>CAWDPG010000001.1:0-455765 GCA_963804155.1 uncultured Acidobacteriaceae bacterium
CACGCATCGCTTCAACCCGGCCGAGGATAACCGGGCTATTATTTCAGTAAAGACCGGGGTCATTTCGGCAGGGGTCTGTACCGGGTTCCATCGGGGCGCCTACGACCAGCGTAATCCGGGAAGGCGCGAGTTTTTCCATCCCTGTGTCATGATGCCCCGTATGGCACGTACGCTCGTCAACCTCTCTCTTGCAGGTAGCGGTTCGATCCCGCTCGACCCGTTCTGCGGAACGGGCGGGATCCTGATTGAAGCGGAGATGCTCGGGGTCCATGCGGTGGGAAGCGATTTCGATCCCATGACGATCCAGGGATGCAAAGAAAATGTGCACCAGAGTATGCTCTTCCTTGCCGATACCACCCGGGAACCTTGCACTACTGGGTAGTGGATGCTGTCGTGACTGATTTTCCCTACGGCCAGTCGGTCTGCATAAAAAAGCTGATACCATGGAGCACCTGTATCATGATGCTCTTCGCGAAATCAACCGGATCCTGAAGACCGGCGCCCGTGCAATTGTGGTCACGCATCAGGATATCTCCGGTAGATCGCAGGACAGCACATGACTGTGCTCCAACACCACACGCAGAGGGTGCATAAGAGTCTCACCCGCCATATCCTTGTGCTCCGGAGATGATGTTTACGGTCGTGATTTGGCAAATCTTATGAGGGAGCCCTACCTCATATATTCCGTGATATGAGATCCAGAACCATTGTCCTTTTGATGCTCCTGCTTATGTAACTGAGTATTTTTGGGCTCCCTTCCGCCGCTGCCTCCCGACCGCCTGATCTTCGAGCGCCATTGAGTGCTCAACCGCCAAAACCTGGGTGCGTGCCTGACGACGGGCTCGGTCCTCGATGAGTTCCTGCATCGTCCCGGCCCTCGGCACCAGCGCATACACCAGATCGCAATCCAATGCGTTGGCCACATTGCGCAAGGTCTTCAGGGTGATGCGGTCGTCAGCCTCACCCTTCTCGATCTGTAGCGGAAGTTGGCGGCTGCTTCCGAGAATCCTCGCCAGTTCCGCCGCTGAAACGCCGGTCGCCTCGCGGATCGCCCGTATCCAGCCTTTCTGCGGCCGGGGCACAGACCGGGCCGCGCGAAAGGCCTCCAGACTGCGGTCAAGTTGTTTCAATCGAAGACGTTTGAATTCGCTTCGCATCCCAAGCTCATTTCGATCAGATGACTATCTAAATATAGTCAATCTCCCAACAAATGACAAGCTATATATAGCCGATGTTCACGATCAGGCAATATATAAATTGTCATCCGGGCTTGGTTGAAGCTTTCAATCCGATGCAGCACATCTGACTTGCCCAGACCATATGGATCTCTGTCGGACTTCGAATACCGAAGATTGACACGCCCTGCGATCGGGCCCGCCATCGGCTCAGGAGATTTCCCCATGAATGTTTCGCTGACTCCGGAGTTGGACAAGTTCGTCGCCGGCAAGGTTGAGTCGGGTCTGTACACGTCGGCAAGCGAAGTGGTTCGCGAAGCATTGCGCCTATCTCCCTAGCATGTTCACCCTACGCTTCTGCCGACCGGAGATTCGTAGAGATTACTTCCCCTCACAATCGAAACTAATCCCCTCACTCGGGGTTTGCTGGAATAGCCCTCCCCCGGGGCTGGCAGGACGGCTCCGGCGCGGGTGCGACGGAAACCGGCGCAAGCCCGGGCCGGAGCGGACTGTGAGGGAAGATGAAATCCCGAACGCAAGTGCGTGTTTCTTCCTCTATGTTGTCTGCCGGGCTGCCGACGAACAGCCCTTTGCCTCCGACTCTCAAAAGAGATTTCCCACCGCGCGGCGCGCGGCCGATTTTCTTGGCGCTCGCTGCCGCCATCACAATATTGGCGATCGTCGCCGCTCCGGCGCAGGCCGCGGCTCAGCAAGCGTACCCCTCGCCCTACGGGACGACGCCGAGCCCGTACGCGGCCAATCCGTACGCGGGACAATATGCGCAACCCGCGCCGCAGCCGGGCGCCGCGCAGCCGCAGTACGCGCAGCCGCAATACGCCGACCCGCAGTACGCACAGCCGCAGTATGCACAGCCCCAGTATGCGCAGCCGCAGGCCCAGCAACCTTACGCCAATCAGCCCTACAGCTCTCCGGCGTCTCCCGATGAGCAGACGGCGCCGAGCCAGCCAGTGCAGGCTTTGAGCGCACAGGATCTCGAGCAGCTTCTGGCGCCCATCGCGCTCTATCCCGACGCGCTTCTGGCGCAGATTTTGACTGCCGCGACGTATCCGGCGCAGGTGGCCGTGGCCGACCAGTGGCTCCAGCAGATGCGCGCGCAAGGCTACGGGTCGCCGGACCAGATCGCGGCCGGCGCCAACGCGCAGACTTCGTGGGACCCGAGCATCAAGGCGCTCACCGCATTCCCCGACGTGCTCGACATGCTGGACCGCAACCTGGAGTGGACCACCGCCCTAGGCAACGCCTACTACAACCAGCCGCAGGACGTGATGCAGACCGTCCAGGTTCTGCGCGAGAGCGCCGAGCAGGACGGCAATCTGCAATCGACGCCGCAGGAGCAGGTGACCAACGACCAGGGTTACGTCGAGCTGGCGCCGCCCGACCCGCAGGTGGTTTACGTGCCGACTTACGATCCGTGGGCTGTGTACGGAGTGCCGATCGCGCCATATCCCGGTTTCGCGTACACCGGTCCTCTCGCGTACTTCGATGCAGGGCCGATCGAGTACGGGCTCTGCTTCGCCCTCGATGCGTTTGAGCGGTTCCCGTTCGGATGGCTGGGGTGGGGCTTCGACTGGATGGGCCACGGCGTGATGTTCGGCCACTCGTCCTACTTCACGCGCAGCGCGTCGGTGCGCGATTGGGGCCTGCCGCACGGCGGTCCGCGCGCTTACCGTGGCTGGAATGGCGGCGGGCGCATGCGCGACGGCTCCGGCTGGGGCGATCGCCAGGCGTTCAACCGTGGCGGCGATGGCCGCGGCGGCGGATGGTCGAACGACCGCTCGTCCAATCAAGCATTCAACCGGCCGGGCGAGCGGCTCAACGAGCCCAGCCGCCTGAGCAATGGCAACAACTTCAACCGCGGCTTCCAGGACAATCGCGGAGCACAGTCGACCGCGCGAACTGCGCCGCAACAGAATTCCGGCTATCGTCCGCAGATGACTCCCAACCGGGGGATGAGCTATTCAAGTCCGGGCTATGCGAGCCTGGCCGCAGACGTTCAGCAACCCCGGGTTCAATTCCGGCTATAACAACCGGCCGTCGACCTCGAATCCCAGCCAGGCCTACGCCGTTCGTCCCGGCTTCTCGTATGCCAACCCGTATTCGAACTACCGCGCTCCGCAGCAAAACTCCCGCGCCTTCACGCCGCGCTCCTCTCCGGGCAACGGCTACTCCATGAACCGTGCGGCGCCTTCGAGCGGCTTCCGTTCGTTCAGCAACAATTCCGCGCCCAGGGGCTTCTCCAGCGGCCGGCAGCAGAGTTGGGGCGGCGGCCGCGCGCCGAGCTTCTCCTCCGGCGGCGGACATCAAAGCGCGCCCAGGAGCTTCGGCGGAGGCGGCGGCCACGCGAGCGCGCCAAAGATGAGCCACTCCAGCGGCGGAGGCGGCGGGCGTCGCCGTTGATTCTTCCACCCGCTGAAGCGAGCACTCACGCCAAGAGAGATAAGCCCCGGGATCGCACCCGGGGCTTTCCGTGCGCGCCCGCTTCGCTTTGGCCGCGACCGCTCGATCGCCGTTCACCGAATACTGCCTTGACTCCAATCGGAGTTCGATCTATGGTCTGCGGTAGATGCTTCCCCAGGCACGGCAGTTCTTCCCTATTCCTGGCATAACGTCGCGACGCCCTGGCGGCAATGGCCTCGCGCTGGCGCTGCTGCTGTTGTGCGCTTTCGCGGCGCCGCTGCTGCGCGCGCAGGGCCCGCCCTACCAGACCGACGATCCGGTTCCCGTCGACCTGCATCACTACGAGTTCTACGTCTTCGGCGCGGTGGACGGCACGCCGGTGGCGATGGGCTCCGCGGGACCCGCGTTCGAGTTCAATTGGGGCGCCATTCCCCGCGTGCAGTTGCACGCCATTCTGCCGTGGGGAGTCACTGCGCCTTCCAACAGCCCGGTCTATCTGCCCAGCGGCGCGGGACCGGTGAAGTTCGGCCTCACCGACATGGAGCTGGGCGCCAAGATCGCATTCATCAAGGAGACGAAGCACGTTCCGCAGATCGGCAGCTTCACCATGTTCGAAATGCCCACCGGCAGCGCCGACGACGGGCTCGGCGTGGGTAAGGTCTGGTACAAGCTGCCAATTTGGATTCAAAAGAACGAGGGCAAGTGGCTCTTCGACGGCGGCGGCGGATACGAAGTCGTGCCACAGACCGGATTTCGGAACTTCCCCTATACGGGATGGCTGATCAAGCGCGAACTGAGCGAGCAGTGGGAGCTGGGCGCGGAGGTTTTCGCTCATGGCGCGGAAGGCCCCGCCGCGCCGCAGACGCAGGCCTCCGCGATGATCGACATCGGCGGCTATTACCACTTCAAACACAATCCCAACGAGCAGATCCTGTTCTGTTACGGCCACTCGGTCGCCGGGCAAACCGAGAACTACGCCTACGTAGGCATGTACTGGACCTGGGGCAAGGATGCGAAGCACGATTCGGGCGGCGATAAGAAAGACGCGGCGGCACTACTCTTCCCCATGCCGTCCAGGCGAAACGGACTGTGAGGTTGGCGAGACCGCGCACCTGAGGCGCGGAGCTTGCAGAGAGGACGGCATGAATGGAAATCACCGCACGCGGTCTGTGGACGATGATCCATGGAATGGGCTTTGGGGCCTATATCTCATGGCCTGCTCCGGCGCGCTCGTCGAGCTCCACCGCCACTATGCCAAACCGCTCGGGCCGGAGACCCTGATCGAGAATGAGCGCTTTCTCTCCATCTACCTGACGGCGATGGCCGTGGTGGCGTGGCTCGCCGTACTCACAGGCGCGTACGTTATTTATCCGTGGTATCGGGCGGTTCCGCCCGCGGGCGCGGACCTCGCTGCGTTCCCGCAGCGCCTGTTGATGTCGAGCCCCGCGACGATCGGCTGGCACTCCACCGGCATGGAGTGGAAGGAGCACGTGGCGTGGTTCGCGCCCATCTCCATCACCATGGCCGCCGCGGTCTTCCGTCACTATGGCCGTAACTTGCGCAATCAGCCCGAGCTTCGCGCGGCGGTGCTTGGCTTTGTCTGGATCTCGCTCGTCGCCGCGGGCATTGCCGGTTTCTTTGGCGCAACGATCAACAAGAAGGCGCCGGTCGAGGGCGGGCCAACGATCCACTTCGTCCAGGGGGAACAGAGATGAGCGACCGAAACCCATCCCTCACCGCGCGACCGATGCTCAATGGCGCCGGCGCCGCTGCCGTGCTTGCGGCAGGGTTTGGCTCCTTCACGCTATCGGTTCTGGCCATCGCCGCGGATCAGTCGCCGTTCCTCAAGAGCCTGATGAACTTCTACAAGCCCACCGGGCCGCTCTCCGGCGTCACGATATGCGCGATCGCAAGCTGGCTCGCGGCGTGGTTCGTTCTCGATCGCCGATGGCATTGGCGAAACGTGGCTGTGGCGCGCGTGTGCGCCGTTGCATTTGCTCTGCTCTTCCTTGGCCTTCTGCTCACGTTTCCGCCGATCGCCGAAATTCCCTGAAGGGCGCGAACGCTCGTCTCGAAGGCGCTCTCGGGACCGGGTTGGCGTCATCGAATGGCGATAATGCCAAGGCTCCCCGCGCCTAATCGCCCGTCGCGATCTTCCAGGCCCCTTTCTCTTTGACCATCGGCTCGTGGTCCTCGGTGGTCGACCCATCTTTGAAATGGAGCTTGGCGTTGACGTCAGCTCCTTCGCCCCGGACCGTCTCGCTGACGATATCGACACTGGTCATTGTGCCGCCCTTCGACATTTTGTCGCAAACTCCCTTTACGCCGCCGGCCAGCGCGCCCATATCTCCGTGCAGTAAGTTGCGCGCATCGACCGACAGAGTATCTTCCGCCTTGGAATAATCCCCGGCGTTGCAACTCGTATAGAATTGCCGGGCCACGGCGGAAGGGCTGGCACTGAACGGGTTGAGGCCGCCGTGACAGGCACAGACAGTTGAGAGCAACAACAGAATCGCAACCAACGCGAACCAACCCTTACGCATAGAGTCTCCTTTGCGAACCGCGTTTTGGGGAAGCGTAAGGATACCACCAGGGGGACTTGCCCGCGAAGAAAACGCCGGAGCCAGCGTGCTGCCGGCCCCGGCGTTGCGGTGTTGCCGCGTTTCACTTACTGCCAGGCAGAGGTTGTCGTGTCGGTGAAGTTGTTGCTGTCGACGTGGCGCGCCACCATCACCAGGTTGCCGTTCAGATTGAGCAGCAGGCCCACCACGCGAACGTTTGTTCCGTCGGTCAGGTCGCCGAATGCGCCGAAGCCGTAGCGGAAGTCGCAGGCCGGACCCAGGTAAACGGTGACGTTCGAGGACACAACTTGCCCCGCGAATCCGGTCACCTTCATCTGGAACAGGCCCTGGCCCGAATTCTGGCTGCCTTTGACGACAGTGCCGTTATAGCCCCAGTCGCGCAGGTGGATTCGATTCACGGTGACCGCGCTGGCGCTGGCCGCGCCGCTGTCCTTGCCGCCCACGCCGATCTCCTGGCCGGGTGTCAGGGCAGCGGAGTTGAACAGGAACTGCGTCATCGGATTGCGCATCCAGTAGATGAAGTACTTCTCGCTTCCAGTCAGATTCACCTGCGCGATATCGCCCAGTTGAACGCCGGTGCTATCGGGCAGCACGGAGCGGACGTAGAAGTCGAAGCTCGAAGCCGCGCCGCTGGACGGAGTCACGTAAGTGACCAAGCCGCCGGCGTAGAAGCCACTGTCGGAAAGAACCGCCACTTCGTCGGCATCCAGCGTCTGGTCGGCCGGATCCAACTGCCCCGCCACCTGCACGATACTGTTGGTGGTCAGTGTGCTCAGGCTGGCGTCGCCGTCCCAGTCCGTCGTAGAGCTGGTGTCGACGGTGAACTGCTCGCCGTGCGGGCCCTGGATGACGAAGGAACTGGGTTCGGTGGTCGTGGAGGGCACGGTAACCACGGCCCCGATCAACTCGTCGATGTGGGCGCCCGTATCGGTGCGGGCCACGGTCCTCACGTCGAACGTCGGATCCACGTCGCCGGTGATGTTGCCGTTCGAGTCCACCGCGATCGACTTGGCCAGATCGAAGTCGATGCGCAGCCCGACCGGCGCTCCACCGTTCGCGACGACCAGGGATTTATTCAATGTCACGCTTACGGTCGATGACGAGGTCGGCGAGTAGGTGACCGGCATCGTCGAGATCGCAGGCGGAGTCTTTGTGGTATCCAGGTAGCCGATCGTCGCCGAGCCCAGCGTGATCGTCACTCCGGTGTAGGTACCCTGGGGCACGTCGGTCATATCCACAAGGCCCTGCAAGCCGTTGAAGCGGGCGAAATCCACGGTCGGCGTGCCCGTGATCAGCGAAGTCGTGCTTCCGCTGCTGTTGGTCAGCGTGACCGACTCGACCGTTGCCTGGAATGAGACCACCGAGGCCATGGGCGCGTCGGTGCCAATCAGGAACGCCGGTCCGGTCGGCGTGTTGGACTGTTGGGTTGTGGCGGTGGTTGTGCTCGAGCAGCCTGCGATAAGCAGGGCCGCGGCGGCGAGGGGAAGCAGCGTTAACCGAAGAATCTCTTTGCGGGATTGGGGGGACATATGGGTCACGTCGCTTTCTGCGAGGATCCGTGCCTGATTGACCGAACGCCGAGTGAGCTCGTCTGACTGGCCTCTCTCCTGGAACGACCCCTGAGTTTTGAGCGGTTGCTTCGATTCGTCATTCTTTAGGACTTGCTAATGGCAATCAATTCTTCAGGCGGGGATAGGATCAACCGTTCCAGGGCGCGTCCGCGTACGGAGCCATCGCCTAAGTTGGCAACCGGCGGAGAACGAAGCGTTCACTCGCCGCCTGCCTTCGAACCAATTAGACACGAGACGGCCTCGGGAGTTGTGGGCAATTCGAAAAAAAGTTTCCTCAGGCTGCGGGGAACACAGGGCCGGCACAGTACGCAAGTACCTTCGGCCAGCGCGGACGGTCAGTCGATCTTCCTCAACCAGAGATTGCGGAAGGACACCTTGCAGGGCGCGCCCTCGATCTGCAAGCCGAACAGTCCCGTGAGGTTATTCGTCGAGGCCGGATCGTCGTCCACGAGCACGGTCATTAACTGTCCATTCAAAATGTGCAGGACCACGCCGCCGCGCGCGACGATCGTGTACTGGTTCCACTCGCCGTCTTTGACGAAGGCGCCCAACCGCGCGCGGTCGCCGATGGTTCCCACCAGGCGCGGAAGCTGGCCCGGCTCGGACTCGACCGCTTGCCCGCGCCATGCGACGATGCCCAGCGAGGTGTTCTGCGAATAAAGCTGGCCGCTGTATTGCTTCGCGTTTTCGTTCACCGGGTACCAGAAGTCGGCCTGCGGCCCGATCATGACCCAGCGCGGATCGAGCGCCGGCTCGCCTGGCCCGGCGACGCGGCCCGGAGGAATGCCCGTGCTGCTGCGATACTGCACGCCGCTGCCGCCGCCCCACTCCACCTTGATCTCGAGCTTCAGGTCGAAGTCCCGCGCCGTGACTCCGCGGTAAACGAGGAATGTGTTGCCCGCTCGCTTTTCTTTGGTCGACACGCCAACGATAGCGCCGTCCTCCACGCTCCACACGCCGGGCCGCCCATCCCAGCCTGTCAACATCCGGCCGTCGAAGAGCGAAACGTAGCCCGTATGATCGGCGAAGTCGATTGGATCGGGCTCGGGAAATACGCCGTTGCGCTTGCCCGAGATGTCCGGCTTCACGTTCCGCAAATCGGACACGGTCTGCGGCGGCGTTGCGCCCGCCTGCGCCGTGCCGGCCGGAGGCGCTGCCGCAGCGGCTTGGCTGTGCGCGGGCTTCGCCTGCGCCGCGGCCGTCAATAACACGACGACCGCCAGCGCGCACCGCGCCGAGCCAAGCCCGAAGCCCCATTCCCTTTGCATCACTCTCAGAGCACTTCCGAGCGCACGCCCGCCGGAACCGCAGCGGGCTTCAGCAGGCCCAAGTCTCCGGCCAATTGCTCGAGTTTGGCGCGCGTGGCCGCCGTGGGAGGCACCAGCGGCAACCGCAGATGATCGTTGCAGCGGCCCATCAGGCTCAGAATCGTCTTCACCGGGCCCGGATTCGACTCCCAGAAATTCGCTTCGAACAGGCGCGAGTAGCGCCGCTCCAGCTCGCGCGCCTCGTCCCAACGATTGTCGAGCGCCGCGCGGATCATCCGCGCCGTCTCCGCCGGAATTTCGTTTGAGACGACGCTGATCAATCCATGCGCGCCCACGGCGATTGCCCCCAGCGCAAGATTGTCGTCGCCGGAAAAGATCTTGAATCCGCTGGGCAACGTGTGCGCCAGATCGGCGAACTGCGTCAGCTTGCCGCTCGCCTCTTTGATCGCCTGGATGTTCGAGGCCGCTGCGGCAAGCCGCACCACCGTCTCCGGCTCCAGGTTCACGCCGGTCCTACCCGGCACGTTGTACACGCAGACGGGAAGCGGATCGACCTCCTTGGCCAGCGCCATAAAGTGCTGGAACTGCCCCTCCTGCGTCGGCTTGTTGTAGTAGGGGTTGGCCGACAGCACCGCCGACAGGCCGGGAATGCGCCGCAACTGCGCAGCCAGCCGCACCAGCACGCGCGTGGAGTTGTGCGTGCACCCGGCCCACACCGGAACGCGACCGCCCGCGGCGTCGATCACCAGACGCACCGTGCGCAGCCACTCTTCCTCGTCCAGGGTCGCGGCCTCGCCGGTCGATCCGCAGGCGACGATGAAGTCGATTCCAGACTCGATCTGCCAGTTCACCAGCGCCCGAAGCGCCGGCTCATCCACCGATCCATCCGCCCGGAATGGCGTGACAATCGCGGTACCACAGCCTGTCGTTTCCATAACAGCTCAAGTGTATAACGGCTCCGGACCGGCCCGTGATGGAAGACCGGACCCGCCGAACCGTCCGCGCTGGCGTCTTCGCAAGCGCGCCGGAACCGAAACGCGGCCTGTTAAAATTCGCGAGAGACATCTGAACGAATCTTTCCCACCAGGAGCCGCCGCATGTTTCCGTTCCGCTCGAGTTTTCGTGGTTTTCTCGCCGTATTCGCCGTTCTGGCTGTGCCCACTGCATTCGCGCAATCCGGCCAAACCATTTCACTCACCGTCGATGCCACGCAGGCCCCGCGGAAGCTCCTGCACGCTCAACTGGCCGTTCCTGTGCAGCCCGGCCCGCTCACTCTGTATTACCCCAAGTGGATTCCGGGCGAGCACGAGCCCAGCGGCCCCATCGCCGATCTTACCGGTCTCAAATTCGAGGTGGACGGAAAGACCATTCCCTGGCGGCGCGACACTCTCGACGCCTTCACCTTTCATCTCGACGTTCCCGCCGGCGCAACCCGCCTCGACGCAGCTTACGACATCATTGAGCCCGAAGGCGTTTCCGCGACGGACAAGCTCCTGGTCCTGGAATGGAATGAAGCGATCCTCTACCCCGCCGGCACGCCGGCTGCCCAGCTCGTCTATCAGGCCAACCTGATTCTCCCCGACGGCTGGAAGTACGGCACGGCTCTGCCCGTCGCCGGCGAGTCAGCCAATCAGGTTTCTTTCAAGCCCATCTCGCTCGATCTGCTGGTTGACTCGCCCGTTATTACAGGACAGTACTACCGCGCCATCGACCTCACCCCGCCCGGCGAGCCCATCCATCACGAGATCGACATGGCCGCCGACAGCGAGGCCGCCCTCGCTATGAGCCCAGAAGTTCAAAAGGGAATGACCAACCTGGTTGCCGAGTCGGGCAGGCTCTTCGGCGCGCGCCACTACCGCGACTACCATTTCCTGCTCGCGCTCAGCGATCACGTGGCGCACTTCGGCCTGGAACACCACGAATCGAACGACAGCCGCCTGCCCGAGCGCACGCTCCTTTCTCCCGGCGCCGGCGCGCTCGTGGCCTCGCTTCTGCCTCACGAGTTCGTCCATTCATGGAACGGAAAGTTCCGCCGCCCCGCCGATCTGGCCACGCCGGACTTCGAAAAACCGATGCAGGACGATCTGCTCTGGGTCTACGAAGGCCTCACCGAGTATCTGGGCCCGCTGCTCGGCGCGCGCAGCGGCCTGTTCACTCCCGAGCAGTATCGCGAATATCTGGCAGGCGCCGCCGCCATGCTTGGCCCGGGCCGCCCTGGGCGCACCTGGCGTCCATTGCTCGACACCGCGGCGGCTGTGCCCGGCTTCAGCGGCCGTGGCCGCGGCTGGACGAACTGGCGCCGCTCCGTCGACTACTACGAGGAAGGCGACCTGATGTGGCTTGAAGCCGCCACCATCATCCACAACGGGTCCAACGGTCAGAAGTCCATCGACGATTTCTGCCACCTCTTTCACGGCGGAGCCAACAACGGCCCCGAGCTCAAGACCTACACCTTCGACGACGTGGTTGCCGCGCTGAACCAGGTCGCTCCCTACGACTGGGCCGCGTTCTTTCATCGGCATCTCGACTCCACCTCGCCCGATATGCCCGTGGCCGGCCTGGAGAATGCCGGATGGAAGGTCGAATTCACCCCCAAGCCCGCGGATCTGCCCGGCCACCGCGGTGCCCCGAGCGATGCCTACTCCATCGGCCTGCAACTTGACGCCGACGGCACGGTCGGCGACTCGGTTGTGGGCAGCCCCGCATTCGAGGCGGGGATCTCGCCGGGGATGAAGGTTGTGGGAGTGAATGGGCGCGTCTATACGCACGACCTGCTCGAAGACGCAATCACCGCAGCCAAGGACAGCGCGACGCCGATCACGCTTCTCGTCGTCGATGACGATTATTACCGAACGGCGACGGTCCAGTATCGCGGCGGCGAGCGCTATCCGCACCTTGTGCGCGACGACGCGAAGCCGGACTATCTCGGCGACTTGATCAAGCCGCGCGCTGGCGGTCAGTAGCGAAACCCGGAGCACTTGCGTTCGTTTTTTTTTGCGGGAGTTGAGGGATGAGGGTCATTCGCCAGGAACCCACTGGACAGGATTATGTCTATTTGGGCATAATTGAAACGTGAAGCAAGCTCTCAGGCCATTGCGTTGGATTGGCTCGGCCAAGAGGGACTTGCTGGTGATGCCGGACGAGGTGCAGCAGTCGTTCGGCTTTGCCTTGTATCACGCGCAGATCGGCTCGATCCACCCGGATGCCAAGCCGCTTAAGGGGTTCGGGTCAGCCGGAATCGTGGAGATCGTCGAGAATTGGCGCGGGAATGCCTATCGCGCGGTCTACACAGTGCGCTTCGCACGGGCGGTTTATGTGCTGCATTGCTTCCAGAAGAAGTCGAGACACGGGATCGAAACTCCCAAGCCGGAGATCGACGTGATTCGGATGCGCCTGAAAGAAGCCGAGGCGCGAGAAAAAGAGGGACAGCCGTGAACAAAACTGCAAAGGTCAAGAGCGTCTATGCGGAGCTTGGGTTTCCCGACGCCGATGAAATGCTGGTGAAGGCGCAACTGGTGGTGAAGATTGCGGAGACTCTGCGCCAGCGGGGATGGAGCCAGCAGCAGGCGGCGGAGGTGCTGGGGATGACGCAACCCAAGCTCTCGAAGATGCTGCGCGGGCAGTTTCGCGGCATCAGCGAAATCAAGATGATGGATTGCCTGGTCCGGCTCGGACGCGAGGTCAAGATTGTCGTGGGTCCAGAAAGAAAAGTGGCTTCGGACCGCATCGAAGTGGTGGCCGCGTAGTACCTCAGTGGTTTCCGACTTCCGCCGTTGAGATTATTGAAATTCCCCGGTCTCAAAGGCAAGACCGGGGGCACGCGCAGGTGCAGAGAGAGCCGCGGCGATTGGATCTGGGAACAAACGCGATCGCCGCGGTGTCTAATGAGGCATGGCTTCCCACGTCCGTTGGGGTCGCTTCTTTCGCATCGCTGGCATCGCCGTTCTGGCGTTGATCGTCTGTCTTGCCGCGGTTGTGCCCATTCAGCAGCGCATCCTGCGCTGGCGCGCCGAGCGCCTGCTCAACGACATCCGCCAAATTCAAATGGGCAAGAGTACCTGGGCCGATGCGCAGCGGCTGATGAATCGATGGGGTAATTGGGGAAAATGGGAAGGCCCCTGCGATGCCAGAAGCTGCGACTACCAGATCGTGCTACAGGACACCTCGCATACCTACCCAACTTACTTCCTAACCGCAAAAGACATCGAGGTCCGAACAGTAGGGCACGAATACCGTGATTGGCAGCGCCGTCTTTACTCGCTTCTCGGTGGGCGCTCCGCACAGGTTTATGCAGATATCAAAGTGAAGAACGAAATCATCTGGGTCAAGGGAATCAGTGTCGACATCGAGATGTTGCCACTAAGACACGACCCTGAGATTTCAGACCCGGATTTTCTGGTCGCCCAGGCGAACGGTGTGACGAGCATGCGCCCTGGGCACCTGGAGATGCCCGTCAGCGAGCCCGAATATGCAGTCGAGAAAGCGTCGATCTGCACAGGTTGCCGGCTCATCGATGCAGAGTTTACCCCGCACGCGAATGCGCGGATCGTTGACAGGCTGTTCGATATCAATCTCTCGTGCATCACTCGATGGGCAGAGTGCGAGACGGTGGAAGAGGTTGCTCCTTCAATGGCCGAGGCAGCGCGCGACCTTCATTCCGGCGGCACAAAGCTGGCTCCGGCTGGCGACATTGACGTCTTCCCGCTTGAGACGCTTGCCCGCGACTATCACTACGCCGCAGTCGCTGAGGCTATCGGACCGGCCTTGCTGCGTACGCATGTTGCCGGCCGTGACCAGCAGCCAAGCTTCCGGATTCTCCAAGGCCTCAAGAACCACGCGTTGGATGGCTCGGGCTTGGTGCGAGGATGGCAGATCCCCCGAATCGAATCGCCCAAGCCGGCGGACGGAAAACCCCACGTCGTACCCCCTGGAAGCAAGGTGATCCTGCTTTTCGACTTGCCCCTCGACGATCCAGATGTCATTGACCTCTGCATCGACGGTTGCGTCGTCGTACCTGCAACACTGGCAAATCTCGCCGCCGTCCGGCGCGGGATTGCACTGGACGCGATGTCAGACATTCCCTGAGCAACGTCAGCAACTCGCACGGTTCGAAGTTATAGCTGATCGAAGATTTCGCGGAACTCCCAGGCGCCGGATTTGCCGGCCAGCCACTCGGCGCCGCACACCGCGCCCAGCGCCAGGCAGCGGCGGTCGCCGATCTCATGGCGCAGCTCGAGCGTATCGTAGGCGCTCTCGGCGCGCACGATGTGCTCGCCCTTGGCGTCGCCCACGCGGTGCGACTCGATGGGCACATCGATCCCCGGCCGCGCGGAAAGTACGATCTCCTTGAGCGTGATCGCCGTTCCCGAAGGCGCGTCGAGCTTGGTCACGTGATGCGTCTCGTCGATGGAGAACTTATAACCGTCGAGCTTGGCCAGCTCCGCCGTCAGCCGGAAGAGCTTTTGCACGCCGATGGAGAAGTTGGTGCCGTAGAGCAGGCCGCCGCCGCGCTGGCGGGCGAGCGCCTTCATCTCGTCGAGCTTCGCGTACCAGCCGGTGGTGCCTACCACGATGCGCCCGCCCAGGGACAGCACAGCGCGCATGTTCTCGACGGCCGCTTCGGGCGAGGTGAAGTCGACGACCACGTCCACGCCGGCCAGGTTCGGCGCCGTCAGCGCCGACGCGTGCGGATTCTCGTCGATATCGAGCGCGCGCACACCGTGGCCGCGCTCCCGCGCGACTTCCGCCACCAGGCTGCCGGTTTTTCCCTTGCCTAATACGAGGATCAGCATAGGTTCCTTCGGAATCGTGGACCGTGATTCGTGGCTCGTGGACCGTATGGCGCGACCTGATCACGACCCACGAATCACGATTCTCTGATCACCGATCCCCGATCACTGCTTCCGCGCTTCCACGTCGAAGATCGCCGGGTCGGGCTCCTGGAAAAACGTCCTGTGCAGCGAGCGCACCGCTTCGTCTGCGTCGTCCTCGTCGATCATGAAGCTCATGTTGATCTCGCTCGCTCCCTGCGAGATCATGCGCACGTTGACGTGGCGGATGGCGGAGAAAACCTGCGCGGCGATTCCGTTTTGCCCGCGAATGTCCTCGCCCACCATGCAGACCAGCGCCTTTTTGCCTTCGTAGGTCACGTCGGCCAGCGCGCTCAGGTCGGCGGAAATCTGCGGCAGGCTGGCATTCGAGTCCACGGTGAGCGACACGCTCACCTCGCTCGTCGAAACCATGTCCACCGGGCACTTGTGCTTGTCGAAAACGGAAAACACCTTGCTCATGTAGCCATGTGTCATCAACATGCGGCTGGCCACAATGTCGATGATGGTCAGCTTCCTCTTCACCGCGATCGACTTGAACGGGCTCTTGCAGTGCGGCGCCACGGAGATGATGCGCGTGCCTTCGCACTCAGGGTTGCGGCTGTTCAGCACCAGCACCGGGATATTTTTCTTCACCGCCGGCAGAATGGTGGCCGGGTGCAGCACCTTGGCGCCGAAGTAGGCCAGCTCGGCCGCCTCCTCGAAGCTGATCACCTTAACGCGGAGCGCGTCGGGGCACACGCGCGGATCGGCGGTCATGATGCCGTCCACGTCGGTCCAGATCTCGATGGTGTCGGCGTTGAGCGCGCCGCCCACGAGGGCGCCGGTGAAGTCGGAGCCGCCGCGGCCCAGCGTCGTCGTCTGCCCCGCTTCGTTCGACGCGATGAATCCGCCCATCACCGGAACTTTTCCCTGTGCGAGGAGCGGCATCAGTTTCTCCTGCGCGCGTTTCTCGATGATGTCGTCGAGCGGCGCTGCCTTCTGGTATTCCGAATCGGTGACGATGACTTCGCGCGCGTCGGTGTGGGCCGCGTCGATGCCGCGCTCGCGAAATGCCCCGGTCACGATGCGGCTCGACAACCGCTCGCCATAGCTCACGATCAGGTCGGAGATGCGCGGCGTCAGTTCGCGAATCGCCGAAACTCCGCGCAGAATTTCGTCGAGCGCGCCGAACTCCTCGTCGATGTGCCGGATGAGCTCCGCGATCGCGGCCTTTTCCTTCACCAGCGCCGCCGTCGTGTCGCAGTGGCGCGAACGCAGCCGTTCGCTGATGGCCAGCGCGCCGGTGCGGTCGCCTTCCGAGGCCGCCGCCGCCGCGCGCAACAACTGGTCGGTCACCTTGGCCATGGCGCTGACGACAACCACGGGGCTCTTGCCGCTGGCCACGCGCCCGGCCACGATGGCCGCAGTGCGCCCAATGGCCGCCGGATCTTCGACCGACGTGCCGCCAAACTTCATCACCACCAGTTTCATTTCGAAGTTCCCATGAGGCGCTCTGTGCCCCTGCCTTTCGCCGGCCTCATCGGCGCAAGGGTGGGAAGAAGCAATCTCATCCGCGCGCCGCGACCGCGGTCCCTTCCAGCTTGCCCAGGCTGGCCAGCATTTCGGCGTTCAGGATGGTGGCTCCGGCCGCGCCGCGCACGGTGTTGTGCGAAAGCAGCACGAACTTCCAGTCCAACACGTTGCACGGCCGCAGCCGGCCCACGGTCACCGTCATCCCCTTGCCGCGATTGCGGTCCAGCCGCGGCTGCGGGCGATCCGTCTCTCCTCGCCACTCGATCGGCTGCTCCGGCGCGGACGGCAATCCCAGCCCGGCCAGCGGCTTGAACTCCGCCCACGCGGCCAGAATGTCCTCGCGCGTCGCCGGCCGGCCCAGCTTGTTGCCCAGCTTGAGCGAGACGCACTCCGTGTGCCCGTCGACCACCGCCACGCGATTGCAGTGCGCGGTCATCTTCGCCGCCAGCGGCTTCACCGTGCGGCCCTCGAGCTTGCCCAGCAGCTTGAGCGTCTCGCTCTCCATCTTTTCTTCTTCGCCGCCGATGAACGGAATCACGTTGTCCAGAATGTCCATGGACGCGACGCCGGGGTAGCCCGCGCCGGAGACCGCCTGCATGGTGGTGACGAAGATCTGCTCGATGCCGAAGCGCTCCTCGATCGGCTTGAGCGCCAGCACCAGGCCCATCGCCGAGCAGTTGGAGTTGGTGACGATGTATCCGCCCGACTCTTTCCGCCACGCCTGCTCTTCGATCAGGTGCAGGTGATCGGCGTTCACTTCGGGCAGCACCAGCGGCACGCTGGGAGCCATGCGGAAGGCGCTGGAGTTGGAGATGACGGCGCAGCCGGCCTCGGCGAACTTCGGCTCCAACTCGCGCGCGATGGCCGCATCGACGCTGGCGAAGATCACCTTGGGCGCGCCCTCGGGATCGGCCGGCGACACGATCGTCCTCGCGGCCCGCTCCGGCAGCGGCGTGTCGAGCCGCCACTTGGCGGCCTCGCCGTAGGACTTGCCGCTGGACCGGTCGCTGGCCGCAAGCCAGGCGACTTCGAACCACGGATGGTCCGCGAGAAGTTGAATGTATCGCTGGCCGACCATTCCGGTCGCTCCCAGGATGCCGACTTGAACCTTGTTTTTCATAGCCTTGCCTCATTCCAGTGTACTAAAGGATGTGCTTCGCCGGCGCCTGCGCCGATGACCTTCCGGGTTCATACTTCCCTGCCCGCCGCCGATGAATTCTCTCAAGGAGCGTCCTCGCGATGAACCTGCGCCAGATTGCCGCCTGGGGCGCGCCGGAACCCTCCGACGGCAAGGCGGTCCGGATTCCGGACGCCGAGCGCTTCCTCACCCTGATCGCCGAAGGCGCCGCTCTGGGCATGCCCGAGGTCGATAGCCAGCTCTATCAGGAGTTCCGCGATGGAGTGGCCAAGTTGGCGCGGCAGCTCCCCGACCATCTGCCCGACGAGGAGAAGCTGGCGCTGATCCGAACGCTTCTGCGCCAGTTCGAAGAATACCGCTATCAGACCGAGGCCGAGTTGCGCAGCCGCACCACCGAATGGCGCTCGCTGGTGTCGTTTCTCTTCAGCGAACTGCTCAACAGCCTGGGCATCGATTCCTCCACCGCCAACGCGGAAAGACTGAAGCAAAAGATGGCCGGCGTCACCGCGGCGGCGAGCATCGAGGATTATCGCCGGCAGATGGA
This sequence comes from uncultured Acidobacteriaceae bacterium, assembly GCA_963804155.1. Lineage (GTDB taxonomy): Bacteria > Acidobacteriota > Terriglobia > Terriglobales > Acidobacteriaceae > Telmatobacter. The sequence continues at coordinate 18,040 of CAWDPG010000001.1, forward strand.
ATCGTTTCTGCACCCGGCAGGCGCCGGCTCGGCTCCTGTCGAGGCGTCACAGCTCCATGCCGCCGACCACACCACGGCCAACGACAACGCGGCCGGGCTGCGCGGGGGCGGCAGCGCCATCGAGCACCTGCGCGGCATCCTGGCCAGCGGCGGCAAGGGTTTCATCGTCCTGTTCCGCCTCACCTGCCTCAACATGATCAGCCAGCGCTTTGGGCCCGAAGCGGTGGAGGACTGCCTGATGGCCGTCGCCGCCTTTCTCACCCAGAGCCTGCACTCCGACGACGCAATCTTTCACTGGAGCGATTCGTCTCTGCTGGCCATTCTGCAGGGCCGCGCCAACGAGCAGATTCTCACCGCGGAGCTGGAGCGAATCATCATGCAGAATCGCGAAACCAGCGTCAACATCGGCGGACGCTCCACCATGCTCCGCATTCCCATCGCCTTCGACCTGACGCCGACCGAGCGGCTCAGCTCGGCCGAGGACCTTCGCAAAATCACTCTGCTGACCGCGCCCGGAGGCAAACGATGAACGCGATTCCCAAACTCGTCTCCATGGCGGTCGAGCTGGCCGCAACGGTCGAGATCGACGACCTGCCCTTGCCCTACATCGAGATCGACGCCCGCGGATTCATCGTGCGCGCCAACCGCGCGTGCCTTGCCCTGCACGATCCCAGGCAGGGCGAGCTCGTCGGCAGAAGCAGTTGGGATCTGATGGCCGCCGACGAAAAGGACGTCAGTTCCGCCGCGTTCCTGTCGGTCATGGCTTCGGGAGACGATCCGCCGGCGATCGTGCGTTCCCTCTTCGACCGCTCGGGTGCCTTCCGCACCTACCAAATCCATCGCACTCTAGTTCGCGACCTCGCGGGAAGACCCGCCGGCATGCGCATGATCTGCGTGGACGTGACCGATTCCCAAAAGGATCTCGATGACGCCCGCCGCTTCGCCCGGTGGCTGGCCAGCGCCATGTGGTCGATGGCCCAGGCCGTCATCCTTTGCGACGCTCTGGGAACCATCCGCGCCCTGAACCCGGCCGCCGAGGAAATCACCGGCTGGCGCGCCCACGAGCTCGCCGGCAAAGCGCTCGAAGAGGTCCTGCCCGTCCAGCCCTTTCCGCCCGGCGGGCGCGAGCTTCTCGAACTCCGCGCGATGCTCGATCATCCATGCCACGGGAACGCGAGCCTTCTGACCCGGGAGCGGAATGAAGTCGGCGTCGAGCTCGGCACTTCGCCCATCCTCGATGAACAGAGCGGCTCGGTGAGCGGCGTGACGGTGCTGCTGCGGAAGACCGAGTGCTGAATGGAGCCGTTGGCGCGGCCGAAGATCGGCATGACTGCGTGCATCGCTGCCTGCGAAGTTGTTATCGCTTTCCCTTGGCGCCGCGGTGCGTCTCCAGCAGCCCTTCGAGCTCCTTCTTGAACTCGTTCACGTCTTTGAAGTCGCGATAGACCGATGCGAAGCGGATGTAGGCGACGGTGTCCAGGCCCTTCAAGTGCTGCATGATGAGCTCGCCGATCTCGGACGTGGTGCGCTCGCGCTCCGGCGCATCCACAAGAAACGTCTCCGCCGCGTCGACGATCTTCTCCAACTGGGCCGACGGAACCGGCCGCTTTTCGCACGCGCGCAGCAGGCCGCTCAGCACCTTCTGCCGGTCGAAGCGCTCACGGCGGCCGTCCTTCTTGACCACCATGTAGGGGATCTCGTCGATGCGCTCGTAGGTGGTGAAGCGCCGGTTGCAGCGCTCGCACTCCCGCCGCCGCCGGATCGAGTCGGCCTCCTTGCTCTCGCGCGAGTCCACCACCCGATCCTGCCCGAAACCGCAATAAGGACACTTCATGACTACGAGGATTCTAAGCCATCGAGGAGGAGGCTCAGGGTCCCGCTGTTCCGGGTTGAGCGCCAATCAATGTGCGTCGGCGTCTTCTATTCCCTATTCGCTGCCCTCTTGTTCCCTCGTTCCCTAGTTCCCTGCTTTTAAAACAACAACGGCCCGGGAACCGAAGTTCCCAGGCCGCTGCCGGTGATCTGTTGGGATTGGACTAAGGCCATCGCGCTTCCGCGACTGCCAGAGCCACGACGGAGAGCCCTCCGCCTGGTCTTACCCGAGTCAAGGGCGCGATGCCCTAGGCCTCAGTCACCTCACGTAAGGAACAACTCGAACAATCATTCTGCATAGACTGGATCAACCTCCTTTCCCGTGTAAGGACAAACTACGGCCTTTTCCGCCTCGGAGTCAAGAGCGGCTCGCTATTCCGCACCTCTGGAGCGGCCTGCCGGACGAGCCGATCTAAAACAGGCTTGCCGCGGGCATCCGCAGAAACTCGTCGACGGGAATTCCGCCCGATCCAACCAGCAGTTTCTTGTCCGGGTGAAACAGGCGGTCGAATGCGGCCATGCCCGGAAGCGAACTCCGGCTCGCGCCGCTCTTGACCTCGATCGCGATGACCTTGTCTCCGCGGCGCAGAACAAAGTCCACCTCCTTCGAGACCTCGCGCCAGTAGAAGACCTCGCACTCGCCGGCCAGGGCGAATCCGCCCAGGTAGGCCCCTACCGCGGACTCGACGAGTCTTCCCCATCGCTCCGGGTTTCCGCGAACCTCGGCAAAGGATTCCGTCGCCTGCGCGGTCTTGAGCGCGTTGTTCAGCACCTGCAGCTTGGGGCTCGAAGCGCGCCGCCTGACCGCCTGTCCGGCGAACTTCTGGATTCCGCACACCATTCCCGCGCCGCCCAGCAGATCGAGGTAGTGCGCCAGCGTGGTTGTATTGCCCGCGTCCTGCAATTGGCCCAGCATCTTCTGGTAGGAGAGAATCTGGCCCGAGTACTCGCACCCCAGGCGAAAGAGCTGGCGCAGCAGGGCCGGCTTGTCCACGCGCGTCATCAGCAGGATGTCGCGCGAGAGCGTGGTCTCGATCAAAGAGTCCAGCAGGTAGCGGCGCCAGCGCTCCTCGTCCCCGATCAGCTCCGCCGCTCCGGGGTAGCCGCCGAAGAAGATGTACTGGTCCGCATTCCAGCCGAAGGCCTCCTGCATCTCGGCCAGCGTCCAGTGCCCCGCGCGAAGAAGCTCGAAGCGGCCGGCGAGGCTCTCCGTCAGGCCGCGCTGAACCAGGAGCGGCGAAGAGCCGAGAAGCACCACGCGCAGATCCAGATTGGCGGCCGAATCCTCGTCCCAGAATCGTTTCACCTGCACATCCCACTGCGAGACTTTCTGGATCTCGTCGAGCGCCAGCAGCCAGGTTCCCTTCTGACGGCAGTTCAGGCGCGCCGCCTCCCACTGCTGCTCCAGCCAAATCGGGTTCCTCGTTGCAGGGATGTCGGCGGATGCGTAGGTGGATCGATCGGGAAACTCGGCCAGCGCCTGCCGCACCAGCGTGGTTTTGCCCACCTGGCGCGGTCCTCCGATGACCTGAATGAACCGGCGGGGTTCGCGCAGGCGCTCGATGATCGGGGCAAGGATAGGACGCAGAATGGTGGACATATTGGACCCACGTCAATTATATCTCAGTATACTGAGTAAAATTACTCAATATACTAAGTATTTTTACTCAGCATATTGAGATAAATCTACTATTGACCGTATCGCATTCAAAATGAGCAGTTTGAACAATACATCCAATGGCGATATTCGCCCGGATTTCGGTTCTTGAAGCCGGAAGCTCCCGAAATTTCGCTGCGGATACAGCAAAAGAGGAGACGCCGCTCCGGAATTACCCGTTCCGCCCCCTCGGGGATTTGACCGGCCGGCCACGCTTCTCGAGCGCGGCAAAGTTCTTGCTCGCCTCGCGCACCGTCAGCCCCGAAAACTGCACCCGCGTCTTCTTGAGGAAGCTCTCGACGGCGCGCCAGTCGTGCCAAGCGTAATCGCGGAGCGCCCATCCGATCGCTTTTCGGATAAAGAATTCACCCTCCGGCGCGAGCCGTTCGGCATAGCCGAAGAGGCGTTTCGTGTCGGTCTCGCCGCGCAGCCCAAGCTGGTGCAGCATGGCGATCCGCCGCACCCAGAAGTTTTCGTGTTTTACGGCCGCGTCCATGGCGCGCTTGCCTTTGGCGCCCGCGCGCTCGACAACCGGACCGACGGCCTTCACCAGGCTGTCGACCGTGTCCCACCAGGATTTCTCCTGCACCAGATCGAGAAGCCAGGGCAGATCGTCGAGGCTCAGCAGGGCTTGATAGCGCCCGAGCAGCCCCACAGCTACATATTGATAGTCGCGCTCGCGCATCCGCCACAATCCGTCGGCGGCCCGGCGCAGCTCCGCGGCATCCGCCGGTTTGAGCGCGCGGATCAGCGGCGCCACCGCCGCGCGGCGCTCCGGCGTTCCCACGCCAATGTATTCGAATTGGTTCCGCATGTACGCGCTCATCTCCGCCGCCCGCTTGGCGTTCCTGAGCGGCTCCAGCGCGGCGCGCACCGCGCGATGAAACTCCGCCACCTTTCCTGCCGAATCCATCCTCGCCATCGCATCCTCCCGGCCGGCGTCGCTGTGCGTTTTCTCGCCGCTCCAACTGCCCCGCCGCAATCGGCGCTCTTTACGGCCGAAGGCGGCGCAATCGCGCCGCCTCCGGGAATCTCCGGCGCACACCTTCCGCAGCGCGCGCCCGTTTTGCTTTCGCCGCCTTACTTGCGCTTGCTCAACTGCTCGCTTTCGTATTTGCGAACGGCATCCAGCCACTCGATTCCATGCGGCACGCCCTGCTTGGCGCAGTAGTAATCCCACACCGCCGTCCACGGCATCGACTTCTGCTCTTCCTGAATCGCCAATCGCGCCGTGAAATCGAACCGGTTTTCCGCCTCGACAAGTTGTTTCCGCGGCTCCAGCAGCGCCTGCAAAAGCGCCTTGCGCATGTTGCGCGCGCCGATCGTCCACGCCGCCACGCGGTTGATGCTGGCGTCGAAGAAATCCAGCCCGATATGCACCTTGGTCAAGCCATCGCAACGCACGATCTCCTGCGCGATCCCCAGCGTCGGGTCGTCGAGCAGCACCACGTGATCGCTGTCCCACCGCACCGGCCGCGAGACGTGCAGAAGAATCTCGTCCAGGAAGCTGAGTGCCGTCGAGATCTTGTCGGCGACGTTCTCCGTGGGATGGAAGTGCCCGGCGTCCAGGCACAACAGGACCTTCCGCGTCGCGGCATAGGCCATATAGAACTCGTTCGAGCCCACCGTATAGCTCTCCGCTCCGATGCCAAAGAGCTTGCCCTCGACAGAGACCTTGTGATGGTCTCCGCCGGTCGCGGCCAGAATCTCGTCCAACGCGGCGACGAGCCGCTGCCGGGGAGCCAGGCGGTCCGCGGGCTGATCCTTGAACCCGTCCGGAATCCAGACGTTCATCACGCAGGGGTTGCCCAGTTCACGGCCGAAGTACTCGCTGATCTTCCGGCTGGCGACGCAATGATCGATCCAGAATTTGCGCACCGCGCTGTCGGGATGGGCGAGCGTGAGGCCCTGGTCGCTCTTGGGATGCGAGAAGCACGTCGGATTGAAGTCCAGGCCGGCATTATTCTTCTTCGCCCAATCCACCCATCCCGCAAAGTGCCGTGGCTCGATCGCATCGCGCTCCACCAGCTTGTCCGTCTCCAGATAGATGGCGTGCAGGTTCAGGCGCTTCTTGCCGGGAATCAGGGTGAAGGCCAGGTTCAGATCGGCGCGCAGTTCAGTTGCGTTACGCGCTCGTCCGGGATAATTCCCGCTGGTCTGAATGCCGCCTGTCAGGCCGCCGCCGGGATTCTCGAAGCCCAGCACGTCGTCGCCCTGCCAGCATTGAATCGAGATCGGTACGTTGTCCAGCGCGGCAATCGCCTGCTCGGTGTCGACCCCGGCCTGGGCAAACCGCTGCTTTGCCGCTTGGTAGGCCTCTTCGATCTTTCGTTCTATCGCGAACCCTTCCGTGCTCATCGTTGTCTCCTTTCGCTCCCTGTTCCTCAAAGTGATTCTTTCCCTTTGCACGCGCCGGTCATGCCCGCCGCTGGCACAGGCGCTTGGCCCACTGCCGCAAGGCCGCGGGCGTCACCGGCTCGCCGCCGGCCTCGCTCGCCGCCAACTGCGCGGCCAGGTTGCCCACAGTCGAACTTTCCGTCTCGCCGATCTCGACCGGCAGGCCGGTGCGCTGCTCAGTGAGGCTGACCAGCAGCTTGTTCCGCGTAGCGCCGCCGATCATGTGGATGCGCTCCAGCCTGCGCTCCAGCATCTTTTCCAGATTCGCCGTCGCCGAGGCGTAGCGCAGCGCGAGGCTCTCGAAGATGGTTCGCGCAAAGACCGGCTCGTTGCCTGCCTCGTCCGGGATCGCGTCGAAGCCCCGCCGCGCGAGCTCGCCGTTGATCCGCCGCGGCATGTCGGTGTCGAGCATCAGCGACTCGGCGTCCATGTCGAGCACGCCGGTCGCGGAATTGCATTCCGCAGCCTTCTGGACGAGCTCCTCGATCTTCCAGCCGCGCCCCGCCGCGGCCCACGCGTCCATGCACTGCTTCAGCACCCACATGCTGTTGATCAGCGAATGGAACATCAGGCCTTGGCACGCCGCGCCGATATTAGTGTAGCCCGCATCGAAGGCGTGCTGCGTGGTCACCGGAGCCTGGGTGATGGTGCCCACCAGCGACCACGTGCCCGAGCTGATGTAGGCGGCGGCGCTCAGGTCCGCCGGGATTCCGGCGATGGCGCTCGCCGTGTCGTGCGTGGCCGGCGCAACGATCTGCGTTGCGCGGAACGCGTCGAGGGCGGCCAGCGGGCCCTTCAGGGCCCAAGAACCGTTCCCGCCTCCACCATCTGCGGCGCCGCCTCGAGCGGCAGTCCCAACCTCTCGAACAGCTCCGCATCCCAGCCGCGCGTCTTCAGGCTCACCAGTCCGCTGTGCGTGGCGTTGGTGTATTCGGCGACCCGCCGCCCGCTCAGCCAGTACAGAACGAACTCCGGAAACATGACCCACGGCGCGCTCTTGTCGATCCCCGCCGCCGGATCGGCCAGCAGTTGGTAGACCGTATTGATGCGGTGCGGAATCGTGCCCGTGCGCTGGTAAATCTCCAGTGGCGCGACGATCTTGTCCGCAGCTTCTTTGGTCGCCACCGTGCGCTCGTCGCGATAGCAGAAGGGCTCGCGCAGCATTTGGCCGTCCGGCGCGAAGCGCACATAGTCCACCGACCAACTGTCGACGCCGATCGACGCGATGCCTTCGGGCGCGGCCGCGGCGGCCTTGCGCAAGCCGTCTTCGAGGCCGGCGAGAATCCCGCCGAGCGGCCAGTGAAGCGATTCCCCGCGATGCACCGGACCGTTGGGAATGCGATGGATGACTTCGATCTCGGGCTCCTCGCCCTTCCACCGAAGCAGCGAAACGCGGCAACTTTCCGCACCTAGATCGATGGCGACGCGCGCAGCTTCTTGCATATCTAGAGTCGAACTCCGTTTCTTCATCGCCCCGGCGCCAAAACTTCGCCGGCGGGCTTCCGCCTCTTTTCTTCGGCGTCCAGCGTCTCCGGCGTCACCGCGCGGTGATGTACGTAGTTGTATGGGGGCACGGTATAACCGCGCAGAATCGAAATCCCAAGCTGGATTAGCCGCGGGCCGTAGGTTTCCGGCTCGTGCGAGATGGAGCCGACAATCGCGCTCGACCCCTTGCGCATCTCCTCCAGCACTTCGGGAATGCAGTCCTGGCCCACGATGGCGAAGTTCGCCTCCTCGCCGGCCTCGCGCACTGCGTCCAGAACGCCCAGTGCGCTGGTGTCGTTGGCTGACGCCACCAGTGTTCGCTCGCCGGCAGGCCGCCCGCGCAGGTAATCGCTCATCGCGCGATGGCTCGCAGCGCGCATGCCTCTTCCATCGATTTGCACGAAGCGATCGGCAGCCAGATCCTTGAACCGCTCCTTGATCCCGTCGAACGCTCCGGTAATGCGGTTTTGGACAAAGCTGCCGGCCTCGCTGAACCCCACGCCCACCACGCGATCGACTTTGCCCTTCCACTTCTTCTGCGCGTACTGCGCCAGCACCGACGCCGCCTCGTAGCCGACTTCGAAGTTGTCCACGCCGAAGTAGGTCGCGTTGGGGTGCGGCACGTCGATGGCCACCAGCGGAATGTCGGCCTTCTTAAAGATGTGCGCCACACGCGGCGCCGCCGCTTCCTCCACCTGGAACTCGAGCACAAGATCCACGCGCTTGGCCACGAACTCCTCGGCGTTGCGCACCGCAACTTCGGGATCGTAGCGGTTGTCGAGCAAGATCAATTCCACGCCCGAGGCAGCCGCCGCCGCCGTCACGCTCTGCGCCACGGCCTGCGAGTACGGCATCTCCGCGCTCTGCACCGCGAATCCGAAGTGCAGCCGCCGCGGCCGCGACACCAGCCGGTACTGCCCGCTCGGCGTTTGCGCCAGATAGCCGCGATGCACCAGCGTCTTCAGGATCCGGTAGACGCTGGTCTTCGATATATTCGTCTTCTGGTACACGTCCTCGAGCGTCAAGGGCGAGTTATCCTGCTCCAGCAGCTCGATCACGTCGAGCGCCTTCGATAGGATCGGAATCAGGTACAACCGCTTGATCTTGGTCTTGGCCAACCTACCCTCCTCCTTGTGCCCCTATTGAAACACAAGCCAAACGACATCGTAGACCGGCTTCATCGGGAACCACCGGCTCGAATCTTCGCTTTCCACCCGGCTTGCGCGGCGCGGATCGCGTCCCGGCCCCGCATCACGGCTCATGGCCTTCGTCCCGCACCAGGATGACGTTCAGGAATCGCGGCCCGTGCACGCCCTTGATGCGCGTCATCTCGATGTCCGCCGTGGCGCTCGGCCCGGAGATCCAGGTCACGAGCTTGGGCGGCTGCTCGCACCGCGCAAAATACTCCGGCAGCGTCTCCACAATCTGGCTCGCCCGCACCACGCACAAGTGCCAGTCGGGCAGGAGCGTGATCACGCGCCGCCCTTCTGTCGGCGAATGATGCAGAACGATCGTGCCGGATTCGGCGATTCCGCAGAAGCACGCGGTCACCACGCCTTCGGCCCGCTCGATCTCATCGGCCGTCAATCCGTGATCGACACTCCATTCGAATCCGCGGATCTGCCACGCGGCCGGGACCAGCCACCCGGCCGGAAGTCCAGGGGGCGCGATGAACAAATGTCTACCGCTCGATTCAAGTTGCGCGGCGATGGTGGCCTCAAGCTCCTCGGGCGTGCACTCCACCACTTCCGCGTCGTATTCGCGCAGCCGCTCCGCCATGCGCTCCAGCCGTGCCTCGGCGCTCATTTGGCCGCGCTGAACGTAGTCGCGCGCCAGCCCCGCGTACTCGCCTGCTGCCTGCTCCGCCGTCGCGGCGGAGTTTCGCGTTGCGGCATGAATGCGATCGAGGACAGTTGCACGGGAGGAAGACGCGCTCATTGTGACTTCGCCTCCTCGTTCCCTTGTTCCCTTGTTCCCTTGTTCCCGGTCTTTCGCTCCGCCCACCAGCCGTGGAACGTCTGCTTCGGCAGCCCGCGCAGGTCGCGCGTCTGCGTCCACTTTGCCCCTACGCTGGGCAGCGCGTGAATCCATCCGTCCTTGCGCGTGACCAGCTTGGTGCCGATCCGGCCCGCACCCTGCGCCGCATGGAACAGGCCCGCCCGCGAAAAGATAAGGTTCGCCACGCGCAGGCCCAGATACATCGGATCGAAAAACTTCCCGACCGTCTTCCGTTCCAGGTCCGTCACCTGGGCGCGCAGATCGATCAGGATCTCGGGAATGTTGATCTTGACCGGGCACACTTCGTAGCAGGCGCCGCACAACGACGATGCGAAGGGCAGCGATTGCGCGTGGTGCAATTGGTACAACTGCGGCGTCAGAATCGCGCCGATCGGTCCCGGATACACCGACCCGTATGCGTGCCCGCCCGTCTGCCGGTAGACCGGGCAACTGTTCATGCAGGCCGCGCAGCGAATGCAGCGCAGCGTCTGCCGCTCTTTCTTGCGCGCCAGAATCGACGACCGCCCGTTGTCGAGCAGCACCACGTGAAACTTCTGCGGCCCGTCGCCCGGGGTCACGCCCGTCCACAGCGACGTGTACGGATTCATCCGCTCGCCGGTGGCCGAGCGGGCCAGCAACTGCAGCATCACTTCCAAATCGCGGAACCGCGGCAGCACCTTCTCGATCCCCGCCAGCGTGATCATCGTCCGCGGCAGCGTCAGGCACATGCGCCCGTTGCCTTCCGACTCCACCACCGCCACGCCGCCCGTCTCCGCGACCAGGAAGTTCGCCCCGCTGATCGCCGTCGGCACCGAGAGAAACTTCTGTCGCAGATAATTTCGCGCCGCGTTCGTCAGCACCTTCGGCTCGTCGGAGAGATCCGGCAGCCCCATGGTGCGCGCGAAGATTTCCCGCACCTGGCTGCGGTTCACGTGCAGCGCCGGAACCACGATGTGCGAGGGCTCTCCCTCGCCAAGCTGCAGGATGATCTCCGCCAGGTCCGTCTCGTGCGCCCGCACGCCCGCGGCCTCGAGAAACGGATTCAACTGAATCTCGGCCGAGGTCATGGTCTTGATCTTGATGACTTCGCCGGCCTTCTCTTCGCGCAGAATTTCGAGGATGATCCGCCGCGCATCGGCCGCATCCGCCGCCCAGTGCACCGTGCCGCCGGCCGCCGTGCACCGCTCCTCGAACTGTTCCAGATACGCGCCCAGATTCTCCAGCGTATGGTCCTTGATCGCCGCGGCTGCCGAACGCAGCTCCTGCCAATCCGTTTTTTCGGCCACCAGCCGCGCGCGCTTGGTCTGAATCACGTCGATGGCGTGCGCCACGTTCTTGCGCAACTGCGGATTGCGCAGCACCGGCAGCGCGGCCTTGGGAAACGGCGGCGCCAGCACCGGATCGAGAATCGGATGATCCGTCACCATGCTCACGACAGCACCTCCGCCGGCTGCTCCCGCGTGCTGGCCAGAATCTGCGCCATATGAATCGTCTTCATCCCCGCGTATTGGCGGTGCATCGCGCCGCCCAGGTGCATCAGGCAGCTATTGTCCAGCGCCGTGCAGAACTCCGCGCCCGTCGCCATCACATCCTCGAGCTTCACCGCCAGCATGGCCGACGACACATCGCCGTTCTTCACGCTGAACGTTCCGCCGAACCCGCAGCAGCGTTCGAGATTCTGAAGCGGAATGTACTCCATCCCGCGCACCATCTTGAGCAGCCGGAACGGCCGGTCGCCCAAATGCAGCCCGCGCAGCCCGTGGCAGCTCGCGTGGTAGGTTACGCGATGCGGAAAGGTCGCCCCCACGTCCTCCGCGCCCAGCTTGTCGACCAGAAACTCGCTCAGCTCGTAGACCCTCGGCACGAGCGCCGCGAACTCCTTGCGGAGGCCCTCGTTGCCCAGCTCCTCCATCAGCCCAGGGTACTGATCGCGGATCATCGCTACGCAGGACGACGACGGAATCACGACCGTCTCCGCGTCCGCGTAAAGCCGCACCAGCCGCTTGGCCTGGCTGAACGCCTCGGCCCGGAACCCCGTGTTGGCGTGCATCTGCCCGCAGCAGGTCTGCTTCGAGCGGAATTCGACCTCCACGCCCAGCCGCTCCAGCAGCGTCACCACCGCCCGCCCGGTCTCGGGGAACAGCGTGTCGTTATAGCAAGTGATGAAAAGCGATGCGCGCATAAAACTACTCGATTGAGCCGGGTGCAGTTTCAACCAGGAAACCGCATCATATATCGGAGGGAAATGAATTGTCTATTGCAATCCGACCCCGGCCGCCAATCCCTGCGCTCCCGAATCTCCTCCGCTTCCCGGCGACATCGCTTTCTCGTCACAGCCCCCCAGTTGTCCGGCTCAACCTTCTTCGGCGGGGTCCGTCTAACCTTGTGAGTTCGCTCCTCTTCCAGGCGCGCTCGCGGCCGCTCGCCGCCGCGTTCGGCATTATAAGCCGGTTTGGCCGGCAGAAAGACTCGAATTTGCCTGGCGGCATCGCCGGCGGCGCTTTCCCAAGTGGAGCATCCGCCGGCAGGTGTTGCCGATTTGGATTGCCCTTCTTCGGCCAAAGTTCTCGCGGTGCTTTTGGCGGGCATCCTTTTTCCGTAGGATGGTGTTGTCTTCCATCTCGCCCTTCTGGCGCACGCCGGTTTGACAAGCCGCGGGCGCTCAGGTTTCCGGCGGTTTTTTCTGCCGCCAACGGCAACTCTTCGGCGTTTCAAGGGCTCCTCAAAAGAAAGGTCCAGGACCACCCCTATGATCAATTCGCGATTCTTCCCCCTGTGCATGCTGGCCAGTCTCGTGTTCAGCCCGGTTGCATCCCTTGCGCAGCACGCCGCGCCCGCCGCCCGCATCGTCAACCCCGTCGACGAGAACCAGTTGGTGACGCTCTCGGGCAACACCCATCCGGCGGCGATCGCGCGAAACGACCGCGGCGCCGTCAGTCCCGGCCTGCCCATGCCGGACCTGACTCTCGTCCTCAGCCGCAGTTCGGAGCAGGAAGCAGCCTTCGAAGCCTTTGTCGCCAGCCAATACGACTCCAGCTCCCCCAATTACCACCAGTGGCTCGCTCCGGCAGAGATTGGCGAGCGCTTCGGTCCAGCGTCAGCCGACATCGCGGCCATTACTGCCTGGCTCACCAGCCACGGATTCACGGTCAAACAGGTTTCGCCGGACCGCATGAGAATCCGCTTCGGCGGCACCGCCGCCGAGGTCCAAAGCGCCTTTCACACCCAGATTCACAATCTGTCGGTCAACGGCATCCCGCATATCGCGAACATGAGCGACCCGCAGATTCCCGCGGCTCTGGCGCCGGTCGTCGTGGGCGTCAAGGCGCTGCACAATTTTCTCCCCCGGCCGCAGCACCATCTCGGCGGAATGGTCCAGTTTGACCCCAGCGCGGGCAAGTGGCGGCGGATCGCGACTGCCGCGGCGTCGAGCGCCGCGCCGGCAGCCTCCAAGCTGTCTCTCTCCACGCCGGAGAGCGCATCCAAGCCTATCGCCAGCCCCTTTCCGCAGTTCGGCATCAACGGCACTTCCAGCGGCAGCGCCTACCTGGAGGAAGACGTCGCCCCCTACGACTTCGCCACCATCTACAACGTGCTCCCGGCCTGGAATGCCGGCTACACCGGCAGCGGCCAGACCATCGCCATCGCCGGAACCAGTTTCATCAACATCGGCCTGAATGGCGGCGCCAATGACGTATCCTCCTTCCGCAGCGCCTTCGGCCTGACCAGCGCCTTCCCGTCCGCGCCCACGCCCACGGAAATCGACGCCGGCTCATATTTCAGCACTGGAACTACGGCGAGCATCTGCACCAGCACCAGTTCCACCGCCTACTGCGGCATCGGCGACCTGGAAGAAAACTCGCTCGACGTCGAATGGTCGGGCGCCGTGGCTCCGACCGCGCAAATCGACCTCGTCGTCACCGGCCAGAATTCATCGGGAACCATCGACACTCTGTACGATTCGGCCGCTTACATCGTCGATAACCTGACGGCGCGCATTCTCAGCGCCAGCTACGGCGAATGCGAGCTCGGCCAGGGAACCGCGGGCAACGTCGCCTATTACGATCTGTGGCAGACCGCGGCCGCCGAAGGCATCTCGGTCTTTATCTCCACCGGCGATTCCGGCTCCCCCTCCTGCGATGACGACCTGGACGAGTACTACGGCTACCCCTACCTCGCCCAGTACGGGCTCTCGGTGAACGGCATCGCCTCCACGCCCTACAACACCGCCGTCGGCGGAACGGACTTCAGTTGGTGCCAGCCCTATTACAGCCTCAGCGGCAACAACATCGATTTCGAGGGCTGTCCCACGTCGAGCACCAGCCAGGGCAGCCCCGCCTATTGGGCTACATCCAACAGCACCACGGGAGAAAGCGCCCTCGGCTACGTGCCGGAAACTCCCTGGAACGACACCTGCGAGAATCCCATCTGGGCCAGATATCTCGAAACGCTTCTCTCCACGACCGGGGCCGAATCCACTCTCGGCATCAGCGCGTCGACTCCCGAGGAGGCGTGCAACCTCGTCTATAACGATTGGTACCAGATCTACGAGTTCTTCGGGGAGTACTACGACGACACACTGATCCTCGCTCCGTTCGTCGACACCGTGGGGGGCAGCGGCGGGGCCAGCAACTGCGTCGTGAATTCCACAACCGACACGACCGTGGGCAGTTGCACCACCGGCTCGACGACCACCGGCTCCTCATACGGCAACATCGCTCTGACCGGCGATGGCTGGCCCTCGCCGTCCTGGCAGGCCAGCTCCGGCGTCACGGGAACCAGCGCCTTGACCACGCGCGCCATTCCCGACGTCAGCTTCTTTTCCGGCAACGGCTCCCTGGACAGCGCTACGCTGATCTGCGTCTCGAACCTCAGCACCTGCACCTACTCGAGCACCACCGCGAACACGTACCAGGAGGTCGGCGGCACCTCCGTCGCCACCCCCCAGATGGCCGGCGTCATGGCCCTCATCGATCAGAAGGCCGGCGCCGCCCAGGGCCTCGCCGGCCCGCAGTTGTACTCGCTCGCCGCCAAGCAGACTTACTCCAGTTGCAGCGCCGAGAGCGTGAAGAATTCCAGCAGTTGCTACTTCCAGGACATCGATTACGGCCCCACGGCGTCCAGCGGCCCGGCCTACACCACCGCGCAGACCAATTCCATGCCCTGCGATCTCAATAACTCGCCCGTGGGCGGCTACGGCAGCACGGAGAGCGGCGGCACCACTTCGCCGAACTGCACGGCCATCAACTCCGGCGACACCGTCGGCACCCTTGTCAGTTCCGGCACTACGCAGGCCTACAACGCCGCCACCGGCTTCGACCTCGCCACAGGTCTCGGCTCGCTCAACGTCTACAACGTGGTCAGCGCATGGGTCTCCGACGCCGGGACCGGCTCTTCGACCCTCACCGTCACTCCGTCGCTCACCACCATCGCCATCAACCAGTCCCTGACCGTTACGGTCAGCGTCACCGGCTCCTCCGGAACCCCCACCGGCACCGTGACCTTGGCCGGCGACGGATACAGTTCCGTCGAGACCATCGGAACCAGCCCCTGCGCCAGCAACACCAGTTGTGTCTTCACCATCTCCGCCAACAGCCTGGCCGCCGGCAGCAGCGTCACGCTCACCGCATACTACGGCGGCGATAAAAATTACGCATCCAACAGCAAGGCAATTACCATCACCGTCGATACCATGACCCCAACGGTGACGGTGAGCGCGCCCGCCAGCGGCAACGTGGCCAATTCAATTGCTGTCACGGTCAGCGTCGCCGGCCCCTCCGGATCGACGGCCACCCCAACCGGAACCATCTACCTGACCAGCGGCAGCTACACGTCGTCGACGGAGACCATCGGCGCCAGCCCCTGCACCAGCAGCACCAGTTGCGTTATCACCATTCCCGCGAACACCCTCTCGGCTGGAACCGACACCATTACCGCCGACTATAGCGGCGACTCCAACTACTCCGGCCACACCGGGTCCACCACGATCTCCATGACGCAGACATCAACGCTCACGCCGACCGTCACGGTAACCCCCTCGCCGGCCAGCATCGACACCGGCCAGAGCCTCGGCGTGACGGTATCGGTCACCGGCTCCGGCGCCACGCCCACGGGAACCGTGTACGTGGCGAGCGGTAGTTACACCTCGTCGACGGAAACCATTGGCGCCAGCCCCTGCACCAGCAACACCAGTTGCAGCTTCACCATTCCCGCGAACAAGCTCGCCGCCGGCGCCGACACTCTGACAGCCACCTATAGCGGCGACACGAACTACGCCACCCGCACCGGGACAGCCAGCGTGACCGTGACGCAGTCGACCTATGCGCTGCTAGCCAGCACACCGGCAGCGGTTTCGCCCGGATCCTCGAGCACGTCGACGATTACCGGAACCGCGAGCACCACAGACTACTCAGGAACGGTCACCCTGAGCTCCTGCTCGCTCACCTCGTCGAGCGTAACCAGCGCCAACTATCCACCCAGTTGCTCGGTCACCGGGACGATCACCTACGCTTCCGGGACAGCGAGCGGCAGCGGCACGGCCACCCTATCCACCACGGACATCACCATCTCCGGGCAGGTCCATCCCAGCCGGCCGGCAAGGGCCGCGGATGGCTGGGCGCGGGCGGCGGCGCGGTTCTGGCCCTGCTCGTGTTCTTCGGCATTCCGGCGCGCCGGCGCAGTTGGCGCTCGATGCTCACCATCCTCGTCGCAATGATCGCCATCGGAGCACTCTCGAGCTGCGGAGGCGGCGGTGGAGGCGGCACAACCACAACCACTGAGGTTACGTCTGCCGGAACCTACACCTTCACCGTGACAGGTACCGGCAACGATTCTGCCAGCACGGTGGAGACGACCACCTTCACGCTGACCGTGAACTAGCGCGAACTTCGAGCGGTTCCAGAGTTAACGTGACTTCTCCGGCGTCGTGCAAGGGGTCTCTTTCTTAAGGAAAGAGACCCTTCGCCTCAGTGGCTCCGCGGCAAAGCAACTCTGAAACCGCTATAAGCCGCGCGAATCGAGCCCTTCCTTCGGGAAGGGCTCTCCTCTTTCCGTCCCGATTCGGCTCGCGCTTCCCAAAAACGACGCCCCACATCGCCTCCCATCGCCTGGCCGATTGCCCTCGGCTCGCCGCCGCCGTACGCTCAAACCCATGGCCGTCCTATCCGTCGATCTCGCCTATCGCCGCTGGTCCGATCTCGGCGTCGTCGTTCTCCGCCATGCGCAGCAGCCGGCCCCGGATGCTCCCTCGACCGGCGCAGCGCTGGCCGGCGCCATCGAATGCGAAATTCTCCCCCTCGGCCCGCCAGGGCTCAGCCCCGAGGCCGACCGCGGTCCCATTCATCCCGAGATCCTCGCCGGCCGCCTGAATCACCTCTGCGGCGCGCGCGGCATCTCGGTGCTCGTGCTCGACGGTCCCCAGGCGTGGAAGTCCCGCTCCAACGGCCTCCAGTTCGCGCGCGTCAGCGAGCGCAAGCTGAACACTCCCGCCAAGACCGGCCTTCCCGGCACGGTCCGGCCGTTCACCTACCGGCGCTTCACCGAATTTTGCATGGATGTCTACGACGCGCTTTGCCGCCGCGGCTGGCGGCGCCTTGAGACCGGCAGCCAGCCCGCGCTGCCCGGCGAGCGCGTGCTCGTCGAGAGCTATCCGTACGCCGCCTGGAAGTCGCTGGGCCTGAAGCCGCTGCCCGCCAAGGGCCGCACCCGCGTCATCGACCTGGCGGAGGCCTATGCCGCGCTTCGCTCCGTCGTCCCTCTCACCACCAACCGGCCGCCCAACCACGACCAGTTGCAGGCCATCGTCGGCGGGCTGCCCGGCCTGGCGCTCGAGGAACACGACTCGGCTTCGATCAAGATTGTCGGCAAACGTCCGCGCCGCGAGCAGGGCCACTGGCGCGAAGGATTTATCGTGCTACCCGCGCTTCCGCGCTCCGCGACCAGCCCGCGCTGGCTGCACTAGCCTCGGCGTTTCGCAGGTGGGAACACCGCGAGTCAATGGTCCCTAGCCCCTGTTCCCTGTTCCCTGTTCCCTGTTCCCTGTTCCCTGTTCCCTGCCTTTAGAACCGGTACACCACGCCGACCGTGGCGCGCGGATTCCAGGTTCGGTGGGTCGAGTAGGCGAGCTCCGAGGTGTTGCCGTTCAGCGAGAACGAGCCCGCCAGCCGGTCGCCCACGACGCGAATCCCGAACCGGTCGCTCAGCCGATACGTGATCCCGCCGCCGAACCCGCCCGCAAACGAGATCACCGGCGTCATGCTCTCGCCGCCCGTGTGCTCTCCGCCCAGCTCCGCAAACAGGAGCGCGCCCAGGTTCTCGTACACGCTGGTGTGAATCTCCGGCCCGATCGTGAAGCTGTACACCGACGGATCGCCGGGATTGGTCGGCGTGCGGCCGCTGATCGGCGGCTTGTAATAATCCACTGTGCCCATCAGGCCGAAGTACTTGCCCCAATCGCGCATCAGCATCACCTTGCCGCCGTAGAGACCGTAGCGCGACTGGTTCACCTGGTTGAGGCTCGTATAGGCGAACCCGGCATACGCTTCGTACTTATAGGTGCGCGCCTGCTGGGGGCCAGACGCCGGTTGCGGGTTCGTCTGCCCGGCGGCCGCTAAAGGCGCCAGCCCGGCCCCAACCGCGGCCATGAGCATAAACAACAACGTCCTCTTCAACTCGAAACTCTCCTCAATCGCCAACTTGCGCAAGCAAGGCTGCCCGCCTCCGGCTTTGCTCCCGGAACGGGCCGTCTGATTGGTTTCCGGTACTCCCCTAGACTACCCTTTCCCCCCGGCTTTCACGAAGTCCCGGCCCGCGCCGCGGACGCCCGTCTCTTGGACTCGCCCCGGCATGAAAAGGCGCTCCCGGCCCGCCAACCTACCCCTTCTCCAGGTACCACGGAATATTGATCACCACGATCCGCCGGTTGCCCCGCACCAGCAGAATCGCCTTCAGCAGCTCGGACCGCTGGTTGTGCAGCAAGCCCTGCCACCAGTGGTGCACCACCAGTTCCGGCACCAGCACGCACACCTTGCACGTCTCGCGCTCGCGCTCCACGCCCAATACATATTCCACAATCGGGTAAAGCACGTACCGGTAGGGCGACTTCAACGTGACCAGCTTGGGAACGCAACGCCCCGCCGCCTTCAAGGGCGCCACAATCTCCTTCTCCCACTCCGCGCCAAACGAGTCGGCCGCTTCGCCCGTCTGCACGTGGACGCATCGAACGTCGCACGACATCGACATCGCGAAGGAAAGCGCCTTCTCGCTGATGCGGCTCCATCGGTCCACGGGCAGCACCACGATCGGCTCGCCCGCTTCGGCGGGAATGAACGGCCGGTCGAGATCGATCTCGCGGTTCACGCGTCTGTAGTGCCGGTTGACCCCGCGCATGAACAGGATCATTACCACAACCAGCAGCGCGGTGATCCAGGCGCCTTGCGTGAACTTGGCCACCAGCACCACCACCGTCGTGATGCCCGTGGCCAACGCGCCCACGCCGTTCACCATCATGCGCATCGGCGAACCGCCCGTGCGCTTCCAGTGCATCACCATCCCCGCCTGCGACAGCGTAAACGCCAGGAACGCGCCGATGGCGTACAGCGGGATCAGCCGGTCCGTTACGCCGCCAAACACGACCAGCAGCAGCGCCGTCAGCGCTACCAGCACGTAGATTCCCCACGAGTAGAGCAGCCGCCGCCCGCGGATCAGAAAGATGTGCGGCATGTAGTCGTCGAGCGCGATGGCCCGCGTCAGACGCGGAAAATCGGCAAATGCGGTGTTCGCGCTCAACGCCAGCACCAGAAGCACCGAGGCGATGGTGAGGTAGTAAAACCATCCCTGCCCCATCACCGCTCGCGTCAGCATTGAGAGCACGCTCTCGTAGCCCGGCTTGCCGGGGTCGGTGGCCGCGATTCCGTAGGCGCGGCACAGCAGCGCAATGCCCGCCAGCAGAATGGCCAGCAGCACGATAACGATCGTCAGCGTGGTTTTGGCGTTCTTGCGCGTCGGATCGCGGAAAGCCATCACCCCGTTCGACACCGCCTCCACGCCCGTCATCGCCGTGCAGCCGGAAGAGAACACCTTCAGCAGCAGCCACCAGCTCAGCGCCGCGGTTACGGGCGGAATCGCCGGCAGCGGCGTCGCCGGCAAGGGATGGCCGGCCGCGTGCACCACCTGCCATCCGCCCACCGCAATCACGATCAGAAGCGTCGCGGTGAACAGGTACGTCGGGATCATGAACACCACGCCTGTGTCGTGCACGCCGCGCATGTTCACGATGGTCAGAATCGCCAGCACGGCCAGGCACAGCAGGAGCGTGTGCGGCTGCAAGGCGGGCACGGCCGAGATCAGCGCGCCCACTCCCGCCGAGATCCCCACCGCAGCGGTCAGGATGTAGTCGATCATCAGTGCCGCCGCGGCCAGCAGTCCCGCGCCCTCGCCCAGGTTCTGGCTGGCCACGGTGTAGGAGCCCCCGCCGCGCGGATACGCCTCGATCGTCTGCCGGTAACTGAAGTACACGATCGCCAGCAGGATCACGATGGCCGTGCTCACCGGCACGATGAATTTCACGCCCAGCAGGCCCAGCGGAATCAGCAGCGTCAGCGCCGCTTCCGGCCCGTATGCCGCCGAGCTCAGAGCATCCAGACCGAAGACCGGAATCCCCGCCAGGGGTCCGATGTGCTCCGCGCGCTGCTCGCTGGTCCTCAGCGGCCGCCCAAAGAGCAAATTGAAAAAACCGGTGGTTACGCCCATGAAGGATTGCCCGGCGGCCGTGGATTCATTGCGGGGAATGCCGCCGATGCCAGTGTCTCACGGCGTGCCGCGGCAGCCTTTGGTGAGTGGCCGTCTCCCCCACGCAGCAGCTTTTTGCCGCTTGCGGGGCCTCGCCCTACTGCGGCTCCGCTGCTGGCGCCGCCGGCAGCGTGAACAGGAACCGGCTCCCCTTGCCCGGCTCGCTCTCGGCCCAGATCCTCCCGCCGTGCTGCTCCACGATGCTGCGGCACAGCGCCAGCCCGAGGCCCGTGCCGCCCAGCGCGCGCGAATCCGACGCGTCGCCCTGCTGGAAGCGCTCGAAGATCCGCTCCAGCTTTTCCGGCGCGATGCCGCGCCCCTGGTCCTCGACCATGAAGCAGACCTCCTGCTCGGCGGGAACAGCGCCGCTCTCGGCGCCTTCGCCCTCTGTCTCCGCTTCAATGTTTCGCGCCGCCATCCGGATGGTCGTGCCCGGTCCCGAGAACTTGATGGCGTTCGACACCAGCTCGGTAAGAACCTGCAGCGCCCGCTCCTCGTCGGCATACACCGGCGAAGCGTTCACTTCGAAGCGGAAATCGATCTTGGCCTGCGACGCCGCGTGATGCGCCACATCGGCCGCGCGGCGCAGCAGAGTCGCCGCCTCTACCGCCTGGCGATTCAGTTGCAGCCGCCCCTTCTCTCCGCGGTCGAAGTCCACGATGTCGTTCACCAGACGGATCAGCCGGTCGCAGTTGCCGATCGCCATCTCGACCATCTGCCGCTGCTTCTCCGGACGCTTGTCCAGCGTCCCCGACTGGATCAATCCCAGCGACGCCCGCAGTGAGGTCAGCGGCGTCTTCAGCTCGTGGCTCACCGTGGAGATGAATTCGTCCTTCATCTTCTCCAGCCGCCGCCGCTCGCTCACATCCTGGAACGCCACCACCATGCCGCACACGCCGCCGTCTTCCACCAGCGGAGTGGCGCTGTACTCGACCGGAATCGCCGCGCCGTCCTTGCGCCAGAACACCTCGTCGCGCATCTTCACCGGCTCGCAGCGCCGCAGCGCCTGCAAGATCGGGCTCGTCGACTTCGAGTAGGGCGTGCCGTCGGCATGGCTGTGGTGGATCAGCTCGTGCAGGTCGCGACCCACAAGCTCCGCCACCGCATATCCCAGCCCCCTGGCTCCCGCCTCGTTGATGAACGTCACCTTGCCGCCCAGGTCGATGCCCAGGATCCCGTCGTCCACCGCCTCCAGGATCAGCTCGCGCTGCCGCGTGGCGATGTGCAGCGCCTCCTCGGCCTCGTGCTGCTCGGTCACGTCCATGCCGTGGATCAGCACGAACGCCCGCTCCCCCGGCAGTTGCATGCGCCGGCTGCGCACCACGATGCGCCGGTACACGCCGTCGTTGCGCCGCAACGGCAGCGCGCCCTGCCACTCCTCCTCGGTCTCCAGCGTGTTCAGGCAATCCGCGAACCTCGCCGCTCCCTCGGCGTCCATCAGCTCCGTCACCATGCGGCCCACCAGGGCCTCGGCGCGATAGCCCAGCGTCTCGGCCGTAAATGCGTTCAGCGAAGTCAGCCGCCCTTCCATCGAGCAGGTGAACACGAAGCCCAGGCTGTGCTCCACCATCTCGCGGTACCGGGCCTCGCTCTTTAGCAGCGTCTGCTCCATGTCGCGCTGGTCGGTCACGTCCTGGCCGCTCACGATCAGGTACTGGATCTCGCCGTCCGGTCCCTGCAGCGGACGCAGCGTCCAACTGATCCGCCGCGTGGCCCCGCCTACCGCGCGCCACAGCGTCTCATGCGGACCCGATTCCTGCCCCGCCGACGCCTCCTGCAGTTTTCCCGTCGCCCACGCGCGGTTCTCCGCCTCCAGAAACTCCTCGACGAACGGCCTTCCCACGGAATGAGCCAGGCTCAGGCCCGTCAGGCGCGCGCAGGAGTAGTTCATCCGCACCACGCGCCCCGCCGTGTCCAGCACCGCCACCAGCGCGGGGATCGAATCCAGCGTCGCGGCCACGAAGCACCGCTCCACCGCCAGCGCCCGCTCGGCGCGCTGCCGCTGCCGCTGCGCCTGCTCCTGCAGCCGGATCCGATTGAACAGCTCCAGACGCGTCACCGCCTGGCGCGCCAGAATCTCCAACAGTGTCAGATGTTCGGGCTTGAACTGGCCCGCGCTCCGTGACAGCACGGCAATCGTCCCGATCGTCTGCTCGTCGCCCGCGATCAACGGCGCTCCGGCGTACGAAAGGCTCGGGCTCGCGCCGGGCAGCGGAATTCCGCCGGGAGGAAAGCGCGAATCGCGGCTGGCGTCCACGATCAACTGCGGCTCGCCTTTTTCCAGCACCCACTGGCACGCCGACAGTGCACGCGGCTGATCGGCGCCCTTGAATCCGTACCGCGCCTTGAACCACAGCCGGTTGAAGTCCATCCACCCGATGTAGGCGTAGTCGGCATTGCACAAGACCGCCGCCAGCTCAACGAGCTCATTTAACGCGGGATCGAGGTTGCGGTCGAAGTAGTTGAACCCCGGGCGCACCCCTGTGTCCTGGTTCTCTCTTGCATTCGAACCGAACATCGCGCTCATAGGTAGACGGTCCCGTCTGCAAGTATCTAGGATGTTGACGAACTTGGCTCTTCCACTATTCGGTCAAAATGAGGAAAACGCGATACAACTCAAGTACCTGCACGTTTTCGCACCCATCGAATCCCTCTCGCGTTACTATAGACACTAATTCGGCGTGTTACCGGTCACATTCCGCCCCAAAACTGCCCCAAATCGGCTCGCCCCGTCCCCTGATCCCCGTCCCCTGTTCCCTGTTCCCTGTCCCCTGTCTTTAGTGTCCCGGCAGCTTGCAGCAGTCGCCCGCCTCCGGCGCGTCATTCGCCCCCGCATCCAGAACCACCTTCCAACTCCCGTCGGCCTGCTTGCGCCACATTGTGATGTACCGCCCGCTGGTCAGCACGGGATTGCCGTTGGCATCCTTGCTGCGCCCCTCGAAATGGCCCCATGTGTAGCCCATATCGCCCGACGGCCCCATCGTTGCGTCGGTTGGGGTCCAGGTTAGTTGATAGTCTTTGGGCGACCAGTTGGCCGACTTGGCGATGGCCACTTTGCCGATCAGCGGCGCCGCTCCGTTGCCCAGCGCCACGCCGTCGCCGGCAAACCACGCCGCGAATCCCGCGCCTCCCTGCTCCAGCACATCCTTGGCGAATCGCGCTTCCAGATCGAGCAACAGCATCTTGCCCGGCTTCATCGTCGAATCCACCAGCGGATTCGGCGTCTGCGGCTGCGTCCCGGGCTCCGGCAACTGCCCCCATCCCATGCGCGAACCCGCGCCCGCCGCCAGCCCAGCCATCACAACCAAAGAAAAAAGATTCCGCAATCCAGGCACTTTCCCATCCTCCAACAGGTGCATGTCTATGCGCCCATCCTACAACGTCCGCTTCCGCGCGGGACGCACCGGTTTCCCCTCCCACTCGAACGGCGCTATCATGTTTTGCCGGGAGGGCGGCTATGTCTCAATATGTTTTCTACTGTCGCGCCTGCAAAAAAGAGTTCACCCGGGTTCTGCGCATGGCCGACCGCGAAAAGAGCAGGATCGTCTGCCCGCATTGCGGCGCCAAACGCGTGGAGCAGCGGATCACGGCATTCTCCGCCGTCACTTCCAGGAAGAGCTAAGGCAGTTCTCGCGATCCCCGAAGGTGACCCGTGGTGCTGAAGACTGCCGCTCAACGGTCTTCGCGGCAACCTGGCTGTCCTGAGCCGCAATCCGCCATGGGGGAAATGCCTGCGCTCGCGCGCGTACCCCGCGCCTCAATCCTTGCGGCGGCGCTGTACGCGCCTGCTTGCCTCTGGTTTCGGTTAGTGTTGCAGCCCGCCCGCCGGAGCCGTCTCATTCGCCGGCGTCGCGTCGCCCTGCCCGCTTGCATCGGGGACCATCCGCGCCTCCGCGCGGAATACGTGGTAGTGCGTAAAGGCCACGTCGTTCAACTGCGTCTGCATCGCCGTGCTCAAGCTCTGCTGTGCCGCGCCCACTTTCGCCGCCGGCATCCTTGACAGAGCCACACCCTTCACCGGGCAAATGTAGCTGCGATCGCCGATCTCCACCGGTGCGTATTCCACCAGAATCGCTGCCTGCATCATGTCGTACGGCGGCGCCAGATCCGTCACCGCGCTCAACCAGACAATAGCGCCGGTGGCTGGTTCGATCGCGATCTCGCCACGATAGGCGGGATAAAGCGTTTCCAGCTTCGTTCCGTTGGGGATCTGCACTTTGAAGTGCGACTCGCTCTCCGGCACCGAGTAGCGGAACACAGCCACAGGCTCGCTGGCGCCCTGCTCCCATCGCAGCCATTGCACCGTGCCACGCATGGCGTCGATCATCGCCAACACGAGAATCGGGCCAAACTCGCCGGTCGTGGTCAGCCCGATCGCCGCTTGATTCTCCTTCTTGCCCTCCGCCGCATCCGCGTCGGCCACTTCGCGCCCATCGCGGTAGGTCACCGTTGCGCGATAGACGGCGACCTGGCGCAGCATTTTGTAGTCTGCGGCGGGCACGGCGACTTCGGGCGGCCTCGCACCCTCCGCCCCCCGGCCCATCAAGTTCGATCCCCCCGCATACTCCGCCCTCGGCGATGGCGTGTCTTCGAAGTGAGTTGTCTCCCGCGTAGCGTAGAAATTCGGCAGTTGCCCGATCGCCGTCTTCACGTACTGCACCGCCAGCCACAGCATCCGCTGCTCGGTTTCGGCGTCCGGCGCCGGATCGGGAACCGCATCCCCCGGGGGAGACTTGAGAAAGGCCGTCGCGTCGGACAGCTTCATCAGCGCTTCGTGTGTTTTGCTTCCCGGAAACTCTTGCTCCCATCGCGCCAGCCGCGCCGAGTTCACCCGTTGTGTCACCTCCGCGTCGGCAAGCTCCTCGGCCACCTTCCCGTCCGGCTTCCCCTGGAGCTTGGCCAGCAACTGCTCTAGCTGCTCGACGTTCATCGGCTTGACCGCCAAAGCCGGCGCCGCCATCCCCGCCAGCATCAGAAGTAAGACCCACTTCCGCATCGCCCGACCGCCTGTCTTACTGCGGCATAAGTATATTGCGTTTTCATGCCCCGCCGCGCTGCCATCCCATCAAACCCCGCCCGCGTTTACCCGTCTAATCCTTCAAGATGCGCGCGACGCCGAGCGGATATACTAAGTAGTAAGCAGGGCTCGCACGCCCTGAACCAACAGACCCCCGCTTCAGGGGGCTTTTTTGCCGCAGGGGGAAGGAAGCACATGGGTACACTGTTGGAGTCCATCCATTCTCCCGCCGACCTGAAGCTCCTCAGTTATCCGCAGTTGGCCGAGCTCGCCGAAGAGATCCGCGAATTCCTCATCCAGACTCTCTCCAAAACCGGCGGCCACCTCGGCCCCAATCTCGGCGTCGTCGAGCTGACTCTCGCCCTTCACGCCGTTTTCTCCACGCCCGAGGACAAGATCCTCTTCGACGTCAGCCACCAGGCCTACATCCACAAGATCCTCACCGGCCGCCGCGAGCAATTCGACTCCATCCGCCAGCCCGGCGGCCTCAACGGCTTCATGCTGCGCACCGAGAGCGAGCATGACTGCTACGGCGCGGGCCACGCCGGAACCGCTCTCTCCGCCGCGCTGGGCATGGCCGTTGCCCGCGACCTGGCCGGCGGCCACGAGCACGTCGTCGCCGTCGCCGGCGACGCCGCCTTCACCAACGGCATCACCTTCGAAGCCATGAACAACATCGCCGCGCAGACCCGGCGCATGATCGTGGTCCTGAACGACAACGAGTGGTCCATCGACCGCAACGTCGGCGCCGTGGCCCGCTACTTTCACCGCATTGTCACCAACGAGCACTACCAGCACCTGCACGAGCGCGCCACGCGCCTCATCGAGCGCTTCGGCGGCAAAACAGCCGCCAAGGTCGTGCGCCGCGCCGAGGAAGCCGCCAAAGGCATGTTGTGGCCCTCCGTCCTCTTCGAGGAGTTCGGCCTCGAGTACTTCGGTCCTCTCGACGGACACAATATTCCTCTGCTCGTCGAGACCTTCAAGTTCCTCAAGTCCCTCGACCACCCCGTCCTGCTCCACGTGCTCACGCAAAAGGGCCGCGGTTTTCAGCCCGCTGTCGACGGCCAGAAGAAATTCCACGGCCTCGGCCCCTACGATCCCGAGACCGGCAAGACTCCCGACGGCTCGACGACCTGGGCGGAATCGTTCGGCACGACGCTCGCCGAGCTCGCTACCAAGGACGAGCGCATCGTCGCCATCACCGCCGCGATGCCGAACGGCACCGGCCTCGACTACTTCCGTCCTCATCATCCGAAGCGCTACTTCGACGTCGGCATCGCCGAGGAGCACGCCGTCGTCTTCGCTGCGGGCATGGCCACGCGTGGCCTCCGCCCCGTCTGCGCCATCTACTCCACCTTCCTGCAGCGCGCCTTCGATCCCATCGTCCACGACGTCTGCCTGCAGAAGCTCCCCGTCCTCTTCTGCATGGATCGCGCCGGCCTCTCCGGCGACGACGGTCCCACGCATCACGGCCTCTTCGACATCGCCTACCTGCGCGGCATTCCCGACATCGTCCTGATGGCCCCCAAGGACGAAGACGAACTGGCCGACATGATCAAGACCGCCCTCGATCTCCCCGGCCCCAGCGCCATCCGCTATCCGCGCGGCGCCATCGCCGGCGTCGCCCGCAAGCCCGAGCCCGAATCGCTCCCCGTCGGCAAGGCCGAAGTTCTCTGCGACGGCTCCGATGTCGCCATCCTCGGCCTCGGCCCCATGATCTCGCTCGCCAAGGATCTCGCCGCAGCCATCGAGCACGAGGGCTACTCCGCGGCCGTCATGAATCCGCGCTTCGTCAAGCCGCTTGACCGCGAGATGATCGAGCGCTACGCCTCCCGCGTCGCCGCCTTCGTCACCTTCGAGGATCACGTCAAGATGGGCGGCTTCGGCTCGGCCGTCGTCGAGGCCCTCGACGAGATGGGCCGCCCCGTTCCCGTCGTCCGCATCGGCTGGCCCGACCAGTTCATCGAGCACGGCAAGGTCGGCGAGCTCCGCGCGAAATACGGCCTCACCGCCGAGGCCGCCCTCGCCCAGCTCCTCCCGCTCCTCGCCTCTCGCCAGCGCCGCGCGCTCGTGGCTGGCTGACCCGCCGACTTGCGCCCTCGCTCCCTCGCTCCCTATCTCCGATCTCCCGTGCCCCATCCATTTGGCGCTCTCTGCCAAATGGGTGGGACCGCTGACCCGCCGACTCGCCGACTTGCTCCCTCGCTCCCTTGCTCCCTTGCTCCCTGTTCCCTGATCCCTGATCCCTGTTCCCCTCTCTTGTATCCTCCAACCATGCCCCATTCCATCCAGCCGTCCCGCTGGCCGCGCCGTTGGCTGCTTTGGATTGCCGCGGGGCTCCTCTTGCGCCTTCTTTTCATCTACTTTCCCCGCCCCGTCGACGACGATTTCGTCGACTACCTTCAGATGGGCCACAACCTGCTCCACTCCGGCGTCTACGGCATGGGTTCCGGCGGCGACATGTTCGCCTCCATGTATCGCCTGCCCGGCTACCCCATCTTTCTTGCCGTTTTCGAGCTGCTCTTCGCGCGGCTCTGGCCCAACACCTGGCTCAACGCCGTCTTTCTCGCCCAGACCGCCATCGACATCGCCAGCGGGCTCCTGCTCGCCGCCTTTGCGCGCCGCTTTCTTTCCCAGCGCGCCGCCGAAGTGGCTCTGGCTCTCGCCATGCTCTGCCCCTTCACCGCCGTCTATGCCGCCATTGCCATGACCGAATGCCTCTCCGTCTTCGCCATCGCACTCGGCATCTACGCCACGGGCCGCGCCCTGGCCGCCGAATCCTCCGGCCGCCGCGATCTTCGCGCGCTGCTCCTGGCCGGAGCCGCTTCGGCTCTCGCCATGCTTCTCCGTCCCGACGGCGTTGTCCTGACCGCGGCCATCGCCCTGGCCCTGTTTTTCTACACAGTCCGCGTGCGCGCCGCGGCGCAACCCCCGCGCCTTGCTTTCCGCCGCGGTCTCGCCACCGCATCCATCTTCTGCGCCGCTGCTTTGCTGCCCCTGGTCCCGTGGACCGTGCGCAACTGGGCCGACTTCCACGTCTTTCAGCCGCTCGCCCCGCGCTATGCCGATCCCGGGGAGCTCGACATCGCCGGCGCCCGCCGCTGGCTCCGCACCTGGACCGTGGACTTCGCCTCCACCGCCAACGTCTGCTGGAACTTCCCCGGAGACACCGTCAATCCCGCCGACCTTCCCCCTCGCGCATTCGATTCCCCCCTGCAGCGCCAGCAAACCCTCGCCCTCCTCGCCGAGTACAACCAGATCCGCGCCCTCAATCCTCAGCTCGTCGATCGCTTCGCCGCTCTGGCCGATCAGCGCATCCACGACAACCCCTTCCGCTACTACGTCACCCTTCCTCTGCTCCGCGACGCCGACATGCTCTTCCGCCCCCGAACCATCGAGTACGGCCTCGACGTCTTCTGGTGGCGCTGGAGCCAGCACCCCGCCGACTCCGCCTGGGCCTTCCTGCTCGGCCTCGTCAATCTCTTCTACGTCGCCGCCGCGGCCTGGGCCTTCCTCCGCCGCCGCGCACCCTGGCCCGTCCTGCTCGGCGCCTATCTTGTCTTGCGCTTTGTCGTCATCGCCGCCATGGAGAATCCCGAGCCGCGTTATACCGTCGAGTGCTTCCCCATCTTCTTCGTCGCCGCCGCCGCTGCCCTCACCCGCTCCGCCAGGTTCTCCGCCGCCCCGCCCACTCGCTGACTGGCTGACTGGCTGTTCCCTGTTCCCTGTTCCCTGATCCCTGTTCCCCGGTGTGCGACAATCCTCATCAGACTGATCTCTTCATGCGGCTGCTTCGCTTTTTCCCGGTTCTGCTCGCGGTAGGCTGCGCCCTCGCCTCCCACGCGGCGCCCCCGCAGTCGCAGACCCCCGCGGCCCCGGTCCCGCTCGTTCTCGTCGGCGGCACGGTCATCGATCTCGCCGACTGGGGCCGCTCGGCGCACGATATTCCCGACGCCGTCGTCGTCATTCGCGACGGCCGCATCGCCCAAGTCGGCCTCCCCGGCGAAGTTGCCGTCCCCAAGGGCGCGCGCATTATCGACTGCACCGGCAAGTTCCTCATCCCCGGCCTGGTCGACGGCTATGCCGGCATGAACTCCCAGGCGCAGGCCAACGCCAACCTCTACATGGGCGTCACCACCGTGGTCGCCCGCGCCGACTTCCAGCACGGCTTCATCGACACGAGCGCCCATCCCAGCCCGCACATCTACCCCATCGACACCATCGGCGTCACCGACAACTGGAGCCTCCTCGCCCGCCATCTCGAATGGGTCTCAAAGCTCCGCGAGGGCCTGCGCCCCGCCGAGCTCAGCCCCCAGGACACCGCCCGCCAGATGGTCGACACCGCCGCGCTCGGCACCCGCGTCCTGCTGCTCACCGCCCATCTCACCGCAGCCAACTCCCAGTGGATCGTCGCCCGCGCCCACGAGATGCACCTCGTCACCTACGGCGATTTCGTCGCCACGCCCTATCGCGTCGGCGTCGAGGCCGGAGTCGACGCCCTCGTCCACATGGACCACTACGTCCTCGGCGTTCTTCCCAACGAGCTCCAGCGTCCTCTCGTCGAAGACCCCGACGGCCCCGCGGCCGACACCGCCTACGACTACTCCGAGCGCGTTCCGCCCACCGACGCCCGCCTGCGCAACTACGCCCGCTTCCTCGCCGCGCACCGCTCCGCGCTCCTGCCCACCTTCAGCCTCGACTACGCGGAGCTGCCCGGCCACCGCAATCTCTGGCAGGAGCCCGCCGCCGTCCTTCTCGATCCCGGCCGCATGTATCACCCCACCGATCCCGCCACCGGCGAAATGACCTACCCCATTCCCGCCTGGTATCGCCGCCTGCCCGCCGTCACCGAGCGCTGGGCCGAAGAGGACCTCCAGAAAAAAGCCGCCCAGTCCGCGCTTCGCCTCTGGCACATCAACGAAACCATCTTCTCCGCCTTCCCCCACTACCTCGCCGGCTCCGGCGCCGACGCCATGGGAACCATGCCCGGCATCTCTCTCCACACCGAGCTCGAACTCCTCGTCCGCCTCGGCCTCTCGCCCCGCGAGGCCCTCGCCGCCGCCACCAACAACTACGCGCTCCAATTCGGCTGGAACGAGCTCGGCCTCATCGCTCCCGGCCGCCGCGCCGACATCCTCGTCCTCGACTCCGACCCCACCGCCAATATCTGGAACGCCCGCCGCATCTCCGGCGTCCTCCTCGACGGCGAACCCCTCGACCGCAACTCCCTCCTCCACCTCCGCAGGTAGCTCCGTGGGCGCGGGTGCCCCACCCTCGCCACGCCTTTGTTTTTGTGGCTAGGGTGGGACACAAGAGAACAGGCTTTGTAACAAGGGCACGAGTTCACTCGTGCCGAAAAGCACAGGAAAGACGATGGGTTTTAACCCCTGGGCACCTCTCGTCCCCTGCCTTTTTACTCCCTACTGGCTATTGGCTATCCCCTGCCTTTCCAGCCGCCCACCGCCCCCTTGCTCAAACACCGCGCCAACCCTCCCGTAGGGAGGGCAGAAAATAGCCCAGGGCGCAAGCCCTGGGACATCGCCGCAGAATAACCTCCCAGCCCTGTAGGGGCGACGAGACTTAGCCCAGGGCGCAAGCCCTGGGACACCGCGCAACCCGCGATTCCGAATAAGATCCCGTAAGCCGAACTCCAGGAATAATGTCAACTGGCGAGTCCATTGGCGATTTTGCGTCGATCGCGGATTGGAGCGCAGGAAGTCCAGCATCGTGTTGTATATTGGACAGGGCCCAATCCGTAGACGACAGTCCTTTACCTGACGTAGTTATGGCGCGCCCCAATCCGCGACCGCCGCCGGAACCGGGACGCACACGAGCCCCGATATCACCGCTGCGGCGGACTTTGTATTGTCCGCAGCAAGGAGACAAGAAATGATTCAATCATCTGAGGAGATTCGGTCTGCCTTTGGAAACAGCGTAACGGCCACTCTTAAGGACTTCGGATTCAGGCCGGAAATTGCTAGCGCACTTGGAGACTCTCTAAAGCGCGAAGCGGTTGAAATAGTCCCCTGGTCAACCCAGTCGCTCGCGACCGTGACTAAGGCCTGGGGCGAATCGGGCAAATTTCTGCAGATAGATCAATCGGCAAACCCGCCAGTAGTCGTTTACTATAGGCCAAGGAAAGCTGCACAGATTGCTATCTCCGCGCTTTTCGGTGTGGCGGGAGCTGCCGCTGTAAATTTCCCCGTTGTGGCGTTGGCCGTCATTTCATGTCTACTTGGAGTCTCAGAGTTCCGGACAGTGCCATCTCCAGCTGAATGCTTGCTGTTTTCAATTGTCTATAACGAGGGCTCCAACGCGATTGAACGGTCAGATGCTCAACGTCGCTTTAGTGAGGAAGCGACGGAGCCTAGAGGAATTACTCCCGGCGATTTCGACCCCGCATTATTTAACTTGCTTCAAATCGCGCTGTTAAAGCAAACCGGAGTATGGCTCGAGATCGCGGACAAAGTGATCGTTCACCGTTGATCGACGAATCTCGTTACTTAAGATCAAGGAGCATTTGCTCAACTGGCCTTCGTTCGTATTTACCAAGAATTGGACGGCTTGCTCCCGAAAACGTAGAGTGACGAGAACCTGTTTTCCCGGCTGTTTGCTGAACCTCGTGAAAGATCAGCTGCCCTATCGATGCTCCGGGCTTAAGTCTAAGTCCGACCTCACCCAAATTCGACATCTCAAGGGTGATGGTACCCGAAGAACCTGGATGAACAGCTTGCGCAGTAACAATCAACAGTCCGCGACGCCCCCAGATTGATCGACCAATTACATAGGCGAGCAGGTCGAGGGGGAATCGGTACCATTCTAAAGTCGTACCGAGCACGATGTGCCCAGGATGTAAGGTCAATTCCGCGCCCATTGGAATGAACGTTTCTGAAGCAACGAGGTCCTGTCTTGGTTCATCAGTGAGGAGGTTATGTTCCGCAGCTCGTCTGCTCCGCAGGAGAGTGAACCGATTTCCCAAGTGAAAGTCCAAGGAAGCTGAGGCGCCATTTTCATCTACCCCGCTGGGAAAAAATGGCTCGACCACCAGGCGCTTCTCCCACGGCACGTCATTCTTCATCCGATTGAAGAGCTGGGAACGGTTAAGTACCACTTTCGGCTCCTAGAGGTTGGACTCTTTTGTTTGCGCACGCCACATTCCATTGATACTCGAGTTCCGCGGCCTGGAGCGCATGGAGCAGCAAATTGCCCAGAACGCTCTCACCTTTGTAATGATCTTCGAAGCCGTGGTCTCTACAGAAGCGATTGAACTTGTCGGTGCTAAGCCTGAAGTGCCATACACCATACATCAACAACCAAAAAGCCGACGCGCTCATCTTGCCCTTCTCGAATGCCGCATTCGGAGGAGCAAGGTTCGTGACGAATGTTTCTATATTCTTAAGAAGGTTCGTCGAATCTGGATCAGTCAATGGGGAGGATATCTTGTCAAGTAAACCGGCTAATTCGTTGAGGCTGCGCTCGCAGACATACTCGAGCATGGGATAAACAGGTTTGAGAACCTGAGTATGAAATGGAGCCTCTCCTTCCGGAATAGACGTGGCAGGACTCAGAAAGACGGAGGCCCAGACTTCATCTTTAGCGACCTCGGGCATTTTCATCTTCAGATAGTTCTCGACCAATCGCTTACGAAGAGTTGCGGAAGGATGGCTATCGCACGCAGCCCCATTATTAAGAACGATCCGATCAAACGCGGCCAATGACGCAGGTCCCACAAGACGAGCTGCGACAAGATCTGCCCAGACCTCGCTAATCCACCGATAGGAACTCGCAATCAGTTTTGCTTCAAACTGCATTGCACTCTCTTCAATTGCGTCATTCGGTGGAACACCCTCACGACGATGCGTGTTATCGAGGATGTACTCATGAATTATGTCTTGGAATCGCGATTTTGCTTCAATGAGCAAAGTATCCCAGAGCTTTTCAATCTGAGGATGATACTGCTCAATTATCTCATGGCCAAATTCGTGCGCTGCAAGGGCGTGGAGCAACGTAGCACCGGCATCAGGAGATGGAAACCCCAGAACCAAAACGGTATAAGGCCTCGCAGCAGGTCGGCCTGTGGCTAGCGTGGCCTCAGACCAGAATTGTTCCCAGTACAGCTCATCAAACTTCCGCCTACAAGACACAATTGTGTAGTTGTATGCTGTGTCAAGACGAACAACGGCTTTGCACTCTTCACCCAAGAGATCCTTTGCTGCCCAGGAAAGGCACCTGAGAATCTCGAATGGGATACGTGGACTATCGACACGATCTGCATAGCCAAAAACTTCAAAGATACGCTGAACTTCCAGTGCGACCTCTTGGAAGACAGTTTCAAGCAAATCACGGTCGCCGATCGCTTCAAAGAGTGTGCAGGCTTCTTGGAAATGTTCAGAACGTGACTTTAGGACATTTAACAATGCATGATATATGGCGTCAGGTTCGGAATAAGGATGGTCCTTATCAGCCACCCTTCTTATTTCTTGCTCCAAGGACGACATGCGTGCACGAAGGCATTCTATCTGCCAATCGGTAGGCATCGGGACCTCTCACTTCAGACAGCTGCACTACTTGGTCGCCGTTGATTTAGGTGCCGTAGCATTTTTGCGCACGTGTCCTGAGCCTGAACCAGCATCTCTTCCGGAATAGCTTCAATGGTACCGGAATGAACATGCTCAAGGATCTGATTCAAATGAATGCCTGTTGCGCCAAACCCTGAAATATTCCCACGCAATTGGGTTGATTCTTGTATAGCTACAAGGGTGCAAAATCCCCTTCTAAGATTGGGCGGAATTCCAATTCCCGATCCGAGTCGACTTGCTCTCGACAACAAATCAAACTCTGACGCGACGTATTCGAGTGCCGACGATTCGTCCTCCCGAAGTTTGAACCTCTTCTTTAGCTTTTGCAGTGCCACCAAGACGATGGATGTCGACCATGAAAGTCTCGCATATGGATCTGAAACAGTCTTGGGTGTCGTAATCGGCATAAACACACTCCTTTACACGAGGTGACGTCGCCATGCCACACTAATCCCTTTGAAGCAAAGAGTTTAGCACGTTGGCCGTGCCAAGTCAACCCGGACTTGGCGGACTTGGCGAGCGACTTGGCGACACATACCAAAATCGTCGCCTAGTTGTTAGCCAAGTGAGCTTGAATTGAGGGACTCCCCGCAGAGTTCGTTGAGAATAGAGCGCCGGGACGCTCATAAACGCCGATCCCGCCATCAACCCCGAACGCCCACCCGACCCGCAAGCTCGCCTCGCCAACCCCGGCGACCCCGCAGGCTGGAAGCTGGAGGCTAGCAGCTAGAAGCTCGCCTTCCCGCCCGTCAACCCCCTCGCCCGGCCCTGCCCGCCGCAACCCGCTGAAAACACGCCGCAAAAAAAGTCTCGCCGCCTTGCAGATTATTTCCCCCTTCGGGCGCACAATCATCCCATGATCAACGCGCAATCCACCACCGCCATCCATCCGCCGGCCCGGGGTTTTGCTGACAACTGACCACTGTCCACTGTCTTTTTGTTCTCTGTTCCCTGCATTTCTGACCCCTGATCCATGACCCCTGTTACACCCCCCCACCCCCCCTATACCCCCCGGGGGTATAAAAACGGCCCCTTTCGCAGCCTAAGTCGTTCAGAATCAATAAAGGCAACTCGCGAAAACGCCAAAATCGCGTCGATTTTCGTCACCAAACGTCGCAAAAAGTTCAAGAAATGAGCCCTTTTTCGGGGGTTTCGTCGCCAAATTGTTAACTCGTCGGCTTGCTCACTCTGCCAACGCCGCTAGCTCCGCTGACTTGCTGACTTGCTGACTCGCTGACTCGCTGTCTTGCTGTCTCGCTGCCCCTCTTCATGTACCCTGAATCGAGAAGCCCATTCCCCATGCCTCGTCGCTCACGCCTCTCGCGCTCGTCCGGCCATCAACACAACCGCGTTCTGCTTGTCATCGCGTTTTACAAATTCCTTCACGCGCTGTTCTACTTCTCCATCGGCATCGGCGCGCACCGTCTGCTCCACAAGGACATCGCCGACCAGATCGACATTCTCGCCCGCCATCTCCGTTTCAGTCCCGAGTCGCACCTGCTGAACTTCCTCCTCGACAAGGCCTCGCTGCTCAACGATCCGGTTTTGCGGCGCATCGGATTCGTCGCCTACTGCTTGGCCGCCATCACTCTTGTCGAAGGCATCGGCCTCTATCTGGAGAAGGCCTGGGGCGAATTCCTCACCCTCGCCATCACCGCCTCGTTTTTGCCTTGGGAGCTCTTCGAGATCTTCCGGCGCATCACATGGTTCCGCGTCGGCCTGTTCACCATCAACCTGCTCGTCTTCCTCTACCTCTTGCGGCTCGTCCTCGACCGCGCGCGGCTCCGCGCCAAATCGCGAAAAAAGTCCTCCGCCTGAGCCGCACGCAGTTGCCTCGCCGGCTCGCTGACCCGCTGACTTGCTGACTTGCTGACTCGCTATTCCGCTGACTCGCTAACTCGCTGCCTCGCTGGCTTGCTCCCGCTGCACCGACCGGTTCACCGCGCTGATGATCGCGCCCAGCGAAGCGCTCACGATGTTGCCGTGCATGCCCACGCCAAACACCGGCTGCGAATCGCCCACCCGCGCCTCGACGAAGCAGATCGCCGTGGCATCTGCGCCGTCGCCCAGCGCGTGCTCTTCGTAATCGGCGATGCGCACCTGAATCCCAAACTTCTTCTGGAAGCCGGCGATGAAGGCCTCGATCGGCCCGTTCCCTTCTCCGGAAAAGATGTGGTCCACGCCGTCTCTGGCGACTCTCGCGGTCAGCATGTTCCTGTCCTCGTCCGAATCGTCGCGATGGCCGCGGAGAAGATAGGGCGCGCGCCGCTCGATGTACTCGCCCTTGAACGCTGCCCAAATCTCCTCCGACGTCACTTCTCCGCCCCGCTGGTCGCTGATCTGCTGCACGATCCGGCTCAACTCGATCTGCAAGCGCCGGGGCAGCCGGATGCCGTAATCGCGCTCCAGCAGAAACGCTACCCCGCCCTTGCCCGACTGGCTGTTCACGCGGATCACCGCCTCGTAGCTGCGTCCCAGGTCCTTGGGATCGATGGGCAGATACGGAATCTCCCACAACCCATCCCGAGGCTGCGCCGCGAATCCCTTCCGGATCGCATCCTGATGCGATCCGGAGAATGCCGTAAACACCATCTGCCCCGCGTACGGGTGCCGCTCGTGCACCGGCATCCGGTTGCAGAACTCCACGCACTCGATCGTTTCGTTGATGTCGGAAAAGTCCAGCCCCGGCGCGATGCCCTGCGTATAGAGGTTCAGCGCCAGCGTCACCAAGTCGACGTTGCCGGTCCGCTCGCCATTGCCGAACAGCGTGCCCTCCACGCGGTCCGCCCCCGCCATCAACGCCAGCTCCGTCGCCGCCACCGCCGTGCCCCGGTCGTTGTGCGGATGCGCGCTCAGCACCACCGCTTCCCGGTTCTTCATCGTGCGGCTCACCCATTCGATCTGATCGGCGTACACGTTGGGCGTCGAAACTTCCACCGTGGCCGGCAGATTCACGATCGCCGGCCGCGCCGCCGTCGGCCGCCAAACCTCCATCACCGCCTCGCACACTTCCACCGCGTAATCCATCTCCGTGCCCGTGAAGCTCTCCGGAGAATACTCATAGATCCATTCTGTCTCCGGATACCGCGCCGCATACTCCTGCACCAGCCGCGCCCCCTTGACGGCCAACTGCTTGATGGCCTCCCTGTCCATGCCGAACACCACCCGCCGCTGCAAGGTCGACGTCGAGTTGTACACGTGCACGATCGCCCGCCGCACGCCGCGGATGGCCTCGAACGTCCGCTCCATCAGGTCCTCGCGCGCCTGCACCAGCACCTGCACGGCCACGCCGTCCGGGATTCGCCGGCCATCGATCAGCTCGCGGCAGAAGTCGTAATCGGTCTGCGACGCCGCCGGAAACCCGACTTCGATCTCCTTGAAGCCGCAGCCCGCCAGCAGCTCGAACATGCGCAGCTTGCGCGCGCTGTCCATCGGTTCCACCAGCGCCTGGTTGCCGTCGCGCAGGTCCACGCTGCACCACGCGGGCGCCTTTTCGATTCTCTTTGATGGCCAGCGCCTGTCCTCCAGC
Source organism: uncultured Acidobacteriaceae bacterium (assembly GCA_963804155.1). Classification (GTDB taxonomy): domain Bacteria; phylum Acidobacteriota; class Terriglobia; order Terriglobales; family Acidobacteriaceae; genus Telmatobacter. The sequence continues at coordinate 55,362 of CAWDPG010000001.1, forward strand.
CGGAAATCGGCCACCGGCCTGTATTTGGTGCTCGGATCTTTCAGCATTCTTCCTTCTCCTGCCACAAAAAATTAAGGCCACCGGCGGTCTCCCCGCTGATGGCCTCTCAAATCCCATTGAGTCAGCCTCAGCCGGGGACCTTGATAAGGCCCAGCAGCAGGAGGCTAATGGCGAGGCTGGCGGTGTCCCTTATCGTCATCGCGATGCTCGCCTGCCCGCCTTTGCGATCCATAGACATAACTGTTCCTTCCAATATATGTCCCCTTTGCTCTGCTCCGCAAGCAGGCAAAACCGCCAGCCGCACCGCCTGGCTCGATTCAGGAATCGGCGGCGCCGGATTGCGCTCCTGGATCGCCCTGTTTACCGCCGCCCAGAACGGCGACGGCGCCGCCATGACCACGGCCTTGCGCCAACCTGACCCAATCCTGCAACAATAGACTCGATGCCCATGGCCAGATACGACGTCTTCTTCAGCTACTCCCGCGCCGACACCGAGCGCGTCGCGCCTCTGCGCGAAGAGTTGCGCCGCCGCGGCTACCGCGTCTTCTTCGATGTGCAGTCGATCGACCCCGGCGAGCAATGGAAGCGCCGCCTGGAGCGCTCCATCGCCGCATCGCGCGCGCTCGTGCTCTGCTGGTCCCAAAACACGCGCAGCTCCGAGTACATCACCTTCGAGTACTCCCGCGCCGAAGCCATGCACAAGCCGGTCCTTCCCTGGCTGCTCGACTCGACGCCGCTTCCCGCCATGCTCGAGGTGCAGGGCATCACCGCCGCCGATCCCGCCCAGGTGGCCGCGCAGCTCAGCACCGCGCTGGGCTGGCCTTTGCCGCGCCGGCGCAAGCTCCTGGCGGCTCTTGCCGCGCTCGCCGCCGTCCTGCTCGGCCTCGCCCTCTGGATCGCGCTCCGCCCGCCTCCGCCCTGGAAGTTCCAGGGCGAAGTGACGGATCGCGCGACGAGGATGCCAATTCCTGGCGTCGAGGTGGATGTGATGGACGGCAACGCTGTACGGCAGTCCGTGCTCACCGACGCGCAAGGCCGGTACGACCTGAGCCTGCCCCAGCCCAAGCGAAACTTCATTCAACTGCGTTTTCGCAAAAACGGCTACGGGGGCGACCAATTGTCTGTTTCCTCTAACGCGCTTCAACCCTTTCCCGAGGACATGGACAAGATCCCGTGATTCGCCGCTTCGGCCGCGCGGCAACTCTCCCGGAATCGATTACCATAGAGTCAACCGAATCGCAGCAGAATCTCCCTCCGCCGTTGCGCCTGGAGTCCGTGGCCCTGAGTCGGAAGCCCGCGGCCGCGCCTCGGAGGTCGTTCGGCCTGGCGCCGTAACGCGCCCAGGCTGCATGCGCGGTTCTGTCCGGGGACGCAGGCAATCGCTAGGATGCAGTTCGAGTTCGGAGTCCGGCAATGAGCAACGAGAAGCGAGTCAAGGCGGTCCATCCCACGGCCCACGAGCATTGGAAGGCCGCGGAGATGCCGCAGTGCGAAATCATCGATGCCAAGGGCCATCTGCTGGGCAGCGCCCCGGTCAACTTCGAACAGCCCTATCAGCAGACCATCGATGCCGCCTGGGCCGATGCCGCCCACAAGCTCGGCGTCGAGCAATGACCCCCGCTGTCCCGCTCCCTTGCTGACTCGCCCCTTCGCTTGCCGTCCAAACCGCCTCGCCCCGAATCCCCCAGATCGAACGTCGCACCGGCAGCGCGTGCTAGACTTCTATCCAAATTTCGGCACGCGCTTCCCTCTGAGGAGCCCCATGAGAAAAAGTCTCCGATCCTCGTTTCTCTTGCTGCTGGGCTTGTCTTTCGCGCTCGCTGCCGCCGCCCAGAAGCCCGCTCCGCAGCAAAGCGTAACCGCCACCGTGGTCAATGCGCTGTCCCAGCCGCCGCTGCCGGTCAAGGCGGTCCGCGTTTCGCTGCGCTATCTCGAGAATTCGGTGTTGATCACCGACGCCCAGCAAGTCACCAACACCCAGGGCCAGGCGCTGCTGGTGGTGTCCGGCGACGTGGCCCAGCGCGGCAACCTGCACATCGAGATCACCGGAGCGGGCGATCTGGTCGTCTACCAGCCCGCCGACGGCCAGTTGTCCGCGCTTCCCGCCACGGTCACCATCAACCTGCTGCCCAAAGGCTCGGCGGCGCTGCTCGGCCCGTCGCAGATCGAGGCCATGCTGCATCGCACGCTCTTGCAGGTGAACAGTCTGCAAAAGCAAGTGACCGCGATGAAGGCCCAGGCCGCGCAGGCGCAGAACCAGCCGGATCTCGGCACCGCCATCGCCGACTGGGCTCAGGCCAACGGCTTCTCCGCCGCCAAGGCCGACGGCCAAGTCCAGCAATGGGCCCAGGCAATCGAGAAGCAGTCGGGATCGGCCACCAAAGACCAGCAGGGCCTCGCCGAATTCGCGCTCAAGCACTTTGCCGCTGCCGCGCAACTGTTCAATGAGGCCAGCGCCGCCGACCGCCAGGAAGTCAGCGCCGAAGACTCGCAGGAGCAAGCCCTCGCGGCACAGATCAAGGCCCTGCAGGAAGCCCAGCAGGCCCTCCTCGCCAAGCAGCTCGCCTCCCTGCGCCAGTTGATCGATCACAGCGAACAGGCCGCCGGCGCCGATCAGCTCAGCTTGCAGTATCACCAGGCAACGCTGGCGCTCGAAAGCGCCGAGACCACTGCTCAGGCCGAATACAAGGCCCATTCCGACGCCGGCTTCGAGGCCCTGTGGTTGCAGGCGGAGTGGGATGTTGCCGGCGCGCGTTGGCAGGAAGGCCAGGTAGCTCCCGCGGATCAAAGTCTTCCTCTGCTGGCTCAAGCTGCGGACGGCTTTCAGTCGCTGGCCAGCGCGTATGCCAACATCGGCGACCGCGACGAGGCCGCCGCGGCTCAGTGCAACTTCGCAATCGTGATCGATGCCGAGGGCGAGCGCGTCGCCAGCGACAAAGCCATGCCCCTCTTCGATCAGGCCGCGCAGGCCTATCGCAATGCGTTGACCTTCTACAGCAAAGCCAATACGCCCGAGGATTGGGCCGCGGCGGAAAACAATCTCAGCGCCACGCTCCTTGAAGAAGGCATGCGCGTCAGCGGCGATCAGGCCACCGCCTTGTTCGATCAGGCGGTCGCGGCCGACCAGGCCGCTCTCGAGGTGCGCACCAGAGCTGTCATGCCCCAGGACTGGGCCGAGTCGCAATTGAATCTCGGCGGCGCACTGCTCAATGAGGGCGTGCGCACCGGCCCCGACCAAGCCGTGCCTTTGCTCCTTCAGGCAACCCAGGCATTCAGGAACGTGCTCCAGGTCTATACCAAAACCGATCAGCCCCGCGAGTGGGCTCAAGCCCAGAACAGCCTCGGAGTCGCCCTCTCCACCCTCGGCTTGCGCACGGCCAGGGACCAGGCGGTTTCCTTGCTCGATCAGGCTGTCCAGGCCTTCCAACTGGCGCTTCAGGTCCGCACGCAGGCCGATGTGCCCCAGGACTGGGCTCAGACCGAGATCAGCCTGGCCAACGCGCTCATCGCTGAAAGTTACCTCTCCGGCGGCGCCAACACAGCGTCCCTGCTCGATCGGGCCGTCGACGCCCTCCGCAACGCCCTTCAGGTCTATTCCCAGGACAACCTGGTTCAGCCCTGGGCCTCGACGCAGCTTCTCCTGGGCAACGCGCTGACCTTTCAAGCCGTCAATTCCTCCGGCGACAACGCCGTCGCCTTGCTCGATCAGGCGGCGCAAGCCTACCGCAACGCGCTCCAGGTCTACAACGGCAGCAATCTGGTCCAACAATGGGCTTCCGCGCAAATGGGCCTCGCCAGTGCACTCACGCTCGAAGGCGAGCGCGCCACCGCCGACAAGGCCGCGGCCGCCCTCGCTCAGGCCGTCGACGCCTACCAGAACGTGCTCACCGTCTTCACCAGGGCCGATCTGCCCCAGCAGTGGGCGGCAACGCAAGTGGGTCTGGCCAGTGCGCTGATGCTGGAGGGTGAACACGTCGATTCGGACAAGGCGTCCGCGCTATTCAACCAGTCCGATCAGGCCTTTCAAAACGCGCTCCAGGTTCTCACCAAACCCGGTCTGCCCCAGTTCTGGGCCTCGGCGCAAATGGGTGTCGTCATGCTCAACCTCGTCAGCGGCGATTTCGGCCAGTGCCTCCAGCAGGATGCCCTGCTCACCGATGACGCCGTGGCCCCTTACCAGGGCCTGGTTCGCGACGCGTTGAAGCTCGCCTGTGCCTGGGGCGTCAAGGACAAAGCTTCGGCCTTGTCGACCGCCAAAACGCTCCTCGCCAAGCCCCTTCCCGCGAAAACCACACTCACCGACGTTGCTTCGGTCTCCTACTTCCTTTCCCGTTCGCCGGCTTTCGATGCCAGCCGCGACTCCTGGATCGCCTTGTTCACCGCCCTCCAGAGCGGCGACTCCGCGGCCATCGCCGCCGCCCTCCAAAAACTCCAGCCGCTCCTGCAACCGTGAGCGTCCTCCGCCAACTCCGCGGGTGCTCGTCGGCGAACTTCGGATTCTCTGCACTCGTGTCCTGAGCCTGAAACCGATCGAACTTCACGAACGGCGTCCCATACGATAGTCGATGTACAGGATGTGCGCTTTGATTTGGCCGCCCGCTCTGTACTGCGGAAATCGAGCCATTTTCAAAATGTGGAGGATGGCTCCGGGGTTCCCATCGCTCCACTCAACAAGCAACGGGAGGATTGCGTCCAGATTGGAAGCGCCGAGTTCAATCCTCTCCGCTTCGCGTCGCGCGAATTCCAAAGCGATTTTGGGCGGCAGGTTTCTTAGCTCCAGGCGCTCCGACTTGCTCGCGCAGAACGGCCGAAGCGCGCCGATATCCTCCATGTGCGGCGACCGCGATGCGAAGATCGCGGGAGTGCGCCCGTAGTAATGCAGATCCTTGACCATCCCCGTGACGGCGCGGGACGGCGCCTCGAGATGGTCGAGAACCATCAAAAAGGGATGAGCATCGAGCGCCGCGTGGACGATGCCCTTCAAGGAAGTTGTGGAGAGAGCGGCGAGGTTTCCGGGAACTATTATGTTGTGGTCCGCGGAATACAACGCCTGGAGCAAGGCGAGAACAAATTCGCGCGGCAATCGCATCTGCTCGACGTAAAGCGCGAACGTTTGCTTCTCGACGAAGGCGCGCAGCAGACGGGATTTGCCCACGCCCTCGGGTCCAAAGACCAGCAACGATTTGCGAATCCTGGCCTGGTCCCGGAGCCGGCCCAATTCCTCCTCGCGCCCAACGCACCTCAAATACTCAAGCGTCGGTTCGCGTTGGGTAAGCGCGTCAATCGAATGCGTCTGCCCGTCTTTCTCGGGCCGCGCGGCACTCGGTTCGCGATGGGCGGCGGCGCTCATATCCTGCTCAGGCAGTTCCCTTTGCCTTTTCCGTCCCGCGGCTGAACTGAATTACACGAGCGCCGAAACATCCCGCTCCAACTGGTTGAGTCGCTCGATTGCCGACTGCACGGCGGGCTCTCCGTCTTCTTTGACTTTCCGCGCCCGGTCCAGCGCCTGCTCCGCAATGCGGCTGACTTCATGCAGCAGCTTGCGAATTTCCACCTCCAGGCGGTCGCGGCTTTCCTGAATGCGATTGAGAACATCGTTTTGCACGCGCGCGCTGTTCACTTCCAGAAGATGGTGCAGAAATTCCCGGGCATCGTTCGCGATCCATTTGCGTCCGCCCACGAACGGCAAAAAGACGTCGGCGAGCCAGCGCAGCGGCGACGGCGGTTCCGCGGTCCCGATGAAGCTCTCGAATGCGAACCTGGAGCGGACGCGGAAGCCTTTCTCGGGATCGAGCGCGTGGGGCATCCGCGTGAGTTCGCCGAGGCCCGCGCCGGCGAGCCTTTTCAGAAAGTCGTTTCCCATCTCGACAAAGCGAGCGGCGACGGCGCGATATTGGCGCTCGCCCTCCTCCTGCTCGGGCTTGAGCCAGGGCATGACCTTGCGGCGTGAGATCTCCTGAGCGAGGCGCATCAGGCGGCGCCGATAATGCGGGCCAAGGCCGAGGGGCAGGGAGGGTAGCTCGCGACCGAATTCGGCTTCCGATTCCGCCCAGGCGGAACGGAAGAAGCGCTGGCGCCGTTCGACGAAGAGGTCGGAGACCCGGTGCTGCTCCGCCATAAACAGGAAACCCAGCTCGCGCATGGAGCGTTCTGCCTCGCCGATGGTTTCCTTCATGAGCGCGATGCGCCGCGCGGATTCTTCGACTGGGCGCAGAAGCGCGTCGCGGTCCTCGCCGATCGTGACGAGCAATTGCTCGCTCAAGCGCTGGAGCCCGCGATCGCCAGCGGCGCGAACGAGATTTGTGCCCGAGTCTTCGACGAGGCTCTGCAAGCACGCCAGCAGTTTTTCCCAATCGCGCAACGGGCCGCGGTGTTCCATGCGCTCCGCGGCGCTCACCTCGAAGACCTCGCCCATGGGGCGGTGCAGCCGCTTTTCGAGAACCTTGCGCGTAAACCTGGCCGCCGCCGCGCGCTCCGGATCGCTGGTCCGGTCGGCCTTATTGATGACCAGGATCAAGTCCCGAACCTGCCTGCCAATGGCCTCCACCAGCGCCAACTCCTCGCCGGCAATGGGCGGATCGGCTCCGACCACGACCAATGCCGCATCGATGTGAGGGATGAATGCCTGCGTGGTGGCCGTGTTTCCGGTGAAGACCGAGCCCAAGCCCGGCGTGTCGACAAAACACATGCCGGAGGACAACAAAGGGCTGGGCACGAAGACTTCCGCGCCGTCCAGGGCCTTTTTGTTTTCGGGGTTGAATTCTTCGGTGACATATTCCTTCAGGGCGGTGAGGGCAACGTCCTGCCAGGAGCCGTCCCTCATGCGAACGCGCGCGCGAGGTTCGCCGCCAAACCGGATCACCGTCGGCACTGCGGTGACCGGAACAAACCCCGTGGGGACAACTGCCTGGCCAACCAGGGCGTTGAGCAGGGTGGATTTGCCGCGCTTAAACTGGCCGACACAGGCTACATAGAAGCGGCCTTCGGAGATCCGCGCAGCGAGCTCCCGTGCTTCCTCGGCGACAGGCTCGGCCCCAAGTTCCCGTGCCAGACTGCCGAGCCGCAACAGACGCGAGGAGCCGTCGATCGGCACGGGCGTCTCATCCGGAAGGCCGCCGGAATCCTGCGCTGTCGAACTATTCCTGTGTTCCTGCATCTTTCATTACGCCTTTGACCGGACACCTTCCCGACGAACGGATCGGATTTCCTTCATTGCTCCCAGACGATTGAGCGGTCATCTGCACGCGCAAATGGCGTTCCATTCCACGCGTGACGGAACGAAGATCGCGAATGACGCGATTCAGCCCTTCGATCGCGCCTTCAGGGACTGCCCCGCATCCCCGCAAGTATTGGGGGCTTAATTCCTCAATTGCGATGTCGATGAAGGCAAGGCTCGTGAGGACAACCCGGGTGGTTGGAATTTCTGGAACCTCGGGCCGCATGTCCTGCCATGAGAGCGTTTGGAGAAGTCGCTCGCGAATCCGGCGGATGCGGTCTTCAAGTTGGGCGATCTCCGCCGGAGTGAGGTCGACGATATAGCGCGGGAACGGGGACAACGAATCGGCCTGATGAAAGGCCTGTTCGATGTCGCAGAGAAGCCCATCGATGTACTGACAGCTTGCGTACAAGCGCCGTTGTTGAGCTTCGTTGAGCTTCTCCGCGTCCTTCATTCCGGTCCCTCCGTCCGAAGCAGCGGCTCGATCTGGGGGCGACTCAGACATCCACCGTGGTCGCCTTCAAGCGGAAGTGCCTGAACGGACTTCTTCCACCGCGCGTGGATAGCGAAGTTGAAACATTGAACCCCATCGCGAGCAGCTTCGCGATGAATGCCAATCCCGCCCGCAAAGCCGAGAAGGCCCATGCAGTCGCCATGGAACCAAGCTCCTTGAATTTTATTCAGGGATCGCTGCCGGGACCGGGCTCCGCGACAGGATTCCCTGTCAGGAGTCATCATCTGTCCGGCCGATTGGAATGGACAGCGGTTAAGGGTGAACTCCTTCACCACAACCAACAATTCAGTAGACGCCCATCGTGTTCTGATGTCAAGGTTCCGAATGCTTCGTCCGAAGGCGGGGCTTGAAGCGCGTTCGCGATGAACCCACTCGAAATTTCGCGGGGACAAACTCTTTCCCCGCGCCCCGCAATTCATCGCTTCGCCGAGAGAACCGGGGATTCTTACCGGCGAACGCCCTTCCAGCAACGGCTCCCGCCCCGTCTCCTGCTTCCCGGCCACCAGCGCCCCAACCCGCTTTTCCGCCGCACCACCGTCGCGGGTGCCCCAGGTCCCCCTTAGGGACCTGGGAACCATTACCGCCGACCCGTTGACCTGCTGACTTGCCGACTCGCTGCTTCGCTCCCTCGCTCCCTGTTCCTCCAACTCCGCCCGGAAGTCTTGTATCGGGGCCTGGCTTCAGCCGTGCCGTAACCCGCCGCCCACATCCACGAGCCGTCGCAGGCCGAGTTTCGGATATAATTCCCAGTCATCAACGCTTCTCATCCAAAACCAATCGGACTCGGCCCGTCGGAGGTCCGCATGAAAGCTCAGGTTTCATGGGTGGTTCTGCTGCTGTGCCTTAGCTGTGCAGCCACCGTAGCTGTGGCGCAGAAGACCCCGGCGCAGCAGACCATAACCGCGACCGTGGTCAACGCCGTGTCCCAGCCGCCGCTGCCGGTCAAGGCGGTCCGCGTCTCGCTGCGCTATCTCGAGAATTCGGTGCTCATCACCGACGCCCAGCAAGTCACCAACTCCCAGGGCCAGGCGCTGCTCGTTGTGTCCGGCGACGCGACTCCGAGCGGCGGCTTCCGGATCGAGATAACCGGCGCAACCGATCTGGCGATCTATCAGCCGGCCGACGGCCAACTGCCCGCGCTTCCCGCCACGGTCACCGTCGACCTGCTGCCCAAGGGCTCGCCCGCGCTGCTGGGACCGGCGCAGATCGAGGCCATGCTTCACCGGACGCTGTTGCAGGTGAGCCGCCTTCAGAAGCAAGTCGCCGCGCTCAAGCAGAACGCTGCTGCGGTGCAGAACCAGAAGCCAGAGCTTGGCGCTGCAATTGCCGAGTGGGCACAAGCCAACGGCTTCTCCGCCGCCCAGGCCGACGGCCAAGTCCAGCAATGGGCCGAGGGAATCGAAAAGCGGTCCGGACAGGCTACGGCCGAGCAGAAGGCTCTGGCCGAACTCGCACTCAAACACTACGCCGAAGCCGCGCAATTGTTCACCCAAGCCAGCGACGCGGACCGCCAGGAGAACAACGCCGAGGATACGCAGGAGCAGGCCCTTGAGGCACAAGTCAAGGCCCTCCAAGCCGCGCAGCAGGCGCTTCTTAGCAAGCAGCGAAGCACGTTGCAGCAGCTCCTCGACCACAGCCAGCAGGCCGCCGGCGCGTATCAGCTCAACCTCCAGTACCACCAGGCCACGCAGACGCTTGAAAGCGCTGAGGCAGCCATCGAGGCGGAATACAAAAAGCATCCTGACGACAAGGGCTTCCACGACCTGTGGCTGCAGGCGGCTTCGGCGGTGGCCAACGCACGCTGGCAGGAGGGCCAGATCGCTCCGGCAGATCAGAGCCGCACGCTGCTGGCCCAATCCGCCGGCGATTTTCAGTCCTTGGCAAGCGAATACGCCGAATTGGGGGACCGCGAGGAAGCGGCCTCGGCCCAGAACAGCCTCGGCACCGCGTTGGAGGCTGAGGGTGTCCGCGCGGGTGGGGACCAGGCGATGGCCCTGCTCGGTCAGGCGGCTCAGGCCTACGAAAACGTGCTTCAGGTCTATACCAAAGCCGATCAGCCCCAGGAATGGAGCACAGTACAGAACAACCGCGGGATGGCGCTGCTGGATGAGGCAACACGCGGCAGCGGGGAAAAGGCGATTGCCCTGGCCGATCAGGCGGTCCACGCTTTCCAGGACGCACTCGCCATCGTCTCCAAAGCCGATCAACCCCAGGAATGGGGCATGGTGCAGAATAACCTCGGCGGCGCTCTGAAATTTGAGGGCGACAGCAAAAGCGGCGCGAATGGAATGGCCCTGCTCGATCAGGCAGTGCGCGCATACCAGAGTGCCCTGCAGGTTTACACCAGGGCCGACCTTCCCAAGCAATGGGCATGGACCCAGCACAACCTCGGAAACACACTGGAGCGTGAGGGCGAGCGCGCCGCTGGAGACAAGGCCATGGCCCTGTTTGACCAGGCGGTCGAGGCCTACAACAATGCGCTCGAAGTGCAAACTCAGGCCGATCTGCCCCAGGAATGGGCTGGGACCGAGGGCGAGCTCGGCGGTGCGCTGATGTCGGAAGGAGAGCGCGCCAGCGGCGATAAGGCCGCCACACTGCTCGATCAGGCGATCCAGGCCTACGGGAAAGCGCTTCAGGTCTACACCGAGGCCGATCTGCCCCAGGACTGGGGCAGGATGGAAAACAGCCTCGGCCTTGCGCTGTGGGATGAAGGCGTGCGGGCTGGCGGAGACAAGGCGCCGGGCTTGCTCGATCGGGCGGCTCAGGCCTTTCGGAACGCACTCAAGGTTTACACCAAAACAGACCTGCCTCAGGACTGGGCCCAAACGCAAAACAACCTCGGCCTTGCATTGGAGGATGAGGGGGAGCGCGCCGGCGGCGACAAGGCCATTCAATTGCTCGATGAGGCGGTCGAGGCCTACCGCAGCGCGCTCCAGGTGCGCACCAGGGTCGATCTGCCCGAGGACTGGGCCACCACGGAAAATAACCTCGCCGGCGCGCTTGAGGATGAGGGCGAACGCACCAGCGGAGACCAGGCGATAGCCCTGTTCGATCAGGCCGTACAGGCCTACAAAAGTGTGCTTGAAGTCAACACCAGAGCTGGTTTCCCTCAGGAGTGGGCAACCACGCAGAGTAACCTCGGAGGCGCGCTCTTCCACGAGGGCAAACGCGCTGCGGGAGACAAGGCAGGCGCCCTGCTGGATCAGGCAGTAGACGCCTTCCAGCAGGCGCTTGAGGTGTGCTCCAAAGCCGACCTGCCTCAGGGCTGGGCACGAACGGAAAACAATCTCGCGAATGCTCTCGTTGCCGAGGGAGAACACGCTGGCGAAGACAAAGCCGGCGCCTTCTTCGCGCGGGCGGTCGACGCATACCAGAAAGCTCTCGAGGTCTTCACCAAAGCCGACTTTCCACAGTACTGGGCTACGGCAGAAAGCGGCCTCGGCTATGCATTGGTTGCGCAAACCAACGGCGCCAGCGAGGATAAGGCGCTCCCGCTTCTCGATCAAGCTGTGCAGGCCTACCGGAAAGCTCTCGAGGTGCGAACCAAGGCCGACCTGCCCCAGCAGTGGGCCGAAACCCAAAACAACCTCGGGCTCGCTCTCAAATATGAGAGCCAGTTCTCCACCGGAGACAAAGCCATCGCCTTGCTCGATCAGGCGGTCCAGGCCTACCGCAACACTCTCGAGGTCAGCACTGAAGCCGTCCAGCCCCAAGGCTGGGCCACCACGCAATATAACCTGGGCGGTGCGCTCAAGGACGAGGGCGAGCACAGCAAAGGGGAACAGGCCGCCGCTCTGCTCGGCCAGGCGGTGCAGGCCTTTCGCAATGCCCTCCAAATTTTCACCCCGGCCGTCGACCTGGAAACCTGGTTCAACATCGAGGGCTACCTCGGCGACGCATTGATCGAGCAAGCCGAGTTCGCCAATCCCGACCAATCAGACGCTCTCTTCGATCAAGCAGTGCAGCTTGAGCAGGATGCTGCCAACACCCTCAAGCACTCCGATTCTCTCCAACCCTGGTCCATGATGCAGATGGCGCTCGTAAACGCCGAGCTCGCGGCTGCTCGTTTCAATCAATGTCTGGAACAGGCCGCGCCTCTGGCGGAAGTTCACCTGTCGCCTGATGGAACCGCTATTCTCGACACCCTTACGCTCGCCTGCCAGTGGGGCGCGGGAAACAAGGCTGCCGCACTCGAAGCTGAGAGGGACATGCTGCCGGATGCGGCAAAGCTGCAATCGGGTGGCTGGAACTTCATTGGAAGTACCTGGCGCCTTTCGCACTCACCTGCCTTCGCAACGGGACGGGCGTCCTGGATATCCCTCTTCATCAGCGTCCAGCTTGGCGACGGCGACGGAGCCGTCAAGGCCCTGCACCAACTCGAGCCGATCTTGCAATAGCTCCTATGTTCCTGGCCAACTAAGTCGGATTCCCCAGCAACTCGCGCGCGGACACGGAGCGGGTTGCGCCGCTGCCTTTCTATTCCCGATTGCCTACCCCCTGCTCCCTCGTCCCTCGTCCCTAGTCCCTGCCTTCTCGTTCCCTTGTTCCCTTGCTCCCTTGCTCCCTTGGTCTCCTGTTCCCTGTTTCCTGTTCTCTGTTCTCTGTTCTCTGTTCTCTGTTCCCTGTTCCCTGTCTCTCCAACTCCGCCGGCGGTCTTGTATCAGGGCATGGCTTCCAGCCGTGCCGCAACCCGCCGCCCACCCAATCGAAAAACAAAGTCCGCGGCGAAGCCGCGCACAACCGAACACTCAGCCCAAGCCTAGCCGGCCTGTGGGGACCAATTCATTTGTGGGTACTGATCTGGATGGGAGTAGATTTGAGCGTTGTTCGATGTCCAACTGTTCACTGCCCCCTTGACCACCTTGGAATTCTATGGACCACAATGTACTGGTTTGCCCTATAATCTCTAAAACGCCTGAAATGAATACCGCAACGAACCAATCACTGACGGTCAAAGAAGTGGCGTTCATGCTCGCCGTCGACAGCAAGACGGTGTATCGACTCGCCCAACGCGCAGACCTGCCCGGCTTCAAGGTCGCTGGAGCCTGGAGATTCCTCAGAACAGACATCGACCACTGGATAGCAACGCAAAAAAGCGCCCAGAGAAACGCACGCGGAGGAAAGCAATGAGCACTACACCACCAATGCCTCCAACGCAAGACGAATGGATGCACCCCGACGCACTTCGTCTGGATTTGAGAAATCCCCGCGTTCTTGATGAGAACTTCGCTGGCGAAGACGATGTGCTCGAGTACCTCCACGAAAACGCGGACGTAAACGAGTTGGTGCAGTCAATCGCCACCTCCGGCTGGATGGACTACGAGCCGCTCATCGTTCTGAGGCACGACGATGTTTCAGGGCATGACGACGTCGTGCTTGAAGGGAATCGTAGGCTGGCTGCACTGCGTCTGATTGCCAATCCGACGTTGCGGCAGAATTACGGCGTCCATGTCCCAACCCTCTTAAGTCCAAGTGCGATGCCAGCCTGGGTCAGGGTTCGTAAGGTTCAGTCGCGCAACGAGGCGCGTGACTTCATCGGCTTTAAGCATATCAATGGCCCTTTCAAGTGGGATGCGTTGGCAAAGGCGAAGTACGCGGCAGAGTGGTATCGAGAAACCGGCGACATTGCCCAAATAAGCAAGCGTCTCGGTGACAATCACAACACCGTTGTACGCATCGTCAATGGCTGGAATGTGCTCCAGCAAAGTGCTGCCCAGGGATTTGAGCGCGAAGCTACGACCAAGAAGTCCTTCTCGTTCTCGCATCTTTACACTGCCCTGGCCCGCCCAAACGTGCGCAGGTACCTCGGGTTGCCGGAAAACGATATTTCCTCGGTCCTCCCGACCAATCCAGTGCCGCAGACAAGGGTCAACGAGCTGCAGCATTTCATGTCGTGGCTTTATGGGCAGCGGAACGAACCCACTGTAATCGGTTCGCAGTTCCCCGATCTCAATCGGCTAATCGAGGTGCTGGGAAACGACACCGCCCGGACCATGCTTGAGTCCACACGAAGCCTCGAACTTGCCTACAGCCAGATCGAAGACAAGAGCATTCAGTTCAGCAAAAGCCTGATGCTTACGATCAAGCAGGCTGAGGACACCCTAAGACTGGTCGGGAACTACGATGGCCGAGCGGACTTGATGAGTGCCGGCGACAACCTGCGAAGAACGGTCCTGTCGTTACATGGTGCGATGAAGACGGCAAAGACACGCGCTGAAGAAGGGGACGAAGGAGATGCCAATTAACAGCCCACTGCCAAACGATACGCGGAGCACATCGGCTGATTGGATCGAAGTGTCTTGCTTGTCCTCGCCTCGCTACGTCGCTTCCAGAGGTGATCTTCTGGGCATACTTGACTTGCTCGGTGAAGAAAAGCGCGGGACGCTCGACCTTGACAACGCTACCGGCGAAGAGTTGGAAGAGGAGATTCTTGAGGATGATCGGGCAGCGTATGCTGATGCAGTTCTCGACGAATTACAATTTCGCGCAGAAATCCTCGGCGCATATTATCCATTTGAACTTCACGGTAGGGGTGAGCGTTGGCGCCTTTCGCTCAAGCAGCAGAGCGGCGATGCGCTCGACTCAGCTGCTCGCTCCTGCTATGTATTTTGCCTTCTGGTCAGCGCCATTCGGGACAAGGCGATAGACGGAGCCGAGGTCGAGAGGCTTGCTCAAGTAATGCCGAATCACTTCCAGTGGCTCGCCTCAGAAGCAGCCGCCGATGTGGTCGGAGGCGACGTACATTCTTTTGGATGGCCCCGACCGGACGGCACGACCTTCCTTCAGGCACTTCGAATTGTTGCTGAGAGGATGCGGGCAGGGAAACCGCTTGCGACCGTCCCATTATGGTCGAACGGAAGAGAGAAGGACGCCGGCATCGATGTTATCGCGTGGCGAGATTTCCCCGATCTCCGCGCCGGAAGGCTCGTTCTAATTGGTCAAGTTGCTTCTGGGAACGATTGGCATGAAAAATCAGTTCTCTCACACGCGCAAACTTTCCTGAGAGAGTGGTTCACTTCGAGCCCAACCGTACACTATGTTCCTGCGATGTTCATCCCGTTTCCTCAACACCATCGGTGCGAAGGTAGGCCCGACGCGGAATTCGAGCTGGTTGCCCGGGACGAAGCGAGGCATCGAGAAGAGAGTTTTGGACTCGTGCTCGACCGGCTGCGAATTGTCGCAGCCGTCGCCCGCCGTTTGGCTCAAGCCAATGATCACGAACGCAATGAAGGCATTGAACGGCTAAATAACTGGAATCGCGAGGCCCTGACCATAGCGAGGGCAGCGGCATGATCAACCGCCATCCATTTCACTCAATCTGCCCCTACTTTGCGATGTTTCCCGAACAGTTTGTCGAGCAACAATTGCTCACTTATACGTCTCCAGGCGATCTCGTTTTTGATCCATTCTGCGGACGGGGTACAACGGTGTTTGAGAGCCTTCTTCGCGGAAGAGATGCGGCCGGCTCGGACATTAACCCCGTTGCTGCTTGCGTGGCGAGGGCAAAGGCAACTGCGCCAACGTTGCAGCGCCTCTTGTCTCGGCTCGATGATCTGGAGGAGCAATACAACCAATCGTCCACGATTACGGAATCGCCGGCTCCGTTTTTTTCTGCGTGCTTCCATCCCGACACGCTTGCCCAACTCCTGTTCGCGAGAAGCGCGCTCAAGTGGAAGAGAAGCTCCGTTGATTGTTTTCTCACAGCGGTGATGCTTGGGATTCTGCATGGCGAGTCTCACAGAACCGATTTGTGTCTAAGCAACAGGATGCCCCGCACAATTAGCACGAAACCTGAGTATTCGATTCGCTGGTGGAAGGAACGCGGCCTTGTTGCACCATTTCGGGACGTGTTTTCAACGCTGAGAAAAGCGGTTGCCTTCAGGTACCGTCTTCCCCCAGCAAGCAGCAAAGGCCGCGTTAGCCATTGCGACGTACGCAGAGTCGGTGCGGAGTTCGCTGAACTGAAGGGAACGGTGAGGCTCGTTGTCACGTCTCCGCCGTATCTGGATACGACAGACTATTCAGAGGATCAATGGTTGAGATTGTGGTTCTTAGGGGGGAAACCATACCCAGAGATTCGCAAGAATAAGGATGACCGTTATACGAATGTCGCTGACTACTGGAAGTTCATACAGGAAGCATGGCGCGGCGTCGCGCCACTTCTCGCGGACAAAAGCACCATCGTCATTCGCATCGGAGGGGCCAAACTCTCAAAGCTGGAGCTGCTCGCCGGCCTCAGTGAAAGCCTAAGAACAGGGATCAAGTCGCACAAAGTTCGTGCTCTTCACGCGGGAGTCACCTCAACAATACGCCCTCGCGAAACAAGCGCGTTTAGACCAACTCGCCGGGCGGCGAATGTCGAGCACGATTTTGTGTTCCAGTTGACCTAGAGCGGCTTTCCATCTGACCCTCATTGACGCGCTGACCTGCTCCCTCGCTCCCTCTTTTCTCGCTCCCCGTTTCTCTGACTCCGCCAACTCCGCTGCTACCCCTCGCCCTTCTCCAGTTTTCTCCTCCACGCCTGCCGCTCCGCCAGCTTCATCAGCGTCATTCCCCCGCGCGGCACGATCGCGTACACCACCCGGCAGTCCATTGCCCCCGCCGCCTTCTCCATCGCTCTCAGGCTGACCGATTTCCGGTCCTCGCTCTTCTCCAGCCGGTAAATCACCGACGCGTTCACCTCCAATCTCCGCGCGATCTCCGTCGCGTGCACCCCCAGAGCCTGCCGCACCTTCCTCAGCCACTGCGGATGCAGCCCCGTCCTCTTGGCTGCAATCTGAAAGTGCCACTGATCCCGGTCCAGCCTCTCCCGCGCCGATGCCCTCTCTTCACTCTCCATCCTGCCCATCTCTCCCTCCGTCCTTCTGTTCCCTCGTCCCCTTGTTCCCTGATCCCTGATCTCTGATCCCTGCTCCCTACCTTCCACACTAGCCATTTCTTCGAATTAATCTGCAATGTTCACCCGAGATGCGACACTTTTTTTTGTTTCCGGCGACCTGCAGGTCACAAAACCACCCGATTTCTCCACCTGCAGGTCGTCGCTTTCGCTTTTCTCAAAATGCGCCGTTTTTTGCGTCGGGTTCCGCCCGCGATTCCATGCACCTCCAGGTCATCCGTTGTCCCTTGCCCCGTTCCCTCAGTCGTGTCCTCACGTCCGCGGCTTGGGCCGAGAAGCTAGGGGCTAGCAGCTAGAAGCTAGAAGCTGGCTCTTCGCCGCTGATCCCTGATCCCTGTTCTCTGTTCTCTGTTCTCTGTTCTCTGTTCTCTGATCTCTGTTCTCTGTTCTCTGATCTCTGTTCTCTGATCTCTGTTCTCTGATCTCTGTTCTCTGATCTCTGTTCTCTGATCTCTGTTCTCTGATCTCTGTTCTCTGATCTCTGTTCCCTGTTCCCTGTTCCCTGTTCCCTGTTCCCTGTTCCCTGTTCCCTGTTCCCTGTTTTTCGCCTTTTCTTCCCCTATCACACTCCGGCGCACCTGTCCACATGGGCCTGCTCGCGGAATCAAAGCAGTAAACCCCATATCTTGTGGTTGCCTAAAAATGTTCCTCTATTAGTCGGCTTTCGCGCCCAAGGCTTGATTTTCCTGCACTTTCCACCGTTTTTTTGCTTGGCGGATGGCGGGTTCGGGGGTACTATCGACCCCATGGAGCTGAACGGAGTAAATCGGAGCGGTTCGGATCTATCTGGAAATTCGGTTCCCAGACAGTTTGCCGCCTCCTCCTCTTTCCGGCGCGCATTCGCTTCCGGAGACAGTCTACTCGCCTTCACTCCCCTTGCAACGGAATTCGTTCCCGCCGGCCGCTTCGGAACCACCTTGGCTAACGCGGCAGCGGGGTATTTCTGCGGAGCGCAGCCGGCGCCGGCGATTCGCCGCCCGGCCCGCTGAGAGGCATCGATATGTTTCGCGGCAGCTACGAAGCCAAGATCACCGAGGGAAGGCTGAAGCTCCCCACCGACTTCGAGAAGCTCGTTGTGGCCGCGAACATCAAGCAGTTTTACATCACCAGTCCCAACGGCAAGAGCGCCGAAATCTGGCCGCTTCAGGAATGGGAGAAGCGGGAAGCCCGCCTGGCGGAATACAACACCGACCCCGTGGTGAAGAAGTACTTGAACTTCACCAGCTACTACGGCCAGCAGGTGGAGATTGACCGGCAGGCCCGGCTTTCGCTTCCCAGGATTTTGCGCGGCGCGGCCAAGCTCGAGGGCGAGGTTCTGGTGATGGGCAAGATCACCTACCTGGAGGTCACCAACCTCCAGTTGCTGGCCGAGACGCTTTCCGCCAGCGCGGTGACGGATGCGGATTTGGATCGCGTTTCAGATGTGTTGAAGCCCCGGGTCGGGGCAGGAATTCCCTGAGGGGAACGCATGACGCAGCAAGCACGTCATGTGCCGGTTCTTTACGAAGTTGCATTGGATTTTCTTCGCGTGCGCCCCGGCGGAACTTACGTCGACTGCACGCTGGGCCTGGCCGGCCATGCCGAAGGCATCGTCCGGAATTTGGGACCCGCAGGTCGTCTGATCGGCTTCGACCGCGATCCCGAGGCCCTCGACCTCGCCCGAACCCGTCTGATGCGGGTTTGCGAGGAGTTGGGCAGCCAGGCGCCGCAAGTGAGTTTGATCGGCGAAGCGTTCAGCCGCATCGCCGAGCATGTTCGGCCGGCCTCGATCGACGGTTTGCTCGCTGACTTCGGCGTGAGCAGCCTGCAATTCGACGAGGCGCGCAGAGGGTTCAGTTTTCAGGCGGACGGAGATCTCGATATGCGCATGGATACGCGCTCGGGACCGACCGCCAAACAAGTGGTAGATGAGATGAGCGAGCGCGAGCTGGCGGATCTTATCTATACATACGGTGAGGAAAGGAGGTCGCGGACAGTCGCCAGAGCAATCGTGCGGAATCGGCCGATCGCTACAACCGGGCAGTTAGCACGGGTTATAGCATCGGCCGTACCGCCGAAAAAGTTCGGGCAGATTCACCCGGCTACCAGAACATTTCAGGCGTTGCGCATCTTCGTCAATCGGGAGTTGGACGAAATTCAGGCTTTGTTCGAGGCCGCACCAAACTTGCTTAAGTCCTCGGCACGGCTCGTGGTCATCAGTTTTCATAGTCTCGAAGATCGCATCGCGAAAGACCGCATCCGGGAAGGGGTGCAGCAGGGAATCTGGAAGGTCCTGACGAAGAAGCCTGTGACCGCGGACGAAGAAGAGACCGATCGCAACCCGCGCTCGCGCAGCGCCAAGCTCAGGGCAGCGGAACGGACATAGACAGAGAGGCAAGGAGAACCGAAATGGCGGCATGTGTGACAACCTATTTCGAGACCGGCCGCGGCTGGGGCGCCAGAATCGTCGAGCACAACGCTCAGTTATGGGCCTCGCAGGCGCAGCGCCGCCGCCGCGTGCGCACACCGGAGTTCTTTTTCCCCAAGCACTTCGACAACTCGCGCCTGGTCCGGGCCGCCGATCCCGCGCTGGCCCGCGAGATGCGCGTGTTTTCGGCCGCCGTCGCCGTGCTCTTCTCTCTCGTCATGTTCTATGGCCTGCAGCATTTTTACGCCATCGAGAACAGCTACCGCGTGGAGAGCGAGAAGCAGACACTCGAGCAGTTGCGCGAAGACAACCGCCAGTTGCGCCTGAGCGAAGCCGAACTCACCCAACCCATCCGCATCGATCAAATGGCCCGCCAGTACGGCCTCGCCGAGCCGCAGCCTGGCCAGGTGGTCCACGCCGACATGCGTCCTGCGGCCGGAGTTCCCACGCTCGCGCAGATCGCTCCCGCGGCGCCCACCGCGCAATAACCGCCGCTCCGGGGCCCGATCGACATGCCGACTACCGTCGAAAGCATCCGCAGCCGTTCCCAAAGGCCGAAGGGCGTGCCGCTCAAGCAGGCGCGCTTCTTCATCGTCTGCCTTTTCTTTCTGGCATGGGCCTGCGCCATCGGGACGCGTCTGTTCTGGCTCCAGATCGTGCGCCACAAGGACTTCGTGGAGCGCGCACAAAAGCAGCAGCAGCGCGTCTTCCAGGTGGCTCCGCGCCGCGGCGTTCTCTACGACCGCAACATGCGCGAGCTGGCCATGACCGTTCTGGCGGACTCCATCTACACCGACCCCACGCAGATCGCCGACAAGCCGACGGTCGCGCGCACTCTGGCCGCGCTAGTTCACACCGATCCGGCCGATTCGCTCACCACCGAGGAGCAGATCGCCGCTCGCCTCAACGATGGCCGCAATTTCGCCTGGATCGCGCGCCGCGTCACTCCGCAGGTCGCCGCCGCCGTCAAATCCCAGAACATCCGGGGCATCTACTTTCAGAAGGAGTTCCAGCGCTTCTATCCCGACGATCAGCTCGCCGCGCAGGTCCTGGGTTACGTGGGCGTCGACGACGACGGCCTGGGCGGTCTGGAAGAGAAGTTCGACTCCGACCTGCACGGCCGTGCCGGCATCATGAACACCGCGCTCGACGCGCATCGCAAGGTGCTCGGCTCAACCGAGCACGAGCCGAGCCCGGCCGCAATCTCGTCCTCACCGTCGACGAGAACATTCAGTTCCTGGCCGAGCGCGCGCTCGATCATGCGATGGAGAAATCGCAGGCCGTCAGCGGCACAGTCGTTGTGCAGGACGTGCACAGCGGGCAGATTCTCGCTCTCGCCATCCGGCCCACCTTCGATCCCAACCAATTCCGCCACACAACGCCCGGCCTGCTCCGCGACCACGCGGTGAGCGACGTTTACGAGCCGGGCTCCACTTTCAAGCTCGTCACCTACTCCGCCGCGATGGATCAGCGCGTGGCCACGCCGGACGACACCATCGACTGCCAGGGCGGACAGATCGCGCTCGCCGGCCGCGTCATTCACGACGACAAGAGCGATCGCGGCCTCGGCAAGGTCACCGTCGCAACGGCCCTCGCCAAGTCCAGCGACGTGGCCGCCGTCAAGCTCGCGCTTAAGGTCGGCCCCGACCGTTTCTATCAGTACATTCGCGACTTCGGTTTCGGCTTGCGCTCCAACGTCGAGCTGCCCGGCGAGACGCGCGGCTTGCTCCGGCCGGTCAAGCGCTGGGGCCCTTCGTCCATCGGCTCCATCGCCATCGGCCAGGAGATCGCCGTGACTCCGCTTCAACTGGTGACGATGGTCTCGACGATCGCCAACGGCGGCATCTATCTGCCGCCCCATATCCTGATGCCCGATCAGACGGTCCCGGTCGCGAACCCCGCGCAACAGGCCGATGCAACTCACGCGCCAGCGCCATCCGCCGCCCCTCAAAGAACGGGTCAGGTCGTCGAGGCCGCCGAAACCCGCACCACACAGCTCTCCTCCGAGCTGCCCGATCCCCTTCCCCAAGGCGCGCATCGCGTCATTGGCACGCTGGCCGCGGCCGAGATGCGCAAGATGATGGAGGGCGTGGTCCTGTTCGGCACCGGCAGGCCGGCGCAGCTCAACGGCTACTCCTCCGGCGGCAAGACCGGCACCGCGCAGAAGATCGACCCCGTTACGCATACCTATTCGAAGACCATGCATATCGCTTCGTTCGCCGGCTTCGCGCCGGTGAACAATCCCGTCATCTCCGTCGCCATCGTCATCGATTCGCCGAAGGGCGACTACTACGGCACCGCGGTCTCCGCCCCGGTCTTCGCCGACGTGGCGCAGCAGGTCCTCGAGTATCTAGGCGTGCCGCACGACATCGACATGCGCCCGGTGAATCCCTCTTCGAAGAAGGACGCTCCCATCACCGAGGACGACGCATCGTCGCAGGGCCAGGACATCCGGGCTCTCTACGAAGCGGCCAACGATCTGCCCAGCGACGATCCGCAGCGCGCCGCGCCTTCGCAGCCGGCCGTTGCTGCCTCCGCGTCATCGGCCCCGGCCGCCGGCTCGGCATCGAGCTCGCAGGCTACTCCTTCGTCTGGCAAGGCAGCCGCTCCGCCGTCTACGCCCGCAGGGCAGCAAACGAAGCCCGCCGCTCCGCAGTCGAATCAAAGCGTCGTTGTTTCCGATTCCGGCCAGATCCGCGTGCCTTCGCTCCTCGGGCTGCCCGTGCGCCAGGTGATTGAAGAGTCGGCCGCCAGCGGCCTCGAGGCGGAGATCGTCGGCAGCGGAAGAGCGCGAGAGCAAGTCCCTGCTCCCGGCGTCATGGTCCCGCCGGGAACCAAGATCGTTGTCCGCTGCGCACGGTAGTCCGATCGCTGGAGCAGCGGACGCGCGCCGCCGCAATCTACAATCGACCCCAGGATGAACTGGAACGAACTCATCTCCGAAATCACAGCCATCGGCTCCGCCGGCAGCTCCGACGCGTCCATCGCCGGAATCGAATACGACTCGCGGCGCATCCGCCCCGGCGCGGTCTTCGTCGCCATGAAGGGCGGCTCGACCGACGGCAATCGCTTTGTCGAAAAGGCCATCGCAGCCGGCGCGCTCGGCGTCATCACCGACTCCGCACAGACATTCGACCATCTCACGGTCTACCAGCCCGGCCTGCCGGTCCTTCACGTCGAGCACGGCCGCCGCGCGCTGGCCGAAGCCTCCTCCGCCTTCTTCGGCCATCCCGAGCGCGCCCTCGCCGCCACCGGCATCACCGGCACCAATGGCAAGACGACGACCGCGTTCCTCACCGAATCGCTCCTCAACTCCGCGGCCCGCTCCACGGTCCTCATCGGCACCATCGAGTACCATGTCGCCGGAGAAACGCGCCCCTCCATCCACACCACGCCCGAATCGCGCGACCTGTACGAATTGATGGCCGAGGGTGTCGCGCGCGGAGCCGGCGAACTCGTCACCGAGGTCTCAAGCCACGCCCTCGACCAGGGCCGCATGATCGGCATTCCCTTCGACGTCGCGGTATTCACCAACCTCACCCGCGACCATCTCGACTATCACCAGACGATGGAGAATTACTTCGCCGCCAAGCGGCTGCTCTTCGACGGCACGGTCTATCCGCCGCCGCGTGTTGCCGTCATCAACGCCCACGATCCGCGCGCCGAAGAGCTTGCCGCGGCAGCGCTTAGCGCCGGCGCCGAGGTTCGCACCTACGGCATCGGCAAAGGCGATTGGCGCGCCTCGACCTTTCGCCTCACGCCCTCCGGCGCGGCAATCGATCTCGAGACGCCGGCCGGCTCGGCCCGCCTCGACTCGCGTCTCGCCGGCGAAGTCAACATCCTCAACCTGCTGGCAGCCTTCACCGCCGCTCACGCCCGCGGCGTTGCATTCCGCGATCTCGCCGCCGCGGTTCCCTCGCTTCATCCCGTGCCCGGCCGCTTTCAGCCAGTCGCCGCGGGCCAGCCGTTCACCGTTATCGTCGACTACGCCCACACTGACGACGCGCTGCGCAACCTGACCGCGCTCGCCCGCCAGATGACCGCGCAGACCGGCAAGCGCGTCATCACCGTTTTCGGCTGCGGAGGCGACCGCGACCGCACCAAGCGCCCCAAGATGGGCCTCGCCGCGGGCCAAGGCAGCGACTTCGTCGTCGCCACCAGCGACAATCCCCGCTCCGAAGATCCCGCCGCCATCCTGGCCGAGATCGAGCCCGGCCTGCAGTCCTCCAGCGTCGCCTACACCGTCGAGGTCGATCGCGCCTCGGCCATCCGCCTCGCGCTTCAGGCCGCCAAACCAGGCGACGTCGTTCTCATTGCCGGCAAAGGCCACGAGAAGGAGCAGATCCTCGCCCATCGCACCATTCCCTTTGACGACGCCGGGATTGCGCTTTCCATCCTGCGCGAATTGGGCTATGGTGAAGGGCAATGAACCTCTCGCTCGCAGAAGCAGCGATGGGCGCCGCCGCGGTGCTCGAGACGCCGGCTAGTGTGCCCAATGCCGGCGCGCTCGTGGCAACCGGCTACTCCATCGACTCGCGCACCGTCGCGGCCGGAGAGCTGTTCTTTGCCGTTCGCGGCGAGCGTCACGACGGCCACGATTTCCTTCCCGGCGCCTTCGGGCGCGGAGCCGTCGCCGCTGTCGTCTCGCGTGCGCGCGCCGCTTCCCTGCCCGATGCCGTGCTTGCCCATCCGCTGCTCATCGCCGAGGACCCGCTCCTCGCGCTGCAAGCGCTGGCCACTCATGTGCGCCGCCAATGGGGCCGCCGCATTGTGGCCATCACCGGCTCCGCCGGCAAGACCACGACCAAAGAGGCCATCGCCGCGGCCCTCGGCGCAAAGTTCTGCGTCCTCAAATCCCAGGGCAATCTCAATAACCACTTTGGGCTGCCCCTGCAACTGCTCCGCCTGATGCCGGAGCACGAATTTGCCGTCGTCGAAATGGGAATGAATCACTCCGGTGAGATTGCCGCGCTGGCGCGCATAGCTTTGCCCGATTGGGGAGTGGTCACAAACGTGGGCACGGCGCACATCGAGTTCTTTCCCGAGGGGCAGGCGGGTATTGCGCGCGCAAAGTTCGAACTGATCGCCGCCCTTCCCTCGACCGGCGTCGCCTTCCTCAACTGCGACGACACCTACGCCGCGCAGTTTGGCCGCGATTTTCCCGGCCGCGTCGTCTACTTCGGCAGCGGCCCCTGCGCCGACCCACGCATCCTCTCCGTCAGCGAAGACCTCGACGGGCTTCACGTCGCGTTTCGTGCCGGTGAACGCGAAGGCAGTTTCACTCTGCAGATGCTCGGCGCGCATAACGCTCTGAATGCGCTGGCGGGGCTGGCTGTTGCCCTCGAAGCGGGAATCGAGCTCGACGCGGCGGTGGCCGCGCTTTCGACGCTCACCGCGGGGGACAAGCGCGGTGAGATCCTCGAAATCGGCGGCTCCACAATCCTCAACGACAGCTACAATTCCAATCCCGAAGCGCTGCGCTCCATGATCCACACGCTCGCTGTCCGCCCCGCCAAGGGCCGCCGCATCCTGATCGCGGGCGAGATGCTCGAAATGGGCGACCAGGGCCCCGCGCTGCACATCGCCTGCGGCCGCACCGCCGCCGAGGCTGGCCTGGACCTCGTCGTCGCGGTGCAGGGCAACGCCGAACACCTGGCCACCGCTGCCTGCGCTGGCGGAGTTCCGGCCGTATTTCTGCGCGATGCCGGCACAGCCGGCCAGTGGCTCATCGAAAACCTCCGCCCTGGCGACCTGGTCCTCGTCAAAGGCTCGCGCGGCGTGCATCTCGAGCGCGCCATCGAGGCACTTACTCTTCACGTTGCATCCCGAGAGCAGATATGAAATTCATCGCAAGATTCGCCGCTCGTATCGCGGTTCTGGTTTCGTTCGCATCTGCCATTCCACTCCTTACTCAGTACCCGACGGACTGGACCAAGCCGTTTCCGCCCTTCCGCATCGCGGGCAATCTCTACTACGTGGGCAGCGCAGAGCTCGCCTCATACCTCATCGCCACGCCGCAGGGGCTTATCCTCATCAATTCGAGCCTTGAAGCCTCGGTGCCGCTGATCGAAAAGAGCGTCGAGACTCTCGGCTTCCGCTTCAGCGATATCAAGATCCTGCTTGTCAGCCACGCGCACAACGACCACTGCGCGGGCAGCGCGAGCGTCGTTCACCTCACCGGAGCCAAGTACTACGTCATGGATGCCGATGTCCCGGTCGTCGAGTCCGGCGGCAGGGCCGACTTTCAGTACGGCGCGGAGGAGCTCATGCGCTTTCCGCCGACGCATGTCGATCGCGTCCTGCACGACGGCGACACGGTCCGGCTTGGCAGCGCGGTGCTCACCGCGCATCTCACGGCCGGCCACACCAAGGGAACCACTACCTGGACCCTCGACGAACCGGGACCTGCCGGGACCGAGAGCGGCCGCATTCTGCACGTCGTCATCGTCGGCAGCCCGAATGTGAACGACGGCTATAAGCTGGTCGGCAACAATGCCTATCCGCAGATCGCGGCAGACTACGAACATGGCTTTGCGGTGCTCAAAAGCCTGCCCTGCGACATCTTCCTTGGCGCGCATGGGTCCTATTTCGGTCTGTCCGAGAAGTACGCGCGGTGGAAGGCCGGCGACCGCGATGCCTTCATCGATCCCGCCGGTTACAAAGCCTATATCGCAGACCGGGAGCAGGCTTTCCGCGCGGAGTTGCAGCGCCAGTCCGCGCCAGGACACTGAATCAAAACTCAACCTTCTGCGCCAGCACCGCCGTCGCCCGCGCCATCGTCACGCCTCGAAGCAGAAAGACCTTACTCCGCGATAATTCGCCGGACTTGAGCTCGACGGCGCCCCTCGCCACGCCGAATGTCTCGGCGAGATACGCGATCAACGCCTCGTTCGCGCGCCCTTCGATCGGCGGCGCGTGCACGGCAATCTTGAGTTGCGCGCCCGACCCCTCGCCGTAGACCCCACGATCGCCGTCTTCTTCGCGCCCGGCTGCGCCCGCACCGCGAGCGTGACTCCCTCTTCCGCCGCGCGCAGCATCAGTCGCGCTCCGTCCGCGGGGCGCGCGTACCAAACAGACCCGTCCCGATGCGAATGCGCGTCGCCCCCTCTTCGATCGCCAGCGCGAAGTCCCCGCTCATCCCCATCGACAGCACGCCCAGATTCAGTTTCGGATGCGCCGCGGCCCATTGGTCGCGCAGCGTTCGCAGGCTGCGAAAGCACGCTCGCGTCACGTCCTCCGACCCGCCCCACGGCGCAATCGTCATCAGCCCGCGAGCCTCCAGGTACGGCCAATCCGGCAGCCGCTCCAACAGTTGCGCCGCCTCGTCCGATTCCGGATCGATGCCTGCCTTGGTCTCCTCCGGGCTCAACTTGACCTCGATCAACACCGGCAGCCGCTTGCCCAACTTACCTGCGGCCTCGTTCAACCGCTCGCCGAGCCGCACCGAATCGAGCGAGTCGATCCCGTCGAAGATCTCCGCCGCCTTCGCCGCCTTGTTCGACTGCAAGTGGCCGATGAGATGAACGCGCGGCGGCGGCTGCACCGCTTTCGTCCAAAGCTCCGCCGCGCGCAGCGCCTTCGATGCGAACTCCTGCACGCGATTCTCACCGAACAGCGTCAGCCCGAGCGCCGCGGCCTCGGCGATCGCCTCCACCGGAAACATCTTCGACACCGCCATCAGCTCGACCTCGCCGCGGGCACGGCCCGCCTCACGGCACGCCGCGCTGATCGCCTCTTCCAGTCTCTCGAGATTTTCCTTGAGTGCCGCCATCGCCCGGCCAGCGAACTTCAATGTCCGCGTTCTTCCAAATACTTCTCCGCCTCGAGCGCCGCCATGCACCCCGATCCGGCCGCTGTGATGGCCTGCCGGTACCGCCGGTCCTGCACGTCGCCGCAGGCATACACGCCCGGCACAACCGCGCCGTTCTTGGTCGTAAACACGTTGTTCACCGTTTTGATGTATCCGTCTTCGTCCAGATCGATTTGCCCGGCGAACATCTTCGTGTTGGGCTCGTGCCCGATGCCGAGGAACAACCCGCTCACCGCCAGATCGCACCGCTCGCCGCTCTTCACATCGCGCAGGCGCAGGCCCTTCACTTCCTTCTCATCGACGCCCAGTACTTCCTCGACGACAGTGTTCGTCCGCAGCTCGATCTTGGGATGCGCCATGGCGCGCTCCAGCATGATCTTCGACGCGCGGAAGGCGTCGCGCCGGTGCAGCAGCGTCACCTTGGAAGCGAAGCGCGTCAGGAACATTGCCTCCTCCATCGCCGAGTCGCCGCCGCCTACCACCGCGATCTCCTTTTCGCGGAAGAAAAATCCGTCGCATGTGGCGCAGCTCGATACGCCGTGGCCGATCAGCGCCTGTTCGCTGGGCAGTCCCAGCCAGCGCGCGCTCGCGCCCGAGGCCACGATCAGCGTACGCGTCGGAATCTCCCCCTCCGAAGTGTGCAGCCGGATCGGGTGCGCGCCCACATCCGCGCTCACCAGATGCGCGAGCTTGAATTCGGCGCCAAACCGCGCCGCCTGCTTCTTCATGTTGTCGATCAGCTCCGGCCCCTGAACCCCCTCCGGCCAGCCCGGAAAGTTCTCCACCAGCGAGGTGATCGAGAGCTGTCCGCCCGGCTCGTGGCCCTCCAGAACCAGCGGCTTCAACCCTGCTCGCGCGGCATAAATAGCCGCTGTCAATCCGGCGCAGCCGGAACCAAGAATTACCGTATCGCGAATCTCTGTCATGGCTTGTCTCGTGTCGATTGTAGATGGAGGAGCCTCCCCGCGCGGCGGGCAGCGCCCAAGTTCCATCAAACATAAGATGATTCCGCTCCCGGTTTCGATTCCGCGCGGCGAATTCGCGAAGCCCACCGATGCGCGGTTTCATGCGGTCCAGATGGGGAAATTCCAATCTCCGATCGGCCACGTTAAGTGTGTCTCATCTTCCAGTCCGAGCGGCGCGGCCTCTCCCGCGTTCCTCTGCCGCCGAGGTCATCAAAAAACGCTCAAGGTCGCGCGTCTTCCCTAAAACGCTCTCATCCGGGGCGGAATCGCCACATTGGATTTTCCTGATCTTTGGCAAAACTCATTGGCCCCCCGCTTGCCCCATCTCTGCCGTCTGGGGGATCCCGTGCCCATCACTCCTCTTGCGCCCACGCGTCTCGTTCTGCTCCCCCGCCGCGCGTACCCCTTCGCCGCAGTCCTCCTCGGGCTGCTTCTCACTTCCGCGTCCGCCCGCGCCGGCGGCCCGAAGTTCGTTTCCGGCGTCACCTACTTCAATCCCGCGGTTCTTGGCGTTCCGGTGCACTGGTCCCGCGGCCAGATCAACTACTTTGTCGACCAGGGCCCGCTGTCGGGTTCCGTCACCAACCAGCAAGCCACGGCAATGGTCGATGCCGCCGCCGCCCTTTGGAGCGCCGTGCCCACCGCCGGCGTCACGCTCACCGACAAGGGCCCGCTCAACGAAGACGTCAACGGCTCGAACATCCAGGTCACCTCCTCGGGCACAATCACCGCGCCCGCCGACGTGACACCCTCGGCCACGAACTACCCCCTCGCCGTGATCTTCGATGCCGACGGCTCGGTCATCGACGCCATCTTCGGCACGGGCGCCAGCCAGCCCGACGCCTGCCAGAACAACTCCGTTTTCGTCTGGCTGGACAACATCAACCCCGACGCGACGATCGCCCATGCGGCGATCGTCCTCAACGGCCGCTGCGCCACCGGCTCCGGCCTTCTCGAGATGATGAGCTTCGAGTTGGAACGCGCCTTCGGCCGCGTGCTCGGCCTCGATGACTCGCAGGTGAACCCCGGCGCGCCGGACAACGGCGAGGCCGGCGGTACTCTGGGCTGGCCCGTCATGCAGCCCTTGAGCGGCGACTGCGGCGCGGCCGGCGGCGACTGCATCCCCGACCCCAATGTTCTCCGCTACGACGACATCGCCGCGCTCAACCGCATCTATCCCATTACCGCCGCCAACCTCGCGAGCTTCCCCTCGAAGCAGCTCACCGCGCCCAACACCGTCTCCATCAAGGGCACGGTCAGCTTCCGCTCCGGCTACGGAATGCAAGGGGTCAACGTGGTCGCGCGCCCGCTCGACGCGAACGGCAATCCGCTCTACGAGTACACTGTCACCGCCGTCACCGGCGCTCTCTTCAACGGCAACCACGGCAACCAGGTCACCGGCTTCGCCGACTCCAGCGGCAACCTGCTCACGAACTGGGGCTCGAACGATCCCACGCTGCAAGGTGCTTTCGACCTGAGCGGCATCCCGCTTCCGCCCGG
Source organism: uncultured Acidobacteriaceae bacterium (assembly GCA_963804155.1). GTDB lineage: Bacteria > Acidobacteriota > Terriglobia > Terriglobales > Acidobacteriaceae > Telmatobacter. The sequence goes on from CAWDPG010000001.1 coordinate 84,670, forward strand.
CGTCGCTTCGGCCGGCTACGAGATCACCTTCGAGGCCGTCGATCCGCTCTACATCCTCGAGAATTCGGTGGGGCCTTACGCGCAGGGCCAGGTCACGCCTTCCGGAACGCTCAACTCGATCACGCTCCCGAACCTCTCGGCCGGCAGCACGCAAACTCTTGCGGTAACGGCCTCCGGTTCGCCGGTCGCCGGCTTCGACGACGCCATTGGCTCCGAGTCGGAGCCGCGCCCAATGCCCGTCAGCGGCCTCTGGTGCGGGCGCCTCAGCCAGGTCGGCCAGACCGACTGGTTCACCTTCCCGGTCCGCGCGAATCGGATCTTCACCGTCGTCACGCAGGCTCTCGACGAGTCCGGCGCGCCTTCGAACTCCAAAGCGCTGCCCTCGATCGGGGTTTGGGATGCCTTCGACTCGATGGGTTCGACCCCCGTCGGCGCGGCTCCCGGCCTCAACGGGCTGGCACCAGGTGAAACCTGGCTCCGCGTCGCAACCGCCGCCGACGACATCGTGCGCATCGGCATCGCCGACCTGCGCGGGGACGGCCGCCCCGACTACGCTTACAACGGCTGGCTTCTCTACGCGGACACCGTTTCGCCCCCGCGCCTGCCGGCCTCCGGCGGGCCTTTCGCGATTCAAGGCTCGGGCTTTCGTCTCGCCGACACGGTGCTCGTCGGCGGCCAGCCGGCGCTGGTCACCAGCATCGCACCCAACCAGATCACCGCCATCGCTCCGCCCGCGGCGGCAGGCGTCACCGGCTCGGTCGATGTCGAGGTCGACGATCTGCCCACGTTCTACGCGGCAGCGGTCATCCCCGGCGGCGTCAGTTACGACTCCGGCACAGGCGATGCGCTCACTCTCGTCACCGCGCCCTCCGGCGCCGTTCCCATCGGCGTGCCGCTTCCCTTCACCGTCACCGCGCTTGGGCCCACGCTGGCGCCTGCCGGCGGAGTCACCGTCATCTACACCGTCACGACGGGCACGGCTACGCTCGGATGCGGCCTTCCCGTCTGCTCCGTCACCGCCACGGGCGACGGCCGCGCCACCATGGCCGTCACCGCGGCCGACGGCACGGGTTCCATCGTCACCGCCTCACTCACCAACGGCTCCAGCCTCCAGGCGCAATTCGCCGGCGGAACGGCGCCCGTCCTCTCGTCCCTCTCGTCTCGCCTCTCCCTTGCCGCCGGTGCAACCATCAACTGGACCGTTCAGGCCCTGGTTTTGAGCGGCGGCGTTCCCGCGGCCAACCAGACCGTCGCTTGGCAAGCTCCCTCCGGCGGCGGCATCGTTCCGCAGGGTTCGGCCTCCGCACTGACCAACTCCGCCGGCATCGCCACCAACACGCTCACCGTCGGCCCGCTCGCCGAGGGCCAGGTCGTCACCATCAATGCCTGCCTCAACGGAACCAGCCAGTGTGTCGCCTTCGCCGCCTATGGTGCGCGGCCCGAGTTCGCATACCTCCAGGCGATCTCTGGCACAAGCCAGACCCTCGCCGCCTCCGCCACGCCGAGCCAGATCGCCCTCCGCCTCCTCGACATGGACGGCGCGCCCATGGCGGGCGGCACAGTCGCGCTCTACCAGGCTCTCTATGCGTGGTCGCCGCCCTGCGAAGCTCCGGCCATCTGCACCCAGGGCGTGCTTCTCTCAACGCAAGCCTCCACGGCCACCTCCGCCATTGACGGCTCGGTCGTATTCATTCCTGCATCGCTTTCCGGCGTCGCCACCAGCCTCATCGGCCTCGCCGCCTTCGGCAACACGTCCGCCCTCTCGATCGCCATCGAGCAGCATCCGTAGGAAATCGCCGGCAGTCAACCATCCGCGCTTATTGAAGTGAATCGGAGCCGGCGCCTATCGAACATGCCATCGCGCTCGATCGCCGGCTGGCCTTCGTCCGGTCTCTATCGCTGCCCCGGGTCCGGTTTGCGCAGCGCCTTGCTGTCTGGAACTGTCCACCGCTTCGCCCAAATGGCGAACTTAACCATCAGCACGACCGCCAATACCCACATCGGGATTGCTACCCACAGGAAATATGGGTTGATCATATCCGCCAGAAACAGCGGAGCGGCGATTAGGAATGATTCGAAGACCCCAAAACTAAGCGCCAACGCGAACCTCGACCACTTCCACTGTCCGCTCTGCTCCGCTCTTTGGATCCAGGACAGTTCGATCAACCCCACGAACACGATCGATGCAAGCCACCACATTTTCACACAACCTTCTGGGGAAGGATTCTCGTTCGCGCCGCTATCGAGCCGCAGCGCTGGTTATCGTGCTCTCCACCGTCAGCCACTCCGGCGTCGCCTTCAGATCGCCGACCATTCCCACCCAATCGCTTCCATCCCACTTGAGCCCCGCCTTGGCATAAAACTCGCGGCACGGCCCGTTGTTCGGCGTCTCTTTGTAGCGGCCCACCAGTCGGCAATCGCCTTCGGCCAGCTCTCTCACCGCGTTCAGCAGCGCGTATTCGACTCCGAACCCGAACACGCGGCAGCTCAGCACGAACACCGGAACCTCGATCCCCTCCGCCTTCCGTCTCGCGACCATCGCGCCCACCACGCCCATACTGCCGAACTTGTCCTTCGCCGCCACGGTCAGCACCCACTGCTCCACGCCCGGTTTCCGCTCCAGCTCGGCCAAGGTCACGCGGCTCCCGCACAGGTTGAATTGATTCGTCCGGTTCACGAGTTCCACGGCGCGCTTCAACTCCGCCGTCCGCGCCGCCTGCTCGATCCGCACCCTGAGCTGCAAGTTGCCGAGCGCCGCGGCCTCGTCCTCCTGGCCCGCTGCCGCTCCGCCTGACTTTGTCAGGAACTCCTCGCGCGCGGTGCGCTCATGGTAGAGGCGCGTCCTGTCCTCCAGTTGATCCGCGGCCAGGTGCTTCTCCCAGTGAGCCAGCCGCCGCCACGTCGCCACGTCGTTCGCGTCCAGCACGATCATCGCCGGAAACGCATTCCGCATCCGCTCCAGCTCATCCGGCCGGTCGTCGATGAAGACAAAGTCCTTTTCCTTCAGGTTCAGCTCCTCGACGATGCTCGCCATGTTCTTGACCTTCGGCTCCCAGTTGATGCGCGGAGCCACAAAGTCGTTCATGCTCAGCACCGCTCCGGAGAAATCCACGTTCTTCGGATCGTTCTTCGAGTCGATCGAGAGCAGCACGCCCTTGTTCCGCAGCCCCTTCAGCGTCTTCTGGCGCTCGGCAAAGTGCTCCACCGGCCCCTCGCCAATCACGCCCCTCCACAGCGTGTTGTCCAGGTCGCACACCACAACCTTCCTCGCCGTCAGCAGCGCCGCCGTCGCAATCGCCTCCATATACGCGCCCCGAGCCAGCTCGATGCTCAACATCGTCGGATGGTGAACTTTCCCGTGAAACAACACGCGTCCGAGCGCAAAATCGTCCGCCTTTGCCCGCAGCGCCGCTTCATCGATCACGCGCACGCGCCCTTCGAACGCCGGATCGGCCGCAATCCGCTCCATTCTCTGCCCAATGAACGGCCGCGCCTGTACCCGGTTCCTCAGTGAAAGCAGGTTCTTCGCCACGCCAGTCCAGAAGCCGAACGTTTGCACTACGCCGGCGGAATTGTGCACAGTTATCGGGCAGGCAAACCGTTCCGCCAGCAGGCGCACCGTCTGCGCCACGTCCTCCAGCATCCGGTCCAGCACGCCGAAGAATTTCGTCCGCGGCCACAATCCCGCATTCCAGCGCAGGATCTGCTCGTACTCCGGAACGAATGTGTAGGAGAACGGGCTGAAGAAAACCAGGTCGAAGGCGCTCTGTCCAAGCTCGCGAATCTCGTTTCGCAGAACCACCTGCGCGCCGCTGTAGCGGTAGACAGGATCGATCCCGATGCCCGACTGCGCACACGGCCCGGCCACGCCGGTCATCACCTCGCCCATCAGGCAATCGCCAATGAACAGCACTCGCAGCGTCTTGCGCGCCGGGCGCAGCAAGGGCGCGATCACGCGGTCCAAATCCTCGCCCAGCTTCCGCACCGTCTCCGCCGAAACTGTCCCTTTCACGATCGCCAGCCATCGCGGTTTTGCGCACTCCAGGATTCTGCCCGCCGAGAACGCCACCGCACCGTCCGGCCGCATCGACGGATGATTCAGCCTCGTGATCCACCCGGAAAACTGCTCTTCGCGAAGCGCGTCCGGCGTCTCCTGCCACTCCGCGGCAAGGTCGACGGCCGTTTCCATCACCGCCCGCCACCACTCGTGAACTTCGGCGAACCGCTCCGGCAAGAATCCTGCCGATCCGTCCGCCTCCTTCAGTGCCTCAAACAGCGCCGCGGCCAGCTCCGCGCGATGCGCGCCGAACGCCTTCGCCAGATCCCTACGCAAACGCCGCTCGTCCGCCACGATCGGATCGACCCCTCCCTGCGAGTACCCCCAGTATCTTTCATCCGCCCGGCGCATGTCAGGACGTAATCGTGGCGCGCTGCGCCTCGGCGCATTCTTCTCCTGTCGTGTACGAACCCCGTGCCCAATCTTTTCGTCCTGAGCGAAGCGCAGCGGAGTCGAAGGATCTGCTTCTTGAATCTGGCTAAATCGTGGGATGGGCCAGCCCGCTGACTTGCTGCATCGCTACCCCGCTCGCGCACCCTACAATAAGAAGCGGAGACTTGCACTAAAGGAGAACCATGCCTCTTTCCGGAGAAGCCATCCGCCTGATGAACTATATCGACGACGTCGCAGTCACACTGCGCCGCGTGCTCGCGACCGTGCCCACGCTGCCCGCCGAGGAGCGCGCCATCGTGGCCGAGCACCTGCTCCACGCCCGCCCCAGCGCCGAAGAGGTGGCCACGGCTCTCGCCGCCAAGTGAGCCTTACGCGCCGCCTGCTTTTGTGACCACTGTCGCCATCATCGGAGCCGGACCTCTCGGCCGCCGCCTCGCCATGGGCGCGGCCCGCGCCGGCTTCCGCGTCCTGTTGGAAGATGTGATGCCCGGCAATCTCCATCACGCCCGTGAGTCGATCCGCCAGGAGCTCAATCCGCAGGCTCTGCCCGCCGTCGCCTTCGTCTCCTCCATCGAGGATGCCGTCCGCCAGGCCGATCTGGTCATCGACTGCGTGCCCGACGAGCTCGAATCGAAGCTCGAGATCCTCTGGCTTCTCGACCGCATGGCGCCGCCGCGGACGGTCATCGCCACGCCGTCCCGCTTGTCGATTGCCGACCTGGCCGCTTGCACCTACCGACCCGACAAGTGCATCGCCATCGCCGCCTCACCCGAAGACCTCACAACCGGCGCAAGCTCCGATCTTCTGCTGCGCGCGGCCCCGGCGACCAGCGACGAAACCGTGGCCATTGCCAGCGATTTCTTCCGGCAACTCGGCTTCCGTCCGTCGGTCGAGCGCACAACTGCATGAGAGCCGTCTTCCGGCTCCCATTCCCGTCTGGTCCCTACCGCCGCTATAGTCTGCAGATCAGCAGCTCTCGCTGGTAGATCATCTCCGGCGGCAGGTGGTCGTGCAAATTGATGAAGAGTTCCTCGTGCCCGAGGATCTCCTTGCGCCAGGCGGCGCGGTCCACCACCTGCATCTCCTCGAACTGCTCGCGCGGAAGAGCCAGGCCCGTCCAATCGATGTCTTCGTAGTACGGAATCCAGCCGATCGGCGTCTCACGGCCTTGCGCGTGCCCGTGTACCCGGTCCACGATCCACTTCAGGATGCGCATGTTTTCGCTGAAGCCCGGCCAGAGGAAACTGCCGTCCTCGCCCTTGCGGAACCAGTTCACGTGGAAGATGCGCGGCGTCGAGCTCAACGGGCGCTGCATCTTGATCCAGTGCCGGAAATAATCGCCCATGTGGTAGCCGCAGAAGGGCAGCATGGCCATCGGATCGCGCCGCACTACGCCCACAGCTCCAGTCGCCGCCGCCGTGGTTTCCGAGCCCATGGTCGCGCCCACGTAGACGCCCGCGCTCCAGTTGAACGCCTGGAAGACGAGCGGCATGGTCGTCGAGCGCCGCCCGCCAAAGATGAACGCGCTGATCGGCACTCCCTCCGGATCCTCCCATGCGGGATCGATGCAAGGACACTGGCTGGCCGGCGCCGTGAACCGCCCGTTCGGATGCGCCGCCTTGGCCCCTGTTTCCTTCGCGATCTCCGGCGTCCAGCGCTGGCCGCGCCAGTCCGTGCACTCGGCCGGCGGATCGTCGGTCATACCCTCCCACCACACGCCGCCATCCGGCGTCAGCGCGACGTTCGTAAAGATCGAGTTCCGCCTCAGCGTCGCAATGGCGTTGGGGTTGGTCTTGTCGCTGGTTCCCGGCGCCACGCCGAAGAATCCGGCCTCGGGGTTGATGGCGCGCAGTTGCCCGCTCGCGTCCGGCCTGATCCAGGCGATGTCGTCGCCGACGGTCGTCACCTTCCAGCCCTTGAACGCCTTGGGCGGCACCATCATCGCCAGGTTCGTCTTGCCGCACGCCGATGGGAACGCCGCTGCTACGTAAGTCTTCTCGCCCTGCGGCGATTCCACGCCCAGGATCAGCATGTGCTCGGCCATCCATCCTTCGTCGCGCGCGATGTTCGAAGCGATGCGCAGCGAAAAGCACTTTTTGCCCAGCAGCGCGTTGCCGCCGTATCCCGACCCGTAGCTCCAGATCTCGCGCGCCTCGGGGAAATGCACGATGTACTTGGTGTCGTTACAGGGCCAGGCCACGTCCTTCTGTCCCGGATCGAGCGGCATGCCCACCGAGTGCATGCACGGCACCACGCGCACCTCACCGCGGTCGATCTCGGCCAGCACCGGCAGCCCGATCCGCGTCATGATGCGCATGTTCACCACCACATAGGGCGAGTCCGTCAGTTGCACCCCGACCCGCGACATCGGCGAGCCCACCGGACCCATGCTGTAGGGCAGCACATACATCGTTCGCCCGCGCATACAGCCGGTGAACAGCTCCTTCAGCTTCTTGCGCATCTCGAACGGATCGATCCAGTTATTCGTCGGACCGGCATTGTCTTTCGAGAGCGAGCAGATGAACGTCCGGTCCTCCACGCGCGCCACATCGCGCGGGTCGGAACGCGCATAGAAACATCCCGGCCACTTCTCCTGGTTCAGCCGGATAAAGGTTCCCGCGGCGACGAGGTCCTCGCACAGCCGGTCGTACTCCTGCTGGCTTCCGTCCACCCAGTGGATCGCGGCCGGTTGCGTCATCTCGGCCATCTTCTCCACCCAGCGGATCAAGTGTTCATTTGTTGTCAGCGGCTTGGCGTTGCTCGATGTTCCTTGACTCATAGGCCTTCCTCTTTCTCACCCAAGGTTGGTGCAAATGCTGGTCCCTTCGCGCAACCGATACACATTCCCTTTGAGCCTGCCCGGCCGTTCTCAGAGCAAGTTTGGGAAAATCCAGGGATTCGTCGGGGCTTATTTACCTCCTTTATACGCGATTTTGAACCTTTGCAGCAAGACCAAACAGGCCCCGAAAGTGCGCGGCAGGCTTCGGGAAACGCCGCTTGCGCACAATCCGCCGGCAGTGCAAGCACAAGGCGACCCTTCGCTCTTGCTTCCCAGGACTGTGGTAAACTTGCCGCACTTGAAAAGCAAAGCCACGCAACGTTGCGGGTGAGCCTGAACTCCATGAGGGCTGTGGCGGAGGTCGTGTTTGTCGAAGGCACGAACCGAGTTGTCTGCCGCTTGCCATGCAAGAGCAGAAATGGGGAAAACGAAAGAGGAGGAAGAAACCCGTGAATGCAACACATCTCGAAGAACGAACAAACGGGGACAACGGCAAGTTGGCTTACGAGCCGCCGAAAGGGATTTTTGTATCCCTCAAGCTTGAAGAGGGGATACAAATCACAGCACGGGGCGGATCGCCGTATTCCTATTGTGCAGAGGGTTGTCTCTCTCCCCCTGGATCGTGCGGGAGACTGACATCATAAGGTGGAACGCCGTATTCCTATTGTGCTGGGGGGAATTACCGTCAGGGCGCTTTGAGGATTCTTGAGGCAGAACAGGGTCTAAAAACTCTGTCGCTTGTATCTTTGGTTCCGGGCTCCTCCTGTGGAGTGCAAGGTGCGGGCGGGGGTTGCGCTTGCTGATTGCTCAGAGTTGTAGGAAGTGGTCAGCGGGGCGTGGCCCCCAGGCCAAGTTTTGTTTCAAAATGCCTGCGGATAAATCACCTGTCCATGACTGGCCCTGCGTATCGGCGGGTTTTGGAGATAAACCGGACGGTGGTGAAGTTTCCCCTTCATAGACGTCTGGGACTGGGCAGCTGCCTGCAACCGCTGTCATCTATGGCAAGGCCCTACGCCGCACAAGCATGGGACCCAACAGCAAGGCGGGCTCCAGGAAGCAGGCAAGTTCACATTCCTGACCGCTTAGACAGGTTCCGGAGCGTGTTTCATCGATGGGTTCGGTTTCAGGACAGGGACTTACGAGTGAGGTGGGCTGGCTGTTGATCTTGTGTCATGAAGCAGGGACAGACGCTTTTGACGGATAAGCAGAGTGAGTTGGTTGAGCCGTTATTGCCGGGCCTAAGCGCGGACACGAAGGCTGGTATTGCTGTAGCCCCGGAGGGTTGCAAGACCGATCGCACTTCGAGAAAAGCCTCTGCGGAACTTGCTGCCTGTTAAGACGCCGCCAACCCAAACCCTCGCATTGTTACATGCGGCGAGATTTGACCATCTCTGGGGCGAATTGGCTGCAAGGAGAAGCGGGCATGAGCGTCAAGGTGAATTCGATAGGAAGAACAAACATCGAGGTGTCCATAGAGGGAACCCTCTCAAGCATTGAATGTGTGGCCAGAAGCACCGCTTCGCGGTCGATTGTCAAAGTGAGCAAATCGTCTAGATGGTTCCAACTGGCAGTAGATGGCTGGCGCTACGACTTGAGCCAGCAAGAGCCAGGAACACTCCTTCTGAAACCGAGCGAACCAAATGGTCGATCGCTTCCCGGTTTTGGATTGCCTGAGGAAACTGTCGGGCGCATGCATCTGGAAATCCATATCAATGAGCCGGTGTGGGTTTGCAAGGACAACGGCCTGCTTGTGATAACCAGCCTCAAAGAGCCGAACCCAAGCGCCATATTTATCTATTTGGCTGCCGGAGAACATACGGGTCGCCCGGGTTCTCTGAACCTTCCTGCACTGCCGGTATTTCCGCCGGAAGCCGAGATCGTTACGTTGCTTCCGGATCCTGCCGCCGATTCCAAACAAGAAACCGACTCCGAGCGCCCTACGTTTTTGACCAAGAAGAACCCACGCGACGGAGCGGAGATGGTTCTTATACCCGATGGGGATTTCCGGATGGGAAACAAGATCGACTCGGATTATCCGTACAGAACAAACACCCTCCCTGATTTCTTCATATACAAGGACCTGGTGACGGTGGCCCAGTACATGAAGTTTTGCAGCGAGACAGGACACCAACAACCTGACGCGCCGAAATTTGACCCATCGTGGGAGCAGTTGGACCACCCAATCGTGAATGTCAGTTTGTACGACGCCTGGGAGTATTGCAAATGGGCGGGAGTCCGTATGCCCACCGAGCCCGAATGGGAGAAGGCAGCCCGCGGAATCGACGGGAGGCTCTTCCCCTGGGGAAACGAGTGGCAAGAAGGCAAATGCGTGAATGGCAGCAATAGCCAGGGCGGCACAGGCCGAGTGGGCCAATTCGACGATAGCCCCTACGGACTCTCCGACATGGCAGGGAACGTCTGTCAACTTACAACGACAAGTTACGAAATAATCTACCGGGATCGCGGTGACACGCGCCCAGACAGGATCGTGGTGAAGGGTTTTCCTTGGAAGTTGAAATGGGATCCCTCTTTCGAGTTCATGTTTTGGACCGCGAACCGTCAACCTGCCAGACTCGATTGGTACAGCGAGGGAGCGGGGTTTCGTTGCGCCGCCGATTCCGATGCCTTCTAACAAAACTCCAACCTCAGCGGGTCGCCTGAACTGCCGGGAACGAATCTGAGAATCTCGGCCGGGTGCATACCGTACAGCTTCTCTTTCTTTGAACGTGTTTCAAGCACAGAACCTCAACGAAATCCAAGAGCGCGCGAGGTAGAAACGCGCGTTGGAGCGTTTGGAGAGCGGAAGAAAGGCAAAATCTTGAAAAGAAAGGATAGCTTCTTGATGCAGAATGTGGGCGGAGAGAATCTCCTCGTGCCCCTTGGTTCCCAGGTGCTGAACCTCAACGGCATTGTGGTTTTGAATGCCGCGGGAGCTTGCCTGTGGGGGATGCTCGCCAGGGATTGCTCGCCCGATGAACTGGCAATTGCCCTTGTGGAACGCTTTGACGTCGCTCTTGAGCGGGCCCGCTCCGATACCCGGACTTTCCTGGATGAAATGACGCAATTGGGAGTGATTGAATGACGCTCCCGCTCCCCACCGATTATGGTCTTCTTCTCTCCGAACTGAGCCGGCGCGCCGCCGCCCGCCGCCAGCCGGTCAACGGCGCGTTTGAATTGACGGAGCGTTGCAACCTCTCGTGCTCAATGTGCTATGTCTGCCATGGCGCCAGTGACGGCGTGCAATGGGCGAAGGAACTCTCTGCCTCGGAGTGGCTAAGAGTTGCGCAAGACGCTGTCGACAATGGGATGGTCTTCCTGCTCCTCACCGGAGGCGAAGTCTTCCTGCGCAAGGACTTTTTCGAGATTTACACGCCTCTCACGCGCATGGGTCTCATGCTGACGCTTTACACCAACGGCACCCTCATCACTGATGACACGGCGCGGCGTCTTGCGGATGCTCCTCCCAGTGTCACTGAAATCACACTCTACGGCGCAACCAAAGGCGTCTATGAGGCGGTCACGGGCGTCCCCGGCAGCTACGCGCGCTGTCTCGCCGGAATCGAAGCCCTTCTCCGACATCGCATCCCCCTCGGATTGAAGACCACCATCACCCGCCAGAACGTCGGCGAACTGGAGGCCATACGGCAAATGGCGCGCGATTGGGGCGTTCCGTTTAGGACGGGATGGCTGCTTCAACTGCGGCGTGACGGGCATCCTTCGGATATTGAAGACTGCCGCCTATCCGTCAAAGACTCCGTCGCTCTCGAAGCTGCTGACCGCGCCTCCGCCCTTGATTGGAACGAAGCCGCGCTCCGCGAATCGTCCCTGGACCAGAACCCTGGTTTCCGTTGCCATGCCGGCAAGGCGGGGTTCTTCGTCACTGCGTCCGGAGAAATGAATGCTTGCCTCCAATTGCCGCAGCCGGCGGCGCGTCCGCTTGTGACAGGTTTCCGCGCCGCGTGGGAACATGTGCAGCGTTTCGTTGACGAGGCCCCGCCCGTCTCGCAGGTCTGTCTCTCGTGCGAGGCGCGCGTCTATTGCCTCCGGTGCCCGGCGTGGTCCGCCCTTGAGACCGGAACATTGACCGAGCCTGTGCCCTATCTCTGCGAAGTTGCCCGGGCGCGCCGTGAAAGGTCTGGTCAAAATGTATAGCTCCCAGATTGCATTTGCGCTGGATTGACCGGCCCCGGCAGTCTTGTGCAGGGTGAAACGAGAGAGAACCCGGCAATTGACGCCGGTCAGGCCAGTCTGGATTCGACCCATGTGGAGATAAATGTGGATCCAATGTTGGCTGTGGGGCGAAGTACGGCCCTATGGCCGCACTGTCACTCAGATGTAGCTCCTCATTGCCTTGCGTTGTATGCATCGTTATTGAAGCGCTCCTCGATGAACCGGCTCATCGATAGGAACGCTTCGCTTTCGGCGCCTCGTCGATGAACTTCGTGGGAGATCCGCATCCAGGCGTAGCTGGAAAGCGGCCCCGGATTGGAGCGTTTCAGGCGTTCTTCTTCGTATTTCATTTGTTGCGCCCTTTCCCGGCGCGATTGGCTCATATGGTTCAGATAAGTCGCTGCCGCAGCCGGGCTACCCATGCCCAAGGCGACGAATGCCGCCCGCAGGACGGCATCGGCATCGGGATACTCGCGGAGACAGCGCTGCCAAGATTGCTCGAGGAGTGCGCTCCCGGCCGAGGTCAGAGTCAGGTCCCTGCGGCGCCGCTTCCCAGGGTCAGTGCGGGAGATCAGCTTCCCGGTTTCAAGCGTTCCCATTGCGGAGCGAATCCCGCCTGGCTCTAATCCGGCCTGCTGGCGGAGTTCGTAGAGCGATCTCAGGCCAACCCTTCCAACCAGCGCGAGGATGAAGAACTCCATCGCCCCAAGGTCTTCCGCATTGATTTCGGGTTCCTGCTCCACGGGTACAATAATACAACATGGTTCCAACTACTACAAGCCAAACACAAAGAAAATTCGCGGAGTTTTCCCGTTTCGGGAACCGGGGGGACGTTCTGGCGTCTCAGAAGGCTTTAGAAGGCTGCCGGCAAAAGCGCATTGTGGCCCTTTTCGCATCCGGATGTGCGTTTGTGTTCCGCGTTCGACCGCTCCTGTTTACCCGCCGCTCCATCGGATTGTGTCCGATCGAGCGCCAGAACCATCGGTGTGGCGATTAGCCTGCCAAGGCCTTTTGGAACACCCCAGCACGGAGTTCAGGATGGTTGTCTGCCCGGCGGTACACGCGCCAACATCCTCGCAAGATGGAGGGCCGTGCCTACCCCGCCTTGGATGAGAGACTTGGCAGCGGTCGAGCGCAGCTTTCGGTTCCAATACGCCAGCGGCAGAAGGACGCCCTCCTCAGTCGCGTTCTTTACGGGTTGGGTCGTGCGGAGCTGGTGGGCCGCAGATTGGCGCAGGTATTCCATGGCCAACGGGCGATTCCCGCCAACCGAGAGCGCTAATAATGCTACCCGCAGGTTGGCGTCGAGATTGCCGCTGTCGCGCCCAACCAGAGAAGGAAGTGAACTTGCAAAGGAAGCTCCGCGAACGGTACATGGATGTTGCATTCGTGAATCTTCATACCTCCAGCGTGCGCCCAGCCGAGCCTCCAGCCAAAGAGGCAGGCGATGAAGTCTCAGGCAAGCTCATCAGGTGCCGGATCTGATATGGAAATCGGATTGCCGGTCAACGTCTGAGGAGTGGCGATCCTCAGCTATCAGAGCCCGAGATTGGCAGCCGCGTTCTCGCGGAACAGCCGGCCCGAACCGATGGAACGCCGCAAGACGCGCCGCGATTTGTGACTAGTGGTCGTCACGATCAAACACTCCCCTGCGCCGTTTATCGCGGCCTGGGTCGCCATCCCCGCCCTCATGCTATGTCCCGCAAAGTTCGTGGCATCGATACCGGCCAGCGCCGCCGCGCGTTCCAGGATCGTTCCAATCGAATCGTGATGCAGGGCCGAGCGCAGAAACGCGGCCATCCCGGTTGACTCCACGGAAGACCGCGCCCTCAGTGATGGAAGCCTCGGATCTACGGCGCCCCCCGGCCGCTCTCCGTCTGAGTGGCCTTCCACGTTCTCGGCACACTTCTTGCGCACCGGCCGACGCACGACATCGCGAAACCCGCAGACAGATGGCTGGGGCTGACTGATGCCGGATCAGTAACCCCATGTCGGCGCTGCGCCAGTTCTTCAGTGGATGAGGTTGGATGGCACACCTCCGGAGCCTACGACGTCTCAGGACCGATCGATGCAGATCGACCTCGAAATGCGCTTTGGCCTGTTTGGGTCAACCGAGGATCGTGCTCAGAAAGGTCATCGGACAATGGCCGGCTTATCTGTCCTGATCGCCGCAGGGCTGATCGGATGTGTCTACCTGATTGCCTACCTGAAGATGCGATCCGTCTCGGACTGGACAAGAAGGTAACCGGCGGGCGAGTCCTTCTCATCGATAGGCCGGGCCTCGAGCGGCGCGGGCGCATCCTTCAGATGTAATCTATTGCGAATATTCTTAGTATCGAATATACTGAATAACATGCAGGAGGCGCTGCGGACATACAAGGCCAGCATCTTCCAGGCTCTGTCCCATCCCACGCGCATCGCCATCCTTGAAGTGTTGCGCGACGGGGAACTATCCGCTGGGACCATCCAGGAGAAGCTCGGCCTCGAACAGGCGAATCTCTCGCAGCACCTTGCAATCCTGAGAAGCCACCAAATTGTTGTGAACCGCAAGGAAGGCAACCAGGTCTTCTACTCGATACGAAATCCGGTGCTGGTGCACGTTTTGGACATTATGCGCCAGTACATTCAAAGCAGCCTTGCGGACGCAGTTCAGATGCTCGGGGAAGTGGAAAGCGAGGTCTCTCCCCGATGATTGCTGGGCTATTCCTGAGTGGAATCGTCGTCTGGCTTGCGGGTTCTATGGCCAGTCTTGCCCTGTGGCGCAGACCGGCAACTGCTCGTTGCGTAGCTTGCGGGGCGGCACTGGCAGGTTCGCTGCTCGATCTGGCGGGCTCAGCAGCCGCGATCTTTAGCGACCGTCCGATGGTGATCGGCCTTCCCTTCGGCAACCCGATCTTTTCCTGGGCCATCCGCATTGACCCGCTTTCGGCATACTTCAACGTAACGCTGGCGGTTTTGGCAACTGCCGTTTCTCTCTATTCTTTCGGATACCTGAAGAAGGTGGAAGGCCGCCGCAACCTGGGTGCTTTTGGATTCTTTTTCAATGTACTGCTGATGAGCTTGGCGCTGGTCTTCACCGCGTCCAACGTCTTCTTCTTCCTGGTGGCGTGGGAGGTGATGGCGCTCTCGGCCTTCTGTCTGGTCAGCTTTGAGCACGAAAAGGAAGAGGCGCGCAAAGCTGGAGTGCTCTTCCTCGTCATGTCGCACGCGGGCACGGGTCTGTTGCTGATTGCGTTCCTAATCCTCACATCCGTAAGCGGCAGCCTAGATTTCTCGAGCTTTCACCTGCTGGCTTCGAGGCTGTCGCCGCTCCAGCAGGGCGCGGTCTTTCTCCTTTTTCTCTGCGGCTTCGGCGTCAAGGCGGGAATAGTTCCGGTTCACATTTGGCTTCCTGAGGCTCACCCGGTTGCGCCCAGCAATGTTTCGGCTCTCATGTCGGGCATCGTTATCAAAACCGGCATCTACGGCATGGCAAGAGTCTTCTTCGATTTTTACGGGCCGCCTCCGCTCTGGATGGGAACTGTAGTGCTGGCGTTGGGAGTGGTTTCTGCTTTGCTTGGGGTCCTCTATGCGCTGATGGAGCACGATCTGAAGCGACTGCTCGCCTGGCACAGCATCGAGAACATCGGCATCATTCTCATGGGCTTCGGCGCTGCGCTCATGTTTCGCGCGCTGGGCCAGCCGAATCTCGCCGCCCTCGCCCTGATTGCCGGGCTCTATCACACCTTCAACCATGCCACATTCAAGGGACTGCTCTTTCTGGGCGCCGGCTCCGTGGTGCACTCTACGCACACGCGCAACATGGAGAAGATGGGTGGGCTGATCCGGCTCATGCCGGTGACAGCCATTTGCTTCCTGGTAGGCGCCGTGGCCATCTCTGGTTTGCCTCCGCTGAACGGATTTGTGAGCGAGTGGCTTACTTACCAGGCGCTACTCGCCGGCTTCGGCACAACGCAGAGCCTGACACGGTTGATGTTCCCCGTCGCCGGCTCGCTATTAGCGCTGACCGCGGCGCTGGCGGCGGCCTGTTTCGTCAAGGCTTTTGCGATTCCGTTTCTCGCGCTCCCGCGCAGCGAGCAAGCTTCGGATGCCAAAGAAGCCTCGCCTTCGATGCTTGCTGGCATGTCGGTCCTGGCGGTGGGATGCGTGGCGCTTGGCCTGGGCGCCACTTGGCTCGTGCGAGTCTTCGATCCCATCACCCAGCCAACGCTTGGCGTTAGCGCGAGTTCGGCGATGGTAGCGGCTCGCGGATTGGCTCTCTCGCCGGGAACCCCCCACGGCGGCACCATATCGACCGTTGGGATGGCATTGCTTTTCTTGTTTGCCGGCGCGGCATTTGCACTTCCGCTGGCGATTCGCTGGAGGCGTCGCAGTGTCAAAGGACCGGCCTGGGATTGCGGCATCCCAGGCCTCACCGCCGACAACGAATACACTTCGACGGCTTTCTCAAAGCCGCTGCGCCTGATCTTTTCTGCCCTCTATCGCCCGCGCCGCGAGATCCAGGCCGAGTACGAAGTTTCCCCATACTACCCCAGCGCGATTCGTTTCGAGAGCGAGATCGAACCAACGTTTGAAAAACACCTCTACGAGCCATTGCGGCAGCGGATTATGGCCGCGGCAGAGCGCATGAGGGCCATTCAGGCGGGCAGCATCAACGCCTATCTCGCCTACATCTTCATCACCCTGATCCTGCTGCTGTTGTTTGGGGTGCGTGGATGATGGAGCGAGTTATGACCCGAATCATCGAATCCGCAGCGCAACTCTTCCTGCTCGTGGCGCTGGCGCCGCTGGTCACCGGAGTCATTCGAACGCTGAAGGCGCGGCTGCAAACACGGCGCGGCCCCGGCATCTTTCAGCCGTACCGGGATCTTTTCAAGCTCTTTCGCAAAGGCATGGTCATCCCAGAGACCGCATCGTGGATCTTCGCGGCAACGCCCTGGATCGTCTTCTTCAGCACAATTCTGGCGGGCTTGATGATTCCCATGGTCGCCGCCGACGCACCGCTCGGTTTGTTTGGTGGCGCGCTGGCTGTGATCTACCTGCTCGGGTTGGGGCGCTTCTTTCTGGCGCTCTCCGGACTCGATACTGGCAGCTCATTCGGCGGCCTCGGCAGCAGCCGTGAGATGACCATCTCGGCTCTGGCAGAACCGGCCATGATGCTGGCCATCTTCACCGTGGCCATCGGCGCGGGATCTACAGGCCTGACGCAGATTGCCGGAGCTGCGATAGGGCAAACCTGGCGCTTTCTTGCCCCCGCGCAGATGTTTGCCTTTGCCGCGCTCGCGCTGGTGTTGATTGCGGAGACGGGCCGGATTCCGGTGGACAACCCAGCCACCCATCTCGAGCTGACGATGATCCACGAGGCCATGATCCTCGAATACTCAGGCCCCTTCCTCGCGCTCGTTGAATGGGCAGCCTCCATCAAGCAACTGGTCTTGATGACCCTGTTGATCAACTGCTTCTGGCCGATAGGCCTGCAGCCGACGTGGTTCGGTTTCGGCGCTCTCATCGGTATCGGCTGGCTAATTGCGAAGCTGCTTCTCTTAGGTTGCGCCATTGTTTTGCTCGAAACCGTAAACGCCAAGATGCGGCTCTTCCGTGTACCGGAGTTGCTCGCTGTAGCTTTCACTTTAGGTTCGTTGGCGCTCGTTTCCACGTTTCTCTTTTGACGATTATGAGACCGTTTCTGGATATGCAATTCGGCGAACGCATCATCACACTGATGGCGGCGCTGGTGCTGGTCCTGCAGATCGCCGTGGTGGCCCAGCGCTGGATCGTCACCCACATCCGCGTCTTCGCGATGCAATCGTTTCTTCTCGCCATGATTGCTGCAACGATCGCCTGGTTCAACCACGCGCCCCATATTTACATCGCCGCCGTGCTCACCCTCGTGGTCAAGGCGATTCTGGTACCCATCCTCTTTGAGCGCCTCGTGGTGCGTATGGATATTCGCGAAGAGATCAAGCCGATCATCAACGTGCCGCTCTCCGTAGTGATCTCCGGCGGGCTGACGCTGCTGGGATATGTTGTGGCGGAGTCATTCTATAAGCCGGACGAGCCGGGCCTTGGCCACAATGAGCTTGCCGTAGCCATCTCCCTGTTCCTCATCGGCTTCTTCACCATGATCAACCGCCGCAAAGCGCTGACGCAGGTGCTGGCGCTGCTGTCGTTGGAAAACGGCCTCTTTCTCGCGGCCATCTCGCTCACCTATGGAATGCCGCTGATTGTGGAACTGGGAATTTTATTCGATGTGCTGGTGGCGGCGATGGTGTTGGGCATTCTCGTCTACCGCATCCGCGAAACCTTCGAGTCGATGGATGTGAGCCGGTTGCGGAAGTTGCGAGGATAGGATGCTGCTGCTTGCTCTATTGCTGGTCCCCGCTGTCACCTCCGTCGCATCCTATCTGGCGCGTCGCCGCGAGGAAATGGAAAGATTCAATCTCGCCGGATTCGCCTTAGTCTTTCTCGTTGCCATCGGACTCGCCGCGCAGGTGCTTGCTCACGGCACAGTCTCGCTGGCAAACGGCTTCTTCTATGCCGATGCGCTCAGCGCGCTGGTGATTCTTCTCACCGCATTGGTAGCGCTGGTTTGCGCGACTTACTCGATCGGTTACTTGCGCGACGACCAGCAGAGTGGAGAGCTCGGCGACGAAGACGAGGAACAGCTCGCACAGCTTCGTATGTATTCGACACTCACACCGTTGTTCGTGTTTTCCATGATGTTCATGGCGGTGGCCAACAATCTGGGAGTGATGTGGGCGGCGATCGAAGCCACGACGCTGGTCTCGGTCTTCCTGGTCACCTTCTATGGCAAGGTCACTTCCCTTGAGGCCGCATGGAAGTATGCCATTATCGGCGGCGTGGGTTTGTCGATGGCGCTCTTCGGCACCTTGGTGACTTACTATGCAGGCCACCGGCTTGCCGGCTCCGATGCGCTGGCGGGGTTGAATTGGTCTGTGCTGGCGCAACACGCCGGGTCACTCGATAAGACCTCGATGCGACTGGCCTTTGTTCTTATTCTTATGGGCTATGGAACCAAGGCGGGCCTTGCGCCTATGCATACATGGAAGCCGGATGCCTACAGCGAGGCCCCGGTGCCTTCCGCCGCGATTCTTTCATCGGCGATGCTCAACTGCGCCCTCTACGGCCTCATCCGTTTCTACATCCTTACCAGCGGGTCTCTTGGCCCGAAGTATCCTGGCCACCTGCTGCTGCTATTCGGATTGCTCTCGATGGGCATCTCCGTTCCGTTCATCTTGGTGCAGAAGAACTATCGCCGCTTGCTGGCCTATCACACCATCGATCACTCCGGTATCATGGTCACCGCGTTGGGACTCGGCGGGGCGCTGGGCACTTTGGGTTTGACGCTGCACATGACCTTCCACACCATCGCGAAATCGCTGCTCTTTCTCTGCGCGGGAAACGTGAGGCAGCACTTTAAGACCGACCTTTTCTCTGAGATCAAAGGCAGCGTAATCCGAGTTATGCCACTGACAGGCGTCGTGTTTCTCATGGCCATGCTAGCTATCATCGGCATGCCGCCTTTCAGCCTCTTTCAGAGTGAGTTCTTGATTGTGCGTGCGGCCTTCGATGGCGGACATCTCATTACGGGCGTTCTCTTCGTCCTCTTCGGGATCGGCGTCTTCGCGGGCGCGCTCCTGCACGTCGGCGGAATGATCCTCGGCCCGCGTGGCGACACGCCGGTTGCGCCGCGCCGTCCGTGGCGGGATGGTTCTTTACTTGCTTTGGCGGCAGCGCTTGTGGTCATCGGATTCTGGGTACCGGCTCCACTGCTCGAACTGATCCGCGAAGCCGCGAAGGTGGTGAGCGGATGATGACGACCTTTTTTGATGAACTTCACGATCGCTTCCCGGATCCGGTTCGCTCCGTGGAAGAAACTGTCTCCGATCAGATTGTGATTCTGTCGAACGGCCCCGACGTCACTGCGATAGTCCGCCACCTCCTCACCGCGCATCAGGCAAGAATCGTGACCGTCTTCGCTGAGGATCGGGTGACAGCTGAAGGGGTTTTCTATAACTACTATGTTTTCGACCGACCCGGCAATCCGAGCTGGGTGATTCTGAAGGCTCCGGTCCCCGAGCGATTTCCCTCCTTTCCTTCGCTGGCAGCGGAGCTGCCGGCTATCAACTGGCAGGAGCGTGAGATTCAGGATTGGTTTGGCCTTGAAGCCGTCGGCCATCCGAATCCGCGCCGCGTCGCGCTCCACGATAACTGGCCCGACGTGCATCCCCTGCGCAAGAGTTTTCCGCTCGACACCGTGCTGCCTCCGTTTGAAGGAGAGCGGCATGTCTACCGGCCTACTTACGGAGAGGGCGTCTTCCAGATTCCCGTCGGCCCGGTTCATGCCGGCATCATCGAGCCCGGCCACTTCAACTTCGCCGTTGCCGGTGAGCCGATCCTGTACCTGCAACTACGCATGTTCTATACCCACAAGGGAACCGAAAAGCTCTTCGAGAATCTCCCTATTCACCGCGCGGTCTTTCTGGCCGAGAGCATTTCAGGCGACTCGGCCTTTTCCCACAGTACAGCATTCTGTCAGGCCGTCGAGAAGGCAGCGGAGATCGAAGTCCCGGCGCGTGCGCAATGTCTGCGCACCATCCTGCTCGAACTCGAACGAATTGCGAATCACGTCGCCGATGTCGGAGCAATCGCCACTGACGTGGGATTCGTGATTGCCAACGCCCATGCAGGGCGCATGCGAGAGCTTGTGCTGGGCTTGAACGAGACGCTCACCGGAAGCCGCGTCCTGCGCGGAATGATCGCCATAGGCGGCGTGCGCAGGGACTGGCAGCCGGATCAGGTCGAAGCCATCGAGAAAACAATTAGAGTCGTGGAGCGCGAGTTCCGCGACCTCGTGGGGATTATTCAGTCCTCCGATTCCACCCGCGACCGCCTGGAGCACACTGGGATCTTACGTCCGGAGAAGGCGCTAACCCTGGGAATTGTCGGCGTGGCGGGGCGCGCTTCCGGCGTCGATCGCGATATCAGGCGCGATCATCCCTACGAGGCATATGGCCAACTTCACTTCAAAGTCCCCGTGTACCGCGCGGGTGATGTGCGGCACCGCATGCAGATTCGCATCGATGAAATCGGCGAGTCGATCGAAATGATCCGCGCGGCGGTCGCACTTCTTCCTGGAGGCCCGTACCGCTCTCCAACTCAGCTTATACCGCCGGGCCGCTGCGCGCTGAGCGCCGTTGAAGGGTGGCGGGGTGAGATCGTCCACTGGGTCCGGACCGGCGAAGGCAATCGCATCGAACGCTGCAAAGTGAAGGATCCATCCATCAACAACTGGCCGGCCATTGTGGAAGCTGTCGAAGGCAACATCATTGCTGATTTTCCGGTGATCAACAAGAGTTTCAATTTGTCCTACTCGGGGACGGATCGGTAACACGATGTTCAAGATCCTCCAAAAATCGTTCAGCGTTGGCTCCGCGACGGCAGATTATCCGAACATTTCGCCGCGGCTGGCCAAGCAGTTTCGGGGATGCCCGGAATTTGATTTTGAAGTCTGGCGCGATGCGCGCCCCGCGGCCGAAGCCTGCCCCACCGGAGCCATCGCCCTCCACGACTCAGACGGCGTGCGGCAGGTCACGGTGGATTACGGCCGCTGCATCTTTTGCGGCGAATGTGAGGCAGCCTCCTCCGACGGAGCAGTGCGCATGAGTCGGAAATTTGAGCTTGCGGCCACCGATCGTCGCGAGCTAGTGCTTACTGCCGAGTACACACTCCGTCCCGACGGTACTCACGCTGAGCTGCAATTGGCCACGATCGGCCCAGTTCTCGAAGAGCCCGGCAAACGGATTGCAGAGGCAATTCAGAAATTACTGGGACGGTCGCTGGCGATCCGGCAGGTGGATGCAGGCTCGTGTAACGGGTGTGAGCAGGAGATCGTTGCATTGAACAACCCGGTGCACGATATCGAGCGCTTCGGCATTCACTTCGTGGCCTCGCCGCGTCATGCTGACATGCTTCTAGTCACCGGTCCGGTCACTCGCAACATGGAATTGGCGCTGCGCAAGACCTGGGCCGCCACGCCGGATCCGAAGGTCGTAGTGGCCGTCGGCGCCTGCGGCATCAGCGGAGGCATCTTCGGCGCCAACTACGCCGCGATGGGCGGAGTGGATCTAGTCATTCCCGTTGACGTCTACATCCCCGGTTGTCCACCACGGCCGGAAGCACTGCTCCACGGCATCCTGCTGGCATTGGGCAAAATACGGCAACGAGCGCGCTCCCATTTGTTCAAATGATTCTTGCGCAAGATTGCCGCCAGCGCCCCGACGATATTCGATGGCTTAAAGGACTCAGGACGACACGTACTTGTGGATCCTTCTCCGGCCATCGGATGAGGAACAGCAAACGCCATGTCGTCGGAGGCTTCTGAGGTCACGCAAAATCGCCTACGCACTTTTCGAGGCCAGATTTCCTGCGGCAGGTCTATTTTGTGCATGTCAGCGGCATGGAGTCCGCTCATATGCACAAAAGGACCAAAAGACCACCCTGCCACAAGATCGTCCTGAAGCTCCCAGATCTCGATCACGCGAAATCCGCGGTACTCAACAGCCTCAGTTCGCCCCATTCAAGGAGAAACTACAAGTTCGCCATGGAGCAGTTCATCGCCTGGTATTGCTCAGAGCCTCGACTAGCGTTGAACCGGACCGTTGTCCTGCGATTTCGACTTTATCTGGAATCTCTGGGCTTGGCATCTGGAACTGTCAATCAGCGCCTTGCGGCAGTCAGGCGACTGGCGTATGAAGCTGCAGATTCCGGCTTGCTCAGTCCGGAACTCGCTGCAGGCATTCGCCGAGTCAAAGGCGCAAAGCAACTTGGAGCCCGCTTAGGAAACTGGCTAACCCAGGACCAAGCTCGACTCTTACTGGAGAAAGCCGACGGGGACGATCTTCGCAGTGTCCGCGATCTCGCGATGATTTATGTGCTCGTAGGCTGCGGATTGCGTCGGGCCGAACTCTCTGCTCTTGCCGTTGAGGATCTGCAGATTAGGCAAGGACATTGGGCCATCGTAGACCTGGTTGGCAAAGGCGGTCATGTCCGTGCGGTTCCTGTGCCTGCTTGGGTCAAGCAAGCAATCGATCGATGGAGAGATTTGGCGAAGGTGGCGGCGGGCCGGATTTTCCGCGCGGTGAGCCGTCATGGAACGCCTTGGGGCAAGGGGATCTCCGAGAATGTCATTTGGTACGTCGTTCGGAGGTGCGCTGAGCGGATGCAGTTGGACCATCTCGCTCCACACGATCTTCGGCGAACCTGCGCAAGCCTCTGCCATGTCAATGGCGGGGAATTGGAACAGATTCAGTTCCTTCTTGGCCATGTTTCCGTCTTGACAACCGAACGATATCTGGGCTGCAAGCAGAATCTGGAGGAGCCTGTAAACGACCGCTTCGGCTGCCTCTTCGCTCAGGCATCCGTGGATTTACGGTAAGGTCTGTTAGCGTAAACCGACGACTGAACGGAAGCCGATCGGCGGAGCCTTGCCGACATAAGGGGAGTGATCCTAGAAGTTCGACTCAAATGCTTAATTCCGGAAGCTTTAGTTGGAGGGGCGCCTCATTCAATTCTTCATCCGGTTGGCAACTGAATCCAACTCAATGGCACGAGGGAAGAGGATATTGTTCTCAAGATGGATGTGTTGATGGAGGTCCCGCTCGAATTCCCTCAAACCGTCATAGAATGCGTGAAAGGTCGGGCAAGCATCCTCTGGGGTAGTGAAATTTCCGCTCAGACGGCGGATTTCGGAAGTCAGGGCGCCCGCAGCATCGTGTTCCTGCGTCATCATCGCGATCGGATTCGCAACCGTGCCAAAGCAACTACGGGGCCTCGGGGTTCCAATGGAAACGGACCGCTCCAGGCCGGCGATGTAGGGGAACAGGACGGCCTCTTCCTTCGCCAGATGTTGGGTGAGTTCTTCGTCCAATTGCATGAGAGTGGCTGCAATCACCGGCAGTTCCGGCTTTGTCGAGCCGTGACGATTCACGACCTTCTCGGCCAGTTGGGCCAGGCGGGGCAGTTCGCGTTTCACGTATGCGTGATGTTTCGTTACGATGTACGAGCCCAAGCTCTCCAACGATTTCTCGGCCCAATTCTCGACCTCAGTCCCAGGCTTCTTTTCCGCCTCTTCCAGCGCCGCAATAACCGAATCAATTTCCAGGTTCCCGGCAGCGCATGCCTCTGCTAGAGGCTTGCGGCCCCCGCAACAGTAGTCGATTCCAAATTGTTCAAAGACACGGATTGCAGTGGGTTGTTCCAGCGCGATTTCGCGGACGGTTCGTGTGGTTGCGGTCATTTCGATCTCCTTGAAACCCAACTTACAGAGATCGCAATGTGCGACACAGCGACTTTGGTCACTGGGAGGCTTAATATGCTAAAAACTGTTGGAGGTATCTGTGTGACCAAAGTCGCTGAGAACCCCGTTCTGTTCGCCTAGGCTTGCGTTTAGGGGACAGAAGGTCAACTCGACATGGGCACAGCAACCATCACGTCAATCCACAAGCAGGAAGGAAAGAAGAAACTTGTCCGCAGGTCCAGCTCGGATGGCTCCCAAAGAATCAGGCGAATCGTTCAGTGGCTGTTCGTAGCTTTGAATGGCTGGTTGGGAATCCAATTCCTTCTCTGGGTTCGCTTTTGCGAGCGCGGCGGCACAGGGCTAAGCGTGCCACGACCCGCAGGGGCCGAAGGCTGGCTGCCCATCGCGGGTTTGATGAATACGAAATATTTCTTGCTCACAGGACGCGTGCCCGCAATCCACCCCGCTGCCATGGTCCTGTTTATTGCCTTCATGCTGACGAGCCTGCTGCTCAAGAAGGCTTTTTGTTCCTGGCTTTGCCCGGTTGGAACGCTGTCGGAGCATCTCTGGAAGCTTGGAAGACGCGTATTCGGCCGTAATCTGCGTCCACCAAAATGGTCGGATATCCCATTACGAGGGCTGAAGTACCTGCTTCTTGGGTTCTTTGTGTTCCTGATCGGCGCCATGTCCGCCGAGGCGATCCACGATTTCATGTCCACACCGTACGGCCTGGTCGCCGATGTCAAGATGCTGAATTTTTTCCGCGATATCGGGCAAACAGCGGCAATCGCTATCGGTTTGCTGGTTCTGCTGTCCATGCTGATCCAAAACTTCTGGTGCCGGTATCTCTGTCCGTATGGAGCGCTGCTGGGAATTACATCGCTTCTCAGTCCGGTGAAGATCCGCCGCGACGTCGAGGCCTGCATCGATTGCGGGAAATGCGCGCGAGCCTGTCCTTCCGGTCTGGCCGTTGATCAACTTGTGCAAATCCGCTCCGTTGAATGCACGGCGTGCATGGCGTGCGTCGCGGCGTGCCCGGCCGAGAACGCTCTGCAATTCTCGTTGGTACCGAGAAAGGCAGCAATACCAGCGGAGAGATGGCGTCGTCGTGCACTCTCACCTATCTCCGTTGCAGCAGTTCTCGCTTGCATCTTCCTGGGCCTGGTCGTAGTGGCAAAGGTTACCGGGCATTGGCAGACGAATCTGCCACGCGACGTGTACATGGATCTGGTTTCCAATGCGAGAGAGGCCAGTCACCCCGGCATGTAAGGAGCCAAACGAACGCACAGTGGACTGCAGGGAACTGCCGGCGAGTTCACGGAATCAGTCGGCATGACATCTATGCCGCAGTGAGCTACTTCCGTCGGAAACGAAACTCGGTCCCGATCGCCGCGATGGCGTGGCTATCCAGCACCTGGCTCGCCCGTGCGAAAACAATCGTTTCCTCGATTTGGATATGGTCGGAATAGAGTTGCTTGAGGCGAGCGGTTTGGGAATGCAAGAGTCGCGCATCTTCTGGGCCTAAGCTACCCGACTCAATCCAGACTATGTATAGTCGCTCGACCGAACAGTGCAGATCATTCGCCTCGCGATGATCATCTTCAAGCCGGTCGATCTCCTCGAAGGATTTCGCGTAGGACTTGCGCAATCGCGGAAAGAGCGACTCTTCCTCGTCGGCTGTGTGGCGTTGTCCGCCAGTTCGAAAGTACTGCAGCGCAGTCTCCACTGCATCGCGTTCCTCATCGCCAAGACTCCTGCCTTGCGCTCGATCGACCACAACGCAAAGAATGCCGAGGAAGCTCTCAATCCTTCTGTGGCAGTCTTTGAGCATGCCGATCGGGTCGTCAAAACCGCTGTCGGGCTTCGCGCCAATCTGAATTGCCATGGTGTTCACCTCTACTTCATCCGTCCTGTCGATTGTCGCCCATTCGACGGCGATTGCGCCTTCATGCGCCCTGAAGTACATGGAGGGCCGTTACTGTTTTCAGTTGCGGCGCCGGCTGCGCGTAGCCCTTTGGAACATAAGAGCAGCATGGCTCTTCAGCGTACGGGTTTCCAGTCAGAGCATACGCGCGGGCGCGCGATCCACCGCAGATTTCTTTGAATTCGCAGGAACCGCACTTTCCCGCAAGTCTTGATGTGTCGCGCAAATCGCGGAACAGGGGCGAGTCGCGATAGATCGTGGCCAATTCCTGATCGCGGATACTGCCTGCCGAGAGAGGGAGGAAACCGCTTGGGAACACTTCTCCTTTGTGCGAGATGAAGACAAATCCCTTCCCGTCGTTGAGACCGCGTGGCGCGCGCCCAATTGCGTCAACGGCTTTCTCATGCTGTGAGGCGGCGTCGATTCCCAACTTGCGTTCAGTGACCCGTTGCTGCAAAAGGTAGCGCCTGTAATGCTGCGCCTCGGTCGTCTTGATGTCGAAGCTTGCGGTCTTGGACAGGCTGTAGATCTTCGCGAAGACCGATTCGAACTCCTCCGCATTCAATAGGTCGTTCAGCTTTCCACGTCCGGTGGGAACGAGGAAGAAAACACTCCAAAGCGTGATCTTCAGCTTTTCCATCAACGCAACGATGCTGTCAATCTCGTTGATGTTCCTACGGCTGAAGGCGGTATTGATCTGTGCCGGTAATCCGATTTCATTTGCCCAGCGCACTGCATCGAGCGTTCGCGCGAATGACCCGCTCATTCCGCGAAATGCGTCGTGCGTTTCGACGCTGGCGCCATCCATGCTCACGGCCAACCTGGCGAGGCCAGCCTCTTTGAGTCCAACGATGACGTCCTTCGTCAGCAAAGGCGTAGCGCTCGGTGTCAGCGAAACTCTGACTCCGACCGAACGGGCATGAGCGATCAGCTCAAAAAGATCAGGCCGTTTAATCGGGTCGCCTCCCGTCAACACAAAGACCGGAACCTTCAGGGCCGCGATCTGGTCGATCAGATGTTTGCCCTCATCCGTGCTGAGTTCCATGGGGCTGCGGTCCGGCTGAGCGGATGCGCGGCAGTGCACACAGGCGAGGTCGCATGCCTGGGTCACTTCCCAGATGGCGATGAATGGCCGCTCATTGAAGTCCGTCGTGTTGATTTGCGGGTTCATGAACCTATGAGACAGCCTGAAACGGGCAGATGCAGTGACCAAAGTCCCAGGCTGCTAGAATTCCCGAGTGACTGCTGAACGAACAGATCTCGCTACGGCACTCGGGAAAACCGCACTCTTGTCGGGTCTCACGCCGACGGAGTTGAAGATGCTTGCTGCACGAACTGTCCGTAAACTATTCAGCGCGGGAGAGTTGCTCTTTTCAGAAGGCGAGCCGTGCAACGGGTTGCACATCATCGCACAGGGCAAAGTCCGCATTTTCAAGTCATCCATAAGCGGCCGTGAGCAGGTTCTTGCGGTAAACGTTCCGGGCGAATCAGTCGCAGAATTGCCAGTATTCGATGGCGGCCCATTTCCAGCTTCCGCGGTTGCGATCGAGGATGCAGAAATTGCATTCATCTCGCGGCGCGATTTTCAGGCGTACTGCATGGAGCACCCTGAAGTCGCACTCAAGGTGCTGCAAGTGGTTGGAGCCCGATTGCGGCGGCTCGTTGGGATCATCGAGGAGCTATCGTTCACGACGATCCGCCAGCGTCTGATAGCGGCGCTGCTCAAACTCGCGCAAAACGAAGGCAAGCAGAGCTCTCTCGGAATCGAGTTTCAACTGCCGGCAACCCATCAGGAACTCGCCAATCAGCTTGGAACGGTCCGCGAACTGGTCTCCCGCAATCTCATGCGCCTGCAAGCGGAAGGACTACTGGACGTCGATGCGCGGCAGATCGTCGTGAAGGATCTGGCCGGCTTAAAGGCACTTCTGGGGACTTCGGCTTAGATCTTTTGCCTCCGAGTGACATAAGTTACTGTGCTCGTTCCTGCATTTCTCTACCGTAGAAAGTGGAGAATGCTTATGCCCATCTCAACACAATCCATCCGCGAGATTGTTTCTACACAGTCATCGGCAGCAGCCGTTCTTGAGCGATTTGACATCGATCTCTGTTCGCACGCCGAGGAATCGCTCAAACAGACTTGCGCGGAGTTGCAGCTCTCGGTCGACCAGGTGCTCGAAAAGCTTTCCGACGCCGCAGCTAATGAACCTGGGGCCGAGCCTGCGGATCTCGCGAGCTATTCCATGAGTCGCCTGATCCGGCACATCGTCCGCACCCACCATCGGTACGTGCGTCGCGAATTGCCGAGGCTGACCGAAATGGCGCACAAGGTCGCAGGCAAGCATAGCAAGCGTTCACCGGAATTGGAAGAGATTGAGAGACTCCTCGATGAATTGCGGACCGAGATGTTCACCCATCTCGAAAAGGAGGAACAGGTTCTTTTCCCGTTCATCGCGGAAATGGATCAGAATGCTGTCGCTTCAAGCTCACTGCCGCGTGCATGTTTCCGGTCGGTTGCGCAGCCGATCAGGATGATGATGCTGGAGCACGACGCGGCCGACCGCATTATCGAAGAGTTGCGCAGCCTTACGGATGAGTTTGAACCGCCAAAGTGGGCTTGCGGCACTTACGCCGCATTGTATGGCGGAATGCACGCATTCGAAGCCGATTTCCGGCAGCATGTGCATCTGGAGAACGACCTATTGTTTCCACGCGCGATTGAGATCGAAAGCGCGCTGCAAAGGAAGGGATGACAATGGCGACAATCTCCCAGATCAATCAAATACACTCTCCTGACGCGGCGAGTTTGTGTGGAAACATTGAGTCCCGCGAGCGTTTGAAGAGCCAGATGCTCCGTGCCTGGATTTTCGCCGGGCTCTTCTTTATGGCGCTGCCGGGCACCTTGCTGGGCTTTTCAAACCTGCTGGCGATCAGCACGCATCATGGTCTCGGCGCTCTTCCGGCCGCGTGGATACAGGGTCACGGCCATGCGCAGGTCTTCGGATGGATCGGCAGTTTCGTTCTTGGGATCGGCTTCTATTCGCAACCCGCCCGAGGACGATCAGTGTTTCGAATCCCGCTCGCGTGCTTTGCCTTTTGGGCCTCGGGCGTTACCATGCGCTGGGCTGCGAGCATCTACGGCTGGCATTGGCGCTCTTTCTTCGCCGTCTCCGCAAGCTTTGAGACGATCGCGATTCTTCTGTTCCTTGCTGCAGCTTCACGCCACAAATTGCCGGAACCGGCGCAAGAAGGACGGGCGAAGCCGCGGATGGAGCTTTGGATGGTCTCGGTGCTCTTGAGCACAGTGGGGCTTTTGGCGCTGGTCCTCTTCAATCTTGTTGAATGTTTGAGGCTGGCGATCGACGGTACCGAGCGTGCCTTTCCCCACGGGTTGGATCAGAGGTTTCTCGCGCTTCTTGCATGGGGATTCCTTGTGCTCGTTGTGTGGGGATTTTCCGCGCGCTGGTTGCCCACGTTCCTGGCGATTCCGAGGCCCGACGCGCACCTGTTTCGCATCGCGCTCATCCTCGACTTGGCCGGCGTGTTGTCTGGCGTGTCGGGATGGGCTCGGCCGGCGACGATTCTGACGTCCGCGAGCGCTATTGCAATCGTGTTTGCGCTGCATCTGACCGAGCGTCCTCACGGCCCGGCCAAGGTCCAGGGGATTCACAAGAGTTTTCCAACATTCATCCGGCTCGCATATGCCTGGCTGTTAATTGCGGGTTTTATGGGCATCTGGGCGGCCTTTGCCGATCAGCACGGAGGTATCTGGGGCGCATCTCGTCACGCGCTTACCGTTGGCTTCGCCGCCACCATGGTCTTCACCATCGGACCACGTATCCTGCCGCACTTTGGAGGAATCTATTCAATCTTCAGCAAGCGCCTGATGTTCATTAGTCTTGTGCTTCTGCAGACGGGCTGCACGCTTCGTATCTTGTCTGAGCCTCTAGCTTACGAGGGGCTGCTGCCCTTCGCATGGAAGACGCTGCCGATCTCCGGGATGCTGGAGTTGAGTGGGGTGTTGGTGTTCGCGATCAACATCGCGATCACTTTTCTCTTGGGGCGTTCTGCATTTGCGGGGAATAGTTCGACGGAGCGCTCTCTGGCGTAACGAGAGCCAAGGACATGAGTGCAATCGCCCGTTCCCGAGGGCGCCTTAATTCTCAGTCATTCGTCATGCTCCAGAACCCCACTCCCAGCCACGGGAGCGGGTTCCGCGGGATTGTGCTTTCCCCACAGGGGATAGGGCACCCCCGCAAGGCGATTGATTGCGAGAGCCTGTGCCGTAAGCAGGATCACTGCGACTTCAATAATGACCAGTTCTTTTGGCTGGGAGATGATGCCGAGCGAAACGATGAGGGTCGTAGCCCCAGCGGGTGGATGGCTTACCCGGAACAGCGCCATGAGCGCACCCGTAGCTGATAGCGAGAGCGCAGCGGCCAGGACTCTGGCGCCATGAACGCCGGGGTGCATACCAAAAGGGGGGCTGGAAGCCACGGTAAGCGCGAAGGCGCCATAGCCGCAGATGAGTCCGATTGCGTGACCGAGGATCGTATTACGCGGGCTCGATGCTTCCGCCAGGGGAGAAAAAAAGAAAAGATACGCTGTTGGGCCGAGCGACGGAAAGACAAATGGACTGCCCGTAAGAAGAGCCAGCAACGCGAGCAGCCCGATGGTAATGAAGCCGTTGATGCATACATAAATTGCCCACACAACACGCGTTGGAAAGTGCTGTAAGAGCCACTCCAGACGCAGATGAGCAAGCAGGGCAGGCACATGGTCGATGCTGCCGGATCTTCCTCTCACATGGATCTGATCATTCATGGAAATCATCAGATGTTCGGTAACAGATCGAAGTACTCATCGTCTTCATTCTTGCCGCCTTCTCCCTTGCCGAGCTTCTTTTCCGATTCGACAAACTCGATGCGCTCGATCCATTTCACCATCTTGTAGCCGAGTTGGTTTTCTACCCGGAGACGCAGCGGTGCGCCATAGACCTCGGGCAGCGGCTTACCATTCATCTCGGACGCGAGCAGGCATTGCGGCTTGAGCACGTTCTCAATGCTCTGCGTGTCGTAGTAGGGTCCGCCGTAGAGCGCTTCGCCAAAGGAGAAGAAGGCCACGGTGCGCGCTTCGGGCAAGGGGCGAACGAGTTCGATCAGTTTCTCCATGGGGATGCCGCCCCACTTGGCGATGCCGCTCCAGCCCTGAATGCAGTGATGCATGGTGATGTGATCCACTTCACCCAGATTGCGCAGGTCGGCGAGCGAAAGCTCGACCGGATTCTCGACCAGCCCACCGACCTTGAGCTTGAAATCGCAGAAGCCGCCCTCGGCCAGGCGCTTCCAGTCGTCGCGCACGGGCAGTTTGCCATTCGGCCACATGTAAGGCGAGATGTCCTTCTCCGAATACGTCTGCTGCGGCACGAGCCGGTTCAACGTCAGCAGTTGCATGGGATAGGTGACGAATTTGAGCGCATGCTGCAGCGCGCGCGGCTGGTACCACGAGAGATAGTGCGCGGCGATCCAGCAAACAAACACTACGCCAATGCCCACAAAGCCCAGCCAAATGCCCAGCCGGCCCTCATCGTTGGTGCCCAGGACGATATGGTTCATGTTGCGCGCGAATCCGGTCATCACCACTAGCGTGATGTGAACGACTAGAAATGCCAGAAAACTGAGCATGGCGAGGAAATGGATGGAGCGCGCCGATTGCCGCCCGCCTAAGATGCGCGCATACCAGGTGAAGTGATTCACCACCGCTGGTGACATGGCGATACCGGTAAGGATCGCCAGCGGCCCGAAGACAAAGACCACCGTGAAATAAGCGATCTGTTGCAGTGCGTTGTAACCGTAAAAGCCATTGGGCTCAGCCGGGAGATGAAAGGTCGCGTAATGAACCCAGGTATTCCACGCCTGCAGAATCACTGCGGGCGAGGTGGGGATCAGGCGCTTCCATTGTTCCGTAGTGCAGAGCATGGCGACGAAGTAGACGCCACAAAGGATGAAGCCATGCACGTTGATGAAGTGCCACACCCGCGCCACGCCGATAGTGTGCCGGTAGCCGGGCGTGCCAACGAGCGGCGTGAGATAGCGGGCATCGTCCTTGGCCGTCCAGAGCCGGTCGGTCGGAACCTTGGTCGGCGTCAAGCGGATCCACTCGCTGCCTGGCGTGCAGTCGTCGTTGAAGTAGAGCCGTGGATGATCGGCCAGAATCGACAGACCGCTGCGGATCAGCATTGTTACGAAGAGGAAATTGAAGAAGTGGCAGTAGCGGACCCAGAGAGGAAAGCCATGCGGGCCAGCAAAGTTGTTGGGGTACACCACAGGGACGGGCGGAATGTGCGGCAGGCCGCCCACGGCCAGCTCAATCCACGCCGCTGCCACCAGCGCGGCAATTACGGTGCCAATTCCGATCAGGATCGACGGACGAATCCAGAGGCGGTGGCGACGATCAGGGGGATAATGAACGGCGGCGTGCTCCGCGTCAAACTTGATCATGCGGTGTCTCCTTTGGCGGTTTGGAACTCTTCTCGCTCCGCGCGTGCAAAACCAGATCCCTCCTTACCTTTGCCAGCATAAATGTGCCTACCTGCTCCGGAAGCGACTTTTGTCACTCGCGTCTCCGTGTGATGATCGCTTGGACTAAATCTGGAAAGATATGCTTCGTTCCGACTCTCGCTCCACCGCTCGCCGTCTTCCCAAAAGCAACTCTTGCGCCCCGATAGTCCCACAGACACGACCCGTTTTCCGATCCACGACCAGCATGTTCATCACTCCCGTCGTCGCCATTTCCTCCGCGACTGCCCGGCAGGTCTCATCGGCGTAGGCAAAGGTCTCCGGCAATGCCTCAAGTGCATCGCTCGCACCTTCCACTCCGTCCGAGGCGGAGGCATCTGTCATCACATCCGATACACTGACCATTTCGAGAGGGTCAACGCCATATTCGCGCGATAAGTGGTACCCTCGGCGGCTCAGCTTCTCCGTCAAGATTGACCGCGGCATAACCAAAGAGGTCACCAGATAGGACGCAGTACACGCCAATGCAAGAGGCAGTATTGCCGGCAGCGCATGGGTCAGCTCCAGAGAGAAGAGAATTGCCGTGAGCGGCACACCCAGCGCGCCTGAAAGCATCGCCCCCATTGCCATCAGCGCCCAAAGAGCCTGTGTTTCGCCTGGCATATGCGCCAACTGCGCCGCAGCCTCTCCCAAAGCTGCGCCAATCATCAAGATGGGAGCCAACACGCCGCCTGAAGTCCCGGAACTCAGTGAAAACGCCCACATCAGCGATTTGGCTACGATCAGTCCCAGGAGAAGGGCGACCGAGGCATTCCCGCGCAGAACCTCCGCGATGTTGTCGTAGCCGACACCTAGTCCGCGCGGAAAGAAGAATCCGCCCACTCCGATACCGATGCCTCCAATTGCCGGCCACCACATCCAGTGCACGCGTAGGCGGCCGCAAAAGTGCTCAAACCCATCCTCGAAGCCATACATTAATCGGCTTAGCCCTGCAGAAGCAAAGCCAACAAGTATCCCTAATGGGGCGGCCACGAGGAGCGCCTGATTGAGGTGAATCGCGGAGTGTAGCGTGACGGGGAAAAGTGGCCCCGGACCGAGCCAGCGAATGCGCAGCGCGCCTGCCAGGATGCTCGCCACTGCTACAGGGATCAGCGAGCGCGGTCGCCACTCGAAGAGAAGTAGTTCCACGGCGAGCAGGATCGCAGCAATCGGCGCCGCAAACGTTGCTGACATTCCCGCAGCGGCACCGGCCACCAGCAATGTTGTCCGTTCGGCATCCGAAAGTTTAAGCCATTGCGCGACCAGCGAACCGAAAGCACCGCCGGTCATGATGATCGGCCCTTCGGCGCCGAATGGTCCACCGGAGCCAATTGCGATCGCCGCTGAAAGCGGCTTGAGCACCGCTACTTTGGGGTCGACGCGTGCGCCATTTAAAAGAATAGCCTCAATGGCCTCGGGAATCCCATGTCCGCGAATTTTATCCGACCCAAAGTAGGCCATCAATCCCACCACGAGGCCGCCAACAACTGGAACCAATATCAAGAAACTTGGTGAGAGTGGCGATCCGGCAGGCCCAACCATCGCAAGGCTTAACCGATGGTAGTAGAAAATGTTGGTGGCGAATGCAATTGCCCGCAGCAGGATCACGGCCAAGGCCGCCGCTCCCGTGCCAATCACGAGCGCCACTCCCGTGAGCAGCCAAACCCGATGATCAACCGTAAAATCGCGCAAAGCAGAGGGCCGCGATCTCATCGAGCCTCCGCGCTGGCGATACCGTGAGCGTGCAACCGAATATTCTCCAAAGCCTGGGCCAGTCGTGGCGCCAATTCGTTCAGCTCACGCGCGTGGTTGCCTACCAGACGGCCCAAAACAGCTTTACCTTTGCGCGTCACCCGCAGAATTGTCCGGCGCCTGTCGTCCGTGTCAACGGTTCGCGCCAGTAGTCCTTCGCGCTCCGAGCGATCAACAAGTTCAACCGTACTGTTGTGCTTCAATCCAAGCCGCTCGGCCGCGTACGCGATTGTCACGGCCGTACTCTCAGGAGCGCCTGCGACCTGCAATAGAAGCTGATGTTGCTTTGGCTGCAATCCTGATTCCAACGCTGCACATTCGCTGAAGTGGAGAAAGCGGCGCAGCTCATAACGAAACTCCGCCAATGTTCTGAGCAACGAATCAGGAGCGCCTTTCGTGGATCGAGTGATCATCTATATATCGTAGCACGATATATATTCAGGATACTCCTCGCATTCAACGAGCGATCAAAGATCCCGAGTTGGCACTTGTGATGTAGATAGACTGTAAATATCCCCCGGCAGAGCCGGGGGCTTTACGGTGTGAGCCGCTCAAAGCGGCTTGAGCGGGGTCGCTAACGCGGCCCCGACGTGATTGGGGCCGCCTTACGGCGGCTATTTCCACATTCGCAGTTGGTCCAGGCGCTTGTCCTCAACTTCTTGATTGCGGATGTACTCGCGAATCGCCGTTTCATCACGCCCCACCGTCGACACAAAATACCCGCGCGCCCAGAAATGCTGGCCTGCGAAATTCTGCTTGTGCTCACCGTAGGTCCGCGCCAGGTGAATCGTGCTCTTGCCCTTGATGAAACCCACCACTTCCGACACCGCATACTTGGGAGGTATCGAAAGCAGCATATGCACATGGTCCGGCATAAGGTGGCCTTCCAGCACCCGGCTTTCCTTCTGCTCGGCCAGACGCCGAAAGACCTCTCCCAAATGCTGCCGAAGCCCTTCATACAGCACTCGACGGCGGCATTTGGGGATAAAGGCTACGTGGTATTTGCACTCCCATACGGAGTGACTTAGACTCTCCAATTGGTCCATCCAGATTCTCCTTGATGTGTGCTTTGGTCGGCTCACATCTGGAGCTTCTTGGATGGACTCCCGGAAATGTCAAACTGCTACTGCCACCCCGGCAGAGCCGGGGGATCTCCTCTCCCTTTAGCAAAGAGATTGGAGCTCCGCTTAGTCCTCCCAAAGAAGACTTTCAGCCGCGGCACCGGTCTCAAAGGCGTTGCCCACGCATCTCCGAAATCAGGCCTTTGGTAAAAGGTGCCAATCACCCAAGATGGGTGTGGAGATAAACATGGCACAAGAACCCTTTCAAGGCAACTCAACACGCATCGTGCACCCAGCCGCCTCGCACCGTTCTCAACCAAATCTGATCACCGCCAAAGACGCCGCCAGGCGTCTCGGCGTGTCGAAGAGTGTCGTTTATAGAATCGACCGGAACGATGGCCCGTTCCGATTCGTAGTCGATGGCCGTCGCATCTTCATCGACACTGCTTCGTTCGAAACCTTCTTGGCCAATACCGGAGGGAATGGAACTGAATCAGAGTTGACAGCCGACGACGTTCCTATTGACTCCATTCAAGGAGAACAAGCTGAACGAACACCTCCCAAAATAGATGCAATGCCGGCGGAACCGCCCAGGCCTTCGCCGTTCCGCGATGTACCCCACACAATATCGAGCAGCGGACAGCGAGAGAACATCCTGCCCAGGCGTCATGCCGCCGGATTCCTCTACTGCCAAATGTTGATGGGTTAGGACACATTCCTGAACTCAGACCGGACTGGTCATGGGGACGAACCTTCTCGAAGGGTCGACGATTCAGAACCTAATTGCTCTATCTTCGAATTCCAGCAATCCGGTGCTGGACTTCATCTGCCACGACAGCAACTGCGCTTCGACGATTAGAGCCGGATCAACGGAGTCGGGCCATCTCGGTGAGTAATCCGCCCACTGCCCATACCCAAGACACTCAGATGGGTGCCTCGAACCAATTTCTCTGCCCAGATCTGCCGGTTCTCTAAATCTGTCTTCAAACAACGAATCTATCCCCCCTGCGAGGCCGCCAGCAAGAGTTCGCGGTTCCCTGGGAACAAATCCACAGAGCAACACAACCACCGGCGGCGAAAGCCGCCGTTCCATTTGGAGGAAATATGCACAATCAATCCGTCCGCGGAGTACAGTCGATTCTCATTCAACCCATTGCCACCACCAGCGACACCGATGACACAATACAACTCGGTCAGCAGAATTGCCCCAAGGGTAACGAGGCCAGCACCAGTGCAGCAACTGAGCTAGTGATAGACGAGGAAGCTGTCCTCTTTCGTCCCCGGCTTTCGTTTGTTTCAGAAGATTAGGCCTTGAGCGTTTGGTACTTCTGCTTGCAGGCGCAGGATGGTCATAGTGGCCAGGAAGTGTGCTGGACACAAGCCGGATTATCGAATCCGACGGAGCTTTGTCGCAGCCACTTCCTGGTCTAGGGAACGAGCCTTTGGTGATTGGCTTCCTTCGTTCATGATCACAGTAGTTGTCAGGAATGTCCCCTCGTGCTAGCCGGGATCCGAGGATCCGACGGAGCTTTTGACTAGGGCAATTCTCTGGCACCAAGCGAGAACAGGCGATTCGTATAGCTGAGCACTGCTCAATCACCGATCCGTTAATAACTCTTTGGCGCGTTCCGTGCGCTGTAACTTTCACCGTCAACTTGAGAACACTCGTTCTCGGAGATTCAACGTGAGCACTGAATACAAAATTACCCCCCGCAATCTTGGGTCGCTCGAACTTGCAGACGTCTGTCTGGCGGACTTCTGGTACTTGTCGAAACTCAGATTTCACGCGCCGTTCAACAACTTTGGCGCGGCCATTTTCAACGATTGCCAGAAGATGCAGGAATCGATGCTTGGCTTCTACTTGGAGAAGGACGGCTGCTTGCCGAAACAGTTCGCTCCGTTCTGTGATGTGAAAGCCCGTGTCGATGTCAATAAGCATTGGAGCAAGTTTGGCTACCGCCACGAGAGCGGTGTCTGGCTTTACGGATCGCCAGATGAAGTTCTTCGCCGTGCCGACGACTCGGTTGTGATATGGGATCACAAGACAGCGCACCCGAAGAGTGAACAAGCTACTGATCGTTTCCGACCTCAGTACGAAGTCCAGGTGACGGGCTATGGGCTCATTGCCGAAGTCGGCCTCAACCTCGGAAAGGTAAGTGCTGGGGCCCTTGGGTATTGGGATCTGCAGCATCAGGCCGTCATTGATAATCCCGGGAAGTTTATTCGGGATGGCATGCTTTGGGGAGCCTTCCAGCCAAAGGTCTACGCCATTGAGATCGACTATTCGCGCATCGACACTCTCCTTGAGGAAGCGATCAAGATATGGAAATCGAAAACTCCGCCCGAAGGCCGGAGCGGCTGCAAGGATTGCGGTAGCTTGGAGGGGTTGTTTGCAATCCAAACCGATGTTGAGAGCGAACTGACGGTGAGAGACCAGCAGGCATGGTCCATGAGCAACAACGATTCGGTGATGCGGAGAAGGCTTATGAGACAGCTCCAGGATCGCAAGGAACGGCGGTGGTCCGCGCTTCATGAC
This sequence comes from uncultured Acidobacteriaceae bacterium, assembly GCA_963804155.1. Lineage (GTDB taxonomy): Bacteria > Acidobacteriota > Terriglobia > Terriglobales > Acidobacteriaceae > Telmatobacter. The sequence continues at coordinate 122,215 of CAWDPG010000001.1, forward strand.
ATCGAAGATGACAACGAATCGCTTTCTCTCAGTGACTCCGGCATCGCCGGGAATTGGGAATTCTTTCAATCGGAATCATGCTGATCGTTGAGACCTGCGCTCTCATCTTTACCTCGGCACTGTGCCATTCTTGCTCCACTGGAGCGGCCAGGCCGCGCTTCTGACGCATCAACCGCACGCCAGATAGTCCACATAACAGCACCCAATGAGCACACTCCGGAGCCATAAAACTCCGGGCTGCGCTCGGTCGAATCCACATCCATGCGGGTTGAGAAAGAAGTACACCAATGCCCAATGAATTCCCGAAGCCAGCAAAGTACCCACTGCTTGAAACCGTGCTCGCCTACAAAGGGCTCCCCATGAAGGGCACCTTCACGGTTCAAGATGTCGCGGATCTCTTCAACGTGACGATGAGAACGATCCAAACCAGGATGAAGCGCGGCGGTCTCACCGCAAGAGATCTGCCTGGGCGGTCCAGGTTTCTGGCAATCGACCTCGAACAACTTCTTCAAGGAAGCTCAGAACCAGCTTCTGAGGCCGCCTGAAACTTCGCCATATTCCCGGTGATTTCGCAAGACCACCTGCTCCCGTTGATACCTTCGCGGCCGATCGCGTTCCGGGCGTTTTTATCTGCATACCCAGTATGCAGATCGATGTGGTTTCAGTAAGGAAAGGTGAGATATGCTTTCGCAACGCTTCGCAATTGGAACAGAAATTGCTACACAACTTCCACTTCCGTCAGAGAACTTCGCTGACCCGGGAACACCTCCCAAGACTCTGAAGGAGCTGTTGGATATAATCGCCGCCCGCGGCGATAAGAACTTTGCCATGCTTCGGACGACAACTGTACGGCTCTCCGAATTCATGGACAAGCCCACCGCAGAGATCTCCATCGACGAGCTCGTTGATGTGCGCTCGGGATTCAGTGACTACCTGAAGCAGCGCCACTACAAGGCCAATTCCATCCGCACGTATCGGCAGAACACCCAGCGCCTCGTTAGGTGGGCAGAGCAGCTCGGCTGGGTCTCCGGCAAGCAATCGGTGGAGGACTCTTGGAAGCCTTTTCTGGACGCACTCGCGGGCAATCCTCGGGCGTACACCTGCATCATCTTTCATGCGATTCAGAACCGGCGGCCTCCATCGGAGTTCTCCGTCAGTGATCTTGACGACTGGGGCGAGTCAATGTTGAAGGCGGGCCGTCAGTACAGAACCGTCCGGTCCGGTAAGTGGAACTTCCGCAGGGCAGTCGCAAACGCAAGTCTCAGCGGTCTCCTCCCTAAGCTCGAGCTCGCGCCGCGCAAATCTGCATACCGGGTGCGCGCAGATGAACTTCCTGAGCCGCTTCGCACTGAGGTTAGAGAGCTGCTGATCTGGAAACAGGCTAGGTTCGCGAAGGGTAGGCCACAGAAGACGAGACACCGTCCGGCAAGTGCCAAGCTGCTGGAAAGTAACATCCTCAGGCTGTTTGGCTTCGCCAGAAACATCGGCAACTTTAGTGATGTGACCTCCCTCAAGTCTCTGTTTACTGAGGATGTCGTCTCCGCGTTCATCGAATGGGGCCTGAACGACCGTGGGCTTACTCGAAGCTCGCTCCTGCATCTTTCTCTCATCTATGGCGCGATGCGGCATCATCCAAAGCACAAGGGCCAGGACTTCGCATGGTTCAGCACACTGATGGATGAAGTCCCGGAAGACGATCCGTCGGCCCTCCAGGAGAAGAAGGCCAAGAAATCCGCGCCTTACGGAGATCTTTGCAAGATCCCGGCGATGATAAGGACCGCGAGGATGAAGCTCTCTCCTGATGATGCCAAGACATCACGGCTCGCTCATGATGAGCTCTTGATGCTCTGGCTCACAACACTTCCATGGAGACAGCAGAACCTCCGTGCGTGTCGCCTCGGCGACCCTGCAACTGCGAATCTGTTCTTTGCGCCATTGCCTGCGCTCATCCACGTCGCGAAACCGAAGTGGGTGGAAGAGGCCTTGGCCAGCGACTCCAAGAAAGCCTTCTGGCAGTTCTACTTTCGCGAGGACAAGACAAAGGTGGGTCAGCGCGTCCGCGGCATCTTGCCGCGACGGCTGACCCCCCTGCTGGAAGAATATCTTGCCGAGCATAGGCCAAGGCTGGTTGCGAAGGAGGATCCTGGCACTCTGTTCGTGAATGAAGATGGCTGCGCAATTGATTATCAGATCATGACGTACCACGTCTCCGAGCTTGTATTGAAGTACATCGGGAGACGCACGACACCCCATTTGCTCCGCGACGCCTTCAGCTACGCCTATCTTGAAGCCCATCCCGAGGATTTTCTGACTTTGAGCAAGATCCTTTTTCACAAGAGTATTCGATATACGCTCACCGTCTACGGCAGGAACTTCGATGAATCAAACGGAGTTCGCCGCGTCGACGAATGGCTTGGCGCCGCTGCTTGAGACTGCCAGAGCTTTGCCATCCACACCAACATGTTGAATCGGGCTTTGCCCGTGCAATGCCGACCCTCCGCACGAACTCCAACCGAGGCTAAGGAACTTATGCTGACCAACACACAATCAACCACGCAAGAATTTCCCACTCAAGCCCTGATGCGCCCTCATGCGGTGGCCAAACGCCTCGGCGTCTCCGAGCGCTGGGTGCGAGACCACGCTACCAGGCGATTTCCGAAGTTGCCAGTCGTCAAGCTCGGACCACTTCTCAGATTCCGATCAGCAGATGTCGATGAGTTCGTCGAACGCCAACGGGACGACCACTCTGGGACCAAACGCTCACATTAAACCCCACCTGATGGGCGCGACAGCACAGCCGTTACGCCCTCCCATCTACAACTGCAAGGAAGCACGACATGAGTCTCGAATATCAGCGCGGAACTGTGTTTGTTCAAGGCAAGCGCCGCAAGATGTGGTATGGAAAGTACCGCGTCTGGCAGAACGATCCCTCTACGGGCGTTTCATCCGCGAAACAAAGGACAAAGAAGATCGGCCCAAAATCAGAATTCACGAAGTTTGCGGCCGAAGAACGACTTCACGAAATGATCGCCGAGGACAATGCAAGCGCGCCCTCTCTGCCGGCGGGTACCGCGGCCAAAGATCTCACATTGGAGTGGTTTGTCATCAATCGCCATCTTCCAATGATGGCCTGCCGCGCAACTACGAAGAAGTGCGCTGAATATGAGATAAAGCGTTATATTCTCCGACAATTTGGGAATGGGCGCTTGAAGGAAATCGGATTGTTCGACCTGCAGACTCACCTGAACAAGCTCGCTTTGAATTTCTCTGATTCCGTTGTGCGCCACACATACACAAACATGCGGTCGATCTTCAACAGCGCAGTCGATCAGGACTTCATTGCAAAATCTCCGGCTCGCCGCCTCCAGATGCCTGACACTCGAACGCCCGACAAAACCGTCATTCCAGCTTCCACAATCATGCACATCCTGGAAGGCATCTCTGATCCTATGGACCGTTGCGCCTTTGCAGTCGCAGTATTCTGCGCATTGAGAACATCAGAGGTGTTTGGTCTCACGTGGGGGTGCTGCCAAGAAGACCATCTGGCCATTAAGCACACGGCATTTGAAGGGAGGTTGCAGCCGAACAAGGTCAAGACAACCGATAGCCGTGCGCTCGTTCCGATTCCCGATCTTATCAGGCCTTACATTGAGAGTTGGCGCACCGCCAGTGAAGACAACACCCCAGATGCACTGATGTTTCCTACGAATGGCAAACGATCGCGTAAAGGGCAAAAGGTACCGTTCGACTCAACGAACTTCATGGAGCGCCACATCTATCCCATCGCGGACAAGCTCAAAATCTCACGAAGCCTGTGCAAGTTTCAGGTTCTCCGTAGGACAGTCGGCACAGATCTTCAATCCCATGGGACGATGAAAGACGCGCAAACCGCACTCCGCCACCAAAGCGTGAAGACGACAGCGAATATTTATATGCAGCCGGTTCCTGAGAGTGTTACGGCTGCATTGAATGCTCGAACTAAGGCCGTATTCAGTTCGGCAAGGCCCGCAAGAACTGAAGCGGATCTGCCACCCGCAGTGAGCAAGAGAATCTAACAGATCTGGAAGCCAATGCTCCGCAACTCCCAGCCTCTGGGTTCCTGAGAATCCTTCCTACTGAACGGTAACGGAAGCTGTTGTCGAAACCGTGATCTTGGCGTTGGCCGAGTCGGTTGCGGCTACGGTGAATGTACAATTACCAGCGGTGGTCGCTGGAGTGCTTGAGCCGCCTCCCCTCGCCGCCTGTACCGCCTCCCCCTCCGCAACCGATTGCCCGGGCAGCGGCAACCACTAGCAGCAGAGCCAGCATCGATGTCCAGCTGCGACGACGAAAGGGAATGCCGAACTCGCCATTCCGTTTCTGCACGCAAATTCCTGAGGCGTTCCTACTGGTTTCTACTGGATTGTGATGCTAACTGAACCCGAACTTACCACCTGGTGAGTCTGAGGGGGTGGTGTGGAACTAGACCCTCCACTACTACCACCGCAACCGGATGTGTATGCAACCGCAGCCAGCAGAACCAGCCCCAGGCAAGCTGTCACCCAAACGCCCCGCGCAGCCAGTTTCCTCCTCAGGAACATCAGCGGAAGAAGAAGAAATGGCAGCAGAATCAAACCCGAGGCCGCGCCGGAGACAGTCTCAGTAAAGACGACTGTGATTTGATAGGTTCCCTTGGGCGTTGTCGACGAGGTTGTGATTGTCAGCGTGTTGGTTGTCGCTGAATAGCTGCACGTCGCTCCCGTGGGAAGATTCAGGCAGGTTACTGAGGCGCTCTCCACGCTTGAAGGCAGAGTGACCGGATAGCTGGCCGGAGAACCGGCAGTTATGGTCGCAGTCGTTGAGGAAAATGTTGGCCCGGTTGTTGATCCAGAGGCGGAATTCACCTCGAACTGGAATGAGTTGGAAGTGCCACCGCCTGGAGATGGCGTTTGCACCGTAATTGCGGCGGTAGTTCCCCCGGTGGCAATGTCGGTTGCTGGAACTTGCGCCGTCAGTTGGGTCGCAGTGCCGTACGTTGTGACGAGAGCGGTCGTGCCCCAGTAGACCGTCGAGTTGGAGACGAATCCCGATCCGGTGATGGTGAGCGTGAAGGCTGCGCCGCCCGCGTTTGTGAATGCCGGTGAGATGCCGCTCAGGATTGGTGCAGGATATATAACTTCTACCACTTGGCCCACCAAATTCGAGGTGCTGCCGGTGAAGCTCGTATCCCCGCCGTAGACAGCCGTGATCGAGTCCGTGCCCAGCGGCAAAGCCGTGGTTGCTAAGACTGCCGAGCCGTCGCTCATGGAGGCGCTTCCCAGACTCGTGCTTCCATTGCTGAACGTCACCGTGCCGGTAGCCATGCCTCCATACTGCCCCGTGACGGTAGCCGTCAGATTAACGGATTGTCCGACACCGGAGGGATTCAATGACGAAACCAATGCTGTCGAGGAGCTTGCCCTGTTCACGTCACGCTTGCCGTGCTCGTCAACGTGCTGTAGTCAGTCGCATCGGTGGGCGTGAAGGTTACACTCTGCGAGGCTGTGCCCGTGCCCGGCGAAGTTGTCGGCGTGGTGAAGGCGAACGTGCCGGCCGGAGTTGAGGTGCCGCCTGACAGTGTCGATGAGGCAAGCGTCTGACCGTAGGTGATCGAGCTGGCCGTCGGCCAATTCGTCACAGTTGGCGTCGCCTTGTTTACGGTGAGTGTTGTAGTGGCAGTGGCCGTCGTGTAGTCGGTCGCGTCCGTCGGGGTGAAGGTCGTTGTTAGCGTATATGTCCCCGCTCCGATTACAGTGGCTTGAGTCACAGTCTGGGGTGTGCCGCTACTCATGGTTGCGGTGTAGGCAAAGGTTCCCGCAAGATTGCTGCCACTCTGGTTCGCTGTTGCGTCAAGAACTCCAGTGCCCAAGGGCGTTCCATATGTAATTGCCGCGGTGGACGGGCTCCAAAGCAAAGTGGGTGTGGACTGCACTCCAGCTCCCGTCAAGCTAATCGTTTGCGGACTGCCAGATGCACTGTCAGCTATCGAAAGTGTCGCTTGGCGGCTCCCCTTGGCTTTCGGCGTGAAGACAATCGTAACCAGACAGTTGCTGTTCGCTGGAAGAATCACCCCACTGCATCCGTCCGACGAAATTGCGAAGTCCGCCGCATTCGTTCCAGAAATGCTGGCAGAGATATTCGTCAGAGAAGCATTTCCACTGTTCGAGAGGGTCGCGACTGCTGTGGCGCTGCCGGGCATTGCCTGGTTTCCAAAGCTGAGCGGGGTCGGAGACAATCCTGCGAGCGGCACTGCGCCATTGCCTGTCAAAGAGATCGACTGTATCGTTGCAGGACTTCCATAGCTGATCTGGACGGCATCCGATGCGGCCCCCGATGCGCTGGGGTTGAAGGTAACGGAAACAGAGCAACTGCCTCCCGCTGCAATGCTCGATCCACAAGTATTCGTGCTGATGTTGAACACTTGACCGGAGGTAAGTTGCACAGAGTTAATGGTGAGAGCGGCAGTGCCTGAATTGGTGAGCGCGAAACTTTCTACCGCGCTGGTCGCTCCAACTCCCTGGTAGCCATAATCCCAGGCGGTAGGGCTGACAGAGAGTACGGCAGCCGGTTCCAATGTCAATAATGCAACGCCGGAACCTCCGTTATAGGAGGCGATGATGGTCATGACAGTTTCGGAGGAAACCAGAGAAGTCGGTATCGTGAACGGCGCACTGCTCGCACCCTCAGGAATGGTGACGATCGCCGGGACTGAGATAGAGTTGTTGTCTGTCCATACCGAAACGGCCGCGCCCCCAATCGGAGCCGGCGCATTGAGAGTGAGCGTCCCGGTTACAGAGGTTCCGCCAGGGGTTTGATTCGCGCTGAGTGAGATGGAGGAAAGGCGCGGCGAGGCGAGGAAGGAATTCACGCCCTCGAAAACATCGAAATGTCCGTTGTTGTCGTTTGGCACAAGGTTGGAGGCATTGGATGCAAAGACGGTATGGCTGCCATCAGAAGAAAGGAACGCTGTGGTCGTATCGCCGCCGTAAAACAACGTGTTCGTAACTGCCGGAGAACCGGAACCATCGGAAAGGACATCCACCCGCGTCATCTCTCCGGTTGTTTGGTCAATGATCGATCCATTGACGGCTATGAATCTGCCGTCGGCGCTAAAGCCGCCCACCGTTTGTGTGTTGAGTAGGTCGCCTACTTGGTCGATCCCAAGAGGCGAGGTTTGGCCGGTCACCATGTCATGCACATAGACGTCGCCGCCATCGCCCCTCGGATCTGCATATCCCTGCGCCAGATCGCCACAAGATTCGAAAGCCACATACCGACCATCCGCGCTGATTGCGAGTGGCGAGCTAATTGTAGTAATAATGCCGCAGGTATCTTGCGTCCCATCCGAAGCGATATTTACGCGCGTCGTCTCGCCGGTTACAAATTCATGAACAAAGCCGTCTGTTCTCCCATTTGTGTCATTCGGAACCAGATTGGAAGCCGAGGAGGCAAAGAGAACATATCTTCCACTGGCACTGATCTGTGCAACGTCTCCAGAGGTCTGGATACTGCCATCGGAAGAAACGCTTGCCAGCTTGTACTGGCCTGTCTTGCGGTCGAGAACAAAGATGCCTCCGCTCACACCGGGGATGAGGTTGGATGCGGTCGAAGTAAACGCGACGAATCTACCATCGGCACTCAGCGAGGGATTGTAGCTGACTCCGTTTCCGGGAGTTCCATCCGGTGCCATGTCAGCGCGAACGATTGTGCCGGCAGTCAGGTCGCGAACATAAATGGCATTGTTGCCTCCGCTTGAGGCATTAGGCAGGTTGGTTGCGTACGACTGGAAAGCCAAATATCGACCGTCCTGACTTAAAGCCGGACGAAGCGCACCGTAATTCGCCTGTGTTCCGTCAGTTGCTGCGCTTGCCAGTATTGTTGTCCCTGCATTGTCGTCCCGGACATATATCTGGGAAACAGTGCCAAAGGTCGATCCGTTCAGCGGAGCCAGATTACTCGCTGTTGATACGAAAGCGACAACGCGTCCATTTGCGCTCACAGCATTCAGAAGGCTTATAGAATCACCGTTCTGATCTCTTCCGCTATCCCCATTCCCTTGCGTTCCGTTGCTTGCAACGCTCACCAGCACATCCGGCGAGGCGGGCGGCAGATTCACGGAAAGCCAGGCAGTCGCTGTGCTCGTAGAGCCGCTCTGATTTTTCCCCGTAATCTGAATGTTGTAAACGCCAAGGGGTGTTGTATCGTTTGTCGTTATCGTTGCAGTCTCGGTTTGGCCACATCCTGTCAACGAAAGCGGATTTGCCGACCAGGCCACGCTCGCACCTAGAGGCAGCCCCTGCATTGCAAATTGAATCGTCTGGGCAGCGCCTGTCACTAGGCACAATTGCGGCAATTGGATCTGCGCGCTTTCCCCTGTGCCCATTACTGTCGTAATAGGTTGCGCATCCCCAATATTGAACGTGTTTGTACCAGTAAAGTTGTATGTAAAGGTGACAGTGCTGCTGGCCGTGAGCGTTTGTGATGCCGAAGGAGTAATGCTCTGGAGAGTGGCTCCTCCAGGACCGCCAGCTGAATAAGACTCAGTGTATCCCCCCGGCGCAAGTTCAGTATGTGTAATAGGCGTCTGCCCGTCGGTATAAGACTCGGGGCCGGTCAGGCCTGTGTATAGATTTCCGCTCCAAGGACTGCCATTAAAAGTTGCATTGATTTGAATATTCCCTGTCGTAACCGGAGCGCCAGTGCCGCTTCCCGAAAGAGAAATCGTCAAAGGGCTGGCGTTGGTGCTATTGAACAGTTTGATGGTTCCGGTCTGCGGGCCTGCAGACGTGGGAATAAAGACCACCTGCATATTGGCGTATCCGCCGTTCGGTTGTAGCGTTATGGGCAATCCCAGTCCATTCTGGAAAGACGGAACGAACTGAGGTGAAACAGTGAGGGAACTGATAGTGAGAGCTGTGCCCCCTGAGTTGACCAAAGAGAAGACAAACGGGGCACTAGCAGTATCGACGGTCTGGGAGTTGAAGTTAAAGCTCAATGGCGAAGACGTTAGGAATGCTCCAGTTTGAGTGACTTTTGCAACAGTAGCGGAAAATGGAATAGTGTGCGAAGAACTACTACCGGTGCCGACGAGTGTCAATGAATAGGTTCCAGTTGCCGCTGTAGAGGTCGCTGAAAGCGTGAGAATCGACTGGCTACCAGAGGTGACCGTGCTGGGACTAAAGTTTGCAGTGACTCCAGTGGGTAGATTAGAAGCACTCAGGGCAATGCTCTGACTGGAGCCGCTCGTCGTGGCAGTAATCACGGTATACGAAACCGAACCACCTTGATTCACAGCCTGGGCCGAAGGAGACATCTGGAGCGAGAAGTCGTTCGTGACGGCCGGAGAAACCGTCCAGGACACGGGCATGGTTGTTTGTCCGGTAGTTACATCCGTGTCCGTCTGGCTATAAGTCCCTAGCATCGTGTACGTCCTGCTATAGCTATTAATGCCATTTCCATCGGCACTGGTTTGGAGGACGCTCACGCTGTTATCGGGGAAAGTGGCAGTGTGGGTAATAAGTTTATACGGAGTAAAGCCCGTGTCAGTCTTGACGAAACTGGTGACGCCGGGGGAGCCGCTGGTGGGAGAAACGCTCAGTTGAGGATCAATTGCGACAATCGCAATTGTAACGGCTGACGAGGTAGAAGCCGTATAATTGTTATCACCCCCGTACTGTGCCGTGATCGAATGGAATCCAAGCTGCAAGGAAGACGTGCTGTAGGTTGCCACGCCAGCGTTATTGAGAATTGCAGGACTCAACGCTTTTACACCGTCGTAGAAGGTCACAGTCCCAGTGGGCGTCCCTCCGCTTGCCCGCACCGTTGCGTTAATCGTTAGACTCGCGCCGACCGGAACCTGTGAAGCAGTGGGTGTAAGCACTGTAGTAGTAGCGGTCTTCACGCTACTACTGCTGACTTGAATGGTCGCCACCGCATACTGGGCGGGGTTCTGGCTGTTAATCGCAACAACATGGAATGTTTCTGTTGTGGGAGCATGGTTTGCAGGAGCCTGGTAGGCTCCGGATGAGGGGTCAATGCTTCCACCGTTCGCGCCTTCAAGAATACTCCAGATTATTGAAGCACCAGTCGTCTCACTAAAGGACACTGTCTTGCCTGATCCAACAGTTGGGGAAGCTGGGCTTATCTGCACTTGTCCCGAAGTCGCCGATGCACTCGGCAAGACCGCAGTCTCTATCAACGAAAATGTTTGGTTGGCACTGCCAGTGCATGTAAGAAGATGTAGTGGCGCCACGATCCCGCAGAAGTTTAGATAAGATCCGATCAAAAATCCATTTGGACCGAAGGAGTTTGAAACGCTATCTAATGTACTTTGCGAGTCGAGTGTTTGGTTTGAAAGGTTTGCGCCAAGGTCTTGTTCTTGTGAACCCAGGACATTATCGCTTCCTAGCCCAGGAAGTGGCAAGAATAGTGGTGTGATAACGCTCCAAGAGCTAGCAATTGATGTGATGGTCAGGTCGGGAGGCAGTGGTTTAGCATTGCCTCCGTTGTAGTTTATCTCTGGAATGATGCTTTGAACGTTTGTCCCCGATGACGAATCTATTCCGCTTGGGATCATCTCAGATTTATCAATTGATGGATTGTCCGAACACGCGTTGATTTAGGTTTCATAGCCATCCAATTCCGCACTGGCTGCGCCTCCATGCGGCGTATCTAAGGTAATCAACGCTGCGATGTCATTGAAGTACGGGATCGCCGCGTTTATGCTCGCGGTGGGACTCGCGAGTCCTTCTATGTAAGCGCGTATGTCCAGGCCACCCATGCTGTGCGCAACCACGATCACCCTAGGTGCGCCGGTAAGAGTCTTTATTTGCCAGATGATTTGTGCGAGTTCGTTGCCTTTGGCATAGATATGTATATCCGCCACGACATTTGGATCAAAGTTCTCATAATTGGTTTGGCTGGGATCATCAAGAGCCACTAGAAAGAATCTAGCGTCTGGGTCTATTTCGCTTCCGCTGTAGACTGGATTCGGCGAGCCACTTGGCAATTCACCTTGTGGTGTCTGAAAGCCCACGGAGGTTCCGTTGTAAAACGCCACGAAGTCTATTGTGTTTTTATAGAGCGCCGGATACTGCTTTCCGAGGTAAGTCATTAGATCCCGCTCGGCGGGCACAAAACTGTCTGGCGTATCGCAGATGCCATGCACGAAGATGACGGGAAGCCCGATCGGGTTGCTACTTTGTGCTGGAGATAGTGTGACACACGCAAGAAGGGCTAGAAAGAACAGAATGACACCCCGGCTTGTTCGTGTACTCACTTTTGAGGCTTGCCGATTCTTTGCAGGGACAACGTTTTCGATCAGAGCCATCGACCAGACCGCAGGGTTGAACAACAGGGGGTGCAACTTAACCTTCATGACGATCTCCGTTCTTGCTTCCGGTGGTGGTACACGTTCAACTGCATTCAAAGTCGGGCGAAATCCGTCGCTCTGCTTTGGGGCTGACTTGTAAAGTCGGCAGCATCGCCGAAGCCTCTTTGACGCCAAATGACTGGTCGCTCAGAAGAAGAGCACACAACAAACGAAGGTCTTTGTTTGCTGAATTCCGACGCGACAGAAAGGTCATCTTCTATTCCCCCACAAACCTGCGAGACCCGTGATCTCAAGCGGTAACGGGTAGAACAGCCCTCGACGAGCCAAAACAGGGGAGATAACCTTATGATTGAGTGATTCAGTCGGCTTGGAACCGACTACGATGCCGTCCGACGCGCAAGAAATACTTGCGATTGACTCGTGTGCGGCAGTTCGCAACGAGCCAGTTCCCCCACGTCAAATGCCACCCATGATACACAATTCTGCAAGGCATACACGACCGGGTTCATTGCCTCTCAGCACTTGTCAACCAAGTCGCGCAGCCGAACTCCGAGCGAAGTGGCAATACGGTGCAGCTTCAAGATGCTGATATTCCGTATTCCTCGCTCCACCCCGGAAATGAACGTCCAATGCAGTCCAGCCTTCTCCGCTAGTTGTTCCTGCGTTAATCCCAACGCATCACGCCGGACACGGATTGCCTGTCCCAGAGGCTTTCTGGGATCGGTGCTTGGATCGTCCACTCACCGATGTTTGCGGTTTCAGCCCGGCGAGTACATAGTATATAGTCTATGTCAACAGAAAATCTACTCATTTCAATACATTTGTACCCGCGATAGCCGAGTTCGGCCTAGGCCAAGTCGTTGTGTGACGGTCGTGGTGCTCTGGAGTAGGCGCTTCGCCGGATTCCGCGCCTTCTTGGCCCAACGCGCTGCCACTTGGTGCGGGTTTCGTATTCGCCCTCGTCGCTTTTCCGGCTCTCGCTGGTGGCGATGCTGAGAACCTTTCTCGTTTCCGGAAATTCACTGAAAGCGGGAACGCGGTATTTCCTTGCCCGGAGGTCATGTCCGGCCCCATGAATGGGCACCACACGAAAGCGAATGGTGGTGCCCTCGTGCGGTCCATGTTGGCGGCACAGGACGGCGGATCGCCCTGACAATGCATCAAAGCAAGGCAACTTCGGAGTCGACCCCTCGTCGGTAGGTCGGGTGCAGAATGGCGTTGATTGCTTCGTTAACCTGATTGGCCAGCTCAAGATTATGCGGAAAGCAGGAATTGTCAGCCATCAGAGGACTGCTACATGATGAATGTCGGCAGTTCTGAACACCCGAATTCGCGGCGGCTATGAGTTCGCTGAACGCGCACTTCGAGTCGGGACTATCGGTGTCCGCGAATCGAGGATTTCCATTTCAAATGCGGTGAAATGCGGTGAAGTTTACTTCGTGAATTGCTGTAAGTTATTGATTTATTGGCTCCTCAGGTAGGACTCGAACCTACAACCCTTCGGTTAACAGCCGAATTTTCATCTTTGCACACGGTCGCACCGACTTGCACTTGTGTTGATTGCAAATAACTTATCTGCATCGAGCGTTGCAAAGAGTCGCATAAAACTGCACCGAAATCCGGTACCAACAGCCACCAAAATAGCCACTGATTTGATCTCTTACCCACCTTCGATGTCATTATTAAATCTACAGCAATGATGGGGGTTTTAGGGCTATGGCGAGAAAGGCGCAAAGCGAGCAAATCGCGATGAGAGGCGTGTACGAACAGCCACCAGAAAGCGGCATTTGGTGGATAAATTACTATGTCCAGGGAAAGCGGCGCCGGGAGAAGGTGGGAAGACGGTCCGATGCTATCGCTCTTTACCAGCGCAGGAAGACCGAAGCCCGCATGGGAATCAAGATGCCGGAGGTCCGTCCCAGAATCCCGGTGTTATTTGAAGAGATCGCCGCGGATGCACTCGAATACTCGAAGGAGCACAAGTCGTCCTACCCTGGCGACCGTTCAACGGTTAAGAAGCTCCTTCCCACCTTTGGGAAGACTCCCATCAAAGACATCACGCCGCAGATGATCAAATCCTATTTGGACTCGCGGAAGGACCTTACGAAGACGACCATGAACCGCTATCGCGGCACCATGTCGATGATCTTCCAAGAAGCTATCCGGAACGGCAAAGCGAAGGCCAACCCGGCGCGGTTGGTTCGGCTCCACCGCGAAGAGAATAGCCGGGTCCGGTTCATCACGTATACGGAAGAAGCGGCAATTCGGTCGATTATCCGCCAAAGGTGTGCCCTCCATGAACCGGAGTTCACCCTTGCCCTCGAAACAGGAATGCGGCGGAGTGAGTTGTACGGATTGGAGTGGGACCGAGTCGATCTTAAACGCAGGCAAGTGCTTCTGCTCAAGACCAAGAATGGGGCCTCGCGGGTGGTTATCCTGACAGCCGCCGCCGTCAGCGCTCTTGAGCTGCTTCAAAAGCGCCGGAACGCCGACTCGCCGAAGGTGTGCCTCACTCGATACGGTGAGCCGATGATTTCTCCTCGCGCGTGGTTCGAACTGGTCATGGAGGAAGCCATCAAGGAGAACCCGTCGCTCCAAGATGTGACCTGGCACATCTTCCGCCACACCTACATCTCCCGCCTGGTGATGGCCGGAGTGGATATTCGGACCGTCCAGGAATTGGCCGGCCACAAGGATATCAAGATGACGATGCGGTACGCGCATCTCGCCCCAGCTCACAAGCTCGCCGCAGTAGACCGACTTGTGAAGTACCGTAAGGAGCAGGAGAAGGCAGAAGCAAAGAAGACCTCCGGCTTGAGGCTCGTGTCAGCCTGACAATTCTCTGTCTTAGAACCACGGAGGGAGAGTTGGAATATTCGGTCACTTCCTCGGTAGTGCGCGGTCTGAGACCAAACACACCTCTCTAGGTCCAGCGGACTTTGTCTGCTACACCATTTCTGGTACAGAATGTGGCTCCCAAATCGGCATCTGTGAGCGAAGATATTGCGGATACCCAACCGGCTCTGGCCAACGAAAAGCGGCAGTTTTCTTCCGCAGCGCGACAGAGGTCGTGGGTGCAAATGATATCTAGATCACGAAACGTTCCCTTATGGGAAACGTTTCATGCAGACAATAGCACTGCAATGTGATATTGTGTTCTTGTTTCGTTCCCTGCGAGGGAACAATATGAGCACAGAATATAACTCGCAAAATGCTCCACCCAGATTGGAGACTTCTCCACCCACGTCCAAGACCCTGGGATCGAGATCCTCTACCTTATGGGTAGAACTCAACGAACGCGGCCATACCATCTTCAGCCTTCGGGATGTCGAAGAGATCACCGGCCTGCGCGGCTCTTCGGCCCGGACGCTGATTCACAAGGCGGAGCGGCGGGGGCTCATTACCCGGCTCCGCTCAGGTCTCTATACGCTCGTTCCCTTCGAGCTGGGCCGGGCAACCGAATACGTCGGCGATCCCTATGTAATCGCACGCGAGATGTGCGAGGGCCGCTCCTATTTTCTCTCCCACGCTACCGCGATGGAACTGCACCGCATGGTCACCCAGCCTCAGTTCACAATTTATGTGAGTTCAACGTTGCGAACTCCGCCGCGTTCGGTTCACGGACATGAATACCGCTTCCTTACGCTCAAGCCGGCGGACTTCTTCGGTCTCACCCAAGTCTGGGTAACGAAGCAGCAGTCCGTCACAGTCAGCGACAAGGAGCGAACCCTCCTCGATGCTCTCCGCCAGCCGCAATACGCCGGCGGCATCCCCGAAGTCGCAAAGGCTCTCTGGATCAGCCGGGATGGCGTCAAGATTCCGCGGCTTCTCGACTACGTACAACACTTTTCGAGTGGCGCCCTCAGACGGAGGCTCGGATTCCTGCTCGAACTTTACCAGATGGCATCAGCTGCTCAACTCGAACCGCTGCGTTCGAAGCTGACCTCCACCTATGACCGGTTGGACCCGACGCTACCGAAGTCCGGATCGTTCCACTCGCGGTGGCGCCTACAATTGAATGTGGGCATCGATGAATTGCAGGCGATTCCACACACATGATTCCGCAGCGCAATCTTTCTCTTTTGTCCAATCGACTCTACAAAGAACATGGCGGCCGGCGCATCCCGGAGGCGGTTCTGGAGCGGGATTACTGCCTGGCCTGGTTCCTGATCGGATTGAGTCAGAGCAAGCTAAGAGACCTGCTCATCTTCAAAGGCGGAACCGCCCTCAAACGCTGCCACTTCGCGGAGTATCGCTTTTCCGAAGACCTGGACTTTACGCTTCAAAGGAGGGCGGAATTCGCGGAGATCCGTGAGGGGCTCGAAGAGGTGTATGAGCTGGTGGCTCAGGCCTCCGGCATCCGCTTCGCTTTCGAAGGCGAAGATCGCCAAGCTCATGTCAACAGCTACACCTTCTATCTCCGCTATCAGGGACCGCTGCCGACACCGAATACCGTCAAAGTGGACATCACCATCTCCGAAGCTCTCCACTTTCCCGTTCAACAGCTCCCGGTTCTTCGCGCCTATCCTGAATTCGAGGACATACTTGAGGACCGGCCAATTGGTGTGTACAGCCTGAAGGAAATTGCAGCCGAGAAAGTGGTAGCTCTTCAGGATAAGGCGCGCAACGAGCCTCGGGATCTTTACGACCTTTGGTTTCTCACCACTCGTGCCGGTATCGAACTTGGCGATCTCACCGAAGCCATCGCAGAGAAGCTTCGCTTTCGCGAGAAAGAGATTGCCGGCCTCGAAGATCGCATACTCGCAAAAGAGGCCCGGCTAAGGACGCTCTGGAATAGCCGTCTCGGGCATCAGATGGAAGCCCTCCCACAGTTCGATGAGGTATTCCGGGCAGTGCGACGCGAGCTTCGAACCGGTCGATGAGGTGGCGACGAAGTATGTAAGTGTTATTGACCAGAAGATGGGAGATAATCAGCCACTTCGTGGACGGTTATCTGAACGGTGCACTTCTGTAGGCGATCCAAATGCGTCTCCATGCCGGAGGTGTACCAAACCCAATATGGATGCCAATATCTATATTGACTTTGGGACATGCTAGCCGCCCAGGCGCGACCAGTTGAGCGCCAGAAAAGAGCACTCATCTTGCTCTCCGTGCACCGTGCAGAGATCACCCCGCAAGCGGTTCCGGATGGTCGGCGCGGGCATACCTCCGCAGGTCAGCCACCGGAATCAGAACGCGTTTGCCAATTCTCCTGGTCGGCAAGCGACGATTCGCGACCAGATAATCCAACGCACGCTGGCTAATGGAGAGCACCTGCGCAGCTTCCCTCCGACTCAGGAGAAACTTCTCCTCAGCGCGAATTGCAGGCTCCTTGTGGGCATGTGATTCAGTACGAGGATACGATTCCATGGCTCTCCATTCACCTTTTCAAGTTCTCGAGTTGCATCTCATTCACGATTGACCTCACCGAACCCGCCAACCGTACAGCTTCCCTTCGTCAGCCTTGGGGTAGCACACCCCGGAATCCAATTTCCAGCCAGGACGATCACAGGCGGCTAAATGCCCCAAATCGCCGGCTTGCCAAAGCTCGTATGCCCGCAAACCATCCGTAGTGAGTGCCCATGAAGCTACGAGATGCCCCTCGACGCCAGCATTGAAGCCACGAGCACGACCGTGATCGAAACCCAGCCAATAGCCGAAACCAAAGACGGCCGCGAGCATGAACAACCCAGCCGCTGAAGCAATCGCGGCCCATTTCAGCAGATCGCGCAGACCCTTCTTCGCCGCCACGGACTCGGCCGCACCAACTACGGCATCCGTCAGAGACGCCTGCAAGCGAACCCTGGACGACTCTGCTTCCGCCGCGGCAGACGACCGGATTTTCTCCAGGATCCCCTGCACGGTTGCGTTGATCTTTTCCGGAACGGCTTCGTACAGGTCGCTGTAGTGGCCGAGCACGATCATCAAAGCCCACACGGCATCTGTCGGCTCGATCCCGAACTTGTCGGCATGCGACCTCACCCGCTCGCGTTCCGTTTCGGACAGATCCGCCAGCAAGACGCTGTACAGATCGTCACTCGGCCGGATCATCGCCACAGACCTTGTCAAAGATGTTCAGAGCGCATTCCCGCCGCCAACGCTCGATCTCCGCCCGACTCCCCAATGTTGCAGTTTGCCAGGCTCTTTCAAGCGTCAAGCGACTGCTCTGCACAAGGTTCGTAACGCGCGTAGCAAGCTGAGGAAGGTACAACGACAATCCTTGCTTCGCCTCTATCGACTTCCGCAAAGGCGAATTGTCGTACAACTCGAACAGAGATGGAGCAATTCCAAAGAACTGATTACGAACCACATGAATTCGCCCGTGCGTCACCACGTTCATGTAGTCGGTCAGCATTTCACAACTGTCCCGCTGCTGATTGATGAGGAACAGTGAGATGAAGTGCCAGCCAAATTCATTCAGCTTCTCATCGAACATTGAGCCGTAACGGCTGACCCCGTCATTGTTTCGCGCGGCTGTATTGACGACAACCTCATCGTCCTTGCTTGCGTCCACTATGTCCAGAAGATCGAGCCAACCCTCGTTCTCATCCAGGTTTACAAGCGAGAACGACTTCACATCTTTCTGGTAGGCTTTGCCGACATCTGGGTTTGCCGTATCGGTCTCCACCAACGAGACCTTTCGACTTCTCATCTCAAAGTAGTCGAGGAGACCGATCGAGCCCACCGACTTTCCTACACCGCCCTTGCTGCCTGTTACGAAGAACACCCTTGCCATACACCTCGCTCCTTTCCTAGAGGGTTACGTCCGGCTTCATCTGGAATTGTCCACGCCTTACTTCAACAGTTGGCGACGGGACCGATGTTCCCTTACGAGCCGTTCTTGGTTGCGCTTCTTCCCTGCTCGGCGCCAGCTTCGACAGGTATGTCGAGAGAGCATTGGTTGTGATTACAATGCCGTTCTCTTCAAACACACGCGCCAGCACCTTCAGCGAGTACCCGTTTTCCCGCAACTTCTTCAACTCCGGGTATACGGCTCGTACGATCTCCCCCATCATGAACTTTTCGGGCTGCGGGGGAGGTTCATTCCCTTTCTGAGCCAGACGTGTGCGCAAAACCTCAAGCTGTTCCGCGGTAAGTATTTGCACCTTACGTCGGTCCTTTTCCATTACCTCTCCTCATTCCCGTCCTTACCAACGGGACGTAGAAACACTAACACATAATTGACAGCAAATGTGTAATATTATAAAGTCAACATCGTTAGGAGGCACGGCAAGGTAGGCGCTGTAGCCACAAAACCCCTGCGGGGTTTCGTGCCTCCACCACCATTTCTCCAATCCGCCTGCGGCTACTCGGAGAAATGGTTGCGCATCTTGCTCAGGGCTATGCCCCGAGACCCCCGCAGAAAGGACAAATCGCGATGCCACGACCTAAACGGGCACAAGGCGTCACATCGGAAATCCACCTTCGTGTCACGAGTGATGAAAAGGACATTCTGCATACACAAGCACAGGAAGCTGGACTCACTTTGAGCGAATACTTGCGAAGATGTTCGCTCAACAAACGACTTCATTCGCGAATAAGCGACAAGGCAGTCGCCCGCCTGAGCAGCTTGTGTGGTCTTCAGAAACATTTGCTGATGCAGATCAAAGGCCACCCATACGAAGCAACGCTTCGCAGTGAACTCAACTCCGTGCTTGCAGGCATAACCGCAACACTACGGACCATTGTCAAGAATGATGTGGGTTCAGAATGATCGCCAAGCAGGTCAACGCCAGAGAGCGTACGTGATTGGGAAAGTCCAACCGAGTAGACAGAACTCTCGAAGCAGTTTTCGACGGCTACTTGATTACCTCACCAAAGAGCGTGATCCGGACACCGGAGAGACTCTGCTCCGAGGAGATGTCGTAATGTCGCATAATCTCGTTGGTATCGACACAGCTGCGGCCGAGATGAAAGGAATCGAATCTCTAAACCCACGCTGCAACGACGCGGTTTTCCACTATGAACTCGCGTGGCCCCCAGGCGAACGGCCAACTCGCGCACAATGGACGGATTCAGCCGTATACACACTGAACCAACTCGGGTACAAGGGCCACCAATATGTGATCGTTGCCCACGACGACAAAAGACATTTCCATATTCACATCATGCTGAACAAGGTTCATCCCGTAACATTCAAAGCCCATACGCCGTATCGAAATTGGATCATCCTTGATGCCGCGATACGCTCGCTTGAAGCCAAGTACGGTTGGTCCCACACCGCCGGTCCGACCCGCTGGGACGAGGCCACTCAAAAAGCTGTGCGGACATCCAGAGCCGAACGCAATGCGACCCGAGCAACTGGAGATCAGCCCACTGGCGCCGCCGCACAGTTCGAGCATTACCACGACGAAGAATCTCTCCAGTCCTACGTTCAACGGGAGGTAGCCCCTAGCGTTCGCAAACTGCTTACCCGACGCAACGTCACTTGGGAGGATCTCCATCTGCTTCTGTCCAAGGCACACCTCAGACTCGAAAAGGGAGAGAAGGGCGGATACACCGTACTTGCCATCGACCACAACATCCGGGTAAAGGCGTCCGATGTGTTCCGGAACAACTTCGCCGGGAAAATTAACCGCCAAGCCACAGAGACATCTCTTGGTGCCTGGACACCCGCCTCTGTATCCGGTTATGAGGACGTTCAGCACGCCGTTCGTACTCCCGCTCGTAATAGCGCACTGAGGGAAGAACGGAAAGCGCAACGACGCGCGGACCGAGATTCTTTGATGGCGGATTATAACCAGTACCGTAATCGGCAACGGGAAGTGTGCAAAGCCATCACGGCTGACGGCAGGGTGGGCAGGCAATCTCTTCTTGAGATCTTGCGGCAACAAAAGAAGGAGATTCGCGCATCCGCCCTGACATGGCCAGCCAAGAAAGCTCTGCTCTCCCAGGCTACGGCCCAATCCGTGCTCGAAGTGCGCGCCCTGAAGCTGTCCATTCAACAAAAGCGCCAGGAGGCATTTCCCAAGGACCTTCGCTCTTGGGTCGGGGACAGGGCTGGCGATGGGGACGCGCGGGCTGCCGCCCAACTTCGGGGTTGGCGCTATGCCGATCAACGCAATCAGCGACGACTCGATGCCAGGCTGGGAGCAAGTGCGCTGCATATCGGTCCGCCACCCGAGGACAATCAGAGGTCCGACTGGGCAGACTTTGTGCAGCGAAGGGTTGTGGCTCAACAGAGGGAACAGAATCTCGCAAGACAAATTGCCACCACGCGCGTTTGGACGATCGACCGAAGGACAGGCGACGTGTCGTACCTGCTCAACGGGCGAGTCTCCGTCATCGACCGCGGGCGCATCGTGACAGTTCTCAGCCAGGACGATGCAGCAATCGTCTTTGGATTGGAAATGGCCGTACGGAAATACGGCTCGCGCATTGCCTGTACCGGGGCAGACGAATGGAAGCGGGCAGTCGTCAGAGCCGCCGTCCAATACGGCATCTTCGTTGAATTCACCGATCCTGACATGCAGCACGCTCTCGACTGGGAGAGGCAGATGGCCAATCCTCTTCAACTTCGGGCTGCCCGGTTGCATTCGATCGAAACCAGGCTCAGGACAGATGAAGCCGATGATCTGCTCTTCACCGATGAAACCGAGGTTCAGGAACTGCTTTGCTGCCTCCAACCGGCCGCTCATGCTCGCCAAATGCTGGAGATTCTGAAAACCTCCGAAGCTCCAGACCCAAAAGTCAACGTAGCTGGGAACCTTACCCTGACGATTCTCGCGACTTCCCAAGGTCAACGCACCTTCAAAGTCTCCGTCCATGATGGAAGGCGCCAGGAAATCATTGACCGGGTCGTCCAGCTTCGTCAGGCGGCGCAGTGGGGCGTGCACCGGAACGTCAGGACCCGCACGCGCGAAACAGAGGGCCGGTAAGAAAATGACCGAAGAACAGATCGCATTCGCTCTCACGGAGCAGTTTCTGCCTCAGTTCACCCTGTGCAAACCCGACCAGAATTCACGAACGCCCGCGCACGCGGAGCAAATCCCGCAATATACCCAGACGGCCATGACCATCTTCGACGATCCAATTCGCCCAATCACGATATGGGGATATTCTTCCGCCTTCAATCCCCTCGCCTTCGTCGAAACGATCCTACCACCCAATCTCCACTACCTGCTTCAATCCGGCCAATTCCTTATCGATCCAACCAGAACCGTCCTGACTCAGGCTCCAGTCTTCTTCGACCTCAACTCCGAAAGCGCACAACTCAAAATCCTTGCCGCTTACGGGCATCCCAACCGTTGGCTCAAATCGAGCCGCGATCTCAAGCGATACTTGTACGACCATTCCAGAGCCATACCGTGCCCAGCCGATCGCTTCTTTCACCAGCACGTCCCGCTCACATCTACTGCGCTGCAGCTCAAAGTCAATGGCAACCCGTTTTGCACCGTCCCGGAAAGCCCGGACGGCAAGGAACTCGCACAAACCCTTCTTCACCGTGCGCCCAATGCCGGCTATAAAAAAGTAACCCTCTTTCGCTTCGACGGGCAGCACTGGACCCTGATCGACCACGCTTCCCTACCAGCTCCGCCGCGCTACTTCGAGGCGCGGGCGCGCGCTCTCCACAAAAAACCCCACATCTATAGGCTCCCTGGACGTGAATACGCGGACCACCTCTTGAACGCCGCACTCGGAATTCCCTACGGAAGCAACCTCCTCCGGATTTTGACTTCCCAACTCGCCCCAGGCGAGATGCGAATGGAGGCGATTGACGGCATTCTCGATCTCCAGGTCAGCTCATCTCCGTATGGCGACTCGGAACTGGCATTCCACGTGCGCGAACGAACCACGAGCAGCGCGATTATCCACTCCTTATATATAGACGCGTCCCAGACCTTCGATCCACTCAGGGCATCCCGGCTACACCGTCAAACCGACCGAACCCGCCGTGGGCGCGCTCACGGAAGATCGAGATAAACAAGACCATTCGCAGCCCGCATGATTACCTCCGTAATGGATTTGGAAGTAATAATATAGAAATGACATAATACAGGTATTATTGTGCAAAGAGGGCAGCGCTGCCAACAGCACAGCGCAATGGCCCCGGAACTTGCTCAGCTCGTTAGAACGATAGAACACCATCAACAACAACCTCAACCGTGCGCATCAGTCGCGCACAGAAAGCGATGCCAAGAGTATGGCCACCCAAGTTGCCCCTCTCGAATCCAGTGAGAAAACCACGAAGGCGGGACGTCGCAGTTCCAGGACTAAGGAACAGGAGCCCGAACAAGCGGTCTCTCCAGAACCCGCAGCGGCTTCCACGATCCCGGAAACCGACGCTCAACAAGAACTCGAATCCTTGGAGAATCAGGCGGAAGTTCCCCAACGGGGTTCGTATCTCCGCGAAAAGGATGGATACGACGCTTTGTCGCCCGAGCAGAAGGCGGTCTGTGACAAGGACTTCCAGACGCACCTCGACCGGCGCACACGACCGATCGACGTGCGCGACGGCGAGACCAGAGAAGATGCCCTCCTGAGAGCCAAGCACGAATACTGCGCTGCCCGTCAGGAACACACCTTACATCATCGTCAACTCGCCGTAACCATGCTGGCATCGAAGATAAACTGCCTCAACGACAAGTACACGAGGGACTCGTTCTCCCTGCTCAATCCCGATGTCGCTAAAGAATTCATGGCTACGGCCTTTTACCACCACGCGGCAGCTACCAAAGGGCTGAAGTCCTTCGACAAGGATGTATTTGCAACTTGCAGGAGGGCGGCACTCAGAGAATTCTCCGCCCTTGCGGGGGGCGTCGAAACTGGCGCAGCCGGGACGAAGGACTTCAACGGCACGTTCGCCATCAACATCGAACGGCCGCCAATTGGCGCAACGATCCAGAACTTGCGTATCGCAGTCAAGCCTCTTCCAGGGAAACGGGAGGAACTCGCCGCAATCTTTGGAAAATGCGCCTGGTATCACTCCAACCAGTCCGGACGGACCCCTGAAGAGAGGGAGCAGCGCCGCGCCGCACGGACCACTATCACTCAAGATCTTGGTCGCTGATTGCCTGTTCTCGCCGGTCAGCTCTCATGATCTACCAATCTGGGATGCTGCCACTGCTGACGTGGCAGCCATCCCAACCCTTTCACGCAAGTTGGAAGTTGCCATTCTCGCACCCAACTGGAGCGATAGACAATGTACGCAACCAATTCTCTCTACCGCAAACCGCGGACGCCCGGGTACCTGGGCAACTACAACTGGCGATCAATCCTGCTCGGCTTGCTTCTCATTATCGCGACCAATATCGTCACCACACAACACATCGCCTCGCACTTCGATTACCAGCCGGCCCTCGGACCGCCTCTGTTCCAAATCGCTTCTTTGAGGCTGTACGCCCCATATCAATGGTTCCCCTGGATACTCAGATTCGGCAGCTCTGCCGACCCACTGGTGCGACAACCACTGCTGACCTCGACGTTAATTGCGGCCGTAGGCTTCGCGATCTCGCTCTTTGTTGTCGCCGCACTCAATATTCATCGCAACAAGAAGCTCACCGAGGATACCGAGGATCTTCACGGAAGCGCACGGTGGGCCACCGAACATGAAGTCCGCAAATCAGGACTCGTCAATCAAAAGCACGGCGTCTACATCGGCGCCTGGCAGGATGAGAAAACCGATTCGCTCGAATACCTCAGACACGCAGGCCCGGAACATATTCTCGTTTTTGCCCCGACCCGGTCCGGTAAGGGTGTCGGCCTTGTCATTCCAACGCTGCTCGCATGGGAAGAGAGCGCAGTCATCTTCGATATCAAAGGTGAAAACTGGGACCGGACCGCTGGCTATCGAACCGCCGCAGGCCACGTCTGCTTTCGCTTCGCTCCCGTCGAAGAGCATGGCGCCCGTTTCAACCCGCTTGCCGAAGTGCGCGTCGGCACGCTCCGCGAAGTATCCGACGCTCAGAACATTGCGGAAATGCTTTGCAGAACCGGTAAAGAAAGCGCCCAGGACGAACATTGGATCAAGTCGGCAACCAGTCTCGTAACCGGCCTCATTTTGCATCTATGCTATGTCGCGCGACGGAAGAATCGTTTTGCAACGCTGACGGAACTCTCCAACTCGCTAACGCCGCTCATGTCCGACCTGACAAGCCCCATCGATCAGGAAGAAATGGACGCTCAACAAATAAACGTTGTCCGCGAATACTTCTCCCAGGCCATGAGAACCCCGCACGTCGATTCCACAAGCTATTGGAATCTCCGCGACGGCCAAAAGTCACTTGTACATCCAGTCGTGCTCGAAAAAATGCAGGAGATGCTCAACAGGGAGGACAAAGAGTTCTCCGGGGTACTATCTACGGCAAAGACAGCACTCATCCTCTACAGCGATCCTCTCGTTCAACGCAGCATCGAGGATAGCGACTTCACGATCAACGACCTCAAGCACTTCAAATATCCAGTCAGTCTTTACCTTGTTGTGCCGCCAAGCGACATCGAGCGCCTCAAACCCTTGCTCAGACTTATTTTCACCGTGACGGTGAACCGATTGACCGAGGAACTCGAAGAAGTGCGGAACTCCAAACTGCAACAAGCGCTCAAGCCCGGAGAGACCTTCAAGGCCCGCCCGGACCACCGCGTCCTACTGTTGATCGACGAGTTCCCGACATTGGGCAAAATGCCCATCTTCCAGACCGCATTTGCCTACATTGCGGGCTACGGCATTAAGGCGTACCTGATTACACAGGACATCGAACAGCTCAAAGACACCTACGGCAACCACGAGAGCATCATCTCCAACTGCCATATTCGAATCGCGTTTGCACCCAACAAAACCGAGACCGCAGAGGCACTGTCAAAGATGGCGGGAACCGCCACCATCCTTAGAGCGGCCGTCAGCTACAGCGGCTCGCGCACTAGCCCGCTGGCAACAAACGTATCGACCAACGTAGACCACATCTCCAGGCCCCTCATCACTGTCGATGAACTCATGCGCCTTCCAGGACCCATCAAGGAAGGCCAGGGAGAAGCCCAGCGCATCGTAGCGCCAGGGGCGATGCTCATCTTCATCGCCGGACAATCGCCGATCTTCGGCAAACAGCTTCTCTATTTTCAGGACCCGGTACTCGAAAAGAGATCGGCAATCTTACCCCCGCAGACGCTCTTCACCATCGAGCATGACGGCAATATCCTCTCGGCAGGTAGGCTCTACCACGCGGAATCCTCGAAATCCACGCGCGGCTTGATTCAAGGTCCCGTTCGAGTTCAAACCGCGACTCAGCTTGATCCTCCTTATAAACCTCCATCCACAGCCGCAGTTGCCGCAGCGTCAGCCTCCGGAGGTCCGCTACAAAATATCGCCTCCGACAAGCAAATCCCGACTACACCACAGGTGCCCACCAAAGGAGATGACGGAATGACAGAACAAGACAAAGCTGCGCCCACCGTCTCTCAGCAACCGCCGATCCCAGACGAGCTGAAGGAGGTCTTCGCCCAACTCGACGAAGGCATGGAAGAGATGGACAGAAACTTCCGCATCTACGAACACGAAAGAAGCTCGGGAGCCGCCGCCAATGAACGTTGAACGAATCGTCCTTCTCATATTTGCACCCGGAATCGCGGCTGTCAGCATCGTTCTCGCGCTTGGCTTCGCCGGCATCCGGCTTAACATCGCTTCCAATTCTCTCCCCCCAGGGCTTTACCGCATCGTTCCCGCAGGGAGCGGCAATGATCTTCTTATTTGCCCTACCGGAGTCGCAGAGAAGATCTCCATCGAAAGAGAGTATCGGGTAGAGAGCTTCGGATGCGGGGACGGATACGCCCCACTGCTCAAGCCGATCGCTGCACGGGACGGAGATACCGTCACTGTAAGCGAGGCCGGAGTCGCCGTGAATGGCAAATTGCTCCCGAATTCCAAACAGTATCCCAAGGACGGAGTCGGACGGCTCATGCCGCTGGTCCCGTTCGGGACCTACACGGTCAATCCTGGCATGGTATGGGTCATTTCCTCCTACAACCGCTTCAGCTTCGATAGCCGCTACTTCGGCCCTGTCCGCCTCGACGAGAAGGTGAAATATGCAAAACTCCTCTGGCTCTTCTAAAACCACCCTGATGGCCTGTGTTGTCGCACTGATAATCGGCGCTGTGGCCTGGTCCGGCCACCTCTTCACGCTCCTGGCGCTTCTCGCGTTGCCTCAGGTATTCGGCGCCGCGAAAGGACCGGCACAGCGCCTAACAGTTCTCGGATACTACTACGCAGCATCCATCTGGCCGATCATCCCTGGAGCAACCCAATTCTTCGGCGACGATGCGGAAATGCATCCGCTCTCCATCGTGATCCTGTGGCTCATCTCGGCGGCAATTCTGACGTTCCCTTGGGTCTGGCTGATCCTGACGCCCCGCATGAATGCCGGATGGGCTTTGCCTATCGGGCTGTGTCTCACAGCCCTTCTGCCGACCGGCGTCGTCAATCCACTGACCGTCGCCGGCGTCCTGTTTCCAGGACTTGGCTGGGTGGGCCTGATCGCTACCATCATTCTCTTTGGAACCTTGTCGAAGTACAGGGCCCCTTCGCTTCTGTGTGCGGCGATGCTCGCCGCGCTCTGCTACGTATCCCACCCAGGTTTTCCGATCATTCCCACGGCCTGGCAAGGCCACGACACCGCGCTTGGAGGCTCCGAACTGTCCAAACAGACGCCAACGGCGCTCTATAAGGCTATTGTTTACGTTCAGGAGACCGCGCTCGACTCGAATTCCAAGATCCAGATCTTTCCCGAAGGAATCATCAACCACTGGACACCGTCCGCCGAGGGCTTTTGGCAATCAACCTATTCCGAACTCGAACAGAACCATCAGTCGATTCTCTTCGGCGCGGAAGAAAAACTGCCTCACCGCGGTCAGTATCGCAACGAACTTCTCCTCCGTGGCGAGTACACCGCAACATTCCAACAGCGGGTTCCGATCCCATACGCCATGTGGAGACCGTGGGACAACATCGGTGTCCCCATTCACTATTTCGGACCGTCGATTCTTTTGGTTGGCCCCAGGCGCGCAGCGCCGATCATCTGCTACGAGCAGCTCCTCGTCGCTCCCATCCTCATCTCCTTCGAGCACCATCCGGAAGTCATCGTCGCAATCGCAAACGACTATTGGACGAAAGGCACATACATCACCGAGATTCAACAATCTGCGGTCGAAGCGTGGTCGAGACTGTTTTGGATTCCCGTGGTGAGTGCGACAAACAGATGAAACAGTTTCTATCGATTCTCGCAATTCTTCTCAGTGTGGCCGCTGCCTGCGCTCGCGCGCAGGGCCCAACTGCCGTGAGTCTCGAACCGAACATCCGCTATTCACACGACCAAATGGTCGCGTTACTCAAGAACTGCGCGCCTCACGCTGCACTCAATACCATGCTCGCAGTAGCAACAACGGAATCCGGCTTTCACCCCTACGCAATCAGCATCAACAGTCCTCAGAAACTCGCTAGCAGGGTGGGACTCCCGAACCAGACGATTGAACTTGCCCGGCAGCCGAATTCCAGACTTGAGGCTGTCCTTTGGACGCGCTGGCTCCTTCAACACCGCATCTCCGTCTCCGTCGGACTTCTCCAGGTCAACATCAACAATGCCGCCCGATTTCACCTCAATCCGGAACGGCTCTTTGACCCTTGCATCAACATCGCCGTGGGCGCCACCCTCCTTGCCGAAGCCTATGCCGCCCAAAAGCATGCGGCGCTCAGCGATCCTGATGCGCTGCTTCGCGCGCTGTCGATCTACAACAGCGGAACTACGCGCGGCTTTTACAACGGATACGTGGAGCGCATTCTCAAAAACGCCAGACCATGAAAGAGGCTCCGCATATTCTGTTCACTGCTGGTTTGGCTCTGATCTTAGCCGGATGAATTATTCGCTACCCGGTTCTCTTTAACAGCCACTTTTGAGTTCACCCTGCAACGCACTACCCTCTCGAAGACAACATCCAGCCCGGAACTCACCCTCCGGCCGTGTTGGGAGGGAGCACCCTCCCTCGTTCCGGTCCGCTCTCGGTCCCCCTCTACCCACCCGAGCGGGACGAAAACCCCGCAACGCCCCCACACATCTCGATTCAACGTCAAAGGCGTCGCTTCGCCTTCGATCAATACATTGACCGTTGGGGAGACTAGAAAAGGGAGCTGGCCGAGGAGAACTGCGCCTTCCAGTTGAAGGTCGGCTAGCTGGGACGGCGCTATAATTCCCGAATGGTGCTCGAGAACATTCTTTCCTCCATTGATGCAGAGATTGCTTTGCTCACCCAGGCCCGCGCTCTCTTAGCGGCCAGCAGTTCGGCGGTCACCAAAGCGCCGGCTAAGGTCGGCCGGCCATCCAATGTTGTGGTCAGGTCGCCAAAAGCCTCACCACGGAAGAAAAAACGGGTTCTCTCGCGCGAAGGCCGCGCCCGCATCGCCGAGGCCGCCAAACTGCGCTGGGCGGCCCAGAAGAAGGCTGCGGCCAAGTAAACGCTACGACCGCTCGA
Organism: uncultured Acidobacteriaceae bacterium; assembly: GCA_963804155.1. Taxonomy (GTDB): domain Bacteria; phylum Acidobacteriota; class Terriglobia; order Terriglobales; family Acidobacteriaceae; genus Telmatobacter. The sequence goes on from CAWDPG010000001.1 coordinate 151,016, forward strand.
TATCGAATAGGTCTGCCACTCTCAGGAGAAGGCCATTCGATCCAGCCCCGTGCGCAAGTTTGGTGAATGCCGTTGACCTTATTTATATTCCGAATCGCAACGATCGCGAGGTGCGGAAGTCTACCTGGTGCGCTGGGATAGCGGCCCGACCGCTGAGACTTCCCATCAGTGTTACTCTTCGAATCCGTTCAAAGCTCGACGCCACGTCGCATGTGTGTGCAGTTTGTGTGCGCTGTAGCAGGCACGGCGAGGCTGCGCCCTGAAGGTTAGAGGAGTTTCGAAGGAGGAGTAGCCCTGACACCTGAGTATTACCGGGGGTGGAGCGCTCATATTGTTGCCCAGCTGACAGACAGTACCTCAGCTTGTTCCAATACGGTCAGAGTTGCCTTCTCCTGCTTGTCAGGTGGATAGCCGTATTTCCGAAGGATGCGTTTCACCAGTACCCGAAGGTGTGCGCGCACATTCTCGCGAACTGTCCAGTCTATTGTTGCGTTCCGGCGTACTGTGTCCACAAGTTCACGAGCGATGGTCTTCAACGTTGCATCCCCAAGCACTTTGACGGCGCTGTCGCTTACCTCAAGCGCGTCATAAAACGCAACTTCATCTTCCGAAAGGCCAAGTTCTGCTCCCTTTGCCGATTCCTCGCGCATCTGCTTGGCCAAGCCAATCAGTTCCTCGATTACTTGGGCTGTCTGAATTGCACGATTCTGGTACTTCCGGATGGTGCCCTCTAGTAGTTCCGAGAACAGGCGTGACTTCACCACGTTCCGCTTGGAGCGGGTCTTGATCTCATCGTTCAGCAACTTCCTCAGCAACTCGACGGCCAGGTTCTTCTGCGGGAGGTGGCTAACCTCCGCTAGGAACTCATCCGACAATATCGAAATGTCGGGCTTCTTGAGTCCCGCGGCGGCGAAAATGTCGACCACCTGATCTGATATAAGCGCCCTGGAAATAATTTGACGGATGGCGGCATCCAGTTCATGCTCGGGCCGGGCCTGTTGGCTGACAGCCTTCGTCAGTACCGCACGAACCGCCTGGAAGAATCCCACATCGTCGCGGATTCTGATCGCTTCTTCATGGGGCACCGAGAGAGCGAATGCCGTCGAGAGATCGGTGACCGCCTTCACGAACCGGTTCTTGCCGTCGTTTTGGCTAAGGATGCGCTCTTGTGCATTGGGCAGCAATGCCAGCCTTGCTGTCGCCGAGTTACTTGCCCACGCAGACCAGTCGAACCCATGCAGGAGCCCGCAGCAGACTTCATACTTCTCCAGCATGGCCGCGACCGCCTCTTCCTGCGGAATGTCGGTGCGCCCTGCCCCGCCACTCTCTGTATAGGTGCTCAGGGCCTGCTTCAGCTCCTGCGCAAGGCCCAGGTAGTCCACCACCAGCCCGCCTGGCTTGTCTTTGAAGACGCGGTTCACCCTCGCGATGGCCTGCATCAGCCCGTGCCCGCGCATCGGCTTGTCCACGTACATGGTATGCAGTGGCGGCACATCGAAGCCGGTGAGCCACATGTCGCGCACGATTACAAGCTTGAACGGGTCGCCGGCTTTTTTGAACCGTTTGCCCAGCGCCTCTCTACGGCGCTTGTCGCGGATATGCTGCTGCCAATCAGGGCCGTCGGTCGCCGAACCGGTCATTACAACCTTCAGCACCCCTGCATCGTCGGCATCGCTGTTCCAGTCCGGCCGCAGCTTCACAATCTGCTGGTAAAGTTCCACGCAGATGCGGCGGCTCATGCACACGATCATGGCCTTGCCGTCTATCGCATCCAGCCGCGCCTCAAAATGGCGGACGAGGTCCTCCGCAATCGTCTTCAGCCGCTTCTCTGTCCCGACAACGGCCTCCATCGCAGCCCATTTGGTGCGCAGTCTCTCGCGGCGCTCGGTCTCCTCATTTTCAGTCACTTCCTCAAAGCCCTCATCGAGCTTAGGCTTCTCGGTCTCTGGCAGTTGCAGCTTGGCCAGGCGGCTTTCGTAGTAGATCGGAACCGTCGCCCCGTCCTTCACTGCACGCTCGATGTCGTACACGCTGATGTAGTCGCCGAAGACCGCTCGAGTGTTGGCGTCGGCCTTCTCGATCGGTGTGCCGGTGAATCCAATGAACGACGCATTCGGCAGGGCATCCCGCATGTGCCGGGCGAAACCGTCGATAAAGTCATATTGGCTGCGGTGGGCCTCGTCGGCAATCACAATAATGTTGCGCCGGTCGGAAAGCGCCGGATAGCGCTCACCCTCCGCCGGCATGAACTTCTGAATGGTCGTAAAGACCACGCCGCCAGAGGAAACCTGCAAGAGCGACCGCAGGTGCTCGCGGTCCTCCGCTTGTACGGGGTCCTGCCGCAGCAGTTCGCGGCAGCGGGAAAAAGTCCCATAAAGCTGATCGTCCAGGTCATTGCGGTCGGTGAGCATCACGATGGTGGGGTTCTGCAAACCCGTTTCCAGAACCAGCCGCCCGGCATAGAAGGCCATGGTCAGGCTCTTGCCGCTACCCTGCGTGTGCCACACCACCCCCACGCGGCGGTCGCCTCCTTCATAGGTGGCCTTCAGCGTCTCGGCCAGCGCCCGGTTCACGGCGTGGAACTGGTGGTACCCGGCAATCTTCTTCGTCAGAACGCCGCCGCCCTCATCTTCGAAGACCACAAAGTAGCGAATAAAGTCCAGCAGCCGGCGCTTGTCCAGAAGGCCCTGCAAGACTACCTGAAGCTGCGGCAGCGATGCGGGCGCCAGCGCTTCACCCTCGATGGTGCGCCACGGCATGAACCATTCTGTGCTTGCGGTGAGCGATCCAACCCGCGCTTCCAACCCATCGGAGATAATGAGCAGCTCGTTATAGGTGAATAGCGAGGGAATCTGCGCCTTGTAGGTCTGGATCTGGTCGAAGGCATTCCAGATGGTCGCGTTCTCGTCCGCCGGGTTCTTCAGCTCCATTAGGACAATGGGAAGACCGTTCAGGAAGATCAGCACGTCGGGCCGCCGGTTGTTCTGGCCCTCCACTACGGTGAACTGGTTCACTGCAACCCAGTCGTTGTTGTCTGGATGGTCGAAGTCGATCACGTGCACCAGAGCTCCGCCGATGCTGCCATCTGGGCGCGTGTATTCCACTGTGACGCCTTCCGCAAGCCGCTGAAGCAGGGCGTGATTACAGGTCGCCATCGACGGCTCGTCGGCGATTGTCAGCCTCTTGTACGCGTCTTCCAAGGCCTCCGGGGGTAGTTTGGGATTGAGCCGTTCCAGCGCCTGACGTAGCCGTCGCTCCAGAATGACGTCGTGGTAACCCGAGTCGTTGCGCTCGGCCGCCGGCTCCCCCGCGGCAATCTCCGGACCGTGCAGGACCGAATAGCCCAGGCCCTCAAGCCATTCGAGGGTGGCGTCTTCGACGACAGTTTCAGTGAACTTGCTGGCCCCCATGCCTTCCCCCGATCACTCCTGCCCGCGTATACGCTTATTTGGGCTTAAATAAGAAATCCCTTTAGATTCAACACCTTGCTTCGCTATAGCGCTCCGTTTCCGGCTTGGACTTATATAAACCGCCGCCTGCTACACTCGAACGCTACGCCCAGAACGGTAGGTAGCGCGCCAACCTCCTCGATTCACCGACTGTTTCGTCCGGCTTGATGAGTTTTTCGTCGATCGCTGCGGCGATGATCTGGGAGACGATCGTGCTTTTGTCATCGCCAAGGCCAAAGCGTTCTCTCAGCGACTTGTTCGTCATGTGTTGTCTCATGACGTGCTTCAGGGCGGCGTGCTGGTAACAGGCCCGAACCCGGTCCGAACGAGTCATCGCGTCGAACTGCCTGTGACCGTAAACAATAGCGACGGTTCGTTTATGTGTGGTCGTGAAATCCGGAGCGGGCAGTTGAAAAGCTTCTACAGCGCTCACCACTTTGTCGATGCCGCTGCTCTTCTCTTCGCAAACACCCATGCGCCGCATCAAATCCGCCAGCCGCTCGTTCCGCGATTGATAGCCGTCGATGAAGCGCGCCACTGGGACAATCGGCTCCCCCGGATTGGAGATTTCAATCCTGTCGTCGTAGACCTCAACCATGACCGAGGCGCCGCCCACGGAGAAATCCTGATGGATCAAGGCATTCGCCACCAACTCGCGAATGACGATTTCCGGCACGAGCTTCTGTTCACGCCGAATGGCCCCTTCGATCACCTCATTTTGCGGAAGCTGCGTCATGATCAGCTCGACCATTTCCCGAAAGCCGGCGGCATATCCTTTTCCAACTGGTTGATCGAGCTTCGTATTCACCTTGGAGGTGCCGCTGTAAACAACGACACGAGCTGCTTTCCGAGCGACGTCCTCGAACTCCACTAATCGCTTCGCGAGCAAAAGCGCGCCGAGACGCTTGATTGTGAATCTGCCTGCGGCATCCCGCTCAATCAGACGATCCTGTTCCAATCGGTCAAGCACGCCGCCCTGAGTCGTCGGATAAGCAAGACCCCGCAGTTCGAAGTAGGTCTGAGTGTCCAGCAACTCGACAACATCCTGGCCAGAAAGGTTTGATCGGCTCGGCTCCTCCAGCCAATTCGGCTGACCTTCGGCGAAGATCACCCTGAGACGGTCTTCGCTCATGGGAACTAATTCCTCGCCGGAACGCATCAAATACTTGCCGTCGTAGTGGTAGGCAGTTCCCCTGGGCCGAGATGGAATGTGGAACACGACAACGCGGCCGTCCGAGTGCGCGACGGCTTCCACGTCAACCCGGAAGCCCAGCCAGGTAAACAGCTTCTGTGCGATTTCATTAGTGTCGGGAAATGCCTGGGTTCCCGTTACCGGTCGCGGCGGGTCGTTGGCAATGCCCAACAGCAATTGGCCACCGCCCTCGTTGGCGATCGCAACACAGTATCCGCATAACTTCCGAGTGTCGAACTGATTCTTCGCCTCTTTGAATTCAAGCTGCTGGTGCTCTTTGGGCACTGATCGCCAGAGATCGATTTGTTCAGGAGTGGTGGGCATGCGTTCCTCTATTCATTCCTCTTCTGGAGGCGGAAAGATGCCCGCCAATTCAGCTTCAACGTCAATTCCAAACGCGGCGCATAAGCGGGCAAGATGCAATCCGAAAACTCCGCGTAGCTCTCCGAGAGCTTGCCACATCATCGCTTCGCGGGGATAGTACATTCTCCTTCCACCGTTCGGAGGTCCCATTTCATCGAGAAACTTGCGACATGCGGCGCGCATCGCACGGAGAGGGCCACTGAGGTTGTCATCCTCGGGGCACGCTTTCAGTGTGTTGGTGATCTCTGCCCGCATTTCGAGAATTGACTTCTCTACCCAGGGACCATACTCCATGTGGAAGTCGGCATAGAGAGCACGCCGATCTTCGAGGAAAGTAACGAGGCGGCGAACGATCTCGCGTTTTTCTTCGGGAGGATTCCAACTAAGGCCGAAGACTGGGGTCGAGAATCCCGTTAGTCGTTGAGCGATTTCTCGGAATGGAAGTCTGCGAGCCATGTTCATGCTTTCGTTGCCTCCGCAGGGCAAGAGAACGGAGCCGACCCCTTGCCTATAGTCGTCCAAGGTTGTTGCGGGTTCTTGCAGTGTCTCGTATGGAAAGTTCTGCCGAATACGTCCTCGTAAATCAACCAAAGCTCCCATCCATCGCCAGGCAGGAGCTGGTAATCGGTTTGATTCAACTGGTCATGGAAGAAGACCGGTATGCGCAATGGCCCCGGGAGACTATCGTTCGCGCCGATGGGTGGCAGTTCAACGTCCGGCTGGGCTACCGGGTTGATGAGAGAACAAAACACCAGCGTCAGCTTCACAGCCGGTCCAGTGCCAATATTTTTCACGCTACAGAGAACTTTGAGGTACTTTGTTGGGTTGTTTGGCTCCTCGTGATGGCCCACAACACCCCGGCGTGCGACTGCATCCGTTCCCCTGTCGGGGACGAGAACGCAAATGGGGCGGAAAGCGTCCTGATGCTCCCGCCTGTTCTGGTAAATGATGACCCCGGTCGTGACGGCCATCGCAACCGTTCCAATTGCGGTGAATGCGTCCCACACGGTCGGCCACGTCATGGCGTAGCCTCCACGAGCGGCGCTCCAGTGTTCAGCTGGAGATCACCGGAGATAAGTTTCGGCAACAGTAGGTCACGCAGCCCTGTGAGACACTCCGACTCATTGAGGTTGGCAGCGATCCGACCGTCGAGCGGATTAGCTAAACGTTCGAACGCTGCGACAGCCTCGCTTGAGGGTACGGGTTTTTTGATTGCATGGAAGTCCTTCTTGCTGATCGAACCAAACACTGTTCCTTCGCCCTCGAATTTGTCGAAGACCGACCGCAAGGATTGCATCGTGTAGAAGGTATAAGAACGGCTCTTGGACGCATGGCGAACGGCAGCGACACCTCGGCCGATGCAACACCTTTCGCTAGCCATGTTCACATCGCCAACTGGGGCACGAACACTCACAAGAGTATCGCTCTGCTCGGCAAAGCGGGTCGGAGCCGTGCAGTAGACGCGTCGGCGCGGATAGCGGAACCCAAAATCAGTGCGCCCCTGGAAAAACGATATTCCGTCGCCCGTATCGTTATAGGTGTCCCCTGGGGGCGACTGCCCCATCGTTATCTCAAACTCCTCGTCCAGGGTCGTTGGTGTCCATCCCTCTGGGATTTCGCCGAATTCGGAGTCTTCAAAGGAGTTGGGGAAGAGGGCAGCAATGTGCGCGGGGAGGCAGGGGTCGCGGCCTTCGGCTTTCGCGCGGACAGGATTGAAGTCCACAAACCATGATTTGAAGAGCGCCCGCGCCATCGTCTCCAGCGTCTCGTTCAACTTCCGGTTCAGCTCAATCTTGTCGTCTAAATCACTGAGGCTGGAGGCTATTCGCTTTTGCTCGGCCAGGGTCGGAAGTCCAAATGAAAAACTGCGAATAATGCCCTCATTTAGATTCGGCATGGTGGCACCGATTGCATGAAACTTAAACCAAGCGACCGATGAAGGGTTTGCGAGCACGTGGGACAAGAAACCCGGATCAATTGCCTGGCGATCATTGACTCGGAGCCTAATTGCGCCAGTACCGCAGATGTATCCAACCTCCGGTTCGCGAATGAACCCGATATGCCCTGTTGCTTGGACACCTCGACGAGCGAATAGAATGTCTCCCACCTTCAAAGAGTGTCGGGTCAGCTCTGCGGCCTTCTCGGCGGAGATTCTCGGTAGAACGGATTCGTCGATCCTTCTGTTACGGATCGCCTCAGTCGGGACCACGGGGATGCCATCTGGCAGGTACTCATGGGCATGGAGTTGCGACCCGAATGGTCCAGTCTGTATCTCAACTGTTCCAGCATCGCAAAGTTCTCCGAGGGAAACTGGATGCCAGTCACTTGCCATACCCGAGCTCCTTGAGGTTGGCGGTGATGGCGGCATCAAGGCGGGCGGCCTCCGCCTGCTGCTGGCGGAGGATTGCAGCCAGCTGCACCATTTTCTCCTCGAATGGCTTACCGTCGTCTTCGACAGTTTCCGCTCCAACGTATCGGCCGGGTGTGAGCGCGTAGCCGTGCGTCTGGATCTCTTCAAGCTTGGCCGCTTTGCAGAAACCGGGCACATCGGCATACTGCCCGGCTCCCTCGTCGCCGCGCCAGGCGTGGTACGTGCCGGCGATCCTGGCAATGTCTTCATCCGTCAGCTCGCGGTGGACGCGATCCGTGAGGTTTCCCATCTTGCGGGCGTCGATGAAAAGCGTCTCCCCGCGCCGGTTGCGGAAGCGCCCGTTTTTCTTGTTGCGGGCGAGGAACCAGAGGCAGACGGGAATTTGCGTGGAGTAGAAGAGCTGGCCGGGCAGGGCCACCATGCAATCCACAAGATCGGCCTCGATCATCTTCTGGCGAATCTCGCCCTCGCCGGACTGATTCGACGACATGGAGCCATTGGCCAGGACGAATCCTGCCAGCCCAGTGGGCGCCAGGTGATAGATGAAGTGCTGCACCCAGGCGAAGTTGGCGTTGCCGGCGGGCGGCACTCCGTAGACCCAGCGCTTGTCTTCCTTGAGTAGCTCGCCCCGCCAGTCGCTGTCGTTGAAGGGAGGATTGGCAAGAACGTAGTCAGCCTTGAGGTCGGGGTGCCGGTCGTTGTGGAAGGTGTCGCCGTGGGCGATCTGCGCGTCGATACCGCGGATGGCGAGGTTCATCTTGGCCAGCCGCCAGGTGGTGTAATTCGACTCTTGCCCGTAGATAGAGATGTCGCCGACCTTGCCGCTGTGCGCCTCGATGAACTTCTCGCTGGACACGAACATGCCGCCTGAGCCGCAGCACGGGTCATAGACGCGGCCCTTGTACGGCGCGAGCGCTTGGACCAGGACCCGGACCACCCAGGACGGCGTATAGAACTGCCCGCCCTTCTTGCCCTCGGCGCTGGCGAACATGGCCAGGAAGTACTCGTAGACCCGGCCGAGAACGTCCTTGCCGCGGTCGGCGGGGCTGCCCAGGCCGATGTCGCTGACGAGGTTGATAAGCTGGCCGAGCCGCTGCTTGTCGAGGCCGGGGCGGGCGTAGTCTTTGGGGAGCACACCCTTGAGCGACGGGTTGTCGCGCTCAATGGCGGACATGGCGTCGTCGACGATGGTGCCGATCTTGGGCTGGGGCGCGTTAGCCTTCAGATGCTCCCATCGCGCCTCTTTTGGCACCCAGAAGATGCTGGCGGCGCGGTACTCGTCCGCGTCCTCAGGGTCGGCCCCGTCGGCCCGCTGGGCTTCGAGTTCGGCGTGCTTCGCCTCGAAGGCGTCGGAGATGTATTTGAGGAAGATAAGTCCCAGGACGACATGCTTGTATTCGGCCGCGTCCATGTTGTTGCGCAACGCGTCGGCGGTCGCCCAGAGCTTCGATTCAAATCCAAGAGCAGTCGTAGTTCCCAAGGTTGGCGCTTCCTTTTCAACTATTTGGCTGGCAGTTCCGTTTTACGCCCTCCGCCTGCGGGAATCAAGGAAGTGGAATGGGCCTTCCGGCGGTCCTTTATGCCCAGACTCGAATTCCCGTCAGACAGGCCACCAACGGGCTCAACATCTCAGAAGAACCTGCTCCGGACTCCTTGGCTTGGTACCAAGAGGTCGAGCGTGGTTCGAGTTGAATAAGGCCATTATGTTTCAATGGCTTACGCCATGGAACCGGGTCTTTTTGTGCGCATGCTGTAGATTCTGTGGCAGCAAATGTCTTTTGACTGTAGCAGCTGGAATGACTCCCTGAAGAGTGCGCTGAATTCCCCATCAGTAACGTACCTCTCGAATCCCCATAAAACCTGTCCTCTCCGGCACCCTGTGTGCCGGTTGTGTGCCCGACTGCGGGTCAACCCGCCGGCCTTCAGGGAAGCAGCAGGTGCTGAACCCCCGTCAGTCTCCCAATCCCGTATCCACCCATTAAACCAATCCTAAGCCCCTGCTACGTGTGCTACACGTGCGCCGCATTTTTCGATCTCGGCACAGATCTCCGTAAAGTCCCGCTAATCCAACCATAGCCCGACATTCTCAAATTCCGAGACAGCGAAAGCGAACCGAGTGCACTCCCCTTTTTGATCTGTAACGACTGAGCCCCTTTCGCATGGATCACATGGATCTCAGGGAGGGGTGTTGCGGGGAAAGAGCGGACCGGCTGAACTTGATGGGGGAAGGCGCGCCAGCGTCTGAGACAGGGAGGAGCGCAGCTCCTACCTCAAGACGTGCTTTTCAGCTCCAGGTTTCCCATGATGCCGCCGGCGGAAGATATCGACGGTTAACAGCTACCCCGGCTGGTGAAGCGTAATCTGGTCCTGTCCCACTGCGAATCTGGGAAGGGTATGAGAACGGCCGAATCACTTGAAAGGCTGAAAGAAGCCGAGTTCGAACTGCTTGCAATTAGGTCGCTTCGGGAGCTGGAAGCTGATTGCCAAGCAGTCATTCACTTCGGCATGAACGCCCAAGGAAAGACAATTCCGGGTCCCCTTGACGGTTTTTGTCGTGTCCCCGGAGTCAATCCGCCTCGCTTTGTCATGATCGCGGCAACCACGACGAATCTGGCGAACCTGAAGGCCAAATGGCTAGCGCCTTTGTCCACCCAGGACAACAACCCGAAACAGTCTAAAGGTAAATCTCTAGGGCCAAAGGCAAAGGCCGTTGCTACACCTGATGAGGGTGACGTCACGAAGGCGATAAAGCAGGCTGCTATACTCCGCAGTGAAAATCCGCGCGCTTCCTTCATTCTCCATCTAGCAACAAATCGCAATCTACCCCCGGAGCTGGAGAGTGCCGCCCGTAACGCAGGCGAGGCGAAAGAACTCGAAGTTCGGTTTCTTGAGCAAAGCCGACTGCGCGATTTCTTGGACATGAAGCCTGTCGGTCAGTGGCTCAGGCAAGAGCACCTCGGGATCGAAGCCGATCAGGTTTGTTTGCCTTTGATTCAGCAGTTGTGCCGAAAAAACGTCGTAGGTTATTTCAACGACGTTGCGATGTTTGACGACTTCGCGCCTACCGAAACGAAATCACGCGCACTGGTGCTGAACCGATTAAAGGACCCATCGGCGTATTTGCATCTCCTCGTCGGTTCTTCCGGCGCAGGAAAGAGCGTAACGGCATTGGGCGTTCTTCAAAGCCACATTGCGAGCGGTGGGATCGGAATATGGCTTTCGTCAGAAGCTGTAGAGAACTCCCTCAGTCTGTCCGAAGCAATCCGAGCGGTTCTGAGCGCACTCCACCCAAAGCTCGGTCTTGACGCCGGTGTGTCCGCGATGGCATTGGCCGGCGAACACGGGCCGATTGTCATCGTTGTCGACGACATCAATCGCTCTCAAGCTCCGATGCGAGTCTTGATGAAGTTACTGAGCTGGTTGCGCCCCGACAGTTCGAACACGACCGGCATTCGGCTGGCAGGAAGACTGCATGTCGTATGTCCGCTTTGGGATTCCTATTGGTCCTCGATTAGCTCCGATGCGGAGAAGAATGACTGGATCGACGTGCAGTATTTGAGTCGGTTCAGGAGACCGGAAACGATTGCACTCCTCAAGACGGCGCCACGACTCTTCTCAGACTCGGAACTGGACCGGTACGCAGATGCTTTAGAAGATGATCCCATCCTCGTCGGCTTATTCTTGCGTATGTTGCGAGTGCATTCCCCAGCCGATCCGATGCAGTTATGTCACGACGCCATTGGCAATTTCATCCGTACCTCTACGAATGACCTGGCTTTGAGCCGAGGAAATTCTTCTGAATCGTACGTCACGGCGATCCAGGAGCTCGCGCGCAAGATGGTTTTGCATCGCCTTTTCCATCCGACGTGGGGTAAGGTCGAACAATGGTTCGCGCAAAACGCTTTTACCTTGCAGCATCTCGACCGTCTCGCCGGACAGGGCCATATCTGCCGAATCAGGGAAAAAGGAGGTGATCGGGTAATCGAGTTCCGCCATGATCGTCTGCTTGACTTCTGCATTTCGAACGCGCTGGAAACAATTCTGCGGGGGCCAGCAACGATCTGGTCTACGGCATTTGACCCCTACTACACGCCGTATCTAGGCCGATGTTTGGCACACAGCCAGTTTGACAGCAACGTTCTGGATCGGGTGATCCAGGAAAGCCCGGCCGCATCTGTGGCATCACTGCGATTTGTGTCGGCCTCGTCGGGGGATCACGCGAGACAATTGGTGAGTCGGGTCGCAGCATGGTTGCCGCAATGCCGACGGTCTGCTGCGGTGATGCGCCACGCCGTGCAACTTCTCCGCGAAGCTGAAACACCATTCACGATCGAAGTCACGGAGTCGATCAAGAACGATCTATCGCTTTGGGATGCGAGGCTTCGCTGTGGTGACGCTTACGCCGGTGCCTTATCTCTTTCGCGCGACTTCTTGCCCAACTCCAATAGCGTCTGGTTCGAACAGTTGCTGGAGGAAGCCTATGCGCATCACCGCGACCAACTCGTAGATGGACTTGCGGATATTTTCCGTGGAGAACGGAATGCCGCCATTCTGAAAGGTGCCCTTACCCTCGCGGGTTATCTGAAAGATCCGGACTTGAGTCCGGCGATCGCTATCCTTTGGGGACAAGCGTCCGAGAAAGGAAAGAAGGCCATTCTCCTGCCGGCGCTATGGGCCACATTGCGCTGCACAAGTAATGAGGCGCGGGCGATGCTCTATCCAATTCTCGATTCGATCCTCCTCCTTGATGACCGCGTAGAAGACCCGTCGCGGCTCAGCGAACGAGCTCGACTTCTATCGGGTATCAGCCCCGCAGGCCGACATGGTTATAGCGTTCCCGTGCTGCAGTATTTGATCGAGATCGGTGGCGAGGAGCGGTTCGAAAGTATCGTCGTCGCTATTCTGGAGCGGGTCGATCATCCGATTGCCGTCCGATTTGCTGCGATCAAATTGGCCTGGTGGTCTGAGCATGCGCATATGGCAAAGAGCTTCAACCACTATGCAGATACATGGAGAGAAAACTGGGAAAACAAGCATAGCGGAAGACCGATATGCACCGAGTCCCTGTCCGAATTACGTTCTCTTTGGAAAGACGCGCAGCAGCCAGAATGGCTTCGATCCTATGCCTTCGGGTGTTGGGCCGAACTTACTCCTGAGATCGAATCCCTCAAGGATGAATCGGCACGCTGTCCCAGCGATCCCTCAACCGTTTGGCACAGGGCCAAGGCTGGCGACCGCACCGCGACAAGCTACTACTTGGCTTACCTCAAACAAGATTGGCACTGGCTCTATGTGATGCCGGAAATTTGGTCGTCGGAACTGCTACCAGTCGCAGGTGACTGGCTCGCGAAGATTCCGAACATCTCAGCTACGGCTGATAGCGAATTGGAACATGCGCTCGCAAGAGTAATCCGGGATATACCGGCCGGAGACGGTGAGGCACTCTTGCTCCAGCACTGGGGCATCTTGGGTCGCAAACGGCAGTTTGTGCAAGCAGCTTTACATGTGTCGACCGAACAGACGCGGGAGCTTGCGCGGCAATCCATCGCTGAATGGCGTGGCGAAGACGATCCCTTTGAGCACATCGACCAATACTTCTTCACGGGGTTCTACAAGATGCGCCCAGACGATCGTTTGTCGCTTCGGCAACTTGAAGGGGTTGTCCCCTACGCCAACCGTTTGAGCTCTCAGATGCTCGGGGAAACGCTTGATTTCTGCGGAAAGCGCGGGTACTTCGACTTTGCACGAACCAGTCTGTTGCCAGAGTGCCGGAATCGTCTGGCTAATTCGCAGCCTCCTGATGAAAAAGATGGCTGGGTTCGCCGCTCATTGCGCGACTGGTTTCCTACCCGGCAAGAGCTCGCTGAAGAACTGACTCGCATTGTTGGCATGGAAGAATTACACAGGGGATTCCAGGTCGAATTGATGCTTGAAAGGTTTCTTAAAACGGATCAACCTCTGAATGTCCTATTCGGGGCGCTTGAGACTTGGCTTACGGAGACCCCTGACAAGGATCGTTTTGCGGTCAGTGCGACCATCGTGCGGTATTGGGGCAAGCGAGGCAACTTGAGAATCCTAGAAAACTGTTCGTATGCACAGAGTGCAGCTGGGCAGGAGCTGCTGGCAGACTCTCGATACGATGTTTTCAGACGATCGCTGGGGTAATAAGTCCAGAGCAAAACCGGGGGCCTGCTACAAGGCCACCAGATTAAAAGGCCCGCGTCTCAGGCGAAAAGTCGATTCCCGTAACTCCAAGCATAATGAAGAGTATCTGCCATCATTCATTCAGGTCGCAGGCCGACCTCTGGCGAGGATTAGCCTTTCTTTTTCTGGGAAAACCTGGAATCCTTATAAATACTTCATAATGAAGTACATATTAGGGATGTTGACAACGTATGCATATGCTGTCATGATCTTGGCGTGGCGGATCTATCGGAAATTGTCAGAACTCGTCGTCTCTCCCGCAAGTGGTCGCTGCGCGAGCTTGGCTCGCGTCTCGGTGTGACCCCAGCCTACGTCGCGGATATCGAAGCTGCTCGTCGCATTCCGAGCCCAGAGCTGAGAGCAAAGATCGCATCGGTTCTGGACATTCCTTCTGAAGAGCTCGAAGCGACTGACCTCAGATTGACTTCCGAGCTCCGAGAGTGGATCGAGGAGAGACCCAATCTGATTTCCGTTCTCCGCTCCCTCCGTTCGTCTTCGGAATCCGACATGCTGATTCAGCGTCTTGCACGATTCATGAACCGCCGAACTCCGCCGAAGGCGCCGGCTGGCTTACTGCTGATCTGGGAATCAGAGCTTAGGGCCATCGCTGGAGAGGCGTCCGCCTGGTCAATAGAAACTGGCGGCGATTTGTTTGGGCGATGGAACGAAGCTCCGACCATTCTCCTTGCGACAAAGGCAGGACCGAATGCAGAGCGTAATGACGTGCACTTTCGTTTGGACGTCGACTATCTGCGGCAACTCAGTGGAGTGCTCGCGGACGATTGGGCGCTGCGGTATTTCGGTGACTGGCACTCGCACCACCGGCTAGGGCTTTCTTCTCCGAGCGGCGGCGATCAGAAGCGAATCGTTACTCTGGCTGCGCGAAACCAGTTCACGGCGATGGCGGAGGTCATCGTAACTCTGGAGGGTACGCGCGGGGAACCGTTGGTCAGAATTCATCCCTGGTTCTATGATTTGTCGACGCGAAGCGATGGCCCACTGCCGCTGCGTTTGAAGGTGCTTCCCGGCCTAAGCCCGATCCGCCAAGCGCTGATCAGCCGGAGAGTCTTAGCCGAACAAGATCTGATGGCCTGGGAGAAGGTCCCTGTTTCACGAATCCGAATTGGATCGGAAGTGAGGCCGCCAACGTTCGAACCTGCCTCGGAGGTAGATTCATTCACACGCGAGAAGACAATTACGCAACTTGCTGAAGCTCTGCGGAATGAAAGCGGAGACGATGTTGAGCACCACATCACTGGATTCGGATCGATCCTCGTTGCGCGACTCAAGGGCACAGACTATCTCGCCTTTGCTTTAGGTGCGGCATGGCCCATGGTGGTCTTGGATGTTCATCGTATGAACCGGACGTCCGGTACGACGGAGCCGTTCAAAAAATCCATAAACCTCGTCGCCGCGGATATCCCAGGATTTATCAAGGTTTTCCAAGCCGCCAAGGCGGGAAGGGACGGTGACGAGCATGTGGACAACTGAACAACGCCAGCGACTTTACATCGAACATGAGACGTTGCAGCGAGAGGGATTCTCGCAGTTCAGCGTTTATCACGATAAGAACAACGATACCTACTACGCTTCGGGCTACGCAACGTCGAGTTCCGGGCGCCGATATGGGTTGTATATCAGGATTCCGAGCGGGTATCCGCATGAGCGGCCGATGCTGTACGTAACGGACCCGTTGCCGCTTCTGATGTGCGACGGCCGGACATTGGTGTCACTAGGAAGGTCGCACTACATGCATACGCTGGAGCCATCCTCGAATGGGATGGTGCAGATCTGTCATTGGCACGAATCGCGATGGCATTCAGGCATTTTGCTTCTCAAGGTCTTCTTGAAGGGCCATCTTTGGATCGAGGCCTATGAACAGCATCTAGCGACAGGTCGAAATCTCTCAGAGTTTGTCGGGACTATGACGGAGATAGCATGAGCACAAATGATCCCCAACAACAGATGATTCGTGATGCAATGCAGGCGATTGCACAACGCAAGCCTGGCAAAACGAAGCTCGTCTATGACAAAACAAAACGGACAATCGTAGCAGTAGCGGAAGGTTCGCAGCCGCCTCGCGCATTGAACATCACTGCTGAGGATGCCGATATGTTTGCCATCGCCACGGTTTCTAGCGCATGGCTGCGACAGAATTGGACTCAACTCTACGCCAATGGCCGCCTCCCGTGCCAATTCAGCTCATGGGATGATGGCGATGCATTGACGCAGTGTGAACTCGGACCGCTACCGTCGGCCTCCGTCGTGCAGGGTGCGATTGTCCTGGCGGGTCGTGGCTTTTCCACTGACGGCGCAAGGTTGTGCATCGAGTTAGAACCTATCGAGAATGTCATAGCCAATGCCCTCGTTTTCATCGCACCTGACGGTTACGCGTATCGCGCCTGGGGAACCCGCTCAGAGCAATCCATTACTACTGTCTTTGCCGATGTTCAGCCGGAACTTGCTACCCGTCGTTCCGGCATTCTGGAGACCACCATCCTCGCCGACAAATCAGTACTCTTTATCGGACTCGGCACCGGTGGTGCCCACGCTGCACTCGAACTGGCTAAGTGTGGCATTGGGCGTTTCACGCTTGTTGATCGGGATCGACTCTCCGTAGGAAATGTAGTACGCCACCCTGGGGGCATCTCTCAGGTGGGACGCTTCAAAGTCAATGTGGTCCGGGATCTGATTTTGGAAAAAAACCCAGACGCCGTGGTCACAACAAATGCGTTCGATTTGAACTTTGCGAGCAAAGAGGAGTTAAGGAAACTCATCGCCGAGTCGGATGTTGTCCTGTGCGGCACTGACAATCGGCCGAGCAAGCTCCTCGTTAACCAGCTCTGCATCGAGGCGGACGTGCCCGCCATCTACGGAGGCGCCTTCCGCAGAGCTTTCGGCGGTCAAGTCCTTCGTGTACGACCAAAAGTATCTCCGTGCCACCAGTGCTTTGTCTCGGCTATGCCGGATGAGGCGTCGGACGTCGAGATCTCATCGGCCTCCGATGCCGCCGATATTGCCTATAGCGACCTGCCAGTCGCGGTCGAGCCAGGTTTATCTCTGGATGTTCTGCCGATAGCAAACATGGTTGCCAAGCTCGCGTTGACCGAACTTCTGAAAGATAAACCAACGACTCTCCGAACTTTGGAACGAGATTATGACGCGCCTTGGTATCTCTGGCTCAATCGCCCCGAACCCGCTACACCATACTCGGATTGGCCTCCTCTGAGTGAAAGTTGCGACGAGATGACGATTAATCGTTGGTACGGCATTTATTTCGACCGCGACCCCGATTGCCCGGCGTGTGGTGACTTCCTTTCTAGTCTCGCCGCCAACTACGGATTGGATTTCGATAACCTCGTCGTACCTCCCAGCGAAGCCGGCGCGGTTCCGATGCCTGTGCCAACGGAGGAGTGATTAAAGTGGAGCTAGTAGGCGATTTCAAGTCGTTTCTCTCGTCGATCCAACCAGGTGACGACGAAGTTGCCGCGGCAAAGGCGGCGCACGAACAAGTCCGAGACGAGCTCAAGACAGATGATGAATCGAAAGATGCGCATGAGGAAACGTTTCTTTCGGGATCTTACGCAAGGCGCACAGCGATCAACGACATTAACGATGTCGATGTGATCTGCATTCTGGACATCAACCATAAGGTTACCCCACCAGATGTGCTGCTGAGTTGGGTTGAAGGTATTGTTTCCAAATACTATAAAGAGGTCCGCCCACAGGGCAGATCAATAGGCGCTGCAGGCAAGAGTGGTGTATGGCTGGATATCGTTCCCGCTACACCTGTCATTGGCGCAGATGGACCGCTATGGATACCGGATCGAGATGCGAAGCAATGGGTGCAAACGCATCCCAAGGGGCAAATCGCAGCCTGCAATGAACGCAATAAGACGACGAATGGCTACTTCGTACAAGTAGTGAAACTTCTGAAGGCGTGGCGCGACCGACTTCCGACACAATCTTGCCAGTTAAAATCCTACATATTGGAGTCCTTAATACATAAAACAATCGGCACGCCTTCGTCGCATGCAGGCGCGATTGTGAGCGTGCTCGGAGGTATCGAATCGAACTATGGAGCCTATCGCGGAACAAACGTCGTGCCCGCGATCGCCGATCCAGGATACCCATCGGTAAACGTGATGAAGCGCCTACCGGCAAAGGAATTCGATGACTTCATGATCCAAGTCAAATCCGCTGCCCAGGTTGCACGGAGCGCTTATGACAGCAAGGACGAGGCGACAAGCCGAAAGCTCTGGCGGCAAATTTTCGGATCGACCTTCGGTCAGTAAGGAATACATGGCAGACACTCCCCAAAAACTCGATCAGAGTGGAGATTATCCGGGCTCGCTTCTCTCTTCGCAGGCGATGGGAGGCATCAATGCCGGAAAAGGCTTTGACTTCCAAGCGCGCTATGGCGCCTGCAGGATTCCCGTATGGTTGCTGGAAACGGCCTTCCATCAGCTGCTATTCGAGGGAACCGGCGACATCGATGTTCGCTACACGGAGGACGGGACATCTTCCCGACTTCACATCCAGGTGAAGGATCACGATGTTCAGCCGGTCGAGCTGAGAGAGGTTATCGAGCAGTTTCGCCAGATGGATTCCGACCTTCCGGATACCTACAAATGTTTCACGCTCGTGTGTCCTTCACTGTCTCCCACCATCAGATCCATTGAAACAGGCCTCGCGCGATACCGCGGGGCAAGGGCATTCTACGAAGACAAGCCTGACGCCCTGGCTCCCACAAAACAGGAACTCGACGCACGCATGAAGGACGCTGGTCTCGAGTCATATATCGACTTCATCCACACCAAGGTGCATTTCGATATCGGCCACGGCGACTTACATCACGACGACCGGGCGTTGGGTCAATTCGTCAACAATCTGCTCAGCCACCCCGACTACGCCGAGAGGGTTCGCGCGGTGGTGCTGCCAGCGTTCGCCGAGACGCTGCGCATGATTGCTGCCCGCAAGGGTAGCGTTATCGAGAGAGCCGAGATCGAGAAACTGCTGCAAAACGCCGTCGCAACTGGAATCGCCGGCGAGAGAAAAATAACGCTGTGGTTACAGAACTGGACGAGCGAGACGTTTGATGTTCCCGCCGACTATACCCTCGACTGGTCGCAGCACTTCGACCGGCCCACGCGGAAAGTGCCTTCGGCTGAGACCTGGGATAACCAACTCGTGCCCGCGCTGTACGATCTCAAGAAAAAGATACTCGCCGAACGCAAGGAGCGTCTTATCAGGTTCCGCGGTAAATGCACCCTATCGACGGGCATCGCGCTCGGGTCGGTCTTTCCGACAGTCGGCGGCTGGGCTTTCGAAATTCCTCAGCCTCCTTCGAAGGAAGACTGGAGATCAGATCTGCAGGCGACTTCTCCGTTTAACGTGAGTGTGGAAGTTACCGAAGCGGCTCAGGACGGCACAGACCTCGTTCTCGGCCTGAATATCCGCGGCGATGGCCGCCAGGACATCATGAAGTATGTGGAGGGCACCGCCAATCTGCCCCGCGCATTTGTGTTTGTCTCGCCGCCGTCACAAGGCGCGCAATCCATCCGCGGAGCCGGGGACGCCATCGTTTTCGCGCAGGCTGTGCGCGAAACTCTCGGCGAGCTTCTGAAAAAATACAATTTGCGCAAGACCCGTATTTTCTTCTACGGGCCGTTCGCTCTTTCGGTTTTCCTTGGGCAGCAGTTGACGTCGGTAGGCGAAGTTCAACTGTTTGAATACCAAGATCCCAGCTATGTCCCGAGCTGTTCTTTCAAAACCTAACCGATTCGTAAACGGATTAGAAATGCCCGCGAGCTTTCCAACAGACCTAGCTAGCCACGTACGAGCGCAGCTTCTCCAGCGCAAGGAGAACGCGCCGTCTCAAAAGGTATTGGCTGGGCTTTTCGAGACGCTCTATTTTGCGAGCCTGAAGCGGGAGGAGACTCAGCCGATCTCTTGCCGAATAGCCTACATAAGCCGAAAGCTGCCAGACCCGCACCCACCGGAGCGCATCGTTGCCGATCGCTGGCGATTCTTCCCTCTTGCTGACGATCTTCCGCTCACTGTTCGGAATCTCGTCAAACTCTCTACTGCGGTCGATCCTTGGGGCTCCACCCTGGCAGTCGGCTCCGACAGCGACGGCAAGTTACGAATCTGGGGATTAATCGATCAAAGCGTCCACTACAGCACGTATGTTTTCAAGGAAGCTTCAAGTGCCCCAGAGATGCCCGGCATGTTTCAAGCGGTAATCCAGGCAACCGGGGAAATCGCCGTCTATAAGTCATATGTACTGCTTGGAAGCCTGAAGCAGGACACTCTTGTCAAAAGCCAGCAACGCGTTTTCCAATCTGGCCCTGTGCATTCGAAGTTGTTGAAACCCATCAAGGATTTTCAAAGGAGAGTGAGAAAGGAGGTTGGGAGCAAACTCTATAAAGAAAGGGATCACTGGGAGGCGACACTCGAGGCGAACTGGATCTCCGTCTTGTGCAGGATTCTCATCGGAATTCATAAATACCAGCACGGAGGTGCTGTATTAATATCCGACGGCGCAGAAGGCCTCAACCCAAAATACTCGCTGGAATATGATCGGCTTGCGGATGCACTGTTTCGCTCAAGTGTTCTTTCCATTCGACATACCGCTCACAGCGACCGTATTCACGAAAAGTACCTGGATAATTATCTAAATGAAATGCCAGTCAGCCTTTACCTCGACGAGTCCGTTGATGGCACAGAGTTAAATGATACTCAGGACGAGCTGACGGGATGCGTGCGCTTCCTTGCCTCGTTATCACGTGTCGATGGTTTGATCTGGCTTGATTTCAACCTTCATCTAAGAGGTTTTGGAGTAGAGATTACGGTTCGCGATGATCCGAGCAAAGCCGTCATTTCCCAGAATTCCGTTGGCACCGAGGCAAAGAAGCTAAATCTAAATCATTACGGAACAAGACATCGATCGATGCTCCGCTACTGTGGTGCCCATCCCGAGAGTATCGGATTCGTTGTTTCTCAAGATGGCGACGTGCGCGCGATAACTCACGCAAATGGCCGCGTAGTTCTCTGGGACAATGTTCGTATCCAGTCAATTCGGAATGCTCGCACCTTACGGTCCGAATGAGCGCGGGTGTGTGGTACAAATGGCGATTTTGACCGATGATTGAGAGCGCGAGAGAGATTGTGCCATTGGGTGATGCTCTTCCGCGGTCGGTCTCAAAGAGACCGCGTCCGCGCTATCAATTTCAACTGCAGACGTCTTGGGTACACGGCGGCTGAAATACTCGGCAAGTATCTAGGCTCGCTTGGAATCAGCGCCCATCCGCCGTTCCTCCGCGAAAAGATGCAGTCGCAGCCACGAGTTTTGGATCGAACTGATGTGCTTGTATCAACCCGTATGCTGATCCGGCATCAGCCTACCCAGACCGTCTGATTGCGCCTTTCGAGAGGTCGTGCCTCGCCCAGTGCGCAGAAAGTGTGCCGAAGAAGTTGCGGACCGCTCGTGCGGAAAGCGGTCCGAAAGATCCCCTTGCCCGGCCTGCCATTGCCCGGCAGAATTCCATGACGAAACGTTCAGTCCGAACACATATCTGACACACAGAACGGAGTCAGGAGACGTGTCCGCCGAGTGTTCTGGAAGACCTGTCATTGATGAGCGCAAATCAGTGGTCATTTCCTCATGCTTGCAATTCCGGCACTTCGAACAAGTTCGATGTCAGCACAGTTAAACTTTAGTACTCTCTATTGTAATATATAAATGCTGTATTATCTATATGCCACTCACAGCAAGAGCGCAAATGCGAGCGATCAAGCTACCCGGAACTACTGATATCGTCCTTTAGGTCATCAACGAATGTGCTCGCAAGTCTTTTCATTCCAAAGAGTTTGCGGCCTCGGTGGCACCGGCGACGCACGACACCCAGCACGGTAGCGCTCTCGCTCCAAATTTAGGGGGACAGAATGCACCACATATCGCTTTCTTCTGTTGTACTCTTCACCGCGATTTGCCTGATTTACGCACTCGTAGTTCTTGCCATCTTGCAATTCTGCAAATTCGCAAAGCTCGAACCCAATCCTCCAACGTCCTCCACCGTGCGCGTCGAGCTCACGCTGAGCGCCCGCGCTCCAGCGGATGCCCATCCCGGCAAGTGCGAAGGAACCTGCATCACAACAACATTCGTCTTCGCCGACGAACTGGCGGGAGCGGTTACACATTTCCTCGCCGATTACCACTCACCAAGCCGTTCCGATCTCTTGAACTTTTCGCAAGAGGCCGGCGGGCTTATTGCCAGCCTCTTCATCACTCGAGAGGACGACACTCACATTCGCAGTTTGACGCTCCTCGGCAGAGACGCCGAGGACGTGACGTCCTTCCTCGCGCATTGTTTCAACTGCCAGCTTGCGTCCCATGCGGATGAACTCAACCACGAACCAGTTTCCCGGACGGCTTAGATTGCCGGGCCGGAAATATCAACCTCCACCAACCCACCCGGAAAGGAAGCATCGCCATTATGGCCGGTTCAGTTAATTTCACCATCTTGCTGGGAAACGTCGGAATCGATCCGAAGATCCAGTACACCACTAACGGAACTCCCGTCGCCCGCTTCACTCTGGCGACCAACAGCCAGTACGTGGACAAGAGCACTGGAGAAGTGAAGGAAACCACCGCTTGGCACAACCTCGTCATGTACGGCGAAAAGCCCGCTGACGTTGTCAAGAAGTACGTCAAGAAAGGCAATCCCCTCCATGTGGTCGGCCACCTCGCCTACAGGCGGTGGACCGACAACGACAATGTGCAGCACAACTTTACCCAGGTCGTCATCGACAGCTTTACCCTGCTCACCCGTCGAACGGCCTCCTCGCCCAATGAAGCAGCACCAGATCCAGCTAGCGACAACGGGACCGACCCAATCTCGGTCGAGGCCGACAACGACACCGAGCTAACCGACGATTCACCGTTCTAGCAATCTGCCCAGCAGAAGGAAAGGGGCCATCGGCCCCTTTCCCTGTTGGGCAGGCAGAAGCTCAAAGAACTGGGAACAAATCGATGGACGACACAATGACCTTCATCCTCCGCGACTCGATGGTCCCTGATCCACTCCTGATTGCAGCATGGCCATCTTCGACAGCGGCAGCCGTTATGCAGAATAGCGCCAAGCAATCTCGAACACGGGCAACATCCCACCCATCTCCAAGACAGAATGCAAATGAGTCTTGTTGGCGGTCTGGTCGCTCTGTGGGCCCGGCCTGCCCTTACGGGCCGGGGACCGACCGCACCCGGCGCGCCAGCAGGAGGCGCTGGCACTTCGGCTGCTCCATGTCGTTCCCCTCAAGCCGTCCCCACGACGCGAGCGTCCTCTCTTGGGCGCTCCTCAACCCCCTCAGCTAGCTGTGACGGGGGATTTCGGATCGCCCCCTCGGAGAGGACTCCAGCATGACCGCCCTACAGATTTTCTTCAATTCGCTTCGGTCCAGAACGATCGTGCGCGCCATTTGGATGCCCATACTGATCGGCATCTTACTGATCGGCGCCTGCATTCCTTCAAAGCATCGTGCCGCGCCGGCCAAACCGGCTCAGGTGACGCAGCCAAAGGCAAAGCCATCTTCCAAAGCAACAATCCGTCAGCGCAAGCAGGTGTTGCCACCACGCCAGCCTTAGCGGCTGCGGAGGTCACGACCAAACGACAACTACGCCCTCTCAAACCGCGAGCAGCGACACGCCTGGGGCGCGAGACACGGCGACGATTCGGAACAGCAACATTCCCCAACGACAAATGCCAAGAGCATCGTCCCTCACGGACGAAAGTGGTATGAAATTCCCGAACCAATTGACCAGTAGACTGAACCACGTGACCCATACGGCAGATATTCGTTCTGTACCTGGACCCCGCGAATTCCCCAACGGGGCGTCAGTTTGACATCGAAACCAGCGCTCATGGTAGACGCCAGGCCCCATTTGGGTGCCGTATATAAATACATAAGGTTCCGTGAGCTTGTTCGGGCCAAACCACCCATGATGCGAACAAAAGGTGTCCACTGTTTGAAGCTCCTACAGTATCCGGCCCCAGCTTCCGTAAGCAGCAGCTTCTGGCCGAGCGGTTGGCCTTCGGAATACTGAGCCGCTCCTACGACTTCCCATGGGTAAAAATGACGCGATGCATACTCCACTTCAGTGCCGCTTAATCGCGTCCTCTGAAGAGTCGATGAAGTGACCTGCAGTGAGTAGTCATCGACGGTTTCTAAAAACGTCGCCACCAGTTCGTCGGAAGTCCGCTTAAAGTTTGCCTGCTCTCGGACCTGGGCGAAGAGAGCACATTGAGCAAAAAGAAAGATCGTCATAATCGTTGTCAAATGCCATTGCATTCTCATAATTCCACTATCCCCTTCTGAACATTCCGCTTATTGAGCTACCACGTGCAAAGTCATAGTGCTTGAATGAGTGATTGAGCCCGACGTTGCGACAACTGTCAGGGAGTAGTACCCTGGCGGCGTTCCGTTCGATTGCGCGTAACGATTCGATCCGATGCAGCCCGTTACGGCCGTCAAGAGAAGCGCCATTCCGATCCAGATCGTCGAGCGATAACGCAGCTTTTTGCGCGAGGAAGAGCCCCACCCAAACAACAAACCCAGAATCCCAAGCGTTGTAACCGTTGTGCCGGTCGTGGTCACAGCCAAGGTGGTTGCAACCGCACTCGATGCCGAGGCTGCTCCCGAAGCGGGGATCGTGATTGAGTCCTGCGCGAAGTTGCACGAACTCTCGATTGGCATGCCGGTGCATTCGAAATGAATCGTGCCTGCAAATCCATTGAGAGAGGTGACTGAGACAGTCGCCGTACCCGATGCACCTTGAACGACGGTCAGTGTCGATGGAATGCTGATGGTGAAATCCGAGGATCCCCCAACTACCTGAGAAAGGGTCGGAGACACAGATGCAAGATAATCAGTGTCACCGCTATAGAGTGCCGTAATTCCGTACTGGCTGGACGCAAGGGAGACAGTCCAGGCTGCATTGCCGGATGCATCTAAGGAAACTGTAGCCGTGGCGACTTGGACAGATCCCTGACTTGCGATAAACGCGACCGTGCCGGTCGGCATACCGGCGGGCACGCCATTCACATGCGCTGTGAATACGACTGGGGAACTGCTCGGCGATGGGTTCATAGACGACGAAACAAGAGTCGTTGTATTCGCCTGCTCGACAACTTGCCGGTACGAGACGATCTTCTGCGCATCGAGGGACGGCGAGATAACGCAGACAGCCACAAACACCATGCCAATTACGATAAAAATGCGTTTCATCATCGAACTCCCATTTCCATTCAGGCGCTGCCCGCTCTGCATTGAATCTCGGGCGCTGCCAGACAAGAAAGTCTGACAGCGCCCTTCGTTGGTTAGTTGTAATTGCTGTCGCCGGAATAGGTGACGACGATGTTGTGCGTCCCTGCCGTAAAGACCGGGATCGTGATGCTTGCGTTACCGGAGGCGTCGAGCGTCAACGTGCCGAGCGTGGTGCTTCCATCGACGACCGTCACCGAGCCGATGGGCTGGATGCCGACAGAGGACGAAATATTGATGCTCAGCGTGACGGAATCGCCATAGACGGATGGGTTCAGCGAGCTGGTAACCGTCGTTGTCACCACGCTGCTGGAATTGGCCTTCGTCACTACGTGGACAATCGGTCCAGAGGTGAGGGCGCTGAAATCCTCATCGCCGCTATACTGAACCGTCAGCGAGTGGGAGCCCACAACCAGCGACGTCGGTCCAACCAGCGTGATGGAGACTTGTCCGGACGCATTCAACGTCCCAGAACCGATCACCGTCGTGCCGTCGTAGAAGGTCACCGTTCCGGTCGGAATCCAGTCGTCATCGTTATCCTGATCCGACAACTGCGCAGTCAGCGTCACAGCTTGGCCATAGACGCTCGTACCCGCCGGCGAATCGGTCAAAACAATCTTCGGGATCTCCTGCTGAGCCGTGAGGACCACAGCGTTCGAAGTCGATCCCACGAAGTTCGCATCCCCCGGATACTGCACCGTGACCGTATGAACCCCGGTCTGGAATTGGCTCCAGGAAAACGCGACGGTACCAGCTTGTGCGCCAGTAGGCCTCGCTATCCCAATGGTGGAAACGTAGGGTCCCGCCTGGCCGGCTTGTTCGAACTGCGCGCCCCAGACATTGATGGGCACGCCAAAATTCGATGAAGTCAGTGAAACAGCGAAGCCTGTGCCGCCATTCGACGGAAACGTGTAGGTCAGCGTGCATCGTTGCCATGTAGAGGTCACCGAGCAAGGCGCGGATTTATTCGCGGCCACAAGAGGGCTGTCCTGGACGATCAGATTGAGTGTCGTCGGAGTTGCCGACTGCACCCAAATCGAGAAGGTCACTTGCTGATTGGCGTAGTTGGTTGTTCCCGGCACCGCATAGAGGACGGTTGAAGTGGCATTCACAAATGTCAAGGCGGTCGCTGTATTGGTGCTGCCGTCCGGCCCATTGGCAGTCAGAGAGGCTACTGTCGGAGCGGTTCCGGAAACAGTCCATCCGTTGCCGGTGTTGACTTGCGAGTACGGCAGCAAGTTGGTCGCTGCGCTCAACCCAATGGTTTGGGGAGTGCCCAATGCCGTAGTGCCGTCGTAGAACTGCACCGTCTCCGTCGCTGGGGCCGGAGCTCCCGCAGTGTTCAGAATGTACGTAAAAGCGATAGGATTGCCAGCGGTGATGGTGCCGTTTGGAATTGCGGAAAGAACCCCGAGAGTGTTCCTTTGGTTCACGGTTTGCGTGATCGTGCCGGTCGACTGCGCGAAAACCATCGCAGCGCCACCGGCCAGTAGAAGTGCAATGCTTGCAATTCTCTGACTGAGTTTCATGGTCGGCTGTCGTCCTTTTGGGGTTGAGTTGCGATTGACGGAATGGCAGCCGGGTCAATCGAGGGCCCCCGGCAGTTGCCGTGGGTGCGCTCACTGATAGTTGTTGTCTCCGCTGTAGACCGCTGTTAGAGAGTGCTTCCCCGCGATCAGGGCGGATGTGTTAAAAGTTGCGATACCCGCATCGAGCGAGATCGTGGCAAGCGCATTTGCTCCATCGTTGATGGTTACCGTGCCTGTAGGAGTAACCCCGCTGCCTGTTAAGGTGAAAGTCAACGCGACGTTGTCGCCATATATAGAGGGAGACAGCGAAGACGTGCTGTTGACAGTCACGGACTCTTTGTCAATGACCAGGCTCTGCACGACCGCCGCAGCAGCGGTGTAGTCGGCATTGCCAGGCTGATTTGCGGCCACGACACAGGTGCCCGCTCCCGCGACCGTCAGCGTGTTACCGGAAACCGTGCAAGGACCGGAAGACACACTGAAGATTACCGCCAGGCCAGAACTGGCCGTGGCACTCAAAGAGATCGGCGACACCCCATAGATCACCGGGCTTGCGGGAGCCGTGAAACTGATCGTCTGCGTAGCCGCAGTCACGGTCAGGGTCCCGTTGATAAAACTGAAGGTGTAGTTGCTCGCCGCCAACGTTCCAGCCGCAGAGGTGATCGTGTAGCTGCCAGGTGCGGATGTGGACGTTGCCGTTGTAGTCAGGCTGGGAGCGCCACTCAACACACTCGACGTGTCACCGTTCACGAACCCCGAAAAGCTCGCGGTAAACGCCGGATTTGCGGCGCCGTATGCCCTCGAAGCGTTGTAGGCGGTCACCGTCAGGACAGCCGCATTGACGACGATGCCGTGAGAGACCGTTGCCGCCGCCGAGTAATCTGTGCTGCCCGCCTGATTTGCTGCCACCACACAGGCGCCCGCGCCGGTCACCGTCAGCGTGCTGCCTGAGACCGAGCACGATCCTGACGACACGCTGAAAGTTACCGCCAACCCAGAACTGGCCGAGGCAGAGAGCGAGATCGGAGACACCCCATACGTCACCGGGCTCGCCGGAGTTGCGAAGGTGATCGTCTGAGACGCTTGGGTCACCGTCAGCGTTCCATTCACGTAGCTGAAGGTGTAATTCGCAGCTGTCAGCGCCTCGGAGGAAAAGGTGATCGCGTAGGACCCAGGAGCTGACGAAGTTGTTGCACTTGTTGTCTCCGCAGCCGAGCCGCCAACCACGCTCGACGAGTCACCGTTCACATAGCCGGTGACCGTATAGCTGAATGCTGGATTCACCGCGCCATAGACCCGCGAGGCGCTGATCGCTGTCGCGGTCAATTCGGCCCGGTTGACCGTCACGCTTTGCGTGACCTGAGCCGCAGCCAAGTAGTCGGTGTTGCCTGCCTGATTTGCTGCTACCACACAAGTGCCCGCGCCTGTCACCGTCAATGTGCTGCCTGAAACCGTGCAGGGGCCCGACGAGACGCCGAAGGTCAACGCCAGCCCAGAGCTGGCAGTCGCGCTTAGAGAGATTGGTGAAACACCGTAAGTCACTGGGCTTGCTGGAGCCGTAAAGCTGATTATCTGTGACGCTTGGGTCACGGTCAGTGTCCCGTTCACGTAACTGAAGCTGTAATTGGCTGCTGTCAATGCCTCTGATGAGAAGGTGATCGAGTAAGAGCCAGGAGCAGAACTGCTTGTTGCACTCGTCGTCTCAGCAGCCGAGCCGCCAACCACGCTCGACGCGTCCCCATTCACGTAGCCAATGATCGTGTAACCGAACGTCGGATTCGCAACGCCGTAGACCCGCGAGGCGCTGTTCGCAGTCACCGTCAGCACAGCAGCGTTCACGGTGACGCTTTGTGTCACCTGAGCAGCCGCTGAGTAGTCGGCGTTACCTCCCTGATTTGCGGCCACCACGCAGGTGCCCGCTCCAGTGACCGTCAGCGTGCTGCCGGAAACGGTGCAAGGCCCGGAAGAGACGCTGAAGGTGACCGCCAGCCCGGAGCTGGCCGTCGCACTCAAAACGATCGGCGGCACCCCATAGGTCACGGGGCTTGTCGGGGCAGTAAAAGTGATTGTTTGAATGGCCTTGCTGATTGTCAGCGTCGTCGAACTGCTAGCCGGATTGTTGTTGCTATCGCCGCTGTAGGCTACCCCAACGGTGTATGTACCTATTCCGTAGGTCGAACTAAACTGAGGCGCCGTGGCCGAACCCGAAGACAACGTTTCCGTTGCCCAAGGTGAACCGTTGATCGTGAACGAAAGCGTACCGGTTACCACACCGCTGTCACTCGCATAACCTGTGCAGACCGAATTGCCGCTCCCATAGGTAATCGGATTCGGAGAGCACGTATCGAAAACGCTCGGTGTTGCCATGCTGATGGTGAGCGTTGTCGAGGTACTTGCGGTATTGTTGTTGCTGTCGCCGTTGTAGGTAACGCCGATCGTGTATGAGCCGGCCGCGTACCCATTGAAGCCCTCCGCCGACGCCGTGCCGCCACTTAATGTCTGTGTCGTCCACGCGCTACCGTTGATCGTCCAGGTTGCTGTGCCGGTGGCTCCGGCACTAACGGTTGTCGTGCAGGTTGTGGTCTCCGATCCATAGGTGATCGGATTGGGAGAGCACGAGACAGTGATGTTCGGGGTCGCCTTGACTTGGGCCACCGCGCGAATGCGATTATTCCCGTTGTCCGCAATATAGATATTGTTGGCGGTGTCGACCGCCACGCCGTAGGGGTAATTTAGTTCCGCGCTGGTTGCAGCTCCGCCATCGCCGGAGTAGCCCGCGGCGCCATTTCCGGCCACGGTGCTGATGTCGCCCGTAGAAGCTGTTACCTTGCGGATGCGATTATTGGCAGAATCCGCAATGTATATGTTGCCTCCCGCGTCTACCACCACGCCAAAGGGGGAATTGAGCTCAGCAGCCGTTGCCGGCCCACCGTCGCCTGAGTAGCCCCAGGACCCGTTTCCGGCCACGGTGGAGATATCGCCCGTTGAGGCAGTGACCATGCGGATGCGTACGCTTCCCCAGTCCGCAAAATAGATGTCACCTGCTGCATCCAGCACTATGCTCATGGGCTGAGTTATCTTTGCGCTGGTCGCCGGTCCTCCATCGCCGGAATAGCCCCAGGCACCTGTGCCGACTACAGTTGTGATAATTCCGGTGGAAGCCGTCACTTTGCGGATGCGATAGTTGCCTCCATCCGAGATATAGATATTCCCGGACGTATCCACTGCCACGTCATAGGGAGAATTCATCCATGCGCTCGTGGCCGGACCACCGTCGCCGGAGTAGCCCTCAGTTCCGTTGCCTGCGACCGTAGAGATGACACCCGTCGAGGCTGTTACCTTGCGAACGAGGTCATTTCCCAAATCCGCGATGTAAATATTCCCCGCCGCGTCTACAGCCACGCCTGATGGCGAAAACAATTCAGCGCTTGTGGCCGGACCACCGTCGCCAGAGTAGCCTGCAATGCCATTCCCGGCTACAGTAGTGATGATCCCAGTGGAAACTGTCACCTTGCGGATGCGCTCGTTGCATGTATCCACGATGTAGATATCGCCAACCGCATCGATCACCACGTTACGCGGGCAGTATAGATCCGCTGCAGTGGCCAATCCATTGTCGCCAGAATAGGCCGCTGTCCCGTAACCCGCCACCGTGTCGATGTTCCCTGGCGCGGGAAGAGAAATCTGGCCACTCGCCGCATCCGCTGCGAGGAGCAGCATTCCAACGAGGAAGCGGAGAACCCGAAATCCACTAGCACCCCTCGGGCTTTTCGCGCGAGCAGCCGAAAATGGGCTCCGCACAATCATCCTTCCAGCCATCATCACGACCACGACAATCCATTCCCAACTACCCAACGCTTTGCTCATTCGCTCTCTCCAACATCATTTCCTTGGGTGAACAACCGTCCGAATCTTGGACATGTCAGCCGTCATACATTGTGAGAACCTGTCATTGTGATGAGGCGCACATGGTTCTTGCGCGCACCGTCAGCGCAATGTCTTTCCTGCAAATGCCCTTGCGCCGCTATCGAGCTAAGATGTGCACGAACAAACAGCGGAAGCTGCCAACATCCATGCGCTCTCAAAGCCCATGCGGGCGGCGCGGGAGATGCCGATTGGTGCATTGTCCTCACAAACACAGCCCCATCCGTCTTGTCGTACAACCTGCATAATACATCTTTTCTGTATGAAATGTAAAATGACAAATGCGAGGCCGTACACAGCGCGATCCGAAGGACGAGAGGATAAAACTTTTGTACTCTTTATCTAGATCCGGAGAACTGTTAATGTGACATAAAAAACGGTTGTTGTATAAGTGTGCTCATCAACAGCCAACAATTTAAGGAGGAAAGAATGACCGTACCGGAAGCGCAGGAAAGACTTGAATCGCTGACAATGACCCTTGTGTCCTGCGCGAATTCGCCCAAACTACGTGCAGCCGTCGAAGTGAAGATGGCTCGGTGCTATCGGGTTATCCAAAGAGCACAACAGCGGGCGCATCAGTCACTCGCCTCCGTCTCGACAGCTCTCCTTGAGATAAGCGACAATTCCGTTCTGAATGAGCAGCAGGCGGCTGCAATCATCGCAGCAGTTCACCTTATCCGGTGCGCTACGACCGAACAGCTCGCTGTAGCGCTACCTGCCGCCATACATGAGTCCTCAACGGAAGACACGCCGCACAAACCGAACAAATTCCCCGAATGCTCCGCCATTGTCCGCTCCCTCCTGAACTTGGACAGTCCGCGTCTCCCATTCGACGAACGGACCGCCATTCATACTGCTCTTCATCTGATGAATATTGCCGGGAGGTCACAGATCCATCATTCATTGCGGTGCGGCCAGGCTCTTTCGGGCGGTTTGGAATCGAGCGACATGTTGAATCGGCTCAAGGAGATATACGCCGCGTGCCGGGCCAGGCAACGGCGCAGTTTGGATGCTAAAGCTCGCTCCGAGAGGCCGCATTCAATCAATACATGTGCCGCGGCAGAAAGCTTACGGTAAATGCAACAAGGGGGAAGCGCTAGCGACGTTTCCCCCGTAGCAACAAACCCACTATGGTGACTTTCGGAACTCCTTTGATCAGTATTTCTTAGCGCTTTCCTTTGCATGATAGTATATTTCTAATGTAATATACATCTTAAAGGACTTCCCCCAAAGGAGGCGGTATGACCGCAACGAAAAGAACTGGAACGCGGGCCAAGAGAAGAATCGTCGCGCCGCTTGAAAAACGGACACAGCTCCGGCTCACGGTAGACTCCAAGTTTACGAAGACACACTTCAATCAGCTCTTTGCCGTGCTCGGAATTCGCAAAAAGAACGCTCTCGCGGAGCACATCATCATGAACTTCAGGAGCAAAACCGCCCAGGCTCAGATTCGTGCGTTCTACAACGGACCGTGGCTGGACATTCCCTTTCAGAGTATTGACACGTCTTTTGTTTTCCCCTTGACCTACGAGATCGCCGACGAACTGGAGAGAATTGGAGGCGAGGTTCTTGGGGGAGTGAATTCCTCCAAGACATTTCGGGTGATGGTGGCCTATTTTACTTCCATCTACAAGCTGAAGAGTCCAACAAAAATCACATACGCGTAATCCATTCGGAACATGCGTAGGCAGAAGGCAAGTGCATGAATCTGATGATCGTGGAGAGCCCGAACAAGATCAAGAAGATCAAGGCAATTCTGGGCACTGGCTGGGACGTGGCCGCGAGCGTTGGACACATTCGGGATCTTCCAGTGAGCGAATTCGGTATTGAGCCGGAAACCTACCGGCTCCAATACCAGATCCTCGAACGGAGCAAACCCGTTGTTGCACAATTGCGGCAGCGCGTCGCACGTTCCGAACAGGTCTATCTCGCTACGGACCCAGACCGCGAGGGAGAAGCCATTGCCTGGCACCTGCAGCAAGTTCTAAAACTTCATCGATACGTGCGCGTCACCTTCGACGCAATCACGGAAAGCGTGATCCGGTCTGCGCTCAAGGCACCGCGGCAACTCAACGCGAACCTCGTCCACGCACAAGAGGCCAGGCGAGGCGCAGATCGCCTCGTCGGCTATCAGGTATCACCTGCTCTCTCCGATCAAACGGGCATTGCCCGGCTCAGTGCCGGGCGCGTCCAAAGTGTCGCTCTTCGACTCGTTGTCGATCGCCAGCGCGAGATCGACGCATTCAAAGAAACAAGACACTTCGGCGCAGAAGCAGTTTTCGACAATGGAAAATGGCGCGCACAATGGGACACCGCCCCTTTTCTGAAGGACGGCGAAGAATACATCCTGGACTCTTCCCTTGCCGAAGAAGCTGCGAAATGCAGGCTCTTTGCCGTCACCGCCGCGGCGACGAAACCGGCGGCCAAGGCTCCTCCACCGCCCTTTACAACCGCAACGTTGCTCCAGGCAGCGAGCGTGACGCTCGGATACAAGCCGGAACAGACCGCCCAACTCGCCCAACGTTTATTCGAGGAAGGGCTGATCACTTACCACCGCACCGACAGCCAGAACTTCTCTGCGGAAGCGCTAGCCGAGATTCGTGCCTACGCGGCCAGCAACAACCTGCCCTTACCGTCCAAACCGCGTACCTGGAAATCCAAGGAGAGCGCCCAGGAGGCGCACGAGGCAATCCGCCCTACCCACCTGGATCAGCGTCATGCCGGCGCAGACAACGACCAGAAGCGCCTCTACGACCTCATCTGGACCCGAGCTGTAGCTTCTCAGCTTGCGGATGCCGAATACAGCGTGAACACCCTGACACTCGCCGCCCAGGATGGATCGCAGTCATTCGTTTTCAAAGCCACCGGCCGAACGCTCGTCAAGCGTGGCTGGCGCACTCTAACGGCCAAGGACGCCGCCGAAGAACCCGATGCGAACGAGACGGAGGACCCGGAGAAACAATCAGATGAGAATGGCCGCGTCCCTTCCCTTCCGCGTGGCGTCCAGCTTCGCGCCGATAGCGCCCGCGTGCTGAACAAACAGACGCGCCCGCCGAGCGGCTACACTCAGGCAAGCCTGATTAAGAAGCTGGAGCATGAAGGAATCGGACGGCCTTCCACCTACCCGGCGATTCTCAAGAACATCATCACCCGCAATTACATCGACGATTCAAAGGAGTTATTGAGGGCAACAGCCCTCGGCATCCTGCTCATTGACTCGCTCAAAGGCCACTTCGCCTTTCTTGAGTACGACTACACGCGCTCCCTTGAGCAGCAGCTCGACAATATCGCCGAAGGGAAGGCCCAGTACATCAATGTGGTTTCCAGCATTGACAGCCAGCTCAAAAAGGAGCTTTCGCAGTTGCACATCGCTCCACAACCTGCCTTGGCGTCGAACGGTTCAGCGTTGGCAAAGACCGGCACAGCACCGCAGCCCGATTCGCTCGTGTGCCCGAAATGCAAGCAAGGCACCGTCAAAAAGCCCAATGGGCAAAACTTCTACGGTTGCAGCCGCTACCGCGAGGGTTGCAACTTCAACATCCACGAAACCATTGCGAAGAAGACCCTCACCCCGAAGCAAATTGAGACACTCTGTACGAAGGGCAGAACCGGCGTGCTCAAAGGCTTCATTTCTAAACAGGGCAAGCGCTTCGAGGCGTGCTTGACATTAGGCGAAGAGACAGACTGGAAAGCACAATTCTGCTTTCATTCCACCAAGTGATTGTCGAAGTCTAACAAAGAGCCCCAGTATGTAGCACGCGGAGACTGCATTCTAATGGCCCTCATACCCGTCGAAAGCCTCCCGGACGATTGCCTCGATGTAGGTCACTTCATCGTCGGTTAGCTTCTCAAATTCGCCTTCGCGCCGCTTGCGACCTAACTTACCTTCGTTGAGACGAATAAACCTGATGAGGTTTTCCGCCATTCTGTCCGGCATCTCCACCGTGTTCATGATGCGGTGCATCGCGTCGTCATTGCGGCGCAAGAAGTCGATCTCCTGCGGCAGATCCTTATCGATGGCACGCGCAACACAGGCGTAGAGAAACTCCGCCGCCTCGGTGCAGTCGAAATACCGGTACAGGTCGGCGGTATCGTTTAGGACCTCGACGTTTCTCGCGGGCGTCGGCCGCCATTCAATGAAGTTCATCAGGGGACCCGAATGCGCGCGCAGAGTGTCGTGGTAGGTGTCGATCCGATCGAGCATGACCGGGGAGACCGGAAACACCATGCCGGGCGGCGTGAATTTTCTCTCCGCCAGAACGTGATGGATTAGGCAGCGGTGGAGACGCCCGTTGCCGTCCTGGAACGGATGGATGTAGACGAAACCGAACGCCGTCGCCGCCGCCTGAAGCACGGAGTCGAGTTCTCCCTCACGCATCCGCTCGTTTGCGGCAATCATTCCCCGCATCAGGGATTGCAGATCCTCGGGGCGCGCGCCGATGAATTCCGGTAGCGGGTCGCCCTCGTGGTCCCTCTCGCCCAGAAATACGCCGTCTGGCCGCAGGCCGGCCCGCGTGAAGCGTGTGTCCTCGATCAGCACGGTATGCAGGCGCAGGACTTCGTCAAGCGTCAGCGGATTCTTTCCGGCCTGCAGCACTGCGCGGCCCCACCGTTCCAGCCGGCCGCGCGGCGGCTTTTCGCCTTCGATCTCGAAGCTGGCGCGGCTGTCCGCCAGCAGAAGGAAACTGGCCGCGCGCGCGACCACGTTCGCACCGGTGCGTCCAATGACCTCGTTGGCCTTGGCTCCGAGCGCGCGCGCGCCGAACTCTTTAAGCGCCTCTGTCCTGCGAATGACCGGACAGAAAACCGGCGTGCCGAGCAGGTTATCGCGTACCTTGTGACGACGGGATAGCCGCGGCACCGCTGTGAAATAAAGACGATCATCCAGCAGATCGGTAAAACTCGCCTCCGCCGCATCGGGAATGTCGAGCGTCCGGCCGGTGAGAAATTCATAGAGAAACCAGGCGCGCCTGTTCGATGCGCCGGTCGGGGCGCTACGCACGAATGCGGTAACGGTTTCCTGCGGGACGGCCTCGAAGAGCCGTTTCAGGACGAGCAGGTCGAGGTTTTCATGGCGCAGCGCGAATCCCAATTGGTCGCCAAAGGACTCGCCGGGCCAGTAACGCTTGTCGAAGACGTTCCAGCCCCCCTCCTCCCGGCGGCTCGCCTTGACGTGCTGTTCGGATACGACGCTAGGGTGGCGCACGGGGGCCTGAACTCCGAATGCCCGGACGAGGGCCGCCCAGCCCGCTAGCCTTGTATCCGGTGGCACCGTCTTCTCCTGGAAGGTTCCGGCATGATCGTTATTGCGGGGTTGATTCTCAGCGGCCATGGTCGATAACTCCACTTTTCAGTCGAAAGCAGCCAATAATTATACTTCTTGGTCGAAGACCAATATACACGAATTCAGGTCGAAAACCAATCTTTACGGTCGAAAACATCATATATTTTGCAACATAGGTCGAAAATAGATAGAGACTTGGAGTGCCAAACTTGACCAGTACCGAGCCTCTGGGAAGTAGAGCGGGAGCCTCATATTCTAGGAAAACTCACCAGGACGGACACCACGCATTCTGGTGGCATGTCGGCTTCCGCCTACCGAACTCTGCTCTTCAAACGCAAGGCGTCCGTCCTCAATACAGAAAAAGAAGGAATCGCTTCAATCACCGCGAGGTTACCGCCAACATCGTGCGGATCAGGAACGTGAAGCAGGCTAGTGGCCGACGAATCTCCGGGCCGCACGCCTTCCAGGTACTCGGACGGCTGCCACATTACACCGATTGCAAACACGTTTCGGCAACCGGCGCCTCCTGTTGACTCCGGCCGCCAGGCCGGCCGTGCAAACGCGAACGGTGTATTCCGAAAGTTGCCCAAACCGCGCTGTTCACCAACGTGTTCACAGAGCATCCGCGCAGCCGAGCCACCCCATGGACGGCGATCCACATGGAGTTGAATACTCCAATCTGCATTGCATGGACCCGGCTGCAATCCACATCGAGCAATTCCACATCGTGAAGATTCACTTTATCCAGAGCTTCACGAACGCGAATCGACAAATCGCCGTGCCGTTTCCAGTGCCGCCTCAGGCATCGGTCGACTTTTTCATTGAACCGGACGTTGCGATACACAATCTCCATGATGGGCCCCTATTGAGCAGCTTCTGTATCCGCATACGGCTCCTCGAACGCAATGTCGCGATTCACGCGCACATTGAACCGATAGCCGGGGCGAATCTTCACTGTGGGTTGGATGTTCAGATTCTTCCGCGTCACCTCAATCCCCAACTGCCCAAACTGCTGGCCCAGAGCTTGAGTTGCTTCCGCGCTCGGCGACAAAAGACCGGACGCCGAATTCGTTTGTGGTTGCGACATTTCGATTCCAGCGGTAAACGCGCTCAACAGCAATGCGGTCGAGGCAAGCCGCAAATAATGGTTATCGACCTGATCATGAAAACCTCCAGCGCCCGAGGCATCGTTTCCCTCCATCCCGTCGAGGTCCACGCTGGACCCGTCCGGGAAGATCAGCCGCGACCAGATCACAATCGCGCGGCTCTGGCCGTATGAAACCCGGTTGTCATACTGACCGACCAGGCGGGATCCTTGCGGGATCAGCAAATACTGGCCTGTCGCAGTGTCGTACACATTTTCCCGCACGACAGCCTTTACTTCGCCCGGCAGGTCGGTGTTTACCCCGCTCTCCAGCGTTGCCGGAATGTCCCATCCCGCCTTGATCTCATACTTCGATAGAGCCGGCGCCCGCGTCGCGGACGAATAGTCCCGCTCTTCCCTGCCCTCCCTCGCTTTTTCGATGAAGTTCTCCTTATGCTCCTGAAGATTCGCGTCACTCTGATCTTCGGAACCGGTGTTTGCCGGCATTAAGGACGGGCTCGGTCCTCCAGCATTCCCACCCGACCCGGCTTTCGGATATTCGCCGAGAAGCTGCTGAAGGACCGAACCCACTCCCCCGGAAGGCAACGGAGACTCCCGGGGAACTCAAACCTGCCAACCCTTTGCCGCTCGAAATCGATGTCCCCTCGGTACGCGCTTCGAGATCCTCCTTGTACATCTCCTCGCGGTACTCATCCGCTGCACTTCGTACTGCAGGCGCCCCTGCTTGAGGGCCCGCCTGCTGCTGATTCAACGCGCCCCTGCCGTCCGTGGGCATTCCCTTTGGCGGCCGTCCTGACGCGGCAATCTGCCGAGCCTCAAGAGGGGGAACCAGCGCATCTCTCGGATATTGGGAAGAAGTTACAAGTTCAGCCGGAACACCGGCGCTCTGCTCACGCCCCTCAAGCGCGTCCGGCGTACCCCCTCCGGCCTGCGCTTGCGCTTCCTTCCTGGCATCGATCTTCCGCTGGTCCTCGAGATCCTCCCAGACCTTCATTCCGGTCGATTGCGCATCCGAAACCGATTGCTCATCCTTGGCCTTTTCGGAGGCCGTTTTCTTTCCGCCCCTAGCCATCACTCCATAGACAATCAGGCCGAGGAATCCCAGGACCGCAACAAACAACATTCCCCTCACAGCAGGATTCAGATGCTTGCCGTCCGTGGGCCAGAAACGCAGCTTCAAAGGCTGCTTACTGCGTGTCGGGCTGTCGCCCCCGACCTTTGGAGACAACACAACTTCCTCACGCTCGTTCCCTTCGACCTTGCTTTCGTCTGCCATCACTTCGCCTCCGTATGCGGCGCGAGCGAATCCTTGCGCTCGATCTCCACAAACTCCTGATGCTTCCCAACGCCTAGCAATAAGGCTGCCTTCACAAAGAGACGGTCCACCACCAACGTTGTGCCCTTTACGCGGAAATTGACCATCTCATTGCCCTCAGGGCCTTCAATCATCAAGGTAGGCAACTCCTGAAACGCGGTCGCGCTCGGCATCTCGATGTAGGTCTTCTCTCCGTCATCAAGGACCCGCATTGGCCGGATGGAACCAGATCCCGACTTCACCTTAAACGTGTAATCGAAGTAGAGCTTGTCAACAGCATCATTGCCGGTTTGCGAAATGCGCGAGGCGTCCACATGGTCCTTGTGATCTTTCGCCTGCTGCTCCAGGAAGAGCTTCCATTGCAACGGCTGATCGTCGGGATAGAGAAACGCGACCCGAGAGACGTAATCACCCGGCTTTGAAACCAGGCGGAGGTAATACGTTCTCCTGTCCGTGGCGACAATCATGGTCGTATCTAGACCCGCCATTTTCGGCTTTACGACCAGAATCGGCGTAGCAGCGTCCCCTGACCCCGACAAGATCGGAGTCACAATCCATCGCGCCGAGTCTCCAATTTGAGGCTCGCCCAGAATTTTTTCACCCGCCTGCAACTCGATCGAACTGACGCGAAGCGGTGTAGCAACCAACGTCGGTTGCCCAATGCCAAAGGTGTAAACCACCCTTCCATCCGGGCCGGGAAACGGATTGTTCTGCTCGTTTGAGAGCTTCGCTGAAAGCGCAACTGCCTCTCGCGCCGTCTCCGACAGCGCCACATCCCCCGATGGCTCCCACCCAGGAGGAACCTTGCCCCCAAGTCCCACGCTCCCCGCTGCCGGCTCAATACCCGCACCGGGACTCCGCTCCAAGGCTTTCTGGAGCGCTATAAACGGATACTTGTCCGCGGGAACGATCTCCGGCTTTGCCGGAGCGGCCTTCGTCCGGTTCAGCATTACCACGCCGCCGCCCGGCGCGCCCGCACTCGGGGCAACCTCTTGTGCGAACCCGCAGAAGGCGCTCACACCCATCACAACCAACACCAACACTCGTACCGTCTTCATACTCTCGCCTTCCTTGCTGAATTAAAGAACCTTCGACCAGCTCACATTCGTGACATAAATCCCCAGGGGATTTACCCGCGCCAGACCCTCATCTTCGGGCGGATGAATTGAGATCGTAATGACACCCTTGTAGTTCTGAGTGCCGACTTGCTCACCCTTGAGGTCGAATGTCGTCTCCGTCCACTCGACCTCATAACTGTCTTTCGAGGACGCATAGAGAGCGCGCACATTGACGGAGACCGTCTCCGTTTGCGCCAGCTTCAATGGCGACTCGTCGCGATACGCATCGCTGATCCGGATCGCCGCAGGCGTACCGTTACCGATCTCGGCATACACACGCTCGATCGCGTTCTTTTCGACGGTGGCGTCCGACGAGACCATCCGCCAATCCTGGACCCAGGACCACAACGCCGCGCGCTTCAAACGGTCGTCGGCAACCGAGGCTTGAACCGCAGTCCCCTGGCTGACCACCTTGCCCAGGTTGTCCACCGCAACGATGTAGGGAATGACCTTGGGCTTGGCCCCGATCACAATCAAGCCCAAGACCGCCACGAGCGCAACTACGCTCGATGTCACGGCCAGAAGCCGCCAATTGCGCGCGGCCAGAATCAGATCCCGATACCGTTCGTTCCACTCGTCGCGAGCCGCCAGGTACGGGCTCTTGCCCGAACCTTTTTTTTCCACACTTGCCAGCGATGCGCTCATTTTTCGCTCCTACTCTCCGTGCTGAATGTTCAGAGTCGGCGCCGACACAGTCGCCGAATCCTCTGGTAGATGCTGCTGTACTTGTGCCGCGGTATTATGAATCCCCGAAATCTTCTCGCCCAACGAGCGATCGTCCGAGCGACTTCTCGTGTGCGACCTTTCCTCCCCAGAAGGATTTGCAACCCCGAGAGGGCCTTCCCTGACTACACCCGGCGCTGAAGTGCCTTCGCCCGCGGCGGCTTCTCCGCCATTGCTCACGGGCACACTTGTGCCGCCGCTCGCTCCACCCGAATTCTCGGCCTCACCAACAATCACTTCTGGCCGCTCGTCTGCCGAGTCCCCAAGGTCGAATCCCGCCATCACCTGAGACCCAGCGCCACCTTGCCCTTGCGCTCTGCGCCTTCTGGTCTTCGCACTCTGCCCGCCAACCTCAGAGACCAGACTCGACCCCGTGCCACTCTCCACTGCGGTCGCACTTTCCTCCGCCACAGCCGTCTCCGTCCCCGCGTCGACAGACCCTCGAACATCCTCGGCGGACGCCGGCGAGCCGCTCGAAACCGCGTTCGCACCAGGCGCACCCTTTTCTCCCTGCGCGCCCACGTTTACAGGGGGCGGATCGACAGCCACAACCCCGTCGCCTCCATCACTCGCGCTCGGAGAGGGCGGCGGCGCGCTATTGATTGCACCCTCAACACCTGGCGCAGCGCCGCTGCCCCCGGCACCGGCCATCGTGCTGCCCATGCCCGGTATCATTCCGCCAGCTTCTCCAGGCATGAAGCTCCCGCCGATCCCACCAGCACCAGCCGCGCCCGCTCCGCCGCCAGCTGCCGCGCCACCGGCAGCCAACGCGCCCACGCCGCCCGCAACCGCTCCCACTCCTGCCGTCGCAACAGCGCCGATCGTACCGGCCGCAATCGCGGCCGACATTGCAGGGGCGATCAGATCAGAGCTGCCCATCTGCAGCGACCCTTGCAGGATGCTGCCGGCAAGCTTCGGAACCTGCCACGCGAGCGCCATAAAAACGATGACGCTGGCCAACAATCCGAAGAGCGATTGAAGCCCTGCCACACTCAACGGAAGTTGTGAGGCTTCCTGAACCCATGTGTTCGATAAGGTCTGGCCCAGACCGATAATCATGTAGAGGACCATCAGCCGTACCCCCGTCGATACAACCAGGGAGATATAGCGTTCGGTATACGGAACGGTCCATCGGGACGCGCCGAACCCGAGGAAGATCAACCCGGCGCTCATCACAACGTAGCTTTCGACCGTCGCCATGATGAACGTCAGTGTGATGACCACATAGGCGAGGAAGATCAATAACGCGCAAAACAGCGCGACAAGTGCCGGAATTAGAGACGCCGCAGTCAACGCGGCCCCCGCGCCGGGAACGATAATTCCCAAAATGCCCCCAGCCGTGGCTCCTGCCGCGGCGTTCGGAATACAGGCAGCCAGGATCGAACCACTGATTTGAACGCCGGTCCACAAGATGTCCGAAGGATTCAGATACCCTGACACCCCTCCGGCCTGTTGGCCGATCTGGACAAAGCTGTTGATGATCGCAGGAAACCAGGTCGATTGATTGATGAGCAGAGCGTAGAAAAAGCTGATGGTCATGAACTTCTTCAAGAAGCCCGCAATCCATCCCTGCAACTCCTGCCCTTCGAGGAACAGGACGATCATCGCCCAGGTGAAGTCGATGAAAGCAAGAAGGCCGAACAGCTTATTCG
Organism: uncultured Acidobacteriaceae bacterium; assembly: GCA_963804155.1. Lineage (GTDB taxonomy): Bacteria > Acidobacteriota > Terriglobia > Terriglobales > Acidobacteriaceae > Telmatobacter. The sequence continues at coordinate 192,567 of CAWDPG010000001.1, forward strand.
CATAACCGAACGCAGTCGAGACCCAGGTCGTGGTTGCGTTCTTGTACACATCGAGTAAATCCGACGGCCCGGACTGAGGCGCCGTGCTCTGCCCATAGGCAAGAGCCCCCGTCGCAATCACCAACGCGCTCAATACCAACAACGACCTGGGTTTCAGCTTCATCGCAATCGCTCCCTGTTACTGCTGCGGAACCGGCGCATACGTCCGCGTGTCCGTATTCGATCCGGTCGGCACCGTGAAGAACGTATCGTTCATGTCGCCGTCAGCTTGCGCAGAGGCAGCTTGCTCCGCCTGATAGGTTGCCTTTGACGTGATGTCCGTCAGCATCAGCTGGCGCAGCTTTTCGAGCTCTGCCAATTCCTGTGCGGCGAGGGAGTTTCCCACCTGGAGAGTCTGCAACAGCGTCGTTGAGTTCTGAGACTGCTGCTGCAACGTCTGCACCAACGCGGCATCGTTGTTCAGCTGCGAGTATTGAAGCCCCGCAACCTTCAACGCAGAATGAGCCGTGTCCAGGTTCGTGTTGTACCAATTCCGATACATGCCCGCGTAATTGGTCGGGTTAGCATTCCCGTAGCCGGGGAAGCGCGCATTGAACTCATCGTCCAGATTGGCCATTGAGTAGGCCAGGCCATTTCCGTACTGCACAACGCCGTTTAACGCCGACAGATCGTTCGCAATCGCGCTGAAATTGAAATTGCCGTTGCCGATTCCTTGCACCATCGCTGTAGTCTGCTTGTATGCCTCCTCCAGGTGCTCGATTTGCGTTTGCGCCTGCTGCAACTGGGTTGCGTACTGTTGAACCTGCTGCTCGTATTGAAGAACGAGCTGTACATTGTTCATGATTTGGGTCCACTCCGTGGCGAGACCCGCGACGACGCCCGCATGTGCATCGTCCACATTCAGACTCACCGTCAAGATGAATCCGGCCATGACGATACCGATACGAAATAGCAACCTTTTCATGCATTCCTCCTCACGACACAAGTTTTAGGCTGGACTGCTTCGCCACGTATTTCGTCTCGAAGTAATCCGCCCAGTTAGGAACACCGCGCACGCGCAACCATTCCGAGATCCAGCCCTCACCTTGCGTTCTGCGGATTTCGCCGATGCGCGCGCGCACCTCTGGTCCGCTCACGCCTACAAACGCGAGAGCAACGGGACCGAACCCGATATTGAAGAGCCGGCGCCCGTTGGGCGTCCGCTGGTAATACTCGCGCTTGGGGATGGCCCGAGAAATCATCTCGATCTCCCGAGCGTTGACTCCCAACATCTCGTAGTGCACGCGCACTGTCTCGCTAGTGGCCTCGGGGTTGGGAAGGAAAATCTTGTTCGGGCAAGTCTCGATCAACACATCTTTAAGGGAGGAATTGAAGATGTCCGACCAGTTCTGTGTCGAGAGCATCAACGCAGCATTCGCCTTCCGCAAGGTCTTGGCCCAATCGCGGATAAACTCCTTAAAGAGTTCATGCTTCAGGAACACCCACGCTTCATCGAGAACGATTGCCGTGGGCGAACCATCGAGGCGCTTCTCGATCTGATGAAAGAGGAAGAGCAGGACCGAAACCACGGCCCGCTCTCCCATCCCCATCAAGTGTTCCATCTCGAACACCATGAACCGGCCCCGGCCGAGCACGCTCTGATTCGCCTTGGCTTCGAGCAATCCCCCGAGCGAGCCCTCAAGCGTGTACACCCTCAAAGCGTCCCGCAGAGACAGGTTCTGCAAGTTCACCAGGAGTTCCGTGAAGGTCCTCGTCTTCGACTGGACGAGGAGCTTAAGAGCCTTCAATATCTCTTTGCGTTCCGCAGGTACGACCGTATGGCCTGCCAGGGCGCACAACTGCTCGATGTATTGGGAAGCCCAGGCAATATCTCCAGAAGTGTCGAGTTCCGCGAAGGGCGCGAAACTCATTCCGCCGTCCTCCGAGCCCAAGTTGTAGAACTCTCCTCCAGCGGCCTGATTCAGAGCCCAGGCCGAGTACCCTTTGTCGAACACGAATACCTGAGCATTGGGATAGCGGAAGAACTGCGCCTCGATCCCGCACAGCAATGTGCTCTTGCCGGCTCCCGGAGGCCCGACGACCAGCGTGTGCGCCAGATCTCCCACATGGAGGTTGAAACGAAACACAGTTGAGCCGGTGCTCGTCGCATACATCAAGGGTTCGCTGTTCTTTGGCATCAATGCCGAGGAGTTCACGCGATCCCCGGTCCAGATCGCCGCAATCGGCATACAGTCGGCCAAATTCAGCGTGTGAAGAATGATGCGGCGGATGTTTCGGTACCCGTCTCCAGGCAGCGTGCCGCGCCATGCTTCCACGGCATTGAACGATTCCAGACGCGCTCCGAAACCGAGATTCTTGATGATCTTCGCGACCTGCCGGGCGCGGTCCTTCATTCCTTCGCTGTCCTCATCCATCAGGATGATGTTTCCCGAGTAAAGAACGAATTGCACATCCCCGCTCGACGCTTCACCGATAGCAACGGTCGCATCTTCCATCATCTTTAACGCGAACGGATCGATACGCTTGGGCGGCCTGCCCATCAACTGATCGATGAATCCCCGAGCCTTCGCCGTCCATTTCTTCAAGGCATCGGTGATGATCTTTTTCGCTTCTTCAGGATCAAGCAGCACAGCGCGCGTGTTCCATCTGTACTCAAACGGCAGTGTGTCCAAAGCTGCAAGAATCCCAGGGAAACTTGTCGCCGGGAAGCCGTCGATCGCGACGATCTGAATATGCTTGTTCCCAACCATCGGCTCGATGCCGGTCTTGAAGCTTGCACAGCCGATCAGGTCATGCAGAAACACAGGAATCGCCGGTAGGATGAACGGATAATCCTCACCTGTCACACAGCGCCGCACGTAACGCGCAAGATCGCAACTGATCCACTCTGTCTCCGCTCCATCTTCTCTGACGACAGGGTGTCCGCACAGCCGCTCGACACGTACCTGCGAACTCAACACATCGTGAAACAGTCCGAGACGGTCTTTGAAATAGAGGAGAGCGGTCTCCCCGGCAGTTTTGCTGTCCTCTTCGCCGCCCTTGAACAGGTATCCTTTGACCTTTTCCTCGCTCCGCATCGGAGGAAGATAGGTAAGCGATATGTAATAGGTGCTCTCGAAGTGCCGGCCTTCGGCCTTGAACTGCGCTCGACGCTCATCGTCGATCAAACTGGTTACCGGGTCCGGGAAAGCTCCCTGCCTCGCGTATTCGCTCACCTCCGAGCGAATGGCATCGCAATGCACCAGCCAGCCCGAGCCCAGCTTCAGAACTGAATTCAACCGTTCCGCGAGAGCCGCCATCTCTTCGTGAGTGACGGAACCGAGATCGGGACCGGCATAGCGCCAGGTCGCCATCAGTGCTCCATCCTGAAGCAGCAGGATTCCGTCGTCGATCATCGACGCATAGAGCAACAAGTCGGGAAGTCCGGCAACCCATCTCCGGCCCTCCTCGGCCCGTGTACCGCGGGCAGCCCAGGCGATCACAATGCACGCCAAAACACCCGCGCACGCCACAAGTAGAAACACCGAAAACGAGATCATCTTGCCCTACCCTCTTCTGATTTGCTGCGACGCCTATTTCCAAGCCCGCCGCTGGGTTGTACTCCTACTCGAAAGCCGGGATTTAGCCGGGTAGTATGCCTTGTACTGCAAGCTGCGCGTTGCAACATCGCGCATCATCGGATCGACCTTCGCCAACCGAGCCAGCATCGACGTGGCCAGAGGCCAGAACGCAACGCCGATCAGAATGCTCCACCAGGTCATCAAGGAAAAAATGAACAGCGCGGAAATCATGGCGGCGCCGAGAACAAGCTCGCGGTCGCCGCCCATGAGAAGATTGGGGCGGTTGATCGACGGATGGAACACCGTCTCTCTCGGCCCGCGCATCTTAAAATCCCCCTGTCATCGCAATGACCGCGCTGGAGGCGGAAAACAAGGTACTCATCAGCGTGCCCGCGCCGACAATTGCACCCGTCGCAATGACCGCGTAGCAGGCCCGCTTTGCGAACTCCGACAACTCACCGCCAAAGACCAGGGCCATACCGCCAGCGGCGATACCTACCACTGAAATTCCCGCCGCGACCGGCCCGGTGAGCGACTGCTTCACCGTTTGCAACGGGGTTTCCCACGGCAATCCCGTGGATGTGCTCGACGCATACGAGACCGCGCTCGAAATAAGCACCAGCCCCACCATGGCGAGAAACTGACGGCCGGCGAGTATCCGAATCACCTTCCCGGCCATCCTCCGCATTCTCTTCGACATGCCTCCTCCTTCTTTCTTTGCCCGACGACGGGCCAAAGTCCACCGGAAATCCATGTACACCCTCGCACCCACAATCGCGCTCGGGATGCGTTACCCGATCACGGCGCTTGAGCTTGAAAACAAAGTGGTCATTAGCGTGCCCGCGCCGACAATCGCGCCGGTTGCGATCACCGCATAGCACGCACGTTTGGCAAACTCCGACAGCTCGCCGCCAAAGACCAACGCCATCCCGCCGCCGGCGATGCCTACCACTGAGATTCCGGCCGCTACTGGCCCGGTCAGCGATTGCTGCACCGTCTGCAACGGGGTTTCCCACGGCAAGCCCGTAGTGCTGGTTGACGCATAGGCCAGCGCGTTCGAAACCAACGCCAAACCCGCCATCGTTAGAAACTGCCTGCCGGTCACAAGATCGACCAGCTTTCCGGTCATCTTCCGTATCCTTTTCAACATGCCCATCTCCTTCTTCTCGGTTGAATGTTTATGCGATGCAGCCACGGGAAACATCTAAAGCTGTTCAATCTCGAAGCGTTCCCCGTCGTGCCCCTTCACCAGACAAACCTCTTTGACCTTGCGTCCACTCGGAAACTGACGCCCGGCTTCGATGTAGATAACCAAATGAATCGTCTCCGCTACGATCCTCGCCAGGATGTGGGTTGGAAACGGATTCGACGTCTTCTGGCAGAGGAATACGATCCTGTTCAAGCCTTCCATGGCATTGTTTGCATGGATGGTCATCGAACCGCCTGGGTGCCCCGTGTTCCACGCTTCCATCGCGGTCAACGCTTCGGTCCCGCGGACCTCGCCTACCAATATCCTGTGCGGCTTCATGCGCAGGCAGGAACGAATCAGATCGTCCATAGGAACCGCCTTGCAGGCGGTGAGTTGCACGTAGTTCTCGATGGCTACGCGCAACTCCGGCAGATCTTCGAGAATCAGCACCCGGTCATGCGGTGTCCGTTCCGCAATGCCCTGATTCAACGCATCGAGAAGCGTGGTTTTGCCAGAACCTGTGCCGCCAACGACCAGAATGTTCTTGTGGTGCTCGATGGCGGTAAAAAGCACATCGACATGATTCTTCGCGCTATGAAGCGCCTGCTCAAACGGGTCGATGCTCTGAAGGCCGTTCAGCGGATCTTCCTTATTGGTCAGGATTCCGCTCGCGGCGTAATCGTAGAGGCTGGGCTTCTTCTCGCCCTTCTTGCGGAACGACAAGGAAGCTGTGCCGATTGGCACAACCGGCGCGACCAGCGCTTCCACGCGGCAATTCAAATAGGGCACATTCCCGCTAACAACCGGACTCTCGTAGGTGGCTACCAACCCGAATCCTTCCGCGATGCTCACAGTGGCCCCAACCGCTCTGAGCGGCGGGATCTGGGTCAGGACCTCAAACGGCTTGCCCTGCCGCATGATCCAAACCCGGCCATCCGGATTCACCACCACGTCCTCGACGGTCCTGTCTTTCATCAGCGCATCCACGATGTCCGGACCCAGTTCGGTCATCAGCTTATGCCGCTTGCGGAAATCGCTCTCGCTCTCCGAGTCGAGCCTCGCAGTCTCCAAACTCTCCGCCTGAACCACCATTACCCCGCCCCCCGGACACCAAGCGAATTCCCTACTGCAACCATACCGCTATAATACATCATTACCGGTATGTACAGCAGAAATGTATTATATGTGCTACTCTGTGTCCAGAGATTTCTTGGGGCCACTCGTCCAGCAAAACGGGCGCTGCCTCAAAATCCATGACTTTCGTACCTGGAAGGAGGGCCGCATGATGCCCATCACACTCAAGGCCGTTCAACTGCAACTCAGGGCCATGGGCGCCCAACGCTACGAACTCGGCGTCCGGGTCCCCCCGGAACTCGCCGACGACGGCGAATCGCACATGACACTGCGCAACGGCCAAAACGACGACGGACTCACGATCGGTGAGGTATTCGACAAGCTCGATTGGTGCGCCGCCGAGAATGCCCAAGGCCACCACATCTACATCCGCCCCTCGGGGCCAAGCCAACTCACCCTGATCGACGACCTGACCCGCAAGGGCCTCGACACTCTCCTCGATGCCGGCTACACCCCGGCCTGCGTCGTCGAGACCTCACCGGGCAACTTTCAGGCATGGCTCAAACACGCCTGGACCCTCACCAAAGAGGAAGGCACAGTCGCCGCCAAGATCCTTGCGGAGAAATTCGGAGGAGACCCCAACTCAGCCGACTGGCGGCACTTCGGCCGCCTCGCCGGCTTCACTAACCCAAAACCCCACTACAGACTCCCCAATGGGCTCTTTCCCTACTCGCAACTCAAATTCGCCCTGTCCAATGGCGTCATCTATGAGAAAACCCATGAGGTGCTCTCCGCAGTCGAGGACCGGCTGCTCGAACAACTCCAGGAAGTTCGGCGATCAATCGCGGCACGCATCGGCTATCAGAAATATCCCCGCCCGGCTTCTGAACTCCTCGACTACTCCCACTTCGCCAATCTGTTTTCCGCTCAAGGCGAACGCCACAAAGCAGATCTTGCCTATGCCACCTACTCCCTCCAACGAGGCGTGCCCGAAATCGAAATCCGCGATACCATCCGCGCTCATACTTCAACATCCGCCTTTGTCAACCGCTCCCAAAGGGATCAAGACGCCTATCTCGATCGCACCGTAAAAAAAGCACTCAAACAGAACGGTTTCTCCCTCCCTACTCAGCCCGCCTTACAATCCGCAACACTCTCCCGCTAATTGTTCCCGCCTATCCGCGGGGAGGGGCGCTTCGGCGTCCCTCCCTCGCTTCGACCCCTCCAGGTTCTCCGCTACCCACCCCAGCGGGGTGAAAGCCCCGCAACGCCCCCACACATGCTTCAAAAGACATGCGCTCGGACGTGCGATTCCATTCCAAACCGCGAGAACAAACGTAACCGTCGCGCGGCTCGGGCCTGAGAAAAAAGGACGCAGGAAAAGCTCCTCTGCGCGGGCTTCTAGTGAGGTCTCAGATGTGTATCTATTGCAGTGCGCAATGTTACTAAAGAATAGGAACTAAAGGCTTTATCTGTTTACAAAGACAGCAGATATGTATTATTATTGAAGGGTAATGTCAAGCAATACAGGGAGAACTTCCGAACATGCAAAGCGACAAATCAAAGGCCCTCATCGACTCCATTACCGACAGCATCAACACCCTCGCCACCATGACCGACGCAACCGCAAAATCAGACTTGTTCAAGACTTGGCTGCGGGCCGTATCCCGGTTTCATCACTACTCCTTCAATAACCAGCTCCTCGTTCTCCTTCAGCGGCCCCAGGCTGAGCGGGTTGCCGGTTTCCATACGTGGAAGTCTCTCGGCCGCAACGTCAAGAAGGGTGCAAAGGGCATCGCAATCCTTGCTCCTTGCGTGCGTAAGCTGACCGCCGAGGAAGCCGCGCAGCGCCGCGCATCCGAGAGGGTTTCCGCGATGAAGCTCTGCGGGTTCCGCGTCGCCCACGTCTTCGATATCGCCGACACCGAAGGCAAGGACATTCCCGAGCTTGAATACCGCGCCGAAGCGGGAGGCGAAACGCTTCTGCCCCGCCTTGAATCTGCAGCCGCCGTCATGGGCATCGCGCTGGAGTATCGCGCGGAGACGGGCTCGGCGAACGGATGGAGCGAGGGCGGCAAGGTCGTTGTCAACGCAACACTGTCCACCACCGCCAAGTGCGGCACGCTGGCCCACGAACTGGCGCACGAGTTCTTGCATCAACACGGACACAAGGCCGAGAAGACGCCCAAGGAAACGAGTCCGGAACAGCGCGAACTGGAGGCCGAGGCCACGTCCTTTGCCGTCCTTGCCCACTTCGGCATCGAGCAGCACTCCGACCGCTATCTGGCCAGTTGGGACGCCACCGCCGAGAGCGTCACCGCTTCTCTTCACACTATCCGCGATGCCGTTCACTCGATCCTTGGCGCGATGGACGCGGGATCGCAGACCGAAGCCGAGATCGAGGACATCGCGGCCTAGCCTTCCACCACCACAATCCACACAGGGCCAGCCGGGAGCCTAATCTCGGCACGGATACCACAATGGCAATCGCCCACCAGTCCGCGCAGCTTCGCGATTCAAGGACCGCAATGCAATGCTCTCTGTTCAACGCGCGGTCTGTAGCTGCCGCGGTGGACACGGAGCCGAGCATCAATGCGCGGAACGCGAAACGACAACTCGACACCCTGCGCGGCCAGTTGGCGACCGCCCAGGCCGATCTTGAGGACGTGAACTACAACCTCTCCATCGTGACCATGCACCAACGGGCATCGCGCGAGGGGAAGATCGACGCCAACTGGTGGGATGCCGCGATGCGCTTTGGGATGTTGGACCTCGACGAGGAGCCGGCCTATCGCCTTGGCTCTTATCCGGTCAAAGTCATGCGGTGGATACGGCACCTGATCTTTACCTTGCACGCCGAACACCGCGACGTGCAATTGGCCATCGCCGAACTTGAACCCAAAGTTGCCGCTCTGTCTCAGATCATCGGAGACGCCATCAAGTGAGCAACGTCATGCAGATTCAAGACGACAGCACCTACGTTCTGGACGAGAACCCCGCCGCATTGCTGGCTGGAGCCGAGATCGAGGCTGAGGACCTCTATCGCTGCCTCATGATCGTCCGTCTTTGGAATCAATCGAGTTCCCTGCCCCGTTCCCGCCGCGACGAAATGATCGAGGAAGAACGACGAATAGTCAACCTCTACGCGGCCACGCTCTTTGAAATCGGCTGCGCATTCGGCATCGATAAGGCCGACGAACTCAAAGTCCGCGTCGAGGCCGGTTGCATGCTCGATCCTTGGGAATGCCCGCCCGCTGAACAGGGACTCCTGTTTCCCATCCCTACCCATCCGGCGACAACGGCCAGCCCGGCCGCAGCGAGAAAGTGAGTGAGCCTGCCATGAAAATCACACGCGATGTCAATCCGGCCCGCCTCGCTTGGGGAACCTTCGACCACCAGCAGAACGATTACGTGAATGAGGGCGATATTCCGGCCAGCTACAGCGGCGACTCCATCGCCATGGGCCAGCCAGTGCGCAAACCTTTTCGAATGGACGGAGAGATGTGGGTCGCCATTGGGCTGAGTAACCGTGGTGCGCAAGCATACCGCCTGTGCCCGCTGCGAATCTTCAACGGCATCCCCACCACCTACCCCGAGAAGACCGGCAGCGCGGCGCTTGCAGAGGCAGCACGCAACGATCCCAATGGCTTCTACGACCGCATGACCGTCAAGCACGGCGGGAAGGAATTCGTTCTGTGCGGCCCCGAAGTCCAGATCGTTGCCGGTCAATCGGAGGACGTTCCCGCTCCCCAGGTCCAACTTGCCCTCTTTTAACCAGTACCCGCCCGCAAACCAGAAGAACGGAGACACCCCATGCTGGGACGCAGACTCAACCCAACCATTCATCGCTACGAAGACGTGGAACTCACCGAAGTTCACTCCGAGTATCTGGAGTGCCGCTTTTTGGTCGCCAAAGACGAATGGGAGACCGGCAAGACCCTGCTCAACATCTTCAGCCCCCTCGACGGCAATGTGCTGGAGTTCCCGCACTATCGCCTTCACCGCAACAACATCTCCGCCGCCGGTCCCAAGTTGCCCGACGGCACAACCGCGCAACCTGGCACGGCTGAGGCCATCGAAATCCAGCGCCAGGCCGGACACGTGCTCTACGCCGACCATCTCTCCGCCATGCTCTACGGAACTGGCCACAACCCCGCGCGTTCCTGAGACGCGCAACACGAAAGGGAGTTTATGCAAATCACAGTTTGGAGTGTGGCAGCGGACGACGACAACGGCACCTATGCCAGCGTCCATGAAACCGAATTGGCCGCATATCGGCGCTTGATTGAGTTGACCGTCGATAGCGACGACGAGGACCAGATAGCGAAGGCCGAAGCGTTCATCGAGGCCAGGGACTTCGATGGGCTGGACGAATGGATTCACGGGGAAGTGATCGAACCCCTGAACGCCTACAGCGTGGAACAGCACAAGCTGGACGTGCCGGCCGCTTCCGATCCGGCCTCGGCAGATAGGAACAAACACATCACGCGCCGCGAGCTCGCCAGCGTGCTCCACGGCTTGCGCCTCATGCAGGAACAATGGGAGCCGAAGATGCGCGGTTGCACTTCCATCGGCCTCCACGACCCGCTGGAATTGAGCGAGCCCAACTCCTGCGACCACTTCTGCGACGAGAAGGACTCTCCGCTCAGCCCCGCCGAGATCGACGATCTTTGCGAGAGGCTCAACATGGGGTTCTGCAACTAACCGGCTCCGGAAACAGGGCGAGAGAGCGAATGGTTCCATCCATCTGCATGGACCAGCTACTCGCCCGAGGCTGGCGCGGACGATTCCTTTGCGCACTGGACCGCGTGCTGCATGATCCGTTCCGTAGCGTCCTCCCCAATCAGCGCGTTAACAAATAGACAGAATTGAATGGCTCTCAAGGAGAGAGGCTCCACTACTTTCTTCAGATCATCTTCCGACAAAGTGTGCACATCGGCAATCGCATTCTCCGTGTCAAGGTCACAGAATGCCCACTTCAGAGCGGAGATCACTCGCCATACGTATCGCTCTTCTAGAGGCAGCACGGCTAGTGCAGCCAAATACGGTTCTGTATCCTGCCCGGACATCTGCGCCTTCAAGAAGGCAAGATACGGCTTCATCCTTTCGGAACGGACAAGGTCCTGGGCGCCCTCTTCGGAATGAATCTCGCTGATGGGGAAACTGGTAATCTTTCCGTCCGTCATTCTTCCTCCAGGCTGAAGATGCACCTGTGTGGTCCAGCAATAGTTGAGGCGGTTGGGAACAAGCCAACCCTACTACATGTTGGCACTCGCCTCGCCGAGAATCACTTGATCTCTAGCCAATGGCTCTGGATCATAGCCATAGATCCTCGTTCCCAGTCTTCCTCGCCAGCCGTAACAACATGAAGAGTATTCCGATAGATATCAGCAAACTTAAACAAACAGAAGGCATAACCCGTAGGACAGGCATTCACAAGTTCATGGTATCCTTTTTCCCAAAACTCCTTGGCATTGCCGGCGAAAACCCCGAATGAATTTGTGTGCGACCAAGGATTCATCAGCGGCTGCCAATTGTTCTGTATCAGGATTTTCCTTGCCTCGTGATAGGTCCTCCCCGAGATGTTTGGGACGGGCTCATGAAGAGGCCCCATCGACACCTTACCGCGCAGAGAATTCGATGCGCGCTCCTCTGCCTCTCGTTTCCATTGGTAAAGAACGTAATCAGGGAACACGTCGACATCACTGTCAATGAGCTTCGCGCATTTCTGACACAACCAGATTCCGTTCTCTGGGGATTTTCTTTGCTCTGCGGATAGCTCCGAGTTATAGCGCGGACCATTCTTACCGGCAGCAGTGATGTGCGCAGCAACGCCGAGATTCAGAACCTTGCCAGGCTCGGAATGTGGACCGCTCGTCGAAGCTCTGCAGATCGGGTTCGAACAATAACCACCCACGCGAAGCGCAAGAGTTACCTTCACTTGCTGGCAAAACTCATCGCGGGTCCTCACACGCAGGCCCCTCTATCTGTCAAGATTGTGGGAACCTCCATCCAGCTATTTCGATTCGAATTCATCTCATGATCCTTGCGATATGGATTTCTCTCTGGGCGCGAGCCCAATCGCCGTTTTGAGCCCAGTCTCCAAAAGTAAGCCCCACATCTGGCTCTGGCCGGCGCAGTAGGCCAATTTCGTAAGCCCGGAATGTCCCCTGCGTGGCGTAAATGGTGCGTTGGACCAATATTTCCTCAATTCCGTCCCCATCCAAATCCGCGCGCAAGAGTTCCTGCAAAAGCATCCCGATATCCCCGATAACGACGCTCAACTGATCACTCGAAACAGAAAGAATTGAAATCTTCTTGGCGCTAAGGAAGCTTTGCAACGAGCTAGAGGAAAGGCTTTCGCCATCCTGCTTTTGCTCGTCCCCGACCCGCGGGAGTAAATAGGCTGGCAAAAGGTAAAGGTCAGCTACGCCGACATGGGGTGACTTAATATAGCTAATTGCCGCTAGCCGCGCGCGCGATGCTGCCTCCAAAAGAGCGCTCGCCCTCATTAAGGGTAATGACATCTTTAGCTGTGTATTATCCGATGGGTAGAACTTGGCGGAGATCGCAGCGCGAAATTCTCGACAGGTCCTGATCGCCATTGACCCTCCGTTTGCACTAATGAATCGTACCCCGTCGGGCTTCGGAATCGCCCCAATCGCTACGGGCGTATCGAGAAGGCTGTCGATTTGTTTGGAGTCTGTCGTACCGTCCCACTTCCCGCTCTCAAACTCGATCCGCGTATAAAGAGGAAATCCCTTAGCCTTGGAAGCGGCACCCACCAGATCCGAGAATTCGAGATTTCCCGATTCGAGTTCTGACTGCACTGCGCCCAGAAGTCGTTCCTTGGAGGCTTGAAGCTCAAGGCTAGGAATGAGACGGCGTATGGCTTCAAGTTTCCCCTCGGCAACCTCAAGGAAATATCTAATGCGCGACGACTCAAAAATCTGGTCCGTCTTCCGCAAGTTGCATCTACCGTGGGTGGGAAGTAAGTTGTTAAGCGAATTGAGGGTAAACTCCGATGGCAATCCGAGCTCGCCTTTAAGCCGATTTAATTCCTCCGGGTGTTCCTCCAACGAGACTGGAATAATGTGATCGATCTCCAGGTCTCTAAGCGGAATCAATTCGCCGCAATAGGCGCACGCTCTTGAATAGGCCATCCAGAGTGCAATTCGCTCGACCCCGCCTAATGTGCGACTCATGCCATCGAGTTTACTCGCTGTGCCCTGGAAGCCTAATGCAACGAACTTCGGGCGGCGCAGACTTGCCGATCCATTCAGTAGTCGTTCACTAGCTCGGCCAGTACCAATCAAGGCAGCTGGTCCGCCCTTTCCTTCTACTGGGATGAGGTGTCCCATCCTTGCCCCAGTTTCATCGCGGCAACGATGGGAAAGGGCTACCATCCCGGGGGTGCCGTGACTCCGGTCGTACTTGTGGCACCGTCGACCCCTCCGCACCCGTTGGCTCAGTGGAGCTGATTAGGAGGTTCCGTCCTCACAGCTTGGAGGCCGGTTTCAGCCAATGCTGCCACATCAAAGGAAGCAGCTTCACCCGTCAGCTCGCCCTTTGAGGAATCTCTCAGAATTTCCCATCTTCTTTGCGCAAGAGTCCAAAGGCTACAAGCCTCGATCAACACCTTCCGACAAAGCTCGAAGGTTGAACTTCACCGGAAAGCTGACGCGGCCCATGCCTGCGGGAAAGGAAACATCGAATTCTAGAATTCCATCGCCTGCCTCTAGAGCCAAGGCTCGCGGGAAGAGAAATAAGTCGATTCGGCCTTGTGAGATATCTCCTGACATCATTCCCGTTTGCAAAATCGATTCGTTGGCACGTCTTAACGTCACGGTCTGTGCGTTCCAGCGAGATTGTTCAACCTGACGCAGATTTTCTAACAGCTCCGGGCTCCATTCGCCTGCCGTCTCGTTTGACTCTCCAGTGCGAGGCTCCACTTTGACCACAGAGATTACGTAATAGTCTTTCGAAAGGTTGGCCAAGGTGTCGTTGTATTCCTTCGATTCAACATCTTTCAAAGCGTGGCGCAGCAGCTTAGCGCTTTCCCAGCGTATCACTACTGTAATTGTGCCTACCGAGATGGGGTGCCCGTATCTCATTACGTCCGACGGAACTTGAATCAACACAGAGTGCGCCCAAGGCGACTCCTTCAGGAAACTTTGGCGTTCTTCGGAGGACCACTTGTCTGGGTCCTTATTCTTCCAGAAATCAGTGGCGCGGTGAACCCCACTCGCGGGAGGAACCACGGCATGATGTTCAAGGTCTTCAACCGCATCATTCCCGTTCGATTCCGACAATGTGCCGCACAACCAATTTTGTTGCGGCGGAGCCTTCCGGAGCTGGATCCTGGCTACGTGTCTGGGAAGTTTATAGCCCTCTCCAGGTGCGAGCCGAATATCGCCTAGTGCTATTTCTGGCGAATAAGCATTATATGCATATCCCTCTTCTGACAATCCACAGATACCTATCCGCAGAGAGTGAAGAACGACTTCTCCCTTGGCGAACACAGAGCCTCCGTCAATGGTAACGACCACCTCGTTGCGTTGCACGACGAAGCTTCCGTCGAGGCCATATCCAACACCGCCTAAGACTACGTTTCGTTGGTAGAGGTGAAAACGTGAGCGAGTGCTCACTCCAGGCCGTGGCAAGATCGAATGAGCGGGAGCACTCTGAGCTATTGAATCAAGGCCCATTATGACGAGGAAAATTGTGATAGCGCAGAATCGCGACAACGACCTTAGTTGGGTCAGAGCGACGTGACACTCGCCAGCGCGATGGCTTCTTCTCGACTTGAATGCCCTTCGGGAGAAAAGTACTGATGGTCGATTCCGCATGTTCATACCTGACAACGCATGTGATCTTATGGCTTCCAGTCCGGCGATTGGATTTGGAACAGCAGCGTGTTCGCGTAAGCAGCTGATCTGTCTGACCAAGTCGAGGCGATAGCATGCTCTCCGCGACGTCATTCCAGTTCATTACGTCCTCAATAACGATCGCGCGCAGTCGACCGTCCATCGCATTCGGACGCTCCTCATTGAGCTGGAGTGTACAGGTGAAAGTCTACCTCCACGGTAATGATCACCGGCACGGGCGTCTTGCCGTTCTTCATTGCAGGCTTGAACTTGTACTTCCGGACTGCTTCGAGCGCATTCGCGTCAAGCCCCATGCCCACCGGACGAATCACCTTCGCGTTCTGCGGCTTTCCTTGCGCGTCGACAATCAACGAGATCACGCAGACGCCCTGGTACTTGGCCCGGCGCGCTTCGTCGCTGAATTTCGCCTCCATTGACTTCAGAACAACCGGCGCTGAAATATTGCCGCCCACGTTGTAAATTCTTGCATCAGCACTTTGGTCGTCTCCCGACCATATTCCGTCTCCAGCACTAAATCCTAGACCAGCTCCACTGGTCAGACTTGTGTTCGATCCACCCAAATTACCGCCGGGAGAGGAACCATCGCTGCCATCCGATCTATCTGTGCCGCCCGCGGCTGGCTTCGGGGCATTGGAATTATCTACCAGTAGATTGGAGCTCGACATACAACCCGAACTGCTTCCGATGCAGAATCTCAGGTTCCAGCCTTGCAATGGGTCTGCGTATTCTTTCGGCAGGTCGAATTCTAAATGAACAGGATCATTGGGCTTCCAAATTCCCGTAACAGACGGCAGTAAATCCTGTGGGATATCGATTCTACGCCCGCCCTCAACCCTGCCTCCATAGATGGAAATCAGGTTGAATGGATAGGAAGAGGGGAAATTAGGACGAATCGACGGATCCGGCACGGTGAAATTCACTGCGAAGTGATACTTGCTTCCTGCGTCCATCCTCGTCACGTTAATCTTCATTGGATGCGACCAAAACCCTTGCTCAGGTGGCGTGTATTGCTTGACGTCTTGCCCGGAATTAGTCGGCTGGGGGACAAAACGTTCTTCACGAATTAAATGCATCGACGCGACGGTGCATTTCGGAGCCGATGCCACCACGATGGTGTATTGAATGATTGTTCCGTCAGCATCTTTAAGGAGGTACGCCACTTTCAGACCTGACCCCGGTTGACTTGCAATTTCAACTGCCTTCTTGCCGGCCTCGTGGAAATTGGGCAACTTGGCAGCGAGTATGAGGGCACTGTAATCCTTGGGAGGAACTGAGGCTATCCCTTCTGGCCCGGCGCAAGGGCCGGTTGGCGCGGGGGCTTCGGAAACAGATTGCGGATGGTTCTCCATCGCATCCGTCACTGAAGGCGGACTGTTGCTTGCGCTTCCCTTCGGCGAAGGACCATTCTGGGAAGGTTGTGCGGGCGCGATAGTCTGGGCTGGAGTGTACAGGTGAAAGTCTACTTCCACGGTCATCATCACCGGCACGGGCGTCTTGCCGTCCTTCATTGCAGGCTTGAACTTCCAATTGCGGATCGCCTGAAGCGCTTTCTCGTCCAAACCCATGCCAAGCGGGCGAATCACCCTCGGGTTCTGTACCTGACCCTGAGCATCAACAATCATTTCGATTAGGCAAACACCTTGATACTTGGCCTTGAGCGCCTCGTCGGAGTAGTTCGCCAACACCTTTTGCTGGAGTATTGGCGGCGAAACACTTCCTCCTACCTTGTAAACCACGCCGCTGGCGTTCTCAGGGTCGCCCAGGCCGTTTTCAATACTTAAGTCAGCGCCGCCGGTAGAAATCAGGTACGACACAGCAGGCAAGCTAGCAGAGGCGGGTACTGCCGAATCGACGACACACTCGATACCCAATCCGCCGTCCCCAACAGTAAGGACATAAGTGTAGCTGCCCGCCTTCAGTCGAGGTTCCCCAAGGCGGTCAGTCGGATGAATCGCCAAGGGGCCGGAGTCGGTGGATAAAGTAACACGGGCATATTTGTACGCGTGCTCCATCACCTGGTACCCAGTGGAAGACCCTGCCTTGATGTCGCCGAATTGTACACCATCGACCACCACGCCCTTGAAATCTACGCCGGAGCGATTTTCAACCCTTATGTGCGGTCCTTCCACTCTTGGCTTCTGGGCATCGGAATTATCTATGAGCAGATTTGGGCTCGGCAAGCAGTTCGGCCTTTTTCCTATGCAGAATCTCAGGTTCCAGCCTTGCATTGGGTCCGCATATTCTTTCGAAAGGTCAAATTCCAAATGCACATGATCGCCAGCCTTCCAATTTCCCTCAACTGACGGAATCGTTTCGCCTGGAAAATTGACTCTGCCATTCTGTACCTGGTTGCCATACACAGTCACAAGGTTAAATAGATACGGTGAAGGAAAGGGCGGACCTGTTGGCGGATCCGGCACAGTGAAGTTGACGGCAAAGTGATATTTGTTTCCCGCGTCGGTCCTGGTTATGTCAATGTTCATTCGACGCGACCACATCCCGTCGTCCTGCGGTCTGTATCGCTTGATGGCTTGGCCGGAGGGTGGTTCGGGATTGATTGTTGCTCCTGCTGCAACCGCATCGGTCGGTTGCCCGGTCTGCTTTTCGGTTTTGACGCCTGAAGGTTGGTCGACAATCACGGGCGTGCCATTTCCATCCTGCGGCGCGGTCTTACTCAATAGCCAATCTTGTTGTTTGCTCGAGGCGCGGAAACGGCCAACGGTCCCTTCAAATCCACCGTCGTATTGATGCGGCGCCCAGAAGCCTGAGACGGTCTGTCCAATCGTCGGCACATCGACGGGCTGCTGATGGTTGCCAGCCGCCCCCAAACTTTGCTGGAAGGTTCCGTCATGGCTGACGACCGCGCCATCCAGCCAAATAGCCTGGCCCAGGTTTCCGTAGCTGATGCCAACTGTGTGCCACTCGCCAAAGCGGAACGAAGTATTTACCGCCTTGATGACTTGATGAGGGGCAACATACTTCTTTTCCGCCATGTCCAAGGTAATGTCACCGTTCTTGCAGAGGGTAAGTCGCGTGGCTCCCGGCCAAGTAACGTCGCCGCCGCTTACATCAGAGCTAAAGAGCACAGCGCAAGGGTCGCCCTCATGAAGCAAGAAATTCTCGAAGTGATATCCACTCTTGATGAGTATCCTCCACTCCAGAGTGCCTTCGCGGGGTAGGTTCCGGTATTCGATTCGGCTGTCGTTGGCGCGGGTGAAAACGGCACCCCTATTGGCTGGGTCAGAAGAGGAGTTGATCCCGTACATTATCCCGTACGTATTGGCGAGGCTTTTCGTTTGAAACTCATCAATCCAGGAACCGGCCGCCGCTGACGCCGGAAGAATCCGCTGAGGATGGAGCTGTTGATCGCGATGGAAAACCATCGTCGCGACTGCGCATTTTGGAGCAGATGCCACAACGATGGTGTATAGGATGATTGTTCCATCAGCATCTTTAAGGAGGGAGGCTACTTTCAGACCTGACCCTGGTTGACTCGCAATCTCGACCGCCTTCTTGCCGGCCTCGTTAGGATTCAGCAACTTGGTAGCGAGCATGAGGGCATCGTAAACCTTGGGTGGAATCGAGGTTATCCCTTCTGGCCCGGCGCAAGGGCCGGTTGGCGCGGGGGCTTCGGAAACAGATTGCGGATGGTTCTCCATCGCATCCGCCACTGAAGGCGGACTGTTGCTTGCGCCTCCCTTCGGCGAAGGACTATTCGAGGTCAGTGGCGCGGGCGCGATCATTTGGGCTGTCGCGACGACAACCGGCGCAGCAGGGTTTTGGGTTGCGCTTACGGGATTCAGAACGGCATTGCCCTCCGGGTTCATCTGAACATCGGCATTGAACCAAAGGTCCTGGGCCGCGTTTGTCTTTGGATCGACTACCTTCAAGAGGTCGTAGAAATAGCCATTCTTGATGATGAGGCTTTGACCGGTTGGCTTGACGTTCAGGCGCAACTCCATGAAGATGTACTCTTCCTGCGTGGTAGCCGCGAGATAAGAGGTTTCGAGAGTCTTGCCATCGCCAACTTTGGCCATCGAATCCAGCAGCGCGTTCAAGAGGCTCTCATGCTTGGTTGCCTCGTCCGGTTGATTCAACGCCCTGTAGGCCATGATCGCGTCGTAATGCGCCACGGCGCTTGCATAGTCAAGATCCAATGTGTGATTGGCGGATTTGAGTGCGCTTTGGGGATTTGAGTCTGCCATGAACTTCTTGAAGGCGATGCGGTCGACAGCCTCAATCGCGCTGATATGGGGACCTGCAGCTAACGCCCCGTCGATGCGAAAGGCTCGAAAGTCGACGGTCATGTCGCCTTGTTGGACCCGTTGAAGCAGCTCCGCATATTCCCCATTCGCTTTTTGTTGAGCAGCTGAGACACTAGGAGATGTTTGAGCAGAAACCTGGCCAAGAAGGTACACGCCGCAAAGAACGAAGGCACAGATGCACTTTCCAAGACTGGATAAGGGTTGGATCATGATCACTTTTTCTCCCCGCCTTCCGCTGGGCCAAAAGGTTAGAAACTCCATGTGGTCCTATTCATGTGCCTTGAGGACCGCGCCGGTATACGCTCCGCCGCTTACCTCGTGTCTACTCGACAATCTCCCAGCCCAAATCACAAGTTGTTTGGAATCCAGGCGCCTGCGAAATCATTGTGATCTTCTTCGTGCCGTCCGGATTGGCCTTGATAGTCAGACTCCACGCCTGGTGGTCGAAGGTGAACTTCAGCCGCGCCTGGGGAAGATGGTCGAAAACGACCACTCCGTTATGGGGCACGGGCGGTCCCTGATAGTGCAGCACCCCTGAGCGCGGCGCCACTGGCGTCGCCGCAGGAGGAGAGGGCGGAGGCGGAGTAATTGCGGGCTGCGGAGTTACCGCACCCTGGTGTCGGGTGGAATCCTCTGGTGCATTCGTCGGGGGAGAGTATGGTAGCGTCGCAGTTCCTGACCCGGACTGACGCCGCGGAGCATTCGAAGCTGGGTTTCCGGAAGTGCCTGGCAAGGGCTTGGACGGTTGCTCCGGTGCAACTGCTGGCTCTGGGTTCTGATTCTGAGCGGAAGGCGCAACCACGGTCTGTTGGAGCTCAGACGGTACAGTGGCTGAGGAGGATTCGCTTCGATGAGAGTACCAATGCCATCCAAAGACACCGCCAGCCGTCAACACCAGAGCTGTAGCAATGCCGATTGCTAGTACCACCTTCGCCTTTGACGGCTGAGGCGGCAATTGCAGCGGTTCCGGTGAAGCGAGAGAATCGGTGTCCGCGTTCGCAGAAAGAGTCGACGGCGGAAGAAAGTCAGGTTCTTCCTGTCCCCAAGCAAAGGTCGGAAATGTCGTCGGTTCAGCCTGCGCATGAGGCTCAGCCTTTGGTTCATCTGTCGATGCGTTACTGCCCGGATGATTTGCCCGCTGATCCTGCGCAGGTACAAGCTCCTCCGCTGATGCTGCAACTGTCGCTGCAGAAGGCGAATCAAATGCTGGCAATTGCTCGGGTGGAGAATTTCCTAGCCCGCTGGGAACGGCTTTGATTTGTGCATCCGACGCTGTTGAATCGACGGCTTGGCCGCATCGCTTGCAGAACCGCTTGCCGGGGTCAAGGAACGCTCCGCACCCCACGCATGTGCGCACAGTGGGTGATGCGACTTCCTGCGCAACGACTGACGGTTCAGGCTTAGCGACTGGCGGAGGTTCGTCTACGGCTTTGCCGCACTGCTTGCAAAAGCGCTTGCCAGGAGTAAGGGCCGCTCCGCACTGCGCGCAGGATCGAGGTGCCGACCCCGGCGCTATCACGGGCTCAGGCTGCGCAGACGCAGCCGCAATGGGCATTGCTTGGCCGCAGCCCCCACAAAAACTCTTGCCGGCAGCCACTTCCCTGCCACACTTTGCACAGTACTTAGTTGCCATATCAACCTACCTGAGTTCCACATTCGTCGCAGAAGGCAACGCCAGCGGCGAGGGGTTGGCCGCACTTCCTGCAATAGCGTTGCGCGGAGATTTGAGGTTGCTCAACTAGAGTCGGCGGCGGCGGGACCGAAATAGGTTCTGGCTGGGAAACGGAAACTGGTGTCCCTCCGGCTGCCGGTGAAACGGTTCGCAGCCCACGTGTGTTCAGGGCAATCTCTACCAGCACCACGGTCAGTTCCGCCAACGCATAAAAGAAAACAATGCCGATGAAGGCGATCAGCAGAAACAGTAATGCCAGCTCGATTCCGCCCAGAAAGCCGCCGCTCGTGCTATCGGCGAACGGAAGCCGGTCTCCCAGCATTCCCAACTCAGAAAAAGGATTGGTATTGGTGAACCAGACAAACAAGCAGCCCCCTATACCGAGCAGGGAATACACGACAAAGATGATCTCGCCATTCAGCCGGAAAAGCAGAGAAAGAATCGAGAGCACGGTGAAGTGGCTATCTCCCAACTCCTCCACTGAATTCGCGCGAAAAACCAAGATGCCTGCCGACAGATACCCCCAGCCTAGAACGAAGAGCGCAAGGATCAGGGATCCGATCAGGGTGCCTGCCGAGCGGGTTCCGGGGTCGTCTCCATTGGCCTTAAGGCTGAAGGAGATGATGGTGATAAAGCCTAGCAACCCGGCCAGCGCGACGAGCATAGCCAAAACCCGCAGCACCCAGGCGACCGTGAGACGAATGAGCTTTCCATCGCTCAACGCACGGAAAAACGGATCGAGAACTGTGAAAATCTTCATGCTTTCCTCTCCTATCCCATTACTTCAGCCCTTGTATTAAACAGTGACTTTCCCGTCAGCATTGACTACCTTGAGTGTTTAGAAGAGATCCTTCTTGGTGATGCCGCCGCCGCACAACTCCATGGCGTGAGTCATGGCTTTGGCCACGCGATTGGCCGTGTCCTCGTCGCGGAAGGTGAGACCATCCGTTTTGCTGGTGGCATCCTTCTCAACCGGCGCCTGGTTGCCTTTTGTGGTGGAGGTGTGAGCGGAAAAAACGGCACTCGATGCCCATAGCTTTAGATAGAAAACAGCTGGCGTTACCGTCACGGTGATATCCGGGTGAGCTGCTTCCGCGAATGCCTGATTTTCAAGATCCTGCAACTTCTCGACGGTGATCTTCTCGATTTGTTTGAAGGAGATTGTATCCGTCTCCACGGTGCGGGTATGCAGATCATCTTCGGTGACCGAGCCCCCGGGCTTCAGGGTTTTTCCACTGGGTAAATCGATGTCGCGCTTGACCGTTTCAGTGGTATAGAGGGTGCAGGCATCCGGGTCAGCCATCGCGTCGGATATAACAACGAAATTTCGAAAGGTGAATCCGGGCTGATTGCTGTGGGTATCCGCCCAAGCAACCTGACCCTGCTGGCTCAACTTTTCCTGGATGAATTGCATGGTTGCCGCCAAGGTGGGGCCGCTGTCGGCGGGTTGTGCCGGGGTTGGAGTGCTCTGTTGTCCCCACGCCGCGATGGCGAATCCAAATGCCAAAATCGAAGTGATTCGATAACTCATTTTCATCATTCTGTCCTTTCCTTGGCGCTCGGGTTGGCCAAGAGCCCGTCCATCTGCGCACAATCTACTCCACATTGCTGACCTTCCCATTCGTGAAAGTCACCTTCATGTCCTTGTAATAGAAGATGACCTTAGCTCCCACCCTGGCGACCTTGAGCGGTTGCCCGAAAGCTGTGGTCACTTGATCCATGGTCTGGCCAAGAGCAATGGTCGGCGGTGCTGCATCGCCCGACGGCGGCGGTGCTGCATCTGCTGGCGGAGGCGGCGCAATCTCCGCCATCGGTGCTGGAGAAGCAGTTTCCGGCGCGTCACCGGTCCGAGCCCATACTTGATTGCTATTCGCATCCATTAGGTTGCCGCTTTGAATCTTGAAATGCTGTGCAAACCCTGTCGACGTGAACGTAAGCGTCAAGTTATCTCCATCGACCGAATACTGACCGTGCCCCTGTCCGCTCCCAACAAATTTCGTGAAGGAACCGTCGGGAAGAAGAACGATATGAGAACCTCCCGGTGCTGTGTACTGCCCAGGGATTGCAGGCGGCTGGCCGTCTGGTGCCGGGCTCGTAGCGGGCGCTGAAGGAGGCGCTGTTGCCGCCTGATTGCTCTGACCGCCTTGATCCTGCGCGGGCTGTTCCTGTGCCGGCTGCGCATCCAGAACCTCTGAGATTGCCCTCACAGCGTCTTCCGGCGAGGGCACTGTTCCCTTTGAGATCGGGAACTTCAGAATGCCGAAGTACCGCCCGTCATCGTACGGATCCGTAATCACCTGGACAAGAATGCCATCCTTTTCGAGTCCGAAGCCGCTGATCCATACCTTTTCTCCAGCGGCAAGCGTCTTTTGGGGAATGCTCGAAGACCCTCCTGCGCGCCCCAGGCCATCTGCCATGTCCACCTTCATCATGTCGCCAAATCCCTGAGACAACTTCCCATTCTTGTAAACGCTCATTGGCGCCGCGGACACCGTGACGGAGAAGAGCAACAGTCCATCCTTCTTCACTGCCACGACTGTGCCTGCGCTGACAATATCGTTTCTGTCCGCTGAGAACCGTGTCGGCACGAACTGCTGGTTCAGCTTTTGCAGAAGCAATGTGTTGGGGTCACCGGACTGACCATTGACTCCCGGAACCGCGCTTGCCAGGACCGCAGCGACAATCCAATAAGCCGCTTGTCTCATAGAAGTTCCCCTTCCCCAATTGGTTGTTTCACCCATGCTCACGAAGCTCTTAGGTTCCTGGCACGAAGTTCATAGAAGGTGCTCATTCGTTGGAGAGACTGCTGTGCACTCCTGGCCTCCCGTCGCATAGCGGATTACTCGCGATGAATCCGTACAGAAGGTGCGTCCGGCATGTCCTGCAACCGGTTGAGCCGTGATCATGTAGTTGGAATTCACACCCCCAGTGGAGGCCCGATCAGGAATCTTGACTGAAAACTGATAGCCGTCCTTCGTTCCCGTCGCCAAAGCAGGATCAATCATTCCAGCGTGCGTCTGGTCTGTAGGACCCGCAGCAGGACCTAGCATGTCGAGCGCAGTTGTAAAGCCCGTTGCCGGATGAGCAGTGGTGTAATTCGCCTCGGCGTTCATAAGTGAGCGCAGTGAATCCACAGCGCTCTTTTCGTTTTCAATATCCTGCTCCAGCGACGAGATGGAATCGCCTTTGTACCACCCCGCCAGGACTTTGCCCGACGAAGTAATGGGAACAGCTTTGTCAAAGATGATTACGTAATATACTTTGCCGAAGGAGATTAATATCCGCGAGATAGCTTTGGAAGGCTGCATGATTCCGCTTCCGTCTCTGGACATCAAGCCGATCCCATCACTGCTCTTGACCTCTAGCAAACCCGCCGCGCCGGCAACTGGGTTGAGCCTATACTGCCCCGGATTGATCACGTACTGCCCATTCTTATTGATCGTTCCCTGGTGTCCAGACATGGCCACAAATGCATTGCCGCCGATAAATCTGCTGCCGACATCGAATTGCGGATTGATCACGATCTTACCGCTGGTGTTGATATATCCCCACTTTCGTCCCAAGCGCACTAGGGCCAGGCCTTCCGAGAAACTATCGGCGTCATCGAACTGCGGAGCAATGGCGAACTTTCCATGTCGGTCGATATATCCGATCTTGTCTCCAAGTTTCGCGACCGCAAGGCCATCGACGAAACCATCCTTGCCGATAGCGTCGAAGATAGGCCGGATCGCAAACCTTCCGGACTTATCGATGAGCCCCCATTTTTCATCCGACTGGACGACAGCAACTTGGTTGACGAAATTTCCGGCCTCGCTAAACTGCGGGTTGATAGCGTAATGTCCGGATTTGTCGACGTAACCCCACTGATCGCCCATGGAGACCGCTGCCAGACCATTCACGAATTGCCGGGCATTATCGAATTGCCCAGGAATAACCTGCTTTCCTGAATAGTCGATGTATCCAAACTTCCCGTCTTTGCGAACTTTGCAGAGCCCCTCATTGCAGAACAAGAGTTGATCGTAGATGTTGTCGGGTTCGGTTACATCCCATTGCGGTTGAATGATGACATTACCCTGATCGTCGATGAATCCCATCTTGTCGGCACCCATGCTGTCGGCGGAAAAGAAAGGATACAATCCCGGATCAGCGGGACGATAAGCCGCCGGCGGGCGATTGAGCCACCAGAAGAGACCAGCCACGATCGCTACACCAAGGAGGAGAATCGGGATGGTTCTTCCGGATACCAGTTGCCGTCTACCTGAGAGTTGAGCGCCGGTTTTCGGAACGCTCTTTGCGGCTGCCGGGAGCGCGGCCAGCGGCTTGCCACAGGCCTCGCAGAAGCGCGAGCCGGATTCATTATCTGCACCACAAACACACGTCAGCAGCATCACTGAACCATCTCCCAACCGACATCGCACTGCGTCTGCACACCCCGTTTGATCGAACGCAACGTAAGCGTTTGGGTCCCATCCGTCTGCCGCGAAATCAACGGCTGCCATGCCGTATGGTTGAAGCTGAATCGCAGTCTGCCGCCCGGCAGATTCGCGAAAGTGACTGTCTGGCCATATTGCACAGGAGGTCCCGAGTAGTGCAGGGCTCCGCTTTTGGGCTGCGGCGGCACGGGCGGAGGAATGACCGTACCGGTGTCGTTTGGCGGATCGCTCATGTGTTCGTCGTTCGACTTGGTAACACTTGCGTTACCGCTGGATGCAGATTTCTGAGGGCCGGGATCGAGCCTCGGCACCTGATCCTGCGGAGCGTTGGGAGTCGGAGTCTTTGACGGTTGGTCGGTAACCTGTCCCGCCGGACTCGGCTTTTCAATACTTCCCGTGCGGTTTTCCGGGCTCGTGACCGGTTGCTGTGGAACTGATTGCGTAGCATTGGCCGAAATGAAGATCGACGCTCGGTTGATCCCTTTATGCCACTCGAAGGTCCAGATGGAAACACTTGCGATCGCGAGCACAACGGCCGTCGCTCCGATCAGCCATCCAATTCTGCTTGTTCTCCTTCCGTGCGGCTTAAGAACGACTTGTTCTGTTTGCAGAACGGCCGGTTCTTGCGCCGATTCTGAGCCAGAAATGGCCGGAGCTTGAATTGACACCGGCGTGGGTGCCGGCTCGGGCGCTCGAAATCGAGCCACTGTTTTGCCCGCCGTGAAAGCGGCTGCGGCCGCAGGCGCCGTTTTTTCATTCGTCACTGCGGCGGCAGGTAAAGGTAATGAAGCTTCCGCCGGCGCCGCGCTTGCACTTTCAGTCGCGGCCTGTTGCTGAACCATTTTCTTGCCGCACTGCCGGCAAAATCGCTTCCCCGGCAAAATTGGAAATCCGCACTGAGTGCAGTGCCGGGTCGCTGCCGTAACGGCAACCGCGTGAGGCCGCGCTTGGTTTGGATTGTCCGCCAATGCAGGAACACCGGTATCGGATTCCGATCGGGTAACAGCGGCGGTTGGTTCGTTTCGCGCCGGAATCGATCCAGTTTCGGGTTGCAGGCTGTCGTTCGCGGGCGACTGCTTCCCGCTCTGGAAGAAGAGGAACATATTCCATGCCGCACCAGCGATGAGCAACGATGTCGCAAGCATGAAACCTAGCTCATAGGAAACCTGCGCAAGGCCCATACTCTGGGTTTGTAGCTGTTCATCCAGTCTGGACTTCATGACGAACAATGCAATAGCGCCCACGCCTCCGCTCGCGGCTGCACCGGCTGCGAGCCGCCTGCCCGCCAGGCTCAGCCCCACCCCCGCGATTGCGCATAGAAAAGCTAGGCCGGCGAAGGGATTGCCATTGTAGTTTTCGGTTCTTATCGAACCGAAGGGCTGAGCCTGCGTCGAATGAATACCGGTCGCAAGCTGTTGCCCCGTGAATGTGGCAACCTTCATCCCGCTACAGGAAACGGTGACGAACGGAAGAAAGAAACACAACGCGCTGCCGGCAAAGATCAGTACGGACGCAATGGTTTTTCGATTTGGCATACTTTCTCCTTCACCATTGACTGGCCTCCGCACCCGTCACCTGGCCGATGTTCTGGCCCAGTCAAGTCATGACGGGTGCGACGGACAGCGCGAACGTCACACCGGCGCGTATCGGCGCCTACTGCGGCTGGCCCTGCGCTTGCGCGGTTACCTCATTCTGCGCGGCGTCGGCCTGCGTTTGCTGTTGGTTGACCTGCTGAGCGCCGTCTGTCGGCTCAGGCGGGGGTGCGATTGCCGCGAACCCGGCATTGACCGGAGGCGCTTGTGCCGACGGCGGAGCTTGAGGCAAGCCTCCGTGGCCCTCCTTCGCCTGGAGTTCCTGGAGACCCTGATCGATGGTTTCGCGCATGTGATTCTGCATCCCCTGCAGATCATTTAATGCGACGGTCACCGAATCCGATTTCGGACACTCCAATCCTCCCTTACTTGCCAGCACCACCAGGTTTACCGCTGAGTCATTAGGCCCCGGCGGAGTGTTCAACTCCAGCGCGTCGCCGGAACTGATGGCGCACTCGTTTCCAGCAGCGTCCACCACGTCCAGATCGCTACCCGCCACAAAAACATGGGAGTGGCCATCGGCCAGCAAACGGGCAATGCTGCTCCCCTGCGGATCAGGATCCTGGCCCTGCGCATTCTGCTGAGCTTCAGCGTTCTCCAGCGCGATCTGGCTAGCGACCTCATTGGAAATCATCTGCTTCACCTCCGGCGAAAGAACCGGAGAGCTATCCGGGGGTGGCGCTGAGGCCATGGTTCCCGCTTCCTGGTTAGCCTGGTACTCAGCCTGCAAGTCTTGCGAGATCATGTAATCGGTAAGCCATGCCGAGGCGCTCGGGTAAACGGCGTAGGGCGTGAAGTAGTAGCCATAGTAGCCATACCAGGGGCTTGGCCCCCAGCCCCATGCATAGACCACGGGGTGGTACCACGGGTTATAGGCCCATCCGTAGAAGCCGACACCGTAATAGTGATATGGCGCGTAAACATCGAGCCGTACGTTGTGGAATCCGTACCCGCGATAATAGCGATCGTAGGCGCGGCCATGATAGTAGAAGGTGCGCCGTGCGAATTCATGCCCGCCATAGGGGCGCGCAAATGGACGCTCAATGAATCCCGGACGCCCCCGTTCCGCCATGATGCGGCTGCCGTCAGGACGCCGTACGCTGACTTGGCGGCGGCCGTTGAGACCGTTGTGGATGTCCATGCCGCGTCCGGCATTGTGCACATCACTGATCCGGCCATCTCCACGGCGCTGGATCGCGCTGCCGTTATGCAGTTGTTGCAAATGGCTAGAGGTTGGTCTTGCTGCGCCAGGTTGAAGCGATCCTGACGTAGCGGGACTGTGGAAGGTCTTCTCCGGTTGTTTTGGAGCCGGACCATTTGCCGATGGGCCGTTGTGTGTCGTGGTGGGACCGTTGGCCGTCGGCCCCGTGTGTGTCGCAGTCGGACCATTTGCCGATGGGCCATTGTGCGTCGTGGTGGGACCGTTAGTCGTCGGACCGGGGCGCGGACTGTTTGTCGTCGGACCGGTGCGAGGCGCGCTCGGACCGGTATTTCCTGTCGGCCTTGCAGGTGCAGGCGCTGGTCTTGCTGCTGGCGCCGGAGCTGGCCTTGCCGGCGCGGTGGTTGTGGTTGTCTTCTTGGTTTGTGCCGCCGGGCAGAACGAGCCGCCCAGAAGCAAGGTGGTTCCCAGCAAAAGCAAACCAGGGCTTTTCCAGATTCGTGTGTAATTCATACAATTCCATCCTCTCCACCTAGTTGGTGTCGTTCCTGGCGAATGCCGTTTCCTGTTTCCTTGTTCACATCCAGGCTGCTACTGAACATCCGTGACCTTACCCTTAATGAAAGTCACTTTCATGTCCGGGTAGTAGTCGATTTCCTTGGTCCCAAGCTGCACGACCTTCTGCGGCTGGCCGAATGCAGCGATCACGTGGTCCTTCGTATCTCCCAGCGAAATCGTCTTCGTCGGCGCGGGGGGTGTATCGGCTGGCGGAGGCGGAGGCGCGATCGCAGGCATTGGCGCCGGAGCGGGAACTGGGGCCATCGGTGCGGCTGGTGGTGCACTGATGGGCGCGGCTCCCGGAGCTTCTCCCTGGCTGGTGCTAGGAGGCTCAGCTGTTACGACTTCCGCGATCATCTTCAACAAGTCATCAGCTGAAGGGGCGGATTTCTTGTTGAATGGAAATGCCAGTTGTGCATAATAGCGAACGTCCTGGTAAGCGTCGCTGTAGAACTTGAAAACCACTTCGTTGTGTTCAACGCCGACCGCCGTTACCCAGAACTTCTCATCGGCTACAAAGGGGCGTATGGGGACCTGGCTCGAAGGTAGATTAGGCTGGACCATTCCCATTGACAATGCCCAGGCGAATTTCCCGGCTGATATCTTTCCATCTCTGTAAACATTTGGCATGGGGAGCTTCGCCTGAACACTGCACATCTGTAACCCGTCTCTGTGCAGCGTTACCGTTGAGCCGGCTGTAACGACATCCATTCCATCCGCCGTCATTTTCGTAAGAACGAACTGATCATTGAGCTTCTTGAGCAGCGCGTCCTTCAGATCCTCATTCTGTGCATGTGCCGCAGTAACTCCTCCACAGAGAAGGACGCCAATAACCGCCAATGAAAGGCACCGCGAGACGATTCCTGCTCCCGGGGCCTTAACTTTGTTGAAAACAGCTATGAATGCGCATTGTGCGCTCTTTCTTGTCCACGTTCCGTGCGATAAGCGTGACATCGTTATCTCCTCCTGTTTTTTCACTCGGTTTGCGTCATTCAATCCGAATTCCTGCGTCAAAGGACCTGAAGCGTAATCGCATCGGCCGGGACTGCCATAAGTTCGTATCCCCCCGTTGTGAGCCAGCGGTCCGTGGTACAACCAGCCTGCTGTGCCTGGAGTATTTGCTTAAGATCGAAACGCGCTATCTCATTTCCATCGTCCCAGGTGTCGTGATGTAGCGCCCAATCGGTGCCGGAAGCCACGTTGGAGCCGCTGAGTTCAAGCTGCATTGCAAACACAATGTGATACATTCCCGGAGCGGTGGGGACTGTAACCCGGACTTGGGTTTCCAGATCCTGTTGCCGCGTGCGCACCGATGATTCGATTGTCCAGAATGCATGACTGGGATCTCCCCAGGAGACAGTTCCAATCAAAGGAGCCACCGCATCAGGTTTGCCTCCGTTGACGACGTGCAGACGCACTGAACCAACTAGCGGACTTCTAGGGTGAACAGTGAGGAGTTTTTTGCTGGAAGAAATTCCTGCGAACGAACCTGTTCCTCCGAGGATTCGAATCGCACCGTGAATCTCGTCTCTCACTCCCTCATCGCCCGCTCTCAGGCAATTGGTCTCGACGCCCAAGCGATTTGCATCTCCAGATGGTTGCGTATCTGGCGAAGAGTTGTCCCGAAGTTCTGCGGATGAATGAATCACTGAATTCGCTGAGGCCGACCCGGAGGATTTTCCCTCGCCCACATCAGTCACCGCGCCATTCGTGAATACGATCCTCCGGTCCTTGTACACATAAATGACTCTTGCGCCTAGATCGACGATCTGATCGGGTTCTCCCAGAATCGCGATGACTTCAGTGCAAGTTTGGCCAAGGGAAATCTGATGGGCATCGCTGGCGCCTTCCTGGGCCGCCGCCGCGGACAGGCGCAAAGCTGTGATTGGCGTCATCGAATTGAACGGCAAAAAAGCAAGAAGAGCCGCGCACCAAGTGGCGGTGCCAGCCCCGAAGCGGATATGCCGTTGCTGAAGCCCGTGATCCATATTCGCCCTCTACCTGGATTAGCGAATATTGCGCGGAAAAACACTCATTCATCCTGGAAGGAATCGTCCGAATTCTAGCACTGGGGGATCGCGAGACTTAAGACATATTCACAACTCATTGAATAAATAGATGTTATATGTAATTCAATCGTCTGGGATTCGGCTGTATACTGGCACACAAATGGAAATGGAGACGAGAGAGCCACCCATAGCCGATCCATCGCGACTAACCGCCCTGCTAAACCTCATGCAGCAGGGAGACCGCGACGCCGCGGAACAGGCTGTGGGATTGGTTTACGGGGAATTGCACCGTATTGCCGTCAATCGCTTGGCCCATGAGCATCCGGAGCATTCCCTGCAGGCGACAGCCTTGATCAACGAGGCATATCTGCGGCTGATGGGAGCGGGCCCGCTGCCGATCTCAAATCGTGGGCACTTTCTCGCCCTTGCAAGCGAACAGATGCGGCGTATCCTTGTCGATCATGCGCGGTTTGAACGCGCAGGAAAACGCGGCGGCGATGCCGTGCGGGTTTGCCTCGATGACGTACAACTGGGCTCTGCAGAGCAGAGCGTGGATGTGCTCTCCTTGGACGAAGCGCTCAACAATCTCCAACAATTCGATCCGCGTGCGGCGCAGGTTGTCGTACTCCGGTATTTCGGAGGCCATAAAGAGGAAGAGGTTGCGGAAATACTGGAGGTTTCTCTGAGTACGGTGCGCCGCGATTGGGAGTTCGCTCGTTCCTGGTTGTACAGCCGCATGCGCGGCAGCGCGGAATGAGCAACGCGGCACAGCAGAAGAGCAAGTGCGTTTGGGGATTCCGCCGATTTTGAGATGGGTCTGCCGCCATGACACCGGAACAGTACCAGCGTGTTCGCCTGCTTTTTGATGAAGCACTGAACCGGCCGGAAACTGCCCGCCTGCCGTTTCTGCAGATGGAGTGCGCTGACGACACCGACATATTACGGCAAGTAGAGCACCTGCTCCGCGCCCACGGCGACGCTCAAAGTTTCCTGCAAAAGGACCAACAGTCTGAGAAAAAGTTTGGCCGTTACCGGATCACGGAGACTATCGGCCACGGAGCAATGGGCACTGTGTATGGTGCGCACGATCCTGCCATCCACCGGCAAATTGCCATCAAGGTCATTCAGTTGCACTCCCAGGCTGGCAAAAAGGACGGAGCCTTTCTCCGCGAGCGTCTGTTTCGCGAAGCTCATTTGGCCGGTTTGCTGTCGCACCCCGGTATTGTCACCATTTTTGACCTGGGCGAGTACGAGGGACAGACGTACATTGCCATGGAGCGTGTCTGGGGGCCGTCTTTACAGGCTCTCATCGACTCCGGCGTTCGCTTGACCCGTGCTCAATGCTTGGACATCCTGCGCCAAATCGCATCGGCGCTTGATTACGCGCACACACATCGCGTGGTGCATCGCGATGTGAAGCCGGCGAACATTCTCCTTCAGGATGGAAAGACGGTAAAGGTCGTCGATTTCGGCATAGCAAAGATTGTCACCGCGCAGGAGCAATCGCGCACAGGAATGGGAGTTGGAACGCCGAGCTATATGTCTCCCGAACAGATTGAAGTGGGAACAATTGATGGCAGATCGGACCAGTTTTCGTTGGCGGCGATGGCATTTGAAATACTCACCGGAACGAGGCCCTTCAAGGGCGACTCGCCCGCATCGGTTCTACATTCCATCGTGTATGGCGACCGTCCATCCGCCCACGTCCAGAGTCCCACATTGCCGGTTCGCGTCGATGGCGTGTTTCTCCGCGCATTAAGCAAACGTTCCGAAGCTCGGTACACATCGTGCGGCGAGTTTGTTAGCGCCCTCGAATCGGCTTTACGTGAAGCGCCTACGGCTGCGGTCAGCCGGACAGGTACCAGAAGGAGCCACATAATTCCGGCATGGCTCGTTGGTTCCTGCTTGGCTGTTGTCGCTTTGACGCTTGGAGGACTGCTTTATAAGTCGCAGACACCGCCTCCCACACCATCTCTGCCGCCAGATGGTCGAACGATTTCAGAAATCCCGCCCCGAGCCACTGTTGACTTGCTACGCATGGCTGCAGATGCGGGTGACTGCAGTTCAATGATCAAGTTGGGAGACCTCTATTCAGCCGGCATCATCGTGGATCGGGACGATGCCGAGGCCGTTCGTTGGTACCAAAAGGCCGCGGATGCTGGCAGTGTGCAGGGTATGGTGGATATTGGTGGAATGTACTCCCTCGGCACAGGTGTTGCGCAGGACTATAAGACCGCGGCCCGCTGGTTCCAGGCGGCGGCAGACGCTGGCAATCCGTCCGCTATGTTCGATCTCGCCTGGTTATATGAAAAGGGGCAGGGTGTCCCGAAAAGCCTCAATACCGCCTCCAAGTTCTATCGGCAGGCCGCTGCGCTTGGAAATGCTGAGGCGAAGAGAAAGCTCAGGGAGATGGAAGGTGTAGCAACCAATGCGCAGGTGAAGACGCGGTAGCGCGAGAGCGGATGCGCCGCGTGCTCCCACGCTGCTTGACTATGGTCCATTGTCAGACCAAGTTTTGGTTAGAACAAATGAGCGTAAGAACCGCCATGATTGCGCGGCATCCCACCTCAGGCGCAAAGAAGAAACCGAAGGTCGACGGAACAGCATCCGCGCTGATGAGCAAAGTCCCTGCCACGCGCTTATTCCATGCAAATAGTTTGCGCAAGATCAGGGCTTGACCCGCGCCACAGGCTGGCCGAGAACGAGCTTGCCCCAGTGGATGGGATTCTCTTTGCCCTCCACCGCTGCGTCGGTATAAATCCAAACCTCTCCGGTACTTCCGTCCATGAGGACCAGGTGTCCAGTCTGTGCAAGCCCAGAATAGGTACACGAGGAACAGAGCACGACAATGTTCTGACCTGAACCGTGAACGGCGTGAGGACCATTCCAGAACAGGAACCCGAAGATTGCAAGCACAACTGCGGCAGCAATCAGGATGAGATTACGGATTTTCATTCCAATTTCTCCTTTCAATGTGAGCCGGTCCGCTTGAGGCCGTTCTCAGGCTCTGTAGTTGCAACGGGGACATTGGTAGGCGACTTTCCCCTTCCGCCTCATCATCACACCTATGATGATGAGGATTACCCCGATAATGAACACGCTAGTGATGATGCCAACAAGAATGAGTATTGTGGCCATAGCCGACTTCTTGGTGACTACGGCCATCGCTGCTCCGCAGCGAGGGCAGGTGCTTGCTGCGAGTCGATCGACGGTTGCCTGGGTTACGATATCGCGCGCAAACGGCGACTGGGTGATGGGTACCCATGACGAGCCCCAGAGAGAATCACGGAATCCGTGATTTTGATTTGTTGGCGAGCGATCATGCTTCTGATCATGTCCTCGGTGAACGGCCCTCCGGTTTGCCCAGTGGCAAAAGTGACATGCCACGCAGCGGTAGGAGGCGAAATCACTTCGATCGTGTTGGCCTTTGCCGTTCCGATCATCGACATTGAAGTCACGGCAGTACCACATTTATGGCAGAACCGCGTTTCTTCAGCCATTGTTGATCCACAGCTTGCGCAGAAGCCCATTTTTCACCTCGCATTTGATATCTCGGAAGAGTCCCAAGTCCTAATGCTGGGACAATTCCATACAGTTCGTCTACTAGAGCCCAACCTTCGTATGTAAGTCAGGAACTCATCCAACCAAACTCCAGAGTGGCCCGCTAAAATGGCGGAATTTCAGCTCTGCTCCTGGCGATTACCTTCCCGTCCTCCGCGATATAGGCGTATCCTGCGTCGAGTTGGACCACCGCTAGGCCACTTGAAAAGCTCGACACGGCACGAAAACGCGGAGTGGGTAACATCTTGCCATCGCGACTTATGAATCCCGATTCAGTTCCTCTTCGGACGTATGCCAGCCCCTCCGAATAATCTCCGCAAGAGTCATACACAGGCTGAATAACGAATGTGCCGCTTTTGTCGATGTATCCGCATTTGTCCGACACACCGACCACGGCAAGCCCATCCGAAAACCCTTCGACGTAGGTGAATCTGAAACCGATCACGACTCTACCCGTCGGGTCAATGTAGCCCCATTTGCCACCTTGGGAGCTACCTGACTGCACTCCTGCTAGGCCATGGCCGAAAGCGGCAGCATTGGCAAACTGAGCGCGAATGACTTTCTCGCCAGACTTGTTCATTGGGGTTGTCCCCTTGGCTGACACAAACGGTTAAGACACTGTTTGCCGTTCGCTGAAAATCAATCGACCGGCAAGACCACTTTAACGCATTCTGATCTCGGTCGGTGAAGCGGAGGCGGGCTCTGCGGGAGCGCAACCCGCCAAGGAATAGCCGGCTGGAGACTCATCCACGGCGATGAGCGGGGCACGGTCTGGCAGATCGTGCCCCATCGCATGGATAGATTTCCCCATGCCTTGGAAAACTCATAGAGCAAGCTGCCGCGCAGCGGCCTCCATATTTTGCGCTGCCAGTTGGGCCTCGAACTCAACCGGTGGCAGGTAGCCGAGTGCCGAGTGCAGACGCTTTTGGTTGTAGACCTTTTCCAGGAACTCGCGGATCGA
Organism: uncultured Acidobacteriaceae bacterium; assembly: GCA_963804155.1. Lineage (GTDB taxonomy): Bacteria > Acidobacteriota > Terriglobia > Terriglobales > Acidobacteriaceae > Telmatobacter. Next base: position 227,488 of record CAWDPG010000001.1, read on the forward strand.
GGCGCGGGCTTCGGCCAGGTCGCGGTACTCGTTGCGCAGAACCTCCTCGTACTTCAGCGTTTTCATGAACGACTCGCAGGCCGCGTTATCCCACGGGTTGCCTTTGCGGCTCATGCTGATGTCGATCTGGTTCGCCTTCAGCAGATCCGTGTAATCGTTGCTGGCGTATTGGCTGCCGCGATCGGAGTGATGCACCAACCCCGGTTGGATGCTACGCCGTGACAAAGCCATTCGGAGCGCGGTCAGCGTCAACCCGTCCTCCATGTTGCGATCCAGAGCCCAGCCGATCACCCGGCGCGAGAAGGCGTCCAGGATCACCGCTAAGAAGACGAACTCCTCGCGCAGCCGGATATAGGTGATATCGGCCCGCCAGAGTTGATCCATGCCGGTCAGCACCATGTCGCGAGCCCGGTTCGGGTAGACCTTCCGCCCGTGGTTGGAGTCGGTGGTCACCACGAACTTTCGCTTCCGCACGCACAGCAGGTTGTCCTCGCGCAGCAGGCGATGGACCCGCTTTGCGTTCACCGTCCATCCACGCCGCCGCAGCTCTGCGGTGATGCGTGGCCGGCCGTAGCTGGGCCACTCCAAAGCGATGCGCTGGATGGCATCGCGCAAATCCATATCCCGATCAGGCTTGGCGCCCTCGTCGAAGCGGTAGAAGCCGGACCGGCTAATCCGGCCCAGCTCCACCATCCGCTCGATGCTCAGTCTCTGCCCGGCGGTCACTTCTTCCGCGACCTTCCGGTAGACTGCGGATTTCCAGTCGATGCCTGCAACATCCGCTGTTCTTCGATGCGCTGCAAGCACCCCTTCAAAAAATCGATCTCCACCGCCTGCTGGCCGATCTTACGTTCCAACTCGGCCACCCGGCCCTCGGACCAGCGCGGCTGCCCATTGCCGGGAAATGCGTTCCCGGGCGCCTGACGGAACTCGCGCCGCCAGCGATGCAATACGTTGGGGTTGACTTCCAGCCCTCGTGCCACCTCGGCCAGCGATACCCCTGTTTCCAGCCGCCGTACAGCGGCCAGCTTGAACTCCCTGGTGAACTGCCTGCGTGACAATCCCATGACTCAATTCTCCATTCATTGGATTTTGAGTCTTAACCAGTTGTGTCAAAAATGGGGGCAAGTCCACATATAGCCGTAGAGACTTGCAGCTGTACCTTGCTTTGGGCTAACCATAAAGACAACCAACCCGTCTCCAAAGCCACCTGACGCGCTAATCCAATTGGTGCTGTCCTCGGTTGGGACGTTGAGCACAAATCTCCCGGTTCTATCGATCCAGCCTTGTCTACCGTTGAGTTCCGAAATGAATGCCATCCCGTCGGAGAAATCGTCAACCCCCGCGGGGAGTGCGCGTGGGCCTTCAGTGATTGAAGGCGGGATTACCCAGGCACCGTTATAATCAATGAAACCACTCTTTCCCTTTATGGTGACCCTTGCTAATCCCTCGTGGAAATCGGCGGCATCGTCAAACTTCGGCGCGATGACCACCTTGCCACTTGCGCCCACGAAACTGAACTTTCCACTCGCAGATTGCACTCTTCCTCGTCCTTCGGAAAAACGCGCCGCATAGGCATAGGTCTGCGAAACGACTACCTTCCCCGTCTCGTCTATGTACCCGCACATCTTGACCGTACGGCAAAGGGGAAACAGTGCCTCAAAGCGCCCAGATGGGGCGGCTGGCGTCGTCTGGGCCACACATAAGTGACTAGCAATTGAAATCACAAATCCTGTCAACAGCAGGCGTGCTGCACTGTTTCTAAGACTGTTGGATAACACGTAAGCCACTCGCATCATTACTTTCCTCCAGATGACCTACTCACCGCCTTCTTAAGTGAACCGCTAAATCTGATGCCTTACTCCAGTGCAATATCTTCAAGACAGCGATAAAATCTCATGGATTACGGGCGCACGATGCAAACATGAGCGAATGCGCCTAATGTCTCCACGACCAACTAAATACGCGCGCAGTCTTTGACGTCGCGGATCAAAAATCACCATGAACACTCGACCAAGTAGGCCCGGTATCTTGAATCCATCCGGTTCTGCCACTTTTGTCCTTAATCTGGATCCACCACACGGGCTGCGGAAGTTGCTCCATTTCCCCCATGATGGGACCGGATATCCATTTGGCCTCAAATTTCTGTTTGCACGATGCTTCCGAGGCATTGCAGGTCATAGGGGAAAGAACGTCCGGAATCGAAACGGCATCGATCAGTTTGCCATTCAGCCAGACTTTCCAAAACCCCTCTCCGCGGTACGTGAGGAGATAGAGAAGACCGGAGTTTACTGGCTGCTGACCAGGGATGAGAATCGAATGAAGGATCCGGATTCTGCCGGGCTTTGTCACGACCACACCGGTCACTGTGGTGACCTTCTGCCCTTGAGGTAAAACAAAAGCAGTTTGACTGCTCCCGCGGGTTGGATGAACGGGGGTGGCGGCGCCCAGAGTCCAAACACTGCCATATCGGCATCCCTCGCCGGGACAGGCACCAATGTCAGTATAGGTAGACGATGGAGGTGGGAAATCGCGTATGGTTGCCTTGACCGAAAGATCGAAGGAAAGGGGTTCTGTAGCTTCTAAAGTCGCCGGTAGGTGTGATAGCCACGGCACCGGATCTGACCATTTCTCTTTGAACAGTTTCTCGGAAGTTTGATTCCCTCTGCCGTAGATGTTCAATGGCGAATTCCAACTTGGGTCCGTCATATATCGACCCGCGAAATGCCTCACCTCAAGATGTGTATGGCAACCCCATGCAGCTCCAGTGCGCCCTACTTTACCCAACGGTGAATGCTCTAAGACAACACTTCCGACTTGAACGGAGGGCGGGCCTTGCATGTGGAGATAGACCGATTCAGATTCAACCATTTGTATCGCGGGGAGGGGCAATCCGGTCGAAGTAGCTGCGTGCTTAAGCCTGACCATGTAGCCGAGGTATGGAAAGTCGGGGTCGCTGCTGTCCGAGATGATATCAACGACGACCCCATCCGCCAACGCGTAGATCGGAGACCCGCAGGCAGCGACAAGGTCGGTGCCCGGATGAGTGAGCAACGTGCCTGACGATCCAGTGGCCAATTCAAGCTCTTCATCCTTACCTGAGCCGATCTTTCTCACAAGCGTCCCATGCTGGAACTGCCCGAGACAGGCGCCAGGGACAACAGAATTCGCAAATTCTTGACAGCTTGCAGACTGAGCTAAGGCCGCCTGATCTTGCGACAGGAATGGGACACTCAAAACTAGTGCACACACCAAACGAATGAATCTGTTTGCTGAATTCCGACACGATTGGAAGGTCATCTTTCACTCCCCCAAGAAACTGCGAGACCCGTGATCTCAAGCGGTAACGGGTAGAACAGCCCTCTACGAGCCAAAGCGGGGGAGATAACCTGATGATTAAATGATTCAGTCGGCTTGGAGCCGACAGCGATGCCATACGACGCGCAAGAGATTCTTGCGATTGGCTCATTTGCGGCAGTTCGCAACGAGCCAACTCCCCCACGTCAAATGCCATCCATGATACACAATCCCGCAAGGCATACACGACCGGGTTCAGCGTGTAGTGCTCCCTGCTAGAACTCAACACGTGATTAAGATAAGGTAGAGACCTCCGCCAAGGGAGGCGCAGATGGGGCGTAAAGCACGAGTACAAAGGACTGCTGAAGAGAAGTGGCAGATCGTGTTGGAAGGTCGGAAGAGCGGCAACATCGCTGAGACCCGCCGCAGGTAGCTCTCGTCGGCTGGATGACATCAACTGGAGCTTTCCCGCGTGTGTGAAATGGTTAAGGGCACGAACGCACACCGGTTGAGGGGGATAGAGTCCTTGGCTTCCACGACAATCCCGAGATCAGTAATTTGGAGTCGGCTTGTGGCAATGTTATCCCGAGACCCCCTCAGACTTACGAGCGGATGACGGTCGGCACGAAAGTAATCCAAACCCAAGACCGCGCCGGATTTGCTTCCAGCGAATTCGGCAAGGCACCCGCGAACCCTAGTCCAACGGGATTGCCCGAAATCGGGCGTCTTGATGAACGCCTCTCAACCCAGATCGAGAGACGCTTGCGGCCTCTTGCTCTCTACGGAGAACATTCAGAATACCAGGCTTGCATATAGATAATATAGCAGAAGTATATTATAGTGGCATGTACCCTCATTACCACGAGGTTGAAATGCCACAAGTTCGGCCTTTTCAGCAGTCCTTATTCCCGGAGTTGTCCGGCACATTCCAGGAATCCGAATCTTTCACTACACTGAACCAGGAGGCAAGACATGACTCCCAGCAGCGAATTCAGCACCATCCCCGGCAATCCCGACTCCATTTTGGAGTTGATGAAGCTCCCAGCCTTTCAGAATCTGCTCGCCAAGGTGGAGACGAACTTCTACCGGAACCGCCCCAAGGAAGCGGCAGATCTCGAATTGGAAGGGACGATTCGATTCACACTTCAGGAACGGGCGGCCCAGGCGTGGGAGATCCTCGCCAAGGCGCGCTCGACGGGCCTTCCACTGAACCAGGCGGAGGAGTTGGCGGCCGAACTGATCTACCCGCCGCTGGAGTCAGACGACAACTGACACTCGAAAGCGATGCCAAGGCCCCCGAGTTGGACTTTGGCACCGATTCAGACAACCCCGCCGAGACGGCGCCGGCCAAGCCGATTCTCCCTCCCGATCCCCTCCGTAACAGCCGGAATTTCCGCCTCAACGACGATGTCGCCTCCCATATCGCCGAGGGCGGGCCAAAGGCCCGCATACAGCACAACCTCGACATCCTTGAGTTGCTCAAGACCATCCAGAGCGAACAGCGCACCGCGACCCCCGAGGAACAGAACCGGATTGCGCAGTACATCGACTTCGGCGGGTTGCGCGAACTATGGGATCAGGGCTATCGCTACTACGAGGAGCGTAACCGCCTCGCCGAGATCCTCACCGAGGAGGAGATCGATGCGGTTAAGGAAACATCTCTCAATACCCACTACACGGCCATTGAGATCGTAGACCAGATGTGGGAGGCGGCAAGCCGCCTCGGGTTCGTCGGCGGACGTATTCTCGAACCCGGTATGGGCGTTGGCAACTTCTTCGCCCGCATCCCGGACCAGTTCCTCCACGAATCAGAGCTTTTCGGCGTCGAAAAGAATCCACTCAGCGGGGCGCTCGCCTCCCTGCTCTATCCGGATGCAAAGATTCTCGCTCAGCCCTTTGAAGACACGCGGCTGCCCAACAACTCCTTTGACCTGGTCATCGGAAATCCTCCATTCGCCGACATCAAGATTGCCGATCCCGAGTACTCCGACCCAAAGCTCTCCCTTCACAACTATTTCCTTGTCAAATCCCTCGACAAGCTCAAACCAGGCGGGATTGCCGTCTGCATCAGCTCGCACTACACGCTCGATTCCCTCGATGTGCGCCCGCGGCGCGCGCTCGCCGCGAGGGCAGACCTGATCGCAGCCATTCGGCTCCCTGAAGACGCCTTTCAGAAAAACGCCAACACATCGGTTACCACCGACATACTGTTTTTCCGCAAGCGCCTTCCCAACGAACCCCAGCCGGAACACCCGGTCTGGATCGAGAGTGTGCCGCACATTATTCCAGGCTACGGCGATTCAGCAGCGGTCAACTACAACACCTACTTCGATGAGCACCCTGAAATGGTCCTCGGAGTTCACAGTGCGGAAAGCCGCATGTACGGGCGAAAGGACTACACGCTCAAACCCTTCGAGGGCGACACAAGTCTCGTCGAGCGGCTTCAAAAGGCTATCGAAACCCTGCCGAAGAATGTCGCCACACCCTACGATCCATCTTTGTCGCAGAATTCACGGACCAATCGAAGCGCCTCTTCGCTTGTCCCAGCGCCCAACACCATCAAAAATCATTCGTACTTCCTCGATGAAGGCACAGTATGGTTCAACGACAACGGAGCCAGAACTCCCCTGCCACGTGCATTGTCGAGTGGACGCATTCTCTTTCAATTGAAATCGCTGATTGCGCTCCGGGACACGTTGAAGGAAGTGATCCGGCTTCAGCTCCAGCCTTCGGATGAAGGCCAGCTTGCAGAATGCCAAGAGCAGCTTTTACAGCACTACGAAAGCTATCGCGCGAACTTTGGTCCGCTCAACAATATCGGCACAGCCAAACTCTTCGAGGACGATCCCGAATATCCGCTGCTGACGGCGCTCGAAAACGTCGATCCCGAAACTTCCAGAATCAGTCTTGCCGACATCTTTACCAAGCGCACGATCCGGCCATACGAGCCGCTGCGTGAACTTCCGAGCGATCCGAAAGCAGCCATGCTGCAGGTGCTGGCCGAGTGCGGGCGTTTGGACACCGGCCTGATGTCCCGTCTCCTCGACAAACCGGAGGCAGAGGTCATTGCCCAGCTCGTCGCAGCCGACCTTATCTACAAGGAACCCCATTCTCAGCAATACCAGACAGAAGACGAGTACCTCTCCGGCAACGTTCGCCAGAAACTGAAAGACGCCCAAGGCGCCACACTGCTCGACCCCACCTATGAACGGAACGTCAAAGCGCTCCAAGCCGTCCAGCCAGAGATCGTTCCCTTCATCGACATCGATGTGCGTCTCGGACAAACCTGGGTGCCCACAGAGGTATACTCTCAATTCCTCAACCGGCACATGGCCGAGCAACGCCCCGCGATCGGCGACCGCGCGCCCTCCATTACAAGAGACCTCAACGGCCGCTGGAGCGTCGATCTGCCTACCTGCTACAGCGCATTCGAGCTGACACACAAGTGGTCAGGCGGAGGGATGTCGGGGCACAAGCTCCTCGAATACGGTCTCAACCTCCAGGAACCGACCATCTATCAAAGCAATGCGGATGGCAAGTCCGTCATCGATACGGTACGAACCATCGCCGCGCGCGCCAGACTGCGCGAAATCAAGGATGCCTTCTCCGCATGGGTTAAAGACGACAAACAGGCCGACATTCATCCACAGATCGAGCGTATCTACAACGAGACCTTCAACGCGACGCGTCTGCGTGTCTACGACGGTGGTCACCTTTCGTTCCCAGGGCTGAATCCCACCGTCGTTCCGCGCCCATATCAGATGAGGGGCGCCTGGCGCGTCATGGTCGAAGGCCGCGCCCTCCTCGACCACTTCGTCGGTTCCGGAAAATCTCTCTCCGTCATTATCGCCGGCATGGAATCGCGACGAATCGGAATCTCACGCAAGAACCTCTATGTGGTCCCGAACAACATGATTCAGCAATGGCGCGAAGAGTTCAAGAAGGCCTACACCTCCGCCAATGTTCTGGCCGTGACGGAACGAGATTTCGATTCCCCGCTCAGCCGAAAGCGACTCTTCAGTCGTGTCGCTACGAACGAATGGGACGCCGTCATCGTTCCCCATTCCCAGTTCGACATGCTCCCCATCTCGCCCGAGCGCGAAGCGAAAACTGTCAACGCACAAATGCAGGAAATGAAAGACCTGCTGCGCGAGGGTGCTGAAACCAATCATCCCAAAACTAGAGCAGAGAAGCGGACCACGCGCCAGATCGAGAACAAGATTCAGAAGTACAAAGAGAAACTGAAGGAGCTTTCCCAGGGCCGGAAGGACGACACCATCTACTTCGACGATCTTGGGATCGATCGCCTTTTCGTAGACGAAGCCCACGCATACAAGGCTCTGGCAATCGTCACGAAGATGGGAAACATTGCGGGTATTAGCACTCGCGAGTCCCAGCGGGCACAACGCATCCTCGCCAAGATCGAGTTCATGCAGGAAACGCATAACGGCGCCGGCGTAATCTTCACCACCGCCACACCAATCACGAATACACTCGGCGAACAGTTTGTGATGACCCGCTACCTGGCGCGAGACATCCTCACCAAATGCAACATCCACAATTTCGACGACTGGGCAGCAAACTTCGCCGAGCCCGTCACACGGATGGAATACGCCACAGATGGCGTCACCATCAAGCCGAAGACTGCTCTTGCGAACTACGTCAACGTCCCGGAGCTCCAGTCCATTTGGTCCCAGTTTGCCGACGTAATGATGCAGGACGAAGCCGAGGAAGCCGGTTACATCACCCTTCCCAATGCTGTCCGCAAAGACCTGCTTGTGAAGGTGACCCCGGCCCAGGAACCCTTGCTCCGAAGCATTGCCGAGCGCGGCGAACTTTTGAGCCTTCCGATGAGCGATCCGGACCGGCCTGACCCAAAGGAAGACAACTGGCTCAAACTCGATTCCGATGCCTGCGCAATCTCGCTCGACGCCCGCCTTTACGATCCAACTTGCCCGGACGATCCCGACAGTAAAGCCAACACCGCCGTGCGCACCGCGCTCGATGTCTTGCACCGCACGGAAGCCGAACGCGGAACCCTCATTCTCTTTGCCGACCGCTACCAGCGCGGCGACTTCAACCTCTTCGAGGACATGAAGGCGAAACTCATTGCAGCCGGAGTTCCCAGAGAACAGGTCGCCATCGTTCACGACTACAAGAAGGGCAAGGAGTTCTTCGGCCTTCAACAGGCGATGCGCGCAGGTCGCGTCCGCGTCCTGCTCGGAACGACCGAAAAGTGCGGAATCGGGGTCAACATCCAGACGCGCCTCAAGGCACTGATCGACCTCGACCTCCCGCAACGGCCCGACCAGCTGGAGCAGCGCCACGGTCGAATGCGCCGTTCCGGTAATACCTTCTCCGAAGTGGAGTTCTACCGGTTGATTTCAGAGCCGCGCGATGTGGCATCGCCCAAGGCGCACGATCTTCAGCGCGCCCAGCTCCTGGAACGTAAGCAGACGTTCCTGTCTCAGTTCAAATCCGGCGGGCGGATGGGCCGAAAGATCGAGGACATTGCCGGCGAGACGCGGTTGAGTCCTCAAATGTTTGCATTGGCCAAGGCCCAGGCCACCGGCAACCCTCTGGCGCTCGAAAAAATCAAGCTGGAGTACGAGATCAAGAACCTGACCCTGCTCGCTCGCTCCAACCGACTGGACCACTACAACAACCGCCAGCAACTGCTGAATGTCGAGTACCGGATCGCGCATCTCAAAGACAGGATGCCACAACTTCAGGAAGCGAACCGGGTATTCAAATCGCACGAGCGCCGGGACGATGAAGGCAAACTCCTCAGTCTCCAGGTTCGCTTCAACGGGCTCGAATTCTCCAAGCTCAAAGATGCCAACGAATACCTGCGAACGGTCACCCTCGACAGCACAACCCAACTCGCCGTTAACGGTCTCGACATTCCCCTCGCGGTCAGCGACGCCCTCATCAAGGATGAACTTGGCGCCATCACGGATATCACGGCCGTTCGCTACAGTCTGGCCGGCGAGTGGTTCGATGTGCCGCGCCCGGAAGCCCACATGGGGTTGCCCTCCGCCCAATCGCTGCTCACCTCAGTCTTGCGCCGCGGTGGAGACTTGCCGGCGAAGATCCTCGAAACGGAAGCGTCCATTCTCGAAAACGAGTCCACACTGGCTCGCCTGCACACCGCGCTCGAAGATCAGAGCCCCTACGAAGCCAAGCTTAAGGAGTACGAGCAGCGTCTGGCGGAGATCGACAAGGAGCTACTTGGCAAGACCGAAGAGGTCGAAGAGCTGGTCGATGCTGAGACGGACGAACTGCCGTCGTCAAGGACGCTTCCGACCGATCGTGAATCTACGGACATCGAGGAACACGTTAACGCGATCTCGGTCGATGACCTGCCAGCAGACCAGATTGGCATCGATGATTCCCCAGGCGAGTCCCTCGAAGTGCCCGCGAGACGGACTCCGCGCTTCATGAGGAAGCAAACGGCCGATCGGGGTCGCTAGCCGTAGAGATTCTTCCTGCGCAGTGAGGGCACGACGCATGCCCGACGCGCGGCTTGCTCGCAGACGCAGCGGCAAATAAGGGCGCGACTTCGATCGTCGCTCGGTCTCCCGCGAAAACATTAGATGGGATGGGGCACTCTTCAGAAACTGGGCTGGTGCAATTCCTTGCATGTTCAGAAAAATGTTTTCTGGAACAGCCACCAAAACAGCCATTCGACCAAAATAAAAATGGCGGCCATTTTGGCCGCCTTGCATCTTATTGAATTTATTTGAGTTTTGGCTCCTCAGGTAGGACTCGAACCTACAACCCTTCGGTTAACAGCCGAATGCTCTGCCATTGAGCTACTGAGGAGTGTATGGCGCTGAATTGTCCATTTCCTACGTTAGCAGAGCCGGAAAAGGACGTCAAAAGCCTTTCTACCCCTTTCGTACCACGAAGTTCCACTCCCGCCCGCGCGCCCGGAACGGTACCATGGAAAAGAAGGATCGGAGGGCCTATGTCCCGGATTTCACGGCTCGACCGCAGCCAGCTGGCTCCCGAGATCGCCACCCTCTTCGACAAGATCTTTGCCCAGCGCGGCAACGTTCCCAACATGTTTCGCGTCATGGCTCACCGGCCCGAGATCTTTTCCACAATGCAGGCTCATTTTGCCGCCGTCCTCTCCACCGGCACTGTTTCAACCCGGCTCAAAGAACTGATTATTGTCCGCGTAAGCCAGGTGAACGAAACCCCCTATTGCCTCGCCAGCCACACTATCCTTGCCCGTAATCTCGGTTGGACCGACGACCAGCTCGCCCACCTCGCCGAATGGCCCCGGCGCGACGACTTCACCCCTGCCGAAAAAGCCGCCCTCCGCCTCGCGGAAACCGTCACCCGCGACGCGAACGCCGTCAGCGACGAGCAATTCGCCGAGCTGCGCAACTTCTACTCCGAGGGCGAAATTGTCGAGCTGCTTTGCGCCATCGGCCTCTTCAATTATTTCAACCGCTTCAACAACGCGCTCCGCATGGAGCCAACCAAGCCCGGCGAGGGTGGCCCGCCACAGCCAACCCCGGCAGCCGGGACTGCAGGCCCACATAGATAGAGTGAGACCGATGACCCGTTCGATCATGGAGCAGGCTTGGCTCGACACACCGGATCGAGCCCGCCTGACAAGCTGGCGCCCCGACTACATTGCCCGCTTTCTCCGTCAGATCGGGACCGATTACGACTTCCTGTTCGCCGAACGCGCTGCGCGGTTTGTCTCCAACGATTGGAAGCATCGCCCCGGCCTCGATTGGGCCGTTGTGACGGTTCAAGCCGGGCTGCTCTTGATCCGGTTCCTCCGGGATCGCGGGCGGTTCGAGGTGCTCGTCAGCTCTCCAGGGAGCTTTGGCCGGTGGTTCCGGCTCGAGCATTTGTGCATTTTGATCCGGTTGCGGCTCAAGTCGGGCGCGCAATGGTCCGCAAGAACGCGGATCGCCGAACCCAGGACTCCCGAGTTTCTCCAGGATCACTTTGCCGCCTTCGAAGATGCATTGTCTCCCGAGAGAATTGACGACACTGCGCAAGATCTTGGGCGATTGATCGCGCTGCTCTCGACCGGCGAACTGGACCTCGTTCGCGAACGATCAGGCAGGGGCTTCCTCTCCAACCATGAGAGGGACTCCGGTGACATCGGCAGAATTGCTTCTTCAAAACCCGTCAGAATCTGTGCCTTCTTGATCTCCCTGCTGCCCCTCTTGCCCTTATTGTTCTTCGCTGAGATATTCTTCAAATTGAGGGCAATGGAAAGAACTCATCCACCAACTCCCCGCTGACAGAGGGTTGACGCCCGCATCCATCCATCATCTATGGAGTCATTCAACGCATGAAGCTACCCATCCCTCCCGGCGCCTTTCGCGCTTATCTCTTCGACTGCGACGGCACCGTTGTCGATTCCATGCCTCTCCACTACATCGCCTGGAAGAAGGCGCTCGATGATTGGGGCTGTGCGTTCGACGAAGAGACTTTCTATGCGTGGGGCGGCAAGCCCATTCCCGAGATCGTCTCCACGCTGAATCAATTGCAGGGCCTCAACATGCCCGTCGACACGGTCGCCGAGCGCAAGGAAAGCCTCTACTTCTCGCTTCTACCAGAGCTCCAACCCGTGCCGGAGGTGCTGGAGCACATCGACGCCCAGCAGGGCCGCATTCCATTCGCCGTCGTCTCCGGCAGCAGCCGCGAATCGATCGTCAAGTCGCTCACCACCGTCGGCCTGCTCGACCGCTTCAGCCTCCTCGTCGGCTCCGAGGACTACACGCGCTCCAAACCCGCACCCGACGCCTTCCTCACCGCCGCCGAGCGCCTCGGCATCGCGCCCAAAGACTGCCTCGTCTTCGAGGACACCGCATTAGGCATTCAGGCCGCCACAGCCGCCGGAATGGCCTCCGTCCGCGTGCCTCAGCCCTGGGAACGCCGCAACGGAACCGCCCCGGCCTCCACGCCGTAGATAAGCTCAGGCAACCGATCGTGACTGCCTATGAAGTCGCATCTTAGAGCCGCTGTCATCCTGAGCGACCGAGCGAGCCGGAACGGCGAAGCGAGGGAGTCGAAGGATCTGCGGTTGCTTTTCAGCGGACGTGGATTCGCCACAACAGGAGTTCTTCTTGTCTTCCGCCGGCACTCAAGAGAATTCGAGCATCGTCCGCCGCCGCGCCGACATCGCGATCCTCTTCGCCATCGCCGCCGCCGTCGCGCTCCTCCACATCCTCACCAACAACCGCTACGGCTTTCATCGCGACGAGCTGCAATTCCTCTCCGACGCTCGCCACCTGGATTGGGGCTTCGTCCCTTACCCGCCTTTTACGCCCTTTGTCGAGCGCATCGCCCTCAGCCTCTTCGGCCTCAATATGGTCGGCCTTCGTCTCTTCTCGGTCATGGCCCAGGCCGCGGCCATTGTTGTCACCGGCCTCATGGCTCGCGATTTCGGCGGCTCGCGCCTCGCGCAAGTCACGGCCGCCCTTGCCGTCGCCTTCTCGCTCCTCCCGCTCTTCGAAGGTACCGAGTTCCAGTACACAACCTTCGACTATTTATGGTGGGTGCTGATCGCGTACTTCTTCGTCCGCCTGCTCAAATCCGATGACCCGCGCTGGTGCCTCGCTATCGGCGCCGTCATCGGCCTCGGCCTGCTCACCAAGTACGCAATCGTCTTCTATGTCGCGGGCATTCTAGTCGGGCTCGTTCTCACCTCCGCGCGTCGTTTTCTCTTGAGCCGCTGGTTCTGGGCCGGCATCGCCGTCGCTTTCCTCCTCTTCCTACCGAACCTCGTTTGGCTCCTCCACCACGACTTCGTCTCCTACCATTTCCTCCAGCACATCCACGCGCGCGACGTCGCCGAAGGCCGCGCCGAGGGCTTCCTCACCGGCCAGTTCCTCATCTGCGCGAATCTCGCCGCTGCGCCGGTCTGGCTCGCCGGCCTCTACGGTTTCCTGCGCGATCGCCGCTATCGCATGTTGGCCTGGATGTATTTCGTCCCGCTCGCGCTCTTCTTCGTCGGCAAGGGCCGCAACTACTACATCGCCGGCGCTTACCCCATGCTCTTTGCCATGGGCGCGGTCCTCTGCGAGCGATGGCTTGCTTCCCTGCCCCGCTGGGGCTGCGGCGCCATCGAAGCCGTCTACTTCGCCGCCTTCGCCTTCGTTTCGGCTTACGCCTGCGCCGTCATCCTGCCGCTCCAGGCTGCCGGCCCGCTCCGCGACTTCGCCCTCGCCAACAACGGTGACCTGCGCGAAGAGATCGGCTGGGACGAGCTCGTCCGCACCGTCGCCCAGATCCGCCACTCCCTCCCGCCCGATCAGCAAGCCCATCTCGGCATCACCACCGGCAACTACGGCGAGTACGGCGCCATCGACATTCTCGGCCCCGCCTACGGCCTTCCCGCTCCCATCGGCACCACCAACTCCGAATGGCTGCGCGGCTATCCCACCACTTCTCCCACCACCATCATTGCCCTCGGCATCCAGCCCGGCGAGGCCGATCAGATCTTCACCAACTGCCGCGTCGCCGGCCATAACGGCAACTCCGAAGGCATCGAGAACGAGGAGAGCCGGGACCACCCCTACATCTTCGTCTGCGGCCCGCCGCGCAAACCCTGGTCCGAGGTCTGGAAAGAACATCGCGACTTCGGATGATCCCCTGCGTCGCCGTTGCCGTTGCCCCATCCTTTTCGCGCCCTGTGCAAAAAGGGTGGGATGCATCGCTGACCCGCTGACTTGCCGACTCGCTCCCTCGCTCCCTTGTTCCCTTGCTCCCGGGCGCGGGTGCCCCATCCTAAACGCGTTCTTTGCGTTTACGCTGGGAAGCAACGCTGACCTGCTGACTCGCTGACTTGCCGACTCGCTAATACAGCAGCACCGCCACGCGATACGCCGTGAACGACCCCTCCGGTGTCTGCGCCGGACAGCTCCCCACCGCCGCCTGGCGATAATTGCCCGAAGCCAACCGCTCCGCCAGTTCCTGAGGCAACTGGCTCAGGTCCGCGTCCTGCCACCGCATCACGAACCGCGGCATCGGTCCGCCCGCCGTCCGCGGCATTCCTTCATCGGTCGCGCACGCCGCCCGCGCCAGGCTCGGATCGCGTAGAATCGTCACCCCGTTCACCCGCACCAGCGCGGCCACCCGCGCCTCCACCTGCACCGCGCTTAGCGATTCCACCGCGTGGCTGTAGTCGGCCACGGCATACAGCCCGCCGCGCGCCGCCACCACGGCCACGCCTACGCGGTCCACATCCGGGCTCAGCAGGTTCGCCCGATGCCCCGGCGACTGCATCCACTCCTCGTGAATCGTCCCCGCCGACGGCCCCACCGCCACGTTCTCCTCGATCACGCTAAAGTGCGCCCCCGCCTGCGCTGCGCGCGCGCTCAGGTCCGGCTCGCCGCTGTACTGATGCGCGATCGGCCCCTCCGCCGCCATCCGCAAACAATGCTGCAAGGCCGCCGCCGCCAGCGCTGGATCCCACTCCAGCCGCCCCACGCCCGCCTGCGCCCGCGCCTCGTTCGCCAGCGCGTAGATCTGCCCGGCCTCCGCCTGCTGGTTGCCGCCCCGCTGATCGACCCCCGCCGGACCCCACTGCCCCGCCGCCAGCGCCGGCATCGCCAGCGCCGCCGCCAACACAAGAAACCCTTCGACCATTCGCCTCATGTTCTTTTCAACCCCGCTTCCGCGCCCGTGTCGCTGTGTTCTCGCTCTCGATAGGACTTTCTCTCACAAATTTGGAGGGCGCGGCGCGTGTCCGTGTGCGGCGGCAGCCGCTGGCCGTGACCGGATCTTAGGACTCGGCATCCATGCTTTCGAGGACCGGCTTGCGTTGGTCATTCCGTAGATCGTCGCGCGGCCCGATCCACACAAACAGAATGATGGCCGGCAATGCGACGACAGTGGTGAGCAGGAAAAACCGTACCCAGCCGATTTTCTCCGACAATACTCCTCCTGTGGAGGCCACCACGGTGCGTCCGAGCAAAGCCAGCGAGGAAAGCAGCGCGTACTGAGTCGCCGTAAAAGCGGGCGAGCAGAGACTGGAAAGATATGTGATCAACGCGGTCCCGGCCATCCCACCCGTGATATTCTCGGCCGTCACACATAAAGCAAGATAGCCGATCCGATGTCCGCCCACAGCCTGCAGAACAAAAAACAGGTTTCCGACCGACTGCAAAATACCACAAAGAATCAGCGAGCGGCGGATTCCCCACCGGGTCGTCACTACGCCGCCTAATAGAACCCCGGCAACAATCGAGAAAAATCCGAAGATTTTCGAGGCGGCGGCGATCTCAGGCAGAGAGAATCCCAGCGAGATATAGAGCGGCGTTGACATCACTCCCGCCATCGCCTCACCCAGCTTGTATCCGAAGATGGCGATCAGGATGATGGGCCAAAGCGGCCGATGCATAAAATCGCGAAAGGGACCGATCACGGCGGTCGAAATCGCGTGGCCAATCACCTGCCAGCCCGATCCCGTCGCATTCGAAGTTTCCGTTGTGACCCTCGGCTCGGGAGCCAGCAAAAACACGAGTAATCCCACGCAGAGCAGTGCGGCCATTGTGGCATAGGCCGCAAACCACCCAGCATACGCCGCAATCAGCAGGCCGCCTGCTCCCGAAACCAGCATGCCGATCCGGTAGCCGACCCCGATCATGGCTGCTCCGGGAGCCTGCCGATCGCCATACAGGCTCTCCACCCGCCAGGCATCGATCACGATATCCTGGCTCGCGGAGAGAAACGCGACCACGAGCGCCAGCGCGGCCATCCGCGGCAAATTGTGCTTTGGATCGCACAATCCAAGGCCGAGAATGGCGACGATCAGCAGAATCTGGATGGTGACCCCCCAGCCGCGCCGCCGTCCCAAAGGCAGTGGTGGAGGCACGCGATCCATCACCGGCGACCACAGAAACTTGAATGCGTAGGGAGTGCCAACCAGAGCGAAGGTGCCGATTGCTGCGCGCCGCACGTCGGCTGTCGCAAGCCACGCTGAAAGCGTTGAGTACGTCAGCAGGAGCGGCAAGCCACTCGAAAATCCCAGTGCCAGCACTTGCAGAACACGCGGTTCAGTGTAGGCCGCGACCACGTGCCGCCAGTTGGTTCCAGCGTGTCCTTCGTTGATTTCGGAGTTTTCCTTCATCTCGATTTTCAGGCGCCCTCTTTCAGCCTAACTCCGCCATCCCCTCCAGCCCGCACTCGCCTGCACCGCGACCAGCAGGGGTGCCCCATCCTAAACGCGTTCTGTGCGTTTAGGGTGGGAATCACCACTGCGCCGATGCGCTAGCCCCGCGAACGCCGCTCGCCCCGCTTATCCTGATTCCATGCTCCTCGGCATCGTCTCCGACACCCACGGCCTCCTCCGTTCCGAAGCCGTCGCCGCCCTCCGCGGCGTCGACCGCATCCTCCACCTCGGCGACGTGGGCAAAATCTCCATCCTCGACTCGCTCGCCAGGATCGCCCCCGTCACCGCCGTCCGCGGCAACATCGACCGCGGCAACTCCTGCGCCCGCCTGCCCGAGACCGAAGTCGTCCTCATCGAGAACCCTCCGGGCGCGAGCCTCTACCTCTACATGCTCCACGACCTCAAGACGCTCCACCTCGACCCCGCAGCCGCCAAATTCGCCGCCGTCCTCCACGGCCACACCCACATCCCGAATTTCTTCACCAGGAAAGGCGTCCTCTACTTCAACCCCGGCTCCTGCGGCCCCCGCCGCTTCGAGCTACCGGTCTCCATCGGACTTTTGACGATAAGCAAGACGGGTGGGATAAATGCGAGCATCATTTCACTTATCGAAACATGACCAACGATGCGTCTGTCTGGGTGTAAAATGATGAAAAGTGAGACATGACGTTAATTACAAGAAGCCACCTCAACGACGGAAGCTACGCGCCTTGCGCGTTGAATTTTCTCGAGCAAGTTCCAGACGCTGCCTTGTTTAACAAGCCCCACAAACTCCGTCATCCAAGCTCAATTTATAGATTATCTCTCGATAAGATCGCCGATGCGTTCTGCCGCGTAACCGATGAGTACCTCGCGAAAACCGAAGAGAATCAATTGCACAGCTCAGCCTTATTGCAGATGAATCAGCTATTAACGGACCAAGCGGCATTTTTACATTGTATTCAAGAGCATTTGGATGAATTATGGATGATATTGAAGACATTGGTCGATCCTGCATCAGTGAAGAAATCGACAGAATTCAATGATCGGTACGTCATAGAAAGTAAGCTGCCTGGCGCAAAATCCTTTCAGCGAGCGATCGCCGAATGTAAGAACAATCTGCGAATCGCAAACAAGTTGAAACATCAGCAGTGCTACCTGCGTGGTGTGGCTATTTGGTCTCAAACAGGCGTCCATCTAGGGTATTGTCTCGAAGAACCTGACGACCATGGCCAACTTGGTCCGTCTCCGGACATCCACCCAGATCAAGGAGCCTTCTCTTTCGCACGTGACTTGACGTGGCGTCTGGCGCAGGTGTATTTGTGTTCAGAAGACCTAGTCAAGACAATAGCGGGTGTTTTAATGAGCCGAGGCTTTGCGCTCAAAGGGCTAGTAAACCATGGCAACGATAAATGGGACAAGATGATCCCCTTGGCGTGCAGAATCCCACCAGCAATATTCCCAAAGGAGCAAAACAGACCATTCGCGGGCTTTAACTTGGACCTCAATTCCCAGTTGCTATCAATTAGAATCCCGCAGCGTCTGACGGTTAAGTTCCCCCAGCCGATGAAGGCCCGGTACGCCACCGTCACGGATAGACACAATACGGCCCATCGAGTTCCGCTCCCATAGCTCCAATCCATCCCCTCTGTTTCCTACATCCCCGCCCTTCACCGCATCCCCGGTTCACCCACGCGTACACCACATCCATCAGCAAATTCACGAGCAAATATGCCAACCCAGCCGCCCGCTAGCGCCTCCCAGCCGAAGTCGCGAAGTCGCACATCTTGGCCTTTTTGTACCCCAATGCGATCATCTCGGCTGCCCGGTCGAACTCCATCGTCCCACACGCGTTCTGAGCGATTTCTATCACCCTGTCCGGTGGATAGGCGGCCAGCTTCTGGCGGGTGATAGCGCTCTGCATGGCGTCGAACGCCTGAGTAGCGATTTCGTACGCTCCCCAATCCCGGCTGCCGTTGCTTGTCGTGGATGGTTGCAGGCGGCCGATGAAGCGATTGATCTTCTCACGGATTGGGGACGCTGGGGACTCCGGCGCGGCGCTCACGTCAACCGGCTCGATCGGGCTTTCCGCGGGCCCGTTCAGATTCACGGCGATCGTCATGTCGGTTCCATCGCAAGACGTCGGCGCGATGGGCACGGGATTCAGAACCCCTCCATCGACAAGATCGACCCCCTTCAAGTTGAACGGAGTGAAGAAGAGAGGTACTGCGAAAGAGGCGCGCATGGCATCGAAGAGACTGCCCGACCGGATCCAAACCTCCTTCTGGCCTCGCAGGTCGGTGGCCACGGCCGTAAATGAAATCGGGAGGTCTTCGATCAATTTCTCCCCCACCAGGCCGATCAGGGTGTTGACGATTTTGTCGCCTCTCACCAATCCCCTCTTCTCCCACGAAAGATCGAGCAGCGTGACGATGTCGACTTTCGTCAAGGAACGCGCCCATTGTTCATACACATCCAGTTTCCCGGCAGCGTATATGCCCCCGATGACTGCTCCGATCGAGCAGCCGACGATCGACTTGATCTTGAAATCGTTTTCTTCGAGCCAATGAATCACGCCAATGTGCGCCAAACCCCGAGCGCCGCCGCTTCCCAGAACCAGCGACACCGTCTTCCCTTTCGCCGTCGTCATCTTCTCACCGCATGACCTTTCACTCTGGCGTCAGCATACGCCTCACGGCCAGCCAGCACGCCCATCCCTGCGCAGACAGCACTTGAATAAATGCGTCCCCTACTTCAACCCCAGCTCCTGCGGCCCCCGCCGCTTCGAGCTCCCGGTCTCCCTCTTCCTACGCGAAATCGCCTCCGGACAATTGCATCCGAAAATCATCCACCTCATCCCCAATTCGTGATACTGTTTCGCCATCATGAAATCCTGGCATCTCGTGGTGGCTGTAATTTGCGCCGCGCTTCCATGCATCGCGCAATCAGGAAACCTCTCCGACTGGCCGGAGCTGATCGGGAAGT
Organism: uncultured Acidobacteriaceae bacterium; assembly: GCA_963804155.1. Taxonomy (GTDB): domain Bacteria; phylum Acidobacteriota; class Terriglobia; order Terriglobales; family Acidobacteriaceae; genus Telmatobacter. The sequence goes on from CAWDPG010000001.1 coordinate 246,899, forward strand.
GCGAAGTCGACAAAGCGCGAGCCCTCTGTTCCGGTTTCGTCGATTCAAAGGAGATCGCGCAACAGGTTGAGGCGCAGAAATGTCTCGCCAACGTTGCACTGTGCGGCAATGATACGACTCTTCTTGAAGGGGACGATTCGGGCGGAGGTTCAATCCGGGGCGGATACAAGCCGGAAGCCACCGACGAGGCTCTTCTACACCTAAACAACGCCCTCAAGCTCGCTCCGCAGGACCTGACCATTCACATGGGTCGCTTGCACGTGCTCGAAGTCTCAGGCCGCTACGATGATTTGGTCAAAGCCCTCGATGAGAGTTGCGCCACCTATCACGGGAGAGAAGTTCCACAGGCTTGGCTCGCCTACGCCCCGGAACTCATGGATCTTCGCCAGTACCGAGCCGGGCTGGAGTTCATGAAGGTCCTGAATACGCACTATCCGAACAATGCCGACATCGTCGGCAATATCGGCGCATTTCTTGCGCTTCTCGCGCGCGATCCAGAAGCGATTGAGTATTTGAAGAAGGCGACCGATCTGGCGCCAAAGGACCCAATCAACGCCTGGGACCTCGCCCGCGAATACGATTACGCCGGTCAAACCGCATTGGCCGATCAATGGTATGGGAAGGCGCTATCACTGATGACCGATACGGCACAGCGCAAGGAGTCCTCCTGCACCTACGCCGAGTTCATAGAGAAGAAACTGAAAGATCGCCCTCGCGCCTGTACCCTGCAAAAGCAAAGCTGCCCGGCAGAAAAGCAAACCGCCTGCGCGGCTCTCCCGTCAGCAAAAACCCCGTAGCGACCCGAGATCACCGCTCTGTTCCCTGTTCCCTGTTCCCTGTTCCCTGTTCCCTGTTCCCTGCTCCCTGTTCCCTGCTCCCTGTCTTACACGTACACTTCCGGAACAAAGTTCTGCTCCGAGATCGGCGGCCGCACGTATTTCGATTTCACGATCGGCGGCAGCTTCAGCGGCTCCGGCGTCAGGTCGCGGTAGGGAATCAGCGTGAGCAGATGCCGGATCACGTTTAGCCGCGCCCGCTTCTTGTTCTCCGCGTTCACCACGTGCCACGGAACCTGCTTGGTGTCGGTCACCGCGAACATCTCGTCCTTGGCCCGCGAGTAGTCCGCCCAGTGCTTGCGCGACTCCAGGTCCATCGGGCTCAGCTTCCAGCGCTTGGTCGGCGTATCCATCCGGTCCTGGAACCGCTTTTCCTGCTCTTCGTCGCTCACGCTGAACCAGTACTTGATCAGGATGATTCCCGACCGCACCAGCATCCGCTCGAACTCCGGGCAGCTCTGCATGAACTCCTGGTACTCGTGCTCGGTGCAGAAGCCCATCACCCGCTCCACACCGGCGCGGTTATACCAGCTCCGGTCGAACAGAACCATCTCTCCCGCCGCCGGCAAATGCGGCACATATCGTTGGAAGTACCACTGCGTCTTCTCGCGCTCCGTCGGCGTGCCCAGCGCCACGATCCGGCACACGCGCGGATTCAGCGACTCGGCGATGCGTTTGATCGCTCCGCCCTTGCCCGCCGCGTCGCGCCCTTCGAACAGCACCACCACGCGCAGCCCCTCGTGCTTGATCCACTCCTGCAGCTTCACCAGCTCGATCTGCAGCCGGCGCAGCTCGCGCTCGTAGTTGCAGTCCTTGCCCAGCCGCAACGGAACTTCGATTCCCTGCCCTGGAAGGTGCCCGTCTCCGTTGTGCTTTCCGTTCTCTTTGCCGTTCTTGTGATGCTTCTTGTCTTTGTCCGCCATACTCCCCCCGAATCGCGTACTCGCCCGCCCGTCCGCTGTGCCGGCCGGTTCGGGCGTCCATGGGAACATCCCGGCCCATCCTTCCTATCGGCAAAACCCATCTCCGAGTTAACCCTCTGCCGTAGCGGCAGCAGGCTCGCCGCCGGAACGCGGCGCGCCCATCCACGATTTTGTGCCGGCGGACGATTCCGCGCCATCTGCTTGTGTTGTTCATATTGATTCCGTAATGAACTGGGTTCGGTAACCTGTCCCGCCCCTGCTGCCGCAACTTCAACCCACCGATAATCGATTCTGTGGATGGCGGCAGCCAACTCGAGCTTTTGCACGACTACGAGGCCTATCTTCGCGTGGAAAAAGGGCTTCGCCCGCTCACTTGCGAGGCCTACCTCAGCGATCTGCGCATCTTCGCCGAGCTTCTCGAAGCCCGCAACGCCCTGCTCATCACCGCGGTCGAGGCCGACGTCGCCGCCTTTCTCGATCACCTGCGCCGCCATGCCATCGATTCCCGCACCGCCGCGCGCAAGCTGAGCTGCCTGCGCGGCTTCTACAAATGGCTCCTTCTCGACCGCCGCATCCGCCACGATCCCACCGTCAATATCGAGTCGCCCAAGGCCTGGAAGGTGCTGCCCAAATCCCTCGCCGAGCCCGAAGTCGCCGAAATGCTCGAGCGCGCCGCCCTGGCCGCTTCCCATCCCCAGGCCCAGGCGACTGCCCTCCGCGACCGCGCCATTCTCGAATTGCTCTACGCCGGCGGGCTGCGCGTCTCCGAAGTCACCTCCCTCGCTGTCAGCGACCTCGCCCTCGACGCCGGTCGCGTCCACGTCCGCGGAAAGGGCGACAAGGAGCGCATCGTGCCCCTCGGCCGCTCCGCCGTTCAGGCTCTGGAACAGTACCTCGGCGAAGGCCGCCCGCACCTCCAGCGCATTCCCTCGGCTCGTAAGAACCGCGCGCCCCGCCAGCCCGGAGTCCCGGCCGCTAACCGGGGTCCCCGGGAAGCGGTCTTTGCTTCCAGGGGTGGGGACAGGTCCTCGTCTGCGGGATGGCACGACCGCTCCTGGCTCTTCCTCTCTCTTCGCGGCGCGCCCCTCACCCGCCAATGGATCTGGAGCCTGGTCAAAAGCTCGAACTCGAGCACCAGCCCTCACGGCCTGCGCCACAGTTGCGCCACCCACATGGTCGAGCACGGCGCCGACCTCCGCAGCGTGCAGACCATGCTCGGCCACGCCGATATCTCCACCACCCAGGTCTATACCCACCTCGCCCTGGGCCATCTCAAGGACGTCTACCGCAAGCATCATCCCCGCGCCGCGCGCCGCGCCCCCGAGCCCGAAGCGCCGGCCCAAAAGCCCAAGGGCCTGTATCTCGTCGCGCGAACCAAGGCCGATGAGGGCGCCGCATGAGCGCCACCGCCGCCCCGCCACTCGCTTCGGTCCCAGCCGTCTCGACCCCGGAATCCTCGCCCGTCGCCGTTCTGGTCGACGCCTATCTCCAGATGCTCACCGGCGAGCGCCGCGCCTCCGCGCACACCCTCCGCGCCTACCGCCGCGAGTTGCACGCCTTCGCATCCTGGCTGGCCGATCGTCAATCCGAACTAGCCGTCGACCAGATCGAGCACACCCACATCCGCGCCTACCTCGGCACGCTCTACGACCGCGGACTCTCGAAAGCCTCCACGGCGCGGGCCCTGGCCGCCATCCGCAGTTGGTTCAAGTGGCTCGCGCGCGCCGGCCACGTCCAGCAGAACGCCGCCTCTCTCGTCTCTACCCCGCGCCTGCCCAAGCACCTGCCCCGCGTGCCCTCCATCGAGCAGATGAATCGCGTTGTCGACTCCGTCCGCGACGACGCCGCAAGCTGGCCGGCTCGCGACAGGGCCATCCTCGAATTGCTCTACGGTTGCGGCGTGCGCAACGCCGAGCTCACCGGCCTCAACCTCGGCGACATTCACTGGGCCAACGAGGCCATCCTGGTCCGCGGCAAAGGCCAGAAGCAGCGCTATGTGCCCCTCGGCGACGCGGCCGCCGACGCCCTCCGCATCTACCTCGCCGAGCGCTCCGCGCACCTGGCCGCGGCCGCGGGCGAGCGCGAGGTCGCCGCCGGCGATTCGCCCCGCACCACTCCCGCTCTCTTCCTCAATCTCTATCTGCGCGGCCTCAGCAACGGCGGCGAAGCCCGTCTCACCACCCGCAGCGTCGGCCGCATCGTCAAGCGCATCGCCATCCTGCGCGGCCTCTCTGCCGACGTCCACCCCCACACCCTGCGTCACGCCTTCGGCACTCACCTGCTCGAAGAAGGCGCCGATCTGCGCGCCATCCAGGAACTGCTCGGCCACGAGCGCCTCTCCACCACCCAGCGCTATACCCAGCTCACCACCGCCCAGTTGACCGAGGTCTACGACCGCACCCATCCCCGCGCCAGGTAGCTGACACCGTCCCACGAGAGCTGGTCGCATCAATGGTGTCTTTTGAAACCGCACAAATCTGGAGCTTGCTGAAAAACTCGAAACTTGGTGAGGTTTGTATCAGGGCACGAGTTTACTCGTGCCGAAAACGCGCCTTTTCCCCTGAAGAGCTAAGTTCGCGGCGAAGCCGCGTCCAATCCCAACGCGCCCCAACGCCAACCCTCGCCACGAAACGTCCACACCCCAGCCGCGCCCCGAAACGGCAAGCCCCCTCGCGGAACGACGAACCCGAAATCGTGATCCAGCACAGACGGCCACAAGCCGACTTCAGGGTAGTAATCGATTTCGATGAGTGACTCGGCGATTGACTACTGGTTGAAAACGACCGCAATGATTCCAAGGAATCCATTATGCCAAACCCTACTTGCCCATCACCGTTACGATCGACTGGTCTGGTCCATCCCAAGCAGCGGCGCCTTGGTGCTTGAGCTGATGCGCAGCCTCATCCCATATCAGCTTCGTGATTGAGCCGCCGGTCTCTTCATAGCGGTAGGTCTTGCCGTCGTCCTGAAAAATAGAAAAGCTTCCATTGGCTCCTGGGTACACCCGGACGGCCACAATCGTCTGCGGCTGATCCGCGCTCTGCACCTCGGAGCCCATCGGAACAATGCTTCCCGCGCGCACAAAGAGCGGTAGTGTATCAATTGGGGCATCCGCTGTAATCGTCTCTCCGCCGTGGAACCGCTCGTTCGTCCAGTAGTTATACCAGTCACAACCTGACGGCAGATAAACCGCTCGCTGAGCCGCACCCTGTTGGGTCACCGGAGCAACCAGGAAAGCCGGTCCATACATATACTCATCCGGTATATTTGCAGCCATGGGATCATTCGGGAAATCCATGAACAGGGCCCTCATATACGGGGCGCCGGTCTGGTAGCTCTGATAAGCAACCGAGTAGGTGTAGGGCAAAAGCCGGTAACGCAGCTTAAGATACTTTGCGAGAATTGGCTCCGCCTCCTTGCCGTACGACCAGACCTCGTTGTGCATCCTCTCGCCATGCGCGCGCATAACCGGCTGAAAGGCGCCCCATTCGAACCATCGCACAAATAGTTCTGGGTAGTCTTCGTAGTTCCCTATGTTTTCCCGCGTGTCCGATCCATCGATCGGCGGCCTATGCGGTGCATGATAATCGGCCGGAATTGAAGGCGAGAAGAAGCCGGCGATGTCTGTGTCCCAGTAGGGCAGCCCGGTGGCGGTGAAGTTCAGACCCGCGGGAATCGAGCGCTTGAGCATGTCCCATGTCGAGACGATATCGCTCGACCAGAAAACCGTGCCGTTGCGCTGTGCCCCCAGGTACGCGGCTCGAGCCAGGATCATGACCCTGCGGTTGTCTCCAAAATCGCGGCGGAACCCTTCATATACCGAGGCGGTGTGGAAGAGCGGATAGACATTGTAGAAGCGGGTTCCCGAACCAATCGAGAAGACATCTCCGGCCGGGTCGACATCCGGCTCCGTTTCATCCAGCCAGATGTAATCGAATCCATACGGTTTCACATACCGGTCGCGAATCTGCTCCCAGAACCACTTCGCCGCCTCGGGGTTCGTCGTGTCGAGATTCGGACCAATGGTCTGCGGTTCCCATCCTGGATCCGGCTTTCCATCCGGCTTGCCGATCAACCAGCCTTTGCTGACCAGCATGTCGTAGAACCTGGTCCCAGGGGCAAAGTGCGGCCAGACGCTAAGCAGCGTTTTGACATCCATCGCATGCAGTTCACGATTCATCGCCACCGGATCGGGCCAGCGTTGCGGGTCGAGGTCAAGTTCGCCCTGCCGCGTCAGGTTGAGGAAATCCACCACGATAACATCCAGAGGCAGATTTCTATCTCGATATCCTTTCGCCACATCCAGAATCTGGTTCTGCGTTGGATAGATTGCCTTGCTCTGGATGTACCCGTACACTGCTCTCGGCAGCATGTGAGTAACGCCGGTAAGCGTCCGATAGCCCTCGTAAATCTCATCGCTGGAGCTTCCCGCGATGACGAAATACGAGACGCGGTCTCCAACTTCTGAAGACCACACGTTCTGGCCGTTGAATCCCAGATCTACCGTTGTTTTGGATGGGTTATCCCAGACCAGACCGTAGCCGCGGCTGGACACCATAAATGGCACGCAAACATCCTCGCCGCCAATTGCGAAGTATTCATGCCAGCAGTGAATCTCGTGATCCCGCAGATCCATCCAGCCCTTTTGTTGCTGACCGAGTCCGTAGTAGTGCTCACTAGCGGGCGAGTCGAATTGGGCTGACACCTTGTACCCGTGATCGGTGGGGTCCTCCGTGGCTACTTCCGCGCTCACCGGCGCCATCGTCCAGTTGCGCATGTGCAGCAGCATCTTGCCATCCGCCGCCGTCACTGAAAGAGCATCGCTGTGCGGAGCATATGGGTTTTCTTCCGGCGGGAAAAACTTGTTGCGCAACTGAAGGTTCAGGGCATCGAGTGGCATCGGCTGCGGCAGTTTGTCTTTCGGCAGATCGCCAGGCGCCACACGGACCACCATCTGCTGTGATCGGAAAACATCGTCGCCTTGCGCTTCGTGCTCGTGGGTCCATCCCTGCGCTGAGGGACTCGCTACGATCCCGTATCCCGGGGCGCCGATTGCAGCAGCCTTGCTCGTGCTCATCGTGATGCGCAAGATATTCGGAGCATAGGGAACCAGCGAAATGACCCGCCCATTGCGCTCCAGCACCAAGCCCTCGGTCTGGGCGATCGCCAGTCCGGGATACAACACGGCTACAAGCAACGTACTCAGCCACCACGCGAGGGACTTCCGGAGAATTCGCTGGCTCATACACCGCCCCCGAGCAACAGGCCCCGAATCCATTGGACACGAGATATGCATCTTTCCTCCGCAAACACAACAGGATACTGCAAGCGACAGACCGAAGTTGAAGAGGCGCCTTCCGCGCGTCTCTTTCCGCCAGCGGGACCTGTCTGCCGGGGAGGACTTTACGGGCTTAGCGACAACCGCTTATACCCAGACATCGAACCCAATGGATGACTTTAGGGCGCCACGCCCACTGACCACAGGCTACGGGCAACTCTCAGGATTACTCCCCGCAAACGCCCATTTCGCTCCTAACTCCGAACGCCCGCCCGCTCTGAACCGCCTGTCAATCCCCCAAACCCACCCCGCCCGCCGCAACCCGCTGAAAACACGCCGCAACAAAAATCTCGCCGTCTTGCAGATAATTTCCCCCGTCCGGCGCACACTGATTCCATGAGCGCTACCCACGAATTTCGTCCCGGCCCAGCCCCAGTCCCGCGCGGCGCCAGGAAATTAATTAAAGAAATTTTTTCTATACCCCCTGGGGGTATATTTTCTCCGCTAACCGATTTAGAATCAGCAAGAGAAACTTCAAATTGTGGTTAAAAAACGCGCAAGACGGTCGTAATTATTTAGTTAACAGTCTCGCCCACCAGCAAGCCATTCATTCCACTAGACTTGTATGCTATTGTCCTTTGGCGAATACCCCGGAGCGCATAGAGAATATGCGTGTAATACATTTATAATCATTCATATACAGCCATAGGCCCCTGTTCCCTGTTCCCTGTTCCCTGCTCACTGCCCTACGTCGAGTAGTCCGCGTTGATGTGGATGTACTCGTGCGTCAGGTCCGTCGTCCAGAACACGCACTCGCCTGCGCCCTGGTGCAGATCGATCGCGATCGAGAACTCGCGCTGGCTGATATACGCGTGCGCCGCGGCCTCGTCGAACTCCGCCGCGCGTCCGCCGTCGCGGCAAATTTGCAGCTCCCCAAACCGAATATCGATGCGATCCGGATCGACCTCGGCGCCCGAGTATCCGATCGCCGCAGCAAGCCGTCCCCAGTTTGGATCGCAGCCCGCCCACGCCGTCTTCACCAGCGGCGAGTGCGCGATCGCCTTGGCCACGCGCAATGCGTCGGCATTGTTCGCCGCGCCGCGGATGCGCAGCTCCACCACGTGCGACACGCCCTCACCGTCGGCCACGATCTGCCGCGCCAGCGACGTGCACACTTCGGTGAGCGCCGCGGCGAACGCCGCATCGCCTCGCCCGATCGTCGCGCCGCTCGCGCCGGATGCCATCAGAAGCACCGTGTCGTTCGTCGAGGTATCGCCGTCGACCGAAATTCGATTGAAGCTCTCCTCGATCGCGGAGCGAAGATACGCATCGAGATCGGCCGGCGCGATCGCCGCGTCGGTCAGAAGATAGACCAACATCGTCGCGTGCGGCACGAGCTGCGGATGGATCATTCCCGATCCCTTGCCAAATCCCCCGATACGAATTTCGCCGCGCACCTCGCGCGCCGAGCCATCGCTGCCGCTCACATCCAGACGCGCGAACGCCAGCTTCTCCACCGTGTCGGTCGTCAGAATCGCGTTCGCCGCCTCACGCAAGTCGTTCGCTTCGCCGCCCAGCATCGCCGCCAGCTCCGGCATCACCGCGATCAGCTTCTCCGCGGGCAGCGGCACGCCGATGATTCCGGTCGAGGACGGAAACACTTCGTCCGCGCGGCAACCGAAAACCTTCGCCGCTGCCTCGCACGTGGCCCGCGCCGCCTTCAGCCCGACCTCGCCAGCCGCGCAGTTGGCGTTTCCCGCGTTGATCGCCGCCACGCGAATCCGTCCGCCGGTGGCGCGCAGGTGTTCCTTGTCCACAATCAGCGGCGCCGCCGTCACGCGGTTCGAAGTGAACGCCGCCGCCGCGCTGGCCGGCGCATCTGCCACGATCACGGCAAAGTCCGGCCGTCCGCTGGCCTTCAAACCCGCCTTTGTGGCCGCGAACCGGAACCCGTGAGGAATGTTGTTCGTCGAGAAGTCGCTCATGTGCTTGACCCATTTAATCTAGCAGGTGTGGGTGATTCAGCGGCCTTGATGAGCGGCACAGAACAATCTCCGGCGGCGTTCCTTGAGATGCGCCACGTCAGTGTCGCGCGTGGCGAGCGCGTAGTTCTCCACGGCGTCAACCTCGACATCCGCGCCGGCGAGCACGTCGCCATCCTCGGCCCCAATGGCTGCGGCAAGTCCACGCTCATCATGGCCATGACTTGCCAGCTCTACCCCATTGCTCGCAAGGGAACGCACGTGCGCATCTTCGGCCGCGAGCGCTGGGATCTGACCGAGCTGCGCCGCCACTTCGGCGTGGTCGGCGCCAGTCCCATGGGCGCGGAGCTGCCCGGCGAGCGCACGGCCGTCACCTGCGGCCTCGACGCCGTCATCGCCGGCTTCTTCTCCGCTTCCACGCTCTGGCCAAACCTGCACGTCACCGAAGAAATGCGCGCCCGCGCGTCGGAAGCTCTCGATCGCATGGAAGCCAGGCATCTTGCCGCGCAACTCGTCGGCGCCATGTCGGCCGGCGAAAAGCGCCGCATCCTGATTGCCCGCGCGCTGGTTCACCGCCCGCAACAACTCCTCCTCGACGAGCCGTCCAACGCGCTCGACCTCGCCGCCCAGCGCGAGCTGCGCGAAACCCTCCGCGGCCTCGCCCGCCAGGGCACAGGCCTCGTCATGGTCACCCACCATCTCGGCGACATCTTGCCGGAGATCGAGCGCGTCATCCTCATGCGCGACGGCCGCATCCTCGCCGACGGCCCGCGCGACCAGTTGCTCACCGAGGCCCGCCTCAGCGAACTCTTCCGCACGCCTGTCCGCATCGGCCACGATGCCGAGTGGCTGCACAGTTGGTGAACTGACAAAGAGCGGCGCACACCTGTCTTCTGTGCTACCATTCGGCCAACTGGCCAACCCCTTTTGGCCAAGCCACGGAGGTCAACCCTATGGCACGAATTTCCAGACGAGACTTTCTCAAGTCCGGCGCGGCCGCAGGCGCGCTCGCCGGCGTCGGCGGCCTGCCCTTGCTCGCCGAGCGCGCAACAGCATCCGATCTGGTGACGCTGGGAAAGTCCGGCGTAAAAGTTACGCGGCTCGCATTTGGCACGGGAACCAATAATGGCCTTGTCCAGCAGCAGTTGGGCCAGGCAGGATTCACGCGGCTCGTCCGCCACGCATACGACCGCGGCATCCGCTTCTTCGAGACCTCGGAATCCTACGGCCTGTCGCAGCAGATGCTGGGCCAAGCGCTCAAAGGAATCCCGCGCGACAGCTATCAGCTGATGTCGAAGGTGACCACCGTCGACGGCATCGATCCATTCAAGAAGCTCGACGAGCTGCGCCGCAACAGCAACACCGATTACTTCGACATCATGCTGCTCCACTGGCAGCACGACGGCAATTGGCCGAACGAGACCCAGCTGTGGCAGGACGCGATTCTCGAGGCCCAGCACAGACAAACCATCATGACCCATGGCGCGTCGGTGCACGGCTTGCCTGCGCTCCGCCAGGTCCCCGGAACCAGGTGGCTCCAAATCGCCATGATCCGCGTGAATCACACCGGCGCCAAGATGGACAACGAGACCGACGACTGGAACGCCCCCGGCAACGTCAGTGAGGTGGTCACGCATGTCCGTGAGGCGCGTTCCGCCGGTTTGGGCGTCATCAGCATGAAATTGGCTGGAGCTGGCGCTTTCACCAATCGCACCGATCGCCAGGCCGCCATGCGCTTCGCCTTCAAGAACGCGGGCGTGGACTGCGTCACGGTCGGATACAAGAGCATCGCGGAGATCGACGAGGCCATCGACAACGTGAATCAGGCGCTGGCCTAGTTTTCCAGTCCGGCTTCTTCGCGGCCTGTTCGTCGGATTGTTGAGCGGTGGAGTTTGCGATCCTGTTTGCCGGCTCGCCGCCGCGAGTCCGAGCCTCGGCGCAGAAGACACCTTGGAACCGCACAAGGCACGACCGTCTGGCATCGTCTGAAGATTCCGGCCGCCTCATCCGGACAAATCGATCCCCGCGTCTGGGGAACTTTCCTTTGGTGGGCCCGGAGGGATTTGAACCCCCAACCAAGGGATTATGAGTCCCCTGCTCTAACCGTTGAGCTACAGGCCCATCGATGATTTACAGCCGCTGCCCGTGTCAGTGTAGCGGATACTGCAGCGGGTGGCAGTCGATTCGGCTCGATTGCACCAAAACCGCCGGACAGTTCGAGCCGCTCGAAGGCCCGCTCCACTGCCTTTGGTGTCGATTGGATGTACCGCTGCGAAACCACGATGCTGCTATGCCCCGCAATCCGCTTGAGGGCGAAAGCATCCACTCCCGATTCCCCGAGCCCTGTAAGCATTGTATGGCGTAGAGAGTGGAGCACGAAATCAGCGGGGAAGATCTGACGGCGCTTCCCTTTGACCTTAGGAGCGCAAACGTCCCGGCGCAGACGCTTGATGGACGTGCCCCAGGTACGGCTTGCCGTCCCGGTCAGCAAATACAAACCCGCCGTGCTTGGACTCTTCCCGTTCTCGCAGCATGGCCGCCGCCCGGTCTGTGCGCGGAATAACCCGGCGGGCATTCTTGCTCTTGCCTTCCCTCACACTCAGAAATCCGAATCGGACGCCATTGACCCGCGCCAAGGTAATGTCTGACCACTCCAGATGCCGCGCCTAACCGATGCACAGCCCTGCTTCCAGCATCGGGACGGAAATCTCTTGAAGCGGTTGAGGGCAAACCGCAAGGTAGAGTTGCTCTTGCTTCCGGGGGAGAACGAAATCCGTTCAAACAACCGGGGCCACCCCAACTCCTTATTGCATCAAGCCAACCCGTCGCAACAGATCCTCGAAATGCGGATCGGAACGCAAGGGGTCGAGGCAAGGGTCGACCTTGAGATAAACCAATCCCACGTCGTGCGCGCGATAGGCTTCCTCCAGCCATTCGAATGCCTTGCCCTTCTCGCCCAGACCGATGTAGATGAGCGCGATCTCGTACCTTCCTACGCCCTGAGCTCGAACGTTTTCTTCGAGGCGGGAAATCAACTCTCGGGCCTTACTTTCCTGGCCGGCGCGAGCGTATACATTGCCCAGATGCCCCAAGGTATACGGATCTCTCCCGGAGTTAAGAAAGGCCGTAATCGAATCCGCATACTGTTTCTTCTCCGCATAGATATCGCCGAGCAGAAAATTCCAGTCCGAGATATTGATCTTCAGTCCGCGTACGGTTCGCGTGACATCAAGCGCGCGATCGTATTGGCGGGAAAAATAGTAGATAAAGCCTTCGGCATGAAATGAGGTTCCAGAGACCGGATCGAGATCGACGCCCTTCTCCATCTCCACGAGGGCTTCGCGGGGTTGCCCTGTACGGATCAGATAGAACGCGTATTTCTGGCGGCCGGATGCCGAATTAGGATTGAGCTCCAATGCCCGGCGGAATTGCGCCTCGGCGGTAGGCCAGTCCCAATCCAAGGTCATTGCTGCATTGGCAAGTTCTGCGTGCGCCTCCGACAGCGAGTCATCCAACTCAATCGCTTTCAGCGCCTCGGCCTTCTGGAGCGAGAATGCTTCCTGATAGTTCATGCGCCCGTTTTCGCCCATCAGGCCATAGCAACTGGCTAATGCGGCATGCGCTTCGGCGTAGCCGGGACTCTTTGCGATCGCTTGGTCGAAGAATCGAATCGCGCTTTGACAGTCGTCCGCGTTGCGCAACAAGACCCCGTGCAGATACAGGTCCTGCGCTTCGGGATCGATGGGATGCTTTCCGGCCAGCCGCGCTTGCTCCTGAGGAGTAACTTCTGTCCGAATCTCTTCGGCGATGGTCTGCGCCAAGTCGCCCTGCGATGCCATAACTTCTGTCAGATCCCTGACATAAGTCTGGGTCCAGATGGGGCGGTCGGAGCGGGCATCGATCAGTTGCACGCTGATGCGCACCCGGTTCCCCTCGCGCAAAACACCCCCCTCCACCACTCCTTCAACAGTCAGTTCATGAGCGATCTCTGGGAGTTTCTTTTTGGTGCCTTTGTAGCTCATCGAAGAGGTGAGAGAGATAACGCGCAGCGTCGACACCTTGCCAAGATCGTTGATTAGCTCCTCGGTCATGCCGTCGGCGAAGTAAGCCTGCTCCGGGTCGCCAGACAGATTCTCGAGCGGCAGGACGGCGATCGAGTGAATTCCCTGGCGTGCACTCGTATCGCCTAGCCATTTGTGCAGTCCGAAGTATCCGGCCGCCAGGAGAATTGTGCAAAACACGGCGCCGGTGATGAGAACGGTCGTTCGCTGCGCCCTTTTGCGACGCAATCCTGCATTTCGCTCTGCGCCTGCGGGGAAAGCGGAATTATGCCCGTCTTTCGGCTGCGATTGAGAGATCCCGGAAAGGGAAGCGGAAGATTCAGCTCCGGCGAACGGGGAGTCCTGCGTCGGCTCAAAGTAAAACCTGGGCACATACGAGCCGCTCGGAAGCTCGATGCGGACGGCGGGCTTTTCGTCTTTGGACTCGTTGTAGTACTGCGCTAGCCTTCTTCGGACATCGCTGGCCCTCACACGCACCACGGAATCACTTCCCGTGTCGTAGCCGACCGGCCGGCCGAACATCTCGGTTCCAATCATCCGTTCTCGTAAGTTGTCGATATCGCCTTGCAAAGCGTGCCCGACGATGAGGCGGAGAAAATCCTGCGTACGCCGGCTTCCGTTGAAGGCATGGCTTGCCAGGACCTCCTCCAGGTGTTTATGCACCAACGCGATCTGTGCTTGCTCTAGCACATCCGGCTCACCGAATGGAGTTGTAACGGATCCCGACATAACGAACGAGGGCGAACCTCATTTCCCCTACTATACCACCGGGAATGTCGTTCTCGATGCGCTTAACAGCCGTTTGGCGGGCTCGAATTCTGGCCAGCATGACGACTATAAATCATTATATTCGAACGGGTTAAACGGGCGTAACGGGCGATACGCCGTTAATAGCGTTGTGCGGTGCAGGACTCAGGTGGTCAAATCCCGGTGCGCTTGAATAGGTCCGGCGTTACGCACCCTGGCAAAGGCCTGCCGAGTGCTGGCGCCGTGTGCTGGCAATGATGCCATCGCTGTAGGCTTTCGGTCGTCGCGCCACCACGGAGCCAACGGCGGGTACGCGCGCAGCGGTTGCTCAGGAGGCACGACTCTACATCGATGGCACTCTGGGACGATCGAGGCGCAGCAAGATCTCTCCTGGAACACCGGAATGTCGGGCGCGTGCGCTGCTGGCGATGTGGGTGCGTTTCCCAGTTCCTACTGAAGATCGACGATTGATTTGACTTTTTTCCGGACGCGATTGATGGAGGGTCCGGTTTTCGAACAGCGCGGCGGTTCGCTTACGCCGCCGCGCTGCTTTTATAGGGGTGGGGCTGTTCTTTGCGGTTTGCGGATTCTTTCCGGAGAGGTTAGGCGAGGATTCGCGTAGGCATCGCGCCGGGGCGGCTGCTTGGCTGTGGCGGAAGCAGCTAAGTTCTGGCGGCACAACGGGGAATACCACTCACAATTTCGGCGCACTTATCGCGGTTGACGAAATTCATCAATGCACACTGACCAAGGTCGCCTATTGCGGCGCGGGCGAAGGGGGTGTGTTCATCCTTCCATATCTCATTCCTGGCGCGCAGAATACCCACTACACTGCTCCCGTCAACGTGCGCTGCGAAGGAACCTCCAGCACCGAGAGCGGTTCCAGAGTCGAGGTGGCTGTCCGGTCAGCTTCGCCGGATGGCCCGTTCGCCAGCCGTGGCGGCGTTGCGGGCGCCTCCGGCAGTCGGCGTTGCATTCAGATTTCCATTGAATGGGCTACCGCGACAAAACGCGGGAAGCCGTCACGGCGCGCTTTGGCGAGTCGCAGGAACCAGACTCCGGACATGTCGGACAGGCGCGCCTATTTGGCCTCGCCTTCCGTTCCCAGCGCGGCGTGAGGCCAGCCGTTGTCCCAAGTAAGGGTAGAGACCTGGAGCGCGGGCTTGCCGGTGACCGCGTCGTAGGCGTGGAAGACGATAACGTCGCCCTCGGGTCTCGTCAGGACGGATTCGCCTCCCGGGCCCAGCCAACGCCCATTGCCCTTGAGCAGTTCCGTTCCGCCGCCTTGCACCATGGGCTTGCCCTCGGCATCGACGTACGGCCCGGTAACGCGCTGCGACCGGCCAACCATGGTGCGATAGTTGCTTTGCATGCCGCGGCAGCAAAGATCGAAGGAAACGAAGAGATAGTAAAAGCTGCCGTGATGAACGATGAACGGAGCTTCGATGGCTTCCCAATCCGGCGGTAGACCGGGCTTGGCGGGCTCGGCATTTTCGGGCTGAACGCGCGACGCCAGCGAGTAGAGGGTCGAGTCGGCCGCATCGGGTTTGCCGGTAGCCGCATCGATGCGGCGCATCTTGATCCCGCTCCAGAAGCTGCCGAAACTGAGCCAGGGCTGCCCCTTCTCATCCAGCACGATGTTCGGGTCGATGGCGTTGAAGTTGTCGGCTTTCGACGATTTCAGCACCAATCCTTCGTCTTTCCATGCGTATTTGGGACTGGAGGGATCGAGGGTTTCATTGGTGGCCAGCGCAATGCCCGATGTGTTCACTCCAAACGCAGAATAGGCGTAGTAGAGGTGGAATTTTCCATGGAAGAAGGAGATGTCGGGCGCCCACAACTCCTTGGTGCTGGGGCTGGCCGCGCGAATCCATGCCGGGATCTCCCTGAAGACCTGGCCGCAAAGTCTCCACTCCGTCAGGTTATGGGAGCAGCGGATGGCGAACTGGCCTCCACCGGGAGCCAGCCCTGTCGCAAAAACGTAGTAGCTGTCTCCTTCCCTGCCGATAGACGGGTCGTGGGTGAATGGATAGTCGCCGCTCAGCTTCAGGGGTTGTGGACTTTGGCACGAGGCCGCAGGGGCGGCAGCAATTGTCAGTAAGGTAAGAATGAGAGCGATCGTCCGCATTGTGGTCTTCCCGGTCATGAAATCGCCGCGCGATAGAGTACGCGGAGCCAGCAACTGTTCTCTGCTTCCGCGTTTCGATCATCGAAACACGGAGTCTGCTATCCACCGCTATTGCTCTACCCTCGGCTACATAGCCGGATTTGAGATTCTTAGGACTGCGGATCGAGATCGATAGCCGTGAAGGCAACGCGGACCCCAGCCGTATGCGGCGCAGGCCGATTGCTCTCAAGCCCACACCGCCCCAACCGCGCAGCCTTGTATTTTTCGGTGCAACAACAAACCCCGCCGCACTTGACGGGGCTTGTAAGGAGATGGGAGGCGTCCGGTTGACGGGCGCCCCCCATCCGTGGAGGCAAAGACGGCTAGAACTCCGTCTTCAGGGTGAACTGGACTCTGCGTGGGCCGCCATCGCCGGGTTCGCCGTTGATGTTGCCGTTGTCCATTGCTGTCGGGTTGACGTAGCCGAAGGTGAAGGCATCAGATGGCCCATCGGTGTCCGGTCTGTTGAAGATGTGACGGTTGAAGGCATCGATCAACTCTGCCTTGAGCTCGAGTTTCACTCCCTCAATAATCGGGAAGCGTTTGATCATACTGAAGTCTTCCGTCAGGTACTTGAAACTGCGGATCTCGCCAGTTGTGCGCGTCATATTCCCGAAGATGTACGTGCCTCGCGAACTGACGAGCGTAGAGGAATTCGGATCGGTTAGCGCTGCGTAGTTGAAGTACCGGTACGGGTTGGGGTTCGAGGTGCTGTATTCATCGGCCGTGCCGCCGAAGATCTCGGGCTGCTTTGCCGGGTTGAAGCCGTTCTTAAAGCTGCTGCCCAATGACTGGCCGGACACGCGGTTGTAACGAAGTTGTCCATCGAAGCCAGGCGCCGTCTCTGGATCGCCGAAGGAGATCGGCTGGCCCGATTGATAGCGGTGGAGTCCGCCAAGTTGCCAGCCCCCAACCACCTCGTCCACTACCTTGTTCTGGTTCAGGAACTTTCTCCCCTTGCCGAACGGCAGTTGGTAGATGTAGCTGATGACCAGCACCTGCGGGAGGTCCTGGTTGCTCAGCGCCTTCTCGCCCTTGTCGTTGAAAGGGTTCTGAATCGATCCGCCGCCTTGCGAGCTGGCGAAATACGGCAGCGCGCTGTCTGCGTCGGTGAGTGTCTTCGACCAGGTGTAGGACGCCAGGAGGTTCAGGCTGTCGCGCCAACGCCGCTGGACGGAGACTTCCAGTGCGTTGAAGCTCGATTGGCCGCGATTCTCGAGGCAGCAGTCGGTGTTGAAGCTGTAGTACTGCGGCATGGGGCGGAGGCGGTTTCCTACGCTGTTGCCGGTTGGATAAGAAGAGTACGGCAGCGTAAACCCTGCCGCGACGGCCGCGGTAGAGGTGATCGAATCGCCAAGCAACGATCCGTACGAGAGATTACCCGGCGTCATCGAGTTCGTGGCGTCGAATCCGGAGTGCAGGTGTGTTGAATGCTCCCCAACATAACCGACATCGAGAAGCATATCCTTGGCTAGTTGCTCCTGAACGTCGAAGCTCCAGTTTTGGATCATGGCTGGACGGCCGTGATCGGGAGCAACATAAGCCGGGTACCCGTAGTTCAGCTGGGTCGGATCGAGATTCGGCGGCGCCGCATAGGCTGGGAATCCACTGCCCAGGTTGAAGGCTGGATCGAAGTTGTCGCCGTTGCTCCAGGACGGATTGGCCTGGAAGCCCGTGAGCATATCCCCGCCGAAATCCGCCATGGTGAGTGCTGCGTAATAGATTCCGTAGCCGCCGTGCACCACGGTCTTGTCGCTCAAGTTGCCGGGCAGCTTGGGTGTCCATGCGAAGCCCAGACGCGGGCCCCAATCGTGCCGCCAGGTTTTTGCCCATGTTTCGCCGGTTACGCCGGTGCGCCCAGCGCCAATACCGGCAAAGACAAGCGCACCGGGCAGGCCGCCAGCGCCCGAGTTCGGGGCATCCAGGTCGATGTCGGATGTATTGTCTTTCGTGTTCCGCCGGGGCACATCGACGTCGTAGCGGAAGCCGTAGTCGATGGTAAGCCGGGGCGCGATCTTCCAATCGTCCTGCGCAAACAGCGCCCAGTAGGAATAAACCCACTTGGGTTGCGTTGCGTAGGCAGTTGTCGACGTGCCGTTGCCAATCAAGCCCAAATACAGGCTGGCCTCGGCCAAGCCGCTCGTGGAGTTGGTCGCCACGGTTCCAGCCGTCGTGTAAGAGCTGAAATCCAGCGTTCCGCTTTGGTTCGCAGTGTTGATCGGGTCGAAGACCTGGTAGCGGTAGTCCCAGCCGAACTTGAACGAGTGCTTGCCCTTGATCCAGTCAACAGCCTCGTTCAGACGGTAGCCGTTGTCGATCGTATCGCCGTCGACACTGTCGCCAAATGACGTCCACTTACCGTCGCTGAAATTGACGTTCGGGAACGTGCGCCCGCCGCCATTACCGCCATTGGCGATCCCGAGCTTGTCGTCGTAATTCCCGCCGTAGCGGACGGCCGCGCCGGTGTTCATACTGTTGGTGCGGTTGTAACCGAGATTCAGGTGATTCAGCATCGTGGTGCCGATGGGAACGTCGTACCCCCAGCGGATGTAATGGGTGAAGAAGTTCTGATGCCTGCCATCGCCGGCCGCGTTTTGCCAAATGGGGGTCGTGGAAAGCCGGACGTTATCGCGGGAGTTGTACGTGAAATACGTCTTCTGGTTGTTCTTCAGGTTCTGATCGAGGCGAACCGACATCGAAGTCGCCAGCGTCGGGAAGGCGTACGAATACGTGTAGTTGTCCGTCAGACCACTGGTTTGCGCCTTCGGGATGTAGGACATGATCGCTTGGCCGATTGTGGAGCTTCCACCAGTTGCCGTGTACCCGCTGGAAATCTTATTTCCACTGAAGGGCGTGCGGCAAAGGGTAGAGCCGACGGTCGTCTCGGTGTTGGGGTCGAAAATCTCTCCCTCGTAAATCGGATTTCCTGTGCAGGGGTCGGTGCCTACTTGAGTTGTGGTCAGCAAGGAGCTGAAGTCTCCGCTGCGTTCGGCATCGGTCGGGACGGTTATCGTGCTCACTCCGCCCGAGGACATTTTGAACTGCTCCCAGGAGAAGAAGAAGAAGGTCTTGTCGTGACCGTTATAGAGATAGGGAATCCGAACCGGCCCTCCAAAAGTCAGGCCATAGTCGTTCTGTTTGTCGGCGACTCGTTGATAGTTGGACGACGACAATCCTGTTCTTGCGCCGCTCTTGATCAGCGCCAGGGCCAGGTTGTTCCCCCAGTTGTTGGCGTCGAAATCGGTGTTGGCGATGATGTCGTACGCATTGCCGTGGAAACTGTTGGTTCCGCCCTTGGTGTTAAAACTCTCGATGCCGCCTGTGGTGCGACCCATATAGGCTTGCAGCGTAGAGGTGGTGAGCTTGAAATCGGACAGAGCATCGACCGATGGAGACGTCTCGGAGAAAGAGGATCCGTTCTCGGAACGGTACGTGCTCGACCCATCCAGCAAAACTTCGGTCGAGTACCCCTGCCCACCGTTGATTTTCGATTCGAACGTGCCGCCGCTGCCACCCGATGTCCCCGGACCTACCGTGCCCGGCACCAGGAAAACGAACGATTCCGGCTCGCGCATGTACTGGACAGCGCCGCCCAGAGGCAGGGGGAGATCGAGCGTTTGTTGCTCCGACATCACAACACCGATATCGGCGGTTTCTGTCTCCAGGCTGGGAGCATTCGAGGCAACGACCACAGTCTCAGTCGCAGCTCCGACCTGAAGCTTGATAGTGAGCGCCGTCGTTGTGCCCACTTGCACCACAACACCGGTTTGCTCTTGCTTCTTGAAGCCCGCCGCCGTCACCGTGACGTCGTAAGGGCCAATCCCCATACTCGGTATGTTGTAAACACCGGCCGCGGTCGATGTCGCGTGGTACTTGACTCCGGTGTTCTCGCCTACCGCAGTGATTTGGGCGTTTGCAACCACGGCTCCGGTTGCGTCGACGATCGTGCCTGCGATTGCGCCTTCGTTGGCTTGTCCCCAGGCATGCGTCCAGCCGGCCAGGCTGGCCACAAGACACAAGGCGAAAAGGACTACAGATACCCTCCTCGCCCGGGAAAAACGAAATTGTTGCATCATGATCCTCCTGTTGAAGGTCGATCTGAAGTTGTGACGCAGGCGCACTACACCTGCACCAGTCAATTGACCAATTCACACGTTCGCTTACTTTGAAAGAAGGGTGATGCAGATTCGCTTTTCTGGGTTCAAAATCCGCAGAAAGCGATCTCAGAGGCTTTGGGTCTCGCGGAATACGTTTTCCCGAGCGCTGCCTCTTGTCGTCTGAACTATGGAAGGCACACTACAACCTTCGGATGAGCCTTGTCAAGCCTTTTTGGGTTTCTTCTTCTGGGATGGAGTGTGTGCGTCCGGTCTGCAGAATACGAAGCCTACTTTGGAAGCAAGCGCAGTTCAAGAAAAAGCGCCCCGCAGCTGAACCTCAGGCGGCTCCAGAGCCGAGCTACGCGCTCGTTCTTCGTTCGTTATCTGATTTCATATCAATGATTAACGAATTGCCGGCACCCCGGGGTCATGCCCCAGTTGGCTGTTCTTCTTCTCGTTCAGAAGCTGGGATTTCTCCGCATCGGACTTCGCGCGAAGCTCCCTGAATTCCTGCATCGCCTGCTGTTCTTTGTCCTTTTGGTTCAGCTTCCGGTAGAGCTGGGCAAGGTGATACCAAGCGGTTTCTGCGGTGGCCGAGTCCACGCCAGGGTGCGTGGCGGCAGTTGTGAAATCGTTTACCGCGTCCGCGTCCAGGCTCATTGCTTGCTCTGCCCGTCCGAGCCAGAAATTCGCCTGGTACATCCCGGAATTCAGCGCCAAAGCCTTCTTGAAGTATGGGATGGCCTGCTCTGGCTGGGACTGCTCAACCAGCACCGCACCCAGTTTGTATATGGCGCTCGCGTTGTTCGGATCGATGACTGTCTCCCGTTCATATGCGGCGCGAGCGGCATCGAGGTCGTTTAGCTGCCACTCATCGTCGCCCAGCGATTCGTGGAGCCCGCCCTCGGTTGGAGCGACCTCGATCGCATGCTTGAATTCCAGCACTGCCTGGGTCGGATTGCCTTGCTCGTCGTAGGCCTGAGCCAGAACCTCATGAACCCGCCAGGAATCTGGCGCGGCTTTCAGCATGTCCTCGTAAATATCTTTGGAAAGCTCCATATGCGCCCGGCCACGGTGGTACATGATGTCGACGTTCTTGGAATCCAGATCCGCCGCCTTATCGAGGGCCGCCGCCGCTTCACGGGAGTGTCCGAGCGCGAGATCCACAATTCCCAGCCACATCCATCCCTGCGGGTCCTTCGGAAAAGCCGCCACCGCTTTCTTCAGATGCTCTACGGCCAAAGCGTAATTCCCGAGCTTGTATTCTTGAATCCCCGCAAAGAGCCGCGCGCCGCGCAAGGTCGGATCCAATCCGATGGCGTGATTCAGCAGCTCGACCGCTTCCTGGGGCCTCTGCTCGGAAGAAACAACCAACGCCAAATTCAGATACCCTGGAGCAAACGCGGGCCGAAGGCGAACTACTTCGCGAAAGTCCTTCTCTGCGTCGCCGAATTGCCCGGCCTGCAGTTCCTGAATTCCTCGTTGGAAGTCGATCTGCCACGGCTCAACCTGAGAGTGGGTCTGGCCCGATAAGGCCGTGCCGCCAGCGGCCTGCAAAGCCACGCAAAGGGCGACCGCCAAAATCTCTTGCTTGTTGAGGGCCAATCGTCCGCGCAAAGTGACCATACAACCTCCCCACTGCCGTTCCATCATCAGACCAACTGGCCGTCGAGCGTCAACACGCGATGGCCGCCATTGCTCGTGCGCTGTCCTGCGGCGATGTCCACAAAGTCTACGGCATTGGAAGGAGACACGTCGAGAATGTGGGCCGTCGGCCTCGCATATCCTTGTGGTCCCCGGCGCATCGGTTCCTTCTTACGCGAATTCTCAAGCTGCCAGCGCCTTCATTTCGCCGCCCCACCGGCAACGGGCGTGGTTCCCGATACTGGTTCGTCGACCCTCAGATACTGTCCGCCGTTTACATCGCGCAACGTCTGAACGATGCCGCTGGGCCAGCGGATCTCAACCGTTTTCGCCTGCGTGTCGGAACCTAGGCCAAAGTGCGCGCGCACGTCACCGGACGAAAGGTAGCTCGAAGCCGTCGTAACGGTATACCATTGCGGCCCGCCAGATGTCTCGATTTTGATCACCGCTCCAATTCCGTCCCGATTGCTCTTGTGACCAACGAGCTTGAATCCAATCCAGTGATTCGCGGTCACAGTCTTGTTCATCAGGATGTGCGCCGGACCGCCGTTCTCGCTGACAACCGCGTCCAGCAATCCGTCGTTGTCGATGTCGCCGATCGCCAGCCCACGCCCGACCCAATGTTCTTGGAAAAGAGGCCCCGAGACCGGCCCCACATCGACAAACTTCTTCCCCTTGAGATTGCGCAATACCATGATGGGCTCACGGTAGTGAAGCTGCGGAGAGCTCTTTTCGATGGTGTCCAGGTCGTGCCCCTGCGCGATGAGCAGATCCTTCCAGCCGTCGTTGTCATAGTCCATGAAGCGCATGCCCCACCCGGAATGAAGCAGCGTGATCCCGGCCATGCCTGACACAAAACTATCGAAGGTAAAGCTGCCATCGCCCGAGTTCCGATAGAGGTTATACATCTGATTGGCAAGGTCGCCAATCACCAGGTCGGGCCAGCCATCGTTGTTGTAATCGGAAAAATCGACGCCCATTCCGGCAAAGGTGCCACCTTCGCCATTCACGGCCACTCCGGCCTCAAGACCCACTTCCTCGAACGTGCCGTCGCCCTTGTTATGAAATAGAAACTCAACCATGGAATCGTTGGCGACAAACAGATCGGGGTGTCCGTCTCGGTCGTAGTCGGCAATCGCGATTCCCAATGCCTTGGCCGGTTTGTCGAGTCCCAGTTTGTGAGCTTCCTCGGTAAAGGTCCCATCGCCGTTGTTGTGGTAAACAAGCATGGAAATTGGCTGAAAAACGTCGGGATGACAATAGCCGCGGTTATCCTGGTTGCCGCACCACAGATCGTCCCAATCCCATTGGACATAGCGCAGAACCACGAGGTCGAGGTAACCGTCGCCGTCCAGATCCACCCACGCCGCCGAAGAAGACCATCCGCTGCCGCCTACTCCCGCCTTCTCCGTCACATCGGTAAATGTGCCGTTGCCATTGTTGTGATATAGCTTGTTCCCGCCCAGCGCCGTTACGTAAAGATCCTCGTATCCGTCGTTGTCGTAATCGCCGACAGCCACTCCCATCCCGTAGCCGACACCCTGCAGGCCCGCCTTTTCCGTCACATCTTCAAACGTTCCGTCGGATTTTTGGTGATATAAGCGGTTCCAATACTTTGGATCCGTCTTCTGGGGAATTGTTCCCTTGGGCACAAAGTCGCCAAAAGGAGCGCCGTTGACGAGATAGATATCGAGCCGGCCGTCGTTGTCGTAGTCGAACAACGCCACACCCGAACCCATCGTTTCGAGCAAGTATTTGCGGGAACTATGCGGCGCCTGGTGGAGAAAACTCACTCCAAGCTGCGCGGTCAGATCGACAAATCCTGCCGGCACGACTTCCGAAGAGTCGGGCGGCGCCTGTGCGTATTGGGTTCCGGGCATCGCCATCAGAGCTGATGCCGCAAAAACCAGAACCGACCGTCCCCACCTGCGATTTCTCCCCAACACGCTACTTCTTCTCCTTGTCCGTTGTGCAAGCTATGCAGAGCTCGTCGGTAATCCCCTTGCCCTGCTCCACCGTGTAGATGCGATCCAAGGCCGGAAGCTTGAGCTTCTCCACCGCGCCGCTCGGCCAATGCACCTCGACCCCGTCCACGAAACCCGCATCCCCCAATCCAAAATGTACCCGCATGTCGTTCGACGATAAATAGCTGCCCCCGCTCAGAACGTCCCCGCGCTGGCGCATCCCGCCGGCCGTCAGATACACCGTCGCTCCAACCGCGTCCCGCGGCGATCCCGCACCGCCCACCAGTTTCAACTCCACCCAGTGGTGATGGTCCGGGTTCACGTTCCGAAGCAGTACAGGAACTCCGTCCAGGTTGTTGATCACCACGTCGATCTTCCCGTCGTTGAACAAATCACCGAAGGCCGCGCCCCGGCTCACGCTCACCACCGCCAGCCCGCTCCCCTCCACTGCCGGCATCAAATCGAACTTCCCGTTGCCGCGATTGTGAAACAGCAGCGAACGCTGCGCATAGCTCATCCCCCAGTCCGGATGCTCGTCGACCTTCGGATATACGTGCCCATTGACGATCAGCAGGTCCTTCCACCCGTCGTTGTCGTAGTCCAGAAAGCCATCGCCAAAACCCACAAACGGCACCGTGGGCACAGCCACTCCGGCCTGGTAGCTGACGTCGGTGAAGTTCCCCGTTCCGTCGTTGTTGAAGACCAGATCGTAGTCGTCGGAGAAGTCCGTACTCACCAGGTCCATGTGACCGTTGTTCTCGTAGTCGCCCGCGGCGAGACCCATGTTCGACACCTCGCGGCCGTCTCCATTCAGCGCGAAACCGCTCAGAAAGCTCTGATCGTCGAATGTGCCGTCGCCTTTGTTGATGTAAAGGAAATTCGGCGTGGAGTCGTTGGCCACCACCAAGTCCGGCTTGCCGTCCCTGTTCACATCCACAAAGAGCGCCCCCAGGCCGTAATACCCATAGGGATCGCTCACTCCAGCCTTCGCGCTTACATCGGTGAACGTCCCATCCCCGTTGTTGTGAAACAGATGGTCCTGCTCTCCATGCAGTCCCCGCGGACCGCACATCACATCCACGCCGCGGTATTGGCAGGCGCCAGCGCCTCTGACCGCCGTTGATCC
This sequence comes from uncultured Acidobacteriaceae bacterium, assembly GCA_963804155.1. Lineage (GTDB taxonomy): Bacteria > Acidobacteriota > Terriglobia > Terriglobales > Acidobacteriaceae > Telmatobacter. The sequence goes on from CAWDPG010000001.1 coordinate 271,724, forward strand.
CGCGACGGGCGGATTGCGGAAATCGTAGCGGATATAGCCGGCCACAAACAGATCCAGCCGCCCGTCTCCGTCATAGTCGCCGAAGGTCGCCCCGGTATGATCGACCGCCAGGTTGGGATCGGCGCTGCCCAGCCCCACCCCGGCCTTCTCCGCCACATCGGTGAACGTCCCATCGTGGTTGTTGCGGTATAGCCGGTTCTCACCCAGGTTGGTTACGTACAGGTCCGGCCAGCCGTCGTTGTCGTAGTCGCCTACCGCACAGCCCAGCCCCCAACGGCCATTCCCCACGCCGGCCTTCTCCGTCACTTCGGTGAACGTCCCATCGTGGTTGTTATGGAACAACGCCGCGTGCGGAGGCGAAGCCTTCCCGGCCAGCGCATCGAAGGTCGATCCGCTGACCAGGTAGATGTCCAGCCAGCCGTCGTTGTCGTAGTCCAAAAGACAGACGCCTGAGCCCTTGGCTTCGACGATCACCTTCTTCGCCGCAGTGCCGGTGACGTTGCACCACACCGTCAGTCCCGCTTGCGCCGCGACATCCACAAAAACAACCGGGCCCGCCTTGACGAAACCGCCCGCAGTGATCGGACGATGCTGCTCGTCGAACTCCGCCTTCTGCGCACCACCCGTCGCCATCCCGCCCTGCTGGCCGGTTCCGCTTTGCCCTGACATCCGCTCATCGGCCGACGAAATCTGCGCCCGGATGGAAAACATCCCAGCTAGGGGCGCGCCAAGCGCCCTGAAGGGCGCGAAAGCAGCAACCACGCCGATTGCGGCGATCGCCGCGCGGCATAAAGATGAGAATTGCAGTCCCTTGTGCCGCCTCTCATTCCTGGCTATCCGGAATTTCACGATCCATACTCCCGGCCGTCTGCATAAACAGGAAGCAACGCTTTTCCCTGTTTTCGGCCCAAACGGAGAAAGCGCTTTCTGGATGTCCTCGTGGTGATTATATGTGATCGCTGCGGCCAAAACGCCGGCGCCTTCGGCCGGCGCTGGACAATATCCTTGCGCTGAGAAAATCGCATGGTTTTTCTCGGATGTTTTCTCCTGAAGCACGGAGGAACCGCAGGGCTTTAGAGGGCTGCAGGCCTTGAATCGGTGTCTGATCGGGGTGGAAAAAAGACCTCCACTTGTCGGGCGGAAGCACGAACTTTTGCTGGCCTTCCCGTGAACGACGGCCCGCATGGCCTAATGGGATTACTGCGGAACAATTCTGACCGTATACCCATGGCTCAGTCTGGTTTGTTGCTCACGAAGGCTCTTGGCGACCGCCAACTCTTTTTCCGATTCCTCCTGGCGGCCCAGGCGCGCCAGCAACATGGCGTAATACTGATGCGCGGGCGCGTAGTCTGGCGCATAGAGGATTGCGTCTTTCAGGTATTTCTCCGCAGCCACATAGTCTTTGGCGCGATAGGACAGCATCCCCATCTCCGCCAACGCGCCTCCATGGGCCGGTGCGACAGCAAGCACCTTTTGGTAATCCGCCATCGCCTCGGCGTCCTGGTGCAATTCTTGCGCAATCTCACCCAACAAATAGTAGGACTCGCTTTGGGCGGGCTGCAATGCAACCGAGCGTTCCAGTTCCGCTTTGGCCTCGTCATTCCGCGTCAGCATATGAAGTACCAGGGCCAAACCATAGTGCGCGCTGGCGTCGTTGGGGCGCATCTTCAGATATGTCCGCAGATTGGCTTCCGCTTCGGTCGTCTTCTGCTCGTCGGTCTGCACGTGAGCCAGCGCATAGAGAATCACCGGATCGTTGGGCGCCAACTGATGCGCCTTGGCCAGCGCTGCATCGGCATCCGCGTAGACGTGCATCTTCTCCGCCTGAATGCCAAAGTCCTTGAGCAACTCCGGCGAATCGGGGACAAACTTTCTCGCCCGCTCCAGATCGATCAGCGCATTATCGTCCTGGCCCATCCCCCGCTCGATAAGCGCGGCCGCGATTGCCGCCTTCACTTCCCCGTCCTGGGCCTGCTTGGAATCAGGCTGCTTGGCCAGCACGGCCTCAAAGGATTTCAGGGCGTCGTCGTTTAGCCTCTGCATTGCCTGGACCTTGCCGAGTTCCAGAAGCGCAGGTAGATTCTCGGGATCGTTTTGCACGAGCGAGGAGAGGATCTCATTCGCCTGTTGAAGTTGATGCGCCGCTACCAAGCCGCGGGCCCTGACAAGATCCTGTGCCGCAGGCGGAGGGGATTGGCTTTGCTGCGCGAGCCCTTGGATCGCACAAAACACAAGAACCGGCAAAATGAGCCTTCCCATCACCTCACCCCATCTGTTGCTCTGGCTCCATACAGCTTCGCGCTCAATGCCAGTTCTTCTTTGGCCAGATCCATTTGCCCGGCCGCGCGGTAAGCGCGACCCAGCTCGTAGTGCATTTTCGGATCCTGGGGAGAAATCGCAACCGCTTCGCGAAGTTCCCCGATCGCATCTGTGGGCTTGCCTGTGGCGGCCAGAGCCCTTCCGAGTTTCCCGTGACAATCCGCACAACGGGGCGCGATCCCGATGGCTTGCTCAAGCAGAGGAATGGCCTCGGGCGCGCGACTGTTTTCCAGCAGAAACGATGCGTAGTTCAAGTAGGGCCACTCATCGGATCGCGGATTGGTCCGTGCCAGCGCAACTGCCTTCCCGTACGTCCGGTCCGCATCGTCGATGCGATTTTCCATCTCGTAGACGAGGCCGAGATTGGTCACCGTCTTTACATCCTCCGGTTTCAGCGCCAGCACATGTTGAAAAGCTTGTTCTGACTCGGTGAAGCGGCTCTGTGTGTAGTAGCAACGGCCCAGCCCATACCAGGCTTCCCGATTCTGCGGATCGATCGCGACCGCCCGTTCCAGCCAGTGAATCGCATCGGGGTAATCGTTCAGCAATACATAGTCGAGAGCCACAATCTTCAGGTCATCCGACTGTGGTGGACTGAAGCGCGCCGCGGTTGTGTACTCGGCCAGGGAATCCTGGGGATGGTTCTCGCGATGCAGAACAAATCCCAGCATATAGTGGGCGTCCGCAACATCCGGACTACGGACCAAGAAGCGATGCAGAACCTCGTCAGCCTCTGAAAAGCGGCCAATGTTGGCGAGCGCTTTGCCTTCGAATAGAAGGGCATCCGGGTGTCCAGGATCGGAGGCTTCGGCCCGCTCGAAGAGCATCGCGGCATCCGCATACTGGCGCGCATCGAATGCTGCCCGTCCCTGTTCGTATACGGACGAGGCTTGTCCTTGCGCCGCCAGAACTGCAGCCAAAAGCAGAAAACCGGCCTGGAGGATGAATTTCATGGAAGAACTGCCCGTCGCAGTTAAAAATGATACACCCCAAAGCGATCCGAACCGGCAGGTCCCTCATCCGGCAGGTTCTTCGATGCGCGCCCCCTTGGTGCGTGCCCCGCCGGTTGAGTCCCGAACTTTACTTAAGGCGTAAGATTTTGAATGAGTCTGCTCCTCAACAAGCGGGGAGCCGGGAATCGAGGCATCGATGCTGACACGAAGAGAGTTTGCCGCGGATACAGTGGGACTCGCCGCGCTGGCCTTGGCGCCGTGCGCCTTTGGCGAAAAGGCGGATCGTACGCTGGGGGTGCAACTCTACACGGTGCGCGACCTCATCGAGAAGGATTTGCCGGGCACGCTGGCTGCGATTCGCCGCATCGGCTACCGGACCGTGGAAACCATTTGGTCGCAATACTCGATACCCGCCCGGGATCTGCGCCGGACCATCCTCGACGCCGGCCTCACCGCGCCCAGCGGGCACTTCGGGTACGACGATCTCGGCAGCCGGTTCGATTACGCGAAAGAACTGGGCCTCAAATGCATGGTCTGTTCCCTGATCCCACGGGCCATTGCCATCTCGGCCGACGGATACAAGCGCGTCGCCGCTCAGTATAACGAGTGGGGCGCGCAGGCAAGCAAGCTCGGCCTGCGGTTCGCCTTCCACAATCACAATCTCGAGTTCGTGGAGTACAGCGGCGTGACCGGCCTCGACATCTTGATCGCCAATACCGACTCCAATCTTGTGGAGTGGGAGATGGATTGTTACTGGGTTGCTCAGGCCGGTCACGATCCTGCCGAGATGCTGCGCAAATACGGGTCGCGCGTGCAGTCACTGCACCTGAAAGATCGAAAGCCGAACGCGCCGGTCTCATTCGACCTCGGGCCTGGCTCCGCACACTTTGCCGAAGTAGGCGCCGGCACTCTGGATTGGCCGCTGATTCTGCGCCTCGCTGCCGAGAACCACATCTCGAGTCTTTACGTGGAGCAGGACCAGACGGACCGCTCTCCGCTCGAGAGTCTCGCCATCAGCTACGCAAATCTCATGAAGCTCTTCGCGGCCTAGATTGGTCGGCGCGCAAGCGCACAAGGGAACACAGTGGCCGTCGCGAGCCCGGCATCGGCTCGGCTGCATGGTAGGCGAGGCGGGAATCGAACCCACAACCCCCGGCTTAGAAGGCCGGTGCTCTATCCATTTGAGCTACTCGCCCACGCTCTTCATTATTGTAGCCGTGAAGCGATCGCCTTGGGCGGCTCTCGGCTTGGGGCCGCATCCTCTACGACAGCCTGCAGGTATCGGACCACCACAGCCTCGGCCCAGTGAACCCCATCCGCGGATCGCCGCCCCAGGAAGGCGCAGTGGCCTCCGTGGCGGCTCTCGGCAAAATCGATGTGCGGATTCGCCAGGATTCGCGCGCGGGTCTCTGCGGTTAGACGGATGAAAGGATCGTCCGCTGCGCAGAGAATCAGCGTCGGAACCGCGATGCCGTCGATCACGCGGGCGCTCGCGGCGCGGTAATAGTAGTCGTCGGCATCGCGGAAGCCGCAATACCGCGCAACGATCTTCTGGTCGAACTCGCGGATCGATCGCACCGGCCCAATCACGGATCCCCGATAGAAGGCGGGAAAGAGCGCCGCCTTGCGATGAAACCTCTGCATCAGGCCGCGCAGAAAACGGAGCTCGTAGAGGCGGTTGACCGGCTCGTGCAGCGCGTCGGAGCCGGCGGCCAGGTCGATCGCCGGGCAGACCGTCGCCACGGCAGCCAGCGGCTGGCGCGCGCCCCACTCCCCGGCCAGCTTGAGCACTAGATTGCCGCCCATCGAGTACCCCACCAATGCCACGCGCCGCAGGCCAAACCGCTCGCTGAAATGGCTCACCACGGCGCCCACGTCCCCTGACCGGCCTGAGTGATATAGCGTCGGCGTCAACGCATCCGTGCCACCGCAGTTGCGCATGTTCATCCGCACGGCATTCATCCCGGCGGCAAACGCTCGCGCGGCAATGCCTCGAACGTAGCGGGAATCCGACGATCCCTCGAGTCCATGCACCAGAACCACGGTCAGGCGCTCCGCGCGCACGGCCTCCGACTGCCAGTGACAATGGCAAAGGACACGGCTTCCATCGGCAGGATCGACCTCCACATTCTCGGCCTCGGTCTGCAGGAGAAACGCAGGCCGTGGAAGAAAGTTGCCGGCGATGGTTTGAGCGTGCCCGTTCTTTAACAACGGATGCGGTTCAAACGAAGTGAGCCAGGCTGGAAGCTCTCGCCTACCTGGAGTCGAATCGCGCGCCGGCGTCAAGGAGATTGGCTGGTGGGATGGAATGGCTGAACCCTCTTCGTATGGAGGTTTGATCTCGCCGAATGCGGCTCCCGACAGGGATCGAGCACCGGCGAGATTAATAGAATCTGTAACTTACCGATTCCACAATAGGCAAAATCGACGCAAAAGGCAAGCCAGCCGGAATCGAATCCCAAATCGGCCGCAATGTGCCCTCGACCCGCATCGGCGGTTAAACTCGAAGCCGGAGACTTCGATAGTCCCGAACTGGCTGGAGCGAGTGACTCATGTTCTTGGCGTCAAACACACGGATCGGCCCATGCCATCGGCGGGCGCGCCTTGATCGTGCACCGGGCGCCGGTCAGCCAAAATCGCTGTCGGTGGCGCTGCTCGTCCTCCTTTGCTTCTGCGCCCCGCGCAGCCGCGGCCAACAGTCGAATCTCCCCGTGCACGGAAGCGCCGCGCCAGCGATCGCGCCTGACTTCACTGCGTCGATCGTTCGCGGCGGCCTATTCCGTCTGCGAGAACATCGAGGACGAACGCTGGTCCTGGCATTCCTGCAGACCCAACCGGACCGGGGCCCGGGCAACCCATCCAGATCGCTCGTGCCGATGCTGCTCAGCACCGACCATCAGTATCGCGGCGTCGGGGTGGACGTCATCCTGATCGATGAAACAAGTCTGGCATCCGCGCCGGACAAAGCCAGTCCGCAGGCCCGCGCCACGCCGAGTCTCGAAAGTTTGATCAACACGAGCTACGACTGGAGCCTGACGGTGCCGCTGCTCTCCGATCCCGGCTGCGCCATCGCCCGAAACTTCGGCGTCGCCAGTGTGCCGGTCGTGCTGCTTGTCGACCCACGCGGCCGCATTGTCAAACGCTGGAACGGCCCCATCCATCCCGGCGCTTTCGCGGCAGGCATTCAACAGATTGTCGGCGGGCCAATGCAGAATCGCCCGCCTCAGGCGCAGCAGTGAGGCAAGCTCGGGATGCGCCCGCGTCGATTCAACAACTTGCGGGCCGCGCCGACCGCTCGCTCATCCTTGTAGGCGCTCGAAACCGGCGATTCCGGCCCAAAGAGAACCTTAGGAATCCGCTCAGCGGCGGCGCATTGGTTCTCTTTGGCGTCGATATTCGTTTGTGAATTAATCAAGTTGTTTTGTGAACGATTTATGGCTTGACATGCCTCTATTTACCGCACTAGACTTGCATCTTCGATCATAAAGGAACATCTGAGCGTGGCTTTCCTGACCATCGACGTCGGCTCTTCGGAACTGAAAGTCTCCTGCTACTCCGAGGATGGAACCTCGTTGGCGGCAGCGCAGTCCGAGATCGGCGGAGCAGAGATTGATGGCTGTCGAGCCGAGCTCAACCCGGAGCGGCTCTGGCAGACTGTCGCAAAGGCAATCGCGGCAGTCTGCAGCCAGGTTCGCGTGCCTCTGCGCGGCGCCAGCATCTCCAGCCACGGAGAGAGCTTTGTCGCCCTCGACCGGCAGGGACGCGCGCTCGGCAACATCATCTTGAACATGGACACCCGCGCCGAGCAGGAGGCAGAAGAATTCGCCGAAGCGCTGGGTAGAGAGTCTCTTTACCAGCAGGTCGGGCTCACGCCGCATCCCATGTATACGATCGTCAAGATCGCGTGGCTGCGCAAGAACGAGCCCAGGCGATTCGCTGAAGCCGCGCGGTTTGTCTGCATCGAGGACTATATTCTGCACCGCCTCGGGATGACGCCGGTCATGGGCAGCCCCCTGGCGGGACGCACCATGGCATTCGACCTGCACACCAATCAATGGGCCGAGCGTGTGCTTCACTTTGCGGGGATTTCTTCCGATCGGTTGTCGCGTGTGCAGCCCTCCGGCACCGTGGTGGGTACGGCCGGCAGCAAGATCGCCGGAGAATTGGGACTCCCGCCCGGCCTGGTCTGGTGCAGCGGCGCGCACGATCAGGCCTTCTGCGTGGTCGGCGCCGGAGCTGACAGCCCAGGTGACGTTGCTGACGGAACCGGAACATTCGAGTGCATGAGCATTCCGACCACGGAGCCGCTGGTGACGTCAACCACGATGGCCGCCAACCTGCCCTGCGAGCGGAACAGCATCTCCGATCAGTTCCTCACGCTGGCCTACGGGCCGGGGGGCATTGCCGTGAAGTGGCTCCGGAATGTGCTGGGAAGCGGAGACGCAGCGCAACGGCCGGACCTATCGTATAGCCGGATGACGGCCGATCTGCCGGCAGAGCCCACCGGGCTGTTTTTCTTCCCCTATCTGGTGGGAACCGGCACGCCATGGATGGATCCCCATGCCCGCGGCGCCATCGTTGGAATGGACATCTCCATGGATGCAAAGCACCTGGCAAAGGCCGCGATGGAGGGTGTCTGCTACCAGATGCGCTGGAACCTCGAGATCCTGCAATCGATCGGCATTCCCATGAAGCGCTTTTGCGCGGTCGGCGGCGGCTCGAAGTCGGATGCGTGGCTGCAGTTGAAGGCTGACATCTTCGAGCGTCCGGTGATCGCAGTTCCGGGCGAAGCCACTTCGCTCGGCGCGGCGATCTGCGCCGCGGTCGGCACCGGCCTGTATCGCGATTGGCACGAAGCGATCGCCGCCATGGTGAAGCCAGGCAAGACTTTCGAACCGCGCGCCGCGGCGCAAAGCCGCTATCGCGAACTATTTCAGCAGTACAAAGAACTCGGCAACAGGCTCTTCGGCCACAGTACGCCGGCCGCGGCAGCAAGGCCCGAGGCAAGGAGATCGCAAATATGAGTCGTACGACACTCGGAGTATTGGTTGGCAACCGCAGCATCTTTCCCGATGCCGTGGCCCGCGACGGCCGCGTCGAAATCCTCGCGCTGCTGGAGAAACTGGGATTTGACGCCATCTGTTTGACGCCCGAAGACACGAAATTCGGCACAGTCGAGTCTCTGACCGACGCCATGGCGTGCGCCGAGCTGTTCAAGCGCAATGCGGACAAGATCGACGGCATCCTGATCACGCTGCCGAACTTCGGCGACGAACGCGGCGCCGCCAACGCAATCCGCATGTCGGGGCTGAACGTCCCGGTGCTGGTTCACGCGTTCCCCGACAGCCTGAAGTTCTTCACCATGGCCAACCGCCGCGACTCGTTCTGCGGCAAGTTCTCGGTCTGCTCCAACCTGACGCAGTACAACATCCCGTTCACGCTGACCACCAAGCACACGGCGGCGCTGGACTCGCCGCTCTTCCACGAGGACCTGAAGCAGTTCGCGGTGACCTGCCGCGTGGTGAAGGGCATGAAGAACGCGCGCTTCGGCCAGGTCGGCGGCCGCCCCGGCCCCTTCAACTCCGTCCGCTACAGCGAGAAGCTGCTGGAACATGCCGGCATCTCGATCGATACCGCGGACATGGCGGACATTCTGGGCCGGATCGCAAAGCTGAGCGACAGCGACGCCCAAGTGCAGGAGAAGGTTACGGCCATCCAGAACTACACCGACGCCAAGCATGTCCCGGCTGCTTCGCTCGTCAAGATGGCAAAGTTCAACATCGTGGTGGAGAACTGGGCGAAAGAAAATCAATTCGTCGGCGTGGCCGTGCAGTGCTGGAGCGCGCTGCAGGATCATTTCGGGATCGTGCCCTGCGCCATGATGAGCATGTTGAGCAACGGGCTGCTGCCCAGCGCTTGCGAAGTGGATGTTGCCGGCGCCATCTCAATGTACGCGCTGCAGTTGGCATCGGGAACGCCCAGCGCGATCGTCGACTGGAACAACAACTACGAGGACGACGACGATAAATGCGTCATCTTCCACTGCTCGAACTTCCCCAAGCACTTCTACGACGGGCAGACCTCGATGGACACGCACGCCATGCTCAAGCTGTCCTCGCTCGAAAGCAACACCTGGGGCACCTTGCAAGGGCGCATCAAGTCCGGGCCCATGACGTTTCTGCGCCTCAGCACGGACGACGTCGCCGGCAAGCTGACGGCATACGTGGCCCAGGGTGAGTCGCTGAAGGATCCGGCTCCCACCTGGGGCGGGATCGGCGTGGTGCACATCCCGTCTCTACAGGACCTGTTGCGCTACGTGTGCGAAAACAACTTCGAGCACCACGTTTGCATCAGCCTGAGCGCCACCGGAGCCGGGATCACCGAGGCGTTGCATCGCTACCTCGGATGGGAAGTGTACGCGCACCACGTGCCCGGCGTGCCCAACCGGCCGGTTGCAGCCGGCAAATAGGAAAGAGAGCACGGCCTCGCTGCCGTGCTCTTTTTTGCGCAAGACCAGACGAGGAGTGGATCGGATGCGGCTCTGGGGACGAACGCTGTCGAAGAAGGAGCTGTTGGCGAAGGCCGGCTCTCTTGCGCAGTTGGGCGGGATCACACGGTACGAGTATTGCGACGGAAAGGCCAAGGGCGTTACCGCTTTGCGCGTTCGCACTGCCGCTGGCCTCGACTTCACCGTGCTGCCTGACCGGGGCATGGACATCGTCGAGGCCTCCTACCTGGGCCGATCGCTCTGCTGGCGCTCGCCCGCCGGCATCGCTCATCCTTCCTACTACGACCGCCGCGACATCCAATGGCTGAGGACCTTCGCCGGCGGGCTTCTGACTACCTGCGGACTCTCGGCGGTGGGAGTTCCGTCGGAGGACGCCGGAGAAACAACCGGGCTCCACGGGCCGGTGTCGAACCTGCCCGCCGAGCATTACCTGTGGCGCGAGCAATGGGAAGGAGACGAGTTGCTCCTGACCGTCGAAGGCAGCGTTCGCGAGAGCAGCGTATTCGGGCCCAACCTGCTCCTCAACCGCACCATCCGCACGCGGCTGGATTCGCGCGCCATCGAATGGAACGATGTGGTGCGCAACGAAGGGCCGGAGACCGCTCCCCTCATGCTGATCTATCACATGAACTTTGGTTTCCCGCTGCTCGACGAACGCAGCCGTCTCTATGCAACCTCGGCCAAAGTGGAAGGACGAACCGAGCTTGCGGCCAGTCATCTCGACACTTGGAACGTATTCGACGCGCCCACTGGCGACGCGCGCGAGCGTGTCTACTACCACACCATGCAGCCCGATAACCATGGCCGGCCAGCCGTCGTGCTCGTCAGCAACGACACGGCGCGGGATTTCGGCGTCGAGCTGACCTATTCGGCCGCCACTCTGCCGCACTTCATCGAGTGGAAGCTCACGCAGAGCACCCATTACGTGCTCGGCCTCGAACCTTGCAACGCCCGCGCCGACGGCCGTCGCGCGGAACGCGAGGCGGGGCGCCTGCAATTCCTGTCGCCCGGCGAAGAGAAGAACTTCAACGTTCAACTGCGGGTGCTAGACGGGGTTGAGGAAGTCGCCGCTGCGATTGAGAGAACCAGGCAATAAGCCCCACTGCTCGCAGGGCCTGCGTCCGAACGGAGAATCGTTGCGCGGCGCGTGGCGCGAATTCAACGAGCCGGGTCCACGAGACTGCGGAGGCTGACCCTCCATCCGCCAGGCATGAACCTACTTTGGGACCGCTGACGAAAGAACCGCCACGCCGTACTTCGGCAGTGTCACTTTCTGTTTCTTGCCACCTTCCAGGACGTCGGTCATGGCGCTGGGTAAAGCAACCGCCTGTTCCGTCTGCGAAAAGTTGATCAGCACGTAGACGAATTGATTCTCGCTGCGGCGCACATCGAGTTCGACGCCCTCCGGTAGCCCCGGCAGCACCGGCTTCACGCCGCTCGTGTCTAGTATCCATCGGGCGGCTTCTTCCGCCACCGGTTTATCTAGCCACGCGCCGATATACGTAATGCGTCCGTTGCCAACCTTGCGGGTGATTGCGGCCGGCTGGCCATCGAGCCAGGTGTTGGCCTTCCCGTATCGCTCCAGGACCTCGACGTCGCCCGCGCTCGGATGCAGCCACTCGGCCCAGATCTTCGCTTCGCCATCGCCCAGCGTTCCCTCGACGGCAACCGGCTTTTCCAGCGCGTAATACTGCTCGACGCGGCCTCCTAGCAGATCGGCCAGAGGCCCCGGCTGCCGTTGCGGCTGTAGCGCGCAGTCTTCGTCCCTGAATCCGGACCGCGGTCCCAGAACCAGGTGCCCGCCATGTTCCACATAGTCCCTCAGGTTCTTGGCGATGGCGTCGGAAAGAATCATCAGCGAAGGCGCAACCACCAGCTTGTACTTCCCGAGCGGCGCCTCCGGCGAAACGATATCTACTGGCTGGCCACTGCGGCGCAAGGGCTCGTAGAACGACAGCAGCTCCGCGACTGGATCGTAGTCCCGATGCTGCGGCTGCATCTCGATCGCCCAGCGGCTGTCGTAGGACTGAACGATCGCGATCTCGGCGTCGACCGACGTTCCCGCCAGCGCCGGTCCCGCTTTGGCGAATTCCCGCCCGATTTGCTGAATCTCGGGATAGATCGGTTGCGGCTCTCCATCCGGGCCGACGATGGTCCCGTGATAGATCTCCTCCCCGTTCAGTCCGGCGCGCCATTGCCAGTAGAGAACCGCGTCGGACCCGTGCCCCACCGCCAGCCACGCCCCGGCCCGCACCTCTCCGCGGTCCATCGCATTGTTGATCGGCTTCCAGTAGATGACACCCGGCTCGGTCTCCATGGTCCAGTAATTCTTGCGCTTGAAGCCGCGCGTTAGGTCGTGTCCGGCCCCCACATGGATCGGGTCCAGATGTGCGCTCTCGTCCGTGTAGACATCCCACGCCGCCAGGTCCAGGTCCTCGGTGATCACATAGTGATCGAACCCGTTGAACCAGTTCATCAGCGACGTGGTGATGAATTGGCGCGGGTCGATATTCGCCCGCAGAACGTCAACCTGGTTCTTCTGGTAGCTGCGCCACTCGTCCGACACAAATCGCTTCCAGCTCAGAAGCAGCCCCGGGTTGCCTTTGCCGGTTTCGACGTGGTACGTCTCGCTCGAGATCGGCACCTGGTTCCAATCCGTGTAGGTCTGATCCCAGAACGTCGCGTTCCAGTGCTTGTTCAGGTTGTCGAGTGTGCCGTAGCGCGCCTTCAGCCACTCGTGAAACTGATCCTTGGTTTCCGCGTCGAACGACGGGAATCGGTATTCGTCGTCGATCTGCCAGCCGATCACGTTCCGGTTGTGCCCGTACCGGAGCGCCATCTGTTCCGCGATCCCGCGTGCCAGCTCGCGATACTTCGGGCTGGCAAAACAGAACTGCTGGCGCGTCCCATGCTCCGCCCGGTGTCCGTCTTCGTCCACACGAAGCACTTCGGGATACTTCTGCGTCAGCCAGGCTGGCGGCGCCATCGACGGTGTTCCCAGAACCACCACAATGTTGTGTTTCGCCGCGGCATCGATCACCCGGTCCAGCCAGCCGAAGTCGTACTGGCCTTCGCTCGGCTCCATCTTGCCCCAACTGAACTCCGCCACCCGAACTACGCGGATTCCCGCCTGTTGCATCAGAGTCAGATCGGCGTCCCATCTCGACTCCGGCCACTGCTCGGGATACCATGACGTTCCCAGCAATAAAGGAGGAGGCGCAGTTGCCTGCGCCTCCAAAGACGCTGTCGAGTGAAGAATGACAGCGAACAACATAATGCAGGTTGTCGGCCAAAACCAGCGCCGGTTTGCAACTCTCATCCCGGACAACCCTCCAGATTTCGTTTCCCTGTTTCCTGTTGCAACCCCGCGTGGAACCTTACCACTGGAAGCGAAGTCCGAACTGCCCGTTGCGCGGAGTTCCTGCCACACTCAGCACTTCGCCGAGGTATGGACTGGAAAGATCCGTGACCGGGTCGCTGAACGTGTGACGGTTGAAGATGTTGTAGAACTCCAGCCGGAACTGCAGCTGATACCGGTTGTCGTGTCCCATGTAGAAGTACTTCAGCAAGCTGGCGTTTTCGTTCTTGATGCCGAACCCGCGCAGCGTATCGATGCGCGCCGGGCCCGTGCCCAGCGAGCCCCACGTCGGATTGCTGACCACGCTGGTCGGGAAATACCGGTTGCTCGTCTTGAACTTGCTGGGAGTGAACTGGCTGCCGCTGTAACCCGAAAGATTGTAGTCCGTATAGAGCGTCGAATACGCCGGCCAGACACCGTACGCTGCCAGGAGATCCGAGTTGAACGTGAGGGGAGGACCAGATGCATACTGTACCAGGCCGCTGAGCGACCACCCCTTCACGGTTTCGTTGACGATGGGACCGACATTGCTCAGGAAACGCTGTCCGCGGCCAAAAGGCAGCAGGTAGACCACATAGCCCTTGAAGGTATGCTTCTGATCGTATCCGGTCAGCGTCTTGGCCGCTTCCTTCAGGTTGGTGTAGTCCTGGATGCCGCCATAGCCGTATGACTCGCTGAAGTTGTCAGTTGTATTTCCCTTCTGTTGCGACAGAACATAGGAGAAATCGAGGCTGACGTTGGCTGCGGCGCGGCGGGATACCTCCACGACCATCGAGTCGTAGTACGACTGCCCCTTGGGAAGCCCGACCACATACAGGTTCGGCCACTGCATCCAGTAGGCTGCCGCACCGAGTTGCGGATAAGGCGAGATGGCGTTCAATGCGTAGTCGCTGAACCCGGAATACGGATAGTTGACGCCGTACCATCCCGCCGAGGTGGAGTCGTACACCCAGCCCCACTCTGTGCCCGCCTTCATCAGGTTGAAGAACGTTGTGGGGTTCGCTTCGTTGTAGTAGAGGCTGCCATCGTGCAGCAGATGACCGCGGTTGGCGACGTAGCTCACTTCGACTCGGGTGTCCTTGTCGATCTGGTACTGCGCCCCCAGGTTGATGTTGTCGGTATACCCGGCATGGAGGGTGTCCGGAGCAACGCTTGCAATGGTCTGGTACGGATACGCCGTTGTGCTCTTGGTCGGAGCAACGTAGCTGCCCGGATACCCGGAGTCCCAATCGAAGGCTGAACTCACCGAGTTGGTGCCGCGGAATCCAGAGTTGAATCCGTACGGCACTCCCTCCCAGTACTGGATGCCGATTGGAATATAGGTGATCCCGAACGATCCGCGGAACACAACCTTGGTCCACGGGTTCCAGGCGATGCCGATCTGCGGCCCGAAGTTCGTCCACCTCTGCTCGGTCTCGAAACTGTCGTTCCCGTTCATGGTGTACTCAAGCGCGCCCTTGATACCTAGGTTGGGATCGACCTTGGTGAGGTTGAAGTTGGTCCAGTGGCCGTACTTTTCGTGGTAGCGGCCGGAGGCGTCCCAGCGCAGACCCAGGTTCAAGGTCAACTTAGGCGTAACTTTGTAGTCGTCCTGGGCGAACAGCGTTCCTGACTTGCGCCGGCCATAAAGATTGGAAGGTGTGACTTCGGATGCTGTGTTCACATCTCCCAGCAGGAAGCTGGCAAAACCGAAACCAACCTCGTTGGCATAGCTGCTCGTGGAAGCGCCTGTGGTGGTCGGAAGAAAGTCGAATGTCAAGGCGCCATACCCGGAAGTAGTGTTGAGTCCCGCCACGTGAAATTCGCCGCCTGCGCTGAAGGTGTGTTTCCCCTTGGTCACCGAGTACTGGTCGGCAGCGATGAAATTCGCCGAGGTGGTCTTCCCTTCCCAGTTGTTGCCGATCCCGGTCTCTCCGTATCCATTAATGGAGCTGCCGAAACTCATGACCGGGAAGTTCTTGGCGCCGGTTTCGCCAAATCCCAGCGTCGAAGGCCAATCCGTGTCGTTCATGGTCTGCGATGCATTGTAAAACCAGTTGTAGCTGAGGTTGATCACGTTCAATTGCGTCGGCGTGAAGGTGTGCGATTCGCTCGCGCGGAACTCGTGTGAACGAATCATCTGCAGCCTGGAATTCGCCAGCGGGCCGCCGTCCTCGCTGCCCGGCTCCCAAACGCCGCCCGAGTCCACCAGGGTGCGCGGGCGGTGATTGTAGACCCACGATCCGCTCAACCGATCCTTGTCCCGCAGGTTATGATCCAGCTTGATCACGATCGAGTTGGGCGTTTGCGAAGGTGAATTGGTCGCCGGGAGCCGGTCGTTCTCGATCAGATCGTCCGTCACCGAGCTGTTGTTCTCCGGCGTGTAGTACTTCTGATACAAAGCCACGATCTTCGATGAAACCGTGCTGAAGCTGCCTGACGGGATGATATTGCCGACGAAAACCGCGCCCGAGTCGGCCGGATTGAAGATGGCGCCTTTGTAGATTGTGTTGCCATGCTTGTCAGTGCCAAGGACTGTGCCGGTCTGGAGCAGCTTCGAGAAATTGCCGGTCAAAAAGTCGCTAATGGGAACAGTCGCTCCACTGGAAAAGGCGCCCGGAGTGAAGTCGCGTTGCTGATAGCGCTCGAAGGCGCCAAAGACAAAGGTCTTGTTCTTGATGATCGGGCCGCCGGCGCTGAAGCCCCAGTCCCAGAAGCGCGCCTTGGGCTTGCGCTCGCCAAGTTCGTCGTTGCTCCAGGTGTTCGCATCCAGGATCTCGTTGTGCCCGTAGTCGAAGACGCTGCCGCGGAACTGGTTTGTGCCCGACTTCAGGTTGAACATGATCACGCCGCCGCCGGTCGAGGCGCTGCTGGCCGAAAGACCGCTGGTCTGGGCTTGCATCTCCTGCACGGCTTCCATCGTGGGACCGCTTTCGATCGTGTCGCCCTGGACTTCGATGCTGCCCGTCGTGCCGTCGACCGTGAAGTCCTTGGTGAAGTTCTGCGTCCCGTTCACAACGGCCGTCCACGGATTGCTGCTTACCGAGTATCCCGGCGTGATGGCAACCGCGAATTCTTCCGCAAACCGCCCGCCAGACACGTTGAGTGGCAGGTCGGAGACAACATTGGCCTGCATGCTCGTGGCTACGGTGGCCGTTTCCGTATTGAGCACGGGAGCATCCGTCGTCACCGTGACCGTCTCCACGACCTGGCCCACGGTCAATACAGGACTCAGGTTCGCCACCTGAGCTTCGATCAACGTGATGTGCGAATAGTCAACCGCCTTGAAGCCGGTCTTCTTGAACGACACCGAATACGTGCCCGGTGGAAGGTTCGGGATGTTGTACAAACCTACCCCGTTGGTCACGGCTTTGGTTACGATGCCGGTATCAATGTTCTTTGCAAGAACTTCCACACCGGTGGCTACAGCTCCCGTTGTGTCGGTCACAGTTCCAGTGATAGTCGCCCGGTTCGATTGACCGTAAAGAACACAAGTCAATAGAAGAGAGCATAAGAGCGGGAACACAAGCCGAATCCGCATACGCATTGTCCTCCGAAATTGTTCGAATCTGATCTAATCGTCACTTCGCACGGCCCAACGCTCTTTCTGCCGAGATCGAAGTACTAAACACAATTACTCCTGAGAATCCGAACACGAACAAACTAGTCCAAACTAGAATCAGTTGTCAACAAAATATTGACGTAGATGATCTATTTTGTTCGTTTGTGAGTGATCTGGGGCTGACGCCTCAACCTGAAAAGTGCGCAACTCATTGACTCCTATAGAGTACTGCCCCTTTGGGCCTCCCCCGCCAGCGATTGCCGGAAAAAGTCCTCCAGGTCGGGAAAACCGGCGTCGCGCCAAACTTGGAGTCTCGCCTGCCCTTCCTCAATGGTCCGCAGCACTTCATCCCTCTCGCCAGGTTCCGGGGATGCCGGTGCCCAGAGGCCGTCGAGTACATTGTCCAGGGGCTCCCGGGACTTCCCTGCACTTGGCGCCAGGACCGCGACGGCTGCCGCAGCCCCGATCGCATAGCGCCGCGGGTTCACACCCTGTCGCAGCGCAACGCGGATCGTGCCGATCAGCCGGTCGTCCCATTCCAGCTTTCGCGCCGGATCGCGCCCCACCCGATCCACCGTGTCGCCCAGATTTGGGTTGAACATTCGCTCGATCAGGTCGACGGCATAGCAGCGATATCCTTTCGGCGTAAAGAGCGCGTCCACTCCTTTGTGCCTCCGGATGAGTGCCCCGCCGGACTCCTCGATGAATGCCTGCTCCAGAAACGTCTTCACCCCCGCGAATCTCTCCAGATCCGCGATCCGCGCTGCGCCCAGCACCGCGCCGAGATAGGCCGCCACCGCGTGCGTCGAGTTGTGCCCGTAGAGCTTCGCCTCTTCGAAGGGCAACAGGTCGGGCTTCTCCTCGAACACTTCGATGCCCCGCCGGAACCCTCCGCTGGGGAACCCGCCCCGCGCCGTGATCCTCGTGATCAGAATGCGATTGAATGCCTCAACCAGAAACGCGCGCCGCTCCTGCGCAGTCACCGTGATCAGGTTGCGTTCCCGTATCTCGTCGGGCTCTGCGACCACGCCGCTCATCTTTCCGATGACCGTGTTCAGGAAGCAGGCGTGCGAGAGGACGCGGTCGCGGTCCTGCGTCGACAGAACACCGAGTACCGCCTCCTCCAGAATCTCAGCCGCGTGATTGTTGTTTTCCGCGGCGTACACCACGGCTGGCGGGCCGCCCGTGCGCACCTTCCGAACCAGCCCCTCCGCAAGCACACGATGCGCGCTGGCCTCGGAATCGGAGACATAGAAGCCCACGCTGGGCAGCGCGGTTGCGATCTCCTCGGCCTCGGCGATGGCCGCGATCAGCAGTTCCCTGTCGAGGTCCTCGGCCGGGTTCGCGATCTCGACGGGCCCGATCCGGCCCGCCTCGACCCGGTCCCGCTGCGCCACGTTGACTGCGTACCATCCGCCCGCGTCGCGCAGCGATTTCACTGCCGCGGGAACAACCTCAGCCACCACCAGGCGGCGGAAGTTCCTCGAGTGAAACGCTTCGTAGAGAAACAGGCCCGATTGGATGGCGCCAAAACCGAAACCGACAAAAGTACGACTACCGGAAAGGGACACTCAACTCTCGCTTGTTTGAAGGTAGGCGCGCTCGTCGGCGGCCGTCCATGAATCCACGCTCAGAATCTCCTCGGTTCGCCGATGCGGATACACCACCGCCTTGCCGTCGATCTGCTGCGCCTTCACCATGCCCAGAAACTCAGCGGCGTGCTCCAGGTCCCCGATGCGCGTGATGTGTGCGCCCGCGTCGAGATCCCCGGCCGCAATCAACTCCAGAGTGCGCGCAATGTCCCACGGCGAGCCGCCGCTCGAGCCTGTGACGTTGATCTCCTTGTAGTGGACGACCCCGCCATCGATGCCCACGATCTCGTCGCCCTTCTTCAGACCGCCGAACAGGTTCAGCACGGCGCCGCGGCCCAGATACTTCTGCGCATCTTCGATCGCTTTCCTGGAGCCGACTGCGACGATCACGTCGTCCGCGCCCGCGTAGTCCGTCAGTTGGTTCACCACATATTCCACCGGAGTGTTCGCGGCATCGACCGCGTGCAGCGCTACTCCCGTTCTCTGCGATCTTTCGCCGAACAGCTTTCGCACCCGCTCCAGCCGCTCCTCCACGAAATCGGCGACCACGATCGCGCGCGGCCCGTAGGCGAACGCCAGATCGACGTGCATCCTGCCCATGGCTCCCGCGCCGATTACCACCGTCACCCCGCCGCGCTTCAGGCCTTTCGCCGCGCGCCGCGCGGACTGCGGTGCGTCCTGCTCGATGTGGAGATGGTGCTCCTGCGCCGACACCGCGCACGACAGCGGCTCGCTCATCGCCGCATGAGCCAGCGGAATCCGGTCGTTGGGCACGGGCAGCAAACACCCCGCGTTCAGAACCTCTTCCGGCACCAGAATGTATTCCGCCAGGTGGCCCGCCAGCGTGTAGCCGACCGCCACTTTGTTCACCCCTTGACCGCTATTGCGATAGCGATCCCGGTGATTCACGGGCGGATGATCCACCGCCGGCTGCACCACGAAGCGCTCGCCCAGTTGGTAGCGGTCGACAAGAGCTTCCCCGACCTGTACCAGCGTAACCACGCCCTCGTCGCCGAGAATGATGGGAAACTGGGCCGGGTCCCACCCGTACATCAGCTTGTGATCGGGACCCTGCTCGATCAGCTTGATCAGCGAAGTGCAGATTCCAGCCGCTTCAACCCGCGCCAATAATTGATGCGCTCCGGGCACCGGAACTGGAACCTTGCGAACGGCAAGATGATCGAACCCGGTTCCATCCAGAACCAAGGCGCGCATCTCCTGCGGAACTGTCTCAGTCATCTCTTTTGCTCTTGTCATGACTCGAACTCGATTGTGACCTCGAAGGTCGCTCCTGGCCCACTTCAGACTCTCCGGAACATGCACGGCAGGACGGAGCGGGACGGCCCACCCCCCTGCTCAGGCCTCCGGATTCACGAGCCGCCGGCTCCCCTGCAACTCCAGCTCTTCGGTCAGGATCGACACCGTGGTATCGAATACCGCCTTCTGCGCGGCCGCCAGAGAGATCGGCAATGCATCCTGATACGCCCGGCGAATCACGGTTCCGATGTTGATCTTCGCGATCCCCCGCCGCGTCGCTCCCAGGATATATTCCTTGTGAATTCCGCTTCCCCCGTGCAGCACCAGCGGAATGTGAACTGCCTCGTAGATTCGCTGCAGATGGTTCAGGTCCAGCCGCGCCCGCACCTTTTGGGAGTTGCGCATCAGCGGACCGTGAACGCTGCCAATCGCAACCGAAAGCCAGTCCACGCCCGTCTCCGACACAAAGCGCCTGGCCTCGTCGGGGGAAGTGAATCCCTGCCCGCTCGAGAAGAGCTCTTCGTAGGGCGGCGGCGGGCCCGCTTCATGACCAAAGACCGCGCCCAGTTCGCCTTCGACCGGCACCCCTGCCGCATGAGCCATCTCGACGATCCGGCGCGTCGCCCAGATGTTCTCTTCCAGCGAAAGCCGCGAACCGTCGACCATCACCGACTGGTATCCGAGACGAATCGCTTCCCGGATTTCGGCCTCGAAATCAACCTCTTGCCCGTCCTCGTCGATGACCGGTATGTGGTCCAGGTGCAGGCGCGTATGACGCTCATCCTTCACCCGTTCATACTCGTCGCGAATCGCCTTCATACTGCGCGCTTCGAACTTGATCCATTCCAGCCGGGCCACTGCGATCATGCCAAAGCTGTCGGTGTGGCGAAGAGCGGCAACCACCGGCTCCATCATCGGCAGAAAAGGGATGTTGAACGCAGGAATGACGGCCTCGGCAGGATGAGCTCCGATACAGATGCCCCCAAGTCGATCGTTGGGCGTTAGCGAATGTGCACTGCCGTTTTTGTCGCTTTGATTCATCACCAGCTCTCGTGGTCGATCCCGATCGGGATACGACTCGGCCATCTATTTGATGGCAGATAAATTAGCGGACAAATAGCAAAATCCGGACCCGTGTCCGCCCTCAATCGAGTTCACAACTGGACACAAATGTATATCCAGAGTTCACAACTGTCAACAAATTAGTTCTATTTTGTAGTTTTAGTATCTATTACGTTCTCTTTCATCGGAAAGCAACCCCCGGAAACTCACCTGAGCGCGATGTCCCGGCCCTGCGCAGGCAGCCGTTCGAAAGGCGCCGGCAGAAATCGCGCAGCGACAGCGATTCTCCGGTTCCCGCAAGGGAAAACCACGACCGCCAAGCGGCTCTTCCGTTAATATCTGGGTCTGCGCTCGTTGCGGGGGATGACAGGTATTCGTCGCCGAAGTGGAAGGAAACGCCACTCTGCACGACGCTCGAAACGCCTCGTAGGAACCGGGGAACCGCTCTAGCGCACTTCGGCCACGTGAACCTCGACCTTCAGTTCCCGCAGTTCTTCGACGTACTTGGGATCCGTCTTCGAATCCGTAACCAGAATGTCGATGTCCGTCACAGGCCCTACATAGGCGAAGCTCTGCGTGCCGAACTTGCTGTGATCGGCAAGCGCAATGCGGGTGTGGGCCGCCTTCGCGATCAGCTTCTTGATCTGGGCCTCAGCCTGTCGGGCAGTGGAGATGCCATAGGCCGTGTCGATCGCGCTCACCCCCAGCACGGCTTTATCCAGCCGAATCTCCGACAAAGCACGGTGCGCCCATTCCCCGGACAAATAGAAAGTGTCTCTCTGCAGATCGCCGCCCGTGCACATCACCGTGATCCCCGAGTTACGCTGCAGTTCGCAGACGATCGTCGGAGAGTTGGTCACAACCGTGAGCCGGTTGCGATGCGTCAGTTGACGCGCCAGCTCATATACCGTCGTGCTCCCCTCCAAAAACACCGTGTCCCCATCCACAATCAGCCGTTCGGCACAACGGGCGATGGCTTCTTTCTCCTCGCTGTGGCTTTGCAGCAGCATCTCGTAGGCCGGCTGGAAGTTGGTGCTCGACATCCGCGAAATTGCGCCGCCATGGGAGCGAAGAAGCACTCCCTGGGCCTCCAGCGTCGCCAGATCCCTGCGAATGGTGACCGGCGTTACATCGAGTTTCTCGCACAGCTCTGAAGCTGTGATCGTCCGCCGGACAGTCAAAATCTCGCGAATTCGAAATCTGCGCTCTTCAGCTAGCATGATGGGGCGTTTCGCTCCTGTTCTGGACACGTGAGTCTTTCTGGCCTATTCGTTGCCGTTTTGTCCCAGGGCATTCCCACCCTGACGGCCGCGCACGAAAGTATTCGAACGGGATCATTATAGCTCGGTCATTGAGTTCGCTCGGCAAGAACCCGGCACAGCACCCCCATGAATGATGGAACCTCGCGTACGCCCCGCCGGATGCAAAGCGAGGATCGCATGACTCGCCCAGGCTCGATGTGCTGTGACTTGATCGGCGCCTCGCCGTTAAATCTCTTGCTCCCTGGCACCCGGCCGTTTCACTCCGTTCTCCGTTGTGGCGCCTGCCCCGGGACGTCAGCGCCCGCATGAAGTTCCATCGTCGATTCAATCACTTGCAGGAATTTCTCACTCGAACAGTCTCTCGACAAACCCGCTCCAGGATCCACCTCTGCCTCCTGCAGTCACGGCGTCTTTTCGACGGAATCTTAACATAAAACGATCAAGTACGAACATAATCGATTGAATTAGAACGGGGCCGGCGATACAATAGCCCTGGTTGCTCGATCCGATCGGATGGTGAACCGCAATCGGTGTAACAGCAATACCGCCTGCCCCGCTCTGTCCCGTTTTTTGAAACGGCGATTGTTGACCGCAGGCTGAGGTACGGGAGGAAATGACACCGAATGGCTGTGCCAGTGGAAGTGCCAAAGCTTGGCAATACCGTTGAAGAGTGTCTGATCAGTAAGTGGCTCAGGCAAAAGGGCGAGTCCGTTTCGGCGGGGCAAGCCGTCGTCGAGATTGAGACAGACAAAACCAGCTTTGAAGTTGCCGCCCCCGTCGATGGCGTCCTGCTGGAGACGTTCTTCGAAGCCGGCGCCTTGGTGCCTGTCTTCACCAGCCTCTTTGTCATCGGCAAGGCAGGCGAGGACGTCGAGGAGTTTCGGCCTAAGTCCGGGGCGCCTGTCGCCGGGTCGGGCACCGCTGAAGCTGAAGCCGCTGCCCAGCCGGCTGCCGAAGCCGGAACTCCGGCCGCTTCCGGTCCCGTTTCTTCGAGCCCTGCCGCGGCGTCGGCGCCGTTAAGCCCTCGCGCACGGCGTTTCGCCGCGGAGCACAACATCCAGCCTGGCGCCGTTCAAGGCTCCGGGCCGGGCGGGCGCGTACTGGAGCAGGACGTGCGCGCCGCCTACCACTCGGCGCCCAAAGTTTCCGCCCTGGCCGGCAAGAGTATCCAGGGCGGGATGGGAATTGCCGGCCACGGTTCGGGAATCGGCGGAATGATCCTGAGTTCCGACTTGCAGGCCCCCGAGACCGCAATCTCCACCATCCGCGAGAAGATCGCGCGCCGCATGCGCGAGTCCCTGCAGAGCACCGCCCAATACACGCTCAACACTTCGGCCGATGCCGGCGGCCTGCTGCTGCTGCGCGCCCGCCTGAAAGCATCCACCGGAGCTCCGAACATCAACATCAACGACATGGTGATGTTCTGCACCGTGAAGGCGCTCCTGGATGTTCCCGATCTGAACGTGCTCTTCGCCGACGGCAAGCTCTACCGCGGCCGCGAAGTGCATCTCGGCTTCGCCTGCGACACACCCAAGGGTTTGCTGGTTCCGGTGGTGCGCAACGCGCAGGATCTCAGCCCCGCTCAGTTGGCCGCCCGTGTAAAGGAGCCTCTCTCAGCAGGCCGTCGCCGGCAGAATTTCCGCCGACGACCTCACCGGAGGGACCTTCACCGTGAGCAATCTCGGCGGCTTCGGCATCGAATCCTTCACTCCGCTTCTGAATCCGCCGCAGGTGGCAATTCTCGGCGTCGATGCCATTCAACTCAAGCCTGTTCGCAGGGACGGCAAAGTCGAGTTCATCGATTCGATCGGCCTTTCCCTCACCCTGGATCACCAAATCGTCGACGGCGCGCCCGGTGCGCGCTTCCTCAAGGTGGTCCGGGAAAAAATCGAAGCTGTGGAGCAGATATGTACGATTTGATCGTTATCGGCGCGGGGCCCGGCGGCTACGAGGCGGCTGCTTATGCCGGGCACCTTGGGAAAAAGGTTTGCCTCATCGAGAAACTAGAGCTCGGCGGAACCTGCCTGAACGTCGGCTGCATTCCGGCCAAAACGTTTCTGCGCTCGTCGAAGCTCTTTCGCGAGTGCCAGGAAGCGGCCCTCTACGGCGTCAAGGTCGGCGCGCCGCAGTTCGACATCTCCGCCGTGGTCGAGCGCAAGAACCGCATCGTCGCCACCCTGAATAAGGGCGTCCAGGGTCTTCTGAAGAGGGCCGGCGTCGATGTCGTTCAGGGCCATGCCCGGCTGGTTTCGCGCGGAGTTGTAGAAGTCGACGGCAAGCGCCTGGAGGCGGCCAACATCCTGCTCGCCACCGGCTCGCGCCCGGCCGCGCCGCCCATTCCCGGCATCCGCTCGGAGCACACGCTCGATTCCAACACCGTCTTCGATCTGAAAAGCGTGCCGGAAACGCTGGCCATCATCGGCGGCGGCGTCATCGGTCTGGAGTTTGCTTGCTTCTTCCAGGAGGTCGGCACGCGCGTCGCAGTCATCGAGATGCTGCCCCAGATCGCGGCCGGCGCCGATGGCGAGATCGCCTCGCGCCTCCGACAGATTCTCGAACGGAAGGGCATTGAGTTTCATCTCGGCGCCCGGGTCTCGCGCATCGAGGGCCACACCGTCCACTTCACTACTGCCGGCGGCAAGGACTCCAGCGTCACGGCCGAGCTCATCCTCAACTCCACCGGACGGGTTCCCGTGGTCGACGATCTCGGCCTCGAGGCGGTTGGCCTCGACTTCACCCCCAAGGGCATCAAGGTCACCGAGCAGGGTAAGACCAACGTCGCGGGCATTTGGGCCTGCGGCGACGTCACCGGAAGGCGTATGCTCGCCCACGCCGCCACCCGCGAGGGCATCGTGGCCGTCAACAACATGTTCGGCAAGCGCGACCGCATCCGCTACAATGCGCTGCCTTCCGTGGTCTACACCCATCCGGAAGTCGCCATGGTCGGCAGAACCGAAGAGGAGCTGAAGGCCGCGCATGTCGAATTCAAGAAGTCGGTCGTGCCCATGGCTGTCGCCGGCCGTTTCCTTATCGAGCACGAAGGCGCCTCCGGCATGGTCAAGGTTCTCTGCGGCGCACGCTTTGGCGAAGTGCTTGGCGTCCATGCCATCGGCGACGCCAGCAGCGAGTTCATCGTCGCCGCCGCGGCCATGGTCGAAACCGAATCGCTTGCCAGCGACGTCCGCGAGATCGTTTTCCCGCACCCCACCGTTTCTGAAGCCCTCCGCGAAGCCTTCGCTGGAATTCATTAGGAGTCTTACAAGATGCCAAAGTCGATCGTCATTGAACCCAAGGAAGTATTTGCCAAATCCAAAATTCGTCTTTCCGATATTCCGGTCAACTCCCACAACCGCAAGCTGGAAGAGGAGCTCGGGACCTTTTCGGCAACCGACCTGCTGCACATCTGGCAGGACATGTGCGCCATCCGCGAGTTTGAGAACATCCTGAACGAAATCAAGACCAAGGGCGCTTACAAGGGCGTCACCTACAACCATGCGGGCCCGGCCCACCTGTCGATCGGCCAGGAAGCGGCGGCCGTCGGCATGGCCTTCTCGCTCACGCCCGACGACTTCATCTTCGGCTCTCACCGCAGCCACGGCGAGATTCTCGCCAAAGGCTTCTCCAGCATCCGCCAGATCGAGGAAAAGAAACTGCTCGGGATCATGCAATCGTTCCGCGACGGCGCGATTCTGAAGCCCGTCGAGAAGGCGTTCAGCGGCTCAGCCGAAGAGCTCGCCCTGCGCTTCTTCATCTACGGCGCCTACAGCGAGATCTTCGCGCGCGAAACCGGCTTCAACCGCGGGCTGGGCGGCTCCATGCACGCCTTCTTCACGCCCTTCGGCATCTATCCCAACAACGCCATCGTCGGCGGATC
The DNA here is from genome assembly GCA_963804155.1 of uncultured Acidobacteriaceae bacterium. GTDB lineage: Bacteria > Acidobacteriota > Terriglobia > Terriglobales > Acidobacteriaceae > Telmatobacter. The sequence goes on from CAWDPG010000001.1 coordinate 297,450, forward strand.
GGGATCCATCGCGCCCGGCGCCGCACTGTTCAAGCGCGTCAACCGTAAGCCGGGCATCGTGGTCTGCAACATCGGCGACGCCTCCTTCGCCTGCGGCCCGGTCTGGGAAGGCATCACCTTCTCCGCCATGGACCAGTACCGCACCCTGTGGGATGCATCGCTCGGCGGCGGACTGCCCATCCTCTACAACTGCATGAACAACTTCTACGGCATGGGCGGCCAGCCGTGCGGCGAGACCATGGGCATGCAGTTCATCGCCCGCATCGGCGCCGGCGTCAATCCCGACCAGATGCACAGCGAGCGCGTCAACGGCTACGATCCTCTCCCCGTCATCGACGCCTTCCGCCGCAAGAAACAAATCCTCCAGGAGGGCCGCGGCCCCGCGCTGCTCGACACCATCACCTACCGCATCAGCGGCCACTCGCCCTCCGACGCCTCCAGCTACCGCTCCAAGGGCGAGATCGAGCACTGGCAGCAAGCCGACTCCATCGTCGCCTTCCGCAGGCGGCTGGTCAATGCCCGCATCCTCACCGAAAGCGAGCTCGACGCGGCGCGCGCCGACATCGAGACCGCGGTCTTCGAGATGTTCCGCTTGGCGACCGACCTCGAGAAGAGCCCGCGCATCGCCATCGATTCCGACCTCATCGACCACATGATGTTCTCCAACAAGCGGGTCGAGAAGTTCGACGATCGCGCTCCGGAGTTCCTCCAGGACCTTGCCGAGAATCCCCGCGTTCAGCAGATTCGCGGCAAGATTCGCACGCCCACGTTCGAAGGCAAGCCGGTGCCCAGGATGAAGGCCTACAACATTCGCGACGCCATCTTCGAGGCCATGCTCGAACGCTTCACCATCGACCCCACGATGGTCGCCTTCGGCGAGGAGAACCGCGACTGGGGCGGCGCCTTCGCCGTGTATCGCGGATTGACCGAGGCCCTGCCTTATCATCGCCTCTTCAATTCGCCCATCTCCGAAGCCGCCATCGTCGGCGCCGCCGTGGGCTACGCCATGGCCGGGGGCCGGCCGGTCGCCGAACTGATGTACGCCGACTTCATGGGCCGCGCCGGAGACGAAATCTTCAACCAGTTGTCGAAGTGGCAGGCCATGTCGGCCGGCGAGATTCTGATGCCCGTCGTCCTGCGCATCTCCGTCGGAGCCAAGTACGGCGCGCAGCACTCCCAGGATTGGTCCGCGCTCGTTCAGCACATCCCCGGCCTCAAAATCGTCTACCCCGTCACTCCGTATGACGCCAAGGGCATGATGACGGCCGCGCTGGCCGGAACCGACCCGGTCATCTTCTTCGAAAGCCAGAAAATCTACGACCTCGGCGAGTTGTTTGTGGCCGAAGGCGTCCCCGAGGGCCATTACGAGATCGATCTTTCGGAGCCGTCGGTGAAGCGCGCCGGCGTCGCCCTGACCATCGTCACTCTCGGGCCGGCGCTCTACACCGCGATTGCCGCGGCCGATCAACTCGAAAAACAGTTTGGCCTTTCCGCCGAGATCGTCGATCTGCGCGCCATCAATCCACTCAACTACGACAAGCTGGCCGCCTCGGTCCGCAAGACCGGCAAGGTCCTCCTCGTCAGCGACGCCGTCGAGCGCGGCAATGTGATGCACACCGTGGCCAGCAATCTCACCCAGCTTTGCTTCGACGATCTCGATGCGCCGCCGGTGGTCGTCGGCTCGCGCAACTGGATCACCCCCGCAGCCGAGCTGGAAGCCATGTTCTTCCCGCAAACCGGCTGGCTGCTCGACGCCATCCACGAGCGAATCCTGCCGCTGAAAGGTTATCGCCCGGGCGCCAACTCGACCCTCGGAGAGTTGGCGAGGCGGAATCGGCTCGGCATCTGAGCGGTGCGGAACACCTCCGCGTAAACCGCACGCCAGACACGGAAGCCGGCATCGCAAGATGCCGGCTTCCGTGTCTTATGCGGGAGAATCGCCGCTACGGCGCCTGTTCCGCCCCGATATCGATCGATCCCGAAGAGGACACCGTGTTGCCGAAGAAGTCCTGCGTCCCCATCGAGCAACCGCTGATGCCCGTGCAAACGTCCGTGCCCTTGCCGTGCGCCGGCGACCCTGTCTGCTGCGTAAAAGCCGTGGTCGACTTCCCGGTGCTGTGGTAGGTGGGATTGTTCAGCAGCGGATCGGTGTAGTAGCTGCTCGCGTCCTGGCCCGATCCCGTCTGGTAAGCCGCGAAGCCCGAATACGTCGTTCCGTTATAGATCCATGTCGGAGTGGCGGACCCGGTCGACCAATAGATGTTGTTGTTCAGAGTCAGAGCCGAGCTGGTCTTGACCATTCCGGCAACCGTCGAATAGACGATATTGTTCTCGAAAAAGTTCGGATTCGTGCCGGTGAACGTGGCGCTGGTCGTATTCAGCAGCGGCGCGTTCGCCGCTGGATTCCAATAGAACGTGTTGTTATAGATCTCCATGCCGTTCAGCAGCCCGCCGCTCCAGGTGGAGAGAAACACGTCCCCCTGGGAGGAATACGCGCTCTTCTGGGCATTGTTCGCGCAGATGTTGTAGCGGATTACGTTGCCAACGCTGGCCGTGTCTTCCGATCCGAACATGGCCACGCAATATCCGTCCGCGTCGTGGCCGTAGTTGTACTCCACGATATTGCTGTTGTTGTAGTAATCGATGTCGAAGTCGCCGCCGTCGCCCGCCCAGCTGTGGTTCGAATAGGATTCGTTGTTCTCGACCGTGCAGGTGTGGCAGTACCATTCCCACAGCCCGCCGGGCGTGCTGCCCGTGCAGCTGGTGCATTGGCCGCTGTTGTACACCACGTTGTTCTCGAGCAACCCGTTGCTCAGTTCCATGATCAGAATTCCGTCGCCGTACACGTTGTACACCGTCGAATTCTCCACCGTCACATTGCTGCCCAGCGTCTGCGAAGCGCCATCGGTTCCCGTGTACGCGCCGCCGGCCGAGATCAGAATCCCCTCCGATACCTCGCTGTCGTGCGCCACCACCCCGTTGAGGACCACGTCGCTCAGCACCTCGCCCGTCCCGCTGGTCGAGATCACCACTTCGCCCGAGTCCGCCCTCAGCACCGACTGATAGCTGGCCCCATGAACGTTGAGATTGGAAAGGTAAATGTGGTTCAGCGTCGAGCTGGCCGTGTTGCCGGTGATATAGACCCCGTACTTGTAGCCGCCGGTGATTTCGAGATCGTTGATTTCCCAGTACTGCTGGTTGCTGAGTTCCAGCCCCGCCGTGTTGGAACCGGCGCTGATGATCGGCACGGCGCCCGTTCCATAGGCGTCGATTACGATCGGCGAGCCGCTGCTGCCCGACCCCTGCGGGTCCAGTATCCCGTTGCACGTGGTGCCGCGCTTTAGCAGGATCTCATCGCCGGCGCCAAACGTGGTCGAATTCACACTGCTCAGCGTGTTCCACGGGCTTGCCTGGGTTCCCGAACCGCTCGACGACGCGCTGCAATCCACGTAGTAGGTGGTGTTCGTCGTCGGTCCCGACGTGCCTCCACCGCCGCTTGTGCTCGTGCTTCCGCCTCCTCCACACCCGTAGAGAAGAACCAACAAAACGCTGTTCATTGCCGCATAGCTGAAGAGGCTTTTCATATTCCCCACTTGAACGAAAATGTACTCTTTTGCGCGTTTCTGGTCAATATTTATCCCGAAATACAGGCGAAAAGGACAAATCTGCTCAGCGGATATCGGCTGGAACGCGATCAAGTGATGAGATTTTCCCGATGATCCAAGCTGGGGCGCCAGCCTTGGCTTGCCATATCCGACTTGAGTCACCCCAGTCGGATTAGGAACCGTTGCCCTTCCCGATCCGGAAGGCGCGAAGCTACCTCAAATCCAGAACTCGTCTGGCAAGTGATTGATTCTAGATTCTCTTTTTATTGGGGCGGCTGGTGGGGATCGAACCCACGACATCCTGAGCCACAGTCAGGCGTTCTGCCGCTGAACTACAGCCGCCATACACCCTATCGATTGTAGCATCGATGCAGAATCCACGGCAGTGCGGCTTCCGCCCGGACTTTCCGCCGCACAGACCTGATTCAGCCATCCAGACGCCGAGCCAAACCCAATCCGATTCGGGGTACAATCGAAGTTGGCATTCGGGGCGTAGCGCAGTCTGGTAGCGCATCTGCTTTGGGAGCAGAGGGTCGGGGGTTCAAATCCCTCCGCCCCGACCAATTCCCTCCAATCCCTCTCCATCCGCGCCGTTCCGCGCCTCGGACTGCACCGCTCATCGCTTCCGCCAGGAACTGCGCATTCCCGCCGCCTTTGCTTCCAGGCAAAGATTCCGATTGGGGGGCATCGCCTCAACCGGACTAAGATAGGGGTTCAATTCAGCTCGCTACGCCTGGCGCCGGGCGCTGCAAGCCGTTCGCCGCGGCCTCGCGCATCGCCGGAGCCAAGAGGAACAAAGCATGGAACGAACCGCAAACTGCCTCGCTAAACTGGAACGAATGAACAAGGCGCTGCGCCATCAGGAGCCCGATCGCGTTCCCATCAGCGATTTCTTCTGGGGCGGTTTCCTCAGCCGCTGGCGCACCGAACTCGGTTTGGCTCCGGACACCGACATCTACCGCTACTACGACCTCGACTGGCGCGTGGTCGCGCCCAACATGGACCCGCACATCCGGCCGTTTGAGATCCTCCGCGACGACGAAACCGAGGTCACCGTCCACACCGGTTTCGGCGCGACCATCCGCAAGAGATTCGATCTTCCCATGCCCGCCTTCGTCTCCTTCGATACCGACACCATCGAAAAGATGGAGGCCTTCCAGTTCGTCGATCCCTGCGACGAACGCCGCTATTTCCGCTCCGGCGACGACCAGATCAACGGCGTGGGCGATGGCTTCGAGCGCAATCTGGCGCCGTTCGTCGATCGCGTCGCCGCCGAGTACCCCGACTTTCCCGTCTACGGTGGCGCCTGCGAGGCACATGAGATGATCTGGCGCATCATCGGCTCCGAGAACGTCATGCTCTGGATGGGCCAGTATCCCGACGCCATCGCCCGCTTCGTTGCCCGCTTGCACGAGTTCAATCTGGGCATTGTCCGCGCCCAGATTGCCGCCGCCGGAGGCCGTCTTGCCGGCATGATTATCTGGGGCGACGTGGCCTATAAAAAAGGCATGCTCTTCTCGCCAGCCTTCTGGCGCCAGCACTTCAAACCCGGCGTCAAGGCCATGATCGACGAGTGCCACAGCCACGGCCTGCCTGTCATTTATCACGGATGCGGCAACGTCACCCGCATCTTCGAAGACTTCATCGAAGTCGGCGTCGATGCCTACAATCCCCTCGAGTACAAGGCCGGCCTCGATGCCGTCGATCTCCGCCGCCGCCTCGGCCACCGCCTCGGCTTCTGCGGCAACATGGACGTGCAACTGTGGGCTGCGGGAACCAAAGAGGAACTGCGGGCGGCCGTTCTCACCAAGCTCAACGCCGCCAAGGGCGGCGGCTTCATCTTCCAGTCCGATCACTCGGTTCCTTCCAACGTCCCCGGCGAGAGCTACGACTATGTTGTGCGGCTGGTCCGCGAGCGCGGCGTCTACCCCCTTCAGCTCGGCGAATTCGATCTCCCCGACCTCGCCTGACTCCCGACGGCTGCCGCCCGCCTCGCGCACCGGAAAGATCGGACTTGCCAATTCCGATCCCCGGAATATACTGTTCCGCCTGAATGTCCGAAATCGGGGAGACGAAAGTGGCCCGAAGGGAAAACAACGAGTTCATCGACCGTCTGGAGCCGGATCGCAACAGCGCATCCTCCGCAGAACGCGACGGCGATCGCAACGGCGACCGCAACGAATCGCAGACCGTTCTCCGTGCCTGCGAAGTGCTGAAGGCCTTTCGCCATCTCGGCGAAGAACTGCCTCTCACCTGCGTGATGGAACGCACCGGCTTGCCCAAAACCACGACTTTCCGACTTCTGCGCACTCTGATTCACGGCGGCCTGGTGGAGCGGGTGAGCGCGGGCGTCTACCGCAACAGTTTCGGGCCCGTCACGGCACGGCCCTTCCGCATCGGCTTCGCAACCCAGGGCGACACGGAATTCGCCCGCGAAGTCACACGCAGCATGGTCACCGCCGCGGCGCGCGAGCACGTGCAGCTCATCACTCTCAACAACCGCTACAGCGCGCGAGAGGCCCTGCGCAATGCCGACACATTGATCCGCGAGCGCGTCGATCTGGTCCTCGAATTCCAGACTTACGAGCGCGTGGCGCCGGTCATCGCGTCCAAGTTCCTCGCCGCCAATGTGCCCGTCATCGCCATCGAAGTGCCCCATCCCGGCGCCACTTATTTCGGCGCCGATAATTACAAAGCCGGCCTCATTGGCGGTCGCGCGCTGGGCCGCTGGGCGCGCGAAAACTGGGACGGCAAGGTCGACCAGCTCGTCCTGGTCGAGCTCCCCATCGCCGGCTCTCTCCTCGAGCTCCGTCTTTCCGGCCTCGTCGATGGCTTGCGCGCCGAGCTGCCCAGGATCGTCGAAGCGCCCCTCGTCCGGCTCAACGGCCGCGGCGATTTCGAGCAGGTGCTCGACGTGCTGCGCAAGTATCTCCGCCGCCGCGGCCCACGCCGCACACTCGTCGGCACCGTCAACGACATCTGCGCGCTGGCCGCTCTGCGCGTCTTTGAAGAGGCCGGCGCGTCGCAGCAATGTGCCGTGATGGGCCAGAACGCCCTGCGCGAGGCCCGCGCGGAATTGCGCAGGCCGGGCACCCGCCTTGTGGGATCGGTCGCTTACTTCCCAGAGCGGTACGGCGACGAGCTGATCCCGTTGGCGCTCAACATCCTGCAACAGAAGCCGGCGCCCGCCGCAATCTTCGTCAAGCACCAGCTCCTCACCCCGCGCAACGTCGACCTGGTCTATCCTCTGGACGAGGCGGTCGCCGGCGCCGTGCGGAAAACGGCCAGCGGACCGGGAGATTCCGCAATTCGGAATCTAAAGCCGGTCGAAGTTTGACCCTCGGGCGCTCCCAGGCTGCACCGTAAAGTTCAGGAGAAGCGAAATTCGGCGGCATGCGAATCGAAGTCACAAGACGGGAGTTTCTGGCGGGCGCCACGGCAGCTGCGTTTGCCGCCAGCTCCCCGGTCGCTGCTCTCTCCGCGGCTCCTGACCCGCTCGCCGAGTTCGATTACGGCTCGGTGCAGCTGACCGGAGGGCCGCTCAAACGCCAGTACGACCGCATTCGCGCCGCCTATCTCGCGCTCGACAACGATCGCCTGCTTCAGGTCTATCGCCAGCGCGCCGGCCTGCCCGCGCCGGGGGAGCAAATGGGTGGGTGGTACGGCCGCGACGGATTCGTCCCCGGCCATTCGCTGGGCCAATACATCTCGGGACTCGCGCGCTTCGGGCGAACCACGGGCGACCCCGCCTTTGCAGCAAAAGTCGGCGCCCTCGTCGATGGATTCGCGGCCACTCTCGGGCCAAAGGACCAGTGCTTCGCGGGGCCAAACGCCGAATCGGTCTGGCCCTGCTACATCCTCGACAAGCATCTGGCAGGTTTGATGGATGCGTTCAACCTCGCCGGCATCGCTCATGCGCGCGACCTCGTCTCACGCGTCTTTCGCGGAGCCCTTCCTTACATCCCCGAGCGCGGGCGTGACCGCATTGGCAAGAAAGATCCTCCCTACGACGAGACCTACGTCCTGCCTGAGTCCCTGTTCCTCGCCCATCAGATGACCGGCGAGCGCGCCTTTTACGATCGCGCGCTGGCCTACCTGCTCGATCGCGAGTACTTCGATCCGCTGGCCCGCGGCGAGGACGTGCTGCCCGGCCGTCACGCTTACAGCCACGTCATCGCGCTCAGTTCGGCGGGCAAGGCGCGCCTGATTTTGGGCGACGACAAATACCTGCGCGCGATGCAGAGCGCCTGGGACCTGCTCCAATCCACGCAGCAGTTCGCTACCGGCGGTTGGGGGCCGAACGAAACCTTTATTGAGCCCCATAAAGGACAGCTTTACCAGAGCCTCGCCTCGACCGCCGACCACTTCGAGACACCTTGCGGCTCCTACGCCGCCATCAAGCTGGCGCGCTATCTTCTCTGCGCCACCGGCGATGCGCGCTACGGCGATGGTCTCGAACGCGTCCTTTTCAACGGTGTGCTGGCAGTGAAGGAACCGGATGCCGACGGAGATTATCCCTACTACTCGACCTACGGATCGCACGCCGGGAAGGTCTTCTATCCGAAGAAATGGCCCTGCTGCTCCGGAACTCTCGTCGAAGGCGTTGCCGATTACGTCCGAAGCATCTACTTCCGCGCCAAAGACGGCATTGCCGTGAACCTCTACGCGCCTTCGCAGGTGACGTGGGAGGAGAACGGCACGCCGGTCACGCTGACCCAGGAGACGGATTACCCTCTCGGCGAAGCCGTCAAGTTGCACATCGCCTGCGCCGCCCCCGTCGAGTTCGCGCTCCAGGTGCGTGTTCCGAAATGGATCGACGCCACGCCGCGATTCCGCGTCAACGGCCGGCCCGTGCGTGCGGATCTGCGCCGCGGCTTTGCCCTCCTGCGCCGCCGCTGGTCGCAAGGCGACTCCGTCACATTCCAGTTGCCGCAACAGTTTCAAGCCGCCGCGATCGACGATCTGCATCCGGACACAGCCGCCATGCTTCGTGGGCCATTGGTCTATGTCGAGCTAAATCCCGCGGACGGTGAAACCAGACACGCAAGCACCGGCGCGCTGCGGCCCGATGCCGCGAACCCGGGCGCATTTTCGGCCCGCGCAGGCGCGCGCTCCCGCGTCTACGTGCCCTTTTACTTCGTTTGCAACGAGCCGTACACCATGTACTCCCGGCGCAGTTAGAGACCAGCTATGACCGACCCCAACAAGCCGACCGATCGCATCCATGCCCGCTACTGGATCGAGACCGCTTTCCCGCTCGAAGATGCGGCATCGATTATGGCTGGCGAGCAGTCCACCGGCACCTTCGTGCGCGTTCCCGGCGAAACCGACGAACTGTGCGAGCGATTCGCGGCGCGTGTGGAACGAATCGAGCCGCTCGCCACGGTCGACTCACCATCGCTGCCCGGCTCAGGCCTGCCAAAGAAGTCCGCCGGCCCCATCATTCGCCGCACGGCCGAAGTCACTCTTTCCTGGCCGCTCGAGAACATGGGCCCTTCACTGCCCAATCTTCTCGCGACGGTCGCCGGCAATCTCTTCGAGCTCAAGCCGTTCTCCGGGCTCAAGCTGCTCGATGTGGCTCTCCCGCCTGCCTTCCTCGCCGCCTATCGGGGTCCGCAATTCGGCGTCGACGGGACGCGCCGGCTCACCGGCGTCTACGGCCGGCCCGTGATCGGCACCATTGTCAAGCCCAGCGTCGGCATGACGCCGGAACAGACCGCGGCGCAAGTCAAAGTGCTGGCCGAAGCCGGCGTCGACTTCATCAAGGACGACGAACTACAGGCCGACGGCCCTCACTGCCCCTTTGACCGGCGCATCCCCGCCGTCCTGCGCGTGCTTCGTGACCACGCCGAAAAGACCGGCAAGCTTCCCATGTACGCCGCCAATATCACCGGAGAGATCGATCAGATGCTCCGCCGTCACGATCTGGTCGTTGCCCACGGCGGCACGTGCGTCATGGTCAGCGTGAACAGTATTGGGCTCCCCGCGCTCACCGCGCTCCGCCAACATGCCCAGGTCGCCATCCACGGCCATCGCAACGGGTGGGGCATGTTCGGCCGTTCCCACGCCACCGGCATGAGTTTCATCGCCTTTCAGAAGTTCTGGCGCCTCGCCGGTATCGATCACGTTCACGTCAACGGCTTGCGGAACAAGTTTTGCGAGGACGATGCAAGCGTCATCGCTTCGGCGCGCGAGTGCCTCACGCCCATGTTCCCTGCGCCCAATAAAGGCTGCGAGATCATGCCCGTCTTCTCCTCCGGCCAATCGGCGCGTCAGGCTCCAGACACCTACAAAGCCCTCGGTTCGATGGACCTGATCTTCGCTTGCGGCGGAGGAATCCTCGCCCATCCTGCCGGACCGGCAGCCGGCGTACGCAGCTTGCACCAGGCTTGGGAGGCCGCGGCTTCCGGCATTCCGCTTGCGGAGTATGCCAAGAGCCGCCCCGAGCTGCGGGCTGCGCTGGAGGCTTTCGCCTCGTGAGCCGTCCGCGAACATCTCGCCCGCTCTACGCCTGGTATGGCGACGACTTCACCGGCTCGACCGACGTGATCGAGGCGCTGGCGCTTCACGGAGTGAACGCTGTTATGTTCACGCGCGCGCCGGATGCACGCGCCCTCGCCGCCTTCCCCGATTGCCGCGCCATCGGCATCGCCGGAGAAAGCCGTAGCCGCGGCCCCAGGTGGATGACCGCGAATCTCCCCGCGATCTTCCGCGCCATGCGCCGCCTGGGCGCGCCCGTAAATCACTACAAAGTCTGCTCCACCTTCGACAGCTCGCCTCGAGTCGGCAGCATCGGCCGCGCAATGGAACTTGGCCGCGCCGTCTTCGGCTCCGGGACCGTGCCGATCGTCGTCGGCGCTCCGCATCTCGGCCGCGCCGTCCTCTACGGGAATCTCTTCGCCGAGGCTGGCGGCACGATGTTCCGCATCGACCGCCATCCCACCATGCGCCGGCATCCAGTCACTCCCATGACCGAGGCCGACCTGCGCCTGCATCTCGCCAGGCAAACCCGGCTCCGCATCGGCCTCGTCGATCTCAGCGCCTTCCGGTTGCACGCCGCGCAGGATCGCTGGTGTGCCGAATTGGCCGCGCACGCCGCGGCCGTCCTCTTCGACGGCTTCTCCGACGTCATGCTCGAGGAATCCGCGCGCCTCATCTGGGAGCGCGCCACAACGCATCCCGTCTTTGCCGTGGGCAGCTCCGGTCTGACCCACGGGCTGTTGCGTCACTGGCGAAACCTTGGATTGATTGGCCCAGCCAAGCCGCTCGCCGCCGCACCGGCCGTCGACCGCCTTCTCGTGCTCAGTGGAAGTTGCTCTCCCGTCACGGCTCGGCAAATCCGCTGCGCCCGCCAAATGGGCTTCGCTTCATGGCGTCTCGACGGCGCGGCGCCGTGGAGTGCGCAGGCCTCGAAGGCCCGCGAAGCATTCCGCGGCGGGCGCAGCGTCGTGCTCTACACGGCTCTCGGCCCGCAGCCTCAGGACCAGGATCATGGCGAGAAGTTCGGCGCCGCCTTGGGTTCCATGCTTCGCCATCTCGTGCTCTCCACTGGCGTCCGTAGAATTCTGATTGCCGGCGGCGACACGTCAACCCGCTCCGTGAAGCAACTGAACTTCGACGCGCTCACCTTCGCCGCCCCGCTCGCCCCCGGCGTACCGTTGTGCCGCGCACACGCGCGCTCGTCGCCGCTCGACGGCCTTGAACTGGCCCTCAAGGGAGGTCAGATCGGCCCCGTCGATTTTTTCGCCCAGGTGCGCGACGGCCGCGCCGTCTGACCTCCGCAACTACGCCCCCGGTCCTCCGTCCACGCATTGCGTGCAGTCGATGCGCGAAAAGATCGCCGCGCTCACCAGCACCATGCCGGCGATGAGCCACAGCGGCGTGTTGTAGTTGCCGGTCGCGTGCACGATATAGCCGAAGAGCACTGTGCAGAGAAACCCTCCCGCCTGGCCCGCGGTGTTCATCATCCCCGTGGCCGTTCCGCTCAGCCGTCCGCCGATCGCCAGGCACAGCGCCCACGCCGAGGGCAGCATCAGGTCCATCATCCCGAACCCCAGGCTCGACAGCACAACCACCGCGACCTTCCCGTGAAACGAGGCCATCGCGATGAGCAGCAGCGCCGTCAGCACAAGACAAACCGCGGGGATCCACCGCAGCGCCCGCCGCGCGCCCCAGCGTATCGTGAGCCGGTCTCCAAGCGTTCCTCCGGCAAGGTTCGCCGCCATGCCCACGAGAAACGGCAGCGACGCAAAAACCACCCCGTTCAGCGAGAAGCCCGCCGAGTGAATCATCCACGTGGGGAACCACGAAAAATAGAACCAGCTTCCACAGCCGTAGCAGCCGTAAGCGAGCACGATCAGCCACAGCGCCCGCGTGCGGAACAATTGTCCCCAAGGCACGGCCCCGTTTCCGTGCGCGGCGCCGGCTTCGCCGATCTCTTCGAGCTCCGCTGCCGTTACCGTCGCGTCGTCCTGCGGCCGGTTGCGAAAACGGAACCACCAAATCGCCGCCCACGAGAATCCCGCCAGCGCCATCACGCGGAATGCCGACCGCCACCCGAACATGTGAACCAGCGGCACAATCAGCACCGGCGCCAGGGCTCCGCCCAGGCGGCTCGCGGCCCATACCACGCCTTGGCAGCGCGCGCGCTCCCGCGCCGGAAACCACCGCGCGATCACTCCGGCGATGTTGGGATAGGCGCCCGCCGCTCCGAGACCGAAGAAGAAACGCGCCCCGCACAGTTGCCAAAAGCTGCGGCACCACCCGGTCAGCATGTTGAAGCAGGACCACCAGCAGACGATCCGCGTCATCTCGCCGCGCTGCCCGCGGCGGTCGCCCATCGCGCCCGAAGGAACCTCGAAGATTCCGTTCGCCAGCACGTACGCGCTCAGAATCCATCCCCAGTTCTGAGGCTGAATCCGCAGATCGGCTTGGATCGCGGGACCCGCCACCGCCACGGCAAGGCGGTCGAGAAACGTGATTACCGAAAGCAGCCCAAGCAGAACCAGGATCCTGTGGCGCTGCTTCAAGACTTGGACCTCGCCGTCTCCGGCAGTCCAAGCGCCTTGCGCACGCTCATCACCGCCAGCTCGGGGCTCGAGATCACCGGCGCATGAACCGTTCCGGCCGCCAGCGTCGTCAGTACGCGCGCCATTGAAGCCTGTGCGAGCACGATCAGGTCGACTCCCTTCAAGTCTTCCACGAGCGCCTTGCTCAACAGCCGGTCGTGGGTCGCGGTGTCTCCGGCGAGCACCGCGGGAAAAGCATCCTCGCATAAGCACTCTACCAGTTCCACCTTGCGGCCCGCTTTGGCCGCTTTCTCCCTGAGCAGCGCCGTGGTTGGATCCAGCGTCGTGCGCAGCGTCGCCAGCACGCCAATCTTCTGCGCCTGCCGCACAGCGGCCTCCGCCATGGCCTCGTCGATGCGAATTACGGGAATCTCGAACAACTGCTGGGCCGTCGTCACCCCCGGCCCGATCGACGAACAGGTCACCAGCACCGCATCGGCTCCGGCCTCTTCCGCCGACACGATCTGCTCGATCAGACGCCGGATCGTGACCTTGCGCAGGCTCCCCGCTCTCACCGTGTCCTGGATCAGGCTCTCGTCCACCATGTGGAATACTTCGGCCTCGGGGAGATGCCGATGGCACAGCTTCGTGAAGCCGGTTGCGAGCGTGGGACTCGTATGAATGAGAGCGAGGGTCGGAGCAGTTTGAGTCACAGCAGTCTGCCTTTCTTTGCGGCGGTCCCGTAAACCGATCAGGCCCTGCCCGGACATTCCGCGGCCATCCGGCCTGATGCGGCCAGCCGGATTCCAGTCGATCCAAACGTTACCTCATTTTGCGTGCAAAGTGCGACGGTCGATTGACCTTGTGCCCAGCGATTCCGGTACGCGGAACGAAACCCGGCGCTTCGCAGCCGCCAAACACCGGCCCCGTGTGATACAAAAGCCTCGAATGACGCGACCCATCGAATTTGGAAGCTGCTCTCGTCCATCCCGGATGCGGGATACCACGCTGGCGTTTGCGATTGTGCTGCTGGCCGCCGCGTTTTGCATGCCCGCCGCGTATAGCCAGAGCGCCGTTCCGCCGTCTCCTGCCCTCGGCGTGGCCTGGTACCCCGAACAGTGGCCGGAATCGCGCTGGGACGCCGACTTGCAGTGGATGGAGCAAGCCCACATCCGCGTCGTCCGCGTCGGCGAGTTCGCATGGTCCACCCTGGAGCCGGCCGAGGGCCGCTACAACCTCGATTGGCTCGCTCGTGCAGTCCGCCTTGCGGAAAAGCACCACATCGCGGTCGTCATCGGCACGCCCACCGACGCCCCGCCGGCCTGGCTCACCGCCGCCCATCCCGAAACGCTCCGCATCGACGCCACGGGCCGCCGAGCGGAACACGGCAGCCGCCGCCAGTTCAACTACGCGAACCCGGAGTATCGCCAGTTCTGCGCGGCCATCGCCTCCCGGCTGGCGCGCCGATTCGGGCACGATCCGAACGTGATCGGCTGGCAGATCGGCAACGAGTACTCCGACGAGTCATTCGACGCCGCGACGCGCCGCCAGTTCGATGAATGGCTCAGGCGCAAGTACGGCACGCTCGACGCCCTCAATCGCGCCTGGGCCACGGCCTACTGGAGCCAGACCTACGACCGCTGGAGCGAGATTCCGCTGCCCACCGGCAGCGGCAACCCCGGCCTTCTCCTCGATCATCGCCGTTTCGTCAGCGATACCTGGCGCGATTTCCAGCAGGTCCAGATCGACGTCATCCGCAAGCTCGCCGATCCGCGCCAGTTCATCACCACCAACATCGGCGGCCTCGGCTGGTCCGACAACTGGGACCACTACGAGATCGCTCGTCCCCTCGACCTCGCCTCATGGGACGACTACGTGGGCGACGGCCACCTCAACGCCGCGCGCAACGGCGCCATGCACGATTTCGCGCGCGGATGGAAGCGCCGGAATTTCTGGGTAATGGAAACACAGCCCGGTTCGGTGAATTGGGCTCCCGTCAACGCCACTCTCGATCGCGGCGAAACCCGCGCCATGGCATGGCAGGCCGTCGGTCATGGCGCCGATGCCGTCCTCTACTGGCAGTGGCGCGACGCGCTCAATGGGCAGGAGCAGTACCACGGCGCCATCGTCGGTCCCGACGGCGCGCCGCTTCCCATCTACTCCGAGATCGCCGACATCGGCAGCGACTTCCAGCGCGCCGCCGCCGCGCTCAAGGGCACCAAACCCTCAGCCCAGGTCGCCATTCTCCACACCTACGACAGCCGCTGGGCCATCGACTTCCAACCCCACAACAAGAACTACGATCAGCTCGAAGTTCTCCTCGGCTACTATCGTCCCTTGCGCGACCAGGGGCTCACGGTCGATATCGTCGCCGCCGATGCTCCGCTCGACAGCTATAAGCTCGTCCTGGCGCCAAGCCTCAACGTGATTCCCGCCGATCTCGCCGCGCACCTGCTGGCCTGGGTGCAGCACGGCGGCCACCTGCTTCTCGGTCCGCGCTCCGGGATGAAGGACGAGCACAACGCGCTCAATCCCGAGCGCCAGCCCGGGCCTCTCGCCGCGCCGCTCGGCGGCCGCGTCGAGCAATATTACGCGCTCGACTCAACAGTGCCAGTGCGCGGAACACTTGGCTCCGGAACCGTCTCCATCTGGGCCGAGCAACTCTCTACGACCACCCAGGACGTTGACGTTCTCCTCCGCTACGGCAAGTCGAACGGCTGGCTCGACGATCGGCCCGCGATGATCGTGCGCCAGGTCAGCAAAGGGAGTATCGCCTACCTCGGCGCGGTGCTCGATCCCGAATTGATGCGCAAGGTCATCGATTGGGCGGTCGCCGATGCGCAGATCGATGCCGAGTTCCCAGCCGTGCCGCCCGGTGTCGAAGTCTGCCGTCGCGTCGACGCCAACCACTCGGTCTTTATCCTCATCAATCACGCCTCCACGGAAGCTCGCGTTGCATTGCCATCAGCCATGAGCGATGTGCTGCACGATGGCCGCAGCATCACCAGTATCGACCTCGCCCCGCGCGACGTAGCCGTACTGGCGGCCGAAACACACTAACCCAGCGCCCACATCATGGACTCGCAAAGAATGCCTCAAATGACCACCCAACTCTCACGCCGCAAATTCTCCCGATCCCTCGCGATGTCGGTCGCCGGGCTCTCCTTCCTCCGCGGCGCGCACCTCTCCGCCGAAGGCTTCCGCGAATCCGAAATCGCGCCCTTCCGCACCCCATACAAATACGGCAAGCTGGTCCTCGCCGCTTCCGCCGATCTCGGCGCCTTCGACAGCAAGTCCGTCGACGACCCCTTCGTCTTTCTCCACGACGGCGCCTTCCACATGCTCTACATCGGCTTCGACGGAACCGGCTATCAGACCGGCCTGGCCCGGTCCGCTGACCTCCTCGCATGGGACCGCATAGCCTGCGTCGCGCGCCGCGATCCCAACTCCAAGTACACGCGCTACAACGTCGCGCTCAGTTGCCTTCTGCGCGAGAGCGGCCTCACGTCGCGCGGCCGCTTGAAGAAAGTCCATGGCCGCTACCTTGGCGCGTGGAACGCCTATCCCGGCGCGGGCTACGAACAGGGCGCCGCGGTCATTGGCCTTGCATGGAGCAGCGATCTGCTGCACTGGGAGCTGACTGACCCCATCCTCTTCCCCGCCGACGGCGCGCCCTGGGAGCACGGCGGCCTCTATCGGCCCAACCTCATCGAGCACGACGGCGTCTACTACCTCTACTACAACGCCAAGACCGATCCGCTCCCCAAGAGCGCGGGCGGAGGATGGCGCGAGCAATCCGGCGTCGCCACTTCGCGCGATCTAAGGCAGTGGACGCGCTACCAGGGCAATCCCATCCTCCCCAATGGCGGACCCGACACCTGGGACGCCCGCTTCGCCAGCAATCCATTCGTCGTACGCCACGATCGTCTCTGGGGCATGTACTACTTCGGCTTCGATCGCCACGGCGCGGCCCGCGAGCTTCTCGCGTTGGGCCGCGACCCGTTCCACTTCGAGAAGGTCGCCGAGATCCTCATCGATCGCGGCGCGCCCGGCGCCGTCGACGAGACCTTCGCCCACAAGCCCTGCGTCATCGATCACGACGGAGCGCTCTACCACTTCTACTGCGCCGTCTCCGGCAAGTGGCCGCACGAAGTCCGCGGCATCTCCGTTGCGCGATCGCAGCCCTGGTAAAAGGAACCAACGAATCGCAGCTATTGCGGGGGGTTCTCCGCGCGGATCAGGTACTTCCCTGACCCGGCCGTCAGCCCCATCCTGCCGCCTTCGGTCCGCGCGCTAATCACTCCCGCCGCCTTCGCCGCCGGCGCGCCGTTCACCGTCGCTGCGCCCGGCGCGGCAGAGTCGATCACAATCGTCGCCGTCGCGTTCGCTGGGACCGTGAACGCATACGCTGTCTCGTGCGCCCCGCGCCGCCAATCGCTCTCGATCTCGCCAATCGCCGACTGGTATTGCACGCGCACCCACGCGATCTTGCCCACCGCCGGATGCAGCACCAGCCGCTCCGCGCTGTTCCGCGACAGATCGACGTTGATCCCTCCCAGCCCGCGATAAAACCACTCCTCCGCGCTGCCCAGCATAAAGTGGTCCTGCGAATGACTCGCGTCCCACCCTTCGGTCAGCGAGGTCGCGCCCTGCGCGAGGATGTAGCCGTAGCTCGGCGCATCGGTTCGTTCCAGCATGTCGGCGAGCACATCCGATCGCCCTCCGTCGAGCAGAGCATCCACTTCGTAGTGATAGCCGACCTCGCCCGATGTCGTGTGATTCTGGTGCGCCCGGATGTCCTTCACCAGCGCATCCAGCACCGCGGCTCGCTCAGCCTCCGGCACAATCCCCAGCGCCAGCGGCATGGCCTGCGCCGTCTGGCTGCCTTTGTCGTAAATATGCCGCGCGGCGTCGAAGAATCGCGCATTAAACGCCTCGCGCACCGCCGCGGCTTTCTCCGCATAGTCACGGCTCTCTTCCGTCCTGCCAAGAACCGCCGCCGTTTGCTCCAGCGCCTTCAGGTCCTCAAAGTAAATCGCGGTCGCCGTCACGCCCGCCGTTGTCAGCTTCGAGAAGCCCGGATCGCCTGGGCCGATGTCGTACCAGTCGCCGAGGCCGTAGTCGACGATTCCACCGTGAGCCCGCGAACCGAGGTACTCCGCATAAGCGCGCATCGCGCCGTACTGCGCGGCCAGAAATTCGCGATTCCCCGTTCGCTCGTACACCGCCCACGGCGCCAGCACCGCCGCGCTTCCCCATTCCGGCGAATCGTTAAACATGTCGTATTTTGCGGGATCGAAAACGACATACTGCGGCGCGATCTCCGGGACCACGCCCGCCTTCGGCCCATCGCCCTGCTGCGCATCGGCAATGTTGCGCGCCGTCGCCGCATACAAGCCCGCGAAGTCGAAGTCGTACAGCATCGATGGCGCCATCAGATGCGTTTCTTCGAGCCAGCCGAGCTTCTCGCGATGCGGGCAGTCGGTAAACAGGCTTTCCGCGTTGTTCTCGATCGCGCGCAGAATCAGCGCGTGGATGCGATTCAGCAGTTCATCCGACGACGCGAACTCGCCTACCTGTCGCGACGACGAATGAACGGCCTCCCCGCTGAGGCGCAGCACGCGAACCGCCCGGCTCGCCGCGCCGGTATTTCTGGTCTCTACCTGAACGTAACGGAAGCCATAGTAGCTGAACCTCGGCTGCCAAACCTCCATTCCTGCTCCGCGCAGCGTGTAGGCGAACCACTGCGGCCTGCCCGAGCTGCGCTGCCACACGAGCCCATCCTTGTCGAGCAGCTCGCCCGGAATCAGCCGGACAACCGCTCCCGCCGGTCCTTCCACGGCAATCTTCGGCCAGCCGGCGAAGTTCTGGCCCAGATCGTAGACGGCAACGCCCGGCTTCGGATGCGTCACCCTGACGGGAGTGTATTCGCGCATCACCCGGATCGGCGGCGCAATTTCGGGCGTCATCGCGCCTCCCGGTCCATCCACCACACTCGCCGCGTGCCATCCGCGATCGTCGAACCCCACCCGATCCCAGCCCCGCGGCTCGAGCCTTGCATCGTAGTCCTCGCCGCCATAGATTGACGAGAACGTGACCGGTCCCGGCGCCGTCTTCCACGTGCCGTCGCTCGCGATCTCCGCCGTTCCTCCATTCGCGAACTCGATCTCCAGTTGCACCGCGCACTTCAGCGCCCCAAAGCTGCCCACGAACTTCGTGTACCGGCCCGGTGTTTGCAGCACGCGATACATCCCGTTGCCCAGCATCGCTCCCAGCACATTCGGCCCTTCGCCGAGAAGCGCGGTCACGTCGTAGGCGTCGTAGTTGACTGTCTTGCGATAGTCGCTCCAGCCCGGCGTCAGCTCGTCGCTACTTACCTTGTGCCCGTTGATGCGCAGTTCGGCCTGCCCCAGCCCCGAAGCATAGAGCACCGCCCGCGCCACGCGATGCGAGAGCGCAAACTCTTTCCGAAAGAGCGGCAACGGCTCATCTTCCTTGCCGTTGTCGGCCTGGTGAGCGGCAATCCAGGCCGCGTGCCACTCCGGCGCTTGTCTCCAATGGCCTGCGCTGCTCCAGCCGCTCGCATGTTTCTGCTCGTCCCACACTTCCACTCGCCACTCGTACGCGTGCTGCGGTCTGAGCGCAGGCCCCGCGTAGACAATGCCCGCGGTTTCGTCGCTCTCCACCACGCCGCTGTCCCAAAGAACTCCGCCCGGCGCGGTAAAGTTGCCGCCCGCGGCAATCACCTGAACGCGGTACGCCGACTGCTTCACTCCGTGCACCGAGGGCGACGTCGCCTCCAGTTGCCACGAGAACGCCGGCTGCGCATCCGCAACCGCCAGCGGCTCGCTCGCCCCCGCGCAGCGCAGATCGTACGGCCGCCCGAGATGCGAAGCGGACGCTCCGCTACCTGCATGTGCAATCGCTGCCGCAAACAACAGCAGCGCCGCGCCGGAATTCAAACCAGGCCAACCGGCCGCACTACGCAACGCTCGGTCCGGCATTCTTTTCGTCGAAGGCATCAGGTACGTGTTATCGCATCGGGGCACCGCGGCGCAATGCCCAAACCTGCGCCGCGTCTGCTAGCTTGGATGGCATGAATCGCAAAAGTCGCAGCCGGAGATCGGTCCTCCTCCTTCTGGCCACCGCAGGGTCCATCGCCCTCGCTGTCTCGGCGCTCTCTCAGCAACCCGCGCGCAACCTGCAAATCCAGCTTGCCCGCGTTGCCTCTGCGACCCACACCGGCCCCTTTCAGCCCAACTGGGATTCTCTTGCCGCCTATCGCGTGCCCGCCTGGTTTCGCGACGCCAAGTTCGGCATCTTCATCCACTGGGGCGTGTACTCGGTTCCGGCATTCGGAAACGAGTGGTATTCGCGCAACATGTATGTCGAGGGCAATTCCGCCTTCAAGCATCACGTCGAAACCTACGGGCCCCAGTCGCAGTTCGGATACAAGGACTTCATCCCCATGTTTCGCGCCGAGCATTTCGACGCCAACGCCTGGCTCGATCTCTTCGCCCAGGCTGGCGCGCGTTATATCGTCCCGGTCGCCGAGCACTGCGACGGATTCCCCATGTACGACTCGAGCCTGACCGATTGGGACGCCGCCAAAATGGGCCCCAAGCGTGACATCGTCGGCGAGCTCGCGGCCGCTACGCGCCGCCATGGACTGCACTTCGGCGTCTCGTCGCACCGCGCCGAGCACTGGTGGTGGTACGGCAATGGAATGAAGTTCGACTCCGACGTGCGCGATCCGCGCTATGCAGGCCTCTACGGCCCCGCCCAGCCCATGGCGCTGCCCGGAGACGACGACTCGAAGGAGCCCGATCCCGATCATCTCGAGCGATGGCTTCCGCCCGACAAGGCCTTCCTCGACGACTGGCTCGCCCGCGGCGCGGAGCTTGTCGACAAATATCATCCCGACTTTCTTTACTTCGACTGGTGGATCGGCCAGCCGGCATTCCA
The DNA here is from genome assembly GCA_963804155.1 of uncultured Acidobacteriaceae bacterium. Taxonomy (GTDB): domain Bacteria; phylum Acidobacteriota; class Terriglobia; order Terriglobales; family Acidobacteriaceae; genus Telmatobacter. Next base: position 318,028 of record CAWDPG010000001.1, read on the forward strand.
GCCATACCTCGAGCGCTTCGCAGCGTATTACTACGACGAAGCTTCGCGCCGTCATCAGGGTGTGGTTCTAACGTACAAGGGGCACGATTTCCCCGAAAATTCCGCTGTCCTCGATATTGAGCGCGGCAAGCTCGATGCCCTTCGCCTGCTCCCCTGGCAAACCGACACGTCTGTCAGCATCCATTCCTGGGGCTATGCGAAGAACGACGAGTACCGCGGCGCCAAGTCGCTCATCGACGAGTTGGTCGACGTCGTCAGCAAAAACGGAAATCTGCTCCTCAATGTGGGTCCTGAATCCGACGGCACTATTCCCGAAGAAGCGCGCAACATCTTGCTCCAGATGGGTGCGTGGCTCAGAACCAATGGCCAAGCCATCTACGGCTCGCGCCCCTGGCTTCTTTACGGCGAGGGTCCCACCAAGGTTGCCAGTTCCGCCAAGGATTCCGACCGCCAGGAATTCACCGCCGAAGATATTCGTTTCACCACCAACCACGGCGCGCTCTACGCCATCGCCCTGGGCTGGCCGTCGAACGGCGAGTTGCGCATCCGTTCCCTGGCGCGCGGATTGCCTTACTTCAAAGGGCCCATATGCGGGGTCAAATTGCTGGGTTCGAGCGCGGAGATTCACTGGCGCCAGGATGCCGTCGGGTTGCATCTCGAGCTGCCGGAACAGCCGCCGGATGAACCCGCTTTCACATTCCGGATAATGGAACGAAGAGGCCCCTCCGGCGCCTGCGGCAACTAGGGCTTCGCCCCCTCGCGACGGCGTCTCGCTCGACAGGGACGGGGTCCGCTCCGATTGAACGTCGAAAATCGCCCGCTCAACGGAAAAGCAAGCGATGCTCCGCCAGCCTGAAATGCGCGCCTGTTTTTGGGGTGAATCGATTTCCCGCAAGTATTTAAGCCTTCTCCGCGATTTCTTGCGCGGAGCATTGATGGGGTGATTGCGAGCCTCGGCAACGCTCCGGATAGCGGATTCTGCGGCCTCGATCCGCCTCGAAAATTGTTCCGCAATTCGGACTGGGCTGCTCAAAAAACCGCAAGCACCCCCGGCCCGCTTCCGGGCCCGCCTTTTCTCCCCAATTCCCGGCCAGCGGAAATTTGGTTTTCCCGTTGACACCGAATTTCGCGGTTCCTTACTGTTCCCACCGCAAGAGCAACAGCTGCGCTCTCGAGTCGTAAGCGCCGAGAGCCAATTGCAAGCAAGAGGAGGCCTTCATGAGACTGAATCGACTGCGGAATATCTGGCGGCTGGGTACGGCATTGGCCGTGTTCGGTGTGGCCGCGTGGCTTCACGGCCAGAACGCAACCAGTTGCGCGATCACCGGCACAGTCGCTGACGCCACCGGGGCGGTTGTGCCCGGAGTCCAGGTGACAGTAACTAACCAAGCCACGGGCTTGTCGCAAACCGAAACCACCAATGGCTCCGGCTTCTACGATGCGGAGTCGCTGGCGCCCGGCGACTACTCGGTCACGACAACAAAGACTGGCTTCAAAACCCAGATGATCAAGGATATTCACCTCGATCCTGCCCAACGCCGCGGCCTGAATGTGAAACTCGCCGTGGGCAGCCAAACCGTCTCCGTCAGCGTCGAGGCTGACGCCGAAGTCGTGCAGACGGAAAGCGCTGAAGCCGGCGGCACCATCACTTCGAAAGAAGTCCAGAACATCATGCTCAACGGCCGCAACTTCTCGGCGCTCCTGGCTGTAGTGCCCGGCGTGAGCACTGTTAACGGCGCCAATGGGCTCTATCAGGCCGGCCAGGGAGCCATCACATCGGAAGTCGTGGTCAACGGCTCCTCCGACGAAGAGACGATGTACACCATCGACGGTGTTTATAACGTCACCGCCGCCTCCGAGATTACGCTGCCCATCACGCCCGTCGTCGACCACGTGGCCGAAATGCGTGTCCTGAGCGACAACTTCAGCGCCAAATACGGCTTGGCAGGCCGCCAGATCCTGGTCACCACCAAGAGCGGCGGCGAGCAGTTCCACGGCAGCGGTTACTTCTTCGATCGCACCAACGAGTACGGCACGGCGCACGGGTTCCTGCAGAGCGGCCAAGTGCCGCTGACCTCGCTGCACCTGTCCGACTGGGGCATCACCCTGGGTGGGCCGGTGGAGATTCCAAAGCTCTTCACCAATGTGCACAAAAAGCTGTTCTTCTTTGTCGGAGCAGACTGGAAAGCCGACCACTACGCCTATACCTCCGGCGCGCGCAACGTCTTCCCGACGGCCTACTACAACGGCGATCTCAGCACTGGGCCTACCGCAACCATTCACGTCAACGGCGCGGTCATGAAAGCGTATAGCGCCCTGGATTCGGTTCACCAGGCAATTCTCGATGCTCGCTACGGCGGCGGAGCCGGCTCCGGCGCAAACTGCATCTACCAGAAGACCACCGGCGGCAACTACAACCAGATCCTGCCCGTGTGCATGGACTCGAACACGGTGGCTTTGGGCAAGGCGTACTGGCCCGCGCCCAATTACACGTCGAACGGCCAGAACTACCTGAACGACAATCCCGTCCGCTTCAGCGTGAACGATGAGCTCTATCGCGGCGACTACAACCTGAACCAGAACAACACCATCACGCTGCGCGTCATGCACGAGGAAGCTACGCAGATCAACGCCACGCGCGGCTATAACGATTACGCTCCCAACCCCGATTCAGGAACCGATACGCCGGCCGGGAATATGCTTCTGCGCTGGCAGTGGACGATTAAACCCACACTGATTAATGTGGCCAGTCTGGGCGCCGTCTACACCAAGTACTTCTCCGCCTTGATCGGCGAATACACCGTACCCAGCGGAGTCACCATCAACCAGAAGTTCTCCGGCGCCGATCCTCTGGACCGCATCCCCGACATCAGCATGGACAACGACTCGCAAGGCGGCGAAAACTGGTTCTGGTTGGGCGAGGGCGCACTGCCCACCCACTCTAACGACCAGACGGGCGAATTCTCCGACGACATCTCATGGGTAAAGGGCAACCACGTCCTCCAGGGCGGCCTCACCTACATGTGGAATCTGCTGCACGCCAACGCGGCCAGCGCCTTCCCCATGGGCAACTTCTGCATTAACGGCGACTTCTCAGGCGACACGGCCGGCGACTACCTGCTCGGCTTCCTGGCCAACCCCGACAATGGCTGCAGCTTCGGCTATGAGCAGACCAACGCGCAGCGCGACGGCCGTTTCCGCAATAAGTGGACCGAGGCCTACTTCGAAGACGATTGGAAAGTGAATCCTCGGCTGACCGTCAATCTTGGTCTGCGCTGGACCTATTTCACTGCCTCGGCCATGGACGGAAACCAGATCTCCAACTTCGTTCCCAGCGCATTTGTGGCCTCGCAGGCGCCGGCCCTCTGCCAGATCACAGCTAACTGCGCCAAATCCACCTTCGGCCTTACCACTTCCTGGGCTTATCTGAACAGCCAGAACCAGCCGCTGGAGTCCGATGACGCCACGGTAGCCAACCTGACCAACAACGGCATGTTGACCGCAGGGACCGGAACGCCTGCCGGTTTCACCACGCCGAAAAAGGGACTGTTTGCGCCGCGCATCGGCTTCGCATACCGCCTGACAAACGACGGTAAGACGTCGATCCACGGCGGCGTGGGTATGGGGTACACGCAGGTCAGCCTCCTGCAAACCTCCAACCTGCTCACCAACATCCCCTTTGTGCAGCAGCCAACCTACAATGCCACCGAATTCACCAATCCTGCAGGCAGCGGCTCGGGTTCTGTTCCCAACGCTCCGGGCCTCACCGCGCTGAGCGCCACCAGCCCCCAATACCAGCCTGCGTCCATCCGCAACTACAGCCTCACCGTCGAAAAAGAAGTCCTGCCCGGCGGTGTGGTCGCGATCGGCTACGCCGGAATGATCACGCAGCACATATTCTCCAATCAGTGGGACACGAACTTCTACCAGAACGGAACCTCGTCGGGAGATTCGGCTTGCATTGCGCAGGGCGAGGCGGAGGCCGTTTCGGGCAACTACGGCATCTGGACGCAGCCCGGATCGGGCTTCCAATACGACCCCTGCATCAACGCGGCAAGCTCCGTGACCATCAACGGCACTGCGTACACAGCCACCCCCGTCATCAGCAACTACTATCGCCCGTATAAGGGATACGCTGGCATCACCACCGGCGTCAGCCTCGGCGTCGCCAACTACAACGGACTGCTTGTCGGCTATGTGCAGAAGATGCGCGACCTCACGGCGCACGTCTCGTATACCTTCAGCAAGGCCCTGGGCGACGTGAATGCCTCAGGCACACAGGTGGCGTACAGTTCCAGCGGCTCCTTCCAGAACTCCAACAACCCCATGGGTGAGTACGGCCGTCCCGACTACGACCGTCCCAATGTCTTTGTCTACTCGCTCGTCTATACCGTTCCGGTTCCCGGCTGGGCCAACAACGTCCTCGGAAAAGAACTGCTCGGGGGCTGGAACTTCGACTCCTATGGCGTCGTCGAAAGCGGCTTCGCTCAAACACCTTCGTATAGCAGCGGCTTGGCCACGCGGCCCAATGCCACGGGAAGATTGGTGCGCAACCACGCTACTGATGGCAAGCCCGGCCAGGCTCCTCTGTATTCCTATCAGAGCTTCACCCACCCAGCCTGGGGATACTTCGGCACCGCTTCGGTTGGCTGCCTGCGCGATTCCAAGGAAGTCGCCTTCCACATAAGCGTTGAGAAGGGTTTTGCCATCCGCGAGTGGGCCAACGTGAAACTGGGTGCGCAAGCCTTCAACGTCTTCAACCATCCCAACGTGATGACCATCAACACCACCTGGTCCCCGACCGCTCAGGGCTCTTTCGCTACGGCGAGCGCCTATGGCGATCCGCGCCAGATGCAGTTCTACACCAAGATCACCTTCTAAAACCTGTCTCGCGGTCCAACAACGGGGATGGGAGCCGCTCGGCTTCCGTCCCCTTTCCCTTTTGAAGCGCAATTAATAAGAGGGATCTGCCCACGCTCGACGAAGGCCTGGCTGGATGGCCAGCTCATCCTCGACGCCTCCGCCGATCCGAAAACGCTGTTCGGAACCCACGTCCTCCGCGCTGGCGTTCATTCCGCGATGCGGATTGGCCGAATCCTGCTGGCCATCGAAGCCGTGAGCGGTCGTGGAATCGTGGCTGCCAGCGGCTCGCACGGTGTGTAGGCTGGCCGCTCACTGGCCGCGCGGCTCTCCCGTTGGAAGAAAAACCGTTCCCGCAATTGCATTCCCCGACGCCAGTGCATTCCTCACGCGCTCCGGATTCGCTCCGCTGCGCGCCGCCGCCTCCCGCACCAGCCGGATCGCCGAAGCCGGCGTGGCCTCGGGCGCCAATCGAAAGATCCACGGAATGTCCGCCGAGGTCAGCGTCTTGTCGCCGCTCAGCGCCACCACCGGCACAAAGCTCTTCAGGGCCAGTTGCTCCGCCAGGTGGCTCGCATCCCGGTCCAGCGCCACGATCGCCAGCGGATGCTCGTCCATCAGCGCGTGAACCAATTGCGTCGATGCCGCGCCCCAGTTCTGCCCGCTTTCCACCGGCAGCAGCGCCCATTGCCGTTCGTCCGCTCCTGCGCGCAGCGCCGCCAGCACCTCCGGCGACTGCGCTATCTCCGCCGCCTTCGGCCCGAACAGAATCACCCGCACCGGTCCCGGCGGCAGGTCGGCTGGTCTCGGCCCAGCGTAACCCACCCCGTCCTCGCCCACGCGCGCATATGGCGTCTGCACGGCCGGTACGGCCGCTGCGCCGCTCGAACTCCGCGCCGCTGGCTGTTTCTCCATCGTCGCAAGCCGGTAGGCGATCGTGCCGTTCTCAACCCTGCCCAGGTACATCGGCGCGACATTCTTCTGGTTCGGATCGAAGACCATGTGCCCGGTCACGCCCTCGTACTCCTCGATGTCCGCCAGTGCATCGTGAATTCGCGCGCGATTCAGTCCCGCCTTGCAGATCGAATCCAGCAGCGCGTTCATGGCGTCGTAGGCCAGCGACGCAAACTGTTCCGGCTTCTCGTTGAAGCGCGCCGCGAAGCGCCGGTTAAAGTCCACCCATCGCGGATCGTTGCGTGTCGGGTCGTAGGGAAAGACCGCCTCGAACCCCTCGGCCGCCGGTCCGGCCTGCGCCAGCATCTCCGGCCCCAAAGTGCGGTACGATCCGAAGACGCGCTGCTTCATTCCCATCGCGCGCATCTGCTTCAGGATGTTTGCCGTCTCTGTCTCGTCCGCCCACAGCACGATCCCGTCGGCGCGCGATTCACGGATGATCCGCAACGCCCGCGCGAAATCCGTGTCTCCGGGCATGAACTTCTGCTCGATCGCCACCGGATGCCCCAGCCGGATCGCCGCATTACGGAACTTCGGCGATGCCAGCCGCCCGTACCGGTTGTTCAACCGGAGAAGCGCAACCCGCTTCAGGCCAAGCTCGGTATAAATATGTCGAGCTAGCGTATAGGCCTGCACGCGGTCGTCCTGCAAATCGGTAAAGTACCAGGGAACATACGTCTCGGGAATCGTCGGATCGGTCGACGCAGAATTCACGATCGGGATCTCGGCCTTGAGCGCCAGGCGCAGCATGATATGCGTGCTCTCCGAACTGATCGAACCGAAGATCGCCCAATCGCGATCGTCGTAAATCATTTTGACCGCTTCGTCCCCGGCTGAGCCCCAGATCCCCTCATCCGTCGGGCGGTTCGGACCATAGACAGCATTGGCCTGCCAGTTGTTGTAGTCGTTATGCACCATCAGCTTGAACGGCTTGCCGCCATAGCCGCCCCGCGCGTTGGCCTCTTCCACGGCCAATTGCGCCCCGTGCAGCATGTGTTCGCCATCCGCCTTGTCCGGACTGGGATCGAGCGGCCCGAAGAACCCGATCCGCACTTCCTCGATGTCCTTCGGTTCCGGAATGTCGCGGCCCGCGCCAACGTAGATGTTGGGTTCCTCGTAGTTCTCGTAGTAGGGCTGCTCGAACTTCGCGTAAGGCCTCAGGTCCTGGGGCTCACCGGCATACGGCGTCACAGTCCGGTCCCGCGGCGGCCCGGGCGGATGCTTGCCGCATTCGCACACCGCGCCGCTCTGCGCCACCAGGGGCAGCGCGGCGCCGCTCGCCAGCACCCAGACCACCATCGACAGTGCTCCCTTGCGCATCGCGGCTACTCCTTTTCGCCGGTTGTCTTCTCCGTGGCGAACATCGCGATCGCCTCGATCTCCACCAGCAGCTCCGGCCGGCAGAGAATCGCCTGAATCCCCGTCGACGCCGGCAGCGGATCCAGTCCCTGCTCCTTGAAGAACGCCGTCCGCTCTTCGTTGAACGCGTCATAGTCGCGCTCGATATCGCGGAGATAGCAGCTTGTCCGCACAATGTCGTGCCATGTGCAGCCCTCGCTGGCCAGCAACCCGGTGATGTTCGCGAGCGTCCGCCTCATCTGCGCGCGAAAATCGCCGATGTGCACGCTGACGCCGTTCTCGTCGATCGACGCCGTCCCCGAGATCAGCAGAATCGTCAACCCGTTCAGATCGATCCGCATGCCGCGCGAGAACGAGCTTGGCTTCGCGTACGCGAAGGCCTCGTTCAGCACCGCCTGGTTCGTGATGGCGCGCTTCTTCACCGGCTTTTGCCCGATGCCCTCCAGAATTTCCGCAAATGCGCTCATGATGTTGGCTCCTTTTCCCTTTATCGTTGAAGAATTCCGTGGCTCAACCCCTTGGCCGTCGCCACCCAGATGTCGCCGCCCTGAAAGTCGATCCCGAGAATGTAGTTGTGCGCCGGTCCCGTGGTCACGGGAATCTCCGTGACCTTCCCCTTCGCGTCGCGCACCGTCATCACCGGCTTGTGCGTTGTCAGCGACCGGGTGTATACGGCCCAGTTCGCCCCGTCGTAGTAAGCCAGCCCCTTGTCGGTGCAGAACCACGCAGCTTTCGCGTCCACGCCCTTCACGAAGTTCGTAAAGTTCGAGGGCAGTCCGCTGTCCTTGGTCAAAAAGTTGTGCCAGTAGCGACCGTCGTACCGGCTATCGCCGAAATAGGTCGCCGCCCACACGATGCCGTCCACGTAGCTGACCGACGAAACGATGTCGTGGATCAGCCCCTGGTCCTTGAACAGCACCAGCTCCGTCTCTTCGTCGGGATCGCCGTACAGGTCCCAGCGCTCCGTCTTCTGGTTCAGTTCGAGCAGCCCGCTGCCCCAGACGGCGAAGTAAACTTTGTCCGCCTTCGCCGAAACGCCGTACACCCAGATCTCCCGCATCGGCGTATTGCGTTCGTTGTAGAGCGACCACTCGCCGGTCTTCTGATTGAGACGTCCCGCGCCCGAGGCCGTCGCCACCCACACGTTGTCGCCCTCTACCGAGACGCCGTACACAACGTCGTTGCTCAGCCCCGAGTTCAACTGCGTGTAGCTCACAATGCGCCCGCCCGAGATACGGCTCAACCCGCCCATGGTGCCGGCCCACACGTCGCCCGTCTTCTTGTCCAGGGCCAGCGAGAGCACGGCCCGGTGCGCCAGGCCGTCTTTCGTCGAATAGACCTTCCACTTGCCGCCCTCGTAAACGCCCAGCCCGTTGTCCGTTCCCGCCCAGATCCGGTCGCCATCCACCAGCACCGAATAGACGTGGTCGTCGGGCAAGCCATCGGCTTTCGTGAAGTTCTCGAACCGAAATCGCGGCATCCGCGGGACAGTTGCTTCGGCCGCCGCCGCGCTGTGCGGCTTCGCGGGAGTCGCCTGCGCCATTCCCGTCGGCGCCGCTCCCACGGCCAGCGCCGCTGCCACCATCGCGACTGCAACCCACCCGTGCTCGGCTGGCTTCTTCATTTCGTCCTCAGAAATTCGATCAGGTCGTTGAGTTCGTCCTTGGTCAGGTCGTTCGTGCGCCCGTGCTTGTCCTCTGGGTTATAGATCGTCCAGATCTCTTCGAGCGTGCGCGCCGAGCCGTCGTGTAGATACGGCGCAGTGAGAGCGATGTTGGTCAGCGGCGCCGTCTTCAGTAGTCCTGGATTGTCCGTCGCCTTTCTCGTTCCTACGTCGAAGAGCTTCTGGTTGGTGCCCTTGGGCCCGCTGTGGCAGTAGTTGCAGCGGTTCTCCGGTGGGATCGGATTCCCGAACTTGTCCACCGTCCGCTCGAAGAGCGCCTTGCCGCGTTCCTGTGCCGCCGTCAGTTCGCCGCTCGGTTGCCGCCAGCGGTTCGGGCGCGGAGGAAGGCTCAGAACATAAAAGGCCAGATCGGCTAGGGTCAAAGCGTCGTAATTCTCCGACCGCCAGAAGTACTTTTCCGTTCTCGGGCCGCACTCTGTGGGAACGTTTGGATTCCCTCCGTTCCATTTGAAGGGTTCTGTGCCCCGCAGACCTTCGAGGATCTTGTTGTCCACAATGTCTCTACCGAAGCCGTTTGGCTCGAGATTCCACTGCAGTCCATCGAACGTGGAATCAATGTGGCAACTCGCGCACCCAATCTGTCCCTGGAACGAATAGCGCGCGGCATAGAACGTCTGCTCGCCCCGCCGCTTCGCGTTCACCGTCTTCGGCCCTGCCAGCGGAATCGTCGCCGCAACTCCAAGCGTCTTGGTGTCGATCGCGCTGATCGTGTCGTCCAGACGGTTGGCCACATACAGCCTGCGCCCATCCCGGCTCAGCGCCAGCCCCCGCGGATTATGGCCCACGGCGATTCGCCCCACAACGTAGTTGCTGCTGGCCGAAAGGTCATCCGCGAACGATCCCGACGCCGGTCTCGGCCGCGAGTGGATGAATCCGAGCAGCCGCGCCACGTCGATCGCCAGCACGCTCTCCGAACCGCCGAGACTCACATAGATCCGCGACTTGTCCGGCGCAATCGCCACACCAAACGGCTGCGAAGCGTACCGCTCCAACTCGTCGAGAGGAATCTCCACCGGCTGCCCCACGTCCGCCCCGAACACCGTTAGCGTATACGCAAAAGCCCCGCCATGCTCCAGATGCGCCAGCGGCACCAAGTTCTTGGGATGATACTCCGCCACTACGCCCAGCCGGCCGTCCGCCGAAAACGCCAGATGGAAGACGCCGGCGATCGCGTGCAACGGAATGCGATCCACCACCTCCGCCCGCTGTGCGTCGATCACCGTGATCTCCGACTCCGGCGGTGTGCGGTTTTCCAAACCCGTCCGCAGCGCCGGAGGATTGGGATAGATATGCGTCGCGTAAATCCGCTTCCCATCGGGCGAAAGCGTCAGATAGCTCGCGCCGCGCCCGGCTAGCAGCCGCTTCTCCTCGACTCCGTTCTGCGCATCGAGTACCGCGATATCGCCGGAGATGCGGTTCGCCACAAACACCGTCTTGCCCGCCGGGTCCTCCACCACTCCCGACGGCTCCGCGCCCACGTTCCATGCCGCCACCACGCTCACCGAACGCGTATCGATCACCGAGAGCGTGTCATCCCAGGAGTTGGTCACAAACAGCCGGTCTCCCGCGCGCGAAAGCGCCATCCCGCGCGGAACGCGGCCCACGGCGATGGTTCCAATCGTGGCATAACTGGCCGCGTCAAGCACCCGCACCTCGTTGCTCTGCTGGCACAGCACGTAGAGCCGTGCGCCGTCGGGCGATAGCAAAATTTCGAGCGGCGACGCATAGTCGAGTTCCTCGGTCGCGGCTTGCTGCGCGGCCGGCGTCGCTCCGGCGTAGGCGGGCGGCTCCATTCCCGGTCGCAGAGCCAGGCCAAGCAGAACCGCAGCGCCGGCAGCGAGCGACGCAGCAACGCCGCGTCTCGCCCCGCTCCTGCCTCGCCCTCGATTTTCTGCCGCCGTCTCTCGCATCCCGCTCCTCTGCTTCTTCATTTCGGCTCTTCGACCGTCAGCACCCGGTCCACGCCGACATTCTCCAGCGTCTGCTCGCGACCGCTGGGCCAGTGAACAATCAATTTGTCGATCGCCGCCGCCGTTCCCAGCCCGAAGTGCAGCCGTCCGTCATTCTGCGACAAATACCCTGAGCTCGCTACCCGCTCGGCCGTCCATTTCCTGCCCCCAGCCAGTACCTCCACGCGCGCGCCAATCCCATCGCGGTTGCTCTTTGCGCCGGGCACCCCATCCAAACCCCGGTCGCCGGGACGCATCCCGCCCACCAGCTTCACCTCGATCCAGTGGCCCGTATCGGTCGACACGTTGTGAAACAGCTTGCCGTCCGCGCCGAGGTTCACCAGATACGCGTCCACCTTGCCGTTGTTCTCGTAGTCTGCGAAGCAAGCCCCGCGCGCCACCGTGCGCTCTTCCATCACCGGACCGGCCTCGCGCGAAACATCCTGGAACTTGCCGTTCCCCAACCCGCGGAACAGCGTGTGTTCCTGCGGAATCAAATGAATCAGCCCGCCGTGGAAGACAAGAATGTCCAGCAGCCCATCGTTGTCGAAGTCGTATACCCCCGAGCCCCAGCTCACGTACTGCGCGTCGGTCTGCGAGATTCCGTTCGTCGCGCCCTCGTCTTCAAAGCCCATCTTGGCCGAATTCGGTTGCCCGGCCGCGGGCTCGTTCGCCGGTCCCTCCAGGTTCTTTAGAAAGCGGTTGTAGTTTCCGTCGCTCACCCACAGGTCCAGCACTCCGCGGCCGCCGAAGTCGGCAAACACCGGCCCCATCGACGAAGTCGCCTCGCCGTTCTGCCCAAATGCCGCGCCTGTGTCGCCAGCGATCTCCTCGAACGTTCCGTCGTGCTTGTTGTGGAACAGAAAGTTCTCCGTCCGGTCATTGGCTACATAGATGTCGTCCCATCCGTCGTTGTCGAAGTCCGCCGCCGTCACTCCCATCGTCCGGCCCACGAAAGCCCCAATGCCCGACTTTTCCGTCACGTCAGTAAATGTTCCATCGCAGTTGTTATGGAACAGCATGTTGGTCTCGCCTTCGTAGTCCAGCGGCCCGGGGTAGTTGTCCGCGGCGTAATAGTTGCGATATTTGGGATCGAACTTGACGTAGCGGCCCACGAACAGATCGGCGCATCCGTCCTTGTCGTAATCCAGCCAGGTGGAGCTGATCGCCCAGCCGCTCACCTTGATCCCGGCCTTCTCCGTCACGTCGGTGAAGTGTCCGTTGCCGTCGTTGTGATAGAGAACGACCTTTCCAAATCCGGTCACCAGCAGGTCTTCGTTCCCGTCGTTGTCGTAGTCCGCCGTCGTCGCCGCGATCGAGTACATCTCCGGGTTCAGACCCGATTGCTCGGTCACGTCGGTAAAATGCCCGTTGCCGTCGTTGCGATACAGATGATTGTGCGGAGGCGGATTCGGCTTGTCCTTCAGCGGATACGGGTGCATCGAGTCGTCGAGCGGCCGCCCGTTCTCCACGTAGAGCGACGGTCGTCCGGAGTTGTTGTAGTCGAACCACACGCAACCGCCGCCGGTTCCCTCCAGCAGCGACCCCAGCTTCGCCGATCCGAAGCTGTGCGTGAAATGAATCCCCGACTTCTCCGACGCATCCTCGAAGCGGATTACGGAACGGCTCGGCGTCTGCGCTCCTTCAGTCGCCGTCGATGCCGGAGCCTGCGCCGCGGCAGTCGCCGGTTGCGCCGCAGCGAGCGGCGCCGCCGCACTCTGTGCCGCCGCCATCGCGCTTCCCGCGCCGATCAGCCAGGCTCCTAGAACCAGAACCGCGCCCATCCTCATCTCAGCGGCCTCCCTGCCCGGCCGTCTGTCCGGCCGCCGCTTTCTTTGCGCCGGTCAAATCCACCGGCGTTGTTGTCCGCATCAGCACATCTGGCACGCGATTCTCCGCCGCGCGCTCCGGCCCCGCGTGGCATCCCACGCAAATCCGCTGCTCGCCGCCTCGCGCCCAGAACCATCCATGCTCCTGCCGCAGCACCGTGCCCTTGAAGTCGAGCAGCTCAAACCGGATCGGCCGATCACCCGGAACCTGTACGAAGAAAGATCCATCCTTCTCAACGGGCGCCGTGCCCATCGCGATCGCGCGGCCTTCGCCGTCCTGCGTCTCCAGTCGCACCGCAACCGGCGTGCCCTTCAACGAGCCCTCGCGCGAGACCCGCGCGTCCAGCGCCAGCAGGTTCGCGTAGTTCCACGGATGCAGTCCCGAAGGATGCCGGTTCGGCCTGCCGCGCGGCGCAACAACTACCGGCTCAACCAGATCCTCCCCACTCCTCGCCAGGACTGTCCGCATCGCCGTCTCGCCGGGCTTCCACGCCTTCACCGCATATCGCGTGTCCGCCGCCGTCTTCGCGCTTACCAGCCAAGCGCCCGAAGCAGTCTCTGCAATCGCCCCGGCAAATGTTCCTTGCGGCGCCGCAACCGGCGCCTCGTGCCCCAGCGGCGAAGTGAACCGCGCCAGCGATGTTCCGTGCGTAAAGATCACATCGCCCGACGCGAGTTGCGTGCCGCTCCAGCGCGCTCGCCCATGATCGCAGCGCACTGACTCGACTCCCGAGCCGTCCGCGTAAACCAGGTACATCTCCGGCGTCGATCCCTCGCCCAGCGGGTACCCGGCTTCGAACAGAATCCGCCCATCCCGCAGCACGTCGGCCGGAAACGCATTCGCCCGCATGTCGGTGAGCGGCAGCACTCCCGGCCCCGCTGTCGGATTCAGGACCGGGTACTTCTCCGGATGCCCGTCCTCCGCCGACTGCACCTCGAACCCCGCGGCCGTCCGCTGCGCCCACACCATCCGCCCGCCCGGCAGATACAAGGGCCGCTCCGCATCCCCAGCCGTCGCGATTACCTTGCGCACCGACCGATCCTTCAGCATCAATTCCCAGATCTGCCACGGATCGCCCGCCGACTGCTTGCCGGCGAACAGCACCGTCTGCCCGTCGAACGACACATTCGCATCCGCCGATGCCGCGAAGCCCGCCACCAGCGGCTCCGTCTTGCCCGCATGAACCAGCAGCAATTGCGCGCCCTTGGGGAATCGCTCCTGTCCGTTCAGTTCCGCCAACGGTGCGTAAGCCGGCGCTGCCGTCACAATGAAGTCCGGCACGGCGGCCTGCTCCGCTCCAGCCGTTAGGCCGCAAACAGGAGTAAGCATCATTCCAACCGGCACGGCAGCCGCGAACGCGGCAAGCGACAACCTCATCCCACGGCCTCCGCGAGACGGAGGTCGGCAAGTTCGCGCTGTTCCAGCTCCTCTATGTGCAGCGTGCGTTCGCGCATTGCGATCCAAGGCTCGAGCGCGGCCATCATGTTGTCGAACTCATCGAAGTTCAGCGACTGCTCGCCATCGCTCCACGCCTCGTCGGGATTTGGGTGGACCTCCACGATCATCCCGTCTGCTCCGGCCGCCACTCCGATCCGCGCGATCGCCGGAACCAGGTCGCGATGTCCGGCCGCATGGCTCGGATCGGCAATCACCGGCAGGTGCGTGATCTGCTTCAGCAGCGCAAGCCCCGCCGCATCGAACGTGTTCCGCATCGCCGTTTCAAACGTGCGGATGCCGCGCTCGCACAGGATCACGTTGGGATTTCCGTTGTCCAGAATCAGTTGCGCCGAGCGCAGTAGGTCGGCGATTGTGGCCACCATGCCCCGCTTCAGCAGGATCGGCTTGCCCGATCGCGCCGCCGCTTCCAGCAGTGTGTAGTTCTCCATGCTGCGCGAGCCGATCTGCAGAATGTCGGCATACTCGGCAACCAGCGCAACGTCGCACTCCGACATCACCTCGGTCACCACGGCCAGCCCGGTCTCTTCGCGCGCCGCCGCCAGCAGCTTCAGGCCTTCCAGGCCCAGACCTTGGAATGCATACGGAGAACTGCGTGGCTTGAACGCGCCTCCGCGCAGAACGCGCGCGCCTCCCCGCCGAGCGGCTCGCGCGGTCGCCAGCAGTTGGCGCTCGCTTTCCACCGAGCACGGTCCCGCCATGGTGACGAATTCGCCGCCGCCCACGGCAAAATCGAGCACCGGGACACAGGTCCTCCGGTGTTGCTCGCCAAGCAATACATCGGGTGTCTCGGCAAACCGTTCCTGCCAACTTTCACGCACCCTGCGCGCTCCGATCCGGGGAAGCGCCAGTGTACCGCGATCATTGGCTAACCGCCTCAATCGAAAGGTGGATGCGAGCAGACCGCTGCTGCGGCCCCGGCCCGGCAACCGCTGTTCGGTAAACGCTTACTAATGTGAGACTTACCGGCCACCCGCCGATCGCTCCCGCGCCATCGCCGGCGGACGGTAGCCGAACGCCGCATCCACCTCCGCCGCGACGCCCAGTGCAATCTCGTCCTCGAACGGCCTTGCGGCAACCTGCACCCCGATCGGCAGTCCTTCCGCCGAACGGCCGGCCGGAACCACCGCCGCCGGGCAGGCCAGCGCATTGAACCACTGCGTGTACCGCACCGCGTCCAGATACTTCACTTGCGTGCCGTCGATCGTCCACGTGCGCTCGTCATGCCGGAACGCCGGAATCGCCGCCGCCGGACACAGCAGAACCGGGACCTCTTCCATTTCGGAAAGAGTCTTTGCTCGCAGCAGGTCCAGCTCCGCCCATGCATTCAGCAGCTCCGTCGCGGTCAGCGGTCCGGCCGCCTCCGCAATCGACAGAAACTCGCCAAAGATCGGGCTCAGCCGATCCCGGTTACCGCGAACCTCCGGCTCGTAGAACATCGCCCCGCACTGCACGAAGAACGTCCACCACAGTTTACGTAGTTGCTCCAGCGTCCGCGGGCGGAACGGCTCCACGCGATAGCCTGCCTCGCGCAGCGCCTGCGCGGCGTCATTCACCGCGGCGCGCGTCTCCTGCGTCACCGGGACCAGCCCATCGTCCTCGAAGAACCCAATCGTCTTCCCGCGCAGCTCATCCCCGCTCGGCCGCCGCAACGCAACCGGCGGGCTCACCGGGTCCCCGGGGTCCTGCCCGCTCAATGCGCGGAACATTAACGCCACGTCGCCGATCGTTCGCGCCATCGGCCCGATTGCGCCCAGAATCGCGAACGGCCCCACGCACGGCGGCAAATGCCCTCGCCCCGGAATCCGCCCCGGTGTCGGCTTCAGCGAGCAAATGCCGGTGAAGTGCGCCGGAACCCGCACCGATCCACCGCTGTCGCTGCCCAGCCCAGCCGCCGACATTCCCGCCGCAATCGCCGCTGACTCGCCGCCGCTCGATCCGCCCGGCGAGCGCTCCAGATCCCACGGATTCCGCACTCGCCCGTGAATCAGGTTCGCGGTCTCGTACGCCATCAGGAACTCCGGGCAATTCGTCGTGCCCAGAATCAACGCTCCCGCCGCGCGCAGCCGCGCCACCACAACCGCATCCGTCGCAGGAACTTCATCCTTGTGCAGTTGGCTCCCGATCTCGCAGCGATGCCCCGCGGTCGCAATCGAGGATTTCACCGTAACCGGCAAGCCATGCAGCGGCCCGAGCGGCTCTCGCGCCGCTTCCAGCTCGCGCGCCTGCGCCCGCACCCGCTCCGCGTCGAAGTCCGCGAATGCGTTGATCTCCGGGTTCAGCCGCTCGATCTGCCGGATATGCGCCTCGGCCAGTTCCGTCACCGTCACTTGCCCCGCGCGCAGCAGCTCGAGCTGTTTCTCTGCCGGAGCCAGCACAACCTCGTTCACGGCCGGGTTCCTTCCGGCGGCTGCGGCGCTTCAATTCCAGGCGGTGTCGCCGGAATCAACTGATAGTTGAACCGGTGCATGTGCTTGGGCTCGCCCGAGTCGAACCGGTCGTTCCAGTTCAACTGGTACTCGAACGAATCCGCACCGTCGGGCGCCTTCTCGTTCGCCGGATACGGATACGCGCTCATGCCATGGAACGGCATTTGCGCCACGGTGAACGGCGACGCATCCCACCAGTCCATGTCCTTCACGAATCCGTTCGCGTAGAAGAAGTAGTCGCGCTTCCAGTGCGCGGGCAGCGTGGGCAGCTTCGTCGCGTCGAACTCCGCCGCAATCTCTTCGCCGCTCCCGAACACCACGAACCGGTCCGATACGCCTTTGACGAGCGGCGTCACATCGCCGTAATGCGTGTAGCTGCCACGTTCACGCTGGAACGGCCCGGTCAAGCTCACCAGATTGTAGTTGTAGTCGAGGTCGCCCGGGCTCGCGCCATCGATCTGCTTCGGATAGCCGCGGAACTCGAGCCTCGCTGTCGCCAGCGGCGCCTCCGTCGTTCGCGCTCCCGCATCCGCGCTCTGATCGATCAGCACCTGGTCCCAATAAATCTGCAGGTTCGTCATCAGCCGGATGCGCCGCGCGCCCGCCGGCAGCTTTCCCGTCAGGTCCACAACGATCGTCCGCTCTAGCCCGGCCGGGAACCCCGCATCGCTTGCCACTCGCCGCCACGTTCCGTCCGGCATCTCCGCCTCCACGTACGGCGGAATCTCCTTCAATCCCGCCTGCCACGCGGCATAAAGCGACGTCGCGCTGAAGTAATTTACATACCCGGTCATCAACAGCCGCAGCGGCGCGCCCGGCTTCACTTCACCCAGGTCCAGCGTCAATGCGTGCAGATTCGCAAATCCGTCGTACGGAATCGCCTTGAACCCGCTCGCGAACACGTGATCACGCCGGCTCAACTCATCCAGCACGTCGCGCCCTTCCCCATCCCAGGCGCCCACGGGCAAGCGCATCTCCGCGCTCGCCACCACGCGCCCAGAGGCAAACGGCGGGTTGTCCAGGAATCGCTCGTCCGGATTCACCTCCACATTCTCCGGATGATCCACTGCAACCAGCCGCAATTGGTCGATGTAGTTCACCTCTTCCATCGGCTCCATGAACCGGGTGCTGATCCTGCCGTTCGCCAGCGCCACATCCGCGCCGTCGATCTTTACCCATTCGCCGGGATTCGGAATATTCCGCCGAGTCGGCGTGAACCAGTGCCCCACCACCGCCGCACCGATCACGTCGGTCACGAACTTGTACCGGTGCCCGTCCCACACGAACAGCACTGGGCACGAGCTGCCGCGCCGGTCCGCTTCTTTCATCGCGATCACTTGCGTTTGCGGCAGATCGATCTCGTCCTGCAGCACGCCCGTCGGCCACAGAATTCGCAGCAAATCGATCCCCGGCGCGTCGCCCAGGCCCACCAGAATTTGCGGCGGCGCCTGCGTCCCGTATCCCGAAGCTCCCTCGAGCTCCCACTTCTGCCACAGCCCGTTGGCGAACACCTCGACCTTCGCCCCGATCCCCGTCTTGTTGTCCGCCAAGCCCGTCAGGTCGAGCCGCACAAAGTGATTCTTGTTCGCGCCCACATTGCGCAGCAGCACCGGCGGCGCGTCTTCCTGCGTCACAATCAAATCCGGCGCGCCGTCGCCATCCACATCCGCGGCAATCAACCCCCGCGGCGCCGTCAAACGAACCGCATCCAATCCCAGTGCGTGGCTCACGTCCTCGAATGTGCCGTCGCCGCGGTTTCGTAGCACCCTTACCCGCGGCCCCGCCTTCGTCTCCACAATCGCCGCCAGGTCGATCCATCCGTCGTTGTCGATGTCGACCGCCGTCACACCCCATCCGCGCACAGCGCCCTTCAGCGGGAGCGCAACGCGTTCAAACCGCCGCCCGGTATGATCCGGCCCTTCGACGTTCCGCCACAACGTCAGTCCCGGCGCTCCGGCATGCGTCACCGCAATGTCCATCCAGCCGTCTTTGTTGTAGTCGAGCACTGCGATGCCTACCGTCGGCTGCAGCTTTACGTCCTCGTACAGCGGCTGTGCCGGATACTTACCCTCGCGCGGATTCACGTAAATCAGCGGCGACGCTCTGTCGCCAGTCGTCGCCAGGTCCACGGCGCGATCGTTGTTGAAGTCGGTCAGGATCGCCGCCTCGGTCTTGCCTGTTCCGCCTAACCCAGTGGGCTCGGTCCACTCCGTGAACGTTCCGTTTCCGTTGTTGCGCCACAGCACATTCGCCGGGCCGCCAGTCGCCAACGAAGCCCCGCTCAAAAACAAATCCAGATCGCCGTCGTGGTCGTAATCCACAAACGTGATGCCCGTCGGCCGATTCCGCGGCCCAATCCCCGTTTCGGCGGTCACATCCTTGAACTGCCCGTGACCGAGATTGCGGAACAGTATTACCCGGTCCTCCAGCGCCACGGCCAGATCGTTCAATCCATCTCCGTCGAAGTCGCCCACGGCGCATGCCACTGCACGGCCGCTCGCCTTCAGCCCCATGGCCGCCGCATCGAGTTCCTCGAAGCTTCCGTCGCCGCGTTGATGCAGCACACGAATCGCCTGCGCGCCTGTCTGCATCAGCACCAGGTCCATCTGCCCCGCCCCGGCCGTATCCATCATGCAGGCCCCGCCGGTCGTGGTCCAAGCCGGCGAGTCCCCGGAGCGCGGTGCGATCATCGGCTGCGCCGACAGCCGCACCGGAATCATCGCGCGCTGCACGGCTTCCGGCTCCTCGACCGTCGTCACCGTCGAATAGAATCCCTGCTCTCCGTAAGAAAGACCCAGCGCCGATGAGATCTTCGTGCTCGTCAAATGCTGGAATCGCGCGAAGTGTTCCTTGGCCTCCGCCGCTTGCCCCGTACGTTGCAGCGACCGCGCCAGCCCGAACTCCGCCGATGCGTGCAGCGGATTGATCGCCAGCGTCTTCTCGAATGTCGCGATCGCTTTGTCGAATTCCTTCATCTCCTGGTAGCAGGCGCCTTCGAAGTACCACGAGTCCGCGTCTCTGGGAGCGAGCTTCGTTGCCTGCTCAAAGCTCGCCAGAGCGTCCGAAAGCTCGTTGCCCGCATGTTGCGTCAGCCCCAGGTTGTACCACGCCTGCGCGCTCTCTGGATCGAGCGCAATCGCTTCCTGAAGCGCCTTCTTCGCTTGGTCCACCTTCTGAAGCGTCAGCAGCGCAATGCCCTCGTTGATTGCCGCCTGCGCCAGCTTTGGATCCTTCTGAAACGCCTCGGCAAAGTGTTCCTCGGCGCGCGCGGTCAACTGCTGCCCCATCTCCGCAACACCGCGATTGTTTAGCCGGATCGCCGCTGCGTCATGGCGCGTCTGCTCGCTTCGCAAAACCGTCGCTCCCGCCAGAAATACAACGATCCAGATTCGGACTGCTTGCATCGTTCTGCTACTCACAAGTGCTACTCCCCCACTTCGCGGAACTCTTCAGTGTACGCGAGCCAACGGACGACCGGCCGGGTGGCCGGCGTAACGCACAAAAGATTCCCCACCGCGCTCCCAATTTATACTTCACCTGTGTTTATGCCTCCGAATCAATCGGACCCGAGCGGATTTCCGGCCCCATCGTCGTCGCCGCAGCCTCCGCCAGCCGCGCGCCGCCGCATCGGCGTCGTCACCACATCCCGCGCCGACTACAGCCACCTCTACTGGCCCTTGCGCGAGCTTTCCGCCCATCCCGAAATCGATCTCGGCGTCTTTGCGCTCGGCCCCCATCTCGCGCCGCAGTTCGGCAACACCATAAACGAGATCGAGCGCGACGGCTTCCCCATCCAGGCGCGAATCGAGTGCCTCCTCAACTCCGACACCGACACCGGCATGGCCAAGACGATCGGCCTCGCCATCCTCGGTCTTGCCGACGCCCTCACCGCCTGGCGTCCCGATCTTTTGCTCCTCATCGCCGACCGCTACGAAATGCTCGCCCCCGCATCCACCGCCCTCGCTCTACGCATCCCCGTGGCCCACATCGAAGGCGGCGAGGTCAGCCAGGGCGCCATCGACGACCAGGTGCGCAACGCTCTCACCAAGCTCGCGCACATTCACTTCACCTCGACAGACACCGCTCGCCTGCGCGTCATCGCCATGGGCGAGGAGCCGGGTCGCGTCTATCGCGCGGGAGCGCCTTCGCTCGATCACCTGCGCCGCTCCACACTCCTCGACCGCGCGGCCCTCGAAGCGCGCCTCGGCCTGTCGCTCTCTCCGCCCACCGTCGTCGCCGCGTGGCACCCCGTTACCATCCTGCGCGACACCAATGCCGAAGCCGGCGCATTCCTTGCCGCGCTCGCCCAGACGCCCGGCCAGCTCCTCTTCGTCTACCCCAACGCCGACGCCGGCAGCCACGCGCTCATCGAGCGCACCCGCGCCCTTGCAGCGACTCGCGCCCGCACTCATATCTTCGTCAACCTCGACGCCGTCACCTACTGGAGCCTCCTCGGCCAGGCCGATGCGCTTGTCGGCAATTCATCCAGCGGCATCATGGAAGCTGCTTCCTTTGCGCTGCCGGTCGTCAATGTCGGCATTCGCCAGCAAGGCCGCGAGCGCGCGCGCAACGTCATCGACGCGCCCGCCGAGGTCTCTGCCATCCGCGCCGCCATCGATCGCGCCCTCAGCCCCGTCTTCCGCTCCGGTCTCTCCGGCATGACCAATCCCTACGGCGACGGAACCGCCGCCGAGACCATCGTCCGCGTTCTCGCTTCCGTTCCGCTCGATCACCTGCTCATTAAGGCGCCCGTGCCATTGACGCAGATCGCCGAAGCCGCGCCATCGGAGCGCCTGTGACCGCCTCCATTCCTCTCTCCGCGCCCGACATCACCGAAGCCGAAATCGCGGCCGTCACCGCCGTTCTGCGCACGCCGCGCCTCAGCCTCGGTCCCGAGCTCGGCGCCTTCGAGTCGGAGCTCGCCGCCTATCACGGCGTCAACCACGCTGTCGCCGTCAACTCTGGCACTGCCGGTCTGCATCTCGCGCTGCTCACGCTGGGCGTCGGCGCGGGCCACGAAGTCATCATCCCCTCGTTTGCCTTCATCGCCGTCGCCAATGCGGTTCTCCAGGCCGCCGCCACGCCCGTCTTCGCGGAGATCGATCCGGTCACCCTCAACCTCGATCCCGCCTCCGTCGAGCGCGCGATCGGTCCCCGCACGCGCGCCATCGTCGCCGTGCACACCTTCGGCGTCCCCGCCGAAATCGACGCGCTCAAAGACCTCGCTCACCGCCACAATCTGGCTCTCATCGAGGACGCCTGCGAAGCCATCGGCGCCACATTCGACTCACGTCGCGTCGGCAGCTTCGGCGATCTCGCCGTCGTGGCCTTCTATCCCAATAAGCAGATGACCACCGGCGAGGGCGGCGCCGTGCTGGCCAACGATCCCGCCCACGCCGCGCGCCTGCGCCGCCTCCGTAATCAGGGCCGCGATCCAGGCCTCGATTGGCTCGATCAGGTTGAGCCAGGTTTCAGCTACCGGCTTCCCGAGCTGCCCTGCGCTCTCGGCCGCGTGCAGTTGCGCCGCATCGGCGAGGTCCTCGCGCAACGCCAGCTTGTCGCCGCGCGCTACCACGCTCTCCTCGACGCCGTCCCCGGCATCGAGCGCCCGCCGCTGTCGCTCCCGCGCTGCGAAATCAGTTGGTTTGTCTACGTGGTCCGCCTCCCCGAAGGCGCGGATCGCTCTCGGGTGCAGGCCGCGCTCGCCCGGCGCGGCATCGCGACCGGCCGCTACTTCGCGCCCATCCACATGCAGCCGGCTTTCCTCGCGCTCGGCAGCCCCGCCCACCCTCGACTCGGTTTCACCGAGTCCATCGCCCGCCGCACGCTGGCTCTTCCGTTCTTCAACCGCATCACACAGAGCCAGCAGGAGCAAGTCGCCGATGCGCTCCGCGCCGCAATCCTGCATGATGCGTAATCGGTTCGGATCGGACCCGCTCGAATCTCATTCGCCGCCGGACACGTGCCCCGCCTTCGCCGCCTTCTCCCGGCACGATCGCAGATATGCGATCAGATCGCTGAGCTCGTCGGGCGCTAGAACGTCTCCGAACGCCGGCATTGTCTTGCTGCCCGCCACAATCTGCCGCCGCATCGCGTCCCTCGATTTCCTCCTGCCCACTCCGGAAAGATCCGGCCCCTTGTGCCCGCCAACATTCTTCATCCTGTGGCAGTGCTGGCATCCGCTCACCGCAAACACCGACGCCCCGCGCTCCTTCTGGCTCCGCGAAGAAGCAATCGCCAGGGACGAACACGCCAAGACCAACGCCACTGCCACCGCCCACAGCCTCATTGCCCCGTCCCGCCGCCATGCGCACCGCCGTCCGCTGCCACGTTGCTATGCACATGCCATGGCACGCTCTCCGCAGTCACTTCCGGATGCTTGGCCAGGAACTCCAGCGCATACGTGTTCGCCGTCGGATCGTCCTTCTGATCCGCGAACGCCGCCGCCTCGCGCTCCGCCTTCTCCTTCATCCCTAGCCGGCGGTAAACGATGGAGAGAATGTAATGCGCGGCCAGGTCGTCGGGATCGATCGACTGCACCGTTTCGTACTCCGCTCGCGCCTCCTCGTACTTGTGCCGCTGATAGAAAGAGAAACCCAATTCGCGGTGCGCGTCGCGCGAGCGTGGGAACTGCGCGATCACCTCCAGCAGGTCGGCGATGGCGGCGTCGGGACGGCCCTGAATCCGTTCCACCAGCGCCAGGTAATACAACGCGCGTGCATTATGCGGAGCGATCCCCAGCGTCTTCTCCAGATTCGCCCGCGAACCGTCGTAGCGCTGCCACGAAAAGTCGGCGATCGCCACGTTGGTGTATGCATCGGCGTAATTCGGCCGCAACTGAACCACGCGCTCGAAGGCCCGCTCGCTTTGCGCGTATTGCTGCGCGTCCAGCAATCCGATCCCGTAGTTGTTCCACCGCATCCACTCCGGATTGTCCGCCGGATCGGGCGGCGTCGCCGGATTCGCGCCCAGCGCCAGCGTTCGCGTGCGCTGGGCCATCTCCACCACCGGCATATCGAAGTGCTTGCCCATCGCGAAATTGATGAAGTGCTGGTTGAATCGGCGATAGTTCACTCTTGCGGTGATCGTGATCGGCCCCGCCTCGTCCTCCGGAACTTTGAATCGATAGCGCACGATCTGCGACCGGCCCGAGGCGATTGTGTTGTTATACGCGATCACCCGCGTGTCCCACACCTGGTGCAGGTCGTTCAGCGTACCGCGATCGTTCACCAGCCGGTTGGTAAAGCTGTGCGCCCTCGGATCGAGCGTACCGTCCGGCGCCAGCGCGCCGGAGTCCATCAGCGTCTTCCCTGCCGCATCCTTTGCCTCGAACTCCACCCAGCACTCGTAAAAGTCGCGCTGCTCGGGAACCAGAACGTGCCCGATCCCCTTGTTCTGAATCACCACTGAAACCGTCAGCACGTCGCCCGCCGCAACATCGAATGCCTCGCTCCCCAGCGGCGCGATCAGTCCGCCTCCATTGCGCTCGATCCCGAACAGGTCCACATTCAGGACCCCGGTCTTCTGCGCTCCCTTCTGCAGAAACTCGATCGCCTTCTCCAGTTGCTCGTCGTAGCCGTAGTACTTGTAGAGCAGCGTGTTGGCGCCCAGCCAGCGGTGCGAAACGAACTTTCCGTCCTCCGCGCCGTAGTCCGTCATCGTCAGCTCTTCCTTCGGCATGTGGCAGGTCTGGCACGACGACACCTGGTCCTTCACATAGAACGGCAGCGGTGACTGCTTCGCGAACGAGGCCTGCTGCCATTCGTCGTAAAGAAAAATCGCCCGCTGCCATTTGTAGTGGTTCAGCTCCCTGGGCAGCGCCGCCTTGTGGCACACCGAGCAGAACTCGCTCGTCCGGTAGAAGTCCCTCATCACCGCCTTCGAGTGCCGGTCGAGATGCGCCAGGATCTCCTTGTCGGGAACCTCGCCGGGGATCGGCTTGCCGTCTGCGTCCACCATCACCGCCGGCGCGCCCATCACATAGCTCCCCGTCCCGCGCGTGTTCACTTCCTGGATCGAATGGCACACCGAGCATGTGATGCCGTCGTTGTCGAAATGGCGATCGATCGGCGATCCCTTGGTCAGCGCGCCCGACGTCAGCGCAATCGGGTTGTGACAGCCCTCGCAGTGCCGCGTGTATTCGATTCCCCGCTCGTTGATCAGCAGGTTCACGTTCTTCACGTACCAAGGATTGCGAAACGAGTTGGCGTGCACCGTCTGCCGCCACTCCGCGTACGCCTGCTGATGGCAGTGTCCGCAGTACTTCGCCGCGGGAAAGCTCTTCGGATCGATGAACTCTCCCGTGTCGGTCGTGGCGTTGGAGGGCAGGAAGGGCCGATCCGCGCTGAACGGCATCCGATAGTGCTCGGCGACAGTCTGCGAGTAAACCGCCCGCTGCGCCGCCGCGTCGTCCTCCGCGCCAGCCGGACGTGTGCGCCAGACCATGAATGCGCAAACCAGAGCACCCGTCAGCAGGAAACTGCAGAGAAGGCGCACAATTCGATTGTCAAAACGACGGGGAAGCATCGCCCACCCATTCTATGGTCGGGTTGCTCCATTGGCATCCGGCATTGGATGAAGAGAAATATCCACCGAAAGGTTGAGGGCGCGTGCGCTGTGTCCGCTGACTTTCCCGGATCCCGCCCAAACCCGCGCCCGCTCGCAAATTCCTCGCCGCCTCCACCGAAAGTTGGTTGTCCTCGGCGCCGCCCGCCTGTCATTCTCCAATAGCTTCTTCCCCGAAGTGAATCGCGAGGTCAATGTGCAAAGCAGAATTATTTTGTTGTTTGCTCTCCTTGCAGCTTCCCCATTGCTTCCGGCCCAGGGAGGCTTCGCCGCTCGCTGGGACCAGCGCGCCAGCGCCACTCAATCCAGGCAGCCGGCATGGCCGCCGCCCCTCGTCACCACCTACGTGGGACTCATCCAGGTGGCTCGCGCCGATTTCATCCACCAGCTCTCTTCAAACCATGTCGGCACTTGGAATCTCGACGGCAGCAAAGGGCTCAACCTCATCCCCGCCACGAATACCGAGCTCGACATCAACCTTCCGCCCTACCTCGAGCACAGCACGCCCACCGTCGAGAATGGCGCCGGCGACATGTCCTTCCTTCTCAAGGTCCGCTTCCTCTCCGGCGGAGCCGCACACGGCAATTACGATCTGTGCGCCTATCTCTCGTCGACAATTCCCACTGGCAGCTACAAGAACGGCAGCGCCGACGC
This sequence comes from uncultured Acidobacteriaceae bacterium, assembly GCA_963804155.1. Classification (GTDB taxonomy): domain Bacteria; phylum Acidobacteriota; class Terriglobia; order Terriglobales; family Acidobacteriaceae; genus Telmatobacter. The sequence continues at coordinate 343,767 of CAWDPG010000001.1, forward strand.
AACCGTCTCGCCAAACGTCGGCGTCGGGAAGGGATTCGGCTGGTTCGATGTGCAGAGCACGCTCGGCGCGAGCTTGCCCGTGATGGACACCGCCACCCTCGGCCGCACCATCGCCTGGAACACCGCTGCCCAGGCGCACGTCGCGAAGTTCTTCTGGCCGGAACTCGAGTTCAACTCCACGTTCTTCAAGGGCGGGCCGAACGACGGCAAGATCCAGGCCTTCGCCACCCCGGGCCTGCTGGTCGCTCGCAAATTCCATCCCAAAGAAGCCCACAGCCGTCTCGGCTTCTGCGTCGGCGCGGGAGAGCAGATCGCAACCAGCCGCTTCCACAGCTACAACCACGAGACCGCGATCACCACGCGGTTGCTCTTCTAGCGCTCCGTCTCTGCTGTTCGCGCCGAAAGAATCGCTGTCATCCTTGTATCTCTAAATGATCGGCAGTGAAGAATGTTGGAGACTGTCGAAGTGGGGGAACCGAGGCATCGGTTCCCCCGCGGGCGGGCGGCTCCCGTTCATCCTGAGGTGTTTCCACCGTCGCTCAGCCCAGGGACCGCTGCCCAAGTCACGCACGACCGAACAGTCGCATGACTTTCCAGTCGCACATACAAGGCAGGTTACCGTGACCCGGATCATTTGTGGAGTGGATGTTTCGTCTTCCTCACTGGAAGCTCGCGTAGGCCGCGACGGAGCGGCCGGCTCGTTTCCCAACACCCCCCAGGGCATCGCCGCTCTGGCCACTTTCTGTCAGGCCTACCAGGTAGAACTGGTGGCCATGGAAGCCACCGGCGGCTACGAGCAGCAGCCCTTCGCGCTGCTGGCCGAACGAGGCCTGCCCGTCGCTATCGTCAACCCGCGCGCTGTGCGCCGCTTCGCCGAGGGCGTGGGCCTGACGGAAAAGACCGACGCCATCGACGCCGGCGTCATCGCCTGGTTTGCTGAAGTCAAGCGCTCGGCACCGCAAGCGTTGGCCTCGGCCAGCCAGCAGCAACTCCGCGCCCTAGTCACGCGCCTGCGCCAGCTCACCCAAGTCCGCACCGCGCAACGCAACCAGGCCCGCCTGGTCAGCGATCCCGCCGTGCTGGTTTCCTTCGATGAACTGCTGTCTCTCGTGGCCCGCCAGATCGGCGAACTGGAGACCGCCATCGCCGCGCTGATCGCCCAGGACCCGCTGTGGCGTGAACTCGACCAGGCCTTCCGCTCCATCAAGGGCGTCGCCGATCGCACCGTGGCCCGCCTCATGGCCGAAATGCCGGAGATCGGCACCTTGCCCCACAAGACGATCTCCAAGCTGGCCGGGGTGGCGCCGCTGGCCCGCGACAGCGGCAAGCGTCAAGGCAAGCGCATCACCCGCGGCGGCCGCGCCCCGGTGCGCGAGATCCTGTTCATCGTGGCCAGCGTGGTGGGCCGCTACGAACCGGACTTCAAGGCCTTCCACGAACGGCTCAGCGCGGCCGGAAAGCCGGCCAAGGTCATCCGCATCGCCCTGGCCCATAAGCTCCTGGTGCGGCTCAATGCCAAGGCCCGCGATGTGCGCCGCTGCGCTTCCGCCAGGCAAACTGTGCAGACGACCTTGGTTGCCGTGTAGGTGAACTCTGTTCGCCGTCGCCGCCGGGGTTATGGGAAAGACGGAAAACAGCTTCATCGTTTTCCGCCTTTTCCATAACCCTTACCGCCACCACCCTTGACAAAAAAGACAGTCGCTGAGCGGAGTTTGCCGCGTTTCGTGCGGCAAACGGAGTCGAAGGATCTGCGGTTGCCTTTCAAGGAACCTTGGATTCACCACATCAGTGCGGGTCGTTTCCCGCCTGCGCGTCGTGTGCGGGCGGGCCGCTGCTTCCCATCCCCTCCGTGATCGTTACGATCCGGTCCACTCCTGGCACGGTAAAGTGCTCCACCTTCCCGCTCGGCCAGTGCACTTCGATGTCGTCCACCTTCGTCGCCTGTCCCAGCCCGAAATGCGGTCGCGGATCGTTCGTCGACGCATAACTGCCGCCGCTCAATACATCCTCCCGCTGCCTCATGCCGTTCACCATTACGTACACCGTGGCCCCCACCGCGTCGCGCGGGCTCTTCGCCCCGCCCACCAGCTTCATCTCCAGCCAGTGGTTTTTGTCCGGCGACACGTTCCGCAGAATCACCGGGTGTCCGTCCTCAACATTGATCACCACGTCCAGCTTCCCGTCATTGAACAGATCGCCCACGGCCATTCCGCGCCCGGCTATCACATCCGCCAACCCCGAACCCTCCACCGCAGGAACCACCTCGAATTTCTTTCCTCCGATGTTGTGGAACAGCATCGGCCGCTCCGCCCAGCTCGTGCCCCACGGATGCTCGTCCACCTGCGGATACACGTGCCCGTCGGCCATCATCAGGTCCTTCCAGCCGTCGTTGTCGTAGTCCAGAAACGCGTCGCCCCACGCTAGAAACGGCACCGAGATCGCCGCAATTCCCATCTGGTAGCTGATGTCCGTCAGGTTCGCGTCGCCTTCGTTTCGGTAGAGCGGCTTGTAGTCGTCGGAGAACGTCGTGTCGAACACGTCCACCATTCCGTTGTTTTCGAAGTCGCCCGCCGCGATTCCCATCGTCGCGGTTTCCCGCCCCGCTTCATTCAGCGCGTACCCCGACGCATAGCTCACGTCCTCGAACGTCCCATCGCCCTTGTTCAGGTAGAGATAGTTTGGCGTCGAGTCGTTTCCTACCAATAGGTCCGGCTTTCCGTCGTTGTCGATGTCCACAAATAGCGAGGTCAACCCGTAGTAGCCGGGACTGTCCGCCACTCCGGCCTTCTCGCTCACGTCGGTGAACGTTCCGTCGCCGTTGTTGTGGAACAGGTGGTCCGGCTCGCCCTTCAGTCCTCTCGGCCCGCAGTTCACCTGCACTCCGCGAAAGGTGCAGAACGAATTCGGCACGCCGTTCTCGCCGCCCGATGGCAGATGGTCGCGGTCGAAGTGCACGTAGCCGGGCACAAACAGATCCAGGCGCCCGTCGCCGTCGGAATCGCCCCACGTGGCGCCGGTCGACCAATTCCCCAGTTGCACGCCGGCCTTCTCGGCCACGTCGGTAAACGTCCCGTCGTGATTGTTGTGATAGAGCCGGTTCTTGCCCCAGTTCGTTACGTAGATGTCCGGCCATCCGTCGTTGTCGTAATCGGCCACCGCCGCGCCGATGCCCCATCGGTCGTTGGTTACGCCGGCCTTGGCCGCCACGTCCGTAAAGGTCCCGTCGTGGTTATTGTGGAACAGCGCCGCGTGCGGCGGCGTTTCTTTGCCGTCCAGCGCGTCGAACGTCGATCCATTCACCACGTAGATGTCCAGCCATCCGTCGTTGTTGGTGTCGATCAGCGCCACGCCCGAGCCGTTCGTCTCGATGATGTACTTCTTCTCCTTGGTGCCCATCTTGTGGGTCCAGTGCGTCACCCCGGCCTTCTCCGAGATGTCCTCGAAGATCGTCGGCCCGCTCGGCACAAAGCCGCCGGCTGTGATCGGCCGGTGCTGCTCGTCGAACTGCGCGGGCTGCGGAGGGCCGGTCGCCTCGCCGCCCCTTGCTGGCGTCTGGGCGTTCTCCGAAGGTTGTCCGGCGGGCTGTTCTTGAGCAGGATTTGTGGGATTTGTGACTTGGGCGAAGCCCGGCAACAATACTCCACCGAGCAGCAGTCCGAGGAAGAGGGAAGCACGCGGTCTCGTCGGCATTGCGCCAAGTATACGGGCGCTGGCAAAAAGACTGGATCGACCGAAAGTTGGAGACCGCCGCCAAGCCGAACCCGGCCAACATTCATTTAGACCGAGATACCTGCCACTCAATTTCAGAAATCGTCGATCATCCGCACAATCAGGCGAGGGTTAAGGTCTTTCAGCGGTGTGCCGTCCTTGGTGAACTTTACCTCCACGACATATTTCTTGTTCGCTTCTCCAGTAAATGTTCCAATGTATCTATCCATAAAGCTGTCTGACCACGCCATATCGCCGTAGCCTGGGGTAGTTCCTTGGGCCACAATATCCTCACCATCCAATACCTTCCACTCGGCGTCAATTACATTGTCCCAATGGAACATCGCGCAGTGGGATGGACGCCTGTTGCCTCCGATCATGCAACTCAATTGGCCGAACGGAAGGCCTCGATTCACCCTTATATCGATATGGTATTCGATGTTCTTGACAAGGAACTCAGGCGTTCGCACGGTTGTTCCCTCGGCGAGAGACACCGGCATAACGACCGGCTCATGTTTGCACTTAAAGCAGGGGCCAGCCGATGCGGTCGATGCTATGGTAAGCACCAAAAGAGTCCTGCTAAGGGTACGAAGCATCCGAAATGCATGAAGCTTTTTCATAAATTAGAAACCACTTGCGAAAGCTCGGGCCCCGCTGGCAAAATTCCTCTTCGGCCGTTTCAATTCACCGCGATTGGTCAACTACCCTATAAGAAATCCCGAACCGTCCGATCTGAATCAGCCCCTTCTCGTTCGGCGGCCAGATATGAAGGCTCTCCACCCGGCTCGTGCCCGCGATCCGGTGCGCGTCCGCCGTTCCTACCAGCTCTCCGGTCGCCGCGCGGTTGAAGTGCACGCTCAGCGCGTCTCCGCTCTCCTCGCGGTTCCATCCGAAAGCGTACTCGCCCGGTTTCAGCAGGATGCCTCCGATCCGCACCGGCGCCTGCACGATCAGAAAGTGCGAGTACTTGCCCTCCGCCGAGTAGCCGGCCGTGATCAGCACCACGCCCGCGATAAACCGCCCCCGCCCATCCACGATTCCCGACGCCGTGCGCATCTCCGTTTCGATGTGCTCGCTTTCCACCGGCGCTCTGGCAGGCAGCACCGACCTCAGCTCCGCCGCCGTCGCCTGTCTCCACGTATTCCTCTGCGCCGGCGCTCCGAACGCCGCCATCGACAGAACCGCCCCGCAAATAATCGCGCAACTCGCGCTTCTCTTCGTCATGGCTTCGGCTTTCTCAGCGATTCCAGTGGAACGATCCCCCTCTGAATCGCCGCTGTCGCTGCCTGCGTCCTGTCGGTGACGCCCAGCTTACCCAGCAGGCTGTTGATGTGCGTCTTCACAGTCGCTTCCGAAACCTCCAGCTCCGCCGCGATCTCCCGGTTGCTCTTGCCGTACACGATCTGCTCCAGCACGTCGAACTCCCGCGGTGTCAGCTCCTGCGCTCCCATGCGCTCCGCTAGCCGCTCGGCGATGACCGGCGGAATATACGTCTTGCCCGCATGGACCGCATGAATCGTGCTGACGAGCTCCTCGCTCGTCATTCCCTTCAGCAGGTACGCTTTGGCGCCCGCCTTCAGCGCGCGGTAGATGTCTTCGTCGCCATCGTAAGTCGTCAGCACAATGAATCGCGCCTGCGGCGCTTCCATGCGTATGCGCTCGATCACGTCCACGCCGCTCATCCTCGGCAGCCGCAGGTCGATCAGCGTGATGTCGGGTTTGTGTTTGCGGATTTGAGTGATGGCCTCCACGCCGTCCGCGGCCTCGCCCACCACCGTCAGCCCTCCCGCCACGTTCAGCAGCGCCACCAATCCCTGGCGAACCACGTTGTGGTCTTCCACCACCAGCACCCGGATGGATTTCGTCGTCACTCTTTGACCTCCGCCTGCTCCTGTGTCTCTCCCCGCGCCGGCGCGCTCAGCCGGACCGTCGTTCCTTCACCCGGCGCGCTCTTCACTTCCAGCGTTCCACCGATCGCCGCCGCGCGCTCTCGCATTCCCGTCAGCCCGAATCGCCCCGCCGGCGGCTCCGCGTTCGCGTCCACTGCGCCTCCCCGTCCATTGTCCTTCACCTCAAGCGCGATTGTCTCAGGCCCGTATTCCAACTGGACCAGAAGCTCGCTCGCCCCGGCGTGCTTCTTCACATTATGGATCGCCTCTTGCGCCACTCGCATCGCTTCGCGTTCGGTCTCCGCTCCCAGCGGCCGGTACGCGCCAAACACCCGGAATGTCGCCTTCAGCCCGTCACCTCCCGCCGCCTCCGCCAACCGCCGCAGCTTCACCGGCAGGATGGTCTCGTCCGCATCCTGCGTCCGCAGCGCCCAAATCGACTGCCTTGCGTCGGCCAGTCCATCGCGCACCGTCTCCCGCGTCTGGTTCAGGTTCTTCACCGCGTCGTCCACTCTGTGCTGCCGCAGCAGCTCCGCCAGAACCTCCAGTTGCACCGACACGCCAACGTATCCCTGCGCTAGCGTGTCGTGGATCTCGCGCGCGATCCGGCTGCGCTCGCCCAGCACCGCTTGGAACTCCCGCTCTGCCCGGCGCAGGCGCAACTGCAGCAGCAGCACGATCGCTCCCGCAGCCGCAGCCGCTAGCAGCAGATAGAACCAAACCGTCTGGTAGAAGTGCGGTCGCAGCTCAAATCTCAGCGCCGCGCCCTCCGCATTCCAGACATCGTCATTGTTCGCCGCCTGCACGCGAAATATGTATTTCCCCGGCGGAATGTTCGTGTAGTAGGCCGTCCGCCGCGCCCCCGCATCCGTCCAGTCGCGGTCGAATCCCTCCAGCATGTACCGGTAGCGCACCTTCTGCGGCGCCACAAAGCTCAATCCCGCGTAGTCGAACTCGAAATGAACGTGCCCCGCCTTCACCACGAACGGCGACCCCGGTCCCGGCAACGGTTCCGTCACATCGTCCACCTGAATCCGCTCCAGCGCCACAGGCGGCGGAAGCATGTTCACTGGAAAATGCGCCGGGTCCGCTTCTACCAGTCCCTTCGGCGTCGCGAACCACAAATGCCCGTCGCTCGATCGCCACGCCGACGGATGGCTGTTCGTCGCCGTCTCCCGCGTGTGCAGCCCGTCGGCCGTGCCGAACTCGACCCAGTGCGAACAACCCGGCCCCGCGCCCGATCCGCCCATTGCTTTGCAGTCGCAGCGCGCAATCCCGTCTCCCGTCGCAAACCACAGATGCCCCGCGCCGTCGTCCAGAATTGCATGAATCGACGTCTGCTCCAGGCCGCTCTCGGTCCCCGCCGAGAACCTGCTCCCGTCCCACACGTCCCAGCCGCGGTCCTGCGTCCCCACCAGCAGCGTCCCATCCGCGCGCGGCTTCAGCGCCGTCACCACGTTGCTCGAAAGACCGGCTGCCGTCGTGAAGTTCGAGATCGTCTCTCCGCGCAGCCGCGACAGCCCTGCCAGCGTCGCCACCCACAGGTCGCCCCTCGCGTCTCGCTCCATGGCTCCCACCAAGTCGCTGCCCAGCCCGTTCGCCGTCGTATAGGTCTTCATCCGCGTGCCCGGTTTCGCGCCGTTCAACCCTCCACTTTGCACTGCCCAGTGCGTCAGCCCGCGCCGCGTGCCAATCCACAGCGACCCGTCCCCGTCGATCAGCAGCGAGCGGATAAAGTCGTCCGGCAGCCCGTCGGCCGAGGTGAACGTCTCCACCCGTCCCCCGCGGATCCGGTTCAACCCGTCCGGCGTGCCCACCCACAGATCGCCTCCGCGTCCCGTCGCCAGCGACAGAATCACGTTGCTGGCCAGCCCGTTCTCGACGGAATAGCTCCGCTCGACCCGCCAGCCTTCCGCGCTGCCATCGCGCCGCATCACATTCAGTCCGTCGTCCTGCGTTCCAACCCACAGCGTACCGGCGCCGTCTTCCACGACCGCGCTAACACGGTTCGACGTCAACCCCTCCCGCGTATCCAGGGTCCGGAAGCGCTGATCCCGCAGGATGTGCAGCCCATCGGTCTCCGTTCCCACCCACAGGTTGCCTTCCCGATCCTCTATCAGCGCCAGAATCGAAGCCGCGGCCAGCGAATCGGTCACAGGAAAGCGCTCAAGCTTGCCGCCAGCCCATCGCACCAGCCCGCCGTTCGTGCCGATCCACAGCGCCCCCTCCCGATCCGCGAACATCGTCTGAATCCGGCTGCCCGGAAGCTCCCTGCCGACGCGAAGGTGCAATACGCTGCGGGGGTGTTCCTTGCCCTGCAGGAAGTTCAGGCTGCTTCTGTCGCCCATCACCAAAAAGCTGGCCGGCAGTTCTTCTTCGAATGCGATCGCGCCCGGATACTCGCCCGGCGACGGAAGCGCGGTCCGCGGATACGCATCCACATTCCTCACCGCCTCGAATCGCTCTCCCGCCTGCTGCGCCGGGCCCTGCTCCGTCCACACCCCGATCTTCCCGCCATCCACCTCGCGTAACTCCAAAATCCCATTGCCCGGCAGCCCGTCTTTCGTCGTGAACGCCTTGACCGCCCCATCCTTCCACCGCGCCAGCCCCGCGTTGGTCCCAATCCACAACGCTCCATCCTGGGCAGCGAGCAGGCAGCGAATGTCGCTCCCCGGCAGCGCCGGATTCGAGCTGCGGTCGTATGTCTGGAATTCGACCCCGTCGAAGCGCACCAGGCCTTGCTCGGTGCCCAGCCACAAGAATCCATCCTTCGTCTGCGCCAGCGCCTGGACAGTATTCTGCGGGAGGCCATTTTCCATGGCCCAGCTCTGCCGTCCGTAATTTGCCAGTGGGGTTTGGGGCTCCAGCGCCGCCGCAGCGGCCCCGCAGCCAAGAAACAGAACCAGGGCCAACCGCCAGATGAATCCGGGCCGCAGTCCCTTGTCTGCTACGGCCCGCAAAGCGCGTCTCGAACGCAAGCTCGTCCGGCGGAAGCCCATTCGCCTTACCGGTCGAACTTCACGTAGCTGCGCCCGGCATACAGCCGGTAGACGCCGGCATCGTCCGCCAGCACCTGCAGGGGCCGTGGCCGTCTCATCCCCTCGTCGACCGTCGTCTTCACCGCGAACACATCGTTCCCGCCCAGGTCGGTCACCAGGAACTTGGATCCGCCCAGAAAGCCGAAGCCATAGGCGCCCGCCGGCAGCGTCTTATCGCCGATCTTCAGCGGAACCTCGGTGATCAGGTACCCCTGGTACTTCTCCGCCACACCCGTCGAGTAGCCGCTCGTGTCCACCAGGCTGGTCAGCACGTAGTGACCGTCGGCAAACTTCACCCCGCCCGAGTTGCGCAGTTGAGTGGGCGCGCTCTGCCCGCAGTAATACACGGTGGCTGGCAGCAGCTTCTCCAGGTCAACCGGCTTCAGCACCGTGCTCGCGCCGGTCTGCGCCGCCATCCAGCCCGACGCTCCCAGAACCACCACCATCGCCGCTCCGGCCGCAGCCTTCGCAATCGCCTGCAAACGCATCGTGATCCTCCTGTTTCTGACTGCCCCTGGAGTATAGCGCATCCCTGCTGCCATCATCGATCTCCGAAATCGGGAACTGTCCGCACAATGAATGGCTTGCAGGGGCAACCGAACCGCTCGTCCAAACACCCGATATCTCGGCGCGGTTTCGATCGGAGCGCGAGCCTGCTCCTGCCGGTCGTCGCTCCCGATCGGCGCCCGCCAACCAGCCACTTCGCCTGCGGCTGGCTGCCAGCCGTCACTTCACCGTGAGCTGCGCCGTCACCGAATGGCTCAGCGCTCCCGAGTTCGCGGTCACCGTGAACGTGAAGTTCTGCGCGCCCAGCAATCCTCCGCATCCCGTCACGCCCGTCAACAGCGCCGCGCTCAGCGCCACCAGCACCGCCAGCCTCCACAAGCCCGCTCGCGCCGCGCGCAGCCGGCCCGCAAAGGGCAGCAGGATCAGCCCCAGCGCCACCGCGATCGCTCTCCCGCCGAGCGGCCCGCCCCTCTGCTCGTTCGCCGCCTTGCCCGGCAGCGCTATCGTCAGCGTCACCGTTGTCGTTCCCGCGCCCGTCGCTATCGCCGCCGGAGAGAAGCTTCGCGTCATTCCCAGCGGAGGGTCGGTCACTGTCAGGTTCACACCAGCCGGCAGCGTCGCGCCTCCCACGGGTGTGATCGTCAGCGTATACACGGCCTGCCCGCCCGCAGGCGCCGTCGCGGTTCCCGTTCCACCGCCGGCAAAAGCCAGCCCAAAGTCCTGGATCGTCTCCGCCACTGCCGCGCTCGTCCCCGGCCCGTAGTTGCTGTCGCCGGAGTAGGCTGCCGTGATCGAGTGATTCCCGGCCGTCAGAGCCGTCGTCGTGATCGCCGCCGACCCGTCCGCCACCGTCGCCGTTCCGATCGCCGTCGACCCGTCGTAAAACGTCATCGTCCCCGTCTGCGAATTCGCATACGCCGGCAGGCTCGCGGTGAACGTCACGGCATAGGTCTGGAACACCGGATTGGCCGATGCGGAAAGCGTAATCGCCGGCGTGGCCGGAACCACGTTTAGCGTCACCGTCGACGTCGCCGCCGTGTAGTCGGTCGTATCGCTCGGCGTGAACGTCACGGTCAGCGTCTGCTGTCCCACGCTCAGAACCGTGCCCGCAGCCGGCGAATAGCTGAAGCTCCCGGCCACCGCCGAGCTCGCGTCCAGTTGCGCCGCCCCCAGCGGCGTCCCGTAAACGATCGCCGCCGGCGTCGCCCAGTTGATCGCCGGTGATTGCTGGAAAATTACATTGTCCGATGCCGCCACATTGCTCGAGAACGTCACGCTCGAAACCGTCGCCGTCAGTTGTCCTGTGTAGCTGGCCAGTGTCGTATAGCTCCCCACGCTCAGCGTCAGCGTCACCGAATCCGTCGCGCTCGCCGCCAAGCCTCCGTTCCGCGTGCAGGTCAGCGTGCTCACCTTGCAGCTCCAGCCGAGTGTCGCATCGCTCATCGCCGTCACCGTCGTCTGCGCCGGCAGCGTGAACGTGAGCGTCGCCGAGCTGTCGATCTGCGTGGTCGTGCTCGTGTTCGTCACGCTCACCGTCACCTGGTCGCCCGTATCGCCCCCCTTCACCGCCAGCGGGCTCGGCTGGAACGCGATGCCCAGCGTCGGCACCACCACCGGCTGAACGAACGTCGACAGATCGAACAGCGCGTACTCCAGCATCTCCTCCTGCGCGCTCATCGCCGCCTCTGCCGGGCATTCGTCGGGAAACACCGTGCCCGCGGAAATCGACACGTTGATCACGTGGTAGTCGTTAAACATCACCCGCCCGCACTGGTTCGCCGCCGCCGCTCCCACCGGCGCGTTGAACGTCATCTGCATCACCGGGTTTCCCGACTGCCCAGCGTAGCTTCCGCTGTTCAGCGTCAGCCACGACTGCGTCGGCGGAATCACCGCGCTCACGTCGGTCCGCAGCGTGCTGATATCGATCTCGTTCGGCGATCCCGTCACCGTCGCGCCCGCATTCTGCAGCCACTGCGCCAACGTCGCCCCGTCGCTGAAGTTCGTGCTCACCGTCCCCACTCCGGCCGCGATCTGCTGCTCGTTCGTCGTCGTCCAATCCGCCACCGGCGCGAACTGCGCATCCATCGGGCTGCTCGGGTCCAGGTACACGTAGCTGTAATGCGTGGCGAACACCCGGCCGCCCGCGCCGGCGTAGTTCACCAGGTTCGTCAGCTCCGCCGACGTCTGCAGGTATTGGCCGCCCTGGCACGGGAACATCACCATGTCATAGCCGCTCAGAGTCGTCGGATCGTTGGTCAGCGCCGATTCCAGCGGCGTCGACGAACTGATCTCTGCGCCCGGGCTTCCGTCGCCCCGGTAAAGATGGATGTGCCCGCCTGGATTCGTTGTCCCGTTATCGTCGGTGAACTCCGTCGCGTCGATTCCCATGTGTAGCAGCACGCACTCCGCGCCATCCACTCTGCCCGTGGCGACGGCGATCGTCGGAATGTTGCCCTGGCTGTGATTCGCCGGCATGTGCAGCGCTAGCCCCGTCAGCGCCGCCGTACCCACTACTTGGTTGGCGAACTGGCGCTGCCACTTGCCCGCCTGGATCACGATCGTGTACGTCCCGTTCTCCGGAATGTTGCTTAGCGTGAACGTGCCGTCCACTGCCGTGTAGGTATAGCTCACCACATCGGTCGGCGCCTGGTAGGTCAGGCACTGTACTCCCGACGGAAGCGCCGCCACCGCGTTCGTCGTCGCGTACACCAGCACGTTCGGCAGCGGAAGCGAGGCCGAGGTCGTTCGCGGATCGTAGACCGTCCCGCTGATCGTCGTCGTTTGAGCTGCCGCCATCCCGCACGCCGCCGCCGTCAGGCAGAGCAGCATTCGCACCGCCCGCTTGCGTCCTTTCAGCCGGTTGTTCATCGTAGCGGAGTGAGAGCGGAAGAATCCCCGAAATTCATTCATGGCGGCGGACCTTCCCTTCACGCGCCGATCCCGTTTGTCGAATGGTGTCTCACCCGCTGTCGCCTTGCCCAGGGCCCGGCCGCTACGGATCTTCGTCGGCCGACCCTCGCCCATTCGCCCCTTGCCCTAAAGACGCAGTCCGTTGACGCTGAAGCGGGTTCGAGGCCTTCCGATCCTTAGGCCTATGATACACATTCGACCACCATCCCCACCCATCGCTCCGGCCCCTGGCGCGAGCCGGAGCGGAAAATCGCAAAACGCACGCCTGACCTCTTATCTCATTTCTATTCAATCACCTGAATCGGATCCGTCCGCGGGTCGCCCCTCCGCTGTTGCCTCCACTTCGGATTATCGCCCTTCCGCTCGCCGGCCGCCTTCCGGGGTCATTTTCCCCGCTCTCCGCCCGGCTCTTCCTTCCAGCCAAAAGCATTCTCAAAGTGCGCAACCTCCGGCTTCTTCCCTGACGCCAGATACACGCTGATCACGTCGAAGCGCACCCCCATCGCGCCTCCGCCGCCCAGTTGGCGCGCGTACTGGCTCGCCAGCCGTCGCAGCACGTTCCGCTTATGCCAGTCGATGGTGGCTTCGGCCGGTGTCAAATCGTGGGCGGTGCGCGTTCTCACCTCGATGAAACAAAGCTTCCCTCCTTGGCGCGCAATCAGATCCAGGTCGCCCGGCACATTCCCGGCCGTCCATCGCCGCGCCACTACCGTGTATCCTTTGCGGCGCAGATAGAAAAAGGCCGCCTCTTCGCCCTCCATCCCGGTCAATAGGTGCTCCGCCGCCAGCCCGCGCCCCCGTCGCGCGGCAATCCAATCCAGCCCGGCCAGAGTCCGCTCCAGCATTGCATTCCGCATTGCCGCCGCCCGCTTCATAGCCAATCATTGTGTCCCCAATCGCGCAGCGGCGCAAATCGCCCCTTTTGCTCTAGTCTTCCCTGCGGATCGCGATCCTCGTCTTCGGTCGCCGTCCCCCCGTTCGCTCCCGCCGCCCCTGCCGGCACCAGCGCCATTCTCAAATCGGGAATGCCAGGTCCACTCCCGGAACGCTCCCGCCTCACTTCATCGGCCCCGTATGCTCTCCCTTCGCATCGCGTCCGAAACTGGGAATGTACCCGGAAGGAGAATCCGGCCATGTCTCACGGTGTGTTTGGGAGCCTCTCAACCCAGCGCCACGCATCGGCTCCGCCCTTCGCGCCGGACGCGGCTCCACCCGACGAAACCATTCCCGAGTCTGCTGCCGACCGCGGTTTTCGCTATGCTCTCGATGCCCTCCCCTGCAACGCCATGTTTTGTGATCGCGACCTGATCCTTCGCTACCTCAACAGGGCCTCGCGCAAAACTCTGCTCTCCCTCCAGCAGCATCTCCCTGTTCCCGTCGACCAGATCCTGGGCAAATCCATCCATATCTTTCATCGCAACCCAGTCAACATCGATCGCATCCTTGGGGCCAAAGCCCACGCTTCGCACCAACTGCCCCACAAGGCCGTCATCGAGCTGGGGCCCGTCAAGCTCGACCTCGATGTCGAGCCCATGATCGCCGAAAACGGCGACTACGTCGGCGCCGTCGTGCTCTGGAACGTCAGCACCCAGCAAGCCATCGACGCGGTAAAGAAAGCCCAGGAAGCCCAGCGCAACGACATCGAGCACCTCAACGGCAACCTGCAGATGGTGGCTTCGGCTACTCACCAAATCCAGTCCAGCATCGCCGAGATCGCTAAGAACGCCACCGACCTCGCCGCCGCGGCCGAAAAGTCCCGCGCAGCTACCACCGAAAGCAAGCATTCCATCCTCAGCCTGCAGGCTTCTTCGAGTGGCGTTGCCAAGGTCGCCGATCTCATCGCCTCCATCGCCACGCAAACCAGCGTGCTGGCGCTCAACGCCAACATCGAGGCCGCCCGCGCCGGCGTCCACGGCAAGGGCTTCAGCGTCGTCGCCAGCGAGGTCCGAAAGCTCGCCGAGCAGACCGCCGCGGCCACGGCAGAAATCCAGGCCAAGGTCACCGCCATCGGCGCCGATACCACCTCCGCCATCGACGCCATCGGCCGCATCGCCAATCAAACCGAGGATCTCTCCGGTCTCTCTCACCAGATGGCCGCGGCTGCCGAGGAGCAGCGCCTCGCCACACAGGAGATGGCCCAGAATCTCGAGCGCGCCGCTCACCGCACCTCCGAGATTGCCAACATGAAGATCGTCAACTAATGCAGCTTCGATGGGCTCACGAGTACCGTGTCTTCGTGATCTCGTAATGGACCGAATGAACCCGGGTGCTCCAGGTTCCGATTTTGGGGCCTGAGATAGCACGAAAACTGATAGACAAGCTACTAGCCCTCGAACCGCCGGAGCGCAGACCCGGGTTTCGCCCCCCCAAAAAGACCATGGGCCGCGGAGCTTATCTGCCCCGCGGCCCACTTCGCTGCAACCTCGCTTCTCGAATGCGCCTTTACGCTGGTACCGTCGCCGCCGCGCTCTGTTTGTGCTCCTTTTCGCCGATCGTCAGCGCCTCCTCCAGGATGTCCAGCGCCACCGTCGCTTCCTCCTCGCTCACCAGCAGCGGAGGCGAAAGCCGCAGCGACGTCTCGCCGCACCCCAGCACCATCAACCCGCGCTCGAACGCCAGCGTCTCGATGCGATTTCGCAGTTCCACCGCCGGCTCCCGCGTCGCCTTGTCCTTCACGATCTCGATCCCGATCATCAGGCCCCGTCCGCGAACGTCGCCCACCGCCGCATGGCTCTGCTTCCAGCCGCGCAGCCGCTCCAGCATCTTCTCGCCTACGCGCGCCGCGTTCGCGATTCCTTCGCGCTCCAGAATCTCCATCGTTTTCAGCGCCGCCGCGATCGACACCGGGTTTCCGCCGAACGTCGAGGCGTGCGATCCCGGCGCCCAGTCCATGATCTCCGCCCGTGTCATGCAAATCCCCAGCGGCATCCCGCTGGCGATTCCCTTCGCCATGCACACGATATCCGGCTCCACGCCCGAGTGCTCGATCGCCCACCACTTGCCCGTTCTTCCGCTACCTGACTGAACCTCGTCCGCGACCAATAAAATACCGTGCCGGTCGCAGATCGCCCGCAGCTCGTGCAGAAAGTTGTCGGGCGCCACCACGTACCCGCCTTCGCCCTGGATCGGCTCCACGAAGATCGCCGCCACTTCCTCCGGCGGCAGGATCGTCTTGAACAGCTTCTCCTCGATGTAGCGCGCGCATCCCAGGCTGAACGCCTCTTCCTCCTGCGGCCCGCCCGTGCAGCCGCGATACGCGTACGGATAGCGCACGTGTGTCACCCCCGGCACCAGCGGCGCGAATCGCCGCTTCTGCTGCGGCTTCGACGCGGTCAGCGACAGCGCCCCCATCGTCCGCCCATGGAACGCCCCCAGAAACGCGATCGCGTGTTGCCGCCCCGTGTGATACCGCGCCACCTTCAGCGCGCACTCGATCGCCTCCGCCCCCGAGTTGCCGTAGAAGAACCGGTGCGGCCCCGGCATCGGCGCCACCGCCGACAGCTTCGCCGCCAGGTCCGTCAAATGCTCGTCGTAGAAATCCGTCCCCGAGATGTGAATCAGCTCCGCCGCCTGCTTCTGAATCGCGGCCACAACCTCCGGATGACAGTGCCCCGTCGACACCACGGCAATCCCTGCCGCGAAGTCCAGAAACTCGTTGCCGTCCACGTCCTCCACTCTCAACCCGCGCCCCCGCTTGGCCACCAGCGGATAGGAGCGCGTGTAGCTGGGCGAGATCCAGCGCTGGTCCGCCTCCACGGCCGCCCGTGCCTTGGGTCCCGGAAGTTGACACACCAGTTTCGGTCCGTATTGCGCGTGCAATTCTTGCTTCGTCATGACCTCTTCTCCTCGGCAGATTCGGTTGTCGCGGCCTGGCCCTCAATCCATCCGGACTTCGAGTTCCGGATGCGGCGCGGCCGCAAATCCCTTTGCTTGGGATCGTTGGGTTCCGCGGACCCGCTTCGGGGTCCATCCTTGGCGAGGATCTTCGGCGGTCCTGCTGCTAGTCGCCGCCGAAGAGGCTAGGTCGGGTGCGGTTGGGCAGCACGCGCAGGTACCGCCGCGGGCAGATGCGCCGCGCACGGGCTCCCGGCCAGCACTTCGCGGCCGGCGCTGAAGCGCCCGCGAACGGGTCCCGCTCCGTGGCCCGGACCGTGTGCGCAAGTCCCCGGCTGGCGTGCCTCTGCATGATCGCTCCGTTACCGTCGAGCATAGCACGCGCCTCCCGCGCGTCGCCACGCGGTTGCCCCATCCTAAACGCGCTCTTGCGCTTAGGGCGGGATCGGCCTCATCGGATCTTCCATCAGGGCGCCATGCTGGCACGAATTCTTCTTGGGACGGCTCCCCGAACCGGAATCAATCCGCAAATCCTGCCGGGCAAGCCTCATCGGGATGAACTTCACTATAATGATTACGTGGACCAGCGCACAATTCTATTGCGTATAGGAAATATGGTGAAACGAGTCGTTGTCTATTCAGCAAGTGCCCTGATCTTCAGCCTGGGCTTGAGTGGCCTTTCCGGCTGCGGCGGATCATCTTCAGCGCCTGCCGCGCCGGCCATCACCAGCTTTGCGGCCAGTCCCGCAACCATCACTGCCGGAGGCAGTTCCAGCCTGACCGCCGTCTTCGCCAATGGCACAGGCGTGATCACGCCGGGCAATCTCGCCGTCTCCAGTGGAACGGGAGTGACCGTCAGTCCCACGACGACTACGACCTATACCCTCACTGTCACCAATTCCGCTGGGACGGCGGTCGCCCAGACGGCTACAGTCACCGTCGTTCCCGCGCCGGCGATCACCAGCTTTGCGGCCAGTCCCACAACGATCACTGCAGGTTCAAGCTCCGGTCTGACGGCTGTCTTCACCAATAGCACAGGTGGCACAGCGGTCATCACGCCCGGCAATCTCGCTGTCACCAGCGGAACGCCGGTGAGCGTCAGTCCCACGACGACCACGACCTATACCCTTACCGTCACCAATTCCAATGCCACGGCAACCACTCAGACGGCTACCGTAACCGTCGTTCCCGCGCCGACCATCACCAGCTTTGCGGCCAGTCCCACAACCATCACTGCTGGAACAAGCTCCAGCCTGACGGCTGTATTCACCAATAGCACAGGTGGTACAGCGGTGATCACGCCGGGCAATCTCGCTGTCACCAGCGGAACGCCGGTAAGCGTCAGTCCCACGACGACCACGACCTATACCCTCACCGTCACCAATTCCAACTCGACGGCCGTCACCCAGACGGCTACCGTAACCGTCGTTCCCGCGCCAGAGATCACCAGCTTTTCGGCCAGTCCCGCAACCATCAATGCAGGTTCAAGCTCCAGCCTGACAGCCGTCTTCACCAATAGCACAGGTGGCACAGCGGTGATCACGCCCGGCAATCTTCCCGTCACCAGCGGAACGATGATGAGCGTCAGTCCCACGACGACCACGACCTATACCCTCACCGTCACCAATTCCAATGCGACAGCCGTCACCCAGACGGCCACAGTAACCGTCGTTCCCTTGCCGGCGATCACCAGCTTTGTGGCGAGTCCCACAAGCATCGTTGCAGGAGCAAGCTCCGACCTGACAGCCGTCTTCACCAATAGCACGGATGGCACAGCGGTGATCACGCCGGGCGATCTCGCCGTCACCAGCGGAACGCCCGTAAGCGTCAGTCCCACGACGACCACGACCTATACCCTCACCGTCACCAATTCCAACGCGACGGCCGTCACCCAGACGGCTGCGGTAACCGTCGAGACCTCGGTAACGGTGAACCAGTCCACCCTCGGCCCTGCCGTGACCGACCAGATTCTCGGCATGAATCTTGCCGCATGGTACGACGTGGTGGGCAATGCGACGGCTGTCGATGGCGCGTTCGCGCAGGCGGGCATCCAGGCCATTCGCTGGCCGGGTGGCTCATGGTCTGACGAATACCACTGGACGCCCAACAGCTCGTCCACCCTGCCTTTCATGTGCGAGAACAACTCAAGCGGGGTTCCAAACGGAAGCACGACTTGGGGCGGCTACAGCACCTTCGCGGAGTTCGTCACCAGCATCGTGCAGGGCGGAAGCTACGACCTTGCCCTCACCGCCGACTACGGCACCGACCCTGCTTGCACCGGCCCCGGCGATCCCACCGAAGCCGCGGCCTGGGTCGCCGCTGCCGTGGCCGATGGCATCCACGTCAGCCACGTGACCGTCGGCAATGAGGAGTACGGCACCTGGGAGACCGACCTCCATACCGCGCCGCACAATCCCACCACCTACGCCAACGCAACCGTTACCGGCTACTATCCCGATATCAAGGCCGCCGACTCGTCCACCAAGGTGGGCGTCGACGTGGAACCCAGTTATGCTCCCTGGGATCAGGATGTGATGTCCGGCGCCAAGGGTTCCTACGACTTCGTGGAATACCACTACTATCCCGAAACGCCGGGCGAGGAAAGCGATACCTTCCTGGTGCAGAAGGCGGCCCAGCAGTTGACCACGAACATCGACACCATCAAGTCGGAACTGACGAAGTGGGGCACTTCCGATACACCCATTTATGTCGGCGAGATCGGGGGGCCTTACAGCAATCCGGGCAAACAGAGCTGGTCGATTACCCAGGGCTTGTATGCAGGCCAGGTGCTGGGCGAAATGATGAACGACGGGGTCTCGCGCCTCACCTGGTGGATTGGCTTCGGCAATTGTAACGGTCAA
Organism: uncultured Acidobacteriaceae bacterium; assembly: GCA_963804155.1. Lineage (GTDB taxonomy): Bacteria > Acidobacteriota > Terriglobia > Terriglobales > Acidobacteriaceae > Telmatobacter. The sequence continues at coordinate 362,514 of CAWDPG010000001.1, forward strand.
GCCGGAAACCTTAGTACTTCGCTCTATGGGTGGCAGGATTTCGGGGCCTACAATGTGTTCTCCGATGGACCCACCGAAACTGCCTGTCCCGACGCGGGTGCCATTGGCGCCATGTCTCCCACGGCGCGAGCCTTTCAGCTCTTCAGCAACGTGGCCGTCACCGGCGAAAACGTGCTCACCCCCACCGTCGTCGGCGATACCACCGATGTGGTTGCGTATGCGGCAACCCATAGCGGTGGGACGGCGCTGGTGCTGTTCAACCGGAACGAAACTGTCAGCGAGCCGGTTTTGATCACGCTCTCTGAGGAGACTTCCACTAGTCCAGGCGTCACCGTCGAGACCTATAGCAAGGCCATCTACGACCTTTCGGGATCGCCGACTGGGACCTTCCCGGACCCGTCAGGGACGAGCACATGGGCCGCACCCAGCATCACCAGTCTTGGCGAGCAGAGCCTTCCGCTGTCTCTAACGCTCGCTCCGTGGAGCATGAACGTCGTCATCATCCAGTAGGTGAGGCGACGGGCTCGCATCCCTTTGTTCTATTCCCAGCGGGCTGCCCCAGCGTCTCACCGGTCTCCAGTCCGGCTGTAGCGTGGGCCTCCAGGCCCACGCTTGCTTTCAGCCTGGTTGACACCGTGTGCTTTCGCGCAAGCAATGCATCTCGGCGCGATCGCCGCATTCTCACTGTTCTTGACCTCACCATGGATGCTTCTGCGAGAAATGCGAGCTGGGCAACGCCGCATTGGGGCTGCTCTCCCATAAACCGCGCCGCCACTGTCCACTCACGCTACGATGGAATAACATCCCCATGCCCGCTCTCCTGCCCCAGTCCGGCGTAGCACAACGCAAGGCCGCGGCGCGCATCGTCCTTGCCTTCGCCGCAGTCTACGTCTTCTGGGGATCTACCTACACCGCCATCCGCATCGGAGCCGCACAGATGCCCGCGCTGCTCCTGGCCGGCACTCGCTTCCTCGCCGCTGGCGCGCTTCTCCTCGTCTGGTGCCGCGGTCGCGGACTCCGTCTCCTCTGGCCGCCTAAAACCATGCTCCTGCTCGCCCTCATCGGCCTCTTGCTCCTCGGCGGCGGAAACGTCGGCCTTTGTTACGCCGAAAAGGCCGTCCCCAGCGGCCTTGCCTCCCTCGGCATGGCCGTCATCCCCATCTACGTCGCGCTCATTGAGATGCTTCTGCCCGGCGGCGAGCCGTTGCCCGCGCGCGGTTGGCTCGGTCTGGCGCTGGGATTCGCCGGCCTCGTCGCTCTCCTCTGGCCTTCGCTCCGTCATGGCCTTGCCGGCGATCGCGTTCTCCTCTGGTCCGTCCTCGCTCTGCTCTCCGCCGCGCTCTCCTGGAGCGTGGGCAGCGTCGTCTCGCGCCGCACGCGCCTCCCCGTCAACAGCTTCGTGGCCGCCGCCTGGCAAATGCTGATTGCCGGCGCCTTCGCCACCGCTCTCGGCACCGTCCTCGGCCAGTGGCCGCGCTTCCACGTCAACGCGCCCGCCCTCTGGTCGCAGGCCTATCTCGTCACCTGCGGCTCTCTGCTCGGCTACAGCGCATACATCTATCTGTTGGAGCACGTGCCCGTCGGCAAAGTCGCTTCCTATGCCTACGTCAATCCGCTCGTCGCCGTTCTGCTCGGAATCGCACTGCTCCACGAGCGCCCCGCGGCCGTCGAATTTGCGGGCATGGCCGCCATCGTGCTGTCCGTATTTGTCGTTAACACCTCGCGCGTCGGCGCAAAGTCCGGTGAGCCGCCCATCGAGCAGCTCGAACAGATCCCGGTGGATTAGGACCGCCGTCTGCCGTCAGTCCTCTACAGCCTGCCCGAAACCGCCTACTTCATCAAGAAACCCGATATGGCCGCCGCGATTCCCAGCACTGAAAAGACAAGCCCCAGGTACCAGTAGATCCTGCTCCGCGTCAGCAGCGTGATCGACGTGATTACCAGCCCGATCTCCAGCAGCACCTCGCTCAGATCGAAGTGGTCCGTGCGCGCTTCGCCTTTTTCCACTGCTGTGTCCAGCGCCAGGGCTTCCTTTTCTTCCTGGTTCAGATCTTCCGCCCACTTCTTCTCGTGGTCGGCATAGGCCTTGGCCAGCTTGGCGGCGCCGTCCTTGTTCTCGATCGCCACCACGTTCAACAGATCGGAGGCGATCTCCGTCTCATTCGCGCGGATCTTGTGCGCTTGATAATAGTTCCACTGGTCGGTGGCCTTGTTCTGGTTCAGCACCGCCTCGGTGTGCGTGCGCTCGCCGAGTACTGTGGTTATCGCCACCAGCATCGCCAGCACGGCCATCGTAAAGGCCACCGGGCGCAGCGGCTCCTCGTGCGCTCCGTGCTCGGCTTGCTCCTTGAGGTCCTGCACTTCGCTCGCATCCATAGTCTTGTGCCTTCTCAGATTGAATTTTGGGGTTTTGGGGAATGCCTGCTCGTTCGAGGCTTGAATGTATCATACGATCCCGTACTGCGCCGGCTAACACCTGCCGTGCAGCGGGGTCTTATAAGCCCTGGTAAGCGCTGGATGAGTTCGCCCGGGGAGTGCCTGACCCGCTACGAGATCGGCTGAAAGCTGATAGCTGACAGATGAAGGCTGCCGCTTACCTCCGCTTCCACTTCACCCCGTCCTTCGAGTCCTCGATCGCCACGCCCTTTTCCGCCAGCTCGGCCCGAATCGCGTCTGCCCGCGCGAAGTTCCGCGTCTTCTTCGCCGCCGTGCGCTCGGCCACCAGCGCCTCGATCGCCTCGTCGGTCACGGACTGCGCCGCTTTGAGCTCCGGCGCCACGTCGCCCATCCGCCCCGCCTCCTCCGCCCACGCGAGCGCCCGCCGCGTCGGCTCGGCATCGCGATCCTCCAGCACGTCGAACACCGCGTCGAAGTCCTTCAACACCGCCAGCGCAGCCTCGCGGTCGCCCGCGAAAAACTGTCCCTGGTCCATCGCCGTATTCGCCGCCCGCACCAAGTCGAAGATCGGCGCCAGCGCGTCTGCCGTATTCAGGTCGTTGCCCAGAGCGGCATCGTACTTGATGCGTGCCTCGGCGGCCTCTTCCTGCATCTCTTTGCTCTCGCCCGCCGCGAAATTCCCCGCCTTCAGCCGCCCTTCGAACGTCCGCAGCCGCTCGATGGCGTTCGTCGCATCGGCCACGCTGTCGAACGTGAAGTTGAACGGCCGCCGGTACGGCACCGCGATCAGCGCCAGACGGATCGCCGACGCCTTGAATCCTTTCAGCAGCAGGTCGCGCAGGGTATAGAAATTCCCCTCGCTCTTTGACATCTTTCGGCCGTCCACCAGCAGGAACCGCACGTGCATCCAGTGCCGCGCGAACTGCTTGTGCGTCGCCGTCTCGCTCTGCGCAATCTCGTTCTCGTGGTGCGGAAACATCAGGTCCTCGCCGCCGCAGTGCAGGTCGAAGCTTTCCCCCAGGTACTCCATCGCCATCGCCGAGCACTCGATGTGCCACCCCGGCCGACCTCGCCCGATCGCCGTCTCCCACGACGCCTCGCCCGGTTTTGCCGCCTTCCACAGCGCAAAGTCGCGCGCCGAGTCCTTCTCGTACTCGTCCACGTCCACCCGCGCCCCGTCTTCCATCCCGCTCAGGTCCTTCTTGCTCAGCTTGCCGTACTCGGGAAACGCCTTGAGCCGGAAGTACCACGACCCGTCCTCGGCCTGGTACGCCGCGCCTTGCGCCGCCAGCTTCTCCACCAGCGCTACCATCTGCGGAATGTGCTCCGTCGCCCGCGCAATCAGATCCGGCTTCTCCACGCGCAGCGCCTCCAGGTCCTCGAAAAACGCCTCCACGTACCGCGCCGTGTACTCGCCGATCCCGACTTCCGCCGCCGCCGCGTTGCGGATGATCTTGTCGTCCACGTCGGTGATGTTCATGACGTGGCGCACGGGTGTCCCCGTCAGCCGCAGAAACCGCCGCAGTACGTCCACCTGCAAGAATGTCCTGAAATTCCCGATGTGGCCGTAGTCGTACACCGTCGGCCCGCAGGCATACATTCGCAGCGCCTTGCCGTCGGCAGGCTCCAGCGCATCCAGTTGTCCCGTCAGGGTATTGAACAAACGGAGGGTCATTGCTTCAGCGGCTCGCGCGCTCCAACGCAGATCGTCCGGCCCGCGCCTCGCCGGCCTGTCCATCGCCTGGCCAGTTCGTCGCGCATCTCTAATTGCCGGATCGTCGTCTCTTCGATTCTAGCAGCGCCGGATGGGCGCAAGGCGCCCTTTCCCCGCCATGGATCGCAGTCGCGAAATGCATAACGCCGAACTCCTCAGCTAAGATGGAATTAATCCTACCTGTGTTATGATGGCCGTGTGACCGCTGAAAGATTGCGCGCCGACAAGCCGGTCAAGGCAGCCGACGAGGCGGCGGTTGTTCGGTGCGCTGCCGGTGACGGTCTGATTCGTGAGGAACGGTGGGAAGACAGTGAGGGTAACGTCGTCCGTTACAATTTGGCATTCATCAACTTCCACTTATTCTCTCGGGACAACGGACGCGTTCTTGGCTACGATACTGCTCACGGGCAGGTCCATCGCCATTTTGCCGGGAATGTCAACGTCGTCGCATCCGCTCCGTTTCAGGAAATCTTCGCACGCTTTATTGCGGAGGTCGACAACCTCAGAATGCGGGAGAAGTTATGAAAACGATGATCTATACCGATGGTTTTACGGGTTGGGCGAAACGTGCCAGGGCGCGCGCCAAGGCGATGGACGAAGGCAGTAGAATCCCGCCCTCGCGTGGCATTACCTTCGAAAGCGCGGCCGACATGGTTCGGCTGCTCACGCCCTCGCGGCTCGACCTTTTGCAGACGGTCAAGAACAAGAAACGAACGGTTTCGATTCAGGAGCTTGCCGCCACGTTGGGCCGCGACGTAAGCGCGGTGCGCCGGGACGTAACGGCGCTGGAAAAATTCGGCATCGTCTCGTCCCGGCACGTCGTCAATCCAGGGCACGGCCGCATCCGCGTGATCGCTGCCCCCGCGAGAATCTCCATCTCGGCGGAGCTCTGAGTTCCCGACCGTCCGCCGGCCGCCTCTCAGTCCATCGCACCGGCCCCGCACTAACCTTAGCTGAACGCCGCGCCCACTCCGGTCGTAATCAGCGTGTAGAGAACCCACCATCCGAATACAGCAATATAGCCGGACGACTCTTTCGTGCCCGCCACCTTCGCCAATCCCTTCGAGAACAGCACGAGAGTCCAGATAAACGTCACGTCCAGCGCGACAAGCAGCCCCCACAGCATCATCGGCATATCGGTCGGGCTGAAGTAATAGCCGATGTTCGTCCCCGCCGGATTCCCCGGCAGGAACGACTCCGGCGCCACGCCGACCCAGAGCCCGATCGCGCCGAGCGCGAGTTTGATCAGTCCCGGCAGACCCGCATACCAGCTCACCGACAGCACCTGCCCAAACGTGGCTTTGCCTCCGAACCCAAAGTTGATCGTCCCCAGCAGAATTCCAGCCGCGATCAGGTTGAGCAAAAGGACTCCGCCAGGCGCCAAACCCCAAATGACTTCCTGGCTGATGGCGCTGATCTTCATCTGCGTTTCCTTCTGCTCCGGTGTCAGTTGTTGCAGCCGCTCCGCCTGCTTCGGAGCCATTCGCAATCCGTTCTCCACAACCGTCGGCCACTCCACCTTCACGGTTACGCTCACCCAGAGCGCGGTGCCCACCACAACAAAAAGCAGAAGCGGCAGCCACCAGCTCCGGTTCCCCCGCTTGATGTCCTCAAACGTCTTCGACGGCGCCGCGAACGTATTCACCACGCGCTGCCACTGTGTCAGTCCTGCCGCCGCCGGCGTCAGCCCTGCCGCCGGTTGAACTCCCATATCGCTCATCGTTTCGCCTCGGTAATCTGATTTTCAGATGTGCGCGCATTTTCGCCCCTGCGCGAAGAACCACCCCTGCGAGCCTCTTTTGCCGTCCCGCACACCTGACTGGCCTCAGGCAGTTCACACCGCCCGCGCCGGCCACTTTTCATTTGCCCGCGATTGTACCCTCTGCCGCCGCCGCCAATCGAATAAATTTTCGCGCGGATCATAGGGGTGCCTTACGCTGACGAAAACCGTCCCAACCGCACAATCCGCCGTCCATCCAGCAGACGATTTTCGAATGCGCTACTGCTGAAGCTTTTTGAGCTGGTCGCAGGCTTCCCCCATCCCGCCGTCGCAGGCCTTCTGGAGCAACGCGGTGCCCCTTGCGGTGTCCTGAGTTACGCCGATGCCCTTCACATAGAGATTTCCCAAATAGCCGCACCCGACGACGCTCCCGCCATCGCAGGCCTTCCGATAAAGCGAAGCCGCCTGAGCGTAGTCCTTGGAAACACCGATGCCAATCTCGTATTCCGAGCCGAGGTCTATGCACGCTTGTGCGTACCCGCCATCGCAGGCCCGCCGGTAGAGCGAAACTGCCTGCGCCGGACCCTCGCCATAGCCTTGTCCAGATTCATACATCCTGCCGAGCGCATAGCACCCTTTTGCGTCTCCGCCATCGCAGGCCCGCTTATACAGGGAAGCCGCCTGAGCGTTGTCGCGGGCAACGTCAAGACCGCCATAGTAGAGCAGGCCGAGAATCTCACATCCAAACGCCGACCCGCCATTGCATGCCCGTTCAGCGAGTGGCCTTGCCTCGGAGTAGCGTTGCTTAGCAACTAGCGCGCTTGCCTCCCCGGCAAGCTCCCGCGGGGTCCCCGGTGACACGCCAGAGGAACCGCCGGAATTCTGCCTTGGCTGCGGGGCCGGCGCTTCGGAATGGCCCTCTCGACTTACATCGCTCGCCGCAGTTGCTGGGGCCCGCGACGGTGAGTCCGCGTAAACCCGACCCGACCCGGTTAGAGCAGGCCGCTGCGTGGTTGGATTTGCGGACCCCTGGGCTGGCGCACCGCCCCCTGACGGAAGCGAGACATTCGGCGGCGCCCCCGTGGAAGCCGCACCCGAACCCGAACGTACCGTAATAAAAACGACCAGCACAATCGCCAACGCAACTGCCGCTCCCCATGCCCAGATCGGGATTTTCTTGCGCTCGTGTGCGGCATCGGTGGCGAACACGGAACCCCATTCTCCGAATCTCGCCGCACGGGATTCTTCCGACGACCCTGAATCTGCAACCTCGCCATCCTCGGCCGGCCTTGCATCCTCCGCGGCCACACCTGCCGCACCGCCTCCGAGCGAGCCAAGTGCCGGCCGCGGTTGGATCGCAGGTTTAGGTGCCGCAGGCACAACGGGCGCAACCTCCCGCAGCGGTTGCGGCTCCTCCGGCCCCACACCCACAGGCATTCGCTCCAGCAGCACCTTGATCGTCACTGCAAGTTTCTTTAGATGAGCTTCCAGTGGCGGCGTCAGCGCATCCAGCCAGTGCACGTTGCCGATGAAATATTCGAGCGATTTGTCCGGGAGGACACTCTCGACGCGAAACGGCAGGATCATTACGTCGCGATTGACGGCCCGTTCCACCTCTCGTCGGATCTGCGGCGACGCATTGGCGTTGGCCGTAAACACCAGAAGCATGATCCGGGTCTGTTCGATGGCTTCAACGATTGATCTGCCCCACTCCATCCCGGGCATCACGTCGCGTGGCGCGATCCAGCAGCGGATGCCCTCCGCCTCGAGCGTCCAGCACACTGCGTCCGCGATCGTCTTATCCTTCGCGGAATGGCTGATAAAGACGTCGTACGCCATACGCGAGCCCTGCAGATTGAAGATGATTGGCTGCAGCCACTATAAACCCGAATGCACTAATTAAGAAGGGTCTCTGCCCGAAGGCCAGACAGGACCGCCTTTCATTTCTACAGCCCTTCTTCAGCCGTTTGCCCATCCCCGGCGGGAGTCTCGGGCCGCCCGCTCTCGGGCTTCCCCGTCGTCCCCGGTCCATCCGTCCCCGCCGGCGCGTAGCTCTTATACACCGTGATGTGGAAGCACGCCTGCCGGAACTCCTCTTCCACGTCGATCTTTCCCGCCGCCTGCAAGCTCGCCAGCCGCCGCCGCATCCACGCGATCTCCTGCCGGTTCATTCCGCTCTTTGCGATGTCCACCGTAGCCCCCGTCAGGTGCGGGCTCACGATGTCGCCCTCGGCCGCCGCCGCGTTGCCGTTCGTCTCCATCAGCCGCTTCTGGTACTCCACCGTCCGCACCGCCGAGCTCACCTCCAGCGGCCGGTGGAACGCCGCTTCGTACGCCCGCGCCAGGTCCGCCAGAAACTTCGCCGTCCACGGCCGGCAATAGCGGTGGTTCTCCTCGAGGTCCGGATTCACCGTCAGCGCCTTCGATGCCGGCACCGGAACCAGCAGCTTGTTCGCGATCCGCGCCGCCAAGTCGGCCTCGTCCTCGATCCTCTCCAGCCCATCCGCATCCACTCGCTCGTTCTGCCGCTCCAGTGACGCGAGCGATCCCTTCAGCGGAGCCGGCATCCCGCCCTTCGGTAAGCGTAACGAAGCCTCATCCGTCCCCGCCTTTTTGCTCGCCGAATCTCCTTCCGGCCCCGGCTTCGTCTCACTCAACTCCGATCGCTCATCGTCCGCCGGATCGGCCGGGCTCGCTGTCGCCTCCAGGGGTTCTGCTTCCGCCAGCGCCGGCCCGCTCGCCGCTTCCTCCTCCGCCCGAGTTTCCGCGCTCGGATGCCCTGCCCGCGCGCCCGCCGCGCTCACCGCTCGCACACGCTCCAAGCGCAGTTTCGACCCGCGCCGTACTGCTCTCCGCCGGTCTGCCTGTCGCCGGGCCTTCGCTCTCGCTGATCGGCCGTCCGATCCGGACGCGCGTCCTCGCGTTCTGCCGGTCTTCGCCTGAATTGTGGAATGGGATTTGGCGTGCGCCGCCGCGGAATGAGCGCCGTGCGCGGCCGCCGGAGTGTTCCGGTGCGCCTTCGCCGCCGGAACCTGCGCCCCGCGTGCGTCGCCGGCGGCGAATGCCGCCAGCGCCATCGTCAGAATTATGGTCCGCCAAACCAAGGAGTGTGCGGACAATCGAGAGCGTCTCCAGTGTATTTCCATTTGCATCGTCTTCCGAGTGCCTTTACGGGTGCGGACTCGTCCGATAATTGGTCGCTGCTGGATTGAAGGGTACGGGCTTCAGCCCGTACATTGCGCAGGCCTCTTATTGATCCGGCCCTAAGAAATAAAACATGGGTGCCCCATACTAACCGCGCTTTGTGCGGTTAGGGTGGGAAAGCACGATGTAGATCTTTTGGGCCGGATCGATAAAGGACGGGCCTGTAAATATCCACCGGCAGAGCCGGGGGCTTTACGGTGTGAGCCGCTCAAAGCGGCTTGAGCGGGGTCGCTAACGCGGCCCCGACGTGATTGGGGCCGCCTTACGGCGGCTATTTCCACATTCGCAGTTGGTCCAGGCGCTTGTCCTCAACTTCTTGATTGCGGATGTACTCGCGAATCGCCGTTTCATCACGCCCCACCGTCGACACAAAATACCCGCGCGCCCAGAAATGCTGGCCTGCGAAATTCTGCTTGTGCTCACCGTAGGTCCGCGCCAGGTGAATCGTGCTCTTGCCCTTGATGAAACCCACCACTTCCGACACCGCATACTTGGGAGGTATCGAAAGCAGCATATGCACATGGTCCGGCATAAGGTGGCCTTCCAGCACCCGGCTTTCCTTCTGCTCGGCCAGACGCCGAAAGACCTCTCCCAAATGCTGCCGAAGCCCTTCATACAGCACTCGACGGCGGCATTTGGGGATAAAGGCTACGTGGTATTTGCACTCCCATACGGAGTGACTTAGACTCTCCAATTGGTCCATCCAGATTCTCCTTGATGTGTGCTTTGGTCGGCTCACATCTGGAGCTTCTTGGATGGACTCCCGGAAATGTCAAACTGCTACTGCCACCCCGGCAGAGCCGGGGGATCTCCTCTCCCTTTAGCCCCTGACATCTCGCCGCCAGATTCTCCAACTCCTCATTGCGCCGGCAAGCTCGGTGGCGCCGTCATCCCGCCCGGCGGCGCAATCGCCTTGGCCGGCGGCGTCAGCACGAATCCCTTGCGGATCAGCGCGAATCCCGTCTCCGGTAGCTCGGCCTGCAGCAATTGGTTCTCCGGCCCCGAAAACAAATCCGTGTTCGCACCCGCGATCGTCGCCACCAGGTGATGCACCGTGATCGGCTTCCCGTCCAGTGTGCCCTGCTGGTCGGGATACGTGGCCAGTTGTACCGCCTCCATCGAACCCGCGCCCTTCGGCACGATTGCCCACAGATCGCGGTTGTTCTCGGTCACCGCCAGCGCCAGCAGCGTCTCCAGCGCGCCGGCGTCGAAGTCCGCCAGGAACACTGCCCCGCGATGCGCCTCCAGCCGCGCCGTCGTGCTCTTTCCGCTCGCCGAAATGTTCATGAGCAGTTGCGCCGCATCCGGCTCGGCCACCACGTTCACCGCCGTCCCGTTCACCGTCGCGCTCAACAGCACGTGCTTGATCTGGTTGGCCGATGTCAGTTGCTCGTCCTTCGACAGCGCGTAGTCCAGACCCTGCATCGCCACCCGCGCCAGCGAAGTCGACTCATAGCCATCCTTCGTCCCGGTGAATTCAAAGCTCGCCGTGCCTACCGCACGCCCATTCTGCGCAATCTCGAAGCTGCCGCGCTGCGCCATCGCCGCCACCGGCAGCGCAGCCAGCATCAAGGCAGAAACTCCCGCCATCCGCGAAAGACTCAATCCACGCACAGGGATCCCCCGCGTGATTAGACACCGATTGTGCAAAAGGGTTACGGCAGATGCCGCCGCTGCGCGTTCGGCCCCGGGCTCAGCACTCCCAGCTCCTCCAGTTCCACTCGCAGCGCATCCGCGCCCCGGAACTGGACCGTCTTCATCCCCGCCGCCTTCCCGCCAGCCACGTTCTCTTCCCGGTCGTCGATGAACAGAACCCGGTACGGCGCGCAGCCCAGGATGTCCAGCGCCCGCCGGTACATCGCGGGCTCCGGCTTGCGCAGACCCATGTAGCACGAGCTGAACGCCACCCGAAAGTACCGCCGCAGCTCGAACTTTCCGAACCGGAATTCGTTCGGCTCGCGCGGCTCGTTGTTCAGCGATCCCACCAGGAACCGGTTCGACCCCGCAACCTCGCGCAGAATCTCTATCGCCCCGTCCGCCAGCAGCCGCGACTGGCTCAGCATGTAGTCGAAGAACTCGTCCGGCGAAAAACTGCGCGGCTCGTAGAACACCGTCGCATCCAGGTACTGGTTGCGGTCGATCTCGCTGCGGTCCCAGCCCGCCATCACCTCCGCGTTCCGGGCCTCCATCGCCTCCGCGTCCAGCCCGAAGTGCTCCGCCGCGGCGGCGCGCTCGCCGCGATCCCAGCCGTTGGTCAGCAGAACTCCGCCTACGTCGAACAGAATTACGTCGAATGGGGACACGATCGTTTCTTTCCCGCTCCGTGCGCTCTACGGCACGCCACGGCGCGTTCTTTCTTTTGAGACGTCTGGGGAGAACCAAGGGGCTCGGCGCAAGGGGTCCCTGGGAGTCGCCGGCCTGATGCGGCTTCAACTTCAACTCGGAACTTCTACTATTCTATCGGATGCGTTTCGGTTTCATCTCAACGCATGGGGAAACTGGCCCGCCTGACAAACGCCGTTTCAATGCCCGCCGTCCTGGCGCCGGTACTTCGCCTCGATCGCCAGCACCTTCTTGAACCGCCGTTCGAACCGTCCTTCCTGCCCCTGGAACTTCGCGCCAAGAAATATGTTTGCCAGCTCGATCGCCACCGCCCCGCCAATAATCCGCGCCCCCAGCACCAGCACGTTCATGTCGTCGTGCTCCACTCCCTGGTGCGCCGAATACACGTCGTGGCAGATCCCCGCGCGAATCCCCGGAATCTTATTCGCCGCCACGCACACGCCCACCCCCGAGCCGCAGATCACGATCCCCCGCGGCGCAACTCCCGCCTTCACCGCCTCGCCCACCTTCTCGGCAAAGTCCGGATAGTCGTCCTCCGGCTCGCACTGGTACGCGCCCAGGTCGATCACCTCGTGACCGGCCTCGCCCAGCTTCGCGCGCAGCTCTTCCTTCAGCCCAAATCCCGCATGATCCGATGCAATAACTAACTTCACGATGCGTCCCTTTCATTTGAGCAAGTTGGAAAGTCAGCGCGCAGCAGCCTGGGAGCCTTCCAAAACTCCCACCAGCCCGTTGATGAGCCGCGCGACTTCCTCGCACGATTCCATTAGTTCCCCCACGTTTCGCTCACTCAGGAGTTTCAAGTCCCCGGCGAGTTCAAGTTGTGTCTGCAACTCGAAAAGCGAGCCGCGGGAGTTGGCTAGGAACTGCCGAAAATGCCCATCGTCGAGCCTTCCATGCCCTTCTGCAATATTGCTCGGTACCGAAACGGCTGCTCTTCGCATCTGCGCCTGAAGCCCATAGACCTCGGCCTTTGGCAGCGATTCAGTCTCCCGATAGACTGCCTTGGCCAATCTCATTGCCTTCTGCCAAACCAGCAGCTCCCTGTAGTGCCGAGTCCTGGCTCCGTCTTTGCCAACCATTTTGCTCATCATTGCATCCAGCCGCTGACTCGCTGACTCGCTGACTCGCTGACTCGCTGACTCGCTGACTCGCTGACTCGCTGACTCGCTGACTCGCTGACTCGCTACTTCACCAGCTTCTTTGCCCGCGCCGCCACGTTCTCCGCCGTGAATCCCAGCTCCTTCATCGCCACCGGTCCCGGAGCCGACGCGCCAAACCGGTCCAGCCCGATCACGTCGCCGTCCGCACCCACGTACTTCCACCAGCCCAGCGTCGATCCCGCTTCCACCGCGATCTTCGGCACGCCCCTGGGCAGCACGCTCGCCTTGTACTCGGCCGATTGCTCCTCGAACAGCTTCCAGCTCGGCATGCTCACTACCCGCGCCCGAATTCCCTCGGCCTTCAGCAGGTTTGCCGCATCCACCGCCGGCCACACCTCCGACCCGCTCCCGATGATCGTCACTTGCGGGTCCTTCACGTCCTCCAGCACGTACGCGCCCTTGCTCACCCCCGCATACACGTCGTGCGCCGTTGCGTCGATCACCGGCACATCCTGCCGCGTCAATGCGAAGAACACTGGCCCCTTGCGCTCCAGCGCCAGCCGCCACGCCGCCGCCGTTTCGTTTGCGTCCGCCGGGTGGAAGTCCACCATCTGCGGCAGCGCCCGCAGCGCCATCAGGTGCTCGATCGGCTCGTGCGTCGGCCCGTCCTCGCCCACTCCGATTGAGTCGTGTGTGAACACGAACAGCGATGGCGCTTTCATAAGCGCGGCAACTCGCAGCGCCGGCTTGCCGTAATCCGAGAACACGAAGAACGTCGACCCGAACGGCCTCACCCCTCCGTGCACCGCCATCCCGTTCACCGCCGCGCACATCGCCAGCTCGCGCACGCCGAAGAATACATTCCGCCCCGCCGCATCGTCGGCAAAGTGCGCGCTGTCCTTAAAGATCGTCTTCGTCGAAGCCGTCAAATCCGCCGCTCCGCCGAACAGCTCCGGCACAACCCCGGCAATCGCGTTCATCACCTGCTGGCCCGCGTTCCGCGTCGCCACTCCCTTGCCCACCGGGAAGCTCGGTATCGCTTTCTCCCATCCCGCCTTCAGCGCCCCCGCCTGCGTCCGCTCAAACTCCGCCGCCAGCTCCGGAAACGCCGCCTTGTACCCCTCGAACAGCTTCTTCCACTCCGCTTCCTGCCCCTCGCCGCGCTTCACCGACTCGCGCCACTTCGCCAGCGCCTCCTCCGGCAGCACGAAGCTCTGGTCCTCCGGGAACCCGAAGAACTTCTTCGTCGCCGCCGCGGCCTCGGCGCCCATCGCCTCGCCGTGCACCTTGTTCGTGCCCGCCTTCGGGCTGCCGTAGCCAATCACCGTCCGCACCGCGATGATCGACGGCTTCCCGGTCTCCGCCTTCGCCGCCGCAATCGCCGTCTCGATCCCGTCCAGATCGTTTCCGTCCATCACCCTCTGCACGTGCCAGTTGTACGCCTCGAACCGCTTGTACACGTCCTCGGTGAAGCTCCACTTCGTCGGCCCGTCCAGCGAAATCAGATTATCGTCGTACAGCACGATCAGCTTGCCCAGCCCCAGCGTCCCGGCCAGCGACGCCGCCTCGTGCGACAGCCCTTCCATCAAATCCCCGTCGCCGCACAGCGCGTACGTGTGATGGTCCACCACGTCGAACCCCGGCCGGTTATACACCGCCGCCAGGTGCTTCTCCGCGATCGCCATCCCCACCGCCATCCCGAATCCCTGGCCCAGCGGCCCCGTCGTCGCCTCCACGCCGTCGGTGTGCCCAAACTCCGGATGCCCAGGCGTCAGCGATCCCCACTGCCTGAAGCCTTTCAGATCGTCCAGCGTCAGCTTGTAGCCCGACAAAAACAGCGACCCGTACAGCAGCGTCGACGCGTGCCCGTTCGACAGCACGAACCGGTCCCGGTCCGCCCACTTCGAGTGCCCCGGATTGTGCTTCATCAGCTTCTGGAACAGCAGGTACGCAATCGGCGCGCACGCGATCGGCGCCCCGGGATGCCCGCTCTTGGCCTTTTCCACCGTGTCCACGGCCAGCAGCCGCAAAGTGTCGATCGAGAGTTTATCGATTGATTCCGTCGCCACGCTTGTCGTCATAGTCTCCTCAAATTCCCTTCCCATGCCGTGCTGATCGCACGTGCCGTATTCTCATGCCTCGCGAAACACACGTCTCACTTCCACCCGAACTTGCGGGCGGTGACCCCTTCCATTGTATCCAAGCCCGCCCTCGCTCCCTGTCTTTCTACTCCCTGCTGGCTACTCCCTATTCCCTGTCTTTTTGTCCCTGTCTCTCTCCCCGTGCCCCATCCATTTGGCGTTCTTTGCCAAATGGGTGGGAAAGCTAGAAGCTGGCAGCTAGAGGCTGGAAGCTGTTCTCGCCCTTCCCACCATGTACTTCACCCCCGCCTCCAACTCCGCCGCCGTCACGTCCTCCACCACGCCCGCGTCTCCAATCCCCACCGGCAGCACGAACCGCCTCACCCCGCCCACGTTCTTCTTGTCGCTGGCGGTCGCCGCCATCACCCGCGACGCGCTCACCTTCAGCTTCGGCCACGGCCCGTAGCGATAGATCAGCTTCTCCATCCGCTCCATCTGCGCGCCCGTGATCGTTCCCCTCCGCCGCGCCACCGCCAGCGCCGCCACCATCCCCCACGCCACCGCCTCGCCGTGCAGCATCGCCTTGTACCTGGTCGCCTGCTCCAGCGCGTGCCCTACGGTGTGCCCGAAGTTCAGGATCATCCGCAGCCCGCCCTCGCGCTCGTCCCGCCGCACCACCTCGGCCTTGATGCGCACCGACGCCGCGATCACCCGCTCCAGCGCCCTCGGCTCCCGCTTGAGAATCTCCTCCGCGTGCTCCTCCATGAACCGCACCAGCGCCCGGTCGCCAACAATCCCCACCTTCACGCTCTCCGCGAGGCCCGCTCTCAGCTCCCGCTCCGGCAGCGTCCCCAGCACGCCCGTGTCGGCAAACACCGCTCGCGGCTGCAGGAAATTCCCCACCAGGTTCTTGCCCTCGGGCAGATTCACGCCCACCTTGCCGCCCACGCTCGAGTCCACCTGCGCCAGCAGCGTCGTCGGAACCTGCACATACTCGATCCCGCGCATAAAGATCGCGGCCACAAACCCGCCCACGTCGCCCACGATCCCGCCGCCAAACGCAATCAGAAACGATCCCCGGTCGCCCCCGGCCCCGACCATCTCCCGCGTCAGCCGCTCCACGCTCTTCATCGTCTTGTGCTGCTCTCCGGCCGGCAGAAACAGCACCACCGGCTCGTCGATCTTCGCCTCTTGGAACGATCGCAGAAACGCTTTCGACCACAGCGCCCAGATCTCCGGCGACGTCAGCACAAACACCCGCCCCGCCTGCCCGCCGGACAAGCCCCGTCCGCCGCCCGCGAGCCGCCGTCCCACCGCCCGCTCAATCCGCGGAGCCAGAGTCTCCAGCACCCCGCTCCCAATCGTCACGTCGTACTTCGCCGATGCCGTCTCTACTCGTATCGTTTGCACAATGACTCCATGATAGAAGACCATCGCACCAGATTCGGTGCTAGACTTTCTCCCAACAACCCAGGAGAACCCCCGTGCGCCCCTTGCCCGCATTCGCCTTCCTGGCCCTCGCCACCGTCATTCTCGCCGCCCAGCAGCCCGCTCCTCTAACTCCGCCTCCCGGCGGAACAACCCCGCCCCAAGCCAACGGAGCGGCGCCAAGCCCTGACAGCTCTCCAGTGCCTTACAAGGTCGGAGGCCGCATCAGCCCTCCGGCTGTGCTCCACTCAGTCAATCCGGAGTTTTCCGACGAAGCGCGGCGCGCCAATTATCAAGGTGCGTGCCTGATCACGCTTACCGTCGATGCGCAGGGGAACCCGCAGAATATCCGCGTCGTGCGTGCGCTCGGGATGGGGTTGGATGAAAAAGCCATCGAGGCGATCCGGCAATACAAGTTCAAGCCCGCTATGAAAGACGGCAAGACGCCCGTTGCGGTGATGGTGACGATCGAGGTGGTCTTCAGACTCTACGCCCGGGGGAAGCCTGTCCCCAGCACTGCTCCCGGTTTCGATACGGTGCCCAGCAACGTCAGCCCGCCTCATCTACTCGACTATGTCGTGCCCAAATACTCCTACAACGGGCGAAAGAATCGGATCAGCGGAGACTGCGTCATCGGCCTCACTGTCGACACCCACGGCGTCCCGCAGAATGTGCACGTGGTTACGAGCCTCGAGCCGAGCCTCGACGAAAATGCCGTCAAAGCAGTCAAGCAATGGCGTTACACACCCGCCATGAGCAACGGGAACGCAGTTCCATTCGAAAGCACAGTAAAAGTCAATTTCACGCTCCCTGGGTAGCCGGGGTGCCCCATCCAAGCTCCGGGTGGGTGGGGTTCGCTGACTTGCCGACTCGCTGACTTGCTAACTCGCTGACTCGCTTCTCGTCCCTAGTCCCTAGTCCCTGCGATCATCGAAGCCCCCGCGCACACCGCCAGAATCGCCCCGATCGCCGCCAGCGAAATTCCAATCGGCACCGCGATCCATCGCCCGGCGATCATCTTCAGCGCCGCCAGCGCCAGCAGCGCGCCCAGACCGTAGTGCAGATACTTGAAACGCTCGAGCATCCGCGCCAGCCCGAAGTAGAGCGATCGCAGACCCAGAATCGCCGCGATGTTCGACGTGTACGCCACGAACGGATTGTGCGTCACCGAAAGCACCGCCGGGATCGAATCCGTCGCAAACAGCAGGTCCGTGAACTCGACCGCCAGAATCACCGGCACCAGCGAACCCTTCGCCGGCTGCAAGCGCACGATCCACTCCGGAATCGCCGTCCGCGCCGACCCGCTTCGCACCAGCCGCCACGCCGCATAGAGCAGGAACGCGCCGAAGACCCACGCGACCCACTCGAGCCGCCGCAGCAGCGTCACGCCCGCTGCGATAAACGCGGCCCGCAGCGCGAACGCGCCCCACACGCCCCAAACCAGCGCCTTGTGCTGCCGCTCCCGGCTGATCCGGAACCCCTCGAACAGCACCAGGAACACGAACAGATTGTCGATGCTGAGCGAGGTCTCGATCGTGTATCCGGCCACGAACTCGAGCGCCGTCTGCCGGCCCATCGCCACGGCGATCCAGCACGCAAACCCCGCCGCCGACAGCGCCAGCAACGCCGTCGCAAGCCACACGAAGCCCTGTCCGAGCCGCGATTCTCCCTTGCGGCCAAGCAGCACGTCCGCCGCCAGCACCGCCGCCACCACCGCGTGAAACCCGGCCCACCACGCCCAGCTAACCCCCGCGATCATAGCTGGATGCTACCGCAACCAGCCTTCTCCGCGGTCTCCGCCAGCTCCGCGGTCCCGCCAGCCGATCCCGCAGCCGTCCGCACCCGTCCGCGAGCGCTTCCCGTCGAGTAAACTAGGAACAGAATGCTCGATCTGGGATTCGTTCGCGCCAACCTGGAGTTGGTGGAAGAAAAGCTGCGCGCCCGGGGCGCCGATCCGGCCGCCCTCCTGGGAGATTTCCGCGCCCTCGACAAGAGCCGCCGCGAGGCCATTACCCTTGCCGAGCAGTTCAAGGCCCGCCGCAACGAGCTCTCGCAGCAGGTCGGCGCGCTCAAGAAGGCCGGCAAGCACGACCAAGCCGCCGCCGTGATGGAAGAAACCCGGGCCCTCAAAGACAAGCTCGACGAGCTCGACCGCTCTGCCGCCGGTCTCGACGAGCAGCTCCGCCAGTCCCTCGCTCGCGTGCCCAACCTCACCCGCGACGAAGTCCCCATCGGCCTTTCCGAAGCCGACAACAAGACCGTCAAGTTCTGGGGCGAGAAGCGCGCCTTCGACTTCACGCCAAAACCCCACTGGGAGATCGGCGACGCCCTCGGCATTCTCGACCTCGAGCGCGCCGCCAAGCTCTCTGGCGCGCGCTTCGCCGTCTACATGGGCGCCGGGGCCCGCCTCGAACGCGCCCTCATCGGCTTCATGCTCGACCTGCACACGCAGAAGCACGGCTACACCGAGGTGCTTCCGCCCTTCATGGTCAATTCCAAATCCCTCTTCGGCACCGGTCAGTTGCCCAAGTTCGCCGAGGACCTCTTCCGCTGCTCCGATGCCGACGCCGACGCCGCCGCGCGCGGCGAGTTTAAGGACAGCGACCACTGGCTCATCCCCACCGCCGAAGTTCCCGTCACCAACCTCTATCGCGACGAGATCCTCGACGACGCGCGCCTCCCCATCTCGCTCACCGCCTACACGCCGTGCTTCCGCGCCGAAGCCGGGGCGGCCGGTAAAGACACGCGCGGCATCATCCGCCAGCACCAGTTCCAGAAGGTCGAGCTTGTCAAATTCACCCGTCCCGAGGAGTCCGACGCACAGCACGAGCGCCTCACCCGCGACGCCGAAGAGATCCTCGAAGCCCTTGGTCTGCCCTACCGCCGCGTCCTTCTCTCTACCGGCGACACCGGCTTCTCCTCGGCTAAAACCTACGATCTCGAAGTCTGGCTGCCGGGCCAGAACCTCTACCGCGAGATCTCTTCCTGCTCCAACTTCGACGCCTTCCAGGCCCGCCGCGCCAACATTCGCTATCGCCCCTCCGGACCCAAACCCAAACCCGAGTTCGTCCACACCCTGAACGGCAGCGGCCTGGCTGTGGGCCGCACCTGGCTCGCCATCCTCGAGAATTACCAGCAGGCTGATGGTTCCGTCCTCATTCCCGAGGCCCTCCAGCCCTATATGGGCGGGCTCGATAGAATTGTTAGGGAGCCATGATGGCATCTTCAACTACCGGCGGAGCGGTCACTGAGCCTCGGCGCAGCTTCAGGCAGATTCTCGCCAGCTACTTCTACTGGACCTACGATCGCGGGACGATCCACTACGACATCATGGTCTCTCTGATCCTGCTCTTCATTTTCGTCACCCCGCATCTGTGGGACTACGGCGCGAAGCCGTCGCTGGTTGCCGGCTCTCTGCCTCCTTTTCAAGTCGTCGCCAGCGGCCGTTCCGTCATCGTCACGGTACAAGCTTCCGACGTTGACGTTCCCCCCGGTGCTTCGGACCGGCAAGTGAAGCGCACGCTGCGGAAAGCCGTTGAGCCCGTCATGGGCGACGCTGTCTTTGTCGAGCGCTGGGATGGGCTTTACGACTCCCGGGGGAATCTCACTGCCTGGCGGATCTGGACCCACCGTTAACTTCGTTTGGCGAATCCGCCGGCCCTCGTTCAACGTCAAACAGAATAAGGAACACTATGCATCGCAAAGGTACGTTTGTCTTTCTTGCTCTTCTTGCGGCGGCCTTGCTCCCGGTCCGGCAGGCGCGCGCCGGCGATCTTGCCTCGGTCCTCGAAAAGCTCGATGCGGCGGCAAAAGACTTCCACACTACGTCGGCAACCGTCGAGTTCAAAACCATCCAGACCGACCCCGTTCCCGACACGGATATTCAGCAGGGCACTGCGTACTATCAGCGCAGCGGAACGACCTTCCAGATGGCCGGTCATATCACCGATCACAACAATCGCCCCAGTGACAAAACTTATATCCTCTCGCGCGGAGTTCTTCGCATCTCGGAAACCGGCAAAGAGGCCGATGCCAAAACCATTACCCAGGCCAGTAAATACGAGGGCTATCTGATGCTCGGCTTTGGCGCCAGCGGCCGCCAGCTTGCCGAAAAATGGGACATTCAATACCTCGGCGCCGAAAAAATCGACGGCATCGTGACCGACAAACTTGAACTGGTCGCCAAGGATCCGGCGGTCCGCAAGAACATCGCCAAGGTCACCGTTTGGATGGACACGGCCCGGGCCGTCAGCCTCAAAGTGATCTTCGACGAAGGCGAGGGACAATCCTGGGTCTGCCACTACACCAATATCAAAGTCAATCAGCCCTTGCCGGTCAACGCCTTCGGTTTCGACAAGTAGATCCTCCCGGCAGCCCACGCGAGCGCGATCCCGCCCGCGGCAAACAGCATCGGGAAGCATTCCAGCGTGTAGCGCGCCTCCGGCGCCGCGATGTTCACGAGAAGCGCGCTGCGCAGCAGCATATACGCCAATAATGCCCACCGGAAACGCGGCCTCATGAGCAAGCCCGCGATCCCCAGCAACAGATACAGCGCATTCAGCCCCACGTAGCTCCAGCCAAGCCTCGTCTCGCCGGGATGATGCGCGTACACCCACCAGTCGGGATCGACGTCCATGTTCTCCGTGCGTGGGCGCAGCCACATATCGGCCACCCGCCCCAGCGGCAGCCAAACATAGTAGCGGAGCGGCTTCGCCGCGATCCGCTCCTCGGCCAGCCGCTCGAAGCGCGCATCCATCTCCGGCGTGATGTCGTCGTTGTCGTTGTAGTCCGCGGCCAGCGCCACCGTCTCGGCATACTGCGCCGGCGTGTCGAACGCGCGGCTGGGCAGCGCGCTCAGGTCCAGCTTGTTGCCCGGCACATTCCAGTAAATTTCGAATGTCGACGCGAATTCCAGGCACCAGCTCTTGACCCAGTGTTCCCATCCCAGGTTGGGGCTTTCCCCCGGGTCGATCGCCAGCCGCGGCGCCAACGGCTCAAAGACATGAAACGCGCGCCAGTTCCTGGCCGTCCATACGGCAAACGGAGCCAGCGTCAGCAGCACGCAGACTGCCGCCATGCGGGCCAGCCTGCGCAGCGGGATCTCTCCCGGCCCATCGCCGAATCGCATCCCGATCACCAGCGCCGGAGCAAACGCGATCGCCGCAAGCGCCCCATCGGGCCGCAACAGCGCCGCACAGGTGATCGCCGTCGTGAACCACAGCGCATACCTCCATCGCGGCTCCTCCCGGAACCGCGCCATCGCCCACATCGCCAGCGACAATGCGAACAGCGTCGGCGACTCCGAGAGCGGCGTGATTGCATAGGACGCGGTGAACGGACAAAGCGCTGCCAGCCATAGCGCCGCCAGTCCTGCACCGCCTTTCAGCGCCGGCGGCGCCGCGCGGCGCGCGAACCCCGCTAACAGCAGGCAACTCAGCAGATCCAGCACAATCTGCACGCACGCCACCGAATAGTAGTTCTCCATCCCGAACAGCCGGAAACAGAGGGCAACCAGCAGCGGATAGCCGGGAAGCCGGATCAGCGTCGGATGCAAGGCGCCCGTGGGCAGCGTGTATGCGTACTGGCCCCACTGCAACAGGTTCTTGGCCAAGCCGCCGTAGACCAGGGCGTCTCCGTTGACCTCGAAGAGATTTCGCAGCATCCAGATCCGCAAAGCCAATCCCGCTGCAAGGGGCGGCGCTGCGGCCAGCACGGCGCGGCCGCGGATCCCTGTTGCGCTCAAACCCCGCCGTCCCGTCAATTGGCTCCCTTCGCCGGCTTCCATACGATACGATTTTTATGTATAGCGTACGGCATTCCCGGGAATTCCGCTCCCTTGCCGCCAATCCGGCCAGGCGGCCGCTATCATTGAATTCGGCTGCCTGTTTGCGCAGCCATTGCGAAGCCGTCCAAAACACAAGAGATGCCAGACCGACAGATCTTCTTCGACCCGCAACGCAAGCGCTGGAAGCGCCTCCGCCGCATCCTCGATGCGGCCGCTGTCGTCTCCACCCTCGTCCTGGCAGGTTTCGCCTTCAACGTCCTGCGCAACCAGCACCTGCCCGAGTTGCTGCTGCCCATCCCCAGGCACAATTATCGGGCTTTGCGCGACCAGGCTCCATTGCTGCGTTCCGCGAAAAACCCCCGCCCCGCGCGCCGCAAGACCCAGCGCAAACCCTCCGACATTCCCCTCAACTCCGGTGAAGGATTGCGCGCCGCCTACTACGTGCAGGACGACGACGCCAGCTACTCCTCCCTAAAAGAGCATGTCCACCAGATCGATCTGCTCTTCCCCCAGTGGCTGCACGTCGACGCGTCCACCGGCACGCTCATGATGCTCAGCAGCGACAACCTCTCCGAGTATCCCGTCATCGACGGCGCCACCGTCCGCGATCCGGACGCCGAGAACAAGGTCAAGCGCGTCATCCAGGCGGCCAGGGAAGACACCGAGATCTTTCCCCACCTCAACAACTTCGACTCCCATACCCAAAGCTGGTTCACCGGCATTGGTCAGGTCCTCGAAGACCCCGCCAAAAGCGCCGCCCTGCGCCAGCAGATCTTGCGCTTCTTCACCGCCTACCCCGTCTATCGCGGCCTTTCCCTCGACTTCGAAAGCCTCGACGACAAGGACGATCCCGCCTACCTCGCCTTCATCCAGGCGCTCTACGCCGAGATGCACGCTCGCAATCTCCGCCTTTACGTCAACGTTGCCGTCGCCACCAGCGACGACGACTTCAAGGCCATCGCCGCCAACTCCGACGGCATCGTGCTGATGAACTACGACCAGCACCAGCTCACCAGCGATCCCGGACCCATCGCCAGCCAGCAGTGGTTCGTCGCCAACCTCGTCCGCGTCCTCGGCCTCGTGCCCAAAGAGAAAATCATCTGCGCGGTCGGCAACTACGGCTACGACTGGACCCTCTCCATTCCCAATCCCAAAGACCGCCGCCATCCCAAGCCCGTGGTCCTCAACACCGAGGACCTCTCCGTCTCCGACGCCTGGGAGCGCGCCTCCGACGCCGATGCCGACCTCGATCTCGACTACGACACCCTGAATCCTCACTTCGAGTACATCGACGAAGACGCCAACCAGCGCCACGTCGTCTGGTTCCTCGACGCCGTCACCATCCTCGACGAGTTGCGCGCCGCCCGCCAGCTCGGCCTCCAGACCTTCGCCCTATGGCGCCTCGGCGAGGAAGACAGTTCCCTCTGGAGCGTCTGGGACAAGCCCAGCAGTCCCGATTCCCTCCAGGCTCTCGCCACCGTCCAGCCCGGCCACTCCGTCGACACCGAGGGCGACGGCGACATCCTCCGCATCACCGGCCTGCCTCAGCCCGGCACGCGCACTGTCGAAGTCGACACCGACGAGCCCGATCCCCGCAAGAAGCTCATCATTGACGAGCACATGGACGTCTACCCGCATACCTACACCATCGAGCAATACGGCTTCCACCCCAACGAGCTCGCCCTCACCTTCGACGACGGCCCCGATCCCAAGTGGACTCCCAGAATTCTCGACGTCCTCAAGCAGAAAAACGTAAAAGGAACCTTCTTCCTCATCGGCGCTGAAGGAGCCGATCACATCGGCATCATGCAGCGCATCGTCCGCGAGGGCAACGAGATCGGCAATCACACCTACACCCACCCCGACATCAGCGAAGTCTCCAACCGCCAGCTCGATCTCGAGATCAACCTCACCGAGCGCCTCTTCGAGAGCAAGCTCGGCGTGCAGCCGCTCTACTTCCGCCCCCCCTACGACAACGACGAGGAGCCCGAGACCGACGACGAAGCCGCCCCCGTCGAACGCATCCAGCGTGATGGCCTCACCATCATCGGCAGCAAAATCGACACCAACGACTGGAACGAGCACCCCCGCAAGACTTCCCAGGAGATGGTCGACTCCGTGCTCTCCCAACTCGAGACCATGAAAGCCAAGCCGCAATTCCGCGGCTCCATTATTCTCATGCACGACGGCGGCGGCGACCGCTCCGCCACCGTCCAGGCCCTGCCCGTCATCATCGACGCCCTGCGCGCCCGCGGCTACTCCTTCGTCCCCGTCTCCGCCCTCATGGGCAAGACCACCGCCCAGGTCATGCCTCCGCTCACCTTCTGGCAGCGCGTCCGCTCCCTCCCCGATTCCGTCGCCTTCTCCGCCGTCGATATCGTCGGCAACTTCATCGTGATGGTCTTCTTCGTCGGCGACGTCCTGATGAGCGCCCGCCTCCTCCTCGTCGGCCTCTTCGCCGTCATCGACCGCCTCCGCAGGCCGCATCGCCAAGCCTCGCCCGGCTACACCCCCCGCGTCGCCGTCCTCATTCCCGCCTACAACGAGGAGCCGGTCATCGTTCGCACCATCCGCTCCGTGCTCAACTCCGACTACAAAAACCTCCACATCATCGTCATCGACGACGGCTCACTCGATCGCACCGCCGAAGTCGCCGCCGCCGCCTACGCTCAGGAGATCGCCGCCGGCCGCGTTCAGGTCCTCACCAAGAAAAACGCTGGCAAGGCCGCCGCGCTCAACTACGCTCTCGACCGCATGAACGAAGAGGTCTTCGTCGGCATCGACGCTGACACCGTCATCGCCGCCGACGCCATCTCCAAGCTCATCCCCCACTTCGAAGATCCCCGCATCGGCGCCATTGCCGGCAACGCCAAGGTCGGCAACCGCGTCAACCTCTGGACCCGCTGGCAGGCCCTCGAGTACATCACCAGCCAGAACTTCGAGCGCCGCGCCTTCGACCTGCTGCACGTCGTCACCGTGGTCCCCGGCGCCATCGGCGCCTGGCGCACTGCCCCCGTCAAGGCCGCCGGCGGTTATCCGCTCAATACCGTCGCCGAAGACGCCGACCTCACCATGAACCTCCTCGAACAGGGCCTCCGGGTCGACTACGAGGACCGCGCCCTGGCCTTCACTGAGGCGCCCGTCAACGCCCGCGGCCTCATGCGCCAGCGCTTCCGCTGGTCCTTCGGCATCCTCCAGGCGGTCTGGAAGCATCGCATGGCCTTCGTCCGCAACAAGGCCATGGGCCTCTTCGCCCTGCCCAACATCCTCATCTTCCAGATGCTCCTGCCGCTGGTCTCACCGTTCATCGACATCATGTTCCTAGCCGGCGTCGTCAACTTCTTCGTCGACCGCCACTTCCACCCCGAGGCCGCCTCCGCCGCCAGCTTCGAAAAGCTCGTCGTCTACTTCCTCGGCTTCCTGGTCATCGACTTCATCACTTCGTCGGCCGCCTTCTCGCTCGAGCGCCGCCACCCCGCCAACAAAGGCGACGGATGGCTTCTCTTCCACATCTGGCTGCAGCGCTTCGCCTACCGCCAACTGTTCTCCATCGTGCTCTTCAAGACCCTCAAGCGCGCCATCGACGGCAAGCCCTTCAACTGGGACAAGATCCAGCGCACCGCCAAGATGAGCAAAAGCACCGAAATCCTCACCGAAGCTGCGCGCTAGCACTGCCGTGTCATCCTGAGCGATCAAAGTTGGCTGTCATCCTGAGCGAAGTTTGGCGCGTCGTTTGCGCCAAACTGAGTCGAAGGATCTGCGGTTGCCTTTCTGCGTCCTACCCACCACAAACCTATCCCGAGACGCACAAAGTGTCAGGGCACGACTTCAGTCGTGCCGAACCCCCACCCCATTTTCCTGAGAATTAAGTCCGCGGCGAAGCCGCGCCGCCGCGCAACCCAACCAGAAGAACGGTTCGTGTCAGGGCACGACTTCAGTCGTGCCGAAAACGCGCCTTTTCACTTGATGAACTAAGTCCGCGGCGAAGCCGCGTTCAAACCTCGCGCGCCCCTTTCGCCGCGTCATCTTGAGCGGAGCGCCTTCGGGACCCCATAATCGCGCAGCGATCACGGGACAAGCGGAGCCGAAGGACCTGCTCTTGTCTTTCCGCAGCCCGCGCCGCCACACCACCCAGCCGAAGGATCGGTTCGTGTCAGGGCACGACCGCAGCGCCGGGTGCCCCACCTTCGCCGCGTTCTTGTTTTTGCGGCTAAGGTGGGATATCGCGAACTTCAACATCGCAGGTCTGTATCAGAGCACGACTTCAGTCGTGCCAAAAACGTGCGCCCATCCCCCTAAAAATCAAGTCCGCGGCGAAGCCGCGTTCAAAACCAGCAACCCGAAGACCGGACTCACCATCCAACCAGTTTCCCCGCCTGCATCGCCAGGAATCGCTTCCCAAAAGCCGACTTCCGGGGACATATCTGAAAGTCGCCTGACCAGCGGCCTTCCCGGGACTTGGGGAGGCGGCCAAGGAAAGAGCAAACGCGAGAGCGAGACGGGGAGTTCCGGTTTGAGCTAGACTCACCACAAACCCAGGGCGAATAGGTGAGCGATGGACTCGGGCGTTTGCTTTACGTTTTCAGAGTTATTCGACCGGCACCCGACTGTGGGCGAACTTATCGAGACGGTACGGGGCATTCCGCTGAAGCACGCTGTCCATGTCATTTTAGCGATGAACTTGTTCGTCCGATTCGCTATGCAGGAAAACAGAAAGGTGAACTTCGGTAGAGTCCAAGAGTTCCTTACGGCGGGGCACGTCGACGACGAAACCTTAGGCCTTCTGAAATCACGATTCCCGACGGCCCGATGCGAGGATCGACCGATCTTCTTACCCCAAAATATTCTTGCCATATTGCGGATCGCCATCGCGAACTGTGATCCTGCGCCAGAACCTGACGAGACCGAGGACGCGCGAGTCCGGTACGCTGTCGGCCGGGCCTGCCTGATGATGAACGACCTACTCTTTACACCGGCAGACGGCGCCTCTCTTAATACGGGAACCGAGGCTCAGAGGCGGGTCGCGCTGATGGCTCAGACGATCGGGGGATTCGAGCTCACGAATCCAACCAGGCCAGACCACCTGATGCCCCGACTCCATATCATGTTTCGAATTCTGCTGAACGATCCGAATGTCAGGTCGCGAATATCCCAGAGATGCAGACAGTTTGATTTCCTCAGAGAGTTCGAATCACGGGTCGGCATTTCAGTCGAGCGATGGGTGTTCGTTGTGTTCTCGATATGGGCATACTTCGAAAATGGCGCCGATCAGAACGAGCCTCGCCCTGAATTCATGCTACTTAACCCATCGATTTTTCGTGGTGAAAGTGGGATCACCCCGGAAGAGCTTGGCACAGTTTTAGGGACCATCTCTTCCGGCGTCGCTGATTTGCATGCGAGGCTTGCCACTGAAGCCGCAACAGACCCAAGGCAGGATTTCGTGGCATTTCGTTCCAAGCCACTCCTTTGCGTCGACGGTGAAAGATTGCACCCCGTGGATCTGTCCTTCATCGCCGACAAGTGCCATGCCGGTGTCCAATGGGCGCTTCACGATCTTCTTCCGTCGCCAAAACTTCGCCAAGATTTGTTCAATGCCTGGGGTTCTCTTTTCGAAGAATACGTTCATTGGCTGCTGACGGGAATCCAATCGAAATCTGGGATGCAATATGTTCCGAGACCAAGGTGGAAGCGGATGGAAGGTGAAGCACTCGACGGAGTGCTCATTCAGGGAGACGTGTTTGCTCCATTGGAGTGCAAGGGAGGTTTTCTCAGCAGGGAAGCGCGGTACTCTGGAAAGCCAGATCTCCTGCTCGAAGATATCGATAAGAAATTCGCAATAGGATGCGATCAACTGGCGCAGAAGATACGTTTGCTATTCGCGGACAGCAACGATACCCAACAGGATTTGGAGGGGGTCTCTACGGCGCGCGTAAGGGTCGTTCTCCCGATCTTAGTCCTGCAAGATCACATTCTTCGAGTACCGCTTCTAAACTGGTATCTCAACAGCCGATTTCGGACAAAGATGAGGCCCCATGCGATTCGTGCGGGAGTCTCGGTCCGGTCGCTAACTGTCATCTGCATTCAGGATTTGGAGAGCGCCGTCCACACGATTGAAGGCGACGGCTTTGATTTCATTTATGCGATCCATAATCGGGCCATCACAGATCCAAACATGCTCTTGATACTTGGCGATTTTTTGCGCTGTTTTACGAACTATGGCCGATCACCGTCGCCACGAATAAAGAAAGTCCTAGAGACCATCCAAGCCGATTGGTCAAGATACCTTTTTCCTAACCACGACCCAAGTAGCACCGCGACGCTTAACTGATCCAGGAAACGTCGACCTCCGAGATGCAGCAGAACCTTACGACCCAATGTGGAAGGGCCGACCCATGATTCGGTGGATCGATAATGAAAAACGCCCATATCGCAACAAGCGACCCGCGCGCCCGCCCTCACACGAAGTCGAACAGCCAGAGGCTAGAAGCTAGCAGCTAGAAGCTTTCGCCCTCGTCAACCCCTCCACCACCCCCCGTCCCCACCCCATCCCCCTCATTCCAAACCAAATATATTTCTCGCCGTTCTTGCAGATTATTTCCGCCAAATCGCTACGATTGAATTAGGTCCGGAAAGGAGCGCTCATCGGCCTCCCCAAGTCGCATTCAACCATCGCACCGGAGGGATCGAAGAAACGTAACTCAAATGAATGGAAATATTTACGAAATGCTGCCTTTTAGAATCAATAATTTACGCAAAGACCCCCTCCGCAAGTCCTTTGCTGCCAAATATTTGGATATGGAGACGGGGGGAGGGGGAGGGTCGGAAAAAACAGGACTTTCCAAACCCCTTGCGCCAGAAATGGTGCAAGAGCGATTTCAAAACTGGCCACTGAAAGCTCGGCGCAGGAAGCTGCTTTCTCGTTCCCTTGTTCCCTTGTTCCCTTGCTCCCTTGTTCCCTTGTTCCCTGTTCCCTGATCCCTGTTCCCTGCTTCTAC
This sequence comes from uncultured Acidobacteriaceae bacterium, assembly GCA_963804155.1. GTDB lineage: Bacteria > Acidobacteriota > Terriglobia > Terriglobales > Acidobacteriaceae > Telmatobacter. Next base: position 391,284 of record CAWDPG010000001.1, read on the forward strand.
GGCCCCAGATACAGGCTCACGCCCGGCGGCGCGTAGCTCAACTGTCCGGTCTTGGGATCGTAGGCCAGGTTCAGCGCGCCGGTCTTGCGATCGTTGATGAGCACGGCAATCAGCAGGCCGTTGCCGTAGTGGCCGGCGAGCGCGATCTTGTGGCTGTGGATGGCGCCGTAGTCGTTGTCCGGGCTGTTCGGGCCCCAATCGCCCTGGAATCGCTCGAAGGGATATGTCGCGTACTGCTGCGGGTGCTGCTGCCAGTTTTTGTCGTTGAACCAGATCCCGTAGGCCTTGGCCAGGTCGTTCGCTTCGAGCGCGGTGAGAAATTTGTTCACCTTGGCGCGCCCGACAAGATAGCGGTTCCAGTTCCAAGGCCAGTCCACGGGCCGGCTCGCCGCCAGCCACCAGCCCACGAAAAGAACCACCAGCGCCCCGGCGCACAACCGGAGAATCAGCGTCTTGCGCCGCGACCGCGCGGCATCGAACTTCGGAGCATCGAGCAGAGTCATGGGAAACGTCCTTCAACATCAGGATACGGCAAGTGCAGCCGTCAGGGATCGGGGATCGGCCGTCAGCTTCCAGCTTTCAGCATCGGAGATCCGAGACAGACGCCTGTTCCGCGGGCACACTCTCCCGCGAACCTATCAAGTTAGACACCGGACAGGGTTCTCCTGTTCCCTGTTTTCTTGTTCCCTTGCTTCCTTGCTCCCTTGCTCTCTGCTCTTTCACTCTTCGCGCGAGTACGTCGTCCGGTCCTTCTCCGCCTGGCGCTCGAGCCCGAGCTCGATCAGCCGCGTGATCAGGTCCTTGTAGCTCAGCCCCGACGCCTCCCAAAGCTTCGGGTACATGCTGATCTGCGTGAATCCCGGCATGGTGTTCACTTCGTTCACGAAGATGCGCTTCTTGCCGTCCGGCTCCATCAGGAAGTCCACGCGCGACAGGCCGGAAAGGTCGCAGGCCTTGAACGCGGCCACGGCCATCTCGCGAATTTTCCGGCTCTCGGCCGCCGCGATCTTCGCCGGAATCACCGGAACCGAGCCTTCGGAGAGGTACTTCGCCTCGTAGTCGTAGAACTCTTTGCCGGGAACGATCTCGCCGACAACACTCGCCTTCGGATCGTCGTTGCCCAGCACCGCGACCTCGAACTCGCGCGCGCGCGCCGCCTCGCCGCTCCGGCTCTTCCTGCCGCTCACGCCCTGCTCCACGATCAGCTTGCGGTCGTACTTGGCCGCGATCGCGAGCGCCGGACCAAGCTCCTTGCGGTTGTGCGCCTTGGTGATGCCCACCGATGAGCCCATGTTCGCGGGCTTCACGAAGACCGGATACTTGAGCGACTGCTCGACCAGCGCGACGGCCTTGCGCGGCGACCGCTCCCAGTCCGCGCGCAGCAGCGTGACGTGCTTCACGATCGGCAGTCCGGCCTGGACGAAGAGGCGCTTCATCACGTCCTTGTCCATGCCCGCGGCCGAGCCCAGCACGCCCGAGCCGACGTAGGCGATCCGGGCCAGCTCGAACAATCCCTGGATCGTCCCATCCTCGCCGTTGGTGCCGTGCAGCACGGGAAACACGACGTCGAGCGACTCACCGTCCAGGGACTTACCGCCGAGGGACTTGCCGTCCGGGCCCTGGTTGTGGCCGAGAGCCGCGGCGCGGTGAGGCTCCGGCGCCATCAGCGTCGGAATGCCCTCGTGCAGCAGCCTGGCGCCGGGGGTGGCCTCGGGATCGCCGGCGCGCAGCCGCCGCGCCACCGCGCTGGAGTCGCCGTTGAGCAGATTCCGCGCGTCCGCGGCCGCCAGCCAGCGGCCTTCCTTGGTGATGCCGATGGGAGTTACGTCGAACTTATCGCGGTCAATCGCCTTCAGAACCGATGCCGCAGACAGCAGCGAAACCTCATGCTCGCCGCTGCGCCCGCCAAATAGGATTCCAACCCTGAGCTTCTTTGCCATTCCTCCGCCAAGTGGCCGATTCTCGCGGTTCGAGCGGCCTCTACCAGTGTAGAACCGCTCAAAGGATCTTCTTCCCGAATGCCGAACAGGCCAGTTCGACGGCCAAGTCGGCGGTGCGGTTGTGCTCATCGATCACCGGGTTCACCTCGACGATCTCGAAGCTGAGCAGGCACCCGTGGTCGGCAATGATCTCCATGGCCAGGTGCGCCTCGCGATAGGTTGCGCCGCCGCGAACCGGCGTTCCAACGCCCGGCGCCTCCTCGGGATCGATCCAGTCCATGTCGAGGGAGACGTGGTAGCCGGCGGTGCCGCGGCCGGCGGCGCGCAGAGCCTCTTCCATCACCGCTCTCATGCCCCGCTCGTCGATGTCGCGCATCGTAAAGATCTCGGTCATGCCGGCGCGGCGCAGGTTCTCGCGCTCCGCGGGGTCGATGTCGCGCACGCCGATGAGCACTGCATTCTCGGGGTAGATTTTGGGTGCGTAGCCGAGGATGTTGGCCAGCGGATCTGGGCCGAGTCCCAACAACGCGGCCAGCGGCATGCCGTGCACGTTGCCGGAAAGCGAGGTTTCGGGCGTGTTGATGTCGGAGTGGGCGTCGATCCAGAGCAGACCGATCTTCTGCTCCCGGCGGCGATAGAACTCGGCCACGCCGGCCACCGAGCCCGCCGCCATCGAGTGGTCGCCGCCCAGCAGCAGCGGAGTCATCCCAGACTCCAGCGCGGCCAGCGCGGCCTCAGCCGTCAGGCTGCAGGTCTTGGCGATTTCCTTCAGGTAGTGGGCCGATTTGTCGCCTGGAGCCCGGGTTTCGGCGATCTCAACGCGGATGTTGCCGGCGTCCGTGACCCGGTGGCCGAGCGCCTCCAGCCGTGCTGCAAGGCCGGCGACCCTTACGGCGGATGGCCCCATGTCCACGCCGCGCCGGCTGGCGCCCAGGTCAAGCGGCACGCCAATCACGCGAATCCGGCGGGCCGGCTGCGCCTGGGGGTCCTGCTCGGGCGCGTGGGAAGCGGAGGAATTGGGAGCCTGTTCTCGACTGATTGACATCGGTCTGCCCCGCGGAAGCGGCTGCCACGCCGGCCATCCGCATCTGCCGGACAAGGCGTGCAGTTGCCCCGTTCCAGCGCCTGGATTATACCAAGCCGAACGCTCCAAAAGTGTTATTCACAAAACCTTTGGCGCGAGTAGGATAGGGGCAGTTGTCACCATTGCGTCGTTCCTGCTCGTCAAATCACCCAGAGAACCTGGTATGGAAACCGATGGGCCGGCCGGAGAGCGGTTCATATCCTCAGGGCTGTGTAGATCGTTCAGTGGAGCGAACGTCAACTCGATGAAGAGATCAGGATTTGCGGCCGTTGTCTTTCTTGCGGCAATTCAAGCAACTCAAGCAGCTCCGCCCGCGCCGCTGACGCCGCTGCAAACCCTGACGACTCTCACCAACGCGCAGGCCAGCCAACACCAGCCGGTCTCCTTTTACGCGACCGTCACCTACTTTCGCGCCTACGATCAGAACTTGTTCGTACAAGACGGTGGCGCCGCCATTTACGTGCAGGCCGTCACCAGGCTCCCTCTGGTTCCCGGCGACCGCGTTCTGGTGCGCGGAACCATGCACGAGAGCTTCCGGCCATTCGTCATGAGCCACGACATCGCACTGGTCGGTCACGCCCCGCTGCCCGAGCCCGTCCAGCCCACCTACCAGCAGATGATTCGGGCCGAAGCCGACTGCCAGTTTGTCACCGTTCGCGCTCTGGTCCGCTCCGCCGACCTGGTGCCCAATATCCGTTCTCCCAAACTCGACACCGATCTCCACTTGCTCGTCGACGGCGGACAGGTGGACGCAGATATCGACAGTGACGATCCAAACGCCATCGGCAAGCTGCTCGACGCCGAGGTGCAGATCAGCGGAGTCCTCTCAGGCCAGTTCGACAACAAGATGCAGTTGACCGGCCTCCTGCTCCACGTTCAGTCGTTGGACGGAGTGAAGATCCTGAAACCCGCTCCTTCCGATCCCTGGTCGATTCCGGTGACATCCATGGGCCAGGTCATCACAAACATCCGCTCTGTCGACCTGACCCAGCGCACGCGAGTGGAAGGAACCATCACCTACTACCAGCCGGGTAGCGCGGTTGTGCTTCAGAACGCATCGAAGAGTCTCTGGATCAAAACCAGCGACTGGACCCCACTGCGTGTGGGGGACAAGGCGGACGCAATTGGTTTTCCCGCAGTCGAAAACGGCTTCCTCACTCTGACTCGCGCCGAAATCCGCGATAGCGGTGTCGAGGCACCGGTCGCGCCTTCCCTGCTCACCTGGCGCGACCTCGCCATGGGAGGCAACGAGGGACACGGACGGATCTTCGACCTGGTGTCAGTTGAAGGCCTTGTCGTGACCGAGGTGCGCCAAGCTACCCAGGACGAGTACGTCATTGACTCCGACGGCCATCTTTTCTCCGCCGTCCTGCGCCACCCCGGCCCGAACCAGCCAGCCTCGCTCTCTCCGATGCGGGAGATCCCCGCCGGCTCACGCATACGGGTGACCGGCGTTTGCATGGTCTCCGATGCAAACCCCTTCAATGGCGAGGTGCCTTTCAATATTCTGATGCGCGACCTCGACGATATTGTGGTCGTCGTGCAGCCGCCGTGGCTGAACGTGCGTCATCTGCTGCTGATCGCCGGTCTGCTCCTGGTTGTTGTGATCGCGCTTGGTCTGCGTGGTTGGTACCTGGAAAGACGAAACCGCCGCAAGATCGGCTCCCTCGCTTACCTTGAGCGCCGCCGGAGCAGAATCCTGGAAGACATCAACCACTCCAAGCCATTGGCAGAGATTCTGGAGCGAATTACCGAGTTGGTTTCGGCGCGGCTGAGTGGAGTGCCCTGTTGGTGCCAAGTGGCCGACGGCCCCATGTTGGGCAACTGCCCGGTCGAGTTGGATTCCCCGTCGCTGCGCACGATAGCACATCCCATCGCCTCCCGTTCCGGTCCGGCGCTGGGCACCATCTATACCGCCTTCGATCTGCGCTCCGAACCCACCGCCGAGCAAAACGCGGCCTTGGCCATGGCGGCGGAATTGGCCACTCTGGCCATTGAAACCTCGCGCCTTTACACCGATCTCATCCATCGATCAGAGTTCGATCTGCTGACCGACGTGCAGAATCGCTTTGCCATGGAAAAGGTCCTTTGCGCGCAAATCCAGGCGGCGCGTCAAACCGCCGGCGCTTTTGGCCTTATCTATATTGATTTGAATGACTTCAAGCAGGTCAACGACGTGCACGGCCACCACGTGGGAGACCTGTACCTGCAGGAAGTGGCGCGCCGAATGAAGCGGCAACTGCGCCCCGGCGACTCCATGGCGCGTCTCGGCGGCGACGAGTTTGCCGTGCTCGTCTCCGGAGTGCGCAACCGGACAGAAGTTGAAGCCGTCTCTGAGCGGCTGGATTGTTGTTTCGACCAGCCATTCGAGGGAAACGGCTTCAGCCTGCGCGGTTCCGCCAGCCTTGGCACCGCTTTATATCCCGAGGATGCCAGTTCTGCCGACAGCCTGCTTCGCGCCGCCGACGCCGCCATGTATGTTGCCAAGCACACGCGGCCGGGGAAACACCACGTTCCAGTCGTCGACCCGGACAGCGAGTTCTCGCCCCGGGACATGGCCTGAACTCGGGGAGCTTCCCGTGAGCAGAACCTGATTTTGCACGCATTTCCCGCCTCCCGGATTAACCATTCCCTCCTCATTTGCCGATAAGTAACTTCAGGCCGGATGCTGCGCCCGTCTGGACCGTTCGGCCCGTGCCTATGAAGAGGGCAGCCGTTCTGCTCGCGATGCCGTTCCTGTGCGCCCTCGGCGCTGGCGCAGTTCCCGCTGCGCCCCCGGCTTCACTGCGCGCCGTCGCCGCTCTGTCCAACGACGAGGCCAGCCAGCATCAGCCGGTTTCCTTTGACGCGACCGTGATTTACTTCCGCGCCTACGACCAGAACCTGTTCGTGCAAGACGGCGGCGCCGCCATCTACGTGCAGGCCGCCACCAGTCTCCACCTGGTTCCCGGCGACCGCGTCCTGGTGCGCGGAACCATGCACGAAAGCTTCCGGCCATACGTCGATAGCCGCGACATCGCGCTGATCGGTCACGTCCCCCTGCCCAAGCCCGTCCAGCCCACCTACCAGCAGATGATTCGGGCCGAAGCCGACTGCCAGTTCGTCACCGTTCGCGCTCTGGTCCGCTCCGCCGACTTGACACCGAATTCCCGCTCGCGGACCTCGGCGATCGTTCTGCACATGCTGGTGGAAGGGGAACCGGTAGACGCCAACATCGATAGCAACGACGAAAACAATGTCAAGGACATGCTTGACGCCGAGGTGCAGATCACTGGAGCCATCTCCGGCCGCTTCGACAACAAGATGCAGTTGACCGGTCTCCTGCTCCACGTTCAGTCGATGGACAACGTAAAGATTCTGAAACGCGCCTCTTCCGATCCCTGGTCGATTCCGGTGACATCCATGGACCAGGTCATCACGAACTTCCGCACTGTCGACCTGACCCAGCGCACGCGCGTGCAGGGAACCGTCACCTACTACCAGCCGGGCGGCGCAGTTGTGCTTCAAGACGGGCCGAGAAGCCTATGGATTGAGACCGACAGTTGGATCCCGCTGCATATTGGAGACCAGGCGGACGCAATTGGATTTCCCCAAGTCGAAAACGGCTTTCTCACAATGACTCGCGCCGAAATCCGCGGCAGCGCAGTACAGGCACCGGTCGCGCCGTCCCTGCTCACTTGGCGCGACCTCGCCGTGGGAGGCAACCAGGGACGCAGCCGTGTCTTCGATCTGGTGTCGGTGGAAGGCCTTGTCGTGACCGAGGTGCGCCAGGCCACCCAGGACGAATATGTCATTGAGTCCGGCGGTCACCTTTTCTCGGCCATCCTGCATCATCCCAGCCCGGCGAGCCGGATTCTGCTTGCACCCATGAAGCAGATTCCCGCCGGTTCGCGAATCCGGGTAACCGGCATCTGCATGCTTTCGGATGCAAACCCCTTCAACGGCGAAGTACCATTCAACATCCTGATGCGCGACCTCGACGACATTCAGATGATTGCCCAGCCGCCGTGGTTGAACGTGCGTCATTTGCTGCTGATCGTCGGCCTTCTTTTTAGCGTGCTGATCGCCCTCGGCGTCAGAAGCTGGGCCGTAGAGCGCCGCGTTCGCCAGAGAACTTCGGCCATGGCCTACCTGGAGCAGCGGCGCAGCCGGATCCTTGAGGACATCAACAAGTCCCGTGCTCTCAGCGAGATTCTCGAGAGCATCACCGAGGTCATCTCGTTCAGGCTGCACGGCGCCGCCTGCTGGTGCGAAATCGCGGAAGGGGCGCGGTTGGGCAAGAAGCCGCCGAAGATCACCTCGCAACGGGTCATTCGGCATGAGATTCCGGGCCGCTCGGGAGCCGCGCTGGGCACGATCTTCGCCGCCATCAACCGCCGCAGAAAACCCACCGCCGAAGAAACCGCCGCGCTCTCGTTCGGGGCGGGGCTGGCGACACTGGCGATCGAGACATCGCGCCTCTACTCCGATCTCGTGCACCGCTCCGAGTTCGACCTGCTGACGGACGTCGCCAACCGCTTCTCTCTGGAGAAACATCTGCACGAGCTGATCGACCGGTCCCGCCGGACCGCTGGCATCTTCGGCTTCGTCTTCATCGATCTCGACCAATTCAAGCAGGTCAACGACCTCTATGGGCACCAAGTGGGAGACTTGTACCTGCAGCAAGCCGCCCAGCGCATGAAACACCAACTCCGGCCGGGCGATACGCTGGCGCGATTGGGCGGCGACGAATTCGCGGCCGTGGTCTCCTCTGTCCGCAACCGTTCCGAAGTCGAGGAGATCGCGCAGCGCCTGGAGCACTGCTTCGACGAAGCCATCTCAATCGACGGCCACGCGATGCAAGGATCGGCCAGCGTCGGAATCGCCCTTTACCCCGAGGACGCGGATTCCGCCGACACCCTGCTCAGCAAGGCCGATACCGCCATGTATGAGGTAAAACAGTTCCGAAAAGGCAGCCGGCAAAAGTCCGCCGGCAGCGGCCTCGAATTCGCATCCAAACAGCGCGCATAAGAAAAGGCCCGGCTCGCGCCGGGCCCTGGTTCGAGTGAGTCTCCTGAGACGCCGGCCTACTCGGCCGCCATCTCCTCGGCTTCGCCTTCCTGCCGCATAAGTTCCAGCTCGCGCTCGGCGGCCTCGATCTCCGCATGCACTTCCTGCTGCACACGCTCCGCCGCCTCTTCCAGCTCCGGCGAGAGCTGCACGTTGCGGTAGTACTCCAGGCCCGTGCCGGCGGGAATCAGACGGCCCACGATCACGTTCTCCTTCAGGCCGCGCAGGTTGTCCACCGCGCCGTTGATGCTGGCCTCGGTGAGCACGCGCGTGGTCTCCTGGAAGCTGGCCGCGGAGATGAAGCTGTCGGTGGAGAGCGAGGCCTTGGTGATGCCCAGAAGCAGCGGACGCCCGATCGCCGGACGGCCCCCGTTCTGCAGCACGCGCTCGTTCTCTTCCTTGAAGCGGAAGCGATCCACCTGCTGCTCGAGCAGGAAGTTGGTGTCGCCCACCTCGTCGATCCGCACCCAGCGCAGCATCTGCCGCACGATCACCTCAATGTGCTTGTCGCTGATGGCCACGCCCTGTAGCCGGTAGACCTCCTGGATTTCGTTCACCAGGTAAGCCTGCAGCTCCTTCTCGCCCAGCACGGCCAGAATGTCGTGCGGGTTCAGCGGGCCGTCCATCAGAGGATCGCCGGCGCGCAGCCGTTCGCCCTCCTGCACGTTGACGTGAATTCCGCGCGGCACCGAGTATTCCTTCTCGTCGCCGTTGTCGGCCGTCACGTAGATCTTGCGCTGTCCCTTGGAGATTTCGCCGAAGCGAACCACGCCGTCGATCTCGCTGATGATCGCGGTTTCGCGCGGCTTGCGCGCCTCGAACAGCTCCACCACCCGCGGCAGACCGCCGGTGATGTCCTTGGTGCGCGTCGACTCCTTGGGAATCTTGGCCAGCACGTCGCCCGGACCCACTTCGGCGCCGTCCTCGACCATCAAGTGAGCGCCGCGCGGCAGCAGGTAGCGCTTGTGCCCCTTCGCGCCCTTTACCACGATGGAGGGCTGGCGCTTCTCGTCGGGCGAGTCGGCAACCACCCAGCGCGACAGCCCGGTCACTTCGTCGACCTCTTCGTTCAGGGTGATGCCTTCCTGCAGGTCCTTGAACTGCGCCGCGCCGCCGATTTCGGTCAGGATGGCGTAGGTGTACGGATCCCACTCGGCCAGCACGTCGCCAAGCTTGACCGCCGCGCCCTCGCGGACGCGGAGCCGGGCACCGTACACCGTTTGGTAGCGCTCCTTCTCACGGCCGCGCTCGTCCACGATGGCGATCGAGCCGGAGCGGTTCATGGCCACCAGCACGCCTTCCTTGCTTTCCACTGTGTTCAGGTTGATGAAGCGCACGAAGCCGTTGTTCTTGGCGTCGAGGCGCGAGACTTCGGCCACGCGGCTGGCCGTGCCGCCCACGTGGAAGGTGCGCATGGTGAGCTGCGTGCCCGGCTCGCCGATGGACTGCGCCGCAATCACGCCGCAGGTTTCGCCCAGTTCGACCATGCGGCCGGAGCCCAGGTTGCGCCCGTAGCACAGCGCGCAGACGCCGCGGCGCGATTCGCAGGTGAGCACCGAGCGGATCTTCACCCGCTCCACGCCCGCGCCCTGGATGGCCGACGCGATGTCCTCGTCGATGGGCTGGTTCACTTCCACCACCACGTTGCCGTCGTAGTCCTTGATCCTCTCCAGCGACACGCGCCCGATGATGCGGTCGCGCAGGGGCTCGATGATCTCGCCGGACTCGACGATCGATCCCACGTAGATGCCTTCCAGCGTGCCGCAATCCGGCTCGGTCACGATCACGTCCTGCGCCACATCGACCAACCGGCGCGTCAGGTAGCCGGAATCGGCCGTCTTGAGCGCCGTGTCGGCCAGCCCCTTGCGCGCGCCGTGCGTGGAGATGAAGTACTCGAGCACCGTCAGCCCTTCGCGGAAGTTGGCGGTGATCGGCGTCTCGATGACCTCGCCCGAAGGCTTGGCCATCAGACCGCGCATGCCGCTCAACTGGCGAATCTGCTGCTTCGATCCGCGAGCGCCGGAGTCGGCCATGATGTAGATCGGGTTCATGGCCCCTTCGTCGTCCGCCTTCTTCATGTTGGAGAACATTTCGTCGGCCACAAGGTCGGTCACCGCCGACCACATCTGGATGACCTTGTTCGAGCGCTCGCCGTTGGTGATGGCGCCGTCCATGTACTGCTTCTGGACCTCGATCACCTTCTTGTCGGCGTCGCCCACCACCTTGTACTTGCTCTCCGGGATCACCATGTCGTCCAGACCCACGGAGAGGCCGGAGCGCGTGGCGTAATTGAAGCCCAGCGACTTGATCTTGTCCAGCATGCCCACCGTCACCTCGAGGCCGAGGTTCTGGTTGCAGTAGTTCACCAGTTGCCCGATGCCCTTCTTCTTCATCAGGCCGTTGATGAACGGCATGCCGGCCGGCAGCGAGTCGTTCAGGATCACGCGGCCCACGGTGGTCGACAGATACTCCTTGTTGAATTCGATGGGTTCGGTGTGCGTCAGGTCCTGATCGTCGTAGGCGTTGGCCATGTCCAGCACCTTGCCCGTATAGCGCACGCGGATCGGCGACAGCGTCTCCACCTCGCCGGCCTCCAGCGCCATCAGAATCTCTTCGGTGTTGGCGAAGACGCGGCCCTCGCCCTTGGCGCCCTTCTTGGCCTTGGTCAGGTAGTAAAGCCCCAGCACCATGTCCTGCGTGGGCACGGTGATCGGCTGGCCCGACGCCGGCGACAGAATGTTATGCGAGGCCAGCATCAGCACGCTGGCTTCGATCTGCGCTTCGGGCGACAGCGGAATGTGCACCGCCATCTGGTCGCCGTCGAAGTCGGCGTTGAACGCGGTGCAGACCAGGGGGTGAATCTTGATGGCCTTGCCCTCCACCAGCACCGGCTCGAAGGCCTGAATCCCCAGGCGGTGCAGCGTTGGAGCGCGGTTCAGCAGCACCGGATGGTCCTTGATCACTTCCTCGAGGATGTCCCAAACCACCGGCTCCTGCATCTCCACCATCTCCTTGGCTTGCTTGATGGTGGTGCACTGGCCGGTCTGCTCCAGGCGGTGATAGATGAACGGCTTGAACAACTCGAGGGCCATCTTCTTGGGCAGGCCGCACTGGTGCAGCTTCAGCTCCGGACCGACCACGATCACCGAGCGGCCGGAGTAGTCCACGCGCTTGCCCAGCAGGTTCTGGCGGAAGCGGCCCTGCTTGCCCTTCAGCGTATCGCTCAGCGACTTGAGCGGGCGGTTGTTGGCGCCCCTCAGCACGCGCCCGCGGCGGCCGTTATCGAACAGCGCGTCCACGGCCTCCTGCAACATGCGCTTCTCGTTGCGCACAATCACTTCCGGCGCGTGCAGGTCCATCAGCTTCTTCAACCGGTTGTTGCGGTTGATCACGCGGCGATAAAGATCGTTCAAATCCGATGTCGCGAAGCGGCCGCCGTCGAGCGGAACCAGCGGGCGCAGCTCGGGAGGAATCACCGGCAGCACGTCAAGAATCATCCATTGCGGCTTGTTCGAGGACTTGCGGAAGGCCTCGACAACCTTCAGGCGCTTGGCGAACTTGATCTTCTTCTGCGCCGAGGTCTCGGTCTTCATCCGCTCGCGCAGCTCCATCCCCAGCTCGTCCACGTTCACGCGCTTCAGCAATTCCTTGATGGCTTCGGCGCCCATCATGGCCTTGAAGCCGGAGGGACGGAACTGCTGGTCCAGCTCGCGATAGCGGGTTTCGTCCTTGATGATCTCGCGCTCACGAGCGCCGGAGTCGCCTGGGTCGATGACCACGTAGGACTCGAAGTAGAGAATGCCTTCCAGGTCGCGCAGCGAAATATCGAGCAGATGGCCAATGCGCGAAGGCAGCCCCTTGAAGAACCATACGTGCGAGCAGGGAGACGCCAGCTCGATGTGCCCCATGCGCTCGCGGCGCACCTTGCTCACCGTCACTTCCACCCCGCACTTGTCGCAGATCACGCCGCGGTGCTTCATGCGCTTGTACTTGCCGCAGAGGCACTCCCAGTCGGTCACCGGGCCGAAGATGCGCGCGCAGAACAGGCCGTCGCGCTCCGGCTTGAAGGTGCGGTAGTTGATGGTCTCCGGCTTGGTCACCTCGCCATGCGACCAACTGCGGATCTTCTCCGGCGAGGCCAGCATGATGCGGATGGCGTCGAAGTCGGTAATGGGGCTGGTAAGCTCGAACGGGTTTGAACGGAACAAGGCCACCCTCCTTGGCAGGCTCTGTTGTGCCCGCCGCGGCGTTTCCCGGGATTCTTTGGGGGTCCTTCCTTCCCGGGTAGCGGCGTTTGCCGCTTCAAGAAGAACCCGTAAAACCAGCTACTAGCTTCTAGCCGCTAGCTCCTAGCTTTTCTCTGCTGGGAGCACTTTCTTGCGCTTTCCGCTAGTACGAAGCTCAGTCTTGCCTCGACTGCTAGTTCAACCCCGATCAGGCTAGAAGCTAGCAGCTAGAAGCTGCTTTTAGTCCGCCACCGCCGCGACTTCCTGCGTTGGCGCCTTCTTTACCAGATCCGCACGCTTGATCAAATCCACGTCCAGACACAGCGACTGCAGCTCGCGGATCAGCACGTTGAACGACTCCGGTATGCCCGGCTCCATGGCCGTCTCGCCCTTGACGATGGCCTCGTAGATCTTGGTGCGGCCGTACACGTCGTCGGACTTGGCGGTGAGCAGCTCCTGCAAGATGTACGCGGCGCCGTAGGCTTCCAGCGCCCAGACTTCCATTTCGCCGAAGCGCTGCCCGCCGAACTGCGCCTTGCCGCCCAGCGGCTGCTGGGTGATCAGCGAGTACGGCCCGATCGACCGCGCGTGAATCTTGTCGTCGACCAGGTGCGACAGCTTGAGCATGTAGATGTAGCCCACCGTCACCGGCTGCTCGAACTGCTCGCCCGTCAGTCCGTCGTAGAGCATCGTTTTGCCCGACGAGGGCAGGCCGGCAGAGGCCAGCAGCGCCTTGATCTCGTCCTCGCGCGCGCCGTCGAAGACCGCGGTTCCGAACCAGATGCCCTTGCCCATGCCTCGCGCCACGCGGATCAGCATGTCGTCGTCCAGCTCGTTCAACTGGCGCAGAACGGCGGTTCCGGCGAACTCCTTCTCCATCGTCTGGCGCACATAGGCCGCTTCGTTGTTGGCGTTCACCAGCGCCGCCACCTTCTTGCCCAGCTCGTGCGCGGCCCAGCCCAGGTGCGTCTCCAGAATCTGGCCCACGTTCATACGGGAAGGCACGCCCAGAGGATTGAGCACGATCTCCACCGGCGTTCCGTCGGGCAGGTACGGCATATCCTCGACCGGCAGAATGCGCGAGATCACGCCCTTGTTGCCGTGGCGGCCGGCCATCTTGTCGCCCACGCTCAGCTTGCGCTTCATGGCCACGTAGACCTTCACCAGCTTGATCACCCCCGGCGGCAGCTCGTCGCCCTTTTGCAGCTTGGCCACCTTCTCGTTGGTGATCTTGCGCAGCACCTCGATCTGCCGCGAGGTCATCTCCTCGATCTCGTCGATCTGCTCGTTCACCCGCGGGTCCTTGTCGGCGTAGCGGATGCGCTTCAGGTTCTTGGTCGAGATGCGCTCGATGGTGTCGCGGTCCAGGATCGCGCCCTTGGTCAGCAGGCGCTTGTTGGTCCGCTCGTCGTGCAGATCGGCCAGCACTTCCTTCTGACCCAGGATGCCGTCAAGCCTCTTCAACCGCTCGTCGGTCAGAATGCGGATCTCGTCGCCCAGGTTCTTCTCCAGCTTGGCGATGTACTCGGCTTCGATCAGCTTGGCGCGCTCGTCCTTCTCCTGGCCCTTGCGGCTGAAGATGCGCACGTCCACCACCGTGCCCTCGATGCCCGGAGGACAGGTCAGCGAAGCGTCGCGCACGTCGCCCGCCTTTTCGCCGAAGATGGCCCGCAGCAGCTTCTCTTCCGGCGTGAGCTGCGTCTCGCCCTTGGGCGTGACTTTGCCGACGAGAATGTCGCCGTGCCCGATCTGGGCGCCGATGCGGATCACGCCGCTCTCGTCCAGGTCGCGCAGCGCATGCTCGCTCACGTTGGGAATGTCGCGCGTGATCTCCTCGGGGCCCAGTTTGGTGTCGCGGGCCTCGATCTCGAACTCCTCGATGTGCACGCTGGTGTAGTAGTCCTCGCGCACCAGTTGCTCGCTGATCAGGATGGCGTCCTCGAAGTTGTAGCCGCGCCATGGCATGAAGGCCACCAGCACGTTGCGGCCCAGCGCCAGCTCGCCCAGCTCGGTGCACGGCCCGTCGGCGATCACCTGGCCCTTCACCACCCGCTCGCCCTCGCGGACCACCGGCTTCTGGTTGATGCAGGTGTTCTGGTTCGACCGCTTGAACTTGATCAGCTGGTAGATGTCGGAACCCACTTCGCGCGAAAGCTGCGTGGGATGATGCTCGCCCTCCACGCGCACGATGATGCGCTCGGAGTCCACCGAATCCACGAGGCCGTTGCGCTTGGCCAGGATCACCGCGCCGGAATCGCGCGCGGTCACGCCTTCCATGCCCGTGCCCACCAGGGGCGCCTCGGCCGCCAGCAGCGGCACGCTCTGGCGCTGCATGTTGGCGCCCATCAGCGCGCGGTTGGCGTCGTCGTGCTCAAGGAACGGCACCAGCGACGCGGCCACCGAAACCAGTTGCTTGGGGCTCACGTCGATGTAGTCCACTTCGGCCCGGTTCACCAGCACGAAGTTCCCCAGCCGGCGCGCGTTCACCAGATCCTCGGTGATCCGGCCGCTGTCGTCGAAATCGATGTTGGCCTGCGCGATGGTGTGCTTGTCCTCTTCCCACGCCGACAGGTAGAAGCTGTAGGCAATGGAGTCGATAGTGCGCTTGCCCGCCTTCTTCAGTTGCGCGTTCAGGCGGATCGCCTCATCCTTCTCGATGTGATCGCCCACGCGCAGCCCACTTTCGCCGGCGTTCACGATCTCCACGAAATCCAGAATCCGCGAGTCCTTCACCTTGCGGTAAGGCGACTCGATGAATCCGTACTCGTTGATCCGCGCAAAGCAGCTCAGCGAGCTGATCAGTCCGATGTTCGGGCCTTCCGGGGTCTCGATGGGGCAGATGCGCCCGTAGTGCGTTGTATGCACGTCGCGCACCTCGAATCCCGCGCGCTCCCGGCTCAACCCGCCCGGCCCCAGGGCCGAAAGCCGCCGCTTGTGCGTGATCTCCGACAGCGGATTGGTCTGGTCCATGAACTGCGACAACTGCGAGGAGCCGAAGAACTCGCGGATCGCAGCCATCACCGGCTTGGCGTTGATCAGGTCGTGCGGCATGGCCGTGTTCAACTCCTGATACACGCTCATCTTTTCCTTGATGGCCCGCTCCATGCGCACCAGCCCGATGCGGAACTGGTTCTCCATCAGCTCGCCCACCGCGCGCACGCGGCGGTTGCCCAGATGGTCGATGTCGTCCACCATGCCGATGTTCTTGCGCAGCTTGAGCAGGTAGCGGATCGTCCCGTAAAAGTCCTCCGGCGTCAGCGTGCGGCGATCCAGGTGCGTGGCGTCCTGGTTCTCGTAGAGCTTGATGTTGAACTTCAGCCGGCCCACGCGCGAGAAATCGTACTTGCGCGGATCGAAGAACATGCCCTCGAACAGCGCGGTCGCCGTGTCCAGCGTCGGCGGGTCGCCCGGCCGCAGCTTGCGGTAGATCTCGATCAGCGCCTCTTCCGGCTTGTGCACCGAGTCGCGCTTCAGCGTGTTGGCGATGATGTTGCCCACGTCGTCGCGGTCGGGGAAGAACACCTCGAAGCTCGCCGCGCCCGAGGCCATCACCTTGTGCAGGCGGTCGGCCGTCAGCTCCACGTTGGCCTCGACGATGACCTCGCCGGTATTGGTGTCCACCACGTCGGAGGCGGTCATCGCGCCGTCCAGCTCGGCGGCCTCTACTTCCACCTTCCCGATGCCCGCCGCGCGCAGGGCCTTGATCGAATGCGGCGTAATTTTGCGCCCCGAGTGGGCGATCTCCTCGCTACCGTTGCGGATCGCATGGGCCGGCTTGGCGCCCACCAGGTGCGTGCTCTTGGCGGCATCCTGCGGCACTTCCCACAGAAGCTTGCCGTCCTCGATGTGCATCCGGTCCACGGTGTAGAAGGTCTTCAGGATCTCCTCGTCCGAGCGCAGCCCCAGCGCGCGCAGGAAAATCGTCCCCAGGAACTTGCGCTTGCGGTCGATACGCACGTAGAGCGTGTTCTTCTGGTCGTACTCGAACTCCACCCACGATCCACGGTAGGGAATGATCTTGCCCAGGAAGTAGGTGCGGTTGTTGGCGGTCTCGAAGAATACGCCCGGCGAGCGGTGCAACTGCGACACGATCACCCGCTCGGTACCGTTCACGATGAACGTTCCGTTGGGAGTCATCAGCGGAATGTCGCCGAAAAAGACCTCCTGCTCCTTGATGTCGCGGATGGTCTTGTTGCCGGTTTCGGGGTCCTTGTCGTAGATGGTCAGCCGCACCGTCACCTTCAGCGGCGCGGAGAAGGTCATGCCCCGCTCTTCGCACTCCTGCTGGTCGTACTTCAACTGCAGGCTCACCGGGTCGCCGCACTTGTTGCAGAAGTCCGGTGTGTTCTTGTTGTAGGTGCCGCACTTCTGGCACAGCACGTCGCTGGGCAGGAACGGATCGGTGATGACCATGGCCCCGCAATGCACGCAGGCCGTGCGCAGGTGATGCAGCCCCTTCAGGTGGCCGCACTTGCACTCCCAGTTGCCGATCGCGTAGTCCACGAAGTCCAACTGCGAGATGCCGCGGAAGTCGGTGATCGGGAAAACCGACACAAACACCGACTGCAGCCCCGAGTCGTCGCGCTCGTTGGGCAGCTTTTCCATCTGCAGGAACCGCTCGTAGCTGCGGCGCTGCACTTCGATCAGGTTGGGAATCTGGGTTGCGGTTGGAATCTTGGAAAAATCGAGCCGGCTGCGGATCGCGCGCTTCTCGTTGGGCATGATCACTCCTGAGCCTCAATCGATCCGGCCCCGTAGGCGGGCCGGGCCGGCGCCCGAGTCTCGGCGGCGTCGGCATGATTCCGGAAAAGGTCGAATAAAACCTCGGAACGGGCTATGAGCTTCCCGCTCCTTCTGTTTTCGGCGGTCCGGAAATCCCATTCCCGGCGCCAACTGGAACCCCGGTCAGGAGGGTTCCGTGAGAGCTTCGTCAAAAACACGCGGCGGATATTGCCGTCCATCGGGCTGCTGCGCTAGACTGCGCTCAATTGGTGGAAGCAAGTGCGGCGGTGATCCCGAAATCCGGGCAAAACCACTTTGGGAAGTTGTGCGCAAATTCTCGCCGAAGCCCAAACGCCTGCTTCGAAATTTGCGCAGGGAAGACACAAAGAGCCCGTAAGGACGCAATGCCTCACGAGCGCAGCTGAACGCCTGTGCTCCCCTTCGAATTTTCTTCCATTGCCCTCGCCGATCGCAAAATCCGCTTCCGCCGCGAATTGCCTGCTGCCCGACCCTCGCCGACAACCGCCCCGCCTGTCCTCAGGGTAAATTGCCGACCCAAAACCACTTAGCCAATCCCTGACGCCCGGTCCCGGCTCCATCTTTCCCAGCCGGGAAGTAGACGTTTGCGTGAACGCCACGCCCTGATTTCGCGCTGCCTTGCCGCTCCCGTCGATCGCCTACGGCAAGCGGGACGCCAAGACACGCAACTTATATCGTAACGCGTCCCGGCGCCTCTTGCAAGTCTCGTGCCGTTTACTTGATTTCGACCGTCGCCACACCATCGAATTTCTTCTTGATGGCCTCGGCCTCTTCCTTGGTCGCGTTTTCCTTCAGCGGCTTCGGTGCGCCATCCACCAGGTCCTTGGCTTCCTTCAGACCCAGCGATGTAACCTCGCGTACCGCCTTGATGGTGTTGATCTTATTGGCGCCAAAATCCTTCAGGATGACCTGGAATTCGGTCTTCTCCTCGACTGCCGGAGCCGCTGCCCCTGCCGCCGCCCCGCCCGCAACCATCACCGGCGCCGCAGCCGCAGCCGAAACGCCAAGCCTCTCTTCCAGCTTCTTCACCAGAGCCGCCGCTTCCAGCAGGCTCAGGCTAACAATTTGTTCTTCCAACTGTGCAAGATCCGCCATGTTTTTCTCCAATCAAAACCGTTGAATTCGTGTTTCCCCGACCGCCTCGACAGACTTGAAAGTTTCCGATGCGCCAGACCTGCGCCCTTTCTCGTCCGCACCCGGCCAAAACCCTTAAAAGCAGCTACTAGCCTCTAGCTGCTTGCCTCTAGCTCCTCCCCGAGGGGGTCAACAACCTCAACTCCTGCAGGAAAAAGCTAGAAGCTAGAGGCTAGGAGCTTGCGGCTTCTATGCCGCGGCAAACTTCTCTTTCTCCACGCCCTGGTTCAAAACCACCGCCAGATCGCGTCCCGTGGCATTGATCACCGTCGCCAGCCGCTGCGCCGGAGCATTGATCAGGAACAGCAGCTTGGAGAAGATCTCTTCCTTGCCCGGCATCGTGGCGAGCGCTTTCACCTCGTCCGCCGTCAGCAGCTTGCCGTCCACAATCCCCAGCTTGAAGTGGAATTCCGCGGCGTTCTCGCCGGCCCACTTGGCGAATACCTTGGCCAGCGCCACGGGATCGCCCGCGGTGAACGCCACCGAGTTCACGCCCTTCAGGCCCTGGAGCGCCGCCTCAATCTGCGTGCCATTGCCCGAGATGGCCGCCAGCTTGTTCTTTACCACGCGATACTTGCCGCCCGCCTGGCGAATCACCTTGCGCAGCTCGTAGTCCTTGGCCACCGTGAGTTTGCTGAACGTGCCGATAATTGCGGTGGTCGAGGACTCCAGCTCCGCAGCCAGCGCCTTTACCTTTTCCGCCTTCTTCGCTTTTGAAATCGCCATCTTCCTGCTCCCCTCATCGGGTCAGCGCCGCACCGGGCGCTCTCTGCTCAAATCTCTTGTTGCGAATCTCAAACTGCAGGGATCGGAACCAACTTCGCCGCTCGGCCCTGGTCCCTGCCTTCTACTTCTTCCCCGCCGCGTCGGCCACGGCCGAATCCAGCGGAACGCCCGGGCCCATCGTCGAGCTCAGCGTGACGCTCTTGATGTACTTGCCCTTGGCCGCCGCGGGCTTGGCGCGCACGATCGACGTGATCACCGTGGTCGCGTTGTCGATCAGCTTTTGCGGATCGAAGCTCAGCTTGCCCACCGGCACGTGCACCAGGCTGGTCTTGTCGGCGCGAAACTCCACCTTGCCGGCCTTGATCTCTTTCACCGCCGCGGCCACATCCATGGTCACGGTTCCGGTCTTCGGGTTCGGCATCAGGCCCTTGGGTCCCAGCACCTTGCCCAGCCGGCCAACCACCTTCATCATGTCCGGCGTCGCAATCAGCGCGTCGAAGGCGGTCCAGTTCTCTTTCTGGATCTTTTCCACCATCTCCTCGCCGCCCACGAAGTCGGCACCGGCCGCGGTGGCTTCCTTCTGCCGGTCACCGGTCGCAATCACGGCCACGGTCTTGGTCTTGCCCAGCCCGTGCGGCAGAACCACTGTCCCGCGCACCATCTGGTCGGCATGGCGCGTGTCGACACCGAGACGCATCGTCAGATCGACCGTCTCGTCGAACTTCGCGTACTTGACCTGTTTGAGGAGATTCACTGCTTCCGGCAGCGGATACGCCGGCTTGCTGATCGCGGCGCGCGCCTTCGCAATATTCTTGCCTGCTTTAGCCATTCTTCCCTCGTCTCCCACCGCTTTTGCCAGCCCGCCGTTGGCGGGGCTCCGAGCCGGAGCCAAAAGCCGTGGTGCTAATGACAGCGCAGGGAACCCCCTGCGCACATATATGGATGATAGCGAAATGGCCCGGGGATTGCAAATGAGGTAGGTCTATAAGAAACAGAATGCATCGCCGGGAACTTGCGAACGAAGTATACTGTGCTTGCTTCCCGATCGGAAAAAGCTGACCGTCCCCGACCCACTGGATCGAGGCGAGGAGAAACTCGCATGAACGTCGTTCGAAGAAGTGCGGGGCTGTTCTTATTCGTCGCCATGCTCATCTGCGGTTGTGACTTAAGTCCCGGATCTGAATTCACTGGTAAATGGGTAAACGCAAAGGACCCAACCGAGACTGTGGAAATAGTTCCTTTAACATTTACCGGCACGATCGACGAAAACAAAGGAACCTGGTTCAAGATCAAGTATGGCAATGGCACTGCAACCAATGCATATCTGGGAAGCGGGTGTTCTTGCATCTTAGAAATCGTAGTAAATGCTGGAAATGGTTCGCAGGAGTGGCAATACGACAAGAACTCGGACACACTGGTATTCCTCCCGGGAATTAGCCGTTTTGAGAAGACATACAAGCGCACCAAATGATGAGGCCGTCTGCCCCGTGTCTCTCTCCTTCGAACAGGAGACGCACGAACCCAAACCGCCCGCCCCCGCGCCGAGGCGCGGGGCTAACAACCATCGCGCCTACAGCGCGTCCCTGCGGGACTTGAGGATCTTGCCGCGACCTCTTCCCCACGCTGAAACGCGGGGCTAACAACCATCGCGCCTACGGCGCGTCCCTCCGGGACTTGAGAATTGTGCTGCGACCCCATCCCCACGCCGAGGCGCGGGGCTAACCACCCCAGCGCCTACGGCGCTGTTCCGCTGCTCGGGTAGATTTGGCGCTATTCCCCTGCCGCACAAACATGCCCCACACACGGGACAGGGCCGGGCCGCTGAACTTGGAGAGCGCCGAGCGTTTGCGCCGTAGGCGCGTCCCTCCCGGCCGGGCCGCCGCACGGTGATAGACTCGACGGAAGCCGAAATCGCAGTGCTCTGCCGGGCCTCGATCCCCTCCACCGCGGCATCGGCCGGCAATTCCCTGGCACGGTGGGATGCCGGAGGTATCTCGAGTGTCCGTCGGATTCCCAGCCCGCAAGACCGTCCTGCTCTGGGTACTCTTCCTTGTGATCTGCTTCGGCCTCGGCTATCCGATCTTGAATCGCTACGACCCCGGCAAGATTCCCGGCACTTCCGACGCGGCGGACTACTGCCGGATGGTCCAAGAGCCATTGAGTGTTTTCTCCTACCGCCCTCTTGTCCCGGCGCTCGCCAAGCCGTTCTATTGGATCGCACAGGGGCGAGCCGCCTCCTGGAATCCGGCCCTCTTCGGAATGCTGGCCGCCGCGTCCGTCCTGACCGCCGCGACGGCCGTAACCCTGATCGCCATCGGCCTTCGCTGCGGCTTTTGCTTTTCCACCTCACTCGTGGGGGCGTTGCTCTTCCTGGTCAACTTCGCCGTGCCCAACTGGAATCTGGCCGCTTATATCGATTCCGGCGAGGCATTCTTCCTGGCGCTGGTCGTATGGTCTCTGCTCTCCGTGCGCTGGTACTTGCTGCCGTTCTGGGCCATCCCCGGCAGCCTCTCCAAGGAGACCTTCGCCCCGTTCGCCTTCGTTTTCGCCATCGTCTGGTGGCTCTCCGACCGGCCCCTCCGGCCCCGCAGGCTGGGATGGATCGCCGCTCTCGGCGTCCTTGCGTGCCTCACGGTGCTGCTCTCGTTTTCTTCGTCCGGCGGCATCTTCTCCGGCGCCGCCCACTACACAACCTCCATGGCCGTGTACACGAAGGTTGGTTTTTTCAATGGGCTGCTTCGCTGTCTGAAGGCCCATGAGCTCTGGTACACGTTCCTCTGGCTGCTTCCGCTCGGTCTCTGGCGACTGAACCAGCTCGACCGCCGCTGGGTCTGGGCCGCTTCCTCGACGTTTGTACTGGCTCTGCTCTTCGGCGCCTACAACGATGCCCTCGGCAACACGGCCCGCGCGCTATTTAATATCGCCGGGCCGCTGCTGAGCCTTTCGGCCGCCGCACTGCTCACGAGCGATCGTCCCCAGACGATTGCCCGAAGTGGCCACGAATGACCCGGAGCCGATCGGCGCCCGATTCAGTCATTCCCTCGCGAGATAATCGGCCGGCGTCAGGATTTGAATCCCTCGAAACGGATGCAGCGCCAGCAGGTCGGCATCGCCCGTCACGATCAAGTCCGCCCTTCCGTGCACGGCGACTTCGAGAAATTTGTCGTCGCGGGGATCGCGGCAAGCTGGAATTGCAGAGGAGATATCGACAAGCACCGCCGCAGCGACGTACTGCGCGGTCAATCGCTTCCTGATCCGGCGTTCGACGTACCGATCGAAACGGTTCCGGCTCATCACCTGGATCAGTTCGAGCTGCGTAGCCTCCGATACCAGCACTGTCCCCCTCTGCGCTTTCAGGAGCGCTCTTGCGGGTACAGAGTTCGGAAATAGTAGGCCGCTGACCACGACGTTCGTGTCCAGGACCAGCCGTTCCTCGTTCGGCATCACTCAGCCAGAATCTCTGCAAGAATCTCTTCGGTCAGACCGTTGGCTTTGGCCTGCTCGGCGGCGATGGCCGACAGGCGATTGAACTCCGCCCAGGGATCTTCGCGGAGCCGATCATAGTCCTCCGCGGACGTCAGCACCACCACGTCCCGCCCGTGCCGCTGGATCCGCACCGGGCCCTTCTGCGCTGAGTCAAGAAGCTCCGCGAATCGCTGCTTCGCCTGGGTTGCCGATACCGTCTTCATCTCTCGAATCTACCCTCAATTGCCTATTTTAGACAAAATGATCATTTTGATCAAATTGGACAAAATAGCCGTTTTCTCGCCCGGCAACTCCTATATTGACCTCCCGAATCCCCAACAATTCCCTGCTCCAGAACAATCCACAGCCCGGCCGCTACACTAGACTCAGGAACCTTCCCATCGGACGCAAGCCTTGCATCCTCTTCTCGCCCCTCTCAATCCCGAACAACGCGTTGCGGTCGAGGCGACCGACGGCCCTCTGCTCATCCTGGCCGGCGCCGGATCGGGCAAGACCCGCGTCATCACCCATCGCATCGCCTGGCTCATCCTGGAAAAGAACGTCGCCCCCGACGCCGTCCTCGCCGTCACCTTCACCAACAAGGCGGCCGGTGAAATGGCCGAGCGCGTCAACCATTTGCTCGGTCATTCCTCGCTGGCCAAGCCGCTCATCTCGACGTTCCATTCGCTCTGCGTGCGCATTCTCCGCCGCGACATCGATGTCCTCAAGATCGGCGACAAGGGCCTCACCCGCGCCTTCACCATCTTCGACGAGAACGACCAGCAAGGAATCGTCAAGCAGATCATGAAGCGCATGGGGCTCGACTCGAAGCAACTCACCCCGCGCACCGTGCTGGGCCGCATTTCGTGGGCCAAGAACCACATGGTCGATCCGCAGGAGTACTTCCTCGGCTCCAAGGATCCGAACAGCGAGCGCGTGGCCCACATCTTCAAGGCCTATCAGAACGAACTCCTCAAGAACAACGCCATGGACTTCGACGATCTGCTGCTCGAAGCCGTGCGTTTGCTCAAGGCGTCGGGCGAGGTCCGCCAGCGCTACCAGCGCCGCTATCGGTATCTGCTCGTCGACGAGTACCAGGACACGAACCGCCCGCAGTACGAGCTGATGAAGCTGCTGGCCGGCGAGCACAAGAACGTCTGCGCCGTGGGCGACGAGGACCAGAGCATCTACTCCTGGCGCGGCGCCGACATCCGCAACATTCTTGAGTTCGAGCAGGATTTTCCCGACGCTCGCATCATTCGCCTAGAGCAGAACTACCGCTCCACGCAGGTCATCCTCGAAGCCGCCGGCGCGGTGGTCGCCAACAACCTCCGCCGCAAGGGCAAGAAGCTCTGGACCGACCGCCAGGGCGGCGCGCTCATCGGCTACTACGAAGCGCCCGACGGCGAGAACGAAGCGCTCTTCATCGCCGACAAGATCCAGGCATTCCTGCGCCAACAGGAGAATTCCTCCGAAACGGAAAGGTCTGGGCAGGGTCACTGCGCCGTCCTCTACCGCACCAATTCGCAGTCGCGTTTGGTCGAGGAAGCGCTGCGCCGCTACAACATCAGCTACACCATGGTGGGCGGATTCAGCTTCTACGAGCGCGCCGAAATCAAGGACCTGCTCGCCTATCTGCGCCTGGTCCGCAATCCGCACGACTCGATGGCCTTGCAGCGCTGCATCAACACGCCCGCGCGCGGCATTGGCAAAACCACGCTCGAGACCCTGGAGCGGCTGGCGCTCGAGACCGGTCAGTCCACTTGGGATGCGACCGCCGCGGCCATCTCCAACCGCCTCATCCCCACGCGCGCTCAGCTCGCGCTCGAGTCCTTCCGCCAGCTCATTCTCGACGCGCAGGCCATGATGGATCCCGACTTCGCCGGCAAGCTCTCGGCCGACGTCGCCGAGTCCCGCGCGGACGAAGCCGACACCGGCTTTTCCTTTGGCGCCGCGGAGGCGGACCAAGCCGAGGAGCCGGCGCAGCCGAGCCCCGACTTCGAATCGGACGCGAAAGAGGTCGCAAACGCTGAAGAGAAGGAGGTCGGCTTCCGCTCTCCCGGCGACTCCGCCACTCTTCCCGAGCTCATCCGCTTCCTCATCGACCGCTCCGGCTACATCAAGGCTCTCGAAGCCGAAGGCACACCCGAGGCCTTCAGCCGCATCGAGAATCTGAAAGAATTGGCCAACGCCGCGCACGACGCCGAGGAGCGCGGCGAGACTCTGGGCGAATTCCTCGACCACGCCGCGCTGGCCTCAGATACCGACCAGTTCGATCCCAACGCGCGCGTCACCCTCATGACCCTGCATGCCGCCAAGGGCCTCGAATTTCCGCTGGTCTTTCTCGCCGGCCTCGAGGAGGGTCTCTTCCCGCACTCGCGCGCGCTCTCCAGCCCCGAGGAACTCGAAGAGGAACGCCGCCTCTGCTACGTCGGCATGACGCGCGCCATGAACGCGCTCATCCTCACCCGCGCCCACTACCGCCGCCGCTACGGCGCAGACATGCCCGAGGCCAGCGTGCCCTCGCGCTTCCTCGAAGAGGTCCCCGCGCAGCTCATCGAGAACCTCGGCAGCACAAGCCCCGCGTGGTCGACTCCTGCTTATGCCCCCGGCTATGGCGCCGGCCGACGCCAGCCGCGCCGCTTCGGCTCCGGCGCCACACACTTCAACTACGAGGACGAGAGCCAGGAGATTCCGCACGCCGCCGCGCCTAGCCTCACGCCCAGCCACAGACTCACTCCAAAAGATCAGAGCGCGCGAGTGCCGGAGCGCTCCATCGACAACATCGCACGCTTCTTCGGCGGAAAGCCGGGCGCCTTTGCTCGCCCGGCCATGGACATTCCCGCGCACAACGGCGCCTCCGGCCTCAGAAAGGGCCAGCGCGTACTGCACGCGAAGTATGGCGAGGGCACCGTGCTGATGCGCGAGGGCGACCGCGAAGACGCCAAGCTCACCGTGCTCTTCCAGCGCCACGGCATCAAGAAATTGATGGAGAAGTTCGCCAACCTGAAGCGGATCTGAATTTGCACTTCGCGCGTCGCGCGGCACCGCTCGTGCCCCCAGCTTTCTCGCACGTTGCGAAAGGGTGGGAAGCCACGCTCCCCCGCGCCGCTCCGTTAGACTGATAGCGCGATGCAATTTGCAATCAGCCGGAACCCGGCTCTACGGCCCGCTGCGCCTCGTGCCGCTCTCGCTGTCGCTCTAGTACTCAGACTGCGTGATTTGGTAAGTGCTCCGTGGCAAGTGCGGGCGTGGACGCCCGCACGACAGCCGGTCTGGAGACCGGCGCTACAATTCCGGTCATTACCCAATCACGCGGTGACGGTACTAGTTGCCGCTTCGGCCATCGCCGGCTGCGGCATGCCCGGCGCGCCGCTGCCGCCGTCGTTGAACCTCGCCGTTCCCGTCAACGATCTCTCCGCCGTGCGCACCGGCGGCCAGGTCGTTCTCACCTGGACCATGCCCAAGAGGACCACCGACAAAGTCCTGCTGCAAGGTTCGATTGCCGTCCGCATCTGCCGCAACGAGACGGCCTCCGCCCCTTGCAACCCTGCCGCCACGCTCGAGTTCGCTCCCGGCTCCGACGCAACCTATACCGACGCGCTACCCTCCGCGCTCGCCGCTGGCCCTCCGCGCTCGCTCATCTACTTTGTCGAGCTCGACAACCGTAAGGGCCGTTCTGCCGGGCCGTCGAACAAGGTGGATGTCCTCGCCGGAGAAGCGCCGCCTTCAGTCGAAGACCTCACCGCCGAAATGAGCAGGACCGGCGTTCTGCTCCGCTGGACGCCCGCCGCGCCCGGCCCATCGCCCGCCAACATCCGCCTGGTGCGCAAGCTCCAGCCGCCGCCCGCGAAGAACTCCGGCCAAGGCCCGTTGGCGCAGCCCGCCGAGCCGCTCGAGCAATCGCTCCTCGTCGAGCCCGCCGCTCCCTCCGACCGCGCCCTCGACACTTCGATCCGCTTCGGCGAGACCTACGAGTATCGCGCCCAGCGTGTGGTCCGCGTGGCTGTGAACGGCGAGACGCTTGAGCTTGCCTCGCCGCTCTCGCTTCCCTTGCGCGTCGAGGCCGCCAAGCTGTTTCCGCCGAACCTGCCGCAGGGTCTGGCCGCGGTGGCCGCCGCGGGCGAGAATGGCGCCGGTCCGGCCATCGATCTGAGCTGGCTGCCTGGGAGCGACGCCGATCTCGCCGGCTACATCGTCTATCGCCGCAAGCCTGACGCTTCCGGCGCGGCCGCATGGCAGCGCATCTCACCCGCGCAGCCCGTCGTTGGACCCGCGTATCACGACGCAGCCGTCGAGCCCGGTCACACTTACGCCTACGCCGTCAGCGCCATCGATCGCGAGGGCAACGAAAGCCCGCGCTCCGCCGAGGCCCAGGAGACCGTGCCCGAACCCTAGCCGCCTTCACCTGCAAAGGAGAATCTTCCCCATGAAGTATTGCCGCTTTTCGCTCGACGGTCAGACCCACTACGGCAAAGTCGAAGATCGCAACGGCGAACTCTGGATCGCGGATGTCATTCCCGCGCCCGAAGAGGACCTTGCGTTTCGCATCGAGCACGGCCGCTCAGTGTCCCTCGCTCTCGGCTTCGAGCCCTTGCCGATGGCCGAGGCCGATCTGCTCCCGCCCGTAACGCCATCGAAGATCGTCTGCGTGGGCCGCAACTATCGCGATCACGTCCGCGAGCTCGGCAACGAGATGCCCGTCGAGCCCCTGATCTTCTTCAAGCCGCCTTCGTCGCTGCATCGCCCCGGCGGCGCAATTTGCCTCCCCGCCGTCTCAGAGCGCGTCGACTACGAGGGCGAGCTCGCCGTCGTCATCGGCCACCGCGCGCGCAACCTCAAGCCCGGCGTCAATTGGCGCGACGTCGTCCGCGGCTTCACGCTGGCCAACGACGTCTCCGCCCGCGACCTCCAGAAGAAGGACGACCAGTGGACCCGCGCCAAGGGCTTCGACACTTTTTGCCCCGTCGGCCCGCTGGTCTCCGACGAGCTCGCCCTCGATGCCGGCCTCACCATTGAAACGCGCCTAAACGGCGAACTCCGCCAGCACGCTTCCACGCTCGACTTCATCTTTTCCCTTCCCCAACTGCTCACCTTCATCACTTCGGTGTTCACGCTCGAGCCCGGGGACCTCGTTCTCACCGGAACCCCGGCCGGCGTTGGGCCGATGAAGGCGGGCGACCGCGTGGAAGTCTCAATTCCCGGTTTGGGCGTCCTTTCCAACATCGTCGCAGCCGACGTGTCATAAGTCGCGCTCCAAACTGCATCCACTTTTCACGGGCCGCATCCTAAAGAAGGGGTACACTTGGGCCGTACGCCGTCCGACGGGCCCCCTCCTGAGGAGGAATCATGCCGCAGAATCTTCTTGAGCAGTTGCGCCAGTTCACCGTCGTCGTGGCCGATACCGGCGACATGGAGGCGATGGAGCAGTTCCATCCCCAGGACGCCACCACCAACCCCTCGCTGATCACCGCGGCCGCGCAGATGCCGCGGTACCAGGCGATCGTCGACAGCGTCCTCATCGACGCGCGCAAAGAGCTGGGCCAGGCCGCCACCGATCAGGCCGTCGCCAACCTCGCCTTTCAGCGGCTGGCCATCGCCTTCGGCAAGAAAATTCTCGCCATCGTTCCCGGCCGCGTCTCCACCGAAGTCGACGCGCGCCTCTCTTACGACACCCTGGCTACCATCGCGCAGGCGCGCAGCATCATCGCGCAGTACGACGCTTCGGGCATCGGACGGAATCGCGTGCTCGTCAAGATCGCCTCCACTTGGGAGGGCATTCGCGCCGCCGAAGTTCTGGAGAAGGAAGGCATCCACTGCAACCTGACGCTGCTCTTCGGCCTGCACCAGGCCATCGCCTGCGCCGAGGCCGGCGTCACGCTCATCTCGCCGTTCGTCGGCCGCATCCTCGACTGGTACAAGAAGGACACGGGCAAGGACTACCAAGGCGCGGACGATCCCGGCGTGCAATCGGTGACGCGCATCTATAACTACTTCAAGAAATTCGGCTACAAAACCGTGGTCATGGGCGCCAGCTTCCGCAACATCGGCGAAATCCGCGAACTTGCGGGCAGCGATCTGCTCACCATCTCGCCGCAGTTGCTCGCCGAGCTCGAAAGCACCGAGGGCGATCTGCCGCGCAAGCTCGATCCCCAAGCCGCCGCCGCTCTGCCCATCGAACGCATCGTCGTCGACAAGGCCGCCTTCGAGCGCATGCACGCGGCCGACCGCATGGCCAACGACAAGCTCAAGGAAGGCATCGAGGGCTTCTCCGCCGCGCTGGTCAAGCTGGAAACACTGCTCGCCAAGCGCCTCGCCGAGCTGGAGTCGCGCACGACGGCGGCGGTATAACACCGGCGCAAACGCCGCTGCGGCCTCGCCGCTCTTTCATCGCCCGATCTGGATCGCGACTCCGCCCACGATCGTTCGCGGCGGCATGTTTACGCCGCTGATTTCCTGGTACCCCGTGTTGCTCAGGTTCGCGAACCGCACATACGGCCTCAGCCAGCTCGTATCGCGCGTCAGAGTCGCATCCCACACCGGGTACGCCGTCTGCTGGTACCGCTCGGCAACCTCGACTGCATTCGTCAGAACGATGTCACGGCCCATCGTCCACCGCCACGATGCGTGCACGTTCTCGACCGGATAGTTGAACACGTACTCCGACTGGAGCCCGTGGAGCGCGCTCTGCGCCCCGTGCAAGCCGGTCCACGCGATCCGGACCGTCTGCGATTTCTTCGGAATCCACGTCAGCGTGGCCTCGGCCCCCGCAAAGCTCAGACCGTTCAGGTTTGCCGCGCACCAGGTGTTCGCCGGGCATCCCGCGGGCAGATAAGCATTCGGCACGGTCGCGCTCTTCAGGTAGTCGATGGTGTCGTGCTGCCGCGAATAGAAGCCTGTCGCCGAAAGCGTCAGCTTCGCCGAGGGAACCCAATCCGCGCCCAGCTCGCCGCTCCACGCCGACTCCGGCTTCAAATCCGCATTGCCCACCGTCGCCGGATCGGAGTAGTAAAGATCGGTGTAGGTCGGAATCCGGAAGCCGTATCCGCCGCTTGCGCGCAGTTTCAGGCTGTCCGCCACGCGCAGGCTCCCGGCCAGTTCCGGCGAGAACACCGCCCGCGCGCCGCCCGAAAAAATCTCCTCCCGCGCGCCCGCCGACACGCTCCAGCGGCTCTTCGCCGGCCGCAGATCGATGTCCACGTATCCCGCGCCCTGGTTCCGCGCATGAATGCCGAGATTGTTGCTGTGAATGCTGTCGCCGTCGCCTTCCAGCCCCATCAGCAGCAACGAGCCCGCGGGCAGGTTCTCCGTGCGCCGCAGCGAACCCTGCCACGACGCATCGATGTGGTTGTTCTCGTAGATCGCCGGATCGTCACGAAACAGCACGAACTCGTCCGTGTGCCGCCGGTACCCGAATGCCGCCACCGTTTGGCTGCCCAGCTCCTGCCGCGCTCCGCCGAACCATCCCTTCGTCCGCTCCCACGATGGATAGTCTCCGTAAAACTGGTTCGCGCCAAACGACCTGTCGCTTACAGCAAAGAGCAAGTCCAAAACGCCAAAGCGCGGAGCGCACCAGCTCTCCGCCGATGCGTCTTCGTTCCGGTAGTCGCGGTCAGCCATGAATCCGGTAGAGAAGTTGCGCTCCGCGGCCACTCGCCCGCTCCATCGCCCGTGAGTCGCGCCCCCCAGCAGCGTTTCTTCGTTCGACTCGAAGCTGCCCTCGCCCGCGCGCAAAAAGAGCGAATCGCGATCCGGCGCAGCCGTCAGAAAGTCCACCACTCCGCTCAGCGCGTCCAGTCCATGCAGCGTCGATCCCGCGCCCTCCAGCACCTGGATCGAATCCATCGCGTCCAGCGGCAGGGGGAGATCGAGATTGTGGTGCGAAGTCTGAGCGTCGTTGATTCGGAACCCGTTCACCAGCACCAGCGTCTGCTCGAAGCTGCCTCCGCGCAGCACCAGGTCGGCCTGCCCGCCGCCTGCGCCGCGCTCCTCGAGAAAGACCGACGAGTCCTTGCGCAGAAGATCCTGCGGCGACTCGGCCGCAAGCGCCCCGCCCTTCACCGGCAGAACTTCGACCGACCGCTGCGACTCGGCCAGCGGAACCGGCGTAGCCGCGCCCACGACGACCAGGGTCTCCGTCTTCCCCTTCACCGGCGCGGCCTGCTGCGGGGCCGCATCCTGCGCGGCGGCCGCCTGTAGAGCAGCAACCAGTATCAGCAAGCCCGCGGCCCACGCGGGATATCTTCGTTCGAATCGAATCCGTGGCATGTGTAACACCAGCATGAGCGCTGTACGGCTGCCGTTCAAGGACAATTTCGCTTCAACATAAATAGTTGATTTGCTAAACTACTTGCGTCGACCCATGCGCATCGAAGCCTTTCTCCGCGAGAGCCCCATGTTCGCCGTGAACCGCGCGGCGCGGCGCTTCGAGTCCCTCGCCGCCCGCGTCCTCGCCGCCGACGATCTCGGTTTTCTCGAGTCGCTGGTGCTGGCCGCGCTCTTCTTCGAGGCGCCGCGGCCGGTCAAGCCTTCGCAACTGGCCGAAACCTTCGCCACTACGCGCGGCAACCTCAGCCACTGCGTCTCGTCGCTCGAAGCCAAGGGCCTATTGCAGCGCAAGATCGATCCCCAGGATGCCCGCGCCTACCTCCTCACCCTCAAGCCGCCGGGCAAGCGCTCGGCGCTGCGAGTCATCTCCGCTCTCGACCGGCTGCAGAAGGAATTCGAAGGCGAGATCGGCAAGTCCGCGCTGAGTGAGATGCTCAAGTCGCTGCGCAAAATCGAGGCGCGCGGCGAAGGATTATTGCGTCGCGATTGAGTCTCGCGTAATACAGGGTCATTCTGGCCGTAAAGAAGCCTGCTTCCAGAAGGCAGCGATCAACTACGTGCGACCTCAACATGCGACCCAGGGTGCGGCGGGGCGGCGACCCGTTACTGAATAATTACTGCCAGTTTCGACCATTTTGGCCGTGTTTTTTGAGGACGTCCGGTCGATTCTAAAGGAGTTACGGCAGAAAAGATACCCCTGGGGGGTATTCGAAAAAAATAGTTATTTAATTTCCTCCTTTCGAGGTAGAGATCAGAGATCAAAGAGCAGAGATCAGAGAGTAGAGAGCAGTGAGCAGTGATACGAGGTCTCAACCTAAGACCAGTGTAGCGAGTTGGCAGAAACAGACTGCAAAGTTGGCAAAGAGAATTTTGGGAGTGTTTTCAGTGGTTTGCGGGCAAACCCGCGAAGTGAGGGTCTTGACAGCTCCGGGGCGACCCCCTTGGGCGAGACAGTTGGGAGGTTGACAGTTTTGGGGTGAACCGTTTCAAACCCGGTCCACTTGAGAGTCGAGAAGGCGAGCTGTCTCCCGATGCAAACCTGAAGACATGGGCAAGACCGTGCTGTTCCTGGCAAGCGACGCAGCGGGCGTCATCCATGGGGCGGCCGTTTCCGTTTTCGGCAACGCGTAAGCTGCCGGGCATGAAAGGAAAGGCCAGGAGATTGTCTCCTGGCCTTGAATGCTTTCGGCGCCGTGTCCGTTGGCGCCCGAACAATTGCCTGTGGGTTGACGCATAACATGAAAGCGACGGCCCGTATTTTTCAACCATTTGCGGGCTTCGAACCGCCATAAAATGAAAGTCTTTGACCGCGTAAAGTGAAAGTTTCGCCAATAATCTACGCATGAGGTGAAATCTTCACCAAGCTACATCTCGAGAAGAGTACACGATATTTATAGTCAGTCGCTTATGGGATGATGAGACTCCAGTCGAATTGCCCGCCGGGGCAGGGCGCTCCCAAAGCATATCGCTGTATCCGGCCGGCAATCTTCGCTCGCTTCGATGAGCGCCGGCGGCTCAACCGTTATAAGGTCAAAAGCTTTATCGGGGGTTCGAATCCTCCTCTCTCCGCCAGTAAGTCCTTTGGATTGGACTGGTTGACATAAAGATCCGAACCGCCGGCAGGCTTCCCCGCAGTTTCGCTGATTCTGACCCGCTAAAGCGACTGGAGAGTTTTCTCCGCCCCTGCCTTCGCCGCCTTCATTCCGCCCGATTCTCTATGCGCACTCGATGGAGGTCTCTTAAAGAGACTTCTTCAGCAATCCTCCACCTCGCCGATGATTCGAGGCCCATTACGCTTCGAGAGCTAAGGACGCATGGTGCGGAAAGGCGAAGCGGGCAGTCCATCTTTGTTGAAGAGATTACAAACAGGATTGCTTGACCAACCGTAACGAGCTTGCGCGGGCGCCGGGACTGCAGGATTCGATAACACCACAGTTTCTCCCTCGATTGACGCGGCTGCAGGAACGAAATTCCCATCCGATCCGGCGATCTCAAATCCCTGAAGCGATTCCCCGTTCGTGACCAGGCCGCCGTCTGCGTGGTCAAAGTACAAACGCAGAATGCCGCCTTCACGGCTCATGGACCGATAGAGCGGGCCGGAATATTCAATATGCTCGCCATAGGCCATGGCTCTGGCGGCAAGTGCAAGACGATGTCCCACATCCTGCTTATCTGCCGGATGGATGTTCTCCGGATCGCCGATGTCGATGGTCACAATCATCGCGGTATTCACCAGCGCCAGAGCTTCGCTTTGGGCCTCGCGAACTTCCGGCCAGCGACTGTCGGCGCCGGCGCGGTAATTGGCAATCTGAACGAAGAGGAACGGGAGATCGCCCTCCGACCAGGCTGCTCTCCAATCCCGAATGAGAGTCTGGAAGAGCCGCGAGTACACGGGATAACGCAGTGCGTCGGTATTCGACTCGCCCTGATACCAAATGACTCCGCGAATGGGGTAGTGTGTAAGCGGCGCGATCATCCCGTTGTAAAGCGCCGCCGGAGCCCAGGAATTGAATACCGGATGCCACGGCACCCTGAGGTTCTCGTCGTCGGCCGCTCCGGTCTTCTTTTGGATTTCTTCGCGCTCCCTGGCTTCGGCGCGCACCGTCCGCGGCTCTGCTTCAACCATCGCAGCCCAGGCGGAAAACACCGGCATCAATGACGCATCCCGAGATAGGGCGGACATGCTGGTCCACGCCTCGGCCGGGGTTCCGCCCCAAGCCGACTGGATTATGCCGATGGGCACGTGTTCGCGCTGCGCGACATCCCGGGCGAAGAAGAATGCAACTGCTGAGAAGCCGGCGGCTGAGTCGGGAGTGCAAACACTCCACGGCGTGGTCACGGTGAAGTCCTCTTGCGGATAATCGGCGAAGCGCTGCTTGACATTCAATAGCCGTACCATCGGCAGGTTCGCGCCGGCGATCTCCTGTTGCGCATTCTTTGCCTCGCGCAACGAGAAACCCATGTTCGATTGACCCGACGCAACCCAAACATCGCCGACCAGCACGTCTAGGAGCGCGATGGTGTTGGTTCCGCGAACCGTGAGGACGAACGGCCCGCCCGATTCGCCTGGAGGAAGCTCGATCGACCATCGGCCGAGCGAATCCGCGGTCGTAGCCCGCTCGAAGCCGCGAAAGGCGACGGTCACGGTTTCGCCGGCGTCCGCGTCACCCCACACATGCACCGGCTGATCCCGCTGAATCACCATGTGGTTCGCAAAGAGCGCGGGCAAGCGGACCTTCGCATAAAGCGGTGCGGCAACAAGCAACAACAACAGCCAACGGCACCCGTGTGTGAACAAGCGCATCGTTCATCTACCGCCTTTCGTTTTCGATTTGCGCCCAGGAAGCTTCAAGCCGCTCCGTTGGGAAGCACTGTCGACCGCCGGCGGGCGATCCACAGCAGAACTCCGGCCAGCGCCCAGCCCGTGCCGGCAATGCGCGCCAAGGGGCCGAGATTGATCCACAGAAAAAAGCAGGTGACGAGTCCGCCCAGCGAAAGGAGCATGGGAAACCACTGCCTCAGGCGGCCGTGCCGCCAGCCGCGCAGGATGGAAGCCAAATTGACCCCCATGAAAGCAAGCAGCGCGCCGTAGTTCAGCAGCTCCGTACCTAATTGATAGCTGAAGACCAACGCGCCCGCAAGACAGACGGCGCCGACGATCAAAACATTGTTCCGGGGGATGCGGTTTTTGCGGTCGACCTTGGCAAAGAAGCGGCGCGGCAATGCGCCATCCTGACCCATGGCGTAAAGCAACCGTGCCGCGCCCAACTGCGAAGCCATGCCGGAACCCATGTTGGCCAGAAGCAACGAGGCATTGACGATGAGGAAAAGCACGGGACCGCCCATGGTTCCAGCCACGTAAACGTAAGCCGTGTCGATCTCGGGGAAGACCCTGCCGTGCGGCCAAACCAACTGCGCCACATAGACTTCGACACTCGCCAGGATGCCGGTAATAAAGCAGGTGAGCACGATGGCCCTGGGTACGCTGCGAGCGGGATCTATGGCCTCGTCGGTCAGAGTGGATATGCCATCGAAGCCGATATAGGTGAGCACGGCGATGGAGGTGCCGCGCAGCAGTCCACGTGCGTCGAATGTGGATTGGTCGTAGAAGGGGCGCAGAAAGAACGCGCTGCCCGGATGATGCAAATGCAGCAGCCAACGCGCCGCGGCCACGAGCACCAGCACGATGACAACACCCAGCGCAGCGGCCATGCCGGCGTTGATGCGCGCGGAGATTTCGACGCCGTTCAGATTCAGCATGGTAAAGAAGAGTGCAAAGAAGACGGCGAAGACGAAGTACGGCACGCCGGGAAGAAAATTCATGGCCGCGCGGCTGCACCAAATGGTGCAGATCAGCGGGTTGATCACGTAATCCATTACCAGGCACCAGCCGGTCAAGTAGCCGAGGCTGGGATGAATCTCCTTTCCCACATAGAGAAATGCCGACCCGCCCTGAGGATAGGCGCGCGCCATGCGACCGTAACTCACCGAGGTTAAGAGCATTGCGACCATGGCGAGCAGAATGGCCGTGACCACGTGGCCGCGCGCCTCGCGATAGATGACGCCAAAGGCGGGCATAGGCGCCGTGGGCTGAATGAGGATAATGCCGTAGAGCACGAGGTCGCGGAAGCGCAGACTGCGCTTGAGTCCGACCGTCTCGGATTGCGGATTCGCGTTGATTGCTCCCATGCTTATCCTCAGGGTGCCGCGGCGATCATCTCGGGAGCGATGGTTTGGGGCGGAACATTCCAGCCTTCGAGCTGGACGATTGGCGTGCGATCGGCGTCCACAGGCAGCAAAGCCGTCAGCGTGGCAGATTCACCCGGAGTCAGCTCGATCCAATTGTCGGACCAGAAGACGGGGGCGATGAGGCCGCCGGCCGGTGTGCGCACTGCCGCGTGGAGTTGAAAGGCCAGCGCCGTCGAGGTATTGCTGAGCCGCACACGAAGTTCGCGGCCGCGCGAGGTGTCGGCGATCTCTGCGTGTGCAGCGACTGTGGCTGGCGGAAGATGCGTAAGCGCATTCAGGTCTTCGTAGCGCTCGGCAGGTGTATAGGTGTACCAGGTTTTTGGCCAGTCGAAGGTGGTGAGCGTGCCCGGAACCCAGTAGAAATTGCGGCTCAGAACGCGACCCGAGCGATCGGTGAGCCGCAGATCGACAAAGAAGATCCGCTCCGCGCCGGCGTAGAGCGAGTCGGGAATGGTGAAGACGCGCTGCGCGCTGTCGGGCCCGGCGTCGACATCTGCCTGGACATTGTAAAGTTCGTTCCACTTGAGGCCGTGCACCTGAACGCTGGCATGAAGCCCGGCTGCGGGCCGATAGGTGCTGTTCACGACGACAATCGACCGGTCATCGTAAGAGTACTGGATGTGCAGTGGCTCACAGGCTTTCTTGGCTCCGAAATACCCCCCTCCGGCATCGAGGGAATAATCGAAGAGGTGCCAGATCATAGAGGGCCAGGCGTTATTGACCATCCATTGAATGACGCCGGTCGAGACGTATTTGTTCTTGCCGTAGGCTTCGAACATGGCGCGCTCGGAGTCGTAGCTCATGGTTTGCGCCATGCGTTCGTAATCGGCGGCAGAGGCGGGCTTGGTGTAAATGGCCGCCATCGCCTCGTCGAAGGCTTTGAGGCTGGTGAATTCTCCGCCCCCGAAGTGCAGGCTCCAGTCAGGCGAGGGCGGCCACGCCTCCGGATCGGGCAGAAACCTCCTGCGGCTGGCGAGCGAGGGAATCGCCGGTCCAGGACTTGTCTCGGTGTTAAATCCGAAGGCTCCCCCGTGCTCACGGTCCACATACCAGTAGCTGGGCTCGACATAATCGTAGGGCCCCGTCATCTTGACGCCGGTAGGACCCGAACCCGGCGTATCGGCGCCTGAAGCCGCGGCCAGCACCGGGTTAGGCCAGTGGGCCTGAGCCTCAACATCGAGATAGGCGCGCTCCACGTTCGGCGGAGGGGCATGATCGCTTCCGTTAAGCCAAACCAGAAGGCTGGGATGGGAACGCAAACGCAGCATCTGCGAGCGCAGCGAGGCGGTGGCGATGCTCAAATCCTCCGGCTTCCAGCTCTCCCATTGCTCCCAGTGGTCGCAGCAGCACCAGCCTGCCAGGATCAGGATGCCCTGCTCGTCCGCCAACCGGAAGAATTCATCGGTCTCCAGCTTTCCTTCGAGACGGATGGCGTTCAGGTTCATATCGCGCACCATGCGGAACTGTTCGCGCAGGCGGTTTTCGTCGGGGCGCAGCATCATGTCCGGCGACCATCCGCCGCCGCGAATCAGAATGCGCTTGCCGTTCACGCGAAAGAGGCGGCTGCCATTCGGCGCGGTAAGCTCCGAGGTGACCTCGCGGATCCCGAACTCCACACTCTGCTGGTCCTCAACGCGCCCTTCCGCGGTGAAGCGCATCGTCAGTTGTTCCAGGTGCGGCTGGCCCATTTGCCACGGCCACCAAAGCGGCGGATTGTGGATGCGCAGTTGCGGAAATTCCTGCGGCGTGAATACAACGGTGCGATCTTCGTGCGCCGCCAGCTCGACACTCTGCGTGAAGCTGGCCCCGACCGTCGATCCCGATACCTCGCCCTTCACAGCTTTGTCCGTTGCGTTGTGTAATTCCGCGTAAATGGTCAGGTCGGCGACGTCGAGCGTATCGTCTTCAAAATGCGTAACCGCCATGGGCGCGCGTAAGGCGACAGCGCCGGTCGTCACCAGATCGACATCGCCCCATAGCCCCATATCCTTATCAGGCGGGCAGGGATTCCAATCGACCCAGTTGATCCCGAGGTCATTCTCAGTGGGCGCAAACGTCTCCACCGCGAGCACGTTCGTTTTCCCCGGCTCGATCGCGCCGGTCACGTCGAAATCGTAGGTTCGGTAAGCGCCCGCTACGTCCGCGGCGCCGGCGATCTTCTGGCCGTTCAGCCAAACATCGGCGCGGTAGTTGATGCCCCCGAAATGCAGCCAGAAACGCTCGTCCGGGCTTGCGGCTTCGGGCGCGGTGAACTCGGTCCGGTACCACCAGCCGCAGTGGTATGGGCTGTCAGCCGGCATCGGCTCGTTGGCGAAGCTGGGGCCGATTGGATAATCCGCGCCGGGAAGTTTGCGCAGGTTGTCGCCGAAATAGGGATCGGGAACTACGCCTGCCGCAACCTGCGCTGCCAATACGGTATTGGGCACAGAGGTCTCAATCCAATCCGCCACCGGAAATCCCGCCGTGGCAATCGCAGCGCCTTCCGCGTTCAGTTTGCATGCCGATTGAACGCGCCAGGCATCGCGCAGCGGCGTCCGGGTTTCGCATGGCAACACTTCGGGCAAGGCCAGCAACGCGAGAAGACATGGCAACATCAGTCGATTCATTGCGCACCTAAGATTTCTGTCGCCTCCGCCCGCGCCAGATGATG
Source organism: uncultured Acidobacteriaceae bacterium (assembly GCA_963804155.1). GTDB lineage: Bacteria > Acidobacteriota > Terriglobia > Terriglobales > Acidobacteriaceae > Telmatobacter. The sequence continues at coordinate 429,396 of CAWDPG010000001.1, forward strand.
GGTAAGATTGCGAGCATCCTCGTTTCATCCGCCAAAGCCAGCCGCAGCAACTGCGTTCCGGACCCTACTTCGGGTCGAGCTCAAAGGCGTGCTTCGCCGGCTGAGCTGCTTTTCGCTGTTCCTCTTGAAGAGCGGCATCCTTTTCCGCAATGGCCTTCGTGGCCGCGGCTGCATCGGCAATTGCGGGTTCTTCAACGGCAAGGATAAAATTCGCTTCATCCAGCCGCGCGCGTTTCTGCTCAATTCCGTCCACCTGCCGAGCCTGATCTTCCATTGGCGTGGCGTAGAGCGCAAGATTCACCCCGGCCGCCAACTGCCCGCTATCGAATGAAGCAATAGTTCGTCCATCAATCTTCAGGATGTAACGCGCCTTCGGCAGGTGGTCGACGCTCAACATCTGCCGGTCCATCGCCGCAACATCCGAGCTGTTCAAAACGAACTGAACCAATCCATCTTCGAGATTGAGCGGAAGCGGGAGCGAGCCATCCACTTCTGTCCACTGCAGTGTCCCGTTGCTCAGGGTCAGGCCGGAAATCTGCGCGTTCTCCGCCGCCACCAATGCGGCTTGCGCCGCGTCCAAGTGCACGCTGCTCACCACCGGCGACATTCCCCAATCGCGCGCCAGCGCGGCAGCCATCACCCATTGTGAGGCTTCGGCCGGATGGATGCGATCCGGAATAAGCAACGCGGCCAGCGCCGGATTCCTCTCCATGCCGGCATTTGTTAAGTTCATGACCGCGCGGTAAGAGTCACTCAACTCGAAATGGGATGTCGCGGCCAGTTCCCTCACAAAGCCCGCATGGCGGCCGATTACTTCGTTGTAGTGCGCGAACTCGGTGCCGTGGGTGAGTTCGTCGTAGGGGGTTGGAGTAAGCAGTGTGATCCGGACACCGGGCAGATTCGTCTCGATTGCCGCAAGCAATTTACGGTAGCCGCTTTCGTAGATGTCGAGAACCTTCGGATCGAACGGCACATAGTAGCCGTCGTTCATACCGAGCATCACGGTCACTACCGTAGGCTGCCGGGGAAAGAGGTCCCGCTTGAGCCGTGTAGGAGCGTCGCCGGTATAGCCTCCATTTACGGTGTCGCCGGGAACTCCGGCATTCCAGAACGCGATATGCAGTTTCGGATAACGCGTGAGAACGAAGTCTTCCAGGAAGCGCGTATAGAACCGCTGCGCCGTAATGCTGTCCCCGTAAAAAGCGACTCGATCGCCGTCGCGCAGCGCCATCTGCTGGCCGCCGGCCCAATGGCTGACTGCAATGAAGAGAATAAGCGGCAGGAAACGTTTTGACATGTTGGAACGGTACCCCGTCGATTATGGCCGGCATCGCCGGCCGATTGAGTTCAGTACTCGACCAGATAGGCCGCGCCCTTCAAGCGAATCGGATCCTTTTCTGATGAATGGAAGCGCAGCAGGAGCGGAATCCCAGGCGCGAGGTCATTGACATCGATCTCGCCGACAGCCCAGCTTAAGCCGCTCCAGATCACTTTGTCGTAGTCGATCCGAATGGGAATCGTGTGGCCATTCTGTGTAGCGGAGAAGGCGAAGACCTTTGCCATGTTCTCGCCCGATGGCGGCCCTCCAGCCCAGGTGCGGCGAAGTTGTCCTGCAGGCGTCGTCTGCTGCATGACAATGCGAAGCGCCCCTCGAGCCGGCGGCACGATGGATGCTTCGACCGATCCGGTGCCGGCATTTTGGAAAACAACCGGGAACGGCGCGATAGAGCGCGGAATTACCACATCGCGCTGAATTCCGAAATCATAACCGGGGGATGCATAGGCGCCAAAGCCTACCATTGCCATCTGGCCGGGCCCGAGCGCGATCTGCGCACCTCTAAGCACGGGTTGAAAACCGGCGTCGCGGAATTGGACGCGGCCCGGCCCTAATGAAGGTTGATCGGGCGCCAGCTTCGGCAGCTTGATGTTGGCGACCGTCTGGCCCGGATTGACAACGACGTAGGCTGACCCGCGCGCGGTTACACCGCCGAAACCGTAGGGTTCAACATCTCCGGGAATGCCGTCAAACGTATGGATGCGGCCGAGGCCTTGTAGCTCAAAGAAGAGGGCCTGAGCCCGGGCCATCCAGCGGGCGTCCTGGCCGCCGATCAGCTCCAGGTTGCCGTGGACGGTATTTACCCATCCGCCGCGCGCCATCATCAGCAGGTACGCGCCTTTCCACGCATGCATCCCGCGATAGTAGATGGTGCCTGTTTTGCCCACCATGAAGCCGGTCGAATCGATCCGCTCCAAAGGAAACCCCAACTGCTCGAAGCGGCGCACCATGTGGTCGCTGTAAATGTCCATCGAGCGCCAGAAATTGGCTTCCGGCACATCGGAAGGACGCGGGTCGCCTGTGTATTCCATCTGAAACACTTCAAGCCAGCGCAGATCGGTAGGGTCGCCAAAGGGCAGTGGCGAATAGGTATTGTCGAGCGTGCCGCCAAAGCCGTTGAAAGCCAGAAGAACGGCGGCTGGATTTCGTCTGCGAAACGCGCGCAACGCTTCGCGGAATGCCGCGGCATTGCGCTCTTTAATCTCCGCCTTGCTCAGGGCGGCAGCGCCGGCGGGAGTTGCCGCCGTCAAATCGACGAAGTCGAATTTGAACATGCGAATGCCGCGGTCGTACCAGAATTGCAGCACGTTCATGAAATCGGGCAGGAATCCGCCCTCAGAGAACGACATGGCGCTGCCGTCCGCGTTGAGCGAGTTCTTCCATGCCGGTGCGGCCTGAATCTTGACCAGCGTGTTGGTGCTGAACCAGAGACCGGGCAAGACACCATTCTCCCGGCATCTCCGAATCCACACGTCCGGCCCGTTTGGCCAGTTTGGCGTGCGCCAGGTGCGATATGCGCCGTCGGGCGCGAACCAGAAGGCATCCATCATGTAGTAGTCGAAGCGGACGCCCGCGCGCTTCAAGCGGAGCAACTCATCGAGTTCGCGCATCGCCAGCTTTTCGGTAAGCGGAATATTGTCGGAAAGCTCGTCGTAGGAAGACCAGTTGTTATACACCGAAATGGGCGCGGAAAGCGCCGGAGGGACCGGCTCATCTTGTGCCAGAACGGTGCATCCGGCGAAGACGAGGCCGGCCCATACCGCGATCCGGCGGGATCGGCGGCGCACTCTCGCGCGCCGCGGTTCCGCGAACGGATTCCGAGTCATTCCCGGCCTCCCGGCGCAACGATCTTCTGCATCGGAGAGTAATCGGGCGCGCCGATCCGCGCACGCACCGCGCCGCCCAGGGTCGCAGCGTTCTGGAATCCGCGCCACTCTTCAATCAGGCGCCCATCTGCCGATTCCAGGCGAATGGTTCCCATGGCCGCCGGCGAGGCGTTGCGTTCGAGATGTAACTCGCCCGGCGATGCGCTCTCCAAATCGCGCAATGCATCGATCTCCGCTTCGCCGGTGCTCTGGGCGGGCAGATGCACGGTAATTCGCAGCCTGCGGGAATCGAATTGACCGGCCAGGCTGCGCAGCACCAGCAGTTGCGCGCGCGGTTCCGGCATGAGCAGGCCATCCGCATCGAGGGCAGGGTCGATCGAGGCGTCGATTTGGATCGCCTTCTCACTCGCCGGCGCCGTCGGAAGCTCGAGGGAGCTTCCGGTCTCGTTCCCTGCCGATTGCAGTTGGGACAGGGTGGCATCATGCCGGTCTGCGAAACTGAACGCCGGTTCGCCGTTCGCGCGATAGACGTTGCGCGAAGCAGCCCACGACGCGTTGACGCGATAAATCAGCGCCGAGGCCGACTCAACGACATTCCGAGAAAATGCGATCGGTGCGCCGTCGACTTGCGCAATGTCGACGATTGCCGGCGTCCCTGGGGCGCGCGGATTCCACTGAATTCGGTTTTGCTCAATCCGCAGGCCGCGAATCGCGCCCCCATTCCAGGTGGTTATGCAAATGGCGCCGCAGGATGCGGCAAGCCGCGGGCTCAGGCCATTGTCGACGCAAAGATTTTCGCGCACTTCGCTGTTGGCCGTCACGTACCCGGCCCCGAAGACAGCGATGCAGTATCCCTGCGTATCGTGCCCATAGTTACGTTGCACCGTATTGTCGGTATTGTCCCAATCGATATCGTAGGCGCCGCCGTCCACGCCGGGGCTGTCGGTCAGAAATGCCTCGTTATCCTCCACCGTGCATCGGGCGCAGGTCCAGGTCCAGATGGCATTGGGCGTCCCGACGTCCTGGGTGGGCTGCATTCCGGTCTGCCATGCGGCGCTGGTCCGGATCGAACTATCCTCGTCCCGAAAGAGGATGATTCCGTCTCCGTACACATCGTGCACGGTTGAGTTGACGATCCGCACGTGGCGGTTCAGCGGCGCGCCCTCGGGAAATGCAAACGGTCCGCCGCCAATCAGGATGCCGGACCACTGATTGGTATGCGCCGCATCCACGCCGTCCACCAGCACGTCGTCGAAAACGGCGGCCGGGCCGCTGGGCCCGACAACGACGAGCCCGTTGTCTTTGTTCTTCAGCGGGCCGCCATGGACGTCGTGAACATAGAGATTTTTCAGATATATGTGGTGGAGCGGCTCCTTGTCACCGGTCACGTAGATTCCATAATTGCTGGCGCCGGAGAGATCGAGCGAGTCGATCTGCCAATACTGCTGATTGGAAAGCAGGAGGATCTGTCGGGCGTTCGCCGGAGCAACGATCCGCGGGCGCGGACCATGGCCATAAGCAGTGAGCCGGACGATGTGGTCTTGAGTGCCCGAGCCTTTGGGGGCAAACGAACCCGTGCATACTGTGCCGCGGGCGAGTGCGGCGGTGTCGCCCGGCGCAAACTCGTGGGATTCGGCTGTAGCCAAGCTGTTCCAGGGATGCCGGACGGAACCGTCCCCGTTCGCGGGTGCGGAGCAATCGATATGGAAGGTTTGCGAGGGCGCGGTTGCCTGCGAGTACGCGGCCGCGACCGTCGTCAGGACGACGCTGAGGAAGCAGACGATAAGTGCGAACTCTGGAGTGCGAGTTCGAACGCCAGGAAAGAAACGAGCCACGCGACGATTCTCCACCACTCAAGTATCGTAGATCGTGCGCCGAAGGCGCTGCGCCCATGGCAAGACACGCGGCGCAAATTTGCAGAAGTCCGGGACCACTTCCGCTGGCGCGGAAGTGGTCCCGAGACGAAGCAACAACGCAGAAGATCAGAAGTCCAGCCGGATGGCGAACTGGCCCTCGCGCGGATTATCTCCAACGCCGAGGATTTCACCGAAGGACGACGATCCGATTGAGGCGCTCGTTCCGCCGCAACCCTCAATGTTGTAGTAGTGCCGGTTGAACAAGTTGTAGAAGTCCATCCGAAGGGAGAGGTTGTACTTTCCTTCGGGACCGACTTTGTCGTTCTTCAGGAACGTGGTGTTCTCATTCGCCTGCCCAGGGCAGCGCAGGCGCGAGTTGTACGGCGAAGGCGGCAGGTATCCCGCGGCGGGGTTGCTGGCCACGGAGGACGGCATGTAGTAATCCTGCGCCGGGACAGTGCCGCTTGAGCCCACGGGGACGTACTTTCCGGGGTTGGAGGGGCCCTTGTAACCGGTGAGATTGAACTGCGGGTAGATGTCGCCCCACAGCGGCCAGTAGGGATTCGCCGCACCGACTCGAAACGGCTGGCCCGTGTAATAGTCCAGAAGCGCGGTTGCTGTCCATCCCCCAATGGCGGTGCGAACCGCGGGGTTCCGTGTAGCGCCCCACCGCTGCCCTGCCCCAAAAGGAAGTTTGTAGCTCACATACCCCTTCACCACCTGTGGCAAGTCGTATCCGGACAGCGCATGCGCGGGCCCGTGCATGTTCTGGAAATCCTCGACGCCGGTGTAGTAGCCGTTGTAGTCCTGCTGGGCGCTGAAAGAGTTGCCCTCCTGGCGCGACCACACATAGCTCATGTCCATGGTCAGGCCGCCTCCGGCGCGCTTCACAACATCAGCGACAAATGAGTCGTAGAAGCTCTGGCCCAGCGGCACGCCGGCATATTGCAGGTTGGGATAGTACCAGTAATCGGTTTCTGCCGCGGCCATCTGCGGCAGAGGCGCCAGCGCAGCCAGCGGCGGACCCCAGAAGTTCGGATACGGGCACGACACCCCGGCGACTGTGATTCCCCATTGGCACCACATGTACTGGCTGTAATCCCAGATATTCATGCCGGGCATTGCTTTCAGCAGGCTCAGAAAATTCTTAGTGCTGGTCTCGTTCCAGGCCAACGCCGTATCGGTCAAACGGTGACCGCGATTGCCGACATAAGCGAGCTCGAGGCGCATGTTCGGGGTCAGTTGCTGCTGCACTCCGAAGTTGAACGCCTCGCTGTAGCCCAAACGCAGCGAGCGCGGATCGACCTCTACCGGGAAGGGCGACATGGTAGAGGGATCGGTAGCGGTCGTGGCCTTTGTCAGCACGCCGGGGTAATTGCCTCCACCGGCGGAATTATCCCAATCGAAACTGGTGGCTGAGTTCGATCCTAACTGCGGAGCAAAGCCGTCGGGAACGCCCCCAAAGAAGGTGATGCCCACAGGGTTAAAGATCAGGCCGTAGGAGGCGTGCAACACCGTCTTTGGCAGAAGTTGGTAAGCGATGCCCAGCGTCGGCCCGAAATTGAGCGCATACTCGTTCTTCTCAAAGCTGTCTCCTCCTCCGTTGGCGAAGACCAGCGACCCGGGAATGGCGGCGCCATAGACAGACGTCAGTTGAGAATCCGTGACCGTGGGATCGAAATTTGCCCAGTTTCCGTTCTTCTCCTTAAAGCGTGTGTTGTAGGTCCAGCGAAGGCCCGGGTTCACCGTCAGCTTAGGCGTGATCTTGTAGCTGTCCTGGGCAAAGAGATCGATATTCTTCTGCCGGCCGTAGAGGTTATAACCGACAGACGCGCCTGCTGTATCGACGAGGCCCAGCTCATAGCTTGCAAAGGCAAATCCGTCGTAGGGATAGCCGGCGCCGGATGTGTTCAAGTAATTGAAGTTGAAGTTGTACGCGCCGCTGCCGGAGCGGTAATTGACGTCATGGGCTACGAAATCGCCGCCAAAGCTCAGATTGTGGCGGCCTTTGCTCCAGGTGAGCGTGTCGCCGGTAGTGCTGATTGAGCCCGCAATGTCCCCTTGCCAGGTGTTGCCAATGTAAGTTTCGCTGATCCCCGCATAGTTGTCGGAGAACGAGATCTCGGGGAAGTTCTTGGACCCGGTGTTTGAAAACCCGAGCTGAGACGCATAGTCCCCGGGGACAGTCGGAGTGCTTCCGTTGTCGTCGAAGGCGCTGGTGAAGTTCAGAACATTCAGCATGTTCGGGCTGAAGGTGTGGGACTCGCTGATGCGATATTGCTGCTGGTGGTAAAACTGGATGCGCGCGTTCGAGAGCGGGCCTCCCGTGGTGGTGCCTGACTGCCAAACACCGCCGCCGTCGTCCAGTGTGCGCGACTTACGATCGTAGATCCAGGAACCGGAAAGGTGGTCCTGGTCACGTAGAATGTGATCCAGCTTCACAACGAACCAATTGGGAGTCTGGCTGGGTGTATTGGTAAGCAGGGTCCGTTCGTTGTTGGTGATGCCGCCCAGGTTGGGAGCATAGTTGTTGTAGAAGGCGTTCACCTTTTTGGCGACGGCGCTGAGCCGGCTGGAGGGAATGACGTTGCCGGTGAACTGGTTGCCCGTCAACGGATCGTAGATCATGTCTTCCTGGGCCTGGATGCTCTGACCGGCGTTGTTCGTCACCATGATCGGCGTATACACCCCAGCACACTGACTGACAGAGCAGGGGAACACGTCGCCGTATTGGTCTGTCCACATCGGCGGCCCCAACAGCTCGCTAAAGTCGCCCGTCAGTATCTTCGATGTGGGCACGGTGGCGCCGCCGCTGTTGAGCCGCCAGTCAACCTGCTGGTATCTTTCGAAGGTTCCGAAAAAGAAAGTCTTGTTCTTGCGGATCGGGCCACTCAGGCTGAAGCCGTAATCCCACGTCCGGTCCTTGGGTTTTTCGATGCCCTCGTTATCGTTCGTCCAAGTGTTGGCGTCGAACAACTCGTTGTGCCCATAGAGGAATGCCGATCCGTGAAGCGTGTTGGTGCCCGACTTCAGGTTGAACGTCATTACGCCGCCGCCGGTAATGGCGCTTTGCGCATCCAATCCGCTGGTCTGAGCCTGAACCTCCTCCACGGCTTCCATGCTCGGCCCGCCGTCCATGGAATCGCCGCGGATGTTCGAAGTGCCAGACGTGCCGTCAATGGTGTAGTCCTTCGCGAACCACTGGCCGCCGTTGACCACCGCTCCATAGGGGGAACTGATCGGGGAATAGCCCGGTGTGACCGCCACCGCAAAGAGCTCGATAAAGCGGCCGCCATTATTGATATTCAGAGACAGATCGTTGACCACATCAGCCTTCATGTTGGTGCCGAACGATGCGGTGTCGATATCCAGAATCGGCGCGCCGCCAGAGACAGTCACACTGGCCGTCGCCCCGCCCACTTTCATTACGGCGTCGATGCGCGCCTCCTCGGTCGAGTGCAACGCGACCCCCGGCCGCAATACCGTTTCGAATCCGCCCATCTCGAAAGTCACGTTGTATTGGCCGGGGAAGAGATTGGGCAATACGTAGATCCCGTCGTGGTTGGAGACGGTCTTGGTGGACACGTTGGTGTCCGTGTTGGTCGCGGTTACGTTCGCGCCAGGAATCACCGCGCCCGTTGGGTCGGTGACGATTCCCGTGATCGTGGCGCGATTGGCCTGTGCCCAGACGCTCTGGCATAGGAAGGCGGTCAGAAACGCCATCAGCACGCCGAGACAATATCGCATTTTCAAAGTTTGCATCATAACAAGCCATCCTCCAAGTGTCGGTCTCGTGACCCTGTTGAACTGCTCTCCCGCTCTCAATCTGTACCCGCGGATGTGCCGGCCCCCGGACTTTTCGCGTTGCTTCCGGGAGCCGGTGAATTACGAATGTCTTTGGCGGCGGAACCCTCGCCCACTGTCATAACCCGCAACTCAACCAAGCCCACCGCTCCCGGCGTCAGAGTGACTCCGTATGCGTCGGGCTGCGTTCCATCGCTCTTTTCGTTCGCCGTGTAAAAGAGCGTGAATGCGCCGTTGTCTTCCTCGACGAGCCCCAACGGAGTCCGGACCTCGCTGGCCCAGATTCCGTCGTCCTTCTGGACAACAAGATGCTGTCCCGCGGACCAGTGAATGCCGTCCTCGGAGATCGAATACCCCACCTCGTTCGGCACATGATTGTCGTAGACCGCCACGTAAGCGCCGCTGGCGAGCCGCGTCACAATGGGATTCTCAACAAAGCGCGGCTCCATGCGCAACGGGTTGAGGTCCGTGCAACGGCTCCACGGCCCGCCCAGCGATGGCGCCGACGCCAGTCCCACCTGCCAAAGCGAGATCGGCAGGCTCTCCGTGTGTGCGCTGCCGTAAAGCGCGTACCACTTGCCGCCGGCGCGATAGGGAAAGAACGAGTCCGTTCCCTGCAAACCCTCCCACGGGTCCGAATCTTTCCCGCGCTGGAGGACGATTCCATTGTCCCGATACGGGCCGTCGATGCCATCCCATCCGGGTGTTTCGGAGACGGCGCGCCAGATCCGCCCCTCGTGGTTGGTAAGCCACTCGTGAACCGTGTCGGGCGCCGCCTGGTACGCGACGTAAAACAGATTCCAGCGCTTGGCATCCGGGTCGTAGACCGGCATCGGCGACCATAGCGCCGCGCGCGGATCCTTGCCGGTGAAATCGCCGCTCGACTCGTACAGCGTCGCCAACCTCTTCCAATGAATTCGGTCTGCGCTCGTCCAATGCGCCAGCCTCATCTTGACCCAGTGCGGGTCGCCGGCCATCTCCGACGTGAACAAATGATAGGTTTCGCGGATTTTCACCACCCGCCCGCCCTCGAATCCATACTTGTTCCCCTCAGCGCCATCGTTGCGTAGGGTCAGCACAGGCCCCAAATGCCGCTTGACGACGACCAGGCGGATATCCTCCGAACTGGCGGCCCCTGGAAATAAAAGCGAGATGAAGACCAAAAGCGAAAGACCCGTCAGCCTCAACATCTGCGGCATTCTCGTGCTCCCCGATGGGCGCGTGGCCAGCCCGCGAGACTTCAGCCGCGGTCGGAAACCCACACTCTTTCTATGTCCGGCGAAGCCGCGGCGAAAGGTAATGATAGTTATGTCGGGGGTTAAGAAATGGGAACTTGGTGAAATCGGGGCAAGTACGGAGTCTTTTTCGTCGGTTGGAACCGGGTTGCGCCAAATGACGCGCCGAGCCGACAGGGGTATGGCAGGTGGGGAAAGCCGGAATGCTGAAAGGAGCCGTCCGGGGGAAGTCCCGCCGGCGAGAATCCGCGACGGGATGTTGAATTGACCGGCCGTATCGCGCACACAGATAACGGCAATTAACCACATCTATAACGGTTAATGCCTTCACAAATCGCACCCGTTTACGCAATTGACGCCCGCTGCGTCACGGTGCTAGCATCCAGCAAATCGTTGATTTCTCTCTGCTTCGCCTAACAAATTCGGGTTCAGACTCATGGCCGTGCCCGCCCAAGACTCGCCTCCTCAATCCGTGTCGCTCTCACTGTTCGAGAAGCGGGATGAGCTGCGCCGCGTGCTGCAAAGCAAACAATTTGCAAGCGCTCCCAAGAGAAGCCGTTTTCTGGAATTCGTTGCCGAGCAGGCATTTCAGGGTAACGGCGACAAGATCAACGAGTACCTGATTGGCGTCGAAGTCTACGATCGCGGCGAGGGCTTCGATCCGCAGGAGGACCCGATCGTCCGCGTGCAGGCGCACGAAATCCGCCGGGCGCTCAAGAAGTATTACGAGGAGAATGGCAGCCAGAACGTGCTGCGCGTCGATCTGCCCTCGGGGCATTATGTGCCGGTGTTCAGCCGGAGCACGCTTGCCGCCCCGGAATCGAGGGAGCCTGCGGCGCCCCCTGCGGATCTTCCACCGGCGGGATCGCGGCTCCATTGGGCCGTCACCATTACTCTTGCCGTCGTCTGCAGTGTTCTGGGAATTCTCTTGGCCGTCGCGCTCAGACAAAACGCCAGGCAAGCTCCTACTCAGGCTGCGGCCGGCGCTTTGCCCAATGATTTGGAATGGTTTTGGAGGCCGTTTCTGCCTCCGGCCACTGCCCCCTTGATCGTCATTCCCAACCATCCCATTCTGCGCGCCGCACACGACGGCGACAGCGCGCAAACTCTCGCCCAGGGACACGAGATCCCAAAATCGAGCCTTCCTGAGTTCCGCGACACCATTCATTTCCGTGAATTGAAGCGGTTCGTATTCGTCCCTTCGCTGACCGATTTCACCTCGGTCGGTGAATCTCTTGCTGTCGTCCGCCTCTGCGAAATGTTTTTGAGGAGCGGTGACACGTGTAGAGTCCAGCCCTCGCGCTTGGTCAATTTCGAGCAGATCAAGAATGGAAACGCCATCCTGCTTGGAGGGAGCCAGACATGGAGCGGCCGCGTGTTTCTCGACGTTGAGGACTTTCACTTGCAGAGCGGCGTGATTCTCAACCGGAAGCCTCAGTCTGGGGAGAAACCGATCTACAGGCCAGAATTCGATCCGGTAACGAACGAACTGACCCGCGACTATGCTCTCATTCTCATGCTCCCCAACGAGAAGGAGGACAACCGCGTTCTGCTCGTTTACGGTATCTACACTCAGGGTTCGCAAGCGGCGATCGAATATCTCATGAATCCCGACAGCATGGCCGAACTCCGCAGAGCCCTCCTCGCCGTTTCTCCCGACCACAAGACGCTCCCGCCGTACTTTGAGGCATTAATCACGACAACGGTCGAAAACGCGGTGCCAGGAACGTCGTCGCTGGTGGCTGTGCGCAGCATCTCCCGCTGAGAATATCGAAATACCGTTTCTCTTGTGTGTGGTTAACACGTGCCACTGGGTCAAGAGCGTGCAGAGAGGGACAGGCACAACGCTGGGGATTACTCGCCATTCTTGACGTCGAAGGGAACCGTCACCTGCGACCGATCCCCGCTGATGGTCGTAGCCACAATCGTCACGTTGTAACGTCCCGGAGACGCCACGACCCTGCCTTTCTCGGTGAAAGGATCGGTGGAGATAGTCAGTGTGTCCTCCTGGGCCAGCGTGTCGGAGAAATTCACAATCGAGGTGGCCAACGAGCAAGCCACGGACGGCTTATCGGTGGAACAGGTTAGATGCACACGGCCGGCGTAGCTTGGCGCAATCAGCGACACTGTGCTTGAGGCGGAAGAACCGCACCTCACCTCCATCGACGGCCATTTGATGCTGGGGGCCGGAACATTGGGAATCTTGTAGACACGGACGTAGTCCACCAAAACGTCGGCGGGGTTTGGGGTGGTGGCGTCCGAATCGCCTGGCCACTCGCCTCCTACCGCAAGACTCATCACGAGAAAGAAGGGGCGATCGAACACCCACTCACCGCCTTCCGGAAGATCGCTGGCATTCTGAGCGAAGAATATGTTTGCCGGATCGTCCACATAGAACTGAATCATCTCTGGCGACCAGATGATCCCGTAGGTGTGGAAGCTTGCGTCGTCGACCCTTCCTCCATTCGGGAGTCTGAAGTCATGCCATAAACCATTGCCGCCGAAGTATCTTGGGCCGTGCAGCGTCGAGCGGATCATGGCCGGACCGAGCCCGTTGGTGCCGGGAACCAGTGCTACGTTTTCGACAACGTCGATCGAACCGGAAGCAGGCCAGCCCACGGTGTCCTTATCCGAGCCAACCATTACGAAGGAGGGCCACAAACCCGCGCCGACAGGCAGCTTCATTCGGGCTTCGATTCGCCCAAACTGAAAGTTCTTCAGGCCTTTGGTGGTGATCCTCCCCAATGTCCAGATCCCGTTGCCGCTCCTTTGGGCGCGAAGAACAAGATGCCCGGCGCCGTCCAGGAAGACGTTTGGGTGGCGCGGGTCGCACTCCCGCGCGCGTCCGTCCACTGGCGAGCAATAGACTGGCTGTTTCCGGCTTACCACGTCGCCTTGATTGTCCGGGTCGTAACTCCATTTCAATGGATCGGGCAATTGTTGTACGGCCCCATCGAATTCGTCGCTCCAGACCGGATCTCCCCATTTGAGCGAATCGCCGGCGGAGCGCCGTGGCTGAATCTCACGCCGGCCAACCGAGACCCCTACAAAAAAGATCGCTGTCCCGGCCAGCACCATGGAGGCAGGAATCCAGACTGCACGCCGCTTCACGGCGAACGCCAGCCATCGCTTGAATGACCGCCGTTCCGCGCTCCCGGCGTCTTCCACCGGGGCAGCAGGAGCAATGTTACTGCTCGGGGCCGCGCCCTCCATTTGCCCCGGATCGATCGCGTTCTCTTCCGCCGGCAAAGCGCCATCCGCTGCTCTGTTTCCGGCACGGATAAAATGGGGGACGTAATGCCCAAGCGGGAGCACGATCCGCACCGGATGTCCCTGGCCCTCGCCCTTATAGATTTCTTTCAGCCTCTTGCGAAGCGTGCGCGCGGTTACTCTGACGATCGGATCGTCATGGGGATCGAAATTGGACTCCTTGCGGCCCAGGGCTTCGACCGCAATCGCGTATTCCCGAATGTCCTTGGATTCGCCTTCGAAATACTTGTTGCAGACAAAGGAAAGGAAGCGCACGAGGCTTGCCGAGCGGCTGATCTCCGGGTGCCGCAGCACCCATTCCAGTTCCAGCTTCTCTTCCTGAAAATCCGGGGCGGAGGCGGCTATGCGGAGTTTCTCAAGGTCCGCATGCTTGCCCCCGGCATCGTCCGACGCACCCACATGCATTCTCGTCCACCGCGCCATACCGGCAACGTCAAATGCAACAACCTGAAGTCTCGACCGAAGCTGCCTGAAGCACTTCGGTGCTGGCGCTGCCGACGTTAACCCTGAGATTCATGCAAGGGAATCATAGCATCTGCCGCAACCAAATTGAAGTTCCTACAGCGGCCCTGCTTGAAGCAGCGCAGGCGTCAACCCGTGCATGAATCGAGCGGAACGCCGGCTCTGGCTTATCTATTCTCCCCATCGTCGTCGAACCGATACACTCGCACATAATCCACCAGCATGCTCACCGGAAATGACGTTGTCGCATCGGGATTCCCCGGCCAGTGTCCGCCCACAGCAACATTCAACAGCAGGTAAAACGGGTGATCGAAGACCCAATGCTTGCTGGATGGAATGCTGTCCATGCTCTGTGTTTCGTAAAGGTTATCGTCCACGTAGAACCGGATCTCGCGAGGCTCCCATTCCACCGCGAAGAGGTGGAAACCGTCGCCAAATCTCGCCTTTTCGGGCAGCGTGAATGTGCCGGACAGGGGCTGGCCTCCAGAGTACCCTGGACCATGCAGGCTGCCATGAACGACGGAGGGCTCAAAGCCGACGTTCTCCATGATGTCGATTTCGCCGCAGTTCGGCCATCCCGCCGATTCGTAGTCGTTGCCCATCATCCAAAACGCCGGCCAGATTCCCTGCCCTGCCGGCAGCTTGATTCGGGCCTCGATTCGGCCATATTTCTGCTCAAACAGTCCCTTGGTTTGGATGCGCGCCGACGTGTAAGCACGGGCAACGCCATCCGGCCCCGTGTGCGCTTCCTTTCTGGCGGTGATGACCAGATTTCCTTGTTCCTCATGAATATTGTCGGGGCGATCCGTATAGGATTCCAGTTCACCGTTGCCAAATCCCGAGCCGCCTTCCACAACGGTCCATTTTCCGGGATCGGGCAAGCTCCCGTTGGGACCGTTGAATTCGTCGCTCCAGACGAGCGTACCGCTCCTGCCGGCAGCGGCCGTCAACTGTCGGCCGTGCGCGCCTGAACTGCGGGCGAAGCCGGCCGGAAAGAACAGCAAGGCCGCACAAACGAAGACCAAACCACCCATACTGGGCTTCAATCGGAACATGGATCCTTCTCCTCTTGCGAACATCCAAATGGTCAAACTGACAGCGCAGGAAACAGCGTTCTCCTCCGTGGGCCTGCCACTCCTACTTCTTCAACTCGAACTTCGCCATCAACGGGATGTTTTCCGAGGAATCCCCGACGGCGACGACAAAACTGCCTCCATCCCAGCGCCATTGCCCGGCGCCTGTGTCCCAGTAAGAGAAAGAACGTTCGTCGAGAGAAATGCTCGCATGCTGCTTCTCCCCAGCCGCAAGACGGACCTTCTTGAAGCCCTTCAGCTCAATTCTGGGCCGCTCGATCCTGGCAGAAGGATCGCCGATATATAACTGAGCAACTTCGGCGCCGGCCACCTTCCCAGTGTTCGTCACGTCGAAAGACACCTGCGCCGATGGATGACCGCCGGTGACTGTAGACGTAACCTTCAGGTTCGAAAATGCGAAGCTTGTGTAGGTAAGCCCGAATCCAAACGGGAAGAGCGGTTTCTTACCGGCGCTGACAAAGAAGCGATAGCCAAGAAATACGCCTTCTGCATAGCGGACGTGCGGCGTAGCGCCTGGCGCGGCCTGGGAAGGGTAGTAGTTGTCATGCGTGGGATTCTCTTCCCATCTATGCGGAAAAGAAATTGGCAGCTTGCCTTCCGGAGAGCGTGCGCCAGACAGGATTTCGGCCAGTGCGGTTGCGCCTTCCTGGCCGGGATACCACTGATGCAGCAGCACCGCATCCTTCCCAATCCATCGGCGTGTGTCCACATCGCCGCCGCCGGTCAGCACGACAATCGTTTTCGGATTAGCCAAAAGTGCGGTTTCGATCAGTTCGTCCTGCCCCCACGGAAGCGTATAGGTTCGGTCAAAGCCTTCGGATTCAGTTGACCCATCAAATCCCGCATCCACAACTACCGCATCGGCCATCGCTGCAATCCTGCGTGCCTCGGGAGTGACTAAGTCGTCGATGGAGCGAATTGCGAGGCCAGCCTGCGGCGTCGATCCGTTGGGCTGGTAATCCATCCGGACGGCAACCGGATGGCCGGCCTTCAGCGCCAATTCCACCCACAGAGGCTCAATGCCTTCGCGCGACAATTGGGCAATCTGCAGCTTGCCATCGACATAGAGGTTGTATGCGCCACCCCCGCCGGCTGTGGCGAGAAAGATATAGGTCCCATCTTTGGGTGGAGTGAACATCGCCGAGTATCGCAGACCCTTGGGTTGCGGGAACTGCGGGGGTCGGGGTACAAAATAGAATCCACGTGATCGACAAACCTGGTTACAACGGGAGTGCCGGAGAACTCCGCATTGTCGAACTGTTCTACCATCACGCCGTGACCTTGCGCCGCCGATAGTTCCGCCGCGGCAATCTTCTCCGGCAGTTTGAAACTCGTATTCCCCAGCATCTCGTCCATCGCTGGAACGCCGCGCGCGTAGAGGACCTTCACCTTCCCGGCAAAGTAGTCGCTCAGTCCCGTCACCAGGCTCGAAGCGAAGAATGGAGTCATCTGCGAACTGCCGCCGCCGCCAGTTACCGCGGGCCAGGCGTCGGGACCCAGAATGGCGATTGTCTTCACCTTGTCGATATCCAGCGGAAGCAGCGCCCCGTCGTTCTTCAGCAGAACGATGCTTTCGCGCGCTTCCTCGAGAGCGATCGTGCGATTTTCCTGACTGTAGGCCGGAATCGAGTCATCCCTCTGCTCATGATCGATGAAGCCGAATCGAATGGCGGTTCTGAAAATTCTGCGCACCTTGTCGTCGATCACCGGCTCCGCAACCTTGCCATCCCGCACCGCGGGAATCAAGGTCCTCGCGTTCATGAAGTTGGGATCGGGCATCTCCAGGTCGAGGCCGCCGTTGGCTGACGCCACGCCGTCGTACGTAGAACCCCAATCCGACATCAAAAACCCGCTGAAGCCCCACTCCTTCTTGAGAATCTCGTTGTTCAAATGCGAGTTCTGCGTGGCGTGCTCTCCGTTGATCGGATTGTAGGAATCCATGACCGCACCCACGCCGGCTTCCTTCACCGCGGCCTCAAACACCGGCAGATAGATCTCGCGCAGCGTCCGCTCGTCAACGTCCGAACTGACGTTGTGCCGGTCATACTCCTCATTGTTGGCGGCAAAGTGCTTCACAGTCGCAATCACATCCTCGTCCTGCACTCCGCGTATGTAGCCCACGACCATGCGCGAGGCGAGAAATGGGTCTTCGCCAAGGTACTCAAAGTTCCTTCCCGCCATGGGCGCTCGATAGATGTTGACTCCCGGCCCCAGCAGAATGTCGACGCCGCGCGAGCGGGCATCGCGGCCGATCGCGGCGCCGACGCGGTTGGCCAGTTCGGGATCCCACGTTGCAGCCAGCCCGATGCCCGCGGTAAATGCGGTTGCCGGTCCCCACGCGCGCACACCCACAGGTCCATCGGACATCTTCAATCGCGGGAAGTCCACCGCGGGCTCGCTGCGGATGAACAGACTGTCTTCTCCGCCGATCAGGCGGATCTTCTGCTCCAGAGTGAGCTTGGCTACCATCTGATCGACGCGCTGCTCGATGGCCGGACTATCGGGCACAGGTCCCTGGGCTGAAGCAACTCGCATGCCACATACCAGCGCAAAGAAGCTAAGGCAGATCGCTACGGTCATCGATCGGGATTCGTGCATGGTCTTACTCTCCTTGAATAACAAAGTGCAATCGCTTCGTTTCACCAGCAACGGAATCAGGAGACATTACGAGTTCCTGCAACACGAGTTACTGAATGATTCCTTCTTTCACGCGCTGGCGCGGCCCGTCTTTCAGGCCATGCGGATTTGGTGGCGCGGGCTCAATCCTTCAAGCGCCATCGTAAGCAACACGGCCGACATGCCAAGGTTCGTCACGCCCAAGGGGGCTCCTGTCTGCGAGTCGTAGTGTTCACTTACGCCCACTCTGATGGCATTGTCCAGCAACCGTCCGGCAAGCCGGCCGACAAGATCGCGATGTCCGTAGTTCGCAAGACCCTCCAGCGTCTGAAAGACAACTGCCGGCCACACATCTCCCCGCCAATAGCCCCAACTCTTGTATTCCGCATTGAGCCGGTCCACGGAAGGCAGCGGCACAGGCGTGCTCCAGTGAGGGCTGGCGAGCATCAGGGCCATGCGCGCAGCCTGTCCCGCGGTCGGAATCCCCGCCTGCAAGGGAACCATCCCGCCAATGGTCGCTGTTTCCAGCTTGCGCAGTCCGTCACGGCGAACAGCCAGAAAACATCCCTGCTTCTCGTCCCACATGTGAAAGCGCATGGCCTCAATGCCCTTGGCAAGAATTGGGCGGCGGCGGGCGGCAAGCGCCTGGTCTCCGGCAGCCTCGGCCAAACGGATAAGGCACTGCTCAGACAGCAGCAGATATCCGGTGTTGGCTGGGATGTAAATGTCGCCGTACCAGGGGCCATTCTGTGCACCTGTACGACGCCTCGGATGCGGAGTGAGCTTCAGTGTGTCCAGATCCACTTCGTTGTCGTAAGTTTCATAACGCGCATGTTGAACAACGCCGTCATAAACTCCGACGGTCACCAACCCAACGCCGTCCAGATCGCGCTCGCGCCAGTACCAGTTGTGAAATGCTTCAAGGTGCGGCAGGGCCGCGCGCACCAGTTCCAGGTCGTGGTTGCGCTTGTAAACCCGTTCCACGCCCCAGGCCAGCAACGGCGCCTGTGAATAAGCGGGGAACGATAGCCAGTCCCTGCCGGTGAAGCCCGGTGGACCGCTGTCCGGAGCAATGAAATTGGCAACCATTCCCTGCGCATAGTCCGGCTTGGTCCGGTTCCATCTCTCTTGAAACTCCCAGTAGTTTGCATAGATGCCGCGGATGAAATCCCTTTGGTCGGGAAGAATAGCGGCCAAGTCAGTAAGAAACGTAGTGTCCCACAGCCACTGGCCCACATAGATGCCGCCTGGCACAAGCCACGGATGCCTCAGCGGAGGTTCGGCCCCCTGTATTCTGTCAAAGATACAGTGCTCATAAACGTTGACTGCAAATTTCCACAACGCCGGGTTCCTGGTTACAAGCAGCGGCCTCAGTATCTCCTCGATCCGGCTGCGATTGATTGGGGATTGCTGCCCCGCCGTTGATCTGGGCAACGCCAGCGATAGCGCAGCGGCGCCCAGGCCGCCAAGCACATTGCGGCGGCTGAGGCGTGCAGAACGTTCTTCGATTGCACTTAAAGCCTCTCTGCCCCCCGCCGCTAACTGAAACTCTTCCATAATTGCTCGCTCCTCACCGTCCAGCTTGCCCGCCAACAGCGGCGTGCTGAAGGGTTTGCATGCTTCCTGTCGTTGGTGTGTGCTCACCAGCCGGATTGGCTAGTGCAGTCAATGCCGTTGCCGGGCAGGGCTTATCGCTGCACGACATCGCGGTAATCCCCTTGCCTTCAGTGATGGTGTAAAAGCGGTCTACAGCGGGCACATGAACCGTCTCCTTCGCACCCGACGGCCAATGAATCTCCACGGACCGAACCGACTCTTCATCGCCCAGGCCAAAGTGGACGCGCTTATCGCTCGAAGACTCATAACTTCCGCCGGTCGTCACGGTGGCGGCCTGTAATGACCTTGCGGTCGTTACCCGAACTTCAGCGCCGATTCCATCGCGGTTGCTGGGCCCGCCCACTAACTGGATCGTGATCCAGTGATGCGCCGTTCTGGTCTTGTTGTGCAGCACGAAGGCCCGCCCGTCGTTGCTGGACATCACCACATCGATCAAGCCATCGTTATTCAAATCGCCCGTGGCTAGCCCGCGCCCCGCAAAAGGCACGCCGGCAATCTCGCCCAGGCACAGAGAGATGTCCTCGAATCCGGGTCCGGTGTTACGCAACAGCGCGGGTGGCTCAAGGTATCGCAGATGTGGATTGTCTTTTTGAATATCCACATTCACGTGGCCCCGTGCGGCAATCAGATCCTTCCATCCGTGGTTGTCCACGTCAATGGCCTGAACCCCCCAGCCCGAATGCGCCATGGTCAATCGGTTCATGCCGGTCGCGGCGCTCGCGTAATCGAAGGTTCCATCGCCACGATTCAGATAGAGCGAATAGGTTTGCAGCGCGAGATCGCCGACGACAATATCCGGCATGCCATCGTTGTTAATATCCTGAAAGACCACACCCATTCCGGCAAAGTTTCTCCCGTTCTCGTCGGTGGCTACGTTGGCGGCCAGCCCTGTCTCTTCAAAGGTCCCGTCACCCTTGTTCCGGTAGAGAAACTCATCCATGCCATCGTTGGCGATGAATAGGTCGATCTTTCCGTCGCGGTCGTAGTCCGCAATTGCGACCCCCAGACCTTTGCCGGGCTTAGCAAGGCCCAGTTTCTGCCCCATTTCCTCAAAGTGGCCGTGACCGTCGTTGTGATAGACCAGCGGAGCGATTGCGGGAAATGCCTTGGGATCGCAATAACTCCTCTTTCCATCCGGAGTGGGGCAAAAGGTATCGTCGAAGTTCCACTTGAAATAGCGAAGCACGACGAGGTCGAGAAAACCATCCTGATCGAGATCCACCCAAACCGCGCTGGTGGCCCATCCGGCGCCGGCCACGCCTGCCTCTTTTGTGACATCCGTAAAGGTTCCATTGCCGTTGTTATGATACAGATGACTTTCCGGGAACCCGGCGACAAACAGATCGTCGAATCCGTCGTTGTCGTAGTCGCCAACGGCTACGCCCATTCCGTAGCCTTCGCCGGAAAGGCCGGCCTTCTGAGTTACGTCTTCAAAGCTCCCGTCTGGTCTTTGATGATAAAGACGATTCCAATCGGTGGGCCCGGTTTTGCGCGGGACTTCCTTCGCCGGATTGGGATCGGGAAACGAGGCGCCATTGGCAAAGAAGATATCGAGCCGCCCATCGTTATCGAAATCGAAGAGCGCCACGCCCGACCCCATTACCTCCAGCGGATAACTCATCGATGTATGGTTGGCATGGTGATGGAAGTCGACTCCATCGGCTTCCGCGCTTTCCGCGAAACTGATTCCTGAAGCCGGGTCGCAGCTCTGCGCTTGCATCCAGGGCGTTCCACACAACGCAACGCCGGCCAGCACTAATGCGGCCATCCATCGCACGGAACCTGAGCTCCGCAGCGGAACCGCGCCGTTGCCGCCGCGCCATGGGGCCGTCATTGAGCACCGCTCCCATTCAACCGGGCATACAGCCTGAGTTCCGAATCGGCCTTTTCCTTATCTCCAAGCGAGCGGTAGATCCGGGCCAGCATCAAATGCAAACGGGCGCTATCCGGCTGCAGGTGAATGGCGGTCTCCAGCTCTCTTGCTGCCTCTTCCCCTCGCGCGGTTTTCGAATACGCCTGTCCGAGCAGTTCGTGGGTCTCGGAAGAGGGCGGCGGAATACTTGCCGCCTGCCGCAGCCAGGGGATCGCGTCTTCCGGCTTGTTGTCCGCAATCAACACACGGCCCAATCCGATGAATGGAACAGCATCCTTCTCTTTGCTGCCGGCCTGCCATTGAATGGCCTCGCGATAGGCCTGCTCCGCCGCGTCGGGCCGCGCCAGCCGTTCGTTTGCCAGCCCCATCAGAGACTCTGCCGAAACGGTGCGCGGCGCCAGCAGCAATGTGTGCCCAAGTGCATCGATTGCGGCTTCATACTGTTGCGAAGCGAAACGGACGTGGCCCAATGCTTCCCAGGTCGCTGGGTCGGTATCGTCTTTCTCGATGGACCGCTGCAGCCATTTCTCCGCCTCCGGCAGATCGGGAATCGCCGCACAGTCCAGCGCAAAGATGCGAAGGTCGAAGGCGGACAGATCCGCCAACTCCGATTCGCGCAGGTATTCAGCCATGGATGCGCGCGGTTGATGCTGGCGATACAGAACGAGTCCCATGAGCGCGTGCGCGGCGGCTGAATCGGGATGGCTCTCGAGATAGGTCTTGATCAAGGGCGCCGCGTCCTGCCAGCGCGATGTGTTGAGCAGCAGCCGCGCGCGCTCGAGCGGATCCGCGGCTTGGACTTGCACCTGCCTTTCATCAGCAACGGAACTGGAACTCACTTGAGGAGCCTGGGCGTAACCGGAAGCAGCCACCGGGATGATCAGGAATCCCAGCATCCGATAACAAGCGCGATACGAAAGCAGATGGCTCCAATGCATTTCGCGTTCG
Source organism: uncultured Acidobacteriaceae bacterium (assembly GCA_963804155.1). Classification (GTDB taxonomy): domain Bacteria; phylum Acidobacteriota; class Terriglobia; order Terriglobales; family Acidobacteriaceae; genus Telmatobacter. The sequence continues at coordinate 451,333 of CAWDPG010000001.1, forward strand.
GTATCGCAAGTTGGCATTTCTAACTCCGGTACAACTCAGCACGGGATGGATCAATGTAACTGCTGGACGGCGGGCGACAGCCTCTGCCGCAGACGAGGCGCGGACAGCCATGTTATAGCTGTCCGCGCGGCCCGGTTAGCGTTCTATGTTGCCGTCGAGTTTACCATTCAAAGCGCGCTCCCAGCTGGCCGGTTCTGTTTCCGCTCACACTCGTCACCTGGCCAAACTCCCAGCAGTTGTAGTCCCAATCGTTCGGACCTCCCCATTGGTGGCGGTTGAGCACGTTGAAGAACTCCGACCGCAGCGTAGCCCTGTAGCGGCCGTCGTGGAACGAAAACTTTTTCAGAATGCTCAGGTCTTCGTTGTAGTAGGCCCATCCCCTCCAGTTTTCGAAGAACGGCGGCGAATTGCCAAGGGTGCCAAGGTAGTTGCCGCTGGAGTCAAGCAAGTCGCTAAAGGCGGCCGGATCGAAGAACTGGTTGCTGGGATCGCTCAGGTTGTTCAGATCGAGGTGTGTAAAGTGGTTTTTCAGAGCGCCTGGCGCGGTCGACACATTCACATAGGCAGTGCTCCAGTTCGGATAGCTCCAAAAGCTGGGCCGGATGGCGCTCATCGGCTGGCCCGCATGGTAGTCCACCGCCGTCGCAAACGTCCACCCGCTCACCGCCTGGTTGACAATGGAATTCTTGCCCGGCAGCCAGCGGTGGCCGTTGCCAAAAGGCAGAACATAGGAAACATATCCCTTCACTTCGTGGCGAACGTCATTGGGCGAGATCAGGTTCTTCATCTGATCCATGGAATAAGGATCCTGGTAGACATCGCTGCCTCCCCAGTTCTCGGCAAAATTGCCGTTGCCGCGATTCACGTTGCCCGCTTCCCGCGAGAACGTGTAGCTCAGGTCCATGCTCAGTCCATTGCTCGCGCGCCGCTTCACCTCCGTAACCAGGGCGTTGTAGTGGCTGCTTCCGATTGCCGAATCGGTAAAGTAGATTCCGCTGTTGAAGGTTTGCGGATACTGGAGCAGTGGCGCGGTGGCCGGATAGCTGGTCGGGTTGTTGGTCATCGTGGTCATGAATGGATACCAGGTAACGCCCGCCGCCGCGGCATCCGCCGACGTGAAGACGGACATGCCGGCGCACGAGCCGGTGTAGCTGTAGCTGGCTGCGGTGCACGTGCTGGTAAGCATCGGCTGGTAGCTGTTCCAGGTGGGCGAGTTGCGTGGGTCGTCGCTGCCGTCGTGCAGGTGTCCGCCGCGATTGCCCATATAGTTCACATCCAGCACTGTGTTCTTGGTGATTTCGTATTCGACGCCCATGCTCCAGTTGTTCGTGTGACCCAGATCGAGCTTGTCCGGATCGACCGAGATCGTACACCACGGGCAGGCGATGTTGGCGTTCGGGTTGCGCGTCGGCGCCGTATAGTTACCGGGATAAGTGGAGCCTCCGTCCCATTGATAGATGGCATCAACAGCGGTTGCAGGGGCAGGCATAATGTCCTGGCCCACGTATCCGAATGAGGCTTCCCCGGCGAAGGGAGCGCCACCCCACTGGTTAATCCCCAATGGGACATAGGACAGCGCCCAGGAGCCGCGCGCAACCAGTTTGCTGCTTATCTGGTAGGACGCGCCGGCGTGCGGGGAGAAGAGGCGCCAATCCTGGTTCTTCTCGAACGACTGGCTTCCGTTGGACAGATACTGATAGTCGCCCTTAAGCGGAGTCCAACTGGTATTGACCGCGTCCAGAACGAAGTTCGACCACTGGCCGTTGACTTCCTTCCAAGCGGTGTTGAAATCCCAGCGCAGGCTTGCGTCAACGGTCAGCTTGGATGTCAGTTTGACCGTATCTTCCGTATAGAAGTTCAATCCCTTGCGGCGTCCGTGCAGGTGCCCGCCCACGGCCTTGGAGGCGGAGCCGACTTCGCCCAGTTCGAAGTTGGCAAAGCCGAAGCCGACATCGCTTGCCAGCGGAGTGTTGTTGATGCCGAGCGACTCGCCGGTGTTGGAGTTGAACCCGTATGACAGAGTGCCGTCGGCCTCGGTGCTGTTGGCCCCATAGGGAATGAACTCGCCGCCGAACTTGAATACGTGACGCCCGCGTACCCATGACAGCTCGTCCTTGTAGTGGCCCTGGTAATACGGCAGATGATCGGCGTCGGTGGATCCAATCGACGATTCGCCCGCAATGTTGTTGCCGCCGAACGTTGTATAGGGAAAGTTATTGGCGCCTGTGCTGCTTGTGGGAAAGTCGAGTGCGCTATCGTTAACCGAATGCGAGGCGCTATCCCAGCGCAGCCAGTAGTTGTAGTCGACCGAGGCAAAGTTCACCAGGTTGGCGGTAATGGTGTGGTAATCCTGCACCCGGATCTGCCAGCTTCGCGTTCCCTGCAGGTAGCTGAACGTAAGCGGTCCGCCGTCGCTCGTGCCATGCTGCCAAAGCCCCTGCGGGACGATCGGGGTCTCCTGATAACGGTTGTAGGAGACGCTGGCGTGGTTCCGCTCGGAAAAGGTGTGATCGACCTTGAGATCGAGGTGATAGCTTGTATCCACAGGGTTCGAGCCAAATCCCGAGAAACCCCAGTAGTTGTTGACGAGGTTGCCGTTCTCCGGCACATAATCCTGCTGATAAATCTGCAGGATCTTCTTCGATTCGCTGCTGATATCCGTGGAGGGAACGATGTTTCCCGGGAATACGTTGCCCGGGCTCAGGGGATTGAAGATGGCGCCGAAGTAGATGGGATTGCCGGAGGCATCCTTCTGCCCCGAGTCGCATGGTGCGGTGCAGGCCGCTCCCGTCAGCGGGTTGGTCGTCACTGCGCTCAGCAGTTCGCTGAAATCCCCGCCCAGCATTTTTGCTGTCGGAACGGTCGCGCTTTCCGCCGGAGCGGTCAGATTCAGGATGTGGTAGTGCTCATACGCTCCAAAGATGAACGTGTGCTTCTTCCAGATCGGCCCGCCTGCGCTGAAGCCCCAGTCGTTATAACTGTCGGGAGCGCGCGCGTAGCTGGCTTCACATGCCGTGTCGCCGACCGTACATTGGGACAGAAAGTACTTGTTGTCCCACGTATTGGCGTTGAGCTGTTTGTTGGCCATGAACCCGTAAGCGCTGCCGTGCAGGCTGTTGGTTCCCGACTTCAGTTCAAACATCAGCTCGCCGCCGCCGGTTTGAGCCGCGCCGGCGGTGATGCCGCTGGTCTGCACCTGGAACTGGCTGATCGCGTCCTGGCCGGGCGCATTCACGGTGCCGAAGATTCCGGCATCCGAACTGGTCCCGTCCACCGAAGTGGACATCGATGCGATCTGGGAGCCGGCGATGCTGTTGTTGTAGCCCTGGTTCGCCCCCTGCACGGTGCTGAAGGTGGCAACGATGCTCCGCCCAAACAGGCGTGCGTCGCGCCCTCCCAGGGCGGTCAGGGGCAAGTTGTTGAGCTCATCGCCCGAAACCGTGCTGCCCAACGTAGCGTCCTCCGTGTCCAGCAACGCCGCGTCGCCCGTCACCGTCACGCTGTCCACCCGATTGCCGATCTCCAGCTTTGCGTCGAGCGTGACGTTCTGCGACATTGAAACGGTCACGCCGGAACGCAGATAGGTCTTGAAGCCATCCTTCGAGAATGTCAGGATGTACCTGCCAACCGGCAGGTTCAGCACGTGATAAACGCCCTGCGCACTGGTTGTGTCGCCCTCGTAGCGAACCCCGGTTTGAGATTCGACCACGCTCACATTGACCCCGGGAAGTACGGCTCCCGTGGGGTCCGTCACCACACCGGTAATTGTGCCGCGATCGACTTGTGCCCACAAAACGGTGGATGCACAGACAAAGAGCAGCAACACCCTCCAAAACGTCTTCATAAAGCCTCCTGCTCAGCTTGCGGCCATTCGGTTCAACGCGCCGGCCATTCTCGTCTTCCCAGGCCAGCCGAATTGGTCGTTGTTGCCTTCCGCCACACCACTTCTTTGGGAAGACATCCTGATTGGATTTGTTGAACCTATGCATTTAATGCGGAAATGAGGACAGCCGAAAGTGTAAGGAGGGGATAAGTTTACAACTGCATACCGGGCAGTGGTGTAAACCCCGCAGACCGCGGATCACCGGGCTTCGTCAACCAGCGGGCAAATTGCCCGCCGGCCCGCGCCGGTGCGCTCGGCGCAACTGAGACCCTGGAAGATCGGCACGCCGGCGACCCGCATCTGTCCATGGGAGACGAACTGTCCAACCCACCACATAGCTCTCCCAATTAATGTCAACGGCGGAATCTCGCGCTGAATTCCCAGGTTTAGGCCATTGGCCCGTACCCCGTAAGGCTTAACGCTCGATTACGCTGTGGAGCACCTTCATGTGGAACGGAATGGTTCTCCCGGGAAGATCGCCGATGCCGAGGGAAGAGCTGTTCCGTGGGAGGGGGGCAAGCAATCGGACGGTCGGGTTGTGGAGAACTCG
>CAWDPG010000002.1:0-332951 GCA_963804155.1 uncultured Acidobacteriaceae bacterium
CGGTGGGCGACCGGAAGCGCTCAGTAATCGCTGTAACAATGGATCATCAAATCTCGCCTAATTGCTCTTCGCGATTACTAAACATGCGGGCTTGCGCATCGCTGGATACGCGCGATGGAGCGCGGCGGCCTGTATGGACCAGACGGACCGCTCTGTGGACAGCCGGAAGGTCGAGATGCTCCCGTTCGATCATCCACGGAGCGAACTTGACGATCTGTTTCGCGGGGAGTGTCTTTTGCGCAACGAGCCTGCGCACGACGGCATCGCTGACCTTCAACGCAGCCGCTGCCTGCTGCATGGTGATCCAGCGGCGCTGCTCCGGCGGCGGGCATGCCGGGAAGCCCTTGGTGTGGCGAACGTGCTGTACGCGTTTCTCTGTCCATGTATTGCCGATGCCGGTGCGATAACCAAGTCTATTCAGGATAGAGACGATGGCGCTGTCTTCACAAACCAGAGCCAGCTCACGAATCAACTCTGTTACTTCCTCCGAGTTGACGTGATCGTGATGGCCGGTCCGGTTCTTGCGCACGGTCAACTCCGTGTGAACGCCACCGGCCCAGTGCAGCTTGAGATGCACCGTGGGAGGATCATCTGTTGTGTCCGCAACGACTTCTTCAAGCACCGTCCGGAGGATGCGCTTCTTCAACGTGGCAGGAGAGTTCGGGTGATCCCACAACCGCTCCAGGTCATCGCCCAGCGTGAACAGATGTTCCCGTTGTTCGGTGGTCAACTGCGGCACAGCGATGGTGGCTTCGTCCAGACGGCGCTCCATCTCGGCGGCCTGTGCCAGAGCGTTGTTCCAACGCTTCTCCAGTTCGGCGGCGACCAGCCGGTTTTCCGGCTCAGTGGCCTGATACTGCCGCTCGATGCGGCTGGCCTCATAGCGCGCCTTCTGAACCGCGAGTTCAAGCAAGCGTCGCTTTTCATCTGTCTGACTCTGGCTCTTTTCCAGCGCATCGAACGCCGCTTGTATGCCGACAGGCCGCAGGGCATCGAGAACCTCGGCGGCAACTTCCTGATCGACGCGTGTCCCTGCGAAGGTAATGCAGGTGCGCACCATCTGCCGGCTGCGGTCGCCGCTGCACCAATAGCGTGGCAAGGGCCCATGCAGCTTGCTGTTCGTATAGGTCACCTGCAGAGCGCGTCCGCAACGGCCGCAACGTAACAGGCCAGCGAGAAGCGCCGGACCGTTCCGAGCTGCGCCCTGTGTCTGTCCCATGCGCGCATTCCATCCCGCGTTTGATCGGATCTGTTCCTGATTGCGCATAAACTCTTCCCACGTAATATAACCTTCATGGTGATCCTGGATCACCACCTCCCACTGTTCCGGTGGGCGAGCGTGGCCGCGGGTCTTACGGGCGCGGCCGGCGACGATGGAAGTGCGGGTCTGTTTTCTGCCCCAGACGAAGGCGCCGGCATACGTAGGGTTCTTCAGGATGCCGAAGATGGTTGGATAAATCGGTTCGGCCCAGGCCACCTTGCGGTTGCCGGTCTCGCGCGATAGCACCGGGATCGGCAGCTTCTCTTCCCGGTACCAGAGCAACACCTGTCGCACGCTGCCCAGTTCGCGGAACTTGCGAAAGATGCCTGCGATGGCTTCTTGTATCTGGCGATCTGGCGTCTTCTCGATGCCTTCATCTTCCGTGCGGATATAGCCGACGGGCACTTGCGTCAGCACCAGACCGCGCCGCACCTTCTCTCTGTGGGCTTCCATGGCTCGCTGCCGGAGCAAGCTTATCTCGAATTCGCTCATGGTGCCTTTCAGCCCGAGCAAAAGCCGATCGTTCAGCAGGCAGGGATCATAGACGCCGTCATGATCGATGACCAGCGTGCCTGCCATGGCGCAAAGATCGATCAGATGGTGCCAGTCGCGGTTGTTTCTGGCCAGACGCGATGCCTCCAGTGCCAGCACGGCGCCTACGCGGCCCGAGCAAACGGCGTCCAGCAGCCGGCCGAAGCCCGGACGTTCCACCGCTCCGGTTCCGGAGCGGCCCAGATCCTCATCGATCACGACAACACGTTGAAAGCCCAGCGACTGCGCCCGCTCCCGCAGATCATACTGGCGTCGCTGTCCCTCCAGATGATGGCGCACTTGGCCCATCGACGACTGTCGAACATAAACGCAGGCTTCACGCTCCGTGTGGATCGGCTGTATCTTCTCGCTCATCGTTCTCCTCCTCTGTTGTTCCGCTCACGGCTACGAGCAGTATTTGGCTGAGCAGTTCCCGGCAGTCTGCCTGCACTGTCTCCGGAAGCTCCGGCGTGTTGGGAATCTCCCACAGAAAGACTCTTTGGCGCGGTGGACTCATGAGCACCTCCAGGCGAAGATGCTTCTGAAACTACCTGACCGAGGCGAGAAGAGGCGGGCGGTTGTACATCGAGGAGTGAGCGAAGCGCTAAAAGCGCCGACAGTGCCACGGTTGGATGTGCGACGACCTCCATCCCCTGGCAACGTTCTTCATCCAGCATCCAGTCGGGAATCACAAGTTGGTAACCGCTCGAAAGAGCCACCTGAACCTGATGGGGTCCAAATGAAACCGACCTTCGCACCACGGTAACTGTCTGGCCATGTAGCGGGTGATGCAGATAGTGAACCGTCAACAAAACATGCGTAGTGTGTGAGTGCTTCGCAACGCCCGACCGCCACGCGCGTAGCCGGGTTCCACGCATGGAAAGAGTTTGGCCGGTTTGTGAAACGTGGCGAAAAGGGTATTCAGATTCTCGCCCCGATGGTCGGACACCGGCGCAGAAAGGACACGGCAGAGCAGGAGCCGAACACGAATAGGGAGAAGAAGCCCGCGCCCGTGTTGATTGGCTTCCGCGCTGTGTACGTCTTCGATGTGGCGCAGACCGAGGGCGAAGACCTGCCCGAGTTCGAGCACAACATCACCGGCGACGTGGGCGAGCACCGCGACCGGCTCATTGCTTTTCTCGATGCGCAGAATATCGCACTCGAATACAGCGAGAACATCGCGCCCGCTCTCGGCGTGAGCTATGGCGGAAAGATTGCCTTGCTGCCGGGCCAGTCGAAGGCTGAGGAATTCGTGACTTTAGTCCATGAGGCGGGTCACGAACTTTTGCACAAAAGTGACCGGCGCACCATGACCACCGCCACCGTGCGCGAAACAGAAGCCGAGGCCGTGGCTTTCATCGTGGGCCAGGCCATCGGCCTTGAGATGGGCAAAGCCTCTTCGGACTACATCCAGATGTACGCGGGTAACGCGGTGCTTTTGGCCGAGAGCCTTGAAGTCGTGCAGCGCACCTCTGCGGTGATTCTCGACGCCATCACCGGGGAGTCAGCCACCATGCAGAATGCGCCTTCGGCATCTTCGCCGGATGTGCAGGACACAATCGCGGAGGTGGCGTAATGCAGACCATCCTTCGCATCTTGGAGCGGGCCGGGGGTTACCGGCCCACTCTGTACCTCAAGATCGAGAACCCGCCGTACATGGCCCTTGTGATCGAGGCCACGCCGGAGCCGGGGCCGCTGAACCTGCCTTCGATTTCCATTGTGCACTACGGAGAGCAGAACGGCGACCTGATGCGCGACCCGGAGATGTGTTTCGAGTTGTCCAAACCGCCGCTCTGCGGCTTGGGATTGTCCAGTTTCTATTTCAGGAATGACTATCTAGGCGTCGAGCAGTATTCGCGCTATCGGGACGGAGAGAACTACGTTTTCGTGCCCGACCTGTACGAGCAGCACGAAGCGTTCGCGCGGCAGTGGGACAGGAACATCCGCGACCAAGGTTTTCTCGACGCCTTTACGGACCAGTCGATTCGTGCCTAGTCCGCTCCCTGCGGAGCGGACCACAGCTCATCGTGTCGCCGCTCCGCGCGCCTTCACCCTTTAACCGCTCGAAAGGAGCATACGAAAATGGAAACGACCGTTATCAATGCAACCGAATACCGCGACCTTCCGCTCTCTCAACTCAACGAATCGAAGAGCAACCCTCGCCGCGTCTTTGACGATGCCGCTCTCAAGGAGCTTGCCGCATCGATTCGCAGCCAGGGCGTATTGTCGCCGCTATTGGTAAGGCCGCTTACCGAGAACGGCTTCGAGATCGTGGCCGGAGCACGGCGTTACCGCGCCGCGCAGATGGCCGAATCTGCCACCGTGCCGGTGCGCATCGTCCATCTGTCCGACGCCGAAGTGATCGAGGCGCAATTGGTCGAAAACCTGATTCGCGCCGAGATTCACCCGATGGAAGAGGCCGAGGGGTTCGCGCGGCTTTTGGCGTTGGCTAAACCGAAATACAGCATCGAACAGATCAGCGCACGGGTGGGCAAATCGCCCGTGTTCGTGGCTTCGAGGATGAAATTGGTTGACCTTGTGCCCGCAGCGGTCGATGCCTTCTATGCTAATGAAATCGGCGTGGGCCATGCCTTACTACTCGCCAAATTGCCGTCCGACCTTCAACAACAGGCGCTTTCGGCTTGCTTCAAGGAAGTCTACAACGGCGGCAGTCAGAAGCCCGCGCGGATTCTGCTGCCCGTGCGCAATCTGCAATTCTGGATTGAATCGAATGTGTTGCTTGTTCTGAAAGACGCGCCCTTTGATAAGCGCGATGCACAGTTGGTTCCCACGGCGGGCAGTTGCGCCGACTGCCCCAAGCGCACCGGGCACAACAAACTGCTTTTCTCGGACGACCTTGGAAAGCAGGGGGACCGCTGCGTTGATCCCAAATGCTACCAAGCAAAACTCGCGGCGCACGTGGCGAAGACCGTTGCCGCAAAACCCAACCTTGTGCAGATTAGCACGGCTTACGGAACGCAGAAGGAAGGCAGCCCCGTATTGCCCCGTAACAAATACACCGCCATCCGCGACGACAAGCCGAAGTCCAATGACGAGGCAAAGCGCCCGGAGTTCAAGGTGTGCAAGTTCGCCACCGACGCCATCGTTACGGAAGGCAGCGACGTTGGCACCTTGCATAAGGTTTGTGCCAATCCCGCTTGCCCCGTGCATCACCCGAAGAAGGCCAACGGCGCAAGCGCAAACGATGCGCAGTTCAAGGCCGAGCAGGAAAAGCGGCGCAGGGAAGAGGCAATCGCCAACGCAACCGGCTTGCGCGTACTGGCAGCGATTGGCGATGCGGTCCCGGTGCGGCTGATGAAACGCGACCTGCTGTTTGTTGCCGAACGCATGGTCAACCTGCTGGACGAGAACCGCGCTGCGATCCTTGCCAAAGAGCACGGCATCAAGAAAGCCAAGGAGAACGAATCCATCGGCAAACTGTTCACGGCCTTTCTTCGCCGCGCCGACGAAAGCACACTGGGCCGCGCCGTGGTCGAGGCCGTTATCTTGCTCACGGCCTCGCGCGGCAACGCCTCGCACGTTCTGCGCGATGCCGCCGAGTTTTACAAGGTGGACGTGGCCGCAATCACGGCCACGGTCAAGCAAGAGTTCGCCGCGAAGGAGAAGGCCAAGGCGGAAAAGAAAGCCATACCAAAACAGCCGACAAAATCCGCCCCTAAACCGATCAAAAAGGTAGCCGCTTAGGCCATCTAAACCAGGGTTCCTTGCGGAGTTTGAGCGATCAGGCTCCGCCCTTCTTTTATCCAAAGCCCGTCTTCCCGCCCTTGTTGGTGCTCCCGCTATCAGCGTGAGGCCATCCTTGGCCCACCCGACGGGCTGGCCGCGCACCGCTGTGCGCGGCTGTAATCCAAAAAAGGAGAACGGACCGTCTCCATAACCTATTAGAATTACACAGAGTTGGCTATGCCTATGCCGGAGAAACAGCGAGATCTCCGCAGACTCCTCGAATCGATACCTGCTCGTGACGGGCACGGAGCCGGTGTCGGAATCCCTAGACGATCTGGGGCGCTGAGGAGCGTGGTCACGGACTCGCTATTTGTCTGTAGCCGTACAAGAGGTGGTTCGCTCCAGCTCATTTTTCAACGGGTTCGAGAAAAGATCGAGTGTCTGGCAGAATCTCGTCCGCTTCTGTTGTTGTGGCAAGCAGCAGGAGTCGAAATAATCAATAGACCAATCCGGCGGACACCTGATATCGCCAATTGACCCAGCATGGCCCGCGTTTATCGGTTTACCGTTGCTTGATATTGGGCGGGGATAGCGGGCACAGTAGCCTGATGAAGATTGCGTGGAGACTGACCAGTGTTGCGCCGGAAGGTTTTAGTGAACGCGCTCGCGGAGTCGTAGCCGAGTGATCGGGCGATCTCTGCAACCGTCTCTTGAGTGCTGCTAAGTCGCTGTGAAGCCCTTACCAACTTTGTGAGGAGCTACCTCAGTCTGGATAAGCATTCACAAGGCACACGTCTCTTGATGGTTACTTTTCTGCTGCATGAGAACGTGAGCATGGAACAATAGGAGCATGGCCCGAAAATCGAAACCATCCAAGCGTGATGCCATTCTCGATGCGATGCTCGACATCGTTGTCGAGCGCGGCTTTCACGATGCACCCATGTCCCTGATCGCCACGCGCGCAGGGGCCAGTGCGGGGGTCATCTATCACTATTTTTCCAGTAAAGAAGAGATCATCCAGGCTCTGTACGAGCGTATCCGCGCTCTTAAGATTGAGGCCTTCCTTGCCGATTTCGATCCCGAACAGGACCCCGGCCAGGTGTTCGTTCAGATTTTCATTAGCTTCTACACCTTCTACCGCAAGCATCAGCGAGAGATGCGCTTCTATGAGCAATACGAGCACGCCGGCTTCACCTGTGCCCCCGAAAAGGCGGGCGAGGACAAGCGGGCAGCCGCTTTCGCCAAGCGCTTCTCCAGCAAATCGCGAGGGGGCGTCCTGAAGGAGTGGCCCGTCGATGTGCTTCAGGAAATGACACTTGGCCTTGTCTTGCGCCTGGCTGACCAGCCGAAAAAGATTGCCATGCCGCTATTGCGCGAGATTGCCGAAAGCACTTGGAAGATGGTGGGAGCCCAAGAACTAGAATGAACGTTCGATCTATTTAGGTATAATCGGCTCATGAGTGAAGACCTCGTTCTTGTCACGGGCGGTTCCGGCTTCGTCGGTATCCACTGCATCGACCAACTTCTCCGCGCAGGATATCGCGTGCGCACAACTGTGCGTTCGCTAGGTCGCGAAGCTGACGTTCGCGCCATGTTGAAGAACGCCGGCACGCCGCATCAGGAAGCACTGACAGTTGTTGTCGCGGATCTCACCCGAGATTCCGGTTGGGCAGAAGCGGTTGCCGGGTGCCGCTGTGTGCACCACGTTGCTTCGCCATTTCCCCGGTCAACTCCGAAGCACGAAGACGAACTGATCGTGCCTGCCCGCGACGGTGCGCTTCGTGTATTGCGCGCTGCACGCGATGCCGGTGTCGAACGTGTCGTACAAACGTCTTCCTTCGTCGCTGTCGGATACGGGCACAAGCCGCAAATCGCTCCGTTCGACGAGACGACATGGACGAACGTCGACGGACCAGGTGTGAATGCCTACGGCAAATCCAAGACACTTGCCGAACGCGCTGCATGGGATTTCATCCATCGCGAAGGCGGCAACCTTGAATTCTGCGTAGTCAATCCGGTTGGCATCTTTGGGCCGACTTTTGGCCCTGATTTCTCAACATCGATCCTCATCATCCAGAGGCTCATGGATGGATTTCCGTTTTGCCCCCGTATCGCGTTTGGCGTCGTCGATGTCCGGGATGTGGCCGATATGCATCTTCGGGCAATGACCAACCCGCTGGCAAAGGGCGAGCGCTTCCTCGCAGTTGCCGGGGGATTGGTCTCGCTCCTCGATATGGCCACGATTTTGAAGCAACATATGGGCGCTGCCGCGCGCCGTGTGCCGACCCGGGAGATTCCGGATTGGCTTGTGCGAACCTTCGCCCTCTTCATACCGGACCTAAAGGCGATCAAGTTCGAATTGGGAAATAAGAAGAATGTTTCGAACGAAAAAGCGAAACGCATCCTCGGATGGGCACCACGGTCGAATGAAGAGGCCATCGTCGCGGCAGGAGAAAGCCTGGCCCGCCTTGGTTTGCTGAAGTAGTAGTTGTTTGGAGTTGAACTCTGCAAGAAGCTTCGAACCACGAAGTGCGCATGCACACTGCGCCGATGGTCATGCCATGCAACATTGGCGTGAAACATCGATGTTGCGTCGACTATCTTTGGAATGACACAAAATCGCCGAGTCGCTCGTCCACCCGGGATGCGGAGGCCGAGGAACTCAGCGATAAGATCGGCTACCCGCAGTAGCAATCAGCCCTGGGCTGTGGGCCTGACTACGATTTCGTTTACATCGACATCCGACGGCTGATCAATCGCAAATGCTATAGCCCGAGCGATCGCATCCGGCGATATCGCCATCTTGTCTCGCGCGGCCAAAGTCTGAGCCTTTACTTGGGGATTCGTCATGGACTCGGCAAAATCCGTATAGATGAAGCCCGGCGAGATTGCGGTCACCCGAAGTTTGTCCCCGGCCTCCTGACGCAGCCCCTCCGATATGGTTCTCACCGCATTTTTGGTGCCGGCATATACCGCCTGAAGAGGAACGATCCGAAGTCCAGCGGTCGACACGATGTTAACGAAGTGCCCAGAGCCCCTCTCCCGAAAAACAGGCAACGCTGCGGCAATGCCGTAGAGAAAGCCTTTGAGATTAACATCGATCATCTCCTCCCAATCCTCGACTTGCAGATCTTCGAGGAGTGAAATTGGCCCGATGCCAGCATTGTTGATGAGAACGTCTAGCTGCCCAAAACGCTCGCAGGCCAACGTGACGAGTCCCTGCACGTCGGAACGTCGCTTGACGTCCATCCGCACCACGGCTGCCTGACCGCCTACGCTTTGAATCCGAGACGCCAAAGCTTCTAAACGGTCGAGTCGGCGAGCTCCCAGGACGACCCGTGCGCCCCGCTCAGCGAGCATAACTGCTGCGGCCTCACCGATTCCACTGCTTGCGCCTGTAATAGCAATCACTTTACCTTCGATGCCCAATATGTAGCCTCCTGAAACTGCTGATCGAAACTCTTTCCAATGCCCATACTATGGAGCGGTTGCAAAACGTGGTAGCTCGATCGTGCCGAACTTCTGCCTATTCGTGTCGAACGGTAGAATAGTGGCGAGGCTGGGCATCTATGAGGTTTACATCTGCCGAAAGCAGGAAGCTGCACTCGACCCGGACCGCCCTTGCAAACTGGTTCATCATGAGTGCGGGAGCAGAAGGTAACGATGATCCGTGGCTACCAGGAGTGCAGGTTTTCGTCCGATCGGCTCCGACGGTTCCTGCTTCTCGCTTTTACGGCCCCGGTCTCGGCATCATTCTTCAGGGGCGCAAGTGCATTGAGCTGGGCAACGAAACGTACCGATGTGATGGATCGCAGACTATTCTCACCTCAACAGATCTGCCTGTATTGACCCAGGTGACCGAGGCCAGTCCGAAGAAACCTTACTGCGCGGTGTTCCTCAAGATTGACATCGAAGCGGCGAGACAGCTCATCGTAGAACTAGAGTTGCAGGGGCAAGAACGTCTGCCGCTCGGACGCGCAATGGCAGCAGGGCCGGTCACTCCAGAGTTGTTCAGCGCCCTTGATCGCCTTCTGGAACTCCGTGACAAACCAAAGGATGTCCCGATTCTTGGCAGTCTGATCCATCGGGAGATTCTCTACAGGCTGCTCACGAGCCAACAGGGAGGCCGGCTACGTGAGATCGTTTCAATCGGAACTCAGAGCAACCGCATAGCGCAAGCGATGGCCTGGATCAGGCAGAATTACAAGAAGTCCGTACGCATGGAAGCTCTGGCCAGCATGGCTGGAATGGGACTTTCAACGTTTCATCATCATTTTCAAGCCATGTCGGCTATGAGCCCGCTACAGTATCAGAAGCGACTACGTCTGCATGAAGCCAGGCGGCTTATGATGTCAGAACTCCTCGATACGACAAGTGCGGCACTTGAGGTTGGATACGAAAGTCCAACCCAATTTATTCGCGAGTATGCCAGGCTCTTCGGCCAACCTCCCAGGCGCCACATCCAGTCGCTGCTCGCCAGGTGAAGGCTCTCTCCTCGCCCTAGTTCCAGCCTCCAGAGGGTCAGGAATCCGTAAATGATCCACGCTCCGGACAAATGACACAGGCGTCTTCTTGAGAGCACACCCCACGCGGGGAGCGCGGCGGTGGCGATCCAGCGGAAAACACTTGCCAGTTGCCCTGATTCCACATAATGCACCGATCCCGGCTGCTATCAGGCCAAGGTCTCGGCGCAAGTGGCGAAAACCATCGCCGCCAAGCCGCAGCTTGTCCAGATCAGCCCGGTTTTACCGCGCGATAAGTACACCGCGATACGCGACGATAGGCCAAAGTCCAACGACGAGGCAAAGCGCCCGGAGTTCAAGGTGTGCAAGTTCACCACCGATGCCATCGTCACCGAGGGCAGCGAGATTGGAACCATTCACAAAGTCTGTGCCAATCCAACCTGCCCCGTGCATCACCCGAAGAAGGCAAGCAGCGCGGGCGCAAGCGATGCGCAGTTCAAGGCCGAACAGGAGAAGCGGCGCAGGGAGGAAGCTATTGCCAACGCAACCAGCTTGCGCGTTCTCTCTGCAATCGGCGCGGCGGTCCCGGTACGGCTGATGAAACGCGACCTGCTGTTTGTGGCCGAACGCATGGTCAACCTGCTGGACGAGAACCGCGCCGCGATTCTCGCCAAGCAGCACGGCATCAAGAAGGCCAAGGAGAATGAATCCATCGGCAAGCTGTTCGCGGCCTTTCTTCGCCGCGCCGATGAAAGCACGCTGGGCCGTGCCGTGGTCGAGGCCGTTGTCTTGCTCACAGCCTCGCGCGGGAATGCTGCGCATGTTCTACGCGAAGCCGCCGAGGCTTACAAGGTGGACGTGGCCGCAATCACGGCCAAGGTCAAAGAGGAGTTCGCCGCCAAGGAAAAAGCGAAGGCGGCGAAGAAAGCCACACCCGAGCCCTTCTCGAAGCCATTGGCTGGGTCCACGAAGAGGGTGGCTGCGTAAGAATTCAGTTGAGATGTACTGTGCGGGGCCAGCCAGATCGGCTCCGCATTTCTTGTACCTGCCCGTCCTACCCGCCCATGTGCGTGGCTCCTGCAACGGCAGGAGCGCCTTTCTACTCCCACTCCGACGGGCAAGTTCTTCGCGCGGTACAACCGCCATCGTTGAGCGTTGTGCATACGTCATTAGCCGCGTTGGAACCCGCGTTTCTGCAAAGAAAAAGAAGGATTCGTGCACTGTTACGCTACGAGATAGCCCCACTCTTGCTTTAAACATTAGCGTTCTCCCGCGCCTCACCGCGCCGGTATGCGCCTGGCGCCATCCCGGTGTGCCGCCGGAACGCCTTTGCAAAGGCGCTGTCCGCATCGTAGCCAACCGCTAGGGCAATAGCGGAAAGGGGTTTGGTTTCCTCCCGGAGCATACGCATAGCCTGGGACATGCGCCATTGCGTGAGATACTCCAAAGGCGCTTGTCCAACGACTTGTTTGAAACGCATGGCGAAAGCTGGACGCGACATGCCACAAACCGCCGCCAGTGACGCTACGGTCCATGAGCGAGCCAATTCTGTATGCATTACGTGAATGGCTCGACTCAATTGTGGATCGGCTAGCGCGGCTAGAAAGCCTTGTCTTGGACAGGTCGAACCGGAGATGAGCACGCGGAGGGCCTGAACGAACAAGATGTCCGCCAAGCTGCGGACGACAAGATCCCTGCCGAAACCCTCACTGTTTGTCTCGATCGACAGCAGGTCAAGTGTTGCGCGTAAGGCGGTACTTCGTTCTTCATCGAATCGGAAGTGAAGACAGGGCGGAAGAAGGCTGATAAGAGGCCGGCTGCTTACCGGATCGAACGTGAACCAGCCGGTAATGATTCCAGCGGGCGGTCCATCTCCTCCAAACTGAATCACGCTGCCGTGGCGCACATCCGCAGACTCGGCCAACTCTCCACACGTGCGAGTGGGAGTCTGCGGATCATCTCCAATAACGAACGCCGACGGATCGAACATCAGGAAACAATCGCCACCACGCAACGGCACAGCCTCAGTTGCGCAGCCCGCGGTTAACCAGCAACTCCCGCGTGTCACTAGGCCAAAGCGGGCTCGTTCAGGTCCAGTGTCAAACCGTATCGCCCATGGCGCTGTGACCTCAAATCTGGAGTAGAGTGCACCGCGCAATCGCATGGAAGAGAGAATATCGGACAAAACGTCCATATGATTCGTAATTATAGACGATTGGACAAGAAATTTATAGCCTTATCCATTGTTCGTCTACAAAAAGTTGATTAGTCTGAGAGAAATCATGAAGGTATTTCATTTTTGATCGGCAAGGAGCAGTGAGAGCGATGGCTTATGAACCCGAGG
Organism: uncultured Acidobacteriaceae bacterium; assembly: GCA_963804155.1. Lineage (GTDB taxonomy): Bacteria > Acidobacteriota > Terriglobia > Terriglobales > Acidobacteriaceae > Telmatobacter. Next base: position 12,287 of record CAWDPG010000002.1, read on the forward strand.
TGATCACGAGGACCGAAGTTCGCGATCCCGCAACCTACGACCTCGTCATCCGCCGTGCGCACGTTTTCGACGGCCACAAGGCGTACGCCGGACTACACGACGTCGCCATCAATGGTGGTGAGATCGCCACCGTCTCAACAGAGCCACTGCGGGGCAGAAGGGAGGTTGACGTGGCCGAAAGCTGGGTGATGCCGGGCCTGATCGATACACACATCCACTTCTACGACGTCCTTGCAGTGTCCGATCCGGAATCGATGCAGACGTTCGAGGAGAAGGAGCTTCCCGGACGGCTTGACTCGTTCCTTCAGCACGGGATTACCACCATCAAATCTGTGGGCGATCCGACCGGGGAGATACTGGAGACGCGGGCCAAGATCGCTGCGGGCACGCTACGAGGCCCGCGGCTCCTGGCGACTGGCTGCGGCATCACCGGACGCAACGGGCATCCCGCAGCCACTGTCTTCGGCGGCAATCCGTGGGCACGTGCACGGTATACGGGCGAGATCGACAGCGTGCAACAGATGCGTGATCTGGTGCATTATCTGGCCGACCGGAAGGTGGACGCGATCAAGATCCTATCGGAAGGTGCCTGCGCGTGCCAGGGCGAAACAAAATACGTCTGGCACATTCCCGGTTTCCCGAATGCTGTCGAGCTTGAGCGGCTCCCTCTCGATTTCCTTCGGGCAGGCATCGAAACCGGGCACGACCGAGGTCTTAGGGTAACCGTTCACACCACCCAGCAGGTCGCGGCGCGCGAAGCAATTGAGGCCGGCGCGGACGGCTTGGAGCATGGTGTCACCGTCGAACCCATCACCGATGACTCGCTTATCGAGCTGATGCTTGAGCGCGACATCACCTACACGCCGACGCTCTGGGCTCACGACGCCGCCTATCCGGACGTTCGAGGCAACGTCAACAGGGTCGCCGATGCCGGCGTGACCATTGTCCTGGGCACAGACACGTTCTCTGGCCGGGGCATGTACGGAGCAAACACGTTGGAAGAGGCCGAGTTGATGGTCGCAGCGGGGATGACGCCCGTCCAGTCGCTTGTCGCAGGCACCAGCGGCGCGGCGCGGCAGTGCGTCCGCCCCGGTCTCGGCACGGTGGCTCCCGGCAAGCGCGCCGACCTGATCGTGCTGACCGCCGATCCCGCCCAGGACATCAGCAACCTTCGCAAGCTAAGCATGACGATCCTGAACGGCGAGATCGTCGTCGACAAGCGCTAGCCATGTCCGCGACCTGCCTTCCAGTCACCGTCCTCACCGGCTACCTCGGCGCTGGCAAGGCGGCGCTGCTGACACCTTCGTCGCCGCATGGGGGAGTTCATCAATGAGAACCTGGTTCATTACCGGCATAAGCACCGGCTTTGGTCGCGTGATGGCGGAAAAGCTGCTCGCGGCGGGCGATCGCGTCGCCGGTACACTCCGCAACCTCTCGGCGGCCGATAACCTGAAGGCGCAGTTCGGCGATCAACTGTGGCTCGCCGCCCTCGACCTGACGCATACCGACGCGATCAGACCCACGGTCGACGCCGCCTGGGTCGCCATGGACCGCATCGACGTGGTGGTCAGCAACGCCGGTTATGGACTGCTGGGTGCCGCCGAGGAGGTGACCGACGCTCAGGTCAGGCACCAGATCGATACCAATCTCCTCGGATCAATCCAGCTCGTACGAGCGGTCCTTCCCCACATGCGCGCACAGGGCAGCGGCCGCATCCTCCAGATCTCAAGCCTAGGAGGTCAGGTGGCGATACCCGGCAGTTCGCTCTACCACGCGACGAAGTGGGGCATCGAAGGCTTTATGGAAGCGGTCGCGCAAGAGGTGGCCGTGTTTGGGATCGGCTGCACGATCGTCGAGCCCGGCGGCGCGCGTACCGGCTTCCGCAACCGAAGCGCGATCGTCGGGCCACGCATCCCCGCCTACGACACCTCACCTTCCCGCAGGATCAACCACACCGTCGATGACAAGTCGATCCTCTCGCCGGGCGACCCGGTCAAGATGGTCGACGCCATGATCGCCAGCGTGGAGCAGGGCCCCGCCCCGCTGCGTCTCGCTCTGGGCAGCGACACCTATTCGCTCATCACGAAGGCGCTTACCGCCCGTGTGGCCCAGCTCGATGCGCAACATGAACTGGCCTGTTCGACCGATTGTGCGGACCAGGGCAACAGCCCGCGCTGGTTCCAGTCGGACTAGGGCTAACGCGCGGGCAGCGGCATCACCGTTCGCTGCCGCGACCGCACTCGGGCGCTTCTGCCGTCGAGACTGGGATCGTCCGTGGCGCGCTCCTGCCGTCAGAGGAGGAGAAAAGGAGTATAGCCGTGAGCGATTCAGATGAACACGATCCAAAACTCAATCACTTTCATGTGTGTTTGCATTGCGGAAGTGCGTTCCGAAGAGAAGAATACGTAGGCAGAGCAATTACCTCCGGCATCTACCATTGTCCGAAATGTGGCCTCGATGGTCCGTTGAATATCGTCATACGTGAGGTCGAAGATTCCACAGGAAACAAGAACAATTCATCGGACGCTGGTTCATCCAGCTAGAGGCAAGCGGCCCTGCTGTGGAGAAGGGATGCTCCTCAGCTTGCGTCCCACAGCACGGACAAATTCGCTCACGAGCCGGGTCTTGTTGTCAGATCGCGTCGCAAGGCGGGTAACAAGTTTCAGGCGATCCTCCACGAGTGGCCGCATCGTAATGCTCTCGGAGGCAATTCGCCAAGCTGCATCGCGGGTAAGGAATGCCACTCCCTTGTGCGCCAGCACGAGTTCCGACGCTTCTTCTGCTGTCATGACGTAATGCAGATCAGAAGCAGTGATCCCCTTTTCGGAAGCGACCTTCTGGATCATCTCGAAAACATGTGGGTTGACGTAGGAAGCGAGGAGAATCCACTCGCAGGCGCGTAAATCTTCCAAGCGCAGTTCTTTGCGATCTGCAAGGGAGTCCTCTTTGGACAGGGCAATATAGAGCGAGGCTTCGGCAACGGTTAGGAAGCTGAGAGTGGGCGTGTCTGGAATGGCCGTAACCAATGCCATGTCCAGTTTTCCCGTTGCAACCATGTGTGCGAGTTCGTGCGAATAGTTACTCCACAGTTTGACTTTCAGGCCAGGATATAGAGGAAGCTGAACCGACTGAAGGGTTGTAACCAGAAACGGATCGGTGTAAGCCGACTTTCCGAAATTGAGAACCTCGTCAGCTCCACGCGACGCAGCTCTTGCGCTCAATACCGCTCGTTCAGCGTGCAGCAAGGCATTGCGGGCTTCTTGCACGAAGTGCCGGCCGGGTTCGGTCAACTCTACAAGTTGATGGTTTCGTTGGAACAGGCGCAACCCGACCATCGCTTCCAACTCCATAATTCGTTTGCTCAGCGTGGATTGGTCGATGCGCAGCCGTTCGGCTGCTCGGGAGAAGTTGAGTTCTTCGGCCAAGACTATCGCCGCTTGCAGTAATCGAATTTCTGGCAGCACCATGGCAATCCTCCTAGATGAGACCGGGAAGGACAACAAATACATTAATTTCTGTGCTTTGTACGCCGCACGCCATGATGAACGTTCGATGCAGCTCTGGAAAACCAGGTTGCACAAAATTGTTCCAAATGCTCGTTATGACCGCCGCGCCTAATGCGTTTCCTACTTTTCATTGGACGGCTGATTGGTTCCCAACCAATCTGTTCGTAGCCAGTGCGAGCACCCACGCTCTTAATACACGGCTGATTTCGGTGCTACACAGAGGCCGATGGAGGTCGCCTTTATGGGGTCCATATCAACCACGATGCAAGAGGCAGTCGAACTGCTGCTGACCGCCGAGGAGGTCGCCCTCATGCTGAAGGTCAGCAAGGATTGGGTATGGGATCACTCCTCGCGGAGACTGCCTTATCTGCCGGTTATCCGTATGAGTGACGGTGCCCTGCGCTATCGCGCAAGCGGGATTGAAGAGTTTCTGAAAGAGCGGGAACGGGCCTCCCATTTACAGCGCAAACACCGGTAAAATGGAGATGGCCCGCTTATTCCCCCACACAGAAATCCGAGGAATAAATGGGAATCTCACATCAGAAAGGCTGGGTCCGTCTTCGCGGCAAGAAGTGGTATGGATACTTCCGCAGAACGGAGTTGGACCCGGAAACGAATCAATCGAAACTCAACGTCGCGCAGGTCATCCTTGGGTCGAAACCGGAGATGTCGAAGTATGAGGCCAGGGAAAAACTGGAGCGCGAGATTATCAGACTTGGCGGCCAATCCACAGGTGACCAATCAGTAGTCAACGGCTCGGTCACTTTCGAGTGGTTCGTCAACAATCGCTACCTGCCAGTGAAAGAGGCGGACTGGAGAGAGGAGACGGCCAAGGTGAAAAAACATCTGATTCAAGCTGATCTCGTCGATACTTTCGGGGACGCTCGCCTTGAAAACATCGACAAATTCTCTCTGCAGACGCACCTCAATCGGCTGGCTCAAACCCGTTCGCGTGACCGCGTGTTGCAAGTCCGGGCATATATGCAGGCCATCTTAGCCGAGGCTGTTGACCAGGACTTCATCGGAAAAGACCCCGCACGTACGATCAAGGTTCCGGCGCATCTGAAAGAGACCGACAAGACCGTGCTGAGCTGGGATCAGTTGCGGGCTGTCTTGTCCAGGCTCGAACGCCGTGACCGGATTTTGCTTGAACTCGAAATGACCAATGCGCTTCGGCCCAGTGAGTTGTTCGGGCTGAAGTGGAAGTGCTTCGACCCGTCAGCTTCTTCGATCAGGATCGAAGAAACCACCTACAAGGGGAAAATCCGCCCCTGGGGCAAGACCAAAGGAAGTCTCACAACGATCCCGATTGCCTCCGACCTGACGGAAGAACTCCAGGCATGGCGCGAGGAGTGCCGGGAAGAACAGAGGCAAAAGAAGCATTGGCATGGACCTACCGCTGATGACCCTGAAGGGTTCATCTTTCCGGGACGTAACGGCGGGTTCATCGATTCGGGCAACTACCGTAAGCGCGTACTGCACAGATTCGCCCAAGAACTGGAATTGCCGAAACTGACATTCCAGGTGATTCGGCGCACGGTTGCCACATTGGCACGGAAGAAAGGCGACATAAAGGATGTGCAGGGAGTGTTGCGCCACTCGCGAACGGCCACAACGACGGATGTCTATATGCAGGAACTTCCAGAGGGTGTACGGGCGACGGTGAACTCCATTCACCAGGAACTGACGCAAAAGAGCGGCGGAACTGGCGATGGGGGACCGGGACCTTCAAGGCCGTCTGTGAAGAGGGCCAAAGTTCTGAGCTTCAGTACGAGGAAGCCGGTACAGCAAGCTGCTGTAGAAAAGGGAAAGAGCGAAGCAGTTTTTGCAGGCCGTTGAAAATTTGCTGCCAAAATGCTGCCAAGCTGGAAGAAAAGGTAACCGCTAAGTTATTGATTTAATTGGTGGACCTGGTCGGGATCGAACCGACGACCTCTTCCATGCCATGGAAGCGCGCTCCCAAACTGCGCCACAGGCCCACACGGGGAGGCAACTCTCTTATTGTCGTAGTTCGCGGCGGGTTCGTCAAACGGCGAGACGGCCGCGGAGTGTGACAGCGGATGGCTGGTGGGGAAATCGCGCCATCCGCATCGGATCATCGGGGAAGGCTACTCGATCGGGGCGGCCAACAGGTAGACGTAGAGCAGCATGGCGACGCCGATCAGGCCGGGGATCAGGCCACAGAGATAGACCGCCTCGCCGCCAATCAACATGCGAAGAAAGATCACCAACGCCACACCCACGCCAAGGTTGATGAGCCCGCCGATCTTCATGCCCTCGCGTTTCTTGATCTCTTCGCGGCGGGCTTCATCGCGCAGCATGTCGAGCGCGAGCTTGGAGCCGTCGGTCGAGGACTCGCCCAGGCGCCGGAGAGTCTCGGATTTATAGAACGCCTCCCGCTCCTTGCGGCGGCTGTCGATCCAGGAAACAAGCGGGATAAAGACGGCGAAGAGCGCCACCGCGGAGATTGAAAGAAACATCCACAAGCCGAAAGCGGGGTTGTTGCCAAGCGCAAACAATGCAGTGTGTAGCATGAAATCCTCCTTGAGATTCGTTGGGGAAGCTATTTTTCCCCATGCGAACGGTAAGACATGGGGCGGCTGCGGCGGGTTGCAATTTCTTTACGGGCGATCCACCAAAAGAAAATGCAACCGCGCGACAATAGAAGCCTGTCCTACAGGATGGAGAGCGATTGCTTGACTCAGACTCCCATTGGCGCGCTGGAACAGCCGGGTAATGCCGACTTTGAGGACGTAGACCGCGTCCTGGCCGGCGACACGGGGGCGTTCGAGGCCATTGTTCGCCGTTGGCAGGGGCCACTGGTGAACATGGCGTGGCGCTACTGCCGCGACCGCGCGCGGGCCGAGGAGATGGCGCAGGACGCGTTCGTCCGCGCATGGCGGGGACTCAAGAGCTGGCGGCGCGAGTCGAGCTTTTCCACCTGGCTGTTTGCGCTGGCGGCCAATGTGTTTCGCACGGAACTCAAGCGTTTTCCCACGGTGGATTTGCCCATCGAGGAGATTGAGGAGCCGGCGAGCGCGGCCGATCAATATGACGCCGCCGTGGAGAGAGGCCGGAACGAACTGGTGCGAAGGGCCGTGCTGGCGTTGCCGCGGCGCTACCGCGAGCCGGTGATTCTCTACTACTTCAATGAAATGGACGTGGAGGCGGCGGCGCGGACGATGGAAATACCAGAGGGAACGCTGAAGGCGCGGCTCAAGCGCGGGCGCGAGCTGCTGCGGCGGCGGTTTCCGCGTTTGAGCGAGGAAAGCGCCGGAGCCGCGCGCGTTCGATCTTTTCGGCCGGGCAGGGAGGCGACACGATGAATCCCGATATGGACCACAAGACGGACTTTGATGCGATCGAGCGTGTTCTGGCGGCGGAAGAGGAGATCGTACCCTCCTCGGGCTTTGCGGCCTCGGTAATGGAGCGGGTGCGCGAAGAGGCCGCAATGCCTGCGCCGATTCCCTTCCCTTGGAAGCGCGCGATTCCCGGGATTCTGCTGACGGCTGGCGTGCTCGGCTGGGGCGCGTGGGAGGCGGTGCGCACGGGGCTGCCCGATGTCCCGCAAATGCTGCTGAGCCCGCCGTCTCTGTCGCCGGCCGCCGTGCGCGGGCTGGAGGATGTGGGCTGGGTCGCGCTGGCGCTGGCGGTGTCGTACTGCTCGTGGGCGCTTTCGGCGCGGCTGGTTCGGCGGTCGAGCCTGCTGTAGTGTGCCCCACCCTAAACGCGAAGAAGGCGTTTAGGATGGGGCGACCGCGAGACCATGGAATATCCCACCCTAGCGACAAAAGCAAGAACGTCGCGAGGGTGGGGCACCCAGAGGGAGGCCGCCCGCGATCCCTTCAATTCTTCTTTGGGTGTTTTGTTCCGAAGCTGCGCAGCTTTTCGAGGGTTGCGGCGGCCTGGCCGGAGTCGATGGCGTCGGCGCTTTTGGCCACGCCCTCCTTGAGGTCGCCGGCGAGGCCTGCGGCGACCAGAACGGCCGCTGCGTTGAGCAGAACGATGTCGCGCCGCGCGCCGGGGATGCCGGTGAGAACGTCATAGAGCAGAGACGTATTCGTGGCGATGTCGCCGCCGATGAACTGGTCGAGCGTGGCGCGGGGCAGGCCGGCCATCTCGGGGGTGATGCGCGCGGCTTTGAGCTCGGGCTGGTCCGAATCGGTCTGCTCGATGCGGGCGACGATCGACTCGCCGGTGGTGGTCAGCTCGTCGATGCCATCGGTTCCGTGGACCACGAAGGCGCGCTTGACGCAGAGCGCGGCGAGCGTGCGGCCGACGAGAAGAACGCGGCTGGGGGCGAGCACGCCGACCACGTGCGTGCGGGCATTGGCGGGGTTGGTGAGCGGGCCGACGAGATTGAAGATGGTGCGGAATCCGAGGGCGCGGCGCAGGGGCCCGAGAGCCTTCATCGCCGGGTGATAGAGCGGCGCAAAGAGGAAAACGAAGCCCGTCTCGCGAAGGCACTCGACGGCCAGCTCGGGCGAGAGGCCGATGGGAACGCCGAGGGCTTCGAGGACGTCGGCTGCGCCGCAGCGCGAGGTGACGGCGCGATTGCCGTGCTTGGCGACGCGCGCCCCCGCGGCGGCGGCGACGAGAGCGGCGCCGCAGGAAATGTTGAATGTTTGCGGGCCTCCGCCGCCGGTGCCGACGCAGTCGACGAGCTCCGCTCTTTCCTCTTTGGAGAAGGGCAGTACCACTGCGTGCCGGCGCATCGCGTCGACGAAGCCGGCCAGTTCGGGAGCCTGTTCGCCGCGGGTGGCCAGCACGGCCAGCAGCGCGGCGGACTCGACCTCGGGAACGCCGCCCGCGACGATTTCCTCCAGAACGGCTGCGGCCTGCTCGCGGGTCAGCGCGGCGCCGTCTTCGGCCAGCGGCTTGAGGAGTTCTTTGACTAAGCCCATGTCTCTCACAATGGTATAAGGGCAACCCGATCTTCCAACAGCTTCACGCCACGCGACAGGAACGAGTCAGCATTTGAATGCGCAGCGCCTCGAGGTCCGAGAAGGGGCTTCGGCGGTCTTCTTGAATTGGCGTTGACGATCGCCCGAATGCGGTGTAACTTCTGCTCATCACGTGATCCGGCGGCCCTCTTCCCCTTCACGATGGCCCCGGCACTTGGAGGTGTAGCACAATGAGGAGACTTGTCTTTTGTGCGGTTTTGCTGGGGTTCTCTGCCGCGAGCGCCCAGGCAGCCATTACCTGCTGGTACGACCCCAACGGCCACTTGACAGGACCGGACGATGCAGACCCGCGCTTCCCCGTGAATCAGGTGACTGCGGGCGGAGGCCCGGGCGTGAGCACGGACTACTCCTGGGGTTACACACAGGATGGGGCGCCAAGCGATTGTCCCAAGGCCCTTCCAGCGAACTTCAACGCCGCGCAATCGAACGGCCGGACCGGGGTATATCTTTATACTGGCAAGCTCACGGCGGCTCCCGGCGGCGCCGGTCAGCCAGGCCTTCGGGTGCCGATCCCAGGCGGCGGATATGTGACCATCGTCCCGTGCATTCCAGGCACGTACGATCCCAAGGCGCTGGCACGGCTTGCCGGACAGATCGTGACCGTCAGCGGCAGGTTCAGCATCTCGCCCACGGGCGGCAAGTTCTGTGCAACGGGTTTTGCCGGGCCTTAACCGCCGCCAACCGCGCGTCAAAGCCGGCCGACACTGTTCTGTCGCCGCTCGTTTTCTGTCTGGGCCTTGTTCGTGAGAGGCTTGGAACGGCGTTTGCCTGTACCTTGGCAGGCTAGCTACTATTTAGACACTGCATTCATCCGCTCCGCCGTCGCGCCGGAGCTGGTCTAGAGGCCTGCGGCAAATTCCGAATGGACGGCAAAAGACATTGAAAATTCACGAGTACCAAGCGAAGGAAATCCTCTCGAAATACGGCGTTGCCGTGCCCAAGGGCGAAATGGCCAGCACGCTGGAAGAAGCCAACGATGCGGCGCGCAAGCCGTTTGCCGAGGGCGCCGCTGGAGTGGCGGTGAAGGCGCAGATTCACGCCGGAGGCCGCGGCAAAGGCGGCGGCGTGAAGGTGGCCCGGACGCGCGAAGACGCCGAGAGGCACGCCAAGAACATTCTGGGCATGACCCTGGTGACCCACCAGACCGGACCGGAGGGCCGGAAGGTGCAGCGGCTGCTGATCGAGGAGACGGCGGCCATCGAGCGCGAGCTGTATCTGGGGATCGTGCTCGACCGCGCGACGGGGCGGCTGGTGTTCATGGCCTCGCAGGCCGGCGGCATGGAGATCGAGGAAGTGGCCGCCAAGACGCCGGAGGCGATCTTCAAGGAGACGATCGATCCGGCGGTAGGCTTCGGCGCATGGCAGGCGCGCAAGCTGGCCTTTGCGCTGGGATTGAAGCCCACGCAGATCAACCAGGCCGTCGGCTTCTTCCAGAGTTTGTACAAGGCCTTCGTGGAGACCGATGCATCGCTGGTGGAGATCAATCCGTTCATCACGACGACCGACGGCAAGCTGCTGGCGCTCGACGCCAAGATGAACTTCGACGACAACGCACTGTTCCGCCATGCCGACATCCGGGCGCTGCGCGACATTGCCGAAGAGGACCCGCTGGAAGTGGAGGCGAGCAAGTACGCGCTCAACTACATCAAGCTCGACGGGACCATCGCGTGCATGGTGAACGGCGCGGGGCTGGCGATGGCGACGATGGACATTATTCAGTACGCGGGAGGCCGGCCGGCGAATTTCCTGGACGTGGGCGGCGGCGCGACGCAAGAGCAGATCGAACACGCCTTCGAGATCCTGCTTTCCGACGCCAACGTGAAGGCGATCTTCATCAACATCTTCGGCGGCATTCTGCGCGTGGACCGGCTGGCCACCGGCGTGGTGGCGGCGGCGCGCAAGCTCAGCGTGAAGATTCCGATTGTCTTGCGGCTGGAAGGAACGAACGTGGAAGAGGGACGCCGGATCCTGAAGGAGTCAGGACTCAATTTCCAGGTGGGCGAAACGATGAAAGATGCGGCAGAGATGGCTGTAAGAGCAGCTTCTAGCTGCTAGCCCAAGATCACCGCTCAGGGAGACGAGGCTTGTCGCAGGATTTTCAGAATCTGACAGTTTGGCAGAGAGCCATGGAATTGACAGAAGCGGTTTACGCCTTAACGCAGACGTTTCCGAAAGAAGAGCTTTACGGACTGACGTCGCAGTTGAGGCGTGCGTCTGTCTCCATCGCCAGCAATATTGCTGAGGGGCGAGGCAGATCAACAGATCGTGACTTCAAACAGTTTCTCAATATCGCACTGGGCTCAACGTACGAGGTTCAGACCCAACTCCTACTCGCGAAGCGGCTATGCATTGGCGACGAAGCGTTGCGAGACCGGGCGGATTCACTTTGCACCGAGACCTCGAAGATGCTCGGGGCATTCATCCAGACACTTTGTGGCTAGAAGCTAGGAGCTAGTAGCTAGGAGCTGTTTACATGGCAGTTTTGGTCGATAAAAACACGCGGCTCATCGTGCAGGGCATCACAGGCAAGGAAGGCACCTTCCACGCCATGGGCTGCGCGGAGTACGGCACGAAGGTGGTTGGCGGAGTGACGCCGGGAAAGGGCGGAACGATGCACGAGGGGTGGCCGGTCTTTAATACGGTGACGGATGCGGTGGCGAAGACGGGCGCGAACGCGACCATGATCTTTGTGCCGCCGCCGTTTGCCGCCGATGCGATTCTGGAAGCCGAGGACGCAGGGATTCCGCTGATCGTCTGCATCACCGAAGGCATTCCCACGCTGGACATGGTGAAGGTGTGGGCCAAGCTGAAGACGTCGAAGTCGCGGCTTGTGGGGCCGAACTGCCCGGGGGTGATCTCGCCGGGGAAGGCAAAGATCGGCATCATGCCGGGACGGATTCACAAGGAAGGCTCGATCGGGATTGTGTCGCGCTCGGGCACGCTGACCTACGAGGCCGTGCACCAGTTGACGCAGCGCGGGATCGGGCAGTCGACGGCGATCGGGATCGGAGGCGATCCGATTATCGGAACGACGCACATCGACGCGCTGCGGCTGCTCAACGACGATCCGGAGACGGAAGCCATCGTGATGATCGGGGAGATTGGCGGGACGGCCGAGGAAGCTGCGGCGGAGTTCGTCAGGCAGCACGTGAAAAAGCCGGTTGTTGGGTTCATCGCCGGACAGACCGCGCCGCCGGGTCGCCGCATGGGCCACGCCGGAGCTATCATCAGCGGCGGGCAAGGCACCGCAGCCGACAAAATGAAGGCCATGACCGCAGCTGGGATCCATGTGGTGATTTCGCCTGCCGAGATTGGTGCCGCAGTGGCAAGTGTGATCGGTAAGTCGTAAAAGTACCCATCGACTTCCAGCATTCGGCCGCCGGGTAACCCGTTCCGGATTACCTTGGAGGCTCGGGCCTTTGCTGGCTCGGCTGCTTAATTCATTGGGCGGGGTGGATAATCGGTGCATCGATCTACTCATCGGGACTGTAGATCGTGGTTCCGGTTGGGTTTAGGTGCGGCCAGGAAACCCCTGCACAGTGACGGTGCCTTGCCGACTGAGCGGCGGGTTCCAGTGTGAGGTTGGGACTGTGATCTGAACCCGCTGTGGATGGCGACACTACCCGTCGCAGAGCGTTGGGCGCAATGAGTGGAGCGATCTTTTTTCAAAAGAGAGCTCACCATCGTTGCGGATTAGCCGAACGGTCCCCGGGAACGATCGCCAAGATTGGCACCGACTTCCTTCGTTCGGCCGAATGAATGCGAGTCAAGTTGTTGCGGCTGCCGCCAGAAGGGGAATGAGGCGACGAGATTCCTCTCCGGCGGGCTTTAGCAAGATACGTCACGAGACTGCGTTGATTTCTATGGACCCTCCGCTTCCGGCTCCGGCGAATCCGGGGCCGCTTGGATATTTGTTCGGGGACTTCCGGCTCGAAGCCGATGGGATGCTCCTGCATGGGGAGAAGCCCGTGCGCCTGATGCCGGAGGAGTTGGCAGTGCTGCGTTTGCTGCTGGCGCGAGACGGCGAGGTCGTGAGCGCGAGCGAACTGAAGCGCACGGTGTGGGGTCGGGAGCGCGTTTCGAGTTCGAATGTTTCCCGGTGCATTGCCTCGCTTCGGGCTCGGCTGGAGCCGGCGGAGTGCATTCAAAGCGTTTATAGGCGCGGCTACCGGATTGCCGTGGCCGTGCAAAAGGACGGGGGCCTGCCGAGGGGTGAAGTTCCGCGCCTCGTGATTCTGCCCTTCACTGCCGGATACGGCGTTCCCGCATATCTCGGGCAGGCTGTCGCCGAACAAACGCTGGAGCAATTGAGCAGTGAGCAATCCACGGTCGTGACGGTGGCGGCGCGCGACTCAGTCTTTACCCTTGCCCGTCAGGGGCTTGCGGCACAAGAGATCGGCAAAACGCTGGATGCGGAACTCGTGCTGACAGGGCGCGTGGATGCGACTCCGACGAGCCACCGCCTGCGTACGGAGATGCTCCGCGCGGAGGACGGGGCGCAGCTCTGGATCGAGGACTTGCACGTGGCGCGCGGCCGGATTGGGGAGCTCTCGACGGAGCTGGTGGTCCGGTTGCTCTGCCGCCTCCAACCCGGAGGGCCCAACATCGCGGCGGCGGCGGTGCCGGGCAATGGGCGCGAGAGGCGTCCGCAGAACGATGAAGCGCACGAACTCTACCTGCGCGCGCACCAGGAGTGGCAAACGCTTGAGCGGCACCGGATGCAGGACGCCGTGGGCCGCCTGCAACGGGCCATCGAGTTGGATCCGGCGCTGATTGCGGCGCGCGTCGATTTGGCGCATCTCTGCGTCGCTCAGGCGCTGTACGGTTTCATGGCTCCGATGGTTGCGGCGCGCACAGTCCGCCAGGCGGCACAGCACATTCCCGAATCTGCCGGAAGCACAGAGGCGTTGCTACCTGCGCTGGGCTGGATCGAGTTCAGCGTGGACCGGGATCTGCCTGCGGCGCTCGACGCCTTTGCCCGCTCCGCGCATCTGCCTCACTCTCCGTGGATCACAAAGGTGCGCTCCACGTTTCTGCTTAGCCGTCACCGGTTCGAGGAGGCGATTGCAATGCTGCGAGAGGCGATGCGCCTGGATCCCTACGCGGCGTGGCTGCCGGCGAGGCTGGCTTGGTCGCTGCACCTCCACGGGGAGCGAGCCGCGAGTGTCGACCAGGTGAACAAGGCGCTCGCGCAGTGGCCCAGGCACGGCGGGGTTTGCTTGTTTGGCGCCATGATCCTGGCTTATAACGACGAGGTAACGCGCGCCGTGGAGTTGGCGCAGGCGCTTTTTGAGCAGGCGCCGCAACTGGACCTGGCGATGGCGGTTCATGCCTACGCGCTGGCCCGGGCGGGACACATCGAAGAGGCTCTGACGCTGCTCGAACGGCTGCAGTGGCTAAGCCGCGAGCGGTACGTACTGAATTCGTTCACCGCCGCGGTTCACGCGGCGCTGGGTGAGATCGACGGAGCCCTCGATGAGCTGCGGATCGCAAATGAGATCCGCTGCCCGTGGTTCTTCCAGATGCTCGTCGATCCGAGGCTGGAGGCGATCAGGCGGTCTCCTAAGTACGACAAACTGCTCAGCGAGCTGAAGGCGATGGAGGCCGACGCGGAGAAGGCCGGAACGGATTGTGCTGCTGCGGTCGCACAGGATTGAGGCCCGATTTCTTGCGGTGGCTACAGCGGTTCCAGAATTGCTATACCCCGGAACCACTGCTGTTGAGTGGCGTTTTCCTTAAGAAAACGCCATCTTTCGCCACCCTCAAAAGGGCACGTGAATTCTGGAACCGCTCTAGGACTGCGAAGTTCGCCGGGCTCCTCCCCCTACTGGTTGAGCAGGTTGTTTTAAGTCACTTGTGCCCTGCTCACTTGCCGTGACCCATTGATTCTAATGGATTATTCTGCAGGGTATTCATAAGTAAATGGTTATGGCCGCGGTTTCGGGCTTGCCCGGGATTTCTGTCCGCTTGCCCAGGTCCCGCCTTGGCCTACTTTCGGCGTTGCCTCCGGGGTTCGGTCGCGGCTATTCGGCGTGAAGGACGACGTCGAACAGCAGCAGGCTTACGGTGGTGAAGATGATGTCGTAGCCGAGCAGGAGCTTGATCCAGAGGGAGGGATCGCTGTCGCCGGTGAGGATGGCGCCGGTGGCCAGAACCATGGCCAGCAAAGCGGGAATGAAGATGGGAAAGAGGATGAGCGGGAGGAGCAGCTCGCGGTTGCGGCTGCGGATGGAGAGCGCGGCGAAGAAGGTCCCGTTGGCGACCAGCGCCCAGGTGCCGAGGGGAAGAACGAGCAGAAGCTGCCAGGCCTGGCCCTCGATATGAAGGTTGTAGAAGACGAGAAAGACGGGCGCGAGAACGATCTGGACGATGGAGACGAAGAGGAAGTTGGCGAGGACCTTGGCGAGGAACATGTCGGCGCCGGGGGTGGGCGCCATGCGCTGTGCGTCGAGGACCTGATGGCGAATCTCCCGCGCCCAGGCCTGGTTGAGCGCGGAGACCGAGGCGAACAGGGTAGCGACGCAGAGGACGCCGCCGGCGATTTCGCGGGAGAAGGCGCCGCGGGGATCGAAGGCGAGAGAGAAGAGAACGACGACCAGGAGTGCGAAGAAAAGCATGGAGTTGACGGCTTCCCTGGAGCGCCACTCGATGCGGAGGTCCTTGGCGAGATGAACGAAGAGGGCGCGGGTCATTGGGAGCCCTCCTGATGGGGTGGGTTCACCGCTTTGGCGATGTCGGCGGTTTGGACGGGCGCGCCGAGGGCGGCAGCGGCGCGGAGGTAGTCGTCGGGGGTGAGGACGAGCTGCGTGCCGCGCGTTCC
Source organism: uncultured Acidobacteriaceae bacterium (assembly GCA_963804155.1). Taxonomy (GTDB): domain Bacteria; phylum Acidobacteriota; class Terriglobia; order Terriglobales; family Acidobacteriaceae; genus Telmatobacter. The sequence goes on from CAWDPG010000002.1 coordinate 27,577, forward strand.
GGCGGAGACGCTGATCCGGTCGAAGAGGATGGCCGTCTCATCGACGAAGACGGGGTAGGGCTTTTTGGCGCCGAAGACAGTGACGCCGCCGCGGATGTAACCGGTAAGAGGTTGCACGTCTTTGAGCGGGGCCATCTCGGCTTTGCGCCAGCCGGCCAGGCGGGCGAGCTTCTTGAAGTCGAGCGCGGCATCGCCGGGAACGACGGCGAAAACATAATCGCGGGCGCCGTCCGTGGTGAGGAGCGTTTTGAAGACCTGCTCGGCGGGCATGCCGATCTTTCGCGCGACGGCGATGGCAGTAAGGTCCTCCGGATTATTGGCGTCGACCTCGTATTCGCGAAGTTCGAAGGGGATGCCGAGAGAGGAGAGAAAGCGCGCGCCGTTGGTCTTCATCGGGGCCCCTTTCTCAGTCCGCGAACTGGGCTTCTTCCACCTTGGCCGTCTCGGGCAGCAGCTCGGGATAGTAGGCGTTGCGCGCGTACTGCTTGACCATGCGGTTGGTGTTGAAGTAAGAGCCGTTGAAGGCCAGGGTGGTGCGCATGAGGCGCGCCCATTTCTTTGGCGCGTCGCGATAGAGCGGGACGACGACCGTTTCCAGCTTCTGGTAAAGCGAGAGCGCCTCTTGCTCGTCGCTGTCGCCGTCTTCGATGGCCCATCCGGTGACGCCTTCGATGCATCCCTCGATCCACCAGCCGTCCAGAATCGAAAGGCTGGGAACGCCGTTCAGGGCCGCTTTCATCCCGCTGGTTCCCGAGGCTTCGTAGGGCCGCCGCGGATTATTGACCCAGACATCGACGCCCGCCGTCAGCCGCGCGCCCAGATCCCACGCGTAGTTCTCCAGGTAAACGATGCGCAGATTGTCGTCCGAGAGGTCCGCGGCCTCGGCTACAACCTGCCGGATCAGCGCCTTTCCCGGATCGTCCTGGGGATGTGCCTTGCCGGCGTAGAGAATCTGCAGGCCGCCAGCCTTGGCGGCGATCTCCTTCAGCCGCTGGGGATCGGTGAGCATGAGCGTGGCGCGCTTATAGGTGGCCGCGCGGCGGGCAAATCCGAGCGTAAGGACCTTGGGATCCAGAACCCGTCCCGTGCGCGAGGCCACCTCGGCGAGCAGATCCTCCTTGGCGCGCGCGTGCGCGGCCAGGATCTCGGCCTCGGGCAAATCGATGGCATTGCGCAGGTAGAGATTGTCGCGGCGCCACGCAGGGATTTGTTTGTCGAGCAGCTTTTGCACCGGCTCGGAAATCCAGGTGGGGGCATGAACGCCGTTGGTGATCGAGTCGATGGCAAACTCCGGGAACATGGCCCGCGACACCTTGGCGTGCTGCATGGCCACGCCGTTCGTGTAGCGGGAGAACCGGAGCGCGAGCAGGGTCATGTTCAGCATCCCGTCGCGGAAGCACCCCAACCTTTCCAGCCGGGCGGTTCGTTCGCCGCCCAGGATGCGAATGGTCTGTTCGGTGGAGAAGCGATCATGGCCGGCCGGAACCGGAGTGTGGGTCGTGAAGACGCATTTCTGGCGCACGGCGGCGATGTCGGCATCGGTGACCGCGCCCAGCGGCCCGCCGCCCAGTTGCCGTTCGAGCAGCGCCAGCGTGAGAAGCGCCGCATGTCCCTCGTTCATGTGGTACACGTTCACATGCAGGCCGAGCGCGTGTGCCATGCGCACACCGCCAAGCCCCAGCACAATCTCCTGTTGCAGGCGATAGTTCTGGTCTCCGCCGTAAAGGTGATCGGTGATGCCGCGGTCCCATCCCGAATTCTCTTCGATATCGGTGTCGAGCAGATAGATCTGCACGACGTTTCCGAACTGCCCGCGGAGGTCGTACCGCCAAGCACGCACCGCGACCGTGCGGCCCTCGACGGAAACCGTCACGCGGGTAGGAATTTCGCTGCAAAAATCCGCCGGGTTCCAGGGTTGGACCGTCTCGGTCTGGGTTCCGGCGGTGTCGAGATGCTGCTGGAAGTATCCCTTCCTGTGCAGCAGCGTGAAGGCCACCAGCGGCATGCCCACATCGGCCGCGGAGCGGAGAGTGTCGCCAGCCAGGATGCCGAGACCGCCTGAGTAGGTCGGCATTGCCGGCTCGATCGCGATCTCCATCGAGAAGTACGCGACGAGGCCCGTGCGGGGAATCGACTCGTGCAGGGACGACTTAGAGGAGCTAAGTGCCATATATTCTTTTGGTTGCCTTGCTTGTCCTCCATGGCCCTCCGGGCAGACAACCCATGGAGGCTCTTTGGTTATCGGGACAAACTCTCATCAAGTTTAGCAAGGAACACGCCGCGCACGCCGTTCCGGATCGGGCGCAAGAATACTTCTTTGGTGTCAGGCAAAACACGGCTGCGCGGGCGGCGGCAATTGCGAGGCGGCGCGAGGCGCTCCGGCTGGCGAAGCGCCTCGCGTGGCATTTATACGTGAATCGTCTCTTCGCCCTTGTGCCAGTTGCAGGGGGTCAGGCCGCCGTTCTGGAGGGCGTCCAGCACGCGCAGCACCTCCTGCGGATTCCGGCCCACCGAAAGGTCGTTCACCGAAACAAAGCGAATTGCGCCCACGGGGTCGACGATGAAGGTGGCGCGAAGGCAAACGCCCGCCCGCAGGTCCAGAATGCCCAACTGCTCCGACAAATCGTGCTTGATGTCGGACAGCATGGGGAAGGGCAGATTCTTCAAATCGGGATGATGCTCGCGCCAGGCCAGGTGCACGTATTCGGAGTCGGTGCTGGCGCCCAGAACCTGCGTGTCGCGCGCCTCGAACTCCTTGTTCAGCTCGCCAAACGCCGCGATCTCAGTGGGGCACACAAAGGTGAAGTCCTTGGGCCAGAAGAAGTAGACCTTCCACTTGCCGGGGTAGCTGTTTTCGGTGATTGTCTTGAAGGCCTTTTGGGGATCGAGCGCGACCGTAGCGGTGACTTCAAAAGCCGGGAACTTCTCTCCAACCGTAAGCATGAACGACTCCTTGATGACGTGTGATGTTCGCGAAAATCCGGAGACACCTCCGCGTCCCTCCGCAGCGCCATGGAGCGAACCTCTATGCCCTGCGGCCAGAGAGCCGAAGTGTCCGATATACAACAGGTTTACATATCGGATGCGAAAGGTCCAAATTCGTTGCAGGCAAATCCCTTGGCGTGGGACACAGACCGGCGCCGGTTCCCTTCCGGGAACCAGCGGCCGCGCGCCGGCACTCTCGCGGGTTGGTTATTCCAGCCGGTGCGCCCCGTTCGATGCGCGGCAGACGTGAATCTGCGGAGCGATCCCGGTTTTGGCGGCGTAGCGAGCGGCGAGGGCCTCGGCAAACTTCGCCGCCTCGCTCTGCTCCACCAGGTTGACGGTGCAGCCGCCGAAACCGCCGCCGGTCAGGCGCGCGCCGATGAGGCCGGGCAGATCCTGCGCCAGCTCGACCATGGCATCGGCCTCGGCGCAACTGCCTTCGAAGTCCTGGCTGTAGCTGCGGTGGGCCTCGGCCATCAGCCGGCCCAGCTCCTTCAGGTCGCCTTTGAGCAGGGCTTCGCAGGCCGCCACCGTGCGCAGGTTCTCGCTGATCACGTGCTTGGAGCGCAGGTAGCTCTTGGGCTCCATCTCATGGCCCCACTTTTCGAGGTCCTCGAGGGTGGCGTCGCGCAGGAAGGGCACGCCCGGCCGATGGCTGGCGATAACCGCGCACCCAGCCTCCGATTCGCGCCGACGCGTGGGATAGTCGCCGCCAGCCACCGAGTGCTTGACCATGGTGTTGGCGATCACTAGCGCCACATGGTCCGGAATAGGCGCCAGCTTGAAATCCAGGCTGCGGCAATCCAGCAGCAGAGCGTGGTTTTCCTTGCCATTCAGGCTGATGAACTGGTCCATGATGCCGCAGTTCGCGCCGACGAACTCGTTCTCCGCGCGCTGGCAGAGCCGCGCCAGCACCGGTCCTGGGTAGCTGGCGCCGACCAGCGACAAAACCGCCAGCGCCGTCGCGACTTCGAGCGCCGCGGAGCTGGAAAGCCCAGAGGCAAGCGGGACGTCGCTCCAGATGCTGAGGCTGAAGCCGGGAATCTTGTGGCCCTCACCGGCCAGGATCGCCGTCACCCCCATCGGGTAGTCGGTCCAGTGCTTGATCCGCTCGGCCTGCACGCCGTCGAAGACCTTCTCCTCGCCCTGGTTCTCGGAGTAGATCGCGATCTTGCCGTCGGCGCGCGGCGAGATGCCGGCCAGGGTGGCAAAGTTGATCGCCGCAGGCATCACGAAGCCCTCGGCGTAATCGGTGTGTTCGCCGATCAGATTGACGCGGCCCGGACCCACGAAGATCGCGGGCTCCTCGTGGAATCGCTCCCGGTGCATGGAACGGAAGACATTCGGATCGTGCATAGCTCTCAACCTCTGTCAGAAATGAATGTTTCAAAACACGGGCGATTGGATGATAACGTTTTCTTTCCGGCCCTGCATCCGTCTTTCGGCTAGCCCGATCGAGCTTTCACCACTTCCGCACATGCCGCGGCCAGTCTCTCCCAGATCTCACCCATCCATGCCTCGTGCTCCGGCTTCATCAGCACGGAGCGCAGGCAAGTCGTCAAGGCCTCGGCTTCCGCGGCGCTGCGCGGGCCGAACCAGGAACCCGGCAATTGTACTAAAGCCAGGTGCAGCCCGCGCCGGGCGCAGGCGTCGAAGACCTCTCGCGCACGCTGGGCCGCCGTCTTTTCGCTCTCTGCCCTCACCTTCCAGACAACGATGTCCAGCTCAGGCACGCCGGCGGCGAGCGGCAGGAACCGGCTGTCGCCGCGCAGCCTCCGGTCCAGCTCCATCGCCGCCCGCCGGCCCTTGGCCAGCCGGCGCGCAAACTCTCCCCCGGAACCAGCGGCATCAGCCTCTGGGTGGCCCACAGCGCCACGGCCGCGGCGCCTGCCCGCGAGCACTCCAGGCTGATCTCGCCCAGGTGCAGGTCGTTCGAGGTGAAGTACGTGTAGGGTGAATCGTGCTTGTAGAACCGCCCCACGGCCGGATCCCGGAAGAGTACGCAGCCGCATCCAAAGGGCTGCAAGCCATGCTTGTGCGGGTCGATAACGATCGAATCCGCCTGCCCCATCGCCGCGTAGGCGCGCCGTGCCGGCTCGTCGAGCGACTCCGCAATCAGCCCAAAGTACCCGCCGTACGCTGCATCCACGTGAACCCGGAAGCCATACCGCTGCTTCAATTCGAGAATCTCGTCCAGCGGATCGACCGCGCCCATCGCCGTCGTGCCCAGAGTGACGACGACCGCGCCCACGTTCCCATGCCGCAGCTCGTCTTCCAGGGCATCCAGCCGCATCCGCCCGCGCTCGTCCGTGTCCACGACCGCAACTTCGAGCTTCAGCACGCCGCCGATTCGCTGGTGCGTGTAGTGCGCCTGTTCGGATGCAAGAATCCGGCGTCCCGGCGCCAACTGTCCCGCCATCCACAGCGCCTCGAGGTTGGCAAAGGTCCCGCTCGAGGTCAGGTGGCCCAGAAATTGGGTCCAGCCGAACATCCCCGCGATCTCCCGGACCGCCTCGACCTCCATCGCCGAGCTCGCCCGCCCGCCATCCCGGGCGTGGTTGTTGGGATTGAGCTGCATCGCCAGCGCATAGGCCACCCGCGCCACCGGATGCGGCGGCTTCAGCATCTGGCCGGCGTATAGCGGATGAAAGTAAGGGTAGTTATCGCCCAGTCGCCGGGCGGCCGCTTCGAGCACTTCGGTCATCGCTTCCGGGCTGGAACTGAGCTCCGGTTCAAAGGCAGGCAAGGCGAGGAACTGCGCCTCGAGCGACTCGGCGGCGCGAGCCAACAGTTCGGGTACGCGATCGTGCGGCATGGCGACCTCTCACCTTAACACAAGGCGCAGCGCACGAATAAGTCATTCTTGTTCAATAGTTTCTGGAGCATGACACGAAACGGTGATATGGAAAGCGGTTTTCCTGCTCCATCTTTTCGGCGAAAAATGCTACACTAGGCGTAGCGTTAGAACCGAACCGGGCGTGAGCAGTACTCGCCCAACCAAGCAAGATTCTGCCAGTGTTCGCTCCGATTCATCCAGCGCAATTCAATCGCAGGAAACCCGAGGAAAATGGAACAAGGTACTGTGAAGTGGTTCAATGACGCGAAGGGCTTCGGCTTTATTTCGCGCCAGAACGGCGAAGATGTGTTCGTGCACTACTCTGCAATCAACACCAGTGGATTTAAGAGTTTGCAAGAAGGTCAAGCCGTACAGTTTAACGTCGTGAAGGGCCCCAAGGGATGGCAGGCTGCCGACGTACAGCCTCTCTAAACCTGATCGGCCGGATTCCGGCAGAATCTGAAAGAAAGTTCGAAAGGGCTGGGAGCGATCCCGGCCCTTTTGAATAGTTGCCGGCGATAGCAAAACCAGAGTGACTGTACTCCGAGGCCGCAGCGCTCAAGTCGACGCGACCCCAAGGAGCGGCGACCCTGCACAGAACTCAATAGGGTACACCGACTCTGAGTTCGCTCTCGCTGTCCGCCACAAACTTCTGCGCCGGCGCGGGAGTCGAGGCTCGACCCCCGGCGGCAGTGTGTGTTTGTGTGCGCCGCGATAGATGGTCCTGAACTTCGTCGCTCCCGTTCTGGCCGGGTCACCCGTCAGTTCAGCCGCCAGAACGCTGCGTTCAGCGCCGCCGCGAAGGTCACCCAAGCCAGGTAGGGAACCATCAGCCACGCGGCAAGCGGGTCGACGCGCCGGAAGGCCAGCGTGGCGAGGGCAATCGCCGCCCACAGCGCTGCGATTTCAATCAGCGCCATGCCGATGGCATGGCGGTGGAAGAAGATCCACGACCATGCGAGATTGAGCGCCAGTTGCGCTGCGAACAGGCCGAGCGCCAGACCCCTCCCAGGCGCGCCCGTGGACCAAACTCGCCACGCGGCCACCGCCATCAGAGCATAGAGCAGGGTCCACACCGGCCCGAACACCCAGTTGGGCGGCGCAATCGCCGGCCGCACGAGCGTGCGATACCACCCCGCGACTTCACCCGCCGTCCAGCGGCCGCCGATCCCGGCAACGGAAAAGCAAAGCACAATCCAAAAAAGCAATCCTACCCAGCGCATATCGTCCTTGGTCAAGAATCGGATTTCTCTTGCGAACCGGCCTCTGTTCTCAATCCCACGCCTTCGCCCGTTCCACGGCCTTCTGCCAGCGCGCGCGGCGCTCGCCCCGTTCGGTTGCGTCCATCTTCGGCTCGAAGCGCACGTCGCCTGTGCGTTCCTCGCGCAGGGCATCCGGACTCGCCCAGAAGCCCGTCGCCAGCCCGGCCAGATACGCTGCGCCGAGAGCCGTTGTCTCCGTCACGCGCGGACGCACCACGGGAACGCCGAGCACGTCGGCCTGGAACTGCATCAACAGATCGTTGACCGCCGCGCCGCCGTCGACGCGCAGCGCCGTCAGCCCGGCACCCGTCTCGCTGTGCACCGCTTCGAGCACGTCGGCCACCTGGAAGGCGATGGCTTCGAGCGCCGCGCGCGCGATGTGGCCCGGCCCGGTGTCGCGACGCAGGCCAATCAACATGCCCGCCGCGTGCGCGTCCCAGTGCGGCGCGCCCAGGCCCACAAACGCCGGCACAAACACCACACCGTTCGTGTTTGGCACGCTGGCGGCGAGCGCCTCAACCTCGGCCGAAGAGCCGATCAGCTTCAAATTGTCGCGCAGCCACTGCACCACCGCGCCGCCGATGAAGATGCTGCCCTCGAACGCGTATTCGAGGCGCTTTTGCGTGCTTGCAGCGACCGTCGTGATCAGCTTGTGCCGCGACCGCATGAACTCCGTGCCGATGTTCTGCAACAGGAAGCAGCCTGTTCCGTAAGTATTCTTGGCCTCGCCCGCGCTCCAGCACAACTGCCCAAAGAGAGCAGCCTGCTGGTCGCCTGCGATGCCGGCTATCGGCACGCCGCCCAAACCCAGCGTCGTCGTCACCTCGCCCACGTGCTGGCTCGACCAGACGACCTCGGGCAACAGGCTCTCGGGAATCCCGAAGAGCTTTAGCAGTTCCGCGTCCCACTGGCCTTTGACGACGTTGAAGAGCAGGGTCCTTGACGCGTTCGTCACGTCGGTCACGTGTTTGTGGCCGCTGGTCAGGTGCCAGATGAGCCAGCTATCGATGGTGCCGAAGGCCAGCTCGCCGCGCTCGGCGCGCCCCCGAGCGCCTTCCACGTGATCCAGAATCCACTTCACCTTGGTCGCCGAGAAGTACGGATCGAGCACCAGGCCGGTCCTCGCCGAGACCATCTCGCCAGCGCCGCTCTCTTCGAGCGCCTTGCACGTGGCCGCGGTGCGCCGGTCCTGCCACACGATCGCCGGGTGAATCGCTTTGCCCGTCGCGCGCTCCCACACGATCACGGTCTCGCGCTGGTTGGTGATGCCGATGGCCGCCACATCGCGCGGCCTCGCGCCGGCCTTCCCCAGCGCCTCAACCGCGCAACTCATCTGGCTGGTCAGGATCTCCGCCGGGTCGTGCTCCACCCATCCGGCCTGCGGGTAGAACTGCTGGAACTCCTTCTGCGCCACGGCGGCAATCGCGCCGCCTGCATCGAAGAGAATCGCCCGCGAACTCGTTGTTCCCTGATCCAGCGCCAATACGTATGCCATAAGCTCCGTTCACCTTTCGGCAATCAGTCGAACATAGAGAGCTGGCCGTGGACAAGGGGCAGCCAGGTGGCGGATTGCATGTCCGCATCGCTCACACTCAGATGCGTGAGCCCGCTGGGGGCAGCTTGCTGCCGGCGGCTTCCATCAGGATGCAGAAAGCCTGAGCCTCGGTCGAGTTTCCGGGGCGGTCGAAGTTGGGCGCGCCGCAGGCGTCCTGAATGTAGCCGCCGTCATCCATCTTCAAGCGGGCGGCGGCGCGCATTCGCTCGGCATGTTGCCGATAGCTTGCGGGGAGCCAGCCGGCGGCGACACCCTCAAAAACCGTGAAAGCGAGCATCTGAGCCAGGTTCGTTTCCACGAAGGTTGCGGGCTGGTCCACCACGTCGTGAAAGAGACCGTCGCGCCGCTGGTGGTCGAGGCAACCGTCCACAATCTCTCGAGCAAAGGCGGCAAGGCGCTGGCGGTCCTGGCGGCGTTCGGCCGGCAGGCTGCGCAGAACGCGGGCCAAACCCGCCGCGGCCCAACCGTTGCCGCCGCCCCAGAAGTTGCCGTCTTTCAATTGCCGCTTGCCGTCGTCCCAGATGTGGGCGAGAAGCTTCTTCTGCGGGTCCCAGAGCCGTTGCCTGTAGCCGTCGATCTGGGCCAGCGCCTCGTCATGGAAGCCCATCGCGGCCAGGAATGGCGGTGCGCAGTTCAGCCCGTCGGACCACATCTCGGGCGCGCCAAAGACGTGATAGAGGATGCCTTCGGCGTTGCGCGGAGCCTGATTTCGAATCCAGGCCAGCAGGTTATCCACTGCTCGCTGAATCCGCGCATCGCCGGTCCATTCGGCCGCCTTCGCGTAGGCACATCCGCCCATGGCGGGATCGGTCGGGCCACCGGAAACCACCACGCCCAGTCGTCCGTCCGGCGTCCGCTGCACGATTGCGGCCCTGGTGAGCAGAATCGCTCCCTGCCGGTCGCCGGCCTCGACGAGCGCCTCGGCCAGAATCCCTTGCTCCCAGTCGCGGCGCTGCATCGCCATCGCCGCAGCCGCGGCCTTCTTGATACGGAGAGCACTTTCGGGTTGCAAACTCTCGCTTGCGACCGCGCTCTCCGGGCTGCCGGTAGCGCGGGCCGCTGCTCCAGGAAAGACCATCAGCGGAGCAGCAAGTGCAGCAGCGGAATGCACGAAAGACCGCCGATTCACGAGAGCACCTCACAGGAGACGATATCCCCGAGCATGGTACCGCGCCGGGCATCCCTTCAACCGCTCGCTCGCCGCGCCGGGGCCACAATCAGCGCAACCTGGTCAAACGAAATCGCCTGAGAATTCGTCGTCCCCTCTTCCAGCGCCAATCGGTACACCATGCCTTTCGTGCCGCTTTCCGGAAACCAGTCAATCACGCAGGGCAGGTGAGGAGCGAGGCGAGGAAAGGGTTGCGATCGAAACAACAACACAGCGGAAAAACACGTCAAAACAGAGTAGGATAGAATCCTATCAAGCGGGAGTCGGCGGCCCATGCGCAGCACTCAGCAGTTCAGCATTACCCTCACCCATGAGATGGCCCAGTTGGTCCGCACCAAGGTCGAATCGGGCGAGTATGCCTCGGAGAGCGAAGTGATCCGGGACGGGCTGCGGGCGCTCCAACTCCATGAGCGCGCCCTCGACAATTGGCTGCGCGAGCAGGTGGCGCCTGCTTACGATGCCATGAAGGCTAACCCCTCGCGCGTCGTATCCGCCGCTAAGGTGCGAAGGTCGCTGGCCGCCGCGCACAAGACCTCCCTCAGGGCAAGATGACGTACCACGTCGTGTTCTCCCCGGAGGCGGAATCGCAGCTCGTCGCTCTTTATTTCCACATCGCGGAAGCAGCGTCACCCGAAGTCGCAGCGAAATACACCGAAGACATCGTAAAAGAGTGCGAAGGCCTGCGAACCCTTCCTCACCGGGGAACACGTCGCGACTATATCCGTGCAGGTGTTCGCACGTTTGGATTTCGACGTCGCGTCACGATTGCATTTGAGGTAACGGACGATGTGGTGACGATCCTGGGTGTCTTTTATGGCGGGCGGGATCTAGAGAAGATACTCGAGGAGGAGTAGACGCAGGGCCGATCTGGATCTACCCCGTCCATGGGTTGTGCAGCCGCGCCTGAATCCCGCTTATGTCGCGCGCTCCTACCGCATTTTCCCCGCCTTATTCTCCAGCACCACATTCGAAAGCACCGCCGTGTCCGCCGTCTCCGGCAAGTGCGAGCAGAACCCGATCCCGACATAGAATGGCGCGTCGAAGTGCAGCTTGATCGGCGGCCCGAACTGGTGCATCGGCTCGCCATCGAGGCTCTCGAACAGCGCAATCTCGTCGCCGCGCTTCTCAATCCCGATCCGCTTGGCGAAGACCGTCACCAGGCTGTCGGGACTTTCGCCGCCCGGCCGTCCACGCCCGCCCACGCGAAACTCCATGTCGGTGACGCGCACGTCCCGCTCCGGCCGCCAAGCCAGGTGCACCATGCCCGCGCCGTGCAGCGCCACCATCGCCGCCTTCGAGTCGTCGTCCAGGCTCTGGCGGATCATCAGCACGGCCTTGCGGTCGCCGTACCCGTTGGGATCGGGGAAGTTGATATCCGCGGCGAGCGACACATCGCCCGACATGCGCCTCCACAGGAAGCGGAACTCGTCGCGCGTGTACCAGATGTTGTAACCCGCGGAATGGATGGAATACTGCCCGGTCGCGGCATCGTAACTCGCGCTGCCCGCGACCAGCGGCCCGCCAATATCCGACTGGCCTTCGAAGATCCCGATCGGCGTCGAGAAGTTCCGGCTCGCCCGGTGAAAATCAGCGGGCGGGGCGACCTGGACATGCGTCGCCGAGCCGGGCTGCGCCCATGCCGGAGCCGCGGAGGCGGGCGGATTCTGCGCCGGCGTTTGCGCGCGCCCCTTCACTGCGGCGCCGCACACTGCCAGCGCGGCCAGAGCGGAAGTTAACTGAAACCAACGGCGAAGGTCGCGAGCTCTCATGGCACCCCACTCTACCAGAGGCCTTGAACCGCTGCCCAGCGGGTCCCGTGTTGTACCATTCGATTGAATCCACGACTACGGAAAAGGGCCTGGACCATGACCCCAACACCCGCTCCAACGCTTCTCGTTCTCGCCGCCGGAATGGGCAGCCGCTACGGCGGCCTGAAGCAAATCGACCCCGTCGGGCCGGCCGGCGAAACCATCATCGACTACTCGATCTTCGACGCCCTTCGCGCCGGCTTCGGCAAGCTGGTGTTTGTCATCCGCCGGGACATCGAGCAGCAGTTCCGCGAGATCGTCGGCGCGCGCTTTGAGAACCGGGTTGCGGTTGAGTACGTCTTCCAGTCGCTCGAGGACATTCCGCCGCGCTTCACCGTGCCTGCTGGCCGCACCAAGCCCTGGGGCACTACGCAGGCCATCCTGCTCGCCGAGGGCGTCATCCATGAGCCGTTTGCGGCGATCAATGCGGACGATTTCTACGGAGCCGGAGGCTACCGCGAGCTGGCCGGACATCTGACGTCGGGCTCGCCGGACTACGCCATGGTGGGCTTCGTGCTGCGCAATACGCTCTCCGACTTCGGCTCGGTGGCGCGCGGCGTGTGCCAGGTGGCCGGAGACGGATATCTCGAGCATATCGTCGAGCTGACCAAGATCGAGCGCGACGGCAATGGAGCCCGCAATACCGACGCCGCCGGAAAGGTTACGACGCTCGGTGGCGACGAGCCGGTCTCGTTGAACATGTGGGGATTCACGGCGCAGGTCTTCAGCCAACTGCGCGAGAACTTCGAAAAGTTCCTCGAAGGCAACGCGACGGATTTGAAATCCGAGTGCTACATCCCGAATACGGTTGGTGAGCTGGTTCGTTCCGGGCAGGCGCGCGTCAAGGTGCTGCACACGAGCGATTCCTGGTTCGGCGTGACCTATCGCGAGGATCGACCCCGCGTCGTCGACAGCATTCGCCAGCTGATTGCTTCCGGCAGCTATCCGGAAAGACTCTGGTCATGAGCAGTCCGGCCGACGCGCTTGCCGCGGCAAGTCAATTCGAATTCCGCGGCACGGTCTCTGGCATCGCGCCCCACGGCAACGGCCACATTAACGACACCTATCTAGTGACGTGCCACGGAACCGGCGCGCCCGCGCGCTACATCCTGCAGAACATCAATCGCCGCGTGTTCCGCGATCCGGAGGCCGTGATGCGGAATATCGAGCGCGTCACGGCGCATCTGGCCGCGCAGACTGAGGGCGAGCCGGACCGCGAACGCCGCGCGCTTCGGCTCATCGCGGCGCGCGACGGACGCAACTGGCACGTGGATGCCAGCGGACAGACCTGGCGCGCCTACCCGCACATTGAGAACGCGCATAGCTGCGACGCCGCCAGCTCTGCCGGCGAGGCGTTTCAGGCGGCCCGCGCCTTTGGGCGGTTCCAGCAGCAGCTTGCCAGCCTGGCTTCGCCGCGCCTGAACGAGACCATCCCCGACTTTCACCACACGCCCAAGCGCTATGCGGCGCTGGAACAGGCGATTGCCGCAGACGGGAAGAACCGCGCCGTTCTGGCCGCGCCGGAGATCGAGTTCGCGCGGTCGCACGAGACCATCGCGGCCGTCCTGTTGAACGCAAATCTGCCCGAGCGCATCACCCACAACGACACCAAGCTCAACAACGTGCTGCTCGACGACACAACCGGCGAAGCCGTTTGCGTGATCGACCTCGACACCGTCATGCCCGGTCTGGCGCTGTATGACTTCGGCGACATGGTCCGCACGACCACCAGCCCGGCGCAAGAGGACGAGCGGGATCTATCCAAAGTCACAATGCAACGGCCGTTGTTCGAGGCGCTGGTGCGCGGATATCTCGAGACCGCAGGCGCGTTCCTGACCGCGGCGGAGCGGCGGCATCTGGCCTTCTCGGGCAAGCTCATCACGTTTGAAACCGGCATCCGGTTCCTCACCGACTATCTGGCCGGCGATACCTACTTCAAGGTTCACCGCGAAGGACACAACCTGGACCGCTGCCGCACCCAGTTCAAGCTGGTGGAGTCCATCGAACGGCAGGAAGAAGAGATGAACCGGTTCGTCGAGGCGAATGCCGGATGATGCCAGGGGCTTAGGTCCTGCTATTGACTCTGAGGAGCAGCACGGGTTGCCCCAACGCTCAAAACCCGCGTAAAACGCACTTTCTACGAGATATGGCGCGGAATCCAATTGCGGTTCCCGCCCGCCGCTCCCTTCCCGCTCAGGCTTCTCGCCCCCGCTGCTCCGCCGCACCGCCTTCCCCACACCCTCCCCGCATCTCCCCCGCTCCCGCCGGACCTATGATTGGAGAGTGGTCTCCGCTCCCTGCGAAAGGAACCCCATGCCCGATTCCCCTGCCTCCGCACCCTCTAGCCCTGCCACCACTCCCGCCCCCGCCGCGCCGCTCAAGAAAACCGCCCTCAACGTCACTCATCGTGCGCTCAAGGCCCGCATGGTCGACTTCGGCGGCTGGGACATGCCCGTCGAGTATCCGTGCCCCGGTGGCGGCCTTATCGCCGAGCACCTCGCCGTCCGCACCGCCGTCGGCCTCTTCGACGTCAGCCACATGGGCGAGATCCAGTTCCGCGGCCCCGGCTCGCTCGCCGCCGTCCAGCACATCGCCATGAACGACGCCTCCCGCCTCCAGGACGGCCAGGCCCATTACTCCGCGCTGCTCACCCCGCGGGGCACGTTCGTCGACGACATCCTCGTCCACCGCCTCTCCCCCAACGACTATCTGCTCGTCGTCAACGCCAGCAACACCGAGAAGGACTTCGCCTGGATCCGCCAGCAGGTCGGCGCCTTTCCCGGCATTCACCTCAACGACAATTCGGCTTACTACTCGCAACTCGCCCTCCAGGGCCCGCTCTCGCTCCCCACGCTCGCCAAGCTCACCCCCGCCGATCTCGCGGCCATCAAACCCTACTGGTTCACTTGGGGCCCCGTCGCCGGCATTCCCAACACCCTCATCGCCCGCACCGGCTATTCGGGCGAGGACGGCTTCGAGCTCTACATCCCCTCCGACGAGCCCACCACTGTCGCCCTCTGGAATGCTCTCCTCTCGGCAGGCGCCGAGTTCGGCATTCGTCCCTGCGGCCTCGGCGCGCGCAACACTCTCCGCCTCGAAGCCGGCATGAGCCTCTACGGCCACGAAATCTCCGACGAGATCGACGTCTTCGAAGCCGGCCTCGCCCGCTGGCTCAAATTGGATAAAGGCAACTTCATCGGCCGCGACGCGCTCCTCGCCGCCCAGGCCGCCGGCGGCCCCAGGCGCAAAATTGTCGGTCTCGAGATGGTCGAGCGCGGCATCGCCCGCGACGGGTACCCCGTCCTCTCCCTCGCCGGAGACCGCATTGGCACGATCACTTCCGGCTCGCCCGCGCCCTTCCTCAAAACCAACATCGCCATGGCGCTCGTGCCCACCGCCGTCGCCGACTCCGCCGCCGACGTTCTCGTCGATGTCCGCGGCAACCGCACCCGCGCCCGCCAGGTTCCGCTGCCGTTCTACAAGCGGCCCAAGAAGTAGCCAGCCACCGACCACAGCTTCCTCGGTCCCTGTTCCCCTGGTCCCTGCTCCTCCGCCCCGGAACCTTTGCTGCGTGTTTTCAGCGGATTACAGCTACAAGCAATCGGGCGACGGTCAACGCCGCCCGGCAGAAGAACAGAACGAGCGGGCGGCGGAGCACATTCGTTCGCCGACAAGGCCCCTCAGGCTAGAAGTAGTTTTGCATTGACATCGATAACGAGGGTATCATATGATCCCACAATATGAACTCAACCAAACTCTGACCGGGGCCGATATATCATATGATTCCAATAGAGTCGGGGGTCGTGCATTGACTCCTGGCTGGGACTTAATTCGGAAAGAGATGATTCGCCTTGCGGGACGGCGCGAATGCAGGTTCACGCAATGGAGTCCGTCGATTCCGTGTGACTGGGCTCCGAGCACTGTGTGGGATCCCCGCTTCGACAGGTTCTTTACCGAGGAAAGCGCTTGGGCTTACATCATGGAGTTGCTTGAATCGGGTTGCGAGTTCGCGCCAGTACTAATGAGGAGGCCACCCAGTTCGGTCGCGTACGAGATCGTCGTGACGCGGGGGGCGAGCCTGCCCGACCTTTACATCAAGGTGCAAATTCACAAGGGGCGGATCTTGGGACGCAGCTTTCACAACGCAACGAAATGACAGGTGAGGATTTGAAAATGGATGAAATCCGTTCCGGCTCCTGCGAGGAAATCATGGAGTGTTTCAACTGCGGGTCGTCAAGGCTGAAGAAGGAATGGCGGCGCCAGACGTTCCAGTATGGGAACGACGAGTCGGCTGTGGAGCTTTGCGCGGAAATGCTCGTTTACACCTGCGAGGAGTGCGACCTTCAATTCGCAGGGGCTGAAGCAGAAGATGCAAGGCAGGAGGCAATTTGCCGGCACCTTGGGGTGCTGACACCCGCCGAGATCGTGGCGATCAGAAATCGCACCGGAATGACTCGTAATCAGTTCGCGGAATGCACCCGAATAGGGATCGCGTCGCTTAAGCGTTGGGAAAGTGGAGTAATTGTCCAGAACGCCGCAAACGACGGGCTGATCTATCTGATGAAGTTCTCTGAGAACGTCGATCGCCTTCGCGCGAGAGACTGCTCCCGGCCGCTGCAGATCCCGCCACCTTCGGGAGTTCCGGAACTTCAAGCACAGCACCGGTCAGTGCATCGTTTCCGCGGTCGGAGCATCCCCTCAGATCGAAACCTGATGGAACGTGCAGAGCAGTGGGCCCTCAGGGCTTAGAAGGGTCAGGAAAACAATGTACGTTGCGACCTTCTACTCATTCAAGGGTGGCGTTGGCCGAAGCATGGCATTGGTCAACGTTGCTGCGGAAATTGCGCGACGCGGAAAGCGCGTGCTGGTCGTGGACTTTGACCTGGAGGCGCCTGGCCTCGACACCTTCGATATTACGAGATCCGAAATGGGCAGACGTGGTCTGCTGGATTTCGTCTGCGACTTTCGCGCTGGGCTAGAGGTCCCGGACGTGAGGGAGTACGTGTACCAAGCGCAGATTGATCTCGGAGAGGGCCAGCTATGGGTGATGCCTGCCGGTCTCCAAAACGAGGAGTATCACAATCGCTTTCGCTCAGTGGACTGGGCGGATCTTTACGCAATGGAACACGGTTTTCTTCTTTTCGAAGATCTTAAGGCCCAATGGAAAGACGCGCTCGAAATGGACTACGTACTGATCGACTCGAGGACAGGGCACACAGACGTGGGAGGCATCTGTACAAGACAATTGCCAAATGCGGTCGTAGCCCTTTTCTTCCCGAACGAACAGAACAGGCGGGGCCTCCTGTCAATAGTCTCGCAGATTCGTGAAGAAGCCAAGGGGCCTCTTAAGAAGAAGATTGATGTTCATTTCGTGATGTCCAACGTGCCCGATCTCGACGATGAGGAAGAGATACTCGAAAACGAGGTCAAGCGGTTTGAAGAGTCACTCGGGTTCTCAGGCCCTAATGTCGTCATTCACCATTACGACAGCCTAGCGCTCCTAGAGCAGGTCACGTTTACGATCCAGCGCCCGCGTAGCCGACTGGCAAGAGAGTATGCCGACCTTGCGTTGACCATCGTCCGTAAGAATCTTGAAGATCGACTCGGCGCCTTAGCATTCCTTGACTCGGTCAGCAGGCGTCCGCGAACAGCCCCTAGCATCCCAGACCTGGAAGCGGAACTCCAAAGAATCAGGCTAAGGCACTCTAGGGACGGAGAGGTGCTCGGCCGACTTGCTGCTCTCAGGGCTAGGCAGCGGAAGAGCGAAGAAGCACTCGCGATTCTGACTCAAGCCTTGGACGCGGGAGCTAGAGAGCCGGAGCTCCTCCTACGTCGCGCTCAACTCTCTTTTTCGTTAGGACAGAAAGAACAGACGGTTGGCGATCTGCGGGAAATTCTAGATAGCGTGGAGGCCACAGGCTTTGAACTAGCCGTCGTGATCCGGATGCTTCGCGAAATACAGCCGGATTTGGTCCAGCTGATCTCCCGGTCGCCTGCCCTCGACCGGCTTGAACCAGACTTCGATCTGATACGTGAACTCCAGACCTCGCCCGAGACACTGACCTTTGCGGTGCGCCTCATGTCCCGGTGGTTGACGAGTCTCAAGGACGAAACGCAACGCGATGCCATTAGGAATGAACTGTCGCTGTGCTTAATTGGCAGGGGGAGCTACAAAGAGGCATTAGATCTCTTCGGCGAGGACAGAATTGAGCCGGGGAAGCTGCAAATCCCGGTCATCTTCAATTACGCGATGGCGCTCTGGGGATTAGACAGCGCGATTCCCGTGGAATATCTCCGTCGCATCGCCGAATGGACCGGCGACTACAGCGAATCCCCCGACCCAAACCACCTTCAGTGTTTCTCGCTTGTGAACCACTTGGTAGGCAACGTTGACGCGGCCGCCCGCCTACTTGCGCGAGCACGGGAGATGAATCTGTCGCGACGTGCGTCGTCGTTCAGCTGCTGGTCCTACTTGATAGTTTCCGTGGAGCGCTTCGCATGTGATCTAGAGGAAATGGGCGCTTCATTTGAGAGTGGCCGGGTGGTTCCAGAGTTCATCCGACGCACCACACAGGAGCTTCCGAGTGGACCTAGACCTCCCGCATAAGCGGCGCAAGCGACCTGTCGCACCTCAGGCAAGGAACCCGTGCAAGTTTCGGAAGGACGTAAAGCGATACACGCTCGGAAGCAATCCCGGCAGGAATGGAATCATGCCCTGATACGAACCGCGAAGATTGAATTCGCTCGGTCACTCTCAGGTGCAAAAACGAAGTGGATCGACGGAGTACCCAGAGTGAATTGCTCTTGCAATTCACCGGGAGCATCAAGCAGAATCCCAAGTACCGAGCTTCGGGACGGGTTCCCCTGAAGCGTGGGTTTTCCCCGAAATCGATCGACAAGATCCGCGGTTTTAACGCGCCGGCGCGGCCTCGGGCGCGGGCTGCGGATATCATTGACCCCAACGACGACTCGACGGAGGTTCAACATGGCGACAGCATCGGCATTTGGGTGGCAGACGTGGAACAGCGGTCCCTTCCGCATCGAGCGCGGGCCGGGCAAGGCGCCGGGCACTCTGATCCTGCGGTTTCGCGGGCCGTTCACCCTGCGCGACGTGTATAGCAGCCTGCCGACCATGGAGTTCACCAAAATGCTCGACCTGGAGCCGGCACCGGGCGAGCAGCCGCCCATCAAGAACATCCTGGACATGACCGAGTGCACCTTTGTGGATTCGAGCGGCCTGGGCATGCTCGTGACCCATCATGTCCGCTGCGAGAAGAGGGGCGTGCGGCTGATTGCCGCCGGCTTGAACCACCACGTGCGCGAGCTCTTCCATCTCACCAAGATCGATACCCT
Source organism: uncultured Acidobacteriaceae bacterium (assembly GCA_963804155.1). Classification (GTDB taxonomy): domain Bacteria; phylum Acidobacteriota; class Terriglobia; order Terriglobales; family Acidobacteriaceae; genus Telmatobacter. Next base: position 46,544 of record CAWDPG010000002.1, read on the forward strand.
GATTGCCATCGCCGAATCCGTCGAGGAGGCGGAAGCGGCGTAGCCGCGAACTGAGGCGGGAGCACGGAGCGCGGGAGCAGGGCGCCAGGGAAGCAAGAAAACCTGAAGCAAGCGGCCGGGGGCGGGAGTTCCGGGCGCCGGGAACCTTGAGTCGAGCGCTTCGACCAGCGCCTCTGTCCCGCCACAGCCACCGCGGTCAGCCGCCACAGATCGCTTCCACAAGCAGGCTCCAGCGCAAAAATTCCCAACAAAGTACTTGACACCATACACTGTGTGTCGTACAGTGTATTTTGTATAGTGTGCGGGGTACAGCATGACAGTCACTGAAAGCCTCTTTGAAAACCTGCGTTTGGAGCTGCGCCGGGGATGCCTGACGCTGGCTGTTCTGGCGCAACTGAAGCAGGAGCACTACGGCTACACGCTCCGTAAAGCGTTGGCCGCGCAGGGGATGGAGATCGAGGAGAGCACGCTCTATCCCCTGCTGCGGCGGCTGGAGGCGCAGGGCCTTCTGACCAGCCAGTGGCGCGAGGAAGACAAGCGCAACAAGCGCTTCTACCGGCTCTCAAGTGACGGCGAGCAGATTTTTGGCCGTCTGCTCGAGGAGTGGAACCAGATCAACACCGCGATCAGCAACCTGTTGTGAATCCCTTCGCCTTGCCGCACCTGACACCAACATCGGAAAGACCTTACAGGGAACTGAGGAAACGCCATGGAACTACTGGATCGATATCTGCAAGCCGTAAAGAAGCACCTGCCGTGGGAGCGGCAGGACGACATCGTCGCCGAGCTCAGGGCCAACCTCGAGGCGCAGCTTGAAGACAAGGAAGCAGCGCTGGGCCGGCCCTTGACGGTGCAGGAGGCCGAGGAGTGGCTCAAGCAGATCGGCTCGCCGCTCCAGGTGGCCGCGCGCTACCAGCGGCAGCAGTATCTGATCGGGCCGGCGATTTTCCCAACCTACTCCTACATCCTGAAGCTGGTGCTGACGTGGGCAACGGTGATTTACGCAGTCGCGAATGCCGTAACGATCGCGGCAACCAACCAGGGTGGGGAAGCCGTTCTCCGGGCAGCGCTGCGCCTGCCGTGGATTTGGCTCATCAACGCAGCAGTCACAACGCTGATCTTCGCGGTGATTGAGCTGACGGGCGCGCGTTTTCCGAAGAAGTTCCGCGCGTTTGGGCCGATCGCCGGATCAATGGCCGAGCCCATGGCGGTGCAGTGGTCGCCCCTGGATCTGCCGCCCGTTGGCGCGGGCGACGCCGATTGGGCCAAGCCGAAAAGCTTTGTACGCGCTTTGCTCGAAGTGTTCTTCGGGTGCCTGTTTCTGGCTTGGCTCTTGCTGATTCCGCACCATCCGTTCCTGCTGTTCGGGCCCGGAGCGTGGTACCTGGACGCGTCGCCATACGCTCTGGCGCCGGTGTGGTGGCCGTTCTACTGGTCCGCGGTGGCCATAAATGCGCTCGAACTGACGTGGAAGATCGCGGACTTTGCCCGCGGTGCCTGGCAAAGATCGCAGCCCGCGCGCCACTTCGCGATGCACGCTCTATCGCTGATCCCCTTCGCGATCCTCCTTTCGGCGCCGAATCATGCGCTCATTCTGCTCAAGAACCCGGCCGCGGACACGGCGGCCCACGGAACGCAACTCGCTACAGCCAACAAGGGAATTCTGACGGCAATGACGATTGTGATTGCGATCGTCGGGCTTCAGTTGGCCTGGTGGGCTTGGAAGGCGGGCGTGGAAACGTATCGAAAGCGCGTGGCGGCGAGCCGGTAGCGGCGATTCGGAGTTGCCTTGCAGCTCGTTCCTGCGGCGGCTCCGGCGACTCCGAACTTGTCTCCGGAGCTTTACGACTCACATCTGCATCACTTCGGCTTCCTTCTTCTGCGAGAGCTCTTCCATGCGGCGGATCTCGCCATCGGTCATCTTCTGCACTTCTTCCAGCGCGCGCTTCTCGTCGTCCTCGCTGACCTTCTTGTCCTTGGTGAGCTTCTTGAGGGCATCGTTGCCGTCGCGGCGCACGTTGCGGACGGCGGTGCGGCGCTCTTCGAGGACCCTGTTGAGGTGTTTGCAGACGTCGCGGCGTCGCTCCTCGGTCATGGGCGGCACGGGGACGCGAATGATCTTGCCGTCGGAGAGGGGATTGAAGCCCAGGTCGGCGGTCTGGATGGCCTTCTCGACTTCTTTCAGGATCGTCGGGTCCCAGGGCGCGATGGTGATCAGTTGCGGCTCGGGCGCGGACACCTGGGCGAGCTGGTTGATGGGCGTGGGCGTGCCGTAGTAGTCGACCTTCACCTGATCGAGCATGTGGACGCTGGCGCGGCCCGTGCGCGTGGCGGCCAGGTTGGCCTGGAAGTCGGCGACGGCGCTGTCCATGCGGCGTTTGATGTCGTTGTAGAGGTCTTTTAGCGCGGGGTGACCGGCCATGAAAGCTGACATAGGAGATCGTCCTCAATGCAAGAGTCTGGTCAAAAGCTTCAACGGCCTATTCTACAAAAATCCACCCATGGGGTGAGACCAAAGATGGCGGAGTCGAAGCCGGATCGGCACGGCCGATTCCCCACAGATGACTTTCGCCTGGCATGTTCCCCTTGACAATCGACAAGAAGGAGCGCATTCTATTGTCGAATATCGAGGGGAAGGAATGCCGGCTTCAATCGATCTACTCCAGGGGACGCTCGATCTGCTGATTCTGCAAACGCTCGCACCGGGACCGATGCATGGCTGGGGCGTGGCGCAACGGATCCAGCAGGTTTCAAATGACGTATTGCAGATTGGGCAGGGTTCGCTCTACCCGGCGCTGTATCGGCTCGAGTACAAGGGCTGGATTCGCGCGGAGTGGGGCAACTCGGAAAACAACCGGCGGGCGAAATTTTATCGCCTGACCGCGACCGGACGGAAGCAACTGGAGAGCGAGCTGGAAACCTGGGATCGGCTCTCGGCGGCGATTGCGCTGGTTCTGGGCCGCGGCGCGGAGGCAGCATCATGATCCCCGAGTTCCTCACCCGGCTTCGCTTCTTCGTATTTCGGAAGAAGCACGGCGAGCTGGACGATGAGATCCAGTTCCATCTGGAGCAGTCGATCGCCGCCAAAGTCGCCGCCGGGCTGTCCGCTGCCGAGGCGCGCCGTCAGGCGCTCGTCGAGTTCGGCGGCGTCGAGGCCGCGCGCCTGCAATGTGAGCAGCAGCGGCCGGGATCGTGGATCGGCACGGTTGCGCAGGACATTCGCTACGGACTGCGCGTGCTACGCAAGTCGCCGGGATTCACCGTCGTGTCGGTGCTGACGCTGGCCATGGCCATCGGGGCGAATGCCGTGGTCTTCGGGGTGATGAACGCGCTGATCCTGCGCCCGGTAAACGTGCCGCACGCCGAGAGCCTATATGCAATCGATAACACCAATAACGGATGGGAGTCGTATCCCAACTACGTCGATTTGCACAATCGCAACCACAGCTTCGAAGACCTGGCGGCCATGACCTTGTCGCAAGTCTCGCTGGATACGGGCAAGGATCCGTCGCGGCTGTGGGGCTTTGAAGTAACGGGGAACTACTTCGAAGTGCTGGGCATTCAACCCTATTTGGGGAGGCTCTTCCACGCCTCCGACGAGCACGGATTGGATAGCGCTCCGGAGATTGTGCTCAGCTATGGCTACTGGCACAATCACTATCACGACGATCGGAAAGTTGTCGGCCAGGTCGTCCGGGTCAACAACCATCCCTACACGATTCTGGGTGTGACGCCGCCCGATTTCCGCGGCACCTTCATCTTCTTCGCGCCGAATTTCTATGTGCCCATCGTCAATCACAAGCAGATGAACGGCGACAATCACCTGAACCAGCGCAACCTGCGCATTGTGATCCAGATATTGGGTCATTTGAAGCCGGGTGTGACGAAGGCGCAGGCCGTTGCGGATTTGGACAATGTGGGGTCGGGTTTGGCTAAAGCGTATCCCGACGATGATGTGCAGGAGAGCTTTTCGCTGGCGCGTCCCTCGATGCCGTCGGTCGTTGGCCGTCCGATGCGAGCCTTTGTGGTGGCGCTGATGCTGCTGGCCGGGCTGATTCTGCTGGCGGCCTGCGCCAACCTGGGCAGCCTGTTCGCCGCGCGGGCCGCCGATCGTGGGCGCGAAGTGGCGCTGAGGTTGGCCCTCGGCTCGCGACGCGGGCGAATTCTCCGGCAATTCCTCACCGAGGCGCTGCTGATCTCTGTGGCCGGCGGCGCGGTTGGGCTGGCGGGCAGCGTCGCATTGTTGCGCCGGTTGGATACCTGGCAACCGTTCTCCGGCGTTCCCCTTCATGTTCCGGCGCAGCCCGACGCCAACGTCTATCTCGCGGCATTTGTACTGGCGCTCATCAGCGCGTTGGTATTCGGGATCGTGCCGGTGCGGCAGGTTCTCCGGGCGAATCCATACGAAGTCGTGAAAGCGGGAGCGACCGGCGGACCGGGCCGGCGCTTCTCCGCGCGCGATGTTCTGGTCGTCGTGCAGATTGCTATTTGCGCCGTGCTGGTGACCTCGTCGATGGTGGCCGTGCGCGGGTTGCTGCGCTCGATGCACAGCAATCTCGGGATCCAGCCGGAACACACGATGCTCGTTGAAACCAACCTCAACGAATCCGGTTACAGGCCGGAAAGCATTCCACCCGCGCAGCGGCGCATGATCGAAGCCCTGCAGGCGATTCCCGGCGTCGCGCACGTGGGGCTGGTCAATTTTGCGCCTCTGGGCCGCGGCGGCAGTTGGCGCACCGACGTATTCCGCGACACGGCCACGGCCTTCAAGCCGGCGAACGTTGCGGCCAACTCCTACATGTACGTCATCTCGCCCGATTACCTGGCCGCAGCCGGAACCACGCTGCTGGAGGGACGCACGCTGGGCTGGCAAGACGGCAAGAACGACCCGCCGGTCGCGATCGTGAATCGAGAGTTCGCCGCAAAGGTTCTGGGCTCGCCGGTAAATGCAGTAGGGAAGTACTTCAAGATGCCGGATGGCACGCGGAAGCAGGTGGTGGGCGTGGTCGAAAACGGGAAGTACCTGAGCCTGACCGAAGATCCCCAGCCCGCCGCGTTCTTCCCCCTGGAGCAAGAGGATCCGCTCGGCGAGCAGTGGTTTCTTGTGCGCTCCAACCGCGATCCGCAAGCGCTGGCAGCGGAGGTGAGAGCCCAACTGCACGGTCTGGATGCGCGCCTTCCACTGGACATCGTCATGTGGGCCCGGGAACTGGACTTCAGCTTCTTTCCCGCGCGAATGGCCACGCTGTCTCTGGGCGTGCTGGGCATGATGGGCGCCATCCTGTCGATCACGGGTATCTTCGGCATGGCGGCGTACTCCGTGAGTAAGCGACTGCGAGAGCTGGGCATTCGCATCGCGCTCGGCGCCCAGCCGCGAGAGGTCTTGCGGACTGCGCTCGGACGGGCATTCCGGCTGCTCGCGTACGGCTCGGCGGCGGGGCTGGCGCTGGGGCTGCTGGCGACGCGAGTGCTGTCCTTCATCGTGTACCAGGCAACGCCGCGCGATCCGGTCGTGCTGGCCGGCGCTGTGCTGGCCATGCTCCTGGTCGGATTAATCGCCGCGTGGATTCCGGCGCAGCGGGCGCTGGGCGCCGATCCCTTGGTTCTGCTGCGGGAAGAGTAGAAGGAATCTCGCAAATGGCGCGGTACGGGTACCGCGGACTTATGCAGAGACCAGCCCCGTGGATGCCGCCTGCTCATGCGCGTGGTAGCTGGAGCGGACCAGCGGACCGGACTCGACGTGCCGGAATCCCATGCCCAGCGCCTCGGCCTTCAGCTCGTCGAACTCCTGCGGCGTATAGAGCCGCGCGATGGGCAGGTGGTCGCGCGAGGGGCGCAAATACTGGCCGATGGTAAGGATGTCGCAGCCGACGGAAGCCAGATCGCGAAAGACCGCCAGCAGCTCGTGGGTCTCCTCGCCCAGGCCGACCATGACGCCCGATTTGGTCACTCCTTCGGGCCGCAGTTCCTTGGCGTAACGCAACAGCTCCAGAGTGCGATCGTAGCGGGCCCCCGAGCGCGCGGTGCGGTAGATTCGCGGCACGGTCTCGGTGTTGTGGTTCAGCACTTCGGGTCGCGCGTCGACGACCATCCCGATGGCTTCGCGGTCCCCCTGGAAGTCGGGGATGAGGACTTCGATGCGGCAGACAGGCGCGTGGCGGCGAATCTCCTCGATGACCAGGGCGAAGGCGCGCGCGCCGCCCTTGAGGTCGTCGTCCCGGTCCACGCTGGTGATAACCGCGTATTCCAGGCCCAGCTCGGCCACGGCCAGGGCAACGCGGCGGGGCTCGTCGAAATCGATCGGCTCGGGGCGGCCCTTGGGCACGGCGCAAAAGCCGCAGCGGCGCGTGCAGGTGTTGCCTAGCATCATGAACGTCGCGGTCTTGTGGTGCCAACACTCGCCGATGTTGGGGCAGTGCGCGCTCTCGCAAACGGTGTGCAGATCAAGCGAGCGCGCCAGACGCTTGAGGCCGTGGTAGTTCTCGCCCATCTGGGCGCGCGCCTTCAGCCACTCCGGTTTGGGAGGCTGTGTTCGGCGTAGCGGCTCGATCTGAACGAGATCCGTCATGAACTCATTGTAGCGAGACAGGCAAGAAACGTGCCGGAGTGCAGGTGCCGGCTCTAACTGGCGTTGTGACCATGGACATATGACCATGGTCAGATATAGAATCGAGATGGGCGTGGCAGGAGCGGTTCCCGATGAAGACCATGGCGGCAGGCGAGTTCAAGGCCAAATGCCTCAAGGTGATGGACGAAGTGGCCGCGACCGGGGAGCCTGTGCTGATCACGAAGCGGGGCAAGCCGGTGGCGCGGGTCGTTTCGCCCGAAGAGGCTCCCGCACGCGCCGTCGATGCCGAATCGATCTTCGATGCACTGCACGGCCTCATCGCGACCACAAGTGACCTGGACGATCTTGTGGGTCCGATCATTCCCGAGGAGGAGTGGGACCATTTGAAGGAAGATTGGTCTCCCTTTCCGCCCGAATGATTCTCCTCGACACGCACGTTGTGATCTGGTTGATGAACGCACCGCACCGCGTGTCAACAGCCGCAACTGAAGCGATTGCCGAAAACGGTAAAGATGGCGCGCTGCCCTGTGTGTCCGCCATCTCGATCTACGAGCTCATGTACGCGCAACGAAGGGGCCGCGTACAATTCCAGATTCCGGTCACCGCGCTTCTTGGGAAGATGCGCGCGTGGTTCCGTGTAAGGCCCGTTACGGAGTCCGTCGCAATCGAGGCTGCGACACTTCCTGCGTCATTCCACGGCGACCCGATGGACCGCATCGTTGCCGCGACGGCGATCGTGGAGCGCTGCACCCTGATCACCGCGGACGAGAGAATCCTCTCCTCCGGAGTATGCCGGACGCTGTGGTAACGTCGTCTATCGCAGCTTCTCTCGCACGTTGGCGCGGACCAGATAGAGGAAAACCACCAGGCTGATGAGTCCCTGCTCGAGCGCAGAGGGGGAATGCTGTGTAAAGTAGCTCAGCAGAAACATCGCGGCGCTAAGGGCTGCCGCAGCCACAGTGAGCGCCCAGCCCCAGCGGAACAGCATCAACAACCCAAGGGCTCCGGCCACGAAGAGGACGGCGAGCACAAGGGATACCGGCCCGATGCGACCCTTCATAACCGACATCACGGTGATTGCGGCAAGCATCAGCATGTAGACGCTGCTGGCAATGAGGCCCGGGTTCCGGAGCAAGCGCACGCGGCCAGAGTCGTGCTGGGCGTGCGCCGCAGGCCGGGCGGCTGGCAGATCGTTCGTCTTGGAATTCGCAGTCATAGAGTATGCAGGTACGCGAGCAGGTCCTTCAACTGGTCGTCGCTGAGCGGAGTGCCGGGCATCGTTTGCCGGCCGTCGACAATCACCGCGGTCAGCCGCTCGTCGGTGGGGGGCGCGCCCGAGGGCATGGACTTCAGCTTGGTCAGCGCCTGCAGCCCGGGGCCATGCAGAGGATGCGTCGAAGTGGGATAGTGGCAGCGGGCGCACTTTGCCTGATAGACTTGGGCGCCGCGAGCCTCCTGAGGCGTCCACTCGGAGGCCGGTTTGGAGGGCGGCAGCGGGCGGCAGCCGGCAAGCGAGATCGCAAATGCAGGCGCGGCAAGGGACATAACAACCGTGCGAACGCGCATCGAGTCTCATAATACGCGCCGTCCGGATCGTTTAACATACGCAATTGGGGCCAGTTACCCGGTTTGCAACGTGGCCCGCGAAGCGGGAACCGGCGGTCGCTTCACCCGCTACTCCGCCGCGGCGATGGCCTCGGCGATGCGGTCGATCGCCTCCTCTTCGGCGTCGCTGCCGGGGCGGCGCCCGTTGACGAGGATGGAGAACGCCACGGTGCGACCGCTGTCGGTGGACAGATAGCCCGACAGCGAGTTCACCTCATCCAGCGTTCCGGTCTTGGCCCACATCTTCTTCATTACTGGCGAATCCTTGAATCGGTTGTCCAGGGTCCCGTCGACTCCTGCCACGGGCAGCGTTTCGCGCCAGGCGGCTCCCCAGGGCTGCCGCGAAGCGTAGGAAAGCAACCTCGTAAACGCGCGCGGCGCGATCTTGTCTTCCGGGCTCATCCCCGAGCCGTCGTAGAGAAAGAAATCGCCGTCGTCGACGCCCGCATCGGCCATGAACTGCCGCACCACGCGCGCACCCTGCGCGATGCTGCCGTCGGTCCCGTAGACCTTTCCCAGCAGGCGGAGCAGCAGCTCGGCGTGAAGGTTCTGGCTGGTTTTATTGGTCACCGTAATGTCTTCCGCCATGGGGACGGAGCGGTGCGATCCGAGCACCCGGCGGCCTGCCGCCGGAGCCGCCACGGTGCTGAGCGAAAGCGGCGCGAACTTGATCGGCAGGGCGCGCTCCTCGACGAACTTGCCCGTATCGGTTGAGAAATCGTGGCGCGACTCGGCCCCGCCCGTCACTTTGATGCCCCGCAGCAAAAGCGCCTGCCGGAACGCTGCCGCGGTGAACTGCGCCGGGTCCTCGACGGCGATCGAGACGTGCAGCCCCCCGGCCGGAACGGTGCCCCAGGCGCGCACCAGCATGGAGCCGGGCCGGCGCTCGATTCCGGGATGGGCGTCTTTGCCCGGCTCGGCGGGCGTCATGCGGTTGTCGAGGGCGTAGTAGTCCACGTCCGGCGTCCACTCGCCCTTGGTGGCGCCGGGCGCATCTGGATCGCCCTCGATGGAAAGCTCGTCGGCGTTCTCGTTAAAGGTGAGCGCCGAAACGGGTGCGCCGTAACTCCACTGCAAGTCGTTCCACGCCCAGCCGAGCGCATAGGGTTCGTCCACGAAAAAAGTGTCGTCGCCGATGACGTTCCCGTCGATCGTGCGCACGCCCGACTCCTCGACCTGCTGAGCGAGCGCATCCATGACGGCCATGGCGGTAGGCGGTGCGGCGCTGGGCAGGGCTTCCCCGGACGCGGATTCCGGCGAGGCCGCCGGGGTGGCGCTCGGCTCGACGTAGGGATAATGGCGCGCGCTGAGCGTGGGATCGCCCACGCCGAGCAGAACGATATCGCCGTGCAGCGCGCCCGCTGCGTCCACTTCTCCGTCGCCGGCCACGAACGTTGTCCAGGTGAGCGTGTCGACGGGCAGCAGCGCATAGGCCGCGGCGGTTGTCGTCAGCTTCACGGTCGAGGCCGGCGTGAAGAGGCGGCCGTCGTTCAGGCCGTAGAGCGGCTGGCCGTCGAGCGTAGTCACGCTGATGCCGAAGTCGGCATGACTGAGGGCGGGGTCGGCGAGAATGGTCTGGATGCGGTCGGCCAGCGGGCCTGTGGCGGGCGCATGGTGTGGGGCCGTGCGGGCAGCGCGCGGATGGGCCGGCGCCTGCGCCTGCAACGCGGAAAGACCGGCCAGCAGGCAGCCGAACAGAACCGTCCGGAATTGACGATGGCGAGTCATGCCCCGAAGTGTAGCAGGATGCGGCGGCGTACCATCGGAATCAGGCGCTATGAGAAGCACGGCACAATGGCGGCTGCGCACGCGGACCCTCGAACTCGGCCGGCGCACGCTCGTCATGGGCATCGTAAACATCACCCCGGACTCGTTCAGCGACGGCGGCTCTTTTCAGGAACCTGAAGCTGCGGTGGCCCGCTGCATGCAATGCATCGGGGAGGGCGCGGACCTTCTCGACCTGGGCGCGGAAAGCACGCGGCCGGGATCGCACGCGGGCTCCGCGGACGCGGCGGTCGGCGCGGACGAGGAGCAGGCGCGCCTCCTGCCGGTGCTGGAAGGAGTCCTCAAGAGGCTGCCCCACGCAGTGGTCTCTGTTGATACCTACAAGGCGGCGACGGCGCGAGCGGCGCTCGAGGCCGGTGCGGAGATCGTCAACGACGTGAGCGGCTTTACCTGGGACACCGCGATCGCAAAGGTCTGTGCGGAGTTTGGCGCGGGAGTGGTGCTGTCGCACACGCGCGGGCGGCCCGAGGAATGGCGAAATCAGGCACATCTCGAGCCCGATGCGATGCTCGCCGCGGTGCGTAGCGGCCTCGCAGCGAGCCTCGACGCCGCGCATCGCGCAGGCATTTCTCCCGGCGCCATCGTGCTCGACCCCGGCTACGGCTTCGGCAAGCGCTTCGACGAGAACTATGCTCTCCTGGCGCGCCAGGCGGAGCTGCTTGCGCTGGGCCGGCCGCTGCTCGCGGGTCTGAGCCGCAAATCGTTCCTCGGCCGCACGCTGGCGCCGCTCTTCAGCGGAACGGACGCCCCGGTGAACGCGCGGGAAAACGCCAGCCTCGCCGCAATGACAGCAGCCATCCTCAACGGGGCGTCGATTGTGCGCGTGCATGCGGTGCGGCCGGCGGTGGAGGCGGCGCGGATCGCGGATGCGATTCTGGCAGCGGCCCGAACTTCACCCGCTTGATGAATCGAGGCAAGCGAACGCCGGGCGAGAATCACGCTCCGGCGCCAGCCGGATGCGTTTTCGCGAACTCCACGAGGGCATGCACGTTCTGGTGCGGCGTGTCGCGGACGATCTCGCACCCGGCGGCCACGATCCAGCGGGACCCGGCCTGCGCGAGACACACTTCCAGCGCCTGCACGATAGAATCCGGTGTGCCGTCGCGAACGTCCTTCACGGGATTGAGATTGCCGGCCAGCGTTTGCTGCCCGCCCATCGCGGCGCGCGCCTGGTCCATCGCAACGGGGTAATCGATGTCCACCATCGCGCAACCGAGCGCGCCCATCCCTTCCAGAATCCGCCGGGTGTTGCCGCAGATGTGCAGGCGCACCCGTCCGCCGAGCGCGTGGATCGCGTCCACCAGCTTCTTCTCCCACGGCCAGACGAACTCCTTGTAAATGCGCGGACCCACCAGCGACGCCGCGGCATCGCCGATTCCGACGATGTCTGCCCCAGCCTCGATCTGCAACTCCGCGAATCGCGCAGCGCGGACCATGTTGAATTCGAAGAGAGCGTGCACAAACTCCGGGTCGTCCGCGAAGTCCGTCATCAGACGGTTGATGCCGCGCAGGTCTGCGCCTTCGGCGCAAGGGCCTTCCACCCAACCCTCCACTAGAAGCTCGCCGCCCACGCGTTGGCGCAGATGCTCGATGCCGAGAAGACGATCTTCCATGCGTCCGCCCGGCACCGGATCGCGTGCTCCGATTCGCCCCAGCGCTGCCTTATCGGCGAGCAGAGCCTCCGACTCGACAAGGGCCGGAGGCTGGTCGTCAAACCACTGAATCGTCGCGCCCGCATCGGCAGCCTCGCGAGCCGGATCGGAGATCGCCGACACATAGTCGAACCCGAACATCTCCGCCGTCTTTACCTGCGCTTCGGCCAGGACGCGAAAATCCCGCGCGTACGCGCCGTACTTCACACCCAGAACGTCCGCGGCAAACATCATCGTGATAGGCATCGCCGCCAGACGATCGGCGCGTTGCCCTTGAAGTACGGCGAGAGTTCGTTCGCGGCCAGTCATCTTACACGCTGATCCCTACCTTGTTCCGCGGCCAAAGCGGGCGCATCGCGCTGTGGTCGATCACCGGCTCCCCGTCGCACTCCACCTCGATCGTTGTGGCTGGCTGGTCGGGCGCCGCCAGCGGCAGGCCGGTGAGCCGCAGCGTGAACTCGTCCTGCGTGAACGCGACCTTCTCGCCGGTCTTGACGAGGCGCGCCGACAGAACCTTGGGCTTGACCCCGCCGATCGCGACCACAACTTCGGGCTTGTAGAAATCGAGCCACTCGGCCGCCGGAGTGTGACCCGGCCAGAAGGTCACGTGCACATACAGCGTGTTGCCGCGGCGCGTGAAGTTCATGTTCGTGGTCCACTCCGCCTGGGTGGGCTCGGTCCCGTAGATCGCCTTGCCGTTTGTGCCGAGCCACTGGCCCACCGATTCGAGAATCGCAACCGACTCCGGCGGGATGGAGCCATCGGGCTCGGGTCCGATGTTGAGCAGATAATTCCCGCCGCCGCGGGCGCAGGTGATCAGGTTGTCGACGATGGTCTTGGGCGTCTTCCAGGCATCGTCGCCGCGGTTAAAGCCCCAACTGTCGTTCAGGGTCATGCAGGTCTCCCAGGCCCGGCCCGCCTCGGCGGCCTGGATGTGCTGCTCCGGCGTGGAAAAGTCCCCCGGCAGTCCATTGCGGTTGTTCACGATAATGTCGGGTTGCAGCGAGAAGACCATCTCGTTCATCCGCTCCGACTCCCACTGCTCGGCGGTCAGCGGCCAGGAAACGTCGTACCAGAGGATGTCGATCTTGCCGTAGTTGGTCATCAACTCGCGGATGAGGCCGTGGGTGTAATCGACAAAGCGCCGGCGCGCGGCCTCGTCCGTCTTGCAGGCGGCGCCGTCGGGGTGGTGCCAGTCCATCAGCGAGTAGTAGAAGCCCACTCGCAGGCCCTCGGCGCGCGCCGCATCAACGAATTCCCGAACCAGATCGCGTCCCGGTCCCTGGTCCATGGCGTTGTAATCGGTGAGTTGCGTGTCCCAGTTGCAAAAGCCCTCGTGGTGCTTGGTGGTCATCACCATGTACTTCTGGCCGGCGCGCTTGGCCAGCCGCGCCCACTCGCGGGCGGCGTTCGGCTTGGGGTGGAAATGCTTGGCCAACCGCTCGTACTCGAGCAGCGGGACCCCTTCGTTCTCCTTGGCCCACTCATGCTGGCCGATCGCGCTATAGAGGCCCCAGTGGATGAACATGCCGAACTTGGCCTCGTGCCACCAGGCCATCCGGGCGTCGCGCGTGGCGGCCTGCTTCAGGTCCGCGGGGGAAGGAGCGGGTTGCGCCGGAGCCTGCGCGCCTGCTGCCGCGGGCAGCGCCAATCCCTCTGCGTTCGCCGCGGCCAGCGCCGCCGCCCCCGCAACGCCAAACTGCTTCAAGAACGACCGTCTCGTGCTCTCACTCCAAATCATCGCCGTGTATCCTCCCTGCCCTCTCGGACGCGTCGAAAGCGCGCCGGGGATTCGCGTAGGGAAATATAGCAGGACGGTGCGGGCGGCGTCAGATGCGACGGAAAGCATGAGGCGAATCGGCCGCTTGCCGCCAACGGCGCGACGAGATGGAACGATCCGTCAGTGCCTGTCAGTCGCCATGTAGACAGCAACTCCGCCGAGCAGCCCCAGCGTGGCAAGTGCGGGGAACAGGACCAGCCAAGTCAACTCATTGCCGCCGGAGAACAGAATGTTCAAGTGCAATCCGCCCTGCGAAAGTTGCCCAAGCCAGGCGAGCCAGGCAACGCCGTGGCGAGCTTCGAAAGCGGCGAACCCCACGCAGGCCGCCACCACGGCGGCCAGCGCGAAGATCTGCGCGCCGAGCAGCGGGCGGGTAAGACGCTCGATCGCAGTATTGCGGCGGCGCAGTTGCGCGCGCCACTGCAGAATGCCGGGGGATACCAGCTTGGCCGCAGGCAGCGCTTCGGCGCGAGCCTGCCGAAAGGCGCCAGCCACGAGCGCCAAATCGCTGCATGTGCGGCAGGAGTCTACGTGAGCGCGGAGTTCCGGCGTCGCGGCCACCGGCCATTGGACGCCCTCGATCATCTCGCGGATTTCTTTCTCGTGCGGGCAGTTCTGCAGCATCATGATTTCCCCCCCACGGCGTCCGGCGCGACGGATGCGCGCAGAAGTCCGCCAATCCTGCGCCGCGCGCGAAACAGCAGCAGCCGGATGCTGGCTGCGGCAAGCCCCGTCACCGCGGCGATTTCGCGGTGCGAGTAGCCTTCGGCGTATGCCAGCCAAAGCAATTGGCGCTCTCGAGGCTTCATCCGGCCCAGCGCCGGACCTAGCAGGATCTGCGAATCGGCTCGCGCGGTTGAGTCCGGAGCGGCGAAAGATTCTTCGGGGACCTCTTCGATCGATGCGGGGTGCGGCCGGCGCCAGTGGTCGCGGAGCAAATTGGTGGCGATCCGGAACAGGTAGAGCCGGGCGTCGGCTTCGCCTTCGTCGATCAGCGACGGAGCGCCGTCAGCGCAAAGGAAACGAACGTAACTTTCCTGCATCAGGTCGTCGGCCAGCGCAGGATCGGAGGAAACCCGCGCCAAATAAGCCCACAGCGGTCTTGCGGAGCGCTCGTAAAACAGAGCAAAGGCCTCATTCTCCATGGCGGGATCACAGGCGCTGCCGGCGGACGCCCCATCGAGCGCGCCGCCGGCCAGTGCACCGGAGATTACGGATTCGTACACCATACGATCCTTCGCCACGGCCGCGCCCTCTCGAACTCACTGCCGGTCTTGTGAGCCGAAGGGCGCCGAATGAGTCTGCTCAGACGGCTTCTCGGGCATAATCCCCAGCCGATGAGCCAGAACCCACGTTGCCGCTGCGGAAAGGATAAACCCGATTCCCGGCATCAACGCCAACGTACCCAACACAGTCATCGGTGTTTCCATGTCGGTTCCGGCGTGCCGCAGCAAGAGCAAGCCAATCCCCAGCAGCGTCATCACGATCCCGGCCTGGAGCGGCGTCAGAACGCGCGCTACGGCATTGGGCATGTGCTGGCCCACTTCAGACCCGGGCGCAGTGGGTAACCCCGTCAGGAACCGCTTCCCCGCCTCAGTCTCCATATACGCAGCCAGGTCCTGGCTGGAGCTGAATTTGTCGATCAGGCGCGCGTGAATCTCGCTTTGCTGCTTGAAGGTACGGTTCCAGCGGCCATTTTCGACGAAGAGGCGGATCATCCAGACGATCGCGGCAAACAACAGGGGAAGCACGATCATCGGGGTGATGTCTTCCATTACCTGATGCGTTTGCGACGGCATGTACTGCGTGGAAAGCTCGGGCCAAACCGCGCGCTCCAGCGCCTGGTCGCGGCTGCCGCGGCCCTCGCTCACGCGGCTAAAGAGATAGAACTCGGGGTTTCGCGCCACATCGGGATGGCTCATGAGGAACTGCGCCAACTCGGGGTTGTTTCGCGCCACGTACTGCTGGTCGGCCAGCAGAGAAGGGTCGCGGGCCACAACCGAGGTGAGCGTTGGGCTCAATCGGAGCAACTGAATAAGCTGAACCTGCGTGTCGGCGATCTCCTTTTCCGTGGGCGCGACGGCCGGGGTGGGTTGGTGGGGCGGCACAGGGCTGCTTTGCGCAGCGGCACTTAGCGTCAAAGCCAAGGCCATAGCAGAGCACAATGTGAATCGTAAGAAGCGGTTGCGGCAATTCATGGGTTCGTCTCCTGGTTCCTTCCATCAACGCATGCGGTTCTGCCAGTAGAACGAAGCTGCAGGGCAAATGGTTAACAGCAGGCCTGATCGCCTGCCCATGCCGCAAATGCCTCCGGGTTTAGAATCGACTTGGCTGCGGAGAAGCAGACCGCATCCAAATTTGAGCCCGCGCGCAGCGGCCTCAGGAACCGGCTTGCTGCGGCGGGTAGACGTGTGGGATCGGGACGGCGATGCGAGCGAAAACGGCAGTGGTCGTGGGCGCCCAGTGGGGCGACGAGGGCAAGGGAAAGATTGTGGACGTGCTCAGCGAGCGGTTTTCCGCCGTGGCGCGCTACGCCGGCGGGCACAACGCCGGGCACACGGTCATCATTGGCGAGCACAAGTTCGTTTTGCAGCTCATCCCCTGCGGCGTGCTCCGCAAGGGATGCAAGGGGATCATCGGTAACGGCGTGGTGCTTGACCCCATCGCCTTCCTCGGCGAAGTTGCGCGCATCCGCGAGCTGGGCGTCGAGGTGGATGGCAACCTCTTCGTCTCCAACCGCGCCCAGGTCATCCTGCCCTACCACCGCATGATCGAGTTGGCCGCGGAGACCGCGCCGGGGCGCCAGAAGATCGGCACCACGAGCAAGGGAATCGGTCCGGCCTACGAGGACAAGATGTCGCGGGCCGGGCTGCGTGTGGTGGACTTGCTGCACCCGTCGCTGCTCAAGACGCACATCGAGGCGGCCTGCGCGGAGAAGAACGCCATCGCCCATGCCCTCTTCGGTACCGATCCGCTCGATCCCGCCAGCATGTATGAGGAATACGCGGCCGCGGCGGAAAAGGTGCGCCCATTCGTGGCCGACACCGGCCGGCTGTTGCACGGAATCCTGGCCAAGGGCGGCAGCATCATGTTCGAGGGCGCGCAGGGAGCCATGCTCGACATCGACCACGGGACTTACCCGTTCGTCACATCCTCCTCGGCCACGGCGGGCGGCGCGGCGATCGGAACCGGCGTGGGGCCGGCGGCCATCGGGTCGGTCATTTCGGTGACCAAGGCCTATGTGACGCGCGTGGGAGGGGGGCCGTTCCCCACCGAGATTCACGATGCCACCGGAGAAGCACTGCGGGCGCGTGGCCACGAGTACGGCGCGGTCACAGGACGGCCGCGGCGCTGCGGCTGGCTCGATATTCCCCTGCTGCGCTACTCCAACCAAGTGAACAGCGCCGAGTGGCTGGTCGTCACCAAGCTCGACGTTCTGGACGAGCTGGCCGAAATCCCGGTCTGCATCGGCTACGAAATCGGCGGAAAGGTCACCGACGAGGTTCCCGCCGACGTCGACGGGCTGGAGTCGATCAAGCCGCGCTACACCACTCTGAAGGGCTGGCGGCAGCCGACCGAGGGCATTGTCGAGTTCGACAAACTGCCCCAGGCCGCGCGCGACTACCTTGCCTTCCAGGAGCGGGAAAGCGGGGCCAAGATCGGCATGGTCTCCACCGGCCCCGACCGCAATCAGACCATCGTGCTGCCGGATTTTGCCGCGGCGCTCGGCAGCATGACCGCCTGATTCGGCCCGTTTCCCGATGTGACGTTACTACCGAGCAACTTCACGGGTTTTCCATTTGACCGGCGCGCCTTTCCGGGTCTACCGTGTACGCGTATGCCGGGTCCGGTAAACGTATCCATCAGCCATGCTTGCCGCCCCCTGCAAGCCGCATGGCGAGTTGCCGCTGTCTTTGCGCTGGCCGCGTTCGCAATCCCCTATTCCTCCGGTATGCCCCTTGGGCAGAAGCACGAGACCCGCCACGAAATCGACCAGCTTGAGGACGAATGGCGCGACGCCATTCTCACCTCCAACTTCAAGGCCCTGCAGTCGCTGCTGGCCGACGATTACATTGCCATCACCCCCTCCGGTACCCTCCAGTCCCGGGACGAGGCGCTCGAGAACCTTCGCTCTCGGCGGGTTCATTTCACAGTGCTCGACCTCACCGACCGGAAGGTGCGTTTCTACGGCAGCACGGCGGTGGTCACGTCGCTGGCCGAAATTCAAGCCTCAACCCCCGACGGGCAGGTGAGCGGAAACTACCGCTATACGCGCGTCTATGTCCGCGATCCCCAGGGGGCATGGAAAATCGTCAGCTTCGAGGCCAACCGCGTGCGTGAACCCGGGCCGCACAAGCGCAACGAATTCCACTAAACAGAACAAATTGCGACCGCCGGGACCCTTCCCGGCATCCTATCCCTAGCAGAATCCGCGCCGGAAGGGAATTAGCCTCTTCTGCGATCCAGGAATCAGAGCCAAGCGTAATCGGTTCAAACAGGCCGGCCTTGAAATTGCGCCGGCTCTCGGGGTACACTAAAATCAATATAGGACCAAAAGAGTCCTATATTGCGGGATTGCACCTCGCGCTCTTCCTCTTGCGATCTGAAGAAACAGCGGAGACTGGCGTGGCCGGGAAGAACCCGGCGCCTTGCCGATTCGTTTCATCGGTTCAGCGGGCGGCTCCCGTGGAGGTCGAATGAGTTCTGATGTCGATACAATTCGCGGACTGACGGAACAGGAATACAAGTGGGGCTTCGTCACCAACATTGACGAGGACCGCGTTCCCAAAGGGCTGAACGAAGACATCGTCCGGCTGATCTCGGCGCGCAAAGGCGAGCCCGAGTGGATGCTGGAGTGGCGTCTGAATGCGCTGCGCCACTGGTTCCGCATGGAGCGCGAAGAAGGCGCGCCCAAGTGGGCCAACCTGACCATCGCTCCCATCGACTACCAGGGCATCACTTACTACTCGGCGCCCAAGCAAAGGCCGCAGCTCGAAAGCCTCGACAAAGTGGACCCCGAGATCCTGCGCACCTACGAGAAGCTCGGCATTCCTCTGAACGAGCAGAAGCTGCTCGCCGGCGTGGCCGTCGACGCGGTCTTCGACTCGGTCTCTGTCGCCACCACCTTCAAGGGCAAGCTGGCTGAAATGGGCGTCATCTTCTGCTCCTTCTCCGAGGCCGTGCAGAAGCATCCCGATCTTGTGAAGAAGTACCTCGGCTCGGTGGTTCCTCACACCGACAACTTCTACGCCGCGCTCAACGCCGCCGTGTTCACCGACGGCTCGTTCGTTTACGTGCCCAAGGGCGTGCGCTGTCCGATGGAACTGTCGACTTACTTCCGCATCAACGCCGCGGAGACCGGCCAGTTCGAGCGCACCCTGATTGTCGCCGACGAGGGCTCCCAGGTGAGCTACCTCGAAGGCTGCACGGCGCCCATCCGCGACGAGAACCAGTTGCACGCCGCGGTCGTTGAGCTCATCGCCCTCGACAACGCGCAGATCAAGTACTCCACCGTGCAGAATTGGTACCCCGGCGACAAGGAAGGCCGCGGTGGAATCTATAACTTCGTCACCAAGCGCGGCAAGTGCCAGGGAGTGAACTCGAAGATTTCGTGGACTCAGGTCGAGACCGGATCGGCGATCACCTGGAAGTACCCGGGCTGCATTCTGCTGGGCGACAACTCGGTGGGCGAGTTCTACTCCGTGGCGCTCACCAACAACCGCCAGCAGGCCGACACCGGGACCAAAATGATCCACATCGGCAAGAACACCCGCTCGACCATCGTATCGAAGGGCATCTCGGCCGGCTACGGGCAAAACACCTATCGCGGCCAGGTCAAAATCATGAAGAGCGCCACGGGCGCGCGCAATTACACGCAGTGCGACTCCCTGCTCATCGGCGACCGCTGCGGAGCGCACACGTTCCCCTACATCGAAGTGCGCAATGCCTCGGCAAGGATGGAGCACGAGGCGTCCACTTCCAAAATCGGCGAGAACCAGCTCTTTTACCTGCGCCAGCGCGGGCTTAAGGCCGAGGACGCGGTTTCGATGATCGTGAATGGATTCTGCAAGACCGTCTTCAAGGAACTGCCCATGGAGTTCGCCGTCGAGGCGCAGAAGCTACTGGGCGTGAGCCTGGAAGGCAGTGTGGGGTGATCTGTAACGCCGGCCTCCAGGCCGGCTGTCGTGCGGGCGTCCACGCCCGCACGCGGGCTTTGAAAGGGCGCGAGTTTACAGGCTGCGGAAAAACTCCGCCTGGGGCGAAAAGAACGGGCTTTGTAACAAGGGCACGAGTTTACTCGTGCCGAAATGCACGATCGAGAAT
The DNA here is from genome assembly GCA_963804155.1 of uncultured Acidobacteriaceae bacterium. Classification (GTDB taxonomy): domain Bacteria; phylum Acidobacteriota; class Terriglobia; order Terriglobales; family Acidobacteriaceae; genus Telmatobacter. The sequence continues at coordinate 66,258 of CAWDPG010000002.1, forward strand.
GAACGGGCTTTAGCCCCTGAGGAAACGAAAGCACGGAACGGAGAAGAACGAATGGCATTGTTAGAAATCCAGGACCTGCACGCCTCGGTGGAAGGCCACGAGATTCTGAAGGGCCTGAACCTGACGGTGAATGCCGGCGAAGTGCATTCCATCATGGGCCCCAACGGCTCAGGCAAGAGCACGTTGGCGGCGGTGCTGGCGCGGCGCAACACCTACGAGGTGACCGGCGGACGGATTTTGTTCAACGGCAAGGACCTTCTCGAGATGGAGCCGGAAGAGGCCGCCTGCGAGGGCGTATTCCTCGCGTTCCAGTATCCGGTCGAGATTCCCGGCATCGGCAACGCCTATTTTCTGCGCTCGGCCATGAACGCCATACGCAAGTTCCACGGCGAAGAGGAGCTCGACGCCATGGACTTCCTGCCGCTCTACAAGGAGCGGATGAAGCTCCTCGAGATGGACGAGAAGTTCATGAACCGCTCGGTGAACGAAGGCTTCAGCGGCGGCGAAAAGAAGCGCAACGAGATTCTGCAGATGGCGATGCTCGAGCCGAAGCTCGCGATCCTCGACGAGACCGACTCCGGCCTCGACATCGACGCGCTGCGCATTGTCGCGCAGGGAGTGAACGCCATGCGCAGTCCCGATCGCGCGTTTCTTGTCATCACGCACTATCAGCGGCTGCTCGATTACGTCGCTACGGACTTCGTACACGTGCTGGTCGACGGCAAAATCGAGCGCTCCGGCGGGCCGGAGCTGGCGCTGGAGCTCGAAGAAAAGGGATACGCGCGCGCCGAGGCGGAATCGCCCGCGGCATTGTCCGCATGAGCGCGGCGGCGAACCAGATGGGAAGCGAGAAACAAATGGCGACGGCAACTGGAAAGCCGAACACCTATCTCGAAGCGTACGGCGAGCTGACCGCGCTGCGGCAGGAAAGCGAGCCCCTGTGGCTGCGCCAACTGCGCGAAGACGCCTGGCAGCGATTTCATGCCGCGGGTTTCCCTACCACGCACCACGAGGACTGGCGCTTCACCAACCTCGCCGCGTTGGCCAGGACCCCGTTCCAGCGCGCCCCCAGCGCCAGCGCCGTCGTCGCCGAACAGATCGCGAAGTTCCGCGTGGCCGGCGCGGCCTGCCAGCTCGTATTTGTGAATGGCCGCTTTACGCCGGAGCTTTCCGAGACGCGCGATCTGCCCAAAGGCCTCGAAATTGGCTCCCTGGCGCAGTCCCTTCGCGACGACCCGAAGGACTCGGCTGCCGAAGGCATCGAGCAGCACCTGGGCCGCTATGTAGCTGTCCGCCGCGATGTGTTTGCCGCGCTCAATACGGCGCTCTGGGAAGACGGCGCGGTTCTGCGCATCCGCCGCGGCGCCGCGATTGAGCAGCCCATCCATCTTCTGTACGTTTCGGCCGGCGCGGGCGTCGAAGTTATGACGCATCCGCGCACGCTCGTCGTCGCCGAGCCAACCAGCCGCGCCGCGGTGATCGAAGATTACGTCTCCATCGGCGACGAGGCCGCCTTCTCCAATTCTGTTACCGAGCTCGTCGCCGGCCAGGATGCGGTCGTCTCGCACTATCTCGTCGAGCGCGAGAATCTCGCCGCCTTCAACGTTTCCACTCTGCGCCTGGAGCTTGCGCGCGGCTCGAACGTTTCGTCGCACTCGATTCTGCTCGGCGGCGGCCTGGTCCGGAACAACGTGCATCCCGTCCTTGCCGGCGAAGGCGCGGAGTGCCTCATCAACGGCCTCTTCGTTGGCGCGGGACACCAGCACCTCGACAACTACATGATGGTCGAGCATGCGCAGCCCCAATGCTCCAGCCGCCAGTTCTACAACGGCATTCTCGACGGCTCGGCGCGCGGCGTCTTTCACGGCCGCATCGTGGTCCACAAGGAGGCGCAGAAAACCGACGCCAAGCAGACCAACCGCAACCTCCTGCTCAGTGACAACGCGCGCATCGACACCAAACCGCAGCTCGAGATTCACGCCGACGATGTGAAGTGCACTCACGGCGCCACCATCGGCCAGATCGAAGAAGAGCAGCTCTTCTACCTGCGCACGCGCGGCATCGACGAGGCTTCCGCGCGAAACCTTCTACTTTATGCCTTCGCCGCCGAGTGCCTCGACCGCATGAGCGAGCCGGTGGCGCGCGAGTTCGCCGAAGGACTGATCCGCGAGCGATTGACCGACCTTGTCGCGAATCGCCAGACCGCGCCTTCCGGCGCGCCGGCCGCGGACGAAGCGCGCAACTGGGAGGAAGTGGGATGACTGCCGCCGCCCAAATCGTAACCCGCGAGACCCTCCCGCACGCGACCGCCTCCGGCCTCGACATCGCGAAGATTCGCGCCGACTTTCCGATTCTCTCCGAGCGTGTGAACGGCAAGCCCCTCATCTATCTCGACAACGCGGCCACCTCGCAAAAGCCGCAGGTTGTGCTCGACACGATCGGGCGCTACTACGGTCACGTCAACGCCAACATCCATCGCGGCGTTCACACGCTCAGCATGCGCGCCACCGAAGCCCACGACGCCGCCCGCCAAACCGTGAGGCGATTCATCAACGCCGCCGACACGCGCGAGGTGATCTTCGTCCGCGGCGCTACCGAGGCCATCAATCTCGTCGCGCAGAGCTACGGCCGCACCCGCGTCGGCGCGGGCGACGAAGTGCTCATCACCGCCATGGAGCATCACTCCAACATCGTCCCCTGGCAGATTCTGTGCGAAGAAAAGGGAGCGCACCTTCGCGTCGCGCCCATCGACGACCGTGGCGAACTGCTCCTCGACGAATTCGAAAAGCTCATCGGCCCGCGCACAAAGATCGCCGCCTTCACCCACGTCTCGAACGCGCTCGGAACCGTGAATCCGGTTGCCGAGATGATCGCGATGGCTCACCGCCGCGGCGTGCCGGTGCTCGTCGATGGCGCGCAGGCCGTGCCCCACATGGCGGTCGACGTCGAGGCGCTTGACTGTGACTTCTACGCCTTCAGCGGCCACAAGGTCTACGGGCCCACCGGCATCGGCGTGCTCTATGGCAAGCGCGCGCTGCTCGATGCCATGCCTCCCTACCAGGGCGGTGGCGACATGATCAGTTCAGTCACCTTCGCGAAGACAACCTATAACGACTTGCCCTTCAAGTTCGAGGCCGGCACGCCCGACATCGCCGGCGCCATCGCGCTCGGTGCGGCGCTCGAATACATCTCCGGCATCGGCATGGACAAGATCGCCGCGCACGAACACGAACTCCTCGCCTACGCCACCGAACAAGTCGGCTCTCTGCCGTATGTGCGTCTCATCGGCACGGCGCGCGAACGCGCCGGCGTGCTCTCGTTTCTCGTCGACCGCGTTCATCCTCACGACCTGGGCACGATCCTCGACCGCGACGGAATCGCCATCCGCACCGGCCACCACTGCGCGCAGCCGGTCATGGACCGCTTCGGCATTCCCGCCACGGCGCGCGCCTCGTTCGCCGTCTACAACACGAAGCAGGAAATCGATGCGCTGGTCGCGGGTATTCGCGCGGCGCGTGAGGTGTTTGCGTGACAACCGATCTGGGTGAACTCGGCGATCTCTACCAGGAAGTGATTCTTGAGCACAGCAAGGCTCCGCGGAACTTCCGCAAGCCTGCCGATGCCGACCAGCACGCCGAAGGCTATAACCCGCTCTGCGGCGACCGATGTACCGTCTATATCAATATGGACGGCGACGCCATCCGCGATGTCGCCTTCCAGGGCTCCGGATGCGCCATCTCCCGCGCCTCCGCATCGATGATGACGCAGATCCTGAAGGGCAAGACCCGCGCCGAGGCGGTCAAGCTCTTCGAGGAGTTCCACGACCTCGTCACCGGCAAGCAGGAGGTCAAGCCCGCCGATCTCGGCAAACTGACGGTTTTCTCGGGCGTCTCGAAGTATCCCGCGCGCGTAAAGTGCGCCACGCTTGCTTGGCACACGCTGCAATCGGCCCTCGACAGCCAAGCCGATAAGCCCGCCTCAACAGAGTAAGCGAGGACAGTACTGTGCCGGCTCCCCTCCAATCCAACCAGAACGGCGCACCAGCCGCCGGGTCGTTCAGCGACGACATGATCTGGCGCCAGCTCAAGACGGTGCGCGACCCGGAAATCCCCGTCGACATCGTCAACCTGGGCCTGATCTACGTGGCCGCGGCCACCGGGCTCGAAGGCGGCGGCCATCGCATCGACGTCCGCATGTCGCTGACGGCGCCCGGCTGCAGCATGTCCGACGTCATCAAGGCCGAGGTCGAGCGCAAGCTCGCCGCTCTGCCCGAGGTAAGAGAAGTGCACGTCGAAGTCGTCTTCGATCCGCCGTGGAATCCATCGATGATGTCGGAGGCCGCTAAGCTGCAGCTTGGCTTCGATTCGGACTACGGGGCGGCGCCCGCAGGACCGGGTCCAGCGAGTTCCGGGCCGTTCAGCATTCTTCGCTGACCGTCGGCGCCGCCGCCAAACGAAGAGCGCCGATCAACCGCTGCGTTTTTCCGGGTCTTCCTCGTTCGACTGCTTCTCCGCCAGATGCTCCAACTGGTTCCGCCAGTCCAGCGACTGGACGAACGCTCGCGACTCGCGCCAGCCGGGCTCGACTACGATGTGCAGCTCCAGGTAGACCTGCGTGCCCACCAGCGACTCGATCTTGCGCCGCGCGCCCGCGCCGATCGCCTTCAGCTTTGTCCCGCCCTTGCCGATCAGGATCGCCTTCTGCCCGTCGCGCTCGCAGTAGATCACCGCGCCGATCCGCGTCAACGGCTTCCGCGCTCCAGGCCGCGGCTCCTCGAACTCCTCGATCACCACCGCCGAGGCGTACGGCACCTCCTCGCCGGTCTCGATCAGAACGCTCTCGCGAATCAGCTCGGCCACCATGAAGCGCAGCGGCTGATCGGTGTACTGATCCTTCGGAAAGTAGCGCTCGCCCGTCGGCAGCACATCGACGATCTTGCGCACCAGCACGTCCAGCCCGTCGCGCTTCCGTGCGCTCACCGGGATCACCTCGGCGAATTTGCCGCGCTTCGTCAGCGACTCGATCATCGGCAGCAACTGATCCTTGCGCACCAGGTCGATCTTGGTCAGCACCAGAAAAACCGGGCAGTCGACCTTGCCCACGAGAGAGAAGAGAAACTCATCCTCGCTCGCCCAATTGGGTTTGCTCTTCTCGATTCTGCCAGGTGGCCCCGGTCTCGATTCTGAGGCCTGGGCGGGATCCTCCCTCAAACTGGATCTGCGCGTCGCGTCCACCAGCACCAGCACCAGGTCGCGCGTCTCCAGCGCGTCGTAGACCTCCTGCAACATGCGGCGGTCGAGCTCGCTTCCCGGCTTGTGCACGCCTGGCGTGTCGACAAAGACGATCTGTGCTGCTGGGTGCTGGCCTTTGCGCGCCGGCACTTCCACCACTCCGGCGATGCGGTTCCGCGTGGTCTGCGGCTTGGCCGTGACGATAGCGATCTTTTCGCCAGTGAGAGCGTTGAGCAGAGTGCTCTTCCCTACGTTGGGCCGTCCGAGAATGGCGACAAATCCGGATTTCACGCGCGTTCCTCCAAGGCCATTATCGCGGATGGAGCAGCGCCGCGTTGATATCGTCCAACCAGTGGCGCGCCCGGTCAAAGCCCTAGCAGGCCGGTGCCGTTCGGATGCCTCGCTGGATATTGGTCCTGTTTCCCGCGATTTTCCACACAAATCCTCCACGGTTCCAAGCCGTACATGTCCTGTACAAAGAACAATTGCCAAAGTAACACGCGTAAGTTACTCTCAGCCATTGCGCAAACGTAACCCAGGCGCCCAGAAAGAGACGTGCTACAGTAACCCCTGAAAGTCGCCACTGGTTACGAAATAAACGTAACCTCCCGCCTGGACAAGCCAACACAACAACGAAATACGGAGGTAACATCGATGCGTAGTGCCGCGCTTCCTCGGACTCTGTCGCAAAAATCGTTCACCCGATTCCTTCGCGGGGGCATTTTGCTCCCCCTGCTTGCAGCTTTCGTCTTCTCGGCCTCCGCAGGCTTCTCCCAGACCCTTACCTGGTCGACCCCTGAGAGGGACACCACAACCCCGATGGGCGGTGAGTCCGGAAGACCGGGCGTGGGAGCGGTCAACTGGAACGGCTACCTATGGGTCGCCTACCTTGGGACATCAACCGTGGATTCCGCGGGCGATTTTAGTGTTTACACTGCCTACAATTCTGGCGGGATCAACTTTGGAAACAAGAATCAGGTCACACCCGGGAATTCGGCGCAAACTGTTGCGGCCCTCGGTAATCCGTCGCTTGTGGTGTACAACGGGGACCTGTATCTGTTCTACAACGATGCTTATGGCGAAGCCAACTACATCTATACTTCGGACGGAGTCAATTGGAGCCAGGTTTACACATACGCCGGTCTAGGATATTTTATCGATGCGTCGCAGTCAGCGGCCGTTTACAACGGGCTGATCTATGTTGGGTTCCGCAACCATGCCGACTACAGCCTCATCCTCGCAACGATCGATTCGTCCAATGATACGAGCTGGACAAACTTTCCGAGCGTCACTCTCAATTTCAACCCCGGGCTGGCGGTGTTCAACGATTCGCTCTACATAGCCATCGAGACCGACGCAAACAGCCACAACCTTTACTACTACACAACGACAGGGGGCACCACCCTCCTTGGGCCATACACAGGCACGGCCACGAATCAGAGTTCGACAGCTCCAACACTTGCGGTCTTCAACAACGTCTTGTACCTTGGGTTTCGATCGAACGACAGCAAGGACAATTTTCTTTACATGTACTCCACCGACGGGGTTAACTGGTCGTCTTCCATCGAGCCCCACGTTGGGATTGGCGGGAACCCTATACTCGCTGTCGCCCCGGACCTGCCCGGATCTTACAACGGCGATATTTTCTTCTTCTGGGCCTCGGAATCCTCGCCCAATTTCTACCTATGCTCAATGCACGCCCCGGTTCCATAGGGCTTTCCATCGAATAGAAGCGCTGCGCTGGCGCTTCCAGGTCGGCGCAGCGCTCAACCAACACCTGAAATGAGCGTTTCACGAATCGAAGGGCACCATTGCGGTTAGGGGGCGCATGGTTTAATTTCATTTAGCAGCGCAGAAAACTTGGCGTGGCTGAAATAGAAGCGACTGCGTCCCGCAATTCGCACGCTGCGGACAAAAGCGAGGATAAATTGAGCCTGTGGTCCGAATTTGTCAATAACAAGCAGCGAACAATACACAAGTGGAAGCACTACTTTCCCGTCTATGAGGCTCACTTCAGCAGGTTTGCCAACCGCCCCACGGTCTTCCTTGAGATTGGGTGCGGCCGCGGCGGGTCGGCGCAGATGTGGAAGCGGTACCTGGGCCCCCACGCGCTGATTGTTGGAATTGACGTGAACCCGGAGTGCAAAGCCTTTGAGGAAGACCAGATCGAAATCAGGATTGGCAGCCAATCCGACACGGGTTTTCTACAGGACGTCATCGCGGAATTCGGGGCGCCGGATGTCGTGCTCGACGACGGAAGCCACCAGATGGCCGACGTCGTTGAAACCTTTCGGTTTCTTTACCCGCGCTCTTCTCCCACCGGCGTGTACCTCGTGGAAGATCTGCACACTGCTTACTGGGATGAATACGGAGGCGGCCTCAAACGCGAAAGCACATTCATCGAGGTCTGCAAGGGGCTGATCGATGAGTTGAACGCTGAGTGGACCAGGGATGCGCTGCCGGCGACCGACTTCACCCGTTCCACGCTATCGATGCACTTCTATGACAGCATTGTGGTGTTCGAACGAGGCCGGCGGCTGCCCCATAGCGACGTGCGCATCAGCGGAAGGGCAGCGATCCTCAAAGGCCTGATCCGCTAGCCGGCCTACGGCTCCGCCGGGAACGGCAGCCGCGCCGCCGGCGGAAACAGCCTCACCCGCTCCACGCGCCGTCCCGTCGAGGCCGCAATCTCCACGCGCAGGCCCAGCGGTTCGAGTGCAACCACCTCGCCGGTCTTCGGAATGCGGCCCGCGATCTCGCTGATCAGACCGCCCAGTGTCGTTGCTTCGTAGCTCTCGCCGAGCTCCACCGTTTCGCCTACCAAATCGGCAAGCTGATCGGCGGGAAAGTTGCCCGGCACCAGCCACGCGCCCGACGCCTCGCGCTGCGGCTCCTCGAGCGGCGTGTCGATCTCGTGCTCGTCGCGGATGTTGCCGACGATCTGCTCCAGCAAATCCTCGATGGTGACCAGGCCCGCGACGGCGCCGTACTCGTCGATCACAACGCGCATGTGCTGTTTTTCGCGCTGCATCTCGCGCAGCAGTTCGTAGCCACGCTTGGTTTCCGGCACGAACTGCGCCAGGTGCAGAATCGTCGCCACCGTGCGCGTGCGAGCCTCGACATCGGCGATCTGCAAAAGGTCGTGCGCGAAAGCCAGACCGGTGATGTTGTCGAGCGAGCCCGCGTAGACCGGCACGCGCGAGTAGTTGTGCTGGCGCAGCAGTTCCAGGAAGCGTTCCAGCGTGATCGACTCCTCGATGGCGAAGATCTCTGGCCGCGGCGTCATCACTTCGCGCACCAGCATGTCGCCGAATTCAACCGCCGAGCGCACCAGCTCGCGGTCGCTCTGCTCCAGGATTCCCTCCTCCTCGCCCGCCTCGATCAGGTCCTCGACGTCCGGCGTGGGCTCTTCTTCCGAGTTAGCCTCCGCTTCGGCCAGCGCCACGACGGAAAAGAAGAAGCGGATGACAACCGTGACCGGCGTGACCAGCCAGAGCAGCAGCCGGATGGGCCACAGCAGGCGCGCCGCCCACAATCCGCGCGTGCGGTTAAAGAGCACATCGGGAACAAGCTGGTAAGCGAAGATGACAACCAGCACCACGGCGAGCACCGACTGCGCGATCTCGCCCGTCGTCGGCGGGCCCAGGTGCGACGGACGGATGTAGAGAAGCGCGCCCAGCTCCAGCGCGATGAGCCCCAGCGCAAGCTGCCGCAGCACCGACGCGCAGAGCGCAGCGTGCTCGCGGCTCAGCCCGAGATGCGGCTCGATGCGCTCCTCCCACGCGTCTAGGTTCTCCTGGTCCACGCGGCTCAGAATCTTGCCGAAGTCGGAGTAGACCCGCTGAATGTAGGAGGCCAGCGTCGCGATCGCGACCAGCACAGCGAGCGACGCGATGTGCAGCGGGGTCATAGCGTTCTCCGCCTCGGTGAGCGGGCACCAGCTTTGCGGACCGCGGAAAAACTCGATGTCTTGAAAGGGCGCGGCTTTAGCCGTGCCGCAGGCGGAATCGAATCGACGGAGCCTTTAGGCCCCGAGGGACGCTTTTCGAGCGATCGGCCGGAGATTCCGCCTCTTTCCGCAGCCTTTCTAGCTCGCTCGATCAGCCCCTCCGGCAGGCCCAACTCCGCCCGCAACTCGCGCTCGCGGCGGTGCATCCGGCCCTTGTCGGTCTCATGGTCGTAGCCTGCCAGGTGCAGCACGCCGTGCAGGACAAGAACCTTCAACTCGCAGGTCAGAGCGTGTCCCTGTTCGGCGGCCTGGCGCCGCGCCGTATCGACGCTGATGGCCACATCGCCCGCGACCCGCTCCGCGGGCTTCGCGTTTTGGAATGGTGCGGCGAGGAACGAAAGGACGTCGGTGGCCTTGTTCTTGTGGCGGAAGCGCCGGTTCAGGTCGCGAATCGCCGCATCGGTGGTGAGCAGCACCGTCACCTGCCCGTTCAGGCCAACTGCCTCCTGCGCCCGGCCGAGGAACCGGGCGAGGGTCTGCGGGGTGGGCACGCGCTCTGCCCAGGGAAGCGCGCTGCGCCGCCATCCGGTACGCGGCGAGGCGGCCTTCGCTTCAGGCGCGCGGCCTGCGCCTCCGCCCGCGGGAAGCTCGGAAAGCCCGGGCCGCTTGCGGGAAGGGCCAACGTCCAGTTCTGGATCGAGGAGGATCATCGTGCGCGGGGCCCGCCGCTCCCGCGCGGCCCCGAGTCTGACTCGATGATACGCGATTTACGCTTGACACAAACTGTCGCTGCCACCTCTCCGAGACGATGCCGGCTAGGAAAACCCCGATCTCCTGAGACTCGATCTTGCGCCGCACCCCAATCTTCTGGATGGGTCGAGTCAAGCCCCCCTGCGGGAAACTGTTGACCCCGAGGCACTGCTATCGTAGAATTCCGCGCAAATCGGGGACATCGAGCTCGCTGAGGTGAAAATGGACATTGACAAAGGGTCCAAGAGGGATTCTTGTTCATCGAGGATGCAGTTTCCCAACCGGGCCAGCAAACAGGGAGCGGCTGCTTCCCTCGCCGCGCTCTTTCTTGTCGTCGCCTTTTCTGCCGGCTGTGGGAAGCCCTATTCGACGGTTTGCCAAAAGGATGCCATCAAGGCAATTCCTGACTCCAGGATATCGATTGTGTCGTTTTCCTTCGATCCAAGACTGAGGGACGGAACGGAGGGCAATGTCTTTGCGGATTCACCGGAACGTCTCCGTGCGCAGGAACAGGTAACAAGCACTCTCGCGCGTTGGCATTTCGACAGCACGAGCCGGGTCTTCGCTTCTGGATTTCATTTTGTGCCAACTAACTTCGCCGATGTGTCTGGCGAAGCGCCCGGCGTCGGCAGCGGGAGCTGGAATGCCCACCCGAAAATCGAGCTGAGCAGATGCGCGGATGTAAGCCAGGAGAGCTGTTTTGGCGCAGTGCAAAGCCAGGATGAAAAGCGGGCGCGGATCGCAACCATGCTTTCCAGCCTCAAAGCCGACTACGGACTCATCGTTTGGGATCAGTTTGGGGTGAGCTCGGATGGAATCTATTTCGTGCTATCGCGGACGGAGATCGCGGATCGGAACGGGGACATTATCTGGAGATTCGGAGCCGAGACCGAGCTCAGCGATCAGAGCATGGAAGGAATCCTGGATGAAGCCTTCTTTTCCCCAACAACGGAATCTCATTTTGTCGAGATTTATCGCGAATTCATGGATCTATACCCATTGCTCATCAAAGGGCTGATTGAAGAGGACATCGCCGGACGGCCGCACAAAGCATCTCTCGCGAAATATGCCGGCGTAAGGAATCCCATCAAATCCTTCGAGATGTCCCAGGTCCACCAAGCCGAAGACTAGAGCGGTCCCAGAATTCACGTGCCCTTTTGAGAGTGGCGAAAGGTGGCGTTTTCTCAAGGAAAACGCCACTCAACAGCAGTGGTTCCGGGGTACAGCAATTCTGGAACCGCTGTAGCGGCAGGTTGCCGGGGAATTCATGGGCTTGTCGGCCCGGAGAAACCGGTGCGGGCGATCTTCGAGGGTTCGGCCTGCGACCTGGACCTGAGAAACACAGGCCGGAACGGCCGGCCTGTTTCTTCGATGCTCTTATTGCGGCTTCACTCTCTGCGCCGCCTGCCCTTCCGCGCGCTCTTCGCTCTGCGGAACGCCCACCTGAATCGCGTCGCCCAGGTTGAGCGGCAGCTCCTGCTGCTGCGGCTTGGCGCTCTCGTAGGCGCGCACGATGCGCTGCACCAGTGCGTGGCGCACCACGTCCACTTCTTCGAAGTGGCAGAATGCAATGCCCTCCACGCCGCTCAGGATATTGATGGCGTCGAGCAATCCCGATTTGCGCGGGTTGGGCAGGTCGATCTGCGTGATGTCGCCGGTGATTACGGCCTTCGAGTTGTTGCCCATCCGCGTCAGGAACATCTTCATCTGCTCGACGGTGGTGTTCTGCGCCTCGTCGAGGATGATGAAGGCGTCGTTCAGCGTGCGCCCGCGCATGAAGGCCAGCGGAGCCACTTCGATCACGTTGCGCTCCAGCATCTTGTCGACTTTTTCGATATCCAGCATGTCGAAAAGCGCGTCGTAGAGCGGGCGCAGATAGGGATCGACTTTTTCCTGCAGCGTGCCAGGCAGAAAGCCCAGCCGCTCGCCGGCCTCGACCGCCGGGCGCACCAGCACGATGCGGCTCACGCGCTTGGCGTTGATGGCGGCCACGGCCATGGCTACGGCCAGATACGTCTTGCCCGTGCCAGCCGGGCCCACGCCGAAGATCATGTCGTTCTGCTCGATGGCTTCCACGTACCGCCGCTGGTTCAGCGAGCGCGGCTGCACGGTACGCTTGATGCCCGCCGAGCGCTGCTTGCCGGCCTCGGCCACGGAGCGCAGAGTCGCCGCCGGATCGGCCACCACCAGCCGCAGCATCCCATTCAACTCGCCGTTGTGGGGATGCACTCCCTGGCGGCGCAGCGTTTCGAAATCCTCGAAGATGCGCCGCACGCGCGACACGCTGGCTTCGGGGCCTTCCACGTGAACGGCGTCGGAGCGGAGATCGATCCGCACGCCGAGCGAGTCTTCCATCAGCCTGAGGTTTTCATCGCGGGTCCCAAAGAGGGGCTCAAGGTTGGGTGTGATCTCCAGAGCGATCTTCAAAGGGTTCAACGTCCTCCGGGACGGCGGGTGCGGTGAAGGGTTCGCCGGCAGCGCCCGCTTGAGAGCGCTGCCGGCTGGTTGGTGAGTGAGTGATCGACAAACGACGCGGCAAACTCGAGCGCCAGACGCCCCCGCCCCGCGACATGCGGGCGCGCGCCCCGGCGGGGCGCTGGCTGGTAAATGGCTTGTTTTCGGCGAAAGCAGAGATCGGTTGACTTGTAAAATTCTGTACTGGGTCGTCGCTCCTTGGGGTCGCGACGACTTGGCTTTGCGGATTCGGCGGCATGCGTCTCTGCTTTCGCAGTAGAAGGGAGCCAAAGAGCGCAAGGCCTACCCACGTCCATCTTCCAGGCTGCCTTGCGGAACCGCGGATTGGAGTCGTCAACCAATTCTGGTATTGCCACAGTAGCGCGGGCCGGGCGGCGCGTCAACCGGCGCAAAGTTACTTTTGCGGGATGGGTTGTCATCGGAGATACGGGCCGCGCCTCCGCGCGCCTTGCGAAATTGCGAATTGCGGTCTCCTGCCATCTCGGTCGAAAACCGTCAGGGGGAGGGAGAGACAGATCCTCGCAGTGCCCCATCCGATACACTGCATTCAATCTCTACGATCGACGTCGAGGAGCCCCCGGAGAAGCATGTTGCCGTCCGCACTCTATATTGTTGTTCTCGTTGCCATTGCCGCCACGCTGCTGGCGGTGGCCGTCTACCGCACCCTCCAGGTGAAGACCAAGGCCGACTACCTGGTCGCTGGCCGCTCGCTGCCGGCTGTGGTGCTGGTGCTCACGCTCCTCACCTCGTGGATCGGCGCGGGGTCGCTCTTCGCCGGCGCCGAAAACGCCTATAAGAACGGATTTGCCGCCCTGTGGCAGCCGGCCGGAGGCTGGCTGGGCCTGCTGCTCATCTACTTCATCGCGCCGCGCGCCCGCAAGTTCGCGCAGTTCACCCTGCCCGACCTGCTCGAGGCGCGCTACAACCAGGCGGCGCGCGTGCTCGGCACCATCGCCATCCTCTTCGCCTACGTGGGTATCGCCAGCTACCAGTTCAAGGGCGGCGGCAACGTGCTGCACCTCATCTTTCCCAATGCCGTATCGCCGGAGCAGGGCACGTGGATCATCGCCGCATTCGTCATCGTGACTACGGCCCTGGCCGGCATGTCGTCTGTGGCCTATATGGATGTCGCCATCGGCTCGCTGGTCACCGTCATCTGCCTCGTCGCCGCGCCCATGCTGCTGGCCAAGGCCGGCGGATGGGCCGGCCTGCACGCCGCGCTGCCGCCGTCGCACTTCGAATTCCTGGGCAACCTCACCCTGGTCCGCGCGCTCGAGTTCCTGGTTCCCACCATGCTCCTTATGCTGGGCAACCAGGTGATGTACCAGAAGTTCTTCTCGGCCCGCAGCGAGCGCGACGCGCGCGTCTCCGTCATCGGATGGATTCTGGGCACGCTGCTTCTCGAGACGCTCATCGTCGCCATCGCCGTCTTCGGTTCGGCCATGTACAAGACCGGCGAGGTGGCTCGCCAGCCCTACGAGATCATTCCCTACACGGCGCGCAACGGCCTACCCGCGCTCATGGGCGCGCTGCTCTTGGGCGCGGTCTTCGCCAAGGTCATTTCGACGGCCTCGAATTACCTGTTCTCCCCGGCCTCGAACCTCGTCGAGGATGTTTTCGTGCGCTACATCGCGCCCGGCGCCTCGAACCGCTGGGTGCTCGTCGTTTCGCGGCTTGCCGTGGTGTTGCTGGGCGGCTGGGCGCTCTACCAGGCGCTCTATGCGCCCAGCATCCTCGAAAAAATGCTCTACGCCTACACCATCTACTCGGCCGCGGTCACGCCGGTCGTGCTGGCGGCGTTCTACTCGAAGCGCGCAACGGCCTGGGGAGCGGTAGCCGCCATCGCCACGGGTACCGTCGTCACTCTGGCCTGGGACGCGCCCGGCGTAAAGCAGTTCCTGCGCCTCCCGCACCTCCTCGCCGATCGCGACGCAATCTTCCCCGCGCTCTTCGCCGCCGTTCTGGCGCTGGTGGTCGTGAGCGCCCTCACGCCCCGGCCCACGGCCGAGCAGTTGGCGCGGTTTGCGGAGTGATAATGATCCGGACATTCATCTTGACTTGAAGAAGGTCGGGAAACCATGGCCAAAGTGAACCGGATTCCACGTGACCTTGCCGAGCATATCGCCGCCGTGAGGAACAAGCGCGCCCGCTTTGTCTTGGATGCCATCGCGAAGAAGGGGATGGTGACGACCGAAGAAATCAACCAGGCAGGGTACGAGCATCCGCCCCGCGCGGTTCGGGATGCGCGCGAGCTGGGGTTCCCCATCCGAACCATCAAGGTGAAACACTCGAATGGGCGCACGATCGCTGCTTATGTTTTTCCTGAGGATGCGCGCTTCGGGCGCGGTAAGAGCGTCGGCGGGCTCTCACAAAGAAGCAAAGAGACGCGATTATCGATGCGGCGGGAGGAAGGTGCCAGATCTGCGGAGGGGACGAGAACCTGCAGGTCGATCACCGCGTCCCCTACGAAGTTGCTGGCGAGCCCGATGGAAACGACGCGGCGATCTTCATGGTTCTGTGCGGGGCCTGCAATCGCAAAAAATCATGGAGCTGCGAGCACTGCCCAAACTGGAATGGCGGGTGCAGAGTAGCTGTTTGCGAGACATGTTATTGGGCGGGCTCTGCCGATTACCTGCACGTTGCAATGGAACAGCAGCGCAGAGCCGATGTTGTCTGGCGGGAAAATGAAATCGCAGACTACGAGAGACTTCGTGAGAATGCGCAACGGGCAGCGGAGGCAGTTCCCGAATGCATCAAGCGTGTGCTGCGGAACGGCTAGCCGAAAAGCACAGCCTGTGATGCAAAATCATCGAGAGATAAAACCGAACTTCGATGAGCGACCGGGAGCAGATGAGAGACGTACAAGGATTCGACGGTTACATCCTTGCGTCCATTCAGTGTGGCCTGGCTCGATCTGCCAACATCGAGCAAAATTCTCTTCCCGAGATGATCCGGCAAGGGGCTGCCGTAGGACCGCTGCCCACACGAGCCGTCGTAGCTCAATATGAACGGAATCTCTTTGTGGTTGAGCAGTTCCAAACCCTCGACAAGCCTGCTGCGGCTCAGACCCGCGAAGTAACGCTGGTCGCGGCCATCGCTGGTCCCTTGGTATGGCGGATCGAGGTAAAAAAAGTCCCCATCGCGCGCAGCTTGAAATAGCTCCATGAAGTCGCAATGAACGGTTCGGCACTTTCCCTTGAGGACTCGGTGGGCAGCGAGAATCTCGAGCCGCATCGTGTCGGGATGAGTGCCCTTGCGCCGCTTGTCGGGGGATTGATTGAACTCTCCGGCGGGGTTGAAACGGACCGCATTCTTCACGCATCTTGCTAGCAAATAAAGCAGCTTAGCCGGGTCGTGGTCCTCGTTGAACCGCGTACGGATCTCATAGAATGCCTCAATTGGACGCGCCCTTTCTTTGCGCCAAAGAGTGCCGTACCGCTGTGCGATCTCGTCCGGGTTTACTAGGATTGCTTTCCAGAGCCCAATCAGAGGCTCCAATGCGTCCCCTATTACGTATGAGGAGAATTTCTCTTGAGCGGCAGCGGCCAGCGTGACGGCTGCGGAGCCTGCAAATGGCTCGACCAGCCGCACGAAAGAGCCAGCCGGGACGTGGCTCAGGATGGCCCGAGCCAGACGCCGCTTGCTCCCTTGATAGGGAATCGGATGTGGAACCGAGAATCTCATACTTTCACTCATTCAGTTTAAGGGTGAAAGAGTTAACTCAAGCGAGAAAACTCGAAGGCCGGGTGTGGAATATCGAAAGGAGTCCCAATGCGGAAAGTGCGGTCTGAAAACGGGCATAACCGGTCGCCGTCAGGAGGTCGGTTTTGCGGCAGACGCCCTTGGACCGTGAAAATACTTGCTCCGCCCGCCCCAGACCGCCGTACACTGTCCGTGTCAAATCCGGACCCCTATGCCGGTGGCGCAACTGACTCTCGAGATTCGCATCGAGCACGCCCAGTCGCTCAAGGACAGGCGTCAGGTGGTTCGCTCGCTCAAAGACCAGTTGAAACAGGGCTTCAATGTCTCGGTTGCGGAGCTGGACGAGGCGGTCACCTGGCAGTCGGCGACCCTCGGCGTGGCGGCCATCTCCCGCTCGCGCGACTACCTGCACGGCCTCATCGAAGAGGTGGAGCGCGCCGCCCGGCGCATGACCACCGAACTTGGCGCCGACCTCGCCGATTCCTTCTGGGAGTACATCGAGAGCTGAGACGCACGCCGGGGCTGAGACGCACGCCGCCGCGGCCGCAATCCGAGCGGTCCTGCCGTGCTACGCTGAATCTTTGAGTCCCGGAGAGATCGTTTGTCTACCGCCCTCGTCATTGGCATTTTCGAGTTTGTTTTGCTGCTTTTCTCTCTCAGTTTTCATGAGTGCGCCCATGCGTGGATGGCCTCGCGGCTGGGCGACCAGACGGCGCGCCTGCAGGGGCGAATCACGCTGAATCCCATGTACCACGTCGATCCCATTGGCACGCTGCTGATTCCCGCGCTTGCCATCTTCGGGCCATTCGTCGGCTTCAGTTTATTCAGCGGATTCCTCATCGGCTGGGCGAAACCCACGCCCGTCATCACCCGCAACTTCCGCAAGATTGTCCGCGACGACAATCTGGTTACCCTTGCCGGGCCGGCCTCCAATCTCCTTCTTGTGGGGGTGGCTTTTGTTTTTCTGGCGGTCATTTGCGTTGCCGTCCCCGGCGGGCGCGCGCTGGTGCACGCGAATCTGAGCGGCGGTCTGGCCCTCGGCAGCGGATTGCAACCGCTGGCCCTGCTGGCGCTTTTGGCGATTGAAGTGAACCTGTCGCTGTTCTTCTTTAATCTGCTGCCCATTCCGCCGCTCGACGGCAGCCGCGTGGTGCGCAACATGCTGCCCTACAACGCTGTCCAGGTCTACGACCGCATCGGCGGATGGATCAGCTGGGTGCTGATGATCGTCGTGGGCAGCGTCATCCTAAGACTGCTGGTCGGTCCGTCGATCGGTTTAATCTTCGCGTTTCTGATGAGCATTTAGGATCGGCCTGATCCCGTTCCACTCCCGCTACAATGGAATGAGGCTTTTTGAACGATTTTTCTCGAGCGGAGACGCCGATTTCTTAGCCGCCGTAAGGAAGCGACTGCACCATGCCTGAACCCCCAATTCGATCGTCCCGTCCGCGGGTGCTCAGCGGCATGCGCCCAACCGGCAAACTCCACCTGGGCAACTACATGGGCGCTCTGGCCAACTGGGTCAAGCTCCAGAACCGGTACGACTGCTACTTCTTCATCGCCGACTGGCACGCCCTCACCACCGACTACGCCGACCCCAGCCAGATCGCGCCGAATACCCTCGAAGTGTTGCTGGACTACCTGGCCGCCGGCCTCGACCCCGCAAAGAGCGTGCTTTTCCTGCAAAGCCGCGTGCTCGAACACGCCGAGCTGTCGCTGCTCCTGGGAATGAGCACTCCGCTCGGCTGGCTCGAGCGCGTGCCCAGCTACAAGGAGATGCAGGAGAACCTCTCCAGCAAGGATCTGACGACTTACGGCTTCCTCGGCTACCCGGTTCTGATGGCCGCCGACATTCTGCTCTACCAACCCGACTTCGTGCCCGTCGGCCAGGACCAGCAGGCGCACGTCGAGCTGACGCGCGAGATCGCGCGCCGCTTCAACCAGTTCTATAAACTCGGCGAGCGAGAGGTGCTCCCCGAGCCCAAGGTTCTGCTCACCCCTTCGCCCAAGCTCCCCGGCACCGACGGCCGCAAGATGTCGAAGAGCTACGGCAACACGATTCTCATGAGCGATCCCGAGCCGGAGGTTCGAAAGAAGCTCAAGACCATGGTTACCGACCCGGCCCGCATCCGCCGCACCGACAAGGGCGACCCGGACAAGTGCCCCGTCGGCGACTTGCACAAGGTCTTTTCGACCCCGGAGACAATGGCCAAGGTCTACGACGGCTGCCGTTCGGCGGGCATCGGCTGCATTGAGTGCAAGACGTGGGCGGCCGACGGGCTGGTCCAGGTGCTCAATCCCATCCAGCAGCGCCGGGCCGCGATGACCGAGAAGCAGGCCATCGAGATTCTGAACGACGGGTCGCGGCGAGCCAAGGCCCGCGCCGAGCAGACCATGATTGAGGTCCGCGAGGCGATGCAAATGAAATGGACGACCGTAGCCGGGGCATGAGCCGGCTGCTGGATCGGGCACGCTCGGCGGATCGAAGAACGGATGCAGAAGATTGGACCGCCTGCGGTAGGGCGGCTGTTTGAACGGACTGGAAAGAGGACATGAACGGCAGGACACTCCCGTGGTGGCGCAGGGCGCTCGGATTCGCGATCGAGGGCATCCGCTCGGGGTTTGGGCTCTTCCGCAGGAACGGCAAGGTCGAGCCCGCTCTGCCGGTCGGCGCCGCGCCGGCGCTTGCCGCCGGTCCCGAGCCCGCCCTGGCTGCCGGATGGCTGGGCGTTGCGGCAAGAGAAGAGACAGTGACGAATCCTTCCCCACAACCCGATGCGGTTCCGACAGAGGCAGCCAACACGGCGGAGCCGGAGGCCGTCTCCCCTGTTGCCCCAGCGCCGCAAGCGCCC
This sequence comes from uncultured Acidobacteriaceae bacterium, assembly GCA_963804155.1. GTDB lineage: Bacteria > Acidobacteriota > Terriglobia > Terriglobales > Acidobacteriaceae > Telmatobacter. The sequence goes on from CAWDPG010000002.1 coordinate 85,217, forward strand.
GAAGCTGCCCCCGCAACCGAACTCCAGACTGGTCAGCCGACCGAGCCGCCCGCGCCGGCCATTGAGCCCGAGGCCGAGGCGGTCGAGAGAACGGAGCTGCCTGAGCCTGTTGCGCAGGCGGAACCGGAAACGGAGAGAGCGGCCGTGCCCGCCGTCGAGCCCGAGCCAACGCCGGTGCCGGAACCCGAGTCGCCGCGGCAAGCCGAGCCGGAGTTTCCGGCCGAGCCGAACGAGCCGCAACTGGCGGGGCCGGAAGAGCAGCAAGAACCGGAGCCTGTGCCCGAACCGGAGCCAGAACCGGTCGATGCGCCGGAAGAAATCGTCGCCGATTTAGAGCCGTCATTCGCCGAGCCGGAGGGCACGGAGTCCCCAGCCGACGAAGCGGATCGGGTAGAGCAGTTGGCCGTCGAGCAGGAGCACGCGGAGCCTCAGGCCGCCGCTGTTCCGGAGCCGCTAGCTCTTGCGGCTGTCCCACCTGCTTTCGTCATCGAATCCGCGCCCGTGCCGGAGTTGCCGCACCAGCCGGAACCTGGGTCGCCGCGGGAGGCCGAGCCGGAAGTTCCGCAAGAATCCCTCGACGCGCACTCGCCGGAGCCGGTCGAAGCCTCCGCGCCGCCGCAGCCCGCACCCGTCGAAGAAATTTCCGCCGAAGTTCCGCAACCCGCGGCCGGCGTGCCCGAAGCTCGCGAAGAAGCCGCCCCGGAACCGGAGGTTCTGGTTGAGCCCGCGCCGGTTGCCGCCGCAACTCCGGCCCCCGAACAGGAAGCTTCAGCCGCGCCCGCGGAAGAACCCGTTCCCTCTGCGGCACACGAACAAGAGTTGACGGCGGAGTCTGCTGTCGACTCAGCCTCGGAGTCTGCTGCCGCGGACCCGGCCCCAGAGCCTGCCGCTGCGGACCAAGCCCCAGAACCCGCCGCGGAACTCGCGCCGGAGCCTGCCGCCGAGCCTGTCCCCGCACTGTCCTCGGCAATTGAACCAGTGCCTGCCGAACAGGCTGCCGCATCGCCCGAGCGGGCGTCGGAGCCTGTTTCCGAACCGGCCTCCGCGCTGCCCGCCACGCCTCAACAACCTCCGCCAGCCGAGCCCGCCCCCGTCAAACGCGAAAGGACCACCGCCGAGAAGGTCGCCGCGGCGCTCAAAGCCCGGGGCGAGGACGCCGATCAGTCGCCCTTCTCGGTCTTTGTCGGCCAGGTCTATGACGGGCCGCTCGACCTCCTGCTCGACCTGATCCGCAAGCAGGACATCGACATCTACGACATCCCCATCGCCAAAATCACGGCGCAGTTCCTGGCCTACGTCGACCATCTCCGCGCTTCCGACATGGACGTAGCCGGCGAGTTCATCTATACCGCCGCGCTGCTCATCCACATCAAGAGCAGGATGCTGCTGCCGCGCACGCCCTCCGGTCCCGAGGAGCAGGCCGAGGACCCGCGGCGCGAATTGGTGGATCGCCTCCTCGAGCACGAGCGATTCCGTAACGCCGCGCAGATGCTCCAGGAAAAGCAGATGCTCGAAGCCGCCAGTTGGACCAACCCCGGCGTGCGCGAGTTCCGCCAGAACGGCGATGCCGAGCCCGAAATCGCCGCCGACACCACCGATTTGGTGCGCGTCTTCCGCGAGATTCTCGATCGCGCGCGCAACCGTCCCATGCTCAACCTCGAAGAGGACTCGGTCACCGTCGGCCAGATGATTCAGTTCCTGGCGCGCCGCCTCACTATCGAGGACAAGCCCGTGGCTCTGCGCCGCATGCTCAGCCACACCCGCTCCGAGCGCGCTCTCATCGCCATGTTTCTCGCTCTGCTCGAGCTGGTGCGCATGCAGGCCATCCTCTTGCGCCAGGACCGTCAATTCAGCGAAATCTTCATCAAGAAGCACACCGGCTTCGACGCAGTGATGAACCAGGGACTGGCCGAAGCCCACGACGACTGGCGCTGATCCGCGGCGCAATCTGCTCATTCTGCCTCGTGCGCCGGACGGCGGTTTTCGCGTCATCGCAGATCGCGCTCGCCGCCTTGTACACTGGGCTGTGATGGCGTCCTTTCCCTGCAAATTGACCCCCGTTGTCTCGCTCTCCGCGCTGGCCGCGCTGCTTCTCATCGCCGGCGGCGTTCCCCTCTGCGCCCAGCAGGCCGCGCAACCTTCGCCAACCGCCGAGCTTGCCCAGTTTCCGCTCCCCGAGCCCTCGGCCAACGCGCTGCCCCTCGCCGAAAACCGCGGCGCCGCCGACCTCGAACAAACGCTCAAGCGCCTCCGCACCACGGCCAGCGTGCTCGTCATCGTCGCGCATCCCGACGACGAGGACGGCGCGCTCATGACCTATCTTTCGCGCGGGCTCGGCGCACGCGTCACCCTGCTCACGCTCACCCGCGGCGAGGGCGGACAGAACGCCATGTCGGCCGAGAGCTACGACGCCCTCGGCCTCATCCGCACCAGCGAGCTGCTCCGGGCCGGCGAGTATTACGGCGCGCGGCAACTGTGGGGAACCGAGGCCGACTTCGGCTTCTCCAAGACCCAGGAAGAGGCTTTCGCCAAGTGGGGCCACGACCGCGTGCTCTACGACGCCGTGCTCGCGGTGCGCAAGGTCCGGCCGCAGGTCATCGTCTCTACCTTCGTCGGCGGGCCCAGCGACGGCCACGGCCACCACCAGGTCTCCGGCGAGATCGCGCAGGAAGCCTTTAAGGCCGCCGCCGATCCCAGCGTCTTTCCCGATCAGTTGCGCCCGGTAAAAGACGGCGGTCTGGGCCTCACGCCGTGGCAGCCGCTGGCCGTCTACTCCCGCACGCCCTTCGCGCCCATCGCCAACGGCCAGATGTTCGACTACGCGACCGGCAAGCAAGCCCCCGCCCGCTTCCATAACTACGTTACCGGCGAGTGGATCGAAGGCGCGCCCTCCACCGATGTCACCGTTCCAGTCGGCACGTGGGACCCGGCGCTCGGGCGCACCTACGTGCAGATCGCGCGCGAAGGGTGGGGCGAGCAGAAGTCGCAGTACGGCGGCGCCAACCCGGAGCTCAGCGGGCCAGTATCGGCGAGCTATCACCTGTGGGGGGTTGCGGCTTCGGCGGAGCAGCGTCCTAACCTGAGAATCGAAGAGCCCACGCTGTTTTACAACTACGACGTAAATATCAATACGGGGATCAGTGGGTTGGCGAGGTTGGTGAACAGTACTCCGCCGGCTTGGCTCACCAGGGGGCTGCGTAAAATCGATTCCGACCTCGAAGCCTCCGCGAACGGCTGCAATCACGAGACCGGAGTAGACGCCGCGCACAAGCTGGCGCCGATTTACCGGAAGACGCTCGATCTTTCCGCGCGCGTAAAGTCGAGCGACCTCGACACGCAGGCCAAGGCCGGCCTCGAACTCGAGCTGGGCGAGAAGATCGCGCAGTTCCAAACAGTGTTCAAAGATCTGCTCGGTCTCGACCTGGTTGCGTTCGTGAGCAATGGTGGCGGGCAGGGCGGAGGCCCCGGCCGTGGCGCATCGGCCGACGAGACGCCGCGAAGTGTCTACCCCGGCGAGGACTTCGGCGTGCGCGTGCACCTGGCCGATGCCCTCGGCGATGTGCGCCTGAGCCGCGTCTGGCTCAATAGCACCGACGGCTCATCGTGGAACATCGACGGCGCAAACGGATCCTTGGATTCACAGGCCGACGCGCCCGTCGGCGACCGCACCTTCCGCGTCCACGTCCCCGACGACGCCGCGCCCACCGCGCCCTACTTTACCCGCCCCACCACCGAGCAGCCGTATTACGACATCGCGAATCCAGCTTGGCGCTTGCGCTCCTTCGCGCCCTACCCGCTCGCCGCGTGGGCCGAGTTCACCTTCGACGGTGTTCCTATCCGCCTCGGCCAGGTGGTGCAAACCATGGCCCACGTCCCCGGCGTCGGCGGCGTCTACGAGCCGCTCGTCGTTACGCCGGCCATCGGCGTGCGCGTGGAGCCGGAGGCGCGCATCCTGCCGCTGGATGGATCGCCGCTTCCCGTACGCGTCACGGTTCATGCCGAGCGCGCCGCCGACGGAACCGTCGATTTGAAGTTGCCCGAAGGCTGGCGCGCCGATCCCGCGCAGCGCGAATTCCATTTGAAGAGCGCCGGCGACAGCGAGCCGCTCGTCTTCTCGGTCACTCCGGCCGGGGACGTTGCCGTTCGCGCCTACGCCATCCAGGCCATCGCGCACTCCGGCGGAAAAGACTACTCCACCGGATGGCGCAGCATCGGCTACCCAGGCCTGCGCCCGTACAACCAGTACAAGTCCGCCGAACTGCGCACGCGCAAAGTCGACGTCAAGGTTGCGCCGGGCCTGCGCGTGGGCTACGTCATGGGCACCGGCGATCTGGTTCCCGACGCCATCGAAGCTCTCGGCATCGCGCCGCATCTGCTCACGGCCGCCGAGCTTGCCACCGCCGATCTCTCGCAGTGGAACGTAATCGTTGTCGGCATTCGCGCCTACTCCGCGCGGCCCGAGCTCGCCGCCGCCCAGCCCCGCCTCGACGAATTCGTCGAGCGCGGCGGAACCCTCGTCGTGCAATATCAGAGCGCCGCATTCCCGGCGCCGCTGCCGCTTTCCATGAAGGGCATGCCCGAGCGCGTCGTCGACGAGCAGGCGCCGGTCAAGCTGCTCGATCCCGCGAACCCGCTGCTCACCTGGCCCAATCACATCGCCCCAGCCGACTTCGACGGTTGGTTCGAGGAGCGCGGCCACGGCTTCATCGATCGTTGGGATGCCGGCTACACCGCGCTCACTGAGACTGCCGACCCCGGCCAGGACCCGCAGCGCGGCGGTTTGCTCGTCGCGCATCGCGGCAAGGGAACCTGTATCTACATCGCCTACGCGCTCTATCGGCAGTTCCCCGAGCTTGTGCCAGGAGCCTATCGCTTGCTCGCCAACCTGCTCAGCGCCGGCTCGCGCGATGCCAGCACGTCCGCTCCGCCTCAGCCCGCCCATCCCTAGAGCGTGTTTCAAAAAACCCGCTTTGTGTCAGGGCACGACTTAAGTCGTGCCGAAAAGGGCCGTAAGAACAGGGGGTTTTAACCCCTGAGGAACTGCTACGGAGAGACGGCGGACATTCTTGAAACGCGCCCCAGCAAACGCCGCGCCAGAAATTGTAAGGCACGGTGGAATTCCCCGCGAAGCTGCGGCAGAAAAGCGAATCCCGCGTTAAAGGCCGATAAAATTCCGCGCGCATTTTCGCGCCCGCGAATCGCGCCTCGGCGGCGTGTGAATTCTGCGTGAATTCGTCAAACGTTAATCTTGCTCTGCGAGTCTTGGATGCGGAAGCCGAGGGGAACCTTTTCACCGGCGCAAATGCGTTCGCATTCATCGCTCCTCTTCGCTCGCGCCGATGAGAACGTCGCAAGTCTTCCAGCTCAGTCAAGCGTCCGGAGCAAGGAAAGGGACTGCGCGCCGTGTGCGCGCCGGCGCTGTCACGACGCCAACTTCAATTCAAGGGAAAAGAGAGAGGCCCAAATGAAACTCGCACTGAACACGGCTGCCGCTGCGATCCTGGCAGCCAGTCTCGTTGTTTCCTACGCACAAACCGGCAGCTCGACGGCGCCGGCGAAGAAACACGCTGCCGCCAAGAAGGCGCCGGCGGGTCCGACGGTCGAAGAGCAGATCCAGTCCTTGCGCACTGAGTTTCAGGGGCAGATCGACAGCCTGAAGAGCGACCTTGCCACAAAGGATGCCGAGCTGAAGCAGGCGCAGCAGACGGCTACCGACGCGCAGGCCGCGGCGGCCAAGGCGGAAGCTGACGCCCAGGCGCAGCAGCAATCGTTCACCGTCAACTCCCAGGCCGTCACCAAGCTGCAGAGCACGGTCAGCGATCTGAAGACCAACCAGCTTTCGCTTGCCACCACGGTCTCCGACGAGACCACCAGCATCAAGAAGGCGATCAACAATCCAGACGCCCTTCATTTCAAGGGCATCACGCTTTCGCCGACCGGCTCCTTCCTGGCGGCTGAAACCGTGAACCGCACCGGAGCGACCGGGGGCGACATCAACACGCCGTTCACTGGCGTGCCACTGCAGAACTCCGACGCCTACAACCTCAGCGAGTTCCAGGGTTCGGGCCGCCAGTCGCGCCTGGCCTTGAAAGCGATCGGCAAGCTGTCCAGCTTCACCATGACCGGTTACTACGAGATGGACTGGCTGAGCTCCGGCACCACCTCCAACAACAACCAGTCGAACAGCTACACCCTGCGCCAGCGCCAGTTGTGGGCCGACGCCAAGACCACCGGCGGTTGGGACTTCTCCGGCGGCCAGGGATGGTCTCTGGTGGCGGAAACCACCAAGGGCCTGACTCGCGGAACAGAGATTCTGCCGGCCACCATCGATGCGCAGTACGAAGCCGGCTTCGTCTGGACCCGCCAATACAGCTTCCGCGTGTCGAAGGACATCGGCAAGACTGCCTTCATCGGCGCTTCGGTTGAGAACGCCGAAATGCTGAACCCGGCCGGTGGGTCGGGCTCGTCTGGTACCTCGGGTCTGCCGTCCAATGAGCTGTTTGGCTCTACCGGAACGGGCGGCGGCCTCTACAACACAGGCGCCAACTACTCCTTCAACTACACCCCGGACTTCGTGGTCAAACTGGCCCTGGAGCCCGGCTGGGGCCACTGGGAAATCTTCGGCATCGACCGCAACTTCCGTGACCGGATCTATCCCTGTTCGACCATTTCGGCGACCTGCACGGTGCCGTCCACGACCGTGCCCTACAACGCCACCGCGACGGGCGCCGGCATCGGCGGCGGCTTCCGCGGCCCGCTGGCCGGCAAGTTCGTCACGGTCGGCCTCAAAGGCCTCTGGGGCCAGGGCGTCGGCCGCTACGGCTCTTCGACCATTGCCGATGTCACTCTGCGTCCCGATGCAGCCATCTCTCCCATTCACGGCTTCTCCGCGCTCAGCACGCTGGAGATGAATCCCACCCCGAACTTCAATCTGTACTTCAACTACGGCGCCGACTATCTGGATCGCGATTATGTGCTGAGCGGGACCACGCAGGTCGGCTACGGCGTAAGGAGTGCGACCATGTCGGGCTGCGTGACCGAGACGATGAACGGCACCGCGGCCGCCGGAGGCGCAGCGTCCGTTACGCCCGCCAGTTGCGCGGGCAGCAACAAAGACATCCAGGAGTTCACCGCCGGCTACTGGTGGAACATCCACAACAGCGCCAAGGGCCGTCTCCGTCAGGGCATCCAGTATAGCCTCATCCGCCGCGACCTGTGGTCGGGCTTGACCAGCACCGCCAATCCCGGCGCTGGCGCGCATGGCGACGACAACATGATCTTCACGTCGTTCCGCTACTACCTGCCGTAAGCCATCCACTTCCGGCCCAAAGCCAAAGGGGCAGCTCGTTCAAGCGGGCTGCCCCTTTTCTTTTCCTCGTCCACCGTCGTGGCGCTTCTCCGCTGCATCAATCGACCCAGGATGCAAAGAGGCCCGGAGCTTCCGCCCCGGGCCTTCCGTTTCAAACGTGCGAAAGCCGGCCTACTCCGCTGCGGCCTCCACGGCCTTGGTCGTCGCCACCGTCCACTCCGGCGCGCCCACCTTGAACCGCGCGAACCGCCGCACCGTGATGTTCTCGCCCAGCTTGCCCACCTTCTGCCCGATCAGCTCCTTGATGCTGATCGCCTGGTCCTTGATGAACGGCTGCTCCAGCAGGCAAACCTCCTCGTAGAACTTGGCCATCTTGCCTTCCACGATCTTCTCGATCACCGGCGCCGGCTTGCCCGTCGCCGCGGCCTGCGCGCGATAGATCTCCTTCTCCCGCTCCAGGTCCTCGGCCGTCACGTCCTCCGGCTTCACGTAGCGCGGATCGCTGGCCGCGATGTGCATCGCGATGTCCTTCAGCAGCTCCTGAAAGTCCTCGGTCCGGGCCACGAAATCGCTCTCGCAATTCACCTCCAGCAGCACGCCGATCTTGCCGCCGGCATGAATGTAGCTGCCCACCGACCCTTCGTTCGTGGTCCGCGCCGCTTTCTTCTGCGCCGAGGCCATGCCCCGCTTGCGCAGCACCACGAAGGCTTCCTCGATGTTTCCCTTGGTCTCCTGCAGAGCTTTCAGGCAGTCGCCCATCGGCGCGCCCGACTTCTCGCGCAGTTCCTTCACCAGCTTGGCTTCGATCTTTTCGCTCACCGTTGTCTCTCTCTTATTCCTGGCCTTGGCAGGCCATCTTCATCCATAACAGTTAATAGTCCAGGGTGTGTTGCACGCCGTTCAATTTCCGGCAGAGAAAAAGCGTGGCGCGCGGTTCTCGCGGCCACGCTTATCCTTACCTTGCGCACGTGGTTCCCGCGCGGGCGCTTACTTCGCGCCCTCCGCCACTTCCTCTTCTTCCAGCAGGGCAGCTACGGCGGCGGGCGCCTTGCGAATCCCGCTTCCCAGCGCAGCTTCCAGGTCCACCTCTTCGCCCGTCGCGGCCTCGGCCGAAATCTCCGCGTCTTCGGCGGTCGCATCGGCCGGCGCTTCCTCGAATGCCTTGTCGCTCAGCAGGTTCACGCCCTCGGCGGCCGAATCGGCAATCTTCGACGTGAACAGCCGGATGGCGCGTAGCGCGTCGTCGTTGCCGGGGATCACGTAGTCCACCACCGTCGGATCGCAGTTCGTATCCACCACCGCAACCACCGGAATGCCCAGCTTCCGCGCTTCCTTCACCGCGATCGTCTCGTTGTTCGAATCCACCACGAAGATCGCGTCCGGCAGCCGCTTCATGCTCTTGATGCCGGCCAGGTTTGCCTGCAGGTGCTTCCGCTCCCGCTCCAGCCGGATGACCTCTTTCTTCGTCAGCAGGTCGTACCGGCCGTCCACGGCCATCTCATCCAATTCCTGAAGGCGCTTCACCGACTTCTGCACCGTCACCCAGTTGGTCAGCAGCCCGCCCAGCCAGCGCTGGTTGATGTACGGCATGCCCGCCCGCGTCGCCTCTTCGGCTACCGCGTCCTGCGCCTGGCGCTTGGTGCCCACGAACAGGATCGTCTTGCCGCTGCCGCACAACTCGGTTACGAATTTCGACGCGTCCTTGAACAGCTTCAGCGTCTTCTGCAGGTCGATGATGTAGATCCCGTTGCGCTCCCCGAAGATGAATTCCTTCATCTTGGGATTCCAGCGCTTCGTCTGATGCCCGAAGTGAACACCCGCTTCGAGCAGTTCCTTCATGGTGATGGTGGCCAATGGTCCTCCTTTGTGGACTGCATCCGGGCTGGTGATTCTGTGGCCCGGATTTATCCCCTCGCGGGGAGATTTGCGTTGCTACTCTTACTGAACTGCACGGACAGACCAGCTCTCAGGCTTCGGGATTGGTCCAGCCACATATTCCCTTCGCATCTCCGCCGAGTCCCAGCGATAAAAGAAAACGTACTCAACGCCGTTGATCTGCCTATACTCTGGCCGATCTGCAATACAAGAATTCTGTACAACGCCTTTGTCGTCCACCAATTCGAAACTGTACATGTTTCCTCCTGGGGTAATTCGACTAGCGTTTGCTAAATTGAAATCTCTTTCTCGCGCCCTTCTGCCCGTACTTCTTGCGTTCCTTCTGGCGCGCGTCGCGAGTCATCAATCCTTCGGCCTTGAGCAGCTTGCGCAGCTCAGGGTTGAACTCAACCAGGGCGCGGGCTATGCCCATCTTCACCGCGTCGGCCTGCGCTGAAACTCCGCCGCCACTCACCGTGGTCAGCACATCGAAGCTCGCACCGAGATCGGCCACCACCAGCGTGCGCTTGGCGCTTACCCGCTGCTGCTCGGTCACAAAGTGCTCTTCGAACTTCTTGCCGTTTACCTTCCACTCGCCCGTGCCGGGACGCAGAAAAACTCTCGCGATCGCCGACTTGCGCCGCCCCGTCCCGTAATACTGAACCAGATCCTCTGCCATTCGTTTCCTCTTCGCTCTCAGCCTTGTCTTCCTAATCCCTGATCCCTGATCCCTGTCTCTACAATGCCACCGGCTTCTGCGCCGTGTGCGGATGCTTGTCGCCGCGATACACCTTCAGCTTCGATGCCATCGCCCGGCCCAGCTTGCTCTTCGGCAGCATGCCCTTGATGGCCTCTTCCAGAACCTTTTCCGGCTTGCGATTGATCAGCCGCGTGAACGACTCCTCGCGCAGCCCGCCCGGAAAGCCCGTGTAGCGCCGGTAGACCTTCTTCTGGTCCTTCAGCCCTGTCAGCTTCACCTTCTCGGCGTTGATCACGATCACGTGATCGCCCATGTCGATGTACGGCACATACTGCGGATTCAGCTTGCCGCTCAGCACGCTCGCCGCCTTGGTCGCCAGCCGTCCCAGCGTTTGTCCGCTGGCGTCCACCACATACCACTTGCGGCTGACATCCTTGCCGCTCGGAACAAAGGTCGACATCTCTCTCCTGCCCTCGATAAAAAACTTGCTCGGCGCCTCGAAAAACCGCCCTGCACCTGCCAAAACCTTGCGGGTGCCCCAGGTCCCGATTCTGGGACCTGGGATACCACGAACCCAAACAACCGCGCGTACCTTCTCAAGATTCGTCCGGTGCCCCAGGTCCCCGCTTCTGGGACATGGGATACCAAACCGCGCAAACCGCATTCGCCCACGCATTACGCGCGCGGGCCTTCAAATCCTACCCACTGCCAAACAATTCTGTTCGGGTGAGAAGCTGCGTGAGTTTGCCCCCTCGGGGGCCTGGCTGCGCCGGACTCCGTTCTCCGGGTCCTGCAGCCGGTTGCCTGTTCCACTGGAGCCCGCCAGTACCCGGCCGGGGCCTCCTTCAGATAGGTCCGGGTGAGCACACACAGACCCCAGGCGCAACACCGCGCAAGAACTCTAGGATACTGAAAAATCAGCCCCGAGTCAACGAAAGGCGTGGCTGTGGACCCTGTGGATCGAAGCAGACGTCCGTCCTGCGCTGAGAAAAGCGTCTAGGGACTTGCACGAAGTGTCAGGGCACGAGTTTACTCGTGCCGCAGCCGTTTAAAAGATCGTGGGCTTCAGCCCCTGAGGGCTTATTCATATCAAGCGAACACACTGCCCCACTGACGCCGTCCCAAGAAGATTCAAGTTGCGGTATCCTAGTGAAGCGCGCCCGTAGCTCAGCTGGATAGAGCGAACGCCTCCGGAGCGTTAGGTCGGGAGTTCGAATCTCTCCGGGCGCACCACTTCTCCTTCCCCGCTTCTCCGCTGTCAAGCCGCGAACCCACTCTTTTTCCCGCTCTACCCCGCTCAACCGCTTCGCCCCTCAGCCGCTAAGTGATTGTTCTGCTGGCCGTTACGCAGCGCCCCTCCGATCGGCAATCTCTGGCCAATCATTTAGGCCTTCGTTGCAGGGAATTACCGCTCTTTCGCGCACAATGTTTCTATGATGGACGCGAAGACCAGGAACGTTCCCAATCGTCCACCGGCCTACTGGCCCCGAAACTCCACTCTTCATGTCCACGAATCACTGTCCACCCAGCACGAAGCTGCCCCCCTCCCCCTATATGCTTTCTGTAAGTGGCTGAAAACATTGAGCCTTCATTTTCGCCGTCTCTTCTCCTCCGATTGGCGAGTCGATAGCGCAGCGCTAGGGTGCCATCGCGCCATTCCCCACCCGCCGATACCAAAGCAGCCCGATTTTCGATACTAACTTATTTATATTCAACACAAATCGCCCAAAAACGCAGCAGAGACCTCGTATTTCGTTACCGAAAATGGCGCTTCTTGTCAGCGAATCAGTCCCTTCTTTGTCCATTTCCGCTGACTCGCTCGTCCTTGCCACTGCGAACTAGGAACTGCCAACTGTGAACTGTCCTTGTGCTGCACATCCTTGCAATTCCTTCGCTCCGCTTCTTTAATTCCGTACCAGTGATCGCGATCTCTCCAGATTCTCCGTCTGCCGCGCCGCAGCCCTCCGCGCTCGGCCCGCGCACGGCGCTCGCCCTCTGCGGCTTCACCGCCGTCGTCGGCCAAATCGTCCTCATGCGCGAGCTGATCCAGGTCTTCAACGGCAACGAGATCTCGCTCGGCATTCTCCTCGCCACCTGGCTCCTCTGGACCGCCTTCGGCAGCGGCCTCAGCTCCGTCGCCTCGCTCGCACGCCGTCGCCCGCGCCTCGCCGTCGCCGCGCTCGAATGCCTGCTCGCCCTGAGCCTTCCTGCAACCATCTGGGCTCTGCGCAGCGCCAAGGCGTTCTTCCAGACCGTCCCCGGCGAGCTCGTCGGACCAGTGCCGATGCTGCTCACTTCGCTCGTGTGCCTCAGCGTCTTCTGCGCGGCTTCGGGCGCGCTGTTCGTCGCGGCGGCGAGCATGGCCGAAGCGGAGGCTGCTCTTAGCCCGCGCGTAGCCGCCAACACCGCCTATCTGCTCGAAGCTGCCGGCTCAGCCCTCGGCGGAGTCCTATCGAGCATCGTGCTCGTGCGCTTCTGCGATGCCTTTCAGATCGCCTTCCTCGCCGGCCTCGTGAATCTCTTCGTGGCGTTTGCCCTCGCGCTCCGCCTGCGCCGCGCAGGCGCCACGGCTCTGGCCGTCGCGGCCGCTCTGGCCGCGATTCCTCTGCTTCTTTGGCTCGCGCCGCGTTGCGACGCGGCCGCCCGCGCTCGCCTCTGGCGCGGCTTCCGCGTCATCGCCGCGCGCGACTCCATCTACGGCGCCCTGACCGTTACGGAAACCGGCGACAGCGCTGGCATCAACCCTGACGCCACAATCCGCAGCCTCTTCGAGAACGGTTCGATTCTGGCCAACGCGCCCGATCCCGCCGCGGCCGAGGAGGCGGTCCACTACGCGCTCCTCGAACACCCGGCGCCGCGCCGAGTGCTGCTGATCGGCGGCGGCATCAACGGAGCGGTGGCCGAGGCGCTCAAGCATCCCACCGTCGAGCGCCTCGACTATGTCGAGCTCGACCCCGCGCTGATCGCCCTCGCGCGCCAATACTTCCCCGCGCAGACGGCCGTCTTCTCATCCGATCCGCGCGTGCACCTGCATCTCCTGGACGGCCGAAGATACTTGTCTGAAACCAGGGAAAGATTCGACGCCATCCTCGTCGACGTGCCCGATCCGCAGACGGCGCAGTTGAACCGCTTCTACACCGCGGAGTTCTTCCGCCTCTCCCGCTCGCACCTTGCGCCCGGCGGCCTGCTCGCCCTTCAGCTCCGCTCGTCGGAGGAGACGATCAGCCCGGACCTGGCCGCGTTTCTGCGCTCCATCCGCCGCACGCTCGCCGATGTTTTCCCATACCAGGCCGCGATCCCCGGCGAAACGATTCACCTCTTCGCCGCCGCCGAACCCGGCGTGCTCACCAGCGATCCGCAGGTGCTCGTCACCCGTCTGCGCGAACGGCGTCTGGACACCAAATATGTTCGCGAGTACTTCATTCCCTACCGGATGATGCCGGACCGTATGGCGCAAGTCGAGACGGATCTGGCGCCAACGGCCGCGACGCCCGTCAACCGCGACTTCGCGCCCGTCGCCTACGCCTTCGACGTGGTTCTCTGGAGCGCGCAGTTCAAGTCCGGCTATGCCGGCTGGTTTCGCGCCGCCGAGCGCGTCTCCTTCGGCCGCGCCGCCGGATTGCTTGCGCTCGCGCTGCTTGCCTGCATCGTGCTGCTGGCGTTCTTGCCCGGCCGCGACCGCCGCGAACGCGCCGCCGCCGGCGCCTGTGTTGCTGCTTCGGGCTTCACTCTGATGGCGCTCCAGATCTTCCTTCTGCTCGGCTTTCAGGCCATCTACGGATACGTCTACACCCAGCTCGCCATCCTCATTGGTCTCTTCATGGCCGGAATCGCGCTGGGCAGTTGGCTGGCCATGCGCCGCGGCGCGCAGAGCAAATGGGCGCTCTCCGAAGCACAGCTTCTGCTCACGATCGCAGCGCCTGTTCTGCTCCTCGTCGTCACCCTGCTCAGCCGCGCTGGCTCCGCAACAGCGGCCTGGCTCGCCTCACAAATTGTCTTTCCCGCATTGGCCGCGCTCGCCGGCATCCTCGGCGGCGTTCAGTTCGCCGTCGCCTCCGGGATCTTCCTGCGCCAACGCTCCGGGCGCTCCGGCCTGGGCCTTCTCTACGCCATCGACCTCCTCGGCGGCGGCATCGGAGCGCTCGCCTTGAGCACCTTCCTGATTCCCGTCTTCGGCTTCTGGCGCACTGCGGGTCTCGCCGCGGTCATTAACGCAGCGGCGATGCTCCTGGCTGCGCAAGCATCACTCAGCCGGCGATCCGCAGCGGACCGCTGATCCCTACTCCGTCTTCTTTTCGTTGAACACCACCGCCGTAAAACTAAAGATATCGGTGTTCTCGTCCTTCCAGCAGTTCGGGTCCATGCCGGCTTTGCGGCAGGTCTGGTTCAGGAAGGTTTCCCGGTCCCATTTCTGCTCCACCGGAACCTGCGGCAGCAGCAATCCCTCGTAGTCTCCGTTCTTCATGATCAGGCCGTCGCGGCCAACCTGGATCCGCTCGATGTCGGTCACGCGGCGCAGCGGCGAGAGCACCGAGATTTCGTATTCGAGCTGCGGCAGCTCCGACGCCGTCACCGGCGGGAAGCGCGGATCGCGCAGCGCGGCCAGTGTCGCGGTGTCGCGCACCGTCTGATAGAGCGGCTTCACCGGCGAAGTGTAGCCGATGCAGCCGCGCAGGCTGCCGCCCTCGGTAAGCGTCACAAACGCCCCGTACTCGCGGTTCAGCGTCTCGCTTGAGCTTGCCACCGGCGCATAGGGTTCGTTCTTCTGGATCATGTACTCAACCGACTTGCGCGCCACGCTGAGCAGCTCGGCCTTCTCTGCGCCGGTAAGCGAGAACGGTGGCGCGGCATCGGCCCCGTGCGTCGACTTCACAAACAGATCGGCGCTGTAGCCCACCACACGCGACTTGTCTCCGGTAATGTCGCCTGAGTTTGCGTACTTCAGCACCTCGGCCTTGTTCGCGCCCAGGCGCTCGGCGTAGATCATCGCCGCAACGATCGGCGCTCCGCCGCATGCCTCCCAGATTCCCGGCTGGCCTTGTCCGCGCCACTGGAAGTTGCGCGACATGCTGTAGTAGTCGTACGCCTCCAGCGCGTGCAGCGTCTTATGGTCGATCGTCTCGGCTTCGTCGTAGGGGTGATAGTGCGACAGGTCGCTGCTCGCCAGCACCAGCGTCGAGTGGTCGTCGCGGAGCAGCTTGGCCAGCGCCACGCCCAGCGCGCGGCTTGCCTCGTAGCTCGTGTCGCCCATCACGATCGGCACCAGTTCGAAGTTCCCGAACACCTTCTGCAGCCACGGTAGCTCAACTTCCACCGAGTGTTCCGGCGCATCCTTCGTCGCCTGGTGGCCTTTGTCGCTGAGCTGAATCGTCGGGCTCATCTTCGCCAGCCGCTGCGCAAACTCCTTGTCCACGGGAACCTGGCCCAGCGGTGTCGTGTAGGCGTCGCCGTCGTAGACCGAAGAGAAGTCGAAGGGCACATAGTGCGAGGGCGCGATGACCACAATGCGCGAGTACTTGTGTCCCTTCAGCGCGGCGTAGGTCCACGCGGCCACGGGGCCAGAATAGGGATAGCCCGCATGAGGCGCCACCGCGGCCAGAATCTCGCCATCCACGGCCGGCGGCGTCGCTTTCGCCAGCATGTCGTCGATCATCCGCGACAACTCCGTTGGATCGGCGGGATAGAACGCGCCAGCGACCGCGGCCGGACGAACCTTCTGCTCCCCGCCGCCCGCCGCGCGAACGTGCAGAATCGGCGCCGTTGCCAGAAGTGCGATGCATTGCGTCATCAACCAGGCCATTTTGGAACTCCTTGCGAACTTCATAAATCAGGACCTCCTGGGCACGATTAAGCGTGCCAGATCCCTGGGATGTGTTGCCGGCAGAACGGGCAAGTCGAATCCTTGCGGATCAGCAACTGGCTCGCGGTGAACCCCACGCGCTCTACCAGCATTTTGCGGCACTGCGGGCAGTAGGTATTCTGCGCAGGATGGCCCGGCACATTGCCAATGTACACGTAGTGCAATCCCTCTGCGTCGGCAATCGCCTTGGCCCGTTCCAGCGTCGCCACCGGCGTAATGGGCAGATTCTTGAGCAGGTATTCGGGATGAAACTGCGTGAAGTGCAGCGGAACATCGAGCCCCAGATTGCCTTTGATCCACGCCGCCAGCCCTTTGAATCCAGCCTCATCGTCGTTCAACGTCGGAATGACGAGATAGACGATTTCGGTCCACTTGTCCATCTTGCGTAGCGTCACGAGCGTTTCGAGAACCGGCTTCAACTGCCCCGTGACCACTTTTGCATAGAAGGAATCGGCGAAGGACTTCAGGTCGATCTTGACCGCGTCCATCTTGCCGTAGGCTTCCACCAGCGAGTCGTGCTGCATGTAGCCGTTCGAGACCACGATGCTGCGCACTCCGGCCGCGTGACCGGCATCGGCCGTGTCCATCAAGTACTCGGCAAACACCACCGGCTCGCTGTAGGTGTAGGCGATCGTCGGGCAGTTGTACTCGCGCGCGATCTCCGCGGCTTGATGCGGCGAAACGTATTGCGCCGGGATCTCCTCCGGCCGCGACTGCGAAATATCCCAGTTCTGGCAGAACTTGCAGTTCACGTTGCAGCCCGCCGTCGCCACAGAAAAGGCCGTAGTGCCGGGCAGGTAGTGGAACAGCGGCTTCTTCTCGATGGGATCGACGTGCGCCGCGCACACCCGCGAATGAACCAGCGTGTAATAAACGCCGCCGCGGTTCTCGCGCACGCCGCAATAGCCGCGCTCCTTGTCGCCCACAATGCACTCGCGCGGACACAGCTTGCAGCGGATCTTGCTGCCCGCCAGTTTCTCGTAGAAGCGCGCCTCAAAGACGAACTGCGAGTCGCTTTGCGTGCCGCTCGCCGCCACGGGAACCGCGGAAGCCTTCGTGGCCAGTTCGCCGGCGCCCAGCGCCGCTCCCGAGGCCGCTGCGCACTTCAAAAAGGCGCGGCGGTTCATCGGCCCGCCTGCCAGCTCCTCTTGCGCGATCGAATTGGGTTTCATCCTGCACCTCCCGGCGGCTCGGCGATTACACCTCGACGACCGCGATGTGGTTCGGATCCGCATGCCCCAGGCGGTGCTCGCCGTCGGCCGCGGTAGCAATGTAACTGGGCGCGCGATTTTCGGCTTCGAGCGTCTTCAGCCCCATCTCTGCGCGCTTGCGCTCGATCGTCTGCCAACCCGTCGAGTCGAGCGCCACCGCATCCTCCGACACCAGCAGAGTGTTCGCCTTCCAACTGTGCTCCGGCTTGAAGCCCGGCCCGCCCTCGTACATCGCGGTCGTGGCGTCGCAAATCAACAGCTTCATGCGCGAGCGAATCTCGGGCAGCATGTTCAAGTCCGCAACGTACGGGTCGCAGCCATTGGGGTGGTACTTGTTGGGGTTGTGAATCGCGCCGTATAGGTTCTTGAGCGCGATCGTTACGCCGGCGCCGTCGTGATCCTTCAGCACGGGCAAATTGATCAGCACGCTCGAAGAGCGCGTCAGTATCTTCGATAAGCGGCTGCCCACGTTGCCCCATTCGGACAGATCGTCCTCGTAGCCCACGCGGTCGGTGCCGTAGCACTGGACCCGGTCGCCGCCCATCGCGATGCTGTAGCCGGCGCGCTCCATTTCCTCGCTGTCGCGGTCCCAGACGACGATGTTGGACGCCTTGACTCCCGCCTGCTGCAAGCGCTCGCAGACTGCGATCACCAGCTCGATATTCGTCGCGATGCCGCGCCCGCCCAGCGTGTTTACCTTCAGGCTCACGGTGTCGTTCGGCCCCGCGATACGGCGCCACGCGCCGGCGACGCCTTCCGGCGATGCCGCCGTCGAGTGACTGCTCCCAAACAGCGCCAGCATCGCGCGGTCCAGCAACGCGCGAATCCTCTGCGGATCGACCGTCGTCCCCGCGCCGCGCAGTTCGGCGTCGCGCGCCACAATCACGCGCGACCTCGCGGCCTGTGCTGCCGGCTCAGCGCCCCCGCGCAACACGGCCCCAGTCCCGAACGCCGCTGCGCCCGTCAAGCACTGCGTAAGAAACTTCCGCCGGTTTGGGTTTCGAACATCCGTCATCGGGAAGCTCCGGTGTGCCGGAGTGCGGCGTGCATCGTGCGGTCGAGCTCCGGTCGGGATGCAGGCGGCTCGTGCGGTTCCGCCCATGCGGCTCAAAGGGCTTGCGTTTGCCCCAAGCGGATCCTCGGCGGCCAGGGGCACACCGCCATCCCTCATGGCTAACGCAACCGGAGGGCCGTCGCAGTGATGCGGCGCACCGGTCATCCGGTCCGTGCTCGACTGAAAACAATTGTCGAGCGGTAGGGAATGGTCCGTTCCTGGCGGCGTTTCTTCAGCAGCCTGAAGCACCGCACGACGCCGGCAAACGGCATCGTACCGCGCATCGCCATTGCCGTTGCTTGAGCGTCGCGGAACAGGAGCCGCTTCGGTATCCGGACAGATCCTTCGATGGGCGCCTTCGACCGACGCGTAACGTGACCAGCCCCATTGGAATGATGGAGGTTGTAATCATTTGCACTCTCTCGCGCGACTCACACACCGTATCGAGACAGTTCGCTGTGGAGTCATTGAAGATGAAGCGCCAATCCATCTCTCGCGCTATCGCGCTGGGATCGTTGATACTCGCTGCGACACTAATGGCCGGATGCGGCTCCAGCACAACCGGCAGCTCCAGTTCCTCCAGCACCACATCCACGACGACCACGCTCACTTCTTCCAGCGCATCGACGACCACGGGAACCAGCATTACGCTGACGGCAACGGTTTCGCCTTCGGCGGCCACTGGCACGGTAACCTTCTATAGCGGCTCTACTTCCCTGGGGAGCGCAACGCTCAGCTCCGGCACGGCCACGCTAACCACCTCTTTCAGCACCGCCGGCACGTACTCGATCACCGCCGAATATGGCGGTTCAAGCACTTATGCTTCCAGCACCTCCAGCGCCCTTTCGATTGCGGTCAGCACCTCCCTCACCTCCACTACGACTACTCTGACCTCGACCAGCTACTCGCTGACCGCGGGGATCTCCTTCACGCTGACGGCTACGGTCTCGCCCTCTGCGGCCACCGGGTCGGTCGAGTTCTACGACACCACCACATCGACCGTTCTTCAAACCGTCAGCCTCAGCTCCGGCACGGCGACCCTGACCACCAGCCTGAGTGCCGTTGAAACCCACGTCATCGATGCCATCTACGAAGGCAGCTCGACCTACGCCACCAGCACCTCCAGCACCATCTCCATCGTGGTCGGTTCCTCGTCCAGCACCACCTCCACCACCACTACGCTGACCTCGACCAGCTACGCTGTAACCGCGGGAACCTCCTTCACGCTGACGGCCACGGTCTCGCCCTCGGCGGCCACTGGATCGGTCGAGTTCTACGACACCACCACATCGACCGATCTCGAATCCGTCACCCTAAGCTCTGGCACGGCAACCCTGACGACCAGTCTGAGCGCCGTTGAAACCCATGTGATCGAAGCGATCTACAGCGGCGACTCCAACTACACCACCAGCACCTCCAGCACCATCTCGATCGTCGTCAGTTCCTCGTCTTCGGGAACTTCCACCACGACCTCGCTGTCCACCGCGTCCAGCACGGCCTATCCCGGCTCGCTGGTCGCTTTGACGGCCACCATCACCGCCAGCGGCAACGCGGTCACCAGCACCAGCGGCACGGTGACCTTCAGCTACACGACCTCCAGCGACACAACCGCGACCACGCTTACCTGCTCCAACACTTCGAGCACCACGGCTTCGGTCGGCTCTTCGGGTACGGCCGTTTGTCCCACCCACTTCAGCAGCACCAGCAGCTACACCATCACCGCCACCTTCAGCGGCGATTCCACCTATGCATCGAGCACATCGAGCCTCCGTGAACGAAACGGTGGAGTCCGGCAGCTACTCCCTGAACCTGTCCAGCTACACTTCCAGCACCGGCTCGACAACGGCGGAAAACGGCGACACCGTCAAGTACACCGCCTACACCAACGTCGTTTATGCCGTGAACCCGGTCGATAAGACCTACGAGACCATGAATATCTACATCCCCACCTCGGTGGCAGGTTCGTCGGTCTCCGGCAAGCCAATTCTGTTCGATATCGGCGTGGGCGGATACATGTCCAGCACGGCCGGCCAATTGAGCAGCAGCAGCGGCGGCACAAGTAATGATGCGTATGCCTTGAACGAGGGGTACGTGATCGTATCGCCGGGATGCCGCGGCCGCGATAACGGCTCGAGCGGCGATTATTACGGCGTGGCGCCGGCCGCCATGGTGGACCTGAAGGCCGCCGTGCGCTTTCTGCGCTACAACTACAACCTGGGCGCCTTCACCGGCGACGTCTCTCACATCGTCGACGATGGCGGCAGCGCCGGCGGCGCATTGGCCGCGCTGCTGGGCGCCAGCGGCAACAGCAGCCTCTACTATTCGTATCTTGCGGCCATTGGCGCCGCCGATGCCGATGACAACATCTTCGCCGTCGGCGCCCAGTCGCCCATCACCAACCTCGATCACGCCGATGGCGCCTACGAGATGCAGTACGGGTATAACACCCTCGGCTCGGTCAACGAAACCATCTCCGATGACCTCATCGACGTCTTCGACACCTACCAGGATGACTTGGCCCTTGCCGACAAGCACGGTAGCCTGGGAACCCTGACGCACAGCAACATCACCGAGTTCATTCTCGATAATTACCTCGAGCCGTCGCTGGAGCGATATCTGAAGAATGGCGGATCGGCCCCAAGTTTCGCCACTTGCTCCACCAGCTCTTCAAGCACCTACGGCTACACATGCACATTCACATTCTCGGCATACGTGAGCGGAGTCTTCGGCAGCCGCGGCGCCGTAAAAGAGATGCCGGCCTTCGATTCCTTCTTCGATCTGTCGTCGTCGTCGCCGGACTACAGCACCATCGAGACCAATACGACGGATCTGAATACAACCTGTCCGGCCGAGGTACTGGAGTTCGGCAACCCGACGGGTACCGCCAGCACCGTATCCGGTTGCACCAGCGGCAGTCCCCGTCACTTCACCAACTTCTCCAGCGAGGCGATGGACGGAACCGACATCTCATCGAGCATGCAGACCATCGTAAACATGATGAACCCCATGTACTTCCTCATGAACGACATCGCAAACAGCGACACCACCGACCCCGCCCAGTACTGGTACATCCGCGACGGCACGAAGGCCCCGGACACCTCGGCCTATGTCATCATCGACCTGGCCACGGCGGCGGAAAACCTGCTCGGCACCAGCCACGTGAACGCCTGGGAGGATTGGGGCGAAGGTCATAACGTCGAGACCGACTCCAGCGGCAACCAAACCGGCTCCACCTTCATGACTTGGGTGTTCAATTCGGTGGCGGCGGACTAGAACGGTCAGGCAGCCGGCAATAGGAACCTCGCCCCCGAGACAAACAATCCGCTGACAGAGCAAGGGCTGAAAGGCCCTTGTTTTGTGCCCACTTCCAGCGAACCGCCTGGCGAGGTTGTATTCCGTCAAAGCCCGAACACGAAAGCCGGCTCCGACTGCCGAGTGAGGCGCAGGGATGGGGGAAGGCTTGTAGCGGCCGATCTGCCTGGAAGGGAACTGGTGGACGCGGTAGGAATCGAACCTACAACCTGTCGGTTAAGAGCTAGGATTTTGCTCTTTTCAGCATTGCTCGTTAATGCTTTATGTTACTTATATTCAATGGCTTGCGACGGATTTCAATCCCTAAGAAATTGTGGGTACTACCCACAATTGCCCGCTTTTTTGAAGCAGTCTACCCACAAAAGTCCCCACAGTCCTTTCTGCAATTCGCTCGTCTTCAAACGGATCCACTCCCTCGGTGAATGCCAAAGACCGTGACCTCCGCGGTGACAGTGAATCGACAATCTGTCACCGCCGATGCAAAAATCCCCATAATGCCGATTGAAAAATCCCCCGCCCTCAGGCGGTGAGCCACCGGTCCGATTCTGGAGACAGCGGATGGCCAACATAGCTGAGGGGAAAAGACGTGGGCGAGATCAAGGAACTCAAGAGAGAAGGGTTGAGCATTCGGGCGATCAGGCGGTTGACGGGCTATGACCGTAAAATGATCAGCAAATTTTAGTTAGGCCCGGCAGGGCGACCAGGCTATGAGAGTCTCGGCAGCGCGATTGACGTAGAATATGGGCAGACTTTCGGAAGGTCTTGAGGTGTACTAAATGAACGATCAACCGCGCCGTACCCCGGACAATCAGGAGCGTGAACAGCGGCTTGAGGAGGAGCTTGCTCATGTCCACACTGAAGAGGACAAGATTGAAAGTGAACTAGAGCATGTGCGCCAAGAAGAAGAGAAGATTGAGAAAGAGCTGAAAAAGGAGCATCATCATCACCACTCCAAGAAGCCATTCTTCTTGATCTTCATTATCAATGGCGAAGACTTCAAGGTAGAAACGCATGTTGAAGATTTGCTGAGGGCGGCAGTCGAGAAAGCTCTGGTCGAGAGCGGAAACACGGGACGGCGTGATCCTTCGGAGTGGGAAGTTCGAGACTCTGCCGGCGTATTGCTTGAGATGGCTCGTGAAATCAAGGCTCTTGGTCTCGAAGAGGGGGCTCGTTTATTCCTCAGCTTGAAGGTAGGAGCAGGCGGGAACAATGCGAGTAGATCGGGTGGCTATGGACTTGAGCTATCAATCGAAGTCCAGTATGCGCGAGTGCTCTATTCAGTTGAAAGAGTGTGTTGCCCTCGACGAAATACCCGACTCCCGATTCCCTGGAAATCGATTTTTGCTCTGGAACTATCGCTCGTGACACGTGCGCGGCGTCACCCTCGACTTCCCCGAGCCACAGAACGAGGCCTTCAAGGCCCTTAGCCCCATATTTCTGAAGGTTCGCAAGCGTAAAGCTAACCACATGAGATTCGATTCTCACATGTCGGACATCGGCTAGGCGGGGAGCAGTCATGATCAGGAATTATCATAAAGATCCTTCGCCCTTTAGGGCAAGAACCGTCCATGCAGCGCAGGATGCGCGATTTCGCGTATTTCCTCGGAATCGAGCTGAATTCTCACCACGTGCGGTTCTTCCTCCGAAACGACGGCAAAACTGCCCCGACGAGATGAGAAGGATTGTGCAGACGGCTTTTGGCCAGAGGCCGTTTCGATAGAAACGTTTGAACTGAGCCGCTGGCGTTTGCAGTGGATGCGGTAAAGGGCCTTGTTTGAGTCGTTAGATCGGGTCGTGAGGAGCGGGACCGTTCGCGCGCCTTGCGCTTGCTGCGCAGCAAGGCCGGCTGATGCGCCGGATCGAGAACCAGCTGCTGCCGATTACAGCTGCGGCGATGGCGGGCAATCGGGCGCGCGCCATCGAGGATGCGCACCTTGGTATCGGATGCCGCCAGAGTCAGCGGACGGCCCACAGCTTCGGACGGAATCGAGTAGTCGTGGCCATCGAAGCATACATAGATGGTCTTACCGCAACTCACCGCGACCACGCAATCGGTGTCGAACGGGTGCCACGGCAACTCGAGCAGGCGCGGCCGCTCCTGTTCGAAGGGCTGCGCACGGTGCGGCTGTTGTCGTCAGGCCATCGTCGCTGATGTGCCATCTCGTCGCGCCACTTGAGCGCCTGGCGGTTGCACTCTTCCTGCCGCGGCAATCATACTCTTCCTTTCAGCTGTGCCGCCGCAAACAACTTGCAACGTTTTCCCAGGAGCCTACGGGACGTACCAGCCAGAGACAAGACCATCGCTGGCAGGATGCACAATGCACAGCTTATGCTTTCCGTCCCGGCTCCGTTGCACGGTCCAACCATCACGGTCACATCGAATCAAAGACCTCAAATCCCCGTCCTGATCCAGCTTGTAAGCAGCCTGCCCTTCACTTGACGCAGCCCAGGCAGACACCGCTTTTACATCGAGCGAACGGGCATATCCATTGACATTCCCAATTCTGTTTCCCCAGTAGAAGGTTCCGCCCATCAAAAGCATTCCAGTGATCGCAGCGCCGCCGAGCCACTGAAGCCAGGATTTGCGTGCCGTGATTTGTGCAACAGTCTGAGCGGCACGCGCAATCTCCCTTTGCGCAGACGTTACGACGGCTTCGCCCACAGTTTCTTCTATCCGCGCCTTCGTTGCCGCAAGATCAGTTTCAGCCAGCCTGCGAGCACTGTCTAGCGAAGCCGCGTACCTTGCAAGCGATTGCGAGATCAGTTTGTCGATTTGTTCCGGCATTTGTTTCGCCAAATCAAGATGGTGGCCAAGTAAAAAGGCGATAGCCCATATCGCATCGTTGTCCCGAATACCTAGCTCTTTACTGATGCGATTGAAACGGTTCGTTTCTTCGGGACTCGGAGCACGGCCATAGATTGAACGAAAGGCTGAATCGACGTTCATGCAACAACCCCATCGAAAACCGATGCACACTCCTTTACCCAGCGGTTTACCTCCGCGCGATTTCCGATGGGCGCGACCTCAATTATTTTTTCAATCGTCAGACGCTCACTATGCAACTGATCGGAGATGCGGTCTGCCACATCCGGGAAATTGAAAGTCTTCCCCTGAGCCTCTACCGTTGCCCTGATCTTTGAATTGTTGTACAGCTCAAATTTGCGTTCCGGCCCGTGATACAGATTGCGAAGAACGTGGGTCGTGTGGCCACCGGCTACGTCCAGATAGTCCTTCAAGAGTTGAAGGCTATCCCGCTGTGAATTGATTACCCACAGCGTTACCAACTTGCGTCCCAATTCTTGCATGGAGTCCGTGAGCAGCGTTCCGTAGAGTCTTACTCCCACTCCACTGCGAGCGGGCGTGTTGACGACCACGGTCTCATCGGGCTGCACGGCCAGACGATTCACAAGGTCCATCCATCCGTCCTTTTCGTCCAGGTTGATGTAGACGGTTTCGACTGTCTTTCCATACGCCTTGCCGACATCTGGATTCGCAGTATCCGCATCAATCAGCAACAGTTTCTCATCGCGTTTCGAGAGGTAATGAATCAGAGACATCGAGACGATGCTCTTGCCGACGCCACCCTTTGAACCGCTGACCATGTACACAGGCTTTCCCATACTTTCTCCTCAAATTTCCTTGTCGTCTTCGATTACCGTGAATGTTCCCTTTTTCGTTGCAACTGCGTTTACTGGGGCGGCACTTGATTTTGCGAGCGCAGCCGGAGCAGTCTTCGCAAGCGGTTTCTCCTGGGCTTCCAGTCGAATACCACCCCGCGCCTTGCTTGTTTTTCTTCCTGGTTTCAGATATTGCCGCGCGGTCGAGATTGTCATGCCGAGGCCAACACCCTTGAGATCATCGAGCACCGTTTCGAGAGTGTGTCCGGCAGCGAGTGCTTCCTTGGCCTTTCCGCGCAGCCGTGCAAATGCTTCTCTGCGTGAATACTTTCTCTCTGCGGGCAGAGGAGGCATCGCAATCCGTTTATCCAATGCCGCGATGGCAGCTTGGAGCATTGCCTCAGTGATTACTTCTCTTTTTGTCATCAAGTTCCTCCTGGAGTGTTTTGCAACGAGGAATAAATGTACAGTAGCACGAGATGGGGTGGACGAGTAATGCAGAAACCCCTGTGTTTATGCGGTGATGAGCAGTTATTCAAATGAGTGAGTAATGGATCATAATAGTGCGTAACAAAATAATTCTCGCGAAGATTACCGCGTGCGATCTGGTCTTGCGTGAAATCAGTTTCTCGGATAAGTTGTGAGTTGTAACGCGCTATGTGTGGAGAGAGCGGTACAGGATGCGGGTTGTCCGTACACATGGCTTCGCCATGTTTCGTCCAACCCGTCGCCTACGATGCTCCGCGCTGCGCTTGTCTCATCGAGGCTCATCCTGAACGTAACCGTGCACGCTTCGCGTAGGGAAAAGCAATGCCGTTCACATCACGAGTAAAAGATCGCGCTGCATCACGATTCGAAATGAGGCTAACGGCTCCAGAGCGCGTGCAACTCCGGGAGGACGCCGACCTTGCCGGAATGAGCATTAGCGAGTTCGTCCGCAGGCGCACATTTGGCAAAGCGATCCACGCGGCCACTGACCTGATGATGATTCGCGAGCTGCGCCGTTTGGGCGGTCTTCAAAAATATGCGATAAATAGACTCGCCCTGCACTGCGAAGTCGTGGATGAGTGCGTCGCGACGATTCGCGCATTACGCGCTGCTATAGAACGAGTCGCAAACAATGATCGTTAAGTACATCGCCAATCCGAAGACTCAATCGAGCAAGGCTGCGCGCGTTGGCGGCTTACTCGACTACATCGTGGCCGATGGACACGCAGACACACAGACGGCCGAGTACATTGGTGCAAACGGAGACTTCTATTCTGACTCTCAGCAAGGGCAGCGTGCCGAAATGGTTGCTCTTGCAATGGAAGCGAATCGCAGTAAGGATCCCGTCGATCATTGGCTGCTGAGTTGGAAGGAGGGCGAGCAACCGACGCAAGCGCAATGCAATGAAGCCGTCGGTATTCTGAAGCGGCATCTCGGTATGAGCAGCGACCAGCTTGCCATCTTTGCATTGCACCGCAACACTGAGAACTATCATCTTCATGTCGTTCTCAATCGCGTTCATCCCGATACGCTACTCGTGGAGGACAAGGGATGGTGCATCGACAAAGCGCACAAGGCCCTCGCAGAGATTATCCGTGCGCAAGGCTGGGAGGCAGAGAAGAATGCCCGCTATGTTGCGAACCGTAGCGGTGATGTCACACGAGCCAGCAGTGTGCGCGAGCCTCTACCCCACTCGAAAGCGCTGGATTATGAGAATGCGACCGGAGAGAAATCCTGCGAACGAATCGCGCAGGAAAGAGCCGCGCCAATTCTGCGCAATGCAAGGTCGTGGGCACAGGTGCATGTGGGGCTGGCCCAGGTTAATATTCGCTACGAGCGAAGGGGCAGCGGCGCAATACTTTGGGTAGGAGATCAACAGCTCAAGGCATCTTGCATCGGTCGTGAGTTTAGTAGGAGTCGGATGGAAGAGCGGTTGGGTGAATTCCAACCTGATACACGCGCCAATCCGACGCCGCAGCAGCGCGAGGCGGAGGCTCTTCGTCCTGATATGCCAGCGAACTGGGCTGAGTATTGCAAGGCACTCAGCACCAACCGCAAAGAAAAGAACGCTGCCCAGATCCAGCAGCGCATGGAGCATCGCGTAGCGCGTGAGATGCAGTCTTCGGAGTTTCGTACGGAGCGAACCGATCTTTACCACGGCGGCAAGTGGTCTGGCAATGCATTGAATGTTGCCAGGAGCCTATTGGCAGCCGACCACGCCATGCGCAGAGCCGAACTGATGGAGCGGCAAAAGCGTGAGCGCGACAAACTCCGAATCGGGTTCGGCCGGCGGAAGACATTCGAGCAGTTTCTTGTAGAACAGGGAGAACCACAGCTAGCGGAGCAATGGAGGTACCGGGATTCGGAAACGCCCGGTACTGCAATTCTCGGAGACGAGGACGAGATACCGTGCAAGCGCGACATCCGCGACTTCATCGCGCGGGTTCGTCAGTCCGCGCACTCGCAGTTGACTGAAATTCACTATTCAGCACGTTCCGATCCAGGCCACGTCAGCTTCACGGATCGTGGCAAGCGCATTGACGTCTGGCAGGCGCAGGATGAGGCTGCCGTTTTGGCCGCACTCCAGTTGGGCATACAGAAGTGGGGAACACTGACGGTCACCGGCCCCGACGAGTTCAAGCAATTCTGTGCACAGCTTGCCGCGCAACATGGATTCAAAATCAGCAATCCAGAGTTGCGCCGGGAAATCGTTCGCGGTCCCAGCGAGGGCCAGCCAGTTCCGGTAACTCCGGCTGGAATGCCGTCGCCGAGAATAACGTATCCGGTAACTCCGGCTGGAATGCCGTCGCCGAGAATGACGTATCAGTTGCACAAGGCCGACATCTTTAATCGAATCGAGGTGCGGAACGCCTCACAGCTTGATTGGATGATTGCGGTAAGAATGCGCGTAACGGGCCACAATCAACAGGCCATCACGCAAGCTCTGAAGGAAAACGCCAGCCAGGGGCGCGAGGCTGAGAACCGCAACTGGACCAACTACGTGGTGCGCACTGCTGAGGCCGTCTTTGGCCCACGCGGTGATCGGGAGTGCGAGAGGAGCAAGCAGCGCGCCGAAGCATGGGCACGGGTGGAAGGCAGAAACCTCGCGCACGAACGCCTTGTGCATCACAGCCAGCCGCGCGCAGTCCCAGCGCGTGGCCGGGGAGACTTTGAGATTGGCTGATGTTGACCAGACCCATTGCCCGCTGCTCTTTCTGCCGAACAGAAAGAGCTGAATGGGATGCCGAACGCCGTACGATATGTTTCATAGAATGAAAAAGATGGCCGACATAGGCTTCTCCAGCTTCGGGGCTCTCCGTGTGGGAGAGCGACAACCGAGAATCCTTCCCGGCGACATCGGCGTTCCCGTTACCGATCCTGCCTACAGGGTTTCCTGCGGCGTTGGAAACGTGCCTCGGCGATTTACCGCGATTCCAGCCTGAGATCTGGTTAGATCAGATGCACACCTCTCCGACAAGCCGGTTTTACGGCCACTTGCCGAGACATTGATCGACTTGAATAGCTCAATGAACGCTTTGGGATCAACCGAGGATCATTTGAAGGCTTATCGGCGGACCGACACAATGTTTCGCTTTTCGACGAAGATCAGCGTATGAGGGCCATATCCAAATTGTATTGCCGGAGTGAAAGGCGAACGCGGATGCAATGAAATCCAACTCCACAAATTCCGGCGTACGTGCATTACAACGTGGCTACGAAATCACATCGATCCGCGCACGGTAATGGAGTATGTCGGCCACGCGGATTTGGAGACGACACTGCGTTATCTCCGACCTGCGGCCGCTCAAGAGCGTATTGCGGAAGTGAGCGAGATCAAGTGGTATTGAGCTGCACTCAATCGCCGCGACACGCTGAGAAGATTGTAGAGGAAGATTCGCTTGGCTACCGAGCTACCAAAAGTTGGCTGCAATCACGCTTGGCCGTTCGGGAGAGTTTCCGATGATCTGAGTGTGAAGAACGAACTGAAAGTTCTTGTGCTTCCAATCCTTTGGGGCTCTTTCCATCGCTTCTGACAAGAGGCTTTGATTGGTCAGGAAATCTCCAGCTGCCTGGGTGCCGAAGTTTGTAAGTCCCGCGATCACGATGACAGGCTGTCCGCTACCGGGGTTGGTAAAGCGCGATACCAAGGCGTAGTCCTCGCTGGTCTTCCAGTCCGGAGTGAGTTGGTCCAGCGACCACTTGACTCTTGGATCCGACCGATCATAGATTGCGTTCTCGACGCCGAAAAAGAACCGCAAGTTCTTCGTAATGGTAGGAGTCCATCTATTTGCGTGTACGCCAATGAGAATGATCGGGCCTGCTAACAGCGTATTGGAAGGTGTCGAGTTCCCAGGGAGTAACTGCCAATCTTTACCAAGCTTGCTCAGGAGGCCGGCGACATCGGCCAGAGCGAATGCGTCGCCAGTGCCGACAAACGCATCCGGCACCGGCGTCATGCGGTCCCCAGATCCCACTGGAACATCCATGTTTGACATTGGGCGGTAAGCGACTGGCTGCGAAATGCAGATGACTGCCACCTTTGGACTCTCGAGGACAGGGGACCAGACACCCCGGAGCATATCTCTTGAGCGTATCTGCCAGTAGAAAATCGCACCAGCTGCAACGCCAAACGCAAGCAAGCACGCCGCAGCGATTTGCCAGATTATCCGGGACCGGCGAATACCACCGGTCTGATTCTTTTCAAGGACTGGAGCTTTTGCCTCATTTGCTAGAGCGGCAGGAACCTGTGCAGGCGTATCCTCCACGGTCCAGTGCAAACTGGCTGCATATGAACCCGAGGAAAGCTGAATGGCTAGCTTTCGATCGCGATGATCGTCTCCATAGTACTGGGCAAGCCTCTTTCGCACTTCATTGGCGGTGACGCGGACAATGTTGTCCTGCGCCGTATCGTAATCTCCGGCTTTGTGAAAGACCTCTACGCCAAGAGTGCGCTCCTTGAGCTCATCAATTGGCCTCCCGTCAAGAACGTAGCGAACTGAATATTCCAAAAAATGGCAACACCTCTGGCTGCCACGGAAGTACTCGCTCTCCAGGATGTTTGCGAGCCCTTCCAGTGCAATTTCCCGTTGTTTCTGGGTGAAGTCGGCCACTCTCTAGCGCTGATCCATCGTGATTCAGTCGAACTATAGTTTGCCTTTCAGGTGATTGTCAATGGATCGGGTCACACTTGGCGGTGCTATACGGTGAAGAAAATCGTTCTTTCCCTTTGGCGATTCAATAGCTTAGGGTCTTAACGTTCTGTGAAAGACCGTATCGGACCTTGCGGTGCGACAGAGTCAATGGGTATCAATAGGATGCGGTGGGAAAGAGGATTCTTGAAGCTAAAAGGTCGGTCAGGACACGGCCCGCGCGCTGTGGGTATTGAAAAAAGGAACACGCCGGTTTTCGATATTGGAATGGTGTTCACTCTATTCGTGCTTGCCGTCGTCGTGAACCGAATTGCCGCGCAATCGAGCGAAAGACCGACCCCGCCAGAATCCTTTTCTGCAGGGGCAAGTGTTGCGCGCAGCACTGAGCTCCCTGAACAAGCGCGTTCAATAGATCTTTCCAGCTCAGCAGGATATAACTGGGAGCTTCGTCCAGAGAACGGAGCCTGGCAGCCGATTAGAGTGCCCGAGGGGGGATGGAAGACCCAGGGTTTCCATTGCGACGCTGGTACGTATCGCACGCACATCATGGTCCCAGCACTTGCCACCGGGCATGTTGTTCGCCTGGCCTTTGCCGCAGTGAACTTCGGGGCCGTTGTCTTGGCTGGTCCGGATGAGTCTCATTTGCAGAAGGTCGCTGAACACCTGAACGGGTGGATGCCGTTCACGGCAGATTTAACGTCTGTAGCCAAGCCTGGAACCGCATTGCTGGTGGAGGTCCAGGTGAACGGCAGGGAGAAATATCGTTTGGCAAATGGACGCTTTGCCATCGCTGAGGGCGCGTCGTGGTCCACGGATATTGCGGACGGGATACTTCGGGGGGTCGAGCTGCAAGTGTTGCCTCGCATCACTATCGAAGATGTTCACATCATAACCAACCGCGATCCTGACCTGTTGTCCATCACCGCGTCGGTATCAAACGCCGAAGACCATCCGCAAGAAGTCGATATTACCGGCGAGCTTCAGTCCTGGAACAAGGGCTTCAGCCACTATCCGAAGGTGCATTCTGCTTCAGCGACAATAACCGCGCATGGAACCATGAGCGTCTGTCTGGCTTCCATCGTTTGGCCCCTGGGTCCGAAAAGTTATTGGTGGCCAAACGTGCCTTATCGCCGTGGTTACAGGGCGCAACTGCACGTTCTGACTTTGCAACTCTACGCATCGGGCCATTTCATTGAGAGCAAGGAATCGCGCTTTGGCTTCAGGGAGTTTAGGGTCGTAGGAAACCACTATGAGCTGAACGGCGTTCATGTAAACCTGCGTGGCGACAATCAACAGGAGGCGAATTTTGGAACCGACGCATACGGGGTCAAGCCGGGATTCGGAAGGCCGACTGAAACCAATGGAGGATGGCCGGAGGCAGTGAACAATCTGCTTCGACTGAATTTCAATGTGATGAGAATTCACCAGATTCCGGCAACGCCGTACATGCTCGATGTTGCGGACGAAGAAGGGTTGATGCTGGTAGGAGAAAGCCCGTTGCGGGGCTCCGAGGGGGGGCAGGAAGACTGGAAGGCCGGCCACGACAGCATGTTGGCAATGGACCGTGAAATGGTTCTTCGGGATCGCAACCACCCTGCAATTGTTCTGTGGAGCGCCGCCAACGAATGGTCTGAACCGATGCAGGAAGCGATCGCCGCGATCGAGCAAGTGGATGGGACCAGGCCGATCATTGCAGACGGTGTGAATGAGGACCTGGGACACGGGATCATAAACATGGAGCACTATGTGAACGACCTTGGCGGCCTTCCGCTGACAGGTGGTTCGGCGCGTCTTGATCGGCCTTACGGCGAAACCGAGGCAATCTGGGACGCAGATAATACGCTACAAGGATTTGCCTGGATGGCTACGACCATTCGGCTAAGACGCGCGAAAGGGAATGCCGATTTACGAAACTATGTGTTGAATAATGCATGGCCAAACTACGTGCCCGGCGAGAGCGCGGCAACGGAAATACTGGAGCGAAAGGTCAAGAAGCGCGGCGCGCCGGCGACTTGGTTTATTCTGCCGGCGATCTCCGATCCGTGGACCAATGCGAACATCAAACTGATTCAGCAGTGCTATGCCCCGGTCGCGGTCGCGGACCTTGAGTTCGATCTGCTCAACGCCGCCAGCAACAAGAACGGAGACTGGCCAGTTGTAAAGCCGGAACTCCACGCAGGCCAGTTAGTCAGGCGAACTCTGACTGTCTTTAATGATGATCTGTCAGGAGAACTTGTAACTGTAAAGTGGGAAGCAAGAACGCCTTCTCGTGTTTTACGTCGTGGAACTATTCCAGTGCTGGTGCCTCTGGGCGAACAAAGAAGCGTGAAGATCGCATTCAAGGCTCCAACGGAGTCCGGGGATATTGTTATAGCGGTGCAAGCCTGGAAGGATGGCGTGAAAAGATTCTCAGAAGACAGGATGGTATTTAGAGGTACCGACTAGAAATCAGTTGCGAATCGAAGCCCCGGCTTCTGATGTGGTGACCACAAAGACACGATGTTGTGCGCCGCTTATTGTCATGGTTGCGAACCCTTCGGAATTTGATGGAAATGCGACGGCGCCTGGTGAGGCCGTCAGTTTGAAAACCGAAATTAGGGCTTGGAGTTTTGCGGCAAAAATGACTGCGAAGCGAAAAGTCCGCAGGTGAGGATACGATGAAGAGCTTTGGATTGCGAATAGTGGTTGCCGG
Source organism: uncultured Acidobacteriaceae bacterium (assembly GCA_963804155.1). Taxonomy (GTDB): domain Bacteria; phylum Acidobacteriota; class Terriglobia; order Terriglobales; family Acidobacteriaceae; genus Telmatobacter. The sequence goes on from CAWDPG010000002.1 coordinate 117,986, forward strand.
GTTGGCGTGTTGCGGATTTGCGTGGGTGGCCGAGGCGCAGAACGCGCGGAAGCCCGCTTACATGGACCCAGCCGGCCCGCTGAGCAGCGTGCGGCGGACCTGGTGGGGCGGATGACGCAGGAGGAGAAGGCCAGTCAACTGGTGAACCAGGCGCGGGCCATTCCGCGTCTCAATGTGCCGGCGTACGACTGGTGGAGCGAAGCTCTGCACGGCGTGGCGGTGAACGGCACCACGGAGTTTCCCGAACCCATCGGTCTGGGGGCGACCTTCGATACGGCGGCAGTTCACGAGATGGCGGTGGTGATCTCGACGGAGGCGCGCATCAAGCATAAGCAGGATGTGCGCGACGGGCACAGTAACATCTTCGAAGGGCTGGACTTCTGGGCGCCCAACATCAACATCTTTCGCGATCCCCGGTGGGGCCGCGGGCAGGAGACATATGGGGAAGACCCGTTCCTGACCGCACGCATGGGCGTGGCTTTTGTGACCGGAATGCAGGGCGACGATCCGCGCTATTACCGGGTGATCTCCACGCCCAAGCACTTTGCGGTGCACAGCGGGCCGGAGCCCACGCGCCACACAGCGGACGTGCAAGTCAGCAAACACGACGAGCTGGATACCTATCTGCCCGCCTTCCGCGCCACAGTAGTCGAGGCCAAGGCGGAGTCGGTGATGTGCGCCTACAACAGCATCAACGGCCAGCCGGCCTGCGCCAATGAGTTTCTGTTGCAGGACCAGTTGCGCGGCAAGTGGGGCTTCCAGGGCTATGTGGTTTCGGACTGCGAAGCGGTTCGCAACATCTTCAGCGGCCACCACTACGAGCCGACGCAGGCCGAAGCATCGGCCATCAGCCTGCAGCGCGGCATGGACAATGAGTGCATTGACGGCTCCGTCAAGGTGACCGACGACCACGATTACAAGCCGTATCTGGATGCCGTAAAGCAGGGCTTTCTGAAGGAGAGCCAGATCGACGGGGCTCTCACCCGGCTGTTTACGGCGCGGATGAAGCTGGGCATGTTCGATCCGCCGGAGATGGTGCCGTTCAGCAAGATAGACGAGAAGCTGCTGGACAGCGCCGAGCATCGGGCGATGGCTCGCAAACTGGCCAATGAGTCCATGGTGCTGCTGAAGAACGACGGCGTATTGCCGCTCAGAACCTCGGGCATCAAGATTGCGGTGGTGGGTCCGCTGGCCGATCAGACGAAGGTCCTGCTGGGCAACTACAACGGGACTCCCAGCCACACTGTCTCCGTATTGGAAGGGTTGAAGGCCGAGTTTCCCGCTGCGACCATTACTTATGTGCCGGGAACGCAGTTTCTGAGCAAGGAAGCGACGCCCGTGCCGGCTGCGCTGTTGACCGTCGATGGCAAACCGGGCGCGAAAGCCATTTATACGCGACAGGATTTGATGGCAGATGAGGATACCAAACCGGCAGTGCTGGTTACGCGCATTGAGCCGGGCATCGATGCTTCCGCCGCGCCGCTGCCGATCGAGGTAGCCGGGGTCAAGCCGCTCGCCATTCGCTGGGAGGCAACCCTCACGCCGCCAGAGACCGGCGACTACAACTTGGGCGTTCAAGGCAACGGATTATTCCGCATCTCACTCGAGGGCAAGGAAATCACTTCGGAATGGAACGCCGACAGCGTGGAAACTAAGCTGGGACGAGTACATCTGGAGCAGGGAAAACCGGCCCAGGTGCTGGTGGAGTATGGGCAGGGCGACAAGCACTTAACATATGCGAAACTGGTGTGGTCCATGGTGGACCTGAAGCCCAGGCCGGAGGCCGTGGCCGCGGCCAGAGACGCGGATGTGGTGGTAGCCGTGGTGGGCATCACCAGCGAGCTCGAAGGCGAGGAGATGCCGGTGCATGAGGACGGCTTCAAGGGCGGCGACCGCACCAGCCTCGACCTGCCCAAGCCTGAACAGAACCTGCTGGAGGCGGTGGCTGCGACCCGCAAGCCGCTGGTCATGGTTCTGACCAACGGCAGCGCCCTGGGTGTGAACTGGGCCAAGGAGCACGCCAACGCCATTCTGGATGCCTGGTACCCCGGCGAGGAAGGCGGAGCGGCCGTGGCGGAGACGCTCTCCGGGCGCAACAACCCGGCGGGACGGCTGCCTGTAACTTTCTACAAGGACGTGAGCCAGCTTCCGCCTTTCGAAGATTACTCGATGAAGGGCCGCACTTACCGCTACTTTGAGGGGACGCCGCTGTATCCCTTCGGCTACGGGCTGAGTTACACGACGTTCACCTATAGCGGATTGACCGTTCCCACCGACGCGATGGCGGCGGGCAGCCCGGTTGTGGCACAGGTCACGGTGACCAATTCCGGCCGCCGGGCGGGCGATGAAGTGGTCCAGCTCTACCTGAGCTTCCCCGACGTGCCAGGAGCGCCGTTGCGGGCGCTGCGGGCGTTCCAGCGGGTGTATCTGGAGGCCGGGGCCTCGCGGAAGGTGCGGTTTGAACTAAGCCCGCGCGACATGAGTATGGTGACCAAAGCAGGAGAGCCTATCATCGCCGAAGGCCAGTATGCGATTTCGGTTGGCGGCGGCCAACCGTACTCCGGAGTGCAGGTGCTGACCAAAACCTTCAATGTGAAGGGCAGGTTGGTGCTACCGGAATGACAAGCAACATGCTGCAAAGGAAAGGGGCGCTTCCACACTGCGGAAGCGCTCCTTTTGCTTTGATCTGTGTCCGGTCCAGTCTCACGTTGTCTGTTGTCCTTGATAACATACGGATAACGTTCATACGCGTATAAATGCTGTGCCAATCGCCGAACCGAGCAGGGAGACGACGCCGTTAGCAACCGTATTCGGGCACAAATAGAATTGCATTGAGTACATAGAGGTTCTACAGCTTCACATTCCCGCGCTGAATCGGCAGGCTATCCTTGACTTTTAGTGCTGCCCCGCAGTGACCTCCATTAACTATTATTTCATCAGAGTTAGTGACACACGCCCTAATTTCTAAAACGGCAAGATTGGTCCCGTGAAAATGGACCAATCTGCAAAATCTGCTACCAATAATTTGATGCAATCACTGTTGGCCGCTCGGGCGAGTTTCCGATGATTTGTGTATGAAGAACGAACTGAAAGTTCTTGTGCCTCCAATCCTTTGGGGCACTTTGCATCGCTTCCGATAGGAGACTTTGATTGGTAAGGAAATCTCCAGCTGCCTGGGCGCCGAAGTTTGTTAGGCCCGCGATCACATATGACAGGCTGGCCGCTACCGGGGTTGGTGAAGCGCGACACTAAGGCATAGTCTTCGTTGGTCTTCCAGTCCGGAGTCAATTGGTCAAGCGACCATTTGATTCTTGGATTCGACCGATCATAGATAGCGTTTCCGACGCCGAAAAAGAACCGCAAGTTCTTCGTAATGGTAGGAGTCCATTTATTAGCGTGTACGCCAACGAGAATAATCGGTCCGGCCAGAAGGGTATCTGAAGGAGTCGAGTCCCCAGGGAGTAACTGCCACTCTTTGCCGCGTTTCCCGAGGAAGTTGACGACATCAGCCAGAGCGAGCGCATCACCGGTGCCGATAAACGCATCCGGAACTGGTATCACGCGATCCTCGGGCCCTAAAGAAACATCCATATTGGACTTGGGACGGTAAGCGATCGGTTCCGAATTGCAGATTACAGCCACCTTTGTACTGTCGAGAACTGCGGACCAGACACCTTGAACCACATCGTTTGCGTGCAGCTGCCTGTAAAGAATCAGAGCTGACAAAGCGGATACGGCAAGCACGCGTACGACAATGATCAGCCAGCCGAACCGGGAACGGCGAACAACTCCGGTGTCACTTTTGCCAAGGTCAGATACTTTAGGCTCGGTTGCGGAGGCGGCCAAGGCCTGGGGAGACAAATCCGCCTCCGAGCAGTTCAAACTGGCTGCATAGGTGCCCGACGGAAGCTGGATAGTCAGAGTTCGATTGCGATGCTCGTCCCCGTATTACTGGGCAAGCCTCTTCCGCACTTCATTGGCGGTGACGCGGACAATGTTGTCCTGCGCCGTATCGTAATCTCCCGCTTTGTGAAAGACCTCTATGCCAAGCGTGCGCTCTTTGAGTTCGTCAATGGGCCTCCCGTCCAGAACGTAACGGACGGAATAATCCAAAAAATGACAACACCTCTGGCTGCCACGGAAATACTCGCTCTCCAGGATGTGTGCGAGCCCTTCCAGTGCGATTTCCCGTTGTTTCTTGGTAAGGGCGGTCACTCATTGAAACTCTCATTCTTTGCGGTTCAGTCGCGCTATAGTTAGCGTCTCTGCTGATTGTCAATGAATCTGGTCGCGCTCGCCAGTGCTATACGGTGAAGAAAATCAAAACTTCCTCCAATATTTTCAACACCTTAGGGTCTTAACGTTCTGTGAAAGACCGTATCGGACCTTGCGGTGTACTGAAGCAAGTGCGTATCAATGCGATGTCGCGGGAGTAAGCCTTCTTCTGAAGCGAAAAGGCAGGACAAGAGGTAGCCCGGGCGAAGAGGAAACAAAAAAAGGGGATTGCACCGATCCTGTGCGCGGACAAGCACGTCAACAGAAACGCTAACGGAGGAAGAAATGGCAGAAACGGTATTGGAAGTTGAAATGGCAGCAGAGAGAAAAGGGACGCTAATGAGAAGTCACATCACGATTGCTCTCATCGCGATCCTGGTGATTTTCGCAGGCCTCTCCTGCCCCAATGGCTGGGGACAGGCTGACAGGGGATCCATCAGCGGCGTGGTCGCCGATGCAACGGGAGCGGTAGTTCCTGGCGTCCGGGTTTCGGTCACCGACACGGCTACGGGGGTTGGCTACTCCGGCAGCACGACAAATGACCGCGGTGTCTACCAGATCGTCAATCTCCCGGTTGGCAAATATTCGCTCGTGTTCAAGATGGAAGGCTTCAAGCAGTACGAACGGGAAGGCGTCACCGTTTCGGCTTCACAAGAAGCCAAGGTTGATGTCAATCTCCAGGTCGGCGGCACTTCAGCGACGGTGACCGTTACCAGCGACGCCGCCGCGCTGGATAGCTACACAAGCACCGAAGCCACAAGCGTGGAAGGTTCGGCCATTCAAGAGTTGCCGCTATCGATCGCCGGCGGCCGCAATGCACAGGCTTTCGCCGTCATGGTTGTCCCCTCGGTCAATGTCGGTACGGGCGTCAACGGAGACGCATCGTCGGGTATCAGCATTGCCGGATCATTGTCGCAATCCAACAACGTGATGGTCGACGGCGTCGATGCGGATGCGGGCTATCAAGGCGGCGGGGCCGCCAGTTCCGGTTGGGGTAATGCATCCCCTGGCGTGGAGGCCGTCCGCGAGGTGCAGGTGCAGACCAGCGGAATCGATGCCGAGTCGTCGCAGACAGGCGGCGGCACCCTCCAGTACGAGCTCAAGTCCGGCACCGACAAGCTGCACGGCAGCGCCTTCGGCTTCTTGACGAACGAGGCATTCGATGCCAACAGCTGGTCGAACAATTACTGGATGGCTTTCTGCAATGCCGCGGGAGCGGGTTCCAGTGGGCAATGCCCAGCTGCCGTGCCGGCAACTTCGACAACGCCATCTGTGGAAGGCTACCAGCAACTGTATCGCAGGCCGACAGATCGTTTGAGGGACTGGGGCTTCAGTGGGGGCGGACCCATCTGGAGGCGGCACACCTTCATCTTCGCCGCCTATGAGCGCTACAACCAGAACACCATGGCGTGGGGAGCCAACGAGACCACGGTTCCGACGACCAACATGCTGAATGGGGACTTCAGCCAACTGCTGACCTATGCCGGTGTCGCCGGGCTAACGGCGAACCAGGCGATAGGCGGCACCGGCTCGTGCGCTTCGTACACATCTGCCGGCAAACCCTGCCCCACCGGCTATCTTGACGCCGCCAACAATCCCATCTACTACGGAGCTATCTTCAACCCAGCGGCGCCCGGCACGGTGTTTGCCGGCAACATGATTCCTTCCGGCAGCATCAGCGCGCAGGCGAAGGGCGTTATCAGCATTTACAAACAGGATTACGCTCCCACGAACTCAAACCTGATCAACAACTACTGGGGATTCTCCGGCAGCACCAACGAGGTGCAAAACCTCGACGCCAAGCTTGACCACAACTTCTCTGAGAAGCACCACGTCAGCGGCTCGATCAACTGGGCCGAGAGCGAAGGCGTCGGCCTCGGAAACCACAACAGCGGCAATCTCTGGCAGCGCGGATCATCGACGGGCGGCCCATTTGCCGATGCGCAGGGAGCGCCGCAGAAGTTCGCGACCGTTCACCTCACGGACAATTACACGTTGAGCCCGACAGTGGTTAACACCTTCATTGTTGCCTTTAACTGGAACAACAAGGCCGACGTTACACCCGCGCCAGCCGGTGGCGCCTTCTCCAGCGCCACAGGTTCCACCTACCCCAACCTCAGCTATGCCTCATCCCTCGGCGTCGGGCAGAGCACCGTCGGCCAGGACTTCAACGACGACATACGCTGGCAGCAGTGGCGCTTCAAGGACAGTATGTCCTGGGTGCATGGCAGGCACATCGTGAAGTTCGGTGGCGAGTTTACCGCCTATGATCAGCTCAACAAAAATCCGGGCGGAATTCTCAATTACAACTTCAACGACCTGACCGGTCTGCCTCAGAATGTCGCAAACAACACCACCGTCTCGAATAGCCTTGGATACGGCCTTGCGAACATGATGGTCGGGGATGCCGCGTCGGCCAGTCAGGGTGTCACGACAGGATCGAACACCACCCGTTCGGGCGTCGACATGTTCGTTTCCGATCAGTTTATGGTCACCAACAAGTTGACGCTGAACGTCAGCCTGCGCTGGGACTTGAACGGCAGGCTTCATGAAAAGAACGGCAATCAGTCGAACTGGGACTTCAACGCACAAAATCCGAATTGGGTAGCTTCCGCCGGCAATCCAGGTCTGCTAGGCAACATTTCCTACCTGGCCGGTCCTGGGGGCAGCTTCGAGACGCTGGAAGATTACCGCCTCTACAGCCCGCACGTGGGCGCCGCATATCAGCTTTCTCATAAACTGGTGCTGCGCGGAGCATGGGGCTTGTTTTATGTTCCGATCGGCCAGAACATGTGGGGCGGAGTTCCTTACGAGAGTGAAGGTTGCTTCAACTGTTTTGGCTCGAACCAATCGGCGCCTGGCGCTTCCAACGTCAGTCCTTCATTCCAGTGGGACGCGAACATTTATCCCGGCGTAGCGATCCCGGCAGCTAAAAACGCGAATGCACCCGACTTCGGTTGGGGGCAGGTTTATTCCTCGCCTAACACGCTCACGCTTGGCCGCACGCAGAACTGGAACGTGGGTGTCGAATACGGAATCAATGCGAATACAGTCGTGGATGCACGTTACATGGGGAACATGGCTTCTGCTCTGCACGACGGCAATCTGTTCCCACAGAACTTTCCCACCTTCAGCCAGTATTATCCGCTGCTCATAAGCGGCCATGCTGGGGACAATATCAACAGTCAGGCGTCCGCCGCAGCCGCGGGGGTACCCTGGTATCCGTTCCTGCCGGCGATGAACGGCGGCTGTGGAGGATATTCCGCTGTCTCCGCGATCGATCTCGATCCCCAGGCGCACGCTTGCTGGGGTAGTGCGTTGCAGGTCACAGGCAACCCGGTTGGCAGCTCTTCCTACAACGCTGCCATTGTCGAAGTCAAGAAGAGGGCCGGCAGCAGCTTGTCCATGGATCTGAGCTACACGCTATCCAAGGCGGAGGGAAATGTCCTTGGCGTGAATCAGGTGGACGAGTGGGGCCAGTATGTGGTTGGCGGTGGTGGCTCCGAGTTCCAGGACCCGTACAGCTACGGCCAGTTCAAGAACCTGGTTTCGCCAGGAGATGTGCGCAATCAGGTGAAAGGCTATGTCTCCTACAATCTGCCGTTCGGCAGGAATGGACACTGGTTGCAGGAAAGCAGAAAACTGGATTACCTGGTAGGCGGCTGGACGCTGAGTGGCGATATCAATTACCACAGTGGCCTGCCGATGCCCGCTGTTCAAGCCGCAAACGCGTATCCCGGTTGGGCTCAGACTTTCGGAAACACGACCGGGGTGTCGCTTGCCAATCACTTCCAGCATCTGGACCTCGCCAACCTGAACGATGTCAGCAACCAGTACTTCAGCCCGGCCGCGTTCTCTGACCAGACGCTGAACACCAGCAATCCGCTGTATGGGCAACTTGGAAATCAGCTGCCCTACTCCAACACCTGGCGTGGATTTGCGAACTATAACGAGGATCTCTCTGCGGTGAAGCACTTCGCCTTCGGCTCCGACGGCCGTTTCAAGGCAAGCATTCGTGCGGAGTTCTTTGATCTTCTCAACCGTCATCAGTACTCGGGAATCAACGAAAGTTATACGAGCCCGCAGTTCGGCAATGTTACGAGCGTCTCTGGAAATCGCAGAGGCCAGGTTGGCGCGCGGTTTGAGTTTTAGTTCGCGCATCAACCCTTAACCATGGTACGTGCAGGCCTCTCGCCTGCACGTGCCCTCTTGACCGTCCTGGTGTGCAGCATGGGACGGTCAGAGATGCCTCCGATCCACGCTCGGGCGTAAAGCAAATTGTGGAAGATTGAACAGTATCCGATGAGTCTTTCGATGAGTGTTGCGCGCTCGACAAGAGTGTCCGCCAAGGTTCTCTCGATGCAATGCCTGGGAAGCTCTGGTCTGTTCATTGCGCTGTTGATTGGCTGCGGGCAAACAGGAAGCGGCGCACCGCCGGCAGGCGGCGTAACACCGCCAACGATTACGTCTCAGCCCATCGGCGCGACTGTAACGCTTGGACAAACGGCCACCTTTTCGGTAACAGCAACAGGCACAGGAACGCTGAGCTACCAGTGGAACAAGAATTCGGCAGCCATCACTGGAGCGACGGCTTCCAGTTACATTACGCCTGCGACGGTGGCGGGCGATAACGGAGCGAAGTTCGGCGTGGCCGTGTCCAACTCAGCGGGCAGCACCGCTAGCGATACCGTGATGCTCACCGTAACGGCGCCGTCTGTGCCGACCACTTTCTACGTCGATCCCCACGGAAACGACAAAACGGGGGACGGCTCCGAAGCGAACCCTTTTGCTACGCCGGCTCGTGCGCAGCAGGCGATGCAGCAGTCCTCCACCAAGACCACGATCATCGATTCGGGTACTTATTCCCTCACCGCCCCACTTGCTCTTACGTCCGCCGATAATGGTGAAACATGGCAAGCCGCCAGCGGGGCGACTGCCGTTCTGAGCGGTGGAGAAGTTCTCACCGGATGGACCAGCCAGGGGGACGGTATCTATTCGGCAACCGCTGCCCATCCAGTGGGGCTGGACCTCACCATATCGGATGTCCGTCAGACTGCGGCCGACATTGGGTACAATCCCCTCCAGCCATACACATCGGGCTGGAGGATTGTAAACCCAAGCCAGGCCTGCACCACCGGCGCCACGATCAGTGTGTTGCCTGCCGACCTGAGCGCATCCGTGAAGCCTGGTGCGGTTGTACAGGTCATCAGCGATCATCGCTACAGCGACAACTTTACGACCATCATGAGCGTCGATGCGGCCAATAACACCATTACGCTGGCGAATCCCATCAGTGATGGAGCCAACTGCAACCAGCCAGGCCATACCTCGAGCTGGCGAGTCCTGAACGATCCGACGGATCTCAGTGTTCCAGGGCAATTCGCCTACGATCCCTCCACTTCGAAGGTCTACGTGCTGCCAGCGAACTCCGGGACCCCGGCTGCAGGAACCGTGGTTGCCGCGCAACTCAGCACCTTGATCTCGTTCTCAAATGTTTCAGGCATCACGATCAGCGGCCTGACTTTTTCCGCGACCACTTCCGACAAGAATCCTTATTCTGGCGCCTTCACCGACCAGTTGGCGGCGATCAAGGGTGTGGGCCTGAGCAAAAGCACAATCAGCGGAAACACCTTTCTGAATGTGGGAAATGGGATTTCGCTGAGCGGCTCGTCCAACAACACGATCACCGGAAACACCTTCAATCAACTCGGTGGATCGGGAATCTTTCTTGTGGCCAACAGCAACAACAACAGCATCACAAAAAATATCCTGACCGGTCTGGGGAGCGTGAACGCGGGGTCAACCGGAATTCATCTCCAGAACAGCGCTTCGAACACCATCGACAGCAATACCATCAACGGTTCCGGACGGTGGGGTATCGATCTATATCCATCGGATGGCGTTTCTCTCACCGGAAACGTCGTCTCCAATAACGCGATCCAAAACACCAGCCAGCAAACCAACGATACCGGCACGATCTATTCCTATGCAGGGAACATCCCGGGTCACGTGGTGGAGAACACCACGATTACCGGGAATCGTATTGAGAATGTCGGCGGCCTGGATCGCGACGGCTCGGGAAACTACGTGCAAGCGGGATTGGCACGGGGCATCATGATGGACGACCACGTGAGCGAAGTGTCGATTACAAAGAACGTGATCGAGGTCGGCAGCAGCCAGGGAGTCTACCTCTGTGGTGGTTGCCAAAGCAACGCGGCGAGCAACAATGTGGTGATTTTACAGCCACCGGCGCTCTACGATCAGGGATCGAACGGCGTCACAGCATCTTCAGGATACATGCCGTATAACGGGACTACGCGCATCGACCTTCTGCCATCCTACTTTCCCAAGAGCGCGGCCACGAGCACGATCGTCGTTCAACTTTCCGGCACAGCGACCGCGGGGCCGAGCGCTCAATTCAATGTGCAGGCCGATGGCGTCGTGATTGGCAGCGGTACGGCGTCCAGCGCGCTCACGAACTATGTCTTTCAAGCCGCGCTAACCCCTCATCAGATTCATCGAATCGGGATTGCGCTGGTCAACGGCGCAACCAGTGGCGCGTCCACAACCGCCTTGAACTATGCATCCCTTTTTGTGAACAACACCGCCGTGTCGATTCCGGCTCCCGAAGCGAACCCCGGCTCGATCGGCGCTTATGGGTTTGTGGGGGGCTGCGACGATCTGATGCCGACGAACTTCTCAATTACCCACAATATCGTTTACCGAAACGGCGGCAAGAATAGCGATCTCTGGGACTGGACCGCATACTCCTGTCCGGGCTACATGGACGCCAATCCAGGAACCATTAACTACAACGTTCTGTTTCAAAATTTCTCCATAGCATCGGACCCGATCTTCGGCAGCGCCGTTTTGGATCAAAACACACTGCTGACCGATCCATTGTTCACCAATGCCGCCGGCGGTGATTACACACTGCAGCAGAACTCGCCAGCGTTTGCCGCGGGCTTCAATACAAGCGGCGTTCCACTTGCCCCTTAGCCCGAAGGGTGGGAGTTTACTTTTGCCTGCGAGAAGTGCCGCAGGGCGGGATTTTTTACCTGGGGAACGGGTTATTTGTCTCGGAAACGGACCGATCCAGGCGGTCTTCCGATGTAGCAGATGCGGCACTGGGACTGAGATCTGAGAAGGACCAAGATAGAGAGGACCCCTGATGGGCAGCAAGACCCCTAATCTAGTTGGAATGCAATGGATCGTTGTAGTACTCGCGCTATGGTTGAGTACCCTCACGGGGACAGCGGAGACACCTCTGATCGGTGCTCAAATCTGGATAGAGCCTGGCCAGACACCGGCGCAGATCGATGGGTGGTTTCGCGAACTCAGGGATGCGCATATGCCGGTGGCGAGGCTTTTTCTGATGTGGCCCGATCTTGAGCCGAAGAAGGATGTCTGGGATTTCACACTTTATGACGAGGCATTCAGGGCGGCAGAGAAGTATCACGTGCGCATTGTCGCCACCTTGACGCCCGGCGGGCCGCCGCCGTTCCTGGGCGGTGATGGAACGCAGGGCTATTCTGTCACCGGCTCCGAAGCCGCCCAGGGCCTGGCGGCCGATTACATTGCGCACGTTGTCATCCATTATCGCGACAACCCGGCGCTTGATTCGTGGATCCTGATGAACGAACCTGGCCAGGCCGCTTCGCCGCAGCCGCTCGCCATTACCGGATTTCGGTCATGGCTCTCCCATCGCTACAAGACAGTGGATGGACTGAATCTTGCATGGGGAAAAAACTACTCTTCATGTCAGCAGGCGACTCCTGACGAGGAACCGAACTCCTGGAACAAGACGGTCTCGATCGATTGGATGACCTTCTGGCGGGGCTATCAGACACAGCAACTGGAATGGCTCGCGCAACAGGTGCGCATCAACGATGCAAAGCATCCGCTGCATATGAACCCGCATTCCCTGGTGGGGAATCTTGCAAAGTCGTCGGACGACCTTCCTAAATGGCGGTCGTTTCTTGACACTCTCGGCTGTTCGATACATCCAGCGTGGCACTTCGGACTTCTGAATCCCGACGAATACGCTCTCGGGGTTTCCTATGTCAACGATCTGGTCGACGGGAGCATCGAGCCGAAACGCCATTGGGTTACGGAACTGCAAGGGGGTACGAACATCGCAAGTGGCACTCGGCCAATGGATCCAACAGCGGATGATGTGGCCCAGTGGGTGTGGACCAGCCTGGGCACAGGCGCAGACCGCGTCCTGTTCTGGCTCTTGAACGCCCGCTCGAGCGGGGTGGAAGCCGGAGAGTGGTCGTTGCTCGATTTTCAGCAGCAGCCAAGCGCCCGGCTGCGAACCGCTTCGCAGATTGCTCAAATCCTGGAAAACAACAAGGACTTTTTCGATGGCAGCCAGGCCGTTCGGCCCGACGTGACGCTCGTGCTGAGCCTTGAGACCATGACGTTGGAAGACAACCTTGCCTACAGTGCCGACCCGGCGAGAGACCGCAATGCGCAGGTGCTGGAAACTCTGGGTCTCTATCGGGCGCTAGCCGAGTCCGGAGTGCCCCCGCGCATCAAGCACTTCGACGACGTTGCCTGGAGCCAGGTCGAACCGGCTCATCGAACGGTGATTCTGCCCGACGTGAGGGCGCTCTCCACTGCGCAAATAGATAAACTGAACGCCTTCGTTCACAATGGCAACACGCTGATCGTAACCGGGCTGACCGGCTTCTACGATCCATACGGGAAGGCATGGCCACTGGCAGGCTTTCCGTTGGCAAAGATTACCGGAGCAGAGCTTAAAGAGGTTTTGCTGCCAACTGCCCCACAGATTGAATGGAACAATGCGGAACCATCCCTGCCGGCACATCTGTGGTTGGGGACGATTCACAATCTTGAAGCCAAACCAATTGCAACCTGGCAGGGAGAGACAACGGCGACTGTACGCACCGTAGCTGAGGGTGGCAGGGTGATCTGGATTCCATCTTTGGTTGGGCTAGGCGCATGGCTGGGGGACCCGGCGCCGTTGGCCAACTATCTTCACTCCACGCTGCAGCCCACGCTCGCCGCCGTGCCGTTCAGTTTTGTGCAGCCGGAGCCGAACTGCCTGTTGCGTGTTCTGAAGAATGAGGGAAGCTATCTGACGATTCTCGCAAATAGCGATGGGCAGCCCGCGAACTGTGCCATGACTGTCCCCGCCGGGCTGCACCCAAGAACGTTGTGGGGGGCTGACGGCATCGGGCGTGATGGGATCGAGGAGGTTTCTCTCCCTGCGGGAGCAACCCAGGTTCAACTCTGGAAATGAAATCGCAACTCACACTGGCGGCTGTTGGAGTTCGACCTCGCGCCCCAGAGAACAACGGATCGATTGGTGTATGAACCTGGCGGGGCCAATCCATACAAATCTCTTATGATCTGCAAGGGGATGTAAATGGCAAGCAAAAGAACGTTGGGACGAGTTTCACGGCGTGGATTTCTCGGCTCAGCGTTTGCCGGTGCAGCCGCTTCGTTGCTTTCGCCACGGATTTTCGGCAAGGTGCAGCCCTCGACAATTGCCGGCGCGGAAGCTGCCGCGAAGAACACGGATGCGCGCGTTCCCGAGCCGCCTCTCGTGGTCAGAGCTCGTACGCTCATTGGCAATGTCCATGCCCTTCTTCCCGGAGCTGTCGCCTTTATCCGAGACAACAAGGCAGGAATTGTGCTGGACATTGGGTCTGACAGCACAGGCCGCCCCGGCTCTGCTTCGCCGGACTTTTCGTACTGTACATGGAATACGCAAGCGGACGGCGCCAATCTCACTGTCGAATGGGGACGAGTGGGCCCGGAGGCTGCCGTGTTTCGCATTCGCGCCGATCGCAATGCAAAACTCCAGATGACAATCCCCACCAATCCGTGGCGCCCCTTTTTCCATGTCGTTCGCGCCGCGACCGATGGCCTGGATGCGTACGCAATCACCCCCGATGGAGAGTACATCCTGTGGAGTTTGCGGGCCGATCCTGCATCCCTGCACGCAGTTCATCTGGACAGAGATTCGTCCGTCGAATTGCAGATAACGCCAGATCATGCCGCCTGTTTTGTTGCGGGTTTTTCAGCTTTGCCGGCACTCAGTTCGGTCGACGCGACCATCGATCTTGCCCGCTCCCGCTATTCGGCCCATCGCGCCCAAGCGCATGGCGCCTGGGGAGATTTCGTCGGCGCAATCACCGACAATCTGAACAACAACCGGCTCTACAGCAGCCTGACGAAACGGGTCGGTAATGTCATCGGGAGAAGCGGCTGGCTGGTCAAAGATCCTGACTTTCTTCCCTACTTCACATGGGACAGCTCGTTCAATGGACTTCTTGCCTCCATTGAAGATCCGTCGACAGCCATGGAGACGATACGAACTGTACTGCGCTATCAACTGCCTGACGGCATGATCTCGCAGGTGACCGAGTGGCCTACGGGCACGGGATCGTTCGTCAACTCGGCCTGTTCCAATCCTCCGGTTACCTCGCTTTGCGCATGGAAACTCTACCAGCGCTGGAGTGATCAGCAGTTTCTGCAAGAGGTCTATCCTCGATTGCTGCGCTGGCATGATTGGTGGCCGAAACATAGCGATGGGAATAAGAACGGCCTGCTGGAGTGGGGGTCAAAGGTTGATTTCAGGCTAGCCCGGTTGGCGACCGGGTGGGACGACACACCGCACTTCGATGGGGCCGGGTTTGAGCGGGGACAGATGACGGCCGATGCGGTGGACCTGAATTCCCTCTGGTCGCTCGATGCAGAGATCCTGTCGAAAATGGCGGTTGTGCTCGGCCGGCCTGCAGATGCAGAGCGGCTTCATGCCGAGCATCTGGAAATGAATCGGCGCATCAATGCCACGCTCTGGAATGACGAGTTAGGGCTCTATTGCACGCGGCTATGGAGTGAAGACAGCAAGCCGGGGGCTTTCTTGACTCGCATTACGCCGATGAACTTCTATCCGCTCATCTGTGGCACCCCCGATTCTGAGCGGGCACAGCGCGTTCTGCAAACTCTCACCGATCCGGGGAAATTCTGGGGACCCTGGTTGATCCCGACTCTGCCTTATGACGATCCTGAATACGCAACACAGGAATACTGGAAGGGCCACGTTTGGGGGCCGGTGAACTACCTGATCTGGCAGGGACTGCGGCGCTATGGCACGCCGCTGCAGCAAGCCGAGTTTGCCCGTCGCAGCGTGAGCCTCTTCATGCGCAACTGGGAAGCACGCGGCACATGCAATGAGAACTACCGCAGCACGGACGGAACCGGAGACGATCATCCTCACTACACCTGGGGCGCGCTGCTCTGCCAGATCGGCATTGAAGCACTCTATGATATCGACGCCAGCGGACATCCCTTTGGATTGCAGAACGAAATGTTGACAGAGAACCTGGAGTTGCACAACGTACCAGCCGGCGGCAGGCTTTACACCATTTCATCCAACGGGGGAAAGGTTACAGTAAAGCCGCAGCCTGCATAGATTGCTCGTTACTCGCGGTTGATGGAGTCGCGGAATTTCTAAGAGGCCTTGTGAGCGCTCGTATGGGAAAGACAAGGATTGGATTTGAACTATCTCGCAGGAACGCTCTGACGATAGAAGGAGAACAAAGAAATGCCAGTATCGAGGCGTGAACTCATTGCATACGGAACAGCTGGTGCGTTGACGGCGTTGACCAGCGGCAGGGATGTCGCTGCCCAGGAGGCCGCGCAAAGCGCTCGGGGCTCCGCTCAATTACCTATGCAAGTAGCAAGCGATAGGTCTTCCCACGCCGCGATAAGTCGGATTGGTGACTACGACATGCGCGATCACCTGAATCCTAGGCGATTGACGATTGCCATGTGGGATGTGGCGTACGCGCTCCGTCATCAGCCCGGCGGCAGCTTCGCGGATTATGACCGTGTTCTGGATGAGGCAGTCGAGCGGGGCTACAACACTTTGCGCATTGATCCGATGCCGCAGTGGCTCGACTTCAGCAAGCCCGAACGCATTCTGGAATGGCCCGATCCGCACCAGCCCTATATGCCATGGAATTGGAATACAGCCGTGAAAGGCCCGGTGGCAGTTTGGGTCACGGAATTCATCGAGAAGTTGCAAAAGCGGAGTTCGCTCCACTACACATTGAGCGGTTGGTGGTTCATGCCAGGATCTCCAACATCTCCCCCTGTGCCTTTTGCTCTTCGCAAGCCTGCGAACATGGCGGAAGGAGCGGAGATGTGGGCTGTCACGTTGACCGAGTGGAAGAAACGATTCGGATTGGATCGAATTATCTATGTCGACATCGCCAACGAAACTCCCTACTTCTTCCCGGACTTGCAGGAGAGATTAAAAAAGGAGACAGGCGCCAGCTTCAATGAGGGCGACATCTTCTCGCCAGCCCAGATTTCCTTCCTCGCCGGTGAGATCAACAAGGCGTTCGGCCTGTTGCGGCGGGAGTTTCCCGAGTTGCGCTTCACCACGTCGATTCACGGCGACTTGCGCTGGCTCGACGTGCCGCTTGAACTCGACTGCCTCGATGTGCACTTCTATGCTGATGCCGACCCGCGCTGGACTGAGCGAACGCGCTTCGATGAGTTTGTTGATGACGGAATCTTCCAGAACGACCGTTGGTTCAAAGAGTTTTCCGATCGCTCGATCAAGACCGCAGCGGCTATGGCGCCGATGTTGCGCGCGCGCCAGAGATTCAAGGCGTCGCAGTTTGCGGGATGGGCCGAGCGGCGCGGCATGCCGTTGACGACTTCTGAATCGTGGGCTACGTGGTACTACATCGACGATCCAAGGTTGGACTGGGGTTGGCTGCTGGATTGGGCAAAGTGGTCAGTAGACGATGCAATTGCCTGCAAGTTCTGGGGCTGGACGCCTTTCAACTACGCCCAACCCCAGTTCGCAAATTGGAAAAACGTGCAATGGCATCGCACCCTCAATGAGCGCTTTTTGCGAAGCTGAGATCGAAACAACTCCGAAAAGATCATCGAGCTTCCCGGAGTTAACTGAGGTCCTTAACGCAACTTCGCCATTTGGAGAATTGAAATGAACCGACGCGGTTTCGTGAAGTGCGGGTTACAGACCATTGCGGCTGGCCTCGTTGTGCGAGCTCAATGTGTCAATGCGGTGCCTGAAGCCGCACTTCCAGTGCCTGGCCAGGAAGAGCCCAAACGTGCAGGCAGATCGCCATATTACGACTATGATCTTTTGAAATGGTTGTATATCGGATGGGAGAACGATCATCCAAAATCGTGGACCTTCATGGGGGGAGGAGTCGCGCCGGGACTGGAAGACGTTATCCAGTTCACGGTTACAGTGGATGGAGCGACCTATGTCCCGGACGAGTTCGCCCTCGACCGCAAATCACGAATCAAGTGGTTTTTGAGGGATGGTTATCTTCCGTGTCCCATCTCCCAGTGGATGGCCGGAGCGTTTCGCGTGGAGATTCAGCACTTCGCCCATCGTGTCCTTGCTGACCGTCTCACCGCAGTGTACTCGCGCGTCCGTGTCACAAGTACAGGCTCGGTTCCCAAGGTTGTTCGGCTCAACGTGAGTTCACGCCCGGACATAGAGATACCGCTTACAGCAGAGTGCACAGGCCAGAGCAATGCTGACATGTACTTCGATTTTTCCGTAAACCCGGGGGATTCGGTTACGAGGGATTTCGTGGCATTTGCCGCGGGCTCTCCGGTTGATCCCGCGGTGTTGAAATCGGCAGGTGGGTTCGACTCCAACTACGAGGCCATGGCGAGGTATTGGAACGGCCGCATGGCAGGCCTGGCGGAGCCAATCAGCCTTCCCGTGGCCGGAATGGTCGAAATGTACAAATCCATTCAAATCACGACCTGGGAAAACATGGTGAAGAACGGGGAGGACTATGAGATTCACGCGGCACCCAGGAATCCTTTCAACAATGACAACTACGACCAGCCCTTTTCCCACGATGCTCCAAATTATGTCGATCAATATATGAGAGAGGGAGACTTCGAAATTGCAAAAAGGATGTTGGCCAGCAAGTATTTCAAGGCCTCCAACAGCACCACCTGGAGAGGCAGGGAGGCGACGGATCCCATCTACGAAGACACGCTCGGCAAGTACCTCATTCCGTACGCCGAGTATCTGCGCAGCACCGGAGACCTGGCCTACTTTACCGTGCCGGTTCGGGAGGAACTCAAAAAAGCCGTTCGCAATATACACGCGTTGAGGTCATTCAACGATAAAGAGCATTATGGGCTGATGAAGAAATCGCAGGATTTCGAAAACTGGGCGGACGATGGAGACTATTTGCTCTGCGACAACTGGTCGGCACTTCATGGGCTTCAGGCATATCAATATATATGCAAGCGTCTTGGCGAGACGGACGAAGCGGAATGGGCCGCCAGGGAGATGGCCGATTTGAACGATAGACTGAACAGGGCTCTGAGCCAGACCAGTGCACGCCGGCACACGGACTATTACGAGGGCGGGTTCGACGATGTCACCTTGGAGCGATATGGCGATTCAGATTATTCCTGGGTTCCTTACTCGGGAGCCTTGAGCACATTTCCCTGGGGCGCATATTTGAAGGGATTCGAACTCGGCGGATTCTGGAAAGAAAAGTTTGACGATTCCATTCGCCACGCCCTGGCGGTGCGGGATAGAAAAGGAATCCCCGAAGGAAGCTGGGGCACGTGGTGGGGGCAAGTGACTTACGGGACCGCGTACAACTGTAGTGCCGGGCTGCAGTGTCTCTACTCCGACACATACAGGACGGAGGTGGCCAAAAATCTCGAGTTTCAGCTTGAGAACCAGTGCGCGCCCTACAACTGGTCTGAGGCATTCGAATACAAGGGAAGGGATGCCTGGGTCGGGATGTATATGCCACCCGTAAGCTATGGAAATCTTGATAGCTGGGGAGCCAGCTTTACCAAGCAGGCATTGCTTCAAATGTGCGCCTCCGTCAAAAACGACGGCACGATCATCATCGGCCGCGGCATCCCAGACTACTGGCTGGAACCGGGAAGTGTCGTGGAGTGGGCAAATGTGAATGTGAATGAAGGCCACAAGATCAGTTTCAGGATCACCTCGGGTCCATCCACAATTGAGCTGCGGATTTGGGGAGATGTAAGGAACGGAGACGTCATCTTCAACTTGCCTGCCTTCAAAGGCAACATTGCCTCAGCGAGTACAGGAACCGTCAATGCAGAGGATGGAATCGTCACCTTGTCTCCAACGACAGATTCCGTTTCCGTAACGTTGCGGCATCCCCCGGAAACCAAACGCAATGGAAATGATCGCGTGAAAGGGCCCGGGGGAAGGGTCGAGACACTCTACCCGCATTCGGCCTGATTTCGTATACGAAAAGCGTGAAGACATCCTTGGTCGAGGGCGGAGTAAAACCAACCGGGTGCATGGGGGGAAGGTTTTTGAGCATGCAGGGTAGAAGGACATCTGGAGCGTAACGATGAAGTCCTTCTACTCCCGAGGCGCGCCCGGAAGGAGCTAGGGTTCAGCGCTCGGAGGCTGGGATCCGCTTGCGGCGGTAGCTGTCTCGAACTAATCCAATGCGGGACGCGAAAATTTCAATCAAGGGGCGGGGCGACCCATCGAAGAGACAATTGACGCGGTTTAAAGGGGCTTTGGCAATCCATCTGTTCCGGACCTGCCTGGCAGTTGTCGCGACGCTGGGCTCGTTCGAGGATCGCGCAAGAATTAACCACTATTAGACACGGATGGAGAAGACATCCAAGTTAGCGATCTGTAGTTTGGGGTTAGTATCTCACTTAACCGAGCATCTTCTCGGCTGGGTTGCCTCACGCTGTCGCACCAGCGAGCGGCCCGTCGAGGGTCTGGCGCAATGCTAAGCGACGAGAATGCAAGGCCGCATTCAGCGGCGGCCAAAAGGCCGCCCGAGAGTGGCACGGAAGGAATTCATGATATTCACGATCAAGCGTCTCAGTGGAAAACAACTTGTGGTCCTTCCGTACATTCTCATCGCAGGGGCCGCAGTGCTTCGTTTGAGTCTCATCTGCCCCAATAACCTGATACCTGTTTTCTCATGCCTTCTCTTTTTTGGAGCGTGTAGGCCCAGGCGGGAATTCGGCATCCCGCTTCTCGCTCTTGTGGCCGTCGACATCTTTTTAACCACGCACCAGTACGGCTTCGCACTCACTCCAGGTCATGCCGTTACATGGATCTGGTACCTGGTTGCCTTGTTCCTCGGTGGCACGGTCTTGGGTGGTTCCATTTCATCCCGCCGGGTACTTGGATCTTCCTTGTTTGCTTCGCTGTCATTCTTTGTGGTGAGCAACTTCACTGTGTGGGCTGAATGGGGCATGTATCCCAAGACTCCAGGTGGGCTCGGAGCCTGCTACTCTGCGGCACTCCCGTTTTTTCGCAATAGCATAACCTCAGAGGCAATAGGCAGCGTGATGATTTTCACCCTCGGTCACTACATCCAGAGATTCATGCCGGCCGCGCGTATGCGCGGACCGATTGATCCTGGCGACTTCAGTTTAGAGGAAGAAGAATATGGCACAGTCTAAAGAACTCTTCGAAGCGATTCTCAACGGCGATGCGAAAAGGGCACACGCTGCCACTGAAATGGCTCTGGCAGAGGGCGCGGAACCAATGCAGCTAATTGCCGACTCCATGGTGCCCGCCATGGACGAAGTCGGAAAGCTCTTCGAAGCCGAGGAGTACTTTGTCCCCGAGCTTTTGCTTGCTGGTCGCGCCATGAAGAGCGCCATGGAACTGATCAAGCCGCTGCTCGTTGCCTCCGGGCAGAAGATGGCTGTGCGCATCATCATCGGAACAGTCAAGGGCGACCTTCACGATATCGGCAAGAACATTGTGGCCTCCATGCTCGAGGGCAGCGGCTTCGAAGTGATAGATCTTGGCGCGGATGTTTCGCCAGAGGCGTTTGTCGCAGCCGTCAAGGAGCGTCAACCCCATATCGTGTGCATGTCGGCGCTGCTTACCGTAACCATGCCCGCGATGAAGACAACCATTGACGCGCTAAGCAAGGCTGGCGTACGCACCCAGGTAAAGGTCCTTCTTGGCGGTGCGCCCGTGACCAGTCAGTACGCCAAAGAGATTGGCGCTGACGGCTACAGTGAGAATGCCAATGGCGCGGTCGGCCTGGTCAAGAGTCTCCTGGCAGTGGCATAAGTAATGATCACCGAGACTCTCCTCAAATACTCAACGCTCGCCGTTCAACGTCCCGATGAGCTTCTGTACGGTGCAAGTCCACTTCCGCTTGCTTGTGGCCTTGGCTTGACCATTGGTGCTGGCCAAGTATTCCCTGAGGTCAACTTCACCCTGCCGGCCATGAATATCGAGTCCGGGACCTGGCCGGACGTTGTGGCTCACTACGACGAGATGGCATCGCAAATTCTGCGCCGCGCTGTTTCGCTTGGCGTTCCCGGCATCGTCCTTGAATTTGAACTTCTGCCGCCCATGACAGACCATCCAGAGTGGGGGGCAGAGATCACCGCGGTTCTCAAAAGGCAACTCGTAACCGCGCATGAGAAATATCATCTATCCTGCGCTCTGCGCGTCACACCCACCGACATTCGCGATCAGCAAAAGCCGCCCTTGATGCGCACGGGCCAACCGTGGCAGCGGCTCAAGCGATCGTTGGAACTATGCGCCGAGGCAGGAGCCGACATCCTCTCCATCGAATCGATCGGCGGTAAGGAGGTCCACGACCAGGCGCTGATGTACGGGGATTTCTCAGGCATCGTCTTTGCCCTCGGGGTGCTGGCCCCAAGAGATATGTCCTGGCTGTGGGCGCAGATTGGCGAGATCTGCGCGGCGCATCCCGGCGTCGTGAGTGGTGGCGACTCCGCATGCGGATTCGCAAATACCGCCATGCAACTCGCCCACCAGAAAATGCTTCCCGAGGTGCTCGCCGCGGTGGTTCGCGCGATGAGCGCGGTACGCAGCCTCTCTGCCTTCGAGCAGGGCGCCGTTGGTCCATCGAAAGATTGCGCCTACGAGGGACCTATCCTCAAAGCAATTACAGGCCGCCCAATTTCGATGGAGGGCAAGTCGGCCAGTTGCGCGCACTTCAGCCCCGTTGGCAACATCGCCGCCGCGATGTGCGACCTGTGGAGTAACGAGTCGGTGCAGAATGTGCGCCTGCTCTCCGGCAACGCGCCGGAAGCCTATACCGAACTCCTTGCCTACGATTGCCGGTTGATGAACACGGCCGCCCGCGCTCCGGGCGGAGCCCTGCAATTGCGCAACTGGATGGTGGCATCGGACGAGTGGTTGAGCCCCCAGGCTGCCGTACTCTCACCCGACGCTACAATTCGTATCGCCGCCGCAATCGTCACGACGGACACGCCGTACCATCGCGTAATTGCCGCCGGCCGCGCCGCAGTTCAAGTTCTGAAGGATGGCGTTGCGGAGCAAAAACTCCATCTCTCCCGAAAAGAGTTGCAATGGCTTGCGCGCATTGACGAAGCCTTGGAGAGATTTCCGGCCGAAGAGGACGCGCTCTTGGTCGATCTCGAAGCACAATATGGCAGCCTGTACGACAAAGCGAGTTATGGGCTGTAGGCGTGGCGAGCCAGTCTTCCATGCCCCGACGGCACCGCCGATGGGGAGACGTTGAATGAACATGCGCTTTAAAGCCATCACATGTCAGGTCTTCACGCGCGAGATGGAGCGCGTTGTCTCCCGCTCACCCCATTCGATCGAAATCGAGATCGTGCCAATGGGCCTGCACGATCTTGGCGTAGGCATGCGCCCACACCTGCAAGAACGTATCGACGCAGCCGACAATGCCGGCTTCGACGCGATCCTTCTCGGCTACGCGCTCTGCGGCCGCGGCACTGAAGGGTTGCGCGCAGGAAAAACGCCACTGGTTCTTCCCCGCGTGCACGATTGCATCGGCTTGCTCATGGGCGGCCATCCCACCTATGAGGATTACTTTCAAAATCACCCTGGCGTCTACTATCGCTCGCCCGGATGGATTGAGTTTCAGACTCCAGGGATGATGCTCGAACCTGCATTCACCTCGCAAAAAACTTCGCTTGGAGAGCGCCGCACTCTCGCTGAGTTGACCGCCCAGTACGGCGAGGAAAACGGCGCCTATTTATTCGAGCAATTCAACGCCTTTCGCAGTCACTATTCAGGCCTCACCTATATCTCCACAGCCGTTCCGTCTGACGAGCCCAGCCGCATCAAAGCACGCGCCGAGGCCGGCAAGGAAGGTTGGGCTTTCGACGAAATCAAGGGCACTCTTAAGCTGATCCAGCGCCTGGTCGACCACGAATGGGACGCGGCCCATTTCCTGGTTGTGGCGCCCGGCGAAACCATCCGGGCAACACTCGGCGACAGCATCGTGGACACAGTATGAGCAGGGATCAAGTCCGCATTCGCCTGGAGCCGCTCGCGTTGGAAATCGAAACGCCTGTCGGCACGCAGCTCATCAAGGCACTCTCAGGCCAAGGCATCGAATTTCCCTGTGGAGGCACCGGAACCTGTGGAGGGTGCGCAGTTCGCGTCCTTTCCGGCTCCCTTCCTGTCACCGACCCAGACCGCACGGCCTTCCTGCCCGAGCAGCTTGCCCTTGGCTGGCGTCTCGCCTGTCAGGCGCGCGCCCTCATGCCTCTGGTCCTTGAGTGCTGCCAGTGGCGCATGGATGTCCTCACCGACGATGCTTGCCTCATCGGTTCCGGAAAACACGGCCTCGGCATCGCAATCGATCTCGGCACCACGACCATTGCCGCGCAAATCCTCGACCTCGCTACCGGCAAAGTTCTAGCCGTAGAAACTGAGCTCAATCCCCAGGCCTCATTCGGCTCCGACGTCATGAGCAGAATTCGCGCCGCGCTCCAGGGCAATGATCTGACGACCATGCTTCGCGTACTCCTCGGCCAGCTCATCACGCGCCTGGCCCGCGGCCGCGAGCCGGAAGTTGCCGAGGTCATCCTCGTTGGCAACACCGTAATGCATCATCTGTTCTCCGGCTGCGACGTTGAACCGCTCTCGCATGCCCCCTTCGCCTCACCGAATCTCGTAGGTCAGACATTCCGCCCGCAAGATCTAGGCTGGCATCTGCCGGCAACCTGCACAATTCGCTTCGCACCCTGTCTGGGAGGGTTTGTTGGCTCTGACATCCTTGCCGGAATCCTCGCTACCGGCATTGCACAAAGTGACCATCTCATGGCCTTGGTCGACCTTGGAACCAACGGCGAAATCGCTATCGGCAACCGCTTCGGCATCGTTTGCGCCTCTGCCGCAGCGGGGCCCGCCTTTGAAGCTGGCTGCATTCGGATGGGCACGCGCGCGGCCACTGGAGCCATTTCTCACGTGTCGCTTTGCGGCGAAGAGATCCATGCAGATGTCGTTGGCGACGTCGAGCCACGCGGCATCTGCGGCAGCGGACTTGTTGACGCCATCGCTGTCGGCCTTCGCACAGGGGCTATTCTTCCTTCGGGACGGATCGCCAACGGCACAAAATTCTTTCCCATTGCCCACCCCGTCGTCCTTTGTCAGGCCGACGTTCGCGAGTTGCAACTGGCAAAGGGCGCGATCGCCTCGGGATTCAAGCTGCTTCTCAAACGCCTCGGCGCGACTGCCGGCGATCTCAAGAGCATCCATCTCGCGGGCGCCTTTGGCAACTATGTGCAAATTGAAAGCGCACTCCGTATCGGCTTGCTCGAGGCGCACCGCGAACGGGTTTACGCGGCCGGCAACACTGCGCTCCGAGGGGCAAAAATGCTCCTGGTCGCCTCCAGGGAAAGCGCGCTGCCTCCGATCGAGCACGTGAGCCTCGCCACCGACATTGATTTCCAGGACGAGTTCGCGAACTGCATGAGGTTTCCCGCGGCGGATGACCATAGCCAAGAGGCGGAGACATACAACAACTCGAAAATTGCAGACACACGCGAGCGGTAACGATACGCGTCAGGAAAAAGATAAGAGCAAGGAGTGAATACAATGACTGCCACGATCGAGAAGACAGGAAGCCTTGAGCGGATCATCGCAACTCTCAACCACACGCAGCCCGACCGAATTCCAATTGACTTCGGAGGAACGCCAACGACTGGAATGCATGTGAGCTGCGTGGCTGCGCTGCGTGACTATTACGGACTTGAAAAGCGCCCCGTGCGGGTCCACGAGCCATTCCAGATGCTGGGGCTCTTGGATGAAGATCTGATCGAGGCGATGCGGCTTGATGTGGTCGGCGTCTTCGCGCGCAATACCATGTTTGGATTTCCTGCGGATGAATGGAAACCGTGGAGATTGAACGGACTCGACGTGCAGGTCGCAAGGGACTTCAACACCTCGATGGACTCTGACGGCGGCACTCTGATCTACCCGGAAGGCGACACTACGGTTGCTCCGAGCGGGCGCATGCCAAGTGGCGGCCATTTCTTCGACTGCATCGTCCGCCAGGACCCAATCGACGAAGAAAGACTAAATCCCGAGGATAATCTGGAGGAGTATGGCCTGATCTCGCAGGCCGACCTCGACCATATTGTTCGAGCCACGCATGCGGCCGCCCTGACGGGCCGTGGAGTGATCGCCACCTTTGGCGGCACTGCATTCGGCGATATCGCATTGGTGCCGGGCCCTTCGCTCAAGCACCCCAGGGGCATTCGCGACGTCGCTGAGTGGTACGTCTCCACCAGGAGCAGGCAGGATTATATCCATAAGGTATTTGAACGCCAATGCGAGACAGCCATCCTGAATCTTGAAAAAATTCACGCGGCAATCGGCAACAGCATACAAGCGGCCTTCATCTGCGGCACGGATTTCGGAACTCAGACGTCCGCCTTCTGCTCTGTAAAAACCTTCAATGATTTGTACTTTCCCTACTACAAACAAGTCAATGATTGGGTTCACAAGCACACGCAATGGAAGACCTTCAAACATTCCTGCGGTGCAATCTTCAAGTTTCTTCCATCTCTCGTCGAGGCTGGGTTCGACATTCTCAATCCGGTGCAGTGTTCCGCGACAGGAATGGACCCCAGGCAATTGAAATCCGAGTTCGGAGATCGCCTCGTCTTCTGGGGAGGGGGAGTCGACACGCAAAGAGTTCTCCCATTCGGAACACCCGCTGAAGTGAGAGAACAGGTGATGCAAAGGTGCGAGGTTTTCTCAATGAATGGAGGATTCGTGTTCAATACCGTTCACAACGTGCAGGCAGCAACGCCGGTTGAGAATATTGTCGCCATGCTCGATGCCGTGCATGAATTTAATGGAGCAAGGTGAGAGATCGCAGCAAGATGTGAAGCCTGCGTTTGAATACGGCTGGCCTTTTAGATCGCGCGCGTTTCATTCAGAGCCGAATACTGGATGGGGCTTTTCTGGGATTGGTCCAGTATTCTTCGATCTCCTCCAGGCGCTTGTTCTTCGTTTCTGGTACGAAAGACCATGCAAAGATCCCCTGGCCGAGCGCCATCGCCGCGAGAAAGCTGAAGGTAAACGTTTTGCCAATCACATGGAACGCATAAGGAAAGAGAAGCACGACGATCGCATTGGCAACCCACTGGATCAGCACCGGAACCGTCATTGCCATCCCGCGCACGTCGTTCGGGAATATCTCCGGAACGAGCGTCCAAAATACCGGCCCTATGCAGGACGCGAAGAACGCCAGGTAGGTCAAAATCAGGACCAGAACCAGGGTTCCGTGGAAACGGCCGGCCATCACTGTCGCGGTAAGCAGAAGTAATGAGAACGCCATGCCGAGCGAGCCAACAATATAGAGCGGCTTGCGTCCATACCTATCGATAACCCAGAAAGAGACGATTGTAAAGAGAAACTCAGTCAGGCCAACGATGAATGTTGACGCTAAAGCGCCATCCACTTTCCATCCGGCCGACTGAAAAATCGCTGGGGCATAGTCGACGATGGTGTTGATTCCCGAGATGTGAATAAGGATTGCAAGACCCGCACTGACCGATAGTGCGCGGCGAACACCTGGCCGCATGAGCGCGTACCAAGTCTGCGGTTCCGTGTGAATGGTGGCGGCGATCTCGGATATTTGCGTGCGCGCACTCTCGGCTCCGCCGATGCGTTCAAGCAAGGCAAACGCCTCTTGCAGTTTTCCAGTCAGTGCGAGAAAGCGCGGCGTTTCGGGAGCGAGCGCGATGAAGATCAAAAACACCGCCGATGGCACAACTCCGGTTAGAAACATCCATCGCCAATTATTCGGCCCGGTATTTCGCAGCAGGTAGTTGATGCCGTAGGACACGATGATGCCGGTGATGATCGACATCTGGTACAGAGTGCCCATGCGGCCGCGGATGGTCGGAGGAGAAACCTCCGACACATACATGGGAGATAGGAGAGAGACGCCGCCGACCGCCAGGCCTCCCAGAAATCGCGCAGTAACAAACGCTGTAAAGCCAGGCGCCAGGGCGGTGGCAATGGATGTCAGGGCAAACAGCGCCGCGACAACCAGGAGCAGCTTCTTGCGTCCATACCTGTCTGTGAGCCTTCCTGCGATGAAACAACCCAGTACGCATCCAAACAGCAATGAACTGAAAGCCCAGCCGAGGCCGATATCGCTCAATGCGAATTCACGGGTGATAAATGGACCAGCACCGGTGATGATTGCGATGTCGAATCCGAAGAGCAGGCCTCCCAGTGCAGCGGTACTGCCTAAGAAAATGACATAGCGCAAATTGATCGGCGGTTTCACTTAGCCACACTCCTTGATGCTTGCTCCAGGGCCTCAGCAAAGCAGGCGCGGGCCAGGTCCTTGTACAGCAGAGCT
This sequence comes from uncultured Acidobacteriaceae bacterium, assembly GCA_963804155.1. Classification (GTDB taxonomy): domain Bacteria; phylum Acidobacteriota; class Terriglobia; order Terriglobales; family Acidobacteriaceae; genus Telmatobacter. Next base: position 145,930 of record CAWDPG010000002.1, read on the forward strand.
TGAGCGTAGCGGTCGCTTTCCTCCGCAAGTTGACCAGAGGCATTGGGAAACATGCGAGCGTAATAATGCCTTCCCGAGAGCAGTTCGGGTGCGAAGATGAGGACATCTCCTCGATGAGCACTGCGGAGAAATCCCAGCATGGCGCGCGTCCACAACTCTTTGAAATGGTCAAGATAATTGATATCGCCGTGGGCTTGCAGTGGCCGGGAAGTCAGGCCTGAATCGATGGACACTTGCATGCAGCCGGGGCTGGCGATTCTGCCATGCAAGAATCCAACCCGATCGAAGATGGGTTCCATGAATGCAAGCTTGCTCTTCCAGTCGCCATACACGAGTTCCTGCCCGCAATAGTAGTGACTGAAGTCTCCGTTGAAGCGAACCTCCGGGAACTTCTTCGTGATCTGCACAGTGCGCCACAAATCCTGGGTGATCGTGGCGCGATGCGTCTCGATGAAGATGGGTAATCTGTGTTTACTGGAGGCGGTAAGTATCGCTTCCGCGAGCCGAAATGTTGCGTCATCGTCTTCGAGTCCCCATCCAGCGTGAACTGTGATGCAGAGATCGCCACGCTCCGCGTGTCCGGCTGCGACTTCATCAGCCTCTGCCGGTGAGTTGATCCTGTCCAGGCCGCAGTGTGGCACGGGTGCATGGACGATCGGAGGGTCATTCGTCGTGAGTTGAACGCCTTCAAAACCATCCCCAACCAGGCGCTGGTACCGGGCCAAGCCGTCAAGATGTGGCCATGAGCTATCTTCGCGCAAATCGACGAGGTTATCCAGGTTCAAATAGACAAGGAGCTTTGGGGCATCGGCTGAACCGTCATTTAGGAAACCTGTAGGGGATCTCATTCCGGCCTTTCTAGAATTCGTCGTAAGCGATCTGTTGCTCGCGCACGCCAAGCCCGGCGAGCAGCCTGGTGCACGACTTGATCATCATGGGTGGCCCGCACAGGTAGTATTCGACCGCCTCGGGAGCCGGGTGCGTGCGTAAATAGTGCTCCAGGACGACCTCGTGAATGAGGCCGGTCGGTCCGGTCCAACCATCCTCAGCCAGCGGCGAAGAAAGCGCAAGGTGAAACGAAAAATTTCCGTGAGCAGCGGACAATTGGTGAAAATACTCCTCGTAAAAGATCTCCTGTCGCGAGCGCGCTCCGTACCAGTAGCTGATCTTGCGCGAGGTCCCCTGGCTTTCAAGCAAGTGGGCAAGATGCGCGCGCAGCGGAGCCATGCCGGCGCCTCCGCCGATATAAACCATCTCATGCTGCGTGGGCTTGATATGGAAATCACCGAACGGGCCGATGGCTGAAACGATGTCCCCCGGCTTGAGCGAAAAAACGTAGCTGGAACCGGCGCCGGGCGCGCAGTCCTGTCCGGGAGGCGGCGTGGCAATCCGCACATTGAAGCGCAGTTGGCGCTCGGTTTGCGGGTTACTCGCCAGCGAGTAGTTGTTGCGACGACCCGATTCCGGATTACGTGCCACAAGATCAAAGATGTGCTGATTCCTCCACACAGTTGCAAAGGGCTCAGGGATATCGAAATCCCGAAAGCGAATCGAGTCATACGTGGGAATGTCGAATTGCAGATAATCTCCCGGCGTGAAAGGAATGGCCCTCGTGCCGTCTTCAGGTTCAAGAACAAGCTCCTTGATAAACGTGGCAACGCTTCTGTTGCTGACCACGCGAAACTTGAATGCCTCTTGTGCGCGTGCCCCCACGCCTCCAGCGCGAACGATGTTGATATGAATTCGTCCGTTCCACTCCTCGACAGGATAGGTCGCAAGGCCGCGGCAGACAGGCGCGCGCGCCGGTGAGCCGTCAATCAAATTGAAGCGCCCGTTGTGTTTGGGGCATTCGATCATCTTTCCTTTCACAAGGCCGTCTGCGAGATGCGTATTACCGTGCGTGCAGAATCCGTCGGTCGCGAATAAGCCGCCGGCTTCATCGCGATAAAGCGCGTAGGACTTCTTGCCATGGTCGAAGCGCAGTGCATCGCCCTGCCCAAGGCTTGTTGCCGCGCAAATGTCGATCCAGCCCTCGGCATCCGTCTGGGCCTTCGACACGATGAATGCCTCGCGCATGTGCCTCCTGGGCGGTGGCAACTGTCGCTTGACATGGTAGGCCGGATCTTTCGTTTGCCTGAGCAGGGCAGGAATAATCTCGCGCCACGCGGCGGGGATACTGGCGTAGGGCGTGGGGCAGTCCTCCTTGACCACAGCATGCAGTCGCGGCAACGCATGATAGGGAACCAGCGGGAACATGTGGTGCTCGACGTGATAGTTCATATTCCAGTAGAAAAAACGGTTGATCGGATTCATGTACACCGTTCGGCAGTTGAGCCGGTGGTCGAGCACGTTCTCCGCCAGGCCTGCATGTTGCGTCATCCCGTAGATGGGCATGAGCCAGTAGCCAAACAGACTAGCAAGCCCCACGAGCATGACCGGGAAGATGCTGCGTTCGTAAATTGCAATGCCGATCGCCGAGGCATAGATGAGGAAATAGATACGCGCTCTCAGATAGACCTTGGGGAATTCTGTTTCGGGGATGAAGGTCTTTTCGGCTGCGGACATTCGGCCCAGGCAGTGCCTCAAGACGGCCGGGAAGTAATTTGGATAAGCGCGCACACCGAGGAACGTCAGAACGATTGCCTTCAAATCCGGTGGCCGTGGCACGGCGATTTCAGGGTCTCGGCCAACGATGATGGTGTCGCTGTGATGGCGGTTATGACTCCACCGCCAGACGGTCGACTCGCGCATGACCATGAACGAAGCGATCTCGTAAAGAGCATTATTCATCCAGTCCGTCTTGAATGCAGTTCCGTGGCTGCTCTCGTGCCAGCGCGAATCGGAGGTGGAGGCATAAAGCACGCAGTAAATCGCATAGGGAAGCAGCGCCCACCAGGAGCCCCACAGCTTCCAGGTTGCAAGTCCAGCGCCGATGATGAGTGCAAACCAGATCACGGTGTCGCGGATTGCGGGTCCATCGCGCCGAACCAGCAACTGGCGCATCGTTTCGCGTGGCACAGCGCACTGATACCAGTCTGCTTCGGCAAGACCTTTCTGGATGGCGAGCTCCGAGTTGACGCCGGTCAGGCTATAGTCCTGCCGGAGAGGCGATTGCTCGAGCACGGTCGCACTGTTTCCCATTATCAAGTCCCCTTTAAAAGGTCTCTTTCATTCTCAACTTCTGCTCGCGAACAGTTGCTCGTTCATGGCAGCGTTGAAAAGGAGTAAGTCGTGATTTCACTTCGGGCCTTTCCAGGTCGCAGAATGTTGTCGCCCATACTCGGACTGTTCGCTCCATCGGGGTAGCCTTCGCACTCCAGGCAAACACCGGCGTGGCGCGCATACCGCGTGCCGGATTTCCCGGTTAGCAATCCGTCGAGGCCGACTCCCGTGTAAAGCTGCACATAAGACTCAGTCGTGGACAACTCAAGAACGCGTCCACTAGCCGGATGAACCAATCGAGCAGCCGGCACGGGCTTCGCTTGAGCAAGACAATCGCCCGTTCTGCGAATCCGATAAAGGTCTCCGTGGTTTCGAAAAAGCAGCGGGACGGCATCGCCAAGGCCGCGAAGTGTTCTGAAGTCATTGTGCTGGCCATTCACCGGTTTCAGGCGTCCAAGCAACGTCATCTGTTCGTCTGTGGCTACGAACTCATCGGAATGGATCTGGAGAAGATGATCGCTGATGGGGCCGGCTGCTTCCCCGGCTAGGTTGAAATACGGGTGTAGCGTCAGGTTGAATGGAGTCGGCCGGTCTGAGACAGCTTCTGTTTCAACGCGTACGACATTCTCGCCGGTGACTGTATAGATCACCGCAACATCCACGTTTCCTGGATAGCCCTCCTCGCCGTCTGTGCTGCGATACGTGAGTCGCAGAGATGGCGCTCCAGAAGCATCCTGCATGGGGAAAGCGGTCCAGACCTTCTTGTCGAAACCTTCGCTGCCGCCGTGAAGATGGTTCAGGCCGTCATTTGGTGTGAGTTGGTATGCGATTCCATCCAGGCTGAAACGGGCGCCGGTCATCCTTCCCGCTACCCTGCCGATCACGGCGCCAGAATAAGTCCGACCCGTCGCGTAGGGGGCGAGGTTGTTGAAGCCAAGGACTACATCTGCGAGGCGTCCATCGCGGTCTGGGACGAGAAGCCGCGTGACGGCAACTCCATATGTGATGATTTCGAGCCGCAGGCCTCCCGATCCGCAGAGTGTCCAGGCCTCCACAGCCTTTCCATCGGGCAGAGTGCCGAAAATTCGAGAAGTCAGGGGAAGCAGCATACTAAAGCGAAAGACTCTGCATGATCGTATGGTCGGGTTCGATAAATGTCATCTCGACAGGTGATGAAAAGTTATCGTATATTGTCCAAATGCTCGCGAACCTCAAGCTTGGCAAGGCTTACGATGGCCTTTTGTTTCTGGCGGAATCCGCTCGGAATGTCCAAATGCTCCTGAGCCATCACCATATTGAGCTCGAGGTAAACCTTATTGTTCAGGGAACCATCACCTACGTTGTCGATGGCACGCGCTTCACCTTTTCGCCGAGAACTCTGCTTTGGCTTTTTCCTCAACAGGAACACCAATTGGTGGATCGATCCGATGATGCGCAGTTCTATGTTGCCGTTTTCAAGCCGTCGCTCATTCGACGATCTTGCCGCTCCTCTGCTTACCAAGGTCTGAAGCACGTTAAGAACGAGAAAGTCGGCGTTTTGAGCACTGTGCTGAAACCGGAGGCCTTTGATCTGACTCGGAGGATCATGGACTCGCTTATGCAGGGCTCATTGGATCCGGATCTGCTCAATAGGGAGGCTGGCTTCGGGCAGTCGTCAGATTTCATCTTCGAGCATCGAGATCCTGACAGCCTGAATGCCGGATTACACTATCTCCTGCTGCTTTGCTGGCGTTGTCAGGTCACAGGCAAGGCGACACGGGATGCGGTCGATCTGCATCCGGTGGTGCGTCGTGCCCTTAAGCTCTTGAGCGAGGGTGACACGGCGCTGAACATGAGTGATTTGGCGAAAGCCTGCGGGGCGAGCAAGGCCTATTTGAGCAGGATGTTTAGTCGGCAGCTTGGTGTTCCTATGAGCAGGTATCGCAATTCGCTGCGACTCTCCCGTTTTTTTGAGCAGTACCAGCAGGAAGACCAAAAAACGATTACTGAGGCCGTTTATGCAGCCGGCTTCGGGAGTTACGCGCAATTTTACAAGGTTTTTTTGCAAGCCTATGGTCATGGCCCGAGAACCTCATTGCGGCGTAAGGCAGAAGACCAATGAAGGGGAACACTGGACGTTTAGAAAACAACCCTCGTTTACCCCTCGAATCCCGCCCTCCTGCGAAGATCGAAGCCTTCAACACTATTCCGTCGAGGTGATCTTGGAAGCGCGGGAGAAGGCGCCGGCTTCGCGACCCTGTCGTGCAGCCAGCGCAAGCGTGATCATTTGAACCGGCAAAATCTCAAGAATCGGCCTTAGCGACTCAGTAGTTGCTACCGTCCGAAAGAGCGCCAGATCGCTTTCTTCCGAGACCAATTGGCAGTTTCCCTCGAGGTCAAGAACTTCAGCAGCCAACCTGCTGTTTAAGTGCGCAGAACGCTCACCACCCTGAAAAACAAGAAGAAAGAGTTCATCGCTTAGCATCTCAACGGGTCCGTGGCGGAAAGCCGCCGCACTCATGCCTTCGGCTGGGAAGCGAGCAGCCTCCTTGATAATCAATCCGCCAGTTCCCGTTGTTGCAAGAGAAGGCCCACGCCCGGCTAGCACCAGATGGCGCACGCCCCGCAGGCAAAACAGAGCTTCCTCGACGTGCTCACGCCAGTTTGCGAGATATTGGTCCACCAAATCAGCGATTGCTTCATTCGGCGCGTCGGCGGAAGGTACTTGATCCTGTGGGCACAGAACTTCGCCCACGCGGCTCAAAGCAAGCAAGCTACTGACATAGGTTTTGCACGAAACGGATGACTCCACTCCAGCGTCAATCCGGACGACTCCGTTTGCAGCGTGCGCGAGCGGAGAGTCCAGGTCGTTGGTAACTGCGATCAGTGTCGATCGACCCGCATCGATATCGAGCAAGCGCAAAATCTCTGCGCTTCGTCCAGATTGCGAAACTGTAAGAACAACAGTATTCGGGCCGAGGAGTCCGTTCCAGTAGTAGTTCAGCTCTGAGGTCTCGAGCATTAAAGGGCAAATGCCCGATTCCGCCAGGCGGATCGCCAAAGGATGAAGGGCATGGTAGGAAGAGCCCATCCCGGTGAGGATTACGGAGGGCGGCTGAGGAGCCCTGAGCCTTTTGCCTACATCAGTCAGCTCGGCGGGCAGCGGCGTGGCCAGCGTGCGCCTTAATGAAGCGGGCTGTTCCAATAAGTCGCGAACATAAGCCCCTTCAATCACAGGATAGGTTGTTCCCATCGTTCGTCCTCATTCCAGGTCTGACCTGACCCCAATCAAGCGGGGTCCGTTTGCGAGCTGGAGCCGCCGTCGTGCCCCTATTTCGGGCGGTTCCGGCTGCAAGCAACCAAAGAATACACAATGCGCAGTATTTGCGCAAGCGCTTGCTTTATGATGAGAAACTTCAGTTCGAAATTTCGCCCCTCCTGCCTGACCCCGTAGAGCCCCGGACGATGAGATGGGTATCGAGGAAGGATTCCGTTCCGTCAGGAAAGTCTCCGTTCAGCATCTTTTCAATAAGGGAAAATGCCATCCGGCCGAGGTCCTGGCGTGGAATATGCACTGTCGTCAGGGTTGGGGTCATCAACTGGGCCAATGGAATATCGTCCGCGCCGACTACCGAAATATCTTCAGGAACACGCAAACCCGAGTGGTTTAAGGCTTGGATAGCGCCAATCGCGGTCAAATCATTGCTGCAGAGAATTGCCGTAGGTAGATCCGCAGCGGTTAGAAGCCGTGCGATCGCATCTGAGCCGGATTCGGGGGTATTGTGGCCCTCGATCACGCGCAAGCGGCAGTTGAGAGCCATTGCGGCCGACTCGACCGCTGTTCGATACGCAATGTGGGAACGGCGGTTCTGGGGGCCGGCGATCATCGCCATGTCGCGGTGTCCGAGGTTGAAAAGGCATTGCACACCTTCCACCGCGCCCTTTTCGTAGCGCAGATGAAGACTGCTGCGGTGGGGAGCGACCTTGATTCCGTCCAGCATGACAGAATCAACGCTGTTTTTTGCAAGGTATTCCAGTAGTGCAGGATCCAGCTGCGAAGTCATGATCGCAACCGCAGGCGCCTGATTTTCCACCAACTTACGGCAGGCACTCTCAGCAACTTCCGAGTCGTAGTTCGTGCTGAAAAGCAGAACATCGAACCCGTGCTGCCTGGCAATATCCTCAAAGGCCTTGATCACCCCAGGGAAGAAGGGGTTTTCGATATCGGAAACGAGCATGCCCAGGAAATTGCTTCGCCCACGTGCAAGCCCTCTAGCGTGGGCGTTTGCTGAAAAGCCAAGCTCTCGCATCGCAAGTAAAATGCGCGCCTTCTTGTCTTCCGACACTGGCCGGGTGCTATTGATGACGTGCGAGACCGTGGACTCTGACACACCCGCTCGTTGTGCGACGTCCTTCATCGTTGCCATGCGAAAGCCCTTTCGCCGTTCTTTTCAGCAGAGTTCTATTGAAAATAGTACACTTGTTGGCTTCAGGAAAAACTGCGTTGACTTGGAAATAATACCATGCTACATTTCATTCTCATCTTGAGGAATGCGCTTGCGCAAGGAGGCTGCAGATGCATCGGAGTACTCGCTTTTCACTCTTTCTTCTCCTTTTGCCCTTGATGGTAATGTGGGGAACCCTGATGGCCAGGGCCGATGTCACTGCATCTGTCATTGGAATCGTCAGCGATCCCCATGGCCAGGTGTTGCCGAAGGCTGCGGTAACTCTGACCAATCCGATTACCGGATATCAGAGAAGCGCCTCAACAGACGCGAACGGCAGTTACGAGTTCCTTTCGGTGCCGGCCGGAGACGGTTACACGGTGGAAGCGTCTGCCCCTGGGTTCACAAAATCTGCTCAACAAAACATCACTCTCACCGTAAACCAGCGATTTCGTGCGGACTTCGCATTGAACCTTGGGCACGTCACCGAACAAGTAACCGTCGCCGCGGATTCGGTGCAGGTGGATACGTCGACCAACCAGATCGGTGATCTCATCACGGATGAAAAAATGACCAGCCTGCCTCTGAATGGACGAAGTTACACCGACTTGATGGGGCTGCAGCCCGGTGTCGTGCCCATCACCTCATCGGTCGCCTTTACTGACCGGCCAGTTTCAGGAGAGCTCAATGCTGGAGGGGTTTCGGTCAACGGGAGCCAGGAATCGGGCAACTCTTTCCTGGTTAACGGCGGCGATGTGAATGAGCCTAAGAATAACGGCGCCAGTCTGATTCCCACGCTGGACTCCATTCAGGAGTTCCGCATATTGACCAATACCTTCGATGCCGAATATGGGCGTTTCGCGGGATCGATTGTCAACGTCATCACCAAGTCCGGAACGAACCAATTTCACGGTTCGGCTTATGAGTTTTTGCGCAATGAAGACCTGAACGGCAAGAACTTCTTTGCCCAGAATCAGGTCAATGTGGCAACTGGATTGCCCATTCCCAACACAGCTCGCGGGATTTTCAAGCGCAATCAATTTGGCTATGCGTTCGGCGGACCCTTGGTGAAAAACCGCCTCTTCTTCTTTACCGATTATCAGGGGACGCGCGAAATACGTGGGCAGACGGGACTAGCTTTCGTCCCCTCCACCACCGAAACAACTGGCAACTTTTCTGACGGAGCCACAACGGGCTATGGTACGCTGACCGGCGTCGTGCAGGGCGACAATATCTCCAGTGGGCACACCATGCCTGACGTCCTGACCACGCGGCTTGGATATACAGTGACATCCGGCGAGCCATACTGGTTCTCCGGTTGTGCTTCCACCGCCAATTGCGTATTCCCCGGACAGGTGATTCCGAAGTCTGCATGGGATCCGGCTGCCGTGGGTACGTTGAAGTTCATACCGGCTCCCACGGGTCTTAAGGGTGGCACACCGTACTTTTCCACCACAAGCCTGAATAATCAATTGACCGACGATAAAATTGGTGAACACGTAAATTGGTCTGATCGCAGAACCGGCGATTGGTCCTTCTATTTCAACTATGACAATACATCGACGGTGAGCCCCTATGCGGGCGGAAACGTGCCAGGATTCTCAGGCAGCGTGCCGCAACAGGTTTACCAGGGGAACGTCAGCAATACGCATGTCTTTAGTGCCAGCATGGTGAACGAAGTCCGGCTCAACTATACTCGCTCGACCATCTTCCAGACTCACCCGACGGGAGGGCTCGGAACGCTGAGCAGTTTCGGCTTCTCTACCGGGCCTTTGGGGCTCATATCCAGTGTCCCCTCGGTGGAGGGAGTGCCTTCCATTAACATCGGAGGAGCGTATGGCGTCTCAATGGGCGCCGTAGCTTATGCCATCAATCAAGTCAACGATGAATATCAGCTCGTTGACGTATTTTCAAAGGTTATCGGTTTGCATAGCTTGAAGATCGGCGGAGAAGCAAGGCAAATCCAGGTAAACGAATACAACATCTCGACACCCAACGGGAGCTTCTCCTTCAATGGGACCGAGACTGGAAATGGCTTTGCCGACTTCCTACTCGGTGCTCCAAATGGATTCACTCAGCAGAGTTATTCGACGTTCTTCACCAAGGCCAATTATGGCGGCGTGTTCGTTCAGGATTCATACCGGATACGTCCCAATCTGACGATAAACGCTGGATTAAGGTGGGATATCATTCAGCCGTTTTATGAGATTGAGAACAGGCTGAACGCCATCGACTGGGGCGTGCAATCCACTCAGTACCCAGGATCGCCCCTGGGATGGATATTTCCCGGCGACGACGGTCTTCCAAACACCATCTCCAAGACGCCGCGAGACAACCTCAGCCCTCGGGTGGGGCTCAACTGGAGTCCGAGTGCCTCACAAGGGCTGCTCGAAGATATTTTTGGAGCACCAGGAAAAACAAGTATTCGTGCCGGAAGCGGCATCTACTATACCGCTCTCGAGGACCAACCCGCGTTCTATACCATCGGTGATGCTCCGTTCGGGCTTTACTACCAAAGTCCGACGCAGGTTTACTTCAGTACACCCTACGAGGATCGCCGGCATGATAATGATCCGGGGCAGCGGTTTCCATTTACCCCGCCAACACCAGGCTCTCCGATTAACTGGGCAAAGTATCTACCAATCGGCGGTTCTCCTGGTGTGGCGCTGGGAAATATGACACCCTACGTCATCCAATTCAATCTCAACATTCAGCGCGAACTCCCCGGTGCATCGATCCTCTCCGCAGGTTATGTGGGCACTGTGGGGCATCATCTCCTCGCCCAGCTTGAATCCAACCCGGGCATCGCGTCAACCTGCCTCGCCGTTGCAGCAGCGCTGCCAGCTGGGCAAGGCTGTGGACCCTATGGCGAAGATCAGATCTATGCCTTGCCCAATGGCACAAACGTAAACGGCACACGTCCGCACAGCGTCACTTCCGGAGATTTTCTATCGCAGGGAATCCTGGATTTCACGAGCAACCCCTATAACATCACGATGGTCAATTCCGCGTACCATGGATTTGAGGTAAGTCTCTCAAAGCATATCGGCTTCGCGCAATTTTTGGCGGCCTACACTTGGTCCAAATCGATTGACGACGGTTCCGGCGACACTGATGGGATCAATCCGTTCAATCCTCGTCGAAGCCGCTCATTATCGGCGTTCGACATGCCACAGAACTTTGTGATTAGCTACGGCTTTACACTACCCAAGCTCCAAGGCTCAAACGCTCTGATTCGTCAGTCGATAGGAGGATGGGAGCTTACCGGCATAACACGTTTCACCACCGGCCTTCCGATTACTATCTCCGAGAACCAGGACCAATCTCTGGTGGGTTCAGGGGGCATCGATACGCCTGACTGGAATGGAAAGCAGATCGCCAAGTTCAATCCACGCTCCTCTTCGGCGCGCACTTACTTCAATGCCTCGCAATTCTCCCTTGAGGCTCTGGGTACATTCGGATCCGCGAATCGGCGGTTCTTTATCGGTCCTGGTCTTAATAACTGGGACACGGCATTGCGCAAGTTCGTGCAGTTCCGCGACCACTATTCGGTGGAGTTTCGTGCGGAGTTCTTTAATGTTATGAATCACGCGCAGTTTTACAATCCCGATGGGAATTTCTCGGCCGCTGATTTTGGTGAGGTGGGCTCTGCGCGCGATCCACGCATCGGCCAGGTAGCGCTGCGCTTTGCATTCTAGCGGAGTACTGACAGGACGAAGTCAACGGGGAGGCGGCCTTTCGGCCGCCTCTCCGTTGATCGTTCCACATTTGTTCGCTACGGGTTCAGTTTTGGAGTTTCGGTTCAATTTCAGTGAACAGGTTTGAATCAGGAGACGTAATGCACTCTTTGGTGAAGTTCCGTCGGCTTACGCTGCATTGGATGGCCCTGGTTGTGGTTCTTGCGTCCTTGTTCACGACGTCGATTGCTCGGGCACAGCAGGAGAGGATTTACATCGCACCAGACGACCATACCGATTACGTGTGGACGGGAGACGAAGAGACTTATCGGCAAGCCATCCTGCAGATGACGGACTACTATCTGGATCTCAGCGATAAAACTGCGAACGAGCCAAAGGATTTCCAAAGTCGATGGAATCTCGACGGAACCATCTGGATGTGGATATGGGAAAACAATCAGGACCAGAAGCAGGTTGACAGACTTGTGTCGCGCCTGCGGGATGGCCACTTCAGCATGCCGCTGACATTTGCAGTGTCGACCTACGGGGGGATGCCTACCGAAGCTGTTCTTCGGGGAATGTACTATGCTGGCTCGGTCGAGCGGCGCTACGGATTGAACTTTCCGATGGCAATTGCAATGGAAGACCAGACTCTGCCTAACGGACTTGGTGCACTTTGGGCCGGAGCCGGCGCCAAATACAGCTGGCGAGGAATTTGTGGATGCGCGACAAAAATGGGCCCAATCATCTTTCAGCAGCGTCCGCACGAAATCTATTGGTGGAAGGGGCCTGACGACAGCAAGATCCTTATGAAGTGGTACTCGATACACAATGAATTCAGGGGGAAAGGTGCCTATTTCCCAGGAACCTATCTGGAGGCGCGGGATCCGTCAGCAGAAAACGACATTTCGTTCCTGAAGAATCCAAGTTTCAGAGCCAACTATCCGTACAATATTTACGGATTTTTCGGAGAAGGTGGCGATAACCTCAGCACGATGAACGACAACTTTGTGAAGGCGGCCAAGACGCTCTCGCGACCAGGTCGAGAGGTCATTGTCTCCAATGAAGAGGACTTCTTTCACGACTTTGAAGAACATTATGGTTCGAAGCTCCCAACAGTGTCTGGATCGTTCGGGAACGAATGGGACATGTACTCTGCATCGATGCAGGAGGTCTCATCAAGCGTCCGTCGGGCCACGGAGCGGCTGAGGTCTGCAGAGGCCCTTGAGACACTCGTGAGTCTCAAGCAGCCCGATTTCCCGAAGCAATTTATTGCGGCACGCGACCATGCCTGGACATCTTACGGACTGTTTTGGGAACACGACTGGACCGCAGACAGCCACACACTACCGCGATCAATTCGAGCAGACTGGCAGCGGCGGACGGCAATGAACATCACGTCCTATGTGGATGATCTTTCAGAAAAGTCCGTGCAGGAGTTGGGGACACTCATTCAAAGTCACGGAGGGCAGCCGCGCTATTTTGTCTTCAATCCTCTCAACTGGGTTAGGACCGATGTGGCGGATTTACCCTACGATGGACCTGAAGCTATTCACGTCGTGGACCTGACGACAGGCAAGGCGGTGCCGTCGCAGTTTGCGGACGTCGCTGCGGATGACGGAATCCCGAGACGTGTCCTTCGCATTCTTGCAACGGATGTACCTTCGGTTGGATATAAGGTGTTTGAAGTGGCCGCAGGCAAGTTGACGGCTCCTGCCACACCATTGAAGGTCACCGGCGACTCAATGGAGAATGAGAGCTACCGGCTGCGGTTGAGCGGTCGCGGCTCAATTGAAAGTCTCGTGGACAAGAAGCTCGCCGGAAGAGAGTTAGCCTCAGAAATCGACGGCCGTGGACTGAACGATCTCGGGCCGGAGAAGGGACCGTCACTCTGAAGAATTCCGGCCCAGTCTCAATCACACTCCTGGCCAAGGCCGGCAAGCCGATTCCGCATACGACAGAAGTTACGATCTTCAGCGGTTCCGATCGAATCGCGATTCGCAACGAAATAACCGCCAACTTCTCTGATGTGGAGACGTGGGCCTTCAGCTTCAATCTTCGTTCGCCCGATGTTTGGCATGAAGAGATTGGAGCCATCAATCACGCACGGCTCCAACCAGAGGGTGACTATGCTGCTGCCTTCTCGCGCCTTGATTGGCTCACGCTGAACCACTTTGTCGCCATGAGCGGCTCTGACGGTATTGGCATTACACTGTCGAACTCCGATGACGCTTTCATGAAGCTCGGTCACAGCAAGATTACCGATGGCAAATCGGAATTGGACACTGCCACGCCGCAAATTTCCGTTCTTGCCGGGGGACAAGTGGACGGCCCGAGCCTGGGCATTCCTGCACAGGGAGGAGACAGCCACTTTCTTCAGCGCTTTGCGCTTCGCGTGCAGGGCAGGTTCAATGCTGCAAGTTCAATGCGCTTTGCCTTGGAGGATCAGAATCCTTTGGTCGCCGGACGCGTCACAGGTGGCAAGGCGTACCCGGAGACAAAGTTCTCCTTGCTGACGACATCGAACTCCGATGCTCTGCTCTGGGCCATCAAGCCCTCTGAAGACGGGATTGACAAGGGACTCGTGGCGAGATTTTGGAATCTTTCCCCTAAGGCCGAAAGCTTCACGGTCAGCGTCAACGGCGGACTACAAAAGGCGTCTGCGATTACGCATATTGAAACCAACTTCAGGCTAAAACCATTGACGAACGGGAAACTCCAAACGAGCGCAATGCCATGGCAATTGCAAAGCTTTAGTCTCTCGCCTTCTGTAAAATCTGCGCTGAGCACTTCCGACTTGACCGGACACTAGCAAGAAGATAGCGGACATTTTGACAGAAGAGCGGACCAACAAACCGCAGCGTCTACGGAGAGTCCTCAGTTTCTGGGACCTCATGTTCTATGGGATCGTGATCATCCAGCCGACGGCGCCATTGCCGTCGTTTGGCATTGTGAACGTTGTCTCGCGTGGTCATGCGGTCACGGCAATCCTGGTCGCCATGGTTGCCATGATGTTGACCGCGCTGAGCTATGGGCGAATGGCCCGCGCCTATCCGAATGCCGGATCGGCATACACCTTTGTGGGTCGAGAACTTCATCCAAATCTCGGGTTACTCACTGGATGGAGCATCACACTCGATTACATTCTGAACCCAACCATCGGGGTTATCTGGTGCAGCAAAGCGGCAATGAATATTGTCCCGCTCCCTTTCTTCGCCTGGGCCATGTTCTTCGCAGCCGCATTTGCAACAGTGAACTTACTCGGCATTCGCATGAATGCACGTACCAACACAATCATGACGATCGGAATGTTCACTGTCCTGATTACATTCTTTGTGGTCGCCACCGGTTATCTTTGGGATCACACGGGAATCTCGGCGTTGTTTTCGAGCCTCCCGTTCTACAATCCAGCAACTTTCTCCTGGGGCGCGATGAGAACGGGCACGTCCATTGCCGTACTTACCTATATGGGATTCGATAGCATCAGCACGCTTTCTGAGGACGTAAAGAATCCAGAACGAAATATCATGCTCGCCACCGTTTCCCTTTGCCTGGTGACAGGTATCCTCGGAGGTCTTGAAGTGTATGCAGGCCAACTGATCTGGCCGAATTTCAGAACCTACCCCGATATCGACACGGCATTCGTTGCGGTTGCCGGGCGCGCCGCTGGCCCTTGGATGTTCAACCTGATGAATTTCACTTTGCTCATGGCAACCGTTGGATCGAGCATTGGAGCACAGCTTGGTTCAGTCAGGCTCCTTTACGCCATGGGACGTGACAATGTGATTCCGAAAGGCTTCTTCGGCCAGCTCGAACCGAAACGCAACACGCCGCGCAACAACATTCTGCTGACTGGCTCGTTGATGCTCGTGGGCGCACTTCTTCTGACCTATCAATTTGGTGCAGAGCTCTTGAACTACGGAGCATTCATCGCATTCATGGGAGTCAATCTCGCATCGGCAAAGCGAATGTTTGTCGATTCAAAAAGGAAGAGCCTACTCGGCCGGCTTCTCGGAACGGTATTGCCGGTTGCTGGCTTCCTGGTTTGTCTCGGCATATGGTGGGGACTTCGTCCGGTGGCCAAGATTGCCGGCACAGTGTGGCTTGCGATCGGATTCGTTTACTGTGCAGTCCGAACCAACGGGTTCCGCAACCGGCTGGAATTGGTAACCTCTCCAGAAGAGGACTGACGAGGAGACAATGACGGACGACCGGGATCTCATTGGAGCCATCGACATCGGCGGCACGAAGGTGGCGATAGGCCTGGTTACCCTCGACGGTCAGATCAAGAACCGGCGCAATATTCGCACGGATAGTTTGCCGGATGGTGCAGCTGCTCTGGATGCCATTGAATCCAAATTGAACGAATGTCTACGCGAAGCAAGTACTCCTATCTCTAGCATTGGAATTGGATGCACGGGACCAGTTGATCCAATCAGCGGCGTTGTCGGCAAAGTCGCTAACTTGCCGGGCTGGCAAGGTCTCAAATTAGTGGACGAGTTGGCAAAACGGTTTTCCGTTCCCGTTGCCATGGAAAACGATGCCGACGCGGCAGCACTCGCCGAAGCAACCTGGGGCAGCGGTATCGGCGTTGATCGTTTTCTTTATGTCACCCTGAGCACGGGAATTGGTACCGGCTTTCTCCAGCAGGGGCAGGTGTATCGAGGAGTGGACGGTGCCCATCCAGAGATGGGGCACCACACCATCGATCCGAGTGGACCGAAATGTTATTGCGGGGCGAGTGGTTGCTGGGAAAGCCTGGCGTCGGGCAACGCCATCAGGGAATGGTACCTGGAAAATGATCACAGTCATAGATTCACGGCGGATTCATTCAGTGCGGAAACGATTTTTGAGCTCAATCGCGCAGGTGATGCGCTGGCGGGCAAGGCGATTGACCGTCTTAGCTACTATGTAGGATTGGGGCTCGCCAACCTGACGACGATTCTCGTGCCCGGCCTGATCACCATCGGAGGTGGGCTCACGCTCAGTTCTGATACGTTTCTTGATCGAGCAGTGGAGGCATTTCGGAGTCGTTGCCGTGAGGTACCGTCGGAAAAAACAATGGTTCGCACGGCAAGTCTTCAAAATGATGTCGGCCTTGCAGGCGCCGCCGCGGTCTGGGTTCAGCGGAGACACCAAGCTGCCCTGAAGGAGGCTATATTGGAATAGAGTTGGGAGTTGCGCGCTTTGTGCGCTCCATACGTGGACTGGCCACGATAAAGTAGTATCCCGTTGTTCTTTAACTTTTCGGACAGCAAATCGCGAAGTCACTCATCGAGAAAGCGGATCCACATGGACGATTCGTCGGCTTTCCGGACAAGTGGGCTTCGGCTCAACTGTTGACTTCAGTGAGATAACCGGCCAATCGGCTGGATCATGCCCTACGGCCTATAGGTAAGAAGTTATATTTTCTTTCAGTTGGATTTTTCTTCAGGAGGCGGGGCTCCGCTTCCGACGATGATCTTGGCCGGTCGAAGCCAGAGGCGGAACCCCTGTGAGATACGATCCTCTTTGTCTCAGTTTCCGCGGGGCCGGACAGGCTTGCGACCGACTGGGCAGAAGACTGCGACGAGATCATTTTACGCCGATGCCCGGTTTGTGAACGAGATTCGATCATTGGTCACGGACGGCGCCGCAAGCAGGCCCACGACGAGCATCACGACTGGATTTGGGTCCATCGCGGCCGTTGCTCCAGTTGTGGGACGACCTTCACTTTCCTTCCGCTGTTTTCTCTTCCCTACACGCATTACAGCCTGCTGGCGCGCTGCCAGGCACTGTGGCAGCGCTTTGTGGAGCACTGCTCGTGGGAGAAGGCATTGCCCAAGCTTCAAGACCCTGATCGATTGCCTGATCCTTCCACTGTCCGCCGCTGGGCGAGCGGCCTGGACGCGACCCAGTTGGCTCATTCCTTTCTCAGTCAGACCGTAACCCGGGTAGCTCATTGGCTGGCGCGCAGTCATCCGACCGATGGCGAAGCAGGGCCATTGCGCTGGATCACTCCGGTTCTCAAAAACCTCTAGCCTTTGCGTCTCTGAGAAAAAACCTTTTCACCCACCATCCTTGCCTGGGCTTGCCGGCATCGTTCTCCTACGCTTGGCTCCGGAGGCGAAAAAGCGCCGTGAGCGAAGACGTCGAAGCACTCAAGCGGCGACTGCCGCTGTTGGAGTATCTGCGGCAGCATCACTGGACTGGTCATCCTGCGGGCCACTCCGAGTTCGTCGGATTCTGTCCGTTGCACGAGGAAACCCGGCCCTCGTTCTATGTGAACACGCGTAAAAATGTCTTCTACTGCCATGGCTGCGGCCAAGGCGGCGATCTGATTCGCTTTGTCCAGTTGTCGCGCCGGCTGTCGTTCCGCCAGAGCCTCGCCCATCTCGATCCGCAGACTACTCCTGCAGTCGATGCTTCCGCCGTGCTTGAGTCGGCTGTCGTTTTCTATCGACAGCAACTCGATCACTACCCTGAGGCGCTCAGCTATCTCAACCGGCGCGGAGTGCACGATCCCACCCTGATCAGGGAACTGGAGATCGGTTACGCCCCCGGCGGAAGTCTGCGCCGTCATCTCACGGCTCTGGGTTACTCCTTCGATCTGCTGCGGCAAGCCTGCCTGCTCAACGTGAACGGCTCCGACGCATTCTATCAGCGCATCGTCTTCCCGCTGCGTCAGGGCGAACACATCGTCAACCTCTACGGCCGCAGCATCGGCGATGCATTCGCACATCGCTTTATGCCCGGCGCCAAGGGCGGCTTGTATGCATGGGAGAAGGTCCGGCGTTTCTCCGAGGTGATTTTGGTCGAGGGCCTCTTCGACTATGCCATATTGCGGCAGGCGGGATTTCACAACGTCACCTGCTCGTTGGGGACGCATCTCAACACGGACCAGTTCCACCAACTGTGCGAAGGTCCGCGCACTGTCTATCTCACCTTCGACATGGATGCCAACCAGAGCGGGCAGCTGGCCGCCGAGCAGTTGGCCCATCGCCTTGACGCGAAGGGTATCGATGCCCGCCGCGTCCTCCTGCCAGAAGGACACGATCCCAACTCCTTCTTCGTCCAGGGTGGCGATGCGCTCGGGTTCCAGTCTTTCGTGGAGGCCGCTCTGCCATGAACTTCCGCGTCATCCACCAGAAAACCCCATCGGGCGCACACAGCCCGTATCAAGTGGTCGAGCAACTGACCGGCCGGGGCGTCGCCTGGATCAACCGCTTCCTGGACCGCGAGTATGTCCGCCGCCTCGCAAACACCTCCCTGTATAGCTACGCACACAGCCTGTTGCACTTCGTGCGCTGGTGGGAGAGCGTTCACCACACCGGCGACATCTTCAAGGAAGACCTCGCTGATTCGACCCTGCTCGATTACCTGCGCTTCCAGTCCAGCCGGCAACCTCCGCCTTCTGCTGCCACCATCAACGACCGCGTCGCTTGTGCCGATCGTGCCATCCGCAACGAGTTCCCAGACGCAACCTACCAAGCCGCGCCGGGCTTCCAGCAGATCTACCTGCACCGCAGGCCGCTGGGCATCGGTCGGCCCAGGTTCGAACTCAGCAGACTGAGAGTGAAGGAACCCAAGCTCACCATCGTCCCTCTCTCTGTCGATGAAGTGGCGTGCTTCTGGGCCAGCTTCCGCACCGCCCGCGACCTCGCCATCGTGGGCCTGATGCTCATGCATGGACTCCGGTCCGCCGAAGTACTGGCTCTTAACCCGGAAGACGTGTTGCTTTCCGAAGGTCAACTCCGCGTGCGCGGCAAGGGCAGCAAGCTGCGCTTCCTCCCGCTCGCACCTGAGACCACGCAACTGATCGATCACTATCTGCGCCTAGAACGGCCCGATCCATGTTCCGCCGCACTGTTCGTTGTGCTGAAAGGGCCCGCACGCGGCCAACGCATGACACCCGCGGGATTACGTTCCCTGTTTCGTCACCATCGCCAGACCACCGGCATCCAACTGGCCAACCCGCACCGCTTCAGGCACACCTTCGCCTCCGATATGGTGCGCGCCGGCATCAGCCTGCCCGCGTTGATGCAACTGATGGGTCACGCCGACATCCAAACCACCCTGCACTATGTGCAGGTCTCACCGCAGGACGTTTACCTTCAGTACGCCCGCGCTGCGGCACAGTGCATCCGTCCCCAATCGAGGATCTCGTCGTGAAGCGCTGGTGCCGCCCTCCGCTCCAGCATCCCCTGGCGCCGGCCTTCGCGCGTGCCGTCGAATCGCTCTCCACCGCACTCAGTTCCTCCACCACACGCAACTACAACATAGCGGTGCGTAACTTCCTCGTCTATCTGGCAGCCGACCATCCTGAAGTTACCAGTCTCGATCAACTGCGCCGCGATCCCCACGCTCTCGGATGGATGTCACGCATGCGTGCGCAGATTCCTCCCCTTGCGACCGCGACCTGCATCGCCCGTCTCATCGCTCTCCGCGCCGTCTTCAACGAACTGGCATGGACAAGCAAACTTCCTGAACTCGCCCATCTGTTGCGCCGCGAAGATATCCCCCGCACACCGCAGAGTCTGCCACGGCCGCTTACCGCAGTGCAGGATCAACTGCTACAGCAAGAGTGCCTTCGCCGCAACGACCTGGGCGGAAACGTCTTCTTATTACTCCGCCACACCGGCATGCGCATCAGCGAATGCGCTGACCTATCTTATGACTGCCTGCGATCTACCGGTCCTGATCAGTGGGCTGTTCATGTCCCTCTCGGTAAACTCAAAACCGAACGCATGGTACCTGTTGATGCCTTCGTCCGTGATCTCGTTTACCGACTGCGCTTCTTCCGCTCGCTGGATACGCTGCCTGCCGATGGAAAGCTGCTGGCATGGTCTGGAACCAAAGTAGGTCTCCTTGCCAGGCTCCGCGATTACCTGCATATGGTCTGCCACTCTGTCGGTCTTCCGATAGACATCGTCCCCCACCAAATGAGACACACCTACGGAACGGAAATGCTCCGCGCCGGCATGGGATTTGCTGCCGTGATGAAACTGCTCGGCCACACCAGTCCGCGCATGACCATGCGCTATGTCGATGTGACCTTGACCGATCTCCAACGGGAGTTTCAACTGGCTCGTTCCAAACCCAGGCATCTGGCTCCGCATCCAAAAACCTCATCAACGCCCGCGCACAAAGGCCTTGAAGGGCTCATCGACTCTTTGCTCGCCACGCAACATGCTATGGAGCTGTTCAGTCGATCAACCCCAAACGGTCCAGCACGATCCTGCCTCAACCGACTTGCCAACCGCCTCTCCAAGATCATCGCCGTAATACGGAAACTACACACCACCTGAATGAAAAATGGGCAGAGATTGGCCGGTTAACAGCCCAATGCGCGATCCCAGGACCGACACGGTTTGAGAAGACCGTCAAAGGGAATCGCAAAGCCCTCCAGGCGCAATTGGCGTTTGCCGTTACCGATCCTTCTATAGATTCGAAACAATCGACACCGCCTTCCTGGCCTTCCGTCGCCTCACACTGATCGTTGAGGCCCTGACATTAATGTGAACGCGCCCTAATTTCAATTGCGCGAGGCAGAAACGAGATCTATGGGGAAACCATTTCGATTTCAGATTTATTACATATATGCTGTCAGTTATATGGTATGCTATGTACGTGCCGTTGGTGATGGTGGAGATGGGGAATAGGCGTGGAAAAAGGGCGGCGCAAAGTGCAAATGTTCGCCGCAGAACGAGTGGAGGGGCTTCGCTCATACCAGGCACAAAAACATAACCGTGCGGGGCATTCTGGAGAAAAGTTGGTTGGCGGTCGCATTGAGGCAGGCTTGGCGAAGGCGGGTTTGTAGGCGTCCTGCAAGAACATAATCTGGCGGACAGTTCCTGAAAAAAGCAAATGAGGATTCAATCAAATATGAGCACACAATTCCTGACTGAAGTCGAAGTGGCGCAACGAACGCACATCAGCCTTGCCACTCTGCGCCGGTGGCGGCTGGAGAACCGTGGGCCGATATTCCGCAAATTCGGTTCCCTGGTTCGTTATGCCGAGGAAGAACTGACCCGGTGGGAGCAGGCCCAGCCGAGCGGCGGCGAGAATATCGCCGAACGATTCATGCCCCAGCCCGTGAGAAGCATCGAGCCGGTCGGAAGATCGCGATGAGGAAAATGCGCAGATCACCGCAGAGGCCCCTAACCACGTCAACGGAATTCCCAGGAACGCACCATGAATCGAAAGACACTCGATTTTACGATGCAATCGGAGTATACTTGTGTCAGGAGGACTCCTATGCCCCAAGCGGTCAAAGAAAAATCGAAGAAAGCGGCGACGCTCCCGGCCAAGACTCCAACGCCTCGTAAAACAAAGTTTCAAGCCGACCTCGCGCCCTCGGAAGACAGCATGGTGAGGGTCCTCAAGGCGGAACTGCAAATGACGAGCAATACGGACTTTCTCTCTGATGCTCTCGCACTGCTCCGTTGGGCTGTCTCGGAGCGGAAGCGCGGACATCGCATCGTCAGTGAGAGTTCGACAGGAGAGCGAAAAATTCTGCTCTTCCCCCGCCTGGAGCGCGTTGCCCCGGAAGTGACCCTGCCGCACGTCGATGTTCAATGGACGGACAAGGAACTGGAGAGCCTTGCTGAACTTGCATCCGGGCAGCCGGCTGAACCCACCAACGCCCTCATTCGGGCCATGAGGAAATAGCGTGGCAGTCACGATCCGTCGTCTCGAAGAATTCGACGAAGTTGAGAACTTCGATTGTGGAGATGAGCCGCTCAACAATTATCTGAGGCGCCATGCGTGGACGAATCAGGAGAAAGTGTCTATCGGCGTAACGTATGCCGCGGTGGACGAATCCGCGCCCCGCACCGTGCTGGGCTATTTCACGTTGGCCACATCCAGTGTGCCCCGCGACCGCTTTCCCCAGAAGTATGTGCGCGGCTTGCCTCCCTACGACCTGCCGTTGATCTTGCTGGCGCGCCTGGCGGTGGACAAGCGTTTCAGTGGCAGGGGGTTGGGCCACGCCATGATAGCGGAGGCGCTCAAAATCACCCTGCGCGTGGCCGACGAAGTTGGCTGCCGCTGTATCATCACCGACGCCTATCCCGATAAGGCAGGATGGTATGCGCGGTACGGCTTTCTGCCTCTGGAAGGCGCATCTGCAACCGGCCCGCAAAAGATGTTTCTGGATGTGCGCACGATCCGGCGCGCATCCTCGATTGACTCTTTCCTTCCAGAAAGAGCGTAAGCAGGAGAACTGGAGCCATTCTGATGAGTCTCTTCCGGCGCGGTGATGTTTGGTGGTACGAGTTCTGGTTTGCCGGACGGCGCATCCGCGAATCCTCAAAGTCTCCCTCGAAAACCGTTGCCAAAGGGGCCGAGCAGAAGCGCAAACGCGAGTTGGAGGCTGGCTTCAACAACTTCACCGACCTGCGTCACGAGCGCATCCGTACATTCAGCGACATGGCCGACGAGTATTTTGATGCCTACAAATTGCGCCTGCCTCAGTCAGCGCGCTTTGCCGAATATGCAATCGATCATTTGAAGCAACTTCTTGGCGGCAAGATGCTTGTCGATTTCAACGAGGCTACCATCATTCACTACCAGAATGCGCGCCTCGGCGAGAGCGCCGCACCGAAGAGCGTCAATGAAGAAGTGGGCTTTCTGCTTCGCATCCTGGGCGATCCGGGCGATTTGCTCCGAATCCGCCTCCGCAAAAGGAAGATGCTCAAGCTGAAGGTTCGCCAGACAGTCGGAAAAGCCTATACCCCGGCGGAAAAGGACCGGATGCTGGATGAGGCCCGCAAGGCTCGCTCCCCGCACATCTATCTCGCGTTGACGCTGGCGCTCAACGCCGGTATGCGCGACGCCGAGATCAGGACTTTGACTTGGGGTCAGCTAGACTTCACCAAGAATTACCTGGCAGTGGGCCAGAGCAAGACAGAAGCGGGCGAAGGACGAACGATTCCCTTGAATTCGACACTCTTGGAGGTCTTCTCCGAGTATGTCAGCTGGTATCAAGAGAAGTTCGGAAAGCCTCGTAAGGAATGGTACGTCTTTCCTTTCGGGAAACCGAGTCCGAGTGACCCTACTCGCCCTGTCACTACCCTTAAGACGGCGTGGAATAACGTGCGCACGAATGCCCAGGTTAAGGGCCGCTGGCACGACAACCGGCACACCCTAATCACCGACCTTGCGGAAAGCGGCGCTGGCGATCAGACCATCATGGATATCGCTGGGCACGTTTCCAAGCAGATGCTCAAGCATTACAGCCACATTCGCATGGAAGCGAAGCGCCATGCTCTGGAGTCCATAGTCAGGGTACGGTCGACCACGGCGACTGCGGAATCCGGCCAGAAGACAGGACGGGCCGAGGGGTACCCACAAGAGTCCCCACATGGGTTGCAGAACGTGGGTAAGCCGACAGGCAAGCAGCGTGCTACGGCAAAAATTGAAAACGCACACACGGTCAATTATGGAGATCTGGATTGCGCAGAATCGCCCACAAATGCGCAGGGTTTTGATGGGGGGTACCCACAAAAGTCCCCACAGTTGGCTAATTCTGAGGATGTTAAGGGAGTAATGAAGCGGTGTAAGTCTCTGAATTCAATTGGTGGACGCGGTAGGAATCGAACCTACAACCTGTCGGTTAAGAGCCGAATGCTCTGCCAGTTGAGCTACGCGTCCTTGGGGTTGGAGAGCCGCAGCCGAGTGAGTCCAGAGCGGCCTGCGCACGGGCCCCAAAAGCCTCATGCACCTTGAAAAATATACCATAATCGCGGCGTGCTTCCCAAGCCCGCCAGCGAACCGTTCGCGCTGCCCGGGCGCTCCCACTTGCCGGCCGTACTCCGCGGCCTTGCCCTACCGCCCGCCGTTGAAGTCGTGCACCGCGTCGAGCATCGCCAGGATGTTCTCTACCGGCGTGCCCGCCTGCACGTTGTGAATGGTGTTGAATACAAATCCGCCGCCGGGCGCGAAGATCTCGCAGCGGCGCAGGACCTGTTCCCGCACCTCGGCGGGCGTTCCGAAGGGCAGCACCTTTTGCGTGTCAACGCCCCCGCCCCAGAAGACGATGCGCTCGCCGAACTCCGCCTTAAGCTTTTCCGGCTCCATGCCCGTGGCTGAGCACTGCACGGGGTTCAGAATGTCGAATCCCGCCTCGATCAGCGTGGGGATGAACTTCGCCACGGCTCCGCAACTGTGTTTGAAGGTCCTCCACGGCGTGTGCGCGTGAATCCAGTCGTTTACCCGCTTGTAGTAGGGGAAGTACAAGTCGCGCAGAGTCTGAACGGAGCAAAATGCGGATGTCTGCGTTCCGAAGTCCGTGCCGCAGATGAAGACCGCCTGCACCCGGTCGCCGACCACTGAGTGAATGCGCCCCAGGTTCTCGATCGCGATCTCGCACTGGCGCTCGAAGACCGTGTGAATGTAGTCCCGGCGGCTACGCGTGGAGATGTACCACTCCGCCACGTCGCGGATGCCCTTGGGATGCTTGAGGAACGGCGCCGGCACCAGCGCGATGTCGCCGAAGGCCGTGCCCCCGAATCCGGCAAGAACGCCGGCGCCCGTTGCCGCGGCTTCGCGCGCCGCACGCTCCAGGTGGTCCAGCGCCGCCTGCGCGATGGGCTTGAACTCCTCCAGATTGTCCTCCGGGTTCAGCTTCTCGTCGTCCACCGGCTCCTGGCGAATGACCGCATCGAAGAAGTAGCCGCCCTTCGGCATGCGGCCGCTCGGCGGCGCCGCCGTGTCGCCCTCCGGGTAGATCAGGGTGTCGCCGCGTTCGTCGGTCGTGGTATTGAAGTCGCCGGGAACCAGCACTTCGAGTCCGTTGAGGCTCCAGCTCTTCCACCGCTCCACGGGAAAGCCGAACATGGTGTTGCGCGGGTAGACGTTCACCACGTCGCCGCCCATCGCGGCGCGCAGGTCCTCCTCGATCAGGGCCAGCATCTGGGACGGCTCGTGCACGCGGACGGGACGCTTCTCGAGGCCATAGTAGTCGCGCAGCGCCGCCACGCAACTGGCATGGACCCCGGTCACCGAGCTGCCGCCGAAATCGATCGGCACGCGGTCGGGCTGCTCGTGACGCAGGGTCTTCAGAAGCCGCTCGCGGCTGGCCGTTGAGGCTTGCATTATGGTGGATGCGCACATGCCACACACTCCCTCGGCGTGCTCCTGCCCCCTACGGCGCGAGTGTGTTCAACGCACTGCCGCCCCAGGCGGAACAAGCGTCGCCAGCGAGATTTTGAGCTTGAGTATAAACCGCGGCGCGAACGTCAGCTCTTCAGCGCCACCCGAATGTGCAGCTCCTTCAACTGCTGCTCGCTCACCGGCGTCGGCGCTTCGGCCATCAGGTCGATGGCCTTTGCCGTCTTCGGGAACGCGATCACCTCGCGCAGGCTGGGCGCGCCAGCCAGCAGCATCACGATGCGGTCCAGCCCGAGCGCGATGCCGCCGTGCGGAGGCGTGCCGTACTCCAGCGCGTCGAGGAAGAAGCCGAACCGCGCCCGCGCCTCCTCCTCGCCGATGCCCAGCGAGGCGAAGATCTGCTGCTGCACGTCCTTGCGGTGAATCCGGATCGATCCCGAACCCAGCTCCAGCCCGTTCATCGCCAGGTCGTAGCAGTTGGCGCGCACGCTGGCCGGATCGCTGACCAGGTTCGCCATGTCGGCTTCGATGGGCGCGGTGAACGGATGGTGCGCCGGCATCCACTTCGCCGTCGCCAGGTCGTACTCGAACATCGGGAAGTCGGTGAGCCAGATGGGATGGAAGGCCTTCGAGCCGTCGATGAGATCGCTCGATGTGCTCCGCTCGGCAGCCTTCTGCACAGCCTCGTCCGTGATCCGAAACGCCCCGTGCCGGTCGGCGTACTTCTTCGCCAGCTCGGCGCGGAAGTTGCCCGCAGCGGCGTACACGTTAATCTCGCGCTCCGAGAGCCGTCCGGGGAACTTGGTATCGCTGGCCTTGATATGGTGCGCCGGGTCGCCGGCGACGACGATGACAAAGTCCGCCTCGGCCGCGCCCGCCAATTCACGCACCTTTACAGCCGCTTCGGGGAAGCCTTTCGCCAGGCGCTTGAAGTCGTCGATAAACTTCGCGCCCTTCTTCAGGTCGAAGAGCGGATGGTTCTCCTCGCGTTCCTTGCGGCTCAGCTCGCCCACGCCGGGAATGCGCAACGCCACCACGGGCAGCGCGGGATCGATCTGCAGCGTGGCCAGGTCCGCATCGGTGAAGGCCGCCCGCACGTCGGTCAGGCCGGGCAACCGCAGGTCCGGCTTGTCGGTTCCGAATTGGCGCAGCGACTCGTCGTAGCTGATCCGTGGGAAGGGAACCGGCAGATCGACGCCCGCCGCGGCAAAGCCTGCCTTCATGAACTGCTCCACCACGCCGAAGACCGTCTCCTGCTGGGGGAAGCTCATTTCCAGGTCGACCTGCGTAAACTCAAGCTGCCGGTCGGCCCTCAGGTCCTCGTCGCGGAAACAGCGCGCAATTTGAAAATAACGGTCGAAGCCCGAGATCATCAGGATCTGCTTGAAGATCTGCGGCGACTGCGGCAGTGCGTAGAACTCGCCGGGATGCACGCGGCTGGGCACCAGGAAGTCGCGCGCGCCCTCGGGCGTGGACTTGGTCAGGATCGGCGTCTCGATCTCCAGAAATCCCTGCTGGCTCAGGCTCTCGCGAATCGCGATTGTAATGTCGTGGCGCAGCCTGAAGTTGTGCTGCATCTCCGGCCTGCGCAGGTCCACGAAGCGGTACTTCAGCCGCACTTCCTCGTTCTGGATTGCCTCCTCGGCGGGCGAAAACGGCGCCAGCCGCGTGTCGTTCAGCACCAATAGCTCGGTGGCCTCGATCTCGACCTCGCCGGTGGGCATTTTGGGATTGATGGCGTCGGGCGCGCGCAGGCGTACCTTGCCCACGGCGGCAACGACGTACTCCGGCCGCACCTGCTCGCCCTTCGCATGGCCCTCGGGCGTCAGGTCGAGGTCCAGCACCACTTGCGCAATGCCGCTCCGGTCTCGGACGTCGAGAAAGATCAGGCTGCCGTGGTCGCGCCGGCGGTTCACCCAGCCCATCAGCACCACGTGCTTGCCGGCATCCGCGGCGCGCAGCGTGCCGCACAAGTGCGTTCGTTCGAGATTGCCTAAAAAGTCGAGCACTATTCCTATTCCTTTACAGCTTAAGAACTGTCATCCTGAGCGAAGTTCGGCGCGTTCTGTGCGTCGAACGAGGTTGAAGGACCTGCATTTCTCCGAGCGTCGCTCGCCTCGGATGCCCCGCCCTCGCGGGTGCCCCAGGTCTCGATCTTGAGACCTGGGAATGCATGAGTCCAGACAGGCCTGCGCTCACTGACTGAGAAAGCTGTCCAAATCCGCGCGCGGCACCTTCGTCTGCACGCCCGTGGCGAAGTCCTTCACAGTCAGGATACCGGATTGGTGCTCGTCCTCGCCGAGAATGACGATGCAGCGGGCCGTTTTGTCGGCTGCCTCGAAGGACTTCTTCAGCCGGAAGCTGCCGTCGCCCAACTCCACCCGCAGCCCCGCGCGGCGCAGCTCGCGGGCCAGCACCAGAGCGGCGGCGTTCATCGCTTCGCCCAGCGGCGCAACATACGCGTCGGCCACCTGCGGTGGGGCAGCCTTTTGGACGAGTTCCTGGGCCTGGATCGTCAGCACCAGCCGGTCCAGCCCGATGGCGAATCCGATCCCCGGCGCCTTGGGCCCGCCGATGGCCTCGCTCAGCCCGTCGTAGCGCCCGCCGCCGAGCAGCGCGTTCTGCGCGCCCAACCCGCCGTGCGTGAACTCGAAGGTCGTTCGCGTGTAGTAGTCGAGGCCGCGCACCAGCCGCTGATTCAGCTTGTAGGGCACGCCGGCCGCATCGAGCGCCGCGATGACCTGGGCGAAGTGAGCGCGGGAGTCCTCGCCGAGCGACTCGCCGATCTTGGGCAGCGCCTCGATGATCGGCTGGTCCTCGGGCACCTTGCAGTCCAGCACCCGCAGCGGATTCGTCACCGCCCGCCGCTGGCAGTCGGCACACATCTTCGGCGCAACTTCGGCCAGCGCCGCGCGCAGCACGTCGTTATAACGCGCCCGGTCCGCGGAGGACCCCACGGAGTTCAGCTCGAGCGTCCACCCTTTGATCCCCAGCTCGTCGAGCAGCGTGGCGAGCATCTCTAATACTTCCGCGTCGCGCAGCGGGCTTTCGCTGCCCGCCGACTGCGGCCCGATTACCTCGGCCCCGATCTGCCAGAACTGGCGGTAACGGCCCTTCTGCGGCCGCTCGCGGCGGAACTGCGGCCCGATGTAGTAGAGCTTCTGCAACTGACCCGTCTCACCCAGCTTGTGCTCGATATATGCCCGCACCACGCCGGCGGTGTTCTCCGGGCGCAGCGTCAGTGACTGCGACTTCTCCGACTGCGCTCGCGCCCGGTCCTCCCATGTGTACATCTCCTTCGAAACGATGTCGGTCTCTTCGCCTACGCCTCGGGCAAAGAGCCCCGTCTCCTCGAAGATGGGCGTGCGGATCTCGCCGAAGTTGTAGCGGGCAAAGACCAGGCGCGCCGCCGCCTCGATGCGGTTCCAAAGCTCCGTCTCCGGCGGCAGCAGATCGCGCGTCCCGCGCACGGCTTTCAGTGTGGCCATAACCTATCTAGTCTAATTGGCCTCTCGGCTTGACTGGATTCCGCAGGCTTACCATACTGAGTCCATGACCTACACCGTCCGGCAGGCAAAGACCAACTTGGCTCGGCTGCTTCGCGAGGCCGAGGAGGGCAAGGAGGTCGTCATCGCCCGCGGCAAAAAGCCCGCCGTGCGCCTGACCGTGGCCGAAGCGGCGCCGGCGCCCAAACGCAAGCGTATTCCTGGCAAATATGCGGGGCAATATCACTACTCCGATGACGTCTTCAAGCCGCTGGAAACCGACGAGGAGTTGCGGGAGTACGGGTTCGACATCCTGATTGATGGAAAAGGTCCCAACGAGACCGAATTGTGAGACTGCTGCTCGATACTCACGCAGCGCTGTGGTGGTTCGGCGAGCCCGAGAAACTCGGCCCGGCCGGTCATGACCTCATCGCCGACGCGGACAACGAGATTCTGATCTCCCCAGTGGTTCCGTGGGAGATTGCCTTGAAAATGAACAAGGGCAAGATGCCGCCGCACGTTCTGGTGACCGACTTCCTCCGTGTTGTGCGCGAAGAAGGGTTCAGCTTTCTCCAGGTTCACCCGCTCCACGCCATTCGCTCGGCGCTGCTGCCTTTCCACCACCGCGACCCCTTCGACCGTCTCCTCGCCGCCCAGTCGCTGGAGCTGGATACGCCACTGATCAGTATCGACACCATCTTCGACCGCTACGGCGTGAAGCGGATCTGGTAGGCCGCGTTGTGGACGCTCCATTCAGGAAGGGACGCACGGTGTTAACCTGTGGAGCAACTTCTCGGGATGCAAGGTGGGAGCGATGATCCTTCACGTTACTTCGATGGTCGGCGTTCTCGTTGATCGGGTGGCGCAAGCGCCCGCCGCCGCGCTATGCCAGCAAGCCTTCGTAGAACCAGGATGGAGATGGTGGATCAGTTCACTTGCGCCCTGGATCGGCCCGCTCTTGTCAACTGCGGGCAGTGTTTTCGTAGCTTGGTGGGTATTTCGTCGGCAGTGGAAGAAAGAACAGGTGCAGTGGGTTCGCGATCAGAAAAAACTCGAATGGGACGAGATCCATGCACTGGTCTCAGACGTGTGGTGCATACTTCACCCGATCTTCAAGATCAAGAAGGGTGAGTTGGATCCCATAACGGACGATACATTGTTCTACGCTGTACGGAAGCTTCGTCTGCCGTTATCCCACACGAAGTTCATCACTCGCCCATTCAACGACAGTGCGTTCCAAGCGAAGTTCGACAAATTTTTCAAGACCGTTGCCGAAAAAGGTCTCGAAATACAGGGAAGTCTGGATTTTGTTCGGTCAGAGCAAGCGAATGAATCCAATCCCGAAGCCAAGTCGAAAATCACCCTTCAAGTTCAGGACGCGCGCTTCGACCTGGTCAAGCAGCTCACCAACGAGTTTCAAGAAATCTCTGAGCAGTTAAAAGGGCTCATGAAGACAGACCTGATCCTATGACCATTCAGAAACCACTGTTATACCTGCGCCTGGCCCCTCCCGCAACGCCCCATCAATCCGGGTCTGCGGTCCGGGGCCGGTGGATATGAGACAGCTTCTAGCTAGCTTTCTCCTCCCGTTCCAGCGCCTCGTGAATCAGCATTTTCAAGTAGGTCTGGTAGCGCAGGCCGCGGCGCTCGGCCAGTGCGCGGGCGCGGGAAATGTCCTCGGAAGCGAGGCGGATCGTGGTGGGGGGCGTGATGCCTCGCTGCTTCAATGTTCCCTGACGGACCCGGCCTTCCTGTGCAGCTTGCAGGAACGCCGCGGCTAAATCCTCGCGGTGCTCGTATGCCCAGTTGGCTTCATCGGCTTCGTTCTCAAACTTCGGAATCTTCATCTTTTCTAATTCGTTCTCGATTTACGCCCTGCGTTTGATCGCCTCCCGCAACGCGCCATCGATCCGCGTCTGCCAGCCCCGCCCTGTTGATTTGAAGTGATCGATCACCTCGGACGACAGCCGTAGCGAGACCAGCTTCTTCGTCGGCGCCTTTTGCGGGCCGCGCTTACCGCGCCGCGCAACTTTGCCGCGACGGATCAGGTCGGCACGAGCGAAAAAGGCGCGCGCGGCTTCAGCGTCGTTTGGGTCGTACGGGCCGTCTTCCGGCTCGTAAGGGATCGCGTCGCCTTCCTTGTAAGCCAGAACGCGCTTCCAGTCGGTTTCACTCTTTGTCTCGTTCATACTGTTCGCGCTCCTCTCGGCTGGCGGGCCGGAATGAGATGACTCGGACATCCCCGACGCGCTCGGTGTAGATCAACGTCAGAAGCCTTCCATGGACCGCCGCCATGGCAAGGTCCATCAACCGGTGCTCGCCCCTGTAGCCGGCTTCATAGGTGCATTTGTCCGGGTTTTCGTAAACAAGATGGGCGTCTTTGAAGTCCAGCCCGTGCTTTTTCAGATTGGCCGTCCGCTTTGTCTCATCCCAAACGAACACAAGTTAATTGTAGCTACAATCTGAGAAGATCGCAACACCTCACCCCAGGCCCCCCCCCGCGCAATCCTCGGCCACCCGCCAGGACCTCCGATCGCGGCGTCCATCGCAGGAGCGAAGCTGGCGATTGACACGGCTGCGGATTTACCCGCGCCAGCTTCCTTTGAAAAAGTTCATGAGAAATCCCGATTTGGGAGGCGCAGTTTCAAAGACGACGGTCCTTCGATTCTTGAGCGATTTCCGATCCCGGCATCGAGGCAATGAATGCGAGGATAAGTCGCTACCCTTGAGCCGGGCCTGACGGCAACCGCCGCGATCCAGTCCGCTGGCGCCGCTCGTCCGCGTTGGCCCTCCTGCGGATTTCGTCCGTTGATGCTGCCGCGAGTGCGCCCGTCGAGAAACCGGGCAGAGCAAGCCGGATTGGGGGAATCTGCACCCGGATTGGGGAAATCGGCACGGAGAGGCCGCAAACGGAGTCGCACATGAGCCGCGTGACGGATCGAATCTTCCCTGGGAAACATCAGCGGGCAAGGATCCCGGAACAACGAGAGGCCGATCACTCGCAGCCGACCGCGCCGGCACGGTTCCCGGCGACAGGGCAAAGGCGCGTCGTCCTGGCCGGCGTCCTGGCGCTGCTGCTGGCGGGCGCAAGCTCCCACGCGCAATTCGGCCCGCAAGCCGTCGGCTCAATAACGGGCAACCAGGCTGTTCCGGTGACGGCGTCGGTTGCAGGCACTGTGAGCAGTGAGCGCATCGTTACCGTGGGATCGCCCAGCGGCGATTTTGCCCCCGGCACGGGCGCGGCGAATTGTGCTTCGGCCACGCTCGCACAGGGCGTGGCCTGCACCGCTTCGGTCACCTTCACGCCGTTGGTGCCCGGCCCGCGGTTGGGCGCCGTGGTGCTTGTCGGCACGCCCTCGGGTGGTTCCGGCCAGGCGGTCCTCGGCACGGCCTATCTCTCCGGTACGGGCGTCGGCGGGCTCGGCGTGCTGGTCTCGGGCAACCTTGTGCCGGTCGCCGGGCAATACGGTCTCTACACCTCGGTGGGCGACGGCCGGCCCGCCATGCAGGCCGAGCTTGACGCTCCCAGCAGCGTGGCCGTGGACGGCGCGGGCAACCTGTATATTGCCGACACTCTGCACAGCCGCATCCGCATGGTGTGCGCCAGCTCGACCAGCGCGACCATTGAGGGAACCAGTTGCGCGGGCGCGGGCATTATCTCCACGATTGCCGGAAACGGCAATCCCGCGTATACCGGCGACGGTGGACCCGCGGCCGGCGCCACCCTGAACAGCCCCGGCGGTGTGGCGTTCGATGGCGCCGGAAACCTCTACATCGCCGACAGCGGCAACAACGTGGTCCGCGCGATCTCGGCGGCTACGGGCGCGATCGGCACTGTCGCCGGCAACATCGCCGGCACGGTCTGCGGCGCGAGCACCGACGCCGCAGGTGACGGCTGCGCGGCCACCCAGGCCACACTGAATCGGCCGCAGGGCGTCACCCTGGACGCCGCGGCGAACCTCTATATCGCCGACACGTCGAACCACCGCATCCGCAAAGTGGCTGCCGCAACCGGCGCGATCTCGACGGTCGCGGGCAACGGGTTCGCCAACGCCATCGGAACCGGCGGTTACAACGGCGACGGCATTGCGGCGATCGGCGCGGAGCTGAACTTTCCTTACGCCGTGGCCTTCGACGCGGCCGGCAACATGGTGATTCCCGACTCCGCCAACCACCGCGTTCGCGAGGTGATGGCCGTCGGCGGCGCCATCACGCCGGCCAGCACGATCGCGACTCTTGCCGGAACCGGAAACGCGGGCGCCACAGCCTGCACGTCTACTCCGATCGCGGCCAGCAAGGCCGACGTATGGTCGCCCTCCGGCGTCGCGGTCGATCCGGCCGGAAACATCTACATCGCGGAGACGCCGAACGCCGCCATTCGCAAGATCAGCGCTTCGACCGGCCTTATCTCCTTCGTGGCCCAGAACGGCTGCGGCAGCTATTACCTCGATGGCCGGTTTCAGCCGGTTCAGCTCGACGAGCCGGTCGGCCTGTTCCTCGATGCGGGCGGCGACCTTTACGTGGCCGACGCCCTCGACATGGTGGTCCGCGAGGTGCAGTCTAACTTCATCGCCCTCAACGTCGGCGCGGCGTTACGGCCGGGTGACACATCCGCGACCATTTCGCAGCCGCTGGAGAACGACGGCAACGCCGCGCTCGAACTCGTCTCATTCGTTCCCGGAACCAACTCCGGCGTTGACGCGACGCTCGCCGATTCCTGCAGCAGCGGCGGGTCGCTGGCCGTGGATGCGCAGTGCAGTATTGGCGCGGTCTTTGCTCCGGCGGGCAGCCCCACGCTGCCCGCCAATGAAACGGAAACGCATGTCATCGCAGTGAACGGGGACGCGCAGCCGGGCATCCCCGCGCGTAACTCGCCCGTAAGCATCGAACTCGTCGCAACCGCCGATCCCGTCAACGGGACCACGACGACGCTGGCTTCCAGCCCCAACCCATCCGGATTCGGACAGGCCGTCACCTTCACGGTCACTGTCACGACAGGAGCGGGAACCGGAGACCTGACCGGCACGGTCAGCATTGCCGACACCTTCGGCGGCAGCACCACGACCCTGGCGTCGGGCCTCGCGCTGAATGCGTCCGGCGTCGCCACATTCTCGACTTCGACGCTCGCCGTCGGCCAGCACTCGCTTGTCGCCACGTACGGCGGCGATACGGCGCACTCCTCCAGCAGCTCCGGATCGGCGCTGGTGCAGACCGTTCTCGAAGGAACAGCAGTCGCCTTCGCCTCCAGCGCCAACCCCTCCGCCGTGGGCCAGAGCGTCACCTTCACGGCCACCGTCTCGGTTCCCGGCGGCGGGGGAGTCATGCCCGACGGCACGGTGACCTTTATGGACGGCGCCACCACCCTCGCCGCGCAGACGCTCGATGCCAGCGGAACGGGAACTTACTCCACCACGGCGCTCGCGGCCGGCCAGCACCAGATCACCGCGATCTACGGCGGCGACTCTGCCAGGCAGATACAGGGATCGACCTCGGCGCTCCTCACCGAGGACGTTCAGGCGCCGTCGACCGCCGCATTGACCTCGAGCCTCAACCCGTCGAATTCCGGGAGCGCCGTCACCTTCACCGCGACGATCGCTCCCGGCGGCACAGCCACCTCCACGGGATCGGTGAATTTCCTCGACGGCGCAATGCAGATCGGCTCCGGGACGCTGAGCGGCAATCCCGGCGTGGCTACATTCACCACCTCGACGCTCGCAATCGGCACGCACCGGATCACCGCGCAATATCCGGGCGACTCCGGCAACAGCGGCAGCACATCGTCTGCCGTCAGCCAAGTGGTCAACCTGGCGCAAACGTCCACATCGGTGACGGCCGCGCCGAGTCCGGGCCTCGCCGGTGTGGTCGAGACGATCACCGCGACGGTCGAGGTCGCGGCCGGCGCCTCCACTCCCTCGGGCACGGTTACGTTCACCGCCGGAACCACGCAACTGGGAAGCGCGCCCGTGAGCAGCGGAAAGGCGGTCATTACTCCGGCGCTGGCGCCTGGCTCCTACCAGATGGTCGCAACTTACAGCGGCGATGCGAACGATGCCGGCAGTATGTCCTCCACAGTGCCGCTGACCGTCTCGCTCGCCACGTCAAGCACCGCCCTCACGGTCTCGCCTAGCCCGGCGCTGGTCGATTCTCCCGTCACGTTCACCGCCAAGGTGACGAGCAACGGCGCCGCTCCTACCGGAAGCGTCAACTTCCTGGTCAACGGGACCGCGGTCGGCTCCGCGAACCTGAGCGGCGGCTCGGCCGCTTTCTCCGCTTCGACGCTTGCCGTGGGCACATACTCCTTTACAGCAAGCTACTCGGGCGACTCGGCCAATTCGGCCAGCGCCTCGAGCGCCGTCAACGAGACGATTGGCCCGATTCCCACCACCACCAGCGTGGGCTCGTCCTTGACCACCGGAGCTAACCCGCAGGTCGTTCTCGTCGCCACGGTGTCGAACAGCGGCTCCGGCTCCGCACCCACCGGCACGGTCACGTTTACGAGCGGCACAACCCAGCTCGGGTCCGCCGCGCTCGACTCGAGCGGCGTGGCTACGCTGACGCCGAACCTGATTTCGGGCGTGACCTACATCATCGTCGCAGCCTACGGCGGGGACGCGGTCCATGGCTCCTCGACTTCGCCAGCGTTCACCGTCTCCGGCACGCCGATTCCTTTCAGTCTCGCGGTCACGCCCTCCTCGGTGTCCGTCGCGACTTCCGAGAACGCCGCCGTCACCGTGAACCTGAATTCGAACGGCAGCTTTACCGACGCCATTGGCCTGGCCTGCGCATCGCTTCCCGCCGAAGTCACATGCCACTTCTCCAGCCCCAGCGCAGAGCTCCCGGCTGGCGGAAGCGCCAGCATTCAACTCACCATCGACGCCAACAAACCGCAGAGCGGCAGCGCCTCCGCCATGAACGGCCATGCGGGGAGGAGAACGGCGGCGCTGGCCAGCCTGTTGCTGCCGCTGGGCCTCGGCTTCGGATGCATCTTCTGGCGGCTGCGCCGGCGGAACAACGGGCTGCTCACGATGGCGCTTGTGTTGGCGCTTTCGGCAGCCTCGTTCCTCGCCGCCGGCTGCAACAGCGTCATTCGCAACTCTGCCGTGCCCGGCAGCTAC
The DNA here is from genome assembly GCA_963804155.1 of uncultured Acidobacteriaceae bacterium. Taxonomy (GTDB): domain Bacteria; phylum Acidobacteriota; class Terriglobia; order Terriglobales; family Acidobacteriaceae; genus Telmatobacter. The sequence goes on from CAWDPG010000002.1 coordinate 181,884, forward strand.
GTGATCCAGATAACCGGCACGGGCGCAAGCACCGGTGAGCAGCAGCACCAGAATGTTTCGCTCACCATAACCGATTAAATCCGCCAGCGGCGCACGCCGAGCCGGCGCGGGAGTCCGAGCCGCCTCACCAGGGCTTTCGCTCCTCTTCGGTCGGCGTGCCCACTTCACCGCGCTCGATCCGCTCCAGGAACGCCCGCGCCAGCTTGCGCTCCCCGGGATGGCTTTCGCCGGCGATCGTGCACAGGTCGAGGAACTCGTCGCAAAGCGCGTTGCGCTCGCCCTGCTGGGCAAGAACGTTCTGCAGGGCAACCGCCAGCTCGCGCAGCCGCGCCGCCTCGGGCCAGGCGCCCGCATCGCTGTCTTCGCTCACCAACGCCGAGAACAATCCCCGCCGCCCCCGCGCGCACTCGTCGAGACAAGCAAGGAGTTGCTCGCCGAGGGCGCGATTCAGCGCGTCGAGTTGATCGGGCGCGATCTCGTCGCGTGGGTCCATGCCCTGCCTACTTCGACTGAGCCTTGCCTGCCTGCATGGCGGCTTCGACTTCGTCGGCGGTGTGCGGCAGCCCGGCGTCGAGGTCGATCAGCTTTCCATCCGTCCCCACCAGGAAGTCGCACTCGATGCGCACGCCCAGCTTCTCTTCGGGAATGTAGATTCCGGGCTCGATGGTGAACACCATTCCCGGCTTCAGCAGCACCGGGTAATTCGCGGGATCGTGTACGTCGATGCCCATCAGGTGGCCCAGCCCGTGCAGCCAGTACTGGCCCAGCGGCTGGCCGTGCAGGTCCTTGCCATGGGTGTTGATGTAGTTGTAGGCCACGGTGTCCAGCGAGTTCGGGTCCTGGCGGTCGCGGTCGTTGAGCGTCGATTTGCCTGCCACGAAGGCATCGAAGGCCGCCTTCTGCGCGCCCAGCACGATGTTATAGATCTCCCGCTGCCGCGCCGTGAAGTGCCCGTTCACCGGCACCGTGCGCGTAATATCGGCCGCGTACATCGAGTACTCGCAGGCCGCGTCCACCAGCAGAATGTCGCCGTCCTGCATGGTGCGGTCGTTGGCCGAGTAGTGCAGGGTGGTCGAGTTGATCCCCGAGCCCACGATCGGCGAGTAGCTCGGCCGCTCGCAGCCGTTCTCCATCCACACCGCGGTCATGGCTCCGGCGATGGCGCGTTCCGTCATCCCCGGCTTCACCCACCACTGCATCATCACGCGCTGCGCCAGCACCGATGCCGCCGACGCCTTCTTGATCAGCTCGATCTCGCCGTCGTCCTTCACTTGCCGCAGCGGCATCGTCAGGCTGGTCACATCGTGCGCCCGCGGCGCCGCCGTGTTTCCCAGCGTGACCGCGGTAAAGCTCAACAGCGCGGCTGCTTCCGGCGTATCCGGCTGCGTCCACAGCTTGCTCTGGAGCGAGCGGTCCGACGCCACCATCCGGCCCAGTTCCGCCGGCAGTTCGGTCATCGGCTCCACGTTGTCTACTCCCGAGGCTTCTTCCACTCCCGGCGTTGCCGCGTCCATCTTCGCGCCGGTGTACTTCTCCAGGCGCAGGTTGCGCGACGGCAGAAACAGGATCTCCCGGTAGGCGCGCGGCGAGGCCGCCTGCGGCGCTTCGCTCACGATCATCAGCGCCGCCCCCGGCTCGTTCCAGCCGGTCAGGTAGTAGAAGTCCGAGTCCTGACGGTAGGGCATGAAATCGAGTTCCGATTCATTCGCGGCGAACAGCACGGCCACGCCGCCCTCGAGCTTCTGCGCCAGCGCCATGCGCCGCGCGTGGTACACGCCGGCCGGCTGCCGGTCGAGCGCTGAAAGTGGAGGGGCCGAGCAGGACAGAACCAGCAGAGCTAGGGCGGGAAGGCGGAGCCATTTCATTCCGCTATTGTCGCGCCTGGTCGGCCCCCGCGCAAAGGAAATCCTGGGGAGAACAACATCGTGGACGGGCCACGCCGGTTTATTGGCGCTAGTCTGACGGAATTGCCGGTGGCCGTGACTTTTCAGCCTGGCAGGGGTGCGGAAACGGTCAAACGGCCTGGCGCTTGCTACGGACACCGCCCGCCATCGGATCGGTCTCCAATTCGTCGATCGCGCGACCGATTTGCCGCTGCCCGATTCGGCTAACAGCCTCCAACCTTGCTGAAGTTCCGCTCGACATGCTTTCGGCATAGCGGAAAAGCGGATGCCGTCAAGAAAGGTCTCTCGCGCCGGGCGCGTCCGGCACGCCGCACGGCACCACGCACGCGCGCGAGAAAAGGATTTGACAGCGCAGGGATTTGCCCGTAACTTGAAAAGAGATGCAGAATCTCCGCCATCACGCCCATCACCATCATCATGGGGCAACCATGCCGGCGGACTGTTATGGCCTGATCTAGACGGCCAGAGAGATCGAAAGAAACACCCCAGCCCGCCGGCGAATTCCGCTGGCGGGTTTTTCGTGTTTGGACACAAACTCAAACCCAAGACTGGAAAAACGATGACCGAAAAGACAACGACAATCGACTTCGACAAGATGGATGGCCTCGTGCCGGGGATTGTGCAGGATGCGCGCACCGGCGAGGTCCTGATGCTGGGCTTCCTGAATCCGGCGAGCTACGCCAAGACGCAGGAGACCGGCTTTGTGACCTTCTGGAGCCGCACGCGCCAGAAGCTGTGGATGAAGGGCGAGACGAGCGGCAACCGTCTGCGCGTGGTTTCGGCCTCGACCGACTGCGACAACGACACGCTGCTGTTCCGCGTGGAGGTGGAGGGCGACGGCCTGGTGTGCCACGAGGGCACGGTGAGCTGCTTCACGCGGCCGATTGCGGTAGGCCAGAAGGCGGAGGTGAACCGTGGCTGACAAGCTTCGACTGGGAATTCCCAAGGGCAGTTTGCAGGAAGCGACGATCGCGCTGTTCAAGCGCGCGGGTTGGAACATCTACGCCGACGGGCGCTCGTATTTTCCTTCCATCGACGACAGCGAGATCGAGTGCATGTTGATCCGCGCGCAGGAGATGGCGCGCTACGTGGATCACGGCGTGCTGGACGCGGGGCTCACGGGGATCGATTGGGTGGTGGAGAGCGGGCTCGACCTGGAGAGCGTAACGACCCTGACCTACGCCAAGACGAGCCGCCGCAAGGTGCGCTGGGTGCTGGCCGTGCCCGAGGCCAGCGGCTACGCCAAGGCCGAGGACCTGGAAGGCAAGATCATCGCCACCGAGCTGGTTGAAGTGAGCAAGCGCTACTTTGCCGCGAAGGGCGTGAACGTGAAGGTGGAGTTCAGTTGGGGCGCGACCGAGGTGAAACCGCCGATGCTGGCCGATGCCATTGTGGAAGTGACCGAGACCGGCAGCTCGCTGAAGGCCAACCACCTGAAGATTATCGACACGGTGATGGAGAGCGAGACGCACCTGATCGCGAGCAAAGCCGCGCTGGCGGATGAGTGGAAGCGGCGGAAGATCGACCAGATCGCGCTCATGCTGCGCGGGGCCATCGACGCGCAGGCGCAGGTGGGGCTGATGCTGAACGTGAAGCGCGAGGACCTGGAAAGCGTGCTGGCGGTGCTGCCGGCCCTGAACTCGCCGACGGTCTCGCAGTTGAGCGATTCGGAGTGGGTGGCGGTGAACACGATCCTCGATGAGCGCGTGGCTCGCGACGTGATTCCGCGGCTGAAGGCGGCGCGGGCGGCGGGAATCGTGGAGTATCCGTTGAACAAGGTGGTGCTCTGAGGGCCTACGCCCGATTCCGGTATGACTTTGGTCATGCTGGAATCGGCCCGGTGCGAAATATTGCATTCGACCCTGTGAGAATTCCGGTTTAGAAAGAGACGAACGATGAAACTGATCCGGACAACGGGACGGAACGAGCGGGTGGCCGCGGAGACGCTGGCGGCGATCAGAAACCGGGGCGGCGCGGCGCTGGACGCGGTCATACCCGCGGTGAAGCGGATCGTGGGCGATGTGCGCAAGCGCGGCGACCGCGCGCTCGTGCGCTACGCCGCGAAATTCGACGGGCTGCCGGGGCCCGATGCGCTGCGCGTGACTCCCGAAGAGATGGCTGAGGCGTGGAAGGCCCTCGATCCCCCGATGCGCGACGCGCTCACCACGGCCGCCGAGCAGATTCGCCGCTTTGCCGCGCGGCAGATGCCAGCCTCGTGGGGCGCCTCGATGGCGGCGGGCCTGACGGCAGGCCAGCTCGTGCGCCCGCTCCATTCCGTCGGTTGCTATGTGCCGAGCGGACGGCATCCGCTGCCCTCGACGCTGCTGATGACGGCCATCCCCGCGCAGGCCGCCGGGGTTCGGAGGATCGTCGTAGTCTCTCCCAAGCCAGCGCCGGAGACGCTTGCCGCCGCGCATCTGGTCGGAATCGAAGAGTTCTACCGGCTGGGCGGCGCGCACGCCGTGGCCGCGCTGGCGTATGGGACGGAGAGCATTCCGCGCGTGGACAAGATCGTCGGCCCCGGCAATCTCTACGTGACAGCGGCGAAAAAGCTGGTTGCTTTCGATTGCGCGATCGATATGCTGGCCGGTCCGACGGAGATCCTGCTCGCGAGCGACCGCGGGCGCGCGGCCGACATTGCAAGCGACCTGGTGGCGCAGGCGGAGCACGATCCGGAAGCGCTGGCGATTCTTGTCACGACGCGCGACGATCTGGCGAAGGCCGTGATTGCCGAGGCCAAGGAGCGCAGCCGAAGCAACGCCGTGGCGCGCGAAGCGCTCAAGCGGAACGGCTACGTCTTTGTCGCCGGATCGTACGAGGAGGTTTGCGACATCGCGAACTGGCTCGCCCCGGAGCACCTGACGGTCGATTCCGCCAAGGATCTGGAATGGGTCGACAATGCCGGCTCGGTCTTCGTCGGCAGGTGGTCGGCGCAGCCCATGGGCGACTACATCTCCGGCCCGAACCACACGCTGCCCACCGGCGGCATGGCGCGGGTGCGCGGAGGGTTGAGCGTGAACGACTTCGTCAAGCTGATCACCGTGCAGGAGTATTCGGCGCAGGGCATCCGCGCACTGGGACCGAAGGCCGCGCTGCTTGCCGAGGCCGAAGGACTCGTGGGCCACGCCGAGGCGATCCGCACGCGGCTCGGCGGCAAAGCCGGCGGAGAAAGGAGAGCCCGTGGCTGAAGCGGTCACAACACAAGCTCCCACGCCGCGCGCGCGTGTGCAGGCGATGATGGAGTACCACCCTCCGCTCGGCAGCCGCGACGCGCTGCGGCTCGACTTCAACGAGAACACGCTGGAGTGCTCGCCGCGTGTGCGTGAAACGCTGGCGCAGATCTCGGCCGGCTCGCTCACGCGCTACCCCGAACGAGAACCCGTGGAAGCGATCGTCGCCGGGCATCTGGGCCTGCGCCCGGAACAGGTGGCGCTCACCAACGGCGTCGACGAGGCGATTCACGTCCTCTTCGAAACGTTTCTCGACGCGGGCGACGAGCTGCTGCTGCCCGTGCCGACCTACACGATGTACCAGGTGTATGCATCAGCGACCGATGCACGCGTGGTCACCGTGCAGGCCGCGGACGACTTGCAATTTCCGTTCGCGCGGCTGGCGGCAGCCATTACGCCGCGAACCAAGATCATTGCAGTCGCCAATCCGAACAGCCCGTCGGGATCGATTGCGACTCGCGAGCAACTTCTGGAGCTGGCGCGCCGCGCGCCGCAGGCCGTGCTGCTGGTCGACGAGGCTTACTATCACTTCTGCGGCGAGACGGTGATGGACCTGGTGGGGGTTGTGCCGAACCTGGTTGTCGCGCGGACCTTCTCGAAGGCCTACGGGCTGGCGGGGTTGCGCCTGGGGCTGCTTGCCGGGCCCGTCGAACTGATGCGCTGGGTTCGCCGTGTGCTTTCGCCGTACAGCGTGAACTCGCTGGCGCTGGCTTGCCTGCCGCCGGCGATGGATGACACGGCCTATCTCGACTGGTATGTGGGCGAGGTTCTGGCGGCGCGAGCGGAGTTCGAGACGGCGCTCGATGCGGCGGGCGTGCACCGCTGGCCGAGCCGTACCAACTTCGTTCTGGTGGAGATCGGCGCAAAGCACGCGGAGTTCGTGCGGCGGATGCGCGCGGCCGGTGTGCTGGTGCGCGACCGGTCGCGCGATCCGGGCTGCGACGGGCGCGTGCGCATCACGATTGGGACACGCGAGCAGATGAGACAGGCAATTGCGGCGCTGAACGAGACCCTGGCCGCGCTGCGCGGCGAAAGCGAGGCGGGATGACGGCGAAGAAAAGCAGCACAGTGAGCAGGCGCGCGCGTTCGGCGACGATTGTGCGGAATACAGCCGAGACGCAGATCGAGATTGAGCTGACGATCGAAGGCCAGGGCCGGTACAAAATCGGCACCGGCATCCGTTTCTTCGACCACATGCTGGAGCTGTTCGCGCGGCACGGCGCATTCGACCTCGACCTCGCCTGCAAAGGCGATCTGGATGTCGATCAGCATCACTCCGTCGAGGACGTGGGCATCGCGCTGGGCGAGGCGTTCGGCCGCGCGTTGGGCGACAAGCGCGGCATTCTGCGCGCAGGCTACTTCGTGATGCCGATGGACGAAACGCTCGCCGTTGCCGCCGTGGACCTGAGCGGGAGAGCAGCTTTCGCCGTGGACGCCAAGGTGCGCGTGCGGCTGGTTGGCGACTTGCAGACCGAGCTGGTGACCGACTTCTTCGAGGGCTTCGCGCGCGGCGCGCGGGCCAATGTGCACGTAAAGACGATGTACGGGCGCTCGAACCACCACAAGATCGAGGCAATCTTCAAGGCGTTCGCGCGGGCGCTGCGCGTGGCCTGCTCGCGCGACAAGCAACTGGGCAAGATGCTGCCGTCGACGAAAGGGCTTCTGTGATGCGCGTTACAGTCATCGACTACAAGGCCGGCAACCTGACCTCGGTGCTGAAGACGCTGCGGCATCTGGGCGCGGAGACGGTGGTGACCGACGGCGATCTTTCGCTGGTCGAGTCCGCTGAGCGCGTTGTGCTGCCGGGCGTGGGGCATTTCGCCGCGACCGAGCGGCTGGATGCGACAGGGCTGACCGGCGCGATCCGCGCGGCGATTGCGCGGGGCGTGCCGTTCCTCGGCATCTGCGTGGGAATGCAGTGGCTCTATGCGGGGTCGAGCGAAGCGCCGGAGCAGGCGGGCCTGGGGCATTTCCACGAATCGTGCACGCGCTTTGCCGAGAGCGCCGAAAAAGTGCCGCACGTTGGGTGGAATTCGCTGGAAGTACGCGCGGGCTCGCGGCTGCTCAAGAACGTTCAGCCCGGCGAGTACGTCTACTTTACGCATTCGTTCAAAGCGCCCGTCACCGCCGATACCGCCGCTGTGACCCACTACATTGAACCTTTCGCGGCGGCCGTAGAGCGCGCCAACGTGATGGGCGTGCAGTTTCACCCCGAGAAATCGGGCGAAACGGGCCTCAAAATTCTCCACAACTTCCTCGGAGGACCAGGATGCGCCTGACCTACACACTTACGCTGGAGGACTTCAAGGCGGCTCGGAGCCTTGAAATGCGCCGCACGTTCGGCCGCTGGATGGTGTGGGCGTTCACCTCAAGGGTCGTTCCTGTTCTGGCGATCGCCTGCGCGGCCTGCGCGGTCGTCTTCTACCTGCTCGATCGCCGCGAGTTCTTCGTGGAGTGTCTCGCCGCCGGCGCCGTACTTCTTGCGCTCTCCATCGCGATCCCGGCGGCGCGGGCTAATTCCGCACACAAGAGTTACCGGGAGATGTTTCCGTCGCCGGACAGCGATCGAAGCGCGACGATCGAGATCGGCGACGAGCGAATCGTCTTTACGACGCCCGGCGCCGGCGAGCAGAAAGTGCTTTGGACGGAGGTCGAGCAAGTCGTGGAAGACGCGAAGATTTCGTTGATCTGTGTTACGGCCAATCGAAGCATCCCATTTCCGGGCTACGCCTTGACGCGCGAGGAGCGGGAAGAGCTCGGGGCAACGATCGAGCGGCATCTAGGGAAGAGGGAATCATGCTGACCAAGCGCATCATCGCCTGCCTCGACGTGCATGGCGGCCGCGTGGTGAAGGGCGTGAAGTTCGTCGACCTGGTGGATGCGGGCGACCCGGCAACGCAAGCCGCGCGGCACGCGCGCGAGGGCGCCGACGAAATCGTGCTGCTCGACATCACGGCCACGCACGAAGGGCGCAAGACGCTGCTCGATACGGTGCGGCGCACGGCGCTCGAGCTTTTTGTGCCGTTCTGCGTCGGTGGAGGCATCCGCTCGGCGCGCGACGCGGAGCAGGTATTCGAGGCCGGTGCCGACAAGGTGAGCATCAACTCCGCCGCGCTGGCCGATCCCGCGCTGATCACGGCCATCGGTTCGAGTTTCGGCGCGCAGGCGGTGGTGGTGGCGATTGACGCACGCCGCGATCCAAAGGCCGCAGATCCTGTCGGCGAGGCGCAGGTATTCGTACACGGCGGACGCAAGGCGGTGGGACGGCGCGTGGTGGAGTGGGCGCGCGAGGCCGAGCAGCGCGGCGCAGGCGAGATTCTGCTCACCTCGATGGACGCCGACGGGACGCGCGCGGGCTTCGATTGCGAGTTGACGGCGGCGGTGAGCGAGTCGGTCGGAATTCCGGTGATCGCCTCGGGCGGCGCGGGGACGGTGGCGCACTTCGCCGAGGTTTTCGCGCGCGGCAAGGCCGATGCGGCGCTGGCCGCCAGCATCTTTCACTTCGGCGTGAAGAGCGCGCGTGCGCTCAAAGAAGAGCTGGAACACGCCGGCGTGCCGGTGAGGCTGCCATGCTGATTCCTTCGATCGACTTGATGGGCGGGCGCATCGTGCAGCTTGTGCAGGGCGAGAAACTGCGCCTGGCATTCGACGACTTCGAGTATTGGATCGAAAAGTTCTCGCGCTATCCGCTGGTGCAGTTGATCGACCTGGACGCGGCGATGCGGCAGGGAGACAATTCGACTCTGGTGGAGCAGATCGCCAAGCGATTGCCGGTGCAGGCGGGCGGCGGGATCCACTCGATCGAGAGCGCGCGCCGTGTGCTCGACGCGGGCGCCCGGCGCGTCATCGTGGGGTCGGCGCTGTTCTCGCAGGATGGCTCGGTCAATACCGCGTTCGCGGCCAAGCTGGCTTCGAGCGTCGGCGCGGAGCACGTGGTAGCCGGCATCGACACCAAGAATGGGCGCATTGCAGTGAAGGGATGGAAGGCTCAGGTGGAGTTGACGCCCGACGAAGCGATCCCGCAGCTCGAGCCGCACGTCGCGGCCTTCCTCTACACGCACGTCGATACCGAGGGCACGATGCAGGGCTTCCCGGCGGAGGTGGCCGCGCGCTTGCGGAAACTGACCCAGCGGCAGCTCATCGTCGCGGGAGGCATTCGCAGCCGGCAAGAAGTGGATGCGCTGGACGCGCAGGGCGCGGATGCCGTGGTGGGCATGGCGGTGTACACCGACTTGCTGGCGGTGTGAGGCCGGAACAGACGCTAGGCACTCCCGGCGCCTTCGATCTGCTCACCGACCGCGCGGCCGGTCTCAATTCGGGTTTCGTTCAGTAAGCGCGCGATCTGCTTCAGATGCAATTGCACGGCATAGACGCGCAGAATCTCGGCCTGGGAGAATCCGATGCCGGTGTGGCGAACCCGATCCATTCGCGACTCGAGATCGGCGATGTCCTGCTCCAGGCTCACGCCCGCGAGGGGCGCGCGGAAACGCCATTTGTGCACGCAGCTCGCCACATGATTGAAGCCGGTGCGGATGTCGGCGGCCAGGCGCGGAAGCTCCGGCTCCAGTTGCTGCGCAAAGCGGTCCTCGTGGCTGTCTTTTACCGCGAGGTCGAGAGCTACGAGGGCGTCGAAGAGCTCGCGGCCAAACTGCGAGAGCATGGATAATCCCTCGCGCCAACCGGGGCCGCTCGGCTCGTTGCGCGCCGCTTGAAGGAGCTGATTGTTGCGGCGGAGAAGGGCTCGCACATCCTCGCGCAGCGTGGGCAGGATCTGCGACGGCGCGCCGCGAAAGCCTTCAAGGATGGCCTCGAAGAAAGCGCCCAGCAGGAGGAATTGCTGGGCCAGGCCGTCGCGCAGCCAGACGCGCGCGCGGTCGGGCAGCACCAGCGTGGTAACCGCGAGCGCAACCACGATGCCGAGCAGCACTTCGCCGACGCGATCCAGCGTTAGCTCCCAGCGTGGACCGGCTTTCGGAACCAGCATGATGATGGTGATGGTGACGCCGGCCAGACGCGAGCTGTCGCGCATTCCCAGCAAGCCGCAGACGATGACCGCGAAGAGCACGGCGAGGATGTAGTTCCAGGGCGGCGCGCCGTAGACGGAAAAAGCAAAGCCGAACGCGGCGCCCATCAGCGTGCCGAGCAGCCGGTCGCGCGAGGCGGTTACGGTGGCGCCCACGTTCGATTGCAGGACGATGATGGCGCTGATTGCGCCCCAGTAGCCATCGTGCAGGCCGAAGCGCAGCGCCAGCCACCAGCAAAGCGCCGCGGCGAGGGCCGTCTTGGCCGCGTGGATGAGCAGACGCCGCCGCTCGAAGGTCAGCAGTCCCTTTTCGTCGCCGCCTTCGACGCGCAGCTTGACGGCGAGCTGGTGCTGGGACCACGTCTTTCTTGCTTTCAGGCGCATGAGTCGATCCGGTGCGGTGTCATTTCCGCGGCTCGCGGCGAGTTTGCCGCGGACGCCGCTATCAACAGTCTCGCGTGCGCGAAAGCATGAGTCAATCGCCGGCGACGATCGCCGCCGCGGCGGCGGGCTTCGAGTAACATGAAATCAACAAGCCCGGGCCGGCCGGGCACCTGAATCCCATGCTGCGAGTCGGATACCCAGCTACATTGTCCACAGACTTGTTCGGCGAGTTCCCTGCCGAAGTCGAGTTGATCCCGGTGTCGGACAAGATGGATCACGACGCCACGATCGAGGTGTGGATTCCGGATCCCTCCCCTGCGCGGGCGATGCGCACCTGGCCGCGGCTGCGCGGCGTCAAGCTGGTGCTCTCGCTGATGGCGGGCACGGAGTGGATTCCCGGAACGGTCGGGCCGCACGTAACCATCTGCAACGCACGCGGAGCGCACAACACATCGACGGCGGAGTGGACAATCTCGGCCATTCTCGCGTCGCTCAAGTATCTTCCGCTCTATCTCGACATCCAGCGGTCGGGCGCGTGGAAGCGGCGCTTCGAAGCCAGCGCGCAATACGCGAAGATCTCCGGGGACACGCGCGAGATGTACCCGCCGGTGATGTTGGAGGAGTTGACCGGCAAGACGGTGCTGCTGGCCGGATACGGCGCGATTGGGCAGGAGATCGAGCGCATGCTCGCGCCGTTCCGGGTGAAGCTGTTGCGTGTGGCGCGCAGGCCGCGCAAGGAGCCCGAAGTGCACGCGGTAAGCGAGTTGGACGAGCTGCTGCCGCGCGCCGAAGTGGTGGTGCTGATTCTGCCGGCGACGGCGGAGTCGCGCGGCTTGATCGGCCGGCGGCAACTCAAGCTGATGCGGCAAGGCACGCTGCTGGTGAATGCGGCGCGGGGTCCGATTGTGGATACAGATGCGCTGGTGGAGGCGCTCCAGTCGGGGCGGATTCGCGCAGCGCTCGACGTGACCGATCCCGAGCCGCTGCCCGAAGGCCATCCGCTATGGATCTGCCCGAATCTGCTGATCACGCCGCACGTGGCCGGCTCAACGCCGCAGTTCGCGCCGCGCGCCCTGCGCACCGCAGCCGACGAGTTGCGCCGCTACATGAAGAGCGAGCCGCTTCGCAACGCGGTGCAAACCGCGGTTTAGGCAGTGGCATTTGCCGCGGCGCGGCGCCAGTCGATGAGGCCGAGGACAGCGAGCCCGACGAGAACGGCGTAGAGAACGGCTGTCAACCAGAGATCCTTGTAGATGTACTCACCGACGTAAACGCTGTCGACGACAATCCAAAGCCACCAGTTCGCGATATGCTTGCGCGCGCCCCACCAACTGGCCACAAGCGAGAAGCTGGCCAAGGTGGCGTCAAGATGCGGTAGAGCGACAGGAACGTGGAAGAAACCGCCGACCCAGATCATCGTGCGGCCGAGAACCATGCTTCCGATCGCGCCAACTCCAAGCGCTGTCACGCAAGCAATTCTGCCGAGCGGAGCCACGCGAACCTCGCCCTCTTCGCGCATGCCGCGCCACCAGTGCCACCAACCGTAAAACGTGAAGACAACAAAGAAGGCTTGCAGAAGCGCGTCGGAGAACAGGTGCGCCTGGTAAAAGACCACGAAGTAGAGGAAATCGGCGAGAAGCACGACCGGCCAGCAGATAAGGAGGCGCTTCGTCGTGAGCCATATACCGGCTACCGTAGCGAGAAAGGCCGCAATTTCGACGGCGTTGGCCGTCAGATATTTTGAAAGAATCGTCCAGATCATTGCGCTGTCTCCGCGTGCCCGCATGGCTTGCGGCGTGCCGCCCATTCGCGCAGCGCATCGAGCAGGCTGCGTCCCGGTGCGCTCCGAAACCAGCGCGCGTGGCCCACGAGATAGTCGCCGTAGGCGAGTCTTCCCTTTTCCTCCGAGTGCAGGACGCCGAGGAAATAGTCGGCTTCAGTCAGTGCGAATTCGGCGTGGCAAAGAGCAGTCATGGGCGCGAGCGCGGCTCTCTCTTCGTTCGCGAGGGGGCGAACGAACTCGTATCCGTCGAGAAGCGCCTCGAGATGGTCGAGGTGGATCGGGACGGTGTCCGGGTGGGCCGGATCGTTCACCAGCAAGAGCCACTCGACGATGTTGCGCTCGATGGCGTGGGCGAGGTCGTGGACGGCGTTGGTGCGGTCGGCTAGGCCGAAATCGATGATCGCCGTGGCGCGTGCGCTGAGATTAGTCTCCGGCCCCGCATCGCTCCAGAAGAGGTTGGATGCGTGCAGGTCGTTGTGGGTCCAGAGCGGCGGCAGCGCGGGCAGCGCCGGCGCAAGCTCCGCGTGAAACGGCGCTAGAAGTTCGAGGGCCTGATGCGCGCAGGTGTGCGCGGCCTCGTGACTGGCGAGCGACGGCCGCGCGGAGAGATAGCGATTCATCGCTGCGGCCGGGTCGGCGGCCGCGAAGATGGTGAAGCTGACGACGAGCGGCTGGGGTTTGCGCGGCGGAGCGGCGAAGTCGCGGGCGGCAAGATGAAGGCGCGCCAGAGCGGCGCCGGCGGATTGCGCGTGTGCCGAGGAGCGAAACGGGGTCCAGGAGATGGCGTCTTCGTAGAGATCGATTCCAGCAGGCGTCTCGTGGACTTCGTAGGTCCAGTTGCCGATCTCGATCGCGGTTTCTCCCGATGCGGAAGCCAGTACGCGCGGCACCGGAGCGCTGCGAGCCAACAGATGCGCGAGGAAGCGGTGCTCTTCGAGCAGGCCCTCGCGATCGCGCACCGCGCGATGGTGGCGCTTGACGAAGACGCGCCCCTCCACCCCACGGACAAAGGCCTGTCCGTGGGGGCCCCGTTCGTTCCGCGTGGCCACGATTCCCGCCGCGGAGAACGGCCGCGGGCTGACGGTGAGGATTCGCGCCGGCTCACCGAGATCGGGGAACCGAAGAAAGAGCGCGCGCAGTTCCGCGAGCGTGAGCGGCGGCCAGTCGGGCTCGACCAGCGTGCCGTCCATGCCGTGTGCTTTGGCGGTTGCGCTTAATGCAGCTTCGTTAGCCATTCAGTTCAGCGACTCTGATCTCTGACCGATTGATTCTGTTTCGTTCGAGGTTCGTGCGATCCCAGGTTAGGCGCAAAAACAGAGACGCGCCGAACCTGGGGCACCCGAACGTTTGTACAACAATACACGGTCATAGAACTAGAAAGTGTAGTGGGCCGAGAGGCGCACAGTTGCCGGCGCGCCCAGCCAGATGAATGTGTCGCCATAGCTGGCGCCGGTGTCGGACCAGTAGCGTTTGTCGGCGATGTTGTCGGCGTAGATGTGGAATGTGAGGCGGCCCTGCTCGCCGCCGAGCGTGTAGCGCGCGCCCAGGTTGAAGAGGTTGTAGCTCGGGACGCTCACCGCGTCGTCGCGCGTGGCTTCCTTGCGCGAGGTGTAGCTCCAGCCGGGCATCAGGTGGAGGCCGCGAACGTACGGCACAGTCACATCGGCGAACACCGTCGCATGCAGGTGGGGCACGTTGATGACCTGTTTGGAGTCGAAGGACGGCGTGCCGGTATCGGTGGAAGTAGCGTTCATGGCCTCGGCCGAGCCGTTCACGCGCAGCCAACGTGCGGCTTTGCCTTCGGCGTTCAGGTCGATGCCGTCGTGCGTTTCGCGGCCCTCGGATTCGAAGCAGAGATCGCCTGCGCTGCCGCTGGGGCAAAAGGCATCAGCGCCGGCGAGCACCTTTGGATAGAAGAACGGCGCGCGCATGTGGAAGAGCGCGGCGGTGAGCAGAATGCGCTGGCCAGGCTCGTATTTGGCGCCGAGTTCGGCCTGCCGGGTGAAGAACGGCGCGAGAAACTGGCTGCCGTTGTCGGTCCAGAACGGCCCCTGCGGACCCAGCGACAGCATGACGCCGTAGTTCGAGTAGAGAGTGAGGTTCTCGACGGGGCTGTAGGTGACGGCGAACTGGGGCAGCCAGATGGGCTTGTCGGTGACGGTGGGCGGCGTCGCTGGGTCGGTGGCCCAGAGCGAGTAGTTGTGGTCGCGCAGCGAGTCGTAGCGGGCGCCGGCAATGAGCTGGATGTGGGCGGGAAGATGCACGCGGTCCTGAATCACGCCGGAGGATTGATGGCTGTCTTCCCAAAGGCGGCGCGGGCCGGCGGACTCAAGCGGGTCCTCGAGGGAATTGATGTTTCCGGGCGCGGGGAGCTCGGTGATGGGCTCGTAGATGTTGTCCGAGCCGACGTAGGTATAGACGGCGCCGTCCTGCACAACGCCGTCGGGCGAAACCGGGTTGGCGGTTGAATAAAACCCCGGCTGGTGCACGCTGCGGAGGAAGAGAGCGCCGCCGGCGGTAATGTCTTGCGTGACGGCGCCGGAGTGGATGTGGCCGGTGACCATCGCCTCGCCCTCGGCGTCGATGCGCAGCTCGCCGGGGTCGCGGTAGTCGTAGATGTCGTAGGTTCCATCGGGCGCGAAGAACCACGGATAGGGAGCGGAGCCGGAGTTGCAGTCCGCCTCGTAATAGCAGCCGTAGACGTAGAGCACGTTGTCCTGGATGAGCGAATGGCTGAAGCTGGCGGCGGCGAAGGCTGCCCACGATGACGAGAAGGTGCGATCGAGGCGCGTGTTGGTGTTGAAGGTGTCGTAGGTGTCGGGAGGGCCCCAGGACTGATCGCCGAGCATGGTCGAGCGATAGATGCGGCCGAGGTCGGGCAGGGTCGTGCCGCCGAGCAGTTGATAGCCGCTGCCGTCGCGCTCGGTCTTGTGCTGATATTCGAAGTCGCCCTTGAGCAGGGTTGCCGAATCGATCTTCCAGTCGGCCGCGCCGGCGCCCATGGCGCGCCAGCCGTTGGTGTCGTTCATGTACGGGACGATTCGCTCGCCGGCAAGATTCAGGCGGGCGCCCACCTGTTTGCGGCTGCCGAAGAGACGGCCGAGATCGATGGCGCCGGAGGCCGAGCCGCGATGATCGGTGGCGAAATCGACAGCTTCGATGTTGGCCGGGCGCTTCGTCACGTAATCGATCAGGCCGCCTGCCGAAGCCACGCCGCTCTCCACGGCGGCAAGCCCATGAAGAAACTCGACGCCCTGCTTGTTCTCGAGCGGAACGTCCTGCTCGCCGGCGATGGTCATGCCGTCGATTTGAAGGCCGGTGGCGAGATCGAGAGGAAACCCGCGAATCTGGTAGTCGCCGTAATAGCCTACCGGCACGTAATCGTCGCCGACGGAAGCGTCGTTCTGGATCACGTCGGAGAGCAGCCGCGAGACTTGGTCGTTGAGCAGGTCGCGAGTGACGACCGAGGCCGAAATGGGGACGTTCTGAATCTGCGCGCCGTCCAGAGTGCCTACGGTTACGGACTCGGGAAGGTAGTTGTCTTCGATCTCGCCGTGAACGATGACCGTGGTAGTGACGGGAGCGGGCTTCTGCTGCGCGGGAGCCGCGGGCTGTGCGCCCGCCGGCGGAGCCGGAGTGGGGCTTGGCGGCGCTGTCTGCGCGGCGAGAGGCAGGAGCAGGCCCGAGGCAAGCAGGACGGCCTCCGCGAGACGGTGGTGCGCGCGGCGCGATCGTGGCGCTCGAATGGGGAAGATTGTGGTGGATGCGGCTGGTTGCATGGGTCCCCTTCGTTTCGGTACTACCTGAAACAAAGGAGCTTGCACCGCGAAGCGAGGGCTGGAACTTGGCCGCTCGGCCGGAGAAAACTTCCCACGCCGGTATTATCCGGATCGGGTTCGAGGGTATTTCTCAGCCCCACAACGCGTGGAGCACCCCTGTTTCAATAACCCGATTGAAACACTCGAGACCCGGAAATGGCAAATCGCACTTGCGCCGGGGGCGGCTATCTCCGGTCGGGCCGAGCGGACGATGCCGGTGCGGCGAGTGCCGCGACAGTCGTATTGGAAAGAACATCCAGCATGGCGCGCTGGGCCTGCTCCCAAACCGGGTGCGCGGGACAGTGGGCCTTTCTCGAGCAGGACCGGCCATGCATGAGGCAGACGTTGAGGCAGATGGAGCCGTCGATGGCCTCGATCACGTCGCGCATCGAGGCCCCGCTGCCACGGGCTGCGATGCGAAAACCGCCCGCCTGTCCACGCCGGGAAGAGATCAGGCCGGCGCGGGCCAGGGCCTGCAACACCTTGGAGAGAAAACTCTCCGGAGCGCCTGTGGCCCGGGCCAGTTGGGGAAGCGAGGCGCGCTCCCCGGCCGTTTGCGCGGCCAACTGAATCATCACTCGAACGCCATAATCGGCGGCACGCGTCAGTTGCATCGACGAATTGGTTCTCCTCATGTTGTCGTCCTGTCGAACTGGCCTCTCGTGCATCCCGGCGCCGCTTTGGGCGCCGGCGATCGCTGGCTGGGGCGGGAAACGATCGGTACGGCCAACGGGCAGCGTATTTCAAAGTCGTCACAGGAGTATGTAATCCGCGTCACAGACCAAGGTTCGTTGCGGGCAATAAATTTTATCCGACTCAAATTGGAGAAAAATAGTCCAGAATCTACTGCGCCGGCTCGCTCATCCACCCATTTCCGCCCTGACCCGGAAGGCGGACAGCGAGACCGTCTCGCGCCAGGCCAAGACTGTTGTGTGATTCGTACTGCGCCGATTGCAGTGTGAAAGGAACGACCGGAACGTTATGAATCCCTATCCCGCGGTGGATCCCATTCCTTTGCCCGCTCCCGTGTGGCTGATGAAGCTGCTGCATGTGGTCACTCTCTCGCTGCACTTCGTGGCCGTGGAGATGTTGCTGGGCGGGCTGTTGCTGGCGATTCTGCTGAGCCTCTTCGGCAAGTCGCCGTACTCGCTGGTGGCGGCCCGGGCCGTGGCGCGGCGCCTGACGGTGGTCATGACGTTCGTGATCAACCTAGGCGTGCCTCCGCTCTTGTTCGCGCAGGTGCTGTACGGGCGCGCGCTCTACACCTCGAGCGTGCTGATCGGCCTCTACTGGATCGCGATCATTCCCACGCTGATGCTGGTGTACTGGCTCCTCTACAAATTCTCGGCCCGCCTTGACGCCGGGAAATCGGCGTGGTGGGTGGGGCTGATCGCCTGGCTGCTGGCCGGCGGCGTGGCGCGGATGCTGTCGACGAACATGACGCTGATGCTGCGGCCCGACTCCTGGCATGCGATGTACTCCGCTTCGGCGATGGGTGCGTATCTGCCCACGGGCGATCCCACGCTGGAGCCGCGCTGGCTGATGATGATGGCCGGCGGGCTGCTGATTGGCGGGTTGTGGCTGGTGTATCTCTCGGCGCGCAGCACCTTTACCGCGGAAGAGAAGAAGTTCGTTGCCGGGTTCGGCGGCAAGGTGGCAGCCGGATTCGGGCTTGTGTACCTGGCCGCGGGAATCTGGGCGGCGAGCGTGCAGCCGGATGCAGTGAAGGCGGGACTCGCGGGGCAATGCCTGTACCCGGCCTACCGCTTCGAAGGGGACGCCGACTACGGATGGATCGCGCTGGTTGTTGTGGCCGTGCTGGTGGGCGCGATCGCCGGATTCGGCAAGGTGGCCGCCGGATGGCTGGCGTGGACCGGAGTTCTGGTGGCGGTGCTGCTCGAGATCATGCTGGTGGTGTATCGCGACGGCGTGCGCGATGTGACGCTGCTGAGCAGGGGCTACGACGTGTGGGACCGCGTGGTAGTGACCAACTGGGGCGTCGTGGGGCTGTTCCTGGTGCTGTTCGTGGCCAGCCTGGGCGTTATTGGATGGCTCGTGTCCGTCGTGGCGCGCGCGCAGAAAACCATGGAGGGCGCGGCATAGGTTATGACCGAACAGACGATTTCGGAAAATATCGTGCAAGAGAGTCCGGAGAGCGGCGATGTAAAGACGCGCCGCGCATTCCTGGCGGCCGCGGGCGCGGCAGGGGCATGCTATGCCGCCGCGCTGGCCTATCCCGTGTACCGTTACCTGGCCTCGCCAAGCGAGATGGCGCTGAGCGCAGCCGCGGTGACCGAGGTGACGCTGAAAGATGCACAGAAGCTGCCGAAGGGATCGGTGCTGATGTTCAAGTTCGGTCCGTCGCCGGCCATGCTGATTCACCACATGGACGGCACCTGGGTTTCGCTGACCGCCGTATGCACGCATCTGGGCTGCACGGTGCAGTATGAGCCGGACCAGGACCGCATTCACTGCGCGTGCCATGGCGGCGTGTACAACGCGTACACCGGCGCCAATGTGAGCGGTCCGCCGCCCAAGCCGCTCAAGGTCTATAAAGTTGCAGTCAACGATACAGGGGTCGAGGTGTCGCGCGGATAATTGGTGCGGGCGCCTCGAGCGCCCCAATCCTCGCGATTCAAGGAGCAAATCAATGGGAATCCTCGATCTTTTCAGCTTGAAGGGCAAGAACGCGCTGGTCACCGGATCCGGTCAAGGACTGGGCGCCGGGATGGCGATTGCCTTTGCGCAGGCCGGCGCAAACGTGACGCTGCACAACTACGACAAAGTGCTTGACTCGACGGTCGAGGAAGTGAAAAAGACCGGCGTGAAGTTCATTACCCGGTCGGGCGATGTGTGCGACAAGGCGATTGGCCGGATGCTGGTGGACGACACGGTGAAGGAGTTCGGCTCGATCGACATTCTGGTGAACAACGCGGGAACGATCCGGCGCGCCCCGGCGGCGGAGCACTCCGAGGAGTTCTGGAACACAGTCATCGACACCAATCTGAACGCGGTCTGGTTTCTGAGCCAGTACGCGGGACGCCTGATGCTGGCGCAGGGACACGGCAAGATCGTCAACACGGCATCGCTGCTGGCGTTTCAGGGCGGCATCCTGGTGCCGGGCTATGCCGCGGCAAAGGGCGCAGTGGCGCAGTTGACCAAGGCGCTTGCAAACGAGTGGGCAAACAAGGGCATCAACGTGAACGCCATCGCGCCGGGCTACATGGCGACGGACAACACCGCGGCGCTGCGCGCCGATGCGGTGCGTTCGGAGGCCATCCTCGGCAGAATCCCGATGGGGCGCTGGGGACTGCCTTCGGACCTGGCCGGCGCGGCGGTGTTCCTGGCCTCGGACGCAAGCAATTACGTGCAGGGGCACGTGCTGGTTGTGGACGGAGGATGGCTCTGCCGTTGAAGACCGTGGACCGTGGGTCGTGAACCGTGGGCCGGGGTCGCGAAGCGCGGGTGGTGAAAAGTTACTTGGATCAAGGACGAGAGGCATGACGACAAAGACGATCGCGAGCAGCATCTACGATTGGATGGATGAACGGCTGGGACTCTCCGAGCTGGCCGCATTCGCGCGCAAGAAGACCGTCCCGGTACACGCGCATTCTTTCTGGTACTACTGGGGCGGCATCACGCTGTTTCTCTTTGTGCTGCAGTGCTTCACTGGGGTGCTGCTGCTGGTGTACTACCGGCCGGGCGTCGAGGCGTACGAATCGGTTCGGCAGATCACCTTCGTGATGCACTTCGGCTGGCTGATCCGTTCGGCGCACGCCTGGACGGCGAACCTGATGCTGTTCGCCATCCTTGTGCACATGTTCTCGGTCTTCTTCATGAAGGCCTACCGCAAGCCGCGCGAGTTCGGCTGGCTGAGCGGCATGGTGCTGCTGGTTTTGGCCGCGTGCTTCGGCTTCTCGGGCTACCTGCTGCCGATGGACGAGCTGAGCTACTTTGCCACCAAGGTGGGCCTGCAGATTCCGGCGGCGATCCCGGGGATCGGGGCGGCGATCGCCAACATGCTGCGGGGCGGCCCGGACGTGAGCGAGTTCACGGTGCAGCGGTTCTTCGCGCTGCACGTGGTGGTGCTCCCCGCACTGTTCATCCCGCTGCTCGCGTTCCATCTGTGGCTGGTGCAGCGCCACGGCAACGCCGCGCCGGAGAGCGAGGAAGCCAAGCCGGCCGCGGAGCGCAAGTCGATGCCCTTCTTCCCGGATTTTCTGCGCAAGGACATGGCGATGTGGATCATCTCGCTCAACGTTCTGGCGCTGCTGGCGTCGGTGTTCCCCTGGGCTTTAGGCAAGCAATTCGACCCGCTGGCGCCGGCGCCGATGGGCATTCATCCCGAGTGGTACTTCATGAGCCCGTTCGAGATGCTGAAGATGCTCGGCGCTGTGCTGCCCGGCGAAGCGGGTGAGATCGCGGGCCTGCTGCTGTTCACGCTGGGCATTGTGCTCTGGATCCTGATTCCCTTCTACGACGCCGGCAAGGAGTCGGGCCGTCGCGGGCGCATCGCGCACTACTTTGGACTGCTGGTTGTCTTCGCGCTGGTGGCGACGACTGTGATTGGTTACTGGACGATTCGGTAGGGCAGCTACTAGCTTCTAGCCTCTAGCTTCTAGCCCATCGTGCTTGGTTTGGCGGCATGGCTGGGACGGAAAAAGCTAGTGGCTAGGAGCTAGAAGCTAGGAGCTTGACTTTATGAACTATCCTTTCTGGGACATTCCGTATCTCGGCTCGGGGTGGGTGATTGGCATCATCGCCATCTTCCACGTCATGATCTCGCAGTTCGCGGTGGGCGGCGGGCTTTATCTGCCGCTGGCCGAACGCAAGGCGCTGCGCGAGGGCCGCGCCGACTGGCTGAAGGAACTGGTCGGCTACTCGAAGTTCTTCCTCGTTCTGACCGGCGTCTTCGGCACCATCTCCGGAGTGGGCATCTGGTTCGCGATCGGGTTGACGCATCCCGAGGCGACGAGCACGCTGATTCACAACTTCGTGTTCGGCTGGGCGATCGAGTGGGTCTTCTTCCTGATCGAGCTGACCACGGCGGGCGTCTACTACTACACGTGGAACAAGATCGACGCCAGGCTGCACCTGACCGTGGGATGGGTCTACGCGGTTGCGTCGGTCTGCACGCTGGTGATCATCAACGGCATCCTGACGTTCATGCTGACGCCGGGCGACACGTGGCTATCCGTCGCCGGCACCGGGCACGAGGCGAGCAAGTTCTGGAACGCCTTCTTCAATCCGACCTATTGGCCGAGCCTGCTGCTGCGCAGCTGCGTGTGCGCGTCGCTGGCCTGCATCTGGGCGCTGATCAGCGCCAGCCGCATCGACGGCGCGAAACAGCCGGTGCTGAAGTCTTCGCTGGTGCGGTGGAGCGTGAAGTGGCTGGTGCCGTCGTTCGTGGCCATGCCGTTCCTGTTCGGCTGGTATCTGCTGATGGTGCCGGCTTCGCAGCGGGCGCTGCTGATGCTGGGCATCGACACGATCGGGTCGGGCACGTTCTCCGTCATCACGCGGATGGCGCTGCTGATCGTGATTACTTCGGCGACGATCATCGGCGTCGCCTACTTCCTGGCCTACCGCAACCCGGTGGACTTCAATCTCTCCCATGCCGTCGCCATCCTGCTGCTGGCGTTGATGGCCACGGCGGCCGGCGAGTACTCGCGCGAGATGCTGCGCAAGCCGTACGTGATCGGACGGTGGATGTACTCGAACGGAGTGCGCGTGCCGTGGGCGGCGAACATCGACCAGCAGGGATACCTGGCGCACTCGCCGTGGGTCTACGACGCGAATTCGAGCTACTCGCGGGGCGAGGCGATCTTCCGCGGCGAATGCGGATCGTGCCACACGCTGGAGGGGTACCGGCCGCTGGCCAAGCTGCTGGCGGGGCGCGACCGGGCCAACATCGAGAGCTTCATCACCATGCTGCACGAGTACAAGCCGGACTCGCCGTACCACCACTTCATGCCGCCGATGGTGGGCACCAAGCAGGACGTTGAGGACCTGACGAACTTTCTGAATGCGCACGTGAACCCGCCTGCCGCGAGCGGGCAGAAGCCGGTGCAGACGGCGCAGAAGTAGCTCGATTCACCCTCCTCCAGAAGGCGACGGCCCGCGCGATGCGGGCCTTTGCCGTCTAGAGCGAAACCAGAGTTGGTGTGACCTGTCAATTTCCGTGAAGGGTCGCCGCTCCCTGCTGGTCGCGTCGACTTGAGTGTAGGGGCTTCGGGATACAGTCACTCTGGAACCGCGGCAGGCAGGGATCGGGCGCGAGAGCGGAAGGCCGGATCGGAGCGGCGGATCGTTACTAAATAATTACGGGCCAATTCGGCTATTTTGGCGGAATTATTCAGGACGGCCTGTCGATTCCAAAGGAGTTACGGCCGGAAACATACCCCCCGGGGGTATTCGAAAAAAATAGTTAATTATTTTCCTCCGTTGCGGCGGTTCTTGCGCGGACGGCCCGGGCGTCTGCGCGGAGAGCCAGCCGGTTTTGGCTCGAGGCGAAGGGCGCTCAGAGCGATTTTGGCGGCTGCGAGCAAGTGCTCTGCTTGCTTTTGCCGAATCACATCCAGCATGGAAGCCTGGGTGACGCAGGCGATGAAGTCGCAAATGTTGCGGTAGCCGGTGAGAGGAGGCATGGCGCCGAGGTAGGCGTCATTGGCGACTTTTTCGGCTTCGAATTCGCTATCACCCTCGTCGAGTTCGGCGCGCTCATTTTTCATGGTGATCCGCCAAGCGCGCACGCAATTCGCAACGGCGTCGTTTTCGGTGAGCCGGTCGGGTGCTTCTTCGGTGAGCCGATCGGGTATGTCGCATTCGGATTCGTCGGTTGAAAGCTCGGCGGTTCGGGTCATTGAATAAGCTCCTATGGTTTTAAGCTTAGCGATTTCGCGGAATTGATCTGCAAGGTTGGGGAAGGAAATATTTGCTTTGGATTGAGAGAGATATGGAGGAATTCGCCGTCGGATGGGGTTGACAAGGGAAGATCGTGGACGGTGGCCGGTTGCCGGCCCGCCGCAATCGTCCGAGGCCACCCAAGAGAAATGTGCGCGGGGCGGACGGGGTTGCGAGTGGCGCGGCAGTCGAGTATAAGAGACAACGAACGAAGGGCCGGCTCGAACGGCAAATTGACGAGAAAAGGATATGAAATGAACCGCAGAGAACTGTTCGCGGCTTTGGCCGCGACCGCTGTTGCCGGCGACGCATTGGCGTTTGCCGAGACGACGCCAGCCGCCAAGCCCGTGATGGGCTCGACGGTCTTTGACTGGAACTCGATGACAGAGAAGGCGAACGCGACGGGCTCGGTGCGGACGCTGTGCTCGACGCCGACGGCGACGCTTTTGAATCTCGAGATGCACGTGACGACGCTGAATCCGGGAATGTCGCCGCACCCGCCGCATAAGCATCCCAACGAGGAACTGATCATCATCCGGCAGGGGACGGTGGAGACGCTTTCGAACGGAGAGTGGATTCGCGTGGGGCCGGGGTCGGTGATCTTCAACGCGTCGAACCAACTGCACGGGTTCCGGAACGTGGGGACGGAGCCGGCGGTGTATCACGTGGTGAATGTGAAGACGGCGGCGACGCCGGGGGCGTGAGGCAGGGAACGAGGGAGCAAGGGAGCGAGTTAGCAAGTCAGCGAGTCAGCCTGTCTCTTTCTGTTCTATCCCGGGCGATCTGAATCATCCGGAGCTCGGATTGGGTCAGGATCTCGGGATGCTGGACCTGTGACACGGTTGCGAGCACTTGGCTGTATTGTCCTGCGTGGAATTGGGCCTTCATGGATTCAATTCTTCGAATGTCGCCGGCTGATTCGACATTGAGACGGTAATGCCTCTTCTCTATGTCAGTCGCTTCCCTTGCGGCGGCGCTTCGCAAGACATCGGCCGTACCGAAAAGGAAATCTTCGGCGAAGGTGAGATCATGCGCAAGTCCTTCGAAGGCGTCGGCCGGATCGGGTGAGAAGCCCGGGTAGTGGCACTGTTCAACCACGCCGAGTTCGCGCATGTAGTAATCGTGGGAAGCGCTTCGATCGGCAACGTGATATGTGACGAGGCCCAGGTTGTGGCGGACGTGCACTTCGAGCCTGCGTTCCGCGCGGACAAATTCGCCCCACGCGAAGAGGCCACCGGAGCTCTCTCCTTCTCCTCGAAACTCGAAGCGAAACCCGTGAGGCTCAAGCACTCGGAATAGCGTCCGCGCACCGTCGAAAAGGGCTTTCTTCGGAAGAGCCGATCGAGCGTCGTTGCTCTCAGTCATTTGTACCGCCTTGTCTCGGTGGTTACTTACGCTGCACGACAGGCTCGCCGGGGATGAGGAGGCGGACGCGGTAGACGCTGCTGCTTGCGGTGATGTAAAGCGTTCTGCGATCGACGCCGCCCCAGGCGACGTTGGAGACGCGCTCGGGTATGACGATGGTTCCGAGAGCCTTGCCTTCCGGAGAGAGAATCAAAACGCCGCCGGGACCGGCGCTGTAGATGTTGCCCTCGACGTCGACCTTCATGCCGTCGGGTCCGCCGGGACGCGGATCGGCGGTGGCGTCGTAGAAGAGCTTGGGATCGGCCAGAGTGCCGTCGGGAAGGACGCGGTAGCGCATCCAGATCTTCCTGGGCTCGGAGTTGTCGACGTAGAGATATTTCTCGCCGGGGGAGAAGGCGATACCGTTGGGCCGCGGCAGGTCGATGACGAGGAGCTGCAACTGGCCGCGGTCGGGCGGGGCTCCGGCTTTGTGGGCGAGCGCGTGCTGGATGCGGTAGACGCCGTTAACCTGAAGGTCCTTCGCGGGGTCGGAGTCGTTCTGCGTGCGCAGGCCGTAGGGCGGATCGGTGAAGTAGAGCGAGCCGTCGGAGCGGTAGACGAGATCGTTGGGGCTGTTGAGGCGCAGGCTCTGCCAGGAGTCGGCGAGGACGGTGGGCGTGCTGGCGGGGTTGAGCGACTCGAAGCGAAAGACGTCGCGCTGGGCGTGTCCGGCGACGGTGAGGCGGCCGAGGGCGTCGAGGGTCATGCCGTTGGAGCCGGGCTCGCGTCCGCCGTAAGGAGCGGAGCCCTTGTAGCCGCTGGGCTGGAGGAAGATGCTTGTGGCCCGGCCTGGGGTCCAGCGGCGGATGGAGTTCGAGGGGATGTCGGCAAAGAAGAGGCTGCCGTCGAACCAGACCGGACCTTCGACCCAGGTGAAGCCGGTGGCGATGCGCTCGAGCTTGGCGCCGGCCGGGACGATGCGGGCGATGGCGGGGTCGAGGCGGTCAATTTTGAGGGGCGTGGGCTGGAGGGGCGTGGAGACGATGGGGCTGGCTGAGGGGGCTCGAGCGGGCTGAGGGGTGGCGGGCTTTTGCGCGGCAAGCGTGAAGCCGGAAAGCGCGAGCGCCGCGAGAGCGAGCAGGCGCGACGGGCGGGTGCGGTTCGATGTCATGCGAATCATCCTAACGCGTGGAGGCGGGGTTGGCGGGGCTGGTCGGCTACGCTTTCCGCAAAGGGCGCGGAAAGGATGGGGCAACGGCGCGGGTCTGGAGACCCGCACAACAGCCGGTCTGGAGACCGGCGCTACGAATGACCTGTGCACGGCAAATGGCGAGGAGACCGGCGCTACAAATGGGGATGAGGCGGCCGATGGGACGCGATTGGGGCGCGATGGTCCTGCAAAAGAGCGGACAGTTGGCATAGAATCCCAAGTGAAATGGCAAAGAACAAGGACAAGACGTTCGAGGTGGCGTGCCCGGACTGCGGGGCGATGCTGAAGATCGATGGGGCGACGGGGCTGGTGGTAAGCCATACGCCGGCGCCGCGGAAGCGGATGTTCGAGGACCTGGAGACGGCGGCCCAGGCCATGCGCGAGCACGGAGAGCGGACGGAGTCGATCTTCCGGCAGAGCGTGGACGCGGAAAAGAACAAGGCGGACCTGCTGGAGAAGCGGTTTGCCGAGGCGATGCGCAAGGCCAAGGACGCACCGGAGGGGAAACCGCTGCGCGAGATCGATCTGGATTGAGGGAGGCGCGGGTCCGAAATGGCGACCCGTTCCTTTGGTAACCAGAAAAATCGCCGCGCGGACGGCATTTGGAGCGATACTTGGAATTCACCCCCAAAGGTGCGCGCCGGAGTTCTGCCGGATCGAAGGAGGAGTCATGGTTGTTGTGCCACTGGAAAAGAAAGCGAAGGAATCGGAGGGCGCACTGCCTGGCGGTTTGAAGAATTCAGCGAACTGGATCCGGATTGCCGCGGCGGGGACGCTTGCGGCCAGCGGAACGCTGCTGTTGACGGGCAAACGCCGCGCCGGGCTGGTGGCCGCGGTCTCCGGCACCGCACTGGTGATGCTCGATCAGCAGGAGGCGATTCGCGAGTGGTGGGAGATGCTGCCGGGCTTCCTCGGAGAGCTTCAGGATCTGCTGAACAAGGCGCAGATCGCGGTGGACGACGTGAGCGAGGAGAGCCAGAAGCTGCGCAAGGCGCTGGGCAGATAGAGTACGATCCCCACTCGTGTGGTAAGTCCGAAGTTCGCCGAAGAACAACTGCAGATCCTTCGACTCCGTCCGCCACGGCGGACTCGCTCAGGATGACGGCCTTTTTCTTGGTGCGAGCTTTAGAGACGGGACACTAGAATTCGGTTCCCTCCGGCGGGCGAGGCCGATCCCTACAGATTCGATTCTTCCCAGAAGAACGCTCAGTTCTTGCGCTCGACAAGGTAGCGGGCGACGGCTTTGAGGCCGTCGGCGCAACTGCCGTAAGGCGTGAGCGCGTCGAAGGCTTCCTCGATGAGGCGGGCGGCGTCGCGGCGGCTCTGCTCGACGCCGAAGACGGCCGGCCAGGTGGCTTTTTCGGTGGCCTGGTCCTTGCCCGCGGTTTTGCCCAGGGTGGCCGAGTCGGCGGTCACGTCGAGAATATCGTCGGCGATCTGGAAGGCGAGGCCGGCTTTGCAGCCGAAGAGCGTGAGGCGGGAGACATCCTCGAGGGCCGCCCCGGCGTAGACGCCTCCCGAAACTACGCTGACACGGATCAGGGCGCCGGTCTTGGCGCGATGGATGGTCTGGACGAGCTGGGCTGTGGGCTTGAGGTGCTCGCTTTCGAGGTCGAGGACCTGGCCGCCGATCATGCCGTCGACGGTTCCGACGGCGTTGGCGACGAGGCTAACGATCTGGACAACGGATTCGGCCGGGCAATCGAGGCCGGCCAGCACCTCGAAGGCGCGTGTCTGCAAGGCATCGCCAGCCAGAATGGCGATGGCCTCGCCGAAGGCCACATGGCAGGTGGGCTTTCCGCGGCGCAGGTCGTCGTTGTCGAGGGCGGGCAGGTCGTCGTGGATGAGCGAATAGGTGTGGAGCATCTCGAGCGCGGCGCCGAGCTGCTCGATGCCTTTGGGGAGCGAGCCCGCGATGGCGATGGCCGCCTGCATGGCAAGGACCGGGCGGAGCCGCTTGCCGCCGGCAAAGACGGAGTGGCGCATGGCGCCGTGGATCGAGGCGGGAACGGTGTCGGTCGAGGGGATGAGCTCTTCCAGAGCCCGATCGGTGAGGCCGGCGCCCTCCTGAATCAGCGATTGCACATCCGGGGTCATTGCATTCATGTTAGACGAGATCCTTGCTTCCTCGTTCCAGCAAGAATAGCGCAAGAAGAAGCAGGACGCTGAGGCCGCTGACCCAGCGGCCGAGGACGACATCGGGGGTGGTGGTCCAATCGAGGGTGAGATCGAAGGGCCCCTGCGGGACGGGGACGGCGATGAGGCCGTCGTCGCGCTGCGGCAGCTCGGCGGGAGTGCGGCCGTTGAGTTGAATGCGCCAGGCCGGAAAGCTGAGGAGGCGCAGGACGAGATAGCCGGGCTGAGGGGCCGAGCCGGCGATGCGCCGATGCTCGGGATTGGTCTCTAAGCCACCGGCCGTCGCGAATGTGGCGAGGCAACTGCCCTGATCCGGAGCCCAGGCCGGGTTTGCGTCCGGGTCGGGGCTGACGGGTTTGCCGAGAGAGACGGCAGCGTTGGCGGCGAGGCAGGCATCGGGAAGGCCGATGGCGATCTGCTCGATGTCGGCATCCGGGGGAGCGTACTCGAACATACCTTCGAATCCCTCGCCGGCGCGATGAGCGGCAACGACGGAGGCGACGGTGTCCTCGGGGTAGCAGACCTGGAAGAAAGCGGTTCCCGCGTAGACGGTGGCCGCGACAAAGAGCGCGGCGCAAAGGGCCAGGACCACCGCGCGCGGGCGGCGGGTGCGCGGCCAGATGGCGGCGACGAAGAGGACGGCCATGGGCGCTTCGACGGCCTCGAGCCAGCGCCAGGGATACTGCAGAAAGGGCATCTCGGGGAGCAGACGCCAGAGCGGGCGCGAGACGGGAAACAGCATGAAGAGAACCGCGGCGGGGATGGCGGCCAGAGGAATCCAAACACGGCGCGAAGGGGCGGTTTTGGCGAAGGGGATGACGCCGCGAAGCCAGGCCGCGAGGAGTCCAGCGAGAGCCACGGTGATCATGGAGACCGCGATCCAGGAGGCTTGGCGCAGGATGGCGTCGTGGAGAGCGAAGGCGGGATCGGCGTGGTGCGCGAAGGCCCAATTGTTTTCGAAGTTGTAGTTGGGGTCTTCGGTGGAGGAACGGATGTCGACCCAATGGCGCTCGAGGGCCGCGGGGAGCCAGTAGACGGCGGCGAGGCCGAGGCCGAGCGCCGTGGCCAGCGCGGCGCGAAGCAGAGGCGCCCAGTTCCTGCTGGCGATTGCCCACAGGAGCGCAACGCCAGCCAGCAGGTAGGCGGCCATGACGCCGAGCGGAAGGTTGGAGAGCCAGGCGCCGGCCAGAGCCAAGGCCAGCGGAACGGTGGAACCGTCAAGAATACGCGTCGCAAGCGGGGCGCGGCGAAGGACGGTGACGTTGCGGTTATCGGGCGTCATTTGTGGCGTCCCACCCTTTCGCATCCGCCACGGCAGACGCGAAAGGATGGGGCAGCAAGCGGAGGGTTGGCGGACGCGCAGCACGAAGAGAACGATGAGCGGGAGCCAGACGCCGCCGGCGAATTCAGGGAAGGCGGCGCGCTCGTACCCGGTGAAGAGGGCGAAGCCCGAGAAGATGGCGGCGCATCCGGCGAGCGTGGCGGGGAGATCGTCGAGCACCTGGAGCGCGAGAGCGCGTGTGGCGAGGCCGGTGGCGGCGAGGGTGAGGAAGGTAAGGGCGATAGGCGCGAGGTTCCAGGGGAGAATGGCGCCCAGCCCGGCACCGACCATCCACGTGAGCGGCGGATAGAAGACGAAGCGCGGCTCGCCGGCGCCGTAGTTGGGGCTCGAGGCCCAATGGGGGTAGAGGATGCCGTGACGCCAGGCGCTCAGGCAGTCGAGCCAGGAGACGAGATGCACGTTGAAGTCGTGGCCGCAGGAGTTGCCGCGGATGAGCTGCGGGAGGACGGCGACGAACGCGGCGAGGAGTATGAGGGTGGGGCCGAGAAGGGTCCCAGATCTCAGAATCGAGACTTGGGGCACCCGTGGATCGGGAGTCGGGCCGTTGTCTTGCGCGAGAGTCGTCATACGAATCGAGAAAACGGTTCAGAGCCGGTTGAATGCATCCACCGAGCGGGCTGAAGAAATCCCTCAGGGGCTAAAGCCCTCGATCTTGCTCGTCTCCTTCGGCACGACTAAAGTCGTGCCCTGATACAGACCGAGCCGCCATAGTCTCCCATCCTAGTCGAGTCGCAAAGAACGCGAGGCGTCGAAGGGGGCATCCGCATGCATAGCGCAATTGAAGCCGCGCCGTTTCAGTACCCCATCTTTGCAATCAACTCTAATTCCATTGAACACGGAGCGGCTTCCGCGGAGGAATCCGCCGATAGACGAACTTGCTTTCGCCGAGCATCAGAGCGCCGCATACGGCGAAGCCCTCGGGTACGGACAGCAATTGGCGCAGCGGAGCATGAACCGCGGAGAAGCGCGTCAGATATCCGGCCCAGCACACGCCGAGGCCGCGCGCCTCGGCGGCGAGCTCGAGGAAGGTGAGCGCGATGGCGCAATCCTCTTTTCTCCAGCCGTACTCCTCGGGCGCGCAGGCGACGACAAGGGTCGACGCGCCGCGCAAAACGAAGTCGTATCCGTCATCCCACAGCTTGAGCAATGCCGGGCTGAGGCGCGCGGATCGCGCGCCGTCGACGACCGCCTGAGACAATGCGTGCAGCTTGTCGTGGCCTTCGACGACGATCCAATGCAGCGTTTGCGAGTTGGTGGCGGTGGGAGCGCGCCGCGCAACATCGAGGAGCGCTTCGAGAACCGGCCGCGCCACGGAGCGCTCCTTGAACTCGCGGACGGATCGGCGGCTATTCAGGAAGCCATCCATCAGCCCGGGCGCGGGAAGCTCTTTGGCGGCTGGCAGGAAAGGCTCCTGGGGCAGGCCCGTGTGAGCGAACGCGCCGTGAGGACAAACCGCGGCGCAATGACCGCAGAGAATGCAGCGATCCTCGGTGACCGCCTCGGGGAATCCGTCGTTGCCGACGGCCAGTATCCGCGCCGGGCATACGGCCACGCAGGCGCCATCTTTTCTGCATAGACTTTTGTCGATCACGATGTGGCCCACGAGCAGATTCCCTCCTTGTGTTGGCGGCACGGCTCGATGTGAAACGTTCCGCAGGGGCTAAAGCCCCCTTTCTTCCGTTGGCCCTCTTTTGGCACGACTAAAGTCGTGCCCCGACACGGGTTGAATGATGAATGTCGTTTTTCGGCAAGCTCAAGAGCCACGTCCTCCCAAAACGCCAATTATGGCACCAAAACCGGCCGCTTCATGGCAGAAGGCGGAGCGTGTGCGTGGTCCGGGCCGCGACGGCAGCGGGAGTGAAGGGCAGCGGGAATGTGGTTCCGTTGTACCAGTCGTTCCACTGGTCGCGGAAGTAGGGACTGAGCGGGTTGCCGCTCTCGCCCAGAACGATGTTCTCGGTTGAGCCGTCGATGTTGCTCCAGTCCATGGTGAAGCGCTGCGAGGGGCCGAGCGTACGGCCCACCTGCTTGACGGTGGTTCCATCGCCGCTCTGCGGCTGGGGGCCGGTTCCGGCGACGCGGCTAATCAGCGGAAGGAGATTCGAGAGCGGGTGCTCGATGTCGACGACGTGCCAGCTCCCGTAGGTCCACTTGGAGAGATCGCCGGTGGCTTTGCCGTTTTGCATTCCTTTGCGGACGGCGGCGGTGAGCAGGGCGTCCCAGTTTGGGTATTCCTTGGGAAGCCACTCGGGCTTGGCGTGCATCACGATCTCTTCCTCGGCGAAGGCGGCTTCGCCCCAGTGGTACTCGGATGCAAGCTTGCCGAGTTTGGGCTCGAGAATCATGGGCCATAGAGCGGCGCGGGTCTGGGTTACGAGGGACGCGGCGGCGGAATCGGTGGTGAGACGGCCGTCCCAACTGCGCATCAGGTCGGCGGCCTGGATCATGCGCGGGTCGCCGTTACCTTCGGGACCGGGAGTGTGATCGATGGCGTAGGCGAAGCGATGGCCCATCTCCTGATCGACTTCGCTGTAGACGTCGGTCTGGACGGCGAGCATGTCGGCAGGCGTGAGCCGGTCGCGGCCGTCGAGCGATTTGTAGATGCGCTCGATGCGGTAGGGATCGGCCCAGTCGTCGGTGAGCGGAACGGTCGATGTGTCGTTCGTTCCCGTCAGAAAAACCGGCTCCTTCGTCGTCACGCGGGAGTTGGCCGTTGCGAGGAAGCTGGAGGGCGGATCGAAGGCGTTGGGCATCGAGTCGAATGGGATGTAGATGAGTTGCTGTTGCCCGATGAAGAGACCCCACTCGTAGCGCCCGTTCATCGTGTCGTGCGGGAGCGGTGTATCGAAGACGCCGGCTCCGCCCCAGCGGATGGGCACCTTGCCGATGGCGTGGTAGGCGATGTGGCCCTGGTCGTCGGAGTAAACGAGATTCTGCGTGGGCCAGCACCAAGTGGCGAGCGCGGCGGAGAACTCGGTCCAGTTCGAGGCGGTGTTGAGCTCGTAGAGCGGCATGGAGTTGAGGGAGGGGTCGTAGAGGGTCCACTTGAGGGCGATCGGCGGGTCGGTGGCGGCGAGGATGGGGTTCAGCAGAGGGCCGTGCTCGGTGGACTGAACGTCGAGGACGACATCGCCGCGTCCGCGGACGTGGATGACTTCGCGATCGAGGGCGAGCGGATGCCAACCGGCGTCGAGCCCCTCGTAGTTGCCCTTGCCATCGAGCTTTTCGGTGTAGAGGTCCTGGACGTCGGAGTAGAGAGCGGTGAAGCCCCAGGCGACGTGCTCGTTGTGGCCGGCGATGACGAGGGGCATGCCGGGGAGCGAGACGCCGGCGGCGTGGTAGCCGGGGGCGCGGAGATCGACCATGTACCAGGTGTCGGGCACGCGGAGGGTCAGGTGCATGTCGTTCGAGAGGAGGGGCTTGCCGCTGGCGGTGTGGCTGCCGGAGACGACCCAGTTGTTGGAGCCGACGGCGCAGTTGTCGCAATCGGGGATGCGGCCGAGGGCCTGGAGCGCGGCATCGCTTTCGGGCGCGGCTACAGGGGCTAAAGCCCTCGTCGATTTTGCGGCGATTGCGGCACGAATAAATTCGTGCCCTGACACTGGGCTATTCTCCGAACGAGTTCGTTGAGAGCTTCGAGGGCTGTGCCGATTCAGGTCCGCGGTCTCTGCCTGCGGAGGCGCAGGGGCGGCGGGCACGGCGCGCGTTTGGGTGGGTTCGTCGTCATCGTCGTCGTCGTCGCTGTTCTTGGCGGGCGGGGGCATGGGCTGGGGCGCGCTCAGGTCCACTTTGATGCCCGTGGGCGGATGGTCGCGCCAAGAGCCGACCGGATAGAGGTCGGCCTCGAGCTT
The DNA here is from genome assembly GCA_963804155.1 of uncultured Acidobacteriaceae bacterium. Taxonomy (GTDB): domain Bacteria; phylum Acidobacteriota; class Terriglobia; order Terriglobales; family Acidobacteriaceae; genus Telmatobacter. The sequence continues at coordinate 214,812 of CAWDPG010000002.1, forward strand.
CGGGTCATTGAGCCTGGCGGAGATGTGGGCGCGGGAGAGCTTGGTCGCGGCGCTGGAGTCGAGCGTTTGCACCAGCATCATGCCCACGCTGAGCGAGTCGACGCCGGTCCAGGGTTGCGGCTTGTACATGAGCAGGCGGAATTCGGCGGGGAGCGTGTGGGAGCTTTCGCACTGGGCGATGAAGAGATTGACGCCGCGGGCGTAGTCGTCGAGGCGGCGCCGGTCGGCGGCAGACAGGTGCTCGTAGACGCGCTGGGCGATGAGGCGGATCTGGAGCACGCGCTGCGCCTTGTCGTGATCGAGAAGCGAGGGGCCCATGATCTCGGCGAGCTCGCCGTTGGCGCCGCGGCGGAGGCCGTCCATCTGCCAGAGGCGGTCCTGCGCGGTGACGTAGCCCTGGGCGACGAACAGGTCGTCCTGAGTGGCGGCGTCGATGTGGGGTACGCCGTGGGCGTCGCGGCGAACGGTAACGGGCGCGGAAAGGCCGGCGAGATGGATGTCGCCGTCGAGTTGGGGCAGAGCGGCTTTGGCGGCCGAGCGGAGCCAGAGGACGCCTGCGGCGGCGGCGATCGCGAGCAAAGCGAGCAGACAGCCGGAAGACCAGAGAAGGATGCGCGGCCAGCGGGCAGTGGGGCGGCGGCGAGGCGCGGGAGGCTGCGCGGGCGATGGGCTTGTTGATGGCGAGTCGGGCATGGGGCGGCGTTCGGAGTGAGGTCAGAACCAGAATACGCCGCGCGGGGGGCAGCGGAGTTAGCGGAGCTAGCGTGGCTAGCGGAGCTGGTGTCCCATCCTTCGCAAAAGACGCGAGAGGATGGGGCAACTGTGTTCAGCCGGCAGCGGGTTGGGACGAGGATGGACGCGATGCGGCACCCGGTCCGCGGCGGTAGACAACAATGAGAAACAGAAGCAGCAACAGGAGAACGCCCACGACGAGCAGGCTGCCTTCGGGACCGTCCGTGCCGCCGCTCCAGAACGGATTGCCGGCCGCGTTTGCGGTCAGGTAATGGCCTTGCCCGCGGAATCCGCTGTTGGCGGTGCCGAAGAAGAAGGTTTCGGCCCAATCCCACGAAGCATGGCAGCCGATGGCCCACCAGGCGGAGCCGGTGAGGCGCACGCTGACGCAAAACACGAAGCCGATGAACCCGGCGCCAAAGATGCCGATCCAGTTTTCGCCGCCATTGCCGGTGTGGAGAAAGCCGAACACCGTGGAGCCAGCCCATGCAGCCTGCCAGAATGCGCTGCGCGCCGCAGCCCTTCGGTGGAGAACGAAGCAAGGGAGGAGGCCCAGCGCGGCGAGGACGTAGACTCCCCATGCGCAATTGCCGTCGTGTTTGGCGAACTGAAATGCGCAGATGGAGGCGACCACGCCGAGAGCCCACCAGAAGTTCATGCCGCGGGTGAAGGTGAACTGGAGGTAGCAGCGGAACATTCCCTCCTCAGCGAAACCAACGAGCACGAAGGCGAGGCCCCATAGGAGGCCAAAGCGCAGGATCGAGGCGCCGGAGAGCGCGACGGGGCCGAAGCTGAGCCAGCCGCCCGCGGCCAGCGCGCCGACCAGCACCGAGAGAGCCGCGAAACCTGCCACAAGGCCGGAAAGAAAGTTCAGCGAGCGATGCGTTCCCCGGAGATTGAAGTCAAGGATGTTGCGGCGCTCGATGAGAGCCACAACCGCCGCCCCGCAGACGATCCCGAAGAGGGTGACGAGTTCGCCGTAGATCGACTCCTCCGGGGTGAAGTGACGATCCGGGGCGAGGAGATGGAGGCGGAAGAAACTGAAGAGCGCGGCGGCCGTGAACAGCCCCATCGCGACGAAGAAGATGAGGACAGACCAGCCGGCGCGCAGCCCATTGGGGCCAGCGAAGATCCAGAGCAGGCCGCTGTCGGATCCGGGCGAATGGACCGGGGCGATTGGCGACTCAGCTTGCAGCGTGGAACTCGTCCCGGCCGGAGGAGCGGGCAATTGCTCCTCCGCTGACGGCATTGCTTCAAGACGATGCGGCAACTCCGGCTCCATTGAGGCTCCTTCGAACGCAAGAAGATTTCGGTTGCTGAATTGTACTAGGGTCTTTTCCTGCTACGAAAGAACGACTTGTGGAGTTCCCGGAGCGCGGTCCGTTCGCGGCAGCCCAGTGTTTCCGTCTTGTTGCGGGAGGGACGGGGCTGAAGGGAAAAACCATCAAAAGGTGGAACGGCCCCGGCCGCAAAGGCGCGACCGGGGCCTGGTGGGGGAGGGAATTCGAAGCCTGCGGCCGAGTGTTAGTGCGCCTTCTCCGTGGGCTGGCCGGCGACCTGAAGGTAATTCTTCACGCTGAAGACGCCGGGAACGCCGTTGGCGCGAAGGTAGGCGACATCCTTGTCGGCCTGGGAATCGACGACGCCGTAGAGCTCGACATTGCCGTTCTGCACGGAGATGCGGATGGGTTTGGCGGGATCGATGGCGTACCTATTCAGCGATGAATAGCCGTAGACGGCGCGGGCGACGGCAATGCGGATGTCCCAGTCCATCGGCGAGACGGGATCGACCTCGATATTGTCGGTCACGTCTTTGACGCCGGGCGTTGTGGCGACCAGGGCCAGCGCGGAGTCCCGATTCGGGTAATCGTGGGCATGGCCGCCCAGGGTGACGGATCCGTTCTCGACGTTCAGGCTGATGGCGTCGAACTCGTTGCCGTAGCCGACGCGGTCGTAGGAGAGCTTCTTAAGAAGGCTCTCTTGCAACTGGCCGTCGGGCACGCTGGGGCCGGCGACCTGAATCTCGTTGCGCACCGCGGCGACGCCCTTCACCTTGTGCGCCGCCTTTTCGGCATCGGCCTTGTATTCGTAGAGGCTCACGGTGCCGGACAGGGTCACGATGCCATTGGCGTCGAGGGTGACCCGCACGTCCTTGAACTGGGATTTTTCCAGCTTGGCCCGCACGGCGTCGGGGACGTCCTGCTGGCCGGCGGCTGCCGCCGAGAGTTGGGGAAGAGCCAGCACCGCGCCAAAGAGCAGAGCGGCAAAGACCAAGGCCCTGCGAGGATCGATGGTTCTTCTCATAGGGGTATCCTCCATCCTCTTGAATTTGCGTTCCGGCGGCGGGCGGATTCTATGTCCCACCCTGTTCCCGCTGAAGCCGGGAGCAGGATGGGGCACGGAGGCTGCCTGCCGTTCGCGATTCTTTAGACACGGAGAAGAGCGATTTGGTTGCGAGGTGAAACGAAACTTTGCGAAGAACTGTCTATGGTTACGGCTCTAATGCACGGGCCTCGTGATTTCGTAATGATTCTCGGGCGAGTGCGGGCGTGGACGCGCGCACGACAGCCGGTCTGGAGACCGGCGCTACACTCGGGCCGTTACAAAATCACGCGGTCTCGGTACTAGAACAACTCAGGCCACTTGCGCGCGCCGTGCAGGACGGCAAGTACGTGAATCGTGTCTGCCCGCACACGATATGCGACGAGGTATGAGGTTCCGGGCACAACGATTTCCCTCGTGCCCGGCCCGCGGCCGATCCTGCCGGCATAAGGGATGCGGGCGGCTTGACGGATCGCGTTCCGAATGCGCTCGACGGTGCGGAGGGCCGCGGCGGGGTTATCGGCGGCAATGGATTCGAAAACCTCCCGAAGCCGATCGACGGCCGGAAGGGTCCAACGCAGTTTCACGATCTTGACCGGGCTTTCTTTTGTTTCCTGGCCGGTTTTGCCTTGGTCCAAGAGCGGATCCGGCCGCCGAGTTCCTCATCGTCAATGGTTTCCCCATTGTTGGATGCGCGCAGGCCCTCGTTGACCATGGCGACAAAGCGGCGCTGCTGGTCCAGGTAGGACTCTACCGCTTCATTGAGCAAGTGGCTGCGATCACGATCGAGGACTTTGGCGATGGAGTCGAGTTCGGCGACCCTATTTGGATCGATGCGGAAGCTAATGATGCGCGGTGCGCCCATAATACCCAAGAGTACGACATATTCTTCTGTATTACAACGGTCGCCCCGATAGTCAAGCCGTGCAAGACGTTTGTTGAGTGAATACAGAACGGAGAAACATCCTCCAGAGCCTAAAGGCCGGTCGTTTAAGGCCGTCACCCGGCACGACTGAAGTCGTGCCCTGACACGGGAAAGTCATGTAAGAGTTCCAAAGAACAGGCGGGGGCGGACGAGGTCATCTTATCGATAGCGGCGGGTGGCCTTGATGACCATGGAGAAGACGCCGGACTCGTCGCGGGCGACGACCAGCGAGACATGGCGGTTGATGGCGACTTCGGCCTGGAGCAACTGCTGGCTGGTGGTGTTGACGTTGGTGGCGTAGGTGAGGGTGACGACGCGGCCCAACTGCTCCTCGACGGTGATGCGGGACGTGGAGTTGCCGAATGCGCCGAGGTAGTTGGGGTCGACTTTGACGGAGCCGGCGCCGAAGAGCTTTTGCACGCGGCTGCTGACGGTGGCGTTGAGGGCGCCGCCGAGCAGGGCGTCGGTGGTGGGATTGGAGATGGATTGCTCCTGCTGCTGGGTGTAGAGGCGCTGCTGGCTGGCGGTGTGGCCGAGGGCCAGCAGGGAGACGACGTCGGCTTCGGGCAGCGGTGGATCGCTGCGGTAGGAGACGGCGAGCTTCTGGGGCGATCCATGCAGGCCGAGGGAGATGTCGTAGTCCTCGACGTGTGCCGTGGCGCTGAGGTCGATGACCGGCTCGATGCGGACGGGGTTGGTGAAGGTGACGTCGCCGCGCTCGAGGTCGTAACGGGTTCCGGCGATGAGGGCGCTGCCCTCGGTGACGGAGACGCGGCCCAGCAGCGAGGGCGAGGCCAGGGTGCCGCGGAGGCGAAGATCGACGTTGCCGGCCAGCTTGGCGAAGGCGTTCTGGAAGTTCAACTGCGGCGAAGAGGCGATGTGCACGTCGAGGCGCACGTGATTGGACGGCGCATTGGGCGGGGCGACGGATTGAACGGAGGAGCCGGCGGCGACGGCCAGGGAGGCGAGGTCGAGGTCGGGGCTGGCGGCAAAGCGCGTGATGAGGACGTCGCCGCTGAGGAGCAGATTGTTCTGCGGGCCCTGGAGCTGGAGCGTGGCGTCGGCCAGGGAGCTGACGCCCTCGGGATAGCGGATGTGAACTTCCTTGCCGGTGACCGACAAGTCGGCGAAGATGCCGTGCTGGTAGGCGAGGTAACCGCCGAGGCTCAACTGCCCTCCGCCGCTCATGGCGGTCATGGACTTCACTTCGAGACGGTTCTGGTTGAACTCCAGCGTGCCGTGCAACTGGCTGAGGCCGTTGGGCAGGTCCTCGAGCGAGAGTGAGCCGTTCTGGAAGTCGACGCGGCCCTTGAGATCGGGATGCTGCACGGGCCCATGCGCCTCAACCTGGAACGTGGAGACGCCGCTGGCGGTCAGGTCGGGATCGAGCGTCTCAGCGAGCTTGAGGTTGACGGAGCCGCTGGCGGCGAGATCGAGTTGCCGCGCGCTCTGGAGCGACAGACCGCCTTCGAGGTGCAGGTCGGTGTCTTCGCCGGTGACGTGCAGGGGATCGAGGCGAATGCGGCCGCCGGCCAGAGTGGCGTGCGCGCCGCCCTGGCTTTCGAGATGGACGCCGGCGATAGTGACCGCCATCTGGCGCAACTGGGCCTCGCCGCGCAACCGATCGAGATCGGCGAGCGGACCCTGCACCGTGACTTTACCCGCGAGCGCGGAGTCCGCGGTAAAGGCCTCGACGTGCGCTATGCGCAGCAGAGCGCCGACATTGAAGCGGGAGAAGTCGAGTTGGGCCTGGGTGTCATAGCCTGCGTCGAAAGCGGTTTGGCCCACCAGGTGGAGGGCCGCATCCTGCAACCGGCCATCGAGGGTGTAGAAGAGCTTGCGGTTCGCGGTGTGGGCGGCAGCAGCGAAGGAATCGAATCGCTGGCCGCCCAGCGTGGGTGCATCGATGGAGGTTCGAGCATCGAGGCGCGGGTCGTTCCATGTGCCGGAACCGTCGAGCGAGAACTCGAGCGAGCCCGCCGCCTCAACGTTGTTCCGGCGGACCCAGTCGATGCGCGAAACGTCGATCCCGGCGCCGTGTGCATGCCCCTGGAAGGTTCCGGCCTTGAGGTCGAGACTTCCCGAGGCGGAGACCGTGCCGCCCGCCGCCCGTAGCGAGGCCGATTTGAATTGAAGCACCTGGTTGGCCATCGCGCCCTCGATGCGGAGCTCGGTTACGGGCTCGCCATAGAGGACGGCGCGACTCATCTCGACGGAACCGGAGACAGACGGCGCGTGCAAGGGGCCATCGGCCTGGAGCTGCGTGTTGAGGACGCCGGAGACGGGCAGAGTCTTGCCGGCCGGAGCGGCAAAGAACGGCTGGACGTCGGCGAGGTCGAGGCTGGCGGCCTGAATGCGCGCATGGACGATCGAGTTGGCGTCGAAGTCCGGTTCGGCGCCGTCGGCCGCGTCCAGGGTTCCGTGGAGCACGACTCGGGCCGGGCCGTGCAGCAATTGCGCGTGGTCGATGGAGATCTGGGTTGGCGAATAGCTGCCGGCGGCGTCGAGCGAATCGAAATGCACGAAGCGGGGCGCGCCGGAATTGGCGTCGAGGGACGGTATCTCGAGAGCGATTTCGGCGGCCTTGAGTGCGCCCGACAGATGCGGCTCTTCGAGCGAGCCGGTCCACGAGCCGTGAAACTCAGCTTGCCCGGCGAGAGCGACGGGCAAAGCGGCGGAGCCGGTCTTACCGTTGCGCTTGAGGCCCAGGCTGCGTAGAACGGCGTCGAACTCGGAGAGGTCGCGGGAACGGAAATCGACGGTGAGGGCGGAGGCGCTGGTGACCGGATGCGCGCCGAGAGCGCCGTGCGCTTCAACGTCGCTGGCCGGCAGATGCAGCTCCAGCTTGCGCAGATCGACTCCCCCGTTGCGCTGCGTGTAGGTGGCGTCGATGACGCCGCTCGAGGGAATCTCTCCTTGAGGGGTCTGGGTCGAGGGCGCCAGGATGAACGCCGCGCCGACGGCGATGGTGCGGTCGTCGCCATTGGACCATGTGGCCGTGGCCGGGCCGGTGACGCGGGCGTCAAAGCCCAAGCGGCGGTACTCGGGCGCGGCGACGAAATCGAGAATCGTATCCAGCGCGACACCCTTGAAGTCCGCGGTCACCTTGCCGTTCATCGGAGTCGGAACGAGCGGAGCTTTGACGAGCACGTTGCGGCTCGCGGAGCTTTGTTCGGTTCCGGCAGCGGCGACCTGGGCCGGTGCAGGCGCATGCGGCGGCAGCCATGGGTGCAGATCGATCGAGCCTTCGATCTGGCCGCCGGTTCTAAGCCGCGCAACGGCTTGATCGATGAAGAGCCGGCTGGGGTCGGCATAAACCTGCGCATCGAGACTCACGCCCCGGGCCTCAATGCCGTGGGCAACGTAAGAGCCGCCGTCGAGATGCACGGCGCCCTGGATGCGATACGCGGACTCGAGACCGCCGGCGAAGAGGTCGAGGTGGGCGATGCCCTCGGGCGAATCGGCATAGCCGAAGACGGGATCGAGGAGCCGCATGTCGAGATCGCCCGCGACCCTGGTCTGCCAGCGGGGATGGTTGAAGTCGTCGAGAGCGCCGGTAACCTCGAGGGTACGGTCCTTTACGCCGCGGTTGTGGGCCGTAAGACGGAAACTGCGCAACGAAACACGATTGCGCTCGAGATCGAGGGCGACTTCGAGCTTGCCCTCGACCGGCAGATCTTTCTTTCGCGGCAGATCGCGATTGAGAACCAGATTCGTGGCGCCGGCCTCGAGGTGGTAGAACTCCGGCGCACCGGGTCCGGCGGGGACGTAGCGCAGGACGAGGGAGGCGGCGTTGGCCTGGAAGTCGAGGGGGAGATAGCGGTGATCGGAATCAAAGGCGGAGGCGCGGTCGTCGTAGTCAAAGACGCCCTGGTCGACCGCGATGCGGCCGGCGCGGAGATCGAAGAGGGTGTCGATGGCGGACTGGTTGCGTTTGGCGGGCCTGCGCGGGTGCGGCTGATTGGTCGATCCGTCGGGGTAGACGATGAGATGCACCTTGGGCCGGTCGATCTCGAGGCCGCGCAGCAGAATGCGGGGGCTGAGAAAGCCGAGCACGCTCACCTGGACGCGCAGATGGCCGATCTGCGCGTAGGGAGCCTCGCGGGGATCTTCCAGGCCGTGGATTACGATGCCGTCGGCTTGGGCCTCAAGATGGAGCAGACGCCAATGAAACGACTGGATCTCGGCGCGGCCGCCGGTCAAGGCGTCGATGCGGGCGATCAAGCGCTGGCGAACCAGATTCTCGAAGGCGGCCGAGCTGGCGGCGAAATAGGCGCCAACCGCGGTGAGCAAAAGCAGCACGGTCGCCGCAGCCACGGTGAGCGGCAGGTGGCGGAGCAGGAAGCGGCGCATACGGGAGCGCTTCGCCGGCTGGGGCGACTCGGGCTCGGGCGGCGGCTCGGGCGGGAAGGGCGGGGTGTCGTGCTCGCTCATGGCGCTCCTTTCCGCGGGGCGCCGGCGGACGGAGGCGATTCGAGGGCCGGATCGAGCACCTCGACATCGCCCTGCTGGCGCAGATTGGCGAGCCAGTTGTCGAACAGAACGTTGACCTGCTGTTCGAGCAGAATCTCCTGAATGCGCGAGGCCACTTGATCGAGGGGCGGAACGGCTTCGCCCGGCGCGAATTGCGGAACCAGCGTGTCGCGATAGTAGGCGGCGATCTGATCCTGCGAGATCTGAATGCCCTGGCGGAATCGCTGCTCGATGAAGCCGAGGATCTCGATCCGGTTGCGAAGATATGCCTCGACGCGCTCCGGGGTCAGCCCGTTGGAGGCCAGAAACGCCTGCCAGCCGGCGTCGCTGGCGCAGTTGCGATGCACGCAGGCGGGAAGCTGCTTGCGAAGCTGGGCGGTGCGGGCGCTGACTTCGTCCTGCGTGGGCTCGATGGCCTGGACGTCTTCCTGGCGGATTTGCTGCTCGATCAGGGTGCGGCCGATCAACTGCTCGAGCGCCCGCTGCCGGGTGAGCGCGCCGTGACCCCCGGCGTCGGGATCGAGGACGGAGAGGCGGATCTCGTCGTCGAGGTCGCTTGAGAGGATGGCGTGCTTGTTGACGACGGCGACGACGCGATCGAGGACGACGGGAGAGGAATCGTGCGTAGGAGGCGATTGAGCTTTGGCGGCACGTAGTGCGCCTGCGCAGAGGAGAAAGATCAGCAGACAACTGAACGGGACCGCTCGACAGCCATGCGCAGCCAGCGCCGGCTTTATTGCCCGCATGCCGTGTGGCGGCGTGGACGCCGCCACTACAGCCGGCCAGGAGGCCGGCGTTACGCTGCTGGCGTTTCCGATCCGGATTGGAGAGAGAGCGCGCATCAGAAGGCCTGGCCCAGACTGAAGAAGAAGTTGAAGTGCGGCGCCTGGCCAAGATAGGGCGCCGATGCGTAACCGGGAATCGTGCTGCCGGGAGTGGTGGCGATGGAGTAGTTGATGTTGACCGGATAGATGGGCGGGTTCAGGTTGTAGCTGAAGTCAAGGCGAATCGGGCCCACCGGCGTATGGTAGCGCAGGCCTACGCCGAGCGCGTGCGAGAAGTCATTGAAGCTGCACGGGCCCTGCTGGCCGGTGGAGGTGACGGGCCCGGAACCGGCGGGGTTGTAGCCGGAAGGGTAGTTCGACGGGTCGGCCACAGCGTTGCGGCAGGCATCGCTGTCGGGCTGCCGGATGCGCAGGGCGCTGGCCCACGCATCGTGCGCGTTGGTAAAGACATTCCCCATGTCGTGAAAGAGAACGAAGCTCATGGTGTTGCCGAGCCAGGGCAAGGTGGGCGGCGGCAGGCGCAGTTCGGTGGAGTTGATGAGCGCACCGGCTCCGCCGATCTGGAAGCCGGTCTCGGGGTCGCGCGGCCCGGCGGCGTTTTGGGAGAATCCGCGCAAGGAGACGGGGCCGCCGGCATAGAGCCGCTCGGGCAGCGGAATCAGCTCGCTGGATCCGTTGCCGAAGGCACGGATCTGACCATAGCGCGTGTTGCGGGCGACCACGAAGCGGCCTTTGTCGAAGCCGTAATAGCTGGAGTTCGAGGTGTCGATGCGGTTGAACTCGGCCTCCGCGCCGAAGTGCCGGTCGGAGAGGAAGTCCTGAAAGCTCCAGTAGGTTCCGCGATGCGCGTCCATGGGCAGGTCGCGGGTGTCGCGAATCCAGGTGAATGCCGGGCCGCCGACGCGTGTCGCGGTCGAAAGCTCGGAGATCTCGGCGGGATAGACCTGCAAACTGCTGGCCGACACTTTGACGCGGCGGAAATCGATCTCGTAGATGAAGGTGTTGGCCCGGGAGAGCCACGACCCGGGATGGTTGAAGCTCTCGTTGAAGCGGAATGCGCCTTCGAGGCGCGATGCGACGTAGGTTGAAACGTCGAGGCTGTTGGCGTAGCCGCCGGAAAAGGTGAAGCCGAAGTTGGGGTTGCCCTCGAAGTGCGGAACCTGGTAGAGAAGCCCGATGCTCTGCTCAAGCAGACCGTAGGTGGCGCGCACCGAAGCAGACTGCTCGCGGCCGAAGAGGCCGTTGCGGGTGATGTCGGCGAGCAGTCGCGGGCTGACGCCGGTCTTGCCATTCGGGCTGCAGGCGACGCCTCCGGCAATGGCGCCGGCGCAGTTGTTTTGGGGCTGGCCGGTTTGGGCTTCGAAGCCGAAGCCGTAGGTCAACGTCCAGCGGCGCGCCTCGACCGCCTGCAACAGCACCGTTTTTTCGGCGGCGTCACCCGCGGGGTTGACGACGGCGGCGTTGACTTCATTGAACAAGGCAAACGAGTAGAGGTTGCGCTGGGTATCGGTGAGCGCGATTTGGCTGAGAGGATCGCCGGCATGGATGGCGATGGCCCGCGCCACGGTTTGGGGACGGGTGGATTGAAGCCCGGTGAGCAGAACATTGCGGACGAAGATCTGCTTTCCCTCGTCGATATGGAAGACGACGTCGACCTTGCCGGAATCGGAAGGGCTGGGCTGCTGTGTGACGGTCACGGCCGCCTGGTCGAAGCCGCGGCCGTAGTACTCGGTCAGAATGGCGTCGTGGTCGCCGGCCAGTGTGCGCGGCGAAAGCAACTGGCCCGGCGCGGAGTTGATCAGCGCCATGAGCGTGGCCGCCGGGATGTGGTCGTTGCCTTCGAGTTGCAACGCGCCGACCTTGAGCTGCGGGCCCTCGGCGATGTGGTAAGTCACATCGAGCGGGGCGGTTCGCGGGGAAGTCGCGCGGCGCGAAGCAACCCCGGCGCCGGACGGTGTGCCAGCGGCAACGGGTTGCGGAGTGCTGGCCTCGGCGGTGACCTTTACCTGGTCGAAGCCGTTGTTCCGGTAGACGGCCTCCAGCGCGGCGATGTCGGCCGAGAGCAGCGCCTGGCTGTAGATGCCATGGCGGTCGAGAACGCCGGCGGCACGAACGCCGAGCAGATCCATCAGCGTCGGCGTGTCGAAGTAGCGATTGCCGGCGATGGAGACCTTCTGGAGGCGGCGGCGCGGCCCCAGTTGGACGATATAGAAGATGTTTACCTGATCGCCGCCAAGGGAACGGCGCTGGTGATCGACCTTAGCGTCGAAGTAGCCCAGGCGCTGGACGTAATCGCGCAGGCGGCGGTTGCCTTCGTTGAGCAGGTCCTCGTCGACACTGCCTTCTTCGAAGATCGGGACGAGGTGCTTGATCCGGTCGGGATCGATGCCGATGCCCTCGACGTCAACGTTCACCACGGGCCCGCGATTGGCGGTGAAGCGGAAGTCGATGGCCTTCCTGGCCGGATCGTATTCCGCGGACTCAAGCTTGACCTCGGCCTCGAGGCGATCCTGTTTCTGATAGGCGCGAAGGACGCCATCCAGGGCGTGATTGATGGTGTCGTGGTCCACGGCTTTGCCGGTGCGCAGACCGGCATGGCGGCGAAAAGCCTCGAGGCTCATCCCGGAGTCGCCGGAGACGGTGACCTTGCCCACGCGCGCCCGCGGCCCGGAGACGACCCGGAAGGCGACGTCGGCAAGCTGCTGTTCCGGATGGGGGGTGACGGTTTGCGCGATCGTTGCCTGGCGATATCCGTTCTGTTCGAGCGTGGCGCGCATCTGCTCGACGGCGCGGAGCATCCTGGCCTGGGTGAGGCGGGTTCCGGGGTCGAGCTGGCAGGCGCGCTCGAGTTGGGTGTTCGTCGAGGCCCCGGTGGCCCCATTCACGCTCACCATCCCGATGAACGTGCGCGGGGTTCCGCGAAAGACAAGCGCAATGCCGTCCGCTTCGCGCATTCCCTCGACCTGGATGGTGTCATAGAGTCCGGTGGCGTAGAGCTGGAGCAGGCTTCGCTTCAGGTCTTCCGCCGTGAGGGGCGCACCCTCGGCCAGCGGGAGATGGCCGGGAAGCGGAGCCAGGCGGCCGGCCGGCACGCCCTCGAAGGCGATGCTGCGAACGGGCAGGCCCGTCCACTGGAGGACGGGGTCGACTGCCGGATCGGGAGGGGAAGCATCCGCAGGGCCGGGAGCAACGGAGGCGGCGGGGCGGGCGTCGGGAGCCGCCAAAGGTCCCTGGCACCAGCCTGGGAGGGCCGCACCTGCAACGTAAGACAGGAATGCCGCGGCAAAGGCCAGCCGCCGGAGGGCCGGGGGGGTGCCGTGCCTTTCCGCCGGCTTTGAGAAAAAGACCATATAACTTACAAAAAAGTGCTGCGATTCGGAGTCCGGCGACAAAGGGAGGCCGGTTTGACGCGCGCCTCGGACGGAAAAGGTTTTTTCCCCGTTCTCTTTCGATCTCAGCCAACCCAAACCGCTTCTTCTTATACTAACGAGTTAGGAAGCTACGGCAATAACAGAGAAGTTTCACTTTGTTGAGCTGCCCAGCGAGCCGCCGGACCCAGGCAGGGACTGCTGAGCCTGGAGATGGCAGCCTGTTCGTAAGAACCCCGGATACGGACTCCGGTTGTGGTGCGGGGCCTGGCTTTCCGAGCAAGGTGGAAGGCGGCGGGTTGGGGATCGACCGTCTGTGGTCTTAAGGACCCGCACCCAGGCGGGTTGCGACAATCGTTCCGAAGGAAGGGCATGCCCGATTCTCCGACTTCCGCCGAAGCACCGAGCAGCATCCGATCCGATCGGGTCGCAGACTTGCCGGCCGCGGCGCCTGCGGATGCATCGACGAGCGCGGCGCCTCCGGTCGGGCGGAGTCCGCTGGAAGCCGAGGTTCTGGCCCGCGCGCAGGGCGGCGACCACCAGGCATTTGCCCAGATTTACGCCCTGCACAAGCGGCGGATCTACTCCCTGTGCCTGCGCATGGTGAGCAATGTCGCAGAGGCCGAGGACATGACGCAGGAGGTGTTTCTGCAACTGCACCGCAAGATCGCGACCTTCCGGGGAGAGTCGGCGTTCTCGACGTGGCTGCACCGGATGGCCGTGAACGTGGTGCTCATGCAACTGCGCAAGAAAGGGCTGTCGCTGATCTCTCTGGATGAGGCCATGGATCCGACGCCTGACGAAGGCCCCAGCCGGAGCTTCGGCGCGCCCGATCTCACCCTGGCCGGCGCCGTCGACCGGCTGGCGCTGGAGCGCGCTGTAGCGGATTTGCCGGCCGGCTACCGTCTAATATTTATCCTTCACGACGTGGAGGGATTTGAGCATAATGAGATTGCTTCGATGCTGGATTGTTCAATCGGGAATAGTAAGTCGCAACTGCACAAAGCGCGGCTGAAGCTGCGGGACGCCCTGCGCACGCAGAACCGCCGGGAGGCGCGGCCATGACCGACGATCCGGGCAAGCTGAGTTGCGCCGAGTTCCAGGATCAACTGTCCGAAATGATCGGCTCGGGTGAGGATGCCTCCTTGCATCCGCATGTGCAAAGCTGCGAGCGGTGCCGCGCGCTGCTGGCCGATCTGGAAACCATCGCCGAGGCGGCCCGCCAGTTGTTCCCCAGCGTGGAGCCGCCGGACGAGGTGTGGGAGCACATCGAGTCGGCGATCAAGCGCGAAGAAGCCAAAGCCGAACCGGGGACGCCGTCGCGGCGTCCTTAATCGAGACCGGCTGGCTCGCTGCTCTGAAATTCCCCCCGTTTCCGCCGATAGTTCTCAAGAGCACAGAACGCCGGCCCGATTGGCAGGCCGGGGCCTGGAGAATCCAGGATCGGCGAGGTCATTGGGGCGGAGTCTGGCGCGCGGACGTTTCCCGGTGCGACTCCGGGGATCGGGGCGGGGAACCGGCAGGAGCATTGGCTCGTAGGAAAAGGGTTAGCGCCATGGGAGCCGGGACTTTAGAGCTGGCGGTCGCCGGGCCAGTGGGAACGGGCCGGGGACGGCAGGGAGTGACGAAAAAAGGGTGCCGACAGTCAATATGCCGACAGTCAAAGGGACCTCAGCCCAAAGAAGAGCGGAACTTGCAACTTTTGCATTTCTGAGTTATCTAATGTAGAAAAGTTGATAAGAGGACACTCAATGTCGAATCAGCCAGCCGCGCCCCACAGCGAACCAACGCATCTCGAGGTCTCGGGGGTGCGCAGGATTCCCGTGTTGCCCGTTCGGGACACAGTTCTGTTTCCCCATGCCGTTCTACCGCTCACGGTGGGCCGGGAAAGCTCCGTCCAGTTGATTGAATCGCTGGGCGAGGAGCGGTCGATTGTGGTTGCGGCGCAACTGGATCCCCGGCTGGATGCGCCAAAGCCGGGCGACCTGCACAGCGTGGGCACGTTGGCCACGGTGCATAAAGTGGTTCGGATGCCGAACCAGAGCCGGTTTGTTTTTACCGAGGGTGTGAGCCGGGTGCGGCTGGCGCGATTCGTGCAGTCGGAGCCGTTCATGATGGCCGAGATCGAGACGCTGGAGGAGTTGGAGCCGGCGCCTTCGGCGACCTTCGAGGCGCTGGTGCGCAACGTGATCGGGCAGTTCCAGCAGATTGTGTCGGAGTCGCCCACGCTATCGGATGAGCTGCGGACGATCGCGGCGAACATCGAGGAGCCGGCCAAGCTGGTGGACTTTGTGGCCTCTTCCCTGCCCTTCCTGACCACCGACGAGAAGCAGCAATTGCTGGAAACGCCGGGCATCGCAGACCGGCTGGAGCAATTGAACAAGCTTCTGGCCAAGGAGATCGAGGTGCAGCAATTGCGCGCCAAGATCCAGACCGAGGTGCAGGACCAGGTGCAGCAATCGCAGCGGGACTACTACCTGCGCGAGCAGCTCAAGGCGATTCAGAAGGAATTGGGCGAGCAGGACGAGGGCCAGCGCGACATCGAGGACCTGCGCCAGAGGATTGAAGCGGCGGGAATGCCCGAAGAGGTGAAAAAGGAGGCTTTGAAGGAGCTGGGACGGCTGACGCGGATGTCGCCGATGGCGGCCGACTACGGACTCACCCGGAACTACATCGAATGGCTGGCGGTTCTGCCGTGGTCGAAGAGCTCGGGATCGAAGATCGATATCGGCAAGGCCCGGGAGATCCTGGACGAGGACCACTACGAGCTGAAGAAGGTGAAGGACCGGATCCTGGACTACCTGAGCGTGCTGGAGTTGAAGCCGGACATGAAGGGGCCGATCCTGTGCTTCGTGGGGCCGCCCGGAGTAGGCAAGACGAGCCTGGGGCGGTCGATTGCTCGGGCGCTGGGGCGCAAATTCCAGCGCATCTCGCTGGGCGGCATGCACGACGAGGCGGAAATTCGCGGGCATCGCAGAACGTACATCGGCGCGCTGCCCGGCCAGATCATCCAGAGCATCCGGCGGGCGGAAACCAACGACCCGGTGATGATGCTGGACGAGGTGGACAAGCTGGGCCGGGACTTCCGCGGCGATCCGGCCTCGGCGCTGCTGGAGACGCTGGATCCGGAACAGAACAACACGTTTCGCGACAACTATCTCGACGTGCCGTTCGACCTGTCGAAGGTGCTGTTCATCTGCACGGCGAACATGCTCGATACCGTGCCTCCGCCTTTGATCGACCGCATGGAGATCATTCCACTGCAGGGCTACAGCGAAGAGGAGAAGGTGCACATCGCCAAGCGGTACCTGATTCCGCGCCAGATCAGGGAAAACGGGATCACGGCAGAGCAGATCGAGTTCCCGGAGGAGGCGGTGCGGCATATCATCCGGCACTACACGCGGGAGGCCGGAGTGCGCAAGCTGGAGCAGACGATCGGGACGGTGTGCCGGAAGCAGGCGCGGCGGGTGGTGGAGGGGCACACGGAGAAGCTGACGGTGACGCGCGAGACGCTCACCGAATTCCTGGGCGGCATCCAGGTGCGTGTGGATACCGAGGTGGCGGAGCGGGTGAAGCGTCCCGGTGTGGCCGTGGGCCTGGCCTGGACACCTGCCGGCGGCGACATCCTGTTCATCGAGGCCAACAAGATGAAGGGCAAGGGCGGCTTCACGATGACCGGCCAGATCGGCGAGGTGATGCAGGAGTCGATGCAGGCCGCGCTGACCTGGGTGCGATCGAATGCTACGCGGTTGGGGCTGGCCGAGGACTTTACCAAGGAGATGGATCTGCACATACACGTACCGGCGGGCGCGATTCCCAAGGACGGGCCGTCGGCGGGCGTGACCATGGCGACGGTGCTGGCTTCGCTGCTGACCGACACGCCGGTGCGCCCGCTGACGGCGATGACCGGCGAGATCACGCTGAGCGGCAACGTGCTGCCGGTGGGAGGAATCAAGGAGAAATTTCTGGCCGCGCGCCGGGCGGGGGTGGAGCACATCATCCTGCCCGCCGAGAACCGCCAGAACGTGGAGGAAGACCTGACGCCGGAGATGATGACGGGCGTGAGCGTGCACTACGCCAGCCAGATCGACGACGTTCTCGAGGTGGCGCTGCCACTGCTGGCGGCGCGGCAGCAAGCGCAGGCAACTGTCGCGGAAGTTGCGGCGGCCGCGGCGTAAGCAGCGCTCGTGGGGAAGCAGGGGGCCGGCGAACCTGCCGGCCTTTTTGCTGGACCTCTTGACGCCGGTGTCGGGAGCGAGCGCTGGCCGGCGTGACTTCCGAATGTTCCGGAGGGTCCGGCGCGATCGAATCTGCCTCTCCGCTGCGTCTAACCTAGTGTGGTGTCCCAGAAATTCGTAGCATAGGTCGAAGCCCCGAAATGCAGGTCCTTCGACTCCGTTTGGCCGAAAGATCGGCCAAACGTCGCTCAGGATGACAGAGTATTTTTGATGCGAACTTCGGAGACAGGACACTAGTAGCAGTATTCTTTTTGAGCGATGCGCGTACAGGTGATTTCGTTTGGAGTGTTGAAAGACTGGCTGGGCCGCTCAGCCACAGTGGTCGAGCTGCCGGAGGGCGCAACGGTGGCGGCGCTGCTGGAGCAGCTGCGCGCGACGGCGCCCGAGAATGCGCCTGTGCATCTGCTGCGCGGCATCGCGGTGGGCGTGAACGCGGAGTACGCCCAGGCGGGCCAAATCCTTCACGACGGGGACAAGGTGGGACTGCTGCCGCCAGTGTCGGGCGGTGCTTCGCGCACGGCGAATCTTTTGGACGAGAGCGGCGGCGAGGCGGGCGTCGTTGTCGCGCTGACGCGCGAGCCGATCGACGCCGAGAAGATCGTGGCCGAAGCCAAGCGCGCCGAGGACGGCGCAGTGGTGGTGTTCGACGGGATCGTGCGCAACCATTCGCGCGGAAGGCGGACGCTCCATCTGGACTACGAGGCGTATGAAGAGATGGCGCTCCGGCAGATGCGGGAGATCGGGCGGCAGGCGCGCGAGCGGTTCGGCGTGCGGCAGGTGACGATGGTGCATCGGCTGGGCCGGCTGGAGATCGGCGAGACCAGCGTGCTGGTCGTGGCGGCGAGCGCGCACCGTTCGGCGGCCTTCGAGGCGTGCCGGTGGCTGATCGACACGATCAAGCAGAGTGTGCCGATCTGGAAGAAGGAGACCTTTGCCGACGGTGCGGTGTGGGCGCCGGGCGAGCCGTTCCCGGAGGGAGTGGCGGTCGACGCCACGGAGGCCCGCGATGAGCGTTAGACCAGTTAGCTTTGGCGCGCTCGCCGCGGTTGCAGTTCTGCTGGCGCTCGCGCCTCTGGCGGCCGCGCAGGAGACGACCTTTCACGTGGACGTGAAGCTGGTGAATATCTTCGTCAACGTGACCGACAAGAACGGCGCTCTGGTTGGCGGGCTGACGCGGGACGATTTCGCCGTCTTCGAGGACGGCCGGCCGCAGGAGATCGCGATCTTCGAGCGGCAGTCGGAGCTGCCGCTGAATCTGACTCTGGCGATCGACACCTCGGGGAGCGTGCGCAAGGATATGGGCGAGGAAGCAACGGCCGCTCGGCGATTTGCACACGACATTCTGCGCCCGCAGGATCAGATGAGCGTGCTGCAGTTCGCCACGGACGTGCACGAGCTGACGCCTTTTACCAATAGCCTGTCGCAGATCGACCGCGGCCTGAACCAGTTGCGCGGCGACTGGGCGACCGCGCTCTACGACGCCATCTGCTTCGGCTCCGAGCGGCTGGGCAAGCGGGAAGGCCGGAAGGTGCTGATCGTGGTCTCCGACGGCGACGATACGGCCAAGTCCTCAACCTACGCCGATGCCCTGGAGGCCGCGCTGCGCAACGAAACGATGATCTACTCGCTGATCGACGTGCCGATCGAAGCCAGCGCCGGCCGGGATACGGGCGGGGAACACGCGCTGATCACGCTGGCCGAGCAGACCGGCGGGAAGCACTTCTATGTCGGCGAGGGCGGGTTGGATAAGGCATTTGCCCAGGTGAGCGACGACCTGCGCACCCAGTATCTGATTGGCTACTACCCACACAAGCAGGTTCCGGGGACGAACTTCCATCGCGTCACGGTGACGATTCCCCGAGCGGCTCAAGACGAGTTCAACATCCGCAACAAGGTGGGGTACTTCGCCGATTCGCCTGTGAAGGGGAACTGATTGCTTCAGAGGCGGGCGTCGCTTGAAGGAGCCCGGCCGGCCGCGCGCCGATTCAACTAGAATGTCCGTATGTTGCCTCCCCTGTCGTCGCGCCGCCGATCCAAGACACCTCCTCCGGGTGAAACCGGCCAGGAAGCACTCTACCTGCGCTCGCTGAGCGAGCGGCAGGTGATTGTGAACATCAAGCTGCGCGACGGCGAGACCGTCAAGGGCTGGATCGAGTACTTCGACGACTCGATGCTGCGGCTGACGCGCGAGGGCCAGCCCAATCTGTTCATCTATAAGAACCAGATCCGGACGATCAGCGAGGCGGGCCGGCGGCGGACGGTACGCTACGAAACCGCGGAGGGTCCCGGCCCGAGCGAGGCGGGCCTGTGAGCGGAGCAGCGGAGCCGAAGATCGCGCTGAGTCCGGATACGATTCCCAAGGCGGCGGAGATCGCGCGCGAGGCTGGGGCGCGGCTGCGCGAGTTCTTCGCCCAGGGCGTGGAAACCGAGTACAAGGGCGACGTGGACCTGGTGACGGTGGCCGACCGGACGGTGGAGAAGCTGATCCGGACGCGGCTGAGCGAGGCCTTCCCCGAGCACGGAGTTTACGGCGAGGAAGGTACGCGCGAGCGGATGGAAGGCGAGTTCCGCTGGTACGTGGACCCGCTGGACGGGACGACGAACTTCGCGCACGGGTTCCCGCAGTTCTGCGTGTCGATGGGGCTTGAACATCGGGGAGGGCTGGAGCGCCGGCCCGCGGGGACAAAAGCGGGCGAAGACGGAACGCTGGCGGCCGGGATCATCTACGATCCCCTGCGCGACGAGCTGTTCACGGCCGAGCGCGGACATGGGGCGCGATTGAACGGCAAGCCGGTTCATGCTTCGCGCACACGGGAGCTGGCCGAGGCGCTGCTGGCTACGGGCTTCCCGAGCCGCAAGCGGCACGCAAGCCCGAACATTCACTTTTACCAGGAGTTCACGCTGCGGTCGCACGGAGTGCGGCGGGCAGGCTCGGCGGCGCTCGACCTAGCGTACGTGGCCTGCGGCCGGCTGGACGCGTTCTGGGAGTTCAACCTGAATCCCTGGGACACGGCCGCGGGAATCCTGCTGGTGGAGGAAGCCGGGGGACGAGTGACGGACTTCTCGGGCCGGCCGGTGCGGCTTGCGAGCGACGAGGTTCTGGCGTCGAACGGGCCGATCCACGAGGAGCTGGTCGGATTCTTCGGCGATCTGTTTGCGGGACGGAATCTGGCGCCGATTCCGACGCCGGAGGAGTTTGCGAAGGCGCGGAAGAGCAAGGAAAAGGGACCGGGGAGCAGGGACTAAACAACCGGAGCATTTCTCCTGTAGCTATAGAGTGTGTGTTTTGTATCCCACCCTAGCCGCAAAAACAAAGACGCGGCGAGGGTGGGGCACCCAGCGCTATACACCAACAGGAGAACTGCTCTGGCCCTCAGCTTTCAGCGATCAGCCATCAATCATCAAGTCTCAGCCCCAGGATTTCTCACAGCGTCACACTGTTGTTCATCAGCGTAATCTCCGGAACATCTCCGCCGCATTCGACGGTGACGGTGGCGCCGTGCGGGTCGGAGTTGGCTGGGAGGGTGAGCGTGACAGACGCGGTCTTCGGCGTGAGGTCGAGCGGGGCCTTGAGCGCGGGGACGCTGGCGGTGGCGAGAGTTTTGCCCGAGCGGTCGCGCAGGACGAGCTTCGAGGCGGGCGCATCGACGGCGCCGAGGCTGTGCACGGTGACGGTCATCGTGGAGCCCGAGACTTTGACATCCCCGGGATCGATGCCGAGATCGGGACGCGACCAATAAGGCACTCCCTTCGATTTGAGCGTTAGCTCGATGACGGTTGTGGTGCGCGGGGCGAAGGCGATGGCGACATCTTTGCTGCGCTCGAAGGCGACGGTCTGGGTGGTGAGGTTCTCGAGCGGCGCGGCAAATTCCGTTCCATTTTGCGCAGGCGGCGCATTGCCGATGTTCGCCTGTGTGCCCTGGGTCATGGTCCACTCGCCGGGATCGACCTCCCAGCCGGTCATGTGCGCGGTGACGGGAACGCGGTCGAGGTTGTAGGCGATGATGCGGACGTGGCCGGGCGTGGCCTGGGGGACGAGGATGGCGACGCTCTGGTCGTCGGCGGGCGCGTCGAATCGCCAACTGACGGCGTTGCCGGGATAGCAGTAGTTGCGCATGAGCGCCACGCCGCCGAGGCGCGAGCGCTGCAGCTCGCCGTTGTTGAAGTAAATGCGATCGATCCAAAGGCTGCCCTGGGTGTTGATGAACTCGCGCTCGTGCGCGGTCTGGATCTGCGAGGTGTAGACCTTCTCGAGGTACGAGGTGTCACCGGTGGCCTGCCAGGCAAGCTGCCAGAGAGTTTCGCCGCCCATGGTGGAGGAAAGCACGGGCCGGGCGGCGGCGGCGACGATCGGGGTGGTCGCAGTCTTGCGCAGATCGAGCATGTCGAGCATGTCGGCGTTGACGTTTTGCAGGGACTCGATGGGCGAATCGAGGAAGGGCTGGACGTACTTTTTGTCGCCGGTCCAGCGGTAGGCGGCCCAGAGGATGAACCAGGCGCGCATTCCGGTGGGCTTGTCTTCGTCGGTCTTGAAGTTGACCTCGAGATGCAGCGCGGGCTTGCCGTCGGGGCCGGGCTTGTAGTGGGCGAGGATGCCGTCGGCGAGCTCGAGGATCATCCGGCGTGTTTCCGGCGCGCCGTTGAAGAGCACGAGCGAGAGCGCGGGCTGGAAGTCCATGTAGGAGTTTTCTTTCGAGGAGCCCCAGACGCCGCCCTCGGCCATTTTGGCGCCGTTGAAGTAGTTGGAGCGGATGTGGCGATGGCCGGCGGCGTTGATGCCGGTGAGCCACTCCAGGCGCTTGGCGGTGACCATGGCGCGCTCGATTTGTTTCGGACTGCCGAAATCGACGAGCATGTTTTCGCCGAGGACGTTGATGCCGTCTTCGTAGCTGTGCAGCTCGTCGGTCTGGATGGTGGCGAGGCCGTTGGTAAACATGTGCTGGTCGACCATGGCGTCGAGCTCGCGCGCGAGCGAGGCCTTGATCTTATCCGGCGTGGAGCCCATGAGAGCCAGGCCGGGGAACCACTCGCTGAAGTCGCTATCGTCGGAGAGGCCGCCGCCGAATTCGCCGTTCGAGATCTGGCGGTTGTCGATGTACCAGTTGATGAGGCGCTTGAGGTAGCCAAGGTCTTCGGACTGGAGGAAGGCCCACTGCGGCACGCCGGGCGGCGCCTGCGGTTGGACGAAGGGCGGGCGCGGCTGCTCGTGATTCATCTCGTGCCAGTAGTCGCGGGCGAGCGCGTTCTGGGGGTCGACGCGGAGCAGGTCGGTGATGTCGGCGTCGAAGCGGTTGAAGAGATTGAGGCGGCGCGAGCTGACGGATTCCTCGACGAGATTCGAGTACTCGTCGCGCACCTGGGTGAGGCGGTCGGCGATGTGCTCGGGCAACGCGTCCTTGTAGGGCTTGAAGACGAGGCGGAGCTCTGCGTCTTCGAGCGCGGCGGTGGAGAAGTCGGCGCTTTCAGCGGCGATGGTGAGGTAAAGGCTGCGGCCGTTGGGCAGAATGCGATCGCGGGTGTCGAGCCAGAGCGTGTGCGGCGTGTTGGGCTTGACCGCGAAGGTGAAGTCGAACATGTTCCGCATAGGCCAGAGCGGATCTTTGATCTGGATGTTGAGCGGGATGACGCCATCGGCGTTGGGCTGGATCTTGAGCGGGGGCAGATCGATGGCGATGCCGTCGAGGCCGGCGTCGATGTTCTCCCAATCGTAGGTGTAGCCGTGGGTGTCGGAGATCAACTGCGAGCGGAAGTCGGCGGGGATGAGAATGTGAACGATGGGCAGGCCGGCGGGCGTGTCGTGGGTGCGCGTGCCGGGGGCGCCGGCGGGCATGGCCATCATGGTCATGCGCTCGTCGGGCGGGAAGCGGCCGGCAATGTAGTCGACGAGCGGCTTGGTGGAGGGGTTGTCGTCGGCGCGGATCGAGTTCGTGAGGCGGTAGCGGAGCGTGGCGACGCCGGTGGGCTCCATGCCGGGATGGACGTAATAGGCGGAGAGCTCGCCGATGGGCTGCTCCTGCTCGACATTGACGAAGCGGATCTTCTGGCCGGTGATGGGAGCGTCGAGCTGGTGGTAGGTGACCTCCTGGCCTTTGGGACGCTCGAAGAGAGTGGTCTCGGAGTCGGCGGCTTTTTCCTTGTCGTGGGCGAGGAGGGTCCAGGCGCCCCACGCGCCGCCGGCGATCTCGAGGTGGTTCCACGGTTCGTCGGGCATGTCGAAGGTGATGGTTTTGCCGGAGAGCGAGTAGCAGTCCCAGTCCGGCAGCTCGAAGTAATCGTCGCGGCCGATGAGGCGCGAGCGATTGTAGACGCCGGGCCAGGTAGTCTCGCGAATGCCGTCGGTCGCCCTCCACCACCAGCGCTTGAGGTCGAAGACGTCGTGAATCTCGACCTTGCGGACAGTGGTGTATTCCTCGTCGAGCAGAACCGGCTCGTCGCCGGGGCGATTCCAGCCGTATTTAAGGTTCCACTCCTGCTGCCAGCCGGTCGCATGGCCGGAGCCGGAATCGAATCGGCCCACGGCGGGGACGATCGGCGCCGCGGCCTCAGGGGGAGCTGCGCCCACAGCGACCTTGCGATCGACAGACGGGATTTGCTGGGGGATCAGATTCTTCGCGAGGCCGGCGATGTTGTCGTCGGACAACATGCGGTCGTAGATGCGCAGCTCGTCGATGTCGCCGCCGCGGTCGTAGCTGTAAGAGCTTTCGACGCCGGTGGGGCCGATGACGCGCGAGTGCGGGCCAAACTGATCGAGGCCGGTGTCGAAGAGGCCGGTGGCTTCCTTCGCGGCCACGAACTTGCCGTCGACGTAGAAGCGGATGCCGCTGGTTTCGTCCCATGCGAGGGCCAGATGGACCCACTGATCGGGTTTCGGAATGTCGGGCAGCTTGACGGAGACGCGGGTGCGGCCGAGGTTGACGTCGGTGACGAAGGCGTCGAAGCCGTGGCCGTTCCAGTCGATGCGCAGCCAGACCATGTCCCAACTGGAGTGGTCGGCGAAGCCCACGCGGAAGACGGGGAATTCGGTCTCGTCGAGCGGCGTGCGCGAGCGCCAGAAGAAGGAGAGAGTGCCGCGCTGCGAGTCAATGTTGCCGGGCGCCCAGTAAGAGAGCAACTGGTTGTCGCCGCACTGGATGTAGGAACCGCTCACGCCGTTGAGGACGGTCTTGACGTCGTGCTGGTAGTTGGGGACCGGGTTGCCGCCAGCCGCGTAATCGGCGACGAGGCCATGGTCTCCGGAGAGATAGAAGAGCAGGCCGGGCTCGGAGGCGTGCGGGTTGGGCGGAAGGACAGAGGCCGTGATGGGCGGCGCGTACTCGATGGCGACCTGGGAACGGGCCACGGCGGCGAAGGCGATTGTGGTGGAAACGCAGAGCAGAGAGACGAGGCACGAACGGCGCATGGCGAGCCCCTCCGAATGGAAACTGCGGCCTGTCGACGGCGCGTTCGTGACTGCGCAAACTGGTCAGACCACCCCACGGAATTGTGAAGGGTGGGGCGTGGGGTTGGCAACTGGATAGGCAGCTTTCAGCGATCAGCCGTCAGCTTTCAGCCGAGACGTGGTGCATCGGGCAGAGATTCAGACGCGAAAAACGAAAAGTTGGGACCGGGGGCTGAAAGCGAATCGCTGCGAGCTGCTTCTACATCGCTTCCGGACTCTCGATGCCGAGCAAGGCGAGCGCGCCGACGAGTTCGCGGAGGGTGACGGCGGCGGTGGCGAGGAGGAACGTTTTTCGCGCGGGGTCCTCTTCGGTGAGGATGTGGTGGCGGTGGTAGAAGTTGGCGAACTCCTGCGCGAGCTGGAAGGCGTGCTTGGCCAGATAGGCAGGCTCGGAGGTGGCGATGCACTGGTCAAGAACCTGGGAACGGCGGCCGGCGCGCAGCCAGAGCGACCAGATGTCCTCGTTTTCTTCGCCGGAGAGATAGGCGGCGAGGACAGATCCCTCAGGGGCTAAAGCCCCATCTTTATTTGGCTGTGTATTCGGCACGACTGAAGTCGTGCCCTGATACAAACCATCGGCACCGGCGAAGTTCTTCACTGGTTCTGCGAGCCTGCCTTGAAGTGAGTGGGCCTCTTGCCGACTCGCTGACTCGCTGGCTTGCTGACTCGCTAGCTTGGCGAACTCGGCGAGGACGGCTTCGGGAGTCGTGTTGCCTTTGCGGAAGATGTTGCGGATGCGGACGACGGCGTACTGGATGTAAGGCCCGGTCTCGCCCTCGAAGCTGAGCGCGTCTTTGAAGTCGAAGGCGATCACGGAGTTGCGCGTGACTTTGAGCATGAAGTAGCGCAGCGCGCCGATGGCGATCTGCTCGGCGATCCGCCGGCGCTCGGCCTCGGCATTCTCGCCCGTCCCGCCGGTCTGGCGCGCGTCGACCTCGGCGCGGGTGGCGGCGATGAGCTTGTCGATCAGGTCGTCGGCCTTGACGCCGAAGCCTTTGCGGCCGCTGACCTCGATGTACGTCTTCTTCTTGTCTTCCTCCGAGATGTCGTAACCGAGATCTTCCGCGCAGCGCGGCGTGAGCGCGACCATCTCGTAGCTGAAATGCGTGTAGTGATCGGCCTCGCCGGTGTGGCCCATACCGCGGAGGGCCTGGATTACGTTCGACTGCGGGTCCGACTGGCGCGCGTCGATGACGTTGTAGATGGCGCTGGCGCCGCCGAAGTGCGGGTGCTCCGGCTCGCCGGTCTCTGCCGAGATCCAGCACTCGTGACTGGGGTACGCGAAGAAGGGCCTGTAGCCGAAGTCGCGGCCGAGCAGGCCGAACTTCCAGAGGTGGTAGGCGATGTCTTTGCCGACGTAGGTGACGGTGCCGTTGGAGCGGACGATGACCTTGGCGTCCTCGTCAGTGCCCTTCGGGCCGTTTTGGTCTTGGATGAGTTCCGTGCCAGCGCCCGGCCGCGTCATCACCCAGCAGCCCTTGTTCTTCCCTTCGTTCTCGAAGTAGAGCACGCCGGAGGCTTTGAGCTTCTCGAATGCCGCCTCCCAGAACTTGAGGTGAAGGATCTCGCTCTCGCGGGGGAGGAAATCGTACTCGATGCCGAGGCGCAGCATGGTCTCGAGATGGCGGCGAAGGACGGCGGTGGAGATGAGGTCGGCGATTTCGGCGGTTTCGTTGCCGCCTAGCTCGATGGCGTGCAGCGTATCGAGGCGCAGTCTTTTCTTGGCCGTCTGCTCCTCGGCCGAGCCCTCGCTATACCACTGCGAGGTGCGGGCGTAGAGGTCCCAGCAGTAGTAATCGATGGGCTGGGCGGTTTCAGGGGCTAAAGCCCCGTCATTCTTCTGTTGTGCTGACGGCACGAGGCCCAGAGGGCGCCCCGTCGTGCCCTGACACAAGACATTGGCTGCGCTACGGCCTGCGCCGGCGCGCGTTTCGCAGTCGGCGACGAGTTGGCGGACGTCGGCGACCGTCTTGTTTTCGAGGTGCAGGAATCCGACGACGACGTCGGCGACCTGGACGCCGGTGTTGTCGATGTAGTTTTGGACGTCGACTTTGTAGCCAGCGGCGCGGAGAAGTCGGACAAAGGTGTCGCCGAGAATTGCATTCCGCAAATGCCCGATGTGCGCGGCCTTGTTGGGATTGATCGAGGTGTGCTCCACCATTGCATGGAGCAGCCCTTTGGACGAGTGATGTGGCGGGGGCGCGACGGTCAGGCGGACGGCGGCGGCTCGGTCGAGGAAGGCGTTGATGTCGCCGGCGCCGGCGACCTCGAAGCGGGCAAAGCCGTCGATGGAGCCGAGGGCGGCGACGATCTCCTGGGCGATGATCTTCGGCGCTTTGCGGAGTTTGCGCGCCAGCTCGAAAGCGATGGGCGTGGCGAGCTCGCCGAGATGCAGGTCAGGCGGCGTCTCGATGGGGATGTTCGGGACATCGAGCGAGTATTTTTCCAGCAGGACGGCGCGCAAGCTACAGCCGAGCCGTTTTTCAAGTTCTAGAACCACGCGGGAGCCTCAAAAATCCTTGATTTTCAAGGCAATTTTATCACCTTGGGTGGTGCGGCCCCGCGAGCCCACGCTCGCGGCGAAGCGCGAAACGCACGCAGATGAGCCGCGCGCAATGCCGTAAGATGGAAGGGGACTGCCGATCGCGCGCAGCTTTCTTTTTGCGCGTACGGAATGCGCTCGTCATGACCGAAACCAGCTCGCACAAAGACCGCTTTTACCTGACCACGCCGATTTACTACGTGAACGCGCGGCCGCACCTGGGGCACGCCTATACGACCATCGTGTGCGATGCGATTGCGCGGCGCAAGCGGGCGCTGGGGATCGAGACCTGGTTCCTGACGGGGACCGACGAGCACGGGCAGAAGATCGAGCGCTCGGCGGAGAAGGCCGGACGGACGCCCAAGGAGTTCGCCGATGCCGTCAGCGCCGAGTTCCGCGGATTGTGGAAGCGGCTGGGGATGACGAACGACGACTTCATCCGGACGACCGAGGAGCGGCACAAGCGCGGCGTGCAGAAGCTGTTCGCGGTGCTGCGCGACAAGGGGTACATCTACAAGGGCTCGTACACGGGGCAGTACTGCGTGAGCGACGAACTCTACGTGGACGGCCCGCCGGGGACGCCGTGCCCAGACTGCGGGCGCATCACGGAGACGGTGAGCGAGGAGAACTATTTCTTCAAGCTCTCGGCCTTCGAGCGCAAGCTGCTGGAGTTCTACGAGGCGAATCCGGGGTTCATGGGGCCGGAGTCGACGCGGCGCGAGGTGATTTCCTTTGTCCGCGGCGGGCTCAAAGATCTATCGGTGAGCCGGACGAGTTTTTCGTGGGGCATCCCGGTGCCGGGCGACGAGAAGCACGTGGTCTACGTGTGGCTCGACGCGCTGGCCAACTACATTACGGCGCTGGGGTATGGTTCCGACGATCCGGCCGACCATGAGCGCTTCAAGAAGTTTTGGCCGGCAGACGTCCACCTCATGGGCAAGGAGATCATCCGCTTCCACTGCGCCTATTGGCCCGCCTTTCTGATGGCGGCGGGAATACCATTGCCTCGTTCAGTGAAATCCCACGGGTGGCTGCTCTTCGACCAGGGAAAGATGTCGAAGTCGCGCGGAAATATTGTGCGCGCGGAGACGGTTCATGAGGTGCTGGGCGCGGATGCGCTCCGGTACTTCCTTCTCAGAGAGATTCCCTTCGGGCAGGACGGGAATTTCAGCTTCGACGCGCTCGTGCAGCGGTATAACGGCGACCTGGCCAACGGCTACGGGAACCTGGTAAGCCGCGTGGCGAACATGGTGCACAAGTACTTCGGCGGCGCTGTGCCGGAGGCGGGCGCGGAGACGCAGGCCGAAGCGGCGCTGCGGGCGAGCGCGGAGGCGGCGATTGCGGCGTTCGGGCCGGCGTTCGACGAGATGAACTTTTCCGACGCGCTGAAGTCGGTTTGGGCGCTGGTGGCGGAGACGGACGGGTATTTGACCGCTCACGCGCCGTGGAAGAAGCCGGCAGAGCGGGCGGATGCCGATCACGCGGCGCTGCAGGCGCGCGTGCTGGCCACGGCGACCGAAGCGATTCGGGTGATTACGGCGCTGGCGTATCCGGTTGTGCCCGACGCGGCGGCGAAGGTGTGGCGGCTGCTGGTGCAGGGCGAGCTGGCGGACGCGGCGAAGCATGGATTTTTGAAGGATCTCGCGTGGGGCGGGTTGAAGGCGGGGACGAAGCTGGGAGAGCCGGCGCCGCTGTTCCCGCGCGCGGAAAAGGATGCGGTTGAAAGAATGCAGAATCTAGAGGAAGAGAACGGTCGTTCGGCGGTTGAGGCGGTGAGCAACGGGAATAGCGAGGGCGCGAAGACGCTGGCACCGAAGCAGGAAGCGGCAGCGACGCCGGTGAGGGTGGCTGCGGAGAAAGCGCCCGGGGTGGCTGCGAATGCTGCAGCGCCGGTTGCGGCGAAAGCGCCGGCAGCGGCGGCGGCTCCTGCAGCGCCTGCGGTTGCGGCAGTTCCGGCGAGCGGTCCGGCGACGGCCGCTCCGCAAGCGCCAGCGGAACCGGCGGCGCCGCCGGCTGAAGGGCCGCAGACGATCACGATCGACGATGTTTTGAAGGTCGATCTGCGCGTGGCGCAGATCCTGGTGGCGGAGCGGGTGCCGAAGGCGGACAAGCTGCTGCGGCTGGAGATCGATCTGGGATATGAGAAGCGGCAGATCCTGGCTGGGATCGCGCAGTACTACGAGCCGGAGAAGCTCGTCGGCCGCAAGATCGTGGTGGTGGCGAACCTGGCGCCGCGGAAGATGCGCGGCCTGGAGTCGAACGGAATGCTGCTGGCGGCATCGCTCGAAGGCGGCGCGCCGGTGCTGGCGGGGTTCCTGGAGGATGTGCCGCTGGGCGCGCGGCTGAAGTAGGCGCTCCGCGCTTTTGCCTTTTGGAGTAGAGAAGTGCGTTACGCGCGCGCGGCGAAAACGAAGAATTGGTGCGGAAGGCGGGACTTGAACCCGCAAGCCTTTTCAGGCGCCAGCTCCTAAGGCTGGTGTGTTTGCCATTTCACCACTTCCGCACGGTGCCGCGGGCCAAGCCTCGCCTGGCCTTCTCAAGTCTAGAGTGAAAACGACGCGGGGTGCAATGCGGGCGCGTCGGGGCGCGTGCCGGGGAGCATCCTACTTCTTATCCCTCTTATCTCGCGAAAAATCTCCGCTCTTGCCGCCGGACTTGGATTCGAGGCGGATTTCGCGGATGACGATGGCCTTGTCGAGGGCCTTGGTCATGTCGTAGACGGTGAGCGCTGCGACGGCGGCGGCGGTGAGAGCCTCCATCTCGACGCCGGTGGGGCCGGTGGTGGCGGCTGTGGACGCGATGCGCACGCCGCCCGCGACGAGCTTCGCCTGCACGTCGACGTGCGTGAGGGCGAGAGGGTGGCACATGGGGATGAGATCGGAGGTGCGCTTGGCGGCCTGGATGCCGGCGATGCGCGCGACCTCGAGAGGATCGCCCTTGGGGCTCGCGGGCAGAGCGGCGAGCACGGCGGCGGAGAGGCTCGACGAAGGCCGATGCGGTCGCGGTGCGGCGCGTGGGCAGCTTGGAGCTGACGTCGACCATGGAGGCCTGGCCGGACGGGCCGAAATGCGAGAGGCGCGACTTTGTTGCTTTAGTCATGATGTTTTCCTCGATCCACAGCGCGAGCCGCGGTGGTGCCCCACCCTTTCGCAAGATTCAAGAAGCAGATCCTTCGACTCGGCTGCGCTTTGCTCAGGGCGAAAGGATGGGGCGCGGTACATCTTTCTTTCCCACCCTAAACGCGAAGAACGCGTCTAGGATGGGGCACCCAACAATTGTGGCGCATCGGGCCCACACTCAGGGAAGCAGTATGCGGACGGTAGCGCCGGCCTCGAGGCGCGACTTCTTGTTTTTGGCGGCCTCTTCGGGAACGACGATCAAGCAGTTCGAGCGGGCCATGGCGGCAAGGTCGCCCGAGCCTTCGAACGGGACGGGAACGACCTCGGGGACCGGGCCGGCGAAGGTGCACGCGGCGGGCAGGAAACGCGTGAGGCTGGCCTTTGCCTTGGCATCGGCCGCGAGGCGCGCGAGCGCGAAGCGAGGGCCGCAGGCGCCCCGGCCAGCGAGGGCGGCAACCACCGGCGCAGCGAAGAGCAGGAAGGTGACGGCGGAAGAAACCGGATTTCCGGGAAGGCCGAAGCAGCACTTCGTGCTGTTCTGGTCCTGGACGGATTTTGTGGGGTACCCTGGCAGCTCTGCGAAGACCAGCGGCTTGCCGGGCTGAATGCGGACTCCGGTGAAGTGGAAACGCGCGCCGGCACGGGCGAGTGCGGGCTCGACCAGATCGAACTTGCCGGCGGAGACGCCGCCGGCGATGAGCAGAAGATCGGCTTGGGCGGCGCGGGCGATGGCTCGGTCGAGGGAGCTGGCGGTGTCGCGCGCGACGGGAAGAACCCACGGGTCGCCCCCGGCGGCGGAGACAAGGGCGGCGAGCATGGCGCTTGACGAGTTGCGTACCTGACCGGGGGCGGGCGTGGAGCGGATGCGGACCAACTCGTCGCCGGTGGCGAGGATGGCGACGCGGGGCCGTGCGAAGACGTGGAGCTCCGGGAAACCGCAGGCGGCGGCGAGGGCGATTTGCGCGGGGCCGATGAGCGTGCCGGCGGGGAGCAACTCTTCGCCCTTGCGAGCCTGCGCGGCACGGGCGACGATGTTCTCGCCTTTCCCGGCAGTGCGCGGAGGAAGGAGGCGGACGGTCCGGGCAGCGGGACTGCCGGCGATCTCGACGTGCTCGAGCATGACGACGGCGTCAGCGCCGGCGGGAACCGCGCCCCCGGTCATGATCTCCCAGACCGCTCCGCGCGGCAGCGGCCCGGAGGGAGGCTGTCCCGCACGGGTTGAGCCCACCACAGACAGAGGGCGGTGCGCGGAGACCTCGGAAGCTCGGCAGGCGAAGCCGTCGCGAGTGGAGCGGGCGAAGGGCGGCTGGTCGGCGTCGGCGCGAAGAGCCTCGGCGAGCACGCGGCCGAGGGCTTTGCCGAGGGGAACGCGCACGGCAGGGGGATGGAGGCGGGCTCGGCGAGCGGCCCATGCGGCGACAAGCGCGAAGGCCTGGTCGAAGCTGAGAAGATCGGCGCCAGGACGGTTGGGCTTCGATGATCCGGCGCGCGACGGAGCAGAGCTCATGAAATGGATTGTAGAGGGTTTGGAGCGGCTGACAGTCCAGACACGAAGGGCGCCCGCTGCGGGACGCCCTTGGTGCGATTCACGTTTGCGGCTCTGCTATTTCCTGATGGGCGCCTTCAGTCCCGCCTGGATCAGGATACCGTTCACTTCGCCGGCGAACTGCCCGTTCGGCGCCAGGTCCAGATACTTCTGATAGGCCGCCGCGCAGTCGGGAGGCAGAACGATCTTGGCGGGGTTCTTTGGATCGACCGTGGCGTTGGCAATTAATCCCTGGCCCTTGATGTAGTAAACGATGGCCAGACCAGGATCGTTGGGATTGGGGTTGGACTTGATGGCGTCGTCGGCCGCGGCGATCTGCGCGGGGCCGTTGTTCTCCTGGTAGAAGATGATCGCTTGATTCCGGAGATACAGGGCGGCATTGGCGGGATCGGCTTTGGCGGCCGCATCAAAAGCCACGTTGGCCTCGGGAACTTTGCCCGTGCGCGCATAGATTTCGCCCAATCCGGACTGGGCCTGGCCGATCACGCCCCCCCGGGGTTTCTTCGAGGCCGTTTCGAGATCCAGGGACTTCTTGAACGAAGTCACCGCGTCGTCGTAGTTCTTCAGGCCGGCCTGGGCGAACGCCAGATTGTTCCAGAGCAGCGCCTCGTCGGGCTTGGCCGCCGTGTCCTTGGTCATCAGGCTTTCGATGTCGGTATACTTCGCGGTCTTGATTTCGGTGATTTTGGCCTCGAGGTCGCTCTTGGAGGCCGTCTTGCCCAGAGCCTGCGCCGCAGTTGCCGCCGCGCCGTCGATGTCTTTCCGATCCTGGGCAACGGCCTTGAGGTCGTTGTTGAGCGCACCGATCAGCGCGTTTGCCTTCAGGGCTTCGGCGTTCTGCTTCTTCAACTCTTCCAACTGCTTCTTCTCTTCCGGCGACATCTGGTCGAGGTACTCTTGCCGCGACATATCGTCGATCTGCTCCAGATCCTGCCCGGCGACGATCTTAATGCCGCGGATGGAGTCGACTTTTTTGCCCTCCGGGGTATCCGCAGCGCGATAGATCAACATGTAGGTTCCGGCCGGCGCTTCGCCGGAATAGCTGCCGGTCGAATCGACCGGGAAGGTGTACTTCAACGTGGCGCCGCCATCGGTGGAGAGGCTGACCGAGCCGCCCCCCTGGGGCTGGCCGGTGGGGTTGATGACGCGGCCGTGAATCTTGCCTGTATTTGCGGGGTTCTGCGCCTGAGCGGGCGCGAAAGCGAAAGCCAGAAGGCCCGCCAAAGCGGCCAGTCCCAGCCAGGTCGAAAGAGTGCGTTTCATGTCTTCTCCTTGGGAGCGGCGGGAAGAGTTCTGCCCGCTGGCTCGAAAAATCCAAACTCCAACGGCCCCGGAGCAAACGATAAGCCATGCTCCAGCGGACCGGTTCGTTCAATCCTTCTGCCGGCCCGGAACAACGTCCAGACACAGGCTACCTTCGCGGATGGACAGACACAGCGATTGGGAGGCCATCCGGCAGGCCGTAAATCCAGCAAAGCCCACGTTAAATCCAAGGCTGCACCCTGCACAAGGGGGTTCGCCCGGCGCATCTCAAATGCGCTGCAAGCCGTGCTGCCTCCTGGTCTTGGGACGAGGGAGGAAGTCCGCAAGCCGTATCCCCGGTGGGGATCGAAAACCAGACAACGAGGACTCGAATGTCATGGTATGGCTGCGGGCGGGGGGCCGCGTGTGGCGCGGATCACACCTCTCAAGCGATTTGCCTGTTCCCAGGAGTCATTTCCGCAGTCGGCAGCGTGGCTTTTCGTTTTCGGGGGGAAGGCCGCCTGGCATTTGTGGCGTCGTCCGACGGCGAGTGGCGAGGCGCTATAGGCGTCTGGCACGCCGGGCCACAAGCCATAAAATTCGAATATGGAGACTGCGATCCGGAAGGCGACCGCGGCCGATGCGGCGCTGATTCTTGAGTTGATTCGCGCACTGGCGGCCTTTGAGCGGGCGCCGGACGCGGTGACGGCGACCGAGGAGGGCCTGATTCGCGATGGCTTCGGTCCGACGCCCTACTATTTTTGCCTCATCGCCGAGCACGGCGGACGGCCTGCCGGATTCGCCCTGAATTACTTCAATTACTCGACGTGGGTGGGCCGGCCCGGCATCTATGTCGAGGACATCTTTGTCTACCCGGAGTTCCGGCGGAAGGGCATCGGCAAAGCCCTGCTGAAAGAAGTGGCGGCGATCGCCATGGAGCACGGCTGCCAGCGGATGCAGTGGGAGGTCCTGGACTGGAATACGCCGGCGATCGATTTCTACCGGTCAATCGGCGGCGAGTTTCTGGACGAATGGCGCAATGTGCGGCTGAATGGCGAGGCGATCCGGCGGCTGGCCACCTGCGGTGGGGCAGACGGCGCTGGCGCGATCTGAGGATTGTGGATTGCCGCCGAAGGGCGCAAGGCGCGGCGATTGGAGCCCGGCCGAGGACGATATGACGAAGATTTGCGTAATTGGCGGCGGGCTGGCAGGATCGGAGGCCGCGCTGACTGCCGCGCGGCTGGGCTGCGCAGTGGACCTCTACGAGATGCGCGCCATGGTGGACGGAAAGCCGCGGCTGACGCCGGCGCACCAGACCGCGGATTTCGGCGAACTGGTCTGTTCGAATTCGCTCAAAAGCGAATCGGAATGGACCGCGCCGTGGCTGCTGAAGCAGGAGATGCGGCGTGCGGGCTCGGCGCTGCTGCGCATCGCCGATGAGACGGCGGTGCCGGCAGGACACGCGCTGGCCGTGGATCGCATGGAGTTTTCGCGGCGGATCGGCGAGGCGATCGCGGCGGAGCCGAGGATTCGGGTGATTCGCGAAGAGGTGACAAGTCTGGATGCTGCGCCCCTCGACCAAAATGAGGACGGTGCAAAGGTCCAGGACATGGACCGCTCGAAGTGCACGATTGTCGCGACCGGGCCGCTGACGTCGGACGCGCTGAGCCGGGAGATCGAACGGCTGACCGGGGCGGGGCGCCTGTCGTTCTACGACTCGATCTCGCCGATCGTGGATGCCGAGTCGATCGATCAGGAGCGCGTGTATTTTGCCGCGCGCTGGGACAAAGGAACGGCGGACTACATCAACTGCCCGATGGAGCGCGCGGAATACGACCGCTTTTACGACGCGCTGTTGGCGGCAGAGCCGGCCGAAGAGCGGGAGTGGGAGAAGCTCGATTATTTCGAGAGCTGCCTGCCGATCGAAGTGCTGGCGCGGCGCGGGCGCGATACGCTGCGCTTCGGGCCAATGAAGCCGGTGGGGCTGCGCGATCCGCGCACGGGCAAGACGCCGTGGGCGGTGGTGCAACTGCGTAAGGAGAACCTGCGCGCCGACAGCTACAACCTGGTCGGGTTCCAGAATCATCTGAAGTTCGGCGAGCAGGCCCGAGTGCTGCGGTTGATTCCGGGGCTCGAGAATGCGCAATTCCTGCGCTACGGGCAGATTCACCGCAACACGTACATTTGCGCGCCGGCGCTGCTGGACGAACGCCTGCGGCTGAGGCAGCGGCCGGAGCTGCTGTTTGCCGGGCAGATCGGCGGGGTGGAGGGGTACACGGAATCGATCGCCACGGGGATGCTGGCGGCGATCTACGGGGCGGCGATGGCGCGAGGAGTTGAGCCCGTGCCTGTGCCGCGAGCGACGGCGCTGGGGTCGCTGGTTCACTACATCACGCACTCCGAGGCGAAGAACTTCCAGCCGGCGAATATCACGTTCGATTTGCTGGAGCCGCTCGAAGAAGAAGTGCGCAAGAGGGTGCGCGATAAGAAGATGCGGCACCGGATGGTGTGCGAGCGGGCGCTGGAGGCGTTCGAGGCGTGGTGGAGCGCGATGCCGCATCCACCCGCGGAACTTCGTCCATAGAACTTGCGTATTCTTGTGGTACGCTGCGCCTTTCCCGAAAGGACTCTTATGCGCCCCATTTCCGCCGTGGATTCCGTTTCGCTTGCCATCCAACGCACCAGGGAGTTCCTCTTCAGACCGTTCAAATGGGGAACCTATCTGAAGCTTGGCCTGGTCGCGATCATCACCGAAGGGATCGGGAACAATTCGCACTCCGGGTCGCACGGAGGTCACCCGGCGGGAAATGGACCCACCGGGATTCCGCCGTTTCACCTCGCGCCGGAATGGATCGCGGCGATTGTTGCGGCTTTGCTGCTGGCGTTTGTTCTGGCGATGGTGGTGTTCTATCTGATCACGCGGCTGCGATTTGCCTTCTTTCATTGCCTGATCCACAACACCAAGGAGATTCGGCCGGGCTGGCGGCTCTATGGGGCGCAGGCGGGGCGCTTTTTCTGGCTGAACGTGGTGGTGGGACTCTGCTTTCTACTGCTGCTGGTTCTGGTGGCGATTCCGTTCGCGGCCGGGTTCTGGCGGCTGTTTCAAGAGTCTCAACAGGGCGCCAGCCTCAACATCGGATTGCTGCTGAGTCTTGTTTTGCCCTTGGTTCCGATGATCCTGCTGCTGGTGCTGATCGGAGTTGTTACCGACCTTGTTCTGCGCGACGGCATGATGCCGCATTACGCGCTTGAAGACGCCAGCGCCGGCGAAGCGTGGTCCCAGGTGCGGGCGCGCATCGTGGCCGAGAAGCGGCAATTTCTGGTGTACGCGATGCTGCGGGTGATCCTGCCGACGATTGCGATGATCGGCATGCTGATCGTGCTGCTTCTTCCGGGGCTCGGGCTGGCTGCTGCCCTTGCGGCGATTGAACTCGGCATTCACACGATGTTCGCGGACGCAACGGGCGCATCCGCGCTGGTCGGCGTGCTTCTCCAGGTTTTCTTCGGCGTGATTGCATTCGGCCTCGTACTCGTGGCCAGCATCTGCCTGGGAGGGCCCGTGGGCACGGGCATACGGGAGTATGCGCTGATCTTCTATGGCGGCCGGTACAAGGCGCTGGGAGACATCCTGTACCCGCTGCCTCCGGCGGTTCCCTCGGGCGCGTCCGGGGTTGCCTGATCCCGGCGACGGCTCCCCGCCGCTGAATGTCCCTCTATGGGTCGCGGAAGATCATGCGCGGCTGCGCATCGGGGCGCAGGTGTGGGCGGATTGCTTCCAAGCCAGGCGCGACGAAACCGGTCCTCAGCTCCACAGGTCGAGAGTACCGAGAGGTTTGCCCTGAAGCTTGAGGTAATAGAACAACTGGCTCTTGTGACGGTCGAGGTGCAGGACCATCTGAAAGATCTGCCAACCGAGGGCGTGGGGCTCTGCAGGCGACCATGGAGCGGCGACTTGTTTTCCGGCCAGATCCTCCTCGCCGGCGAGTTCGATCAACTTGAGGGCGAGGGCCTTGTCATCGAGGAGGAGCCGCCTGGCCTCTTCGACGCTCGTGGCAGCGGGCAGTTTCTCGGCAGTGGGGAATAGCTCTTCCAGCGACAGGTCCTCATATTTCACGTCTTTGGGCAAACCCCAATCCCCGGTGATCAGCCCCTTGGCCGGCGCTCCGCAGGCGTTGGTCAGGTGTTGCAGGAGTTGGCCGACGGTCATCCAGTTGGAGCCGGTCGCGGGCTTCCAGTCCAGGCTGCCGGGATCGACCTGCCCCATGAGCTTGTCCGCGGTCCCATAGATCGTTTCGATTTCTCGGTTCAGAAATTGCGCCCAGTTCACGGCAATCCTCCTTTCGGAATGCGGCCCGCCGGAAGTGTAGGCGCGGGAACCCATTGCCGCAACAGGAAACGAGGCGGGAACCGTTTGGGGGCGGCCGGTGTCCAACAAAAGAGGGGGTTCGTCCGGCAGTCGAGGCAAAGGACGAGCGTGTACCCTGAAGGTTGGGGCGCGGTGCGATTCAAGAGCTGGAATTCGCGCGCCAGGGAACGGGAGTGTTTCTTGAAGGGTTCAATCGCCATTCTGGCGGGTTGGCTGGCCCTGGGCTACGGCTCGACAGTTGCTTTCGCGCAGGGGGAGCAGCCAACGGCGGCGGAGAAGCGGTCGGCGACGACGCTGGTGCTGCCGCCCTCGCCGAAGGCGCTGCTGCCCGATGCATTCGACGGATGGGAGCAGGCGGGGCCGTCGAAGGTTCTCGGCGATGCGGCGCAGGCCGATCCGGACAATAGCGCGGCGCTGAAGGAGTACGGATTCTCGGCGGGCCTCACGGCCAACTACAAGCGCGAGGGCGAGACGCTGAGCGTGCGGGCGCTGAGCTTCGAGGACGCGAGCGGGGCCTACGGAGCGTACTCCTTTTACCGGCAGAATGGCTGGCCGAAGGAAGAGATCGGGACGGGAGCGGCGTCGGATCACAACCGCGTGCTCTTCTGGGCGGGAACGACGGTGGTGGATGCAACCTACTCGCATATCGGGCCGATGACCGGCGGAGAGATGCGCGAGATTGCGAAGCAGTTGCCGGTTCCGAGCGGAAATCGCGCAATGATCCCGCCGATCCTTGCCAGCTTGCCGCAGTCGCGGCTGAACGGGCAGACGACGCACTACGCGGTGGGGCCGGCGGGTTACGCGGGGGCTGGCGGCGTGCTGCCGCCGGCGCTGGTGGGCTTCGAGAAGGGCGCGGAAGCGGCGACGGCCAACTATTCGCTGCCCTCCGGCGAGGCGACCCTGACGATTATCGACTACCCGACGCCGCAGATGGCCGAGGCGGAGGAGACGGCGATTCGCGCCTACCTGAAGGCGGGCAGCCGGGCTCAGCCTGCCTGGCCCAAGCCGCTGACCGACTCCGACGAGGTGTCGCTCGAGGTGCGGCGCAGCGGGCCGCTGGTGGCGGTGGTGAGCGGCGACGCCATTCCCGAAGAGAGCCACCGGCTGCTGGAATCGGTGCACTACGAGGCGAACCTGACGGCGATTCCGCAGTCCGGGGAGTCGGACGTCGAGAAGACCAGCCGACTGCTGCTGGGAATAACCCTGCTGAGCGCGATCGGGGCTGGGGCGGCCATCCTGCTGGGAGGGTTTCTGGGCGGCGGCCGGGCGCTATACCGCATGGCGACGGGCAAATCGATCTCCTCGGTGTTCGATGAGGAGTTCATTTGTCTCGACCTGAGGGATGGTTGGGAGGAGAGAAGGGAAGCAATCCGGGGTCCGCATCCGAAGGGTTAACGGGGTTGCTGGGCTGTGGAAAAGAGGTCCTAAACCCCAAGAAACACAGTAAAATCACGGGAAATTCCGGAACATGGAAGGCGAACAGGAGGGGAAGAACCGATCCGGTCCGGAACGCTGTTGGCATTGTTAAATTATTGAAATATATCGAGTTATTTTCCTGAACATTTCCCTTGACACTGCTTTCGCACGCCCCTACTATGCAGCCAGAAAGTTCTGATGGGTTTGCCTCCGTTAGAACTATTCTCCCTGAGGGAAGAGCTGCCCCGTTGCCGGGCGGCTCTTTCCGTTTTTAGGGCGCAGATTGCTCCGTCGCCGGCGGCTGCGGATCGGTGGTTGGGTCCGGCTCGGTCCATTGCTCGCCGCATTGATCGCAGCGCCAGGCATTGGAGGGGTCGGCGGATTCGAGGATCGGATCGGCGGCGCCGCATTTGGGACAGGTCGGCGGCGTGTACTCGAGAGCCGGCGTCTCGGACTCCTCGACGATCTCCTGTGGGATGGGGCGCGAAGCGATTGCGCGCGCCTGATCGAGCTGATCGGCGGCGACGAGGACTTCGAGACCTCCGACGCCGACTCGATACGCCGTGGATGGCGCTGCAAGATAGATGGATCCCTGGAAATTGATCCAGCTTTCGATGCCGGCGCGGCGCAGGACTTCCTGAATCTGCCACGCTTCTTCGCGTGTGTCGCATTCGCAAAGAGGCGTTTTCCATGTGTAGTCTCGCGGGCCGCCCTCGTCGTCGCCGGAATCCGGATTGTCGGGGACGAGATCGGGCGGATCGGCGCCGAAGGCGGCGGCCAGTTTCGTGACGACGGCACTGGGGGCCGGCGGCGCATTGTTTGCCAGCGTCAGAGCCGATTGCGCGGTTTCCGCTGTCTGCGCGCGATCAATGGCCTCCGGATCGCCCAGGCCTCGGCTCTGCAGCTCGCCGCGCAGGACCTGCTGCGCAGTCGGGGTGAGATCGGCGAAGTCTTCGGCGACCGCCAGCAACTCGCCTTCGCTCATCTGGCGGTAGTGCGCGGTGAGCCTTTGCCATTCCAAGACCGGGTCCGGTTGCATGGGCAGCATTTTACAGCGCGGATGGGAAAGCGCAACACGGCCGCGGCTTTACCTCCATCGAGCGCGACGATACAATCGAGAGAGCAGGCCGACGTAGCTCAGTTGGTAGAGCAGCTGATTCGTAATCAGCAGGTCGTCAGTTCAAGTCTGACCGTCGGCTCCAGATCGGGGCGCAACGCCCGGCGATAGACGGCATGGCCTCTCCAGCGCGAGAGGCCTTTGCTTTTCGAGCGGGTCCAGATTTTCTGAGTCTTCTTGCCGCCGTTCAGGCTCGCTTCTTCCGGAAGGAGCTGCTTCGCCTCAGTGGCTTCCGCTGGCGGTTGGACGCGCAGGGGGAGCGGATGGTCCATGCACCGCTGCCAATCGCAGAGCCGCCAACTTCATTCGCGGACAGTTTATCCGAAGTATCCCGCGCCTCTGCCTTTGAACAACTTAGCCTTGACGATCGCTGCTGCCTTTTCCTTGGTTACATGGCCGTCTTTGTTGGCATCGAGGCCGGAATTTCGATCGTATTGGACGCTCGGCTTGCTGAAGAGAACCCATGAGTTTTCCTTCCCGATCGCAGCCGGCCAAAGGATGGCCATGTAGACATCCTCGATTGTCGTCAGCATGTTTTTGTATGGACTGAAGTGCTTCTCGACATAGTCCATCTGTTCTACGGCAGTCATGGAGGCCAGGTCGGCGGTGCTCGTGCCAAGGCCAACAGCTGTGAGCGGCAAGAATTGAATCAGGCCGGTGGCTCCGCTGGGGTTCCTTACCGACGGGCTGAAGGTCTCGCCTGTTTCCAAGGCCATAACCGAGATCAGGTAGTTCGGATCAACGCCGATGTTTTGGGAGATCTCAATCAGCTTGGCTTTGAATGCGGCGCTCACCCTGGCTCCCCAGGCGATCCGCGGATCACCGAGAGCTTCAGCCGCGATGCCCCGCGTGAGGAAGTTGAACGTGGGGTCGTTCGGTTCCAACTTTCCAGTCGGCTGGGTCATGGAGAGAGCACGGCGCTGAAGGGCCTCGATTGCGAATTCTGTCGCCGGTCCGCACTGTCCATCGACAGCGATCGGACGCAGCGGAACCGGAAGATTCAGGTTTATCAGCTGTTGGATTATTGTCACGTCCCCGAAAAGGTTAGCGCCATTCCGTCCGACCGAACCGAAGATATCGATCTTGCCTGGCATGGTTGACGACTCCCACCCTGCAATGCCGCATCGTTTCCCTTGTTTTGCGCCGCGACCGGCCTTCACCGAATTGAAGGTCTCAACCTGAAGCCGAATGCGGAATGAGGCGGATGACCCGGCTCAGGACGGAAACGATGAAAGAAGCATCATTCACAAACGGGAACGGCTTGGCGACGCCAGTATTTGTCCCCAGTGGGGGCCCGACGTCAATCTAAAGGAAACTCGTGTGGTGTCCCAGAAATTCGTAGCATAGGTCGAAGCCCCGAAATGCAGGTCCTTCGACTCCGTCTGGCCGAAAAATCGGCCAAACGTCGCTCAGGATGACAGAGTATATTTGATGCGAACTTCGGAGACAGGACGCTAGTGCTGCGCTGCTGCCTCTATCGGGGGTGAAATAACACTCAGACAATTCGATTGGCCCGCCCATTCGCGATCATCTTGCGTTGGGAAAACTTTCGTTCCAGTATACTGCCCTTCGTGAGGGGTATATTGGGTATACTGGCTGGCGGCCGGAACGGGAAGATAGAGATTCTGCGTTAACACGTTGATAGGGCATGAAACGAGTGGACACCGAAAACAGGGCACCATAGCGCCGCGCCAATCCAATGGCCCAAACACGGTTCTATCGATCGGCTCGAAGGAGCCGGGTTGACTTGAGCGACAGTCCCGGCCAGCGATGGTGAACTTCCATGCGACGGTGGACGGAATGAAGGCGTGGGGCATGAGCAGGTCAGGCCAAAGATCCCTGCCGGGGAAGGCAAAAGGATCTCGTGGCTCCCCCGCACGTTTGACGCGCGGGCCATTTTCGGGTCAATGCGCGCGATTGTGAAACCAGCCATCAAAAGCTTCATAAAAAGCCCAAATTACTCCTCGCGCAGGGGGGCCAGGATCGACATGATTGTGCTGCACTCGACGGCGGCGACGACCGTCGAGGGGACAATTGCCTGGTTCCTGGATCGCAAGTCGCGGGTATCGGCGCATTACATTGTGGATAAAAATGCCGATATATACCAGATGGTCCGCGATAAGCATTCCGCCTGGCACGCGAAAGCCGCTAACTCCAGATCGATTGGAATCGAGCATGTGGGCACGGCGACCGACCGCCTGACGGATGCGCAGAGCGCGGCGAGCGCACAGCTGGTTCGCTGGCTTACCGCAACCTATGGAATCCCGCTCGCGAATGTGCTGGGACACAGATTTGCCCCCGGCAACGAAGGAACCACCGGCTGCCCTAACCAACTCTTCGGCGATGCAACGGCGGAAGCCATTGCGGAATGGGTCAGAACGAACGTCGCGGCTGCTTTGGAATCGAAAAAGTTCCGGAGAAGCCGCCAAGTTACGGCCGAGGCCGTTGTGCGCAGGGAGCGGCAATCACCGAGCTGGGTCAAGCCTTCGACGTGGCTCGCCAGGCTACGCAGCGACTTGTCGCGAATTCATCAAAGCGTCCGGCCGCTGCCGCACTCGCCCGCGGCTGCATTGACGGCGTTGGAGCTGATGACCATCGCCCTGGAAGACAGAAGATTCTTTTATCATCCCGGCGTCGACGTGCCTTCCATTGCCCGGGAGACGATCAAGGCGCTTAGAGGCCGCAAACATGGAGGGGCAAGCACAATCGACATGCAGTTTGTGCGCACCGTGACGGGATTCCGGGCGCCGACGATTCAGCGGAAAATCTATGAGGCATTGTTAGCTCTCGCGATCCAATTCCGCCACAAGAAAATCGAGATTCTGCGGTCGTATCTGGATTGCGCATTCTTTGGCTCGGGACTTATCGGCGCGAATGCGGCGGCACAAAGGATTTTCAATAAGAACGCCAATGGCCTGTCAATCGAGGAGGCGTCTTTTGTCAGCGCAATGCTGGCTTATCCGCGTCCCCTGGAGGGATTGCCGCGCTGGGAACGGCGAGCGCGACGCCGTGCCGAATATGCGGTTGCGGTGTTTGAATTGTGCAAGGGCCGTTTGGCTGGTTCATACGAAATCGCCCCGCTAGAGGGTGACGTGAGAAGAAGCGGCGACGGTGGTGCGCCACAGTCGAGTTGAGGCGGGGTTGCCGCAAAAGCGGGAGTTGACTAATTGATCCGGCCCGACTTGGTGAAACCGTGCTTTCCCACCCTTTCCGCAAACAACGCGGAAAGGATGGGGCACCCAGGTTCATTCGGTCCATTACGGAATCGCGAAGACACGGTGCTAGCAGACCCGGCATCGGGGGAATAGAGAAGAGATGAGAGGAGCAATATCGCGGGCCGCGGCGTTGGCGCTTTTTGCGGCGATTCCGACCACGGTTGTCTGCGCCCAAAGGAGCAGTTCCGGCGAACATTGGGTGTGCGCGTGGAGCACGGCGGTCGAGGGCCCGTTCGTGTATCCGGGAGTGCCCCCGGCGCCGACATTCGAGAACCAGACGGTGCGAATGGTTGTGCGGCCAACGATCGGCGGGCGGCGAATCCGAATCCAGCTCTCCAACACCTTCGGAACCTCGACGCTCACGGTGGGCGCGGCCCACGTTGCACTGGTGAAGGAAGGCGGGAGAATTCTGCCGGGGTCGGACCACTTGCTGACCTTCGGCGGAGAAACGTCGGTCAAGATTCCGCCGGGGGCGCCGGTTCTGAGCGATCCGGTCGACCTGCCGGTGGCGGCGTTTGCCGAGGTAGCGGTGAGCATTTTTCTACCGAACAAGGAGCTGGGAGATACGGTTCACGAGCGGGCGGAACACGTGACCTATGTTTCAGGGCCGGGCGACTCCACCGGGAAAGAGGAGATTTCGAATGCGACCGTGGTGAAGTCGTGGTATTGGCTGACGGGCCTTGACGTGTTGGCGCCGAAGCGTTCGGCGGCGATTGTGGCGTTTGGGGATTCGATCACCGATGGGGCCGGAGCGAAGCTGGGCGAATACGGCGCTTGGCCGGACCTGCTGGCAAAGCGGCTGGCGGAGGCGAAGCATTCGCCGAGTCTGGCGGTCGACAATGAAGGCATCGGCGGGAACCGAATTCTATTCGATGGCGCGGGCGCGAGCGCGCTGGCCCGCTTCGATCGGGATGTGCTGTCAAAGCCGGGGGTGACGGGCCTGATCGTTCTGGAGGGCATCAACGATATCGGGTGGCCGGATTTGAAAGTGCCGCCGGCGAATAGCCCCCAATCCCCGCCGGAGAAGCCGTACGCGGCGCAAACCGTGACCGCAAAGGAGATCATCCGGGGCCTGCAACAGATGATCGATCGCGCGCACGAGCATGGAATCCGGGTGATTGGAGGCACGCTGACGCCTTTCGAAGGCGCCGGATACTTCAGCACCGAAGGGGAGGCCATTCGCCAGGAAGTGAATGG
Organism: uncultured Acidobacteriaceae bacterium; assembly: GCA_963804155.1. Lineage (GTDB taxonomy): Bacteria > Acidobacteriota > Terriglobia > Terriglobales > Acidobacteriaceae > Telmatobacter. The sequence goes on from CAWDPG010000002.1 coordinate 258,853, forward strand.
CTGGATCCGCACGGGCGGCGCATTCGATGGGGTGATCGACTTCGATGCCGCCGTCAGGGACCCGAATCACCCAGGGCGTTTTCGCGCGGAGTATCAGTGGGGAGACTATCTGCATCCCAGCGCGGCCGGGTACAGGGCCATGGCGGCGGCTATCGATCTGTCCCTGTTCCGGAATGCGAAGCGGTGAGCTTCGGAACTATCTCTTTGCGACCATGAATGAATCATAGGAGTCAAGCAGCCACTGGCCATTCTGCTTGACCAGGACGACCTTAAGAAAGCGGCGCTGTTCCTTGCCGGCCGCGGCCGTTTGAAAGTACGAATTGCCCTGCACGATCGGCTGAAGGCCCAATTCGTCGCCCAGCATCTCGACGATGTCGTCCTCGTGGAGGACCAGATCGCTCAGCTTCAAGCGGTCGACAAACTTCTCGGTCAGGACGGGCAACTGGTTCTTTTCCGAATCCGGGACAACGAAATCGTTGGGAAGCTCGTTTGCGAGCGCCTGAGTCAGGGCGTCAATTTTGGCAGGCGCCAGAACTTCGGACAGGCTGGAATTGGTCACCTCATCGATGGCCGGAACAGAAGGCACCGCATCCCAGAACGCAAAGTCCACATTGTAGATTTCCTTGTCTTCGGTCACGCTGTCGGGGATGTAGTAGTAGAGTTCGTAGCGAAGCGTTCGCCTGTAGATGCGCTCCAGATCGTCGGGCTTGTCGATGTTGAATTTGGCCCATGACGGCCCAAGAAGCTTGTATGCGCCGGGCCAGTTCTTCTCCGCCGTGAAATTGAGGAAATTCTCGAAGACTTTGACGGAAGGGCGGTTCCGGATAGCGAGCTGAAACTGGTTGCTGGGCCGAGTTGCCGCGATGGGGTCGACGCCGGCTCCGGGAACGAAATACCCGCCGAAACGCGCCCCGGCAAAGAACGCCGCACCCAGAAGGACAATCGCCGCGCCGAGAAGCGTCAACTTGCTCTTCGCTCCCGCGCGGAGGAATAAACGCCAAATATCCCGAACTGCGGGTTCAGCGGGATGAGGCGCGGTAGAGGCCGGTCGACGTGGGTCCATATGCTTTTGGTCTCAGCCACCTTTCGCAAACATGGTACACCTGGGCGGAGATGGGCCGGGTTGGAACGAATGAGCCGTGCCGACGGATCGGCCCTAGTCCCGTGTCCGACAGGTTTCGTGCTGCATAAGTCGAAGCCCCGAAATGCAGGTCCTTCGACTCCGTTTGGCCGAAAATCGGCCAAACGTCGCTCAGGATGACAGGGTATTTTTGATGCGAACTTCGGAGACAGGACACTAGCGACTGCCGTGGCCGAGAAGCCGTGCAGCCTCGGGGTGCTTCCATTGGAGCGCGTAATCCAGGGCGGTCTTGCCGTTGTGGTCCTTGACCGAGGGGTTTGCGTTCTTGCGCAGCATCAGTTTCACGGCCTCCACGCTCCCTGAAGAGGCGGCGTACATCAACGGCGTCTCCCCGTTATCGTCCTGGGCCTCGATGTTTGCGCCTTTGGCGAGCAGCAGATCGACGATCGCTGTGTCACCGGCGAGTCCCGCGTACATCAGCGCCGTCGCGGCGCCCTCATCGCGCGCATCGATGCTGGCGCCCTTCTCCACCAGAACTCGCGCGACATCGGCATGTCCCACCATGCAGGCGGCGATCAGCGCGGTATCGCCTTTGTTGTTCTTGGCTTCAATGTCGGCGCCTTTTTCGATCAACAGCTTTACGATGTCAGCCTTTCCCGACTTCGCCGCCAACAGAAGCGGCGCATCGCCCTGGTTGTTCTTGGCGTCGATGTTGGCGCCCTGACCCAACAACCGCGCGACCTGGGCGGTATCGCCACTGGATGCAGCACCGAGAAGTTCGTTGTTCAGGCTGGTAAATGCGGCGGGCGCAGCGGGGACGCTCGCACCAGAATCCGGTTCTGCCGGCGCCGGGCCGGAACGGCCCTTGAATATTGCGAAGCCGAGAAGAGCGGCCACCAGGGCCAGAGCCGCTCCGACGCCGATCCAGAGCCGCTTCTTACTTGACGCCGCCCGCCCGGAAACTTCCGGTCCGGCTTTCTGCATTTCCTCTGCGTCTTCCGGCATGGCGATCGATGGACCGGCTGCTCGAGCCGCCGCCGCCCCCAAGTCCGGCTCCGGCGGCGCATCTTTCGCATCGCCAGGCCGCCGCGCAAGCAGAGACTTCACGTTGTCGCACAAGCGCAGGAGATATGGTTCGAGCGGAAGATCAAGCGCATCGAGCCAATGCTGGCTGGAGATGAAATACTCCATGGCGCTGGACATGGCTACGTCTTCAATTCGCAGGGGGAGAATCGGCAGACCCTTGCTTACGGCGCGCTCAACTTCGCGCAGCGTTTGAGGGGAGCGGTTGGAATTGGCAGAAAAGACCAGGACCAGCATCCGGCTAGTGGACAAACCGTTCAGCAGCGATGCCGCGTACTCCTCGCCGGCCAAGATGTCGCGCGGGGCGATCCAGCATTGCACGCCGTGAGATTCAAGAGTGGCACATACGGCATCGGCAACGGTCCTGTCCTTGGAGGAGTAGCTGATAAAGACGTCGTGCGCCATCTGCGGTGCCTTTGCGCTTTCTGCGAGGAAGGATGATTGGAACACATCCTTGTTCACATAGTAAACAGGAATTGCGATCGGGGCGCATCACGCGAAAGGCTTGGACATCTGGCCGAAAGGTGGCATCCCGGACGACAGAGACTGTCCTGCATTTATGGAATTGCGGCAGTGTGAGCGCGAAGTCACGGATCGTGGAGAAGAAATCCAGCGATCCGATCGATTCCCGGCCGTGGGCGGAGCGGGGAGATCGGCCGCTCCTCTACTTCGCCGCGGTTTGCGCCGGCGGACCGGCAGCCTGGTCCTTCTTGTCATGGGTGGCGACGATTGGGGTATCTGGAATCGGAGTCCTGGCCTGAACGACGACAAGATCCACGCGACGGTTCATCCTGCGCCCTTCGGGGGTCGAGTTGTCGGCCATGGGCCGGTATTCGCCGTCAGCCGGCCGCCGAGAGTCTCTTGGGGTCGAAGCCGCCATCGACGAGAAGCTGGAGCACGGCCATTGCGCGGGCGGTAGATAACTCCCAGTTGGAGCGATACTGCGCAGTGTGAATGGGCTGGTTATCGGAGTGCCCTTCGACGCGAATCTCCAATCCCGGCCGCTCGAGGACCTTGGCGATGCGCTCGAGTTTCTGAGCGGCGCCGGGGAGCAAGTCGGCTTGACCGCTATCGAAGAAGCCGAGCTCTTTGAGGCTGATTACAAAGCCCTCGGGCGTGACCTGAAGGACGATTTCATGATTTTCGAGTTCCTTGCCGATGGCGGCCTCAAGCTCGCGCCGCAACTCGAGCATGTCCTCGGCCGATCCGACGGGGTCCGGTTGGATGGCGGTGGGATCGTTCTGAACGCGGGACGCCTCGTCGCCGGTCTTCGCCGGGGAGGCGGAATAGGCATCGCCGCTCCCGTGCTCGTCGGCCGAGAACGCGCCCATGGTCTGGAATCCATGGTGAATGGCGCGCGCGAGTTTCCGTATGGTCTGGTTGTCGCGATAGGTGGCGGCAAACAGGACGACAAAGAAAGCGAACATCAGAGTCATGAAGTCCGAATAGGAGACCAACCATCGCTCATGGCCGGTCGTCTCCGCGGCGGCCGCTCTGGTTCGTCTTGGACGCCTCATCGGTTCGCCACTTTCGCCAAACCGCGCCGAGGCACCGAGGTCGCATAGCGCTTGAGCTGCATTTCGAGCGCGCGAGGATTGACGCCCTGGACGATGGAGAGGACGGCTTCGAGGGTCATCTCCTGAATGACCTGGCGCTCGCGAATCCGGATTCTGAGCTTTCCCGCCCAGGGCAGGAACAGGAGGTTGGCGGCGCCGACACCGTAGATTGTGGCCACGAAGGCCACGGCGATGCCTTTTCCGACTTCGTTGATGTCCTGGAGCCGCTGCATGACCTGGATGAGCCCCAGGACCGCGCCGAGGATTCCGATGGTCGGCGCGAAGCCGGCGGCGGCCTCAAATACCTTTGGGATGCGCTCGTCCTTCTCGCCGCGGTAGTCCAGTTGCAGCTCCATCATCTTGCGCAGATCGGCGGCATTGACGCCATCGACGGCGAGCATGAGGCTTTCCTTCAGGAATGGGTCGTGAATCCTGGCCAACTCGGCATCGAGAGACAGGAGGCCCTCCTTGCGCGCCTTGTGGGCGTAGCGAAGCAGGTTTTGCACGAGGTCGTCGGACTCCCCTTCCGAACTGAGGAAGACATCCTTGAGGTGAGCGATGGCCTGTAGAACGACGCGGAGCGGGAACTGCACCAGGACGGCGCCAAGGGTACCCCCGAAGACGATGAGAGCCGCGGTGGGCTGGAGGACCTGAGAGATTTTTCCGCCCTCGAGGATCAACCCGAGCGCGAGCCCCGCCAGCGCGATGAGGATGCCGATGAATGTGCTTTTGTCGAACGAACTCCGCATGAGTCTCATCTTCGGATTTTCCTTGGAAAGAGCGGCTCAGTGAGTTCCAGGCCACGGCAAGCGAGAAGCCGGTCCCTGGCCCGAACACACACGGCCGTTTCTGCTCCGAGCCAGCGACACGAGCGCCGCCCGAACCTCAGCGATCCAGGACGATTTCCTATCGGCATCTCCGTTGGAATGTTTCAGATCCGGCGCCGTCCGGAAGCAATTTCCGGGAGCGGGTACGGGCGCGACAGAATTGCGCCATGCGGGGCGAAGAAAAGGAGATGGCGGAGAGAGAAACCCGGAAAAAATCTTCTTTCGGACTGAAACTATTCCCGCGACAGGCCGATTAGAGGTCATGCCGATCCGCAAGACTCAGAGTGTGTCGACTTGCGAGCAGGGCCTTGGGACCAATCGGGCCAAGTTGAGAGCGATGAATTCCGCCGGCAGTCTCACCGGGGAGACTGCTCAACCGCGCCCATTTATCGAGCGCAGGCGCCGAACTCCGGTACGAACTTCGTGGTCAGAAGCGCTGGACGCCTTGCAGCGGCACCTGGTCGGCTATGAAACCGCTTACAAGCAATTGACGGAGGCGGAAGGCACGTTCCGGTCGCTGTTTGAAGACGCGCCGATCGGGATCTTTCAGGCATTGCCGGACGGCCAACTGGTCCGCGTGAATTCGGAGATGGCGCGGATTCTGGGTTATGAATCGGCAAAAGAGTATCTTGCCGAGGCGTCGAAGGACGAAGGCCTGCGATTTTTCGATCCGAGCCAATGGAACGAGAGCGAGTTTACGGGCGGAGAGGGCGAAGCCGGAAGCAGCGTCGATCTGCAGGTCCGGAGCCGCAGCGGATCGGTCAAGTGGCTGCGGATCAACTCGCGGGCGGTGAGGGCCGCCGGAGAAGTCGTGCGCTTCGACGGGACAGTGGAAGATGTCACGGCCAGGAAGCACGTGGAAATCCGCACGGAGTTGCTGGCCTACTACGATCTGCTGACCGGGCTGCCGAACCGGACGCTGTTCCACGACAAGTTCAACCAAGTGGTCTCGGACCTGAGGCAAACGGGTGGCCAGACCGCACTGCTGCTGATCGAATTCGACCGGTTCAGAACGATCAACGATTCGCTGGGCGATCAGATTGGGGACCGGCTGCTGCAGGAGATCGCCGAGCGGATCAGGGCTGGGGCCGGAGAGAACGGCATTGTCGCGCGGCTGGGGGGAGCGGAGTTCTGCGTTCTGATGAGCCGCTGCCATACTTTGGCCGACGTGGCTGGCGCGGCGGAGAGAATCTTCGACAAGCTGAGCGCGGAGTATTCGCTTCTAGGGCACGCGCTGAGCATGTTCTGCAGCATGGGCATCAGCGTCTTTCCGAAGAACGGGGAAGATTACGAAACGCTGCTGAAGAAGGCGGACGTGGCCAAGTGCTGCGCCATGGAAGATGGCGCAAACCGCTTCCGGTTCTTCAACGATGAGATGAACCGGGAGATCCAAGCGCGCCTGAAGATGGAAAGCGGCCTGCGGCAGGCACTGGCGAGGAAGGAACTCTATCTGGAGTACCAGCCGCAAGTTGACATTCGTACGGGCGCGGTGGCAGGGCTGGAGGCGCTGCTTCGCTGGAAGAGCCCGGAGTTGGGTCTTGTGCCGCCCAGCCGATTCATCGGGATTGCCGAAAACAGCAGCCTGATCGTTCCCATCGGCGAGTGGGTGCTGCGTTCGGCATGCAAGCAAGCGAAGAGCTGGCAGGAGGGCGGTCTGCCGGCCGTGCCGGTGGCAGTAAACGTTTCACCGGTCCAGTTTCGCCAACAAGGCTTCTGCGAGCTTGTGAGAAGGACACTCCGTGAATCCGGGTTGAAGCCGGAGTACCTGGAGTTGGAACTGACCGAGAGCCTGCTGTTGACCAACGCGGACTTAACCGCCTCGATCATGGCCGAGCTCAGGACGATGGGAGTGACGCTGACGATCGACGATTTCGGGACGGGGTACTCAAGCCTGGGATATTTGAACCAATTCAAGGTACATCGCCTCAAAATCGACCAATCGTTCGTCCGGGATGTATCCACGGACCCCGACGACGCGGCCATCACGATCGCGATCATCAAAATGGCGAAAGCGATGAACTTGTCGGTGCTCGCCGAAGGAGTCGAAACCGAGGACCAGTTGCTGTTCTTGCGGGCCCAGAATTGTCCGATGATCCAGGGCTTCTATTTCAGCCGGCCGGTTCCGGTGGACGAAGTGGACCGTCATCTCCGGGCCGGGTTCGGAAACATGTTGCCCGTGGAGGCCGCATAAAAAAAGAGGGCGGGAGGGGATCGAGGCAGGCCCGGGGCGCCCGCAACCGGAAGCCGCGGCAATCGCGGAGCCGGCCATAAGAGCGGTTCCAGAATTCACGTGCCCTTTTGAGGGTGGCGAAAGGGGGCGTTTTCTTGAGGAAAACGCCACTCGACAGCAGTGGTTCCTGGGTACAGCAATTCTGGAACCGCTGTAGCGGCCCGAAACCCGGCCAGATGAAGGATTTCCGCTGGAAAATCGTTCGGCAGTTGCCGATAGGAATGCAGCGAATCGAACCTCTCGCAGCGGATCGCCGAGGGCCGAGTAATGGCTGCGATCTGCTGGTGGGACACTAAGCATGTACGTCATTATTGGAATCCTCGCGGTCTTCGCGGCGGTGCTCGGCGGCTTCCTTATGGAAAAGGGGCCCCTGCTTGTACTCCTGCAGCCTTCCGAGCTCCTGATCATCGGCGGGGCAGCATTGGGCACGCTGCTAGCCGCCAACCCACTTTTTGTGTTGAAGAAGATCGCAGCCAGCCTGATCCGGGTGTTGAAAGGCACAACCTATTCAAGGCAGCACTACATCAATTCACTCCGGATGATGTTCACCCTCTTCAACAAAGCGCGCAAAGAGGGGTTGGCGGGCATTGAGAACGACATCGAGACTCCCGAGAAGAGCGCAATCTTTTCCAAGTACCCGGAATTCGTCAAGAACCATCACGTTCGAGATTTCGTCTGCGACACGATGCGTATGGCGATCACCGGAGGCACCGGAGCCTTCGATCTCGACCAGATGATGGAGCTCGACATGGACGTGCATCACGCGGGGGAATCGCAATCGACCGCCGCGCTGAGTACACTGGCCGATTCGCTGCCGGGCTTGGGAATTGTGGCCGCGGTCCTCGGGGTGGTTCTGACGATGAGCGCGTTGGGAGGTCCGCCAGAGGAAATCGGACAAAAGGTGGCGGCAGCGCTGGTGGGCACGTTCCTGGGAATTCTGCTTTGCTACGGAGTGGTTGGCCCGATTGGGGCAAACATAGGGAAGCTTGTGGAGGACGAGCACGCTTTTTATCACGTGCTGCGCGTCGTCATGCTGTCCTTCATCAAAGGAATGTCTCCATCGCTGGCGGTCGAGATGGGCCGGCGGGCGATCCCGGAGCACGTGCGTCCGAGTTTCCAGGAAGTGGAGAAGGCATGCCGCCAGAAGGACCACCCGGCCGCGGCCGTTGCCGCGTGAGAATGCTCGGGAGGGCATGAACCTTGGCTACGCTGCAGGAACCCATCATCATCAAGCGGAAGGGCGGGCATGCGGGCCACCACGGTGGCGCGTGGAAGGTTGCCTACGCCGACTTCGTGACGGCAATGATGGCGCTGTTCATTGTCCTGTGGCTGCTGAACACCAGCAAACAGATCCAGGAGGCGGTGGGCGGATACTTCAAGGATCCCCGGGGCACGTCGAAGATGGTGGGAACGAACCGGAGCGGCGCGGAGAACGTTTCGCCGCTGAAGAAAGAAGACATGCAGAAGCTGAAAGAGGAGCTTTTGCAGTCGATCCACCACCTCGATCCCATGGACAAGCTGAAGAGTCAGATCGAAATCACGATCACTCCGGAGGGCTTGCGGATCGAGTTGATGGAAACGGAGAAGGGAACGTTTTTCGAGCTGGGAAGCCCGAAGCCGACGCCTGCGCTGGTGGAACTGCTGCAGGTGCTATCCAAAGAGTTGGGCGAGTTGCCGAACCAAATCTCGATCGAGGGGCACACGGACTCAAAACCGTTTTCCGGCAGCAATGGATACGACAACTGGGATCTATCGACCGACCGGGCGAACCAGGCGCGGAAGTTGATGCAAGCCGAAGGACTTCGGGCGGGACAGGTATCGCAGGTGCGAGGCTTTGCGGACCAGCGTTTGCGGCTGCCGGATAGTCCGGAAGACCCCTCCAACCGGCGCATTTCTCTGATTGTTCAATACCAAGTGAAGGATGGCTCCGAGGTCGCGCCATTTCTGCCCAACGTAGGCACGGCGCAGCACCCCGGCCAGAACTAGGAGCGGAAACGGGCGGGAGCCGGACGCTACAGCGAAACCAGAGTGACTGTATCCCGAAGCCCCTGCGCTCAAGTCGACGCGACCAAAAGGGAGCGGCGACCCTTCACGGAAATTGACGGCGCACAATCGACTCTGGTTTCGCTCTAGTCGGGGACGGTCAAGCTTGTGCACGGTTTCGGGCCGGTCAAGGAAGCCACGCAGCGGGCAACAGCGTCTCTCTGTTCTTTCGATTCGTAGATGAACTGCAGCGCGCCGCCATCCGGTTCGGAGCGGGCCACACGGACCGGCAGCATCAGGCTCAGACTCTGGTGGCGGAGTTCCACTGTGCCACAGGAGCCGGGAGAGACCGGTTCACGAAACTCAACCTTCATGCCCTCGGTGCTGATTTCCTTGCAGCGGCATGTCTGCGTCGAGCCTCCCTGAGTCAACAGGACGGGAAGATCGATCGAAATGCGTGGGACGCGATAATCAAATCTCCTCATGTTCTTCCAATCCAACCAAATCTCTTCGGCGAGCGCGCCGTAACGCGCTCCAGGCCATACCGGCCTAGCACCTTATCGGCGCTTTCCGCCAGAAGGTCCAGATGTCATGAATTGTACCTTCGACCCTGCCGGACTTTTTCGATCACGTCGGGCAAAGGCGCCTTCCAGGATTCCTTCGAGGGGCAGAAACGGAGCCGATGGTCACCGAACGATTTGTGCCGGACGTTACTTTGTAGTGTTTTTGGACAGGGCTGTGTGATTAACGTCACAAACCGGGCTTCCGATGAGCTACTAACTTGGTTCCCGTAGGCTGTTGGGTGATTTTCTTACCCAGGCAATGATGACATCTTTTCCATAAACAAATATCAAGAAAGCAAGCTGCGCTCATTAGCAGCCCAATAGGGACATGAACGAATTAGGCTATTTTCCTCCAGAATCTGCCTTGGAAAACGTTTCATTCGAGAGAACAGGGCCGAAGACAGGGTCAGGACAGGGAGCAGCGGAGACCCGGGGAACAGCGGGACGGTATATTCTCGTCGTCGAGGACGACGACGCGCTTTCCGGTTTTCTGAGTGAAGAGCTTCGCGCCCAGGGTTTTCTCGTGGAACAGGTGTTCGACGGAGAGGCGGCGCTCAGCGCGCTCGCGGGAAGACGCCGCTACGACCTCTTAATTCTCGACCTCAACCTGCCGCGGGTCGATGGCATCAACGTGATCCGGCAGGTCCGGCAGGCGCAACCCCGAATGCCCGTGCTTGTGCTAACGGCGCGGAGCCGTGTGGAAGACAAGGTGCACGCGCTGGAAAGCGGGGCCGACGACTGCATCACCAAGCCGTTTTCTCTCGTCGAACTGCTGGCCCGCGTTCATGCCCTGTTGCGCCGCAACTCCGGCATGGTTCCGAACTGCTCAACCATCGGCGACCTGGTGATGTACCGGGACGAGCGCCGCGTGGAGCGGAACGGGCGCCGGATCGAACTGACTCCGCGTGAATTCGCCATTCTGGATGTGCTGATGCGCAACGCCGGGCACCCGGTTTCGCGGGCGACCCTACTGGAAGAAGTCTGGAACATGTCGTCGGAGTCGCCCACCAACATTGTGGACGTCTACATGAAGTATGTGCGCGACAAGATCGATCTGCCTGGCGAAACCAGGCTGACGCACACCGTGCGCGGATTCGGATATGAATTGCGTGTTGCCTAGCGAGAGGTCAAAGGAGAGGAACCCGGCGCCGGCGGATACCGCCGAGCAGATGCGGCTCTGCGAGGATCTGGGAAACGGCCTTCACGCGATGGCGCAACCGCTGACCGTGCTGCGCGGCGCGCTGGGAGCCCTGGCCATGCGGGGCGGCGTGACAGCCGAGTCAAACCGGTACCTGGAGATGTCGAACCAGCAGGTGGAACGTCTGTGCAGCCTGATGTTCCGGCTGCAGGATCTGCTGGACGCGCATCGGTCCGAAGCGGCTTGCGCGAAAGTGAATCTCTGGGAGCTGACCGCATCGCTTCTGGAGAATGGCGAGTTCAATTCCGGGGACTCCGGTGTACGGATCAGGGCGGCAAAACCCGACCGGCAGATTCACGTCAACGGAGACCCGGCCAGAACCGAACAGGCAATACGGGCCGCGGTTTCGGCGGCAATGGCTCTTTCATCCCACGGCGATGTCCTTCACCTTGGCGTTGCGCCCGGCGACGGCTTCGCGCAATTGACTGTCGAAAACAGGAATTGCCGAGGCAAGAGTCTAGGCTCCGGCGAGCGCCTAAAACTGTCGCTGGCCGAAGCGAATATCCGAAGCCAGCGGGGTCTTTACGAGTGCGTCGAAGACCCATTTTACGTTTCGATGATGTTGCCTTTGTACGACGAGAAGCAGCGGATCACCGAGGCTGTCTCCGCTCGTGCTTCACTTGAACAGATCGATCACCAATTTCTCACCAACTCCGGGCCCCTTGAATCCTGAATCCAAAACAGGCGATTGACTCTCCATGGCGACTGCGGCTAGAAATTTCGTGCGTTTTGAAGACCGAGATCCAATCGACGTCTTTGTGGTCAGTCCGAACCTGAAACTGCGGGAAGAACTGAGAGAGAAGCTGTGTCTTCCGCGGTGGCGCATGCTGGAAGCGGGCGGAGGGGCAGAGGCCTTCGCGAAGCTGCGGGAGCACGGCGAGGAAGAAACCGTGCTTCTGCTGGATCCGCAATTGCCGGATCTCAATCCGGCGGAATTCGACCGCATTGTGCGGGAGCGGTTTCCGAATACGCAGATCCTGGTGCTGAACTCCCACACGGGCCAACTCCTGATCGGGACCGCGTCACCGACCCCGGTATCGAGGCGGCTGGCGGAAGCGGTCAACCGCAGTGCGCCGTTCCTGGCCAGTTCGCGGTCCCGGGAGACCGAAAGCAAAGCTCCGGTCGCGTACGAGGGGAAGCTGAGGCTGCGCAGCATGGTTGGCGACTCGGAGCCGATGCAGCGCACCTACGCATTAACGCGCATGGTGGCGGTCCGCGACACGACGGTGCTGGTGACCGGAGAGAGCGGAACCGGCAAGGAGTTGATCGCGCAGGAGATCCACCTGATCAGCGAGCGGCGGAACCGGCCGTTCGTGGTGGTGAACTGCTCGGCGATCCCGGAGACGCTTTTGGAAGCGGAGCTGTTTGGCTATACGCGGGGATCGTTCACCGGCGCCGTGCAGTCGCGCATCGGCCGCATTCACTCCGCGCACGGCGGCACGCTGTTTCTGGATGAAATTGGCGACATGCCGCTGTCGCTGCAAAGCAAGATATTGAGATTCCTGGAGCAGGGAGAAGTGCAGCGCCTGGGAGGCAACGACAACCTGAAGGTCGACGTCAGGGTGATTGCGGCGACCAATGCCGACCTGAAGACGAGGGTTTCGCAGCAGCAGTTTCGCGAGGACCTGTTCTACCGTCTGGCGGTATTTCCCATCCATCTGCCGCCGCTGCGCGAGCGCATGAGCGACGTCGAGGATCTGACCGCGGCCTTTATCGCGAAATACCATCCGCGGGTCTCGGTGAGCCGCGATGCGCTCGAGGTGCTGATGCAGCATAGCTGGCCGGGCAACGTACGCGAGCTGAGAAACGTGATCGAGAGGGCCACGATTCTGGTGGGCAGCGGGGACGAAATCAAGCCCGAGCACGTGATTTTGTAGATCTCCAGCCCATTTTGGGCGGCCCTTCCCGGTTTGGCACGCATCGTGCTTGATCAATAGGCAAATGCTGCCGAGTTCTCATGCCGTTCCAATAATGGGTCTGTCTGTGGAAGCCGTCCCCAGCGCGCAATCGCTGGCCGACGCGTTTTCGGAGTTCATCGCCGCCTCATCGGTGCTGGAAGCTTCCTACCGCGATCTCCAGCAAGAGGTGTCGCACCTCAGCTCGGAACTCTGCGAGCGCAATGCGGAGCTTACCCGGAGCCTGGAAGAGAACGACCGCATGCGCGCGGCGCTGCAGCAGATTCTGGACTCCATGCCCTGCGGAGTCCTGGTCCTGGATCAAGCCGAGCAAGTGGTCATGATCAACCCGGAGGGGCGGCGGCTGCTGGATCTGCGGAGAGCGTACATCGGCACGCTGCACGAGCTTTCAAAGAGCAGCAAGGTGGACTTCGAAGCGCTGGTGATGAGCCCGGACGGCGGGTTCGACAGCGAAGTCTCGATCGAGGCCGATGGCGGCATCCGCTGGCTGGCGATCAGCCACCGCGACATAGGGTCGATGCCCTCGTTCGAGCCGTTGCTGGACAATTCCGAACAACTGGAAAGCATCTGGATTCTTCGCGATATCACAGCCAACAAGCAGGCGGAGCAGGAGCGGGAAGCAAGCCGGCGGGCCACGGCGCTGGCCGAGATTTCGACGATTCTGGCGCACGAGATTAAGAATCCATTAGCGAGCATGGAGTTGTTTGCCGGTCTGATCGAGCAGGAACCGGGCGACGCCGGGCAGTGGATTTCGCACCTGCGCGCCGGCATTCGCACGCTGTCCGGAACGGTGAACAACGTACTCAGCCTGAACGGCGAGGGCAAGCCGCGCCTGGCGCCGATTCGTCTTGCCGACTGCGTCCAGAGCGGGGTGGAATTCGTGAAGCCGGTCGCCGACCAGGCCGGCGTCGCGCTTTCGGTTTTTGCCGGCGAAGCCACGCCCCAGGTGATGGGGAACGAAGACGCCATCCGCCAGATCGTTCTGAACATTGTGGGCAACGCGATCCGCCACACCGCGGTGGGCGGACAAGTGGAAGTTTCCACTCAAGCGGCGAATCGCGGCAATGCCAAGCTGGCTCTGGCGACGATCAAGGACACCGGCTGCGGGATGCCCGACAGCGTCAAGGAGCGCATCTTCGACGCCGGCTTCAGCGCGACGGGCGAAACGCCGGGGCTGGGACTGGCGGTCACCAAGCGGCTCATGACGCAGCTTGGCGGGAAGATCCGGGTTTCGAGCCGTGTGAACGAAGGAACCACATTCGAGTTGGAGTTTCCAGCCTTATGAGCAGTGACCAGACGCTGACGGTGATGGTGGTCGACGACGAGCCGGGAATCCGCACGGCGCTGCGCGCGAATTTTCTTCGCCACGGATGGCAAGTGGAGACGGCGTCGTGCGTGCGCGAGGCGATTCGCAACGTGGAGGACCGGGTATTCGATCTTGTGGTCACCGATATGCGCATGCCCGACGGCACGGGCATGGAGGTGATGCGCGCGGCGCGGAAGGCGTCGCCGGAAACGGCGGTGATCCTTCTGACCGCCTACGGCTCGGTGCCGGACGCGGTGAGCGCGATGCGCGACGGAGCGCTGGACTATCTGACCAAGCCGATTCCCTTCGATCGTCTGCAAGCGACAGCCGCGCAGGTGATGAGCCGCGCCAAGCAGGCGGCGGCATCCATAGAGGGACTTGGGCCGGGCGATATCGTTGGCCGGTCTCCGCTTCTTCTTCGCGCTCTGCAACGGGCACGGGCAGCAGCCGCGGCCGGCGCGGATGTTCTGATCGAGGCGGAGAGCGGAACGGGCAAGGAACTGCTGGCCCGGTACATCCACGATTCCAGCGATCGCAGCGACAAGCCGTTTGTCGCCGTGAATTGCGCGGCGGTCCCGGAGACGCTGCTTGAAAGCGAGCTATTCGGACATGGGCGCGGGGCGTTTACCGGAGCCGTGGCCAACCGGGCGGGCAAATTCGAAATGGCGGACGGCGGGACGATTCTGCTGGACGAGATCGGAGAAATGCCGCTGAATCTGCAGCCGAAGCTTCTGCGGGTTCTGCAGGAGCGGGAGTTCGAGAGGCTTGGCGAAGGGTCTCCGATTCACGTGGACATCCACGTGATCGCGACGACCAACGTATCGCTGACGGCGATGATCGAACGGGGCCAGTTCCGGGCCGACCTGTTTTACCGGCTGAACGTGATTCCGCTCTCCCTGCCGCCGCTGCGCGAACGGCGCGAAGACATCGCCGTGCTGGCGCGTCACTTTGCAGAGAGATTCACGGCGCAGCACGGAGCGCCGACGCCCTGCCTTCAACCGGATTTCATCGAGCGTCTGGAGGCACATTCGTGGCCTGGGAACGTGCGCGAACTGGCCAATTTCATGCGGCGGGTTCTGACCCTGAGCCAGAGGCCGGAACTCGATGCCCAGTGTTTCGAGATGGAGTTTCACGGCCAGGCCAGTTCGCCCAAGGTCCTGGAGTTTCCGTCCCCGGCACGTATGGCGGCGGGCACGCCGATCTGGCAGGTGGAGAAGCAGCACCTGGAGAAGACTCTGGAGCTCACCGACGGGAACCGGACTCACGCCGCGGAGATGCTGGGCATCAGTCTTCGGACGCTGCGCAACAAGATTCGCGAATACGGCTTGCCACCAAGGAGGTACGCATAGCATGACATCGATTACCCCAATGATGAACCTGCTTCAGGGCTATCTGAAAGTAGTGTCGAATCGCCAGGAACTGGTGGCGTCGAACATCGCCAACGCCGATACTCCGGGCTATCACACCAAGGACATCAACTTCCAGGCGGCGATGCAGCAGGCGATGGACCAGGGCAGTCAGGTCCAGCTTGAGCCGGCGAGCACCGAGGTGGAGGGATTGCCGGAGCGTCCCGATGGAAACAACGTGAACATCGATCGCGAGAGCCTGCTACTGGGAGAGACGCAACTGCAATACCGGATGGGAGTGGAACTGATCAAAGACCAGTTTCACCGCATGCTGACCGCGATCAAGGAGGGGAACTAATCATGGGCGTGTTCGACATGTTGAGCATCAGCGCGTCGGCACTGACCGCCGAGAGGCAGCGGGCGGAAGTGACATCGGCGAACCTGGCCAACGCCGAGACCACACATACCGATTCCGGCGGGCCCTACGTGCGAAAGGAAGTGGTTTTCCGGGCGACGAATTCCTCGCCGTTCAGCACCGTGCTGAACCGGATGGGGCACTTCGGACAGGCGCCGGCGGGTTCGGTGCAACTGACCCAGGTTGTGGACGACACCACGCCGCCGGTGATGCATTACGAGCCTGGAAATCCCGATGCCGACGAGAACGGCATGGTGGCCTATCCGGCGATCAATCCGGTCACCGAAATGGTGGACCTGATGGGCGCCGTGCGGTCGTATCAGATGAACGCGTCCGCGGTGACCGCGGCCAAGCAGATGATTCAGGAATCGATCGACATTCTGAAGTCGTAGACGCGAAGGAGCAGGGCAATGAGCAACGTCAGCTTCAACTCAATCCCCAACGCATATGTCCCCGATCTGTCGAAGCTGGACAACGGCGCGGGAAATTCCACCGACGAAAGCTTTTCGGCTGTGCTTTCGAACGCCGTTCAAAAGGTGGACCAGCTTCACGACGCCGCGGCGACCCAAGTGGGCAATCTGGTGCGCGGCGGGGGCGGGGACCTGAACGACGTGATGATCGCCGTGGAGAAGGCGGACGTATCGTTCCAACTGATGATGCAGGTCCGGAACAAGATTGTCAGCGCGTACCAGGATATCGAGAAAATGCAGTTCTAGGATTGACGACCGATGCCAGGCATAACAAACGTATTCGATCAACTGAAGCAGTTCTGGGTAAGCCGCAGCGGACGGCAAAGGGGGTATCTGCTTGCCGGCGCGGGCGGCACGGTGCTTCTGGTGGCGGTCTTCGCGCGCCTGCTTGCCTCGCCCGACTACAAGCCGCTGTACCAGGACCTGGATCCGAGCGACGCGCAGGCCCTGGCGACGCAATTGGACGCGCAGAGCATCCCGCACCAGATCAGCGCCGACGGCAAGACGGTCAGCGTCCCGGCCGACAAACTGGACATGGCGCGCATGCAGACCGCGACGAAGGGCCAGCCGCACAGCGGCCGGATGGGATTCGAGCTTTTCGACAAGACCTCCTGGGGCCAGACCGAATTCGACGAGAAGGTGGCATACCAGCGCGCACTGGAAGGGGAATTGGAGCGGACCATCGAGACGCTCGCCGATGTGGAGCAGGCCAGAGTGCATCTGGTGATGCCGACGGACTCGGTTTTTCTGGACCGGCAGCGCGGGGCAAAGGCGTCGGTGATCCTGAGGCTGCACGGCAACAGCCTTTCGAAGGATGCCGTGGCCGCCATTTCGCGCCTGGTCGCCGGAGCGGTGGATGAGTTGAAGCCGGAGGACGTGGCCATCATCGATGCGGACTCCGACCGGTCATTGGGTCTTGGGCAGTCCGGCCCCGGCGGCGACGGAGACATGGAAGCGCGGCTGACCGAGCGCCTGATCAATACGCTGGAGCCGGTTGTGGGGACCAACGCGATCCGGGCCAGCGTGAATGTGGACTACGATCCGGGTTCGAGCGAATCGAGCGAAGAGAAGTACGATCCGACGGTCAGCGCGCTGCTGAGCGTTCAAAGAACGGAGGACGTGGCAGGCGGCGGTTCTCCCGTACCCGCCGGCGTTCCGGGGACCTCGAGCAACATTCCAAAGGCGGTGACGGCGAAGACCGGTAATAAGTCCCAGGCGCAAACGAATTCGACCACCGCGGCAACGACCGCGACGCCGGTGCAGAGCAGCACGCAATCCTCGAAGACGGAGAGCGCGCAGTACGGCGTGAATAAGGTGGTCGTGCACACCGTCACTCCGGCGGGGGGCGTGGAGAAGATCAGCGCCGCGATTCTAGTCGACGACGCGGTTGTGAAGACGGTTCGCGACGGCAAGGTCACGGTAACCCGGCAGAAGAGATCGCAGGACGAACTGAACCGAATCCAGGAACTGGCCGAAGCCGCGATCGGCTTCGATGCCAAGCGCGGAGACACGATCAGCGTGCAGAACCTTTCCTTCGACACGGCTCCAGCAGACTCGGACCTGCCGGCGAAGACCTGGACGACCGAGGTGCAGAAGACGGTATCGGATTATTCATCGGCCCTTCGGCCGCTGTCGGTCCTGGTGCTCTTCCTGCTGGCTTACCTTCTGGTTCTGCGGCCTCTGCAGAAACACGCGCTGAGCCAAAACGAGCTGGATACAGGGCTGCAACCCGCGCTGGCCGCGGGGACCGCGCAGTCGCTTCCGTCAGGAGCGGTAGACGCCGTCGAGACGAGCAAGCGGGCGGCGCAGTTGAAGGAGCAGACGGCTGAGCTTGCGAAGCACCACCCGCTGAACACGGCGCGGGCAATGCAGGCGTGGATGCGGGAGGACCAAGGATGAACGCGCTCGAACGGACATCCCACGGCGGCACGCGAAAGGCGGCGATTTTGCTTTCGATGCTCGGCGAGGCGGAGGCGGCGGCCATTCTGCGTAACCTGTCGAACAACGACCTGGAGCGCGTGACCGCGGAGGTCGCAGCCCTGCCACGCGTGCCGGTCGACCTGACGCTGCAGGTTCTGGAGGAATACAAGGAGATGATGGCGGCGCAGGAATACATGGCGGTGGGCGGCCAGGATGTGGCGACCCGCCTGCTGGTGAAGGCCTTCGGCGAAAGCGGCGCCAAGAACGTAGTGCAGCGCCTGAGCCAGGGGGAGGACGGAGCGAGCGTCAACCTGGACGCGCTGAAAAAGGCCGAGCCGGGCAAGGTGGCCCGGTTTCTGTCGGGCGAGCACGCACAAACGAAGGCTTTGCTGCTGGGGCATCTGGACGCCGCGCAATCGTCGGAACTGCTGATGAAGCTGGAACCGGCGGAGCGCGCCGACTGCATCAAGCGGATTGCGACCATGGGTCAGTTCTCCACGGAAGCCGCGGTAAAAGCATCGAAGGTGATCAACCGCCATTTCAGCTCGGCCAGCGATCAAACCAAGCGCGGGAACTCCGAATTCACAAATCTGGCGGATGTGATGAACCATCTGGATCCGGCGGCATCCCGGGAGATCCTCGAGATGATCGAAGCCGAAGAGCCGACGCTGGCCATCAAAATTCGCGATCTGATGTTTACGTTCGAGAACTTCCTCGAGGTGCCGGAGCCGGATTTGCGCGAGCTGGTCAACTCGATCGACAAGAAGACGCTGATGGTTGCGCTAAAGGGAGCGAGCGACGATTTGCGCACGCATATCTACCGCACCATGTCGTCGCGCGCGGTGGACATGATGAAGGAAGACTCCGAGATGATGGGTCCGGTGCGCAGCAAGGATGTGGCCAAGGCGCAGAGCGAGATGATCGCATTCGCGCGCAAACTCGAGGCGGAAGGGAAGCTTGTACTCAGGAGCCAGGGAGAAGATGAGTATGTCCTCTAGCACAGCCTGTTCAGTTCCGGTGACGACGCTGCAATACCGCGACATTTCGGGCGGCAAAAGCCGCAACGGAGAGGCGCCCGCTCAAGGAACCGAAGCCGGAGGCGAGTCGCGCTGGGGACGCAAGGGGGGCGACCTTTCGGAATCGGAACTGGCGGAGAGAATTGCGCGGGAGCGGGCGAGCGCCGCCAGCGAAACGGAACAGAAGCTGCGCAAGGAGTACGAGCAGAAACTCCTTGCCGCACGCGCTCCGATGGCCGCCGCGATTGCCGGTTTCGAGGAACAGCGCGACCAGTACTTTGCCCAGGTCGAGGCGGAGGTCGTCAAGCTGGCGCTGGCGATCGCAGCGAAGATTCTGCACCGCGAGGCGCAAGTGGATCCGATGCTGGTGGCGGCGCTGGTGCGGCTGGCAATGGAGAACATGCGCGAAGGGTCGAGCGTGACGGTTCGCGTAGGCCCCGGAAAAGGAGAGTCGTGGAGGCGGTACTTCGCGGGCACGACCACCGTGTCGCGTATTGAGATCGCCGAGGACCCGCAACTCAACGGCCAGGATTGCGTGGTCGAGACAGAGCTTGGTTCCGCGGACTTCGGCCTGGACAAGCAGTTGAAGGAGGTCGAGCAAGGCTTCTTCGATCTGCTGGCGTTGAGACCCACGAATCAATGAGCCGCGCGCTTCTAGCTCCGTACACGCACTATCTTCGCACCGGTTCGACGCTGCGCTGGCGAGGACGCGTCAATCAGGTTGTCGGCAATCTGATTGAATCGGACGGGCCCTTCTGCTCGGTAGGAGAATCCTGCGAAATCATCGGGAACGAAGGACGGAGCTACCCCGGAGAGATCGTTGGATTCCGGGGTTCGACCATGCTGGCGATGGCCGCCGATCAGCCGCAGGGCATCCGCTTTGGCGATCAACTGGTGACCTGGGGGGCGCGCCCGTCGATCCGGGTCGGACCGGAGATGCTGGGGCGAGTGATCGATCCAGCCGGAAGCCCGTTGGATGCAAAACCGGAGTACAGGGCGAGACATTCCATCTATCTGGATGGGTCGGCGCCACTGCCCCTGGAGCGGGTTCCGATCCGCGAGCCGCTCAGCTGCGGCATTCGCGCGATCGACGGTTTGCTCACCTGCGGCAGAGGTCAGCGCGTGGGCATCTTCGGAGGCAGCGGCGTGGGCAAGAGCACGCTGATTGGCATGATGGCCAAAGGAACCGCCGCGGATATGACGGTGCTGGCGCTGGTGGGCGAGCGCGGGCGCGAGGTTGGCGAGTTTCTCGAGATCCTGGGGGAAGAAGGGCTGCGGCGGGCAGTGGTTGTCGTGTCCACATCGGACCAGTCACCGCTTCTCCGTATCCGTGCAGCGCTGGCTGCAACGGCGGTCGCCGAACATTTTGCCAGCCTAGGGAAGAACGTGCTGCTCATCGTGGATTCGCTCACGCGGTTCGCGATGGCGCAGCGAGAGATCGGGCTGGCCGCAGGCGAGCCGCCCACCGCAAAGGGATACACTCCATCGGTGCTGAACATGCTGGCCCGCCTTGTGGAACGCACCGGAAACTTCGCGCAGGGAAGCATCACTGCTTTCTACACCGTTTTAA
This sequence comes from uncultured Acidobacteriaceae bacterium, assembly GCA_963804155.1. Taxonomy (GTDB): domain Bacteria; phylum Acidobacteriota; class Terriglobia; order Terriglobales; family Acidobacteriaceae; genus Telmatobacter. The sequence goes on from CAWDPG010000002.1 coordinate 279,333, forward strand.
TGGAAGGCGACGACCAGCAGGATCCGGTCGTGGATACGGTCCGATCGCTTCTCGACGGCCATGTGCTGCTGGACCGGAACCTGGCGTTCCGGAATCACTACCCGCCGATCTCGATTCTGGACAGTGTCAGCCGCTTGATGACGAGCATGGTTTCGGACCAACATCTTGCCAAAGCCAATACGCTTCGTTCGCTGATGGCGGTGTACAGCCGCTCCGAGGACCTGATCCGGATTGGCGCGTATCAGAAGAATTCCGACCCGGTTTTGGACAGAGCCATCGAGCAGATGCCGGCGATCGAGAGCTTTCTAAGGCAGAAGCCCGACGAGTTCTCCACCTTCGAGGAGACCACCAAGCAACTCATCGCTCTGCCGGCCTAGCGGCCGCGACGGAGATTTGCTCGATTGAAAGAGGGATCCACTGTGCCGTTCCGATTTCCGCTGGCTTCGGTTCTTCGCTTCAGAGAGAGCGTGGAGAAGCGCGAAGAGGTGGTACTTCAGAAGGCCCAGCTTGAGGTCGCTCGCGCGCAGCGCAAGATCGAGGAAGTGACGCTGCAACTGGCGAAGGCTTGCGCGGAGCGAGAACGCACATTACAGCAAGCGATTCCGGCGAGCCGCCTGCTGATGATCCAAGCGAAAATCGACGCTGCCGCGGATGCGAGGCAGAGCCTTTCCAGCACACTTGAAACGCTGCGCCGCGAGCGCGACGCGCAAATGAAACGCTACATGAGCGCCCACAGCGGCCGCCAGATGCTTACGGATCTACTTGCGCAGCAGAGGAACGAATACGATCGGGAGCAAGTGCGGATGCAGCAGAAGATGCTCGACGACATCTTTTCCGCCCGCCGGCAAAGAAATTAGAGCAACGTCTCGCGCTTAACTTAGCGGCCCGCGATGAAGCATCGCGGGCCGCTCTTTGTCCGAGAGAATCGTGACCACGGACGAAGCCGGAACTAGGCAAGGATTGCCCAGCGAATGCGGCAACCATTGCCCGGCAGCGGGCGCGAAGCCTAAGAGCAAAGATCGCCGCAGCTGTAAGTGCCACAGAAATAGCCGGTTATGAGCGGCCGGCGCGAGCGGCTGCAAGCGAAATTCTGGCGGGCAACGTGCAGTGAATGGGGCGTGCGCATTACGCTCAAAACCGATATCGCAGGACCGACGCTAGAAGTTGCAAGCGTGAAATCCTCGAGCGTTTCGTTTCTCGACTTGCTCGCGCAGGTCTCAGGCGACGCCCTTCAAGCGCTGAAGCGGACGGGAACCAATGCGCAGGCACAGACGGGCAACGAATCAGATCAAGGCGATTCAAACCAGGCCGAGGGTTCAACGGCGACGACGGCGCAAGAGCAGACAGGCAGTGCGAAACAAACTGGGTCTGATTCCGGGGCGCTGACGTTTGCGACGGAGTTGTACATCGGGCAATTGAAGGGTCAGACGGCGAATGTTGCCGTCCTCGCGAGCACAGCGCAACTCGCCGGGTACACCAAATCCCAGAGCACCTCGACCACCAAGTCGCAACGGGACTCTTCTTCCGCGGGACAATCGGAGACGGAGCAGGCGGGGCAGAAGACAGCACAGGCAGCGAGGTCCACGACTGCCGATGCCGTTCCAGCGATGGTCGACCAGACTCTGGCCCTGCAACAGGCCGTCGATTTGCAGTCCGCTTCAAACTCCGCAACCGTGGCCAACCAACAACCCGCGGTGAGCGCTGAAGCGTCCCATGGTTCTTCCGTCACGGAGACCGTTTCCGCTGACGGCGATTCAGGCGCCGGGAATCAGGGAATCACATCGCAGACCGGGCCCGGCGCAAATGCTCAATCGGTGGTTCCGCAAAAGCAGACGAATTCGGCGTTGCAGCCGCAAAGCACGGACGCGTCTTCGATCGGCAGCAGTTTCAGCGGCGAGGGACAGGAAGCTAGCTCGCAGCCCGCGGCCACCACGATCTCCTTGCCCGCAGCCTGGCAGATGCAGGCGAATTCCGTGCCGCAAACGCAGAGCGTGGGCGCGTCTTCGACCGGCGGCAGTTTCAGCGGCGAGGGCCAGGAAACCAGCTCGCAGCTTGCGGCCGCCACGATCTCTCTGCCGGCAGCCTGGCAGATGCAGACGAATTCCGCGCCGCAAGCGCAAGCGCAGAGCGTAAGCGCGTCTTCGATCAGCGGCAGTCTCAGCAACGAGGGCCAGGAAACCAGCTCGCAGGCTGCGGCCGTCACGATCTCTCTGCCGGCAGCCTGGCAGATGCAGACGAATTCCGCGCCGCAACCGCAAAGCGTAAGCGCGTCTTCGATCAGCGGCAGTTTCAGCGCCGATGGGCAGGAAGCCGTCTCGCGGCCCACGATCGACACGATCTCCTGGTCCGCAGCTTCGCAAATGCAGCCGAATTCCGTGCCGCAAACGCAGAGCGCGGGCGCGTCTTCGACCGGCAGCAGTTCCAGCGGCGAGGGACAGGAAACCGGCTCGCAGCTTGCGGCCGCCACGATCTCTCTGCCCGCAGCCTGGCAGATGCAGGCGAATTCCGCGCCGCAAACGCAGAGCGTGGGCGCGTCTTCGACCGGCGGCAGTTCCAGCGACGAGGGATCGGAAACCAGCTCGCAGCCCGCGGCCACCACGATCTTTCTGCCCGCAGCCTGGCAAATGCAGACGAATTCCGTGCCGCAAACGCAGAGCGTGGGCGCGTCTTCGATCAGCGGCAGTTTCAGCGGCGAGGGACAGGAAGCTAGCTCGCAGCCCGCGGCCACCACGATCTCTCGGTCCGCAGCCCGGCAAATGCAGACGAATTCCGTGCCGCAAACGCAGAGCGCGGGCGCGTCTTCGATCGGCAGCACTTCCAGCGCCGATGGGCAGGAAGCCGTCTCGCGGCCCGCGATCGACACGATCTCCTGGTCCGCAGCATCGCAAATGCAGACGAATTCCGTGCCGCAAACGCAGAGCGCGGGCGCGTCTTCGACCGGCAGCAGTTCCAGCGACGAGGGCCAGGAATCCAGCTCGCAGCCTGCGGCCGCCACGATCTCCCTGCCCGCAGCTTCGCAAATGCAGACGAATTCCGCGCCGCAAACGCAGAGCGCGGGCGCGTCTTCGATCGGCAGCAGTTCCAGCGACGAGGGATCGGAGACGAACTCGCAGCCCGCGGCCGCTACGATCTCTCTGCCCGCAGCCTGGCAAATGCAGACGAATTCCGCGCCGCAACCGCAAAGCGTAAGCGCGTCTTCGATCAGCGGCAGTTTCAGCGACGAGGGATCGGAAACCAGCTCGCAGCCCGCGGCCACCACGATCTCTCTGCCCGCAGCCTGGCAAATGCAGGCGAATTCCGCGCCACAAGCGCAAAGCGTAAGCGCGTCTTCGATCGGCAGCACTTCCAGCGCCGATGGGCAGGAAGCCGTCTCGCGGCCCGCGATCGACACGATCTCCTGGTCCGCAGCTTCGCAAATGCAGACGAATTCCGTGCCGCAAACGCAGAGCGTGAGCGCGTCTTCGATCAGCGGCAGTTTCAGCGACGAGGGATCGGAAACCAGCTCGCAGCCCGCGGCCACCACGATCTCTCTGCCCGCAGCCTGGCAAATGCAGGCGAATTCCGCGCTGCAACCGCAGAGCGCGGGCGCGTCTTCGATCAGCAGCAGTTCCAGCGACGAGGGCCAGGGAACAACCTCCCAATCTGGATCAGTCAGGGCAACTCGGTCCGTCGCTTCGCAAATGCAGGCAAAGCTGGCGCAGCTCCTGCAGGCTGCGGAGCCAAAAGAGAATCAGGGGAGTACACAAGCCGCGACGACAACAGATCCCGTGGCGGGAACCGATGTCTCAAAGGCTGTGAGCGCGGGGTCTACGGCGCAAGCAAGCACCGCCGCAGCGAGCACCTTCTTTCCCGGGGCGCGGCTGGCCGAATCGACCGGTGTAATCTCCGCCGCAAGCAAGACGGGGAAGTCTCAGCCTGCCGGCGCAAGCTTCGACTCGAACGCGGCGGGAGTGAGCGTAGCGAGCGACGAAAACTCACCGAAGAACAGCGCAGTTAAAGTTGTGGACGCGGAGTCGCACGGCGCACAGGTCAGCGCTCAATCGGCGCCACACGCGGACGCCGGAGCTTCGCAAACGATCGCAGTTGCGATGGGAACAGGGCAAAACAGCCCGCAGCAATCTTTCCCGTCGACCGCTCATGCGGCTACCGGCCAAATGGGTCAAGAGCACGTCTCGCAAGGAAGCAGCGACGCAACGCCGACGCGCAGCACGGCAGCGGCGGAAATGGGATCGGACGAGGTGAATAACGGCGCCGCGAGCGGAATGGCCGCGATCAACACGGCGCGAGTGATTCAAAGCATGAACGAGTCGGAGATGCGCGTGGGCATGCACTCCAGCGAGTTCGGAGGCATTGCGATCCGCACGACGGTGTCGCAGCAGCAAGTGCAGGCGCAGATCTCGGTGGACCACAGCGAACTGGGAGACGCAATCTCGGCGCACATTCCGTCGGTCCAGACGAAGCTGGGAAATGACTTGGGGCTGCATGCTTCGATCGAGGTCAATCAGAGTGGATCCTCGCTGAGCGGCGGCCAGGAGCAGTCTTCGCAAAGGGACAGCAAGTCGACGGTTCCTTCAAACAGCGCCGTCGATGTTACGGCAGAAACGGCGGAGACATTTTACCCGGCCATTATGCCGGCTGAGACGGATGCGTACCGTCTGGACATCAGGGCCTAGAAGGGAATTGAAGGGAAGAATCGATGAACATACAAGGAATCAGCCCGCTCATCACCGCTCCGTTGCAAGCCGCAACTGCGACCGCAGTGAAGGCTGCGACGAGCACCAGCGGAACATCGAGCACCAGCAGCAGTTCGTCAAGCTCATCGGCATCGAGTTTAGAAGAAACCTTCCTGAGTCTGCTGGCCACCGAATTGCAGAATCAGGACCCGACCGATCCGGTGAGCCCGACCGAAATGGTCAGCCAGATGATGTCATTGAACGAACTGGATCAACTCATCTCGATCAACGAGACGCTTACGACTTTGGCGTCGGATTCCTCATCGTCGTCTTCTTCGACTTCGTCCGGCTCCAAGTCCACGTCTACAAATTCGCAGGTGACTCAAGCCACCGGCACAACGCCAACAACCAGCACCACCGGCACATCTTCGTCCCAGTCCGCCAGCGCGCTGGCAGCCGCCGATCAAGATTCATCCGCATACAGAGGCGCGACCAGCAACTCCGGCCTGATGAACCTTTACGGCAACCTTCGTTCAACGGGAGCAAATCCCTATCTCACCAGCACAGGAGTCAGGTAAATGTCATCCTATTCGATTGCCCTCTCAGGCCTTGCGGCCAGTTCTGAAGATCTGAGCGTGATCTCCAACAACTTGGCGAATCTCAACACCGACGGTTACAAAGACGAGACGCTTGACTTCGCCAGCGTATTTAACAACGTACAGGGAACGTCGGGCAATGGCGATCCGATTCAGACCGGCAACGGTGTGGAAGTCGCGGGCCGGGAAGCCAATTTCTCCGATGGCAATTACAGTTCGACCGGCATCGACTCGAATATGGCGATTGACGGCAACGGACTCTTCGTTGTGCAGGACAGTTCGGGCACGTACTATACGCGCGACGGCGATTTCACGGTGAACTCCAGCGGTGAGCTGTGCACATCATCCGGGCAGCTGGTGATGGGTTATCCGGCAACCGATGGAGTTGTGTCGACGAGTTCGGCGCTATCGGCCATCAACGTGAACAATGTCGGCGAAATGCCTGCTTCCGCGACCACGACGTTCCAGACGACGACGAACCTGGACTCGAGCGCCAGCGTGGGCGATACCTTCAGCACGTCGGTGACCACGTACGATTCTCTAGGCGCGTCGCACGCTCTCACGGTTACATACACGAAGACCGACACGAATGACTGGTCATATAGCGTCACGATTCCGTCCGAGGATGTCGGCGGCACCAGCGGCACAACGACGGAAGTGGCGGCGGGCACCATGACATTCGATTCATCGGGCAATCTGACGTCGCCTACGGGAACGGTCACGGGCATCAGCATCACCGGGCTGGCCGACGGGGCTTCTGACATGAGCCTGACCTGGAATCTGGACGGTTCCGGCACCTCTCCCATCATTACTCAGGAAGATTCGTCCAGCACAACCTCCGCGCAGAGCCAGAACGGTTATGCGGCTGGAACGCTGACGGGCTATACCGTGAACTCCGACGGCACGGTGGAAGGCAAGTTCAGCAACGACCAAACGCAAGATCTCGGCCAGGTGGCGATCGCCAGTTTCGCCAACCAAGAGGGGTTGAGCCAGGTCGGCTCCAACGGCGACTATCAGGCGACTGCCGCTTCGGGTCAGGCGGTCATCGGGGTCGCCGGTTCGGGCAACAACGGAACGATCAACGACGGAGAGGTCGAAGAATCGAATGTGAACCTATCGACCGAGTTCGCCAACATGATCGTGGCGCAGCAGAGCTACGAGGCCAGCGCGAAGGTCCTGACCACTCTCGATCAGGTTTCGCAGGCTACACTCCAGGCCATCACCTAGGCTCAATGAGGTGATGGACCGGTTAACTTAATATCCGATTAGAGACCGCGACGCCACCGATTGGCGATCTCGCGGGTCAACATCCGCACTCGCCGGCTCTCATGGCTGTCTCACCAGCCGGAGGCCGGCGCGCGGATGTATCGGAGCTTTTAACCGCTTTCTCTTGTGAAGCTTAAGTCTCTTTGCGCCGTTCTCCTCTCTGGCGCTTAGCAATCTCACATTCCGGCCCCTCAATTGCATCTGCCTTTGAGCAGTCGCTCGAGAACTCGTGTCTTGTGGGCACCTGTGCAGGAGATCCTGCCGGGGAACAGCGCAACGGACGAGGACTCGGGCACATGAGAGGTTTCATGAGCGCAGCTGTTCAAAGCCTGAACGTGAATCCCGCCAAGCCGGTCACGGCAGATGCAACCGCGGGCTCGAAGGACGCCCTCGATAGCCTGCCGTGGCTGCCGTGCACCCTGACTGTTGAACTTCCGGCGGTGCACTTCACCATCGCCGACCTTCTCGGCTTGAAAGAAGGAGCGATTGTGGAAACCGGCTGCCATCATACGAGCGACCTTCCGCTGCGCGTGAACCAACTGCTGATCGGCTGGACTGAATTCGAAGTAGCCGGCGACCGTCTCGCCGTTCGCATCACGGAGCAGATATGAACCCGAACACGTCAACACAAGGTTCCGCAGTTTATGGGAACCGCCGGTGGAGCGAAGCCGAATTGAACGCATTCCGGTATGCGCCGGCACAGGCAAGGGCCCAGGCCCGAGGCAGGGACTACTCAGCGGAACAGAGGCTCGGGGCCTTAAGCGGAGCGCAGACTCGCCGGGTTCCTCCGCCGAAGAACATCAAGCTGGACGAGGTGCGGCCGGACCTGCTGAGCCGCGCTCTGTCGTGGCTGCGGGGCGACCCGCCGGCGCCCAAACGGCTGCGGCTGGCCGAGACCGTTTCTCTGGGCGAGAAGCGATTTGTAGCGATCATCCACGCCGAGGGCCACAAGTTTCTGGTGGGCGGCGGGGCATCCGGAGTGGTTCTTCTGACCGATCTCGATGAAGGAACGAAGCCACTGGACAATCTTGGATCGTTTGCGGAACTGGTTGAGGCGGCGGGATGAGATTGCTTCGGGGCATGGAACGAGCAGCGGCGCAGATCTTGGTGTGGCTTGCCATCGCGGCGATGGCGAGCGCGCAGGCGCCGGCTCCTATGTCCGGGAGCGCGAATCCCGGAACCCCAGCCGCGGGCTCGTCCGCGATTCCGCCGACGCCCGCGAATCCCCAGGTAAACGTTGCTGGATTGAGCGATCCGGGACTTCCGGCCGGAGGCGCCGATCCGGCCGCAACTGCTTCCACGCCGGCGAACACGCGCGGGCAAACCGCAGCGCCGGGCAGTGCGGGGCCGGCGAACGGCGAGGCAAACTCGTTTACGCTGCCGTCGAGCGATGTCTACGTGCCACAGATTCCGTTGAGCGCCCCCGCCGTTCCCGCGGCCAACGGCTATCCGAATCTACCCGCGGCCAATAATCCCGGAGTGCTGCAGCTTCAAGGCGCGCACGGCGAATCGGTGCCATGGTCGATCGTCGTCCTGCTGACCCTGCTTACGCTGATTCCCTCGATCCTGCTTTGCGCCACGCCGTTCGCCCGCCTTCTCATCGTCTTTCACTTTTTGCGGCAGGCCCTGGGACTTCAGACCACGCCTTCCAACCAGACGCTCATCGGGCTCTCGTTGATCCTCACCTTCTTCCTCATGCAGCCGGTCGGCGCCGAGATCTACGATGCGGCGATCGTTCCCATGCAGAGCGGCCAGATTACCGCGCTGGAAGCGCTGAACCGCGGCGAAATTCCGATGCGCAAGTTCATGTCGCACTATGTGCGCGAGAAGGACGTGGCGCTGTTCGTGGACCTGGCGAAAGAGCCGCGGCCGGCAAGCGTCGACGATATTTCGATGCGGGTGATGCTGCCCGCCTATATCTTGTCCGAGCTGAAGGCGGGCTTTCAGATCGGCACCGTATTGTTTCTTCCGTTTCTCATCGTGGACATGGTTGTGGCCTCGATCACGACCTCGGTGGGCATGCTGCAGTTGCCCCCGGTGGTCATTTCAACCCCGCTGAAGCTGCTTCTGTTTCTGATGGTGGACGGATGGCATCTGCTGGTGGGGTCATTAATGAGGAGTTTTAGCTAAGCCTATGGACGTCGATCAGGTAGTGCTGCTGGGCCGCATGACGTTGCAGGAAGTGGTTGTCCTCGCGGGGCCGATTCTGGCCATGTCGATCGTGGTCAGCCTGGCGGTGAACATCGCCCAGGTCCTCACATCGCTGCAGGACATGACCATTTCCACGGTTGCGCGGCTGGCCGCGACGGGCTCGGCGCTGTTCCTGCTGATGCCGTGGATGTGGCGTCATCTTGCCAATCTCACGGTTTCGACAATGTCCAATTTCCAGGTGTATCTCAAATGATCGAGATTCCGCTCATGACGATCATCACCGGGGTGCTCACGATCAGTGTGCGCCTGTCCGGTCTCATGCTGTTTGCGCCGTTCTTCGGCAGCGCGGTGATTCCCGCGCGCATCAAGGCGATTCTGGTTCTGGCGTTCACCGCGGTGCTGTATCCCAGCGTGGGGCCGGAGATCGGGCAGCACGCGCTGGCGGAGTGGCCGCTGATGGTGTTTACGGAGTTCCTGGTCGGAGCGGGAATGGGGATCGCGACCAACGTGGTGTTCGAGGCGGCCGCGCTGACCGGGCAGGTGCTGGGAATTCAGATGGGATATTCGCTGGTCAACATCCTCGATCCGCAGAGTCAGGTGGATACTCCGGTCATCGCCATGTTCTACCAGAGCATCGCCATGCTGCTGTTTCTGAAGATGGACGTGCACTACTGGCTGCTGCGCGCCGTGGGCAACAGCTTTCTCTATGTGCCGCCGGGAACGGCACACCTGAGCAGCCTGTTTACGCAGTCGGTTTTGAAGACGGTGGGCGAGATGTTCGGCCTGGGCGTTCAGATTGCCGCGCCGGTGCTTTCGGCAACGCTGGCCGCGGACATCATCCTCGGGCTTCTCGGCAAGGCATCGCCGCAGATGCCGCTGATGCTTCTTGGCCCGGCGATCAAGAGCATCCTTGGAATTCTGATTCTGATCGCGACGTTGAGGTACTGGCCCGATCTGTTCCGCCACCTGTTCACGGATTCGATGACCAACGGCGAGCGGATCTTTCATCTGGCAAGTTGAGGAAGAATGGCGGACTCGAGCAAAACCGAACAGGCAACACCGCGGCAGCGCAAGAAGGCGAGGGAGCGTGGGCAGGTCACACGCTCGCGCGAGCTGAGCAGCGCGCTCTCGATGTCGGCCATCGCCGGGGTCCTGTTCTTCATCGGGAAGCAGGCGGTTCCGCAATGGACGCACTACTTCCGCACCACGCTCGATCTGGCCTCCAGCGACACGATCGAGCCCGGCGGTCCGCTTCTCTTCTGGACGAGCATTCAGGCGCTGCGCTGGGTTTTGCCGATACTGGGCGCCGGACTGGTGGTCTCGGTGATGGCGGGGCTGGCGCAGGGAGGGTTCGTCTTCGCGCCCGAGGCCCTGTCGCTCAAGGCCGAGCGGATCAGCCCCTCGAACCGCCTGCAGCAACTGTTTTCGCTCTCCTCGCTGAGCACGATCTTGAAATCGCTGCTGCCATTCGCGGCCGTTCTCTGGGTGGGTGTGGCATCGATCCGGAGCCACTGGCAGGAGATCCTGGGCAGCTCCTACGTCGACGCGCATCGTTTTACCGGGCTGTTGAGCAGCCTGCTGATCGAGATTCTGTGGAAGTCGGGCCTGATCTTTCTCATCTGGTCGGGAATCGATTACATGCTGCTCTGGTGGAAGAACGAAGGCGACCTGAAGATGAGCCGCCAGGATCTTCGCGACGAGCTGAAGCAAACGGAAGGAAGCCCGGAGACCAAATCCAGGATCCGGAGGATTCAGCGCCAGACACGCCGCAGGCAAATGCTGAAGGCAACGGAAAAGGCCACGGTTGTAATCACCAACCCGACGCACTACGCAGTGGCCCTGAAATACGACGCGACGATGCTGGCCCCGATCGTTGTCGCCAAGGGCCTGGACAATCTGGCGGCGAAGATCAAGGAGATCGCGTGGAAGCGGGACATTCCGGTGATGGAGAACAGGCCATTGGCTCAGGCGCTCTACAAGAGCGCGGAGGTTGGCGATCCCATTCCAGCCGCGCTGTATCACGCGGTGGCCGAGATCCTGGTTCTGGTCTACAAGGCCCAGGCCGAGGTGCGCAGCCGGGAAGCAAAAAGAAGAGGACCCATGGCGCGTAAAGCGGAAGCGAGGCCCCTGTGAAGAAATCCGGATTGCTGGCGACGTTTCGAGCCTATTCCGACTGGATCATTCCCACCGGCGCGGTGGTGCTGGTTTTCGTCATGCTGGTTCCCATGCCGGGCATTGTGCTGGATCTGCTGCTGACCCTCAGCATCACGGCGTCGGTGCTGGTGCTGCTGACGGCCATCCAAGTGCTTCGGCCGGTGGAGTTCTCGGTCTTTCCGAGCCTGATTCTGCTGCTCACCCTGACACGGCTGTCGCTGGATATCGCGGCGATGCGGCGCATTCTGCTGCACGGCAGCGAGGGCCCGTCGGCGGCCGGCAAAGTGATCGAGGCATTCGGCCAGTTCGTTGTCGGCGGCAACTACATTGTGGGCTTTGTGATCTTCCTGGCCCTGATCGCGATTCAATATCTAGTGGTCAGCCACGGCGCGGTGCGCACGGCCGAGGTAACGGCGCGATTCACTCTCGACGCCATGCCGGGCAAGCAGATGGCCATCGACTCGGATCTGAACACCGGCCTCATCAACGCCGACCAGGCCCGGACGCGGCGCCAGCAGGTGGCGCGGGAGGCGGAGTTCTGCGGCGCGATGGACGGCGCGGCGCGGTTCAGCCAGCGGGATTCGCTGGCCACGATTCTGATTACGGCGATCAACATCGTGGCGGGATTCCTGATCGGCGTCTTCCAGCAGGGAATTCCGTTCCAGCAGGCACTGAAGACTTACACCATCCTGACCGTAGGCGATGGGCTGGTGGTCATCATCCCGTCGCTTCTGGTTTCAGTGGCCGGCGGAATCGTGGTCACCCGCGCTTCTTCGGATTACTCCCTGGGAGCGGATATCAGCACGCAGATGTTCCGCACGGCGCGCCCGCTGTGGATTGTGAGCGGGTGCCTTTTGTCGCTGGCGCTGATTCCGGGAATGCCGAAGCTCTCGTTCGTGGCACTGGGCGGAGCCGCAATGTTCATCGCCTGGAAGATGAAGCCGAGCGCAGCCGATGCGGCCGCGGCCAAGGCCGCCGCAGAAAAGACGGGCAAACCGGGAGCTCCCGCGGTTGATCCCATGGACGCGGTGCTCAAGCTGGACGAACTGATGCTGGAAGTCGGCGTAGGGCTGGTGCCGCTGGTGGACGCCAAGCAGGGCGGCCAACTGCTGGCGAGAGTCAAGTCCCTGCGCAAGAATCTAGCGCAGACTCTGGGGTTTCTGGTTCCGTCGATCCACATCACCGACAACCTGTCGCTGAAGGAAAAGGAATATGTGGTCTATCTGCGGGGAGTGGAAATCGCGCGTTGGGAGATGAAGACAGGGCGCCTGCTGGCTGTGAATTCGAACCCCAAGCCGGGAGATCTGCCGGGGATCGAAACGCACGAACCGGCATTCGACTCGGAGGCCAAATGGATTACTCCCGACCTGCAGGCGCAGGCGATCGCCGCCGGCTATGCCGTCGTCGATCACACATCGGTGCTGGCGGCGCACCTTTCCGAGCTGATCAAACAGAATGCCCACGACCTTCTGACTCGCCACGAGACCAAGCGTCTTGTGGACCGGCTGGCGGATTCGCATCCCAAGCTGATCGACGAACTAATCCCGAAACTGATGACGCTGGGCGAGGTTCAGAAGGTCCTTCAGCAACTGCTGCGGGAGCAGGTATCGATCCGCGACCTGGGGACGATTCTGGAAACCCTGGTGGAGACGGCCGCGGTCAACAAGAATCCCATCCTGCTGGTGGAGGCGGTTCGGCACGCGCTGGGCCGGGCGCTGGTTCGGCCACTTCTGGACGAGAACGGAAGGCTCAAGGTGGTCACGCTGGACAGTTCGATCGAGGAGGAGTGCGCCCGGACGACACAACAGGGCGGGCAAATCGCGCCGAGCGGAGCCATGCAGATTTCGGTGGCCCGCAAGGTGCTCGACGGGCTGCGCGCGATGCTCGGCGACCAGGTAACCTTGGCGCCTCCCATCCTGTTGTGCTCGTCGCCCGGCCGCTTCTACCTGAAGCGGGTGCTGGAGCCGTTCATTCCAAAGGTTGTCGTGATCTCACCGTCGGAAATTCCTGCCGCGACGCAGGTGATGTCCCTGGGGTCGGTGCGATGAAGAAAGCGTTTTTGATTCAGCCAGAAGGGGTAACCATATGACCGCAGCAGAACTGGCATATAAGGCGAGTGCAACCGAAGCGGTGACAGCGGACGATCTGGTCACGCAGGAGCTGTCGCAGGTCTACTACATCGCCTCCCGCATCCGGGAGCGTCTTCCGCAGCACGTCGAGTTGGAGGACCTGGTGAGCGCAGGAGTGGTGGGGCTGCTTGAGGCGGCGCGGAGTTTCGACCGCACAAAGAACGCCCAATTCCGGACGTTCGCGAAATTCCGGATCCGCGGCGCGATCTACGACAGTTTGCGCGAAACGGACTGGGGGTCCCGGTACATGCGCAAGAGAGGACGCCAGATCGCAGAGGCGATTGCGAAGCTGGAGGGCACGCTTCGGCGGCACCCGACCGAGCTGGAGATCGCCGAGGAGATGCACCTCGATCCGGGCTACCTTCGCAAGCTCATCGCTCAGCTCGACTCGCTGCAGGTGGGGAGCCAGAGCGTGGCGCTGTCCCACGACCGGTCGGAAACCCTGGACGTGATCGAGTCCGCGCCCGACCTCGACGAGCCCGATCCCTTCGACCTCTGTCTCGAGGGAGAGCGGAAAGCGCACCTTGTGGAGGCGATATCCCAGCTTTCCGAGCGCGAGCAGCTCATCCTGTCGCTCTACTATCGCGAGGAACTCACGATGAAGGAAATCGCCAAGATCGTGGGAGTCGCGCTATCCAGGGTTTCGCAGATCCGCCAGGCAACATTGATCAAGCTGAGAGCGGCTCTCGAGCATCTCGAAGCCAGGCCAATACCCGCGGAGCCGAACAATGGAGGGTGTTTTGAGCACGTCCACTGAGAATTCGATGGAAGCCACGCACATGCCGCCGCCGGCTGCGCCGGAACAGCCGCGCTCAGTCCGCCGCTGCAACTTCAGGGCGACCGAGCGCCTGGCAAACGAAGATGCCCGGGCCCTGACCGCGATGCAGGAGAAAGTCGCACAGCGTCTGGCTGGCGCCCTGGATGCATATCTCGGAATCGCTCCCGAAGTGAAGTTTGGAACACTGGCGCAACTTCCAGCCAAGGACCACATCGCGGAGCTGGCGCCCCTCAGCTACGTGGTGGCATTCTGTTCCGGCCAGGTGGCCATGGAATTCGATCTTGACCTGGCGTTCCCGATGATTGAGCTGTTGATGGGCGGGACGGGCGAGGCCAGGAGCTCGGGCCGCGATCTGACGGAGATCGAAGAAGAGATCGTGCGGGACATGGTTCTGCACCTGATGCACGAGGTTGAGGCCACGTGGGCGATTCCCGAAGTTTCCATGGCTCCGGGCGTGCGCATCAAGCCGGCCATGATGCTTCAGTCGTTCCGGCCGAGCGAAAGGGTAACGGTGTTGCGATTCGAGATCACCGTGGGGAATGCGTCCGGGGCATTCAGCCTGGCGCTATCGACAGCCTTTTGCGATTCGCTGATCAAGAAGATCAAGGAAGAGCGGCCGCAGAAGAAGTCGAGAGTATGGAGCTTTCCCGCGCCGCCGCTGCGGGAACGGATTCTGGACTGCGAAATGGAAGTGGTGGCGGAGTTGCCGGGCCTTCGGGTGGCGGTACGGGATCTGGTTACCTTGCAGCCGGGCTCGGTGTTGAAGCTTCGAGCGCCAATCCGGACCCCAGGAATGCTGACGGCGGGAGGGCGAGGCCTGTTTGAAGCCGTGCCTGTCCGCAGCGGCTCGCAGCGAGCCGCGCAACTAGGCCGGCGAACGAACACAACAGATTGGAAGAGGAGATAAGAGTCATGGATAATCCGGCCCAGAAAAAGGGAGCGATGGAGTTCGCGGCTGCTTATGCCGAGGCGCTTTCGGCAGCGCTGGCCGGCGCGACGGGATCGCAATGGCCGCACCAAGTGATCGAAAGCGGAAGCATACCGGCGAACGATGCGCCGGCCATCCAGTTCCGGTTAACCGTGGAAGGCGCGGTGCGCGGAGAGTGCTTCGTCGAATTCTATGAGCCGCAAGTGGCGGACCTGCTCTCGAAGATCGTCAAGCAGCCGATCGGCGGGCTCACCGATGCGCACAAGGCGTTCTTTGCGAAGTTCGTTTCTTCGACGACGGAGAAGCTGGGGAATTCGTCCCTGACGAGGCTGGGGGCACTCGACTTCAAAATCGAAAGCATCTCGGGTCTGGCATTCGGAGGGATGTTCGTGGTTCCGATTACCGCGTCCGAAGGCGATTCGGAATTGCAGGTGCTGCTCTATTTCGGCCCCGAGCTGCTGGATGCGCTGTCTGCCGCCGCGAGCGACGGCGCCGCGGACGGAGCGGGCGAGAGCGCGGCCAGCGCCTACAACCTGAAGCTGGTGATGGACGTGGAGCTGAACGTCTCCCTGCGATTTGGCCAACGGCAACTGCCTCTGCGCGAGGTTCTGGATCTGGCCAACGGCTCAATCGTCGAATTGGACCGCATGGTGGACGAGCCGGTGGAGCTGTTTCTCGACGGGAAGCT
Organism: uncultured Acidobacteriaceae bacterium; assembly: GCA_963804155.1. GTDB lineage: Bacteria > Acidobacteriota > Terriglobia > Terriglobales > Acidobacteriaceae > Telmatobacter. Next base: position 294,696 of record CAWDPG010000002.1, read on the forward strand.
GATCGCGCTGGGCGAGGCGGTGGTGGTCGACGGAAATTACGGGCTGCGGGTCACGAAGATCCCCCAACCCATTGCAACTCATCTTCTGAACTAACGCATTGAGGCCAATCGCTATGAGTCTTTCCAGCTTATCCCTGGCACCGATGATCGAACACTCCCTGAAGAGGGTGAGCGCCCGGTGCCACCTCGAGGGGTGCCGCAACCGGCAGCTCGTGCGCAGCATTACCGGCTCGCGGCAAGGAATTCAAGTGGGCCAGCACTGGTATTGCAGCGTGGATTGCTTCGTTCAGGCGGCGTGCAAATCGCTGGCGCTGCTTTTGAGCCGGCGCGTGGTCGAGATTCCGCGCACCCCGCGGCTGTCTCTGGGGCTGGTCCTTTTGTCGAAAGGCTACGTCACATCCGAACAGCTGCGATTGGCCGCCGACCAGGCCCAATGGCGCAACGAGAACCTGGATACGACTCTGGTCCGCATGCACGTGGCCACCGACAAGCAGTTTGCGCTGGCGCGGTCGGCGCAATGGGGATATCCGGTGCTGGCGCAGGAGCATATCGGGCACATGGTACAGGCGGACATTCCGAAGACCATCCTGGATGCATGCTCCGCGGTGCCGTTTCACTGCTCTCTGGCGGCAAAGAGAATTCTTCTGGGTTTTGTGTACCGCGTCGAGCATGGCCTGCTGGAATCAATCGAGCAGGTCACGGGATGCCGGGCCGAGCCGTGCTTCGTCACGGCGGGGGATCTTTCCGAACAGGCGGAACGCCTGACTCGCACCCCGGAGTACAGCGAGATCCCGATCGACGATCCCGGCAACCCGGAGAAGATGGCCCGGGCAGTCGGGCGAATGGCCGCCGAGAGCGGCGCCCGGGAAGCCCGGTTCACACAATGCAAGAACCACATTTGGGCGCGGCTTACGGGCAAGCGGGGAGTGATCGACGCGATCTTCCGAATGAAGAACACGATCTCCGAAGCCATGCCCGCCGGGACCGAACATCGCCATGAGCCAGCGGTCTCCGTGGGGTTGAAGAGAGCCGCATCGTTTCCGTGAAACTGAGCCCGGAGGAGCAGGGTCCGGGATGGAAAGGCCAGGGAATTCAGGCAAGCGGGAGGAGTGTTGCCGGCAAGCCAATTGGAGCGGTTTGACCGCAAGCGCGATCTTCGAAAGGTTCGCGGATTGCGTTCGCATGAGGAGCCGGCCGGGTCAACGGTACAGACTTCGGGTTCCGGGCTGGCCTCTCATCAAAGATTCATAAAACCTGCCCGCAGAGCCATTTTTGCCGGCTTTCTGGGCAGATTCTTCCGGGAAAGATGGCACGCGCATTGCATATCTCAAATGGAAGGGAGACTCATGGATAGCGGATACTATGCGGCGTGCACGGCGTTGGTGGCGCGTACCCAGGCGCTGGATACGACCGCCAACAACCTTGCCAACGCGAGTACGGTCGGCTACCGGGCCCAGCACAATGTGTTCAGTTCGGTTCTGGCCGATGCCGGCGACCGGTCCGAGTCGTCGTTAGACCAGGTGGTCAACCGGTACGGAATCCTGAGCGGGACGGCCATCGACCAGACCCAGGGTGCGCTCGAAAAGACCGGGAACGAACTCGATCTGGCCATCGACGGCCCGGGCTACTTCGCGGTTCAGACGGCCAACGGCACGATGTACACCCGCAATGGGTCGTTCCAGGTTTCTTCCAGCAGACAACTGGTCACCGCCAGCGGCGATGCGGTGATGGGAGACAGAGGACCGATTACGATTCCGCCGGGCTCGGTTTCGATCAGCGCCGACGGCACGATCTCCTCGAACGGCGCGGTATCAGGCAAGCTGAGCGTTGTTGAATTTGCTCCGGGGACCGAACTGACGAGTATGGGGAACACGTATTACTCCGCGCCCGCGAATTCCACGACCGCAGCCGTGAGTTCGAGTGTGCGGCAGGGAATGCTGGAGAGTTCCAATGTGAATCCCGTCACCAGCATGGTCGAGCTGGTGACCGGGCAGCGCACCGCGGAAATGATGGAGCGGGCGCTGGCGATGTTCAACAACGACATGGACAAAACCGCAACGCAAGACCTTTCCAAGGTCAGCTAAAGGAGATCCGATGTTCCACGCACTGTACACCGCGGCGACGGGTATGACGGCCCAGCAGATGAACCTGGACAACATTGCGAACAATCTCGCTAACTCCAGCACCACCGGCTTCCAGGCGCGCCGCGTTCAGTTTCAGGATCTCATTTACCAGAACACGATCATGCCTGGAGCCGCGTCCACGCAACAGACCACCGTGGCGTCGGGACTACAGATCGGTCTTGGCTCGCGGCCGGCAAACACCGAAATCGTGCAGACCCAGGGCGATTTGACCAGCACCGGCAATTCGCTCGATTTTGCAATCGAAGGACTCGGATTCTTTCAGATTCTTTTGCCGAACGGACAGACGGGCTACACGCGTTCCGGATCGTTCCAAACCGACGCACAGGGGAATCTGGTGACGGCGAGCGGCGATGCTCTGCAGCCGGCGATCAACATCCCGACGTCAGCAACAGCGGTGACCGTGGGCAGCGATGGCACGGTGAGCGTGACGCTGCCCGGCCAGACACAGGCACAGCAGGTGGGGGTGATCCAGCTTGCCACATTCGCCAACCCCGGCGGTCTGGAAAGCATCGGGAACAACATCTACACCCCAACAACAGCGTCAGGCGATGCAGTCGTAGGCACTCCAGGGGGATCCGAAGGGCTGGGCACCATTCAACAGGGGATGCTGGAGCAGTCGAACGTCAACGTTGTCGACGAGTTTGTGAACATGATTCTGGCGCAGCGGTCCTATGAGTCCAATTCGCGCGTGATCAAGGCGGCCGACGAGATGCTTCAGCAGCTCAACCAGTTGGCGCAGTAAAGAGGCCGGGCAATGATGGGGAGCAAAGCGATTCCGATGTTCCTGCTGGCCGCGGCCGCGGCGCCGGCTGCATTGGCGGCCGAGCACTACCCGATCAGCGCCGGACTGGTCGCCGCAGCGATGGGCCGGGCCGGGATGCAAGTGGCTCCGGACCAGGTGGTGCTGCTGACCGAGGTTGTGGCCACCATCCCGGCTCCGGTTCTCAAGGTCAGTTCTGTCGAGCGGCTGAGCAATCAACGCCTCTTGGCGCGGGTGGAGTGCGAGAAGAGCGAAGAATGCCTGCCATTCTTCGTGAGTCTCGGCGCGGCGCCGAAGGGCAACGCGCAGAGTCCGGCAGGCGACCCAGATCTGCTATCTGCCGGACTCACTCCCACGAACGCCGCCAAGACCGTCGTCCTGCGCAGCGGATCGCCGGCCAAGCTCCTGCTCGACGGCAATCATGTCCATATCAGCATTCCCGTGATTTGCCTCGAGTCGGGTTCTCCCGGCCAGACGATTCGGGTCACCGACAAGGAACGCCGGATGGTCTTTACGGCCCAGGTGGTGAACGGCGGAATCCTGAAAGGAAGGCTGCAATGAAGGGAACGGCAAGGCGAACCGGGACGCGTTTTCTGTGTGTTGCGTTTTTTGCGGGGGCGGTCCTGGCGCCGCCGGCGCACGCGCACAGCAAGAAGAACAGTCCCGCCGAATTGCGGGACGAATACCTGGCGCGCGTGCAGGAAGATGAAGGCGCGAAGCCGGAGCGGACTCTCGGCAGTCTCTGGCTGCCGGGGGAAGGCAGCGAGCTATCGACCGACTACAAAGCGCGAAAGCTCAACGACACAGTGATGATTGTCGTTTCCGTTGCAACCACCGCAGCCCAGAGCGGCGACGTGAACACCTCGCGGGCGTTCACGACCAGTTCGGCCATTACCGGCCTGGCGGGAGGGGTGGATACGTCTCTGATGAATCCTTTGTTGGCGGCGAATTCAACCAATACTCTGAAGGGATCCGGCGCGACGGACACCAGCACGACATTCAAGACCAGCATGACGGCCAGAGTGATCGCGGTGCTGCCCAGCGGCAACCTGGTGATCGAGGCGCAACGCAAGATCTTTATGAACAATCAGCACGAGGATGTGACGGTTCGCGGCGTGGTGCGGCCGAACGATATCGGGAACGGCAACACGGTATCCTCCGCAGCGCTCAGCAACCTTGAAGTGGAGATGAAAGGCAAAGGAGTCATTGCCGACAGCACGCGTCCGCCGAACCGGATCATGCGCGCCCTGCTTTGGATCCTGGGATTCTGACGATAATGAGAATCGCACCTGCCAAATGGAAAATGCGCGTTCGATCGAGAATCGCCTGGGCGATGGCGTTGAGCGCCGTCCTGTGGCTATTCACGCCCCAGGCCTGGACAGAGAACGCCAACCGCCGGGTGCTGATCCGGGACATCACCAGCGTGGAAGGCATTCGCGACAACATGCTCGTCGGCTACGGGCTGGTGGTGGGCCTCAACCGGACAGGCGATTCGCAGCAGACATATTTCACGGTCCAGACCCTGGCCAACGCGATGCAGAAGATGGGGGTTCTCATCTCCGCGTCCCAGGTGGAAGTGAAGAACGTCGCCGCGGTGTTCATTACCGCATCCTTGCCGCCGTTTGCCCGTCCGGGCGCGCGGTTCGACGTGACGGTTTCGTCGGTTGGCGATGCCAAGAGCCTGGTGGGGGGGGTGCTGCTGATGAGCGCCCTGCACGGGCCGGACGGCCAGATCTACGCCGAGGCGCAGGGGCCGCTGCTTATGGGCGGCTACACGGCGGGCAACGGCATCAACGGGAAGGAAGTGAATTCCGCGACCGTTGGCGGGATCCCCAACGGGGGAATCGTGGAGCGCGATGCCTCCGTCGATCTGCACGACTTCAAGACCGTGTCGCTGCTGCTTCGTAATCCCGATTTCACGACCGCGAAGCAGATTGCCGACACGGTGAACGCAGAATTTCAAAAGCCGGTCGCCGCGGCAGTCGACAGCGCGCGGGTCGATGTGAATGTGGCCGATGCCGGCGCGGCCTCGATCCCCGTGCTGATCTCGCGGGTGCAGAATCTCTCACTGAACGTATATACGCCCGCCAAAATCGTAATCAACGAACGGACGGGCACCATCGTCCTGGGCGGCGATGTGAAGCTGACGCCGGTATCGGTGATCCACGGAAATCTCTCGATTGAGGTTGTCACCACGTACGCCGCAGCGCCTGTTCCCGGCGTTTATGCCCCGACCATTATCGAGAATGGCAATGGGCAGACCTCTGGCGGTACGGGTACGGGGAACGCTGGAACACGCCAAGCGGCCGGATCCGAGCCTCCCGGCGCAGCACACGACGGCCGTCCCGCAACCATCGGAACCGAGCCTTCGGCGACGGTGATTCCCGAGACCAGCGTGAATGTTACCGACAGCCCGGCCCAGACCATGCGGCTCGACGAGGGAGCGAACGTGGAGGAGCTCGTGAACGGACTCCATGCGATCGGGACCACGGCCCACGACGTGGTGGCCATCATCCAGGCCATCAAGGCCGAAGGCGGAATTCAGGCCGAAGTGGAGGTTCAATAAATGGCGACCAGTCCCATCACCGGCGCCTTGGCGGCTCAGGCACAAAGCAGCCTGATGCAGTCGCGCGAGGAGAATGCGCTCCGGCAGATGCAGTCGGCCCAGGCAACGAACGACGATGGCAAAATCGAAAAAGGGGCGAAAGAGTTCGAATCCATGCTCCTGGGGAGCTGGTTGCAGCAGGCCGAGCAATCGATGGCCTCAGTGCCCGGGGCCGAAGACGACGAAGAAGCCGGCGGACGGGAGCAGATGATGAGCCTCGGGGTACAGGCCCTGGCCAAGTCACTCTCCGCGTCCGGGGGCATAGGAATCGCCGCAATGATCGCGAAAGCCCTTCATTCTGCGGCAGATAATGCCCAACAGGCCGCAGCGGCAGAACCAGCCGCCGGGGCCCAGAAGACAGGGGAATCTCGCTGAGAATTGCATTAAACTTCAGGCGCCAAAGTGCCGATAGGGATGCAGGCAAAAAAGTGAGGAGTTGAGATGAGAATCGATCTAACCCAAGCAACGGCAAGTCAGATCACGAGCGAACCGAACTCGAAACCGGTGAGCGCAACCGAGACCACGGCGTCCGATCTGTCTGCCGGGGAGGATCGGACCACGCTTTCCTCCAGCGAGCAATCTGTCCGCGCGCTGGTGAGCAGCGCCATGAGCTCACCCGAGACCCGGGACGACAAGGTCAATGCCCTGTCGCAGGCGATCAATGCCGGCAGCTACGAGCTCGACCCGGAGCAGATTGTGGCGTCGATGATCGACGAGCACGCCTAACCTGGGTACCTGCCAGGCCGCGGACTCGACGTCTAGGCGCGGAGAGTTGTGGGAATGATTTCGACGGGCATTCAGGACCGGAACGAGAAGCTGGAGGAGTACCTTCAGCTCCTGAATTCGATGGCGTTCGAGATTCAGCGGGCCATGTCGGCAATCTCCGGGAACTCCATCGGCGCCCTCGAGGAGAGCCTTGCCAATCAGGAGGCGTTCAGCACGCGCCTGATGGAGCTGGCGGATGAACTGAGTACCCCGAGCCTGCCGGATACTCCCGCCAGGCCGGCCCTGTCCGACGAAAGGGTCGTGCACCAGATTCGCAACGCTTCCGATACGCTGCAAAGCCTGAACCGCCGCTACGCCGCCCTACTCAGGTTCTCCAGCCATTCGGTGGCATTAATGGTTTCACTTTTCAGTTCCTATCAAGGACAGTTCCGGGAGGGTTCCGGCGCCAGGATGAAGCTCCAAACCTGGTCTTGCCAGATCTAAACGCTATGGGTGGCCTGAACACATCGCTATTGATCGGCGTGGAAGCGCTGGGCGTCAACCAGGACGCTCTGGATACCACGAGCAATAACATCGCGAACGCCGATACCAGCGGGTATACCCGGGAGGTCGCGGAGATCTCGGAGACCGCGCAGAACCTTTCCGGCGGCACAGTGACCGGTGGGGGTGTGACGCTGGCTGCCGTTCAGAGCATCCGCGACGAATTGCTCAATCTGCAGATTCAGCAGCAGACCTCGGCCCAGAGCGGCGAGGATACGCAGTCGTCGGCGCTGGATGAGATTCAAACCTACTTTTCATCCTCGGGCAACGACATTGCCAGCGCCTTTTCGTCGTTTTCGAGCAGCCTCGATGCTCTGTCTTCCGACCCGTCCAGCTCGTCGGTTCAGGCCAGCGTGCTTTCCGCCGGCGAAAATCTCGCCAAGGCCTTCAATACAACGTCCAACGGGTTGACCACCGTGCAATCGGAGATGAACACGCAGGTGACCCAGACGGTTGCCCAGATCAACACATTGAGCGCGCAGATTGCGCAACTCAACGGGCAGATTTCCCAGTCGACCACCGGAGGCCAAGATGGCGGAACCACCGAGGACCAGCGCGACGAACTCGTTCAGCAGCTTTCCAAGCTGATCGGAATCTCCGTTACGCAAAGCAACGACGGCGAGGTGATCACGACCGGGAACGGAGCCCAGCTGGTCATGGGCAACCAAAGCGACTCGCTGCAAACGACAACCGGAAGCGACGGCATGCAGCATGTGCTCGATTCGAACGGGAACGACATCACGACCTCGATTCAGGGAGGCACGCTGGGAGGGGCCATCGCCATCCGCGATACGGTGATACCCGGCTACCTGAGTCAACTGAACAGCCTGGCGAGCGAATTCACCACGGCCTTCAATACTGCTCAGGCGGAGGGCTACGACGCGAATGGGAACGCAGGCCAGGATTTCTTCAGCGTTCCGTCGGATTCTTCGACCGCCGCCGCCGCAATGAGCGTGGCCATCACCGATGCCTCGCAGGTGGCCATGAGCTCAGACGGCGCCTCGGGCAGCAACGGCAACGTGGCGAACCTGTCGGCGGCGCTGACCGATGCGCTTCCCTCCGGACAGTCGGCTTCGGAGACCTACGCGAATCTGGTCTACCAAGTCGGCAACGACGCCTCAAATGCCAGCACGCAATCGACCGCTATCGGGGACAGCCTGACGCAACTGAACGATCAACTGAATTCCGCTTCGGGTGTCAGCATCGATGAAGAGACGACGAATCTGATCCGGTACCAGACGGCATACGAGGCCGCGGCCAGGATCGTGAGCACAATTCAGGCGCTGGACAGCGTGACCATTAGCATGGTCTCCACGTAGTGACACCGAGGAATATGCGAGTCAATCCGAACATCGCTTCCGACATTCTCGCTGACATGCAACAGAGTCAGTCGACGCTCAACACCGCCCTCGAGGAAGTGGCGACGGGCAAACGGGTTACCAAGCCCTCCGACGATCCCGCGGCGTCCTCCAACATGGTACAAAACACCATCGAAACCGCCGATGTTGACCAGTACACGAAGAACGTGAGCAGCGAATTATCGATGGTTCAAACCGCCGACTCCTCGTTGAGTTCAGTGGTCTCATCGCTCACGCAAGCGGTTTCTCTGGGCACCGAGGGAGCGAACGGCACAAACTCGGCGTCGAATCTCGACGCCATCGCCAATCAGGTACAGGGGCTTTTGACCAGCGTCGTGTCGCAGGCCAACACGTCCTACGACGGAACATATCTGTTTGGCGGAACCGAAACCTCATCGGCCCCGTACACCGCCGATTCCTCGTCTTCGTCCGGATATACCTACAACGGGAACGACAACGCGATTTCGGTGGTCATCGGCGACGACAGCAGCATCCAAGTCAACCTTCCCGGCAGCCAGCTCTTCTCGAATTCCAGCGCCGATGTGCTTGGTTCCCTGAACTCGCTTGTCACCGCCCTGCAGAGCGGCAATTCGTCGGATATCGAAAGCGCGACGACCGCTGTGACAAACGCCTTGAACTACGTCGACCAGCAGCGCGTCTTCTATAGCAACGCAGCGAGCCAGTTGGATTCGCAGCAGACCTATCTCAGCACGGAGACAGTCAACTTGACATCGCAGGAGGATTCCCTGGTTGCGGTCGATGAGTCCCAGGCGGCAACGGAACTGACTCAGGCCGAGACGGCGAACAGCGCGGCTGCGGCGGCCGCGGCAAAGGTGCTTCCGGAAACGATTCTCAGCTATCTCGCGATACCTCAAGAATAGAAGGCGCCCGGGGGGAACGATCCCGCGCCTGCTCCAACATCGTGCTGTTGTACCCGGCTCCATCCGGGCGGGCGAGTCATGTTCGCATTCGCGGGCAGGACGTTATCGCGTGGGACGCGTGCTAAATGGACCAACTGCCGGAACTGTTCTTCGGCTGAAACGAGGGGTAGCTGTCCGAGCCTCTCATAGCGATCGGCGGCAACTGATGCTCGACCGGCGCCGCCGTACAGAGGTCGGCATTCTGCCAGGTCTCTCTGATCTTTAGAACCTTCATCATCAACTCTTCGAGCATATCGGCGGAGCTGTTGGCCTGCGCCGCGATCAAGTCGCGCCGCAACGACGCGTAGAAACCAACCAACTGCTGCGCCAGCTCGCCGCCCGTGCCCCGTCTCACGGAGTCTTCGAGGAGGCCAATCACCGAGAAGGCGTGATTCACCTCGCGGCAGCGTTTCTCGATGTCGTTGGCCCGCTGCGCCTCGGTCGCGCGGCGCAGGTCGCCGGCGAGCGTGTCGTAGAGGGCAACCAGCAGGCCGAACCCGCTGGCGCCCTGCACCGCTGTTCTTCGATATGCGAGATCCGTAGGTGTCATAGTTGTCGCCATTTAGCTCGATGTGTTGTAGCCCAGTTCTTCGTCGATCTGCTTGATCTGGGTTGGCAGTTCCTGCAAAGCCTCTTCGGCATCGCTGTAATCGGTTTGCAACTGCGTCTTCAAGGGGTCGATGTAATTCGTTTCGAAATTGCTGATATTGTTTTGCAAATCGGTGACCTGACTGTTCATGTTCTGCAGGTCGACGGTGAAGGCTCCGTCGCTGGAGCTGGTGAAGCTGGTCAACTCCTCGTCGAGCGAATTGGCAAAGCCATTCAGGGAAGTGCCCTGGAAGAAGCTCTGCACGTCGGAGAAGTTGTTCTGTAAGGCGCTATCCAGCGTGGATGTATCGAGGCTGAGCTTGCCGTTGTTGTCCACGGAAATGCCCAGGGACGTCAGATTGGGGACGGTCGTGGTGCCCGAGGAGGGCGTGTACGTGTAATCGATGGCGCCCAGGATGTCGTTCTGAAGGTCGCGAACGGTCGAATCGGTGGCCAACACGCCTTCGCTTCCGTCCGTGACCGTATACTGCGTGTTCAGGTCGCTGACGACCGTGTTGTAGTCGGTAATAAACGATTGGATCGCACTCTCGATCGACGATGTGTCGGGAGAAATGCTCAGGCTGACATCCACTCCGGGGTCGGCGCTGAGCAGGCTGAGGGTGACGTCTGGAATCGCGCCGGTCACTGTGTTCGAGGCGCTGGAAATGCTGATTCCGTCCACGGTCAATGAGGCATTGGCGCCGGTCACAGCCTGCGTGAATCCGAAGTCGGACGAGTCGGAAGATGCGACTGTGAAATTGGAGTCGGCGCCAGAGGAGTCGGCGACAATGGCCAGCCGGGCGCCGGATGTGTCGGTAATCACGCTGGCCGTGAGGCCCAGGTCGTCGTTATTGATTTCGCTGGCGACATCGGAGAGCGTCTCGGTCCCGTCGGTGGTGATGGTTGCCGATGTGCCGCTACCGTTGGTGATGGTGAAGTTGCCCGAGGGCAGATCGGTGGAGCTGCTGGTGAAGGTGCCCGACGTCCAGGAGGCGGTTGCGGCCAGGCTGTTGACCACAACCACATGACTTCCGGTCGAGGCGCCCGAAGACGCCGAAGCCGAAATGACGTCCGAGTTCGAGGAGCTGACCGTCATGGCCGATAGCGGGCCGGTCAAGCTGTTCAGGTCCTGCACTTCGGTGTCGAGGGTTGTAACGTCCGTCTCCATCGAAGACATGGCGCTGATCTGGCTCTCAAGGGTGCTCTCCTGGCTCTCCCAAGTGTCCTCCGGGGCCTGCGCGGCCGAGACCGCCGAGTCGACGGCGGACGTCACATCGATACCCGACGAGGACGCTCCCAACGCCGCCTCGAGAATGGAACTGAGGTCGTACTCCGCGGTGGAGGAGGAGGAGGACGACGACAACGAGGATAGTAGAGAACTTAGAGAGCTCATAAGAAGTGCCTTAACTTCAACTGGCCGTCGTGTTTCCTGCGCACCGCTTGGCATCGGCCAAGCCGCAATACTCTATCGGCACGTTTTGCATTGGATTTCAGCCCGCAAAAAGAATGGAGCGGCGGCGCCCGGTACGGCGCCGCCGCTCCAAAAAGAAGGGTACGGCAGAGGAGTTACTGCAACAGCTTCAGAACGTTTTGCTGGATCGAGTTCGACTGCGACAGGGCCGCCATGCCGGTCTGCTCCAGGACGTTGTACTGGGTCATCTGGGACACTGTCTTGCCGATGTCGGCGTTCTCGATGTTGTCAACGGCGCTGGTCAGGTTCGTCACTTCGGTGCTCTGCACGTTAGCGCTGGCATCCAGCTGGTTCACCGTCGCGCCGATCGATCCGCGTTCCGCAGAGACGGTCGAGATAGCGGTAGAGATCAACGCCAATTCGGACTGGGCGCCAGCGGTCGTGGTCAGGGGGGTGCCGCTGGTGGTCAGCTTGAGATCCGTGCTGGACAGGGCATCGACCGAAACGGAGGTGCTGCTGGCGCCGGTGGACGTTCCATCACTGGTGTATACGCTGACGGAGCCGCCAAACACCGCGGTGCCATTGTAGTTGGTCGTCGATCCGATGCTGTCGATTTCGCTCTGGATCGAAGCGTACTCGGTGTTCAGAGCCGTTGACTGCGCCGAGGAGAGGCCGCCGTTCGAGGCTTCGGTGGCCAGGGTAACTGCGCGATTGAGCAGTGTGGTTACCTGGGAAAGGGCGCCGTCGGCGGTCTGCAACATGCCGACGCCGTCCGATGCATTTTGGGAAGATTGGGTGAGGGCCGCGATGTTCGCCTGCAAGCCATCTGCGATCGAGAGGCCGGCGGCGTCATCCGATCCGGAGTTAACCCGCAGACCGGTGGACAGTTCTGTCATCGTCTTCTGCAGGTTAGACTGGGTGGAGTCCAGAGCATTCTCCGCATTCAGCGAAGAAACGCTATTGAGGATAGTCAGCATTGTGTTGCTCCTTATATCGAATTCCGCCCGCACCGACCCAGTTCCGCGAGGGGTCCAGAATCGCTACCAGGAGCAGGTGGTGGGCGTTACGCCCCTTTCTATCGGCCTATCCGTTTCCGGATTCTAGGCAGGGCGGCCATTTTTTTGAATCGATCGATGGCGCAAGAGGGTGTGTATTCCGGAGCAGCACGGAAATACTGGACTTGGAGGCTCCACTTTCGTGCGATCGATGAGGGGATAGCGCGACCCGGCCGCGTGGAGTCTTTGCACGGCGTAACTGCGCCGATTTGCCATATTCGTCGATTGCATTGGCTCTCCTTCCGCGGCCCGATGGGGGAGCCGATCGCATCGGAGTTCGTTCCTGTCTAGTTCGCGATCCGAACCAGATTCAGAATGGTCCTGAACGGTGGCATTTAATCATTTATCGATAGACGGGTGGCAGGCCGAAGTCTAGACTCGGGGCAGCCGGGCACATGAACGAATTTGGGCAAGAGCACGACGATGGCCCAGCGAGAAACGCTGCCTCTGCCGATGCCCGCGAAGACGCGACCGGGCTAAGAATGGCGTGGAGTTCTCTATCCGAAACGGCGCGGAATCCGCAGCAATCCGAATCGCACGTGCGCGGCAGGGCCGGGCGATTCCGGCGAGCCGCGCCAGGCACGGATTTACGACTACACTATCTTGGGGATGACGAAGCCGGCCGTTCCCGCGCCGCCCTTCGAGGCGCGCCTGGCCGGGACGTCGGAACGCTTGACGCTCTATGAGCTGTTCGAACGGGTGCAGAGGAGAGGAATCATGGAAAAGACGTTGTCGAATGAGCTGCTGAAGAAACTGGACGCTTACTGGAGAGCCTCGAATTATCTCTCCGTCGGTCAGATCTATCTCTACGACAATCCGCTGCTCAAGCGTCCCCTGGGGGTTGCGGACGTGAAGCGGATGCTTCTGGGCCATTGGGGAACGACGCCCGGCCAGAACTTCATTTATACGCACCTGAACCGGATCATCAAGAAATACGACCTGGACATGATTTATGTGTCCGGGCCCGGTCACGGCGGCCCCGCGGTCGTCAGCCACACTTACCTGGAGGGCACGTACAGCGAGGTTTATCCGGATATCACCCAGGATGAGTACGGACTGAGGAAGCTGTTCATCCAGTTTTCGTTTCCCGGGGGCATCCCGAGCCACGCATCGCCGGAGACTCCGGGATCGATTCACGAGGGCGGCGAGCTGGGTTACTCGCTCAGCCACTCGTTCGGCGCGGTTCTGGACAATCCCGAATTGATCGTGGCGTGCGTGGTCGGCGACGGCGAGGCGGAGACCGGGCCGCTGGCCACGGCATGGCACTCGAACAAGTTCCTCAATCCGGCGACGGACGGCGTGGTGCTGCCCATCCTGCATTTGAACGGCTACAAGATCGCCAATCCGACGGTGCTGGCGCGCATCACGCACGAAGAGCTGGAGCAGCTCTTCAAGGGCTACGGATGGACGCCGTATTTCGTCGAGGGGCACGAACCGGAGTTGATGCACGAGGCCATGGCGTCGACGCTCGATCGTGTCGTGGAAGAGATCAAGAGGATCAAGCAGGATGCGCGAGTGAATGGGAACAAGACTCGACCGCGCTGGCCGATGATCGTTCTCAACAGCCCCAAGGGCTGGACGGGGCCGAAGGTCATCGATGGGCTGCCGGTGGAAGGCACGTTCCGCTCGCACCAGGTCCCGCTGTCCGATCCGGCTGTCAATCCCGCGCACCTGAAGCAACTGGAGGAATGGCTGAGGAGCTACGGGCCGGAGGAACTTTTCGACGAGGGCGGCCGTTTGCTGCCGGAGCTGGCCGAGCTGGCGCCCAAGGGGAACCGGCGCATGGGCGCCAATCCGCATGCCAACGGAGGCATTCTTCTGCGCGATCTGCGGATGCCGGATTTCCGCGACTACGCCGTGGATGTTCCAACTCCGGGAATCAAAGGCATTGGCGACACGCGCGTGATGGCGCCGTTTCTGCGCGACGTGGCGAAGCTGAACGCGGAGCAGCGCAACTTCCGCATCTTCGGTCCCGACGAGACCATCTCCAACGGCTTGGCGGCGGTGTTCGAGACGACCAAACGGCAGTGGGACGCCGCGACGCAAGCGAACGATGAATTTCTTGCACTCGAAGGGCGAGTGATGGAAGTGCTCAGCGAGCACCAGTGCGAGGGGTGGTTCGAGGGGTACCTGCTGACCGGGCGTCACGGGCTCTTCAATTGCTACGAGGCGTTCATTCACATTGTGGACTCGATGTTCAACCAGCACGCCAAATGGCTGAAAGTGACGGCCGACCTGCCGTGGCGGCACAAGATCGCCTCGCTGAACTATCTTCTGGCGTCGCACGTCTGGCGGCAGGATCACAACGGCTTCACGCACCAGGACCCGGGATTCATCGATCACGTGGTGAACAAGAAGGCGGAGATTGTGCGCGTGTATCTGCCGCCGGACGCCAACTGCCTGCTGTCGGTGATGGACCACTGCCTGCGCAGCCGCCACTACGTGAACGTGGTCGTCGCGGGCAAGCATCCCGCGCCGCAGTGGCTGACGATGGACGCCGCAATCAAACACTGTACCGAAGGCATCGGGATCTGGCAGTGGGCCAGCAACGACCAGGGCGGCTCACCGGATGCGGTGATGGCGTGCTGCGGCGACGTGCCGACGCTGGAGACGCTGGCCGCGGTGTCGCTTCTGCGCGAGCACCTGCCGGATCTGAAGCTCCGGGTGGTGAACGTGGTCGATCTGATGAAGCTGCAGCCAAAGTCGGAACATCCGCATGGGCTCAGCGACACGGACTTCGACACGCTCTTCACCAAAGACAAGCCGGTGATCTTCGCATTCCACGGCTATCCGTGGCTGATCCACCGCCTGACCTACCGCAGGACCAACCACAGCAACATTCACGTCCGCGGATATAAGGAGGAAGGCACCATCACCACGGCGTTCGACATGACGGTGATGAACGAGCTGGACCGCTTCCATCTGGCCATGGACGCCATCGACCGCATCCCGCGGATCGCCGACCGAGGCGCCTACCTGAAGCAGGCGCTCAAGGACAAGCTGGTCGAGCACAAACAGTACATCCGGAAGAACGGAATGGATCTGCCGGAGATTCGCGACTGGAAGTGGAAGAGCTTGTAGGCTCTACGAAGCCAGGCAGCCGGCCACAGGCGCGGGCCGATCGAGTCACCTCGGGCATCGCCCGATTCGCGGTCGTGGCGTGAGGACGCTCGAAAAGCTTCCTCACGCTGCCGCGCGTCAGTGTATCCTGTCAGGCAGCAAAGAACACGGGACACTGAGGATCGCGAAGATGGGGATCGTTCAAGATGTGCCGCCTGACGTGGTAAAGATCGTTCTGGTTCTGTTTCTGTCGTTTCTCATCGGGCTGGAGCGCGAGGAGCACAAGGCTGGGGGAAACACGTATGCTTTCGGGGGAGTGAGAACCTTCCCGCTGATCGGTCTGATCGGCTACTCCACGGCGCTCATCTCCGGCACTCAGCTTCTGCCGCTCGCCGTGGGCTTTCTGGTGGTGACGGGATTCCTGCTGCTCTCTTATTGGCACAAGCTCGCCACAGTGGAGAGTCCCGGGGTTACGACGGAAATGTCGGGCCTGGCCACGTTTCTTGTCGGCGCGCTGGTCTGCTATGGGCATTTCTGGATCGCCACCACGCTGAGTGTGGCGAGCCTGGTGTTGCTGGATCTGAAAGCCGCGCTGGAAAAGCTGGCTGCGCGGATCGCCGCCCGGGAAATTCTGACGTTTGCAAAATTCCTGTTTTTGAGCGGCGTCATTCTGCCGGTGCTGCCCAACCAGGAGTTCGGCCGCTTTCACATCAACCCGTTCAAGACGTGGCTGGTTGTGGTGGCCATCAGCGCCATCTCGTATGCCAGTTACGTGCTTCAGAAGGTGACGAAGGGCCAGGGCGGCACGGTGCTGGCGGCATTGCTCGGCGGCGCGTACTCTTCCACGGTGACGACCGTCGTTTTGGCGCGCCGCGGCAAGACGGACGACCGTCCCCACCTCTACTCCGGCGGGACTCTCATTGCATCCGGCGTCATGTACATGCGGCTCTGCATCCTGCTGGTTCTCTTCAACCGGCAACTGATGCTCCTGCTTTGGGCGCCGCTTCTTTCGCTGGGCGGCGTTGCGGTTGCAGGGGGTTGGCTCTGGACGCGGCGTGCGGACAAGGGTGCGCAGGCCGAGGAGCAGGACCTGGAACCCAAGAACCCGCTCGAGCTCACGACGGCGTTTCTCTTTGCCGGGCTGTTTCTGGCGATGCTGATCGTTACGCAACTTGCGGTCACGTATCTGGGCCGCGCCGGCATCGACACGCTGGCGGCCATCATGGGAGTCAGCGACGTAGACCCGTTCATCATGGGTCTGACGCAGGCGCCCAGCACGGCCACGATGTTGAATGTCGCCGCGGGCGCGATCCTGATCGCCGCCGCCAGCAACAATGTGGTCAAGGGCATCTACGCGTACAGCCTGGCCGGCCGCAGGACAGGCAGGATGAGCCTGATCTTCCTGCTGGCCCTTGCGGCTGCCGGACTCGCGCCGCTCCTGATGCTCGGCTGGTGACTCGCCGCCGAACCGGAAGGGGCGCAGCCGCACGATGGGGAGTGTGCAGCCGTCTCTTGCTCGCGTGATACTCTTCGGCAAGCGAAAGGGTTTCACGCAGATCAACATGAGAATCCGGATTTCCGTTCTTGCGGTGCTGGCATTGGTCAGCCTGGCCTCGGAGTATTCTTCCGCACAACAAGCGGCGCAGGAGGAGCGAGTCTCCTGCGGCGCCCAGGCGTGTCCTTATCTGAATCCCGCGTTGGCGCCCGAAGAGCGCGCCAAGGATCTGGTGGGGCGCATGACGCTCGAGGAGAAGGTGAGCCAGATGCTGGACGTGGCGCCTGCGATCCCGCGGCTCGGCGTGCCTGCGTACAACTGGTGGAATGAGGCACTGCACGGCGTGGCGCGAAACGGATTCGCGACCAGCTTCCCGCAGTCGATCGGCTTGGCCGCGACGTGGGATACCGGCCTGATGCACCGCATCGCGGCAACCATCGCCGTGGAGGGACGCGCCAAGTACAACGAGGCGATTCGCGAGGGTGACCGCAGCCGCTTCGCGGGACTCACGTTCTGGTCGCCGAACGTCAACATCGACCGCGATCCGCGCTGGGGGCGAGGGATGGAGACGTACGGCGAGGATCCGTTCCTGACTGCCAGCCTGGGTGTGGAGTTCGTGAAGGGCCTTCAGGGCGACGATGCGCGGTATCTGGAGCTGGTGGCGACGCCGAAGCACTACGCGGTGCACAGCGGGCCGGAGCCGTTGCGTCACGGCTTCAATGTGGATGTAACGGATCACGACCTGGAGGACACGTATCTGCCGGCATTTCGCGCCACGATCGTGGACGGGCACGCGGATTCCATCATGTGCGCGTACAACGCGATCGACGGCGCGCCGGCCTGCGCGAGCGAAATGCTGCTCCAGCAGCATCTGCGCCAGGACTGGGGATTCGCCGGGTATGTGGTATCGGATTGCGACGCGATTGCCGACATCGTGCGCGGGCACCACTCTGCCGACAGTCTGGCAAAAGGCGATGCGCTGGCGGTCAAAGCGGGGACGGACCTGGATTGCGGCGGGGCGTACAAGGACCTGACCAAAGCCGCCGCCGATCGTCTGCTGAGCGAAGCGGAGATCGACCGAGCCGTGGTCCGATTGTTCACCGCGCGCATGCGTCTCGGCATGTTCGATCCGTCCGAGATGGTTCCCTTGAACAAGATTCCCTCCTCCGAGGTCAATTCGGAGGCGCACCGGGAACTGGCGCTCGAGGCGGCGCGGGAATCGATCGTGCTCCTGAAGAATGGCAATGGAATTCTTCCCCTGAAGCCGGCGATCCGGAAGATCGCAGTTGTGGGCCCGACCGCGGATTTGCTGGAGGCGGTTGAGGGCAACTACAACGGGACGGCGCCCGACCCGGTCTCTCCGCTAAGGGGACTGAAAAAACAGTTCGGAGCCGGGAATGTGATCTATGCTCCGGGGGCGGTACTGGCCGAGGGGCTCGCCGGCTCCGATCCCTTCGCTGTATCTGCGGACGGATGCATCGCTGAAGACCGCGGGTCTGAAGGGCGAGTACTTCGACAATCCGCAGTTCGACGGAACGCCGAAGATGACGCGCGTGGACGCGAAGATCAACTTCAATTGGAACCGCGTGACGCCCGCGCCGGACTTTCCGGCCAAGACATTTGCCGTTCGATGGAGCGGCGAATTGCTGCCGCCCGCGGCGGGAGACTACGTGCTGGGCCTGCGCGGACCGCGGCTGACGATGCCGGCGGCCGCGAGCGGCATTCCGGCCGGCGCGCAACAGCCGGCCGCGGGGATCGCGGATCGCGTCCGGCTCTATGTCGACGGCAAATTGGTATTGGACGGCCAGAATAATCAGCCCAATGCGCGGCTGAGTTTTGCCGACACCCGGCCGCACGAGATTTGCGTGGAGTACGTGCATCTTCCCAACGATCGATTTGTCGATTTGGAGTGGGCGCCCCCGGCAAACAGCCTGCTGGGCCCCGCGCTGGATGCCGCGCGCTCGGCCGACGCGACGGTTGCGTTTGTTGGCCTTTCTCCGAACCTGGAAGGGGAGGAGATGAATGTGCATGTGGACGGCTTCGAGGGCGGAGATCGCACGAGCATCGAACTGCCCGCTGTGCAGGAGCGCTTGCTGGAGGCGGTGGCCGCGACCGGCAAGCCGCTGATCGTGGTGCTAACGACGGGAAGCGCGCTGGCAGTTCCATGGGCTGACGATCACGCCGGTGCGCTGCTGGTGGCGTGGTATCCCGGCGAAGAGGGCGGCGACGCGATTGCGGAGACTCTGATCGGGAAGAACAATCCTGCGGGACGTTTGCCGGTAACGTTCTACCGTTCGTCCAGCGATCTGCCGGCCTTCGACGACTACTCG
Source organism: uncultured Acidobacteriaceae bacterium (assembly GCA_963804155.1). GTDB lineage: Bacteria > Acidobacteriota > Terriglobia > Terriglobales > Acidobacteriaceae > Telmatobacter. The sequence goes on from CAWDPG010000002.1 coordinate 313,688, forward strand.
ATGAAGAACAGGACCTACCGCTACTTCCAGGGCGCCACGGAATACCCGTTCGGATATGGCCTGAGCTATTCGAAATTCGCCTACGGCGATCCGCAGGTGAGCGCGCCCACGATTCAGGCGGGAGAACCGGCGACGGTGACCGCCGTGGTTCGGAACATCAGCCGCCGCGACGGCGCCGAGGTTGCAGAGCTTTACGTGACGCCTCCGCAGACCGCGGTGTCACCGCGCGTTGAGCTCGAGGGGTTCGAGCGGATTCATTTACGGGCGGGCGAGGCGCGGCGCGTGGTCTTTACGCTGACTCCGCGGCAACTGAGCGAGGTGGACGAGAAAGGGGATCGTTCCGTCTTGCCGGGCGATTACAGAATCACCATATCTGGCGCAACGCCCGAGAAGGGGACAGCGGCAGCGATTCTGCACGTTTCAGGGACTCTGGCGCTGCCAAGGTGAGCCGCAATCGGAGCAAGGTCCGGTCTTGGCGCGGCGGCTATTTGGCGAGGGATTGGATGTGCGCGGCAATATAGTCGTGCACGAACATCAGGCTGGTCGGCGTAGTGACGGTCTCCGCGGTTTTTTGTCCGGCGGCGTGAATGAGCAGGACGGGCCGAGGGTCCCACTGGCCGCCATGGGAGATGCGCTCGTCTTCCGCGCTCCAGCCGGGGGTCGCGCGCCAAATTCGCGTGCGCCAGGAGTGATCGCCCTGCACGATCAAGGTGGTGGATGCCCATCGCGGTTGCGCTTCGAGGATGTCGAGCATTTGGCCCAGAAGCCGGTCGGAATAGTCCAGCGAATCGAGATACGATCCTCCCACGGCAAACGAGTGCGTGCGGCGGTTCCAAAAGGCCGGAGGATGGGGCGCAGGAATGTGCAGATAGACGATATCGGCTTGGGTTGTGGCCAGCGCTGCGAGTGCGTGCTGGCTGAGGTCCTTCACGGTTGCGATGTGGCCTTGGGATAACCAACGAGCGTTATCGGCCCAGGCCATGCGCGGAGCGAGGAGCTGTTCCGCCATGATCCGCAGCGGAAACCAAACGTCTTCCGCAAAGCCGGCGTTGCGCGATGGCGGGTTGCCGAGTTCCGTGTCGTCGTCGGTCCAAAAGCACTCTTTGGCAGCGCCCGCGAAGATCGGGCAATACGCGACGTACCAGCCGACAATCGAGGTGTTTACGCCGAGCCGATTCGCCACGCCGAAGAGCGACGCGCTCACGTCGAAGGGCTGCCAGTGCGGGGAATCGGCGGTGCGGACGAGGAAACGATTGTCGGCGGTATAGGTAGAGCTTGTTACCTTCTGCCCCAGAAGCAGACTTGGGATCACTAGGGTCGTGTGATAGGCGACCGGGATCACCTGGGTATAGAGCGTGCCCTGATTGCGGAGACGGTCGAAGTTCGGAAGTTCGACCGATGGGTCGCGCGCTTCGAATACAGGTTGATAGGCAAGTTCGTCTAAGACGATCCAGACCAGACGAGGCCTATTCGGCGGGGGACTCGAAATTGGATGAGCGAAAGCGTGAGGAGCAGGCCGCCAGAGCGCGGCGTAGGCCAACTGCCAACTTACAACCGCGGCAAACACGACGAAACCGGTGAGCACGGCGCTTGCGAAACGGTAGAGTTGAGAGGCGATTGCCGGCGCGCGGAAAACGAGGAGCGCGAGGACGGCGGCCCAGGCTGCGCTCAAGGCCAATACAGCGGCGCCCGGCACATGGAAGGGGACGAGGTTGAGATTGCGCGCCAGCAAATAGACCGGAAACAAGGCCAGGAGGACCCAACGGATCCTCGTCCACGCGCGCAGATGGCGCAGGAGCGCCATTAGTCCCGCAAAGAGGGAGGCGACAATCGCCAAATCGACCAGTTGCGCCAGAGCCATGCGAGTGAGCGGCCAGGGAACATGCATCCGGGCATCGCCCAACGACGAGGTCAGGTCGACGTAGCTTGGCAGGAGCGCAATGGAGGCAAAGCCCCAAGCCTGGGCGATCCGCTTGATCATGCAGGGTAAGCCTTTGGAAGCGAAGTTTTCGCGATGGCTGGTGCTGCGCCAGAATACTATATTCGCTCGAAGAGCAACAGGACACGCCCATTGCCCAACTGAGCACGATCGGCGACGGCAAAGAAGGGCGAGAACGCCCGCTTCAGGTCGTCCTCGCCGAGATGGCCATAGAGGTCGTCCCGGCCGCGCAGCCACTCCTGAAACATGGGGTCGCTTGGCGGAACCCACTCCAGCAGCAGCCAGCGGCGCGTGAGGCTGGCGCACAGGCCGGCAATGCGATCGAGCGGCAACTGCTCGCGCAGGATCAAGTGATGAATGACGGCGAGCAGGAGCACGAAATCGAACTTGCCGGTGAGACGGTCGAGCAGTGAAAGGTGTTCGCGATTGCGCCAACCCGCCGCCGGGGTGGGGCGGGCGATGTTTGCCACGAGCGCAGTGATGGGCTTGTTCTGCCGGAGCGCGGCCCGCCAGAGAACTTCCAGAGCAGCGGAATCGCTGTCGAGCGCAACCACCTTGGCGCCGGCATCGGCGGCAAACAGCGAATAGGTTCCCGTGTTTGCGCCAATATCGAGGACGCGTTCCGGCCGGCAGCGATCGAGTGCGTGCTTCACGAAGTTCTGTTTGGCTTCGACGTCGGCCGGACGATAGTGGCTGGCTGACCGCTCGTATTCGCTCCACTGACTGCGGGCATGCTTTGCGGCCGCGTGGCGAATCTGCTTGCCAAGCCGCGCGATGCGCTTTGCGAGAATGTGCTCGGCCAACTTGGGATCGGGAGCGAAAGGCAACTTCTTCGCCGCGCCTTGCCCCGCGCCCGGGCGGTCGAAGAGCGTGGCCAGCGTGACCACGTCGAACAGATCAGGAGTCAGGCGCCGCCAGGCCGGCAGCGCGTCGTAGATCTGGCGCGGCTCATAGCCGTCGCGCGCGAAGAGGGTGGCTTCGAGCGGCCAATTCAAGTAGCGGGCCGCCACCAGCGGCAGCAGGAACGTGCGCACAAACTGGCCGTAGGCGAGCCAGAGGCTGGCCTTGGGGTCGCGGCGCTCGAACGACAGAACGTCGACGAGGATGGGGCGCGGGCCGGCGAACACAATGTTGAGCGGAGTGGCGTCCTTGATGGTCCAGCCAGCGGGGATGGCCAGGCTTGCGACTCGCAGCGTGAGTTCCGCCGCGGCGCTCCATTGAGCGGTGGTCCACTCCCAGGGATAGCTGATGGGGTCGATGCGCGGATGTTCGAGCCAGAGCTCGCCGGCAGAGACACAGGAGTGCGCGGCGGGATCGGCGATGCGGCTGGGAATCAAATCGCCGCATTCTTCCAGCGACGCGCGCAGCCTGGACGCGAGAAATTCCAGGGTCTCTTCCCGAGCGGCAGGGCGGATATGACGCAGGGCAAACTGGGGTGTGAGGTGTAATTGTCCGGCCGGATCGCGAAATGTCGAGTCCAGGGGATATTCTCCCGGAGAGGACGTCACATGGGTGTCAGCAAGGTCGGCGGGGCCGCTCACGGATTTGGGGATTCCTCACGGTTGGCATCACATCGCAGGTCATCCTGTTCCTGCTTGACCGCATCGCTGCGATGAAGGAGGGTATAGATTCTCCGGCGCAGGTACCAACCCGTGGCGACGAGCGCGGATCCCGCGGCTTGAATGGCGAGCAGGCCGGTGCCCGGGTCGGCGTAGGCGTAGGCAGGCTGTTCGAATAGCAGAACAGCTCCAGCGAGAATCAGAGCGAGGGGGACGATCTGTAGAAGCTTCATATTGCCTGCCAGCGACTCAAGGATTTGATTGGCGCTTCCCGGAAACCTATCGAACTGGGACCCAGACGATGACTTAATCGGCCAACACCTGAAAGGTATGACGCTGTTTTTGACGGAAGGGTTTACCGGTCGGGAAAAAGTTGCTTCCAGTACAAAGCGTCCCACCCAGACAAAAACGATAGAGCAGATCAGGCCAGGGCAACCTGCAACAAGCGTTTTACGCCGTACAACTTTGGTGGAGTGAGAGAGCGGGTGTTTCGTTCCCGCTCAGCGGGTAAGCCGGTTTCTCCGTGCGCGGAACGGCATTGCCGCCGGTGCGATCCGGTATGATCCAGGCAAAGCAGGAACATTCTCTTCTACAAGGAGTGATGCCATGCCGGAGCCGGCGATTGCACGCAAAGGTCCATACCCCGTCGCGGTGGAAGCGTCGAAGACGTACTTCTGGTGTGCTTGCGGTCGGAGCGCGAACCAGCCCTTTTGCGACGGGAGCCACAAGGGGACTGAGTTTGCGCCGTTGAAGTACGAGGCGAGCGAGTCGAAGACCGTGTATTTCTGCGGCTGCAAGCGCACAGCCACTCCGTGCATGTGCGACGGGACGCACGCACAGCTCTGATGCCTCGCGCTATGCCTGGGCTGCGGGAGTGGCGGGAGGCGACTTTGGTTTTGCTGTCTCCTTGCGCGCCGGGGCGAGAATGGCGTGAAGGATGGTGCCTTCCATGCGGGGCATGAATTCGACCACGCCGGCGTCGCCGATGTCCAGAATGAGGCGGTTGATGATTTTGTAGCCGAGATCGCGATGCGCCATCTGGCGGCCGCGGAAGCGGAGGCTGGCCTTCACCTTGTCGCCTTCGGCAAGGAAGCGGACGGCTTGGTTCTTCTTGGTCTGGTAGTCGTGCTCGTCGACGGTGACGGAAAACTTGACTTCCTTGACGGTAATGACCTTCTGCCGCTTGCGCGCGGCGCGCTCGCTCTTTTCCTTCTCGTAGAGGAAGCGGCCATAGTCCTGGATGCGGCACACGGGCGGGACCGCAGTTGGAGAGACCTCGACGAGGTCGAGGCCGCGCTCGCGTGCGATGCGCAACGCCTCGAAGGGCTGAAGAATTCCAAGCTGTTCGCCGTTTTCGTCGATGACGCGGATTTCGCGGGCGCGAATCCGATCGTTGATGCGAATAAAGGACTTGGCAGAACGTTTATCGAATGCGATGGTGCTCCTCCGAACGTGTGTCGCGCGGGCCGGGACAGGGCGCCCCTCGGACTGCCGCGGCACGAACGCAAACTGAGTATAGCATTGGCTTGGCTTTTGTGAACAAAGAGGTTAGACGGAACTAGCGGACGATGGGGCTGGCGATGAGCGTGTCTTCCTGGTCGAGGCCGGCCAGGCGCACGTGCAAGAGTTCGTTGGCGGGCAAACTACGGTCGAGCTCGATGGGGAGGAAGTTGTCGGTGAGGGCGGCGGTGCGGCCCCTGGCGGCGAGCGGGGCCGGGGTGTGGAGCGTGACGGCGGCGAGCGAGCGGCCGACGAAGCGGCGGCGGTGGGCGCGCGCCTTTTCGGCGGCGAGAGCGCGGAGAGCGGCCATGCGCTCTTCGACAGCGGCCGCCGGGACGGGCGACTGGGCGTGGAGCGCCCAGGCACGCGTCTGCGGACGAGGCGAGAACGGAAAGAGGTGCAGGTAGCCGAAGGGCAGGTCGCGGATGAAGGCGAGCGTCTCCTCGAACTCGCGGTCGGTTTCGCCGGGGAAGCCGGCCATGACGTCGGCGCCGAGAGTGAGATCGGGGCCGGCTGCGCGGAGTAGCGAGTTGGCCTTGTCCGCGTAGTGCCAGGGGCGGTAACGGCGAAACATGCGGCGCAACACGGCGTCGGAGCCGGACTGGAGCGGCAGGTGGGCGTGGCGGGCAAGACGAGTCCCGCCAAACTGCCGCATGAGGGCGATCAGCTCGCCGTCCCAATCCATCGGCTCGATGGAGCTGAGGCGCAGGCGGGGCAAAGCGGTCTCTTCGAGGATCGAGCGGGCCAGCGCGGAGAGCGAGGCGGGCGCGCCCGGCTGTGGCGGCAGATCGCGGCCCCAGCGGCCAAGGTTGATGCCGGAGAGGACGAGTTCCTTGCCGCCGGCGGCGACGAACGCTTCGACCTGGCGGAGAACCACTGCGTGGGGCAGACTCTTGGATGGGCCGCGGGTTAGAGGAATGACGCAGAACGTGCAGCGGTTGGCGCAGCCCTCCTGAATCTTGAGGTTGGGGCGCGTTTGCGTCCCCGGAGCGAGCGGTGCGTCCTCGATGAAGGAGTGGGCGAAGCGGTCGTCAACCCAAATTGGGGAGCAGATTGAAGCAGCCTGCGGCGCGCTTGCGGAGAGCAGCGAATGCACGGGGACGAAGGCCGGCAGGGCGGCGGAGCGCGACAGGCCGAGGATGATTTCGGGCGCCAGAGCCTTGTGGCTGTTGCCGACGACGGCCGCGACGCCGGCCATGCGCGCCAGCTCCTCGGGGGCGCGCTGCGCGTAGCAGCCGGTGACGACGATCTTGGCGGCCGGATTGCGGCGGTGGGCGCGGCGAATGAAGGCGCGTGCGGCTCGGTCGGCCTCGGCGGTCACGCTGCAGGTGTTGACGACGACGACTTCGGAGGCAAAGGGCTCACGCTCGGCGTATGCGCGCAGACGGCTGGCGATGGCTTCGCCGTCGGCGCGCGCCGCCCTGCAACCGAAGTGCTCGATGTGAAAACCGGCCACCGGCTCCAGTGTAGAAGCCGAGGTCCGGTATACTGAAAAGGAGCGTCTAAATACCCAGCCTTGTCCGTCGACATGCCCTCCTCTTCGACTGCAACCGTCCCGGTTCCTGCGGGGTCCGCAACCCGGAGCCGGACGGCGTATATCGCTGGCTACGTTTACTTTACTTTTATCTGCTACGTCTCGATCGGGCTGCCGCTGGCGGTTCTGCCGCCATTCGTGCACCTGCGCATGGGCTACAGCGCAGTGCTGGCCGGGCTGGCGATCAGCGTGCAGTACATCGCCACGCTGGCGAGCCGGCCATGGGCTGGGCGCATCTCCGATCACTTGGGAGCAAAGGTCTCGGTTCTGTGGGGCATGGCCTGCTGCACGGTGAGCGGCGCGTTGCTGGTGGGCGCGGCGGCGTTCGGCGAGGTGCATTGGCTGAGCTTCGCGGTGCTGATCGCGAGCCGGCTGGCGCTGGGCGTGGGCGAGAGCCTGGGCTCGACGGGATCGACGCTGTGGGGAATTACCGCGGCGGGACCGGAGCACACAGCGCGCGTCATCGGGATGAACGGCATCAGCACCTATGGCGGCATGGCGCTGGCCGCGCCGCTTGGCGTGTTGCTGGAGCAGCTATGGGGCCTCAAGTCGATCGGCGTGTTGACGATCCTGATCGGCGCGGTGAGCTTCATTGTGGCTTGGCGCAAGGATCCCGTGCCGGTTGAGCCCGGGGAACACATGCCGTTTGCCCACGTGGCGTGGCGCGTGGCGCCGCACGGGATGGGGCTGGCGCTGGGCGGCGTGAGCTACAGCGTCCTGGCCACCTTCGTGACGCTGTTCTACGTGCACCGGGGCTGGCGCGGGGCGGCGCTCTGCCTGACGGCGTTCGGCATCGGGTTCATCGCGGTGCGCGTGCTGGCGATCCACACCATCGACCGTTATGGAGGATTCCCTGTCGCGATCGCTTCGTTGACCTTGAACGCCGTGGGGATGCTGCTGTTATGGCAGGCCGTGAGCCCGTGGATGGCGATGGCCGGGGCGGCGGTGAGCGGGCTGGGCTTCTCGCTGGTGTTTCCGGCGATCGGGGTGGAGGCGGTGAAGCGGGTTCCAGAGTTCAATCGCGGAACCGCGCTAGGCGTCTACACGGCGTTCTCCGACGTGTCGTTCTTCCTGGTAGGGCCGATTGCCGGCGCGATCATCGGGTGGTTCGGCTACTCGAGCGTGTTTCTGTTCGCGCTGATCAGCGTGCTGACGGCGCTGGGGATCGTGGTGGCGCTGAAGCAGATGCAGGGGCGCAGGAACGAAGCGACTAGCGACTAGAGACTGTTGGGGCTCGGTGGTGTGCGTGCAAACCTGGAGCCAATAGCCGGTAGCGAACAGAACCTCCAAAGACCAAAGTTGAGTTCATGGAGCGTGGGACTCGCGGGTTTCACTGGGCCGGTTGTGGTGTGTCGTGGAGAAGAGCCGAGCGCGTGCGGAGTGCGGCTGCGGCGATGACGGCGAGCGCAAGGACCAGAAAGAACACGTGGCTGGCGAGGGCGATACCCTTCGGGCAGGGAACGAGCGGACCCTGAAGAAATGCGTGCACGCCATAGACGAGCGCGCCGGCGGCGCCGATCGAGAACGTGTGCAGGGCCGTCCATCCGGAGCGGCGCGAGAGCACCCAGAGCGAAATCAGGAAGACAAAATCGACAGCGAGCATCCATGCGACTGCGCCCCAGTTCCATAGAATCGGCGCGAGAAAGACGGCTGCGCCGAGGAAGAATGTGGCGAGGCCGGTGAGCCAGGGGGATGGAGCGGCGCCGGGCCGTTGTTGCGGGGTGCGCGCGGGAATGACGAAAGCGGCGATAACAAAGGCGACGATGAACAGAGCGGTCACGAGAAACTGCGCATGCGAGGCGCGGAAGGGATCGTGACGGAACGAGTAGGCGGTGTTTGCAATCACGCCGACGGCGTAGAGAACGGCGACGACCGAGAGGCCGACTTTGCCTAGCCAAGGCGCGCGGGTGCGGGAGGGGAAGAGGCCTTCGACGAGAGCGATGGAGACACCGATGCTCCAGAAGGGATGGATGTTGAGCATGAAGAGGGTCCACCAGGCGCCGATGCCGAGGGCGGGAATCCAAGCGTGGGTGAGGAGGTGCATATGCATCCCGAAGATGTCGGGGTTGAAGAGAGTCTGTCCGGAGAAGCCCTCCTCGATGAGGGCGTAGGCGCAGCCGAGGAGAAGGATGGTGGGCCAGCCGCGGCCGGAGCGACGGGTTAATTCGCGGATGAGCAGAGCGCCGCCGCCGTAGAGGGGCGCGAGCATGATGAGCGGCGAGAGAAAGGTGACAGGAAAATCGCCAAGGAGGTATTCCGCGACGAGAGGGGCGACGAAGAAAAGCGTGACGGCGGCGAGAATGGAACGTTGCGGGTAGGACATGGCGCCTCTTTTCGGGGTTCAGGGCAATTCAAGCGAATGTGTGCCGAAAAAGGAAATTCCGGTTAAGACGGATCGAGTCCGTAGAGGGTGCGAATACTCGGCATATTCGATCGCATTTTGTGGCCAATTGCCCGCCCCAGAAATTTGGTTACCGATTCGAAGCGCTGCAAGGAGGCGGTTCTCTTTTCGAGATCGAGACCGAAACCGGCCAGAAGCTTGTCTTGTTGCTCCGGCGGCCAGTTGGGGCGATCGTTCCATGCCTCGATATTGCCGGCCCTGACCGCCTCGTTGCCGCCATGGGCGAATTCCGCCAGCTGAAGCCACCGCTTCGTCAGAGCCTGAGCAGATTCGCTCGCTGGATCGAGATCGATGTTGGCTTCGATTTCGGCGAAGAGCTGCCGCATCGCCAGCACATTCTTCTTGCGGTCTTCGGCAGGTGTTTGGCGGGCGATGCGCTCCTTGTCGAGCCAGGCTTGATCGGTGTAATACTTCCGCATGAAGTTCTCTTGTGGCTGCATGTCGATCACCTCGATAATCTTTCGCAGAATCGACGAGTCGGTCGTTCGTCCCGATTGAATGACCTTTTCCGCGGCTTCGATGGCCACGGTGGCGCGATCGATGAGCCTTCGCTTTTCGGCTAAAGCCTCCCGTTGCACGTGCAGGGAGTCGGCGAGCGTGAGCGGTCCGTGTTTCAGCAGCAGCTTGATCTCCTGAAGCGGGATCCCCAGGAACTTCAGTGCGGCAATCTGTTCCAGGCGTTCCATATCTTCTGGACGGTAGAGGCGAAAGCCGGAGCTGCCGCGCTGCGGCTTGAGCAAACCAATGCGATCGTAGTGGTGCAATGCTCGAACGGTCACCCCTGCCAATTTCGCGAATTCGCCAATCCGGTAGCTGCTGCTCATGACTCTGCGACTATAGTCGGGCCTGACGCAGGGTCAAGGTCAAGCGGAGAATTGGCTCTTATAGCGATTCCACAATTGCTGTACCCAGTGCCGGAAACTCCTGTGGCGAAGGCGGGTTGAGATTTGTGCTGTCCCGCCCTTTTCACAAAGAACGTGAAAAGGACGGGGCACGGAACTGGGTACGACTATCCTGGAACCGCTATAAACGCGCTGAAAAAGCTTCGACGGAGGCGGCTCCGGACCCCGATCGAGCCTCTTCCCACTTTTTTTGAAAAAACGATGCCAAGAAGGCACCCAGATTGGGCGACCCGCAATGGTTCTCTGTGAAGGCGGAGGAGTGGGTCTGGAGACCCACACTACCGGCCTGAAGAGGAAGGACTCAGGGTCACCGAATGGCGACGGGCCAATTGGTTGCGGGAGCAGGGTCCGGGACTCCGGCGTGGTAGGCGCCGAGGCCGGAGGCCATGGCTTCGAGCTCCGCGGCGTGGGCGGAGAGGCCGCAGGGATGGCCTTCGGTCTCGAGTAGATGGCCGTTGTCGCGAATCATGGAGAAGAGAGGGCTGGAGAGCGCGTCGCGCAGGTTCGAGGTGCGGACGCTGTGCGTGGCGAGGGCGGAGACGGGGCAGGCGGTGACGTCGCCGGTGGGCGCGACGTGAGCGAAGCCGCGGCCGGCGCTGACGCAGCCGCCGAGGGCCTCCTCGTCGGCGGGCGAGTGCACGATGAAGGCGCCGCCGGCCGGACGCTCGCGATATTCGAGGACGGTCTGACGGAAGCGGCGCTGCTGCTCGGGGGTCAATTGCACGCCGCTGTCGCACCCGGCCTCGGGAATCTGCTCGATGAACATGATGAGCGGGCCGGTGTGGGCGGTGAGGCCGTCGATGTTCGCGGGATCGGACCAGTATTCGACGTTGCCGGCTTCGACGGTGACGGCGATGCCGGTGAGCACGCCCGCGTCCCGAAGGAGGTCGAGGCAACCGAGGGCGCGGTCGAAGACGCCCGAGCCGCGGCGGCGGTCGGTGAGCGCGCGGTCGCCTTCGATGCTGACCATGACGACGACATTCGAAAGCTTCTTGAGAGCCGCGCAGTCCTCCGGCTTGAGGGCCGTGCCGTTGGTGTAGACCAGAAAGAGGCGGTCGGGGAAGTCGCGGAAAAGGTTGACGATGCCGGGCAGCAGGAAGGGCTCGCCGCCTGCGACGATGAAGGCCATAACTCCGAGGCTGACGGCTTCGGCGACGACGCGCCGCCATTCGTCGAGGCCGAGGCCGGTCCGCGCGGGCGCGCTGGAGACGACGCCCACTCCGGTGGCGTAACAGCCCGAGCAGCGCAGGTTGCATCGCGAGGTGACGCTGAGGATCAGGAAGGGAGGGACGCGGACTCCGGCGGCCTGGTGGCGAGCGCGTACACGGCCCGACTGCTTGAGGGTACGCGCGAGGCGGAGAAATCCGGGCACGTAGCGGCGATGGCGGACCATCCACGGAACCAGAACGCGGGCGAGCTGGGGGTCGATCTCCGGGATGCGGCCGGCAAAATCGAAGAGACGGTTCGACAGAAGGCCGGGGCCCGGTTCGCGCGGTTCCGCTATCTGGGTCATATTGACAGGATACGAGGCGGGCGGGCCGGCGGTTCCCGGACGGTGGATGGTTGACGGTAAACGGTGGAGGGAGCTTGGGAATGAAAACGGCCACCCCGGAGGGTGGCCGCTGTGAAGGTGGTTCATGCAGGGGCGAAAGTCCCTTGCATTTGTTGCATCTCATTCGGCACGATTCAACTCGTGCCTTGATCCGAACGGAACTAATCGTTCTGTTCGCTCTGCCGCTCGGCCTTGCGCCAGTTAACCAGGTCGCCGAGCGTGGTGGTGGAACTGGAGACGGAGTGCTTGTGCGAGTCCTGCCTGGAGCCCTCGCCGGCCGAACGAACGTGTTCGTGGCCGGAAGAGGCGCGCAGGCTGAGGCCCACCTTCTTCTCCTCGACGTTGATCTTGATGATCTTGAAGTCGTGCTCCAGGCCCTGATCGAGCGGGGAGTGGCCGTCGACGGGGTCGCCGGCTTCGGAGACGTGGCAAAGGCCCTCGACGCCCTCGGCGATCTCGACAAAGGCGCCGAACTGCGCGGTGCGAAGGATCTTGCCGTGGACGACGTCGCCAACGTTGTGGGTGGCGAAGAAGCTCTCCCAGACATCGGGCTGCAACTGCTTGATGCCGAGAGAGAGGCGGCGGTTCTGCGGCTCGACGCCGAGAACGACGGCCTTGACCTTTTCGCCTTTCTTGACGATTTCGGAGGGGTGCTTGACGCGCTTGGTCCAGCTCAGGTTGGAGACGTGGACGAGGCCGTCGATGCCGTCCTCGATTTCGACGAAGGCGCCGAAGTCGGTGAGGTTGCGGACACGGCCCTCGACCTGCGACCCGATCGGGTACTTGTCGCTCAAGTTCTCCCAGGGATTCTCCATGAGCTGCTTCATGCCGAGGGAGATGCGGCGGTCGGCCGGGGTGACGCTGAGGACGACGGTGTCGACCTCGTCGCCGGGCTTGACAAGCTTGGAGGGATGCTTGAGGCGCTTGGACCAGGTCATCTCGGAGAGGTGAACCAGGCCCTCGATGCCCTGCTCGAGCTCGACGAACGCGCCGTAGTCGGTGACCGACAGGACGCGGCCGTGGACTTTGGCGCCGACGGGATAGCGCTCGACGGCGTCGAGCCACGGGTCGGGCGTCAACTGCTTGAAGCCCAGCGAAACGCGCTGCTTGTCCTTGTCGAACTTGAGGACCTTGACCTGGATCTCGTCGGCGACGTTGACCAGGTCGCGGGGGTGGGTGAGGCGGCCCCAGCTCATGTCGGTGATGTGGAGCAGGCCATCGATGCCGCCGAGGTCGACAAACGCGCCGTAGTCGGTGAGGTTCTTGACGGTGCCGGTGAGGACCGAGCCCTCGGCGAGGTGCTCCATGGTGGCGGAGCGCTTGGAGTTCAGGTCTTCTTCCAGGATCTCCTTGCGGCTGACCACGACGTTGCCGCGCTTCTTGTTGAGCTTGATGACGCGGACTTCGATCTGCTGGCCGAGGTAGGAGTCGAGATTTCGGACAGGGCGAATCTCAAGCTGCGAGCCGGGCAGGAAGGCCTTCATGCCGATGTCGACGGTGAGGCCGCCCTTGACGCGGCTGACCACAGTGCCGGTGATGGGCGTCTTGTCGTTGGCGGCCTTCTCGATCGTGTCCCAGACGCGGAGGCGCTGGGCGCGCTCGTAGCTGACCAGATAGCCGCCTTCGGGCTCCTCGCGCTCAATGACCACGTCGATCTCGTCGCCGGGCTGGAACTTGACCGCGCCGGTGTGATCGACCACCTGCTCCAGAGGCACAAGGCCCTCGGACTTGAGGCCGACATCGACGACCAGGAACTTTTCCCGCTGCTCGATGACCTTGCCGGAGACGAGCTTGTCGCCGTAGGCCTCAACGGCAGCGGCTTCGGCGGCTTGCTCGCGCTCAAAGGCGGCCAGGGCGGAGGAGAAATCCTCGCCGGGCTCGGCAGACGGCGCGGGTGCACGCACGGCGGGCGCGGCAGCGGGCGCTGCCTCGACGGCGACGGCTGGCTCTACCGCGGGCTCGACAGCGGCGACGGTCTCAACCGCAGGCGCGGGCTCAACGGCGGCGGCGGTCTCGACCACGTGCGCAGGCTCGACGGCGGCGGCCGGCTCAGGCTGGGCCTCGGCTAAGACGGGAGTTTCGGAGGGGATCGGCTGCTCGGGAGGGGCTGCTTCCAACTCCGCAGGCGGAGGTACGTCTGCGGGGGCCCCTGCCTCGGCGGCAGGTTGGGTCAGGGCATCGGCGTCCAGCGGGGGTGCTTCGACAACTGCAGCGGTCTCGGGGTTGGACGTGGATTCGAGCGACGGTTGCACAGACTCCGCCGCAGGCTCGATCACAGGGGCTTCCAATTCGGTGTTCAGGTTTGTGCTCTCGGTTTCAGGATTGAGGACGTTTGCCATTACAGCCAGCTCCGGGACTGCGTGCTCCAGCAGCGGCTTGCGCTAACCGCTGGGTGGCTCCGATGCCGCAGATCCACGCTCCGGTCGCCTTCGAGTCCCCTGACTTGCCCTCGCGCCCAAGAGACGCTCCGGTCGTTTCTCAACAGGAAGAGCCGTCCTCATCCTCTTGTACTGGGAGGTGGAACACGGCAGGTTTCCTTGGGAAACGCCGGCAGGCAACGGCCTGCTGGGAGGGCGGCCGCAACTCACTGCTGGAATCCGCGCAGGAAGCTACGCTCTAGAGTGTAGCAATCTCTACAATCCACCGTCAATTGAACGTTTCATAACAAATGGGCTTGCGAGCACCCACGGACGCCGGTTTCGCGGCAGGTTCCGACGGACCGAGGAGAATGGGCGCGGGGCCTTCTATACTGGATCGAACGGCGAGCCACGACATGGATTATCTCTGGACTCCCTGGCGCTATACCTATGTGACGACGGCGGAAAGCAAGGTGCGCCCCGGCGTTCCGGCGGCTCTCGATGCCTGGCCGGGCGACCTGGGATGCGTGTTCTGCAACCTGATGGCCGCGATCGATTACGCAATCGAGCAGGGCATGGATCGGGATGCGGCCGAAGCGGCCGGCGGACTGGTGCTGCGCGCCAAGCACTGCTTCATCTGCCTCAATGCATTCCCCTACACTTCGGGGCACGTGATGGCGATGCCCTATGCGCACCTGGACCGGCTGGCGGCGCTGCCGGCGGAGACGGCGCACGAGTTGATGGACTTGGCGCAACGGACCGAACGGGTGCTCGAACGCCTCTATGCGCCGCACGGATTCAATTTCGGCATGAACGTCGGCCAGGCGGCGGGCGCTGGAGTGGCCGGGCACGTGCACCTGCACGCCATGCCGCGCTGGGTGGGCGACAGCGGCTTTATGACCACCGTCAGCGAGACCCGCGTGCTGCCCGAGGACCTGGACACGACGTGGCGGAGGATGCGGGAGGCGTACGGAAAGACAGGGAGTAGGGAATAGAAAGACCGGGGAGCAAGGGAGCAAGAGAAAAAGCGTTCGCTTGCGCGAAGCGATGAACCCGCTTATTGGAACCCCGGCCGAGTGGCTGGCGTTACGGTTCGCTCTTGCCGGGTTCTTCGGTGTCGGCGGCGAGGGCGAGGGCGGGTTCGTCGGTTTCCGCGGCGTCGAGGAGATTTTGCGGCAGCGACTTGGTGGTTCTGATTCCGAGCTGCTTGAGCATCTCGACCTGGCGAAGCAGATTGCCGCGCCCCTCGCTCAGCCTCTTCATGGCATTTGCATAGCTGGCGTCGGCGGCGCGCAGGCTTGCGCCGACCTTTTCCAAATCCGCGACGAAGTTAACAAATTTGTCGTAGAGTTCGGCGCCGCGATCCATCACGTCGCGGACGCTGCGCGCCTGCAGCTCCTGCTGCCACAAAACGTTCACGATGCGGATGATGTAGAGCAGCGTCGTGGGCCCGACGAGCAGAATGCCCTGCCGGTAGGCGTCGGACCAGAGCTCGGCGTCGTTCTGCAGGGCAAGCAGGAAGGCCGGCTCGATGGGCACGAAAAGAACGACGAAATCGGGCGTTTCGAGGCTTGGAAGACGGTGGTATCCGGCCTTGGCCAAGCCGGCCACATGGCCGCGCACGCTGGCTAAGTGCAGTTTGAGGGCGGCGCTGCGTTCGGCGTCGGCGGCCGCGTTCGCAAAATCGGTGTATGCCGTGAGCGAGACCTTGGAGTCGATGACCAGGTTGCGGCCGCCGGGCAGAAAGACGATGACGTCGGTGCGGGCCGATTTGGTTCGGGCGTCGTCCTCGGTCTCGATGCCGGTGAAGGTCTGCTGAAAACTGTACTGCTCGCCCTCGCGGAGGCCGGCCTTTTCGAGCAGGTCGCGAAGGATGAACTCGCCCCAGTCGCCCTGAGCTTTCGAGGAGCCGCGCAGCGCGGTGCTGAGACCTTTCGCTTCTTCGGCAAGCTGCTGGTTAAGGCTCCCCAGGTTCCCGATCAGGCCCTCGAGCCTGGCGACGCCTGTATTTGAATCTTTCTGCGCCTGCTCCACCTTTTCGCGGAACTCTTTAATCTGCGTTTTGAGCGGATCGAGCAGCGTGCCCAATTGCGACTGGCTCGCTTCGGAAAATGTCTTCGACTTTGTCTCCAGAACATCCGCTGCGAGCGCCTGGAACTGGTCGGAAAGAGACTTTTTCGCGGTCTCGAGGAGAGCGATCTTCTCGGCCATGTTCTGGCGCTCGTTGCGCAGCTCGGCTTCGAGTTCCTTGACGCGCGCGGCAAGGGTGCGCTCCGCATCCGTTCTTGCTTGCAACTCCGTACGCAGACCATCGGCAATCTTCTCGCGCTCAGCGGCCAGTGCTTCGAATCCGGCGCGCGCGGCCGATTCGGCACGAGCCTGCGCCAGGTCGTCTTTGGTGGCACTCAGGTCGCGTGCCAATTCCACGCCGCGCTGCTCCAGCTGCGTCTTCTCTGTTTTCACCGACGCACCGCGAAGCAAATATCCCGTCAAAAACCCCACAATCGCCGCAACCGCACCAATCAAGAGAATCTGCGTCATTTCGAGCCGTCTCCTCTTCGCCAAATATACGCCGGGGGGCTGTGCATTTTTGCGGCAAACGAGGGGGCGGGGTGTCAGTCCACCTTATGGGACGAGAGCGTTTCGCGGCGGGCGCGGGAAGGCGGGATTGCCGGTTGAGTCTCTCTTACTCGGCGCGGCTTTACACCCCACGGCCCTCCCGGTAGACTTGAAGATTCGGGGCCATCCGCATTTTTTTGTGGCGCGGTGGTTGTCATCCCCAGCCGCGGGCCGGTATGGTAGGTTCGCGGAGCGGGGTGAACTGTTTCAGATCCCGAAGCGAGTTCCGGAGTTCGCAACAACACGAGGAGAGGCAAGCATGGCTGTTGAAGAGAAGGTGAAGCAGATCATCGTCGAGCAGTTGCAGGTGGACGAAGCCGAAGTGACGCCGGGCGCCAGCTTTCAGGAAGACCTGGGCGCCGATTCGCTGGACGTGGTCGAACTGGTGATGCAGTTCGAAGAGGCCTTCGACATGGAGATTCCCGACGAGGACGCCGAGAAGATCAAGACGGTGAAGGACGCCATCGACTACATCGAGAAGAACGCGAAAGGCGGCAAGTAAGCGTTGGCCCAGGAGCGCAACCGCAGAGTCGTAATCACCGGCCTGGGGCTTCTCTGCGGTGTCGGCAACACCGCACCCGAGGTTTGGCGGCAGCTTGTGGCCGGCGCCAGCGGTATGGGGCCGATCACCGGCTTCGATACCACCGGATTTCCGGTGACATTTGCCGCCGAAGTGAAGAACTTCGATCCCCTCGAATTCGTGGACAAGAAGGAAGCGCGCAAGATGGGGCGCTTCATTCACTACGCGATTGCCGCGGTGCAGGAGGCGATGAAGCAGTCGGGCCTCGCGGTCACGGAAGAGAACGCCGACCGGGTGGGTGTGTTTATCGGCTCGGGCATCGGCGGATTCGAAGTCATCGAGCGCGAGCACTCGAACCTGCTGCAGGGCGGCCCGCGCAAGATGTCCCCCTTTTTCATCCCGGCTGCGATTGTGAACATGGCCGCCGGACAGGTCAGCATCCGCTACGGCGCACGTGGCCCGATTTCGGCCACGGCGACGGCATGCGCGACGAGCGCCAACGCCATCGGCGACTCGGTGCGCATGATTCTGCACGGCGACGCGGACGCGATGATCGCGGGCGGCGCCGAGGCCGCGGTAACGCCGATGTCGGTGGGCGGATTCGCGGCGATGAAGGCGCTTTCGACGCGCAACGACGACCCGACGCACGCCAGCCGGCCCTTCGACAAGGATCGCGATGGATTTGTGATCGGCGAAGGCGCAGGCATCTTGATTCTGGAGGAGCTGGAGTTCGCGCGTGCGCGCGGCGCCAAGATCCTGGCTGAGGTGATCGGCTACGGCATGAGCGCCGATGCCTACCACATGACGTCTCTGGCGCCGGAGGGCGCGGGCGCGCAGCGCAGCATGAGGGCCGCGCTGAAGGACGCCGGCATCCAGCCGGAGGACGTGGGGTACGTGAACGCACACGCCACGGCAACGCCGGCGGGCGATGGCAACGAGTCGCGCGCGATCGAGGTGGTTTTTGGCGAGCACGCGTTGAGCCATCGGCTGAAGATCAGCGGCACGAAGTCGATGACCGGCCACCTGCTGGGCGGCGCGGGCGGACTGGAGGCCGGCATCACGGTGCTGGCGCTCGAGAACCAGCAGATTCCGCCGACCATGAATCTGGAGAACGTCGATCCCGAGTGCCGGCTGGACTACGTGCCGAACAAGGCGATTGCGCACTCGTTCGACGTGGCGCTGTCGAACTCGTTCGGGTTCGGCGGGATCAATGCAAGCCTGATCATGCGGCGGTGGACGGAATAAGACAGGGAATAGGGAGTAGGACGAAGGCCTGGCGCGAGCCGGGCCTTTTCGCGTGTGCGCCCAGCATGGGCGCACTCTAGCGGGTGTAAGTCCCGCCGTAAGCAGGTCACAGCGAGCGAAGCGAAGCGCAACTGCATGAGGGTGACCGAGTGTGGGGAGGAAGCGTGGAGCGAAACTGCGGGCCGATGAACAAGAACCGGATAGAAGGCGCTGCCGACCAGGGCGAGCGGGCACGTGACCGCGAAGCTCTAGTGACCAAGGGGAGGCGGCGTAGATCCGGCGGTCGTGCAGCGAAGGAGTGCGTTCTTACCTGGGGAGATCTCGCGTTATGCCCGAAAGGGCGACGGTGTCGAGCCGGAGCGAGAAGTCAGCAAAGGTCGCAGTAGGTCGCCGTGGTGACCGAAGGGCCGAACGAGAAGGAGTGTTCAACGGCATGACGATGCGCAGGGCAATGCGTCAGATGTCCGCCTCGGCGGAGCGGTCTGGAGCAGGACAGGGTGAAGCTCTGTCCGATCCAGTCAGTGACGAAGCCACGCGCCCGCGACATGAAGCGAAGAGCACGGGGCCAGGGCTGCTCGGAGCGGCACTGGCAAGAGAGAACATGCAACAGGCATGGAAACGGGTGCGGGCCAACAAGGGCGCAGCGGGTATCGACGGGCTGGACATCGACCAGACTGCTGACCGGTTGCGCAGCGAATGGCCGGCAATCCGGGACCAACTGTTGCAAGGCACGTACCGGCCACAGCCGGTGCGTCGGGTAACGATCCCGAAGCCGGATGGAGGCGAGCGCGAGCTTGGTATCCCGACGGTAACGGATCGGCTGATCCAGCAGGCGCTGCTTCAGGTGTTGCAGCCCATCCTTGATCCAACGTTCAGCCTTCACAACTACGGCTTCCGGCCGGCTCGGAGCGCACATGGGGCCGTTTTAGCGGCGCAAGCTTATGTGCAATCGGGTCGGCGGGTGGTGGTGGATGTGGACCTGGAGAAGTTCTTCGATCGAGTCAATCATGACATCCTCATCGACCGCGTTCAGAAACGGATCGAAGACGCCGGGATAATCCGGCTGATTCGCGCCTATCTGAATAGCGGCATCATGATGGACGGTGTGGTTCAAGAGCGTGCGATGGGGACGCCGC
>CAWDPG010000003.1:0-405415 GCA_963804155.1 uncultured Acidobacteriaceae bacterium
CTACTGCGCAGGATTACGGCCACTTACAGCGTACAAGGTTTTTCAGATAGATGCCCAATTGTCGCAGTTTCTTTCGCGTTCGCTTGATGTGGCATCGCCGTGCCGTCGCGTTGCGTTGTTGCCAGTGCTGGATTGTCTTCGCTGTCGCCTCAATCAATGCCGCGGACGCCCGGCCGCTAAGCCACCAACTCCGTACCAAGGATCCCACCGCGGTATGCACTTGGCACACGGTCAGCTCGGGATTTTTTTTCCCGCAGGTCCTCGCGGACGCGCGTCAGGAACAGGTAGCTCACCGATGTCAGGATCAAGTGCCGTTTCAATCCCAGCCAGTGACGCCCCTCCCACTGATCGAGTCCGACTTCTTGTTTTTGGTCCTCGAAGCACCGTTCCACGCGCCAACGGGAGAAAGCCACCAACAACAAGGTTTGCACGCTCGTCTCCGGCGGCGCGTTGCTCACGAAGAACTTGATCTCCGTCGGGTCCAACGCATTGCGGGCTACCACCAGGTGCAGTCGCATCCCAGGCAGGCCCTCCTCGTCCTTGACCGTGATCCGAACGCGTTTCACCTCCCAAACCATCGGCCCCTTCTGGCCGTCCTTGACGCGATACCGCACCCATTTCTTGTCCCGCAGTTCCGGCGAGTATTTGAGCATGTTCTCGACGCTGATGGCCGGCCGGCTACCGGAGAGAATTCGAGGTGTCTTGCGGCCGCGTCCCTTGGCTCGCCGAAACGGTCGCTTGGTCACACGCGGCCCGTGGATCCAGCCGGTGAACGTCGTCGGCACCTCGCCCACAAAATGCTGCTCGCGACCGTCCATTTCCCGCAAAAACTCGGGTTTTCCGCCGTAACCCTCGTCGAACGTCTCCCAATCGAACGTCACGCCGTTGTTGCGGGCGCGGTCGAAAAGCTCCAGGGCAATCTTCCATTTCGGCCGATAGACCACGTCGTCGGGAATGCCCGCCGCGCGGCAGCGGGCGCGGTCGTTCGACCAGTCCTCGGGCAGAAACAACTCGCCGTCCAAGAGGCAGTGGAAATCGCCGGCGGTGTAGGCGAGATGCACGGTGACGATGCAGTTTTCGGTCTTGCCGACGGTGCCGCACCACTGCCGCTTGACGCCGGGCGTTTTGTCCCCTTTCTTCACGTCGCTGGTTTCGTCGATGACGCCGACCGCATTGGGGCCCGCGTGGTCCCGTTTCACGATCTCTTGCAGGCGGTTTCGAGTGCGATCTTCTTCCCATTTGTATGTGGACAGGAATTCCTGCAAGTTTCGCGGGGGAATCCCAGCGGCCACCGCGATCGGCTCGCAGCTCTTCTCGCCGAGGTCGGACAACTGCCCTTCCACATAGGTGGAAAAATGAGCCCGCGTCCGCCGGTGGGCGAAACAATCGTCAAACTGTTTCAAGTAACGTGTCAGCATCGGTTTCAATCGGCGAATCTCTTCCGCATCCATGCCAAGCCCTCCGTGGTGGATGGCGGTAGTTTCGCCAAATTCGCTGAATTACGCAATATCATTCCTGCGCTGTAGAACTAGGAAATGTCTTTGTAATTGAATAGATCGACAAAACAAGGTTGTCGGCTAACTCGAACGCGCGGAGTTTTCGATGGTCTCGCATCGCTGTATTGTGCCACTGCAAGCCTCACAACTCAAGCCTCAGGCCTCAGGTCTCAGGCCTCAGGTCTATTACAGGAGTGTCCTCCTGGGAGAGGAAGCGGCCTCCAAAGCCGCCTAACGGGGTTCAAATCCTCGCACTCCTGCCTTTTGTGGATTGAAATGCCGTTGTCGCGCCGCGCGGCTGAAGCGGTTGGGAGTGTGATGTCAGCGCGGCATCGGCACCAAAAAGCCGACGTGGCCGAACAGCAAGGCGGCGGTTTTGTAAACCGCATCATGCTGGTGCAAATCCAGTCGTCGGCCCTGATAGTTTGTCCCGATGGTGTAGCGGATCGCACGGGGCCCTCCTAAGGCCCTGGCCCTGGTTCGACTCCAGGTCGGGACACTGAATGTCTCGATGGTGTAGCGGATCGCATAGGACCCTCCGAAAGCCCACGACCAACCTTCGGTCGGTCCCGGGTTCGACTCCTGGTCGAGACACTTGCCCTGCGAGTGTGCCGGATTAGCACGGCAGACTACGAATCTGCAAGACGGGGTTCGATTCCTCGGCGGGGCGCTGGAAGCGTGGTTT
This sequence comes from uncultured Acidobacteriaceae bacterium, assembly GCA_963804155.1. Classification (GTDB taxonomy): domain Bacteria; phylum Acidobacteriota; class Terriglobia; order Terriglobales; family Acidobacteriaceae; genus Telmatobacter. The sequence continues at coordinate 2,182 of CAWDPG010000003.1, forward strand.
GTCGACGATAGTAAATCTACTGGGAAAGGAGGTGTCCCATGGCCACCCAACACTTCGACGACCAGACGTTTTTTTCGAGACGATGAGCAAGCGGCGGAAGGGTTTCCCCTCCGAGACGCAGGTCAAAGGCGGGGTTCGAATCGTCCATGGCGACAAACTGCTAGAGGAGCGACTTGGCCGAAATGATCCCTGCCCATGCGGCAGCGGGAAGCGATTCAAGAAGTGCTGCATGAAGTCAGGCCGGTTTTGATGGCGTAAATCGCGACCACTACTTTCAGGTGACAAACGGCGGTCGCTCACGCACCTTGGTGCCGAGCGACCGATACGGCGTGGAGCCAGACGGCACGGCGGCTGCCTGCAAAGCAGCTTGAAGTGGGTTCGACTCCCACCGGCGCCTCTTTGGAAGCAATGATACGGCCGGGCCAACGGCGAGACGCCGCCCTGTCCCTTCAACAAGGCAGTCGGCGACGTGTGTTCCGTAAATGGGTTCTGGCCCGAACATCTAAAACTTTGGCCTGAAAGCTGTCAAAATACTTGCCCACGGGCCGCTTACCGTTTCGCGGTAGGCGGCTCCCTGCCAAGTCCCGTTCCTGGTCGTTCGCATGGCTGGGGATGGGGCTTGGCGGTGGGCCGTAGCGACGGTTGTGGGTGGCCGCCGTGAAGATCGATCGGTCGGGATGGTCGCGGCGTAGACTGGCTGGGCCACCCAGAAATCTGCCTGCGGCTGGCTGACCACTGTCGATGCCCGCGTCATCGGGCGTCGCGTTGGGCGCCGTCGCTATGGGGCTAGCCGAGTCTTAAGAGGACCGGCAGGAACCCGCAGAAGGTTGTACATGATCCGTCTCTATTTCGGCAAATGCACCAAGTGGAGGCTCGTCGAGCGGGGGGAGTTACTTTTCGTCAGCAAGAGCAAGTATCCCAACTTGCTGTAAGCTTGTGCGATTGGAGGGCCCATCATGTCGTCGAAAGAATAGGTCTTGGCAAGATGGTAGGGATGGAATCGCGGGCCATCGGCCGTGTAGTGGTGCAGACCGGTTCTGGTCCGCACATAGACTGACCCGGAACGGTCGGAGAACAACAACCCTAGCTGGCTCTGCGGAATGGCCAATTCTTGGACCACTTTTCCGCGGCGCCGCACGCGGAAGACATCGACCGGCATTCCCGGGATGTGCCCCAACCACACGTTGCCCGCCTCGTCGACAAGTTGGGACCAGCCTGTATTGCGGAGTTCCTGGTCAACCCCTTTTTCGGAGATGCAACAAGCGACTTGGCCGGAGTAATAGTCACACGTTCCGTGGCCGACACCGATCCGCACGGGCAGCCACAACGATCCGTCGGCTGCTCGCAGCACATGGGCCATAGACTCGTAACCGGTTACGTGTGGCGCCTTGGCAAAGTCGAGATCGCCATCCTTCACGCAGCCCAAAAACGAACAGCCGCCCTGGTAATACATGGCCAAGTTGCTCACGTAGACCTTGCTTCCGTCACCCACCGCAGTTAGGTATTGCGCACTTCCATGAGGCGAGCCGGCGGAGGTCAGCGGTTCGTTGGCTGAGACCCAGTGATCCCGGACATAGACCTGCAACCGATGGTTCTCCAGATACCAGATATTGCCAGCCTTGTCGGCAATGATGCTAAATGCCGCATTCACGGGATTCATGTTCGTCGGGGCCCCGCGATCGGGCGTGAAGGTCTGCCGAATCACATCGGGGTGCTGTTCGATAATGTCCGTGATCGGGCCCCGGGCGATTTCCTTGTCGCCATCGTAGATGGCGTCGTGGTCGTCTGTCCGTACCAGCATCCGGCCGCCTTTTCCGGGAAGCATCGTGCGGATTTGGGGTGCCGTGTCGGCCGAATCGCCTGCGGTGTGATGGCCGACGGGCGTCCACTTCGCACCGTCGAAACGGACCAAACCACGCCTCTTCTGCACGGTCCAGATTGCCCCGTCATCGGCCACGACGAGGTTACGAAGCTGAACGTCCGTGGTGTCAACCTTCAATGGAATCCGGTCGTCTCGGACACCGGGGTTGAACACTCTGACCAGCGAAGTTGAGTCGAGGTAAGTCCAGTTTTCGCCGAGGAACACGCGCCCGCATCGCCGCCGACGGCACGGATCCACGTCGGTGCAGGCAGAGGAAGCCGCTCGCCCAAGTCACCGCGGTCCATATCGAGCAATCGGCCTGCCGGCCCCGGATCGCACATCGGCCACCAGACTCGCCGGCCGTCGGCGCAAAAGTGCGGCAGGGATTCCCCGAGGTAGCAGTGTTGCCGGTGCGCAGTAAGCTCCTGATTGAAAAGGATCTTGTCGATCTTGCCGCCGACGATTACTGCCAAGCCGGCACCGGACCGCGAGGATTTCTCGTCTCGGATGTCCTCCGCCAGCAAATACATGCGACCGGCGGCATCCTGGTAGATGCGCCGCACGACTTTCACCCGCTCGGCGATCTCGTCGGCGGCCGGGTCAGGCTTGTCCGCCTCATTACCGATGTCCAATCGCTCCATCTGGCCTTCCTTTCGCACGAACCAGAGCGTCCGGTCATCGCTCATGTCCAGCAAGATCACGGGGGCCGAGCTATCCAGGGGCGGCAGCGGCACCGGCTTCCATTGGCCGGCGCCAGACGCGGAAACTCTCAAGGCTGTAACTGTAGGCGACCGCCGTCTTGCCGCTGGGGCTAAGGGCCAGACAACGGCTGCTCCAATCCTTCTGGAGATCGAAGAAGTCATCGCGCGACCATTTCGTGCCATCGAAGGAGAGCACGCTGCGCACGGTAATGAACCAGCAGGAACTCGAACCAGGCGCGGCAGGCAGTCTCGAGCCTGGTCAAGGAGATCATGTCGGACCAGCGGGTGCCGCTGAATTTCGACGAGCAGGAAAAGATTCACTCCGATCTGCTGGATGAGGTCTTCGGGTTGGGGCCGCTGGAGCCTCTGCTGCGCGATCCCAAGATCTCCGACATTCTGGTCAACGACAAGGACCACGTATTCGTGGAAAAGGGCGGCCTGCTGCAGAAGGTGGATGCATCGTTCCGCGACGACCGCCACCTGATGCAGATCATCGACCGCATCGTGTCCCGGGTGGGCCGCCGCGTGGATGAGTCCTCGCCCATGGTCGATGCTCGCCTGCCCGACGGCTCGCGCGTCAACGCGGTGATTCCGCCGCTGGCACTGGACGGGCCGTCGCTGTCGATCCGGCGCTTCGGGACCGGACCGCTGGCCGCCAATCAACTGGTGCAGTTGAAGAGCATTTCGGCGGAGATGATGGAAGTGCTGTCGTCGGCCGTGCGCGCGCGCATCAGCATCCTGGTATCGGGAGGTACGGGCGCCGGCAAGACGACCTTCATGAACATTCTCTCCCAGTACATCCCCAACAACGAACGGCTGGTGACCATCGAGGACGCGGCCGAACTCCGGCTGGCCCAGGAAAACATCGTGCGCCTGGAGACGCGCCCGCCGAACATCGAAGGGCAGGGCGCCATTCGCCAGCGGCAATTGCTGATCAACGCCCTCCGTATGCGCCCCGACCGCATCATCATCGGCGAGGTGCGCGGCGAGGAGGCCTTCGACATGTTGCAGGCCATGAACACCGGCCACGAGGGCTCGATGACCACCATCCACGCCAACACCCCGCGCGACGCGCTGTCGAGGATGGAATCCATGGTGGCCATGACCAATATGAATTTGCCCGAGAGATCGGTGCGCCAGCAGATGACCTCGGCCATCTCCATCGTGGTGCAGGCCACGCGCATGAGCGACGGAACCCGCAAGATTACCAATATTTCCGAGATCACGGGCATGGAAGAAAACATTATCAGCATGCAGGAGATCTTTACCTTCGAGAAGAAAGGTATCGGGCAGGACGGGCGCGTGATCGGGGTGTTCAAGCCCTCGCGCATCCGTCCACGGTTCCTGGAACGGTTGCGGGTGTCGGGGATCATTCTTCCCCCCAGCCTGTTCGAGCGGGAAACGCCGGTGAACTGAGAGGAAAGGAGGGAGCAGAATGTTGGTTGCTGTGTTAGTTTTCGTGGGCGTGTTCGCGCTGATTGCCCTGCCATTCGCGGCCATGGGCCCCTCCAGCAGCGCCAAACAGGCGTTGGCCACGCTGGACTCGGCCATCAAAATGGACCGGCCGGTGGAGCGCAAGGAGCTGCAGAACCTGCGCAAGAGTGAGATTCTGTCCAGCATTCCCTGGTTGAACGAGAAGCTGCTGAAGTTCGAGCTCACGCCCTATCTGAAAAGGATGCTGAGCCAGGCCAATCTGAATTGGAGCGCCGGCCGGCTGCTGATCGTGAGCGCCGCGGCCTTCGTGCTCCCCGCCTGGGTGCTTGCCCAAACCATCGATTCCGCCCCCATCGCCTTGTTGGCAGGAGCTTTGATGGGCGTGATGCCGTTCGCATTCGTGCTGTTCAAGCGCAGCCGGCGGTTCAATGCGTTCGAAAAAGGGCTGCCGGAGGCTCTGGACCTGATGGTCAGCGGACTCCGCGCCGGGCACAGTCTGCTGGCGGCCATGGCCCTGGTGGCCCGGGAGTGTCCCGAGCCGATAGGCGGCGAATTCAAAATTTGCTTCGAGGAGCAAAACTACGGCCTGGAGATGAACGCGGCGCTGGAAAACCTGCTAACCCGCGTTCCGCTCCAGGACCTGAAGATCACGGCCACCGCCATCATGATCCAGAAGGAGAGCGGAGGCAATCTGGCCGAGGTGCTGGACAAGACCGCGTATGTGATCCGGGAGCGCTTCCGGCTCAAACGGCAAATCATGGTGCACACCGCGCAGGGGCGGCTCACGGGCCTGATCCTGACCTGCCTGCCCTTGGCGCTGGGGCTCGGAATCTACTTTGTCGACCCCCAGATGATCAGCATTCTGTGGCATCGGCAAATCGGCATCGAGCTGTTGTGGGGCGCGGCGGGAATGATTGTCGTGGGCGGCTTCGTGATTCACAAGATCGTCGACATCGACGTGTGAAGGGAAGATATGGGATTCGCAATTCTGGCATTTGTGGCCGCTTTTGTTCTGATCGCAAGCATCGGGGTACTGCTGTTCTACCGCGAGGTGGCGATCAAGCGCATCAGCGAGGTGATCGATCCGCGGCCCAAGCAGCAGAGAAGCCTGATGGGCACCATCCAGCAGACCGGATTCTCCATCGGCAACGTGGTCAAGCGCTTCGAAAACCTGATGCCCAAGAGCCAGAAAGAGGTGTCGGTCGCCTTGCTGCGGCTCACCCGGGCGGGCTACCGCAACGAAAACGCCGTCAAGATCTTCTACGGATGCAAGGTCATCCTGCCTCTGGCCCTGGCAATCTTGGCCGCCGTAACCGGTCTGGCCAGCCTGGGCCCGTTCTTCGTATATATGGGCGCTCTGGGCGGCGGATTCTTGGCTCCCGACTTCTGGCTGGGCAAGCGCATCCAGAAGAGGCAGAAGCGCATTCAACGCGGCTTGCCGGATGTGCTCGATCTTCTCGTGATCTGCATGGAAGCCGGTCTCAGCCTGGACCAGGCCACCGCCCGGTCCTCGCAGGAGTTGCGCTACTCGCAGCCCGAGCTGTGCGACGAGCTGGGAATTGTCGTGCTGGAGCAGCGCGCCGGACGGGCGCGGTCGGAAGCCTGGAAGAACATGGCCGAACGGACCGACGTCGAGTCTCTGCGCAACTTGGTGTCGATGCTGGTGCAGACCGAACAGTTCGGAACCAGTATCGCCAAAATGCTGCGTGTTCATTCCGATACGCTGCGTGTGCAGCGTGTGCAAATGATTGAGGAAATGGCAGGAAAGACTTCAGTGAAGCTAGTGTTTCCTCTGGTGCTGTTCATTTTTCCTGCGCTATTTCTGGTTACACTGGGACCAGCCGTAATCGTCATGGTTGAGTCATTCAGTCAACTGACCAAACACTAAGCCGGGAAGGGGAGATTGGCATGGATAGCACCACAATTATCAGGGTTGTTGCCGGAGTCGTGGCGGTCATTATTCTGGTGATCCTGATTCAGCGCCGCCGCACGAGAGTTAAGTAGGCGGCGCCAGAGGGCGTGGCGTGATTCCCGATGGATGGCGCCACAAAAGAGTTCCGGAGGGTCCGTTGCATGGACCGTGTGCGGCCCGAGTTGGTTGCCGCAGCGGCTAGCCCAGGCAAGGGACAAGGGTGGAGTGTTCCTTGCGGACTTTCGCCGCATGCGGAGAGAAAGGGCCGGTTCTGAAATGGAACTGATGGACAGATTCGAACTGGCAGGCATGACGCCGATGAGACAGCCAAGCGCAGGCCAGGCGTCAGAAGTGAGTGGGCTCATGGAAGCGCGGACGTTGTGCGCCTACAACCAGACGCGGGAATGCTTTCTTGGCCTGAAGGTCAAAGTCGGCGACGTTTCCGCGAAGCACGCGGCGGAACTGATGGAGCTGCCGCTGAAGTCCGGCGAAGGGGTGTGGATGAATCCCTTCCACGGGCTTCCGCCGGTGGGCATACCCGCGCCGTTGGACCTGATCTATCTGGACGAACAGTGCCAGGTGATCGACATGGCCGAATCCTTCCCCACCTTTCAGGTCGGTGCCGCGAGCCCGCGGCCGGAAAGCGTGCTGGCGCTTCCGGCACACTCGATTTACAACTCCCAGACCCAATCCGGGGATCAGCTCGTGTTGTGCGTGGCCGAAGAGATGGAGCAGCAGTTGCAGAGACTGACCGACATGCGCGAGGAGACCCCGGCGATGCCCGTTATCACGGGAGCCGCCCTGCTGCGCGAAAAGCCTCTGTGGAGCGGCGGCCCCGGCCTGCTGGAACTCGAGTACCGCAACACGCAGGACAAGCCGGCCGAGCAGCAACCCCACAACATGGACCTGACATTCCCGGACGCCAAGCCAGTCCGCCCGCAACGCAATTGGTTCAAGCGCTGGTGGTCGCCCGATCCGCGGAAGGCCCCGAGGGTGAAGGAACCGGGGTTGGCCGCGTATTACTGGAACGGAGCTACACCCACCGCGCACGGGGTTCGAGATGTCAGCTCGTCGGGACTCTATGTGGTCACCGAAGAGAGATGGTATCCGGGAACGCTGGTTCTGATGACTTTGCAGAGAACCGACCGCGGAGAGGAGTACTCGGAACGGACAGTGGCGGTGCAGACTCGGGCCGTTCGCTGGGGCCCCGATGGCGTCGGGTTGCAGTTTGTCCTGGCGGACGAAAAGGATGCGCGCTACGGGAAGGCTGTCAGCGATGCGGCGGGCAGAAAAGATGTCGAGCTCTTCCTGGATCAGTTGAAGAAGGACGAATGCCCGCTGCGATAGAACGCGAAGGAGATTATCTGGCGCAAACCGGGACCGAGTCCCGGCGGCAAGGCCGGCCACCCCTGGAGGCGGAGCCATGAAGTTCCGAGATCGTCTGAGAAAGACCGTCGTGTCGTTTACCCGCCCCGCGAAGCGCGGCGTTCGCCCCGAGAGCGAAGAGGGCTCGGCACTGGTCGAGTTCGCATTGACGCTGCCGATGCTCTTTGGGCTTATATACCTGGGAGTTTCGTTGACCCTGGGCATGTACAACTTGCAACAACTGGGGAACGCAACTTCTGCCACCGCAATCGCGGTTGGAAGCGATGTTGGCCTGTTTCCCAACGGCGACCCGTGCGCTTATGCGGCCAGCACGATCACCTCATCGCTGCCCACCTGGACGGCTGCGAATTTCTCATACACGCTGACCATCACCGACACCAGTCTCAACACCGACAAGTACACCGGAACCGGTTCCACGTTCAGCTGCACTTCGGCTCCGGCGATGAAGGCAAGCTACCCTGTGACTCTGACCGTGAGCTACAAGTACTCATGGATCGGGATTCCTTCATTGCCGTTTTTCAGTCCTGGCACCAGCACAACGGGCACCTTGGTGTCGAGCCAGGCAGCGATACAGATGTGATCGGGGGAATACCTCCGATCAATCGGATTTCCTCCCCGCATCTACGCAGAGTCCTGCACGGTCAGCAAGACCAATCCATCGCGATCGTAGCGGTCACCGTTAAGGCAATTCCGACCCTTACGCTGAGATCGATTGAGGCCAATCACATTCTTTCCGTGTACCTGGAGCGGGTGGTGGCGGCGAATGCATCCGTGCTGGCGGGAGCGCTACAGCGGTTCCAGAGTTGCTGCGCCCCGAAGCCACTGAGGCTGAGTGACTCTTTCCTTAAGAAAGAGCCACCTTGTTCGACGCCGGAAAAGGCACATCAACTCTGGAACCGCTCTAGCCATGCCCGCACAGTCATTGCGGCGGCCCTTGCGACCGCCCATCCCGGCCATCGCCATTCTTTGTGTTCCTTGAGTCACTCGCCCCGTGCGCTGGCCGGTTTGTGCGTTCGCAACCCGAGCCCGTGCGATGCATAACGCGGCCGACCTCGAATGGTTACCTCGGTGACCTGTCGTCTAGCACGAAAGTGCAATGGATGGTTACCAAGGAAGGCACCATCCTAAGTGCAGGCTTCTTCCTTCCCAAGAGGCCGCCGGGGTGTCCGCGAGGGCGAATGATGATATCGCTGAGGGACAATCGCACCAGCGTCTCCACGCTCATCACGCGTTTCCACGCGTGCCCCCAACTCCATCTCCCAAGCCGCTTCCCGAGAGATTTCGGCGATGTTCAAGCCGATCCCATCGAGCAGGCGAGCAATTCCAGCCGCAGCGCCAGGGCTGCGCGAAAGGAGGAAGTCATCCCATGAGACCGTCGGGAATTTCGATCTTACGCAGGCTCCTGAAGAGTCAACGGGGCCAGACAGTACTCTTTGTGGGGTGGACTGCCGGCGCGATAATCCTCCTTGCAATGGCCTCGATTGAAACAGGCCACGTCTACTATGCCTATCAGCAGCTCGTGGCGTCGACCAATGCCGCCGCGCTAGCCGGTGCGCAAGCCATGCCGGATACCACCACCGCTGCGACGCTGGTGACCACCTACAGTGCGCAATCGGGCGATTTGAACGCAAACGCGATGTTGACGAATGCGTCGGCGACGACTTCGTTCCTTTGCCTGAACGCGATATCGAGCACCCTGAACGTGGCCTGCCAAACGTCCTCAGGCGCCACCGGGGGATACAACGCGGTGCGGGTGACGCAGACGGCGACCATCCCGCTTTGGTTTGGCGGACTGATCGGCATGAAACAGATGAAAGTGACGGCGGTAGCCACCGCGGCCATGCGAGGCGGGCAGAACCATCCCTGGAATATCGCCGTGATTCTCGACACGACAGCGTCGATGGGCGACTCCGACGGCGGCACGCAATGCTCGGGCACGAGGGAGTCCTGCGCTCAGTCCGGGGTTCAGATGCTGCTGAACGATTTGTATCCCTGCGCCCTGGGCCAGTCATGCGTCGGGACCAGCCCCGTTCCAACACCATTCGACAGCGTAAGCTTGTTTGTGTTTCCCGCCGTAACCACCGCGACGCAATCGAAGGACTATGTCTGCAAGACCAGCAACCCGACGATCGTGGCATATACAATTCCCGATACCTCTCCGGCCTACACGACTGGAACCGCGCCAGCCTCGAATTTCATGCTGCCCAGCGGCGACACCTACCAGATCCTCGGGTTCGTGAACAATTACAAGACCAGTGACACGGCAACGAGTTTGAACCAGGCCGCGCCGATGGTAATCGCGGTCGGGGATTCGGGCGTGAGCGGCTGCAGCGGGGCTCAGACGCCGGGTGGCGAAGGGACCTATTACGCTCAGGTGATCTATGCGGCGCAGGCAGCCCTGGTGACGCAGCAGGCGGCTTATCCGAACTCCCAAAACGCGATCATTCTACTAAGCGACGGCGATGCGACGGCGTGCGCTTCCAACGCCTACACGTCGGGCGGCGCTTGCAATACGAAGTCGGAGATCGTGGCCACGGAAGGCACGCTGAACGGGACCGGAACGAGCACCACCAACGCGTCGCACTACAAGGACCCCACCTTCCCATCGGCGCTCGGCGAGTGCGGGCAGGCGGTGCTGGCGGCGCAGGTCGCGGCAAACGCCGGAACCGCGGTGTACACGATCGGATACGGCTCACCGACATCGGGAAGCTGCACCACCGACAAGACCTACAGCGCTTCGGTAACCACTGCCGGCGGAACCTGGGCTCCGGGCTATCAGGCATGTCAGGCGATGGCGGCGATGGCCTCGTCGCAGGTGAATTTCTACTCCGACGACGGTAGCGGCTGCGAGGCGACTGCGCCGTCGAATCAGGCCATCACCAAGCTGACGGCGATCTTCACCGCCATCGCCAACCAACTGAGTTCGCCACGGCTGGTTCCCAACAGCACTACATAGAATGTGGGGTTGACACTGTCCATGGAATCCGGTAACAACGACAGTGAAAATCCGGTCGCGGCGTAACGCGACCGAACGAAGGGAGCCCCCGTGCGAAATTCCTGGCCGATTGTGGCGGCGGCCTGTGTTCTTGTTCTGTCAGGATGCGCGGGCATGCCGGGAGCGAGTTCAACCGCGACCCAATCCGACTCCGATCCAGGCGTGGCCTTGAAGGGGATCGTGCACGGCGGCCAGCAGCCGATCGTCGGTGCGCATGTCTATCTTCTCGCCGCAAATACCACCGGCTACGGGAATGCATCGGTCTCCGTGCTGGCCAGCGCCAGCGGCACCAGCCAGGACTCAAGCGGCAACTACTATGTCACATCCCAGGCGCAGGGAGCCTTCAGCATTACCGGCGAGTACACCTGTCCGAGCTCCACGTCGCAGGTGTATCTCTATGCCACCGGCGGCGATCCCGGACTCGGCGAGGGGACCAATTCGGCCATCGGGCTGATGGCCGCGCTGGGAACCTGCGAAACGCTCAGTTCGTCGACCTACGTCGTGATCAACGAGGTCTCGACGATCGCCACCGCCTATGCGCTTGCCGGGTTTGCAACCGACGCAACACATATATCCAGTTCGAGCAGCACACTGGCCACGGCCACCGATGTGCCGAATGCCTTCGCCACTGTGGCGAATATCTACTCGTTGAGCACGGGCTTCGCGCTGGCCACCACCCCGAAGGGCAATGGGACGGTGCCCCAGGCCGAGATCGACACGCTGGCTGACATTCTGGCGGCGTGCGTGAATTCGTCGGGGCCGTCGTCGACCCCGTGCAGCTCGCTATTCGCCAATGCCGAGAAAGGGAACTCGGAACCGTCAGAGACGGCGACCGCGGCCATCAACATTGCGCACAACCCAGGGGCGAACGCTGCAACCCTCTTTGGATTGCTGCCGTCGAATCTGGCCTTCCAGCCGACCATGGCCTCGGCGCCCAGCGACTTCACCATTTCGATCACCTATGCAAATGGCACTGCAAACGGCGGGCTGGACGGCACGGGATTTGCCCCCGAGGGCATCGCGATCGACGCTTCCGGCAACGTGTGGGTACCGAACTACGCCTCCAGCACCATCAGCGAGCTCAATTCCAATGGAGCCCCGGTAACCGGATCGCCGTTCAGCGGAGCCGGATTGGACGAGCCGACCAGCATCGCCATCGACACCTACGGAAATGTCTGGGCGGCGAATTATCTCGGTAACGACGTCAGCGAATTCAATTCCAGCGGGGAGAAGATCTCCAATCCCCCCGGCTGGATCGACGGCGGGCTCAACGAGCCCTATGGAATCACGATCGACAACGTCGGCCATGCCTGGATCGCGGATTTCGGCGGCAACTGCCTGAGCGAATTCAGTTCCTCTCTATCCTACGGATTGGCGATTTCCGGCAGCAGCGGTTACGGAAGCGGCACCTTGGTCGGTCCGGCCGGAATTGCCGCCGACACCTCCGGCAACGTTTGGACGGTCAACTACACGGCGGCGACATCGAGCCTGGCCGAAGCGGTTCCCAGTTCGCTGGCCGGGGTGGCGCCCACCCTCACGCTGTTCACCGGCGGCGGACTGAATGCCCCTTATGGCGTGGCGATCGACAGCTCGGGGAACGTCTGGATCACCAACCGCGGCGGCGACGGCAGCATCAGCGAGTTCACATCCAGCGGCGTTCCTGTGTCCGGTTCGCCGTTCAGCGGCGGCGGTGTGAGCGGGCCCTACGGCATTGCGGTTGATGGCGCCGGCAACGTCTGGACGGCAAACAACGGCGGCAACAGCAACAGCATCAGCGAATTTACTTCCAGCGGCGCGGCGGTCTCGGGCAGCAACGGCTACGTCAGCAACGGGCTGATTGAGCCCTACGGTATCGCCATCGACGGATCGGGCAACGTGTGGGTGGCGAGCGACAACACCGCCGGCCCGCTCACCGAGTTTGTGGGCGCGGCCGTGCCGGTGGTGACGCCAATCTCAGTGGGCACCGAATACAAGGAATTAGGCACGCGGCCGTAGCCGAAGCGCCGCCGCACCAACCGGCGCTCCCCGGATCATTCAAGCTGCTCGGGAATAATCAGAAGGACTTCGACCTTGGCGGGCTGGCCATCCTGCATGGCCGGGCGGAACTGCCATTTCTCCAGCGCGGCGAGCACGAACTGGGCCTGAGGAAAGGCCTGCGGGAAGACGATGCTGAGTGTCTCGAAGTGGCCGGATTGATTGACGTAGCCGTGCACCATCAGGGCATCGGCGTCGATGGCCCCGGGCTCCAGGTTGGGACGCACGATGTTATATGGCCAGGGCGCCTCCAGGCGCGCCACGGCGCCGCCAGCCGAAGCGTCGTCGGAGCGGGGAAGCGAGTACTGCAGGACCCAGCTCCGCGTGAGCCCCACGTGCAGGTAAACGGTGTAGGCCACCCGCCCGCTCCAGGCGCTGCTCATCTCCGGAAACTGATCTTCCAGCGAGGCGCCAACGACAACCGCGCTGAAGTGGCCGTCCTTGGGCAGAGTGATCTCCGTCGCCGAGTCCGGGTTGTCGCCGGCCCCGGCGGTTCCGGTTCCCTTGGGCGCGCCGGATGCCGAACCGTCCGGCTTGCCGGCCAAAGAGGCGTAGCCGGAGTCGTTCGCCTTCGCCGCTGGGCTCTCACTCGCGCCCGAGCCTTGGCTGTTGCTGGCCTCGGCGGGGTCTTGGCGAGAGCCGCCTCCGGGCCGGGAAGAAGGATTCCCCTTGCCGCCCTGCGAATCGTCGTGCGGCTGGCCGGGCGCAAGAATTCCCTGGGCGTTCGACGGAGCGCTCTCGCTGACCGGCGGCAACGCCGCGCTTCCTTCTTTCATGCGCAGGTCGGAGAGAGAAAGCACCGAAGCCGGAGTTGGTTGCGCCGCGGACTGTGAGGTCGAGGCGGGAGGCAGTTGCACCGGATCTGGAGCGTGGATCTGGACCGGTGAAGTGGTGCTTGCGCTCACGATGGGCTTTGGCGAAGGCGTGAAGCTGGCGGAGATGTTGACATCGGCCAAAGTCGTTTCCTCGTTGGGCCGCTCCGCCGTTGGCGTCACGTCGGCCGCAGTCGGTTTCTGCGGCATCGGCGGAACGATTTTCTTGACCGGCGTCGCGCTAGGCGACCAGATGAGAACCTGCGGCACGGGGATCTGCTCGGTGAGCGTGATGGGATTCGGAATGTCGGCCTGGATGAGCGTCTGCGGGCCGCGCCTGGTTTCCGCAACCTGGCGCAAAGCTGGAACGCTCGGCGGCGCTTTGCCGTTGGAAGCCGGCGCATGCGCGCCAGAATTCGGGCGTGGGTAAGCGAGGCGGGCAGCAGCCGCGCGCTTCTGCGCATCGGGAGTGTGCAGATCGAGTTGGCGCATCGCGAAGTGCTCCGTCGTCACCTTGGCGATGGGCGGCGTGTACGCGATGCTGAACCAGCCCACCGCCGCTGCCAGCCCGTGAAAGAAGATGGATGCCGCGAAGGACGTGGGTCGCGGTCCCGGCCCCGTCTGCTCGGTGAACAGCGAGATGGTGTGGAAAGACATCATCGGCCGCGGTGTCCCTTCACGGCTGTCTTACCGGCGAGCGACGATCTCTCGAATCGAAATCCGCAAGAAGCCGCGCGAGAGAATCGACTGCCCAGCGTGTATTTGCTGGTTCCTCCATAACACGGAAGATGCAGACGCCGCGGGCGACCGTGAATTGAAAGCAGGATAAACTGGTCGCAGTTCGGCTCACCGTGAACGGATGCCGCAGGAATCCGGTATGTTCCATTCCGGGGAGCCATGGTCGTCATGTTCAGAATCGCTCATTGCGATGTTTTCCCCCATAGCACTTTTGATTCCTCATCGGGGCGCAACGGCGAATCTGGAGGGTTTTGTTTTGGTTTCCGGGAATACACTGAAACCGCACTGCGCGCACTCACTCCAGGGAAAGGAGTGAGCGCAACGCACAGTGCGCGGCATCTTCGGGAAACGGGAACCCGCGGAAGCTGGTTCGCAGCGGCGAAAGAAGGATTGCCGAATCGGCGGAAGAAGATCGATGAGGCGCGCCGGCGAAGTGCGGAGATTCCGGAGAGGTTCGAGACGGACCTGTCCGTCGCAGGGTTTGGGACAGGCGGAGAAAGGCGGAGTCGGCGCGAGCCGGCTCCAGCGGTAGAGGGATGAACCGAAGACTCATCACGATCCTCCTGGTCGCAATGGTGATCGCCGGACTCTGCGCCTGGGCGGTCTATCGCCTGGTGAGCGGCAGAATGGATGCGTCGAAGCCCCAAGCGACAACGCAGGTCGTCGCGGCGGCAAAGAACATTCCCCTGGGAGCGGTGATCACCTCCGCCGACCTGACAACCATGACCATGGCGGGCGCGGCGCCCAAAGGCGCGATTCTAAAGCCGGAAGAAGCCATCGGCCGCGGCGCGGTGACCGAGATTTACCAGGGCGAGCCGATTATGGACAGCCAATTGGCAGGTATCGGCTCCGGCGGCGGATTGGCGCCAACCATTCCGCAGGGGATGCGAGCTTGCGCGGTGAGGGTCGATGAGGTGGTGGGTGTAGCCGGCTTCGTCATTCCGGGCATGCGCGTCGACGTGCTCGTTTCAGGGAATCCGCCGGGAGCCGCGGGCGCTACTCAAGGAGTGGTGACCAAGACCATCCTGCAGAACATCCAGGTCCTTTCCGCCGGCACCGACATCCAGAGGGATGCGGAGGGCAAGCCGCAACAGGTGCAGGTCGTCAACCTGCTGGTGACTCCCGAGCAGGCCGAAACCCTCAGCCTGGCCAGCAACTCGCTCAAGATTCAATTGGTGCTGCGCAATCCGCTCGACACCCAGATTTCAAAGGTTCCGGAAACGGCCATGGGGAATCTATTTGGCGAGCCGCCGGCTCCTGCACCCAGGGCTGGAGCCGCAGGCAAGGCCCGCAAGCCGGCGCCCAAGCCCTTTTCGATTGTCGTGATCAACGGATCGAAAGTCACCGAAGAGAAGTTCGCACCACCCGAGGGACAGCATTGAGAGCGAAGATTCGGTTCACCATCGTATCTTTGAGCGCGCTGTCATTGGCCATCGGCGCTGCGCCGGCCGTCTGGGCGCAGAGCGCGCCCGCGGCGGTGCCGGCGCCTGCGCAAGCCGCGGCGACTGTGCCGCCGGCAGCCGAGACTAGTTATGAGGACTCAACCAACGAGTTGTCGGTTGCCGTGGGCAAATCGGTGCTGGTGGATTGTGCGCAGCCCATCCAGCGCGTCGCCGTCGGACTGGGCGAGGTTGCCGAAGCCACGGCCATCAGCCCCACCGAAATCATGATCGACGGCAAGCTGGCCGGCGAAACCAGCCTGATCATTTGGGATATTCACGGCGGGCGCCAGTTCTTCAATGTCAAGGTGCATCCACCGGCTGCGATTTCGGCCGACAACCTCGATGCCATTCGCCGCGAGCTCAGGTCCGAATTGCCCGGCCAGACCATCCGGGTCAGCTTCAGCAACAACAGCATTTTCCTGCGCGGAACGGTGAACGACCTGGACAGTTCGGCGCGCGCGGTCAAGATCGCCTCGTCGGCCGGCAAGGTCGTCAACCTTCTCGACGTAACCATTCCTAAGTCCGATCCGCAGATCCTTCTCAAGGTGCGATTCGCCAGTGTGGATCGCAGCCTGGCCAAGCAGCTCGGCATCAACCTGTTCGACCTTGGTCTGGGAGATGCGATTGGCGGGGTCTCGGCCGGCCAGTTCTCACCGCCGAGCATCTCGAACAGCAGTACCTCGTCCAGTTCGGGGGGGGTCTCGGGAACGGCAGGGTCGGCGACGTTTAGCCAGGAGGGGAGCATTTTTGCCTATTTTCCCGGCCTGAACGTGGGCGCTGATATCCATGCTCTGGAGACCAAGAACGTAGTGCAGGAGCTGGCGCAGCCGAACATCATGGCGACGAACGGCAAGGAGGCGAGCTTCCTGGCCGGCGGAGAGTTTCCCTATCCCGTGGTGTCGGGCACTTCGGGGGGGACGGCCGCGGTCAGCATCGAGTTCAAGGAATACGGCATCCGTCTGAACTTCATTCCCACCATCACCCCGCGCGGAACCATCCGCTTGCAGGTGGCGCCGGAAGTGAGCGCGCTCGATTACAGCCACGAAGTGGAGATTTCCGGCTTCGAGGTGCCGGGAATCACGACGCGCAAAGTCAACACCGAAGTGGAGCTGTCTGACGGCCAGAGCTTCATTATCGGCGGCCTGCTGGACAAGAACGTTACCGATACCTTCTCGAAGATTCCATTCATCGGCGATATTCCGATCCTCGGCAAGCTCTTCCAGTCCGAATCGAGGACCAAGACCGACACCGAGTTGATCGTGATTGTCACGCCGGAGATCGTGGCGCCGCTCGCGGCTGGCGCACCGCCGCCGGACCTGCATTATCCCGACAAGTACCTGCCGCCCAACTCGAACATCCCCACGCACCAACCGGATGCCAAGACCGCGGAGAACACCCTGCCGCCGGCTCCGCCGACAATTCCGGTGGAGAAGCTGGTGGAAAGCATGAAGCCCGAGCAGCCGCTGCTGATCGAGGGCGGGAAAGGCGGATTCGGAACCGGCGGAACGGTGATTAATAGCGGCGGAGGAGCCGGAGCTTCGGCGGGCGCTGGCACTCCCCAGCAATAGAGATTGACGCGTCGCCCGCGGATCGCGGTTGCCGGCGCTCCGCAGCGCAAGAAATCTGCTCATCGTTTCAGCAAAGTGTTCCACTCCGCAATGAGCGTCATGAGTCTCGAAGCCAAGAACCCAAGCCGGATGACGGGGGCCCGACGCGATGGCTTGATTCTTCTGATGCTTGGAGCTTTGGTGTTCGTGCTGCTCGGGGTTGCTCTCGAGAGCTCCTCTCCGGTTGCCATGGTCGACTTCGGAGTGGTCTATTTCCCCTCCCGCTGCCTCCTCCAGCACGGAGATCCTTACAACCAGGCCGACGTTCTCAAAGTGTTTCAGGCCGAGGGCGGGGACCGCATCTGGAGCATCGCGCGGGAACGCGCATTCATGACCCGTCTCGGCTATCCTCCGGCCACGTTTTCCGTCACCGCGCCGATCGCGATCCTTCCCTGGGGTCCCGCGCACATCCTCTGGATGGCGCTCATCGCCGGCTCTATGATTTTCGCGGCGTTTCTTGTCTGGAGCTTTTGCGCGGATTCGGCGCCGCTCCTGTCCGGAGCGCTGATCGGCTTCCTGCTCGCCAACTGTCAGGCAACGATGGTCCTCGGCAACGCGGCGGGCATCGCGGTGGGCCTGTGCGCCGTCGCGGTCTGGTGCTTTCTGCGCAATCGCTATGTCTTGGCCGGAGTCCTTTGCTTTGCTCTGAGCCTTGCCATCAAGCCGCATAACGCCTGGCTGATCTGGGTCTATTTCTTGCTGGCGGGCGGAGTCTACCGCAAACGCGCACTGCAGACTCTCGCAGCCACCGCCCTGATCGGTCTGCCGGCACTGGTGTGGGTGTGGCGGGTCGCCCCCCACTGGTTGAGCGAAATGCGCGCCAACCTGGCGTGGTTCGCCGGTCCCGGCGGCCCTTGCGACCCCGGACTTCGTTCCGGGGGCAGCCACGGCATCGACATGCTGGTCAATCTGCAGGCGGTGGTCAGCGTCTTCTTCGAGGACCCCCATCTCTACCAGCCGATCACCTATGCGGTCTGCGCATGTCTCCTCCTGGCTTGGGGATTTTCAGTCGCCCGCTCCCGTCCCTCGCCCCAGGGCGCGTGGATTCTGATCGCATCGGCGGCGGCCCTATCCGTGCTGCCTTTCTATCACCACGTTCACGACGCCAAACTGATCCTCCTCGCGGTTCCTGCCTGCGTCCATCTGCAGGCGGCGAGCAAATGGATCGCGCGCGCCGCCCTTGCTGTCACCGCGACGGCATTTCTGTTTACCGGAGATCTGGTTTGGACCGCCGCGCTCTCCGTCCTGCGAAACATCCCTCCGCCGGCCAGTTGGCTGGGCGGCCAGGCGCTGACCGCGGTGCAGATCTTCCCTGCGCCCCTCGCCATTCTTCTCCTGGGAGTTTTCTATCTCTGCGCCGGCGTTCACCTGGCGCACGCTGAGAAGTCTCACGACGCCGTGAAAGGAGCCTAAATGCCGCAGAAAAATCCAGACACACAAGGTCCTCTGCAGGTTCTGAACGTGACTCGCGGCACGCTTCTGGCCACGCGGCTCGAAGCCGCGCGCTCGAGCGCCGCGCGCCGGAAAGGGCTGCTTGGCCGCGACCGCATCGAGCCCGGCGGAGGGCTGTGGATCGCTCCCTGCGAGTCCGTGCACACCTTCTTCATGCGCTTCCCCATCGATCTCGTCTATCTCGACCGCAGGAACCGGGTGAAGAAGGTGCGCCACAGCGTCGCTCCCTGGCGTCTGTCGGCGTGCCTCACCGCGCACAGCATCCTGGAACTGCCCGCAGGGACGATCCGCGAGACGCGAACCGAGCGCGGCGACACGGTCGAGATCGGTCCGGCTCCCACCGAGGAAGGCAACGTCTAGAAGCTCAGGCTGCGTCTACGACCGGCGCGCGGCGGGAAGAGGCGCGCGCAAAGAGATACCACGCCACCCACGCCAGCGCCGGCCACAGATACATCGCCGAGTGCAGCCCGAAGCGCGAGATGATCTGAGCTTCGACCGCGATATAGAGCAGCGCAAGAATCGTCAGCAGGGTTTGTGAAGCGTTGCGGGAGACCGCGAACAGAATCGCGGGTACGGCCACGGCGTGATCGAAGATCCAGCCAAATGGGGCAACGAAGAGCGAGACCAGCACGAGCAGGTTGCCGTCGTCGAGCCAGTCCCAAGCGTGCCGCCGCGGCCAGAACCAGGCCACCGCCCACAGGCAGCCGATCGCGGCGGGAACGAAGGCCAGACCCTCCCAGGCGGGATGGATCGAGTCGCGCAGAACCGCGCCCAGGCACGGAGTAAATTCCCGCGTGATCACCGAGGTGCGCATGTAGTAGGCGTACTGGCTCCAGGCCTGGGGATCGATCCAGGTCGTCAACAGCGCTCCTGCCGCGAACGCCGCCGCGCCGCCGGCCAGAATGCGATAGCTCCGCGAGACGAAGATCCAGACCAGCAGCACCAGTGCGAAAGGAAGAAACAGGTGCGGCTTGATGGTGCAGAACCAGAGCGCGGCGCCGGCGGCAAACGGACGGCTTTTGTGGTAACGGAGGAAGAAAGACAGCCCGAAGACAAGCAGGACCGAGGTTTGGCCGAGGATGACGCAGAACAGCGCCGGCGGAAAGCAGTAGCCGAGCCAGTCGAAGTGGCTGGCCGCGCCGCCGAAGAGCTTCCAGAGAATTCGAACCGAAGCCGCCAGAAGGCCGAGCATCGCCAGCGACCACGGCAGCGCCGCAGCCATCGGCCCCACGTAGCCCAGGGGCACCGCCAGCGGCAGGGCCCAGGGTGTGTTTCGCATGTAAAAGGACCCCCCGCCCTGGAAGCCGGCCTCGCGCTCGATGCGGTTCAGCGCGTCGGCGTCGTAAGGATTGCCGTGATGGGCAAGCTCCTGGCCGGTCGCCCAGTAGACGATGAAGTCGCGCCGCGTAACGACGTTGCGGTCGAACGGCATCACGCAGAGAAACAGCGTGGAGAAGAGTCCGCTCAAAGCGCACGCGATCGCGATCAGCAGCATCGTGACTTCGCGATCTTTCTTCACCGTCCTGAGGCCTCTCTGGGGTCGATCATCGCAATTATATCGGCGGCGCCGGCTTGCCCGAGGCGCGCGCGAAAAGGAACCACACAAGCCACGCGGGCGCGGTCCACAGCCACAGCGGAGAGATGACGGGAACGAAACAGATCTCGAAATCGGCGGCCAGAATGGCCAGCGCGAGAATGGCCAGCAGGCTTCGGGAGCGGGTCGCGTAGGCGGCATTCAGAAGGCCGGGAATCGCCAGGCACTGGTCGTAGAACCAGCAGTACGGCGCCGCAACCAGCGACACCAGCATGAGCGGGCCGCTGCAACTGAGCCAGTCCCACCGGGCGCGCCGGCGCCAGAAGTACGCCGCCGCCCACAGGCAGCAGAGCGCGGCAGGCAGGTACTGCAGCCAAACGGCTTGGGGCAGCAGCCGTAGGCGCATGGCGTCGGCCAGGCTGGGGATGAAGTCGTTCTCGACCGCCGGGGAACGCATCGTGCGGAGATAACCGCTCCAGGCTGTCGGATCGACCAGGAACGCCGCGCCGCTGCTCAGAGCCAGCGCCCCGCCGGCTCCGCCAGTAGCTTGTAGCCGCGCGTGACGACGATCCAAACGGCCAGCGCGGCGGCAAAGGGAAGAAACAGATGGATCTTGAGGGCGCAAAGCCAAAGCGCCACGCCAGCGGCGAAGGGGCGGCGGCCGTGCCAGCGCAGAAACAGGATCAGGCCCAGCAGAGCGAACAGCGATGTCTGCCCCATGGTCAGGCAGATCAGGGCCGGCGTGAAGGAAAGACCAAGCCAGTGGATGCGATTGGGGGGAGAGCCATGCAACTCGCGAACCAGGCGGACCGAGACCAGCAGGCACGCCAGCAGAAGCAGGGTCCACAGGACGGCGGCGACCCGGAGTCCCAGAAACCCAAGAGGGTAGGCGAGCGGCAGCGCCCAGGGCGGGTTGCGCATGATCAGAACGGCCCGCGCATCGAGTCCGGCGGAGTGCTCCAGCGCCGCGACGGCCGCGCGATCGTAGGGATCGCCGTGGCGGACCAGTTGCTGGCCCGTGGCCCAATAGGAGACGAAATCGCGCGAGCCGGCCAATTTGCCGGCCACCGGCACGGCGAAGATCAGAAGGGTCGTCAGAGCAAGCGCCAGTCCCGCCACGACCGCGATGCCAACTTGAGCAACGTCGATCCGCTCCTGCGCCGGCGCCTGATCCTGCCTGCTGGCCATGGAGGCTATTCTACGGGAGACGCTGAGGCTGCCGGTGCTGCCAATTGTGCTGAGCGCGCTTGAGCCGCCGTGGCGGCCGCGATCCTCTGCCGGGGATGTGCCGGCCGTCGAAGCTCCCGCGATTTCCCGGCCCGGAGTTCGCGATCTGCACCGCGATGCGAGCAGGCCATGTATACGGAGCAGGTCGATGGAGCAGCGGTTGTATACCGGGGGTTACAGTCGGTAAAGATTTCCAGAGCAGCTTCTTTTGCAAAGCACTGATTCTAAATTGACAACTATTTTTTCCTGGATTGGCACGCCAGATGCAAGGTTCAGGGTGCCCGGCTGAGGCTGGGACTTTGAACTCTCGGAGAGAACTACATGAATAATCTATTTCTGGCCCTCTATGTGAGACTTCAGAACCTGATGAACCGCGAGGAAGGTCAGGATCTGGTCGAGTACGCCCTCTTGGTTTGCCTGATTGCTCTGGCGGCCATCACCGGCGTCAACAAGGTTGCCTCCGCGGTGACCATCGTGTTCAACAACATCAGCTCTTCGCTGGCGTAGTTCCTTTCAGACACGACGCACCCAGAACCTCAGCTTTTTCGCAGGAGGGGACGCGGCTCAGCCTCAAGGCGAGACGCGTCCTCCTGCCTGAGTTCAACTGCTCTGAAGGCTGAGCAAACGGCAATCGCACAAGGACGGGGAAACGGAGCAGTCGCTCCTGTCCGAACCATGCGCCAAAGAAAGTGGAAGCGCGATTCACCGGCCGAGGCCGGAATCTCAGATGGGGGAAACGAAGATGCGTGACACACTTTTGAATCTTTACGTGAAGCTCCAGGGCCTGAAGAACCGGGAAGAAGGACAGGACCTGGTCGAGTATGCGCTGCTGGTTGCGCTCATCGCGCTGGTATGCATCGCCGGCGTCAACAATGTCGCGAGTGCAGTCAACACCGTGTTCAACAACATCAGTTCTTCGCTGGCGTAATTGCCTTCCGAGCCATTCAGCGCGTCGGCATCTTCGTGGGAGAGCGGCGCATCGGCCCTGACGCCGGTGCCTGCTCTCCCTCCTAGGTTGACGCAACCGAACAACAGAAGCACGAACCGCCGGGAAGACGCCAATAGCGCAGGCTCTTGTTGGGTCAATCATTTCCTTGAACGGTGAAAGATGCGGGCAGCCGCTCGCGAGGGGAATGTTGCGCGCCGCGCGCCGAAAGCCGGCTCAGGCAGGAAATTCACCGAGGGGAGAGACTACCGATGAGCAAAACACTCTTGCACCTGTACGCGAAATTCCAGAACCTGAAGAACGGCGAAGAGGGTCAGGACCTGGTCGAATATGCGATGCTGGTTGCCCTGATCGCGCTGGTTTGCATCGCTGGTATCAGCAATGTCGCCAGTGGCGTGAGTAACGTGTTCAATAGCATCAGTTCTTCGCTGGCGTAACACCAGGCCGTTGATTCCTTCCCCGGCCGAAACCTGCTTGCGGATCGGGCCAGCATCGGCTCCCTTGCCGCGGTGAATCGCCCGCCCAAGGGTTGGCAGTTCCGGCAAAGAAATCGGCGGGCCCGGCGCCGGGAAGATCCCCACTCATTGCTCTTCTGCATCGCTTGACGGTTTGAGTTCCCGGAGTTCGATCGAGAGCGATCCATGCGCCGGAACTGGGTTCGTGCGAGTCATCTCGAAATCTTCTGGAAATCGTCGGTGAGGTGAAATCAGCCGGTTGGGAAAAGTAGTCTTTCAAGCGTGGCTGTGGCTCCAGGAGCTGAGGGACAGCGATGGCGGTCAGGATCTGGTCGAGTATGCGCTGCTTACAACGCTGATTGCGCTGAGCTGCATCGCTGGCGTCAGACACGTTCCCTCGGCCGTTAGCGGGGTCTTTAACAACGTCAGTTCTTCGCTCGCCTAGTCGAGCGGACCGGGACAGGTGGGATGGCGGGACCGCGGCAATGCTGGCCGCGGCCCGCGCCACGGCAAGTTTGCCCTTTCTTCCGGGAGAGATGGGCCGGCAATCGCCTCTGCCGCTGGCTCGTGCTCTCCCGGATTTTTTGGCGTGGCAGGGTGACGAAGCGGGTTCGGGCTGGCCGTTCCCTGCTGAGGCGTGGCCGCGAATGTCGTAGAATCGCGGTGATCTCTGCCGAATTCTGCTTGCCGATCGGATGATGCTGCTGCCCTCCGCCAATCAGCCAAACACAGCTCTGTTGGTCCTCGAATGCGGCCTGACAGCGATCGCGGTCGCGTCGGCGTTCGCTTTTTCGCGATTTGGCGCCGGCGTTTTCGCGCGCATCGAGTGGGCCTTCGCGCGTTTGGCCCACCGGCGCACGCTGGCCGTTGCCTCGGTCGGTCTCAGCGTGATCCTGCTGCGCCTGGCCATTCTGCCTCTCTATCCCGTTCCGCTTCCCTTTTGCCCCGACGACTTCAGCTTCCTGTTGGCGGCCGACACGTTCCTTCACGGACGCCTCGCCAATCCCACTCCCGCGATGTGGACGCATTTCGAGAGCATCCACATCACAATGCAGCCGACCTACCAGTCGATGTACTTTCCCGGCCAGGGACTGCTGCTGGCCGCCAGCCGGCTCGTCTTCGGCGATCCGTGGATCGGCCTGCTGATCGCGAGCGCGCTGATGTGCGCGACTACCTGCTGGATGCTGCAAGCCTGGTTACCGGCAAACTGGGCGCTGCTGGGCGGAATCATCGCCGTGCTGCGCCTGGGCCTGTTCAGCTATTGGACCAATACCTATCACGCGGGCGGATCGCTTTGCGCCTTGAGCGGCGCGCTGGTCCTGGGCGCGCTGCCGCGCCTGAAGCGCACCCCGCGCATGCGCTACGCGCTGCTGATGGGGATCGGGATGGCTGCTCTGGCCATCACCCGGCCATACGACGGCTGTCTGCTCTGCCTGCCGGTTGCGGTTGCGCTGGTTCATTGGATGGTGAAGGGTAAAAACCGGCCGAAGCCCGCTGCGCTAGCGCGTCTGGCTGCCGCACCACTGCTGATTGTCATTGCCGCGGCCGCCTGGATGAGCTACTACGACCTGCGTGCCTTCGGAAATCCGCTCACTCCGCCCTACGCGGTTAACCGCGCCACCTACGCCATCGCGCCATACTTTGTTTGGCAGCAGCCGCGGTCCGAGCCCGCCTACCGCCACGCCGCGATCCGCAGCTTCTACGAGAAGGAAAAGGGTGAGATGGGCTTCTATACCCAGATCCACTCTCTCAAAGGCTTTGTGCCGCACACGCTGGAGAAAGTCGGGTTCACGTTCCTGTTTTACGCCGGGTTTCTCTTTCTCATTCCGCTCCTCATGGTGCGCCGCGTGTTTCTCGACCGGCGCATTCGCTTCCTGGTGATCGCCGCCTGTGTGCTCGCCGCCGGAATGGCGATCGAGATCTACCTTCTCGCGCATTATGTCTCGCCCTTCACCGCAGCCTTCTATGCCATCGGCTTGCAGATGATGCGGCATCTCCGGGTGTGGAAGCCGGAGGGCAAGCCAGTGGGCCTGGCCATGGTGCGCTACGCGATGACCGTGTGCGTGCTGCTGGCGGGCGTGCGGCTCTTCGCGCAGCCGCTCGGCATCGCTCCTCCCGAGTGGCCGCCGAGTAACTGGAACTTCACCTGGTTCGGGCCGCAGCACTATGGCGTGGAACGCGCCCAGATCGAGGCGCGCCTGGATCAGCTTCCCGGCGGGCAACTGGCCATCGTGCGTTACGGTCCCGACCACAATCCGCTGGACGAATGGGTGTACAACGGCGCCGATATCGATGGCTCCAAAGTCGTATGGGCAAGGGAAATGGGCGCTACCGATAATTTGGAATTGATCCATTATTACGGCAGCAGGCAGGTGTGGCTGGTTGAGCCGGACGCGATTCCGGCGCGCATCTCGCCGTATCCTGTGACGCAGTAGGCCGCGGGCAGGTGAGCCGGGTCCGCGGGGACACCCGCGGAGATGCGATGCCCGTTCGCGGTCTGGCGGCGCACAAGCGGCCGAGGGATTCGGGAAATGATCAACGGAAAACGAATTGCCGTCGTGATGCCGGCTTACAACGCCGAGAAGACGCTGGAGCAGACCGTACGCGAGCTGTCCGACGTGGTCGACATCAAGATCCTGGTCGACGACTCCAGCAAGGACAAGACCGCGGAGCTGTCGCGTCGGCTCGGCGTGCAGACCTTCGTTCACGATGCCAATTACGGCTACGGGCGCAACCAGCAGACCTGCTACCGCGAGGCGCTGGCCGCCGGCGCCGACATCGTCGTCATGGTGCATCCCGAC
This sequence comes from uncultured Acidobacteriaceae bacterium, assembly GCA_963804155.1. Taxonomy (GTDB): domain Bacteria; phylum Acidobacteriota; class Terriglobia; order Terriglobales; family Acidobacteriaceae; genus Telmatobacter. Next base: position 27,519 of record CAWDPG010000003.1, read on the forward strand.
TACCAGTACACACCGCTGCTGGTTCCGGCCATGGCCGGAATGGTCTCCAGCGGCGTCTACGACATGGTTCTGGCGTCGCGGATTCTCGGCGCCGGCGCGCTCAAGGGCGGAATGCCGTTCTATAAATATGTCTCCAACCGCGCCCTTACCGCGTTCCAGAATCTCTTTCTCGGCGTCAAATTGTCCGAATACCACACCGGGTTCCGCGCTTTTTCGCGCCAGCTTCTCGAGACGCTTCCCCTGCTCGAGAACTCCGACGACTTCGTCTTTGACAACCAGATGATCGCCCAGGCCGTGATGTTCGGCTTCCGCATCGGCGAGATTTCGTGCCCTACGAAGTACTTTGCCGAGGCCTCGTCGATCAATTTCAAGCGCAGCGTGAAGTACGGGCTGGGCGTTCTGGCCACCACCATGAGCTTTGTGGCGCACAAGCTGGGAATTCGCCGCTCGGCGCGCTTCGAAGCCAAGGGCCGCAAGCTGACCCCGCGGTACTATACGCAAGGCGAAAAGCGGTCGTGAGGCAGGCGATGAGCGCGCCCATGCTGGAAAAGCGATCCACGGCCGGAGCGACGGTTCCGGCGCTTTTCGTCGCTTTGCCTGCCGCGCTCTTCTACGGCATCCTCTTCCGCTGCCTCGTGAATCTCCCCGTCCTGGACGACTACGACGCGCTGCTCGGATTCCTTAATCAGGTTGTACAGCAAAAGGGGGCCGCGGCCCGCTTGCTCTCTTTTCTGGCGGCACAGCACAACGAGTACAAGCTGTTCTTCGCGCACGGCGTGGCCTGGGCGCAGTTTGCTCTTGTCGGCCACGTGAACTTCTCTTGCCTTTGCGTGCTCGGTTCGAGCGCCGTGCTGGTGCTGGCGCTCATTCTGTGGCGCATGTTCCTGCCCGCCGAGAAAGACTTCGCCCGGCGGCTCGCGTTCTTCGTGCCCGTGGCCTGGCTGCTCTTCCAGTTGAGCTACTGGGAGACGCTCGACTGGGCCATGGCCTCGCTTGAGAATCTCTGGGTCGTCGTCTTCTCGCTGGGTGCGATTGGATGTCTACTGCGGCCTTCGCGCAAGTCGTTTGCCGCCGCGCTGGTTCTCTATGCGCTGGCGATCGCCGCTTCGGGCAACGGTTTTCTGCTTCTTCCGTTGGGCTTGCTGGTCCTGGGCCTGCGGCGCAGGCTTGTCCGGGCTGCGGGCTGGCTGGCTGTCTCGGCAGTCTGCATTGCAGCCTATGCATACCGCTACAATCCCATGTCGTCGCAGTCGCCGTCGCACGGCTCGGTCTTCTCCGCGCTGCTGCATCTGCGCCCGGACTACGCAATTGCCTTTGCGGGCAACGCCGGGGCCATCGCCGGCAAGTCGGCCCTCAGCATAGGAATCAGCCTCGCGTTGGGCGCGTCTCTCCTCGCGCTGTTCGGCTGGCTGGCGCGCCGCGGCTACGGCCGCCGGAATCCGTTCGTCTCCTGTTCCGTACTGTTTGTGCTGCTTACGGCGCTGGGCGTGGCCGGGCTGCGCTCGGAGTTCGGATTGACGCAAAGCCTGGAGCCCCGCTACACCATCTACGGCGTGCTGTTGGCGATCTTCGCCTGGGCCGCCGTGGCCGAGGAATTCGTGCAGCACCGCCGCGGGGCGCTGCTCAACAACACTCCATATCTCGCTATGGCGGCCGTAGCGGTGCTCTTCTCGCTTTGCATGGACGAGATCGGCTATTTGAACCTGGCGCGGCGCGAGCGCGATGCCATCGCGGGAATGGCTGCATTCGAACAATCGGCTGGGAAGCCGGCAAGCGGCGGGCCGGTGCTCCCCTTTCCACACGAAACGGCGAATCTCACCGCGTTCCGAGCCCGGGCGCGCGAGATTCTCAGCGAGTCGATCCGGCTCGGCGTGTACCAGCCGCCGAGCTTCTGAAGGGAAGCCGGGGAGCAATGGAAGGCCGCGCACCGCTCATCCTGCGAATTGCACTCCGCTCCTGGCGGCACGCAGCCGTGTTCCTGCTGGCCTGCGCCGTTCTGCTCGCGCGGCGGCCCGAGGCCGTCTTTCATGCGCAGTTCTACGCCGAGGACGGCCACGTGTGGTTTGCCGACGCCTATAACCTGGGCTGGTGGAATGCCTTGTTTCGCACGCAAGTCGGATACTTCCAGACTTTCTCCCGCCTCGGTGCGGCGCTGGCATTGCTGGCGCCCTTGGCGCTGGCGCCTCTGGTGCTGAACCTCGCCGGCCTCGCCGTCCAGGCGCTGCCCGTCAATCTGCTCATCGGCGCGCGCTCCGAGGGCTGGGGACCCTTGCGCTTCCGGGCGCTCCTTGCCGCCGCCTACGTGGCGCTGCCCAATCTCGGCGAAATCGGTTTCGGAATCACCAATGCGCAGTGGCTGCTCGCCCTCTGTGCTTTTCTGCTGCTCGTGGCCCAGCCGCCGCGGAGCTGGGCTGGCTGCATCTTCGATTCAGCCGTCATCCTGCTCTCCGGGCTATCGGGGCCGTTCTGCATCCCCCTGCTCCCCATTGCCATTCTCGCAGCGCGCAAACGGCGTGCCCTTTGGCGCTGGGCGCCGGCGGGTATGCTGGTTCTGTGCGGCCTTGTCCAGGCCTATGCGTTGCTCGTCCTCGACCGCACCGGACGGGGCCATCCGCCGCTGGGCGCCAGCCCCGTACTGCTGGTGCGGATTCTCGGAGGCAACGTGATTCTCGGCGCGATCTTCGGCCGCATCCCCGTGGCCGCCATGCCCGGAAAGGGAGTCTTCATCCTCTTGCTTTGCGCCGTCGCCGTTGGAGCTTTCATCGCCGCCGGATGCTTGCTCAAATCGACTCGTGAGATGAAGCTCTTCCTTCTGTTGGCGGGAATGCTCTTTGCGGCTTCTCTCCTGTCGCATACGCCGATTCCGGCGCCGGGACCCGCTGTTTGGCCGCTGCTGGCGACAGAAACCGCCGTCCGCTACTGGTTCTTCCCTTCGCTCGCATTTGCATGGTCGCTGGTGTGGTGTGTTCGCGCCGGAAGCCCGGTTCTGAGAGCAGCATCGGTGATTCTGTTGTGTGCAATGTGCCTGGGCGTCGTGGCTAACTGGAAGCTCCAGCGTTTCAAGGACCTCCACTTCGCCGAATCCGCGCGCGCCTTTGATGCCGCGCCTCCGGGAACGGTCGTGGTTATTCCCGAGAACCCGGATGGCTGGAGTATCCGGCTCGTGAAACACAGCAACCGATGACGCGGCGCGCGCCAACGACAAGGCGGGACCGCAAAACGAAATGGACGCAATGACCCAACACGAAAGGCCGCCGGTAGAGCTCAAAGGTTGGCAGCACGGAGCGATTTTCCTTTTTGCCTGCCTCCTGATGCTCGTGCGCCGGCCCGACGCCGTGTTGCACGCTCAGTTCTGGGCCGAGGATGGCCGTGTCTTTTTTGCGGATGCGTATAACCTCGGCTGGTGGCCGGCGCTGTTTCGCGCCTACGACGGGTACTTCCACCTGGCGCCGCGCCTGGCGGCATCGTTTGCGCTCCTCGCGCCGTTGACTCTGGCTCCGCTGATCACAAACCTGATCGCAATCGCGATTCAGGCTCTTCCCGTGAATCTGCTGCTCGGCGCGCGGTCCGCCGGGTGGGGGAGTTTGCGTTACCGGTTCTGGCTGGCGGGCGTTTACCTTGCGTTGCCCAATTGCTCCGAAATCAGTTACGGCATCACTAATTCACAATGGGTTCTGGCGCTCAGTGCATTCCTGTTGCTTGTGGCGTCTCCGGCGAAAAGCGCGGAGGGACGCATCGCCAGTCTCTGCTTTCTCGTGTTCGCCGGCCTGACGGGACCGTTCTGCATCTTTCTATTCCCAATCGCGTTGTGTGTGGCGTGGAGGCGCCGTGTCGCGTGGCGCTGGGTGCAGGCGAGCGTGCTGGCGGTGTGCGGCTTGGTGCAGGCGTGGTGTCTCCTGGTTATCGATCCGGCGGGACGGATACACAGCCCTCTCGGAGCCAGCCTGCCGCTGTTTTCGCGCATTCTCGGTGGGCACATTTTGCGTTGCCGCATTACTGGGGAGCAACGGTCAGGCCGCGCACGCCCGCCCGGCAGTTGTCGTACTGCTCGCCGGAATCGCGGTCGCTGGCACCCTGTTCGGCGCGATCTGCTTTGCCCGGACGGGATTCGAGATGCGGCTGTTTCTGGTGCTCTCGGCCATCATTTTGGCCGCATCGCTGGTCTCCCCGACGATCTATTCCCCACCCGGACAGACACGGTGGCAGCAGCTTCTCGGGATTCCCGGCATGCGTTACTGGTTCTTTCCCACGCTCGCTTGCGACTGGTCGATTCTATGGGCTGCGCGCAGCCGAATCGGATGGCTTCGCAAGTTGTCGATTGTGCTTCTATGCGCCCTGTGCGTCGGCGTCGTCCGCGACTGGAGGCAGTCCGCGCTGGAGGATTTCAAATTCGCGGAGTATGCCGCGCGGTTCGATGCGGCGCCGCCGGGAACGCTGATGACGATTCCGCTGAACCCCGGCGGGTGGAACATGCAGCTCCTCAAACACGCTTCCCGCTGAGCCGGGCGTCTATTTCCTCGTATGACTCTTGTAGTCCAACCCGGCGATAAACTGGTGTGGAGGGGGAACGCACCTTTCGCGTCCCGATCTGCTCCGATGCCGCGTCTTGATCGTACCCAGTGGTCGGTTGCCGGTCTTTCGCTGCTGCTCTGTGTCGCGCTCGCGGCTGCCCAGCAGCGGAGCCCCGGTCTGCAAGTCACCGTGACCGTTGTCGACGAGAACGGCCAAGCGGTTCAGGGCGCGCAAGTGACCATCGCCGAGCCCGGACTTGAACCGGCGGCCCAGTGGACGGACTACGCGGGAGGCTGCACCGCGGTGCTCCGGCAACGGCAGCCGTACCGGATCGCCGTGGAGAAAGCGGGATTCTACCAGGCTGATGAGAGCGGCATCGACGCGACTCAGAGCAGCGTGAAGGTGACGCTGGCCCACGTGCAGATCGTGCGCGAAGAGGTCAACGTCACCGCGTCGAGCCCAGGCATCGATGTGGAACAAGTCTCCGACGAGAGCACGCTGAACACGCCGGAGATCGTCAACATTCCCTATTCGGAGTCGCGCGACATCCGCAATCTGCTGCCCTTCAATCCCGGCGTGGTGCAGGATGCGACCGGACAGGCGCATGTGGCCGGATCGGAGACATGGGAGACGCTGGACACGATGGACGGGTTCGACATTCGCGCGCCCGCCGGCGGCTCGCTCAGCCTGCGCGTAAGCGCCGACGCGGTGCGGTCGATCGACTCCGAGACGACGCGCTACCCGGCCGAGTTCGGCCGCTCCACCGGCGGAGTGATCGCCCTCTATACCGGCATGGGCGACGACAAGTTCCGCTTCAACGCCACCAACTTCATTCCGTCGTTTCGCGACCTGAACGGAATTCGCTTCGACCAGTTCGTTCCGCGATTCACCTTCTCAGGCCCCCTCCGGCGCGGCCGCGCGTGGTGGTACGACGCCGTGGAGACGGAGGCCGACAACATCTACATCTCCGAGCTGCCGGCCAACGCCAATAACGACGTGCTCGTGCGCGGCAGCAATCTGGTGAAGGTCCAGGACAACCCGACGCCCTCCAACATCTTTACCGCCGGGCTGCTCTACAACAACTATCACTCGCCCTACGAGGGCATCTCGCCGCTCACGCCGCGGCAGAGCACCGTTGACCACAACACCATCGCATGGTTCCCGTTTGCGCGCGACCAGCAGAGCTTTTCGGGCGGTTCGCTGCTCGATCTGGGGCTCGGGTATGTGCGCATCGGCGACGGGTTCGAGCCGCACGGCGACACACCGTACCAGATCACACCGGAGCTTTCCGAAGGCAGCTACTTCGAGAGCCAGTCGGGGCGCTCGCAGCGGCTGGAGGCAACCGCGGCTTTGTATCTGCCTCTGCGGCATTGGCTGGGCCGGCACGATCTCAAGGCCGGTCTCGAACTGGACCGCATTGCGTTCGACCAGAGTCAGACGCTCGCGCCGGTGAGCTATCTGCGCGAGGACGGAACGCTGCTACGGCAGAGCGAGTTCGCATCGGCGCCGGCCTTCGCGATGCACAACGCCGAAATCGGCGCCTACCTCCAGGATCGCTGGCAGCCTGCGAAAGGTTGGCTTGCGGAGCCCGGGCTGCGCTTCGACTGGGACGAGATTGTGCGCCGTCCGCTCGTCTCTCCGCGGCTGGCTCTCGTTTACTCTCCGCCCGGCGACAGAAGCCAGACAAAGATCTCGGCGGGCATCGGGCTCTACTATGAGCACACGCAACTCGAGTACCCGATCCAGACCTTCGTTGGCATTCGCTCCGACACGTACTACGAGGCCGACGGGGTGACGCCCACCGGTCCGGTGCAGCAATCGGAGTTCACCGCCAACGACGGCGCGCTCCACGAGCCCCGGGCGGTGAACTGGAGCGTCGGCGTCGAGCGCAAACTGCCGGGGTCCATCTTCGCCGGCGCCAACTACATCGACAAGCGCACGACCAATGTTTTTACCTTCGCCAACCAGAGCGGGGCATCCGCGCTCGCCGGCGACTACCTGCTGACCGACGCGCGCACGGACCATTACAGTTCCGAGGAGTTCGATCTGCGCCGGCTCTTCGCAAACGGCTACACGGTCTACGTGTCCTACACGCATTCCTCGGCGCGCACTAACGCGGCGCTCGATTATTGGCCCACGCCCTCGCCGCTTGGGCCGCAGCAGAGCGGACCGCTCTCCTGGGACACGCCGAACCGCGTCATCTCCTGGGGCTGGCTTCCCGTGCCGCTTCCGCAACTCAGGAGGCACTTCGACTTCGTCTACCTGATCGACAGCCACACCGGTTTCCCATTCACCGCGGTCGACGCCGCCGATCAGGTCGTTGGAGCGGCCGGCGCCTACCGCTTCCCCGCCTACGCCAACTTCAGCCCCGGTCTCGAGTGGAAGTTCCATTTCCGCGGCCAGTATTGGGGCCTGCGCGGCGTGCTGGAAAACGCCACCAACAGCGGGAATCCCCTCGTCGTCAATAATGTGGTTGACTCACCGCAGTTCGGATCCTTCAGTGAGACGCAGGGACGGGCCGTAACTGCGCGCATCCGGCTCATCGAAACCAAGTGAGCCGGCATCTGCCAAACGCAACAATGCCGCCCGAGGGCGGCATTGCGCGGCAGAAAATCGGTCTTGGCGGCGTCAGATTCCGACGCCGAATTCGCTCGCCTGCTGCGAGCCGGCATTCGAGTAGAAGTCGTACGGGGTGCGCTTCTTGAACCGGTAGCGGTTCCGCAATTCGCTGCCCACGTAGATGCCCAGTGCGGCCACCGCTATCCCCAGCGAAAACCAGGTTACAACGCGCAACGCGGTCAACCCCGCCTTCTGCGGCGCAGCGGATTCTTCAACAGGCAGTTCGGGTTCCGGATCGACGGGCATTGGACACAGCCTCCAGTGCCTCCATGATAGCGCAGTTTCTGTTCCGGGGGCCGCATTTTGGGATGCGGAAAACTCGGCCGATTCTCACACCGTGGTGTCGATTTGGGCGAGCCACCGGGCCTTTTCGCTTTGGGCAAGAAAGCTCGACTCAATGGAGTTGGCGGCGAGCCGTCGCAGTTCCTCGCGAGTGAACCCCTGCTCGGTGTGCGCCAGCAGGAACTCGTTCTCCAGATCGGAGCCGAAGAAGGCCGGGTCGTCGGAGTTCAGCGTAACCAGCAGACCAAGATCGAAATAGCGGCGCAAGGGATGCTCGGCGAACGACGGGCAAACCCCGGTGCGGACGTTCGAAGTCGGATTCAGTTCCAGCCCGATCCTCCGGCGCCTCAGTTCCTCGAGCAGCTCTGCGTCGCGAATGGCCGAGACCGCGTGCCCGATGCGCTCGGCTCCGATCGACAGCGCTTCCCGGATCGCCTCCGGTCCCATGGTTTCGCCCGCGTGGTCGGTCAGGCGCAGGCCTGCCTCGCGCGCCTGCTCATACAGCGCGCGGAACGGCTCTGAGCCGCTGATGCGCTCGTCCCCGCCCAGTCCGATGCCGACGATGGAAGGAAACCATTGGCGCATTCCCGCAGCCTTGCGGAAGACGCGCTCCGCTTCCGCGACCGTAAAATGCCGCACGGCGTCGAAGATCCAATAGAGCGAGAAACCCAGTTCGCTCGTGGCGCGCTCGCGGGCGCGCTCCAGCGCATCGAAGATTGGCTCGAAGCACCGCGGGTCGAAGTTGCGCCACATATAAATGACGCCCACCGAAATAAAGACCTCGGCGTGGACCACTCCCTGTTCAGCCAGCCGCTGCATCATGCGCCAGGCCACCAGTTCGTAGTCCTCAGGCTCCCGCAGCCGCCGCGTCACCGCTTTGAACGACTCGATGAACTGGGTAAAGTCCGTGAAGCGGTAGAGAGCCTCGGCTTCGTGTTGCGTCAGGGGGATCCCGTCGTGGCGCGCGCTCAACTCCATCAGCGTCGCGGGCGTTATCGTGCCCTCAAGGTGCAGATGGAGCTCGGCCTTTGGAAGGCGGCGGATAAAACCCCGGATATCGCTCACGTCTTGAGTGTAGCCGAGACGCGCCGGTCCATTCTCCATCTTGGGAAACACGTAGCGCAGATCCATGAACTCCATGAACGTATGTGCGTCTTTCGGCGTGCCCGGCGCGGCATACGACGGCGCACCTGTCCGCCGTTATTCGATCTTGATCGCCGTGGTCTTGTTATCGACGAAGGTGACCGTCCATTTCTTGCCGGCTTGATCGTAGGTGATGGTCCGGTTGCCCTCGCTGGAGCTGTCCACCTGCTGGTTCTGGCCGATCGACATCCGGGTCTCGAGCTCGCTCATCCCGCGGATGACCTGGTGGGCATCGATTGCCGCCCACACGCTCCTGGGCCAGTTGTCGTAGATGGTGTGCGGATCGTCGTAGTAAAACAGAACGTCGCAGAAGTACTCTTCCTCTTCCGCGTCCATGACGCCGATCGCCGTAGCGTAAAGGTCCGGGCTTCCGGACAGCGCGAAAATCGCCACCACTTGGCGGTTTCCGTGCGAGATGCCGTCGTCGACGGCCGCCGGCGGCACGGCTTTAATGACCTTCTTGACGTCCAGCCGCTGCGCCGGCGGAATCACGCCGATGCGTTTCGTGAAGACGATCCGCCCGTCCCGGTACGGAAAGTACGGCATCGTGTAACCGTTCTTCATCCACACGCTCGTGCCTTCGAGCTTCAGCGCATCGTCGAAGCTGGTCATGAACTTCAGGCGCACGACGGCGACGTCGTCGGGCGTGACGTTGTCCTCCGGGTTTGCCTGGCGCACTACACCTGGATTCCGGCGGTGCTCGAAGACGACGGCCAGATACACGCCGCCGATGGTGAGCGTGACGAGCGTCGTGAGCGCGGCCTTCTGCCAGTTCTTCATGGCGTCTCTGCGCTGCAGCTACCGCAACCCGGCGAACTCCGAGCGGTGGCGGCTATAGAGGAAATAGATGATGAGGCCAATGAAGAGCCAGATGAAGAAGAATACCCACGTCATCACTTCCAGGCCCATCATCAGGACGATGCAGAACACGATCGACAGCACCGGGAACAGCGGCCCCAGCGGCGCGCGAAACCCGCGGTGCCGCTCCGGCTCGCGGAAGCGCAGGATGATCACCGCCAGCGATACCAGCACGAAGGCAAACAGCGTCCCGATGTTCGAAAGGTTGGCCACGGTGCCGATGTCCAGCAACCCGCCAGGAATGCCCACCACGAATCCCGCCACCCACGTCGCGAAGGCCGGCGTGCGGAACTGCTTGTGCACGCGGCTGAACACCGCCGGCAGCAGCCCATCGCGCGACATGGCGAACCAGACCCGTGCCTGCCCGAGCTGAAAGACCAGGATCGACGAGATCATGCCCGTCAGCGCGCCGATCAGCACCAGCAGCCGCACCCAGTGCAGCATGGCGCCGCCGTGCTGCAGGTTCAGCCGCTTCAGCGCGTTTACCACTGGCGCTGCGTCGCCCATCACGCTCTGCCAGGGCACAATGCCGCTCAGCACGATGGCCACGCCCCCGTAGAGCAGCGTGCAGGCCACCAGCGTGGCCAGAATCCCGAACGGCAGGTCGCGCTGCGGATTGCGGCACTCTTCGGCAGCCGTCGACACCGAGTCGAACCCGATGTAGGTGAAGAAGATGATCGATCCGCCGGCCAGCACCCCCGACCATCCGTTGGGCATAAAGGGGTGCCAGTTATGCGGCTTCACGAAACTGGCCGCGGCGAAGATGAACACCAGGATCGCCGCCATCTTCACCAGCACCAGGATGTTATTCGTGCGCGCCGACTCGCGGATGCCGCGCACCAGGATCACCGTGAGGATCATCACGATGAGAAACGCCGGAATATTGAATCCGAAATGCCAGCCCGGATCGTAGAGGTTGTTGCCGGCCAGGTCCTGCAATCCCGTCGGCAGATACGCCGGTGAGATCCATCGCAGCGGCAGATGGATGCCGAGCCAGTCCATCAGATCGACGATGTGCGCGGAGAAGCCCACGCTCACGCTCATATTGGAGAAGGCGTACTCGAGGATCAGGTCCCAGCCGATGATCCAAGCCATCAGCTCGCCCAGCGTCGCGTAAGTATAGGTGTAGGCCGAGCCCGCGATGGGGATCATCGACGAGATCTCGGCATAGCACAGCCCGGTGAACACACACACAATGGCCACCAGCACCAGCGACAGCGACAGCGCCGGTCCCGCTCCGGCAGGCCTGCCAGCGCCGAGTGATGGATGAGGTAGTGCAAAAGCGGCGTGTTCTCGAGCGACGGCGCGTCGAACCGCTGCCCAGCCATCGCCGTCCCGATCACCGTAAAGATTCCCGAGCCGATCACCGCGCCGATCCCCAGCGCGGTCAGCGACCACGGCCCAAGCGTCTTCTTCAGCGAGTGCTCGGGTTCCTCCGACTCGCGGATCAGCTTGTCGATCGACTTACGCGCGAACAGTTGGCTGGGCAGGGATCGTCTCCTCAACAGCAGCTTCGGGCTTTTTAGCTCCTGGCCTCTCGCTCGTTTCGCATATACAGAACTCCCGAATCCCAGCCGGAAAGGCTGGGATTTGGAAGCTGGAAGCCAGGAGATGTTCTTTTACCGCTTGGTCTGGCCGCGGGCCATCTTCTTCACTTTTTTCTTCAGCGAGCCGCGCGGAGTGGTGCGCTTGGCCTTGGGGGCCGCTTTCTTGCGCGCCGCGCGCTTCACCTTCTTGCGTTCCGCCTTGTCTTGAATGCTTGTGGTGTCGGCCACGTTAACCTCTTTCCATCGAATGTGTTCAGGGAGCTCCCGCCAGGCGGGTTGCGTGACATCCATGGTAACAGGCAGGTCGGCGCCGATGAAAGCTCAGCGCGCGCTTTAGCCGCATCCGGGCCCGCAGCCGCGCCGCCGTCGCCTGGGCAGCGTACAATGAAAGCTGACCCTTTCTACTGCCCAGCCTGCTCGGCTCCGGCTGCCCTATCGCTTCTGACGAGCTTCGTACCTTCACGCAGCAATCACCCTGTACGGGGGAGTTCGTCATGCGTTCTAATCAGATCCACCGCGCGCTCGCGCGTGGAATGAACCGCTTTGAAGTCTGTCAATTGGTCTCAAAGGGTGTGCGAGTGACCCACAAGACGGGCTCGCGCTTTGAAGATTCCATCAACGACATGCTGCTCTACCTGGGTTCGCACGACACCCCCAGGGCGGGTATGTACCCACCCGTTGCGCCAGTGAGCCTCAAGCCCGCAGCGTAAGCGGACAATTCCCGGTTCGCTTCTTCTCGATTCACAGTCCCCGCTTTCCCATGAGACGCGGAGCAACTTTGCAGCGCATCGGAAAGCGGCGCACTTTAAGCCAAACGCAAAAAGAGGGACGGCTGTTTCTCCGTCCCTCTTCGATAATTCCGAGTCTTGGTTCCGGGCCGTTTGCCCGTCGATTCCGAGTCTTGGTCCCGAGCTGTTTGCCCGGGTTGAATCCCTAGACGACCTGGACGTTCTCGGCCTGCCAGCCCTTGGGGCCCTTGGTCACGTCGAACTGGACCTTCTGGCCTTCCTGCAGCGACCGGAAACCGGTGGACTTGATGGCCGTGTGATGGACGAATACGTCCTCACCGTTTTCACGACTCAGAAATCCAAATCCCTTGGCGTCGTTGAACCACTTGACTGTGCCTTGTTCCATTGTGTTGCTCCTCTTAAAACTGATTTACCGCGAATGCAATTTGGAGTGTTGCAAGTAGGCGGTAACGCGGAACAGGCAAGAACTTCAGATCGAATTCTACGATTACCTTCAGTCTAGCATGGATTCGACCCGCTCCCCGAAATTCATTTGGCCCAAATGGGAAGGGGGGTTGGCCTCCAAGATTCCCATTGGGGTCAACGGCTTGCCCTCCGCGGCCGGCGCGCCGAGGTAAACTCATTGTCGCCAGAGAGGGAACGCATGAGCCAACCACGCAGCCGGGTCCTGGTTATCAATCCCGGAACAACATCGACGAAGATCGGCATCTTTACCCGCGCCGGCGAGGAAATCTCCCGCAACATCCGCCACGGCGACGAAGAGGTCAACCGCTTCCGCGGCCGTCCCATGCTCGACCGGCTCGAATACCGCGCCGGAATGATCGAGGAGGCGTTGGCTGAGGAAGGGTTTAGTCCAAAGGGACAAGGCACGGAGTGCTGGGCGGCCGTAGCCGGGCGCGGCGGCCTGCTGCCGCCCATGGAGTGCGGCACCTACCTTGTGGATGACGCGATGATCGAGGAGTTGCGCCAGGCGCGGCTCGGCGAGCACGCCTCGAATCTCGGCGCGGTCTTGGCTCTGCGCTTCGCCCAGGCGGCCGGCGTCAGTGCCTACATCGTCGATCCCGTCACGGTCGACGAGTGGCAGCCCTGCGCGCGCCTTTCCGGCTCGCCCCTGGTTCCCCGCGTTTCGATCGGTCACGCGCTGAACACCAAGGCCGTGGCGCGCCGTTACGCGCGCGGCCAGGGGCGGCGTTACCGGGATCTGCGCCTGATCGTCGCCCACATGGGCAGCGGAATCACCGTCTCCGCGCATCGCGATGGCCGCATGATCGACAACAACTCGATCTTCGAGGGGCCCTTCGGTCCCGACCGCACCGGCTCGCTCCCCGTCCGCGGGCTGGTTCGGCTCTGCTGCGGCGGCGCCATGGCGCCCGCGGATCTGGAGCGCCACGTCTTCGGAGACGGCGGATTGTTCGCCTACCTCGGCACGCGCGATTTGATCGAAGTCGAGCGGCGCATCGAGTCGGGCGACGCCCAGGCCGCGGCCGTCCTCGACGCCATGATCTATCAGATTGCCAAAGAAGCCGGCGCAATGGCCGCCGTCCTCCAGGGCAAGGTCGATGCGGTTCTCTTGACCGGCGGCATGGCCCACTCCCAGCGCCTGCTCAAACTGCTGCGCCCCCAAATCGACTGGATCGCGCCAATCGAGATTTACCCCGGCGAGGACGAGCTCCAGGCTCTCGCCGAAGGCGTCTTTCGCGTCCTCGACGGCGAGGAACCCGCGAAGCGAATGTCCGGCAGCGCTCAGTGAATAGCGGACAGCAAACAGCCGGCAACGGGCACGGGCTGCATTCTTCGCGCTTTGACCCCTCCAGAAACGCCAACTGAATAGCTTCCGAGAACCCCGCTTTCACTCCGGCCTCTCTCAGTTGGTGTAATCTGGATCTGTTCCTGAGACGGCCCGTACCGGTTTTCCCGGGATGGAAAAATGCAAGAAACCGGCGCAGCGTTTACAATCTCATACCCACAACCCTTTCCCGGTTCCGAAAGGGAGGTATGATGTCCAATTCCCCAAAAACCGGTCTCTCTGACAATACTGTTGGCGCGCTTGCCTACTTCACTCCCATCCTGGCGGTCTTCTTTCTGGCCATCAGGCGCTACAACAAGAGACCTTATGTGCGATTCCACGCCTGGCAGTCGCTCGTATTCAACGTTTTTATCATCGTATTCGGATACGTGCTGGCCTATGTTCTGCCGTTCGCCGCGTTCCTTGGGCCCCATGTTCTGATCGGTCTAGCCTGCCTGGTGGCGCTGGTTGGTTTCCTCTTATGGCTCTGGTGTGTGATCGGCGCGCTGAATGGCAAGCGCGTCAAGCTCCCGATTATTGGCAATTGGGCCGATGAGCAGGCCTACAGGTAATTCGCCCGCTGGCGGTGCAATCCCAATTCCGCCAGGTCTCGGACCGTTCTCTCCACACAGCGGAACAGTTCGTGCCGGGATTCCTGCAGCAACCCGCGCAGATTTGCGTTTGCGTGCGTTCAGCCGGTTACGCGAGCGAGGAACTGACGTTGCTGAATACCTTACCCACCGCCGTCGCAATCGGGTGAATCCCCGCGATCATCGAGAGAGCAATCAGGGTGCACAGCAACCCGTACTCGACGAGATCCTGACCCTGTTCGCTGTTCGTCAGGCTCTGGAACATCACGTACCAGGTGAGAAGTCTGTTGTGCATTGGGTTGACCATCCCTTCATCCGGTGATGAATTCAGAATGTAGGGCAAGGAACCAAAATGGGCAATGCGGCTTTTGATGCAAGAGAGCCTGCCCGATCGGTGCTCGGATCGCGCGTGTTGGTAACCGGCAAATGATTACCTCCCGCCTTGGGCAATCTCCGATTGGGTTTCACTCGGTGGTACGGTTCTCGCCGGCGGCCCTGCTGCGGCAGGGCAGGGAGCTCGCGCCTGCCGGCGCATATACTTCTGATGCGGGGAACCAGTGCAATTCCGCCGGTCCTGATGGCGGAGATTATGCTTTTGGGGCCGGAACAACGGGAGAAGGGGGACGAGCAATGAGCGGAGTGGGTTGGACACGGCGCGGTTTTTTGCGAACTTCTTCAGTGGTTGGAGCCAGCGCGTTATTGCCGCGCGGCGTGTGGGCCCTGGGGCAGGACCCCGTGGTCGACGCGGCCGGCGCCAACAACCATGCGGGATACGAGAAGATCGCGTGGGCCGCGCGGCCGTTTCCCATGACCCAGGTTCGGCTTCGCTCCGGGCCGCTCAAGGACATGCAGGAGCGCGACAGGGTATATCTCTACATGCTGCCCAACGACCGGCTCCTCTCTAACTTTCTGGTGACGGCGGGCAAGCCCGCGACGGCCAAGCCGTTGGGCGGCTGGGAGGCCGCGGATGGCGAATTGCGCGGCCATCTGGCCGGCGGGCACTATCTGTCGGCCTGCGCGCTGATGTACGCGGCGACGGGAGACGATTCGCTGCGGCTCAAGGCCGAGGCGCTGGTGACGGCGCTGGCCGGGTGCCAGCAAAGGAACGGCTATCTGGGCGCGTATCCCGAGACCTTCTACGACCGCCTGAAGAAGCACGAGGAGGTGTGGGCGCCCTTCTACACCTATCACAAGATCATGGCCGGCCACCTGGATATGTATGTACACTGCGGCAGCCAGACGGCGCTGGAAACGGCGCTGCGCATGGCCGACTGGGCGATCGCGTGGATCGCGCCGCTGAGCGACGAAGAGCTGGCCGCGATCCAGATGGTCGAACACGGCGGCATGAACGAGGTCATGTTCAACCTCTACGCCGTGACCGGAGAGAAGAAATATCTCGACGCCGGCTACCGCTTCGAGCACAAGCGTTTCTTCGAACCGCTGGCTGCGCACCAAGACAAGCTCGCCGGGCTGCACTCGAACACCAACATTCCCAAGGTAATTGGCGCCGCCCGCGGCTACGAGCTCACCGGCGACGAACGCTATAAATCGATCGCTGAGTTCTTCTGGGAGACGGTGGTCGATCACCACACCTTCGCGCCCGGCGGCACCTCGAACAACGATGAGGGCTGGAGCGAGCCCGACACCTGCGGCACGCACCTGGCGCCGGGCGGGCAGGAGTGCTGCTGCAGCTACAACATGCTCAAGCTCACGCGCCATCTCTTCGGCTGGCGGCCCGACGCGCGCCTCATGGACTACTACGAACGGCTGCTGTGGAACGTGCGCGCCGGCACCCAGAACGTCGACGGCATGTTGATGTACTACGTGCCGACGATTTCCGGCGGATGGAAGACCTTCGGCGATCAGTTCGACTCGAATTGGTGCTGCACGGGCACCGGCTCCGAGGAATACGCGAAGCTGGTCGACACGCTCTACTTCCACGACGACCGCAGCGTCTATGTGAACCAGTTCGTGGCCTCCGAGGTGAGTTGGCCGGAGAAACACGCGCGCCTGGTTCAGGACACGCGCTTCCCCGAGGAAGAACGCACCTCGTTGACCGTTCATGCCGAGGCTCCGGTCTCCTTCGGCCTGCGCATCCGCGCGCCGCATTGGGCCGAGCGCGTCACGGTCACCGTCAACGGGCAGCCGCAGAAGGCCGAGAAAGGCAGCGACGGATATCTCGCGCTGGAGCGGGTCTGGAAGAACGGCGACCGCATCGACGTCTCGCTGCCGATGGTGCTGCGTCAGGAGCCGGTCGCCGGTAGTCCCGAACTGGCGACGCTGGCGTATGGGCCGCTGGTGCTCGCCGCATGCCAAGGCCGCGCCGGCCTGAGCCGGGACATGATCGACGGCTACGAAGGACCGGACATGAACCGCCTGCCGCCCTTGCCGATGCCCGAGTTTAACGCGACGAGCGAGAGCCATTGGGCGAAGAAGGACGACTCGGTGGATTTGCTCTTCCACACCGTGGGGCAAAGCGAAAAGACGGATCTGAAGCCGCTCTATCAGATCGTGAACGAGCGTTACTCGGTTTATTGGAAGCAATCCGGAAAGGCGTGAGAGCGGTTGCCGGGCGGGATTAGGCACGCGGAGCCGGGGCGATCGCCGATCCTAGGCCGTCGCGGCCACTCCATCGCGGCTTATGCCAGGATGTGGACTTTCCCTCCCTGATAGTTTTCGACGGTGACGTTGAACGAAACCTGCTGTTTGGGCTTGGCCAGAACCTCTGCGGCGGCATCCTTGACGGCGGATGGGTTGGTGAGCATTTCGAGGAAAGTGGCTCGCCCCTCGGGAGCAAACGCGGCCGTCGCCACGTTGAGGATCTCGGAAATTGCATCGGACAGGAGATCGTCGAGGACGGGCGCGGCAAGACGCGATTGCACTTCGGAATCGGGCAAGCCGACAAGTCCGCCGGCAAGCGATCCCAGGACGCACAGATCCGCCTTAACGACAATGGTGGCTTCGGCGGGAAAGCTCTTGTAAACGGCGAAGATCTTCTTGTTCTTCGACTCGACGTTGGAGATCGTCTTTTCGAAGACCACCCTGCGACCGATCAGATTCGAGAAATGATGGGACAGTTCCTGCTGGGTTGGTTCACGCATGGGGTCCCCCTAATCCAGAATCGGTGAAATGGCGTCTCGAATGTCGTCGGGAGTGAAGGGTTTGGACAGCATGAACGAAGCTCCCGAGCTGAGAGCCAAAGTTCGCATCTCGACCGAGGCTTCAGAGGTCACGAAGCCAAACGGCACGTTGTTTTCCGTTGCCCTGATTTCTTTCAGAAAGTCCAGTCCGGTCTTCTCGGGCATGTTCCAATCGGACAGAATGAGGCGCGGCGTTCCCGCGCGCAGTTTCTCCATTGCTTCCCGGGCGTTCTCCGCTTCTTCAACCTCCAGGCCGCGGTATCCGGCCTGGCGAATCGCCCTTTGAATGATGGTCCGCATGATCCGGCTGTCGTCAACAACTAGGATGTCCATTCTCTTTCACAACTCCATGTCTGAGGATCAACGGCGCGGATCGAATCAACGACCGCACCCAATTCAACACCTGAAGCACCTTCCATGTCCAGACGATTTACGCCAGGCCCTGAACCGAGCCGCAAAGGGCTCCGGCTGGACTCGTCGCTACCGTTTGGTCTTTGGCCTGAACCGTCACCCAGAAGACTCCGTCCGGGGACCGGAACGCGATCCGATCCGGCGTGCCGGACCCGCATACGTGAAGCTCGTAATTGCTTCCGTCGATGACCGAGGGCAGGGAAAGGCGGACATCGGTGGCGATGGCGGACTTGATGTTTCCGCCGATCATGTTCGCCAGTTCGCCGATCACGTCGCGGACGTCGGCGTCGACGTCTTCGGGCGGCTCGGAAGCAAGGAATTGGCCGGCGATCTGGCAGGCGTGTTTGCGATTGCATTCGAAGGAGATGGCGCCGTTCCATTCCCCCTCCAGGTAGACAGACGAGGTGATCCGGTCTCCCATGGGCGACCATGGAATCTCGTCGACTGCGATTTCCAGCCCGATCATTGTGGCGAAGATCGACTGAACGATGTCCGTTACCAAGTCAGTGCCAATCACGGTTTGCATGAGTCAGTTCCTCATTTTGCGAGATAGTAGGTCATGTTCCCCATTACGTGCCGTTCGAACCACTCGTCGGCATAAAGAGCGTTTTCCGATCCGCCGAGGAGCAGCCAGCCGCCGCGGAACAGGGTTCCGTGGATCTGTTGGAGGATGTTCATTTTTGTTGGTTGGTCGAAATAGATCATTACGTTGCGGATGAAGACGAGGTCGAACGGCCCCAGCGTCCTCATGCTTTGGCGCAGGTCGATGGATGTGAAGCGAACCATGTTCCGAACCGCGTCGCTCAACTGCCATCCCGTGCCGGAACGCCGGAAATACTTGACCAGGAGACTGGCGGGCAGGCCGCGGTTGACTTCGATCTGCTGGAAGAGGCCGGTTCGGGCGCGCTCGACGACCTTTGGCGAGATGTCGGTTCCGAGGATCTGGATGTCCCAATCCCTGAACCCCTCTTCGAGGAGCATCATGGCCAAGCTGTAGGCCTCCTGCCCGGTGGAGGCGGCGGCGGACCAGAAGCTCAGCTTCCTGCGATCGCCGTGTATTTCTCTCAGCTGTGGGAGGAGATGATTCTTGATGGCCTCGTACTGCACCGGATCGCGGAAGAAGTAGGTTTCGTTGGTGGTCATCGCTTCGCCCACCATTTGCCGTACCTGGCGATTGCCCTGCAATTTGAGCGCCCTGCACAGTTCGTCGATGGACTGAAGATTCAGTTGCTTGATCACCGGCGCAAGCCGGCTCTCGAACAGGTAGGACTTGTCGTCCTCGATGACGATCCCGACCTCGGAGAATACACTCTCCTGAAGGATCCGGTAGTTTTCCAGCAGAATTCCGCCTGCGTACGCCTGGCCCGCCATGTCTATCTCCCCAAGCCCCCAACGATCCGATTCAGTTCCGGTACGATTTGCTGGAGCGGCAGAATCCGGTCTGCGAGTCCGGAAGTTGCAACCGCGCCCGGCATTCCCCACACAACGCTTGTTGCTTCATCCTGCACCAGGACGCTGGCGCCGCTTGCCTTGAGGGCCCGGACGCCACGCAATCCGTCCTGGCCCATTCCGGTGAGCACCAGGGCGATCACGGAGCCGCCGTACACCTCGGCCGCGGACCGGAAGAGAACGTCGACCGCGGGCCGGCAAAAGTTCTGCGGCGGCGACTGATCGAGAGCGATGCCGACGTGGCCGTTGGCCCGGGCCACCGTCATATGAAAGTCCCCGGGCGCGATCAGAATCCGTCCCGGCTCGACAATGGCGTCCTGCGTAGCCTCGTCGACGCGCAGTGCGCAGCCGCCATTGAGCCGCTCCGCGAGGAGACGGGTGAAGAGGGGCGGCATGTGCTGGACGATGAGAATCGGCAGCGGAAACCCCTGCGGGATTTGCGGAAGGATCGAGCCGAGCGCGGACGGGCCGCCGGTGGAGATTCCCAGGACCACGACCTTGGGAGGACCGCCGGCCGCGGGCCTCAGTGGCGCGGGCAGGGCCGCGGAGGAAGCCGGCGCGGTGGCCGAGTTTGGCGCCGGAACCTGGTCCGGCAGCTGAAAGAACTGAAGGATCTTGGGGATCAGGACCTCTTGCAGCGCCGAAATAGGAGTATCGCCGGAGACGGCATTGGCGGACTTCGTCACATAGTCGTCGGCGCCGAGGGACAGCGCGTCCAGGGTCATGGCCGCGCCGCGCTCGGTGAGGGTGCTGAACATGATGACGTGAACGTTCGAGTTGTCGCGCCGGAGATGCCTGAGCACCTCCAGGCCGTCCATCTCCGGCATCTCGATATCGAGGGTTACGACATCGGGATTGAACTGCGCCATGCGCTGCAAGGCCATCGCGCCGTCGGATGCCGTGCCCACCACCTCCAGCGCAGGGTGCGAACCCAGGACGCGGGTGAGGAGCCGGCGCACGACCGCGGAGTCGTCCACGATCAGGACGCGGATGCGTTCGCCCGGCAGAAGGTGACGCCGACTGACTCTCATCTCTAGACACCAACTTGCGGGAGCAATCCCAGCAGCTCCAGCTTTTCCAGGACAATCTCTTTGGTGAAGGGCTTCATGATGTACTCATTGGCGCCCGCTTCCAGCGCCTTGGCCATGTGTCCCAGCTCGGCTTCGGTTGTTACCATGACGATCTTCATGTCCGAAAGCTCTGGGCGCCGGCGCAGTTCGGTCAACAGGTCGAACCCGTTCATCTCCGGCATGTTCCAATCGGCCAGAACCAGCCCGATTTCGCCGGGCGCCGATTCCACGACCGCCAGCGCCTCCTTGCCATGTCCTGCTTCGGCAACCTCACAGCCGATTTCCGACAGAATCCGGCGCAGGATGAGCCGGATGGTCCGCGAATCGTCGACAATTAAGACCTTGCCCATGTCAATTCCTTCCCCTCGCCCTGGAACCGAGCGGCGGCCGGTTCAACGGCCGCCACGCGGAAGGGCATCCCCGGATCGAATCAAAAGGTGAATCCCGAGACAGATTGCTGGAGCCGCGCTGCCATCCGGCTCAACTCCTGTGAGGCGGTATTGGTGTCGTTGGCTCCCTGCGTGGTGTGCTTTGCCGAGTCGGCGACCCCTCCAATGTTCTTGGCGATTTCGTTCACGCCCTGAGCCGCCTCGGCGACGCTGCGGCCGATCTCGTTGGTGGTGACAGTCTGCTCCTCGACGGCGGAGGCGATGCTGTTGGAGATGTCGTTGATCTGATCGATGATGGTTGTGATCTCTTCGATTGCCGAGACCGCTCCCTTGGTATCGGTCTGGATGGCCTCGATCTTCTGGCCGATCTCGTCGGTGGCCTTGGCGGTCTGCTTGGCCAGTTCCTTGACTTCGTTGGCTACTACGGCGAAGCCCTTTCCGGCTTCCCCGGCGCGCGCTGCCTCGATGGTGGCGTTGAGAGCCAGCAGGTTGGTCTGCTGGGCGATGGAGTTGATGACCTTGATGACGTTGCCGATCTCGTGGCTCGAAGCGCCGAGCTTCTTCATGGTTTCGTTGGTGGAGCCGGCGACGCCGACGGCGTTCTTGGCCACGCGAGCCGAGTCGTTGGCGTTCTTCGAGATTTCGCGGATCGAAGCCTGCATCTGCTCCGAGGCCGCCGCGACCGACGAGACACTCTTCGACACCTGCTCGCTGGCTGCCGAAACCACGTTGGCCTGAACCGCGGTTTCTTCCGCGCTTGCCGCCATGGTCTGGCTGACCGCGGTGAGCTCTTCCGACGAGGAGGCCAGGGTGCTGGCGCTCTCGGCCGACATCTTGAGCGGGGTGACGATGGTGTCCAGGGTCTGGTTGACGCCGGCGATGATTTTCTTGTATTCGCCGTGGTGCTTGGAGACGTCTCCCCGGACATCGAACCGGCCCTTGGCGCTGGCTTCGGCGAGGGTTGTGGTGTCAGCGATGAGCTGGTTGATATTGCTCTTGAGAAGCACCAGCCACTCGTGGATCTGGTCGCGTTCGGAGGACTTGGCCATGGATGCGCTCATGTCGCCATTCGCGATCTTGGTCACATAGTCGACCAGTTGCGTCAGCCAGGCATGGACGCCGTTCACGGCAGCCTTCATCTTCTCGTGATCGCCTTTGCAGTCGATCTCGACTTTATTCTTCAGGTCGCCCTGGGAGATGGAATGGAGAACCCGGTTGGTCTCTTCGATCGGCTGCAGGATGGTGTCGAGCATTTCGTTGATGCTGGAGACGACCTCCGCGTAGCAGCCCTGGAAATTCTCGGGCCTGCCTCTCTCGCCGAGGCGGCCTTCGCTGGACGCTACGGTGATTCTTCCCAGCTCTTCGGTAAGGGAGTGGATGTTTTCCATCAAGGCGATCATTGCGGGAACAAGCTTGTCGCCTTCCGAACGGTGCCCGATCCTCTTGTATTCCGGCAGATCGGAGAGATTGCCGTTGGAAATGTCGACCATCGTGGCGGTGATGTGCTTGATGCGCGTCTGCACGGTGTTGCAGGCCTCGGCGACCGAGGCAAACACACCCTGGTACTGCCCGTCGACCTGGCGGCTGTAATCGTTCACGGCCATCAGGCGCAGAGCTTCTTCTGTCTTGACCAGGCCACCAAGCCCGTCGATGCAGTTGTTCAGGTTATTCTTGATCTCGTTGAAGTCGCCATTGTAGCTGTCGGTGATCTTGGGCGGGATGTCGCCCTTGGAGATCCGGTCCACGTACTCCGCCGCCACATTCAACGGCCCGATCACTGCGTCCAGCGTGTCGTTGACGCCCTCGATGACCTTGCGGAAGTCGCCCTGATGCTTGCTGGCGTCGGCGCGTGCGGCCAGCTTGCCTTCGACCGCTGCCTTGGACAGCTGGGCCGCGTCCGCGACAAGAGCGTTGACGGCATCGATGCAGGTGTTCAGGTTGTTCTTAATCTCGTTGAAGTCGCCCTTGTAGCTGTCGGTGATCTTGGGCGGGATGTCACCCTTGGAGATCCGGTCCACGTACTCCGCCGACACATTGAGGGGCCCGATCACCGCGTCCAGCGTGGCGTTGACGCCCTTGACAACCTCGGCGTAGGAACCCTTGAACTTCTCCGGATTGCCGCGTTCAGCGAGCTTGCCATCGCGCGCCGACTCAGTCAGTCTCTCCAACTCATCCGTGAGGGCCTGGATATTCTCCATCACCGCGATAATTGAGGGGATTAATTGGTCACCTTCCGAGCGGCGACCAATCTTCTTGTAGTCGGGCAACTCGGAGAGATTGCCGTTGGAAATGTCGGTAAACGTGCTGGTCACGTGTTTGATTCGCTTCTGCACCGTGTTGCAGGCCTCGGCGACGGAGGCAAACACGCCCTGGTACTGTCCTTCGACCGAGCGGCTGTGGTCGTTCACGGCCATCAGGCGCAGGGCTTCTTCTGTCTTGACCAGGCCACCAAGCCCGTCGATGCAGTTGTTCAGGTTGTTCTTGATCTCGTTGAAGTCGCCGTTGTAGCTGTCGGTGATCTTGGGCGGGATGTCGCCCTTGGAGATCCGGTCCACGTACTCCGCCGCCACATTCAACGGCCCGATCACTGCGTCCAGCGTGTCGTTGACGCCCTCGATGACCTTGCGGAAGTCGCCCTGATGCTTGCTGGCGTCGGCGCGTACGGCCAGCTTGCCCTCGACCGCCGCCTTGGACAGCACGGCAGCGTCCGCCAACATAGCGTTCAGCGCCAGTTTCTGCGGAGTGACGTCGGTGGCAAATGTCACCACCTTGAATGGCTTGCCGTTGAGGTCCAGAATCGGATTGTAGGAGGCCTGGATCCAGACTTCTTTGCCGCCCTTGCCCAGCTGCTTGTACTCCGCTTCCTGGTACTCGCCGCGGTTCAGTTTGGCCCAGAACTCCTTGTATTCCGCGTTCTGCCGGTTGGCCTCGTCCACGAACATGCTATGGTGCCGGCCCTTGATTTCATCCAGCGAGTAGCCCAGGGCCTGGAGGAAGTTGTCGTTGGCATCGAGGATCGTCCCGTCCATGGCGAACTCAATGACCGCCTGCGATTTGCGGATAGCGGCGACCTGCCCGGCGTAATCGGCGAACAGCTCCTGGTCAACGGCGGCATGGGCGCCATCGCCGCGATGACCGTTTCCGGTCCTTGTTGCGAGCTGTTCATGCTCCGGGCGTTCTAGCACGGCGGCGCCAACGGACGAACTGCGGCCGGGGCGATCTCCCCGGTTGAAACTCGATTGCCTTTCCATGGTCCCTGCTCCTTTGCATTCCTGTTTGGTCATTTCGCCGCCACCGGCGCCTGATTCCAGTTCTGTTCCTGCCTTCCGTCGGCCAGCACGTTTGCAACGGCCAGCCTTTGCGACTCGCGAAGCCTCTGGTTACAGTGCTCGGTCAGTGGCGGGCCGTGTCCAAAGTAGATTCTCCGCACATCGCGGGCACAAAACTTATCTAATGCAGCTTGAAACCCGGCCTCGTAGCTTCCGCCGGGCGAGGTGATCAGCAGCGGCGAGTCGCCGGCGAACAGCACGCCCTGCGCCTCGTTGTACAGGCAGATCGAGTCGCTGCTGTGGCCGGGGCAGTGGATCACCTCGAAGATCGCGTCGCCCATGCGGAGGGTGTCGCCATCGCGCAATAGGCCATCGACGCCTTCGATGTTCGGAGAATAGGCCAACACTCTTGGGCGGAACGCAGCGCGGACCCGCGGCAGCAGCGCACAGTGATCGGAATGGCTGTGCGTTAGCACCACCTGTTCTACGGGCCATTTGCCGACGCCGGTATACGTCCTCTCGATACTCGCCAAGATGGCCGGATCCTGGCCCACATCCACGAGGGTATTGACGTCCTCCAGGCGGTTGCTGTCGCCCAGCACCAGGTAGACCTGGGAGGTGTAAATCTCGCCGCTGTTTTCCAACGTCACAACCTTCATGCGGCGGCCTCCACTTTGCGAAACAGTTGCACGTTGGGAACTACCCGCTCAAACAGGGACGCCAGTTCCCGAGGCATCTCCTGCGTCTGCTCGGAAGCAAATAAGCCGCCTGGCGCCAGCGCCCGGTGGAACATCTTCAGCACGTCGATTCTTTCCTGCGGACTGAAGTGGAGCAGCACGTTCTTGCACAAAACCAGCGAGTAGCCGTCACCAATTTCCTTGAAGGAAAGAAGATCGTGCCATTGAAAGGTGACCCGCCGCCTCACCTTGTCGATGACGCGAAAGAGCCCCGGTTTGCCGCTCGGTTCGAAGTACTTTTCGAGTATGCCTTCGGGCAACCGGCTCAACTCCTCCTGCGGATAAAGGCCCGCTTCGATCACTTGTGCGAACTGGCCCGTGCTCTCCACATCGGTGGCCTCGATGCGAAGATTGTTGAAGGCGAAGTGCCCCATTCGTTCGGCAAACAGGATGGACAAAGTGTAAGGTTCCTGCCCCATCGCCACGCCGGCGTCCCAGATGCGGGGATGGTTCCGGCCAGCCATGCTGGGGAGGCAGTGTTCCACGACGCGCTCCAGCACTTGTTGGTCTCGGAAAAAGAACGTGAAAGCCACTTTGATTCCCTCACTGCATCCAGGCATAACGCCTGTTGTCCAATGCCCTTTCAGGGGATGGTGAGCGCTTTGCGCGCGCTATGCCGTCCCTCCGCGAGCCAGATCCACGACGCGCTCCTCGTCGAGAACGAGAAGCAGGCGGTCCTTGAGCTTGTAGACACTTTTGACGATCTTTCGCGTCTCCGGATCCAAGTTGTCCGGCGGATCCTCGAAGTTCGCGGGGTCGACGGGAAGCACGTCGCCGATCTCGTCGACGAGAAGGCTGACCGCGCCGTCGGTTCTGCGAATCACGACGTTCATGGGAGCCGCGTTCTCCTTGTGGGCGGACAGGCGCAGACGCCGGCGCATATCGAGCGCGGTGACGATCTGGCCGCGCAGATTGATGAGCCCCTCGATGACCCCCGGCGCTCTGGGGACGGGAGTCATGTGCTGGAAACGCAGCACCTCCTGTACGCTGAGCACGTCGACTCCGAAAAGAAGGTCGTCGACAAGAAACGTCGAGAGCTGGCTGGCCGCCTTCCCGTTCTGCGATTCCGCCGTTGCCACCACCATCGTCATGTCAACCCACCTTCCCCGCGCATTCCATCAGCGCCGGCTCTTTTGCTTCCGCGAAGTGAATCCGGTCGAGCGCTTCGACGATTCCCTGGCGATCGAGGATCCCCCTGCAGTCGCGGAATCCGGCGGCGCGAACCTCCGCGGGATCGCGATCGTCGATAGAGTCCAACACCGCCAGGACCGGCACGTGCGGCTGTCCCACCGGGATGTCGTCCATCAAACTTGCCGAGTCGTCGAAGTCCGCCGGATCGCGCATCACCGCGAGCACGGTGTCGATGTTTCCGCTGGCCAGCAGGTGAAGCGCCTCTTCGCGACCGCCGGCTTCGAGAACCTCATAACCCGACATCTCCAGGGTTCCGCGCAATAGGCCGCGGGAGAACGCCGACCGTCCGGACAGCAGAACGGTTCTCTTGCGCTCCGAGTTGCGGCTGGCGTGTTGCCACTTCTCCTTGCTCACGTCGATCACCGCGGCCAGGTCCAGGAAATCGGTTACGTGCTTGCCGACCACGGCCGATCCCAGCAGGCCCTTGCGGCGGGACTGCTGGCGGATGGAAACGGATTCCTCGGTGACGTCGAGGATTTCGTCCACTACCACGCCGATGCTCTGGTCGCCGTCGTTGAAGACGATAACCGGGACCGGATCCATGGAGTCGAATCGCGATTCCGCTCCGGGCTCGAGCACCGACTGAAGCCGGACCAGGGGCAGAATCCGGTCGCGATATTGCACGACGTATCCGCCGCTTGCGGATTCGATCGCCTGGCGGGGAAACTCCTCGAGCCGGGCGATGAGAGACAGAGGAATGGCGATGCGGCTGAAGGAGCCGGACTTCACCAGCAGGAGCCGCTGCTTTTCCTGCGCGGAGGCGGCAGCCTGGGACTTGGCCTCGGCCGCGCGCTCGCGGTTCTGGCTCAGAACTCCCGAGGACTGGCCGATGCCGAGCACATCGAGGATCAACGCGATATTGCCGTCGCCCATGATGGTTGCACCGGCATAGAGCGTGAGGCCCTTGAACTGCTTGCCCAGCGGCTTGACGACGATTTCCTGGGTGTCGTTGATGCAGTCGACGATCAGCCCGAACTGCCGGTCCTCGGTTTGAAGTACGACCATGTTGCGCGCCTCGGAGCCGGCGGTGGGCGGCAAGCCGAGCACATCGTTGAGGTACACCACGGGCAGCAGGTTCCCGCGGCGGCGGAACACGGGAGCGCCGTGAAGGTATTCGACGTGCTTCCCTCCGGCCTCGGCGTCCAACTGAATGAGCTCGAGCAGGCTCACCTGGGGGATGACAAAGCGCTCCCCGCTGCAAGTGACAATCAGCCCGGGAATGATGGCCAGAGTGAGAGGGATGCGGATCTTGACGGTGGTGCCTTCTCCGGCATGGGTAAAGATATCGATGAGCCCGCCGATTTTTTCGATCTGGGACTTCACGACGTCCATTCCGACGCCGCGGCCGGAGATCTTGGTGACGGAAGCGGCGGTTGAGAGCCCGGGCAGGAAGATGAGATTGATGGCCTCGCGGTCGCTCAGGTTGTCGGCAATCTCGCGGCGGATGAGCCCGTTCTGGACCGCCTTCTGCTTTACCTTTTCGACATCGATGCCAGCGCCGTCGTCGCCGATCTCGATGGTGACCTGGCCGCCCTCGTGGTAGGCGCGCAGCGTCATCGTGCCTTCGGCCGGCTTACCCTCTGCGAGGCGGGTTTCCGGAGACTCGATTCCGTGGTCGCAGGAGTTGCGCACCAGATGAACCAGTGGATCCTTGATGGCTTCGATGATGGTTCGATCCAGCTCCGTGTCGGCGCCATCCATCTTCAACTGGATCTGCTTCTTCAGCGACACCGCCATGTCGCGCACGATGCGCGGCAGGTTTCCCCACACCACGCGGATGGGCTGCATCCGCGTCTTCATCACGTGTTCCTGCAGTTCGGTGGTGATCAGATTCAGCCGCTGGTAACTGGTGTTGAGCAGCGCGTCTTCCCGCTCGAGGTTGGTCTGGAGAATCTGATTCCGGGTGAGCACCAGCTCGCCCACCAGGTTCATCAGCTTGTCCAGCAGCACAACGCCGACGCGGATATTGGCGTCGGCTGCCGAGCTGGAGCGCGAAACTTCCTCTTCGACGGTGGTTTTGGCTTCGCCGGCCTCTCCGTTTGCTTCCGCCGCGGCGGCAACTTTTTGAGAGGACGCCGGCGGTTGCGCTGCCTGGGGGGATGGCGCAGGCGGCGCGGCTGGCGCGCTCGTTGCGGCTAGCGGCGGGGCAGCGGGCGGCGCCGGCGCCTGGACGGCTTCCGGAATGGCAGGCGGTGCAGCTGCGGGCTCGGCAGGCGGTGCTGCGACCGGCGCAGGAACCGGAGCGGCAGGCTCGACGGATGGCGGCGCGGGAAGCTGCGCCATCTGTTGCAGGCGCTGGATCAGGTCTTCGAACCGCTCTTCGCCTTCGTGGCCGGTGGCTTCGATTGCCGCCAGCACCTTGCGCGTGGCGTCGACCGTCTCCAGAATCAGCGACACCAGCTCCGGGCTGAGCGGCCGCTTGCCGTCGCGCAGCTGGCTGAGGAGGGTTTCCGCATGATGCGTGATCTGCTCAAGGTGAGAGAAGGCCAGAAAGCTCGAGGAACCTTTGATGGTGTGAAAGGTCCGGAATACGCTGCTCAACAGCGCCGCCTCGTGCGGGTGCTTCTCGAGTTCAACGAGATCCCGATCAAGCCGTTCCAGGTTCTCGTGACATTCCGCGACAAACTCGCGAATTGTTTCAACGTCTTCGATCCAGGTGTTGTCCATGTCCTTCTCTTGCCCGGCCAAACGATGCCTCGTACCCTGGACCGAAGAGCCTTCCGGGGACGGGGAAAATTGTCGACTTCCTATCGGCACTTCGGGGGTTATTTTCTAGGAGGAGTGAGCCGGTTTTTGGCCTCTCGATGCACCAGGAGCGTTATTCGCGGGAATTCGGACCATCGCGGTCGCCTTTGCGCTTCGAGCGGCGGTCGTTGCAGACCGGCAGCGATGCCGGGGCCCGGACGTGAAACGGGTTTCGGACGCCGGCCGGAGCCGGCGTCCACCGAGCGATTGAGCAGATCGTGCCGGTGGCTCCGGCTGTGCCGAAGGCGCCTTAGAACGATGCTCCCGCGATCGAGGCCTGGAGGCGCGACGCCAACTGGCTCAGGTCCAGCGAGGCCTTCTTGGTATCGTCGGCGCCCTGGGTCGTCTGCTTCGCCGAAACAGCCACGGCGCTTAGGTTGGTTGTGACTTCATTCATCGCCTGGGCCGCCTCGGTTACGCTCCGGCCGATCTCGTTGGTGGTGACCGTTTGCTCCTCCACCGCCGAGGCAATGCTGTTGGAGATGTCGTTGATCTGGGCGATGATCGCTTCGATCTGCGCCAGCGAGGCGGCGGCGCCCTTCGTGCCGCCCTGAATCTCCTCGATGGTATGGCCGATCTCCTCGGTCGCGTGAGCCGTCTGCTTGGCGAGCTCCTTCACTTCGTTGGCGACGACCGCGAAGCCCTTGCCGGCTTCTCCGGCGCGCGCGGCTTCGATGGTTGCGTTCAGCGCCAGCAGATTGGTCTGCTGGGCGATGGAGTTGATGACTTTGATGACCTTGTTGATATCCCGGCTCGCCGTCTCGAGCTTCTTCATGCTCTGGTTGGCTGAATCGGCCATGTCAACCGCGCTTTTCGTCACCCGGGCCGAATCGTTCGTGTTCTTCGAGATCTCGCGAATCGAGGCTTGCATCTCTTCGGATGCGGCGGCCACCGACGAGATATTTGTCGATACCTGTTGACTGGCAGACAAGAGGAACTCGGCCAGCATCTCCGTCTCCCCCGCGCTTGCCGCCATCGACTGGCTGACGGCCGTCAGCTCCTCTGAAGCCGAGGACAGGGTCCCGGTGTTCTGGGCGGCGAGCCGGAGCGGTGCGGCGATTGAATCGATAATTCCGTTCAGGCTATCGATCACTTCGCGGTCGCGGGCGTCGAAACCGTCTGTCTTCCCGCGCTCCCCATAACGCCCGGCGCGAAACGCCTCGGCCAGCCGCTTGATCTCAACCTGAAGACGGTCGTGCTCCACAACATCTGTTGACGACTCGGGAGCTTCCAGTACTCCAACACTACTACCTGAATCGGTTTCCATCGTCCTTCTTCTTTCCCTCGACTGCGCAATTTTGAGCCGCGGGGCTTGACGGCCAACCTTCGCAAGATCCCGACACGCGGCTCCGAGAACCGTCCCCCGAGCATTCGAGCGGGCCCTATTCGCTGACGCGCCTCCACCCGGTCATCGGAACCGGATAGACAAATGACTGGACGGAGTGCCGTTCGGCGGTACTATCGGCACCTGTTTGCCGATTTTTCAATTCGTCCAGAAAAAGACGCACGCCGCGGTTGCTACTGCCGGCTCGGTGGAGTGTCCTCGGTCCCTTTGCGGACAATTCTCGCTTGGCCGCTGAAATCGACCCCGGGTTGTGCCGATAGATGGTCGTCTCGCCTGGTGCGATGCGGAAACTCGTCCAAGCTCCGGGAAGAAGACGGTCTCATCCATCTTGAATCAGCAAGGAGTTCCAGTATGGAAGCGAAGTTTCTCGATGCCAAAGGGCTGAAGTGTCCTCTGCCCACCCTGAAGATGTTGACGCTGGCCCGGGACATGAAGCCGGGGGAGATTCTCGAGGCAGTTGCCGACTGCCCGTCGTTCGAGGCGGACGTCAGGAAGTTCTGTGAGAGCACGGGCCGCGCGCTGCTGTTTGTGAAGGTGGAAGGCAACTGCAAGCGAGTGCAGGTCAGAATCTAGGCCCAACCCAGAACTCTCGAAACAAGCGGGCGACTTCCGCGCGGAAGGTCGCCCGTAATGGTTTTCCCGATATTGAAACCAGCCTATTCGGCTGGCGTTGTCCCGGCCGGACGCGGCCGGCGCCGGAACCGCCATGCGAGGTCATGGACGGGCCTGGGCCGGAAGCTCGAGGAGGGGAGCAGACATGGGGCGAGTGCCCAGAGGGTTGGATATGGCGCAAAAGCCGAAATTGGCGATTTACTGGGCGTCATCGTGCGGCGGCTGCGAAATCGCGGTCGTTAACCTGAACGAGAAGCTGCTGGCGGTGGACGCGCATTTCGATCTCGTCTTCTGCCCGTGCCTCATGGACACCAAGATCAGCGATGTTGAGGCCATGGCCGATGGCAGCCTGGCCGTCACGCTGTTCAACGGCGCCATTCGAACCACGGAGAACGAGGAGATGGCGTGCCTGATGCGGCGCAAGTCGCGGGTTCTGGTAGCATTCGGATCCTGCGCCTCGGAAGGCGGCATCCCGGCGCTGAGCAATCTTTCCTCGAAGGACGACCATTTCCGGACCGTTTACCTGGAGAACGCCTCGATCGACAACGCTACGGGCTGCGTGCCTCAGCCGCGATCCACCGTGCCGGAGGGCGAGCTGGAGCTTCCTGTGTTCTTCGAACGGGTGAAGCACCTGAGCGATGTTGTCGAGGTGGACTACTCCATTCCGGGCTGCCCGCCGGAACCACACCAGATCTGGAACGTGATGAACGCGCTCATTCAGGGGGCGGAACTGCCACCCAAAGGCAGCACCCTCGGCGCGGGAAAATCGACGGTTTGCGACGAATGCTCCCGCCGCAAGGAAGACAAGACCATCGCCGCCCTTCACCGCACCTGGGAGATCGTCCCGGATCGCGAGCGCTGTCTTTTCGAACAAGGCATCATCTGCATGGGCATCGCGACGCGCGACGGTTGTGGCGCGCTCTGCCCGAAGGTGAACATGCCCTGCACCGGATGCTACGGCCCTACGGAAGGGGTCCGGGACCAGGGAGCAAAGATGATCTCGGCGTTGGGCTCGATGCTCGACGTGGGCGAGATCAAGGGCCTCACAAACGACGAGATCCTGGAACGGGTCGACGCTGCGATTGAGGGAATGCCGGATCTCGCGGGCACGTTCTACAAATACAGCCTGGCTGGCTCACTTTTGGGCGGGAAAGTCCGATGAAACAAGTCACGATCAACCCCATAACGCGCCTCGAAGGTCACGGGAAGATTGAGATCTTTCTGGACTCTGAAGGCAATGTCGCGAACACGTATTTCCAGGTCCCCGAACTGCGCGGGTTCGAACAGTTTTGCGTTGGCAGGCGGGCCGAGGACATGCCCGTCATTATGGCCCGGATTTGCGGGGTCTGCCCCGAGGCGCACCATCTTGCAGCCACCAAGGCGTTGGATGGCGTATTCGGCGTTGAGCCGCCGCCTGCCGCCAAAAAACTTCGCGAACTGCTCTACATGGCGTTCTACGTGACCGACCACACGACGCACTTCTACGCCCTGGGCGGCCCGGATTTCATCATCGGACCCGACGGCCCGCCCCAGGAACGGAACATCCTGGGGGTGATTCGCAAGGTCGGCCTCGACGTGGGCAAGCAAGTGATCGCCTGCCGCGCAAGGAACCACCATGTCATCGAAATGCTCGGCGGGCGGGGAATTCATCCCACCGCGGGCTTGCCGGGCGGATGGAGCAAGTCCATCTCCGAGGAGGAGCGCAAAGAGTTTGCCGCGATTGCGGCCGAGAACGTGAAGTTTGCACGGTTCTCGCTCGAAGTGTTCGGTTCAATTGTGCTCCAGAACAAGGTCTATGCGGACCTGATTCACTCCTGCATCTACAAGCACAACACCTACCACATGGGCACGGTGGACGAGAACAACCAGGCCAACTTCTACGATGGCAAAATCCGCGTGATCGATCCCGATGGCCGCGAAATTCTCAAGTTCCCGGCGGCCGAGTATTTCACGCACATCGCGGAGCACGTCGAACCCTGGACCTATCTGAAGTTCCCCTACCTCAGGAAAGTCGGGTGGAAGGGGTTCGTCGACGGCATCGACAGCGGAGTGTACTGTGCATCACCTCTGTCGCGGCTGAATGTTTCGGATGGACTGTCGACGCCGCTGGCGAATGCCGAGTACGAGCGGCTCTACGCCGCGTTCGACCGCAGGAAGGTCGATGGGCGGTATCAGCCCATCCATAACCGGCTGGCCACCCACTGGGCGCGCCTCATCGAGCTGCTCTACGCCGCCGAGCGGATGCAGGAGCTGGCCAACGATCCGGAAATCACCTCCGAGGACGTGCGGCGCATTCCTTCAGGGGTTGCCGGTGTTGGCGTGGGCTCCGTCGAGGCGCCGCGGGGCACGCTGATTCACCACTACGAGACCGACGAGA
The DNA here is from genome assembly GCA_963804155.1 of uncultured Acidobacteriaceae bacterium. Classification (GTDB taxonomy): domain Bacteria; phylum Acidobacteriota; class Terriglobia; order Terriglobales; family Acidobacteriaceae; genus Telmatobacter. The sequence goes on from CAWDPG010000003.1 coordinate 60,340, forward strand.
GGGGCATCCTGACCCGCGTCAATCTCGTGGTTGGCACCACCAACAACCACGCGGCGATTTCGCTCTCCATCAAGCGCGCCGCAGAGAAACTGATTCACGCCGGAAAGGTCATCGAAGAAGGATTGCTGAACCGGATCGAAATGGCCTTCCGTTTGTACGATCCGTGCCTTTCCTGCGCCACGCACGCGCTTCCGGGCGCGATGCCGCTGATTGTCAACCTCAGGGACGGCAATGGCGAGATTCTGCGGACCTTCCGCCGGGACGAGTAGCTTATGAGATCCTCTGTCGTCATTGGCGTGGGCAACCCGGCGGTCGCGGACGACGCGATCGGCATCGAAGTCGCGCGCTGGCTGAAAAAGGACCTTGCTGGTTGCCCCGGAATCACCGTGTCGGAGGTGTACAACGGCGGCCTCGAGCTGATGGAGGCCATGGCCGGCTACGACACGGCGGTTCTGGTGGATGCGATCGTGACGGGCCGTGCGCCGGGGACGATTCATCGCCTCAACCTCGACGAGATCGCGACCTGCCGGAACACCTCGACGACGCACAACGGGAGCATCGCTGTGGCCCTGGAATTCGGCCGGATCAGCGGCGTCAAGATCCCCGAGATGATTCATGTCTGGGCGATTGAAGCGGGTGATGTGACCACGTTCCGCGAGGGTCTCACCGCGGAAGTCCAAGAAGCTGTCCCGCTTGTGGCCGCGGAGATTCTGCAAGAACTGTTCGCGCACAAATACGAGGCTGAGAGACTCGACTCATGAAGGTCGGACTTTACATCTGCACCTGTGGCACCAATGTTTCCGCGACCGTCGACGCCGACAGGGTCATGGCGGAGTTGCTCGCGCAGTTTCCCTCGGCCTATGCCGCGAAGGTTGAGTTCATCTGCTCGGGCGAGGGAAAGTCGTTCTTCAAGCAACATTTGATTGAGAACCGGCCCGACCGCGTGGTGGTGGCGGCCTGCTCGCCGCGCGAATACGAGAGCACGTTCATGCAACTGACGGCGGAGTGCGGCATCAACCCGTACTCCCTGCAGTTCGTCAACATTCGCGAGCAGGTGGCCTGGGTGACGCCAGACCCGGAACAGGCGACGCGCAAGGCCATCACCGCCATTCGCGCCGCCATGGCGCGCGTGCCGCTGCACGAGCCGCTCGAGAAGAAGGAAGTCGAGGCATGTCCGGACGTGCTGGTGATCGGCGCCGGCCCCGCCGGATTGCAGTCCGCGCTCTTCCTCGCCGAGGCCGGGCGCAAGGTGGTGTTGGTCGAGAAGACGCCGGTTCTCGGCGGCAAGCCGGTCCTCTATGAGGAGCTCTTCCCGACAATGGAATGCGGCCCCTGCCTGCTGGAGCCGGTCCAGGCCGAAGTGCTGCACGGCAACTCCGCGCACAACATCGAGATTCTTTACCTGTCAGAGGTTGTGGGAGTCACCGGCTACTACGGGAACTTCAACGTCAAGATCAAGCAGACGCCGCGCCGCGTCGATTCCGGTTGCATCGCGTGCGGCATGTGCATCGAGCCCTGTCCGGCAACGGCGAAGAACGAATTCAACTGCGGGCTCGACGAAAAGAAGGCTATCGCGATGCCCTTCCTGGGCGCGCTGCCCAACCTGCCCTACATCGATTGGAAGACCTGCCTGCGCAGCAAGGGCGAGAGCTGCCAGCTCTGCGCCGATGCCTGCCCGCTTCCCGGAACCGTGCGCCTCGACGACCAAGATCAGATCCTGGAGCGCAACGTGGGAGCCATCATCGTGGCCGTCGGCAGCTCGCTCTACGACTGCAGCAATCTGCCCGCCCTCGGCTACAAATCGGTTGCCGACGTCTACACCAGCCTCGAATTCGAGCGGCTGGCCGCTGCCAACGGGCCGACCGCCGGCGAGCTCAAGACCGCCGGCGGCAAGGCGCCGGAGAGCATCGCGATCGTTCACTGCGTGGGCAGCCTCGATCCCCGGCACCAGCCGCATTGCTCCGGCATCTGCTGCGAGTACGCGTTCAAGTTCAATCGCGTCGTGGAGCACAAGCTGCCCGAGACGAAGATCTACCACTTCTACAAGGAACTCGTGGCTTCGGGCAAAGACGACTTCTCGATGCTCCATCATGCGCAGGCCAATCCGAATGCCAAGTTCCTGCGCTTCCGGAACCTCGAGGAGATCGGCGTTTCTGCCGGCGAATCAGGCCAGGAGATTACCTACAAGCTTGCCGATGGCCGCGAAGGCTCCGTGAAGACCGACATGGTTGTGCTTTGCCCCGCCGTGGTGGGCAGCGAAGATGCGGCTGGAATCGGCTCGTTCTTCGAGTTGAACCGCAACCGCGCCGGGTTCTTCGAAGAGCTCAATGGGCGCCTGCACGCCTCGCAGAGCAAAGTGAAGGGTGTCTACCTTGCCGGCTCCTGCCAGGCGCCGATGGACATCCGTGGGGCCTCGAGCCAGGCAATGGCCGCCGCCGGATACGTTCTGTCCGGACTGGCCGAAGGCAAGAAGCTGGTGATCGAGCCGATCTGCGCCACCGTCGATGAAACGCGCTGCTCGGGCTGCCGGGTTTGCGGCGCCGTCTGCCCGTACAAGGCCATCAGCTACGATCCTGAGACCGAGACCTCAAAAGTGAATGCGCTGCTCTGCCACGGTTGCGGCACCTGCGTCGCGGCCTGCCCGGCCAGCGCCATCAAAGGCAACCACTTTACCAACGATCAGATTTTCGCGGAAATCGAGGCCGTCCTGCAATGACAGCGCTGACTGAATTGGAACCCGAAGTGAAGGTGCCGCAGTCGTTCGAGCCCAAGATTGTCGGCTTTCTCTGCAACTGGTGCTCCTACGCCGGAGCCGACAAGGCGGGCGCATCGCAAACGCCCTACCCGCCGAACGTGAGCGTCATCCGCGTCATGTGCAGCGGCCGCGTCGATCCGCAATTTGTGCTGGAGGCGTTTCGCCAGGGAGCCGACGGGGTGCTGATCCTGGCCTGCCACCCGGGCGACTGTCACTACAAAGAGGGCAACTACCGCGCCGTGCAGCGGCATCGTATGTTGCTGCGCGTGCTCGGTCAATTCGGCGTCGAGGAAGGACGCTGCTGCTTCGACTACGTCTCCGCCGGCGAGGGCGAGAAGTTCGTTCGCGTCATCACCGAGATGGTGGACCGGGTCAAGGCGCTCGGCCCCTGGCCGGGGCGCGTTGAAGAATAGGCCGAGCAAGCCCGGAGTGAATTTGCCGTCGGCAGCATTAGAGATCTCCCATCCCGAGTGTGCGAAAACGAGACAGTAAGAGGGTCGCGGCGCCCTTGACGTGCCCCGAACCACTGTCCGAAATCGAACAGTCTCCCGATGGAAGCGGTCACTTTTCGGGCCGTGACCTGCCAGCGAGCCACTGTAAGTCGCTTATCATCAACCGTTTCGATGGCGTCTGGTTTGGCCGGAGACGTGCTGCGTCTTGGGGCGATGGATATCGAACGCCCCGATCTCAAGCGAAAGAAGATGCGCCGGACGATCATCTGGTCCGGCGTCGCAGTTGTCGTCGTTGCGGCGCTGGCTGTCGTCGTGATGCGCCTGAAGCCCGCCGCGCCCGATGTGGACCGGTCCACGATCTGGACCGACACCGTGAAGCGAGGCGACCTGACGATCCAGGTGCGCTCCTCGACGGGCATGCTGGTTCCGCGCGAGGACTCGATCGAGCTGATTCCGGCCCAGACCGACGCTACGGTGGTTCGCATCCGCGTGCTGCCCGGCGCAATGGCCACGCCGGACACAATCCTGATGGACCTGTCGGATCCCGAGCTCGATCAGCAGTTGCTCAACGCGCAGTTGGCGCTGAAGGGCGCCCAAGCCGACTACAAGAGCCTGCAGGCCACCCTGCAGAGCACCCTGATGGACAAGAAGGCCGCCGCCGCGCAGGTGAACGCCGACTACACGCAAGACCAGTTGCAGGCCGAGACCGACAAGGCGCTCTTCGATCTGGGCGTGATCTCGGGCCTGGCCTACAACAAGTCGAAGCAGACGGCCGAGCAGCTCTCGACACAGCACCAGCTCACCGAGCAACAACTGGACGTGAACCAGAAGGCGATCGAGATTCAGCTCGCCTCCGCGCAGGCCAAGATCGACCAGGCCAAGGCGCTGCTCGCGCTCTATCAAAAGCAGACGGCGGCGCTCCAGGTCCGGGCCGGCATCTCCGGCGCCATGGCGCCGTTGGCGACGCCGCTGCAGGCCGGACAGCACGTGTCCGCGGGCACCTCGGTGGCCGAAGTGATTCAACTGGACAAGCTCAAGGCTGCGCTGCAAATCGCCGAGACCCAGGCGCGCGACATCCAGATCGGACAGCCGGCCTCGATCGATACGCATAACGGCGTCATTCCCGGCCACGTAACCCGGATCGATCCCGCGGTGGTGAACGGAACGCGCACGGTGGACGTATCTCTGGATGGACCTTTGCCGCCGGGCGCGGTCCCGCAACTCAGCGTGGACGGCACCATCGACCTCGCTCACCTGACGGACGTGCTCTATGTCGGCCGTCCCGCGCTGGGAAACGAAAACTCGACCCTGAGTTTGTTCCGGATCGACTTGAGCGGCAGCGGCGCAGCGCGGGTTCCGGTCAAGGTCGGGCACGCGTCGGTCAACAACATCCAGATCCTGGAAGGCCTGAAGGAAGGCGACACCGTGATCCTATCGGATATGTCGCGGTGGGACGCCGTGGACCGCATTCGCCTGGAGTAACTCGGCGCGGCGCATCGCGCGGGAATTGGCCGGCAAAACAAATTGGTACGAAAAGCCACAAGAAGCAAGGAGAGACGCAATGGGCACGAACGGAACACTGATTGAGATCGAAGAACTGACCAAGATTTTCTACACCGACGAAGTGGAGACACATGCGCTCTCCGGGGTCCACCTGAAGATCGAGCGGGGCGAATACGTGGCCATGTCGGGGCCGTCGGGCTGCGGCAAATCGACGCTGCTTTCGATTCTGGGCCTGTTGGACACGCCGACCGGCGGGCGCTACCTGCTGAACGGCAAGCCGGTGGAGAACCTAAGCTTCAGCGACCGCTCGCGGATTCGCAACCAGGAGATCGGGTTCATCTTCCAGAGCTTCAACCTGATTGGCGATCTGACAGTGCAGGAGAATGTGGAACTGCCGCTCACCTATCGCGCGGGGATGCCGTCGGCCGAGCGCAAGCGGCGCGTGACAGAGGCCCTGGAGCGCGTGAATATGGCGCACCGCATGAGGCACTATCCGGCGCAGCTCTCCGGCGGCCAGCAGCAACGCGTGGCCGTGGCGCGCGCGCTGGCCGGGTCGCCGTCGATTCTGCTGGCCGACGAGCCAACGGGCAACCTGGACTCGAAGAACGGCGAGGCGGTGATGCGGTTACTCAGCGATCTGCACAGCGAAGGATCGACCATCTGCATGGTCACGCACGATCCGCGCTTCGCCCGCCACGCCGCGCGCGAGGTGCACCTGTTCGACGGCAAGGTGGTGTCGGAAGAGGAGCAGAAGAAGCTCGAAGAGGAAGCGGAGGCGTAATCGTGCCGGTCAGGGATCTGCGCTACGCATGGCGCCAGTTGCTGAAGGCCCCGGGCTTCACCCTCACCGTGGTGTCGACGCTGGCCCTGGGCATTGGCGCGCTGACCACGGTGGCCACCTGGACCAACGCAATTCTGTTCAACCCGTGGCCTCATGTTTATAAGCCAACGGAGTTGCGCTTTGTTTCGGCCACCGTGCTCGGCTCGCAGGGCTACTCGGTCAACTACGGCCAGTACACCTTTCTGCGCGAGCAGGGCAGCGACTTCTGCGATGCCGCGGCCTTCGGCCTGGTGAAGCTCAGCTTGGCGGCCGAGGGCGGCGAGGCGCGCGCAGTCTGGGCCGACGCCGTCTCCTCCGGCTACTTCCGCCTGCTCGGTCTTGAGCCGCAACTGGGCCGGTTCTTCGACTCCAACGCTTCGGACCGCGCCTTCGGCCAGCATGACGAGATCGTGCTCTCCGACGCGCTTTGGCACTCGCTATTTAACGCCGACCGCTCCATTGTTGGCCGCACCGTCTCGGTCAATCGCCATCTGTTCACAGTCATCGGCGTGGCTCCGGCGCGCTTTGCCGGTATATTCGGCGGCTTGGCCGAGTTGGCCTGGATTCCGCTTTCGGCCACACGCTCGCTCTCGGTCGATCCGCCCGCCGACCCGCTGGCCCATCGCGGGCTGCAGGTGGTGTTGCGCGAGCGTCCGGAGACCTCCGATCGCCTTGCGGCCACCGAGCTTCATCAACTCGCACGCCGCTTCGCCGCCCAGCACGCGGCAGATAACCTGAACGGCTGGGATCTCAATCTCGAGGACGCCGCTCATTTTTCGCGGGGATTCTTCGGTTTCATCGGCGAGCAATTGCCGGTGCTCTATGGCGCATCCATTCTGCTCATGATTCTGGTGGCGATCAACATCGCCTCGCTGCTGGGCCATCGTGCCGCGCGCCGCCGGCGCGAGGTGGCCATCCGCACCGCGCTGGGCGCGCCGCTGCGCCGCATTGCCGCGCAGATCTTTGTCGAGGCGGCAATGCTGGCCGCCGCGGGCGCCATCTGCGGCTGGCTGGCTTCAATCGGCCTCTCTCGCGCACTCTATGTTCTGCTGCCCAGCTTTGGCGCGACGCTGGCATTCAATCTCCAATCCGATCCGCTCATTCTTGCCTTTGTCGCCGCAGTCGCCGTCCTGGTCACGCTGGTCTGCGGAATGGTTCCGGTCCGCCAGTCGCTTCGCGCCTCGCAGAAGGATGTTCTCAGCGCGGGCGGCGCCGCAGTGGTGGGCGCGGGGCGCAAGCTGACCGGCCACCGCATTCTGCTCGGGATTCAACTGGCTATTTGTTTTGTCGTTCTGGTTTCCAGCGGCCTGTTGACGCGCACGGCGCTGAACATTCTCTGGCGGCCGGTCGGTTTCGATCACGCCAACTGCCTCACCGCCGAGCTTACCTTCTCGCGCGCCGGCTACAACAAGGATCAGGTTTCAGCGCTCCGCGACGCGCTGGCCGAGCGTCTGCGCGCGCTGCCCGGCGTCACCGGCGTCACGTACACCTCGCATCTGCCCATGGGCGACGAGGGCTCCGGCAACACGCAGGACTTCGCCGTTCCCGGGTACACGCCGGCCAAGGGCGAGGACATGGAGGTCGTTACCGACTTCGAGGGACCGGACTTCTTCCGCACCATGAGCATCGCCATAGAGCGCGGTCGCGATTTCCTGGCCAGCGACAATGAGCAATCGATGCCGGTGGCTATCGTGAACGAGACCATGGCCCGCAAGTACTGGCCGAACGGCGACGCGATCGGCCACAGCATCACCTACGACAAGAAGCCCTGGCAGATTGTGGGCGTTGTGCCCGAGTTCACCTATCACAGTCCGTCGGAGATCGACCCCACGCCGATTCTCTTTCTGCCCATGAACCAGGCCGGCATTGCGGGTTACACGCAATTCGCGGTGCGCACCAATGGAAGCTTGGAGGCGCTGGCTCCCGAGCTGCGCCAGGCAGTCGCTTCGCTCAACCACTCGCTGCCGGTGGAGAACCTGCGCAGTTTCGACGAGGTGGTTGCCCAGATGTACCAAATGTCGCGCCTTCCCGCCGAGCTGCTTGTCGTCTACGCGCTGGCCAGCCTGGTTGTCGCCATGCTCGGCCTCTATGCCGTGACGGCCTACGCCGTGGCGGAGCGCAATCGCGAGTTTGCACTGCGCATGGCGCTGGGATCGACGCGCGCCGGCATATTCCGGCTGGTGTTCGGAGGCAATGCCATCGTTGCTCTGATCGGATTTGTGGCGGGCGGCTTGGGCAGCATGGGCGCGGTGCGCCTGCTGCGCGCCATGCTCTTCGGCGTCACCGTCTCAGACCCTGCGACCTATGCGGTCGCCGCTATTGTGCTGCTCGCGACCATCTTGCTCGCGGGCCTGGGACCGGCGCGGCGCGCCGCCTCCATTGAGCCCATGCAGGCATTGCGCTCCGAATAGAAACAGGGGGATGGAGAGATGAAGATGAGCCATCTGTTGCGGGACCTGCGATCCGCGCTGCGGCAATTGTGCAAGCAGCCGTCCTTCACGCTGATCGTGGTGCTGATGCTGGCGCTGGGCATCGGGGCCAACACGGCGGTGTATAGCGTGATGAACGCGACGCTGATGCAACTTCTTCCGGTGAGCCGTCCGCAGGGGCTCTTCTATGTGCACGAGGCTCACGACGGCTTTCAGCCGCCGGGCGCCGGCAGCACCGGCGACTCGCGCACGTCGTTCTCCCTGGCGGCCTTTGAGGCTTTTCGCCAGCGCAGCGATGTTTTCGAGGATCTGATCGCCTACGCTCCGCTGAGCATCAGCGGCAGCGTAGGAGTTCGCCACGGAGCCTTGCCCGAAGAGGCCGAGGGCGACGAGGTCAGCGGCAACTTCTTTTCCGGCTTGGGCGTGCGCATGGCGCGCGGACGCGGTTTTCTGCCGAACGACGAAACCAATCACACCTCCGTTGTCGTCCTCAGCTACGGCTATTGGACGCGGAGCTTCGCGCGCGATCCGTTCATCGTGGGGCAGACGATCTATATCAAGGGCGTTCCCATGACCGTGGTGGGCGTCACGGCGCACGGCTTCAAGGGCATTGAGCCGGCCAGCGCCACCGACTTCTGGATTCCCCTGCAGACCCGGCACGAACTGAACGCCTGGGGCGCGACCTGGAATTATCTCTACGACTCGCCGGCAAAGTGGTGGAGTTTGCGGCTGATGGCGCGGTTGCGCCCTGGAGTCACGCCGATGCAGGCGCAACAGGCGCTGATGGGCGCCTTCGGCGAGGTGGCCCGGCAGGCGGTGGGCACGATCGATCCCAAAGAGTGGCAGCCGCTGCTGGAGTTCGCGCCGGCGCGCGGCATCGACCTATACAGCGAAGAGATTCGCGAGCCGGTGCGAATTTTGATGGGACTGGTCGGGCTGGTGCTGCTGATTGCCTGCACCAACGTGGCGATGATGATCCAGGCGCGCAACTCTGTGCGCCAGCGCGAATTCAGTTTGCGCCTTGCGATCGGCGCGGGCCGGGGGAGCATCTTCCGTCAGTTGCTGTGCGAGAGCCTGCTGCTGGTCGCGGCGGGCGCGGCGCTGGGCTGGATCTTCGCGCTCTCGGCCACGCGCATGTTGGCTTCGTGGTCCGGGATCGAGACCGGCCTCGCCCCGGACCGCAACGTGCTGCTGTTCACGCTGGCGGTTTCGGCGCTGGCCGCGCTGATCTTCGGATTGGTTCCGCTGTGGAGCGCGACGCACGCGCCGGTGGCGGGTGTGCTGCGCGCGACATCGACCAGCGTGACCACGAGCCGGAGCCGCATCCTGGGCGGGCGCGTCGTGCTGGCCGGGCAGATGGCGGTTTGCCTGGTCCTGCTGATGGCCGCCATGCTGCTGCTGCGCACGCTGCGCAATTACACGGCGGTTAACCTGGGCATGGAAACCGAAGGCCTGCTGGTCTTCGGCGTCACGCCGCAGGGACAAACCGACACGCACGTCTTTTATCGCACACTGCTCGACCGCATTGCGCAGGCGCCGGGCGTCGAATCGGTCTCCATGGCCGAGAATCGTCCTGGCTCCGGCTGGAGCGATAACAACAATCTCATGCTCGATGGCGTGGAACGCCGTGGTGAGGACTTGCGCTCGAACAGCGTCGGCCCCGCTTTCTTCCACACCATGGGCGTGCCCATTCTCGCCGGCCGCGACATCCTCGACTCCGACACGGCGGAAACACCGCGCGTGGCCCTGGTCAACGAGACGTTCGTGGAGAAATTTCTGGCCAACACCAATCCGCTGGGGCACGTGCTCGGCGACGCCAAGTATCGCACCGTCATTATCGGCGTGGTGCGCGACAACAAATACCGCGGGGTGGATGAAAAGCCGATGCCCATGGCCTACTACGCCGGGATGCAGGCGCGCGCGCTGGGAACCATGCATATCGAGGTGCGTATCCGCGGAGACGCCATGGCCGTATTGCCGGAGATGCGCAAGCTCGTCGCCGCGGTCGACCCCAACTTGCCTCTCGAAAAGCCGATTACGCAGCAGGAGCAGTTCGACGAGTCCTATGCGCAGCAGCGCATGTTCGCCGCCATGGGCGGGTTCTTCGGCGTGCTGGCCGCGCTGCTGGTGGCCACGGGGCTCTACGGCTCGCACTCGTTCCGCGTGAGCCGGCGCACCACCGAGATCGGCGTGCGCATGGCGCTGGGCGCCAGCCGCGCCCAGGTGCTGGCGATGATGATGCGCGAAAGCCTGTGGGTGCTCATCGGCGGACTGGCCGCGGGGATTCCGCTCACGCTCGCGGCGATCCGTCCGCTGAAGTCGATGCTCTACCAGATGTCGCCGTTCGACGCCGCAAGCCTGGCGCTGGCGATTTCGGTCATCACGGTGGTGTCGGCCGGAGCGGCGCTGATTCCGGCGCGGCGGGCGGCGTCGATCGAACCCATGCAGGCGCTGCGCGCGGAGTAACGATCTTGCAGGAGGATCAGGAATGAATAGCTATCTCCACGATCTTCGCTACGCATTGCGTCAACTGCGCCGGGCGCCGGGATTCGCGCTGACAGTGGCGCTGACGCTGGCGCTGAGCGTGGGCGCGGCCACAGCGGTGTTTTGCGTTATCGATACTGTGATCCTGCGCCCGCTGCCCTACGCGCATCCCGAGCAGATCGTGAGCGTGAATACGTTCAGCCGCAGCCGCTACTTCCAGCCCGCGTCGTGGCCCGCCTATCAGGATGAGCGCGCGCAGACGCAGGCTTTCGCCGCGCTGGCCGCCTACATCGACTACGAAAAGGTCACCCTGGAGACGCCGTCGGGCGGCGCCATGCTGACCGATGCGGTTCGTTCGAGCGGGAACTTCTTTCAGGTCTTTGGGGTTCAGCCGCTGCTGGGCCGCACGTTTCTTCCCGGCGAAGAGCAAGAGGGCAGGAACGATGTCGCCGTTCTGAGTTACGAGCTGTGGCAGAAGGACTTCGGCGGCGACACGAGTATCGTGAATCGCGCGATCAAGCTCGACGGCCGCGCCTATACGGTGGTTGGCGTCATGCCCGCAGGCTTCCGCTTTCCGCTCGGCGACCTGAATGCCGTCTACACGCCGATCCATCTCGACAAGCCCTGGATGATCGGCCGCGGCAACCACTGGCTGCAGAGCGTGGCGCGCCTCAAAGACGGCGCGACCATGGGGCAGGCGCAGGCGGATCTTTCCCATGTCCTGAGCGACCTTGGCCGGGCCTATCCGGACACCGACGAGGGCCGGACGGTGCAATTGGAGCCGCTGGCGCAGACCGTGAGCGGGCAGAGCAAGGGCCCGCTCTGGACTCTGCTGGGCGCGGTGCTGGCGGTGCTGGCCATCGGATGCGTGAACGTGGCTGGATTGCTGCTGGCGCGCGGCGTCAAGCGCGAGCGCGAGATGGCGATGCGCACAGCGGTTGGCGCCGCACGCGTCCAACTGATGCGCCTGATGCTGACCGAGGGGGTCGTGCTGGCGTTGCTGGGCGCAGCCGGCGGCGTGGCGCTGGCGTGGGGGCTTCTCAGTGTGATGCGCTCGTTCCTCGTCCGCGCCCTGGCGCGCGGCGCCGACATTCAACTGAACTGGACGGTGCTGGGCGCGGCCGTTCTTCTCGCCATTGCGGCGAGTCTGACCGCGGCAATTTATCCGGCGCTGCGGCTCTCCGGCGTCGATCCCAATCGGACGCTCAAGGCCGGCGGAGCGCCGGCACGGGCCGCGGACAGCACCGCCTGCGCGCCGGTTTCGTGGTCACGCAGGTCGCGCTCACGCTGGTGCTGCTGGTGGTCTCGGGCCTGCTCATCCGCGTCGTCACGCGCTACCGCCATACCGATCTCGGCTTCGATCCCTCGCGCATCCTGGCCGTGCATCTGAACTTCTCTCCACCGCGCTACGAAGGCCGCGACGTGGTCGCCGACCTCTATCAGCCGCTGCTTGACCGCGTCACGCACCAGCCCGGAGTCCGTGCTGCCGGCCTCATCAGCATTCTGCCGATTCACAGCTGGGGATCGAACTCCGACATCCACATTGCCGGCCAGCCGCCGTATCCGCCCAACCAGGAGATGCTGGCCGAGAATCGCTTCGTCAGCACCGGTTACTTCGATGTCTTCGGCATTCCCCTACGCGGCGGTCGTGCGCTCTCTCCCACCTTGGACCGCGCGGAGAACACCGCCCCCACGGTAGTGGTCAACGAAGCCTTTGTGAAGAAGTTCATTCCCGCCAATCTCGATCCCTCCATGCAGCGCATCGACGACGACGATAAGCAGGAGAAATGGACGAGGATCGTCGGAGTCACCGGCAGCATCCGCCAGGACATCTACCAAGCCCCGCTGGCCGAGCGCGATTGGCTGATGGACGAGATTCCGATGAAAGAGCGCGGGCAGCTCCTCAACGGGATGTGGCTGGTCGTGCGATCGGACGGCGATCCGAAGGCTTTGATCCCGTCGCTGCGCGGCGCACTGCACGATATCGACCCGACGATTCCGTTCGACAATTCTCGCACCATGGACGATGTGGTCTCCCAGACGCTGGTCTTCGAGCGCATGGAGAGCTGGCTCTTCAGCATCTTCGCCGGGCTGGCCGTGACGCTGGCGCTGGTGGGTCTCTACGGCTTGGTCAGCCACGAGGTCGAGCAATCCACGCGCGATATCGGCATTCGCATGGCCATGGGCGCCACGCGCGTCCGCGTTCTTTCCACCGTGATGCAGCGCGTGGCCTGGATGCTGGGCGGCGGAGCCGTAGTGGGACTCGTGCTCACCGTTTGCGTGCGCAAGGTCATCGGCATGGTCATCTACTTCGACGCGCAGAAGGAGGCGGGCGTCATTCTGCTGCTGGCGCTGCTGCTGGTCTTAGCGGGCCTGCTGGCCGCGCTGATGCCCGCGCGCCGCGCCGCATCCATTGAGCCTATGCAGGCGCTGCGCAACGAGTAACGGCGGGAACGGAAGAAGAGGAGAGGCGATGAGCGAACTCTGGTTCGACATTCGGATCGCGCTGCGGCAGCTCAGCCGCACGCCGGGCTTCGCGCTGATGGTTGTCGGCGTGATGGCGCTGGGCATCGGCGCCAACGTGGCGCTGTTCACCGTGGTGCGGAGCGTTTTGCTCAAGCCGCTGCCCTTCCAGGATCCGGACCGGCTGACCGCGGTCTACGAGAACTCAAGCAAGGCCTTTCCGTTCAACTCCGTCGCTCCCGGGATGTATGCCGAGTGGGTCCGGCAGAACCGGAGTTTCTCGAGCCTGGCGATGTTGGGCGAAGCGGAGTTCAACCTCTCGGCCGACAGCGGCGAACTGCCGGAGCAGTTGCACGGCGTAGCAATGACGGCCAACCTGTTGCCCGCCTTGGGGGTGGAGCCGGCGCTGGGGCGCAACTTTACTGCAGATGAAGACCGGTGGGCGGGCAACCGCGTCGTGCTCCTGAGCTGGAGCCTCTGGCAGCGGCGCTTCGGCGGCGACCGGGGAATCGTGGGCCGGACGATCCGGTTGAACAAGCAGCCCTTTACCGTGATCGGCGTGATGCCGAAATGGTTTGCCTGTCCCGACGCGGCGAGCCAGTTGTGGACGCCGATCTATGACTACTTCCCGGCGAAGTACATGACCGCCGTCGATATGCACCAGTTCAACGTGGTGGGCAGGCTGCGGCCCGGAGTGAGCCAGGCGCAGGGGCTGGCCGATCTTTCGGCGATCACGCTCGGCGTCCATAACGCGCATTTGAACGATCCATTCGTGAGCCCGGCGGCGAACATCAAGCCGCTGATGGAAGACATGGTGGGCGACATCCGCACGCCGCTATCCGTGCTGCTGGCGGCGACCGGATGCGTTCTGCTGATCGCCTGCCTGAACGTGGCCAACCTGCTGGTGGCGCGGGCGGCGGTGCGGCGCAAGGAACTGGCGATTCGCGCAGCGCTGGGCGGCGGGCGGCTGCGCCTGCTGCGCGAGCGGCTGACAGAGAGTTTTCTGTTGACGGCGACAGGCGGTGTGTTGGGCGTAGCGCTAGCCTCCGGCGCGGTCCAGTGGCTGGTGCGCACACGGCAGGACTTCAGCCGCGTGGAAGCGATCCATCTCGACGGCGCCGCGATCGCGTTTACCGTGGGCCTGATCGCGCTATGCGTACTCTTCACGGGATTGATCGCATCCATGGGAACAACGGGCGCAAAACAGTTCACCGCGCTCAAGGATAATTCGCGCGGATCGAGCGCGGGGCAAGGGCGGACGCGGCTGCGCCGCGCGCTGCTGGCCGCCGAGGTCGGGCTGACTGTGGTGCTGCTGGTCGCAGCAGGACTGCTGCTGAAGAGCTACGCGCGGTTGCGCTCGAACGATCTGGGCTGCACGACCCAGAACGTACTGACGATGCGCATCAATCTCTTTGGCGGCAGCTACAACGATCCCGCGCAGCGGGTGAACCTCTATGCCGCGCTGCTGGAGCGGGTGCGCGCGCTGCCCGGCGTGGAGGCGGCGGGCATCTCGCCTACTGTGCCCGGCGGCGGCTACTGGGGCGACATGTCCTTTACCGTTGTCGAGCATCCGCCGCTTCCGCAGGGCGTGGCGCAGTATGCGATCGACCGCGAGACCGATCCGGGATTCTTCCAGGCGATGGGGATTCCCATTTTGCGCGGGCGCAGCTTCGACCCCAGCCGCCGGCTCGACAAAGCCGACGAGACGGTGATCAACGCGGCATTCGCGCGGCAGTATTTTCCGAACGAAGATCCCATCGGAAAGCACCTGAAATACGCCGGCCGAAACTGGGAGATTGTCGGTGTGGTGGGCGATACGCGCTACTCGCTGGCCGAAGATCCCAAGCCGATCCAGTACTACCCGCTGTATGCCGGGCAGTTGAGCAATGCGATGCTGGTTGTCCGCTCCCGCGGCAACGTGGAGCAACTGGCGCTGCCCGTGCAGCGCATCGTTCAGGAACTGGACCGCGATCTGCCGGTCTCCGACGTTCTGACGATGGATCAGTTGCTGAACAAGAACACGCTCGACGCCAGCTTCAATGCCACGCTGCTCATTGGTTTCGCCGTGCTCTCACTTGTGTTGGCGGCTGCGGGAATCTTCGGCGTGCTTTCCTACGTGGTGGCGCAGCGGTCGAACGAGTTCGGCATCCGGATGGCGTTGGGAGCGCAGAGGGGCCAGGTTTTGGCCGGCGTGCTGGCCGACGGCCTGCGACCGGCGCTGTTGGGATTGGCGTGCGGGCTGATGGTGAGTCTGGCAACAGTGCGCCTGATTCGGTCGATGCTCTTTGAAACCCGGCCGCTCGACCCGGCAGTCTTCGCACTGGTGAGTGTCGGCCTGATTGCCGTGGCGGCCGTGGCTTGTATTGCTCCGGCGTGGCGCGCTTCGCGAATCGAACCCATGCAAGCGCTGCGGATGGAGTAGCGCCGCGGATAAGGATTTGGAATGAACTCGTTCGTCAACGATCTTCGCTACGCGCTGCGCCAGTTGCGCCGCTCGCCGGGCTTTACGGTCGCGGCGGTGCTGACGCTGGCCTTGGGCATCGGCGCCAACAGCACCATCTTGAGCTGGATCAACGCCACGCTCTTCGATCCCATCCCCGGCGCGGCGCATACGGCGGACATGGTCACGATCCAACGCGGCGAGCGCAGCGAGCATCCTTCGCCCCCGTTCTCCTACGACGATTACCTCGACCTGCGCAACGGCACGACGGCGCTCTCCGGCCTGCTCGGCTACCACGACGACTTCATGGCCATCACCGGCAACGGTAAGCCGGAGCGTATTTATGGCGCGCTGACCAGCGCGAATTATTTCGAGGTCCTCGGCGTCAGGCCGATCCGGGGTGTAACGCTGGCCGATACGGCGGCCAACGAGCGCGCTGGCGCGGCGGAAGCCGTGATCGGCTACGACCTGTGGCAGCATCGCTTCGCGGGCGACCCGGCGATCGTCGGCCATGCCATCGAGATCAATCGCCACAGCTTCACGATTGTGGGCGTGGCCCCGCGCGGCTTCGTCGGATGCAAGAGCGGGCTGCGGACCGAGATCTGGCTGCCCCTGGGCATGGACGAACGGGTGTGGGGTTGGGAGCGGATCAATTACCGAGGCGTCTCCTGGCTGAACGTGCTGGGAGTGCTGCGGCCCGGCGTGAGCCGGCAGCAGGCGGACAGGGAACTGAACCTGCTGATGCAGCGCATTGCCGACCGCTATCCGGAGTCGCACCAGGGCGACAACCGTCTCTCCACCGACCCGCTGTGGCGTTCGCCGTTTGGCGCCAACGTCTATCTGGCGGGCACGCTCACCATCCTGCTCGCGCTGGCCGCGGTGCTGCTGCTGCTGGCCTGCGCCAACGTGGCCAATCTGCTGCTGGTGCGGGCGGTCGCGCGGCGCCGCGAACTCGCCATCCGGCTCTCGATGGGCGCCAGCCGCTGGCAACTCTTCCGCCAGCTCATGGTCGAGAATCTGCTGCTCGCGGCGGGCGGCTGTGCCGTGGCGCTGGCAATCACCTTCTGGACCGCGCGGACACTGGCCGCTTTTATTCCCACCCTGACGCTGCCGCTCAATATCAATGGCCGCCTGGATGGCCGCGTGATCGCGACCACGATCGTTGTCTCGGTGCTGACCGCGGTTCTGGCCGGAGTGCCGCCCACGCTGCGCGCCTCCGCGCTGTCTCCGGTCACCGTGTTGAAAGATGAAGCTCTCAACACCTCCGGCGGACTCCGGAAGTCGCGCCTCACCTCCGGCCTGGTGGTGCTCCAGGTCGCGCTTTCGCTCGTTCTGCTTACCTGCGCGGCGCTGTTCACCCGCAGTTTGCAGAAGGCGCAGCGCCAGGATCCCGGCTTCGATCCCGATCATGTCTATCTCGCCTCGTTCGATCTGAGCCCGCTGAACTACTCCGATGCGCAAGCCGTGGAGTTCGAGCGCCAGGTTCTCCAGCGGGTGAGCGCTCTGCCCGGCGTGCAGTCGGCGACGCTGGCCGACTTCTCGCCGCTGAACTTCACCATTCACTCCTCGGGCATCCTGCCGGAGGGCTATGTCCCGCGCCCGCATGAGTCGGTTGAAGCCGACCGGGGAACCGTGGCGACGCAGTATCTCGAAACCATGCGCACGCCGCTCCTGGCAGGGCGCGAGTTCAATTCCTCGGATACGGATCGCTCGCTGCCGGTCGCGATGGTTAACAAGGCTCTCGTGGATCGTTTTTGGCCGGGCCAGGACGCGATCGGGAAGCACATCCAGGTTGGCCGAACGAACTACACGGTGGTAGGCGTAACGAGCAATGCGAAGTACCGGCGCCTGGTCTACGATCCGGCTCCGCTGATTCTCTTCTCGCTGATGCAGCGAGACGCGAGCGAAGAAGTGATCCTTCACGTACGCGTGGCCGGCGACCCGATGGCGATTGCGCCGGACATCGAGCGGGCGATTCACTCGCTCAATCCGGATTTGCCGCTCTACGGCGTGACGACTCTTAAATCGAGCGTGCAGATGGGCAGCGTATTTCAGCGCATCGGCGTGGTCTTCGCGGGCGCGTTCGGCCTGCTGGCCATGGTCCTGGCCGCTGTTGGCCTTTATGGCGTAATCGCCTACACCACGCGGCAGCGCACGCACGAGATTGGGATTCGCATGGCGCTCGGCGCCAGCCGCGGCGAGGTATCCGGCCAGGTACTCCGCCAGGGACTTCGCCTCACGCTGGCCGGGCTTGCCGCCGGCCTCGCGGCCTCGCTGGTCTTCGCCCGTTTTCTGCGTGGAGTGCTGTTCGGAGTCGGGGCCAACGATGTGCTGACCTTTGTGCTGGTTCCGGCGGTGCTGCTGCTGGTTGCGCTGGCCGCCTGTTACCTGCCCGCGCGCCGCGCCGCATCCATCGATCCCATGCAGGCATTGCGCACGGAGTAGACCCGAGGAGAAACACGAATGAACTCGCTTGTAAACGATCTTCGCTACGCTTTGCGCCAGATACGCCGCTCGCCGGGGTTCACCGTCACGGCAGTGCTGACGCTGGCCTTCGGCATCGGCGCAACGACCGCCATTTTTACCTTGGTGTACGATGTGCTGCTCGATCCGCTCCCCTATTCGCACCCGGAACGGCTGGTCGTGATGGAAGAGCGCGTCGCGGAGTTTCAGGACATCTATCCGAAGTTGCCGTTGAACGCCAACCATTTCATGAACTGGTGGCTAAACAGCCGCACCATCGAGTCGATGGCGGCCATGGATCAGGACTCCATGCCGCTGGGGATAGGCGGCCATCCCCAGCAGGTGAACGTGCTCAAGGCCACGCCCGGCGTCTTCTCCGTGCTCGACGCTGCGCCCCAACTCGGCCGCGCGTTCACGGTGCAGGAAGCGCAGCCCGGCCACGAGCGCGTGGTGGTGCTGATGAACGATCTTTGGCGGACGCAGTTCGGGAGCGATCCGGGCATTTTGGGGAAAACGGTTACGCTCAACGGGTTTCCCTTCACCGTGATCGGCGTGATGCCGCGGTCGTTTCACTTAACGGTCACGGATGCCATCAAGGACCCGGGCGCGAATCGCGAGCATTCGGTCGAGGCGCTTGTGCCGTTTGCCTTTACCCAAGACCAGTTGCAAGAAGCCATGGGCGACTTCAACTACTTCGGGCTGGCGCGGCTCAAGCCCGGTGTTTCCGTGGCGCAGGCCAACGCCGAGCTCGATGCGCTCGAGCACGCCATTTCGGCCGGTCTCCCCGCCGATGAGAAGGGAACGCTCTCCGCGGTGCTGACGCCGTTTCAAGCCGTCCTGATCGGCGACAATCGCAAGCCGCTGCTGATCCTGTTGGCCGCGGTCGCGGGACTGCTGCTGGTGGGATGCGTCAACATCGCTAATCTTTTGCTGGCGCGGGCCGCAGGCCGCAGGCAGCAGATGGCCGTGGCCGCTGCTCTCGGCGCGAGCCGCGCCGAGATGCTGCGTATGGCGATGCGCGAGCCAACCGTGCTGGCGATTGCCGGCGGCGCGCTCGGCATTTTGCTCGCCGCGGTCCTGGTGCCGGCTATGCAGCGTTACCTTCCGCCGGCCCTTAACTTTCGCGGACCGCTGCACCTGGATTGGACGGGTGCGGCTTGCGCCCTGCTGCTCGCCGTCGCCTCGACTCTGTTCGCCGGAGCAGTTCCGGCGTGGATCGGCTCCCGTACCCAGCCGCACGATGTGCTGCGCGGCGAGTCGCGGCTGGCCAGCGAGTCCCGCGGCAGCAAGCGCCTGCGCAGTGCGCTGGTCGCCGTCGAAGCCGCCGTCAGCGTGGCGCTGGTGCTCGTCACCGGACTCCTCACCGCCAGCCTGGTCAAGCTCATGCAACTCGACCGCGGTTTCGACGCCGATGGCGTCGTGACGGCAAGCGTCGATCTGCCGAATCGAGGATTTTCCGACTGGCAGTCTCGCGTCCCGTTCTACCGGGAGGCGCTCGATCGGTTGCGCCGGCTTCCCGGCGTTGAAGAGGCCGGCCTGATGAGCCAAATCCCCCTGGCCGGAGACCGTTGGATCGACATGATCCGCGTGCCCGGCGACAACCGTCCTTTCATGGCACTTCCTTCCGAGCATTTCCGATGGATCAGCCCCGGCTATATGGAAGCGATCCGTTTGCCCCTCGTCTCCGGGCGCTACCTGAGCGAAAGCGATGCGGGGAAGAATTACGCGTTGATTTCGGATTCGACGGCACGAACGCTCTGGCCCGGCGTGAATCCTGTCGGTCGCCAGTTCGACCGCGCCGGTTTTGCGGGAGGGCACATTACCGTGATTGGCGTTGTCCGGGACGCGCGAACCGTCTCGCTCGCGAATCCCGACCCCATGATGGTGTACATGCCGTACTGGTACCGGTGCGACGCCGAGGCGGGGCTGCTCATCCGCGCGCGCCAGGATCCGGCGGCGATGGCGGACGCCATCCGCAAGTCGATTTGGAGCGTGAATTCCGATGTCTCCGTGCCGGAAGTGCGCGTGCTCGCGGGCATCGTCGCGGATTCGGTCGCCAACCGCCGCTTCGAGATGGATCTTCTGCTGCTCTTCGCCGCGAGCGCGCTGTTCCTTGCCGGGCTGGGCGTGTACGGCGTCGTTAGCTACTCGGTTGTCCAGCGGGAGCGCGAAATTGGCTTGCGCGTGGCGATGGGAGCGCGGCGTGCGAACATTTACGGCCTCGTGCTGCACGGCGGCTTGCTGCCCGTCTTCGCAGGCGGCGTCGCGGGGGTGGGATTGGCCTTTGCGTTGGCGCGCGCCGTGGGCAGCTTGCTGTTCCAGGTCAGCCCGTACAACCCGGCCGTGGCCGCCGGGGCCGTTTGCGTGCTCGCGGCCGTGGCGGTCGTTGCCTGTCTGCTGCCCGCCCGCCGCGCCGCGTCCATCGATCCCATGCAGGCGCTGCGTACGGAGTAGGAAGGAAATTTCGAAAGGGAGATTGCAATGCGATCGATTTTGCAGGATTTGCGCCTCGCGGTTCGGCAGTTGCGTCACGCTCCGGGGTTCACACTAACCGCGATCACCGTGCTGACGCTGGGCCTCGGCGCCAATATCGCGGTCTTTACCGTGCTGAACGGAATCCTGCTCCGTCCGCTGCCCTATGCGCAGCCCGATCGCATTGCGACGGTCGCCCCCGCGCAGTCAGGGAATTTCTATTTCAGTTTGAACTACGCCAACATGTTGCGGTTGCGGGATGCGTTGGGCGGCCGCATGGGTGTTGGCGCCTCCTTTGAAGAGTCAATGGCCAGCATTGTCGGCCCCGGCGGACGCATCCAGGTGGAGCGTACAGAGACGGACGCGGCGATGTTGCCGCTGCTAGGCGTACAGCCGAGAATTGGCCGCTTCTTCCGGCCCGAGGAGAATGCGCCGGGCGCCGATCGCGTGGCATTGATCGGCGAGGATGTGTGGCGCAAGCTCTACAACTCCGATCCGAAGATCGTGGGCCGCACGCTCACGATCAAGGGAGAGGCATACACCATTCTCGGCGTCATGCCCAAGGGCTTCTCCTTCCCTTTCGGCGATAAGCAGCAGATCTGGACTCCCGAGGAACTGACCGCGGGCAACCGCACGGATTTGAGCGGTAAAGACAGCGGATTTCCCGGAACGATGTATGTCCGTTTGCCGGATGGAATGACCGCGGAGCAACTCACCGCCGCGCTCGATCAAGCGCAAGTCAAGCTTCATCAAGAAGCGCCTCATGGCAATGTTCCCGAGCACGTTCAGGCCACCCCCTATCGCGAATCGTTGAATCATGAGGTGCGCAAGCCGTTGCTGCTGCTTTATGGGGTGGTCTTCGGAATCTGGATGCTGGCCTGCCTGAACGTGACCAGCCTGATGCTGACGCGCGCGGTCGCACGCATGCACGAGCAGTCAGTACGCTCGGCGCTGGGCGCAAGCCGCATGCGTCTGGTGCAGCAATCGCTGGTCGAGAGCCTTCTGTTGAGCGGAATCGGCGCGGTGTGCGGATTGGCGCTCGGGCAGGCAGCAATCAAGCTCCTGTGGCGGCAGATCCTGCACAAGCTGCCGATGACCAGCGCCATCCATGTCGACTGGCGAGTTCTGGCTGGGCTGGTGTTGCTCACCCTGCTCACCGCGGCCATTGCCGGGCTCTTTCCATCGCTGCGCGCGCTGAGTACCAACGTGCAGTCCGGACTGCACGGAGTGACGACGACGGCCTCGGCCAGCCAGAACCGCACGCGGGAATTGCTGGTCGTGGCGCAAATCGCACTGACGTTGGTTTTCCTGGCCGGCGCGGGGTTGTTTCTGCGGACGATCTACGCGCTGCGACATGTGCCGCTGGGATTCACGCAACAGAACGTGCTCACTGGTGGAATCATTCTGAACGCGAGGGAGCACGGCGAAGATAACGGGCAGGCCGGCAGCGCGAATATCGTGCGTACGCAATATATGCCACTGCTCGAGCGGCTGCGCGCCATGCCGGGCGTACAGGGGTCCGCGCTAAGCTCCGTGCTGCCGCTGCGGCGAGAGATGGAAGTCACCATCATGGGTTCGCTCGACCATAAAGAGATGCCGCACGATCAGGATCATATGGCGCTCGGCCGGCTGGCCTCGGCCGGTCTCACCGACGCGCTCGGCATTCCGATGGTGAAAGGACGGTTCTTCAACGAGAGCGACGGCGCGGCGTCGCCGGTGGTTGTGATCGTCAACCAAGCCTTTGCCAACAAGTTTCTACCCGGTCAGGACCCAATCGGTCACATCTATTCGATGGGCAAAGGCCGGTTTGCCGAGGCGCGCATCGTGGGCGTGATCGGAGACACGAAACAGACCAACGTCATCGACGCGACCAAGCCCGAGATCTACTTCTGTCTGGCGCAAATCGAGCCAGGAACGCCGCTCTACGGGGTTGCGACCGCGTTCATTCAAGTCGCCATCCGCGCCGCGGTTCCCGCCGACACGCTGCGCGCGCAGTTCGACAAGGCGCTGCACGAGGTCGCGCCCGACGCCACCACGATCAATGTAGAGACCATTCACGAGGCGGTCGAGGACTCCTTCGGCAGCCAGACGCTGATCGCGCATCTTCTGGAGGGGTTTGCCGCACTGGCGCTGATGATCGCCTCGGTCGGTCTCTACGGCCTGCTTTCCTTCGCGGTGGCGCAGCGCACGCGCGAGATCGGCCTGCGAATCGCTCTGGGCGCGCCCCAATCGTCGATTCTCAACCTCGTGCTCCGCCGCGCAATGCTCCTGATCGGCATGGGGCTGGCCATCGGCGGTGTCATGGCCTGGTTCGCCGTGACGCTGGCGCGCACCTATATCTTCGGCGTCAAGGCCCACGACGCCGTGAATCTGGCCGCCGTCGGCCTGGTCCTTGTTCTGGCCGCGCTGGCCGCCGCGTGGCTGCCCGCCCGCCGCGCCGCATCCATCGATCCCATGCGGGCGTTACGCACCGAATAGGCTCCGAGGAGGAACACCAATGAACGCGCTCGTTCACGATCTTCGAACCGCACTGGGCCAGTTGCGCAGAGCGCCGGCATTCACGCTCACTGCTGTATTCACGCTGGCTTTCGGCATTGGCGCGACGCTCACTATCTTTTCCATTGTCGAGGGCGTGCTGATGCGGCCTTTGCCTTTCCCCGAACCGGACCAGCTGATGATTCTGGGAAACGCTCCGGAAGGCGTGCCCCTGGATGGCGCTCCGAATGTTACGGCTCCGGCGGTCGGCATATATTCGCGTGCAACAAACGCGTTCTCTGCAATGGGCGCGTACCGGCAGGTTTCGTTTGAGATGTCGGGTCAAGGGGAACCGGCGCAGATCAACGTGTCACGAATGAACGCAACGGTATTCCAGGTGCTCGGCGTCGCGCCCTTGCTGGGACGCACGTTCACACAGCGCGAGGATGAGGGCGGCGAACAAGTCGCGGTGATCAGTTACCCGATGTGGCGCGACCTCTTCTCAGGGGACGCGAAGGTTCTGGGAAAGAAGATCCTGCTCAACCGCAGAACCTACGAGATCGTCGGCGTCATGCCGCGGACATTCGAGTTTCCGCTGGTTCCCGGGCAACTCAATCGAAGCGAGCTGTGGGTTCCCATGAGCTTCACGCAAGGCGAACTTGTGAACGGCGCCGGAAGCTGGAACTACACCCTGCTGGGCCGGTTGAAGCCGGGCGTGACGGCGGAACAGGCTCGCCAGAACATGGAGCCGGAGGGGCCGGAGATCGTTGAGCGTTTGCCTGCCGTCATTCAGTCGATGCGCGTTCACGCGCGGGTAGAGAGCCTGATGGACGCAACCGTGGCCCAGGCCAAGCCGCTCGTGCGCATGCTCTTCCTCGCCGTCGTTGTGGTGCTCGTCATTGCCTGCGCCAACCTCGCGGGACTGCTGCTGGTCCGAGTCATTCGCCGCCGCCATGAGACCGCGGTGCGAATGGCCATGGGGGCAAGCACGGCGAAGATCCTCTGCGAGAACCTCCTCGAATCCCTCTCCTTCAGCCTGGCCGGCGGTCTGACTGGCCTCGTTCTGGCGTGGGCCGCTCTCCGCGTAGGGACTCGCTTTCTTCCCGAGACACTACCGCGTGTCAGCGCCATCGGACTTGATTATGGAGTCGTCGGATTCGCACTTCTGCTCGTCGTGCTTACGGGCCTGATTTGCGGCGCCCTTCCGGCGATTGCCGCCGCGCGGACGACCCTGAATGAACACCTGAAGGAAAGCGGCAGAACGGACACGCCGGGCGGCGGCCAGGCGCGGCTGCGCGCGGTCCTCGTGGTCTGCGAGCTCGCAGCTGCGCTCGTGCTTCTTACCGGGGCCGGGTTGCTGCTGCGCAGCTTTGAGAAACTGCGCCAGGTCGATCTCGGCTTCAACACAGGCCACACGATGACGGCATCGTTCGGGCTGCCCGGGCGGCAATACTCCAGCCAGGCCGCCGTTGACGTATTCGACCAGGCGTTGTTGCAGCGGCTCCGGGCTTTGCCAGGGATCGATGCGGTCGGAGTGACCACAGCGCTGCCCGGCGGAGGCGCGAACAACACGACATTCGTTCCGGAAGGCTACGTTCCGCCGCGGGGAGCGGGCCTCAATCTGGCGTGGAACGGCACGGTCCTCGGCGACTACTTCCAGGCCGCGGGCATTCCCCTGCTGCGAGGGCGCCTCTTTCGCGACTCGGACACGGCCAGTGCTCCACTGGTAGTAATCGTGAACCGCACTCTGGCCGAAAAGTACTGGCCCAATCAGGATCCCATCGGCAAGCGGCTCTATATCGGCGTGGTGGGATCACCGATGCCCTGGCAGACGGTTGTGGGAGAGGTGGGCGACATCAAGCAGAGCGGTGCCGATCAAGCCACGCGGCCTCAGTTCTACCAACCGGCGTCTCAGTTCATACTCTCCATCGGCAAATTCGCTCCGCCGAACATGTTGTATGGCAACTACGGCACGGTTGTGTTGCGCGGCGCGTTGCCCCCAGAGCAGATGGAAGCGGACCTTCGCTCCGTCGTCCGCTCTCTTGACCCGCAGTTGCCGCTGACTCATGTCGCCACCATGGAGCAACTGGTCGAGGAGGGACAGGGATCGCGCCGCTTCAACGCCGTGCTGATCTCGGCGTTCGCCGGTGCCGCCGCTCTGCTGGCGCTGCTCGGCATCTACAGCGTCATCGCATTCTCCACGGCGCAGCGTACCCACGAACTCGCCATTCGAATTGCGCTGGGCAGTCAACGATCGAGCATCGTGCGTCTCATCCTGGTCTCTGGCGCCAAGCTGGGTCTCGCCGGTTGTGTCTTGGGCGGGGCCGGAGCCTTTTTCGCCACGCGCTTGTTGCGCTCCATGCTCTTTCAGGTTGATCCGTTGGACCCGGCAGCGATCGTGCTTGCCACGCTCTTCATCCTTGCGTTGGCGCTCGCCGCGTCGCTCATTCCCGCGCGCCGCGCAGCATCCATTGAACCCATGCAGGCCCTGCGCGCCGAATAGCGCCCTACCGCGGAGAAAGGACGGTTCTTATGACAAATCGGCATTCAAATCGTGGCCCATTTGCTCTGTTCATCATCCTCGCCGTGCCGGTCGTGGCTGCGACCCTGTGCGCCGCTGCCGGCGCACAGGTTGCCGCAACCAATGCGGAAACCCAGAGCTCCGGTCTCGCCGTCACCTACATTGCCCACTGCGGCTTCTTGTTCAGCTCGGGCGGCCAGAAGATTCTGACGGACGCGCTCATTGAACCTTCGAAGGAGTGGCCTTATGACACGCCATCTCCAGATCTGCTCAAAAAGATGGAGCGGGGAGAGCCGCCTTTCGACCATATCAACGTGGTTCTGATCAGCCACGCCCACGTCGACCATTTTTCGCCGGCCTCGACTGTAAGGTTTCTGCTCAACAATCCCAGGACCGTCCTGGTGACCACGCCCGAAGTCCGGTGGTTTATGGAACACGACAGTCCGGAGTTCAAGCAGATCCAATCCCAAGTGGTTGTTCCGCTGCTTGACTGGAAACAGAGCACAACCCTGGAAGTGAATGGGATCAAGCTGGAACTGGCGCGCCTCAAGCACGGCGACGATGGGCAGTGGCGCTCGATCGTCTATGCCGCGCTCTTCGACCTGGGAGGAAAGAAGGTGCTCTTTGCCCCCGCAACCCTCGGATACTTCCCCGAGGAGTACACGGCACTGGGCTACGCCAAGCGCGGCATCGACCTGGCGTTCCTCAATTTCACCCTTGCGATCCAGCCCGGACCCAAATGGAGCGGGGCCACCTTGAACACCGCGGGAATCCAGACCGTGCGAAACCTCATCGCCCCCAAGGTCACGGTGTTGATGCATGTGGAAGAACCCGCTAAGGCATCCGTAGAGAAGCTGTTGCCTGAGGTCGAGCAGCAGCTTCCGGGCACGATCTGGTTTCAGCACGGACTGGAAAGCCGGACGTTCTAGGCGGTTCCCGGCGCCCTCATTCAGACCAGGGCAAATGCGGGCTCCGCTCACCGAATACCACGCCGTCGAAGGGAAAGAACGATGAACACGCTGCTTCAGGACATTCGTTACGCGATGCGCCAGTTGCGCAACGCGCCCGGATTTGCGGTGACGGTTGTCGTCACGCTGGCGCTGGGCATCGGTGCGAATACGGCGATCTTCACCCTGATTCACGGCATTCTGCTGCGTTCGCTCCCGGTCGCCAATCCCGCGCAACTCTACCGCATCGGCGACACCGACGATTGCTGCGTCGAGGGCGGCTTCCAGAACGATACCGGGGACTACGCCATCTTCTCCTACGATGCCTATCTGCACCTCAAGGACGCAGCACCGGAGTTCGAGCAACTGGCCGCGGTGCGGGCCGGGCGGCTTCTGTGGAGCGTGCGCCGCGGAGAATCGCAGGCTAAATCGCTGCACGGGCAATTCGTTTCCGGTAATTTCTTCTCCATGCTGGGCGTGGGAGCTTATGCGGGCCGGGTATTCGGCGAGAGCGACGACACGCCTTCGGCGCCTCCCGCAACTGTGGTCAGCTACCGGGCGTGGCAAACGGAGTTTGCCTCCGATCCGTCAATCGTGGGATCGACCATCTTTATTCAGGCCAAGCCTTTCACCGTCGCCGGCATTGCGCCGCCCGGCTTCTTCGGAGATCGCGTCACGAACACCCCGCCGGATTTCTGGGCGCCCCTCGCGACCGAGCCCTATGTCTATGGATCGGGCAGCAATCTGCATCATCCAGACACGACATGGCTTTATCTGTTGGGCAGAGTGCGGCCCGGAACCAACATCGGGTCATTGCAAGCGAAGCTCTCGGTCGCATTGCGGCAGTGGCTGGCCACACGCCCTGTCTACGCCCAATGGGGCGTGGCCTCGATGATCCCCAGGCAGCATGTGGTGATCGTGCCCGCTGGCGGCGGCATCCAGAACCTGCAACAGCAAGCGGGCGCGAGCCTGAAGATGCTGATGATCCTCTCCAGCATCGTCCTGCTCATCGCCTGCGCCAACATCGCCAACCTGATGCTGGCGCGCGCCACCACGCGGCGCTCCGAAATCTCCGTGCGCGTCGCGCTCGGCGCAGGACGCCGCCGCGTCGTTCGCCAGGTCCTCACCGAGAGCTTGCTGTTGAGCTCGATTGGAGGACTCGCTGGTTTGGCCGTTGCCTATGCCGGATCGCGCGCCATTCTTTCGCTGATCTTTCCCGATGCTCCGAATCTGCCCGTTGAGGCCAGCCCGTCGTTACCCGTGCTGGGCTTTGCGCTTTTGGCCTCGTTGCTGACGGGCGTGTTGTTCGGGGTGGCTCCAGCGTGGCTGGCGTCTCATGCGCAGCCGACTGAGGCCCTCCGCGGGGCCAACCGCTCCACCCGGGACCGTTCTTCCCTGCCGCAGAAAGCGCTGGTCGTCGTGCAGGCGGCTTTTTCGGTGGTGCTGCTGGCCGGGGCGTTGCTCATGACCAAATCGCTTACCAACCTCGAACATCAGAACTTCGGCATCGCCACCTCCAACCGTTACGTGGTGCACTTCGACGCACAAGGCGCGGGTTACGCTATCGACCGGCTCCCGGCGCTCTACCGCCAAATCGAAGACCGCTTCTCATCTTTGCCCGGTGTGGCCAGCGTGGGCTTGGCGCTCTACAGTCCGCTGGAACAGGAAAACTGGGGCTGGGATGTGATCCCGCAGGGGAAGCCCTTTGTGGGGGACAACAGCTCAACCTGGGACCGCGTCAGTCCGCGCTTTCTCGACGCCATTGGCGTGCCCGTGCTTCGCGGCCGCGGCATCACCGCACAAGATACCGCGAGTTCACAGCCGGTCGCTATCGTCAACGAGACATTTGCAAAGCGCTTCTTTCCTAATCAGGACCCTGTGGGCCAGCACTTCGGTCTCGACTTCCAGCAGTACTCGGGGAGTTTTGAAATCGTCGGCGTTTTCGCCGACTTCAAGATGAACAATCCTCGCCAACCTGCGCGCCCGGTCTTACTGCGACCGCTCACGCAGCAGTTTACCGGCTACAAGGAACCGGGTATGATCCGCGCCGAGACGCAATCCATGTTCATTAATTCTTTGATTCTGAATTTGAACGCGCCGCAACAGAATGCCGATACGCTTGTTCGCCGCACCCTGGCCGGCGTCGATCCCAATCTCACGGTCATCGATATCCGCACTTTCGACGCGCAGGTGGCCGGCAACTTTAATGGAGAGCGGCTGATCGCCCAACTCACCAGCCTCTTCGGCATCCTGGCTTTGATTCTTGCCTCGGTTGGCCTCTACGGTGTCATGTCCTACTTCGTGGCTCGCCGGACCAACGAAATCGGCATTCGCATGGCTCTCGGCGCAACGCGTTCGAGCGCCGTATCCATGGTGCTGCGCGGCGCGCTCTGGCAGATTCTTGTTGGCTTGGCCTTGGGCATTCCCGCGGCGCTCTTCGCCGGTCACCTGATGGCCGGTATGCTCTATGGCGTCGGCGGCTTCGACCCTCTCGCCATGGCCGGCGCGATCTTTGTGCTTGGTCTATGCGCCACCGGGGCAAGCTTTATCCCGGCGCGCCGCGCCGCGTCCATCGAACCCATGCAGGCATTGCGCACCGAGTAATCCCCGAGGAGAAACGCGAATGAACACGCTGCTTCACGATCTTCGCTTCGCGCTGCGCCAGTTGCGCAAGTCGCCGGGATTCACGATCACGGCGGTATTGACGCTGGCGCTGGGCATCGGCGCGAATACGGCGATCTTCACGCTGATTCACGGCATTCTGCTGCGTTCTCTGCCTATCGCCAATCCCGCGCAACTCTACCGCATCGGCGATACGAACAACTGCTGCGTAGACACCGGGTTCCAGAACAGCAACGGTGACTTCGCGATCTTTTCCTACGACCTCTATCTCACGCTGAAGGACGCCGCGCCGGAGTTCGAGCAACTGGCCGCGGTCGAGGCAGGCCCGGGAAGCTACAGCGTGCGCCGCGGAGACGCGCCGGCGAATTCGCTGCGCGGCGAATTTGTCTCCGGCAACTATTTTGCTACGCTGGGCCTGGGCGCGTATGCAGGGCGACTCTTCAGTGATCGCGACGACCAAGAAGAATCAGCGCCCGCCGTGGTGCTCAGCTATGGCGCATGGCAAAGCGAGTTCGGCAGCGATCCTTCGATTGTCGGCTCAACCATCTACATACAGACCAAGCCGTTCACTGTCGCCGGCATCGCGCCGCCGGGCTTCTACGGCGATCGCCTCTCGGCAGCGCCTCCGGCTCTGTGGATGCCGCTCTCGACCGAACCTCTGGTTCATGGCGGCGAGCAGACGGCGATTTTGCATCGCGCCGATTCAAACTGGCTCTATCCGCTGGGGCGTGTGCGCGCGGGAACCAATATTGGCGCATTGCAGAGCAAGCTCTCGGTGGTGCTGCGGCAGTGGCTGACCGCCAGCCCGGCTTACAACGAAAGCGGTTTGTCGACGGAGATTCGCACGGCGGAGATTGCCAAGCAGCACGTGGTGCTGGAATCGGCCAGCGGCGGGATTCAGACGATGCAGCAGAATGCCGGCAAGGCCCTCAGGATTCTAATGATTCTGACCGCGGTTGTTCTGCTGATCGCCTGCGCCAACGTCGCCAACCTGGTGCTGGCGAGGGGCGCGGGGCGGCGTGGTGAGATTGCCGTGCGCGTCGCATTGGGCGCGGGGCGGCGGCGCGTCATGCGCCAGATTGTCACGGAGAGCATTCTGTTGAGCTCGATGGGCGGGTTGGCAGGATTGGCCGTTGCTTATGGTGGAGCGCGCCTGATTCTGACGCTCGCTTATGCCGGCGCGAAAGACTGGCCCATCAGTTCCAGCCCGTCGCTGCCTGTGCTGGGCTTTGCCTTTCTTGTATCGTTGCTGACCGGCCTTCTTTTCGGCCTGGCGCCGGCGTGGTTTACATCGCGCGCGCAGCCGGCCGACGTGCTGCGCGGCGCGAATCGCAGCGGCGGCTCAGCGCGCGACCGCTCCCTGCTGCCGCAGAAATCGCTCGTCGCGCTGCAGGCCGCGCTCTCGCTGGCGTTGCTGGCTGTCGCCATGCTCGTGACCCGTTCACTGATCAACTTGGAACGGCAGGACCTCGGTGTCGCCACGGCGAATCGCTATGTCTTCAACATGGACCCATCCGGCGCAGGGTACACACTCGACCGGTTGCCCGCGCTCTACCGCCAGATCGAGGATCGTTTCTCCGCGCTGCCCGGAGTGGAGAACGTAGGGTTTGCCCTCTACAGCCCTCTCTACGACATGTGGGGCGATCTAGTGGTTCCGCAGGGACATTCCGCTCCTGGGCCAAGCGACGACTTCGGATCCACGTGGAACCGCGCCAGTACGCACCTTCTGGATTCCATCGGCGTGCCCATCGTGCGCGGCCGCGGATTCAGCGCTCAGGATACGGCAGGATCCCCGCTGGTTGCGGTCGTGAATGAAACCTTCGCCAAAAAGTTCTTTCCAAATCAGGACCCGATCGGCAAGCGCTTCGGCACGAGCGACCCACGCTATTCCGGAAGCTTCGAGATTGTGGGAGTCTTCCGCGACTTCAAGACCAACCCGCGCGAGACCGCCGATCCCGTGTTTCTTCGCCCGTTCTCGCAGCAATTCACCGGGTACAAGGAATCGGGAGACATCTCCGCGGAGAATCGCTCGGAGTTTGCCGGGGCGGTTGTGCTCAGCTTCAAACGGCCGGAGGCGAGCGCTGAAGCGTTGGTGCGGCACACGATGGCCAGCATCGATCCCAATCTGACGGTCACGGGCTTCCGCACGATGAAGATGCAGGTGGAGGACAACTATGGCGTGTTTCGGCTGATGTCGCGGCTCACCGGACTCTTCGGCGCTCTGGCATTGCTCCTCGCTTCGGTTGGGCTCTACGGCGTAATGTCGTACTTCGTCGCCAGCCGGAGGAGTGAAATCGGCATCCGCATGGCGCTCGGCGCTACGCGCTCCAGTGTCGTGTCCATGGTGCTGCGCGGGGCGCTCTGGCAGATCCTCGCCGGACTTGTGCTGGGCATTCCCGTGTCGATTCTGGCCGGCCACTTGCTCGCGAGCGAGCTCTATGAAGTGAGTGCTTACGACCCGCTGACTCTGATCGGCGCCACACTGTCGCTCGGGCTTTGCGCTGGCGCGGCAGGATTCATCCCCGCCCGCCGCGCCGCATCCATCGAACCCATGCAGGCGCTGCGCACCGAGTAATCCCCGAGGAGAAACGCGAATGAACACGCTGCTTCACGATCTTCGCTTCGCGCTGCGCCAGTTGCGCAAGTCGCCGGGATTCACGCTGACTGTTGTGCTCACGCTGGCTCTCGGTATCGGCGCCAATACCGCTGTCTTCAGCGTGATGAACGCAATCCTGATGCAGTTGCTGCCTGTAAGCCGCCCCGAGGGCCTTTCCTATGTGCATATGCCCGCAGCGCAACACCAACTGCCGGGAACAGCGAGCAGTGGCGGCTCGGACGTTGCCTTTTCTGAAGCCGCATTCGAGGCCCTGCGCCAGCGCAGTGACGTCTTCGAGGAGTTGATCGCCTATGTTCCCCTCAGCTCCGCCAGCGGCATCGCGGTGCGTCATGGGGAGCTCTCGGAGGAGGCCAGCGGCGAGGAGGTCAGCGGCAATTTCTTCTCCGGCCTGGGAGCGCGGCTGGAGCGAGGCCGCGGATTCAGCCTGCAAGATGAGAAGGACCACGCTCCAGTGGTGGTACTCAGCTACGACTACTGGACGCGGAGCTATGCGCGCGATCCGGCCGTGACGGGACAGACGTTCTACATCAAAGGCGTCCCCATGACCGTGGTGGGCGTGGCGGCTCAAGGATTCAAGGGCATCGAACCGCACAAATCCACCGATTTCTGGATCCCCTTACAGAATCGCTCCGATTTGAACGCATGGGGCCTGCCGGTCGAGACAATCGGTCCGCTCTACGGATCTCCGAGATGGTGGTGCCTGTATTTGATGGCGCGCCTGCGGCCCGGCGTGACGCCGATGCAGGCGCAGCAGGCGCTGGCAGGAACATTTGGCGGGGTGGTAAAAGAGACCCTTGGCACGGTCGATCCCAAGGAGTGGAAGCCGCTACTGGAGTTTATGCCCGCGCGCGGGAGCGGCGGCTACTACGATGCAGATACATACCGAGAGCCGCTTAGGGTTCTGCTGGGCCTGGTGGGGCTGGTGCTGTTGATTGCCTGCACGAATGTGGCCATGATGGTGCAGGCGCGCAACACCGTGCGGCAGCGGGAATTCAGCCTCCGTCTGGCCGTCGGCGCCAGCCGTGCTTCCCTCTTCCGCCAGTTGCTTTCGGAGAGCCTGCTACTGGTTGCCTCCGGCTCGGCGCTGGGCTGGCTCTTCGCTTTAGCGGCGACGCGTATGCTGGCGGCGTGGTCGAAGATCGAGACCGGCCTCAGCCCCGATCGCAATGTTTTGCTCTTTACTCTGCTGATCTCCGCTCTGGCAGCGCTGGCCTTCGGCCTCATTCCCTTGGGTAGCGCCATACGCGCGCCGGTTGCCGGCGTGCTGCGCGCGACCAACGCAAACGCCACCGCGAGCTGGAGCCGTGTTGCCAGCGGACGCATCCTGCTGGCTGGACAGATGGCCATCTGCTTAGTGCTCCTGATGGCTGCCGGCCTGCTGCTGCGTACGCTGCACAATTATGCAACGCAAAACCTGGGAATACAGACGGAAGGGCTCCTGGTTTTCGGCGTCACCCCCCAGGGGCAAACCGATACTCACGCCTTCTATCGCAATCTGCTCGATCATCTGCGCCAGATCCCGGGCGTCGAGTCCGTTTCGATGGCAGAAGAGCGTCTAGGTTCCGGGAACTCCAACAACGATGTCAACGTGTTCGTCGATGGAGTCCTGAAACAGGGCGAGATGCTGCGCACGAACAATGTCGGCGGGGGATTCTTTCACACTACGGGCATTCCCATTCTTGCCGGCCGCGACGTTGCCGAATCCGACGCGGGGGGTAGTCAGTACGTCGCGTGGGTCAATGAGACCTTTGTCAGGAAGTTCCTGGCCAATACCAATCCGTTAGGCCACTCCTTGGGCGGCGGCAAGTTCCGCGTCGCTATTGTTGGCGTGGTGCGCGACAGCAAGTACACCTCGGTGGACGAAGAGCCGATGGCGATGGCCTACTTTGCCCAGATGCAGGCGCTCGCGATCGGCCCCATGAACATCGAGGTGCGAACCCGAGGCGATGCAATGGGTATGTTACCTGAATTGCGCAAGACCGTAGCTGCCCTTTATCCGAATGTGCCCATCGAGAAGCCCATGACCCAGCAGCAGCAGTTCGATGAGTCCTATGCAAAGCAGCGGATGTTTGCTGCCATGGGCGGATTCTTCGGCGTTCTGGCGGCGCTCCTGGTGGCCACCGGCCTCTACGGCACGCACTCGTTCCGCGTGAACCGGCGCACCACAGAGATTGGAGTGCGAATGGCGCTTGGCGCCAGCCGCAGCCAAGTGCTGGCTATGGTGATGTGCGAAAGCCTGTGGGTGCTCATTGCGGGTCTTGTCGCCGGCATACCGCTTACGTTTCTTGCAGTTCGACCGCTCAAATCGATGCTTTACCGGATGTCCCCGTTTGATCCGGTGAGCTTCCTGCTGGCCATCGCGGCGATGGTCGCCGTGTCAGGCTGCGCGGCCCTGCTGCCGGCCCGCCGCGCCGCATCCATCGAACCCATACAGGCATTGCGTACCGAATAACACGCATCGCGAAAACATCTTTCAATACGGAGTCACAAAACAATCATGATTGAACTCAAAAATGTCGAACGCAGTTACAAGAATGGCGTCACCGAAACCTGGGTGCTACGCCGCATCGGGCTCACCATCCGCGAAGGCGAATTCCTCACCGTGATGGGCCCATCGGGCGCGGGCAAGTCGTCGCTCCTCAACATACTGGCCCTGCTCGACGACGGCTGGAAGGGCGAGTACTGGTTCGCGGAAACCGCCGTGCACTCGCTCAACCGCAAGCAGCGCGCCGATCTGGCCCGCCAGCGCATCGGCATGGTCTTCCAGAGCTACCACCTGCTCGACGACCTCACCGTGGCCGAGAACATCGACCTGCCTCTCTCCTATAAGGACATGCCCGCGAAGCAACGCCAGGGAATGGTGGCCGACATTCTCGACCGCTTCCAGGTCGTCGCCAAGAAAGACCTGTTTCCCTCGCAGCTCTCCGGCGGGCAGCAGCAACTGGTTGGCATTGCGCGCGCCGTTGTCCACGCGCCGGCGCTGCTGCTAGCCGACGAGCCCACCGGCAACCTGCACTCCACGCAGGCCCGCGAGATCATGGAGCTGTTCCGCGAACTGAACCGCCAGGGCACGACCATCGTGCAGGTGACGCACTCGGAAGAGAACGCGCGCTATAGCAAGCGGATCGTCGAACTGCACGACGGCTGGATCACGCGCGACGAAACGCTCCCAACCATGCCCACGGAGGTTGGCACAAAGTGAACAACGCGAAAAGAAGCTGGGGCAGAACCGCGAAGGCCGTGGCGGCCGTTGCATTGTTGCAGGTGAATCTGGCGCTGGCCGTGGAGCCTTCCGCCCCGGCCCCGTCCGCGGGTTCCGTGCAAACGCCGGCGCCGGCCCCCGCGCAACCCTCCGCGAGGCCGGCCGCCATTCCGTTCGATCAACTTGGGCACCGCTCGCTGAATCCCTTCGGCGCCTATCGCGGCCGGGTTGTTCCCCCGCCTGATCTCACCAACTCCGTGCGTCTTGGCACACTGGTGCGCGACGGCAAGATCTATCTCTCGTTGCGCGATGCAATCGACCTGGCGCTCGAGAACAATCTCGATCTGGTGATCGCGCGCTACAACTTGCCCATCGCGCGGATGGACGTGCTGCGCACGTCGGCCGGCGGATCGGTGCGCGGCGTCAACACCGGCGTGGTCTCAGGCACGCCCGGCGGCGGCGGCTCCGGCCAGGGATCGGGCACCGGCGCGGGCGGCACGTCGAGCGGCGCCGGCGGCGCGGGCGCGGGAGCCTCGGGCCTCGTTTCCTCCACGCTGGGCACCGGCACCTCGGTTTCCGGCTACGATCCGCAGATCAGCGCAACGATTTATAACGACCACACGTCAGAACAGTTGACCAACTTCCAGGTGGAGGGTGTATCGATCTACAAGTACAACACCTCCGAGGCCAGCCTCGGCTACAGCCAGGCGTTCCCCCTGGGCAGCAGCGCGGCGGTCACTTGGTCCAACAACCGCGAGACGACCAACGGCGTCTACGATTACTTCAGCCCCGCCTATTCCTCCACCATGCAAGTCGTCCTGCAGCAGCAACTGCTGGCCGGCTTCGGCCTGGGGCCGAACCTGCGCTACCTGCACATCGCCAAGACCAATCAAAAGATCTCCGATATCGCCTTCCGCGCCCAGGCCATCGCCACGGTGACCCAGATCTGCAATCTTTACTGGGACCTGGTGAGCGCCTACGACAACGAGCAGGTCGGGGAGCGGTCGGTGGCCTTTGCCCAGGAGACGCTGGACACCAGCCGCAAGCAGTTGCAACTGCAAGCCATCCCGGAGATGGATGTGCTGAAGGCCGAGAGCGAGCTGGCCATGCGTCAGCAGGACCTGACGGTGGCCCGGACCAACCTGGATCTCGAGGAACTTTACATGAAGAACGCGATCACCCGCACGCTCGACGATCCGCTGCTGGAGGAGATGCCGGTCGTCCCGACCGATCACATCGCCAACCAGATCGAGCCGGTGACCGAGCCGGTACAGGACATGATCGCGGCAGCTCTGAAGAATCGAACCGAGTTGCAGGAGTCGACGCTGGACTTGCAGAACCGCGAACTGAGCCGGAAGACCGCGCGCAACGCGATGCTGCCGTCGCTGGACCTGTACGGCGTGTATGTCGGCACCGGGGCTGCCGGGGAGAAGAACTCAAAGTACGCGGGCGGCTCGATCACCTCCGATCTGCCCACCAGCTTCGGAGGGGCGATCCAGGACGCCTTCGACAACACCGCGCCCGAGTACCGTGTCGGCCTCTCGCTCAACATTCCCCTGCGCAACCGGATCGCCAAGGCCGACCAGTATCGCACCGAACTTGAGTACCGGCAGGCGCAGGTGTACTTTGAGGAGTTGAAAAAGAATATTCGCATCGAGGTGCGCAACGCCCGCTATGCGCTGGAACAGGGGGCCAGCCGCGTGGACGCCGCGCGCCAGGCCCGGGACCTGGCCCAGAAGACGCTCGACATCACCGAGCAGGAGCAGAAGCTGGGGGCGGGGTCGAATCAGCAGACCCTCTCCGCCGAGCACGACCTGGCGCTGGCCGAGTCGGCTCTGGTCACGGCCGAAACCGCGTACGAAAAGGCGCGCATCGAGGTGCGCCGCGCCACCGGGTCGATCCTGGACGATTACGGCATCTCCATCGACGATGCCCGGAACGGCGCCGTGGAGGAAGACCATTCCCGATAAGCAGGAAAGAATCCGCGTTCTGGTTGCCGACGACCAGCCTCATATCCTGGAGGCCGTCGAGCTGCTCCTGTCTCCGCAGGGCATCGAGGTGGACTGCGTGCGCTCGCCGCAGTTGCTGATGGAGGCGCTCGGCCAGCGCGACTACGACGTGGTGCTGATCGATCTCAACTATGCCCGCGACACCACCTCCGGGCAGGAGGGCCTGGATCTGCTGGCGCGCATCCAGGAGGTCGACTCGCGGCTGCCGGTTATCGTCATGACCGCCTGGGGCAACGTCGAGCTGGCCGTCGAATGCATCAAGCGCGGCGCCCGCGACTTTGTTCAGAAGCCTTGGGAGAACGAGCGCCTGGTCTCGCTCGTTCGCGTTCACGCCGAGCTGCGCCAGGCGCTGCGCCGCGCCCGGCAATTGGAGCTGGAGAACCGCCTGCTGCGGGCCGAAGGCATGCCGGAGTTCATCGCCCGGGCGCCGGCCATGCAGCCGGTGCTGGATCTGATCGCTCGGGTCGCGCCCTCCGACGCCAACGTGCTCGTCACCGGCGAGCACGGCACGGGCAAGGAAATCGTGGCCCGCATGTTGCACGCCGCCTCGCCGCGCGCGCGCATGCCGCTGGTCGCCGTCAACGCCGGCGGCCTGCCCGAGGGAACCTTCGAGAGCGAGATCTTCGGCCACGTGAAGGGCGCATTTACCGACGCCCGCGCTGACCGCATCGGCCGCTTTGAGCTGGCCAATGGAGGCACGCTCTTCCTCGACGAAATCGCCAACGTTCCCTTGCGCCAGCAGGCCAAGCTGCTGCGCGTGCTGGAGACCGGCGAGCTGGAGCGCGTGGGCTCGTCGCAGACCCGGCGCGTCGACGTGCGCCTGCTCTGCGCCACCAACGCGAATCTCGGCGAGGAGGCCAAGGCCGGCAACTTCCGTGAGGATCTGCTCTTCCGCATCAACACCGTTGAGATCGCTCTGCCCCCGCTGCGCGACCGCGGCGAGGATATTCCGCTGCTGGCCCAGCATTTTCTCGGCCGCTGCGCGAGCCGCTATCGCAAGCAGATCGCAGGTTTCTCGCCCGCCGCCATGCAGCAGTTGATGGCTTACTCCTGGCCAGGCAACGTGCGCGAGCTGGAGCATGCCGTGGAGCGAGCCGTTCTGATGTGCCACGGCGACGAGGTCGAGCCGTCCGATCTGGCCATCGCGCCCGGGAGGGCGGGGACGCAGTCGTTCGACAGCATGAGCATCGACGAGATGGAATCCATGCTCATTCGCAAGGTCCTTCGCCGCTGCAACGGCAACATCTCCCAGGCCGCCGAGGCGCTGGGCCTGAGCCGCGCCGCGCTCTACCGGCGCATCGAGAAATATGGCCTCTGACGGCGGCAGGCGCAGGCGCAAACGCTCGGCGATCCGCCGGGTGTGGTTGCACGCCCTGCTCCTCGCACTTCCCGGGCTGATTCTCGCGGCGGTCTTCGTGTTCCAGGGAAAAATGGAGCTGGCGCCCGCGCTTCTCCTCGCCGGCGGTCTGCTCGTCTACTTCGCGCTGGTGGCCGCGTCTCTCGCGGAGACGATCGTTCGCCCGCTGCAGACGCTTTCCAACGTCGTGGCTTCGCTGCGCGAGGGCGACACGTCGTTCCGCGCGCGTGGAGCCGGTGTGGCCGACGCCGTCGGCGAGCTGGCGGCCGAAGTCAACGCTCTGGCCGATCTGCTGCAAAAGCAGCGCGTTCGCTCGCTCGAATCCGCGGCCCTGCTGGCGCGCATGTTCGAGGTGATGCACACGCCGCTATTCGCGTTCGACCGCGAGAACCTGCTGCAGATCGTCAACCAGGCGGGAATGCGCCTGCTGGGCCTGCCCTACTTCCGCTCCATCGGCCGCAGCGCGCGGGATCTCGGCCTGCTGCGCCTGCTGGAAGCGCCGGATCATTCGATTCACGAGTTCGGTTCCGGGTCCACGCGCTGGCTGTTGCGCAGGGCGGCCTTTCGTCAGGACGGCGTTCCCCACACGCTGCTCCTGCTGGCCGACGTCAGCGTACCGCTGCGCGAAGAGGAGCAGATCGCGTGGAAGCGCCTGATTCGTGTCCTCGGCCACGAGCTGTCGAATTCGCTGGCTCCCATCAAGTCGATCGCCGGCAGCCTGCTGGCCCGCGTCGACGGCCTGCCCGGCGAGGCGCAGCCCGATTTTCGGCGCGGCCTGAGCGTCGTCGAAAGCCGCGCCGACGCACTGCACCGTTTCGTGCAGTCGTACCGGCAGCTCGCGCAGTTGCCCCCGCCGCGATTCCGCGAAGTCCCTCTCGCGCCGCTCGTCGAGCGCGTCGTGCTCCTGGAGCAGCGCATTCCCGTCGAGCTCGTTCCCGGGCCCCCGGTCACCCTGAACGCCGATTCGGATCAACTGGAGCAGATGCTGATCAACCTGCTGGCCAACGCCGCCGATGCAGCGATGGCCAACGGCGCCAAACCGGTGCGTGTCACCTGGAAGGCCAATCATGCCGGCGTCGAGATCGCGATTGAAGACCGCGGCCTGGGCATCGCCAACCCCGAGAACCTGTTTGTCCCGTTCTATACCACCAAGTCCACGGGCAGCGGCATCGGCCTTGCCCTGGCCCAGCAGATTGCCCGGGCCCACGGCGGCGAGATCTCGCTCGTCAACCGCGAAGGCGGCGAAGGCGCACGGGCATCGATCCGCCTGCCCTTGGGACCGGCGCCTGGGCTCAGAGCCGAGCCGGAATCGCGGGATGGGGTTGCACAAACCTGACCGCCCCGCCGCTCCATCTTTGGGCTGGCACTTTCCGTTGCGGCTCATCCTCGCCGCGAGCCAGCCGATGAACCTCTCAAGGAAATGCGGGTGTTCCTGTGCCGGGGAGCCGGTGCGGGTCTGGGCCGAGCCGCGCACCTGTCGGCAGTCCCGTTTGTCTGGCCGCGGCGCGGCGCAAGGAGGAGTGTTCCGGGGGAGATGCGCCAGGATTCTTCACCACCGGGCCGGCCCGCGGGAGAGGGCATGTCGGCGTCGAGGCAAAATCCGCACGGTTGGCTGGCCCGCTTTATGGTTTGGTGTGCCCGGCGCAGCTTGCGGGAGGAACGCCAGACCGCCGCCGCCGCGCATGATCCGCCCGATCTCGTCCGGTTGGAGCGCGAACTCAAGGAAAGCCAGGAGCGGCTGAAGGCGCTGTTCAACGGCGTGGAGACGGGCATCTTCCTCATCGATCCCGAAACCCACATTCTCGTCGAAGCCAACCAGGTGGCGGCGGAGATGGTCGGCCTGCCCACCGGGAAGATCGTCGGCTGCTCCTGCCACAAGTTCGTTTGCCCGGCGGAGCACGGCCGCTGCCCGGTCACCGATCTCGGGCAATCCGTCGACAACTCCGAGCGCGTTCTGCTGACGGCGCGTGGCGAGCGGCGCTCGATCATCAAGACGGTGCGCCCGGTCTCGGTCTCGGGAATCCCGCTACTTCTCGAGAGTTTCGTCGACATCACCGGGCGCAAGAGCGTCGAAACCGCACTGAACGCCCGCACGGCCTACCTGGATTCGTTGATCGAAGTCAGTCCTCTTGGCATCGCCGTCGAGAACGCCGATCGGCGCATCGAAATCTCGAACGCGGCGTTCGAGCGGCTGTTTCAGTTTTCGCGGGCCGAGACCCGGGGCGCCAACCTGGACAACCTGATCGTTCCGGCCGAACTGGCCGTGGAAGCCGCCGCCCTCACGCAGAAATGCGTGCAAAACGGCAGTGCGCATGCCACCACGCGCCGCCGGCGCAAGGACGGAACCCTGGTGGACGTGCGCATCTTCTCCGCACGGTTGGAAATCGACGGCAAACCGGGCGGCCTGGTGGCGCTCTACGAGGACATCACCGCGCAGATCGAGGCCGAAAAGGCCATGGCCGAGCGGCATCGCCTGTCGGAGGTGGCAGCGGCGGTCGGCGCGGCGTTGACCCGCTCGGACGGCTTGCGCCAGGGTCTGCAGAAGTGCGCCGAGATCCTTGTCCGCGACATGGACGTCGCCTTTGCCCGCGTGTGGACGGTCAACGAACAGGAAAAGGTTCTGGAGCTTCAGGCCAGCGCCGGTTTGTACACGCACACCGGCGGCGCTCATGCCCGCGTACCTGTGGGCGCATTGAAGATCGGCCGCATCGCCGCAGAGGGCGAGCCGCACCTGACCAACAGCGTGCCGACGGATTCCTGGGTGGCCGACCCGGAATGGGCTCGGCGCGAAGGGATGGTGTCGTTCGCCGGCTACCCGCTCAAGATGGGCGAGCGCGTGCTGGGGGTCGTCGCCGCCTTCGCGCGGCGGCCGCTGACCGGCGCTGCGCTTCAAACCTTCGCCTCGATTGCCGACAGCCTGGCGCAGTTCATCGAGCGCAAGCGCGCCGAGGAGTCACTGCGACAAAGCGAGGACCAGTTCCGCACGGCCTTCGAGGAAGCTCCCTACGGAATGTGCCTTGTCGCTCCAGATGGCCGTTTCTTGCACGCGAATCTGGCGTTCTCCCAGATGCTGGGCTACACAAGGGAAGAGTTGATGGCAGGGGCTTGGCAGCAGATCACGCATCCTGAGGATCTGGGGCGCTCAATTCAGGGGTATGTTGCACTGAACAGCCGCGCTGCCGCTACCGTGGAGTTGGAGAAACGGTATCTGCACAAAAGCGGGCGGATCGTGTGGGTCCGCCTGAAGATTTCGCCCATCGCCAGCGCCGGCGGCAAGCCCGCGCATTACATCGCTCAGATTGAAGACATCACCCTGCGCCGGCAGGCCAACGAGGCGCAGGCGTTTCTCGCTTCGCTGGTCGAGGCCAGTCAGGACGCAATCGCTGGGGAGACGGTGAACGGGACCGTCGTCAGTTGGAACCGCGGCGCCCAGCAGCTTTACGGCTACACCGCCGAGGAGATGATCGGCAGCTCCATTGCGAGGCTCGTCCCGCCCGCCCGGCTCGACGAATTCCGCGCGGTCCTCGAGGAGATCGGACACGGCGAACAGACGCTCCGCTACGAGACCGTCCGCTTGCGCAAGGACGGAACGCCAGTGGACGTGATCGTGACCGTCTCCCCGGTCCGCGACGCCGCCGGCCGGGTCACCGGAATCGCCATGATCGCGCACGACATCACCGCCCGCAAACGCGCCGAGCGGACGCTACGCGAGAGTGAGCAGCGCTATCGCGAATTGTTCGAGAACGCCACCGAGATTATCTTCACCACCGATCTCCAGGGCCGCTTCACGTCTATGAACCTGGCCGGGCAGCGGTTATCCGGGTATTCGCTGGAGGAAATTGGCAAGACGGATATTTGGCACGTGGCGGCCCCGGAGTTTGCGGAGGTCATGAAGGCGGACATCTCGCGGATGCTAGCCGGGGAGACGGGAATCCGCGCGGAGATCGAGGTCAACGCCAGGGATGGGGGCCAGGTGAAGCTGGAGGTCAAGCCGCGGCTGATCTTCCAGGACTCCAAGCCGGTAGGGATCCAGGCCATCGCGCGCGACATCACCGGCCGCGACCAGGCCGAGGTGGAGTTGCGCCAGACGCAGAAGTTGGAGTCGGTGGGCCGCCTGGCGGCGGGAATCGCCCACGAGATCAACACCCCGATTCAATTCGTCGGCGACAACGTGCGCTTCCTGCGGGATTGCTTCGCGTCCCTGAAGGATCTCTGGAGCAAAATCGGCGAGCTCCGCGATGCCGCCGCGTCGGGCCAGGCGCGTCCCGATCTGGCCGCTCAGATTCGCCGCGTGGAGCAGGATCTGGACCTCCCGTTTCTGGCCGAGGAGATTCCCAAGGCTCTCGCGCAGACCCTGGAAGGCGTGGAAAGAGTGGCCACGATCGTGCGCGCGATGAAGGAATTCGCCCACCCCGAAAGCCGGGAGATGGCCGCCGCCGACCTGAACAAGGCGCTGATAAGCACCATGACCGTGGCTCGCAACGAGCTCAAGTATGTCGCGCGGATTGAAACCGATTTCGGCGAACTGCCGCTCGTGGTCTGCAACGTCAGCGACCTGAACCAGGTCTTCCTGAATCTTCTCGTCAACGCCGCTCACGCCATCGGGGACGTGGTCGAGCCCGGAGAAAAAGGCCTCATCACGGTCCGCACGGCCCTGGAAGGAGACCGTGTCTTGATCGGCATCTCCGACACCGGATCGGGCATTCCCGAGAACATCCGCGCCAATATCTTTGACCCCTTCTTCACCACCAAGGAAGTAGGGCGCGGCACCGGGCAGGGCCTGGCGATTGCGCGCTCCGTTGTCGTCGAGAAGCACAAGGGGTCGCTGACCTTCGAGAGCGAAGTGGGCAAGGGAACCACGTTCTACATCCGCTTGCCGGTCTCGCAGGAGGAAGCCGCGGCTGAGGCTCCCGGCGCCGATGCCTTCGTTAATGCCGCTTAGCGCGGCCGGCCGGGCAGTACGAAGTGCTCCGCGCAGCGCGGCTCATACGAGTCGCCGGGTACCTTGATCGGACTGTCGAAGGCCGCGGGCTTGCCGTCGATAAGCCGCTGCGAGTAGAGTGCGCGCGCGCCGCAACTGCAGTAGGCCATGCATTCGGTGATGCTGCCGCCGTAGGCGTTCACCAGCCAGGTCAGGTTCAGCATTTCGCCGAAGGGCATGGCGCGGAAGTCCAAGTCCAGCCCAGCCACCAGAACGTCGTGTCCCGCGTCGAGCAGGTGCTTGACGAAGAGAAAGAGCTGATCGACGAACTGGCCCTCGTCGATGGCGATGCACTCGATGCGCTTGCCGATCTCCTGCTCCGTGGCGCGGATCGTGCGCAGAACCTCCCATGGATCGGTGGACTTGAACTCCACCGCGCTCATCTTGCCGCCGCCGTTGGGATTGCGGCTCTCCACCACGCCCGGGCCGCCCTTGGTGTCGTCGCTGGGCTTCAAGACCATCACGGTCTGCTTGGCGTACTGGCGGCGCATCTCGGCGCGGCGTTGGAGTTCCGCGGTCTTGTTGCTGCGCATCGGTCCCATCATCAGTTCGAGCTT
This sequence comes from uncultured Acidobacteriaceae bacterium, assembly GCA_963804155.1. Classification (GTDB taxonomy): domain Bacteria; phylum Acidobacteriota; class Terriglobia; order Terriglobales; family Acidobacteriaceae; genus Telmatobacter. Next base: position 103,909 of record CAWDPG010000003.1, read on the forward strand.
GCCCTGCACGTGCGCGTCTCCTGGCTTCGGAAGAAAGCGGCCGTTCGCCTCACCGGCCGTGCCGCTACCGGCTTTTCATCATAACCCAGCGAAGCGCCGGGAAACCGGCACGGATTCGCCGCGGTTTTCCACGTTGTCTGGAAAAGCGGGCCGTTGTTCGCTGAATCGCTAGCGTTCTGTCCGCACCATCGCGTCCACGGCAGCCTTCATCACGCCGCAACCCTCGAAAAAACGAACCAGGCTCGCGGAGAGCGATTCAGGTTGAGCGCCGCTCCCCGGGCTTTGCGCCGTGGCAGGCGCCTGGAACGGAGGCGCGCCGGCGATTCGCGTCGCTCCGCTACCCTGTGCGTCGAGGATGAGCGCGGCCAGCTTGCGCGCCAGAGGCAGCGGAAAGCTCTCCGCGACAAACACCATCCGGCCGCGAACCTTGACCACTGCAGGGCCTTCGTTGGTCGAGTAGACCTGCTCCACCGAGCCGTCTTCGGACGGTCCGGCAGTGCTCTCCATGCGGACACTCGAGTACTTGCGCCCCAGACTCCGCGCGTAGAGCTTGGCGAACACCTGGGCGGAGTCGGCGTTCTTCCAGACCGAGAGATAGAGGAGACCGATGGATTTTGTGTCGGCCTGCTCCGCGGCTGTGGTCGCGCTGCGCGACTGCCCGGCCCAGTAAAGGCCGCCGTCCCAGGCCGGCGTCAGGTCGCTGGCCGCATTGTCGCCGCCCAGCAGCTCGGTAATGATGTGCACGTCGAGCTCGCCGATCTGGCCGATGTCGTAGGGCGTGTAGAGCGGATCGACGAGCGGATGAATGTCGGGCAGCAGGGGGATCGCGGGGATGCGCTTCTGCTCGTACATGCGCGGATTGATGATCTCCCAGGTCGAGGTCGGCGGACGGTCCAGCGTACCGGCGAAGGCCGCCGGCTGGCCCTGGTCCATCCACACATCCTGTTCGAAGCTGAGGCCCTCGCGATATGGGAACAGCATGGACTCCGACAGCAGCAGCGGCGCCCGCGCCATCACCGGCGAGTCTTCGCTGGAGTTCATCTGCGACCGCAATGCGTCCAGCACCTCGGGGTCCTTGACGATGCTCCTTCCCATCGGCTTCAGTGTGTAGTCCATCATGACGGCCGTGGCCTGGCCCTCTGCCACCGCGTCGCGCGCCGTGTCCATCTCGTCGCGCGCCAGGTGGTCCCCGTCGCCGGCCGCGTCGTGCGAAACATCGTCGGGCGTCTGGTCGTCCCACTTTTCCAGATCGCAGTGCTGGTCCTGCAACGCGTGGGTCAGCTCATGCGCCATCACCGGCTTCTGCTCCTCCGGATCCACCCAGTCGAGCAGGTTCACGGTCTTGGTCTTGGAGTCGTAGTAGGCCTCGATCTGTTCCTTCAGCAGCGCCAGCAGGAACGGCTTGAGCTCGAAGTCGCGGTCCAGCAGCCCGAACTTCTTGAGTACGATCTCGTCGCGTTGCAGGCGCTTCGCGTCCTCGTCGTCGTTGAACTTCTCCTCGAGATAGCTTTCCACGGCCGCTTGCGTGGTGAGCTGGCGCTTCACGGTGCTTTTGATCGGCAGGCCGGTCTCGTCGGACGAGAACTGGATCAGCTCGTCGACCAGCGCGAAGAGCTTCTTGGCCTGTTCCGGAGTGATGTGGCCGCCGGACTTGCCTCCGTGCCGCGCCTGCGCGGGAGTTGGCTCTCCGCTGCCGCTGGACGGGCCTGGGGCTTGCTGCCCCAGGACTGCCGTCGCCGCCAGGCAGAGGAGAAGCGCGAGGGTTCCCCGGCGCCCGATCCCTGCCGTTTTGGCCTGCCTGTGCCGCATCGATTCTCTCCTGGAGATCCCCGGGCTCCCGGCCTGTCCCGGCTTGAATCCCGGCCGCTACATTCAAGGCTATAATCAGGATGCGGTTTCGCGCCAAGCATTCGAGAAAATAGAGCGCCCGGCCGCGGAAAAAACTTCCCATGCCCGAGTCCGATCTCGCCGCAAACGTGCAGGCCACCGCGGTGGCCGCCATGCTTGAATCCGCGCGTATACCCCATGAACCGGCCGTCTACCGCGGAGCCCTGACCCCACGGAGGTTGGACGCGCCGGAGGCCGAAACGGCGGCGCTGTTTTCCGGTACAGCCATCCACGATCTGGGCTGGATGCGCCGGGTGGCCGTCCGCGGCGCCGACCGCTTCCGCTGGCTGAGCGGGATGGTCACAAACACCGTCAACGACCTCTTCCCCAACACTGGCGCGTGGAACTTCGTCCTCAACGCCCAAGGGCACATCCAGGGCGACCTGACCGTTTGGCGCGGCAGCGAGGAGCTTTCGCCGCAGCGCAGGAGCCCCTCCGGACCGGGTTCCCAGGAAGGCGATCGTTTGCTCGGAACGCCATTTGCCGGCGAGTCCGGGCTGGAACTCGAGATCGCCGCCGACCAGATCGATAAGCTGCTGGCCCACCTCAATAAGTTCATCGTCATGGATGACGTGGAGCTGGTGCCGCTGGGCGAGGAGCAGGTGGGCGAGGCCGGCTCGGAGACGGCCATCGGCGTTACCGGTCCGCTGGCCGGGGAGGTTCTGGAGCGCGTGGGCCTGCCGGTAGTGGGCATTCCCATGGCCGGAACCAGCGTGGAGTGGAACGGCTTGGGCCTGAGGGTCCTGCGCGTCCACGGCGTGCTGGCACAGCATTATGAGTTCTGGCTGCCTTCGGCGGGTTTGCAGAAGCTGTGGTCGTGCCTGCGTACGGGCGGCGCGACGCCGGTGGGCTGCGCGTCGCTCGAGGCGTTCCGCATCGCCGAGGGCATTCCCGCCTACGGCATCGACATCGCGGAGCGCGATCTGCCGCAGGAGACCTCGCAAACGCGCGCGCTGCATTTCACCAAGGGCTGCTACCTGGGCCAGGAGATTGTGGAGCGCATCCACTCCCGCGGCAGTGTGCGCCGGCATCTGCGCCCGCTGGAGCTGGCCGGTCCGGCGCCTTCGGCCGGTACGGAGCTGGCGCTCGAGGACGGGACCGCGGCCGGCGAGATCACGAGCGCGGCCGAATTGCCGCTGGCCGGCGGCAGCCGGGTCTTCGCGCTCGGCATGATCGGCGGCGAAGCCGAAGCGCGCGGATCGGTCTTCCGCTATAAGACAGGCGCGCAGGAGGGGGCGGCGCGGATTCTTGAGGCGCCGCCGAATCTTGCCAATAGTTGGCAATCCCGCTAGCATGAAGGAAGAGCGGAGAAGAGCAATGCCGACGCGCAATATCAACTTGACTCCACAGATGCATCGGTTCGTCGACGCCAAAATCAGAAGCGGCCGGTTCGCCAATGCTAGCGAGGTGGTACGCGCCGGCCTCAGAGCGCTCGAACAGGGCGAGAAAGAGGACAGGGCCAAGCTGGAGGCATTGCGCTCCGCCGTCCTGGCGGGTGAGGAGAGCGGGGTTGCGGACGGGGACGTGATCGGCGAAATTCGCGAGCGAATGCGCAGGCGGGCGCTGGCGACAGGAAGAGCGTGACCTTTGCCTGAATACCGGCTGTCCAGGTCGGCGCGGCTCGATCTGATCGAAATCGCCGACTATACCGTCGACACTTGGGGGCTGACGCAAGCCAGCCGTTATCTCGACGGCTTGGATGGTTGCTTTCGGCGGTTGGCCCGAACCCCGGGGATCGGCCGGCCGTGCGATAGGATTCGTCGAGGATATCGCCGTATGGAGTACGAGAAGCACGTCATCATTTACCGGGCGGACGTAGACGGCATCTTCATCAGCCGGATTCTGCACCAGCGCATGATGCCAAGCAGACACTTGATTGAGGACGCCTGACGGCCGTTGAAGCATTGCTCTTCCTGCAGCACCGTGGGCGACCGTCATTTGAGTGTTCGCCGCTATGGATGCGAAACTGAAGGCTATGAGCGACACACCGAAGTTCGAAGTGATCGACCGCCGCAAGATCAAGGCGGAAGAAGAGAAAGAGACCGAGCAGGCAGCGGCGCCGAAGCCGCCCGAGCCTGCTCCGGCAGCGCCGTCCGAGCCTAGGCCCGGTCCGCGGCTGGTGGTGAACGAGCCCGAGCGCCAAGCCCCTCCTCCCGAGCCGGCGCACGCCGCCGAGGATTTCGAGGGCTCGGTCGGGCTGCCTCCCGCCCCCAGCGTCGAAGAGAGCCGCGAGCAGAAGGAGGCTTACGACGCCTCGGCGCAGCGGCTCGAGGACATGATCCGCGCGCAGAATCCCACCATCGGTCCGCAGCCGCCTGTATCCTTCGACCACCTCGTCCAGCAGCTCTATCTGACCGCCATGCTGCAGATGGGCGCCGGCACGCAGGAGGGCCAGCGGCCGCGCGTCGACATCGTGGGCGCGCGCACCACCATCGACCTGATGGGCATTCTGGCCGAAAAGACCCGCGGCAACCTGACCTCCGCCGAAGATCGCACGCTGCAGGCGGTCCTGTTCGAGGTGCGCATGGCTTTCCTGGAACTGACCAGCATGATGAGCGTGCCCAGCGTTCCGCCGCCTGCGCCGCCGAAGAAGTGATGAAGCAGCTTCTGGCTGTTAGCCTCTAGCCCCTGGCCAGTGAGTTTTGAGGTGACATCGGTCGGGCTCTTCTTTCGCATCGGCCTCCAAATCGGGGATCATGAGACAGCGTTTCGGCCAGAGAAGCCGGCCTTCCAGCTTCCGGCCAGAAGCTAGGAGCTAGAAGCTTTCGGATGCAGGCAACCCTCACATTTCTTGGCACAGGCACCTCGATGGGGGTTCCCACGCTGGCGTGCGAGTGCCCGGTGTGCACGTCGGCCGATCCGCACGACCGCAGGCTGCGGCCCTCCGTGCTGTTGCGCTGGACCGAACCTTCGCCCGGCGAACCGGAACCTGTCCGCGGAAACCCCGAACGACCGGCCGGAGCCGATTGGTGCGCCAAACCCGGCATCGAGCGCGCGGTCATCGTCGATACCGGACCCGACTTCCGCGAGCAGGCGTTGCGCGCGCGCATTACGCACGTCGACGCGGTCTTCTACACGCACCCCCACGCCGATCACATCCTGGGCCTGGACGATCTGCGGCCGTTGAGCTTCATCGCCCTCAAGCGCGGCGGGCCCATCCCCCTCTACGCCGATCGGCGGACGGCCGCGGCCCTGGAGCGCACCTTTTCCTACACGTTTGCTCCCGACGCCACCTACCCCACGCGGGCGCGCGTCGAGCTGAAGCCGCTCGGCGAGCGCACGACGGTGCACGGCGTCGAGTTCGTGCGCATTCCGCTGGTGCACGGCGACCTGCCGATCAACGGCTTCCGCTTCGGCAACGCGGCCTACATGACCGACGTGAGCGCGATTCCCGATTCGAGCTTTGCGCTGCTCGATGGCGTCGAGGTGCTGGTGCTCTCAGCATTGCGCCACACGCCGCACCCCACTCACTCCACCGTCGAGCAGTCGGTGGCCTGGGCGCGGCGCATCGGCGCCCGGCAAACCTGGTTTACGCACATCGCCCACGAGCTGGGCCACGAAGAGACCAACCGCAACCTGCCCGAGAACATCCGGCTGGCCTACGATGGGCTGACCGTGCCGGTGACGCTATGAGCGGCGCCGGATCGAGCGCGGCCTGCGCCGCCGCGCAACGCGCGGGCGCCGCATTTGCCGTCTTCCGCTCGCTCTCGGAGGTTCCCGCGGGCTTCGGTCCCACGGTGGCCGCGGTGGGCAACTTCGACGGCGTGCATCGCGGTCACCGCGAGATTCTTGCCGCCGTCGCCGCCGAAGCGCACAGCTCACAGGCGCGCGCCGTCGCCGTCACCTTCGATCCGCACCCCGAGCAATTTCTGCGCCCGCAGGCCGCGCCGCGCCTGATTACGCCCCTGCCCGAGCGCATGCGTTTGCTCGCGGAAACCGGCATCGACGCCGCGCTCGTGCTCCGCTTCGACGCCGCGCTCGCCCAGCTTTCGCCGCGTGACTTCGCCCAGCGGATTCTGGCCTCCGCACTCGGCACAACGTGCATTCACGAAGGCCGGAACTTCCGCTTCGGCCGCGGCGCCGCGGCCGGCGTGAAGGAACTCGCCGCGTTGGGCGCGGAACTCGGCTTCACGGTCCGCGTGCATGAATCCGTCCGCGTGCACGGGCGCGAAGTCTCCAGTTCGGCGATCCGCGCGCTGGTGGCCACCGGCGACGTGCGCCGCGCGGGCTGGATGCTGGGCCGTCCCTTCGCCGTCCTCTCCACGCCTGCGCCGGGCCGCGGCATCGGCACGCGGCTCCTGGTGCCCACCGTCAATCTGGCGCCCTACGGCGGCCTTCTGCCGGCCTTCGGCGTCTACGTCACGCGCCTTAAAGTCAATGGCCGCGCCTTCCAGGCAGTCACCAACGTCGGCAATCGCCCCACCTTTGGCGAGGCCTCCTTTGCCGTCGAGTCGCACATTCTGGACTTCGAGCCGATCGATCTGACCGAAGAGACGCCGGTCGAGCTGGAGTTTTTGTCGCGCCTGCGCGGAGAAAAGACCTGGCTCTCGCCCGAGGCCCTCAAAGCGCAAATCCTCAGGGACGTCGCGCGGGCGAAGCGGTACTTCGAGCGGTTGAGCTCGGACTGAGCGGCGCGGTTCGGGACTGCGGCGCTTGGCCCGCGCCGCGATCCGTCGTCACATCCGCCGCGTCGCCGGGGAACTGCTCATCGTCCTTGCCCGCAATCGCCGCCTTCATGAACTCCATCCAGATGGGCAGCGCGGCCGCGGCTCCGGTCTCCTTTTTGCCCAGCGATTCGCGGCTGTCGTAGCCTACCCACACGCCGCAGGTCACCGACGGCGAGAAGCCCAGGAACCAGGCGTCGGTAAAGTCGCTGGTGGTTCCCGTCTTGCCGCCCAGAGGGTGCTTCAACTGCGCCGCCGCGGCCCCCGTTCCGTGCTGCGTCACGCCCTTCAGCAGAACCATCATGGTGCGCGCCGTCTGCTGATCGAGAACTTCTTCGACCGCCGGCGCGTCCTGCCACAGCGTCATGCCGTCGGCGTTCGATACCTTGCGGATCAGGTGCGGCGCCACGCGAACGCCATCGTTGGGGAACACCTCATAGGACGCCACCTGCTCCTCCAGCGTGATCTCTACCGCTCCAATCGCCACCGGCAGATACGGAGGAATGTTCGAGGTCACTCCAAAGCGGTGTGCCACGTCGATCACCTTGTGAATTCCCACCCGCGCGGCCAGCTTGATGGCCGGTATGTTGCGCGATTCGGCGAAGGCGTTGGCGATGGTCATCGCGCCCTTGTAGTCGTTCTCGTAGTTGTGGGGCGCATAGTCGCCGAAGCGCACCGGCGCGTCGACGATGATGTCGGTGGGCTTCACGCCGTCCTCGACCGCCGCCGTATAGACGTAGGGCTTGAAACTCGATCCGGTCTGGCGCTCGGACTGCGTTGCGCGGTTGAACACACTGAGCGCGTAGTCCCGCCCGCCCACCATGGCCAGCACGTCGCCGCTCGAGTTGTCGACGGCCAGCAGCGAGCCCTGCGCGCCGGAATCCTGCTCCAGCGACGCCCGCCGCGGTCCGCCTCCTGTGGCTGCGCTCAGCTTCAGGTAGACGATATCGCCCGGCTTGGCGAGGGCATCGCCCGAGCGCGCGCCGGTCCACTGCCAGTCGGCCGGTTCCAGCATAACTTCCGAACCCGGCTGGTTCGGCGCGCCGATGCGCACATCTACTTCCCGCGGAAGCGCGCGCACCACCATCGCGTGAACGTAGTCGCCGGGGCCGGGAACGATCGCCCAGTCGGGATGCCGGTAGTCGTCGAGCGTCGCGCCGCCGGCCAGTACGTTCTCGAGCTTGCCGGTCCATCCGCGCCTTCGCTCGTACGTGGCCAGCCCGTCGAGCAGCGCGTGATTCGCCACCTTCTCAAGATCCAGGTCGAGCGTCGTATCCACGCGCAGGCCCGCTTCGTGCACCTCCTCGGTGCCGAAGTGTTTCTCGAGCTCGCGGCGCACCTCTTCCTGGAACCACGGAGCCGCGGAGCCAACCGGCTGCGCGATGTTCAGGCCCAGCGGTGCGTTGCGCGCCTGCTCGGCCTGGGCGTGGGTGATCGCGCCGTCCGACTCCATCTCACTCAGCACAAGGTTTCGGCGCTTCAGCGCGCGGTCGGGATAAAGAACCGGTGAAAACGCCACCGGACCCTTGGGAAGGCCTGCCAGCAGCGCCGCCTCGGTCAGCGACAGGTCCTTCGCGTGCTTTGAGAAGAAATACTCCGAGGCCGCTTCGAAGCCGTAGTTCCCGCTACCCAGGTAGATCTGGTTGCCGTAGAGCGTAAAGATCTGCTCTTTGGTGAAGGTTCGCTCGATCTGGATGGCGAGGTAGGCCTCCTGGATCTTTCGCTTCACGTTACGGTCGGAGGAGAGAAACAGATTGCGCGCCAGTTGCATGGTCAGCGTGGAGGCGCCCTGAGCGCGGCCGTGCGAGCGGATGTCGTGCCAGACGGCGCCGGCTACGCGGAAGACATTGATGCCCCAGTGCGACTCGAAATTCTTGTCTTCGATGGAGATCACGGCTTGCCGCAGTACCGGCGCGAAGTCGTCGTAGTTCACCACCACGCGGCGCTGCAAGGCGAAGGAGCCGACGATGCGGCCCTTGCGGTCGTAGAGGTCGGTCATTGTCGACGGCCGGTACTGCTCCAAGTCCTGAATCTGTGGAAGATCGACGGAGTAGACCAGGGTCAGCCCGGCCAGCGATCCGGTGATTGCCGCCAGCAGCACCAGCGCCGCGATTACCGAGCGGCCCGCCAGCTTGCGGCGGCGGTAGGCAGGCAGCGGCGGCGACACGGCATAGCGCCGGCGGGCCCGCTCGCGCTCCAGAACGCGGTCGAGGGCGCGGTCGATTTCAGGGTCCGACGCGTCGTTCGGCGCAGGCGGTTTGCTGCGCGGCTTGCGGGGTTGATCGGAGATGCCAGCCAAAGAGGTCCCGTCTCACGGGCGTGCCTCGCGCCACATCGGATTAGGAATTGAAATCGGCAGGATTGATGCGCTCAAGCGCCGTTTTCCTCAAGAAAACGGCGCCTTGCACGATGTCGAATGCCCTACGTGAATTCCGAATCCGGTCTTTCTGCGCGGACTATCGCCTCACTTCAAGGCTAGCATCGGATGAACGCCTAGAAAGTGCCCCGAAAGTATCAGCGCACCACACCGTGCAAGAGCGGAAAAACCGCCCGATCGCCAGTCAATTCCGGTCTTCCGGCCTGGCCGCTCAGCCGTTCTTCGCCTTCAGCAGCGCCAGCGCCTGATTCAGCGGCTCGTCGCCGTTCTGGGGCGGCATCGGCTCGCCATCGTCCGATGGTGAAGCAACCACAACGGTCGGGGTCACGGCCTCGTCCTGAATCTTCTTGCCGTTGGGGTCCTCGTACTTGGCCACGGTTAGCATCAGCGCAGCGCCGTCGGGCAAGTCGAGCGTCTTTTGCACCGTGCCCTCGCCGAAGGTGCGCTCGCCAACCACGTCGCCGCGCTTCAGGTCCTCGATGGCCGCAGCCGCAAGCTCCGGCGCGCCGTAGGTGCCGCGGTTCACCAGCACCGCCACCGGCGCGTCCGTGACGCACTGCGCGGGATCGGCGGTGAAGGTTTGCGCGGGGAACTTCTGGCCTTCCAGCGTGGCCAGCGTGCCCTGCTTGATGAACAGGTTCGCCAGCCGCAGTCCCTGTTTGGGGTCGTCGCCCGTGGTGTCGCGCAGGTCGAGCAGGATCTTGCGCCCCTTGCCCGCGCCCTTGATGCGAACGGCGAGGTCGTCGACGCGGGCCGCGGTGAGCAGGCCCGGCTTCAGGTACAGGATGGTGGCGTTCTCGTAGAACTGCTCGCCCAGCGGCGGCGTAGCCACGACGGCGCGGGTCAGCACGATCTTGTCCGGATCGGGCTTGAACGGCCGTACCACCGATAGCGTGACCGTTGTCCCGGGCTTGCCCGTCAGCATGAACCGGTTCAGCGCCAACGGCAGGTCGTGCGTTGACTGGCCTTCGATCAGGTCGATCACGTCGCCGTCACGCAGATGCGCCTGGTCGGCTGGCGAGCCGGGCAGCACGTTCACCACCGTCGCGTAGCCGAAGCGCTTTGAGATCGTCAGCCCCACCTGTGCGTTATCGGTGGCGGGCCGGTCCCGATAGATCTTGTACTCGGCCGCGCTCAGGTAGCTCGAATCCGGATCCAGCGAGTCGAGCAGGCCGTGAAGCGCGCCGTTGGTCACCTCGCCTATGTTGGGTTCGGTCACGTAGTAATTCTGGATCTTGCGCAGGACGTCGGCATAGACGCCGACCTGGCGATAGGCGCCATCCTGCGCGCCGCTGGCCTGAACGCCCATCCATCCGAACTGGCCGGCGAGGGAACTCAGCGCCAGCACGAGCAGGATCGCAAGGGAAATCGCAAATACGAGTCGTTGATACAAACGGGACACACACACCACCGTGTCAGCCGCAAGGGAAGCAGCGGCTGCGCACACCTTATAGACGCAATCATATCCCAATCCGCGTTTTGCCGGGTCGGGCGCGGGGGAAAGACCGTGTAACCAAAGAGTTGTAGAAAGCGGAAAGACCGGGCTATCCGGGGTGCCTCTCTGCTGTCAGCCGGGGATCGCAAAGCGGATGGTCAGACGATTGCCGCCGGCCAGACGCTCGTAGTCCAGGCTGCCGGCGAACTTGTGCAGCAGGCGAATGCCCTGGCCGCCGGGGCGCAGATCCTCAAGGGCCGCCGGGGCCGGCGCTTGCTCGGCCGCGGATGGCGCCAGCGGATCGAATGGCGGAGCCTGATCCAGAACGGCAAACGCGAGCTCCCGTCCAATGCCGGGCGTCCGCTCCACCGCGCATTCCACGGTGACCGAGTGCCCCGGCTCGCCGCCGTAGCCGTGGCGGACGACGTTCGATACCGCCTCCTCGAGGCAGAGCTGGATCGCGAACTGCGTATCCGGCGGGATCGCCTGCTCGGTGGCCAGCGCCTCGACCCACGGCCACAGCAGAGCCAGGTCTTCGAGCCTGCTGCGGAGCATGAGCCAGTGCACGGGCGTTCCTGTGTCGTTTGCGGGCATCGTTGCCGCCGGATGTTGGCTTGGGCTCACTGCAATGCGGCCAGCGCAGCGGCCAGATCGTGGGCTACGGGCAGTATAGAGTCGATTCCGCTGGTCTTGAGAACCGATTCCACCATCTCGGTGGGCGCGAACAGCACAACCTTGCCGCCGCGGCTCAGCACCGACCGCGCGGGAATCACGATGGAGCGCAACCCCATCGAACCAAGGAACGAGACTTTCTGCAAGTCGATGAGCAGCTTTTTGGCGCTGCCCGCGATCAGATTCATCTTGAGGTCCACAACTGCGGCGCCAGCGATGTCCATGCGTCCGTCGAGCTCGACTTTGGTCACGCCGCCGTCCAATTCTTGCGCGGAGATCTGCATTTCGTTCTTCCTCTTTTGTCGGGGAATTCCGGGGATGTTCGATCGCGGCGCCCGCTCCTGTGGTCTTGGGCGCCTGCCGCCGCGATAGCGTGATGGTACCGGCCGAATGTGAACGCTCTGTTACAGGCCCCGAGCCGCTCTAGAAGTTCAAGAAGCCGGAGGAGAACGAAACGAAGAGCTGCGCATCCTTGCCGATCGGCAGCGTGGCCTTTGCCTGCGGCTTGCCCTTGTCCAGCAGTTGAACTCTCAGGGTCTTGCCTTTCTTGGCCTTGAAGTCGTCGCTCACGATGTTCGAGTCCCACTCCTGCCCGCCGTTCTTCAGAGAAACACGGAACTGTTGCACGCCGGGCGGAACGTATAGATTGTCTAGGCTGGCGCCGTCCCCGGTGACGAATTGCACGTAGGGCTGCCGGTTCATGCTCACCACGAACGCAATTCCGTTGGGGAATTTGCTCACGTCGATCTTGATCTTGGCGTTCTTGTTCGGATCGGCCTTGCGCGGATCGAACGCCGCGGCCGGAGCGCTCGCCGCTGGCTGCGCATTCGCGGGCGGGCCAGGCGCGGGTGTCGGCGCAGGCTTGGCCGCAGGCGCGGCCGGTTGAGGAGTCGCTGGCGCTGCTTTGCCTGGGGCCGGTTTTGCCGGGGGCGTCGTTGCCGTAGCGATCGGCTTTGCCGCCGGAGCCGCGCCAGAACCCTTCGCCGCCGCCACCGGCTGACCCTGCGCGACAGGCGCATTCGCTTCCGGCTGCACAACGGGCGCGGCTGGTTGCGGCGTGGGGGTCGTGACCGCTTGTTGCTGCGCCGGAGCCGCCTGCTTATGATGCTGAACCCAGAACCATCCGCCTGCCGCGACGGCCGCCAAGCCCGCAACCGACAAAAGCGCCACGCCAAGAACGGACTCGACTCGCACCGGCCTGGCCGGTTTCTTCGCCGCGGCCGCAGCGCCGGGCGCAACCGCCGCTCCCGCTTGCAGCGTTGTCGCCAAAGACGCGCTGCTGAACCCCGGCGGAATGCTCGATGGTGTCGCCGCCGGTCCCAGCGTCATGTCGGCCCCGTCCGCGGGCAGAGCCGCCGATTGCATCACCGAGGGTGTCGCGCCAGTGCGTAGCGCCGCCAGATCCTGCGCCAGCTCCTCGCCCGTCTGATAGCGGTCGGCGGGACTCTTGGTCAGGCACTTCAGGATCACCGCTTCCATCCGCGCCGGAATGGCCGGATTCAGCTTCGCCGGCGGAATCGGCTCCGTATACACAACCTTGTAGCTGACCGCCGTCATCGTCTCGCCGGGGAACGGCTGCTCGCCGGTGGCCAATGCGTACAGAATCACACCCAGCGAGAACAGGTCCGCGCGCCCGTCGATCGGCGCTCCGGTGAACTGCTCCGGCGGCATGAACGACGGCGTCCCCAGCAACTGCCCCGTGTTCGTGAGCTCGCTCTGCATCAGCTTCGCGATGCCGAAGTCGGTGATCCGCGGCCGCTCGCTGCCGTACACCTCGCGCGAAGTCATCAGGATGTTGGCCGGCTTGATGTCGCGGTGAATCACGCCCTGCCGGTGCGCGTAGCCCAGCGCCTCGGCCAGTTGCTGGCCGATGTCGCAGACGCGGTCCAGCGTGTAGCGCTCGCCTTTCTTGATCACGTCGTTCAGCGTCCGTCCGTCGACGAACTCCATGACAAGGAACGGCGCGCCCTGGTGCTCGCCCACGTCGAATACCGGCACGATGCCGGGATGGGCCAGCACGCCCGAGGCCCGCGCCTCGCGCTGGAATCGCGCGCGATACTCCGCACTCTGCGCGCCTTCCAGCGCCGCCGAATGAATGGTCTTGATGGCCACAATGCGGCCAACCAGGGGGTCGCGCGCCTTGTAGACGCTACCCATCGCGCCCCGGCCCAGTTCCTCGACAATCTCATACCGGCCAATCGTTTCGGGGAAACTCATGCTGTGGATTGTACCAATCCTTTCCACGGTTCAGTCTGCCTCTAGTTGACGAATCAAAGGGGGAGAACGTCTCAATTGCCGATTGTCCCAAGCCCGCAGCCGAAAGCAGGCATCGGGTCGCCGAGAGCCAAAAGCCATCGGCGATTCGCGATGGGCTAGGATCTCGAATCTGGCTTCCGGTACCGCACCACTAGCAGCGTGATGTCGTCCGACTGGCTGGCGCCTCGCGTAAACGTCTTTACCGAGTCCAGAATCGACTGCTGCAGCTCCTCGACCGCCAGCTCCGATTTGCCGCTCACCGCCTGCGTCAGCCCCTCCACGTCGAATAGCTCGTGCTCGGGATTCTCGGCCTCCGTCACGCCGTCGCTGAACAGCACCAGCGTGTCCCCGGGCTCCAGTTGCAGCCGCGCCGACGAGTACTCCGCCTCGGGGATCAGCCCCACCGGGAACGATCCCTCGGTGTAGAGCTCGCTCACCTCTCCCTCGCGCAGCAGCAGCGGCGACGGATGCCCCGCCTTGATGTACTCCAGCATCCCGTCGCGTCCCACCAGCCCGATGAACATTGTGGCGTAGCGGCCGACCTCCGCGTGCCGGCAGAGGAATTTATTGATGTGGTTGAAGACCGTCACCGGATCGGTGCCCGCCGTCATGCCCGACAGCGCCCCCTGCAGCATGGTCGTCAGCAGCGCCGCGCCCAGCCCCTTGCCGCTTACGTCGGCGATCAGGATCACCGTGCGGTCCTCGCTGACCGGCACTACGTCGAAGTAGTCGCCGCCCACCTCGTGGCACGGGGTGTGCAAGCCGGTCACGGCCAGGTGCGGGAAGTCGTGCAGGCCGTGCGGCACCAAAGCCTGTTGGATGGTCCGCGCAATCGACAGCTCCTGCTCCAGCCGCTGCCGCTCGCGTTCCCGCTCCACCAGCCGCGCGTTATCCAGGATGCTGGCCGCCTGCACGGCCAGCGCGTCCAGAATCTGCCGGTCGAGCGCCGAGAACGCCGCGATCCGCCGCGAGTCCAGGTAAATCAGTCCCAGCAACTGCCCGCGCAGGGGTTCTGAGCCGGTGTCGGCCGTCGATCGCGACGAGGCATACAGCGGAATCGCCACCACCGCCCTCAGCCCCTGGATCACAACGCTCTCGGCCGCCTTCAGGTCCAGCCCCGCCAGGTTCAGGTCCTCCGTGATCGCGCTCGACTGCTTGCTGAGCGCTTGTTGGATCGCCGTTTGGCTCGGGTTCAGCGTCTCCGGCGGCAGGTTCTCTCCCTTGTTGCTCCGCGCCAGCGCCACCTTCATCGTCCCTTCCGCCTGAGGCTCCATCAGCAGCCCGCGGTCGGCGTGGGTGATCGAGATCGCGTGATCCAGCATCGTCCCCAGCACGCTGTCCAGCGGAAGCTGCGAGTGCAGCAGCGACGTCGCCTCCAGCAGCAGGTTCAGTTTGCTCAATCCGCCCGACGTGGCTGTGCCGGTGATGTCGGAAAGCGAGCCGATGCGCGTCAGCAGGTTGGCCACCGAATCGTGCGGCTCCGGCGCGGCCTGCCCCGGCGCCGCGTGGAACACGATCTCGTAGCTCGAGTCGAGGCCGAAGCCGATTACGTCGCCGTCCTTGAGCGTCCGATGCTGCACCCGCTCGCCGTTCACGAACAGTCCGTAGCGGTTGCCGCGGTCCTCCAGCCGGTAGCCGCCGCCGTCGGCAACGATCGCCGCCGAGCGCCGCGAGATACGCCCGTCGCCCAGTGGCAGGGCGTTGTCGCCCTCGCCGCCGCGGCCGATGTTGAACGGCGACTGAGTGATCGCGATGCGCTCCCGCGTTTGATCGGGAGCGACCACTTCGAGGATGGCTTGCAATTGCGGGGAATCGTCGTTCATGGCACCCAACGTGGGCAAATTGTAACATGCAGCATCGGCGCGGCTTGGGTCGAATTTGCATCGCCGTGGCGTAGCTCGGGGCCGCCTCGTTCGAGCCGCCAAGAAAACGTATACAGCGCTCCCGCACCCCGTCTATAATTTGTCCAACTGCCGTCCTTCTTCCAAACCGATCGCCGGTGCTGCCCGCGGCCGATCGAGCCGTTCGACGCCGGGAACCGGCAGCCTCCCGCATCGTCCATGAACCGGGCCGGAACCAACCGCGCCCATGGGGAACCGAATCCATGAAGCCTTTTTTCAAGATTGCCTTGCTTTGCTCGCTTGGAGCTTTTGTGCCGGCATCGGCGCAAACCGTGCACTACCTCGACTGCGCGTCCGGCAGCGACAGCCAGGACGGGCTTTCCCCGCAGTCGGCCTGGAAGACGACGGCCGCCGTCGATCGGTTCACCTTTGCGCCCGGCGATTCTCTGCTCCTGAAGCGTGGAACCGAATGCACCGGAATACTCTGGCCCAAGGGTTCGGGAGCCGAAGGCAAGCCCATCCGCATCGCCGCCTACGGCGCCGGCCCTCTGCCGCGCATTATCGGAACCGGAAACGAGGCCGGGCTGAAGTTCTTCAACCAGCAGTACTGGGAGATTCGGGACCTCGATGTGACGGGCGGCAATCCTTACGGCATTGTCATCGGCGGCAACCTTCCTCATCTCGCGCACTTCCACATCGCCGACGTCGTTGTCCACGATGTGACCGGCGAGCCGAAGACCAAGCAAAGCGGCCTGGTCGTCGTTGTGCAGGACGACAAGGCCGCGACGATCTTCGACGACATCCTGATCGACGGAGTCACGGCCTACAACACCACGCAATGGGCCGGCATCCTGATCAACGCGGCGAGCGACGCGACCCCGCCGGACGGCCCGCGCGGCTCCGATATCGTGGTCCGCAACTCCGTCATCCACGATGTCGCCGGCGACGCCATCCTGGTGCAGGAGGCTAAAAACGTCCTGATCGAGCGCAACGCCGCCTGGGAGATGGGGTTGCAATACACCGAGTCGATCGGCACCCCAGACGGCATCTGGGAATGGATGTGCCACCAGTGCACGGTGCAGTATAACGAGGGCTTCTTTTCCGATTCTCCCGGCGTCGATGGCGGCGTCTTCGACATCGACTACGGCAACGTCGACAATACCGTCCAGTACAACTTCGGACACGACTCGCAGGGATACTGCGTGTCGATCTTCGGCGCCGACAAGGAAAACGGAACCAGCAGCAACAGCGTGATCCGCGACAACCTCTGTCTCGACAACGGCCGCAGCCCGCGCCTGGCTCAGAGGCAGGGCGCGATCTTCCTGGCTACCTGGGACGGCGGACGCCTGGTCGGCGTTCAGGTCTACAACAATACGGTCGTCTGGGATGCGCCGATGGACACCGCGGCCGTCGTCAACCAGGCCGACATCGATCCCTCGGCGCCGCACGTTTTCTCGAACAACATCGTTGTGTCGCGGGTTCCCGCGCTGGTACGAACGATCAAAGGCCTGGACTTCAAGGACAACCGGTACTGGGTCACGGACGGCCAAACGCCGCTCTGGACCATCGACGCCAAGGACTACTCAGGCCTGCAGGCGCTGCAGGCCGCCACCTCGCAGGAGCGAGGCAGCGAAATTCTGAATCCGCACTTTGGCCCGTACTTCGAGCCGGCAGCGGCGCCGTCCCATTGTTCTCCGTCGTCGGCCCAAGTCCTGGACCTGTACGGGCGCGGCGCGACGAGCGCGAATTGTGCGGCGGGCGCTGTCGTGGCATCGCCCTTGCCTCGCCAGCCGGAGCGCCCTCTTCCGGCGCTGCAACTGGAGTCGGCCGGCAAGCCCTTCTCGCCGAAGGGCTGGACTTTGCTCGTGCTGCTTGCGCCGGAGGGCCATGATGGCGCCGGGGCATCGCGCAGCCAGATCGTCGTGCTTCAGAGCATGATCCGCCAATTTGCGCCGCTCGGGCTGCATTGCGCCGTGGCTCCCAGCGCCGCGCTTGCCGCGAGCGATGCGGTGAACTGGTCCCGGGACTGGAACTTCGGTGCGATCGAACTCCTCGGCAGCCCTCGACCCCCCGCCGTGAGCCAGGCGCTCGGCCTCGACGCGCCCATTGCAACCATTCTGATCTCGCCTGCCGGAAAGATCGTCCATGAATGGGACGGGCTGACCGCCTCTCCCGAGATTGAGCTCACGCTGCGCGCTCTTCTCGGCACGCCAGTCGGCATGCAGAAGCTCCCCGGCAGCGCGGAACTCGACGCCAAGCCGTAGTTCCGCGTCCATCAATCGGCGATCCCGCCCGCGCCGCGATTGCCTGGCAGGTGATCGCGGGCCGTTTGTTTCAGCCGTTCGGAGGGAAGGGAACTGCGAGGAGAACCCTGGTGGCGGAGGACAGGATCGAACTGTCGACCTTGGGGTTATGAATCCCACGCTCTAACCAACTGAGCTACTCCGCCCGGAGGGAGCGCGCCGCGGCAAAACCCGCGCAGCAGCGCCAGATTCGATGATACGGGCGCCGCGATTTGCGGTCAAACCCCGCCCCGCGCCCATTTACACTCGACTGCATGAGTTCCCTGCGCATCGCAGCCGTTATTCCCGCGCGCCTCCAGTCCACGCGCATGGCGCGCAAGGTGCTGCGCCCCATCGCCGGTCGTCCCATGGTGGAGTGGGTCTGGCGCTCTGCCTACGAAAGCGGCCTCATGGACCCCGTCGTGGTGGCCACCGATTCCGACGAGGTCGCCGAGGTCTGCCGCGCGCGCCAGATTCCCGTCGTCCTAACCTCACCCGACTGCCCCAGCGGCTCTGACCGCGTCCGCGAGGCCGCCCGCCAAATCGACGCCGACATCGTGGTCAACATCCAGGGCGACGAGCCAACGCTGACGCCCGATTTCTTTCCGCCGCTCCTTAATCTCTTCACTCGCCCCGAGGTCGAGGTCTCCACGCTCGCCGTTCCCTGTCTGCCCGAGGAGTTCCTGAACCCCAACGCCGTCAAAGTCGTCACCGCGCTCGACGGCCGCGCCCTCTACTTCTCCCGCTCTACCATTCCCTTCGACCGCGACAGGACCGGCTTCACCGGCTACCGCAAGCATCTCGGCATCTACGCCTACCGCAAGGCCACGCTCGAGCGCTTCGCATCTCTCCCGCCTTCTCCGCTCGAGCGGATCGAGCGCCTGGAGCAGCTGCGCCTGCTCGAAAACGGCATCGCCGTCTACGTCGCCCAAGCCCCGCGCGACACCATCGGCGTCGACACGGAAGAGGACCTGGCGAGAGCGGAGGCCCTCCTCACCGAGGTGGCGAAAGAGGGCAGCGTGTAGCCAGGAATCCGAATTGCGCGCAAGATTCGGAGTGCGCCGGAACCACGCCCGGGCGACGATAATGCTCATGAGCAGCATTCCAAGCATCGCAACCATCGAAGCCGCCCGCATTTCAGCCATGACTTCGTTCACCAGCCCGCACCCAGCCCCAGTCCCAGCCTCGGCCTCGCCTCTCGATCCCAACGCCGCGTGGAACCAGCTCCTGGCCCGCGACCCGCAAGCTCGTTTCTTCTACGGCGTCGCCACCACCGGCGTCTTCTGCCGTCCCGCCTGCCCCAGCCGCCGCCCTCTGCGCGCGAACGTCCGCTTCTTCCTCTCCGCCGCCGAGGCCCGGGCAGCCGGATTCCGTCCCTGCCAGCGCTGCCGGCCCACCACGATTGCATCGAGCAGCCCTTTGGACGAGATTCGCGGATACATCGAGAAGCACCTCGACCGTCCCGTCCGGCTCGCCGAGCTAGGCCGCCTGGCGCAGCTCAGCCCCTTCACCGTCCAGCGCCTCTTCAAGCGCGAGATGGGAGTGAGTCCGCTCGCCTACCAGCGCGCGCTGCGCGCCAGCCGCCTGCGCGGCGCGCTCAAGCAAGGCTCGACCGTTACTGACGCGATTTACAACGCCGGCTTCGGCTCCCCGAGCCGCGTTTACGACGGGAACACGCTCGGAA
The DNA here is from genome assembly GCA_963804155.1 of uncultured Acidobacteriaceae bacterium. Lineage (GTDB taxonomy): Bacteria > Acidobacteriota > Terriglobia > Terriglobales > Acidobacteriaceae > Telmatobacter. Next base: position 123,007 of record CAWDPG010000003.1, read on the forward strand.
TGACGCCCGCGCGCTTCGCCCAGGGCGGCTGCGGCGAGCGCATCGCCTACGCCACCGCCCGCTCGCCCTTCGGCTGGATCGTCGTCGGCGCCACCGGGCGCGGCCTTTGCTGGCTGGCGCTTGGCTCAACCAGCGCCGAGGCCGAGGCCAGCCTGCGCGCCGAGTTTCCCGCGGCCGAGCTGCGCCGCGATCGCTCGCTCTCCCGCTGGGTCGATGCCGCGCTCACCAGCGTGCGCGAGGGCGCCGACCTCTCCGCAAGCCGGTCCCAGGCCGGCTCGTTAGATCTCCGCGGCACCGTCTTTCAGCTTCGCGTGTGGCAGGCTCTGCGACAGATTCCGCGCGGCCAGACGCGCAGCTACTCCCAGCTCGCGCGCCAGCTCGGCAACCCCAACGCGACGCGCGCCGTAGCCCGCGCCTGCGCTCTCAATCGCGTCTCCATACTCGTCCCTTGCCATCGCGTCGTCGGCGTTGATGGCGCCCTCACCGGCTACCGCTGGGGAGTCGACCGCAAGCGGCGGTTGCTTGAGGCGGAGAGACAGTAAAGCACATCCACCCACCCTCTCGCTTCGTCGCGGCAAGCGAAAGGGCGGGCCGAGGAATTACGGGCGGAGGCCGCCGGCGGCCTGGATGATCTGGCCGGTCACCCAGGCGGATTCGTCGGAGGCCAGGAACGCAGCGACGGCCGCGATGTCCTGCGGCTGGCCGACGCGGCCCAACGGCGTGCGCTCAACCGCCAACTTCACGAAGTCGCTGCCGACAAAGCCCGCGGCGTGAGCCCCCTCGGTGATCACCGGTCCGGGGCTCAAGGAGTTCACACGAATCTTCTTCGGGCCCAGCTCCTGCGCCAGAGAGGCGCTCACCGCGTCCACCGCGCCCTTGGTCGCGCTATACACCGCCGCGCCGCCGAAGCCTTCGGCGGCCACCGAACTGATGTTGACGATGCTGCCGCCGTTGGGATTGAAGCGCGCGACGGCTTCCTTGGTCGTCAGCACCAGGCCAAGCACATTCAGGTCGAACTGCTTGCGGTAGTGGTCGAGCGTGACCTGCTCCAGCGGCCGCATCTCATACACGCCGGCGTTGTTCACCAGGATGTCGATGGGCCCGAGATGGCCTGCGACGGCCTGGACGAAGGGGCCGATCGCGTCGGGATTGGAAAGATCCGCATGTACCGCGATCGCCTTGCCTCCCGCTGCTTTGATGTCGGCAACTACTTTGTCCGCTCCGGTCTTGCTGCTTGAGTAGTTGACTGCCACGGCCGCCCCACGCGCCGCCAGCTCACGCGCGATGGCCGCGCCGATCCCCTTGGATGCGCCTGTAACCAGCGCCACTTTGCCTTCGAGATTCTTCATGACCCCGCTCCTCGATCGAAATATCTTCGATTCGACATTTCGATAACTGTCGAATTGATTCCAGACCCCGGGAGATGGATTCAGGAGTTTTGTGGATTTCCCCCGCGCCCGGCTAGTATCCCGTCTCCGAAGTTCGCATCAAAAATACTCTGTCATCCTGAGCGACGTTTGGCCGATTTTTCGGCCAAACGGAGTCGAAGGACCTGCATTTCGGGGCTTCAACTTATGCTACGAACTTCTGGGACGCCACACTAGCGGCCCGGGCAGGAACCAGGCTCGATCGCCGAAAGGCCGGCGGCAAGCGCCGCCAGAACCCCTGGCCGCAGAGAGAGATAGTGGAATTTTCCCCTTCGCTCCACTTGGATCAGCCCGGCCGCCTCCAGTTCCTTCACGTGGTGCGAAAGCGTCGCTGCGGAGATCGGCAGCGCGGCCCGAGCCTGCGCGCAGCCAAACGGACAGCCGGCCCTGGCGATCTTTTCCAGAAGCTCGAAGCGCCGCGGATCGGCCAGCGCCTTCAACACGGCGGCGCGCTGTGCGCGGGTCAGTCGCGCGGCGCGCATCGTGCGTTGCGGTGAGGTCGCGTGGGTCTTTATCGCCGTCATTGCTTCCATCCCCGCCCGCATGGATTCCTCAGCATTCTATCGCGGTCCACGGGCCGGCCGATCATCCGGCGCGGGCGCAGACAACCATCGCTAAGATATTACGGCGAATTTCGCGCGATCCTGCATCGGACGTCAGCGGCTAGTCGTGCCGCAGGGCTTCCATGGGAGAAAGCTGCCCGGCGCGCCATGCCGGAACCGCCCCGGCAATCAGTCCGGCAAGCAGCGCGACCCCCATCGCTTCAAGAACCAGCGGCCAGCTGACTGTCGGGGCGATGAGGCTGGCGGTTTGCGGCATGGCCGACAGCACGTGCAGGGCGCTCAATCCCACCACGATCCCGAGTACCCCTCCGACCAAACCCAGCGTGGCCGCCTCAAGCTGAATGAGCGCCAGGATCTGCCACCGCTTCCAGCCCATGGCGCGCAGGACGCCGATCTCCTGGGTGCGCTCGAAGACCGACATCACCATGGTGTTTGCGATGCCCAGAATGCCGATGATGATGGCCAGCGTGGACGTGCCCCAGGCCGACGCGTGGGCCATCCGGACAACCTGATTGCCGGTGGCGTGCTCCGTCGCCGACGTGGCGCGCAGCCCCGGAACAGCGGCGTCGATTTCGGCTTCCGCCTGCTTCATGTACTGGTCCCACGGCTCCCCCGCGGGCGCGGGCCGCAGCCGGACGTGCACCGTCGATGCTTTGCCTTGCAGGCTGGTGAGCTGCTGCACCTGGTCCAGCGGCATGATGAGCGCGTCCGCCTCCAGACTCGATGCCCCGTGATAGATTCCGGTCACCGTAAACTGCGTACCCTGAACCTCCAGGGTGTCGCCCGGACTTTTTTTCAGATCCTCGGCCAGCAGATCGCCGAGGATGACCTCCGGCTGGCCGTCGCGAAAGCGCCGCCCGGCCAGAATCTGGAGCGAAGTGAATTCGAAGGAATCGGCTCGCCATCCGTAAACCAGCGCCGTTACATCCGGAGTCAGGTCCATAATGTTGAAGATCATCGGCGCGGCATCGGCCACATCGGGAAGACTGCCGATCTTTGCCGCATCCGACTCGTTCAACGACGTGTTCACAAAGGTCCCGCGAATCACGGTGATGTCGATGCCGCTCGAGGAGTAGATGCGCAGCCACTGCTCTTCGAAGGCGCGGGAAAAGCCCACCAGGCCCACGAACGCGCCCACTGCCACGCCGATCCCGCATAGAGTCAAGGCCGTTCTCAGCCGCCGCCGCAGCAGGTTCTTCCATACGAATCCCGTGAACGTCAATGTTGGGGCCATGCGGCGGGTGACCGTCCTTTTGAGTGCGAGTCGAGGCCGGCGCAGTCGGCGAAACCGTCGGCCTGCGCCTTGATGGTTCAGAATATTGGGTCGAGCCGGGTTTTGCCAATTTTCGGCGGCGGGCGCTCCGGCACCATCGTCTATCGCGACGCCGATCTCCGTCGGAAACCAAATACAATACAAGCCAGGAGGCAAGCGCGTTGGCTGAAGCGGAGGCGCAGGTCCCTGTCCGAATGCCGCTGCGTGCAGCCCTGGTACTCGCCGGTGCTTTTGGCGCGCTCACCTTCCTCGTCCACCTGGGCAGCTCGCTCTGGGGCTCCCATGTCGGCTACGGATTCTTTCGCGACGAACTCTACTTCCTTGTCTGCGGCCATCATCTCGCCTGGGGCTACGTCGACCAGCCTCCCATGGTGGCGCTGCAGGCGCGGCTCGCCGAGTTGCTCTTCGGCATCTCGCCCACCGGCGATCGCGTCTTCAGCTTCCTGGCCGGCGGAGTCGCCGTCGCGCTCACCGGCCTTCTCACCTGGCAATTTGGCGGGCGCCGCCCCGCGCAAATCCTGGCCATGACGTGCGTCCTGTCGGCCCCGGTTTTCCTGGGAACGACGAACTTTCTCACCATGAATTCCTTCGAGCCTTGTTTCTGGATGGGCTCGCTCTGGGTTGTCTTGCGCCTGGCCGACGGCTCGGCTAAACCACGCGCCTGGCTGCTCTTCGGTCTTCTCGCCGGCCTGGGAATCGAGAACAAGCACTCCACGGTCTTCTTCCTCGTTGCGCTTCTGGCTGGGCTGCTCCTCAGCCCGCAGCGCCGGATTCTCCGGTCCCGCTGGTGCGCCGCCGGGGTTGCGGTCCTCGTTCTCGTCGCCCTTCCCAACTTCCTCTGGGAGTGCACCCACCACTTCGCCACGTATGAGTTCCTCAAAGCCGTCGCCCACACCGACAAAAACCTGCCCCATTCGCCCCTGATTTTCCTCTACCAGCAGATCACGGTCCTGCTCGTCACCGCCGCTCCGCTCTGGATGGGCGGGCTCGTCTGGCTCGGTTTTTCCCGGAACGCTCGTGCGGGTCGCTTCGTGGCTCCCACGTACCTGATCTTTCTCGCGGCGATGATGGCCATGCACGCCAAGCACTACTACGTCGCGCCCATCTACCCGGTGCTCTTCGCGGCCGGCGCCGCCGCCTTTGCGCGCTGGGTCCGCCGCTCCTGGCCGGTGAACGCGTACTCGGTCGCCATCGGGGTGGCCTTGATTGTCGGCACCGCCCCATGCACCCTCACCCTTCTGCCGCCGGACAAATACAACGCCTACACCGCGATTTTCCAGCCGGATCAGGTGAGGATGGAGAAGTTCACCGCTCCCATGCCGCAGATCCTCTCCGACCGATTCGGCTGGCCGCAGGTTGCCGCGGGATTCGCCTCGCGCTTGAACGCCCTGCCGCCCGATATGCGCGCACGCACCGCCATCTTCTGCGACAACTATGGCGAGGCCAGCGCCGTGAACATCTTCGGCCCGAAATACGGCCTGCCCACTGCAATCAGCGGACATAACAACTACTTTTACTGGGGCTGGAACGGCTATACCGGCGAGTCGGTGCTGACCCTCGGCGACCGCCGCGAGCAGTTCACCGGCGACTATGCCGAGGTCATCGACCTGGGCCCATTCGACGCCCCATGGACCATGAACTACGAGCACCGCCGCTTCTTCTGGCTGCGCGACCGCAAGCGCCCCTTCGCCGCCGACTGGCCCAAGCTCAAGTTCTGGTTCTGAGCGCGTTCCGCGCCGCCGCGTCGTGGGCGCGCCTACTGAAGTTCAAACTCCACCGCTTCGACGTTGATTGAGTTGCCGGCGTTGCCGTTGACGGCGATGCCCAGGTAAACCTCGCCCGCCGTCACCTGCACGTTGGAGATCTGCACCTCGGTCCAACTGCTGCTGGTGGGCAGATTCACGCTGCTCTGGCTGCCGCCGGAGGGCGTGGCAAACAGAGTAGCCGAGCTTTCGCCGCCGCTGTTCTCAACCCATGCAGCCAGCGTGTAAGTTCCATCGGGCAGTGCCGTCACATCCTGCCACACGGTGGCGCTGAAAGCCGTCGAGGAGGTCAACGAAAGCTCGGTTGCCTCGCCTCCCGACTGGGTAAAGACAGCGGCCGGCGTGGTGCTGGTGATCTGCCAGCCGTTCAACCCGCTGGCGAAGACTGGATTGATGATCTGGTTGCCGCTGGTCGTCCCGGTAAAGAGGAACTGATCGATGGCGGGAGTGAATTGCAGGACTTTGCTGCCGATCTCGCTGACCGCGCCCATGGAGTAGTTGTCGGTAGTGGCGTCGTCTGGCGCCTCCGGCTCCCAATAGAAAATGCCCACGCCCATGCTGTTGGGCACCGCCTCGACCGCCTCGATGGCGGACTTTACATCGTCGGCGGCGTCCATATAGTCGCTGTACTTATACCCGATCTCGCAGATCATCACAGGCTTGTTGTAACGCGCGGCCAGAGTGTTCAGGTTGGTGGTGATGGTGCTCAGCGTGCCCGGCCCGTCGTAATAGGAGGCGCCGATCGCGTCGAAGGAGCCGCCATCGGCCACCAGCGTGTCGAAGAACCACTCAAAGGTCGACAGGTTGCTCAGCGTCGACAGATGAATCACGACCAGGCTCTTGGGGCTGGCGGCCTTCACCGCCTGGTAGCCGCTGTTGATCAGGCCCGCCAGTTGGGTGAAGTTGGAGGTCGATCCAATCGGCCATAACATGCCGCCATCGATCTCGTTGCCCACCTGGACCCACTTTGGCGTGACGCCGGCAGCCACCAGTGCCTGCATAAACCCGTAGGTGTAGTTGTAGACCGCCGTCTGCATCTGGGCGTAGTCGTAGCTGGCCCAGGCGCTGGGAATGGTCTGGTGACCGGGATCGGCCCAGGTATCGCTGTAGTGGAAGTCGATCAGGATCTGGAAGCCCATGGCGCTGGCGGTCTGCGCCAGTGCGATGCTGCCCGCCTGATCGGTATCGCCAACACCCAGTACGGTCGAGGTGATCGTGGGATTGACAAAGGTGCGAATGCGCACCGCGGTGACGCCGTGGTTCTTCAGAATCTGCAGAGCATTCATTTGCGTCTGCGACTCGTCGACATAGCTGTAGCCCAGGGTTTCCAGTTGCGTCAGCCAGCTGATGTCCACACCGTTGGCGATGCTGGAAGTAGCAGTAGTAGCAGTTGGAGGAGGCGTCGTAGTCGTAACAGTCGTTGAGCCGGAAGAGGAGCCGCTGCCGCCTCCACAACTGCTCAGCGCAACCACTCCCACGGCCACAATCGCGGCCCACATGCACCGGCTCACTCCGTTGCAGGTCATCACCACGCCCCCGATTTCTGCGGCGGTTTATTGTCCCGGCAAAAGAGACACTACCGCCAATCGCCTACCACTCTACGCAATCGCGGCAGCTTGCGAATCCGCCCAAAGTCGGAGTGAGGGTATTTTCGACTGAGACCGCGAAAAGTCAGCTTTGGGTCTGGATTTGGATTCAGCCGGATGCGCGTCGCATCATTCGGTCTCAAAGCTCGCCCAGAAACGCATCAGGGGACCTGGCGTTCCATTTTCGCGCTTCGTCCCGCGATCGAGTCTCAAGATCGGGTGCGCGATTGACCTGGCCCAGCCGCACAGCAGGCACATGCTGTCAGGACCTCTTGTCCCCCACCCCCAGCAGCGTCTGAAACTGCGGCGTCTCCGGCTCCTTGTCCACCACCGTGACTTCGACATTCGCGAATCCCGCCTTTGCGAGCATCGTCTCCAGTTCCGCCTCGCTGAAGCCCAGCCACTCGTCGGCGTACATCTCGCGCGCCTCTTCGAACCGGTGCCGCACCAGATCCAGCACTACGACGCGCCCGCCCGGCGCCAAAATCCGCGCCGCCTCGGCCAGCGCCCGCTCCGGGTGCAGAGCGTGGTGCAGCGATTGCGAAAAGAACACCACCTCCACCTCGCCGTCTGCGATCGGAATCTCCTCCATGTCGCCCAGCCGGTATTCGATGTTCTTCACGCCGTGGCGAGCCGCCTGCTCGCGGCCCACTTCGATCATCCGCGCCGACGAGTCCACCGCAATGACTTTCCTTGCCCTCTGCGCGATCAGGAACGAGAAAAAACCCTCGCCCGCGCCCAGATCGGCCACTACCACGGACGGCATCAGCCGCAGCAGCGCCTCGGCCAGCCCCTTCCACGAGCGGCCCGGCACGTAGTCCTTGCCCATCCGTCCCGCCACGCTGTCGAAGAACGCACGCATCTTGTCCTGGCGCTTCTTCACCACGCGGCGCATCTCAGTTTGGTCCTGTGCAGCTTCGGGAATCTCGCTGCCGGCTTCTGCGAGAATCTCCTCCAAAAGGCTGCCGTCCGCAGGACCCAGGTGATAGAAGTTACTCTTGCCAGTGCGCCGGTCCTCGACCAGTTCGGCCTGCTTCAGTTGCTGCAGATGCGTCGAGATCGTGCTCTGGCCCATCCCGAGGATCTCCTGCAGCTCGGCTACGGACAGCTCTTCGCCCTTTAGAAGCAACAAGATCCGCAGCCGGTTGGGGTCGGCCAGCACGCGCAACGTTTTGGTAATTGACGGCATGGGTGAATTCTGCTACACATCAATATATCACGATGCGTCGATACGAGGAGAGGTCCATGACTACCGCAACCATTGAGGAATCGAAGATCGCCAAGCTCAAAGCCGATTACAAGGTCGCCGATCTCGGCTTGGCCGAGTGGGGCCGCAAGGAGATCGTCATCGCCGAGCAGGAGATGCCCGGTTTGATGGCCATTCGCAAGAAGTACGCGGCCGAAAAGCCGCTCCAGGGCGTGCGCATCACCGGCTCGCTCCACATGACCATCCAAACGGCAGTGCTGATCGAGACTCTGGTCAGCCTGGGCGCCGAGGTTCGCTGGGCCAGTTGCAACATCTTCTCTACCCAGGACCACGCGGCGGCGGCGATCGCGGCGGCGGGCGTTGCGGTCTTCGCCTGGAAGGGCGAGACGCTCGAGGACTACTGGGAGTGCACCTGGCGCGCGCTTTCGCACAAGGGCGGCAAAGGGCCCCAGCTCATCGTTGACGATGGCGGCGACGCCACGCTCCTCATCCACAAGGGCTACGAGCTCGAAAACGGCGACGGCTGGGTCAACACCCCCTCCGGCAATCACGAGGAGCAGGTGATCAAGGACCTGCTCAAGAAGGTTCACGCAGCCGATCCAAAGCACTGGCACAAGGTCGTCGCCGAATGGCGCGGCGTATCGGAAGAGACCACCACCGGCGTGCACCGGCTCTACAAGATGATGGAACAGGGCAAGCTGCTGGTTCCCGCCATCAACGTCAACGACTCGGTCACCAAGTCCAAGTTCGACAATCTCTACGGCTGCCGCGAGTCGCTGGCCGACGGCATCAAGCGCGCCACCGACGTCATGGTTGCCGGCAAGGTCGCGGTGGTCTGCGGCTACGGCGACGTGGGCAAGGGCTGCGCCCACTCGCTGCGCGGCATGGGCGCTCGCGTCATCGTCACTGAGATCGACCCCATCAACGCGCTGCAGGCGGCCATGGAAGGCTTCGAGGTCACCACCATCGAGAACACGCTCGGCCGCGGCGACATCTACGTTACCTGCACCGGCAACACCGACATCATTACCCTCGATCACATGCAGAAGATGAAGGACCAGGCCATCGTCTGCAACATCGGCCACTTCGACAACGAGATCCAGATGGACCGGCTCAACGCCGCGCCCGGCGTCGAGAAGCTCAACATCAAGCCGCAGGTGGACTACTACACCTTCCCCGGCGGCCGCGGCATCTTCATCCTGGCCGAAGGGCGCCTCGTGAACCTGGGCTGCGCCACCGGCCATCCCAGCTTCGTCATGTCCAACAGCTTCGCCAACCAGACCCTGGCGCAGCTCGATCTTTGGAAAAACCGTGACTCCTACAAGCCGCAGGTCTACGTGCTGCCCAAGAAGCTCGACGAGGAAGTCGCGCGGCTGCATCTGGAAAAGATCGGCGTCAAGCTGACCCGCCTCAGCCAGAAGCAGGCCGACTACATCGGCGTGCCGGTCGACGGGCCGTTCAAGACGGACATGTACCGGTACTAAACCAGTTGTCAGGGGTCATGGATCAGGGGCCGGTTCTCGGGACTCGCCGCGTGGCTGCCCAAAATTGAACGCTCTTCCTGATCCCTGATCCCTGAACCCTGAACCCTATGAACGCGCCGCACACATTTTCCTTCGAGCTCTTCCCTCCGCGCACGCCCGAGGGCGTGGCCAAGCTGCCGGCCATCGTCGCCCAGCTCGCCGCCCTCAAGCCCGACTATTTTTCCATCACCCACGGCGCCGGCGGCTCCGACCAGGAAGGCACCTACGAGACCCTGCTCACGGTCGTCGCGCACTCCGGCGTCGAGGCCGCTCCGCACCTCACTTGCGTCGGCTCAACGCGCGCGGCTGTTGCCGCGCACCTCAGGCGCTACCGCGAAGCCGGCGTCAAGCGCATCGTGGCGCTGCGCGGCGACCTGCCCGCCACGGCCATGAGCGCTGCTGCTCCCGGCGAGTTCCACTTCGCCAGCGAGCTGGTCCGCTTTATCCGACAGGAGCACGGCGACGCATTCCTCATCGAAGTTGCCGCCTACCCCGAGATGCATCCGCAGGCGTCCAGCCCTACAGAGGACTTCGACCACTTCCGCCGCAAGGTCGAGGCCGGCGCCGACGCCGCGCTCACCCAGCTCTTCTACAACGCCGACGCCTACTTCGACTTCGTCGAGCGCTGCCAGAAGGCCGGCATCCGGATTCCCATCGTCCCCGGCATCATGCCCATCACCGGCTACGCCAACATCCTGCGCTTCTGCGCGGGTTGCGGCGCCGACCTTCCCCGCTGGATCCGCCTGCGCCTGGAAGAACTGCAGGAAGACAAAGCCGCGCTCGCCGACTTCGGCCTCGGCGTGGTTTCGCGCCTCTGCCAGACGCTGCTCCGCTGCGGCGCACCCGGCCTGCACTTCTACACCGTTAATCAGGCTGGCCTTGTGCTGCGCCTTTGGGAAAATCTGCGCCTGCCCGTCCGCGCCTGAACCGGCGCCCGCGGCACAACCTGCACCCGCTCCGCGCGAAGGTCCGCCATACGATAACCTCTGCGTAGGAGAAGATCGTCCGCATGCCCCACCATTGGTTTTCGCTCATCTCGCAATACAGCAGTGTCGTTGGCTTTCTCATCGGGCTTCCCATTATGGCGGGAGCGTATTACGAATCGCTCAGGGCGCGCCACGAACTGCGCCGCGCGCGCGAGGGCTCGCTGCACAGCCTCAACTGTCTGGAGTTCATCGCTGGCGACGGAACCTGCATCAACCTGGTGCCGCTCGAGACCCTCCACTCGCTGCCCCGCGAAGGCGACGTGCTGCTGCTGCCGGCCGATGGCGTGCGCGAGGGGGCGGTCTTTCTGCCCGGCGCTTACCTCGTCGAGGCCATCGAGCACATCTACACGCCCGCGGAGAACAAGGGCGCGCGCCCAAACGAGGCGCGCCTCACCAAGGCCGTAGCCCGCGTCACGTCGCTGAACCCGGTGCTGACGGCGGAGTAGGCGAGCTAGAGGCTCTTGCGCCCGGTGATCCGCCGCCAGAACCTCCACACTGCGTTGTGCAGCAGCCGCGTCTGCTCCGCCTTGAGCGCCTTATACGATTTTTCGACGTAGATGTCGAACTCCGGCGGCCAGCCGATCATCGAACGCCGCTCGGTGTAGTCGCCCTCGGCCCACTTCGACAGCAGCGCCTTGTAGCCCACCACGTGGGTCACAAAGTCGAGCAAACACTGCGGCATCTGCTCTTCAATGATCAGGTGCGCGTTCTCGATGATGATCTTCTCGCGCACGTCGTTCAGGGGCATGAAGATCGTCGTCATCCACAGCGTCCACTCCTTCAGATCCTCGTCGCGGATGGGGTGGCACTGCGTTTTGCCTTGCTTCTTCAAAAGCGCGTAGTAGGCGATGTTCCCCGCCACGGTGGCCACGTAGAGCGGTCCGTAGAACTCGTTCAGCCGCTGGTTCACCAGCCGCAGCCGGTCGGCGCGCCGCGCCATCATGCGGTTGCTCATGAACGTCAGCACGTAGCCGGCAAACGCCAGCACGATCGTCAGCACCGCCGCGTTTTGCAGCGAGCTGAACTGAAAAAACGAGGACGGATCCATGGCTCTCTTCGATTGACCTTGCCGAGAAGTATACGCGCGCCGATGCAGCCGGGAACATCACTCCAACGGGGCACTCTGTCGGTGCCCGTACCCATTCCGTCACTTCGAACGCGCCGCCGGAACCAGCCTCGCCGGTTGCGGAACCACCTTGATCTCGAACAGCGACGGCCAAAGCTTCCCGGTCACGAACAGGCGATCGTGCTCGGCGTCGTAGGCAATCCCGTTCAGCACTGCCTCCGGATCGGTGACCTGGCCGGGGGCTAGCAGCCCGGTCAGGTCGATCCAGCCAATCACCCGCCCGTTCACGGGCGAAATGCGCGCAATGCGGTCGGTGTGCCACACGTTGGCATAGATCTCTCCGCGCACGTACTCCAGCTCGTTCAGTTGCGTCACCGGCTCGCCGTGATCCTTCACCACGATGCGCCGCACTTCGCGGAAGGTTTGCGGATCGAAGAAGCGCAGAGTCGCCGATCCATCGCTCAGGATCAGGTTCCTACCGTCCTCGGTCAGGCCCCATCCCTCGCCGTCGAAGTGAAAAGTCCGCACGAGCCGGAAGCTGAACCGGTCGTAGACGAAAGCAACGTGCGACTCCCAGGTGAGCTGGATCAGCGTGCTGCCCCACGCGGCAAGTCCTTCGGCGAAATACTGCGCCGGCACGTCCGCCCGTTGCAACACGCGCCCCGATTCCAAGTCCACCATGCGCAGCGACGAGCGCCCGTTCAGGCCAGTGCTCTCGTAGAGGTGACCATCCTCGTAGAGAAGACCCTGCGTGTACGCCAGAGGGTCGTGCGGATAGGTGTGGACGATTTGGTAGGTGTCGGCCGCAAAGGCGCAGGCGGTAGCCACCGCGCCCGCAACGCTGAACAGGGCAAAAACACGGAATGAAAGGAGGCAGCGCATCGCGATTCTGGGTTCCGGTCTAATTCGCCGGCCCGGCGTCGTCGGCCATGGTCACCTGGACGGGCGGATTGCTGGTCAACTGGTTGTCCATGATCAGCACGGTGCGCACTTCGCCGCCGGCCAGCGTGATCGCCGAGGAGGTGTACGCCGGTGTGGTCGCGCCCGTCGGCGTCACCACCATCGTCACCGTCTGCGAAGTAAAGCTCACGTACGCCGACGCGCTGCCCGCGGCCAGATCGCTCACCAGCGGCACGGCATCGGCCAGCGTGCTTGCTGACGGCACCATATAGATGTCCACCGCCCCGGTCTTGGTCGCCTGGTTCAGAAACCGGAAGGCCGACTGGCCGCTGGCCGCCGCATTCGCTTGATCCTCGATCACCGCAACCGCGTGGCCGCTCGCGGCCGAGGCGTCGTCGGTCAGAAACACCGAGTGCTGTTGGCCCTCGAACAGTGCGCCGTTGGTTGCGATCAGCTCTGTACCGCCGGTCGTGGCCGTGATCTCGATCAGCGCCGAGGAGTCGCCGGGGACCGTGGCGTAGTTGGTGATCGTTCCCGATCCGATGTTCGCCGCCACCAGTTGCCCTTCGGCGGTCACGTTCGCCGCCGGAGCCGTATACGAGGCGTCGATGAACCGGATCAGGCTGGGCTCGGTGTAGGTGGCCACGTTCTGGCACGCCGCCAGCAGAATCGCGGCCGCCAGCCACGCGGGGACCGCGACCGCCAGACCCGGCAGGCGCATCCGCCGCGTGTTCCTCTTCTCACTGTTCCCGCTCCTCGTCAGGCCGCGAATCTTCGCCAACGCCACTTGCCTCCCACTCACCTTGCGGGCATCGAATGAGATGAGTTTACGACTTTTTCGCCGCCCCCGGATCGCGCCGCTCCACGCCTGCGCCGCCTAGGCCTCTAGCCCCTCCGTGGAACCGCCCGAAGGTGCGCGCCAGATTAACCGACATCGCCAGCATCCCCGCGCCCAGAACCAGCACCTGCAGCGTATCGTGCAGGCTGAAGTTGCCCACGCGCACCACCAGCAAGTAGGCCACGGCCAGATTGAACAGCCCCCACAGCACATTCACCGTCGACGACGACAGCCCTTTCCCCGGCGGCTTGGCGAACGGACTCTGAAACGCGCGCCCCGAAAGCCCGTTGATCAAATGGGGCAGGGAATTGGCCAAAAACGCTCCGCCAAAGAAATAGGCGACATAGGTGGTCCAGTGCATGACGGCTCCTCTTGTTCCGATGAACGATTAACCCGCATTTCTCACAGGCGGATTGCCGATTGCGGGGACGACGGATAGGAAAAGTGTTGGAAAGGCCGTCTTTTCATGGCATAACTGCGTTGTCGAGGCGTAGTTGTAGCCGAGGAAGGGCGGCCTTTCTGATGACAGAGTGTAACCAAGAAACGTTCGCATTTACAGCTCATTTTTCGCGCCGCGTGGAGGCCGGGTTCAGCGCCGGCCAGGTTTCCAGCGATGGCGGGGCATTGTTGCTGCGCGCAGTTGATCGCAGGATCAACCTGCTGGGCCGTCTGGCGAGCTGCTTCACGGACGGGCGCAACCAGGAGATGGTGGAACACCCGCTTGGGGAGATGCTGGCGCAGCGCATCTACGGGCTGGCGCTGGGTTACGAGGACCTGAACGACCACGAGCAGTTGCGCTCCGATCCGCTGCTGGCGGTGCTGAGCAGCAAGCGCGATCTGGACGAGCCGCTGGCCGGCAAGAGCACGTTGAACCGGCTGGAGCTGGTGGGCCGCACGGGGCGCTATCACAAGATCACGTACTCGGCCGAAGCCCTGGACCGTCTGCTGGTGGATCTTTTCATCGAATCGCATACCGCGCCACCCACCGAGATCGTGCTCGACCTGGACGCCACCGATATCCCGCTCTACGGCCATCAGCCGGAGCGGTTCTTCCACGGCTACTACGACAGCTACTGTTATCTGCCCTTGTACATCTTCGCCGGCGACCAGTTGCTCTGCGCGCGGCTGCGGCCGGCCAACCAGGATGCGGCTGCGGGCTCACTCGACGAGGTCAAGCGCATCGTGGCGCAGTTGCGTGAGCGTTGGCCGGAAGTGCGGATCGTGCTGCGCGCCGACTCCGGCTTCTGCCGCGAGGCGTTGATGGCTTGGTGCGAACAGAACTATATCGATTACGTCTTCGGCCTGGCGCGCAACCAGCGGTTGAGCAAGATCATCGGCGCCCAGATGCATCAAGCTCACATCCTGCACCAGACCAGCGGCAAGGCAGCCCGCGTCTTCACCGAGTTCGACTACCAGACCCGCAAGAGTTGGTCCTGCGCCCGCCGCGTGGTGGCCAAGGCCGAATATCTCGACAAGGGCCAGAACCCGCGCTTCGTGGTTACTTCGCTCACCGCTGAGCAGTGGGCCGCGCAGGACTTATACGAGAAGTTCTACTGCGCCCGCGGCGAGATGGAGAACCGCATCAAGGAACAGATGTGCCTGTTCGCCGACCGGCTCTCCACCGACGAAATGAAGGGCAATCAGCTCAGGCTCTACTTCTCGGCGCTGGCCTACACGCTGATGGAAGCGCTGCGCCGCCTGGGACTGAAAGGCACCGAATGGGCTCAGGCCCAGGTCGATACCATCCGCCTCAAGCTACTCAAAATCGGCGCCATCATACGCATCAGCGCGCGCCGCGTCGTGCTGGCAATGAGCAGCGCTTATCCCTGGAAAGACATCTACGCACACGCCTTCCACGCCCTGCGCTGCTGACCGGCGCGCGTCGCTCAGAAGACTCCGCTCCGTACCGCTGCTGAACTCATCGGCCTGGCGGAGCCATGCGCAAAGGACACACCGGGAATCGGAACCAGGCCATAGCGAGGACGTAACAGGGTTCCTCCGGCCAGTACGCCCATCGAAAAAGCCAACCGTGTCTCCAATACCAACACAAACACTCCCAAAATCAGTGCTTGTGAGAAATGCAGGTTAACAGGTTAGCAAAGACTCGAACTCGGCGTAGTCCGGCGCCGCTGTAAAGCCTCATTCGTTTGAGAGCCCTTCGCCAGAAAGGGACTGCACCTTCGCATATCGAGTGAGACGCATTCGGATAAGACCCTTGTTCGTTCAGTTCTCCGGAACTCGCGATGTTGTCTCGGAGATTGGCGCTTCCGCAGCCCGTCCATCAACGCAGTCGAAGTTCTCTGCATCGTCAGTGCTGCCCGTCCCCTTGTATTGGGCAACCCTCGGGTATGCGCACAGAGGATGAGTCTTTACGACCTTGCCGTCAACCGACTTCGAAGCCACGATCCGGTCCGGAGCCTCACCGCCCTGTACCCACTGGTCGATGGTTCCCAGCATGTCGAACCTGTCGCAGCCACTACCGCCGGAGCAATGACCCACTCCCGGCATGCCGAAGACCCGCATAGATTTGTTCGCATCCGGACCGACTGCTTTTAGCACCGCCTTGTAATAGTTGATGCTTTCCAGCGGGCTGCTGCCATCGTTCCAACCGTGGTACATCAGCAGCTTGCCGCCGCGATCGAAGAACGGCTTCAAGTTGGGATTCGTAGCCATGTTGATGGTGCTGAGAACCTTGTCGGCAAAGGCCAGGTCTTTGTCCATATCCAGCGTCTTCCAATCCCAGTTTGGATCCTGGAAGACCAGATACTTGAAAAGGCCCACGGCAATCTCCATCGGAGCGTCTTCGCCCTTCGCCCCACCGGGGCCTGCACCGCCGGGCCCCGGACCCATGCTGCTCCCAATGCACGGCGCTGTGGGCACATGGATTAACTCGCCAGTGCGAGGATTCACCAAGCCGGCTTGCTGCTTCTGGAGCAGGTTAACCTGGGCCGCCGTCAGACAGTCGTCGGCATCCGCGCCCTTGCACTGAAGGACCTTGGGATCGAAATGGCATCTCAGAGGGTTTTCGAGGTACCCCAGCTCGATCTCCACTGGCGTTGCGCAGGCCTTTGTTAGGGCCGCCTGGACCATCGCGGACTTGCTGGCTGGCAGAACGCCGGCCGGATTTTCTCTGCGCAATAGCGTAGGCCAGATCTGGAAGGCGTTCAGATTGACGATCGGATTGGCGGGCGAGCCGATGACGGCGCCATCGTAGTCGTCCGGGAAACGCTGAATTTCGGTCATCCCCTGCTGACCGCCGAGCGAGCAGCCTACCCAGTACGAATGCTTTGGCCCTACCTCGTAAAAGGCCTTGATAATGGCCTTGGAATCCAGCGTCATTGCATGGTTAGCCCGGTACCCGTAATCGATCACCTTATCGGGATGGCCGATCGCGAATTCTCCTGTCGGACTTGTTTCATCCGAATGTCCGGTATCGTTGTTGGCCACAGCATAGCCGTTCTTCAACCCCAGAAGCAGTCCGTCGTACATGATGGCTCCGCCCCAGCCGAAACTGCCCGCGCCCATGAACTTACCGTTCCAATCAGTCAGCGGCAGCCATATTTCCATCTTGATGTCGGAGTCTCCGCTGGGTTTTAAGGTTGCGGCAATCCGGCAGAAAGCTGGAAGCTGGCCGATGTCCGTGGCTCCGAATGGCCCGCGCGCCCCTCGGGGCGCCCCGCCTTTCGGTGGTCCGCCGCTTTGCCCCGCTGGTCCACCCGGGCCCCCTGGCTCGCCTGCGGCTGAACGCGGATCTTTGAACTGGCCTGCCGCGACCTGCTGAACCAGGGTAATCGTCACCTCCGGCAAGTCCAGTTTGGCAAGACTTTCGCAGGAGACAGCAGGCGCCGCCCCTTGGCTGAAGGCGGTCGTGCTGAACAGCAGCGCACACAGGCCCGCGGCGGCAAGACACTTACACTCTCGGTGTGCCGCAGCATTTTTTCCCGGCGTAAAGAATTCCATGGCATCCTCTTTTGTGAGATTTCGGCTGGGTGAACCCGTTCGCCCTGGCGGGGACATCTCACTGCCTCGTCGGTCGCCGGTAAGATCGGCGAGCCATTCCGCGGGTTTCTCCGAGTTCCGTCTGATTGGTAGCCAACCCGTCAGCTACCCTATAGTCCATGCGGTCATTAAGGCAATGATCGGGCAAATCCGGCGAATTCCAGCGCTTGCCCAAAGAGTCGAGTTCCTGTCCATGAACTCTTCGTCTTGCCCCAAGAATCCGAATTTCTAGGCAATGCCCCTGCGGGACGTTTGTCCAGTGGGCGAGGCCGGCCGATTCTAGCTCGCCCCAAGATAAATGAACCGCGCCAGGAAGAGCGCTGCGAGCACGTAAAGCAGCCAGTCCTGCCGCCGCACCTTCCCCGAGAACAGGTGCAGAACCGCCCAGGAGATCACGCCGAAGCCCAGCCCGTTGGCGATCGAATAGGTGAGCGGAATCAGCACCAGCGTCAGGAACGCGGGCACGGCGATCAGCGGATCGTGCCATTGAATCTCGACGATGCTGGCCAGCATCAGCGAGCCCACCAGAATGAGCGCGGGCGCGGTCGCCGCTTGGGGCACGATGCCGATGAATGGCGCGGCGACGATGGCGCCCAGAAACATCAGCCCGGTCACGATCGCCGTCACGCCCGAGCGCCCGCCCGCCGCCACGCCCGCCGTGGACTCCACGTAGCTGGTCACGGTCGAGGTTCCCGTCAGCGAGCCAAAGATGCTCGCCGTGGCGTCGGCCAGCAGAATCCGGTTCAGCCGCGGAATCGAGTGGTCTGCGCCGATCAGCCCGGCGCGCTTGGTCACTGCCACCAGCGTGCCCAGGTTGTCGAAGAGGTCCACGAAGAAGAAAACAAAGATAATTTCGAGCAGCCCTTTGTTCAGCGCCCCCGCAATGTTCAGCTTGAACGCGGTCTGGGTCAGCGCGGTCATGCCGCCAGTTGTCGGAGTCCAGTGGACCATCCCCGTCGCCCACGCGATCCCGGTGATCGAGAGCACTCCGATCAGGATCGCGCCCTTCACCTTCCGGATTTCGAGCGCCACCATCAGGATCAGTCCGATCAGCGTCAGGTACGCCGTCGGGTTGCGGATGCTGCCCATGCCCACCAGCGTGTTCGGGTCGCGAATCACGAGTCCCGCGTGCTGCAAGCCGATGAAGGCAATGAACAGGCCGATTCCGCCGGCGACCGCCGCGTAAAGCTGGTGAGGAATGGCGCGCATGATCACCCGCTGGAAGCCGGCCAGGGTGATGGCGAGGAAAATGCAGCCCGAGAGGAACACCGCGCCCAGCGCCGTCTGCCACGGCAGGTGCATCTTCAGGCATACGGTGTAGGTGAAGTAGGCGTTCAGGCCCATGCCCGGCGCCAGCGCCAGCGGATAGCGCGCAATCACGCCCATCAGGATCGACCCGAAGGCCGCCGACAGGCACGTAGCCGCGGTCACCGCGGGCAGCGGCATCCCGGCGTCGGCTAGCATGGCCGGGTTCACCAGCACGATGTAGGCCATGGTCAGAAACGTCGTGACGCCGGCCAGGATCTCCGTGCGCCAGTTCGTCTCCAGGCGGGCGAATTCAAAGTACGCTTCCAGTCGCTTCAACATAATAGGTGGGTTCTTGAGCGCGTTAGAGACAACTGCTTCGTGCCAGAGCACAAATCTTCAGCTTCGTGAAGTACTTCACTCTTCGTGCGAAACGTGTCAGGGCACGACTTTAGTCGTGCCGAAATGGGTACTTGCAAACCGGGGGCTTCAGCCCCTGCGAGATGCCGGCCGCTCCACAAACAACCATTCTCGGACACGTTCTAGTTAGAACAACACAACCCGGCGCGGAAGACAAAGCGATTTGTGCAGATCGCACACCGCGATTCGGGACAACCGCCTGGCCCGCGTCAACCGCCGCGACGCGTGCAGGCGCTCAGCGTTACGAACACGCCGCCGTGGCCGGACCGGCCTGCGCTCCCGCCGTTCGGCGATCTCGCCGCCGTAACACCGTCTCCGCCAGCGCCCCCGCGGCGAAGACAATCCAGTACACGTCGAGGTAGGCGCGATGGCTGGTGTGCGCCCAGAAGACCGCCGTCACCACCATGAACGTTGCTAAAACGAGATAGACGATCGAGTCCTCGTGCCAGTGTGATCGCCGCCTGCCCATCCCCCATAGCCCCACAAGCATCACCGGCCCATACGAGATCGCATGGACCAGATCGTCCGCCCAGCCGCGCCGCGGGCTCGGCAGCCAGCTAAAGGCGGCCAGGTTCTTGCGGATTCCGTCGATGACGGTCTGGCCGGGGTGTGCCCGCACATATTCAAGTCCCTTGCGGAAGTACCACCGGTTCTGCAGCACCTCGTTGTCCCCGATCGCTTCCAGTTCCTTGCGGTCCTCGGGCGGCAGCGACTCCGTGGCCTCGGTCTTGCTCACGTCGCTGCTCTCTTGCGGGTAATGCCGGAACAGGAAGCCGCAATTTCCCGCCCAGAACTCGATTCCCGTCTCCGTGCTCAGGGTCGCCGTGCCCATCACCACGGCATTCCGCACGATCCACGGCGCCACGGTCCCCGCCACGAGCAGCGCGCAGGCCGCCGCGGCCCATCTCCGTCTCCGCCACAGCAGCCACAGCGGAGCCAGCACGGCGAACGGCGCAATCGTCGCGCGGGTCAGCACGTCCAGGCCGAGCACCACACCGGCCATCGCGCCGGTCGCCGCTTTGCCCGCGCGCGCCGCCTCGCCCAGAACCAGCACCGCCGCCAGGGTCAGCAGCGTAAAGAGACAGGTCTCCTGCATCGCCGTGTCATGGATGACGTAGTAGGGATAAACGGCGGTGACTGCCGCGGCCAGCGTCGCCGCCCGGTTCGCGGCCGGCCCCGCGAACATCCGGCGGGCCAGCACCCCGGCGCCGATCGCGGTCGCCGCGCCCATCGCCGATTGCGCGATCGCGATCGGCCAGAACGCCCGGTGTCCCAGCGTGATCCCGGCCAGCACGATCGAGTACATCGGAACCCGGAACGCCGTCGGAGCGCCTCCCTGGCTGAATCCGCGTCCCTGCGCGATGCTCTGGGCCAGGTCGAAAAAGAACCCGTAGCCGTACATCCAGAAGCCCTCGATGCCCGTGTACCAGAGCCGCGCGGCAATGCGCAGAACGAACCCCAGCGCGGCAAACCAATAGACCGCGCGCGGCTGGTTCAGCTTCTTGAGTCGGAAGGGCATAGGTGCATCGTACGGGGACGGGCGGATGCGGTCAAAAGCTCTCGTCGATTGGCGAAATAAACGGCCAGTCGCGGTTCGGCCGCGAATCCGCGGCGCGGTCCGTGCACCTCAGGCAAGCGCCTTCGCCGCTTCCTTGGCGAAGTACGTCACGATAAAGTCCGCTCCCGCGCGCCGGATGCCGGTCAGCGATTCGAGCATGGTGCGCGTCGGTTCCAGCCACCCCTTCTCGAACGCCGCCTTCAGCATCGCGTACTCGCCCGACACCTGGTAGGCGCCGATGGGTACGCCGAACCGCTCGCTGGCCGCGCGCACCACGTCCAGGTAGGGCATGGCGGGCTTCATCAGAATCATGTCCGCCCCCTCCTCGAGGTCCAGCTCGATCTCGCGCAGCGCCTCGCGCAAGTTGGCTCCGTCCATCTGGTAGGTCTTGCGGTCGCCGAACTGCGGCGCCGAGTCGGCGGCCTCGCGGAACGGCCCGTAGAACGCCGACGCGAACTTCGCCGCGTAGCTCAGGATCGGCGTCTGCGCGAATCCCGCCGCGTCCAGCACGCCCCGGATCGCGCCCACGCGCCCATCCATCATGTCGCTCGGCGCCACCACGTCGGCCCCCGCTCTCGCCTGGCTCACCGCCGTCCGCGCCAGCAACTCCAGCGTGGGATCGTTGTCCACCTCGAACCCTTCCTGCGACTTCACCACCACGCCGCAGTGGCCGTGGCTGGTGTACTCGCACAGGCACACGTCCGCGATCAGCACCAGCTTCTTCGCCGCCTGCGATTGCTTCAGCGCGCGCAGCCCCTGCTGCACAATGCCGTCCTCTTCCCAGGCGCCCGTGCCCTGCTCGTCCTTCCCCTCCGGCAGACCGAACAGCAGCAGTCCGCCGATGCCCAGCGCCGCCGCCTCTTCGGCTTCCTTCACCGCCTCGTCCACCGAGAGATTAAAGACGCCCGGCATCGAGCCCACAGGGTTGCGCACGCCCTTGCCGGGGCACAAGAACAACGGATAGATCAGGTCGCCGGGCTCGACCGAGGTCTCGCGCACCAACGCCCGCAGCGGCTCGCTGCGCCGCAGTCGGCGCATCCGATTTACGGGGAAACTCATGGCTCGATTGTAAGGCAGTTCTCAGCCATCAGCCATCAGCTATTAGCTATCGGCCTTCAGCTTGCCGCAACCAGCGGGATGATCCTTTGGTGGCTGAAGTCTGCTGCGAACTGGCGGTGCCGATGGAGCGATCTCTCGAAGAGAACCAATCGGAGAGACGGTCTGCATTCTCGGAAGTCGAACGGTCAAGCAGCACAAGCTGAAAGCTGAGAGCTGACGGCTGAAAGCTGCTCTACAGATTCTCGTACAGAAACCAGTTCCGGCTCCCGATGATCAGAACCAGCGTCGCGATGCCCATCGCCAGCCCGAACGGGAAGAAGTGGAAGAGGTTCAAGACCGCCGCAACAATGGCCACGATCCGTCCCCACTGCGCGCGCTCCAGCAGTCCCCAGCCGGCCGCGACAGCGAGGATCGACCGCCCCACCATGAACACCCACGCGAAGTGAATCAGCGCCGGCAGGAACCACAACTGCGGCCCGGAACCGTGCGGCCAGGGGCCAAAGCCTCCCGAGAACATCGCACGCAGGAAGGTCATCGCTGCAATGCCCGCAATCAGAGACAGTCCTGCGTAGACCAGCCACAGAATGCCCAGTACACGGATCTTGCCGGCGTATTGCGCCACCTCGAACTCCAGATTCGGAACCGGCGGCGGCACGGGAACCGCCGGTGCCACCGGCCGGTTGCACTTCGGGCACGCCTGCTGGCCCGCTTCCAACGTCTCGCCGCATCCGCTGCAAAACATGTCGCCTCCTCTTCCCTGAATCTCACTACGCATGGCCGGGTCCTGCGGTTCCGCAAGCCCCCGCGCCCGGGCCCGCGGGGCGCCCTTGTTCTTTCCGCTAGGGTGGGAGCGGGCGTCACTTTCCGTCGCCGGTCACCTTCACCCAGCGCTCCTCGTGCCGGCTGTCGCGCAGCACAAACGCCGTCACACGCCCCAGCGCATCCCGCTCGAACGCCAGGTGAACGGCGCGCACACCGGTCGTGTCGCCGGGACGGATGAACGTATCGGCCGTCTCCGCCTCCAGCCCGATGGTCTCGCCGTTGGGCGTCTTTTCCAGCAGTTGGTCGCCCTCGCGGAAGATCGTCTCGATCCCGTGCGCGTTCGGCTCCCGGAACTGGCCTGTCAGGCCGTCCAGTTGCGCCGTCGTCAGCTTCACGGTCGGCGGGCCTATCGGTGCCACGATCCGCTCCGCCAGCGCCGGCGCCGCGGTCCCCGCGCGGTGCTCCAGCAGCCACCGCGGCAGCTCCGCCTCGTCGTAGGCGCGCGTCCAGCAGTCGTGCTTCAGCCCCTGGTAAATCCACAGGCGGATATTGCCGCCCGCTGCCTGGAAGGCGTCGAACATCAGCTCGCTCTGCCGCGGCGCGACCGTCGTGTCCATCCCGCCGTGGAACAACCACACAGGCGTATGGCCCACCGCCGCCGCGTACTGCGCCGGCAGCGTTGCCGCCTGCTGCCATCGATCCGGCTCATAGCTCCAGAACACCCCGCCCGCCATGATCGCGATCGCCGCCCATCGCCGCGGATAGAGCTTCGCCAGCTCCCACGCCCCGTACCCGCCCATCGAGAGCCCCGTCAGATATGTCCGCGCCGGGTCGCCCCGGAGCTCTGCCGCCTCCTGGTTCAGCGCCGCCATCGCCAGCCGCAGCATCCCCGCATCGGTCCAGTGCGCGTTCTCGGGGCACTGCGGCATCACGATCACGAACGGCCACCGGTCCGGATGGTCGCGCACCGCCTCCGGCAGACCGATCTGCGTCTGCCACATCCCCTCCGAGCCCCGCTCGCCCCGCCCGTGCAGAAACAGGATGATCGGCCACACCTTGCCGTCCTCCCGCCGCCACTCCTCCGGCAGGTACACCTGGAACCGGTACGTGTTTCCGTTCAGTTCCACCCGCCGGTTCAGGAACCCCGTATCCTGCGGCGGCAGCGGTTGCTTGGCTCGGGCGCTCACCGGCGCGCCGACGGCGGCAGCCGGCCACGCCGCGCACACCAGCGCCAAGTACGCTGCGAACCTTCCAACGATGCTCGGCATATCGCCAACCATCATACTGACCCGCGGAGCTTTTCTCGCCCCTTTTTCGCGGCCCCGCGTTCCGGCCCTCCCGTGCCCCATCTGGGCGCCCTCTGGGCATGCGCTCTTCGCCAAATGGGTGGGACCGCTGACTTGCTGACTCGCTGACTTGCTCCCTCGTTCCCTGTTCCCTGTTCCCTGCCGTTACTTTCTTTGCGCACTCTTTACAAATTGCAGGCGACAATCGAATCTGCGATGCTGACTGAAACCATGACCAAGCTCGTCGCCGGAGAAACCCTGGACCACTACCTCCTTGAAGCGGAGGTTGCGCGCTCCGGCATGTCCACCCTCTTCCGCGCCACCGACCTGCGCAGCGGCCGTCCCGTCGCCGTCAAGGTACCCCACCCCGAAATGGAATCCGACCCCGTTCTCCTCGAGCGCTTCCGCCGCGAGGAGCAGATCGGCCAGGAGATCGACCACCCCGGCGTCGTCAAAACCTACGACGGCGAACAGCGCAGCCGCCTCTACATGGTCATCGAGTGGGTCGAGGGCCGCCTGCTCCGCGCCATCCTCAACGAGCAGCCCAAGCTCCCCGTCGATCGCGCCGTCGCCCTCACCCTCGCCATTTGCGACGCCCTCGATACGATGCACAAGCACGGCGTCGTCCACCGCGACCTCAAGCCCGAGAACGTCATGGTCTGCGAGGGCGACCGCATCAAGATCATCGACTTCGGCATCGCCCTCAAGGAGGACGCCCGCCGCATCACCCACGTCGGCCTCACCCCCGCCCTCGGCACGCCCGACTACATCTCCCCCGAGCAGGTCCGCGGCCAGCGCGGCGACCAGCGCAGCGACATCTACTCCCTCGGCGCCATCTTCTACGAGATGCTCACCGGCCAGCCCCCCTTCACCGGCTCCAATCCCCTCGCCGTTATGAACGAGCGCCTCCTCAACGATCCCAAGCCGGTGCGCGAGCTGAACCCTGAGATTTCCCCCGAGATCGAGGAAATCCTCTTCCGCGCCCTCGAGCGCGACCCGCGCCATCGCTACTCGACCGCCGCCGAAATGGCCTGGGAGCTTGAGCACCAGGAGCTGGTCGGCGTCGAGACCGGACCCCACCGCCCCCATCTCCGCCATCGCCTCGCCCTCAACCGCCGCAAAATCGCTCTCTTCGCCGCCCTGGCCCTCGTCCCCGTCCTGCTCTTCGTCGTGATGCTGCTCCTCGCCCGCCGCTGACAAGGAAGAAGGGAACGCGTTGCAATCGAATGCGTCCGCCCCGTAGGGGCGGGGCGAATCAAAACCTATTCCCAGACAAGGCGCGGATCGTATGCAATACCGTGCTTCTTGAGAATCGCTAGGAATCGCTTCCCTCGAGCCGACTTGTGGGGACATATCACAGAGCCTTAGCTCAAGACGGCAGATCTGAACGCGCATTGGGAATTAAGGTGTTCATCGAAAATCGTTTGCCCGAAGGTGGATCCAGTCAGCTGGACCCTCCGGCCCGTTCACAATCAATGCCCCTTTCGTTCCAAATCGATGAAGGCCGACATTGGAACGGCCCTTCTGAAATTGCGACGTTTCCATGTTGAAATGACAAGTTGCGTGACGCTGTTCACGGCAAATCCCGCCGCAGGCAACGCCAATGAAAGCCCTCCCGTGGCCAAGGCTGACGCAGCGGCACCTGCGCCGACCACTAATCCGCCACCACCTACCCATTTCAGAAGCTCTATATCAATCTCCGACCACTCCTTCTTCGCGTCCTGATATGACTGAGTAAGTTCTTCGCTGAAGTCACGGGCAAGCGCCTCCGCTTTAGTCGGGTCGGGAGAGCCTTCGATGGCGTTCCAGACTTTGCGTAGGTAGCTTCTGAAGCCGCCGAGCCTCTCCTCCTTCCGGATCTCAAAAGCGAATTTTGCATCGACCCGATCAAGGAATTTGAAGTCGAGTCTCTGAAATGCCTTGGTCAATGGCGTCCATGTCTCCATGGTGGGATCAAACTGTTCCCTGGCGCTAAGAATTTCATTCCAGCGGTATCGGAAATTGGTGTAGGGAAACGAGCCAATCGTCTGGCATATGTAGAGGCCCATTTCTAGGCTCGCCCCTGTGCGCATCGTCATGAATTGTCCAGGCTGCTTGTCCATGGTCCCTTCCATTAGAAACGGATCATGCTTGCGCTCTTCTTCAACGTACTTGACCAAGAGGGCGACCTGCTCGTCGGAAGCACTGGGATCCATCTCGCGATACGTCCTCTCGATATAGTCAGGAGGGCACGCAAGGAGCTTACGCATCGCCTGCTGCTTGACAACTGATTCATCGATATCCCGGCGCGTAATGGGATTGTTCTTTGTTCGCTCCTCCGCAAGCTGTGCGGTTTTCATAAGGAGAGCTCGGTCGAATTCACCCGGATTAGGTATAAATGTGACGAATCCGCGCTCTACCCACGGTGCCATGGCCATCAGCTGGAAAAGGACCCGTAGAGTCTCTTCAATCCACTCCTCAGGATGGACGATCGGGTTATATTCCTCCGCGATCATGTTTGGATTGTCGAATGGATTAATAAGGATGATTTCGTCCGCATAAAGGCCGAATCGGCAAACGTTCCGGATGATCACCTCGGGCGCATATTCGCCGAGATACAACGCGCGGAGCGTCGAATCGGGTCCGGGAAGCAGGCTGGCAAGGTCAGTGGACGGCGGCCAAAGCGTGGCGACGAATTGGTAGAATTCTCTTACGCTGGCGGGTGAAATCTTGCGCTTAATGACGTCCCAAGGGCGGTTCAGGCCAAAGATGTCCGCAGCCGCGGCGATGAGCGAAAGATTCTTGTCCCGAAGCGAACGGGAGTTATGCACCCATTCCACCCGGTTCGGGCGACCCAGTTCCAAGCGAAGACAACAGTGCTTGAATTTCTGGCCCGAGCCACACGGACAAGCGTCATTGCGACCTGGCATCGACATGGGCAGATGATACCGCAAGCAATCACCTTGTTTTCACGGTTTTGCCATTGCCTATTTCTTGCCTTTTCTGGCGTTTCGCTCCGACCCGGCAGGGCCAATACGCGCGTCGTGCCCAGTACCGCAACCTAGTCGGCGACCACGATGTATAATCAGGCGGTCTCGGCCTATGCTCAGCCCAACTTCTGTTTCGATCATTGTTGCCCTTGCGAGTTCAGCTGTAGCCATTGTTCTTGCCGTCGCAAGTGTCTATGAGCGTTTCTACCGCGAGCGACAGCAGACCTTGATCCATGCCCTCGAGTACCTAACTGGCGGTTCCCAGAAGAGAAGTGTCGGCATCGCGCTTATCGAAGGCTTGTGGTACAGGGGTCATCCGAACCACCGCGCCATCATTCCTGCTCTCACGAACCAGGCCGTTTATTTATTGTTGGAAACGGAGAGCAAAGGCCGCCATCAATTTCACAGTTGGGTCAGGATTATGAACCTGATTCTTCGGGTGCCACCGGAACCGTTCCTGCGGGATTTTTATGTCGAGTTGATTGAGGCACTTGATAAGCGTTCAGAATCAGACGATGATTTGTCGACTGGGCTAGAAATTGCCTGTTCGACTGCTCGCTCGTGGTCAACGAGAGTACGCGAACACGCCTGTATAGATTAGACAGCCATCACGCGGTCAGCTTTTTGGGACGTTTGGGATGCTTCGGGGCGGATCACGCGCTAACCGGAAGTTGTCCGATGATATGTACTCCAAAACGCCCATCTCGCCCTTGACAGAAACCTGCACCGTTCGAACTGTCAAGCCCCGTGCCCCCGCTCGACTCCGTCCGGAAGTCCGCTAAGTCATTGTTTTTCTATTCCCTACGTCCCTTGTCCCTATGTCCCTCAATTTTGCAGGTAATTTCCGCCTCTTCGCGCACAATAGACTCAACAAGGGGCAAGACAGACCCCTGATCCCATCTCTCCGTCCCGGTTTCCCCGGCTCAACCTGTCAGCTATGTCCCCGGTCCGTACCACCGGGGTACCCCCTACCCCCCTCCCTATATGATTTCTGTAAGTCGTTGAAAACAAATAATCGCAGATCGATTTCGCGTCCGAAAACTGGACATTTTCTGCCCTTTTTTGCCGGAAATGGCGCAATGATCCGGCAGAAAACTGCAATTTGGAAGGGTTCGGAATCGGCTTGCGCTGTGTCGCTCGCTTACCGGTACGACTCGTCCCGGTGAATCACGAACTCCGGATACGCGCCTCCGCCCAGCTCGTGCAGGTCCATGCCCATCCGCTCGCCATCGGGATCGACACGGAACGGAACGACCCGGTTGAGGACGGCGAACAGCAGGTAGACCAGCGGCAGAAATACGCCGACGAGCGCGGCGATGCCCACGAGCTGTGCAAGGAACTGTCCCGGCGCGGGCGCGAACACGCCCACCGCGATCAATCCCCACAGTCCCGCCGCTCCATGCACGGTGACCGCGCCCGAGGGATCGTCGATCGAGAGCGCCAGCTCCAGCAGTTCCACCAGCAGCGGCGTGAAGATGCCCGCGACCACTCCGATGAACAGCGCCGCGACCGGCTTGACCGAAGCGGCGCAGGCGCTCGATGCCACCAGGCCGGCCATCCAGCCGTTGGCGCACAGGCTGGCGTCGGGCTTGCCAAAGCGGGCTTGCGTCACGGCGAATGTCGCCGCCAGCGCGCCCGAGGCCGAGAGCAGCGTATTCATGGCCGTACCCGGCAGCGCCGCCAGCGGCGCGTGCACCCAAAGGATTGCGCCTGCCGCGTTCCAGGCCAGCCAGCCCACCAGCGCCAGCAGGCAGCCGAACAGCACATACACCGCGTTGTGGCCGGGGATCGCGGTCGACAGGCCCTCTTTGGGGAACTTGCCGCGCCGCGGCCCGGCGATCCAGACCAGGGCCAGCGCGCTCAGGCCACCGAGCACGTGCACGGTCGCCGCCCCGCCGCAGTCCAGGAATCCGTCGCCGAGCGAGAAGTTCACGCCCAGTTGCCGCAGCCATCCGCCGTTCCAGATCCAGTGCGCGGCCAGCGGAAACACGATCGCGGCCAGCACTGCCGCCGCAGCGCCGCCCGCCGTCAGCCGCCAGCGGTCCGCGCCCGAGCCCCACGGGATCATGACGGCCATGGCTACGGCCAGGAACTCGAAGAGCAGCGCAAGCTGCGCCTGCGGCGCGGCCGACCCCAGGCCGCCCAGGAAGAATCCGCCCAGCCCCAGCACGCTCCACGCCTTGCCGCCCGCGTGCAGAACCACCGCCCAATTCCCCGGCAGCCCGGCAAACGCCGCGCCCGCAACGGCGAAGACAACCACGGCGACGGCGCCGAGGAACAGGTTGCCCAACATGGCCTGCGCCGCCGACCGGGCCCGGCCCAGGCCGGCGTTGATCAGCGTCACCCCGGCGATGGCCAGGGGCGCCAGCAGCAGAAGCACCAGCGTAAGCACGATCGCGGCGTCGCTCATCGCGGCGCCCGGGGCGGGGGGCATGGCGGGCATCGGGTTCATGGCCGGCTCGCCCCGCGCTGCGGCATGTGGCCGCGCACTGCAACGATCAGCCCCATGACCTCGACAGCCAGGCCGCAAAACACAAACGCCAACCTTCGGGGCGGGTCGGCAAACAGCACCAGCGCGGCAAGAGTGAGAAACAATCCGGCAGGCATCACGAGCAGTCCGGCGTACTTCATCGTGGCTTCCCTTTTCGTTGTTTTCCGCGCGCTCTGCAAGGACGCTCGCTCGAAAGCGATGGAGAAAAACCGCCCCGCGAATCGAACGATCGCGTCCCGCGTCCTGAGATATTGAGAGTGGTTATTGCGTCCTTATGAATTCTAAACGATCCGATGGTTAGCATTGGATCGAGCGGACTGCAGCGCGTGGTGTCTTCCCGTCTGGGACCGCCGAGCGCGCTGTCATTCCGCGTTTTCTTCCCCGGAGGCTTTCCTCCCTATGAATTCAGTTGGTCAGTTGCTCCAGAATCCTCTGAGCGCGTTCGGCTTTCTGGCTGCGGCTGCATTTCTCGAGGCGTATGGAGACTCGTTCTTTCAGGCCGCCTTCTACCACGCTTCCGGGTGGGGAAGGCTCGCCGCTATTGTCGCAGGCGCAGTTGTGCTTGTGGCCTATGGCTCCATGGTCAATCTGCCGCGTTGGGACTTTGGCCGCCTGATCGGTGTTTACGTCGCGTTCTTTTTCGTTACGGCGCAAGTCCTCAACCGGATGCGCTTCGGCCACGCGCCCACGGCGCCGGTGTATGCGGGCGGCGCGTTGATCGTGGCCGGCGGCTTGTTGATGGCGTTCTGGAAGGGGTAAACGCGGGCCACAGCTCGGGCGGATCGTTCGCCTCGCGTAAATCGCGACAGTTTGTCCGGGGCGGCGGACTTGCCGGATATCGGCTCTGGCGTGATATTTTCTTCTCGGACAATCTTCGCTTCTGGCACCTTCGGCGTCAGCGAATGGTGAGTGTGCGCCGAAACCGAGCTTGTCACAACTCGTTTTCTTTTCATGTGGTTGCAAGCCGGATTCCCACAGAAGAATTTTCGGGATTTTGCAGGTCTTGCGTGTTGCGGAACGGGCGCGGACTGCTATATTGAAATTTCGGGCTTCCCCGTCCGTACGTTGAGGTCTATCGCAGAGCAATCTTTGTACATAAACTTTGTGACCGCCGCCACAGCGGCTGCATCCAAACAACAAACTCAAACTGGGATAGGTTCATGGCGCAGATCTTCGACCGCAGCTCCAACGCGTTGGCCCGCATGGGCCTTGTGCTGACGGGGCTGATCGTCATCGCCCTGGGAGTGACGTTGGATCAGTTGCAGCGGTCGCCGTGGGTCACGCGGCAGGGCCAGCGCGCGGATCAGCCGGTGCCCTTCAGCCACAAGCACCACGTGCAGGGCCTCGGATTGCAGTGCCAGTACTGTCACACGACCGTCGAAAAATCCAGCTACGCCGGCATTCCTCCCACGCGCACCTGCATGAACTGCCACGCGCAGATCTGGACCAATGCGCAACTGCTCGAGCCGGTCCGCCAGAGCTGGGCCACTGGCCAGTCCATTCCCTGGATCAAGGTGCACGACCTGCCCGACTTCGTTTACTTTAGCCACGAGATTCATGTGAACAAAGGCATTGGCTGCGAAAGCTGCCACGGCCGCGTGGACGAAATGCCTCTGATGTTTGCCGAGAACACGCTGCAGATGGAGTGGTGCCTCGATTGCCACCGCAACCCCGCCAAGAACCTGCGGCCTGCCAGCGAAATCTACAACATGGCGTGGCAGGGGCCTACGGAAGAGAAGCCGGTTTGGTGCGCGGTGGGAGATGAGGTGAGCGGTACTCCGACGGCTGAGAGCGTGCGCTGCACAGAGACTCCAGACCCATTGACAGGGATGAGGCTGCCCTCGTTGACTTCAGCGACCCTACCGACGTTTCGCGCTCTTTCCGTTGCGAAATTCACCAGCCAGGAGGATCTGGGTCACTTCCTTGAGGTTCACTACAAGATCCGCACTCCGAAGGACCTGACCAGTTGCGAGGTGTGCCACCGATGAGCGCAAACAAGACCAAGTCGCCCGCGGTGGAGAAACCGATGGGGAGCAAAGAGAACGGCGCCAAGCACAACGCGAGTCCGGCCGCCGTCACCTTGAGTGCGAGCTCCGAGCCGATGACGCTCGATGCGGTTCGACGCGAACTCAAAGGCATGAAGGGCAAGAAGTTCTGGCGGTCGCTCGACGAGCTGGCCAACACGCCCGAGTTTCAGGCCGCGGTCGAGCGCGAGTTCCCCTCGGCGGCGCAGGAGTGGATCGATCCCGTCTCGCGGCGCGGCTTCCTCAGGCTGATGGGCGCATCGGTGGCGCTGGCCGGACTGGCCGGTTGCACCAAGCAGCCCGACGAACCCATCTATCCCTACATCAAGGCGCCGGAAGACCTGATTCTAGGCAAGCCGATGTACTTCGCCACGGCGCACCCGTTCACGACCGGCGCGATTCCGTTGCTGGTCAAGAGCGACGAGTTTCGTCCCATCAAGATCGACGGCAATCCCGAGCACGCCTACAACCGCGGCGGCTCCGATCCCTTTTCCCAGGGGACTTTGCTCGATCTCTACGATCCCGACCGCTCGCTGCACGTCACATATCGCGGCGAGAACCGCGAGTGGGGCGAGTTTGCCCAGGCCTTCCGCGACAAGGTGATCTCGACCAAAGACGGAACCGGCATCTACTTCCTGAGCGCGACCGTCACCTCGCCCACTCTTGCGCGCCAATGGAAAGAGGCACAGGCCGCCTGGCCCAAGGCGAATCTGGTGCAGTACGATCCGGCGCTGGCCGGAACGTTCCTCGCGAGCGGCATGAACGTTCAGTACGACCTGAACGCGGCCGACGTGATCGTTTCGCTGGACGCCGATTTCCTTTCCGGCGCGGCGTACCCCGGCTTCCACAAGCTGGTCCGTGACTACGCTTTCCGGCGCAAACAGCCCGAGAGCGGGATGAACCGGCTCTACGCGGTCGAGAGCACGACCACGACCACCGGCATGAAGGCCGAGCACCGTCTGGGCCTTCGCGCCAGCGAGATTCCCTTATTCGCGGTCGCTTTGGCGCAGGCTGTCGACGTTCCCGGCGTGAATCCGCCGGCCTATGCGTGGACCGACGAGCAGAAGAAGTTCCTCGCCGTGCTGGCGAAGGATCTGAAGGCAAGCGCCGGCAAGAGCGCGGTGCTGCCGGGGCTGTATCAGGATCCATCCGTTGCCGCGCTTGCACTTGCGATCAATAATACGCTCGGCAATGTGGGGTTGACGGTTGATGTTGCGGGCGATCCTGCGATCCCGCTGCCCAGCGATCAGCTTGGCGACTTCAAGGCGCTGGTTGCCGACCTCAACGCGGGCAAAGTGGATTGGCTGGTGATTTTGAACGCCAATCCAATCTACGACGCGCCTGCCGATCTGAACTTCGCCGACGCATTTAACAAGGCAAACGTCGTCGCCCACCTCGGCTCGCATTACGACGAGACGGGGCGCCAGTCGCACTGGCACATCCCTGCGGCGCATTACCTGGAGTCCTGGTCCGATGCGCGCGACTACGATGGAACGGTTTCGATCGTGCAGCCGATGATCGATCCGCTCTACGGCGGCAAAACGGCCCACCATATCTTCCAGGCTCTACTCAGCGAGCCGATGGTGAGCCCATACGATGCCGTGCGCGAGACGTGGAAGCCCGTAATCAAGGGCGACTTCGAGGCAGGCTGGCGCAAGGCGCTGCACGACGGCTGGATTGCGGACACGTCGTATGCGCAGCGCGATGCGGCGCCGTTTATTCCGCGCCCGATTTCGCTGTCGCCGAATGTTCCTTCGCCCACGCCGAAGAACTCCATCGAGGTCATCTTCCGCCCCGACCCGAACATCTACGACGGCCGCTGGAACAATGTCGGCTGGCTGCAGGAGCTGCCCAAGCCGGTCACGAATTTGAGCTGGGACAACGCCGCGATCGTCTCTGGAGCGACCCTGACCGCCAACGGCTGGGAAGAAGACGACATCGTCGAGATCAGCGTCGGCAACGGCAACGTCAAGGCTCCCGTCATTGTCGCTCCCGGCCATCCCGACAACTCCATCACGGTCTATCTCGGCTATGGCCGCGAGGCTGCCGGGCGCGTCGGCTCCGGCCAGGGTTTCAATGCCTATCTCATCCGCAACTCGTGGGCGCCGTTCTACGCCACCGGTTCCGTCCGCAAGGTAGACGGCAAATGGGGCGTTGCGATCACCAAGAGCCACTACCAGGACCAACGCGGCAAGACCTTCGGCCAGCAGGGCAACGGGAACAACTCGCTCGAAGCCGACGAGGCGCTCGGCCCGCGCGGCATCATTCGATCCGCAACGCTCGACGAGTTCAAGGCCAATCCGAACTTCGCGCACGAGGGCGAAGGCCGCGACACGCCCAGCCGCGACACCTCGCTCTTCCCCCAGTGGGAGTACAACGAGGCCAATGCCTGGGCCATGTCGATCGACATGAACAGTTGCACGGGCTGCAATGCCTGCATCGTGAGCTGTTATGCCGAGAACAACATCGCCGTGGTGGGCAAGCAGCAGGTGCGCATCGGCCGCAACATGCAGTGGCTGCGCATCGACACCTACTTCGAGGGCGATTTGGCCGCGCCGCGCGCGCACTTCCAGCCCATGGCCTGCCAGCATTGCGAGAACGCTCCCTGCGAGCAGGTTTGCCCCGTCGGCGCCACCGTGCACACGCCGGAAGGCCTGAACACGATGGTCTATAACCGCTGCGTCGGCACGCGCTACTGCTCCAACAACTGCCCCTACAAGGTGCGCCGCTTCAACTTCCTGCTCTACTCCGACTACGAAACCGAGAGCCTGAAGCTGATGCGCAACCCCGACGTGAGCGTGCGCTCGCGCGGCGTGATGGAGAAGTGCAGCTACTGCATCCAGCGCATCTCGGCGGCCAAGATCGAGGCCGACAAGCAAAACCGTAACATCCGCGACGGCGAGATTGTGACCGCCTGCCAGCAGGCCTGCCCCGCCGGCGCCATCGTCTTCGGTAATATCAACGATCCCAACAGCCGCGTGTCGAAGCTCCGCGCCAAGCAGCGCAGCTATCAGGTGATTGCCGACCAGAATGCCCGTCCGCGGACGCAGTATCTGGCCGAAGTGCTTAACGTGAACCAGGAACTCGAAGCGACGCCGACGGAAATTGCGCCGGCGAAGGGTTGATGCAGCCATGGCAACCAGGGAAGTGAAACCCCACGATCCCGCGATCGATCCGGCAACCGGAGAATTCCGGGTCATCGCGCCGGGCCAGACCTTCCGGTCGATCACCGAGAAGATCGCGCGGATTGTGCTCACGCCGCACACGCCCATGGGCTGGTTTGGCCTGTTCACGCTGGCCGGCGGCGGGGCCACCGTGCTCATGGTGGCCATCACGTGGCTGTTCCTCAAGGGCACCGGCATCTGGGCCATCACCCAGCCGGTCGCCTGGGGCTTTGCCATCATCAACTTCGTCTGGTGGATCGGTATCGGCCATGCCGGCACGCTGATCTCGGCCATACTGCTCCTGTTCAAGCAGGGCTGGCGCAATTCGATCAGCCGCTTCGCCGAGGCCATGACCATCTTTGCCGTGGCCTGCGCCGGGCTGTTCCCGCTCATCCACATGGGCCGTCCGTGGCTGGGTTACTGGCTCTTCCCGCTGCCCTTCACCATGACGGTGTGGCCGCAGTTCCGCTCCCCGCTCATGTGGGACGTCTTCGCGGTCTCCACCTACGCCACGATTTCGGTGGTCTTCTGGTACATCGGCATGGTGCCGGATCTGGCTACCATGCGGGATCGCGCGCAGTCCAAGATCGCGCAGTACGGTTACGGACTGGTCAGCCTGGGCTGGCGCGGATCGGTGCGTCACTGGATGCGCTACGAGACCGCTTCGCTGCTGCTGGCCGGTCTGGCCACGCCGCTGGTGCTCTCGGTACACACGGTCATCAGCTTCGATTTCGCCGTAGCGGTTCTTCCCGGCTGGCACACAACCATCTTCCCGCCCTACTTCGTCGCCGGCGCCATCTATTCCGGCTTCGCCATGGTGCTCACGCTGGCCATTCCGCTACGCAAGTTCTATCACCTGGAATCGCTGGTCACCGAGCGCCACATCGACAATATGGGCAAAGTGATGCTGGCCACCGGATTCATCGTGGCCTACGGCTATGGCATGGAAGCCTTCATGAGCTGGTACTCGGCCTCGCACTGGGAAGCCTTCATGTTCTGGAACCGGGTCTTCGGGCCCATGGGCTGGTCGTATTGGGTCCTGATCACATGCAATCTGGCGATTCCGCTCACCACGCTCTGGTCGCGCAGGCTGCGCACCAACATCGGGTTCATGTTCTTCATCTCCATCGTGGTCAACACGGGCATGTGGTTCGAGCGATTCGTCATTGTCGTCACCAGCCTCTACCGCGACTTTCTGCCTTCGGCCTGGGGCACGTACCGCGCCACCAAGTGGGACTATGCGGTCTTCGTTGGCACGCTGGGCTTCTTTACCTTCCTGTTCCTGCTGTTTGTCCGGTTCCTGCCCATGATTCCGATGAACGAAATTCGCATGTTGCTGCCTGCGGCCAAAATCAAGCCCAAGGTGGCGGAGGCTGCCGACTGATGCCCGCACGCGAAGGAACCTACGGCCTGCTGGCCGAATTCGATACCCCGGGCGACCTGGTGCGGGCCGCGCGCCGAGCGCGCGAGGACGGCTGGCGCCGCATGGATTGCTACACGCCCTATCCCGTCGAAGAGGCGGCCGAAGCCATCGGCTTCCATCGCAACAAAGTGCCGCTCGTCACGCTGATCGGCGGACTGATGGGCGGAGCCGCTGCGTTCGCGCTCGAAACCTGGGTTTCGGTGCTCGCCTATCCGCTCAATATTGCAGGCCGTCCCACGTACTCCTGGCCGGCGTTCATCGTGCCCGCCTACGAGTGGACGATTCTCTGGGCCGGCCTCTCGGCGGCCTTCGGCATGCTGGCGCTCAACGGCCTGCCGTCGCTTTATCACCCGCTCTTCAACGCGCCCAATTTCCGCGACGGCGCCACGACCGACAAGTTCTTCCTCTGCCTCGAAGCGCTCGACCCCAAGTTCGACCTCGTCGAGACCAAGGCCTACCTGCAGCAGTTCGAACCGAATTCGGTGGTGGAGGTGGAGTACTGATGTCGATCCATCCCACTGATCGCGTTGTCATCCTGAGCGGAGCGAACCCTGAACGGAGTGAAGGGGGAGCGAAGTCGAAGGATCTGCGGTTGCTTTTCCGGCGCGGGGGTGGGCGATCGTGGACCGTGCGTTCCCTTGCGCTTCTCGGCCTTGCCTTCGCGATCTTCGCCGCCGGCTGCCGCCAGGACATGCAGGACCAGCCGAGGATGGTTCCGCAGCGCGGCTCGGATTTCTTTGCCGACCATCGCGGCGCACGTCCGCAGGTGCTGAACACAGTTGCACGCGGCCAGCTCCACGACGACAGCTATTTCTACACCGGCGTGGTGCAAGGGCCGAATGGATACAAGCAGGAACTGGACCAGATGCCCTTCCCGGTGACGATGGAAGTTCTCGAGCGCGGCCAGGAGCGGTTTAACGTCTACTGCACGCCCTGCCACTCGCGGGTCGGCAACGGGTTGGGCGAGATCGTGCAGCGCGGCTTCAAGCCGGCCGCCAATTTCCACGACCAGGTGCGCCTGTCGCAGCCCATCTCGCACTACTTCTATGTGATGACGCACGGCTACGGCGCCATGCCCGACTATTCGTCGCAGCTCGCGCCGGCGGACCGCTGGGCGGTGGCGGCCTACATTCGGGCCCTGCAACTCAGCCAGGCGGCGACGCCGAAAGACGTGCCGGCTGGGGTTGAGATCAGAAACCTCAAGGATCTGGCCGCCGACGAGGGCCACCCGGAGTACGCGCAGCCCTGGCCCATGCCAGCGACTGCCGTGCAGGCATACAAACCGATCTCCAGCGAGGGAACGCCGGGCCTGGCCCCAGCCTACCCCGCCGATCCCAAGATCTCGATTCCGGCAAGCAAACAGGCCCCCGCGGGCCAAAAGTAGGACGGCAAGGAAAATGGCTCAAGAATCGCACAGATCGCACGCTCGACAGCTTCCCGCCGATCTCGCGGCTCCGTCTTGTGTCGATGGATGGAAGCGTCGCGCGCTGACGGTAGGGGTGGTCTCGATGTGCGCCGCCGTGATCCTCGTGATTCTGGCCCAGGCGCAGGACAAGCTCGGCTTCGATCATTTCTATCGCGCCTGGGCGCTCGGGACCATCGTCACGTGGGGACTTTGCGTGGGCGGGCTCGCGATGCTCATGGTGCAGTACTGCTCCGGAGGCAAGTGGGGCCTCTTGCTGCGCCGGCCGCTCGAAGCCATGAGCCGCACCATGCCGTTGATCGTCTTCTATTGGCTCGGCATGGCGCTGGCGATAAAGAAGCTCTATTTGTGGGCGAACTATTCGAGCGACAGCGAAACAGCCTCGGCGCTGAGCAAAAACCTAATCTCCGAGATTCAGAAGCACTGCATGGACTTCAAGCGGCCCATGCTGAATCCCGCGACGTTCCTGGCCGTCGGCTTCCTCTGCTTCGCCATCTGGGGCTTTTATGCGTGGCGGCTGAATGCGCTCGGACTCAAGCGCGACTCCGAGGGGCCTGAGACGACTCCGTTCTGGATCAAGAAGCTCGAAAATATCAGTGGCCCCGGCATCGTCGTCTACGCGCTCACCATGACCGCTGCGGCCATCTACTGGGTCATGTCGATGGATCCCACGTGGGCCTCGACGGTTTACGGCCTTCTGTTTCTTGTCGGCCAGGGATACGCGGTGCTGGCCTTCTCCATCATCGTTGCCGTCTCGCTCTCCAAAGCCGAGCCGTTCAAGACCATCCTGCGCCAGACCGAACAGCACGACCTGGGCAAGCTCACCTTTGCCTTCGTGATGCTAAACATCTATCTGGCCTTTTCGCAGTTCCTCATCATCTGGTCGGGCAATCTTCCCGACGAGATCAACTGGTACCTGGACCGTATCCGCGGCGGCTGGGGCGTCATCATCACCCTCGATTTCATCTTCCACTGGCTGATCCCGTTCTCCATGCTGCTGTCGCGCGACCTCAAGCGCAACAAGAAGCGGCTGGTGCGCGTTTGCCAGTGGATGATCTTCGCCAGAGCATTCGACCTGTTCTGGCTTATCGAGCCGAACTTCAAAGACGC
The DNA here is from genome assembly GCA_963804155.1 of uncultured Acidobacteriaceae bacterium. Classification (GTDB taxonomy): domain Bacteria; phylum Acidobacteriota; class Terriglobia; order Terriglobales; family Acidobacteriaceae; genus Telmatobacter. Next base: position 161,072 of record CAWDPG010000003.1, read on the forward strand.
TGCGCGCAACCTGCACTTCAGTTGGGGAATTCTCGAGTACATTGCGGTGCCCGTGGCGATGTTCTCCTTCTGGGTGGCCTATTTCTGCACCCGCCTGAAGGCGAGGCCCGTGGTGCAGACGAACGACCCGCATCTCGCGGAGATTCTGGAGCCGGAACATGCAGCCGCATAACGATCCCGATCCCGGGCACGAGCCGGAAGGGCACGAAGTCGACGCGTCGGCGGGCTACGAGCGCAGCGACGTTCGCGTCGCGGGCATTGTCGTGTTTATCACCGCCCTGGCGATCTTCGCCGCGGTTACCGGGCTGCTCTGCTACGGCATCGGCAAGGTCATCAACGCGCACCTGAACCAGGAAGACAGAGAGCAGTACGGCCCCACGACGAAGTGGACGAGGACGGTGAACGTGCGCGAGCTGGGCAACATGCCCTCCAACCCCGATCTACAAAACAAAATGGCGGAGCTGACGCAGAGCCTTCCCACGCCGCGCGTCCAGGCCGACGATGGCAACCAGGACGTGGCGGACCTGCACGCACGCGAGGATTTGCTGCTTTCGAACTACAGTTGGGTCGATCCGTCGAAGGGTACGGTCCGAATTCCCATCGAGCGGGCGATGGAGTTGATTGCGCAACGGGGATTGCCGGTGGCTCCGGCGGTGCAAACGCAGCCCCCGATGACCGGCGACATTCAGCCGGCCATTACCGCGCCGCTCACCAACGGATTCGCGCGGACGAGTTTCGAACAGGAAGAAGCGCAGGCAGAGGCAGTGAAGGCGCGGCGCGGAGAGTCGAAGTAGGACGAGGTTTGATGGGGCCCCGAATTCTTCCCCGGCCTCAGGTCAAGGCACGGCTTCATCTAGCCGTGTGAGGTCGCAAAGGATACGAAAGCTTGAGCGCCTGAGGCGTTGACGAACGCCAATGAACGATTTTTCGGACCCAAGGATGTGGCTCTGGCATCAATTTGGAGTAGATTACCCCAATTTAACCGGTAAAGCTCCGAGAAAGGCGGGAAACGTGCGGCAGACGGGAACAATCGGGCGGTTCGGGCGCGGCAGGACCGCGGGGATCGCGGTTGCAGCGGTTCTTTGCCTGGCCGCGGCTTCTCCCGTTTTCGCCCAGGTTTCAGGCTACGGCGAAAAGCAACAGGGCGCGGAAAGCGACCGGCCGCCCTCGATCCTGAACGGCGTGGGCATCGATCAGCGGCTCAACACGCAGTTGCCCCTGAACCTCACGTTCACCGACGACGCGGGTAAGCAAGTCGCGCTGGGCAGCTACTTTGGCAAGCATCCGGCGATTCTGGCGCTGGTTTACTACCGATGCCCCATGCTCTGCTCCGAGGAACTCGACGGCCTGACCGGCGCTTTGCAAATGGTCCGGTACCTGCCCGGCAAAGACTTCAACATCGTCGTCGTCAGCATCGACCCCACGGAGGGCACGGACCTGGCTGCGGCAAAGAAGCGCAGCACCCTCAAGCGCTACGGGCGCCCCGAAACGGCCGGCGGTTGGCACTTCCTTACCGGCACGCAGCCGAATATCGACGCGCTGACCGAGGCCGTAGGGTTTCGCTACGTCAAGCTCACGGTGCCCGGAAGTAGCCTGACCCAATATGCGCACGCCAGCTCGATCCAGATCGTGACGCCCGAGGGCAAGCTCGCCCAGTACTACATGGGAGTCGAGTACTCGCCCAAGGACCTTCTTCTGGGCCTCGATGAGGCCTCTTCGAATCGTATCGGCTCTCCGGTGGACAACATTCTGACCTACTGCTACCACTACAACCCCGCAACCAATACCCACGATCTGATTATTGCTCGCGTGGTGCAGCTCGGAGGGTTGGTCACGCTGCTGCTTTTGGGCGGATTCATGCTGGCCATGTTTCGCCGCGACTTCAAGCACGGCCATCCCCCAAAGACAGGGACGCTGGGGACAGCAACGAAAGTGAACGGATAACGGAATGAACCACATCAGCCCCGTACTCTGGCAGTTTCTCGTCAAGTGGTTGACGCATTTCGCGCTCTATCCGCCTGAGGCGTCGAAGATCGCGCCCCAGATGGACGCGCTCTATTTCTTCATGGTTCTGGTGAGCCTGGTCGGGCTGACGATTGTGGTTCTGCTGATCGTGGGATTCTCGATCCTCTATCGCAAGGCGCGCCATCCGCAGGCAGTACAGATCGAGGGATCGACACTGCTCGAAGCCACCTGGACCATCATCCCGCTGGGCCTGTTTCTGGTCATGTTCGTGTGGGGCGCTCTCATCTACTTCCGCGTCTACACGCCGCCGGCCAACGCCATGAACATCTACGTGGTGGGCAAGCAATGGATGTGGAAGGCCGAGCATCCCGGCGGCCAGCACGAGATCAACACGCTCCACGTGCCCATGGGCCGCCCCATCCAGATCACGCTCATCTCGCAGGATGTGTTCCACAGCTTCTCCATTCCTGCATTCCGCGTCAAGCGCGAAGCGATACCCGGCCGCTACACCACGGTCTGGTTCGAGGCCACCACGCCCGGCACTTATCACCTCTTCTGCACGCAGTATTGCGGCACCAACCACTCCGCGATGATCGGCGACGTGATCGTGCTGACGCCGGAGGACTACAAGCAATGGCTGGCGAGTTCAACCAGCGGCAACTCGCTGGCGCAGGATGGCGAGCGGCTCTTCTCCAGCCTGAGCTGCAGCGCCTGCCACAATGCGCGGCCCGACGCGCGCGGGCCAAGCCTGGCGGGAGTCTACAATGCCAGGCTCACGCTCTCGACCGGGCAGACAGTCACCGCCGACGACGCCTACCTGCGCGACGCCATTCTGAATCCCTCGCAGCACATCACCCAGGGCTACGCGCCGATCATGCCGACCTACCAGGGCCAGATCAGCGAAGAAGGCGTGATCGCGCTGGTGGAGTACATCAGGAATCTCGATTCCGACTATCGCGTCCAGCAGACTCTCAATACCACCGAGTTGCTTCCCGACAGTTCAGGCGGCAAAGCGGCCGGGGCCCAGGCGCCCGCGGCGCAAAAGGAGGTCAAGCCATGAGCGCTGCCACCATCGTCAGCCTTCCTGACCAATCCACGGCCAGGGTCCCCCGGATTAACTTCCTGACCAGGGAAAACGGCCTTCTGAGTTGGCTGTTGACCAGCGACCACAAGCGGATTGCCACGCTTTACCTGATCTCGATCACCTTCTTCTTCTTTATCGGCGGAGCGCTGGCGGGTCTCATCCGCCTCGAACTGCTCACCCCACAGGCCGACCTGATGGCCGCCGACACCTACAACAAGGTGTTCACCATGCACGGCGTCATCATGGTGTTCTTTTTCCTGGTTCCCTCGGTTCCGGCGACGCTCGGAAATTTCTTCATCCCCATGATGATCGGGGCCAAGGATCTGGCGCTGCCCAAGATCAACTTGCTGAGCTGGTACCTCTACGTTATCGCCGGTTTTATGGCCATCTATACCATGGCCGCCGGCGGCGTGGATACGGGATGGACGTTCACCACTCCGCTCTCCACGCATTATCTGAATACGCACGTCATCTCGACGGGCCTCGCCATCTTCGTCGCCGGATTCAGCTCCATCTTCACCGGCCTCAACTTCATCGTCACCATCCACAAGATGCGCGCGCCCGGCATGACCTGGTTCCGGCTGCCGCTCTTCGTCTGGGCGAACTACGCGGCCTCGATTCTCATGGTGCTGGGCACGCCGGTGCTGGCCATCACCCTGGTTCTCGTGGTTCTTGAGCGCCTCTTCCACATCGGCGTCTTCGATCCCGCCTATGGCGGCGACCCGCTTCTCTTCCAGCACTTGTTCTGGTTCTACTCGCACCCCGCCGTCTACATCATGATTCTGCCCGGCATGGGCGTTGTCTCCGAGGTGATCTCCACCTTCAGCCGCAAGCGCGTCTTCGGCTACACGGCGGTGGCTTTCTCTTCGGTGGCCATCGCCGTCTTCGGCTTCTTCGTCTGGGCCCACCACATGTTCATCATGGGCATCTCCAACTATGCGGCTCTGGTCTTCTCGCTGCTCACCATGCTCGTGGCCGTGCCCTCGGCGATCAAGATCTTCAACTGGGCGTTCACCCTCTACAAGGGCTCCATCACCTTCGAGACGCCCATGCTCTACGCTTTCGGATTCATGGGCCTGTTCACCATCGGCGGCATGACCGGTGTCTTCCTCGGCACCACGGGCACCGACATTCACCTTACGGAGACCTATTTCATCGTGGCCCACTTCCACTTCGTCATGGTGGGCGGCATGTTGATGGCGTTTCTCTCCGGCATCCACTTCTGGTGGCCCAAATGGACAGGGCGCATGTATCCGGAAAAGATTTCGCAATTCGCCGCCGTGGTCACGTTCATCGGCTTCAACTTCACTTTCTTCCCGCAGTTCATTCTGGGCACGCTCGGCATGCCGCGGCGCTACGCCAGCTATCCGCCGGAGTTCCAGGGGCTCAACGTGCTTTCCACCGCGGGCGCGACGATCCTCGGCGTCGGCTACCTGCTGCCGATTTTGTACCTCACCTGGTCGCTGAAGTACGGCGCCGTCGCCGGCGACAACCCCTGGCAGGCAACGGGACTCGAGTGGCAGACGCAGTCGCCGCCGCTGACCGAGAACTTCACCGAGATTCCCGTCATGGATCACGAAGCTTACGACTACGAGTGGCTCGAACGCCAGCAACAGAAAGAGGGGTCGAATGTCGGATAGCACCGCAGTAGCCGCCGGCGCTTTGGCAGACGCTCCTCACGAGCATCCGCCCTACCAGCGCCATCACTTCGAAAGCGTCGACCAGCAGTTCGACGCCACCAACTTCGCCATGTGGCTCTTCCTGCTCACCGAAGTCATGTTCTTCGGCGGGCTCTTCACCGCTTATCTGATCCTGCGCAACTGGTACTACCCGGCCTTCGTCGCTGCATCGCACCAGCTCGACGTGCGCTGGGGCACGGCCAACACGGTCACCCTGATCTTTTCCAGCTTCACCATGGCTATGGCCGTCTGGTCCGCCGAGGTGCGCCGCAAAGGCTCTCTGGTTCTCTGCCTTTCGCTCACCGTTCTGCTGGGCCTGGTCTTCCTCGGCATCAAGTCCATCGAGTATCACGAAAAGTGGGAGAAGCACCACGTTCCGGGCATCCATTACAGTCTGCAGTCGTTCGTCGATCCCGCGCACGACGAGGCGGCAAGGGCGTACGGCGACAAGCCACTGGCGCCCGACATGGCCCAGAAAACCGAGCAGTACTTCTTCCTCTATTTCGCCATGACCGGCATGCACGCGCTGCACATGATCATCGGCATCGGCATTCTGGCGTTCATGATTGTCAGAGCCCGGGCCGGTGCCTACACAACCGGCCACGTCACCTTTGTCGAGAACTTCGGTTTGTATTGGCACTTCGTCGACATCGTCTGGATCTATCTTTTCGCCCTGCTGTACCTGATCAGCAGGCACCCATAGGGAGCGCCCGCATGAGCGAACAAACCAAATCCGCCGGACACGAGCATCACATCGTCAGTCCCGCCACCTACGTGGTCGTTCTTCTCGCATTGCTGGTGGGCACGGCGCTCACCGTGTGGGCTTCGTTCTGGGAGCTGGGCATCTGGAATCCGGTGATCGCGCTGGCCATCGCTACTGGCAAGATGATGCTGGTAGTGCTCTACTTCATGCACGTGAAATACAGTTCCAGGCTGACCAAGCTGACCGTCGGCGCGGGCGTCTTCATGTTCCTCGTGCTCATCAGCATGACGCTGACCGACTACATGAGCCGGGCGTGGGGGCGGTGGTAGGAAGGCAGCTTTCAGCTCTCAGCCTTCAGCTTGAAGGGCCGCCTGCGGGCGGCCCTTGTTGCATCTCTTCGGGGAACAACGTCGCATACTTAACAATCGTTGCCCGTCGATGGCGGCCGTAGAGCGACGAGGAGTCCGTGATCCGTGCCTGTGCCTTTCAACGACCGGCAAACACCTTGCGAACTGGCTCGCCTCGCCGACCAGCCCCGAGTCCTCGTTCGCCGTGCTGGCCCGCTGCGTTCCGATGCCCGCTGCGTCGTCTATTGGATGCAGCGCGCTCTCCGCGTCCAGGACAACCCCGCGCTCGACGTCGCGATCGAGGCCGCGAATCTCCTTGGTCTGCCCGTCGTTGTCTACTTCGGCGTTATTCCCAACTACCCCAACGCCAACCTCCGTCACTACCACTTCCTGCAACAGGGCCTGCGCGACGCAGCCGAGGACGCAGCCGAACTCGGTGTAGACTTCGTCGTCTGCCGCGCGCCTGAGGCATCGCTCGAAGCGTTTCTCGAGGAAGTCCGCGCCGCGCTTCTGGTCGGTGACGAAAACCCCTGCCGTGAGCCAGAGCGCTGGCGCCGCGCGCTGGCCCGGCGCCTCAAGATCCCGTACTGGACAGTCGATGCCGATGTCGTGGTTCCTTCGCGCGTCTTCGGCCGCAGCTTTACACTCCTGCACCACTTTCGCCCGCGTCTCAAGGCGGAACTGCCCAGGTTCCTGGTTGCGCCGCGGAAGATTGAACCCCTGTTTCCGTGGATGCCGCGCAAGCAGCCCGTAAGCTACCCGCTCTCCGTCGACGTCACTGCCGGATTCAAGAAACTCGACCGATCCATTCAACCGGTCGACTCGTTCACCGGCGGCACGCACGCCGCCTACAAGCGCCTGCGCGAGTTTGTCCGCGACGATCTGGCGGGCTACAACGAGACGCGTAACCACCCCGAGACCGCGGGCACCAGCCGCCTGTCGCCTTATCTCCACTTCGGCAACATCGGCCCCATCCCGATCGCGCTCGCCGTACAGAAAGCCGCTGCCGCAGGAAAGGTTCCGGCGCCGGCAGCGGAGCGCTTTCTCGACCAGTTGATCGGCTGGCGCGAGCTGGCGGTCCTGTTCGTCCGCCACGAGCCGAATTACGACAACTGGGAGTGCGCTGCGCCCTGGGCGCGCAAGTCGCTTCTCGAACACGCGGCCGATCCGCGCCCCTATCGGTACACACTGGAGCAGTTGGAGCGCGGCGAGACGCACGACGACCTTTGGAACGCCGCGCAGCGCGAGATGGTCACGACCGGCTGGATGCACAACTATATGCGCATGTACTGGGCCAAGAAGATTCTCGAATGGGCGCCCGATCCGGAGGCCGCCTTCGACTGGGCAGTCGTGCTCAACGACCGCTACGAGCTCGACGGCCGCGATTCCAACGGCTACGCCGGGATCGCCTGGGCCATCGTGGGCAGGCACGACCGCCCCTGGTTCAATCGCCCGGTCTTCGGCCTGGTGCGCTCCATGACCGGCGCTTCTCTTGCGCGCAAGTTCGACGCCGAAGCCTATATCCGCCGCGACTTTGGGCGGGAGTGAGCGCAGACTCTCCGAAGGCAGTTTGCACCGCGGTAACCACTGGCTTGGCGTCCCGCTCGCGGGCGGGGTTTGTCCTGTCCTATAATGGGTCACATTCTCATTCCCGGAACTTGCGTGTTTCGTTGAGCGGTTTCCAGTCGATTCTTGGCTCATTCCCATTGGAAGATCTACACAAATGGGAAATCCGGAGTCAGATGCCGGATCCGCGTGACGAATCCAATGCGCGATTGGAATTGCAAGCAGCCTTGGTGTGACGGCAGGGAAGGGAAGCGAGCCCTGCGCGCGCGCGAGCGTGCGAGGCGGGGCGCGTGGGCGCACGTAGCGTTCGTTGTGGGCTTCTGTGCACAGGTCGCGCTGGCCACGGCGGCCGCGGCACAGTCTCCGGCCCCCGACGCGCAAATCAAATCGACATCGCAGCCAGCGCAGCAGCCCGCGCGCGTGCCTCCTCGCGTTCTTGAGGCGCAGCGCTTTCTCGCGGAGCGCGGCTTGTTGCAAGGTCACGGCCCCGCCGTCCGACGTTCCAGATCCCTTCCTGAGGGCGCGCACGCGCGAATCGCGGCTGCGCGGGCCCAGTCCGCAACAAACGCCTCGGCAAGCTCCACCTGGCAGCCGCTCGGCCCCACGGCCGTCCAAACGCCAAATTACGGCCTCGTCACCGGCCGCGTGGCGGCAGTGGCGCTCGATCCCTCCGACGCCGCCGGGAACCGGCTCTACATTGGAACGACAGGAGGCGGCGTCTGGATGTCCAACAATGCCGGCGCGTCGACCATCGCGGCGATTGTCTTTTCGCCGCTTACCGACACTGTGGCCGCCCTCAGCGGAGCGGCCGACGCATCCATCAGCATTGGCGCGCTGACCGTGCAGCCGGGCGAGACCGGAGTGATTCTGGCGGGCACCGGCGATCCCAACGATGCTCTCGACTCCTATTACGGCGCAGGCATCCTGCGCTCCAGCGACGGCGGAAACACCTGGAGCCTGATCACGGAGAGCTCGGACAAGGAGGCAGGCCTGAGCGCCGTCGACTACGCCTTCGCCGGTCAGGGCTTTGCCGCCTTCGCCTGGAGCACCGTCAATCCGCAGCTTGTCGTAGCCGCAGTCTCGCAGGCGTTTGAGGGCACCCTGGTCAATGCGGATTGGAGCGTCAATTCGGCTGAGGGACTCTACTACTCGACCGACAGCGGCGCTACGTGGTATCTGGCCACCATCGGCGACGGAAGCGGCCCGGACGTGCAAGGGCCGGAGGATGCAATCGCGCCCGGCAATGCCGCCACAGCCGTCGTGTGGAACCCGGTGCGGCAACTGTTCGTGGCCGCAGTTCGCTATCACGGTTACTACCAGTCCTCCGACGGCGTCACGTGGACCCGCCTCAGCGCTCAGCCGGGCGCCGAACTCACGACAAGCCTGTGCCCGACTCTGCACGAACAGGTCGGCTCCATCGCCTGTCCCATTTTTCGCGGTGCTCTGGCCGTCAACCCACAAACCGGCGATACTTTCGCCTGGACCGTCGACCTGAACGACCAGGATCAGGGGTTGTGGCAAGATTTGTGCAGCGTGACGAGCAGTGGCGTCTGCGGCAACGCGTCAATCGCCTTTTCGCAGCAGTGGAGCACCGCGGCGCTTGAAACCAGTACGTTCGAGGGCGCCGCAACCATCGCGGATGGAAAGTACAACCTCGCGCTGGCCGCAATCCCCTCTGGGCAGGAGACGATGGTGCTGGCTGGCGCCAACGACCTGTGGAAGACGACCTGCCCGGTCGCGCAAGGTTGCACATGGCGGAACACCACCAACTCGACTACCTGCATGAGTGCGCAGGTGGCCGAATTCCAGCACGCGATCGCATGGAACGCGGCCAATCCCCTCGAGATCTTTCTGGGCAACGACAGCGGTCTTTGGCGCTCGACGGACGCGATCGGAGAGACGGGATCGGCGTGTTCCTCGACGGACTCCACGCACTTTCAGAACCTCAACGGAAGCCTCGGCTCGCTGGCCGAGGTGGTCGGCCTGTCTCAGGCGAGCCAGCCTCAGTACGGTTTGATGGCCGGTCTCGGAGTCAACGGGACCGCGGGCGTGAAAAGCTCCACAACGATCGCTGACTGGCCGCAGATTCTCTCGGGCTATGGCGGCCCTGTGGCTGTCGACCCCGTCGATGGCAACAACTGGTACGTCAATACCCAGGCAGGCGTCGCCATCTATCTTTGCTCGCAAACCGATTCGTGTACTCCATCCGACTTTGGCGCAAGCCCGGTCGTGACCGATGCGGACGTGGGCGGCGACGGCTACGCCATGCCGACTCCGGCGCCGTTTCTGGTCGACCCGCTCGACGATTCGCAGTTGCTGATCGGGACCTGCCGCGTGTGGCGAGGACCGGCCGACGGTGTTGGCTGGAGCGCCTCGAATGCCATCGGCCCGGTCCTCGATAGCGGGGCCACGGGCGTGTCCTGCAACGGCGATGCGCTCATCCGCTCCATGGACGCCATGCCCCTCGCCGCCGGCGGCGAAATGATCTATGTCGGCATGTACGGCGCCGCCTACAACGGGTCCAATCTGCCCGGCCACGTGTTGAGCGCAACCCTGAATCCCGCCTCCAGTACCGCGCCCACGTGGACCGATCTCACGTCGAATTCCGTCGTCAACGACACGCACACGTTCAACGAGCCGGGTTTCGCAATTTCCAGCATGACCATCGACTCGCACGACACGACCGGCAACACAGTTTACGCAACCGTGGAGAGAACCGGAAATCCGAGTGAGAAGGTCGAATTGGTGTACCGCTCGACCAACGGCGGGACTACCTGGACCGACATTACGGCAAACCTGCCACCCGCGCCGGCCAACTCCCTGGCTGTCGACCCAGAGAACGCCAACACGGTTTACGTGGCGACGGACCTGGGCGTGTACTTCACAACCGAGGTGGGAAATTGCGGGCTGCAAACATCTGAATGCTGGTCGGTCTTCGGGTCCGGACTCCCCGATGCGCCGGCCGTTGCTCTCAGCGCAGCTTCTCAAGAATCGTCCGCCCAGGTTCTCGTGGCCGCCACCTATGGGCGGGGAATCTGGCAAACGCCCCTCTGGAGCGCGAGCACGGGCCTGACCAGTGCGGCGGTGAGCCCCGCTTCACTTGCCTTCTCCAGCCAGGTCTTCGACACCACGAGCAGCCCGTTGACCGTCACCCTCGAAAACACCGGCAGCCTCGCGCTCCTGCCCACCTCGATTTCGATGACCGGGGACTTCAGCGAGACCGACAACTGTGTGAGCCAAACCGTCGCAGTGAGCGCAAGTTGCACGATCCAGGTCGCGTCTACGCCCCAAGCCACCGGGCCTCTGAGCGGGGAAATGACGATCTACGCCAACGTTTACGGTGGTCAATTGACGGTGGATCTGACCGGCGCCGGTGCGCCGGCCGGCGTGGTCAGCGTGACGCCGTCAACCGTGAGCTTCGGCCAGATCGAGGTGGGAACGACTTCTTCGCCGCTCCAGATCACGGCCGCCAACAGCGGTACGGCAGCGATCCCCCTCAGCAGTCTTTCTGTTACCGCGCCGTTCACGATTCCCGCCAACGGCAATAGCTGCGGCACAACCAGTCTCGCCGGCAACACCGATTGCCAGATTCAGGTCGAGTTCGCGCCCACTACGGCGGGCACATTCACCGGCCTGCTCACGCTCACCGACGGAGCGGGAACGCAGACCGCGGAACTGACCGGCTCCGGCATGGCGCCGCCGACCGACGTTCTGAGTCCCACGCTACTTACCTTCACCGCGACTGCCGAGGGCCAGCTTTCCGCCGCGCAGACAGTCACGATCACAAACACCGGCGGCGAGCCGCTGACCTCGATCTCCGTTTCCGCCAGCGCGCAGTTCATTGAGGCAAATGCCTGCGGAACGCAACTGGCGGCCGGCGCGGTCTGCACGATCAGTGTGCAATTCGATCCCACGCAGACGGGCGCCGTCACCGGAACGCTCAGCATCGCGGACATCCTGCACACGCAGAACGTGAGCCTGAGCGGAACGGGACTCGCGCCGCCGGCCATCAGCGTCAGCCCCTCGAGCCTCACCTTCACAAACCAGCAGCCGGGGATTGGCAGCGCCCCACAGACGCTGACGGTCACCAACGCCGGCGGAGCGCCCATGGCCAACGTCGGCTTCGCCATCACCGGCTCCGCCGCCTCCAGCTACTCGGTTGCCTCCACCACATGCGGCGCGTTGCTGACCGCCGGAAGCAGTTGCACGGCACAGATCGTATTTGCGCCATCGGCAACTGGCGCCGTCTCGGCGACGCTGGTTGTCTCATCGTCCACCTCCGGCGTGGTTTCGGTCTCGGTGCCGCTCAACGGCTCCGGACAGCTTGCCGCCGGTCTTTCGGTGAGTCCAGCGCTCCTCGGATTTTCCGTTGTGGCCGTGGGCCAAACCAGCGCCGCGCAGTCAGTAACCATCGTCAACTCCTCGAGCTACGCCGTCGCTTCGCTCACGCTGGCGGCCGCTGCGCCTTACAGCGTCACGCAAAGCACCTGCACCGCCAGCCTGGCGGCAGGTGCGAATTGCACTGTGTCGATCGTCTTTCAGCCTACGGCAACCGGAACGGCGTCCGGCTCGTTGACGGTTAGTTCTGCTTTTGTCGCCGCGCCGGCCGCGGTCGCGCTTTCGGGGACCGGATTCGATTTCGCGGTCGTTGTCACTGGCCTTGCCAGCCAGACCGTCGCCGCGGGCCAGCAGGCCGTCTATACGCTGGGGATCACGCCCGCCGGAGCCAGTGGAACGTTCAGCTTCGCTTGCGGCACACTGCCCACGAACGCGCTCTGCATCTTTAATCCCACGACCGAAACGCTCGGCGCGGGCAACCAGGGTACGGTCCAGGTGGAGATTTCGACGGGCGGCAGCTCAACCGTTCTTGTCGAGAAGCCGGAACCCGTAAGTCCGCGCCCCGGCTGGCCGTCTTTCCGACGCACCCTCTCGCTCGCTTGCGGGCTGCTCCTGCTTCCGCTCGCCATTCGTGCGCGCCGCAAGGTCTTTCTTACAATTGTGCTGGTCGCCGTTCTGGCGAGCGGCATCTCCAGTTGCACCAGCTCCGGCGGAGGAACGGGCGGCGGCTCCGGCGGCCAGGGCGGCGGCTCCACGACCCCCGCGGGAACCTACACGATTCCCGTCAACGTTACGTCCGCCGGCATCACGCATTCTGTCACTCTGACTCTCACAGTCGATTGAGCACAAAGGGCAGTCACGCGTTTCCGGATCGGAACGCAATCGACGACCGGCTATACTGATTCTTCAGGAATCATCCGCGGAATCCGCGTTGCATGCTGCGGTGGCACCAGCGCCGGGAAGAGCGAGAGGAAATGACCGCCAAAGTAACCGTCCAGGACGTCGAGCGCGTCGCCGAACTGGCCCATCTGGAGCTGGCGCCGGAGGAGACGGAGAGCATGTTGCGCGACCTGAACGCGATTCTGGACTACGTCGCCGAGTTGAACCAGCTCGATACGTCGAGCGTCGCGCCGCTGGCCCAGGTGAGCGAGTTGGAGAGCGAATCAACCGCATCCCCGCGGGCAGACCAACTGGCGCCGTCGCTCAATCGCGCTGCCGTCATGCCCCAGGCGCCCGAATCCGACCAGGTCTTCTTCAAAGTGCCCAAGGTCATCGAAAGATAAGGCCCGCGGGACCGAACCACGAGAGACGCCATTGCCGAGCCAGACCAACACCGCCGAGAACTTCGTTGAGAAGCCCAGGACGCTTGCCGATCTGCGTGCGGAGATCGCCGCCGGCCGCACGAGTGCGGCCGACCTTGCCGCCGGCTACTTCGCGCGGATCGAGCAGCTCAATCCACGGCTCAACATCTATCTGAGCCTGACCAAAGAACGCGCGCTCGCACAGGCCGCGCGCATCGATGCGCTGGCTGCAAAAGGCGATCCGCTGCCGCCGCTTGCCGGTATTCCCGTCGGCATCAAGGATGTGCTCGTCATGCAGGGCGCGCCCTCGACCGCGGGCTCGAAGATCTTGCAGGGCTACCGGCCGCCCTACGATTGCACCGCTGTCGCGAAGCTCGAAGCCGCCGGCGCCGTGTTGCTGGGCAAACTCAACTGCGACGAGTTCGCCATGGGCTCGTCAAACGAGAACTCGGCCTACGGGCCGGTGCGCAATCCCGTCGATACGGAGCGCGTTCCCGGCGGATCGAGCGGCGGCGCGGCTGCGGCGGTTGCCGCCAACCTGGCCGTGGCCACCCTGGGATCCGACACCGGCGGCTCCATTCGCCAGCCGGCCAGCTTCTGCGGCGTTGTCGGCGTGTTGCCCACTTACGGGCGCGTCTCGCGCTACGGCCTCATCGCTTTCGCCTCGTCGCTTGACCGCATCGGACCCTTCGCCTCCAACGTGCGCGACGCCGCCACGCTTCTTGGCGTCATCGCCGGTCACGATCCCAAAGACGCCACCAGTTCTCCGGCTCCGGTCGAGGATTACGCCGCCGCGAGCGACCAGCCCGCCGCCGGCTTGCGAATCGGCGTTCCAGCCGAGTACTTCGCGGAGGGCCTCGATCCCGAAGTGCGCTCGGCCATCGAGAAGGGAATCGATGCGCTGCGAACTGCCGGGTGCCAAGTGAAGCCGGTCTCGCTGCCGCACACCAAGTACGCCGTGCCCACCTACTACTTGGTGGCTACGGCCGAAGCCAGCGCCAACCTGGCCCGCTTCGACGGCGTGCGCTACGGATACCGCTCGCTCCGCTCCGCGACCCTCTCCGACATGTACTCGCACTCTCGCGACGAGGGCTTTGGCGCCGAGGTCAAGCGCCGCATCTTCCTCGGCACCTACGCGCTTTCGGCCGGCTATTACGACGCCTACTATCTCAAGGCCCAGAAGGTCCGCCGCCTGCTGGCCGAGGAGTTCCTGCGCGCCTTCGCCCAGGTCGACGCCATCGTGACTCCTACGTCTCCCTTCCCGGCGTTCAAGCTGGGCGAAAAGACCGGCGACCCTCTTGCCATGTATCTCGCCGACATCTATACGGTGACCGCGAGCCTGGCAGGCATCTGCGGTGTGAATGTCCCCTGCGGCAAGACGCAGGCCGGCCTGCCGGTAGGGATGCAGGTGCTCGCCCGCCAGTTGGGCGAGACCACGGCCTTCCGGGTAGCGCGCGCCGTAGAAGCGGCAGGAATCTGAATCTGAGTTAGAATCAATGAATAGATTCTTCTGCAGTTCTCGCCGTAGCCTGCGGCATTCTCCCCAATTGCGTGTTTCGAGAGACCCGTTTTATGTCCCGGCGCGGCCGCAATCGCGCCGTGAATGGCCTCAGGTGAACTGGGCCAGCGAACAAAAACGGGTTCGAGATCGAACGGAGAAACACGCGCCATGCACTTTACGCGTCTGCTGATCGTCGTCGCAACCTCTCTCGCGATTCATTCCATCGGCCCCTCGGCGGCTTCGGCCGCTCCACGCAAAGCGCACACCGTCGTCCTCGGAGCAGCCAGGAGCGTGCCCTACTCCAAGGTCGGCGATCCGTCCGGCGCGGCTCCCGATGAGAAGGAACTCCGAATTCGCGCGCTCTACGTCGACGGGGCGTTGAAGGAATGGACCACGGGCGACGCGCACGACGTCACCGACCGCAGCTTCGTTGTCCGCCGCGCGATTCACCTGAACGACGCTTTGCCCACAGACAAGCCCGGCCCCGGCACGAATCTGGAACGCTGGGTGTGGCAGCGCGGCCCGTGGCTCCTGGTCGATCGAGTGACCGGCCGGGTCACTGCTCTCCATCTGCCCGACTACGACCCCGGCGTGAGCCAGGTCAGTTGGTTCCGGGACTACGCGGCCTACTGCGGCCTGCCGCCGAGCGGCAAGAGCCTGTATGCCGTTGTAGCGCAGATCGCCGGGCGCAAGCCGGCGCTGGCCAGGAAAATCGCCGCCTTCGATGCGGGGGATCGATCCGGCCCGGTCTGCGCACCGCCCGAGTGGCAGCGCGAACCGCTGCGCATTACCTTCCATCCCACAGGCCGGGATGCGGCCAACTACGATTTTGTTCCTGGCTCGGCGGTGCTGGTCGAAGACGCGGACGACGAAGAGGAAACGCCGGACGCCGCTCCAGCCAAGTAGCGAGTTGGCAGGCCAGCGGCTCGGTGAGGCATTGATCCGGCGAAGCTTCCCGCCCCTCCGGTACAGTGCGCCGCAAGGTTAAGCCATTTGAAGCGGCGCTATCGCCTCTCTTCCTTCCACCAGTTCCAAAGCACCCACAGCATAAAGCCGATCGCCATGCACACGGGAATCAGCAACAGCGATTCCTCGCGAAACTCCACGGTCACGGAAGCAATTCCTCTCTTTGTCTCCCATCTTTCGCAGCCGACATGTCTCGAATGCGATTCGGAAGACTCTTTGTGTCCAGATGAACGCTTCTTCGGTAAGGAAGGAGTAGCCGATCCGTAAAGGTTCTATAAGGATGGGGAGCGGGCGCGTCCTGGCCGCCATTCGGCCCTCAGCCGCCTTGACATCGAACCGGCCACGCATTTCTTATCTTTCTAGGCACTCTTCTGGCAATCCGGGCGGGACGAATCGGCCGCGAACTGCTTTTCTTCGCGTCAGGACGCCAAAAGGAGTGCTGTGTCGAACAGGAAGCAGGCGGCAGTAGGGTTACGAGCGCCGTGCGGGCAGAGGTTTCAGTTTGCTTCTGACCCCGGCTGACGAACCCTCCTTCCACAGCCCGGCCCAGGGAAGATCGGGGCCTGGGACCTTTCCCGGAGACAAATTTCTGTCAGGCGCCGGCAGCGATGGCCGGGTGCGCCTGTGCCCGAAGCCGGAAGGGATCGGCGTTGAGGGCGAGCAAAGGACGCGAGCCGGAAATGATTGGGTCGACGAGTTTTGCATTGTGGGCCGCTGCGCCCGCAACCGGATCGGGCGGCGGCATTTTCGCGCTGCTCCCCATCCTGCTATTCATCCCGCTGCTCTATCTGATGATGATCCGGCCGCAACAGAAGCGGCAAAAGCAGTGGCAGGAGATGCTCACCAACATCAAGTCCGGCGACAAGATCACCACCGCCGGAGGCATTCGCGGCGTCATCCTGTCGATCAAAGACGATGCCATCATCATCCGCGTGCCGCCAGACAATCTGAAAATTGAAGTGGCCAAGAACGCAATTGCCTCGGTCATTACGCAGGAGGACTCTTCGAAGTCTTAGCGGGCCTGGAGGCCTCTCGGCTTTTTCGACGAGTGAATCGGAACCATGAAAAAAGATCTCAGAAACAAAATTTTACTGATCGTCGCGGTCCTGCTGATCTGCGTGTGGGGAATCTTCGGGGATCTGAGGGGGATCGGCGGAAAGGCCTTTCTGGCCGCCATCTCCAACCGCATTCATCTCGGCCTCGATCTGCAGGGCGGCGCCCACCTCATTTTGCAGGTGCAGGTGTCGGAGGCGGTCAATGCCGAAACCGACAACACCGTCCAGGAGATCCAGCAGGATCTGAAGAAGGCTAACCTGAGCTTCTCCCAGGTCATCAAGCCCGATCCCAACAAGCCGGAGGTCATTCGCATCGACGGCGCGTCTCAGGCGCAATCCGACGCCATCAACACGCTACTCAGCGGCAACAAGTACGCCAACGAATACGACGTGTCCGGCGGAAACGACACCCCCTTCGTGCTGACCATGAAGCCCATCTTCGAGAACGATCTCGACAAGCGGACGGTCGACGAAGCCATTGAGACCATTCGCGACCGCGTGGACGCACTGGGCGTCAGTGAGCCGTTGATCCAGGAATACGGCCTGGGCGCAAACCAGATTCTCGTCGAACTGCCGGGAGTCAGCGATCTGGATCAGGTGAAAAGCGTCATTAAGTCCACGACCCGCCTTGAGATTCACGCCGTCGACAGTGCCCCGTTCCCGAGCCAGGATGCCGCTCTGCAGAGCGTGAACGGCGCGCTTCCTCCCGATGAGGAGATCCTGCCGACTTCCGGGGCGTTGGCCGGCTCCGCAAACACCGAGTACTACATTATTGAGCGCACCTCCATCGTGGCCGGCAGCGACTTCCGTTCCGCTCAGCCGGGTATTAATTCAAACACCGGACAGAGAACGGTGAATTTCACCCTCACCGACGAAGCTGGCGACAAGTTCTGGACCTATACCAGCGCCAACGTGGGCCGGGACATGGCTGTGGTCATGGGCGGAACCGTGCGCAGCGTCGCGGTCATCAAGAACCCCATTCGCGACAGCGGTCTGATCGAAGGGTCCTTCAGCCAGGCCGAAGTGATGGAGCTCTCCAAGCTGCTGCGCACCGGCGCGCTGCCTGCCTCGCTCAACTACATCGAGGCCAGCACCGTTGGCGCCACGCTGGGCGCCGATTCCATTCGCGAGGGCGTCACGGCCGCCATCATCGGCATTCTCGTGGTCATGGCCTTCATGCTCGTTTATTACAAAGGCTCGGGCATCAACGCCGATCTGGCGTTGATCTTCAACCTGGTCATCCTGCTGGGGATTATGGGACTTTCAGCTTGGATCACCAGTTTGTCTGGTGGCGGCGGCCTCACGCTAACGCTCACGTTGCCCGGCATCGCCGGTGTCATTCTCACTATCGGTATGGGCGTGGACTCGAACGTGCTCATCTTCGAGCGCATCCGGGAAGAGATTCGAGCCGGCAAGGCGGCATCGGCGGCCGTGGACCAGGGCTTTGCACGCGCCTGGGTCACCATCATCGACACCCACGTCACCACCATCGTTTCGGCGGCCATACTGTTTATCTTCGGCACCGGCCCGGTGAAGGGCTTTGCCACCACGTTGACCGTCGGTCTCGGGGCCAACCTGTTCACCGCGGTGTTTGTCTCGCGCGTAATCTTCGACGCGCATTTGAACAAATTGAAACCGGGTGAGATGGTTTCGATTTAACGACTGGGAGCAGGGATTCGGGAATAGAGGCTCGGTGCGAACGGCACTCAGCCGAGAAGAGAAGGGAAGAGCAGCAGTGGAATTCTTTCGCGACGTAAATGTGAACTGGCTTGGATGGAAGTGGTACTTCCTAGCCTTTTCCTTGATTTTTAGCGTGGCCGGCATCGCCAAGATGGGCTGGAACTGGTCGCATATCGGCAGCCCCGTGCCGCTGGGCGTTGACTTTCGCGGCGGCACTCAGGTGGATGTGCAGTTTTCCAAGCCCCCGGATATCGATGCCATCCGCCATGCCATCGATCTGGCCGGCCTCCGGGACGCGAGCATTCAGAACTTCGGCGATGCGGCCAACCACGAGGTCCTCATCAGCCTGCCGGAAGAGACCAACGAAGCGGCGCTCGACGAGGGCCGCCAGCAGATCGAATCTGCGCTCCAGGCCCACTACAACAACTACTTCAATCCCAACACCGGGGTGAAGGTGGATGTGGTCGGTCCCACGGTTGGCCAGCAGTTGAAGACCAAGGCCACGCAGGCCGTGCTCTGGTCCATGCTGGGGATGCTGGTCTATCTCTGGTTCCGTTTTCAGTTCATCTACGGCGTTGCCGCCGTGGTGGCCTGCTTCCACGACACGCTGATCACCGTCGGCGCTTTTGCTCTCGCCGGGCGCGAGATCACCCTGACCGTCATCGCCGCCATCCTCACTCTGGTGGGCTACTCGATGAACGACACCATCGTCGTCTTCGACCGAATCCGCGAGAATCTGCGCCTGAGCCGGCGCGAGCCGTTGACCGACTTGGTGAACCGCAGCATCAACCAGACCCTGAGCCGGACAGTGCTCACTTCGGGCCTCACCTTCATCACCGTGCTTTCGCTGTTTATCTTCGGCGGCCAGGTGCTGAACGGATTCTCGTTCGCCCTCGTGATTGGCATCTTGATTGGGACCTACTCCTCGATCGCCATCGCCGCCCCCATGCTGGTGGCCTGGCAGGAGTGGCGGTCGGGAAAAGGCAAGACCGCTTCGCTTCCGGCGGCAAGGCGTTCCAAGGGCTGAGAATTCGTGAGCGCCCGCCCCAATTCGATTGCAGATTCGCGGTTAAGGCCCGTCTTGTCCGGACCGCGCGCCGCGGGCCGTAAAGCGATCTGGCGCCGGTGTTTTGAGTACTTTGGAATTGCACCAGTTTTGCAGCAGTCTTGGCAGTGGGAGCGCGGTTCTGATAAGGTTTACTCGCTCCTGTGCGGAGTTTTTTTCTACCGGGAACAATTCCCCCTCCCGTGGTGTCTAAAATAGGAGTAACGAAACCCGATCCACGAGGCTGGCCATGTTTGAAGACTCCACTTTCGAATCCGCGAAAAGGATCAAGACCAAGAGCGGCCGTTGGATGCTGGTCACCGGCGCCATCAATGCCGGGGTCCTCATTCTGTTGATTCTCATTCCGCTGATCTATCCAGAGGCGCTTCCTTCGGCGCTGATGTCGACCGTATTGACGTTGCCGCCGCCGCCGCCACCACCGCCACCGCCACCGCCGCCTCCGGAGGTGCACATCGTTCATGTGCAGTCGGAGATGATGAACAATCAGCTCACCGCGCCGACGCGGATTCCGCACAACATCGAGATGGTGTCGCAGAGAGAAGCTCCGCCGTCGAACTTCGGCGTGGCCGGCATGGAAGGCATGGGCGGCAGCGGATCCGGTGTCATGGGCAGCTTCTTCGGCAGCGGCAATGCCCCCAAGGTCCAGGCCGCAGCTCCCAAGAAGGTCAATATCTCGGCCGGCGTGGCCGTGGGCTTGCTGATTCAAAAGGTTACCCCGATTTATCCGCCCATCGCCAAGGCGGCGCGCGTTTCGGGAACGGTTGTGCTTCAGGCCACGATCTCCAAACAAGGGACGATCGAGAATCTGAAGGTGATGAGCGGTCCGCCCATGCTGCAACAGTCGGCCGTCGATGCCGTGAGGCAATGGCGCTACCGGCCTTACCTGCTCAACAACGAGCCCGTGGAAGTGGACACCACCGTCAACGTGATCTTCACCCTGGGTGGATGATGGGTTTCTCTGCACCCTGCCGCAACATCGGCAGGGTGTATTGCTTTTGACTGGAATGCGAATTTTCAAGAAGCCGCATTCCGTGGTTTTCAACTCCCCGCTGCGGCGGGTCTACCGTAGTACAGAAGACACTCCTTAGGAGGAACGATTCAGTGATTCTCGCTCAGCTCGCACATTTCGCATCGCATACGGTGAACAGCCTGGCATTTTTCCAGGAAGAGGGCCAGTCGGTCGGCTTCAGCCCCTGGGAACTCTGGCAGCACATGGCATGGTTGGCCAAAACGGTGGCCATAATCCTCTTCATTGAGTCGGTCTGGTCCCTGGCCGTCATGATCGACCGTTACCTTTACTTCTCCGCCGCCCGCAAACAATCGCGCGAGTTCGCGCCCAAGGTTGCCGGCGCCCTGAAGGAGAGCAAGCTCGAAGAAGCCATCAAGATCGCCGATCGCAACAAGAAGTCGCATCTGGCCGAAGTGGTTACGGCCGGTCTGCAGGAGTTCCGTGCCTCCGCCGGAGCGGCGACCGATGAGACCATCGCCAGCGCAGGCCGCGCCCTGGAGCGGGCCGAGGCCATCGTGCACGCCAAGCTGAAGAGGGGCCTGTCGGTTCTGGCCACCATCGGCGCCACCGCCCCGTTCGTTGGTCTGTTCGGCACCGTCATCGGCATTCTGCACGCGTTTGACGCCATCGCCACCCAGAAGATCGCGGGTATCGGCGCCGTCGCGGGCGGTATCTCCGAGGCTCTCGTTACCACGGCGTTCGGCCTGCTCGTGGCCGTCCCCGCCGTCATGGCGTTCAACTACTTTACCGGTCGTGTCGAAGCATTCGACGTGGAGATGGACAACTCCTCCAGCGAATTGGTCGACTACTTCATCAAGCAGAGCCACAAGCGCTAAGAAGCGTTAGCGGCTGCCGGCTCGAGCGCGAATCCTGCCGGGTGGAAGACGTGAAGCTCTTCCGCCCGGCGACTTCTCCTCTCCTGCAGGCTGCTTGAGCCACGGTTAGCCCGGAGTGCATCCGGGAAGAAAAATTCAGACGTACGGAGTCCCGATTATGGGAGTAGCAGTTCGCGACGAAGCCAAAAAAGTTAATTCCAACATCAACGTGACACCCATGGTGGACGTGATGCTGGTGCTGCTCATCATCTTCATGGTCATCACCCCCATGCTGCAGAACAAGGTGGCCATCGACCTGGCTCGGGTAGAAAACCCGACCGCGATGCCCGATGCCGATAAGGAGGACGCTATCGTTGTCGCTGTGACTCGCGACGGCGCTGTGTATCTCGGCCAGAACAAGGTCGACCCCTCCCAACTGGGCAGCCTGGTGCGCGATAAGCTGGCCGACAAGACCGACAAGATGATCTACGTCCGCGCCGATGAGCGCGCGCAGTTCAAAGTTGTGGAAGAAGCCATCGACGATGTGCGCACGGCCGGCGTGGAAGAGGTTGGCCTGTTGACGCAAAAGCGCGAGGGCAGGGCCGCCGGCGGCGAGTGACGCAGCACGGCAATTGGCAGTGAAGCGATTTTGACGAAACGAGGAGTTTAAGCCATGTCAATGTCTACGGGTGGAACCGGCTCCAGCATGTCGGAGCCCAATATTACGCCCATGATCGACATTCTGCTGGTGCTGTTGATCATCTTCATGGTCATCGTGCCGGTGACCCCCAAGGGCCTGGACGCGCTGGTGCCCCAGCCGCCAAAGAATCCGCAGCAGCAGCAGCAGCCCAACGACCGCACCATCGTGGTGCAGGTCCTGTATCGCCCCGGCCAAGCCCCTGCGTACAAGATCAACGAGACGGATGTCCTGCATTCCGACCTGCTGGCGAAGCTGACCGATATTTACGCCAATCGCGCCGAGCGCGTGATGTTCGTCAAGGGCGACGACAATGTGAACTTTGCCTATATCGCCGACGTGATTGACATCGCCAGAGCGGCCAACGTGGATCACATCGGTTTGATGACGCCCAAGATTCAGGCCGGCCAGTAGAAAGCCTGTGTCCGGAGGCACTCGATCCGGACACGGGGGAGAGTACAATTCATTTTGCCCTGGCAGTGGATTGCCCCCGCCGCCGCCGGTTGCCGAAGTTTTCGAGGTACGGCCCGCGTGGGCCCAAGCCTGAAGGAGAAGGATACGAACATGAATGGAACCGCACGTTTTCTGGCGCTGGCGGTGACTTTGACCGGCATGGTGCTTTCCATGAGCGGATGCAACCAGCTCATGGCCCGCGACCAGTTGAACAAGGGCTGCGAGGCCTACAAGAGCGGTCACTACGATGAGGCAATCGAGCACTTCCAGAAGGCGACGGAGCTCGACCCCACGCTGCCGATGGCGAAGACGTATCTGGCCAAGGCGCTGGAGGAGAATGTAGCCCCCGGAGTGACGACGCCCGACAACCTGAAGACGGCCAACCAGGCCATCGACATCTTCAAACAGGTTCTGGCCACCAACCCGAACGATGTCAACAGCATGAAGGAAATCGCTGGCATCTATTTCAGCATCAAGGACCTGGACCAGGCGAAAGAATGGCAGTTGAAGGTTCTGGCGGAAGACCCCAAGGACCCGGATGCCGCCTACACCATCGGCGTGATCGACTGGACCAGGGCGCATGAGAACAAGCTGAAGGCGCTGCAGGATGCCGGCTTGAACGACGACGGCAAGGGCAATGTGAAGGCACCCAAGAAGGTGATGCAGCCGCTGGCCCAGGAAAACGCTCCGTTGGTGGAGGAAGGTCTGAAGTATCTCAATCAGGCCGTCGCCGATCGCCCCAACTACGACGATGCCATGCAGTACTTGAACCTGATCTACCGCAACAAGGCTGACGTAGATTACGGTAACGCAGCCGCGGTGACCGAGGATCTGGCGATGGCTCAGCAGTGGAGCGACAAGGCCATGGGAACCCGCAAGCAAAACGAGGAAAAGAAGAACCAGGGGCCCGGCGGCATCACCATCGACTCCAGTGGCCAGATGCACTAGCCGATTCGCTCGTATCCAGCATAGACACCTGACGGCCTCTGCCCCGAGCGGAGGCCGTTTTTCTTGACCCCGCATTCTCCGTCTTCCGAGGTGCACATTGATCCAGCTTGACCGCATCACTCGCATTTTTGTGTTCCTCGCCTCCTGCAGTCTGGTGTCCGCTGCCTCCGCAGCCGGGCAGACCGTTCCTGGTGACGCCGCCCGGCCGACAGCGATGCAAACCGCTCAGGGCCCCGGGGTTTTAGTGCGCACAACGACCGGGAGCAGCTTGAAGTGACGGTCTGCGGCGACTCCGTCCTCCACGTCATCGCCCGGCCGCTGGGCGCTCCAACTGCCAGGGAACAACAGCCGTGGATGCTCGACGCGGCCGCGGCCTGCCCCGGGGCGGCGTTCCAATTCGGCGAGTCCAACGGCGCGGCCACGCTGGCGACGTCGCGCCTCAGCGTGTCGCTGTCGGAGCGCGCGGGAACCCTGAGCTTCATGACCGCCGAGGGCATCTCCCTGTTGCATGAGCGAGGGAACCTGTCGCGCACCTACGCGCACTCCGAGGCCACGGGGCTTCTGCATATCGAGGATCGATTCAACCCCGACTCCACCGAGGCGCTGTACGGGCTGGGGCAGCACCAGAACGGCATGTTCAACTACCGCGGCGGCACCGTCGAGCTGGGTCAGAACAACACCGATGTCGCTATCCCGCTGGTCGTCTCGAGCAAGGGATACGCGATCCTGTGGAACACCGCTTCGCTGAGTACCTTCGACAATCGCTTTCCGCTGGAGCTGAACCTGGAGTCGATGGCCGCGCCCCAGATCGACTACTACGTTCTCTACGGGCCGCAACTGGACAGCATCATTCACTTGTACCGGTCGCTGACCGGGCACGTGCCGCTCTTTCCGGAGTGGGCCTACGGCTTCTTCCAGTCGAAGGACCGCTACAAGACGCAAGCCGAGATCCTCGCGGTCGCCGACGGATACCGCTCGCGCCACCTTCCCATCGACGCCATCGTGCAGGACTGGTTCTGGTGGAAGCAGGGCGGCCAGGGCGACCCGGTCTTCAACGACGGATACACCGACGTTCCCGCCGAGCTGAAGACTCTGCACGACGAGCACATCCACGCCATGATTTCGGCGTGGGCCATGATGGATCCGAACTCCAGCAACTTCAAGCAGATGATCCAGAAGGGGTTCGACGTGCCGGGCGCGCATGTCTACGACCCGACCAACCCCGGCGCCAGGAAGTTTTTCTGGAACGAGTTTATGGGTAAGCTCTTCGCCCAGGGGTGGGACGCCTTCTGGCTCGACAGCTCGGAGCCCGAGGAAGCCTGGCCCTACGTAGGCGACGCGATCCTGCGCGACAAGCAGCTCCAAATCGGCAGCGGCCTCGAGTACACCAACATCTTTTCGCTGGAGCACACCGGCAACGTCCAGGAGCACTGGAAGGCGGCGAACCCCGAGAAGCGCGTGTTTCTGCTGACGCGCTCGGCGTTTCTCGGCCAGCAGCGCAACGGGGCCACGGTGTGGTCCGGCGACGTCTACCAAAGCTGGTGGGCGCTGCGCCGGCAGGTGCCGGCAGGGCTCAATTTTGCGCTCTCCGGCTACCCCTACTGGACGACGGACATCGGCGGCTACCATCCGCTGGTCTACGGGCAGGCCCTCCCGCCAAGCTATCAGGAGCTCTACGCGCGCTGGTTCGAGTACGGCGCATTCTGCCCCATCTTTCGCACCCACGGCCACCGCGACGCGAACGAGCTGTGGACGTACGACAAGGTTCTGCCCGCGCTGGCGGCCGTCGACCGGCTGCGCTATCGCCTCCTGCCCTACATTTACTCGCTGGCGTGGAAGGTGACGAGCGAGGACTCGACCATCCAGCGTCCGCTGGTAATGGACTTCCGCGAGGATCCGGCCACCTGGGACATCGGGGACCAGTTCCTGTTCGGGCCGGCGATCCTGGTGAGCCCGGTGCTCGTCGAGCACGCCACATCGCGATCGGTGTATCTGCCCGCCGGCGCGCCCTGGACCGACTTCTGGACCGGCGAGAAGACGCAGGGCGGGGCCACGGTGACAGCGCCAGCGCCGCTCGACCGGATTCCCCTGGCGGTGCGCGCGGGATCGATCCTGCCCATGGGGCCGGAGATCGAGTACACGCGGCAGGCCGCCGATCCCGTCGAGCTCCGGATCTATCCCGGAGCCGACGGCAGCTTCACCATCTACGAGGACGAGGGCGACAGCTATCGCTACGAGCAGGGCGCGCACGCGACGATCCCGATTCACTGGGACGACGCCGCGCGGACGCTCACCATCGGCGCGCGCGAGGGGAGCTATCCGGGCATGACGCCGGGGCACACGTTCAACATAGTCCTGGTCTCGGCCGGGCACGGCGTCGGCGGCGATGTAACGGCCAAGCCGGACAAGACGATCGACTACACCGGCGCCAGCGTCGAAGCAAAGTTCTAAGCGTAAAGGCCAAAGCCTCAAACACCGCCCTGCTCCAAAGTCCTCCGGAGCAGGGCAGTTTGCCTGCAGGCCGCATCATTCCTGGTGCAGCCGGATCGAGGAACCCTGTTTTCGAGGCGAAGACGACGTTGTACCGGTCGCCACGGCTCGTTCGGCAGTGTCAGATAGTCCCCGGTTCAAAATGTCAGCGATGTCCCCGGTCCGTACCACCACCGGTGCGACCTCCCCCTCCCCCCATCTCCATATCCAAATATTTGAAGGCAAAGGGCTTGCGGAGGGGGTATTGCCGTAAATGATTGATTCTAAAGGGAGAGGAGATCCCCCGGCTCTGCCGGGGTGGCAGTAGCAGTTTGACATTTCCGGGAGTCCATCCAAGAAGCTCCAGATGTGAGCCGACCAAAGCACACATCAAGGAGAATCTGGATGGACCAATTGGAGAGTCTAAGTCACTCCGTATGGGAGTGCAAATACCACGTAGCCTTTATCCCCAAATGCCGCCGTCGAGTGCTGTATGAAGGGCTTCGGCAGCATTTGGGAGAGGTCTTTCGGCGTCTGGCCGAGCAGAAGGAAAGCCGGGTGCTGGAAGGCCACCTTATGCCGGACCATGTGCATATGCTGCTTTCGATACCTCCCAAGTATGCGGTGTCGGAAGTGGTGGGTTTCATCAAGGGCAAGAGCACGATTCACCTGGCGCGGACCTACGGTGAGCACAAGCAGAATTTCGCAGGCCAGCATTTCTGGGCGCGCGGGTATTTTGTGTCGACGGTGGGGCGTGATGAAACGGCGATTCGCGAGTACATCCGCAATCAAGAAGTTGAGGACAAGCGCCTGGACCAACTGCGAATGTGGAAATAGCCGCCGTAAGGCGGCCCCAATCACGTCGGGGCCGCGTTAGCGACCCCGCTCAAGCCGCTTTGAGCGGCTCACACCGTAAAGCCCCCGGCTCTGCCGGGGGATATTTACAGCGCCGCTTTTTGCAAATATTTCAATTCATGCGGGTTACTCCCTGTTCCGCCGGGCATTTCGGCGCGTTTCGGGCCGATTTTCCGAGGAAAAGAGGCGCAGAGACGCGAACGCGGCGGGTATGAGCCGCCGCGCCGAGAGCCTGGTTGAACGCTTATGGGAATATTGTGCGACAAGAGCAGGAAATTATATGCAAGGAAGGGACCGGAAATTCCAGGTCATGGATCGGTATTGGAATCAACGAGTTATGGCGTCGGCGAGGGAGAGGCCTAGCGGCGCGGGGGTTGACACCGGCGGTTCTTACGCCCCTTCGGGGCTGGCGGAACTGAACCGCGATCTTTTCCGCCAGGCTAGCGCCTGGGGCTAGCGTCTGCCGCCCGCTCCGCGGGCCTTCGGCTGGCAGGACGACGGAGCGGCGGGCTGGCAAATCGGTCGATTGACAGGGGTTGTCAATTTTCGTGTTTGCAGAATCCATAGAGGACACCGGCAAGAGGCCAAGCGGCGATGTGGCACGCCGGTGAGCCAGCGAGCGGCGGAAGTTGACGCCAGCTGCGTGCCCGGCGGGCTTGCGGGCAGGAAGTCAGCAGGTCGTCGGGTTGGAGATGTAATCAGTTCTTCCGTTTGTCTCGTCTAACGGACAAATCCGGCAACGTGCTGGGCGACCAGTTGATTTGGAATCGTACCCTCTGCCCAACAACGCAACCGAGGGGGCCAGTGCGCGGGAGCCGAGCGCCAGAGGGCAGGCGAGTCAAAGGGAAAGGGTTTTCGCACCCAGCGACGAATTGACACGGAGATGAACGGCTGCGATGATCTATCTAATTCGAGCTGCATTGACTCCCCCGCCGTAGACAGCGGGGTTTTTGCGTCTTTGGGGACCGCAAGGGAAGCGAAGGAGATCGGCGATGGCGACGGAAGAATGGCGTAAGGCGAGGTGCGGAGGCTTCACTCTCTATGGGACCAGGTGCGCCATCTCGGGCCATCGGAGCGGATGGCGCGTAGCCTCCGGGCCGGACGAAGAGCCGCAACATGATTACTGGGTTGTCGGTTCCGCACTTCATTATTCCTTCCCCAGCATCTTCGATCCGGGATCCGGAAGCCGCACCATCTACCAGATTGGGCCGGTGGTCGAGGACGCAGACCCGGCGGAACATGCGGCGATTCTGGAAGCGATCGAAAGATGGGAAGCGTCGATGCGGAAGGCTCCCAGCTCTGTCGACTTTCCTCTGCGCGATGCAAGCGGCCGCGGGCTGTTTGAGAGCAGCGGGTCGGCAAGCTAGCGAGCGGCAAGCCGGGCATGCCGCCTCACTCAGGCAGAGCCTGGATGGGGACCCCATATCTCACAAGTCAGCCGTTTAGCGGACCGGCGGAGTCGCCGGAGTTTCCGGCGAAGGGTGCGCGCCGGAAGAGGGCGTGGAGCGCGTAGAGACTGCCGAAGACCGCAATCCCGAGCAATGCCGCGTAAAGCATCGCCTGCAGCCAGAAGGAGGCCGGGGAGGCAGGGCCGGCGCCGAGTTGCACGCGGAGGAGGAACACAGCGAGCGGGAGATTGAAGAGGATCCCCGTCGCGGTTCCCGGCATATAGGACCGCTGAATCAGGCTTTCGGCCAAGTGGGGCAGGACGGCGTTGATGGCCACGCCCAGCGCGGATCCCGCCAGTGCGAAGTGAAAGGCAGGCACTGCCGGACGAAGCACGGCGCCGAGCGCAGCGATCCAGACGAGAATGCTCGCCAACGTGGTTCCGACCCAATAGGCCGTTGGATTGGGATCGAAACGGATTCGTCGATGAGCCCGCAGCCAGCGCGGCAGGAAGAACGCTTCTTCGAGGTTGTGCAGGGTGACGGCGGCGGCGAACAGAAACGCGAGGCAGGCGGTGGACATTCGAACGGTCCCCCGGTTGGTCCAGCGATGCCGGAGCGGGCGCTTGCCGGCGCCCGCCGGACGCCTTATTGCCCGCCCTGTTTGAGGATCTGCTCGGCGAGGAAGTTGCGCACACGGGCTTCGTCGATGAGCGTCTCAAGATAGGCGGATTGCAGGAGCTGTTTCTGGCCGTCGTGCAGCGTCTGATGGATCACTTGCTGCACACGGGGATCGCTCAGCTCGCGCTGGCCAGCGGGCTCGCGGGAGATGAGCTTGTAGATGGCGAAGCCGACGACTTTGTGGCCGGGGCCGGAGTCGAAGACCGGAAGCACGTCGGTAAACTGGTCGGGCTTGAGCTTGCCGATGGCGTCGTAGACGGCGGGGTCGCCCTTGAGCTGGGACTCGCGCACGAAGCCCATGTCGCCGCCGTTGGAGGAGGTGTTAGGGTCCTCGGAGACGCTGGCGGCCACGGCGCCGAAGTCGACCCCGCTCTCAAGCTGCGAGTGCGCGGCCTCGATGCGCCGTTTGGCGTCGGCCTCGCCGCCGGGCTTGGACCCCTGCATGCCGCCGCCCTGCTGTTGCGGCATGGTGGTGACCACGATCTGCGCCAGATGGTACTGCGGCTCGATGAGATTGAAGTCGGCCTTGTGTGCGGCGTAGAAGGCGGCGATCTGCGCGTCGGTGATGTTGATCTTGGACTCGATCTCCTTGTTGATGAGCTTGGTCTCGGTCAACTGGCGGCGAATGTCGCGCTTGAAGTCTTCGAGGGTGAGGTTGCGCTGCTTGAGGATGTTGAAGAACTGATCCTGGGTGTAGGGGGCCTTGATCTCGGTCAGCTTGGCGTTAACGTCTTCGTCGCTGGCGGTCAGGTTGAGTTTGGCGGCGCGCTGCTCGAGGACCTCGTCCTGGATCATCTGGTGGAGGACGTTGAGGCGGCGGATGTCGGCTTCCTGGGGCGAGGGGGTCTGGGGGTTGTCGCCGAGGCTGATCTGGTAGTTGCGCTCCAGTTCGGCGCGCTGGATCTCCTTGCCGTTCACGGTGGCGACGACGTCAGCGGGCGCGGAACGGTGGCAGGCAGCCAAGGCGCAAAACAGAACGCCGCAGACAACGCTGGCGGCGAAAATGGAACGCGCGCGATAACTCGATGAGACGTGCACGCTAAACACTCCTGAGGGATTTGGCAAAACCCCCGGCATTCTAGGATAAATCCGAGGAGCAGGGCGAGGATAGTCCCCGAAGCGGTTATCTACCGGCATCGGCCGCCCCTGAAGATGCGGGAGCCTGCGCGGAGGCGGGCGGAGGAACCTCGCCGACGGCGCGCAGGGCGCGATCGATCACAATCCAGACGTCCTCCTGGGGAACGGCTCCGCCATTGACCCGCTCGCCGTTGACGAACAGCGCCGGCGTGCCGTCGATGCCCAGAGACTCGGCGAGTCTTGCCGAGGCCTGCGCCTGGGTCTGATCCTGCTTGGCGAGGCAGGCGTCGAGGCGCGCCCCATCGAGGTGAGCCACCGTGGCTTCCTGGCGGGCGATGCGATCCAGGGCCGCAAAGCTCTTGGCGGGATCGCGGTCGGAACCGGAGACCTCCTGCCCGTGGGCGTGGAGGTAGTCGACGTAGTTCCAGTAGACGTCGCCGCTCTGGTCGGCGAGGCAGTTGGCATCGACGGCCGCGTGCATCGCCCAGGGATGGAGATCGGTGAGCGGATCGTCCTTGTAGACGAACCGGACCAGGCCCTTGTAGCGGTCGAGCGTGGCGGGGAAGAGCTCCCGATGCATGGCCCCGCAGTAGGGACATTCCAGATCGTCGAAGTTGACGACCGTGACCTTGGCGGCGGGATTGCCGCGGATGGGACGCCCGGCGATGGGAATGGCGTCGGCCGGGTCCTTGGACAGGTCGAAAGATCTCATGTGAACCAGCTTGGCGCCGTCGGCGGAGATCAGGAAGTCGATGACCTGGGACTGGGCGCCGTGGGAGAGGGTAATGGGCAGCGTGTCGTAGCCGGTGAACTGGCTGGGGCGGCGCGCGCCGACCGAGACCACGATATCGGCGGGCAAATCGAATTCCGAGCGAACCTGATCCTGGATGCGGCGGTCGAGCGCCGGGTCGGGAGCCGAGAGCGGAGCGGTTTGGGCTTTGCAGCCGGCAGTGAGGCCAAGAGCGAGCAGTCCGGCCAAAAGACGAAGGTGTGTCAAAGGGCGTCCTCTCAAGAAAGGATACTCCAGCGGGGCGGTTCAAGGGCCTGGCGGGGCGTTGAGCCGGCGGCCGCTATGGATGGACGATGGAGAAGGAAAAAAGCAAGCGGAAGACAGGGAGCAAGGGAGCAAGTTAGCGAGGGCGCGGACCGCGGGTCACCTGCCGGCGGGGTGAACTTTGCGGGTTAATACGGCGGGGGCAGGGCTGGATCGCGGAAGACGGAGTTGGCGCGGCGGATGTCGCCGACGGCGCCGAAGTTGGCGAGGGTGAAGCTGTAGAGCCACTGGGTTTCGTCGCGGGTGGAGGAGCCGATGGCGCCGAGCTCGAAGCGGCGGTAGCCAACAGTGAGGCCGCAGCAGTTCCAGTTGTAGACGGCCTGCACGCCGCCGTACTGGACTTCGTGCTGGACGAAATCGTAGCCGGTGTTGACGGCGAAGTTGAGGCCGTTGCCGCTGGGCTTGCCGAACTCGATGAAGGGCTGAATCTGCTGGCTCTTGATGACCGAGGCGGCGCCCGAGGAGATGCGCTCGTCGACGGCGTCGAGCAGAGCGTGGCCGATGCCCATGGTGGCGCGGCCGAAGCTGTAGCCGGCGAAGAGATTGTTGGCGGCGAAGCGTCCGGCGATGGAGTCGTAGTCGAGGTCCCACTCGACGCGCAGGTTGTCGATGGCCTCGAAGCGAATGCGCGAGGCGAGGGGGGCGATGTTGCGCGGCGAGGTGAGGAAGGTGGGGGCCATGAGGTCGAGCGTGGCGTCGAAGACGTTGCGGCGGCCGGAGATGAGGGCGCCGCCGAAGGTGGGGTCGATGAAGTACTCCTGGGCGATCTCCCAGCTTGCCCATTCGCGCGGTGCGGCGGGGCAGGGCGTGGGGCCGCCGTCGTCTGCGGGGGCGGCGTCGCCGCTGTTGGTGGCGCAGGGCTTTTCGGCGGTATTCCGGACATAAAAGCGCTGGGTGAGCGAGAAGCCGGCTTCGTTCACGTCGGAGGCGACGTCGGTGGTGTCGAACAGGAGCACGTTGCGGGCCTGAGCGCCGATTCCGCCGACATAGCGGTAGGTCAGCTCCGGCTCGAAGACGTGACGCAGCTCGCGATGCAGGCCGGGCAGCTCGAAATCGCGTTCCAGCGCGGGCGGGCGAATATCGACCGAGGCCTCGAGGTCCGTGCGATTGAGCGCAGCGTGGGCGATGGTCGGCGTTTCGCGCGTGGTGGAGAGGTTGGGGATCTGGCTGTTGGAGTAAGCGGTGTCGCGCAGCGCAACCTCGGGAACGAAGCTCCATCCACCCGCCTCGAAGGGCATGGAGAGGTGGGGGTAAAAGTCCAGGCGGACCACGTTGCGGGAGTGGAAGTAGGGCTGGGAGCGGTTCAGATAGCCGAGCGAGGAACCAAGGCCCCAGTAGAGCGGCGAGGCGCCGAGCGGGCGGTCGAGCACGTCGTAGCGGAGGAGGGGAAGGCGCAGAATCTTTACCTCGTCGCCGTTGGTGGTGCTGGCGAAGGACTCGAAGCGATCCAGCCAGACGGAGGGGACGACTCCGTTGCGATTGTGGGTGAAGGCCACGTCGCTGGCGACCTGGGAGCTGATGGCCTGGGAGTAGTTGTCGTCGAAAACGAGGCGGTAGACGTAGCTGGACAGATACTCCATGGCGCCGGCGACGCGGGTGGAGGGAGAGAAGTCCTTGCGCCCCTCGATGCTCACATCGACGCCGCCCTGGTTAACGAGCTGGTTGGTGACCGCGCCAGTCTGGGTGTTGGTGACCGGCTCCACGACGCCGCGGTCGAGCAGGGAATTCCAGCGCGCAATGAGGTGATCGATGCCGCGGCCGCGGTAGCGGAAGTCGCCGTTCGGGGCCCATCCGCGCTTGCTGTAGTACTCGGAGCCGACCACCATGTCCATGCTGCGGTTGATGGCCCAGTAGACCTGCTCGCCGAGAGTGGTGCCGCGAATGGAGGAACCGACGCCGATGACCGGCGTAAGAATGCCGCTCACCCGCCCCGTCTCGTTGGCGGGATGGTCGAGGTAGGGGAAATAGAAGACCGGAATGCCGAGGAATTCGAAGAAAGCGTTAGCGGTCGATGCCTTCTTTTCGTCGAGGCTGATGGAGTGGGCTACGATGCGCCAGTCGGGGTGGGGAAGGCGGCAGTTGGTGATGGAGCCGTCGATGATTTTGAAGCGGTCTTCGCCGGTTTCGAGGAGCACGCGGCCGGAGAAGAGCAGCGGAGTGGGGGTGGAGTAGACCACGGTGCGTCCCATGGCCCGCAGGCCCTGCGAGCCGTTGACGTTGTAGAAGCGGGCGGTGTGCATGTTGAGGCGCATATCGCCGTGCGTGGCGTCGATGAGGACGTCGTTGGGCCCGCCGGACAACTCGAGGTGGCCGTCGGCCTCGAGTTCGGTGGTCTTGCGGTTATAGACCGCGCTGTCGGCGCGGAGCACGTAGTCGCGGTAGTGGACCACGACGTCTCCGGTCAGCGTCACCGTGTCGCCGGCCCACACCTGGCGCTTGGCTTCCCACTCCACCGGCGTGCCGGTGGGGGGCCGCGGTTCGGGCTGGGCGATGGGGACCAGCTCCTGGCCGGGGTCGTCGGGGAGCGCGCCGGAGGATGGGACGGAGGAAATCGCGGCGGCTGCGGTCCCGCTTTGCGGCGCAGGTGCC
Source organism: uncultured Acidobacteriaceae bacterium (assembly GCA_963804155.1). GTDB lineage: Bacteria > Acidobacteriota > Terriglobia > Terriglobales > Acidobacteriaceae > Telmatobacter. The sequence continues at coordinate 194,355 of CAWDPG010000003.1, forward strand.
GCATTCGTCAACACCTGTTGCGCCTGCATTACTAACGGCAGGTGACAGGCGGCCAGCAGCGTGATACATACTAAGTGACGAGGACGCATTCCAAGTCCATGACCGGTGCAAGGCTCAGCATAGCAAAGCCGGCTCCATGGAATCGGACGTGCATCCCGCTGCTCTGGTAACTTAAAAACTCGGATGGACCGCACGCAGATGGGCGTCAAGCCCGCGGCTATATCCCTTTTTCTCCGCGATCTCCCTTCCTTGGTTCTTGAGAAATGCCCGCAGTGTCCCGATGGGGCATAGCGCGGGCGAAACCGGCGGCATCGGTGAGCAAGCAGACCCGGCCGCAGCAGAAGGGACACAGGGGCCTTGAGCAAATTGGCGAATACGGCAGCACTCTTTCCGTCTTGGAAACAGGAAGTGAACCGGCGCGTGGCCGCGCATCGGAGCCAGAGGACCGCTTCGGCGAGCGAGGCTGGGCCGCGGCAGGAAGAGCGGCCGGACGCAGCTAGCCGGGCGGCGCGGGCAGCGGCGCGTGTGGCGGAGCGGTACAAGCACGCTCCCAGCTATAGCGAGATGCTGGCCGGTGAGGCTCGCGTGGCGATGCGCGCGGCCGAGGCAGCATCGAAGGCCGCGGAAGAAGCCCACGCGGCCGCGCAGTACGTTCTTGCCGGACTGGAGGCCGCCGCGGCCTGCCCGGCCTGGGGCGCGGATGACCTGCCCGATCCAGCTGCGCTGCGCCTGGTTGAGCCGGCTGCTGCGCCGGGAAGCCCGCGCGAAGAGGCCCCTTTCGACGAGCACTCGCAGTTTGCCGCGCACGCCGAAGCGGAGGAGGCGGAGCGGCCCGGCGAACCCGCACAATCCCCGGCGGAGCCGCGCTACCGGCGCGCAGCCATTGTTGAAGCCGGGATGACGGAGGAGCGGGAGTCTGCTTTGCCGGCCCCGGCCACGCGCGAGGAGGAACAAATGATTGGCACCGATCCGGCCCAGCCCATCTACGGCAATCTGATCCAGTTTCCGCGCGAGATGGTGGCTACGCGCAAAATGCGTCCCCGGCGCGCCGAGGGGCCACTGGCGACCGCGGCGCCGGAGGCGCAGTTGAGTATCTTCGAAGTCGACCCGGCGACGATCTCGACCCAGCCGGCGGTGGTCGTGGAGGAGCCCGCGGCGCCCGACTGGATGCGCACGGAACTGGAGAGCGTCGCGGTTGAGCCGGAACCGGTCGAGGAGCTCCTGGAGGAGCCGGAGCCTGCCGTGGCGGCGTCCGCGGCGATCGAGCTGGCGCCCATGAGCCGCCGGCTGCTGGCCCACGTTGTGGACGCAAGCCTGATTGTGGGGTCGTTCCTGGGGGCAGCAGCAACGGTTGGCGCCCACGCCAGCGCACTGCCCGGCCCGCGTGCCGCCGCGCTCGGCTCGGCGCTCGCCATCCTGGCCATCGGGGCGGCGTATCAGGTTTTGTTCGTCACCCTGACCGGAGAAACACCGGGGATGCGGTATGCGGGACTGGGCTTCGGCGCGTTCTCCGGCGGCCCGGCCAGTGTCGCGCAACGTTGCGGCCGGCTGATGGCGCTGCCGCTATCGGTTCTGCCGCTGGGGCTGGGACTGGCCTGGGCGTTATTCGACGACGGCGGGCTTGCGTGGCACGACCGGCTGTCGAGGACGTACCTGCGGAAGCGGTGAGCGGAAGACAGGGAACAAGGGAGCGAGGGAGCAAGTCGGCAGGTCAGCGAGTCGGCGGACGTAGCTCCCGGGGCCGAGAATCGGAACTTCGTATCTGCGGGAAAAAGGAACAGATGGGCGCGATCCTCGGGATTGACGCGGCTTGGACGCTGAACGGTTCGAGCGGAGTTGCACTCATTCGGCAGAATACCGCGGGGCGGTGGGAGTGTATTGCGGTAGAGGCTGGCTACTCCGCGTTCATAAGCCTCATCGAGCGCACTCCTGCCGAGGATTTAATTGATCAACTGCCAGCCCGTCGGTTGATCCAGGTCGCCGAACAACTGGCGAAAACTCCGATCACTTTGGTTGTCGCAGATATACCGTTGTCGCGAAAGCCTATCACAGGGCTGCGTTTCGCTGACCTGGAGATCGGCAGGCGGTTCGGTGCTTTTGGCTGCGCCACGCACGCGCCAAACTCGGCGCGTCCAGGTCCCGTCAGCGAACACTTCCGAGACGGCTTCGAGGAATGCGGATTTCGGTTGGCAACGAACGCGAGCCAGCTCGCAGATTGTGCACTGATCGAAACCTATCCGCACCCCGCGTTGCTCTCGCTCATGAATGCGAATTATCGCCTGGAATACAAGGTCAATAAGACAACCAAATATTGGCCGAAAGATGACAAGCCGACCAGAATGACGAAGCTTCTCGGTGTTCTGCGGAGCATCCATCGCGAATTGTCGCGTTGCATTTCCGGAATCGGCTTTGAAGTTCCGGAAACTGCGGGGACATTCTCTGAGTTGAAGCCGATTGAAGATAAAATCGATGCATTGGTCTGTGCATGGGTCGGAATCCAGGTTCTGGCCGGGAAGGCGGAGCCATTTGGTGATGAAGAAGCAGCAATCTGGCTACCTTCCAGACGAACGTGATTCTTCGCGTCCTAAGGACTGGTCTGCATATTTCGCGGAGCATCCCATCGCATCGAAGGAGTTCATGGAGGGCGTTGAGGACTTGCCGGCAGAGAAGCGATCGTTCTTCGCTGCCTCGCGAAAGCCTCGCGCCCGGCTTAGTCCGCCTGGTAGCGGTGCAGGCGGCCGAGGCCGTTGAAGGCGGCCACCTTGTAGCACTCGGCCAAGGTGGGGTAGTTGAAGACCGTATCGATGAAATAGTCCACCGTGCCGTCCAGGGTCATGACCGCCTGGCCGATGTGAACCAGCTCGCTGGCGCCTTCGCCGATGATGTGCACACCGAGAATCTTGCGCGTGTCGCGATGGAAGACGAGCTTGAGGCGGCCGGTGGTGTCGCCGCGAATCTGGCCGCGCGCGACCTCGCGGTAATAGGCCATGCCGACCTCGTAGGGCACGTCCTCGCCGGTCAACTGCTCCTCCGTCTTGCCGATAAAACTGATCTCGGGAATGGTGTAGATGCCGTAGGGATAAAAGCTGGGGTTGGAGGTGGTGGTGCGATCGCCGAAAGCGCGCACCGCGGCGATGCGCCCCTGCTCCATGGACACCGAGGCCAGCGAGGGGAAACCGACCACGTCGCCCGCGGCGTAGATGTGCTCGACCTTGGTCTGGTAGTGTTCGTCGACGGCGATTCGGCCGCGGCTGTCGGCCTCCAGGCCGGCGGCGGCCAGGTTCAGGTCTTCGACGTTGCCCTGGCGGCCCACGGCGTAGAGCAGGGCGTCGCCGGAGACCTTCTTCTTGCTCATGAGATTCGCGACCACGGTGCCGGGCGTGGGCTCCTCGACGCTTTCCACCTCCTCGCCGAGGCGCATGGTGACGCGAGCGTCGCGCAGGTGGTAGCTGAGCGCCTCGATAATCTCCTGGTCGGCGAACTCGAGCAGGCGGTTGCGCTTCTCGATCAGCGTGACGCGAACGCCGAGGATGGCGAACATGCAGGCGTATTCGACGCCGATGACGCCTCCGCCAACCACGATGAGAGATCGCGGCAGCGCCTGGAGGCCCAGAATCTGGTCGCTGTTGACGATGGTCTTGCCGTTGACCGGGACCTTGGCGGACGTGGCGGGTTTGGTGCCGACCGCGATGACGATCTGGCCGGCCTCCAGCGTCGATTCGGCCTGCGGGCCCTCGACATGAATTTCGTGGGGACCGGTGAAGCGGGCGACGCCGTGCACCACGTCAATGCCATTGCGGGAAAGCTGCGCCTCGGTGACGTCGACCTCGGTCTTGATGACGGCCTGCACGCGGAAGGCGAGATCGGCCATGGTGATCTTTTCCTTCACCCGGTAATTCACGCCGTAGATGGCGCGGTAGTTGTAGCCGGAAAGGTGGAGTACCGCCTCGCGCATGGTCTTGGAGGGGATGGTGCCGGTGTTAATGCAGACGCCGCCAACGACCTGGCGCGCTTCGACCACCGCGACACGTTTGCCCATTTTGGCAGCGGCCACGGCGGCCCGCTGGCCTGCGGGCCCCGAGCCGATCACGATCAGGTCGTACTGTACCGCGCTCATGCCCATCTCACTCCCGGTTTGAACGGCGCCTTATGACGCCCCGCAAGGCGGCTGGCTCCCCTCAGCCGGGCCGGTTGCCTTTCCAGAATAACTGTACACGCAGGCGGGAGAAGAGAGATGAAACGGTGTGCACGCGGTGGAGGAAAGCGGGAGGAATACGCGAGGCGAGGCGAAAGGCGGGAGGCTCCGGCGAGAATATTGGGCCCCTCGCCGGAGCCGCAGATCCAGGGTTCCCGCCGGCTCAATCCCGTCCGGGACCGGGCAAACGGCATCAGGCGTGCGCCGAGCGCATAGAGGACTGCGCGACGGCCTGCCTTTGCCCGGTCAATCTTCCTCCGCTCTGGCTTCCGCCCTCCAGCTTGAACTGGCGGATGATGCCGTCGAGATCGGCGGCCAGAGCGGTCAGGTTCTTGAGTGCCTCGACCGCTTCTTCGGCGGCATGCGCGTTCTCGACGGCCAACTGCGAAATCTGTCCCGCGGATTCGGAGATCTCGCTTGCGGCCGAAGTCTGTTCCGTGGCCGCGGTCGCGATCAGGTCGATTTGCTGTTCGACTCGCCTTGAGGCCTCGATGGTGGCCTCGAGGCTCTGGCGCGCATTCGCGGTTTCTTCCATGCCGCTCTCCACCGCGGTGCGGCTGTCGGCCATCACGTCGAGGGTCTGGCGGGTCTCGTCCTGAATGCTGCGGATGGTGGTCGCGATCTCCTCGGTGGCGCTCTTGGTGCGCTCGGCCAGCCGCCGGACCTCGCCGGCGACCACGGCAAAGCCGCGGCCGTGCTCGCCGGCGCGGGCCGCTTCGATGGCCGCGTTCAGGGCCAGCAGGTTGGTTTGCTCGCTGATCTCCTGGATCACGTTGACCACCTTGCCGATCTCCTGCGAGCGGTCGGCGAGGGAGGTCATCTTTTCGGAGACGGTGCGAGTCGCGGTGGCGATCTTCTCCATGGTGGCCGCCGCGTTCTGCATCACGGCTCCGCCCTTCTCGGCCGTCTGGGCCGACTCGCGGCTGGCGCCGGCGGCGTTGGCCGAGTTGTGGCTGATCTCGCCGATGGTGGCCGTCATCTCCTGCGCCGCGGCGGCGATCTGGTTGATCTTTCCCGACTCGGTGCGCGCATTTCCGGCGCTCTGCACGGATCGCGTGCTGATCTCGGTGGTGGCGGCAGAGAGCGTATCCGCGCCTTGCGCCACGGACTCGATGATCTCGCGGATCGAGGCAATCGTCCCATTCAAGGCCTCGCCCATGCGGCCGATCTCGTCGGTTCCCGTCACGACAATGCTGGCGGTCAGGTCTTTATGCGACACCTGCTCCAACGTCTCCGTCAAATGCCCGATGCGCGGCGCCGTCACGCGCGTCAGCACGATCCCCGTCAGCGCGCACAGGGATAGGATCAGCACGCTGAGCGCGAAGTTGATCCAGGTGGCGGTGTGGGCCGAGGAGGTCACGGCCTCCGAGCTTGCCCCGCCGAACTTGGCGTTCAAGGCGAAGTCGTCTTCCATCGCCTGGATCGCATCGGTAGCCGCGGCCGTTGTTTCGTCGGAAATGAAGAGAGCCGAGGCGTCGCTTGTCTTGCCAGCTTGCATGAGCGATATGCCGCGGTCGGTCGCATCGAGATAACTCTGAAACTTCGACGAGAATTTGTCGTAGAGTTCCCGCTCTCCCGGATAGCTGACAAGCGGTGCGTATTGCTTGACGGAGGCGGTGTAGTCAGCCAGCGCCGCCTTGCGCTTCTCCAATCGAGAGCTTCTGCAAGCATCGTTCTGGCACAGCAGCATGGCCAAGTCATGACGCCGCACCAGGCTAGCTTCCTGTTGTACTTTGCCCAGCAAGATGATCGAAGGGATGGCGTTCGCGCTGACATTGGTGCTTTTGGACGCGATTCCGAGAAGGGAGATTCCGGTCAAAGCCCCCTGCAGGAGGCAGAGGCCGCAAACCAGACCGAATGCGAAGGTGAACTTTTTCGGGAGCGAGATGTTGCGAAGCACGGACATGGGGTGACCCTCTCTTGAAATGGGTAACCTGAATGTATCGGCGGATTGCGGCCGGGCTTGAGCAGGCTGTCCCCGGTTTAACCCGAGCAGCGGGCGGTCGGGCAGCTACAGCTTCTTCGACAGCACGATGCCGTGGCACTCCTGGCCGGGGCGGAGCGGCCGGGATGGCTTGAATGGCTCGGTTCCGGTTTGGATGTAGCCGAAGCGGCGGTAGATGGGGGGAAGCTCGGGGCGGAGGCTCAGGACGACGATGTCGATCGCCTCGCAGCCCTGGCTGCGAAAGCGGTCTTCGGCGGCCGCGATCAGCCGGCGCGCCAAGCCCTGGCCCTGGTGCGTGGGATCGACGGCCAGCATTCCCAGATAGCCGCGTGCGCCGCGGCGCTCCATGTAAACCGAGCCGAGCACCAAGCCATCGGCGGCCTCGGCCACCAGGATGCTGCCCTTGGCCATCATCGCGGCCAGGCGGTCCTCGTCGGTGCGCGTGCCTTCGAGAAAGGTCTCAATGGCGAAGGCCGAATTGATGAGCGCGATCAGGCGCGGCCTGTCGGCGGCGACGGCCTCGCGGAAGCGAACTCCCGCAGCAGGTTCGTGTCCCTTCTTATGGGTCATCTCTCCCAGTTTATTTCGGATGCGTCATAGCCCAGGTTTTGTACTCGCTCAGGATGGCGATGCCCTCGGCGTTGAACCAGGAATAGCCGTTGCGGCGCTCCAGGCTCAGCTCGTTGACGTCGTCGTGGATGGACTTGTCGCGGTCGCCGAAGATGGGCCGGTCGGTTCCGATTTGGTAATAGCGGGCCCAAATGGGACCGGCGCCGGAGACGGCCACCAATTTGCGGCCGTCGGGGCTGCGGCGGTCGGCAAAGAAGTCGCCGCTGCCGAAGCGGACGCCGAAGATCTCGACCTTGGCGAACCACGCGCAGGCGGCATGGACGGCGGCGACCTCGGCGGGAGTGGGGTTGGGCAGGCGCATGAAGAGCTCGACGATGGGGAAGCTCTCGTCACTCGAGAGGGCGGCCATCTCGTAGTTGCGGGCCGAGGCCGGCTCCAAGGTGAGCGCGTCGTATTGCTGCGCCCAGGCTGTCTTCACGCCGTTGGCGACAATCTGCAGGCGCAGCAGGCAATCGATGCCGCGCTCGGCCGCCGGGCCCGCGCGCCGCTTGAGGCCGTCGGGCAGAAAAGCGTAATCCGGCGCCCCGGTGGCCGAATCGTGCAGAATCTCGACGGCGTGCGTCATGGCGTCGTCGTTGATGGTGATGGCGTCATGGTAGGCGCCCTCGAGCGGCCACACCTGCGGCCAGCCGCCGTTGGGGTACTCGGAATCGAGCAGGTACTCGATGCCGCGCTCGACGGAGGCGCGGAAGGGCGCGGCGTCGGCATCGCGATGCGCTGCGATGAGCGCGGTGGTGACGCGCACCAGGAAGCGGATCTGCAGCCAGGTCGAATCGTTGTCGAGGGTGGCGATGTAGTGCCAGTTGGGATCGACCGGTTTGTCGAAGTCGGCGGAGTCGGGGAAGCGGTTCTGGTTGTCGGCGTCGTAGAGGTCGCCCGGCGTGCGCGGGCGGCTTACCATGTCGATGTTCTTGCTCCAGCCGCCGTCGGCCACCTGCCAGGTGACCATGTTGCGGGCAATGCGGAGCGCGTCGTCGCTCGCCCACCATTCGGCGGGATGGTCGATCCGCAAGGCAAACATGCCGCGTCCGCCCGTGGCGTGCTTCGGATTGGTGTTGCCGGCGGCTTTCTGCTCGGCGGCGAGGGTCTGCTTGTCGATGGTCTTCTGTTTCTCGGAGCGATCGAGATAGTCGAGCCAGGCCTTGCGGCTGCTTCTGGGCAAGGTTGCGATCCGCTCGCGGGTGAGGGGTCTGGCGATCTCGTTCGTACCGACGACTTTGGCGGATGCGGGTGCGGAAAAGCCCAAAGAGCCGAGCAGGGCGGAGAGCAGGAGGAGGACAACGCGGGCGCGGCGATGCATGGTCCGGTTTGTATCGCAGCCGAACAGCGCTTGTCAACGAGAGGTCTGACCACGAAAGCGCGCGCCGCGTCAGGCTTCCGGCGCTTCCTCGGGCGCGGGCAGCACGTCGTCCGGGCGCGCGGCCCAAACGTAGATCGTGGGCAGCAGGAAGATGCTGATCATGAGGTTGGCCAGCAGTCCGCCGACGATGACGATGGCGAAGGGCCGCTGCGAGTCGGAGCCAATGGCGTGGGACACCGCGGCGGGCAGCAGGCCGAGCGTGGCCACCAGCATGGTCATCATGATGGGGCGCAGGCGCAGGACGGCGCCCTCCACGGCGGCCTCCTCAATCGAGCTACCGCGCGCGCGAATCTGGTTGATGAAGTCGATCATGATGACGCCGACCTGCACGGAAACGCCGAACAGGGCCAGGAAACCCACCGCCGAGGAGACGGAGAAGTTGGTGCGGGTGAGGAACAGAGCCATGGGGCCGCCCACCGAAGCCATGGTGACGCTGATCAGGATGAGCACGGCCCACTTGACGGTGCGGAACATGGTGAAAAGAAGGATGAAGATGGCCAGAATGGTGACGGGAACGATGATGGCCATGCGCTTGTCGGCGCGCTTCTGGCTTTCGTACTCGCCGGCCCACTCCAGGTGGTAGCCGCTGGGCAGGCGGACGTTCCCGTCGACGCGCGCGATGGCTTCCTCGACGGTCGATCCCAGGTCGCGGCCGCGCACGGAGTACTTGATGGCGATGTAGCGCTGGCCGCCTTCGCGATAGATCTCGACGGCGCCGTCGTCGGTGGAGACGTGGGTCAACTGGGCGAGGGAAACGCGCTCGCCGGAGGGCGCCAGCAAGCGGATGTTCTCGATGGCCTCCTGGGTGTCGCGATAGGGCTGCTGGTAGCGCAAGGTGACGTCGAAGCGCGCCTCTCCCTGCTGCACCTGGGTCAGGGCGCTGGAGCCGACAGCGGTCTGGATCGCGTCCTGAATGTCGTTCACGTTGATGCCCCAGCGGGCGGCTGCGGTGCGGTCCACCTGCAGGTCGAGATTGGGCTGGCCGATGACGCGGAAGATGCCGAGGTCCTCGATGCCCCGCACGGCGGCCATCTGCGCCTGCACCTGCTCGGCGTAGCGCTCCAGAGTGCGCAGGTCGGCGCCGTAGAGCTTGACGGCCAGCTCGCCCTTCACGCCGGAGACGGCCTCCTCCATGTTGTCGGAGATGGGCTGAGAGTAGTTCCAGATGACGCCGGGGAATCTGGAGAGATCGTAGTCCATGGCGGCGATCAGCTTTTCCTTGTCCTGGTGAAAGAGCGGACGCCATTGCTCCTTGGGCTTGAGATCGACGAAGTACTCGGTGTCGAAGAAGCCGGTGGTGTCGGTGCCGTCGTCGGGGCGGCCGGTCTGGCTGACGACCTGTGTGACCTCGGGGAAGGAGGCCATGACGAGGCGGGCCTTGTTGGTGAAATCGATGGAGGCGGTGGGGCCGACGCTGGGCGCCAGGGTGCCGCGCACCCAGATGGAGCCTTCGTCGAGGTGGGGCAGGAACTCCGATCCGATGGGCCCGCCGACAAGCAGATACGTCGCCAGGACGAAGAGAACGGCAGAGATGCCGACCGTCCGGTATCGGTGTTCGATGGCCGAGCGCACGGCGACGCGGTATTGGTCGGTAAGCCAGACCATCAGCGGGTTATGCCAATCACGGGCTCCCTTGCCAAAGAGGAAACTGGCCCCGACCGGCGCGACAACAATGGAGAAGACCAGGGCCCCGAACAGAGCGAACGAGACCGTCCAGGCCATGGGCTTGAAGAGGCGCCCTTCGACCGCCTGCAAAGTGAAAATGGGCAGGTAGGAGGTGATGACGATGGCGCGCGCGAAGAAGACCGGCTGCTGCACCTCGTGGGCTGCTTCCTGGATCTTTGCCGCCGGGGTGCGCCGGTCCCCGGTAATCGCCAGGCGGCGGATGATGTTCTCGATCATCACCACCGAGCCGTCGACGAGCATACCGAAGTCCAACGCGCCCAGAGAAAGCAGATTCGCGGGGATGCGGCTGAGATCGAGGCAGATGGCCGCGAACATGAGGGCGAAGGGAATGGTGAGCGTGACGATGATGGCGCCGCGGATATTGCCCAGGAAAAGGAACAGGATGATGGCCACCAGGATCATGCCCGCGCCCAGGTTGCGCTCGACCGTGCTCACTGTGTACCGAACCAGGTCGGAGCGGTCGAGGAACGGAACCACCTTGACGCCTTTGGGCAGGATGCCGTGGTTGAGCTTGCCGGTTTCCTCGTGGATGCCTTTCAGGACCGGATCGGCATCGTCGCCCTTTTGCAGCAGCACGATGCCTTCCACGGTGTCGGGATTATCGACGATGGCGCCATTGGCGAGATGCGTGGACTTTCCGATCTGGCCCAGGCGGATCCTCGCACCCTGGGTGACGACGCCGATGTCGCGGATTCGGATCGGGGCACCATTTTGGGTCTTAACGACAGTGTCTGCGATGTCCTCGACGCTGGTGTAGAGGCCCAGCGTCTGCACGTTGATCTGCTGCGTGCCCTCTTCGATGAAGCTGCCGCCGCCGTTGGTGTTGTTACTCGCGATCTGCTGCTCCACCTGGCCAATGCTGAGGCCATAAGCGACCAGTTTGCCGGGATCCAGAGCGATCTGGTACTCCTTGGTCGGGCCGCCGAAGCTGGATACGTCGACCACGCCGGGCACGCCTTTGAAGGCTTTTTCGAGCGACCAGTCCTCGATCGCCTTTCGTTCCATCACGTCGTAGGCGGGGTTGGCGCTCTCGACCGTGTACCAGTAGATCTGCCCGACCGGACTCCAGTCGGTGCCCATCTGCGGAACCAGGCCGGCGGGAAGGTTAACCTGGCCGAGGCGCTCGACCACATGCTCGCGGTTCACGTCGCTGGTGGTTCCGTCGTCGAAGATCAGCATGATGCTGGAAAGGCCGGCCAGCGTGGTCGAGCGCAAGTGGGCAAGGCGGGGAATGCCGGCCACCTGGATCTCGACGGGGACGGTGACCTGGCGCTCGATCTCCTCGGCCGAGCGGCCCGGCCACTGGGTGATGATCTGGACGTAGTTGTTGGCGACGTCGGGATAGGCTTCAACCGGCAGGGCGCGGAAGGAGATGACGCCCCACGCGGTGAGGACGATCGCGCCGCCCAGCACCAGCCAGCGGCTCCGAAGAGCGAAATCGACGATCGCGCGAATCACTTAGGGTCTCCGTTGGGTTCGGCCTGCCGGCGGCTCGGGGTCTGCGCGAAACATGAGGAAGACGTGAAGATTCATGATACAACCGGCTGAGTCCGCCGATGGTGAACAGGCGGCGATTTTCGAGCCGTCGCGGGAGGGCTTGGATTGCCTTACCGGAACGGCCGTCCTTTCACTTGCCCCGCGCCTTCGCGCAAGGTGAGCAACTGGTCGGCGGCCGCGCCGTGAATGCGCTCGACGAGTCCGGAGGGCCAGCGGACTTCAATGTCCGCGGTGGTTGCCGCGCCCAGGCCGAAGTGCAGCCGCGGATCGTTGGAGGAAAGAAAGCTGCACCCGCTCACGACCTCCTGGACCTGGACCTTGCCGGCATAGCGCACCACAACGCGCGCTCCGATGGCGCTGCGGTTGCTCCTGGTGCCTTCCAGGCGAACCTTGATCCAGTGGTTTCCGGAGGGAGCGTCGTTCCGCAGCAGCGTGGGCGGCTCGTTGACGTTCATGATGAGCACGTCCATGTCGCCGTCGTTGTCGAAGTCTCCAAAGGCGGCGCCGCGGCTGCAATGGGGCGCGTCGATTCCCGGGCCGGCATCGGCGCCCATCTGAACGAAGGCGCCGTCGCCCTGGTTGCGAAAGAGAAGGCGCGGGCTGCGCTCCGGAAAGCGCGGTGATACGCGGGCCACCTCCGGGTAGACCGTGCCGGAGGTGAGCAGAATGTCGGGATAGCCGTCGTTGTCGAAGTCCACGATGCCGGCGCCAAAGCAGACGAAGCGACTTTCCTTGTTGAGGCCTGCCTCCACGGTGACGTCGTCGAAGTTGCCTTTGCCGTCATTGCGGTAAAGGCCGTTGGCCTGGTTGTAATAGTGCGTCTTGACGATGTCGGTATGGCCGTCGAGGTTGTAGTCGCCCACCCCGGCTCCCATGCCGCCCATCTCGCGCCCTTCGCCGCTGAGCGCGATGCCCCGGAACAGGGCTTCCTCGCGAAAAGTGCCGTCGCGATTGTTCATCAGCAGCAACGACGGGGTCATGTCGCAGGCCACGAAGATGTCGGGCCAGCCGTCCTCGTCGGCATCGAAGGTGACTGCTGTCAAGCCGTAGGAGCCGCGCAGCGCGGCGATGCCGGACTCGCGCGAGACATCGGTGAAGGCGCCGTCGCCATTGTTGCGGTAGAGATAGTGCTGGGCCTTAGGCAGGCCCAGCGGGCCGCACATGGTGGCCACGCCCTCGTAGTTGCAGTTGGGCACGTCGAGCGATGGCTTGGGAGCGGTGGCCAGATCGATCTCAAGATAGTTGGAGACGAAAAGGTCCAGATGGCCGTCGCGGTTGTAATCCACAAAGGTGCAGCCGGTGCTGTAGCGGGTTTTGGGGTAGAGCAGGCCGGCTTCGGCGGTCACGTTGGTGAAGGTGCCGTCGCCGTTGTTGCGGTAGAGGCGATTCTGTCCGTAGTAGGTGAGGAAGAGATCCTCCCAGCCGTCGTTGTTATAGTCGCCCACGCAGACGCCCTGAGCCCAGCCGGGATCGGAGAGCCCGGATTTGGCGGTCACGTCGGTGAAGGTGCCGTCGCGATTGTTGTGGTAGAGCCGGTTGCCGGAGCCGGGAGGAGTTCCGGCGAGCGTGCGCCCGCCGAGGATGAAGATATCCATCCAGCCGTCGTTGTCGTAGTCGAAAAAGGCGCAGCCGGTGGCCATGGATTCGACGATGTAGGTGAAGCTATCGGGCTCGCCGTAGAGGATGGGCTCGGTGAGGCCGGCGGCCTGGGCTACATCGACAAAGCGGGAGAAGGGCGCGGCGGTTTTCTGCGCCGGGACGGCTGCGCGCAGCCCGCCAGGAATCAGCACCGGCGCCAGTGCGGCGGGCGCGGTTCGCAGCAAGCGGCGGCGCGTCCAAAGACCGGTTTTTCTCTTGCTCGTCACGCCGTGCATCTCCTCGCGCAAAAAACTCTTCCGTGTTTCAGTGCTGGTTCTGGCTGGCGGCCAGCTTCTTGCTGAGATCGCGAGCGGCGGCGTTGCCCGGATCGAGCTTGAGTGCGTGGGCCACGGCCTCCTGCGCCTCGCTGAAGCGGGATTGGGCGGCCAGGACGGCGGCCAGCGAGATCCACGCCTGGGTATTGTCCGGAACTTCCTCGACCGTGAGCCGGAACTGACGCTCGGCTCCGGCGTTGTCGCCGGCCTGGAAGTCCAAATAGCCGAGCTGGTACTGCGCCAAAACAAAATGGGGTTTGGCCTGAATGGCCTGCTGGAGCGCGGCGCGCTCATCCGACAGCTCGCCCAGGTTATCGAGCACGAGAGCCAACTGGTAGGCCATCGCGGAATCGTTCGGCTGCGCGGCGCAGGCCTGGCGGTAGAGATCGGCGGCCTTCCGGTTGTCTCCGGCCTTGACGGCCTGCGCGGCTTCGGCGGCCTTTGAAACCGCAAACGTCCGGTCCGACTCCTGCTTCAGCTTCTGCTGGTAGAGGGTGAGCTGCTGCTCCGCCTCGGCCGTCTCGCCCAGCGTGCGCAGGACCTTGGCCAGCTCGAAATGGACTTGCGGCTCGTCGGTGCCCAGCGCGAGCGCCTTTTCCAGTTGGTTCTTTGCCCCGGCCGGATCGTTCAGCGCCGCCAGAACCACGCCCAGGTTCACGCGCGGGTTATAGTCGTTGGGGCTTAAGGCCACTGCCTCCACAAGATGCTTGCGGGCAGCCTGGTAGTTCCCCGCCTTCTTCTCCAGCAAACCGTTCAGATTGAGAAGATCGGCATCGTGCGGCGCGAGAGCCAGTAGCTTGCGGCCCAGGGCGGCGGCGCGATCGTTGTCGCCGGTGATGACGAGAGTCCGAAAATAAATCCGCTGCGCTTCCAGGTCGCTGGGCTTCGCGCGGGCAATCTTCTCCGCCAGCGTGGTTGCTGCCTCATAGTGCGATTCGTCGACCAGAAGGGAAACCAAAGCCGCGGTCAGCGCGTCGGAGCCGGGATCGGCGCTCAGGCCTTCATTGAGTGTTTGTGCGGCCTCGTCGAGCCTGCCCGTTTTCCGGTCGGCAAGGGCCAGATCGAGGGTCATGCTCTGGTCGCGTGCGGCGTTGCGCAGGCTGCGGATCGCGGTTTCGTAATCTCCGGCGGCCATCAGGCTTTTGGCTTGGCCGTCGAGCGCGGCCTTCGAGCCGGGATCGATCCGGAGCGCGGCGTTCCATTCGATGAGGGCTTCCTGGTTGCGGCCGAGCTGGGCCAGCGCGGCGCCCAGCAGCAGGCGCGCATTCAACTTCTCGGGATCGAGCCGGACGGCTTGCTGCAAGGGCGCGACGGCCTCCTGCAGGCGGCCGGCCGCATGCAGGCTCCGGCCCAGCAGGTAGTCAAGTTGAGCCGAGTCCGGGGCCAGCTTCAACCCTGAGCGATAGGCCTCTACCGCGCACTCAGCCTGGCGGTTCTGGTCGAACCATGCGCCCAGAGCAGCATAGGCATCGGCATCTGGACGGGTGTGGATCCGGGCCTCAAGCGAAGCCGGGCCGGTGCACGCCGCCCACGCGCCGGAGCATACGGTCAGACCGCCCGCCCCTGCGCAGGCAGCAACGATGAATCCGATTCTGGCCAGACCCCAATGCGTGGACATGCTTCCGGCCGCACTCCGCAAACCAGCATGATGCATGGTTCGCCACCGCACTTGCCCTTTTATGCGTTTCCGAGACCGTGCGCTCCAGCGGCCTCGCCCTTCGCAAAAATGCCGCCGCGCACCAGCTCGATCGGTGCACGGAAGCCGATGCTAACGTCGAGAGTAATCGAGCGGCTTTGCGGCTCGCAAGCAGAGGAGAACCCTGCGCGTTGCCTGGGCGGAGACATGGAAGGCGGATTTTCGCCGCGCCGGTTTGGAAAATGTTTTACGCTCATAACCATGGAATTCAAAATCGTTGAACTGGAGCGGGAGCCGATCGAATTCGACCTCGATCTCTCGCCCGGCAGGATCGATTTCGGTGAGGAAGCCGAGCAGGCGGGCGCTCTGGCCGCCTCCGGCAGCGCCGAGGTGATTCACGAGCACCGCGGACCCCGCGAGATTGTGGCCGACATCCGCCTGAAGGGCCAGTATGCTGGGAGGTTCCAGGTTCCGTGCGCCCGGTGCATCGAGCCGGTCGAGATCCCGCTGACCGCCGAGTTCGACCTGATCTTTCGTCCCCTCGGAGCCGATGGCGGCGGCCCGGAACGGTCGATCACGGCGTCGGAGACCGAAATCGGGTATTATCAAAAAGACAGCCTGTTGCTTGAGGATGTGCTGCGCGAGCAGGTGCTTTTGTCCCTGCCGGTCAGGACTCTGTGCAAGCCGGACTGCAAGGGACTTTGCCCGCACTGCGGAGCCAACCGCAACACAAATCCCTGCTCCTGCGAGGAGGGTCGGAACGACCCCCGCTGGGAAGGGTTGGCGAAGGGTCGCGGCCCGAGCAAGTCCTGAAAAATCAGCCCATTAGAGCTGGATGCGCCGCCAGTTGCCGAGAGTTGGCCAAGAAGCGGTGCGGCGCGCTCCAGATGGGGCGCCCGCGGGGCTGGCCGGCGGGCGAAATCGAAAGGAACTCGATCATGCCGAATCCGAAGAGGCGCCACTCGACGCGCCGTACCGCCACTCGCCGTGCCCACGACTTTCTGACCGCCGTCGGGCTGTCGGAGTGCCCGAACTGCCACGAGAAGAAGCTGCCCCATCGCGCCTGCCCCAAGTGCGGCGAGTACAAGGGCCGGGCCGTGCTGGAAGTGAAGGAAGAAAAGTAGTTCGCGGCGACTCCAATGCTGACCGACATCGCGCTTGACGCCGTTGGTTCCGACAAGGCTCCCGAGCCGGAGATCCGGGGAGCCATCCTCGCCTGCCGCTCGCTGCCCGTGCGGGTGCATCTGGTCGGGCCGGAAGCCGAGTTGCACGATCAGCTCGACGAACTTCTGGATGACGAAGACCTGCCCATCGTCATTCACCACGCCTCGGAGCGGATCGGGATGGACGAGAAGGCCGCCCACGCCGTGCGCACCAAGCGCGACAGCTCGCTGCGCGTGGGCCTGAAGCTGGTGCGCGAGGGCGCTGCGGCGGGATTTGTGACCGCCGGCAACACCGGCGCCGCCATGGCCACCGCCAAGATGGTGCTGGGCGCGCTGCCCGGCGTCGACCGGCCGGCCCTGGCAACGCCCATGCCCAGTTCCAAGGGCCACCCTTGCGTGCTGCTCGACGTGGGCGCCAACGTGGACTGCAAGGCGCACAATCTGGAGCAGTTTGCCGTGATGGGTGAGATGTATGCCCGGGCCGTGCTCAAGATCCATCAGCCGCGCGTGGGATTGCTCTCCATCGGCGAAGAAGAGACCAAGGGCAACGACCTGACCCGCGAGGCGCAGCCGCTCTTGAAGGCCCTGCCCATCAACTTCATCGGCAACGTGGAGGGCCGCGACATCTTTAGCGGCCTGGCCGACGTGATCGTCTGCGACGGATTTGTGGGCAACGTGGCGCTGAAGACCAGCGAAGGTGTGGGGCGCTTCGTACGCGACGTGCTTCGCCAGTCTCTGACCCGCACGGTGACGGCGCAGGTGGGCGCGCTGCTTTCGCGCCGCGCGTTCAACGACTTTCGCCAGCGGCTCGACTACCGCGAGTACGGCGGAGCGCCGCTGTTGGGCGTGCGCGGGGTCTGCATCATCGGCCACGGCTCGTCGAACGACCGCGCCATCTTTAACGGCATCCGGGTGGCGTACGAGTTCTCGCGCTCTGGAGCCAACGCCAGCATCGAGCAGGCCTTTGCGGTTCGGCCCAAGCCACGGCCGGAGCAGGGCGCGGTTGCAGGCAGCGACGCTGTGGTTCATTGAGCATTTTGCGGTACGCAGCTGGCGATTGCCGGTGCTCATTCGTTAAGGGATCGTTGCGGGAGACAGATCATGCCTGCGCAGCCGCCCATGCCGGAACGGTTTGACACAAACGTGCTCAGCCAGCTCGCCTGCCCGGCGTGCCATGGCGAACTGCATCTTGAAGGCGCGCGGCTGATCTGCGGCGGCTGCCGCCGCGCCTACCCGATTGTGGACGGGATTCCCGTGCTGATTGCCGAACGGGCGGAATCGGCCGCCGATCCGAGCTAGAAGCAAACCATGATTGTCGGAACTCGGAGCCGTCGCGCGAGCCATCGACGCGCGAAGTTAACCTCTATCGCCGCAGATAAAACGGCAGTACGATGAGCGCGGCCAGACCGACAGCCGCGACCAGCGCCAATCCGATCAGGCTGTAGAGAAGCGTGAGGCTGGGGCCGGTGGGACGGTCGCCGCCCGGGTCCTCGCCGGGGCCTGGTTCTTTCCGCTCGGCGTCACTCATACTTGAGCGAATCCACGGGGTCCATCTGCGCGGCGCGGGTGGCGGGGACGGTGCCGAAGACGACGCCGACCAGAACCGCCGCGGAGAGCGCGATCAGCACCGAAAGCCAGGAGAAGGGGAAGTCGTAGTCGGTGAAGAGGCGGATGGAGAAGGGAATCGCGAAGCCAAGCAGACTGCCCACCAGGCCGCCGGCGAGAGAGATGAGAACGGCCTCGGTGAGGAACTGCAGCTTGATCTCGCGGTTGGTGGCGCCCAGCGCCTTGCGGATGCCGATCTCGCGGATGCGGGAGCGCACGTTGGCCAGCATGATGTTCATGATGCCCACGCCGCCCACTGCCAGCGTGACCGCGGCCACCAGCACCAGCATGGCGGTCAGGGCATCGGCGATTTTGGCCGCCGTGACCAGCAATTCGGTGAGAGTCTGCGCTTTGTAGACGGAGTTTGCCCGGTGCCGCGCGGAGATCACGCGGATGACCTCCCGCGAAGCGCTGGGGACCTCGTCCATGCTCTGCATGGAGAAGTAAATCTGGTTCACCCTCTCGGTTCCGGTGAAGTATCGCGCCACGGAGTAGGGAATCAGAACGGTCTCGTCCTCGATCTCCGACTGGCCGAAGTCGTTCACGCTTTCCTTGAAGACGCCGATGATGGTGAACGGTATGCCGAGGATCTGGAAGGTCTGGCCGACTGCCGCATCGTCGCTGCCGTAGCGCTCCTTGGCGAAGGGCTGCGTGACCACGGCGCACTTGATATGCGCCGTATCGTCGGTGTCGTCGAAGAAACGGCCGACAGTGACAATCAGATTGCGGATTTGCTGGTACTGCGGGCTCACGCCCAGCTCGACGGTCTCCTTCTGCAGGCCGCCGGGAAAGCTGAGGCGGTTGTGCATAGTGAGCACCGGCGAGGAATACATAACGCCGGGCACCTGCTGGTCCACAGCCTTCTCATCCTCGAGCGTGAGACCGTCGTAATTGCGCACCCGGTCGCCTGCCGTGGCGCCCCCGCCCGCATATTCCACCTCGACTTGGTTGGTGCCAATCTTCTGCAGCAACTCGAGGACGTATTGCTTGCCCGTCAATCCGATGGTGACGACGAGAATCACGGATGCGGTTCCGATGACCATGCCCAGCGCCGTGAGAGCGAAGCGCGTCTTGCTGGTGCGGAAGCTGTCGCCGGCGATCTTGAGGATCTCGCTGAGGAGCATGGTGCGGCGCGCGCTCAGCAGCGTCTCCTGAAACGAGCTCTCGCGAGCGTGGTGTGCGGTGACTGGATTCATCGCGTCCTACTCAGCAAGATGCGCGGGCGAGGCCTTCGGCTTCCGGAATTGCACCATAAAACCCGCGCCAGGGCCTGAATCGCGCATTCCCCTCCTGATAGATTACGCGCACGAGCGCTCGATGGGAACCCGGCGCGCCGTGGCTTGCCGGCCGGAAGAAGGCTGCGGCGGATTCGTGCGCGTAATGGTAACTGTCTCAAGAGACGCATCGCAGATGCCGGTGTAAGCAAGCGGCCGCAACTCTCCGTCAGATTGAGTACCCAAGCGAACGGCGCCTCAACTCCCGATTCTCCGGACTCTGCGGCGAGTCGTTCCCGGAAAGTTCGACGCCAAACAGCCCTTACGGACTGCGCGGGGAAGTGTGCGCTTTGCGCGCCGCCGCCGCAGTCCGCGCCGGATGAAGCCGGCACCCGGCGATGGCGCGGGCAACCGCGGTCTAGACGGAGGTCCCGATGCCGGCAGAAGACGAGACGCGAAGCGGTCGGGCGGCCGATGCGGCGCCGAAGCGCCTTCCGGTCGCCGCGCTCAGGCGGCGGGTCGCGGCCTGCTGCCTGGGCTTCGCGCTGCTCACCTTCGCTGTTCCGTTGGCGCGCGCGTTCTTCCGCGTGGAGATGAACTACAACGAAGGCTGGAACGTGTGGAATGCGGCGATGGAAGCCAATCATCTGCCGCTTTATTCCCAGAAGGCCGGCTGGACCACGGTCAATTACCCCATGCTGTCGTACGTTCTGGTCGCGCAACTGCATCGCTGGACGCACGAATATCTGTTCACCGCGCGGGTGCTCTCGCTGCTCGCGCTCTGCATTTCGTGCCTGCTGGTGGCGGCCATCGTGCAACGGCTCACCAGGGCTCGGCGGCCGGCCTTGCTGGCGGGCCTTTTCTGTCTGGCGCTGTTTTCGGTCGCCGCGGACTATCCGGCATACGTCGGGGCGGACGACCCACAGATGCTTTCCCACGCTTTCTATCTGGCGGGCCTGTGGGTTTGCCTGAAGTATGGCGGCAGACGGCGCGGGCTGGCGCTTTCCGCGCTGCTGTTCGTGGCGGCGTTCTCCATCAAGCACAACCCCATCGAGTTCCCGCTTGCCGCGCTGGCTTACCTGCTGTGGACGGCGCCGCGCCGCGCGCTGTGGTTCGGCGCGAGTTGCGCGATTCTTCTGGCCGCCGCGGTGGGCCTGCAACTGCATTTCGGCGGACGGTATTTTCTCGACGACCTGCTGGCGCCTAGAGGGTATTCGCTCCAGAAGGCAATCCAGCAGTCGGCGGTCGAACTGGCTCCGCTGCTGCTGCCGCTGGGATTGAGCCTCTCCACCGGCTATCGATTGCGCAGGGACCCGGCGCTGAGGATGGCCGCCGTGCTGCTGGCGCTGAGCCTGTTGCTTGGCGTGTACTTCAGAGGCGGCGAAGGGGTCTCGATCAACGCCCTGTTCGGATCGTACTTCGCGATGAGCATCCTGGTGGGAATTTTCATCGCGCGCACCGAGGACGCGCCGGACCGCCGCCTGGCATGGGCTCCGCTGGCATTGTTCGCATGGCTGCTGATTCCCTGGCTGGTGGTGCCGTCGCTCGACGACCGCGCCGCGCGGCCGGTGAACTGGGACCCGCCGCGGGCTCTGGAACAGTTCTCCGCCGAGCAAGCCCGCTTCGACGCGGAGGTGGCGTTTCTGCGCGATCAACCCGGGCCGGCGCTCTGCGAGAGTCTGCTGCGCTGCTACTATGCCGGCAAGCCCTACGTCTACGACCCCTTCAACGCCACACGCATGATCGGCCTTGGCCGCCTCGACGCCGGCGTGCTGGTCGACGCCCTGCGTAGGCAGCAGTACGGCGCGGTGCAACTGGACGGCCCGCTGGATGGCGAGAGAAGGGCAGAGTTGTTCGCTTCACCCATCCGCGCCGCGATCCGGGAATACTACCAGCCGGTTCTGGAGAACCAGGACGGAGTGATCTACCTCCCCAATTCCTCGCCGGCTGTGCGGGCCGGAGGGACAACCTCGGCGATCGCATCGGCGGGAATCGCGCCCGGACGGATCGCGCCGGGCCTGTGACGGGCAAATTGAGCTTCGTGCCGTTTGTGCCTGCTAACGCTGCTCCAACTCGCGCAGTAGCGCGGCCAGGGCTTCAACGGGCACGGCTTCGGCGCGGGCTAGCGGGCCAATTCCCGCGGCGGCCAGCGCGGCGGCCGCGGCCTGCGGCGCGAATCCCGCGGCGCGCAGGTTGTTTGAGAGGGTCTTGCGCTTCTGCGCGAAGGCCTGGCGGAGGAAGCGCAGGAAAGCGGGCTCGTCCACGCTCAGCTCGGCGAAGCGCGGCGCGAACCGCCATCGAAAGACCGTGGAATGCACCTGCGGCTGGGGCGAGAAGGCCGACGGCGGCAGCGTGAAGAGCGGCTCGACGGGGCCGTGCATCTGGACTGCGACGGACAGCAGACCGTAGTCGCGCGAGCCGGGCGCGGCGGTCACGCGGTCGGCCACCTCGCGCTGCACCATGAGCACGGCCAGTTCCAGAGCCGCGTGGCTCGAGGCAAGCCGGGTCAGGATCGGCGAGGTGATGTAGTAGGGCAGATTGCCTGCCACGCGCAGACGCGCGCCGGCCTGGGCCGCGGCCGCGGCGAAGTCGAACTGCAGCACATCCTGCTCGACCACCGTAAGGCGTTCGGTGTCGAAGCGCTCGCGAAGGCCGGCGGCGAGCTCGCGATCGAATTCGATGGCCAGCACGTGACCGGCGCGCGCGGCCAGCGGGCCGGTGATGGCGCCGCGGCCGGGGCCGATCTCGACGACGGTGCGGCCGGCAACGTCGCCCAGCGCGGCCACGATCCGCTGCGCGGCCTGCGCGTCGACGAGGAAGTTCTGCCCGAGTTTGGATTTGGAGGGCATGGGCTAACCCGATGGTAGACGAGCGGGCAAGGCAATGGCTGGTGCGGCGCGGACCGATGGGCGCGCGCTTCGTTGCACTAAACTGAACTTTGTGGCCCAGAGATTCCCCATGCAAGCTGAGAGGCGGATTTGCTGATCGATTCCCACGCGCACCTGGACAGCGAGCGTTACGCAGACGACCGCGAGGCGATGCTTGCGCGCGCCTTCGAGGCGGGCGTCGGCGCGGTGCTCTCGATCGGCATCGGCGAAGGGCCGGCGGAGATGCACCAGGCGCTCGACGTCTGCCGCCAGTTCAACGCGCGGCGCGAGAGCGGGGCTAGCCTGCCCCAACTCTTCGCCAGCGCGGGAATCTATCCCCACAGCACGCCGGACGCTGACGACGCAGCGCTGGCCAGGCTGGACGCTTTGCTGGCGGAGCCCGAGGTGATCGCCTGCGGCGAGATCGGCCTCGACTACTATCACGAGGGCGCGGAGCACGGCGTGCAGCGGGCAGCTCTCATCCGCCAGCTCGAGGTTGCCGCGGCGCGCAAGCGGCCGATCCTGATCCACTGCCGGGGCACGAAGGAGACCGCCGACGCATGGGACGATCTCTTTCTGGTTTTGGACGAGCATTGGAGGAGAACCGGACTCGGCGGCATCATGCACTGTTTTGGCGCGGGATGGGAGCAGGCGCGGCGGTCGCTGGACCTCGGGTTCCTGGTGTCGTTCGCCGGCAATTTGACCTATCCCAAGGCGCAGCCGCTTCGCGACGTGGCCGCCCGCATGCCGCTGGATGGGATTCTGGTGGAAACCGACGCCCCATGGCTGGCGCCCGCCACCCGCCGCGGCCAGCGCAACGAGCCGGCCTGGGTGGTGGAGACGGCCTTGGTGATGGCCGGGCTCAAGAACGTCACGCCCGAAGATCTGTCCGCTGCAACCACCGCGAACTTTTTCCGGCTGTTTCCCGCCCTGAAAATAGTGAGAAACTGATATACGTACCATGAGCGGCAACCCGGCCGTTCGAGGATCGGAAAATATGGGACTGGACAATTCATTCGACGTGGTGAGCAAGGTCGATTTGCAGGAGGTCCGCAACGCCATCGACCAGGCGGTGAAAGAGATTCGCCAGCGCTTCGACCTGAAGGACACGCACTCCGAGGTGAACCTGGAAGGCGACGACGCGATCCAGCTAGCCTCGGCCAACGAGTACAAGCTGGAAGCGGTGAAGGACATTCTGTCGCAGAAGCTGGTGCGGCGCGGCGTGTCGCTCAAAAATCTGACCTACGGCAAAGTGGAACCGGCGGCCGGCCAGAGCGTGCGCCAGAAGATCAGCCTGCAGCAGGGCATCCCGGTGGAAAAAGCCAAGGAGATCGTGCGCCTGGTGAAGGAAACGAAAAAGAAGGCGCAGGCCAGCATTCAGGGCGACACGGTAAGAATCTCAAGCAAGGACCGCGACGAGTTGCAGGCAATCATCGCCATGCTGCGCGGCAAGGACATGGGCCTGGAGCTGCAGTTTACGAACTACCGCACCAACTGACCGGCGCGGCCACTTCCCCCGGAATCGAGACTCCGGCCCGGCGTACCAGACATCCGGGCGGCAAAACCAGTCGCCATTCCCCCTGACGATGCTATAGAATCGGAGCACTTTGAGCACAATCACCAACCCCATGGCGAGGGAGGTCTTCGAGTTGCTGCGGGAGGACCTCGTCGCGGTGGAGCAGGAACTGGGCCGCGATGCGGCGTCCAGCGTCAGCACCATCACCGAGATCGCCGAATACCTGCGCGAAGGCGGCGGCAAGCGCATCCGGCCGTCGCTTCTGCTTCTTTCGGCACACCAGCTCGGCTTCTTCGGCGAGAGCGCCATCCGTCTGGGCGCGGTGGTGGAGATGGTGCACACGGCTACGCTGGTCCACGACGACATCATCGACGGCGCCGATATGCGCCGCGGACGGCCCTCGGCCAACACCACTTGGGGCAACGAGAAGTGCGTTCTGGCCGGTGACTGGATCTATATGCAGGCCTTCAGAGTGACGCTCGAGGAGCAGAATTTCCGCGTCCTCGACCTGCTCATCGGCCTCGCCCAGCAGATGGTCGAGGGCGAACTGCTACAGATTCAAAAGTTGGGCAAGCTGGTCTCGGAGGCCGAGTACTACGACCTCATCTACCGCAAAACAGCCTGCCTTTTCTCGGTTTCAATGCGCCTGGGCGCGATGCTGGCCGGCGCCACCGAGGAAGAGGAAACGGCGCTGGCAACGTTTGGCCGCACCGTCGGGCAGGCCTTCCAGATCGTCGACGACGTGCTCGACCTGACGGCCACCGAAGAGGTGCTGGGCAAGCCCGTGGCCAGCGATCTGCGCGAAGGCAAAGCCACGCTGGCCGTGATTCACGCCTCCGACCACGGCACGGCCTCCGATCGCCGGGCCATCCGCCGCGTGCTCGATGACCGCAGCTTCGAGAACGTGAGCCGGCAGCAGATCCGCGAGATCCTGGTGCGCAACGGGTCGGTGGAATACGCCATGGCCACCGCCGACCGCTACGCGGAACAGTCGCGGCAGGCGCTGGAGCCGCTGGCGGACACCGAATTCAAGCGCGCCCTGCTCTGGATGCCCGACTTCGTGGTAGCGCGGGAGAAGTAGATGCCACGGCGGAATTCCGGAAGACCCCTCTGGGCCGATGTCGATGATTACTTCGCCGGGCTCCTCGCCCCGGCGGACGAGCATCTCAGCGCCGCGATTGCGGCCAACCGCAACGCGCGCCTGCCAGCCATCGATGTGTCCCCGCTGCAGGGCAAATTCCTCCAGGTTCTCGTCCAGATGCTGCAGGCCAGGCGCGTGCTGGAGATTGGCGTCCTCGGCGCCTACTCGACGATCTGGATGGCGCGGGCTCTGCCCAGGGGCGGCAGGATCGTCTCGCTCGAACTGGACCCCCGCCATGCCGAGGTAGCGCGCGGGAACCTGCGCCGGGCGGGACTCGAACGGCGCGTAGAAATTCGCGTCGGCCCGGCGCTCGCCAGCCTTCCCCAGCTCAAATCCGAGGGCGCCGGTCCGTTCGATCTCATCTTTATCGACGCCGACAAGGAAAACAACCCGCGGTATCTTGAGTGGGCGTTGAAGCTCTCGCGCCGCGGAACGGCGATCGTCGTCGACAACGTCGCGCGCCACGGGACGGTCATTGACGCAAGGAGCAAAGCGCCCGACATCGTGGGCACGCGCAAATGCCTGGAGATGATGGCCGCCAATCCGCGCCTGAGCGCCGTGGCGTTGCAGACCGTGGGCGTCAAAGGACTGGACGGATTCGCGATGGCCGTGGTGGTGCGCTGAGCGGCGGGTCAGGCGTCCTGCACAATCGTTCCCTGGTGGTACACGATCTTCCAGCCTTCGGCGGTGCGCTGCCAGATGGTCGCGCGGCGCGTCAGGCGCTGGTTGTCCTGCAAGAGCGTGTAGGTGAGCAGGTAAGTGTCCGGGCCCAGCTTACGGCAGTGGAAGTCGCTCGTCTCCCAAACGTCGGCGTGCGGGGCCGAAAAGCGTTCCTCCAGCCCGTACAGCACCGATTTCCGGGAGTAGCGGCGGCCTGAGGCGCCGGTCTCCCAGTAGTCGTCCGCCGTCATGCGCTCGAAGTCCGCGCGCGAAGTGCCGAACTCGGGACGGTGAAAGATGGGCTCGCGCGCCGAGAGCTCGGCGAGCACCGGCTGAAGTTCCGGCGGAGTCTCCGATGTGGGTTCCATCTCTTTGAGCCAGGAGCCGGGATCGTTTTCCCGCAGCACCTCGCCGGAACGGGCGTCGGTCAGCTCGTCCTTGAGAAAATGCAGACGGATGCGGTCCGGGCGCACCGGCGAATTCTCAAAGTGCCTGTCCGCCGCCGCTCGCGTCTTCGCAGCCAGTTCAGTCCAGCCCGAGGCCTCGACAACGATCGAGTGGCCGGGGGCGCGCGCCACGTAGCCGCCCTTTTCCGATCCACGTACCGCGAAGAAAAGTTCCATGCCGAATAGCATAGCTGGCGGCGAGCCAGAGAATGCGAGGAGGCCGCGGATCGGCCGGAAAAATGTCCCGGCCATGTTGCGGATTTGCGGCGTAGAATGCTGTGCAAGATGAACGAACGTCTTGAGCAGATCCGCAGGCTGCTGGGCGAGCTGGAAGCGGAGATGAGGCCGGGCGCTCCGGGCGGGGACCGCGATTTTTCGGCCCTCGAGCTGCCCTCGATCATCCAGCAGATCGTCGACGACCTGCAGCCGCAACTGACGCCGTACGACGCGGCGTTCTACTGGTTTTTGTTCCGGCACTCGATCGCCAAGGACGGCGACCCGCGCCTGCGCGTCAGCAACCGGCATTTGCGCACGGCCGTGGTCAAGTCCTCCTACTCGCAGCTCGAGGAGAACCCGGTTTCGCTGGGCAAGGTGCAGGAGACGCTGAAGGCTCTGGAGACGATCGGCGCCATCCGGAAGGAGGGCGAGCCGAACCGCGACGGCACGCTCTACCGGGTGCTGATCCCGGACGAAATCGAGGCCTGCCGCAAGGCTCGCGCGGAGCGCCGGACGCAAGAGCCGGAGCCGGAACTGGAGCTGAAGTTTCCGCGCTCGAGCGGCGGCGACGTCCCCCAGGAGACGCGCATTCGCGTCTACGAGCGCGACGGCCACCTCTGCCGATCCTGCCGCAAGCAGCTCACGCGCTTCACGGCCACGCTGGACCACGTGAGGCCGGTCGCAGAGGGCGGCGACAACAGCGTCGACAACCTGGTCACTACCTGCCTCGATTGCCGTACGAAAAGAATCAGAAACGCCGCGAACTAGCTCTCCGCCATCATCGCCCGGATCGCCGCGGCGTAGCGCTCGGGCAAATGCTTGCGATTCAACTCGCTGTCGCAGACCACGTGGGTCGTCTCGCCCTCGGCCAGGAGCTCGGCCTCTTTCCCCTCTTGGTCGGGTTTGCGGTAGATACAATAGGCGAACTTGAGCACCGACCCGCGCAGCATGGCGGGACGGGTCTCGATCAGGATCTGGTCGTCGTAGCGCGCCGGGGCGCGATAGCGGCATCGCGCCTCGATGACCGGCAGGATGCAGCCGTGGTCGCTTTCGAGCTTGGAGTAGGCCAGGCCCAGCGAGCGCAGCAGTTCCACGCGGCCCAGCTCGAACCAGACCAGGTAGTTGGCATAGTAGACAATACCCATCTGGTCGGTTTCGGCGTAGCGCACACGGACTTCGGTGGTGACGGGCATGGGCGTCTTTCGCGGGTCGTGGTTCGTGATTCGCGATTCGTGGGTCGGGCACGGGTCACGACGATCACGATTCACGGTACACGAAGCACGGCCGTTACGGCTTGATGTGCTGGAACAGCGGCAGCTTGCTCACGTCGTTAAAGATGATGAAGGCGAAGAAGGCCATCAGCACCACAAAGGCCGCCTGGTAGATGCGCTCCTTGATGGCGATCGAGATGTCGCGGCGGATGGCGCTTTCGATCAGCAGCAGCGCAATCATGCCGCCGTCGAGAATGGGGAACGGAAGCAGGTTGAGGATTCCCAACTGCAGGCTGATCTCGCTGGCCAGCATGAACTTGGGCTGCCAGCTCTTGATCTCCGCTGCCTCGCCCGCCGCGCGCGCGATGCCCACCGGCCCCATGAGCTGGGTGACTGAAAGCTTGTGCGTAAAGAGGCGCTGCAACACCTCGCCCACCAGCAGGGAGTTGTCGCGGAAGAAGTCGAGCGATTTGCTCGCCGCCGACGGCAGAGAGAGCGGATCGCGGCGGATGGGCGGCAGGACGCCGGAAAAGCCCAGCTTCCAATAGGCATCGAGCTTGGCGGGCGTCGCGACCAGGTTGAGCGTGGCGCTGTTGCGGACCACGGTGAGCACGATCGGCTTGCCCTTTCCCACTTGCATATAGGCCAGCAGAGCACCCACGCTATGGAAGGCATGGCCGTCGACGGCGGCGATGGCATCGCCGTTGCGCAGGCCCGCCTGCGCGGCGGGATATCCTGCCTGCACCTCGTCCACCGCGATCGGTCCAGGCAGATACTGTGGCAGAAGGCCTTCGTCGCCCCAGTCGAAGTCTTCGTTCTTGGCCGAAGAGGGGACGTGGAATGACAGATCGAGCGTCTTGCCATCGCGAAGGACTGAAACCGGAACCGTCTGATTCGCGCTGACCTGCGAATGAGCCAGGACGTCGTACCAGTCGGGGTGATTCGCCGTGTCGAAGTGCACGATCTGGTCGCCGGGTTGGATGCCGGCATCCGCCGCGGCCGAGCCGGGAATGACCCAGTCGACGGTCGTGGTGTTTACCGTGACCGACGGGACTTCGTTGAAGGCGGCGAAATAGAAGAACATCAGCACCAGGGTCAGCAGGAAGTTGAAGGCCGGGCCGGCCACGCCGATTAACATGCGCTGCCAGCGGGGATGCGACGTCAAGGCGCCGGGGTCGCCCGCCAGGTCCACGGCTTCTGTCGTACCAGTGCCTTCCAGGTTCTGCTCGGAGGCCTCGCCGGTCATCTTCACGTAACCGCCCAGCGGCAGCAGGCAGATCTTGTACTCTGTCTCGCCATAGGTGACGCCGAACAACCGCGGCCCAAAGCCGAAAGAGAACGCCTCGACGCGTACCCGGCAGAGCTTGGCTACGGTGAAGTGCCCCAACTCGTGCACCACGACCATGACCCCGACGAGGACGATAAATGCGGCGGCAGAAACCAGAAATGCGTGCATAGATGTTCGATTTTATCCTTCGGCAGAAACGTGAAGAGCGCGCCAGGTCCCGATGCATGAAACCTGAGTAACGACAGCTTGCACTATCGTTTACGCAATCGATACCCGGGCCAGTTCCCTTGCCTCGCGGTCGGCAGCCAGCACCTCGGCGATCGTGGCCGGGTGCGTCTCCGGGGTCACCGAGAGGACTTTTTCAATTGTACGCGGGATGCCGGTAAACGGAATACGACGTTCGAGGAAGGCCTCGACGGCGACCTCGTCGGCCGCGTTCAGGGCAATGCAGTGAGCCCCGCCCTTTTCGGCGGCCTCGAAGGCCAGCCGGAGGCAGGGGAAGCGGGCGAAGTCGGGGGCCTCGAACTCGAGATGGCGGAGCGCTGCCAGGTCGAAGGTCAGCGTCGAGGCGGGCCGCTCCGGATAGGCCAGGGCGTAGAGGATGGGCAGGCGCATGTCGGTGACCGAGATTTGCGCCAGGATCGAGCCGTCGACGTACTCGACCATCGAGTGCACGGTCGACTGCGGATGGATGGTGACGCGCACCTGGTTGGGGCCGACGTCGAAGAGCCGGCAGGCCTCGATGACTTCGAGCCCTTTGTTCAGCATGGTGGCGGAGTCGATGGTGATGCGGCGGCCCATCACCCAGGTGGGGTGCTTGAGCGCCTGCTCGGGAGTGATGGCCGCGAACTGATCCAGCGGAAGCTGGCGGAACGGCCCGCCCGAAGCCGTCAGCCAGATGAACTTGACTTCGTGGTGCGCGCCCACCCGCAGGCACTGGTGGACGGCGTTGTGCTCGCTGTCGATGGGCAGGATGGGAACCTTGCGCTCGCGCGCCGCGCGGGTGAGGATCTCGCCGGCTGCGACCATGCACTCTTTGTTGGCCAGGCCGACCGGCTTGCCGGCCAGGATGGCCGCGTGGGTGGCCTCGAGCCCGGCAACGCCCACAATGGCCGAAACCACGAAGTCGGCTTCCGGCAGCGTGGAGCAGGCGATGGTGCCCTTGGAGCCGTGGACGGTCTCGATCCCGGTGACCCCGGCTTGGCGCAGCCGTGCGGCCAGCTCCCCGGCCAGCGCTTCGGTGGCCAGAGACACGACCTTCGGACGCCAGCGCACGGCCTGCGCGAAGGTCTCGTCGATATTGCGGCCGGCGGCCAGAGCGGCGACGGAGTAGCGGTCGGGGAACTGCTCGACGATGGACAGGGTGCTTTGCCCGATGGAGCCGGTGGAACCGAGAATGGCGAGTCGCTTCAAGTTAGCTTCTAGCTCCTAGCTTCTAGCTTCTAGCTTCTAGCTTTCCGCCTTTGCACCCGCGACAACTGTACTTTGCGCATTGAAGTCGAGGAATCGGAGCAGCCGAAGAGCAAGACAGAAGTCCCGGCGTTCGCGGCTCCTGGAACGACCTAGAGGCTAGCAGCTAGGAGCTATTTTAGAACCTCTGATGGATCACCTGCGCGTACCAGAGCACGGGTGCGGCGAGCAGCAGGGCGTCGACGCGGTCCAGCACGCCGCCATGGCCGGGCAGCAGGTCGCCGGAGTCCTTAACGCCTGCCGAGCGTTTCAGCGCCGATTCGGCCAGGTCGCCCACCTGCCCGGCAACATTGACCAGCGCGGCCAGTCCCAGCCAGTACCAGAGGTCCTCGGGATAAGAGAGGATGGCAGTCGGGCAAACCCGCTCCAGCCAGGAGAGGAACATCGAATCCCAGGGCTGCTGCAGCAGGGCGGCCAGACCGGCAAGACCGGCGGCAATCAGCACGCTGCCGCCTACCGAGGCCGCGGCGCCCTCCCAGCTCTTTCCGGGGCTGATCTTGGGCGCCATTTTGTGCCGGCCCCATTTGCGGCCCACGTAGTAGGCGGCGGTGTCGCCGGACCAGACCACGCAGAGCAGAAACGCCACCAGCGAAGGCCCGTTGGCCTGTTCGCGCAGAGCGGGAAGCGCGATCAGCGTGAGCCCGGTGTAAAGCAGGCAGAAGATCGAGGCCGAGGCCGCCGCGATCGTTTCTTCCACCGGCTTGAAGAAGGTGCAATAAACCAACAGGCCCAGGCCCAGGACGCCGAAGAAGGAGGGAGTCTGGTCGGGCCATTGAAAGTTCACCGCGAAGAGCGCCAGCAGCGCCGCCATCGTCGCGACCCGCGGCGGGTTGGCGCCGCAGCGCTGGCTCAACGTCAGGTATTCCCAACCGGCCAGCGCGGAAACGGCGACCACGGCCAGCGTAAAGAGCCATTGCAGTCTGGGACTTAGAAACACAAGAACCAGGACAACCGGAATCAGGATCGCAGCCGTGACGACACGTTTCATTCACGGTTGAGAATACACCGCCGGGGTGGGGGCGAGGCATGAAGCGCGCACAATCGGTAGCGTCATGAGCGCCGTAAATGTCTTGAAGGCAAGTGGAACATCGTAGTCCGGGCTGCGCAGGCCGCTCAGCTCACCGCGATGCGGATGCGGTCGGGATTCTCTTCCACCTCGCCGCCGCCCTCGCCGATCGCTCCGTAGCGGCGCTCGCGGCGCTGGTAGGCGGCGATGGCCTCCAGCAGGTGAACGCCCTGGAAGTCCGGCCAGTAACGCTCGGTGACGAAGATCTCGGTATAGGCGATCTGCCACAGCAGGAAATTCGAAAGACGCTGCTCGCCCGAGGTGCGGATCAGCAGGTCGGGGTCCGGCATGTGCGACGTGTAGAGATGGCGGTGGATGTCCTCTTCGGCGATCTGCTCGGGCTTGAGATGCTTGGCCTTCATCTCCGCCGCCAGGGCGCGGAAGGCGTCCACCAGCTCGGAGCGAGCGCTGTAGTTCAGGGCCAGCGTCAGCGTGGTGCCGGTGTTCCGCGCCGTTTCCTGCTCGACGTGGAGCAGCTTCTCCTGCACCTCGGGAGGCAGTTCGTGGGTGTGGCCGATGGTGCGGAAGCGGATGTTGTTCCGGGTCATGCGCTCCAGATTGTTGTCGAGGTAAACCTTGAGCAAGCGCATCAGGAAGTTGACCTCGGCGCGGGGCCGGCGCAGATTGTTCTCGATCGAAAACGCGTAGAGCGTGAGCCAGGGCAGCCCGATGCGGGCGGCGGTTTCCATGACGAACTGCACCGTCTTGGCGCCCTGCTGATGGCCCACAAAGCGCTTCAGCGAGCGGCGCCCGGCCCAGCGCCCGTTTCCGTCCATGATGATGGCCACGTGCCGGGGCAGCAGCTCCGGCTTCAGCGTCGCATACACCGCGCGCTCCTCCGCCGTCAGCTCATCGATGCGCACGGGGGGAGATGAAGACGGAAACTTGCTCGAAGGTTGCATTTGCCGTTTCCACACGGAAGCCTGGAGTGGGTCCCGAAGTGGCGCCGACGGAGCTCACGCCCAGGAATGCGAAAGACAACGTCGCGTGAACGAATCTCCCGCCGCCACTCGAGACGCCTGCGGCCGGATCCGGGGAGTCACACCATCGACCGTAAAGCATTTCCCTGATTTCTGCAACGCGGAGCCACGTTCGTGGGCGGGGTCACACCGGCCGGGACGGGCTGTCGGTTACCCTCAATAGAGCCGCCGCCCATGACGACCGCCGCCCAAAGAGCCCGCTACCCGCTGACCCAGGGTGTGAACCCGTGGCTGGTCACTTTTTCCATCATGCTGCCCACCTTCATGGAGGTGCTGGACACGGCCATTGCGTCGGTGGCGCTGCCCTATATCGCCGGCTCGCTGTCGGCCTCGAACTCCGAGGCCACCTGGGTGCTGACCAGCTACCTGGTGGCCAACGCGGTGATCCTGCCGGCCTCGAACTGGTTTGCCCGCCGCTTCGGACGCAAGCGCTTCCTGCTCACCTGCGTCATCCTGTTCACCATCGCCTCGTTCTTCTGCGGCGCGGCGCCATCGCTGGCCGTCATCCTGCTGGCGCGGGTGCTGCAAGGCGCCGGAGGCGGCGCCTTGCAGCCGCTGTCGCAGTCCATCCTGCTGGAGAGCTTCCCCGTCGAAAAGCGCTCCATGTCCATGGCCGCATACGGGCTGGGTATCGTGGTCGCCCCGGTGATCGGCCCCACATTGGGCGGCTGGCTCACTGACACCTGGAGCTGGCGCTACGCCTTCTACATCAACATTCCCGTCGGCATCCTGGCGGTCATCATGATCAGCCGCTTCGTCCATGACCCGCCCTACATCAAGAACGCCAAGGTCGGCCCGTTCGACAACATCGGCTTCGGCCTGCTCGTCGTCTGGACCGGCTGCCTGCAGATCGTGCTCGACAAGGGCCAGGAGGACGACTGGTTCGGCGCGGTCTGGGTGCGCTGGGCGGTGGCCGCGCTGATCGTCTCGCTCGTTCTCTGGATCTGGCGCTCCTGGATCAATCCCAGGGGCCTAGTCGACCTGCACGTGCTCAAGGACCGCAACTTCCGCACCGGCTGCTTCCTGGTGGCCATGCTCGGCATGTGCATCTACATCACCATCGCCATCCTGCCCCTTTACTACCAGGAGATTCTGGGCTACACGGCGTTTACCGCGGGCGTGGTCGTGGGCCCGCGCGGAATCGGCTCGTTCATCGGCTCGCCGGTGGTGGGCATTCTGGGGTCGCGCATCGATAACCGCCTGCTGCTCTGCATCGGCTTTATCGGATTCGGCATCTGCTCGCTCATCTTCGGCACCGTCAACCTCTCCATTAGCCCCTGGACGCTGCTCATTCCCATCACCCTGACCGGCTTCGCGCTGAGCTTCGTCTTCGTGCCCATGTCGACCATGATGATGGCCACTATCTCCAATAAGGACATGGGCGCGGCAACGGGGCTGGGCAACATGCTGCGCAACATCGGCGGCTCGATCGGCATCGCCATGGCCACCACGGCGCTGATTCGCCGCTCCGCGATGCACCAGAGCACGCTGGCCGCCAACCTGACGCCGACCACCGCCGAGCTGCAGCAGAAGTCCGCGCTGATCGCTGGCTACCTGGGCCAGCACATGGGCCCGGCCGCCGCGCGCCCCGGCTCGTTCGGCCTCGTCTACATGCTCATGCAGCAGCAGGCCGGCCTGCTGGCCTACGTCGACGTCTTCCGCTGGACCGCGGTGCTGGCCTTTATCTGTGCCGCGTCCGCGTGGTTCTTCAAGAAGCCGCCCAAGGGCGCGGCCCCGCCGCCCGGCGCGCACTGAAATCGGCGCTATACTGACGGCCATGAAGGCCGCTCGTTGCACCCTCTTGCTTCTCCTGGCGTTTCCCGCCGCGCTCGCCGCCCAGCCCTGCGCACAGCCCGACCTGAAGGCCGCGGTCCAGCAGGTCAAAGCCGTTCAATCGCGATTGCTGGCCTTCAAGCTCGAGGACGAAATGGACGAGGACGTCCCCGCCCCGCTGCAGAACCAGATCGGCGACTTCAAGGACGCGCTTGCAGCGCTCGCCGATGCCGCCGTTGCATGCGCTCCGGCGAATGCCGATCCCAAGAGCCTTGAGACCACGCTCGCGAAGCTGCTCGACGCCAACCAGCCCGAGGTGGAGGAGGTCTACGACCCGAACAAACCGCCCCGGCTCGACCAGGTCTACGGAAGCGGCCTCAAAGTCAAAGTCTCCCGGCCCGCAAACCAGCCGCAGATTCTCCTCGTCGAGCTCAACTTCGGAATCGGCTGCGGCTTCGACTCGATACTTCTCGCGTACGAGCAGAGCGGCGGCGCATGGAAGCAGGTCCTTCGCTGGGAAAGCCCGGCGTACGACAGCGTCGACGCCGCGTTCGGTGACTTCTTCGACTACCAGGTGCTTCCGCGGGCCGGCGCGAAGGACGGGCTCATTGCAGTGGCCCACGGGCATCCGTGGTGCACCTCGAACCTGAGCGCCTTCGACATCGATCTTCTGGAACCCTCGGCGGATGCGACGCCGCAGCAGGCGTTATTTCACAAGGATCTCGACTACCGGCGCGATACGGACTCCGTGATGAAGCCCGAGCCGGGCGGTTTCGAGCTGCGCATGACGGGCTCCAGCATCGACCCCAACATCGTCATGCGGCCGGTGATCTACCGCTTTCAGTTGGAAGGCAGCCAGTTGGTTCGCGTGCAGCCCATCGCCGACAATGGCCGCGATTTCGTCGATGAGTGGCTTGAGTCGCAGTGGGACGATGCCTCGCGATGGAGCGCGGCATCCGGTCTGCAGCAACTGGAGCAGGTGCACGGGAAAATCATGGCGCTCCAGGATCCGAATGCCAAGGAATCCCCGCTGCTCGCGTTCGGTCCGGTTCGCGGCTGCACCGACGCCAAGGCGCACTATCAGGTGGAACTCGACGAAGAATGGGTCGACGACAAGGGCAATTCGCGCCCGGACAGTCCGACTTACTTCCAGATCGAGGAAGGGAACAACTCGTTCACCATGCTATCGGCGACGGCGAGCGCCGATCCGCGCTGCACCGGCCCGGACATCATGGCGAAGCACTGACCGGTTTCCGGCCGCGGCCCAAACGCCGTCCGGCCTCTACCGATCTCAGCGCTGTCCACTTGCGTTCCGTTCGGAATTGCGCTCTACTGGCTGCCATCATGAAATCCAAACGGGTTTTGACCGCGAAATGGATTGCGGCAGGCGTCGCCCTGCTGTGCGCCGCCGTTTCCGCCGCCTCGCAGCAGGCGCAGACGTGGAGCGAATCTCGCCATAAACCGATCCCCGTGAAGATCGAAAAGCAGATCATGATTTTTCCGGAGTCCGTGGTGCTGGAGCAGTGGCCGCATACTCCGCCGATCGCGAACCCGCCGCAGAATCTCAAGCTGCTC
The DNA here is from genome assembly GCA_963804155.1 of uncultured Acidobacteriaceae bacterium. Classification (GTDB taxonomy): domain Bacteria; phylum Acidobacteriota; class Terriglobia; order Terriglobales; family Acidobacteriaceae; genus Telmatobacter. The sequence continues at coordinate 229,408 of CAWDPG010000003.1, forward strand.
AATCCCGGGCAGTGCGTTCGTATCGGGATCGTTGTCACGGGCGACGACCGCGACGCCGTTCTCGAGAAGACGCAGCTTTCCTTTCGCGTCGAGTTTGCGGGCCAGGCGCAGGACCACCCGCTGGCGCCGCTTGCCTCGATCAAGCGAATGAAGCCCCAAGGCGAGGACATGATCAATGCGGCGCTGCTCTACGCGGGCGTTCCACTCCCCGACATGGCGTCGGCTTCTCTCGCTGCTTCCGCCGCGAACTGGTGCGTCCCCGACGACGCGCAGGACGGTTCGGCCACCATCGACGCCGAAGCCGAAACTCCCGGCGGCCACAAGAAGTTCACCAGCGCCACGATCCAGATCGAGAGCTTCGACACCGGCAGCAAACGAACCTTTAAGGATGGAGACGAACTCGAGAAATACATGATGGGCTATCACTACCAGCCCAATCCGGCGCGGCTCTTTCCCCTATTGCAGTACTTTGCTGCCGACACAAAATACCGTGCCCAAACTGGGTCCCTCGAAACCACAGCCGCGTTGATCGGGGCCGCGCTCAAGGCCGACCCGGCAGCAGCGAAGGACTTCATGACGAGAGCCGCGTCGCAAACAGGATTCACGCGCGCCTTCGGGCTGCTCGTTCTGCTTGGCGCCGGCTACGACATTGATCCGGCTCTCAAGACAATGAGTGAAGAGGACAGGCAGAAGTTCGCGAATCACCCGGTTCTTCCCGATCCGTTCGACTTTTCGCACGTCGAAGACATCGGCACGCGTCTCGATATGCTGTGGTCGATCTTCATGACAACCGGCCATCTGGCACCAGTGCAAAAGATTTCGACCGCGCTCGCGTGGCGCCCGGATTGGGAGGATTTTGACAAGGCGCGCAAGTCTTCGAATCCGCCCAAGGAGTGGACCCCCGCGATCGGCGGTGCTGTTGGCTACGGGGCCGCGGGTTGGTCTCTCGGCTCGTTCCAGCGAACCGACCCGCTGGCCGCCGACTACATCGAGTACCTGATCGCCTCGCCCGACACTTCAGAGGCCGTGAAGACGGAGCTCAAAGGGCTGGCCACTAACCCGGCATTCAGGCAGGAGGACAAGAAGTAAGAAGCGCGCTACGGCGCATCCCCGAACACCCGCCCGCTAGCCTTGTGCATCGATTCTCCGGCGCTCGTCGTGCGCAACCGATATCAGGGATTCCGCTCCGCATCCACGCCGCCAGCCAGAAGCCAGTCGTTTCCTTTACAGGTGGCGCCGCTCTGCGGCTGCGCGCAGGGCATCGATCGAGGCTCCTCGTCGCTCAAGAGCGGCGAGCCCCCCAGCACTTTGATTCGATGGGCGTCGAAGCCGGCCCCTAGCGCGGGTATAAATCGTGCAACGGTCCTTCGTTTCTCCGTAATCGGAAACTCCTCGCCCCGGCAAACGCGCGCAAGGAACTCGAAGAAATGCGCCTCCAGGCGCGCGACGCTGACTCGGTTTGCCATTGCGGTTCGGCCGCCTCTCTCTGTTGGGTGATATCGGCGGAGCGGCAAAAAGTGAGAGGGCGTCTCACGCCAGCGGCACGAACCCTTGCCGGGCTTCGTCGTACTCCTCAATCCGCCCGGTCAGGATGTCGTAGTACCAGCCGTGGGCGGTCAGGCGGCCCTTGGCCAGCGCCAGCTCGACGGCGGGCTGCGCGCGCAGGTTGGCGAGCTGCGCCACCACGTTACCCCGGATCAGCGACGCCAGCTCCGCGCCGTCGCCGTCGGCCGGATTCGGCGGTTGCCTGTGGATGAAGGCCGCCTCCGCGTGCTGGAGCCAGCGCCGCGCTTTGGGCAGATTCGTGAGGCTGGCGCGGTCGAGCGCCGCCTTCATGGCGCCGCAGTCCGAGTGCCCGCAGACGATGGCGTGCCGCACCTTGAGCACCTCGACTGCGTATTCGATCGTCGCGGTCACGCCGTCCGCGTCCGAGCTCGCGAGGGGCACCACGTTCCCGATGCTCCGTGCGATAAACAGATCGCCCGGCTGGGCGCCGAGGATCAGGTCGGGCAGCACGCGCGAGTCGGCGCAGGTGATGAACAAGCACCCCGGCGACTGGCCCTCGGCCAGCAGGCGAAAGTCGTTCTTGCGCGCCGGAAACACCTCGGCGAGGAACCGCTTATGTCCTTCGATCAGGCGCTGCATTCGGCCTCCGGCAGGTTTTGGCCGCGCCAGGGTTGCGTGGCCCGCCTAGCACAGGCTATCGCATTCCCAGCAAACTTCTGCGGGACGGCTCGGGACAGGGCCGCGACTTTCGATCCTGCACCGGGATGCAGGACAATCGATGAGGGCTCGAGAGCGAACCCAGAGTCGGTGTACCCTATTGAGTCTTGTGCAGGGTCGCCGCTCCTTGGGGTCGCGTCGACTTGTGCGTTGCGGCTTCGGGGTGCAGTCACCCTGGTTTCGCTTGAGCCCCTGTGCCTTGCCGTGTTGAAGGCCGAACTTGCAATGAGAAGGGAAGTGCCCCTCATGAAGAAGACATTTCTGTTTTTCGTTCTCATATCGCTTCTAGTCGCGACGAACGCCGCTGCGCAGACTGCGGACGCGATCGCGCCCGATCTCGCCAGCCGCATCGACCGCATCGCCGCGCAGGTTCTGGCGCGGACCGGCGTGCCCTCGGCCTCGGTCGCCGTCGTCCAGCATGGCAAACTGGTCTACGCCCGCGCCTACGGCAGCGCGCGCCTGGCCACCGATTCCTCACCGGCCGTTCCCGCCGCGCCGGAGATGCGCTACTCCATCGGCTCGATCTCCAAGCAGTTCACGGCGGCTGCGATCCTGATGCTCCAGGAACAGGGCAAACTAAAGCTCGACGATCCCGTCGGCAAGTACGTTCCCGGCCTCACGCGGGGCAACGAAGTGACCATCCGGCAGATCCTCTCGCACACCTCCGGCTACCAGGACTACTGGCCCGAGGACTACGTGATGACGCCGATGCTCGCGCCAACCACCCCGCAGCAGATCCTCGACACCTGGGCCAGAAAGCCGCTCGACTTCGATCCCGGCGCCGAGTGGCAGTATTCGAACACGAATTACGTCATTGTCGGCCGCATCGTCGAAACCATCTCCGGCGAGTCGCTCTTCGACTTCCTCACGCAGCACGTCTTCCGGCCGCTGGGCATGAATTCGGTGGGTAACTCCGACCAGAACCAGCTCAACCCGCCCGACGCCACCGCCTACTATCGCCACGCGCTGGGGCCTCTGCGCATCGCGCCCAAGGAGGGAGCGGGCTGGATGTTCGCCGCCGGCGAGCTGGCCATGACCGCGCACGATCTGGCTCTATGGGACCAGAGCCTGATCGCTCAATCGCTTTTGAAGCCCGAGAGCTACGAGGAAATGTTCACCGAAGTGAAGCTGAAGAACGGCAGCGGCACGAAGTACGGTCTTGGCGTCGAGGTGATGGACCGCAACGGCCACCGCTCCATCGAGCACTCGGGCGAGGTCTCCGGCTTCGTCTCCGACAACGCCGTCTATGTCGACTCGGGCGCGGCCGTGGTTGTGCTCACCAACCAGGACGCGGTCGGCGCCGCTTCGGCCATTGCTCGGCTCGCCGCGCCGCTGGTTGCCGGCGATGCGCTCAGCCCGGCCGAGCAGCAGGCGCTCTCCTTCTATCGCGGGCTCCAGCAGGGCCGCATCGACCGCACGCTGCTTGCGCCGAATCTCAGCGACTACTTCACGCCCGAGGCCATCGCCGACTTTGAGTCCAGCCTGGCCCCGCTCGGCGAGCCGCTCAGCCTGCGCCAGACCGGCGAGGAGCTACGCGGCGGAATGACCTTCCGCTCCTTCGACATCGCATACCCGGATAGGCATCTGCGGCTGACTACCTACACCTATCCCGACGGAAAGCTGGAGCAGTACCTGGTCGCGCCACAGAACTGAACTACTGCGTCAACGGCTCAATGCTGCTGGCGCCCTGACAATGTAAACCAGATGATTGTGCGGAGTCATCCAGGTGCGATAGATCACGGGCGGAAATCCGGCCGGTCCGTCGCAGTCCTCCGGATTTGAGGAAGTGGCATAGACGGGTTTGATGGCGGGGGTAAGGTCCAGAAAACTTAGCGGCGCTCTGTCGCCGTCATCCCTGCAGGTAGGAGGGAACATGCGTGCTCGTGGCGGCGTGTAGGCGTTGTCGGGGACGCGGATTTTCGGGTCGTCGATATGTCCGTCCTCCTCGATTTCGGTCCAGCCCTCGAATTCCATTGGCCCCCAGATGGCAGTTGCGGGCACACCAGCCGACCGAATCTCATCGGTCGCGGCCGCCCAGCCGCGGTACATTGCGAATTTGTCATGCGTATATACGACACTGAGCGCGCCGATCAGAACGACTAGAACAAAGCTGGCCATCGGCAGATTTGCTTCTACTCTTTCCTGGTAATAGCGGCTCAAAACCAGCAAGCAAATCGCTGCCACCGGCAACAAATACCTGGCATAGAATTGCCCAAAGGCAGCCCTCGGCATCAGCAGGCCTAAATAGGCAAAAGTGAAAGGCCCGAGCACGATACCCAGTTTCTGCCATGAGACCGGCATCTTCTTCCGGCCAGGAGCCGCGGGCTTTTTCGTGCCTGCCACTAAGTTGGCTGCTAAGCTCAAAAACCCAACGATCGCTGCCCCCGTGCTTAAGCAGAGAACTGCCTGGTAAGCGCCCAACACGCGAACGCGAGGGGCGAAAGTTAAATTCAGGCCCTGGAGCAAATGGGACAAGATGGCGCTCACGGAAAACGGCGAGTGAAATTGAGTTGACCTGTCTGCGACGGAAAGGACCGTTCCCAGCAGTACAAAACAAAGTGAACCAGTTGCGAACACGGCAGCCATCCGGCGATTCCAGTTGCGCAGGGGAACGGCGAACGCGAGCAGCACGGGAAGCAGCAATTGCAGAAGCTCTCCGAACTCTCCCAGCGCAAAGTATTCGAGATTCTTCAAGGACTCCAATCCGATCCTGCCGGGAATCAGCGGTTCAGGGAGCGTATACGGTTGGTGAGCAAACCAGCGCATTGCCGCAAAGACGAAGCCGGCGCCAAGGATGCAGGCCACGCCCCCAAGCACCAGCGCGCGCCGATTCCGCCGCAACAGCCACAGTGTGGACGGAACCATAACCAGCACGCCGAGCCACGCGATTTGGCGAGCCGTTCCCCCCAATGCGCTCGACAGCGCCGCGAGGACGATCCATACCGGCGCGGACCATTGGGTCTCCGACTCAACGGCGCGCAAACAAAAATAGGCGCAGAGCACAATGAAAAGGACACCGGACACATCCGTCAAGAACGCGGCAGTCAAAGGAAGGTAGACTGACGAAAGAACGAACGTCAGGGTCGCGACCGTAGCGTTCCACTCGCTAACGCCGATCCTCACGATGGTGCGCTCGAGCAGGAATGCCGTCACGGATGCCTCGGTCAAGGTGCTCAACCGGACCGCCGTGAAGGAAAAGCCGAAAAGCTTGACAAACAACGCTCCGAAATATGCCTGCCAGCCGAGCATCGGGGCCGCCCAGCCGTTAAAAGCAAGGTGGCCCGTTCGAGCCAGCACTTCAGCGGTCTTGATGTAGGACCAGTCGTCGAGAAGGATGCCAATCTCTGCCCAGGCATGAGCCAGGATGAAGCAGAGAACCGGCGTCAGCGCGCAAAGAAGCGCGGGGAAATAGGCTTTTGCTTTGGATTGCATTTCGATCCCTTCGAGATCGTCGAGCTAGAGAATAGAAAGCGACCTGGGCTTGGCATCTCGCCACAATTCATACATGACTCACCGGTTCGGGTCAACGATTCACGGGGGGGCCGGCGCGCAAGCTGCTCGCTGCGACCGCAAGAAAGTCCGCGGCCCGCGGGCCCCAGTTCCGCGCTCAGGACGGGAACACGCTCCGAATCGTCCCGGCCGCATCTTCGAGCCACGCGGCGCGCTGTTCCGGTGTACTGGTGACGACCACTCCGTAGCTGCGGCGCTCCACCCGGCGAACTCCGCAGTAGCGCAGGATGCAGTTCTTCCAGAGCGTCTCAAGTGGATCGCCGAAGACCTCGAATTCGCGGGCCCCCTCCGTGTTCGTGGTGTTGAACACTACGGCGCTCTCCGCCGTGAGCAGTCCTTCGGGAACGCCCTCGCCGCTGTCGCCTTCGAGGAAGCGGTAAGCAACGCCGGCGCGCAGAACGCGGTCCACCCATCCCTTGAGAATGGCCGGCGGCTGGCCCCACCAGTTGGGATGAATCACGACGATCCCATCCGCTTCGGAAATCTCGCGGCAGTGGGCTTCGATCTGCGGCGCAAGCTCGCCCGCTGCGGGAATCTCCGCGTGCGGCAGAACGGGGTCGAAGCCTTCGGCGTACAGGTCGTGTAGGGTGACTTCGTGTCCGTTCTCAGCGAGAGTGCTTTGCGTGGTCGAGGCGATGGCGTGGTTGAAGCTGCCGGCCCGAGGGTGCGCCAGAATCATCGAAACTCTCATCGTGCCTCTTGCCCGCGGGCCAACACCGCGCTGGGAGATTTTCGATTACTTGCGAAGTTGCTCTACGTCCCGCACCGCGCCGCGCGCCGCGCTGGTGGTCATGGCCGCGTAGGCTTCGAGCGCCTTCGAGACCACCCGCTGGCGCGCCGCCGGCTTCCACGCCTTCGCGCCTTTGGCTTCCATCGCCTTGCGCCGCTGCTCAAGCTCTTCGTCGTTCACGGCCACGCGCAGCGAGCGCTTGGGAATATCGATCTCGATGCGATCGCCCTCTTCGACGAGCGCCAGGCCGCCATGCTCCGCGGCCTCCGGCGAGATGTGCCCGATGCACAGTCCCGACGATCCGCCAGAAAAGCGTCCGTCGGTGATGAGCGCGCAGGCTTTGCCCAGTCCCTTCGATTTCAGGTAGCTGGTCGGGTACAGCATTTCCTGCATGCCGGGCCCGCCTTTAGGTCCCTCGTAGCGAATCACGACCACATCTCCGGGGAGGATCTTGTTGCCGAGAATTCCCTCGGCCGCTTCGTCCTGGCTCTCGAAGATGCGCGCCGGCCCGCTGAAGGTCAGCCGCGACGCGTCCACGCCGGCCGTCTTCACGATGGCGCCGTCGGCGGCGATGTTGCCGTAGAGCACGGCCAGCCCGCCGTCCTTGCTGAATGCGTGCTCGACGTCGCGGATCGCACCCTGAACGCGATCCAGATCGAGCTCCGGATACCGCGCGCTCTGGCTGAATGCCTGCGTGGTGCGAATGCCGCCCGGCGCCGCGCGGTAGTACTCCTTGACCTCGGCGGTCGGCGCGCGCCGCACGTCGAACTTCTCGATCGCATCGCCCATCGCGGCGCTGTGCACCGTGGGCACGTCGCGGTGGATCAGCCCGGCGCGGTCCAGCTCGCCAAGAATCGCGATCACGCCGCCGGCATGGTGCACGTCTTCCACGTGCACGGTCGGCGACGAGGGCGCCACCTTGCACAGGTTCGGCACGCGCCGCGACAACCGGTCGATGTCGGCCATGGTGAACGGCACTTCGCCCTCCTGCGCCGCCGCCAGCAGGTGCAGCACGGTGTTGGTCGAGCCGCCCATGGCGATATCCAGCGTCATCGCGTTCTCGAAGGCGGCCAAACAAGCGATCGAGCGCGGCAGGGCGCTCGTGTCGTCCTTCTCGTAGTAGCGCTTGGCCAGTTCGACGATCCGCCGGCCCGCCTCATGAAACAGCATCTCGCGGTCCGCGTGTGTCGCCACCAGCGTTCCGTTGCCGGGCAGCGCGAGGCCCAGCGCCTCCATCAGGCAGTTCATCGAGTTGGCCGTGAACATTCCCGAACACGATCCGCAGGTCGGGCAGGCCGAGCGCTCGTACTCGGCCACTTCGGCGTCGCTCACCGCCGGATTGCCGGCCACGATCATGGCGTCGATCAGGTCGGCGGCGATCGTCTTGCCGCCCACCTGCACCTTGCCCGCCTCCATCGGCCCGCCGGAGACGAAGATCGCCGGAATGTTCAACCGCAGCGCGGCCATCAGCATTCCCGGCGTGATCTTGTCGCAATTCGAGATGCACACCAGCGCGTCGGCGCAGTGCGCGTTCGCCATGTACTCCACCGAGTCTGCGATCACCTCGCGCGAGGGCAGCGAGTAGAGCATTCCGCCGTGGCCCATCGCGATGCCGTCGTCGATGGCTATCGTGTTGAACTCCTTGGCCACGCCGCCGGCTTTCTCGATCTCGCGGGCCACCAGTTGCCCCAGGTCCTTCAGGTGCACGTGGCCGGGAACGAACTGGGTAAACGAGTTGGCGACGGCGACGATCGGCTTGCCGAAATCGCCTTCCTGCATCCCGGTGGCGCGCCACAGGCTGCGCGCCCCGGCCATATTCCGTCCATGCGTCGATGTGCGGCTGCGATAAGCGGGCATGAATGTATCTTAATCGGCGCGGCGATGGAGAGCAGGCTCGATGCGCCGAGGCGCTACGACTCCTGGCGTTCGGGCTGCCGCGGATCGACGGGATAGTGCTCGCCGCGGTCCTCGCGGTCTTTCTCCTTCTCCCACTGGCGGCGCAGTTCCTGTTCCCGGCGTTCTTCCTCACCGTCGCTCATCGATTGCTCCTTAAATCAGTGTAGGACGGGACCGAACCTGCGAACAGGCCAGACTCTCGTTCCGTGCCTGCGCTCAGCAACTTCGGTACACTTGAACTGGACCCATGTTCGAAAACCTATCCGACAAACTGCAGCGCGTGTTCAAGAGCCTTCGCGGCCAGGGCACGCTGACCGAACAGAACATCGCCGAAGCTCTGCGCGAGATCCGCGTCGCCCTGCTTGAAGCCGACGTCAACTTGAACGTCGTCCGCGACCTCATCGAGCACATCCGCGAGAAAGCCGTCGGCAGCGAAGTCCTCACCGCGCTCTCGCCCTCCGAGCAGGTGGTCAAAATCGTCCACGACGAACTGGTCGCGCTGCTCGGCAAAGACACCGCGCGCTTCAACTTCGCCTCAAAGCCGCCGACCGTGATCCTGATGGCCGGCCTCCAGGGCTCCGGCAAAACCACAACCTCCGCCAAGCTGGCCGCATGGCTCAAGAAGGGCGGCCACCGGCCCATGCTGGTCTCGGTCGACGTCTACCGCCCCGCCGCGCGCGAGCAGTTAAAGATCGTCGCCAAACAAGTCGAAACGCGCCTCTACGAAGGCGACCTGAAGGGCGAGCCCGCCGGCTCCGCGCTCGTCGAGCGTCTGGCGAAGGAGGCCCGCCGCGAGGCCGTCATCATGGGCTGCGACACGCTCATCGTCGACACCGCCGGCCGCCTGCACGTGGACGAAGAGCTGATGGCCGAAATGGAGAGCCTCAAAAAGCTCCTCTCGCCGCAGGAGATCCTCTTCATCGCCGACTCCATGACCGGCCAGGACGCCGTCAACTCCGCCCAGGATTTTCATTCTCGTCTTGGACTGACGGGGGTGGTCTTGACCAAAATGGACGGCGACGCCCGCGGCGGCGCGGCGCTCTCCATCCGTCACGTCACCGGCCAGCCCATCAAGTTCATCGGCGTGGGCGAAAAATCAGACCAATTTGAACCGTTTCATCCCGATCGCATCGTCGGCCGCATCCTGGGCATGGGCGACATGCTCTCGCTCATCGAGAAGGCCGAATCCACGCTCGACCGCAAGAAGAGTGAGGAGCTGGCCAAGAAAGCTCTGCTCGGCGACGGCTTCTCGCTCGAGGACTTCCGCGATCAGCTTCGCCAGATCAAGAAGCTCGGCTCGATGGAGAGCATTTTGAAGATGCTGCCTTCGGTCGGCCCCTTCGCCGGCATGCAGCAGGCCGCGGGCCAGGTCGACGAAAAGCAATTCGTCCGCCTCGAAGCCATCATCAACTCCATGACGCCCCGCGAGCGCCGCAACCACGAGATCATCTCCGGCACGCGCCGCAAGCGCATCGCCGCCGGCTCGGGAACCAGCGTGCAGGAGGTCAACCAGCTCCTGCGCCAGTACGCCCAGATGGCCAAAATGTTCAAGCAGGTGGGCAAGGGCGGCCTGGCCCGGAGCATGATGCGCGGCGGGCTGGCGGGCATGGGCGCCAAACAGAGGTTCGGGAGATAGCCAACACGATGACCGCCCTCCAAGACCAGTTCGACGAGATCACCGACAGCACGCGCAGTCTTGCCCGCACCGCGCCGGCCATCTCAATATTCGAATAGTTCTTCGTGGGTTCCGGTGCGCTCAAGATGCACCGTCTTTTCGGTCGCGGAATAGATCAGCACCCAATCGGGTTCTACGTGCGCATCTCTGTAACCTGCCCAGCCATGCTTGAGCGGATGATCCTTGTATTGGGGCGGCAAGGGATCCGCCGCGAGCAGCAACTCGATCAATCGTTTCAGTTTTTCGAGATCCTTGCCACGTTTCTTGAGCCGCTTCACGTCGCGCTGGAATTGCGTCGAGTAAGTCGGCGTCCGCATCAGATTCCCAGCTTACGGAAGAGATCGGCGGCGTTTTTGGCGCGATGAATTTCGCGGCCCTCGGCGGTCTTGCGCATGGTCTGGCGCGTCAGCTTGTTGGGCTTCAGGTCGAAGGGGAGCTCGTTCTCGTTGGCCACGCGGGTCAGAACGATGCGGATCGCGTCCGACACCGTAAGCCCCATGCCGCCAAGCACCGCGGCAGCCCGGTCCTTCACATCGGCGTCGATTCTGGAGCGGACAACTGCGTTCGTAGCCATAAACACATTGTAGCCCAAACGAGCTACGGATGCCCGCACGCGCCGGCCAGTTCAGCGTCCTGTGCGCGGCAAGCAAATTCATCTGCGAGAATACGAAGCATGACCGCCCTCCAGGACCAGCTCGACGAGATCACCCAGAACACGCGGAACCTCGTCCAGCCGGAGCGCATGGCCGTCAGCGAGCGCGCCGTCGCCGATCTCCTGGCCTCCGGGATCGAAGAGAAGATCCTCCCCGTCGGCGCCACCGCGCCCGAGTTCACCCTTAACGACTCCTCGGGCCGGCCGGTTCGCCTCGCCGACCTGCTTCACTTCGGCCCTCTGGTCCTCAATTTCTTCCGTGGCCGCTGGTGCCCCTACTGCGTCACCGAAATCGAGGCCTGGCGCGACCTCTACCTGCGTTTGCGCGAGGCCGGCGCGCTGCTGGCCGCCGTCAGCCCGCAGACCCCGCGCCAGAGCGACTTCATGGTCGGCCAGCACTCGCTCCCCTTTCCCGTCCTCACCGACGCCGGCTGCGCCCTGGCCGAGCAGTTCGGCCTCGCCTACACCATCCCTCAATACCACCGCGACTACTACCGCTCCATCCTCGTCAATATCCCCTTCGTCAATGGAAGTGAAAAAAAGGGGGGAACCGAAAAGGGGGGAAGCGAAAGAGGAGGCGATCAAAGCTGGCGCCTGATCCTGCCCGCCACCTACGTTCTCGCCCGCGACCACCGCGTCCTCTACGCCCAGGCCTACGCCGACTTCCGCGTCCGTCCCGAGCCGGAGGAGGCTCTCGCCGCCGCGCTGGCCGCCGTCGGGCGCTGACTGTCCCAAAATGCTGATTGAGAGAGGGAGGCGTCGCGCAGGGCCTAAAGGCCGACCCTGTTCGGCGCCTTGTTCGGCATGGCTGAAGCCATGCCCTGATACAAACCCGCTACTGCGTTCGTCTTACGAAGCCAAAGCCTTGGTCTCTTGCCAAGCGAGCCTCCCATTCCTGCGGTAGCCGACACAAGCCGCCGTGCTCGGAATCCCGCCCCAACTCTGCATCCACCCTTAGGCCGAAAGCATCAAAAAAGTTGACAACATCTCACTCAATCTGGCATTCTAGCCCGTTGAGCATTTCTCCGAAGGCAGGATCAAAAACATGGCTAAGATCATCGGAATCGACCTTGGTACCACCAATTCGTGCGTCGCCGTCATGGAAGGCGGCGAGCCGAAAGTCATTGCAAATGAAGAGGGTGCGCGCACTACCCCCTCCATCGTCGGCTTCTCCAAGAGCGGCGAGCGCCTCGTGGGCCAGGTCGCCAAGCGCCAGGCCATCACCAACCCGGAGAATACCGTCTTCTCCATCAAGCGCTTCATGGGCCGCCGCTACAACGAGGTGAGCGACGAAATGAAGATGGTCCCCTTCAAGGTTGTCCAGCAGGGCGACCACGTGGGGGTCATCGCGCAGGGCAAGGAGTATACCCCGCCGGAAATCTCCGCCATGATCCTGCAGAAGCTGAAGCAGTCGGCCGAGGCCTACCTGGGCGAGACGGTCACCGAGGCTGTGATCACCGTGCCGGCCTACTTCAACGACGCGCAGCGCCAGGCCACCAAGGACGCGGGCAAGATCGCCGGCCTCGACGTGAAGCGCATCGTCAACGAGCCCACCGCGGCCGCTCTGGCCTACGGGCTCGACAAGAAGAAGGACGAGACCATCGCCGTCTACGATTTTGGCGGCGGCACGTTCGATATTTCCATCCTCGAAGTCGGCGAGGGCGTCATCGAGGTCAAGTCGACCAATGGCGACACCCACCTGGGCGGCGACAACCTCGACCAGCGCATCGTCGACTGGCTTATCGCCGAGTTCAAGCAGGAGAACGGCCTCGACCTCACTTCGAAGGGCAACGAGATGGCCCTGCAGCGCCTGAAGGACGCCGCGGAAAAGGCCAAGATCGAACTCTCGACCACGGTCGAATCCGAGATCAACCTGCCCTTCATCACCGCCGACGCCTCCGGGCCCAAGCACCTGGTCCGCAAGCTCACCCGCGCCAAGCTCGAGCAGTTGGTCGAGGACCTCGTCGAGCGCTCCGTCGATCCCTGCAAGCGGGCGCTGGCCGATGCCGGCATCTCCACCAGCCAGATCGACGAGGTTGTGCTCGTCGGCGGCCAGACGCGCATGCCCAAAATTCAGGAGCTCGTGAAGAAGATCTTCGGGCGCGAGCCGCACCGCGGCGTGAACCCCGACGAGGTGGTCGCCGTTGGCGCAGCCGTGCAGGCGGGCGTGCTCGCCGGCGACGTCAAGGACCTGCTCCTGCTCGACGTGACTCCGTTGACGCTGTCGATCGAGACGCTGGGCGGCGTGGCCACCACCATGATCCCGCGCAACACCACCATCCCCACCAAGAAGACCGAGACCTTCTCGACGGCGGCCGACAACCAGACCGAGGTCGAGGTGCACGTGCTGCAGGGCGAGCGGCCCATGGCGGGGCAGAACCGCACCCTGGGCAAGTTCAAGCTGGGCGGCATCATGCCGGCGCCACGCGGCATCCCGCAGATCGAGGTCACCTTCGACATCGACGCCAACGGCATCCTGAACGTGACCGCCAAGGACAACGCCACGGGCAAGGACACGCGCATCACCATCACCTCCAGCTCCGGCCTCTCCAAGGAAGAGGTCGAGAAGATGGCCAAGGAAGCCGACACCCACGCCAGCGAGGACAAGGACAAGCGCGACGAGATCGAGGCCCGCAACTCGCTCGACGGCATGGTCTACAACATCGAGAAGATGCTCAAGGACAACGCCGAGAAGATCCAGGGTCCGGAAAAGGGCGAGGTGGAATCGGCGCTCGCCGAGGCCAAGAAGACGCTCGAAGGCTCGCCGTCGACGTCCGAGCTGCGCTCGGCCTACGACAAGCTCACCCACGCCAGCCACAAGCTGGCCGAGGTGCTCTACAAGGCCAACGCACCGCAGGCGCAGGGCGGACCGGGAGTGGCGCCGGGCGGCCCTTCGGACGGCGGCAGCGGCGGCGCGGCCGGCGGCGAAGCCAAGAAGGAAGGCGAAGTCATCGACGCCGAGTACGTCGACGTGGACGAGAAGAAATAAGGACTAGCCGTCCGGGCAATCCCGCCCTTCGGGCGAAAACCCGGGAGCGGGAAGTAGCACAGCAGCGGGTGCCCCATCCTAAACCCGTTCTGTGCGTTTAGGGTGGGAGAGTAGACAACGGCAACAGCTTTCGGGGTGGGCGACATCATGTCGCCCACCCCAATTCGCAGCTCCTCCTCAGCCGCTGTCATCCTGAGCGACGAGCGAAGCGAGGAGTCGAAGGACCTGCGGTTGCTCTTCAGTGCGATGAATGGTGATTTTCAATGACGATCACGGGCAACGAAGTCGCAGTAGACAATCAGATGCGGCGCGCTGAAAAGCAGAATCAATCGCCAGTGAATCTCCTGCTTGAAGGTGCCGCATCAACAACTGAGGCCATAAGCCTTGCCACAGGATCAGTAGCGATTGGCAGTATTGCCAAAGCTCTCGGCATTGCAGGAAGGTTTACCTCTGGGCTTGGCGTCGCGACGCTTGAAGAGAATATAGACCATCTCGGTGATGCAACCGAAGCCGCACTTTCCAGGGTCGAAAAGAATCTGGAAGCGCAAGGCGTTCGGATCGAAGAAATCGAGCGTCGGTTGAACAGCAAGGAACTTCTTGAGGGAATTAAAGCTGCGACGCTACAGGCTCAGCGCACGAAAGATAAAAAGCGACTGGAGAGGATGGCGCTCATTCTTGCAAACGGCGTGATGGAAGGCGATCTCGAGCCCGAAAGCCTCGACGACATGATGAGCGCCGCAGTCGAGTTGAAAGAAGCGGACATCGCGCTCCTGGGAAAGATTTGCGCCTCTCAGAGTTCGTTGCTACATCAACAGCGCGGACGCGACACCACCTACTGGTTTGGCCAGCTTCAGACTGTTTGGGATGAGTTTGTCAGGTCCGGCGCTCTCCATGCCTCGAAGCATCTCGAGTATCGAAGTTCATTCTCACGGCTGGAATCGCGCGGACTGATTCAGAAGTTTCGAGAGATTAGTACAGCCGGGGTCGGGCTGGAGCCGTACGCCCTGCTAGAAGAGGGCAAGAAGTTCTACGAGCGCCTTCAGGAAATCGGTGCCACAAAGTGAGTAAGAGAATGGCCAATCCGCCCCATCCCGGAAAGGTCTTGCGCGACGCGCTGGGCGATATGGACGTAACCAGCGCGGCCAGGAAGCTGCACGTCTCGCGCACCACGCTGTCGCGTATCCTCAACGGCGCTTCGGGCATCTCCGCCGAAATGTCTCTGCGTCTTTCCGCCGCGCTCGGCACGCACGACAGCCTGTGGTACGAGTTGCAGATGAGTTACGACATCTGGCAGGCGTCAAAACGGAAGCGGCCCAAGATCGAGCGGTTCGCCGCATGACATCCAGGGGCCGAAACCCCGAGTTGCCTCAACTAGTGCATTGCACTACAATGGCCTATGGCCCAATTCGACCCCATCGCGGTCGTTGAGATGGCTTCATTTCTTGCTGCCACGCGCAGATTGATGAACGACGAGGAACGAGACGAGCTTGTTGCCTACCTCGCCTTCAATCCCACGGTGGGGGTGGTGGTGCCGGGAACTGGCGGCGTCCGCAAGATGCGATGGGGACTGGAGGGGCGCGGGAAGCGGGGCGGAGCTCGTGTGATCTACTTTTTCCACGATATGGACATGCCGCTCTATCTCCTCGATGCGTATGCAAAAAATGAGAAGACGGATCTGAGCGAAGCAGAACGCAACCGGCTGCACTACGTGACAAAGCAGATTGTCGAAGCACACAAGCGGGAGAGATTAAGGAAATGAGCAAAGAAGTGGCTGACCGCATCCTGCGCGGGCTGGAACAGGCCCTGGCCTTTGCGGAGGGCAGGGCAAAGAAGGGCACCTATGTCGTCCACATTCCGCCGGAGATCGACGTAAAGGCGATCCGCGGACGTCTGGGGATGACGCAACAGGAGTTCGCAGTGAGTTTCGGCTTCAGCGTCAATACCGTGCGCCACTGGGAGCAGGGAAGGCGCGTGCCAGAGGGGCCGACGCGCGCCTATTTGCTCGTGATCGACCGCGAGCCCAAGGCCGTGCAGAAGGCCCTCCGCATTGCATGAGGCTCTGCGGATGAACCATTCGTAAGCTTGGCCAATCGCATGCAGAGCATGCACAACGCGCTGTCGAAGCGGAGCTAAGATAAGAAAACACCCATGCCCACCACGACCAACAAAGACTATTACGCCATTCTCGGGGTGAAGAAGTCGGCCACGCCGGAGGAGATCCGCAAGGCCTTCCGCAAAGCCGCGCGCAAGTACCACCCCGACGTGAACCCCGGCGACAAGCGCGCCGAGGAGAAGTTCAAGGAAATCTCCGAGGCCAACGACGTTCTGAGCGACGAGAAGAAGCGCAAGGTCTACGACCAGGTCGGCTTCTACTCCGACCAGATCGACCCGGCGGCGGCCGAGGCTTACGCGCGCCAGCAGGGCCCGGGCAGCCGCGGCCCGGTCGACTTCGGCGGCTTCGACTTCAACGGCTTCTCGGGCGGCTTTCCCGGCCAGCACGAGGCTGCGGGCGGCTCGGCGTGGGGCAGCTTCAAAGACATCTTCTCGGGCATCTTCACCGGCGCGCAGCACCAGCAGCCGCACGGTCCCCAGCCCGGCGCCGACCTCGAGTACCAGGCCGCAGTCGACTTCTGGACCGCCATTCGCGGCGGCCAGGCACGCATCCAGATCAACCGCCAGGAGACCTGCCCCACCTGCCACGGCCAGGCGACCCAGGGCGGCGGCATGACCTGCCCCGAGTGCCACGGCACCGGCCAAGTGGTGCAGATGGGCGGCCGGATGAAGTTCAACATCACCTGCCCGCGCTGCAACGGAACGGGGCGGCTCGCGAGCGCCTGCCCCACCTGCCACGGCGAGGGCACGGTCTCGCGCTCCGAGTCGGTCGACTTCCGCATCAAGGCCGGCACGCGCGACGGCCAGCGCATCCGCCTGCAAGGCAAAGGCAACGCCGGCGCCAACGGCGGCCCGGCGGGCGACCTGTTCCTCATCGTGCGCACCGGCATGCACCCCGTCTTTACCCGCACGGGCGACGACATCCTCCTCACCGTGCCCGTGACCGTGGCCGAAGCCGCCCTCGGCGCCAAGGTCGATGTTCCCACCATCGACGGCCGCGCGCAGCTCAAGATTCCGCCCGGCACGCAGAGCGGCCAGAAGCTGCGCATGAGGGAGCGCGGCGTCGAAAGCGCGCAGAATCCCGGCCAGCGCGGCGACCAGATCGTCATCGTCGAGGTCGCCGTGCCGCACCTGGGCGACGAGCGCAGCCGCGAGATCATGCGGGAGCTGGCCAAGCTGAACCCCGACGACCCGCGGCGGACGCTGTTTGATAAGCTGTGAGCGCCAGCCCGGCTAGGAATTTAGGTGGTGGGCGAATGGATTCTGTGCAAGATGATGACGAGGCCGAAGGAACCGGAGAGCTTGAATTTGAATGGTACCCGGCCAAAGCGGCAGCAAATCTCAAAAAGCACAAAGCCTCCTTCGACGAGGCCAAAACGGTATTCGGCGACAAAAGGCACCTTGAGGTTCCCGACCGCGAGCACAGTGACGACGAAGTGCGGTATCTTGCTATTGGCCGGTCGGAAAAGGGGCGCTTTTTGACCATCGTTTTTACCGAACGCGGAACGAAATTGCGATTGATCAGCGCCAGACTCGCTGAACCATGGGAAAGGAGGGAATATGAGATCTCAGGTGAGTAAGAGCGAAACAGAATTAAGAGGCAGGTTCGATTTCTCGAAAGCAGTCCGCGGAAGACACTCCGAACAGTACGCAAAAGGCCATGCCGTGACCCTCCTTGGGGAGGGGCCGGACTCGGACAACTCGCCTCCGTCCGAGCAGGGCGATTCACAACTGACCGAAGTTTTCGGCAAGAACCTGCTCATCTCCCATTTGGTGGCCGCCGGTTTTGAAGTAGCACAGCCGGTAAGGGACAGGGGGGTCGATCTGGTTGTCTATAAGGATGGCGAAGACGCAAAAGACTATATGCCCTGCCTGATTCAATTGAAGGCCTCTTCGCAGGAGTCGTTTTCGCTCGACAAGAAATATGCGCGCGTCCCTCATTTGCTTATTGCGTATGTATGGAATGTTCAAACGCCTGCACAGAGCGACGTGTACGCATTGACTTTCAATGATGCACTGCAGGTTTTGGAGAAGAAGGGATATGCGAAGACTGACTCCTGGAAGAACCGCGGCTATTATTTTGTGCGAAACGCCGGAGTCGATCTGAAGAGGATTCTGGAGCCATACAAAATGACGCCAGACCGGTGGCGGGAAAAACTGCAGGCCATTTGAAGGGTAAGAGACGTATGGCCACCAAACGCAAATCCAAAGGCGCCTACATGATCTCGGCTGTGGCCGAGATGTACGAGATCCATCCCCAGACCCTGCGCCTCTACGAGCGCGAGGGGCTGCTCAAGCCGTCGCGCACCGAGGGCAACACGCGCCTCTACACCGACGAGGATCTGGAGCGGCTGGAGTTCATCCTCAACCTGGCCCGCGACCTGGGCGTGAACATCGCCGGCATCGCCATCATCCTGCAGATGCGCGGGCGCATGGAAGAGATGAACCGCCAGATGCAGAGCTTTGTCGAGTACGTGCGCTCGGAGATGCTTTCGCGCTTTCAAGCCGCTGCGTCAGGCTCGTCCGCGGCCATCGTTCCCGTGCGCAAGCCGGTAGTACCGCCGCGCCCCGCGCCGCTCCGCAAATCCTAGCGCAGGCCCGGCGCCGCGGCTCAACCGGGAAGACCCAGGACCGTGTCGGCCCACTGCGCGGCTTCCGCGGCGGCCTGGGACAGACCGCCCTCGGCGGCGTGAAAGAACTGCTCCACCGCATCGCAGGAACGCCAATCGCCCTGTTCGCTGGCCTCCATCCAGCAGAGCAGGCCGCGCTCGCGCGTCTTTTCGCCGAGCAGGGCCGCGCGGATCTCGGGCCGCAGCTCGATCGACGAGATAGCCTGCTCCATGGGGACGCGAAGCATCGCCGGCAGCAGGCTGAACAGGCCCAGCAGGTGCTGCTCCGCCGCGTCCAGCCCGCCGATCGGGGAAGCGAGCTCGCAAAAACGGGCTCGCGCCAGAGCCATCCGCAGAAGGGCCGGATTGTTGTCGCCGCTGAGCGCCGAGGCGATGGCAAGGGTGGCGACGCGGCGAAATGTCTTTTCTCCCACAACCATCAGCGCGGTCTCGACCGAGCGCACCTCGCGGTGGTAAGCGAACACCGGAGTGTTCACCAGGCGGAGCAATCGATATGCGATCGCCGGATCCTGCTCCACAAGCCGGGTGACCACGTGCAGATCGAGGTCCTGGTGCTGAAGATTTTGCAGGAGCCTCAGCTGCGCGAGCTTGTTGGGTGGGATTTCGCCATTCGCCATCAGCGTGGGGCGGCAGAAGTAGTACCCCTGAAACAGCGTGAACCCCTCTTCCCGCGCATGGTCGAACTCTTCCCTGGTCTCGATCTTCTCCGCCAGAAACTCCACGGGAAGGTGCCCGAGCCTGGCGATCAGCGCTAGTCGCTCCCGGCGGTCCGATTGGATGAAGTCGACTTTGATGAAGTCGGCGATCTCGACCAGAGGGGCCAACTGCGGCTTCCATACAAAGTCGTCGAACGCCAGCCGGAAGCCGCGCTCTTTTAGGCTGTGCAGCGCCTGGACCAGCTCCGCTGTCGGCTCCAGCGTCTCCAGGATCTCAAGTACGGTGTGCTTGGGAGGCAGAACCTCGACCAGCTTCGCGGTCAGGGCCTCCATCGTGCAATTGATGAAGGCAGGCGGGCCGCCGGTGAGCTTCTCGACGCCGAACATCACGGTGTTGTCGAGCATGGTGCGGGTCGCCGAGTCACCGTCGCCCCGAAAGACCTCTTCCTGGGCGCTGCGAAACAGCAGCTCGTACGCGAAGATCGTTCCGTCGGCCGTCAGAATCGGCTGGCGCGCGTAATAGCGCGGGGTTCTCCCGGCCGCGCCTTCGCCCGGCTTCTGGGCCGGCGCATCGGTTGCCGGATTTGGATCGCGGACTTTTGCCACCTTCCTTGAGAGTTCTTTCTCCTGTCTCCCCTGTCTGTGACATGAATCACCCGCCGGCATTTTGACGCCTGCTTTTCGTAATCCGCATCGAAGCAGCCAGCACGCCGGCTCGCTGACTCGGTGACTTGCCCGGTATGCTTAACCCAGACATGCCCTACGCTCTCCTTGGCCTGGCCGTCTTCGGCCTCATTACCTCCGTGGTTTTTGCCGGCATCGTACTCTGGGCCGTTCCCCGGTATCTGCGAGAGCGCCGCGCGGCGCTCGCCGCGCTTGCTAAGCGCCCCAGCTTTACGCCGCCGCTCTCGCTCTTCAAGCCGCTGCGAGGATCGGACCCCGGGCTCGAAGCCTATCTCGAAACATTCTTCACGCAGGATTATCCCGAATACGAGATTCTTTTCTGCGCCCGTGAGGCCAACGATCCCGGCCTGGAGACCGCGCGCCGCGTCGCCTCGCGCCACCCGGATGTCCCGGTCAAATTTCTCTCCACCGGCGGCCAGCCCGATTACATCAACGACAAAGTCATCTCCATGGAGAAGATGGAGGCCGAAGCCGCGCACGATATTTTTGTCGTCTCCGACAGCGACGTGCGCGTCGAGCCCGGCTACCTGCGCGCCGTGGCGCTGCCCTTCGCCGATCCCAAAGTCGGCGGCATGTGCTGCATGTATCGCGGCGTCGCCGTCGAGGGCGGCCTCTGGTCGCGGCTCGAGGCCGTCGGCATGAGCGTCGAGATGTCCGCCGGAGTGCTGGCCGCGCGCTCCATGGAAGGAATGCAATTCACCCTCGGCCCCACTATGGCTTTTCGGCGCGAGACGATTCGCGGGATGGGCGGCTTCAAAGTGACCGCCGACTACTGCGCCGACGATTTCGTTCTCGGCAACGAGACGCACAAGCTGGGCCAGAGGGTCGTGCTCAGCCACCACGCCATCGATCACATGGTGCTGCACGCGAACTTCCTCGGCTCCATCAAGCATCAGGTCCGCTGGATGAAATCGACGCGCTTCTCGCGCCCCAAAGGTCACTTCGGCACAGCGCTCACCTTCGCCACGCCCTTCGCCCTGCTCGCACTGGCCGCCGGATTATGGCTCGGCCATCCGCTGTGGGGCCTCGCGCTCTTCGCCTTCGGCGTTGCCACGCGCCTCGCGCTCTCCATCGCCGTCGGCCGCTGCGTGGTCGGCGACGGGAGTTGGTTCGGCCTGCTTGTGCTCTACCCCATCCGCGATTTCATGGGATTCTGCTTCTGGGCGGCCAGCTACCTCGGTCGGCGCATCCTGTGGCGCAACCGCGTCTACGAACTCCTGCCCGGCGGCAAAATGCGCGCGGCGAAGTGAGCCATGGACAATCCATCTCCGGCGATTCCGCACTGGATCATCCGCCTCGCTGCTGCTCCAGAAGCTCTCTGCTATTAGCGCTCGAGCACAATTGCACGCATCCGCAGAAAGGGATGCTCCACACAGCAGAAGGTCACCAGCGAGACCGCGGCAGACAGCGCGGTGAGAATCGCGACTCCGGCAAGATTGAGAAGTATCGGAACCCTGGGCAACAGGGGAATCCGGGGAAGCATAGACTGCACAACCCACGGACACAGGTACTGATGATTCAGATACATGCCAAAGGATAGACGCGATAGCCAGTAAAAAATCCTTGAGTCGAATAAGGAAAGGCGATATTGCAATCCCAACCAGGCAGTCGAACCAAAGACCAGCGCCAGGGCGGAAAATGCGAAGACTTCACCGTCGATCAGGTATAAAGCGCCGCCCAGAAGAATCGCTCCCAGGGCAAGCAGGAGAGGGGAAACTTTCTTAGACTGCTGCTGGCCCGCGCAGGTCCAGAGGTTGGAAAGGATCAAGCCCATGATCAGGCCATCGCAGTGGGTGAGCAGCGGGTAATATATGCGGGGCCACATGAGTTGAGAATGAGCGATTAAATGTCCAGTGACGTGGAGCCAGATGACGGCGCGATAAAGCGGAACCATGAGCAGTAGGAGCCACAACCAAGGGCGGTATGTGCGCAGTTTTGGCGCGAATGGAGCGAGAAAAAACAGAAGAGTGGGCACGGCAATATAAAACTGCTCCTCCGAGCAGAGCGACCAGCCGCCCAGAACGATGCCGTGGCTGTAATAGTTGGTGACGAAGATCAGGTCTGTCCAGCCAAATGCCTCTGCCGTGAGTCCGTGCGCGGAAACAATCTTCGCGATAAAGACGCAGGCAAAAGTGAAGAAGTACAACGGCCAGATGCGAAAACCGCGTCGCAGGATAAATCGTCCGACCTTTACGGTACCTGTCTTCTGCAGCTCCTTCCATAATTGACCGCCAATGAAGAAGCCGCTGAGGATGAAAAACAGGTCGACTCCCATCCAACCGTGAATCACCAGCATGGAACGCGAATAAGGATTGGGCCCGAACTCCGTCCCGAACAACATGCTGAGATGATGATTCATGACCAGCAGGACGGCGATCGTCCGTAGCCCGTCGAGGAAGGAGATCTGACCCCGCGGGGGGCGCGCAAGAGAAGAAATCGATCCGGAAAACAGGCGGGAATCGAAGATTCGCAGTTTCACTTCGGCGCGCCTCCTCTCCGATGCGGCCTGCATGTGCCGATGTACTTGAAAGCGCAATCAAACAACGTGGTCGGTTGGTGACCGTTCGGCGAATCCCAATGGCAGGTCCCAGCCTTGCGATCGAGCTTATCTCAGCGGCCTGTCCGTCCACAGCGTCTTGTCGGCGAGGGTCTGGACGGAGTAGAGGCGTCCGGTTGGGCCCAGCACGCGCTCCACGTTGTCGCGGTCCGGGTCTTCGGCGAAGATCCACTTGCGCTCGCCCACGCCCCAGATCGCCGCCAGTTTCTGGTCGCTCAAATAGATGTCCGGTGCGTCGGGATAGCACGAGCCCCACAAGAGCGTCGTCCCCTCGTTGTGCTGCCCGCAGCGCGGCAGCACCAGCATCGCCGGCCGCTGGCCGAAGAAGTTGTGCGTGTAGAAGATCACCGACGACCCCGACGACTGTTCGCCGTAGACGATGAGCGTGTCGTTCGGCGTGCCCTTGGACCCGATCGTATCGGCCATGGGCTTCGAGCTCAGCATCGGTTCGAAGCGCGCAAATGCGATGTGCGCGGCGACCAGGAAGACGGTCATGGTCAGCGCGATGCTGACGGTCGCCGCCAGGTGCTTCTTCTTCAGCCGTAGCAGCCAGCCCGCCAACGGCCCGATGAGCAGAACAACCGCCGCCATCGCCGCTGGCAGCCGCAGCGCGGCAAACGACTCCCCGGTCAAATCGAACAGGTGCGACATCGACAGCGTGTAGTCGCCCACGCCGCGATGCGCCAGCACCGTGCCGATGTCGGAGACGTACGGCAGACTGCGCGAAGTCCACAATCCCCACGCCAGTGCCGCCGCGGAAATCACTCCGATCGCCGCAAACACCGCCTGTCCGCCGGTCAGCCAGGCCGTCGAAAGCTTCGCCCTGCCGCCCTCCGCGCTTCGATCCTCCTCAATCCCTGCTACCACGCCAGCAATCAGCATCGCCAGCGGCGGCCACACCGGGAAGGTGTAGTACTCCTGGTTGGTGGAGATCGAAAAGAAGAGCAGCGTCCACGCCGAGTAGAGGCTCAGCAGCCAGACCGTGCGGACGCGGAATTTGAGCCGCGCCACGTAGCTGGCCACGTCTTCGCGCATGGCGTGATCCAGGTAGAAGTCGACCGTGTCGCCGGCGTCGGGCCGCAGGTGTTTGAGCCACGTGCGCCGCGTCTTCCACGCCAGCGCGGCGGCCGCCGCCAGGAACAGGCTCCAGGGGAAGATCCACACCAGCTCCGACAGCCAGTACCACACCGTCGGCATCTTGTTGTAGTCGTGCGGATAGCGCTGGTTGAAGAAGCGCAGCACGTGCTCGTTGATGAAGTAGAGGTAGTAGAACCCGTGCACATTCCCGATCGTGGGATGGTTGCCCACCGGGTGCCCCTGGTCGGGATTCACGATGCCGCACAGGATGTGCCACGGCGCCGCGATGGCCAGAAAAACCAGCAGTCCCGACACCGGCTTCAGCGCTCTCCAGCGCCGCCACTGCCCGGTCAGCAGCAGGTAGGGAATCGCCGCGCCGAAGAAGAACACGGGGGCGATCAGCCCCTTGGTCATCAGCGCCAGCCCCACACCGGCCCACGCCCAGTAGATGCGCGAGGGGCGGTTGTCTTCGAGGCCGCTGATCAGCCCGTAGAGCGCGGCCAGCAAAAACAGCGACAGGATTGCCTCGGGAATGATGAAGCGGGTGAACAGAAAGCAGCCCACCGAGGTTAGCACGCCCATGCCGGCGTAGAGGCCGGCGCGGTCGCCCCATGCGCGGCGCGCCCACAGCCACGCCAGCCAAGCCAGCGCCAGCATGGCCAGCGCATTGGGCAGATGCGTGGCAAAAGTGTTTTGGCCGAAGACCTTGTACATGGCGGCCACGGTCCAATAGGGCAGCGGCGGCTTCTCGATGTAGCGGATGCCGTTGGTCTTCGGCGTGATCAGGTCGCCGCTCTCGGCGATGTGCTGGGCGGCCTGTGCGTGCGCCGCGTCCACGTCGTCCATCAGCGGGGGAGTAAACAGCGACGCGAAGTACACCGCGAGGAAAATGGCCGCAAGCAGCAGCCACGCAGCGCGCGGCGAGATCGAGCGCGGCCGCTCGACGGCGGCAATTGGCGCAGGCGTGTGTGTGTATTCATTCATGCGGATTCCGGCTTTCCAGACCAGAATATCAGCCGGATTTGTAATTCACGGGACGATTGTGGTCGTGGCCGGCAAAGGTTACGCCGCTGTTGGCCGCCTTCCGGCCGCGCTGCCGCGCCGGCCGCAATGGACCGCCGATCCTGCCGGGTTCTAAAATAACATCGGAAAACAGAATTCGCCGGATGGAAAGGGCCTCTCAGGTGCGGATCTCCGATTTGCTTCGTCGCGTGCAGTTCATTCTTGTTATCGGGATCGGCGCCGCGCAAGCATTGGCCGCCGCCACGCCCAGCTTTACCATCGCCGCCTCGAACGTGACCGTGCCGGGCCAGGGCAGCGCGTCGGGCCAATTCACTCTCACTTCGGTCAACGGGTTTACGGGGCAGGTGGGAGTTACGTGCACCGGTCCCGACAGCAACCTTTTGCCCGATCTGGTGCTGCCCAGTTGCGATCATCCGGTTCAGAACTACACGATTCCCGCCAATGGATCGGTCGCCGGAACCATGGGCTTCTATCCGCCATGGGTTAACGGCTACGGGCTCGCTTCGCCCGGCAGGTCGCCGCGACCGCTGCATCCCTCGCCCGCTTTGGCTGGCGTTTTCGCGGGAGCCGCACTGCTTGGATTGCGTTTCCGGAAGAAACTGGCCCGGCACGGCGCTCTGTTCCTGGTCGCGGGCGCCCTCGTTTTGCTGGCTGGGATTGTGGGATGCATTGGCCAGGGTGGTCTGGCCATGACGCCGGGCACTTATTCCT
This sequence comes from uncultured Acidobacteriaceae bacterium, assembly GCA_963804155.1. Taxonomy (GTDB): domain Bacteria; phylum Acidobacteriota; class Terriglobia; order Terriglobales; family Acidobacteriaceae; genus Telmatobacter. The sequence continues at coordinate 254,533 of CAWDPG010000003.1, forward strand.
ACACCCTTTCCGCCGCCTCGCCCTCGGGCGTTCAGACATCTGCGGTCTCCGTCACGGTTCAATGCAATTCGTGCCCGTAGGCTCGCCGCCTCACGCCGCCGGGGTCGCGAAGCGCGTCTTCACCCGCGTCCTGACGTAGGGAAGCGGTTCGGTATCCGTGAAACCGAGTTTCCCGGCGCGAAGCAGCAGGCGGAAATCGGCTTCGGGCACCGCGGGGCTGTACAAGAATCCCTGCACCTCTTCGCAGTTCTGCTTGCGGAAGTAGTTGAGCTGCTCCGACGTTTCCACGCCTTCGGCTACGCAGGCCAGGCCAAGATCGCGCCCCAGGTTGATGATGCTGCGCACCACCGCCTCGGCGGTCGGCTCCGACGCGATGTCGCGCAGGAACGAGCGATCGATCTTGATCCGGTTGATGGGGAACCTTCTCAGGTACGACAGGGAAGACCAGCCGGTGCCGAAATCGTCCAGCGACAGGCTCACGCCGAGCGTTCTCAGCGCGCGCATGATTTTGAGCGTGGTCTCGGAATCGTCCAGCATCAGCAGTTCGGTCAGCTCCAGCTCCAGCCATTTGGGATCGAGCTTGGATTCGGCGAGCGCCCTCTTCACGGCGCTGACCACGTTTCCGCGATAAAACTGCGTGGACGACAGGTTCACCATCATGCGAATCGGCGGCAGGCCTTCCTTCTGCCATTCCGCGTTCTGTTGGCAGGCTGTTCTCAGCACCCAGTTGCCCACCTCGACCATCAGTCCCAGTTCCTCGAGTTGGGGAACGAACTGGTTGGGGTAGATCGAGCCCCTGCTCGGGATGGCGCCAGCGCAACAGCGCCTCGACGCCGGTGATGCCGCCCGAGTTGGTGGCTACCAGCGGCTGGTAATACAGCACGAATTCGCCCCGTCCCAGGGCATGCTGCAGATCGAATTCGAGTCTCTGCCGGCGCCGCGTCGCATCCGTCAGTTCCGGCGTAAAGAAGCAATAATTGCCCCGGCCTCTCTTCTTCGCCTCGTACATCGCGGTATCGGCGGCTTGGAGCAGGTCCCTGGAGTTCTCGCCGTGCTCGGGGAACTCGCAGATGCCGATGCTGGCGCCGATCCGCAGGTCGTGCCCTTCGATCTGGAACGGCGCGCTCAGCGATCCCAGCACCTTCTTGGCCACCGTCTCGATGTCATGTTGCGGCTCCACCATGGGCAGGCCGATCACAAATTCGTCTCCGCCCAGGCGCGCGACGATGTCGCTCTCCCGCAGAGTGGTTCTCAAACGCGCCGAAACCGCCTCCAGCAGACGGTCGCCCACCTGATGTCCGAAGGAGTCGTTCACGTTCTTGAAACGGTCCAGGTCCAGCATGAAGACCACAACCCGTCTCTGGTTGCGGGCCGCCAGCGAGATCGACTGACCCAGCAGATCCTCCAACAGAGTGCGATTCGGCAGTCCGGTCAACGCGTCGTGAAGCGCCATGTGGCGGATGCGCAGATCCGCCAGCTTGCGGTCGGTGATGTCACGCGAGATGCCCATGGTGCCCACGATCCGGCCGCGCCGGTCCTTCACCGGTACCTTGGTCGACAACACCCAAGTCTCGTGCCCGTCGGGCCAGGTTTCCTTCTCTTCCTTGCCGGTCAGCGGGATGCCGGTGCGAATGATCGTCTGCTCGTCCTCCAGCGCCTGGCCGGCGTGTTCGGAGCTGAACATGTCGGAGTCGGTCTTGTTCACCGCTTGCGCCGGATCGGCCAGCCCGAAGTAGTCGGCCATGGCCCGGTTGATGCGCAGGAAACGGCTGCGGCGATCCTTGAAGTACACGTTGTCCGGGATATGATCCCAGAACGTGTTCAGGAAGTACCGCCTCGTTTCGGTGTTCCGGTCGGCCAGATGCCTCAAAGCCACAAGCCCAACGACAACGGCCGCAAGAGCGATGATGATTGCAATTCCCGAGGTGCCCTCCAGAGGAGCGCCAACCATGTGCTGCCGCCCCGGGTGGCCGGGGACAAGGCCCATCAGCTCGAAGACGAGCGCGCCCCCCAGTAACAGGCCGGCTACAGCAATCGCCGTGCCCGGAACTTCGGGGGCATTCCTGCTAAGTTTCATCGGTGCGTGTCTCCAAAGGCGTGTAATTCCAAGAGGTAGCTTCTCGAAGATCGCGCCCCAGTTCAATCCCTAAATCGAATTACTAATTACCACTATTCGGTAACGTGACTATTACCTTAGTGATATGAAAATCGTAATGTCCGCTCCCACAAGCCTTCCGCACGCCGGTTGAAGCCGCCAAGCGGCGAGGAACAGGACCTCCCTGTTCCCCGCCGCTTTTGGGTTAATCCATCACCACGACGACGTTGACGGTTGTCGTGGTGCCGTTTGCCGAGACGTTGATTGGAAGGACGTAGGAGCCCGAGGAAGTTGCACTGCTGCTGCTGCCGCCGCAGCCGCTGATCCAGAGCATCCCGCCAAGGGACGTGACCGCGAGGATCGTGACTAGGAGCAGTTTGTGCAGCCCTTCGCGGCGCCGCCGTGCCAATGTGAGCAGGCCGAGGGGCAGAATCACCAGCGCCCAGGCCACTCGGGAAGCCGGCGAGCCCGGCGTACCGGGGCGGGCCAGGGCAGCCGAGCCGCTCATGCTGACGCTGAGCGTGCTGGTTTGTACGACATTCGATCCGGTGAGCGTGATCGAGGCCGGCGAGAAACTGCAGGATACGGTTACGCCGCTCGGCGCGCTGCCGCAGGCTAGCGCTACCGTGCCCGAATAGCCGCCCACCGGAGTCAGGGTGACCGTTGTTTGAGCGCTCCCGCCCTTGCTGATGTTGATCGTGTTCGGCGAGATGGTCGTCGTGAGCGCCGGAGCCGTCACCAGTTGGCTATAGGCCAACGATGTCGATGCAAGAAACGCCGGAGTCCCCAGGAAGGCAGCAGTGATGCTGTGGGTGCCGGCAGACAGTGTCGAGATTGCGAAGGTCGCAGTGGAAGCTGTCGAACTTCCCACCGTCAGGTCGGCGGTGCCCAGGACCGTGGTCCCATCGAGGAATTCCACTGTGCCCAGCGGAGGAGCCGAACCCTGCGTGGCCTTGACGGTCGCGGTGAAGGTCAACGCGGCGCCCAGGTTGGCGTTCGTGGTCGAGGAGGCGACGGAACTGGTCGTCGTTGCTCCCGTCTCGGTCACGATCGCCTGGTAGGTATTCGTCACGCTATCCACGGCGGTCACAACCACCGGGATCGTGTTCGCTCCGGGAGCCAGGGCCGCGGTCGCCGTGGCCGTGCCGGCCGAGGCAGTCTGCCCGCCGATTGCGATCGTCGCCTTGGGGTCCTCGCTGGCCGCGGTCACTTTGGTGCTGGCCGTGCCGTAGGGAACCGTCAGCGTGTAGACATTCGTCAACTCGCTGAACGCCGGACTCAGCGCGCCCACGCTCACCGACAGGCTGGTGAGCAGATTCGCGTGTGGCACGGTGCTGGCCCAGGGCATCATCGTCGATAGCCCGCCGTAGTAGGTGTTGTAGGTGCCGGCGTTCAAGTAGGGGTCGGTTGTCAACTGCGTCTCGACGTCCGTCGTCAGCGCCGTTCCATACAGCACATAGTTGGCGTAGTCCACGATGTGCTCTGCCTGCGCCGTGGTCAGTCCGTGCCCCGTCATGCCCATATCCAGGTCCAGGGCCAGATTCTGCGATGCGCCCAGGAACTCGTACACCGGCTTGGCGGCCTCAAAGCCGATGGCGTCGCCCTCGGCGTTGTCCGCGTAGTCGTTGTTGGTTGCGTCGATGAGCACGGCGCGCGGCGCGATCAGCGAGATTTCCTCGTGGTGGTCGTAGGGCAGCCGATCGCCGTAGCCCCAGCTGCTGGTTTGGTACATGCGCGGCTCCACCGCCGCGGGGGCAATGTCGTTCAGGAACCGGCGGATCATTTCGTTGGAATTGTGCGTCTGGTGCCGCACGTGATCGCCCATGGTCTCGGCGCCGGGTGAGCGGCCCCAGGGATACACGTTTCCTAAGTTGGATATGCTGCGGAAGGGCACATTGCCGAACGAGTCGTAGCGGTAAGGAGTGCAGCCGCCGCTGCCCGAACCGCCCGGAGCGGTCAGCAGAAAGCGTGTGTCCATCGCGCCCGCCAGCAGGGTGGCCTTGCCCATGCGCGAGTAACCGGTCACGACGACCTTACTTAGGTCCAGCAGACCCGCGTATGTCGGGTCGTTCGCCGTCAGATACTGGAGAGCGTCCAAGCCGCGGCTGGCGCCCCAGGCCCAGGCCAGCAGAACGCCGCGGTCGTCTCCCGCCGTGTCCAGCTTGTATGGATACAGATTGAAGAAAGCGCCGTTGTGGAGGCCGTCGTCGCTGGCCACACCTGGCAGTCCGTAGGCCGAATAATCCGACGCCGGGATCTGAAGCACGGCGTAGCCGTTGAGGAGTGCGGAGTTTGGCGGCCAGAAATAGGGAAAGGCAAAGAAATCGACCAGCACGATCACCGGATACGGTGGCGTGCCCGTCGTGGGCAGATAGAGAACCGGCGGGAACGTGGCCGAGTTGCCGTTGTCCGTCATGTTCACGGTGATGTCTTTGAAGTTCAGTGTGCCGAATGTCTGCGTCGCCGTCGAGGTCGCGGTCAGCGTCTGCGGCGCATTGGGCATGGAGCCGAATTCGTAGTACTGCATCAGGCTCTTCAGCTCCGCCTTGCGCGTCGTCCAATCCGCCAGCGAATGGACCTTGCTTCCGCTGAAGAACGTGAACGGGTCGGGCAGAGTGTTCAGCGTGGGCAGATCGTAGGGATCGGGATACGCGCCGCTCCTGCGCAGTCCGCGCAGCGCGGTGTCGAGCTGCGTATTGGCCGCATCGATCTGCGCCTGCGTGGTCGCGGTGGCCAGCACATTTTGCGCATTCGTCAGCGCCGAATCCACCGCGCTCTCATCCGCCCAGATGCCCTGCACGAAGCCGGGTGGCTGCGTGTTCGTCGAGGGCGTCGCCTTGGTGATGTTCGTCTGCAGCATGAACGTGTTGAGCTGCATCGCGCTCGAGCCGTCGTAGCCGCTGAGCAGCACATCGCCCCACTGGGAAGTGTCGTTCGTGCCGGTGGCGTCGTTGGCGTTCCAGAACCCATTGTTCCAGTAAATCTGGTATTGGTTGGTGTTCGTGGTGCTGGAAGCTGCATTGATGACAAATTCCATGCCCAGCCTCGTGTCGTTCTGCAAGGGACGATCGCCAATGTACCAGCCGACCTCAACGGTGTAGCCGATCACGTTGTTGCTACTGTCGTAGCGGTACTTCGCGGCATAGGATTGCAGGTGATAGTACCAACTCGTCGGGAAATACATCAGTCCCGCATTGGTCGCGTTCCCCGTCTGCTGGCCCGCCGCGCTGATGATGATGTAGCTGTCGTCTTCCTCGAACTTGGGAAACTTGTCGTCGTACTGGTCGATGTAAAGTTGCACGCTGGACCTGTTTGTGTCCGTGCCCGAGACCGTCGTTACTTGCGAATCGGTGACATTGAACAACAAGTACAACAGCGGGCCGTTCCATAACGCCTGGACCGTGCCGGAAGCTGTGCACCCGGAAGTCACTACCGCGGTCACGGTTGAATTCATGCAATTGCCAATCGTTTGCGCCGGCGCATTGCTCCACGCCGCTTCAGAACCTAAATTACTGACGGTGATGGTTGTTGGGGTGAATACCGCGTCCAGCACGTTCTGTGCTTGCAGCCGAACGCCTCCTCCAATGAGAGCGGCCACGGCCAGAGCCAGGCTCACGCTTATCCTCAAAATGCTTCGCATTCCATCCTCCTGGAAAGACCGGCGTTGACCGGCTCCTTTTCCCAAATCTGAAAGAGCTCATCGCTCCCGGCGAGTTGCACCGTGGTTTGTAATTGGGATCGCCGAGAGCGCACAAATCTCCTGTGCGGGGTCTGGCCCTGCTTGTCCCAGCTGCACAAGTTCAGTTTTTGGCGACAGAATTCGCCACGCCGGGGTTGTATTAGAGCTCCATGGTGACTGGTCAGACCGGGACGGTTTCTGACCGTCAGATTCGCGGAAAACTCGGCTATTTTCGTGGTTTTTTTGCGAGATGAACTCAGGTGTCGCGCTGCCCTTTTTCACGCGCCAGCCGTGAATGCGGTGTGAATCCGCATCCTTGCGCGCACTCCGGAGCCAGTTCCGGGCGATTGCAATGGCCGAAGTTCGGACCGGTTCCTGCCCGCTACGTCATTGCCGGCCTCAGAACCGAGCGTTCATGCTGAAGAATCCCGACCGCCCCTTCCCGGTCACCGGCTCGATCGTGCCCATCCACATCCCGGCCATGAAATCGTCCATGTTCACTCCGCCCAGCGGCAGCTCGTATGCCTTGTTCAGCGGATTGTCCACGCCGCCGCTTGCCTCGAACGCTCCCTTCCGGTAGCTGGCGTGCAGATTGAAGAGCGTGTACCCCGGCGTCTGCTGCTCAAAACGGTTCGGATCGACGTTCTTCTTCCGGTCCACCGCTTCGATGCCAACCCCGGCGGTAAGTCCCTTCACTTCCTCTTCCAAGTTCACGCGCGCGTTGAGCGGCATCATCTGGTAGAGCGGCGTCGACGAGTCGGTTCTCTCGCCGTGCAGCCAAGCGCCCACGCCGCGGATCTGGCCCTGCCCGAGCCGCCCTCCGGTCCACAGCACCGCACTGCCATCGAGATCGCCGCCATAGATCCGCGCCGTGTGATTCGCAAATTCGAGCTGCGCGAAGGTGCTCATTCCGTACACCGTGGTCGCCAGCGTGTCCACATCCACGTAATTTTCGATTTCCGTCAGGTAAGGCGTCACTCTCAGCGTCCACGTGCGCTCTGCGCCCCCGTGCCAGCGCGCCGTGCCGCTCACGGTGTTTGCGGTCTCCGGCTTCAGCGCAGCGTTGCCCACGTAGTAGTTGCCGTCTCCGAACCATCCGATCATGCCGCTGGTCATCCAATTCGTCGACCATGCGTAGCGCTCGTAGAGATTCGGCGCGCGGTTCTTGCGCGCGTAGCCGAACTCGTAGGCGCTTGCCAGGTTCGGCTCCCAGCGCGCCAGCGCGGTCAGGTCTACATCCGGGTCGGTGTGCGCGCGGCTTGCCGCATTGAACGCCGCCGCGTCCCCGGCATATATGCTGGAGTAGCCTTGGACCGGGCCGGCGTTCGTCCACACCGTGTCGTTGCGCACGCCAAACAGCGTGGTCCATTGCGCGTTCCACTTGCTTTCGGCCTCCACATACGTTCCCAGCCGTACGCGCCGGCCGTCGTTGATGTTGACGAACGCATCCGGCGCCATGTAGGGCTCGCTGCCGGCGACCGGCGGCCAGATGTCGTCCAGGCGATAGTGGTGCAGCTCGTTGCCCGCGCGCAGCGTGTGCCGCGCGCTTAGCGGCAGCTCCAGCTTCACCGTGTAGCCCGTGTCCCTTCCGTGCGTATTCATCGGCATACCCATGGGCATGGGGAACGTCAGCTTGTCCCTGCCGACGTTCATCGAGTGCCACGTGCCCTGCCAGTAGACATGCGCATCCACCACGCCCCGTTCCAGCGCCCTGCGGTAGTGCAGGTTCAGCCGCTCGGCGACGTTGCGCACCAGGTCCATCTGCGCATTCACGAACCCTTCGTAGGGCGTGTGATGCCATCCCGCCTCCAGCGTCACCAGGTTGCCGGCGCCCTCGGCCGCCAGCGTCACCGTGTGGTCCGTGCTCTGGGCGTAGGTCGAAGTCACCTTGTGCCCGTTGCCGTCGGTGTAGTCGCCGTTGGTGCTCCACGCACCGGTGTAGCCGATAGCAACGTGCAGGCCGGCCACCCAATCCGCCACCGACCCGCCGTAGTACTGGCCGTTCGACCGGTAGAATCCCGTCGCGCTGCCCTCCTCGTGAGTGCGCTCCTGCCGGCTCGCGAAGACCGGCGCCCGGCTCTCCACCGCGACCGTTCCTCCCAGGCTGTCGCCGCCCAGGCTCACCGGCGTGATCCCGGCGAGCACCGTCACGGTCGAGACCTCCGCCGGCGCCAGTGTGCTGAGCGGCGGATTCATGTGGTTCGCGCACGAACACTCCACCGTTGCGCCGTTCACCACCACCTTCGTGCGCTCGTCGCCCATCCCGTGCAGCGCGGGCACGCCGGCCAGCGCGCCGCTCTCGCGCAAGCTCGCCCCCGGCGCCTCGGCGGCCATCTCGCCCGCGTTGCGGCTGCTCGCCTGCTCGCTCGCGCTCGATGTCAGCCGCGTCACCGCGGCCTCGGTCTCCGCACGCACAGCCACTTCGGTCTCCAGCGGGGCGATATGCAGCACCACATTCAACACCGTCTCGCGTCCCGCGATCACGTGGACATCGCGAATCATTACAACCTCAAATCCCGAAACCGTCACCGTCGCGTCGTAGATTCCCGCTGCAACGCTCTCGAAGGCGAACCGTCCCTCGCGATTCGTCTCCTGCCGCAGCTCCGCGCCCGTGCCCGTGTTCTTCAACTCGACCTTCGCCGCCGCGACCACGTCGCCCATGGGATCGCGCACCACGCCGGTCACGCGTCCCGACGGTGCTTCGGCCGCCGGCGCGCTCTGCGCCTTTCCTGCTTCTCCCGCCCGCGCCTGGCCAACCACACAGCTCGGCGCAAAGCACAGGCACACCGCCGCCAGCAATGCCATACACGTCAGACTCTTCATCGTTCCCCTCTTGTTTTCGCCGCAGATCAAAAACACCGCCGCGGGCGGGCGCACCTTTGCCCCGTCCGTTCATGGCATCCGGCTGTCAGGCAAGAGGGATTGGAGGGCCGCGCTTGGGATGGTCGTCGAAGAAGGCCTGCTGGCGCCGCGCCTCAATCCGCTCCGCGAGAGTCGCAGGCTGAGCGCTGGCGGTCGCCGGCCGCCCTTCCGCCGCGGGCGTGAACAGGCAGCAAGTCAGCGCGCCGCCGCCCGTTGGCCGGCAGGTGCAGCGGTCGGAAACATGTGCGCGTTTGTCCCCCGCGCCGTTCAACCACTGCTCCATCATCATGCAGTGGTGCTTGCCATTGCGGCGGCAGCACGGCGGAAGGCTCGCTTCGGCGTCCGGGCCAAAGAACGGCGCAATCAGCATCAGGCTGAAGAGCGCGAGTTGCGTCAGTGCGATCGTGCGCCGCATGGCCGGTGAGCCACAGGGTACCCGGCGGCTTTGTTCCGGTCTGCGGCGCGGATCACAGTCCATACGCAACGCATGCCGGGCATACGAGCGCGGAGTTCGATCCGGGGTTGCCGCGCAAACAGGCCGCTTACTTCTTCGAGGTCTTCGGCCGCGAGCCCTTCGTTACGCTGGCATAGATAGCCCGCGCCGTGCGCGGATCGAGCAGCCACTGCAGCCGTGGCGGATGGCGGTCGGCGCGCACGCAGGCGATCGAGCCCTTCCTCATGCGAATCGCAGCTCCGCCATTGCCGGTGATCGTCCGGCCCAGAAACTGAAAGATGTTGGGATTGTGGCCGACCACCAGCACCCCTTCGCGATCGGCGTATTTGTCCAGCAGCTTCTGGAACTCGGCGTAGGTCGCGTTCATTCCCAGCGCCGGGCTCACCTCGACCGTCAGGTCGTATCCCAGTTCCGTGGCCACAAGCTGCGCCGTCTGGCGGGCGCGCTTCAGCGGGCTGGCGACGACGGTGTCGATCGGCGCCTTCAAAGCGCCCAACACCCGCGCCATCAACATGCACTGCTCCTTGCCTTCCTTCACGAGGCCCCGCTTCAGGTCCAGCTCGGGGTTTTCGCGAACCGTTCCGGCATCCGCGTGGCGCATCAGGTAGAGGATCATGGGGGAATGATTCGGCGGGGGGTTGCTGTCCTTGCCGGCTCCTTGGGTGCCGATTTTAACAGATTTGTAACATCTGCGCCGCCGGTGCGGCCGCCATGGGCCGCAGCCGGCCGGCAAAACGCCTGGCGCCGGCCGCTGCGCCATTGCCCCCGCGCTCTTATTCCACCTGCACCGTCGTGCTCGCCTCAATGTCGGCCGACGAGTTCCCGACCATGATCTGAACGGGCTCCGCCTCGACGCGGAATCCAGGCAGCTTTTCGTCCCACCAGGCCAGGGCCGACGCGCCAAGCGGAATCTCGACGGTCTTCGTCTCGTTCGGCTGCAAGGTCACACGGCGGAATCCTTTCAGCTCCTCCCGCGGCCGCTCCACCTTCGAGCCGAGGTGCTTCACGTACATCTGGACCACGGCGTCGCCTGCGCGGCTGCCCGTATTCGTCACGTCCACGCTGACGGTGATCGCGCCGTCGTTCGCCATTTTCTGCGAGCTTGTGCGCAAATTCGAATACTTGAACGTCGTGTAGCTCAGGCCGTAGCCGAACGGGTAAAGCGGCTCGCCCTTGAAGTACATGTAGGTGTAGCCATCGCGGATGTTGTAGTCCATGCTCGGCGGAAGCTGGTCCAGCGACTTCGGCCAGGTGCTCACCAGGTGGCCGCCGGGGTTGACCTCGCCGAAGAGCACCTTCGCCAGGGCCGTGCCCTCGTCCTGCGACGCATGGGCCATGGTCAGGATGGCGGGGATGTTGGCCTGGGTCCAGTTGATGGCGAAGGGGAAGCTCGCGATGAGCAGCACGACGGTCTTCGGGTTCTTCATGAAGACCTGCTTGACGATCTGCTCCTGGGCCAGGTCGATGCGCTCGCGGTCGCGGCCTTCACGGCCGTCGCTGGGAACGGTGCAGGGCAGGGTCCCGCCGGCGCCGTCTGGGGTGCTGTACCACTCGTACCCCTGGTCGGGGCCGCAGGTGGGATCGTTGCCGACGACGACAACCGCAACGTCGGACTGGCTGGCGGCTTTGAGCGCATCGGCCTCGCCGTTCGGCGTGTCGTACGCGGCGTAATTGACCTTCACATCGGGTCCGGCCTCGTTCCGGATGCCCTCCAGAGGCGTGATCGCATAAGGCGGCGTACCCCCGTACCAGTCCCAATGGACCGAGTCGGCCAACGGGCCGATCACCGCGATCGATTTGATCTTGCTTTTGTCGAGCGGCAGGAACTGTTTTTCGTTCTTGAGGAGCACCACCGACTCGAGCGCGATCTGCCGGGAGACATCGCGGTCCCTGCCGGTATTCCACGGCTCGGGCGAGTCCTTGATCTTCGAGTAAGGAACCATCTCCGGCGGATCGAGCAGCCCGAGGCGGATCGTGATGTCGAACTTGGGCCGGAGCAGCGCGTCGATCTCGGCTTCGGTGATCTCGCCATCCTTCAGCGCCGCCTTCGTCTCATCCCTGTAAGTGTCGAGGAACTGGTTGATGCCCGCCTTCAGGCACGCGACCACCGCCGCCTTCTGGTCGGGAAAGAGATGGCGCGGGTTGACCAGCAGCTTCACGGCGCCGCCATCGCTCGAAATTACGTCGACGCCCCACTGCTCGCGAACGATGCTGCGCAGGATGGGATTGACGGCCATCGCGGTGCCGTTCCACGCGTTGTACGAGGCCATCATCGCCTTCGCGCCGCCATCCAGGAAGCCCATCCGGAACGGAACCGAGTAGTATTCCCGGAACAATCGCTCATCGAAATTAGAGGACGATCCGTTGCGGTTGTTCTCGTTCTCGTTGGCCAGGAAATGCTTGAGCAGCGCCGCGGCTTGCCAGTACTTCGGATCGTCGCCCTGCAAGCCCCTGATGAAGGCAGTGGCCATCGTCCCGTTCAAGAAGGGGTCTTCGCCGTAGACCTCCTCGGTGCGCCCCCAGCGCGGGTCGCGCGCCAGGTCCGACTGCGGTCCCCAAAGCATCAGAATCTGGCGGTCGTACTTCGCCGTCTGCGTGATGAACCGCGCCTCGTATCCTTCAACGCCCGCCGCCCGGCGCACCAGGTCCGGGTCCCACGTGGCGCCCATGCCCGGCGGCTGCGGGAACTGTGTGGTCGTGATTGGCTCGTGCTCGCCCCGGGCCTCGCGCTGCACTACCCCGTGGATGCCTTCCGAGCTCCCGTAGCTCCTCACACCCAGCCGCGGCACGCCCGTGTCCCTTCCCAGGCAGTCGATCTTCTCCTCGACCGTCATCAGCGAAAGCAGATTGTCGATCCGCTTCTGGGCCGGCAGCGACGGATCGTTGAACGGATACTTCGGTTGTTGCGCGAGCGCTGGGAGCATCCCCAGCAGGAACAGACAGATCGGTGCGGCGAAGCGCCTTTTCTTCATCGATGGAGCCTTCTTGGTTCGTTCGCACGGGCGATCCATCGCGAAGCGCCACATGCGAACGGCAAACCAGCGTCATTTTACGCCTCGCTCGACGGCCGCCGCGAACTGGACGCTGGATCGATCGGAGTGCGCGGAGTCGATGCGTTAAACTGCACCGAAACCAGAGTGACTGTATCCCGGAGCCCCTGCACTCAAGTCGACGCGACCAGCAGGGAGCGGCGACCCTTCACGGAAATTGAGAGGTTACACCAACTCTGGTTTCGCTCTAACCGCGCCTTCGGCCCAAGCCCTGGATTCTCCCTCCAAGATCGCTCACCCGGCCAAAGAAGGAAGGAAGATGGCCACGGATTTCCGTCTTTTCGGCGTTGTCCACCTCGCCATTCTCGGCGCCACCCTGCTGGCGGCAGGCGCGCTAGCGGCGGCGCAGCGCCGGCTCGCCCCCGGCGGCAAGAACTTGCGGCTCGGCCTCGCGGCCCTTCTCCTCATCGACACGGCGTGGTGGGACATCTACCAGGCGCGGCACGGGCTGCTCGTCTTTCCCACCCATCTTCCGGTTGAGTTCTGCGACTTTACCATGTACCTGAGCATCGTGGCGTTGATTACGCTTAGCCCCGCGTTCTTCGATCTGGCTTACTACGGCGCATTGGCCGGATCGACCATGGCGCTGCTCACCCCCGACCTCAGCGAGCGGTTCCCCTCGGTTATCACCGTTCAGTTTTTCGTCGCGCACGGCCTGGTGGTGGCGGCCATGCTCTACATGGTTTGGAGCGGGTTGGGGCGCCCGCGCAAGGGCTCGGTGCTGCGGGCCATGCTGGGCCTGAACGTCCTGGCCGCGCTGGACGGAACCCTCGATTGGGCCTTCAAATCCAATTACATGTACCTGCGCGTCAAGCCCGGACACGCATCGCTGATCGACGTTCTGGGGCCCTGGCCGTGGTACATCCTCGCTACCGAAGGCGTCGCCCTGGTTCTGTTCCTGCTGCTCTATCTGCCCTTCCGGCTCTCCGCGCCGCGCCAAGCCTGAGGAGGATCGGTTCCGGAGGGCCCTCCTGACCGGGATTCCCGCCCCTTACCAAAGTGCGAAAGTTCCCGGTTTGGATTCCCGATTTCCGGGCTAAGATGGTGTTTCGAGGCAGGATACAATAATGGCAACCATGAACGCTCCGGCAATTCGCGGCGACGGCGCCGGAAGCAAAGTCGACGGTCGATTTCCCCTCCTCCAGTGGATCGGCGGATCTGCACGGGCCGATGTTTACCTCACGGAACTGTCCGAGCAGGGACAGAAGGCTGCCATCAAGCTCATTCCCGCCGCCGCGGAAGACGTCGAGTCGCGTTTGGCCGCATGGGAAGCGGCGGGCGCTCTCTCTCATCCCAGCTTGATGCAGGTGTACGCCTTCGGCCGGTGGGAAATCGATTCCACGCCGCTCCTCTACGTGGTCACCGAGCTGGCGGAAGAGGTTTTGGCGGACATCCTGCCGGAGCGGCCGCTCACGCCGAAGGAAACCGGCGAGATGCTTGGCCCGGTGCTGGACGCGCTGGCTTATCTGCACGGCAAGGGCTTGGTTCACGGCAGGCTCAAGCCTTCCAACATCATGGCTGCCGGCGATCGCCCCAAGCTCTCCGCGGACGATCTCTCGTTTGCCGGCGCGATGGGCAGGCGCGGGCCCGACCCCACGGTCTACGACGCGCCGGAGACCGCCAGCGGGCCCATCGGGCCCGAGGCCGACGCTTGGGCCCTTGGCGCGACGCTGGTAGCCGCGCTGACCCAGCGCCCGCCGGCTTGGGACAGCCTGGCGCCCGAGGACGCCGTTTTGCCGGAGACGATGCCGGAACCGTTTGCTTCCATCGTTCGCGACTGCCTCCGCCCCGATCCGGCAAGCCGCTGCACGCTCCAGGAGATCGGAAGCCGGCTGGAGGGGAAAGCCGTTCCCCCGCCATCGGTTGGCGCCAGCGCCGCGCCTCCGCGCCCGGGGCGCCTCGCGGTGGGCCTGCTCCTCGCGGCTGGGATTGCGGCCACCGGATTCGGAGTCTGGAACGCCTTCTTCGATCGCGGGAAAACGGCGCCGCCCGTAGCCAAGGTTCAGAGCGCGCCGCCGGTTGCGCCGGCTCCGGCCGCCGCTCCTGCCGGTCCGCCGGCCGCGGCCCGCAACACTGCTCCTGCTCCAGCCGTTGCGGCCGTCCCGGCGCCGGTACGGGCGCCCCTGCATGCGGCTCCGCCCGCGCCTCAAGCCTCCGCGAGTCCGGCGAAGGGCGGCGCGGCGTGGAAGAGCGCTGTCGTCGAGCAAGTTCAGCCCGACCTGAGCCCCGGCGCGCTCCAGACAATCAGCGGCAAAGTGCGTGTCTCGGTCCGGCTCGCGGTGGATGAGAACGGCACGGTGACGAACGCCTCGCTCGAGTCAGCGGGACCAAGCCCATACTTTGCCAACAAGGCGCTCGAAGCAGCGCGGCGCTGGCGTTTCAAACCGGCGCAGCACGACGGCCGGGCCGTCGCCAGCAACTGGATTCTAAATTTTGCCTTCACCCAGGGCGGGGTCGACATGACTCCAGCCGAAACGGCGCCGTAAGCTCCCAATCGAGACCGCCTGCGAAGGAAATTGCGGGCGGTTCTGACGCTTGCTCACGTGGGAGCCTGAAACCCGGCCCTCGCTCGAAACAGGCAGGTACCGCTTCTAGCTTGAACCTAGAAGGCCAATCGCGTCTTGAGCTGATTGTGATAGAATGTATACAAACGAGGCGATCCAATGACAATTCGTCGACAGGCTCGTAAGGATAACGACGCGGACACGGTCGTGATTTCGTTCCGGCTTCCGCGGACATTAGCGGACAAACTCGACGAAATCGCGAGTGGAGACACTCGATCACGTGCAAACTTTGTCGCAAGAACGCTGGCCCAAGCCATATCTCTTGAGCCGGCGATTGACACCATCGCGACCATTCAGAAGCTCTTGTGCGCAGACATCGAGAAGAACCCCGATGGCATTCAGGCAGAATATGGACGCGGTCAATTGCATGGTGCCCGCTGGATGCTTTCGGCATTCTTCGGGGATCGAGCGGCGCGACGGGCAAATCGTATGGCCTGCAAGAAAACCGGCCTTCCGATGCCGCACGTTCTTCCTCTTCAACCCGACGGACAGCGTTATGGATTTGATATGGAGGCCGAATTCTGACTTCAGTCGGCCGCATTAGCGGCCTTCTGTGTGGGTCGTGCCGCGCGCTTCACTGCCGGCGCGGGAATCGCATCCAGATCCGTTTTTCCTTCCGCCAGGTGGATGAGGAATTCCTGGCTCGAGAACGCGGGAGCGTCCTTCATCGGCTTGCTCGCGCGGACGTAGCCGCCGTCGGGCTGCTGGATGCGCGCCTTCACCGTGTCGGCCAGGTAGGCGGGCAGAATCTCGTCGTGAATGCGGGCGAGCACCGCCGGATCGCGAACCGGAAATACAACCTCGCAGCGCTCCAGCAGGTTGCGCGGCATCCAGTCGGCCGAGCCGAGATAGATTTCGTCGTTGCCCCCGTTGGCGAAGTGGAAGATGCGCGAGTGCTCCAGGAACCGGCCGACAATCGAGCGCACGCGGATGCGCTCCGACAGACCTTTCACGCCGGGCCGCAGGATCGAGAGGCCGCGCACGATCAGGTCGACTTCCACCCCGGCCTGCGAGGCCTGGTAGAGCGCCTGGATGATTGACGGCTCCAGCAGCGCGTTCATCTTGGCCACGATGTGTGCGGGCCGCCCGGCCTGCGCGTGCTCCTGCTCCCGTCGGATCAGCCGCAGGAAGCTCTCGGCCATGGTCAGCGGCGCCACCAGCAGCGGGTTGTAGTCGTCGATCTCGGCGTGAGCCGTCAGGTAGTTGAACACCATGTGCACGCGTTCGCCGATCTGCGGGTCGCTGGTCAGCAGGCTCAGGTCGGTGTAGAAGCGCGCCGTGTCGGGGTTGTAGTTGCCGGTGCCCAGATGGCAGTAGCGGCGGGTCACGCCGTCTTCGTCGTGCCGCACCAGCATGGCCAGTTTGCAGTGCGTCTTCAGGCCCACCACGCCGTGGAACACCTGCACCCCGGCGTCCTCCATCGAGCGCGCCCAGCGGATGTTCGAGGCCTCGTCGAACCGCGCCATCAGCTCCACCACCACTGTCGCTTCCTTGCTCGCGCCGGCCTCGGTCAGCGCCTGGAACATCGGCGAATCGTGGCTGGTGCGGTAGAGCGTCTGCTTCATGGTCACCACGGCCGGGTCCTGCGCGCCCCGCTGGATGAACTCCACCACCGGATCGTACGAATCGTAGGGATGGTGCAGAAGTATGTCCCGATGACGCAGCTCGTCGAAGATGCCGCTCGACTTGCGGCTCAGCAATAACGGCTTGGGCGTGAACGGCGGAAACTTCAGTTGCGGCCGCTGCACGTCGCTATAGAGGAACATCAGCCGCGACAGGTTGACCGGGCCCTCGCCGCGGAACACCTGATCCTCTTCGAGCTCGAAGTTCACTCGCAGGCGCTCGACGATCTCCGGATCGGCGTCGCTCTCGATCTCCAGTCGCACCGCGTCGCCTTTGCGCCGGTTGTGCAGCTCCACGCGAATCGTCTCCAGCAGCGACCGCGCTTCTTCTTCCTCGAAGTAAAGGTTCGAGTTGCGGGTGACGCGGAACGACGCGGCGGCTAGCACCGAGTAGCCCCGGTACATCCCGGCCAGATGCTGCTCGATCAGGTCCTGGAGCAGCAGGTAGTCGTAGTGGCCGTGCTCGGACGGCAGGCGGACAAAGCGCGGCAGCGCGCGCGGCACCGTCACCACTCCCAGCACCTGCGGGCCGGAGCTGCGGCGCTTGGGCCTGAGCAGCAGTGCCAGGCAGAGGGCCTTGTTCAGCACCCGCGGAAACGGGTGCGCCGGGTCGATCGAGATCGGCGTCAGTAGCGGATCGACCTCGCGCTGGAAGTAGCCGCGGGCGAATTCCCGGGCATGTTCGCCCAGTTCATTCCATTCCAGCAGCCGGATGCCCTGCTTGCGCAACTCGGGCAGCAGCAGCTTGTTCCAGCACGCGTACTGCGCGGCAACGAAACGGTGAATCTCGGCGGTCAAAACCTCCAGCGACTCGTCGGGGCGCAGGCCGTCGTAGCCCGGCTCGCGGTAGCCGTCCTCGATGCGCTGCATCAACCCGGCTTGGCGCACCTCGACGTACTCGTCCAGGTTCGAGCCGGTAATGGCCAGGAACTTCACGCGTTCCAGCAGCGGATTCGTCGGGTCTTCGGCCTCCTCCAGGACGCGTCGATTGAACTGCATCCACGAGTAGTCGCGCCCGTTGAACAGCTTCGTCATTTGCGACTTTCTAGCCATTTGCCGGATTCTTCCGCCGTGTTCGAAGTCTAACCCCGTTCGGCCGGGCTGCGGAACCCCAGTCCGGTCTCCTCAGCCTACAACGTTCCTGTTATGAATACGATCCATTAACTGCCGGCCCGGCGCGCCCTGAGACGCGCAAGTACTTCACGAAGCCATCCATACAAGATGCGCCCGCTCTCCCAGGTTAAACAGCGAAGAAAAACACGCGCAGGACTTTGCGAGTCGCCGCCAGCGTAGAATGGTCTGGCTTCGATGGTCCTTTCGAATCTGCGCAGGAGGCCGAACCGTGATTTCCATCAATCGCCGCACCGTCTTGCGCACTTCCACCGCCGCCGCCGCTGCCCTCGCGCTCCGCCGCACTCTCTTCTCGTTTCCCGCCAGTCTCGGAGGGCAGGACCGTTCGGGTGGGGTCTTCAGGATAGGGACGGCCGCCACAACCGCTTACGGCAGAGTCGGCGGCACTATCGAAGACGGAATCATCGTCTTCCGCGGCGTCCCCTACGGCGCCGACACCGCTCCCGTCCGCTTCCAGGCGCCGCTGCCGCCCACGCCCTGGACCGGCGATAAATCCTGCGACTCATTTACCACCCGCGCTCCGCAACTGACGGCGCTTCGCGGGGCGCAGGGCGTGAACGCCGCGCCCAGCCTCGGTCCGGCGGGGATGACGCCCGCAGGCTCTTCGCCGCGCGTGGCGCCCGAGGCCGGCGTCGAGAGCGAGGACTGCCTGCACCTGAACGTCTTCACCCCCGGCCTGCGCGACCATCGCAAGCGGCCGGTGCTGGTCTACTTTCACGGTGGCGCCTACAACAACGGCTCCGTCAATAGCGCGCTCTACGACGGCAAGCGGCTCTGCCGCCGCGGCGACGTGGTCGTGGTCACCGTGAACCATCGCCTCAACGCCTTCGGCTTCCTCTATCTCGGCGCACTCGATCCCGTGCTGTATCCCGATTCCGGCAATGTCGGCATGTTGGATCTGGTGCTGGCGCTCCAGTGGGTGCGCCACAACATCGCCGGGTTCGGCGGCGACCCTTCTCGCGTCCTGATCTTTGGTCAATCCGGTGGCGGCGCCAAGTGCGCCACGCTGATGGCCATACCCGCCGCGCACGGGCTTTTCCACCGCGTGATGACCATGAGCGGGCAGCAGGTGAAGGGCGCATCGATCGAGATCGCCGCCCGCCGAACCGATGCGATGCTCGCCCAACTCGGCATCGCGAAGGCCAATCTCGGCGACCTCAGGACCCTGCCGTGGCAGAAGATTCAGGCCGCCGCAGCCGCCACCAGTTCCGACTGGCTGCCCGTGGTCGACGGCGTCGTCCTCGCGCGCGATCCCTTCACGCCCGACGCGCCCCCGCTCTCCGTCGGCGTGCCCATGATCCTCGGTAATACCCACGACGAGACCGCCGTGCCCGTGCGCGGCGACCTGACCTGGGACGACGCACCCGCGGCGCTACGCAATGCCGTCGCCATCTACCTCGGCCCCTACACCGCCGAAGAGGTCGTGGCCAAATACCGCACCATCTATCCCGACCGGTCACCGATCGACATCGTGATTGCGGCGGCCACGGCCTTTCGCGCCTGGCCCGGCCAGGTGATGGAGGCCGAGCGCCGCGTCAGCAATCCCAAGAGCCAGCCGCATACCTGGGTCTACCAGATGAACTGGCATCGCAATGCTCCTGGCGCGCGCGCCGTGCATACCATCGACATTCCCTTCATGTTCGACAACCTTGCCGCCTCGCCCGGCCAGATCGGCGCGACGCCGGAAGAACTGGCCGCCGCGCAGCCGCTGGCCGACGCCATGTCCGGCATGTTGGTTCACTACGCCGCCACCGGCAATCCCAACCACCCGGGACTTCCGGCCTGGCCCGCCTACGACCTTACCGCCCGCAACACGATGATCTGGGACATCCCGCCGCAGATTGAGAAGGACCCGCGCGGCGACGAGCGGCGCTACGCCGCCGGCTCGCCCTACCGCCAGCCCGGAACCTACTAAACCGTTCCCGAATGCGGACTTAACCCGCGCCGCTGCCCCGCGTCCCAGCGCTCCGTCGGGCGATTGGGTAAACTAGAATTAAGAACCGTGACCCGCATCCAGAGCATCCATTGTGGTAAAGCCATTTTTGGGGCGACCGCGTTCGCCGTTCTTGAGCTAGGTCCAACATTGCGTAAGCACTTCATCAAGACCTCAATCCGTCCCTATGCCGCGGCGCTTCTGTTCGGCTGTTGTGTTCTATGGTGCACCGGTGCAGCCGCGCAGACGTCGATCGTCCCCCCTCCGCCCCTGCCTTCGCCGCCCACCGCGGCCGACTTTCACGGCAGCGTGCCCCAGGGCGCGGCGTCGGCGCAGACCATCGACCTCTCGCTCGACGACGCCATCCAGCGCGGCCTCAAGGCCAACCTCGGCATCCTGATGATCGGCACGCAGGCCTCGGCCATGCGCGCGCAAAAGCTGAGCCAACTGCAGTCCCTGCTGCCCTCGGTGGACGGCTACGCCCGGGAAGCCGAGATGCAGTCCGACTTGCCCGCCGAGGGACTGCGCATCAAGGGCTTTCCCACCATCATCGGGCCGTTCGGCTTCACCGATGTGCGCGCCACGATGACCTGGTCGCTGGTCGATGTCGCTTCGCTGCGCAATTACCTCGCCGCCCGGCACAACTTCGCCGCCGCGCAGTTGTCCGCCGAGGACGCGCGCGACCTCGTCGTGCTCACCGTCGGCAACGCCTACCTGCTCGTTGTCGCCGACCAGACTTTGGTCGCGAGCGTCGAGGCGCAAGTCGCCACGGCCAAGGTCTCGCTCGATCAGGCGGAGGCCAATCACCAGGCCGGCACCGCGCCCCTGCTCGACGAGCTGAGGGCCCGCGTCGACTACCAGTCGCTCGAGCAGCAGTTGATCGCCGCGCAGAACTCGCTCGCCAAGGACAAGCTGGCGCTGGCGCGCACCATCGGCCTGCCGCTCGATCAGAGCTATAACCTGAGCGACTCCGCGCCCTACGCGCCCTTCGACGAGCTGGATGCCGATAAACTCATCCAGCAGGCCAAAGCCAACCGCAAGGATCTTGCCGCGCTGGTGGAGATGACCGCCGCCGCAACCGAGCAGCGCAAGGCGGCGACCGCGGCGCGGTTCCCGACGATCGGCATCGACGCCGACTACGGCGACATCGGCACGACCTTGGCCCACTCCCACGGCACCGGAGATGCATCGGCCACCTTGAGCGTGCCGCTCTTCGAGGAGTTCGCCCTGCGTGGCCAGGCCCAGCAGGCGCAGGCCCAACTCGACGTCGTCCAGGCGCATCTGCGCGACAAGCAGGCCCAAATCGAGGCCGACGTGCGCGACGCCTTGCTCGACATTGCCGCCGCGCAAAAGCAGGTTGAAGTGGCCCGCTCCAGCGTCGACCTGGCCGGCGAAGCCTTGAAAGAGGCCCAGCAGCGCTACGCCAACGGCGTCAGCGACAACCTCGCCGTCAGCCAGGCGCAACAGTCCGTGGCCCAGGCCGACAGCCTCTATGTGGCCAGCCTCTACCGGCACAACGTGGCCAAGCTGAGCCTGGCCCGCGCCCTCGGCGCCGGCCAGGATTACAAGAGATACGTAGGAGGAAAGTAAACGTGGCGGATCCAAACCTAGTACCGGAACCCACCGAATCGGCAGCAGAGACCGAGATCGAAGTGCCGCAGTCCCGTCGCAGGGGCATTTTGATCGCCGCCGTCGTGCTGGCGGCGCTGGTCGCGCTCGGCATCTGGTGGCACTCCACCTTCACTGAGGATACCGACGACGCACAGGTCAACGGCCACCTCATCCAGGTCAGCTCTCGCATCTCCGGTCACGTGCTCAAGGTCGACGTCGAGGAGAACCAGGTGGTCAAGGCGGGCGATCCCATCGCCGAGCTCGATCCGAGCGACTACCAGGTCGCGGTCGAGAACGCAGAGGCCGCTCTGGCCAGCGCCAAGGCCAACGCCGCCGCCGCGCGGGTCAACGTGCCCATCACCACCGTCAACACCGGCAGCAACCTGAGCGCGGCCGACGCCAACCTGATTGGCTCGCACGCCGGCGTCGAGGTGGCCGAAAAGCAACTCGAAGCCGCGCGGGCGCAGGTGGTGCAGGCCGAGGCCAACAATACCAAGGCCCAGGCCGACCTGGCGCGCTACAGGCCGCTGGTCGCCAAGGATGTGATCTCGAAGCAGCAGTTCGACGCCGCCACCGCCGCCGCCGACGCTGCCGCGGCGAACCTGGCCGCTGCCCAGGCCAACATGCAGGCCGCGCAGGACAACGTGCGCGTGGCCCACGAGCGCCAGATGCAGGCCGAGGCCCAGCTCAAGTTTGCCCAGACCGCTCCCCAACAGGTGGCCGCGCAGGACGCCAGAGCCAAACAGGCCGACGCCATGGTCCAGCAGGCCCAGGCCCAGCTCGACATGGCCAGGCTCAACCTCGGTTACACCAAAATCCTCGCTCCCTCCGACGGCATCGTCACCCGCAAGAGCGTCGAGATCGACCAGAACGTGGCCGCCGGACAGAACCTGCTCACCCTGGTCTCGCTCTCCGACCTCTGGATTACGGCCAACTTCAAGGAAACGCAACTCCGCCACATGTCCGCCGGCCAGAAGGTCGAGATCGAGGTCGATGCAACGGGCAAGACCTACCAGGGCCGCGTCACCCAGATCGGCGGCGCCACCGGTTCGGTCCTCTCGCTCTTCCCGCCCGAAAACGCCACCGGCAACTACGTCAAAGTGGTCCAGCGCGTTCCGGTCCGCATCGACTTTACCGACATCAACGGCGAAGACGCGAAACACGAACTTCGCCCCGGCCTTTCCGTTGAGCCCAGCGTGCGCGTGAAGTAAGCAGCTCTCAGCCGTCAGTCTTCAGCCCTTAACTCCGTGCCCCATCCTTTCCGCGACCTTTGCGGAAAGGGTGGGATATCGCACCCCCGAACAACCTGCCATCCTGAGCCAGTCGCGGCAGCGACGAGTCGAAGGACCTGCTTTTGCTTTTCGTGGCCAAATCCCACACAAAAATGGGTGCCCCACCCTCGCGACGCTCTTGTCTTTGTCGCTAGGGTGGGACAGCACGAACCCCACCCGCAGGCGCGTCATCCAGAGCGAAGCGTTTTTCAGCGGAGCCGAAAGCCTGCCATGAGCTTGTCGAACGGGAACCTGCTTTTCGCCCGCTGCACCACGAATTTCACCGTAAAACAGTGCTGGAAGCCGAACCGGGATACCGATACGGCCCGGCCACGTCGCGACTCTGCACTTCTGCTGAATCGGCGATTGATGCGCCCGCGCCGGAAGAACGATAGAATGTGAGCCACCATGAACACGCGATTCCTGCTTGCGGCGATTTGGCCTCTTTGCCTGTTGACTCCCAGCGCGGGCTCGCAGCAGCCGGACTCCTGCGCCAGCCTGATCGGCTTCAAAGCCCCCGGCGTCGAAATCACCACTGCCGCCCCGGTTGCCGAGGGGAGCACTGCGCCGATTCCTTTCGCCGCGCCGGGACAGGTCCTTGTTCTCCCCGCGTATTGCCGCGTCGAGGGAGTCATCGATCGGCGCACGGGAGCTGGCGGGGAAGAGTTCGGCATTCACTTCGCGTTGGCCATGCCGGACCACTGGAACGGCGATTTCCTCATGCAGGGCGGCGGAGGCGGAAACGGAATTGTGTACCCGCCCGTCGGTCTCATCGCGTCGGGTGACACACCCGCACTCATGCGCGGTTACGCCGTGGTCAGCACCGACACGGGACACAAAAGCCATAACGGCGCCTTCGACTTCAGCTTCATGAAAGATCAGCAGGCCGATCTGGACTTCGCCTTTCAAGCCAACGTCGAGGTTGCCGGGCTCGCCAAACGAATCATCGCGCAGTATTACGGAAAGTCCGCGGCCTATTCCTATTTCACCGGCTGTTCCACTGGCGGTCGTGAAGGAATGATTCTCTCCCAGCGCTACCCCACGGCATTCGATGGAATCGTCTCCGGCGACCCGGCCATGCGCACCGGTCTGTCCAATCTTGCCATCGGCGAATGGATTCCCGCGGCTTTCAATCGAATTGCGCCCAAGGACGCCGCCGGAAAACCCATCATCACCGAAGCCATTAACGACGACGACCGCAAGCTGATCATGGACGCGCTGATGAAGCAATGCGATGCCATGGACGGACTGGCTGATGGCATCATCTCCGATCCTCTCGCCTGCCATTTCGACCCCGAGTCGTTGGCCTGCAAGCCGGGCCAGACCGCCTCCTGCCTCGCGCCCGAAAAGGCCGCTGCGATCAAAAAGGCCTTCGATGGCCCCAAGACGTCGCGCGGAATTCAGGTCTATCCGGGCTTCCTCTACGATTCCGGCATCGCGGCCACCACCGGGATCAGGGGAATTCTGGTTCCGGGCCCGGGAATCTTCGGACCTCCGCCCACAACAACGGAGGTCGATGTTGACTCGGAAGCGCTCAAAGACGTTCAGCCGCTCGTCGACTCAATGTCCACAAACTTGTCCACCTTTGCCGCTCATGGCGGAAAGCTCATCTTCTTCCACGGCGACAGCGATCCGTGGTTCTCGCCCCTCGACACTTTCGACTACTACAAGGACATGGCCGCCGCCAACGGCGGGCTTGACTCCGTCTCCAAGTGGAGCCAGTTTTATTTCGTCCCTGGCATGAGCCACTGCGGCGGGGGACCTTCGCTCGATCGCTTCGATCTGCTGGGTGCCTTATCCAATTGGGTCGAAAAGGGGATCGCGCCCCAGTCCGTGATCGCTACCGGAAAGGCATTCCCCGGCCGAAGCCGGCCGCTTTGCCCCTATCCCAAGCACGCGCAATACAAAGGCCAAGGCAACCCCGACGACGCCGCCAACTTCGACTGCCGCTGAAGCACAAAACGCGGGCACGTCTCAATGTCAATTCAGGTTTTGACGGCGGTATTTGCATATAGACTGAGTCTCAGCAAATCCATGAAAGACACCATCCACGTTTCGAAGGAAAACTACCTCAAAGCGATACTTGAGGCCGAAGCCGAAGGCCGTCAGGTGATTCCGGCGATGCTGGCGCACCGTCTCGAGGTGTCGGCGCCGGCGGTCACCATGGCGCTGAAGCGGTTGAAGCGCGACGGGTGCGTGAAAGTGGGCGAGGACGGGATCGTGCGGCTGACGCCGGCGGGCCGCGAGATCGGCTACCGGACGGCGCTGCGCCATCACCTCATCGAGCGCATGTTGAGCGAGATCTTCGGCATGGAGTGGCACGAGATCCACGAGGAGGCGGAACGGCTGGAGCACGCCGTGAGCCCGGCGTTCGAGGCCAAGCTGAAGGAGAAGCTGGGTGAGGGCGGGGCCTGCCCGCACGGGAACGCGGTGCTGCCGTTGAATCCGGCCGAGCGCAAGAAGCGCGGGGAGATGCAGCTTTCGCAGGCCGCGGCCGGCAAGCGGTACACGGTGGTCAGCCTGCACGAGCGCGATCCCAAGCTGCTCGAGTTTCTGCACGGTGCCGGGATCGGGCCGGGAAAGAGCCTGCGCGTGGCGAGCCAGAACTACGACGAGACCGTGACGGTCGAGCTGCCCTCGGGTACATCGATCCTGGGACGGCCGGCGGCCGAGGCCGTGTGGCTAAAAGCAGGGAATAGGGAGTAGCAATTAGGGAGTAGAAAGACGAGGACGAGGGAGCAAGGGAACAAGGGAGCGAGGGAGCAATAAAGCGTCGCGACTGGGACCCTTGGGCCAAGGATGTATCGCGCGATGCGCGCCGCGCGCGGGACCTGAAGAAACACGCGGGACAGGAACAGCTCGCGGGAATAAAACGAACGGAAAAACTAAAGCCTCCGCAGTGCCTTTGTTTCCGCGCGGACTCCCTACGCGCTGATCCCTGATCCCTGATCCCTGATCCCTGCTTCTCTCACCCGCGGACCGACACGCCGGAGAACGAGAGTACCGCCAGGCCGCGGACGG
The DNA here is from genome assembly GCA_963804155.1 of uncultured Acidobacteriaceae bacterium. Taxonomy (GTDB): domain Bacteria; phylum Acidobacteriota; class Terriglobia; order Terriglobales; family Acidobacteriaceae; genus Telmatobacter. The sequence continues at coordinate 279,826 of CAWDPG010000003.1, forward strand.
GCTGGCCGAAGAACCGGGCCGGCGCGAAGCGGCTGAACAGGAGCATGTTCTCGACGTGGGCGCGGGTTGCCGAGTCGGTGCCGCCGGATACGATGCGGTAGTCGTACACCTCGCCCGTCTTGCTCACGTAGACTTCGACCACCACGGGGCTGGAGAGGTCGTCGGCCTCGTTACCGCCCTGCGCATTGGAGAAATAGAGCAGATGAGGCGCGGTGGCGTTGCCCAGAGGCTCGTCGGGCGCGGCCTGCGCCGTTTCCGGCTGGGCAAACATGGTGACCAGCACGATGATGGTCCCCAGCAGCAGCACGGCGCTGGCAAATCCGGCGCCCGCCTGCAACAGGAAGGGACCGACGGTGTTTCTCCAGGCCAGGTTCCATGCGGCCAGAAGGCTGCGGCGCTGGCGCGCGCGCATCTGGCTCACGGCCACACGAATTCTGAGGGGTAGATCGGGGGCTCGGGCACGGGGCCCAGCCCGGCCAGCGAAGCCTGCACCTCGCGCAACGAGTTCCACTCCCGCGCGCAGGCCGTGCATTCCCGCAGGTGCGCCTCGATCTGCTGCATTTCGCGTCCGTTCAACCGGCCGTCCAAATAATCGGTAAAGCCAGCTTGTAGTTCATTGCAACTGTTCATCGCGCCTCCTCTCTCAGAGGCAGTTCGGTTTCCGTCCGTGCTGTGGGCCGCGAAACCGGCGTGGGCACGGTGAGCAGCGCTTTCAAGCAAGCGCGCCCGCGCACCAGCCGTGATTTCACCGTTCCCAGATTCACGCCCTCGATGGCCGCCACGTCCTCGTAAACGAATCCCTCGATGTCGCGCAGGATCAGCGTGGTGCGGAAGGGCTCGGGCACCTGGCCCAGCGCCCGCTCCACCCGCGTGCGATTCTCCTCGCGCAGGGCATGGTCGTACGGCGAGTCGGACGGATCAACCAGCATGTCCTTGAGCTGCACCGGCCTGGCGCCCTCCCGCTCTGCCATCTCCTGCTCGATGGGAATCTCCTGTCTTTGATGCCGTGTCCACCAGCGGTGCTGGTTCGACGCTTCGTGCAACGCGATCCGGTAGATCCAGGTGCGCAACGACGACTGCCCGTTAAATCCGCCGATCCCGCGAAAGACCTTGACGAAAACTTCCTGGGAGAGATCGGCGGCGTCGGCGCGATTGCGCACCAGGCGCGCCAGCAGTGAGTAGATCGGCTGATGGTAGCGCGCGATCAGCCAGGCAAACGCCTGCTCGGAACCGGCCCGGAGTTCTTCGACGAGAGCCGCCTCTTCCGATTGAATCGTCAGCGCACCGGCAACATTGCCCATGGTGAGGTCCGCCTGCAAGTTCGTATCCTCCCACGTTACCGCAAACCGGCTGTGGCTGGCATGTGCGCGCATCACATCGCGATTCAGCGCCCACGGGCGGTGCCAAGCCGATTGCGGCCCCCTCCGGCGGCCGGTTTGCCGCCGAAAGCGCGTTGCTGACCCACGGCGCGAGGGCATCGGCTCTTTCATCGATGGTTCCGCGCGCCTATTGAGTTAGACACCGGCGGCTCATGGACTGTTCCCGCCCACTTCGTGAGACGGTTTTGGTGGGGCAGAAATACAGTTTGACTACATAGGGGATTCGGGCTGTTTTCTGCTCGTCCCAGCCCAGCTACCATGGTCTGAGGAGGCATTTGAGCCATGTTTACCGCCCAGCCCATCGGTTTCGTTCATAGCCCGTACCGGGAGACGTCGGCCATTCCGAAGGGGCTCGGCGCGAAGCACGAGGCCGAAGGCGTGATCGAGTTGCTGCGCGAGTACGAGGCAGGCCTCAAGGACATCGAGGGCTTCTCGCACCTCTACGTGATCTGGGAGTTCGACCGCGCCGATGGCTACGACCTGATTGCTCACCCGCCCACCGACGAAAAGCGGCCGCACGGCGTCTTCTCGACGCGGTCGCCGCGGAGGCCGAACCCGATCGCGCTGACGGTCGTGGAGCTCCTGCAGCGGGACGGAGCGTCGCTGGCCGTGCGCGGCCTCGACATGCTGGACGGAACCCCGGTCCTCGACATTAAGCCGTATCTGTCGAGTGTTCCGGCAGAGAAGCTGCGTCGCGGCTGGCTCGCCGAGGCGGAGAAGAACCGTGAATCGTGAGTCGTGGATCGTGGGCCGCCGTCACGAATCACGACTCACGATCCACGACTCACGGTATTCCCAGCAGCTTGTGGATCTGCAGGCTCAAGCGCCAGCGCGGGTGTTTGAGGCAATATTCGATCGCGAGCCGCGTGTTCTGCTCGCGGTTCGGCCCGTCCATGGGCTGCAGGAAGAAATGCCGGAAGGCGAGGGACTCGAATTGCTCCGGCTCGGCGCCGGGTTGCGGGTAGACCAGCTTGAGCTCGTCGCCGCGGCGCTGGCGGAGTTCGGCGCCGGCCTTGGGGCTCACGCAGATCCAGTCGAGGCCGGGCGGCGCCTCGATCGTTCCGTTGGTCTCGACCGCGATCTCGAAGCCGCGGGCGTGGAGAGCGTCGATGAGCGGTGCGTCGAGCTGCAACAGAGGCTCGCCGCCGGTGCAGACGACGAACTTTCTCAAAGACCTGTCATCCTGAGCGGAGCCGGTCGCGTTCTTTGCGAGCGGCGCAGTCGAAGGATCTGTAGTTGCTTCTCCGCGCAAGCCCGGAGCCCATTTCTCCGCGATCGCCGTAGCCAGCTCTTCGGCCGAGACGAACTTTCCTCCGCCGGGTCCATTCGTGTCCGCGAAATCGGTATCGCAGAAGTGGCAGACCGCCGATGCGCGATCCTGCTCGCGCCCCGACCAGAGATTGCACCCCGCGAAGCGGCAGAAGACCGCGGCGCGGCCGGTTTGAGCGCCCTCGCCCTGCAACGTGTAGTAAATCTCTTTGACGGCGTACATGGTTGAAGCTTCTAGCTCCTAGCTTCTAGCTCTCTGCTACGGAATGCAACGACCCTGGCTCATGCGAGAAAAAGCTAGCGGCTAGAAGCTGCTTTTAGCAGCGGATCTTCGATTCCGTTCTCGCGAAACCCTTTTTGCCGCAGCAGGCAGGAGTCGCACTGGCCGCAGGGCGCGCCTGTCGGCGAAGGATCGTAGCAACTGCTGGTCAGTCCGTAGTCGACGCCCAGAGCGAGGCCGCGGGCGACGATCTGGGCCTTTGTCAAAGCAATCAGCGGCGTGTGAATCTTGAGCGATTGGCGGCCTTCGACCCCGGCCTTCGTCGCCAGATTCGCCATCTTCTCGAAGGCGGCGATGTACTCGGGGCGGCAATCGGGGTAGCCCGAGTAGTCCAGCGCGTTCACGCCGAGAAAGATGTCGCTCGCGCCCAGCACCTCGGCCCAGGCCAGCGCAAAGGACAGAAAGATCGTGTTGCGCGCGGGCACATACGTGATTGGAATGCCGTGGGCCATCTCTTCGGGCGCGCGGCCCTTGGGCACGGCGATGTCGTCGGTGAGCGCCGAGCCGCCGAAGGCGCGCAGATCGATGGCGGCGATGCGGTGCTGCGTCACGCCGATCGATGCAGCCACGCGCTTCGCGGCCTCCAGCTCCCAGGCGTGGCGCTGACCGTAAGAAAACGAGAGCGCGTAAAGCTCGTAGCCCTCGCTCTTGGCTATGGCCAGAACGGTGGCCGAGTCGAGGCCGCCGCTCAACAGCACAACCGCTCGTTTTGCCACACCTGCCATCTCGATCTCTCCATGTATTGCGGAAATTCAGATGGAAGCACGCAGCGCGTCTAGCTCCGCTAACTCCGCTAGCTCCGCTACTTCATGTCCCCGCCGCGGCCGATGTCCATCGACGGCGGAATCGGATTCTTCTCGTCGATGTAGGCTTCAATGCACTGGTCGAGCACGCCCTTGGCTTCGAGAATGAACTCGACCGCGTCGCGCGCGCCTCCGTAGCCGCCGGCGTTCGGCGTCACGTAGTGCGCCTCGGCCTTCACGCGCTCGCGCGCGTTGGCCACGGCCACCGCGAATCCCACCTCGCGCATGGCCGGCAGGTCGATCACGTCGTCGCCCACGTAGCAGATTTCGTCGAGCGCGACGCTTTCCCTGGCCATGATGTCGCGGATGGCCTGCATCTTGAAGGCGCAGCCCTGGTAGATGAATTCGAGCTTGAGGTCGCGGGCGCGCGTGGCCACCGTCTCGCTGATGCGCTTGGTGATGACGCCGCACTTCAGGCCCCCGATCCGCGCCAGCGAGATGGCCGTGCCGTCATGAGCGCTGTAGCCTTTGGCCTCGACCATGGTCGCCGAGTTCACGCCGAAGCCGATATTTTCCTTGCCACTGATCTCGTCCAAAAGGCTGCTGTCCGCGGGACGCCCTGGGACGAGCCAGATGGTGCCGTCGGTAAAAACGCCGTCTACGTCGAAGAGAACGATCTTGATCTTGCGGGCGCGGTCTTGCGCGGTGAGTGCCATAATCCAATTTTACCGGCTGTGTTTGGCCGCCGAGCCCCAGCCTCGCGCGGATTCAGCGAGAATAGGCATATGGAGGACCATCCTCCCAAATCGGTGCCGCAACCGTCGCCCGGCCTTGAGCTGGAGGACTACTACTTCGACGGGCCGAACCTCGTCTTTACCGCCGCATACCACCTGAAGCGCGGGTCCTGCTGCGGCTCGGGCTGCCGCCACTGCCCTTACGGCAATGCAAAATCCTATAGCCAGGAATGAACCGGCGGTGATATAACCCTTCGCGAGCTCATCGGGGCGCAATCCCCTCCTCCGAATGCCGTGAGCTCGGGGCGCGCACCGCTCCTGCGCCACTGCAGGTTAGGAAAAGGAGAAAAGAGATGCTCCATCTGCTTTACCTCATCCTCGTCGGACTCGTGGCCGGCTGGCTTACCGGAAAGATCATGAAGGGCGGAGGCTACGGCTTCTTCCTCGACATCATCCTAGGCATCGCGGGGGCGATCGTCGGCGGCTTCATCGCCGCTCACCTTGGGTTCGGCGGCGGAGGCTTGATCTTCACGCTGATCGTGGCGGTCCTCGGCGCGATCCTGATCGTCTTCCTCTTCCGTCTGATTACCGGAAAGAAATCCTGATCCGCGCGGCGCAATCGGGGACTTGGGCGGCTGCGCCTGATTGAAGGCAGCGCGAGGCGTAAATGTGCGTTTCGGCCGGCTACTCGTTCCCGCCGGTGCTTGCTGCGGGCTGAGCGGCGGGGGCAGGCGCGGGGGGCGACTCGCGCACCAGCACGGCGAAGCGCGGAAAGGCGAAGCTGCCCGCGGCATCGTCGATCACGTTCAACTGGCAGAGGTACTGGCCGGGCTTGAGGCCGCTGAGAGGTACGTCGAGCTCGAAGGCCACTGCGCCGCGGTCCCCGATATTGATCGCTTTGGCCTGCACGATCGGGGTCTCGTAGACCTTGGCCGATCCCTGGATCAGCTCCAGGCTGCTCAACAGATCGATGCCGGGTGGAGTTCCTTTGGGCGCGTTCTCTGCCTCCTTGGCGCGCGCGGGATCGTAGACCTCGTAGAGCAGGTAGAGGTGCTGATCCTGGCGGAAGACGTGGCTGATGTTGGGCACGTACTGCTGGCCGTTGCGCACCAGCGGGTCCAGTTGTTTGCTGGGCGTGCGCTGCGATGCCAGCAGGATGGAGCTCATCTTGAGCGGAGCTTTCCTGAGGTCGGGCAGGGTGACCGAAGCGATGAATGAGCCCATGCGCCCGGTCTGGTTCTCGCGCACCACGAACTTGAGCTGGTACTTGCCGGGCGGCAGGTTGAAGCTGGTCGTGTACTGGATGTTCTTCTGCCGCGCCTGGAGCGAGGGGTCGAGATTAAGTTTGACGGTGTCGCGCACGCGGCCCACGGGGCGATTGGCTTCGTCGAGCACCGCGCCGATCACGTCGAGCGTGGCCTTATCCTTGTCGCCGCCCTTCACGAAGGGAATTTGCGAGCCGGGAACGACGAGCGAAACCGGCATGTAGAAGCGGTTGGCGTCGAGCCGGAAGTAGAGGGCGTCCATGTAGACGGCCATGTCGGTGGCCGGCAGGTCGCTGGCGAGCTGATCGTCGAGTTCCTGCTCGCGGTCTTCCTTGCCGGAGTGCCGGAAGTCCGCCGGGGCGTAGTAGCCGGGCCGGTATTCAAGCTTGATGCCGGGGCGGTCGACCTTGACGGTCAGCTTGCGGAACTTGCCGTCGCGCGCGGGATTCGACGAATGGAAGCCGATGGCGTAGTAGGCCGAAGTATCCTTCTGCACCTGTGCGAAGGCCGGCGCGAAGTCGTTCGAGTCGAGAAATGCCTTGCCCCCGGTGTCGGAGCTGAGCGACGCCATCACTTCCTGGGTGGCGAAGTTTTCCTGCATGTTGTTGGCCAGCCCGCCGCCGTTGAATCCGCCCTGACCGCGCAGACTGCCGGTAGAGGCGTCGCCCAGCGGGGTCACCGCCTGCAGGCCGCGCGTGTCGACCGAGTAGATAGCGAGATCGGCGCGCACCGCGGCGTTGATGGCTGACCGCAGCGATGCTTCGTTCTCGATGCCGTCGCGCGAGATGCCGCCGGAAAAATAGAGCAGCGATTTCTTCTCGTTGATCTTGGCCAGCGACTGGGAGATGGCGCGCAGCGCGAAGAGCTCGCGGTCGGTGTTCAGATCGTTGTACTCGCTTTCGTCGGGCGTGTAGGCGGTGGTGTCCTCGGTCTGATTGGTGTTGGAGTTGGCGCCCTGGGCGAAGCCCTGGCCCTCGGTGCCGTTGTAGGCGCCGACCTCGTTGATGAGCGCATTCTTGTCGGCGGTGAAATCCTGGTCGACGCTGAGCGAATCGCCAAGCGAGACCAGCGCCACCAGGTCGGCGGGCTGCATCTTGGTGCGCAGGAAGGCTTGCGCCGCGTCGACGCTGCGCTCCAGGTCCTCGGGCTGCATCGAGGTCAGGTCGAAGAACATCACGATGAGGCGGTGGTTGCGGAGTTGCTCGGGCTTTGCGACCACGACGGCCTTGCTGCCGCTGGGACCGGCGGCGAGCCCGCTCACGGTGGCTTCGTTGAGCGGCGCGGCCATGTCGACGCTCTCGAAGTCGAAGGTGTCGATCGCCTGTTCCCTGCCGCTCTCGTAGATTTTGAAATCGCTTTGCTTGAGCCCCTTCACCAACTCTCCGGTCTTGGCGTCGCGGGCGACGACATTGGTGAGCACCAGATCGGCGTTGGCCTTGAGCACGAAGCCGCCCTGCGGCGTGGACGTGACCTGGCCGGGAGCCTGGGCGGATTGCGCAGGGATAGGCTGGGCGCCGGCAACGCAAAGCGCCGCGAGCGCAAACGCCGTGCTCATTCTCTGCGCCAAACCCGTCATTCCCACGCTCCTCCAGGTTTTGGGTCTAGCTCCGCTCACTCCGCCAGCCCCGCTTATCCCGCTAAAATCTGAACCTCGCCATGAACTGAAACGATCTCATGCCGCTCTGCGCGTTCACCGAAGTCACTTCACCGAAGGTGGGCGTGCCGTAGGTAGTGTTCACGCCCGTATACTGCACGGTGTTAAAAACGTTGTCGATAATGGCGCGAATCTCCATGCTGCGCGTCCCGCCAAGGTCCATGGTCTTTGAGAGCGTCATATTGTTCAGCACCGTGCCCGGTCCTTCGACCGAGTTGCGCGGCGCGGTTCCGAAGTAATCGCAGTATCCCGTGGTGTTCGTGGGCGCCGAGTACGCCTCGGTGTTGAACCACTTGAGCAGCGAGCCACCCCCGGCGGTCACCGATTGCCCTGTCAGATTGGGACGCAGCCCGCTGGTGTTGCCGCAGGCCACGCTCTCCGACGTAGGCTCGAATCCCGGCGAAAGCCAGCTTCCAGTGGCGAAGTTGAAACTGCCGGAAATGGAGAAGCCTTCCAGAATGTGTGAGCCCACGCCCGAAGTGACCCAAAGCTTATCCGGCCCGAAGGGCAGCTCGAAGAGATATGTGCCGCTCACCTGGTGGCGAATGTCGAGACCGGAGTGTCCTTCTTGTGTGGCGAGGTCCTGCCAGTCCTGCACCACCGTCCCGGAGCTGCCGTTGACCGAAGTGGCGTTGTCGATGGCGTGGCCGTACTGATAGTTGGCGCCGAGCGAGATGCCGTGCGTCATCCGCTTGTTCACCCGCACCGTTGCCGCATTCATCTTGTAATACGCCGCCGCCTCGTCGTAGTTGAACAGCAGGCTAGAGGGATCGGTGGCGGGGCTGGAGGGCAGAGCGCGCGGCGCCAGCTTCACGTCGAGGTGGTTCGATCGCGATCCGTTGTAGCCGGCGTTTAGGACGATGCCCCAGGGCAGCGTCTTCTGGATGTCGAGGTTCCACGCCATCACGTACGGCAGGCCGTAATGCGGATCGAGCGCGTAGTTGCCGAGCGAGGCGGCGGAGGGGAATCCGTTGCCCAGAGTGAAGCAGGTTCCGGCCGCGGCGCAGGCGATGGACGGCGTATTCCCGACGGCCTCCTGGTTGCTCTGCTCGTCGGTAAAGGGTGGCTGGTGCGCCATCGTGGTGGCGAAGGTGGCGTACTCGCCCACGGTGTAGTTGGTGCCAAAGCCGGCCCGCACAACGGTCTGCTTCATCGCCGGCACGCGCCACGCCAGCCCTACGCGCGGCTGGAAGGCCCTGCGCCACGGATAGACGAGCCCGTTGGGCAGACGGCCGTTCCAAGTCCCCGTTCCTCCGGCCGCGACTTCGTCGAGCGTCTCGAAGGCCGAAGTGTTTGCCGCGTCGGTTACGGGATTCGTGTCCAGCATGGCGAGGCGGCCGTGCTTCTCGGTGTAGGGCGCGAAGAACTCCCAACGAACGCCGTAGTTGAGCGTGAGCGAGGGAAGCAAGCGCCAGTCGTCCATGGCGTAGGCGTCATAGACGTTGTCGCGAAGGTAGCTCTTGGCCACCGACGAGTTCAGCGTGGTGGATTGCGGCAACCCGAGCAGGAAATCCGCCATCGACGAGCCGGTTCCCGAGACGGCATTCGAGTTGACGAACTCCTCGGTGAACAGGCCCGTGAAGTCGAAGCTGCCGGTGGCGTTCGAGCCGGCCAGGAAGTCGCGGTGAACGCGGCGGTAGTCGCCGCCGAAGCGCATGTTGTGCTTGCCGTGAATCCAGCTCAACACCTCGGAAAACGAAATGGTCTGCGCGATCGAAAAGCTTGGCTGCGTCTCGCTCAATCCTTGAATGCCGTTGCTGAGAGAAATATCCGGCAAGCCATAGTTGAGCGGAACCGCGTTGGGCACGGTGATATCCGCTGTTGCCGCGGGATCGGTCGTGGTGTTAGTAAAGAAGTTCGTCGTGTGGCTATTGCTGCGATTCCAGCTCACATTCGAGATGCTGGTGAAGCGGTGGTAGCCCACCGTGTAGCCGGCCTGCACGGAGTTCGAGTCCGAAGCGCTCTTGCCGCCGAGTTGCGGAAACAGATTCACGAGGTCGGAGGCCGAGTCGGACCAGTTGTAGTTGAGGTTGATGCTCTGGCGCAGCCCCTGGCTCTGCGACCCGTTCCGTCTTCCGCCTCCCGATCCGCCGCGGCTGCCGGCGAGCGTCGCATTCTTGCCCAGGCTGCGGTTATAGCGGATGCCGGCCTGCGTGGAGTTCGACTGCGCGGTGGTGAGCAGGTGGTAGTTGTAGCCGTTCACGGTGCTGCCCGACGGAAGGTTCGGCTCGGGGAAGTACTTCAGCAGCGCGGTTGCCTGGGAAGAGATCGACTGCCCCGCGGCCCCGGTCGGTGGGATCGCGTTGGCCGTGCCGTTGTAAGTGAATTGCTCGCCCGTGACGGGATTGTAGATTGCCGGCAATCCCGAGGCAGAGAAGTCGCCGGTTCGCTCCGCATCGGTGGGAACCGTCGCGTAGAAATCGTCGGGAGTGGAGGAACGCGAGCCCGAAAGGGTGAGGAAAACCGTGTCCTTTCCGCTGGGCTTGGTCAGGTGCGGCAAATACGGCTCGCTCATGAACGAAATCGTGAACTTATTGGTTCCGTTTGCCGGCTGCTGCTGCGACTGGCCCAGCAAGGCGAATGGCTGCGCGTTGAAGATGGAGTTGGTGCCGTTCCAGGCGATGGCGCCGTGCGGCTGGGCGGGATTGAAGTTGCGGAAGTTGCCGCGTCCGCCTCCGCCGCCAAAACCGCCCCCGCCTCCGAACCCGCCGGGCCCGCCGAACGCTCCCCCGAATCCGCCACCGCCGCCAAATCCGCCAAACAGCCCGCCCGCTCCTCCGCCGGGACCTCCGAATCCGCCCTGCGCCATGATCGACTGCACGGCGTCGCGCACGCGATCCATGTCCATGCCGGCGAGCGCGCTCACCTGGCCGGCCTGCCCGCTGACGGCCACCGACTCGTCGCTGAAGTCGGAATTCGAGGCGATCGAAGGCAGCGCGGCGCCGCTTGCGCCCGCCGTGCCCGCGCCGGTATCGGTGTCGGCGGAGAGAGTGTTCGTCAGGCTCAGATTCTGCGGCGCATTGCCCGCGAGCTGGCGGATGGCATTCTCCAGCTCGCCCTGCTGGCTGGTTTGGCGCGCCTGCTGCCGGTCGGTCTCTGCCTGGCGCGAAGCCAGGATCAGATCGAAGTTCACCGTCTGGCCGTGGCTGGCGGCGTTCAGCACGGCTTCCTGCGATTGCTGCGCGAAGGCCGCGAACTGGGTGCGGACTACGTAGCGGCCGTTCTCGGGAATGTTCAATTGCCACGCGCCGGTGATGTCGGTGGTGGTGGAGTATCGCTTTCCGGTGAGAGTGTTTTGCGCCGTCACCGTGACGCCGGGCAGCGGGATCGCGCCGCTCTTGACCGTGCCGTGCAGGCTTCCGCCCGCCGCGGGTTGAGCCGGCGGCTGCGCCCCGGTTGCCGGGGCCGCCGCCGGAGCCTGACTTGCCGGTCCTGTCGCCGGCGGGGCCGGAGCCTGGGACCACGCAGCTAGGCTGGCGGCCAAAACAACTCCCGCCGCTCCTGCACGCCTGACTGCTGCCTGCCGCATCTGTGTGTCCCGGCCTCTCGTTCGCTTGCTTATACTGACGAACCACGCGGCGAAGAGGTTTACCGGACGCAGTACGGCATCCCACAAAGCGAGCCAAAATCGGCGGTTGAGGAAAAACGGGCCTTGCAATTCCCGCCGCCGCGTGTTAACTAATAAGCTAATAGTTTTCTGATTGCTACCACGCAAGTAAACCCAGGGTCGCATCGGACAGGAAGGGACCGGGATGAAGATCGGCACCACGATTCGCGCCTACCGCCTCCAGAAGGGACTGTCGCAGGGAGATATCGAAAAGAAAACCGGCCTGCTGCGCTGCTATCTATCGCGGGTGGAGAACGGCCACACCGTGCCCTCGCTCGACACACTATCCAAGATCGCCGTGGCCCTCGACCTGCCGATCGCGCAGTTCTTCGCCAGCGACACGCTGGCCCGGCAGATGAACGCGCACAACCTCTCGGACGACGAGTTGCGGTTCCTCACACAACTCCGCCGCTACTCCTCGAATTTGAACGAGAGCGACCGCAAGCTGCTGTTGGCCATGGTGAAGAAATTCGCGGCGACGGCGACGCGGTAGCGCCGCCCTAGCCCTGAGGTGGCGGGATGTGGGCGACGTAGAAGCCGAACAGGACCAGCAGGATGACCGTCGCGGCCACGGCCAGGCGCAGGCGCGCCACAAAAACGCTGCGCGGCGAGCCGATGCGCGGCACCATGGGAACTGCAAAGAGTAGCCCGCAGAGAAAGCCGCCGATGTGCGCCGAGTTGTCGATCTCGACGCCCGTGAACCCGCTGCCGAAATTCACCGACAGGCCAATGACGAGGTTGATCGCGGCAAAGTAGATGACCGACCTCCGCAGCTTGTTCAGCTCATGCGGCGGGACGGGCAGGCGCCTGGATTTGAGAAGAATGATCAGCACGCCGGCGATGCCGAAAACGGCGCCCGAGGCGCCCGCGCCGGCCTGGAAGAACGGCGCTCCTGAGGCGTCGTGCATCGGCCAAACCCAGTTGTAGAAGGTGGAGAGCAAATTGCCCGCGGCCCCGGTGAGAATGTAAGCCGCGACCAGGCCATAGGAACCCATCAGCGGCTCGGCCAGCAGGCCCAGATTCCAGAGGCACCACATGTTTGTGGCCAGGTGGATGAAGCCCACGTGGACGAACATGGCGGTGACAATGCGCCACCACTCGCCGTAGATCAGAACGTTGTTGGGCCGGTCGGCGCCCCAGGCGATCAATTGATCGACGGTGGGCATCCAGATGCTCGAGCCGCGCACCGCCATGGCCAGAAAGACACCGCAGTTGATGGCCACCAGCAGATAGGTGGCCGGGGCTGAAGCCCAGCCGGACCGCGGCCTTCGCGGCGGCGGGGGCACAAACTCACTCTCCGGAGGCCGAACCTCCAGTTGGGGTGTCGGGGGATTACTTCCCATATCACTACTTTAATGCATGGCCTGCTACGCCCAGGAACGGCCTTTGCGCCTGAGGAAAAGCAAGACCAAAACGGCATCTCCAGAGACGCCGTTCCGTCCACCGTCCGGCGAGGTCCCCCGATGTAGTCTGGAGTTTGATCCGTGCAAGCAGCGCGCGCCGCGACGGCGAAGCGGTGCGAGGCGAATTCAGAAACGAGGAGCGGAATCGTGAGCTTGGAAAAGAAGGCAGGCGCAGCGGGCATGAAGCCGATTCGCCGCGCGCTGCTGAGTGTGACCGATAAGGCGGGACTGGTGGAGTTTGCACGGGCGCTGGCCGGTTTCGGCGTCGAGTTGATCTCGACGGGTGGCACGGCGAAGGCGCTGCGCGACGCGGGCCTGGCGGTGAAGGACATCGGCGAGCTGACCGGATTTCCGGAGATGCTCGACGGCCGCGTGAAGACGCTGCACCCGCGCGTGCATGGCGGGCTGCTTTACGTTCGCGGCAATGCCGAGCACGAGGCCGCCGTGGCGTCTCACGGCATCCAGCCCATCGACATGGTGGTGGTGAATCTCTACGCCTTCGAAAAGACCGCCGCGCAGCCCGGCGTTGCATTCGGGCATCTCATCGAGAACATCGACATCGGCGGGCCGTCGATGGTCCGCTCGGCGGCCAAGAACTTCGAGGACGTGGCGATCGTCACGCGGGCGGCCGACTATCCCGAGCTGGCCGAAGAGCTGAAGGCCAACGGCGGGGCGCTGACGCGGGCAACGCGCTGGCGGCTGGCCCGGCAGGCCTTCGCGCTGACGGCAGCCTACGACGGGGCCATCGCGGACACCCTGGAACGGATCGCCGAGGCGCCCGCTCCCACGGCTCCCGCGGCGGCGGACACTTCGGCGCTTCCGGCTACGCTGCGTATCAACCTGCCGCTGGCCCAGCCGCTGCGCTACGGCGAGAACCCGCACCAGCGCGCCGCGCTCTACGCCGACGCGAATGGGCTCGGCATCGCCGGGGCGCGCCAGTTGCAGGGCAAGGAACTGAGCTTCAACAATCTCGTCGATCTGGATGCCTGCTGGGAGCTGGCGCAGGAGTTCGAGGAGCCGGCTGCGATCATCGTCAAGCACACCAACCCCTGCGGCGCGGCCACCGGCGCGACCATCCTCGAGGCCTACCAAAAGGCGCTGGCCTGCGATCCGGTCTCGGCCTACGGCGGGGTCATCGGCATCAATCGCGAAGTGGACGGAACCGCCGCCGACGAGATCGCGAAGCTGTTCGTCGAGGCCATCGCCGCGCCCGGCTTTTCGGCCGAGGCCTGCGAGCGCTTCGCCGCGAAGAAGAACCTCCGGCTGGTCGAGGTGCAGGCAGCGCCGGCGCGGCTCGTGGTCAAGCATGTATCGGGAGGGCTGCTCGTGCAGGACGCCGATACCAGCCGCGTCACCGAATCGGAGTTGAAGGTGGTCACTTGGCGTCCGCCGACCGCCGAAGAGCTGCGCAGCCTGCTGTTCGCGTGGCGCGTGTGCAAGCACGTGAAGTCGAACGCCATCGTGTACGCGCGCGACGGGCAGACCCTGGGCGTGGGAGCGGGGCAGATGAGCCGCGTGGACTCGGCCCGGTTCGGGGCCATGAAGGCCGTGCTGCCGCTGAAAGGCTGCGTCGCCGCCTCGGACGCGTTTTTCCCGTTCGCGGATGGGCTGGAGGCTGTTGCCCAGGCCGGCGCGACGGCGGTGATCCAGCCCGGCGGCTCGGTGCGCGACGACGAAGTGATTGCGGCGGCCGACAAGCTGGGCATGGCGATGGTGTTTACCGGCATACGCCACTTCCGGCACTGAGTTTCCGCCCGGGCGCCCGGCGAGCGGCGTCCGCACGGCTTCCGCAGGGCGGGCCGCGAATGACACCTTTGTGCGACGGAATTCCCCCCAGGGCAAACGCATCTTAATCGCTATATGCCAAGCGGCGATGTAGAAGTGAGATGGGGATATGGAAAATCCCCTGAAGTACTTTGCTGAGTTGAAGGACCCGCGTGTGGAGCGAACGCGGGAGCATCTACTGGAAGAGATTCTTTTGATCGCGATTGCGGCGATTCTGAGCGGCGCCAACGGTTGGAACGAGATCGAGAACTATGGCAAGGCGAAGCGCGCGTGGCTGAGCGGTTTTCTGCGCCTCCCAGGCGGGATTCCGTCTCATGACACGTTCAACCGTGTCTTTGCGGCTCTGGCCACCGAGGAGTTGGAAGAAGGCTTTGCGGCGTGGATTGGCTCCATTGCCCGCCTGAGCGCTGGCGAGGTGGTGGCCATCGATGGCAAGACATTGCGTGGGACACGGACTACGGCTGGCAAGGCGCTGGTGCACATGGTTTCAGCCTGGGCCAACGCCAACAACCTGGTGCTTGCCCAGCGCAAGGTCGATGACAAGTCCAACGAGATTACGGCCATCCCCAAGCTGCTCAAAGCCCTGGAACTGCGCGGAGCGGTGGTAACCATCGATGCCATCGGCTGCCAGAAGTCCATTGCCCGCCAGATCGTCACACAACGGGCCGACTACGTGCTGGCGGTGAAGGAAAATCAGCCTTCCCTGCTGGCCGACATCAAGGACTCGTTTCAAATGCTCGCCGCCGATAGCGTCGATGATCAAATTGACTGCGGCCATGGACGAGTGGAACGCCGCACCTGCTCGGTGCTGGCAGATCTGAGCTTATTGAATGCGCCAGGAGAATGGGCCTCTTTACAAGGGTTGGTGCGAATCCAGGCCCAGCGTTACCACAAGGCGACCGGCGCCAGCGAACGCGAAGTTCGTTACTACATCACCAGCCTCAAGCCCGATGCCGCGCGGTTGAACGCCGCCATCCGACAGCACTGGGGCATTGAAAACAAGTTGCACTGGGTACTCGATGTCGGCTTCGGCGAGGACCTCAGCCGCAAACGTGCCGGTCACGCCGCCCAGAACTACTCCATCCTCACACGCATCGCCCTCAACATGCTCAAACAAGACAAAACCTGCAAACTGGGCATCCACGGCAAACGCCTGCAGGCCGCCTGGGACCACCAATACCTGCTCCGACTACTCGGAGTCGAAATTTAGATGCGTTTGCCCTGGAATTCCCCCAGCTTGGGGCGCATTTGCGACCAATCGCGGGTAAAATCGTCTGTAAGACTAGGCAGAGTCGCTCGTCCGCGCTGCCTGCGCCGCTTTTTGGTCTTTTGAGAGCGTCGAACGCGATTTGCGGGCTGGGAGCGCAGGGAATCCCCTACATGATGACAAAGAGTCTATTCAAGCCAATCAACGGGCTCCAGATCGCCGCCGCCATTCTCATTCTGCTGCCGGCGGCGGTGGCCGCAGCCCAGAATGCTCCCGTCACGAGCCCGGCGAGCCCAGCCAAGAGCCAGCAGGCCGCACCGGTCGCCGCACCGGCCGCCGCGCCCGCCCTCGCGCCCGTCGCCGCGCCAGTCCCGGCGCTAGGGTCGCCGGCCCAGACCGCGAAGAGCGATGCCCCACCGGCGAAGAGCGCGCCGGCGCCCGCGGCAGTCGAGCCAAATCGCGCGCAGGCGTACTATCACCTGGGCCTGGCCAGCATCTACGAGGACGAAGCCATCACCGAAGGGCGCTCCGACGAGATGAACCAGGCCATTGAGCAGTACAAGCTGGCGCTCAACGCCGATCCCAATTCCCCTCAGATCAACGACTCGCTTGCCGATCTCTATTTCCGCGCCGGCCGCGTGCACGATGCCGAAGTGACCGCACGCACCCTGCTAGCCAGCTCGCCCGACGACGTCGATGCGCACAAGCTGCTGGGGCGGATCTACCTGCGCCAGCTCGGCGAGGGCGAAAGCGCGGGCGCGACGACAACGGGCCAGGGCAACGTGCTCGACCAGGCGATCGCGGAGTTCGAGAAGATCGTCTCGCTGCAGCCGAAGAGCGTGGAAGACCACATGGTTCTGGGCCAGCTCTACACCGTCAAGCACCAGGCGGAGAAGGCGGAGGCGGAGTTCAAGACCGCCGAGGCGATCGAGCCGGAATCGGAAGACGTGGTGCTGAACCTGGCGCGGCTTTACGCCGAGAGCGGCGACGTGCAGCATGCCGTGAAATCGATCGAGGCTGTTCCCGAAGATGGGCGCACGCCGAAGATGGAGTTCACGCTGGGCGCGCTCTACGATCAGTTGAAGCAGCCCAAGGATGCGATCGCGGCCTACCGGCGGGCCGTGGATCTGGAGCCCGGCGACCTGCAGACGATGGACGCGCTGGCCCAGGCCCTGCTCAACAACGACCAGCTCGACGAAGCGCTCAAGCAGTACAAGGCGATCTCGGAGGCCGACCCGGAGAACGCCGAGGCGCTGGACCATGTGGGCGAGATCGAGCGCCGCCAGGGCAAGTATGAGGAGGCGCTGGCCACCGTCCGCAAGGCGCGCAAGCTCGATCCGAACTCGCTGGAAGCCGGCTTCAACGAAGGGTTGCTGCTCGACATTCTCGGCCGCCTCGACGAGGCCATTCAGACCTACCAGGAGATGGTGGACGCGACCTCGCACGCCAACGGCGCCTACACCGACGAGGAAAAGAACAACCGCGGCATCTTTCTCGAGCGCCTGGGAACGCTCTACCTGGAGCAGAACAAGATCGACGAGGCCGTGGCGGCGTACCAGAAGATGATCGACATGGGCGGCAGCTCGGCCGAGCGCGGCTACCAGGGGCAGGTGGATGTCTATCGCAACGCGCACCGGTTCGACAAGGCGATAGAGGTCGCGCGCAAGGCAGTGGCCGCCGAGCCCAAGGATCGCGACCTGAAGCTGATGCTGGCTGGGGAACTGGCCGACCAGGGACATCCCGACGAGGGCTTGGCGCTGGCCAAGGGTCTGCTGGACGGCGCGACCGCCGACGAGCAGCGCGGCGTGTGGTTCGCCATCGCGCAAATGAACGTCCGCCTGCACCGCTGGAAGGACGCCGAGGACGCGCTGGACAAAGGCGAGCCTCTGGCGACGAAGAAAGAAGACCGCACGTACCTCATGTTTCTGCGCGGCGAGTGGGCGGAGCGGCAAAAACACTTCGATCAGGCCGAGCAGTGGTTCAATAAGGCGCTGGAGCTCGATCCCGAGAACGCCATGACGCTGAACTATCTCGGCTACATGCTGGCCGACAAGGGAATGAAGCTGCCCGATGCACTGCGCATGATCAAGAAGGCCGTCTCCATCGAGCCGATGAACGGGGCGTATCTCGATTCGCTGGGTTGGGCCTATTTCAAGATGGGCGAGTACGAGCTGGCCGAGGACAACCTGCGCCAGGCCGTGAATCGCGACCAGACCGATCCCACTGTGCACATGCACCTGGGCGATCTCTACGAGAAGACGGGGCGGATCCGGCTGGCGGCGGCGCAGTGGGAGCTGGCGCTGGATGGGTTCGCCAAGGCGGCGCCCGCCGACGTGGAGCCAAGCGACGTGGCCAAGGTGCAGAAGAAGCTCGAAAGCGCGCGAATGCGGCTGGCCAAGGAAGAGGACGCCGTGGACCCGGCCAAGCCGGAATAGGTCCGGCGTATCGGAAGCGCAGCCTCCGGAGCGGCGCTGAACACACGGGAAGAATCAAAGAATCAGCGGCGCGCGCCAAGGCGGGCGCCGCTGGCTTTTGCGAAGGCGCTCAGCTACTGCTGGTGAGCCGCGGCCGCAGACAGGTACAAATCCACATTGCCTTTGTCCACGAGCGCCGTACCGGTGTCGATGAACGCAGGGTAAGGCGCGAACGCGTCGGAGCTATAGTCCTTGTTCAATTGCGTGGGCGGGTCGTGATAGATCTCGTCGAGCGCCTTCAGCCCGACGAAGCCCATGGTGTAGGGCTTCTGCGCGATGGTCGCGTCGATCACCCCGTCCTTGATTCCCTGCAGCGTGTCGGGATTCACGTCCCATGCGACCAATTCCCGAGAGGCGTTGCCCTCGCGTTTGATGGCGTCTGCGGCCATCTTGCCCGACGCCGAGTCGAGGCAGACGAAGGCGTCGATCTTCTTGGCGCCGGTCAACGCAAGCAGCTCCTGGGTCCGGTCGAAGGCGATGCGCGGGTCGCCTTTGATGTCGACGACCTCGACGATGTTGATGCCCGGCTTCGCGGAGAAGACGTCCTTGAACCCCTTCAGGCGCTCTTCGGTGTTGGGCTGGCCAGTCAGGGTAAAGAAGACCACATTGCCCTTCCCGCTCAGCTTGTCGACTACCCTTCGGCCGCCCAGGCGTCCGGCTTCAAGGTTGTTGGTGCCGATGAAGTAGAGCCTGTGGCTGGCCGCGGCGTCGGAATCGATGGTGATCACCGGAATGCCGGCGTTGATGGCCGCATCGATCGCCGGCTGCATCACGGAGGCGTCGGAGACCGAAACCAGAATCCCGGCCGGCTTTGCCGCAACGGCCTTCTGAAACTCCGCCAGCTCAGCCTGCGGGTCGTACGTATCCGGTCCCGCCACTCTGGCGGTGACTTGATATTGAGCTCCAGCCGCCTTGAATCCGGCGATGGCCGTCTGCCAGTAGGGCAGCGAAACGTTGGTTGCGACCAGGTAAAACACCTCTTTCGTCGAGTGCCGCGCCCCGCATCCCGGAATCAATAGCCCTGCCAGCGCCGCCAGCGCCAGCGCCGTTCCCTTGGTTGGTTTCATCGTTCCCTCCGTTTGAGGTTTAAGGAATTCCGGCGGCGGGCGAAACCTCGGTGCCCGGGCCGTCTTCACAGAAAATTCCGGCTGGATGGTACTCCTGACGAACTGGCGTTGTCCATCCTTAGGAGCAAAGAAGCATTTGTACAGGCCACATGCCACATCCTGCCGTGATTTGCACCACAGGGATAGGGTTCGTGCCCGGCCGCGTCCCACTTTTTGCGGTATAACCAGACGTGAACCCGGCGAGGAGCCTTCACGCTGTGGACGCCATGCCATCGAAGATGAGTGCGCTGAGAGTTGAATTCGCCGTCCCACTGCCCGCGGGGATCGCCGCGAACGGCGCTCTGGACAGCTCGCTGACGGCCCGCGCCTACGCCGAGCCGCCGCACGCCTACCGCGCTCCGTTTGCGCGCGATGCCGCCCGCATCCTGCATGCGCGCGCCTTTCGCCGTCTCGCCGGCAAGACCCAGGTCTTTACCCGCCTGCCCGCCGAAGGGCTCTCCGACCACTTCCGCAGCCGCCTCACGCACACGCTCGAGGTGACGCAGATCTCGCGCACCGTGGCTGCGGCGCTGGGGCTGAATGCGGAGCTGGCCGAGGCGCTTGCGCTGGCGCACGACCTCGGGCATCCGCCCTTCGGCCATGCCGGCGAGAAGGCCCTCGACCGCGCCCTTCGCGCGCACGGCCTCCGCTTCGACCACAACCTGCACGCGCTGCGCATCGTCACCTGGTTCGAGGAGCGCTATCCGGCCTTTCGCGGGCTGAATCTGACGCTGGCCGTCCGCGAGGGGATTGTGAAGCACTCGCGCGACTACGATCTGGCCGGCCACCCCGAGCTGGCCGAGTATCTTCTCGGCGAGCTTCCGCCGCTGGAGGCCCAGTTGATCGATCTGGCCGACGAGATTGCCTACCTGACCGCCGACCTCGACGACGGCCTCGACGCGGGCATTCTCGACGCCGGCCAGGTTCGCGAGGCTTCGGCGCTGTTCCGCGCATTCCACGACGCCGCGCTCGCCGCGACCCCGGCCGCACCACACAAAGTCGTGATGTACGAGGCTATCCGGCGGGTGCTGAACGCGCTGGTCACCGATCTGATCGAAGAAACGCACGCCCGCGTCGAGCCGGCTGGGCGCGACAACCCTGGCCGAAATTCGCCGCGCCCCCGAGCGGCTGGCCGGGCTGAGCGAACCGATGGAGGCTGCGCGGGCCGGCCTCAAGGAGTTCCTCTACGCGAACCTCTACAACTCGCCGGGCCAGGAGCAGGAACACGCGCGCGCGGAGGAGGTCATCGTCGAGCTGTTCGCCCGGCTGATGGCCGATCCGGGTCTGATGCCGGAGGACCATCAGGCGCAGATCCCGACCGAGGGCCTTGCACGCACCGTGACCGACTACATCGCCGGAATGACCGACCGCTACATCGTGCAGTTGTGGGAACGGGGTGGGGGAAGTTGACACTCCCTGCGCGTCCGCCTATTTCGCCGGCAGAAACTCGATCCGCGCCAGATCGTCCACCGGCTTGAATCCGTAATCGGCGGTCACGAGCACACGGTCGTTTGATTGCATGGCCAAATCGAGCGCAAAGGCGTCGGCATAGGCGATCTTTCTGTCAACCCGAAGATCTCCGGCGCGCACCGCGCACTCCGCCCCCGCGGGAACAATCTCCGCCTCGCTTGGCAAGAGACTGCTCAGGATGCGTTCTTCCTCCTGTGCGCCGAATCGCCTGCGTAAGTTCCCGGCAACCTCACCCCACTGCACGGCGGAGATGTGGATCTCAGCCTGTCCCGTGACGCAGGCTTTGAAGATTGCTTTCACGCGGTCCCCGCCAGCCTCTCTGTCGAGGTAACGGATCAATGCAGACGAGTCCAGCACGTACACCGTCATGGGTTGGTCTCAGTAGCCCTCTTCTCGCAACTCCCGCTCGCGCTCGAGGCGCCTGTCTTCGAGAAGCATATCCGTTCCCGAAGGACCCCCTGCGGTATATCCGTGCATCTCTTCGATGAGGCGCAGCTTGGCTGCCAGCGTCTCCGGCCTAAGAACTACCTCGGCCCCCTCTTGGTGGATGGCGACGCGTGTTCCCGGCTCGATCCCAAGCGCTTCCCGTATTGCGGCCGGGATCACCAACTGCCCTTTGCTGCTGACTGTCGCGTAGACCTGTTCCGTCGCCTGTTCCATAGCTTACATTGTATCGGAAGTAAGACGATAATTCAATAGTAAGACAAATGGATGCCGTCTTACTATTGGCGCTCCGTCTTACTGCACCGTCCCCTGCGGCCGCAAACGCCGCAGATCCAAGGCGCACTCCACCGCGTTCTGGGCGTGCAGGCGCAGGTTGTCGGATGCGGCCCACAGCCACAGCCGGGAGGCGAGATTCGAGTTGCGGCCCAGCGGTTCGGGCCTCATGCGGACGAGAACGTCGTTCTGTCCCGTCGCGGCCAGGTTGGACGGCGAATCGGTGTCTTCGAACACCAGGTCGATGTGCTCGCCGGTCAGGACCTCTTCGAGGGCCACAATCTCCACCGGCCGCTCCAATTCGATGGCGATGGAGAAGGTGTGGCCGTGGAACACCGGAGCATGGATGACTTGCAGGGCCAGCGCTGGGCCGCGGCCGCCGGTGAGCGCCTCGTAGTGGCGGCGAATGCGCGCCTCCACGGCGGAGAGGCTGACCGCAGCGCTTTCTCCCACGCCGCCGAGCAGATTGTAGGCGGCTTGGGTGTCGTAGACGGCGCGGGGCAGGGCCTGGAAACTGAGCAGGCTGACCGTTTGCTGGTGGAGCTCGTCCATTGCATTCCGGCCGAACTCGCTAGCCGGCTCCAGCACCGTGGCGGCGGCCAGGCGCACTGGCGCGGCCTGTTGCAGGCGGCCAAGCAGCAGCGCCAGGGGAATGGCGGCGGGGTTGGCGGGGACAACGGCGGGCGTCAGCAGATCGACGGCGGCGGGTTCGGCGCCCAGCCACGGGGCGCGCACCAGCACGCCCGTTTCCTGGTCGAGGGCTCCGGAGAGATCGAGCACCGTTGACCCGGCGCGGAGTGCCTGCTGCCAGTAGCGGAGAGTCAGGTTCTCCGATCCGCAGAAGAACGTGAAGTCGGCGTGATCGAAGGCCTCGGAGCTGACGGCCTGGATAAACGTGACCTCGTCGCCCACCTGATCCAACTGGCCCTGGGCGTCATCCTCGTCGAGCAGGGCGAAGTTGGCCGAGGCAAGCGTCGAGTCGGACAGGGCGTCCTTCAACTCCCTGCCCAGCAGGCTTGAGGCTCCGGCAATCGCGATCTTGTACACAGGCTTCCTGAAAAGTTGTAGGTTAGCACGTCAGCCGGACGGAGCGTTAGGGAACAGAAGACACTAACCAGCCCGGCGCTCATGCCGTCGATCCCAAACAAGACTAATCGGTGAACCGGGGCCCCAGCGATTCCGGTTCCACCGGAGGGTCCGGCACAGCGGCCGCGGCCGCCGGCCTTCTGCGGCGGCGCCGGGACCATCCATACGCCGCTCGCGCCCAGATCCCCGAGAACATGTACGCCAGCGCTCCCAGGAACATGCACACGTGCGAGTACCGGAGCGCGATATAGGCGAAGACCGCCAGCAGCACAAGCAGTTGAAAGGGATGGCGGCGTGAGAGGTTAAGCTCCTTGGCGGACCAGAAGCGCCAGGTGCTGACCATCAGGTAGGCGGTAAGGCCGACAAGGATGAGCCAGAGAACGGCGATCCACCAGTAGGGGTTCGGGATCCCGTAGAACAGATGCACGCTGGCCGCCAGCAGGCCGGCCGCTGCGGGGATCGGCATCCCGACGAAATACTTCCGGTCGGGCCGCCCCGGATTGCGAGGCTGGGCGTCGGGGCTGATGTTGAAGCGCGCCAGGCGCGAGGCCCCGGCCAGAAGGAACAGAAAGCAAATGAACACGCCGGCCTGCAAAAGATGCAGCCGCAGTTGCGGATTCAGCGAGTCCGGGAGAAAGTGAAATCCCCAGGCGAAGGCCAGCACGCTGGGCGCGATGCCGAAGGCGATCACGTCGGCCAGCGAATCCAGCTCCCGGCCGAACTCCGACGTGGTGTTGGTCATGCGGGCGATGCGGCCGTCGAGGGCGTCGAAGGGAATGGCGAACAGGATGGCGATCGCCGCCCAGTCCAGGTGGGTCGGAGCGTCGTGCGTCACCGCTTCGAGGGTCTGGGTGATGGAAAAGTAGCCCGCGCCCAGGTTGCCGGCGGTGAATAACGAGGGCAGCAGAAACATGCCGCGGCGCAGGCGCGGGTGCGGCTTGCCCTTGGGCCGTGCGGGATCGAAGGGGTTCATTCGCGCCCTCCCTGAGGCATCACGGCCAGGATGCTGGCGCCGCCCCTGACGCGGTCGCCCACCTTGACCCGAAGCGCCGCGCCGGCCGGAATCACCACGTCGACCCGGGAGCCGAACTTGATGAGCCCGACGCGTTGGCCGCGCTCCACCGCCTGGCCTTCGTTGCAGCGGAACACGATCCGCCTGGCCAGCAGCCCGGCGATCTGCTTAAAGGTCACTTCGAAGCCCGCATCCAGTCCTTCGCCGCGCACCGTCACCGTGTTCTGCTCGTTGCGCTCGGCCGAAGCGGGATTCAATGCGTTCAAGAACTCGCCTTTCCGGTAGCGCACGCGGCTCAACACGCCGCCGATCGGCGCGCGGTTCACGTGCACGTCGAACACGCTCAAGAAGATGCTGATTCGCTGGCGGGCGCCCTCCGGAGTCGCGATCGCGGCCGTCTCTGTCACCTTGCCGTCGCCGGGCGAAACGATCACTCCCCGGCCTGCGGGGATGGCGCGATCGGGATCGCGGAAGAACCACAGAAAAAACGCGGCCAAAAGGACCGGTAGAGCGGCCCACGCCCAATCCCGGGTCAGCCACACAAACACCCCAGCCACGGCCAACAGGCTGAATCCGTAGATGTAACCGTCGCGAACCATCGTTCGCAACGATTATACGTTGATTCACGGGAAAGAAACGAACGCTGCGCGCCGGAGGTGGGCACACCGCACAGGGTCACGCCGCCGAGCCGCTTCGCCCGGCCATGCGAGCCGCAAAAGCTAAATACCTGAGCCCTACGCCACTGCCAGTGAGCGGCGCTCCAGCGCGAAGATCAGGTCTTTCGCGTGCAGCTTGAGCTTCTTCAGGCGGACTTCCTCAAGCTGTTCGTCTTCGGACAGGTATGGCTTTTGAAGCAATTCTTCCAAACGCTGAGCGTAGCGGCGATGTTCGGAGTGAAGGCGATCGATCTCATCGCTCAGCGTGGAGCCCTGTACTTCGTCCATCAAGCACCTCCCGGAGCGGCGGTTCGAGTGATGTCCTTGCGACCGCCGGCTTTTCTCGGATCATTAACATATATCTCCGCCGCGGGACATTCGGCAAGTTGCAAACGCACCGAAAGTACTGTTGGGCTGTGAAAAAGGGGAAAGAGGCGACCCGCCGTAAGCGGAAGCGTGTGCGGGCGGGAGCCGGGACGGGATTCGGAGTGAGCTACGACCCGGCGCCGGGCGCGGGCCAAGCCTGCCGCTCAACCGAGATTGAGCCGCATCAGGACCGCATCGTCAACCGGATCAGCATAATAGCCCCGCCGCAGGCCGGCTTGAGCAAAGCCGAGAGAGCGGTAGAACGAGAGTGCCGGATGGTTCGACGCCCGCACTTCCAGGTCGAGTTCGACGACTTCCGCCGCCCGGAGCTGAGAGGCCAGCTCGTCGAAGAGCTGCCGGCCCAGGCCGCGCCGCTGGCTGCCCGACGCGACGGCGATCGTCTCCAGTTCGGCTTGCGGCGGCAGCAGGCTCGCCACGGCAAGGCCCAGCACATCGCCCGCCTGTGAATCGGCGGCAACCAGCGCGATCCGGCGCGGCGTGGACTCGGGATTCAATGCCGCGCGATAGGCAGATTCGGGCCATTGCGGCGCATCCGGCAGGCTGGCGGCGATCGCCATCGCACGAGCCAGGTCGGCTTCGGTCATTGGCCGGATCGGGACGCCTTCGGGCGGGGCGTTCATTCACCCTTCGATTCTGGAGTTGCCGGCCCGTCAGAGGATTTTGGGCCGAAGATCTCGGCGTCGGACCGGCGCAGGTAGTGGCCGTCGAGCAGGGCCACGTCGACAAACTCGCCACGCGCCACACGCGGCGCGCACAGCCGCAGAGCGTCGGAGGCATTGGGCGCCGCGGCCTCTACCTGCTCAACCCCCGGCCACGCCGCGCCAAGCAACTGGGCCGCGCCTTCGTCGCATACGGCGATACGGGTCGGAGGAGGCTGAATGGCGGCCAGTTCGACCGCTCCGGCCAACAGCTCTCGCGCTGCGGTTGCAGGCTCCGCGAGGCGGAGAAAGATCTCCTGACGGTGGGCGTCGAGGGCAACAGAAGGGACTCCGGAGGCCGCCGCAAGCACCTCCAGGCGGGAGATTGCTAGAACGGGAATCTGCCTTCCCTCGCAGAGGCCCTTAACGGCGCTGAGGCCGACGCGGACCCCGGTAAAGCTCCCAGGTCCGTTGACGGCAACGATTGCATCGAGCTGTCCCAGGTGCATTCCGCCGAGACCCAGAAGCTCACAGACCGCCGCAACCAGCCTCTCGGAGTAGCTGCGTCCGCCAAGCTGGCTTTCTCCTACAATGCGGCAGTCCTGGCCCTTCGCGTACGCCAGCGCCACCGACCCGGAGGGGCCGCAGGTGTCGATTGCGAGAATCAGCTGCCAATCTGGCACGGACTCTCCTTAAACCGCGGCCAGCGCCTGGTCGAGGTCGGCGATGATATCTTCCTTGTCCTCGATGCCGATCGAGAGCCGGATCCGTCCCTCGTTGATGCCCATCGCGCGGCGCACTTCCTCGCTTACCGAGCCGTGCGTGGTCGTCGCCGAGTGCGAGGCCAGCGACTCGACGCCGCCCAGTGACTCGGCGTTCAAGAAGATCTTGATCGCCTTCAGAAACCGCTCCGCCTCGGCGCGCGACTTGAGCTCGAAGCTCATCATCGAACCGAAGCCCTTCTGCTGCTTCACGGCCAGCTCATACTGCGGGTGGCTCTTCAATCCCGGATAGGCCAGCTTGCTCACTTTGGGATGCGCGGAGAGGAACTCCGCTACCGCGCGGCCGTTCTCCTCGTGCTGCCGGATGCGCAGGGGCAGCGTCTTGATGCCGCGCAGCACCAGGAAGCACTCGAAGGGCGACATGACGCCGCCCGCCGCCTTCTGCACCAGCAGAAACCGCTCCTTGTGCTCGGGCTTGGAGCCGATCAGCGCGCCGCCGAGGCCGTCGGAGTGGCCGTTCAGGTACTTGGTGGTCGAATGCATCACGATGTCCGCGCCCAAAGCGAGCGGGCTCTGCAAGGCCGGCGAAAGGAAGGTGTTATCGACGCTGACCTCGGCGCCGTGCGCGTGCGCGATCTTCGCCACGGCGGCGATATCGGTGAGCACCATCAGCGGGTTGCTCGGCGTCTCGATGTGCACGAGCTGGGTGTTGGGCTTCATGGCCGCTTCCACGGCTTCGAGGTCGCTCGTGTCGACGTACTCGATCTCGATGCCGTAGCCGCTCACGATCTGGTTAAACAGCCGCACCGTTCCCGCGTACACGTCGCGCGAGCACACGATGTGGTCGCCGGCGCGCAGCATCGCCACCAGCGCCGAGATGGCCGCCATCCCGGTGGTGAACGCGTGGCCGCTCGTCCCGCCTTCGAGAGCGGCCAGCGCCGTCTCGAGACGGTCGCGGGTCGGGTTGCCCGCGCGCGAGTAGTCGTACCCGCGGTCGCTGCCGATGCCGGTCAGTTCGAAGGTCGACGACAGGTAAACGGGCACATTCACCGCGCCCGTCAGCGGATCGGGGTGTTGACCCGCGTGGACGGCAAGAGTTGAGTACTTGTATGGGGACATAGGGTTAGCCTTGAGCCACTAGCTCCTTGCATCTAGCTTACCGTGCGGGAGCAGGAACCGGAGGCGCTGGTATTCTGTCGCCAAACTTCCCAATCTAAATGAGCCGGTCATCCTGAGCGAAGGTCGTCCGCAGCCATAGCGGACGACCGAAGTCGAAGGACCTGCATTAGCGATTTGCGCCGACCAACTGTTCCGGCGTATACCATCCTTCGCTCAGATCGACCCAAGTAGGATTGCTCTTCTTAATCAGCGCGATCTTCTTGGCTCTGGTCCATCCCTTCAACTGCTTCTCCCGCGCAATGGCACTGCTGGCGTGTGAGTAACGCTCGAACCAAACGAGACGGTTGCAGTTGTAATCCGCTGAAAAACCCTCGCGGAGTTTCATTTTGTGTTCGAGGATTCGTTTGTCGAGGTCGCCGGTCATGCCAATGTAAAGAGTGAGGCTTCGGCTGGCCACGATGTAAGTGTAGTAGTAGCGCTCGTGCATAGAGGCCGCCCTGAGACGAAAGACTATCGCGCTCACGGGTTATCGAAGCAAATGCAGGTCCTTCGACTCGGATTGGCGCATAACACGCGCCAATCCTCTCTCAGGATGACGGATCGATATCCGATGAAGTCCGGACCCAAGACGTTCATCACGTGAACTGCCCTCGGAACACCGCCTTGATGTGCTCCAGCCGCTTTTCGAGCGCTTCGACCTCATCCTTCAATTCCAGCCGTCTCGCCAGCCCGATGGCGTCGTAAAAGCACTCCTTGGCGTCGCTGTAGCAGGCGGTCGCGCCGCTCGACGAGTGCGCCTCGTACATGTCGTCGTAGGCCTTCTCGCCCATCGCCTTCAAGTGCGCCAGGTGCTTCAGTTGCTCTTCCCGTTCCGTCTCGCTGGCCATCTCCGCGCCCTACTTCTCCGCCGGCGCGGATGGCTTGGCCGGGCGCAATCCCGGGAAGTAGCCGGTGCGGGTGCGGACGGTCAGCTTGTCCTTTCCCTTGGTTTCGGCCACAACCTCCACGCGCCGGAATCCGGCTCCGAGGACGGCTTGGTGGAATGGTAGCCCAGCGTGTACTGGCTGCGAATGTCGCGCGCCACCTCGGCGGCGATCTGATCGATCTGTTCCATCGACTTGGGGAAGAAGGCCATGCCTCCGGTCTCGGCGGAGAGCATCTCCAGCGCGCGCCGCGCGTGGCGCACGTCGCCGCGGCTGTACTCGTCGCCGAACAGAAGCCCGATCGTGTAGATCACCGGCCCGGAAAGCTGTTGCACGCGGTGAATGGTCTGCTCCAGAAGCAGGCTGGAGGCATTGTCTTCGCCGTCGGTGATGATGATGAGCACCTGCTTGGGCCGCTTGGCGTCGGCCGCCAGCTTGTCTGCCGAAGCCGCGACCGCGTCGTAGAGCGCGGTGCCCCCGCGGGAGTCGATGTGCGACAGCCCATCGCGCAGCTTGGCGATGTCGGAGGTGAAGTCGCAGTCGATGAAAGCTTCGTCGGAGAAATTCACCACGAACGCCTCGTCCTGGGGGTTGGAGGCTTGCACCAGGTCGAGCGCCGCCTTGTTCACCGCCGGGCGCTTGGCGGACATCGACCCCGAGTTGTCGATCACCAGCCCCATGGAGACGGGAAGATCGGTGTGCTGGAAGCTGATGAGCGTCTGCTTCACGCCGTCTTCGTAGACCGTAAAGTCGTCCTTGGCCAGGTTCTCAACCAGGTTGGTGCCGTCGAGCACTGTGGCGTTGAGCACGACCTCTTCGACATCGGCGTGGAACAGGTAGCCCTCGCCCAGCCTTCTCATCGTTCCTGTGGGGGACGGCGGAGCGGCAGTGTCGGGCGAGCGAACCGGGTCGGCGTCCTGGCTGAGAGACGAGGTTTGGCCGGTCTGCGCGCCGGCTTGTGGCGCAGGAGCCGGTTGCGCGAGAACTGTCAGCCCGGCGGCAGCAAGAAATGCGGTTAGAACCGCGCTATTGCAGAGGCGCATAGTACCCGGTACGAGCATAGACCGTCAGGGGAGGTAGGCCCGGCGGCGGATTCACCTTCACCTTCACTTTACGCCACTTGCCGTCGCGGGTCAGGTCCCGGGGCTTGTAGCCGATCACATACTGATTGCGCAGCTCGGTGGAGATCTTCTCCGCGATGTCGCTCATCTCGTCCACGTCGTCGACGCGGAACAGCCGCCCGCCGGTGGCCGAGCTGATATCGTCGAGAAGCTGCGGGCCGGTCCGCTCCTCGGGCGTGGGCGCGCTGGGGTCGAAGATTCCGATGGAGTAGATCTCGACGTCGGCCTCCCGCACCTCCGCGCGCACCTCGCCCTCGGTATAGCGCGAGCGGTTATCGCCGCCGTCTGAAACTACCAGCAAGGCCTTGCGCTCGTGGTGGGCGTCCTTCATCTTGGCCAGCCCGTAGTAGATGGCGTCGAGCAGAGCGGTGCGCTTTCCGGCGTGCACAATGGCCAGCCGCGCCTGAATCTCCTCCACCGAGCTGGTGAAGTCCTCAATCAGCTCCGGCCGGTCGTTGAAGCCGATAACGAAGAATTCGTCCTGCGGATTGGCCGTTTTGATGAACTGCAGGATCGATTCCCGGGCGCGGATCAGCTTCGAGGTCATGGAGCCGGAGAGGTCGAAGATGATCCCGATCGAGACCGGCGCGTCCTCGCTGGCGAAGCTGGAGATTTTCTGCTCCCCGTTGTTCTCGAAGACTTGGAAGTCTTCCTTTTCCAGGCCGGTGACCAAGCGGTTCAGGGGGTCGGTGACGGTGATTGGCACCAGAACCATGTCGACGTTCAGGCGGATGAACGAGCCGGGATGGATTTTGAGCGCGGCGGGTCCGGTCTCCGGAGGCGCTTCGGCTCCTTTGGGCTCGGCGGCGGGCGTCGTTGAGGCCGCGGGCGGCTGCACGTGAACCTTGTTGAGCTGATCCTCCTGGGCGCGCGCCTGAGCCAGGCAGACAGCCGCCGCCAATGCGCAGGCCCAAATCGAACGGCGGAGCATCGCGGAGTTGCCGCTTCCTCCTGGAGCCGCGTTCTGGGGAATTGTTCTCATGCGCCACCCTGGGGATCGAAGGCGAGTTTATCACCAATCCGGCGCCTGCGCTGACATCGGAACGGTCCGCGGGCTCCCGCGTCCCGGAATCCGCAAAGGCAAGCAGCGCGCGGCGCTGGGTTACAATCGAGCCTGAGCAAACTCCCGCGCTTCCCAATCGGTGTCACGGCATGACGGGGTGCTCAAATTCCACCGCTTCAATCGGGGGAGCAAGACCTTCCTCATGGCTCGTATCTACCCCTTTCGCGCCTGGCGTTACAATCCTTCGGCGGTCCGCCTGGAAGACGTGGTCACCCAGCCCTACGACAAGATCACTCCGGCCATGCAGCAGGCGTACTACGAGCGCAGCCCCTACAACCTGGTGCGCATCATCCTGGGTCTGCCCGAGCTGTTTGACGCCGGCAAGGGGGAAAACGTCTATACGCGCGCGGCGCGCGACTTCCGGGCCTGGCGAGAGCAGGGCGTGCTGACTCAGGAGCACGAGCCGTGCGTTTTCGCGTACGCACAGCGCTTCAAGGTTCCCGGGACCGAGACCGTTAAGGAGCGGCGCGGATTCATCGCCCTGGGCAAGCTGCACGACTACGCCGAGCAAGTGGTCTTCCGCCACGAGCAAACGCTCTCCAAGCCCAAGAGCGACCGCCTGAACCTGCTTCGGGCAACGCGCGCGCACTTCGGCCAGATCTTCATGCTCTACTCCGATCCGGCCGGCAGCGTGGAGAAGATTCTCTACGAGGGCAGCGGCGCTGCCGACGCCGAGGTGACCGACGAGTACGGTGTGCTGCACCGGCTGTGGCGCGTCAACAATCCGGCGACCATCCGCCTGCTGATTGCGGAGATGGCTGATCGGAAGCTGATCATCGCCGACGGTCACCACCGCTACGAGACCGCGCTGAATTACTCCAAGGAACACAAGGCTTCGGGCCCGGCCAAGGGCGAATCGAGCACCCAGGACCTGCCGCAGCCGGAGTTCCCCGAGGCCGCGGCCATGATGACCTTTGTCAACATGGATTCGGATGGATTGGTCATCCTGCCCACGCACCGCGTCGTGCATGGCCTCAGCAGCTTCCTTGGCCCGGCGTTCTTCCAGGCCGCCGAAGCGTTGTTTACGGTCGAGCCGCTGCCGCCGTTCGAAGCCGAGGGCTTTCTCGACGTGCTGAGCCGCGAAACCGGGACGGCCTTTGTCGCCGTCACCCTCGCCGGCGCCTGCCTGCTGCGCGCCAAGCCGGATGCCGTCGCTGCGGCGCTGGCCGGCCTGCCCGCGCGCCAGCGGCAGCTCGACCTGATCCAACTGCACGGCCTGGTCCTGGATAAGCTCCTCGGCCTGGACGCCGAAAAGGTGCGCGAGCAAACCAACCTCCGCTATCTGCGCGACGCGCAGGAAGCGGTGGAGCAGGCGCGCCGCGGCGAGGCCGATATCGCTTTCCTCACCAACCCCGTGACCATGGAGCAGTTGAAAGAGGTGGCCTTCGCCGGTGAGGTCATGCCGCAAAAGTCCACCGACTTCTATCCCAAGCTGCTCAGCGGCCTGGCCATTTATGCGCTGGAGTAACGCGATGCGGGAGGAAGCGCAGGAGCCGGGCGAACAACCGGCCTCGGAGACATGCAGAGCGGAACGAAGCCGGGCGTCAAGGTGCGTCTGCCGCGGGCTCATTGCCTCGATGGCCGCCCTGCTGGCCGTCGCCGCGGGTTCCGTTGCCGCGGCGCAAGCCCCGGCGCCCGGCGGACAGCGGTTTGTCGTGGTGCTCGACGCGGCCCACGGCGGCGACGACGCCGGAGCGCGGCTCGACAGCCAGTCCGAGAAAGCCTACACGCTGGCCCTCAGCGTCCGGCTGCGCTCGCTGCTCACGGCGCGCGGCTTTTCCGTGGTGACGACGCGCGAATCCGACGAAGCGGTCGACGCTGACCGGCGCGCCGAGATCGCCGACCACGCCGCTCCGCAAGCCTGCCTGAGCTTGCACGCCTCGCTCAGCGGCTCGGGCGTTCATTTGTTCGTCTCCTCGCTGGCTCCCGCCGATGCGGCGCCGTTTCTTGCCTGGAAGACCGCGCAGGCAGCATGGATCGACCGCAGCTTGTCGCTGGCCGGGGCTCTCAATTCGGCGCTTTCGCACGCCAGCGTGCCGGTGACGCTGGGCCGCACCGCGCTGCCCGGGATCGAGAGCATGACTTGCGCCGCGGTGGCCGTCGAGGTTTCCCCGGACCGCTCTTCGGGTGCGCAGGGATCGGCCAGCCTCGACGATTCCGAGTACCAGACGCGCGTGGCCGAGGCGCTGGCCGCCGCTCTGGTCGAGTGGCGCTCGGATCAGAAGGGGGAGCATCGGCCGTGATTCCCCGCCATCAGACCGTTCTCTTCTTCGTGCTACTTGGGGCTTCGCTCATCATGGGCGGTGTGCTGTGGCATCTGCGCGAGCGCGCGCATCAGCGGCTTTTGCAGGGCGAGGATTCGGCGCCCACGCAGGCGCCCGAGGTGGCTCCGGCCGAGCAAGCCACCCTGATGGTGGCCAGCGACGCCTCCAACTCCGTCGAGCCGCGCATTCTCACGCTGCCCTTGCCGCAAAATCCGGAGGCCCGTGCGCGCGCCGTGCTGGGCAGACTGCTCGATCTCTATGCCGCAGCAGGCGCGGCGCATCCCGTGCCCGGCGGCGCCGGCTCCGTAACCCAGGTGTTTCTGCTGCCGGCCACAGGCGCCGACGGGAAGCCGGTCGCGAACGGCTCCCAGATGGCGGTCGTCAATTTGACCGGAGCATTCGCCTCCGGCCATCCCTCCGGCCTCCAGGCCGAGACGCTCACCGTGCTTTCGATCTGCGCCACGCTCAACGCCAATCTGCCGCAGGTCGCCGAGGTGCGCTTCCTGGTCGACGGCCAGCCGGTCGCCACTCTCGCCGGGCATGCCGACCTGACCCGCACCTATCTGACGTCGGAGTCGGCCGCAAGCGCCGGAGGAACCCATCCCTGAGACGGCGCCGCGGATTTGCCGCATCGCCGGCCGGCGGTCATAATGCGCAAAGTAAAAAAACCAGCGTCGGAGAGACCGGGAATGACCAAAGAACGCCTCGACGGTCTGCTGTTGCTTTCACTCGGCAGTGTCCTTTTCGTTCTGGCTGGCGCGGGAATCGCGCATCTCAATTTCCTCGGCCTGATCGACTTCAAAGAGTTCTATTGCGGCTCGCGATGCCTCATCGAGCATCGCGATCCCTACAAACAGGCCGACTTGGCCGCCATCTACCAGCAAATCGGCGACCGGCCATCGACCCCCGGCGAGGCGAACTGGCTGCGCGCGACGGCGCACGTGACTCCCAATTTTCCGACCACGTTTCTGCTGGTTGCTCCGCTTGCGGTTTTG
Source organism: uncultured Acidobacteriaceae bacterium (assembly GCA_963804155.1). GTDB lineage: Bacteria > Acidobacteriota > Terriglobia > Terriglobales > Acidobacteriaceae > Telmatobacter. The sequence goes on from CAWDPG010000003.1 coordinate 312,905, forward strand.
CAGTGGAAGCTGGCCGGGGCGATCTGGATGGCGCTCAGCGCGGGAGCCTTCGTGTTGGGCTGTTTCCTCATCTGGGACGCCGGCGTCGAGTTTGCGCCGCAGCTCGCCGGAGGCATGATCTTTCTGTTTCTCGTCAACAGCGAGATGCTGCTGGCCCTGGGCAATACGGCCGGACTCGTCATCGGCCTCACTCTCATCGGCGCTTGGTGTTTTCTCAAGGATCGATTCGTACTCGTTGGCGCGATCTGCATGGCTCTCGCCCTCGCCTTCAAGCCGCATGACGCGGGATTGGTCTGGCTCTATTGCCTTCTTGCCTGCGGCATGCTGCGCAAGCGCGCCCTTCAGACCTTGGCGATCGCTGCGGTGCTGGTTGTGTCGGCGGCGGTTTGGGTGTCGCGCGTCGCGCCGGACTGGATCCACGAACTGCACTCGAATCAGGTGGCGATCATGGCCCGCGGCGGCCTGGACGATCCCGGTCCTTCCAGCGGGGGCGCCTACGGCGTCAATGCGATCGTCAGCCTGCAGACGATCGTGAGCCGCTTCTGGGACAACCCGAACTTCTACAACCCGGTCGTTTATGCGATCTGCGCCGCACTGCTGCTGGTGGGGCTCGGAAAGATGCTGCGGACGCCCTACTCGACGCGGCAGGCATGGTTTGCGCTGGCCGCGATCGCGCCTCTATCCATGCTGGCTCTCTATCACCGTTGCTACGACGCCCGGCTTCTGCTGCTCACCGTTCCCGCCTGCGCCGCTCTGTGGAAGGAGCGCGGCGGCCTCGCGTGGGCCGCTCTCTTGCTCAATCTGGCCGCCGTCGTCCTCACCGGCGACGTCTTCTGGATCGCGTTCTTTCAACTCACCCATTACTCGGGTCCGGCGCTGGCCTTCGGCGCGATTCCGCCTCCGCTGATCCTGTTGGCCGTGTCGGTCTTCTATCTTTGGGTCTTTGTTCGCCAAACTCCCGAAGCGAGCGCGGCCTAATCTGCCTGCGAATGAGCAATCGAATGCCGATCCGAAGAGCAGCGGGAGGGAATGATGGCGGTTGGCGACTGGAAGGGACGCGATGGGACGCATCGGGCTGCCGGAGGCTAATCTGGTAGGGATGTCCCCAACCATCGGCGTCTTCGATTCCGGCTTTGGCGGCCTGACCGTTCTGCGAGCGCTCATCGAGCGGATCCCGCACGCCCGCTTCGCCTTTTTGGGCGACACGGCGCGCCTGCCCTACGGCTCCAAGTCGCGCCGCACCATCGCGCGCTACGCCGTCGAGAGCGCACAGTTTCTGGTTCGCGAGCAGGGCGCGGAGTTTCTGGTCATCGCCTGCAACACGGCCAGCGCGCTGGCGCTCGACGCCATCCAGGACGCCGTGCCGGTTCCGGTGCTGGGCGTGATCGCGCCAGGCGCCTCGGCTGCCCGCGCCGCCTCGCGCACCGGCGACGTGCTGGTGGTCGCCACCGAGGCCACGGTGCAAAGCCACGCCTATCTGGCCGCCTGCCGCGCTCTTGGGTTGCGCACGCTCGAGAAAGCCTGCCCACTTCTGGTCCCGCTGGTCGAGGAGGGATGGACCAACCACCCGGTCACCGCCGAGGTCATCGAGATCTACCTGAACGAACTCCGCGCAGAGGCCGCGGCTCACGGCATGGATCCTGACACGCTCGTCCTCGGGTGCACGCACTACCCGCTACTCCGGTCCCTGTTCGAAGGAGCGGTGCGTCCGGGAGCGAAGGTCATCGACTCTGCCGAGTCCGCGGCCCAGACCGCTGTCCAGTTGTTTCAACTGCCCGCCGGACCGGGAGCCGGGGCCGCTCCCGAGACCGAGGTGCGCTGCTTCGCCACCGACTCTGTGGAAAAGTTCGAGCGGCTGGGCTCGCGATTCCTTGGGCGGCCAGTGGGAACGGTCGAGTTGATCGACCTCGGCGGCTGAGCGCGTTGCCCTTTGTTCCGGGGCCGGCGCAACAGAAGAGAAGGGCGGGGCGAGCGATCGTTTTCCGGCATTCGAGGCGCGCGAAAACCGCTCTGATATTCTGATTGAAGGGTCGTAAATCGTTTCCCCTCATCAAGCAGAGACCCTGGAGGAACTCACCGAGCATGATCAACCTGGCGGGCAAGACGGCCGTCGTTTTCGGGCTGGCCAACAAGCGATCCATCGCCTGGGGCATCGCCCAGAAACTCCACGAGGCCGGCGCCACGCTGGCCATTTGTTATCAGAACGAGCGCATGAAGGCCGAGGCCGAGGACCTGATCGCGGAACTCACCGGAGCCGGCGGATTTCAGTGCGACGTCTCGAACGACGCCGAGATCGAGTCCCTCTTTGCTGCGCTTAAGCAGAAGTACGGCCGGCTCGACATCCTCGTCCATGCCATCGCCTACGCTCCAGCCGAGGACCTGAAAGGCGAGTTCATCAACACCAGCCGGGAGGGCTTCCGCATCGCCCACGACGTCAGTGTTTACTCGCTGATCGCCGTCAGCCGTGGCGCCGTACCGCTGATGACCGAGGGCGGCAGCATCATTACGCTCAGCTATTACGCCGCCGAGAAAGTCGTTCCCCATTACAACGTGATGGCTCTGGCCAAGGCTTCACTCGAGTCCGCCGTGCGCTATCTGGCCTATGAGCTCGGCCCCAGGAACATCCGCGTCAACGCCATTTCGGCCGGGCCCATCAAGACCCTCGCGGCGCGCGGCGTGGGCGCGCTCGGCGATATGCTGAAGTCCCACGCCGACCGCTCGCCCCTGCACCGCAACGTCGACCAGCTCGAGGTCGGCGGAACGGCGCTCTATCTGGCCAGCGATCTCGCGAGCGCCGTGACAGGCGAAATCCTCTACGTGGATTGCGGCTACAACATCATGGGGTTCTGATTCCGGCCGGCGGAACGGGATCGCCGGCGAGCCGTTCCGCGCATCAATCCCCGCGTCAGGCGAGTTCCGTGCATCCGCAACCCTTCAAGCTGGGCTGCGCTTGAGGCTTTGCGCTATCCGCTGGTTGCAAGGTGTTTGCCGCAACCCGGTTTCTTCCCCGTTCCTTGGCCCCATACATCGCCTGATCCGCACGCCGCATCATTGCCTCCCAGTCGCCGGAAGCATCCAGTTGCGCCACGCCCGCGCAAACCGTCATCCGGATGGGCCCGGTCTCGAACGGCTCCTCGAGATCTTCCACGGCCTGCCGCAAGCGCTCCGCGATCTTGAGCGCCGCCGGCTCGGCGGTGTCCGGGAGCAGGATGGCAAACTCCTCGCCCCCGGTGCGCGCCAGGGAGTCCTGCTGGCGCAGCATCGATCTCATCCGGCAGACCAACATCTGCAGAGCGCGATCGCCGGCGGCGTGCCCCCGGGTGTCGTTCAAATGCTTGAAGTTGTCGATGTCGACCACAATCATGCTGAGGGCGTGACCTTGCCGCGCGCTGCGCGCCGTCTCACGCAAGGCGGTTTCCTGCATGGCCCGGCGATTCATCGCGCCGGTCAGGGGATCGGTGCAGGCCTGCTCTTCAAGCTCCCGCTGCAGCTCGGTCACCAGGAACCACATCTCACACATCGCCATACAGGCGGCCAGAAAGGCGGCTGCGGTGAGCGAATACACCCACGACGGGTCGGTGTGGGCGTTCACGGTCAGGCGGGGGTGGATGTAACGCAGGTTGGTGAGAACAGCACGAAACGCCGCCACGGCCATCTGCAGGGCCGCGACCCCGGAGGTGACGCGAGACACGGCCGTGTAGGGACCCTGGGCGTACTTCCATAGCATCCAGGCGGATATCCCGCAAACTGCAACGAATGGCACGTTGATCACGTTGGCGATGTACGGAATCCGGACCGCGAACGCACCGGTGTAAGCCGCCAGAACGATGCCCAGCGCAATCCACGCCCACCTGCTGCGCGCCGGCTTGCGCACCACAAACCAGCGCAGGCCCAGCCACTGCATCATGATCGAGACCAGGTACAGCTCGCTCACCATCAGGCTGCCGAGAAATGCCGGGATCTTGCCTTCAAGCGCCTGCAGGACGAGCTTGGCCAGACCCACGACCTGGGCCAATGCGAACCACCGCATCCCGACAACGTGCCGGTTATGGTAGGCCAGCAGGCTGATGCTGCCGGCGAATACCGTTACGATGACGATGTTCGTGATAAAGAAAGTATCGTAATCCATCTTGCGGCACAGGTCTCCCGCGGATCCTGCTCCTCATTTATCGGCTGGAAAGGCCCGTGAGTTCTGCGAATTGGCCCTAACTTTCGAGTCATTTCGGCGCGGAAAGCATGCAGAATCCCGGATCGAGACGATTGTACAGCCGCATTCCCGGAAAGCGGAGCGCTACCGCGTCATAGCCAGAATCTCCTGCCACACTGCGGCTTCGACCGGCAGCCCCAGCCGCAGGTTCTCCGCGCGCGTGCGCAGCGTCTGTTCGCCGGGATAACGGACCTTGCCGCCTGGCTCGGCGGGCGCGCACCCGTGCAGTGAAGCGACGATCTCGTCGACGATCCGGGCGGCCTCGGGCGCGGGCCCGAAGGCCTCGGGGTTCATGGTCAGAAACATCTGCGAGACGCCCGTTTCGCGCAGCGGGTCCGGCGCAATCTCATGGGTCGCCCGCCCCAGCGTGATCATGGCAGCGACCAGGTCGAGCAGGACGGAAAGCCCAGATCCCTTCCAGTACCCCGTCGGCAGCGGCCTCCAGGACTGCTCGATGGCGCCGGGATCGCGAGTCAGCTTGCCCTCCGCGTCGAATCCTCCGTCCACGGGCAGCAGCTCGCCGCGCTTGCGGTAGCTTTCCAGAGCGCCATAGGAGAATTGCGACATCGCCATGTCCAGCACCACCGGTCCGGCCGCCCGCGGAACGGCGATCACCAGCGGGTTGTTGCCGATCACCGGCTCGGTCCCGCCCCACGGCGGAAGGTTGGGCATGGTGTTGGTCCAGCAGATGCCGATCGTGCCGGCCTCGGCGGCCTGCCAGCCATAGGTGCCGGCGCGCATCCAGTGGTTGGTATTGCCCAGCGCCACGCATCCCACGCCGTGCTCGCGGCCCAGCGCGATGGCGCGCTCCATGGCCGCCAGCGCATTCAGATTGCCGGGGCCTCTGCGCCCGTTCCATCGCTCCAGCGCGCCAAACTGGGCGACAACTTCCGGCTCGGCGGCGGGATCCACCATTCCGTTGCGAATCGTGGCCACGAAGCGCGGGAAGCGGTTGATCCCGTGCGTGGTCACGCCGTCGCGCGTGGTTTCGGCGAAGAGGCGCGCGCAGGTTGCGGCGCGGTCCGGCGAAAAGCCGTGTTTTCGCAGCACGGCGGCCAGCGTTTCCTGCACTTCTACAAACGGAATCCGATTCATGGCTTCCCCGATGAACTTCTATCAGACAATGGGCAGGAAAGAGGAGCGCGCGTGGTCCACGCCCGACAAGCTGCTTGGAAAAGAGCAGCGGTTTGTGGCTGACTGGCTGGCTTGCCGACTCGCTAACTTGCTGCTTCTTTCAGCGTCACCGTGATCTTCCGCGCGTCACCGCCTTCGGAGGCAATCACGATTTCACCCGTGGCGCGCTTGCGGATGCTCTTGAACTTCTCGCCCCACTCCACCAAAACCAGAGCGTCCGGGGTCTGCAGCTCGTCGAGGCCCAGCGTCTCGAGCTGGCGCTCGCTCTCCAGGCGATAAACGTCCAGGTGGTAGAGCTTCACGGGCCGGCCGCCGCGCGTGCCGTCGAATTCGTGAATCAGCGTAAATGTGGGGCTGGTTACTTCGTCCGGCTCGGCGGCGTCCAGCGCCTGGGCGATGCCCTTCACCAGCGTCGTCTTGCCCGTGCCCAGATCGCCGCGCAGCAGCAGGAACTGCGGAGGCTTGAGCAATTCGACGAGTCTGCGGCCTACCGCAACGGTGTCGGCGCCGCTCTGCGTGGTGAACTCGTACATCCTGCCTTCCACGGTCGTCCCGGCTTCGGTCATCCCTGAACCTCATGCAGGCCGCCGGCCTGCATCCTTTTCCCGCTGCGTCGCCCGGGGTTCACTGTAAGCGCGTCAGGTTCGCTGCATGCGTCTTAAGTCCGCCGCACGCAGTGCCCCCTGCAACCAAACATACCCGTTCTGGCCGCATCCCTCAAACCGATGCGCGTGAGACTTGAAGGCTCTCGAAAGCTGGGCCAGGGATTCGGTCGCCAGCAGGGTGTGTTCGTCGCCTTCGCACGCGGCCAGATCCGCCGCCAGCCCGTGCAAATAGACCGCCGCTTCCACGGCACGCGCCGGATCGCCGGGATATTGCGCCATCATGGCTGCAATCAGTCCCGTCAGCACGTCGCCGCTGCCGCCCTTCGCCATGCCGGGATTGCCGGTAGTATTGACCGCGACACGGCCGTCGGGGTGCGCGATCAGCGTCCGCGCGCCCTTCAGCACCACCGTGACGCCCATTCCCCGCGCGAACGCGCACGCCGCCTCGATCCGGTTGGCCTGCACGCCCGCCGCCGTGGTTCCCGTCAGTCGCGCCATCTCCCCGGGGTGCGGCGTGAGCACCAGCGTGCGACCCTTGGCGAGCTTTCTAAGCAGCGCGGTCTTGCCCGCAAGAATATTCAGCGCATCGGCGTCGACCACCGCTGGAATTCTCGTCGCGTTCAACAGCCCCATCGCGAACTTCGCCGTCTCCGCGCCTTGGCCCAGTCCGGGCCCGATGGCGAGCACCGTTTTTCCGGCCGTGAGCGCGGTGAGAAGCTTGGGATCGAGGTTTTTCGCGGCGATCTGGCCCGTCAGCGTGGCCTTGAGCGGCCACGTCATCAGCTCCGGCGCGAACGATGCCACCACCGGCAGCGCCGGCACGGGGACTGCCGCGGTCACAAGACCTGCGCCCGCGCGCATCGCCGCCATCGCGGCCATCGCCGGAGCGCCGGCCTTGCCGCCCGCGGTTCCGAACGTTCCGCCCACCACGAGCACGTGGCCGAAATTGCCTTTGTTTGCCGCAGCCGCACGCGGCGTCTGCGCCAGGGCGAGCGATGTTCCGGCCCAGTCGATTCCGAGATCCGAGACAATGGCCTCATCCGGCGAGCCGATGGGCGCAACCACCACTGGCTGATCCCAGTGCCGGGTCAACTGCCCGAAGACATGTGCCAGTTTGGGTGCGGTGAAGGTCACGACGGCATCGGCAGGGAAGACTGGGCCGGAGACCGTAGCCGCCGTCTCATCCGCCGGCCAGCCGCCGGGCAGGTCCACGGCGAGAATCGGCGCCGCATCCCGCCCGCTCTTGCGCAGCCATTCGAGCGTTTCCAGCGCCAGACCCTTCATCGGCGGCTTGAACCCGGTGCCGAGCAGTGCGTCCAGAATCAGATCCGCATCCAGCGCATCGTTGTGCCGCTTGAGTTCGCTGGCGTTCGCGACCGCATGAGCCCGCGCGCGCCCCGCCTGGTTCAGCTCGCGCCAGGCAATGGCCGCATCGCCCGCAAGCTGCTCCGGCGCGCCCAGCAAAAGCACGGTGACTTCGAGGCCGGCTTCGGCCAGCAGTTGCGCCGCCATCGTGCCGTCGCCGCCGTTGTTGCCCTTCCCGCACAGCACGGTCACGCGCCGCGCCTGGGGAAACTGCAGGCGCGCGAAATCCGCCACCGCGCGCGACGCTGCCCGCATCAGATCCAGAGACGGAACTCCGAAGCGCTCCGTCGTGGCGCGGTCGCAGGCCTGCATCTCGGCTGCCGATAGTACGTGCATCGCAACCATGGTACTACGGCCGTTCTCCGATTCCTGTGGCGTTTCAACTGCCGTGCCTGCGGCGTTTCTCTTAGGGGAAAACGACCCTCAGTAGCCTGTGGTGAAAGTATCGATACCTCAACGGCTGCTGTCGCTGTCGAGCCAGTACTCGCTTCGCGACTTAACCGCCAGATCCGGATGATCCTTGAGTTCCAGATGCAGCGCGTGAAGGCCAGGCGTAAGCGATGTCGGCCGGAAACTCAGTACATAATAGTTTGCCATCTCGTTGGAAAGTGCGATGAGTCCGGCCTTCAAATCCCTGGAGTTGTGGAATTGAAAGAACTCGCCCCCTGTGAGGTGTGCGATCGATTCAGCAGTTTTGGTGCGTAGTCCATCACGAGAGGCAAGAAAAGCCATGGTGGCCAGTCTAAGAGGCGGGGCCAACGTGCTGATGCAGTCGAGCACTTGACTGCTGTAGTGGTCTTCGTACTCGGCATCGGCTCCATCGCGACTAAAGCAGCCGTGTACCGGGCCCGGCTCGCTGTTGCTTAACTTCGACGCCTCGTGAGAGACGTCCGATTTCGTGCTGGAAAACCCGAAGCTGTACATGATTGTATTTGTGTCGCTGATGAGGCGCAGGGCGTCGTTGAGCGATATATTGCTGCCGTGATCGATCGTCTCGCTCAACAACAGAATTGCCCGGCGATAGCGGGTAGGCTGAGCCTGCAGTTGCGTGGTCGCGAATGCCAGTGCATCCAGAATTGCCGCCCCGCGATCGCCTTCGCGCAGGTTTGCGAGTTTCAGGGAAGCATCGGATGCGTTGTTCGTAAACGGCGCCAATAAGTGCGGAACGCTGTCAAATCCAACCACGGCGACGCGATGCTCGACGTTGCCGATCAACGCCTCAAGCACCACGTCAAGTCGCCGGTAATCTGCGAAGTGGCGTGCTCCGGCGCCGCCCGTCTCAACCACGATCGCCAATGCGAGTGGCCGCGAATCAGTGTCTTTGTCGAGCGTGGGATGCTGTGGCACGCCATTATCCGTGAGGATGAAGTCTTCAGCCCTGAGCTCGAAAACAACCTCTCCCTGTCTTGTCTTCACAAGGGCGGGCACCTGAACCAATGTGGAGCGCACTGTCAAGGTAGGCTGCTCTGGATCGCGCTGTTGCGCGTGCCCGTCCACAGCGCAGAGACAGAGCAAAAAGGACAAGATACAGGCGAGTCTCATAGAAAGCTTGATCATAGGACTGTTGCACGGAGATAGGGGTTAGCTCGCAAAACGGAAGAAATCGTCTGCTAAGCGAAAGGGGGTCTTCGCTTTACACCAATTGGACAACCGCAATGGAGAATCCGGCGTCGGGCGGCGCGCGCCGGAAATCCGGTGAACGGATCGGCTTATCGCATCAAGCGAGCCAGCAAGGGGCTTCGTGAATTGAAGCGGGTCAGCACGCAGGATCCGGTCTTTTCGCAGCGGAAGTGGATGGCGGCGGGAAACACCTGCCACCCCGCAGTGCGGCTGCGCATCCCGCCCGCGCCCAGCCAGAACACCCGCCCGCCGCCGGTGGTCACGGTTCCCCTCAAGGGATTGTCGCCGACGATCACATCGTCTCCCTCGATGGGCATCGAGAGCCGCTGCACCTGCGGCGGTGCGCCGCGGCCTTTTGAGGTTAGCTTGCCGTCTGCCAGGCTGTTCTCGTGCCGCAACCATTCTGCCTGTTCGCTCACGTTCGGGAAATTCATCGAGAAATCCCATCCCGTCAGGCGCTTATATTCCTGTTGCGAGCAGGGCAGGCTGCCCGAAACGGTGATCTCCGCGATCTGACCGTCGGTTCCCGCCATGTTCTGGACCGTGTCTCCGTTGGCGGTTTTGCGGGGCGCGAGTGCCTGCGCGCGATCCGGCGATCCCGCCGGTTGGGCCTGTGTGGGAAAGACAATCTCCTTCCGGCACACAACCACTCCCGAAGAATCGTGCAGCCGGATGGTCACTGAAAGCGCGTGAGGAGGATCCTGGGCCACAGCCTGGAACTCCGCCGTCTGCCACTGGTCGATCGGGTCCACGTAGAGTTCGTACGCAGCACTGCCTTGCCAACGGACGATCAGACGGCCCGACAGCCGCGCCGGATCGAACTGCCGCGCTCCCATGTCGACGTAGAGGGCGGGCGCCTTCGATTTCGCGAACCGGGAGATGGACAGAATCGCCAGCGCGACGAACGCAAGCATCAGACCAATGAACAGCCAGCTGGGCCGTGGCTTTCTCGCCGCTTCCTTGGGTTCCGAGTCGTCGGCCAGTTCCGGTTCCGGCTCGGGCTTCTCCGCGGCTTCCCGGAACGAGTACAGTTCGTCCTCTCCCGGCCCCTCCCGATAGGGCAGGACGTGATAGACCGCCACGGGAACGCCGGTTTCCGGTTGATCTGCTTTATCCGGCTGATGCAAATCGGCTTGGACTTCGTCGCTCATGAAACAGGCGCCATCCTCCTGGGGATCGGATTGAGCCTGGTGGACCCATCGCAATTCAAACACGGCTCCGCCGGAGCGGCAATAACCACTCCGTGTGATAGGGGGCGGGGCGACCCTCACGGATTGTCGCGCCGCAAATGCTGTCCACAAGCAACTTCCGCCGCGTCACTGAAGCATTCTTCCCGAGGGTGCGTGGGACTTCAAACGAACGAAGTTGCCCCGAACACCAGGCTCCGGCAACCTTCTCGACCGCTGGTCACTCTGCGGGGGTTGGAAGAAATGCCTTAGAAATCGACTCTGGCTTGAAATGCGATCATGCGCGGCGAGCTGTCTCCGCCCAACCCAACGCCCAGCAGCCCCGTCGGAGGCGAGACGGTGCTTTCCAGTGTGCCGAATTTGGGCGGAATGGACTCGCCGGGAACGCCGGCTCCCACGCTGCTCGGCAAGGCGAAGTTTGGATGGTTGAAAGCATTGAACATTTGCAAGTCGAAGCGGAGCGACGCATGTTCCCTGAGCGGGAATTTGCGCGAGAGATAGATGTCGGAGTCCGTAAAGTGCGGTCCGCGCACCGTATTGCGGCCCAGGTCGCCGAACTGGCAGTCTGCGGGAGAGTCACCTCCGGTGCACGCGCCCGTGCTGGGATCGACAGTCGAGATAAATGCATCGGGATTCAGCCATTGCCGGGTTCCCGCAACCGTGACGCCGGAAAACGCTGTTTTGCGGTAAAGCGGCTGGCCGGGTGCGCGGCGCGCAAACTGCGGCCCACTGGCTTGAAAGACGCCGTTGCCGTTGGCCGTGTACGGCTGGCTGAGCACGCTGAACGGGAGACCGGTATGAAGGAATGCCGTCTCGGAAAGCGACCAATTGCGAAAGAGCGCGCGCAGCAACGCATGAGCCGACGAGAACGGAATCTGGTAAATCCCGAAGGCCGACACGTTCTGGCGGACGTCGTAATCGCAATTGCCGTAACTGCGGCTGAGCTCTCCAGGAAGCGGCGACAAAATGCCTTGGCTGGAAAACGATAGAAGCCCGCCGTTCGAGACTTCGTCCAGGCAGTGACTCAATGTGTAGTTGCCGCGCAGCGTCAGGCTGTGGATCTGCTCGGAAACGCTGGCCTGCAATCCGGAATAAGTGCTGCTCGCATCGGTACGGAATTCGTTCACACCGCCGAATCTTTGGTCGAGCGGTTGCTGGTAGGGGTAAGGCGCAAAGCAGCCGGCGCAGACCGTCTGGTAGCCGTTCAATCCCACCTGGAAGGGCTCATGAAGTCCGCGCGTGCCCACATAATCGATTCGCACAGCGCCGTGCGCGGCCAATTGCCGTTCGATCCCAAGGTTGTACTGATAGTAGTAAGGCGTCTTCAGAGTGCCCGTCGGAAAAGTGTTCAGACTGACGGCCCACGGACAGACCGGCATACCCGCGGCGATGCCTGCGCAGGACGACGCTCCGGCGGCGAATGCCGATTGGAATTGCCGGTTGGCGCTGGCCGCCGCATCGGCTGCGCTGTTCGCCACGCCGGGCGCAATGGCCACGCCTCCCACCTGCCCGCCGAGACCGCCCACGAAGGTCGGCGCGTAAGGCGCATTCGTCGCCGCCAGGTCGGTAATTTGCGCGGGAATAATGTCGTTGAAGACGCCAAAGCCCGCGTGAACGACCGTGCCGCGCGCCACCTGATACGCCATGGACGCGCGCGGCTGCCAGACGAGGAGCGGCGTAGCCGGGAAGAGACCACGCACCGTCGTCTCGATTGCCTGATCGAGCGGCTGGCTCACACTGTGCGAAAGATCGAGAAACGATCCCGCCGGACGAGCAAACAGGCGCTGCCGATTCACGGGATTGGTGTTCCATGTGGCGCGCAATCCGATCGTGAAAGTGGCGCGCGCCGCCGGTCTCCAGGTGTCCATCGCGTAGAGGTCGAGATTGCCCGCGGCCACCCGCTCCTTGAGCGCGATGGGAAAGGTTGCGCTCTCTGTGTAGGCCGCGCCATAGGTGAATTCGGCAAGATCGTTGTAGACCGCCGTGGGCACGGTTCCCTCGCCCAGGTCGTAGTCGCTCACGTCGATCCGCCGCGTATTGATGCCGAACCGGGTCGCGTTCTTCCCGCGCGTCCAGTCCAGGTTGTCGTTGACCTGCCACTGCGTCACGTTGCGCCCTTGAGGATAGGTGTTGTCGTTGCCGCCGATGGTTGTGAACGGCGCGTTGTTGCTGCCTGCCGTCAAAACGATGGGGAAGGTCTGCTGGACCTGAGCGTAGTTCTTCGGCTCGAAGATGCTCGAGTACCAGCTTGCGCCGGGATTGAACTGGTTGACGAGGTTGGAACGAAAGACGCGCGTGTATCCGGCCACCAGCGTGCGCTGCGGCTGCGGCGAATACGAATTGAAGATTGGGCTGACGGGATCGGTGTAGGCAGCCTGCAAGCCCGTGTCCTGCTGGAAGCGGTACCAAACGGTATTGTTGGCGTCGATCGTCTGGTCGATCTTCACCACCATCAGGTCTTCGGTATCGTCGTTCGTCATCGATACCTGCCTTTGGTTCGCGCAGCCGGCCCCGTTGAACAGATTGCCGCTTGTCTGCGTGCCGGGGAGCAGTGCGCCGCTCGCGTCCAGCGGGCATGAGCTCACCGGAACCGGCGTTCCTGCCGTGTTGCGATAGAGGCCAAACATCGACTGATAGAAACTCACCTCTTCGGGTTCGGCCGGCAGCGCGGTCCCAGTCACCGGGTCGGTCCCGCCCAGGGGCAGTTGGCTGAGCACGTATTGCTGATACGCCGGCGAAGGCGCAACGGTCTCCGTCACCAGCGGCAGTGCAATCCGCACCTCCTCGTAATCCGCGAAGAAGAAGAGCCTGTCCTTGCGCACCGGTCCGCCCACGCTCACCCCGAACTCATTCACTGTCGAGCGCGGCTTCTTCGCCACGTTACCCGGCGTGTCGTTGGCGTGGAGAAAATAGTCCTCCGCGTTGAACAGCGAGCCGTTCCATATCTCGTACAGATCGCCGTGCAACGCGTTGCCGCCCGACTTGGTGAAGTAGTTCACCTGCGACGCGCCGTAGCGTCCCTGATCGACGGAGTAGGAGTTCGTATTCACCGTCGTCTGGTCCACGGCGTCGAGGCCGATGACGAGATTTGTCGACAGCCCGATATTCAGCCCCAGCCATGGATCGTTGCTGTCGTACCCGTCCAGAATGTAGCCGTTCGACGTGGCAGGCAGGCCGTTGAACTCCACGTTGCCGTAGCCGCCCGCGGCCTTGGCGTCGTTCGACGAGCCCGCGGTGTTCATCAGTGCGCCCGGCGCGAACTGCGCGATAAAAGTCAGGTCCTGGCCGGCGTTGGGCAGGCTGGCGATGGTTTTCGATTCCAGCGTTGTCGTGGTGTTCGGGTTCTCCAGGCTGAGCAGGCCCTGTTGGGCCGCGACCTCGATCGTCTGCAGGTCTGTGGACACGGCCAGCTTGAAGTCCAGCGCCGCTGTGCGTCCCACTTCGACCGCCACCGGCCGCGAGGTCTGCGTTGCGAAGCCCCCCGCCCGCACGGTCACCGTATACGTCCCCGGATTGACCTGGGAAAAGAGGAATCGCCCATCGCCGTCGGTCTCTTCCGTGCGCACGGCCCCGGTGTCAACGTCGGTGGCGGAAACGTTGGCATTGGGCAGCGACGCGCCCGACACATCCACCACCGTTCCGGCGATCGCGCTCGATGTGCCGCTCTGGGCAGCCAGAACACTGCAGTTAACCATAGTTAACAACAGCCAAAAGGCCAGAACGTGTCGGCTTGTCGCACTGCGCTTCATGAGAACCTCCGGGGAAACGAGAAAAAATCGGGGAAGCCTTCTATTGATCCGGCCCTCAAGCACGAGACTTGGGTGCCCCATCCTTTCCGCGCTCTTTTGCGGAAAGGGTGGGAAAGCGCGGTTTCACCCAATCGGACCGGATCAAAAAAATCAGCGTCCCATCGCCGTCTGCACCAGCAACCACACATTCAGAACCGCAATCACCGCCGCGGTTAGCCACGCCAGCCCCTGCAACCAGCGGCCGTTCACGAATTCGCCCATTTTCTTGCGGTCGCCCGTAAACAGCACCAGAGGAACCACCGCGAAGCTCAATTGGAAGGAAAGAATCACCTGGCTCAGGATCAGCAGGTTCTCCGTACCTCTCTCACCCATGAACGCGACCACGATGACCGTCGGAATGATGGCCAGCGATCGGGTAATGAGCCGCCTCAGCCACGGCGAGACGCGCAGGTGAACGAAGCCTTCCATCACCACCTGGCCGGCCAGCGTTCCCGTAATCGACGAGTTCTGTCCGCTGGCCAGCAATGCGAGGGCGAACAGCGTGCTCGCCCCCGCCGCACCCACCAGCGGACTCAGCAGCTTGTAGGCGTCCTGGATCGCGGCCACCTCGAAGTGTCCGCTGCGATGGAAGACGGCGGCGGCCACGATCAGGATTGCGGCGTTCACGAACAGGGCGATGGTCAACGCCAGCGCCGAATCCATGTTGGCGAAGTGGATGGCCTCGCGTTTGCCGTCGGGTGTGCGTTTGTAGCGCCGGCTCTGCACGATCGACGAGTGCAGGTACAGGTTGTGGGGCATCACCGTGGCGCCCAGAATGCCGATGGCGATGTAGAGCATGGCGCCGTTGGTCACGATCGAAGGCGACGGAACCACGAGGCTCCGGAGGGCGGGCCAGTATTCCGGCCGCGAGAAAATCATCTGCATCCCGAACAGCACGATGATCGTCCCGATCAGCGCGATCACGATGGCTTCGACGTAGCGGAACCCGACACGCTGCAAAAGCAGGATCAGCAAGACGTCCGTCCCGGTGATGAGAACGCCGTAGAAAAGCGGGATATGAAAGAGAAGCTGGAGCGCGATGGCCGATCCGATCACCTCGGCCAGGTCGCAGGCCCCGATGGCGACTTCGGCCATCAGCCAGAGCGAGAAGGCCGTTCTCCGCCCGTAGCTCTCGCGGCAAAGCTGCGCCAGGTCGCGCTCGGTGGCGATGCCCAGCTTGAGCGAAAGGCTCTGCAGCAGGATCGCTATCAGGTTCGAGAGCATGATGACGAACAGCAGCGTGTAGCCGAAGCGCGAGCCGCCCGCGATGTCGGTGGCCCAGTTGCCGGGGTCCATGTAGCCCACGGAAATCAGGAAGCCGGGTCCGACAAAGCCCAGCAGCCGCCGCCAGTACAGGGGTGAGCGGGAGATGCGCACGCTCGAATGAACCTCCGGTAAGGAGGGTTCAGCGAGCGTGACGCGGGTGACGACGTCTGTGGCCAACGTTGCTCCCTGGGGAAGAGATCGCAGGAATCACCTGTCCTTAGGATGCCACAGATATTAACCATGGTTAATAAATATTTTTATGGTCAATTACTCCCGGTTCCCAGGCAGGCTCTCCATTGGAATCCAGGCGCCGCGGCATCGAAACGGATTTCTTTGTCCAGGCTGTGCCAGAAGGCAGGCTCTTCGCGCCGCTCGCCGATCGATTGGCGAACGGGAAGATCGCGGCCTTGCTTGCCGGAAAGTAGTCGGTAAATGTTTACCCACGCGCCCGGGCGCTCAAAATGGAAATCCGCAAATAATTAATGATTTACGAGTCAATAAATAGTGGGTAAATGTATACTGTTGCGGGCCGCGACGCTCAAAATCGAAAACCCGGGAATGCGATCGCCTGCGTTCTTGGCTTCGCCATGGCATTTCCGCTCTGATTGGCCGGCATCGCATCCCAGGAACGATGAGAACTGGATGCCGGAATGTATTCGGCAAGGCAGATAGGATAAGCATGAAAATCAGAATCGATCTTGCACTGATGCTGGCTCTCGCGCTCGCGCCGATTGGCGCCACGCTGACGATTGCGCAACAATCCGCGGCCGGACCCAATGTTCCTCCGCCCAGGCCGAAAGGCCCATGTGACATCTACGCCGCCGCCGGCGACCCTTGCGTGGCCGCTCACAGCACCACGCGCGCGCTGTACGCCGCCTACAACGGCCCGCTCTACCAGGTCCTGCGCCAATCGGGCGGCAAGACCTTGGACATTGGCGTCGTCCAGTCCGTTGCGTCGCCGTTTCCCGATGCCGGCGGATACGCCGACGCGGCCGCGCAGGACGCGTTCTGCGCCAATACGTACTGCTGGATCGCCACCATCTACGACCAATCCGGAAAGCACAACGACCTGACCCAAGCGCCACGCGGCGGATTCAGCGGACCGGCCATGGGCGGGTTCAACAATCTCCCGATCGCCGACATGGCGCCCATTACGATCATGGGCCACAAGGCGTACGGCGTATTCATCGAGCCGGGCATGGGCCTCCGCGAGGACGACGCCAAGGGCACCGCGGTCGACGACCAGGCGGAAGGGCAGTACTGGGTCATTAATGGCCTGCACTTCAACTCCGACTGCTGCTTCGATTACGGCAACGCCGAGATCGACAGCCACGACGACGACAACGGCACCATGGAAGCCACTTACTACGGCAACGCCACCCCCTGGTATCACGGGACCTCCCCAGGCCCGTGGATCATGACCGACCAGGAGAATAACCTGGTCGGTTGTGTCAACCCGGATGGGTCCAATCTCTGCGCAAACCTGCCCAGCATCGGTTGGCGATTCGTGACCGCGATCGCCAAGGGCGAACCGCACCACTGGACCTCCATGGGCGGCGACGCGCAGCGGGGCGCCCTGTCGGTCATGTTCGATGGGCCGCGCATCGACGCTACGTACGACTCCATGCGCAAGCAGGGGGGCATCCTTCTGGGTAACGGCGGCGACAACAGCAACGGCTCGCAGGGCACCTTCTATGAGGGCGCGATGACCGCCGCGGGCGCCTTCCCGGCCAACGCCACCGACCAGTTGGTCCAGGCCAACGTTGTAGCTGCCAATTACGGCGCGCAGCGGCTGAGCCTGGCGCCAGCCTCGGCAGTTGCCGCTCCGCCAGGCCTCCAGACGTTCACGCCGGGGTCCTCGCAGGACACCACCGTGACGTTTACGAATTCCTCGGGGGCTCCCGCGCTGGGCGTCAAGTTGAGCATTTCCGTGCCCAGCAAGGATTGGTCCTCCTTCGTTGCGGGCGCCACCGGCACTTCGAAGACGTTCGCTGACCCGGTCGCGCCCGGTGCGAGCGTGAGCGCGACCTTCAGAATCACCTCGGGGCAAGCGGCCTTCAACGGCGACCTGGTCGGCAACGCCTCGTGGACGAACCCGGCCAGCGGCGGGGAGCAATTCGAGACAACGGCCGAGAAGGTTCGGAATGTCAGCCCGATCAAGATCAACGAGTTCCGCATCAGCTCCGGTCCTCCCGCCAATGCAACGGACTCGTTCATCGAGATCTACAACGCCGGCGCCCGTGATGTCGACATCTCCAACTGGACCCTGACCGAGCGCCCGACACAGCAGGCCATCTTCTCGACAGTGAAGATCCCGGCCGGGACTCAACTCGCGGCTCACGGCTTCTACCTGCTCGGCCTGTCCAACTCCGGGCTGGCGGTCCCCGCGCACGCGGGCGATACCACCATCAACGTCAGGAGCACGACCGGCATGTCCGCCGGCGATGCGATCGGCATCGATACCGGCTCCAACCTGGAGACTCGCAAGATCTTGAAGCTGGGGACAGCAGCCAGCAGCAATACGACACTATGGCAACCCCTGCCCGAAGGTCCGGTGATCACGATCCCCGCCGGCTCAACCAGCGTGCCTGTCACCAGCGTGTCCGGCTTCGTGGTCGGCGAGAAGATCGCCATCGGCTATGGCGCCGCCTACCCCGTCGTCGCAAAGGCTCGGGAGCAGTACGAAGTGGCTACGGTCACCGCGGTTGGCAAGCCGGGCACGCAAGCCTTCCTCGGGGCGGACGCCGCAGCCGGCGCGACCAATATCAAGGTCACGTCCGTCGAAAACATCTCGGCCGGTGACAAGATCCGGTTGGACATCGACAGCGTCGGCCATGGAATCGAGAACGTCACGGTTACGCGCGTCGGCACACCGGCGATCCATACGACGCTCTCGGCGAATGCGAGCGCCGGCGCGACCAATATCAGGGTCAGCGACGTGAACGGTTTCGCTGTCGGCGGCAAGATGACCGTTGGCGTTGCCGCGAACCAGGAAACGGTTTCCATCACCGCCGTCGGTGCCTCGGGTCCGGTCGGCGCCGGCATCGGCTTTACTCCGGCCCTCGCCCAGGCGCATGCCATCCGCCAGGGGGTCGTAGCTCTGGGGACGGGCCTCGACCTGGCTGCCCCGCTACGCTTCAACCATGCCGCTAACCTTCCTTTCAGCGATCGGGGAACGGGGATCGGCTTTCAGCCGGCGACGGCCTTTGCCCACTCCAGCAACGAGCCCGTCCAAGCGCTCGGCGCCGGCATCACGCTCGACCAGCCTCTGGCGAATGAGCATGCGATCAACGCGGTTGTGCGGGATGCCGCGGTGACGACCGCAGGCTACCAGGGGACGCCGGAACCCAATCAGTGGTTCGGGGGCCCCGAGCTCGCCGCTATCGCTCCCTTCTTCGACCGCATCGTCTCCATCAGCGCAGGCAGCATGGTGCTTCGTGACGCCTCTGGCCTGGTTGTCGACAGCCTCAACTACGGCGGCCTCGTCGACCCATGGGCCGCCGAGGGTTACCAGGCCGCCTCCGGATCTGGGCAGAGTGGCTGTTACGGGCCTGCGCCCGGCTCGGCCAGCGGTTTCGGTCCGTTTGCTTCGCCCGCCGGCGCGTCCAATACCAGCGCGGGCCGTTTCCCTGACGGCCGCGACACCGGCAGCAACTGCACCGATTTCCTTGCCGAGCCAGCCACAACCCTGTCGACCGCTTCGACCGCCGGCGCGACCCAGATCAAAGTCGCCAGCGTGGCAGGCTTTGGCGCCGGCCAGACCATCCGGATCGATGCCGGCGCGAACCTCGAGACCGCCGTCGTTGCGACGGTTGGCACGACAGACGCCACCACGGTGGGCAGCGCTACCGACGCGGGCGCGACCGTTATCCCCGTCGCCAGCGTGACAGGCTTTAGCCCCGGCCAGACCATCGCCATTGGCAGCGGCATGGACTATGAGACGGCGGTCGTTGCCTTCACCTCCAGATCCGGCGGCACAACCATCGCTGTCGCCGCGCCGCTCACTTTTGCGCACGCGGCCGGTGCGCCGGTCCTCGGCGTCGACATCGCCCTCACCGCGGCATTGACACGGGAACATGCCGCCGGAGCGCAAGTTAGCGGAAGCGCTGCCACGCCCGGCGCGCCCAACAGATATTACAGGAGACCTCATTGAGGGCGTCCGCGCAACCGAACTGGGCAACTGCTGCTCGAACCGCCCCGGACACCGCAGCGATGTCCGGGGCAGCGGGCGCTCAACTGACTCCCGGAGGTTGACGAATCGTCTTTGGCCTTTTGGCGGGTTATATTTGGCTCTCAGGTGGGAGCCCGCGCTTGCCGGTCGTGCTTTTCCGTCCCGCCTCCCGTTTGACCCTTCCATTGCGTCTAACTAGACTTGCAGGCAGGGCTTACCCATGATGCGTCGATTGCCGTCCTTTGCTCTTCTTTCTGCGTCTATTTCAATCCTGACTCTGAGCACGGCTCCTGCCGCCGTTCCGGCGCAGTCTTCCAGCAGCTCCTCGTCGAGCCAGAGCTCGTCGTCGGGGCAGATGTATGCGCGGGAAAAGGCGCCGACGCTGATCGATCCCGCCGGTCCGTCCGTCTCCCTCGTCAGTTCCGAGGCGCTGTTCGCCATGGCTGCCGGGCTGAACGTCTGCGGCTACGACGAGGGCCTTTCGCAGAGCGCGGCGCTCCGTCAGCGCGTTCGCGACGAGATCGACCAGGCCCTCGCCAAGAGCGAGGATGCCCGTGCCCGGCGCGACGCCCTTTGCCTTTACATCGCCCAGCACCGCATGACGGGCACCGAGCGCGACATCTCGCAGTACATCTCGCTGGCGCTCTATCTGACCGCTCCGCCGGAGCTCGAGATGACGGCGGACCTGACCGAGATGCCGCCGGACTCGACGCAAGTGGCTGAGGTGGTGCCTCTTCTGCGTGCGTTTGCCGCGGCCGTCGACCTCAACGGCATCTGGCTGACCACGCATCATCTCTACGACGAGGAGATCGACAAGCTGCACGATCCGCTGTCGCAGATGATCGTGGCCGCCAACCTCTACCTAAAAATGCCGGTTTCGAGCTACGAGGGCAAGCGGTTCATCGTGGTCATCGAGCCCCAGCTTTCGCCGGCCATGGTCAACGCCCGCATCTACGGCACCGACTACGTGGTGTTGGTTTCTCCAGTCAACGGGACCATCCCTATGGCTGGGGTGCGCCACACCTATCTGCACTACCTCATCGATCCCCTGCTTTATGCGCGCGCCAATGCCGTGGAGCGCGAGCAGCCGATTCTGAAGGAGATTCGCGACACGCCGCTCGATTATCGATTCCGCTCCGACACCACGGCGTTGACCATCGAGTGCCTGATCAAGGCCATTGAAGCGCGGACCATGGACACCGGCATCCCGCAGTACAAGATTCCCGCCGGCGTCGACCGCTCGCAGTTGCCGCGTTACGAGCACGAGCGCGAGCTGACTCAGCAGAAAATCGAGGCCGCGAAGTGGGCCGCGGTCCAGCACGACATGAAACAGGGATTCGTGCTGACGCAGTACTTCTACGAGCAACTGGTCCCTTTTGAGAAGGACCCCACGGGCCTGAAGGACATCATTGGCGAAATGGTCTACAGCATGGACGTGGAGCAGCAGGTAGGCCGCGCGCGCCGGATCGACTTCGACAAGGAGGCCGACGAGGACGTGCTGCAGCGCAGCAAGCCGCGCCAGTTGACAGGGCTGGATCTGGCCGAGGCCAAGCTGGCGGCAGGAGACGCGCCCGCCGCGGCGGCGATAGCGCAGAAGGCATTGGCAGAGCCGGCGGATTCCCTGTCGGCCGCGGCCGATGCGGCGCGCGCGCATTTCATCCTGGCGCGCGTCGATCTGATGACCGGCCATCCCGATCAGGCCGTCGACGACTTCCAGAAGACGCTGGCGACGAGCAAGCAGCAGCGGCTGCTGGCCTGGTCGCACATTTATCTGGGAAGGATGCTGGACCTGGAGTGCAAGCGCGACGAGGCGCTGGCCGAGTACAAGCAGGCTCTGGAGGTGCGCGACGGCCAGGTGGATACCCGGGTTGCGGCCGAGCGCGGCGTGAAGACGCCCTATGTGCAGCGCGGCCACGAGCATGACTGCGACGAGGACACCGGCGACAACCAGCCGGACAACCCGCCGGGGAAACCTGGGCCTCAAACATCGCAGGGCGCGCCGAAACCGCATTGATGGTCGTGCGGCGTTTGCCGCGAGGCAGGAACGCGGGCCGTTCGCGAATCTTCCCGATGATGGGGCTGTTGCTCCGCCGCGCGAATGGCCAGGCGAAAAATGCCGATAGATCGGAGAAGAGGGGTCGATGGGAGTCAGAAAGCGAGAGGAAGCGGAACAGAAGGAGCTTGCGGCCGCGCTGGGGCATGAGTTTTCGCGGCCCGAGCTGCTGGCTCGCGCCCTGACGCACCGCTCGCTGGCGCACGAACTGGCGCAGGCCGGCGGGACCGAGCCGACTCCCCAGGCCGACAACGAGCGGCTGGAGTTTCTGGGCGACGCGGTCCTGGGGCTGGTCGTGGCCGAGGCGCTCTTCAAGGCGCATCCGGAGTGGCGCGAGGGCGAGTTGACGCGCGTCCGGGCGTGGCTGGTGAGCCGCGAGCACATGGCGCAGGTGGCGGAGAGAATCGAGCTGGCCAGGTATCTGCGCCTGAGCCGGGGCGAAGAGCGGAGCGGCCTGCGGCACAAGGGCACCGTGCTTTCCAATACCATGGAAGCTGTGATGGGCGCACTGTTTCTCGATGGCGGTTTGGAGCCGGTGCGGGCCTTCGTCTTCGGCCTGGTGATGGGCGAGGACGCCGAGCGGCTGGCGAACGAATTGCAGTCCGGAGCCGCTATGGGCAATTACAAGTCCGCGCTCCAGGAGCGGCTGCAGGCGGCTCGCACCGGAACTCCCGTCTACCGCGTGAAAAGCGAGAGCGGGCCCGATCACCACAAACGCTTTCTGGTCGAGGTCCGCCTGAAAAGCGAAGCCGGAGAGAAGGGAACGCCGCTGGCGCGCGGCATGGGACGCACGAAAAAACATGCCGAGCAGGACGCCGCGCGGCGCGCCCTGGACCGCCTGGCGATTCTGGACAGCGGGTCCGCCGCGGCCGAGAGCGCCTCCAGGGCGGGAGAAGGCCCGGAGCCGGTCTCCGCGGAGACGAAGGAGAGCCAAGCGCAATGAGCACGCCGAGCACGCCGATCCCGGCGCCCCTCAAGTTTCATGAGCGGTTGGCGATCCTGCGCCAGCATTTGCCCACGCTGCCGCAGGTTTTGGCGTCGTTGATGCAGACGGTGGTAGTGGCGCTGTTCGTGCTGACGTTCGTGATGCAGCCTCTTCTGATTCCGTCGGAAAGCATGGAGCGCACCCTGCTGGTCGGCGACTTTTTGCTGTTCAACAAGCAGGTTTACGCGCCGGCGGGCGTTGTGAGCCGCTGGCTGCTGCCGTATCGCGACGTGGCCCGCGGCGACATCGTGGTCTTCCATCACCCCTTGCCGCCGATGCTGATCAAGAGAGTCGTGGGCCTTCCCGGCGACCGGCTGCGCATCGTTGGCGGGCAGGTGTTCGTCAACGACCACGCTCTCGACGAGCCCTACGCGGCCTTCGAACCCGCCCCGCCCAACGACGCGCGCGACAACTTTCCCGGCACCACCTATACCGATCCGGAAATCGATCCCGAGTGGTGGCGCCAGATGCAAAGCCTGACCCGCGACGGCCAACTCGTGGTGCCCGCGGACCAGTATTTCGTCCTTGGCGACAACCGCAACCACAGCCTCGACTCCCGCTTCTGGGGATTTGTGCCGCGCCAGGCGATTGTCGCCCGGCCTTTGGTCATCTACTTTTCGCTGGTGCGGCCGTCGAACACCGACAAACAGCGAGCCGCACTGCCGCCGGGGCCGCAGGCCGCGGATGATAAACTCGGACACGAACGGGATCTTGCCGATCGGCTGACCGGATTTGCGCGCTGGCGGCGCATCTTTCGCGTAGTGCATTGATTCGGCCATGGAACCGCGCCGGAATCGGCCGGAGACTTTGCGCAACGAGCGACGGAATGGCGAAGAAGAAGACGCGAGCATCCAAAGAGCCCACGGAGAAGCGCCAGGAACCGGCTGCGCAGCCCGCCAGGGCCGAGGAGACGCCGTTCGAAGCCGCGGCCAGCATCTGCTCGGTGCTGGTTGTGGGCATGTTTATCCTGACCTTTCTGGCGCAGAACTTCGTCATCCCCTCGGGTTCCATGGAAAAGACGCTGTTGGTGGGCGATCACCTGGTGGTCGATCGCATCGCGCTGGCGCCGCCCACGAAATGGATGCCCCTGGTCCACTATCGCGAGCCCCGGCGCAATGACATCGTGGTCTTTATCAAGCCGGTCGCCGAGCCGGAGCCGGATGCCGAGGGCAAGCCGCAATACTTCTTCCTGGTGAAACGCCTGATCGGGCTGCCCGGCGACAAGATCCACCTGCATGACGGGATTGTGTTCATCAACGGCGTGGCGCAGAACCAGCCGCACGCCGAGCCCACCACGCCGGACAACTACCAGCCATTTCTGGACGAGTTTCCCTCCGTGCCGCCGTATCCGCAGCCGGGAGGCGCCACGGAGAGCTGGGCTGTCGACTTTCCCAACCACATCGTCGACGGCGACCTGGTGGTCCCGGACGGCATGTACTTCATGATGGGCGACAACCGGCACGACAGCCTGGACTCGCGCTTCTGGGGCTTCGTTCCGCGGCAGAATATCGTCGGTCGGCCGCTGTTCAACTACTGGTCGTTCGAGACGCCGGAATCGGCCTACAACCAGACGGGCATCGGGCCGCGCCTGGCCTGGATGGGGCACGTTCTGCTGCACTTCTTCACCGAGACCCGCTGGAGCCGGACGCTCCACCTGACGCGTTAGCCATCAGCCTTCAGCCGTCAGCGTTCAGCTTTCTGTCCGCGGCGCACACGCGGAATTCTGTTCTGGAACAACCGGCGGTTCTCCGATCTGTGCCTCAATCCGCGCCCACGCTCCAAGGAACCGATGGCTGATAGCTGAAAGCTGAAAGCTGTCCACCCCAGCCAGAGGCTAAAATCATTAAGACAATGACAAACGGCGCCGGAAGCAAGGAACGAATGCGCCGGTGGCTGCGGATTTCTCTCGCGGTCATCGCGGTCCTGATTCTTGTCCTCGTGGTGCCGCCGCTGATCGGCATCAGCCGCTACAAGGCGCAGATCGCCGGGCTGCTTTCGCAATCGCTGGGCAGGCCGGTGCATCTGTCTTCGGTCCAGGTCCGGGTCCTGCCCTGGCCGGGATTCGAGATCTCGGACCTGAGCGTTGCCGAAAACCCGGCCTATGGCGCCGAGCCGGTTCTGCACGCCAACAAGGTCACGGCTTCGCTGCGGCTGCTGGCTCTGTTGGGCGGCCGCGTGGAGATCGGCAAGATCGGCGTGGACGAGGCCAGCCTGAATCTGGTGCGCACCGGGCCGGGGCAGTGGAACTTGGACTCGCTGTTTCGTACCGCCGCGGCGCAGGCCGGAAAAGGAACACCCGGGCGTCCGCCGGCGCCCATGCCCTACCTTGAGGCGACCAGCTCGCGGATCAACTTCAAAAACGGCGTGGAAAAGCTGCCATTCTCCCTGGTCAACGCCGATGTCTCGTTCTGGCAGGAGAATTCCGGCGAGTGGCGGCTGCGCCTGAAAGGTCAGCCGGCGCGCACTGACGTGAGCCTGTACCTGGAAGAGACCGGCGTGGTGCGCATGGAAGCGAGCATTCGGCGCGCGGCCACGCTGCACCAGATGCCGCTGCACGTGGACCTGGACTGGCGCAAGGCGCAGCTCGGCCAGCTTGCGCGGCTGGTTGCGGGCGCCGATCCCGGCTGGCGCGGTGACCTGACCGGAGAGCTGCACCTGGACGGCACCGCCGATTCCGCGCATGTGACCACGCGCCTTCGCGCACAGGGCGTGCATCGCGCCGAGTTCACGCCCACGTCTCCGATGGACTTCGACGCCACCTGCACGCTGGTCTATCACTACGGGCAACGCAGCCTGGAGAACCTCGACTGCAACTCGCCGGTCGGCAACGGCCGCGTGCATCTGACCGGGGACCAGTGGGGCGCAAGCGCGCAGCCGCGCTTTTCGCTCGAGCTGGACCACGTCCCAGTGGCCGCCGGGCTCGACGCGATCCGCACCCTGCGCAGCGGCTCGACGCCGGATCTCGAGGCCAAGGGCACAGTGAGCGGGAAGATCGCCTACGCGGCCGTCGAGGAAGCGAAGCCGGAGCCCGCAAAGCCTGCGCCCGCGAAGCCGGAGCCCGCAAAGCCTGCGCCCGCGAAGCCGCGGTCGGGCAGCGTGCCAAGAGCCGGCCGGAGCCGGCGAGTCCGCTGACCGGCAGCCTGACCGTCGAAGACTTCGCCCTCAGCGGCGGCGGGTTGAGCCAGCCGGTTCAGGCGCCCAGGTTCACGCTGGAGCCCGTGCCGGCGGCGCCGGGCGCCTCGCCAAAACAAGCGGTGGCAGGTCCGGCAGGCGGAGGGAGTTCGACCGAGGCCCTGGCCGGAAGCGTTGCCATCCCCGCCGGCGGAACCGTTCCGCTCATGTTGAGTCTGCGCTTTGCGGCATCCGGCTACGAGGTGGGAGTGCGCGGCCAGGCCAGCTTTGCCCGCGCCCGGGAACTGGCCCACGCGGTGGGCATTCCGGAGACGGACGCGCTCGCGTCGCTGGCGGGCGAGCCGATTTCGGCGGACCTGATCGCCCACGGACCCTGGCTGCCGCCCGAGGAGATTCCCCTTCTCGGCGGCTCCGGTCAACAGGCGCCGGGTGCTCCGGCGTCTCCCGGCGCCGCGCCTGCAGCGGCTGCCGGCGACACACTCACAGGCACGGTGACCCTGCGCAACGCCAACTGGAGAGCGGATTACCTTGCCGGCCATGTCGTCATCGACGAGGCTACGCTGCACCTCGACAACACGGGGCTCCGCTGGGACCCCGTCGACTTTGCCTACGGCCCCATCAAGGGCACGGCAAGCGTGACCGTTCCGGCCGATTGTCCGGCGCAGACTCCAGCACAGGCCTGCGCGCCCCGGTTCGATGCGCACTTCGGCGCGCTCGACGCATCCGTCCTGGAAAGCGTTCTGCTGGGCGCGCCGCAAAAGGGAACGCTGCTCTCGAAGTTCATCGACCGCCTCCGCCCCTCTTCGGCGCCGCCCTGGCCGCAGGTCGAGGGCACGGTCTCGGCGGACTCGCTGGTTCTGGGTCCGGTGAAGCTCGAGGGCGTCACCGCATCGCTGCGGGTCTTCCCGGCACGCGCCGAGATTGCGAGCTTCGAAGGCGGACTATATGGCGGCAAGGTGCACCTGGACGCGATGCTCGGAAAGCCAGCCAATGACCGCGACAAGCTGTCGTACACCATCGGCGGCGAGTTCGAAAACCTCAATGCCGCCGAGGTGGGGCGCTTGCTCAGGCTGTGCTGGACGGGCAGCTCCCTGAGCGGCAACGGCAAGCTGGAGCTTTCCGGCTACACGGGCGACGACCTGGCCGCGTCGGCCGAGGGCACACTGCACTTCGAGTGCCGGCAGGGCAGCATCGCGGCCGCGAAGACCGCCGGCGCGGCGGGCAAGCCGGCGCAGATTCCCGCGCCGCTGGCGCGCTTCGACCGCTGGACGGCCGACGCCGCGATCGCCAACGGGACGATCCAGCTCGGCCAGAACGAGGCTGTCGCAGGCGCGCGCAAGCAGGCCGTCGAGGGGACGATCACGCTGGCCGATCCGCCGCGCGTGACCTTCCCCACGCCCAAGGAAACGCGGCCTGAAAAGCGCCCTTGATCTTCCGCCAATCGAATGTTCTGTCTCAAGAGTTCGCATCGAAATTGCCGTGTCATCCTGAGCGAAGTTTGCCGCGATCAGCGGCAAGCGCAGTCGAAGGACCTGTATTTCGCACCCTCGTTTTGGCAGGGAACTTCAGAGACAGAACACTAGAATCGAAGCATGGCCTCTTCCCCTGTCGCGATCCCCTGCCGGGGCATCCTCTTCGACATGGATGGAATTCTGATCTCGTCGATCGGCGCAGTCGAGCGCAGTTGGACGAAGTGGGCCGAGATGCGCGGCGTCGATCCCGCGCTGACGCGCAAAACGGCGCACGGCCGCCGCGCCATCGAGACCGTGGCCAAGCTGCGTCCCGATCTGGACCCCGAGGCGGAGCTGAAGGCGATCGAGGAGATCGAGGTCGCGGACAACGAAGGGCTCAGCGTGCTGCCGGGCGTGCCGGAACTGCTCGCGTCGCTGCCGCCGGATCGATGGACCGTCGTAACCAGCGCGACTGAGCGGCTGACGCGGATTCGCCTAGCTGCCGGTGGCGTTCCTGTGCCGGAGCGGCTGGTCACCGCCGATGCCGTCACCCGCGGCAAGCCGCATCCGGAGCCCTTTCTGGCCGGGGCTGCGCTGCTCGGCGTGGCGCCGGCGGAATGCGTGGTGTTCGAGGATTCGGCTTCCGGCGCGAGGGCCGGGCGCGAGGCGGGATGCACCGTGGTGGCGACCACGTTCTCCGTTTCCGCCGAGTCGCTCGATGCGGCGCACTACGTGGTGCGCGACCTGACCGCGGTGCGCGTAGAAAACGCGCCGGCCGGGATGGTCCTGCGCCTTACGCCGCTCGGTTGATCGCTGGCCGCTGCTACTGTTCGTTGGCCTCGATCTTTCGCCCGTGCGCGTCCTGGACGGGCCGCGTGTTCATCTTGAAGAGGCTCACGAAGGCGCGCAATTGCGAGCGGCTCATGCTGAGCTCGTTTTCGAAGAGGAACCAGCGCACGCCCTCGGTGCACGGCGGTTCGACCTCCGAGCCCACATAGGTCCAGTACCCGCGATCCGTCGGCAGAAGGGCTCCGGCGCTCACCATGTCGGCGATCTTCGCGGTCGTGCCCGCCCTGGCGGGCAGGTGCGGCCAGAGCGCAGCCAGAAGGGCATTGGGGTCGCCGCGTTCGCCGTTCAGCCGGACGCCGACGATGGCCTTCCCGCCGTCGTCGCCGCGGTACACGAGGTCGACTTCCATGTCGCCGAGCTTGCCCCGGACGGGATGTTCGCTGGGGTGGTGGAAGTCGAGCTCGACGAGATGGTAGCGAACCCCCGCGGCAACCATCGTGCTGCCGGCATCGACGTGAGCCACAATGCCGCGGCCGGTATTTTCGAGCGCCACGGGCCCGGCAACGAAGTGGAACTCGAGCGGATCGAGCGCTTTGTTCAGGCGCGCGCCGCGGATGTCGATCGGCGATTGCTCGTGGCCCCGGGAGCAGACTGCGTAGGCCGGGTCGAGCTTGCCCCAAACCAGCGGACCGGTCTTTCCTTCATAGGTCCAATTCGCTCCGCTTTGCGCGGCGCTCAGGGTTGAAAAGCCAAGGACAAGGGCAGCAAAGGCAGAAAAGCGCATCGTAGATCTCCGCTTCATTAGACGCTGGTGCATCCCCGGAGCATTCTACGCGATCGATGGCCGAGGCAAAAAGCAATGGGACTCACCGAGCGGCGAGTCCCATCGTTGAGGAACGAATTTGAGCCGGCCGGTTCTTACTTGGCCTTGACTGGCGCTGCCACCCCGGCCTGTTCGGCCAGCTTGGCCGCCTTGTCGGTTAGCTCCCAGGTGAACTCCGGCTCGGTGCGGCCGAAGTGGCCGTAAGCCGCGGTCATCTGGTAGATCGGCCGGCGCAGGTTCAGCGCTTCGATGATCCCCTTGGGCGTGAGCGAGAAGTTCTTGCGCACCAGGGCGGTCAGCTGGGCCTCGCTGAGCTTGCCGGTGCCGAAGGTCTCGACCAGCACCGAAACCGGCTCGGCCACGCCGATGGCGTAGGCAAGCTGGACTTCGGCCTTCTCTGCCAGCCCCGCGGCCACGATGTTCTTGGCGATATGACGCGCCATGTAGGCCGCCGAGCGATCGACCTTGGTCGGGTCTTTTCCCGAGAAGGCTCCGCCGCCGTGCCGGCCCATGCCGCCGTAGGTGTCTACGATGATCTTGCGGCCGGTCAGGCCGGTATCGCCCATGGGCCCGCCGATGACGAAGCGGCCCGTGGGGTTGATGTGGTACTTGGTGTGCTCGTCGAGCCACTTGGCGGGAAGAACCGCCTGGATGACGTGCTTGAGGACGTCGGCGTGCAGATCCTCGTTGCTGACGGCCTCGGAGTGCTGGCTCGAGATCACCACCGCGTCGATGCGCGCCGGCTTGCCGTCCTCTCCGTACTCGACGGTCACTTGGCTCTTGCCGTCGGGGCGCAGGTAAGGCAGCTTGCCGCTCTTGCGGACGTGCGTCAACTGGCGGCAGAGCTTGTGCGCCAGCGAGATCGGCGCTGGCATCAGCTCGGGCGTCTCGTTCGAGGCGTAGCCGAACATCATGCCCTGGTCGCCGGCGCCGCCGGTGTCGACGCCTTGGGCGATGTCGCCCGACTGCTTGTTGATGCTCGAGATCACGGCACAGGTGTTGGAGTCGAAGCCATAGAGCGCGTTGTCGTAGCCGATCGAGGCGACCACCCCGCGAACCAGCGACTGGAAGTCGACGTAGGCCTTGGTGGTGATCTCGCCGGCAATGACCACCAGCCCGGTCGCCGTAAGGGTCTCGGCCGCCACGCGGCTGTAAGGGTCCTGCTCCAGGCAGGCGTCCAGAATCGCGTCCGACACCTGGTCGGCGATCTTATCCGGATGGCCTTCGGTGACGGATTCAGAGGTAAACAAGAAACGGTCGCTCAACTTGAAACTCCTTCCTATACCTGAGACAGGGAATTGACCCGATGCCGCCGCGACTGCCTTACGAGCGGGAGGCGAGTGGCGGCAAAAGGCGCCGACAGCCCCACCCCGCAGGTTTGGGTCATGGGCCCGGCCTGCCCGCACACACGGGCGCGAGCCCTGCGGTGCTTCATTCTATGGTAATTGCGGCAGGGGGTGGGGAGCAAAGGCTTGCAGCCGATGGCAGGAACAGGGCGGTCAACGGCGGATTCGAGGTTCCGAGCCGCAGCCCCGGCCCAGACTAGAGCGTGATTCAAAAACCCGTCTTGTATCAGGGCACGACTTCAGTCGTGCCGAAAGGCCCAGGGAAAATGAGGGGTTTTAACCCCTGGGGGATTGCGGCCCCAAGGCGGCTGCCATTTACGAAAGACGCTCTAAGTTCCGGTGAGACGGCGCGTAGCCGATCCGCAGGCAGAACTCCCGACGGTGTGAGTCAATGAGGCGGCTGTGTGCATGGGAAGAAGAGTATGCCACCAGCCCTGCCGCAACCCGTAGTAGCGCAGGCAAAGGAACGCGGCGACGATCACCGCCAGCAACAGCAAAACGGCGCCGACCCAGCGCAGGCGGATCTCTGCGGCCTCGCGGCGGAGGATCCGTGCCTTGCCCACATTGGAGACGAACGTGGCCCAGCCGCGATCCTCTTCTTCGATCTGGCCCGTGGTGTCCTGGGCGCGCAGAAAGCGCGTGACCCATTCTTCCGGATCCAGGCCGAGCGCGCTCGCGTAGCCGCGAACGATGCCCTTGCTCAGAATGCCGCCGGGCAGCAGGCGAAACCTCTCCTGCTCCAGCGCAACCAGGTAGCGCTGGCTGGTCTTGGTGACCGCCGAAATGTTCTCCAGCGCAATGCCGCGCGCCAGGCGCTCCTTGCGCAGGTCTTCTCCGAAGCTTCCCATCGGCGACCGGAAACAGGTCAGAAACCCCTGATAAATCTCACCTTTACGATAAACCCGGTCCGTGCTCCGGTCAAAAGCGTTTCTCGGCCGCCGGCTTTGCCAGGACACACAATGGTAAAGGGCTTCCTGACCAGTGCCACAACGGGACGGAAAGCCCTCGGCTGATACCCTTAAGACAAAGGCTCCGGCGCGGTTTCGCGCGCTCGATCCGTGTTCGAACATGAATAAACTCGTCTTCGCCAATCTGCTTCACCGCCCCATGCGCTCAGTTATCAGCGTTCTGGCCGTGGCCATCGAAGTCATCATGATCCTGTCGATCGTGGGCGTTTTTATGGGGATGCTGAACGACCAGAAGCAGCGCACCAACGGCATCGGTGCCGACCTGATCATGCGCCCCAGCAATGCCAGCATCATGAACGGCATCAGCGGCGCGCCCATCCCGATCAAGGACATCGAGGCAGTCCGGCGCTTGGCGCACGTCGCCGTGGCCGCACCGGTAATCACACAATTCCGTACGGCGGCAAACGACTTCGGGGTGATCTACGGGATCGACTATCCCACCTTCAATGCGCTGCGGCCCTTTGTCTTCGTCGCCGGCACGCCCTTCCAGGGCCCCAACGACGTGATCGTGGACGATGTTTTTGCCAGTAGCATCAATCCCGCAACCGGCAAGTCTTACGCGGTGGGCGAAACGATCACCACCATGGACCACTCCTTCCGCATCTGCGGCATCGTGGAGCACGGAAAGGGCGGCCGGAAGCTGGTGCCCATCGACACCATGGGCGACCTGATCGGCTCTTCCGGCCGGGCCTCGCTCTTCTACATCAAAAGCGACGACGTCGCCAACGAGCAGGCGATCGTTCAGGAGATTCACTCCACGCGCGGCCTCGAGGACTTTCCCGTGCAAACCATGGAGGAGTGGCTCTCGGAGATGACGCCGGAACGGCTGCCGGGCTTCAATGTGGCCTTGGATATCGTGACCGGAATCGCGGTCATCATCGGTTTTCTGGTCATTCTGCAGACCATGTACACGGCGGTGCTGGAGCGGACGCGAGAGATCGGAATTCTGAAGTCGATGGGCGCGTCGAAGACGGCCATTGTAGGGGTCGTACTGCGCGAGTGCGCGCTGCTGGCCGTGGCGGGGGTGATGGTGGGCATTGCCGGCACCTTCGGGGTGCGCACGCTGCTCTTCCATCTGTACCCGACGCAGCACTTCGAGATCACCGCGGCGTGGATGGCGAGAGGCGCGGTCATCGCGTTCGTGGGCTCGATCTGCGGGGCACTCTATCCAGCGTGGATGGCGGCTCGCAAGGACCCCATCGACGCGCTGGCCTACGAATAGATTTGATGCCAGTTCTTCACAGGATTTTGATGCTTGATCCCGATACGCCGCGTGTTAGCCTTTGGGGTAGAGACGGTGTCTTCGGCAACTGCATGAACTGCTTGGCCTATGCAGAGCTAAATTTCGTTCTTTCCCAACCTTGGGATTGAGCTCCGGAACGACTCGCTCTGTTGGCCGCGTTTCCCCCAAACGACGGCGTTGCACGCGATTGTTCCGAAGATCCAGTGGCAGCCAATGCAACCAATCAACCTATTAAAAGGAGAGCCTATGACGAAGGAATTCTGTTTCCGTCCCCAGCGAACTCTCGCCGCGATCGCACTGACGGCGTTTTTCGCAGTATTTGCGGGCGTGACCGCGCGTGCGCAGACCACGGGCGCAGGCACCATCAACGGGACGGTCGCCGACCCCAATCAGGCAGTGATTCCGGGCGCCCAGGTGACGATCATCGACACCGATACCGGCGTAGCGCACCAATACACGACCAACGCAGACGGCCTGTACTCGGCGCCGTTCCTTCTTCCCGGCCACTATGAGATCGATGCCACGGCCGCCAACTTCGGCAAGGTGCAGGAAAAGGGCATCACCCTGCTGGTCGGCCAGAAGCTGACCATCGATCTGACGCTGAAAGTGACCTCCGCGGTCACGACCGTCGAGGTTTCGGACACCAACCAGATCCTGGACACGGAAAAGACCGAGGTTTCGCAAACCGTCGATTCGCAACTGGTCGGGAGCCTGCCGGTGGGAGTCCGCAACTGGAGCGAATTCGTACTGCTGACGCCGAACGTGACCCAGGATGGATCGACCGGACTGGTCAGCTTCCACGGGATCAGCGGCCTGTACAACCAGAACTACGTCGACGGAGCCAACAACAACGAGATGTTGTTCTCGGAGGCGCGCGGCCGCTCCAACGGCATTCCTTACGTTTATTCGGTGGACTCCATCAAGGAGTTCCAGGCCGAGACTTCGAACTATTTCGAACTATTCGGTGGAGTTCGGCCAGTCGGCAGGCGGGCAGGTGAACGCCATCACCAAGAGCGGCACCAACAGCATGCACGCCGACCTGTTCTACTATCTCCGTTATCCGGACCTCAACGCGCTGGATCCCTACAACAAGTATCAGGCGCTTTACAACGGGGCAACCAAGTTTCTGTTGACGCAGCCGACCCACCAGCAGAACCAGTTTGGCGGCAGCGTGGGCGGCCCTATCAAGAAGGACCGTCTGTTCTACTTCTTCACCTACGACGGGTTCCGCCGGGTTGGCCGCGTGCTTTACTCCGACACCAACACCATCACGACGACGGCCACGGCGAGCAACTCGGGCGGCACCATCATTTCGCCGACCCAGTGCCCCGCGACCATTTCCTCGACGCTATGCACGGACGGCATCAACTTCCTGCTGAACGTCGCCGACATTGCATCGGGCGAACAGCCGCCCTCGCGCTACTCCAAAGAGAACCTCTTCTTTCCGCGCCTGGACTATCACATCAACGCGAAGAACGACGCTTTCGCCGACTTCGACTTCGCGGATTACGACCAGACTTACGGCTACAGCTCGGGGAACACCTTCAGCAACAGCTCGCCCAGCACGAACGGGCCGACCAGCTATCACGAGCGGATTTTGATCGGCGGGTTGACCACCGTGCTTTCGCCCACGTTAGTCAACACCGTCCACGCCCAGTGGGGCCGCGATCTGGAGACCGCAGGCGCGAACTCCTCCGGTCCGTATGTGAGCACGGGCGTGGTCAGCTACGGCATGGTCAATGCACTGCCGCGCGTCGCCGAGCCCGACGAGCACCGCATTCAGATCTCCGACGTGCTGACGAAGGAGAAGGGCAAGCACAGCCTTAAATTCGGCGGCGACTTCAACCTGGTTCACGAGATCATGATCAACCTCTACCAGGGCGGCGGCCTTTACTCCTACGGCGAGTCGACGCCGGCGGCGAACTTCGCGGACTGGATTCGCGACGCCTTCCAGGGGCAAACGGGAGACACCGATCTCTATGCCGGCTTCCACTACAGCACCTTCGTGCAGACCGTCGACGTGGTCAACACCAAAGCCGGTACGCAGGGCAGCGACGACTTCTGGATGAAAATGTTCGACGGCTTTGCCGAGGATTCCTTCAAGGTCGGCCGCAACTTCACGGTTACCGCCGGACTGCGCTGGGATGCGCAGCTTACCCCTCCGCCGGGCAAGGTGAACAACAACTACTCTCCGATTTCCAACGAGTACACCCAGACCATCAAGAACGTTCTGGACCGCGTGCAGCCGCGCGTCGGCTTCTCGTGGAGCCCCTATCCCGGAACCGTGGTTCGCGGCGGATACGGATTGTTCTCCGCTCTGAACCAGGGCAGCACGTACTATGCCATGCGCGTGGAAAACGGCGTGGTGCAGATCAACTACAACTACACCGGCTGCTTGAACAGCACAGGAGCAAGCACGTCCACCTGCCCGACGGTGCCCAGCACGAGCACCAGCCTGCAGTATCCAAATGTGCCGTTCACGCCGACCGGCCCGGCCATCTCTACCGCCCTGTACCCGAGCGGCGGCACGGCTCCGGCGGTCAACGGCCCCAGCAAACTCGGCCCGCAGAGCTTCCACGGACTGGATCCGAACTTCGTTCCTCCCTATACGCACGACATGGAACTGTCGGTCGAGCAATTGCTTCCGGCCAACATCTCGTTGAGCGTCGGTTACGTGGGCACACGCGGCATGAGGCTGCCAGTGTTTGTCGACTCGAACCTGATCGGCCAGACTCCGCACGGCGTCCGCACCTACAACGTGCTGAGCGGCATCACCTCGAGCGCGACGGTGATCCGGCAGATTACAGTTCCGGTTTATCTGCCCAGCGACCGCCGGAACACCTCGCTGGCCACCTTCAACACCGGGTTCAGCGTGGCCAACACCTGGTACAACGCCCTGGCCGTCACGGCCAAGCGGCCCTTCAAGAACGGATTCGAAGTGCTGGCCAACTACACCTGGGCGCACGCCAGTGATACCGACCAGGTACAGGGCAGCAACGGCACCTTCTACGGCGGCGACGTGCCGCTGGATCCCAACAACATCCGCCTCGAAAACGGTCCTTCGGACATCGATGTCCGCAACCGGTTCACGGCGAGCTTCTTCTATCAGCCGCAGTTCGCGTTCGAAAACAAGTTCGTGAAGAACCTGATCGACGGCTTCCAGTTCTCCGGAGATGACATCGCGACCGGCGGCGAGCCCATTTACCTGAGCCTGAGCGGAACAATCTATAGCGGCTCGACCAGCTCTACGAGTTATGGAGACGATGGCGGTATCTATGGCGGCGCCATGAGCTCCGGCTCGGGCTCGCCCACCACCGGGCGTCCGCCGCAGATCGGCCGCAACAGCATCAAGATGCCGGGATTCAACAACGCGGACTTCCGCGTCACCCGCATCATCCCGATCCACGAGAACATCACCATGCAGTTGATCGGCGAGGCCTTCAACCTGGCCAATCACACCGTCATCAGCGGCGTGAACAGCACCTACTCGTCCTATCAGGCGAGCGGGACGAGCGGCAACGGCCTGATTTGCGCCAACAGCGGCGCCGCTCCAACCGGGTCGACCCTGCAGGGATGCATCTACCCCTACACGGGCACCGGGCTGAGCGCGTTTGGCGCGACGAGCGGCACGAACAGCTACCTCTACGGCGCGCGCCAGTTGCAGTTTTCGGCGAAGCTGTTCTTCTAAACTTCAAGGCAATCAACCGGAGGGCGGCGGCTTCGGCTGCCGCCTTCTTTTTATGCACGGCCTTCCGATTTCGCAGGCTGGCCCGGGGATCGGCGATACTTGAGAGGTGGGCCGATCTCTCCGCGCCGCCATGCAGACCATGACACAAGATCTTGTCCCCATCGACGCCATTCGCGCGGCAGCGGCGCGCATCGCGAAGATCGCCGTCAGAACGCCGTTGGTGCGCGCGGCGTTTCCCGGCGTCTCCGGCCATGGAACCGGCAGAGAGATCTGGCTGAAGGCGGAGAGCCTGCAGCCCATCGGCGCGTTCAAGATTCGCGGCGCCTCGAACAAGATCCTCCAGCTCACGCCCGAAGAGATCG
Source organism: uncultured Acidobacteriaceae bacterium (assembly GCA_963804155.1). Lineage (GTDB taxonomy): Bacteria > Acidobacteriota > Terriglobia > Terriglobales > Acidobacteriaceae > Telmatobacter. The sequence continues at coordinate 349,088 of CAWDPG010000003.1, forward strand.
CGCGCGGGGTCATCACCTACTCGAGCGGCAACCACGCCCAGGGCGTGGCTTATGCGGCGCGCGAGGTGGGCGCCAAGGCGACAATCGTGATGCCCAGGAACGCTCCGGCCGTCAAGCGCGCGGCGACGCTCGCGCTGGGCGCCGAGATCGTCGACGTCGGCTTGGCGTCGAGCGAGCGGCTGGCCGTGGCCGAGCAACTCGTGCGCGAGCACGGCTACGTCGTCATCCCTCCCTACGACGACGAGCAGATCATTGCCGGGCAGGGAACCTGCGGGCTGGAGATCGTCGAGGATGTGCCCGATGTGGACCTGGTTCTGGCGCCGGTTTCGGGTGGCGGGCTGCTCGGCGGAGTCGCAACCGCAGTGAAGCGGTTGTGCCCGCAGGCGAAGGTCTTCGGCGTCGAGCCGGAGCTGGCCGGCGACACAGCGGAGAGCTTTCGCGCGGGGAAGATCGCGACCTGGCCGGCGGAGCTCGTGAGCCGGACGATTGCTGACGGCCTGCGCACGCAAAGCGTGGGCGTGCGCAACTTCGCCCACATTCAGGCCTTCGTGGACGGCGTCATCACGGTGACGGAAGCCGAGATTCGCGCCGCGATGCGCGCAATCGTGGCCGCCACGCGGCTGGTTCCCGAGCCCAGCGGCGCCGTGGCTACGGCCGGGCTGCTCTTTCATGCCGACCAACTGCCCGCCTGGCGCAAGGCCGTGGCCGTGGTCAGCGGAGGAAACGTGGATCCCAGGCTGCTGGCAGAAGTGCTTACTGAAACCGTGGAGTAACGTCGTTCAACTATGATTTCTTGTGTGAAGCATCGTTGGATTCCCGCGATTTGCGCTATTGTCACAGGGCTCGCCATTGTCTGCGCCGCGCTTCCCATGCACGCCGACAAGAAGCCGCCGCAACTGGTGAAGCCCATGGCCGGTCCGCGGGGAACGGTTCTGCGCATCACGACGCTCTACATCTCGCCCGACGTCCATTCGCAGAAGGTGGACAGGGTGCAGATCGGCCGCGAGATGGTGGTCTCGGAGAAGAGCGGTACGTGGCTGCGCGTCTACGCCAATACCGACATCGAGGAGCAGCACGAGGACCGGGATACGCCGATGGTCGGCGAGGACGAAGCGCCCCCGCCCATCTCGGGCTGGATCGAGGCCAAGGGAGTGGTCGAGGAATCGACTCCCAACGGCGACCAGATCCTGATGGGCGCGGCGGCCAACGAGGAGGCGCTAGCCTCCAATCCGCGCGGTCCGGCCAACGCCGCCGAGAGCGCGCGCCTGCTTTACCGCCGGGTGACCGAGATGTTCGCGAACTCGCCGCTCGTGCCGGAGGCCGCTTGGCGCGCCGCCGACATTCATTGGCAGGTGGAGAAGGCCGACGCCGCCTCGCTGCCATCGGCGCACGAGAAAGACCCGGCCTTCCGCCAGCTCATGGACGAAGATGACCTGAAGAAGGTGATCAAGTACTATCCGCACACGCGCTGGGCCGCATTGGCGGTCTTCGACCTGATCGACAACAAGCTCTGCGGCGACTGGGAAGGCTCCGAGCAGTGCCCGCAAAAAGAGGCCGAGGTCTACCTCAAATATGCTGACGAGTACCCGGACGGCCCGCGCACGGCGCGCGCGCTGTACGAAGCCGTATACCGCTATGCCGTGCTCAACGACATGTTTGCCGCCGCCGGTGACGACCGCAAGAGCAGCGACGCGCACAACCAGGCGCGCAGCGTGGCCGCGCAGCTCAAGGCGCATTTCGCCGATTCCGACTATGCCCGCGAGGCCAGCGCGCTGGTGTACAAATTGGATGAAGGGGTTCCGGTCTACGGCATCGAACGGGAGTAAGTGGATTCGCTGGCCTCCCGGGCGCCAAGCAGGTCAAAGCAAATAGAACAAGAGGAGGCTGTCTGAGCCCGTACATTCTCTCCATTCTTTTGGGAATCGTCGAGGGTCTGACCGAGTTTCTGCCGGTGAGTTCGACGGCGCATCTGCGCATCGCCGAGGCGCTGATGAAACTTCCGCTGGGCGAATCGTCGTGCCTGGCAGGCAACGCGTCGTGCCTGCAGGACGCCGCCTACTGGCAGATGTACACGATCGTGATCCAGGTGGGCGCCATCCTGGCGTTGTGCGTGCTCTTCCTGGAGCGGATCGTTAACTTCCTCCGCAGCTTCCCCAAGGGCGAAGCTGGCGACCGCAACTGGCTCAACCATCCCATCTCCCTGACGCTGATCGCCTTCGCCTGCACTTCGGTCCCCGCGCTGCTGCTGCGCAAGTGGAGCGAGAAGAACCTGGGCAGCCTGAACGCCATGGCCCTGGCGCTGCTGATCGGCGGCGTCGTCATGTGGATCGTCGACATCTGGGCGGGCCGCCGCGAAGCCGCGGTCGAGCACGTGGAACAGATGTCGCTGCCCCAGGCCGTGTGGATCGGACTCTGCCAGACGCTCTCCGCTGTCTTTCCCGGCACGTCGCGCTCCATGTCGACCATCGCCGCCGGGCAGATCGCCGGACTCGGCCGCCCTGCCGCGCTGGAGTTCAGCTTCCTGCTCTCCATTCCCACCATGATCGCCGCCACGGGATGGGATCTCTTCAAGGAGGTCCATCACTCCAAGGCCGCAGACGCAGCCGGAGCGGCGGCGCACGTGGTCATGAATTCGCAGCGGTGGGGCGTGCTCCTGGTGGGCACCGTCGTCTCGTTCATCGTGGCGCTGGGCGTGGTGGAGTGGTTCCTCTTCTGGGTGCGCAAGCACGGCTTCACGATGTTTGCCATCTACCGCATTCTGCTGGGCGGCGCGCTGCTGATTTGGGGCGCGAAATGGATCGCCGGCTAGCCAAGGCCGAGGCCCGATGCGAACCTTTGTCCGCCACTACATTGCTCCGACGGCTCGCCGGTGTGGTTGGAAGTCGGTCTGCGAGATCGGCGCCCGCACCGGAACCAGCACGGATTATCTGCTGAAGCTGCCGGCCGAAAGCCACACGATCATCGATCCCTGCATCGACGAGGATCTGAGGGCGAAGTACTCGGGCGATCCGCGGGTTCGAGTCGTGGGCTGCAACAGCCTGGATGCGCTGGCTGCCGGGGGGCCGATCGGGCCGGGCGAGGCGTTCGACTGCATTCTCGTCGACGGCGACCACAACTGGTACACGGTATTCAACGAGTTGCGGCTGATAGCCGAGCGGGGCTTGCTGCGGCCGGGAGGATTCGTTTTCCTCCACGACGTGGAGTGGCCCTACGGGCGGCGCGACCTTTATTACCAGCCGGACACGATTCCGGCCGAGTTCCGCCACCCGTTCGCGCGGAAGGGGATTGTGCGCGGCCAAGACGCCCTGGCGGAGACCGGCGGCTGGAACGATTTTCTGCTGAACGCAACGCACGAGGGCGGCGAGCGGAACGGCGTGCTGACCGCGATTGAGGACTTCCTCGCCCAGCATCCGAACGAGTATCGGTTCTTCCGGATCCGCTACCAGTGGGGGCTCGGAGTTCTGCAGCGTCGTTCCGAGCGGGGCTCCTGGCTCCCGTTTCACGCGTTGCGGGTCAAGGCCATCGTCCATAGCCCGGTTGCGCGGCTCGCGCGGCGGCTGAAGCTGGCGTTGAAGGGGCAGAGTGAAGGCTGAGTTCTCGTGAATTGCCATTACTGACCCAGTTTTGCGCGGCGTGGCGAGTGCGGGAGGGGCTGGGGTCATCGGAGAGCTGTTTCCGTTCGTGTGCTATGATGGTGCCATCATGATGGCAAGGACGCAGATCACCCTCGAGACCGAGTTCCAGCGACGCGCCCGGCAGCGCGCCAGCGACCTCGGCATCTCATTCGCCGCCTACATTCGAGGCCTCGTCGTGCGCGATCTATCTCATCCGAAAGCGGTTTCCGGAATCGAGTCGATCTTCGACCTGGCCAGCTCCGGCGGCTCCAACATCGCCAGGGAGAAGCACTTAATGATCGAGGAGGCGTTCGATTTCGAAGCCACGGCTTCGCGGCGCAGGAAACCTCAACTGAAGGATGAGGCTCTTACTGGATGAGCCTCTTCGTGGACACGTCGATCTGGTACGCGGCAGTGGATTCCTCCGACCGCGACAACAACCGCGCGAAGGCAATTCTCAAATCGGACGAGCCGCTGGTGATCAGCGACCTTATTCTGGTCGAAGCGTGGATGCTTCTAAGCCGCAGACTGGGACGCGAGGTCGCCGAACGGTTCTGGGGAGGCCTGCGCGAGAGCGCCGTCGCCATTGAAACCGTGGGTCCGGCAGATCTGGAAGCGGCTTGGCAGATCGGGATCTCCTGGCGCGACCAGGATTTTTCCATCGTCGATTGCACCAGTTTCGCCGTGATGCGCCGGCTGGGCATCGAACGCGCCGCGTCGCTGGACGACCACTTCGCTGTCTATCGCTTTGGCCCGCACCGCCGCCACGCATTTACGGTGCTTCGATAGAATGAACAGTTCGCGGAACGGCGGTTAATGCCGCTGGTTCCCCCGTACTTCCTTTTGCGCGGACCGGACCCCGGGTTCGCCGATAATAGAAGATGCTCTGGGACGATTGATCTGCTCCGGCGGCTTGCAAACCAAGCCCTGCGCCGCCGCCGGCGAGCGGAACCGCCCTCATCATGAAGCCCATCCGGATTGTTCTGGCGCCCACGCGCAGCCGCCCCGTGAACATGTTTCTCGGCGTGGTGCTGATGCTGCTCGCGCTGCTTCTTTTCCTCTCGCTTGCCACGTACCGCTCAACCGACCCCTCGCTGAACACGGCCACCGATGCCGCCGCGGCCCGCAACTGGGCCGGCTTGTTTGGCGCGTATCTGAGCGACCTGCTGCTGCAAACTTTGGGCCTGACGGCGTTTCTGCTGCCGTTCTGGCTGGGCGGCGTGGGCTGGACGTGGATGCGTTCGCGGCCCGGCGGCACGCCCGTTCTGCGCTGGCTAGGCGCGGTGCTCACCCTGGCATTCCTGCCCGCTCTGCTCGGCCTGCTGCCGTGGCATTGGCGCTGGCTGCACATGGTGCCGGTGGAGGGCGTGACTGGGCGGCTGATCTCGAAGCTGCTGGTGGTCTATTTGAATCCGCAGGGCGCGTGGCTTGTGGCCATCGTGCTGGCGGCCGCGGGACTCTACTTCGCCTCGGCCATTCGCTTCGCCGAGCTTCGCGAGAGCCTTTCCGGCTACTGGGCCCGCTTTGCCGAGTGGCGCGACCGGCGCCGCGAACGCCGCCTGGAGCGCGAGGAGATGGGAGCCGCGCGGCAAGCAATGGACGCCGAGCAGAACGAGCCCGTCCCGTTCCCGGCGGCCCCTTCCGTGATCGGTGCCGAAATGGAGGACGAGCCTCCTGCCCGCCGCACGAATCGCTTCCTGGCTTTCTTCACCCGGCGGCGCGCTGCGCACGAGGATCCGCTCGACGAGGTTCCGGCTTACCAGCGCGAGGACAAGAAGCAGCGGGAGGAAGAGCCGGCGGATGAACGGATCCCGATCGCGCAGCGGCGATCGAGCATCTGGGATCGCGGCGTAGAGGAAGCGGCAGCGCCCGCAGCCGCGGCCGTAGCCGCCGCGGCGCCGATTCCGGCCGCGGCTCCCATGCCTGCCGAGCCCATGCCCGCGCAGGCCGTGGTCCAGGGCGTGGCCGATCCCTGGACGTCCGTCAAGCCCGAGGCGGCTTCCGCTGCCCCGGCTGCTCCAGCGCCGCAGGGGCAGCGGGCCGAGGTGATCGCGATCCACGGCCGTGCCGACGCCGATCAGCGCAACGTGACCCTCTCGCCCAAGAACGTCAGCGGCTTCAAGCTGCCACCGAGCACGCTGCTGAGCGCGGGCGAAGGCCCGCAGTCGGTGCGCGAAGACGAGCTGCGCGAGGAAGCCAAGGTTCTGGTGGAGAAGTGCGCCGAGTTCGACGTGCGCGGCCAGGTGGTGCAGATCAACCCCGGACCGATGGTGACGACATTCGAGTTCAAGCCCGAGGCCGGCGTGAAGTACTCGCGCGTCACGGGCCTGGCCGACGATCTATGCCTGGCCATGCTCGCCGAGAGCATCCTCATCGAGCGCATGCCGGGCAAGAGCACGGTCGGAATCCAGGTGCCCAACCATGAGCGCGAGACCATCCACCTGCGCGACGTGATCGAAAGCGAGACCTTCGCCAAGGCCCGCTCGCGGCTGACGCTCGCCATGGGCAAGGACATCAACGGCCGCATCGTGACCGCCGATCTGGCGTCGATGCCGCACATTTTGATCGCCGGATCCACGGGATCGGGCAAATCGGTGGCCATTAACGCCATGATCATGAGCCTGCTCTACCGCACCACGCCCTCGCAGGTGCGGCTCATCCTGGTCGATCCCAAGCGGGTCGAGCTGGGCATGTACGAGGGCATTCCGCACCTGTTCACGCCCATCATCACCGAGCCCAAACTGGCCGCCAACGCGCTGCGCAACGCGGTGCGCGAGATGGAGCGGCGGCTGAGGCTGCTGGCCAGCCGCAGCGTGCGCCACATCGACCAGTACAACAAGCTGTTCGAGGGCGCCATGCCGTCGCTGTTCGACTCCCAGGAGCCGGAGGAGCCGCTGCCCTATATCGTCATCATCATCGACGAGCTGGCCGACCTGATGATGCTCGACCGCGCCAACGTCGAGGAGTCGGTGACGCGGCTGGCGCAGATGTCGCGCGCCGTGGGCATTCATCTGATTCTGGCCACGCAGCGGCCCAGCGTCGACGTGATCACCGGCCTCATCAAGGCCAACATTCCCACCCGCATCAGCTTCCGTCTGGCCACCAAGGTGGATTCGCGCACCATCCTCGACACCAACGGCGCCGAGGCGCTGCTGGGCCGGGGCGACATGCTCTTTCTGCCTCCGGGCACCAGCCGCCTGATGCGTCTGCACGCGCCTTACGTAAGCGAGAAGGAGACGGCGGCGGTGGTCGATTTCTGGAAGTCGCAGGGCGCGGCCGAATATGTCGAAGATTTCCTCGAGTCGCCCAAGGACGAGCGCGGCGCCAATGAGGGCGAAGGCGGCGAGAGCAGCGACGACGATCCGATGTTCGACGACGCGGTCCGGCTGGTCTTCGAGTTCGGCAAGGCGTCGACGTCGCTCTTGCAGCGGCGGCTGCGCGTCGGCTACGGCCGCGCCGCGCACCTCATCGACATGATGGAGCGCGACGGGCTGGTCGGCGCCGCCGACGGCTCGCGCCCCCGCGAGCTGCTCAAAGCGCCCAACTGGCTGCACGAGGTTGCGGTAGGCGACGATTAGATCTCTGACCGCGTGTTGTTGCACCAACGTTTGGGTGCCCCAGGTTCGGCGCGTCTTTGTTCTTGCGCCTAACCTGGGATGCACGAACCTCAAACTGAACGAATTTAGACGGCCGGAGACCGAGGCTGGCTTCCTGACGCAGTCCCGCGAGAAGCAGCTTCCAATCTCCGGAGACGTGTTAGGTCAGCCGCGCGAATCGCCGCGACGACTCCGGGAAATCGATGCCGCAAACGAACCATGCAATGGCGGCGCAGCCAAGCGCCAGAATCACCGAGCTCAAGCGGAACGATGCGGCCGCTGCCATTGCCGGAGCGGGAATGGCGGTGATCGCGGCTCCCGAAACGAACACGCAGACCGCGATCCACTGGTAGATGTGGAGTCCGCAGACGGTCATTGTTTGCGGCTCGCCGCGGTAGGCTTCCTCGACAAAGCGCCCCGCACCGGACAAAAGAAGATAAATCCCGCAGATCGTCGTTTCCGGCGCATGGATCGCGAAAAGGCGCAGGAGCACGAGTCCGATCCAGGCGTTCCACAGGATCGAGTAGAGCTGCGTGGCATGGATGGAAACGCCGCCCAGTTGCGTCAGGCGGCAGACCCGCGTGCGCGGATGCGAGTAACGGATTCCCGGCACATCTTCTGCCGCGCGGCCATGGCAGCATCCCTGCACCAGGCAGCGGAGCCTGCCCAAGCCCTGAATCCAGGGAGCGGCAATCGACAGCGCCGCCAAAGCGTCCCAGACGCCGATGCCGAGAAAGAGCGCGGGAATCGCGCCGGCGATTCCGCCCAGCATTCCGCCGTAGAATCCCATGGGCCGCAACAGCGAGGGCGAGCCTTCGACCCATTGCGCCCACAGCAGGGCTCCAGCCGTCGAGCAAAGAAAGATGCTGGCGGTGACTGCCGCGCCGCGCGGCCCGAGCAGCGTATCGACGATCGTCAACCCCACCAGCACGGCCGCGGCCGCATATCCGCCGTGATTGATCGCGCGCAGCGGGCCGAAGCGCCATTCCTTCCATGAATTCGCGATCCGTTCCGCGGCGCCGAGCAGCGCCTTCCATACGCGGCCGATCCGCGCAATGAGCACATAGACCGCCGCGCCGGCCGCCACGTCGAGCATCGAGTGCATGCCGGTTGTGAGGCAACTCAGGCACACCAGCACAGCCCAAGTCCACCAAAGCCATCGTCCCCGGTGCGCGTCCCGGCTCAGCGCGGCCGCGGCGATCAGAGCCCAGACCACATGGAACGAAGGGAAGGCCGCAATCCCCGAGAAGGGCGTTCGTTCCCATTCGAGCAAGTGTCCGATCGCCGTCGTCGGCGCAAACGGGCGCGGCGGAACGAAGATGGGCAGCAGGAGATAGACAGGAAAAATGACGGCCATCGCCGTCAGGCCCTGTGCCGCGAATTGCCGCAGTGCGAGACGGGAGCGCAGGATCAGCGGCGTCAGGATCACGATGAAATATGTGCTGGCGTATAGGATCTCGGTCTGCTCCACGATCGGTACGTGCAGATCGAGGGGCAGATAAGTGCTCACGGCGCCCGCGGGTTTGCCCATGGCGCCGAAAAGCTCGTAGATCGCCAGCCACGGCAGCAACACAACAAGATAGACTCGGAACCGATCGAGCAGCGACGGTTTCTCCCCTGTCTCGCGCGGCAGCCAGCACGAAGTGGGGCTGGTTGCGAACCGCCTGCGCAGATCGGGCAGCTCGTAGCCGAGCACCAGAGCGGCGCATCCGAGTGCCGCGGCGGGCGTCGCAAGCCAAAGCCCGCTCGCCGAGCCAGACCAGATCGCGGTGCCCGCGCATGCCATCACAAACCCGCCGTAGATCGGATGCGGAACAACCCCATATGCGCCGCGCTCGACCAGGCGCGGTGGAGGGAAGGCGTTCATCGGCAGGCCGCCGCCGTAACGCCAGAGCGAAACCATCGCCGACAGCATCGCGGCGGCTCCCGCGCCCGCCAGGCAGGCTCCAAGCGCAACGGAGTGCAGTGCGGCCGGAAGCACGGCGAGGCGCGTTGCATGCGCCCACTCCGCAAGAGCCAGAGGCACAAGCGCCACAAACACCAATCCATACAAGACCCTAAGCACAAGCGTACGCATCATGGATTCCAATCGACGGCTTCGTGGATCGCCCATCCCCGGCTCTGGCGGTCCGGAGTTTCGAGCAATCCGCGGCTTCTCCACTTTCTTTCATCGATATTGAAGAGGGATTTCGGAAAAATCTTCGCCAGCGCCGGCGCGCCGGGAAGGATTGTCTTGCCAACCCGTCCCGAGCGGATCGAGACAGGCTCACGGATGTGGAGCGTCATTCCGGCGCAGGAAATCTCCGTGTTCGAGATCGACGGATTCGCGAGCTCCGATCCGTTGTGCAGCACGAGGCTTGTGGAGTAGGGCCCTTGCCAGTCGATCCAGGCGAGAGCATCGCTCTCCGAGACAAACCGGCCCCACTTCAAATGGCGCATCGGCAACCGCCAGGGAGGCAGCGTCAGCGTCAGGCATTCGGCATATCCCAGACCGGCTAACTCTCTGCCGCCCACGCTCAGGCGAACCGTTGCCGCCGGCTGAAGGCAATTCCAAACCACCGATCCCGAAGCGTTTTCATACACCGTTTGTTCAAACGGCGCGGCGGTAGCCGTCCACTGGCCTTTGAGGCCGAGCGCGGGCGCATCGATGGCGATCGACTTGTCGCTGGACGTGACTCTCGCGCCGCGCATCGACGACAGGGTTCTCGTGGTCTCGCCATCGGTCCAGATCGTACTGCTGTACGAAAGGCGGAGGGCGCGCCATCGCACACGCGCGCTATAGAGGATCGTTGCCTCCCCGGAGGCGGTAACGCAGTCCAGATACCACTTGACCAGCGAAAAACCCGAGGAGGCCACGAGAGAATCGTCTCCCTGTATTGCGTGCTCAAAGGAACGCCCGATGAGAAGGCCCGCTTTCGCGCTGGCGACGAACCGGCGTCGCTCCGCTGCCGCGCGTCGATTCTACGTCACGGCAGTGAATTTCGTAGCCGCGGGCCGCGCCGAACCCTTCGGGCCAAGTCAGAGTGAGATGTGGTACACTTTTCCCGGAAAACGCTTACCTGATTCCTGTCCGCCCGGACCGTCCGCTTGGCGCCCGGCGTGCTATCGGGGCGCGGGAGCGATCGCGCCTTCGCGACCGGCTTCCCGGCTTGACAAGAGTTCGAGTAAAGCAATTTACTTAAGGGCGAACCATCAAAAGCGTTCTTTTGAGACGCGCACTCGCCCTTGCAGGGGATGCCCATGTTCGGATCGACCTTGACCTCTTTTTCGGCCGGTATTTTCGGCTCGCTTCCCGCAACCCTCGCCTTCGCAACCGAGCCGCTCGCTCATCTGAGCACGCTCGACATCATTGTCATCGCGCTTTATTTCGCAATGGTGATCTGGATCGGCCTTTATCTGAAGGGCCGCTCCAACACCAGCGAGGAATTTTTCATGGCCGGCCGCGAGATGACGGCCTGGATTGCGGGGTTGAGCTTCGTCAGCGCCAATCTCGGGTCTCTGGAATTGATGGGCTGGGCGGGCTCGGCTTATCAATACGGCATCCTCGCAGTGAACTGGTACTGGATCGGCGCTATTCCGGCCATGCTCTTCCTGGGCCTGGTGATGATGCCGTTCTACTACGTATCGAAGACGCACTCGGTGCCCGGCTACCTCAACCTCCGCTACGGCGACGGCGCCAGCCGCGTCGCGGCCGTGGCCTTTGCCGCGGAAATGATCCTGATGAGCGGCATCAACATGTTCGCCATGGCCGTGGTGATGAAGGTGGTGCTGGGCTGGGACCTGAATTTCTCGATCTTCGTTTCGTCGCTGGCGGTTGCGGCGTACGTGGGACTGGGCGGGCTGAGGTCGGCGATTTTCAACGAAGTCCTGCAGTTCGTGCTCATCTGGGGCGGCGCGCTGCTGGTGCCGATTCTGGGCCTCGTTCAGGCCGGCGGCCCCGCGGGTCTCAAGGCCCAGATCGTCCACAATCTCGGCTCCGACAGCTACTTCCACATCTGGCGCGACACCGGCAGCTTCGCCGCCAATCCCATGGGCGTGCACTGGACAGGAATCGTCTTCGGGCTTGGCTTCGTGATCAGCTTCGGCTACTGGACGACCGACTTTCTGGTGGTGCAGCGCGTACTGGCCGCGCACAACCTGCGCGCCGCGCGCATGGCCCCGATCATCGGCTCCTTCTTCAAGATGGCCGTGCCCTTCATCGTGATCCTGCCCGGCCTGCTCGGCCTGGTGCTGTTGCAGAATCCCGACCAGACGCGCCGGGTTCTGGTCGGCGAGGACGTGGTGAATTCCTGCCATGTGACCGCTTCGAGGGAAGAGATCAACGCCGCACCGGATGCGGTCGTGGACCAGCTTTCCGATTCGTGCAAGGCCGCGCTCAAGAGCGGCCCCGCGCTGACCCCCGAAGCGCGCAAGACTTTCCTGCTGGAGGCGTCGCAGTCCGATCTGCACACCTATAACCAGGCGCTGCCGCTGATGATGGTCCGCTATATGGGGCCCGGCCTGCTGGGCCTCGGCATCACCGCCCTGATCGCAGGCTTCATGAGCGGGATGGCTGGCAACGTGAGCGCTTTCTCCACCGTCTGGACCTACGACATCTACAAGCCGATCATCAACAAGACCGGCTCCGACAGCCACTACGTCATGATCGGACGACTCTCGATCGTCGTTGGCGTGCTGGTCTCGATCGGCGCTGCATATTTGGTTCAACTGTTCCACGGCATCATGGATTATGTCCAGGCGCTGTTCTCGATCTTCGTCGCGCCGCTTCTGGCCGTGATCCTCTTTGGCATGTTCTGGAAGCGGGCCACCAAGCTCGCCGGGTTCCTGGGTCTGTTGCTGGGCATCGTCTTCTCCGCCGGCTTGTTCATGTGGGTCAAATTCGATCCCTCGGCGCTGTCGATCGTGGCGTTTTCGCCGTATGCCAAGCCGATGGCCGAGAATGTGTTCCGCGCGCTGTGGGCCTTCTCGCTGTCCACGATCATCATCGTAGTGGTGAGTCTGCTAACCAAGCCGCGGCCGGTGGAAGAACTGGACGGGCTGGTTTACGGCGCGACCAAGCTGCCGGTGGAAGAGGTTGTACCGTTCTATAAACGGACGTGGTTCTGGGCGAGCATCGTGATCGTGATCTTTGTCGCGCTCAACGTCATTTTCTGGTAAATCGATTGCAACGCCGCGCGGACAATTCGCGCCAACGTAGAGAGGGAAGGGACAAATCCGATGCACGGTTCTGGAATTCCAATTTGGTTTTTTATCGGCATGTTGCTGGTTGTTTATGGCGTTTTGATCCTGGGCTACGGCATCTTTGAATGGACGACGGGGTACAACTCCGGTGTGCAATTGGCGGTTCTGCACACACCGGTGTGGTGGGGCGCCCTGCTCACAGCCCTGGGCCTGGTTTATGTAGTCAAGTTCCGCCCCGGCCGCGCCAGCAAGTAGACGATCGGCGCGGCGGAGAACGAGTTTTCCGAAAGGACAACACTTAAAGGAGCAGGAAGATGGCAGCGCAACGCAAAATGAAGTTTGGAATCGTGGTGGGCAATCGCGGGTTCTTCCCCGACCATCTGGCCAAAACCGGCCGGGATGAGATCATCTCCGTGCTGGAGACGGCGGGGGCAACGCCCATCGTGCTCGGCCCGGAAGAGTCGAAGTACGGCGCGGTGGAGACGTACGCTGAGTCGCAGCGGTGCGCCGAGCTCTTCAAGAAACATGCCGACGAGATCGACGGCATCATCGTGACCCTGCCCAACTTCGGTGAGGAGCGCGGCATCGTCGACGCCATCCGCCTGTCGGGCCTGAAGGTTCCGGTGCTGGTTCAGGCCACGCCCGACCGCTCCGACAACATGACCATCGCCGTGCGGCGCGACAGCTTCTGCGGCAAGATGAGCTGTTGCAACAACATGATGCAGTACGGCATCGACTACTCGCTGACCACGCTGCACACCGAGACGCTGGATTCGGCCGAGTTCAAGGCCGATCTGGAGTGGTTCTCGCAGGTCTGCCGGATCGTGAAGGGCCTGAAGAACGTGAAGATCGGGGCCATCGGCGCGCGTCCCGCGGCCTTCAACACCGTGCGCTACTCCGAGCGGCTGCTTGAGACGGCGGGCATTTCCGTCGAGCCCATCGATCTGTCGGAGATCTTCGGCCGCATCAACCGGCTGAAGGACTCGGACGACGTGGTGCAGGCCAAGCTGGCGGCGATCAAGAGCTATGTGAGCACCAAGGGCGTGACCGATGCCGCGCTGGTCAAGATGGCCAAGCTGGGCGCGGTCATCGACGGCTGGATGAAGCAGACCAACTGCTCGGTCAGCGCCGTGCAGTGCTGGACCTCGATGGAAGAGTTCTTCGGCGTCGTGCCCTGCACCATCATGAGCATGATGTCGGACAACCTGATCCCCTCGGCCTGCGAGGTGGACGTGCCCGGCGTGCTCAGCATGTACATGCTGGCGCTGGCCTCGGGCACCCCGTCGGCGCTGCTGGACTGGAACAACAACTACGGCAGCGACCCCAACAAGTGCGTGTGCTTCCACTGCTCCAACCTGCCCAAGCACTTCTTCAAGGAAACGCACATGGACTACCAGGCGATCATCGCCGGCACGGTGGGCAAGGAGAACACCTTCGGCACCTGCGTGGGGCGGGTGAAGCCGGGCGCCATGACCTTTGCGCGCTACTCGACCGACGACCGGCGCGGGGTCATCCGCGGCTACACCGGGCCGGGCCGCTTCACCGACGATCCGCTGGAGACCTTCGGCGGCGCTGGCGTGGCCGAGATTCCGCAGTTGCAGAAGCTGCTCAAGTACATCTGCCGCGAGGGCTTCGAGCACCACGTGGCCGCGAACTTCAGCGATGTGTCGAAGGCCATCCACGAGGCCGCGCGCTACCTCGGCTGGGAAAGCTACTATCATCCCTCGCTCGAAGAGTAGCCGCGCTGCGCATTGGTGTTCCTTTCAACAGAAAAGGCCCCGCAAGGGGCCTTTTCGCATATTCGCCGGCTCGCTGGGTGCCCCATCCTAAACGCGCTCTTTGCGTTTAGGGTGGGTAGCCGCAGACTCGCAGACTCGCAGACTCGCAGACTCGCTGACCTGCTGACTTGCAGACTCGCTGACCTGCTGACTCGCTATCTCTCCTCCGCCGGAACCAGCGTCAGCCGCGCCGCCAGGACCACCAGCGCGGACCACAGCACATCGGCGCCCAGCAGGTGCACGATCTGCAGCCACACCGGAGCCAGCAGCAGGACATTCAGAACGCCGAGCCCGTACTGGCAGGCGAGCAGGAATAGGACCAGCGCGGACAAACCGCGATTGTCCCAGCGAGAACTGCGCTGCGCGGCCCCGATCAGCAGCCAGATGAGAAAGGTGCAGGCCACAAGCGCCACGGTGGGATGCGTCCAGCGCCAGCGCAAAAGCCAGCCGCTTGTCGAGGAGAAGTCCTGGGACAGCGCGGTTCCCAGCGAACTGGCCGGAAACAAGGTATCGCCGAGGGCGGCGAGCGAGCCGGTGACGCCAACGACGAGGAGGACGACGAGCGCGGCGATGGCCCGGAACGGCGCCACGAAGCGGATGCTGCCTGCCAGAAATCCCTCGCGCCGGCCCAGAAAGTGCGCGGTGAGAGTGAGCGCGGCCACCAGCAGCAGCGTGTTGGTCAGGTGCAGCGCCAGGTAGGGCGCGCGCAACGGCGACTGGCTCTGCGCCGTCAGCCCGAGCTTCACCAGAAACGCGCCCAGCGCCGCCTCGATCACCGTGAAGGCAACTGCCGCCACTGCCGCCGCGCGCGCCAGGTGGCCGCGCACCGTGCCCGCAATCGTGCCCCAGAGCAGCGCCACAACGCAGAAGAACGAGAGGCCGCTCGAGATCCGGTGCGTGAACTCGATCAGGGTGTCGATGCGCGCTGCGTGCTGGACTAAGGTTCCGTTGCACAGCGGCCAGTGATCGCCGCAGCCCGCGCCGGAACCCGTGGCGCGGACCAGCCCGCCCCACAGAATCACGGCGATGAAATAGACCAGCACCGCCCAGGAGAAGAAGCGCAGAGCTGCGGAAGGACGATGATTCACGGACGCGGGGAAAGCGGTCGCTGGCATAGGGGATCGCACGGCGGCGAACTCACCCAGTGTAGAACACGTGCGCGGCACTCGCGCGATTTACTCGCCCAGCAGCCGCACCACGTGATTGACGATGATCAGGTCTTCGAGGGGCGGGATGACGCACACCGTCACCGGCGAGTTCTCCGCGGAGATGGTCGCCGCGCCGCGCACGTTATTGCGCTTTTCGTCGAGCACGATGCCCAGCGCGCCCAGGCCCGCGCAGATTTCCGCGCGCGAGGCGATGTCGTTTTCGCCGATGCCGCCGGTGAAAACCAGCATGTCGAGGCCGTTCAGCTCGGCCACGTAGCTGCCGATCCAGCGGGCGATCGTCCAGGTGAACTTATCCACCGCGAGGCGCGCCTTGGCGTTGCCGGCCTGGATGGCATCGCGCAGATCGCGCATGTCGTTCGACAGTTCGCTCACGCCCAGCAGGCCGGACTTCTTGCTGACCACGGTCTCCAGCTTCTCGGCCGCGTCGGCCGTGTTCGGCGTGGTCTCGGCCAGCTTTTTCAGGATGAAGATGAGCACTCCTGGATCGATGTCGCCGGTGCGCGAGCCGCTGATGATGCCGCCGGTCGGCGTCAGCGCCATCGATGTGTCGATGCATTTGCCGTTGCGGATGGCGGAGATCGACGCGCCGTTGCCCAGATGCGCTACGATCAGCTTCTCCGGCACGTCGGGCTCGAGCTGGTAGATGATCGACTCGTAGGAGATGCCGTGATAGCCGTAGCGCCGCACGCCCATCGAGACGTACTCGGTTGGGATGGGCAGATAGGTGGCGATCTCGGGGATGGTGCGGTGAAAGTAGGTGTCGAGAATGGCGAAGTTGGGAATTCCGGGGAACAACTTGAGCGCCTCGCGCATGATGTAGACGGCGATGGGCGTGTGCAGCGGGGCCAGCGCGGCGTAGCTGTCGATCTCGTCGATCAATTGGGGCGTGATGCGCTGGTTGTCGCGCACCGTGGGGCCCCCGCACACGGTGCGGTGGCCGATGGCCGCCGGGACAGGGAAGTCGCCGGAGTTGAGCGCGTCGGCTACCAGCTTGAAGGCCACCGAGCGGCTAGGCACGGGCGGCGTCTGGTCCACGAGTTTCTTGCCGTTGGCATCCTTGATCCAGAACTTGCCCAGATCGGTGCCGATGCCGTCGACCGCGCCCTCGAAGAGACGCGCGCGTTCGCCGTTGCCGGCTTCGTACAAAGAGAACTTGATGGAAGAAGAACCGCTGTTCAGAACCAGAACCGGCAAGGATGACATGGAATAGGAACCTTTCGATGGATCGACTGAGCGAATCCGCGGGTCAGCGAGCGGGCCGTCAAGCCGCAGATCCGGCAGCCCGAATCCGTCGGTCGTTTCTCGCGATGCACAGCCAGCCGCGTTGCGCCGCGATGCCCGGAGCTCCGCCAAACCTTGAGAAGCGCCTCGATTCCAGCCTAGCAGCCGCTGCGTTTTCCGCCGGGTGACTCCAGTCACATTGTGAAATGCCGTCGGCGCCGATTCCCGAATCCGGCAGAGGAGCCCGATTTCTCCGGGGAAATCGAGCTGCGACAGCTTTCGTTCCAGCCGCTTCTCGGCACCGGGGAGAGCCGCCCGCGGCCTCTTACTTCGGCGCCGGAGCTTCTCCGGATACGGCGCCCATCGTGTCGACAGCCCGCAGCCGGGCAACAGCCGCAACCGGCAGCTCCAATGCGCCCACGCGATCTGCATTGGCGTCCCGGACGCCGATGCGAAGATAGTATTCGCCCTTCACCGGGACGCTGATCTGCTGCACATAGCCGAGATTGCGATGAAGCAGATCGGCCCACTTCGCGGCCGGGATGCCGGCCTTCACGCCGTTGATCTGCACGTTGACCATCGCGCCATCCGCGTCGTAGACGAAGGTGCGGAACTCCAGAACGCATTGGTGCACGCCGTCCGGCGAGGCGTCGCATTTGAGCTGCGACGGGCTGATCGCGAAATCCACTCTGAAGCGGCGAAAAGGCCCCGAGACCTTCTTGGCGGGTTGGTTCCCCGGCGCCGGAGAACCTTCCTGAGCGGCCGTGCTGGGCCGCACGTTGGCCGCAAACACGATCTCAGTGGGATCGGGCGCGCCCCACTGCATGGCCGCGCGGATGGCGCTGTACTGGTTCGCATCGGCCTTGGCGTCCTGGGCTTTGCTTTTGCTTGTGCCCCCGGCCGGATCGTCGGCGAAGTAACCGCGCCGATAGGCAAGTGTTACGTCCCCGCGGTCCAGTTTCACCTGGATCTTGCGGAAGTTCCCGTTCCAGTTGTGGTTGGTGGGGGTATAGGCCAGCATGTAGTAATTGGACCCGGCATCGATGGCCTTCCCGATCGCGGTCGCCAGGTCGTTGGTGTTCACGAAGGCCCTGCCTCCCGTGGCCTCGGCCATCTGGTCCATGGTGCCGTGTTCCTCGGCCGTCTGCTCGTTGAATTTGCTCATGCTTTTGGCGAAGGCCGACGGGTCGGTGGCGAAGTTCTTGCCGGTGTTGCTGGCCTGCAGCATCGGCTCGACCATCAGTCCCCGCGCGTCGATGGGATAGACCGCGACCTGGCTGCGCGTCAGAAGATCGACCGTCTCGCGGAACTCCTCTTCGGCCGAGGCCACCACGGCAAAGGGGTTGGTCAGGTCGGCATCGGGCAGGATGCTGACGGGAAAGGACCCGGAGAACCAGATCAGGTTCTTGCGCCCCGGCAGGCTGCTTAGATAACGGGCCAGCAGATTGAGCGCGTCCAGAGTGTAACGCGCGCGAAGCTGCAACTGCATCGACTGCTGCTCCGCCTCGAACTGCTGCAGGTTGGCGAGCATCTCCGCGGCATCCGGCGCATTGCCGATCAAGTCCTGGGTATTCTGGTACCACGCGTCGTCGGTTCCCGGCGTGTCCCCCGCCATTTGGTCGTTCATCAGCGGCGAACCCCCGGCATTTCCTTTCTTACCCTCGACCAGCGCGCGCAGCACCTCGGGATCGGAGGTGAATCCCTGCAGCAGCTTGAGCTCCGTGGTCAGCGAAAAGATCGCGATCCGCCTGCCCGGGGGCGCCTGCTTGAGGTACTTGAGCACCTGGTCCCGCACCACCATCTGTGCATTCATGGGCGTATTGAGCTTGTCGAAGAGAAGGATGTCGAGAGCGCCGTTAGTGGGCGCCGGCGAATAGTTCGTGAAGGTTCCGGGATCGAGCCTGGGCGCGGGCGGCAGCGGCGCGGGCACGCCTGCCGCGTGCTCCTCGAACACCTTGATCGTCTGCGGGCGGCCGTCCTCGAGGACGGTGAAGTCCGACGGGCTCAAGTTGTGGAGGGGGTTCTGGTGAGAATCGGTCACCGTGACGTCGACGAGGACAAGATCGGCGCTGGTGCGGATCGTCGTTTCCGGCGCGGCCGGCGCCGCCTGCGCCGCGGCGAAAGGCGGAACTGAGATCAGGGTCAACAATAAGGACGGAATAACGAACCGAAGCGTCACCGAGTCTCCTTCTTTTGATCCGTTCGAGCAGAACCGGGTTCGGAGCTGAACGCGCTGCCCAGCCAAATTACCGTTGCGTCGATCAATCGGATGCGGGCAGCTTGCATCTATGTTGCATCCCGTCGGCGCCCCGGCCTCAGAAATATCGTTTCAGCTTCAGAATCTGGGATTCGAAGCCGTACCAGAGGGCCGCGGCCACGGCCGTCGATGCCGCCAGCCGGAACGCCACCACGGCCAGATTCCCCGCGACGCCGTAGGGATTCATGCGCAGGTCGAACCATCCGAAATAGATGAAGACCGAGATGTGGGTCATGTAGAGGCCGTAGCTGACGCGCCCGTAGAAGGCCAGCGGCCCGCGCCGCAGGATTGCGTTGACCGGGCTGCGCGCGCCGGTCGAGGCGATGGCCGCCAGCATGGCCCCGGCAAAGCCCACGGCGAGGGCGGAATCGAGGTAAGCCGTTCCGCCGGCGACGGTAGCCGCCGCCGCAATGCCCAGCACGAATGCCGCGAGACCGATGGCGAGCCATGCGCGGCGGCTGAGCTTGAGCGTGTAAAACGCGAGCGCGATCAGGCTGCCCAGCGCGATTCCGTCCAGATGAATCAGGGTGTTGGTCGGCGTCATCCAGTGCAGGTTGGCGTGGCGCAACAGCGGCGAGGCCACCAGCGCGGCGGCGAGCAGCGATGCCAGCATCCAGGGCCGGCGCAGCCAGCGCACCGCCGGCGCCCACAGAAAGTAGTACTGCTCTTCGATGGCCAGCGCCCAGGTGGGCCCGATGGCCGGCGGCAAGTTGAAGAAAAACAGGTTCTGGATGCAGAGCAGATAGGTCCACCACGGCGCGGTCTTGATCGCCTGCCACACCGGTGGCCCGATGAACCACGGAGCGTTCAGGTAGACCACGGCGAGGACTAGCAGATAGACCGGCCACACGCGCAGCGCGCGCCGCGCATGAAAGTTGTGGAAGTAATGCGGCTTGTCGCGCGACGCGAGCAGGTTGCCGGTGATCAGAAATCCGCTAAGCGCGAAGAACAGGACGACGCCCGACCATCCCCACAGCGAGCCCTGATAGATGCCGAAGTTGAAGGGCAGGCCGAAGATCTTGACATACCAGTTGGGCAGGCCTTCCAGCCGCGGATGGCTGTGATAGAGCACCACCCCCAGAATCGCCAGGCCGCGCAGGCCGTCGAGTTCCGGGATATAGGAGGGGAGCCAAGTTGGGCGTTGCATGGGCAAGTAGCAGGTTAGCAGGTTAGGTCAGGGCCCAAACGCCAATTCGGGGTTTGGTATTGATGCAGTTCAAAGCTAACGGTGTTTGTTGCGGTTTAAGATGTGATCGTGCGGCTCCTCAGCGAATAGCTTGCCAATCAGGATGCTTTCTTCGTCCAAAAAAGCGGGAAATTCCCCAATGAGAGTTTTGACCATTGTTCCTCGACGGGCGTATATAACACCTAAACTTCCAGGCGGTAGTGCCTTTCTCCATTTCTCAGCCTCCTCAGGCGGTGCCGGTGATTTCTCTTCTTTGAGCGCATGAGAAATGTCCCGTACGTAGTCCTTTAGACGGCTTCTTAATGGCTCTTTACTGGACCCGATGCGAAAATACCCGTCCCCCAAGAGGAATGCATAAATGCATTCCTCTTGCTTGGCGGCTTCTAAGTCGACAATTTTGATTTTGAGATCCTTGCCTTCTATGTGGACGCGCGCCACTGGCTTAAGACCGTACATTTTAAGATCGGCAGCGTTCATCGATCCTCCTTACTAAGCGAAGTGCTTTCGTGTTTCCTCGCTCCCTTGCTTCCTTGCTCCCTTGCTCCCTTGCTTCCTTGCTCCCTTGCTTCCTTGCTCCCTGTCTTTCTACCCCGCCGCCAGTTGCCGCGCCCGCTCCGTCGCGCGCATCACGGCCTTGATCAGCGTCACGCGCAATCCGCCTTCCTCAAGCTCGAGGATGCCGTCGATGGTGCAACCGGCAGGCGTGGTCACGGCGTCTTTCAGCAGCGCCGGATGATAGCCGGTCTCAAGCACCATCTTCGCCGCCCCGAAGGCCGTTTGCGCGGCCAACTGCGTGGCGATGTCGCGCGGCAGACCCACCTTGACGCCGGCCTCTGCCAGCGCCTCGATGATGATGTAGAGATACGCCGGGCCGGAGCCCGAGAGCCCGGTAACGGCGTCCATGTGCTTCTCGTCGACCAGTACGGTGCGGCCCACGGTGTCGAACATGCGCTGGGCAAGCTCCATCTGGTCGTCGGTCACGAAGCGCCCGCGGCACAGTGCGGCCGCTCCGGCGCCCAGCGCCGAAGGCGTGTTCGGCATGGCGCGAACCACGGCGATTTCGATGCCCGAAGCCTCTTCGATGGCGCGTGTCTTCACCGATGCGGCGAAGGAGACGAGCGTCTTCGCCGGCGTGAGCGCAGGCTTGATCTCCGCAATCAGGTCGGGAACCTGGAACGGCTTCACGCCGATCAGGATCAGATCCGATTGCCGGACCGCCTCCAGGTTGTCGGTGCTCACGTCCACGCCCCATTGCGTGCTCAGCGCGATGGCGCGCTCGGGGTGGCTCACGGTGGCGTGAATCCGATCGGCGGCAAACAGGTTCTCCTTGAGGAATGCCTGCAGCAGAATGCCGCCCATTTTGCCCGCGCCCAGAACGGCTACGCGGACCTTGGGCAACTGTGCGGGAATTTGCGGCGCCTCGACGGCGATCTCGGCCATGTTGTTCTTTTCCCTTCTTCCCGGATGGTCTTGGTGCGCACAGCAGGATCGGCGCGCAGTCCGGTCTTCCCCTTCAAGGATACCCGGATTGGCGTGGACGAAACCGCGCCCGTCCGGCCCGGCAAGCGAACGTGCCCGCTGCGCGGCCGATGACCCGCTCCTGCCCCATCCGATTGGCGTTAACTCTAGCGGCTCAACAGAGCTTCATTGGCCAGGAAGTCCTTGAGAACCTGGTCGATCTTGTCGTTGCGGTCGGCGGCCGGCCAATTGGAATCCCAAACCAAGTACCCGCCGGGCAGCGTAAAGTACTTCTGGCCGCCGGTCACCGCGGCAATTGTCGTGACGACCCATGCGTCGGACTCGAGGATTACGGCCGGAGTTTCCATGCCGGGCTGCGTCGGATGGCGCAGTTCAGACACGTGCTCGCCCAGGTGCATCACGGCCCGGGTCAGCGAATTCCCCTGCAGGCGATCGAGGTTGAACGTGCAGTTGAAGAGAATGCCGTCCGGCGAATCCTTCGTTCCCAGCTCCTCGTCCTTGGCCGCTGCCTCGTTTCCGGGACTGAAGTACTCAAACACGCCGGTGTGCTCGCCCACTTTCCCATACACGGCTGCGGCCTTGACCGCAGCATCCTTGGGAGGTCCGGCGGCCAGCCCATCGGCGCCCTTTTGCGCCGCCGTGATCGCGGCATTGACATCCGAGTCGCTCATCCCGGGCGGTGGCAGCGGCGCGCCCTTGGTCTCCTCGTCGTTCTTTGAGAAGTCGATCTCCTTGGGCGTTACGTCGCTGACGGATTGGAGCACCAGCCGCGCGGGATACGCGTTCATGTTCCCGAAGCCGCCAAAGCCCACGATCTTTCCCGAGGCATCGTAAGCCAGCGAGGCATCGGCCACCGCATCCAAACGGCCCACCAGCGTCGCCGTCACCTCGTAGCGGGTGCATCCCAGGCACATGTCGGCGCCCTTCTCGTGCTTCTGCGCCAGCAGCGAGTCGAAGGTCTTGAAGTCCTTGCTCTTGTCCAGCGTCACCGGGGTGCGCGAGGGCGGCGTGTACTTGCCGGTGAAGTTGCGCGCCGGTTGCACCGTCACCAGAGCCGCCGGTCCTGCCTTGCCCTTGGTCCCTGCCGGATAGTCGAGCCAGATCACATTCACCGGGTACCCGCAATTGGGGTCCGTCGAATCCTTGATGGCGAACTCGTCGAATCCCGCGAAAACCGTGCCCTTGATGCGCACGACCTTGCCGTCGAACGCTTGCGGTTTCTTCACCACGTCGCAAACGGTCGTGTCGACGACCTGCGCATAAAGGCCGCCGGCGAATCCTAGAATCAGACCTGCCAGAACCAGAGAACGCTTCATAACAATCCTCTTCCTTCGCCGCAATTCGCGGCGTCAGCAAAATAAATGGCGGCCAAAACCGCCGGAAATGCGAACTCGAAAGGATATCACGGCTCGAGCTTCGAATTCCCTGCGCCGCATCACCACCTCAGGCTCTAGCGAGGCGTTTATTCAACCAAAAAACGACAATCTGGCAATATGGCTCAAGTTCGCCGCCGCGCGCCTCGCCACTCCATTCGCCGAGCAACTTCAAGATCGCGCCCTTTTTCAATCCTCCTCGACCAAGCGATTCGAGAAAAAGTTGCAGCCTTTCTCTACGGCGCCTCTGAAGGAACACCGCATTCAGATTCAAAATGTCGTCTATTTGTCCCTGGAATTCTTGGTCGCTTGTTTCGATGGTTCCATCTTCAAGATACCTGACTTTCTCGTCAATTCTGTGATCGGGGTTCGCTGGATTCCACTTGATGTCGCGATCTCCCTGCCTGGTGTCGCAGTGCTGCTGCTCGGGCGGTTCCCCTTCATTTCCCCGACAAGACCCAAGGAGATTGGAGTAGACGAGTTGCTCGTCTTCGTGCAGGTGTTGGCTGTGCCAGTGCGCGATCTTCATGGTAGGCGTGCCGCCCGCCTCACCAGAGCGAATACGGCAAAGGCAGTAGCAGCACAGCCCGCGCTGCTCTCGAACAATCTGCTCGCGCAGAACCAGTTTGTCCCGAAAGTCTCTATAGTTGGAGCCTGGTGTTGCGCGATACTCCGTCAGGCACCTGGGCTCAGGCAGCTTCTTGATCAGCCTCATAACGGAGTTTCCATGAACTTCATCAGAGAACGCGGGCGCATCACCTCGGCATCGTCCGAACCCACCATCCGTTCCAGTTCGAGAAGAAGCTTCCGGGCCTCGTCGAACTTCTCCTTGTCGATCGCCACCGCGATATCGTGGATCAATGACTCCGCGCGTGGGCTACGCCTTCCGGCTCCCTGAATTTCCTCGAGAACCCGGCTGGAATCGAGGCCATACGAACGGCTTGTGGTGAAAACCTTTCCGTCGGCCAAGATGCGGATTTCCGACGGAAGCGCCTCGCCGATCAATTGTGGCGAGTGTGTGGTGGCAATGAACTGAATCAGCGGAAAAGTTTGCTTCAAGTCGTGAATGATGCGCCGCTGCCACTTCGGGTGCAGGTGCAAGTCGAGTTCGTCGATCAGTATGATTCCAGGTGTCAGCCTCGAGACCTCGTCACCCAAATCGGGATTGAGCGTATTCGCTCGTTTTGCAATATCTCCGACAAGCGTCAGCAAGATTCGTTGCCCGTCGCTAAGATTTCTGAAGAATTGTGGCCCCTGGGAACTTATTTCCACGACAGCATCTTTGTAAAGCTCAGAGTAACGCAGAGATTTCGCGCCTTCCACGCATTCGACCACGGCGCGCTCGATTGACCTGAAGGCAGTGTTTTTCTTCTGATCTAGAGCCAGACCATCAAGGTATTGTGCGCGTATCCAAGCCAGGAGCGCTGTTTCTTGGATCTCAAATACGTTGCAATCCCTATAACCGTCAAGTCGCGAAGGATGGGAGCGTTTGATTTCTTTGCTCCTTCTGTTCTTACGATGCTTTGTCTCATACCACAGTCTTTCCGTTCCATAGCTGCAAATGAGAGGGAGCGTATCTTGTTTTCCCCCCCGAACCCGCTGCGCTGTATCCTCAGCGATTCTACTCATATCCTTCGCCTCGACATGAGTAGTCCTGCCATGTGCTTTAGCAAGTTCTCGCGCCCACTTCACGTGAGATCCGAGAATCTCGCCCGACGCTTCAAGACGCGCGGGGAACTGGGGCTCAAAGGAAAAACTGTCTTTGTGCGCATACGCTCTGAGACGAACCTGATCCTGCCGAATTCCCCCTCCTGCTTCGTCGCCTTTGATGCCAAGAATCCAACTGTCGAGCAAAATGGAGAGCGCATTGAGAACGGAGGTTTTCCCTGATGCATTGTCGCCAACAAGTAGGTTGAAATGCGGATCGAACGTAATTTCGCACAGCTCGAATCCGCTAAAATTCTGGATTGTCAGGCGATCAATCCGCATTTGATCTCTCCACTTCTATCTTTGAGCTAGTCTAGTTTAACGCTTCCTGCGAAGCTCGCACTGGCGTTGAAACAGTATCAATTCAGTGACCCGCTACCTTTTTGCGCCGCGATCCAGGCGTCGATGCGCTGCTCCAGCACGTCCAGCGGCAGGGCCCCCGCGCCGATCACCTGGTCGTGGAAGGCGCGGATGTCGAATCGCGGTCCCAGCGTCTTTCGCGCGCGGTCGCGCAGCTCCAGAATCTTGAGCTGGCCGATCTTGTAGGCCAGCGCCTGGCCGGGCCACGCGATGTAGCGGTCGACCTCGGTTTGAATCGTCTGTTCATCGAGCGTGGAGTGGTCGTGGAAGTACTGGACCATCTGGTCGCGGGTCCATCCTTGGGAATGCACGCCGGTATCGACCACCAGGCGGATGGCGCGCCAGATGTCGGCGTCCAGGCGGCCGTAATCCGAGTAGGGGTCCTGGTAGAAGCCCGCATCCTTGCCCAGGCGCTCGGAGTAGAACGCCCAGCCCTCTTCGAAGGCCGTATAGTCCTCGTATTTGCGGAACTCGGGCACGCCCTGAAGCTCGTGAGCGAGGGAGATCTGCAAATGATGGCCGGGAACGCCCTCGTGGTAGGCGATGGCCTCCACGTTATAGAGGTTGCGGCTGGCGGCGTTGTACCGGTTCACCAGCAGGCGGCCGGGACGGCTTCCGTCGGCCGCGCCGATTTCGTAGTAGGCGGGCGGAGCGGTCTTCTCCTCGTACTCGGGAACCGGCGCGACTTCGAGCCTGGCTTTGGGCAGCGTGCCGAACAGCGACGGCAGCTTAGCCTGCATCGGTCCAACGTAGCCTTGATAGGCCGCCACCAGCGCATCGGCCGAGGCCGGATGCAGTTTGGGATTGCTCTTGAGGCTTTCGCGGAAGGTCTTGAGATCCGGGAACCCGAGCTTCTGGGCGATGGCCAGCATCTCCGCCTCGTCCCTGGCGACCTCGTCGAGGCCGGTCTGGTGAATCTCCGCAGGGGTCAGCTCGGTCGTGGTGTTGCGCTCGATCAGGAACTGGTAGTACTTCGCGCCCTCCGGCAGGGCATCGATGCCCGGCTTCGCACGCCCGGCTGGAATGTAGCTGACCTCGAGAAAGCGCGCAAAGCGCAGGTAGGCCGGCAGGACTTCCTTCGAGATCGCGTCGAGCATCTCGGTTTTGATGCGCTGCTGCTCGGCGGCCGGGATCGAAGCGGGGAAGCTCTTGAGCGGCAGCGCCAGCGGCGAGTCCTCCGGCTTCTGGTTGGCCAACTCTTTCACTTCGTCGAGCGCCTTCTCGAGGAGGATCTTCGGCGGCATGCGGCGATCGTCCATGCCGATCGACATGTTCTCGGTCACCTGCGCGAAGGCGTTGGGAAGGGCGTGCAGCCGCGCGATCCAGTCGTCGTAATCCTTCACCGTGGTGAAACTCAGCTCGGACCCGAGCTGGGGGAATTCGGAGTAGATGCCGTCCAACTGATTCACCGGCATCTCCCACTCCTTGAACTCGGCGGCCCGGAGGTCCATCTCGAAGCGGCGCATCAGCAGGTTCTGGCTGATCTTTTCCTGGTCGGTAAATCCCGTGGGATCGATGGCCGCGAGACGCATCATGAAGGCCTGCTCGCGCGCCAGCGTGTCGTTCACCGCGCCGACGGAGTAATCGTTGAGCTGGTCGTTGTAGCGCTTGTCGCCGATGGCCGAGGCGAACTCGGGATTGTGCTTGAGGTAGTCCTCCCAGAAGTCGTGGAAGAGGACATTGAGCGCCTTGCGGCGGTCGTCGAGCGAGGTGGGAAGCGAAGCGGGAGCGGCCGCCGGCGAAGGAGCGAGTGCCGGGCCTTGCGCGCGCAGGGCAGGAAGGGAGGAGAGCAACATTGCGGCGGCGGCGAGGACAAGAAGCGAGTCTTTCTTCAAGGGGGCAAGATCCTTCGTGTGAATTCCGGGGCGCGAAAACCGCGGCGAAAGCGCCTCTGGTTCGAGTGTAGAGCAGGGGAAGGCCCTTAGACAGCGAACGGGCAGTGCCCTAAGAGCGCGTTGCTGATTCAATTTATGCGTATGCGCTCAATGAGGCACCTTTGGGCAGCGCCTTCAAATGTCACATTGAAATGCTGAAAGAAGCCGTTCATCCCGAGGAGAGCCGTCACAGGTAGAGCGTCTTTGAAGCCTGCTCTGATTTTGATAGGACCGCCAAATACATGCAGCGTTATGTCGTGAAGCCAGGTGGTGTCTGGCCCTCCGATCCCATTCAAAACCTCGACTTCGCCGGCCTTCAGATCGAGACCGATTGCTGTCGCAAGGTTGGCATGGAAGAGACAGCGCGTTGCGCCCGAGTCAATGAGCGCTTCAAATCTCTTTGTACGTGGCGCGTTCGGAGCTGGAAGCGATATTTGGACTGGGAGAACCGCCGAATACAGATACGCCCCGTGCCGATCCGGGTATACCCGATATGGGACGATCATGGGCAACGTTAGACCGAAAGTGGGCCCAAAAAGGGGGCGTCTTCAGAATGAGAACGTCTTTCTCGCCGGTCGCATCCGCCTTTGCCGACACTTCGGCGTAGTCACGTCCTACTGCAACAATGCGCGACTCGTCTTCTGAAAGAGCAATCCACGCGTCCAGGGGAGCTGCTTGAAGGGCCTTCAGGCGGACGGTTGATTCGGGAGACATGAGAAACCTCTTGGGTTTAGACGTATAGATATACGCGAAGGATTCTTCGGCGTCAATTACCAGGAAGTTCGGCGGTGTCCCAATTTGGGATCCGCAGCCTCAGTCCCCAACCGTGGCGAGCAGCGTGCTCGAATCCACGCAGAGGCAGTTTGCTCGCTGGCCTTGGCCGCCGTCTCCACGCGCTTCCGATCTCCTGGGCTGAACCGCACCGGCTCGATGGTGCCTTTAGCCTGCCCCTTTGCCATTCTCGGGCGTCCCGGTTTCTTGGGCTTCGCCTGTTTGTGCATTGGCTCACAACTCCTGCGCGATGGCTATTCTGGCGGCTGTCTCCGGGGATATTGCGGTGGGAGCCTTGAGAACGGTCACGTGCCGGATGGGGTTGGCCGGATCGTCTGTTTCATGCGCTCGATGGATGGGACGCTTGAGCCTTCGGCCGGAGCTGCGATCAGGGCGACTTGCTTATCTGTGTTGAGTGCATTCGCCATGTCAGCCTCACTAGAATAACTGTAATACATAAACAACACGTCAGGTGTTTTTGTCTTACGTCTTTATGGATGCTTCGCTTCTATGAGTGCTTTCATTTGTGCGTACTTTTCAAGGTTTCTGATGGCCCCAGTCAAAGGCGTACTTGCGTGTTCGTCTGCTTTCGGCGGTCCAAAATAGACCGTCATCTGCTGGGGTGATAGGTCGGAGTCATGTCCCATGTCGGACTCGATTCCGATGCTTGAGAATGCTTTGTATACGGTTATGAGACTTGGAGTGATGGCCACCCAAGCGTAGTTGGAATCCTTATCTTTCGGATTCGACGATTTGGCGGCATACACAAACAGCCTGACCCCATCGTAGGGAATGCCAAGCGTTACACGATGTACAATCCCGTCTTCTACAACCCAACCGGCATCTCTAAAGATGTTGACAAATTGCCCAGCGTAGATGCAGGCCTGTTCATCTCCGACAGGGCAAAAGATTCGAATGGATTGCTTATCTCCCTTGTGGCCTTCAATGGCTTCTCAAAATCGTCAATCTTTTTGTTGCTCAGCGTGTGTCTCTGAAGTGGAGATTTCCGATCTGTTGAGGTCCGTTGTGGGGTTGTAGCCGGCTGTGAATGCGTGCCTCCATCGTCTTGGGACGTAATACCCCTCGGGAAGGGTGGGAACCTTGCAGCAAAAGCATCTAACTGTTGGTCAATACTAGGCTGATCCTTTGGCTTTGGAAGAACATATGAAACTGATATTCAGACCGCGCCAAGCACGATTGAAAATGTCAGATTGGTACAGTATCTTAGTCTCCTTCTCTCAAAGATTCGAATCCGGACAAACTCAAAACACAAAACGGCCCAGGTGATAAAGAAAATCAGCTTCAATGAAACCAGAGAAATAATTGCGCCTGCCAGGACGCCGATAACTCCCCAGACGGGGGTACTAGTGGCCTGTCGCAGTGAAAACGTTAGTAGCAAAACAGTGGCGATTGAGCCTCACCGGCTGCGAGCAACTCTCAACCGCGATGTCGTTCGGTTCTTCGAGCCAGTAACGGACTCTCCGCGACAAGTCACTAGCCCAAAACTCGCCAAATTTCCTTCTCGAGCTTGAAGGCGTCATGGTCGGTCTTTCATCTTTGTCTGCCGTAGAGCTAGAACCGTCCGATGGTCTGGTTCCTGTAGCTAAAACGGTCTCTTCAACCAGCTTTGCCACCCTCGCAGCTTCCCTCCGCCGCGCTCGATTCGGAGGTTTAGGCAGAGAGTCCATGCCCGAAATGATCTCACCATCCGTCGCGCCGCGCATAGATATTTGTGATACATTTTCGCCGCGCATAATCGGCGGGTGGCCCGGGTCCAGCTTCTGACCTTGAGCGGAGTCGAGGGGGAGGGACGGGGACCCGGGAGATCACAAAACTCGACCCGCATTCTGCTGGCAGGTGAATGCTTTGGGCAACTGGTTTCCGCGCCGGAAAGCAGTCCATCGGGATTCGATTTCGACAGCGCCCTCGACGCCGGTCGCGGAATGCGGAAAACTGGACCAGGACCGAGCTTCCGGTTTTGCGACCAGGCCCCTCGTTACCAGCTTCCACCCCAACGCATAAAGTTCGTGTGCCGGGGCCCCGAGATGCCCCGCGGACGGCCGCTTTGCTTCCCGTTTTCACCCTGCGGGTTTATAGTGTCGCTAACTGATTTCCTTCAGAATCCCTGCCTCAGGAAGTGTGCATGGCGCATGACGTCTTTATCAGCCACTCGGTGAAGGACAAGTTAACCGCAGACGCCGTGTGCGCGATGCTGGAGGCGGAGGGAGTCCGCTGCTGGATCGCGCCGCGGGACGTGATCCCGGGCCTGGAGTGGAGCGAGTGCATCATCGAGGCCATCGAGCAGGCGCGGATCATGGTGCTGATCTTTTCGGCGGACGCCAATTCCTCGGGGCAGATTCGCCGCGAGGTGGAGCGGGCCGTCAACCATGGCGTCATCATCCTGCCGCTGCGGGTGGAGGACGTGCTGCCGGGCCGGGCGCTGGAATACTTTATCGGGAACGTGCACTGGCTGGACGCGCTGACGCCGCCGCTGGAGACGCACCTGAAGAACCTGGCGGGGACGGTGAAGCTGCTGCTGGGGCGGGCGCATCCGCACGATGAGTCGGCGGCGCCGGCGGCGTCTCATGAGCCGCAGCCGGTACCTCCGCCGGCAGCGCCGGAGCCTATGCAGCCGCTGCCGACGCCTCCGCAGCCGCCCGAAGTTGCGCGGCAGGAGCCCGCTCCGTCCTGGCATCCGATCGCGCCGGAGGTCGTGCTTCCACCGCAGGACCAGCATCCGCAGAGTCCGGTCCCGGTCGTCGCGCCGATGCCGGAGCCAGCCGCGACCTACCAAATGCCAGCCGGAGTAGCGCCGCAGGGACCTTGGGCGCAGAGCGGTCCGGGCGCGGTCTTCCAGAGGTCGGGGGCGGGGGAGATAAAGCCGCCGGAGACCGCGGAGGGAACCGCGGCGCGGCGAAGGAATGCCCTTCTTGCGTGGGGCGCGGCCGCGGCGGCATTGATTCTGGTGGTGATTTCGGTGGCGGTTTTTCGCTCCCACATAAATCCGAAACCCGTTCCGTCGGCAATGGGAGCGGAGCAGGCTGCCGAGCAAAAGGCCTGCAACGGCGGAGACATGTCGGGTTGTTTGGACTTGGCCGTGGATTACGACAACGGCCAGGGCGTGACGAAGAACGCCGCGCAGGCGGCCACGCTCTACCAGAAAGCCTGCGACGGCGGCGAGATGCAGGCGTGTTTCAACCTGGCCGTGGACTACGACAATGGCGAGGGGGTTGCGAAGAGCACCACGCAGGCGGCGTTGCTCTACCAGAAAGCCTGCGACGGCGGGGCGCTGAAGGGATGCTCGGACCTGGGCTGGGACTACACCCACGGCGAGGGGGTGGGCCAAGACTTCGCGCAGGCGCGGAAGTTGTTCGAGAAGAGCTGCGATGGCGGGGAAATGGCCGGATGCGTGGGGCTGGGGCTGCTCTATGACAACGGCCAGGGTGTGGCCCAGAGCTACGGGAAGGGTTTTGTGCTTTATCAAAAGGCCTGCGACGCCGGAGACGCGGTCGGATGCCTGAACCTGGCGCTGGACTACGACAATGGCGAGGGCGTAGCGAAGAACGAGGCGCGGGCGGCCACGCTTTACCAGAAAGCCTGCGACGGGGGAGAGGCGCAGGCCTGCTTCAACCTGGGCCTGGATTACGACAACGGGGAGGGCGTCACGAAGAACACCGCGCAGGGGGCCGCGCTGTACCAAAAAGCCTGCGACGGCGGGGACCCGAAGGGATGTTTCAACCTGGCCCTGGACTACGACAAAGGGGAGGGCGTGGCCAAGAGCGCCACTCAGGCGTTTTCTTTTTACAAGAAGGCCTGCGACGGCGGGAACATGAACGGGTGTTTCAACCTGGGCGTGGATTATCTGCACGGCGACGGCGTAGCCCAGGACTTCACGCAGGCGCGCACGGTGTTTCAGACGGCCTGCGACGGAGGGTATGCGAGTGCGTGCTCCAGCCTGGGCGTGATGTATAGGTACGGCGAAGGCGTCACCCAGGACTATGGGCAGGCGCGCTCCTTCTATCAGAAGGGTTGCGACGGCGGGGACGCGCAGGCCTGCCAGGAGCTGAAGGGACTCGGGAATTAGCGACGCCGCGCGATGGCGAGCCGCCGTCGGTGAAACCCTGAAAGCAGCTGGATCGTCTTCGGAATGGAAGGCGCCGCGCAGAGGCTGCGGGCGCCCGCAGTTCGGATCGAAGTCGAGCTGCGGTTTCGGCGGAAGATCTCCCGGCAATTTCGCATTTCTTTTCTTTACATTGCGGCAGGGGGATGCTACTTTCCTAAGCGTCCCCCGGAACTTCCTCCAAAGATAGGAGAATACCCATGTTTTGTCCCCGCTGCGGTACGGAGTCAGCGCCGGAGCACCAATTCTGCAACAACTGCGGAGCGCCGCTGGCAGCAGCGGGCGCCGCGCCGAGCGCACCGGCCCAATTTGCGGCGCCATATGCGGCCCCACCGGCGCAGGGCGCTCCACCGCCGCCTCCGCCTTCAGCACCACCACCGTCATACTCGGCGGCGCCAGCTCCCCCGCCATACGGAGGGGCGCCTCAGTACGGCGCGCCGCAACAACCTCCGCCGGGGATGGTGCCGGTAATGTACCAGGCCTACCCGGGCGGCCCACAGCAGGTCTACTACATGCCGGCGTCGCAGGTGCGCCCGCAAGCCCATGAAGGCGTATTGGGTGGTTTGACGGCGCGCATCCGGAAACTGGCCTCGAGCGACAAGCTGGAGGGCTTCAGCCTGGGGCAGCTTTTCAGCGAGGTGTTCAAGCACCACGGCCACGACGACCTGGAAGATTACTTCATGGTGGGCTCCAGGGCCACCACGCCGCCCCTGAACCTTATCGAGACGGGCTGGCCCAAGCCGTGGATGTTCTTTCGCGTTTTGGCGACGTTGTTGGTCTCGTTTGGGGTTTTGGCTTTGCTTTTCAACTTCACCAGCAACACCAACCTCATACCGGGACTTTTGGTTCTTGGCACGTTCGCCACGCCGATGGCCACGCTGACACTCTTTTTCGAATTGAACACGCCGCGCAACGTTTCCATGTACATGGTGATGAAGCTCTTCATCGCCGGGGCCGTCGTCTCGTTGTGTACCGCGGTGCTGGTCTATTCGTTATCGATCTTCGACATCGTGAATTGGGCGCCAGGCATTGTGGAAGAGTGCGCCAAGCTGCTCGCCGTGATCGTTGTGGTTCGCAGCATACGCTTCAAGTACATGCTGAACGGAATCCTGTTCGGGGCCACGGTGGGAGCGGGTTTTTCGTGCTTTGAAACCATGGGCTACGCGTTTGGGATCAGCGGCGGCGGCTTTTTGGCGGGCTTTGTTCAGGCGCTTGCGCAAATCGGGGCGGCGCCGGCGGCGCAGTCGCAGTCGCAGGCCATGAATCTGGCGATGAGCGCCGGCGTGATTTCGATGATCAAGGAACTGCTCCTGCGCATGTTTACCGCGGCGCCGATGGGCCACATGGTCTGGACGGCGATTGCGGCGGGCGCCTTCTGGCGGGTGAAGGGCGATAAACTGTTCAGCTTCGGGATGCTCGCGAATAAGCGCTTCCTGCTGACGTTTTTGATTCCCGTGGCGTTGCATGAGATTTGGGACGCTCCAATTCAGTTGCCGTTCCTGGGCAACGAGATCATCGATGCCTTGATCGGGTGGTACGTTGTGTTCACCCTGGTCCAGCAGGGGCTGCACCAGGTGAGGCAAGAACAGATGACACATCTGCAGAGCACTCTGGCCAATGTGCAAGCCACCTTGGGGCTGGGAACCTACAGGCAGCCTATGGTGCCGCAAGCGCCGCAGGCATAGCGGACGGCAAAGCGCTGGAATGCGCTGAAGGGTTTTCGAGGTGCTGCCGCGGGTGATCGGAACCGGAAACGGCAGGCGCACCAGGCAGCGGGAAATTAGGGCTGGCAGCAAGAGCAACATGCGCGAGCATGGCGAGGAGAGGAAGAGCATATGGCATTCTGCGGCAAGTGTGGCGCACAGTTGGAAGGCAATGAGCGCTTCTGCGTGAAGTGCGGGAACGATTTGAGCGTGCCGGGTGCGACCACGAGCGCGCCGGCCGCACCGGCCCCGGTAGCAGCGCCTCCGGTCACAAGTTTTCCGACGGCGCCGCCTGCGTATGCACCGCCGCCGGGGATTCCGTCTGCGTATGCACCGCCTCCGGGGGTGCCGCCCTTCGCGCCCGTTCAACAGGGCTTTCCGGGGCAGGGGCCGATCCCCATCATGAACATGCCGCAAGAGGTGCCCAAGCACCACGGGTGGATATGGGGCGCGATCATCGTCTTTGGGATTCTGGCCGGGCTCTACTACATCGGCAAGAACGATCAGCAGAACCCGCAGCCGGCGCCGAATCCCACGCAGCAGCCGGCAGGCAATCCGGGCCAGCAGCCTTATCAGGGACAGCCGCAGGGACAGGGTCAGCAGCCCTATCAAGGGCAGCAACCTTATCAGGGGCAGCAGCCTAACCCGGGCCAGCAGCCGGGAGTGGGCCAGCAGCCATACAATCCGTCCGGAGGTCAGGGGCAGGGCGGCAACGCGGCATTGGTCAAGCAGCAGCAGTTCACCGGACGATGGAACAACGTAAATGGGGTGGTCCAGATATCGAACGGGGCCTGGAAGAACGGCTCCAATGTCGCCATCCAGTCGGCGACGCTGGAGTGCGCGCAGTTCGCATCCAGCGGGACGATGATCACGCATTCGCAGATCACGCTGACCGGACCGGTCCAGCCTGGGGGAACAGACACCTTCCAGCCGTTTCAGATGGGCTCAATTCAACAGGGCATGTCCAAGGTGGACTGCGGCATTATCGGCGTGACGCCGGCGCAATAGCGAGGCTGCCCGCGAGAACCTCCACACGGAACGGCGCCGATGGGATACCCGGCCGGCGGGTGGGGATTCCGTGTCGGCGTCTCAGGCTCCGGGAATTGGGCCGGCGGGTTGAGCAACCTGCGGCTGCATAGCAAGGAGAAGAGACGAGTATGGCGTTCTGCGGAAAATGTGGGACTCAGTTAGAAGGCAACGAGCGCTTTTGCAGGAACTGCGGGCACGATTTGAGCGTGGCAAGCGCGCCGGCTGCGGCAGCAGCTCCCGCGCCCACGCCTCAGGTTGCAGGTTATCCGGCGGCGCCGCCTGCGTTTGCCCTCCCTCCGGCCGCGCCGCCGATGGCGCCCTATCCCCCGTACTATCCGGCGCCGGGACAGATTCCCATCGTGATCATGCCGCAACCGGTGCCCAAGCACCATGGGTGGATCTGGGCCGCGATCATTGTCGCCGGGATTTTGTGCGGGCTCTACTACCTCGGCAGCTACGAGCAAAACCGGACGCAGCCGTTACAGAATCCTGGGCAGCAGGGAGGACCGAACGCCGCGCTGGTTCAGCAGCAGCTCTTCACTGCGCAGTGGCGCGTGACGAACGGAGACGTCCAGCTCTACAACCAGGTATGGAAGAACCGGTCGACCGTGGCCATTGCGTCGGCGACAGCCGAGTGCGACCAAGCTGACCAGAATGGCGCCGTTCTGGCGAAAAAGTCCATCGATCTATCGGTCCAAAGTGGTCAACCGGTTCAACCCGAAGATACGGCACAATTCGACGACCTCGATATCGGACAGGCCGCGCAGGGACTGTCCCAGGTGAATTGCGGGGTTGTGGGCGCGACGCCGGTGCAGTGAGCGGGGCGCAGGACTGCGGGAAGGCAACTTCATTTTCGCAGCCGAGACGGATTTTGTTCCGCGCAGGACGCCATGGCGCTGGCCGTCACATGGCAAATGAATCGATCGGCGCTCTGGTCGGGGCGCCATTCTGTTTCCCGAAGAGCGCGAATCCAGCAGTCGCAGGCCTTTTGCGGGTCTACGTTCGGCGCGACCTCAGCCAAGGCCCGCAAGAAGGAACACAGTCCACGCTCAGCGATCGATTGCAGGTTGTTCGAAGTCGGATCTGAAGAACTCATGGTTTCCATTCAATGGCCGGCGGGTCCCTCTGCCGTGCTGGGATCGTTTCGCTTGAGAAGGAATGAAACAAAGACCATGACCGCCGATCCGGCACCGATAATCACGTAGGCATCGATGAATGACAGTGCCGCCGCTTGCATCATGAACGATCGATAGATTTGGGCCGCGACCGCGGCCTGAGTTCCGTAGGGGCCAAGGCCGGCGCTCTGTGCCTGCAGCGCCATCTCCTGGGAACCGACCGTCAAACCCGGACTGCCCAAACTCAAGTGGTCGGCCAGCCGGGCAAGATGGAATTGCTGGCGCCGGGCCAGAATGGTCTGCACCCCGGCCGTGCCAAAGCTCATTCCCAGGTTGCGCATGAAGTTGGTCAATCCGGTCACCGCATCGCTTTTGTCCTGCGGCACTCCGACAAAGGAGGCGGTGATTGCCGCCAGAAAAATGAAGGACATGGGGGCGAACTGCAGCAGCATGATGACCGCGGCTCCGCCGAAGCTGAGATTGAGAGACAGGAGCTTTGCCGAGAGGTACAGCCCGGCCGCGGATGCCGCCCAGCCGAAGGCGATGATGTACTTTGCCGGGAACCTGGAAGTCAGGTATCCCACGACGGGCATGGTCACCATCACCAGGGCTGCCCCGATCGAAACAATCACGCCGGAATCCCGCGCCGTGTATCCCATCAGCATCTGCAGGAACTCCGGCATCAGTACCATCGAGGAGAACATCACCACGCCGGCCAGAAACATCATCAGGCAGGCGCCGGAGAAATTGACGCTCTTGAACAAGGCGATATCCACGATGGGCTGCTTGTGCCGCCGCTCCCAGGCCACGAGGCCGCCGAGCGAGACGGCTGCGATCACGAACAGCAAACAGATGAAATGAGAGGCCAGCCAATCTTCTTCCTGCCCCTTATCCAAAGCGATCTGCAGCGCCGCCACCCCCAGCGCAAGGAGCAGGAAGCCCTGGGTATCGAAGTTCATCTTGCCGGGCTTGAAGCGCCGAAGAAAGGGAGGGTCTTCAACGAACTTGAAGGCCAGCGCGAAACATAAAAGCCCCAGCGGCAGGTTGATGAGGTAGATCCAGCGCCAGGAGTAGTTATCGGTGATCCAGCCGCCCAGGATGGGCCCCACCGCCGGGGCGACAACCACGGTCATGCCGAAGATGGCGAAAGCGGCGCTGCGCAACCGGGGCGGGAAGCTGTCGGCCATGATGGATTGAGCCATGGGCTGCAGGCCGCCGCCCCCCGCGCCCTGGATGGCCAGGGCGCAGAGCAGCACCGCGAAGCTGGGCGCGACACCGCAGAGAAACGAAGCCGCCGTGAACAGCACGATACAGCTCATGAAGAAGCGCTTGCGGCCCACGGCGCTGGAAATCCAACTGGTGATGGGCAAAACGATGGCGTTGGCGATCAGGTAGGTGGTCAGTACCCAAGTCCCCTCATCCTGGCTGATGCCCAGGCTGCCCGCAATGTGGGGAAGGGCCACGTTGGCGATGCTGGTATCGAGCACTTCCATGAAGGCGGCGACCGCGACGACCACGGCGATCACCCAGGGGTTATGCTTTGGCGTCCAAACCAGGTCAGCCTGATTGCCGGTCAAGGTGTCCTCTCCGCGAAGGATTAGTATAAAACGAAATGTGTCGTTTCGTATATAATGTTGTTATTATACTCGCATGATCGAAGCGAAGGCGGCCGAAGAACGGCCACGGGTCCGTTGACCCGGTTGGGCCGAGAAGCCTGCCAGACCGGACTCAAGAAGACTGCGACATTTTCCGCGAACTTCGGAAACAGAACACAGGAGAATAAAGAGACGAGAGGAATCCAAGGTGAGCGTTCCATCCAGCGTTAAGCCGGCGCGACCGGCGGGCAGGCCCCGCAGCGAGGAGTCGCGCACGGCCATTCTCGACGCGGCCTTCAGATCCCTGCAGAAGGGGCCGGTCTCGGAGATTTCCACCATTCAAATCGCGCGCGACGCCGGGGTGAGCACGGCGACGGTATATCGCTGGTGGCCGACGAAAGAGGCGCTGCTGCTGGATGCGGTTCTCAACGCGGTGGAGCACGAGCTGATTCTCAAGACCGATGGCTCTCCGCTGGAGAGGCTGAAGGACTATGTGCTCCAGGTGGGGCGGCTTTTCACCGGAGCGAACGGCCGCGTGGTGACGCGCCTGCTTGCGGCAATTCAGGACAACGCGATGCTGCGCAGCGAGTTCTTGAAGCGCGCCTACGCGCCGCGCGACAAGGAGTTTCGCGCCATCGTCAAAGAGGCGATCAAGCGAGGCGATCTTCCCGCTGAAGTGAAGGTCGGTCTCTTCCTCGATTCGATCGTCGGCCCGTTGCTGGCGCGGCTGCTCATCCGGCACGAACGGATCGATGAGCCGTTTGTGGCAGCCGTGTTCGACCAGGTTGTGGCGGGCACGGTAGCCCAATGGGCACAGGGGGGCAGATCTCGGGGGTCCGGCAAGAGGACGACAGCCTCAACTTCCTGTGGAAGCTTTGCACAAGGCGAGTTTTGAAAGGGCACGACTTTAGTCGTGCCATAGAAGGCCAACAAAGTCGCGGGCTTTAACCCCGGAGGAATCGGTTCTTGCCCGCCTCTGGGACTTGTGCAGAGGTTCCCTAAGCTATCCTCGGCTTACCAATTCTGCCGGGAGCGGCCCGGCGCTCAGGGAAGAGTCATTCGTAGCGCAGGGCTTCGATGGGGTCGAGGTTGGCGGCGCGGATGGCGGGAATCATTCCGCTGACCAGCCCGGTGACAATCAAGATCGATGTCGCCACGATGAGCGAGGCAGGGGAGATGATGAGGCGGATGTCGCCGGCCTGGCCGTTCTGGGCGAAGGCGCTGTAAAACGTGATGCGGCCGACGGCGATCGAGATCAGATAGGCGAGGCCGATGCCGCCGATGCCGCCCACGCCGGTGATGGCCATGGCCTCGGCCAGAAACTGGACCAGGATGTGGCGTTTGCGCGCGCCGAGGGCTTTCTCGATGCCGATCTCGCGGGTGCGCTGCTGCACGGCGACGAGCATGATGTTCATCAGGCCGATGCCGGCAATGCCCAAGGTGAGCGCGCCGACCAGCGAAAGCAAAATCTGAAGCGCGATGGTGAGGATCTGGAACTGGTGGAGCTGGGTGCGCAGATTGGCGACGTGCAGAGCGTCGTGATCGGTGGGGCGGAAGTGGTGCGCCGCGGCCAGCGTCTCGCGGATGGTCTTCTCGATCTTCTGGTAGTCGCCCCGATAGCCGATCCAGACGCCGTCGAGGTAGGTGGTGTCCTTGAGGTCGCTCATGGTGTTGAAGGGCACATAGACGATGCGGTTGATGTCGCTCTCGTTCTCCTGCATTTTGGCCTGGAGGACGCCGACGACGGTGAAGATGACGCCATTGAGGCGAATGCTCTCTCCCACCGCCCAGCCGTTTGAGAACAGCTTGGTCTTGGCCTCGGAGCCCAGGACGCACACATGGGCACGCTGTTCGTCCTCGGCGCCGTTGAAGAAGCGGCCCTGATCGGGGATGAGGCGGATGATGTCGGCGTAGGCGGCGCGCGAGCCGACCACCGTCCAGGTGTAGGTGTGCAGGTCGTTCTGCACCGTCGTGTCCTGATACTCGGCGGGAGAGATGTGGGTAATTTCCGGCAGCGCGGCGCTGACGCGATCCACGTCGTCGAGCGTGAGGCGGACCTTGGTGCCGGCCTTGTCTCCGCCGGCCTGCTGGCTGGTGCGGCCGGGGAAGAAGCCGATGGTGTTGGTTCCCCATTGCGCGAAAATGGCCTCGACGGCGGCGCTGAAGCCGTTGCCGTAGGCCAGCAGCAGAACCACCGTGGCGATTCCCCAGGCCATGCCGATAGTGGTGATGGCGGTGCGGCGGCGGTTGAAGAGCATCGCCTCCCATGCCTGCGCCAGAATGTCTTTCAGCATCGTCTTACTCCCGGCTGTTCGTTCTTATTGATCCGGCCCACAAGCATGAGACATGGGTGCCCCATCCTTTCCGCGCAATTTGCGGAAAGGGTGGGAAAGCACGGCTTCACCTGATCGGGCCGGATCAATAGCCTTTAGCCCTCAGCTTCTTGGATTGCATCTTCCGCCTTCGTCGAAGAGCCAATACGCATAACTTTCTGCAACAAATCGTACGCGCCGTTCCTCGCGGCTAACAGCTAAGAGCTAATGGCTAATAGCTGCTTTACTCCTTGCGCAGCGCCTCGATGGGGTCAAGGGCCGCGGCCTTGCTGGCCGGGTAAAGACCCGCGGCGATGCCGCAGATGGTGAGCGACCCGAGGGCCAGCGCCGCCGACCAGGGAACGATGCGCGGCGGATCGAAGCCCGGAATCTTGTCGGTCAGCACGGCCTGCAACAGGGCCATGAAAGCGGCCGACGCCAGAACGCCCAGCACTCCGCTGATGCCGGTCAGAAGCAGCCCCTCCCAAAAGAACTGCGCCAGGATGGCGCGCCGCGTGGCGCCCACCGCCTTCATGACGCCGATATCCCGGGTGCGTTCGGTGACCGAGACCAGCATGATATTGACGATGCCCACGGCTCCCAGTCCGAGAGTGACCACGCCCACGCTGCCCAGAAAGATATCCATGGCGGTGAAGATGATGCCGATGATGTGCGACTCCTCAATGGTGTCCCACTCGTTGAAGGCGTCCTTGAGCGAGGGGTCGAAGCCGTGATTGCGGGCGATGACCCGGTGCACGGCAATGTCCGCCGCGGTATTGTCGTTCTTGATGGCGGGGTTATATTGGATCGAATTCAACGCATCCTGCGGAATGTTGTCCCCCTTGAGAGGGAACAACTCCTGCATGGTGGTGACGGGAATGTACATCTTTTCGTCGTCGTAGGTATTGTTGCCGCGGCCGACCTTGGCCCCCACGCCGATTACGGTGAAATCGGTTCCGTCAATGGAAATGGTCTCGCCGATCATGGGGCGGCCTTGAAAGAGAATCGAGGCGGATTTTTGTCCGATAAAGACAACACGGCGTGCCTGGCGGACGTCTTCGTCATCGAGAAAGCGGCCGAAGGCTATGGGAAGGTAGCGGACGACAGTGTAGCTGGCCTCATTTCCGGATAGATGGGCGGAGGTGTTGCTCCATTGGCTGACTTCATAGACATCGGATCGGGCGAGTTCGCCGGTGACGGCGCGGATCTCGGGCAAGCGGCGGATGTCCTCTTCGTCGCGTAGCGTGAGCTCGTAGGGGCGCATACCGGTGTGCTGGTTGGCCAGGGCGGGGATGGTGCCGTTGAATACCATCACCACGTCGTCGCCGAATTGGGACAACTGCTTGTGCTGGCCTTCCCTGAAGCCCTCGCCCAGGCCCACCAGGACCAGCAACGAACCCACACCCCAGGCGATGCCGAACATGGTGAGGAAACTGCGCAGCTTGTTGGCCAGGATGGCGCGGAAGACCTGCCCGAGGGTGTCGGCGAAACTGGTCATGGCTGTCGGACGGTCCCCGGCCGTCTTTGCGTGCCCCTTTGCCTCTTGGTTACGCGTCCGGCCCGGTTCCGGTTCCCCGCGGAGGCCGGCGCGGCGCAGGGAACCGGCGTCCCCCGGGCTGCGTAGTAGCCGGCAGAGGGGTTACAACGGCGCGCGATACCCGTCTGAACCCTTGACCGGCTCATCTCCTATTTGCGCCCACCGGCAGGGCGGGGCTCTGGCCGGAGTCTGGGGGGACCCTGTGGCTGCATCCCGTAAGAATAGACGGCTGTGGATCGTTGTGGGGAGCGTGTGCGCCCTGCTTGTTGTAGGGGTAGGATTCGCCCTTTTCCGGATGGCGAAGGGAGATCCCATCGATCCGAACCGGATCGCCAAAGCCGTTCGCGGCGACGTGGCCCGCTCGGTTGTCGCCACGGGAAAAATCCAGCCGGTCACCAAGGTCGAAGTGAAGAGCAAGGCCTCGGGGATTGTAGAAAAGCTGTATGTGGACATCAACGACCGGGTGAGCAAAGGCCAGCAGTTGGCGCAGCTCGACCAGCAGGAGATCATGGCCCAGGTAGAGGCGCAGCGAGCGCAACTGGCCAGCGCCGAGGCCAACGTGACCACCTACCAGGCCAACATCGAGCAGGACAAGGTGAACGCCGCGGCGCCCGACCTGCCCATGTACAAGGCGACGCTCGACCGTAACCTGGAGATGAATAAGGACGGCATCGTGAGCCGCCAGACGCTGGACGACGCCAATCGCGATTATCTGGCCGCGCTGACCCGGCGCGACTCGGCGCAGGCGCAGATCGGCGTCGACGCCGCCAAGCTGAAGCAGGCCCGCGCGCAAGTGATGCAGAACCAGGCCAGTTTGAAGCAGCTTGAGGAGCAGCTCTCCTACACCACGATCGTGGCGCCCATGGACGGCGTGATTCTGTCCCGCGACGTGGAGATCGGCGACGCCGTCAGCTCCATCCTGGTGCTGGGATCGACGGCCACGCTGGTGATGACGGAGGGTGACACGTCGGAGGTGTATGTGCAGGGCAAGGTCGACGAGGCCGACATCGCCCACGTCTACCTGGGCCAGCCGGCGCGCATCAAGGTGGAAAGTTTCCGCGACCGTTTGTTCGATGGGAAAGTGACCAAGATCGCGCCCATGGGCGTGGAAAAGGACAACGTGACCACCTTCGAGGTGCGTGTTTCGATCAACAATCCCGGAGGCGAGCTGAAGGCCAACATGACGGCCAACGCGGAGATTCTGCTCGACGAGCACAAGGGCGTGCTGACGGTGCCGGAAAACGCCGTTTACTACGACAACCAGAAGAGCGCCTCCGTCCAGGTTCCCGACAAGCACCAGAAGGACGGCTACCGCAAAGTTCCGGTGACGGTCGGGATCTCCAACGGCTCGGTCACCGAGATCGTCTCCGGGCTGAAGGAAGGCGACCAGGTCATCCTGCAGCAGTAAGGAAGGCCACGGCCAGCCAGACTGAGATAGCCACGCTACGACAATTCACACTCCGGCCTCCGATCGTTGATCGGGAGGCGTACGCCGGCTACTGGGCGAGGAACTTCTCGTTGGCCAGGATGCGGTAGAGTGTCGATCGGCTGATCTCAAGTTGGCGGGCCGCGCGGAGTTTGTTGCCCCGGTTGAGGTCCAGGACGAACTGTACGTGGTGGCGGATGACGGCGTCGAGCGAGAGGTCGGCGGGACGAGTTGCGACCTGGGGTTCGAAGGCGGCCCGGCCGGCGGCGAGGTTAGCCCATGGGTTCAGGGCCGGTTGCATCTCGAAGAGGGGCTGCGGGCCATCGGGGAGCGCGAGATCCGGGGGGCGGATGACGCCATTGTCGGCTTCGAGCAGAGCATTCTCGAGTACGCTGGCCAGCTCGCGCACGTTGCCCGGCCAGGAGTGCTGGAGCAAGCGGGCGAGGGTGCCGGGGCCGAGCACGACGGGCCGCTGCTGATAGCGCGCGCAAATTCGTTCGAGAAGGAATTGAGCGAGCGGCGCAATGTCTTCGCGGCGCTGGCGGAGCGGAGGAATGGCGAGGCGGATGGCGGTGAGGCGGAAGGCGAGATCGGGGAGCAAAAGTCCCTGGCCGGCCATCTGGCGCAGCGGGGTTTGCGACGAAGCGAGGACGACGGCCCGGCCGGGGGGCCGGTCCTGAAGAGACTTGAGGACACCGAGCAGGATTCCCTGTCCGGGAGGGGCGAGCAGGTCGACGCGATCGAGATAAGTGAAGCCGGCGAGGGTGGATGGATCGGCTTCGTTGGCCAGCCACTCGCGGGCATCGCGGCGCTGAAAGGCAAGACTATTGAGCGGTGAACGGCTGTGGAGAAAGCGGGCCAGGGTGTGCTTGCCACAGCCGGACTCGCCCTCGATGGAGGCGACCTGGAGGTGGGGAGCGGCCATCTCGGCCTGCATCAAGAGCTTGCGCCAGGCGGCGCTGACGCCGACGACCTGGATGCCGGCGCCGGGCGCGTCCAATTCCACCAGCGTGAGACCGGAAGCGGAGGGGTGCGCGTGAAATGGAGCGGAGCTATGCATCGATCTCAACGGACCTCGCATCCGTGGCGTGGGTCGCTTGGCGAGCCATCAACCGTCTCATCGGCAGGCTGCGCAAAAACATAAACTTAATGGCTGTTAATTCCCGCTGACTCGCGCGAAACGAGGAAGCCGGGGCAGGGAAACCTGTGCCGCTGCCGCCGGCCGGGGCAAGCGCGAAGGGCGATGCTGGATTCCGGAGCGGCTGCGGAGTTTGTGGGACCCCCTGGAGACGTTCCAGCGCCCCGGCGTTCCACAAATGGCCGGATTCAAAGGGGGAAAGGCGGGTCAAGGCTGGTGACCGCAGTCACTCGACAGGGGAGTACCTGGGTGATAGCCTTCCGGTGGCTGTCCCCGGATGCTCACGAGGTCGTTCCGGGGTCCGGTTTCTGGCGGCGTAAAACCTTGAGTCTGGAGGGTATGTGACTGTACTGGGTTGGGTGTGTTTCATTCTTGGCGTGAGCGGGTTCTCACTGCTTGTGGCCGTGTTTTCCGCACGGCAAGCGATCGGTTCCGGTATTGGCGTGGCGGCCTTGCTGAGGCGGCCGTACAAGACCGCGGCGGCGCTGCTGGGCCTGCTGCTTCCCACGTTGGCCAGCGCGCAGGAACACGCGGGCGGCGGCGAAGCGAACCTGACGCTGCCGGATTTGAAGAGCGTGAGTTTCGA
This sequence comes from uncultured Acidobacteriaceae bacterium, assembly GCA_963804155.1. Taxonomy (GTDB): domain Bacteria; phylum Acidobacteriota; class Terriglobia; order Terriglobales; family Acidobacteriaceae; genus Telmatobacter. The sequence goes on from CAWDPG010000003.1 coordinate 393,215, forward strand.
CAATTTCTTCGGTCTGAACGGACATGCACTTCTGTCGATCGGCTTGCTGTTCTGCGTCGCCGGCCTGTTGTTCGGCTTGACGATCTATGTGCAGCTGAAGAACCTGCCGGTTCACCGCACGATGCGCGAAATCTCCGAGTTGATCTATGAAACCTGCAAGACCTATCTGGTCACGCAGGGCAAGTTCATCCTTCTGCTCTGGATTTTCATCGCGGTCATTATCTCGCTGTATTTCGGCTGGCTTGCGCCGGTGGGGAATGTCGCGGTTACGCTGCCCATCATTCTGGCGTTCAGCCTGGTCGGCATTCTGGGCAGTTACGGGGTGGCGTGGTTCGGTATTCGCGTGAACACCTTTGCGAACTCGCGGACGGCATTCGCGGGATTGCGCGGCAAACCGTACCCATGCTTTGCCATTCCGTTGAAGGCCGGCATGAGCATCGGCATGGCCCTGATCTCGGTCGAGCTGCTGATCATGCTGTGTATCCTTCTGTTCATCCCGAAAGAATATGCCGGCCCCTGCTTCATCGGCTTCGCCATCGGCGAATCGCTGGGCGCGGCAGCTCTTCGTATTGCGGGCGGCATCTTCACCAAGATCGCCGACATCGGCTCCGACCTGATGAAGATCGTCTTCAAGATCAAGGAAGACGACGCGCGCAACCCAGGCGTGATCGCCGACTGTACGGGTGACAACGCGGGCGACTCGGTTGGCCCGAGCGCCGACGGTTTTGAAACCTACGGCGTGACCGGCGTGGCCCTGATCACCTTCATCCTGCTGGCGGTGCCCAGCCCCACGACGCAAGTGCAACTGCTGGTGTGGATCTTCGTCATGCGCGTGGCCATGCTGGTATCGAGCGCCGGCGCGTACTTCCTGAATGGCGCCATCGCCCGCATGAAATACGCGAACGCCGACGAGATGGACTTTGAGGCGCCGCTGACCTCGCTGGTCTGGATCACGTCGATCATTTCCATCATCCTCACCTTCATCGTCTCGAAAATGATGATCCCCGATCTGGGCGACGGGACGATCTGGTGGAAGCTGGCTTCGATCATCTCCTGCGGCACGCTGGCGGGCGCGATCATCCCCGAGTTGGTGAAGGTTTTCACTTCAACCAAGTCAGCCCACGTGAAAGAAGTCGTAACCTCGGCGCAGGAAGGCGGGGCGTCACTGGGCATCCTGTCGGGATTCGTGGCCGGCAATTTCTCGGCTTACTGGCTGGGACTCAGCATGGTCGCGCTCATGAGCCTGGGCTATTTCTTCTCGACCGGCCCGTCCATGGCGGTCCTCATGCTGGCCCCGGCCGTCTTCGCGTTTGGCCTCGTCGCCTTCGGCTTCCTGGGCATGGGCCCGGTGACGATTGCCGTGGATTCCTACGGGCCGGTCACCGACAATGCGCAATCCGTCTACGAGTTGTCGCTGATCGAAAATGTTCCCGGCATCGAAGCCGAGTTGAGGAAGGACTTCGCCATCGACGTAAAGTTCGAGCGCGCGAAATACCTGCTGGAAGCCAACGATGGAGCCGGCAACACCTTCAAGGCTTCGGCCAAGCCGGTGCTGATTGGCACCGCCGTGGTGGGCGCAACCACGATGATTTTCTCCATCATCATGGCCCTGACCGGTGGACTGACCCATGGCAAAGAGAATCTGTCTCTGCTGCACGCGCCCTTCCTGCTCGGGTTGATCACCGGCGGGGCAATGATCTATTGGTTCACGGGCGCTTCGACGCAGGCTGTGACCACCGGCGCGTACCGCGCGGTCGAGTTCATCAAGAGGAACATCAAACTCGAAGGCGTGGAGAAGGCCTCGGTCACCGACAGTAAGAAGGTGGTGGAGATCTGCACCAAGTACGCGCAGAAGGGAATGTTCAACATCTTTCTCGCCGTCTTCTTCGCCACGCTGGCCTTCGCGTTCATTGAGCCGTTCTTCTTTATCGGCTATCTGATCTCGATTGCGGTCTTCGGCTTGTACCAGGCGATCTTTATGGCGAACGCCGGCGGCGCCTGGGACAACGCGAAGAAGGTTGTTGAGGTCGACCTGAAACAGAAGGGGACGCCTCTGCACGACGCAACCGTGATCGGAGATACCGTCGGCGATCCGTTCAAGGACACCTCGTCGGTGGCCATGAACCCGGTGATCAAGTTCACGACGTTGTTCGGATTGCTGGCTGTCGAGCTGGCGGTGACCCTCAGCGCGAAGGACCCCGTGCTCGCCACTACGCTGGCAGTCGCATTCTTCCTGGTCTCGGTGTTCTTCGTGCATCGGTCGTTCTACGGAATGAGGATCGACACCAAGGCAAGCAACTGATTCCAGCCCTGGAAAGCAAAGAAGACGCCGCCCCTGCGCATTTGGCAGCGGGCGGCGTTTTTCTTTTGAGCCACTTGCAAAATTCAAAACGAAGTGCACGAAGTGTCAGGGCACGACTTTAGTCGTGCCGATAAAGCCAACAAAATCAATGGGGCTTTAGCCCCTGCGGTGATTGTTTCCTGTGTTTGCCATTCCGCAACGGCAATTTTGCAAGGGGCTCTTTTGGCCGCAGTGTGGCAAACAGGTGTCAAGCAGCGCTGCGGCATGGGGCGAGTCCGCCCGCGGCGGGGGTTATTTTCCAGTCAATAACCACTGGTTACTTACTTTGTGCCACAGTACTTTCGTAAGCCAGGCTTCCGGGAGGCCGTCTGGTTTGTCTGTTCCGCGCGGCGCATTCCGCGCTATGCTCCTGCCATCCCCCGGTTCTTCGGGTGCCGCTGATTCTCGCTGTCAATTCAGGGCCACGGGCGTTCCCCATCGATCCCTGCCCGTGTGTGTTGAGAGGGCCCAGGTTCGGATTCCGATGGGCGAGGCCCGTTGATTTGACGCCGGCTCTGAAAGAGCCGCGCAGGAGGCTTGCTGTGAAAAACATCATTCTTGCAGTTCTAGCTGCCGCCTTTCCGATTGCGGTTCTGGCTCAACCGAAGCCTTGCTCGACGGAGAAGGTGAACGGCGATTGCACGTTCATCGTCGACCGCGTGAACCCCCTACAGCCGCCGACTCTGCAGATGTACCCGGGTGCAACCGTGACGGTGAAGATCGCGCACGCGCTGCCATTCGAGCAAGTGTCCTTCGACTGGCAAAGCTCGACCGGGACATTGACGCCCGACCAATCCAGCGCCATTCTGAACGCGCTGAGCGCCAGCCTGCAGAAGTTCGTAGCCGCGGCGGCATCGCCAGCTCAGGCGCCGCTACCGGGCGCCAGGCTTCCCCAGGGGGCTGCTGTAGATTTGTGTGCGAGTGTCACACTGGCGACAGCGGTTGCATGTACGGGGCAGATGATTGCCGATGCGCGGCTCGCGGTTGGCGATATCGGATCGCTCGTCAACGACGATACATTGGTCTATAACTCTGTGACCCAACTCCCGGTCGCTCGCTCGTTAGCCGACTACGACAATGCCCGCACGCGCATTCTCTGCAGGACACTCGGGAGTGACCTCCCACAGACAGTCAAGCTCGACGGCTTCACGCCGATCCATTGCGGAGCTGCAGATCATGATCTCGTCGCTGAGCAGCAGGCTCTGACCTTGCTTGTTGGCAGTTCAACCCAAGGCGTCATTCCGGCTCTCGTCACTTACACAAATACGCTCGTTGCACCGCTCGAAGCCATTGCGCAGGATCTTCTACAACTAAACTCGGCACAGGGCTCCGACGGTGTGCTGGGAGCCATCGTGGACCCGGCCCGCAGCAAGAATCCCGGCGTCCCAAGCTGCAACTCTTCGCTGTCTAACGCTCCAGATAGCAGTGTCTACACGCGCCTGCTGCAGCGCCAGGTGACATGCGCGGTGAACGTATTCAACCTGGTCGCCAACTCAATCGCTTCTGTCCCCGCCACGCCGCAAAAGAGGACCATCCTGACCATCTCCGCGAACTATGCCGACAGCCGCATCGAGACGTCTGCAGGAGTGATGGTTTCGGCGCTTCCCTCGCGGTCGTTCGCCGCGATCTCAACCTACACGGGCACGCCCCCGACGGTATCCGGCATCACGGTTCAGGAAACCGATACGCGCCCATTGATCGTTCCGTACGCCGCGGTGCACGTGAGGTTGGGAAGCGACTGGCTCTGGAAATTCGACCAACGGCGCGGGGCGATCTATGCCACGGGCCTGGTGGGGGTGAACCCGAACACGACCACGGCCGATTTTGGCGCGGGCATTTCCGTGGCATGGCGATCTCTGGTCCTGAGTCCGGTCGCCCATTTTGCGCACGATGTGCGTCTCACCGGGGGATTCACCGATAACGAGCAACTGGGGACTACGTTCACCGGAACGCTGCCCACGCAGCAGTTCTGGACGACATCGTTCGGCATCGGAATCGGAATCCGCGTTCCGCTGATTTCCGGACGCTGATCCGCGCCAGTGTTGTTGCGGGGCGCTGGCGAGCCGCGCCATCGCCGTTTGCCGATGCGGACGGAAATGGCCGCGTCTTTTGCGGCTCCTTGTCAAAAAAGGAGGAAAATCATGGCACAGAATCCGCAAGCATCCAGATCCACGATCCTGAAAGAAGCTCTGGCGCGCGGGCTGATCAATACCCCCGGCGGATTTCGCCGGCCGATCTTCGTTCACATCGTGCGGGCGAACCAATCGGTGGTCAAGCGCGGCGGCGTTTCGCACCTGATGGATATGGCGACCGCGGTCCTCTCCGGGGGCCCGGCGGACTTGGTCGCGCCCAAGGATCCTGCCGACCAGTCCGGGGGCTGGAGCACGTGGGCCACCTGGAACAACCAGACCGGGAAATCTATTTCTTCGTTTGCGACGACGTGGACCGTTCCTCCTGCCCCTGGGAAACTGGGCAGCCAGCTTGTTTACCTGTTCAACGGCCTGCAGAACCCCGCGGGCTCAGAGATTCTCCAGCCGGTCTTACAGTGGGGAGTCTCCGGTGCGGGCGGGGGGAACTTCTGGAGCGTCGCGAGCTGGCATGTCGATTCAAACGGTCATGCCTATTGCACCCCGACGATACAAGTCAATCCCGGCGACGTACTGACAGGCGCGATGACCGAGGTGGCTGTGTTCAGCGACGGGACGCGGAACTACAAGTGCGAATTTCAGGGCATCGCCGCCACATCCCTCATGGCTCTTGGAATGGCGCAGTTGACGGCAGCCGAAGAGACGCTGGAGGCTTACGGCCTCGACGATCCGGCCGACTACCCTCAAACTCCGTTCACGGCAATGGCGCAAATCGACATACAAGCAGGCGGGAATCCTGTTCCGGTGAACTGGACACCGAATACGATGACAGACCCTCTTTACGGCGAGCACGCGGTCATCGTCAACAACGCCAACCCTGGCGGCGAGGTGAATCTCTACTACTAACAAAAAGAGCGATCGCCGCCCGATCCTTGCGGCGCTTGGACGCACAGACGGAGCGGCTGGATTGCTCACGGTGGGGCCGATTTTTCTCTTCGCCGGGGGAAGGTTCCGGACGGGGCTTGCTCGTTGAACTCCGCTGAAAAAGCGTTGTGATCCGTGGGATAGCAGGTTATGCTGCCAGCATGCGACTTCCCCGCATGCTGTTCCTCACCCTTCTTGTCGCTGCGATAGCCGGACCAAACATTGCGCGAGCGGCGACCGCGTCTGCCGCGCCGGAAGTTGACGACTCCGGTTGGCAGGCGGCGCGATGAAGAAACTCTCGCTTACCTTCGACGACGGACCTTCTCCTCCTTTCACGGAGGCGCTTCTCGCCGTGCTGTCTTACCACTCCGTCCCCGCCACCTTCTTCATGATCGGCGAAAGAATGCTGGCGCAGGAGTCCACCGTCAAGCGCGTCGAGCAGGCGGGCCACGTGATCGGCAACCATACCCGGACGCATCGCAAGCTCCGTGGTGCAGCCTTCGAGGACCTGGACCGCGAGATTAATCGCGAGGGACAATACTTCCGGCCGCCGGGCGGTCACTACGACGGGGCGGTGCTGGAGTACCTGCTGCGATATAACATCCAGCTCGTGTTGTGGGATGCGGAAGGGCTGGACTGGAAACTGAAAACCGCCGGCGAGATTGTGGCCTACCTCGCCGCGCAGATCGATAGCCTCAAAGGTGACACCGGCATCGTCCTGCTGCACGACGGCGACTCGGAGGATATCGACGGCAACCGCTGGGCTACAGTCGAAGCCACCGACCGCATCATCACCCGCTACCGCGCGCAGGGATTTGAGTTCGTGCCGCTGAGCGAAATGCCGCTGCCAAGGGGACCGAAGGCGTGGCGATGAAATCCCGGCGGAAATTCGCGCACGAAGACAGACAGGCGCGGATCGGGTGCTGCGAGCGGCAATACCGAGTCGAATTGCGCCCGAATCTCCACAACTCGCACAGGAGGGGCCGAATTTGCACCGGTGTTTCGCATTGTGGCGAGGCCGGTGGGGGGCTAGGCTTGGAAGGTCGGCCGGAGGGGCGTTCGCGGGGCCCGCGTCTGCACCGAATCCGGGGCAACCCGGAATGCGTTTCCCCGCGCCCGGCAAGGGTTTTTGAGGCTTTCCACAGGCAAACCGCGGTGTTTAGAGACCGGGTGCGGGAAACGTTAAGAAAATACTAGATGTTGTGGTTTATTCTTGACACGCACCATGGACAGCGGTAAGTTTTCATCTGCGGCTGTAAACGGGCGGTTAAAGAAAAGCCGGCGCACAACGAGCAACTCCCGAGTTCAGGTGTTCCTTTCAGGCTCTCGCTAGCGGGGTGTTGCCCGTGGCGGGAACGCAGCGAGGATGCGGCGACGCGGAATGGGCTGGTGGTGACGGCGGACCGCCGGGAACACTGAAACTCGCGGCGCTTTAGCCCCGTTTCCTGTTTGTTTCCAGATAGTTGCTTGGTTTTATGCCTCTCGGCCCATGGGCCGGAGACAGGACTTTTTTCACCGATTTTTCCGATGGAGAGGATCACGATGAACGAGGCTTCCCTTCAGACTTCGACTGCTCAAGTCCAATCCAGCCCCCGTACGCAGCAGGGCCTGACCTTCACGCGGCGTTTCACCAGGGAGGGCGTCAGCCCGTACGACGAGGTCCAATGGGAGCGCCGGGCCGCGTCGATCAACGACACGAAAGGCAACACGATCTTCGAGCAGAAGGACGTGGAAGTGCCGGCCGACTGGTCGATGACGGCGACCAATATCGTTGCTTCGAAGTACCTGCACGGACAACTGGGAGCGCCGGAGCGCGAGACGGGCGTTCGGCAACTGGTGTCGCGGGTGGCGGAGACGGTGCGCGACTGGGGGATGGCCGGCGGGTACTTTGCGACGCCCGAGGATGCAGCGATCTTCCACGACGAGCTGGCGCACCTGCTGCTGACGCAGAAGGCGGCGTTTAACTCGCCGGTGTGGTTCAACGTGGGCTGCGACCGGCTGGAACCGGAGGCCGACGGACAGAACTGGCACTGGGACCCGGTGACGGGCGGGGTGCAGTACGCGGCGACGGGCTACCGGAATCCGCAATGCTCGGCCTGCTTCATCAACGCGGTGGATGACTCGCTGGATTCCATCCTGACGCTGGCCAAGACCGAGGGGATGCTGTTCAAGTGGGGCTCGGGGACGGGCACCAACCTGTCGTCGCTGCGCGGGTCGATGGAGTTTCTGTCGGGCGGCGGCGTGGCCAGCGGGCCGCTGAGCTTCATGCGCGGGTTCGACGCGTTTGCCGGGGTGATCAAGAGCGGAGGCAAGACGCGGCGCGCGGCCAAGATGGTGATCCTGAACGTGGACCACCCGGACATCGTGGACTTTATCGAGTGCAAGGCCAAGGAGGAGGCCAAGGCCTTCACCCTGGTCAAGGCGGGATACGACGGAAGTGGGCCGGATTCGGAGGCCTATTCGTCGATCTTCTTCCAGAACGCGAACAACTCGGTGCGGGTAAGCGACGAGTTCATGCGGGCCTGCGAGGCGGACGGCGACTTCGCCACGTATACGGTGAAGGGCCACGAGCCGGTAAAGAACTACAAGGCGCGGGAGATCTTGGGCAAGATCGCCGAATCGACGTGGCTGTGCGGCGATCCGGGCATGCAGTTCGACGACACCATCAACCACTGGCACACCAGCAAGAACTCGGCGCGGATCAACGCGTCGAACCCGTGCTCGGAGTACATGTTCCTGGACAACTCGGCGTGCAACCTGGCGAGCCTGAACCTGCTGCGGTTCGTCACGCCGGCCGGAGTCTTCGACATTGCGGCGTACCGCCATGCAATTTCGGTGCTGATCACGGCGATGGAGATCCTGGTGGACAATTCGGGCTACCCGACCGAAGCCATCGCGCGGAACTCGCACGACTACCGTCCGCTGGGGCTGGGCTACGCCAACCTGGGAGCGCTGCTGATGTCGTTCGGGCTGCCCTACGATTCGGCGAACGGACGCGACCTGGCCGCAAGCCTGACCGCGATCATGACCGGGCAGTCGTACCTGCAGTCGGCGATCATCGCGGCGCAGTGCCCGCCAGTGGCCTCGGCCACGCCGCTGACGGCGTCGGTGGAGCACCAGGGCGGAGCCTGCCCCGGCTTCTATGTGAACCGGGAGCCGTTTCTGGACGTGATCCGGATGCACCGCGCCGAGGTGAACAACATCGGCAAGTCGCGGCAAAGCGGCGAGCCGTTCATGGTGCCGCAACTGGAAGCGCTGATCAACGCCAGCCGGGAGAGCTGGGACATGGCGCTGCTCTACGGGGAGCGCTACGGATACCGCAACTCGCAGACCACGGTGCTGGCGCCGACAGGAACCATCGGGTTCATGATGGACTGCGACACCACGGGGATCGAGCCCGAGCTGGCGCTGGTCAAGTACAAGAAGCTGGTGGGCGGGGGGATGATCAAGATCGTCAACCAGACCGTGCCCGCGGCGCTGTTCAAGCTGGGCTATTCGAGCGACGAAGTCAACGCGATCGTGAGCTACATCGACGCGACGGGCACCATCGAGGGGGCGCCGGGAATCAAGCCGGAGCATCTGGCGGTGTTCGATTGCAGCTTCAAGCCGGCCAAGGGCACGCGCACCATCCACTATATGGGCCACATCAAGATGATGGCGGCGGCGCAGCCGTTCCTGTCCGGGGCGATCTCGAAGACCGTGAACCTGCCACATGAGGCGACCGTGGAAGAGGTGGCCGAAGCGTACATGGCGAGCTGGCGGCTGGGCAACAAGGCCATCGCCATCTACCGCGACGGCTCGAAGGGAACGCAGCCGCTGAACACCAGCCTCAACATTCATGTGGAGGCCAAGAAGGAGCCCACGGCGCTGGATGCGGCGGGCAACCGCTTGCTGGGGCACGTAGCCGCTTCGCAGCCGGCCGCGGAGGCCGACCTGAAGGCGCTGGAGGCGCACTCGGGCGACAAGCTGGAAGTGAGCGCGCAGCAGTTGCTGGCTGCCGCACGGGCCTTCCAGAAGGCGCTGGACGAGATTGCAACGGCGGCCGCGGTTCCGGTGTTGACCGCCGCGCCGTCGCTCGATGCCGGCAGCACACCGGCGAGGGAAGAGCAGGACCTGAATGCGCCGCCGCGCGCGGTGCGTCACCGGCTGCCGGAGGAGCGCGCGTCGATCACGCATAAATTCTCCATCGCCGGCCACGAGGGCTATATCACCGTGGGCCTCTATCCCAACCAGCAGCCGGGCGAGATCTTTATCCGCATGGCCAAGGAGGGATCGACGGTGAGCGGCCTGATGGACGCCTTCGCCACCTCGGTTTCTCTCGCGCTGCAGCACGGCGTGCCGCTCAAGGTTCTGTGCGAGAAGTTCGCCCACACGCGCTTCGAGCCCTCGGGATGGACGGGCAACGAGCAGATCGGCTACGCCAAGAGCCTGATGGACTATATCTTCCGCTGGCTCAATCTGCGTTTCCTGTCGGGCGAGCAACTCACGCTCTTTGCCGGGCTGGCTTCGAGAGCGCCGCAACTGCCGGCTTCGCCGAGCCTTCTGGAGGAGAGCAGCCTGACGGAGGAGGAGCCCAGCATGGCGCAGCAGCAGATTGCGCGGCTGGCCGAGGAGGTGGCCAAGCGTCTGAACCAGGTGGCCGCGGCGGGCGCGCATTCGGGCGGCGGAATCGCCCCGGAGCCGCAGGCCGGTGCCGGCGCCGCCGCGCCGAGGCGAATGACGGACTCGACGGCACACCATGCATCGGTAAGCAGCGCGGCGCAAGCGCCCGGCCTCGAGGACCGCGGGATCTACCATGCAGCCGACGCCATGCGCGACATGTACGAAATGGGCGATGCGCCCAGTTGCAGCGTGTGCGGCGCCATCATGGTGCGGAACGGCAGTTGCTACCGCTGCATGAGCTGCGGCTCGACCAGCGGGTGCAGCTAAGAACGGGTGCGGTCAGAGCCGCTGGCAATTGTTCGGGCGCCGACGGACACGGCGCCGAAAGCATTCAAGGCCAGGAGACAATCTCCTGGCCTTTCCTTTCATGCCCGGCAGCTTACGCGTTGCCGAAAACGGAAACGGCCGCCCCGTGAATGACGCGCGCGGCGCCGCTCGCGACAAAGAGCACGGCCTGCGCGATGTGCCCAGGTTCGGGCAGGGACATTTCTTGCCTTCTCCCCTCTCAAGTGGGCCGGGTTTGAAAGGGTTCGCCCCAAAACTGTCAACCTCCCAACTGTCTCGCCCAAGGGGTTCGCCCCAAAGAGCTGTCAAGGCCCTCTCTTCGCGGATTTGCCCGCAAGCCGCTGAAAACACTCCCAAAATTCTCTTTGCCAACTTTGCAGTCTGTTTCTGCCAACTCGCTACACTGGTCTTAGGTTGAGAGTTCCGATCTCTGATCGCTGTTCTCCGATCTCTACTCTCTACTCTCTACTCTTTGATCTCTGATCTCTGCTCTTCACCTCGAAAGGAGGAAATTAAATAATTATTCTTTTTTGGATACCCCCGGGGGTATCTTTTCTGCCGTAACTCCTTTAGAATCGACCGGCCGTCCTCAAAAAACACGGCCAAAATGGTCGAAACTGGCAGTAATTATTCAGTAACGGGTCGCCGCCCCGCCGCACCCTTGGTCGCATGCGAGGTCGCACGCGGTTGATCGCCGCCTTCTGGAAACAGGTTTCTTTACGGCCAGAGTGACCCTGTATTACGCGAGACTCACCCGCGACGCAACAGTCCTTCGCCGCGCGCCTCGATTCTGCGCAGCGACTTGAGCATCTCACTCAGCGCGGACTTGCCAAAGATGCTGCTCTGTGACAATGGGAGCGAGTTCACAGGTCCGCTGATGGATCTGTGGGCCTATCGCAACGGCGTGAAGATCGACTTCTCAAGACCGGGAAAGCCGACTGACAATGCGTTCGTTGAATCGTTCAATGGCGCCTTCCGGGCCGAGTGCCTGGACACGAACTGGTTCCAGTCGCTGCCCGAAGCCAGCCAGATCGCGGCGAGCCGCGATCTGGCTGAAACAGAAACAGGCCGAGAACTAACCATCGAAGTGGTACAGATTTTCCGGCCCTTCGACATACCAGTTTGTCTCATCTCCACTGGTACAGAATTTGCCGGGCAGGCCACTCTAGGCACCCGACTCCCGCGCGGGTCTCGCGGCCGGTGCGTGACGCCTTCCCCTACGACTCTGCTCCTAAGTATGTGATCCAAGACAGGGATGCCATTTTCAACGCCGGTGTTATCGCAACGATGGAGACTCTTGGTGTGAGGTCGAAGCGCACGTCGTTCAAGAGCCCTTGGCAGGACGGTATTGTTGAACGCTTCGTCGGTTGCTGTCGCAGCGATCTGCTCGACCACGTGATCGTCCTCAATGGGCGGCGCCTCAAACGCCCGATGTGGGGCTACGTCCGCCACTTCCACGAGGACCGCACGCACCTTGGCTTGGCGAAGGACACGCCTACCGGCCGCCTGAGGGAACCGAACCCGAGCGCGTCCTGCAGGGTTGTGGCTTCGCCCAAAGTGGGCGGTTGGCATCATCGCGATCAACTTGCCGCCTGTGCCGCCGAAAATCTGTCAAACACCGGTACGGCCGATAGGAGTCGTGTCTGTGCGGCTGACCGCGGAGCTTCGCTTGCCCCATCAACCCATCCGCTGACCCGATTGTTCTCTTTCGTCGGCTCCCTTCCGTGTGCCGTTCAACGCCCGTTTAACCACAAAGGCACACTGCTCTTCTGCACGGAAGGAATTTTGGCGAACCACAACAGTGGATTATTGGCCGACCCTTGACTCTTTACATGTAAAGAGCGTGGTCCGGCGGTGCCTCTCTGCCCGGTTTCGCGGCGCAGAGCCGAGTTCTCCACAACC
>CAWDPG010000004.1:0-1132534 GCA_963804155.1 uncultured Acidobacteriaceae bacterium
CTTCACCCCAATCATGAATTACACCTTGGGCGGCTGCCCCCTTGCGGTTGGCTCACCGACTTCTAGTGCAACCCACTTTCGTGATGTGACGGGCGGTGTGTACAAGGCCCGGGAACGTATTCACCGCGGCGTTCTGATCCGCGATTACTAGCGATTCCAGCTTCACGCAGTCGAGTTGCAGACTGCGATCCGAACTGAGGACGGCTTTTTCCGATTAGCTCCCCCTCGCGGGTTTGCGACGGTTTGTACCGGCCATTGTAGCACGTGTGTAGCCCTGGACATAAAGGCCATGAGGACTTGACGTCATCCCCACCTTCCTCCCCGTTATCCGAGGCGGTTCTGCCAGAGTGCCCAACTGAATGATGGCAACTGGAAGTAAGGGTTGCGCTCGTTGCGGGACTTAACCCAACATCTCACGACACGAGCTGACGACAGCCATGCAGCACCTATATTGCGGCCCCTTGCGGGGAAGGGATATTTCTACCCCGGTCCACAACATTTCGAGCCCAGGTAAGGTTCTTCGCGTTGCGTCGAATTGAACCACATGCTCCACCGCTTGTGCGGGCCCCCGTCAATTCCTTTGAGTTTCAGCCTTGCGACCGTACTCCCCAGGCGGACTGCTTAACGCGTTAGCTCCGGCACGGCGGGATTGGGTACCCGTCACACCAAGCAGTCATGGTTTAGGGCTAGGACTACCAGGGTATCTAATCCTGTTTGCTCCCCTAGCTTTCGTGCATCAGCGTCAGTTGTGGTCCAGTGAGCCGCTTTCGCCACAGGTGTTCCTCCCGATATCTACGCATTTCACCGCTACACCGGGAATTCCACTCACCTCTCCCACACTCCAGCCCGGCAGTTTCTCATGCAGTCTATGAGTTGAGCCCATAGATTTCACATAAGACTTACCAAACCGCCTACGCACCCTTTACGCCCAATAATTCCGAACAACGCTCGCCCCCCTCGTATTACCGCGGCTGCTGGCACGAAGTTAGCCGGGGCTTCTTCTTCCGGTACCGTCATAATCGTCCCGATCGAAAGGAGTTTACGTCCCGAAGGACTTCATCCTCCACGCGGCGTTGCTGCGTCAGGGTTTCCCCCATTGCGCAAAATTCCCCACTGCTGCCTCCCGTAGGAGTCTGGACCGTGTTTCAGTTCCAGTGTGTCCGTGCGCCCTCTCAGGCCGGATACCGATCATCGTCTTGGTGGGCCGTTACCCCGCCAACTAACTAATCGGCCGCGACCCCCTCCCAAAGCGAATTGCTCCTTTGACCCGTAGGTGTTATGCGGTATTAGCCAGGGTTTCCCCCAGTTATTCCCCACTTCAGGGTAGGTTAGTCACGTGTTACTCACCCGTGCGCCACTTTACTCATGGGATTGCTCCCACTTTCTCGTTCGACTTGCATGTGTTAGGCACGCCGCCAGCGTTGATTCTGAGCCAGGATCAAACTCTCGTTTGAAGCCTGATGTCGTACCCGCTTGACGGAGGTCAAGGGGCGCGACCGTGCCCCGCGCATCTTCATCTCGAAGGGCGCCGGGCACCTTACCTTGTGAGACTGATCGAGCCAAACCCGATCGCATCTCACGACTGGCACGTTCAACCAATTTGTCAAAGATCCTTGGGGGTGGTCCGCCTGAGCGGGACCCCTTGGATCGAGGCCCAAACTCGCGTTTGGATTGTCCTCGAACTGGGTGCGCTGGCGCCAGATTCCCGCGTTCACACTGCGGCCCCGGCGTTTTGGCGCGAACTTTTCAAAGGTATCAAAATCGCCGGTTCCGGTCAAGCGGAAAGCTCAAACGGACCAGCGAAGGCACCTTTTGCCCGCGCAGCGCAAAAAATCAAAGAGCGGCCAGCAAAAATCGCCCGAGCCGATAGGGCTCGCGGGAGAAGAACTCCCGGGTCATGCAATGGCTTGTTCTCTGTGGGATTCCCTACAGGGGTTTCAACGATGCGGAAGACCGCTCAACTCGTAAGACCCTACGAACCAGCTTCCCACTTCCCTCTTGCGGGGCAGGCCACACGGCCACCGGGAGGCTCCACTGCTCCATTCAACTTGATTAGAGTAACACAGGATTCACGGCGATGCAAATTCGACAATCGAGCCGCGAACCCAGCCTTACAACGAGGTTAAGGATAGCAATTCAGAAAGGTCCAGATCAAGGGGAAAAGGGCTGTGGAAAGCGCCGGATTCTGTGGGAAACGGGCAGAACAGGGAACGAGGGCGCGAGCGCGCAAGAAAACGGCGAACGGCGTGGGGCTGGGCTTCAAGACCGAATCCCGAGACCGTGGGTGGCGCGAATCAGCGCTTGGGGATCAAGCCCAAGTCTGTGATTCCATTGACGAAATACTGCATGGCGAGGGCGACCAGCAGGAGGCCCATGATGCGGACGAGGATGCGGATGCCGGTTTCGCCAAGGATCTGGCGGACGCTGGCGGCGGCGCCGAGAACGAAATAGGTGACGACGGCGGTGAAGGCGATGGAGCCGAGGATGGCGCCCATCTGCCATCCCCAGAAGACCGGCGCCTGGCCGACCAGCACCATGACCGAGGAGATGGCGCCGGGACCGGCAAGCATGGGGATGCCGAGAGGGACGATACCGGCGTCCTCCTTGGCGGCGGCTTCTTCGGTGTCGCCGAGGGTTTCCTGGGTGGGGGAGCGGCGGGCTTCGAGCATGTCGAGGCCGATGAGCAGCAGGATCAGGCCGCCGGCGATTTCGAAGGCCGGCAGCGTGATGCCGAACATGCGGAAGATGAACTGACCGGCGACGGCAAACGAGGTGAGCACGATGAAGCAGGTGAGCGCGCCCTTGCGCGCCATGCGCTTGCGGCGCGGGCCATCGGCGCGGTGGGTGATGGCCAGAAACGAAGGAATGGCGGCGAAGGGGTCCACAAGAAAGAAGATGGAACTGAAGGCCAGGAGCGAAAAGCGCACGATGGGCGCCTGGCTGAGCTCGTTCAGGGCCGCCGCGGCTGGGTTGGAGAGGAGCACGGGTTGAGGTTACCCGATCGGGCCCACCGGTAGCCAGCCTGCGGGGCGGGGACTTCCACCGGCCCCAAGTTCGCAGAGCGGCGAACCAGAAGGCACAGAGAGTCTCGGCGATCCGCGTCGCTTTTCTGTCGGCGATCCGGAGCCGGTTCACGTCTATACAGATCAAGAGACCCTTCCATGCACATTTCCAAGTTCGCCGCTCTATTTGTCCTCGTACCGTCATTCGTTCTTCTTTCCGGGCCGATGAAGGCGCAGACGGCGCCAGCCAGCCCAGGCACCGTCGTATCCGAAGAGGATGAAAACTCGTTGCACGAAACGAAGTTGAGGCATCTGGTCGAAGCCGATCTGGTGGAGGAGAAATTCGACGACCTGGACCAAATGGCCAGCCAGTTCCGCAGCGACAAGAGCCGGTTTCCGGGGGGTAGCTGGAAGCTGACCACCTTTTACGAAGCGCTCGACAAGCCCATGCTCACGGACAAGGACACACTCGATCACCTTGCACACCTGAAGCGCTGGGTCGCCCAGCGTCCGGAATCTATCACTGCCCGGGTTGCTCTGGCTGCCAGCCTTCATCGCTGGGCGTGGGTGGCGCGCGGCAACGGCATGGCAAATACCGTGACTTCCGAGGGCTGGCGTCTCTTCGATGAGCGCATTCAGGAGTCGCTGGATGTTCTCAACGCAGCGGCCAACCTCCATGAGCGCTGTCCGCAGTGGTACTCCGAGATGATGATTGTCGGCCTGGCGCAGAGCTGGGACGAAGCCAGAATGAGGAAGGTCTTCGAGCAGGGCATCCAGTTCGAACCGGAATACTTCCGCCTCTATAAGCAGATGGCGAATTACTTGTTGCCCAAATGGGACGGAAAGCCCGGAGACGCTGTAGCATTCGCCACAACCGCCGCGGACCGTGTCGGCGGGGATCAGGGCGATGAGATCTACTTCCATATCGCTGTCGAGGTGATCGGAAAGAACGGCAGGAATTTCGGGGCAAAAGAGATGGACTGGCCGCGCATTCAGAGGGGATACCAGGCGCTGACAGCGCAATACGGGACCACTGGATGGCTGGAGAATAAGATGGCCTATTTCGCGTACGAATTCCGCGACGCGACCGTCGCCCGCCGGCAGTTCGAACGGATCGGCGATCATTGGAACCGCGGAGTTTGGCGCGACCGCGAGCGCTTCGACAAGGCCCGCGACTGGGCGCAAAGGCGCCCCTAGAGGTTATGGAGCCGGACTGGGCTATCGTGCACCGGTTTCTCTTCGTCAAAGAGCGGCTGACCACGTAGTCTCTTCCGCAGCCAAGCCAGCGAAAGGCGCGCCGCGCAATCGCTCTACAATTGGGTCTTGCGGCCCGAATTTCAATGCGATGGCTTCGCGGTGGTGCTCGTCCAGCCGCGCAATCCCCTCAATATAGGAGCGGCGGCGCGAGCGATGGCGAACTTCGGCTTCCGGCGGCTGGCCGTGGTGGCTCCGTTTGAGGCGCACTGGCGCGAGGCAAGGTCGGCGGTGGGCGCGCCGGACCTGATGGCGAGGGCATTGGAGACGGAGTCGCTCGCCGAGGCCGTGGCCGATTGCACACTGGTGGTGGGCACCGGAACGCTGGGGCGGCGCAAGGCGGAGCAGCCGGTGGTTCCGCTGCCGGAGCTGGCGCAGCGCGTTGCAGCGGAGATGGAGCGCGGCGGGCGCGTGGCGCTGGTGTTCGGCTCCGAGAAGCGCGGACTGACGCGCGAGGACTTGGCGCAGTGCCACCTTCTGGTCGAAATTCCCACCGATGCGCGGCAGCCCTCGATGAATCTGGGGCAGGCGATCGCGGTGTGTCTGTATGAGATCGCGACCTCGCCCACCCTAAACGCAGAAATCGCGTTTAGGATGGGGCACCCCGCATCGGGAGCGGATGGGAGCGAAAAACCCCACCCTAGCCGGAAAAACAAGAACCCGGCAGTGGAGGGCATGTCCGCGGAGGCATCGAGGGTGGGGCGCCCTGCAGATGAGCGCGGCACTTCCGCGGATCGAAATACCGACGCGCCGGCGTCGACGCGCGACCTGGAGCTGCTGGCCGGGGTCGTGGAAGAAACGATGGCTGCGGCAAACTACTCGCCCGCAGCGATGCGCAGGGCCAACCGGCACGACGTGCGTCTGCTGCTGCGCAGGCTGACGCTGAGCCGGCGCGACGCGAGGCGGGCCCTGGGATTGTTCCGGCGGATTCTTTGGAGGCTTCAGCATCCCGCTCACGGGGCAGACGGTGAGCCGTTGGGCGTAACACATAAGTAACTCGATCGTGGGATTGTCTTGACAATGCGGAAGCGGAAACTTGCTACAGTGGCGTTCAAAGGCTCCCCCATGACTAGAACTATGTCTAATTCCGGCTCTCTGTCTTTCTCCCCGTCTCGTCTTCGTCCCGGCATACAGGCCGCGGTGGCCGTACCGGCCGTAATTCTGGTGCTCGCCTTTTCCGCAACCCACATGGTGGCGGCGCAGCAGGCTCCGGCCCAGGAGAATACTCCGGCCGCGCAGCACCCTTCCGGCGATCCAACGGCTCAGACGGCGCCTGCGGCCGCTCCGGCTGCCGGTTCTTCGGAGAATCAGGCGGCTCCGGCGCCATCGGAAAATGAGTCCGCTCCCTCCGCTGCTCCGGCGGAGAACCAACCCGCACCGGCGCAGGGACAGCAGTCTTCGGCCGCGGCGGGCGGGGTGCCGCAAAGCGAGGCGGCGGGTGAGATCGGCGAAGAGGAGTTGAGGAGAATGCTTGTGGGCAAGCAGCTCTTCCTGCGCGGCGGCTACCTGGACAACTCTCTGAGCTTCAACGAGCATGGATCGCTGGTGGGGCACTCCCCGCAGGGCTCCTATACGCTGAGCGGGGTGGAAATCAACAAGGTGCACCTGACCAAGCACAAGGTGGAACTGGAGGGAGACCGGTACGGGCTGCACTTTCTGGGCGAGCTGCCCTACGAGGATCCGACCAAGGCCGTGGACCGTGTGAACATCACGCCGAAGAAGAAGGTGGTGAGGATCACGATCGACCGCGAGATCGTGGTGAAGCCGAAGGAGAAGAAGGAAAAGGGGAATGGCAAGGGGGCGCATCCCACGGCGAAACCCTCGTCGCCGGTAACGGCTCCGGCAGACGCGGCGAGCAGCCAGAGCGAGGTGCAGGCGGAGATCGCCGCCGCTCCGGCGGCCGAGCGGCCCGCAGAGGCGAAAAGCGTGACCACGACGACCTCGCCGGCCCACGCGAACCAAGTGCTGCGCGAGGCTCTGGACAACGTCTTCGCGCAGGGATTCGACGATCGCATGATAGCCGCGATGCCGGACTTCTGGAAGCTGTACTACGCGGCAGCGGCAGCGAAGACCGACTATCGGCCCAAGGATCCGGCCGTGCTGCGGCAGAGCCTCGTGGACCAGAGAGCGCGCCTGACGACGCAATTTGAGCCACCGTCGAACGAGTATGCACAGGACCATGGCGTGGCGGGGATGTGCCTGTATCACGTGGTGATCGGGCCAGACGGCAAACCGGGCGAGATCGCAGTGGCCCGGCCGATCGGCTTCGGGCTGGACGAGAACGCGGTGGACTCGATTCGCAAGGCGACGTTCCAGCCGGCCATTAAAGACGGCAAGCCGGTGCCTGTGATGCTGGACCTTATCGTGCAGTTCCGGATTTATTCCCAGCGGACCGCGGTGGCGACCAACCCGAGCAACGAACCGGCCGGGCCCTCGCTGCCGGGGCCGTACAGCGTGGGACACTAGAGCGTTTCCGGTTCATGCGTTGATAGGCCGGCTTTGTGCAAGGCGGCTCTTTCTTGAGGAAAGAGCCACTCGGCGGCATCGACCCTGTAGAGACTTGAACCGAAAACGCTGTAATCGAATCCGGCTGGACGCCGGCCTGGCGCGGAGGGCACCGAAGTAATTCCTATTGATCGACCCACTTGCAAAATTCAAAACGAAGTGCACGAAGTGTCAGGGCACGACTTTAGTCGTGCCGATAAAGCCAACAAAATCAATGGGGCTTTAGCCCCTGCGGTGATTGTTTCCTGTGTTTGCCATTCCGCAACGGCAATTTTGCAAGTGGCTCACGGTACTAGAGCGTTTCCGGCTGGACGCCGGCCTGCTCTGGCGGGCGCCGAAGGAAATCCCCTCGATCGACGAACGTCCTGTTGGCGGTGTGCGCAGGCAGCGGCGCGCGCGGGCCTTCCCAGGCGGAGAAGGAAGCGCCAAGGCTCTTCAGGCCGCTGGGCCGTCCTGCGGCTGCCACAGTTCCACGCGGTTGTCTTCGGGATCCCAGATCCAGGCGAACCGGCCGTAGGGGTAGTCCTCGCGCTTGGGATCGATGCGCACGCCTGCCTGAGCCAGTTGCGCGAGGAGCGCATCCAAGTCGTCGACGCGAAAGTTAACCATGGCGTGCTGCGCGCCTTCGCCAAAATACTTGGTATCGAGGGGGAAGTGGGCGAAGACCGTCATGCCCGCGGACTCAGGGCCGTCGAAGGCGAGCGATCCACCATCCTGCACAGGGATGCCGAGGTGCTCGGAGTACCAGCGGGCGAGCGCCTGCGGGTCGCGGGCCTTGAGAAATACGCCGCCGAAGCCGACTGCTTTTGCCATAGAAGACCTCCCAGCCTTCAGCTAACAGCTATCAGAAATTACCTGTAGGAGCAAACGTTATTTGCGCATCGAAGGGGATGGACGGCGCGGGCTACTCTTCTTCGGCTAGGAACTCGTCAAGTTTCGGCTTGTGTTTGGCCTGGCGGCCGGTGCGCGGCTTGGGCGCGATGACGCGCGCGGGCTTGGGCTGGCCGACACGCTCGCGGGCGTTGGCCTTGACGGCCTTGGCGGCCGAAAAACGGGCTGGCTTGCGTTTCGTCATGGCTAGGTTGAGTATGGAATAGATTCCGGCGGCGCGAAAGGGCCGGCGCGGAGACTTGGCCGCGGGCCAACCTGCCTGCCGGGACGACCTGCCGTGGCCGAACTCGAGGGGAACGGGGATGGAAGAGCGGGATTTCTTCAACGAGACGACGGAACAACGGACGCACAGCCTGACTTGCCCCAAGTGCGGGCAGACCGCCGAGTACAAAGTGACCTGGGTGGTGCGGCGCAAGCGGGCGCAACTGCCGCGCGGCGCCAACGAACGCGACCGGGCGCGGTTTGCCAAGGCACAATCCTATATGGTGCGGGGCGACGACAAGCTGCAGTGCGCCAACATCCGCTGCCGCAAGCCGTTCGAGATTACGACGCTGCAGTCGCTGGCGTTTCTGACGGAGTGAAGCGGCCCGGCAACAGCCGGCGACGAGCTGTCCTGCGCGAAGGCTTGAACGCGCAAACTGTTTTTTTGGCCGGCCGAATCGTATTTTCTTCCCCCGATGCGCACACCTGGGAGGCGGGCGTGCCCAGCCGATTCTCTCGAGGTGGTTCGATGCGCAATCCCGCTCGTTTTGCCGTTCGATCGATGGTTCTGGCACTGTGCGCCCTTGTGTGCGGCGCGTCGCTGGTTACCGCCCAGCAGCAGAACACGGCCACGGTTCCGGCCGCGGAACCGAAGCCAATTGAACTTCCCAAACCGCAAATGACCGGCGGCATGCCGCTGATGCAGGCGCTCGCCGCGCGCAAAACGACGCGCGCCTTTGCCGACAAGCCCCTGCCGATGCAATCGCTCTCGAACCTGTTGTGGGCGGCGTTCGGCGTCAACCGCGGCAGCATGGAGTCGCATATGCCCGGCGCAAAGCCCCAGCCCGGACGGACCGCGCCCTCGGCCATGAACCGGCAGGAGATCGAGATCTATGTCGTGCTGGCAGACGGGATCTACGTCTACGACGCCGTGCAAAACCTGCTGCGCCCCGTGGCCGCCGGCGACAGTCGCTCCAAGATCGGCGCCCCGCCCGCCGCGCACGCAGCCGTAACCATCGTCTATGTCGGACCGGCGAGTAACATGTTCGAGCAGGTCGACACAGGCTTCATTGGCCAGAACGTGTATCTGTTTGCGGCTTCCGAGGGATTCAATGCCTGGCTCTATGCGATGCATGGACCACAGGAAACTTCGGCCGTTGCCGCCTTGCTGCATCTCGGCGCCGACCGTGTTCCGCTCTATGGGCAGTCGGTCGGGTATCCGGTGCAGTGAACAGTGGTTAGTGGTTCGTTCCGTCCGGCACCAGGGCGGCGCGATCTCTCGGCATTTCGAAAGCAAGGGGACAGGCAGAGTATCGGGACGACTGCTGGCGGCGTCCCCGCGCCGTGTGATTCAATCGAATAGAGGAACGCCGGCAGCGGAGGTCACCTGCAAGGCCGGCAATTGCGAAACCACAGCAGGAACATCGCGGAGCCGATGCAGTCAAGTCGACGCGACCACCAGGGAGCGGCGACCTTGGACTCGGATGGCCAGTCAACAAGATCTGTGGTTTCGCCGAAGGAGAGCACGATGGCAAATTCCCTTCTTCCCCCCGAAGAGCGCAATCTGACCCCGGACCAGGTGGAGGCGCTGGACAAGCGGCGCGACCTGGGGCACACGTTTCTCGTCATCGCCGGGCAGTTCGCGGTAATCGCCACGATCCTGCTGCTATGGGTGGGCCAGGACCTGACGTATTCACCGGGGTGGGCTCACCCGATGGCCTACTACTTCGCGATTGCGCTGGTGCTGATCGCGGTGTTTGGCGTCGCCGGGCTGGTGCTGCGGCGGGGAACGCCGCGGATCGACTGAGGCACTAATCATCCCCCTTTTCGAAGGACGCGAGGTTCGAATGCCCCGACTCTCAGTTATCCTTGCGGTCGTGTGCGCGGCCACCTGCTTGGGCCCATTGACAAGAGCGCAAGAGCAATTGCCGATAACGCCGGCGGAGGATCGTGCGCTGGCCCGGGCGATCTTCAAAGATCTCGTCGAGATCAACACCACGGACACGCCCCAGGGAAACGTGACCACCGCGACCGCGGCGATGCAAAGCCGTTTTCTGGAGGCGGGATTCTCGCCTGAAGATGTTCGCCTCCTGGGGCCCGACGCGCGCAAGCAAAACCTGGTCGTGCGCATCCATGCCGCCGGAACACCGGCGAAAAAGCCCGTCCTCTTCCTCTGCCACATGGATGTGGTGCAGGCACTGCGCGCCGACTGGTCCACCGATCCGTTTCAATTTGTTGAGAAGGACGGGTACTACTACGGGCGCGGCACACAGGACATGAAGGACTCCGACGCTGCGCTGGTGGCGATCTTTCTTCGCCTGCATCGCGAGGGATTCAAACCGCAGCGCGATATGATCCTGGCGCTCACGGCCGACGAAGAGGGGGGTAGCTTTAACGGCGCCGACTGGCTGGTGCGCACGCATCGCGAACTGGTGGACGCAGCCTACGTGATCAATCCCGACGCCGGCGGAGTGGAACTGGAGAACGGGCGGCCGGTAGTTGCCACGGTCGAAGCGACCGAGAAGCTCTACGCCGACTTTCAGGTCACGGCGACCAATCGCGGCGGACATAGCTCCCTGCCTCGCCCCGACAACGCGATATACGAACTCACTGCGGCGCTCGACCGCCTGGCTGCCTATTCGTTCCCCTTCGAACTGAACGAAGTGACGCGAACCTACTTCACGAGCCTCGCGGCAAACGAGACGGGCACGACAGCGTCCGACATGAGGGCGATCCTGGCTGCGCCGCCGGATATGGCGGCTGCAGCCCGCTTGAGCGCGGAGCCTGAATTCAACGCCAAGCTGCGCACGACCTGCGTGGCCACGCGGCTCAGCGCCGGCCACGCCAACAACGCCCTGCCGCAAACGGCACAGGCCAACGTGAATTGCCGGATCCTTCCCGGCCACTCGCCCGAGGAGACGAGGAAGCAACTGATCTCGGTCTTTGCCGACCCCCAGTTGACCGTTCAGTACGTGTCGAGTCTGGGCGACGTGACCGCTTCGGCGCCAGAGCGCATGGCAATTGTTCCTCCGGCGCCGAGCCCGGAGGTCTGGGGACCGCTCACCAGCCTGACGCAGGCGATCTGGCCGGGGATCCCGGTCACACCGGTGATGGAAACCGGTGCCAGCGACTCGATCTACTTCGCGCAGGCCGGCATCCCGAGCTACGGCTACTCGGCCATCGCTCTGGAGCGGGACGATGTGCGCGCGCACGGGCGGGACGAGCGCCTGCCGGTCGATTCGTATTGGAAGTCGCTGGACTTCTGGTATGCATTCGCAAAGAGACTCGGGGACGAGTGAGTCCTTACCGTGGATGCTCATCGGACAAGTGCGCTAAGGCAATCGTAGGTAACTCCATGGAGACCCCTTGACCACAAAACAGCCTCGCCGCAGGGCCGGCTGCCGTTTTGGGCCAGTTCACAATAAAGTGCCTGCTCGAGCGTCTTCATAGATGAGCCGCATATTCATTGCAGCGTGTCGAGAATCGTGCTTGACGCACAAGGGAGCCTGGTATGGCGGAACGTGTTTGCCCATGGTGGCTCGGATATTGGCTAGCCAGCCCAATCCGCAAATGGATAATGGCAGATCCCGAAAAGCTGCTTGCGCCGTATGTGCGGTCGGGGATGACGGTGCTGGAGCCGGGTCCGGGAATGGGCTTTTTCACTTTGCCCATGGCGCGAACCGTTGGCCCATCGGGACGGATCGTTGCGGTCGATATTCAGCCGCAAATGCTCAAAGCCCTCGGGCGAAGAGCGAAAAAGGCCGGTCTCGCTGGCCGCATTGAAACCCGGCTTGCGAAGCCGGAGGGAATGGGCGTCGAACACTCGGCCGGCGCGGTCGATTTTGTTCTCGCCTTCGCCGTGGTCCATGAGATGCCTTCCGTTGAAAAGTTCTTTTCAGAGGCGGCGGCGGCGCTTAAGCCCAGCGGCATCCTCTTCCTCGCCGAGCCATCGGGGCATGTGAACCGGGAGATATTTCAGATCGAACTCGATGCGGCGCGGAAAGCCGGACTGGAAGCGATCGGCGAGCCGGTTGTTCGCCGCTCCCATGCCGCGGTGCTGCGCAAGCTCTGAGCGCCGCTGCCCGGATGTCAGGCCCGCTGGTCACAGCGATGGCGCAATGAGGTACAATAAGGTGCGATAAAGTAACACCTTGGAGTACTCGATGTCTGCCTCCACAACTACAAGCCTCAAACTCGATGTGGAACTGAAGAAACGCGTGCAAGATCTGGCGGCCTCAAGGCGCCGGTCGCCGCACTGGCTCATGCGCGAGGCTGTAGAGCAGTACGTGGAGCGCGAGGAAAAGCGCGAGCGACTGCGCCAGGACGCCCTCGCAGCCTGGAATGACTATCAAGCCACCGGCCTGCACCTGACGGAGGAAGAGGCCGACGCTTGGCTGACAAAACTTGAAGCGGGTGAGGACGCCGAGGCCCCTGAATGCCACGTTTGAGGTGGTCGCGAGCCGCGCGACTCGACGTGATTCGTCTCTACAAATTTCTCGCTTCGAAAGACCGCGATGCCGCGGCGCGTGCCGTGCAAGCAATTCACGATGGCGTAAGAGTTCTCGGCCGGCATCCCGCGATCGGATGCCCCGCCGACGAGATGCCTCCGGAGTTCCGCGAATGGATTGTCGACTTCGGCCAGGGATGCTACGTGCTTCTCTATCGCTTTGACGGGAAGGAAGCCGTGATTCTGGCGATCCGGCATGGAAGGGAAGCTGGGTATTGACGCGCCGAACTCGCCGGACGCAGAGGTTCAGTGAGTTCCTTGCGCGAAAAACGACGTGCACTCTGATCGGCACGCGCGACTCGCTCCTGACGCCTCATGTCCCCGCTGCTAAACTTGTAGGCAGATGATCCTCCCGTTTGTCCGCGAGATGTTCGCGGAGCTGGAGCAGGCCCCGGGATTCGAACGCGTTCGCAGGCACCTGAGCCTGGGTGCGGGACGGCGACGTGTGTCCGGGCTTACGGCGACGGCGCGGGCGCTAACCCTGCCGCTGATGGCGCGAGCCGCCAAGCAGCCCGCGATCGCGATTGTGGCCGACAACAAGGCCGCCGAGGCGCTGGAACCGCTGGTCAAGGCCGGATGCGAGCTGACGGGAGCCATCGATCCGGCGCGAGTGGTGCGCTTCCCCGCCCACGACGTTCTTCCCTTCGAGAATCTTTCGCCTCACCCCGACGTGCAGGAGCAGCGCGCTGCGGCGCTGTGGAAGCTTGCGACCGGGGCCGTCGACATTCTGATCGCGCCGGTGGAATCGGCGGCGCTGAAGCTCTTCGATCTCGAGTTCTACGCCGGGCTGGCGGTAACGCTGAAGCGCGGCGAGGAAGTCGACATCGAGACGCTGACCACGCACCTGGCCAGCGTGGGCTACACGCAGATGGATCTGGTGGAGATGCCGGGGCAATTCACGCGGCGCGGCGGAATCCTGGACGTGTATTCGCCGGACGCCGACCGGCCGGTGCGCATCGAGTTCTTCGGCGACGAGATCGAGACCATCCGCAAATTCGAGCCCGAGACGCAGCGCTCGCAGGCCGGTCTGGACGAGACGCAACTGCAGCCGCTGACCGAGGCGCCGGTGACCGAGCACTTGCTGGCCGCGGTGAACGGGCGGCTGAGCCGGGAGCGCGTCGAGGCCGAAGACGAGGAGATGGCGGCCGAAGCCGCGGCAGCGGGCGGGCTGAGCGTATTCCCTGGGTGGGAGTTCTTTACGCCGGTGGCCGGCGCGGAGCGCTCGCTGCTGACGCTCGTGCCGCGATGCGCGCTGTTTATCGACGAGCCGGCGATGGTGCGCAATCAGATCGACCGCTGGTGGAACAAAGTGGAGCAGCGGCATGAACGGTCGGGGATCGGCTCGCTCATCCGGCCCGAAGACATCTATCTGCGGCCGGAGGTGCTCGCGGCGTCGCTCGGCGCGCACATGGGGCTGGACCTGGATCGACTAGGCGCGGTGGACGTGCTGGAGGACGATGCGACGCTGGGCGAGATCGAGTTGCCGACGCGGCCCACTCTGCGGTTCCATGGATCGATTCCCGCGCTGGCGGAGCAATTGAAGAGCCTGATGGCGGCAGAAACGCGGATCGTGCTGGCCGCGCCGCATCAGGGAGACGTGGAGCGGCTGGCGACGGTGCTGCGCGAGTACGAAGTTCCCTACCGGCTGGGCAGCCGCGCGCCGCGCGCGGGAGACACCCTGCTGGATGAAGCGAGTTACCTGGCCGGCGACCTGCGCGTGCCGGTGATCGTGCGCTCGCCGCTGGCGTCGGGTGTGGTGTTCGCCGAAGCGAACCTGATCGTATTCGGCGCCAACGACCTCTCGGACGAGGCCGATGTGATGGCGCGGCCGGTTCCGAAGAAGTCGAAGACGGCGGCGTTCGTTTCCGACTTCCGCGATCTGGGGATCGGCGACTACGTGGTGCACGTGGAGCACGGCATCGCGCAGTACCAGGGGCTCAAAGAGATCGCGCAGGACGGGCTCTCGGTGGAGTTCATGATCCTGGAGTTCGCCGAGGGGGCGAAGCTCTACGTTCCGCTGACACGGCTGGACCTGATCCAGAAGTACCGCTCGACCGACGCGGGGCCGGCGCCGGTGCTGAACAAGCTGGGCTCGCAGCAGTGGACCAAGACGAAGGCGCGCGTGCGCAAGGCGATGCAGGACATGGCCGCCGAACTGCTGAAGCTCTACGCCGAGCGCCACACCGTTGGGGGCAACGCATTCACGAAGGACAACGAGTTCCAGCGCGAGTTCGAGGACGCCTTCGACTACAACGAGACCGACGACCAGGCGACGGCGATCCGCGCGGTGAAGGACGACATGGAGTCGCCGACGCCGATGGATCGCCTCTTGTGCGGCGACGTGGGCTACGGCAAGACCGAAGTGGCGATGCGCGCCGCGTTCAAGGCGGTGCAGGACGGCAAGCAGGTGGCTGTGCTGACGCCGACGACGGTGCTCGCTTTCCAGCACTTCGAGACGTTCAAGCAACGGTTCGCGCAGTTCCCCATCCATATCGAGATGATTTCGCGCTTCCGCACGGCCAAGGAGCAGAAGGACATCCTGGAGCGGGTGGTGACGGGGAGGGTGGACATACTGATCGGCACGCACCGGCTGCTGTCGAAGGACATCAAGTTCCAGGACCTGGGGCTGCTGGTGGTCGACGAAGAGCAGAGGTTCGGGGTGCGGCACAAGGAGCGGCTGAAGCAGTTGCGCAAGGAGATCGACGTGCTGGCCATGAGCGCGACGCCGATCCCGCGCACGCTGCACATGTCGCTGGTGGGACTGCGCGACATGAGCATTATCGAGACGCCGCCCAAGGACCGCATGGCGATTCAGACGGTGGTGGCGCGGTTCGACGACAAGCTGATCCGCTCGGCGATCGAAGTGGAGCTGGAGCGCGGCGGGCAGGTGTTTTTCGTTCACAACCGCGTGGAGTCGATTTACGAGATCGCTTCGCGCATCCAGGAACTGACTCCGGCGGCGCGTGTGGCCGTGGCGCATGGGCAGATGACGGAGAGCGAGCTCGAAAAGGTGATGCTGGCGTTCATGCGGCACGAGTTCGATGTGCTGGTGGCGACCACGATCATCGAGAACGGACTGGACATTCCGCTGGCCAACACGATCCTGATCAATCGCGCCGAGCGGCACGGGCTGAGCGAGCTCTACCAGTTGCGGGGGCGCGTGGGCCGCTCGAACCGGCGTGCCTATGCGTACTTGCTGATCCCGCCGGAGAACGAGTTGACGGAGATTGCGCGGCGGCGGCTGGCGGCGCTGAAGGAGTTCAGCGACCTGGGCGCGGGATTCAAGATCGCGGCGCTGGACCTGGAACTGCGCGGCGCGGGCAACATGCTGGGCGGAGAGCAGAGCGGACACATCGAGGCCGTCGGGTTCGAGCTCTATACGTCGATGCTGGAAGCGGCGGTGAAGGAGCTGAAGGGCGAGCGGAGCGAAGAGCGGCCGGCCACGCAGTTCAACTTAGGGATCGCGCTGCGCATCGACGAGAGCTACGTGGCGGAGGAGAACCAACGCCTGCGGCTCTACAAGAAGATTGCGGCCACAAACAGCGAGGCCGCGGTCAACGAGGTGCGCGCGGAGATGGAAGACCGCTACGGTGCGCCGCCTGACGCGACGGTTTATCTGCTCGAGGCGGCCATGCTGCGCCTGGAGTGCGAACGCATCGGCGTGGCGCAGGTGGACCGCAAGCGCGGCGAACTGCAGATCCGGTTCACGGAGAATGCGGCGGTCGATCCGGAGCGGCTGATGCGGCTGGTTTCGAGGAACGCCAAGCGCGGCGCGCAGTTCACGCCGCAGGGCGTGCTCAAATATCCCTTGGCGTCTTCGCGGCCCGACGAAGTGCTGCTGGAGATCAGAGAGCTGCTCGCCACGCTGGCGCCGGCGCAGGTGAGCGCGTGAGAAGCATACGCAAGAGTCGAGAGGAAAAAATGAAGCAGATACTCGCCTTGACGGCGATGGGAGTCATTATGTCGACGGCGATGGCCGCACGCGCGGAAGCGGCGGACTGGAAGCAGCAACTTGCGCAGGTGACGGACGAATACTTCGACCAGGTGTACTTCCGCTACGCGCCGACGACGGCGACGCAGGCGGGGTTTCACCAGTACGACGGACAACTGGAAGATTTCTCGCGGAAGGCGGTCGACGCGGAGATCGCGGCGCTGAAGAGCTTCGAGCAGCGGATCGAAGCGATCCATCCCGGCGGCGCGGCGGCGGATTTTGTTCCGCGCAGCGACCGGGAAATCGTGCTGGCGGCCATCCGCTCACAACTGCTGACTCTGGAGACGATCCGGCCGTGGGAGAAGGATGCGGATCACTACTCGAGCACCTGCGCCAACGCGGCGTTCGTGCTGATGGAGCGAAAGTTTGCGCCACCGAACGAGCGGCTGCGGTCGCTGGTCGCGCGGGAAAAGCAGATGCCGGCGCTGCTCGCGGCGGCGCGCGAGAACCTGAAGAACCCTCCACACATTTATACCGAGATCGCGATCGAGCAGTTACAGGGCATCGTGAGCTTTTTCGAGCACGACGTGCCCGATGCGTTCGTTGACGCGGATGATCCGGCGCTGAAGGCGGAGTTTGCGAAGACGAACGCGGCGGCGGTGGCCGCGCTGAACGATTATTTGAAGTGGCTCAAAGGCGATCTGCTGGCGCGCTCGAACGGCGATTTCCGGATTGGCGCCGAGACCTTCCGGAAGAAGCTGCTCTACGACGAGATGGTCGATCTGCCGCTGGACAAGCTGCTGGAGATCGGCTGGGCGGATTTGCGCCGGAACCAGGAGCACTTCCGGCAGGTGGCCGCGGAGCTGGAGCCTGGAAAGGACCCGCGCGCGGTGCTCGACGAACTGGGCAAAGATCACCCGGCGCCGGACCAGTTGATCCCGACCTTCCGCGCGACATTCGATTCGCTGATCGGGTTCATCCGGGAGCATCGCATCGTGACGATTCCGTCGGAGGTGCGGCCGGTCGTGGAGGAATCGCCGCCGTTCATGCGCGCCACGACGACGGCCAGCATGGACACGCCGGGGGCGTTCGAGACGCACACGACGGAGGCGTACTTCAACGTGACGCTGCCCGACGCATCGATGACGCCGGCCGAGGTGGACGGCTACATGCACGGGTTCAACGTGGGAACGGTGATCTCGACGGCCGTACACGAGGCGTATCCGGGGCACTATGTGCAGTTTCTGTGGCTGCCGCAGGCGCCGAGCAATGTGCGCAAGCTGCTGGGCGCGAACACCGATATCGAGGGCTGGGCGCACTACTGCGAACAGATGATGCTCGACGAGGGCTATGGGCGGACGGGCGCAGGTGCGAAGGACGAGCGCGAGGCAAAGCTGCTGCGGCTGGGCCAACTGCAGGATGCGCTCCTGCGCAATGCGCGGTTCATCGTGGGCATCGAGATGCACACCGGGAACATGACGATCGAGCAGGCCGAGGTGTTCTTCGAGAAGGAAGGCTACCAGTCGAAGGAGAACGCGGTGGTGGAAACCAAGCGCGGCACGAACGATCCGACGTACCTCTACTACACGCTGGGCAAGCTGGAGATTTTGAAGCTGCGCGAGGACGTGAAGAAAAAGGAGGGCGCGGCGTTCTCACTCGAGAAGTTCCACGACGAGTTTCTGCGGCAGGGATTTCCGCCGATCAAGATCGTGCGCGAGGCGATGCTGGGGGACGGGTCACCGGCGTTGTAGCGCCGGACAAAACCAGGCAAAGTGCGTAGATTGGACGCAAAAGTCTGGTTGCGCCGCAATAGCATCGGCCGCTTCATCCTTGCTGGGCGCCGTGAACAAGAAGTCGGCAATTATTGTCTACTTTTGCACAATTAATGTTATTTGCTTAACATTTTTTGTAGACTGCTCTCTGGATTCCGGTAGGATGAAGGCCAAGAATGAATGACCCAACAACCATCAAGGAGCCCGTTCTCCGTGGGCTTGTCCTTGCGTCAACCGATGTGCAGGCGTTCGCAATCGGGGGACATAAAGGATTTTCTTTGAAATTCCGTTTTGGGAACTCCGAGCGTGAATTGGAAACGACACGCGGAGCGGTTCGACTTTTTGCCTCACTCAACACTGCGGGTGCCTTTATCAAAGATATTGGGATTTCATGTTTTGAGGTTGATATGACTCGTCACGAACCCGGCAGGCTTCGTCGTCCACGCCCAGACAGGGCCGCAGCATTGCGAGGCACACGAACGCGTCCACGGCAGCAACCTCTGGAGTTTGAACATGCATAATCGACCAGCTTCAAGCGTTACAAAACTGCAGGATGTGTTTATTACGGTCTCTGGCGGGGTGGCGTATGTGGCCCAGGCCCCGGAATCTGTGAAAGTTCACATCATTGACTACGACGACTTAGGTTCTGATTTTGGCAGGACGTTTAGCAAACTTGCCCCAGAAGCGCGATCTTTTTACTTGAAGCTAGAGAGTGACTCCGTGAACCTTACTCATCGGTGACGCACCAGGTAAAGAGCATGGAACTTACCTGCGACATCAGTGTGGCCACCGGATATAAGAGTTCAGCCCAAATTGCGCGTGTTGTTTCCGAAGCGTGGCTGGCAACGAACGGCTATGGCCTCGTTTGCGATGCCGATTCGCTCGTGCGCTGTTTGCCAAACACCAGATGCACTGACTTCTTCTGTCCCGCTTGCGGCCAAAATTACGAATTGAAGACATTTCATAAGCGTCCTCCAGCGTCCCTGGTAGATGGTGCATATTCTGCGTTAATAAAGCGCATTATGGATGGCACTGCGCCTACGTTATTCCTCCTCCAGAGGGGTGCCTCGTGGACGGTAGAGGCCCTGACAGCGATTCATTCAGTGTTCTTAACGCCGCCAGTGATCGAAAAGCGCAAGCCCCTCAGTGCAACTGCTGTGCGGGCAGGTTGGGTTGGGTGCAATATTCGATTGGACAGGATGGGCCCGGATGGCGAGATACAAATCATCGATCATGGCAGGGTTGTGCCTAAGAGGGACGTGCGAGGGCAATTCCGTCGCTTTCTTTCCCTTTCCTCAATCGCGCCAAGTGAACGCGGTTGGACGACGTTGACTCTCGCAACAATTCGATCGCTCTCCAGAAGGCGATTTTACTTGAGCGAACTTTATGACAAGGAGCGCATATTCCAGACGAGCTACCCACGGAATAGAAATGTACGGCCAAAGATTCGCCAGCAGCTGCAGATTTTACGCGACCTCAGGTTTATCAGCTTCGAAGGCGACGGCGAGTATTCCCTTCTGGACTAGCCGCGGCCTTCGGTCGTAGGGTTTGTAACCTCCGCCCACTCTTCGATGTCAAACTCCTCGGCGTCGGAATCATCATCACACGAGCAAGCGAACTGCAGCAGATTTTTGACGTTTTGGGCCGTGGAGCTTCATTCGGGCAATCCACAACACATATGGGAAAGCTCACGCCGAAACTCTTGAATCATGCATCGGGCGGCTGCCCCGTACTTGCATTTGGGATCACCCCTCGCGCCTATGACGAGGCGAGCTGAACATTGCTGCTGACGTATGCCGGCTGATACGACCCGTTCTTACAGAGACTTCCACTTGATGTTGCAGCCGATGGACGGCTTCTGTTCGGCGGGGACGGGCGTGCCCGCGAGGACCGCGTCGATCGCCGCGCGCAGGTCTTTTCCGGTGACGGGGATGCCGTTGCCGGGGCGGCTGGAATCGTACTGGCCGCGATAGACGAGCTTGAAGTCGGCGTCGAAGAGATAGGGATCCGGTGTGCACGCCGCCTTGTAAGCGTGGGCCACGGCCTGCGATTCGTCGTAGAGATAGGGGAAGGTGAAGCCGTTGTCCTTGGCCTGCTGTTTGAGGCCGGCGGGGCTGTCGGCTGCGTGCGTCACGGCGTCGTTGGAGCTGATGGCGACGAGGCCGATGGACTTGCCGGCGTAGTCGGCGCCGAGTGCCCCAAGAGATTTTTCGATGTGCTTGACGTAGGGGCAGTGGGCGCAGATGAACAGAACCGCGAGGCCTTTCTTGCCCCGAAAGTCGTCGCGGTGGACAGTCTTGCCGCTGACGACATCGGTGAGCGCAAAGTCGGGAGCGATGGTGCCAAGCGAAAGCATGGTGGATTCGGTGAGGGCCATGATGATTCTCCTTGAGCGGAGTTAGGGCGTCGGCCCAATACTAGCTCCGCTGCTTTTTCAAAACAGACCGGTTTGGCGGCTGGGCATGGCCAGGCCGAAATGCTCGTAGGCCAGGCGCGTGGCCACGCGGCCGCGGGGCGTGCGGTCGAGAAACCCAATCTGGATGAGAAACGGCTCGTAGACTTCCTCGAGCGCGTCTTCTTCCTCGGCGAGCGTCGCGGCGAGCGTGCCGAGTCCGACGGGCCCGCCGTCGTATTTTTGCATGATGGCGAGCAGCAGGCGGCGGTCAATCTCGTCGAAGCCATGTGCGTCAACTTCGAGCATCGTAAGGGCCGCGTTGGCGGTGGGGCGGTCGATGGAGCCGGAACCGCGCACCTGGGCGTAGTCGCGGACGCGGCGCAGCAAACGGTTGGCGATGCGCGGCGTGCCGCGCGAGCGCAGCGCAATCTCGGAGGCGCCGTCGCGGTCGATGGGAATCTGGAGAACTTCGGCGGAGCGCTCAACGATGATACGCAGTTCCTCGTCGGTGTAGAACTCGAGGCGCAGCAGGATGCCGAAGCGCGAGCGCAGCGGGGAGCTGATGAGGCCGGGCCGGGTAGTGGCGCCAATGAAGGTAAAGGGCCTGATCTCCATGACGTGGGTTCGCGCCGCCGGCCCCTGGCCAATGATGATGTCGAGCTTGTAGTCCTCGAGCGCGGTGTAGAGCTTTTCTTCGAGGACGGGCTGCAGGCGGTGGATTTCGTCGAGGAAAAGCACCTGACGCTCGCGGAGATTGGTGAGGATGGCGGTAAGGTCGCCCTGGATGACGAGGGCCGGCCCCGAAGTCTGCTGGAAGGCGACATCGAGCTCGTTGGCAATGATCGTGGCCAGGGTGGTCTTGCCCAGGCCCGGAGGGCCGAAGAGGAGCACGTGGTCCAGCGCTTCGCCGCGCGACTTGGCGGCTTCGAGGGCGATGGCAAGCTGTTCCTTTGCCTTGGATTGGCCGATGAACTCGCGGAGCCAGCGGGGGCGAAGCTTCAGCTCGAAGCTGGATTCTTCATCGGCGCGCGCCGCGCTCACAAGGCGCTCCGGAGTGTTGTCGCGGGCGATGGCCATTCTGATGAGAAGTTTACGGCATTTGGCCGTCCGATGCGGGGCGGAAGGCGCGGAGCCAGGCAGGCCGATGCGGGGAATTTGCCGCGGGAGACCGCGCCGTGTGGGTTATTGACTGTTTTGATGCGTCCTGATTCCCCAGGGATGGGAAGTAACACCTTCGTGCAAGAGCGGCCGAAAGAAGGGTTGGCCTATAGTCGAAGGCGTAAAGGCCAGCGAGAGTCTGTCTTGACGGCGATCAAACAACGTCAATGCCATCTCCAGGCTCTGGAGGTCAACTATGCATGAACGACTCTTTTCGCCGCGGCTGCTTCTTCTGATGGGTCTTGCGTTGGCGCTTGCCGGCTGCACCAACCCGCTGGTGGTTTCCATCTCCGTTTCTCCCACGTCGCAGTCGGTGGCGACCGGGGGGACTGCACAGTTCACGGCGACCGGGGTTTACGGTCACGGGAGCAACCACCCATCGACGACAGAGGATATTACGGACGAGGTGACGTGGACCTCGAGCGAGCCGTCCGTCGCCACGATCAACTCTTCCGGCGTTGCGACCGGTGTTTCCTCGGGCGAAACAACCATCACGGCGACGATCACTGGGTTCACCGGAGTGACATCGGCCTCGGCAACATTGACGGTAACAGGCGGAAGCACGGGCATCGGCACGGTAAGCGGTATCACGGGTCTGACCATCATCCCGGGTTCGCAGTCGGTGGCGTTGCCCTCTGAAACCAGCCAATACATCGCGATCGGAACCACTTCGGCGGGAGTCACGGACGATCTGACGAGCCAGGTTGCCTGGAGGTCGGCCAGCGTTCAAATTGGCACCATCGGCTCGTCAACGGGTCTTGCGACGGCAGTGAGCGAAGGAACAACCACAATTACCGCTCTTTACACGAATCCCGGCGGAGGGAGCACCATAACTGGGACAGCGACCTTTAGTGTGCTGAGTGGGACCTCGGAGCAGTACACCGCGGTAACCATCGTTCCCTCCACACAGTCCGTCTCCGCCTCAGGCCAAACCGGCCAGTTCATCGCGCTTGCCACTTCGGGATCGACGGGCCTGGAAGAGGACGTAACCGATTCGTCGCAGGTGAAGTGGATCTCGAGCGTTCCAACGGTGGCGTCGATCACTTCCGGACTGACGTCGGGCAACGGCGTGGCGACGGGTGTGAGCGTCGGCGCCAGCACAATCACGGCGGAGGTAACGAATCCCGACGGCTCGATGGTGTCGAACACCGCGCAGTTGACGGCGACGAACGCGGCGGCGCCAGAACCGCTGCTTTCACTGACGATCATTCCGAGCTCGATCACGGTAGGCAATCTGCTGGACGCGGGGCAGTTCCTGGCGATCGGAACATATTCCACGTCTCCCACCGTCAGGGATCTGACCAACTCGGTCACCTGGATGACTTCAGCTCCCAGCGTTTTCCCGGTGAACACCAACGGCAGCGGGACCGCGAACCCGGGGGCGGACGCCGGCATTGTCACGGCCTACGGAAACGGATCCGCGACGATCATCGCGGAGGCAACGGACACAACAACCGGCTCGATCCAGACCGCGACGGCAACCTTCAGTTGCCCACTGGTGCTGCCGACGGTGACGACGGCGGGGTCGTGCTATCCGGGCTCCGAAGCTTCGGCGCTGTTAGCGACGCTGACGGTTTATAACGAAGGTCTGAACACCACCGACTGGCTGGTGACGGCGCCCTCGGCCACCGGGACGCCCGACGTGCTGCATTGCGGTCCGGGCTCGAATACAGCAGGACTCGGAGGATCGGTTTGCGTAGCGACCTACCCGGTGGGAACGACGGTCACCTTGACGGCGCCCGCAGGAGCCGGCGCATTCGGCGGATGGTCGTACAACTGCCCGGCGACGACAACCGTAACCGCGGCCGGTCCAAATACCTGCCAGGTAACGTTGACTTTCGACGACACCGTCGGAGCGATCTTTAACTAGTGGGGAGATAGATCGACATAGATTATGGATCAAGGAAGCCGCTCTTCGGGGCGGCTTTCTTGTTGCAGGGTGGACGATCACGGCCTTTTGAGCCGACCTCCGTCTGTCGGAGAATCGCGTCGGACTATTTCTCTGGAAGAACGACGACGCCGGCAATGAGCTTGTAGTGGGAGCCCGTCTGGACAAAAACGTCCCCAAGGGAGATTGTGAGGTAGGTCTCGCTGCCTCCGAAGCCCTCTTGAAGGTCAGAATGTTCGATCTCCGCGTCGCTTTTTGTGAGGTGCAGAAGACGGTTCTCCCAATCAATGTCGGTCAATCTCAAAACGTGGCGGGTCCGTTTCCTACCCAAATCAAAGTAACCGTCTATACATGCATTGCCCCTGTAATTCGCGCTCCGTTGCCAACGAAGGTAGTCGGGCCGCACTATGCATAAGGAAGATGACAAGGGTCTCTGCATTATCACGCAATGCGATATCGAGTTGGAGTCGCTCCCAAAAATGAGGCCAGCTTGGGCGCACTCTTGCGCTAAGGCTCGAATCCTTGGGAAGAATGAGGAGTCTTCCAAGCCCTGAGATAGAAGCGCGTGCGGTTGTCCCTCGTGGGTTGCGACCAGTGTCCAGTTTTCCGGTTGGCCTTGATTGCCAACGTGTTCATCTACCCTCATGGAGACAACGTCAAGCGGCTTCATCGCTCGTAGGCTATTTGTATTTCGATCCCGGACGCGGACGTTGCATTCTGCCAGAGCGCCGTGGCCGACGCGCCAAACGGGGCGGACCCAGTCGCCGGAACCAAGGTCTATTCCGGCGACGCAGCGGCCCCCCTCCCTTTTGGACGACGCAAGACAAAGGAAACGCAGTTCGCGCATAGGCGAATCCTTCGAACTACAGGTGGACGATCGTAATATCACCCCAGTGTTGCTGCAAGTATTCGAGCGCCAGGCGGCGATGGCAGTGCTCCGGCGTCGCTTCGCTGCACAAGAGGACGGTCTTTTTGCGGAAGCTGTCCGGGGAGAGAACCGACTCGACCTTTCGTGAGCGGATTAAGGCAAGATAGGCTGCGGTATAAACGTCCCAACTTCCCTTGTGCTTCTTGAAGGCGTCGAGGATCTCCTGCGTGGGCGCGAGGAGGGGTTCGTGCTCGTACGCGGCGCCGCAGATTTCCTTGAGAAAGTATTTGAGGTCGGCTTGCTTGGCGAAGCCGGCGAGTTGGGAGGTGTTGTTCAGCCGCACGTCGAGCAGTCGCTCGATGCCAGCCGCCTTCAGCGCGCCGAAGAACTGGCTGGCGCTCTTTTGGGTAAAACCGATGCTGTAGATCTCCATGCGTCCTCGTCCAACTCGGCAAACAGGGCCGGCTGTTCGCTTGCCAGGGGCTTGCCGGACTCGGCGGCCACCTGCGAATCCGGTTGCTGGGTTCCGTCGCCGCGGATGTGGAGAAGTTCGTGACCGCGCTCGGCCAGTACCCGGCCTACGAGCAGGCGGCGGTGACAGCAGGCGGGGTCTTCCTCGCCGCACAGCAACGCCACCCGGAAGCTCGCCATGCCCCGTTCGAGCCGCTCGATTCCCGAAGTAAATGCCGGATCGGACGTCATGCGGCCGTAGAGCACGCGGCCGTGTGCGTCGTAGTACGCAGGACTCGCCGGACGCCCGCCCAATTCGCGGCCCAGAAAGAGATACTTGATGCCCGCCTCGGCCAAGCTCTTCTGGAGCAGCTCTTGATCGAACTGCGGGGCATAGCAGGAGTAGGGTGCGGAGCGCACGTCAACCACGACCTCGATTCTGTTGCCAAGCAGCAAGCCCTCAAACTCCTTCGAAGTGTGCGCCGAGTGCCCGATGGTGTAGATGGTGCTCATTTGCCTGAGGCCAGCATAGCACCGGCTTGAGTTGGACGTTGGGGATCGGCGGGGCTGCGTCATGCCGGCGAGCCAAGGCAGTTTAGACTGTAGGGTTGCCTGGAACGAGATGGCCCACCGGTTTGGAATGCTTCGTCGCTTTCGCTTCAATCTGCCGCAGCGGATCGCGGCGGGGATGCTGGCGCTCTTTCTGGTGCAGGGATTCTGGCTGACCAGCCGCCAGACTCTGAGCGACACCGACTATCAATATGCGCGATGCGGGCGAGAGACCTGGGAGAAGCCGTCGCCGCTGGCCGGCTACTACACCTCGTGCGGCAACATCCACGACGGGATTCTGGCCTACCGGCTTGCCGGACTGCCGCTGACGCTGAACCTTCTGGCCGAGCGCGCGCTGGACCTGTTTCGCAAGCCCGAGGACCGGGTGGTGCCAACCGGCGGCGCGCCGAGCACGTGGGAGTTGCGCCACCAGATGACGCACGTTCTGCTGTTGCTGCGGCTGCCGTTTCTGTTCGCCGGCTTCCTGCTGGGCGGGTGCATCTGGTGGGTGACGCGGCGGCTCTACGGGAACTTCGGCGGATACATGGCGCTTGCGCTCTACTGTTTTTCTCCGCCGGTGCTGAGGGCATGCGTGGCACCGAGCCCTGAAGTGTGGGCCGCGCTGGGCGTTTATGGTGGCGTCTATACGTGCATCGGCGTGGCGCACGCCATGCAGGGACCGCGGCGCAAATGGCGCCCGCGGATCGTGCTGCTGACGGCGATCCTGGGAGTGGCTGCGGCCGCGCACATCGTGGCGCTGCCGGTTGCCGCGCTGCTGGGGCTGGCAGGAATGCTCTGGATCGCCGAGGGACACCGGAGCCAGGCACTGCCCGTGGTGCTGGCGGCAGTGGCCGGCGCGTTGGTGGTTGTGTTTGCCTGCTACGGGTTCTCGCCGGACGCGTTCAGTTACGTCTTCCGCTCGTCGGCGGGGTTGGTGTGGGTTTCGATGGATCCGGCGTGGCGGTTTTTCTCGACGTTTGCAAACGGCGGCCAAACGGTGGCCGCCAGCGCTGCCGTGGTGCTCTACCTGGCGGCGCGCAAGTCGCGCTACTTCGGCAACACGGTGCCGCTCCTTTGCGCTTTGGCGTTGATGGCGCTGGTGATGACGGGCGCGCCGGGAAGCCCGTGGCTCTGGGCGCTGCCGTTCCTTCTGACGTTCATCGGCGGGGTGTTTGCCGACGCCTACGAAGGACCGCACCGGCGGCTGGCGCTGGCTGCGGGTGGCGCGATTGTGCTGCTGCAGGCGGTGCTGTGCGTGCTGAGCCTGCCGGGGCTGGTCTAAATAACACATTCCGAGCTGCTTGAGAGAGGCTCCGGCGCTGGGATTCGCGTCCCCGCGGCGAAAATGCGCCTTGGACTCAGCCCGCAATCGTGCCGGAACCGGGCTTATTTCCGGCCGGTGCGCACGCAGTACGGCCGGGATGGGACTTCGCCTATAACGTGATGCAAAATAAGGCTTTATTTCCACTGTTGCCGCTTGCTAAAGCCCCGTTCCGCCCGTTAAAATAGGGTGAGAGACCTGCGGACCCGGCCCCGCTCTTCCGGATCACCTTGCCGCCTTCCCGCAGGCCGCGAACACACCATGCCAGACGACAAGAATCCCCAGCTCCCCCTTGACGGCGCGAACCCGCCCGGCGGTACGAATCTTATCCCGATCAACATCGAAGAGGAGATGCGGCGCTCGTATCTCGACTACTCGATGTCGGTGATCATCGGGCGCGCGCTGCCCGACGCCCGCGACGGCCTGAAGCCGGTGCACCGCCGCATCCTGACGGCGATGGACCGCGAAGGGATGCAGCACAACAAGAAGTACTCGAAGTGCGCCGGCGTGGTGGGCGAGTGTCTGAAGAAGTACCATCCGCACGGGGATTCATCGGTGTACGACGCGCTGGTGCGCATGGCGCAGCCGTGGTCGCTGCGCTACCCGCTGGTGGATGGGCAGGGGAACTTCGGCTCGGTGGATGGGGACCCGCCGGCGGCTTACCGCTACACCGAGTGCCGCATGGAGCGGATCGCCGAAGAGATGATGGCCGACATCGAGATGGAAACCGTGGACATGGTTCCCAACTTCGACGAAACCACCAACGAGCCGTCAGTGCTTCCCACGCGGATTCCCGCACTGATCGTGAACGGCTCGAACGGCATCGCGGTGGGCATGGCGACCAACATTCCGCCGCACAACCTGACCGAAGTGCTCGACGCGACGATCGCGCTGGTGAAAAATCCCAAGGCCGGGCTGGCCGAGGTGCTGAAGCACGTGAAGGGCCCGGATTTCCCGACCGGAGCGATTCTCTACGGCCGCACCGGGATCGTGGATGCCTATCGCACTGGCCGCGGCCGGTTCCTGATGCGCGCGCGGGTGGCGATCGAGAACGTGACCAAGGATCTGAAGGCCTTGATCGTCACCGAGCTGCCCTACCAGGTGAACAAGGCGACGCTGTTCAAGCGGATAGCCGAACTGGTGGAGAATAAGGTCATCGGCGACATCGACATCTCGAGCGAGCGCACGCGCGACGAGAGCGACCGCGACGGCATGCGGATGGTGATCGGCCTGAAGCGCGGCGCGCAGCCCGAGATCGTGCTCAACCAGCTTTACAAGCACACGCAACTGCAGGAGAACTTCTCGATGATCTTCCTGGCCGTGGTGAACGGCCAGCCGCGGGAGCTGGGGCTGGACGAAGCCATCCGCGTGTTCATCGACCACCGCATCGACGTGGTGCAGCGGCGCACGGTGTTCCTGCTGCGCAAGGCGCGCGAGCGCGAGCACATCCTCGAAGGTTACAAGATTGCGCTCGACAACCTCGATACGGTCATCCGGATCATCCGCGCCTCGAATTCGCGGGCCGATGCGCGCGAAAACCTGTACGCGTGGGGCAAGGGCGCCGACGTCGTCATCAAGCTCGACCGCGAGATCCAGCGCCACGAGGAGAAGGGGCTGACGCTGCGCCAGGTCGACGCCATCCTCGAATTGCAACTCTACCGCCTGACCCAGCTCTCCGTCGACGAGATTCTGAACGAACTGAAGGAAGTGCGCGCGAAGATCGCAGAGTACGAGGAGATCCTGGGCAGCGAAAAGAAGCTGCGCGCGGTGATCGTGAAGGAGCTGGAAGAGGTTCGCGAGAAATACGGCGACAAGCGGCGCACGGAGATCGTGGACGAGAGCGCGGAGATTCAGCTCGAGGATTTGATCGCCGACGAGCAGGTTGCGGTGACGGTGAGCCACCAGGGCTACCTGAAGCGCACGCCGATCTCCATCTACCGCCAGCAGCGGCGCGGCGGAACGGGGCGCATGGGCATGAAGACGCGCGAGGAGGACTTTGTCTCGCAGCTCATCGTGGACTCGACGCACTCCTATCTGCTCTGCTTCACCAACACCGGGCGCGTGTACTGGCTGAAGGTCTACGAGATTCCCGACGTAGGCGCAGCGGGCAAGGGCAAGTCGATGCAGAGCCTGCTCGACCTGCAGACCGGCGAGAAGGTGTGCGCGATTCTGCCCGTCCGCGATCTCGAGGAGGAAGGCAAGTACGTCTTCTTTGCCACGCAGAAGGGC
The DNA here is from genome assembly GCA_963804155.1 of uncultured Acidobacteriaceae bacterium. Classification (GTDB taxonomy): domain Bacteria; phylum Acidobacteriota; class Terriglobia; order Terriglobales; family Acidobacteriaceae; genus Telmatobacter. Next base: position 28,922 of record CAWDPG010000004.1, read on the forward strand.
ACGGTCAAGAAGACGCCGCTCAAGGACTTCTCGAACGTGATGTCGCGGGGGATCATCGCCATCGGCATCGACACCGACGACGAACTGGTGGCGGCGCGCATCACCGACGGCTCGCAGGTCGTCTTCCTGGCCACGCATCTGGGAGTCGCTATCCGCTTCGAGGAGAGCGACGTGCGCTCGATGGGCCGGCCGGTGACGGCGTGCGCGGCATCAGCCTTGTCAAGAACGACTACGTGGTCGGCGTGGCGGTGACGCCCAAGGAGCACGCGGCCGGCGCGTACCGCATTCTTTCGGTGAGCGAAAACGGATTCGGCAAGCGCACCGACGTGGAGGAATACCGGCTGCAAACGCGCGGCGGCAAGGGCGTAAAGAACATGGCCGTGACGGAGCGCATCGGCCGTGTGAACACGATTCAACTGGTCGACGACACCTCGGAGCTGATGGTCATCAGCCAGTTCGGCAAGATCATCCGCGTCGACACCAAAACCATCCGCAACGCCGGCCGCGCCACGCAGGGCGTGCGCTTGTTGAACCTGGAACCGGACGACAAGGTGGCCGCCGCGGTCATCATCCCGCCGGAAGAGCTGAACGGCAAGGACGAGCCGGAACAAGGGACTCTGCTGCAGTAGCAATGCGCTGCGCGGTCACGTTCCGGTGCAAGGAGCTAGAGGCGATCTGAAAAGCATGCAACACCACGGGCCTTTCGGTTTGGGATGTTCTGTCTTTACTTGAGTTTCTTCAAAACCACTGAACCTTGTTGAATATATTCATTCAATGGTGGCGGAACAGACTCCCTCTCTCGATTCGAACCGAACGTGCCTTCATCGCCTAGTATCTTGGTCCTGACGAACTCCGATAATCGGAGAAGAGCAAGTGGGCCACCGTAATCGCGCCAGTCAAAAGGTTTCCCATGGAGATTTGTCGTATCTAAGGCGATTATCCCCTCAACCGCATAGGTGCTGTTCCCGCAATGTTTATCAATGTCCCATACGGGACGCATAGGATGATGCGCGAAACCGTTACGCACGAGGCGTGCAATTTCAAAAGCTGAGCGGACTTCCGGTTGAGGATGCTCCCGTGCCTTCTGATTTGCAAACTCCGTCAGCGCCTCCTGAATTTGAATGGCCATCAAATAGGTAGCGGAGCGCTCTAGGCACAGAGCAGCAAGGTCCGCTCCTTCAGGCGTAAGCGCTATTTCATGGAACTCCACAGAGTGCTGACCATACGTCCACACTGAAGGGAGATCGAGCGGTTGTGCCCTATCTGCTGTCGCGAGTCGTACTGCAACGGCGAGCCTGAATTGAATCTCAGCCGCTCTCAACATTTGGATTTGAATATCGATCCGATCCATCCGAGGAACCCTCCTAATCGGCGTCAGCCAAGATGAATAAGCCGGGCACTCTGAAACGCGCGCCCCTTCAATCCCGCTTGCGCTCAACCCGCCGGATCGTCTTATCCGTCGGCTTGCTCGGATCGTAGACAACTCCGATCTTCTCCCAAGCCGCGAGGCTCAGCTCACTGGTGAGTTCCATCCGTTCGCCGACTGAGAGGTTGCGCCAGTTCTTCACCCTTTCCTTCAGCTGCTCCGGCACATACCCGTAGGGGAACTTCGATTCGTCCACGGTCATGCCTGGATTTTAGACCTTTCGGAACGCGAAGGGCGGCAGGATAGAGTGGGAATGGGTAGAGGCCCCATGCGCATGCGCCCACTTGCCATCGTGTTCTCGCTCGTTCTCGGCGTTTCTCTCTGCGCCGCCGAAAAGAACCCCTACACCAAGGCGAACATTGCCGATCCGTCGGCGTCGTTTCTCGACGTCGCCGCGCGGCGCGCGGAGCTGGCCCACGCCAGAACGCCGCGCGTGGTTGAAGCGCTCGGGTGGAAGACGGGATGCGCCGGTTCGGAGCAGCCCGCGCCGCCTGCGGGTCGAATGATCATCCCGCGCCATTACCAGAGCGGAAGCAACGGTCCCATCAATCCCGAAGAGGCCAAGGCGACTGTGCCGTACCGGGAACTCGGGAACACGGTGAGCGCCGGCGCAGGACGGTACGTGGCCACCGGCGACTCTGCGGAAGCCGTTTGCGTGGCGAACCTGCTGGATCGGTGGGCCGCGGCCAGGAGCCTGCTCAACTACAGCTCCGGAGAGAGCAGCCAGGCGTGGTACCAGGTGGAGTGGACGCTGAGCTCGGTTTCGCTGGCATGGTCGGTGGTGCAATCCGATCCTGCTATTCCCGCAGGCCAGCGCGCGGAGATTCTGAAGTGGATGCATAACGTGGCGGAATATATGTTCGATCAGGATCCGCATCCCGACGATCCCTCGCGCGAGAACAACCACGCGTACTGGCGCGCGCTGTGCGCGACATCGGTCGGCATTCTGACTTCGGACGATAAGCTCTACCGGCGCGGGATCGCGCAGTATGTGCGTGCCATAGGCCAGATGAATCGGGACGGTTCGTTCCCGCAGGAGATGGCGCGGCATGAGAACGCGCTGCATTACCAGAGTTTCGCGCTGGCGCCGCTGGTGATGATCGCGGAACTCGCCAAGCGGCAGGGCTTCGACCTCTACACCCTGCGCGTGAACGGGCACACGATCGAGGACGCGGTCGACTTCCTGATTCGCGCCTCGGCCAACTCAGAGCTGGTCAAGCAATACGCGTCGGAGCCGCAAACCTTCTCGCTCTTCTCCGCTGAAAAGCCGCCGGCGTGGACGGAGTTCTGGGCGGCGCGACATCCCGGAAGACCGTGGAGCGAGTTGCTAACGAAACCGCTGGTTGATTCCAATTTGGGCGGCAACGCCACGCTGTACGCCGCGCCGGCGCGTTCGCAATGATCGGTGCGGAATGAGATACGGATTCTCGTATCCGTACGGCTTAGACGGTCCAATCCTCCACCCTTAGCCCCTTTACGCGGCGGAACTCGCGGGTGTTGGCGGTGACCAGGATCAGGTTTCGCGCGAATGCCTGTCCGGCAATCAGCGTGTCGTACTCGCCGATGCGTTTGCCTTGGCGCTCGAGTTGGGCGCGAATTTCTCCGGCGGCCTGAGCGTCTTGTGCGGCATAATCCAAAACAGCAATATCGCGGCCGAGAAATGCGGAAAGAGCGCGCGCGTTCTGCGCGGCCAGCTTGCTTTTCGCTACGCCGTACCAGAGTTCGTGAACGACGATTGACGATGTTGCCAGAGACGACCCCGCGCGTATTGCCTTCATAGACTCTATCCGCACCTTTTGCGAGGTCCCATTGATCAGAGCAATGCAGATATTCGTATCGAGCAGGTAGTTCACTTGAAGTACTCGCGGATGGGCGCAAGCTTCTGTTTTCGTCCATCAGGAAAGAGTGGGTCGCCGCGCAACGCATCGATGCGCGCAAACCATTCCTCAAGAGTCTCCTCGTGCTTTTGCGCGAGTGGCTCCAGCAATACGCCAGAGCCGATTCTCGTGGCGCGCACGCGATCGCCGATAAAGCGAAACTCCTTGGGCAGACGAACCGCCTGGCTGCGGCCGTTCCAGAACAGCTTGGCTTCAGTCGATTTCAGATTCGCTTCTGCTCTCGCGGGCACCGGCGCCTCTCCATGGTCTATATCGTGAGTATATACCACGTCCGATCTTGACTGCAGATTGGTGCAGTTCTTGCCGGTCATTCGCTACGGCGGGCTGCTCCCGCGAGATTTCAGACACACAACCGCAGTGAGCTGGTGCACCGTGCAGGCCGGCAGACGCGTTCGGCCATAATAGGGACAGGAAGACGCGCGCTCTGGCGCGAAGCGGAAAGGACGCTATTCCCCTGATGCTCGATTCCTTCAACCTCAAAGGCAAGTCAGCCCTCGTCACAGGCTCGTCACGCGGACTGGGAGCGGGCATCGCGATTGCGCTCGCCCAGGCCGGAGCGAATGTGGCCGTGCACGGTTCCAGCTCGGCCCCCAAAGCGACCCAGCACAAGGTGCAGGCCCTTGGAGTCGATTTTATCGCGCTCGCCGGAGACGTCGGTGACGCTGCGGTTTGTGCGCGCCTCGTCGAGGAAACGGTATGCCATTTCGGCAGCATCGATATTCTGGTGAACAACGCAGGCATCATTCGCCGCGCGCCCGCTGCCGAGTACCCCGAGGAAGACTGGGCGGCACTGATCGACGTGAACCTCTCCAGCGTCTTTCGCCTGACGCAGCTCGCCGGGCGGCACATGCTCAGGCGCGGATCGGGCAAGATCATCAACATCGCATCGCTGCTCACCTTTCAAGGCGGTATCCTGGTGCCTGCTTACGCCGCGGCCAAGGGCGGCGTCGGCCAGCTTACGAAAGCCTTCGCCAACGAATGGGCCTCGAAGGGCGTCAACGTCAACGCCATCGCACCCGGCTACATGGCCACCGACAACACCGAGGCTTTGCAGAACAATCCCGAGCGCGCGCGGCAGATTCTGGAGCGCATTCCCGCCGGCCGCTGGGGCAACCCAGAGGACCTCGGCGGCGCAGCGGTCTTTCTTGCTTCATCGGCGAGCGATTATATTCATGGTCATATTCTGGTAGTGGACGGCGGCTGGCTGAACCGCTGATGCGCCAACTTCGCCCCGGCTATAATTCTCGCGACCGTCGGAGGAAGTGAAATGCACGACAGTAATGCGCAAGTCCACACCGTCCTTGCTTCCATCAATGCCGCTTGGCGTGAAGGTCACCCCTCGTCAATGCGCGAGTATCTTCACCCCGAAATCATCATGGTTCTCCCGGGATTCAAAGAGTCCATTCATGGTCGAGAAATCCTCGTCGGCAGCTTCGAAGAGTTCTGCAAGAACGCAAGAGTCATCGAGTACGAAGAGAGCGGCGAGCACATCGATGTAATCGAAGGCTGCGCAATCGTCACCTTCAGATTCAGAATGCTTTATGAGCGCGCCGCCTATCGTGAACTGTCACAGGGGCACGACATGTGGGTCTTCCGGCAGCAGCAGGGTCGCTGGATCGCCGTCTGGCGTGCCATGATTGAACTGTCGGCAGAACGCTCGCCACAGCAATAGCACCGCGCGGCTCTGACGGATCCATACGCCAGGTTTACTCAGCGTTGGCGGGTGTGCCGTCCGCAGCCGAGCATCTCTAAAGGAACTTCAGGGGAATGAAATGAAAGAGGAGAGAGTCATCTATACGGCGACCGACGCCACCAAAACCACCACGCCCGAACCCGGAATGGTGCGCCAGGTGCTCGCGTACAATCCGCACCTGATGCTGGTGCGCCACACCTTCGAGAAGGGATGGAAGGGCGCGCGCCACAGCCATCCGCATCACCAGATGGTGTACGTCGTGCGCGGCCACATCCGCTTCGAGGCCCAAGGCAAGAACTGGGAGATGCGCGGCGGCGACAGCATCGTCGTCGACGGCGGTCTTGAGCACGCGGCCTCGGCCGTCGATGCCTCCGAGGTGCTCGACATCTTTACGCCTTTCCGCAAGGACTACGCATAGAGCGGCTGTTGTACTTTCGTTGTTGCCTGGTGCATCGGGCCTTCCGGCCCTGGAGGTTCACGAAATGACAGCCAGCCTGCGTTGGTTCCCAATCCTCGCGGCCGTTTGTGTTTGCTCGGCGGCTTCGATTGCGCAACCGCCCGCGCCCGATCAGGGCATCACCGGCATCGCCCACGTCGCGTTTCGCGTCAGCGATCTCAACCGCGAGACGGCCTTCTTCAATCAGCTCGGCTACCAGGTGGCTTTTTCCATGACCAGCGGCGGCGCGCCCACCGAGGTCTTCATCAAGGTCAACGACCGGCAGTTCATCGAACTCTATCCGCGCACCGATCCCTCGCAGCCGCTCGGCTGGATGCACGTTTGCTTCGAGGCCGGCGATCTGGACCGGCTGCAGAAGTACTACGTGTCGGAGAGCCTCAAGCCTTCGCCGGTGCGCAAGGGCGCCGCCGGCAATCTGATCGTATCGTTCAACGATCCCGAAGGTCGCGTCACCGAGTTCACGCAGTACCTGCCCGGCTCGCTGCATACTCTCGACCGCGGCCTGCACCTCGGCGATGGCCGCATCTCGGAGGAGTTGATGGGAATCGACCTGCCCGTGCGGGATGGCGCCGCCATGAAGGAGTTCTATGCCGATCTCGGATTCGAGGCGGAGGAGGTGAACGGCAACGTGCGCCTGACCGCGCCCGGCGCGCCCGATCTGCACATGACGTTTCGTCCCGTGCACCCGGGCTCCCGGCCGCAGTTTCTCTTTCCGGTTCCCAACGCCCGGAAGGCTCAGGAGAAAATGGAGTACGCGGGCCTACCCGCCGAACGCGACGGCAAGCTGGTCTTCGTGAACGATCCCGACGGCAATGCCTTTGTTTTTCTAGAGGCCGCCGGAAGCCGCTGAACGGGACTCCTGCCGCGAACACACGAGGAGCATCCCGATCGGGTCCCGGTCCGGAAACTGCAGGGGAGTAGCGATGCCTAGTTGCGAATCGCCCGCGCCTCGGTGGCCCTTTCCATCGCCAGCAATTGCGACAGAACCTTTTCCGGGCACAGGTGGTGCGCTTCGCGCTCGTCCAGCTCTTCTTCCGTCTCCACGCACGAGGCGATCGTCATAAAGCAGTCCAGGCAGCGCGTGTTGTAGCTGCCATTCTCGTTTTGTGTGCGGCTGTACATGGCAGTCCGAGGAAACATTGTTCGATCCTAGCCGCGTTTTTCCTCGTCCCGTGGTGACTCTCATCACCGACGCATGTTTACCGCGACCGCGAAACGGCCGGGAAAACCTTTGCCGGCAACGGTTTTCGTGCTCAGTACGACGGCGCTCCCACGTTCACCCATCGGTTCGGATTGCGCCTGAGATGCCAGCACGGGTCTTGCCCGCCGTGAGGGAAGAGCGCCACAGCACACGGGACGTTCACGGTTCCCAGGAAGTCGTACTCCGTGTTCCCTCCTTTGAGCGGAATCACCATGAACTGGCTCACGGCGACGGTCGAGTGGGGCGAGCCGCGCAACTTGTACACCGTCCAATCGATCGCGAAGGCCGCGAGCGAAACCGCCGCGAACGCCACCAGCATCCGAAACAACCACCGGCCCAACCAGCGCATCATCGTTCCGCTTCCTCCAGCCACCGGGCTTCCCGTTAAACAGCCGCACCGCTCAAGCCCTTCCGGCGCGTCCCAGTCAGAATACAGGTTCATTTCGCAAACGGTTGTGCGCAACGCGATCTTGATAGAATTCTCTGTCGTCGTTTGGCCCAAAGGAGAACGCGTGTCTTATCCAGCTCTGAACCCATATCGGCATAGCCGTCTCGTCGAACGGGCTGCTTTGGCAGTCGCGGCTGCGGTTCTTCTGGCGATCGCTCTTCCCGTCCACGCCGAAGACAACACTTACGTGGTGAAGACAACCGCGGGGAAGGTGCGCGGTGTCGCTCGCGCCAAAGGCGGAGCCGAGTTCCTGGGTATTCCATACGCCGAGCCGCCGGTCGGGCGCCTGCGCTGGCGCGCGCCGGTGGCCAAGAAGAAATGGAGCGGAATACACGACGCGAATGCCTTCGGCGCCTCCTGCACGCAACCCGATTTGGGCGATTGGAACCGGCACGACGCCGAAACCGGCCAGGAAGACTGCCTCTACATCAACGTGATCGCACCGGCTTGGCCGGCCAAGGGTCCGCTGCCCGTCATGATGTGGATCCATGGCGGCGCGAACCTGGGCGGCTCCGGTTCGGGTTCGTTCTACACCGACGGCACGCTGCTCGATCGTGGCGTGCTCATCGTCACCATCAACTACCGCCTCGATGTTCTCGGCTACTTCGCGCATCCCGAGCTTGCGCATGAATCGTCCCATCGCGCCTCGGGCAACTACGGCCTGCTGGACCAGATCCTCGCCCTCCGCTGGGTGCACTCGAATATCGCCCGCTTCGGCGGCGACCCCAACAACGTCACGGTCTTCGGGCAGTCGGCCGGCTCCATGAACATCGGCATGTTGATCGCCTCGCCGCTGGCCCGCGGTCTGTTCGAAAAAGCCATCGGCGAAAGCGGATCGCCGCTGTACCCGGCGCCCATGCCGCGCGACCAGGCCGAGAAGGCCAGCGAGGATTTCGCCGCGGAGTTCTCCATCCCCGCGGGGTCCGATCCCATCAAATTTCTCCGCAATGTGCCTGCCAGGGACCTCATCGCCAAAGCTTCGAAGATCCAGTGGGGCAATGCCCCGAGGGGCCCCAATGTGGACGGATATGTGCTGCCCAATTCGCCCGCCGAGATCTTTCAGTCGGGCCAGGAGGCCCCGATCCCGCTGCTTCTTGGCGTTACTTCGCGCGAGTTCGGCAATGCGTCGGCCAGCGACCTGACCAAGGAGATCGAGGATGCAACGGGAAAGTTTGCGCCCCGGGCCCTCGCGCTCTACAGGCTGGCCGATGGCGGCCAGGGATCGAGCGATCCGGTCTACGGCTCCGTCGGCATCCAGTGGGAAGCGGACTACGACTTTCATTGTCCGGTGACGACCGAGGCCCTGTGGCACTCGGCGGCGCACAACCCCACCTACCTGTACGAGTTCGACCACCCTATTCCCGGCCAGGAGGCGCAGGGCGCACTGCATTCGTCCGAGTTGCCCTACGTATTCGGTAATTTTCCGACGTCCGGCAACATCGGAGGCAACTTCGGGCCGGCCGACTTCAAACTTGCCGACCTGATCCAGACCTACTGGACGAATTTCGCGAAAACGGGTGACCCCAACTCAGAGAATCGGCCAAGTTGGCCCGGGATAGACGGGTCGCAGCGCTACATGATCTTTACGCAGGATGGCCTCGGAGTGCTAAGCTCTGGGCCGCTGCGCGGCCCGCAGTGCGACCTGTATCGCGAGGTGCTGGCGCAGCAGATGGAAAAGAAGCAGTAACCGGGGAACCGGAGAACGAGCGGCGCTGACCTTCTTCGGCGGCCTTCTGTTTGCCTGGCGATACGCCGAAACCGGCTCACCGGTCGCATCGAGCTTCGAGCACGCGCTTTATGGCTGCTGGCTCTTCTCCATCTGTCTGGGCCAGTACTTCTGCGATCGGACGTTCGCCTCGGCGGCAGTTCTGCAGCGATAAGCAGCAGCAGGCAGCGAGTTCAATCAAGAAATTCCTTGACAATTAGTACGTGTCGTACTAATGTGCGAAGCGTACCATGACGCGAATGTCGATTCTCGAACTGGCTCTTATCGGCCTGATCAAGCAACAAGTCCAGTCGGGCTACGATCTCCGCAAAACCTTTGCAACCACGGCAATGCGACACTTCAGCGACAGTCCAGGGGCCATCTATCCGGCGCTTCGGCGGCTGGAGAAGCGCGGCTGGATCGCCGCCTCGGCCGAATCCGGAGACAAACCAAGCGACCGCCGGCGCCGGAAGGCCTTCGGGCTGACCGCGGTGGGTGAAGGCGCGCTCATGGAGCGTCTCGGCCGTGCCGTTACGCGCGACGACATCGTCTACCGCATGCCCGAACTCATGCTGCGTTTTGCTTTCATGGACGGCAACGTTCCCCGCTCCACCGCGCTGCGTTTTCTCGACCAGTTCGAGCGGACCCTGAGCGCCTACCTCGCTGAGCTGCGCACCGGATTTGCGCGGCTGATCTCGACCATTCCCATCAACACCGGCCTTCTTGCCTTCCAGTCGGGAATTGAGAGCATGGAGGCTCAACTGGCCTGGGCCCGGCATGCCCGAACCCGCCTTGCCGAGGATGCATCGTGAAATGCCTCCTGAAACTTCTCGCCTGCTAGCTCGCTCGCTGGCCGCGCCAGACGTGCAGGCGCCTCTGGATCCGCAGCCACAGCCGCTCTGAAGCCGAGAGGCGCAACCGAAGACAGGCGGGCCGAAGACTCGCTGATGGAATCTCCGGCCCGCACTTTGCGCCGACACTCCCGGCAGGAATCAGAACTTCAGGCTCGCCGCCCGCGGCGAGATTCCGCTCAACTCCGCCGCGCGCGCTTCGGCATAGGCCGCCGCGCCGATCAGCGCCGTGCGGCTTTCCAGAATCACCCGCACCGGCATGTTGACGAGCAACTGGCTCAACCGGCCCTTGTCGGTAAACGCCTTGATGAAGGTTCCGTCCTTGAGCTTCTCAAGAATGCGCGGCGCGATTCCGCCGCCCACGTAGAGCCCGCCGGCCGACAGAACCTTTAGCGCCAGGTTGCCCGCCTCGGCGCCGTAGGCCGACACGAACATGTCGAGCGCCTTCTCGCAAAGCGCGCTCTTGGCCTTCATGGCGCAATCGGTGATGACCGCGTTCGGGTCCTCCTGCGCCATGCGCTCGGCCAACCAGGCCGGCTCTTCCAGACCGCGCACCTCGCGCAGGAACTCGTAGATGTTGGTCAGGCCCGGGCCGCTGACCACGCGCTCGAAGCTGATGCGCCCGTCGTATTTTTGCCGCAGAAACCGGAGCAGGTCGAACTCGTCTTCGTTGCGCGGCGCATAGTCGGAGTGGCCGCCTTCGGAGGGGTAGGGAACGTAATCGCGGCCGTCCCACACTAGGAACGCCTCGCCCAGCCCGGTTCCAGCCGAGATGAGCGCGCGGTTCCCCACCTGGCGGGCGTCGCCGTCGCTCAGCGTATAGATCTGGTCGGCGTCCAGCTCGGCAATCCCGTATCCGTTCGCCTGCAAATCGTTGATAAGAAAAACGTAGTCGATCTCAAGGCCGCTTGCCAGCTCGCGGCTGTCCAACGTCCAGGGCAGGTTGGTCAGCCGCAGCCGCCCCTCTCGCACCGGGCCTGGAACGCCAAAACACGCCGCAGTCACCTTCTCGGCGACCACGAATTCCTTCACGATCTCTTCCAGCCCCGCGTATTCCTTTGCCGGGAATTGTTTATCGCGCGTGTGCTTCAGGTTCCCGTCGATAAAGTCAAACAGCGCGAGATGAACCTTGGTGCCGCCAACATCACCTGCCAGAATCATTCCGTCCTCTCAAGAGAGCCAAAACCTTGCGCATCCGGCTCGGGAAGCAGCGTGGCCGCGGCCTGATCCAGAAGCAAGGTCAGTATACCGTTTGCCGGCACGATCAACTGGCTCGGCAGCCGCTCCGGGTCGTGCGCCCCCTCGAATACCTCGTTCAGAATCAATGCCTTCTCTGCACCGCTTACGAGGAAGAACACCTGCGTGGCCTGGTTGATCACCGGCCAAGCGAGCGTGGTGCGCCAGGTGTCCTTGTCCTCGACGTAATTTGCCGTCACTAACCGCTTTGTCTCGCGAAGCGCCTGAGTGTGGGGGAAAAGAGACGCGGTGTGTCCGTCCGTGCCCATTCCCAACTGCACAGCGTCGAAGCGCGGCAACTCCGCGCCTTCGAGCCGGAAGCTGTTCCTGATCTCCGATTCGTATCGTGCCGCGGCCTCGGCGGGCTCGAGTTCGCCTTCAATGCGGTGAATCTGCTCCGGCCTAAGCGGCACGTGATCGAGCAGCGCCTCGCGGGTCATGCGGTAATTGGAATCCCGGTGGTCTGGCGGCACGCAGCGCTCGTCGACCCAATAGAGTTCGAGCTTGTCCCACGGCATCCGGCCGCGCCACGGCTCGCCGCGCTCGGCCAGCGCCTCGAATGCCGCCCTCGGTGTCGAGCCGCCGCTGATTGCGATCCGCGTCCGCCCCCGCGCGGTCACTGCCCTTTCGGCTTGCTCAACCAGAAACTGCGCGGCACGGCGCGCCAGCGAGGCCGCATCGGGCTCGACGACGTACACGACCTTCAGGTTTTGGGGCATGGAGAGAACCCTCCGCATTTAAATAACATGGATCGTCAGCCCCGGTTCCCGCAATGCTATTTCTTTCCGACTTTTATGCTGCCGTCGGTGTTCACAACAAAGATGTGCTTCCCAGCGCCGATGTATTCCGGGATCAGTGGTAGCCGGTTCAACACGTAGAACACGTCGGTATCCTCCGGTACGTCGCTCAGGACGTGCACATGGTACCCAGCCACCATGTGTTTCGCCGGATCGAACCGCATATCGAGAATCGTCTTGTGCAGTTGCCGCTTCTCGACGATGCTTCTGCCGTCAGCCGAGATCGTATACCGTACGTCGCCGCCAAGCGGCCACACATCCGGCTTCGTTTGTCCCGGATAGAGGTAGACGTAGAGGCCTCCGTTCTCCGCCGGAAGGATCGCGGTGTTGTATGGGCGACTAAAAGGCCCGAAGTCGCCAAGCGCCAATTCGAGAGCACGTTCCTTGGCCACCAGGTCGTCCGGACCCTCGCGCGGCGGATCGTATTCTTTCGCCGAGTAGTTCTCCGGGCCACCCGTTTCGACCGCTTCATAAGCCACAAGCAGCCGGTCATGGGTGGCGTTCCACTTGGGGAAAACCACTTCCCAGCCCGTCGGCGTCTTCATGCAGACGTAGTGCGCGAGCCCTTCTGTCTCGGGATGCAGTGCGAAGAACGCATCCGTCCCATGCCACGCTGCCTGGTCGTATGCATAAAGCGCCCGCCCCCGATCGGTCACACCGGAGAGATAGGCAGCGAGGTCGCCGTCTCTTATTTGACCTTTTTGACCGGAAAGGAGGCTCGCAAAGAGAATGAGACCAATCGGCAGAACCGCTACGAATCTGCGCATAGAGCACCTCGCACCAGGCTGGCACCGAGCGGGCAAGTTCCCCGCCCATTCAAGTTGGCGAAACGCCCCAGAAGGAAATGTGCGAATGATACTCCAAGCGTGCGGCCAACGCTCGGCTATCGTCCCAGGTACGCCCGGTACTGCTGCTCCAGCACGCCGGCGGCGCGGGCCAGCCCGAGCTTCGACACATTGTACTGATACAGGCTCTCGACCAGGTTGGTTTGAGACGAGGCCAGGGCAGCCTGCGCGGTCACCAGGGGCAGATTGTCGTCGATTCCGGCGTTCACGCGGTCGGTCTCGTCGCAGAGGGCGCGCGTGGCCAGATCCACGTTTGACCGGGCCACGTCCACTAGCTTCGCGTTGGCGTCCACGTCCATCAGCGCCGCGCGCACCTGCTCGTCGATGTGGCTGCGCAGATCGGCCAATTGCGCGTCGGTCTCGTCCATTTTGGCCCGGGACGCATCCTGGTCGCCGCGCAGCTTCGCTTCGCGAAGGAGGGGGAAGTTCAGGCTCCCCATGGCGACGAAGTTGCCGCGCGTGCCGGCGCCGTTCACGGTGCTGGTGCCGTAGTAGCTATAGAAACTCAGGGTCGGCAGCCGCTCGCTGCGGTAGACATCGTGCGCGGCCTTGTAGGCGACCGCTTGGCTCTGCAGATTCAGGTAGTCCTGGCGGCTCTTGTAGGCCACGGCGCGCACTTCTTCGGGCGTGTCGGCGGCCAGCTCGCTGTACGGCGCCGGGTCAGTCAGGTCGACATCCTGCGCCGGATCGACGCCGATCTCGCGTTTCAGCAGGATCAGATCCTTCGCCTGCTGGTTCTCAGCCGCGATCAGAGCCGCCTGCTGCGCATCGAGCTGCACTTGCGCGCGCAACTCGTCGAGGTTCGCCGCCGTACCTGCCTCGTGCGCCGCGTGGGCATGATCCTCGAGAACCTGCGCCCGTGCCACGAGCGCCCGGGCATTCTCCACCTCGCTTTGGTCGGCGATGGCGCGCAGGTAAGCGGCGGCCACCTGCTGAACGACCTCGCCCCGCGCCGACATGTTGGCGTAGTGCGCCGCCCGCTCCGCTGCGCCCGCCGCCTTCCAGCCCGCGATGACCGGCCCGGAAAAGAGGATCTCGTTGTAGTGGATCTGGCCCTCGGTCAGATCGTCGCGTGTGATCAGGGACATCCCCGCAGGGACAGTGCCTCCCGGAAACAGCGACGCGAACTCCGAAATCACTTTCGAACTGAAGCCCTCGGCGGCAAGGTTGTGCATGTAGTAGCCGGTATCGCCGGTGAGCGTGATGGCCGGCAGAAACAACTGCAGCGCCTCGGTTTTCTCCGCGTGGTAGGTTTTGTAGGCGCCTTCGGCCTCCTTCAGGCCGAGGTTGTTCTTGAGTCCCCGCTGGACGGCGTCGTCGAGCGAGAGCTTGAGCGGCGCCCCGGTCACAGGCTGGGCGGTCACGCTGCCCCAGAAGGGATTCATCGCCGACGTCGGGTTCTGGGCGGTTGCCCGTGCAGCGGCGAAGATACAGAGCGAAGCGGCAGCCGTCATGGCCAGGAGCCGCGGCGCGGTGCGCTGAGAGAAAAAATATGGCACAGGATTCACTGTCACTATTTTCTCAGATGAGCCACGGACGCAGAGGATTCACGGGGCATCGTCATCTGGTGCGGCCGGACGCCGCGGATTCCCATCGGCCCGGAGGCGCCTGCCGCCGGATCGGCGTCCAGGCCGGGCCGGAGCGCAGGCACGGCGCAGAGTTTGGCCCGGCTTGGCCGCCTATTCGCGTCGCAAGGCGGCCTCGGCCCACTGGACGGCCTCCTCGAAGCAGTCCCGCAAGCCGTTTGCATCCAGCCGGTTCGAGGCCGCGATCTGGTCGCAAGCGGCCCAATCGCCGAGTTCGTAGTGCTCGAGCCATGTGAGGAGGATTCGCTCGGGCAACGGCTCGCCCTCGAGCGCGAGCCGAATCTCATGGCGCAGGGGCAGCAGGGGCGTCAGGTCCTTCATCGGTTGGCGAAGCATGGCTGCGAGCAGGCTCATCAACCCCAGCAGGTACTGCTCGGTGCAATCCATGCGGCAGGTCATCGACGCCTGCTCGCAGAAGCGCCCGCGGACGAAGGCCATGCGTAGCAATTCCGGGGGCTGACCGGAGTTCAGTTCGCTAGCGATGGCGAGGGTGGCCATGCGGCGGAAGGCGTCCTCGCCCACAACCAGCAGCGCGGTCTGCACGGAGTAGATCTCCTGCTTCATGGCGCAGGCCGGCGAGTTGATGAAGCGCAACAGGCGATAGGTGAGAGAAGCGTCGCGCTTGACCAGTTGCGCCAGCTTCTGCAAGTTGAGGTTCTCGTCCTGGAGGAGGCGAAGGATCTCAACCTGCGATAGGCGGTTGGCCGGCACCTGGCGGTTCTTGAGCAGGGCGGGCCGGCAGAAGTAATAGCCCTGAACGAGGGCAAATCGCTCCTTGCTGGCCTCAGCGTACTGCTCCTGCGATTCGACATTTTGCGCGATCCGGGCGGCGGGCGAGTTGCCGAGCATCGCCAGCAGCACAGCGCGATCCGATGCCGCGGTAGAGGCGAAGTCGACCTTGATGTAGTCGGCGATCTCGACCAGGGGCTCGATGCCCGGCTGCCATGCGAAGCTGTCCAGCGCCAGCCGGAAACCGCCGGACTTCAGCCGGCGGCAAGCGTCGATCAGCTCCGGGTCGGGAGAAAGGCTGCTGGGGATTTCGAGCACGGTCGTGCCGGCGGGAAGGACTTCGACGAGCGAGGCTTCCAGCATGGCGGCTGTGCAGCGGACAAACGCGGGCAAGCCTCCGGTCAGCCTCTCCAGGCCGATGAGCACGGTGGAATCGAGAAGGGCGCGCGCCTCGCCTTCGGCGTTGGATTCCGGGCTGCCGGCGCCGCCGCCGAAGAGCAGTGCGTAGGCGCGCACTTTGCCCTGGAGATCCAGGATCGGTTGGCGGGACACGTAGCGAACCACTTCGGCAGGCCTGGCGTCCGCGTCCGCGGAAGGACAGGGCACATCGACATTCGCCGCCATGCGATCCTCCGAGCAGTCTATCGGCACATCGCGCGGGGAATTTCAAAGCCGGGATCGCCAACCGATTTGCCTGCGGGCCTTCTACGAAGGAGGAGCGGAACCGGCACTTCCGCGTCCGCCAGCGCCGCGCCGGAGAGAAGGGCGCATCATCCGTTTGCCGCAGGTCCGTCCAATGAGCCAGGGCCGCCGATGGCTGCCGGCGCACCTGCGGCTGCAGGCGCCGCGGCCTCGGCGCGAAGGCGCTGATCGCGATACACCACTGCGAACGAGGTGAAGTACGCCGACCAGGTGACCGTCATCCAGACGAATAGGGCCGCGAGAAGGACGATTCCCGTCACGCCGATGCCGGCAAATCCCCAGGGCTTGAGGGGAATGTGGAGGAGCATGAACCCCAGAGCGCCCAGCGAGCCGAAGAACAGCAGCACCATCTCGATCACCAAGATGCCAACGTAGCTGATGGCATAGATCACGAGAAGAAGCAGAAAGAGCCGGCCCTTGGCTCCGCGTGTGAGCCGGAAGCTGCGCGCGATTGCCGCCCTTGCCGTCAGGTCTTCGGCCACGCATGCCGGGCAGGCAAGGGACACCCAGAGGCAAGCAATCACCGAGTAGACCACCACTCCCATGTAGAGCAGCGCCGCGAGGGGAATGAGCAGGAATGCCGTACCGGAATCGAAGTTGGCTTTTCCGGTTGCGAAGGCTAGCCCGACCCCGCCGGCCACGATCACCCCAAGCAGAATTGCCGGCCCCGCAACGATCAGGCAGGTCAGGATCATCAGCCAGATGTAGCGCCCGGCCTTTCGCAGAGCCACGGCCCAGGCGCCGCGAACCGTCACCTTTGTGCCCGCATCCGCATCGAGGGCGCCGGCAATAGCCGCCGGCTGATACAGCGCGAATACCAGAAGAAGAAGCAGGTAGACAACCGGCAACGCGGCGAAGAAGAAGACCATTTCCCCGGGGATTGCCGCCCGGTTCGGCGGATGCCAGGGCTGCACGATGGCGAGCATTCCAGCGATCATCGCCAGATAGAGCACAATCATGACCCCGGCAGGCAACGATCCTATCCCGATAAATGGGCCCAGGTTGGCGCGCACCAAACGGTAGACCCGGTCCAGGGCTTGGCCGAAGCTTGGCGGCCGATTAGGCGGCGCGGTCAGAGAAGGCGAAACCGCAGGCGTAGGCATACCCGGCTCGTTCATAGGATTCCTCCGATGGCAGGAGTTCAAACTTGCAGGGAATCCTAGCACGGATCGGTGTGCGCCGAGTTCAATGGATCTCGAATCGGAAGATCGACGGCGAGCAAGGTGCTCGCCGTCAGGCGAAGCGGCCGCGGCGCGCTCAGCCGCCCATAAACATGCCGCCGTTCACGTCGAGCACGTGCCCGGTGATGTAGGAGGCGGCATCGGAGGCCAGGAACTTGACTGCCTGCGCCACGTCCTTCGGTGTTCCGCGCCGGCCGAGCGGCACCGTGGCCAGCATGGCCTTCGTCTGCTCTTCGGTGAGCACGGCGGTCATCGGCGTCTCAATGAAGCCTGGCGCAACGGCGTTCACGGTGATGCCCCGCGATGCCACTTCGCGCGCCAGCGACCGGGTCAAGCCGATCAGCCCCGCCTTCGAGGCAGCATAATTCACCTGGCCTGCCTGTCCCGCGCGGCCCACCACGCTGGCGATGTTCACGATGCGACCCCAGCGGTTCTTGAGCATCGGGCTCAGCAGAGCCTGCGTCAGCAGGAAGGCGCCGGTGAGGTTGATGCTCAGCACCAGGTCCCAGTCGGCGGGCTTCATGCGCAGCATCAGGTTGTCGCGGGTGATGCCGGCGTTGTTGACCAGGATCTCGACCTTGCCGAACTTCTCGACGATGGCCTTGGCCCCGGCCTCGATTGACTCCCGGCTCGACACGTTGACGGTGAACGGCGTGGCATCGATCCCCTGTGCCTTCAGCTCGCCCGCGGTTTCGGCCAGCTTGGCCTCGTTCACGTCGGCCAGCGCCAGCACCGCTCCGGCCGCGGCCAGCTCCTCGGCAATCGCGCGCCCGATCCCCTGCGCCCCGCCCGTCACGAGCGCAATCCTTCCCTGCAGATCTCCCATGTTCTTATTGACCTCTGCGCGGAGAAGTCCGCACCTTTCCACGCCCGATTATAAACGGGCCGCGCAGACGCCCAACTCGCATGTTCTTGGGATTTCCGGCCGCAGCATGGAGCAAACGATCGGTCGCTCACGCACAATTCGCCGCCAGGCCAGGATGCTGTAAGCCAGGAACTGGCGGCCAGAGGCCGCCCCTCTACGTTGGCGTGGCGGCCACGGGCACCGGCCGGCCGGCAAGCGCCGGACGCACCAGCTCGGCAGGCCACACATACACGGCCAGCCGCCGCGAGTAGTGCAGGACCGGCTCCCGATCCGGCAGTTCGAGACCCACGGCCGCAGCCAGGTCGTTGCGCTCGATCTCGGCTTCCGCCTCTTCCATTGGCCACGGCACGTGGTGCAGATTGGCGCGGATGGGCTGGCCTGCCCGGTTGGTCGAGAACAGGCACGGCCGCTCAGAAAAGAAATACTCGAAGGAGCCGGGCGGCGCTTCGGCGGTCCTTCGTGTCGGGCCCAGGCCGCGGTACCGCGCCTTAAAGATCACCTGGTTTTGCGAGAAGCGCCGGCGGCTGTAAAAGGCGAACTCCCGCTCCGACCGCGGCTCCAGGCGCATCTCCGCCAGGCAATAGGGCAGGTGATACATCAGGTGGGCCGCCGTGACCGCAAACAGGCTGCTCGAATCCACCGAAAAACAGTAGAACCCCGGAGTCCCGGTGATCCGGTCGCGCACGTAAGTCCGCAGATTCAGGTCAGGGCGAATCCGGATTCCGGGAATCACCGGAACCCCGCGGATCTTGATGCGGTCCAGCCAGAAGGGCACTGCCCCCAGCCAGGCCGAGCCCTGAAACGTGTCGGCTTCAAGCCAATCGGGGAGCAGCGCTTCGATCCGCGAGGCAGCGATCGGCCAATGCGCAAAGAGCAGGTCGTTCCATCGCTGGGTGACTGCCCAGCGGCCCGCCGGTAAGGGCCGCGGCTTGTGCGACGTGCGCACCAAATACTCCCGCATGGATACTCCCGTGCGCCCGGGGCGTTCCCGCTCTTGCACTTTCTGTTGGGATTCGCCTTCCGGATGGGATAGCGGCACCGCTCGGGCGCGGGCGCTCCCTCATGCCGTATTCTGTCCGCGAGACCATCCTTATGTCCAGTGAATCTTCTCGCTCCCCTGCCGCCCGGAACCAAACCGAGGTCTTTGCCGTCCACGGTGCCGACCCCGAGATCCTCGCCTTCGCCATGGCCAAGTACTCCCGCTCGGCGCTTTCCATGCGCGAGTCGCTAGCCGAGATCAGCTCCCAGCGCGCCGAGCAGTTCCTCAGCACGTTCTACTTCCAATACGGCCACCGTTCCATCGCCGACCTGGCCCACATCGCCTTCGCCGTCGAGCGGCTGAGCCTGCTGGCGGCCATTGCCGTCGTCGACGAGACGCGCTGGGACGGCCAGGAGCGGTCCACCCGCTACCAGAACTTCCTCGAGTCCGGCTGGTACTTTCCCGACTTTGCCGCCGACACCGCCGCCCAGAAGCTCTACGCCCAAACGATCGATAAGCTATTTGCCACTTATCAGCGCACCAGCGAGGCCGTCGTCGATCTGCTGCGCCGCCGCGTTCCGCGCCCCGAGAACATCAAGCCCGAATCCTACGAGCGCACCCTCCGCGCCCGCGCCTTCGACGTCGCCCGCTACCTGCTGCCGCTGGCCACCAACACCTCGCTCGGGCAGATCGTGAGCGCGCGGACGCTGGAGACGCAGGTTTGCCGGCTGCTCTCCCATCCCGCCGCCGAGGTCCGCCTGATCGGCGAAAAGCTCCGCGAGGCCGCCACCGGTCCGGCCTGGAACCTGAATGGCCGCGCCGCCCAGGCCTTCGTCGAGAAGCTCGACCAGCTTCAAGGCCCAGGCGCACTCGAACTGGCTGCCGAGGCTGCCCGCCTCTTCACCCGCGACATCCGTACCGCGCCGACACTCGTCAAATACGCGCAGCCGAGCCAGTACCTCGTCCAGACCCAGGCCGATCTGGCCCAGGCGGCGGCCGAGATTCTCAAGGACAATCCGCCCGCAGCGGCCCCGCTGGTCGACTTGGTGGAGCGCACCGAGACCCTCGAAGTCGAGATTGCCGCCACCCTGCTCTACTCCGTCAGCCACCACCCATACCGGCAGATCCGAGACGTCGTTGCCGGGCTGCCCGCCGCCCGCACGGCCGAGATCGCCGAGCTTGGCCTCCGCCACCGCGGCCAGCACGACGAGGCCCTTCGCGCCTTCCGTGCCGGAGCCGCTCTCCGCTTCGACATCCTGATGGACATCGGCGGCTTCCGCGACCTGCACCGCCATCGCCGCTGCATCCAGATCGTCCAGGACTTCACCGCCCGCCACGGCTACGAGACTCCGGGCCCGGGCGACCTGCCTGCCTCTCCGGAAGGCCGCCCCGACATTCTCGCCGAAGCCGGCGTTTTGTCCGACTTCCGCGGCGCCATCGAGTCCGCGCACCTGGCGGCCGGTGTCGTCGGCGCCAGCCTGGCGCCCGAGGCGGCCCAATCAGCCGCCTACCTCTACCCGCTCGCAACGCGAATTCGCGCGCTGTTCAAAATGGATTTCGCCGAAGCCCAGTACATCTCCGAGCTGCGCTCCGCGCCGGCCGGCCACTTCAGCTACCGCCGCGTGGCCTGGGAGATGGTTTTGAAGCTCCAGCGCCAGCACCCGTCGCTCGCCCGCCACATCCGGGCCACCGACTTCACCCAGCCGATCGACATTTTCAAGCGCTGAGAGCCGGACCCCAGCGCTTCGAAGAATTCTTTGCACCGGCAGCCTGCGGACCGTCATCCAGTAGCCATGCCGCAACCTTCCCGCCTTGGCAACTGCAACATCGTTGGCTTCGCGACCATTGTCGACGTTGAACGCGCCAAAGCTTTCTATCGCGACACGCTCGGCTTGAGCCTGATCTCCGAGGAGCCACCCTTCGCGTTAGTCTTCGACGCCAACGGCATCATGATCCGTCTCGGAATGGCCAAGGAGCTTCCGCCCGCCCACGGCACGGTCCTGGGCTGGCAGGTCCGCGACATCGCCGCCGCGGTGAAGGAGCTCCAGCAAGCTGGAGTCCGCTTCGAGCGCTACGACTTCATGAAGCAAGACGACCTCGGGATTTGGACCGCGCCCACCGGCGCGCGAGTCGCATGGTTCAAAGACCCCGACGGAAACATCCTGAGCCTTTCCGAGCATCCGGAACTGAACCGGTAGGCAAGAACGCCTCCGCCGCATCCGCATCACCGACTTCGCCCAGCCGATCGACATCTTCAAACGATGAAGGGCGGAGCCGTCCAAAGTCCGGCCGCAGGGAGTTTGACGGTGGATTCGGCCTTCTATATAGTCAACGCATGATGTTCCGGCTCAACCCGGCGGCGGTGCGCGCATGTTGTTGCGCGACGCGGCTGTCGTGTGCCTGAGCCAAGCTCGCCGGAACCAGCGCAACGACCCGCCGCGATTCAGCATTTGCCGACGCGGCTTTTTTCTTGCCCGAACAGCGATCCAAACGGAAAGACATGAACCAAATCAGGCACAACACGCGCTCCCATCGCGCCGCATCCCTGCGGGCCTCGCGCTGTTGTTGTCGCTGTTGCCGCTGATCGATCCCTCCCAAAGCTCGATCCCCAAGAAAACCAGCGCAACCGAATCGACGGCTGCGCCTCTCTAACCGGGCCGCGAGACACGGCTCAGCATCACCCAGACGGCGTATCCCCCGCCGGCTGTTCATTCAGGAGGTCACAAGTGAAACGCAAACCAGGATTCTTCTTTGTTGCGGCGGTTGTTCTTCTGCTGGCCGCATCCATTGCAGCCCATGCGCAGGTTATGGGCGCAACCGTCACCGGAGTCGTCCGCGATTCCTCCGGCGCGGTTCTTTCGGGCGCCACGGTCACTGTTCGCCAGGCGGAAACAGGCGCCACCCGTGTGCTGGTGACCGACTCCGAGGGCCGCTTCTTCGCGCCGTCGCTGACGGTCGGTCCGTACACCATTGCCGTCGAGCACAACGGCTTCTCGCGGCAGGAGCAGACCGGAATCACGCTCACCGTGGGCGAGAGCCTGCCGGTGAACTTCGCGCTCGCCGTGGCGTCGGTGAAGCAGGAGGTGGTCGTGGACGCCTCGGAGTCGAGCGTGAACACTTCGACGCAGCAAACCGCCGGACTTGTGGACGAGCGCCAGGTGAAGGAACTGCCGCTGAACGGGCGCAGCTACGACGAGCTGCTGACGCTGAATCCGGGCGCCGTGAATTACACCAACGAGCGCTCGGGCGGCACGGGCACCTCGAACTCCTCGGTCGGCAACATGTTCGCCGTCGGCGGACGCCGCCCGCAGGACAATCTCTTTCTTCTGAACGGCATCGAGTACACCGGCGCGTCGCTGATCAACGTGACGCCCGGCGGCACGAGCGGGCAGTTGCTGGGCGTGGACGCGGTGCGCGAGTTCAACGTGGTGAGCGACACCTACGGCGCCGAGTACGGCAAGCGCGATGGCGCGCAGGTGAGCATCGTGACCTCGTCGGGCACCAACAAGCTGCACGCCACCGCCTTCGAGTTCCTGCGCAACAGCGCGCTCGATGCGCGCAACTACTTCGACCAGGGATCGATTCCCGAGTTCCAGCGCAACCAGTTCGGCGGCTCGCTCGGCGGGCCGATTCGCACCAACAAGCTCTTTCTCTTCGGCAACTACGAGGGCTTCCGCCAGGCGTGGGGATTGAGCGCGGTGACGCTGGTTCCCGACAACGAGGCGCGGCAGGGATATGTGCCCAACTCCTCCGGGGAGGAGCAGTCCGTGGGCGTCAATTCGTCGGTCGCTTCGCTGCTGAATCTGTGGCCGGCCCAGAACGGGCCGGAGCTGCTCTCGAACGGAAACCCCAGCGGCATTGCCGAGGCCTTCAGCCATCCCCCGCAACATATAACCGAGGACTTCGGCACCACGCGCTTCGACGATAACCTGAGCAGCAAGGATCTTCTCTTCGCCGTCTACACGGTCGATGCCAGCTCTGCCAACACGCCGTCGGCCAATCCGCTGAGCTACGACAACGAGAGCCTGCGCGAGCAGGTGGCCAGCGTGCAGGAGCAGCACGTCTTCTCGCCTTCGCTGCTCAACACGGCGCGCTTCGGTGCCTCGCGCGGCAGCTACTTCTTCACCGGGCTGGTGCCGGTGAGCGGCGTTCCAGGCTGGGTGTCGGGCGATCCGGTGGGTGCGATCGTCATCAGCGGCAGCACGGCCTCGAACGGCGCATCGACGATCACTGGCGCCGGCGCCAACACCGGCAGCAACAACCGCACCGCGCGAAACCTGCTCACCGAAGACGATCACGTCTACTGGTCGAAGGGGCGCCAGCAGATCGAGGGCGGCGTGTGGCTCGAGCGTGTGCAGGCCAACGACCTGCTCGCCCAGTACCAGTACGGGCAGGCCTCGTTCTCGACGCTCACCACGTTTCTGCAGGGGACGGTGGCCACATTCACCGTGGTTCCCGCGCCGACGAAGCTGGGCTGGCGCTCGCTGGAGGCCGCGGAGTTCCTCGAGGACACGATCAAGGTGACGCAGCGGCTCGAGGTGCGCGCGGGCTTTCGGCTGGAATCCACCGACGGATGGAACGAGTCGCAGTCGCGGGCCTCGAATTACGCGATTATCAGCGGCGTCCTCGTGACCACGCCCGTCGTGGGCGGCTCGGCGCTGTGGACCAACCGGGCGAAGTTCCTGCCCAACCCGCGCGTTGGCTTTGCCTGGGACCTGTGGGGCAACGGCAAAACGGCCGTGCGAGGAGGCTTCGGGCTGTATCACGGCCTGCTCGACACGCTCGATTACCGGCTCGACCAGACCGCGCCCTACAACACGGCCGAGTCGATCAAGAATGTCGCCGTCTCGAGCCTGAACTTTACGGCGGGCGTGCCGCCGCCCTCGACAGCCAAGGTTTCGCCGAGTAACGTGCAGCCCGACCTGGCCACGCCCGCGGTGATTAGCTGGAGTCTGCGCGTGGAGCAGGAGATCGCTCCGCGCACATCGCTGACCGCCGGTTACGTAGGATGGCACGCATACCACCAAATCCTGTCGGAGGACATGAACGAGCCCATTCCGTCCTATACGTCTTCGGGCCAGGTTTACTATCCCAGCACCGCGCTGGCGAATCCGAGCCTGGCCAACACCACGTCGTGGGTCTCGCAGGGCGTGGGACTTTACAACGCGCTCGAGATCGACGCGCGACGCACCTACGGCAACGGCTTCCAGCTCCGCGGCAACTACACATGGTCGAAGAACCTCGACGACGGGTCGGCGTGGAACACCAGCGTGAGCGGCAACACGCCGGCATATGTCGAGTTCCCGCTGCAGTCGAAGTGGGACTGGGGCCCAGCCGCGACCGACGTACGCCATGCTGCCTCGTTCAACGGCAGCTACGACCTGCCGTTCGGCCCCAATCGGCGATTCGTCAACCGCTCATCCGGCCCGGAGGCCCTTCTAGCCGGCGGCTGGACGGCAAGCGCGATCCTGACCACACAAACCGGCTTCCCCTTCTCGCCGCAGTTGGGCTACAACCCGCCCGGCAACGGCGACACGCGGAACCCCATCCGCCCCAACTGGAACCCATCGTTCGCCGGCAATCTGTATCCGCACACAGCAGGCGAATACTTCAATCCCAGCGCTTTCATCCAGCCCACGGTCAGCGTGGCGAATTCGAGCGGCGGCAGCACCACTTACGGCACCTACGGCAACGTGAAGCGCGACTCGCTGGCCGGACCCGGGCTTACGGATCTGGACTTTTCCGCGGTCAAGAACACACACATCGCGGAACGGTTCGACTTCCAGTTCCGCGCCGAGTTCTTCAACATCCTCAACCACACCAACTTCCTCACGCCCAACGAGGTGGTCTATACGTCAGCAACGTCGGGCATCTCGCCCACCGCAGGCGTGATTACGGCAACCTCGACCACTTCGCGGCAGATCCAGTTCGGCGCCAAGCTACAGTTCTAGGCAAGCGGCCGCTCCCCCAAGGGCGGCCGCAGTTCCGCTCCGTTCCGGCCGGCCGCGTGCCGGCCCGCGGAGCAGGGCGAGATGCGCACAGGCGGGTTGTTCGTGTGCGAAAATCAAGATTTGCACACCCAATCCCAATTCCGTCTGCTGGTGGTCCGTCTGGGCGCGATGGGAGATATTCTGCACGCGCTTCCCGCGGTGACGGCTCTGCGCCAAGCGCATCCCGACTGGCAGATCGGCTGGGTCGTCGATCCGCGATGGGAGCCGCTGCTTAAAGCAGGGAACAGAGGACAGGGAACAGGGAACAGCGAGCCTGCGCCGGCCCCTTGCGACCGCGCCAATGAAGCCGAGCGAGGCCCGGAGATGCCGCTCGTCGACCGGGTGCACCTGGCGCGGGTGCGCGAGTGGAAGCGCCGTCCGCTGAGCGGCAAAACGCGGAGCGAGATTCGCGCGTTACGCCAGGAGCTGCGCGCCGCCCAGTACAACGTGGTCGTCGACCTGCAGGGAACGATCCGCTCGGCTGTCATTGCGCGCATGAGCGGATGCAGGAGGCGCATCGGCGAGGCCGAGCCGCGCGAGTGGCCCGCCCGGTGGTTGTTTACGGAGCGCGTGACGACGCGAGGCGCTCACGTGATCGAGCAGGACGTGGAGTTGGCCTCGGCTGTGGCCGGCGATGAGCTGGCGGCCGCGAAGCCGCTGCTGCCCGTCGATGGCGAAGCCGAACAATGGTGCAGCGACTGGCTGGCCGCAACGTTCGCCGCCGAGGCGCGGCCCATCGCGATGCTGGTTCCGGGCGCCGGTTGGGGCGCCAAGCGCTGGCCGCCCGAGCGCTACGAAGCCGTGGCCGCCGGACTGGCGCGGCGGGGGCTGCGCGTGGTGGTGAATGCGGGGCCGGGCGAAGTGGCGCTGGCCGCGGCAGTCGCCGCCAAGGGCGCGGCAGTTCCCCTCATCGCAACGCTGCCGCAATTGATCGCGCTCACTCGGCGCATCGCGCTTTGCATTGGCGGAGACACCGGCCCGCTGCACCTGGCTTGCGCGCTGGGGCGGCCGGTGGTCGGCATCTATGGACCCACCGATCCGAGCCGCAACGGCCCCTTCGGCACGCGCGCGCGGGTGCTGCGCAATCCCGACAGCCGCCGCGACCACACGCGCCGCGAAGCGCCCGAGGCCGGCCTGCTCACCATCTCGCCGGACGACGTGCTCCGCGCCGCCGGCGAGCTGCTGGCGGAGGAGAAGATCGGATGAGCGCCCAAAATCGCCAAGAAACCCCTCCAAAGGCCCGCTCCACGCAATGGTCCTGGCAGAGGATCGCGCGCCGCATTCGCGTTCCGCTCGGTTTTGTCACGGCGGCCGTGTACCTGGTCGAGGTCGCGCGGCGTCCGCCGCACTTTGCCGCTATCGCATGGAGCCTTGCGCTGGTTCTGCCGGGGCTGGCGCTGCGCGCGGCCGCGTCGGGCACGGTAAAGAAGAACCGCGAGCTGACGGTGACCGGGCCGTACGCTCACACGCGGAACCCGCTCTATCTGGGATCGACACTGATCGCCGCGGGTTTTGCCGTGGCGCTTGCAAGCTGGCCCGTGGCGGTGTTGCTTGCGGCTGGATTCGCGCTCATTTATGTTCCTGTGATCGCGTCGGAGGAGGGGTTCTTGCGCGCCACGTTTCCCGAGTTCGATCGATACTGCCGCAGCGTGCCGCGCTTTCTTCCGCGCCTGACTCCGGCCAGGCTGGACGAAGGAGCAGGCGCCGCGGATGTTTTCCAGGCGGTTACCCGCGGCCCCGGCGGCGGGTTCTCCTTCACCCTTTACTTCCAGCACCGCGAGTACAATGCTGCTTTGGGTGCTGTGCTGCTCTACCTGAGCCTGCTCTTCCTGCGGCCGGTGCTGGAGTTTCTCTTGCACCTTGCCCGATGAGCGTTTTCCGCGTCGTTGAAGCCGCAAGAACAGGAATCAGCTCAATCGAGAAGGAGCCAAGCCGAAAAGTGAGAAAACGCGCGCACTCATGCCTCCTTCTTTTCGCCGCCATGCTGGCGGCCGGGCTGCATGGGCAGAACCCCGCCATTCTGACCCCGCCGCGCGCCGGCTTTAATTTTCCCCAGCGGCAGACCCTCACCTACGCCGTGGATTGGCGCGTCTTTCCCGCCGGTACGGCCGTGATCCGCTTTGAGACCGCCGGCGACCGCGAGCGCATCGTTGCCTCGGCCTACACGAGCGGGGCCATCAACCTGCTGTTTCACGTGGCGGACAACTTCCAGTCGGACTTCGACCGCGAGAAGGGCTGCACCTACAATTTCGACAAGCAGACGGTGGAGGGACGGCGGCAGATCAACTCCACGTTGCGGCTCGATTACGGCAACTCGAAATCGATTCTCGACGAAAAGAACATGGTCACCGGCCAGACCAAACACGTCGAAGCGCCGGTCCAAGGCTGCCTGACCGATCTGCTGACCGGCGTGTTCTACGCCGCGTCGCAGTCCCTGGTGCTGGGGCACAATTTCGTCATCCCCCTCGCCGACGCGCAGCGCACGGTGCAGGTGACGATGAAAGTGGAAGGCCGCGAGGAGGTGAAGACCTCGCTCGGCACGTTCCATACGATCCGCGTGCAGCCGACGGCCGACGCCGGCGTGGTGAAGAACCGCG
The DNA here is from genome assembly GCA_963804155.1 of uncultured Acidobacteriaceae bacterium. Lineage (GTDB taxonomy): Bacteria > Acidobacteriota > Terriglobia > Terriglobales > Acidobacteriaceae > Telmatobacter. The sequence continues at coordinate 56,108 of CAWDPG010000004.1, forward strand.
GCAACATCTGGATCTGGTACACCGACGACGACAAGCACCTGCCGGTGCAGATGCGCGCGCGGCTCTTCTGGGGAACGATCACGTTCCGGCTGGTAGGCGACGAGTACAAGTAACAGCGGGCGGTTCACAGTTCTTAGTTCGCAGTTCACAGTTGCAGGGCAGTCGAGCGTGCGCAACTACGAACTGTGAACTTCGAACTGTCTTCCCGGTGTACACTTTTTCTTCGCGCGGAGGCGGGATCGGCTCCGTGCGTTGAGGATCCCCTATGCGCAGACGCTCTCTTGCTTTGATTCCTGCCGTCGTCTTCGTTCTTCCATTGATTTGTAACGCGCAAGCCGCAACGCCCGCAGGCGGGGCCTCGTCCGCCGTGCCGGCGCCGGCGGCGGCGGCCAAGCGGCCCATGACCTTCGAGGACATGATGCAGATGAAGCGTCTGGGCGAGACGGCCGTTTCGCCGGACGGCAAATGGCTGGCGTATTCCGTGACGACAGTGAACCTGGCGGCGAACACGAAGACACCGGAGCTGTGGCTGCAGGCGATCGCCGGAGGTGAGCCCATCAAGCTGGCCGTTGCGCAGCCGGGCGACGGCGGGCCGCAGTTTGCACCGGATGGGAAGCGGATTCTGTTCCTATCGAGCCGCGAGGGCGGGCAGCAGGTGTGGCTGGCGGACTTCGATGCGGCGACGGGCGCAACAAGCAATGCCAAGAAGCTGACGGCGATTGCGACCGAGGCGGACAACGCGAAGTGGTCGCCGGACGGCCACTCCGTGGTTTTTACCTCTGGAGTATATCCAGACTGTCCACCGATCACGGCCGCGGACTTCAAGACCGGCAACGCGTGCAACGCGGATCGCGACAAGGCGGCGGCCGCGAACCCGGTGAAGGCGCAGATCTGGACGCATCTGATGTACCGGCACTGGGACCACTTCACCGGTGACAAGCGGAGCCACCTCTTCCTGGTTTCGGTGGAGACGGGCGCGATGCGGGATCTGAACCCGGGCGACACGCACGATGTACCGCCGTTTTCGCTCGAAGGCTCGGGATGCGGGTGTAATTTTGCGCCGGACTCGAAGGAACTGGCATTCACCGAGAAGCTGGTGGACGACGAGGCGATCTCGACGAACTCGGACATCTTCACGCTGGACCTGACCGATCCGAATGCGAAGCCCAGGAAGGTGAGCACGTCGCCGGGCGGGGATTCGGATCCGGCATACTCGCCGGACGGGAAGTGGCTGGCGTGGCGGAGCCAGGCGCGGGCGGGATATGAGAGCGATAAATTTCGGCTGGTGCTTTACGACCGCGCGACGAAGACGATCAGGGACTTGTTGCCAAAGTTTGACAATTGGGTGGATGAGTTTGAGTGGGGGCTTGGTTCGCACTCCATCTATTTCTCAAGCGGCAATCACGGAGAAGAGGACATCTACCAGGTCTGGATCGACTTGGCAGAACCTGCTCTCGTTGCAAGTCATGGTGAATACAGCGATTTGAAAGTCATTCCGGTTCATTTGGATCGGCCAACTGTCGAAATCCCCGATGGACTGCTAGCAACAAGGATGAGAGTGGACCGCCCCTCAGAGGTTGTCTATGCAACTGGTCGTGAACTCTGCCCGCCTACGCGGATTAATGGGAATTCCGCAAACGACGAAGAGTGCGAGTCTGATCGCCCGGCAGCGACCCACTTGAACGACGAGCTGCTGGCGCAGCTCGATCTGCCCGCGATGGAGTCGTTCTGGTTTACGGCGAAGGATGGGACGAAGCTGGAGGGCTTTCTGATCCGGCCGCCGGGGTTCGACGCCAAGAAGAAGTATCCGGTGAAGTTTCTGATTCACGGAGGGCCGCAGGGGAACTGGGGCGACGATTGGAGCTACCGCTGGAACGCGGAGCTGTTTGCGGCGAACGGATACGTCGTCGTCATGATCAATATGCGCGGGTCGACGGGATACGGGCAGGCGATCGTGGACGGTGTGAACGGCGACTGGGGCGGCAAGCCGTTTACGGACCTGATGGAGGGCCTGGACTACGCCGAGCAGCACTATCCGTTCATCGACAAGGAGCGCGAGTGCGCGCTGGGCGCGAGCTACGGCGGATACATGGCCAACTGGGTGCTGGGGCACACGGACCGCTTCCAATGCATCGTGAGCCACGACGGCATGTTCGACGCCGAGTCGGCCTTCGGCACCACCGAGGAGGACTGGTTCAACATCTGGGAGTTCCGCGGGCATCCGTGGGATTACTACGGAAAACCCGATAGCGAGAATCCGTATCGCAAGTGGTCGCCGTCGGTCTACGCGAAGAACTTTAGGACGCCGACGCTGGTGATTCACGGGCAGCTCGACTACCGGCTCGACGTGAGCGAGGGGTTCCAACTCTTCGACACACTGCAAATGCTGGGCGTGCCGTCGAAGATGCTGTATTTCCCCAACGAGGGCCATTGGGTGCTGAAGCCGCAGGACGCGCAGCTCTGGTATAAGACGGTGAACGACTGGGTGGATGAGTGGACGAAGACAGGGAACAGGGATCAGGGAACAGGGATCAGATAAGAAGCGCCAATGGCATTTGCACGCAAGGCAGCGAAGATGAAGGCATCGCTTGACGAGAGCGGGCTGTACAGCTACGCCGTGAGGGCGCTGGGGCGGCAGATGCGGACCGAGGCGGAGTTGCGGCGGTTGATGGCGCAGCGGGCCGAGCCGGGGGCGCAAGGCGAGGCGGCGGTGGCGGCAGTGGTGGCGCGGCTGAAGGAGCACGGATACCTCAACGATGCGTCCTTTGCCGAGACCTACGCGCGGCTGCGTCAGGAGAACGAGAAGCTGGGCGCGCGGCGGGTGCGGCAGGCGCTCGGACAGAAGGGCGTTGCGCGTGAGCTTGTGGATCAGGTCATCGACGCGCGCTACGGCGGGGCGAGCGAGGAGAAGCTGGCGCGGGAGCACCTGGAGCGGAAGCGCATCGGGAAACCCACCAACGAGCGCGAGACGGCGCGCGTGGTCCGGCGGCTGGTGACGGCGGGTTTCTCAACGGGAACCATCTACAAGATTTTGCGCCAGTGGGATGTGGGGGACGAGTCGCTGGCGGCGCTGGAGCAGGTGGACGGCGAGACGCACGAAGAGTGACACGCCCCGCTCACCCTAGCCGCAAAACCAACGAAGCGGCGAGGGTGGGCACCCACGCGGAGACACACGAAAAGTAAAGCTTCGATTGCGCGGTCTATTCCGCGAAAACCGGCTCGAAAGGGCTAAAGTTCGATACCAAAATCGACCGTTTTTGACCGCGATTTTGTGATCGATTTGTTGATTCTAAAATAGTTAGACAAGACAATATACCCCCTGGGGTATTCAGAAAAAAGTACTTAATTCATTTCGGTTCCAGCAGCACGGTTGGACGCCTTTCTACGGCGGTTCCAGGGTACGTGTACCCATCTCCGAGTGCATTCAAGGTCGCCGCTCCCTGATGGTCGCGTCGACTTCGCGAAGAGGCTCCGCGGTACAGCAACCCTGGAACCGCTTTAGTGCCGCCGAGCAGCCAGCCGAGACCGAAGACCCTGTCTGAAGACCACCCGATTCGATTGTGCGATAAAGGCTCGTAATTATCTGCAAAGTTCCGGAACCTTATTTTTAGGCAACTGAAGGGCCTGAGACCGGCACCGACGGGACGACCCTGCGGGCCATTACACTAAGAGAGTCATGCAATTGCGCACGGGAAACGAGATTCGCGAGCTGTTTTTGAGCTTCTTTGAGTCGAAGGGGCACCGCAGGGTGCACTCGTCGTCGCTGGTGCCGGCCAATGATCCGACACTGCTGTTCACCAACGCCGGGATGAACCAGTTCAAGGATCTTTTCCTGGGAGCGGAGAAGCGCGAGTACACGCGGGCGACGACGTCGCAGAAGTGCGTGCGGGCGGGCGGCAAGCACAACGACCTGGAAAACGTGGGCTTTACGCGGCGGCATCATACGTTCTTCGAGATGCTGGGGAACTTCTCGTTCGGAGACTACTTCAAGCGCGACGCGATCCGGTTTGCGTGGGAACTGGTGACGAGCCCGGAGTGGATGGGGATACCGAAAGACCGGCTGTACGTGACCATTTTCGAGGGCGCCGACGGGGTTCCGCGGGACGACGAGGCCGAGGGGTATTGGATCGAGGCGGGCGTCCAAAAGGAGCGGATTCACGAGTACGGGCTCAAGGACAACTTCTGGCAGATGGGCGAGACGGGGCCGTGCGGGCCGTGCTCTGAGATTTTCTACGACATGGGGATCGAGGCGGCCGAGACGCCGGGAGTGGATTTGCCTTTCGGCAAAGACGAGGCGCGGTACGTGGAGATCTGGAACCTCGTTTTCATGCAATTCGATCGCTCGGCGGTGACGGACGCGGCCGGGAAGACGAGCTACAAACTGACGCCGCTGCCGAAGCCGTGCGTGGATACGGGGATGGGGCTGGAGCGGGTGGCGGCGGTGCTGCAGGAGAAGGTCTCGAACTTTGAGACGGACCTGTTCACGCCGCTGATTGAGAGGGCAGCGGAGTTAGCGGGGTTAGCGGAGTCAGCGGAGCTCCTTCAGAACGCCAGTTTGAGGATTATTGCGGATCATGCGCGCGCGGCGACGTTTTTGATCTCGGACGGCGTGCTTCCGTCGAACGAGGGGCGCGGGTACGTGCTGAGGAAGATCCTGCGGCGGGCGATCCGGCATGGGCGGCTGCTGGGGCAGGAGAAGCCGTTCCTGTTTGAGATGGTCTTTGCCGTACGCGATTTGATGAAGGGCGCGTATCCGGAGCTCACGGATTCGGCGGAGCGCGTGGCAAAGGTGGTGGAGGCGGAGGAGAGGCAGTTTGACCGAGTGCTGAACGCTGGGCTCGCTAAGTTGAACGGCGATATTGCCTCAGCGATCGAGGAATATCGACTTAGCAGAGATGTAGACAGGTTTGAGAAGTTTGCAGAGGATGCGGGTTATGCACCGGTAAGAGAGTTTTCAGAGCGCCCACTCGAACGCCCATTACTCCGTGGAATGCGTGCGTTCCACCTTTACGAAACCTATGGATTGCCCGAGGACTTCATAGCCGATGCGTGTAGGGACGCGGGTGTCGTTTTCGACAAAGCTGGGTTCGAAGCGGCTCGGGCGGAGGAGCAGGCGAGGGCGCGGGCTTCGTGGAAGGGCGGAAGCCAGAAGACGGCGAGCCCGGCGTTTCGCGATTTGCCGAAGACGGTGTTCGAGGGATACCGGCAGACGAACTCGACGAACTGCGAAGTGCTGGCCATTGTGAAGAAGGGCGTGGGAGTTCCGGCGGCGAAGGCGGGCGATGAGGTCGAGGTCGTTCTCGACCACACGAGCTTCTATGGAGACTCGGGCGGGCAGGTTGGCGACACTGGTTTTTTCCTGGCTTTGGACGGAAATTCCACTGTTGCGGAGATCACAGGCTGCGTGCTGCCGGTGCAGGGCGTGCGGGCGCACAAGGCGACTCTGAAACAGGACCTTGCGGTCGGCGATCACGTGAACACCGCTGTTGATGGACTGAGGCGCGATGCGATCCGGCGCAACCATACGGGGACTCATTTGTTGCACGCGGCGCTCAGGCAGGTTCTGGGCACGCACGTGAAGCAGGCGGGGTCGGCGGTGCATCCGGACAGGCTGCGGTTCGATTTTTCGCACTTCGCGCAGGTGGCCGACGAGGAGCTCGAAGAGATCGAGACGATCGTGAACCGCGAGGTGCTGGCCAACGCGAAGGTGGAGACGATCGAGGACGTGCCGATCGACGTGGCGGTGAACGAGTACCACGCGATGGCTCTGTTCGGCGAAAAGTACGGGGACAAGGTGCGTGTGATCCGGCTCGCGGACGGCTTCTCGACGGAGCTGTGCGGCGGAACGCATACGGCGGCGACGGGCGAGATCGGGCTGGTGAAGCTGACGAGCGAGGAGTCGGTGTCGAGCGGGGTGCGGAGGATCGAGGCGATCAGCGGGCTGGGGTCTTTGGATACATTTAGGCGGGACTTCGAGCTGGCGGCGTTTACGTCGCAAATTGTTTCGGCGGGCGGGAACCTGTCGGATGGGTTGAAGGCCAGGCTGGCGGCTCAGGAAGACGAATTGAAGCGGCTCAAACGCGAGCTGGAAGAGCTGCGGATGAAGTCGGCGGCCGGGGCTCTGGACGAGGTGGTGGCGGGAGCGGTGGAAGTAAAGGGCGTGAAGGTGGCAGTGCACCGCGCCGATTCGCTCGACCGCGGGCAACTGCGGACGCTGGTGGACAACCTGAAGGGCAAGCTGGGCGAGGGCGTGGTGGTTCTGGCTTCGGCGCAGCCCGAGGGGAAGGTGGCGATCATCGCCGGCGTGACGCCGGGCTTAACGAAGCGGATTCAGGCGGGGAAGCTGGTCGGATCTGTGGCAAAGCTGGTCGGAGGATCGGGGGGTGGGAAACCCGAGATCGCCGAGGCCGGCGGCAAGGACCAGGCGCAGATCGACGCAGCGCTGAACGCGGCGCCGGGGCTGGTGGGAGAGCTGCTGGAGTAGAGAGACGGGGGCCTTAGCGGTTCAGGGGAGTGTGCTCTTCCACCCTAGCGGCAAGAACAAGAGCGCCGCGAGGGTGGGGCACCCTGAGGAAGATCCCGTCCCCTTTTCGTCCGCCGCGGCGGACGAAAAGGGTGGGGCACGGAGTTGATATAAATTCAAGCGGTCAGAGACCTAGCGAATCTTGAAGTTGTAGGCCACTCCAAAGGAAAAAACCGGGTAGACCTTGAGCGGGTCCAGGTCGTTCTTGTACTTGGCGATCTGAGCGTTCAAGTTCGACTGCGCGGTGGTGTTGGTCGCCATGTTTACGCAGGTGCCGACGGCGCCGCTGTTGACATCATCGCTTGAACTGGTGCAGCCATAGCCGGTGATCGTAAGGCCGATCGTCGGCACTCCGGTGAAGATAGCTCCGATCTCGACGGGGAAGGAGAGATGGCCGCCCCTGCGGGAGATCATGTTTCCCCAGCCGGTGGTCATGGTGAAGGCCTGCTGGTGGGTGTTCAGGCCCAGGTTGGCGTTGAGCGTCATCGCATTGGAGCCGCCTTCGGAATAGTACTTTTGTGAGCCCAACGTAATGCTGGTTCCCTGGATAGCAAGGCCGCTTGCCGAGATTTGGTTCTGGTTGTAAAGCATGACTCCAGGACTCAAACGGAAGCCGTGATTTGGCCAAGGATAATAGTCCAGGGCGATTCCGGCCGTGGCAAAGTTGACGTTGCCGTTGACATCGATGCCACTGGACCCGTTATTGCCGCTGACATTGAAACTGTTGACGGTGTATTTGAAGTAGTTGCCGATGCCGCGGATGTTGAGGTAACGATTGGCCTCGACGGCGGCCTGCATGTTGACGCCGCCGGCTCCGACGCCGCCTGAGAGAGCCAGGCGCGAGAAGGGCTGGGACGGGGCGTTCCTGACGGGCATGGCAACCGGATGCGACGATCCGCCGGAGGTTTGACCGGCCCCGAGCATGGAGAACTGCGATGCGCCGTAGGTGAATGTCTGGTTTTGGGCGAGCAGGACCGCGGGCGCGGCCAGCAGGGAAAGCATCAGGCAAAGTGCAATGTTCTTCAAGGTGCCTCCAGCAGAACTGTGGGACTAGAGCTCGTGGACGAACGTGGCCCGCCTACTCGGAGGTGGGCGGAGACCAAGGAAGCTACAAGGGGGCCACTAGGCATCATCTCCCAAATAGGTGATGCGGATTCGAATGTTAGCAGAGGTTTTCTCGTACGACAATACACAATTCGGTGCAAATGGAACCCGGAGCCGGTGACTGCGCAGGGCGAATGGACGGGATGCAGTAATCTGGGCGCATGGCAAAACAGGAGGAGGAGCCGGCAAAGGCCGCATCGCTACGCGGACGATTACTGGAGTGGTACGCGCGGAACCGCCGCGAGCTGCCGTGGCGGCGCAACAAGAACCCGTATGCCATCTGGGTGTCGGAGATCATGCTGCAGCAGACGCGCGCGGCGGTGGTGGCGGGGCGCTACCCGGCGTTTATGGAGCGGTTTCCCACGCTGGTTTCGCTGGCGCTGGCATCGGAGCAGGAGGTGCTGGCGATGTGGAGCGGCCTGGGTTACTACGGCCGGGCGCGGATGCTGCACAAGGCGGCGCAGTTTGTTAGCTCGCACCTGGGAGGGAATCTGCCGGCCAGCGCCGAGGAACTGCGGGCGCTGCCGGGGATCGGCTCCTATACGGCCGCCGCGGTGGCGAGCATCTCGCATGGCGAGCCGGTGGCGGTGGTGGACGGAAACGTGGAACGGGTGCTTTGCCGGGTGGCGGGCTGGAATGCCGGGAGCAGGACGGGAGGCGGCGCGGTGCTGCGGAAGAAGATCGAAAGCATGGCGCAGCAGCTGCTGGACACGGCGCGGCCGGGCGAGTTCAACCAGGCGATGATGGAGCTGGGAGCGACGGTTTGCACGCCACGCAGCCCGCGGTGCGGGGAATGCCCGATCGAGGGGGACTGCAAAACGCGCGGCGAACACAAGACCGTCCGGCGGCCGCAGATGACCAGCCGCGTGGTGGCTTATGCTTTGAGCGTGCGCATGAGCGCCGCAGGCGGCAAGCAGCACGGACCGAACAGCCGGGAGGTGCTGCTGGAGCGACGGCCCACGAACTTGACGGTGATGCCGGGGATGTGGGAGCTGCCGATGCTGCTTCATGAGGACGTTCCCACCGAGGTGCTGCGGCTGACGCTGCGGCACGCCATCATGCACGTGAATTACTACGTGCGCATCCGAACGGTGTTCGAGGACGATGTGGAGACGATGACCGCGAAGGGCAGCAAACGCCAGTGGGTTCCGCTGGGCGTGGCGGGAGAGATGGCGCTGACGGGCTTGACGCGGAAGGTGTTGGCGCGGACGCATCTGCTCCCGTCGGCGCCGGTCGGAGGCCTTGCCTCGCCATGGATGCCCGACCACTCGATGAAGGATCAGCCAGGCTGAGGCGTTCCAAGCCGGGCGTGCGGCGCGCCAGTGCGCAGTTGGCTTAAAATGCACTTTCGAATCTTCTTTTCGAGTGGCCGGGGGAGATGGGATTGCCGTTGAAAGGCGTGGGATTACCGGGGAGCAGATTGCGGCGGAACGGGCGCGAGATCTTCGGCCTGTCGGCGGAAGGCCTGCGAACGCTTCGCGCGCTGAAGACGCCAGCCGGCATCCAGAAGTTCATCGATGCAATCGAGTACCAGTATGAGGACACTGCGTGGTCTCCCGAGCGGGTGCTGCGCGAGCGCAAGGGGCACTGCATGGAGGGGGCGCTGGTGGCCGCGGCAGCCCTGCGGGTGAACGGGCATCCACCGCTGGTGATGGACCTGGAAGCGGTGCACGACGACGACCACGTGGTGGCGCTCTACCGCGAGCGCGGCCTGTGGGGAGGCATTGCGAAGTCGAACTTCGCTGGGTTGCGCTTCCGCGCGCCCATCTACCGCACGTTGCGCGAGCTGGCGCTGAGCTACTTCGAACACTACTACAACCTGCGCGGGGAACGGACGCTGCGCGCCTACTCGCGGGCGGTGAATCTGGCGCGCCTCGACGGCCGGCACTGGATGACGGCCGAGACGGATGTCTGGTGCGTTCCGGAGGCGCTGATCGCGGCGCGGCACTATCCGCTGATTCCCCACAAGGTGGCGCGGGCGCTGCCGCGGGTAGACCGCCGCAGCTTCGAGGCCGGGAAGCACGGGTGGGTGAGGCACAAATAGGCAGCGAGCCGGCGAGTCGGCCAGGCGGAGGTCGCGCGGCCGGCGGAGCTGGGGCACGCTGGCTGCCCCGAGAAAGCGGGCAGAGACGGCCGGCCCGAGTGATCCAAATCACATGTAACAGAAAATAAACGAGACAAGTTTATTTTTATGGGTGACAATAAAGTGCCTTGGCACAGACGATTCTGACGATTCCAAACCTCAAGTCGTGTGTGCTCGCATAGGCGTCACCCTCCAGTCCCCCACCGGGCGATGACGCCGCGCTCAGTGACCCCGCTGGGCGTTCGAAGAGCAATTGAATTCAGCCAGGAGAGAGACAGTGATGCGTCGCTTCGCCATCTGCGTTGTGTTTGTGATTTTAGCCGCCACCGCAAAAGCGCAATTCGACTCGGCAACGGTGCTGGGAACGGTGACCGATCCCAGTGGGGCGGTGGTTCCGCGGAGTCACGTGTCGTTGCGCAATACGGCAACGGCGATTGTGCAAACGGCCGCCACCGACGAGCAGGGACAGTTCCGGTTCGTCGATGTGCCGGCGGGGGCCTACAAGCTGGAGGTGAGCGCGCCGGGATTCGCGGCGTCGGAAGCGACGTTCGAGGTTGAAGTAGGCGCCCGGCAGCGCGTGGATGTGCAACTGAAGGTGGCATCGGCGAACACGTCGGTGACGGCGACCGCCGAGGCGGCGCAACTGGAGACCGACTCCAGCGAACACGGCCAGGTGGTGGCGGAGAAGGAGATCGCCGAGCTGCCGCTGAATGGGCGCGAGTACTCGCAGCTGGTGGAGCTGTCGACGGGCGTGATTCCGAGCCCCAACAACCAGTTGGAAGGCTACCTTTCGCGCGACGGCTCGTTCAACATCAACGGGTTGCGCAGCGTCTACACCAACTACCTGCTGGACGGCATCGACAACAATTTCTACGGCACGTCGAACCAGGGGTTCTCGAACCAGGTGGTGCAGTTGTCGCCGGACGCCGTGGCTGAGTTTCAAGTGGTGATCAACAACGAAAGCGCGGAGTACGGCCGGGCCGGCGGAGCGACCATCAACGCCATGACGCGCTACGGGACCAACGAGCTGCACGGGCGGGTGTGGGAGTTTCTGCGCAACACGGATCTGAACGCCGAGGGATTCTTCAAGCCCGACGTGGGCGGCAAGCCGGCGCTGCACCGGAACCAGTTCGGCGGCACACTGGGCGGGCCGATCAAGAAGGACAAGCTGTTCTTCTTCATCGACTACGAGGGGTACCGGCAGACGCAGTCGTTCACCGACCGGGCGTCGATTCCGTCGTGCGCGGAGCGGGGACAGGCCGGGACGACGACCTGCGGCGCGGCGCTGGGCTACTACCTGATCGACGATCAGGACTCGTCCAGCGTTAACCCGTACAACCCGGGCTTTCTTCCGATCGACAATCCCTGCAACTACAACGTGGGGAAAAACCCCTGCAACTCGGTGAACTATTTCGGTGCAGGCTTAGGAGAAGCGGGCAGCGCCACACAGGCTGCGCTGGGCGGGACACAATACCTGAATGGCGAGATTCCCTCGTCGGCGGTGATTCCGTTCGCGGCGTCGCTGTTGACGTACCTGCCAAGCCCGACGAACACGAACGAGTACTACAACTACGTGGTTCTTCACCCCGAAAGCTACGACAAGGACAAGGGCGACGCCAAGGTGGACTTTACGCCGCGCGAGAATCTGCGCATGTTCGTGCGCTATTCGCAGAGCCGGCTAAACGCCTTCGATCCGGGCACGATTACGGGCCTGGCGGGCGACGACGGAGACGGCCACGTGTATGCGCCGATCAAGCAGATCGTAGGCGGGGCGACGTGGACCATCAGCCCGGTGTCGGTGCTGGAAGTGCGCTTCGGCTTTTCGCAGATGCAGGCGGGTAAGACGCCGGTGCTGGCCGGCGGAGCGAGCATGCAGACCCTGTTCGGCATCGGCGGGCTGCCCACCGATCCGCGGTACACGGGCGGTGTGACGTACCAGTACTTCCTCGACGGCGGGTTCACGAACCTGGGGCGGCAGTGGACGAATCCCCAGTTCCAGAACCCGACATTGTGGGATCCCAAGGTGAACTACACGCGGCTGGTGAGGAGCCATGCACTCAAGGCGGGCATCGAGTACCAGGTGCTCCACGTGGGACAGGAAGATTTGCATCCCACGCTGGGCGGAAACGCGTACGACGCGCAGATGAGCGGCTACTGCTATTACGCGGGCTGCTATGCAGCGTACAGCAGGGCCCTAACCGGGTCGCAGACGCCGGAGACCTTCCGCATGTTCGACTACGCGGACTTCCTGCAGGGGTACCAGGCCGAGATCGCGCTGGCCAATCCCACTGTCGACAACCTCCGCGTGTGGGGAGTTGCCGGATATCTGCAGGACGACTGGAAGGTGAGCCGGCGGCTTTCGCTGAACCTGGGCCTGCGCTACGAGTTCGACACGCCTATCGCCGAGCAATACAACCAGCAGGCCAACTACAATCCCACGACGGAGTCGATCGTCGAGGCCAGCTACAGCGACCCCTACACCGTCGATCCAAACACCAAGGATTTTGGGCCTCGCCTGGGCGCGTCCTACACCCTCGACAGCAAGACGGTGCTGCGCGGCGGGTTCGGCATCAGCTATTCGCACTGGAACCGTGTGGGCTCGAACTACCTCACCATGAGCCCGCCGTTCGGGATCGTGGCGCAGCGGCTGGCGTACCCCAGCCTGTCGACCTACGTCAACGTGCAGAGCGGGTTCCCGTCGAACATGGTCAGCAGCACCAACTACAACCCGACCGAGGCCGTTCTGCAGTACATGCCGCGCAACTCGCCCGACACGCAGGTGCGCAGTTGGTTCTTCAGCGTACAGCGCGACCTGACGCACAACTGGCTGCTGGATCTGGCTTATGTCGGCAACCATGGGCTGAACGAGGTCCTGGTCAACGACATTAACCAGGCCTCGCCGCAGACCAACACGCTATGCAACACGGCCCCCAACGGCACGAACTGCGCCTCACTGCTTTCGCGGGAGCCCAACCCCAGCTTCGGCACCATCGCCGGAATCCTGCCCTGGGCGACGTCGGACTACGACGGCCTGCAGGCCAAGGTGGAGAAGCGTTTCTCGCAGGGGCTGTATCTGCTGGAGTCGTTCACGTGGTCGAAGGCGATCGATTACGTCGCGCAGGCGTTAGACGGCGGCGGCAACTGCGACAACTGCGGAAACGGAATCCCATCGGTGCAGAACATCTACGACTGGCAGGCCGACCGCGGGGTCTCTGCCTACAACCACCCGTTCGTGAACACGACGACGGTGGTGTGGTCGCTGCCCGTAGGCAAGGGGCAGTGGCTGTTGCCCAACGCCAACCGCGCGCTGGACGAGATTGTCGGCGGCTGGCAGGCAACGGGAATCGTGATGGGACGCAGCGGCGACCCGCTCACGTTTGCTTACAGCCCGAGCACCTACGGCGAGGTTTCGGCGTTGATCACCGTGGACGGGCGCAACTCCTACCGGCCGAACCAGAGCGGACCGGCCGTGGCCTCGAACAAGTCGTACCAGCAGTACCTCAACACGGCGAACTTTAGCACGCCGCTGTCCACAAGTCCGTTTGGCACCTCGCCGCGCAACGCCGCGCGGGGGTACGACTACTGGGATGTCGACATGGGGCTGACCAAGGACTTCGCGCTCACCGAGAAGGCTCACTTCCAGTTCCGTGCCGAGGCCTTCAACTTGTTCAACCACACGAACTTCGGGGATCCGAATACGCTGTACGGAGCGGGCACGTTCGGCGAGATCACGTCGAGCCTGCCGGCGCGCGAACTGCAAGTGGCGGGGAAGATCGTCTTCTAGTGCTGGACTGCGGCTGGGCTAGAAAGTGGAGCTGTTCGCGAGGGCCTCTTCTCAACGGAAGGGGCCTTCGCGCGTTTGCGCCATCACAAACGGTCGATGAAGTGTGGGTCTAAGGAGACCCACACGACAGCCAGCCGGGAGGCTGGCGGCACAACCCAGGCGCTGGAAGCGGTCAGTAGTAGTCGGCGCAGCTCATGTAGTAGCCGCAGCGGCCGCAAACCAGCTTGCAGCGGTGGCCGGTAAGGCGTTGGCCGCAGGTGGGGCAGATCTGGCTGTGATGTTCGACGGCCCGCGCTTCGGCGGCGGAGCCGGGCGCACCGCTTTGTGAGATATCGGCCGCGGAATCGACGGACGAGGCTGAATTCGGGGCCAGGGGAAGCTCCGGCAACATGCTGGACAGATTAGCATGGAGGAGCGGCCGCCTGCTTTGACGAATCTCCGCCGGCGCCCGAAGCATCAACTGGAAGGCGGCGCCGGAATTCTTCCCCGAAGGCGCGGCGCCTGGGAAACCCACTCACAACGACAGAATTCCGTACCCCCAAGGAGGGACTATGGCAAGCAAGGCAAGCGCGGTCTGGACCGGATCGCTGAAGGAAGGCAAGGGCACGATCTCGACGGCGACGGGCGTGCTGAACAACGCAAACTACTCGTTCGCCACGCGGTTTGAGGGCGCCGCCGCCGGCACCACGCCCGAGGAACTGATTGCGGCGGCTCACGCGAGCTGTTTTTCGATGGCTCTGGGCGCACAGCTCGGCGGCGCGGGGCTGACGCCCACCAAGATCGAGACGCACGCCGCCGTAACCCTGGCCAAGGTGGACGCGGGCTTCGCCATCACGCGGATCGCGCTGACCACGACGGCGAGCGTTCCCGGCGCCAGCAAGGAAGTCTTCGACAAGGCCGCGGCCGACGCCAAGGCAGGCTGCCCGATCTCGAAGCTTTTCGCCAACAACACGGAGATCGTGCTGGACGCGAAGCTGGTGTAGGTGCTGGACGGACGCGGCGGCCGGGGCGCAATGCCTCGGCCCGTGCTCCGATGCGGGATTTGACACCGGTTGCGGCATTTGCGAGACTCAGAATTGCTGCCTGCTCCGGGCATCCTGCCCGAGCACGGGTCCGTGCCGAAGTGGCGGAATTGGCAGACGCGCATGGTTCAGGTCCATGTACTCGCAAGGGTGTGGGGGTTCGAGTCCCTTCTTCGGCACCATATGGTCAGGAAGAATCTTTAGAATCTTGTAAGTTCTAGAACAATATAGCCCTTATGGGAGCCATCGGAAGTCTCTGTGGTCTCCCTGGTATCCCTCCGTAGCTGGAATCCTCCCAGTTTTTCGACCTGAATGGCATTTTTCTAGATAAGGCTTGGAGCAGATCGGGTAGGCTCCGCCGCCGAGCCCCGAAGAAGGCGTCTGGCCCCGGACCAAACGGAGCATGGCCAATCGCAGCCTCAACGATGTAGAAAGGCCGATGGAAGACTTCCCCAGCCCCATCGAGGCCATCCGCAACTGCCCAGAAAAGCTGCGCGGATGCATTGCCCGGTCCGAGCTGCCCTTATCTTTGCGTCAATGGCTATACGGCGTTCAATCGCGATGACCGGCACGAGCGGTTCCAGAGATCCCGTGCCTCCCTGAGCGACGTTCAAGGCGGCTCTTTCTCGAGGAAAGAGCCACTTGGCCTCCGGGGCTTTCGGGTACAGCAACTCTGGAACCGCTCTCGCCAGGCCCGTTCTACGCGGCCTGCTCGCCGCCTTCGCCCTCGGTCTCTTCCGCTTCCTTCTTCTGCTCTTCGAGCTGCTTCTCGAGCTCGGCGCGCTTCTTGGCCTTGACGTCGGCGCGCTTCTGGCGCTTCACTTCCAGCTGCTTTTCCGCGCCCAGCAGCTCGATGAACGCCTTCTCGGCGCCGTCGCCTTGCTGGAAGCCGGTGCGGACGATGCGCAGATAGCCGCCGTTGCGGTCGCCGTAGCGCGGGGCCACGACGTCAAAGAGCCTCTTGACGGCGTCGTCGGTGCGAAGAAAGGCATGCGCCTGCCGGCGCGAGTGCAGATCGCCCTTCTTGCCCAGGGTGATCATCTTTTCGATATGCGGACGGACCGCCTTGGCCTTGGCCACGGTGGTCTCCACGCGGTCTTCCTCGATGACGGACGTGACCAGGTTGCGCAACAGCGCGCGACGATGACTGGTGTTGCGTCCGAGCTTGAATCCTGCATTGCGATGGCGCATGACAAAACTCTCTTTCGATTAGCCTCTAGCTCCCAGCTTCTAGCCTCTAGCTTGACCGAGGTAGAACCGACATTCCCGATCTCGCACAAAAGAGCTAGCAGCTGGAAGCTGGTAGCCGTCTTTAGAAATTCTCCGTCTCCGTGGGCAACTGCAGATCCACCGAGTCCAGCGGTTCCTCTTCCTCGTCGTAGCGTCCGAAGCCGGCGGCCAGCGCGGTTTGCGGCGGGATGCTGGTCGGCCCGGGGACCGCATTACCCTGCTCGTCGATCTTCATGCCCAGCGACAGGCCCATCTGCGCCAGGATTTCCTTGATCTCGTTCAGACTCTTGCGGCCGAAGTTCTTGGTCTTCAGCATCTCGGCTTCGGTCTTCTGCACCAGCTCGCCGATGGTCTGAATGTTGGCGTTCTTCAGGCAGTTGTAGCTGCGGACCGAAAGCTCCAGTTCCTCGACCGAGCGGTTGAGATTGTCGTTGCGAAGCAGCACGCGGCCTTCGTCGCTGCGCGCCTCGGCTTCAATCTCCTCCTCGAAGTTGATGAAGATGTTCATGTGGTCCTTGAGCAGCTTGGCCGCCAGGCCGACGGCATCGGCAGGCAGAACGGCGCCGTTGGTCCACACTTCGAGGGTCAGCTTGTCGAAGTCGGTGATCTGGCCCAGGCGGGCGGCGTCGACCGCGTAGTTCACGCGGCGCACCGGCGAGTGGACCGAGTCCACGGGAATAAATCCCAATCCGAGGTCGGCGTCGAAATTCTTGTCGGCGGAAACGTACCCGCGGCCGCGCTTGAGGCGCATT
Organism: uncultured Acidobacteriaceae bacterium; assembly: GCA_963804155.1. GTDB lineage: Bacteria > Acidobacteriota > Terriglobia > Terriglobales > Acidobacteriaceae > Telmatobacter. The sequence continues at coordinate 72,606 of CAWDPG010000004.1, forward strand.
TCCATGTCCAGCTTGCCGCTTTCAGAAAGGGTGGCCAGATAGACGTTCTTGTCGAGAATCTCGACGTCGCCGTCGGCCTCGATCATGCCGCTGGTCACGACGCCGGGCTGGTCGGCGCGCAGATAAAGCGCCTTGGGACCCTCGCCCTGCAGCTTGAAGGGAATCTGCTTCAGGTTGAGGATGATGTCGGTGGCGTCTTCGACCACGCCGGTGATGGACTGGAACTCGTGCAGCACGCCCTCAATGCGAACCGCGGTAACCGCCGCGCCCTCGATGGAGCTGAGCAGCGTGCGCCGCAGGGCGTTGCCGATGGTGGTGCCGAAGCCCCGTTCGAAGGGCTGGGCGCTGAACTTACCGAAGGTGTCTGTAAGCGTCTCGGCATCGACCGCAAGGCGCTTCGGCTTCTGGAATCCTCTCCACAACATATTCGTCTCTCGTTTCCCGCGCGGCATGTGCGTCGCGATGCATTTTGCGGCGGCCGCGCAAGTGCTCCTTTTGTTGAGTTGTCAGTTCGTAGTTCACAGTTCTCAGTCCGGTTGTCACCGCATTGCGTGACTGCGAACTAAGAGCTGCGAACCGTGAACTGCTTTTCTTACTTGCTGTACAGTTCGACGATCAACTGCTCGTTGATCGGCAGGTTGACGTCCGCGCGCTTGGGCAGATGGAGCACGCGCCCGGACAGGTTCTCGAAGTTCGCTTCAAGCCATGCGGGAAGCGGGTTCTGCGCGGCGAACTGCACAGCCTGCTCCACGATGGCCAGTTTCTTCGCGGTGTCGCGAACGGCGACCTCGTCGCCGGCGTTCACCTGGTAGGAGGGAATGTTGACCTTGCGCCCGTTCACGGTCACGTGTCCGTGACGGACCACTTGCCGCGCCTGCCGGCGCGAGATGGCGAATCCCAGCCGGAAGGCGACGTTATCCAGGCGCCGCTCCAATTGCTGGATGAGCAACTCGCCGGTGACGCCGGTGGAGCGGTTGGCTTTCTCGTAATACTCGCGAAACTGGCTCTCCAGCGTGAAGTACATGCGCTTGGCCTTCTGCTTCTCGTGCAGTTGCAGGCCATAGCCCACGATCTTGGCTTTGCGGTCTTTGCCGTGCTGGCCGGGCGGGAAGTTGCGCTTCTCCAGCGGGCAGCGGTCCGAGGTGCACTTGACACCCTTCAAAAACAACTTGGTGCCTTCGCGTCGGCAAAGGCGGCATACTGCTCCGGTATAACGTGCCATTTCTTCTCCTGACTTCGGATGACGGCCGGTTTACATCCAGCGGATTTCGTCCCGGCCCGGGTTAAAAGTTCTCAGTTCTTAGTTCACAGTTCTTAGTTTTCCTTTGCCTCGCACTGTGCGGCTTCGAACTAAGAACTACGAACTGAGAACTGCATTCTTACACTCTGCGCCGCTTCGGCGGCCGGCAGCCGTTGTGCGGCACCGGAGTCACGTCGCGGATGGTCTTCACTTCGATGCCCGCGGCGGCCAGCGCGCGGATGGCCGACTCGCGGCCCGAACCGGGACCGGCTACACGCACTTCAACGGCGCGCACGCCGTGATCGCGAGCCATGCCGGCGGCGTTGGAAGCCGCCTGCTGCGCCGCAAACGGTGTGCCCTTGCGCGATCCGCGGAAGCCCAGCGAGCCCGAGCTCTTCCAGCTCAGCGTGTTGCCCACCGGGTCGGTGATGGTGACGATGGTGTTGTTGAACGAGGCCTGAATGTGCGCAATGCCGAACGGCACATTCTTGCGCTCGCGCTTCTTGAACTTCTTGGTCTTGCCCTTTTTGCCGGATTCGGACTTCTGCTCTGGTTTCGCCATTAGGTCTTCGCCGTCGCTTTCTTCTTGCCGGCAATCGTGCCCTTACGCGGGCCCTTGCGAGTGCGGGCGTTGGTGTGGGTGCGCTGGCCGCGCACCGGCAGGGACTTGCGGTGGCGCAGGCCGCGATAGCTCTGGATGTCGATGAGGCGCTTGATGTGCATCGTGGTGTCTTTGCGCAGATCGCCCTCGACGTCCCCTTCGTCCTCGATTACCTGGCGGATGCGGTTGACCTCCTCCTCGCCCAGATCCTGGATCTTCTTGAAGGCATCGACGTTCGCCTTATCCAGAATCTTGAGCGCGCGGGGCTGACCGATCCCAAAGATGTACGTGAGCGCGATTCTTGCCTGCTTTGCGCGGGGCAGATCGACGCCAGCAATACGTGCCATTTGGATTCCTTTGCTGCTGCAGGTTGTGTGCCTCCGGCCTCAGCCGGCTCGCACGGGTTGTTCGGGGCGTCTTCCGAGGTTCATCGCAAGCCTTGACTCAAGCTAACTCGCCTCGTGGAAGTTCGTAGTTTGAAGTTCGTAGTTCTCAGTTTGGGTCCGGTTCGAGCCGGCGCTTTCACCTGTGAACTATGAACTGTGAACTGCGAACTTTCCGTGGAACTCCCCATTCCTTGCCAGGTCTTGCTTATCCCTGACGCTGCTTGTGCTTGGGATTCTCGCAGATGACGCGAACCACGCCATTGCGGGTAATCACCTTGCACTTGACGCAAATCTTCTTTACCGATGCCCGGACCTTCATTGCCTTAGTTGCCCTTCTCCGCGCTTGAAACCGTGGCGCGGAATCTCGTTCTGAGCTATTAGCTTCCAGCTCTCAGCTTTCAGCTCTTTGGTGCGAGCTCGACGCCTCGATCTCGCAAGAAAGCTGATAGCTGACGGCTGACAGCTATTTGTAGCGGTACACGATCCGCCCGCGATTCAGGTCGTATGGACTCAGTTCCACGGCCACGCGGTCGCCGGGCAAAATCCGGATGAAGTTCTTGCGCATCCTTCCCGAGACATGGGCCAAGACCTCGTGATTGTTCTCGAGCTTGACCTTGAACATGGCGTTGGGCAGCGTCTCCAGGACCACTGCCATTACCTCAATCGCATCTTCCTTCGACAATCGATGTCCACTTCTGCCGGGCTCTGCTCGCGCTCCCGGCGCTTGGGACCGAACATTTCTATTCGGTCAGTATGCTTGCCCCGGTTGCGGTCACCGCAACCGTGTGCTCGAAATGAGCGCTCATGCTGCCATCGCTGGCCACGGCCGTCCAGCCGTCGTCCAGCACCTTCACTTCCGGCTTGCCGGCGTTCACCATCGGCTCGATGGCGATCACCATGCCCACCTTCAGCTTCATGCCCTGGCCCGCTTCGCCGAAGTTCGGCACCTGCGGGTCCTCGTGCATGCGCACGCCGATCCCGTGGCCCACGAAATCGCGCACCACGGAAAACCCTTCGCGTTCCACCACGCCCTGCACCGCGGCTCCCACGTCGCCCAGCGTGGCGCCCGGCCGCACCACCGCAATGCCGGCTTTCAGCGACTCTTCGGTCGCCTTCAGCAGGCGCGCGGCGTGGGCGTCGATCGCTCCCACCGGCACGGTAATGGCCGCGTCGCCGTAGTAGCCGTCGACGACCACGCCGAAGTCGACCGAGACGATGTCCCCTTCCTTGAGGACCCGCTTGGGCGACGGAATGCCGTGCACCACTTCGCTGTTCACCGAGGTGCACAGCACGCAGGGAAAACCGTGATAGCCCTTGAACGCGGCCTTCACGCCCAGCTCGTTCAGCCGCGCTTCGGCGGCTTTCTCCAGGTCGTACGTCGTGGCTCCGGGCTTCACCTTGCTGCGCACAAGCTCGAGCACCTCGCGGGTTACGCGTCCCGCGTGGCGCATCTTCTCGATCTCCTGCGACGACTTCAGTACCACAGCCACGAAAAGACCCGTTCTCAGGGTTCAGGGATCAGCAAGAGCCGCTGCTCATCGAGGCCGGATGATGACCCCTGATCCCTGAAACTTGATCCCTGTTTCCAACGCACAAACCCGCCGCCTCGGTTACGCTCCCTGGCGCAATCGCTCGACGGCGGCAACAATTCCGGAGGCGATCGCTGCGATCGCTCCGTCTCCAGGAACTTCCGCGAACCGTCCCAGAGCCCGGTAGTGTTCGACGACAGGCGCGGTCAGGGCTTCGTAAGCGCGCATGCGCTCCTTGAAAACCTCTTCCGTGTCATCGGATCGCTGGGTCAGCGCTGCGCCATCCAAGTCGCAGAATCCCTCCCGCTTGGGGGCATTCATGCAGACGTTATAAATCGTATGGCAGACAGGACAATTCCGGCGCCCCGTAATCCGGCGCAATAACTGATTATAGTCGACTTGGATGCTGACGGCAACTACCGGCAGCGTCTGGACTTGCGCCGCGAGCCGGCCGTCGAGCCATGTGGCCTGACCGAGGGTCCGCGGGAAACCGTCCAGGATGTATCCCTGGGCCGTGTCGGGCTCCTCGAGCCGCGCGGTGACCATCTCGTTGACCAGGGAGTCGGGCACCAGCTCGCCCCGCCCCATGATCTGCTTGGCGATCTGCCCCAGCTTCGTGCCCTTGGCCACATTGCCCCGCAGCAGGTCGCCGGTCGAAATCTGCGGGATGCCCCACAGCTTCACGAGTTCCTTGGCCTGGGTACCCTTTCCCACGCCCGGAGCGCCCAACAAAAGAATCGGGCCGGGAACGGTCATTTTCACCGTTGCCCGGCCGGTTTCCACTGAAGATCCAGATGAAGACATTACCAGGTTTTCCTTCCGCGGATGCGACCGGACCGCGGGGAAAAGCCGTCATAGTGGCGCATGATCAGCTGCGATTCGATCTGGTTAACGGTATCCATGGCCACACCCACCACGATCAGCAGTGACGTGCCGCCAAAGTAGAAGTTGACGTGCATTCCGTGAATCGCCCAGTCCGGCAGATTCTCGAACAACCTCCCGACCAGCCAGATCTTGTCGAACCGGATGCCCGAAATGAGGAAGGTGGGCACCATCTGCACCAGAATCAGGTAAAGCGCGCCCACCAGCGTGATGCGCGTCAGAATGTCGTTGATGAAGTCCGAGGTGCGCTTGCCGGGCCGGATTCCGGGAATGAAGGATCCGGACTTGCGGAAATTGTCGGCGATGTCGTCGGGCCGCATCACGATGGACACGTAAAAATACGCGAAAAAGATGATGGCCAGAATGTTCAGCAGCTCGTACCACGGGTAGCCGGGCGTGAGCGCCTGCATGATGGGCTGGAGAAACTTGCTGTTCTGCACCCACTCCACCTGGCTGAAGAGCAGCGGCGCCGACAGGATGGAGCTGGCGAAGATGATCGGCATGACGCCGCCGGAGTTGACCTTGAGGGGCAGATGGCTCGAAGCGCCGCCCATCATGCGCCGGCCCACGATGCGCCGCGCGCTCTGGATGGGAATGCGCCGCTCGCTGCGCTCCACGAAGACGATGAACGCCACCACGGCGACCATGCCCGCGGCCAGCCCCAGCACCACGAGGAAGGTCATGGGGCCCCAGGCGGAGGTCTCCATCTTGTTGATCAGGTCGCCCACTCCGCGCGGCAGCCCGGCCACAATGCCGGTAAAAATCAGCAGGCTCATGCCGTTGCCGATGCCGCGGTCGGTGATCTGCTCGCCCAGCCACATGATGAAGGCTGTGCCCGCCGTCAGCGTGATCACGGTCAGCAGGATGAAGCTGGCGCCGGGATTCAGCACCACGCCCTGCTTGGTGAGAATGGCGGCGATGCCGATCGACTGCAGCGCGCCCAGAACGACGGTCACGTAGCGCGTCCATTGCGTGATCTTGCGCCGTCCCAGTTCGCCTTCCTTCTGGATGCGCGCCAGCGGCTCATAGACCACGGTGAGCAGTTGGAAGATGATCGAGGCGGTGATATAGGGCATGATGCCCAGCGCGAAGATGGTCATGCGGCGCAGCGTGCCGCCGCTGAACAGGTCCATCAGGCCCAGCGCCGACCCGCCCTGCGAGCTGAACAGCAGCTCCAGTTGGCGGTAATTCACGCCGGGGGTGGGGATCCAGGCGCCCAGGCGGTACACGGCGAGTATGCCCAGCGTGAACAGAACCCGCCTGCGCAGGTCGGGAATCCGGAAGATATTGAGAAATTTCTCCAGCATATCGGCTTGTCCGATTTCAGGCGCCCTCGGCGCCGGTCAGGTCCTGCAATGATCCCTTTTTCTGGCGCTTCCCGGTCATCCTCAGCCTACCCAAGACCGGAAACCGCGAACTATGCGTTGCGTCACATCCCAGCAGCCTGTCTACGCCGTCGCCGGAGCCGCCTCGCCGCCCTCGACCACGGCCTTGCCGCCGGCCTTCTCGATCTTCTCCGCGGCCGACTTGGAAAACTTGTGCGCGTGAATGGTGAGGGCCTTGTTGAGCTCGCCGGATCCGAGGACCTTGACGAGGGTGTTGCGGTCCGACACCAGGCCGAGCTTGCGGTAGTCGTCGAGGCCGATCTCGGCCACGTCCAGGCCGGCGATCCGGTCCAGATTCACGATCGCGTACTCGGTGCGGAAGATGTTGGTGAAGCCGCGCTTGGGCAGGCGGCGGTGCAGCGGCATCTGGCCGCCCTCGAAGCCGCGCATCAGGCTCGCGCCGGAGCGCGACCATTGGCCCTTGTGGCCGCGGGTCGCGGTCTTGCCCATGCCGGAACCCATGCCCCGGCCCACGCGCTTGCGCCCGGTGTTGGCCTGCTTCGGCGCGCGCAAATTCGATAGATTCTTCGCCATATTCTCCTCGCTCTAGCGCCGAACGGATCTAACAACCGTCCGACTCGCGTTTTGTTCGTGAAACGTGGACCGTGGACGGTGAACAGAACCGATCACGGTTCACCGTGCACCGTTCACTTGCCTTCCAAAATGCGAACCAAGTGCGGCACGGCCTTCACCATGCCCCGCACCGAATCCGTGTCCTCGCGCTCGACGATCTGATTGAGATGCGTGAAGCCCAGCCCCTTGATGACCAGCTTGTGCTTGGTGGGCGTGGCGATGGCCGAGCGATAGTACTGAATGCGAATCTTCTTCTGCGTCGCCATCAGAGTTCCTCCACCTGCTTGCCGCGCGCCGTGGCCACCTCGGCCCGGTCGCGCAACTGCGTCAGCGCGTCGAACGTGGCCTTGATGACGTTGTGCGGATTGGGCGAGCCGAGGCTCTTGGTCAGCACGTTCTGCACCCCAACCGAGGTCATTACCGCGCGCACCGCGCCGCCGGCAATCACCCCCGTGCCTTCCGGCGCCGGCTTCAGCAGCACTTGCCCCGAACCATACCGGCCCAGCACCTGGTGCGGAATCGTGGTCTCGGTCAGGTGCACCTTCACCAGGTTCTTCTTGGCCGACTCGATTCCCTTGCGAATCGCCTGGGGAACCTCCTTGGCCTTGCCCGATCCGTAGCCCACCACGCCCGAAGCGGCGTCACCCACTACCACCAGCGCCGCGAACGACATGTTTTTGCCGCCCTTCACCACCTTGGTGACGCGGTTGATGGCCACCACCTGATCCTTCAGGTTGTACTGGTTGGCATCGAGTTTCTTTGTCAAAGTTGTCATTGCTCTCTCGTCTGTCAGTTATCCGTTGTCAGTTATCAGTTTTCAGAACTCAGGCAAACCCCGCACGAACAAACTGATCCCTGTTCCCTGATCCCTGATCCCTGCTTTTAGAACTCCAGCCCTGCTTCGCGCGCCGCATCCGCCAGCGCCTTCACCCGGCCGTGATACAGATAGCCTCCGCGATCGAAGACCACCCGCTTGATCCCCTTGGCGACAGCCTGCTCGGCCACCGCCTTGCCAATCTCTTTGGCCGCCGACACGTTGCCGCCGGTCTTCAATTTGATGCTCGAGGCCGAAACCAGCGTCTGCCCCGTCTGGTCGTCGATGACCTGCGCGTAGATGTGGTTGAGCGAGCGGTACACGTTCAGCCGCGGCCGCTCCGCCGTCCCCGACATCTTCTCCCGGATGCGGGCGTGAATGCGTTGGCGAATTTCGTTTCTCTTGGCTTGTACAAGCATGTCTTTTTTCTCACCTATCGGCGGAGCCGCCCCGCGGCCCCGTTCGGATTTTCGAGCTCTCAGCTCTCAGCCTTCAGCTATCAGCTTCATCCTGTTCATGCCCATCGCTCGTTCACCGGAACGACCAGAGAGCTGTAGGCTGAGAGCTGACAGATGCCTTATTTCGCTCCGGTCTTTCCGGCCTTCTTCTTCAGCCGCTCGTTCGAGTAGCGCACGCCCTTGTTCTTGTACGGGTCCGGCTTGCGCAGCGAGCGCATGTCGGCCGCCACCTGGCCCACCTTCTGCCGGTCCACGCCGGTCACGGTCAGGTGCGTCTGCTTGGGATCGACCGTCACTTCGATGCCCGTGGGCAGCGGAAACTCGATGGGATGCGAGTAGCCCAGCGTGAACACCACCGTGCCCTTGCCCTTCAACTCAGCGCGGTAGCCGATGCCTACGATGTCCAGTTCCCTGGTCCATCCCTTGGTCACGCCCTGTACCGCGTTCTCGACCAGCGCCCGCGTCAGCCCGTGCAGCGCGGCCTTGTCGTCGCTCGCGCGCTCCACCTCGATCGTCCCGCCGACGGTCTTCAGCGTGATGCCCTCGGCGACGAGCGCCGTGACCTTGCCCTTGGGGCCTTCCACCAGCACGGTGTTGCCCTCGATCGTGTACTTCACTCCCGCTGGCAGCGGGATCGGCTTCTTTCCAATGCGCGACATTCTTCTCGAATCCTTCTTGGCTTGCGAGTCCCGCCGGAGCCCAGGCTCCGCGTTCCACTGCAGCCGGAAAAACAGAGATCAGAGATCAAGGTTCAGAGATCAGCAAGATGCTCGATCAAGAGATCGAAAGCTGATCTCTGTTCTCTGAGAACTGTCTCTACCACACTTCGCACAGCACCTCGCCGCCTACTCCTTCGCGGCGCGCCTGCCGGCCCGTCATCACGCCCTTGGGCGTGGTCAAAATCGAAATGCCCAGTCCGCCCTGCACGCGCTTGATCTCGTCGCGGCTCACGTAAACGCGGCAGCCGGGACGCGAAATGCGCGCCAGGTCGCGGATGGCCGCCTCGGTGCCGCCGTACTTCAGGTACACGCGCAGCACCGGCTTGCCGTCCTCTTCCTGGAGCTTGTAGTTGGAGATGTAGCCCTCTTCCTTCAGGATGCGGGCGATCTCGGTCTTCAGCTTCGAAGCCGGAACATCCATCTTCTGATGACGCGCGCGGATCGCGTTGCGGATGCGCGCCACAAAATCTGCTACTGGATCCGTCAGACTCATTCCTTCTCCTTCATCCCCCGTTCGCCCGCCGCTCATCCGGCGGGAACCTGCGGGAATGGTTAAGACAGCCTTTAGCTCTCAGCCGTCAGCTTTCAGCTCTTTTTGCTTCAACCACGCCGGTCAGCCCAACGCCAAACGACTGAAAGCTGAGAGCCGATGGCTGAAAGCTGCCTTGCTACCAGCTCGACTTGTTGACGCCGGGAATCTCGCCCTTCAGCGCGAGCGCCCGGAAGCACAAACGGCAGATGCCAAACTTGCGCAGGAAGCCTCGCGGCCGCCCGCACAGTTGGCAGCGATTGTGCTTGCGGCTCGAAAACTTCGGTTTCCGCGCGTCCTTAACTCTTTTTGCAGTGGTTGCCATAGTTCCTCAACTCTCTACTTACGCGCCCTGGCGGAAGGGCATCCCGAAGTGCTTGAGCAGCGCACGTGCCTGGTTGTCGTCCTTCGCCGTGGTCACAATCGTGATGTTCATGCCCTTCAGCTTTTCCACCTTCGCGTAGTCGATCTCCGGAAAGATCAACTGGTCGCGCAGGCCGAGGGTGTAGTTGCCGCGCCCATCGAAGCTCTTGGTCGACAGCCCGCGGAAGTCGCGCACGCGAGGCAGGGCGATCGAGATCAGACGGTCCAGAAACTCGTAGGCTTTGTCGGAGCGCAGCGTGACCATGGCGCCGATCGACATGCCGGCGCGCACCTTGAACGCCGAGATCGACTTCTTGGCTTTGGTGGTTACCGGCTTCTGGCCGGCGATCTGCGTCAGATCGGCCACCAGCGGATCCAGCAGCTTGTTATTCTGCGTGGCTTCGCCGAGGCCCATGTTGATCACGATCTTCTCCAGCCGCGGCACCGCCATCGGGTTCTCGAGGCCCAGCTCCTTCTTGAGAGCCTGCTTGATCTCTTTGTGGTATTTCTCTCTCAACCTTGCCGCCATGTTGCTCCGCTCTCTTTCTTCCGTTTCTCGGATTGGCCGCCGTGGCCGCCGTCTACCGTTGCGGAAGGGACTTCAAAATCAGCTAACAGCCTCTACTTCTTCGTGGGCAATTCGTGCCCGCACTTTTTGCAGACCCGCACGCGCGTCTCGCCTTCCAGCTTGCGGCTCACTCTGGCGGGGCCGCAGTTGGGGCAAACCAGCACCACGTTCGACACGCTGATCGGCGATTCCTGCTCCGCAATTCCGCCCTTGGTCCGCTGGCGCTGCTTGCTCGAAACCGTCTTCTTGACCATGCGCACGTGCTCCACCAGCACCGTGCTCTTGTCGGGGAAGACGCGCAGAACCCGGCCCGTCTTGCCCCGGTCCGACCCCGTCAGCACCTGCACCGTATCGTTGCGATGAATCATCAAACTCGGCATCTTCTTCTCCAAGCTAATAGCCATTAGCTTTTAGTCTCATCTCGCCTGGCCCGCGTCCATCAACTCGGTACGGAAAGCTAAGAGCTAATGGCTGAGAGCTAACGACTGCTCTTAAACCACTTCCGGCGCCAGCGAAACGATCTTCAGGAACTTCTTCTCGCGCAACTCGCGGGCCACCGGCCCGAAGACGCGCGTCCCCACCGGCTCGTGATCGTCGCTGACTACCACGGCCGCATTCTCGTCGAAGCGGATATAGGTTCCGTCGCGGCGCCTGTGTTCCTTGCGCGTGCGCACGATGACGGCCTTCACCACCTTGCCCTTCTTCACCGTTCCGTCGGGCGAGGCTTCCTTGACCGCCGCGGTCACCACGTCACCCAGTCCGGCCTTCAGTCCCATGCCGCCGCCCAGCGGCAGAATCACTTGCAGCTTGCGGGCGCCGGAGTTGTCCGCCACCGCGAGCATGGTTCTCATTTGTACAGCCATGGTTCGTCCTCCTCTCGGCAGCCCTACTTCTCAACCGGTGCGGCTTCGCCCGGCAGCACCGCGTCCTCGATCTGGCCCAGCGACGAGCGCCGCACGATCTCCTCGAGCGACCACCGCTTCAGCTTGCTCTTGGGCCGCGTCTCGCGGATGCGCACCACGTCGCCCATCCGCGCCGAGCTCTGCTCGTCGTGGGCGTAGAACTTCTTCGTCGTGCGCACGATCCTCTTGTACTTGGGATGGGCCTTGCGCATCTCGACCGCGACCACGATGGTCTTCTGCATCTTGGTCGACACCACCTCGCCCACCTTCTCGTTGCGCCGCGAATTCGGCGCCGCCGGCGCCTGCTCTGCTTTCCTGATCGCCGTCATTTGCGGGCTCCCTTCGCTTTCTCTTTCTTCGTCTCCGCGTCCGGCGCGGCCTTCTTGGCTGTCTTGCGGGCCTTGGGCTTGGCTTCGGGCGCGGCCTTGGCTTCGGCCACCGGAGCGGCGGGCTCGGCTTTCGGCGCGTTCGCGTCCTTGACCTCGCCGTGAATGCCCAGCTCGCGCTCGCGCGCCACGGTCTTGATCTGCGCGATCTCCTTCTTCAACTGGCGAAGCTTCTTCACGCCGTCGTTCTGCCCCATCGCCACCTGGAAGCGCAGCCGGAAGAGCTGCTCCGAGGAGGTCCGCTCCTGGTGCTTGATCTCTTCGTCGCTCAAATTGCGAATCTTTGCGAGTTCCATCGTTACCTAGCTCCTAGCTCCTAGCTCCTAGCTCCTAGCCCTGCCCTGCCCTGCTTATCCATAACTCCTCAGACCATCGGAAAGAGCTAGGGGCTAGCAGCTAAAAGCTGCCTTTCTACTCGGCCTTGGCCGCAGCCTTCTCGGCGCCGGCCCGGGCAACGAACTTCGTTTTCAGCGGCAGCTTGTTCGACGCCAGACGCATCGCTTCGGCCGCCAGCTCCGGCGTGACGCCTTCCATCTCGAACAGGATCTTGCCCGGCCGCACCACCGCCACCCAGTGATCCGGCGCGCCCTTGCCAGAGCCCATGCGGACTTCGGCCGGCTTCTTGGTGATGGGCTTGTCCGGGAACAGGCGCAGCCAGATCTTGCCGCCGCGCTTGACGAAGCGCGTCATGGCGATACGGCTGGCCTCGATCTGCCGGTCGGTGATGTAGCCGCACTCCATGACCTTCAACCCGTACTCGCCGAACGCCAGCGACGAGCCGCGCCACGCCTTGCCCCGGCGCTTGCCCTTCTGCTGCTTGCGGTACTTTACTTTCTTTGGCATCAACATGACGAAAACCCTCAAGAATCGTGGATCGTGCACCGTGGTTCGTGATGGTGATCACGGTTCACGATTCACGGTTCACGGCTTTTAGAACACCGTCTTGCCCACCGGCGGAGCCTGGCGGCGCTTCTGCTCGTAAATGTCGCCGCGATAGATCCACACCTTCACGCCGATCACGCCGTATGTGGTGTGGGCTTCGCTGAATCCGTAGTCGATATCGGCCCTGAGCGTATGCAGCGGCAAACGCCCCTGCAGGTACCACTCCGACCGCGCGATCTCGTTGCCGTTCAGCCGGCCGGAAACGCGCACCTTGATTCCCTTGCAGCCGAAGCGCAAGGCCGAGTCCACGCTCTTACGCATGGCGCGGCGGAAGCTGACGCGCTTTTCCAGTTGCAGCGCGATGTTCTCGCTCACCAGTTGCGCGTCCAGCTCCGGCTTGTTCACCTCGATAATGTCGATGAACACGTCGCGGCTGGTGCGCTTGCCCAGCTCCGTCTTCAGCCGCTCGATCTCCGCGCCCTTGCGCCCGATCACGATGCCCGGCCGCGCGGTGCGGATCAGGAAGCGCAGCTTGTTGCCCGGCCGCTCGATTTCCACCGAGCTGACGCCCGCCGCCTTCAGCTTCTCGCGCAACTCCGCCTTCAGCTTCACGTCCTCGACCAGAAGCTTGTCGTAATCGCGCTCCGAGAACCAGCGCGACCGCCACGGCTTGTTCACTCCCAGCCGGAACCCGTAAGGATGGACCTTCTGTCCCATACTTTTCCTCTCAAACTCTCCAGGCCTACTTGGCGGCCTTCTTCTTGGCTTGCGCGGACTTCTTCGCTGCCGGCTTCGTTTCCCCGGCGGCTTTGGCCTTGCCCGTCGCGGCCTTCTTCGGCTTGGCAGCCTTCGCCGGCTCGGGCGCGGGTTCCTCGACCTTCGTCACCAGACCCGTCGCCGCCTCGCGCTCAGCCACCGACAGCACGATGTGCGTCAGCCGGCGCTGATAGCGGTAGGCCCGCCCCATCGGAGCGGGGCGGATGCGCTTCAGCCGCGGCCCGTCGTTGGCCAGGGCCTGCTTCACGTAGAGGTTGTCCACGTCCAGATCGACGCCCTCTTCGCCCGCTATGTACTTGGCGTTGTCGATCGCCGAAGTCAGCAGCTTGTGCACCACCGGGGCGATGCGCTTCTTGGTGAAGGCCGCCGTCTCCAGCGCCTCCTGCACTCCGCGCCCCTTGATCAGTTCCAGCACCAGCCGCGCCTTCTGCGGCGACACCCGCTGAAACCTGGCCTCGGCTTTGTATTCCCTTGTTGCTACCGCCATGACTCTGCCTTTCAAACTCAGCCGTCAGCTATCAGCCTTCAGCCCTCAGCTTCTTTCGCATCCAGCGCGCCCTTTGCAGGCCGCACCTTCTGCTCCCAACCTTCCGCCGCCGCCCGCTTCGCCTCCGTCAAATTGAAGGCTGAAAGCCGACAGCTAACGGCTGCTCCTACGCCGGCTTGGCTGGCGTCTCGGTCGGCGCCTTCGATCCGCCGGTGTGGCCCCTGAAGGTCCGCGTCGGCGCGAACTCGCCCAGCTTGTGCCCCACCATGTTCTCGGTCACGTAGACGGGGACGAACTTTTTGCCGTTGTGCACCGCGATGGTGTGGCCCACGAACTCGGGAAAGATCGTCGAGCGCCGCGTCCAGGTCTTCACCACTTTCTTGTCGTTGGCCTTGTTCAGCGCCTCGATCTTCACCATCAGGTGCGCATCCACAAACGGCCCTTTTTTTGTCGAACGTCCCATAACCGCTTAACTCCTGGCTCTGAGCCCTTCGGCTCTCAGCTTTCCTACTTCGTCCGGCGGCTGACGATCAACGCGTCGGTCCGCTTGTTATTGCGCGTCTTGTAGCCGCGTGTCGGCTGGCCCCACGGCGTCACCGGATGGCGTCCGCCCGAGGTCTTGCCCTCGCCGCCGCCGTGCGGGTGATCCACGGGATTCATCGTGACGCCGCGATTGGTCGGCCGGATGCCCAGCCAGCGATTGCGTCCCGCCTTGCCGATGGCCACGTTTTCGTGGTCCGTGTTGCCCACCTGCCCGATCGTCGCCATGCACTCGACCAGAACCCTGCGCGTCTCGCCGGAGGGCAGCTTGAGCAGCGCGTAGTCGCCTTCCTTGGCCACCAGTTGCGCCTGCGTCCCGGCCGAACGCGCCATCTGCGCCCCCTTGCCCGGACGGAGCTCGATGGCGTGCACCGTGGTGCCCGCGGGAATGTTCTTGAGCGGCAGCGCGTTGCCGACCAGAATGTCGGCTTCCGGGCCGGACATCACCTTGGAGCCCACCTTCAGCCCGACCGGCTGCAGGATGTATCGCTTCTCGCCGTCGGCGTAGTGCACCAGCGCGATGCGCGCCGAGCGGTTGGGATCGTACTCGATGGTCGCCACTTTGCCCGGCACGCCGAACTTCTCGCGCTTGAAATCGATCGCGCGGATCTTCTGCTTGTGCCCGCCGCCATGGTGGCGGATCGTCAGGTCGCCCGAGTTGCGCCGCCCGCCGGTGCGCTTGCGCGTCGTCAGCAGCGGCTTGTGCGGGGTGTCCGTCGTCAGATCGTCGGTCGCAAGCGAGGTCTGGAACCGCAGCGTCGGTGTGACCGGTCTGTATGTCTTGATTGCCATGATCGTTTTCCTTGACGAGCTTTCCGCTCTCAGCCTTCAGCTTTCAGCCCGTCCTGCTCAACAAAACTTCCGAATCCCGCTTTCGGCTTCTCATTCCGGCCCTTCACGGAACAAGCTGAGAGCTGAAAGCTGACAGCTAATAGCTGTCTACAGATTGCTCACGTACTCCGGCAGCTTCTCGCCCGCCTTCAGCTTCACGTACGCTTTCTTCCAGTCCGGCTTGTAGCCCGCATAGCGTCCGCGGCGGCGTTCCTTGCCGGCCACGTTCGACGTGCGGACCGCGGCGACCTTCACCTTGAAGAGCGCTTCGACGGCCTGTTTCACTTCGGTCTTGGTTGCCGAGGGCGCCACGTCGAAAACCAGCGTGCTCTCGGTCTCCTTCACGCCCAGTCCCTTTTCGGTGATCAGAGGGCGGCGAATCACAGTGTGCAGAGTCGGCATTACGCGGCCTCCTTCTCGGCGGCTTTGCGTTTCGACGCGCTTTTTACGAGCGCTTCCGCCAGTTGCTCGATCGCGGCTTTGGAAAAGATCGCCCGGTCGTAGCGCAGCAAGTCGTAGGGGTGCACCTCGTTGTTCAGCACCAGCTCCACGCCCTTCAGGTTCCGCGCTCCCAGCACCAGCGACTTGGTCAGCGTCTTGCCGTTCTCGACCAGAAGCGCCGTGCGCTTGGCGTCCAGCTTGTTCAGCGCCTCGCGGTAGAGCTTGGTCTTGCCGTCCTTGATCTCCAGCGAATCGACCACCGTCAGCTTGCCGTCGGCCAGCTTGGCCGCCAGCGCCGAGCGCAGCGCGCCCAAAAGCTTCTTGCGCGGGAAGGGATACTCGTAGCTGCGGGGCTGCGGCCCGTGAACCGTTCCGCCATGACGCCACAGCGGAGAGCGCACCGAACCGATACGCGCGCGGCCCGTGCCCTTTTGCTTCCACAGCTTCTTGCCCGATCCGGCCACCAGCTTGCGGTTCTTGGTGGCGTGCGTGCCCTGGCGCAGCGAGGCGCGGTAATGCTTCACCGCCTCCCACAACAGGTCCTCGTTCACCTGCTCCGGCGCAAACACCGCGTCGGCCAGCTCCACCGAGCCCACCTTCTTGCCGCTTAAATCCACTACATCCACTTTTGCCATCGTGTTCTTCTTCTGCCGGGAATTCCGCCCCGGCTTCAATCTCGCGCGCCGCAAGGCGCGTCTGCCGCACCGCGGACGCTTACTTCTTCTTCGCCGCCTTCTTGGCCGCCTTCAGCGGATCGACCGTGCCCGATCCGGCGAATCCACGGCGCTCGCGCGGCGGAGCCTTGGCCTTCGAAATCAGCACGTACCCTTCGCGGGGTCCCGGCACCGCCCCCTCGACCATCAGCAGATTCTCGTCGAGGTCGATGCCGCGAATGCGCAGGTTGCGCACCGTCACCTGGTCGGTTCCGTAGTGGCCGGGCATGCGCTGCCCGGGAAATACGCGCGAGGGAAAGCTCGAGGCGCCAATCGATCCCTGCACCTGGAACATGTGCCCGTGCGACTTGGGGCCGCCGGCGAACTTGTGCCGGCGCACCACGCCCGCAAACCCGCGGCCCTTCGAGGTGCCGATCACGTCCACGAACTTCGCATCGCTAAAAATATCCACCAGCACGCGGTCGCCCGCTTTGGTCTCTGCCGCGCCGTCCCCGGCCGCCTCGACGTTGACTTCCCGGATGACCTTCACCGGCGGAGCCTCGCTCTTGGCCAAGTGGCCGTTCTGTGCCTTGGTCATCCGCGAGGCCTTCACGAACTCCACCAGCCCGATCTGCGCCGCGTCGTACCCGTCCTTGGCCGTCGTCTTCAACTGCGTGATCACGCAGGGGCCGGCCTGCAGCACCGTAATCGGGTGCACGTCGCCCTTGTCGTCGAAGACCTGCGTCATTCCGATCTTTTTTCCCAGAATCCCTGTAACCGCCATCTTTCCCTCGCCTCATCATGCGAGCTGGAATGCCTCGCACTGCCGGGCCCTTTGCGGGCTTCTTGCTTCTCACTCAGCGTTTCGGCAGGCCTTTGCGCCGTAAGGCGCGGCTGCCGCACCGCAGGTGCCTACTTTTCGAACGCCTTGATCTCCACGTCCACGCCGGCTGGCAGATCGAGCTTCATCAGCGCGTCCACCGTCTGCTGCGTCGGCTCCAGAATGTCGATCAGCCGCTTATGCGTGCGGATCTCGAAGGCCTCGCGCGACTTCTTGTCCACGTGGGGCGAACGCAGCACGCAGTACTTGTTCTTAATCGTCGGCAAGGGAATCGGCCCCGCCACCGTTGCCCCGGTGCGCTTGGCCGTGTCCACGATCTCGCCGGTCGAGGTGTCCAGCACGCGATAGTCGTATGCCTTCAACCGGATTCGAATTCTCTGTCCTACCATGGCTCTGCTTTCCAGCTCTTAGCTTTCAGCTCTCAGCCTTCAGCCCGCGCATCGCACAGCGAGCTGAAAGCTGACGGCTGACAGCTGATAGCTCATAACTCACTTGATGATCTCGCTGATCGTGCCCGCGCCTACCGTGCGTCCGCCTTCGCGGATCGCAAAGCGCAAGCCCTTCTCCATGGCCACCGGCGTAATCAGCTCAATGGTCAGTTCCACATTGTCGCCCGGCATCACCATCTCCACGCCTTCCGGCAACTCCGCCACGCCCGTTACGTCCGTCGTGCGGAAATAAAACTGCGGCCGGTAGCCCTTGAAGAACGGCGTGTGACGCCCGCCCTCTTCCTTGCTCAGCACGTACACCGAACCCTTGAACGTGGTGTGCGGCGTGATCGAACCGGGCTTGGCCAGCACCATCCCGCGCTCCACGTCTTCCTTCGGCGTGCCGCGCAAGAGAATCCCGGCGTTGTCCCCGGCCATGCCTTCGTCGAGCTGCTTCTTGAACATCTCCACGCCCGTGCACACCGTGGTGCGCGTCTCGCGGAAGCCGACGATCTCCACGTTCTCGCCCACCTTCACCTTGCCGCGCTCGATGCGGCCGGTGACGACAGTCCCGCGGCCGGAGATCGAGAAAATGTCCTCAATCGGCATCAGGAACGGCTGATCAACGGCCCGATCCGGACGCGGCACATAGCTGTCCACCGCCGCCATCAACTCGTCGATCTTGGCTTCCCACTTGGGCTCGCCGTTCAGCGCGCCCAAAGCCGAGCCGCGGATCACCGGCGCGTCTTCCGGGAACTGGTACTTGCCCAGCAGCTCGCGCACTTCCAACTCCACCAGCTCGATCAGTTCCTCGTCTTCCACGGCGTCGCACTTGTTCAGGAACACCACGATGCAGGGCACGCCCACCTGGCGCGCCAGCAGCACGTGCTCCTTGGTCTGCGGCATCGGTCCGTCGGTCGCCGCAACCACCAGAATCGCCCCGTCCATCTGCGCCGCGCCCGTAATCATGTTCTTGATGTAGTCGGCATGGCCCGGGCAATCCACGTGCGCGTAGTGACGGTTCGCCGTCTCGTACTCCACGTGCGCCGTGGCGATCGTGATGCCCCGCTCCCGCTCTTCCGGCGCGTTGTCGATCGAGTCGAACGAGCGAAACTGATTCTTCGGGTTGTGCTTCTGCAACACCTTCGTGATCGCCGCCGTCAGGGTCGTCTTGCCGTGATCGATGTGGCCAATCGTTCCCACGTTCACGTGCGGTTTCGAACGATCAAACTTTTCCTTCGCCATAAAACTCCCGCATCCCTTTCATCGCTCGTACTGCCTGTTGCTCCTCGGGGCGCCGGCGGTCCGGCTCCAGCCCCAAAACTCTACTTACCCTGCGCGCGGCCGATGATTTCGTCGGCAATCATGCGCGGCGCCTCTTCGTAGCGTGCGAACTGCATCGAATACGACGCCCGGCCCTGCGTGGACGAGCGAATGTCGTTCACGTAGCCGAACATTTCCTTCAGCGGCACGATGGCCTTGATTACCTGCGATCCGGCGGCATGCTCCATGCCCTCGATCCGCCCGCGGCGCGAGTTGATGTCGCCGATAATCACGCCCATGAACTCATCGGGCACCGTGACTTCCACGGCCATCACCGGCTCCAGCAGCACCGGCGACGCCTTCCTCGCCGCCGCCTTGAAGGCGAGCGATCCGGCGAACTTGAATGCCATCTCGTTCGAGTCGACCTCGTGATAGCTGCCGTCGTAGAGCGTCACTTTCACGTCGACCATGGGGAAGCCGGCCAGAATGCCCAGCTCCATTGCGCCCTGAACGCCCTGGTCGATGGGCTTGATGTACTCCTTGGGCACCACGCCGCCCTTGATCTCGTTGACGAACTCGTAGCCCGCGCCCGGCTCGTTAGGCTCCACGCGCAGCTTGCAATGGCCGTAGTTGCCCGAGCCGCCGGTCTGCCGGATGTACCTACCCTCGGCCTCGGCCTTTTTGCGAATGGTCTCGCGGAACGCCACCTTGGGCTCGCCCACGTTGGCTTCGACCTTGTGCTCGCGCTTCATGCGGTCGACCAGAATCTCCAGGTGCAGCTCGCCCATGCCGCTGATGATGGTCTGGCCAGAGTCCTCGTCGGTGCGCACCTTGAAGGTCGGATCTTCGTCGGCCAGCCGCGACAGCGCTACGGCCATCTTTTCCTGATCGACCTTGGTCTTAGGCTCAATGGCAACTGAGATGACGGTGTCGGGGAAGGTGATGGCGCCGAGCGCGATGGGATGATGGGGATCGCAAAGCGTATCGCCGGTCTTCAGATCCTTGACTCCCAGGCACGCGCAGATGTCGCCGGCCAGAATCTCGGTCACGTCCTCGCGTTTGTCGGCGTGCATCTTGACGAGGCGGCCGATGCGGTCGGTCTTGCCGGTGCGGGGATTGAGCACCGTGTCGCCCGTCTTGAGCGAACCCGAGTAGACGCGGACGAAGCACAGCTTGCCGTAAGGATCGTTGATGATCTTGAAGGCCAGCGCCGAAAGCGGCTCGTCGTCGTCCGGCTTGCGCTTTTCAATTTTTGAGTGATGCTTGGGATCGATGCCCTCGACGGGAGGCTTGTCGATGGGGCTGGGCAGGTAATCGACGACCGCATCGAGCAGCGTCTGCACGCCCTTGTTCTTGAACGCCGATCCGCAGATGACCGGGAAGACCTTCAGATCGATGGTTGCCTTGCGAATGCCGGCCTTCAGCTCTTCGATGGTCGGCGTCTCGCCTTCCAGGAACTTCCCGAGCAGCACGTCGTCGGTCTCGGCGATGACTTCGATCAGCTGCATTCGGAAGGCCTCGGCCTTCTTTTGCAACTCGGCGGGAATCGGCTCTTCGGAGAATTGCGCGCCCAGGGTTTCGTCGTGCCAGACGATCGCCTTCATCTCGATCAGGTCTACGACGCCCTTGAAGTTGGCTTCGGCGCCGACGGGAATCTGCAGCGCCACGGGCCGTGCGCCCAGGCGCTTGCGGATGGTCTCAAGCACATACTCGAAGTCCGCGCCGTTCTTGTCCATCTTGTTGACAAAGCAGATCCGGGGAACCTTGTATTTGTCGCCCTGCCGCCACACTGTTTCGGTCTGCGGCTGCACGCCGCTGACAGAGTCGAACACCGCCACCGCGCCGTCGAGCACGCGCAAACTGCGCTCTACTTCCGCGGTAAAGTCCACGTGGCCGGGCGTATCGATAATATTGATGCGGTAATCGCGCCAGGTGCAGGTGGTCGCGGCCGAGGTGATCGTGATGCCCCGCTCCTGCTCCTGCTCCATGTAGTCCATGGTCGCCGTGCCCTCATGCACCTCTCCCAGCCGGTGCGTGATGCCGGTGTAGAACAGGATGCGCTCTGTCGCTGTCGTCTTTCCGGCGTCGATGTGCGCCATGATCCCGATGTTCCGGCAGCGTTCTAGAGGTACGGTGCGAGCCACGATTCCAATTCCTTGCGGGATGCCTTTCCCCGCGGTTGTTAATCTCCGGCAGTCTCCTTGCTCAACCTGCCGTGCCGGACCGCCTTCGCGGCCGGCTCAATTCCTCTCAAATCTTCCGTGCCTCTCAGGGGCGTCGTTCCCCAGGCCCAGTCCCGGCACTTACCAGCGGTAGTGCGCGAAGGCCTTGTTGGCCTCGGCCATGCGGTGCACGTCTTCCTTCTTTTTCATGGCCGCGCCACGCCCGTTGGCCGCATCCAGCAACTCGTTGGAGAGCTTGTCGGTCATGCCCTTCTCGCCGCGGCTGCGCCCGTATGTGATCAGCCAGCGGATGGCCAGCGAGGTTCTCCGATCGGGATTCACCTCGATGGGCACCTGATAGTTGGCGCCGCCCACGCGCCGCGTCTTCACCTCGAGCAGCGGCTTGCAGTTCTCCACTGCCTTCTTGAAGAGCTTGAGCGCGTCATCGCCGCCGCCCTTCTCCTCCAGGTTCTTCATCGCCTGGTAGAAGATGGACTGCGCGGTCGACTTCTTGCCGCCCCACATCATCGAGTTCACAAACTTGGTCACCAGCGTCGACCCGTAGACCGGATCCGGCGCCACTTCCCGCTTCGCAATGTGCCCTTTTCTCGGCATAATTCCTCAAAACAGCTTTTAGCTATCAGCCATCAGCTTTCAGCCAGTTCGTGCCAGCCCCTTGGCCGTCGGCTCCCGCGATCAAAAACTGATAGCTGAGAGCTGAAAGCTGAGAGCTTGCCTTTTACTTCTTCGCCCCGCCCTTGGTGCGCTTGGCCCCGTACTTCGAGCGGCTCTGGTTGCGGGCCGTCACGCCCACCGAATCCAGCGTCCCGCGGATCACGTGATAGCGCACGCCCGGCAGATCCTTCACGCGGCCCCCGCGGATCAGCACGATCGAGTGCTCCTGCAGGTTGTGGCCGATGCCGGGAATGTAGGTGGTCACCTCGATCCCGTTGGTCAGCCGCACGCGAGCCACCTTGCGCAGGGCCGAGTTGGGCTTCTTCGGCGTCTGCGTGTATACGCGCGTGCACACGCCGCGCCGCTGCGGCGAGGACTGCAGTGCAGGCGACGCCGTCTTGTAACGGGGGGCGGTGCGCCCCTTGCGAACCAGTTGATTAAAAGTCGGCAAATTGAAACTCCTTACTTCAAAAACCCGGAACAACCCGTTCAACAGCCGCGCGCGTCCTTCGGGGCGTTCTGGGCTTGGAGGAGTCAATCACCCCGCAAGCACGCAGAGTAGCCCTATGGTTGCTGCTTCGCGTCTGTCTTCTTCCCATCTCAGACGAGAACCGGGACGGTGATCGGTCGTCCACCCAATGCTTCCCTGGGGAGGAGCCAACTCCGTATCCCGCTTCCGGCCCGCATAGCCCCTCCAAGGTGGGGAACGCGCGGGCGCCGATGCGAATGTTCCCTGCCCTCCGCAAGAAAAGAGCCATTCCGGGAACTTGTCTGGCCGGTTGACTTCACCGGGCCTCGGAAACCAACCCGTCTCTTAACTTCGTGACGGCGGTTTCCGTTCCGCCACCCGCATGTGCGCACACACCTCAGGCGGCGTTCTTGCGAACCTTTCTAAGATAGCAAGAAAGCTCTGTCGAGTCAACGCGCCGGGGGGAGTTCCCAGGGCAAACGCATCTTAATCGCTATATGCCAAGCGGCGATGTAGAAGTGAGATGGGGATATGGAAAATCCCCTGAAGTACTTTGCTGAGTTGAAGGACCCGCGTGTGGAGCGAACGCGGGAGCATCTACTGGAAGAGATTCTTTTGATCGCGATTGCGGCGATTCTGAGCGGCGCCAACGGTTGGAACGAGATCGAGAACTATGGCAAGGCGAAGCGCGCGTGGCTGAGCGGTTTTCTGCGCCTCCCAGGCGGGATTCCGTCTCATGACACGTTCAACCGTGTCTTTGCGGCTCTGGCCACCGAGGAGTTGGAAGAAGGCTTTGCGGCGTGGATTGGCTCCATTGCCCGCCTGAGCGCTGGCGAGGTGGTGGCCATCGATGGCAAGACATTGCGTGGGACACGGACTACGGCTGGCAAGGCGCTGGTGCACATGGTTTCAGCCTGGGCCAACGCCAACAACCTGGTGCTTGCCCAGCGCAAGGTCGATGACAAGTCCAACGAGATTACGGCCATCCCCAAGCTGCTCAAAGCCCTGGAACTGCGCGGAGCGGTGGTAACCATCGATGCCATCGGCTGCCAGAAGTCCATTGCCCGCCAGATCGTCACACAACGGGCCGACTACGTGCTGGCGGTGAAGGAAAATCAGCCTTCCCTGCTGGCCGACATCAAGGACTCGTTTCAAATGCTCGCCGCCGATAGCGTCGATGATCAAATTGACTGCGGCCATGGACGAGTGGAACGCCGCACCTGCTCGGTGCTGGCAGATCTGAGCTTATTGAATGCGCCAGGAGAATGGGCCTCTTTACAAGGGTTGGTGCGAATCCAGGCCCAGCGTTACCACAAGGCGACCGGCGCCAGCGAACGCGAAGTTCGTTACTACATCACCAGCCTCAAGCCCGATGCCGCGCGGTTGAACGCCGCCATCCGACAGCACTGGGGCATTGAAAACAAGTTGCACTGGGTACTCGATGTCGGCTTCGGCGAGGACCTCAGCCGCAAACGTGCCGGTCACGCCGCCCAGAACTACTCCATCCTCACACGCATCGCCCTCAACATGCTCAAACAAGACAAAACCTGCAAACTGGGCATCCACGGCAAACGCCTGCAGGCCGCCTGGGACCACCAATACCTGCTCCGACTACTCGGAGTCGAAATTTAGATGCGTTTGCCCTGGGGGAGTTCCGGATCGGGTTCCGGGCGGCTACCGGGCGACCGCAGAACCCGAGCCCGCTGTCTCCTGCACAATTTGCCCGTCGCGCATGTGCAGGATGCGCCCGGCGATGGCCGCCGCCTCGGGGTTGTGCGTGATCATCAGCGTCGTTTGCCCCAGCTCCTTGTTCGACCGCCTAAGCATCTCGAGTACGGCGTCGGAGTTCTTCGTGTCCAGGTTGCCGGTCGGCTCGTCGGCCAGAACGATGGCCGGCCGCGTGATCAGAGCCCGCGCGATCGCCACCCGCTGCTGCTCGCCGCCGCTCAACTCGGCGGGCCGGTGGCCGAGCCGCCCCTGGATCGCCAGCATCTCGCTCAGATGGTCCAGATATGCCCGGTCCATCGGCACTCCATTTGGACCCGAGGCGCGCCCGCTCACCTCGTAGGCGATCTCGATATTGCCCATCGCCGAGAGCGTCGGCAGTAGGTTGAATTTCTGGAAAACAAAGCCGATGCGATGCTTGCGCAGGCGCGTCCGCTCGGCGTCGCTCAGCGTGCCAAAGTCCACGCCGTCAATCACCACCCGGCCCTCGGTCGCTCGCGCAAGTCCGCCTAACAGATAGAAAAGAGTCGACTTGCCCGATCCGGATGGGCCGACGATGGCCACAAATTCGCCCCGCTCGACGGCCAGCGAAACGCCGCGCACCGCAGGCACCTGGATGCGCCCCGCCGCGTAGACCTTGGTCAGGTTCTCGGTCAGAATGATGTGTCTCGGCTGTTCGGAGGTCACTTGGCCATTGTAACCGGGGCGCCGAGCGTATCTACTTTTCCGCTCCCCGTTCCGGCTCCCGCCCCTCCCTCGCGGCCTCCACTATAGTTGCGGTATGCGCCTCACCGATCACTGCTTTGCCGTCACCGGACTCGCCTATTCAACGCCATGGTGCGTCAATGCCGGCTTCATCGCAGGTGAGGAAACCACCCTGATCGTCGATGCCGGAGGAAATACGCTTGCGGCCCAGACGATTCACGGCTACGCGACGGCGGCAAAACCCGGCAATAAGCTGATTCTTATCAACAGCGAAAAGCACTTCGACCACATCGCCGGCAACGGGTTCTTCCACGATCTTGGAATTGAGATCTGGGGCCACCCCGAACTGGCGCGCACGCAACAGGAGTTCGATGCCGAGATGGCCGAGTTCAATAACGCCATCCCCGATCCGGTGCGCCGCCAGCGCAAGGAGGCGCGTGCCTTTTTTTTCGGGACCCATCTTGCTTTTCCGGACCACCCCGTGACCACCGGCCTGAAGTTTCCCCTCGGCGGACTGAGTGCTGAAATCCTGCTCACACCAGGCCACACTCCAACGAACCTCTCTGTCTGGGTCCCGCGGGAAGGCGTGCTCTACACGGGCGATTGCGTTGTCCGCGAATACCTGCCGAATCTGGATGCCGGCACGCTCGCCGATTGGCGGCTCTGGATTGAATCGATCGATCGGATTCAGGCGTTGAAACCGGAGTTCCTCGTTCCCGGACATGGACCGGTCACGCGAAGCGCCGAAGTCCAGGACGCGCTGGACTCAATGCGCGCTGTTCTTCGTGAGGCTCTGCGCTGCGGCTGCTCGCCAACCGCCCCCACGCCGGTATAAGTCGATCGGCTTCGCGCCCGGCCGCCGCGAAGGCCGGGCTCCCTCGCGGCGCGGATTCCGAGTGCGATCCTTCCGGAGGCGCCTCTAAAACACCTTGTGCGACTTAAGGTCCTCGAACTGGTCGGTCTGCTTGAGCTTCTTGAGCTGATCGTCGACCTCCGCCGCCGTCAGGTGCCGCGGCGTTTGCGGGGCGTCGGCCATCGCCAGCGCCGTGATGCCCACCACCGCCACGCCCAAATTCAGGTCGCGCTGGTTCACCTTGTCGAAGGTATCGCTCGGCTTGTGGTGCAACAGCCAATACTTGTCCATCGGCGTCCAAAGCACGAACGCCGGCACGCCATAGGGCATGAAGGGCCCGTTATCCGTATCGAAGGTCAATTCTCCGTTGTCGGTTGTGGCGCCGGCGCCCAGCGCGTCGAGTAGCGGCTTCACCGGGGCGAGAGCCTGCTTCACGTCGTCGCGGCCGAACACATACCAGCCCGAGGGCGGCTCCGAACCCGTATCGGTGATCACTACCGCCGCGCACTTGCCGATCTCCGCCGCGTGCGCGCGGACATAGCGGATCGATCCAAGCAAGCCCTCTTCCTCGCCGCCGAAGAGCACGAAGCGCAGTGTGCGCTTCGGCTGGACACCGCTGGCCTTGACGGCTTCCGCCACCGCCAGCACCGAGGCCGCGCCGGTTCCGTTGTCCTCGGCGCCGGTGCCCAGGTGCCAAGAGTCGAGATGTCCGCCAACCAGCACATATCCGCCGTCCGGATCGGAGCCCGGAATGTCGGCCACGACGTTGTCGATCTCGACGTGCTCACGGATGCGATTGGTGAAGCTGAACTCCACCTCCACCGGGCCGCGGTCGAGCATCCGCCGCAGCAACAGCGTGTCCTCCTGGCCCACGTTGCCCACCGGCAGCGGCGCGATGTTCCCACTGCAGCACGAGAGGCCAATCATGCTCGGCACATTGTTGGTGGCTCCCATGCCGAGCAGGATGCCACGCGCCCCTTCGCCCGCGATCTGCGCCACCGAATCCGTCAGCTTGCCCCAAAGCAGCGGCTCGGCGGCGTTCAGCGAATCGGTGTCGATCAGCACAATCGCGTCCTTGATCTTCGCCGCATCGCCCTTGATCGCCTCCGGCGTGAACGCGCTCAGGTAATAGACGTTGCCCCGCGCGCCGCCCGCCGGCGTCGACGGGCTCCATCCGTCGCTCTCCATGTGCAGCCGCTGCTCGTGCGGTTTGAGGATGCGCGCCGAGGCCCACGTCTCCGGCTCCCACGTGGCGCCGATCTCCCACGACTCGTGGTGCACGTTGCTGAGGCCCAGGCGGGTGAACTCGCCCGTCGCCCAGTCTGCCGCCTTGACGTAGTTCGCCGAGCCCGTCAGACGCGGCCCGATGTCGTCGGCCAGCACACGGTCGTACTCGTACGCTTTGCCGGCCACCATCAGTTGCCCGCCCAGCCGCACCAGCGCGGCTTGGGCCGCCGGGTCCAGCGCGGGGGCTGGCGCGGCCGGCGTTCCGGCGCTCTGCGCAAGCGCTCCACACGATAACACAATCGCTGCGGCGGGAACGAACAGCATCCCTCTTGTCATCCTTGTCTCCTCCGACCTTGCAGGGCGCGATCAGTGTAGCAGCCGCCGCGCCAAGCCCTTTCCGCCTGCGCGGCGCTCCCGCCATGCCCTAGAATGAAAAGGCAGAAACTTCACTGCAGGATTCCCCAACCATGACTCCGGAACTGAAATCTTCACTTGCTACTTCGCTCGAAGCGGCCGCCGAAAAGGCCGGCCTGGTTCTCGTCTCCGTCACCCAGGGCGCCGGTTCCGACAGCCGTGCCACCACCGTCTTCGAGCTCGGCCTCGCCGGCAGCGGCGCCAATGGCCGCTCCCTCAGGCTCGAACTCACCGAGGCCTTCGACTTCGATAAGCCCAACTTGCTCCCCGAGATGGAGGCCCACCTCGCCGCCGAGGCCAAGCGCCTCCGTAATCCGCGGCCAGACTGCGCCGTAACCCTCGGCGGGCTGCCCGTCGCCTTCGGCCAGTTCGAGTGGCCCTTCCACCGCTCCACCTCCGGCGCCGACACCCATATCGTTCACGGCGAGGTCCACCTGGCCGACGGCGGCGCGCACAACCTGCACGCCAAAATCGCCGCCAGCGTCACGCTCACCTTTGCCGAGATCGTGCCTGCCATGGAGCAGCCCTACGCCGAGGACTTCGTCTACAACGCCGTCCGCAAAACCGTCGACATGGGCCAGTTGGAATTTGTGAAGTCCGGCAATCGCCAGCCCGTGCCCGTCACCACGCGCTACTACAGCCGCTGGCAGAAGAAGTTCGTCTTCACCGAGACCGATGACCAGGAGCGGCTCCGCTATCTGCTCAGCAAGGTCTACTGGCTCTCCGGTGTGCTGGGCGAGTCAAGGCCGGTTTGGATCGCCGACCCGCGCGACGCGCAATATCTCAACACCACCGAGACCGATCTCGTGCGCATGGCCGCCGGCGAAGCCGCCGAGGGGCTGGTCGCGCTCGACGGGGAATTTGCCGCCGCCACGCCCGCGCTCATGGCCCGCGCCGCCGAATACCAGGCCGCGCTCGAAGCCGCTCTCGACTTCACCAAGCCCAAGTTCAACGAATCCATGCGCTCCGGGCATGCCAATATGTAGCGGTGATTGTCCGTGCCCTACAGAAAGTCCATCGCAAACGCACCCATTTCGGCCCTAAACGCTCTAATACGTATGGGGTCAGATTCGCAATAATCACGCGTCACAGAAGTCGTGGTTGTAATGCGGTATGATGTTCAAATTCGAGTGGGCCATCGTCCCGGAGGTGATTGTCATGGCAGATCGGAAACAGTTTCTTGGCGTGGCGGAAGCAGACCCGCGCCTACTGCATCTTTTGGTCGAATCTCGGAACCGGACCGTCACCGACGGCGAGCTCCGTGAGCAGAGAATTAGCTTTGCATTCGGTAACTCATTCAACTCAAAGCAGATAACAAAGGAAAGCGTTCGGAAAGCCTCAGAGAGCATTCGCCTGATTTCAGAAGATGGTCGCTCTTAGCAACCGGTTCCGGTGTTTGGCATGAGCGTGAGAGAAAGCGACAATCCGGAGCTCTACGCCAAAGTCCAGGAGCAGAATCTGCTGCGGCAGTACGATCTGTTGCTGAATTGCATTGAGATCGGCTTGGAAAAGGGAATCGAGGCATTCGACAAGTACACACTATGGTCATTGAATGCTGCCGCAGTGGCAAACATCGCCCAGTTCGGCGGGCGCTATAGGGAAGAACCGATCTACGTCGGGAATCATCGTCCGCCGCACTTCAAAGATGTACCGAACAATATGGATCGGTGCTTTTCTCTAATTCATGAGAACTGGGATGTGCTGGATCATCCCACCCTTCTTCCTGCGTATGCGCTCTGGAGATTGAACTGGATTCATCCGTTTGTTGAAGGAAACGGCAGGACGGCCAGAGCAGCTTGCTATTACCTTCTGTGCATGAGACACGGCAGATTACTGCCCGGTAAGAAAATCGTACCGGAGCGGATTCGCGATAATCGCGGTCCATATTACGAGGCACTCCAAGACGCAGACCGCCAATGGAATGAAGGTCACTTCAATGTCTCGGCCCTTTCTAAGTACTTAGAGGGTCTTTTGATCGATCAACTTTCCGACGTAGATTGACGCAAGCCGTATTTTCCCCCAACTCGTGCCCGTCCTCATCCGCTCACGCGCCGCCTAGCCGGCTCGCCGACCCCGCCAGCCCGCTTTCTGTTCCCTGTTCCCTCGTTCTCTGATCCCTGCCTTTACAGCGCCTGCCCGCACCCCGAGCAGAACCTCGCTCCCGGCGCGAGCGCGTTCTGGCAGTGCGGACAGATTGCGGCCGGAGGAGCCGTCGCCGGAACAACAGGGGAAGCCGGAACCGCAACGGTTGGCGCGCCCACAGGCGCCAGGTTCACCGGCTGGCCCCATCCCGGCACCGCGATGCCCAGCGACGCCGCAATCCCCGCCGCCTGGATGGCGTTGAACTCCCGCACACGCCCCGGCATGAAGAAGCACTCGATGAAGCCAAGGATCGCCGGGATGCCGGTCCAGAAGAAACAGCAGTAGAGAATGCCCAGCCCCGTGCGGCGCAGATAAAAATGGTGCACGCCGAAGGTGCCCAGAAACAGCGCTAGCAAAATGCCCACCACCTCGTCGCGGTGCGCCGCCTGGTATTGCTGGTAGAAAATGGCCTGCGGGTTCGGATAGGAATACGTGCTCATCGTCTCGGATCTCCCTGTCTTCGTTCGTTCAAGGATACGCGAACGGCGGAGGCGCGGTTCCCTCCACGCCGCACCGCTGGGGCGCCCCATCCGCGCCGCGCCGATTCTCGCCGAAAGCCTAGAGACGGCGCAAACCCGCGAACGTGCGCGCCAGCGCACGCGAACTGGCGAACCCGCCAAGTAGCAGGTCGAATGGCCCGCTTGTCCGGCATCGCTGCTCGCGCTAGCATCAAGATCGAATGACGCCCCCATCCAACCTCACCGCCGCGTCCAGCGGAACCTTCCTCATCGGCGGCGATCTCCCCGTCCACCGCCTCGGCTACGGAACCATGCGCCTGGTGGATGAGGGCGCCTGGGGCGAGCCGTCCGACCCCGCCGAGGCCCGCCGCGTGCTTCGCCGCGCCGTCGAGCTCGGCATCACGCTCATCGACACAGCCGACGCCTACGGCCCCGAAATCGCCGAGCGGCTCATCGGCGAAACTCTCGCTCCCTATCCGCCCGGCGTCGTCATCGCCACCAAGGGCGGCATCACCCGCCAGGGCCCCGCGAAAACCGAAAACGTGGGCCGAGCCGGCTATCTCATCCAGTGTGTTGAAATGAGCCTGCGCCGCCTTCGCCTCGAACGCATTGAGCTCTACCAGCTTCACCGCATCGACCCCCGCACGCCGCTCGAAGAATCCCTCGGCGCGCTCCGCCGCATGCAAGAGGCTGGCAAGATTCGCCACATCGGCCTCAGCGAAGTCATCCCCGCGGAAATCGAAGAGGCTGAGAAGATCGTCCCTATCGTGACTGTCCAGAATCGATACAGTCTCGCCGACCGGCGTCATGAGGAAACGCTCATTTATTGCGAGCGCCGCGGCATCGGCTTCCTGCCCTGGTACCCCTACGCCGGCGGCAAGCTCCTTCAGCCCGGCCACCCCTCCGCGCAGGCCCTCGGCCACATCGCCGCGCGCCACGGCGCCACCATCCCGCAGCTCGCGCTGGCCTGGCTTCTGCACCGCTCGCCGGTCCTGCTGCCCATTCCCGGCACGTCGAAGGTGGCTCACCTCGAAGAGAACGTCGCCGCCGCCGAACTCAAGCTCTCCGACGACGACTGGCGCGAAGTGGAATCCGCAGCGAAATGCTAGGCCCGGTGTGCTCAGCCCATTTACTGTCTATCCGCAGCTCGGGAAGGCCCTAAACAACGGCTGAAGAAGGAGGTCATTAAGCGATGTGCGTGATGGATAGACCGGCTACTGTTCCTCGATCCTCGCTATCCACTTCCACTTTCGGATAAGCAATCAAGAGAAGCAAGGCGAAAAATGGCCCCAAGAATAGACTCAAGAAAAACCATGGTCCCTTATCGCGCCCACGTTTTCCTGCCGCCAGGCAAACCGCAGATGAAGCCAATAGCCGCCAAACCACAAGCAGGAATATCCCGAATGTAAGAGCATCAGAATCTAGCATCCTACCCTCCAGTCTTGATCGTGAGGACCATATTACACGAGATCGCACTTTAGTCTGTGACAGGCTCTCGGACACCCTCTGCAGTTCAAGTCTGGCGGTTTATCCTTGCCTCGATGCCCCACACCCTCTCCGTCGCCCTCATCACGCAGAACGAGGCAGCCAACCTGCCGCGCACCCTTGCGAGTGTGCGCTGGGCGCGGGAGATTGTCGTCGTCGACTCCGGCTCAACCGACGCAACCCTTGAGATCGCCCGAGGCGCAGGCGCGCGCGTCTTCTCCGAACCCTGGCAGGGCTTCGCCGCGCAAAAGAACTCCGCCATCGCCCACGCAACCGGCGATTGGATCCTTTCGCTCGACGCCGACGAAGAGGTCAGCCCCCAGCTCGCCCGCGAAATCCAGGCTCTCCTGGCCGGCGCCCCCGCCTTCAGCGCCTACCGCATCCCGCGCCTGAATCACTTCCTCGGCTGCCCGCTCCGCCACGGCGGGTATTGGCCCGATCCCAAGCTCCGCCTCTTCCGCAGCGGCGCCGCGCGCTTTGAGGAGCGGCCCGTCCACGAGACCATGCAGGCCGATGGGCCGGTGAGCGTCCTCAAAGGCCATCTCATCCACCACTGCTATCCCACGCTCGATGACTACCGCGAGCACATGAGCCGCTACAGCACGCTCGCCGCGCAGGCGCTCGCCGCCTCAGGCCGCGCCCGCCGCTCCCGGCTTTGGCTTGTCTGGAATGCCTATCTGAACCCCGCCGCAACCTTCCTCTATAACTATGTCTTTCGCCTCGGATTCCTCGACGGCCGCGCCGGACTCCTCCAGCACATCAATCACTCGGTCTATATTCACTGCAAGTACGCGAAAGCGTGGCAGGCCACTCGCGACGCCGGCTCGCTGACTCGCTGACGCGCTCTCCGCTCTCTCGAACCTGCTTTTCTGTTCCCTGTTCCCTGTTCCCTGTTCCCTGTTCCCTAATAATGATGCCGCCCGTGCCCCGCGACGAACGCAATCATCCGCAGCAGCAGCAACAGCACCACCAGCGCCACGCCCGCGGCCACCAGCAGGCTGCCCGCGCGCGAATTCGTCTCTTGCTTCTTCGCCTTGCGTCTCATCCCGATCGTCGCACCCCATCATAGCGCCGCCAAGCAACAGTCCCACAGCTCGCCACTTTTCCTAACAGCTGAATCGCGTGTTCTTCTATTCTCATCATTGAAAGGTGAGGTCCATCCATGCCACTACCCATGCTCAGCGGCGCCAGAACCAAGAAGATCCTCACGGCCCTGGAGGGAAATTGGCAGGCCGAGATGGAGGGCTTCCACACCTACAACACCCTGGCCGACCGCGACCCCGACCCGGTGCGCGCCCAGATCCTGCGCCACTTGGCCCAGGCCGAAATCGAGCACGCTACGCTGTGGGAAGGCCGCATCAACGAACTCGGCGGACCCCAGCCCGTGTACACCGGCGGTCCCGGTGGCCAAGCCGACTCGCTGGCCAACCGCGCCGGCGGCCTGCGCATGGCCCTGCGCCGCCTCGAAATCGAAGAGAGCCGCGACATCGCCCGTTACGGCGAGCAGCTCAAATCGCTTGGCGACGAAGGCTCTGTCGCCATCCTCGAGCACGTCGTCCAGGACGAAAAGGACCACTACCGCGAGCTGGGTTCGCTCATTCGCGGCCACTATCAGGCCCCCGCAGGCGCGCCCAAGCTCGAGGCCAAAGCCGTGCTCGAAGAGATGCTGGCCAAGCGCAACCAGGGCCGCAAGCAGCCCGGCGCGTGGATCGGCGACGCCATCTACGGCGTCAACGACGGCCTGGGCGCCATCTTCGGCATCGTCTCCGGCGTCTCCGGCGCCACCGCCGGCGACCCCAAGTACGTTCTGCTCGCCGGCCTCTCCGGCATGATCGCCTCCGCGCTCTCCATGGGCTCCGGTGCGTATCTGGCCGCCAAAAGCGAGCGCGAAATCTACCACGCTGAAATCTCCCGCGAGCGCGAAGCCATCGCCATGAACGGCCCCGAGGCGCGCGAACTGCTCCAGCTCTACTACCAGGTCAAGGGCCTTCCCGAGGAAGACTCCATTCACATGGTCAACCACATCGCCAGCGATCCCGAGCAGTTGCTTCGCGCCCTGGCCGCCGAACGCCTGGGATCGAGCGAAGAGGCGCTCTCGAACCCCATCGTCTCGGCCACCTCCGGCGCGCTCTCCACGGCCGTCGGCGCCATCATCCCCGTCATTCCGTTCTTCTTCATGCAGGGGATTCCGGCCGTCATCGCCGCCGCCATCATCTCTCTGGCCGCCCATTTCGCCGTCGGAGCCGCCAAGTCGCTCATCACCGTACGCTCCTGGTGGTCCTCGGGCCTTGAAATGACCATTGTCGGCGCGCTCGAAGGCGCCGTCACCTACGGGATTGGGATTTTGCTGGGCAAGGGCGGCATGTGAGGCTCGAAACCGCTGCCGAAAGCAAGTCTGCCAAGCACGCAAGCCTGCGGATTTCAACCCCAAGCTTTCACCTAACGCCAGTTCCAGCCGCGTCCACCTCGGTTGAAGCCTGTGCGTCACAGGCATACGATTGTGATGTATCCCCAACAGCCGCAATGAGGTGCGCCAGTGGAGACCGCATTAAAAACCGAAATTCAAGAGATTGTGGAACTCGTCAAAACGATCCCGGAGCCGCTTCAACTCCGAACTCTCGAACTCCTCTTGCAGGACCTTCTCGACCGAACAAGCGGACGGAAGCACACTTCAGGGCGAGCCGAAAAACTCGATAAGGACGCTGAAGAACAGGTGCAAAGGCAGGAAAAGGCCCCGGCGGGCAAACGCAAACGTGAATCAGAAGGGTTGGACCCGAGCACTCTCCCGATGCGCGTCAAGGCGTTTATGAAGAGGACGAAAGTCACGGTCAGGCAAATCGAGCGGCTCTTTCACATCGAAGACAATCAGTACGAGCCGATATGGGCGCTCCAAACCACCAAGTTCTCGAAAACTCAGGTCCATATCGCGCTTTTGCGAGCTCTTCAACGTGCGCTCACATCAGGCGAGTTCTCTTTTGACCGCGAGGAAGTCAGAGAGGAATGCACAAAGCGAAATAGTCTCGACAAGACGAACTTCAGGGCAAACTTTCAAAACAACGCCAAATACTTTTCGGGGCTTGAGAAGGACGGGCTGGTATCTCTGACAGACGAAGGGATGAACGCGCTGGCCTCACTCGTGACCGAACTGGCGGGTGCATCAGATGGCGACTAAGCAGGCCGTCGTGGATTCACTTCGGCTATTACAGGACGGCCTCTCTGAAATCTCCAAGACCGTCCAGGCCAAATCTACAGTTCTGCTCTCTCCCGCTGTCTTCGGAGCGAAAGTGGACGAAGCGGTCCAACTTTGGGCGGAGAAGCTTGAGAAGGACGTTGTAAAGTTCGGCGTGGATGGTACCGTCTGCACGAAATACCGCGAGGGATTGCGCAAACTGCACAGTCTAGCAAGCAAGCGGAACAAGAGGAAAAGTCACCAGCAAGCGATTAAGGAATTGCAGGCAGACTTCCACACAGAACTGATTCAGCCCGTCATGTTCCACGGGGGTGCCGACCCAAGTGAAGCCATAAAGCAAATCATTGCGGATATTCCCTACCCGGATCAGAAAGGCTATCTCGAAGAAGCATTACGGTGTATTAAGTCAGACTGTAGACGCGCTGCGGCGGTTCTTGGCTGGTCAGCAGCCATGCACCACATCCATTCCAAGATTGAGGAGATAGGTTTCGATCAGTTCAATAAGAAAGCGGACGAAATGTCGAAGCAAGCGAAAGGGCGTTTCAAAGGCTTCAAAGCATCTGCGCCCATCGAATCCATCAGTGATCTTCGAGAGGTCCCAGACCGTCGCATTCTTTGGGTTCTTGATGGCATGAGCATTCTTGAATCAAACCAACGCCAACGGCTCGAATATTGCCTAGACATGCGCATCCAGGCGAGCCACCCCGGAGACGCTGAGGTCACATTGACGAATCTGGAATCTTGCTTTTCAGACTTGTCAACTCTGGTGTTCAAGAATCCCAAACTCGCAGTCTGATGACAAAATGCAACTGGTACGCATGAAGCTCGCTGCCGAAGATGAACTGCCGTCCTGACTGCTTAAGTCATCAGCCCTCAGCCCATTCCGGCTCCCCTCTAGCGATGCCCGTCGACCAAAAGACGAATAAGACTGAGCCGTTTCGCAACATTGACACGGCACAGGCACCCCCCCATACTCTGCCTATGAACATCAGCGTTTCCATCGACGATCAGCTCGCTGAGCGCGCTCGCAAAAACGCGGGCGAAATGGGCGAAACTCTCGAGCAGGCCATCGAAGACTACATCCGGGAATTGGCCGAGAAGCCCGAACGCGTAGGATTGCCCCCCGGCCGAAGAACGCTTCGGGAACGAATGTACCGATTCTGATGAATGGTACGATTCGCGCTAGAATAAGTATTGCAGTGATCCTCCGCGAACCCATTCCGGCTCTCCTCTAGCGGCGCCCGCCGCATACACTCGTCTTGCGCCTTCCTTACCACAACACACATCCAAAACCTGAAAGGCACGGAGTGCCATGATCGATCGCCTCGAACAAATGGAACAGCGCTACAACGACCTCGAATCGCAGTTCGCGCTGCCCGAGGTCGTCAGCGACCACGAGAAGTACCAGAAGATCGCGAAATCCCTGCGCGAGATCGAAGCGCCCGTGGAGAAGTACCGCGAGCTGAAGCAGGTCCGCAAGGGCCTGGCCGATGCGCGCCAGATGCTCCAAGAAAGCGACGCCGATTTGCGCGCGATGGCCCAGGAGGAGATCGCCGCGCTCGAGCCGCGCGCCCAGGCGCTCGAAGAAGAGCTCAAGGTCCTGCTGCTGCCCCAAGACCCCAACGACGAGAAGAACGTGATCCTCGAAATCCGCGCCGGCACCGGCGGCGACGAGGCCTCGCTCTTTGCCGCCGAAATCTTCCGCATGTACACGCGCTTCGCCGAGCAGAAGCGCTGGAAGGTCGAGGTGATGTCGCTCTCCGAGTCCGGCATCGGCGGCTACAAGGAAGTCATCGCCATCATCGAGGGCGAGCGCGTCTTCTCGCAGCTCAAGTGGGAGTCGGGCGTCCACCGCGTGCAGCGCGTGCCCGAGACCGAGCAGCAAGGGCGCGTGCACACCTCGGCCATCACCGTCGCCGTTCTGCCCGAGGCCGAGGAAGTCGACATCAAGATCGAGGCCAAGGACATCCGCATCGACACCTTCTGCTCCTCCGGCCCCGGCGGCCAGTCGGTCAACACCACCTACTCCGCCGTCCGCATCACCCACCTGCCCACCAATACCGTCGTCAGTTGCCAGGACGAAAAATCGCAAATCAAGAACCGCGAGAAGGGCATGCGCGTGCTGCGTTCGCGCTTGTATGAAATGGAAATGGAGAAGCAGCAGGCCGAGCTGGCCAAGGAGCGCAAGCAGATGGTCGGCTCCGGCGACCGCAGCGAGAAGATCCGCACCTACAACTTCCCCCAGAACCGCGTCACCGACCACCGCATCGGCCTCACGCTGCACCAGCTCGATCTGGTGATGCAGGGCCGCTTGCAGCCCATCGTCGACGCGCTCATCCTCCACTACCAGACCGAGCAGCTCAAAGGCGACCAAGCCGCCTGAAACGCGCGTTTTGCAAAGGAGGCCGGAGAAATGCGCATCCGAAACTCGAAATTGCTCGTGTTCACTCCCCTGTTCGTCGCGGCTGCTTTGCTCTATGCTCAACAACACTCCGCGCCCAGGCCTGAAGACACGGAAGTATGGACGCCCGTTCCCGATGTCGTCGCACCCGGCGTTAGCGACGCGGCGCCGCCCTCAGATGCAATCGTTCTGTTCAACGGGAAAAACCTCGACGAATGGGTTTCAACCAAAGACAAGTCGCCGGCAAACTGGACCGTTGCAGACGGCGTGCTGACAGTGAAGAAAGCGCCCGGAATAGGAAATATTGAAACCCGGCGGACGTTCAAAAACTACCAGCTCCACATCGAGTGGAAGATTCCGCAGAATATAACTGGCAGCGGCCAGGGTCGCGGAAACAGCGGCGTCTTTCTCGCCTCTACCGGACCCTACGATGACGGGTATGAGTTGCAAATCCTGGATTCGTACAACAACCCGACCTACGTGAACGGCCAGGCAGCAAGCATCTATAAACAGGGCGCTCCGCTTGTGAATGCGAGTCGTAAGCCCGGCGAATGGCAAACCTACGATATCGTTTGGACCGCGCCGGCCTTTAACGAGGACGGCTCGTTAAAAACCCCGGCCCACGTAACTGTGTTCTTCAATGGAGTGCTCGTGCAGAACCATTTCGAGTTGATTGGTCAAACAGTGTTCATAGGAAAACCGTTCTACAAAAGGTACGACAGAGCCCCAATTAAGTTGCAGGCGCACCCGGATCCCAGCGAGCCCATTAGCTTTAGAAATATCTGGGTTCGGGAACTGAAATAGCCGCACCGATTACACGAACAGAATTCGCATTGGCGCCAGCGCGTCCACGTTCTTTCCTTCGTCCGCCAACTCGCCCGTCGCCGGATCGCGCGCGAATACGCTGATCGAATTCGAGTCCTGATTCGCCACCAGCATCCACCGCTCCGTGGGATCGAGGGTGAAGTTGCGCGGCGTCTTCCCGCCGCAGTTCGACCGCTTCATCGCCGTCAGCTTGCCGGTCTTCGCGTCGGCTCGGAACGCGTACAGGAAGTTGTCCCCGCGGTTGGCAAAATACACAAATCGCCCGTCTCGGCTGATCACCGTATCGCAGCCCGTCGAAACCCCTTTCGATCCGGCCGGCAGCAGTGGAATGGTCGTCACTAGAGTCAAAGCCCCATCGGCCTTGCGCCAGTCGAGCACATCCACCGTCGACACCAGCTCGTTCATCGAGTACGCCGTCCGCCTGTTCGGGTGGAAGTGAAGCGTCCGCGGCCCCGAGCCCGGCGCCGCGCGATACGTCCCCGCCGGCTTCATCCGCGCCGTCATCGGATCGACTCCGTAGATGTGAATCGAGTCGCCGCCGAGGTCGTTGATGTACGCGAAGCGGTTGTCGGGCGAGAACGACGCGAAGTGCGCGTGCGCCGTTTGCTGCCGGTCCGCATTCGGCCCATGCTCGGTGTAGTGCTCGGTCCACACGGCCTCGCTCAGCCTTCCATCTTCAATGCGAAAGCTGGCTGCGCTCGTGCCGGTGTAGTCGGCGGCAAGCAGCATCCGCCCCGTCGCATCCACCGCCACGTGGCAGGTCCCCGTCCCGGCCGAGTTGCGTGCCGAAAGCGGCTGCAATTCGCCGTCCACAACGCGAAAGCTCGCCACTTCTCCGGTCGGCTTACCCTCGAACGAGTCTAGTTCCGACGCCGAGTAGACAACGCCCTGCGAAAAAGCCAGCCACGCCACCTTCGGCGTCTTCGCCGCTACGCCCGCCGGCGTCAGCGTCGCTGTCTCCGGGTCCCAGTCGTACTTGAGGATCCCATCCGGCATATGCGAGCCGACAAACACACGTTGACGCCGTGCCGGTATCGGCGTCGTGCCCCGGAGAAGTCGCGGAGCGGCAAATGCTCCAAACGCGGCGACAGAAGCGTCGCCCAGGAATTCGCGTCGAGTGATTCGTCTCATGGCAGTAGCTATTGTCGCCTACGCCGCGTGCCGCCGGCCACCGGCGCGGATCGTCAACCCGCGTGCAGCCGCGAACAGCCCCGCGTACGCCGTCCGCCCGGGGCCCCTCTCGCATTCCGGCTCCGCGCTCTCCGCGCTCCATTACACTTGAGCCGGAGAAGGTTTCTTGTCGCGCTTCATCAGTTTTGTCCGGATTCCCGCGCTAGCCATCCGTCAGTCCGTCCGTCCGCTGCCCCTGCTCGGCGTTCTCGACGAAGACACCCTGCGCATGCGTGTCTGGCCCAACGACATCGACCTGAACCTGCACATGAACAATGCGCGTTACCTCAGCATCATGGACTACGCGCGCACGCACTACCTGGCGCGCACCCGCCTGCTGGAGCACATCATCCGCTCGCGCTGGCAGCCGCTGGTGGGCGCCGCATGGCTCACCTACCGCCGCTCTCTGCCGCTGTTCTCGGTCTTCACGCTCACCTCGCGCATGATCTGCTGGGACGAGAAGTGGTTCTATATCGAGCAGACGTTCAGCCGCCGCGGCGAAGTGGCCGCCGTGGGCTGGATCAAAGGCATTCTGCGCGACGCGCAGGCCAGCGTGGAGCCGCAGCGCGTCATCGAGAATGTTGCTCCCGGCGTCGTCAGCCCGCCCATGCCCGATGCCATCGCGGCATGGAACGAGCTGACGCGCGAGAAGCTGCAGGCGAGCGCCGTCTGACTGATTCGCGCGTCTGGCCCCGCGCGGGTCGGCCGCCGTGCCCGCCTGCGGCGCTGACGTCAATTCAGCGTGAACTCCACGCTCACCGTGGTCTCCACCTCCACCGGTTCGCCATTCAGCAGATACGGCCGGTAGCGCCACTGGCTCACGGCGTCCTTCGCGGCCTGCTGCAACATCGGCGGTCCACCCACCACGCGCAGGTTCTCAATGGTCCCGCTGCGCGAGATCGTAGCCTCCAGCACCACCGTCCCAGACTGGCGGGCCGCCCGCGCAATCGCCGGATACGCCGGAACAACCTGATGAATCAGCATTCCCCGCATCACGCCCGAGGAGACGTGCCGCGCCTGCGCCACCGCGGGCCTTACGTCGGGATGCGCGCCGCCGCCGGGGAACGGATTGCCCGGCCCGCTGCCAGGTTCACCCTCGCCTAAGGCTGCCACGATGTCGTGCGTGGGTTCCTCCGGCTTGCCGGGAATGTACGTCTGCCTCGGAATCTGCGACGGGGCCGTGAGAACTCCAGCGTGAATCTCTGAGCGAGAAGTCGGCGCGTGCTCCGGCCTCGCCACAGGCTTCGGCTCCTCCACCGGAGTCGCCGGCGTAACCAGAAGGATCGGGTCCGCAAACTTCGGCAGCGCCGCGGGGTAGATGAGCGGGATCAGGATCAGCGCCAGCAGGATGGATGCGTTGAGTCCAAACGTCGCAATCATCCACCGCCGGCTGCGCGTGTAGATCTTGCCCATCGATTCGAACGTGGAGTCTTCAAACATGGCCGCCTCCCAGAGCGTCAATTCAGCCGCGCCGGAAGGGGGTCGAAGGTCCGAAGAGGCGCAAGCGTCCGGCCGCTCCGCGCGCGGCCTGCGCCGGGGAGCGGGGCTTTACGGCCCTCCGATCATCCCTTTCGGTACCACTGTGCTTGTGTAGACACCGCGCTCCCTGCGACTGTTCCCGCAATCATCGAAAATATTTCTCGCCTTTGAATCGGGGAGTGCGTTTGTTCCGCGCAGCTAGCTCAGCGGCTTTCGATGTCCTGCTCCAGCCGCGCTTCAACCGGGCGGTTGAAGCGGATCAGCGCGATCCACATGCCGTCGTCGTCTCGCTTCCACACCAGCGTCCCGCCAAGTTGCTGCGCGATCGCCTCGGGAAGCAAGTCGTGATGCAGGCCGAAGTAGCGCTCGTCCATCGCTTCGCCGCCAAGCTTGACCAGCGGCGACGCCGGATCGTACTTGGTCGAGAACACCAGCGCCGCCGAATACTCTTCCGGCTCGGCGGCGGCGCGAGCAATCTGCGCGCCCGAGAAGTCGTCGATCGCGACTACCTCCCACGGCTTCTTCACGTAGCCCAGCTCGGGCCGCCTCAACTCGTCGCTCATCGGCCAGGCCGTCAGCACGGTCGCGTCCGGACAAGCTCTCTTCAGCTCCGCGATGCCCGACTGGTGCATCCTCACCACGTGCGCCCAGGCCAGGTTGTCCTCCGGAGCGAACCCGTACGGCGGATTGATGAATAGACCCGCCACAAAGCCCGCCGCGGAGAGCAGCGCCAACCCGTGCCAGTACGGCACGCGGCGATAGAAGGTCGTCACGGCCAACAGCAGCACCAGCGGGTACATCGGCAGCAGGTATCTCGTCAGCAGCGCCCCGCCCAGCACGCTGAACAGCGCCGCGTTGGCCAGAAGCAACAAAAAGATGCGCCACAACACAGGCCGCACAATCGCCGCCCGCTCCTGGCCCTCCGCGTCGGTGCGCGGGTTCAAGAGCAGCGCGGCGAAGGCCATCCCGACCGGCACGAACAGGTTCATGTGCAGCGTCAGGTGAGCCACGCGATGGACGAATGCCGCCGCGATCCGCAGCGGCGTCATTGTCGCCTCCGCGTTGTAGCGCAGGAACTCCGGATTGCCGAAGAGGAATCCGGTTTTGGCGTAGTGATAGGCATACCATCCGGCCAGCGGCACGACGCAACTCGAGAGCCACGCCGCCTCACGCCACAGCTTCCGCCTCGCCGGAGCACCCAACCGAATGCCTTCCGCCGCATCGATCGCAGCCAGCGTTAGCGGGATGACGATCGCTGTCTCCTTCGACAACGCCGCGGCGGAAAACCACAGCGCGGCGCGCCACGACACGCGTCCTCGCCCGGGCAGCGCGTAAACCAACCCCCACAAAGAGCACGCGGCGGCAAAGATATCGGCGTGGGCCAGCGAACTCTGCGCGAACCAGATCGGGTAAAGCCCGGTCAGCAACACCGTCCAGAAAGCCACCGACGTCACGCCTGCAAGCCGCATCGCCAGCCGCCACACACCCACCAGCGCCAGCGCCGCCGCCATCAGCACGGCCTCACGCGTCACCTCGGGAAAGTACCCGGAGAGCTTCCACCACAACGCAAGATAGATGCTGGGCAGCGGCGGATGCGCATTGGTGAGCGTCGTCGCCGGGATTAGCGATCCGGTGCGGAAGAAATCCCACGCCGCCGGAATGTAGTAGCCCGCTTCATCCCAGTAGTAGGGCAGGCGCAGGAGTGTGTAGTGGCTCGCGTACAGCGCCACGAACACCACCGGGAAGATCGCCCACGCCGGCAGCGGACGATCCCTCCGCGGATTCAGGATTCCCTTCAGGCGCACGCGCTCGCTCCTTGGCTGCCGGCCGTCTCTTCTCCGCCACAAATCGCCAACCCGGCTCTCCCGCCCTGCACCGCGCGCAGCAGATTCTCCCTGCTCCATCTGACACCGGCGGCAGGCTGATTGTTCCCAACGCCGCCCTGCGCCTCAATCCCCGCCGAACCGTATTCCCTACTCCCTGTTCCCTGTTCCCTGTCTTTCTCAGAAGTCCGTATGGAACCGCGCCGCCGAAACCGCCACTGGCCCCCGCGCCTGGTTGTACCCGGGATTGTCGATGTGCTGGAAGTCGTAGGAGGCGAAGAAGCCGCGCCACAGGTGGACGGTGTAGAAACCCTCGAAGATCTTCTCCCGGCCGTAGGTCAGCGCGCCATCGCCGAGCAGAATGCCGAGTCCGCCCAACGCCAAATATTGCTGATGCGCCGCCACGATCCCGTTCACTACGAACGCCGCCCCCGCGCGGTCGCTGTCGCGCCGCCATGCGTGTCCCATTGCGACGCCGCCGAACTGCACCGTCCGGTCGTCTTCGGTGTAGCAGAACGATTCGTTGTGCCCGTCGCTCCATCCCAACCGGCCGAACAAGCCCACCTGTGGGGCGATCTCCTGCTCAAGGTTCAGACCGAATCCGTAGCGATGCCGCCCTTGTTCCCGCGTCGCGATAATGCTCGGCGTCGCGGTCTTGCCCGCCTCGAACTCCGCAATCGCCTCGCGGTAGTTCCCCATGTCACCGTGGTTCAGATAGCCCAGCAGCCGCACCGTGCCGTCGCGATGCAGGATATGCTTGCCGCGCGCCTCCAATTCCAGGTTCTCCGCTCGCGCCCGCGCCAGGTCGGCATCCAGGTGGATTCCGTTCGCGGTCTTCGGCATCATGGCTTCGGCGAAGCGCGCCGACCACGAGCGGTCGTCGTACTCCAGCATCGCGGCGCCGGTGTAGCCGCGCGTATTTGACGCCACGTCGTAGGAGCCGTTGTTGTCTACCGTCCAGTTCAGGAACTGCAGGTTGCTGTCGGAGCCGTAGGTGTTGGTGTCGAAGAAATCGGTCAGGTCGAATTTGCCCAGACGAAATTCCAGACGGCGCGCGGGAAGCGATGTGGCCAGATCGAGTTCGTCGCGCTCCGCATCCGTCCGCTCCTTCGAGAGCGGAACGATCTGGCGCAGTATCAACTGCGCCAGGTAGGGTGCCTTCGACAGGGGTATTCCCTCGACCAGCCTCACCGCATCCAGGTTGACGTAGCCGCCCATGCCGCTCGCATTCCCGATCCCGTTCCCCGTCGCATCTTCGATGTCGGCGAAGATTTCGGTGGTGTGCGTCAGCTGGTAGCCGGTGTAAAGCGTCAGCAGGTGCGTGGTCGCCGACTGGCCCCAGTTGGTCTGGCTGTTCGGCCCGCTGTACTTCGCCGGGAACGCCGCGTGACCCTGCAGAATGACGTTCGCCTGGCCGGAGATCCAGTAGCGGCCCGACTCGGTGTGCGGGAAGAGCGTCTCCACGTCGCCCGAGTCCGAGTGCTCCTCGCTTGGCGCCTTGCTCGCTGCCTGGCCGGGCCGGGCCTGCGCCGCCGCCTGCCGCGCGCAAAAGCACATCGCGGCGATTGAGCCGCAGAGAATCGGCCATACCATGAGCTTGAGGTGCCGCCGCATACGTTCCGGAACGGGGCGCTTCTGTCGTTGTTCCCGTTATAGGTTCTAGTAGATCATCCAGCCGCCCGTTTCGTCGCTTGGATGCGGAGACATCGCGCTCCTCACCGCATCGTGCGCTTCGAACCGGCGCTGCCGCGCCGGCGCGGACATTCGCGGTTCTCGGGTCTACTTCTGGTTGCTCGGCGCGTCGGGCGTCTGTCCCGGCTGCTGGCCGTTGTTTGGGATCTCCTGCCCGTTATAGAACACCTTAGTCGTCGAGCCGAATCGCTTGTAATCGCTGTACTTGATCGTCTGGCGCAGATGCACGTCCTGGGCCATGTAGCCGTAGCCGCCGGCGAAGTGCAGAAGGCCCTCGCCCTTGCTGTACACCGGGAACCAGTACTTCCCGTCGATCTGCTGCCGCCAGGTCATGAACGGCGGGTGCAGATCCTCGTGGTTCTTCCGCGTGTCGTCCGGCACCATCCGGCCGTTGGTCACCACGATCTGCAGGTCGGCTGCGTCGACCCAGGCGCGCCCGAGGAAATACCGCTTGTTTTTCGCGATGGTCTTGGGGCCTATATCGAACACATAGCAGTCCAAATCGTCGACCTTCTGCCGCCCGACATATTTGATGTCGTACTCCGGAAGTTCGTCCGTGGTCAGCACGAAGGAGTAGCCGTGCTGAAGGTCCTGCAGATCCGAAGGCGACATCATGACCTGCTGCAGGGTGTTCGCCGGCGCGTAGACCACCTTTTCGGTCCGCGCGCCGCCGGAATCGAAGACCACGTCGTCCACTTCATACCACTCGCCGGTGACCTTGTTTTCCTCGTCCAATTCCTGCACCCGCGCCACACGGCGATAGGTGTAGTGGTGATACGCCTCCTCGAATTCCGACTCCTTGACGGTAAACTCCTTGACGATCTGCTCCTCGGGAATGGGCGGCGGCGTCAAATCCATGCGCCCAAAGCCGGAATCGAGCGGCATGGGCGTAAACGTGTCCTTCTCCTGCGCCGGAACCGCCAACGCGCAGCCCAGAGCGGCAAGTACCGCAATCCAGTATCGAATCGCCAATTCAGTTCGCCTCCTCGCGCTATTCCCGGCTGAACCCGTGGGGAAACACCGGGGTTTTCTCCAAGACGCGCATCCTTCTGCAACTTTAGACGGATTCACATTGCCGAGGGAAGGCCTCAATCTAGCCTCGGAACGCTCTGTCAAGGCGCGCATGGGGAAACGTGCAGCTAAGCGAACCGCGGCCGCCTTCCGGCGGGCACGGGGCTGAATCCGCAAATAGAGCGAACCCCATGCTTTCCGTTGACAGGGAACAAGATTCGCGGCTGCCATGCCCGACTACTACCACGCTCCGGCCCTGATCCTGACGGCGTTGCTGCTGCCCGCCTTCGGCTACCTCTACCGCCGTTTCCGCGACACCCGTACCTTGCTCTGGTTCCTGGGCTTCTTGTTCGCCCTGCTCTCCATGATCCTGCTCTACTCCACGATGGGGCCGGGCGGCTTTTCCGGAGACAGGTACCCGTGGCTGGCTGCCGCGGGAAGAGCATGCACCCTGATTGGCAC
This sequence comes from uncultured Acidobacteriaceae bacterium, assembly GCA_963804155.1. Classification (GTDB taxonomy): domain Bacteria; phylum Acidobacteriota; class Terriglobia; order Terriglobales; family Acidobacteriaceae; genus Telmatobacter. The sequence goes on from CAWDPG010000004.1 coordinate 117,452, forward strand.
GGCGATGTTTCTCGGCTCCCTGTCGCCCAAGTGCTTTCGCCTGGGCAGACGCCAGATCCTCTATGTGATTCCGTACGCTTCGATCCTTGTTCTTTATGCGATCCTCTTCTTCGGCCTCTTTCACGGGGTCCCGCCCGCGGGGCCGCTGTTCCTAATCTTTCCTCTTCTCGCCTTCTCCGCCTTTCTCGTCGGCCTCTTCTGGAGCGGAGCGAGCAGGGTGCTGCCCGGTCTTCGGGGATTTCTGTTTTCCGTGATTCTCGGCGGCTTGGCTTTGCTCGCTTGCTTCTACACGGGACCCGAAAAAACGCTCGTCATCGCCATTTGCGTCAACCTGTCCATAACCGCGGTGATGCTGGTCCTTACCTTCCGGCGTTTTTCCCCCGGAATCTTCCTCAGCGTGGCCGGATTCATGGCTTGGTCGCTTTCTTTCCTGGAGTTCTTTCCTTGGGTGAACCTCAATCCCGCTCTCGACCTTGGCCTGACCCGCGTGATTGTCATGGGAAAGGCCGTGGCCGCGCTGGGCATGATCGTCCTTGCCCTCGAGGATGAGATCGAGAGCAACCGAGTCGCCCGGCAGCGCGAACGCCGCGTGCGCGGCCAGCTTGAGGCCTACTCCAACCTGATGCTCACGCGCCGCCGCCTCGAGGACTTCGACCGCCAGGGCACCGAGATCTGCGACGCCATCGTCAACAACAGCCGCTTCACCCAGGCCGCTTTGCTGCTCGAGCATGTCGGCCGCTACCGGCTGGCCGGATCCGCCGGTCTCGAAATCGCCGTCTCCAAGCCTCTGGCCGAGCTCGCCAGGCGAATTCCGGTCGAGGGCTTCATGGCCCCCGGTTCGGCCCCCGTCGCCGTCGAACACAGCAAGGCCCTGCGCCTCGATCTCACTCCCTGGCTGCTTCCCGGCGACGACCTTGAGCGCTTCTGTTTCACCTCCGCTTTCGCCGTGCCATTGATGGGCCGCTCCGGCGTCGATGGCGCTCTCCTGCTCAGGGGCCTGCGCGCCGAGAACGGCCGCGCTGCCGGTTCCCAAGCCGAGGCGCCGCGCCTCGACGATCTGCTCCCCATCGAGATGCTGGCCTCGCGTCTCCAGGCCACCCGCGGCCAGACCATGCTCTTCGAGAAGCTCATCGACTCGGAGCGCTTTGCCGGCCTCGGTCAATTGGCCGGCAACGTGACCCAGCAGTTGAACAGCCCTCTCACCGTCATCCTCGGCTACGCTTCGCTCCTCGGCGACTCCGCCGCGCTCGATTCGCAGGACCGCAAGGCCGTCGACGCCATCGTTCAAGAGGCGCGGCGCATTCGCTCCACGATGGAGAGTCTCTCTCGCGTCTCGCTGGCCCAGGCCGATCAGCCCGCCGCCGTCTCCGTCACCGAATTGCTCGCCGACATGGAGCAGCTCTATCGCCCCGAGTTCCTGCTCCGTTCCATCGAGTTCGAGGTCAACGTGGCGCCGGGCCTGCCCCGCATTCTTTGCGGTGCGCAGCAGTTGCGCCAAGCTCTTCTGCACTGCCTGCAATACGCCATTGGCGCCGTCGAACGCGACCGCCCCACCGGAGCGGCCGCCAAAGAGCTCCGCACCGTCCGCCTCGATGCCGGCCGCGAGGGCAGCCTCGTCCAGATCTCCGTCAGCCACACTGGCCGGGGCTTCCGCCATCCCGAGCGCGCCTTCGACCCCTTCGTCCCCGCTCGCGCCGGCGACATCGCCGGAATGGGTCTCAGCCTGTGCGCCACCATCCTGCGCGACCAGAACGGCCGCGCCTCCGCCGTCAACCTCGAGCCCCACGGAGCCGCCATCATTCTGGAGCTGCAAGCGGCGTAAGTACCCCCGAAACGATCGATCCGGCCCGATTGGGTGAGACCGTGCTTTCCCATCCTTTCCGCAGAAAGCTCGGGAAAGATGGGGCGCCCTAAGCCTTATTCTTAAGGATCGGATCAATAAAGATCACTGTTGACGAGGCGGCAACTGAATGGGCTTGACGAAGGCTTTCTTATGCGGGCTGTACCACAATCCCATGCACGATCCACGATTTGAGAGATCTTCCCACGAGGACCCGTCTGCGAAAAGGACTCTGGTCAGCACAATGCTGCCTCCGCTGCCGTGTTCGTGGTAGTAGGGCTGATTGAAGAAGACGGTCTGATAATAGTTGCTGATTAGATACCACGACAGCGTCTTGGATTGCCCCGGATTCAGCTCCCTGTTCCAGTCGAACTCTGCAATACGGTTTCCTTCAGGAATCCATACCCAACTTTCGGTTGCGTCCGCGACGGCTGCATTGAAGATGATTCCGACAATCTTCTTTCCGCTTGTGTTCCGCACGCGAGTCGAGATGTTCCATCGATTGGAGTAGTCCGGGCGCCCGATCCTGACGAACGTTACAGGGCAACTGTCCGATGGTGCGTTTGTTTGCGAATGGATGGGAAGTGGAAGCAAAAATGCGAGGATTGCCAGGCCGGAAACACTTACGCACTTCGACATGGTGAGCTCTCCAGAGCCGCGATTCGACTCAAACCACCGGGCCGACCGGACGTGCAGCCGGGAATCGTCACGGCTGTAAACTGAGAAGCCGAATAGAACCAATTAGCTGCCTGAGCTGGAAGGTTTCTTTCGGAAATCGGGCTTGACTGCACATGTGTCAGCTCGCGATCCACACTCAGGTTAGGCGATCGGCAAATCGCAAGGTTTTGCGTACGTGATCGAAGAGCGCCGCAAGCACAAATTCCTTAGAATAGCGTTGGATGGCTTTTACCGAACAATACGATGTTGCCGTGGTCGGCGCCGGCCACGCCGGATGCGAAGCCGCCATGGCCGCCGCGCGCATGGGCCTCAAGACCGCGCTCATCACCATGAACCTCGACCTCATCGCCCAGATGAGCTGCAATCCCGCCGTCGGCGGCGTCGCCAAGGGCCACCTGGTCCGCGAGGTCGACGCTCTCGGCGGCATCATGGGCCAGGTCGCCGACGCCGTCGGCATCCAGTTCCGCCTGCTCAACTCCTCGCGCGGGCCCGCCGTCTGGAGCCCCCGCGCCCAGTGCGACAAGCAGCTTTACCGCGTCAGGATGCGCGAGGTCCTCGAGTCCCAACCCGGCCTTCACATCCGCCAAGCCGAAGTCGTCGACCTCATCGTCGAGGAATCCGGTCCTCCCACTGAATTGGGTGCCCCAGGTCCGGGGTCCCCACGGACAGGTCCAGGTCCGTGGGGTGGAGATCCCCCGCCTTTGGGGACCTGGGATACCACCTTAGCTGGCTCACCGCCGGAACCACCCCGCCCCGCGCGCCCTCACCGCCGCGTCCTCGGCCTCAAGCTCCGCGACGGCCGCCGCATCATCGCCGGCGCCACCATCATTACCACCGGCACCTTCTTGAACGGCCTCATCCACTGCGGCGAGGAGCGCTACCCCGCCGGCCGCTCCGGCGAGCCCGCCAGCGTTCTTCTCGGCGAGGCGCTCCGTGCTCTCGGGCTTCGGACTTGCCGTCTCAAAACGGGGACCCCTCCACGCCTGGACGGCCGCACCATCCGCTGGGAGATGTTCGAGGAGCAGCCCGGCGACCCCGAGCCCACTCCCTTCAGCTTCCGCACCAAGCGCATCGTCCAGCCGCAGATCTCCTGCCACATCGCCTTCACCACGCCCGAGACTCTCCGCCTGATCCGCGAGAACGTCCACCGCTCGGCCATGTACTCCGGCCGCATCCAGGGCATCGGCCCGCGCTACTGTCCGTCGATCGAGGACAAGGTCGTCAAATTCCCCGACAAGACCCAGCACCAGTTCTTCCTCGAGCCCGAGGGCCTCAACACCCACGAGGTCTACATCAACGGCATGTCCACCTCGCTGCCCATGGAAGTTCAGTGGCAGATGGTCCACTCCATCCCCGGCCTCGACCAGGCCGAGATGCTGCGCCCCGGCTACGCCATCGAGTACGACTCGGTCGACGCCACCGAGCTCGACCGCACGCTGCGGGTCAAGTGCATGACGGGCCTCTACCTCGCCGGCCAGATCAACGGCACCAGCGGCTACGAGGAGGCCGCCTGCCAGGGCATCATGGCCGGCATCAACGCCGCTCTCTGGCTCAAGGGCCAGCCGCCCTTCACCCTCGACCGCACCGAGGGCTACACCGGCATCCTCATCGACGACCTCATCTCCAGGGGCATCAACGAGCCCTACCGCATGTTCACCTCGCGCGCCGAGTTCCGCCTCCACCTGCGCATCGACAACGCCGACCGCCGCCTCACCCCCTACGGCCGCCGCCTCGGCCTCATCGGCGACCAAGCCTGGGCCGAGTTCGAGCAGAAGCAGGCCCGCATGGCCGCCCTCACAGCGCTGCTCGCCTCCGGCAAGGTCGATGCCGAAACGCTCGCCCGAGCCAGCCTCACCCAACTCCCCGCCACTGCCGGCCTCACCTGGGCCCAGCTCCTCAAGCGCCCCGAAGTCTCCATCGAGCCGCTCCTGGCCGCCCTCGGCGACTCGCTCGCTCGCGACCCCCTCCTCGCCGGCTTCATCGCCGGCCCGGCGTATAGCCCTCATGAAGTGGTTGCCCCATCCTTAGCCCAATCTTCCGAAGGAACGATTGGGCCAAGGGTGGGAGGCGAGGATGCTTTGAAGGGGCACGACTTCAGTTGTGCGGGTGCCCCATCCTATGCAGAGTCGTCCGAAGGACAGACTCTGCATAGGGTGGGCGACGATCCCGGCGTTTTGAAAGGGCACGGCTTCAGCCGTGCCGCCACCGGCCCACAACCAGCCGGGGCTTTAGCCCCTGAGGGACAGATTTCATCGGAGACCGATCCGCACATCGCCCGCGCCATGCGCCGCAACGAAACTCGCGCCGTCGAAACCGAAATCAAGTTCGCCGGCTACCTTGAGCAGCAGAAGAAATCCATCGAGCGCCTCAAGGCCGCCGAATCCGTCGCCATCCCCGCCTGGCTCGAGTACGGCTCCATCAGCGGCCTCTCCCGCGAGATGCGCGAAACGCTCGAACGCATACGCCCCATGACCATCGGCCAGGCCAGCCGCATCCCCGGCGTCACTCCCGCCGCCCTCTCGCTCGTCCATGTCTCTATCCGTCTCCAGGGCCAGAGACGTTCCGTCACCTCAGCGTGAATGTCGGAAAAGAAAAGAATGAAAAACACAGACGGGTTGTGATATTCTCCTGAGCGAACAAAAGGAGAAGTCGACCGTGCCTGAAGATCGTGTGGCGAGTGAAATCCTCGCGCTGGAACGTGCCGCGCTTGACCGTTGGGGGAAAGGCGATCCCGACGGTTTTCTGGAAATATCGGATCCTGCGGTGGTCTATTTCGATCCGTTTCAACCGCGGCGTGTAGATGGTCTCGCTGCGTTGCGTGCCATCTACGACGAACTGCGTGGGAAAATCCAGATCGAGCGCGACGAGATCGTCGATCCCAGGGTACAGGTGCACGGCGAAGTCGCCGTCCTTACCTTCCGCTATAACTCCCAAGGCAGTGAAAGCGAAATGCACTGGAATACCACCGAGGTGTACCGGCGCACTGCCGACGGGTGGCGCATCATCCACAGCCACTGGTCCTTTACGCAACCCCGGCTCGCTCAACAGGCTTCGTAAGCGCGGATCAGGCGAGTTTCTCCGCCGCTCCGATTGACAGTCTCATCGGCGTAAACCGGATCCCGTTCTTCTCCTGCTCCGGCCCCGTGCACTCAAATCCCAGCTTCTCGTACGCGCTCACGGCATATCGTGAGGAGTTCACGGTCATGGCCCGCAGGTTCGGGTCGGCAACAAGACAGGCTTCGAGCGCCTGCGCAAGCAATGCGCGCGCGATCCCCTTTCGCTGATTCTCTTTCCGCACGAACAGCAGGGATATATGGCGATTCTCCCTGATGGCAATGACACCCGCGATCTCGCTTTCGCTTTTGCAGCAGATCACGAAGAAACTGCCTGCAGCACATCGCTCGGCCATGAATGCTGGCTCAATGAATCGCTTGAACTCGTCGATCCCCTCCTGCTTGTACTCGACAACCTCAAACTCCTCGAACACCCCCCATACGAGGCGTGAGACCTCGGCCTCTTCCCCGGCCTTCATCGGCTCATAGATCATCGTGCGCATCTCCAACTACGGGCTCGCCCCCCCAATACGAGGCAACGGCAACCTCAATCGACAGCGGTAAAGATCGATCTCAGAATAGCCGGACGCCGCATTGGGGTGCCCAACCACCGGGGCCTCCGCAGACAGCACTTGTCCGCGGGGCGGGGCTTCGCGGCGGGTCTGTTTTTTGCCGCTAGGGTGGGTGCGAGGCCGATTCCTCGGCCTTCTAGCTCCGCCAACACCGCTAGCTCCGCTAACCTCGCTAACTCCGCTGACTCGCTTATCCTATTGCCGTGATGAACCTCGACCAAATCCAATCCGCTCTCCGCGACGCCTCCCTCGACGGCTGGCTCTTTTACGACCACCACCACCGCGATCCCATCGCCGTCAGCCTCCTCGGCATCGACCCCAAGGCCCTCGTCACCCGCCGCTGGTATTACTTCATCCCCGCCTCGGGCGAACCCCGCAAGCTCGTCCACCGCATCGAGCAGGGCCGCCTCGACCATCTCCCCGGCGCGAAATCCCAGTATTCAAGCTGGCAGGAGCTCCGCGCCAGTCTGGAAAATCTCCTCCAAAACCAGAAGAAAATCGCCATGCAGTACTCTCCCATGAACGACATCATGTATGTCTCCATGGTCGATGCCGGCACCGTCGAGTTCCTCCGCTCCCTCGGCAAAGAGATCGTCACCTCCGCCGATCTCGTCGCCCAGTTCGAGGCCGTCCTCACCGCCGATCAGATAGCCACCCACTCCGTCGCCCAGCGCGCCATCGACTCGATCGTTGCCGAAGCCTGGCAGGAGGTCGCCCGCCGCCTCCGTCCCGCCGCCGGCGCTCCGCCCGCCCGATTCACCGAGTACGATCTCGTCCTCTGGCTTCAGGAGGCCATGCGCCGCGAGGACCTCGTCTGGGAGAGCGGCCCCGACGTCAGCGTCAACGCCAACACCTCCGACTCCCACTACGAGCCCACCGCCGAGCACGCCTCGCCCATCCGCGAGGGCGACTTCCTCCTCATCGACATCTGGGCCCGCCAAGGAACGGGTGTTGCCGCTCCCACCAGCGTCTACTACGACATCACCTGGACCGCCGTTGTCGGCCGCGAGCCCACGCCCCAGGAGCAGCTTGTCTTTGAGACCGTTCGCAACGCCCGCGACGCCGCCATCCACACCGTCGAGCAGGCCTTCGCCCAAAACCGCCCCATCCGCGGCTTCGAGGCCGACGACGCCGCCCGCTCCGTCATCCGCGAGGCCGGCTTTGCCGAGTTCTTCACCCACCGCACCGGCCACAACATCGCCCACCAGATTCACGGCCCCGGCGCGCACCTTGACAACCTCGAGACCCACGACGTGCGCCAGCTTCTGCCCCACACCTGCTTCTCCGTCGAGCCCGGCATCTACCTGCCCGAGTTCGGCGTCCGCAGCGAGATCGACATGCTCACAGCCCCCGGCAAAGCCTGGGTCACCGGCCGCATCCAGCAGGAACTCGTCCGCATCTAGCAATCCATCGCGGAAGCTCGCACCATCGCGAACTGTCATCCTGAGCGAGTTTTGGCGCAGGGTTGCGTCAAAACGAGTCGAAGGATCTGCGGTTGTCTTTCAACAGTTTTCGGATTCCTTGCCCTAAGGTTCGTTCCGTTCAAGACGCCAATAGATCGCACTCAATGCATCCACAGCGTGCTTTCCCCAATGATAGGAAAACAAGAATCGCCAATTCCAGATTTGCTCCTCGTGCGAGACGAACCTCGCTTCACGCCCGATAAGCGATTCATTCAGGTCGCCGTAGATATCGGCAAGATCGTCGGCCAGGCTGCCAACGATTGACTCCCGATCTTTGACGGAATTGAAAACGACCTGATAGCAGTCCCAGTCACCTAATACTTCTATCAACTGGGTGTATCGGCACTGCCATTCCGGATGTCTCTGGCGCGCGGCCTCCTTGAAATCGGGAGGATCTCGTAACTCCGCGTCAGCGTCATCGATCTCAACATCCGGCAAGGATATTGAGGAATCGATGAGCTTGGGAAGCATCGGGTAGATCCGGGAAAGGAACTGCGCTCTGCCTAAATTCGAAGCGGAGTCCACGATGTCGCAGAATTGCTTTGCGATGGTCGCGAAATGATCGGCGATTTCGGCATTGTCATTGGATGAGTCCAATGTTCAGCTCCTGAATCGATATGAGAAGCAGACGATATTCGATAGGATATCGCCGGGCTCCGCCCAATCCGGTCACTCCGCCGGGTGCCCCATGCTGAACGCGCTCTCTGCGTTTAGGGTGGGAGAGCCCAGAACCCGCGTCAATCCACGCCTTTCAGCTTCCAAACCCGCCCGTATTCGCGTTCAAAAAACGTCCCTGACTTTTCTTGGTGCCATTTACCTCGATTCCTCACCTTTCTAGGTTAGCTTTGCCCCTAAAACGCAACTTTTCTTGGTGCATGTCTCCGAAAAATGCAACCCTTTAAGCGAACATTTGGGGGCCAAAGCTAACCTTTTAAGCGAACATTTGGAGGGCCATCGGCACCGCCAAAGTGAACATTTCACACGGCCTTCGCACGGACGCAACCCATTCTCATATTCCCAGGCCCCGGCCCCTGCTCCCGCGCCCCATCCTGTATATTCGATAGAAGAATGTCCACCGCTCCAGCCAAGCCCGCCGCAGCGCAGCCGTCGCAGAAGGGCTTCGTCTATCTGCCCCTCATCGCCGGATGGCTCGTCCCCGGCGCCGGCCACTTCCTGCTCGGCAAGTGGATTCGCGGCGCGCTGCTCGCCGTCTCCATCGTCGCCATGTTCGCCCTCGGCCTCGCCATGCAGGGCAAGCTCTATACCGGCGCGCAGGACATCCTCGATCTGCTCGGCGTCGCCGGCGATCTCGGCAGCGGCCTGCTCTACTTCGCCGGCCGCGCCGCCGGATGGGGCGCACAGCCCGTGCAGACCACCGTCGCCGACTACGGCACCAAGTTCATCGTCGTCGCCGGCCTGTTGAACATCATCGCCGCCGTCGACGCCCACAACCTGCGCACCGGGAGGAAGTCCTCGTGATCCAGCCCTCCCATTTTGCCGCCGTCGGGCTCTTCTCGCTCTTCGCATCCACGGTCTTCGGCATCACCATGCGCGACACCCCGCCCCGCATGGTCCGCTACGGCGCCTATTGCTTCATCCTCTTCGCCGGCTCGGCCATCGTCCTCAGTTGGATCATGTTCCTGATCGCCCGCTGAGCGTCTCTATCGAACGCCCGCGCCAGGTCGAACTGATTCCTCGCACAGCCCGTTCCGCCCAGAAAAAATGCCGCCGTCCTCAAGGAACGGCGGCGCAGGTTTCGGCGGGAGTTGCCGAAAAACACGGTTGCCCCGAGGGGCTTCCATCGGGTTCAACACCCGCCAGCCGGAAAAGTTGCGGCCGTTCGTTCTTTTCTTCGCGTGCCGGCATCGCCCGCCGGCTCCCCCTCGCAGCCACCTGATCCCTGCTCCCTATTCCCTGTCCTTTGTTCCTTCTATAATCGCCCCATGCGTCTCCTCGCCGATTCGCGGCGCCGGAAGATCGCTCTGCTCACTGGCGGGGCGCTGCTCCTCTTCGTCGGGCTGGGAACGCTGCAGTGGTTCACCACCTCCCGGATCGATTTCCTCAATCCCGAAACCTATGAGCAGACCATCGCCCTGACGGCCCTCGAGGTCCTGCTCTTTTTGTTGTTGCTCCTGCTGATGCTCCTGCTCTTCCGCACCGTCCTCAAGGTCTACGTCGGGCAGGGCAGCAGCGGAGTCGGGGCGCGCCTCCGCTCGCGCATGGTAGCGGGCGCGATCCTGATCGCGGTTACGCCCGCGATCCTCATGCTCGTGTTTAGCTATCTGCTGCTCAACCGCTCGCTGGAGCGCTGGTTCTCGACGGACGCCTCGCAACTGCGCGACGACTCAACCGGCGTTGTGCGCGAGCTCGTCGAGTACGTTGCGGGCAACGCGCAGAGCGAAGCCGTTTCCGTCGCCGAAGGGGGAGCGGCCGACGGTGATTCCCAGGCGCTCCAGCAGGCGATGATCGCGCGTCGCCCGACTCTGGAGGGCGGCTTTTTGCTCATCTACGGCAAAAACAAGAATTTGATCGCGAGCTACCAGGCGCCCGCGGAATCGAGCCCGGTCAGCCTGCGCACCGCCATGGATGAGCCGGAGAGCCAGGGGACTCCGGTCACCGGGCTGCTTTCTGCGGTCTTGCTCGTCGCCGCCGGCAGAACCGACCATCCGGTGGTGAATGTGGCGGGCCAGGAATATGCGCTCGGCATGGCCGTCACTGCATCGGGCAAGAGCGTGGTTGCGGTCCTGCCCATGCCGCAGGGACTCAATGGCACCACCGCCCGCATCCGCTCCGGCGCGGACGAATATTGGCAGCTCTTCCGCTCCCGCAAGACCATTCGCACCACGTTGTCGCTGACTCTTCTGCTCGTCACCGTCTTCGTATTCTTTTCCAGCGTCTGGCTGGCAGTCTTCCTCTCCAACCAGATCACACGCCCGGTTGAAGCGCTGGCCGATGCCATGGACGAAATCGCCGCGGGCAAATACGAACAGCGCGTTCCCGAAGTTGCTACCGGAGAGATGGGCGACCTGGTGCGCTCGTTCAACCACATGGCCGCGGATCTGGAAACGAGCCGCCTTTTGGCCGAAACCGCGCAGGCTCAACTCACCAAGGCCAACCTGGCGGTTGAGGAACGGCGCCGCGAACTGGAGACGATCGTCGACACCATTCCCTCCGGCGTCGTCACGCTCGGCCAGGACGGCTTGGTGCTTCAGGCGAACCGGGCCTTCGCCGCCCTGATGGGACTCAAGGAGGATGCTCCGCTGGCCGGGGAGCGCTTCGAGGCGTTGCTGGCTGCCGAGTGCGCGGAAGACTTCGCCGGAGTGATCCGCCGCGCCAATCGTATGGGCGCCTCGTCGGCTGAGGTCGAAGTTCAGGTGCTCGGCCGAACCCTGCACTTGGGAATCACCTGCGCGCGGCTCGATCTCGGCCGCCAGAAGACAGGCTCGGTCCTGGTCGTCGAAGACACTACGGAGCTCCTTCGCGCGCAGCGGCAACTGGCGTGGAAGGAAGTTGCACAGCAGGTGGCGCACGAGATCAAGAACCCGCTCACTCCCATTGCCCTCAGCGCCGAGCGCATCGCCCGCCATCTGGATCGCGGCCAGCCGGATTCGCCCAACATCATCCGCAAGTGCAGCGAAGTAATTCTCGGCTGCGTGGGTACGCTGCGCACGCTGGTGGACCAGTTCGCCGCCCTGGCCCAGTTCCCGGCGCCTCAGCCGCGCCCCTGCCACATGAACGCTGTCGTCGAGGAGGCGCTGGCCATGTTTGGCGGCCGGCTCGAAGGGATCACCGTGCAGCGAAGCCTCGCGCCCGGTTTGCCGCCGGTGATGGCCGATCCCGATGGCATTCGCCGCGCGCTGGCCAACCTCATCGACAACGCCGCCGAAGCCATGCAGAACAGCCTGCTGCGCATTCTCGGTCTGCGCACCGCGCTCAGCGAGGACGGCGCCGCCGTCGAGGTCACGGTCTCCGACACCGGCCCCGGGGTGAGCGACGAGATTCGCGAGCGCTTGTTCCTGCCCTACTCCTCCACCAAGCGCCGTGGCACCGGTCTCGGCCTGTCTATCGCCGCCAAGATCGTGCAGGAGCATGGCGGCTCAATCAGCGCCGAGGCCAACACTCCCAAGGGCGCACGCTTTTTGATGCGCCTGCCCTTGATGGAGCCAACGGCCCCCGCGGACCGGTCTCCGTCCGAGGGGGCGGATGCCTTCGAGCAACCCGCGTCCGCCGCGCCGGGCGCGAAAACCGTTAGGAACGCTGCCCCATGAATCACATCCTGGTCGTAGACGACGAAGCAGAGATTCGCGCCTCACTGGAAGAGATCCTGCGCGAGGAGGGCTACGGCGTCGCCAGCGCCGCCGACGCCGAGCAAGCCATCGCCCTGCTCAACGACGCGCCGTATGACGTCGTCCTTCTCGACATCTGGCTGCCCGGCCGCGACGGGCTCGAGGCCCTTGCAGACATCCGCGAAATGGCCCCCGAAAACCGCCCCGAGGTGGTCATGATCAGCGGGCACGCCACCATCGAGACCGCCGTCAAAGCGACCAAGCTCGGGGCCTACGACTTTCTCGAGAAGCCGCTCTCGCTGGATCGCACGCTGATCGTGGTGAAGAACGCCGTCGAGGCGCGCCGCCTGCGCTCCGAGAACGAGGAGTTCAAGCGCCAGTTCAGCGCCGCCGCCGTCCTCACCGGCGAAAGCGTGCCCGTCAAAGCGCTGCGGCAGCAGATCAGGCTCATGGCCCCCACCAACGGCCGCGTTCTGATTTATGGGGAGTCGGGCACCGGCAAGGAACTGATCGCGCGATCCATCCACGCCGAAAGCCTGCGCCGCGACGGCGTCTTCGTCACCATCAACTGCGCGGCCATTCCGGAAGCGCACATCGAGGCCGAGCTCTTCGGATATCGCCACGGAGCCCTGCCCGGCGGGCCGCCGGAACAGCGCGGCACGCTGGAGCGCGCCGACGGCAGCACGCTCTACCTCGACGAAGTCGGCGACATGAGCCTCAAGACCCAGGCCAAGGTCCTCAGCGCCCTCGACGACCAGTCCTTTACCCCCGTCGGCGGCACGCAGCCGCTACGCGTCGACGTGCGCCTCATCGCTTCAACCAACAAGAATCTCGAAGATGAAATCGCCAAGGGCAACTTCCGCGAGGACCTCTTCTACCGCCTCAATGTCGTCCCCTTCTTCGTGCCGCCTTTGCGGGAACGCAAAGAGGACATTCCGCTGCTCGTCCGCGAGTTTCTCCTCGACTTCGGCCGCCAGTACGGCCGTCCTCGCGTCGAGATCGGCGGCGATGCGCTCGAAGCCCTGTCCCGCTATCACTGGCCCGGCAACGTGCGCGAGCTCAAGAACGTCATCGAGCGCGTGCTCATCTTGAATCCCCGCGTCCTGCGCATCGAGCGCAAGCACCTGCCGCCGCTCACGCACAAGTCCGGCTCCCGGTCCACTGAGGAGTTCGCGAGCCTGCAGCAGGCGCGCGACGCCTATGAGCGCGAATACATCCTCAAGAAAATCGAGGAGGCGCGCAACAACATCAGCCACGCCGCGGAGTTGCTGGGCCTCGAGCGCAGCCATCTCTATCGCAAGATGAAGGCGCTGGGAATCGCGGCACGCGAGTAGAGCGTTTTCGGTTCATACGTTGACACGCCCGCATTGCGCAAGGCGGCTCCTTCTTGTGGAAAGAGCCACTCGGCTGCATCGACCCTACAGGGCCTTGAACCGAAAACGCTGCAGAGGTTACTTCGATGTTCGCGGGGCTTCCCGATTCACCCGGCGGTCCCCGCCATTGCCGCGCCTTTCCACTTTGATCGCGCGCAGATCGGGAGCGCCTACTCGGCGCTCCGCCGCATGGCGCTGGCCCGCATGTTCGGCGATCGTGGTGGAATGCGGATCTCGTTGCCCGGTGGCCTCAGGCGCATCCGGCCAGCGGGCAGCGTCCGTGTTCTTTTGAGCACTCGCAGCAGTCGCGCCGGAGCCGCTGGTCAGCAGTTTGTTCAGTGCCGGCTGGCGGCCTCGCTGCGTCTCCACAAAGTCCACTCCATCCACCGTCAGCACGTACTGCGCATTGTCCGACTTGGAAATATATCCCTTCTTGGAGAGATACCACAGCGTAAAGTCCAGATAATCGCGCGGAAAGCCCAGCCGCGTTTCGATCTCCGCCAAAGAAACTTCGGGATAGTTCGGATTTCCGCGCCGCTGGGAATAAAGTACCGCCAGCACGGCCACCCGCCGGTTCATCTCGCCTTCCAGGGTGTCCATGAAGTCGATGCTCGCGGAGAGCGGCGGCTGCTCCACGGGCTTCCGCTTGGCGTCGTAGTCCGCGCGGCTCTTCGGATTCGACAGCACGTCGTAGGCGGTTTTCAGCAGTTGGAAGTTGCCGGCGTCGCCCGATTCGCTGTTGTCCGGATGCGCGCGTGCCGCCAGAAACCGAAAGACACGGTGAATCGTATCGGCTTCGGCTCGCGGGCTGATCTGGAGCAATTCGTAGTAGTCAGGCGCAGCAGTTGTCATCTGCCTCCTATCGCGACGCGTCGATCGCGATCCACCCTCGAGCACTCCACGGCATAACTCTTGCCATCAATCTTTCCAGGCTTTACCCGTCGCCCACCGCGCCGGAACGCCTTGCTTCTCTCGCGTCGCTTCCGTGCGCCAGCGGTTTGTGGATGCTCTTCCAGTAGGCATCAACGTGTCTCACCCGGTAAATGACCGCAAAGTGGGACCGGGCGGCGAAGAAGTGGCAAATCCTGAAACGATCCGGCCGTTCCCTCCACCCTGAATCGGCGTCCCTCCCAATCAGGCCGCCTCCCCGCAACCGCCCAATTACCTACTCCCCGTCTTCAGGATCGGCCCCATCGCTCCCGGGTTGTCGCCCAGCCTCGGGTCCACGCGAAAATCCCACACCGACTCGCTGATATCCGACGGCGACAGAATCTCCACCAGCGCGTATTCGCCGAAGGAGAGCGTCACCGCCGGCCGGATTCGCATCCAGTACCTGCCCGGCAGCACTTCCACCTTGGCCGGAATCGTGTTCTCGTCCTGCGTCACCGTGCCGTCGGCGCTAACCCGGATCGCGCCCACGATCCGCACCGCCTGGCGCTCGTCCACCTTCACAATCGCGAACCCCGACTGGGCCGAATGCGCCCCGTGCTTGCCGTTCACCGCCTTGGCCCCGTTCGTGTTCACGGTCAGGGCATGCGTCAACACCGGCTCGTGCTGCTCTTCCTTGCCCAGGGAAATATAGATCTCCGGGTCGTTCACGTGCAGGTGCACTCTGGCGTGGGACCCTTCGAGCTCCAGGTTCGCTCGCTGCGCCGCCACAGGGTTCAGCACCGCCACTCCCTTCCGGCTCTTGGCGTCGATCGCCATGTCGATCGGCGTCAACTCCACGAGTTCCGGCGTGCCTTCGTAGGTGTCCATCGCATACACGCCCTCCCGATCCGGCAACTCCAGCCCGGGAGCCACCTCCGGCATCCGCGCCTTCCGATCGTTGCGCTCCTCGGTCTCTTCCTTGTCGAGGTCCTCGGCCTCCTTCATCGCCGGAGACGGTTGCTCCTCGGTCAGGTCGGCATGATCCTTCTCCCACTTCCGCGTCGCGTCCCAGTCCACAAGGTCTACGGGCAGTTCTTCCCAATCGCCGCGTTCCTGCGAAAGATACCGTACCCGGTCGCCCACGATCCGGTAATCGCGCACCATCTGGTAGGAGCCGTCTTTAAGAATTAGCCGGTGATTCTTTCCCATTCCCGGCGCGCTGGGCTCGAGCGGCAACGGCTTGGAGTTCGGGTTCTGCGAGCTGGGTTCCGGCTCGACCTGAATGGTCTGCCCGCTCTGGCCGCTTTCACTGCTTTGCGCCGTCGCCGCCGCTGAAGGCGCCAGCAGCACCGCCAGCACCAGCATCGCGACGGACCGGCCTTCGAGAAAAAGCGCCATGGCAACACAGTTTAGACGAGCCCGCCCCGCCGATGTTGAGTACCAAAGCCCTCGATTCCTGCAACCACTCGGGCGCTCCGGCGTCTAAAGAAAACAGCTCTCCTGTAGAATAGAGGAAGCGGAAGGAACCATCGATTGACTGGATCTGGCACAATTCTTCGCGGAGGTCGCGGCGCCCGCACCGGCTGGATACCGCTGGTTGCTGGATTGTGCCTTGTTCTGCTGGCTTTTCTCGCCGTCGCCCAAGTCGCCCACCTGCACACGGACCAAGCGGACGCCGATCACTGCCAGCTCTGCATCGTCATGCACACCGTGGTGCCCGTTGCTGCCGCGGCGGCCATCGTTGTGATCGTGCAGTTGGGGGCTTCCGCGCCCCAGCCCGAACCTGTCTTCGTCGCTCGCCGGTTCCACTCCAGCGTCTTTATCCGCCCCCCTCCGGCCTCCTGCTAAGGCATCTTTACCGTCTTCATCCAGTCCCCTGCATCGCCCCATCGAATGGGCGATGCCCCGGCGCATTCTTACAGGTTGATTTGAAGCGGACAGATGCTCCTCCAATGCACTGAGGACGCCACGCCAGCACCACCCGCGGCTTGCATTCCCCATTTTTCAGCCAGTGTTCAGGAGATTTTGCCATGACGTTCCACAGCGGCGCGATTCGGCGCCATTTTCCCCTCCTCATTCTGATCTTCGCGGCGCTTTCCGCGCCCGCGCAAAGCGGAAACGCCGGCGCCGTGCGCGGCACCGTCACCGACCCGTCCGGCGCCGTCGTTCCCAATGCAACCGTCCATATCGCCAACCCCGTGAGCGAATTTGAACAGAGCACCGTCACCAACGCCACAGGCCAGTTCAGCTTTCCCAACGTTCCTTTCAACCCTTACTCAATCAGCGTCTCGGCTAAAGGTTTTGCGCGCTTAAGCCAGTCTGTGGAGATTCGCTCGTCGGTGGGAGTCAGCGTCAAGCTGGTTCTGCAGATTTCGGGAGGCAGTCAAACCGTCATGGTCGAGTCTGGCGGCGACCTGATTGAGGACGACCCAACCTTCCACACCGACGTGGATCGCGACCTGTTCAACAAGGTGCCGCTCGAGAGCCAGTCTTCCACACTCAGCTCCCTGGTCACGCTTTCCACGCCCGGCGTGGCGGCCGACTCCAACGGCCTCTTTCACGGCCTCGGCGACCATGCCTCCAACTCGTTCTCCGTTGACGGCCAGTCCATCACCGACCAGCAAAGCAAGGTCTTCTCCAACCAGTTGCCGTCTGCCGCCGTTCAATCCATTGAGGTCATTAGCGGCGCGCCGCCAGCCGAGTACGGCGGAAAGACCAGCTTGGTCATCGTCGCCACCACGCGCTCCGGCCAGGGGGTGACCAAGCCGACCGGCGACATCAACGCTTCCTATGGCAGCTTCGGGTCGGCGGCAGCGGGTTTTGACCTGTCCTATGGCGGCAAAAGCTGGGGCAACTTCATCGAGGCCGACGGCCTCGACTCCGGCCGCTTTCTCGATCCGCCGGAGTTTATTGTCTTCCATGACAAGGGCAACGAGGAGAACGCCTTCGATCGCATCGATTACAGCTTTTCGCCCGCCGATTCAATACATTGGGACCTGAACTACAGCCGCTCCTGGTTCCAGACGCCCAATGCCTTTGACAACGTGAACGTGCAAAACGTGACCGGCGGAGGCACGAGCGCCAATCCAACCTTCGGCAACGTAGGCAACACCGACCAGCTCTCCAAGATCGATACGTTCAATATCTCGCCGACGTACACACACGTCATTAACACCGACTCGGTCCTCAACCTGGGCGCATTCGTCCGCAAGGATCTCTACGGCTACTTCCCCAGCGCCAATCCTTTTGCCGACCTGGGACCCTCGAACCTGCAAACCTCCTCGATCTCTCAATATCGCACGCTGACCAACGCGGCAATTCACGGCGATTACTCCTATGTCAAAGGGGTCCATAACATCAAAGCCGGCGTACAGTACGGCCAGACCTTCCTGCGCGAGCACGACAGCCTGGGCATCGTCGAGAGCACTTACAACTCGCCCTGCATGGATGTGAATGGCAACCCCCTGCCGGGATATGGCAGTCAGTCCGACTGCGATGGCGAAACGTCGTTCCTCAATGGCAACTTTAATCCAGTCCTGGCGCCTTACGACCTGACCCGCGGCGGCAACGATTACTACAAATTCTTCCACGCAGACGTGAAAGAGCTGGCCATGTATATCGAGGACCAGATCAAGACCGGCAACTGGGTTTTCAACCTGGGCATGCGCGGCGACGTCTACAACGGCTTGGCGAGCAGCCGCCAGCCCGAGCCCCGCGTCGGCATCGCGTATAACGTCAAACCCTCGGCCACCGTTCTGGCTGCCTCCTACGCGCGCACCATGGAAACGCCCTTCAACGAAAACCTCGTGCTCTCCAGCATAGGATGCGACGACCCGGTCCTTAATCCCCTCCTCGGCTGCAACCCAGGTGTCGAAGGCAGGGTCCAGCCGGGCTTCCGCAACGAGTTCCATGCCAGTCTGCAGCAGGCCATCGGGAAACACGCCGTGGTGAGCGGGGAGTACATCTGGAAGTACACCCACAACGGCTTCGACTTCAGCATCCTGGGCAATACGCCCATCTTTTTCCCCGTCGACTGGCACAACTCGAAGATTCCGGGCTACGCCCTCCGCGCGGAAGTTCCCGACACCCACGGCTTCAGCGCCTATTTCGTCGCCTCGTCAGTGGCTGCACGCTTCTTCGGGCCTCAGGTGGCTGGAGCTGGAGCCACCAGCGGAGTCGCTGTCGGAACCGAATATCCCTTCCGCATCGATCACGACGAGAAGTTCAACCAGACCACGCACTTTCAATACACCCTCCATCGCGATGGCAGTTGGATGGACGGATTGTGGGGCGGCTTTAACTGGCGCTTCGACTCGGGCCTCGTAGCCGGCTCAACGCCTTGCTATGGACCGACAGATCCCAACACTCCCTGCGGCAACAGTTCATTCACGCCCGACGGCAACCCCGCCATGCTCAACGGCCAGCCTGCGGTGCTGCTGGTGGACAACAACATACCCGTCACCACCTACAACCCTGTCAGCGGGAACAACATTTATCTCCCGCTGACCGCGGACGAAGAGTTCCAGTCAGGACTCGCCTGCAACGGAGACAAGGCAACGCCAACTCACCAGATTGGCGTGCTCGTTCCGGGCACGTCCTACTACGAGTGCCAGGCCAACCAGCTCACTTCGAGCCTGCTGAGCATTCCCGCGATTAACGCGGGCGACAACGACCACAACCCGCCGCGCGTCGCGCAGCGCAGCCTCTTCGATGTCTCCCTCGGCAAGAACAACATCTTCCACAAGGAGAGATTCAAGACCGACCTCGACCTCACCGCCATCAACGTCACCAACAAGATCGCGCTCTATAACTTCCTCTCCACCTTCAGCGGCACGCACTACGTGACCCCGCGCGCCCTGACGGCGAAGGTCACATTTAACTTCTAGGAGAATGGCCGGTTAGAGGTGATCTGCGGGGTAGGGAGACGGTGCAGCCGCCGCTTTCCGCCCCGCAACCTTAAAAGCTGCCACGCGGACGACGCGGCGCTGCTTGCACATCGCCGTAGGCCGAAATCCACGCCGGCGGCTCCGGCTCCTTGCTGCCATCCACTTTTTTCCCGCGTTCCCGCGCCCACCGATAACCCCACATCGGCCCGTATTCGGTGATTGCCGTATCGGGGGTCTGGTAAACAGGATCCCGTTCGGCTTCGGCGAGCGAAACCCATTTGTAGCCCCGCTTTTCAAATAGAGTCAGAACCTGATCCATCACGTCGGCATTGAGCCGGTTGTCATGCAGCAGCATGATCTCCGGCGGCTCGTATCCCAAAACCTCAGCATTCATACGGCTGAAGTAGTCGATCTGCGCCGCTGTGAATGCCAGGTACTCGCGCCGCAGACGCGCTTGTGATGACCGATCGTGACGAGCGGCCATGCGTTGATACGCGGCCGCGAACATCCAGTCGGAGTTCTCCATGGTGCATGGCGCAAGCCGATAGCCGCGATGGCTCAGGAATTCTATGATGGCCGAATGCTTGGCTTCGGAGTTTCCTGTGTGATTAAAGGGAAAACGGAAGAACTCCACCTTACGGTTTGCAGCCTGCATCAGCGGAACGATTGTGGTTTCGCCGCGAACGATCTGGTCTTCATACTGCTCCACGCTCAAATCGCTGAAGTCCAGATGAGCATAAGTATGATTGCCCAGATCCTCTCCCTGCTGAATCCACGACCGCGGGATCTGGGTTCCCTCCCGCATCTCCAACTGTTCAACGTTTTTCTCAATTACAAATCCAGTCACCGGAACCCGATGCCGGGCAAACGCCTCGAGGAGCCTTCGATTGGCTGCGATTGCGGCAGGCACATCCTGCGGGCTGATCGGCGTGTCTTTTCCGGTAACGAACGGAAGGTCGTCAATCGTGAGCGCAACGGTATGCGACTGCGCTTGCATCAGGGGCGCGCTCGTCGCCACCCAGATCGCAATCCAAGGCAACAAAAGTCTATTGTTCAAGACAGCTTGTCCACCTCGTTCCGGTACGCGCCGTAGATCTCCTCCCCGAAGCATGCGAAGATTACTTTCTGAATCGCATCGCTCGAGACCAGCTCCGCCACCGTCTCCGCCACCGCGATCTTGACCGCCTGCTCCACCGGGAACCGGTACACTCCGCAACTGATCGCCGGAAACGCCAGCGACCGGATCCCGTTCTCCCGCGCAATCTTGAACACCGACCGGTAGCAACTGGCCAGCAGCTCCGGCTCGCCGCATTCGCCCCCGCTCCACACCGGCCCCACGGTATGGATCACGGACTTCGCCGGCAGCCGGTAGCCTTTTGTCAGCCGCGCCTCGCCCGTCGGGCACCCGCCGATTCCCCGGCATTCGTTGTAGAGCTCCGGCCCCGCCGCCCGATGGATTGCTCCGTCCACCCCGCCGCCGCCCAGCAGCGACGAGTTCGCCGCGTTCACGATCGCGTCCACTTCGAGCGTCGTAATGTCCGCCTTCAGCACCTCGATTTTGCTGGTCATCGCTGCTTCGCTCCTCAAATGCATCCTAGTCTGGTCCGCTCCCGGCCGCCACTTCTCGCCGCAACCAGCTCATTCCATTCTCGTTAGCCTGAAAGTTACCCCACTTATCATCAGCACCGCCCAATTTCTCCTTTTGCCGCGGCCCCAATCTCTGCCATACTTGATTGTGCCCCCCTCGTACGGCCAAACGCCACAATCCAAAAATGAGGTTGCATCGATGTCGGCAAAGTATGTCTTTGTGACGGGCGGAGTTGTGTCTAGTCTCGGCAAGGGTCTCTCGGCCGCCTCCATCGGCTGCCTGCTCGAGAATCGCGGCCTTCGCGTCAACCTGATGAAGTTCGATCCCTATCTCAACGTCGATCCTGGCACCATGTCGCCCTTCCAGCACGGCGAGGTCTTCGTCACCGACGACGGCGCGGAAACCGACCTCGACCTCGGCCACTACGAGCGCTTCACCCACGCCCCCCTCTCGCGCGACAACAACTACACCACCGGCCGCATCTACGAGCAGATCATCCAAAAGGAGCGCCGCGGCGACTACCTTGGCAAAACCGTCCAGGTCATTCCCCACGTCACTAACGAGATCAAGAACGCCATGCGCAAGGTGGCTGCCAACGGCGCCGACGTCACCATCGTCGAGATAGGCGGCACTGTCGGCGACATCGAATCGCTCCCCTTCCTCGAGGCCATCCGCCAGATGCGCCAGGATCTCGGCCGCGAGAACACCGTCTTCGTCCACGTCACCCTGGTCCCCTGGATCGCCGCTGCCCAGGAGCTGAAGACCAAGCCCACCCAGCACTCCGTCAAGGAGCTGCTCTCCATCGGAATCCAGGCCGACATCCTCCTCTGCCGCTCCGAACGCCCCCTCGGCCGCGAAATGAAGCAGAAGATCGCCGATTTCTGCAACGTCGAGGAGAAGGCCGTCATTGGCAATCGCACCGTCCCCGTCATCTACGAGGTTCCGCTCAGCTTCGCCCAGGAAGGCGTCGACTCCCTCATCCTCAAGTACCTCCACAAAGAAGCTCCCGAGCCAGATCTCTCCAAATGGCGCGATCTCGTCGATCGCTGCTACCACCCCAAGGACGAAGTCTCCATCGCCATCGTCGGCAAGTACGTCGAATACGAGGACAGCTACAAGTCGCTCAAGGAGGCGCTGACCCACGGCGCCATTTCGCAGAACCTCAAGCTCAACGTGCATTGGATCGAGGCCGAAGGCCTCGAGTCCTCAGGTCCCGAGGACCGCGGCTATGAGTCGCAGCTCGAGGGCTACGACGGCATCCTGGTTCCCGGCGGCTTCGGCAAGCGCGGCATCGAGGGCATGTTGAACGCCATCCGTTACGCGCGCGAAAAACAGGTCCCCTACTTCGGCATCTGCCTCGGCATGCAAACCGCATGCATCGAGTTCGCCCGCAATGTCTGCGGCCTCAAGGACGCCAACTCCAGCGAGTTCGATCCCGCCGCCGAGCACCGCGTCATCTACAAGCTGCGCGAGCTGCTCGGGGTCGAGGAGATGGGCGGCACCATGCGCCTCGGCGCCTGGACCTGCAACCTCGAGGAGGGCTCGCTCGCCAGCCGCGCCTACGGCGGCCTGAAAGAGATCAGCGAGCGCCACCGCCATCGCTACGAGTTCAACCGCGAGTACGAGGCCCTCTTGACCGGCGCCGGCCTGCGCATCTCGGGCGCCACTCCCGACCAGACCTACGTTGAGATCGTCGAGATCCCCGGACACCCCTACTTCCTCGGCTGCCAGTTCCATCCCGAGTTCAAGTCCAAGCCCCTCGAGCCCCACCCGCTCTTCCGTGAGTTCATCGCCGCCAGCTACAAGAATCGGCAGCAGCGCATAAGCGCAGACCTCCAAGAGCAGGCGGCACAGACCCGATAAGCGCGTGGTATGATCGGCGCAGAATGCCGAGAAAAGGGAACTTGTCGCCTAGCGTCGGTGCGCGAATGCACGACCCAGCTGTTCCTCTCGCAACGGCATTGTCGCGTTTGCGTCGCCTGCTTGATCAAATCCCAGAGCTCCGATCGAGCGGTCGAAACTCCCCATTTGAGACTGTGTGGCGCCAGAACGTTGAAGGGGTGCTGACGGACTACTTTGGCCCAAGCTCATGGCAATTAAGTCAGTTTAAGGATATCGATTTCTTCCCAAGCGTATTCCGCGTCGGCGATCCTGAGAGTAAGTTCGTGAGGCACTTCCTGCAAGGAGTTGAAACTGCCGAGCAGTACCTTAAATCCCGAATCTCGGAAATGGAAGAGCAAGGTCGGGATTTCGCTAGCCAACCGGACAGATCCGGCGTTCCCGGGCCGACGGACTCTCGCGGGATATTTGTCGTGCACGGCCACGACCATGGCACGAAAGATACCGTCGCCCGCTTCTTGACTCAGATGGATCTGGAGCCGATCGTCCTTCACGAACAACCGGACAAAGGACGCACCGTCATCGAAAAGTTCGAGGACTATTCCGAGGTTCAATGCGCCGTCGTCATACTGAGCCCCGATGACGTTGCCTACGAGAAGAGTGCCCCAACCAAACAGGAAGAACGTGCACGGCAAAATGTGATCCTGGAACTCGGCTTTTTTATTGGCAAACTTGGCAGGGATCGAACATTTGCGCTCCTCTTAGATGGTGTCAGCCAACCGTCTGATTTAGCCGGAATTCTTTATATTCCAATGAGCGACGACTCCTGGAGAATGAAATTGGTCCGGGAACTCAAAGCAGCCGGTATCGATGTCGACGCGAATAAGGCAATTTGATCGATCAGACGATATTCCAAACCTACCCCTGCAGCACCGCCCCCTTCGCCTTCCCCGCCAGCGCCCTCACGGCTCCACAATCCGTTCCGCCAAACCCGGCGCCACCATCTGAAGGTGCCGCACATTCCAGGTGTAGATCCGGTCCGCGTTTACCTTCCGCGCGCAGGCCACGAGGAGGGCGTCATAGATGGATCCTCCCGCCACTCCGAACCGCGCGGCGCTACGGATTGTGTCCTGGTACTCTTCGGCGGTGAGTGGTACAACGGTCACTCTGTCCGCGATCTGCGCAATGAGCTGCCCGGCAAGCTTTGGCCTCTGCCGTCCTCCTCCAGGCAGCCGGGATAAGACCGTGTACACCTCGGCCAGCGTATGGGCCCCGCAGGCGCTCGTCTCCTGCGTCGCCGACGCAAGCAATTGGCGGCTTCTCCCATGGCCCGGCTGTTCCGAATCGCAGGCCGCAATCAACACGGAAGTATCGAGGAATACTCTCCGAGGTTCGCTCATGGCTCATCCGACAACCGGGCAACGAATCCCATTCGCCGCTCCTGCTGCTCGTTGATCAGTTCGGTCACGTCCTCAACCGTCCGCGGGGCCCACCCGCCATCACCAGCAATCCGTCCCGCATTTCCAGGCGCGGCTCCGGGTCGTCCCGTTCCAGCATCAACCGGTCTCCGGAGCGCTCGATCTTCAGCCTCGTCCCCGGCGTTAAGTGCAACGCATCACGGAACTTCTTCGGCACCACGATCCGACCCGCACGGTCGATCTCTACGATGGTATCCATCATGCCATTTTACCATCACAAATGGCATTTCGCGGTCTACTGGCTGAACAAATGCCTCACCCCAGGAGCACCGCCCCCTTTACCTTCGCGGCCAGCGCCTGGTCGAATGTGACCAGCGGGAAGCCAGAGACAGAGCTGAATGCGGCCAGGTACGCATCTGCCCATTCCTTCGGCGACGCTTGTTGCCTGCCGCTCAGCGAACGAAAGGCCGATTCCAGCCCCTCAGGCTCATCGGCAAACTCCGCCCCCGCGGCTTCAATCCAGCGATCGTAGGCCTGCCATGCCTCGGCCTGCGTCAAAGTCCCTTGGCCCATTACGCTCTGCGTTGTCAGCAGTCGCAACAAACCAAGCTGCGTGATTCGACAGAACGCGAGAACACACCCGTCCGGCAGCGTCATGTACCACGCCCAGGCCACTTCGAAATGTCGGTGGTCCGGCGTACTCAGCGCCAGCCACACATTGACATCAGGGAAAACCGATGAGGTCGTAAATCTGTTCATTGTCGATCCGAATCGAACCTGGTGCGTAGGATTTCAGGATGGGCGCCATAAGCCGCCGTGCCGGCTTTGCAACCGGCTGCTCGATCTCCCTCAAAATGCCGCGCAAAACAATCTGCCGCACGGCTTCGCCTTCAAGGGCCGCTTTCACTTTCAGCTTCCGGTAGGTCTCGTCAGGGATGTCAACCGTCGTACGCATAAATCCATATTAGCATATTTATGCTTTTATGCAATGAAAACTCAACTCCAGTTGAATCAATCTGTTCCGGCCTATCCCCGCCCCCGACATGAGTTCCTGAGCCCCAGGCCTTGCCGAACCATCTCCAGCGCCGCCCGTAAAAATCCGGCGAAAATCTCCCTTCCCATGGCCCTTTACCCGCGCGTTTCGCTCCCCACTCCCGTCTCTTCAACCAGGCCAGTTCGCATTCCGGAACCAGACCCTAAGGGTTATTGACAAAGATTTCGCGCCGGGCCTATTGTGTCTAGGTTTTGGGAAAGATCGGAAAGGATGGACATCGAAATGGTTGCCTACTTTCAGCTTCAGCCCGCTGAAGCGGAGTTGCAGCAGTTGGCAGAACAGTATTGGCAGGAAACCGGCGAGAAAGAGCATGAGCTGGAGAAAGCCGCATTCGAAGCCGGCCAAGCCATTCGCAACGGAGACTACACGCTGGCGAATGTGGAGGCGATCGTGCGCTGGAAGTCGGAGCGCGCCGTGCAATATCTGATCGGCAACAGCAACGAGAAGATCCGCCGTGCGCTGGCCGTCGCCGCCTCCCCTGACGCGGGAACCGAGTCCGCCGTCAAGGCCCTGCTCGAGTTGCATGGCGTCGACATCCCCATCGCCTCGGCCATCCTGGCCGCGATCTTCCCCGAGCGATACACCGTGCTCGATTACCGCGCCCTCGAAGCGCTCGGCCATGCCCGCCACGACGTGCGCTTCTACGAGGAGTACCTGGACTTCTGCAAGCGCCTGGCCGAGAGCAACATCGTCGCGCCGCAAAGCAATCTGCCTGCCCCTACGCCGCTGCGCACGCTCGACCGCGCGCTTTGGGAGTGGTCGCGCCGCCACATCGGCTAGCCGGCGGCCGAATCGAACGCCGCGTGCTCTCCCATGCCGCATCCCGGCCTCTCCGAGAGCACGCGCATCGACTCACCCCATCGCCCGCTCGCCACGATCAACGATTCACGCCCCACGCCCCACGGTACAATCACTTTCGTGAGCCAATCCTTCGAAATCGGCCCCGTCGAAGTCGGCGCGGGCCGGCTCTTCTTGATCGCCGGTCCCTGCGTTATCGAGTCCGAAGCCCATGCGCGCAAGATGGCCGAATCCATCCAGCGCATCGCAGCCGACCTCGGCATTCCGTACATCTTCAAAGCCAGCTACGACAAGGCCAACCGCACCAGCGTCAAGAGCTTTCGCGGCCCCGGCCTCGTCGAAGGCACGCGCATTCTCGGCCGCATCGCCAAAGACACGGGCCTGCCCGTCCTCACCGACGTTCACGAGCCCGGCCACTGCGGGGTCGCCGCCGAAGCCGTCGACGTCCTCCAGATCCCCGCCTTCCTTTGCCGTCAGACGGACCTGCTGCTGGCCGCCGGCCGCACCGGCCGCGCCGTCAACATCAAAAAAGGCCAGTTCGTCGCCCCCTGGGACACGAGCCACGGCGTCGAGAAGGTTCGCTCCACCGGCAACGAGCGCGTCTTCCTCACCGAGCGCGGCTCATCGTTTGGCTACAACAACCTCGTCGTCGATTTCCGCTCTCTCGCCGTCATGCGCTCGCTCGCCCCCGTCGTCTTCGACGGTACGCACTCCGTGCAGCAGCCTTCGGCGGCCGACGGCGTCAGCGGAGGCCAGCCTGAGTTCATCCCGCTTCTGGCGCGCGCGGCCGTCGCCGCCGGCATCGACGGCCTCTTCCTCGAAGTCCACGACGATCCGCCCAACGCCAAATCCGACGCCGCCAACGCCCTCGACCTCAAGCTCCTCAAGCCGTTGCTCGAAACGCTGCTCGCCATCCAAGCGGCGGCAAGTTAGCCGGTTACCAGCTAGGCAGACCGATGAATTCGCCACAGCATCCTAACCGTTTCGGGATCATTCCTCGTGTTCCCGGTGTCTAACGTGAACATGAGCCTAAGAAAGTGGGCTGCGCGCGTCTTGTCCATCGGAGTGATCGCGATGGTATGCCTCATCGTGCTCCTCTACGCAGCCGTGCAGACACAGCAGTGGCTGCTCCGCTGGCGAGCCGAGCGCTTGATGACCGACATGCACCGCATCCGCCTCTACCAAAGCACTTGGGCCGACGCGCAGCATCTGATGCATCGCTGGGGTGCCTGGGGACACTACGACGGGACCTGTACGGCGACGGACTGCCAGTACACCATCACGCTTACGGATGCTGTTTACGCTGCACGGAAGGGGTTGAGCTTCAGAACTTGGGATTGGCTGTCAGAGCACAAGGCATTTCTGATTTATCGGTGGTTAGACGGGCGTCCCGCCACTGTGGTCGCCATTTTCACAGTTCACGACGGTACGGTATGGCGAATGGTTACTTATGCCACCGTGTATGTTGCGCCGAACGTGTTTTCCAGGGATGATCCAGGTTATGAGCTGATAGCAGAGGCCAAAAGCCGGCAAGCGCTTCACGAGAAAAAGGGTGACGGTTGGGTTTTGGGGTCAAACGACGAACTGGCTGAACACCCCTATTACAAAGCAGGACGCCCCGGTGGCTGTACGGGATGCGAGGATGCGTCAGTCACCTATTCTACGCATGCCTCTCCCGAGGAAATCGAACACCTCACTACATACGACTTTTCCTGCTTGACGAGGTTCTTCGGATGTACCGACGTCGACCAGCTTCTGCCTGCGGCGAAGCCGTGGCATCTCTACCGCAGCGACCTTGAATATGCGGATTGGGAGAAGCTTAAGAAGCAGACGCCCAAAGCATGTGACATCCAACTCTGGGCACTCGCGCGCGACGCCGGAACGGTTCTCACCGTCGATGTTCTCTCAACTGCAAAGGGAATGGGATACTACGGTGCCTATCAGACAGCTAAGGTGCGCCTTGTGGCAATTCTCAAGGGCAAACCGCCCTGGCCGATCGGCAGCGAGTTGACGGCTATCCCATTCAGAGGAGAATTCCAGAACCCCCCGTTTGCGGTCGCTGAATATTTCGAACCGGGGCGTCGGTATATCGTTCTTCCATCGGAGGAATTCTACGGTGAGCCTGAGCGATATGAAGACCCCTCAGTAATAGAGATGCCCCGTTGCTCTGTGCAGGAAGACAACGCGCAGAATCGCACTGAACTTGAAAAGGGCTTCGCGCAGAACGACGATTTCCAAGGCCAGGAACCGCGCTGATCGGTGTCTTCGGATCATGTGGTGAGTTCCATTCCATGCCCGAAACTGACGGCCTCGGAAACGACAATCAAGTAACTCCGAGACTGGCGTGCCGCCTTCAAATTTTGTCTACTGCGGCTACGGCGGAGGCTGGGTTCCGCCGCACCCTGCCTCTCCCGCCTCCGCCACTTTCCCATCCAGCACGAAGCACGATACCCCGTTCAAATCCGTGCGGAACGTCCGAACGTGCGCCTCCTGCAATTCTTCGAGCACTTCCTGGCGCGGATGCCCAAAGCGGTTGTGCAACCCGCAGCTGATCACCGCCCACTGTGGGGCCACGCGCTTCAGGAACTCTGGCCGCGTCGACGTGATGCTGCCGTGGTGCCCGACCTTCAACAGCGTGCTCCCAAGTCCCTGCTCCGTCAGCATGGCCTGCTCGATCGGCGCCTCGGCATCCCCCTCAAGCATCACCGACGTCGCGCCATACGCCACGTGCAGCACCAGCGAATCGTTGTTGGTCGGCTCCGCCTCCGGCACGTAATCGCGAAACGGCGCCAGCACGTTCACTTGCGTGTCCCCGAAGGCGAACGCGTCGCCCGCGCGAAAGCTCCTCACCCTCACATGCAGCTCCGCCGCTTCGTCCAGCAGCGCGTTGTAGGCTCCAAACCGCGGATTGTTCCCCACCCATAGCTCATCCGGATGGAAGTTCCGCAGCACCGCGAACAACCCGCTGATGTGGTCGGAGTGCGCATGGCTCAGCGCCACCACGTCCAGGTGTCGGATGCCCCGCGCCCACAGCGCCGGCGACACCACCTCCTCACCGATGTCGAACTCCTGCGGAGCCTGCTTGGGCCCTCCTCCGAATCCCCCTCCATCCACCAGCAGCGTCTTGCCGTCCGGCGTGATCACCAGCAGCGAGTCGCCCTGCCCGACGTCGATGGCCTCCATCAGCATCGCGCTCCGCGGCCGATCGACCGCGCGCGGCGCCACCGCCGCCAGTGCTCCCAGCGCCAGCACCAGCAATGCCCCGCGCCGCAGCCACTGTCCCAGGCTCTGCTCGTAGTCGTCGTCCTCAAAGGCCGTGCCGGTTCGCGCACCGAAGAGGCGCCGGGAGAGGAAGGCTCTCAACCCGCGAGGGTGTCTTGCAATCGACTCGGGCGGATTCGCCTGGCCAAACTTCGGCCATCTCAGGCTCCGGTGCGCCAGCGCAATCGCCGCCCCCAGCAGCACGCAGAATGCCGCCACCTGACCTGTCAGCGGACCGGGAATCCGAAAATCTCCCATGGCCTTCGAGCCGAACCAATGCACCGTGCCGACCCCCAGGTGCATCACCAGCGCCACCACCGCCGCGGGAACCACAGCCGCCGCCGGCCAGACCGCCAGCGCCAGCAGCATGACCAGCGCCGCGGGGATCAGCACCGCCAGCAGCGGCACGATCAGCAGGTTCGCCGGTAGGGCATAGATCGTGATGCGATGGAAGTAGACGGCCATCGGCAGCATCATCGCCAGTTCGACCACGCACGATATGACCACAAGCTCCCAAATGCGAATCGCGAATCGCACGCACCACGGAAACGCGCGCCAGCCAATCCAACGATTCCCCGCAAGTTCCAACCGCCCGGCAAGCATCCGCAGCGTCACGCGAAACTGGGCCAGCTTCGCAGGGAGCTTGATGTCCATCGCCACCAGGCGCAGATCGCGCGCCGCGCTTCCGTACGGATGAATCGTGCCCCGCAGCAGCGGAGCGGCCACGCCGGCAATCGCAACCACCGCCAGCAGCGTCATCTGCAGGCTGGAGTCGAACAGACTGCGCGGGCTCACCGTCAGCAAACACAGCGCCGCGAATCCGATCGTGTTCAGCGCGTTCCGCTCGCGATACACAAGCCGTCCCAGCAGGTAGAGCACGACCATGCAAAGCGAGCGCGCGACCGGAGCGGCGAATCCCGTGAACAGCGCGTACGCCAGCGACGCCGCGATCGTGAGAAACGTCGCCGGCACCCGCGGCAACCGCAGCCGCCGCGTAATCCAGAAGATGCACGCCGCCACGATCGCTAGGTGAAGTCCCGACACCACCAGCATGTGAAAGGAACCCGTCCGCTCGAAGCCTACGCGCAGGTTGTGGGCCAGATACGTGCGGTCGCCGGCCATCATCGCCGCCAGCATGATGGCGTCGTCCTCGCTCAACCGCAGGAAGCCAGGCAGCTTCTGCATCGCCGCGGGCAGCGCCACCAGCCGCGCCGTCGTCGCATGTTGCCATCCGCCCACCCGGCAGGCGGCGAACGCGCCCGGCGCCCGACCGAGCCGCTCCACCCGATCGATCGCCACCGTCGCCGTCGACGTGATTCCCTGGTTCAGGAGATAATCCGCGCGGCTCCAGACGCCGGGATCGCGATACGTCTCCGGCGGCAGCAATCGAGCGACCGCGCGCACTCGCTCCCCGCAACGGAACGCCTGCTGTCCGGCGTCCGTGCGGGCGTCCGCCGGCCATCGCACCGTCAGCCGCACGCCGCCACTCACCGGCGTCTGCCCGTCGCTCTCGTCGGTCACCACTTCCAGAGACGCCACGCGCAGGTCGATCCGCTGCGACGGAGCCGTAAGCGAAGCCTCGTCTACGTTCTGCTCAAGCTCGGTCCGCAGCGGCCCCGCATCCACCACGGTCCCTTCCACGGTGCGTAACAGGCCGTCGGAGAGCTTTTCCAGCTCGTGCGCGGGAGCGGGCCGCGGCTCCATCTCCGCGCACCAGGCGCCCAGCAGCACCCACATCGCGGCCAGCGGCAGCCACGCAACCCGCTGTGCGCGCAACGCCGCCACGCCGCACAACGCCGCCACCAGCGCCAACGCAACAAGCACCAGGCTCGGCCGCAGCCACATCCGGCTCGCGATTACGATCCCCGCCGCAAACAGCCACGCCGCATGAAACAGCGGCACGGCGCTCCGGCCGGCCGCCGGTTGCCCGCGAGTTGGGGGATCGCTTTGCATCGGGCGCCAGGTTGAACGATGAATTCGGGAACAAGCGTATCAGGAATCTGGCTGCGCGGGCATTGAATTCGCCAACGCGGTTACCGTCGCCGCAATTCCGTCACCGTCTCCACGTGAAACGTCTGCGGAAACAGATCCACGAGCGTCACGCGATCAATCTCATACTCCGCACCGGCCAGCGCTCTCAGATCGCGTGCCAGGGTCGCCGGGTCGCACGAAACATACACCAGGGCAGGCGACGCGATCTCAGCCAGTAGCGCCGTCGTCTCCGCGCCCAGTCCCGTTCGCGGCGGATCGGCGACGATCAGCTCCGGCCGCTCGTCCTTGCGCGCACTCATCAGGAATTCGAGCGTCGATGCCTTCACCGCAGCCGCGCCCGTCCCGCGCAAATTCGCTGCCAGCGCGCCTATCGCCGCCGGCGCCGCTTCCACCGCGGCCACCCGCTCGAACCGCTCCGCAAGCCGCTTCGCGAACAGGCCCACCCCCGCGAACAGATCCCACGCCCGCTTGCCGCTTCGCCCGCCCGTCACTCGCTCCACGAGCCCATCCACCAGCCAGCGGTTCGCCTGGAAGAATGCCCCCTGGTCCACGCGGTACTCGCGCCCGGCAGCGCGATAGACGAGCGAGCTCGCTCCCCACCGCGCGACGCTCCGCGCCTCCCGGCCCTTGCCGCCCGGCGTGGCCAGCTCCACGCCTTTGGTTTCGGGAATCTTCTCCGCAAGCGCCCGCGCGAACTCCTCCAGGCCTGCGTGCCGCCCGTCCGCAACCGTCGCGCTCACCAGCAGCGTCGTCTCCTCCGCATCGCAGAACAGCGCGATCTCGTCCGGCCGCTCTCGCGCCGCCAGCCCCCGTGCGATTTCCCCGGCCGCTATCGCAGCTTTCTCCAGCAGCGGCGCCGCGATCGGGCACCTCTCCATCGGGACCACCGCGTGCGACCGCCGCCCCCGGTACCCCGCATGTCCCTCCGCGTCGAACGCCACCCGAATCCGGTTCCGGTACGCCCACGGATCGCCCGCCACCACCTCGATCTCCGCCGGAGCCCGCACCCCCGCGCGCTCCAGCGTCTCGCGCAGAACAGCCTGCTTCAGAGCAATCTGCGCCGAATACTCCGCGTGCTGGTACTGGCACCCGCCGCAGGCGCCAAAGTGCGGACACGCAGGCCGAACCCGCTCCGGCGCCGCGGCAATAATCTCCACGGCCTCCGCCGTCGCGTACCCGCGCTTCTCCTCGGACACGCACACCCGCGCCTGTTCGCCCGGCAAGACCAGCGGCACAAACACCGCCTTGCCTTCCACACGCGCCAGGAACGCCCCGCCATAAACCGGCTTCTCAATCCGCACCAGTTGCGCTTCGGGCCTGCTCTTTGCCGGAATCGCCGGCCCGTTCCGTGCCCCGTCCTTTTCGTCTGCCGTGGCGGAAGGAAGGCAGGAGCCAACAACGGTCCGCCGGCTCGCAGGCGCGCTCCCTTGCTCCCTTGCTCCCTCGCTCCCTTGTTCCCTCGAGGAACGCTTTCCCGCCGCCTGTCTCTCCGCCTTGCGGTTCCGGTTCTTCGCAGCTCCGCTCGCTCTTTTCTTCATTGCTGGCTCATATAGAACAGGCTCAACCGCGGCAAGTTGTAGTGAACCAGTAGTTGTTTCTGCGTGAACTGCTTCTCCACCTGCCGCATCTGCACGGCGCCCATGCGGCTTCGGTAGGGCGCCAGCTCCCGCGCCGCATGTTCCTTCAGCCCCACAAGCAGTTCCTCCGGCGCCGCCGCCGTTAGCGCCGCGAATAGCTTCTCCTCGAGCACGGTGAGCGACCTCTCCAGCGCTTCAAGATCGACCGGCGCCGCCTTTTCTCCGCCTCCCGCCGTCACTTCCGCGGCCAGCTCGCGCAGCCGCGCCGCCGTCGCACGGCACGCGTCTTCCGCCACCGTCGCCGCGTCCAGAGCCTCTGCCGCCGCTTTCAAATGCTCCGCCACGCGCTCGTGCTCGAACCCCGACTCCCGTGCGACGGTCCCGCTGGCCTCCGCCGAACCCGTCGACGCCTCGTGCATCTCCATCGCCGCCTGCATCACCGCCTGCGCGCACCACGCCAGCCCGTTGACCCGCTGCATCCGGCCCCGCTTCTGCCGCGCCTCGTACTTGTCGAATGCCGCATCGATCCCGCGCAGCACCGCCTCCAGCGGAATCCCCGCCTCCTGCCACATCTCGATCAGTGCCCAATCCAGCGTCGAAAGCAGCAGAATCGATCCTCGCCGCTGCTGGAAGCGCTCTTCGATCTCGGTAAAATAGTTGAAGTAATTGCGCACGTTCTCATCTTAAATTCGCCGAAAGGGGTTGCTGAAAAGACCGTCCGGGAGTCGGACCGTGTCAGGGCATGGCTTCAGCCATGCCGGAAACAGCGCGCCGAGAGAAGTGGGGCTTTAGCCCCTGCGCTCCTTTTCGCGCATGTCCACTTCCCGCGCTGACCTTTTCCGCAGCCTGCAAAGGAGACAATCGATGGCCACCGTTGGATTTGTCGGTCTCGGCATCATGGGCCGTCCCATGCTCGCCAATCTGTTGCGGGCCGGTCACACCGTCATCGCCTACGGGCGCACGCCCGCCCGGCTCGACGCCGCCGCGGCTCTCGGCGCCCAGCGCGGCGCATCGAACGCCGACGTTGGCGCGCGCGCTCCCATCGTCGTCACCATGCTGCCCGACGGCCCCGAAGTCGAGGAAGTCGTCCTCGGCGTGGGCGGCATCCTCTCCGGCGCAAAGCCCGGCTCGCTCCTCATCGACATGAGCTCCATCAGCCCGCTCGTCTCGCAGAAGATCGCCGCGGCCTGCGCCGCAAAGGGCGTCGACTTTCTCGATGCGCCGGTCTCGGGCGGCGAGCCCAAGGCCATCGACGGTTCCCTCGCCATCATGGTCGGCGGCAGCGAAGAGGTCTTTCGCAAGGCCGAGCCCATCCTCAAGTGCATGGGCTCAACCGTCACCCTCACCGGCCCTGTCGGAGCGGGCAACACCACCAAGCTCGCCAATCAGATCATGGTCGCCTGCAACATCGCCGCCATGGGCGAAGCGCTCACTCTCGCCACGCGTTGCGGCCTCGATCCCGAAGTCGTCGTCAACGCCGTCAAAGGCGGACTTGCCGGCAGCGCCGTCCTCAACGCCAAGGGCCCCATGCTTATCGCGCGCAACTTCAAGCCCGGCTTCCGGATTCGGCTTCACCAAAAAGACCTGCGCAATGCGCTCCAGACCGCCGAAGCCAATCACGTCTTCCTGCCGCTCACCGCGCTGGTGCAGCAGATGCTCTCTTCCCTGATCGCCGACGGCAAGGGCGATCTGGATCACTCCGCCATCGCTACTTTTGTGGAGGAAGCCTCGCACGTCGAGGTGAAGGCGCCGTCCGCCTGACGGAGGAGCCAACTTCAGCTCAGAAACTCCGCCACCGCCGCCACCACCGTCTCCTGCTCGTCTTCGCGCAGCTCGGGGAAAATCGGCAGCGCCAATACTTCGCGCGCCGCGCGTTCCGCCTCGGGGAAATCGCCTTCCGCATACCCAAGGCGCTTCAGCGCTTCCTGCATGTGCAGCGGCACGGGATAATAGATCTCCGACCCGATCCCGCGCGCCGTCAGAAACTCCCGCAGCGCATCCCGCCGCGACGCGCGAATCGCGTATTGGTGCCACACGTGCTTCGCGCCCCGCGCCTCGCCCGGCAGCACCACGCCGCGCTCCGGATACGGTCCAGGCTCGGCCAGCCCGGCCTTCGCGAACAACACTCCGTACCGCGCCGCCAGCGTGCGCCGCGCTTCGTTCCATGCGCCAACGTGCTTCAGCTTCACCCGGAGCACCGCGCCCTGGAACCCGTCCATGCGCGTGTTCCAGCCGATTTCGTCGTGGTGGTAGCGCCGCCGCATCCCGTGCTGGCGCAGCATCTTCACCCGCTCCGCTACGTCGTCCCGGTTGGTCGTCACCATCCCCGCATCGCCCGCGGCGCTCAGGTTCTTCGTCGGATAGAAGCTGAACGCGGCCGCGTCTCCCAGCCCGCCTGCCTTCGTTCCCGCCCACTCCGCGCCCCACGCCTGCGCGGCGTCCTCGATGACGGTCAACCCGCGCTCGCGTCCAAAACCAGAAGAAAAATCCGCGCATTGTCCGTAGAGATGCACCGGCAGAATCGCCCGCACGCCCGCTCCGCGCTCGCTCTCAAGCACCTTCTCAACGGCCGCCGGCGACAGGTTAAAGCTCACCGGATCGATGTCTGCCAGCACCGCCGTCGCTCCGGCGCGAAGAATCGAGCTCACTGAAGCGAAAAAGCTGAACGGCGTAGTGATTACCGCGGCGCCCGGTCCAACGCCCGCGCCAGCCAGCGCCAGCCACAGCGCATCCGTGCCCGACGAACACCCCAGCGCGTGCGCCACGCCCAGATGCTCCGCCGCCGCCCGCTCAAACGCCGCCACCTGCTCGCCGAGAACGAATTGCTGCGTCTCCAGCACGCGCCCCAGCGCTGCCAAAAGCTCCTCGTGGAGCGGCTGGTACTGGCGCTTCAGGTCCAGCATCGGCACGGGCATCCGCACCGCTCCATCTACGCGGCTCGCAACCTGCGCCGGAATGGCAGTTTCATGCACACACTGATGCTATCAGCCTCCGAATCGCCGGCGTCCCGCGCCCTGCGGGCCTCGTCCCACGCCCCAGAGCCACCGAACTCGCACCCGCCGCCCCTCCTTTCCGGCACGCGTCTTTCCATTCATCCTGTTCATAAAAAATGAGATAGATCGGACTTTAACCTCGGCCCCAATGCCCACCCGTACCCTCTCTGAGTCCAAACCTCCCTCTTTCGCGTAGTTGAAATGGACAGCAAATGTCTATAAAGTTGAGCCATTGCGGGGTTTTTCCGGCTTCGGGCGTTCCGGGGCCTCCCCCGCGGCGTTGAACTTCATAGAACCAACGGCAGAACACAACTTCAAAAAGAAAGCAGGAGATCGGCACATGGAGAACAAGCCGGCACAAAATATTCAGGACACATTTCTGAACACGGTTCGCAAGGACAAGTCCCCCATCACGATCTACTTGGTCAGCGGCGTCAAGCTGACGGGGAAGATTCGGTCCTTCGACAAATATTCCGTGCTCCTGGAGAACAATAGCCAGGAACAGTTGATTTTCAAACACGCGATTTCAACCGTAGTCAGCAACCGGAGCGTGATTCACAGCGAGCATCGCCCGGCTGCCGTGACGCCGGGTATCGGTCCCTCTGCCGTCCCGGCGCCCGTGCAACCGATTTCTCAGGCGGCTGAGCAGCATTAGTTCCGGAACCTGCACGGCTTTGGCGGGCGGGGCGCACAGGAATGGCTTCACCGCAGTCCCTCCGGAGTCCTGGCGTCAGGATCGCGGGAGGTGTTTTTGTGCCTCCTGGCCGAAGCGGCAGGTTTTTGTCGCGGACGGGTTGAAATGAGTTCCTCGACGGTGGATCTCGGTCGATCGCGTGGCCGGCCCGAGCAGGCCATCCTGGTTGGCGTGGACCTTGAGACTCGCTCGCGCGGAAATCGCTCGGGCAGCAGAGGTCTGGCGAGATCGGGAGCGCGCCTCTCCGCGGTTCCTCAGGCTGCGTCCGCGCAGCAAACGGTTACATCTCCACCCTCGATACGCCCGCAGGCCGAGTCTGGGCCCGGCCTCGGCGCCGAGGATTCCCTCGCCGAGTTCCGCGAGTTGCTCCTGAGCGCCGGCGGACAGGTCGCCGCCGAGATCCTCCAGCGCAACATCCATCCCGATCCCGCCACGCTCATCGGTTCCGGCAAAGTCGAGGAGATCGCCGCTCTTGCTGCGTCCACCGGCGCCGACCTCGTCCTCTTCGACCACGACCTTTCGCCCACCCAACTGCGCAACCTCGAAGCCGCTCTTCCCTGCCGCGTCCTCGATCGCACGCAGCTCATCCTCGACATCTTCGCCCGCCACGCGCGCACCCGCGAGGGCCAGCTCCAGGTCGAGCTCGCCCAGCTCGAGTACATGCTCCCGCGCCTCACCGGCCGCGGCAAAGCCATGTCCCAGCTCGGCGGCGGCATCGGCACCCGCGGGCCCGGCGAAACTCAGCTCGAGACCGATCGCCGGCGCATCCAGCGCCGCATCGATCAGCTCAAGCGCGATCTCGAGTCCGTTCGGCGCGTGCGCCGCCAGCAGCGCCAGCGTCGCGAGGCCGTCCCCGTCCCCACCGTCGCGCTGGTCGGCTACACCAACGCCGGCAAAAGCACGCTCTTCAACGCCGTCACCGGCGCACAGGTCCTCTCGTCGTCGCGAATGTTCGCCACCCTCGACCCCAAGCTTCGCGCCGTCGAGCTGCCCAGCCGCCGCCGCGTACTACTCTCTGACACCGTCGGATTCATCCGCAACCTGCCCCACACCCTCGTCACCAGCTTCCGCGCCACGCTCGAAGAGGTCGCGCAGGCCGAGGTGCTGATTCACGTCCGCGACGCCTCCTCCACTTACGGCGAGGAGCAGAAGGCGCAGGTCGAGAAGGTCCTCGGAGAGCTCGAATCGCTCTCCAAGCCCCGCATCGAAGTCCTCAACAAAACTGACCTGCTCCCGGAAGAAGAACGCGCCGCCCTGCTGACCCGCAGCAGCACTCATCCAAAAGCTGAAGGCACGGAAGTGCCCCTCTCCGCGATCACCGGCGAAGGCATCCCCGCGCTGCTCGCGGCCATCGACGCCGCGCTCCACTCCGACCCAATTCTCGAGGCTGAGCTGCGCGTTCCGCAGCAAGAAGGCGCGGCGCTGGCCGCCATCGAGGCCGGCATGGTCGTCCACTCGCGCGAATACGAAGGCAACCTCGTTCGCCTCACCGTCAGTGGACCGGCCTCGCTCGTCGGCCGCCTGCGCCGTTTTCGGGAACGCGAAGGTTAATCGATCCGCTTTCGCGAGAGACCGTGCCGTAATGTCTCAGATTGGTTGGAGCCTAGCGCCCGCCCGGTCGATTCGGTTTCCCGAACCCTCCCGGCCTGGCGCCGAACCCCGGCTTCGGTCGTCCCGCACCGCCCGGCTTAAAGCTCGGCCGATCGCCCTGCGGCCGGAAGGGTTTGCGCGGCGCGTCCTCTCGCCGGCCCTCTGCTGGTCCGCCTGGCCTGCCGCTAAATCCCGGCTTCTCAAAGCGCGGCCTGTCCGAATTCCGTTTCTCAAATGGCGGCCGGCCGGACCGTGGCCGGTCGCCCCCCCCTTTGGTCCCGGCGAAGGCCTTCCTCCGCCGAACGGTCTCTTCCCTCCGGTAAACGGCTTCCGTCCTTCAAACTTCGGCCGCTCCGCGAAGCCTCCCGCCGGACCCGCCGCCGGTTCTCCCGCCGGTTTCTCAAATCGCGGTCGGTCGAAATTCCGCTTCTCGAATCCAAGCTTGTCAAATCCAGGCTTGTCGAATCTCGGCCGCGCCGCGCCGAATGGCTTCTCCTGCCTTCTCCCGAACCCCGGCTTCCCTCCGACGCGCGGTCCACCGCCCTTGAACTCACCGCCCTCGCGCCTGCCGCCAAACTCCGGCCGCGCCCCAAATGGTTTGCCGCGCCGCTTGTCAAAACTAGGCCGCTCTCCGCTTCGTACCGCTCCGCCCTCGCGTCTGGGGCGGAACTCCGCGTCCCTCGGCCGAAAATCCGTCCTCGGCGCCCGGTCTTCCCGCTGCCCGAAGGGCTTTCTACCCGGCCCCGATCCCGGCTCGAATTTCTTTTGAGGCGTCCAGTCTCGCCGCTGCCCCACTGCACGACTCTGTGGCCCCGCCCCGCGATCGCGCTTCTCTCGGAACTTGCCCCGCTTCTCGGCCTTCACACCGGCTTCGCGCGGCAGCATCCGGTCCACCGGGAGTCGCCGCAGCTTGATCTTCCCCTCGGCTGTCAGCCGCAGCGCGTTCACCTCGTCCAATTCCAGCTCGCGCATCTTCCCCGGTTCCACGTCGAGCACCAGCGGCCCGTACCCCACCCGCCGGATCTTCTCGGCAAAATGCCCGACCGCCGCGAACATCTTCCTCAGCTCGCGGTTGCGCCCTTCGGTCAGCACCACCTCGAACCAGGGATTGTCTCCCACGCGCACCTGCTGAATTCGCGCTGGCGCCGTCCGCACCGGCTCCGATCCCGGCTCGCCCTTCTCGATCGCCACCCCGCCGCGCAGCCGCTCCAGCTCCTCTTCGCTCGGCTGTCCGGCCACCTTCACCAGGTAAGTTTTCTCCACCCCCGACCCGGCCTTCGACAGCAGGTTCGCCAGC
Organism: uncultured Acidobacteriaceae bacterium; assembly: GCA_963804155.1. Lineage (GTDB taxonomy): Bacteria > Acidobacteriota > Terriglobia > Terriglobales > Acidobacteriaceae > Telmatobacter. The sequence continues at coordinate 156,574 of CAWDPG010000004.1, forward strand.
TCGCCGTCGTTGGTCATCAGCAGCAGGCCCTCGCTCAGGTAGTCGAGCCTGCCTACCGGGTACAGCCGCTCGTGCATCTTCGCGAAGAACTGCATCACCGTGGGCCGCCCCTCGGGATCGGTCACCGTCGTTACGGTCCCCCGGGGTTTGTTCAGCATGAAATACCGGTGCCGTTCCGCGCCGTGCAGCAGCTTGCCGTCCACGCGGATGTGGTCGCGCCCGGCGTCCGCCTTCGTGCCGAGCTGCGTCACCACCTGCCCGTTCACCTGCACCCGGCCCGCCGCGATCATCTCTTCGGCGCGCCGCCGGCTCGCAATCCCCGCCTGCGACAGGATCTTCTGCAGCCGCTCCAGCTTTGCCGGAGTCTCCGGCCCGGCGTCCGCTTCGACCTCAGCGCGCGTGCTCGGTCCGCTCTCCTCGGCCCCCGCGCCCTCCGGCTCCGCCTCGGCTGCGGCTTCTGCCTCGCCCAGGTAGGTTTCCGCCTCCGCGTCGCTTACATCTCCGATCGCATCCAGCACGGGCTCGCCGATGCGGACCTCCGGCGCAACCTCCGCCTTTGCCGCACGCTTCTTCGTCTTCGCCGCGGGCGCCTTGCTCTTCGCCACCGTCTTTTTTGCCGCGGGCGCGCGCTTCTTCACCGGTGCGAACGCCGCCTTCGCTACTGCCTTTGGCTTTTTTGCGCTGGTGGTTTTGGCCTTCGCGGCAGTGATCTTCGTCTTCGGAGCGCGCTTCGCAGCGGGCTTCGCCGGTTGAATCTTCTTTTTCGTTGTCATGGGGAACGCCTCGGTTCCAGCCTACTCCGCGCCGCTCGCGCCTGCGGAATCGGCGGCGTCGCCTTTGGGTGCTTCCGGCTCGCCTCCGGTCTCCGCGGCCTCTGCGCCGTTTGCCTCTTCCGCTTCCGTGCTCAGGTCCGCGTTGAACTCCTCGGCCGCCGGCGCACTGGTCTCTTCTTCCGCCGGCGCCGCCTGCTCTTCCAACTCGCTCGCCGCCATCTTCTCGAACTCTTCCATCGACGGCAACTCGGAAACATCCTTCAGCCCGAAGCGCATCAAAAACTCGCGCGTCGTCTTGTAGAGGATCGGCCGTCCGATCACCGGCTTGCGTCCCGCCGTCGCGATCAGCTTGCGCCCCAGCAGCGACCCGAACACCCCCGACGAGTCCACGCCGCGAATCTCGTTCACCTCCGGCACGGTCACCGGCTGTTTGTAGGCGATCACCGCCAGGGTCTCCAGCGCCGGAATCGACAGCTTCAGCGGCGGCTTCTGGCTCTTTACAAACGACCGCACCGCGTCGTGAAACTCCGGCTTGGTCGCCATCCGGTAGCCGCCCGCGATCTCGCGAATCTCGATCCCGCGCCCATCGCCCGCATACTCCGCAATCAGCTCCTCGAGCAGTTCCCGAATCACGCCGCTCGCCTCGCGCTCACGCTGCCGGGCCGCGCGCTTGGCCTCCGCCGCCGCCTTCGCTTCATCGTCCGGCGCGGTCTCTGCCGTTTCCTCAGCCGCGCTGTCTTCGGCGGTCGCGCCTTCCACGACCCCAGCCGTCTCCTCAGCCGCGCCAGTCTCTGCCTGCGCGGCATCGCCCGATGTCGCTTCCGATGGGGCGCCGGTCTCCGCTTCTGCCGTGCCACCGGCCTCCGCAAGCGATACGGGGGCGGGAACAACTTCTGTTGCCGCGCCGGTCTCCGGATCGTCTGCCGCGTGGGACTCCCGGCCCTCATCTGCCCCGGTTTCCGCCGGCAGTTGCGCCTCGACCGCGCCGCCCTCCACCGCCTCCAGCTCCAGATACGGGAACGCCTCGTTCAGTTGCTGCGTCGCGTCCAAGGCCGCGCCCGCCTCTTCCGGCTCTCCCACCGCCGTTTCCTTCTCCGCCTTCCATTGCAGCGCCTCGTCGGCGAACAACGCGGTCAGTTGCCCCAGCGTCACCGGCTCCTCGGCGGCGTAGATCACTGCTTCCAGCTTTGCTTTCAGGCTCATCCTTCTTCAGGCACCATTCTGTATGGTACCGGATAAACCTCTTTTTCTGTCCCTCCGCTGCCGCCGCGTTTTACACAATCGGCATAGGGGGAGCGGCTAGCCGCTCTCCCCTGCCACACCACCGGACATGCGGGTCCGCATCCGGCGGTTCAAGAAGTTGAGGTCAACAGAGACGGGGTATGCCCAGCCTGTCTGCCCAGGCAAGGTTCAGCACCGAGTTCAAAAGCATCCCGCTGTTGCGCCACCAGCGACAAGAGTTACCCGCCACCTGTGCCGCCACCTCGGAGGATGCTTTCCGGGCCAGCAGTTCCGAGTAGATGGTCTCAGCGCGTTTCCAGTGCTTGAGTTGGATCGCGCGCATCCGATGCCGCATCCACTTGTCCAGTTCCTGCCAGACTCGCGGAGTTTGCGCCAGCCGGAAGTAGGCCTTCCATCCCAACACATAGACTCGCAGCTTTCTTACCACCTCTTCGAGACTGCGTCCGCCCGAACGACGAGTGAGTCGCCGGACACGCTGCTTGAACGTTGCTATAGGCTTGTCTGCCACTCGGCGATTGATCGTGCCGCCGGGAGCCACCCAGAAGCTGTAACCCAGGAACTTGCGCTGGAACACGCTGGCCACCGCGCTCTTGGTCTGGTTAACCTTGAGACGCAGTTGCCCATAGAGTTTCAGCAGCAGAACCATCACCCGCTTGCCCGCCCTACGGCTGCGAACATAAACATTCGCGTCGTCGGCGTAGCGCACGAAGCAGTGGCCCCTTCGTTCCAGTTCCTTGTCTACCTCGTCGAGCAGCACGTTGGCCAGCAACGGTGACAGCGGTCCGCCTTGCGGCGTCCCCATCGCACGCTCTTGAACCACACCGTCCATCATGATGCCGCTATTCAGATAGGCGCGAATCAGCCGGATTATCCCGGCGTCTTCGATCCGTTTCTGAACGCGGTCGATGAGGATGTCATGATTGACTCGATCGAAGAACTTCTCCAGGTCCACATCCACCACCACCCGCCGACCCGATTGCACATAAGCTTGCGCCGCTAAAACGGCCCCATGTGCGCTCCGAGCCGGCCGGAAGCCGTAGTTGTGAAGGCTGAACGTTGGATCAAGGATGGGCTGCAACACCTGAAGCAGCGCCTGCTGGATCAGCCGATCCGTTACCGTCGGGATACCAAGCTCGCGCTCGCCTCCATCCGGCTTCGGGATCGTTACCCGACGCACCGGCTGTGGCCGGTACGTGCCTTGCAACAGTTGGTCCCGGATTGCCGGCCATTCGCTGCGCAACCGGTCAGCAGTCTGGTCGATGTCCAGCCCGTCGATACCCGCTGCGCCCTTGTTGGCCCGCACCCGTTTCCATGCCTGTTGCATGTTCTCTCTTGCCAGTGCCGCTCCGAGCAGCCCTGGCCCCGTGCTCTTCGCTTCATGTCGCGGGCGCGTGGCTTCGTCACTGACTGGATCGGACAGAGCTTCACCCTGTCCTGCTCCAGACCGCTCCGCCGAGGCGGACATCTGACGCATTGCCCTGCGCATCGTCATGCCGTTGAACACTCCTTCTCGTTCGGCCCTTCGGTCACCACGGCGACCTACTGCGACCTTTGCTGACTTCTCGCTCCGGCTCGACACCGTCGCCCTTTCGGGCATAACGCGAGATCTCCCCAGGTAAGAACGCACTCCTTCGCTGCACGACCGCCGGATCTACGCCGCCTCCCCTTGGTCACTAGAGCTTCGCGGTCACGTGCCCGCTCGCCCTGGTCGGCAGCGCCTTCTATCCGGTTCTTGTTCATCGGCCCGCAGTTTCGCTCCACGCTTCCTCCCCACACTCGGTCACCCTCATGCAGTTGCGCTTCGCTTCGCTCGCTGTGACCTGCTTACGGCGGGACTTACACCCGCTAGAGTGCGCCCATGCTGGGCGCACACGCAAAAAGGGCGTCCGAACCTGCCAGACGCCCTCACTCAGACTTAAAGCAGCCCGCGAATCAATGCGAAATCTGCCGGAACAGGAAGAACAACCCTCCGGAAAGCAGCGCCGCGGCCGGCAGCGTAAACACCCACGCCGCCGCGATGTTGCGGATGGTCGACAACTGCAGTCCGCTCTTGTTCGCCGCCATCGTTCCCGCCACGCCCGAGCTCAGCACGTGTGTCGTCGACACCGGCAGCCCGAAGTTGTCCGCGGCAAAGATCGTGCCCATCGCCACCAGCTCCGCGCACGCGCCCTGCGCATAGGTCAGGTGCTCCTTGCCGATCTTCTCGCCCACCGTCACCACGATCCGCTTCCAGCCCACCATCGTGCCCATTCCCAGCGCCAGAGCCACGGCCACCTTCACCCATCCGGGGATGAACTTGGTCGCCTTGTCCACCTGCGCCTTGTACTTGTTCAGGGTGGCGGCCTCTTCCGCGCTGAACTGCGGATTCTTGTTCTTCAGCATCAGCCGGATCGCCTCGCTGGTCACGTACATGTCGTTGCGCACGTTCGTCTGCTGGTCGGCCGGAACCGACTTGTACGCCTTGTAGATCGCAACCTCGTTGCTCAGGTCGTTCACCAGCTCGCGCAGCGCGATGACCGTATCCGGCTGAAGGTTCTTGCTGGCCACGTACTCCGTCACCGTGGCGCGTGCATCCGGGCCCAGAATGCCCATCGAGTTGATGTGCCGGTTCAGAACCTGGTCAGCCTGCTCTGAGATCGTCACGAAGTCCTGCACGCCCTTCGCCGGCACCGCGTGGTTCAGCGCATAGGCCGTCGGCACCGTACCGATCAGGATCAGCATGATCAGCCCCATGCCCTTCTGCCCGTCGTTCGATCCGTGGAAGTAGCTCACGCCGCTGCACGTGAGGATCAGCAGCGCCCGGATCGGCCACGGCGGAGGCTGCTCGCCCTCCGGCGCGCGGAACAGGGCCTCCGGCGTCGGAATGAACCGGAACAGCAGCCACAATCCGCCGCCGACCCCCGCTCCGATCGCCAGCGTGACCGGCCAGCTTGCGCTGAATCCCCAGTGCGCCACGGCAGCCGAAACCAGTCCCATCAGCGTGCACCCGATGGCGCGCGTCTGCGGCTTCAGCGCCATGAACAGGATCGCCGCGCAGCCGAATCCTACCACTGGCGAGATCAGCAGCACTTTAAACACCTTCGTCGCCTGCTCCCAATCCACGCCGGAGGTGCCCGAGTGCACGCTCATCAGCTGGTTGGCCACGCCCACCCCGATGATCGAGCCCACCATGGTGTGCGAGCTCGAAGCCGGCAGCCCGAACCACCACGTGCTCAGGTTCCAGATGATCGCCGCGATCAGCAGCGCGAACACCATCGCGAAGCCCGCGCCGTAGCTCACCTGCAGAATCAGTTCCACCGGCAGCAGCGTGATCACGCTGAACGCCACCGCGCCCGAGGAAAGCAGCACGCCGGTCAGGTTGCACAGCCCCGACCACACCACGGCGATATTCGGGTCGAGCGAATGCGTATAGATCACCGTCGCAACCGCATTCGCCGTGTCGTGGAACCCATTGACGAACTCGAATCCCAGCGCGATCACGAGCGCCACACCCAGCAGAACGTAGGGCCAGGCATTGGCCACCGTGATGTTGCTCAAGTCCTGGGCTACGTGGAAGCCAATGTAGGCCAACCCGCCCAGCAGCGCTGCCGTGACGATCGCGCCGCTCACCCAGGCGGAGGTTTTCTTCATCTTCTTGTCGAGAAGCGACCCGCCCGCAGGCAGGCCCTCTACTGTCGTTGCCAGATCGGCCATCGGAATGCTCCGGATTCGAGAGGGATTGTGTCCGGGTCGGCTGGAGGCGGCAAACACCGAACCCTCCAGCGTTAAACCTGCCATGTGAAAGGAGAATCAATGTACCGTGAATTCGGCTTCACGCCGCGAAGGCCAGAAAAAAGGCGCCCGGCATGGCCAGGCGCCTCTCGGCAATCGAATTCAAATCCTCAGAACATGGTGTGGAACAGGCAATACAGCAATCCCGAAAGCAGCGCCGCCGCCGGCAGCGTAAACACCCACCCTGCGGCAATATTGCGCACCGTCGACCACCGCAACCCGCTCCCGTTGGCCGCCATCGTGCCCGCCACGCCCGAGCTCAGGATGTGCGTGGTGCTTACCGGCAGGCCGAAGGTATCGGCCGCGAAGATCGTCGCCGTCGTCACCAGCGCCGCGCTCGCGCCCTGCGCGTAGGTCATGTGTTCCTTGCCGATCTTCTCGCCCACTGTCACCACAATCCGCTTCCAGCCCACCATCGTCCCCAGCCCGAGCGCCAGAGCCACGGCCACCTTCACCCAGTTCGGAATGTACTTGGTGCTCTTGTCCAGCTTGCTCTCGTAGGCCTTCAGCGCCGCGCTTTCCTCAGCCGTGAACGCCGGATTGTGCGTCTTTTCCATCAGCTTCAACGCCGCGCCGGCCAGATACATGTCGTTGCGCACGTTTGCCTGCTGCCCAGCCGGAACCGACTGGAAGCTCTTGTATCCCGCCACCTCGTGGTTCAGCGCATCCACCAGTTGGCTCAGCGCCAGCAGTGTGTCTGGCTGCATCTCCTTCGTCTCGATGTACTTCGTCACCTCGGCGCGCGCATCGGGATCGAGAACCGTGCCTGGGTTCACGTGCCGGTCCAGGATCTGCCCCGCCTGCTCCGACGCCACGATGAAACTCTGCACCTCGGCGGGACTCACCGCGTGGTTCAGCGCATAAGCCGTCGGCACCGTGCCGATCAGGATCAGCATGATCAGCCCCATGCCTTTTTGCCCGTCGTTCGATCCGTGGAAGAAGCTGACGCCCGTGCAGGTCAGCACCATCAGCGCGCGAATCGGCCACGGCGGTGGCTCGCTGCCTTTGGGCGCTTCATAAAGCGAGGGGAACCGGATCAGCTTCTTCGCCAGCAGGATCAATACTCCTGCCAAAGCAAACCCGACCAGCGGCGAGATCAGCAGAGCCTCAAGGACCTTCGTCACCTGTCCCCAGTCCAGCCCCGAAACGCCGCGATGCACGTTCATCAATTGGCTCGCCAAACCCACGCCAATGATCGATCCCACCATGGTGTGCGAGCTCGACGCGGGCAAACCGAACCACCACGTCCCGAGGTTCCACAAAATCGCTGCGATCAGCAGCGCGAACACCATCGCGAACCCTGCTCCCGAGCTCACTTTCAGAATCAGCTCCACGGGGAGCAGCGTGATCACAGCGAAGGCGACTGTTCCCGACGAAAGCAGCACGCCGGTCAGGTTGCACAATCCCGACCACACGACAGCCAGCGTGGGCGGGAGCGAGTTCGTATAAATCACCGTCGCCACGGCATTCGCCGTGTCGTGGAACCCGTTCACGAATTCGAACCCCAGCGCGATCGTTAGCGCCAATCCCAGCATGAAATACGGACCCATGCTGGTCACGCTCACCTGATCCAGGTCCCGCGCCAAATGAACCCCGATGTAGGCGAGACCGCCCAGCAAAGCCAGCAGGAAAACCACTACGCCTGCCCGGCTCCGGGCGCGCCTCGGCTGCTGCTCGATCAGACTCGGCGCCGCCGAGATGCCTGGAACTGCCGTCGCGAGATCGGCCATCAGAAATCACCATGGCGGCCGGAAACATTCCGGGCACGCCTGGGCCTCCCGTTGGGAAACTCAACGCCGGTGCAACTTTTCATGGGAAATACGGATGATTGTCTGCTGAAGAATGACAATCCGGAGAAGAAGGCAACCATAAAACCTCAACAACCGCAGCCCTTCACGGTTGTTTACCCGGTATTGAGGAATTCTTGACCGGGTTACAGACAAGTCTACACCCGGAAGTCCGCCGGAATGTGGAAGATCCCGTCAGTTCCGGTCCGGCCGCCTCTTTGCGGGGAGGTTAATTTCGGTTGAATCCCACGTAAATACAGTCACTTATCGCGCTGTGCGACGCCCCGCAACCGATTTTGGGACATTTCGTAAATCTCCCCTTGACACGTGCGAGGCGGCTTTCGCCGCCCTGCCAGGCCCAGAACAGATGTATCTTGCTGATTTAATGACGGTTACTCTGGAAGTTTCTGCGTTCCGCTCACTTCGAACGTCGTGGCCACCGCCGACGCCCCGGAATTCGGCTGCCCTCCGCCGATCGAGACAAGGTACGTGCCCCCTGCAACAATCGGCTCTCCGGTTTCCGTCACCATGCTCAGATCCCGCGGCTTCAGCTCGAACCGCACCTTCGTCGACGCGCCCGGTTCCAGGTGCACCCGCTGGAACCCGCGTAGCGCGATCCGCGGCGCGCCCGCCACGGCCGGGAACTTCAGATAAAGCTCCGCCACTTCGTCGCCCGCGCGTTTCCCCGTATTCGTCACTGTCGCTTCCACCACCGCCGGCTTTCCCGCTTCCACCGCGGCGCTCGGAACCGTCAGCCCGCTGTAGGCGAACGTCGTGTAGCTCAGCCCGTATCCGAACGGATACAGCGGCGTCCCCGTGAAGTACCGGTAGGTCCGCCCCTTCATCGAGTAGTCCTCAAACGGCGGCAACTGATCCACGCTCTTGTAGAACGTCACCGGCAGCCGCCCCGCCGGATTGTTTTCGCCTGCCAGCGTCTGCGCCACCGCGTTCCCGCCCTCTTCGCCGGGGTACCACGCATCCAGAATCGCGTTGGCGTGCTCGTTCGCCCAGTTCACCGCCAGCGCGCTGCCGTTGGTCAGCACAACCACCAGCGGCTTCCCGGTCGCCGCCAGCCCCTTCAGCAGGTTCTCCTCGGGTGCCGGCAGATCCAGGCTCGTCCGGTCGCCTCCCTTGAAGCCCGGTTCGTTCACCAGCATCTCCTCGCCTTCCAGCTCGCTCGTGATGCCCACCACCGCAACCACCACATCCGCATTCTTCACTGCCGCCAGATCCGCCTCATCCACGCCGCGGTCGATCTTGGCCCAGACCAGCTTCATGTGCAGGGGCGTAGTGGGGTCCGTCCTCTGGTACTCCACCAGCACGTGAGACGGCTTGCCCGCATCCAGGTGGACCAGCCCGGTTACCGTCTCCACACCGTGCGGATAGTTCGAGGTGCACACCACTCCGCCGTCGAGAAACAGCCGGAAGAATCCGTCGGTTTCGATTCCCAGGTTGTAGTCGCCAGTCTCCTTCGCCGTCAGGTTCGTCTCCCACTGCGCCGCCAGCGGCTCGGCTTTCGCCGCCGCTGCCGGAAGCTCCTGCGCCGCAAGGTCCACTCCCGGCTCAATGCGCGTGGCCAGCGCAGCACCAACGTGGCTCGGCTCGCTCGAAAAGTCGACGATGTTCTGGCTGAAATAGACCGCCTTCGCTCCCTGCTTCCCGTCCGTCGTCAGCAAAGCGCTCGGGACCGGACTCGTTTGTTTGCTCAGGAAATTCGTGCCCTGCACGTAGGTGAGCGTGTCTCCGGCAAACTCCTTCTTCAGTCCCTCCAGGATCGACACCGTATGCGTCGGAATTCCGTTGTAGTTACCCAGCAGCACGTGCGTCTGCTCGGCCAGCGGCCCCACCACGGCCATCTTCTGCCCCGTTGTCTTCAGTGGCAGCACGCCGTCGTTCTTCACGAGCACCATCGACTCGTTCGCCAGCTTCAGCGCCAGCGCCCGGTGCGCCGCGCTGTCGAGTTCACTGGGATCGATCTTCGCGTACGGCGTCATCTCCGGCGGGTCGAACATTCCCAGCTTCATCCGCGCCGTAAACAGACGCGTCACCGCCCGATCGATGTCGCTCTCCTTTAGAACTCCCTGCTTCACCGCGTCCAGGTAGGGCCTGTAGTCGTGATCGTCCGCCACTGCCGCCCGGAAGTCGATACACTCGTTGTCCATGCCGCGTTTCAGGCTGACGGCCGAAGCCTCGGCCTGCGTCGGCTCGTAGTGATGCCCGTCGAAGATGTTGCGCACCGCTCCGCAATCCGACACCACGTACCCCTCGAATCCCCACTTGCCGCGCAGTTGGTCCTCGAGCAGGAACTCGTTCGCGCACACCGGCTCTCCGTTGATGCTGTTGTACGCGCACATCACGCTGTCTGCCTTGCCCTCGGTCACCGCCGCGCGGAACGCCGGCAGATAGGTGTCCAGCTCGTCATGCTTGCTCACGTCCACGTCGGCTCTGTGCCGCGTCGGCTCCGGCCCCGAGTGCACTGCATAGTGCTTCGGCGTCGAGATCACCCGGTAATAATGCGGATCGTCGCCCTGCATGCCCGTCACGAACGCCACGGCCATCCGCGCCGTCAGAAACGGGTCCTCGCCGTATGTCTCCTGCCCGCGACCCCACCTGGGATCGCGGAAGATGTTCACGTTCGGCGCCCAGAAGTCCAGCCCCTCGAAGATCTCGCTGTTGCCCCCGTGCGCCGCCAGCCCCTGCGCGTGCTTGATCCGCGCTTCCGTGCCGATGTCCACGGCCATTTCGTGGATCTTTGCCGTGTCGAAGGTCGCCGCCAGCCCGATCGGCTCGGGAAACTCCGTCGTCCCGTTCACCGCCACGCCGTGCAGCGCCTCGCTCCACCAGTCGTACGCCGGCACGCCGAGGCGCGGAATCGCGCGCGCCTGGTTCACCAGTTGGCTGGCCTTTTGTTCGAGCGTCATCCTCTTCACCAGGTCCGCTGCGCGCTGCTCGGGTGGCAAATTCGGGTTCAAATACGCCGGCTTCTCCCCGCCCTGCGCCCATATCGCTCCCGCCGCTGCAACTCCCAGCAACGCTCCCGCTACGAATCTCATTCCAGCCATCGTCTTTGCCTCTCTCGCTGCGCAGTCATGCATCCCGCGGCGTTCCCTCTCCGGGCGCAATTCCTGCCTATCCGCGGCTCACTCTAATCGCCGCGTTCCTTCGCTGTCAACACGCCGCCAACCAGACAAATCGCTTTATGCGCGCACATCTCAGACCTTCTCCAGCCGCGCCATCCGTGCCCCATCCTTTTCGCGTTCTCCGCGAAAAGGGTGGGTTCGCTGACTTGCTGACTCGCTGACTCGCTGACTTGCTCCCTTGCTTTCTCGCTCCCTCGCTCCCTGTCTTTTCGTGTAACCTTTCTGCCGTCGCTCTCGTAATCCCAATCGGAAAGGGAAGAAAGATGCCGGACGGCTCCAGCAACGTTTTGGATCGATTCCGGCAAGGCGATCTCGACGCCTTCGAATCTCTCTTCCGCGAGCATCAGCGGTCCGTCTACGGTTGGATTCTCCGCATCGTGCGCGATCCCTCCGCGGCCGAGGACCTCACGGTCGAGACCTTCTGGCGCATCCATCGCGCGCACTCGAGCTTCGAGCCCTCGCGTCCCTTTGAGCCCTGGGCCCGTCGCATCGCCACCCGCGCCGCTCTCGACTGGCTCCGTGCGCGACGGCCCGAAACCGGCTTGGACGATCGCGACCTTGCCGCCCTTCCCGCGTCGCCTGAGACCGATCCCGGCATCACCGCCGAGATCCGCTCCAAGACCGCGCAGGCCTTCGCCCGGCTACCTCCCACCCTGCGCATCGCGGCCCTCCTCGCTCTGGTCGAGGAGCAGCCGCACAAACAAATCGCCGCGGCCCTCGGCGTCACCGTCGCGGCCGTCAAACTGCGCGTCTTTCGCGCCCTTCGATTGTTGAGAAGAGATTTAGAACAACAGGGAATCATGCCATGAATGCACACGACGAGCATCGAATCAAAGAACTCTTGCAGCAGGCGCTGCCGCCGGTCGATCCCGCGGCCGAGCCCTCCCGCGACCTCTGGCCTGCCGTCCTTCGCCGTCTCGACGCCGAGCCGGCCTCACAAACCCGGGCGTTGACATTTTCACCGCCTTGGTTCGACTGGGCCCTGCTCGCCGCCCTCATCGGTTTCGCCGTCTCGTTCCCGGCCACGATCCCCGTTTTTCTTTATTACCTATGAACCGCGGACCGGCAGCCGCTTGCGAGTCACTAACCATCAACCAGTAATCGCTGTTCCCTGGCCGACTGAAAGGAGGCCGCTCATGACCACCCACCCAACCCTCCGCGCCTATCTCGCCGGTATTTTCATTCCCACGCTCATCCTGCCGCTCTTCCTCATCGCGTTCATCGTGCTGCGCCTCGTACTCCAGGTGCCGGTCCCCATTGAGCGCGGAATCGTCTTTCCCATGGCCCTTGTCCCCATCCTCTGGGGCCTGTGGAACATGCTCTGGCTCGGTTGGCGCGGATGGACCCGCCTGTCCATCGGCGTGCACGGCGCCTTGCTGCCCTTCCTGCTGCTTCCCGCCGGAGCCACCACCGCGAGCTGTCTGGGCGTGCTTTCGCTCGGCGCAAGCGGAGTCACCTGGTTCCACGCCCTCCAGGTGCCTTATGCCCTCATCGTCCCCTGCTTCCTGGCCGCCGTCGTCGCCTACTACCTCGTCTGGAAGTACATCGTCGGCTTCATCAACCGCACCCTCGACATCGCCTGACGCGCCCACCCTGGCGCGCCGGGCTTGAGAAGATTCCCCGGCCCGGCACGCCAGCCGTCATGCCCATTCGATCCGCTCCCGAATCGGAGGCAATTATGTTCGTGCTCATTCGCACCCTCACTTACGCCACGCTCTTTATCGGGTTCGTGCTCGTCTACCTTCCCGCACGCCTCCTCGCATGGAGCGGCATCGTCCGCCCGGCCGCCATGGGATGGCCGCAGGTCGGCGGCCTCATCGTCGTCAGCGCAGGCGCCGTCATCGCTCTCTCCTGCGTCTTTGCCTTCGCTTTCATCGGCAAAGGCACTCCGGCGCCCTTCGACCCTCCGCGCCGCCTCGTCATCCGCGGGCCTTACCGCTTCGTCCGCAACCCCATGTACCTTGGCGCCGCGCTCGCGCTCGCAGGAGCCGCTCTCTTTTATAAGTCGACGGCGCTCGCCGCATTCGTCGCCGGCTTCCTCCTCGTGACGCATCTCTTCGTCGTGATCTACGAGGAGCCCACCCTGCACCGCACCTTCGGCCCCGACTACCAGGCCTACTGCCATCGCGTCCACCGCTGGCGGCCGTCCACTGACAACTGAGAACTGAGAGCTAGAAGCCGGTAGCTTCCTCGCCCTCATGCGGCGCACGCACAACCTGCATCAGCATGCCGCCATCCAGCCAGTGCAACTCGCACCGCTCGCAGCTCGACATCACGGCATGGCCCCCGCCGAAATAGTAGTGCGTGTCCATCCGCTTGTGGCACTTCGGGCACTCCACCTTCCGCTCCAAATCGGCTGCATCTGGCGCCATCGGAATTTTGGTTTCCGGGTGCTCGGCCCGCATCCTTTCGATCAGCGCCTCAAACGTGCCCATCTCCACCAGCAGTCCGTGACACTGTTTGCACGCATAAAGCCGCGAGCCGGCCAGCATCGCACTCCACAGCGGGGTCGCGCAATTCGGGCAGGCAAGCTCCGCCGCCTCGTCGACGAACTCGACGCCCGTCTCGTCCGCCTGCGCTATCGTCACGCTCTTGCAGTAATCGCAACGCAGGCTGGCGTTGTTGTCCGCCATTCGCAATGGCGCGCCGCACGATGGGCAGTTCATTGCGAGTTCCCGCACTCGGGGCAGAACTTCGCCCGCTCCGGCATCGGCTTGCCGCACTCGATGCAGAATTTCGTTCCCGCCGCGGCCGCCTGCACGGCTCCGCCCGCAGCGGGAGTACCCAACGACCTCGCCTGTCCCGGCGCCGCCTGCCCCATCATCGCCTGCGCCATCGCCGCGCCCGCGCCCAGGCCCACGCCCATTCCCGCCGTGCCGCCTGAGTTCTGCGCCGCCTCTTCCAGCGACTCAGCCGCTTCGAACTGCGTCAGCCGTCCCAGATCGCCTGCCATGCTCACGCCGATCCGCTGGTCCATCACCTTTTGCAGATCCTCGGGCAGGGATACACTCTCCACCACAAACTGGTTCAGCTCCAGTCCCAGCGCCGCAAAGCTCGGCCTCACGTCGCCGGCCACCTTGTCCGCCAGCGCCCCCAGGTTCGCCGCCATGTCCACAAACTTGATCTCGCTGCTGGCAAAGTCCGCGGTCATCCGCGCCACGATCGTCGTGCGCAGTTGCCCTTCCAGGTCCTCGGCCAGCACCTCCTGGCGCGTGCCCGTCACTTCCGTGAAGAACTTCCTGGGGTCCGCGATGCGATAGGCATAGTTCCCGAACGCCCGCAGCCTGATCACGCCAAACTCCTTGTCGCGCGTCGTGATCGGCGTCGGCGTGCCCCACTTCTGGTCGATCTGGAGCCGCGTCGAGAAGAAGTACACGTCCGACTTGAACGGCGACTCGAAGTCCTTCGTCCAGTTCATCAGGTCCGTCAGGATCGGCAGGTTCCGCGTGCTCAGCCTGTGCAGCCCCGGCCCGAACACGTCCGCAATCCGGCCCTCGTTCACAAACAACGCCAGTTGCGATTCGCGCACCGTCAACTGCCCGCCGTTCTCGATCTCCATGTCCTGCATGGGATAGCGGTACGAGAGCACGCCCCCTTCGTCCTCACTCCACTGGATGACACGGATAAACTGCTTGCTGATAAAGTCTGCCAGCGCCACGGTATTCTCCTCGCCCGAGATCGTAGCATCGCCCTGGGGCAGAGTATCTCCCACTTTCGTTTCTAGTTGTGCACCTGCCGTGGAAGGGTTCGGCTCGCGCGGCAACGCGAGTTCGCCCGGACGATCGGTTAGGGCGTGGCCCGCCGAACCATCGGCATCATGTGGGCCTACTACCGGCACCGCGGAGTCGAGGAGCCCCGGCCGCTGACCCCGATCGCGGATTACCGGCAACTGCAAGCAGGAGCTAGAAGCTGCTTCTGAAGAAATCCCCCAGCCCCGCCCGCTCCGCATGAGCCGCCATCGCCGCCTGGATCGCGAGCGCCAGCTCCAGCGCCGCGCGTCCCTGCCGCGCCGTCACCTTCGGCTCGCGCCGCGTCCGCACGGATTCAAGGAACGAGAGAATCTCCAGCTTCAGCGGCTCGCCCGGCGTCACCTCCGGCTTCACGAAGCTCAACCCGGGCGCCGGTCCATCGTGCGCTTCGGTCAAGCCCTTCGCTATCGCCTTCAGCTTTTCCGGATCGTTCTTCGCCGCGGCCACTTTCATCGCCAGCGTTACCGGAATCTTTCCCGATGCCAGCAGCTTCTGGATCGTCGCGGAATCGAGTTTTCCGCTCGTCAGGAACTCGGCCGCCGCACGCGCCAGCTCCGCGGAGGAACCCGGCGTCTCCCCATCTTCCATCCGGATCACCAGCACGTCGCGCCGCGCGTAGTCGATCGACACGTACTCCCTCGGCTCAAAGAACCTCAGCTTGCGCACCCGCTCCGTCGACACCCGCGACGCCGTAAAGTTCGCCACGCAGCCCGACTCGAACTCCACGCGCACGTTTGCGATATCCACCTTGGGCGACAGAATCGGCAGCCCCACCGCGCGCACCTCGCGCACCGCCGACTTCGCAAAGGTCAGCACGATATCCAGATCGTGGATCATCAGGTCCAGCACCACGTCCACGTCCAGCGACCGCGGCGTAAACACGCTCAGCCGGTGCGCCTCGAAGAACATCGGCCGCTTCAGCTTCGCTTCCACGGCCAGCACCGCCGGGTTGAACCGCTCCAGGTGTCCCGGCTGCACCATCCGCCCGTGCTTCTCCGCCTTGGCGATGATTTCGTCGGCCTCGCCCGGATTCGCCGCCAGCGGCTTCTCCACCAGCAGATCCAGCCCCGCATCCAGCAGCGCCAGCGCCGTCTCGCAATGCCGCACCGTCGGCACGGCCACAATCGCCGCGTCCAGCTTCAGGTCCGCCTTCAGCAACGCTTCGATCGTCGCGAACGACGGAATCCCGTACTGCTTCGCCGCCTCTTCCGCCCGCGCCGCATCGGGATCGACCACGGCTGCCAGCGCCACGCCCTCACCCGCCGCCTCCAGCTCGCGCACCACGCGCAAGTGGTTGCGCCCGAACGCTCCGGCGCCCGCCACTGCCACCCGTAACTGCCTTCCGTCCGCGATCTCTCTACCTCTTTCTGTCGGCTTCCGCTCGGGTCCGGCGCGCCAAAGGGGCTGCTTTTGGGGCTGTTCACCGCTCGATCTTGTACCAAATTGGGGTGCCCCAGGTCTCGATCCTGAGACCTGGGATCCCACCATGCTCGACGAGGGATTTTATGCGGTCAGCAACCTTACCCCTGGCCTTCCACAGCCTTCAGGCACCGCGTGTAGAGCGCGAGGAGTTGGTTCACATGCTCCTCGGGCTTCGGCGCGCCCGCCCCGGTGAACCCCGTCGACGGCGCCGCCGGTTTCCCCACGCCCGCCGTTCCCGCAATAAACTTCATCAGATCCAGCGCAATGTCTTCGTTGCGCCGCGCCCCAAGTCCCGCACTACTCAATGCATCCATAGGCTAATTCTCCGAAGTCCGATGCTACCAGATCGAGCGCGCCGGCTTGCCCTCCGTGCCTCCGTGCCCCATCCTTTTCGCGTCCTTCGCGAAAAGGGTGGGAAAGCGAAACTCCACGAACACCGCCAACTCGGCTCGCTCGGAGCGGCCCCACTGTTCAATTGCGGACGCTGAACCGCAATTCCGGACAGCAACTGCCGGCGTCGCCGCGGCGCTCAATCGTCGAACTCATTGATAATAAAGACCGGAGCGTCCAACCGCGAATGGCACATCGGGTGCTTTCATTCTCTTGTCTTTTCGGGGAGAGCCATGCTCAGCCTGTTCTACGATCTGCGTTTCGCCCTGCGCCAACACCTCAAAACTCCGGGCTTGGCCCTGCTCGCCGTCCTCACCCTCGCCCTCGGCGTGGGCGCCAACACCGCCATCTTCACGGTGATTGAGGACGTACTCCTCCGCCCGCTGCCCTACGCTCACTCCGATCGCCTCTTTCTCGTTGGCCCGCCGAGCGACAAGCCGGCCTTCGGCTCGACCTCCTGGCTGAACTACCGCGACATCGCCGCACAGTCGAAGCTCTTCGAGCAGGTCGCCGGCTACTCCGAAGACATCGGTGTCGTTGAGGCCGAGGACGTTACGCAAAGCGTCATCGCTCCCCGCATCACCACCAACCTCATCCCCATGCTGGGCGCAAAGCCCCTCCTCGGCCGCGCGTTCAACGATGCCGAAGGCCTTTCCGGCGGCCCGCAGGTCGTCCTCCTTTCCGAAGGCCTCTGGCACGAGAGCTTCCACTCCGACCCCAACATCGTCGGCCGAACCGTGAAGGTTGGCGGCCAGGCCCTCACCGTGGTCGGCGTCATGCCGGCCTCGTTTCTCTTCCCGGACAACATGGGAGCCGATGTGGGCAAGGGCTTGTGGCTGCCTTTACAACCCTCCAGCGAGATGCTCAAGGACCGCGGCTACGATTTCTTCAACATTCTCGGCGCCGCCCGGCCCGGAGTCACACAGGCTCAGGTGCAGCAGGAGATGAATGCAATCGCCTCGCGCATCCCGCGCGATCCCGGCGACTCGGCCATATCGTTCCGCGTCGATGCATTTCAGGAAGCGCTGACGGGGCCGGTGCGCCCCGTGCTTTACACCCTCTTCGGCGCCCTCGGCTTGGTGCTGCTTATCGCCTGCGCCAACGTCTCCAACCTGCTGATCGCGCGCTGCCTCGCCCGCCAGCAGGAATTCGCGGTGCGCGCCGCGCTTGGAGCGGGCCGCATCCGGCTGGTGAGGCAACTGCTCGCCGAAGGCCTCATGCTGAGCCTCCTGGGCTGCGGCGTAGGCGTTCTCTTCGCTCAAATCGCCATGATGGCCGTGCATAAGCTGCCCGATGGAACCATCCCCCGCGCCGATGCGATCGGCATTCACTGGACGGTGGTCTTCGTGCTGGCTGCGGTCGCCATCGTCACCACCGTCCTTTCGTCGCTGCTGCCGGCGCTTCTGGTGGCGCGCTCGCAACCGCAAGCCGCTCTGCAGGCGGCTTCGCGCGGCGTGGGCTCGCGCACCTTGAGTGGCAGGTTGAGCGGCAGCCTCGTGGCCGGCGAAGTTGCCCTTTCCACGCTGCTCCTTGTAGGAACCGGCCTGCTCTTCCACACACTTTGGAACCTGGGGCATTCGCGGCTGGGCTTCGATACAACCCGCGTAACTTCCTTCACCGTGATGCCTGCCGATTCCGTTGGCTTCTCCGGCATGGCCGTCTCCGAGGATACGGGCAACGCTCCAGCCTCGGTGGCCACACTCGTTTATCAGCCGGTGCTGGAACGCGTGCGCCACGTTCCCGGCGTGGCCGATGCGGCAATGGCCACCTGTCCGCCACTCTCCGGCATGAACATGCGCAGCAGTTTTTCGGTTCTTGGCCAGCCGCACAATTCGCAAATGCAAGCCCGCGTTTCGGCCGTGAGTGGCGACTACGCCCGCGCCCTGGGCACGCCCGTCATCCGCGGCCGCATGATCGAGGACAGCGACACCGCCGATGCTCCCTTCGTCATTGTCGTGAACGAATCGCTCGTCAAGCAGTACTTCCTCAACCAGGACCCCATCGGCAAGCAGATCGACCTCGGCGGCAAAGATACCGGCATGATCAAGCCCTACACCATCGCCGGCGTCATCGGCGACCAGATCGACGACAAAGTCGGCGGGGCCGTTCAGCCGTTCATTCTTCTGCCGCAGCAGCAGATTCCTACCACGTCGCTCTTCTACCAGGCGCTCCTCAAAACTGCGGTCACCTTCGTCGTCAAAACGCGCGGCGATATTCCGGTAGCCGCCGAGATGCGGTCGGTCTTCCATCAGAACGCTCCCGGCTACGCGCTCGACGACTTCCAGACCATGCAGGAGGCCGTGGAGAAAAATACATTCAGCCAGCGGCTGGGCCTCTATCTTGTGGGTTCCTTTGCCGGCCTTGCCGTGGTCATGGTGATCGCGGGCCTTTACGGTGTTCTCGCGCAGCTTGTCGGCTATCGGCGCCGCGAGATCGGCGTGCGCATGGCCTTGGGCGCTACCCGTCAAAGCGTCGCCGCAATGATCCTTCGCCAGGGATCGGTCATGATCGGTGCGGGCCTTGTGGTCGGCCTTGTGCTCGCGGTGTCCGCGGGCCGATTGGTGCGAAGTTTCCTCTACCAGGTCCGTCCGGTCGACGCTTGGACCTATCTCGGCGTGATTCTTACGCTCAGCCTCGTTGGCATCGTCGCCGCTCTTCTGCCCGCTCGCAGAGCCGCCTCCATCGAGCCCATCCAGGCCCTGCGCGAGGAGTAGCCGAAGCAGTTCCCGTGCCCCACCTTCGGCGCCTCGCGCTTGCCGCGAGACGGCTAAGGTGGGATCGCTGCCCCGCCAACTCCGCTAGTCTTTAGTCAGCATGTCCTCCGCCTTCATCGCCCTCGGCTCCAACCTCCCCAGCCCCGCCGGCCCGCCTGAATCCACGCTTGCCGCCGCCGTCGAGCGCCTCGCCTCCCTCGGCCGCATCTTTGCCCGCTCGTCGCTCTATTCCACCGTCCCAGTCGGCTTCGCCGATCAGCCCCGCTTCCTCAACGCCGTCGTCGCTCTCGAAACATCGCTCGCACCGCGCGATCTCCTCGCCGCGCTGCTCGCTATCGAACACGACTTCGGCCGCGACCGCGCCGCCCAGGTCCCCAACGGTCCCCGTACCCTCGACCTCGATCTCCTTCTGTACGACAGCCTTATCCTTGGCGAGCCCGGCCTCGAAATCCCGCATCCTCGTCTCGCCGAACGCGCCTTCATCCTCGTCCCCCTCAACGAAATCGCCCCCAGCCTCCGCGATCCCCGCTCCGGCCTCTCCATCGCCGAGCTTCTCCGCGCCTTGCCCCGCGGCTCCGCTCCCGGCGCCGTCGCGAAAATCGAGAGCGGCCTCTGGACCGCTACAATCTCTTCGTGATCCCGCCCTTCCAACTCCTCGCCACAACGCCCGCCGGTGGTCGGCGAGGTCGCATCGCTCTCCCGCACCAGACCGTCGAGACTCCCGTATTCATGCCCGTCGGCACTGCCGGCTCCGTCAAGGCCGTCCCCCAGGACACGCTCGAGTCTCTTGGCGCCGAAATCATTCTCGGCAACACCTATCACCTCTATCTGCGCCCCGGCCACGAAGCCATTCGCCGCATGGGCGGCCTGCACCGCTTCATCAGTTGGCCCCATGCACTCCTCACCGACTCCGGCGGCTTCCAGGTCTTTTCGCTTGGTCCTCTGCGCAAGGTCACCGACGACGGCGTCCGCTTCCGCTCCCACCTCGACGGCAGCACCCACTTCTTCACGCCCGAGCATTCGATCGATGTTCAAATAGCTCTCGGCGCCGACATCGTCATGGCCTTCGACGAGTGCACCGAGTACCCCGCCGATCGCCCCCGCGCCGAAGACAGCCTCCGCCTCACCATGGCCTGGGCGCGCCGCTCCCTCGATCACTTCCGCGCTCACTGCCACGAAGTTCCCTGGCACGATCAGCTACAAGGGGTGCCCCACATCCCCTCTTTGGGACCTGGGATCGCACAAACTCCACCGGGCAGTCTTTCACCCGATCATCTAAACGGGGTGCCCCAGGTCCTTCGCACTTGGGGACCTGGGACAGAAGATCGCACCCAATCCCTCTTCGGCATCGTCCAGGGCGGCATGTACCGCGACCTCCGCCGCCAATGCGCCGAGCGCCTCGTCGAAATGGACTTCGACGGCTACGCCATCGGCGGCCTCAGCGTCGGCGAGCCCCGGGAGCTGACCCTCGAAATGATTGCCGAAGTCCTCCCGCTCCTGCCACGGGACAAGCCGCGCTACGTCATGGGCGTCGGCTACCCCGACGAGATCGAGCAGTACGCCCGCCTCGGCGTCGACATGATGGATTGCGTTCTGCCCACCCGCGCCGCCCGCCACGCCCTGCTCTTCACCAGCCAGGGGCGCCTCAACATCAAGAATCGCCAGTTCGCCGAGAACCAGAACCCTCCCGACCCTGCCTGCTCCTGCCCCGTCTGCCGCCGCTACTCTCGCGCCTACCTGCGCCACCTCGTCCAAGCCGGCGAGCCGCTCGCCGCCACCCTCAACTCCATCCACAACCTCGCCTTCTACTTCGGCATCATGCAGCGCGTTCGCGGCTCACTCGACAAACCGTCGTAGCCGGGCTCTGGTCACTGACCACTGTTCGCTGTCACTGGCGTCCGCACCGCCCGCATCGCCAGCGTAAGCGTCACCAGCGCGCTCAGCCATAGAATCGCGCCCGTGCCCAGCGCGGTCGAGCCCTGCATTTCGTCCTTTGGGAAGAGCAGAACGCTGGCCGCCGCCCAGCCGACCAGCACCGCACCCGTCACATGGTGCATGGGATAGCGAAATACCCGCGCCAGGGGGAACATGTGCAGCCCCACGATGGCCGTGATCGCCGACATCAGGTAGGCATCGATTCCGAGATGCGCAAACGCGAGCGCTACCACCGCAACCGCCGCCCACTGAGCGATATTGATCCACTTGAACGCGCGCGCCATCGCGGGATCCTCCGGTTCGCGCGGCAGCGTCCTGGATCGCCGAAGCAGCCAGAACGCGCCCGCGCCCAGCACCGCCGCGCCGCACGCCAGCACAACCACCGGCCCCACAGCGAGCCACTGTTTTGCGTAGAGCGCCAGAACCATCCACAGCACGCCAAATCCGGCAAAGAACAACGCACCGATCGCGCGCCCGTCGGCGCTATTTGCCGTTACTTGCTTCTGCATTTCTCGCCTCCAGGGAAATGTGCGGCCTTACAGCGGTTCCAGAGTCGCTGTACCAAAAGACCACTGAAGTGAAGGGTCTCTTTTCTTCAGAAAGAGCCACCTTGAATGAAGCCAGGGATGGCGCATTAGCTCTGGAACCGCTCTAAATGGCCGAGCCCAGCAACTGTTTCAGCGCCTTTACATACTCCGTCAGCGCCGTTCGTCCCGCCTCCGTCATGCGGTAGAGCGTCTGCGGTTTGCGCTGCACAAACCGCTTCTCCACCGTGACGTACCCCGCCTCCTCCAGCTTCATCAACTGCGCGCCCAGGTTCCCGTCCGTCGCTCCCGTCCTCGCGCGCAGCCACGTAAACTCCGCCTCCTCCACCGTCGCCAGCAGCGACAGCAGCGCCAGCCGCAGCTTTCCGTGAACCACGGGATTCAACTCCGGCAGCTCAGGCATTTGCCGCCCCCTGCCGCCTCCGCGACTCCAGAATCATCGCGTAGATTCCGAACACAATCTGGCACAGGAACGTCGCGGCAAGAAACGCAATCCCGGCCTGGGTTTCCGTTCCAAAACACCCTGCCACCGCCGACCCCAGCCACACCACCGCGCACGCCAACTGCATCTTCCACTTCAAAATCATGGCCGAGGCCAGATTGGCCATGCAGAGCATCCCGCCGATGATCGCCATGAACACATGCGTTTCGTACCTTCCGCTCAGTCCCAGCGACATCAGAACAACAAAAAGCGAGATCCCCATCGCGCACCACACTGCGCTGACAGCCCTGCCCAGCGCCGTTCCCGGCTGTCCCTTCTTCGTCCTGGAAATTGCCACTCCTGTCGCGATGCTGGCCGCGATCATCGTCACCGGCCACGCCAGATAGTGTTGGCCCCAAACGGGTCCGCCAAACCACCCTGAAGACCACGCGGTCGCCACGAAATACGCCACGCCCCACAGAACGAAGGACCAGCCCCACTTCGTCGTTCCCCGGCGTCCAGCCGCGATCATGCTCTCGATCAGCTCCAGCCGTTCCGTCAATTCCGTCCCACCCATCTCTTCCGTCATTCGTTTCTCCTCTCTCGGCCTCGCCAATCCCACAGGAAGCCCAAGTTGAGAGTACTCTAGTACATGGAGTACTCGATGTCAAGAGAATTCTTCCGCAGCCCCGCTGCCCATCCCCGTTGATCCGCTAAGCCGTTGGTCTGATAGGAAGTTCCCGCCCCATCGAAGTAATCTGCGGCGCGCGATCGCTGCCGGTTGCGCGCCGAATCCTGACCGGTCGCGGCGATCGCTGGAAACTGAGGGGGCGAGAAGGATGTTTCGACTTTCCCGGCAGGAAGGCGTGCTAGACTTCTAGGCAAATTCCGGCACTCGTTTTCCTTGGAGAGGGTTCCCATGAGGGCAGGGCCTTGTGCGCTGGCGCTTCTTCTTTTGGGCCTGGGCAGCATTGACGTCTCAATGGCCGCCCAGACACCCACGCCGCAACGAAGCGTGACCGCAGTCCTGGTCAATGCGCAGCCGCAGCCGCCGCAGCCTGTCAAAGCTGTGCGCGTCTCCCTTGAGTACATCGACAGCGGAGTGAAAATCACCGAAGCGCAGCAGGTGACCAATTCCCAGGGCCAAGCTCAACTGCTGGTCTCTTCCGACGTCTTTCAGCGCGGCGAGGTGCAGGTGGAGGTAACCGGTGCAGCCGACCTCGTCATCTGGCAGCCGGCCGGCGGCCAGTTGCCGGGCGTCGGGCCCACCGTCAGAATCAGTCTCCTGCCCAAGGGCTCTCCGGCACTGCTGGGGCCGGCACAAATCGAGGCGATGCTGCATCGCACGTTGCTTCAGTTGAATAGCCTGCAGAAAGAGAACCGGGCGCTGAAGACAGAAGTGGCTGCGGCACATCAACAGGCGCAAAGCCAGCAGCAGAATCTTGGCGCGGCGCTTGCGGCGTGGGCCGTGGCCAACGGTTTTCCCGCAGCGGAAGTTGACAGGCAGGTGCAGCAGTGGGCGCAGCAGATCCAGCAGCAATCGGCTCAGGCCACTCTCCAGCAAAGGGCTCTGGCCGAAGTTGCGCTCAAGCACTACGCCAGCGCCGCGCAGTTGTTCAACAAGGCCGCCGACACCGACGCCAACGAGCTCGACGCCGAAGAGCAGGCATTTCTCAGCGCGCGCCGGGACAAGCTGCGCCAGTTGATTGCCGATCGCGAGCAGGCTGCAGGTGCATATCAGCTCAATCTGCAGTACGACCTAGCCACGCAAACGGTGGAAAGCGCTGAAGCCACAGCAGAAGCCGAGTACAAGAAGCACCCTGACGACAACGGATTTCACGAGCTGCAACTGCGGGCGCTTCTGGCTGCGGCTAAGGCGCGCCGGTCGGAAGGCGAAGTCGCTTCGGCCGACAAGAGCGTAGTACTAATCGCGCAAGCGGTCGGCGATCTTCAGTCTGTCGTCGCGGGGTACACGGAATTGGGAGATCGACAGCAAACCGCGGCTGCGCAAGTTGCACTCGGTAACGCTCTTGCCGCCGAAGGCGGGCGCACGAGCAGTGACCAGGCGATTCCTCTATACGACCAGTCGGCGCAGGCCTATAACACAGCGCTCGATGTCTATACCAAGGCTGGCTCTCCGAGTGACTGGGCCGACGCGCAGTTGAATCTGGGTTTGTCTCTCGATGAAGAGGCAGAGCGTGTTCGCGGCGACAAGGCCATCGCGCTGCTTGGTCAGGCGGAACAGGCTTTCAATCGGGCCCTTGAGGTCTATGACAAGGCAGATTATCCAAGCCGCTGGGCCGAGACTCAAAGCGCGCTGGGGGTTCACTTCTGGCGGGAGGGTCTTCGCTTCACCCCGGCGAAATCCGTCGCCTTGTACGATCAGTCGATTCAGGCTTTTAAGAATGCGCTCGACGTCATTACGAAGTCGGACAGCCCCCTGGATTGGGCGAAGGTACAAGTCCACCTCGGATTGGCACTGAGCCAGAAGAGCCGGATCGTCGGCGTTGAAGAAGCTCGTCCCTTGTTGGAGCAGTCTGTGCAGGCCAATCAAAGCGCGCTACAGATCATCACCGAAACCGCACTGCCCCAGGACTGGGCGGTCCTGCAAAATGACCTCGGTGCGGCGCTGATGACTGAGGGGTTCGTTGTTCCCGGGGACAAGTCGATCGAAATCTTTGCTCAGGCTGCTGAGGCCTTCCGGAATTCGCTGCGGGTGCGGACGCGGGCCGAGCTCCCTCAGGATTGGGCCATTTCTCAAGAGAACCTCGGCTACGCCCTGTGGGCTGAGGGCACGCGCACGGGGGGCGAAAAAGGTGTGGCCCTGCTCGAGGAATCGTCGGAATCTACAAGGAAGGCCCTTGAAGTCTTCACGAAATCGGCGCTGCCGCAGCGGTGGGCACAGGCGCAGGATTTTCTGGGCGATGCGCTGGCGGATGAGAGCGTCTTGACCAGCGGGCCCAGGTCAGCGGAGTTACTACACCAGGCAATACAGGCTATTGAGAGCGAATTGGATGTCTACACGAAATCGGAATTCATGGGGGACTGGGCAGGGGCTCAGGCGGATCTTGCTGAGCTTGATCTGAGAGCCGGCGACTATTCCGGCTGCCAGGCAAGGACCGACCTTCTCACGGACGACACAGTCACGAATTATGACGTCGTCACCAGGGACGTGCTTCGCCTCGCCTGCCAATGGGGTGCCAGAGACAAAACTGCCGCACGGGCTACGGCAGAGACACTCATGTCCAAGCTCCCCGCAACGCTCCGCGCCGGCGGCGACTATACCGGAACGATCCACTTCCTCTCCGTCTTGCCCGCGTTCGAAGCCGGCCGCTCGTCCTGGATCGCCCTTTTCACCGCCCTCCAAAGTGCCGATCGCGCCGGCATGACCGCCGCCTTGCACCAGCTTGAGCCGCTTTTGCAGCAGTAAGGGGCCGCCTCCGTGTTCGGCAGGCGTTACGACGCGTTTTTGACTTACTCTCGCGCGGATTCGGAGCGGGTGACTCCCTTGCGCGACGAGTTGCGGCGGATGGGCTGCCGCGTCGTCTCCGGCGTGCAATCGATCCACCCCGGCGAGCAGTGGAAGCGGCGTCTGGAATGGGTGACCCGCCCTTCGCGCGCACTGGTGCTGTGCTGGTCCGAGCACACGCGCGGTTCCGACTACATCACCTCCCAGCACTCCCGCGCAGGCGGCCGCCCAACATCCTTCTTGTTAAGGCGCAGCTTTGTAGTTTCTCAGGAACTCTTCCACTTGGGCCATGTCCACACCGTTCGTTTCCTCCCGCGATTCAGACGCCTTACCTCGGCGTCGCTTCTTTGCTTCCAGCACGAATTCCAGGCCCACGCCATCGCTTCCCCACCGGACCGCTCTCGCGTTCACGGTGATCGATCGCTCCACGGTCGGCTTATGCCGGTCTGTCAGCGTCACCTGGACCACCGTGCCGGGATACCAGCGCTCGCTGGTAACGATGTACATCCCCGTCACGCTGATATCGCGTACTGCGTGTGGCATTGGAGTCCCGCCAGTGAAGAAATAGGCGATCAACCCTGGCAGGGATTCCCGCTGCGTTTTTCGGGGATCGACCGGATCTCCCAACAGGAGACGCGTCAGCCAATTCCTCGATTCCGCATCCTTCTTCCACGGGTAGGTTTCGACTTGCGGTGAAGGCGCCGGCTCTTGCGTGCCTGGAACCTCTGCAGCAGCAATCTCTGCGGGCGCAACCTCGATTGACGCGGCCGGCTCGGGATCAATTACGCTCTGCACAGGTTCCCCGACCACCCCGCCAGTCTGCTCCTTGGTGGAGGGAACGGCGCATTGCTCAGGAAAAGGCCGTGCATCGACTTGCCTTTCGGCCTTCGAGTCCTTCAGGCGCTGTAAATGAGGCTTCATCTCCTCGGGCGTGGAGATCATCAACTGGTCGCCGGCACGGATCCCTCCATTGGCCACTGTCTCCGACGGCAGAGCAAGCAGGCTCGCGGCTCGTGTGCTCGCGGCGGCAGCGCTCGCAAGGGGAAACGACTCAACTGTGTCGAGAACGATGCAATCGTTGTTGAGGTAGATCAAGTCCAGGGGAAAACGGACGCTGGTCGGCACGGGTTCCCAAAACGGGACAATCCATAGCCCCGCCCCGCTTTCCTGTCCCAGTGTTCGTAGCCGGGATTCCGGACTGCCACTGAGCGGATTCACAGCCCATACATCGGTGACAACAAAACGTTGACGGGTTTGGTTATAAACGCAATATTTTTCAGCACTTACGGCAGGGATTTCCTCTGGCGCATACTTGGGCACCACGTTTTGCCGGCCACTCCGGAGTGCCGATCCCGGGAAATAACGGATCTCCGCCATTGGATTCTCGTTCTCTTACATCGGTAAATTGAGCCGTTCGATTCACTGAGAAAAGATGACTTAGGTGCTTCCCACGAGCTTGGCTTAGCGGTCCCGCGTCTTCCAGCGACGCGCATTCGAGTCGTCTGGAGGACCGCTGTTGGTTTCGTGGATCGGCGGATTTTTCCCCGCCCAATTGTCGTCAATCAAGGCGCTTTGCAGGCAGTCGAAACTTGGGGCGCGCGATTTCGCCAGTGCTTATGCGCGCTCAAGCATGCTCGCTTTTGCCGTCGGCGCTCATGAAATGTCCTGGATTGAATAGCTTACAACTTCTGTCTCGGCAGGTATCGGCAGCAACGGAATTGGATCGGTAATGAGATACGCCCATCCCGCCAGATGACCCCCGCCCCACCAAAACCCCGGCCCCAGAGAGGCTGGCGGCTAGAGGCGGCGTCAAATGTCAAGAAAACAGCCCTTTTTGTCAGGAATATCTGGGTTTTCGTCACCCGCTCCGCTGCTTCTGACGCATCGCTGGCTTGCTAACTCGCCGAATTGCCGGATGACTCGTTCCAACACCTCCGCCCAATCTCCCGGCGCCCTCTGCCGGTAGAGCCGCGCCGTCGGGTACCACGGAGTCGTCTCCCGCTCCTGCATCCACCGCCAGTCGGCCAGATGCGGCAGCAGGATCCAGACCGGTTTTCCCATCGCCCCGGCCAGATGCGCGATGCTCGTATCCGTTGTGACCACCAGGTCGAGCGTGGACACAAGCGCCGCCGTCTCCGCCAGATCCCGCTCGCCGCTCGATCCGTCCTGAACAGAAACATCGCCCGGCAGTTGCGACAGTTGCTTCGCCGCCTCGCCCTTCTGCAACGAAATCCAGTTCGCATCCACGGCGCGCAGCAGCGGCACGAGCACCTCCAGCCTCGTCGATCGCGCGCCGTCCGCCTTGTACTTCGGATTGCCCGCCCACGCCAAGCCCGCGCGCAAGCCCGGCCGCCCAAGTCGTTCCGTCGGTGTCGCCGCGAATCGCTCGCGCTTCTCCGCCGTAATCTCCTCGTCCGCGCTAAGATAAGCCCCTTCCCACGGAACCGTCTCCACCGTCGTCCCAAACACCGCAGGCAAGCTCAGCAGCGGGCACTCGCAGTCGAACTTGGGCAGTTGCGCTCCCCTGACCACCGTCTCTGCCCTCCCCGCGCGCACGACGGCCAGCGACCGCATCAGCCGCTCGGCCGCCGGCTGCACCTCGAGGATCGCCGCTCCGCCGCGCTCCGCCACGAGCTCCGCGTACCGGCAGAACTGGATCGTGTCGCCCAAACCCTGTTCGGCATGGAGCAGGATGCGCTTGCCCTTGAGTTCTTCGCCCTTCCACCTCGGTTTGGCGAACTTCCGCGGCGCGCGATGCACCTCGCGAAACCGCCAGCGCGCCTCGTATCCCGCCCAGCCGTGCTCCCAGTCGCCGAGCCGCAGTTGCGTCAGCGCCAGGTTATACATGCCTCCTGCGCCCGCCGGATCGCGCTCCACCGCGGCCTGGTGCGCTCGCAGCGCCTCCTCCATCCGCCCCAGGTCGAGCAGCGAGTTGCCTCGATTCGACGCCGCCGCGCTATTGCCCAACGCTTCGGCCCGCTCAAACACCGGCACTGCCTCAACGAACCGGCCCTCCAGATGCAGCAGAATCCCGTGCAGGTTCACGGCCTCGTCGAACTCCGGATTCCGCGCCAGTGCCCAGCGCAACCAGCCCCAGGCCCCGGGCAGATCGCGCCGCGCGATCCGGCACTGGCACCATGCCACCAGCGTCTCTACCTGGTCGATGTTCAGCTTCAGCGCTTTGCGCAGGTAAGTCTCCGCCGCATCGGCCCTTCCCCGCTCCTTCTCCAGAATCGCCAGGTTCACCCACCCCGAAACGAGATCCGGCCGCAATTCCACCCCGCGTCGCAGCGCCGCTCTGGACTGCGTGTCCCGCCCCAACTCGCGCAGCAGGCTCCCCAGGTTGATCCACGCCGCCGCGAAGTCCGGCCGCAGCGTCAGCGCCCGGCGATACCGTCTCTCTGCTTCTTCCGCGCGCCCCAATCGAGCCAGGGCGAATCCGGCGGCAAACTCTCCCTCCGGCAGCCGCGGCTGAATCGCCAGCGCCTTCCGGTACCATTCCAGCGCCTCCTCGAGTCGGCCGAGAATCGCCAGCGCATTGCCCATTCCCAGATGCGCCGGCACCTGTGCTGGCTTCCGAAGGAGAACCATTTCGAACTCCCGGATTGCATCCTCATGCCTGCCGGTGGCGAGCCGAAGCTCACCCCGGGCCATCCTCGCCAGCGGGTCCATCCCATTCAGCCGGATCGCCTCTTCGTACGCCTCGTCCGCTTCCTCCAATCGCCCGCCCGCCTTCAGGGCCTGCCCCAAGGCCACCCACGCCCCGCCCATCTTCGGCGCAGCCGCCGCTCCCGCGGCCGCCATTTTGATGGCAGCCTCCGTCTGCCGGCTCGCCAGCGCCACCAGGCTCATTCCGACCAGCGCCTCCGGCTGGCGGGGATTCTCCTCCAGCATTCCCTTGTACCTGCGCGCGATCTCCCCCAGCCCGGATGGGCCTGCCGCGGGCCAGACCTCTGGCCGATTGCGCTCAGTCTCCTTGTTCGAGGGTTCAGTCTTTTCAGCCATCGCTCTCATATGCCTTGCTGCCCGTCGGGCTGCTCGTCCAGCCGCATGTCATGCAACCTAGCCTCTGGCGCATGTTGGCTCAAGAGCAGAACATTTCCAATCCCGGCGGGCCCAAGTCGCAATTCCCATTCTTTATACCAGTGTTGATTCGGGAAGTACTCGGCCCGCGGCCTCCGCGCGCTCCCGTTATCATCGACCTATGCACCCCCGTCCGAGGCTAGGCGACATCCTCGCCAATGCCATCACCCACGGCATCGGCGCCGGACTCGCCATCGCCGGAGCAACCTATCTCCTCGTCGCGTCAGCTCACGCATCGGCGCGCGTCATCGTTGCCTGCTCCATCTTTTCCGGCTCGCTGATCCTCGTCTATATCTGCTCCACGCTCTATCACTCCCTGGTCCTCACCCGCGCCCGCCCCGTCTTTCACATTCTCGACCACTCGTCCATCTACGTGCTCATCGCCGGCACTTACACGCCTTTCACCGTGGTTTCGCTGCGTGGGCTGCAAGGCTGGGTTCTCTTCGGTGTGGTCTGGGCGCTGGCCGTGATCGGAGTCGTCTCAAAAAGCGTCGCCATGGACCACTTCACCCGCGGTTTCCTCGCCGGCGTCTCCGCGGCGATTTACCTGTTCCAGGGCTGGCTGGCGGTCTTTGTCTGGCGCTCCCTGTCCCACGCCCTCGGCACAAGCGGCATGTTCTGGCTCATCGGTGGCGGCGTCGCGTACACGCTCGGCATCGTCTTTTTCTCCCTCGACCACCTCCCCTACTTCCACGCCACCTGGCACATCTTTGTCCTCGCCGGCAGCATCGCCCACTACTTTGCGATCCTTCTCTACGTCGTGCCGCCGCGGTTTTGACTCTCCGCCGGGGCGCCGCTATGATTCGATTCCGTGAACCGTCCCATGCAGATCCAAGTGTTGCCCTATCCTTCCCGCGTCTCGGGGACCCACGCGAGGGGAACTCGCATCGAGCTTCCCGCATGAGCTCCGATACCCCCGGCGCTGGCCACCGCTTCGCCGCTGTCATCGTCAACTACAACGGCGGCGAGATGCTTCTGGAGTGCGTCCGCTCCTGCATCCGCGAAGGCATCCCGTCGCCCCGAATCGTCGTCGTCGACAACGGCAGCCGCGACGGCTCGATCGAAGAGCTCGGCGAGCAGATTGCCGGCCTCACCCTCGTTCGCAACTCGTGCAACGCGGGATTCGCGCGCGCCGTCAATCAAGGCATCCGTCAGACAACCGCCGAGTTCTTTCTTCTCCTCAACAACGATGCCCGGCTCGAACCCGGCGCCCTCTCCGCCTTCGCCGCCGGCTTCGATGCGCGGCCCAACCTCGCCATCGCCGGCGCCCAGCTTTGCTATCCCGGCGGCCGCCTGCAAAACTCCTTCGCTCCCCTGCCCTCAGTGGCCGAGGAACTCGTTCCCCTTCCTCTTCTCCGCCTTCTTTCACCTCGTCGCTTTCGCCGAAAGACCGCACAAACCGAGCCCTTCGCCGTCGGGTCCGTCTTCGGCGCCTGTCTCGCTGTTCGCGCGGCATTTCTCCCGCGCCTCGGACTGCTCGACGAGGACTTCTTCTTCTTCTTCGAAGAGATCGAATGGTGCCAGCGCGCGCGCCGAGTGGGCCTCGAGGTCTGGGTTCTTCCCTCCGCCAGGGCCGCGCACGGCGGCGGAGCCACAGCCAATCGCTTCCGCGGCCCGGCCCGCATCGAGTATCAGCGCTCCAAGCTCACCTTCTTCCGCAAGACGCGCAGCCGGGCCTCCTGGTGGGCCGTCTCTTCGTTCCTCGTGGTCCGTACCTTCGTGAACGCTCTCTCCGGCGCTGTCGCCTGCCTCGCAACCCTTTTCCTTATCCGCCGGTTGCGGCAAAAAGCCGCGACATATTGGTTTCTTCTCGCGTGGCACTTCCTCTTCCGCCCCGCCCACTGGGGCCTGCCCGGCAAATGCCCGCCCGAAGACATCCCCAAGGGTTGACCTTCGCCGCATTGACCCGGCCTCCGGTTTGACGATAGAATTGAAGGGTTTGGCGATGCACCCGCGTTCAAGGGTGCGCGGGATTCGATCGGGTTCTCCGCCCTGGCGTGGCCCGCCTCCCGATGCAGTTTTGAGCTCTGTATCCGCCCCTGACGAGCACACGTTTTTTGGCATTGCGCCTGGCCGCGCGGCCGTGGCGCTGGAGGATGAGTCATGTATGCAGTAATCCGCACCGGCGGCAAGCAGTACCGAGTCGCCCCCGGCGATGTCTTGAAGATCGAGA
The DNA here is from genome assembly GCA_963804155.1 of uncultured Acidobacteriaceae bacterium. Taxonomy (GTDB): domain Bacteria; phylum Acidobacteriota; class Terriglobia; order Terriglobales; family Acidobacteriaceae; genus Telmatobacter. The sequence goes on from CAWDPG010000004.1 coordinate 188,188, forward strand.
GCGTCCCGTCCGGCAGTCCGGAGATCGAATTCAGCGATGTGCTTGCCGTCTCCGGCGAGCCCGGCACGCTGGCCAAGCCCGCCTCCGCCAAGGTCACGGCCGAAGTGGTCGGCCAGGGCCGCGGCGACAAGATTCTCGTCTTCCATTTCAAACGCAAGAAGCAGTACAAGAAGCTTCAGGGACACCGTCAGAACTTCACCGAGGTGCGCATCAAGGCTATCGAGGCCGATGGCGTCACCTACGACGCGAAGTAGGCGCACCGGGGTTTGTTTCACGAATGTGCACCCAGCCACGATTCCTGCGCAGAACGGGCTGGGCGCTAGAAGCTGGCAGCTAAAAGCTGCTTTTCAGAAGGGATTTCGATCATGGCACACAAAAAGGGTGGAGGCAGCTCCACAAACGGACGCGATTCAAACGCACAGCGGCTCGGCGTAAAGGCATTCGCCGGCCAGTTGGTCACCGGCGGCTCAATCATCGCGCGGCAGCGCGGCACCCGCATCAAGCCCGGCGCCAACGTCGGCCTCGGCTCCGACGATACGCTGTTCGCCAAGGTGACCGGCCGTGTCAAGTTCGCCGATCGCGGCAGGCATGGGCGCTACGCTTCCGTCGAGCCCGCCCCAGCGGAGTAGCATCGGCTCGCCCCGGTAGAATTCGCGCTCATCAAAAATCAAAGGCCACGGCAAACGCCGTGGCCTTTGTCGTCACTGGACCCCCGCTCCAGCTTTGTCCCTTAGGTTTCAGTCTCGCGCTCCTTCATGTTCCGCGCCAGCACCTTCTCCACCACGCGCTCTACGTCGGAAAGGAAGAAGCTGTTCGCCGGTTGCTGCACGGCAACCCGCGTTCCCGTGTGGCCCAGGGCGGAAGCGATCTCATTCCACCGGTATATTGTCGAACTTGCAGGCATCAGCACCGGCTTGCGAACCGGCTCCGGCAGGATGCAATAAACGGTCCACACCGCTAGCGTCACCAGGACGACCAGCTCGTAAAGATACTGCACCGGGTCGGCGAACGAAGCGAGCCGTGAGCTGCACGTGGCAAGAATAAAGTCGCCGCCGCACATCAGTCCAAAGCCGAACGCGATGCCAAAGGACAAATCGCGCACCGTCAAACGCAACGCATTCATGCTCAGGCACAAAAAGGTCAGCAGGCACAGCTCAAGCACACTGACGGAATGCATCAGGCTGTACGAGATGTCCATGACCAGCAGGATCCCTCTGTGCGAATAGGTGACGGAGGTCAGGCTTACGATCACCGAAACCACGGCAGCCCATCGGAAGATGACGATCGCCAGCTTGGAAATTCCCGGAAACGCCGACAGCGCCGCTCGGAAGATCTCTATGCAAATGAAAAACAGCAGCAGCGTGCTCGCAAAATAGGCCCCAAAGAAACCGAGAGTGTAGATCTTGCCAAAGTTCAGTTCCCGCCCCCACGACTGTCCTTCCCCGTAGAGCACGAACAAGAGCAATGGAGTCGAAACGGCGCGCAGTGTCAAGTAGCTGCTCATCGCCGGGAAGCGGCGGTGCAGCCCCTTGTTCCAGAATAGAACGGCGAGCGCAACCCAAAGGACAGACTCGACCGCGCTCATCGCCGACATTGCGAAGCTCATAGGCATAAAGGCTAAGTTACGGCGCTCGAACGTCTTCAGGATATCGCCAATATGCCAAATGGCTCAAACACAAAAGGGTAACGCGGCTTTGGCACTTTCGTGCTATGCGGGGGTACTGTCCCGGAGTGCGGTCGAGCTACCGCGCGACTGCGGTCGGCGCAAAACACGTGCCGAGCCACTGACAGGGGATGGGGCCCGGCAGCGTATCGTCCGGCCCCGGTCCGGTAACGCTCATTGAACGGGGCGCGGTGAGCATATGCGTCGTAGCCGGAGCAATCGACGCGGAAACCAAGCCTGCAACGGCAACGAACAGTGCAAAGACGCGGATCGCGGTGTTCATCTTTAGTAACCTCCTCGGCCGAACATTGGAGGAGTGTCCTCTCTCCAATGCCGAGAATCGTACGCCTATGCAGAATACAAAGCTAGTAGTTTCAATATTATAGCAGAATGGTACAAGTGAAGGGTACTAACGTCACATGCCCCGCCTTCTCCGATGTCATCATTAACTACTTATGCAATGGACTCCTGTCCTCTCCCCAGCCTCCTCTGCATGATAAAATTGCCTTAGGTGAGTCGGCTTGATGGCCCTTCTTTTCAAGCGATTACTTCCGCTTCGGCGTTCCGAATCATCCTGGCGACCCGCACCATGAAGGAAGACCCTGCGAACGGAATCCTATGGCAACTGACGGTCTAGGCAGCACCCCTCTCCCCGGCGATAACGGCAACTACACCGGCGAAAACATCAAAGTCCTCGAAGGCCTGGAAGCCGTGCGTCTGCGTCCCGCCATGTACATCGGCTCAACCGGCGAGATGGGACTGCACCATCTTGTCTACGAGGTCGTGGACAATTCCGTTGACGAGGCGCTCGCAGGCTACTGCAAGAAGATCGATGTCACCATTCACGTCGACAACTCCATCACGGTCGTCGACGACGGCCGCGGCATTCCCGTCGACACGATGGATCTGCCCGGCGGCCAGCGCATGCCTGCCGTGCAAGTCGTGCTCACCAAGCTGCACGCGGGCGGCAAATTCGACGCATCTACCTACAAAGTCTCCGGTGGACTTCACGGAGTCGGCGTCAGTTGCGTCAACGCCCTCTCGCAAGAGTTCAACGTCGAAATCTGGCGCGACGGCCATACCTGGGAGATGGACTTCAGTTGCGGCCTGCCCACCAGCGAGCTGCGCCAGGCCGGAACCAGCAAGCGCCGCGGCACCAAGGTCCATTTCCTGCCCGACAAGTCCATCTTCACCACCACCGAGTTCAACTACGACACGCTCGCCCAGCGCCTGCGCGAGATGGCCTTCCTGAACAAGGGCCTCGAAATCAATCTCACCGACGAGCGCAACGCCGACCCCAAGACCGGCGAAGCGCGCCACTCTGAGTTTCGCTACGCCGGGGGCATCGCCGAATTCGTCAAGCACCTCAATCGCGGCAAGACCGTCCTCCACGACAAGCCCATCGTCATGGAGGCTCTGCGCGACGCCGTGGAGATCGATATCGCGCTGCAGTACAACGACGGCTACTCGGAAACCGTCTTCAGCTTCGCCAACAACATCAACACTGTCGACGGCGGAAGCCATCTCTCCGGCTTCCGCGCCGCGCTCACCCGCACCATCAACTTCATCGGCCAGCAGATGGGCCTCTTCAAGGACATGAAGGAGTCGCTCAGCGGCGACGACGTGCGCGAGGGCCTGGTCGCCGTAGTCAGCGTCAAGCTGTCGCAGCCGCAGTTCGAGGGCCAGACCAAAGGCAAGCTCAACTCCGATATCGCCGGCACCGTCCAGGCCTTCGTCAACGAGCGCCTCGGCATGTTCCTCGAGCAAAATCCGCCCGTCGCCCGCCGCATCATCAACAAAGCCATCGAAGCTGCGCGCGCTCGCGAGGCGGCCCGCAAGGCCCGCGACCTCACCCGCCGCAAGGGCGCCATCGACGGCGGCGGCCTTCCCGGCAAGCTCGCCGATTGCTCCGAGCGCAACCCCGAGCGCTGCGAACTTTATCTCGTCGAGGGCGAAAGCGCAGGCGGCACCGCCAAGCAGGGCCGCGACCGCCGCTTCCAGGCCATCCTGCCCCTCCGCGGTAAAATCCTCAACGTCGAAAAGGCGCGCTACGACAAGATGCTGGGCCACGAAGAAATTCGCGCCATGATCACCGCCCTCGGCACGGGCATCGGCAAGGAAGACTTCGACGCCACCAAGATCCGCTACGGCAAGATCATCCTCATGACCGATGCCGACGTCGACGGCTCGCACATTCGCACTCTGCTGCTCACCTTCTTCTTCCGCCACATGACCGAGCTGATCAAGCGCGGCAATGTCTGCATTGCCCAGCCGCCTCTGTTCAAAATCAAGAAGGGCCGCTTCGAGCAGTACATCAAGGACGAGCGCGAGTTCGTCAAAGTGATGGTGCACCGCGCCGCCGAGGGCATGATCGTCCGCCACGGCGAAGCCGCCAGCCGTATTGAAGGCTCCGATCTCACCCGCTTCATGGGCACCCTCAACGAATATCTCGGCTTCGTCGAAAAGGTCGACAAGCGCATCCGCAACGAGAAGCTCACCGAGATGCTGGCCCGCGCCGAGTTCATTCAACGCTCCGACTTCGCCTCCAAGAACGGCGGCGACATCCCCGAAAAGCTCGCCACGTTACACGCGCAGCTCGTCGAGTTGGCCGATGAGTTCGAGTTCAAGGTCGGCGAGCCCGTTGAAGACGAAGAGCATCACACCTGGTCCATCTGCTTCACCGATGCGCAGGGACAAAGGCGCTGCATCGACTGGACGCTTGCCTCCAGCCCCGAGTTCCGCCAGATGATGGCGAAGTACACGCTCATCAAGGAATTCCTCGAACCCCCGTTCCTGGTCGAATACGCCCCCAAGTCCTCCGCCGCTGCCGCATCCGCCGAGGAAGAAGAAGAAATCGAAGGCGGCGAGGCCAAGGCCGGAGCCAAGGCGCCTGCCCGCCCCGCCCGCACCCTGCGCGAGCCGGTCGAGAAACAGACAGCCCGCGAGCTCTTCGCCTACATCGTCGAGCAGGGCAAGAAGGACTACCAGGTCCAGCGCTACAAAGGCCTCGGTGAGATGACCGCCACGCAGCTCTGGGAAACCACCATGGACCCCGAGCGCCGCACCTTGCTCTCCGTCAAGCTCGAGGACATCGCGGAAACCGAGGCCATCTTCACCACCCTCATGGGCGAAGACGTCGAGGCCCGCCGCAAGTTCATTGAAGACAACGCCCTCGACGTCAAGAACCTCGACATCTGAGGGTTGCCCGATATCTGACTACAGCGTGTTTCATAAACCTGCCTTGCAACAAGTGCACAGCTTTAGCCGGGCCGAAAAGCGCACATAAGAACGGGGGTTTTAACCCCTGAGGGTATACGAACCCGACACGACCGGCATGGATGAAACATGCTGTAGCGAGTCGGCTTTCTGAACCTGTTGCCGCACTCCGCCGCCCGAATTGCACTCAGAGGTTGTCTGGCGAGAAGGGAGTTTCTCGTTACCAATTCATAAATGGATCGGATTTGGCGTATTGTGCTCGCACCTTGCTCGCTATCGGCCCGTCAGCTTTAGGCCTTGAAGTCATCGCATATCTATGAAATAACCGCGCCTACCGGAGCAATCCCATCCGGAGGGACTCTTGTGTTTTCTAAGCGCCGAATCATTCTTTGAGTGCCTGAAGCGCTTTTGACAGACTGGGCATTGGAATATATAGGTCGGTCCGTAGCGAGATGATCTCCTTCGCACGGAGGGTCCGAAGGTCCTTGTCCTGCCGCTCGCGGCCGATACGGGTTGGATTGAGATGGTCGATGAAAGCTCGACCTGATAGCGAGGATCAAAGCTCTGCTCCGTGACCCTCAAAGAGCCGATTTTCGCAAGATTGAAGGCCTTAACTTGTCCGGAGGCATTCTCCCAGGCATATAGCAAGAGATTCCCCGTGGATTGAGCACGACGGATTGAGTAGGGTTCCGCTCGTCGGTGCTTACCGCTATAGATGAAGTCAATCATTAGCCTGTTTGTGCCGGCAAAGCGGATCATCTCCAGCGGAGCGCCGACGTTCCAATACTGGATGCCAACGGGAGAAATCAGAACCTCGCCCGCATTAGGAGTGGCAGCGACGCCTTGGATTTCTTCGACAACCATGCTGGCTTCATCTATAAAATCCAGCAGGCCCGGTAGGCGTCCCAACAGGATGTCCAAGTCTGGAAGCGCTGGAAGTTGGTGCGCGAGCATGTTTGACCATTCAGTTCTCAACTCCACGTCCGCCGTAACTTTTCTGATAATCTCGTCGACCCCTGGGGCAGCAAAAGCCTTGACCGCGCACTTTAGCTTGAAGAGTTCGCGCACCTGCTCGAGGTCGAGCGTGTCGCCGCGATTATCAAGAAGATAGACTACGTCGTATAAATCTCGTGGCCGTGTACGTTCGCAAAGCGCACGCGCCTTTTCTGCGAGGAGCTCATGAAAAGAGTAAACAAGAATGCTGCTTTCTGGAATTTGATCGGGATAGGGATGAAGTATGTTTCGCTCCTCGGGCTCTTCTTGCAGCGGCTCGTGGTGAGTTATATCGAAAAGAACCCTGGGCAAGGTAGGAATAGCAAGTGGGCCGCGGTACGAAACCTTTCCTTCAAAGGTGGCCGCACCTTGTAGGTTTCGTCGCTCGCGCACCTGGACCAGATCGGCTGGAAATACGATGCCGCTCAGCTCCCCGGCAACCTGTACCAATCTTAAGAGCTCCTGCGTCAATTCTTCCTGCGAATAGCACGCGTCCGGAAGAAGCGAGAAATCCAGGTCTTCTGAGAACCTGTAGGTCTCGAAATAGCACTTCTTAATCGCAGTTCCACCTTTGAATATCCACTGTTCTTTGAGTGGCAATGTTCCCAGCGAGGCCAATAGCCATCCTAGGACGTAGTCTTTTTCGACGACGTCGGGTCGCAACTGCCATTCTGCCGCTCGATCAAGGATGTCCTGCTTGCTAATCATTCGTTAGGCCGCCTCTGACTTAGCGGAAATGGTTGCGTTTATCTTCAGGTTCCAGCGACGCAGAAGCTTACCAGGCTGTTTTAAGTCGGGGTCGAGGAGTGAGTAGCCGGCAGAAATGTTTTGTTTCGCCAACTGCTGAACCTTTTCGGATCCGCTCCATAGAAGTTCCGACAAGTAGCCCAGTCGCTTCCATGCAGCTCCATTCGCCGATGTTGCCGCCTCCTTCAGCAGTTTTTCGGTGTCTTTTTCAGGAAGTTCCCAGTAGGCATTCATCATGTGGGCGAGGTGCCGAATGCCGCCGCATAATCGTGGTGCACGGAGACAGTCGACAATCGTGCGTTCTCTTGACGAGACGAGTACAGAGGTTGAGCCTCGCCATATGGAGACTGTGCCGGATACACGGGCCCTCGGGACCTTGAACAGTCGGAACTCATGATTGGCGAGCGTCACAGGGCTGCTGCGGATCGGCGAAGCCGAAACAATCAATGTTGACCGGAATATCTGCTCGGTTAGACCCCAATGTTCCGCAGCGCTCCATCCACCGATATAGCAAGGAGAGAATGCCTGGGCAGCGAGAACCCAAGCGTCCTCGGGAGCCGACATCTGTCCGGGAGCTATTTCAGAAGGCAAGATCATATAAAGACCGCGCCGGAGCCGCTTGGCCCACCCTCCGCGCACCAAAGATGCCAGTCTGATGGCTGCCTCGCTCGTTGATACATTGAGTGCCTTGGCTGCATCAGGGACCGAGATCAATCCGCAGTGGGCTGCGCGCGATATTTTTGCCAAGACGAGCCGACGATTGCTCCGGACTTTGCCTGAAACTGCCATGGGATATTTTGTACGCTATTATCGGTAATATTTCAACGTATATGCACTATTAATATAGCTAAAAGTATATCGCGAATGCATAAACAACACATATTTAACTGTTTACACATTATAACTACACCACTCGGTTATGACCGATATTGAAATCAAGCCGAGCGTTGACGTCGATTCGGAAAACTGAATCCCAATACATGGACGGTGCTTGATATCAGATACAGTCCCCCGAAGTCGGCATTAAACACAGAATCCTGCCCCAGCCCCAGGTAAGGGTCGCAGTCGCAAGGGGCGTTCACCGGCATCCATCCAATTCCCCACACGAGCCTGGCGACCCGGCCGTTTCCCAATCCTTGGTCCCCTGCTCCCTTGTTCCCTCGTTCCCTGTCCTTCTGGCTCCTGCCTTTCGTTGTCAAGTCCCCGCAACGCCCTATCACGGCCCCGCCGCAAGCCAACTCGCTGATTCTTCTCCGCTTGGTCCCTCATTCCCCTTTTTCGCTGCCTCTTGCAGATAATTTCCCGGTTCTGTTGCACAATATCCTCATAAGCGTTCAACCAGGCTCTCGGCGCGGCGGCTCACACCCGCCGCTTTCGCGTCTCTGCGCCGGTTTTCCTCGGAAGAACCGGCTCCAGGCGCGGCAAAATACCGGGCAGAACAGGGAGTAACCCGCATGAATTGAAATATTTCCAGAATGCGGCTCTTTAGAATCAATCATTTACGGCAACACCCCACCCGCAAACCCTTTGTCTTCAAATATTTGGATATGGAGACGGGGGGAGGGGGTAAATCGCGAAAGGAGATTGCCATGGCCCCGGAGTGCCGGCACATCATGCCCAGCGGCAAAAAGTGCGGAGCCGCCGCCCTCAAGGGCGGCCACTTCTGTTACTTCCATACCCGTCTGCACCTGATCGCCAAGCAGGAAACCACTGTCACGGACTCGATCGACATTCCTGTCCTCGAAGACCGCTACGCCATCCAGATGGCCATCGCCCAGGTGCTCAGGTCGCTCGTCAATAACTCCATCGATCGTCCTCGCGCCTCGCTCTTGCTCTACGGCCTCCAGCTCGCTACGCAAAATGTCGACCACGGCAAGTGGGCCATCCCCCTCAGGACCGTCAGGGCCGTCACTCACACCCGCGACGGCGACGAACTCGCCCAGGACGTCGACGACTGAAGCGGCTCCGCGTCTTTTCTTCTGGTTCAATTACCGCGGGAATGCCGCCGCCGGAATTCACGCCCCGCGCACCTGCCCGCGCCCATGGCGCTTGACCCAGTACATACGCGCGTCGGCGGTCCCGATGATTTCGTGAACGGCTTTGCCGTCGTCGGGCGAAGACGCCAGACCCACGCTGGCGCCGATGCTCAGCTTCAGTCCGCTCTTCATCTGGAACTCGGTCCCGAGGAGCGCGGCGTTCATCGCTTTGGTCAGTTCCATGGCCGCCGCGGCGCCGGTCCGCGGCATCAGAATCACAAACTCGTCGCCGCCGTAACGGAAACAGAGATCCTCCTTCCGGCTCAACTCCTGGAGCCGGCGGCCGACATGGGCCAGTAACTCGCTGCCGATCAGATGCCCGTGCGCGTCGTTGATGAGCTTGAAGTGGTCCAGATCGCAGAAGGCCAGGCTCAGCGGATTCCGCCGCTTCCGGTTCGACTGCAGCTCGCGTTCCGTCACGTCGTACAGGTGGCGCAGGTTGTAGAGCCCCGTGGTGTCGTCGGTGATCGTCAACTGCTGAATCCGTGTCACGTCCCGGGCGTTCTCGATGGCGATCGCCGCGTGATCGGCCAGGATGTGCAGAAAGGCGATGCTATAGTCCGACATCTCGCCCCGCGGGTTGAAGATCTCGATCACGCCCTGCGTGCCCTTGCGCCCGCGCAGCGGCAGGGCAATCGCGGAAGTGACGGCTCGCTGGCCCAGGGTGCTGGATTCTTTCACGCGGGGATCGTCGGCGGCCTCGGGAACGATTAGCGTCTCGCCATGTTGCACCACCCAACCGGCCATGCCCTCGCCCACTTTCACGCGCAGTCCGCTCAAGTCGGCTTGGGCGTCACCCGGGGCGATCGCGTAATAGAGTTCCTGGCGCGCCTCGTCGAGCATCAGCAGAGCCCACAACTCCGCTTCTACCATCCGCTCCATTTGTTCGAGGATGGTGCGCAGGATCGTATCCAGGTCGAAGCTCGAAGTGAGCGACCGCGCCAGTTGATGGAAAACGAGCAGATCGGCAAGGGGGATTCGCCCTTCCGTCTCATGTGCCATGTCCGGAACCTGCCGGGGGAGAAGTCCCCGTCATTCTTTGCCGCCCATCAAGGTTTCTACATCGAACCCGCTTGCTCGCGCAACCCGGCGGCTCATTTGAGCACGCGCGAGACGCCGGTCGCCCGCTCAGCCGCCGATGTGCACCATCGACCGCGACGGCTTCAGAAACCCCGGCTCACCGATGTGATGCCGGGCTTCCTTCCCTTGCACAGTACGCAGAATATAGGCGCGCAGTTCCTCATCGCCGGCCCCGTCCCTCAAACGTCCATAGAGGTCGTGTTCCACCTGCGAAAACAGGCAGGTGCGGATCTTGCCGTCGGAGGTGAGCCGCACGCGGCTGCAGGCGCCGCAGAAAGCCTGACTCACGGGCGCAATAATGCCGATCTCGCCCACGCCGTCGGCGAAGGTGTAGCGCCGCGCCGTCTCGCTGGCCTCGCGCGCGGGCAGCTCGACCAGCGGCATGGTGCGCCCGATCCGTTCCACGATCTCCTTGAGTGGCACCACGATTTCCGGCGACCACAGGCGGCCTTCCTCCAGCGGCATGAACTCGATGAACCGGACCACGACGTTCTCTTCGCGCGCGAATCGGGCGAAGGCTTCGATCTGGCCGTCGTTGAATCCGCGCAGCAGAACGCAGTTGATCTTGAGCGGGGTGAGCCCGGCGACCCGTGCCGCTCGAATCCCCGCGAGAACGGCGGCAAAGCTGCCCCCGACCCGCGTGATGCGCTCAAAGGCGGGGGCGTCCACGGCGTCCATGCTTACCGTTACCCGGCTCAAGCCAGCCGCCTTCAGTGGATCGGCGAGCGACTCCAGCAGATGGCCGTTGGTCGTCAGCGCGAGGTCCAACGGCTCGCCCTCGAGCGTGCGGAGGCGCGAAAGCTCGCGCACCAACTCGACCACGCCGCGGCGCAAGAGCGGCTCGCCGCCGGTGAGCCGCACCTTGGCGATCCCCAGCCCGGTAAACAGTCCGATCAACCGCAGGTACTCGTCAACTCCCAGCTCGGGATACTGCGCGCCCGCCTCGCCGGTGCGGCAGTAGACGCACCTGTAGTTGCAGCGGTCGGTGATGGACACGCGCAAGTCGTGAATCACGCGCCCGTGACTGTCGGTGAGGACCGGATGCGGCGCCGGGTTCGCGTGTCCTGGAAGGGAAGAAGCAGCCATCGGCAACTTTAAGCCTATACCGATTCCCTGTCGACTTGAAGAGCCGATGAATTGACGCCCAGGTCCGGGCGGCCGCCCAACAAAAGCGATAGCATGAAAGAGCGAGCGGACCCGCACGGCCAGCGCTCGGGGCTTCTTGCCAGGAATGGGGGAATCGGGAACATGCCCGCGACGGGAGCCAGACCGGCGGGAGCGGTGGACGAAGCCGGGGCGGCGTTGGCCGTGCGGCAGATGTTCGACTCCATCGCGCCGCGCTACGACCTGCTGAATCATTTGCTCTCGGCCAACGTCGACCGGCTCTGGTGGCGGAGGACGGCGCGCAGGTTCCGGGGAGTTCTGGTACGGCCCGATGCGGCCGTCCTCGATATCTGCTGCGGCACGGGCGATCTAACGATGGCGATGCTCCGGCATCGGCCTTCCGGCGCGCGGCCTATCTTCGCCGCCGACTTCTCCCGCAACATGCTCGCCCGAGGCGCGCGGAAGTTCGGACCCGCCCCGGATCGTGGCAGGCAGGGCGGAGCGCCGTTTGCATTGCCGCTCGAAGCCGACGCGCTGCATCTGCCGCTCCGCTCCGAGTCGCTCGACCTGATCGTGACTGCCTTCGGCTTCAGGAACCTGATCAACTATGAGGCTGGGTTGCGGGAGTTCTATCGCGCACTCAAGCCCGGGGGACAGTTGGGGATTCTTGAATTCAGTGAGCCGGGCGGATGGATGGGCAAAGCCTACGCACTTTACTTCCGGCGCGTGCTACCCACGATCGGGCGCTGGATCTGCGGGAAGGATGGGCCATACGAGTATCTGCCGAACTCGGTCGGCGAGTTTCCGCCGCCTGACGAACTGCTGGCGATGATGCGTTCTGCCGGCTATACCGAGCGCTTCTGGCAGCCATTTACGTTCGGAATTGCCGGGTTGTACACTGCCGTGCGGCCCCTTGTACTCTGAGATGGCGATGAGTTCTTCTGGCGCCAATTCGCAGATCACCGAGCCGCACTCGGCGAACCTAGCCGAGATGTCGGCGGAGAAGCGGCGCGTTGCGCTGCGTTCCGTGGCTGCGGCAGCTGCGATGACAGTGCTCAAGCTCGGCGCGGGGCTGCTTTCCGGGTCACTGGGCGTGCTTTCCGACGCGGCGCATTCGGGTCTCGATCTGATCGGCGCTGCGTTGACGCTCTTTTCGGTCCAGGTCAGCGATAAGCCGGCTGACGAGGATCACACCTACGGCCACGGCAAGATCGAGAACCTCTCGGCTTTTGGCGAAGCGGGCCTCATGGCCGTCTCCTGCGCCTGGATCGTCTGGGAGGCATTGCAGCGGATCTTTTACCACGCGGTGGAACTGCACCACTCGATCTGGCCCGTGCTGGTGCTGGTCGCCTCGATCGGCGTGGATTTCTGGCGCTCGCGGCAACTGCGCGCAGTGGCTATACGGACCGGCTCGCCGGCCCTGGCCACCGACGCCTTCCACTTCGCATCGGACATCTGGTCTACTTCGGCGGTGCTTGCGGGCCTGGGAGCGACGTGGATGGGCGCGCGATACGGCTTCGGCGCGCTGCGCTACGCCGACCCGCTGGCCGCCCTGGTGGTGTCGCTCCTGATTCTGCGTATGACGGTGCGGCTGGGACACGAGGCGGTGGCAGTGTTGATGGATGAGGTTCCCGTCGAGACGCGGCGGCAACTGGTGCGCGAGGTGGAGCGCATCGAAGGAGTTCTGGCCGTGGAGCGGGCGCGCGTGCGCCGCGCCGGGGCCGGGTACTTCGCCGACCTCACGCTGGCTCTGCCGCGCCGGTTCACCTTCGAGCACACGGGGCAGTTGGTGCAGGCGGCAACGGACGCGGTGCATCGCGTGCTGCCCACGGCCGATGTTGTCATTCACCCGATTCCACGCGAGGCCCGGGCCGAAAGCATCTTCGACCGCGTGCGCGCGGTGGCGGCGCGAAACAATGTGTCGGTGCACGACCTCAGCGTTCAGTCGCATCATGGGCGCCTGCACGTGGAGCTGCACGTCGAGATTGAGGAGAACCGCCCGCTGCGGGAAGCGCATAGCTTCGTCACGGCCCTGGAGGCCGAAATTCTGTGCAACGTTCCGGAGGTGGATTCCGTTCTGTCGCACATCGAGAGCGAGCCGGCCACGATCGAGCAGCCGGAAGAGACGCTGGTGGAGAACCGCAGGATCGAGCAGGCGCTTCGCTCCGCGGCCGCCGGGCTCCCCGAGATCGTCGACGTTCACGCCGTCGCGGTTGGCCGCACGCGCGACCATATTTCTCTGACGTGCCATTGCACGCTGCCCGACGAGCTGCCCATGCACCGCGTCCACGAAGCGATCACGGCCCTCGAGAACCGGTTCAAGCTGGAGTGCCCGGAAGTGTACCGCGTGACCATCCACCCCGAGCCGGTGACGGATAATACACGGTAGCGCGCCGTTTCTTCCCGCTTGCGTGCGCTCATCATGAACACTCGCGCCATCGCCGGTTTCTTCCGCGTCGCCTCGCTACTGCTGCTGCTTGTGATTGTTGCGATGCTGGCGGCCATCACGACTATCCACTTTGCCATCCACGGCGCCGAGGTGCAGGTTCCCGCACTGAAAGGGATGACGGTGGCCGACGCGCGCAGCGTGACCGCCGGGTTGGGGCTGAACCTGGACGTCGATAATCGCTACTACTCGGGCGACGTGGCCGCGGGGCACATCGTGTCGCAGTCGCCGGTGGCGGGAACGATGGTGCGGCGCGAGTGGCGCGTCCGCGTGGCAGAGAGCCTTGGACCGCAGAAGGCCGACGTACCCGACACGGTGGGCGCCGATGAGCGGCTTGCCGCGCTCGAGCTGCGCCGCGCCGGATTGGAGGCGGGCGAGACTGTGCGTTTGCCTTATGGCGCGGCCCCGGAGGGAACCGTGATCGCACAGGATCCGCCGGCGCACGCGCAGGGAATCGAGCAACCGAGCGTGAGCCTGCTCGTCGCCGCGGCAAGCGGCGAGGGTCCGGACGGTTATGTGATGCCGGATCTGACCGGATGGCCCCTCTCGAGCGCACAAGCCGCGCTGGCCAAGGCGGGCATCAAGTCCGCGCCGCCCGGCTTCGTGAACGTGCCGGTCGCGCCGGTGGGCAATGGAATTGCTCCGGTCAAACTGCCAGTCCGTCCTGGCGCGGTGCTGACGCAATCGCCGGCCGCGGGGTCGCGCGTGGATCGTGACACGATGGTCAAGCTGACCGTGGCGCGGTAGCTCAAAAGGAGAGAGCGGAATGGGACTGAACGAGGACCTAGAGAAGATTGCGGTGCAGGAGCGGGAGCTGCAACTGCCGCGGCTGGATGCACGGACCGCGTGGGAGCTTGGTTCATGCATCCGGGCTATCGCGCTGGAGCGCAGCCTCTGCGTCGTGATCGACGTGCGGCGTTTTGGGCAGCCGCTGTTCTATGCCGCGCTGGACGGCACAACGCCGGACAACCCCGATTGGGTTCGGCGGAAGAGCAACGTCGTCGCGCGCTTCCATCGCAGCTCCTATGCGGTCGGATTGACGCAGAAGTCGAAGGGCACGACATTGCAGGAGCGCCAGGGTTTGCCGCTGGTGGACTATGCGACGGACGGCGGTTCATTTCCCCTGGCCGTGACCGGGGCGAGCGTGGTCGGAAGCGTGACCGTCTCCGGTCTTCCCCAGCGCGACGACCACTGTCTTGTCGTCGAAGGTCTTTGCGCGCTGCTTGGGCGCGACTACGGCACGCTGAAGCTCGGACCAGGTCCAGCCGAGTGACAGGCCGGCATGCGCTCGGACCGAACTATTCCGTTCTTTGGAACAGCGCCGCAAAGAATCCGTCGGTCGGCGCAATGCCGGGCAAGAGCTGGAGTGCGCCTTCGGGTGTGAGGAAATTGCGAAGCTGCTCTGCAGCGCTTGGAATTAGTCTTCCTTCGAGTTCCAGAGATGAGATGTTCGGCGAGAGAGAGAGCTGCCGCGCATTCTGGTTCTGGGCGAGCGCCGCGGCAACGACCTGTTCGTTCTCTTCGGGCTCGATCGAGCAGGTCGAGTAGACGATGCGCCCGCCGGGACGCACGCAGCGCAGCGCCGCCGCTAAAATCGCCCGCTGCCGCTCGGCGTGACGCGCCAGATCGTCCAATCGCAGGCGAAGGCGAATCTCCGGATTGCGGCCGAGGGTACCGGTTCCGCTGCACGGCACGTCGGCTAATGCAAGATCGAACGACGATTCTTGCTTCAGCTCGGACGCATCGGCAAGACGGCATTCCAGACGGTCGCCATAGACGGCGAGGCGCTTGCGCAACTCGGCAAGCCGCCGCGGACTCGACTCACAGGCAAGAATCTTGGCATCGGGATGGCGACTGGCGAGGATCATCGTTTTACCTCCCGGCGCGGCGCAGGTGTCGAGGATTGTCTTCGGCGTCTGGCCGCAATTCCCGTCTGCACACGCGGCCAGCTCGGCGATCAACTGCGATCCTTCGTCCTGAACGCGAACCCGGCCTTCGCGGAAGGCCGCAGTCGGAGTGACATCGCCGGCCACGGCAATTCGAGCCGCACTGAGCAGTCGCCCCGGTTCAAGAAGGATGCCGGCCTCGAGCAATTCCGCATCGGCAGAAGGATCGTCCAAGTGCAATGTCAGAGAGGGCTGCGTCTGGCCGTGGCAGCAGATCGCATGGGCCGCCCGCGGGCCATAAGACTTCTCCCACCGCTCGACCAGCCATGTGGGATACGCCTGCGCCGGGACATCTGGCGATGCGAGCGCAGTGCGCCGGTTCGAAGCCTCGGCGCTCAACTTCCGGAGGACCGCGTTGACCATTCCGGACGCGAAGCGGTGCCCCGACTGCTTGGCCAGTTCCACGCTCTCGTCGATCGCGGCGTGGGGCGGAATGCGATCCAGGAACAGAAGCTGAAATGCCCCGAGTCGAAGAGCGATTCGAACTTCCCGCTCGAGCTTCGCGCCCGGCCGCTTCAGCAGGCCTTTTACCTGTTCATCGAGAACAATCTGCCAGCGGAGCACGCCAAGCACCAGGGCCGTGGCGAGGTTGCAGTCGGCAGGCGCGAGTAAATTCAGCGCCTCGCCGTGCAGCAGGTCATCGGAGCACGCTTTGCCGCGCTCAATGGCCAGCAGAATGCGGAAGGCGGCTTTTCGAGAGGGCGAGATGGCGGGCACGGCGCTCACCCCAGGCGCGCATCGGCTGAAAGAGGATTCCCGCGCAGGAACTCCTCGGCGGCGAGGCGCTTCTTGCCTTCGAGCTGGAGTTCGAGGAACTCCAGCCAGGTATTTCCGGCGCAAGCGGCCAGAAGACGCTGGTGCTCGACGAGAATCCAGCCCGGCTCCGCGAATCCCAGCGCTTCGGCGTAGCTTCCCCGGGCAATCGCCATGCGATGGACGATCAGCTTCTTGCCGTTGAGAGCGGTGAATGCGCCGGGCCACGGCTGGAATCCGCGCCAGCGGTTGTAGATTTGCTTTGCGGTGCGCGCGCCAAAGTCGATCCGGCCGTCCTCGCGGTCAAGCAGCGGCGCGAGAGTGGCGGCCTCGTGGTTCTGCGGCTGCGGGCGTACGGCGCCGGTGGCGAGACCGGCCAGAGTCTCGACAACCAACGGCGCCCCGGCCTTCGCCAGCAACGGGAAAAGGTCCGCGGCAGTCTGGTTCGACCCGATCTCGATCTTCTGCTGCAGGAGAATGGGGCCGGTGTCGAGGCCCTCCTCGAGGAGCATGGTTGTGTTGCCGGTCATCGCATCGCCCATGGCAACGGCCCACTGAATCGGCGCGGCGCCCCGGTACTTCGGCAGCAGGGAGGCGTGGAGATTGATGCAACCAAGCCGGGGCAGAGCGAGCATCCATGGCGGAACGATGCGCCCATAGGCCACAACAACAATGGCATCGGGGGCAATGGACTCGAGCAGCGAGCGAAACTCCGCGTTGTCCCGGATCTTTTCGGGCTGCGTGACCGCGATGCCGGCGGCGAGCGCAGCCTGCTTGACCGGGGGAGCGGCGAGTTCGTGGTCGCGGCCCACATGGCGGTCGGGCTGCGAGACCACAAGCGCAACGTCGTGCCCGGCAGCGAGCAGCGCCTCGAATGTGGGAACGGCAAACTGCGGAGTGCCGCAAAAGACGAGCTTGAGTCCGTTCCCGGCGTTCGTCATGGCAGTCTTACCAGGTACCCTCGCTCTGCATTTTGCGAATCTTGCGTAGATTCAGGCTGCGCTTGAGGGCGCTCATACGGAAGAGAAAGATGACGCCGTCGACGTGGTCGATCTCGTGCTGGAAACAGCGCGCGAGCAACTCATCGCCGTCCAACTCGAACCACTTCCCGTGCTCATCCTGGGCGCGGACGCAAACCTTGGCGGCGCGGACCACCTTCTCGCGAATCTCGGGGAAGCTGAGGCAGCCCTCCTCCTCGTACTGCTTGCCTTCGCTAGAGATGATCTCGGGATTGATCAGGACGAGCTTCTGCGCGGGGTCCTTTCCCATACTCAGATCGATGACCGCGAGGCGCTTCGACACGCCCACCTGCGGGGCGGCCAGGCCTATGCCCTGCGAGGCGTAAGTTGTTTCGAACATGTCGGCCACGAGCTTGCACAATTCGCCGTTGAACTCGGTCACAGGTTCGCCGGGCTGCTCCAGCACGGGGTCGGGATATTTCACGATTGTCAGGATCATTGCTGCTGCTAAAAGCTCCCTATTTGTTCGATGTATCCCCGGAAGTTCCGTTGCAACTCCGCGAGGGAGTCGCCGCCGAATTTCTCGTGCGCCAAGTTAGCCAAAACCAGGGCGACCATGGCCTCGGCGGCCACGCCCGCGGCCGGAACCACGCAAATGTCGCTTCGCTCGTAGCTTGCGCTGGCGGGCTCGCGGGTATCGAAGCGCACCGATTCGAGCGGCTGGCGCAAGGTGGAGATGGGCTTCAAGTAGCCGCGAACTACGATGTCTTCGCCGTTGGAGACGCCGCCTTCGATGCCGCCCGCGTTGTTGTGCGGGCGCGTGAACCGCGTGGGCCGTCCCGGCGGATTTTCGGCGGCGTAGTGGATGGGATCGTGGACGCGGGACCCGAAATTCGCCGCGCCCGCCACGCCACGGCCGATCTCAACGGCCTTGACGGCCTGCAGGCTCATCACGGCCCAGGCAAGCTGACCGTCGAGACGCTCGTCCCAATTCGCATAGGAACCGAGGCCGGCTGGAACGCCGTGGACCACGACTTCAAATACGCCGTTCACGGTATCGCCCGCGCGACTCGCCTCGTCCACCTCTTCCTTCATGCGCGCTTCCGTGGCCGCGTCGACGCAGGCGAGGACGACTTCCTCTTTTCCGGCAAGGACAGCGATCTCGTCCCACGTGGCGTCACGGTCGAGCTCGACGCGGCCCACGCGGGTCACGTGGCTCGCCACATCGATTCCCAGATTGCGCAAAAGGAGCTTGGCGAATGCTCCGGCGGCCACGCGCGCCGTGGACTCGCGCGCCGAAGCACGCTCCAGTACATAACGGGCGTCGGGAAAGTTGTATTTAAGCGCTCCGGCCAGATCGGCATGGCCGGGCCGAGGCGACGCAACCGCGCGATGCTTTGCGGGGTCGCCGGCCTCGACGGGCAGCTTCTCCTGCCAATTCTTCCAGTCGCGATTGAGGATCTGAATGGCGATCGGAGAACCGATGGTCCTGCCATGGCGAACGCCCGACAGAACATGCGCCTGATCGGTCTCGATTTTCATGCGTCCGCCGCGGCCGTATCCTTGCTGACGCCGCCAAAGCTCGCGATTCACAAAGTCGAGATCGACAGGCACGCCAGCGGGAAATCCGGAGACCAGTGCGATGAGAGCCTCTCCGTGAGATTCGCCGGCTGTCGAGAAACGGATCATACAGATTCGATTGTATATGCGGTCGAGCCCGGAATGCGCGCCAATGGGGAACGGCACGGAATCGGCCCAATGCCGTATTCTGTCCTCGGAAGCGCCGCATCCATACTCAACCGTCAGGTTGGCACCGCATGGCGATTCACGCGATCGACCGCACCGCCAAACAAATCGTTCTTACGGTCCAGGAATACTCGATATTCGCGGGGCGGGCGTTTATGAATCTTTTCCGGCCCCCCATCTATTGGTCGGATTTCCTGATTCAATCCGACATCATCGGCGTCGGTTCGCTGCCCATTGTCATCCTATGCGGTTTCTTCACCGGCGGCGTTCTTGCGCTGCAATCGGCTTCGACTCTGGCGGAGTTCGGCGCTACGGTGGTCACCGGCCAATTCGTCTCGATCACCATGATCCGCGAACTCGGCGCCGTTCTGACCGGCATCATGGTCGCCGGCCGGAACGCATCGTCGATGGCCAGTGAGCTTGGCTCCATGGTGGTCACTGAGCAGATCGACGCCATGCGCGCGCTGGGCGTGGATCCGATGCGCAAGCTGGTTACTCCGCGCATCTTCGCCAGCATCGTCATGCTCCTGCTGCTGACCATCGTGGCCAACGCATTCGGCATTATGGGCGGAGCCGCCGTGACTGTGTTCCTCAATCATCAGAACGGCACCCAGTACTTTCACATGGCCTACGAGCACCTCCACTATCCCGACATCATTCAGGGATTGGTGAAGCCCCTGTTCTTCGGCTACATCCTGGGGTCCACGGGCTGCTTCTACGGCATGAGAACGACCGGAGGGACCCAGGGCGTAGGCCGCGCTACGATTCTGGCGGTGGTCAACTCGTCGGTGCTGATCATCTTCGTCGACTTCCTCATTACCCACATCCTGCTCTCGATCTTTCCCTCATGAGCCCAGCCGCCGCTCCCGCTCCGCCAACCGCGGCCCCAGAGGCCGACGCCGGGTCGGTTGCCGCCCTGCGCGGCGTATCCGTGGCCTTCGACGGCCGGCCCGTACTTGAGGACATCACCTTTTCCGTGGCGCCCGCGGAGACGCGGATCCTTCTCGGGCCCGCCGGTGTGGGCAAGAGCGTCCTGCTCAAGACCATCCTCGGGTTGATCCGCCCGCAAACTGGAGGAGTGCTGCTCTTCGGCGAAGACATCTCGCACATGCCCGAGGAGCAGTTGTTTCCCTTGCGCGCCCGCGCCGGAATGGTCTTCCAGGAGAGCGCGCTCTTCGATTCGCTCACCGTGCGCGACAACGTCGGCTACCAGTTGATCCAGGAGCGCCTCCCCGAAGAGGAGATCGACACCCGCGTCCGGGAGGCGCTCAGCTTCGTCGGCCTGGCAGAAACTTTCAGTCTCTTTCCTTCGAGCCTCTCGGGAGGCATGAAGCGGCGGGTGGCGATCGCGCGCGCCCTGATCCACGAGCCGGAGCTCATCCTCTACGACTCACCGACCGGCGGTCTGGATCCCGTCACCTCGACGACCATCATCGAACTGATCGTCAAGCAGCGCGACGTCCATGCAACGCCCGCCCTGCTGGTGACGCACCGCCTGCAGGACGCCCTGGCCCTCTGCAGCCACCGCTTCGACGCCGAGCAGGATTGCATGGTCCCGCTCCCCGCGGGACAGACCAACCCGAACACGACCTTCCTTATGCTCGAGGAGGGGCGGCTCATCTTCGATGGATCGCTCGACGAGCTTCTGCACAGCGAGAACAGCTTCGTCCGCGAATTCATGGAATAGGCAGCAAGCGAGAGGAGCCAAGCTGGCGGGGCCGCTTGCTGTTCCTTGCACCGGCACGGGATGTCGTGTAGCTTGGCTGGCAAGGAATCCAGCCATGTTTATGCGCAGTATCTCCGCAGTCCTCGCAGGATGTACCCTCCTGATCGTGCCTGTCGCTTCGTTTGCACAGGATCGCCGAGGCCCTTCCACGTCCGATGAGCGCAGGCAGGCACTCGATTTCATTCACCAGTGGCAAGCGGACCCGCTAGGCCCGCAGGCGAAGGATCGTTTTGGCTGGGTCCTGAAGTGGTTTGCAGATGTTCCGGACCTGACGGTGCATGTCTGCACGATTCTCGACAAGCTCCCCAAGGGCGACAAGAAGGATTCGAACACGATCTTCGGCGGAGAATTCATGGGACAGGCGGAGTTCGTCCTTGAGAATCTCGATAAGAAAGACGACCGCATGGCCGAGTATCAGGCGGGCGTTGAGGGCGCATTGCACGTTTACGAACTGCTGCTCCAGAAAAATTCCAAAGATCGCCAACCGTATCTCGACGACTTGATTCAGCGCCGCGACGCGGGAACGCTTGCGCAATTGGTGAGGGAACGCGCTGCCGCCGCTTGCGGAAAATGAAAGCGCGCATGCGTCCGATGCGATCCGATGGCGCGCAGTTTTCGATCCGATCTTCGAGTCTCGACTTCGACATCGCCTCGGCCTTCGATTTGTCTCCGGAACGATGTTGATCTTTTTTTCACTCGCACGTCGTTTTTTTCTTGACATCGATGGCGCGTGAATCTATACATTCTTCATCTGCAGTTTCTAAATCGCAGAGTCGATGCAACCCATCGAAAAGGGAGAATAGGCAAATGGCAACCAAGAAAGCAGCCAAGAAACCCGCGAAGAAAGCGGCGAAGAAGCCTGCAAAGAAGGCCGCAAAGAAGAAGTAGCGGAACGACAAACCCATAAGGCAACACTCTAGGGGGACGCTTGAAGCGTTCCCCTTAGTGTTTTTGCGGCAAAAGAGAGCGGGCATCGCAGCGAGGGCGCACAGCGAGGCTGAATCGCTGAAACCCGTGCAGGACGCGGCGATTCGCAATCTTCCCGACGGGCCGACGACCGCAGGCGAGCCGCGCCGCCGCCGTAAACTCAAAATGGAGGGTGCGACTGCACGAGAAGGATGACCCGCAGACGCTGGATCGCCGAGCATTGGGACGAGGCAACCGCATCGATCGTTGGCGCGCAGGCCGAGCATCTAGCGCGCGTGCTTCGCGCGCGGCCCGGCATGGAGGCGGACGTTGTGGCCGGCGGCCGCGTGTTTCATTCGCAGATCGCCGCGGTGACGCTGGACGGAGAAAAGAGCGAGGTGCGGTTCAATCTTGCCGCCGAGCTCGAGGCGGACCCGGCATTGCCCGTTACTTTAGTCCTGGCCATCTACAAGTTCGATCGCATGGAGTGGGCGATCGAGAAGGCCACCGAACTTGGCGCAGCGGCGATTGCGCCGGTCATCGCGCAAAGAACCGAGAAGCACCTGGCGCAGGCGGCACAGAAGCGGTCGGAGCGATGGCGCCGCGTGGCGCTCGAGGCATCGCAGCAGGCGCGGCGCTCCGACGTTCCGCTGATCCACGACCCAACCGCGCTGGCGACGCGAGTGCGCGCAGCTTCCGCAGCCGCACGGATTGTGCTCGCCGAGCAGGAGCGCACCACCACGTTGCGCCACGCGGTCGAAGAGGCGATCGACGCGGCACGCGAGGAGATGCCCGCGCTGGAGCTGGCAATTG
This sequence comes from uncultured Acidobacteriaceae bacterium, assembly GCA_963804155.1. Taxonomy (GTDB): domain Bacteria; phylum Acidobacteriota; class Terriglobia; order Terriglobales; family Acidobacteriaceae; genus Telmatobacter. The sequence continues at coordinate 210,322 of CAWDPG010000004.1, forward strand.
GCCCCGAAGGCGGATGGGCTCCCGCGGAAGAGGCACTCTTCGATGCCAACGGATGGCGCGCCGCGTCGCTCGGTCCGCGGATTGTGCGCGCCGAAACCGCGGCCATCGCAGCGTTGGCCGTTGTCGCGTCCTGCCTGGAGTGATCCCGCGCCGGCACGCAGCGGATCGACGGCACCGCCACCGCTCTCGCGCGCCCCTTGTGGAAAAAGCGGGATAAATCCGCCGCGAGTTCTCAACGCAATGCACGCCGCACGATCCACGCCTTCGCGGGCTGTGTGAGAGAGTCCGGTCCCGAGCCGCTGCGGCGCCTCACAGATGCGCGTAGTGCAGCAGCAGTCCCGCAAGAGCGCCGCCGGCAAGCGGAGCGAGAGCCGGAATCGCGGCATAACTCCAATTCGATCCTCCTTTGCCGGGAATCGGCAGCAGCGCGTGAACAATGCGCGGTCCCAAGTCGCGCGCCGGATTGATCGCATATCCGGTGGTGCCGCCAAGGGAGAGCCCAATGCCCCACACCAGGCTACCGACCAGCCAGGGTCCCAATCCGGGGGCCGGCCCGTTCGCCGCTACGCCATGCGAGGAGATGGCTGCCGCCACAATCACGAGTACCGCGGTGCCGACGATTTCGCTGAAGATATTCGCCAGCGGGCTACGCACCGCCGCGTTGGTGCAGAAGACTCCCAGCTTGGCCGCTGGGTCGGGTGTCAAACGCCAGTGCGGCGCATAGTGGAGGGTGACAATCGCCGCGCCGCTCATAGCGCCCAGCAACTGCGCGGACCAATAGAGGAGCAGCTGGCCATAGTTTCCGGTGTTGACGGCGGCGGCGAGTGTGATCGCAGGATTCAGGTTCGCGCCCGGGCTTCCGAACGCCTGCGCGACCAAGACGCCGCACAGCACGCCCAGAGCCCACCCGGTGGTGATCACAAGCCAGCCCGTATCCGCCGCATAAGACTTGCGCAGCGTCACGCCGGCATTCACGCCGTTGCCCAGCACCATCAGTACCAGGGTGCCCATGAATTCCCCAAACCAAACAGAGTGCATCGAACCTTCCTTGCCGGGTTCCGCGCCCACCGGACAATCCGCCGCCGAGCGGCATGCGACCCGCAGCTCAATTTCAGAGACTTAAGCATTCTCCACCGCCCGGGGTACTACCGCCAAGGACGGAGCGCGGGCGCCGAATACCAGACGGCGTCCCGCAAGTGCAGCGGCGGCAGACTAAAATGACGGGGACAGGCTTCAGCGAGGTGGGTGAAGAATGACAAGCGGCGTTTTTGTCGGGCTCTCGACGATCGACATCGTTTATAACGTCGATGAGTTCCCCGAGACCAACACAAAAGTCGCGGCGCGCAGCCAGGACGTTCTTGTGGGCGGACCGGCCACGAACGCCGCCGTTACATTCGCTCATCTGGGCGGCAAGCCGACGCTGGTCACGACGGTCGGGCGCCACGCCCTGGCGAGCGTCGTGCGCCAGGAGTTGGAGAAGTACTCGGTTCGGTTGATCGATTTGAACCCGCACTTCGAAAGAGTTCCCGCTCTGTCGTCGGTTGTCGTAGACGGCCTCGGGAACCGCAGCGTTGTGTCGGCGAACGCCACGCGGATCGCGGCGCGCCCCGCGGAGGCCGACAAGTCTGTTTGCGAGGAGACGCGCATCGTGCTGGTCGACGGCCATTACCTGCAGGCGTGCCAGGCGTGGGCCGCGGCGGCGCGCGAGCGGAGAATTCCAACCGTCCTTGATGGCGGAAGCTGGAAAGACGGAACGGAGAATCTGCTCCGGAACATCGACACCGCCATCTGCTCGGCCAACTTTCTTCCGCCGGGCTGCTTCTCAAAAGACGACGTGATTCAGTATTTGAGGGATTGCGGCGTGGCGAAGATCGCGATCACGGATGGGGACGGACCCATCCAATACTGGTCCGGCCAGTCCGCTGGCGGCCTGGGCGTTCCGCAGGTTGAAGCGGAGGATACGATGGGCGCCGGGGACATCTTTCATGGCGCGTATTGCTTCTTTTCGGCAGCGGGGCTGGGGTTCGTGGAGTCTCTGGCGGAGGCGGCGAAGGCGGCGTCAGAGTCCTGCCGCTACGCGGGAACACGGGAGTGGATGAAGCACGTGCCGGCTGGCCAACGCGGGACGGGCGCCGCCGGTTTCGACCCTGGCCTGTAGAAGCGCGATTCATCGGCCCGTTCGAAGCTGAAGCGCACAACCCTAGCTTCACAGGAGCTCAACGAAGCGGACAGCGGCCGGCAATGGGAGCGGGTCAGAACCAGGTCTTCTGTTTGTATTCGAGATACTCCGCACCGAACTTCTCGGCCAGCGCCTGTCCTTCCTTGCGGCTGCGACGGACCTGAAGCGGGATCAGGACGGCGAAGACGAGGAATAGCCAGGGATGCTCTGTCCAGACGACAATGCCCAGAATCATGAGCGAGCCGAAAACGTAGATGGGGTTGCGAATGCGGGAGTAGAGGCCCGTGGTCACGAGCGTATTCGCTTTGGCGCGGACGCTGAAAGCGCGACCGAGTTGGATTCGCGCCAGGACAAGCAGCAAGAAGGCGGGAATGGCTATGGCAAAGCCTGCGATGCGTGCGGGGTCCCAGGCAAAACGGGAGGCATGCGCGGCAAAAAACGCCAAGGCAACTGTGAACACACCCAGCGTGGCGATATTTAGTTTCAAGTCCGGCCTCCGGATGCGACCGCTAGAAGGAGATTAAACCAATTACGCGATCGGGAACGCCAGGAAGCGCAGCCTCGCGATAGCATGGATGAGCAGCTGTGCGTGGCGGGCAGAGTGGCTCCATGAAACCCCTAACGCAGGAGACTGCCGGGGGATCAAGCGATGAGATCGTTCATTTGGGCGTTTGTTGGAGGGCTGATGATTGCCGCGCCGGCTTCCGCGCAACCGCTGCAGGCCCGGCACTGGGCCATCGTCGTCCACGGCGGGGCGGGAGACATCGAACGCGCGAAGCTCGGCCCGGACGGCGACAAGAACTATCGAGCTTCGCTGGCCAAAGCCGTCGCGGCGGGTGCAGCGGTGCTCGATCGCGGAGGCTCGTCGCTGGACGCCGTCGAAGCCGCGATCCGCGTCCTCGAGGACGACCCGCTCTTCAATGCCGCGCACGGAGCGGTCTTTACTTCGGCGGGCACGACAGAGCTGGACGCCGCCATTATGGATGGCGCAACTCTCCGCGCAGGCGCCGTCGCGAGCGTCACGCATACCCGCTATCCCATCACGCTGGCTCGCACCGTCATGGAGAAGACGCCTTATGTTCTTCTCGCCGGTCCCGGCGCCGATGCCTATTCCACGCAGGCCGGAATGGAGCAAGAACCCGCGGCGTACTTCTTTACGGAGAGCCGGTGGCAGTCGCTGGTCAGGCAACTCCAAAAGGAAGGCAAGCCGATTCCGCCACGTCCCGCCGGGGCGCCTGCGCCGGGCCCGGCTGCGCCGGTGGCGCAGCTTGAGGAGTCCGCGGATACGCACCGGTTCGGCACGGTGGGCGTGGTCGCGCTCGACCGGCAGGGCAACGTCGCCGCAGGCACATCCACGGGCGGATTGCAGGGCAAGATGCCCGGCCGCGTGGGCGACTCGCCGCTGATCGGCGCCGGCACGTATGCGTCGAATCAGTCGTGCGCCATCTCCGGGACCGGCGTCGGCGAGTACTTCATCCGCTACACCGTCGCGCGCGAAGTCTGCGCATTGGTCCAGTACAAAGGCTTCACCTTGCAGCAAGCGGCCGACGAAGTCATCCACAAGCGGCTCGCGCCGGTCCACGGCGAAGGCGGCGTCATCGCGGTCGCGCCCGACGGCCAGCTTGCGTGGAGCTTCAACACGCCGGGGATGTTTCGTGCGCGGCAGGTGGAGGGCGGAGCGATCGAGGTGCACATCTACGACGACGAACCCTAGTCAGGGACACGACAACTGGCTACCAGAGAATCCGTAGCGGCTCATGGTTTGAGTTGGATGGATTCTCCGTCAGCGATTCCGGATCGTTGCGCTACTGGATCTTTTCGAATCGCTCCCAGGGGCAGTTGCAGACCGGGCAGCGATCGTGCTCGTCGGGAGTCTCAGAGGTGTAGCCGCACACCGGGCAAACATAAAACTCCCGCGCTGCGCCGACCCATGCATCCTTCTTTCCGGCTTCGACGAGCGCGATGGCCCCGGCATAAAGCCGCGCGTGGGTCTTCTCGGCCTCCATTGCACCGTGGAACGTCCGGATGGCGGCCGTATTCTTGCGCTCCTCCGCTTCGGCCAGGAAGCCGGGATACATGCTATCGATCTCGTACTGCTCGCCGGCGAGCGCCGCCTGGAGATTCTCGAGCGTGCCCTTCACGTCCACGGGATGAATCTCGCATTTGGCCACTCCGCCCAACTGCTTGATGACGCGCGCATGATTGGCGGCGTGAATCTGCTCGGCGAGAGCGGCGGCCCGAAGCAGGCTGGCGGCTCCATGCCATCCCTCGGCATCGGCTTTGGCCGCGAAGGCGGTGTACTTGGCGTGGGCGTTCGATTCGCCCTCGAAGGCAGCAAGCAGATTCTCGACGGTCTTTGCGTTCTCCACGGCGATTCCCGACATCGGCTCTCCTTTTGAACTCCATTCAAAGACTACAAATGGGCCTGTGGTCCCGGCAGTGACGAGTGCCACAGGGAGCCGGCGCCGGCCGTGACGATCCACACCATCGCCTCCCCGCGCGCCCCTGTAGAATGATGGGCATGGAGACGATTCAGTACAACCTGCCGCAGAACCGTATCCCCCAAGCCTGGTACAACATTGTTGCCGATCTGCCCAAGCCTCCCGCGCCGCCATTGCATCCCGGCACGCACCAGCCGCTTGGGCCGGCCGATCTGGCTCCGCTGTTCCCCATGGCCCTGATCCTTCAGGAGGTTAGCACCGAGCGCGAGATCGAGATTCCCGGAGAGGTGCGGCAGATTTATGCGCAGTGGCGTCCTTCACCGCTGATCCGCGCGCGGCGGCTGGAGAAAGCGCTGGATACACCGGCGCGCATCTATTACAAGTACGAAGGCGTCAGCCCTGCCGGGTCGCACAAGCTCAATACCGCCGTGGCGCAGGCCTGGTACAACAAGCAGGAAGGGGTGAAGCACCTTTCGACCGAGACCGGGGCCGGCCAGTGGGGTTCGGCGCTGGCGATGGCGTGCTCGTTCCTGGGACTCGACTGCAAGGTCTTCATGGTGCGGGTGAGCTACGACCAGAAGCCTTACCGGCGCGCGCTGATGGAGGCCTTTGGCGCCTCGGTCACAGCCAGCCCGAGCACGGATACCGATGCGGGCCGGGCCATTCTCGCCGAGCATCCCGACTCCAGGGGTTCGCTGGGCATCGCCATTTCGGAGGCCGTCGAGGTTGCGGCCAAGGACCCCGGAACAAAGTACGCGCTGGGGAGCGTGCTGAACCACGTCCTGCTTCATCAGACGGTGATCGGGCAGGAAGCGATCGAGCAGCTTGCTCTGGCGGGTGACGAACCCGACGTGATCATCGGCTGCACCGGCGGCGGATCGAACTTTGCCGGGCTGGTGATGCCGTTCCTGGGACGCAAGCTGAAGGGCAAGTGCCATGCGCGCGTGGTGGCCGTAGAACCGGCAGCCTGTCCCAGCCTGACCAAGGGCCAATTCACCTACGACTTTGGCGACACCGCGCATCTAACGCCGTTGGTGAAGATGCACACCCTGGGCAGCACGTTTATCCCTCCCGGCATTCATGCCGGCGGCCTGCGCTATCACGGCATGGCGCCGCTGGTCTCGCACGTCATCGATCTCGGCCTGGCCGATGCGACGACCGTCCAGCAGCTCGACGCATTCGCCGCCGGCATTCAGTTTGCCCGCGCCGAGGGCATCGTGCCCGCGCCGGAGGCGAACCATGCCGTTGCCGTCGCCATCCGGGAGGCGCTGGAAGCCAAGGCGGAAGGCAAGCCGCGCACCGTTCTTTTCAACCTGAGCGGGCACGGCCACTTCGATATGCAATCCTATATCGACTACCAGGCCGGTAAACTGGAGAATTACGAGTATCCGGCGGAGGAAATCGCCATGGCGCTCGCGGGACTGCCCGCGATGTCATGAGCCGTCTGGCCCGGGGCGGAATCGTGAATTCCGATCCGGCGGCGTGCGGCAAACCACCGGTTCGGCTTGTCTCTGCGTCGAATAACGTTGAAGATAGCAGAGGGCGGGTTTCCGGCAGGTAAACAAAGATAGGGCAATCAGACCAGGAGGCTGTGATTCGGATGAAGATTTGGATGCAAGGCGCGTTCGCGGCGATCGCTGCGGCGGCACTGTTCAGCGCATCGGCCCAGGCGCAGACCGATGTTGCGGTGAGCGGTTTCGCGACTCTCACCAGCAGCAGCAACGGACATGGCACCCAGCAAACGCCGGAGAACTCGGAAGGAGGGTTGTTCGAGCTGCGCCACATTGTGAATCCGCTCGTCGGCTACGAGTTTGCCTACAGTTTCAATCCGGCCAACCAAACGTATGCACCCGCTGCTTCCTGCGGCTACGTTTGCGGATATTCAACGCTGAAAGTCAACGGCAAAGCCAACGAAGTCGCCGTCGACTGGCAGGTCTCGATCCCGAAAGGGCAGATCCGGCCGTTCGCTTTGGGCGGCATTGGCTTGTTGATCACAGTGCCCGGCAACAGCCCCTATTCCGTCACAACGGTGGCCCGACCGGTCTACATTTACGGCGCCGGCGTGGATTGGAGCGCGGCCAAGCATTTTGGCGTGCGCCTACAGGTTCGCGGCAACCTGACCAAAGCGCCCGGCCTCTCGACCCTCTATCCGGCGACGACCGCGAACACCCAGATCTACGAGCCCATGGGAGGCGTGTTCTATCGCTTCTGATGCGTTTTGAGAACCGCGCTCGCGGGGCGCAAGGCGAAGAGGTCCGGCTCCTGCGCTCCGGGCGTTGCTGTGTTACCGTGGCAATACGGTGTCACAATGCCGAGTTCGTTGTCCGCGTCCGGCGCCTGGACCCGCGATAGACGGTAAGTGGTTGTGATTCCATTACATCGGGGACCACGGATCGAAGCAATCGAATGCAGCAGCAGCCGGAATCGCCATCTTCGACGCTCGCAGTGAGCCCGGCTCCTCTGCCCGGACCGGCATCGGATCTTTTGCAGGATACGGCGACCGCGCCGAAAGCTGCCTCGCAACCGCCCCACCACGTTCCGCGCTGGCTGGAGCGCGCCGAGTTGTTCCTGCGGGTCATGCTGCGCATGTACATCGGGTTGGCGGTCTGTTACGCTCCGTGGTCACACACTTTCTGGGACCAGAACCCAATCTTTCTGCGCTTTCCCGCGCTGGCCGACTTTGCCGCCAGCGGCGCGGTGCGCGGCATCGTATCTGGGCTCGGTCTCCTGAATCTTTGGATTGCGTTCCAGGACGCCATTCGTCATCGGGACGGTTGAGCGATGAAAAGCAGAGAACAAGGAAACAAGGGCGCAAGGGAACAAGAAATCGAGAGCCTGAAGAGGCCTGCCGGATCTTCTCAGGGCGCAGCCGCTGCAGCGGCGCCACGCGCGGTCATTCCCGGAAACGGGGCTCCGCCGCCGCTGGAATGCGCGCCGCTGGCGTACGAGAATTCGGCGTTCCTGAACAGCGCCGACGGGCGCATCATCCGGATCGTGTCGGAGTTTCAGGAGCCGCTGTCCCGCTTTCGCCGCGAACAGATTCAGGACACGGTCGTGTTCTTCGGCTCGGCGCGCTTTCGCGGGCGCGAAGAGGCGGACCACGCATTGGAGCTGCTGGACAACACCGGCTCCACGCAACCGGCGCCCAGCCATGAGCAGCCCGCCAAGGCGCTCGAGATTGCCGCGGGCAAAGCCAGCGAACTGCAGCGCAAGCGCGCCGTGGCCGCGCTGGAGATGGCCCGCTACTACGAGGACGCGCGGCGGCTCGCGCAACTGCTGACCCAGTGGGCAAAGACCATCCCTTCACGGAAGCACCGCTTCGTGGTCACATCGGGCGGCGGTCCCGGCATCATGGAAGCGGCCAACCGCGGCGCCTATGAAGCCGGCGGCAAAACCATCGGCATGAACATCCTGCTGCCGTTCGAGCAGAGGCCGAATCCCTACATCACGCCTTCGCTGAACTTCGAGTTCCACTACTTCTTCATGCGCAAGCTGTGGTTTGCCTATCTGGCCAAGGCTCTGGTCGTATTTCCCGGTGGATTCGGCACGCTGGACGAGATGTTCGAGATCCTCACCCTGGTCCAGACCCAGAAGCTCACCAAGAAGGTGACGGTGGTCATCTACGGCCCCGAATACTGGAAGCGCGTCTTCAATCTCGAAGTGCTGGTGGACACCGGCGCGATTTCTCCGAAAGACATCGAGCTCTTCCAGTTCGCCGACTCGCCGGAACAGGCATTCGAGCTGCTCAAGAAGGGCCTGACGGAGAACTATCTTGCGGAGGAAGCGGCCGGGGCTGCGCAATCCGAGGCCAGGAAGGCGGCGCACGACGAAGATCTGATGGCCGGCTGGAACGTGGACGACTTTCTCGGCGCGGAGTTTCCGAAGAACAAGGGCTGACCGGCTAGCCGTTGGGCGGCCATGAGCCTGGTGAGCTGCGCTGTGGCGCGGATTCCGGCGGCGCCGCGCGAGCTTCGGCTCGGCTCTTAACTGGAATTTCACGAACGCCCTGTAATCTGAAGAAGGCCTGGCACGCGACGTGCAATTAATTTGAAAGCCCAGCAATAAAGAAATCCCCTTGCGAGAGCCATCGCACGAAGCGGCCAATCGGGAATCGGTAGCCTTTCGTCCGGGATTCCCGGTATTTTGGTAACTTCTTTGAGTCCAATGCGGTTTCATTTGAACGGCAATTCGCACGTCCTTAACCGGAGATTCACGGCTGGAAAGGGATACTAACTGTGGAAATCGTACGGTGCCAAGGAGCGGAAATGCCTGCTTCGACCATCTCGTATCTCTGGCGCGACACGAACGCTTCCCAGGGCTTTCGGTCTGGTGTATCCCTGCACAGCCATACCAATCAATCGCGCGAGACGCTGGATTTTCTCGCCAACTTCGGCAACCAATATCCGGTGATGCGTCCCCTGCTATCCCGGTTGGAGCGTCGCGCAGAGCAGATGCACGGCATCCGCGTGGACTACGCGACGAGTTACTGGGTGCCGCCCATGACTCCCAAGCTGGCCTTCGACCTGGAGTCGCGGCAGATTGAGAAACTCGACCTGGCGCCGATGGTCTCGATCAGCGACCACGACACGATCAAGGCGCCCATGCTTTTGCGCACCGTACCCAGCGCGCGGCAGATCCCGGTTTCGGTGGAGTGGAGCGCGCCGTACGGCGGCATGCAATCCTTCCATCTGGGCGTGCACAACCTGCCCAGCGCCCGCGCGGCGGAGTGGATGGCGACGCTGGAAAAGTTCACCGCCGATCCCAGCGATGCGCGGCTGACCGAGATTCTGGCGGCTCTCAACGAGGAGCCGAACGTGCTCGTGGTCTTTAACCACCCATTGTGGGACCTCTACCTGATCGGCCAGGAAAAGCACCAGTTTCTGGTTGGTGAGTTCCTGCAGAAGAATGGCGCATACCTTCACGCGCTGGAGTTGAATGGCCTGCGGAACTGGGACGAGAACCGCGCGGTGCGGCGGCTGGCGGAAAAGTGGAACATGCTGCTGGTCTCCGGCGGCGACCGCCACGGCGTGGAGCCCAACGCCAACATCAACCTGAGCCACGCGACGAGCTTCACGGAGTTTGTGCACGAGGTGCGCCGCGAGAAGCGGAGCAGCGTGCTCTTCCTTCCGCAGTATGCCGAACCCTGGAAGCACCGCATCCTGCAGTCGACGATCGACGTCATCCGCCACTATCCCGAATTTCCGCAGGGCTCGCGCACGTGGGACGAGCGGGTCTTCCATCCCGACGCGAATGGCGCCCTGAGGCCATTGAGCGAGTTGTGGCCGAGCGGGACAGCGCCGCGCGCCATCGGCGCCGGAATCGCTCTGGTGCAACTGATGGGCCGCGGGCTGGTGTCGGGCGGATTGCGGCTGGCCTGGAGCGAATCGAACCAGTTGCGCCTGGCTCTCGGCGAGCACGAGTTCTGACGGAAGCGGCGGAGTGAGCGGAGCTAGCGGAGTTGGCGTGGTTAGCGGAGCTGGCACAGACACGCCTGCCGATCGTCCCCGCGCCACCGGCACCCTTGACTTCGCCTGTGCGGTTCCCGAATCGAGCGCTCCGGCGCCCCGCGTGGCTTACTTCCCCGACTCGTTTCACGAAGTGAACGGAGTCGCCCACACCAGCCGGCAATTCGAAGCCTTTGCGCGCCGGCGCAATCTTCCTTTCCTGTGCGTGCGCGCCGCGGCGCCCTCGGTGCGCCGGGCACAGGCGGTCACCGGCGAGGGCGGCGTGTGGACGCTCGAGCTGCCCCGCGGCTTCCTCTCCGTCGCGCTCGAAAAGGATCTGCGCTTCGATCCTGCGTTTCTACGCCACGTCCCTGTGATCGGCGAAGTGCTGGAGCGGTTCCGGCCCGACCTGATCCACATCACGGGACCGAGCGAGGTCGGGATGCTGGGCGCGGGCCTGGCGCATCATTTGCGTCTGCCGCTGGCAGCCAGTTGGCACACCAATGTGCACGAGTACGCGGCGCGCCGTGCCGACTGGTTTCTGCGCTTGCTTCCCGAGCGCCAATCGGCCGCCACCGGGCGGAGGATCGAAGACCTGACGCTGGCGGCGATCGCAAGGTTTTACTCCGCGGCGCGCGTTCTGTTCGCTCCCAATCCCGAGCTGTGCGCTCTGCTCGAGAAGAGCACGGGGCGGCCGTGCCATCTGATGCCGCGAGGCGTCGACGCCGAACTCTTCCATCCCAGGCGGCGCGCCCGCAGCCCAGAGGACCGCGACCACATTCTCGGATTTGTCGGTCGCCTGTCGGTCGAGAAGAACATTGCCCTGCTGGTCGAAATCCAAAAAGAGCTCGAACGCCTGGGCGTGACGAACTTCCGCTTTCTCATCGTCGGCCATGGCGGCGACGAGGCCTGGCTGCGTGAGCGCCTGCCGCAGGCGGAGTTCACGGGCGTGCTGCGCGGAGAAGCGCTGGCAACGGCGTACGCGAACATGGACCTGTTCGTCTTTCCGTCGCACACCGACACGTTCGGCAACGTGGTGCTGGAGGCGCTGGCCAGCGGCGTGCCCGCGATCGTGACCCCCGACGGCGGCCCGCGCACCATCGTCCGCGACGGAGAGACGGGCCGCATTGTGCCCGACGAGCAGTTCACCGCCGTGATCGCCGGGCTGCTCGCCGCTCCGGGGCGCCTGGCCCAGATGCAGCGGGCGGCGCGCGCCTACGCGCTGACCGCGAGCTGGGACTCGGTGTTTGAAGGCGTGTACGAGGCGTACGAGAAGCTGGCGCCGGCGGGAGAGCAGATTTCCGCCGCGAACCCCGTCAGCGGGCTGTCGGTCAGGCAAACCGCGGAGGAATGAGCAACCCGCTGCTCAGGTCGAGCACGAACGGCCTTTCGCGGTCGCTCCGCATCTCCCATCCCACGCCGCGCAGCACGCCGGACTCGACGCTAACGATCGTCACGCCTTCGTCGGAGAGCTTCTCCGATTCCCACGCCTGGCCATCTCCGCCCCACGCGAGAATCGAACGATGGCCGGCAAAGAGCAGAAGGCCGGCTTCGACGACCGGCAGGACCTGGAGCACCGGACGATAGGGGATCATCGCGAAGCGTTCCGGCGCGGCGGTGTCGATGAGGTAGGCATAGCCTCCGGCGACCGCGCAGAGTTTTTCCGGTTCCGGAGTGGACCAGAGGCCGCTAGGAGCCGCAGGATCGCGAAAGCCTAGTGCGCAGGTGGCGAGAAATGATTCGGCGCCGGCCGCTTCGGGACGGACGAGGACCTCGAGAGCGCCGCGCTCGACCTCTTCGGCGGCCCGCGGATAGACGAAACGGCGCTGGGGTAGAATCGGCGGCCGCGCGGAGAGCAGCTCGGCGCTCCAGCGATGCGGAAAGCTGAGATCGAGGATCAGCTTTGGCGACGCCGGGGTCATGGTCGGGCCTGATACTTCAGAATCCAGCGCCGCTGTTCGTTGGTGTCGGGAACCTCGCAGCCGCGCGCCGATTGAATTGCCGCCAGAGCGTCCTTCGCTTTCCATCCGAGGTGAATCAGCGTGCACGCCGCGGCGACGGTGGAGCGGCCGATGCTTCCGCGGCAATGAATGCCGATTCGCTCGCCGGCGCGAATACGATCGGCCAGACCCGACACGAAGGCGCGAAAGGAACCGGTATTGGCAGGCACGTGCACGTCGAGGATGGGATAGGAGAGGAAGCACATGCCCGCCTGTTCGGCAAGCGGCCCTTCGTCCCCGAGGCCGAAGAAGATGGCCTCGGTGGGGTCGAGCATCGAGACGAGCGTGTCAACGCCGCTCCGATTCATGCGCAGCAGCTCGTCCTTGAGCAGATCGTCGCCCTGCGGGCGGAGCACAATGGCCAAGCCCACAGGCACCTTTCCTTCGATCCAGAAGACTCCGTCCACGCGCTCAAACTCCCAAAAGCCGGATATGGACCTTCGAGGCGACCATGACAGTTTCGATCATAGCCGGTCATCGCCGGGACGATGCCGCGACGCATGGCACGATGCTGGTGCGCGACGGCGGAGCGATGTCCTTCGGAGCCGGAAGGCGGACGCCTCTGGACCATCCGACGCAACAGCGGATTCGCGGGAGGGCGCCAGGAAAGATGCGAAAATACAAGTACGTCCGGGAATCCTCATCCGTCATTCCCGGCGCAAGGGGCCGCTCGAAGATGTTACGGGCTTTATCGACTCATTTATTCCTGAACCATCGCCTGCACCCGGGGCTTCTTGAACTGGCGGACCGGGCCGGCGCGCAGGCCGTGGAGATTTTCGCGGCACGGCAGCACTTCGACTACACCAGCCGCGAGCACGTGTCGGAGCTGGCCGAGTGGTTCGCTTCGAATGCGCTGGAGCCCTACTCGATGCATGCGCCGCTCTATCCCGACCGGGAGATGGGCCGCGCCGGCGCTCCCGGCGTGAATGTGATCCACCCCGAGAAGAGCAGGCGGATCGCGGCCATGGATGAGATCAAGCGCGCGCTCGAAGCGGCGGAGCGGATTCCGCTGCGGAATCTCGTGGTTCATCTCGGAGAGAGGGACGACGCCTGGTCGCAGGACACGATCGAACATGCGCAGACGGCTCTCGAGCACCTGGGCGCATACGCGCGGCCGCTCGGCGTGCGGCTGCTAGTCGAGAACCTGCTCAGCGAGGCCACAACTCCCGCGCACCTGGCCGCGATCCTCGAACTCGGGCACCTCGACAATGTGGGGGTTTGCCTCGACCTTGGCCACGCGCATCTGACGGTTGGGACCGCGGAGGCCATTGCGACACTGGGCAAGCGGATCGCCTCGGTTCACGTGCACGACAATCACGGCGAGAAGGACGAACACTTGTGGCCCGGCGAAGGAACGATCGACTGGCCGGCCACGGTGGAGGCCTTGAAGGCCGTCAAATCGGATCCGGCGACGGTTCTCGAGATCAGCTCCGCCCTTCCGGACGCGCCAACCGCATTGCCGCCGCGAATCGAACAGGCCTTCGCGCTGTTCGCGTAGCCGGCCCAGCCCGCGCGCCGGCGTTCGACTGCCGGTATGCGAGCTAGCTATCGAATCAACGTCCGCAGAGGCGGCCTGCACCGCGCCGGCAGCAGGCTGAATCGCAAGCAGCCGTTCGCGCGGGGTTGAACGACGACTGCCGCGTTCTGCGACGACGTAAGGCTGTCTCCCGATGCCGAGAGAACGATGGGGAAGGATCCGGCAGTTGCCGCCGGCGAGGCAGTCAAGGTCAACGTCACTGAACTTGTGCTCGCGGCGGCGGCCGTGGTGAGCGGATTCGCGGACCACGAGGAAGTGACGCCGGAAGGTAGGCCGCTCACGCTGAGATCGACGCTGCCGGAGAACGATCCCCCGGTCGAAACTGTAAGCGCGAGCGCCGCGGAACTCCCTTGAGGCAGCGTTATCGATTGCGAGGAGTCAGTGAGAGCGAGGGTTGGCGGCACGGTGTCCGCGGCGCCCCAGGCGCCAATCAGCAATGCGCCGTCGACCGATCCGAGGCCAGTGGCCAGATTGTACTCCGCGCCCGCTGCCGTGAAGCCGGCAATGCCTGGCACGCTGTTGTCTCCCGACGCGGTGGCGTGAAACGCATTGTCCGCCGAGCCCGCGAGCGAGTATAGCCTGGGATTGGCGTTCCCCTGCGCCGCGCCGTGCCGGCTGTCGACGACCAGCGCCATGATGCCGGCAAACGACGGCGCCGCCACGGAGGTTCCGGAGACAATCCAGTACGATCCGCTCTCGACCATAAAATAGCCGTCGTGGTCGGCTGCCGAAAGCGCGACATCCGGCACGGCCCTCATGCCGTTGGCCGCGGAGGTTCCGCTGACGTTCGCCTGCCACGAGGGTTGCGGGTAGACGATGCTCGCGCCGCCGCCCGAGGCCCACAACCCCGATCCGCCGTTGAGTGCGCTTTCGTTCCAGACTTCCTCGGGAATGTATCCGAGCGCAGAACCGTAGGCGGAAGAGTTCGCGGAGGACCAATACGCGGCGGCATCCGAGCCTTCGTCGAACTCCGTGCCGCCGACACAGGTGGCAAACGGCGAGCTGCAAAGCCCGTTGACCGCGGCGCGCGTACCTGTCGTGTCGGAGGCGGCGTCGCACCCGGCCGCACCGGCGTCTCCCGAGGCTACGAAGACGCTGATTCCCTCGCTCGCCGCCTGCTCCCAAAGGCTGTTGTAAAAGGCGAGCTCCGCGGCGCCCATCTCCAGTTCGCAAGTGCGGTAGCTTACGCTGATGATCGGCGCGGAGGCTTGATTCACGATGGCTGCGGCGGCCAAGTCGACGCCGTCGGTGGTCGCCGTGGAAGCCGCGACGACGAGATCGATGGCGGCGGCCGGCGCCACGGCTCCGCTCCACTCGACGTCGAGCGTCGATTCCTCCCGATCCTTCGCGACCAGTCCCGGATCGGCGCCGGCGAGCGTGACCGTGGGAGTGTTCGGCGCGAGCCCGGCCATCGAGCGAAACGTGGCAACGTCGCTCAACTCGATATTGCTGCGGCCGGCGATGGCGATCGAGGCGCCGGCTCCGTCGACGCCCGTACCGTAGAGCGGGTTGAGATCGTAGATCGACGCGAAGTCCGCGGGGAACAGATAATGCGTGCTGCCGGCGGAGTAGTTGGGCTGCGCGCTAAAAGCCGTGGGCGTGCGGAGCAGAGAGGAGCGGCGGAAGTCGTGGAGCGAGACGACGCCGGCGACCGAATCGGCGAGCGACGCGGGAATCCGCGGGTCGGATGCGTTGGCGAGATGCGTGACGCCGTTGACGCCATAGTGGCGCAGCTCGGTGTGAAATGCGCCGGTGACCTGGGCGGCGGTTCCGGAGAAGACGATGATGCGCCGGCCGGCGGGAACCTCGTTGACGGTAAACCCGCGAGCCGCGAGCCAGGCCGCGACCTGCGAAAGATCGGCGTCATTGACGCCGAAGCGCGCACCGAACTCGGACGGAGTGAGCCACTGGTGATAGAGCGGCGACTGCGGATCCTGCTGGTCGTCGGTCAATTCGTCGAGAGCGGCTTGCTGCGCCTGCGAAAGCTTGAAAAGGAGAATCAGGCGGTCGAGGCGAGTGGCGGGATCGATGGGGCCCTCGTCGAAGGCGGCTTGCGACAGCGGATGGACGTTGCCCGCGAGTGAGATGGTGCGGGATTCGTCGGGCGGGGCCGACGGGCCGGCGGGAATCGCGAAGTGTCCGGCCGAGGCGTCGATCTGCGCGTCGGGTCGCGAGTCGAGGCGCGCGTTGCCGGCGCAGCCCGCAATCAAAAGCGCGGCGGCGGAGAATGAGGCGGCTCTTATCCTTAGGCGCATTCCGGTCGATGGAGCGGGCGCGGACGGTGAGCAGCTTCTTAGGAAGCGCGCACGGTCTTTGCCTCTTCTCATTCATCGGCGGCGATTGGCTGCGGGAGAGTGGCGAGTGGGCGGATGGTGAGAAAGCTCCGCTTACTGGCGTAATTAGCGGAATGCGATGAGCTAACAGGGAGGGTCTGAACAGATTTGCGGGTCGGCGGCTTGGCACTCGCCGCAATCACGTTCTTGCCGGACTTTGAAGTCGATTCGGGCGAATGCCGTTATGATGGTTGCGTCATGATCCATTTCAAGTTGAAATCCCGCGGCGCGTGTTTGTTTGTCCTGCTGTTGCTCTGTGCTGGGCCCGTCTTAGCCAAGGATGCGCCGCTTTTGACCGTCGACTGGCCGGCATCCGGCACGCCGGTCCTGCGTTTCACGTTCAGCAAGTTCAAGCCGCTTCCCGGCATGGGCGCGCTCCACGGATACGTGATGGATGTGGCTGCGCAAAACCTATCCTCGAATCCAATTCCGTCGGCCAAGTTCCGCCTTTACCTGTTCGATAAGGACAAGGTCCGCGTGGGCGAGGACGGAATTGAGTTGAGCAACGTGAGCCCCGGCGAAACCGTGAAGTTCGAAACTACCGTCGCTGCGTCGGGGATTCCGGTGTCGGTGTCGCTCGAGGAGATATCGCAAGCGTTGAGAGCCATTACGCTCACAGTGAACTCGACGCCGCAGGGCGCGACCCTGAAACTGGATGGAGCAGAACAAGGCCCCACTCCGCGCCTGATCAGCGTTGGGCCGGGAAAACATACGCTGACATTCTCCAGGGAAGGCTTCATGACGGGAACCTTTCCTTTGGAGATTGGGCCCAACGACGTCTCGGGCGGAACGGTAAGCTTCGAGCTCGGTACCGCATCGTTCGACTCCGTCGAACTGCGCGACGGCAGCGTGCTCAACGGCGATTTAGTCGCCATCTCGGGGATGGACGTGGAAGTTCGCGTGGGCGGCTCGATCCAGCATATCGATCGGAACAAGGTGAAGCGCATCGTGCTGACGCAACGCGAGGCTCCGACGCCGGTGCTGCCGCCCGCAACAACGAACCAATAGATCGTAAGAGGCGCGAATCGACATCGGCAACGATCGGCTCAGCAGATGCGAGGCAACTGCTCGCCGATCATGGTGGGGATGACGCGGTTGGCGCCCAGGACGGTGCGGGCGACCAGCATCCGCTTGTGATCAGCGGTGGCGTGGCCGATGCGCGCGGCGTCTTTGCCGAGCGGGTGAGCGCGCAGGACGGCGAGAACGCGTTCGGCGGCGTCGGGCGCGACAAAGAAAACCGCCTTGCCCTCGTTGGCGACGTAGACGGGATCGAGGCCGAGCAGCTCGCAGGCCGACTGGACCTCGGAGCGAACGGGCACGCTGGTCTCGTCGATCGCGATGCCAACATCCGAGGAGGCGGCAATTTCGTTGAGGGTGGAGGCAAGGCCGCCGCGCGTGGGATCGCGCATGGCGTGGACAGATGTGCCCGCTGCGTCGAGAACTTCGGCAATCATGCCGTTGAGTGCGGCGCAGTCGGAACGGATGGGGCTCTCGAACTCGAGGCCTTCGCGCACGCTCATGATGGCCATGCCGTGGTCGCCGATGGTTCCGGAGACGATGACCGCGTCGCCGTTTTTTGCTCGTTTTGGACCGACCTCAATGCCCAGACGAAGGATGCCGACGCCGGCTGTCGTGATGTAGCAGCCGTCGCCGTGGCCGCGCTCGACGACTTTGGTGTCGCCGGTGACGATTTGGACGCCGGCGGTTGCGGCGGCTTTGGCCATGGCGTCGACGATGGCGGCGAGCTGGGCGAGCGGAAAACCTTCTTCGAGGATGAAGCTGGCGCTGAGGAACTTGGGGTCGGCGCCGGAGACGGCGAGATCGTTGACGGTGCCGTTGACGGCGAGCTCGCCGATGCAGCCGCCGGGAAAGAAGAGCGGCTGGACGACGAAGGAGTCGGTGGAGAGCGCGAGACGCGCGCCCGCGACTTCGAGGACAGCGGCGTCGCCGAGGTTCTCGAGCGCGGGATTGCGGAAGGCAGGCAGGAAGAGATGCTCGACGAGTTCGTTGCCGAGCTTGCCGCCGCCGCCGTGGCCCATCACGATGGCGGGGTAGTCGGCGAGGGGCAGCGGACAGGACCAGTTGGAGAAATCTGGCATTGTGTTTGAAACTCCCAAGCTTTCAGCCTTCAGCTATCAGCTTTCAGCCCCTAGCTCCTAGCTTCCAGCGTCTAGCTCTTTGTTGCCGAGAGAAAGGCTGCTGCTTCCTCAGGGGCTAAAGCCGCCAATTCTAAGGGTCCATTTCGGCACGACTGAAGTCGTGCCCTGACACGGAGCAGGTTGTCTAAAACAAGTTCCAGGAGCTACCCTTTTCCCGCGCCGGCGAGTTCTTCGGCGGAGAGGAAGCGACCGTAGTTATAGTACGCGGCGCAGGCGCCTTCGCTGGAGACCATGGTTGCGCCGAGGGGACGGCGGGGCGTGCACTCCTTGCCGAAGGCCGGGCACTGGGCCGGCTTGATGGCGCCGCGGAGAACGTCGCCGGAGTGGCAGAGCGGCGACTCCTGGGTGCGGATGCCGGAGATCTGGAAGCGCAGCTCGGCGTCGAAGTCGCGGTACGCGGCGTTGAGACGCCAGCCGCTCTTAGGAATCACGCCTATACCGCGCCATGCACGATCGGTTACCTCGAAGACTTCTTTCAAGAGCTGCTGCGCGGGGCGATTGCCCTCGAAGGTGACGACGCGGCTATAGGCGTTCTCGACCTCGTGGCGGCCGGACTCGAGCTGGACGATGGCGCGGCGGATTCCGTCGAAGAGATCGAGCGGCTCGAAGCCGGTGACGACGATGGGCACGCGGAACTTTTCAGCGAGCGGTGGGTACTCCCAATAGCCCATGACGCTGCAAACGTGGCCGGCGGCGAGAAAGGCATTCACCTGGTTGCCGGGCGACGACATAATGGCCTCGATGGCGGGCGGGACGAGGACGTGCGAGACGAGCAGCGAGAAGTTGGTGAGGCCGCGGCGCTTGGCGAGGTGAACGCTCATGGCGTTGGCGGGGGCGGTGGTCTCGAAGCCGACGCCGAAGAATACGACCTGCTTCGACGGGTTCTTCTGAGCGAGTTCCACTGCGTCCAATGGCGAGTAGACGACGCGCACGTCGCCGCCGCGGCCCTTCACCTGGAAGAGGTCGCCTTCGGTGCCGGGGACGCGGAGCATGTCGCCGAAGGAGCAGAAGATGACGCCGGGCTGGGCGGCGATGGCGAGAGCCTTGTCAATGAGCTCGAGCGGCGTGACGCAGACCGGGCAGCCGGGACCGTGTACCATCTCGATGGCCGACGGGAGCATCTGGTCGATGCCGTTTTTGATGATGGAGTGGGTCTGGCCGCCACAGACTTCCATGATTTTCCACGGGCGGGTGACGATCTGGGCGACCTCGCGCGCCTGCGCGCGGGCGATCTCGCCGTTGCGGAATTCGGTGAGGTACTTCATTGCTTGGAGCAACTGCCGTCGGGGCAGGGAGATTGCGGGCGGTTGGCGGCGCGGGCTAAGGCCTCGTCGCCGTCGGCCAGCTCCTCGTCGAGCACGCCGAGGGCGCGGAAGTCGGCAAGCGTCTGCTGGGCGGTCTCTTCGTCGATCTTGGAGAGGGCAAAGCCAACGTGGACGATGGTGTAGTCGCCGACCTCGACCTCGGGCACGTAGTCGAGGCAGACGTTCTTTACGACGCCGCCGAAGTTGACGCGGCCCATACGGATCGTGCCGTCGGAGGTGATCTCTTCGACTTTTCCGGGAATCGCGAGACACATAGCAACCTTCTTATACCTCCCGGAGGCGGCGGTCAAATGTGATCCATATCACCGGGAAGGCAGGCTATTGACCGTGCGCTGGGAAAAACGCGGGGACGCTATTGGCCGAACTCCGCGTAAAGCCCAGGGCTTGGCTGGAACGGCCCGTTCTTTCCCGTCCGAAAGAAAAAATTGCAAGGATCTTGCGGCTAAATTCCTCCAGGCAAAGGGGTTTGGGGAGGGGGCTCCCGCCAAGTTCGTCATTCTATTTTGGTTACAAGTCAAATTCTTCATTCCAAATCGGTTACGTGAGGCCACGCGCTCATTCCGACCGTGCAACCTCGGCTTGAACCCAAAAACCGTCGGGTAGGCGCAATCGCGGCGAGAGCATCGCGATTGGAAGGAGCCACTCGTTCGGCAATCATGAATGAATTGTGCGCCAAGGGCGGGAAATGATCTGCAAGGTCCGGTGGATTTATTTTGGGGTTTGTTTTGAAGGGGTTGCGGGCAGCGGTTTTCGTGAAGGGGCTTGACTTCGCGGCCCGAGGGACGCCGGGGCGCGGGAAGAACAGCCCGCGAGACGGCGTGGAGGATCAGTCAACCATCACGTCGCCGGGGAGGATGGGTCGGGTGCGGGGCAGCAATCCACGCGACGCGGCCACGCCGAAGATCGCCAGCGCGGCGAGGAATGCGACGAGTTTGACGATGCTACCCGTTTGCGTACCTGGGACAGTCTTCCAAAGGAGGAGGAGGATGGTTTGCGCGGCGGTGACGGCCCAGACCGCGCCATAGAAGTAGCGGCGCTCGATTCCCTCCCCTTTTGTCGAGGGGCCAACCCGGGGAAGCTTGCCCAGAAGGCCGAAGAGCAAAATCAAGGCGCAAAGGGGCGAGTAGGTGTAGGTGTAGATCTGCTTGAGGCGCCAGACGCCATGGACGGAGGCGACAGCCAGGCCGGTGAGGTTGAGCAGAGCGTAGTTGAGGATGGCATTCCAAGCGAAGGTGTAGCAGACGCGGCGGTAGAGGGGATTGGGCTTGTCCTCGTCGAAGCGGAGGATGTAGGGGCAATGCTCGCAGCCCGGCAACTGGGCCTTGAGGCCGGCGATGCCGGTGCCGATAAGGACTGCGGCCAACCACGCCCAGTGGAACCAGTGAAAGCCGCGGCTGAAGAGGCTGAATGTAAGGGGCCCGGGGGTGAGAAAAAAAACCCAAACCCATATGGGCCAATGCGCCAACCGATAGTGGGGCTTGTTCTTATGCCGAATCTTGCGCTCATCGGCATACTCGATTCTTCCTTTGTAGGGCATCGAAAGTGAGTCTCGCAGAGGGGGTGGGAACGAGTCAAGAAGCCGGGGAGGGATGAAGCGGAGTTAGCGGAGCTCGGTGGCTTCCCACCCTTTCCGCTGGAGAACGCGGAAAGGATGGGGCACGGGTGCGGGCGCGTACGCCCGCACGACAGCCGGACTGGAGTCCGGCGCTACAACATGCGGACGCGCTACTACTGCGCGAAGGCGACGACCTTGGGGCCGATCTGGGCGGCACACTGGAGCGGAGCGAGATGGCCGCAACCATCAAAAACATCGAGTTCCGATTGCGGAACGAGGCGGTGCATGGTTTGCGCCTGGTCGAGCGGGGTGATCTGGTCAAGAGAGCCCCAGACGATGAGGACGGGCATCTTGAGTTCGTGGAGCTTGTTGTCCGTAACGTCCTGAGCGGTGAGCATGGTGGCAAGCGCTCGCTTGACGACCCAGCCGTT
The DNA here is from genome assembly GCA_963804155.1 of uncultured Acidobacteriaceae bacterium. GTDB lineage: Bacteria > Acidobacteriota > Terriglobia > Terriglobales > Acidobacteriaceae > Telmatobacter. The sequence continues at coordinate 231,726 of CAWDPG010000004.1, forward strand.
CTCGCGGGAGACGCGCAGGACGTCGCGGACGACGTAGGAGGGAACCGCCGGCGGATTGGGCATGAGCAGGTCGTCGAGCTGAGCCAACTGTGCGGCGTTCCCGGGAGTGAAAAGGGCGGTGTCCCAGCCGGGCCGGGCGTAGAGGCCGGCGGAGTCAAAGAGCATGAGACGGCTGACACGCTCTGGGTGGCCGGCGGCGACGAGTTGCACGATCCATCCGCCCATGGACCAGCCGCCGAGGGTGACCTGCTTGAGGCCGAGCGCGTCCATGAAGCCGACGACGACGGCGGCTTCGTCATGGACGGAGTAGGAGAAGTCCGCCGGTTGCTCGCTGCGGCCGTAGCCGAGGAGATCGGGCATATAGACGCGGAAGCCGGCCTTGGCCAATTGCGGGGCCAGATTGCGCCAGTCCTCGGCGCGACCGCCGAGGCCGTGGACGAGCACGACGACCGGGCCGTTGGCAGGCCCTTCGGCGAGATAGTGCACGCTGTGGCCGGCGACCTGGACGGAGCGGCTCTGGATGCCGCCGAGATCCTCCTTGAGGAACATCCATGCGTTGAAGTAGGCGATCGGACGCCAGAAGAATCCGGCGACGGCGACAAGCGCCAGAACGAACACGAGCATAAGCACATTTCTTAGCAGTCTCATTGACATGGAGCCTTTCCGATGTTGAGGGCCTGAGCCCTTTGCCAGCCTTTTTCGATAACGCGCACGGTGATGGGGTCGAGGAGGAGGGCGCTGTGGCTGTCACCCTCGGTGCGCTCGACCCAGCGGACGGCGTCGGCGTCGGAGGCAGCGCGGAGCTCGCCGCCCGTGACGCGGCAGAGGTAATCGGCGATGACGTAGTGGTAGCGGACGCGGTCGCCTTCGCGGTGAATGCGGTCGAGGATCTCGACGAGCTCGATGGGCTCGACCTCGAGGCCGGTCTCCTCGCGCACCTCGCGCGCGACGCCCTGGACGAGCGCCTCACCGACTTCCAACATGCCGCCGGGGAGGGTCCAGTGGCCCTTGAGAGGCTCGCTGCCGCGGCGGACGAGCAGGACGCGGCCCTCGTGGACGATGACGGCGCCAACGGCAACGAGGGGAATGACGGGAAACTCGCGATCGAATTTCGCTTGCATGATTGGCGACTTTCTCCTACGTTCTCCTGACCAGTATGGTAGAAGCGCAGCGATTCCGCGTCCGATCCCACCCTAAGCGCAACGAACGCGCTTAGGATGGGGCACCCCCACCCCGCGAATCTTGGCAGCGGCGCGGCTGCGATGCGCTGGCCGGCGGTAAATCGCGCGTCCGGCACTATCATCGAATAGAGGCGAATGGGAGGGCAAATGGCTGAGTTTACGCTGAAGATCGATGGAATGCACTGCGGGTCCTGTGTGCGGCGCGTAAGCCAGGCGCTGGCCGCGACTCCCGGCGTGGTGGTGGATGAGGTGAGCGTGGGAGCGGCCAAGTTGAGCTCGGCGGAAGAGCCCGCTCCGGTGGAACTCGCAATTGCGGCGATCGCGAAGGCCGGTTACGCCGCGCATCTGGAATCGTAAACCGCAGGCGTGGAGCAATCCTTGGCCGAACACGCAACAGAAACGCTAACGCTTCCGGTGCTGGGGATGACGTGCGCCGCGTGCCAGCACCACGTGGAGGAGGCGCTGCGCGCGACGGCAGGCGTGCAGCTAGCGCGCGTGGACCTGATGGCGCACCGCGCGAGCGTGGTGTTCGATCCGGCGCTGGCGGCGCCCGGGCAACTGGTGGAGGCGATTCGCGGCGCTGGCTACGACGCGGTGCTGCCGAGGGCGGGCGAGGCGACCGCACACCCCGAGGACGAACTGGCGAAGTCGGCGTGGAAGGCCGGCGCGACCCTCACGGCAGGCGCGGCGGCGATGCTGCTGGGGATGCCGCTGGGAACGGAGATGAGCGCTCCGGATCGGCTCCTGATGCGCGTATTGCCGTGGCTGTATGCGCTGCCTGCGGATGGCGTGCGCTGGTTCCTGCTGGCGATGACGGCGGTGGTGGTTGCGTGGGCCGGACGGAGCATTTATGTGAACGCGGTGCGTGCGTTGCGGCACGGCGCGACGAACATGAACACGCTCGTTAGCCTGGGGACGGCGGCGGCGTTTGCGTATTCGGCTTATTCCACGATCGCGCCGGGGCCCGGACGGGAAGTCTACTTCGACGCGGTACTGCTGATCCTGGGGTTCCTGCTGCTGGGCAAGAGCCTGGAGGCGCGCGCGAAGAAGAGAGCGCTGGCGGCGCTGGACTCGCTTTCGCGGCTGCGGCCGGCGACGGCGCGGCGGATTGTGGACGGTGTGGAGACGGTGGTTCTACTCGAGGAAGTGCGGCCGGGCGACAGCATCGTGGTGCTGCCGGGCGAGCGGTTCCCGGTGGACGCGACGATCGTCGAGGGACGCACGACGGTGGACGAGTCGATGCTGACGGGCGAGTCGACGCCGCTGGAGCGCGACCGGGGCGGGCGCGTGCTTGCCGGGTCGCTCAACTACGACGGCGCGGTAGTGTGCCGGGCGGAGTCGTTGGGCGCGGAGACGGTGCTGGCGCAGATCGCGCGGATGGTGGACCAGGCGCAGAGCTCGCGCGCGCCGATGGAGAGACTGGCCGACCGGGCGAGCGCTATTTTTGTGCCGGTGGTGCTGGGGCTGGCGGCAGCGACCTTCGTGGCGTGGCTTACGGCAACGCGGTCGCTGCCGATGGCGCTGGCGAACACGGTGGCGGTGCTGGTGATCGCGTGCCCCTGCGCGATGGGGCTCGCCGTGCCCGCGGCGCTGACCGTGGCGGTGGGGCGCGGGGCGCAGCTTGGAGTGCTGTTCAAGGGCGGCGAGGCGCTGGAGCGGCTGGCGCACCTGGACGCAATCGTGCTGGACAAGACGGGGACGATCACGGTGGGGAGGCCAGTGCTGGAGAGGGTTCAGGCGATTGAGAGACCGCGGGAGCAAGTGAGCAGGGGAGCAAGGGAGCAGGAAGACGAGTCAGCGAGTCAGCAAGTCAGCGAGTCAGCGGGGTTTCCCACCCTTTCCGCGAAAGACGCGGAATGGATGGGGCACGGGGCGGGCTCCGCTCAGGATGACAGTCTGTTGAGAGAAAACGAACTGCTATTGAGTGAGAACGAACTGCTGCGCGTGGCCGCGGCGGCGGAGGAGCGGTCGAATCATCCGCTGGCGCACGCGATCGTGGATTTTTCTTCTGGTCTTGGACTGACATGGGAGCCAGCGCAAGCAGTGCAGATCATTCCGGGGCGCGGGTTGACGGCACGCGTGGAAGGGCGCGATTGCCTGCTGGGGAACGAGGCGCTGTTCCGGGAGTACGGAATCCGGCTGCCGGGCGAGGCTGCGGCGGCGGAGGCGGGAGTGACGCGGCTGTGGATGGCGCTGGATGGGAAACCGGCCGCGTATTTCGATGCGCGGGATGCGCTGCGGCCGGATGCGGCGGATGCGATTGCAGAACTCAAGCGGAGCGGGCTGCGGGTGACGATGCTGACCGGCGACTCGGCGGAGGCGGCGGCGCCGATCGCGCGGCAGGCGGGGATTGACGAAGTGGAAGCGGGGCTCGATCCGGCGGGCAAGCTGGCACGGATTCGCGAGATGCAGAAGGCGGGGCTGCGGGCGGCGATGGTGGGCGACGGGATCAACGATGCGGCGGCGCTGGCGCAGGCGGATGCGGGCATCGCAATGGGAACTGGCGCGGACCTGGCGCAGGAGGCAGGCGACGTGCTGCTGCTGCGGACGCAACCGATGGCGATTCCGGCGGCGCTGGCGCTGGCGCGGCAGAGCGTGCGCATCATGCGGCAGAACCTGGGCTGGGCCGTGGGATACAACCTGATCGGGATTCCGCTGGCCGCGGGGGCGCTGTATCCGGCGTTCCACATCCTGCTGACGCCGTGGCTGGCGGCGGCGGCGATGGCGATGAGTTCGGTGTGCGTGCTGGGGAACAGCTTGCGGCTGCGGAGGTGGCAGCCGGGAAACAGCTTCTAACTGCCAGCTCCCAGCTTGGCCGTCGAGCGCGCCTGTTGCTGGCGCGCAGACACGCTAAACTAAGCGCAGGTCCTGATTGTGCGCATCCTCACCCGATACATTCTCGGCGAAATTCTGTCGCTCACGCTGATTGGCTGCGCGCTGTTCACGTTCATTCTGTTCATGCCGCAACTGCCGCACATCCTGGAGGTGGTGGTGCGGAGCAGTTCGACGTGGGCCGACGTGGCGCAGGTGTTTCTTTTTACGCTGCCGAACCTGTTCAAGGTGACGATTCCCATGGCCGTACTGTGGGGAACCCTTCTGGGCTTGAGCCGACTGGCGGCGGACAGCGAGATCATCGCGATGCGAGCGTCGGGGCTGGGGATCGGCTACTTCGTGCGCGTGGCGTCGATCGTGGCGGTGAGCGGGACGCTGCTGGGGCTAGCCAATTCGCTCTACCTTGCGCCGCGGGCCAACCAGGCGATCATCGAGATGGAGCAGTCTCTGGAGACCTCGCAGGCATCGTACGAGATTCAGCCGAGGGTGTTCTACGAAGACTTCAAGAACTACGTTCTCTACGTGCAGGACGTGCGCGCGGGAACGGGCGCGGCGAACTGGCGGCAGGTGTTTATGGCCGACGTTTCCGATCCCGCGAATCCGCTGGTGACGACCGCGGCGTCGGCGACCGTGGTGTCGGACAATCCGCAGGAATTGATGATGCGGCTTCGCGACGGGCTGCGCGATGAGACCGTGGCCGACGAGCCGGCGCAGTCGAACATCTCGACATTCACGACGACCGATTTGCCGCTGGCCTTAGGGGCGCAGAGCGACGTGCACCTGGGAAGGCTGGACACGGCGCTGTACGCGATGCCGCTGGGTACTCTGCTTCAGCGCACACACGGCCCCGACGGCAAGCGGTTCCAGATCGAGATGCACAACCGGTTTGCGCTTCCGGTCTCGTGCCTGGTGCTGATGCTGGTGGGCGTTCCGCTGGGCGTGGCATCGCGGCGCGGGGGCAAGAGCTCGGGATTCGTGTTCACGATCCTGTTGGTCTTCGTCTACTACTTCCTGTCGTCGACGGGAATCGCGCTGGGCCACCAGAGCCGCCTGCCGGCGTTCTTCGCGGTGTGGTCAGCGAACCTGCTGTTCGGCGCGGCGGGAATCTTCCTTCTGTGGCAAATGGCGACGGGCGGACGGATTCTGGGCGAGATGGCGGCGTGGGTTGCGCGCACGCCAAAGCCGACCGGCGTGGCGAAGCCCAAGGGGTTCCCGGTGAGGGAGTTCCTGAACAAAGTGCGTGGCCGGGGGCCGGCCACGGGGAAGGCGAGATCGCGAGGGATCGTTCCGCGCATCCTGGACGAGTACATCGTGCGCGAGTTCCTGGGGATGTTCGTGCTGATCCTGGCGGGGTTCGTGCTGCTGATGATCGTGTTCACGTTCTTCGATCTGATCGGCGACATTCTCCGCAACCACATTGCGCTGGGCATCGTAGGCGATTATCTGGTGAACCTGACGCCGAGCATGTTGTATCTGATCACTCCGCTGGCCGTTCTGATCGCCACGCTGGTGACCTTCGGCGTGCTGAACCGCAACAGCGAGATCATCGCCATGAAGGCCACGGGGATCAGCCTCTATCGGCTGGTGATTCCCGTTGTGTCGATCGCCGCGTGCCTGGCAGTGGGCCTGTTTCTCTTCGAGCAGTACTATCTGCCGCAGGCCAACCGGCGGCAGGAGTCGCTGCGCAACGTGATCAAAGGGCGGCCGCCGCAAACCTATCTGCACCCCGAGCAGAAATGGATGTTCGGGCCGAAGGCGCTGGCGGGCGAGCCGGGCTGCATTTACTACTACGAGTTCTTCGGCGCCGACAGCAACGAATTCGCGAATCTGTCGATCTTCGAGTTCGATCCGGCGACCTTCCAGCTTACGCGGCGCATCTTTGCCAAGCGCGCGGTGTGGGATCCCGACGGACATGCCTGGATGTTCCAGAACGGCTGGGTGCGCGACATCCAGGGCGCCGATGTGACGGCGTACCGGACATTCCTGGAAACATCGTTCCCCGAGATCCACCCGGCGCCGGATTACTTCAAGAAGGAAGACCTGCAGTCGCAGGAGATGAACTTCGGCCAGCTCGACCGGTACATCCGCGACCTGCGGCAGAGCGGATTCGACACCAAACGGCTGAGCGTGGCGCTGTGGCACAAGCTGGCGTACCCGCTGATCGCGGTGGTGATGGCGGTGCTGGCGATTCCGTTCGCGCTGTCGATGGGGCGTCGCGGATCGCTGACCGGCGTGGCGGTGGCGATCGCCGTGGCGCTGGCCTATTGGGTGGTCGACGGCCTGTTTGGCGCGATGGGCAACGTGAACTACCTGCCCGCAGCGATGGCGGCCTGGTCGTCGGACGTGCTGTTCGGGCTGGCGGGCGGGTATTTGCTGCTGAGGACGCCGACGTAAAGGCAGGGAACAAGGGAGCAAGGGAGCAAGAAAGCAGAGACTGCGGGACACCGAAGATAAGGAAATTGCAGGGGTGCAAGGCCAGGGAGAATCAGGTAATTGCCTGCACCGTTTTTCGCCCCAAGCGAGTCAATCGTAGAATAGAAGCATGGCCGGCGATCTCCGCCCCCTCTACAACTACATGCGCCGCTACCGCTGGGGATACGTGCGGGGGACGCTGGCGTGCGTGGCGACGAACATTGCCGCGGTGCAGTTTCCGCGCGTGCTGGGCATGGCGGTGGACCGGATCACGAAAGGGACAGCGCTGCGGTTGGTGCTGGAGTTCGCGCTGCTTCTGGCCGGGATCAGCCTAGTGAAGGGCGTCTTTATGTACGCGCAGCGCTGGATCCTGATCGGCATCTCGCGCGAAATCGAGTTCGACCTGCGCAACGACCTGTTCCGCAAGCTGGAGAAGCAGGACTCGGGCTTCTATCAGCGCTATCGCACAGGCGACATCATGGCCCGCATGACGAACGACCTGAACGCGGTGCGAATGCTGCTGGGGCCGGCGCTGATGTACAGCGCGAACACGATTTTCCTGACCGTGTTCGCGTTATTCTTCATGCTGCGCATCAGCCCGTACCTGACGCTGATCGCGCTGGCGCCGACGCCGCTGGCAAGCATTCTGGTGCAGTACGTGGGAAAGCGGATTCACGACCGCTTCGAGCGCATCCAGGCCAGCTTCTCCGACATCTCGGCGCAGGCGCAGGAGAACTACTCGGGGGTGCGGCTGATCCGCGCCTTCGCGCGCGAGGAGTCGCAGATCGGAGTCTTCGAGCGGCTGAACCGCCAGTACATCGGCCGCGCCCTGCGGCTGGTGCAACTGATGGGCATGTTGTGGCCGACGCTGGAGTTCGTTCTCGGCGTCTCGATGATCATCACCCTGCTGGCCGGCGGGCACCAGGTTCTGGCGCACCGCATCACGGTGGGCCAGTTTGTGGCGTTTAACACGTACATGATCCTGCTGATCTGGCCAATCATCGCGGTGGGCTGGGTGATCAACATCTTCCAGCGCGGCACGGCTTCGGTGAAGCGCATCGACGAGCTGCTAAAGGCCGAGCCGGCGATCGACGACAGCTCCGCTGTTTCAGGTTTTGGACGGGAGACGGTGCTGAGGGGGGAAATCGAATTCCGGCACCTGACGTTCGGCTACGGCGAAGGGGAGGGGCAGACGCCGGTGCTCCACCCCACGGACAAAGACCTGTCCGCGGGGACCCCGGTACTCCGCGACGTCTCGCTGCACATCCCCGCGGGATCGAGCTTGGCGATCGTGGGGCCGACGGGCAGCGGCAAGACCACGCTGGTGAACCTGATCCCGCGGCTGTTCGACGCACCCGAGGGCTCGCTGCTGATCGACGGGCGGCCGGTTCGCGAGTACCCGCTGGCGGTGCTGCGGCGGAACATCGGGATGGTGCCGCAGGAAACGTTTCTATTCAGCGAGACCATTCGCGAGAACCTGGCCTTCGGCGCGCCGCATACCGGGGACGAAGAGATGCTGCAGGTAGCCGAGGCGGCGCATATCCGGCAGGAGTTCGAGGAGTTCCCGCGGGGCTTCGAGACCATGGTCGGCGAGCGCGGAGTGACGCTTTCGGGCGGGCAGAAGCAACGGTCGGCGATCGCCCGCGCGCTGGTGCGGAGGCCGGCGATTCTGATTCTGGACGATGCTCTGGCCAGCGTGGACACATATACCGAGGAGCGCATCCTGGGCGGCCTGAGGAAGTACACGGCGGACACGACCACGATTCTGATCTCGCATCGCGTGTCGACGGTGCGCAACGCCGATCGCATCGCAGTGCTCGACAAGGGGCGGATCGTAGAGCTTGGCGGGCACGACGAACTGCTGGCGCTGGACGGTTATTACGCGAGCCTGTATCAGAAGCAGCAACTCGAGGAAGAGTTGACGGTGGCGGGGTAGAAACAGCGGGGCTGGCCTCCCACGCTAGCCGGAAAGACAAGAACCCGGCGAGGGTGGGGCACCCCGGGCGCGGCGGTCAGGCGGTCCAGCTCGAGCTGCCAACGACATCGAGCGAGGGCTCGGAGCGGTCCGCGGGGACCGGCGAAAGCGCAGGCGGGTTGGCATCCGGACCTTTGGCGACCTCGCGCCAGGCATCGCGCACATTTCTCACACAATCGATGGCGTGCTCGAATTTGGCCTTCGAGGCCGACTGCGAAGCCTGCAGGATTTGGGCAAAGATGGCGGCGTAGAACTCGCTGAGCGACTGCGCGGGGCGGCCGCCGACATCCATGCGCAGGCGGGCCTGGAGATGAATGATGATGTCGAGGGCGCGCTTGACGGCGACACGGCGGGCGTCGGGGTCGCCGCGTTCGACGGCGGCGATGGCCGCGTAAAGGAAGCGGATGATGCCATCGTAGAGGGCGACGACGAGGTCGACGGCGGAGGCGGCTTCGAGCGCGTGTTCCCGATAGGTTTCCATCTGCGTGTAGATCCTTAACCGTTCGAGTTCTCGTTATAGCCGGTGATCGCCGAGTAGAGCTCGTTCATGCCGTTCAGTTCCGTGGGCAGCTCCTCGAGGATCTCGTTTGCCTGATTCAACTCCGTGGTCAGGCTCGATTGCTGGGCGGAGATGTAGGTTTGCTCTTTGGAGATCTCCGCGTTCAGCGTCGATTCGATGGTGCTGTTGGAGTTTTCGGCGAGCTTGAGAATCCCCGTCGAGGAGCTGGTTCCGGCGTTGGTGAGCATGTTGGAGAAGGCCTGGCCCCAACCGACGGTGTTCTGGAAGAAACCGACGACGCCGCTGAAATCGGAGTTAAGGACGGAATCGAGAGAGTCGGAGTCGAAGGTGAGCGAGCCGTCGTTGTTGACGCTGATGCCGAGGGAGGTCAGGTTATTGATGTCCGAGGCAGTGTTGTAGCTCAATGAGGCCGTGGTTGGGCTGGAAGTGTCGACGATGGTTGAGGTCACGGTCAACGCCCCGGTGGAACCGTCGGTGCCGGAAGTGAGGGTCAGGCCGGTGCCGGCTTTGTCCAGCGCCGCTGAGACGCCGGTCAAGCCATTGATGGCGCTCATGAGCCCGGAGAGGGTGTTGTTGGACGAGTTGAGGGTGATGGTCTGGGCCGTGCCACTGCCCACCTGGATGGTAACGGAGCCGGAAAGGGTGTCGCTGGAGCTGGCCACGGCGCCCAGCGTGCCGCTGTCGGCGGTGGTGCTGGTATAGCCGCCGGTGTCGGAGTAGGTGACCGCCGTCGGTGTGCTGGCCGCAATCGCCGAGGTCACCGTCAACGCGCCGCTTGAGCCCGCCGTTCCCGAGGTCAGCGTCAGGGTCGACTGGCCGTTGCTGGTGACGACCGCAGCGGTCACGCCCATGCCGGCGGAGTTGATGGTGCTGGCCAGATTGGCAAGCGTGTCGTTGCCGCTGCCCGTGTAATCGGTGTCGCCGGAGGAGGTTCCTTCGCCAATATCGAAGGTGTAAGCGGAGCCGCTGCCGACGGCGATGGTCATGGAGCCGGATAGCGTGGTGTTCGCGGTCGAGGAAATCGAATCCAGGTAGCCGTTGGGAGTTTCCGCATTCAAGCCGTCCAGGAGCTGCTCCTGGAGCAAGGAGAGCGTGGGTGAGCCGAAGAGCGGCTCGGGATTGCCGGAGCTGTCGTTGCCTTCCTGGGTGTTGATGGCGCTGACCAGCGAGTTGTAATCGGAGACGAACTGATTGACGGTGCTTGCGACGCCGGAATTGTCGTTGGCGATGACCACATCGACCTCGGCGCCGGACGCGGTGGTGCCCAGCAACTGGAATGTGACGCCGGGGATGACGTTGCTGACCGAATTGGAGGCGACCGAGTAAGAGACGCCGTTGACCGCCAGGGAGGCATTGGCGCCGGCGGCGAGATTGGAGTTATAGGCGAGGGAGGTGCTGGTGGTGCTGTCGGTGATCGAGGATGTGGCGCTGAGGCTGCCCTTGGCGCCGGAGGTGTTCGAGACCAGGCTCAGGCGCGAGCCATCGGCGTCGGTGGTGACGGAGGCGGTGACGCCGATGGAGGCGGAGTTGATCGCGCTGGCCAGCTCGGCGAGAGTGTCGTTGCCGCTGCCGGTGTAATAGGTGTCGCCGGAGGAGGTTCCGCTGCCGATTTCGAAGGTGTAGGCGGTGCCGTTGGCTGTGACGGCAAGGGAGCCCGATAGAGTGTCGGAGGAGTTGGTGACGGCATCGAGATAGCCGTTGGCGGTCGAGGCCAGGGACCCGACGGTGACCGCATAGGTGCCGGCGACGGCCGAGGTGGAGGCGGACATCAATTCGAGGACGCTCTCATCGGAGCTGGAGCCCTCCTTGTCCGCGAGGACGCCCGAGAAGTCGGTGAGCGAACTCATGTCGTTGGAAAGATTGGAGTACAGCGTGCCGAGACTCGAGATCGCGGTGTCCTGGCTCTCGAGGGTGGAAAGCTGGTTTTTCCAGGGGGTCTCCACATTCTGGAGGTTGCTGACAATCTCGGCCACGGTCGAGCTAACGTCGAAGCCCGTGCCACTGGTCGGCGAACCGAAACTCAATCCGACAGTGCCCATTCATTCCTCCAGTAAGAAGCTAAGCAGCCTGCGAGCCACCGCAGCCGGGAGGCGCATGAGAGCAATCTCATGAACCGCTGCCGCGGTGGAAGCAAAGAAGGGCGCCCATGCGGACGCCCCTCTTCGGTTATCGGCAATTCTGCCGGTTGGTTTATTGCAAGAGTTTGAGCACTTCCTGCTGTTGGGAGTTGGCCTGCGCCAGGGCGGCGATTCCGGTCTGGCCCAGGATCTCGTATTTGGAGAGGTTCGAGCTGGCCGCGGCATAGTCGGTGGCCTGGACCGCGTTCTGCGCCGCCTCCATGTTCTCCTGTTGTGTGCTGATGACGGTACTGACGGCGTTCAGGGTGTTGATCTGCGCGCCAAGGTAACCGTCCTGGGAGGACACGTCGCCGATGGCCGTGTTGAGGGCTGTCAGCGCCGTTTGGGCGTCGGACTGAGAGTTCAGGTCGGTTGCGGCAAGGCTCTGACCGGCCGCATCGGAGTAGCTCATGGTGGCCACGCCGCCGGTACCGTTGTTATCGGCGACCATGCCCACATTGAGCGTGCCGCCGCTGGTGGTTGTGTCGGCAACGGAGCCGGTGACGCCGGTGCTGTAGTAGGCAGACTTGCCGCTGGCAGGCGTGTCCTGAACCGCGGTGGTGCCGGCCTTCGTGGAATCGACGATGTTCTGCGTGAAGGTGGCGCCTTCAGAAGCAGAGCTGTTGGAAACCAGTGTCAGGATCGTGCCGATTGCCTGGCTGCCGACAGCCGCCGTGTTGACGCTTGCGGTGACGCCGAGGCCAGACGCCGTAATCGAGGTTGCCAGGGCAGCCAGTCCACTGGTGGCGCTGAACGTGGTGCCATCGATGGTGAGGCCGCCTGTCAAGGTGTCGCCAGCCGCGGCGCCGGCGCCGGACAGGGCGACTGTGCCGATCTGGTTTTGGTTGGCGACGTTGGTCGTCCAACTGCTAACGTTGGTGCCCGCGGTGGTGGCGCTCCAGGATACGGCATCCCCCGCGTTCGCGGACTGGATTGCGAGCGTGAAGTTGGTTGAATTGTAGGTGGCGGTCACTCCGTAGCTGCCGGCGTTGAGAGTGGCTGCCAGGTTCTGGAGCGTGTCAGTCGAGCCCGACGTGCCGAGCGTGATGGCGGCGTTGGAGCCGATGGTGAGAGTGCCGGCGGTGAATGCCGCGGTGAGGTTGGTGGCCGTTATGGTGCTGACGGTGTTGGTGAACGTGCCGGTGGTTGTCGGGACTCCGGTGAGAGTGAGCGCGCCCGCCGAAGCGGTCAAGTTGCTACCCGCCACCGTCACGGCCGGATTGGCAGTCGTGAGAGTGAGAAGCGTGTTGGCCGCGTGACCGTCGAGGTATCCGGAGGAATTGACCGAAGCGGTGACGCCATAGCCGGCGGCATTGATGGTGGCCGCCAAGTTGGCGAGCGTGTCGGTGGAGTTGGCGGTGCCAAGAGTGAGACTGTGTGTCTTACCGTCGGAACCGACAATCGAGACCGTGCCGCCGGTCAACGTATCGGCGGCTGCGGCGACGGTGAGGGTGCCGATTTCGCCTGTGCCATTGGTTCCGGTGCCCACGCCGGCGCCGGAGATGATGATGCCGGTATCGGTCCCGCTGCCGCCCGATGCATTGGCGGCTCCGGCCGCGCTGGTTGCCGATGTGCCCGCCTGAGCCGCGGTGCCGAAAGAGGCCGAGAGGCCCAGGCCGGCGCCGTTGATGGCGTTGATGAGGCCCTGCGCGGTATTGGAATAGCCCGTGCCCGCGCCGACGCTGATATTGGCTTGCGCGGCGACGGCAGAGCCGTTGGATCCGCGGGTCATATAGCCGACCTGGATGGTCGTGGTCGCGGTTGCAGCGCCCAGGCTGTCGTTGACGGAGGCATTTTTGCCGGCGTCGGACAAGTCGATGAATACGTTGCTTGCGCCGCTGGTGTAGGACATCGCGCCGCTGGTGTCGCCCACGCTGGACGACGACAGGGTGCGGATGTTGAGGGTGTCGACGGAGCTGCCGGTGGCCGACGCGTCACCGGTGTAGATGTTGGTGTTGGAGTTGAATACCTGCTCGTCGTTGTAGGTGGTTGTAGAGCCGATATTGTTGATTTCCGAGAGGATCGATTGATACTCCTGGTTGGCCGCCGTCTCCTGGGTGGAGTTGAGGGTGCCGTTGGCGGCTTCGGTGGCCAGTGTAACGGCGCGGTTGAGGAGGCTGGTGACTTGCGAAAGGGCGCCGTCAGCGACCTGCAACATGCCGACGCCTTCCTGCGCGTTGGTTTCGGATTGGGTCAGAGCCTGCTGGTTGGCCTGAAGGCCGTTGACCAGGGAAAGACCGGCTGCATCGTCGGCTCCGGAGTTGATTCGCGAACCGGAAGACAACTGCTGCAGGGTTTTCTGAAGGCTGTTGTTGGTGTTGTTGAGATTGTTCTCCGCATACACCGCGGAGAGGTTGTTCAAGACACCCAGGGACATGGGGTTCTCCTTGTTGGATGCGGTGATTTGCGGCCCAATCCCGGACGCGCTTCCCTTTTGGACGACCCTGGGTTGCTGCTCACGGTCTGAAGCCGTCGCATCTGGCCCGTATTTCGGCGCGGCCCTATTGGACTTTACGCATCCGCAATTTGTGTCCCGCGGGGGACACTTCTGTTCCATTTGTTTTGTTTTTTTAACCTTTGGCGGGGACTGCCGATACCTTGCGCGAAGGGAGTGTGGAGATGATCGAACTGACGCGCCTGAACGGGCGCCCGATGGTGGTGAACAGCGACCTGATTAAGACCGCCGAAGCATCTCCGGACACGATGCTGACGCTGATCAACGGAGAAAAGCTGATCGTGCGCGAGGAGATCGGCGAGGTGACGGAGCGGATTCTTGCGTATCGCGCGCGGCTTCTGGCGGCGATTGCGCGCCGGCTTCAGAACTTCGGCGAACTGGAGCGGGCGGCGTCGCTTTCGAGTCTCGATGTGACGGACCCGCCGACGGCTCCGCCGAAGCCCCAGCAAGACGCAGATCGCGAACAGTAGAGCCAGCGCGCCTCATAACTTATAGGAGCGGCATATGGATAAAGCGAGCGTCGGCGGAGCGATACTGGCCATCGCCGGGATCGTTGCCGGGTTGATGATCGAGGGCGGCAACGTACACCAGATCCTGCAGCCCACGGCGGCCCTGATTGTTTTCGGCGGCACAATGGGGGCGGTGCTGCTGCAGTTTCCGCTCACCACCGTGGGAGCGGCCTGCAAGAGCCTCACACACCTGTTCGCGGCGCCACGCAAGCAGGATACGCAACTGATCCGGCAACTGGTGGCGTTTGCCAACAAGGCGAGGCGCAACGGCGTGGTTTCGCTGGACGCCGATCTGCCCGCGATCCAGGACCCGTTTCTAAAGCAAACCTTGATGCTGGCGGTCGACGGCACCGAGCCGGTGGAGTTGCGCAAGATCATGCGCGTGAACCTGGACTCGATGACCGAAGACGAGGATCGGCTTCCGGCGGTGTTCGAATCGGCGGGCGGCTTTTCGCCGACCATCGGGATTCTGGGAGCGGTGCTGGGGCTGATCCAGGTGATGCAGCACCTGGACAACATTGCGGAGGTGGGCCGTGGCATCGCAGTGGCCTTTGTGGCGACCATCTACGGGGTGGGAGCCGCCAATCTGTTTTTCCTGCCCTTCGCGGGCAAGATGCGGCTTCAGGTGCGCAGCAGCCATCGCCGCCGGGAGATGATGCTGGAGGGCGTGATCTCGATCCTGGAAGGCATGAATCCGCGCATGCTGGAGATCAAATTGACCGGCTTCCTGGACGAATCGGTGCGGCAGCAAAGGGAGCGCGCCGCATGAGCCCAAAACCGCAGCGTTCGCGCGTGAGCCATGATCGATGGCTGGTTTCCTACGCCGATTTCATCACCCTGCTTTTCGCGTTCTTCGTGGTTCTGTTCGCTTTTGCGCGGGCCGACGCGAAGAAGCAGGCGCAGGTGTCGCGGGCCATCGACACCGCGTTCAAGTCGATGGGCGCGTACTCGGAGGCTTCAAACGGGCAGGACGATTCGGCGGGCAGCGAAGGGGCCAGACCGGCCGGGTCGGTGACGACCGAAGACGTGGTGTCGCCGGAGCAGGTGAAGGAGGATCTGGACCGGATCCGGCGCGATCTGGCGGCAACGCTCGCCAAGCAGGTGGCGGAGCACAGTGTATCTCTCGAGATGGGGCGCGACGGGCTGGTGATCAGCCTGCGCGAGGCGGGGTTCTTCGACTCGGGGTCGGCCACGCCCAAGGCGGATGCGCTGCCCACGCTGCGCCAGATTGCCGCCCGGCTCGGGTCGACGTCCTACGATCTGCGCGTCGAGGGACACACCGACAACGTGCCGATCCATAACGCGGAGTTCGATTCGAACTGGGAGCTTTCGGCGGCGCGCGCCACGAGGATCGCGCGGCTTTTTCTGGAGATGAAGGCCATCCCGCCGGAGCGGATATCGGCCGCCGGATATGCCGAGTTCCACCCCGTGGCGAGCAACGACACGGCGGAAGGCCGATCGGAGAACCGGCGAGTCGATCTAGTGGTTCTGCCGCGCCAGAGGATCAGCTTTGCAAAGCCGAGCGAGGCAACGCCGGCGGGCGCGGGGCAGTAGGGGACGGAAGCGTAAGGAGCAAGTCGGCGAGCCGGCGAGCCGCTACTCGACGCCAAGCACTTTGACGATGACGCGCTTGCGGCGCTGGCCATCGAACTCGGCGTAAAAGACGCGCTGCCATGTGCCGAGGTCGAGCTTGCCGTTGGTGACGGGCAGCGTGGTCTCGTGGTGGAGCAAGAGCGACTTGAGGTGGGCGTCGCCGTTGTCCTCGCCGGTCTGGTGGTGCTTGTAGTCGGGGCGCGCAGGCGCCAGCTCCTCGAGCCACTTGCCGATGTCTTCGATGAGGCCGCTTTCGAGATCGTTGACGTAGATGGCCGCAGTGATGTGCATGGGCGAGACGAAGCACAGGCCGTCCTTGACGCCGCTGCGGCGGACGATCTGCTCGACCTGATCGGTGATGTGGACCATCTCGCGCGGCTTGCGGGTCTCGAAGACCAGGTACTCGGTGTGACTCTTCATCGGAAAGCTCCTTCAATGTTGCGGACAGCTGCGAATCCCGCGGCGGCCCTCTCGCCCTTATCCTAAAGGAGCCGTGAGGACCAAACGCACACCGGATGCCGCCCAGCGCCTGCGCGCGATGCACGACGCGCTGATGCGCGCCTATGGGCCGCAGCACTGGTGGCCGGCCAAGACGGCGTTCGAGACGGTCGTGGGCGCGTACCTGACGCAGAACACGGCGTGGAAGGCGGTAGAGCGGTCGCTCGATAATCTGCGCGCGGCGGGCGCACTGACGGTGGAGGGCCTGCGCGCGATTCCGCTCCAGCGGCTGCGGCAGATGATTCGGCCTTCGGGGTTCATCACGCGCAAGGCGCCGGCATTGAAGGCGTTTGTGGCGATGCTGGACAAGGAGTTTGACGGCTCGCTGGAGGCGATGGCGACGAAGCCGACAGCAGCCCTGCGCGCGCGGCTGCTGGATTTGCCGGGAGTGGGACCGGAGACCGCGGACGCGATCCTGCTCTACGCGCTCGGCCAGGCGGTTCCCGTGGCCGATGAGTACCTGCGGCGCGTGGCGGAGAGGCATGGACTGGTGGAACTGCCCGCGGGGCGAAAGCGGATTCCGTACGAAGCGCTGGCGGAGTTGACACGGCGGGCGTTCGAGGGCGATGAGCCGGGCGCACGGGCGCAACTCTACAACGAGTTTCACGCGCTGACGGTGGCCGTGGGCAAGGCGCATTGCGGGCGGACGGCGCGGTGCGAAGGGTGTCCGCTGGAGGGGGATCTGAAGAACAGCTTTTAGCTCTTAGTTCTTGACCTTTCGCTCTTTCGCGTGCGATTGAGGAGAGGCGTGTTCGCGCACGACAGGCTGAGGGCGAATGGCTAACGGCTAAGGGCTGTCTTTTGTCGTAATCTGGTTGCATCATGAGTCCGAATCCGCAACAGCCGCAATTGAACGTCGCCCAGACTGCCGACTACCGCGAAGCCTACGCCAATAGCGTGCAGGTGCGCGTGAGCGTATGGGATTTCCAGCTTGTCTTCGGAACCGCCTCCAGCGAAAGCCCCGAGCAGGTAACGATCCGCAATCACCAAGCCATCTTCCTGAGCCCGCAACAGGCCAAGGCGCTGTGGAACGTGCTGGGACAGAATCTGGCGCAGTACGAGCAGGCCTTCGGCACACTGAACCTGGAGCCGCAGGGGCAAGGGCAGAGCTTTCCACGCGGGCCGGTAAATTAAGCAGGGAACAGGGATCAGGGAACAGAAAGACGGCGGGCGTGTGTGCCGGTGCGGGCTGGCGGGACTGCGATGCGAGACGTCCCACCCTTTCCGCAGCGGACGCGGAAAGGATGGGGCATGGAAGCGGGTGCGCTCGACCGCCGAGGCAATCAATTCAAAGCGGTTGGGGCTTGGGAATTGGGGCTACCCGCGCCCATCAGCACCAGTGAGCGCTGTGCGAAGGGCGAGTAGACTAGCAGCGTGGTGCAGGCGAGCGCCAGGCCGAAGTCGATGTGATACAGAAGCAGGAAGGGCGAGAGCGACCAGAGCACGTCAAAGCCGATGAGAAAGGGCCAGAGCTGAAGGAACTTGCGGCGAAAGCCCGGCGCGTGGAAGAGCGCGGCACAGAGGACGAAGGCGCGCGCGGGGATGAGGATGGCGGCGGTGACGATGAGGATGCGAAAAGCCGCGGCCGCCCAGGGCAGCGGCGAGAGAAGGCCGGCGATTTCCGCCAGGTTGGCCAATGCGCCCACGTAAAAACCGAGATACATGAGCTGAAAGAGGACGAAGAGGGTCTGCACGACCGGATACGCGACCCGGGGAAGATCGGCGGGCGTGGCGAGAATGCTGCCGCGCAGGGCGGGTTCGGCCTCGTCCGGGGCGATGGCCGACGGGCCCGATGCCTGGGGAGCCGATTCGGCGGGCGCCGCGGGGCGGTCGTCGCCGTCGGCGATGCGCTCGACCGGAGCCAGGAAGCGATAGCCGCGGCGGGCGAGAGTCTCGATAAAACGAGGGGTCGAGGCAGTGTCGCCGAGAGCCTCTCGGAGGCGATTGATCGCCGAGTTGACGCCGTGCTCGTAGTCGACGAAGGTTCCTTCGGGCCACAGGGCGCGCGATATCTCGTCGCGGGTGAGCACCCGGCCCGGCCGGTCCAGAAGCATGAGGAGAAGCTGGAAGGGCTGCGCATTCAACTTGACGCGCAGGCCCTGGCGGCGGAGCTCTCCCGCAGCGGCGTCCGCCTCGAAGACTCCGAAGCGATAGCGCCGGGCCGGTTGGGCGTCGGTTGACGAATCCGCCATGTCTTTCGACCAGTGTAGCCGATGAAGAGAAGCGCCGGAGTTCCGATGCGCCGGGTGACAACTCAACGGAAGTGCAATTGTTGGAGGGTCTTGCGCGGTGAGAAACATTCACCGGCGGGTGAGGCGGCGTGCATTGCTCTGGAAGCGTCAGAAGGGTAAGGTGCGAAGCATGACGAACGAAGGGAATTTGAAACCGCGGAACATTTGGATGGGCGGAGTGGTGCTGGCCGTGCTGGCCGCGGCAGTGGCGGCGGCAGAGCAGCCGACGCCGGAGGCGGAGGCAGGGTTCAACGCATATATCGGACGCGTGGAAACGCGGCTGGCAGCGCAGCACCAGTCGGCCAGCGAATTTCTGGCGCCGGAAGACACGGCGCGGCTGCGACGCGGCGAAGCGATCGTCGAGAAGCTGGAGACGGGCGCGGATTTGCCGGGAGCGATGCTGCACGACTGGCGCGGGACAGCGTTCGTGCCGGGCGCCAAGGCCGAGGACTTTGAGCGGGCGATGCGGGACTTCGGCGGCTATCCGCGCATCTACTCGCCGGAGGTTCTGCGCACCAGCGTGCAAGCGCAAGACGGGGACCGCTACAAGATGACGATGCGGGCGGTGCAGAAGCACATCCTGACGGTGGTGATGGACACGGCCTACGACGTCACATTCGGGCGGCTGGACAGCCAGCACGGGTACAGCGTCTCGCGCAGCACGCGCGTGGCGGAGATCGAGGGGGCCGGGACCGCGCACGAGCGCGCGCTGAGCCCGCGCGAAGAGCATGGGTTCCTGTGGCGAATCAACACTTATTGGAGCTACGAGGAGCGGGACGGCGGGCTGTACATCCAGATCGAGTCGGTGTCGTTGACGCGGTCGATTCCGCCGGGACTGGGGTGGGCGATCGGGCCGTTTGTGGAGAGCGTGCCGAGGGAGTCGCTGGAGTTCACGCTGCAGGCGACGCGGGATGCGCTGAAAAAATAGCGAGTCAGCAAGTCAGCGAGCCGGCGAGCGGGCGCGTGCCGGCGAAAGGAGACGGAAATGAGCGCACAGATTGCAGCGGCAAAGGATGGGGTGGAGTTCCGGAGCGCGCGGCGGGTGAACCGGGCGTTGACGGCGCGGATGGAGAAGCGGGTCTTGCAGTGGATGGCCGAACGCGCACCGGGATGGGTGAGTTCGGACCAACTGACGGTGCTGGGGCTCGGGGCGCAGATCGGAGCCGGGATCTGCTATGCACTTTCGCGATTCGACCGGCGGATGCTGCTGGCGGCGATCGTGTGCCTGGCGCTGAACTGGCTGGGCGACAGCCTGGACGGGACGCTGGCGCGCGTGCGAAGGCAGGAGCGGCCGCGGTACGGGTTCTACGTGGATCACATCGTGGACATTCTGGGGGCGGTGGCGCTGATGTGCGGGCTGGGAGCGTCGGGGCTGCTGCACTGGCAGACGGCGATGGCGATGCTGATCGCGTTTCTGGTTCTTTCGGGCGAGAGCTACCTGGCGACGTACACGCTGGGTTGCTTCAAGCTGTCGCAGGGAATCTTCGGGCCGACGGAGATCCGGATACTGCTGGCGATCGGCAGCCTGGCGGCGCTGCGCAGTCCGTATTCGACGGTGCTGGGGCACAAGATGCTGCTCTTCGACCTGTGCGGGGCGATCGCGACGGCGGGAATGGCGGCGATGGCGCTGGCCGTGACCGTGCGGCATACGGCCGAACTCTACCGGCAGGAGCCGATCAAATGAATACCCTCATCCGCTGGGGAAAGTTCAACGCGGTGGGGGCCATGGGGATGGCGGTGCAGCTTGGCTCACTGGCTCTCTTCAACCAGATGACCGGAGGCCACTACCTTGTAGCGACGGCCGCGGCTCTGGAGCTGACGCTGGTGCACAACTTCATTTGGCACCTGCACTATACGTGGCGCGACCGAAGAGATAACTCGGCCTTGGCCGGGCAGTTCGTGCGCTTCCATCTGTCGAACGGGCTGGTGTCGATGGCGGGGAACCTGGCGCTGATGCCGCTGCTGGTGAGGCAGGCGCACATTCCCGTGGTGGCATCGAACGCGATCGCGATACTCGGCTGCTCGCTCTTGAACTTCTGCCTGGGGCACAACTGGGCGTTCGCGGTGCGCTCCGAAGCGAGGCAGGGTTAAAACGCGGAAGCGAAGTGCCGATAAGAGATGCCGAGGCAGCGTTTTCGTGAGATGCGGCGTCCGCGCGACGGACGCGAATGCGATATTCTGCTTCGTCGTGGGAAATTCCCGCGCCGGAGGCGCGATGGCCAACCACCCGGGCAGAAAGGGCTCTGCCGCTCTCTCGTACCATACGTTGCGCAGAACGGTGGGGATCATCGCGATGTCGCTTCCTATTGGCCTGATGGCCGGCGATATCGTGCTCGGGCTGGCCGGCCCGCAGCACGCACTGCCGGTTCCGCTGGTGCAGCGGTCGATCAGCGACTACCGCTATACCCCGATGAGCGACTGTCTTGTCGGGAGC
This sequence comes from uncultured Acidobacteriaceae bacterium, assembly GCA_963804155.1. GTDB lineage: Bacteria > Acidobacteriota > Terriglobia > Terriglobales > Acidobacteriaceae > Telmatobacter. Next base: position 252,483 of record CAWDPG010000004.1, read on the forward strand.
CTGTGCGCCATCGCGGCGTTTCTGATGTGTTCCCGCGGATACGGTTACCTCGACGAGATCGCCGGATACCTGTCTGGAATATCCGCGCTGGGGGTTGCGCTGTGCCCCTCGGAGAACCCGCGGGAAGCGGTTCATTCGCGCCTTGCGGTGGAACTGAATTTCGTTCACACGACGTTTGCCGCGCTGATGTTTCTGGCGCTCGCGTTCTTCTGCCTGGTTCTGTTCCGCAGGTCGTATTTGCAGGCGGCGAGGCGGACGCGCCGCAAGCGGCACAGAAACATGATCTACGCCACGTGCGGCTGGGTCATTCTGGCCTGCAACGCCGCCATGCTCGGCCTGAACCTGGATCATCTGAAGCAACTGCTCGATCCGATCAATCCACTGCTGACCTTCGAGTCGCTGGCGATGATCGCGTTCGGCGTGGCCTGGCTGGTCAAGGGCGAAGGGTTCCTGAAGGACCGGCCGCACAATCACGTGCAGGACGCGTGATTCGGGAGCGGCGCGGACGGCAGGACCGCGGACCGGCCGGCGATTCCTCTTTTTGGGGCGGTTTGCCGGCGATCCTGGCTCAAATCGTCTCCGATTGCGTTGCTTTTGTAGCGATTCCACAATTGCCCTGCCCAGTGCCCGAAATTCCCATGGCGAAGGCGGGTTGAGATTTGTGCTGTCCCGCCCTTTTCACAAAGAACGTGAAAAGGACGGGGCACGGAACTGGGTACAGCTATCATGGAACCGCTAGTGTCCCTTTCCGGTCTTGGTCTGGTCCGCGGAAGGCGGGCCGGCGAGCGGGATCTGCCGGCGAAGGGGCACACGGGCATCGCGGGCGAAGTACCACCGCGCGACGATGGAGAACGAGTTCACCTGCAGGCTATTGCTCGTCAACTGCGACTGGTAGAAGAAACCCGAATAAGTGGGCGCAAAGGAGAGATTCCCGAGAGAGGGAAGGACGAGCGCCACGCTCAAGGGGATGGCGTACTCGGTTTGCGTGGGCAGCTCGGCGGTCGGCGCCCGTCCGAAGTAGTAGTCGCCTTGCGAATCGGTGACCAGGCTGAGCTGCCTGGGAGGACCACCTTCGCCCGCTCCCTTGGCGCCGCCCCAGAGACGGTTCTGGAAGTGGAGAGTCCAGTAGACGCCGGGGGTGTGAAGAGTTTTGACGGCGGGCGAGCCGACAACCGTGGTGGTGCTGTTGATGGTGAGCGCCGACGCCGGCGTGCCGTAGCTGGCGCTGCTGAAGCAGGTTTGCAGCGTAATGTAGGCGCTGACCGTGCAGGTCTTCTGCTTCGACCCGGTCTGAAGGGTGAGCGCCGCGAGGGTGGCGTTCTGGGTGCTGAACTCCATGCCGGTCTCGAAGTAGCTGCCGCCCTGGAAGATGTATTTTGGATTGTTCTGGCCGAACTCGCCCCTGAACCCGGCGCGGTCGGTCCAGCCCGAGATACGCGGCAGCCTGACCTTGAGTTCGCCGGCTGGGACAGCCGACGTCGCGAAGGGGAAGAACAGGTACGGATTGTTGATCTCAATCTGATACTGGTGCGGGGTGAAGACCAGAAGCCAGCGGGGCAGAGAGTGGACAGAGCGCACGGAATCGATTCCTTTGCCTCCGCCCAGACGAAGCTGCAGGAAGGCGCCCTCGGTGAGATTGTTGAGCGAGTACGAGGCATTGATGGCTTTGGTGGCGGGGCTGAGGTTGCCGATGACCGCGCGATCGTAAGCGAAGGCGGTCTGCTCGCCGATGGAGAGGGGGGCGAAGGATTTGCCGCTTCCGGCGGGACCGAAGAAGCTGCCGGTGATCCGGTTGGCCAACTCGAGATCCAGTTCCTGCGAGGCGGGCGCGGAGGCGCGCGCGTCGGAGACTCCCTGGAAGTAGCTGCCGACGAATTGATTGCCGCCGACTGGCTGCCGGGAGGTGAAGCTGGCGACCACTTTGGCAAAGTCAATCTGCCAGAGCGGCGCCTGCTGGAAGTTCTCGTTTTCGGCGTTGATTGTCTTCTGGACCGAGCCCGTGGGCGGACCGAGAGCCACAGTCGGCGCACTGGAGCCGTGCACGGTGTCCAAAAGGTAATGCGACAGGGGAGCGGTGACGTAGGTCTCGGTCTTGACGTGGTTGGACGAGGGAAGACCCTCGAGCGTGCCGTAGACCACCTTGTCCTCGGCGAGGTGATCGCTGGTCAGCAGCCAATAATAGGCATCGTCGCCGATGGGCGTTCCGGCGATGCAGTAGGTGGTCCGTCCCGGCGTATCGGACTTACATAGTGGATCGACGGGAATCCACAAGGGCTCATTGTTCTGGTTGATATCGGTGACGTTGCTGAGAGCCGACTGCACAATGCCGAAGGAGATGAGCCATTCCTGGGTAAGGCCGGTATCTGCAAGCTGGGCCTGCTCGGCCATCTTCTCCTCGGAGCGGGCGAGGATGTCTTTGAGGCTCTTGCCGGTCACCGCGACGTACTCCAGGTAGTCGCCTTTCCAGAAGATGCGGTCGAGAGCGGCGCGCAGGCGGCAGAGGTCGTAGCGGTCGGTCTCGCCGTCGCACATCTCGTAGCCGGAGTAGGCGGGGCCGAGGGCGTCGAGCTCCACATCGCGGCTCTGCAACAGGACGACGTCGGCGCGGGGATGCGAGGATTTGCGCAGATCGTTGAGGAGCGCGAACTCGGCTTTCTGCCTGCTGGCGGTGTCGGCTCCCGCATTGGTCGGCGGCGGAGTGTGTTCGAGTTCCGCCACCAACTGGGCGAGCCAGGCGATTGTGGTCTGGGAGGAGCCTTTGACGGAGGGGAGGGTAAAGAGGCCGTCAGGCTGGTTGGTCAGCGACAGGCTCCCATCGGGCGAGGAGACGAAGGCGAGGCGGGAGACTTGTCCGGGGTAGCTGCCGTCGTCGGGCGAGTAACTCGGAGTGGGCGTGACAACGGGTGCGGAATGCGAACCCAGAGCGGAGGCGGGAAAAGTGAGCGTCTGCTGCGGGGTCGAGTATCCGGCCTCCGCTTCGCCGAAGACGACGTCGACGGGATGGAGTTTGCCGCCCGGGCTGTCGAGGCTGAGCCTCTTCCAGACGCGCTCGGCCAGAACCTCGGCCTCGGTGTGGGGCATCTGCGCCATGACGACGACCCTGTCGAACGGGGCCTCATTGCGGTCGGCGGCGAGCAACTCGGCGCCGCGCACGATGGCCTCAGATACCTGCACGGGTTCGGCAGCCACAACGGTGGCACCGCCGCCGTTCGCCTCGGCTTTGGAGCGCTCGCCGCAGGATCCGAAGGCTTCCTTGGGGCTGTCCGGCTTGCCCGGACACATGTAGAGATTGGTGTGCGAGACCGCGTTCAGCGTCTCCTGGCCGGTGACGCCGACGATCAGCACCTTGCTGCCGTCGCCGGTGTGCGCCACGGCGTAGCCGATGTTCTCCTCTTCCATGGCGATGGTGCGCAGCAACCCATCGATGGCGTCGAGGCGCGCCTCGTCGGTCAACATAAGAGAAGCACCGATCTGCCGAAAGGAGGCGGGACCCGGTTGTGCGCTGGCCGGGCCTGGCGTGCCAGGAGCAGCGGCGAGGATCGTGCCGAAGCTTCTCAAGATCTGCGACAAACGGCCGGCGTAGGCGCACATCTCGGCCTGGTCGCCGGTTTTGGCGGGGGCGGGACAATCGCTCATGCGGTCCAGGGCATCGGCAAAATCGGCCGCCTGTTTCGAAGTCAGTACCGCGCTGCCCGCCGGGGCGTTCTTCGATCGATCTCCCGGCGCCAGGGAGGGGACGTGAAAGCGCTGCCCCCAGGCCGACTGCATGATGGAGATTTCATCGCCCACGAGAGTGCTGAGAACGGCCTCCCGGCCCTGATTTTGAAGGGCGCTTGTGGACACCAGCTCCTGCAAGGCGGCGACAGTGGAGTTGGCCCCGGAGTTCCGGCTGAGGCGATCGAGACGATCGAGCCAGTCCAGTGGCTCGGGCACAGTGCCATCGCCGACGCAGCGGAATGTTCCGCGTCCCAATGGATCCTGGCTGAAGAGCAGCGGGCAGCGGGCTCCGCCTCCCTGCCCTCCCCGCTTCATGGCGATGCGCAGGTTGGCGCTGAGGAGAGCGACGGCATGATCGGAATTCTCGATCTCGGCCGATTGCGCCGGATCGCGATCGGCATCGGCCAGGAGCAGGCCGGCCACGCGCAGCCAGCGCGCGGTGTACATGAAGTCCTGGCTGCCGGGCACGACCGCGCGGAAGCCGGCGTGCATCAGGAAATTGAGTACGTTGTCGCACCTGGCCTGCCCGGCGACGCGATCGTCGTTCTTGTAGAGACTTTCCGGCCGGGTTTCGCCGTTGTCGGATTTGTTTTGGGGCAGAAAACAGCCGTTGGGATGTCCCTTGCCGGGGTCGTTCTCGAGCTGCAGCGAGGCGCCGAACTCGGGGCCGAAGTTGTCGCCCATGCCCAGAAGCAGGCGGCTCGGATCCTGCTTGCGGAAGTCGAGAAAAGCCTGTACGGGCGGGAGGTGCTTGCCGTCCGGCTCGCCGAACTCCATCCTGTAATAGCCCAGCAGGCTGCCGGTGTAGTCGATCTCGGTCCTGGCGGATTGTCCGCGGGCGGCGCCGGCAAGCAGCAAAGGCAGGAGCAGAGAGAGGCAGAGCGGAGAGAGGCACCGGACGAGAGAGCAGGCCTTTTGCATCGCATCCTCCAGATAGGGCGGGGGAAAGAGCCGAGTCTATGTGCCTCAATCATCCAGAAAAGAACATGGAACGTCAATTGATATGAGAGGTACCATGCCGCCGATGGCGAGAATTTGCTCTGCCCGCAGAGCTGGCCGATTTTTGATGTTTCCCGCTACGCATTCCCATTTGGCTGGGTTATAGTGTGCCTAGCTGTTCAACCGCCTTCGATTCGGACCCAAGAACTATGACGCCTGACGTAAATCCCGCAACCCATGAAGAGCTTGTGCATGTTTTTGTGAGCTATGCCCGCGAAGACAAGCGTTGGTTGGACCCAGAGTACCGGTTCAATCTGATTCCGTTTCTGTCGGAGTCGCTGCGGCGGCACAATGTGGTGTTCTGGTTCGATGCAGAACTGAAGCCCGGCGACGAGTACAAGCGGAACATCGATTCGGAGATCGATCAGGCGCAGATCGCCATTCTGGTTGTCAGCCAGCACTTTCTGAACTCCGAGTTCATCGAATCGCGGGAGATGCCGCGGATTGCGGGACGCGCACAGCAGGGCAAGATGGTCGTGATCCCAGTGCTGGTGGAACCGTGCGACTGGAGCGACTACCCGTTCCTTTCCGATCGCCAGATGGTGCCCAGCAGCCCGCTGATCGAATACACGGTGAGCGATCCCAGTTGGGCGAAGGTGAAGTACCAGATCCTGGATGGGCTGAAGGCGCAATTGAAGCGAATTCGCGAGCCGCAGCCGGCCGCGGAGGTTCGCAAGCCTGAGCCGGTGGCAAAGAGTGAGCCCGTGCCAGCGGTGCCGGTTCAGCCGGTGGCAGCGGCGCCGTACCAACCGCCGGTTGCAGCACAGTACCAACCGACGGCAGGAGCTCAAGGCCAGGCGGCAGGGCCGCAGGTCCAGCAAGCGGCCGCGGCGCAGTACCGGCCACCCGCCGCAGGACAGTCCCAGCAACCGGCCGGGACGCCGTATCAGCAGCCGGCCGGGGCACAGTACCAGCAGCCTGGCGCGGCGCAATACCGGCCGCCGGCGGGCCCGGCTTCGACCGTTCCGCCAGCCTACGATGCAAGCAAGATTCCGCCTGTGGGTTCTACGCCGGTCTACGGCGCTCCTCAGCCGGGGCAATGGCCGCAGTACGTTGTCGCGGCGCCGCCGCCGAGTTCTCCGAAGGTCCCGCACTGGGTCATCGGCGTCGGAATTTCGGCGGTGGTCGTCTTTGGACTCTACGGCGCTTACTATTACTCGCAGCATCATCCCCCGGCGATTTCGAGTTCGACGGAGCAGCAAGGCGGGAGCAACCCGGACACATCGAACAACGGGATGCAGTCCTACACCTCGGATGCGGGGAAGTTCTCCATCCTGTTCCCTGGGAGTCCGCAGCAGCAAACGCACCCGGTCAACCTGCCGGGGGGGAAAACGTCACCCTCTATCAGATCTACGTATCGCAGGACAACGACAACATTGCCTACACGGTGATGTACAACGACTATCCCTCGCAGTACACCAACGGGATCGACCCGCAGGCGATTCTGCAGGGCGCGCGCGACGGAGCCACAAAGGGAAGAACCCTGACGGACGACGAAGTGATCAGCCTGAACGGAATTCCGGGGCGCTCGATCCGGGCGACGGGAACGGACGGCTTCACCTATGAAGCGCACATCTATCTGGACGGCTCGCGCCTGTACCAGGTGGTGGTTGTGTCGAACAAGGACCATCCGGCAACGCTGACCGAAGAGTTCCTGAATTCCTTCAAGGTGGTTCAGTAGATCGGTCACTTCGGTTTGCAAGACGGTTTCTTCGACGTGCCAGGCGGCTTTTCCGATGCGGGAAAAGCCGCTTTTCTTTTGGGACTTGGCCTGGCAGAAGCTGTCGAAACGCAGCGGCGGCCGAGCGCGTCGCCGGTTGGCTGTGGTCCTGGAACCCGGCTTATTCGAGGAGCGTCACGCGATCCCGCGGCGACCAGCCGTTGGCGCGCTGGATGAGAAGGGCACGATCGCCGGGCTGGGCTTGCGGCTTGCGCAGCGAGAACTCCCGGGGCTCCTCGCGGGAGAAGAGCCAGAGGCTGAGCGACGGCAGCGACAGCGACAGCGCCGCGGCTTGCACGGCCTCCGGATCGTCGAGGTCGACGATCAGGCAGACATGCGCGGAGGCCGGCTCGGCCAGCAGCCGGTTGAGCTCGGCGGACGCGGCCTGGAGGCTCTTGCCGTAAAGGCGCACGGTGCGAACGGAGTGGATTTCGACGCCGAGACCGGCCATGATCTCGGGCAACCGCGCGATCTCCTTCCGGTTCCATTCCTTCTGCTCATCGTTGAGCTCGCTCCACTGCGGCATGCGCGCGCCCTGGCGCTTGGCCATTCCGAAGCGGCTTTCGACCAGACGGCGCTCGATGGTGTAGCGGCGGTGCTCGAGCTCGGCAAGCTGATCGATCTCGCCGGCGCCGAACGGAGAGGCGGACGGCGGCTGCAGGTCCCGCACCAGGTGAAGCCCGGCCAATTCCATCAGCAGCGGCGTGTGGTCGGCGCGCCAGCGGTTGGACATCTTCATGAACTCGGGCAGCTCGTGCCAGGGCACATTGGCCTGGGGATTGATGGTGGCCTGCGAGCGATGGCGGTAGTCCTCGTGCAGGGCCTGGGCGAAGGCATCGAGCTTGAGGCCGAAGAGCACGTCGGTGCCGAGAGTCTCCTCGAGGGTTCCGAAAATCTGCAGGCGGTCGGCAAAGCAGGAGATCTTCTCGATTTCGCGCACCAGCTCGCCCAGGCGGCGATAGTGCTCGAGGCGCACGTAGATGGGAATGTAGAGGTAGCCGTTGCGGTCCAGCAGGGAGCGCATCTCGAGGGCGGCGCCCAGGCTGACCTCATCGTCGCCAAGGGCCAGCGCGATGCCCAGCAGCGGGCCGGCGGATTCGAGCTTGCGCTCGACGACGTGGGTGAAGTCGGGCGATCCGGGGGCGACGGAGGCGGAGATGAATTCCAGCCCGGCGGTCTCGGCGGCGGCGGGGTTGGCGAACGAGAACTCCTCTTTTGCGGCGTCGGCGTCTTGATCGAAGACGAGAATCCGGAGCGTGCGGCCCAGTGCGACGGGAGACAGGCGGATGAGATGCAGGGCGATCTCGCGGCCGTAAGCGCCGAAGCCGACGAGGACGAACGTGCGAGCTTCGAATTCGGGGCCGGGCGGAAGGTGCAGGCGCCGGATCAACATGCGGGCGGCGGCGGTGAAGGGATTGAAGAGGCTCAAATCGACGTCGGCGGAGCCGAGCGAGGCCTTGTCGCTGGCGATCAACCGCTTGTGCATCCAGTCGTTGCGCAGGCGGACGAGCACCTCGAACCTGTCCGTCTTGAGATAAGCGGGACGGGAGTAGAACGCCTTGATCTGCAGCGCAATGTCCATGTTCTCGCTGTCGGAGCCGGTGGCGACGACCGCGGCTTCCGCGCGGCGCAGGCCGGCGGCGAGCAGCACCTGGGGATTCTTGGCGTCGCCCTGCAGGACCGGAACGCCGCTGTTCTCGCAAGTGGCAGCGTGGGGCGAGTCGCCCTGCAGATCGATGGCGACGACGTGATTGTGCGCGGCGCGGAGGTTCTCGACGATCTGCATGCCCACGTCGCCGAGACCGCAAACGATGACGTGATTGGTCTTGCGGCGGGCCATGGCGGTGCGGAAGTTCTTGCGGACGCCGGTGAGGAACAATTGCGCGGCAGAAACGGCTGCAATACCGGGCACCATGATCTGCGCCACAACGAGCTGCCAGGGGTCTCTTCCGGGCTGGAAAAGGTCGTAGAGCCTGAGCAGCCCGATGGAGCAGATGAGGCAGCGAACGGCTTCAATGAACGTGAAGGGAACAGCCGGGTGCCATGCGTCGCCGGCCGTATAACCGCTACCGACCCTTGCATATCCCCAAAAGCCGAGCCCGAGGGCAAGCATGGCAAAGGCAAAGAGAACGATCTTTTCGAATCGCTTATCCATATCCCTCTCCGCGATCGGCGGCGCGGCATCAGCCCGGAAGGTTCAACGTCCGGTAGCGGAAGACGAAGCTCCAATCCATGGTTTCGGCAATCATAACGCTGGCCACCTTCTCGGCGGTCTGGCGCAGGGCCGCGAAGCTCTCGTGCGGCGAAGCGAGGGCCTTGTGCAACTCGGCCGACTGGATGGCCTCGAGCTCGCGCGCCATGGCCAGCGAGCGGTCGCCGCTACGCACGAATTCACCGTGATTGGCGATGCCGTAGAACGCGGCGCCGAAGGCGGGCGGCACGGTGGCCAGCAAAAGCAGCCAAGACGATTCCCCGAAGATCACGTGCCAGACGCAAGCCAGCAGCGTTCCAATGAACAAAGCCGTTCCGATGAGATGGAGGTGATGGCTCAACTCGTGCATCGTCTCGTGGTTGCGCTCGTGATATTTAACCTGGCCTTCGAGAATGTCGGCGATCAATTCGGCGACCGAGGAGACATAGGCGTGATTGACCTGGGCGTTCACCAGGCCGAGATCGCGCGCGATGTTGCGGAACATGCCGTCGACCCAGGAGCGGTCGAAGCCGGAGCGGAAGTGGGCCGGGGGCGGCGGCGAGGCAAGCGCGCAGCCCAGCGGCGCCAGGTAGCAGTATTGGCGCAAGAGCTCGGCTAGTTGCCGCAGGTTGAGCCAGCGCTCATGCCAGCGCCTGCGGCGGCCGTACCAAGTGATGGCGAGAATGACGACGATCAGAGAGAATTCGGTGAGCGCGGGGAACCTGCCCAATTCGATTTTGTGTCTGCTGCAAACGTAATCCACCATCGGAACCATGACCGCAAAGGCCGCCATCAGGCTTGTCGCCAGAGCGCTGGAGCGAAGCGCGCCGGCATAGTAGGCAGACAATCCGTCGGCCCAGGCATAGTGAGGACAGAGCCTGTCGAGCAGGTAGCTGCGCGTGTCATCGGGCAGGCCGGAGGAATTGGCGAGCATCCGCTCCCACTCGTCGCGGGACGACTTTTCGAAACTCGCGACGCGCCACGATCCCCGGCGCAGGCGGCCCCGCGCGACAAGATCGCGAAAGATGCGAAAGATGCGGCCGGGATCGAAGGTTGGCTGTTTCTCAGCGAAATAGGCATGGCTGAAGTTGAAGCCTTTTTCGCGATCGTCGCTTCCGGAAAAGCGGCCGGCGAAGACCAACTTGAGCTCGGCGAGGGGCTTCTCGATGCGCCTGCCCGCCGCATCGGCAAGAAGAATGCATGGGTCTTTTGGTTCGGACGCATTGAGCCAGACAACGGGGATGTGCTGCGCCAGGGCTTCTTCGACAATCTGCGTGGTGCCACCCCTGCCTGCGGCCGGTTCGCCGTCCCAGATGGCGATCAGCAGATCGGATTGCTCGAGCACGATGCGCCCGGCGCGCTCGTATGCGGCGTCTTCCCCGGCGCGCGAGCCCTCAATCTGAAACACCGCGGAGGCCTTGGCGAGCAAGGCGTGGAATTCGTCGCGGGAGGCGGCGTCTTCGAAGTCGCGGCAGTACTCGTCGGCATGGAACGGCAGCGGGCACTGGAGATCCGCGCCCAGCGCGAGCCCCGCGCGCGCGACGATGCGGTCCGCACCCTCGGCCAGCGGAGACAGGATACGCAGAAGCGGGGGGGCGGGCGCATAGATGTAACAGTCGTGCGCGGAGGAGGCCAGATGGGCGACGGCCTTGAGAACCTGCTCGCATTGGCCCGGCAGAGCGGCGGCGGACTCAGGCGAAATCCGGTTGGGCCGATGGCCGGTAACGCCGATTTGAACCACCTGGCGGGGCCGCGGCGGCGAGCTTGACGGATGCAGGGCCATGACGCTCGGACGAACGATGCTCCTCAAAATCTGGGATGAGCATATCACGGCGCAAGATGGAGGCCGCGGCGGCGCGCGCCGCGCCACCGGCATCTGTAGGCTGGAAGTATGGGGCAGGCCATTGAAGCCATCTGGTTCGACCTGGACGACACACTGTTCGACCACACACATTCGGTTTGTTGCGGCATGGACGCGCTTCGCCGCGCATTCCCCGGCTTCAGCCACCGCTCCGCGGAAGAATTGGCGGCCCTCTACAATCGCGTGCTGAATTCCGTCTACACCAGCTATCTGAGCGGGGAGGTTGGATTCGACGAAATGCGGCGGCGCAAGCTCCAGCTCTTCTACGAGGCCGCCGGCGTGCAGCCCGGGGATGCACTGCCGCAGAGCGAGTTCCATCGCGTCTACGACCAGGCTTATCGCGAGAGCCGGCGGGCGACTCCGGGTTGCGTCGAAGTCCTGTCGGAGCTCAGGGACATAGGAATCGCCCTGGCAATCCTGACCAACGGCAAGCGGCAGATTCAGGAAGAGAAGCTGCGAATCATCGGCCTTGAATGGATGATCCCGAATCTTCTGACATCGGAAGCAGCCGGAGCGGTGAAGCCCGACCGGAAGATCTTCTTGTGGGCGCTGGAGCAGACCCGCCGGGCCGCCGAGCGCGTGCTGATGGTGGGCGACAACCTGGAGAACGACGTCGAGGCCCCGCTCGAGTGCGGAATGAAAGCGGCGTTCTACGCGCCGGGCGCGGCGGGAGGCACGATACCGACGGCGACTGGAGGGGCGCCCATCATCCGCGAGTGGCGCGGCTTGATGGATCTGATCGGCGGCGCGTGCGGGTGATGGCCGAGGCCGGGACGGCGCAAAAGACGCGAGGCGCCGCCGGAGCACCGCCTCGCGTCACGCAGACATGGGTACTTGGAGATAGCAATCGTGATCACTATTCCGATGGGTTCGACGAGGAGTCGATGGAAAATCGTTACGAGATGCGGAAAAATATGACTAAAGTAACGGGCGGGTGCGGATTCGACTTGTTCCTCCGCAGGAACCGGCGCAGGGACCAGCCGTGAGAGGCTCGCCAATGTGCTGGCGAGCAAAATTGCGCCGCTCTTGTAACGGATTGCGGGAAATCGCGCGACTTAGATCGCAGAAGCCTGGAAACGGGAGCACCAACCACGGACCCGGCGGCAGAGTCTTTCATTTGCGGTTCGCGGCTGCGCCGGGGGTCGGGCCCGGGTCCGGCAGCACGGGCGTGCGGCGATGCGGCTGAATCGTTGGCCGGCCTTCCCTGGGTTGTAGCATGGGAGGAAAGAGCGCAGGAAACCGCAGTGCGGCTGTTGCTGCAGCCCAGGCGAACTCCCGATGGGAGAGGAACGTAGTTCTCCGGAGGAGCGAGGCCCGATGGGCGCATATGCCAGCAGCGAGTTCATAGACATCCTTCCTCGAGTCGGGGTAGAATCTCGCAGCGCGCGGAGGGCCGGAGCGATCGCAGAGCTCGACGACATCGACGAGTTGGTCAGGACTTATCGCGCGAAGATTCTCCGCTTCGTCACCTATTCGACGGGAGATCCGGACCTCGCCGAGACCATTACGCAGGACACGCTGCTCAAAGCTTATCTGGGCCGGAACAGCTTCCGCGGCGATTGCAGCGTAAAGACGTGGCTGACCGGAATCGCGATCAATGTGACGCGCGATCACATGCGATCGGCGAAGTTCAAGTTTTGGAAGAAGGCCGCGACGACGGCGATCGATGTGCACGAGTTGACTTCCTACCTGCCCTCGGAGGGATCCAGTCCCGAGCGCCAGGTGCTGGCCAAGGAGAAGGTGAAGGAACTGTCGGGGGCGATTGAAACTTTATCGCGGAATCAGCGAACGGTTTTTTTGATGAGATTTGTGGAGGAAATGCCGGTCAACGAAATCAGCCAGGTTTTGGGCATGCCGGTGAACACGGTGAGGACGCATCTGCACCGCGCTCTGAATGCCGTGCGCAGCCGGATGGGAGCGAACCTATGACGCGGGAATCGACAACGCATCTTTCGAACGATGCCCTGAACGACGTATTGATCGGGCTGGGGGACGCCGAGTCGGAGTTTCATCTGGCGGCGTGCCCGCTTTGCCGCGCCAAGGTGGAGGAGTTCCGATCCGGCCTGGACACGTTCAACCAAACCACGCAGGCATGGAGCGAAGCCCGGTCGAGCACGTCGCCGAGGATCGAGGTCCGTCCCCGGCGGCTCCGGCTTTCCGTTCCCGCTCTCAGCTGGGCCCTTGCCGCGGCGGTGCTGCTGACCGTAGCGGCTCCGGTTTGGCGCCACAACGATTTCTTCCCGGCGCATCGCGACACGCAGGCAACTGGCGCGCCGGAGGATTCCGAGGCGCAAATCGCCGAGGACAACGAACTGCTCAAAGAAGTCGACGCGGCGATCAACCCGGAAGAGGTGTCGCCGATCAAGGAATACGATCTTTCGGTGAGGCCGCATCCTCGTCACAGGCAACGGCCGCAATGAGGATTCCCATGAATGCCCGATCTGTAGCAGCTTTGTTTCTCAGCGTTTGCCTATGCGCGGCGGCAGGATCTACCCTGCACGCGCAATCGAAGGGTCCTGGTGGCCCGCCTGGTGGTCCGCCTCCCGGCTCTCCGCCCCCCGGCGGTCCGCCGCCTGGCTCTCCGAACGGGCCCGGGGGGCAGGCGGTTCCCCGGTATCTGCGATGAGAACGCAGAGCCCGCCCCGGGCCGTGAGCAGAGGCGTTCAATTCGGTCCCGTGGGCCGTTGGTGGGACGACAGGAGCGTCATCAAGACCGTCGGCCTGAGCAGCGAGCAAAAGACAAAGATGGATGCCGTATTCGACGCCAACAAACCGGCCATCCTCGCCGCTTACCGGAATCTCCTCGCCGAACAGTCGGAGCTGGCGGCAGTGAGCAAGGACCCGCACGCCGATAAGGCGCAAGTCTTTGCAGCCATCGATGCGGTTAACCAGGCGCGCGCGGCGCTGGAGAAGACGACAGCGCAGATATACCTGGACCTGCGCAAGCAGATGAGTCCGGAGCAGATCGAGCGGGTAGAGAAGATGCAGTGACAGCCGCAGCGGGAGAACGCCGCCGGCTCGAATCCGGTGTCCGGTAGCGCTATTTCTGATCGAGTCCAGCGGCTACGCGGAGCGCGCGATCGATCATCGAAAGCCTCTTGCCAATCGGGTTCTGCCGCACCACGTAGGTCATTCCAACCGAAACTGTGTCGAGATGGTGGCGCAGGCTGCGATTGTAGTAGCCCGACAACGTGAAATGCGCGCTGAGCGGAATGCCGGCTTCGGTTGTAAAGCCGTTGTCCTCGCTGGCGCCAGTACTGGTGAGGACCTCCACGTACGGGCTGGGAGGGGCAAAGGCGCTCGTGCCCAGTGGCGGGCTCACCGCCAGGTAGACGGTCTGGCTGCCCACCGGAAGATCCTCGTAGGCCACGGATTCAAGATAGTACCGCCGGTGCAGCCAGTAGATGGCGCCGGTCTGGAAGTGCGCGAGCGTGCCGACGGAATTGTAGTTCTGTGTGACCAGATTGCTGACCAGGCCGGAAGAATCTCCGATCCCCAAATCGAGGAGAAACCCGGTCTGCCTCACATAGCGTTCCACGTGATTGGTGAAATCGACCGTGACTTTGCCCGTTCCCAGCCCTTCGGAGCGATTCCCCGTGGGAGCGGTCAGCGAGAAGGTCGCCGTGTCGCGGAAACTGCGGGGAAAGAAGCTGGCGTGGAAACCGATCAAGGTATCTCCGCCGTCCGCCAGGTCGAGCACCAGCTCCTGACTCGATTGCGTTTGCTGATTCGGATTCTCGACCAGGCGGCGCAGATAAATCGGCGCGCTGGCATCGGCGGAGTAGTGGGAGGAGAAGGTATAACTGATTGCCGGCGTGGCAACCTCATACCAGCCGACGAGGGAGTTGTGAACGCCGGAGAAGCTGATGCCGGCATCGAAACCGCGAAAGAACGTGCTGACGCCGGGCACCCTGGGCACCTGCTGCTGCTTCTCCGACGCCGGCTGCTCCGCGGTCTTCTGTTGTGCCGTCTCCTGAGCCTGCGCACACACACAGACGCCAAGCAGCACGGCCAGACCGATTGAGCAATGCCGAGGAGGCCCCAAGTCGTTCTCACTCCAATGATGCAATTCTAGTCTGCCACGGAGGAAGTTTCGCGCGCCGGCGCGACGGGAGGCCCATGCCCGCCGGAGCGAGGCGGATCGCCGCACCATGCCGTCCATTCCGATTGGCTCTTTTCTCAGCCTGCGCCGTGGGGCCGAATCGACTCCTCGGCGGGAACCGGTAACTCTCTTCTCAGGTAGACGGCACGAAAAATGCAAGGCGAGCATGTAACCGAACGTAGGGGACGACGCGACTCACGGAACATGCAGACAGGCCCGGTTGTCCCGGATTGGAAACACGGCCTGACCAGAGCCCCTGCGCGGGAGATCGGCGGCTGAATCAAGCCTCTGGATGCGACCGGCCGACCCGCCCGCCCCGGAACGGGATTGCGGGAAGGAAAGCCTCCTCATGGCCCGCGAATCCCACGCGCCGGTACGTCCTCCCCCAAGGCGCGGAAAAAGATGCCACGCCTGTAACGCTGGACGGGATTTCGCGCAACCAACTGGAGTTGGATGCGGACCGCATTCGGTGTCTTTTTGTGCGTTGCGTGCAGGAGAGCCCCTTTGATCAGAACTTTCCGTTCCCTTGAATGCCGTTTCGGTTTGCCGCGGATTCTCATGCTGGCCGCCCTATCGGCGGCAATCCTAATCGTTGGGGAAACGACGGCTCACGCCGTCACATGCAGTTCCACCAGCTCCACGACGGTCGACATCCACGCCATTCAGACCGACCTTCCCGACTCTCCCTACCTGGGCTGCGAAGTGACGACCACGGGCGTCGTGATCGCCGTGCTCTCCGACGGGTTCTATATCGAGAATCCGAGTTCGGACTTCGACAGCGACACCTGCACTTCCGAAGGGATCTTCGTCTACACGCCGACAGGAGTGCCTTCGAACGCGGTCCTCCAGAATAGTCTCACCGTGACGGGAATCGTGGAGAAATCGAACGATTCGGACCGGGCCGGAACGCAGATCTATATTGCATCGCCGGTGGTGGGAACGAATGTGGTGACCGCGGCCACGGGCCAAACGCTGCCCAACGCCATCTCCTCGTCGGTCATTACCGAGTCGATCGACGATGGCGCGTGCTCGAACTATACGGCCGGCAGCTTCGGTCAGTGGCTGCCCTTCGAGGGGATGCGCGTCAACGTGCCATCGAGTACGTCGATGCTGGTCACGCAGGGCACCGGCGGCACGGTGGATACCTCGGCCCAAACGGCGACGACGAACGGACAGTTCTGGGCGGTTTTCTCCACCGCGCGTCCGTTTCGCGCCTCGGGCATCGACGTGCTGGACCCGGCGGAAGCATCGGCGCCGTCCACGGTCACCGTATGGAACGGGAACCCGCAACTGCTGCTGGTGGACAGCACCACGCTCGGGGGCACGGCGCTGAACGCCTCGGCCGGGACAAAATACACCGGCAGCTCGAATCTCGTCGGCATCGTCGACTACCACGTCAGCACCCAGGGCTACACCGGCCTGCTGCTGACTTCCGACGCGGTGAGCGCGCTGAGCGCGCAGAGCGGCAACCAGCCCGCCGCAGCCTCCGCCCGCCTCAGCTCGGACCAGATCACCTTCGCGACGCTGGACCTGAACAGCCTGGTGGAAAGCGAGACCTACCGCATGACCAAGCTGGCCAATGCGGTTGTGAACTACATGCAATCGCCCGACGTTCTGGCCGTGCAGGGCGCCACGCCGGCGGCGCTGACCGATCTGGTGAGCGATATCTCCTCGACCGGGGGCCGGGCTACACGCTTTCCACGCTTTCGACGGCCGCTTCGGGGTGCACGTCGGAGTGCCTGTACAACGCCTTCCTGATCAATACCGGCAAGTTCGACGGCACACCGGCGGTGGTGCAGGAGCTGGCGGCGACGGCAAACCCGCTGAACACCAGCGAGACGCTCTTCGACCGCTCGCCGCTGCTGCTGACGGCCAAAATTCCCCGCAAGGGCATCAGCGACTTCGTGTTGAACGTGGTGAACGCCAATCTGATGGACCGCTCGGAGCTGTCCGTCACCGCGACCAGCGCAGACGCGCGCGACCGCCGCGAGCAGGAGGCGGAACTGCTGACCACGCAGGTGCTGGAGCCGCTGGAGACTGCGGGCGATCACGTGATGGTGGTTGGAGGATTGAACAGCTTCGAGTTCTCCGACGGCTACGTGGACACGCTGGGCATCATCGACGGCAGCGAGTCCAGCGACGTCACGAGCAGTACGGTCTGGCTCAACGACAGCACCTATAACAGCGCGACGCTGGTGAACAGCACGACCAGCGCCACGAACCTGTCGTTGTCGGAGACCAATCCCGCGACCAGCCGCTACACCTACGTGGAGAGCGGATCGGCCGAGCAGCCCGATCACATCCTTTACACCAGCGAGTTGAGTTCGCTGTTCTCCATCGACTATGCGCGCATCGGCGCCGATTTCCCGGTGGTCGACACCTACGACACGACGACGGTGGCGCGCGCCACCAGCCACGACGGCCTGATTGCCTACCTGACCGTTCCGTATCCGACCATGACGGTAATCGCCAGCAACACGCCGAATCCGTCGTATTACGACGAGACCGTCACCTTCACGGTGAACGTATGTGTTGTGGCGACGGCGGGCAGCACGACGTGCGTCACGACGGCGGGCGATCCCGACGGCACCATCACTTTTACCGACACCGACGGCGCCACCCTGGGCACCGCCACGTTAAGCGGCGGCACGGCAACGTTCAACATCAGCACGCTGACGGTGGGAACGCACACCATCACGGCATCCTATGGCGGCAGCGAGACGAATCTCGGCTATCAAACCTCGTCCGGAACGGCCACGCAGGTCGTGGAGAAGGACGTGGCCACGCTGACGCTCGCCAGCTCGCTCAATCCCAGCTACTACGGGGAGCCGGTCACCCTGACCGCGACGGCAAGCAGTTCGGGCGTGACGCCCAGCGGAACGGTGACATTTACGGACACCACGACCGGCGCCACGCTAGGCACGGGGACGCTGGCATCGGGCGTGACGACACTGAGCGTGAGCACGCTGAGCATCGGCACGCACATCCTCGAGGCCACCTATGGCGGCGACACGACAAACACCACGGCCACATCGAACACGGTGAGCCAGGTTGTGCAGACCAACGCGACAACCGTCACGGTGACCAGCTCGGAGAATCCCAGCTACAACGGCGACAGCGTGGTCTTTACAGCGACCGCGGTGGGCAGCTACGGCACACCGACCGGGACGGTCACTTTCTACGACGCCACGACCGCGAACCCGCTGGGCACGGGGACGCTGGCTGCCGGGACGGCGACCTACACGGCATCGGTTTCTTCGGCGGGGATCACGTCTTTGGCTGTCGGCTCGCACACGATTCAGGCAATCTACGCCGGCGACGGCACCCATGCAACGGCTACGGGCAGCCTGACTCAGGTGGTAAAGACCAACGCCTCGACGCTGGTGCTGAGCAGCAACAACAATCCCAGCTACTACGGCGACAGCGTGACATTCACCGTGGCGGCCACCGCGGACTCCGGCACGCCGACGGGCACTCTGACGCTCTATGACGGAACAACGGCCCTGGGAAGCGCCGCAATCACTTCGGGCACGGCGACCTTCGCCACCAGCGCGTTGCCGGTGGGAACCGATCCCATCCAGGCGGTGTACGGAGGCGACGGCGCCCACGCGGCGGCGAACTCGAATGTCGTCAGCCAGGTGGTGCAGCAAACCTACACGCCGGTCTCTACGTTGAGCTGCGCGCCGAATCCCGCGGAATATGGGGCCACGGTGACCTGCACCGATACGGTGGCAAGCTCCGGGGGCACGCCCACGGGCACGATTACGTTCTACGACGGAACCACCGCGCTGGGGAGCACGACGTTGACTTCGGGCGTGGCGACGCTTTCCACCTCGTCGCTGGCCGTGGGCAGCCACGCAATCACCGCGGACTACGCTCGCAACGGCGCGTTCCTGGCCAGCGACTCGAACACGGTGAACGAGATCATTGTGTCGACGTTCAGCCTGACGGCCACGCCGGGATCGCAGACGCTCTACACCGGAGAGAAGGCGAGCAGCACGATCACGGTGGTTCCCGGAACCGGCTTCACGCTGGATGTCGCACTGACCTGCTCGGGCGCGCCGGCGAACGCCACGTGCAGCCTGACTCCGACGACGGTGACCGGAGGATCGGGGACATCGACTCTAGTGGTGCAAACAACGGCGCCGAGCCAAACCACGTCGGCGAGCAATGGCCGAAGCGGCGCCTGGCTGCTGCTAGCGGGATTGCTGCTGTTGCTCGCGCCCAAACGGCTGCGGCGCTGGCGCGGCTGGATGCTGGGACTGCTTCTGGGAGCGGCGCTGGCCACGTCGGCGCTGAGCGGGTGCGGAGGATCGGGCAGCCTGACCGGCGGCACCGCGGCGGGAAGCTACCCCATCACCGTGACGGGAACGGCAGTGGACGGCACGCTCACCATCACCGAGACCACGACGGTGACCGTGAATGTCGAGTCGATGTTCTGAGACCAGGATTCGTACGGACGAAGCAAGACGGGGCGTGAGGATGATTCAGAGGAAGAGTTACCGCGGATGGCATGGCGGATTGGCGCTGGCCGCGCTGTTGGCCGCAGCCGCGGCACATGGGCAGACGGCGCCGGCCGCGAACGGGGGCGGAGCTTCCCTGTGGGCCGGGGCCGAGTACTCGAACATGCAAGCGGGGTTTCCCAACGGAAGCAGCGTGCGCCTCGATGGCATCGGGGGGTTCGCCGGCTACAACTGGAACCACTCTTTCGGCGTCGAAGGACACATTCGTTTTCTCAACTTCAACAGTTGGTATGGCGAATCCCAGCAGGACTATCTGGCAGGCCCGCGTTACACGTTTCTGCACAACGACCGCTGGAGGCCGTTTGCGGCGTTCGAGGTGGGAGCGGTAAAGATCCAGTACCCCTTCAGCCTGGGCACGGGAACCAGCTTCGCCATGGCGCCTAGCGGAGGGCTGGAGTACCGTCTGGGCCGCAAGTGGTCGGTGCGGGGGGCCTACGAATACCAGTTCCTGCCCAACTCGCCCGACTTCACCGACGAACCGAAGTTCGGGATTCGGCCGAATGGGATTCTGGCCGGCATCTCGTACAGGATTTTCTGACCCGAGAGATCGAGAGAATGAACCAGCATCGGATTATTCGAGATTAGAGAGGAGAAGAGATGCAGCACTGGCGTAGAAATATTCAATTTGCCTTTTGTGGGCTGGCATTGGCCACCCTGCTCGGGGGAGTTGCTCCGGCATTCGGACAGGAACCCGGGCCGCCTCCGCCGGGAGATATGGGACCGCCTCCGGACTTCGACGGAGCGCCGCCGGGGAGGAATGTGGATCGGGACCTGGCCCGGATGGTGAAGCGATACGGTCTCTCCGACGAGCAGAAGGCGGAGATTCGCCCGATTTTGGTGGACGAAAAGCAGAAACTCGACGCCATCTTCAAGGATTCGTCGCTTGCGCCCGAGGACCGCTCGGCGAAGATCAAGGCCATTCATAGCGACGAGGTAGCGCGTGTTTCGGCGCTGCTGACCGACGATCAGCGGGCCAAGTATCAGAAGGACGAGACTCGGGCGCGGCAGAACGACGATGGCATGGGTCCGGACGGAGGGCCTCCGGGGCCACCGCCCGGCGGCGATTCGGGTGGAGGGCCCCCGCCGCCCGGCAACTGAGTTTCCTTGTGCCGGGATCGCGCCGGTCGCATCGGGCGTGCTGCGATTCGCAGCCCATGCGACAGGCCATGGCACAACGGATCGATTTTGAGACTTTGCTTGCGCCGCCCCGCTTGTTCGGCCGGATCGAGGCGATGCAAGCCGCGGCGGACGTACATATGCGTCCGCCGCGTTTTTCTTAACCCATATCCTTCAAAAACCGGGACCGATCCCTGCCCATTGCGGTAAGCGCCACAACCTGGGTCTGTCTGAATCGTTTTTTCCGCAATTTGCGTCCTACGTCATGAGCGAAGACGGAGAATAAATCAATGAGACTCCTCCATCCCCTAGTGGCCGCAGTCGTTGTTTCCCTTGCCGGAAGCGCAATCCTTCCGGCGCAGAAGACCGCCGATCGCATCCGTGAAGAAGTGAATGCAAGCAGCACCGTGACGCTGCCCGGCACCGTGAATCCGAGAGCGGCCTCCGAGTTCGACCGGGGACGCCTGAACGCCGGCACGCGCATCCATGGAATGACCCTTCACTTCCAGCCCACGGCGGAGCAGAAGGCCGCGCTCGACGCGCTGGTCCTGGCGCAGCAGACTCCGGGATCGGGGTCCTACCACGAATGGTTGACGCCGCAGCAGTACGCGAGCCGCTTCGGCCTGAGCGACAACGATCTGCAAAAGGTGGAGACCTGGCTGGAACAGCAGGGTTTGGCGATCGATCGAGTGTCGAACAGCCGCACCAGCCTTGTTTTTTCAGGAGATGCCGGCCAGGTGGAGGCGGCATTCGGGACCGAGATGCACCGCTACGTTACCGGCGGCAAGACGCACTTTGCCAACGCCACGGCGATCCAGGTCCCCGCGGCTCTCGAAGGGATCGTTCGATCGGTGCGCAATCTCGACGACTTCCGGCCGGCGCCGATGGCGCGCTTTCGCTCTCCCTCGACCACAAAAGTCACCGCGAACTTCACCTCCAGCCAAAGCAGCAGCCACTTTCTGACTCCCAAGGACGTGGCCACCATCTACGACATCAATGCCGCGTACAACTCCGCTTACACCGGGACCGGGCAATCGATCGCCATCGTCGGTCAGTCGGAGATCTCCGTATCGGACATCGAGAAGTTTCAAAGCGCGGCCGGGCTGACGGTGAAGGATCCGACGCTGGTGCTGGTTCCGGATTCGGGCAGCGCCGCGGTTTCTTCGGGCGACGAGGCGGAGTCGGATCTCGATCTGGAGTACTCCGGCGCGATCGCCAAGGGCGCCACCATTTATCTGGTCTACGTCGGCAACAACTCGAACTACAGCGTATGGGACTCGCTCCAATACGCCGTGGACACGAGAATTGCGCCGGTGATCAGCATGAGTTACGGAGCCTGCGAGTCGGAACTCAGCTCGAGCGACTATGCATCGCTCGAGGCCATTATGGAAGAAGGCGCGAGCCAGGGACAGAGCATCGTCGTTTCTTCCGGGGACTCGGGATCCACCGGCTGCTACGACCCATCGGAATACAACGATACCGTCACCGCGGCGCAGGAGGTGCTGGCGGTCGATTATCCGGCCAGCAGCGCCTACGCCGTCGCCCTGGGCGGCACGGAGTTCCCCTCCGCCGATGTCGAAGCCTCCAACACCACGTATTGGGAATCGGCAAGCGGCAGCGATGTGATCAGCTCCGCTCTTTCCTACATCCCCGAGCAGGTGTGGAACGACGACTCCGCGAGCGTGGGCGCCGCGGATGGAGCCGAGTACGCCATCTCGTCGGGTGGAGGCGGAACGAGCACGCTGACCGCGCGGCCAAGCTGGCAGACGGGCGTGACGGGAATTCCCTCGGGCAGCTACCGCCTGGTGCCCGATGTCTCGCTCGACTCGTCGCCGGATAATGCCGGCTACCTCTACTGCTCCAGCGATACTTCGGCGACGGACATCACGGGAAGCTGCTCGAACGGGTTCCGCGACTCCAGCGACGAGTACCTGACGGTGGCCGGCGGCACCAGCTTTGCCGCGCCGATCTTTGCCGGAATGCTGGCCATCATCAATCAGAAGGTGAACTCGGACGGGCTGGGCGTGGCGAACTCGACCCTATACTCGCTGGCCGCGAACTCGACCACGTATGCCTCCGCCTTCCACGACATCACCAGCGGCGGCAACGAGTGTGCCGCAGGCTCAAGCTATTGCTCCTCGGCCGGCGAATCCGAGTACTATGCCACCACGGGATACGACGAGGCCAGCGGCCTTGGCTCGGTCGATTTCTATAATCTGCTGAGCGCGTGGCCCGAAACCTCCAGTTCGTCGCTGGATGCATCCATCACGACGCTTTCGGCGGCAAGCAGCGATCCATCGTCGGGCGCCAGCGATGGAATCACCATCAAAGTGGCCGCCGAGTCGAGCTCGGTGACATCGACCCCCACCGGAACGCTGACCATCGCCGTAGATGGCGCCACGGTGACTTCGTCGCTTGCGCTGTCTGGCGGCTCGGCGACATATACCTTCTCGTCCTCGACCTCCGGATCGCACGTCATCGTGGCCACGTACTCGGGGAGCTCGATCTTCGCGGCCTCGACCGGCACGGTGACGCTGACCGTGGGGTCCAGTTCGAGTTCCGGTTCCGGCGGCTCGGGGTCGACCTCGGTCACCGTCACGCCTTCGGGCGGCTACACCGGCACGGTGGACTTCTCCCTGACAACCTCGAATACTTACCTCGAGGAATATGCGTGCTACTCGATCTCGGACGCGGCCGTCAGCAGCACCACGGCAGTGAGCGAGACGCTGACCCTGTATACCGGCACGGCCAACTGCTCGAGTGCATCGCTGAAGAGCACACGGGTGCGCTCCTTCCGCAGCGCGGGCACGGGTGAGGTCTCCTCAGGCGCGGCCCACCTCGCTAGAGAGGCGTCCGTCGGCTGTCTGGGGTTTCTGCTGGCCGGCTTGCTCGGCTGGCGCGTGCGGCGTCTCCGCGCGTTCCTCTCGATCCTCATGCTCGGCGCCGTGGCATTTGCCTTCTCGGGCTGCGGAGGCTCAAGCTCCACATCCACCAGTTCCGGCAGCTCGAGCAAGAGCTTCTCGCTTTCCGTCTCACCCTCCACGGTGACGGTTTCGGCGGGAAGCTCGGGCATTCCCACGGGCAGCTACTCGATCACGATCGAGGGCGTGGACAGCTCGAGCTCGAGTTTGTCGGCCACCACGGACGTGACCCTGACGGTCGACTGAGGCATTCCAGACGTCCCGGCAGCATCGCGCCGGCCGCGAAGGCCTTTATGCGTCGCGTTCGGCGGCGGCATTCAGCGTCATGCCGCCACACTGCAAGTCCCACCTTCGATTCCCGTCGCGATCCCGAACCAAAAGCACAAAACTTGTCGCTGGCTTCGTGGAAATCGGATCGAAATTCCCGTGCGCGGTCGAATCGCGACTTTCCCTCCGATCCTTTTCGATCTTGATTCCTCTTCGTTGCAACTTTGGTGTTATTTGCTGAATTTTGTTAACACACATTCGGTAATATGAGTTCGCGTTACCACTGAGCACGATCCATGTCGCGGGCCCGCCGGTGTTTGGGAGCTCGTGAGTTTTCTCCCGAATGGACGGCGGCCGCCGACGTACAGATCACTTCACAATGAGGCCGCAGCGTATTGTTTTCGCTTGCAATTCATTGCCGGGTTGTTCGATACGGAGTTTGAAGATGAGCCACAAGTGCAGTTTGCCCTTCCGCGCCCTGAATCCTGAGCAAAACCCAAACGAATCCAAAGCTTCCTCGGCGCGTTCCCCCTGGAGACGAGTTCAACGCGTCGCAGCGGGCCTTGGAGTTCTGATGCTGGCGGCAGCGTCGAGCAGCGCGCAAAACATCTTTACCGCGGAAAAGGTGGGCACGGCCGTCACTCAGACGGTCACCGTGACCGCCACGACCGCGGGGACGGTGTCTTACGAGACGGTTGTCACGCTGGGCCAGACAGGTCTGGACTTCACGCTGCCCGCGACGCCGGCCTTCACCTGCACCGGCACCGCGCCGGGGGTGAATGGCACGTGCAACCAGTCGGTGACGTTCACCCCCAAGGCGCCCGGTTTGCGCCTGGGAGCGGTGGAGCTTTTTGACGTCGGCGGCGATCTGCTGGGCGAAACGCTCATCTCGGGCACGGGCACGGGCGGACTGGCGGTTCTGGTCCCCGGCAACACGCTTCCCTTTGCCGGCGACGGGAGCTATCTGGATGCTGTTGTGGACAACATTCCGGCGCTGACCGCGGAACTGTATTCGCCGACCAGCGTGGCCATCGACGGGGCGGGAAATCTGTACATCGCCGACAGCGAGCACAACCGGATCCGGATGGTGAGCGCCGCGACGGGAGAAATCTCCACGGTGGCGGGCACGGGGACGGCGAGCTACACGGGCGACGGCCTGGCGGCCACGGCGGCTACGCTGAGGACGCCGTCGGGCATCGCGATCGACGGAGCGGGCAACCTGTACATCGCCGACACGGGCAACAACGCGATCCGCAAGGTGAACGCGGTCACGCACGACATCTCGACCGTGGCCGGACTTGAACCCGGCACCGCGGGGTACGGAGGCGACGGCACGGGCGCCACCACGACGGGAGTGCTGCTGGATGCGCCGCAAGGCGTAGCCGTCGATGCGGCAGGCGACATTTACATCGCCGACACCAACAACCAGGTGGTTCGCGAAGTGTCCGCGACCACGCTCGATATCGAGACGATCGCCGGCGAATACTACGGCCCCTTCGGCAATGGCGTGGGCGGCTATAACGGCGACGGGGCGCTGGCCACGGCGTTGACGCTGAATCAGCCTTATGCGGTGGCCGTCGACCCGGCGGGCGACGTGCTGATTGCCGACACTGGCAACAACCGCATTCGCGAGATCAATGCGACGACGCTGAAGATTTCGACGGTGGCCGGCAACGGCGTAGCCGGCGAAACCGGCGATAACGCGCTGGCCACCGAGGCAGAGCTCGACGGGCCCGCAGGCATCGCCCTGGACGCGGCCGGCGATTTGTACATTGGGGACACGCAGAACAGCAGCATTCGCAAGGTGAATGCCGGCAGCGGCTACATCAGCACCCTGGCAGTCAGCGGCGAGGAGTATCTGCTGGATACCGACAGCATCGCGAACACGGTGGCCGTGAAGGGGCCGCAGGGGCTCCTGGTGGACTCCGGCGGCAACGTGTTCTTCGCCAACACCCTGGACATGGAGGTGTGGGAGATCGAAAGCAACCTGGCGGCGCTGGACTTCACGGCCACGCCGGTGCGGCAGGGGAATGTATCGACAGCCGCCCTGTTCCAAACGGTAGAGAACGACGGCAACGACGCGGTGAACCCGCTGGCATTCACCTCGATCGCGGCTGGGGCGAACGCGGAGATCGATACGGCGATCCCGTCGGGCACCTGCGCGACCACGGCATCTCTTGCTGTGGATGTGGAGTGCACCATCGGGGTGTACTTTGCGCCCGCCGCGACGCCGGTTCTAACGGCGAACACAACCGAGACCGGGACGGTATCCGCCGCCTACACCACGGAGACGGGGGTCACGGGCCCGAACTCGCCGCTGGCGATCACGGCCGTGGGCGTGGCCTCGCCGCTGAACTCGACCACCACGACGGTGTCGAGTTCTCTCGACCCATCGCTCTACGCCGAATCGGTGACCTTCACGGTGACCGTGACCACGGGGACCGGAACGGGAGACCTGACCGGAACGGTAACGATCTACGACACCTTTGGCGGAGTGAAGACCACGCTGGCGACGGGTCTGGCGTTAACCGCCGGCGCAACCACCTATACGACGACGACATTGCCCGTGGGAGCAAACTCGATCACGGCGGCTTACAGCGGCGACACGGAGCATGGCGCGAGCACCTCGACCGATGACGGCGTCTCGCCCTTGAGCCAGATCGTCGAGGAAGCGACCTCGATCGCGCTCACCTCGAGCGCCAACCCATCCCTGGTGGGCCAGAGCGTGACGTTCACGGCGACGGTGACCGCTCCGGACGGCGGTGGAGTCCTTCCCGACGGCGCGCTGTCGTTCGTGGACGGAACCACGACGCTGGCTACGGTGCAACTGAGCGGCGGCGTGGCCACCTACACGACCGCGGCGCTGGCCGCGGGCGCGCACTCCATCACCGCAGTCTACAGCGGCGACGATACCAAGGAGATTCTGGGAGAGACCTCGGCGGTTCTGACCCAGGATGTGCAGGCAACATCGACCCTCGTTGTCGCCACGTCAGGCAGCCCGTCCTACTACGGCAACACGGTCACGTTTACCGCAACCATCACCTCCGCCGCGACCACCGCGGCCAGCGGGACGGTGAAATTCTACGACGCGGGCGCGCTGATCGGAACCGGCACGCTGAGCGGCGGCACGCCGGACACCGCGCAGTTCGCGACTTCGACACTGGCCGTAGGAACGCACTCCATCACTGCTACCTACGCCGGGGATAACTTCAACTCGTCGGCGACCGCGATCGCCATCAGCCAGGTGGTCGATCAGACGGTGACGTCGGATACGGTCACCGCGACGCCGAATCCCGGGGTTCAGGGCACGGCGGAGACGATCACGGACACGGTGAAGGTGACCAGTGGCGCCGGGACACCAACCGGCACGGTGACCTTTACCTCGGGAACCACGGTGCTGGGCACAGCAAACCTGACTGCAGCCGGAACCGCGACAATCACTCCCACGCTGGCGCCGGGGACTTACTCGATCGTGGCCACCTACGGCGGCGACACCGACGATGCGGGCAGCGCTTCGGCGGCGGTTCCGTTGACCGTCGACTACTCGAGCACGACGGCGGTGACGGCGACTCCCGATCCCTCGCTGTACCAGCAGAGCGTGACCTTCACGGTGCAGGTGACCTCCGGGGCCGGAGGCGCAATCCCAACCGGGACAGTGACGCTCTACGACACATTGAACGGAGTCAAGAACACGCTGGCCGCAGGGCTGGCGCTAAACGCAACCGGCGCGGCAACCTTCACCACGACGACGCTGGCCATCGGAGCGCACTCGATCACGGCCACCTACAGCGGCGACACGTCGCATGTTGCGAGCACTTCGACCGACAACGGAGCGTCGGCCTGGAGCCAGGTGGTTGAGGAACAGACCTCCGTCGCGCTCACTTCCAGCGTGAACCCATCCGCGGTTGGCCAGAGCGTGACCTTTACGGCGACGGTCACTGCGCTGAACGGCGGAACCATCCTGCCCGACGGCTCAGTGACGTTCATGGATGGAACGACCACGCTGGCCACGGTGACACTCAGCGGCGGCGGAGTGGCCACCTACACGACCGCGGCACTGACCAGCGGAGCGCATCCCATCACCGCGGTCTATAGCGGCGACGCAAACAAGGAGATTCTGGGAGAAACCTCGACAGTTCTAACCCAGGATGTGCAGGCAACGGCAACCATCGTTGTCACGACTTCGGGGACTCCGTCCTACTACGGCGCCGCGGTGACGTTTACCGCGACCATTACCTCGGCCGCAACGACGCCGGCCAGCGGGACAGTGAACTTCTACGACGCCGGTGTGCTGATCGGAACGGGCACGCTGAGCGGCGGCACTCCGGACATCGCACAGTTCGCGACTGCGACGCTGGCCGTGGGAACGCACTCCATCACGGCGACTTACGCCGGGGATAACTTCAACACCGCCGCAGCCTCCGCGGTCCTCAGCCAGGTGGTCGCTCAGACGGTGACTGCCGATACCATCGCCGCGACGCCGAATCCCGGAGTTCAGGGCACGGCGGAGACGATTACGGACACGGTGAAGGTGACCAGTGGCGCCGGGACACCAACCGGTACGGTGACCTTTACCTCGGGAACTACGGTGCTGGGCACTGCGACGCTGAACGCGTCGGGGGTGGCGACAATCACTCCCACGCTGGCGCCGGGGACTTACTCGATCGTGGCCACCTACGGCGGCGACACCGACGACGGAAGCAGTCAATCGTCTGCGCTGTCGCTGACCGTCGAGAACTCGAGCACGACGGCGGTGACGGCCACGCCCAATCCTTCGCTGTTCAACCAGTCGGTGACCATTACGGTGCAGGTGACCTCCGGGACCGGAGGCGCAATTCCGACCGGGACAGTGACGCTCTACGACACATTGAACGGAGTCAAGAACACGCTGGCCGCGGGGCTGGCGCTGAACACCTCTGGCGCGGCAACCTTCACCACGACGACGCTGGCCATCGGATTGCACTCGATCACCGCGTCGTATAGCGGCGATACGACGCACGAAGCCAGCACCTCGACCGATAACGGAGCGTTGGCCTGGAGCCAGGTGGTTGAGGAGCAGACCTCCGTCGCGCTCACTTCGAGCGTCGATCCATCACAGGTCGGCCAGAGCGTGACCTTCACGGCGACGGTCACCGCGCTGAACGGCGGAACCGTTACGCCAGACGGCGAGGTGACGTTCATGGACGGAACCACGACGCTGGCGAGCGTGCAATTGAGCGGCGGAGTGGCCACCTACACAACCGCGGCGCTGGCCAACGGCTTGCATCCGATCACCGCGATCTACAGTGGCGACGCCAATAAGGAGATTCTGGGCGAGACCTCGGCGGTGCTCGATCAGATCGTGCAGGCGCAGGCAACCATCGCCGTCGCGACGTCGGGGACTCCGTCCTACTACGGCGCCGCGGTGACGTTTACCGCGACCGTGGCCTCCAGCGCAACAACGCCGGCCACCGGAACGGTGAACTTCTACGATGCCGGTGTCAGGATCGGGTCAGGTACGCTGACCGGCGGCAGCCCGGACATCGCGCAGTTCACGACTTCGGCGTTGGCTGTGGGAACGCATTCGATCACCGTCAACTACGCCGGGGATAACTACAACACCGCCGCGACATCGGCGGCCATCACCCAGGTGGTCACCCAGACCGTGACCGCGGTTGCCGTGATCGCTTCGCCGAATCCGGGGATTGCGGGCGCGGCCGAAACGCTGACCGCCACCGTGACCGTGACCAAGGGCGGCGGAACGCCAACCGGGGTCGTCACCTTCCTCAACGGAACGACGGTGCTGGGAGCCGCGAACCTGAACACTTCGGGAGTAGCGACGATCAGCCCGGTGCTGGCGCCGGGGACTTACTCGATCGTGGCCAGCTATGCGGGCGACACCGACGACGCCAGCAGTCAATCGTCGGCGCTGTCGCTGACCGTCAACCAGGCGACAACCACGACCACGCTGACAGTGTCGCCGAATCCTTCCACATACCTCAGCCCGGTGACCTTTACGGCGGTTGTGGCGGGCAACGGAGCCATACCGACGGGAACGGTGCAATTCTTCGCCGGCACTACGCTGATCGGCGCTGGAACGCTGAATACGAGCGGCGTAACGACCATCACCTTCTCGGACCTGGCGATCGGGACCTACGCGATCACAGCGGTCTACGAGGGTGACACCAACGATGCGCCGAGCACATCGGCGGCGGTCAGCCTGACCGTGGGCAAGATTCCAACCACCACGGATCTGGGCAGCACCACGACCGGCGGCTCCAATCCGCAGGTCGACCTGGTGGCGACCGTGGTCGGCAGCGTGGGCCCGGTGCCCACGGGGACGGTGACCTTCACCGACGCATCGACGACGCTGGGCACGGCGACGCTCGATGCCAACGGAGTTGCCACGCTGGTCCTGAACCTGACTTCGGGCACCTACGCCGTCTATGCCGTCTACAGCGGAGACACATACCATCTGGCGTCGACTTCGCAGCCGATCACGGTGGCCGTGGCCCCAGTCACCTTCTCCATGACCATTTCGCCGACAACCCTGTCGCTCAAGACTACGCAGTACGGGGAGGTGGGCATCGTCATGAACTCCGAGAACGGGTTCGCCGACACCATCGATCTGGGCTGCCTGGGATTGCCGGCGGGTGTGACCTGCCACTTCTCCAGCCCCGACGTAAAGCTGGCGTCTAACGGCTCCGCGATCGCGCAACTGACCATCGATACGAACTCGCCGCTGACCGGCGGCTCGGAAGCGATGAATCGGCGCGCGGGCGGCGGGGCGATGCTGGCCGGGGTGCTGCTGCCCTTCGGCGTGCTGTTCGGCTGGATCTTCCGGCGGCAGCGTAAGCGGATGGCGGCCGTGTTCACGATGGTGCTGCTGATCGCACTCTCGGCGGTGGCGCTGATGACCACCGGCTGCAACGGCATCAGCTCTTCGAGTGCGGCGCCGGGAACCTACACCATCGAGGTGGTGGGCTCCGGCACAACCACCGGCGTCACGGTGAATCAGGACATCACCGTGACGATTACGCAGTAGTTCCGCAACCCGGCTTGGCGGTGGATCTCGGAGAGAACCATGACGATCGCTGAAGTTTTGAAGAAATGGCAGAGCAGGAGCGAAGGGGCGCGGCGCGGGGCAAGCGCGCTGCGCGCCGGAGCAATTCTGGCTGTTTGCGCGGGCCTGACGGGGCTGGCGGCCGCCCAGGTGCAGCCCGGAGGGGACCAGGGCGGGCTGAGCGTGTCGGCCGGAGCTACGGGAACGGGCTACTACGTGCAGTACGGCGAGCGCAAGATGGCCGGCATCACCGGATTTGTGGATGCCGACACCCGGCGGCATCTGGGCATCGAGGCGGAAGGCCGTTGGGTCGAATTCAACCAGTCGGCCAACGTTCACGTCGAGACCTACTCGATCGGCGGGCGTTACCACTTCACCCTCGGGCGCTTCCAACCCTACGCCAAAGGGCTGGTCGGCTTTGGCGACTTCAACTTTCCCTACAACCTGGCCACCGGCCGCTATCTCGTTGTTACGGCCGGCGGCGGCGTCGACTACTACCTCAGCCGCAGGATTCAGATCCGAGCCGCCGATGTCGAGTATCAGGATTGGCCGCAGTTCACCTTCGGAAACATGACCACACTGAGCGGGAGCGTCGGTCTGCGCGTCCGCATCTTCTAGGGCGGTTCCAGGGTTCATGTGCCATAGCCATCGGGGTTCAAGGGCTCTCTTTCTCAAGGAAAGAGACCCTCAGTCTCTGTGGCTTCGGGGTACAGCAATTCTGGAACCGCTTTAAGGGCGCGAAAGGCCGGTCCGCGCCGGCGTGCAGGCCCAAATGCTCCTTTCCGCCGGATATTCCGCTAAGTGCAACCCCCATAGCCCTTTCCGCCAAATCGGCCTATAATCCTCGGTGAATTCCAGTCGAAGTCGGGAATGTCCGCGTGTTGACATCGATTGAGGAGGCATTCATGTCGAAGTGGTTTTTTCTTCTTTTGGCGGGAGCCGCGCTAGCCGTGGTGGCGTTGCCGCTGCAAGGCCGCAGCCCACAGGCGCCCGCACCGGCGGCGGCTCTGGCGCCGGCACAGGCTGCAGCGCCCGCGCAGCCAGCGGCGGTGAAGAATCCTGTTAAGCCGACGGCCGAATCGCAAACGAAGGCAAAGGGCCTGTATCAGATGGACTGCGCCATGTGCCACGGGGACAACGGAAACGGCAAGACCGATCTGGCGACAAGCATGGAGATGACGCTGGACGATTGGAGCGATCCCAAGACACTGGCCGGCAAGGAAGATTGGGCACTGTTCAACGTGATCCGCAACGGCAAGGACAAGATGCCCGCCGAGGCGGAGGGCCGCGCGAACGACACCGAGGTCTGGAACCTCATTATCTATATCCGGTCGTTCTCGAAGGCGCTGCCGGCGGCTCCGGCAGCCCCCGCAAAATAGGCCCGTCGCATCCTCTATGATGGGGAGCGATGGCAAGAATCGATGACTTCCGCGGCAGGTGGGCGCTGGTTACCGGCGCCAGTTCGGGGATCGGGGCAGCACTGGCCCGTGAGCTGGCCGGCCGCGGCGCAAAGCTGATCCTTACGGCGCGCCGGCGAGAGCGGCTCGAGTCGCTTGCCGGCGAGCTCGAGGCCAAGGGGACCGAAACGCGAATCGTCGTTGCGGACCTGAGCGATCCGGTTGCCCCGCGGCAGATCTACGACGCCACCGAAGGCGCCGGGGTGGCAGTCGATCTCCTGATCAACAACGCAGGCCTGGGCCAGTACGGGGCATTCTGCACGAGCGAGGCCGAGCAGGAGCTGAGCCAGGTACGCGTGAACTGCGAAGCCATGGTCCGGCTCTCGAGGCTCTTTTTGCCGCGAATGGTGGAGCGGCGGAGGGGCTGGGTTCTGATCACCGCCTCGACCGCCAGCTTTCAGCCGGTTCCGTATTTGTCGACGTATGCCGCCACGAAGGCATTCGACCGCTTTTTTGCGCTGGGCGTGGCCGCCGAGGTGGCGCGATTCGGCGTGAAGGTGACGGCTGTGTGTCCCGGAACCACCGAGAGCGAGTTTTTCGAAGTGGCTCAGGCGAGTGCGTTTCGGAGTCGCAACCTGCAGTCGGCGGAGGAAGTCGCGCGGCGCGCCATCGACGCTCTGTGGCGTGGACAGCGGACAATCCTCCCAAAGAGCGGCAGCCGGTTCACCGCGTTTCTGGTGCGGTTCCTGCCGGTTACGCTGATCACTCGGTTCGTTGAGAAGGCGGCGCGGCCGAAGTCAGGCTGAAGGAACCGAAGAAGCGGTTCACATCGTCGTCGCGGCGGGCCGCGGCGTTGGGGAATGTGGCAACCAGCAGGTAAAGGCGGGGTCCGGCCAGGACCAGCCGCGCGTTCAGGATTCCGCCGTTGGCGTTGCGCGCCGAAAAGTCGCGCGCTGGATAGCCGTATCGCTGGCTCCTGGATTCGCCGACGAGCGTCGTCTGGGTGCGGACCAGAGCGCCATCGCGAGCCAGATCCAGAGTCTTATCCGTGCCATCGCCGGAGTTGGCGCGCTGGACGGGAGGGTTCTCGGCCCAGGCGACCGCAAAGATGGTCTCGGAATCGGCGGAGGCCTCGATCATCCGCGCCGGTTCTACGACTCCCCGGTCGTTGTAAGCCGGGACCTGCGTCTCGGTCACGCTGGCTGGCATTTCAACTTTGAAGCCATCCGCCGACCGGTCAACGGTTTGCCATGCGGTTGGAGAGGGGCGCTTGCCGGACGGGAGGCCGCTATTGGGGCCTTCCTGGCTGCTCAAGTGGCCGGGAAGGCCCAAATCCGCGCGATAGGTGTAAAGGAGCCAGGCAATTCCCCCGAGGAAGAGGGCGCTGGCGGCGAGCTGGACCGGTCTTCTCACACGATCCAGAGTGCCTGTTTTGGCCCTGTAATTTCAAGCAGATTGCCCTTTTTGGGACCCGGAATGTGCCTGACGGGTAATGACACCCGGCCCGCTGCTTTCGGATCCAGGTTGTCTGCCGTAAAAAAGATACTTGCAACTTTTCCCAAAATCAGGCATCAATGATAGTAATCAGCAGAGGCTTCCCCAAACGTCCCACCAAAGAACGGTAACAACTCTCTCTTGAGGGTTCTTCGGAACCTCTTCCCAAAACTTCCCCCCTGGCATCCCTCCCAAATCTGCCTCTCGAGCGGGCCTACCGGAAGGTAGGCCCATACGCTCTGTTGCACGGACCGCTCCCTGCAGGCTATGTGGCCGGTACAATCGAGGGTGCATGGGGCCTTCTTCCGTGGATCGCTCATTCCCAGTCGAATCGATCGACGCAATCGATGCCCGCTTCTCGACGGCGGGACTGGTTCGCTGCCAGCGGCGCAAGCCGGCGGAACGCACCCGCCAATCCCGGTTGGAGCGGACGGAACCAGAGGCTCTGGCTCACCGGCTGCCGGTTCCGCGGCGTGCGGTCAATGGGGTCGAGTGGCTGCAGGCGCCGGGTTGGGCGACCCTGCCGTGGCTTTGGTCGGGCTTCAGCACGCGGAGGGGCGGGCTGAGCCAAGCCTATTGCAGCGAGGACGCGCCGAGCGAGCTGAACCTGGGGTTCACCGCTGCCGACGACCGGCAGACCGTGGTCCACAACCGAAGGCTTTTTGCCGATGCCGTCACTGGCGATCCGGAAACGCCGATCATCGCCCTACGCCAGTTCCATTCGAACCATATCGTCCAGACCGTCGCCGCGGACGCCCTCCGCGACCGGCCGCAGAAGGCCGACGGGCAAATGACCGACGAGCCGGGCCTGCTGCTGGCCATCCAGACTGCCGACTGTATTCCGGTGCTGGTGGCCGACCGGAGACTGCGCGCGGTGGCGGCGTTCCACGCCGGCTGGCGGGGAACCGTGAAGCGCATCGTGGAATGTGGCATCGGCCGGATGAGGCTGGCCTTTGGCTCCCGGCCAGAGGACCTGGCGGCCGCGATCGGCCCCGGCATTGGCCCGTGCTGCTACGCCGTGGGCGACGAAGTGCTGTCGGAGTTCGAATCGCAATTCTCGTATGGACGCGAGCTTTTTCGAGAGGTTTCCGATTCGGACGCGGTGCGGAGGAAGTACCCGCTGCTTTTTCTGACGCAGCGCGCGCCGGGTCATTCCTCGCTGGGTCCCAGCCTGCACGTCGATCTGGTCGAAGCCAATCGGCGGCAACTGCTGGCGGCCGGGCTGAAGCCTGCGTCGATCAAGATCGTTGGCGCTTGCACGCAGTGCCACACGGAGATGTTCTTCTCGCATCGCGCCTCGCACGGACACGCCGGGCGCATGATGGCGGTGATTGGGATTCGGGAGGCAGCGAACAACCGGCCCCGGGGATCGGCGAAGAAGAATACCGGTTCGTGATGCGGAGCCTGCGTTAGGAGGCCTGGGCCGCGGCCTCGCCGGGGTTCACCAGGTCGCGCAGTTCCTTCGACGGCTTGAAGTAGGGAACCTTCTTGGCGGGGACATCGACGCGCGCGCCGGTCTTGGGATTGCGGCCGATGCGGGGTTTGCGCTGGCGGATGCGGAACGAGCCAAAGCCGCGAATCTCGATCTTGTCGCCGCTTTGCAGAGCGCCAATCACGGAACTGAAGATGGTTTCAACGATGATTTCTCCGTCGCGCCGGGTCAAGTCGCCCAGGCCAGTCACCTTTTCAACCAGATCCGCCTTTGTCATGTCGCTCAAACCTCCGCTTCCAGCATAACGAATTGTGCCGGGTAAAGCACGAAAAAGCAAGCCCCTTCAAGGAAATTATCCTTTATGCATCAGCAAGTTGGCCGGTTGGCGATGCCGGGCCCCCGGCCGGAACTTAGGGGTCCGCACCGGGACTGGTGCAGCCCAAGCGCGGCGAAGGGACAAAGGCGTTCGTCCAGGGCCAACGGCCTGAGATAGAGTAATCGTTGAACCTCTCAAGCGAGATGAGCTATCCGCAAATCAGCATCGTCATCCCGGCTTTCAACGAGGCCGCCCGAATTTCGCGGGCGCTCGAGACGGTTGTCGGCTGCATCCGGCAGCGCGGCTGGTCAGCGGAGGTCGTGGTGGTCGACGACGGGTCGCGCGACGAGACGCCCGAGCTGGTCCGGGCGTTCGCTGCCCACGCCCCGGAGGTCCGGCTGCTTCAAAACCCGGAAAACCGCGGAAAAGGCTACAGCGTGCGCAACGGTCTGCTGCACTCGTTTGGCGAGGTGGCGATGTTCACCGATGCCGATCTCTCGGCGCCCATCGAGGAGGCGGAGGGACTGTTTGCGGCGATCGCCGGCGGAGCGGACATAGCGATCGGCTCGCGCTGGCTGGAGCGTACGCGCCAGACCATTCGCCAGCCGCTCTACCGCCAGTTCTTCGGCCGCTGCTTCAACGTGGTGACTCGGGCCGTGATGGGACTCCCCTACGCCGACACGCAGTGCGGATTCAAGGCGTTTACGCGAGCCGCCGCGCAAACAGTTTTCCAACTCGAGACCATCGAACGCTGGGGTTTCGATCCGGAGATCCTCTTCATTGCCCGCAAGCGCGGCTACCGCATCGCGGAGGTTCCGGTGAGCTGGGCGCACGACGAGCGCACGCAGATCAGCTACCTGAAGGACGGGTTACGGATGCTCCAGGACATCGCCATCGTGCGCTGGAACGCTCTGCTTGGCCGCTACAACAAGCCCGTGGAGCGCATCCATCGCGAAAGCCTGAGCAGATAGCGTTCGTCGTTCAAGCGCAGGCGGGAACTCCCCCGGGGTCCATCGAAGGCTGACCCGATCCGGGACAGGTGTTGGATTGCGTTGGGCGCCGGGGCGCGCCGCGCTGTCGCGAAGTCAGCCTTTCTTGCACTTTCGTCACCTGCAGCCGCCGCTTAGGTCGCCATTCCGATGGAGCGGCGCCGACAATCCTCTAGCTTTTGTAATCGCATCGGCTTGCACGCCCAACTCACATGACGTGATTCGAGTCGACTGGCCCAGGGACGGAAAGGATCCCCTGCATATGTTAGAGAGTTGGGTTCGGAAATCGGCGCGGACAACGTTGGCTGGACTGTTCCTGCTTACGATCGTCGGATGCGGAAGCTCGGTCAACTCGACGAGTTCCGGAAGTTCGAGCAGCACCACGGCAACAACGACCACCCTGACAGCGACCAGCACAAAGCCCACGACGGGGACGACCGTCACCTTCACCGCCACGGTGTCGTCGACGAGCGCGACCGGGAGCGTGGAGTTTTATGTGGATTCGACGTTAGCC
The DNA here is from genome assembly GCA_963804155.1 of uncultured Acidobacteriaceae bacterium. Taxonomy (GTDB): domain Bacteria; phylum Acidobacteriota; class Terriglobia; order Terriglobales; family Acidobacteriaceae; genus Telmatobacter. The sequence goes on from CAWDPG010000004.1 coordinate 289,084, forward strand.
GCCACCGAGACGGTGAGCTCGGGCATGGCGACGTATACGACCAGCTGGTCCTCGGCTGGCTCGCACAGCGTCTACGCCGTCTATGAAGGCAACAGCAGCTACGCCTCGAGCACGTCCAGCACTTTGTCGATCACGGTGAGCGCCCTGACGTCGACAACGACGACGCTGACCGCGACGTCAACAACTCCCACCACCGGAAGCAGCGTGACATTCACAGCCACGGTGGCTTCGTCGAGCGCGACGGGAAGCGTGGAATTCTATGTGGATTCGACGTTAGCCGCGACCGAGACCTTGAGCTCGGGCACGGCCGCGTATACGACGAGCTGGTCTTCCGCCGGGTCGCACAGCGTTTATGCCGTGTACGAGGGCGATAGCACGTACGCGACCAGCACGTCCAGCACCTTGTCGATTACGGTGAGTTCTTCGTCGCTGACCGCGACCACGACGACACTGACTGCGACATCGACGACTCCCACTACCGGAAGCAGCGTGACATTCACAGCCACGGTGGCTTCGTCGAGCGCGACGGGGAGCGTGGAATTTTATGTGGATTCGACGTTAGCCGCTACCGAGACCTTAAGCTCGGGCACGGCGACGTATACGACGAGCTGGTCTTCCGCCGGGTCGCACAGCGTTTACGCCGTCTACGAAGGGGACTCGACGTACGCGACCAGCACATCGAGCACGCTGTCGGTTACGGTGACATCGAGCACGAGCAGCTCAACGGGCACCATTACGCTGAACGTGTCGCCCTCGACCACGACCTATGGCAGCGGCGTCGCGCTGGCGGCGATCGTGACGCCTGTGGGATCGACCGGCACCGTCACCTTCTACGACGAATCCCTCTCGTCGACGATTGGCACGGCCACTCTGAGCGCGCAGTCCGTGGCCGCGCTGACGGTCACCAGCCTCTCCGTTGGAACGCACGTCATCTACGCCACCTATTCGTCGCTCCAGTCGAGCACCAAGACGGCGATCATCACCAGCGCGACCGCCGGCGGCTTTACCGACGGCAAGTCGTGCGGCTATACGGCCGATGGAGCGACCGGCGCCTACGTGCTCACCACGGGCACGCTGATCCAATCGGACGATACGTATACGACTTCGACCAGCGACCAGAATGCGATTTGCGTCACTGGCACGGCAGCCTACCTGACCTTGATCGATCCCACCATCAGCAGCTCGGCCGTCACGACCGTGGATGGAGACTCAAGCTGGTACGGCCTGGATGCGGCGGTTCTGGACTACAACGGCGGCGACCTGACCATCGACGGCGGAACGATTACGACATCCGGGGCCGGGGGGAACATGGTCTACTCCTATGGCACCGGCACAGTCACCATCAGCAACGCCACGCTTTCCTCGACCTCCTCCGGCAACGGCCACGGAATCTATGCTGCGGGCGCGGGCACCATCGTGGCCAACAACGTGACCGCGACCAGCACCGGAGGCTCCAGCTCGATCGTGGCCACAGACAACGGCGGCGGCACGGTGACGATCAATGGCGGCAGCTATACGGCGGAAGGCGGCAAGTCGGCCGGCATCTACTCCACCGGCGCCATCACCGCCTATAACGCGACATTCGACTCGACCGAGGCCGAAGCGGCCGTGATCGAGGGGGATAATTCCATTGTTCTGAACAACGCGACGATCGAAAGCGCCAGCAGCGGAACGCATCGCGGCGTCTTTCTTTACCAGAGCATGTCGGGCGACGCCAACAACGACAGCAGCACCTGCGAAAGCATCGCGACCGGCGACTGCTTCGTGATGAACGGCGGCACCTTCGTTTATACCGACACCACCAGCGGGAACAGCGATCCGGCCAGCAACTGCACGGCATTCGAAGTCTATAACCAGACCTCGTTGGTCATTCTGACGGACGCGACCATCAACAACAGTTGCGGCACGCTGCTGCTTTCCGGGTACAACGACCAGTGGTCGAATTCGGACGCCTACGGCTACGCGACCTTCAAGGCCTATGGCGAGACGCTGACGGGCAATATCATCGTCGGCGACACCTGTCTAAGCTCGGCGTGCTCGTCGCGGGACACCTCAAGCACCGCCGCCATCTATCTCTACGAAGACAGCTCGGACACCGGCTCCACGCTGACCGGCGCGATCAACACGGCCGACACCGGCAAGACAGTGAGCCTGACCATGGACGCGGCCAGTAAGTGGGTGGTGACGGGCACGTCTTACCTGACTTCGCTCACGGACGCGAGCTCAAGTTACAGCAACATCACCTGCAAGACCAGCGGATGCCTTGTCTACGTGGACGGAACGGCCATCAGCATCAATTGAGAGCCGCGGCGAGGCGGTTCGCGGCAGGGCGCGGCGCGGAGATTCCGCGCCGTGTCTATGTCTCAGCAAATGCCGGAGCCGCACAACAAATCAGTCGCAATACTTCGAAGGGCAATGTTAGGGTGGACTCAGATCGCCTGGAGGCCGAGTCCGCCCTATGCTGTTCCGCACATTCCTTCGTAATTCGCGGCATTTGCCGGCAGTGGCCTTTTTCGCATTCCTTGGCCTTCTTCAGGGCCTGCCGGCTCGTCTCCACGCAGAAACCTTTGACGCGACGACGCTTCGCCAGCCTACGGATCTGGGAATGACATGGCTGGCCAAGCCGGGCGACGATCCGGCCTATGCACAGCCCGGCTTCGACGACTCCCAGTGGACGCGCCTGGACCCGAACCGCTCGTTGAAGGAGTACTTTCCCAACGCGCGCCCGGAGGTGCTGTGGTACCGGCTGCATGTTCAGGTGGCTCCGAACGAGACGGGGCTTGCACTCGAGGAATACAACCTATCGAGCGCTTACGAAGTCTACGTAAACGGCGAAATGCTGTTTCAGAACGGAGGCGTTTCGCCATACCGTCCTTTCACATTCCGCGCCCGGATCCTCAAGCCCATACCGAATCGGGCGATCGCCACCGGGTCGCTTGTCATCGCCATGCGCATTCACATTTCGGCGAATGACTGGGTGGCATCCTATCCCGGCTTCTATTCCTATAACCTCACGATCGGGCAGGAGGAGGCGCTGAGCGACCACATCTGGTTGAAGACGATTGGCGACAGTCTGTTGGAGTGGTTTTATGAATTTGCAGGATTGGGGCTGGGAATCATTGCTCTTGCGCTTTTCACGGCGCAGCCGCAGCAGCGCGAGTACCTCTGGATCTTCCTGCTGTTTTTGATCACCGCGTTGCACGTCCCGCAGCAGTTCTATCTGCTCTTCCACAATCTTCCTGCGTGGTCGGCCTACGTGGATGGCTGCTTCGCCATTGCCGGACTGGTCTTTCAAATCCTGATGTACCTGGCCTTTCTGCGCATGAAGATGGCGCGGTGGATTCAGGCCGTCCTGGTGCTTGCCGCGGCAGGGCTTCTCTTTGGATCGATGCAGACGGCAAGCGGGATCGGCTCCTCGATCGACGTCCTGATCGGCGTTGCGCCGGAGGTGACCTTGATTGCAGGAATCATCCCCATCCTGCTGATCGTGCATTGGCGCCGCGGAAACGGCGAAGCGGGGATTCTGCTGGTACCGGCCATCGTTGCCAGTCTGGCCATCTATGTGGAACTCGGTGTCTTTCTGGTCAGCATGATTCCAGCTTTCGCGGGACCCGCGATGCGCTTTTCAAACGCGGTCTTCAACTGGACAGTCGGACCATTCAACATCAATGTCGGGAGCCTGGCCGGTTGCCTGTTCGTGCTCTCTCTGGCAATCATTCTGGTTCTGCGCTCGACGCGCATTGCCCAGCAGCAGGCTCACCTGGAAACGGAAATGGCCGCGGCGCGCGAGGTGCAGCAGATCATCCTGCCCGATCAGATCGAGAGTCTGCCGGGATTCGCGATCGAGAGCGCGTACGAGCCGGCGCAGCAGGTGGGCGGCGACTTCTTCCAGATTTTGCCGGCCGCGGATGGCTCGCTGTTGGTGGTGATCGGCGACGTGGCCGGCAAGGGACTGCCCGCGGCGATGCTGGTCTCTGTTCTGGTGGGCGCCATTCGCGGGGTTTGTGAATATACCTCGGAGCCAGCCGAGCTGCTGGCGAACCTGAATCAGCGGCTGGTGGGGCGCGTAGCGGGGAATTTCTCGACGGCGCTGGCGGCGCGCGTGTTTCCCGATGGCCGGGTCGTGCTGGCGAATGCCGGCCACCTGCCGCCCTACCTCGACGGAAAGGAAGTCGAGGTTCCGGGCGCTCTGCCGCTGGGGGTCAGAACCGGAACGCATTACGAGACGGTCCGCTTTGAGTTGCCGCGCGGCAGCCGCATAACGCTCTACTCCGACGGCATCGTTGAGGCGCAGAATTCCCAAGGCGAGCTGTTCGGATTCGAGCGCGGGCGTGAGCTTTCGACCGAGCCGGTGGCAGTGATCGTCGACGCGGCGAAGCAGTTCGGCCAGCAGGACGATATCACCGCGATTTCGATCGCGCGGGATGCGGCGTTTGCATCCGCCGCGTAAGGGCGAGTGCCGTTAAGCAGTGGCCGCGCTCGCCACTTGCTGCCGGCCGCAGTTCTCGGTCTTCTGGGTCTGCCTAGCCCGCATTTCTCACAGGCGGATTGCCGATTGCGGGGACGACGGATAGGAAAAGTGTTGGAAAGGCCGTCTTTTCATGGCATAACTGCGTTGTCGAGGCGTAGTTGTAGCCGAGGAAGGGCGGCCTTTCTGATGACAGAGTGTAACCAAGAAACGTTCGCATTTACAGCTCATTTTTCGCGCCGCGTGGAGGCCGGGTTCAGCGCCGGCCAGGTTTCCAGCGATGGCGGGGCATTGTTGCTGCGCGCAGTTGATCGCAGGATCAACCTGCTGGGCCGTCTGGCGAGCTGCTTCACGGACGGGCGCAACCAGGAGATGGTGGAACACCCGCTTGGGGAGATGCTGGCGCAGCGCATCTACGGGCTGGCGCTGGGTTACGAGGACCTGAACGACCACGAGCAGTTGCGCTCCGATCCGCTGCTGGCGGTGCTGAGCAGCAAGCGCGATCTGGACGAGCCGCTGGCCGGCAAGAGCACGTTGAACCGGCTGGAGCTGGTGGGCCGCACGGGGCGCTATCACAAGATCACGTACTCGGCCGAAGCCCTGGACCGTCTGCTGGTGGATCTTTTCATCGAATCGCATACCGCGCCACCCACCGAGATCGTGCTCGACCTGGACGCCACCGATATCCCGCTCTACGGCCATCAGCCGGAGCGGTTCTTCCACGGCTACTACGACAGCTACTGTTATCTGCCCTTGTACATCTTCGCCGGCGACCAGTTGCTCTGCGCGCGGCTGCGGCCGGCCAACCAGGATGCGGCTGCGGGCTCACTCGACGAGGTCAAGCGCATCGTGGCGCAGTTGCGTGAGCGTTGGCCGGAAGTGCGGATCGTGCTGCGCGCCGACTCCGGCTTCTGCCGCGAGGCGTTGATGGCTTGGTGCGAACAGAACTATATCGATTACGTCTTCGGCCTGGCGCGCAACCAGCGGTTGAGCAAGATCATCGGCGCCCAGATGCATCAAGCTCACATCCTGCACCAGACCAGCGGCAAGGCAGCCCGCGTCTTCACCGAGTTCGACTACCAGACCCGCAAGAGTTGGTCCTGCGCCCGCCGCGTGGTGGCCAAGGCCGAATATCTCGACAAGGGCCAGAACCCGCGCTTCGTGGTTACTTCGCTCACCGCTGAGCAGTGGGCCGCGCAGGACTTATACGAGAAGTTCTACTGCGCCCGCGGCGAGATGGAGAACCGCATCAAGGAACAGATGTGCCTGTTCGCCGACCGGCTCTCCACCGACGAAATGAAGGGCAATCAGCTCAGGCTCTACTTCTCGGCGCTGGCCTACACGCTGATGGAAGCGCTGCGCCGCCTGGGACTGAAAGGCACCGAATGGGCTCAGGCCCAGGTCGATACCATCCGCCTCAAGCTACTCAAAATCGGCGCCATCATACGCATCAGCGCGCGCCGCGTCGTGCTGGCAATGAGCAGCGCTTATCCCTGGAAAGACATCTACGCACACGCCTTCCACGCCCTGCGCTGCTGACCGGCGCGCGTCGCTCAGAAGACTCCGCTCCGTACCGCTGCTGAACTCATCGGCCTGGCGGAGCCATGCGCAAAGGACACACCGGGAATCGGAACCAGGCCATAGCGAGGACGTAACAGGGTTCCTCCGGCCAGTACGCCCATCGAAAAAGCCAACCGTGTCTCCAATACCAACACAAACACTCCCAAAATCAGTGCTTGTGAGAAATGCAGGCTAGCGGTAGATTTCTTTTCGATCGCCGATTTCAACGACGTATATGCACAAGACCTTGTCTTGGATCTCGGCAACGATGCGGAAGTCGCCGACACGGTATTTCCAAAACTCACCGAGCCTGGAACCCCTCAATACCGCGCCAATGCTCCGGGGATCATCCAGTTTGGCCACGCGCTGGCCAAGAAATTTAACGATTCGTCGAGCGATTTGCCTATCGAGCTTCGAGAGATCCCGCTCTGTGCCGGCGTCGTACTCAATCCGCCAGGCCATACCGTTTTTCCATCTCTCTCTGGGTATATGACCTGCTGCGCCCCGCGCGGTGTTTGATGAGGCGCTGTTCGGCGATATAAAGGGCTTCCAGATCGCCAATGTGCTCCTGAATGGCCTCGATCATGTAATAGGTTTTGCTCCTGCCGGTGCGCTCCGACAGGCGGGCTAAACGGGTTTTCAGCTCTTCGGGCAAGCGGAGAGAAACGGCGGGCATAGGCGCCTCCAGCATGGCGGGTGCACTACAAGTATTGCACGAAATCGCGCGCCGCATGGCACGCTGGGGACCTTTGGGAAGGTCTGATCAAGTCTCAGATTATCCCTCGAGGGCTAAAGCCCTGACTCATTTGATTGGGCTTAATGTACGGGCTAAAGTGTCTGCGTGAGAACGCCGTTTAGCCCCTTGCAGCGTCGTTCTCCGGCTGAGGCCTTGCCGCCGGCAAGGCGAGATGCGGTTTCAGGCTGCGCGCAAGACGTGCAGCCGGGTGATGTTGAAGGCCAGGGTGGCGAGTGTGAATTCGTTGTTTACGTTTTGCAGTCCACGGGTGCGAAATTGGCGTATACCGCGTTGTTGTTTGAGGACTCCGAAGACCGGTTCGACGATCGCCTTGCGCCGCGCGTAGGCGGCCTCGCCGGCCGGACTTCGCAACTTGGCCCGCATGCGGCGGTGGGCCGGGGCGCAGGCCCGGGTGCGGCAACGCAGGCCCAGGTTCAACGCCCGCGCCATATTCGAGTCCGGGACATAAGCATCGATGTTGCGCTGTTCCATCCGGTTGAGGTTGTCGACGGAAAAGAATCCGCTGTCGGCCAGAACTGCGCCGGGCGGCGCGCCGCAGCGCTGTTCTACCTGATCGAGCAGGGGCTGGAGCGAATCGTTGTCGGTCGCGTTCTGCGTCACCCGCTGGGCGACGATGAAGTGATCGTCGGAAACCGTAATATCCGCCGCGTAGCCGAGCACGAACTTGTCGCCGCGCTGGCGCAGAAAGCGCGCATCCCGGTCGGTCCGCGACAGCTTCTTCAGGCCGCTTTTCTTCAACCGCTCCAGCCGCCGCGGCATCTCGGCCAGGGCCCGGTTCAGTTCTCCAATAGCCACTTCCAGCCCGCCCGGCTCCTGGTCGTCGCGATCGGCGGCCTTCTGCCATGTGCGTACTTGCCGCCTCAGCCGCGCCCGCGTATCGCGCAGCGCCTGCTCGCTGTCCACCCGATCCTTACTGGCGTTGGCTGCGATGCGCGTCGAATCGATCGCCACCCGGCCCAGCTTCACCATCCCCTGCTGCTGCGCCCACTCCAAAACCTGCGTGAACGCGTCGTTCAAGGCCCGCGCCTGCCGGCGCCGGAACGCGCTCAGCGCCCAGTTGTCCACCCGCTCGCCGCCCGCCAAATAGCGGAACGCCAGGTCTTCGACCAGCCGCCGCTCCACTTGCCGCGCGCTGGTGACGCCCAGCGCGTAGGCGTAAAGCCACACCCCCAGCATCAACTGGGGCGCGTAAAGCTCACCGCCCTCGGCCGAGTAGCTCTGCTCGAACACCCTCATATCCAAACGCTCCACAACTCCGCGGACGAAGAAGCAAAGATGCCCCTCGCCCAACTCATCCCGCACGCTCGGCGGCAACAAATACGCCTGATCCGGGCTGTACAACTTGAATCGCGACATACTTCTCTTGTCGCCCAACTCCGCAGTGAATTACAAGTGCCTTGTGTAGTTCTCACGCAGACACTAAAGCCCGTACCCTTCAAGAGACCGACTTAATCAGAGGTTCCTTAGACCACGCAGATAATCCGTTTTCCGTTATGCTGTCGCCGCGCTGGCCACTTGCTGCAGGCCGCGGGCCTCGATCTCGAACTCGCGCATCTTGTACTTCTGAATCTTGCCCGAGAGAGTGGCCGGGAACTCGGTGACGAAGCGAACGTGCTCGGGAATCTTGTAGTAGGCGATCTGGCCCTGGCAGAAGACTTTGACCTCCTCTTCGGTTGCTTCCACTCCGGGGCGCAGGCGAATCCAGGCCACGACGATCTCGCCCAGCCGCTCGTTGGGAATGCCGATGACCTGGACTTCCCCTACCTTCGGATAGGTGTAGAGGAACTCCTCGACCTCGCGGGGGTAGATGTTCTCGCCGCCGCGGATGATGACGTCGCGCGAGCGGCCGGTGATGTGAATGCAGCCATCCTCGCGCATCACGCCCAGGTCGCCGGTATAGAGCCATCCATCGGGCCGGATCACCTGCGCCGTGCCCTCGGGGTCCCCGTCGTAGCCCTTCATGAGCGCGAAGCCGCGCACGCAGACCTCGCCCTGCTGGCCGTAGGGCAGGGTCTCGTGGGTGTCGAGCGAGGCGATGCGGATTTCGGTCTGGGGCATGGCGCGGCCCACGGTGTTTACGCGAACATCCAGCGAGTCACCGGCGTCGCTCATTGTCACCACGGGCGAGGTTTCGGTCTGGCCGTAGGCGATCACCAGCTCGGCGATGTGCATTTCGCCGAGGACGCGCTTCATCAGCTCCACCGGGCAGGGCGCACCGCTCATCATGCCCGTGCGCAGGCTGGTGTAGTCGAAGCTCTTGAATTCAGGGAGCGCGAACTCGGCGACGTACATGGCCGGCACGCCGTAGACGCTGGTGGCGCGCTCGTCGTGGATGGCCTGCAAGGTGGCCCGGGCATCGAAGGTCCAGTTGGGCAGGACGATGGCCGCGCCGGAGTTGACCGCGCTCATGGTGCCGATGACGCAGCCGTAGCAGTGGAAGAGCGGCACGGGCACGACGATCTTGTCCAGCTCGGTGTAGTGGAAGCCCTGAGCCAGGAACTGGCCGTCGTTGACTACGTTAAAGTGGGTGAGCAGCACGCCCTTGGGCAGGCCGGTGGTGCCGCTGGTGTACTGGATGTTGGCCACGTCGTCGTTTGCGACATGGTCGGGGAGTTGGCCTTCGGCATCGAGCAGCGCCGGCCACTCGGGCGAATCGAAATAGATGGTGTGTTCCAGCGCCAGGTCGAGCCCGTGGCGCGCGCGGCCCAGGATCTCTTCGTAGTCGGCGCGCTTGTCCTTATGCCACAGGAAGAGAACCTTCATCCGCGAGCGGGTGAGGGTGAACTGCAGCTCATGGGAGCGGTAGGCGGGATTCACGTTGACCAGGGCCGCGCCGGCGCGGGCGCAGCCCATGTGCATCACGATCCACTCGATGCAGTTGGTGGACCAGATACCGACGCGGTCGCCGCGGCGGACGCCGAGCGACCAGAGACCGCGCGCCAAGCGATCCGCCGCCGCGCTTAACTCGGCCCAGGTGAGGCGCTTGCCCTGGTGACACGAGGCCACCGCCAAGCGATCCGGGCAGCGATCCGCCGTTCGCTTCAACAGGTCGCCAATCGTCAAATCCAGCAGTGGGCGTTCCGGCCCCCGCGTGTAGCTCTGGGTCAAAGTCGGTTCATCAACGGGCATGGTTCTGCCTTTTTTTGGCAATAAATGCGCAGTGTACGCTTGCGAAGCGGCGCGAAATTGTGATCCTGCCCACAGTTCCGCGGTTCGCGACGACGGTGAGCCAAATCACGCAGACTCCGGTATTATCGATCCATGGTTGTAGCGGCCGAGAAAACGCGGAGTGAGGCGGCGTTCCGGACGCACGATCCGAAGCTGGAGCCGACTGCCGCCAAGGTGCTTGCCGAAGAGCGGCTGAACGCCGAGGACGGCCTGGCGCTTTACGGCTCGACGGACGTGCTGGCGGTTGGCTGGTTGGCCAACCATGTGCGCGAGCGGTTGCACGGGGACCGGACTTATTTCAACGTCAATCGCCACATCAACCCGACCAATGTGTGCGTGGCGGCCTGCAAGCTGTGCGCGTTCGGGCGGAAGAAGGGCGACCCGGCCGGATACACCATGTCGCTCGAGGAGGCGTGGCAAACCGCGGCATCGGGCTATTCGGAGGCGGTGACGGAGTTCCACATTGTCGGCGGGCTGCACCCCGATTTGCCGCTTGAGTTTTTCCTCGACTTGGTGCGCGGCCTCAAAGAGCGATTCCCGAAGGTACACATCAAGGCGTTCACGATGGTCGAGGTGGCATTCTTCGCGCGGCGGGCCAAGATCGGCGTGGAGGAGACGCTCCTGAAGCTGCGCGAGGCGGGCGTGGACTCGATGCCGGGCGGCGGCGCGGAGATCTTTGCCGAGCGCGTACGCTCGATCATCTGCGACCACAAGATCGACGGCAACGAGTGGCTGGAGACGGCGAGGGCGGCGCACAAGCTGGGATTCAAGTCGAACGCGACCATGCTCTACGGGCACATCGAGAACGACGCGGACCGCGTGGATCACCTGCTGAAGCTGCGCGCGCTGCAGGACGAGACCGGAGGGTTCCAGACGTTTATTCCGCTGGCGTTCCATCCGGAGAACACGCTGCTGGACCATCTGCCCGTGACGACGGGGCTGACCGACATCCGGCAGGTTGCGGTAAGCCGCCTGCTGCTGGATAACTTCGCCCACATCAAGGCGTACTGGCAGATGATGACGCCCAAGATCGCTCAGATCGCGCTGCGGTTTGGCGCCGACGATCTGGACGGCACGGTGATCGAGGAAAAGATCTACCACGATGCCGGAGCGACGACGCCGCAGGGGCTCACGCGCAAGGAACTGTGCCGGCTGATCACCGAGGCCGGGCGGGTTCCGGTGGAGCGCGACACGCTTTACCGGCCGGTGACGCGGGACGAGGCGAGCTTTACTGTGGCAGTGTAACGGCCTTTATGCTAAGCTAGGCTTAGCTAAGGAGCGTCGGTGCTCACCGTCAATATCTTCGAGGCCAAAACGCAGCTCTCCAGGCTTATTGCGAGCGCCGAGAAGGGCGACGATGTGATCATCGCTCGGGCTGGCAAGCCGGTGGCGCGACTGACGCGGCTGGAGCCCGCGAAGAAACCAATCCGGTTTGGCGGTCTAAAAGGGAAGATCTGGATCGCCGACGATTTTGACGCGCCGCTCCCCGAAGATTTTCTGATTACGCCCGAGGTTTGACGGTGCGGATTCTGCTCGACACGCATATTTTTCTGTGGCTGGTGGACGGTAGCCCTCGGCTGACCCGCCAGGCAAGGGCTTTGATAACAAGTTCCGAGCAGGTTCTGGTTTCTTCCGCGACCATCTGGGAGATATCGATCAAGATTCGTCTGGGGAAGCTAAGAGCCGATCCCGATGCCCTGATTGAAGAGATGCGGAAGAACGGCTTCGAGGAGCTGCCGGTTTACGCGCGACATGCAAAGGAAGTGGCAAAGTTGCCGCTCCTTCACGGCGATCCCTTCGATCGCCTACTCGTCGCACAGGCGAAGGTGGAACTGCTGCGTCTGGTCACCAACGACGCACACTTAGCCCCCTATTCCGACCTGGTTGTTACCGTCTGATCGTCGGGCTCTATTCCTTCGCTGACGCTGGCGCCTTCTCGCTGGCCGTGAACACGGTCCACGGCCCGGCGATCATGTCGTGCAGAACCGGCTTCTGCCAGGCAAACTCTGGGTGCGCGGCCAGGAACGGCGCGGCAAGAAAGTCCTCGCCGCACGGGTGACCCGCCCTGCCGATGAAGCTCAACCTCGCGGCCAACGCCGAGTCCATCACTTTGCCGGTCACGGCACCGCTGGGACTGAATGGGGGATTGCCCCAGACCTTCTCGCCAATGGGCGACCGATCCTCGTGCCCGCACAAGCTGCGCCTGCCGGCGTCGATCTTGTGCTCGTAGCTGTCGTAATGGTCTGAGAGATACGCCTCTGCCAGCGCCGTGTCGAGCTTGCCGTAGTGCTCCCGGACGAACTGTTCGGCGCGGATGTGGCGCGCGTTCATCGAGTTCTCGGAGTCGCCGGGATCGAAGCCGGGCGTGTCGTCGCGGATCAAGCCGGGGTCGGCAGCGAAATTGGACGAGACGAAATAGCCGTCTTTCTTCCTGGTAAGCGGCGTGTGCTTCAGCCCCAGCTCCAGGTAGGCGATCTCGCCCGTCTTGCGGTCGCCGATGAGCCACGAATTCGCGTAGCCTCCGTTGTTGCCCTTGCGCAGGATGGCGGCGTATTCGTCGATCGACGTGGCATACTGCATGGCTTTGCGCGAGCGGTCGAATTGGGAATTCCCTTCCCGTCGAAGCCCGCCGCCAAGGGCAGCGTGGTCTCTGTGATCATCAGGCCGGCAGCGTTGACGCCGAAGTCGTCCTGGCTGGTGATGACGCCGGGCATACCGTCCATCAGCATGTGCTGTCCGCTGGCCGGCGCGATGTCGAAGACTACGGTCCAGCGCTCGCCCTCCACGTAGGAGCTCCAGTTGTTGTGCGCGATGACAATTTGCCCGTCTTTGGTCGCCGAGCCGGTGGCAATGAAAGCGCTGCATTTGCCCGGCGCCACGGCTTGCGGGGGAACCGGCTTGCCCTGTTTAGCGTCGAGCCATGGCAGGTAATAATCCCGCAGCTCGATCATGCCGTTCAAAGCAACGATGTCCCACAGGTCCAGAGTGGACCCCTGCGTATGAAGTCCCTCGGCGATGCCCTTCAATTCCTGCTGGTACTCGGCTTCAACATGCGGCCACAATACGTTCTTCGCCTCATCGCGGTAGAAGCTCCATTCGCGTTGGGTGTCGTGCGGCGTCTCGACCTGGTAGACGTGGACATTGTCTTCGATCTCGCGGGCCAGCAGACTCCCGTGCTGGAATCCGATTTGCTCCGGCGTGCCCTCGAGGTGGACGTAGGTCCAGCAGCCCTGGTTGAACTTGTAGGCGCCATGAAGACGAGCGTCCTGCGCGGAAGTCCCTGAGGCGGCCAAGGCAACGGTGAGCGAGGCTGCAAAGACAAGTCGAGCGGCGAAGCGCGTCATGAATTCTCCCGAATCGATGGTTGTTGTGAGCGCGAGGGATGCGCCCGGAATTCGCGAGACCGAAACCGCGGATTAAGGAGAGTGTATACGGAGCGACCCGGCGGCAGTCTTGCCGCGCCCTATTGGCGCACAATCACGCCGTTGATCATCACGAATCGCACATGCTCCACAACCGAGATGTCTTCGAGCGGGTTGCCGGGGACAGCGACGACATCGGCGAAGTAGCCGGGTTTCAGCTCGCCGATCTGGCCCTGCCAGCCGAGGAGCCTGGCGCCGTTGATCATATCGGCCTGGAGCACGACCAGCGGCTTCATGCCGTAGCGAACCATCAACGTCATCTCGCGGGCCTGCGTGCCGTGCGGGAAGGGACCGACGTCGGAGCCGACGGCAAAGGGAACGCCCGCGGCGATCTGCTTCTTGAACTCGGCGATCTTGTAGTCGAGTAGGGCGGCCTCGCGCGCCGCATGGTCCTGCGATGTGGCGTGCGACGCAAAGTACTCGAAGATGGCGAAGGTGGGCACCGCGAAAATGCCCTTCTCGCGCATCAGGCGCATAGTCTCGTCGCTAAGCTGGGTTGCGTGGTCGATGGACGCTACGCCGGCCTGGGCCGCGTAGAGAGTGCCCGGCTCGCCCATGGCGTGTACGCCGACGGTCGTGCCCAAACGGTGCGCCTCTTCGACGGCGGCGGCCAGTTGCGACTCGGTGTACTGGTAGGGCGTGTGGAGCACGCCCCCCGTCTTTTCATCGAGGATCATGCGATCCGGGCCGGTCTCGTAAATCTTGGCGAAGTCGGAGCCTTCCTTGTGCTGGGCGCGCATGACGGCGACGATCTCGCCGGCAGTGTTCGCGTAGTCGGCATTCGAGAGCACGTGCTGCGCGGGATTGAAGTGGTTGGCGTCCTCGTGGCCGCCTAGAATGTCGATGGCGTTGCCGCTGATGCGCAGCCGCGGGCCGAGGATGAGCCCCTGGTTGATGGCGTTGCGGACGGCGGTATCGGCCGAGCCGGCGCCTTCGGTGCCCATGTCGCGCTCGGCGGTGAAGCCGGCCATCAGGTCGGCCTTGGCGGCCTGCTCGGCGAGAATCGTGCGCCAGGGCACGGACTCGACAACGGTCTGCAGGTCCTCAGCGCCGGGATGCAGGAAGAGATGCACGTGCGCGTCGATCAGGCCGGGCAGCAGCGTGGTGTCGCCGAGGTCGATGACCTTCGCGCCCTGCGGACGATCGACCGATGTGCCGACAGCCTGGATGCGCTCGCCCTCGACGAGGACCTCGCCGGGCTGGAGGATGTTGCCGGTATCAACCTGAAGCAGGCGCGCGGCGTGAAGGACGATGGGCGCGCTCAGTGGCTGCTGCGCAGAGGCAGCGAGAAAGACGAAAAGAAACGCAAAGCCGGACACTGCAGCAATTCGAGTCGGAGTATGGAACGCAAGCATGGCTAAAACTATGCTCCAGTGAGTCTTACTTGTCGAGGAGGGGCGATCGTCTTTTCTGGTACAATCAATGCATTGATTAATGGAGGGATTGATGAATCGAAGGGTTGACGCGCACATAGCGCGAACGCAGTTCGGGCAGTTGATGGACAGAGCGGTCCGCAACAAGGAACGGTTCGTCGTGGACCGGCGCGGCGAGCCGGCAGTCGTGATCCTTAGCGTGCAGGACTATTTGGAAAGCGTTGCATCCGCGCCAGATTGGCTTCGCCAAGCCTGGACGGGGGCAAAGGAAAGAGGTTTGGACAAGCTGACCATGGATGAGATCAATGCCGAGGTCGGCGCCTATCGTGAGGAGCAGGCGGAAACCGCAGGATGATCCGCGCGGTGCTCGACACAAACGTGATTGTATCCGCGCTCATCTCCCCTTTCGGCAACGAGGCTCTCGTTCTTCTTGCCGTTGAGAAACGGCGCCTCACGCCTTGCTTTTCTCCGTCGATTCTCGCCGAGTACACCGGCGTTCTATCACGGCCAAAGTTCGACTTTGCGCAACGGGAAATAGACGGCTTGATTGAGTTGCTGCGGCGTGCAGGGTTGTTGTTCGAGCCACCGCCGTCCGTTGGAGCCTCTCCCGACCCAAAAGATGAGCCATTTATAGCTTGTGCGCAGGCGGCGGGCGCGGCGTTCCTTGTCACGGGGAACAAGCGCCACTTTCCTGCGCAATTCTACGGGCAGGCAAGAGTTGTTTCCGCCCGCGAGATGATCGAGTTCCTCAATACGCCCCAATCCCCGTAAGGCTGTGCCCCACGATGAGCGTGTGAATGTCGTGCGTGCCCTCGTAGGTCTTCACCGACTCGAGATTCATGCTGTGGCGCATGACGGGGAAGTCCTCGGTAACGCCGTTGGCGCCCAGGATGTCACGGGCCAGCCGCGCGCATTCGAGCGCCATCCAGACGTTGTTCCGCTTGGCCATGGAGATGTGCTGGTGACCCACGGTTCCCGCGTCTTTGAGGCGGCCGACCTGCAGTGAGAGCAACTGAGCCTTGGAGATTTCGGTCGCCATCCAGACCAGCTTTTCCTGGACGAGCTGATGGCTGGCGATGGGCTCGTTGCGGAATTGTTTCCTGGTCTTGGAGTAGTTCAGAGCGGTGTTATAACAATCCATGGCCGCGCCGATGGCGCCCCAACTGATGCCGTAGCGGGCCTGGTTGAGGCACATGAGTGCGCTCTTGAGGCCGCCGGTTCCCGGCATCAGGCTGGACGCGGGCACGCGCACGTCGTCGAGCACGAGGCTGCTGGTGACCGAGGCGCGCAGCGACCACTTGCCGTGGATGTCGCTGGATGAGAAGCCGGGCCGATCGGTCTCGACGAGGAACCCGCGCACGCGGCCGTCCTCGTCGTCCACCTTGGCCCAGACGACGGCCACGTCGGAGATGGTGCCCGAGGTGATCCACATCTTTTCGCCGTTCAGGATGTAGTCGCCGCCCGACTTGCGGGCGCGGGTGATCATGCCGCCGGGATTCGACCCAAAGCCGGACTCGGTGAGGCCGAAGCAGCCGAGTTTCTCGCCGGTGGCCAGAGCCGGAAGCCAGGTATTCTTCTGCTCGTCGGAGCCGAAGGCGTAGATGGGATACATGACCAGAGCCGACTGCACGCTGACGAAGCTGCGCAGGCCGCTGTCGCCGCGCTCCAGCTCCTGCAATACGAGGCCGTACTCGACATTCGACATGCCGGCGCAGCCGTAGCCTTCGAGATTGGCGCCGTAAAAGCCCAACTCGCCCATCACAGGCACGAGCTCGCGCGGGAAGCGCCCCTCGCGAAAACACTCTTCGATGATGGGCACGACGCTCGCGTCGACGAAGTCGCGGGCCGTGCGGCGGACGAGGAGATCCTCCTCCGTCAGGCCCGCGTCGAGATGCAGAAAATCGAAGCCTGGGAACTTGAAGGCCATGGTCACCCCTACTCTTTTCCCGGTTCACCGGGACAGATGAGGGTACCAGCCCAGGGCCCTCTTTTCAATGCGGGTTGCGGCGGCGTTTCAGGCCGGCTGAGACATCGGTTTATCGTGGATCAGCATCCAGTTGATGCCGAACTTGTCGCGGAACTGCGCGAAGCGGTGCGCGAAGAAGGTCTCTTCGAGCTTCATGAAGATCTCGCCGCCTTCAGTGAGCGCCGCGTAAATGCGCTCGGCATCGGCGTTGCTATCCACCCCCAGCGTCAGATAAGCGCTGCGCATGGGCTCAGCATGGGGAATGTCGGCGGCCAACAGTAGCGTATCGCCAATCGAAATGCTGGCGTGAAGTACGTTGCTGGCCTCCAGGCCCGGCGGGATCTTCCTTGGTTCAGGCATCTGATCGAAGGTGAATAGCGACACGATCCTGCCGCCGAGATGCTTTTCGTAGAAATGCAGCGCTTCTTTGCAAGTACCGCGGAAGTTCACGTAGGTGTTCAGCTTCATGGCTTGGATTTACCTCCAGTGGATTTGGTTTTTGTTTCCGATTTGGCTCTTGCGGTAAAGGGGGGAAGAATCGGCGTTGGATCGCGCTCGTCCCAGCGGCGAACGGTTTCGGCGAGGATTGCGGCGCGGTTTCGCTCCATGTTGTCGATCAATGCGCAGGGCGCGCCGGTCTTCTCATGGTGCGCGCCCCAGATGAGCAGCTCCAGCAAGACCGGAGCCAGCGCGATGCCCTTCGCCGTCAGCCGGTAATGGGTGCTGCGGCCGTCTTCGGCGGCGGGTTCGCGGATAACAATGCCTCCGGCCTCGAGCTTTTGCAGGCGGTCCGCCAGGATGTTGGTGGCGATCCCCTCGCCGGAGCGATGGAACTCGCGAAAGGTGCGGTAGCCGCGCACCATCATGTCGCGCACCAGGAGCAGGGACCAGCGGTCGCCCAGCAGATCGAGAGAGATGCTGACCGGACAGCCGGAGCGGCGTTTTGCCTTGGATCCGCGAGCCACGAGGGCATCTTACAAATGTCACTTGCATTTTGCAACTCACAAATGGTCTCGGAACGGGGCCGGTTGATTCTGCGCGGCATTTGCCCGGAGGGAATCTCGCCAGGCAACTGGGGAATACGGCACGATGCCGCGCGCGAGTTACTGCTCTGCTATCCTGATGGGTTTACCGGAGCCAAAGGGGAGGGAGCCATGCTGGAACGGAGAGCGCAAAAGCATCATCAGGACCGGGTGGCAGAGGCTCTGCGGGTGGAGATCGGCGTCCTAATCGAGGGCGAACTCTCCGACCCGCGCATCGATTTCTGCCACGTGAGCGAGGTGGTATTCAACCCCGGTGGAAAGTCGGCGCGGGTGTATGTCGCATTGGACAGCACGGCGAAGGATGTCGCCAAAGCGGAAGCCGACACACTCGCCGGTCTGGAAGCGGCCAAGGGCTACATTCGCCGCGAGTTGCTGGAGCGGTTGGGGGTGCGGCGCGTGCCCGAGCTCAGTTTCCTGGCTGACCGTTCGGGCCGCTTCCAGGATCGCATTGAGGAGTTGATGAGACGGGGGCGGAAATCCGCTGGGGCGGGCAGGCCGCCGGCGGCTGGTTCGATGGATTCGCAACCCGGGCCCCTCGGCGCGAAGCTCTGAGAGGCGCAGAAAGCCGCTGGATCGACAGCATGAATGACGAAAGCCGAATCCGGTTGACCGACGAATCGTCTCGCACGCCAGAGGACGGCGCTGCCGATGTGCCTGGCCCAGGAGACGGCGATTCTGTACCGGCGATTCTAAAGGTCCTTCGCCAAGGCGAGCGATTTCTGATTTGCTCCCATTCGTGGTTCGACGGCGATGCGGTGGGTTCGACGCTGGCGCTAGGCATGCTGCTTGAGCAGATGGGTAAACGCGCCGACCTGGTATCGGCAAACGGGATACCCGCCCATTACCGGCGACTGGCGGGCGCCGAAGCCATCCGGCAGGCAGTGCGCGTGGAAGGCCCCTACGACGCGGCGATTGTGCTGGAGTGCGACGGAGTGGAGCGCACCGGATTGAGCGGGTTGGAGGGGAACTTCCTGATCAATATCGACCACCATGTCAGTGGGCGGCCATTTGGGCACATCAACTGGATCGATCACACGGCAGTGAGCGCGGGCGAAATGGTGTACCGGCTGTTGCGCGCCGCCGGCGCCGTCGTGACGCCGGAGATAGCGGCCTGGCTCTACATCACTGTGCTAACCGACACAGGAGGGTTCTGCTACGGCTCGGTGCGGGAGTCGACCTTTGCCCTGGCGCGGGACCTGGTGCTGTCCGGGGCCGATCCGGTCGCGATTGCGCAGAAGATCTACTTTTCGGCGCCGGCCTCGAGGTTTCACCTGCTGGGGGCGGCGCTGGAAAAGCTGACGCGCGAAGGCCGGCTGGCGTGGCTCTGGGTGACGCACCAAGACATGGTGCGCACCTGTGCGGCGGAAGAAGATTGCGAGGGAATCCCGAACGTGGCGCTGAGCATTGCGGGTGTGGAAGCCGCGTTCTTCCTGCGCGAGCTTCCGGAAGGTCGCGTTCGGCTGAGCCTGCGGAGCAAAGGCGCGGTGAATGTGGCGGCGATTGCTACACGACTGGGCGGGGGCGGCCACGAGAATTCCGCCGGATGCACTCTGGATGGTCCGCTGGCGCGAGCGATCGAGGCAACGCTGGCCGAATTGCGGGGCGTAGTGGGCGGACTGGCGGCCGTGGAGGCCTGATCCCTGTCGAGATCGGGGCGAATCTGTTAGCCTTGACCGAGGCAGAGCGGTTCGAGAGTTCATCAGTGTTTCCGGCGCGGTTGAGGTTGGCCCTTTCTTAAGGAACGGGCCCCTCCGCCTCAGTGGCTTCGGGGGCCAGCAACTCTGGAAGCGCTCGCGACGGCTCAGCGATGCCCGCGCCTCTTCGCGGCGCGGAAGGCAAGCAGGCCCGGTCCGATCCCCCCATCCGCCCTGCGTGAAGTTTGACTTTGGTTCTGCGCGAAGCAGACAGCGGCAGGTTTCCTGGAGCAGCGACGGAGATGGAAGGCCCTGTTAAACCGTCCGGATGGGAGATGTACAAGCCCCAGAACTGGCGCATTCCCCGATGGGCGACGGTTTGCGAAGCCTCGATCTTTCTTATATTTACTGTCTTCTTCCTGGTTTACGGGGTCACTCCGTTCCTGGGCGGCGACGGCCTGGGGCTGGTGGGCGCCGACGAGCCGCGTTATGCCCAGATCGCCCATGAGATGCTGGTGCGATTCGACGCAGCGCACACGCTGAAAGACCGTTTGAGCGCCTGCGTTACGCCATACCTTTATGGACGCCCATGGCTGGAGAAACCCGCGCTGTACTACTGGCGCGCAATGTTCATTTTCCAGGACTTCGGGGTGCACGACTGGGCCGCGCGGCTGCCCTCGTTCACCTTCGCGTTCATCATGGTGGCGCTGATCTACCTGCACATGAAGCGATTCCGGCCGGGCGGGCACCTGGACGCGGCGCTCATTACGGTGGCTTGCGCCGGGATTATGGGCTTTGCCCGCGGCGCATCGACCGACATGCAGATGGCCGCGCCGCTGGCCATCGGATTGCTCGGCTGGTACGCGTGGTACGAAACCGACTCGAAGTTCTGGCTTTACGACATCTACTTTTTCACGGGGCTGGCAACGCTGGCCAAGGGGCCGGTTGCGCCTTTCCTGGCTTTACTCATAATTGCGGCGTTTGCCTTCCTGCGCCGCGAGTGGAACATCCTGCGCCGCACGCTGTGGTGGCCCGGGGTGGCGATGTATCTGGCCATGGTGCTGCCCTGGTTCGTTGCCGTGCAGCACCAGAATCCGACCTTCTTCCGCGAATTCTTTCTCGAGCACAACTTGCAGCGCTTCGCCACCGACCGGTACCAGCACAACCAGCCGTTCTGGTACTACTTTGTGGTGCTGGTGCTGGCGCTGATGCCGTGGACGGTGATCGCGGTGCGGGCGTTGATCGACGGCATCCTGACCTCGGCGGCGGAGTGCCGCCGGCGCTATCAGCGCGCGGGAAAGCCATTGCCCACGCGCCCCGGAGACGCCTTCCCCGAGTTTCTGGTAATTTGGGCGCTGATTCCCGTCATCTTCTTCTCGTTGTCCCAGTCGAAGCTGCCGGGCTACATCCTTCCGGCGCTGGCGCCGATCACGATTCTGACTGGGGATTACCTGTTCCGGCGCCGGCAGCCGGGACTGAATCGATGGATTCTTTTGGGTCATGCAGCGTTGTGCGCCACCATGACCATGTCGGTGCTGCTTCTGCCCTGGTTTGTGGCCCACGGCTTCGCAGTGCCGCCGGCGCACGCGATTGTTGCGGCAGCGCTTGCCGCAATCGGCGCCGGATTGCTGATCCTGATTGTGACCAGGGGTTTTGGCGTAGCCCGCCTTGGACCGGCCACTTGCTGGATCCTGGCGATGCTTGTGCTGTTCGTCTACGGAATAGGGCCCATCTTCGGGAGTCCCGAACTGGCCTCGACCAAGCGTGTCATTCACCTGCTCGACCGGTCCTACTCCGCACGGCCTCTGGCCGAACGGCTGGCAGGGCTGGTTCCCGCCGACGAGACCGTGGCTGTATTCCGCGTTCGGCGCGACGTGGAGTACGGGCTCTCGTTCTATCGCAACCGCGAGGCGGTGAACTACGACGAGAGCGGCGTGCCCGACGAGCAGCACATTCTGGTGGCGCGGATTCAAGGGCGCAACGGCGCCGACCTCGATACACAGTTGGCGCTGGACGAGCTGCTGGAAGGGCGGCACTACGTCCAGCTTTTCGGTTGGCCCGAACAAGGGCTCGAAATCTACTTCGTCAGCGGCAAATAGCCGAGCATCAACTTGCGATAGACCGCGCAATCATGGCAAAGTTGCCGGGAGGGTTTTTTCGGACTCGGAGCGCGATAAGGTGCTGTGCTGCGACGCCGTTCGGGCTCGATCCGACTAGACAGCGCTGCCACGCATCTGCTTCAGCCGGAAACACCGAACGCCGAGGGAAGGATTCTCCCGCGTGAGATCGAGTCCCGCGGCCGGGATGCGATGGCTGCGCGCGCGACAATGACACCGCTGCTCAACCCGGTGGCACACAGAGGCGGAATGCAAGCATCGCCCAACTCGGTCGAGATTCTCGACCTGCGGCACTTTGGCGCGCCGGTGCTCCGGCCGGTTCTGGAGGCCGAGGGTGAGTTGTGGCATCAGCGGCTGCATTGGGACTACCAGGCATCGGTGCGGCTGCTCATGCAGTATCTGGACAACCACATGCTGCCCGGCTATGCGGCGCTGGCCGCCGGACGCGTGATGGGCTATGTCTTCTGCGTGTACGAGGAGACCAAGGCGGTCATCGGGGACGTGTTCGCGATTCCACGCATGGCAAACGGGGCCGATCCTCATTCAAACGAGGATCGCCCGACGGAGGAGACGCTGCTCCGGCATCTATTCGAGCTGCTTCTCAACTCCCCGCATGTCGAGCGCATCGAATCGCAACTGCTTCTGCATCCCTCGGGAGCCCATGCGGAGCTTTTCCGCGAAGCAGGATTCCGGATCTTCCGCAGGCTTTTCCTTGTGCAGGCTCTTGAGGGGCGGTGGAGCGCGCCCCATCCCGACTTGCCCGCCAACCTGGAGATGCGCTTGTGGCGCGAGGCGGATTTGGCGGCAGCGGCGCGGCTGATCTTCGAGGCGTACCGCGACCATCCCGACAGCCTGATCAACGACCAGTACCGCTCCGTTCATGGCTCGATGCGGTTTCTGAACAACATCGTGCACTACGCCGGCTGCGGGAGCTTCTCACCGCAAGCGTCGTTCGTAATCGTGGAGCGCGCGAGCGGGGAACTGGCGGCCCTGGTGCTGGGATCGCGCGTCAGCGGCCAGAGCGGTCATCTGACGCAGGTCTGCGTTCACCCTGCATTCCGGCGCCGAGGACTGGCCCGGCTGATGCTAGCGCAGGCCGCGTACAGCTTCATGCGGCTGGGCGCGACGGAGATCTCGCTCACGGTAACCGAAGCGAACTGCGACGCGATCGAGCTCTACCGGGTCGAAGGCTACCAGCAAGCGCACAGCTTCGATGCGGCCGTGTGGGAGCGGGAGAAAGCGGTCTGAGCGGGATCGGGCGATCGCGGCCTAGATTCGGTCGCAGCGATCACGATGGCTGTTCGCGCGGCATCGTGGCCCGGGCCAGCGGCGCAACCAGGAAAACCCAGACGATTCCGGCGATATCGTCTACGCCGTAGTGCACTTTGAGCACGATGGTGGAGAGGGTGATGCCGCAGGCGGCAAGAACGGACGCCGCCATCAGCCATCGCGGCAGCTTGCCGCGGCTCACCCACACCAGGAGCCACGGATTGGCCGTGTGCAGACTTGGGAAGCAATCGTAGGCATAGCGGAAGTTGCTCGCCAGGAACGTATAGACGGCCGTGGACTCGAGGAAGGTTGGCGCCGACGAGTGCGCCAGACTGAGCGGCCCGGAGACGGGAATCAATAGGTAGCAAGTGTAGCCGAGAGTGTAGGAAACGATCATTGCCCGCCGCGCGAAATAGAACTGCGGCTTCTGGCCCCGGAACCAGAACCACGCCAGGAGAAATGGCGGGATGAAGGGATACAGGGCATAGAAGTAGGAAAGGATCAAGAGGAAGAGGCGGTTGTCGAGCCCCCACTGGCTGAACCAGAGATACGGCGTCTTGCCGAAAAGGACGACGTCTGCGGCCATCATCGCGCGATCGAAAGATGGAATGCCGAGCCAGGCCGTGATGGCCTCGGCGTGCAGGAGCCGGAGGCTGACGTAGCCCACGACCGCTACGACAATAATTCCCCACTGGAGCACGAAATGGAGTGCATTGCGGGCGCGGCTGTTGAAGCGCGACGCGACCCAGAGCCCCGCGACCAGGACGGCAGAGGAAGAGAGCACGACGCGGGCAAGCAACAGGCCGCCGGGCGTGGCGAAAGCCGGCGGATGGAGAACGCAAACTACGGCGACCAGAAGCAGAAACAGGCAGGTCACGAGTTCGTCGAGGCGGCGACGAAGGAAACTGAGCATGATGGCAACCACGAGGGAGAGGACCAGTGTAGTCGGCGGTCGCACGACCGGGCAAGGCGGCGTGTTCGGCGCCCCTGCGCCGGAGGCTGCTCGGCCACAGCGGTACTTCGGTTGCTGTAAGGCCAAGCCACGACAGTCAAGTGGCTTTTCTCACAAGGAAGATCCGCCCGGCAAAACGCTAGAAACGCTTCACAGGTATCCGAGAAGCGCTAGAACGAAGTCCCGCGCTTGAAATCGGCGGTGACGGCGGCGTTCACGCCTTCCATGCAGGCTGCGTCGGAGAAAATCAAGCCAAGTTCCCGGTTCTTGTCCAAGGAGTCGGCGCTGAAGTTTTCCGAGCCCAGAAAGAGCCTGGCCTGCGCTGTACCGTAGTCGGCGAGAACGGTCTTGGCGTGGATGTAATAGCTCGTGGAAACGGTCGAGGTGAAAACGGCGATCCTGGCGCCGGCCGTCTTGAGCGCGGTCAGCACGGTCGAGTACTTATTCTCCTGGTTCTCCTGAACCAGCGTGACCGCCACGCCACGCTTGAGCGCCGATTCGAGCGCGCTTTCCATTCCGGCATCGGAAAACTCTTCCTGGGAGATGAGCAACGATTTCGTGGCGCCATCAATGAGGGCCAGCAGCGAACTGCGGGAGTTGGTCGGGCTCCAGACCAGGTTCTCGCCGGTGGGAGGCGTGATGCTCGCGTTCGTGAAGTCGGCGTCGAATGTGGTCTCGATGGCCGCCACGTCCGCCGCGTTGTTGGTGACCACGGCAAAGTCGCGGGTCGCGGCGTAGTCATTGGGCGTCAGGTTCAGCGTCATGATCGCCGACGTTGCCTGATCGACGGTGATGGTTTTTGGGTGAGTCACGGCATAGGCGGGATTGGCCCAGTGGACTGAGACCTTGTTTTCTGCGAGGTGATTGTACGCGGGGGTATTGGTCGTCTTCTCGTCGTTCTGGTCGAGGATGACGCGCACCTGGACGCCTGCGGCCGCGGCCTTGGCGAGCGACGAGGTGACGGTGATGTCGGTCAACTCGTACATCGTCATGTCGATGGACTTCTTCGCCGAGGAGATCAGGTTGTAGATGGCGGTTACGCCTTGATCGGGTTCGGTAATGAGGGTGTAGCTGGTGGCGGCTTTGGGTGGCTTGTGCGGCGCGTGCGACGAATGAGAAGGCTCGCTCGGGTGGTGGGTTTGCCTGGGGGACACGATTTTTCTCCGATGGGGAAGATGCGACGGTGCGAACGTGCCGATTGTACGCCATTCGTCGCAAAAGGAAGATCAAACCTGCTCCCCACGTCGCGACCTCCTACGCGAAGCCGGCTGGGAAGAGGGGCGCCGCAGCCATTCAATAAACGAACGGTATGAGCTTGCGCGTCTTCCGCGTGTAGTCGTCAAATGCCGGCCCGTAGTGCTCGCGCAGATGAGCGTCGAGGACAGGCACATTGACGAAGACGAAACCCATCAGCATCAGCGCCGGGATGACGGCCGCGACCCAGCGGCCAGAGAGCAGACAGATGCCCGAGAACGAGAGCAAGTCCCCGAAATAGTTGGGGTGCCGCGTGTAGCGAAAGAGCCCGAGCGTGTAGAGCTTTCCCCGGTTCTCGGGTCTCTGTTTCCAGACATGCCGCTGGTACTCGGCCCACGAGTTCATCCACGAACCAAAAACGAACAGGAGGGCCCCGACGGCAGCGGTCGCGGCGAGCGGGGAACGGTTTGTTCCTCCGGTAAGGCAGAGCAGCGCATAGATGAAACAGGCCCAGGGAGCGATGGTGAAGACCTCGGACCAACTGACCCCGCGCTTAAGAAAGACGAACTCCGTGGCGAGAACTCGAAGGAAGTAGATGGTGAGCGCGGAAGTGAGCGCGGAAGCGAGCGCGGCGCGACGGAATGAATCGCCGGGCAGCCAGGTCTTTCCGATCCATGCGCCTGTAGCGCCGATCCCTCCGCCAAAGAGCAGCCACCAGGCCATGGCGACAGAGCCGCCAACCAAGGTCGCCAGCGTGATTCGCTGGACCGTGGAGGGACCGCGAAATCCGTACATCTGTTCCTTAAGGCTCGGTTTCGGCATGGCCATTCTTCTCCGGGGAGTATTTTCTCACCACGCTGTCGGATGAATGTTAACAGTGGGTTTTCACAAATGTCTGGCGGGAACAGCGAAGACAAAAAGAGGCGCCCCGCTACGTGAGCGGGACTTGCTATGCATCTAGCCTGCATTTCTCACAAGCACTGATTTTGGGAGTGTTTGTGTTGGTATTGGAGACACGGTTGGCTTTTTCGATGGGCGTACTGGCCGGAGGAACCCTGTTACGTCCTCGCTATGGCCTGGTTCCGATTCCCGGTGTGTCCTTTGCGCATGGCTCCGCCAGGCCGATGAGTTCAGCAGCGGTACGGAGCGGAGTCTTCTGAGCGACGCGCGCCGGTCAGCAGCGCAGGGCGTGGAAGGCGTGTGCGTAGATGTCTTTCCAGGGATAAGCGCTGCTCATTGCCAGCACGACGCGGCGCGCGCTGATGCGTATGATGGCGCCGATTTTGAGTAGCTTGAGGCGGATGGTATCGACCTGGGCCTGAGCCCATTCGGTGCCTTTCAGTCCCAGGCGGCGCAGCGCTTCCATCAGCGTGTAGGCCAGCGCCGAGAAGTAGAGCCTGAGCTGATTGCCCTTCATTTCGTCGGTGGAGAGCCGGTCGGCGAACAGGCACATCTGTTCCTTGATGCGGTTCTCCATCTCGCCGCGGGCGCAGTAGAACTTCTCGTATAAGTCCTGCGCGGCCCACTGCTCAGCGGTGAGCGAAGTAACCACGAAGCGCGGGTTCTGGCCCTTGTCGAGATATTCGGCCTTGGCCACCACGCGGCGGGCGCAGGACCAACTCTTGCGGGTCTGGTAGTCGAACTCGGTGAAGACGCGGGCTGCCTTGCCGCTGGTCTGGTGCAGGATGTGAGCTTGATGCATCTGGGCGCCGATGATCTTGCTCAACCGCTGGTTGCGCGCCAGGCCGAAGACGTAATCGATATAGTTCTGTTCGCACCAAGCCATCAACGCCTCGCGGCAGAAGCCGGAGTCGGCGCGCAGCACGATCCGCACTTCCGGCCAACGCTCACGCAACTGCGCCACGATGCGCTTGACCTCGTCGAGTGAGCCCGCAGCCGCATCCTGGTTGGCCGGCCGCAGCCGCGCGCAGAGCAACTGGTCGCCGGCGAAGATGTACAAGGGCAGATAACAGTAGCTGT
Source organism: uncultured Acidobacteriaceae bacterium (assembly GCA_963804155.1). Taxonomy (GTDB): domain Bacteria; phylum Acidobacteriota; class Terriglobia; order Terriglobales; family Acidobacteriaceae; genus Telmatobacter. The sequence continues at coordinate 315,987 of CAWDPG010000004.1, forward strand.
CGTAGTAGCCGTGGAAGAACCGCTCCGGCTGATGGCCGTAGAGCGGGATATCGGTGGCGTCCAGGTCGAGCACGATCTCGGTGGGTGGCGCGGTATGCGATTCGATGAAAAGATCCACCAGCAGACGGTCCAGGGCTTCGGCCGAGTACGTGATCTTGTGATAGCGCCCCGTGCGGCCCACCAGCTCCAGCCGGTTCAACGTGCTCTTGCCGGCCAGCGGCTCGTCCAGATCGCGCTTGCTGCTCAGCACCGCCAGCAGCGGATCGGAGCGCAACTGCTCGTGGTCGTTCAGGTCCTCGTAACCCAGCGCCAGCCCGTAGATGCGCTGCGCCAGCATCTCCCCAAGCGGGTGTTCCACCATCTCCTGGTTGCGCCCGTCCGTGAAGCAGCTCGCCAGACGGCCCAGCAGGTTGATCCTGCGATCAACTGCGCGCAGCAACAATGCCCCGCCATCGCTGGAAACCTGGCCGGCGCTGAACCCGGCCTCCACGCGGCGCGAAAAATGAGCTGTAAATGCGAACGTTTCTTGGTTACACTCTGTCATCAGAAAGGCCGCCCTTCCTCGGCTACAACTACGCCTCGACAACGCAGTTATGCCATGAAAAGACGGCCTTTCCAACACTTTTCCTATCCGTCGTCCCCGCAATCGGCAATCCGCCTGTGAGAAATGCGGGCTAGTTCTGTTACGCCTTCGCCGAGGTGAGCGCGCCGAGGTCGGCGGCGAGCTTTTCGGTCGAGAAGGCCTCCAGGATGTCGCCCTGCTTGACGTCGCCGAAGTTGGCGATGCCAATGCCGCACTCCATCCCGCTGGTGACTTCGCGAGCATCGTCTTTGAATCGCCTGAGCGAACCGACCTTGCCCTTGAAGACCTGCACGCTGTCGCGGACGATGCGCACCTCGACGTCGCGGCGGATGACGCCGTCCTGCACGCGGCAGCCGGCGATGGTGCCCACCTTGGGAATGCGGAAGATGTTGAGGACCTCGGCGCGGCCGAGGTAGGTTTCCTTGAAGGCCGGCTCGAGCAGGCCCATCATGGCCAGGCGAATCTCGTCCTGGAGCTCGTAGATGATCGTGTGGAGGCGAATCTCCACGTTCTCCTGCTGCGCCAGTTCCGCAGCCTTGCGCTCCGGGCGGATGTTGAAGCCGATGATGATGGCGTTGGAGGCCGTGGCCAGCAGCACGTCGCTTTCGGTGATGGAGCCGACGCCCGTGTGCAACACCTTGACGCGCACCTTCTCGGTGGACATGCGGGTGAGCGAATCGGCCAGAACTTCGACCGATCCGGTGACGTCGCCCTTGATGATGAGGGGCAGATCCTTGACGCCCGATTGGCGAACCTGCTCCGCCAATCCTTCCAGCGATACCCGCGAGCTCTTGGCAAGCTGGGCGTCGCGCTCCTTCATCTTTCGATATTGGGCGATGCCCTTGGCCTTGTCGCGATCGGCAACGACCAGGAACGTGTCGCCGGCATCGGGCATACTTTCAAGGCCCAGCACTTCAACCGGAGTAGCGGGACCGGCCTCTTCGAGAGGGCGTCCACGGTCGTCGAACATGGCGCGGACCTTGCCGAAGGTGTTGCCGACAATGTAGCTCTCGTTCAGGTGCAGGGTTCCATCCTGAATCAGGACGGTGGCCACGGCGCCGCGGCCGCGATCGAGCTTGGCTTCGAGAACGCTGCCCACGGCCTTGCGCCCAGGCGTAGCTTTGGGCGCCTTGATGTCGCTGACCAGGCAGATCATTTCGAGCAGCAGATCGAGATTCATCCGCTTCTTCGCCGAGACCTCGACGAAAACAGTGCTTTCCTGGCCTGCGCCGGCCCATTCTTCGGGGATCAGGCCGCGGTCGGCCAGTTGCTTCTTTACGCGGTCGGGATTGGCCTCGGGCTTGTCGATCTTGTTGACGGCCACGATGATGGGGACCTCGGCGGCCCTGGCATGATCGATGGCCTCGAGGGTCTGGGGCATGACGCCGTCGTCTGCGGCGACAACGATCACGACAATGTCGGTGACCTTGGCTCCGCGGGCGCGCATGCGGGTAAAGGCTTCGTGGCCGGGAGTGTCGAGGAAGACGATCTCGCGGCCGTGGGCCGGGGAGCCTTCCTTGGCGAACTTCACCTTGTAGGCGCCGATGTGCTGGGTGATGCCTCCGGCTTCGCCGGCCGCGACATGCGTTTCGCGGATGGCATCGAGCAGCGAGGTCTTGCCGTGATCGACATGGCCCATGACAGTAACCACGGGCGGGCGCGGCGTTTCCACGACATCGGTCTTTTCGACGTCGAGCACCTCTTCGATGGCCTCGTTCTCCAGTTCTTCCTCGTAACTGATGACGTTGGCGGAGGCGCCGAACTTGGCGGCCACGTCCTTGACCATCTCGGCGTCGAGCGACTGGTTGACGGTAACGAATACGCCGCCCATCAGGAGGGTGGCGATCAGGTCTTTGGCGCGCACGTCAAGTTTCTCGGCCAGGTCCTTGACGCTGATGCCCTCGGTTACGGTGATCTCGCGGGTGATGGGCACCGGCTCGTTGCTGTATTGCATTCCGCCGTAGCGTGGCGGCGGCACAAAGCCCTTCATCGGGCCTTCTTTGGTCTTTGGGTACTGCTGCTGCCCACGGCCGCGGCCTCGCGACGGAGCACGCTGCGGACGGGGGGCTTCGCCGGTCGGCGGTGCGCCGCCGGGTCCGGAACGCTGGCCGCCAAAGCCTGGGCGGGCGCCGAATCCGGGCCGCGCGCCAAATCCGGGCCGCCCGCCGGGCCCAGCAGGACCGCCGGCCGTCGGATAGCCGCCCGCGGATGAGCGCGTCGGATGCTTGGGGCGCGGACCGCCGGCGAATTGTCCAGGGGCGGCAGGCCCGCCGGGGAACCGTTGACCGGGGCCGGCCTGACCGGCGTTGGGCCGGCGATCAAAGATCGGCTTGCCGCGCTGGAGTCCGGCGCCGGCGGCTGGAGCGGCTGGAGGAACGAAGGATGCCTTGTAGACAGGCCGCGGCCCGGTTTGCGGCATCACCATGCGGCGAGCAGGCGGGGCGGGTGCAGCGGGCTTGGTGCGCGGCTCAGGAGCGGCCGTCGACTCCGCAGCGATGGATGGCACCGCGGCAGGCGCTTCAGCCATGGGCGCAGGAGGTTCGGCAGCGCGCGGAGCGGGTGCAGGAGGCTCGGGGACGGGCGCTGGCGCCACCGGCTCGGCGGCAGAAGGAGCTGCTGCGGCAGCGGGCGGCTTAACGGCGATCTTCTCTTCGCGTGCTGGTGCGACGACGGGCGGCTTGACCACGGCCGCGGCTGGGGGCGCGACAACGACAACCGGGCGTGCCGGGACAGCTGCGCCTGCGGGCGGCTTGGCCACAACCGCGCCAGCCGGAGGACGGCTCGCGATGGCCGGAGTGGCTGGAGGAGGCGCAACGATGGGAGGCGCTTGACGCGGCTGCGGGACGATCTTGCGCGGCTCGGGGCGGGCCGGGGCAGCGGCCACAGGCTTGGCTGCAACGGGAGCCGCGACCGGGGCGGGAACCGGCTTGGCGACAACGGGAACGGCGGGCTTGGCCGGGGGAACGGCCGCAGGCTTAACCGGCAAGCGGGCATGGCGCGCATCTTCCTCGTCCTGCTTCTTCTTGGCCAGAATGGCCTTGAGGACGTCGCCGGGCTTCTCGATGTGGGAGAGATCGATCTTGGGAACGATTTGATCCGGGGCGTGACGCGCGGGGGCGGCGGCCGAATGAGAAGCAGGGCGCTCTCCCTGCGCGAAGTGCGCGCGAACCTTGGCTGCCTCGTCCGCCTCCAGCGAGCTGGAGTGCGTTTTGGTTCCAGCAACACCGAGCTCCGGAAGAATGTCGAGAATCGCGCGAGACTTGACTTCAAGCTCTTTCGCGAGATCGTTGATACGAACCTTGCTCATCCGCCTCTTTTCAATCCCTGCCGCCAAAAAGCCGCTTAGTCGCTCATAGCTACCTCATGGCACTGGCTGCTCTTAAAGTTTGCGTTATCGTGCATCTGGCCTGGGAACGCGGCGCGCATCTTACGCGCCGCCCTCTTTTGGCGTCTGCTCATCCCCAATTGCGCTTTCGGTTTCCTTGACATCGGGCTCCGGGACCACTTCGGCGCCGATCGCATCGATTTCGTTTTGATCGGCTTCCTCGGATTCAGTTTCCGATTCCACGCCCGCCACGCTTTCAGCTTCTTCAATGACTTCTGCGGAGTTTTCCGCGTCGGCTTCTTCTGTAGCTTCACCAGCCTTGGAGGGTTCAGCGGCTTCCGATGTTCCTCCCGCCACGACGTTTCCTTCCGTTGCGACGGTTTCCGCGGCGTCGGCTTCGCCCTCCTCGAAGTGGCCGAAGTAGTGGCGAACGGCGACCGAGATCTTCTCCAGGGTCTTTTCGCCGATGCCCGGAATTTCCATGATCTGCTCGGGCGTCATGTCGGCCAGCGCCTCGGCAGTGGTTACGCCGGCAGCGACCAGCTTCTGGATGACGCCATCGCCCAGCTCGGTGACCTGCTCGATGGGCGTGCTGGGAGCGCCGGCCAGGGCTTGCATCTGCTGCTCGACCTCTTGCCGCTTCTCCTCTTCGCTCTTGATATCGATCTTCCATCCGAGCAGCTTGGCCGCCAGACGCACGTTCTGGCCCTTCTTGCCGATGGCCAGCGAAAGCTGCGTGTCGTCGACGATGACTTCAAGCTGCTTCTCGGTCAAGTCAGTGATCGAAACGCGGCTGACCTTGGCCGGTTGCAGAGCTTTTTCGGCGAAGGTGGTGATCTCGTCGGAGAACTCGATGATGTCGATCTTTTCGCCGCGCAGCTCGCGGATGATCGACTGCACGCGCATGCCCTTCATGCCCACGCAGGCGCCCACCGGGTCCACGTCCTTGTCGCGGCTTTGCACGGCGATCTTGGTGCGCTCGCCGGCCTCGCGCGCGATGGCGCGGATGGCTACGGTGTTGTCGTAGATCTCGGGAACCTCAGACTGGAAGAGATTCTGCACCAGCTCCGGCGCGGCGCGGCTGACGATGACCTGCGGCCCCTTGGCGGCGCGGTCAACCTTGAGCAGCACCACGCGGGCGCGCTCGCCCACGCTGAACTGCTCGAGGCGCGACTGCTCGCGCTTGGGGCAGCGGGCCTCGGCCTTGCCGAGGTCGAAGATGATGTCTTGGCCTTCGATCCGCTTGACGGTCGCGTTCAGGACTTCCTTTTCGCGGTGCGCGTATTCCTGGAAAATCGTGTCGCGCTCGGCCTCACGTACCTTCTGGAAGATGATCTGCTTGGCCAGTTGCGCGGCGATGCGGCCCAGCGGGCTGGTGTCGCGGTAGATGCGGATCTCGCTGCCCACTTCGACGCCGGGAGCCAATTCGTTGGCCTCGGCCAGCGTGATCTGGTTGACCGGGTCCTCGATCTGATCCTCGTCGGCGACCACCGTCTTGTAGATGTAAGCCAAAATCTCGCCGGTCTCCTTGTTCAGTTCCCCGCGCATGTTTTCCTGGGTCTTGTAGTACTTGCGCGTGGCCAGGGCGATGGCTTCCTCGACGGCGCCGACAACGATCGCCGGGTCGATGCCCTTCTCCTGGCTCAGGAGCTCGATGCTTTGGTACAAAGCGCTGGTGGCCATACTCTGCTTACTCTTTTCTGTGCCCGCGGAAGAGATTGCGGCTCTTCCACGTTGCGTTTGGGTGTCGTCGAAAGCTAGCTTCTAGCTCCTAGCCCGGTCCTTCCGGAAACCAACCTCGTCGTTCCAACCGCCGAAGAGCTAGAGGCTAGTGGCTAGGAGCTAGCAGCTAAATCTCGGGCACCAGATTCGCCTTCTCGATGTTCCCGAGGGCAATCTCAACCGTTTCAACCCCGGCTTTGCGGCTCTTACTGTTCTGTTTCATGGCCGCGAGGTCGATGGTGATCGTTCCTGTTTCGGACGGGCTTCGAGCGCCCGCCACCAATCTTCCCTGCCAGTGCCGGTTGTTGCGGACCAGCTCAAAGGTCCGCACTTTGACCAGGCACCCAACAAACCGTTCGAACTCTTCCGGCCGGCTCAGCTTGCGATCCAGGCCCGGCGAACTCGCCTCCAGCGTGTATGCCTCGCCGGGGACCAAGTCCTCAACGTCAAGCAGCACGCCAAAATCACGGCTGAAGGCCGCACAATCCTCGTGCGTCACGCCGGAAAGCTGCTCTACCGTGAGCGCGCCTTCCAAGAGCTTCTCCGGCAGCCCCTCCGCGTGGGCCTCTGCCGCCGCCTTCAGTTGCGCGCGGCCCTCGGCGTTCTTCTCGAGGGTGACGCGCAGCGTGCGGTCTTTCGCGGTTCCGGCGAGCTCGATCTCGACCACGTCGAGCCCCTGCGAGGCGGCAACCCGCTCCGCCGCCGACCGGATTTCGTCCAAACTGACCGCCATCTCGCCTGCTGCGCCCCGTCCTGGCAAAGGTCTCTGGCCGGGGTTCTTGCCCGCAGCGTCTCCCGCAGGGGATTGATTCCCGAAGGGGTTAGACTCATTCCGGCTCCAAGTGCGCCGCCGGAAGTTCGCCCCAAATAAAAAGTGGGCTTTCGGCCCACTCATCTCTCCGCCAGCCGGTGCGCACACGGCAAGAACCTAGCGGACAAACGCGTCTGCATGGTCAGAATACCGCGAATTGCAGGGAAATTCAACCGCGACTCTCTTCCATGCCATACCGCCATAGAAATGTCCCTTTGGTTGAGAGTCATGCAGCGGCTCTGAGCTGCGTTGTTGTTTGTGGTTTGAGGGTAGTTTCTTGCTGTGAGGATGGGGAGAAGGTGACTCGGGTCGGGCGAAGATTTCACGGAAGCCAAGGCTGTGGCCGCGATACAGGATCTCCAGTGCGCCCTGCTCGTTCTTCCGTACCCTGACCCGGCTGCGCGCGGGTGCATCGTGCCGGCTCTGCCGCTCCAGTTGCCGCGCCGTGGCCTGTGGCGAGTTGGTGGCGATGATGCAAGATCCCCAACTGCCGGCTCATGCTCCCAAACTGCGTCAGCGGCACTTCACCGGCCTGTTTCCCGGCTTGGGTGGCCTCCGCACATAGACGTTCTTCCAGTCTGCGTACAGCGCCTGCGAGAGCCAGCTATCGGAGATCGCCAGCCGCGCCCGCGCAGCGATGCTCACCCGCTTCGCGTATAGGGTCCACTCTGCGCTGGGTAGGAAAAGAAGGAAGTCATCCGGCTCCACGCAGCCTCTCAGGGATCGCGGTCGCGGGGCAGATCCGCCTGATCGTCCTTCCGGAAAACGTTGCGTGGGTCTGGGGCGCATAGGCCTGCCGCCGTTTGCCCCTGCGCAAACCACGCTGATAGACTAATTGAGTTCGAGTGGCGTCATTCTGATCTATTTCGACCCGCCGCAAGCCACTCCGCGAAGGACACGAAAACGCTGTGGATACAAAGACCCGTCACGCACTGAAGAAAGATAAATTTGCCCAGGCTGCCGCCTCGAGCGCCAGTTGGATCGGCGAGCACCAAACCAGTGTGGTGCGCTGGAGCATCGGACTGGGTGTGGTTGTCGTGCTCCTTATCGGCGGCCTGATTTTCTGGAATTTTCGCTCGTCGGCCGCCAACACCGCGCTGGACGCGGCTCTGGATGTCTACACTTCGCAGTTGGCGATTCCCGGCGCTCCGCCCGAGGCCGGCGTCTACGCCACCTCGGCCGCTCGCGCCACCGAGGCCAACCGCGAGTTCGTGGCCATCGCCCACGATTACGGCTGGCTGCCCGCCGGTTCGAGGGCGCGTTACTTCGCCGGGGTCACTTATATCGAGATTGGCCAGAACGGAAACGCCGAAACCGAACTGAAGGCCGCCGCCGGTTCCTGGGACCGGAACCTCTCGAACCTAGCCAAGCTGGCTCTTGCCGGCCTGTATCGCCAGACCTCGCGGGACAACGAGGCGATTGCGCTTTACAACGAGATCGCTTCCAAGCCCTCTGCAACGGTTTCTGCCAGCAGTGCTCAGCTCGCTCTTGCCGATCTCTATTCGGCTGAGGGCAAGCAGGATCTGGCCCGCGCCGTCTGGGCCAAGGTGAAGGACGCCGATAAGGACGGCGCGGCGGGAACAATCGCCACACAGAAGCTGAATCCAAAGCAGTAGGATCGCGCCTTGCCTTTCCGGGGCGTGCGGGGTGAGCTGGATGGTTCCCCTGCCGCCTCGCTCCCTGCCATAGGGGCTAAATTGGACTCAGGCCCCTGGGGCCATGTCAGCGCCCGGCCGAGCATTTTTCTCTCTGCCTGCGTCTGGTGAGTGATGAGCACCAGCCAGGCCATTGTCGCGGGTTGGATGGAGATTCCACCAAGTGCGGTGAACAACGAGGCCCGCGTGCGCGCGGAAGACGATGCGCTTGCGGCCCTTGTGGACCAGTACGCTGGCGCCCTCTACCGCGTGGCCTACTCCGTCCTGCGCAACGCGGCCGACGCCGAGGATGCCGTGCAGGAGGCCTTCCTGCGCGTCCTTCGCCACCGGCAGGCGTTGGGTGAGGTGCGCGACCATCGCGTCTGGCTGATCCGCATCGTCTGGAACATCGTGCTCGACCGCAAGCGCCGGGCCAAGACCCGCCCGGAAACCGACGACGTCGCCGAGCTCGCGCGCGTCCTGCCTTCCACGGGCCTGTCGGCGGAAGAGATTGCCGCCGCCGCGCAGCATCACGCCCACGTGCTGGCTTGCGTGGAACAGTTGCCCGCCAAGGAGCGTCAGGTCCTCGTGCTTTCGGCCTTCGAGGAGCTGTCGAGCGTGGAGATCGCCGAGGTTCTTGGAATCACCGAATCGAGCGTGCGCTCGCGCCTCTTCCGCGCCCGCAACCTGATGGCCGGCCTGCTCGACCACGAGAGGAGTTTGCGATGAACTCGAACCCTCACAACCCGATTGACCCCCGAAACGCTCGCGGGCCGGCTGAAGAGACTTTGCGGCTGATCGCGAGCCTTCCGGCGCCTGCCGGGCTGGAAGATCGCGTGCACGAGACGCTTCGCGCGGAGCCTCGCCGGGGGCGTGTTTTGGCGTGGCCCGCGGCGCATCGCGCAACCAGTTTCTTTCAGAACGGCTGGATGCGTTCCGCCGCCGCTGCCGCCATCGTCTTCGTTGTCGCTGGGGGCGGATGGGGCGTGTACAAGCACGCCGAACAGAGCCAGCCAGCCAAAGTGATTGCGATGCCGGCGCATGTGCCGGGCCCCGGCGGCCTTTCGAGCGCTGGCGCAGTGCGCGCGCCGCAGACCATTCCCGGACCGGCGGTGGGCCAACCCGTAGGGGCCATTCCCGCTCTTCCAAAAGCGCCAAAGAGGCCGGCTACCGCGTCCGCGGCGAAGGGCCAGCTTACGCGGTCTCAGAAGTCCGCAGCGCAGCCGTCCGCTTCGAAGTGATGGTCGCCGTATCCTTTTTCGGAGCGCCGAATCCGATTTCAGGGTAACCCGTCTAAGCCGATATACCTTGGCGCGGACAATGCCGGGAACCGGCCGGCCCAATCATTGCGTAAATCCCTAAGGAAACCGCCGCGTACATGAGAGACTTGCGCATTCTGGCTTCGCTTCTTTTCCTTGCGGCCCCACCGCTCGCGGCGGCCGCGCAGCAACCGCCCGCGGCGCCGTTGCCCGATATTCGCCAGCTCATGCTTGAAGTCAGCGAGCACCAGAAGCAGGTCGAGAAGGTTCGGGAGAACGACACCTACACCTCGCTCATCACCACCCAGGACCTCGACGCGAGCGGCAACGTCACGAAGACGGAATCCCTGGAAGAAGAGAACTTCTTCGTCAACGGCCACCTGATCGCACGCACGGTCAAGAAGAACGGCCAGCCGCTCAGCCCGCACGACGAGGAGGAGGAATCCAAGCGCGTAACCAAGCTGGTCGAGAAGGCACAGACCGTTTCTCCCGGACAGCCGCTCGAGGGCCAGACCGTCAGCATCAGCCACATGCTGAGTATCATGGACGTTCGCAACCCGCGCCGCGAGAACTACCATGGCCGTCCGGCCATCGTCTTCGATTTCATCGGCCGCAAGGACGCCGAAACTCACGGCATGATCGAGGACGCCTCGAAGAAGTTGCAGGGCACGATCTGGATCGATGAGGCCGATCGCCAGGTGGCTCATCTCGAAGTCAGCTTCAACGACAACTTCCACGTGGCCGGAGGCATCCTGGCCACCATTCAAAAGGGATCGAACTTCCGTTTCGACCAGGCTCCCGTCGGCGGCGGCGTCTGGCTGCCCACGGGCGGCGAAGGCTCCATGCAGGCGCGCGTCCTGCTGCTGAAAAGCGTTCGCCAGCGTTACAGCGAGCGCGATTACGACTTCAAGCACTTCAGCGTCGACGCCCAACAATCGAAGGACGTGAAGCCCGTGGCGTCCGCCAAGTAATAAAGCATCTCTCTCCGCCTGAGCCGGCTCTTCGTTTAGAGTGGGACCATGTTCGCACGCCGCCTTTCCGTCCAGCGTGTCGACGCCGCCGGCGAGCGCCACCCCAGCCCCATCCGCCAGATCGACAGCTTCGCCATGCGCAACTTCACTGCCGACGCGGTCTTCGACGACACTTTTCCTGCCGCCGACGGCTTGCTCGAAGCCGGGCATCGCGTCCCGCTCGACCGGTTGCAGGCGGCGATGGAGGACTGGTTTCGGCGCAAAGGCTACCTGAAGTCGGACGAGCGGCTTGAAGTGGCCGAGATAGCCCAGCGGGCGTCAATAGTCTAGCCCCGGCCGCGCTAGCCCGGTTCGGCGCGCTCGATTCTTCCCCATCCAAATTTCCCGGTTCTTTGTTTTGAGTTCTCCGACGCCGGCGTTTCCTTGCCCCAGAGCTGTAATTCTGCCTCACGCCGCGCCTTGAGCCCAGCGTTCACTTGGCCTCCGGCGTGGTCCCAGGCAAGCAACTGGTCGGCGGCCACGGCGTACCGGCCGGCGTTCAGCTCCCTGAGGAGGGTCGAACCGGCCAGCCGCCCCGCGCCCAGGTTGAAGCAAAAGTCCACCAAGGCGTCGAACTGCCCCTGCGTCAGCGCCATTTTGACAAGCCGGGCGACTGCCTGCTCGGCCACCCGCACGTCCGCCGCCAAGATCTCCGCGGCCTTCGGCTCGTCGATTCCATTCGGAAATGACTCGCCCGCCGTAATCCGGTGCCCGTAACCGATGGTCGGAAAACCGGCCACGTCCGCGTATGCGTGCTCCCTGAAACCTTCCGACCTTTTGATCAGCTCCAACCCCTCCGCGCTCAATTGCATAGAAAGCCCCTCCCGGCTTGGCTGGGATTGCCCGGCCACAAATGCCAAAGGGCCTGCCTGGAACCCTCCCCGGAAAAGGAAGGGTTCGAAGCAGACCCTAAGACCACGCTAGCAGGATTCGCGAATTAATCTGCAAAAGGCAGAGAGTTTTTTTCAGTGAGCCGCTGGCGGCGCCTTGCCGGCAACCAGAAGGAAGTCCGCAAGAACCGCGTTCAGCGCCTCGTCGAAGGTCTTGTCGTGGGCTTTCTGTCCAACGACGGCTTCGATCGACTCCGTGATCGTCCACAGGACGTAGTGGCTTTTGCGGTCGTAGACCACCAGCCGGAACATGGGCAGCGGGTCGGCCGCCCCGGCCACCTTATTCGCATCCGAGGGACCATAGGGCGCGGTCAGTTGAAGCTCCAGGACCAGATCGGCCTGTCCGGGGTCGGTGACGAGCGTGTAGTCGCCGGTGGCCTTGAGCGCCGCGCAGAACTCGGCGTAGGGACGGGCCGGACTGCCGCTGAATGGCGAAGGAAACAGGCCGCTATCCGATCCGGCGTTGGATACAAAGACGGTCTTGGCCGCGAGGAGGCCAGGCGGCACCGGTCCGGACGACGGGTCGGCGGGCAGTTGGGCCGAAACCGCTGACGCGAAAAAGAATGAGACAACCGCTGCAAAATAGAGACCGGTGTAGATTCCTTTCATTGTCCTTGCCTCTTTCCTTCCGGTAACTTGTTTAATTTCAACAACTATTCCTCAAAGATGCTGCCCCATCCGATCGAGTTGTCTTTTTCTTTCCTGTTTTGCACAGGAATTTTCGCCCAGATCGGGAAACATGCACCTTTTTTGGTGCAAAACGCAAGTCGAACGTACTGAGGGCTTTGCTGGCCGGTGAACCGCGCCGCGACACATTTCAACAAAAATCCCATTATCTATCTTGACAATAGTTGCGGGGAGCCCGTGTTGTTCTAGTAAAATGATCGAATGGTTAGAACAAGGAAAACACGCAACTTAAGACGAAAGGCGCCGCTGTGGATTGCAGTCGCAGCGTGCGTCTCCGCCGTTGTGCTGGTCGCGCTGGTCGTGTTGTTCACGGCGCGGACAGTGCAAGCAGATGCGGGTCTTCCCAGACCAGCAACCACCCCGCCTGTGGCTTCCCCTGCAGCGAGTGCAACGCCGGCCTCCCTCGCTGACCAGGAACCGCAGGTCTCACAAGGGTCACCGAGCCCTGAAGCCAAGCAGTGGCACGACAAGGTTCACGGCGTCGCCTCCTGGTACGGCGGCGTCTTTAATGGGCGCAAGACCGCCAGCGGCGAAATCTACAACATGTACGCCATGACGGCCTGCCACCCATCTTTGCCCTTCGGTTCCCTCGTACGCGTTGTCAACCAGTCCAACCACCGGTCGGTCGTGGTCCGCATCACGGACCGCGGCGATCTGATTCAGGAGGGGCGGATCATCGACCTCTCTTTTGGCGCGGCCCAGAAACTTGGCATGACCTGGGCCGGGCTCGCAAAGGTGGATTTGCAGGTTCTTTCGCTGGGCAAGCCGGCAACCGCCAGATAAGGCGGCATTTGCAGCGTGAAACGGCCAGCCCGAGGGCTGGCCGTTGTTCTTTTGGCACAGGCTTCGTCTCGGAATCGGGACCTGCGATACGTGTTTACGCGGCGGCGGTCTCCGCGAAGCGAACCTCTGCGGTGGTTCCCTCCACTTTTTGCAGGTACGCGATCAGCTCCAGAAGATTCCGCGCCTGGGGGTTGCCGCCAAGACTCAGCATCCGCATCAGGCTCTTTGGCGACCGGCCCAGCGCATCCCCGGCCTTGATAAACCCCACCGTACCATTGATGTACTCGCGCAGAACCATCTTCGCCGAGTCCAGATCACCGGCCAGCATATCGTTGATGGCCTCGCCAAGAAAGGCACGACGATACGCCTTGTCCCGCAGCTCCTCCATCACCGATTCTCGAAAGCTCCTTGTGAGCGCCATCAACCCTCCATCCGCTTGCGGCCCTTATACTCGCTCCAGAGCCGCCGTGCTGCTTGAATGTCCATTTGCTGCCGCCGTTTGCTTCCTCCGGCAAGCAGAATTACGAGCCGGTCGCCGTCGTTCGCGAAGTAAACTCTGTACCCAGGCCCAAAATCGAGCCGTATCGCTGACACTCCTCCGCCCTCCGGCTTCACCGATGAGAAATTCCCCTCGGCCAGCCGAAAGACCGCCTTGTCAACTCTCACTCTGACACTTGGGTCTAACGTCGACGCCCACTCGCGATAGTGGTTGTGTCCGTTGCTGTCAACGTACTCGCGGACGTCGATCATTGACTAATGGTAACCGGAACGTTACTATTTGTCACGCAAAAAGTGGCGGGGTAGCGCTTTTTACGTGGCTCCGTCCACCCGCTCACCGCCCGCAGGCGCCTTCCGGCTGGGCATAGGCCTTCTGCAAATAGACGCGCGCCTCGTTGACCGCTCCCTGGGTGTTGTCGTTGGTCTGCACGGCCAGCCGGTACTCGTTGACCGCCCGGTCGCGCTGGCCGGTGATATCGAAGATCTTCCCGATCGCGATGTGGCTCCAGACCTCGGTCCAGGCGGGCTCATCGTCGCCGCGCAGCGCGTCGCGGAAGGCGTTCACGCTGGCCTGGTAGTTACACTGCGTAAACAGCACCTCGCCGATGCGGTAGCTGGCCAGCGAGCTGAGCGGGTTCGCGTCCAGCGCCTTCTTATACTCGGCCAGAGCCCCGAGCAGGTCGTTCTGCGCCACCAGTTGCTGGCCTTTCAGAATGGAGACACGCACCTGCAGGTCGGGCGAGGTTTTAAGTACCCAGTCGTCGGGGTCGATGCCGATCCGCCGCGGCCGTCCGAAGGTGTCGACCACGTACTGCGAATCCGTCCCTACGACGTTCACGTTCTGGTTCACGGTCTTTCCGTCAGTCTCGATGCGCAGATCGACCGGCATGTTGAACAGATCGAGGTCCTGGGTGATCTCGCCGATCGTCCGGAAGCCTTTGTTGTTGCCCAGCCGGTAGACGGAGTACTTGTCGGTAAACAGCGGCGCGCCGGTGCCGTCGATCCACTGCGAGAAAAAGGGAGTGAGCTGCTTCTGGCTCTGCGCCTCGGCCACCTTCTCGAAGTCGCCGGTGCGGATGGGCTGGTCGGTAAACTGGCTCAGCGCACCCTTCAGGATCTCGCCGAACGCCTTGTCCCCCACCTCCCAGCGCAGCATGTGGAAGATCATGGCGCCTTTCTCGAGGGTCATCGACTGGAACTGCGGGGAGAACGGATCCTGGCGCCCGGCGCTCGACAGCGGGATCGTGTCGTAGGCCAGCGCCCCGGCGGCCACGTCTTCCAGGGCGTTCTTGAGCGCACTCTTGCCGCTCTCCTCCTCCACGTACATCAGCTCGCCGTAGCGCGACATGCCGTTGGTGATCCAGGCGTCGTTCAGCGTCTTCGGACTCACCTCGCAGCCCCACCACTGGTGCGCGATGGTATTGGCCAGCAGGCGGATGCCCGATTTGTCGCCGATGCGCGCGCCCTGGATGCCCGCCAGTTCCGGCGCGTAGACCGCCGGGAGGGTGTCGTTGGGTAGCTCGACTACGCTCAGCCGCTCGGATTCGGGCGCGCCAAAGGTGTCGGTAAAGAAGTCGTGTTCCCTGGTCGCTGTCTGCGCCAACTGGTTAGCCGAGGCCTGGTGGCTGATGGTCGTGTAGACCCTCACGTTGCCGGCGCCGACTGAAACTGGCGCCACGAACCGGCCGGCGATCACCGTCCCGGGGAATCCGGGCTTCGTCCAATTGAAGTCGTACTCGTCGCCCGGCTTGCCATCGGCCAGCTTGACGGGCTTTGGCGCCGCCGTGCTGCCGCTGGCCAGCACCCGCATCCCCTGCGGCACGGTGACGTGCAGCTCGGCCGTGAAACGGTCTGTCAAATAGCCGGTCATGGGGAACCAGCGAGCCGCGTACAGCAGGTACGCGATGGGTTCCTGGATGGCCGCCAGCTTGAGTCCTTCCACCGGCCCGTCTTCGTTGCCGGTGATCGTTCCGTCGTAGGTGAAGGTCCAGTGCACCGTCTCGCCGGGGGAGAAGGGCGCGGCCGTAGTCACCCGGATCGATCCGTCGGCCGTCCGCTCGGCATCGAGCAGCTTGCCGGCTTCATCGGTGATCTTGGTGACCTTGAGCGCCGGGTGAAAGGCAAAGTTGACCACGTCCATGTTGGCCGGCGCGGTGAAGGCGACCGTGGCGGTTGCCGTCAGGTGATGTATGGCCGTGTCGAGCTCGGCGTCGATTACGTAGCCGGTGATGTCTAGCGCGGGGCGCTCCCGCTGCGCGGCCGCGGGGATTGCGGCGATCGCTGCCAGTGCCGCCGCCATCAGGACGAGCGCGCTCGAGTTGCACTTTCCCGCCCTTTTCGCGATGCGCGCGGAAAGGATGTGGAACCGGGACTGAATCCGTCTGCTCTCGAACTGCAAACTTCTCATGTTTCGATCCATCGCCTCGCTTGTTGCCGCGCCGCTCCTGGCGGGCAGCTCCTGGTCAATCCGGTTTCTTTCGGGGTGTTGCGGCCTCGAGCGCTGCCGGTTGGGCCGTCTCGAGCTCCTCAACCACGACGGCCGCGACGCGCTCAATGGCTCCCCCCACTTTGCCTGGGCCGTTAGCCGATTGTACGCGGAGCGCCTCCCGAATCGACCCTAGCTCCATCATCATGGACTGCCGAGCCGGCCCGTCCGGTAGCAAGGGGCTAAGGTGTTGGACGATGTTTGCCACCGTGAAGTCATGCTGAATCAGCTCAGAAACGACTCGCTTGCCTGCGATCAGGTTGGCCATGGCCACGTGGGGCACTTTGACCAGCCGCCTGGCAATGGCGAAGGTGAGCGGCGAGACCCTGTAGACGACCACAAAGGGGTTCCCGATCAGCGCCGCCTCGACGGTTGCGGTTCCGCTGGCCACGATTGAGGCGCGGGCATGGAAGAGGGCGGCGCGGGCATCGTTCACGAGCCGCACGGTCAGCCCGATGCTGAGCTCCTGAACCCGTCTTGCAACGGCGGTCCTTTGCGGCCCATCGAGCGTCGGGGCCAGAGGAATCAGAAAACCCAAGCCCGGCGAGGGTCTGTCTGAACCCGGCTCGGCCCGGTCCAACATACGCGCGGCCTTGAGCATTTCCGGCAGGTTCGCCTCGATCTCCTTCATCCGGCTGCCGGGCAGGAGGCCGATCCAGGTCTTCGCGGGATCGAGACCATTCTCGGTTGCGAACTCCTGGCGGGTGATGAGAGGCTGCGGCAGCTCGGCCAGCGGGTGCCCGACGAACTCGGCATTCACGCCGCGATCGCGATAGTATGGCTCCTCAAACGGGAAGATCACTAACATGCGGCGGACGTACTCGCGCACCAGCCGGATGCGATGCTCTTTCCAGGCCCAGATTTGCGGGCTGACGAAGTAAATGATGGGAACGCCCAGCCGGTGAAACTCCTTCGCCAGCCGGAAGTGAATCTCGGGAAAGTCGATGAGCACCGCTACGGCCGGCCGGTGCGCGAGGATCGCCTGCCTGAGCCGCCGGAACTCCCGATAGATGCGCGGCAAGTGCAGCACCACCTCGGTGAAGCCCATCACGGCCATGTCTTCGGCACGGACCACGCGCTCCACGCCGGCGGCCTCCATGCGCGGGCCGCCCATCCCGAGGAGCTGCACGGAGAGGCCGGCTGCGGCAAGCTGGCGGCGCAGTTCCGCCGCCAGCATCGCACCGTAATGCTCGCCGCTCGCCTCTCCCGCCGAGATGAAGACCACCGGGTCCATGGACCTCCCGCCGCCGAAGCCGGACTTGACCCCATCATACCCGCGGCGCTGTGTCCTTTGGGGATACCGGCCCCCCGAAAGTTCATGACAGCATTCGGGTTCCGGCGTAGGCTGGCTCCATGGTTTCGCTCGAGGGGGAAATCCTTCGCGCCTTCGGGGAAGGCGAGTTCTTTGCCGTCTTCCAGCCGCAGGTGGAGTTGCGCACGGGCCGATTGTTGGGCTTCGAGGCTCTGGCGCGCTGGAGGCACAGGACCCTGGGCGATATCGCGCCCGACGGATTCATTCCTCTGCTGGAAAAGAACGGCCTCGTGGACCGCCTGTCGCTCATCATCCTGGAGAAGGCTCTGGCGTCGCCGGCGTTCAAGGATAATTCGCTCGCTCTATCCATCAACATGTCTCCGTCGCAGTTGTTGAACTACCAGTCTTCCGAGCGCCTGCAAGCCGCCGCAGCGAAGAACGGTTTTGATCTGAGGCGCCTCACCGTCGAGATCACCGAAAGCGCTTTGTTCGACGACCTGGAGCGAGCGCAGGTGGTCGCCGACGAGCTGAAGCGAATGAACTGCAAGCTCTCACTCGACGACTTCGGCACCGGCTACTCGAGCTTGAAGCACCTGCAGGCGCTCCCGTTCGACGAGTTGAAGGTGGACAGGAGCTTTGTCCGGTCCATGACCGAGAAGCGCGAAAGCCGGAAGATCGTGGCGGCGGTTCTGGGGTTAGGGCAGAGCCTGGGGCTGAACACGGTCGCCGAAGGCGTCGAGACACAGCAGCAGGCCGACATGCTCCTCTGGCTGGGCTGCAATGTGGGCCAGGGCTGGCTGTACAGCAAGCCCTGCACCATCGATGAACTTCCTGGCATGGCAACCAGGTCGTGGCCCGAGGCTTCAATTGCGATGCCCACGCCGCTGGGAGCCGACTCGATCGCCCGGCCCGACGTGACGCCGGAGCAGCGCCTGGCGCAGTTGCAGGCATTCTACGACGGCGTCCCTGTGGGCCTTGCGTTTCTCGATCGCGAGATGCGCTACGTGAGCCTGAACCGGCGGCTCTCGGAGATCAACGGCGTGCCCGCCGCGGACCACCTGGGCAGGACAGTGGCCGAGGTCGTTCCGCATGTTTTTCCGATCGTTGAGCCTTATATCCGGCGCGCGTTGCAGGGTGAGCCGGTCCGGGGCGTCGAGGTGACCAAGCCGCCGCGCGAGGGGCAGCCCGAACCGCAAACCCTCCTGCTGTCGTATCAGCCGGCGCGCGACGAAGCCGGAGAAGTGCTGGGCGTCTGCATCGCGATCATGGACGTATCCGAGATCCGGCGCACCCAAGTGGCGCTCGAGGAAACCGAGGGGCACTTCCGGCACCTGATGCGACTCAATCCGCATGTGCCCTGGGTACTGGACGCTCAGGGCGGTGTCATTGACTCCAGCCATCGCTGGGAGGAGTTGACCGGCCAGCCGGAGAACGAGTCGATGGGCAACGGGTGGCTCAAGATGTTGCACCCGGAAGACGTTGTTCCAACGCAGCAGGCCATCCAGAACACGCTGCAAACCGGTACGCCCATGGACATCCAGTTTCGGGTCCACCGTCCCAGCGGCATGTGGACCTGGATCCGCTCGCGCGGCACGCCTCGCTTTGGAACTGGGGGCGAGATCACGCACGTTTACGGCGTCGCCGAAGAAATCCAAACCCCGGCTGAACCTGGCGGGTCATTGACGGCGCCTGAGTCCGCCTGACGGTTCGATTTGAATGAGGCTTCCCAAGCCATCGTACCGCCCAAAGCGAACGGCCTGATCCATACAGCTCTCGCGCCCTTGCACGGCGCTTCGGCGGACTCCCCTGCGTGCTCCCCTTGGTGGTAGGCTTGCCAGTGGAATCGAGGACGGGGAGGATACTGTGCGCATTTATCTTAGAACTCTTGCCTTGGCCGGTTTGGCGGTCGGACTTTCCCTTGCGTCGCTGGCGCAAGCGGCGCATCCGCCCGCTGCAACACCTGCAACGGCCACGGCGAGCACCGCCGCTGTGCCGGCACAAGCGCCCGACGACCCTGTCGCCGATCCCAAGGCCGTGGTGACGATCGGCCATGCGCGCTTCACGATCCTGACGCCGCAGTTGATTCGCATGGAGTGGTCCGCCGACGGCAAATTCGAGGATCACGCGTCGTTTGTCTTCATCAACCGGCGCCTGCCGGTGCCGAGATTCGAATCGGATAACGAGGAGAGCGGCCCCAATAAAGCGCTCACCCTCGAAACCGACGCCCTCATCCTCTCCTACACGCCCTCTGGCGACGGTCATTTCACCTCCGACGATCTCTCCATCACACTCAAGAAAAGCGACGGTGGGCGAGTCGTCTGGCATCCCGGCCTCACCGACTCCAAGAATCTGATGGGCACCACGCGCACCCTCGACGGTGCACTCGGCTCGAAGACCCAGGAGCCCATCGGGCAAGGACTCGTTTCGCGTTCCGGGTGGGCGCTTGTCGACGACTCCACGCGCCCCCTCTTCGACTCCGCCGACTTCCGCTTCCTCGACGGCGAGAAGAGTCCCTGGCCGTGGGTGATGGAGCGGCCCGGCAGCGAAAAGCCCGGCTCCTACACCGACTGGTACTTCTTCGGCTACGGCCACGACTACCGCGCGGCCCTCGGCGACTTCGTCCGCGTCGCCGGCCGCATCCCTCTGCCGCCGCGCTTCGCCTTCGGTGTCTGGTGGTCGCGCTACTGGGCCTACACGGACAACGAGTTCGACGGCCTTGTCGGCAATTTCCGCCTGAACTCGACGCCTCTCGACGTCCTCGTCATCGACATGGACTGGCACATGAGCGATGAGCAGCTCCGGGCCGCGGGCGATGTCGATCAGTCCGGCCAAATGCTGGGCTGGACCGGCTACACCTGGAACAACGTTCTGTTCCCCGATCCCGATTCGTTCCTCAAGAAGATTCACGAGGACGGCCTCAAGGCCACGATGAATCTGCACCCGGCCTCGGGCATCGAGCCGTGGGAGCAGGCCTACCCGGCGATGGCCCGCGCCATGGGCATCGATCCGGCGACCAGGAAGTACATCCCCTTCGACCCCACCGACAAGAAGTGGGCCACGAATTACCTGGATCTGGTCCTGCATCCGCTCGAAAAGCAGGGCGTCGACTTCTGGTGGCTCGACTGGCAGCAGCAGCAGACCACCGACCTGCCCGGCGTGAACCCCACCTTCTGGCTCAACTACGTCCATTTCAGCGATCAACAGCGCGAAGGCAAGCGGCCGCTGCTCTTCCATCGCTGGGGCGGCCTTGGCAACCACCGCTACCAGATCGGCTTCTCCGGCGACACCATCTCCGTCTGGGATTCGCTCGCCTTCCAGCCGTGGTTCACGGCCACGGCGGCCAACGTCGGCTACGCATTCTGGAGCCACGACATCGGCGGCCACATGCCCGGCGCGGTCGATCCCGAACTCTACACGCGCTGGATTCAGTTCGGAGCTTTCTCGCCCATCCTACGCACACACACCACGAAGAACCCCGACGCCGAGCGCCGCATCTGGGCTTATCCCGAGCCCTACTCGGCCATCATGCGCTCCGCCTACCGGCTCCGCGAAGCGATGCAGCCCTACCTATATACCGAGGCGCGCCGCACCTACGAGACCGGCGTCGCATTCTTCCGTCCGCTCTACTACGACTGGCCCGAGGAAGACTCCGCCTACACCAGCAAGAACGAGTACCTCTTCGGCGACCAGATGATCGTCAGCCCCGTTACCGCGCCCGCCGACAAGATCTCCGGGCTCACGCCCGAATCCGTCTGGCTCCCCAAGGGCGACTGGATCGAGTGGCCCACGGGGAAGCATTTCTCCGGGCCGGCAACCTTCAGTCGCAGCTTCACCATCGATCAGATTCCCGTCTACCTCCGCGCCGGCGCAATCGTTCCCATGCAACCCGCTATGTCTCACAGTGGCGAGAAGCCCGTCGATCCGTTGATCGTGAACGTGTGGCCGCTCGCGCCCGGCTCGAGCTCCAGCTACTCGGTTTACGAGGATTCCGGCGTCGCGGTCGAGTATCAGCGCGGCGTCTTTGCCCGCACGCCGATCAAGGCCGCTCAGGCGGGCGACACGCTTCGCGTCGAGATCGGCCCCGTAGAAGGCAGCTATCCGGGAATGCTCAAGAGCCGCGGCTACGAGCTCCGTCTGCCCGCCGACTGGCCGCCTGCCTCCGTTATCGTGAACGGAAAGCCGGTCGCGTTCGCCAAGCCCGGCGAGCCCGGCGGCTGGACCTTCGAAGGCAACACGCTCACCACCGTCATTCCCGTGCCCGCAGGCAGCGTCGCCGCCAAGGCCATCGTCGAAGTTCGCCGCGCCCCCGGCCGCTCCGCCCGCCGCGCCGAGCTCGACGGATTTGCCGGCCTCATGACCCGCATTCGTGGCGCCTATGAAGCCCTGCAACTGACAGGCCCTGTCGCCGGCCCCTCGAACGCGCTCGCCGATGCGATGCAGACAGGCGACCGGCTCAGCTATTACCCGGAACGCATCGATGCCGAGCTTGTCCACTTCCACTCGGCGCTCGCCCAGGCCCAGGCCGACGTCGCCTCGCTCGACAAAGTCTTCGAGCAATGGCTGACCGATGCCTCGCGGCGCATCGGCGGGTCGACGCTTGCTCCGGCCGACGTCGAGAGCGAGAAGCAGAAGCGCCGCGATGCGCTGCGCCGCGCCGAGGCCCTGCTGGCCGAAGTTCCCGGATCGCAGGCCGGCGCCGCTGTGCCTAAATAGCATGCGGGCTGTGCCTGCGATTCGGCTATAGTTCTGCGCAAGGGTTGGTTCTCATGGAAAGGACCTCGCGCATGACCTTCGATCGCCGCGCCTTTTTGAACGCCTGCACCCGCGCGGGCATTGCGTCGCCGCTGATGCCTGGCATCCTCTTGACGCTGGCCGCACAGGCGCAGCAGGCCGCTCCCGGCGCGGGTGCGGAATCCAAGCCGCCCGCGTTGCCCAAGATCACGACCGAGATGCTCGACCAAGCCGGCGCCCTTGCCGGCGTCGGCCCATTCACCACCGAGCAGAAGCAGATGATGCTCGATGGGCTGAACGGCCAGCGCGACGCGTATGCGCAGATTCGCGCGCTCAAGCTGGCCAACGACGTTCCTCCGGCGTATGTGTTTCATCCACTGCCCGCAACAGCGGAGCAGATCCCGGCATGTCAGCCGGCCCCGGCGTTCGTCGATATGCCAGACGCAACCCTTGCCTGCCTGTCCGAGATCGGAGAGGAACGGGACGCCGCTCTTGTTGCGCAGCGGCGCATCGAGGACCTCGCGTTCGCTACCGTCAAGGAGTTGAGTGAACTCCTGGCGGCCCGAAAGATCACGTCGCTCGCGCTAACGCAGATGTATATCGCACGGTTGAGGCGCTACGATCCGAAGCTGGATTTCGTTATCACGCATACGGAGGAGCGCGCGATTGCGCAGGCGAAGAAAGCCGACGAGGAGATCGCGGCCGGGAACTGCCGCGGTCCGCTGCACGGGATTCCATGGGGTGCGAAAGATCTGCTTGCCGTGAAGGGCTATCCGACGACCTGGGGCGCGGGCGGCTTCGAACACCAGTCTTTCGACGAAGACGCAACCGTCGTCCAGCGCCTCGACGAAGCCGGTGCGGTCCTCGTCGCCAAGTTCGCGCTCGGCGCGCTGGCCATGGGCGACAAGTGGTTCGGCGGGCGTACACGCAATCCATGGAATCCCGCGCAGGGCTCGAGCGGCTCCTCGGCTGGGTCGGCTTCGGCCGTCGCCGCGGGCTGCGTGCCCTTCGCCATCGGCTCGGAGACGCTCGGCTCTATCTCGTCTCCCTCTACGCGTTGCGGTTGCACCGGTCTGCGCCCCAGCTTCGGTCTTGTGCCGCGCACAGGCGCCATGGCGCTCAGTTGGACGATGGATAAGCTCGGTCCCATCTGCCGCTCGGTAGAGGATTGCGCGCTCGTTCTCGAGGCCATTGCCGGGCCGGACGGCAAGGACCCTTCGGCGGTCCACGCCGGTTTCGAGTGGCACCCAAACCTAGACTGGCGCACACTCCGCGTCGGCTATTTGAAATCGGAGTTTGACCCGCCGCCCCCGCTCAAGCTCAAGGAAGCCGCACCCGGCGAGACCGCCGCCGACAAACAGAAACGCGAGGAGGTCAACGAAGCCCTGCGCGATGCCCGCGCCCGCCGCGACTACGACCGCCGCTTCGAGCTTGCCGCGCTGGACAAGCTGCGTTCCATGGGCGTGAATCTCGTTCCCGTCGAGTTGCCCAAGCTGCCGTGGGATGCGATGGTTCCGCTGCTTACCGCCGAGGCAGCCGCGGCCTTCGACGACCTGACGATGACCGGCCGGGACAGTCTGCTCACCGAGCAGGGCCCCGAGGACTGGCCCAACGAATTTCGCATCGCCCGTTTCTATCCAGCCGTCGAGTACATCCAGGCCAACCGCGCGCGTACGCTCGCCATCCGTCAGGTGGCCGCGCTCTTCGAGCAGGTCGATGTCATTGTCACGCCCTCCACCGACACACAGCTCATCGCGACGAACCTCACCGGCAATCCCGCCGTCATCCTGCCCAACGGCTTCCGCGGCTCCGACGCACCACCGCCACCCCTGATCGACGACGGCGATCACGACGACATCGGCGGGCCGGGCACGCCAGTCTCGCTAACGTTTCTCGGCGCTCTCTACCAGGACGCGAAACTCGCGGCCTTCGCCCGCGCATACCAGGAAGCGACGGACTTCAACAAGCAGCACCCGAGGCTCGACTGAGCTGAGCGAGTCCATCAACTCATGCCGCTCGTCGAGGTGATCTCGGTCTCGAAAAGCTATCCCGTCGCGCCGGTCTGCGCGCGGACGAGAAGACCGTCGTGGACAACGTGTCGCTCTCGATTGAGGCGGGCGAGACGCTGGGCCTGGTGGGCGAGTCGGGCTCGGGCAAGACGACGCTGGCGCGCATGATTCTCGGCCTGATCGCGCCGAGCGCCGGCTGACGTACCTGTTCATTTCGCACCCCATGCCGCTGGTGCGGTACCTGAGCACACGAATCGCGGTAATGGAGCATGGACGGCTGATTGAGACGGGCGAGGCCGAGGCGATCTGCGCGCATCCGAGCGAGGCCTACACGCGGCAGCTCATCGCGGCCACGCCGGAGTTGCCTGCCGGCGTGGCCTGAGCGAAGGGAGAACGCGGGGCGCTACTTCGGCGGCGCTTGCGGTTGAGCCGTAACGGCCGGTTGCGCCGGCACAGCGGGCTGCGCGGAAGTTGCGGGTTGAGCGGTGGTGGTTGCGGTTGGCGCTGCCGGCGCGGGCATGGCCGGCTTTACTGCTGGCGCCGCCGGAGCTGCAGGAGCAGCGCCAGGCTGTGCGCCCGTGCCGGGATTTGGCGGCATGGCCGGACGATTAACCGGCATTGGCGGACGCGGTGGCGGCATTTCCGTCACATCCACCAGCTCGACGTCGAAAATCAGGTCCGACTTGGCCGGAATGCCCGGATGGTCGGGACGATCGGGAATGTTGCGCGTTCCGTAGGCCATCTGCCAGGGGATGAAGATGCGGCGCTTGCCGCCGACCTTCATGCCTTCGAGTCCGTAGTCGAAGCCGGGAATCACACGGCCCATTCCCTGCGGCATCGCAACCGGTTCCGGATCGGCGAACTTCGGCTTGCCATCTGGACCGAGTTCGGGCTTGCCGTCCTTGCCCATGACCGGCTGCCGATGGTCGTCCCAGGAGTCGAACTTAGCTCCATCAGCCGCGCGCCAGCCGGTGTACTTGATGTGCCAGATCTTGCCGGACTCGCCGAGAGGTCCGGTGCCGACCTTGATGTCCTCGTAGCGCAGTGCGAAGGGTATCTGGACCGGGCCGTGAACAACGGCCGGCACGCCGTGCGGCAGTTTGATCCACGGCGCGGGAGTGGTTGCCGAGGCCGCCGATGCTTTCGCGGGCGTGGCGCCGGGCTTGGTGGCGCTCGTGGCCGCAGAAGAGCTCGATGCGGGTGTTTTCGGGGCGGTTTGGGCGCTTGCTGCGGCTGCGAAGGCGGCGATGACGAGAGTCAAAATAAAGCGTTTCATGGCTAAGGAATTCTCCGGCTTTCTTCTTCACCGGAGTTTATCAGGCCGGAGTAGCAATCGCCGAGGGGTTCAGCCGAGCAGCATCCCCGCCAGCAGCGCGGTTCGGGGCGCAAGATGCTCGACTAGCGCCGATTCGTGCCGGGCATGCGTGCCTTCGCCGACCGCGCCCATGCCGTCGAGCGTGGGAATGCCCAGCGCGGCGGTCAGGTTGCCGTCGGAGGCTCCGCCGGTTGCGGCTTCATCGAGGAAATAGCCCATCTCCCGAGCCAGCGCCTGCGCTCTGCGAAAGAGCCTAACGGTTCCGCGGCTGCGCTCCATGGGCGGCCGGTTGAAGCCGCCGGTCACGGCTAGGGTACAGCGCGGGTCAACCGGCCTGAGTGCTGCGAACTTGCGCTCGATACGGGGGCCGTCGGAGCGGCGGGCGATGCGCACGTCGACCTCCGCCCAGGCACGGGCCGGAATCACGTTGCTTTTTGTGCCTCCGCCCGCCACTCCGACACTGACCGTCAGCCCGCGCTCGAGATCGGTCCAACTGCTCACGGTTTCGATCACGCGCGCCAGTTCGCGGATTGCGCTCGCCCCTTTGTCGAAATCGACGCCAGCGTGCGCGGCAATTCCCTCGACCGCGATCCTCCAGTCACCGATGCCTTTTCGCGCGGTCTTGACCGCCAGGCCCTGCGCCGGCTCCAGAACGAAGACGGCCTCGCTGGTCCGGGCCAGTCTTTCAATGAGCGGTCGGGACGCCAGGCTGCCGATCTCCTCGTCGCCGTTCACGAGCAGCACGATCTCGCGGCGCAAAAGGTCCGCTTCCTTGAGGAGTTCGAGCGCGGTCAGTGCCATCGCGACGCCCGCTTTCATGTCGAGGACCCCGGGCCCCATGAGACGCCCGCCGCTCAGCCTGCACGGCATGGTCTTGAGCGTACCCAATGGCCAAACAGTGTCGAGATGGCCAAGCAAGAGAATGGGTGGGACGCCGTATTCGGGCGGTCCGAAGCGCGCTTCGAGTACATCGGCGTGCTGGCGTTGGCGGTGCAGCTTGACCCGGCCGCCCAGTTTTCTGGCGTAAGCAGCGGCCAGCTTCACACAGCCATCGACGGCGGCCTTGCAGTCGGAGGGCGATTCCAAAAGAACCAGCCGGCTGGCCAGCTCGATGAGGCTGACTTGCTTCAGCCGGGCTCCGGCCAGAAAGGCCTGCATCGGAATGCTGGAATCGCGGGGCTCTTGCATTTTTGCTCCCCCTCTGCGGATCTGTTTGAGGTCCTCGACTCGTCGCCCTGATTCTACGACACTTAATGGCGGACCTGGTTTGTTCTATTTGTTGAGCACAGAGCCGTAAATAAGCGCATTGTGTGGCAAAAATACCACAGGACAGGGTTATTGCTCCTGGTCTAATGTAAAGACTCGAAAGGGCCTTCGGCCGCGGAGTGACGCATTGACTCGCCCATCGCACCATGAGCAGACGATTGCGGCGCCTCTGGAATTCCAGGGCGTCGGTTTGCACTCGGGCGCTCCGGTGAACCTGCGCCTGCTGCCCGCTGCGGCGGGCTCGGGCATTGTCTTTCGGCGCACCGACCTGGACAATTTCGAGATTGCCGCGATTGGGCGCAACGTGGCCAGGGTGAGCTACGCGACGAGTTTGATGCGCCAGGGCGTGCTGATCTCGACGACGGAGCACCTGCTCTCGGCCCTGATCGGCATGGGCGTCGACAATGTCATCGTCGAAATCGACAACTTGGAGCTTCCCATCCTGGATGGCAGCGCGCTGCCCTATGTTGAAGCGTTCCGGAGGGCCGGCATCCGCGAGCAGCGTCGCCGCCGCGAGGCGCTCCGCATCCTTCACCCGGTCGAAGTGCGCGACGGGGATAAATTCATCGGCGTCTACCCCGGCTCGGGCTACCGGATCTCATACACCATCGATTTTCCCGCCCCCATCGGCCAACAAAGAACTTGTGTGGACTTGGCGGCAGAAATGTATGGCTCCGAAATCGCTCCGGCCCGCACGTTTGGTTACAAAGCAGACGAGAAGCGGCTGCGCGACATGGGCCTGATTCGAGGCGCGGGCCCGGACAATGCGATCATTTTGGGAGCAGGCGGACCGGAGAATGGACCGTTGCGCTTCCCTGACGAGTACGTGCGGCACAAGGTGCTGGATCTGATCGGAGATCTCGCGCTGGCCGGCCGCAGGCTGGAGGGCGAGGTGGTGGCCGAACGGGCAGGTCACGCCATGCACACCGCTCTGGTCGCGAGGTTACTAAAGCACCGTTCCGCTTGGGAGCTCGCCCATGTGCCCGCTCTAATTCCGCCTCGTGCGGAGACTCCGTCCGTAGCAGGCCACCGCAGCGGTGAAACGGCATTTGCGAGCGCGTGAGTGCGCTTAGGTAGATTCCCCAAGAGCAAGAGAGCAATAGAACGATTCGCCCTGTCGCAACTTTTCACGGCTTCTCGGCCTGTGTATTTCTGTAGGCAGCCTCAAGCTCTGTCAGGGCGATCATCTGTATTTCCATATTAAGTTATTTATTTTCTTTGTGTTGACTCGACAGAGCCCCGACAATCCCGATGTTTCCTTTTGAAACTCCCGCCGTCGCGCCCTTTCCGGCCGGCGGAGCCAATGGAGTGCAATTCTGCACACGTCGCGAGGCAAATGCCAAGAAGGCCACGTTACTTCTTGCCTGAAAATACACAAAAGTAATGTTTACTGAACCCCTAAAGTACCCGTTATTGTGAATGTATTAAATACGAGAGTAATGCCGCATGGTTACTTCAGCCTTCTTCTTCTCTGAGGGATACCACGCGTGGGCCGATGAAGTTGGACACGGAGTTCGAGTCCAATTGCATCAACTAAAGTCAAAACGAATCGGCCCACTTCTTCTGCTCGTATGCACAATGGCCTTGAGCGGTTGCTCAGGATCATTTGTTGTCAAGAATTCAGGAGCAGGAACCCTGGTCGCATCGGCCAGTTCCGTTGACTTTGGTTCAGTAGCTGTAGGCCAAACGGCGAGCGCGACCGTAACCCTTGTGAATCAAGGATCGGCTCCGGTCGACATTTCCCTGCTGAAAGTGAGCGGGCAATCCTTCTCCCTGGGTAGCGCGGGCAGCTTGCCTGCCACCGTTGCAGCCAACAGCAGCTTCATCCTGAATGTGCAGTTCAACCCGGCGGCGACGGGGGCTGCGGCAGGTCAGTTGACGATCTCAAGCGACGCGTCGAGTGGATCGTCGACGTCCGTAACGCTTTCCGGGACGGGCGTTCCGGTGCTGAACGGGTTGACGTGCTCGACCGCATCGATCACCGGGGCGGGGACCGATGATTGCACCGTGAGCCTGAACTCGACGGCGCCAAGTGACGGCCTCGGGGTAAGTCTGACGAGCAGCAGCAGCGCCGTTGTGGTGCCGACGCAGGTGACCATTCCGGCGGGTGCAACCAGCACCCCCTTTACGGCGAGCATCTCCCCGGTCACATCCATCCAAGCCGCTACATTGACGGCCAGCATAGGCAGCGTGGCTGAGAACTTCGCTCTGCACCTGGGCGCGGCTTCGCCGGTACTCAGCGTTGGCTCGACAAGCCTTGCGTTCGGCAGTGTGCCGGTGAGCTCACCGGTGACACAGTCGCTCGTTCTGTCATCGACGGGCAGCACCGCAGTGACGGTGAGCGGGGCAACCTTATCGGGGACCGGCTATTCGATCTCCGGCGTGGATCTGCCCGCGACTCTGTCTCCGGGCCAGACGGCTACTTTGAGTGTGCAGTTCGATCCAACGGTTGCAGGGAAGACGACGGGCCAACTGACCTTGGTCAGCAACTCGCAGACAGGCTCGTCAACGACCGTGGCTTTGAGCGGGACAGGCGTTCCTGTGCTGTCCGCGCTGAGTTGCGGCAGCAGTTCCATGAGCGGAGCGGGAACGGACGCCTGCACCGTCACATTGAATGCGGCAGCCGCCAGCGGAGGATTCACGGTGAGCCTGGTCAGCAGCAACTCGCTGGTGAGCGTACCCTCCAGTGTGACCGTCGCCGCTGGCGCGATCAGCGCGAGCTTTACGGCCACCGTATCTCCGGTGACTTCCACACAGCAGGCGACGCTGACCGCCAGTGCAGGGGGGGTGTCGGAGCACTTTGCCCTGCAGCTTACCGTCGGACCCACGTTGAGCTTGAGCACCAACAGCGTCGCTTTCGGGAACGTCGGGGTGAATACGCAGGCAACGCAGACGCTCACCTTATCGTCAACCGGCAGCATCGCGGTGACCATCAATGCGTCAGCCTTGTCGGGAGCCGGGTTCACTGCTTCCGGCGCCACATTCCCCCTGACCCTGAACCCGAATCAGACGGCCACGCTCAATCTGCAGTTTGCGCCAACCGCTGCCGGAGCGGCGTCCGGCTCTCTCACGTTGAGCAGCAATTCCGCGACCGGGTACGCGGCGTCGGTAAACCTGAGCGGCACGGGCGTACCTGTGCTGACCGGGTTTACGTGCGCGAGCGGGTCAATGACCGGAGCAGGAACCGACACTTGCACGGTCACGCTGAATGTGGCGGCCGCCACTGGCGGATTCGCCGTGACTCTGGCCAGCAATAACAGCGCCGTCTCGGCGCCGGTTACAGTCACCGTTCCCGCGGGGGCCATGAGCGCCAGTTTCGCGGCGACCGTCTCGGCAGTGAACGTTGCGCAGGCCGTGACTTTGACCGCCACTGCAGGGAGCGTGACCAAGACGTTTGCATTGCAGTTGGGCGCGTCGAAGATTACGCTGGCCCTCAGCGCCACCAGCATCGCCTTTGGCAGCGTGAATGTGAACTCCACCGCAACTCAGTCGCTGACACTTTCTTCGACCGGCACTTCGGCCGTTACCGTCAGCGCTGCTACTGTCAGCGGATCGGGCTTCACCGTTTCCGGAGCCACCTTCCCTCTGACTCTCAGCCCCGGTCAGACGGCCACACTCAACGTACAGTTCGACCCCACATCTGCCGGAGCGGCTTCCGGTCAGTTGACCCTGACCAGCAACTCTTCGTCCGGGACATCGACCATCGTCACCCTCGGCGGCACCGGGGTTCCGGTGCTGACGGCCCTGAGCTGCAGCAAAAGCTCGATGAGTGGGGCGGGAACCGACTCCTGCACCGTCACGCTGAACGCGGCGGCCGCCACGGGCGGGTTTGCCGTGAGCTTGGCCAGCAATGACAGCGCCGTTATCGTGCCAACTGCTGCGACCGTTCCTGCCGGGTCCTCCAGCACCAGCTTTTCGGCGACCGTTGCGGCGGTCAGCACGACTCAGACTGCTACACTGACCGCGAGCGCAGGCGGCGTAACCGAGTCTTTCGCCCTCCAGCTCAGCGCGGGTGTGCCCACTCTCAGCGTTAACGCCACCAGCATCGCCTTTGGCAGCGTGAACGTGAACGCTACCGCATCGCAGACACTGACCCTGTCGTCGACCGGCACTTCGGCCGTTACCGTCAGCGCTGCTACTGTCAGCGGATCGGGCTTCACCGTTTCCGGAGCCACCTTCCCTCTGACCATCAGCGCCGGTCAGACAGCCACGCTCACCGTGAAGTTCAACCCCACATCTGCCGGAGCGGCTTCCGGTCAGTTGACCCTGACCAGCAACTCTTCGTCCGGGACATCGACCATCGTCACCCTCGGCGGCACCGGGGTTCCGGTGCTGACGGCCCTGAGCTGCAGCAAAAGCTCGATGAGTGGGGCGGGAACCGACTCCTGCACCGTCACGCTGAACGCGGCGGCCGCCACGGGCGGGTTCGCCGCGAGCCTGGCCAGCAATGACAGCTCTGTCTCGGTGCCGGCTGCAGTCACCGTTCCCGCGGGGTCCTCCAGCACCAGCTTCTCGGCAACCGTTGCTGCGGTCAGCACGACTCAGACTGCTACACTGACCGCGAGCGCGGGCGGCATAACCGAGTCATTCGCCCTCCAGCTCAACGCGGGTGTGCCCACTCTCAGCATTAACGCCACCAGCGTCGCCTTTGGCAGCGTGAACGTGAACTCCACCGCAACGCAGTCGCTGACACTTTCTTCGACCGGCACTACTGCGGTCACTGTCAGCGCGGCGGCCGTCTCGGGGACAGGATTTGCTGTCTCTGGGGCCACCTTCCCTCTGACCCTTAGCGCCGGTCAGACGGCCATACTCAGCGTACAGTTCGACCCCACGGCCGCGGGAACGGCCTCCGGACAGTTGACTTTAACCAGCAACTCCTCCACCGGGACCTCGACCGTAATTGGCCTTAGCGGAACGGGAGTTGCTGTTTCTTACACGGTCAGCCTGACCTGGGACGCCCCAAGCAGTTCAACGGATCCTGTTGCCGGGTACAACGTCTATCGCTCGCCCAGCGGCAGTTCATCCTATCAGCAGCTAAACTCAGCCGTCGTAACTCAGACTACCTACACCGACACCACGGTCCAGGACGGCGAGACCTACGACTACATCGTCGAGAGCGTGGACGCCTCGGGGATCACCAGCGTTCCCTCCAACGTGGCCGCCGCGACGATTCCATAGACGCACCCGGCAGGCCGAGAGACGCCCGGAGCGATCGGCACCGATCCGCTCCGGGGTCTTTTCCGGGCCAGCAGGCCCCGCAGCCGGCTTGAGTCTATCTCCGAAGCAGGTTCCGAGTGATGTGGCCGGAGCCTCAAAGCGGTGCGCATCTTCCTTCCGGACCGGGAAATTTCTCCACAACTATGAATAAAGTACACACGCCAAGCTTGCTTCGCGCAGGTCCTTTTCGGTTTGTTTCCTGGCTTTTTGAGCGCCAAGACTAGGTATGCAAAGAGAATAGAGAATCCCGGTGCGGCGGGCCCGGTATGGCAAAGAGATTGCGTAATACAAAAGTCTGCCCTGATACATAGAAGCATCGATGGAGCGGCATCGCGAGCGATAGAAGCGTTTGGGCTTCGCGGCTGCGCACCCCGTCAAAGGCAGATTTTGGGAAGAATTCGTCTCGGTTCTTGCGGGACGGGGCGTAGAGTATAACCCAGAAGCCCAAGAGCACAGCAACAGGTGGTCTAGCACTTTTCCACAGCTCGGGCAGTTACACCTTTGACAATAACGATTCAGTGATGAGAATTCTAGTTGCCTCCACTGCACCGAAGTCTTGGACTCGATCTGCAGGGATGAATTTGCATAAGCGATACCCCCTTTTGTGTGATGACCTAAAGCACGGCCTTTGCCTTGCGGTAGGCTCCAAATTAGCAGGTTGGCGCAAAGGGAAGACTGGGTCTCGAGCAGTTCGCGCGCCGAGGTCCAGCAAAAGGCACGATTCTCAAGGGATTCGCGAAGTGACACAGTTGCGCAACATTCCTCCGGGCGTTCCGTTGGACCATGAATTCACAACGGAGCACGCAGCGTTTGGCCCTTTCACTGGGCTGAAACGCTGCGGGGTGCATCTGCGCGCCTGTGCAGGCGTGTTTGTCCGTCGGCCGCTTTCTGCTCTCCTCCTCGTGCTTTCGTCCTGCTTGCCGTTCTTGCTTTCTGGATGCCTGGGAGGGAAGATCATCGATCCGGGATCGAGCACCGGAAGTCTAAGCGCCACGACGACTACGATCAACTTTGGCGGAGTGCCTGTAGGGCAGACGGCCAGCACAACTGTCTCGCTCGTGAATGAGGGGTCGGCTGCGGTCGGAGTCTCGCAGATCACAGTGGCAGGGCAGGGGTTCTCGGCGAACGGCGGAGATCTTCCGGTTACCGTGGCCGCCGGCACCACCTATAACCTGAGCGCTAACTTTACCCCGACCGCGCTGGGAGCAGTGACCGGCCAACTCACGATCACCAGCAGCTCCGCCAGCGACGGAACGCTAACGATCGCACTGAGCGGGACCGGAACCTCCGCCAGCACGGCGAGTCTGAGTTCTTTGAGCTGTGCGAGCGGACTCATTACAGGGCCGGGAACGGACAACTGTTCGGTGACGCTGAACGAGGCGGCGGACAGCAGCGGGTTCACAGTGAGCCTCGCAAGCAATGATAGCTCTGTCTCGGTGCCGGCTACAGTTACCGTTCCCGCCGGGTCCTCCAGCACCAGCTTCTCGGCAACCGTTACTGCGGTCAGCTCGACTCAGACTGCAACACTGACCGCAAGCGCGGGCGGCGTAACCGAGTCTTTCGCCCTTCAACTCAGCGCGGGCGTCTCCACTCTCAGCGTTAACACCACCAACATCGCCTTTGGCAGCGTGAACGTGAACTCCACCGCAACTCAGTCGCTGACACTTTCTTCGACCGGCACTACTGCGGTCACTGTCAGCGCGGCGGCCGTCAGCGGATCGGGCTTCACCGTCTCCGGAGTCACGTTCCCTCTGACCATCAGCGCAGGCCAGACGGCCACACTCAGCGTGCAGTTCGATCCCACAACTGCCGGAGCGGCCTCCGGTCAGTTGGCCCTAACCAGCAACTCCTCGACCGGGACCTCGACCGGAATTGGCCTCAGCGGAACAGGAGTTGCCGTTTCCTACACGGTCAGCCTGACCTGGGACGCCCCAAGCAGTTCTACGGATCCTGTAGCCGGGTATAACGTTTATCGCTCGCCTAGCGGCAGTTCATCCTACCAGCAGCTAAACTCCTCCGTGGTGACTCAGACTGCCTACACCGACGCCACGGTCCAGGACGGCGAGACCTACGACTACATCGTCGAGAGTGAGGATGCTTCCGGCGTTACCAGTGCCCCCTCGAACACGGCGAGCGCCAGTATTCCTTAGTGGATTCAGGATGCGGCCAGAGCGGAAGGATTGCCGGGTGCGAGCGGACACAGAGACAGCTCCACCGGTGCGTGCTCAAACGCATTTCGCGGAGCACGGCAACTTCGGGAATGAGTTGTCAGAGGGTAACGATCGTGCGGGAGGGATGTAGTTGAATTGACCGGCGGGGCGCGCGTTTATGGCCGCTTGCGCAAGAACCCGCCGAGTCTGCCCATGCATTGCAAAGCTCGGAAATGTCCGCTCTTCCAGAGAACGTTTTGGATTGCCTGCTTCGCCCGCGAGCCGTGAAAATCGACAAGATCGAGTTGCGCGAGAAAGGCGAAGAGCTGATGGTCCTCTGCGCCAGGCGTTCCGATCGCGCTACCCCGAAAGATGGGATTGCTGCGGAACAAGATTCGCGACGCCTCGAAGAGAACCGCCTTGGGGTTCACGTTCGGAACGCCGCAGTAATCGAAGTAGGGGCCATCCTGAACCCGGACGCCGGGGTGAATGAACCCCTCAATCACGATCTCGGAACGCGCCGGAAACTCGAGGCCTGTCGAATCGGAAACGGTAAGTTCGACAGCCTCCTGCTGCAAGGCGCCGGCGAAGTCGAATTCGTCGATGCCGGCAGGACACGCCGCGCCCCCGGCAATGACAACTGCTTCCGGAACCCCGATGGCAACAACCACCGGCAGCGCATTACCGGCTCGCTCGGCCTTCGCGAAGTGCGACATCAGGCCACCGTTCGGCGAGGCGCTGATCGTGGCCTGCGTTGGGTTCAGGATCTGCATACGATAGACGCCGACGTTGCGCGCCTGCGTCTCGGGATCGCGGCTGATGTTGACGTGCCAGGTGCCGATGTAGCGTCCGGCGTCGAGTTCGCTCCATTGCGGAACGGCGAACCGGGTGAGATCAACACCGCTTCCTGACAATTCGTTGTCGAGAAAGGCTGGCGTGGGGACGATTTTCGGCGGAATGGGCTTGCCGAGTCTCTTCCTCGATTCAGCAAGCAGAGCCCCGGAAGGGATTCCGGGTTCCAAGCCCAGCGCCAGACCGATCGATGAGAGATCGCAGAGGCCATTCGCGAAGACACTCTGGCCGGGGTAGTCGTTGATGCGCTCGAAGAGAAGCGGCCGCCTGTCCGCCCGTGTCCTTTCGCCGATTTCGAATCTCCAGTCGACGGTCTCCTCCACGCGAATGAGCCGACCGGCATCGGTTAGCCGGTGGATGAAGGTTCGCAGATCGTGAGCAGTGCCCGGGACGGCTTGGGGCGGCATTTCGGCGCCGAAAGCGTCCCTGTGCGCGCTTCGCCCTGTGGACTCGCGACTTTGAGCGATTCCCACGTTCTTTTCCTTTTTGAGGGGCGATTTGGCGATGCGCGAAGGGCCTCGACACATCCCGGCAACACGGCGAACCGGGAAGGCGCAGCTCAGCACCGGACAATGTTCGATGCTTCAATGCCTTTGGTGGCATTGCGTGTGTCGATGACCAGGTTTGCCTTGCCGACAATCTCGCGATAGTCGTACTGCGAGTGGTCGGTGACGATCACAACGCAGTCGAAGTCGGGTATCCTGTCGAGGGGCGTGCAGGTCATGTTGAGGGCGTATTTTCGACCCTGCCCGACGGACGGGAAGAACGGGTCGTTGTACTCGACCAAAGCTCCACGTTTCTGCAGTAGCTCGATGATCGTGAGAGACGGGGACTCGCGAAGGTCGTCGATATCGCGCTTGTAGGCGAGCCCGAGAACCAGAACGCGGGAGCCGCGAAGCGGTTTGCCCCGCTGGCTCATGGCCTCAACGATATTCTCGACAACGAAATAGGGCATTCCGCTGTTGATTTGGCCGGCGAGCTCGATAAATCGCGTGTGAAAGTCGAATTCTTTCGCCTTCCAGGAGAGGTAGAAGGGATCGATCGGGATGCAGTGGCCGCCGAGGCCCGGGCCGGGATAGAACGCCTGGAACCCGAAGGGCTTGGTCTTCGCCGCATCGATGACCTCGCTTAGATCGATTCCCATCCTCATGCACAGTTGCTTCAGCTCGTTGACCAGCGCGATGTTGACGCAGCGGTAGATGTTCTCCAGCAGCTTGGTCATCTCCGCGGTTGCCGTCGAAGAGACCGGAACAATGCGATTGAAAATGGTGCTGTAAACGGCCGAGGCCAGATCGCGCGCAGCCGGCCCGCATCCCCCGACAACTTTCGGAATGTCGCACCGGGCGACCGTCTCGTTGCCGGGATCTTCCCGTTCCGGGGAGAATGCCACATGGAATCCCGGACTCGATACATCGCGGACCGCACGCAGTCCCGTGGGATTCCCTTTCTCGAGCAGCGGAACGACAACTTCCTCGGTGGTGCCGGGATAGGTGGTGCTTTCGAGGACAATCAGCTGGCCATCGTGGATGTGCGGCGCGATGCTTTTGACGGTTTCCGTTACATAACTGAGATCCGGCTCGTGATAGTCGTTCAGTGGGGTCGGCACGCAGATGATGACAACATCCATCGCGGCGACCTGAGAGTAGTCCCCCGTCGCAATAAAGCCATTCTCGCGAGCCGTTTGGATTTGAGCAGCGGGGATGCGAACGATGTAGGAACCGCCCCGATTGAGTGCGTCCACCTTGCGCGGATCGATATCGAAGCCGGTCACCCGGAGGCGCGCTTCGCTGAACAGCAACGCAAGCGGCAACCCTACGTAGCCCATCCCGACGATGCCGATTCGGGCATCGCGGCTATGGAGACGCAGAGTTAGTTGGGCGGTCCTTTCAGGAGCATTCGCGGGCATCGTTCACCTCGGAATGATGGCACAGGAAACAACTATCGTTGGCATGCCGATCTGCGTGCTTGCAACGAATGGGTGCCTGATTGCCGGCCGATCGGGCGCTCGAAGATGCGCAACTCTGGTTCAGCCAGTCGCGGTTTCCCGGTCGAATTGCTCCCTAGGTCTGGATGACCTCGGGAGCAATCGGAGTCGGGCTGTCTGCAGCTTATTCCACAGTCAACGAGACGGCGGAGGAATGTTGTAGAGTGCCGCTTGTGGCTGTGACAGTGATGGTGTAGGTTTGCGGACTGGTTGTGTGGGCGACGCATCCTGTAAGCAGAGTGGCAGCGCCACCGACAAGGAAGAGCACGACGAGGAGCAAACGCCGCAGATTTCGCCCTTGACGACGCATGCCTCCGATGCCGAGCAACACCAGGAATGCCAGCGCGAAGGGTTGCAGATTACGGCCTGCAGGGAACCCTGGAGCAAGCTGCCGAAGGGAAGCGGTCGATGACGTCACGACCGTCATGGTGACCGTTTGCTGCCCACCTGTGACAGCAATTGTGGAGGGAGAGAACGTCGCCGTCGCACCCGTCGGCAGGCCGGTCGCCGCAAAACTAACCGTGCCTGCGTAATTTGTATAGACCGGAGCCACAGCGAATTGGTAGGCCGCCGAACCGCCCGCATTCACCGTCTGGCTCGTCGATCCCGAATTGGTCAGCGTAAAGTCCAGTGCCGTGACCACCGTTAGGCTGAACGAAGCTGTAGCCGATGCTCCGTCCGAGTCCGTCACCTTCACCGTGTAGCTGGCCTGCGCCGTAACCGCCGTTGGCGTCCCGCTGATCAGACCCGTCGAAGAACTGATCGACAGACCCGCCGGCAATGCCGTTCCAGAGATGCTATAGGTCAGCGTTCCGGTGCCTCCTGAACCCGTCACCGGGGTAAACGACGCCGCGGCATTTTCTGCCAGAATTGTCGACGATACGGCCGTCGTTGCCGTCACCGCCGCGTTCACCGTCAGGCTGAACGAAGCTGTAGCCGATGCTCCGTCAGCGTCTGTCACCTTCACCGTGTAGCTGGCCTGGGCCGCTGCCGCCGTCGGCGTTCCGCTGATCAAGCCCGTCGACGAACTGATCGACAGACCCGCAGGCAACGCCGTTCCGGAGATCGAGTACGTCAGCGGCGTCGTGCCGCCCGACCCAGTCACCGGGGTGAACGACGCCGCGTAGTTCACGGTCAGCGAAGTCGACGAGATTGCTGTCGTCGCCGTCACCGCCGCGTTCACCGTCAGGTTGAACGATGCCGTCGCCGACGCTCCGTCAGCGTCCGTCACCTTCACCGTGTAGCTGGCCTGGGCCGCTGCCGCCGTCGGCGTTCCGCTGATCAAACCCGTCGAAGAACTGATCGACAGACCCGCAGGCAACGCCGTTCCGGAGATCGAGTACGTCAGCGGCGTCGTGCCGCCCGACCCAGTCACCGGGGTGAACGACGCCGCGTAGTTCACGGTCAGCGAAGTCGACGACACTGCCGTCGTCGCCGTCACCGCCGCGTTCACCGTCAGGTTGAACGATGCCGTCGCCGACGCTCCGTCTGCGTCCGTCACCTTCACCGTGTAGCTGGCCTGGGCCGCTGCCGCCGTCGGCGTTCCGCTGATCAAACCCGTCGAAGAACTGATCGACAGACCCGCAGGCAATGCCGTTCCGGAGATCGAATACGTCAGCGGCGTCGTGCCGCCCGACCCCGTCACCGGAGTGAACGATGCCGCGTAGTTCACGGTCAGCGAAGTCGACGATACCGCCGTCGTTGCCGTCACCGCCGCGTTCACCGTCAGGTTGAACGATGCCGTCGCCGACGCTCCGTCAGCGTCCGTCACCTTCACCGTGTAGCTGGCCTGGGCCGCGGCCGCCGTCGGCGTTCCGCTGATCAGACCCGTCGAAGAACTGATCGACAGACCCGCAGGCAACGCCGTTCCGGAGATCGAGTACGTCAGCGGCGTCGTGCCGCCCGACCCAGTCACCGGGGTGAACGATGCCGCGTAGTTCACGGTCAGCGAAGTCGACGACACTGCCGTCGTCGCCGTCACCGCCGCGTTCACCGTCAGGTTGAACGATGCCGTAGCCGAAGCTCCGTCAGCGTCCGTCACCTTCACTGTGTAGCTGGCCTGCGCCGTTGCCGCCGTCGGCGTTCCGCTGATCAGACCCGTCGACGAACTGATCGACAGACCCGCAGGCAGCGCCGTTCCGGAGATCGAGTACGTCAGCGGCGTCGTGCCGCCCGACCCAGTCACCGGGGTGAACGATGCCGCGTAGTTCACGGTCAGCGAAGTCGACGACACTGCCGTCGTCGCCGTCACCGCCGCGTTCACCGTCAGGTTGAACGATGCCGTAGCCGAAGCTCCGTCAGCGTCCGTCACCTTCACTGTGTAGCTGGCCTGCGCCGTTGCCGCCGTCGGCGTTCCGCTGATCAGACCCGTCGACGAACTGATCGACAGACCCGCAGGCAGCGCCGTCCCGGAGATGCTATAGGTCAACGTTCCGGTGCCGCCAGAGGCTGTAACCGGGGTAAACGACGCCGCGTAGTTTTCGGTCAGCGAAGTCGACGATACCGCCGTCGTCGCCGAGACCAACGCGTTCACCGTCAGGTTGAACGATGCCGTCGCCGAAGCTCCGTCAGCGTCCGTCACCTTCACCGTGTAGCTGGCCTGGGCTGCTACCACTGTCGGCGTACCGCTGATCAAGCCCGTCGACGAGCTGATCGACAGACCCGCCGGCAAAGCCGTTCCGGAGATGCTATAGGTCAACGTTCCCGTGCCACCAGAGGCTGTAACCGGGGTAAACGACGCCGCGTAGTTCTCGGTCAGCGAAGTCGACGATACCGCCGTCGTCGCCGAGACAGCCGCGTTCACCGTCAGGTTGAACGATGCCGTAGCCGAAGCTCCGTCAGCGTCCGTCACCTTCACTGTGTAGCTGGCCTGCGCCGTTGCCGCCGTCGGCGTTCCGCTGATCAGACCCGTCGACGAACTGATCGACAGACCCGCAGGCAGCGCCGTCCCGGAGATGCTATAGGTCAACGTTCCGGTGCCGCCAGAGGCTGTAACCGGGGTGAACGACGCCGCGTAGTTCTCGGTCAGCGAAGTCGACGATACCGCCGTCGTCGCCGATACCGCCGCGTTCACTGTCAGGTTGAACGACGCCGTCGCCGAAGCTCCGTTCGTGTCCGTCACCTTCACCGTGTAGCTGGCTTGGGCCGCGGCCGCCGTCGGCGTTCCGCTGATCAGACCCGTCGACGAGCTGATCGACAGACCCGCCGGCAATGCCGTTCCGGAGATCGAGTAGGTCAGCGTTCCCGTGCCGCCCGACGCAGTCACCGGAGTGAACGACGCCGCGTAGTTCTCGGTCAGTGAAGTCGACGATACCGCCGTCGTCGCCGAGACCACCGCGTTCACCGTCAGGTTGAACGATGCCGTCGCCGAAGCTCCGTCCGTGTCCGTCACCTGGACCGTGTAGCTGGCCTGCGCTGCTACCACTGTCGGCGTCCCGCTGATCAGACCCGTCGACGAACTGATCGACAGACCCGCCGGCAATGCCGTTCCGGAGATCGAGTAGGTCAGCGTTCCCGTGCCGCCAGAACCCGTGACCGGTGTGAACGACGCCGCGTAGTTCTCGGTCAGCGAAGTCGACGATACCGCCGTCGTTGCCGATACCGCCGCGTTCACCGTCAGGTTGAACGACGCCGTCGCTGTGGCTCCATCGCTATCCGTCACAGTAACGGTGTAGCTCGTCGAGGCCAGGGTTACGGTGGGCGTCCCTGAGATTGCGCCTGAACTCAAGGAGATGCCCAGGCCGCTCGGCAGGGTGGGCGAAATGCTGTACGACAGAGAACCTTCGCCGCCAGAACCCGTGACCGGTGTGAACGACGCCGCGTAGTTCTCGGTCAGCGCTTCGGAGGAAATTTGTTGTGTCGCGGTCGGCCCTGCGATCGCCGTTCCCGTCAGCGGGATCTGCTGGGTAGCAGAGGAGACGTTCAGGGAATTGTCGGTGAGAGTGACGTATTCGGTGGCAGATATGGGCGACGCCTGTGGCTCTAAGGCGACACCGAGGTTGCAGGAACCAGCCTCCGCTAGAGCAGTGCTCGACGAGCAGTCGGGCGGAGTTCCGGAGCCGGCTTCCTGGATGTAGTCGGTCGGAAGCGCGAGGCCGGAGAAGGTGAGCTGCTGGTTGCCGACGTTCTCGACCGTAAGCGATTGAGTAGAACTGATTCCGCCTACGCTGGTCTGCGCAAAGGTGAGCGTGGGCGGCGTGGCACGAACAAGTTCCGCCACTTTGGCAGCGCCGGTATTGCTGTAGTAGATGTTGTCACTGGCGTCGACGGCTACGCCCGAAGAAGTCGAAAGCCCGCTGACCAGCGTGGTGACCGTGTTGGTCCCGGCGGGGATTTCGTATACGCCGGCATCGTCGGTCACATAGACATTTCCGTTGCCATCGACTGTCACGGATTGCGGGGCATCGAAGGTGAAGCTGCCGCCGACCGCACTGACAGTGGAAGAACTTGTGACATGACCGTTCTGCGCGGCGATCTCCTTGATGGCGTTGTTGCCGGTATCCGCGACATAAACGTTTCCGCCGCTGTCGACAGCCACGCCTTCAGGGCCGTTGAAAGTGCTGTTCAGCGTCGTGACGACACTGTATCCGCTCGCCGCCAGAATCTCATACAGGGAATTGGCGGAGGCGTCTACGATATAGACATTGCCGGCGCTATCAACTGCTGCTCCTGATGGGGCTGAGAAGCTGAAGCTGGAGCCCCCCTCCGTATAGCCACCTAGGGTGGCGGGGGTGGTGGAAACGCTGCCGTTCACAGCCACGAACTCTTTGACCGTGTCACCGCTTGGATCGGCGACGAAGACGTCGCCGTTCCCATCGACCGCAACTCCCATGGGAGCCGTAAATGCCGAGCTGAGGCTCGTGGCGATCGAGGCGCCTGACTGGATCTGATACAGCGCAGGAACAACGGAATCAGCAACATAGACACTCCCGTTCCCGTCGACGGCGACGCCGGCAGGCTGGGAGAAGGTTGTGCCCGTGGCAAGATTTGCGGACACGCCTGGGACAAATGCAATTTGCGGACCGGTGCCCGTCCCGCTGACGCGAGCCGTGGAGACGATTGCCGTGCGTCCACTGTTCAATAATTCCACCGCACCGGTGCGCGTTCCAGAGGCCTGCGGGGTGAAG
Source organism: uncultured Acidobacteriaceae bacterium (assembly GCA_963804155.1). GTDB lineage: Bacteria > Acidobacteriota > Terriglobia > Terriglobales > Acidobacteriaceae > Telmatobacter. The sequence goes on from CAWDPG010000004.1 coordinate 357,576, forward strand.
TCGACGGTAACTGAGCACGTACCGAGAGCCACGGCGCCTGAACAGGTGGTGGTGCCCAGGGTAAAGTCGGAGGGGACGGACCCACTGCCATTGTTGCCGGTAGTCAGCACGGCTGGCGCGCCGAAGGTCCCGGCAGTCGTAACGTCGAATTCCAGCGTCTGCGAAAGCGGCGTGGAAGCGGCGACGGCGGTTGAGCCGAGGTTCACACCCCCGAGCATGATCTCCTTGATGGCATACGTGCCGTAGTTGGAGTCGGAGACGAATAGATTCCCGTTCCCATCAACTGCCAACCCATAGGGTTTGGTGAGCCCGCTGCTATTGAGCACGAGGACATTCGTCGAGCCGGCAGCTTTGCCGTTGGTCGCCACGATCTCCTTCACTGTCCATGTGGTACCACCGTCGGTTACATAAACGTTCCCGGCTCCATCAACCGAAACGGAGTTCGGGCTGGTGAATCCACTGGCCAGCTGGGTGTTCGTGGATGCCCCCGACGCAATGAGATACACAGCCGAAGCTCCGTTATCAACAACGTAGGCGTTTCCAGCACTATCGACCGCAATTCCAGCCGCATGATCAAAAGCGGCTCCCACCGTCGAATGTCCGCTGGGCGATCCCCCACTGAACGTGATTTCATATGCCCGACTCGTGCCGGTGTTGGCGAAGTCCGTGACGAACAAGTCTCCGCTTGCGTCGAGCGCGACACCGATTGGGTTGGCGAGCGTAACGCCGAGGGACAGAGCCGCCTTCGCTTGCCAGCCTCCCAAGCCATCGGGCTTGACTTCGTACACTTGACCGCCGCCAAAGTCGGCTACAAACACATCGTCGCTGGCGTCGACGGCCACACCGATGGGCAGCGTGAAGGTGCCGACGACAACGGGCGATCCATAGGCGCCGCTACTATACGGAATCTCGTATACATCGCAGTTCGACGCGCAGGCGCCGCTGCCGCTGGAGTTGAAATATTGGGAGAAGAAGATATTTCCCGTCGCGTCAATCGCCACGCCCGTGGGACCGTCTGAAGCAACACTGGGCAGCGGAGAAGCCACCGTGCCAACGAAGTACGCCGTTTGCGCAGACACGGGCGCATCGGCAGCGCAGAGAATGAACAGAGCGCAGAACAGAATCGTGAACCATGCTCGCGGAACAGCGACAAACTGCTCCAGGAAAGAAGCTGAAGACACAGACGACTCTGTCAAACGGTGAACCATCTTGGCGATCATCGGGATACTTCTCCTATGGAAGGGTGAAGGGATGCGCTTTTTTGCGCGGAGCAACTTGAGCCCGGGCGGCTCTCGCGAGCAATCTGGAGGGATTCCTCAATCCGTTAGAAGTCTTGAAAAAACACGCCTGTTCCCATTGAACTCTAACCGAGAGTCGATGCGAACATCATAAGGCAGAACAGTTTCAAAAATATGCGACTTTTGTGTGATCAAATCCGCGCAAGGTAACCGCGGTGTGGTTACTGCGGTGTTCATCTCGCATCTTTTGGGTTCCAACCTGGCGGCCAGGATCATGTCCGTTGGCTCGAATGATCTCTTTTCGAGCCCATCTGTATAGAACATCTATGCATTTAAGCCACTCCGGCCGCTGCGCGCTTCACGTGCGTGTGGCAGGATGGGATTTGCTGAATGGAGCCCCTCCCAAGCAGGCTAAGGGCAGCACGTTTTTCTTCGACGCGCTTGCGAATGGCACTCGACGATCATGCCAGCGAGCTGCCATACCCGAAGCTTACAGGAAAACCGCTTCGGCTGACGCAGGCAGGCCACCCATCTCAGGGTCCACACCACGAGCCTGCGAAACAGATAAAGCGGGATTCCGGCGATAGTCCATCTTGTGTCCGCTGGAATTCCATTTTGAATTATGTCCGAGCGCCCCTTACGGAGCCACCAAGTCTGAAAATAATGGGGCTGAGCACGATGTGGGGGGATGGTGTGATAGACAATTGCCGAGGGCTCATACAAGAACCTCTCGCCCGCAGCCAATAGACGCGAGCCGAATTCTGCATCTTCGCATTTGAGATCAGTTTCCGGCCGAGGCCCAAGGTCTTCGCGAAATCCTCCGTATTTCTCAAACATCCCCTTGCGAAACGCCATGTTCGTTCCATAAGGCGCTTCGCTAAGCTCGCGGGCTTCGGAGCCCCGGTCGAGGATGGCCAACGGCGCTAGTCCGTCCGGGGTGCTGGTATCCATCCAACGCTGCGGCAAGAAACCTTTCTCCGGGAGAATCCGTCCACCGACTCCGGCCCACTTCCCATCATGCAGCGGAGCAGTCAAGTTGCGCAGCCAGTTCGGATCGACCTCGACGTCGTCGTCCATAAAGGCCAGCACATCGCCGCGGGCCTGCTCGATACCGGTGTTTAGCGCATAGGACTTGCCCGGCCTAGGCTCAAATACATAACGAAAACGGCTGGGAAATCTGCGGCAGAACTCCTCGATCACTTCGCGGGTCCCGTCGTTTGAGTTGTTATCCACAGCCAGGAAGTCCCACTCGTCAGACTCGGGAAGGGACATCGCTGCAGCGCTTGCAAGGGCTTTCTGCAGGCTCTGGGCGCGATTGTAGGTGCAGAGGATGACGGTCTTCCTCACCTGCTGTCCCTCCACGATAAACCTACTTCCTCTCTGCACTTCTAGTTGTCATGACACACGAGCGACGATTTGGCATACACAAGCACGTCAATGGGACCGAACCGGCCCATTTGGAACGTAAAGGGCTTTTGAAAGTTGGGGTCGCTTGAAAGGCGCTGAGCAAAGTCGGCATTGTTCGCGTTGTCGAGGTCCTCTTTGACGATTGCTTCGCCCGAAAAGTGTGGTGCAGTGATGACAAAGTCCTCCTGGTCTGCACGGGCCATGAGTTTTTGCCAGTCGACGGGGCCATCCTCGAGTCGCCAGAGCCAATCGACTTGTGGCGGCTCAAGTCCCTGCGAAACCCATGCGTACTGGATTTGCGGCTCATCGAAGGCGCGGCCATTGCCCAGGTAGCCGATTCTTGGCGATTTGAGACCACAATTCTGCGTGAGGATTCTGACAGGCGCCCAGTCCCATTGTTCGTATCTGGCCATCGCTTGCCACGGATAAACTCCGTTATTGAAGCCAATTTCGACAGGCTGCTTGTTAGGAACCACAACGGGCGCGAGAAGCATCGCCAGTTGGCCATACACAAGAATGGCCGATACCGAGCAGCCAGCCCAGGAAAAGCACCAGCCGGACCGTTCACCAAGCAGGCCAACACAGATGGCCAGCGGTATGAGAGCCGGAGAAATGTGGCGCAGAAGGTGATTCGTGCCGCTGAGTTGGGCGAGCAGAATCGGAAAGGCGCCGCAGATACAGGCAATCAGGACGGCTTTTTGCCGACTCGTGAGAGCGATTCGCTTGCCTAGGAGGAGTTTTGCAAGGGCGGCAATCGCAACCAAACCGATCAGGATCGCGATGCCATGGCCAAGCAAGCATTGAACGACGCTGCTCAACCACTTTGCCAGCGTCGCCAGTGAGCGCGGCCCCAGCGAATTGCGCTCAAAGCCCCTGGCAAACACAACGTAGTGAACCAGATCTCTCAGATTGATTAGCCACCACGGCACACCGACAATCAATCCGAGGAGAATTGCTTTTCGCTGCGACCACAGGCTCGGAATCTCCAGCCATCCGTATCGACCTGCGATCCACCAAAAAGCGAAGATCGGAACGGCAATGGCCGGGAAGGAAGGCTTGGCGAGAAGGCCGAGCCCAATCGACAACCCCAGTCCAATCCAGGTGATGCGATTTTCCGCATTTCCGCTCCAAGCCGAGAAGAGGTAGTAGAGCATGGCCGAAACGGCGAGATACAACGGAGTGTCGGTACTGAAGAAAAGGCTTGCGGCGATGACTTCCGGAGAAAGAGCAAATATCAGAACGGCAAACGCTCCGGCGGCGCGTCCCGCAACAAGATTGCCCGTCCGATAGAGGAACCAACAGCTTGCGGCATAGCATCCCAAGGAAACGAGACGCGCGACCATTACATGGAAGCCGAAAACCGCCAGGAACGGCAGCACGATCATCCGATAGGCGGGGGGGTGCCCATCGTCTCTGAGGAGGATCCTTCCAACGAGTGAAAGGATTCTACCGGCCCAAAGACGATGATCGTCTATGGCGCTCTGATCCAGATACTGCGCCTCATCCCAGTGCAACCCGAAAGGGTGCGCACGCGACCATACGATTGCCGCAATCACCACGGTCAGTACCGCCGCGGCAGCGGAATACGCCCACAGGTTGATTTGGATACTACGCTTTTCCATCACGGGGTTGGATCCTCGCGGTCACCACTGTTCGGTTGACAAATCGGCTGACAAAGGCCGGCAAGTTATCAGTTGGCGCTGCCCTTCTCGTTCCCGACAGAAGCCTCCCCGGGGTTCTGTATGCGCTTCAGCCAGCTTTCCCGCCAATAGGGATAAATCGCTCTCGGGCAGAGTCGATGAAAGTCCGCCTTGCAGACCACGCCTTCCAGGACGATGCTGGGATGTTTCATCTTGATCATCCGCCCGGTCCGTTCGTCGATGATGCGTCCCACTCTCCTCAACACCCGGTAGATTCCGCCGCAATATGGAAGCATCTCGGAATCGAACCACAGACCCTGGTTCTTCTGATCTTGATCGAGAGTTCCCTCGATCTCCTCCTTGCTCCGCACTTCGACGAGTTCTCCGGGCTGCAGATTCAGTGGTTCGTTGCTCATGCCTCGTCCATAACTATTGATGAACGGATACTGCTTCCTGCCTCTTCGAAGCTGAATCTCATTGAAGAAACCGATGATCGTTGCGTGAAGTATTCGCACGCACGCCAGTACTGCGTCAAGAAAACGCTCCGCCCAGCTTGTCCCCGCGAGACCGCCCGAGACGTTCCCGGACACCAGGTCCTGGAGATACTGGCGGGGATTCCAGAAACTCATCCTCGAGGTGAACTGCGTGACGTCCGTGACCTGGCAGCGAAAGTGGGTCTTTCCCTCAGCCGACAGGTAGCTCGCTGCCAGAACCACCTTTTCTTCGGTACAGCGATCCGCCGTATCCGGACCCCGATCTTTTACCGCGGGCGCGGGCTGGATCTCGACGAGTTCGTCTCCTTCGCGCCTTAACCATGCATCCTTCCAGAAGATCAGACAGCTCGCCTCGCATCCTTCGTGCCCGCTTCCGTCGCAACGAACGCCCGAGAGGTGCACGGAGTCTTTTAGCCGGCGGATACTCCAGGCCTGCAAATAGTCGCACGTCTTGTGGGCGCTCTTGAATACCTGGAGCCTCTGCCCGCAGTACTGAAACATCTCCGGCATGAAGGGCATGTTCTCCAGGCGGCCATTCTCGTCGAGCGTCGCAAGGATCTCCTCCTTGCTCTTCACCCTGACCCATTCGCCCGCTCTGAGGTTGAGAGAGCCGACTCGCGATGAATTCTTGCTGTCCATTCCGCCTCTTGAATCCCCTTCCATAGGTTGAAAATCAACCGTGCCGCGAACCCTACCCGGCTTTCATTCGGTCTCATCGGCCCTGCCCAGAGCTACTGTCAGCCCTTCCGCCCCGCGACAGATGCTGTGCCCGAACTTCAAGGAGCTTGTCGCTCGCCTGCAATCTTGAGCAATACTCGGGTATTTAGTACCGCATTGACGATCCTGAGAAGTGCTTCTCTTACGACCCGTGCCCGGCTAAAGCCGACTCCAACCTCCTCCATCTTCGCCCGATGATACTTCCAGAACTCTTTTCCTCTTCGATGGATCAGGCCCCACGCGAGATACCGGTAATACTCCTTCAACTTCAATTTCAGGCAGCGTTCATATTCTGCCGGGGTCAGATAATCGGAGCCGTGGGTGATGAGATCATGGAGCCGGCCGGCGAGGAATGTATTGAGCTCCGTTGAAAACGCGAGGAGCGATCGCTCGCGTACTCGTGTAAACGTCAGCACCTGATTCACGAAGCCGAAATCGCTGTTCTTTAGCAGCTCCAGGCAAGTGTCGCAATCCGAGTGAAGATTCGATTCGTCAAAGAAGGGATCTCGATTCCGAACAAGTTCCGCACGAAAGAGCAGCGACGTTGCCGTCCCAAACACATACAAGCCGTCGAGAAAGTATCTACGGCAGAGTTCTCTGCCCGGAACCACTTCACTGGGATAGGGGAGCCCTGTCCACATGACCGAATCGCCCTGCAAGCCATAGGCCCCTACGATTCCGACCGACGGATTTGCCTCGGCGAGAGAGACCATTCGCTCAAGGCACTCCGGAAAGATGAAGTCGTCGGCGAATACGACCTTGCAGTACTTGCTGGATGGAGAGATCTTCCTCAGGGCCGCATTGAAGTTCGCGACAGCGCGCAGGCATCGATCGTTCCGCTGAACCCGAATCCGCGGGTCTTTGTCCGCATAGTCGCGTGCAATTCGGGGCGAGCCGTCCGTACTGCAGTTGTCGGCGATCAGGCATTCCCAATTCCGATAGGTCTGCGCAAGCAGGCTCTCGATGCAGACGGCGAGGTGTTTCTCCTCGTTGTACATCGGAGTGACGATGCTCACGAGAGGTTGCTCCGCGCTGTTCATCCCTGAATATCTCGACGTGGTCAAGCAGGCCTCTAGACAGACGATACTGTGTCTTCTGCACTCAAGGGCCGATGGCGGAATCCCTCAATCAGGCTCATATAGAGAGACTTTTGCCGCATCACGAACAAGAGCACAAGCAGATAGACCGCGCCGAATACAGACAGATCCGCCGCCAGTCTCAGCACGACCGGGAAGCGGTGCTCGAAGAAGAGCTCAACGGGAACGGAGACCAGCGCGGCGATGAATCCGGAAGCCAGTGGGGGAAGCAGCGATCTCAACACGTCTTTGATTGAAATCGCGGTGCCGTGTACGCACCAGGCAATATGCGGCAGAAGCCATATGGTCATTGCTGCCGAGTATCCGATCGCCACCCCGCGCGGGCCGTAAGGAAGACCGATGAGGTAGCCGCTGATCACCAGAGGAGCAATGACGAAAGCAATTCTGAGGCTTCGCCCGGTCTTGCCGATAGAAAACAGCAGCCATGAAAACGGATTGATCATCGCAAAGACCGCGATGGTCGGCGCCAGATAGCGAAAGATGGGGACGACCTCATTCCACTTGGACCCGAGAAGAACCGCGATCAAATCCGGCGCAAACACCGCGCAGACGATCGATGCGGGGACCGTGAGCGAAAGAATCAGGGAATAGCCTTTCAAGAAGTAGTTGCGAAGCCTCTGCGGGTCGTCCTGAACTCGGGAAAGGGCAGAGAACGCCACTTCGCCGACAGCCGTGTTCATGTTGTCAGTCGGCACATTGACAAGCTGATAGGCGCGGCCGTAATTGCCGATCGCATCCGCTCCCCAGTATTTGCCCAATAGGGCCTTTTCCATGTTGTAGGCGATGTAAACGACCACACTGTTCAGGGTGACTGTGCCGCCGAAGTGAAGCATGGAGCGAAGGCCGACACCCCGCTTGGGCGGGCCTGGAACCCATCGCGCCGCAATCCAAACTCCGATCGTCCACACGAGCGGCATCATCACCGTCATACCGACCAGCGCCCAATAGCCGTATCCGGCGCTGGCGGCAGTGATCGCGGCCAAGCTGCTCACCGCAAGGGCAACAATGTTGATCACAGACAGGGCGGTGAAGCGCATCTGCCTCTGCAAGACCGCGGAATGTTGTACGCCAAGCGCATTGCAGAAGAAGCCAGACGCCAAGACAACTGTCACCCAAAGAAGCCGCGGCTCGTGATAGAAAGCGACAACCACCGGAGCAAGAGCGGCAGTCGCTACAGCAAGGACAATGCCAAATACCACATTGACCCAAAACAGATTGGATATTTGCTCCTCCGTGACATCGGCCCGCTGTACCGCCGCGGCGCCCAGCCCGAAGTCCCTGAAGAGGCCCAGAACTCCGGTAAACGCCGTGGCCATTCCGACAATTCCAAAGTCTTTAGGGCCCAACTGCCGCGCCAGGATCATCAATGAACCGATGCGAAGCAGGAAGTTCGCCAGTTGAGCCAAGACTCTGGCTAGCCCCCCTCGAATTGTCTTTTCTTTCAGATCTTTCATCGTGCCTCTGCGACGAGCGGCGGATCACGTCCCGATGCCTTCACTGCGGACAGGAGTGGGGCAGCCCGACCTGCTGCCTCCGCGCCTTTTATCTCCCGAGTTAGAGGACCGCTTTGCGGCTGTAGAACGCCTCTGCATATCCGCTGGGAGCGTTGCACTCGACGCCACGCAGGCGCATCAGGCCCAGGAACGTGCTCTCGTCGAACCAGCGCTTCGATCGCTGGGTTTGAAAGGCTTCCATCAGCACATCGATCTTCTTCCGATAAGACGCCGCAGAGAGCGGCACATAGAAATTAGGTCTGCCGAAGTCACCGTCGTACTTCGGGATCTCGTACTCGAGAATGAGATGGTCGCGGAATGTATTCCAGGTCAGCTCGCAGATCAGCCGGTGATCCTGGTGCGCGTCATCTCGAAAATGAGTGAATATCAAATCGGGGGATATGGCTTTCAGTTTATCCTCGAAAAGATCCTTCACCTCTTTGCCCAGGTAGGGCAGGAATCCATCCTGAAATCCATGGACATGAATGGTCTTGAGGCGGTTGCCTACCATTAGATCGGCCGCTCTGCGTGCTTCGTCTTCACGCGCGCCTCTCGCCCCGAGGACAACCCAGTGGAACCTTGCGTCGGGATACTCGTCCGCCAGGCGCAGGATCGTGCCTCCGCAACCGATTTCGATGTCGTCTGAATGTGCTCCCAGACAAAGAAACTCGAGGGGGCGGCTTTGGTCCGTGTTGAATCCCAGGCGCATCACGCGTTCAGCGTCCTTTCCTGTGTGTCCTGGATCGCGCCGCGATCCCATACTTTCCAGGGCGCTTCCCGGTCATTGAGATCTTCGAGGCGCTGCTTGTCCTTGAACGTGTCCATGCATTGCCAGAACCCGGAATACTTGTAGGCCAGCAGGGCTCGCTTCTGGATCAGTCTTTCAAAGGGCTCTCTACAAGTTCCTCGCCCGGCTGGATGTGACTGAATATCTCGTGCTTCATTACGAAGAAGCCCCCATTGATCCAGATGTCGCTGCTTGTCAGCGGGCAGATCTCGCTCACCATCCCGTCGCTCGAGGTACGAACGAGATCGAAGCTGGCCGTCGGTTGTACCAGCAGCAGCGACGCAACGGCCCCGCTGGTCTTGAACGTCTCGATCATGTGCGGAAGCGGTGCGTCGCTCAGCCCGTCACCGTAGTTCGCGAGGAACATCTCCTGGCCGTCGAGGTGCTTCTCAACCGCCTTGAGCCTTTGTCCGATGTTGCTGTTTGGTCCGGTTTCAACGAACGTAATCGTCCAGTCGTCGATGTCGCGATGAAGATAGTGGACCTGCTTCCCGCTGCCCGACCAGACAAAGTCGTTCGAAACCGATTCATCGTAGTGCAGAAAATAGTCCTTGATCGCGTTGCCCTTATGGCCCAGGCAAAGGATGAAATCCTTGTGCCCAAAGTGGGCGTAATACTTCATCAGGTGCCAGAGGATGGGCCGCGTGCCAATCGTGACCATCGGCTTGGGGACATCGTCCACATATCCCCTCATGCGCATCCCCGCGCCGCCGCAGAACAGAACGACTTTCATGTCTACCTCGTTATCAGGAGAATCAGTCAATTGCAAGCCGCGGAATGGGAACAACAAATTTGCCGCCCCACTCGCGAATATAGCTTAATTGACCTTCGATCTCATCCTTGAGATTCCAGGGAAGAATGAGGACGTAGTCGGGTTTGCTCTCCGCGATCCGATCCGGCGAGCAAATCGGAATCCGGCTGCCGGGAAGGTGACGGCCCTGCTTGAACGGGCTTCGATCGACCGTGAACGCGATCATGTCCTTGCCGATGCCGCAGTAGTGCAGAAGCGTCGCGCTCTTGCCCGGAGCCCCGTCAGCCGGCCACCGTTTTTCCCTGTTTCTTGGCTTCGATGAGGAACTCGACGAGGTCGATCTTGGTCCGCAGGACCTGCTCGGAATAGCCCTCGTAGCCCTGGACCGAGTTCAGCCCCGCCTTGATCTCATCGTCGAGGACGCGTTGCACGTTTGGCGAAAGCAGGTGCTTCGTGCTCGGCACGCGGCACGCAAACAAGCGCAGCGAACCGCCGTGCGATTTGAGTTCTTCCACATCGAAGAGCCGCAGTCCATGCGCCTGCAAGATCTTTTCCGCGCATAGCAGCGAGAAGTACGAGAAATGCTCGTGGTAGATGGTGTCAAACTCGTTGAGTTCGATCAACCGCAGCAGGTGCGGGAATTCCAGGGTCAGCACTCCATCCGGCTTGAGAAGAATCTTGAGCCCCTCGACAAAGTCGTTCAGATCGGGAACTTGTGCCAGAACATTGTTCCCGGCGATCAGATCCGCGCTGCGTCCTTCCAGGGCGAGTTCCCGAGCAAGCTGGGCGCCAAAAAAACGTACCAGCGTGGGGACGCCCTTCTCGATCGCGGCCTGGGCGACGTTTGCGGCCGGCTCAATGCCGAGGACGGGAATGCCCTTGCGCACAAAGTTCTGCAGCAGGTAGCCGTCGTTGCTTGCCACCTCGACAACGTGGCTCTCGTTCCCAAGGCCAAAGCGAGACTCGACTTCGTCGCAGTATTTCTGGCAATGCTTCAGCCATGAGTCGGAATATGACGAGAAGTACGCATAGTCGCTGAAGATATTCTCGGCGCTCTCGTACTCCTCCAATTGCACCAGCCAGCACTGCTCGCAGACATACACGTGAAGGGGATAGTACATTTCCCCATGGTTGAGGTCGGCGCGGGACGGATAGGTCTCACAAAGGGGCGACATGCCGAGGTCGACGAACGTTCGGCGTAGCTCCGCGCCGCAAAAGCGGCAAGTCTTGATTCTCTTTTCCGGTTGCTTTTCAGGCGTTGGACTTGACATGACAATCGACTCCCCAGGCTTCCCCATCATCCCACCTTGATTTCCTTTTGTTTTGTGCTCCAATGAAGCGTTGTGTCCCGTCTTCCGGCTGCTGAAGACGGCGGATCCCGGGGGGCGGAAATAGCGGCTCTGAGCCGTATTCCTCCTCTCGAGATGCAGCGCTAATCATGCTCCACGGCGGCAAGAAGTTCCCGCTCCCGCAGCAACTCCGCGGCATCGCGGATTGCGCCGAACGGCAGCCCGGAGCGTTCCGCGATATCCAACAGCGAATGTTGGCCGTCTGAGTAGTTGAGCACCCAAAGACGGGCGCTGATCGCTTCGGTGTCCGGACCGCCCTGATACAGGCCCCTCTTTCCCATCTGAGGTTCGCAGAACGGCCGTTTGTTCATGTAGGTCTTGTTGCCTTCGAGCACATCGCAGATCGCGGCGCAAAGGCGCAGAGTGCCGGCCAGTTTCTCTGGATGAACGAAGTCAAGATTGTCCGCCGAGGTGTGGTATTCGGGAAATGTTCCCCAAACGCTGCGCATCAGACAGCCAACGGGCAGATTGAAGCCCGGCGAGCAATACTGCCGCTCGTCGTACCCATACGGCGAAAAGTCCAGTACTTCATACGGCTCATCGCTCGAACGAAGTGCGAGGGCGGCAGCGCGGTCGACTTCGGCGTCGCCCCGCCGGCTCTTTTTATAGTGAAACCCTCCTGCATCCCCGACACAGGTCAGAACGAGCCCATGCTTGATCCGCGAAGTCTTGCTCTGGTTGAGCGCCAGCCAGGCGATGGCCCCGATCGTGCCAGGAGCAAAGATGAAACGGTAGGAGTACCGCCGTTCCCTCTCCAGCAGGGATTTTGCCAGATACGTCGCGATCGCCATTCCGGAGAGATTGTCGTTGCACAGGGAGGGGTGGCACGAATGGGACGAAATCAGAACCTCGTCTTCCGTCTGGCCCTTGAGGTACAGCTCGCCATAGGTCAGATTCCCGGGGCCCAGAGATGAATCGATGACCACCTCGTACTCCCCGTCCTTCAGGCCTTCGAGCTCTCGATGCGTGAGGCACAGGCCCCAGGTTTCCTGGTAGTAGGTGGTTCGATATGGAACCCAGTCGGGATGGTCGGGAAGAGAGTGCAGGTGCGGCTTCAGTTCGGCGAGCGGCATTCTGGCATGGACGGGGATGCTGTAATTGACCACGTGCAGGCTCGACCGCTGGAAATCGACGACCTTCTTGCCGTCTGGTCCTTTCAAGTACGCATCGCGAACGTTCCACTCCCTCGGAACCTCCCAGTCGAAGACCTGCGTTCCTGTCGGGACCTCATGAAGCTCCAGAGGAATGTGCCTTTGGATGATGCGCAGCGACTCCCGGAGCCCGTTTCCGGTGATGCTCCGGCAGATGGGGAACAGCTCGGCCATCAACTGGTACATGCCCGAACCGGCCGCTGCCAGCTCATGGGTTAAGACAGAACCTCCATCTGCCATTTCAAGAAGCCCCTTTCGTCTTGGGTGGCTTTCGCTCAATCCGGCAGCTCAACCTTCCAGCGCGGCGGGAAGTTGCCGGAGCGGTTCGAAGCGAGCAACATTGATATCTTGCCACTCCTGGTCCCGAGGCGAAATAGCGCCGACCTCGAGCGGCCACTCGATCTTGAGCAAAGGGTCGTTCCAGCGCACGCCACGACTGTATTCGCGGGCGTAAAACTCGGAGATCTGATAGAACAACATGCTTTCCGGCGCGAGGCTCTGGAAGCCGTGCGCGAATCCCTTTGGCACGTACATCATTCTGCCGTTCTCCGGAGTCAGTTCCACGCCCGTCCATTGCAGGAACGTCGGTGAATCCGGCCGCAGGTCGACAATCACATCGTAGACCGCGCCGCACGTACAGCGCACGAGCTTGGTCTCCGCATAGGGCGGGTCCTGGTAGTGCATCCCGCGCAGGGTCCCGGCCTTCGCGTTGTAGGAAATACTGCACTGGACCAGAACGACGTCCAATCCATGGTCGAGGAACTCATGCTGACACCATGCGCGGGCAAAGTAACCGCGATCGTCGGCGAGTTTCTCAAGCTCAATTACGTAGGCGCCCTTGAGGGCCGTTTGGTTAAACTTCATTTAGAACTCCGGCGCAGCGAGGCATCGAGCTCTCCTGCGTCCAAAAGCCGCTGAAGCTGCCTGAGGCGCGTATACCGGCCGCCTTCGATGTCTTCCCGGGTAAGGCGGAGCGTGCGGTAGGCGTCGAAGAGCTCCTGGGCGCCCTTGCGCGCAGTCCATTGGGGGCGAAAACTCGGCAATTGGCGCTTGATCTTTTCGAAGCTCACGCGATAGCACCGCAGATCCGGCCCCCCGCCGGGCGCGTATTCGATATGACATCCGGGAACGACCTCGCCCACAATCTCGGCCAGCTCGCGGATTCTGAAGTTCTCCTCGGTGCGGCCGACGTTGAAGGTTTCGTTGAAGACCGTCTCCCTGGGAGCATCCAGAACGGCTAGAACGGCGCCAATGATGTCGCGAATGTGAACGATGGGGCGCCATGGCGTGCCGTCGCTCTTGATATAAATTCGCCCCGTGGTGGTTGCCGAGGCGACCAGGTCGTTCAGAACAATGTCCAGCCGCAGGCGCGGGGATGCGCCGTATGCCGTTGCGTTCCTCATATATGTCGGGCAAAAGCTGGCGTCGGCTAATTCCGCTACGTCCCGTTCGACAAAACACTTCGACTCCCCGTAGGGCGTGACCGGATTCAGCGACGACGTCTCGTCCAGAAACTCGTCGCCGGCGGCGCCGTACGTGCTGCAGGAGGAGGCGAAAACAAAGCGGCCCACGCCGGCCTCCTTTGCAAGCCTGGCCAGCTTTACCGACGCGTGATAGTTGACGTCATAGGTAAGGTCCGGATTGAGGTTTCCCAGCGGATCGTTGGAGAGCGCGGCAAAATGAGCGACCGCGTCGAAGCCTTCGAGGTCCGCGCTCACCAGGTCCCGAAGGTCTTTGCGGATCTCCGGAATGCTCTCCGGCGCGCTCCCGAAATTGCAGTTGGCATAGAAGTCGCTGTCCAGCCCAACCACGTCGTGTCCTGCCGCGCGCAACATCGGCGCCGCGACCGAACCAATGTACCCTTTGTGCCCTGTAAGCAATATCTTCATCGGTTTTCTCTTCCGCCTGAAATATCGAATATCGATTCGCTGCGCCCGGCGCGAGTTCTCGTCAAGTCGGCTTCGGTGGGCAGGCCGAAGTCAGCGTGTGGAGCTGGGCTCCAGCGCATGCACGGCGTCCTGAGCCGATTGCACTCTCAGCCATTGCTCGAACACCACCACGCTGAACAGAACCTTGTGGAAATCGTTGCGGCCGGATTTGTGCCGCCGGTACATCTCCTGCACGGCAGCCGGCTTAAGGTATTTGTAGATTGCAGAGCTGCCGTCCATGAAAATCTCGTCCATCCGACTGTTCACATTGGCGCGGAACCAGTCGTCAACCACGTTGACCGCAAACCCGCGCTTCTTGCGCTTCATGATCGCACTGGGAAGAAACCGCTGGCACACCTGACGGTGCAGCCACTTTCGCGATCCGTTGCGCACTTTGAAGGCTGCCGGCAGTCTTTCCACGTATTCGACGATCTCCTTGTCCAGATACGGCACGCGCACTTCGAGGCTGTGGGCCATTGAAAGCTTGTCTCCGTACATCAGAAGTTCGTCGGGCAGTGTCGACCGCATTTCAAGAAACTGCAGCCCGCCGAGCTCGTCGGTCTCCGACATCAGCGGACGAAGATCCTGCCAGCAATTGAGAATCTCGTCGCCGGCGCCCGCATCGAGCGCGCCTTCCTGGAAGAGGGCGTCGATCCCTTCACCCGGCATCAGCGACAGCACGTGCTGGTATCTCTGCATCCGCTCTTTCACATCCAGGGAGTGCAATCCCCTCTTCAGAGTCTCGCTTCGGGGCAGTTCGCGGATCACCGCCGCCAGCGGGGACCGGACCCAGCCCGGCAAGGCGCCCCACATTCCTCCGTAGCGCACGCCCAAATGCCGGCGATAGCCGCCGAACAGTTCGTCCGGCCCCTGGCCAACCAGCGCGACTTTCACATCCTCCCGGGCCCGCTGGCACACAAAATACATGGGCACAATGGACGACGCCGCGATTGGCTCTTCCAGGCAGGACACAATTTTGTGCAGAGAATCCTCGAAGGTCTCGCGATTGAGAAGAACCTCCCTGTGCCGCGAGGAGAACAGGGCCGATGTTGCGCGTGCATCCGCCAGTTCATCGTCCGCGAAACTCGATCCATAACCCACGGTATAGGTTTGCCACGAGCTCCCACACAGATTCATCAGCGCTAGAAGCATTCCGGAGTCGATCCCGCCGCTCAACAGGAGCCCCACCGGCACGTCGCTCAGAAGGTGCCGCTTCAGCGCCTTCTTGTAGAGCTCGAGCAGTTCCTCCGCCGCCTCGTCTGTGGACTTCATCGGTGAGAACGGCGTCGGCCGGTACTTGTACCAGCGCTGCACGGCAGCCGTCCCTTTCTCGCACACCAGCATCGTTCCCGCCGCCAGTTTGGAGATTCCCTTGAAAATGGTGTGCGGCGATGGCGTGAACCGATATCGAAGAAACAGGTTCAAAGCGTTTGGGTCCACCTCGCCACGCTCCCCGGCGCCGGCCAGGATCGCGCGAACTTCCGAGCCGAAATAGAGCTTCCCGCCGCTGATCTTGAAGTAGACGAGCTTGATCCCAAACGGATCCCGGGCCAGAATCAGCCGTTGCCGGCGCACGTCCCATATCGCAACGCCGAACATCCCATTCAAGTGATTGAAGACGTCGTCGCCCCATTGCTTATAACCGTGGACGATCACCTCCGTATCGGACCTGGTTCGGAAGGTATGTCCGTATCCCTCGAGCTCGCGCTTCAGTTCCGGGAAGTTATAGATTTCTCCGTTGAAGATCACCCAGACGGTCTCTTCTCCATCGCTCATCGGCTGGTGGCCGCCGGCCAGGTCGATGATCGAGAGCCGGCGGAAACCGAGCCCCAACGCCCCGTCAATGCGATATCCAGAATCGTCCGGCCCTCGGTGACAGATCGAGTCCGCCATGCGCTCGATATCCCGGCGGCTTACTGGCGCACCGTCGCTGAAGTTATATTGTCCGCATATTCCGCACATGGAGGTTCCCTACTCCTAATTCATTCCTTGGCACGCTTGATCCGACCGCTCTCCGTAGAGAACCGGGCGCCTTGCAGAAGCAATCAGGCTCTTTGCTTCGCGCGCGTCCACGATGTCCCGGACACGCCCCGCGCCGCGACATTTGGGCTTAACAGGGGCCCGGATTCTGCGAAGCTTTCGTTTCTTTCAAAAGCAGCAAGCAGAGACTTCTGAAGAACTGGGATTGCGCCCAGCGATGCATTGGCACGTCGTCCCACCCGAGCATGAGTTGGCGGCTTCGAAAAGAACCGTCTCGCTTCTGCCACGTCTTGAGGTCAAGCGCGCGAGGCAAGAGGCGATCGAGGGCGGGAAACCGCCCGCCCAGGAGCGCGATGATGTTGAGGCATTCGGCGTAGTCGTAGAGTTCGCGGCGATATACCGTCAACCGCGGCTTGCGGGAAAAGGGCCGGGGAACTCCATCGCCGTCGAACAGATTCTTGACGTAATAGTCCACGCCCCGCTCTATCGCCCGAGTGCACAGAGCGTTGCCCGTCAGGGCCTCGATCTTCGCCAGCGCCTTGAGGACGAAGCAGGTGTGGAAATGATCCACGAAGTCTCTCCCGCCGTCGGTAGCGTATCGCCATGAGCCATCGGCGTTCTGCGATTCGATCACGTAGTTGAGGTTTCGCTCCGCGGCCTCCGCATAGCGCGAATCGGCGAAATCGTGCGCGGCTCTTGTCAGCAGAAAGGCCCGGTAGGCGCTTGCGTTCACCACCAGGCACGGGCAACTGGGTTCGGGATTGTACGAACAACTGGCCGCGCCGGGCGACGTGGTTTGCTCGTGGTAATCGGAGAACGCGTGCTCCGCGATGGAGCGCAGAATCTCCTTCCACCTGGGGTTGCTGTCGATCCGATACACATCGAGAAACGCCTCATATGCGTAGGGAACGGTCGTTATCAGAGGCGTTCCCGCCTTCATCGTCCCGTATCTTGTCTCCCAGTTGAAGGGATATCCCCAGCAATAATGCTGGTATCCTTTGCATCTTGTCTCTTCGAGAGCCTCCAGGAAATGAATGGCGCGCCGGTAGTAGCGCTCGTCGTTCGTCACTTGAGATAAGAAGGCGAAACCCATGGCATAGTGTGCGTCGGCAATAGGAAACCGCTGCCGCTTCCAGAAGAGGCAGCGCGCCGATGGAACGAACGCCTCGGAAAAGATCATAGGCGCAACAAGCGGCGCGCCGAGGAGCGGGCTTTTGTAGTACAGGGCCTTGGCTCGGCCCCCAGCCGGCTCGCAAAATAGCTCTGATAGTCGTAAGACGTCTCGCCAAAGCGATCGAGCCAGTCGCTGAAGCGGAGCACTGCTTGCTTGACTGCTTCATGGTCCGGCAAGATTGGCGATGGTGTTGTGATTTCGGCTGTTGCCATATTCGTTCCGTTGCCAGAAGATGCGCTCAGCTCGATTTGGTGTGGAAGCTGTCGATGCGCTTGAACGTGATCATTGAAGTGAGGATGATGCCGAGCTTGTGCATTTGCTCTTTCCGGTGAAACCGCATGAGCTCCTTCGAAACAGGACGCTCAACCCTCCGCACGAGGGCCCACAAATACCCCAACCCCAGCGCGAAGCCGTCCACCACATAAGGCCGCTTGGTCATTCTCCAAGCTACGCGAAAGAGCTCCCATAGCGGATGACCTCCGAGATAGTAGTCCTTTTCGCCATAAGAGAAGCTGGACGCGAGGCGGCCTCGCTCGGCGGTTCCCAGTCTGCGGTGATGGAAGAACGATTTCTCGCGGAAGGAGCGCGTCTTCCATCCCATCATTCGTGCGGTTGTTACCGCCATCCAGTCGATTCCGCCGCCTTTATTCGGCTTGTAGCCGCCGATTTCTTCAAAACACCGGCGGCGGAACATCTGGCACTGGCCGGATACATAGCTCTGGCCCTCGAAGCTGTCCACTGCCGAGTCGTAACCGTCCTCGCGGAAAACCGTTCCGGCCACGCCGAGCGCGGGATCCTTGCTGAACTTGTCCATCAGGAACTCGAAGTGATCGTCGTCCAGGGAGACGTCGGCATCCAGGTTGCCGATAACCGCGTAGTTGACATCCTTCACCTTTTCCAGCCCGGCGTTGAACGCGTGCACCTTGGCTGCAAAGTGCCGCTCGCGCCGCACCGGAAGATCGACCAGCGTGATCCACGGGCGATCGGCAAGATACGGACGCACCTTGGCCGCGGTGGCATCGGTCGAACCGTCGTTCACGATGACCCATCGCTCCGGACGGACCGTTTGCCGGACCACCGATTCCAGCGTTTTCTCGATGAACTCCTCCTCGTTACGCGCGGGAGTGATGATTACATAGGGGCAGTCGGTCATGGCTGAGCCTCAAGGCTGTTGAATCGACGATCAACCGATTCGCGTCGCGGTTCCAACGGACTGGGCGCCGTTCTCGCCGGCGGAATCGTTTCCGTAAATCGAGTCGCGGCGGCTGGCAAGCGCCTTCTCATACTGTGCCTCCGGCTCATATACGATCACGTGGCTGCCCTGGGTGGAGAAGGAGAACGGAATGCACAGCAGTTTGTTCAGGCTGGCCGCCAGAGCTTCGCGGCGTTCCGGCTCGACGTAAAAGAGCATGAAGCCGCCTCCGCCCGCACCCAGCAGCTTGCCTCCTGTCGCCCCCGCCTTTAGTCCCGTCGCGTAGATTTCATCGATGCTGCTGTTTGAAATCTTCTGGGTGAGCGATCGCTTGATCTGCCAGCTCTCGTGCAACAGGCGGCCGAAGTCCTGAAGCGGCCGCTTCTCATCCACGAGGATTGCCTCGGCCTCGTCGACAAGCTGCAACATCGCATACAACTCCTGCTTCTTGCTGGGCGTGACCCTCAATTGCTCCTGGGCAATCTCCGAGGCGGTTCTGGAGAAGCCGGTGAAGTAGAGAGCCAGATGCTGCTCGAGTTCGGCGAGTCTGTTGGTCGAAGCCACGACGCGGCGCACGTCGATCGATCCGTCCTGGCCGAAATTGATGCGGTTCAGGCCTCCGTACGCGGCGCTCACCTGATCCTGCGCTCCGACCGCCTCCTTGAGCAGATCCTGCTCCACATGGATCGCCTCTTTCGCCAGAGCGTGCTTGTCGCGCATCTGATTCCTTAGCGCGTAGAGGGCAAGCAGGAGGCCGACGGTAAAGGCGGAACTGGTGCCGAGGCCGGCGCGCGCCGGAAGATCCGCGATGTGATGGATCTCGACGCCCTCCGTCATGTTGAGAAACTGCAGGCACGCGCGGACTGAAGGGTGCTCGATGGCGTCGTTGCTGTCGACGTTCTCGACCCTCGAGTACGAAACCCGGCTGTGGTACTCGAAAAACGGAGGCAGGTGCCGGCAACTGATGTAGCAGGACTTGTCGATGGTTGTAGCGAGCACGGAACCCCCGTACTCGCGATACCAGACCGGGTAATCGGTCCCGCCTCCGAAAAATGAGATTCGCATTGGCGTGCTGGTAATGATCATTTACTCGGCCTTTCGTTGGAACAGCGGACAGCTGCCTCTAGGCCCCGCCGCGATCGAATTCGTCCCACCTGCCTCGAATGAGTTCTCGCGGGCTGCAAGCCTCGGTGCGTTTCACGCTTTGCATGGGCGCTTCTTTCAGGTGCAAAGGGAAGGTGAGACATGAATGGGTGTTGCTCAGGCTTGGAAATACTCCTCCCGGCATTTCGCGCCTCTTCTGCCTTATGGCGAGATGGCGCCGACGGAAGCAACGACACCGCCGAAGGCAATTGACGAAGAAGCAAAGCCGGCTCCAACACGGGATGCAGTCTTCCGGTCATTCTCGTGTCAGTCGCTTCAGACACGATCTCCAGCCCATCGACTTCCTCCCGTCATTTCTCGTCAGGAGCCGGCTGCTCGCTCCGCGATCGCAACGGCCTTAGCCCTCGCCTGAATTCTTCAAGCGTCGTCGCCGTGCGAAAGGGCACGCCTACCTTGCCGTAGACTTGAACGCGGGGCGGGCCACAGAGCGTGTGTGGCGGAATGTTGTTCGAGATGGTCGAGCCGGCGGAAATAACCGAGCCTTCGCCAATCGTCAAGGTCTGGCCGGAAGCACAGACAATAATACAGCCGGCGCCAAATGCTACGTCCTTCTCGATGATGATCCTGCCCTTCCCCTTTGTATGGGCGATGATCGTGCAGCGCGTCGCGACGGCAACGCCGTCCTGGATCTCCACGGACTCCGGATGTTCGTCATCGATGTAGACGTCGTCCCCGATCCACACGTCGCGTCCGACTTTGACGCCCCGCAGCCGATGAAGAAGCGGCCTCAAGCTGAATCCACCTGGGAGTGTCATTGCCATCCGGTGCAGAATCCTGCGAGGACGGAAGATCTCTTTCAGCGTCTCAAAATGAGCGCTTGGCCGATATCTCAGTCGAAGCCCTGCTCTTTTTTTACTCATGGTTTTGATCCTCGATCTGGAGTCTCAGGGACAGCCTAACGCGCTCCCGGAGCGCGCACCGGACTGGGGTACAAGGAAGTCAGGGTGGAGTTACACAGCCTTCCTGGCGAAGGTTATCTTTCCGCGCGTGACGATCTTATCCCCGACGTGCACCACACCTTCGACCAGCGCAACATCGTCGGTCATCTTGAGGATGTTGACGTCGACAATCATGGTGTCGCCCGGCAACACGGGCACCAGAAACCGCATATCGTTGACGGCGGCAAGCGCCATGAATTCTCCGGCCTTTGTCCCGACTCCCGTCGTGTAACTGAACAGGATGGATGCGCTCTGACCGATCGCTTCCAGGATCAGGGCGCCGGGCATGATAGCGTACTCGGGCATGTGCCCCAGAAACTGAATTTCGTTGCCCGTAACATTCTTGAGAGCTTTGATCGATTTTCCCGATTCGAGTTCGAGAATCCGATCGACCATGAGAAAAGGGAAACGCTGCTTCAGGTGCGCCTTTACTTCTTCAAAAGTCATCGTCATAGAGTCCACCAACGCGATTCCCTGGGAATCGACCTTACAAAAAGACGATATTTCATGCCATCCTCAGCGTTTGCGCAGGATCATGCCGAGAGCGCGGGGAAGAAAACGTCCGCCGGTCACTGGCGCTCCCGCGTCGCAGACTAATCGCGTGACGCGGAGACCAACTTCTTCGGCCATCCTGATGGGCTCGCTCTCATCGTGGAATTCATAGGTATGATCGCGCTGGGCAGACTCCAGCGCGGTGCTGAAGAAGACCAGGCCGCCGTCGGCCAAATGATGCGCCAGCACGGCAAACAGAGGCCGCGGGTCCTGCAAGTGCTCGGCGAGCATCGCCGCGATGATCCCTTGGTAGGTACCTGGCTCTCCGGAGGTTTCCAGGTCGAGCGCGTCCTTCACCGCGAATTTCACGCGGCCGCGATGCCCGGAAACATTGAGGAGACGATCCGAGACAGCCACCGCCGGGGGACTGATGTCGAAGCCCTGCAACTGAATGTCCGGCCGTGTCTCTGCGGCCAGAAGCCCCATGACTCCATGTCCTGAGGCGACCTCGAGGATTTTGCCCCCCGATGGGACCGCCTTGAGAAACTCGTCGCGATACAGGGCGATATGGTTCACCATCGAGGGCCAGAACGAATAGATAAGAATCACGGCCCACATGTAGGGAACCATGTAGTCTTCGTCCTCATAGACCTCGGACATCAACTCGGCGAGCGGTTCCGGCGTGTAGCGGCCCTCTTTTTCGTAGCGCTGCTGCGATTGCCAGACGCCCAGACAATATTTGGCGTAGCCTTTCGCGGCATCGTCGAACGCGCGATCGCCATATGCCGCGTCGGTCCAGCGAGCGAGCGGATTCAGCAGCCACGAGCAAAGCTCTTCATTTGCGGCGTAGGTTGCCCGGGCAGATGGAGCGAACAATCGGGCCTTGGCGTCGAGGCTGTTCAGAAATGCTGTAGCATCCTTCATCGTGTTCTCCGCTGTGGCGTTATTGCTGTGTTCAATCCGCGGAACTGACGTGACGGACCATGCGAACCATTGGCCGGATAAGGTCGAGCCCGTCCCATGGGGGCACAAAGAGATGCATGCGCCCTAATTTGACGATGCGGTCCACGCCGCGCCTTCCCGCGAGCCCGGTGATTGCTTCCTCTTTCTCCGGATTGGATATGCCTAAGCCCAGGGTCTGCACATTTCCGTCGAACTTCGCAATCGGATCCAGCAAATTCTCCACTTCCAGCACCGTCAGGGTCTTTCCCTGAGCCGGCTGGGGAATATCAGACCCCGATCCGATCAACAGGGTCCAGTCCGGGTGCTTCGGAAAGACGGCGGTGTGCGCCGTGTCCTCAAGGAGCCATGACGCTCGAGCCTGTGCGATCGCCGAAGTGAGGCTGGCGGAAATGCCGGCTCGCGGGTGCTGGCGATTTTCCTCTTCAAATGCTGTTTGCAGAAACGGGACAAACTCGGCGATTGAGTGCGATGCGTCCTTCTCGAGGAACAGCACCTGCGGAGAGGAACACGCCTGCTGGTCGAACTGCCAAACATCGCGGGCCAAGCGAGTGCACCAGGTCTTGCGCTCGGCCGGGTCGGTCCATGCCCCGGCGTCCATTGCGGCTACGGATATCCGTGGCCCGAAGACCGCCAGGCGCGCCCAGTGCGGGAACGGCAACGATCGAACCTGCAATACGGACTCCCGGCCGCCCCAGATCATGGCGCCGTCGACCGCCTTGGCCATGGCCTCGTGCAGATCCCGCCTCCCGTGCTCAAAGGCCGCCAGGAAGATGCGCCGCATCAGAATCTCGCCGGGATCGCTGTCGGCCAGCCGTTCGATCAGGATTCGCGTCACCTCTTTGAGGTCGCCGGGAATCCGGACCAGCGCCGCGTTCCCTCCCAACAGACTGCAGGTCATCGAGAGAATCGGCTGAATCTCCACGTTGGCCGCGGGCCAGTGTCCGACGACACCCAGGGGATAAGCCTTGCATCTGGCGCGGCCATAATCGTTCCAGCCGCCATGCAGGCTTTGCGGCCCGAGCTCGCGCGTAACGATCGGCTCGAGAGTCCCCCGCCTCAACCACATCCGTAGAAACAGGATTCCCGGTATCTCGTCCAACTCCCGCGCGTCGAGCTTCTTCGCCCAGGCTTCGAAAACCGTCAGCACTCCATCCGGCGTGACCTCCCGATCCAGGACGGCTTGCCGCAGGCTCGCCGCGGCATCGGCGATCTGCTCCGGCGACGCCACATCCAGTTGGAATTGAATCGTTGAGTCCCGCATACTTCAGTTCACTGTCGACCGCTTGGTCTCTATATTTCCGCAGCCTCTCACTTCGGCCTTGGGCACCCTGCCCGAGAAGCGGAAACTGATGCCGCGCCGGCCGCAAGCGCAGCCGTCATAGGCGATCACCTGCGCCAGATCTTCAGTCAGCAGCAGATTCCCAGGAAAGCTCGTTGGCAGCACGCTGCAGACCTGAACAATCCCGTGCTCTCCGGCCGCGACTGGTTCCAGGGTCAGCGGATCGCGGACAATCACATCGCCGAAGCCGGGTGCGTGCTTGTTTCCGTGCGGGCAATCCGGGAAAATGACGCCAACACTTTCCACCATGCCGTAGAAATCGACGATACAGCTTGGGGCGCATCCCACGACGCGAGCCACCTGCTCGTTGAACAATTGCTTCTCGACCGCTTGCTCCTGCAGCCGCTTCCAGCCGCCGCTGTGCAGGACATGGACGTTCTTAAGATTCAGGCACGCGCCTTTCGCGCTGAGGGGCTTCACCAGGTGGTTCCACAGAATATAGGTGAAGCCGTAGACCAATACCTCGGAGTCGCGGTGCCGGTTGGCGAACTCCGTGAGCTTCTCGAGTTCCAGCGTCAGTTCGCCCTTGTCGTCGGAACGGAGGCAGTACGTCGTGTCCGTGGCAAATGGCTGCAAACCCAGAATCGCGGCGCTGCGGGCGCCCATCGAATCGCGGCTCGCCTTGTGATCCGGCGTATCGATAACCAGATAGGGCCGGCGCGAGGATCCGATGAAGTCCCGGGCGATAATGACGGTTCCCTTGGTCATGCGTCGCGATGTCGAAGCATCGAGGACAATGCGGCTTGGGGATTGCGAGGTCGTCGCGCTCGAAGTCAGGGTCCTCTTGACCTCTTCAGGCGGCACAAGAGACAAGGGGGGATTGGCCTTGAGCAGGCTCACCGGCAGGTAGGGCAGGTCGCAGACCCGCGCGGCGCCGCGATAGTCGACCGGCCAGTGCTCCACATAGCTCTTGTAGCCGGCGTGCCGCTCGCAGGCGAATCCCATCTCCTCTTTCAGCAATTCCAGGAGCCCGGCCTCTCTGGCATCGGGAGCCTGGCCGTAGGCGGGCATGGACAGCACGCGGTCGATTCTGTCATCCAATTGCTGCATAGCCCTTCTTTGCCCAGTCGAGAAGTTCGGCGCGCGCCAGTTTTCCTGTCGATGTTCGCGGCAATTCCGGCACCAGGCGAATCGAGTCGAGGGTCCAATGCGCGGGAAGGCCGCGCCGGATCTGCTCTACGTCGATTTGCGCGCCGCGATCCGGCACGACCAGAAGCATGAGCGCGTCTCCCGCCTCAGGATGTTCGACGGCGCAGGCGGCGCATTCGTAGACCCCCGGCATCGCGGCGACTTTTCCCTCGATTTCCGTGAGACTCACGCGGGTGCCCCTGATCTTTAGAAATGTCCCGATTCGGCCTTCGATCCACAGATAGCCTTCCCGGTCCTGCCGAGCCAGGTCGCCCGTGTGCAGCCAGCCGTCACGCAATACGCGGTGTGTTTCTTCGGGATCGTTCCAGTAGCCGCCGCAAATCGACGGTCCGCTGACGAGAAGCTGGCCGGTCTGCCCAGGCGCCAACACGTTGCCGTCCTCGTCCACGATTCGAACGGTCAGGTTGTCGAGGGGCTTGCCGGCGCTTCCCGGCTTCTCCTCCCATCGCCGGGGATCCATGCACGAGATTCGCGCCGTCGCCTCCGTCTGTCCGTACATCACGAAGAACTCGATGTCCGGAAACGCGGCGCGCATCTCGCCGACTTTCGCGGGAGCCAAGGCGCCGCCGGCCTGGAGAAAACGCCTCAAGCTGGGAAAGGCCATTCGCTGAAGGCTCGAGCGGGTCAGAAGCACGTTGTACACCGTCGGCACGCCGGCAAAGGTCGTGCATCTGAAATCGTTGATCGCCTGCAGCACCTTGTCCGGAAACATGAAGCGCCGGTCAAACACGACGCTCCCTCCCGCATAGAAATGCGAATGCAGCAGGCTGGCGCCGAAGCAGTAGCTCACCGGCAGAACCACCATCGCACGCTCGCCGGCACCCAGACGCTGGCTGCGGACGATGGCTTCGGTATTGGCGACCAGGTTCCCATGACTGACTTTCACGAATCGGGGAATGCCTGTCGATCCCGAGGTGGCCATGAGAGCCGCCAGATCGGATTCCGCGCACCGGGCCGGCTCCAGGCTCGTCGAGCACTCCGGGGCCGGATCGCCCTGCAAGCGCAGCGCTCCGGCAAGTTCCAACGTTGCGGCGGTTTCGCTCCAGACGGCCCTGGCTCCAGTCGCCTCGATGAGCGCAACGGTTGAGCCCGCGAGCATGCGCTCATCCACCGGCACTGCCACCATCCCGGCATACATGGCGCCCAGATAGGCCAGAGCGCTCGAGACCGAAAGCGTGCAGCCGATCAGCACCCGATCGCCTTGCTTGAGACCGGCGGCCAGCAGTGAGCTGCCGTGCGCCGCGATCAACCGCCGAAGGTCATCCGAACCGACGCTGCCGCCCGCGGCCGAATCGATGAGTTGCGAATCCGGTCCGAGATGTTCGACGATTCGCCCCGCAAAATTCCAGTTTGCTGCGCTGGCCACGTTAGTTGTTCTTCTGGATCTTTGACGAGACGATGCGCACGATCTCCCGAACGTTTTCCATCTCGATCAACTCGTCGACGTCGAGGTTGATCTCGAAGGCCTGCTCGAGATTGCTGGCCAGCGATAAGTGCCCAACGGAGTCCCAGCCGGGAATGTCACTTGGACCAGTCTCAATCGTCACAGACTTGGGGTCAACGTCAAAGGAGGTCGCGAAGGCCTCCTGAACCTTGCCTAAAACGGAATCTATGTCACCCATTTTCCCTCACATTGAGTCATTTCGGATTTAGGGGAGAAAGATGCCTATAAACCACGTGTTGCATAGCCCGGTGAGGGTGATCGCTCCAGCCTTTTTCCCGTTGCCGTCGATCAGGCCACGATCCCAAAGCCACCATCGATCATCAAGGTTTGACCGACCACCCCCGATGCTGCATCGGAACAGAGAAACTGGGCGCCCGAGGCGACCTCTTCGGCAGTCACGATGCGGCCTGTCGGGGTACGCCGGGCAGCTTCCGCAATGCGCTCCGAGCTCTCCGGCATCGCCTTCCATACGTCCGTAAAGACCGTCCCCGCCGCCAGGATATTCACGCGGATTCCCCGCGGCGCGAGTTCCACGGCGAGATGGCGGGCAAGCGCTTCCAGCGCCCCCTTCGACGATCCGACCAGCGTGTAATAAGGCAGTGACCGCGCAGCTCCCCAGGAGCTGATCGCCAGAATGCTCGATCCGGCTTGGAGCCGCGGGAGAAGCAGCTTGACCAGCCGGAAGAAGGCGCGCACGTTCAGATTCATGGTCCAGTCGAGGTGCTTCTCGGTCAACTCCTCAAAGCGCCGGTGGATGCCGGTCGCCGCACAGTGGACTAGGCCGGAGAGCTGCGGGCCGTGCTCATCGAGAACGCTAGTCAGTTGCTCCATGCTGCGATCCGCGGTCAAATCGGCGCGGCAGGGAACGATGTCCAGGTGTTCTTTTTCCGCGATGAGCTTCACCTGTTCGGCGGACGCTTCGTTGCGCAAATAATTGGCGATCACTTTCGCGCCCGCCCGCGCAAAGCGCAGGGAAATTGCCTGGCCGATTCCGCGCGTCCCGCCGGTAACCAGGAACGTCTTGCCGCGCAACGAGAATGGATCGTTTTCAAAAGGCGCCATGACTTTTACCCTTTGTCCTCCCAGTAGTCCAGCATGGCCTTCAGCGTCTCCTCCAGTGAGAAGAGCGGCTTCCAGCCGGTATCGCGACGGAATCTCTCCACGCTGCCGAAGATGATCTTCTCGTCGGACGGCCTCATCAATCGCGGCGCCTGCCTTACCTCAACTTGCACGCCGACCAGCCGGATTGCCATGCGCAGCATGGCCCCGACTTCATGCGTCGACGTCGCGCAAATGTTATAGGATTCTCCCGGCTTGCCCTTCATCGCGCCAAGATAGAAGGCCCTCACGGTGTCGCGCACATCCAGGAACGCGCGGCGCGGCTTCAGATTGCCTACCTCGATCAGGGGAGCCTGTTTCCCCTTCTTGATCGAGGCCAGTTGGCGCACAAAGTCCGACGGCGCGTCGTCTGTCTTCCCCGGCCCGGTCGTGTTGAACAAGCGCAGGTTGACAGCGGGAATCTGGTAGTCCTGCGAATACTCCTTTGCCAGAAGATCCAGGCAAACCTTGCTGATGCCGTAAGGATGAAGGGGATGTAGCGGCTGATCTTCCTTCACCGGAATCGCCGACGGCGGCACATGTCCATATTCGGCGCTCGAGCAAGCCGAAACCACAACCGGATGCACTTTCATCCGGCGCACTGCTTCAAACAGGTAGAGCGATCCCATGACGTTCGACTCGAAGGTGCGAACCGGATCGGCCCAGGAAACCGTGGGCAGGCTCTGGGCTCCAAGGTGGAAGATATGCGTCGGCTGAAGCTCCCACAGAAGGTGCGAGATGCGCTGGCCGTTCCGCAAATCGCATTGCAGAAAGCTCAGGTTGGCTTCGGTTGGAAAACCGTTCGGATCCTCCTGGAGATAGCTGCCAACGACAGTCCATCCCCTGCCATGAAGGAATCTGACCAGATGGGAGCCGATAAAGCCCTCAGCCCCGGTGACGAGTGCTCTCTTCTTTGTCTGCATAAATCGGTTCTCAGTCCGCGCTCTCGGCTAAGGGAAGAGATGAAATACCGCGCGCATTCTGCAGTATTTCCCACAGGTCCTTCAGTTCTTCGCGCACGGGTTTGAGGATTGCCGCAAGGGAACACCCGGCGGCAAACGCCGCCGCGGCGACAAGAATCTGAGGGACCGTGCCCATGTTGTGGATCGCGTGAAGCGCGAGTTCGCCGCAGGCGGCGCCCGCCAGGCTGGTGATCACTGGGTACATGAGCTTGCGTCCCATCCGTCGCAGAGTCAGTTTCGTACCGCGAAAACCGAAGTTCAAGACCCAGGGAAAGGTCAGCAGCATCGTCAGCGCGCCGGACAAGGCTACGCCTTTAATCCCCCACGGCAGCCCGATGGCATAACTGCAAACCGTCACCGGACACAGGATCAGCACCATCTTCATCAGACGTTTTGACAGACCCCGGCTGATCAACAGCCAGACGACGGACTCCCAAAGCAATTGGCTCAACGCAAAGATGGCGAGAATCTGAAAGACCGGACCCGCCGCCATCCACTGTTTTCCCAGGGTCAGGACGATGACGGGAGTTGCCGCGATGAACAGATAGCCGAAGATCGGCGCCGTGATCCACATGATCAGGTTGGCCAAACGCAAATAGACGCGCGCCAGGCGATCGGGGTTGTCCTGAAGCCTGCTAAACGTAGGAACCGCGACCGCCCGAGCCGGCGTGCCAAGCTGCCGCGTCGGCAGCAACAGAAGATTCATCGCTCTCGAGTAGAGCCCCAGTGGCCCGGCTCCCCAATACCATCCGATCAAGATGCTGTCGGCGCTGCGGGTGAAATTGATGGTGAGATAAGACGCCGCCACGTGTCCGCCGAAGGTGATCAGAGACCGGACCTTTGCGTCGCGCCGCGGCGGACCCGGCAGCCAGCCCGCCATCACCCAGGAGAGCGTCATCTGGGTCACCTGGAGGATCAGCGGGAGGGCGACGATGGCCCAATACCCGGCTCCCCGCCAGGCCATCACAATGGCTGCGGGAACCGCGAGAACATAAGCAATGATGTCGCGCACTGCCAGCGAAAAGAAACGCATGTTGCGCCGAAGAAGAGCATCGTGCTGAACCCTTAAGCCGCCGATGAGGAAGGTGAGAGAAACGACAAGGGTAATCGCTTTCAGGCGCGGCTGATGATAGAACCACACCAGGAATGGAGCCAGGCACATCGTGATCGCTGTCAGCACAAGGCCGATCGAAACATTGATCCAGAACAGCTTGCTGACCTGGTCGTGATTGATCTCCGGATGCTGGATTGTGGCTTCGGAAAGCCCGAGATCGGCGAAGGCCTGTCCCAGCCCGGTGATCGCGGTAACCATCGCCACCAATCCGAAGTCCGCAGGCGTCAGCAGGTGCGCCAGGACAATGGTCGAGACCGACTGCAGGACGAATTGCACGCCCTGCGACGCCAGAGTCAGGAGTCCACCGCGGACAGATCGTGTCTTCAGGTCTCCCCGTAAATGCTCAGTGCCAAAAGTTTTCAAAGGAAAGTGTAAAGCAGCCAGCCTATTGTTCCCAGATGCGAATCTTGTGGCAGGCCGCTTCCCGCAATACCGTGCGCTGCCGCGTTAGCTGAGGCTTTCCTAATTCGTTTTTGAGTCGAGCGCCGCCCCAGATGTGTTCTTGGTGATTGACTTCCTGGGCGCTCGGTGCGCCAGATTCGAGTACACGTCCACGGTCATCTGTCCGACACGGTCCCAAGAGTGGCGCGCCCCCGCATAATCTATGATCTCACGCCTGCGAGTGTCGATTTCCGCATAGAGGCTGCTCTGGAAGTAACGCTCGATCATGCGCGCCAGATCCTCGGCATCCTCCGATCGAAACATGAAACCTGTCTTGCCTTCGACAACTTCTTCCCTCAGCGATCCAACGTCGGCGGCCAAGACCGGCAGGCCGAAGCTGTAACCGAGGAATAGAACGCCGCTCTGATAAATATACCGGTAGGGCAACACCAGGACGTCCGCGGCCTTCATATACAGTTCGGTATCCTCATCGGGAATAAAGTTGTCTCTGAGGAGAATCGAGCCCCTGCGCACGCCTTCGTCGATCTCGCCCCGCAGTGCGTTCCAATAGGTCTCACAGTTCTTCGGCCGTCCGGCAATGATCAGCTTGTAGCCGTTCCCCGCGCGGGCGATTTGCCGGAAGGCGGCGACAAGGTATTCGAGACCCTTGTACGGAGCAATGTTGCCGAAGAACAGAATGGCCCTCTCTTCGCCCCGCAAGCCCAGCCGTTCGCGGGCCGTTTTCCCGTTGATCTCCGTGTTGGGAACGGCATTGTTGATCCCGAAGGGAATGACGGTGATTTTCTCGGCCGGGACCGCAAACTCGGCGATGAGTTCTTGTTTCATCCTCTCGGTGTGGACGAACATATGATCGGCAAGCCGGTACTGCACGCGGAGTGTGAATCGGTTGAGCCTGGAGTCGCCGCCATCCCGCTTCCGCGCATTCACATTGTGTAGAGTGAGAACGATCTTCTTGCCCAGGACGCGGTACCAAAGTGTGAGCGCCGTTCGATCGAAGTACTCGAACTTGTTGTTCCACAGAATGTGAAACAGTCTCGGCCTGGCCGTCGCGGAATACCCGATTAGCCGGACATAATACCTCAACACGCGGAGTGCTTTTGCCAGGAAGCTGGCGTCCGGCCGCTGATCGCCGCGCAGGTTGAAGAACCTTATGCCCCGGGCGTTCCGAAACTCGGGAGAATCGAGTTCATCGTTCCCGATCAGGTCCAGCGCCGCGATCCTGGGCATCAGGGCCTTCGCCAACCCGAATGCATACGGCTGGTCCGCACCGCCCGTCAGCAGCGCCACTTCGGTTCCGCGAGCGGCTTCCTTCGTAGCCAATCTAGCCAGTCCTCCTCGATAGTGCGCTCCCGCGAATCATGCCGCAGGCCTTGGGGCCGGAGATCTTCTTGCGGTCTCCAGCTTATACATCGTCTTGTCGAATCGCCTGACGGCCGCCTGTTTTAGCTGTGGCAGCACCATCTGCATCCTCTGTGCCGCTGGGCGGCCGGCGATCGCGCACAGCCATGCATATTTCAGTGTCAAGCCAGGCTCTTTCAGCTTGCCGCCCAGCCGCGCCGCCATCTCCTGCAGTTCCGCAGCGATGTCCGGTCTGCTCGGATAGAAAGCCCCGTACCAGATCTGCATGTAAGTCACGCACGCATTGCGGACCCGCTCACTGTCCTCCATCGACCGCAGATACTGCATGTGCAGCTTCATGGAGCGAAACAGGGAATCCCTCTTCTTTTTGGAGTTGCCGAGGTAGCTGATGCGATTCATTCCCGTGACGCGGTAAAGAATTCCGGTTTCCGGCACGAACCGCGTACCCTCCGACGCTGCCAGAACCCGGGTATAGTACTCCCCGTCCTGGTCGTAGTGAAGGCTCTCATCCCATGGGCCCGCGGCCTCAGCCAGCTCCCGGCTCACGAGCCAGGTCGCATTCTGCATATGCGTGCCTTCGGTCATCTTTCTCAGAAGCCACTCCACGGGGGTCAGGTCTTCCCAAAAGGAGTTCTTGACGAACCGCGCGGTACGAGTTCGGTAGTAGAAGGGAGCCCACGGCGAAGAAAGGAGAAGCCGTTTGCTGTCGCCTTCCCGCAGCGCCGATAGCTGCTTTTCGATCTTGTCCGGCAGCAGCAGATCGTCCGCATCGAGCTCTTGGATGTAGTCTCCGTTGCAACGGCGGTAAGCAAGGTTCACCGTCGCACACATGCCCCGGTTCTTGGTTGAGATGTGCGTGATTCTTGGCAGAAACGACCGAATGATCGCAGCGGTGTCGTCCGTCGAGCCGTCGTCGACGACGATAATCTCCTTGTGCGGCCAGGTTTGTGCTAGTGCGGATTGGATCGTATCGCCGATCCACTCCTCCGCGTTGTATGCAGGAATGAGGATGGACACGAGCGGTTTCACGATGAGTATTCCTCTGACATTTTGGGGTTCTCAATGGTCGGGCCGCCAGCCGGAGCCGGCATAGACCGGGCTGCCGCAACCGTCACTCTGCACTCACAGCGCGTCGAACTCTTCCCCCGCTCGATGCTGCAGCCATCCTCGTCACGACTTGGCGATCTCCGCCTCGAGCGCTCTTTTGCCCGCGACCTTGCGAAACGCCATCTCATACGCCGCAAGAAGATTCCCCACGGAAAACTCCCACGCCAATTCTTCGCGGACTCGCCTGCGCCCGAACTCGCCCATCCTCTCTCGCTCCTCCGGATGATCGAGCAGCCATAGAATCTTGTCTGCGAAGTCCGCCGCCCCGCCTTCGCGGCTGGCATAAAGAGCCGCATCCTGGGCGCTGTACCGTCCTTCCTTCAGATCGAACTGGACGATCGGCTTGCCCAGGGCCATATACTCCATGATCTTGATCATGGTGGAAAGATCGTTCATCTCACATGGCTTGTCGGGATTGACGCAAACATCGGCCGTGGAGAGAACCTCCAGCAACTCCGCGTCCGGCACTCTGCCCGTGAACTGGACTGTGTCGCCCAGATCCTTGTCGACGACCATCTTCTGGAGTCCGGAAAGGCCCGGCCCTCCTCCCACACAGACAAAGTTGACGTCCGTCCGCCCGCGCTTCTTCAAACTGTCGGCCGCATCCAGAAGGATGTCCAGGCCCTCCTGCTCGCTAATCGTGCCCACATACCCCACCAGATAGCGACGGCCTTTCTTCCACGCGGGATTGGGCGGCACCGCAACAAACTTGTTCAGCTCCGGCCCATTGCGAACGACGAACACCTGGTCCGGAGACATGCCGCCGCGCGCCACGGCGATGTCCTTGTAGCTCTTGTTGGTCGACATGACCACATCGCTGAAGCGAAATGTCCACTTCTCCAGCGACATCAGCACCCGGTAAAACCGGTCGCGCCGGTCGTACTTTGCAAGGTACAGTTCGGGGTTGATGTCATGATGGTCGAAGATATACTTCACGCCGAGGAGCTTGAACGGCAAGGCCACCAGGAAGATGTCGTCGGGAGGATTGCATCCCTGAATGACACGAAATCCACGGCGCAGGAAGATCCAGCACGTAAAGAGAAACTCCCACACCAGAGCCCATCCGTACTCCCAGGCGTATCCGCGCGCGCTGTTTCCGTCCCGCGGCAGAGGATGACGGTAAATGTGAATCCCATTCAGGCATTCGTACCCGCGTCGATAGCCCTTCCCTTTCGGACACAGGACCGTGACTTCATAACCCGCCTGGCGCAGTGCGTTCGCTTCTTTCCATACGCGGGTGTCAAACGGTACAGGGAGATTCTCTACAATAATCAGAACTTTCTTCTTCACCAAAGCCTCGTGTGATTCTTTCGCGCCTTCGACCGGCCGCAAAGCCGGATGCTTTACCAGCAAATACCCTGGTAGTTGCCGTTCGCGCTCTTGGCGCCGCCTATTGAAACGAAATCCACAATTGACTGCCCCTCGCGCAATCGATGAACCACATCCCGGAAGTCCGGATCCGCGTTCCCGATCACAATCGTCTCCGCGTGATCCAGAACCACGTCCACACGGTCGACCATCAGCCGGGAAATATGCGGAATCCGGTTCAGGATGAAGTCCCTGTTGGCGCCCACAAGGCTCGCCAGGTTTACGTTTCTGTCGTAGATGCGCAGGTCGTAGCCTTTGCCCAGCAGCCGTTCGATCACCTCGATCACCGGGCTCTCGCGAAGGTCGTCTGTCCCCGCCTTGAAGCTGAAGCCGAGGATCCCGATCTTCTTATGCCCTTGCTTCATGATGAGGTCCAGCCCGCGGTTCACCTGCATCTCATTGCTGGGGAGAATCGACGTAAGGATCGGCAATTCCAGGTCGCGCATCTTGGCGGTGTACGACAACGCGCGCAGGTCCTTGGGCAGGCACGATCCGCCAAAAGCGAAGCCGGGCTGGAGGTATGCCGAAGAAATATTGAGCTTCTTGTCCTGGCAGAAAATCCTCATCACCTCGCGCCCATCCACTCCCAGGACCTTGCACAGATCTCCGATTTCATTCGCGAAGCCGATCTTCAGGGCATGCCAGCTGTTGTCGACATACTTGACCATCTCCGCGGTCTTCAGGTCGGTCCGAATCAGCGGAGCATCCAGCTTGGCGTAGACTCCGGTCAGAAGCGTACCGCTTTCTTCGTCCAGTTCCCCGATCACCGTTTTCGGCGGCGCATGGAAATCTCTTACCGCGGAGCCTTCGCGTAAGAACTCCGGATTGTGGCAGACGCCAAAATCCCGTCCCGCCTTCTTCCCCGAGGACTCCTCGAGAAAAGGAATCACGATGTTCTGCATCGTCCCCGGCAGAACCGTGCTGCGGATGACAACCGTGTGCCGAGCCGTTTTCTCCTTGAGGGCGCCGCCGATTTCCTCGCAGATGCGGCGGATATAGCTCAGATCCAGATTGCCGTTTGCCTGGCTGGGTGTGCCGACGCACACCAGCGACAGTTCGGTCGACGCGATCGCCTCGAATGGATCTGCGGTTGCCCGGAGCTTCTTTCTTGCCACGGTGTCCGCAACGATATCGCCGATCTCTGCCTCGATAATCGGGGATGCGCCCTTGTTGATCAGCTCAACCTTGGCGGGGACGGGATCGACACCCAAAACTTCATGCCCATCGGCGGCGAGACACCCCGCTGAAACGGTCCCGACATATCCTAGTCCGAAAACACTGATCTTCAACGTTCGTCCTTTCCTTTGGAAACTGTGGCGGTTGCGGCGGCCGGTGAGCGAATTACTGCTTCCCGCCGGCACTGCAACTGCCCGGCTCGGCGATCCCGAATCGCATCTTCTTGATTTCTTGCAGGGAAGTCTCTTGGCCCTCGCCATGCCTTCCTGAGGCGCTCAATCCAAACAGAGGCTTGCGCCGCCCATCAGCGACTCGCCCGGCAACGCTACCTATTCTGCTTTTCTTCTTTGGCCCCTGGATGGAGATGGAACACTCGCGGCGAGGGGTTCGCGCGCGTCTGCTGCGGTTCCGGGCATCGGCCTCTCTGCCCAGGGATCTCCCCTGGGCCGTTCGGTGGGCCCAAAACGAGTTGCAGGCAAAATCCACGCAACCCGCGGCCCGAAATCAATTCGGCGTTGCGGTCAGATTGGTCGGTGCTGCCGGCGTTGTAGGAGCCGAGGTCCCAACGGTTCCGCTGTCCAGCGGATGCGGATAGGTATACGGCGTGTAATACGCGCTCCACGCGTTGCCGCCGGAATTGCATGTATAGAGAATGCCCTGTCCTGAATAGCTCGCCGGGTTCGACCCGCCACTCGTGTTCCACGATCCCTGATCGGTTGCGAAGTAACCGACGCCCGCAGTGCATGTCGTTGGCCGGTTCGCCAGCGTTCCCCATCCGGTCCCGCTTGTACCGTTGAACGGGGACGTTGGGCTTGTATTTGCCGTCTGTCCTACCGTCTCCTCATAGAAATCCCGGTTGGCAATCATCATCCCTTCGCTCGGGCCGACCGGAGCCTTCCCACTCGGAACCGTCGAATCATTCCATTCATACAGCGGGTCGAGTGCCTGATTGACTGATCCGGCCAATCCAGTGCTCTGCAAAACCGGCGTGGTTCCCGTAACAATCAGACCTGCGCCGCGCGTCGGCTGATCCATGCAGGCCGTGGCGCGGTAGATTTTATAGGCGTCTCCCGCCGAAGGCTGAAAGCCGATACAGCTTTCGCAGAGATAGGTGAGAGATAAGGAATTGGAAGCGCTCGAATCGATCGTGATTCCATAGCTCTGCGTTGTGTCATAGAAAGCGTATGGAGCGCCGGTGGGGGACCACTTATTTGTACTCCAACCGGGCGAGCCGGAATCGGTAATCGTCCAACTTCCCGATCCGACCCCGCTGACCGATGCAACGGTGCCGGTGTAGTAGGTCGTTCCGTCGTTGGTGTCCCACGCGCTGGTTCCGTTGCAGCCGCCCCAGGGCGAATCCGCTCTCCACGTCCTCTGCGCGTCCAATTTTGCCACGGAGTTGATATAGGCGTTCGCGGAGTTTATCGAATTACCGAAGATCATGCCGGTCGCGGAACGAAACTCGAAAATCGTGTCGCAGTTTTCGTTCGCGCAGGAGTTGATCGTATTGAAGTATCCTTCGACCTGCCGCGCTCCGCGAGTGCGCTGCGTCGTATCGGTGCCGTGCGTATAGCAGGCTCCTACCGTGGCATTGGTAAATGTGTTGAATCTGCAGGCGAATCGGCCGCCGCCGAAATTTGCGCCACCGGTGTCGGTATCGGTTCCAAATGCGCTGTTGAACACGTTGTTCTCGAGATAGAAAGTTGCGGCGCTCCCCAGCGTATCTGCCGTAGCCCAGGAATTGTCGCCGTACTGACCCGATCCCAGCCAGTTGCCGTCACCCACATTCAGGAAGTCCACGCCGTTGTCCGCCGCCGATGAACCGCCAACCGTGTTGTGATCGGCCACGCCAAATAGATTGCTTATGATGGCAAAGGTATCGTCTGAGACGCCTATGCCCGCCCACCCCTCGGGCACCGTCAGATTATCGAGACGCAAATTGGGACAGCCGCTTGAAGTACATGTCGCGATGACCTGGACTGGCGAAGCAGCACTTGATCCCGGTACAAAGTTGATGCAGGAGATTCGGCTGGTGGAGTTGCCCCATACCGGCGACATCGAGAACATCGCATTTCCGGAGATGTTGTCCGTCAAGTTCGTCCCCGTCGCACAAGTGCTCGATGCGCCGAAGGTCGAAGCGCCCGACTGTGCCCCCCCGCCCGAATTTCCGATGATCGTGATCCCGATCC
The DNA here is from genome assembly GCA_963804155.1 of uncultured Acidobacteriaceae bacterium. GTDB lineage: Bacteria > Acidobacteriota > Terriglobia > Terriglobales > Acidobacteriaceae > Telmatobacter. The sequence goes on from CAWDPG010000004.1 coordinate 394,238, forward strand.
CGCTGGGTACCGTAATACCACTCGCCCACGTGCAGGTCCCCGACGGAATCTGAATCGTGTCCCCGTCCACCGCCTTGTGCGTCGGGCCATTGATCACTGCGTTCACATCGGAGTAATTACACGATGCGGCGGTGTAAGTCGCGGCATAAGAACACGGGGCCATGAATAGCAATACGATGCTCAACTGTTTTAGCATTTGAACTCCAATCCGAAGCCAGAACCAGAGGCACCAAAGGTCGCTTTGCGCGACGAATCCGGATGGTTCGGGATCGATCGCGAGAGGGGCGAAAGATAAGAACTCAGACTTCCTCCGGCGGAGCCTACGAAGGTCCGTGTCGGTCGGTTCGCCCTGCAATCGCACCAGTCAGAATCGGCGGCAGAAACGGGTATGGAATGGCGCAATGCGCTACCGTGCTTCATCCCATTCTGTCGCCTGCTCGGCAAGCGAAGGCCTGCATCCAGGAACTCCTGGTGGAGCATCGCTTCTGATGGCAGATCCTCCATTGACGATAGCACCTTTTCTGATTGCCACGCCGATTCCGGCGGCACGAAGGTAATTCTTCGGCATGGCGATCCCGCTCGCGTCATCTTTCCGATCTTCTCCTCTTCTTCGCCGGAATTTCTTCGCGATGTTCGCGCTGGAGTCACCTGCCCAGGTTCGTCACTTGGAAGGGTCAGGTCGCTCTCGGTTCACGTAGCCGGGCTGATTCCAAATCCTCTTCGTGCGGTTTCGTTCGGTAGCGAAGAACCCTCTGCAACAGCCGGGCGGATCACATCCTCTGTAATTCGGCCTCGTCTTCGAATTTCGCACCGAAACTCCTGTGATTCCAAGCCGTTTTAGCCGGAAGAGGCTTGCGAATCCGCGGCCTCGGCAATGCCCATATTGCCAGCAGGAAGGTGATCCAGACCGAGCTTCCGGTTCGGAAACCGGCTTCCGTGTAGTTATAGATAATCGAAACCACAAGGAAGACCAGTCTCAATCGCCCTTGTTCGGGATCTGCCAGAAGCGAGATGGAGATGTTCCGGTAGCCGACCACGATGACGGCAGCCAACAGAGCCACACCCACCCATCCAAGGTTCAAGTACGTTTCGAGGTAACCGTTGTGCGCTTCGTTGATGCCTTGCAACTGCCCGCCGACACTCCAGATTCTTGCCAGCCGGTCGCCAAGCCAGAAGCTGTCAAAGCCGGTGCCGAAGAGGGGGTTGCCGGCAAATGCCAGAAGCCCGGACCAGATTTCCGTTCGTCCAGTAAGTGTCGAATTCCGTCCCAACTGCTGCAGAGCGGCGCCCTCGCCGATGTGGAGGAATAGAACCCCGTAGGCCGCGGCGATGGACGAAACTGCCAGGATGTGCTCTGCGACCGGCCTCCGCGCGAACTTGAACAAATGCATGACGACCAGCATCAGGCTTCCAAGGATAAAGCAGCTCTCGGACGTCTTCGAGTCGGCCGAATTGAAAACCCAGACCGCCGAAGCCAGAGCCAGACCGAAAGCAGCCAGATGCCGGAATCGCGCGCCCCCCGGGCGTTCGCGCCAGGCCGCAAGAAACTGCACCAGAAGGGCAAGCCCCGAGGTCAGGGCCAGCATTCCCAGCATATTCTTATCGCTCGCCACGCCCGAGACATATCGCTGGCCGGTCCACGGATCGAATTGGGTCGCGATGTTCGGGTAATACTTGATCAGGAGAATGGAGATGGGAAGAAGAAGGAAGCCGACTCGCGTCAGGACCCACTTCATGGCGCGGAGCGGGTCCTTATCCGTCAGGATCAGCAGCACCGTAACGAATGTTCCCAAGAACCGAATCCAGCGTTTGAATGAGACTCCAGGGTAGTCGGACCAACTGGCGCTGACTCCGCAATAGACCACAAACAGGATCACCGCCCCGTTTTGCCGGAGGATTCTTGTCACGGCGCCCCGCCTCTGATAGAGCACAACGAGGCCGGCAACAAGGAGTCCGAACGCGAAGAGCGCGTCGATCGGGCTCCCCTCCATCAGCACCTGCTGCGTGTCGTTGCTCTCCATCCCCAGCCAGAACGTAATCGGCCGCGAGCTATTGATCAGCAAAAACAGGGCCGGAAGCCACAGAACGCGCGACACCTTGTTCGCACGATCCTGCTCGAGATAGAAGAGCAGGAATATGCCGAAACCATAGATGATCGTCGCTAAAAGCGGTGGCATCGGGATCTCGCTGAAGTGCCGCCGGAAACCGCGCACGGACTGCTAGGCATTGAAGAGAAGACGCTGCACAAGTTCCAGGGTAAGCAATTTGTGAATCGCCTCGGTATGGTTTCGCGTCCCGTCGAGGTGACTCTTGACGACGCTTTCCACCGCCGCTCTTTCCAGATAGGGACGCGACAGCGTTCGCGGGTCGAGCAGCATTTCGCGCACGTACCCGGCGAGTTCGTCGCGGTACCAGACTCTGAAGTGCAGCGCCTTGTGCCGCCCAAAAAAGATCCTCTCCAGGTGCAGCCCCGAGAGTAGATGATCGATTCGTGCGACCGGCTGAGGCATTCCGTAGTCGTAAGCGTACTCGGCCTTGAAGGTGAATTCGCGAAAGGCATGGGTAAGAAACGAAGTCAAGCGCCATCCGTTCCCTCCCACTCCGCGATCGGAGCGGATTCGTCCCAGGGCTGGATTCCCTGCCTGAATCAGGCGCAGGCGCACATCCTCATTTGCCGCGGGCCCGATGGGCCCACGATAGGCCGCGCGCACAAACTCGTTATCCATAAACGGGGACCTGACCGTGAGCTGGCTCTGCTCCAGTGCCAGGATTCCGTGGTGGTACCAGGGCGACTGGCGGAACGCGGCAAAGGTTACGGGATGTTCTTTTCTCAGGCGCCAGTACGTATCCGCTGCGTCGCGAACCTGCGGCAGGAAGTCTGGATTCAGCAGGCCGTCCGGCGGTTCCACCGGCTTAAACATGACCGCGCGGCGCACGATCTCGCTGCCGTAGGTTCCTACAATCTTCGCCGGCGCGATCTGCCTGACCTTCTCGCTCAGATAAAGGTCCGACGCCCGGTACAGGTCGACGGTTCCCTCGGTCAGCAGAATCGTCCGCTCCGCATATTCTCCGAACTTCGCGAGGAACTCATTTCCGACCTCGATCACCTCATGAGGCTGCTGGCAAATGCCCGCCACTCGCCGGCCGATGCGCACGTCGTATGTATCGCGATACTTGCTGCCGAAGGTATAGCTATGCAGCGATCCTGGCGCCGGCGGGCAATTCGAAAGAATCACGCGCGTGTCCAGTCCGCCGGTCATCGCAATGCCCATCTGCTGCGGACCGGAAAAATACCGCGGGAGCACCTTCAATAGCACGGACCGGAGCTCCTCGAAATACGCATCCCGGTCCGCCGGGCCCTGGGCTTCCCATTGCTGCGGAGTGAAGTAGGTATTCTTTTTCTCCAGCCTGGCGTTGCGAAAGACCCACGACGATGCCGCAGGAAGCACGTGAATACCTTTGAAGATGGTGCGGTCTTCAAGCACGCAACTGCAGGCGACAAACTCGCCGAGTCCGCGCGGATCCGGTGTGCGAAGTTCCGGCCGTACCGCCAGGATGGCCTTGGCTTCGGTCGCGAAATAGAACGTATCGCCCGACTCATGGTAGTAGAGCCGGTGCATCCCGTATCGGTCGTTGAAGAGCCGGATCAGGCCCCGTCCGCGGTCAATCACCAGACCGTGAAACATTCCATTCAGATCCTGGACGAAGTCGGGATTGTATTCGCAGAGGGCAACCAGATGCGCGCATTCGGCCGCGCCGGCCTGATGCCCTGGAACGTGCAATTCCCGCGCCCTGGCGGGATCGGGGTATTCTTCACCCGAAAATATGAGCGAGATCTCCCCGCTGCTGCTGTTGAGCGGCATGCCGTCGGAAAAAGATCCCTTCAGCGCCGTCCAACCGGCATACACCCCCAGGGACTCATTAACCGCCGTTCCCGCGCTGTAGAAGTCTTGGTGATGAACCGCCTTCAGCATGGCTTCCAGTTGCGATTCCGCCTCAGGGCGCTGAACTTTCGTGATGAGGCCGACGATTCCTGGCACGGATTACCTCGCTTCCGATTTCGCCGGCATACTCCGGCTGTACCAGGCAGCCCGATAATCGCGGAGTCTTGTTATGAGCGGTTCCGGTAGCCGCTCGATGAGGCTGCGATGCATTCCCGCGCGGAATGCGGCCTCTCCGAGCCAGGTCAAGGGAACGTAGTATCGCGGGATATCGATGCGCTGGAATCCGTTGCGCTCCTTGAAGTCGCTTAGACTGTCCCGCTGTTTGTTCCCGTACGAAAACTGCGAATAGACAAGGTAGGCAATCTTCCTCGCCGCGCACGACCGCACCGCCTGCACAATCAGGGCGTTGGTTGGCGCTTTCTCGCGGTGCTTGATCATCGAAAGAATGTGCATCAACCCGGCTTGCGTGCCGGTCTCGTCCATCGTGAGTTTCGCGAAGCCGATCAGTTCGCCGTCGAAGAAGGCGCCGATAAAGACACTGCAGTCCAGGAAGGTTCCCGCGTGCTCGCGCACCTTCTCCAGGCTCATCCCAAAATGAGGAAACCGCTTGCCCTGGCGAACCGGGCTCTCGTTATAGATCCGCCAGATCCCTTCCACGAGTTCCTCGCTGTAGGGCACTTCACGGAGTTCGACACCTTTCTTCTCGGCCTGTTTCGCCTTGTTTCTTCCCTTGAATCCAAGCACCCGGTTCCACCAGTCGTCGAAGGAGGTGATGGGAAGAGCAGCAACGTTGTCCCATTCCATCGGGTATTTGAACTTGGGCTGGGTCTCCGGCACTCGCTGCATGAAGGTGAAGAGATCGATCCGTTTGCGGTTTTGTTTCAGACCTGAAATCATCGCTTCGGGATCGTCGAGGAAGCGGTAATTATCTCCGTCGATCCGCGCGATCCGGATCGCCCTGCCCCGGATCTTGATGTCTCGCCCGCAGACATTAAGTGTTGTCTTCATAAACAAGTTTCGTTCTGAGTCACGATTCGCTGGAGGGTTCCGAGTTGCGCAACAACTGCTTCAAGAAATGGCGGAGAGGGAAGGGATTCGAACCCTCGGATGGTTGCCCACCACGGCCAATAAGCCGGCCGCTGCCTTAGCCAACGGCGACCTCTCCGAATCTGGACTTTCTGCCGGCCCATCGCCGCCGTCAACATGCGTCGGCCGGGGCCGCGCCCCGATTCTCTTACAGAGCGACCGCTTCGCGGGATTCCTTCGCCACTTGCGCAAAGATGGAATCCATGATCCGTGCTGAAAGAATGATTTCGCGGTACGGAATGGGGAGCGGCTCGTCGTTCTCGATCGAGCGGTAAAACTGCTCGATCAGATACTTCATCCCGGCCTTCATGTGGAAGTCCCTTGCCAGAAAGGTTCGCATGTTTGCCGAGACGTTCGAGCAATACTGCTTCGCGAAGCCTAGCGGCGTGGCGAACTTCTCGAGATAGCTCTTGGCTTTCTTGCCCCGCAGTTTAATCAGGGTTTCCTGATCCTGATCCAGAATCAGGCCGTTCTGGGGGCCGTAAATTCGGAACTGGTGAAGCGGAGGCCGCATCTGGGAGGAGAAGGTGAAGTATGCGGTCGTCCGGTCGCACTCCGAAATGATCACCCTCAGCTCGTCGACGATCTCGGTCTCCCCCATCTCCTTCAGGCACGGGCTGATGTAGCCGTGGGCCACGACCTCCGGTGAATCGGTCGTCAAGTGTTCCGCAATCCGGGCAATGCCATGGGAGATGATGTTCTGCAGCAGCTTGCCGGGCAGACGGCGCACCCAATGCGACTTATCGCCCAGTAACGCCGCCGCATAAGCCGATTGTCCCAGTTCGTAACAGTAGTAACTCTCCATGTGGACCGGTCTTCCGCCGAGATATCCTTGCCGGATAAGCTCTCTCATGCGGCGCGACACATGGCTGAATTGATCGTCGTGCCCTGCGGTAACCTTCAGGCCCCGCAGTTCCGCCAGATCGATCAGCTTGCGGGTGTCTGTCTCATTCAGCGCGAAGGGCTTCTCCACGTAGACGTGGCAGCCCGCCTCCAGGCACCGGCGGGCTAAGTCGAAATGGCTTTCCGGCGAGGTCGTAATATGAACCACGTCCGGCCGGGCGCTTTCCAGAAGTTCGCCGAGGTCGCCGAAGTATCCGCCCACCGGAAACCGCTCGAAGAGCTGCCTGGCCATGAGCGGCTCGCGGTCGCAGACGCCAGCGATTTCACAACCGGGGATTCTCTGCAACTGCTCCGCGTGCGAGTCCGCGATCTTCCCGCATCCCACGATTCCGACTTTAAGCATTTGCCCCTCTTGCCCGGCAGGCTTCGAAATAGCGCCGCATTCCCTCCTGCATTGAAACCGCGGGCTTCCAGCCCAGCCGGTCCTTGATGTGCCGATTGCTGTAGGAAGTGCTCTTCCAGAACGCGCTCCAACGCCGGCGGTTGAACGCCGGAGGCAGTTGCCCCTGCGACCAGGCCGAGTACCATTCCCATATCCAGCACAGCAGGTAGCTGCACAGATGCGGCACATAGAACGACCGGAATCGCCCGACGTTCTTCTTGTACTGCCGCAGGAATCTTCGGCTCGACATCGGATCGTCGTCGACGACATTGAATACTTCCCGTTCGACGCCCGGAACGATTCCAGCTAGGACGATCGCCTCCGCGCAGTTGTCCACATAGGTGAACGGAATCGTGTTCCATCCGCCCATGTGGAGGAATATCCCGAAGGTATCGATTCCCACGCGCCCGCTGATAGCCTCGTTCCCCGGTCCATACACGTGGCCTGGCCGGACAATGACGAACGGGAGTCCGGAATTCTTTCCGTACTCCATCACCATCTCGTCCTGCTTGGCCTTCGCAAAGGTATAAGCTTCGCCTCGCCGCTCCGGCCGCTCATCGACGGGGCACGACTCGTCGAGCAACCGGCTCTTCTTCTTGTTCCGGTTCGTGTAGACCGAGAAGGAGCTGACATTGACAAACCGCTTCAGGCGGCCGGTTGCCAGCGACGCCTCGATCAGGTTGCGTGTCGTCACCACGGAATTCATATATGCGTCGGGATAAGACTTTTCGCCCCGCCCGGCTGCCAGGTGCAAGACCACACTCGCCTGCGACGCAGCGCTTCGGCAATCCTCGCGGGAAAGCAGGTTTCCCTGGAGGACTTCAACGGCCGCGGTCCTTGCGTCATCCGCCAGTTTCGAGCGGAGCCTTGCCGCTGAAACCTCTGTTCTGACCAGGCACCGCAGGTTGGTAAATCCCATCTCCAGGAGCCGCCTTACCACTGCTGCGCCGATAAAGCCGGCCGCTCCGGTCACCAGGATCAGTTCCTGCTTTCCGATGATCCGGTTGTCCGTGGATGAATCGCGATATTCGGTCGTCATAAGATACGTGTCCGGGTCTTTAGAGGCCGTGTTCCGCCCTTCCCCTCTTCTGCTCTCTTAGATGGGAATGCGATTCATGGCGTGGGCCCGGCCGGAGCATACGCCGCTTCTTTGCTGTTCACCCGATCGCCGACTCGATGAGTGAACGAAAGGATCTCCTTTGCGACTCTTTCCTGCTGCGCTGCCGTGAGGTGCGGAAACATGGGGATGGAGACAATCTCTGTTGCCACCTGGGTGGTGATCGGAAGGTCTTCGCGGTTGTAATTCAGGAACGCGTAGGCCTTCTGCTGATGCAGCGGAACCGGGTAGTGAATCCCAGTGCCAATCCCCTTGCCTTTCAGGTACTCGATCAGGCCGTCGCGATTGCTCGTCCGCACTACGTAGAGGTGATACACGGCGCGGGACCAGGACGGCTCGTAGGGAAGAATCACGCCGTCGTGACTCGCCAGAAGCCGGTTGTATTCCTCGGCGCGCGCCCGCCGTTGCTTGTTCCATTCCGCCAGATGAGGCAGCTTGGCGTGGAGAATTCCCGCTTGAATCGCGTCCAGGCGCCCGTTATATCCCTCGAGGTCGTGGAAGTACTTCTTCACCTGACCGTGGTCGCGCAGCATTTTCACTTTCGCGGCTACATCGGGATCGTTCGTGGTGACCGCGCCGCCTTCGCCACACGCGCCCAAGTTCTTGCCGGGATAGAAACTGAACCCCGCCGCGCGGCCCATCGAGCCGGCCTTCATCCAGCGATTTTGGCGCTTGGAGAAGTACTCGGCGCCGTGGGCCTGGCAGGCGTCCTCGATCACCGTCAGGCTGTAGCGGTCGGCCAGATTCAGGATCGCGTCCATATCCGCCATCTGTCCGTAGAGGTGCACCGGCACGATGGCCGTCACCGGCCGCCCGCTGCGCAGGCTGATGAGCTTTCCGGTATTGTTGCGGACGCACTGCTTTTCCAGGAACCGCTCCAGCATTTGCGCCGACATGTTGTAGGTGTGTTCGTCGATGTCGACGAATTCCGGAATCGCCCGAGCCTGCGAAATAGCCTCTGTTGTGGCAATAAAGGTATTGGGGACGGTCAGAACCACATCCCCGGCCTTGATGCCGCACGCCAGGATGGCAAAGCGCAGCGCATCCGTGCCGCTGTTCACGGCAATGGCATGGCTACTGTTTGAGAACTCGGCGAATGCCTCCTCGAACCTCTCGACGACCGGGCCGCCGACAAACCCCGCGGTATGGAGACTTTGCCGGAACGACTCGACGAGTTCCTGTTCCAGTTCGCGGTGTGGCGTCACCAGATCGAGAAACGGAACCGGGGCATCGACTTCCTCGTTCCGCGTCTCCTGCAAGGACCGCAGGACCTTCGCGGGGTTTCCGGCAACCACGGTGTTTGGCGGAACGTCCCTCGTCACCACGCTTCCCGCGCCCACGATCGCATTCTCCCCGATCTTGACGTTGCACAGGATGGTGGCGTTCGAGCCGATCGACGCACCCTTGCCTACGACCGTCCGCTCGACCTTCCAGTCGGCCTCGGTCTTGAGCTGCCCGTCGGTGGTCGTCGCGCGAGGATAGGTGTCGTTGATAAACATGACTCCGTGTCCGATGAAGACGTTGTCCTCAATCGCGACCCCTTCGCAGACGAACGTGTGGCTCGAGATCTTGCATCGCTTGCCGACGCTCGAGTTCTTCTGAATCTCCACGAAGGCGCCGATCTTCGTTTCGTCGCCGATCTGGCAGCCGTACAGGTTGACGAACCTCGCCAACCGCACGTTCTCGCCAAGCTTTACGTCTTCTGAGATCGAGTTCCACTGATTCATAGGCGGACGAAGGCTCCCTTTCTGTTCATAGATTCGTTGCCGGCTTCCAGCATTCGCACGACTCTCAGACCCGCAGCCCCGTTGTTAAAGGGCTCTTTCCCGGATGTGATGCAATCGACGAAGTAGTTCATCTCCTGGCGAAGTGCCTCAACCTGCTCCAGTTGGGGCGACCACATATCCCCGGAGCGGTAACTGACCAGCAGTTCGTAAACACCCTCCCGGCTCGTGATCTTCACGCCCTTGTCGTAGACCTTGACCTTCTCGTCGGCTTCCAGATCGTTCCACACAATCATCCGCTTCTCTCCGCCGATCAGCGTGGTCCTGACTTTGACCGGCGACAACCAATTGACATTGATGTGGGCAATGATCTTGTCGGGGAAATAGAGGGTCATGAACGCCACGTCCTCGTGACCGTTCAGATGCCCCTGTCCGGTTGCGACTACCGCTTCCGGGCTGGCTTTGATCAGGTAGTCCATGATCGACAGATCGTGCGGAGCCAGGTCCCACAGCACATTGACGTCGTGCTGAAAGAGGCCCAGATTGACCCGCGTCGAGTCGTAGTAGTAGAGCCTTCCCAGCGAACCTTCCTCGATCAGCTGGCCGATCCTCTTGACCGCCCCCGTGAAGAGGAAGGTGTGATCGACCATGATCTTCAGATTCTTCTGTTGCGCCAGATTGACGAGCTCTTCCCCTTGCGCCGCGGTGCTGGTAAATGGCTTCTCGACAAAAACATGCTTGCCATTCTCCAGTGCCGCCTTCGTCAGCTCATAGTGCGTCCACACCGGAGAGACGATGGCGATGACATCGATGTCCGGCGCGGAGATCACTTCCATGGCGCTCGCCGTGATCCGCATGCCAGGGTAGGCCTTCCGGGCGCGCGCCTGCGCCAACGGGTTGATCTCTGCGATCGCCCGAACCTCCGAGCCGTCGAGGCTCATGAGGTTCCTTACGATGTTTGGGCCCCAGTACCCATATCCAATTACGCCAAAATCCATGTCTTCATTTCCCCTTTGGAGCTATAAGCTAGTTGGTCCGCTCTCGATTCCGAAAAATGCTCAACGCGCCTGCTGGCGATTCGGTTTGCACTTCATTGCGCCCCTATCCCGGCCATTCAGGGCGCCCGCGCAGCGCTGTTCGACCGGCGCGAGCCCGCACACCCGCTCGCCGCTCTCAGCTTCCGGGAGACGCTGTACTTGGTTGTTGGATTGAAATCAGTAGGCGCCCGAGCCCTTGATGACGGCCAGCGGTGTGCGCATCAGGATCTTCACGTCGAGCCATGGGGTCCAGGTCGATGCATAGCGAAGATCGAGCCGAACCATCTCGTCGAATTCGACGCTGCTGCGGCTCATCACCTGCCACAGGCCGGTAATCCCCGGCTTGACCCCAAGCAGCCGCCTGCGATGCCACGTTTGATACGCCGCCAGTTCGTAAGGAATCGGGGGCCGGGGTCCGACCAGCGACATGTCGCCCGTGAGCACGTTGATGAATTGAGGCAGTTCGTCGAGGCTTGTGCGCCGCAGGATCTTCCCCACTCGCGTGATCCTGCAGTCGTCTTTGAGCTTGTACACGCGCTGTCCGTTGCCGCTTTCGTCCTCTTGACCTTGCCCGCGGGCAATCAGCCGGGTGACAAACTCGCGATGAACGCTGGAGTCGTTGTTCACGTACATCGAGCGGAACTTGAGAAAGGTGAAGGTACTGCCGTAGCGGCCTACCCGCTGCTGACGATAGAAGACCGGCCCCTTCGAGGACATCTTGACCGCGAGCGCAATGACCAGAAACAGCGGGGAGCACAGGATCAGCAGCATCGCGCTCCCGGCAAGATCGATGATCCGCTTCATCAGGAGCACGGTCTTTCGTCCCTTGTCGCGGCTGATCAGGTCGGGATACAGCGCCGCATTGCTGGGCGAGCCCGGCTTTTCGTGATCCCAATCGTCAGGGAAGAGATGGAACGATATCTTGACCTGATTGAGCTGTTCCGGTGTCAGCTCATCTTTTAGAGTCGCTGTCACCTTGGCCAGGAACGTGTCCAGCATGGCGCGTTTGTCGGTCACCACCAAACCGGTGAACATCGCGCCAACAATCTCCCGGTTTTTGTACCACCCAATCAGATCCGTGTCCCGACTGGAGGAAAGCAGGGCTGAGACGACCCTGTCGAGCGTCGCCCCATTGGCCTTCTGGCCTTCCTCGTTCTCCGCTTCCAGCAACATCAGCAGGAAGGGCGACTTCGAACGCTCCGTCCGCTTGCGCTCGATCGCAATCATCTGCCGGAAGGTCTGCTCGTCCAATGGCGTGCGATCCACAGAGGGAGTGAACTCCAACAGCGGATCAGCGGAATTCTGAGTCTTTGGCTGATGTGTCGGGGTCACGAAATACTCCTCCCTTGCAGATTGCAGGTGTACTCGTTGCCATCAGACCTGATGGAGGTCGCTAGGTTCATCTTATCTTCTTCTCCCCTGGATGGTAGAACCTGGGGTGCAAGAATCCGAAATCGGTGCCGTTTGCTTTCCTGGACCGAGGCCGTTCATGGCCGTTGATCGCGAAACAGGTGCAAGGTCGTTGCTTCATCGTTTCCAATCGACAGACTGCAAAATGCTAGGACTCGTCCGAAGGCCGGTAGTAGTAGCCGCTGTAGGTCGAGGCCATTGTCCCGTTCAGCAGAACGCCGAGCAGCTTGTGCGGGTCGATTGCCTCCAACCCTTTCTGTAGTTGCTGCTTCTCAGTCGTTCCCTGCCGGGTCACCACGAGGATCCCGTCCGCCAATCTCATCCAAACGCTGGTGTCCGCCAGCGGCAGGGCCGGAGGCGAGTCGATGACGACCCAATCAAAATACCCTGCCAACTGCCCCATAATCTCCGGAAGCCGATGCGACTGGAGCAGTTCGAGTGGATTCCGCGAAGCACTCCCGGCAGGCAAGATCCACAGGCCCGGCTCCTCCAGTCGATAGACGCTGGTCTGCATTCCGTTTTCTTCCTTGACCGAATCGGACACGCCGCGGGTCTTAGGAAGCCCAAAAATCTGCGACTGGGACGGGCGCCGCAGATCTCCATCCACCAGCAGGATGCGTTCGTTGGACCCGTGGGCAAGCGCGCAAGCAAGATTCGCCGAGATCGTGCTTTTCCCTTCCCGCGGGATCGTGCTCGTAATCAGGACGGTTTTGAGGGCGCGGGTCCGACGCAGATCGCGCAGGCGCACGCCCAGCAAGCGCACAGCCTCGGCGGTCGGATTCTCCCGGTCTGTCAGGCAGACCAAGCGGCTTTGCGGCGTAAGCGAAATCGGCAAGGAAGGAAACCGGCTCAGGACTTCCGTCCGTTCCGAAGCCGGCGGAGCCTGCACCAGGTTCGGCCCCTCGGTTTCCGCTAGTCGAAGGATGGAGTCCAGTCCGGGAACCGAATGCTCCTCCATCCCTGGTTCAGCTCCGCGCACTTCTGCGGGCGTCACCGATTCCCATCGCGAAGTAATACGTCGCTCGGCGCGGTTCAGCAGATCCGGCCCTTGGGCCAGCGCTTCTGAGTCGGTGCCTGCCCGTTCGCTTTCCGATCTTTGTAACGCGTCGAAAATTCGGCTCATGGTTCCTCAGTTCAGTGGCGGTCAGATTCTCGATGCGGCCGAGGAGGCTTCCTGCACAGGCTCGAAGGCCTCGAGGCGAAATTCGTTCGCAACATCTTCAACGATTCTCGCCGTCGCGGTCGGCGACTGGCGCGCATAAGCGCTGATCAGCGAATTCTCGCAAATGGTATTGATGAGGCGTGGAAAGCCGCGCGAATAAGAATATACGGCCGCAATCGCCTGCGCGGAAAAAATGGGTGGCGCAGCCGAATCCGCGCCCGCAATCCTGAGGCGCTGTTCGATGTACTCCTGCGTCTGTTTCGCGTTCAACGCGCCAAGCTGCGTGCGCAGCGCGATTCGCTGCTTCAACTGCCTCAGTTCGACGGAGTCCAGTTTCTTGTCCAGCTCCGGCTGGCCGGCCAGGATGATCTGCAGCAGTTTGTCTTCGGCCGTTTCCAGATTCGAAAGCAGCCGAACCTCCTCCAGCGTGTCAGGCGAAAGGTCGTGCGCCTCGTCCACGATCAGAACGGTGGTCATCTGCCTTGAGCCCCGCGCAACGAGAAACTTGCTCAAATCCAGCAGCAATTCACACTTGTTCTTCCCCGACGCGGGCAGCCCAAAATCGGAAAGAACGTATTGCAGAAAGTCCGTCGGCGCCAGCCTGCTGTTGAACAGATAAGCATAAGCCACGTCCTTGCTGTTCTCCAGTAGCCGCAGCAGGCAGCGCAGGAGCAGCGTCTTCCCGGTTCCCACTTCGCCGGTGACCACGACGAAGCCCTTATGCCGCCGCACTCCGTAGTAAAGCGCGGCCAGCGCCTCGTTGTGTCTTGGGGTGGGCACAAAGCAATGCGGATCTGGCGTCAGATCGAACGGGTTGCGCTTGAGATGAAAGTACGCTTTATACATTGCGAATCGGCGCCTAGTTGCGCAGATAGCTGAAAACGGAGCCGGCGACGATTGTCACCAGTACAAGTGCGGAGGCAGCCCAACCCCACGCCTGCTTTCGCTTTGCTATCTGCTCGTCGAGCGGGCTGGCTACTTCGGGAATCTCGGAGATCACGGCTACCGGCAGAAGAGCCTTGATTTCCTTTTCCGTGTACAAGCGATCGTCAAGAAGTGCAAAGCTCCCCGCAACAATCAAGCCGAGCGCCAAGCCAACACCCAGGCCGATTCCGCAGAATTTCAGCCGATTCGGGAAGTCGGGCTTTGTCGGCAAGCTCGGCGGATCCAGCATGGTGAATCGCTCTCCCTGCTGCATCTGCTCCATGCTGGTCGCCATCTCCGATTGGTTCTTCTTCTTTAGCAGATCGTCGTAATTCGCCTTCGACTGTTCGTAGCCGCGGGTCAGGTCGGCCAGTTCCTGCTCCGTGGCCGGAGTCAAGTTGAGCCGGCCCTGGTACTCGTTGATCCGGGTCTTCAGCCCCTCAATCGCGCTCTCCCGGTTTGCGATCTCCAGTTGGTTGGCCTGCAGTTGCCCTTGCAGTTGCCGGATCGCGGCGCTGCCGGCAGGGTCCACCACCGCATTCGCGGCCGGACTGTCGCTATCGGCCTTCGGCTCCGCGGCCCTTCGTTTCAGCGCCGCGACAACGCTGTTCCTCTGCGCCTCCAGCTTGGCGATCTGATCTTTCAGACGTTGAACGTCGGGATACCGGTCGGTGTACCGGGAACTGAGGTCGGCCAATTGGTCCCTGAGCTTGTCGAGTTGCTGATCAATTAAAGCCAGGTCCGCCGGCCCCACCTGTCCGGGTTGATCTGAGTTGAGCGGGCGGTTCTTGCTCTGCGCCGCCTTCTCTTCGGAAAGCATCGCCTGGAGGTATACCCGCTGCTGCTTCGCAGTATTCAAACCGTCCTGTTCGTTTTGCAGTTGCGCCTGAAGCCCGGCAAGGATCTGCAGGTTGCTTGCCTCTTGAGTCGGCAGTGCTCCTTCATGCTGCGCTTCGAACTGCCGGACCTTCGCTTCCTGTTCCGAAAGGCTTTCGCGCGCCTGCTCGAGCTGGCTCTCGATGAAACTTGTCGTCCCCTCCGATTCCTGCTCGCGGGTCTTCAGATTCTCGTTGATGAACAGGTTCGTAAGCTCTCCGGTCACCTGCTGGGCAACGTGCGGATCCTTCGCCGAGTAAGAGATCTTGAAGGCCGATATGTCCTGCCGCTGAGGATCGCGCACCAGCTCGACGTAGATGTCCTTACGCATCTTATCGACCCGTTCTTCGGCCGTCGACGAGTCTCCCGCCCCGCCGTACAGGTGCAGCCGTTCGATGATCATGAGCAACCGGGTCCGGCTCAGGATCTGCGTCGACATGCTCTGCAACCGGGACTGCAGATCGTCGTTGATGTTCGGCAGAACGTAGTTCTGGGGCATGGTGGGCTGCTCGACCAGAATCGTCGTGGTCGACTTATAGCGTGGCGGCAGAACCCAGCTTGCAATCCAGACCACGAGCCATCCGGCAAAGAGGGGAATCAGAAAGTGCAGGTGCCGGCGCCGCAGGATACCGAAGATCCGCCCGACATCCAGCGACTCCGGCTCATGTTCTTCGTGAATCTCCGGCATCGTCATCTCCCCAGTGGTTTCTTTAGCTGATACGTCAACGTGAAGTACTCTTGATTGCTGTCCGGGTCGGCTGCAATCACGGCCACGCCGGCGTATTCCTGGTGAAGGCGCTGATATCCAAATCCCAGCGCGAATCGCTCACCCATCGCGTGGGTCACCGAAACCTGGCCCACTGCGGCGTTCCCCGCCTCGGATGAGGTGGTCAACTGGGGCCCCTGGGTGGTTATGTTTGAAAAGGTAAACGCCACATTTCCGAACCATGTTGTCGCAAGTTCCCAACCCCCGGTGGCGCTGACGCTATTCGTATTGTATGCGCCGAGTAGGCCGCCTCCCGCGGAGACCGTCCTTTTGTAACTGCCCGAGAAGCTGCCACGCGTTCCCTGCCAGCCAAGGCTCGCGACCCCCGATGGCGCCCATGAGTTCGTGTCGGGCGATGAGCTCTGCGCAATGTCGACGCGCGCGGCCCCGCCGGACAGGGAAATCGAAAATGCCCGGCTGAAATAGAAAGTGTAGTAGGGCAGGAACGAGTGCTCCTGGATCTCGACGTGCCCAGTCGTCGGCAGCTCGGAAACCCGATCGTATTCGTAAACAAAGCCCGCATATTGGGAACGAGACAGCCGTCGGCTGTAATATGCCATCGCCCCTTCCGAATGCGACTTGTAGAGGCCCGCGGCTTGCGCGCCGTTCGGCAAATCGTAGATCGCTTCCGATCCTCCTACGCCCACCATCCCGTTTCTTCCAAACTGATAACCCAAGTTGCCGCTTAATTCATTTGTCAACTGCTCCGCGAATGGCGCAATGACAACGGAGATTGGGAGTTGCGTCGATCCGGAAGCGCCGACCCCCGAAAAGAAAGACGACTGGTCGAATACGTTCGATGTCCTGGCAAAGTAATCTTGCAGGCTGAAGGCAACTTCCGGGCTGATGCGGTACTGGTAGACCGCCGACGCGTTCTGATCGACAGTGTCGAGTGAATTGGTGTTCTTGTAGAAGATGAAGCTCGGGCTGTAGTTGGCTCTCGCCCCTTGACGCGTCGTCGTGCTTTGCAGACTCACGGTAGGAAGAATCGAGTAGTTGAAGTCGTTCACCGGCGTTGCCGTCCCGCCGGGAAGAATGTTGTCGATGTATGCCCCGCGTACCGCCAGTCCCGCTCCCAGGTAGTTCGATCGCGCGTCTGTCGTCGACTGGTTCGGATAGGGGATCCCACTGGTCGGCGCCGGCATCATCATCTGCGTATCGTCAAGGGTGTTTGCGTCCGCCCCCGTCGCGCTCGGCTCAACCTGCGACCAAACGGGGATGCTCGCGGCAATTAGAAGAAACAATGTGATTCGTGCTGACATGGGGCGCACCGCCTTTAGGGCACCACGATTGTGTCACGTGGCCTGAGAGCTATGTTCTTGGCCGGATCCTTGCCCTTGATGAATTCCTGGTAATTGAAGTCGATCTTCGACTCGCCGCCTTCCGCGTTCTGGCGAAGAACGTAGATGGATTTCTTCTTCGCGAAGTCCCTAAACCCGCCCGCCGCGGCGATGGCGTCGACGATCGTCTCTCCGTTCGTCAGCGGAAACGAGCCCGGCTTCGCCACCTGGCCGAGGATATTGAACTTCTGGCTGTTGATCTGCTGAACGATCACCGTCACCTGGGGGTCGGTGATGAAGTTCTTAAGCTTGGCGGTGATTTCCTGCTCCAGTTCGAGCGGCGTTCGGCCGGCCGCTTGCACTTCTCCCATCAGGGGCAGGGATATCTTTCCGTCTGACCGCACCGGAACCTGCTTGGAAAGGTCCGGCTCCTTCCAAACACTGATCGCCAGCAGGTCATCGTCCCCAATAACGTAGCTGTCGCCGGCCTGGGCCCCCTTTGGCGAAGCTTCCGGCGGCGTCGGCGGCGCCGGAGCCTGGGCCGCCGGCGTTTCATTTCCCGGCGGGTTCGAAGCTGCGACTTGCCCCCTCATGCTCCCGCAGAACGGGACCATCGAAAGAACGCAGACACTCAACGCAAATCTGGCGTAGCTCTTCATTCCAGCTCTCCTCAACCGGCCTGACCCGGCTGATCTTGACTGCACACCGCGAACTTGAATCGACCGTCCTTTCAATTGGCCGTCTGGAATCGGCGGCGAGGACGGGAACGGTTCGTCGGCCTCTGGTACATCGACACCTTTGAATCCGGGAACAACTCCGGCTCCTAGCACGGAACGGTGCGCGGCGAACCGGGACTGAGCAGTTGGCCCTGGCCGGCGCAAAACGGGGCGGAAACAGGCGCTCGATCGAAGCCGGCAGAGCCGCAAGGCTCGACATCGGAAGCGTGGACTTCTACCGCCACGGATTGCGCGAGCATGTCCACGGAAAGAACCAGGCGAAACACGTTCTTCTTGCGGGCCAGAATTCCTTCAACTCCCTCCAGAGCGCCTCGCGTCACCCGAACCCGCATGCCGCATTTTAGATACGGATGAGGCTCGATGCGAGACGGAGCCACGACCGCCTTCTGAATCGCTTCAATCTCCTCTTCCGGGATGACCGCAACATGATCTCCGCGATACAGGATCATGTGCACACCCGGAGTCGTCAGAACCTGCAATCTGCGGTTGAGACCGCCGCGCACGAAAAGATAGCACGGAAACAAGGGAAGAGCGAGTAGCTTTCTTCTGTCCTTCCATCGGCGAGTCGACTCATAGAGCGGCAGGAACACATCGAAGCCCTTTGCCAAGAGCATCTCCGCCACGACCTTCTCGTGCTGGTGGCGCGTGTAAAGCGCCCACCATGCCGCGGAATTGTCCATACTGGCTTCGAGGCCCCCTGGCGCCGGCATTCATCCTCCCTGATTCCCCTGCGACTCACAACCACAGTCCGACCCGCGAGGACATAGCTTCGCCCTGTGGGTCACATCCCACCGAAAACCCAGTTTCCTTCTTCCCCCACATCCGTCTCGATCCGGGCAAGCGAATCGAGGTGAATCACGACCATAATACGGAGCCCAAAAGTCTTGTTTTCATAATCCTGGAGCCACCATCAAAGTGACAATGCCCAAATCGTGCTAGCCACTTCGACCCCGGTAACACTTTCAGGCCACCCTCGGTAACCGCCCCTGAAATCTCCACCGTCTTTGCCCGGTTTTGCGGGGTCAACCGCCCGTAACTCATCTGGCGCCATTACCGGCGTCATCAGCCGGCCACCCCCCCGGTAACCACTGATCGCCACATCGGCCTCCATCCAAACTCCCCGGAATCGATCGGATTCTCGATGCGGCGCTTCCCGTTCCCAACCGTGCTGCATTCCGAATCCTGGGCACATCGGCTCCGATTCCATCGTTAATTCGTCAAGGTCGGTCCCCGGTGATATCTAAACCTTTGCGGCCGTCCCACCTCTCGCAACCTGGAAAGCAACGAACGATAGCTCATGTTCAGCTCTTGCGCTGCTCTCCGGCGGTTCCACCGATTCGCCCTAAGTGCCTTGAGAATCAGCAAGTCTTTCGCCGCCAAAGCCGGCCCGCGCGACACATCTCTGACTGAACTCAGCCGGGGCCGCCAGCCGGCAAACGGATCGGCCATCTCCACCTGACGCCTGAGCTCCACGCTCAGTGCTTCGTCATCGCCCAGGATGATGGCGCGTGCGATCCAGTTCTCTAGTTCGCGCAGGTTTCCCGGCCAACTCCATTGCTGCAGCAGGCGCAATGTCGCCGGATTCAGTTGCGGCGCGGTCCTTCTGAATTGCCGGGCCAGTTTGTCGAGAAGGTGCTCACAGAGCTGCGGGATGTCGCTCTTCCGCTCGCGCAGGGCCGGCAAGCGCAGAGAGATCATTTCGAGCCGGTAGAAGAGATCCTCGCGGAAGGCGCCCGATCGGACAGCTTGCCATAAGTCGACGTTCGTTGCGCAAACTACGCGCACGCGCGCACACTGCTCGTGGAAGCCTCCAATCCGCGTGGTTGTGCGGCGCTCAAGCAAGCCAAGCAGCTTGGTCTGAAGTTCCCGGCTCATGTCCCCGATCTCATCCAGAAACAATGTGCCGCCGTCGGCAATTTCAACCAATCCCGCCCTTGCCTCCGAGGCGCCGCCGGACGCCCCCTTCTCGTAGCCGAACAGTTCACCGTCGAGCAAATTGGCGGGGATGGCAGCGCAGTTCAGTTTCACAAAGGGCGCATCGTGCCGATCCGATCGCGTGTGCAGGAACCGGGCCACCACCTCTTTGCCCGTCCCGCTTTCCCCTTGGATCAGAACCGGCAGTTCGCTCGAAAGAACGCAGTCGATCTTGCTCCGGATATCGTGCATCGCCGAGGTGCAGCCGAAAATGACTGCCTCACTCGGCAAATCCTGCGGATCGATTCGAAAGCTCTGGATCGTGTCGATGGCCATAGAATGCAAAGGAAACCGGACAACTCCGCTGATCGATGTGCACGTGGGCAACCACGAGCCCGTTGGATCGTAAAAGTTCAGTGACCGGCTATAGTATTGAAAATAAGTGACATATGCGCAGCACCGATTCCCTTGCTCCTGGAGCTGCATTCGATGTGTGCAAGACTTTGCACACTTCTTACCAGTTGTTTGCAGTGCCCCCCTTGTGCTGGGGATCATCGACTTGAGCCCGCAGTCCTCCCTTGGGAATCAAATCCCAACAAAACTGCTTCTGTTTTCTCTTCGCCCTTCCAGCGTCTCGCTACACCGCATTGGGGTGCGCGGACCTGACTTCCTCCGGGAATGGCTGCCGGACCTCTGCGGCTGCCCAGGGCCTCAGGTGATGTTGCTGGATCTTATAGAGAAGGGAGCGGTAACTGATGTCGAGATACTGTGCGGCTCGGCGCCGGTTCCAGCCAAAGCTCTCCAGCGCACTCTGGATCATTTGCGCTTCGGTGCGCGCTTTCACGTCGCGCACGATCGACCGGATCCCCACACATTGGGATGCCTCCACCGGCCCGTCCTGCGATTCCGCAATCCCCGACGCCGCTACTTTGGTTTCCAGTTCCCGGGCCGCGGAGTCGGCGTCGCGCATCACGATGGTCCGCGTTACAAAGTTGCGCAGTTCCCTGACGTTTCCGCGCCAGTCGTAAAGCAGCGCGGCATCCATCAACCGGGAGGGAAAACTGCTTCCAAACCCATTGGTCATCTCTGCCGGCGACCGGCGAATGAACTCCTCGATCAGATACGGGATTTCCTCGCGGCGCTCGCGCAGCGGGGGAACCTTGATCGTAAACACGCTGAGACGGTAATACAGATCCTCTCGGAATGCCTGATTGAGCAGTGCGTCCTCGATTCGCACATTCGTGGCGGCCAGAACCCGCACGTCGACCTTGGTCGTTTCCTGTGCCCCCAGGCGGGCAAATTGGCCATCCTGTAGAACGTGCAGAAGTTTGGCCTGCATCTGCACCCCGATTTCACCGATCTCGTCGAGCAGCAATGTCCCGCGGTTTGCCTGCTCGAACTTGCCCGGACGGTCGTTGATGGCTCCGGTGAAAGCGCCTTGCCGGTGACCAAACATCTCGCTCTCAAGCAACTCGGCCGGCAGGGCCGCACAGTTCACCTTCAGGAATCTCTCCTTGGACCGTCGCGAGTTCCTGTGAATCAGTTGCGCTACGACTTCCTTGCCCGTTCCGCTTTCGCCCAGCACCAGGACATTCACGTCGATGTCCGCCAGCAGTTTGATCTGACGGTGAATCTCGAACATCGCAGGCGACGCCGCAAGAAAGAAGTCGTTGCCGCCCAGCTCTTCCACGTACGGCAGCGCGAACTTGCCCTCGGGAGCGCTCGCCGAAACCGCGAAATCGCGCGGCCCGGCAGCAACATTCTTCGTGCAGGCGTAGGCAATGGCGCGCCCCGCAGGGTGTTCTTGCCGCGCAGGAGCCGCTGGATCGATCACGGACTCCACGTCTTCGCGCGTCAACGGCATCGTAAGAACGCGCTTGATGCCCAATTCATCCGCTTCCCGGTAAAGTCCCTGCTCGCTCACTCTTGTAATCAGACAAATGCTTCTTGCGGGAGCGAGATTCAATAACTCACGATAGGAGGCGCTTTCCGCTGCATCGTTCGGTGCAGACTCACAAATCAGAAGATCCGGCTGAAGTCCATTGCTCAGAAGTGTGCGGGTTTGGACGCGACCGCCCGCCTCGATCACTCGATGGCCGGCGCTTTCGAGCACCATGCTGACCAGAGCGCGAGTTTTCGCATCCTGAATCTCAGTCAAGACAAGGAGGAGGGGTTTCACCAAGGCCTCTTTCTGGAGATGCGCTGCCACCCGGAACTCTCGTCAACTCGAAACCCGACTCACGCCAGGATGAATACGATCTCTGGCATCCTCAAGACGCGATCGTGCAAGGCCCCGAGAACTGAGAACACGAACCCTGCTGGAAGCTGAACAGGGGTTCCGCGCAGCAAAAATCAACAAGTGAATCGAGGGATGAGCCTCTTGCTCGGCTTTAGATTAACCGTTTGATCGGTTTTCGTTTATCGTAGCGTCCAACGAGCAACTTGAGGACGTTCGGCCGTTGCCTAATGGGCCAACCCCCAAGGGAAGCATGAGCCCTGAATGCTCCCAAGAGCGTTGAACAAGGCCCCTGAAAAACGCGGTGCGAACTGACGACGCTCACGACCAAGAAGATTACTATCGCCTCTCGACAATAGGAGAGAATGGGGGGGGTGTCAACGGCACAATGGTCATGAGTCACGCGCCCCGGTAACACGCACTCGTAACCGGTCAAGTATCCAATTCAGCAACATCTCAAATCCCACGGATTTTCTTGTATTCCTTGGCCTTTTTGCCCCTCGCCCGGGATTTCTCTATCGCTGTCGTCAGCGGCGTCCGCTCTGCGCCACACGCCCGAATGTGACGGGCGTGTAAATCCCCCCTCTTATCCACAGGACCGGCCGCGGCTGCGGCGCGGGCTTCCCGGTCTGCATCCGGCCTGAGGCTATTCAGCACCGAGAAAGCCCCCCGTCGCGGCCCTGCGCGGGGCCTGCAAGCGCCGGCTGTAACTGTCTCCCTTCCTGCTTCGTCGTATTCTGTATGGAAGGCCGATCCGATGAGGACCTTCACTCTCGACGAAGCGCAATCGCTGCTCCCCGTGCTCGAGTCGCTGCTCAAGCGCGCGATGGAGGGCAAACGCTCCGCCCAATCGGTTGAGTCGGGGATCAACAGCCTTGTTCAACGCATCTACTTCTCCGGCGGACTGCAGGTGAACCCCGCCGACGTTGCCAAGCAGCGCGCCGAGATGGAGGCCCATCTCAAGCGCGTCCGCGAGAGCATCGCCGAAATCGACGCCATCGGCGTTCAGGTGAAAGATCTCGAGTCTGGACTGCTCGATTTCCCGTGCCGTGTCGACGATCAGGTGGTTTTGCTCTGCTGGCGCGTGGGTGAGCCCGCCATTGAGTACTGGCACACTCTCGAGGCCGGCTTTCAGGGCCGGCAGCCGGTCGACGACCGTTTCCGCCGCCGCGCCGCCGCCGACGGTCGTCCCAATTAATTCTCTGGCCGCACGTTAGCTCGCCATCGCCCGGCAAGCGGAAGCCGGCTTATCATCCTCCTATGTGCGGACGGTTTGCGCGCCGGTCGACCCGCGAAGTTCTTGCCGATTGGTTCGGTGTGGATCTCGAGGAGCTTCCTCCGTTCGCTCCCAGTTACAACGTTGCGCCGCAGAGCGCGCAGCCGATCGTGCGTCTCGGTCGCGATACGGCGGAGCGCTAATTTGCGCTGCTTCGCTGGGGGCTTGTCCCGTTCTGGGCCAGGGACGCGAAGATCGGCTACTCCACAATCAATGCCAGGGCCGAGGAGGCCGCCTCCAGGCCTGCATTTCGCGAGGCCTTGCGCAAGCGGCGTTGCCTCATTCCCGCCGACGCCTTTTACGAATGGGCGCATTCCGGCGCCAACATCAAGCAGCCGTTTGCCTTTGCTCTCAAAAGCGGAGAACCCTGCGCGTTCGCTGGGATCTGGGAGCGATGGCTGCCGAAGGAAGGCCAAGCGCTGGAGTCCTTCTCCATCCTCACCACCGGCGCCAACCAGGTTCTCCGACCCGTCCACAATCGCATGCCCGTGATCCTGGAGCCGAAGGATTACAGCCGCTGGATGGAGCCGTCCGCTCCGGAGCGGCTACCCTTGGACCTGCTCCTGCCCTTCCCGGCCGAGCGGATGGTCGCCTGGCCGGTGAGCCGCCGCGTCGGGAATCCTCGCAACAACGATCCCGAACTTCTCGAGCCTTGCCAGTGATTTCGACGGCCGCCCGATTCCGCATCGCGGCCTCCAGAACCGAGCGAATCGTCTCCCGCCGCGTCTTTATGGATGACAGTCCGTCTGCCTGCGCATCGAATTCCTGCAACGGGACAAAATGCGCGATCTGGCGGTACGCTGTGAACAGAGCCGGTTGCGGATTGCGGCCGAGCCAAACAGACTGGGCAAGGCCATGACCGGGGAGTCACGATGAAGAACGGAAGTCGAATCGTTGTTGCGCTTGTCTTTGTTGGGCTGGTCCTTGCCGCGCTCTCCGCCGGATGTAAGGGGTTCTGGGACCTTCCCTCATCGACCACCACGACAACCACTACGACGGACTCCAGCGGCTACTTTTATGTCCTGAACCAAACCAAGGAGACGATCGCCGCATACTATATTTCCTCGGGCACCCTTGAGGAACTCTCCAGCAGCCCCTACTCGCTTTCGGCTGTGCCTTACTCGATGGCGATCACGCCGAACGGCGATCTTCTCTATGTCGGCACCGTAAACGGAATCTACGTCTACACCATTGGATCCAGCGGCGCTTTGACCATCGGAAACGGCGGAGACGTCATCTCCTCCGACATCGCCTTGGCCCTTCAGGCCAGCAATTCATGGCTGATCGACGCATATATCCCATCCAGCGGAGAGGTCGAGTTGAATGCCTATTCCATCTCCTCCTCCACAGGGAAGCTCACCGGCACGACCGGAAACCAGGTATTCTCTGTCTCCGATGCCGCGGTCGAGCAAATGGTCTTGTCGCCCGATGACGATTATCTCTTTGTCGCCCTCGGGACCGGCGGAACCATCGCCGTGCCGTTCTCCACTTCGAACACCAATCCCCTCGGCTCAACGGCCAAGAACATTGCCGTCGCCAACAGCGGCGGCTCCGCATTGTCGGTCGCCGTGGACCCCAGCGAGCGCCTCTTCTACATTGGCGAGACGCTGGCCAACTCCGCGGCGGACTCGGGTGGTTTACGCGTGTTCGAATACAGCTCCCTGAGCGGCACGCTCACACAAGCATCCGGCTCGCCGATTGCCAGCGGCGGACTCGCGCCTCATGCCATTCTGCCCCTGGCGTCGGGCTCCTACGTCTACGTTGCCAATGGCACCGGCGAGAGCTCAACCGGCAAAATTGATAGTTTCTCGATCTCCGAATCGGATTCCGTGTACACCGTGGCTTCGGTCAGCAGCATCAGTTCCGGCATCTATCCGTTGGGCCTGGCCGAGGACAACGACGACAACTTCGTGCTCGCGGCCTCCAACGGCGGATCGACCTCCAGCGGCGATCCCGACCTCGAAGCCTACACCATGAGCTCCGGAACCCTCACCTCCGTGATCACTTCTACCACCGGGACCGATCCCGTGGGAGCCATTGCCATCGTCGCGCAACCGTAGATAGCATTTCGCGGTTCAAGATTCGCAGTTCACAGTCGCCGCCTTGTTGGCGCTCAGATCGCAGGCCAACCTTTGATTACTGATCAGCGACAGCTGACCGCCGGAGAAGTGCTATCCTCAAGGCGAGTCCGGCAAGCTGTGTTCACTCGTTTTCCAACCTCTCATCTCACCCGTCTCAGGCGCTTTTTGACTGTCGTCAAGCTGCCCGTCGCGGTCGTGTGCTGCCTCGTATTTCTCGCCGGATGCGGCCGCTTCCGTCACCAACAGCATGAGACGGTCTATGTGTCGATTCGCGAGACCTATCTCCACGACCGCGTGGCCCCGGTGTCCAACCGTGTTTGCCAGGTCCGGAACGCGCAGCCGCTTGAGGTCCTCGAGCGCGGCAAACGATTCCTCAAGGTCAAGACCGGCAACAACGAAATCGGCTGGATCGAAGAGCACGCGGTGATCGATGCCAGGACCTACGACGGGTTTGTGCAGCTCGCCCAGCAGCACAAGGACGACCCGGCGGCGGTTTCGGCAACCCTTCGCGACGATCTTGCCATGCACCTGCTGCCGGGCCGCGAGACGGAGCGCTTCTATTTACTTCCCGGCGACTCCAAGGTCCAACTGCTGGCGCGGGCGTCGGCGCCCAAGAAACCCTCCGAGGCCTATGGACCGCTTCCGAATACCGGCGCGGCGAAGCCTGCCGAGAACGGAAAAAGTGCGCCGGTCGCCCCGCCAATAAAGCCGGGGACGCCGAAGCAGGCCTCGCTGGCGAGCGCGCAGGAGACCGAGCCGCCGGAGATGGAAGACTGGTGGCTGGCGCGCGATGCCCAGGGCCGCGTCGGCTGGCTGCTCGGCAGCCGTCTCGACGTCGATGTTCCTCAGGAAGTTGCCCAGTACGGCGAGGAACAACGCTTCATCGGGTGCTGGATGCTGACCAAAGTGACCGACCCGGGAACCGATACGCCCAACCACCAGGTCGGCGAATACCTGACCGTGCTGGCCCCTCTCAAGTCCGGCTTGCCGTTCGACTTCGACGATGTGCGCGTCTTTACGTGGAGTTTGAAGCACCACCGGTATGAGACGGCCTTCCGGCTCCATCCCATCCGGGGGTTTCTGCCGGTGCGCATCTCCAGCCGCAGTACGGCAACCGGGAGCGCTCCTGCCTTCGGCTTTCAGTTGGCGGCGAGCAACGACGTGACCACCGACCCGGCCACCGGAATCACCCGGCCCGCGGCTCCGCGGACGATCGACTACGAGATGATCGATACCCGGGTGCAGCGCATCGGGCCGGACCTGGCGCCGATCCAGACAATACACGAGCCCGGGGAGAAAGCCGGCCAAAGCTCCCAAAAAGACCAAGCACCGCTGAATCGCGCCGGCACACGGCGTGGAACACGAAGCGCCATGCCGCTCCGGCTGCCTGCGAAGGGCGGGGCCGGTAACGCATTTCCCGGTGCCCGCTCTCCTTGGCCTTTCTGTTCCCCTTGATCCGTTGCGGCGGCGCCCGGCACGGCGCCTTTTCCGGTTTTCCACCGGAATTTCTTCATTGAATCCTGATGAATTTCATGCGTATCTTAGTACAACTCCCGAAAAAACGGTGAAGCTGGCTCTGCGCCATCTATCGCGGGACCGGAGGAGAGTTCTATACCATGATTCGCCTGAAGGATGTCCAAGCACGTCTCGGAATCGTTCTTGCCCTGGCCGGTTTCGCCTTGCTCGCGCAGCACAGCCACGCTCAAACCTATCGCGGAGGGATCACGGGCACCATCGTCGACCCATCCGGCGCTGTCGTATCGGGCGCCCAGGTGACGGCCGTAGAGACCGGAACCTCGACGACGTACAAGACGGTCAGTTCCAGCGCCGGGGATTTCACCTTCGCCAACCTTCCTCTGGGCAGTTACTCGGTTTCCGTGTCGGCCGCGGGGTTTCAGAGCTTCAAGGTCGACAAGATTCCGGTTGCCGCTGGCGGCGCCTATACACTGCCCATCAAGCTGCGTATTGCCTCCACCGGAGAGACGATCGAGGTGACCGCCGACGCGCTCACGCTCGACACCGTCACGGACTTGCAATCGACGGCGCTGACCACAACCGTAGTGCAGAACCTGCCCAACAGCGGGCGCGACTTTACGCAGATGTTGGCTCAGACGACGGGCTTCGCGGGAATGTCCACGGGCGGCGGCGCCGGTAACGGCAGCATCAACGGCACACGCTCCAACGCAACCAACTGGCAGATCGAGGGCACCGACAACAACGACCTGTGGTGGAACGAGCCGGCCGTCAATCAGGGCGGCGTTTCGGCCATTGCCGGCGTCATCTTTCCTGTCGACGCCATCGAGAACTTCGACTTCGTCTTCTCCGGCACCACCACCACCGGCCGCAACTCCGGCGGCACGGCCAACCTGGTCATCAAGTCCGGAACCAACTCCCTGCACGGCAGCGCCTATTACTTCAACCACAACGAGTTCTTTGAGGCGACAAACCCTTTCCTGACCTCCAAGACCATCTCGCGCAACCAGCATTACGGATTCTCGCTGGGCGGACCGATCCTCAAGAACCGGCTCTTCTTCTTCATGGGCGGCGAACACCAGGGTTTCACCATCGGCGCCGCCGGCGGCGCCACCGAGCCCACCTGGGCCTACGTGCAGGACGCCAAAGCCGTCCTGACGGCCTTCGGCGTGCCCGTCAACACAGTGTCGACCAACCTGCTCTACGGCAACGGCACGCTCCCCGGCTTGTGGCCCACTTCGGTCGTCGGGCAGAATGCCTCGATCGCCTCCAACGACAACCCCGGAAACTACCGCAACAACGCCGACACCACCGGTCATAGCTTCAACGGCGTGATCAAGTTCGACGCCAATCCCACCAGCAAGGACCACATCTCGACGCGCTGGTTTATCGGCCAGGGAACGCAGCAGGCGCCTTCGCAATCGCAGCTCGCTCCGTATTTCGAAGACGCGCCGATCCATGTCAACAACCTCTCGCTGATCTACAACCGCGTTCTTACCGCTTCGCTCAGTAACCAGCTCGCCTTCGGCGTGAGCTACTTCAACCAGGTCTTTGCAGACGCCGATACGGACTTCGACCCTGTCGGCCTGGGCCTTGACACCGGCGTCACGTCGTCCACGCTGGCCGGATCGCCTCACCTCGTGATCGGCCCCCCGACCAGCGGCAACGGCCTGACCGGCAACGACACCGGCTTCGATCCGCTCGGCGTCACCGCCCCCTCGGGACGGAACGACCTCACCGGCCACGTCGACGACGACCTGAACTGGACCCATGGCGCGCACCAGTTCAACTTCGGCGGCGAAATCCGCGTGGCCGAGGTGGACGACTTCTACCAGACCGGCCAGCGCGGCACAGTCTACTTCGACGGCACGCAGGGCCCCTGGGCTGGAAATGGCTCCACTCCGTGCACCGCGTTGGCCACAAACCCCAACGCCACTTCGCCCACCTCCGACTCCAACACCCTGGAGCTGGCCGACTTTCTTGCCGGCTGCTTCGATCCCTCCGCATCGTCGATCGTCGAGGGCAACCCCAAACGCGAGGTCTTCGTCAACACCTTCGCCATTTACGCGGGCGACCAGTGGAAGCTGACCAAGAAGTTGAGCCTCAACCTCGGCCTGCGCTACGACTACGAGGGGCCGGTGCACTCGCAGTACCAGGACCTCTCGATCTTCGATCCCTCGCTGTCCAGCGGCCTCGCGGTAGCCGGCAAGGACGTGCCCAGCATCTACCCCAAGTTCTGGGGCGGCTATAGTCCCCGCGTCGGGTTCGCCGAGCAGATCACAACCAAGACCGTTGTGCGCGGCGGCTACGGAATCTACTCCGACTCCATCTACATGAAGGCGATTTTGCAGAACAGCGGCGCGCAGAACATTCCCGTTTTCGGACCCGGGCTCAATCCGGCTGGCATCAGCGAGGTCGCCGCGGCCTCCGGCTTACCGACCGTCATCCAAAGCGGCAAGCCGTTCTATTATTCGCTCGCCCAGGCCCTGGCCGGCGAAGGCGTCATCAGCATCTCCACCTTTGCCCCGCACTTCCGCCAGTCCTACGGCCAGGACTGGGATCTGAACATCGAGCACAGCTTCACGAACTCCGTCATCTGGAAGGTCGGCTACGTGGCCGACAAGGCAACACACCTGGAAGGCCTTCAGGACATCAATCCGGGCGCTCTGGGCAGCGAATTCGCTTCCGTTCCGTACACTTCCACCACCTGCCCGGCGGCCTACAGCGGCGCCACATCCACCTCGGCGGGGAACAACCTTCAGTGCTCCCGGCCCTACTTCAGTCAGTTCCCCAACTTCGGCGTGATCGACGAGGCCACCAGCAACCTCGGCTCCAACTACAACTCGCTCCAGACCACGCTGGAGTTGCAGAGCTGGCACTCGCTCACTTCCTCGATCGGCTACACCTGGTCCCACGCTCTGGATTACGAAACCGGCCTGCTCCCCTATGTGGCGCAGAACCCGCTCGACGAAAAAGCCGAATACGGCAACTCGGACTTCGACACTCGCCACACCCTCACCGGCTACCTCGATTACGTCGTCCCCGCACTTCGCGGGCCGGAGCGCCTGACCCACGGATGGGAGGTCAACTCCGGCTTCTCGTTCCACGGCGGAATCCCCTATACCGTCATCGCCAGCTCGAACGTCAGCGGGAACGGCGAAAATGCCGATCGCGCGGTGCAGGTGATGAAGAACCCCAGCTCCGGTGTTTCCCACGCCATCGTGGACGGCGTGGTTCAGTGGTTCAACCCCAACGCCTTCGTCGATCCGGACCAGGGAACCTATTCGACCACGCGCCGCGGCCAGAACTACAGTCCCGGCTACAGTGCGGTCGACGTGGCGGTCATCAAGGCGACCCGAGTCACCGAACGGATCTCCACCCAGTTCCGCGCCGACCTGTTCAACCTCTTCAACCACACCAACCTGGCGCCCGTCGGCTACCCGACGACCAGCGAGACAGGCGAGATCTACAGCACACTGGGTCCGTTCCTGGGAAATCCGACCATCGGCCCCGGAGAACCCTTCAACGCCGAGTTCGCGCTGAAGATCATCTTCTAAGGCATTTTCAAAGTCGCGATTTGGCGCCTTCGATTCATTGCCGGGGTCTCTTTCTTGAGGAAAGAGACCCTTGAGCGAACAGGCTTCGCCTCGCACAAACTGTGAAAATTCGATAGCGCAAGACCGTCTTCCCGCGGCGGACCGGCCTGCCCTTGCTTGTTCGTTGTACACTGACTTCAATTCTCGCCAGTTTGAGAATTCCCCGAACCCCTCATTCTCAAAGGGCGGCGCATCCAGATGATTTCCAGACGAAGCATTCTCAGGCTGCTGGGCACGTTGCCCGCGGCAGGCTACCTGACCACAAACCACGGAGCATGGGCCGAGACGGCCGCCGAGCGGCTGCCCAAGCGCCTGCTGGGACGCACGGGCCGCTGGGTGACGCCGCTGGCACTGGGCGGTCAGGCCTCGTTGCAGTGGACGGCGCCGGGGATCGACGCGCCGGACATTATTGTGCGCGCCGTGCAACTGGGAGTGAATTACCTGGACTCGGCGAACGTGTATGGGCCGAGCCAGATGAACTACGGCGAGGCCTTCCGCCGGATGCACCTGGCGCCGGGAACCGCGGACTACAACCCCGCGCTGCGCGAGAGCCTCTACGTCGCGAGCAAGACGCGGGAGCGGTACGCGCTGGGACCGTCGAGCGCCTCGGCGCAAACGCCCGGAGCGACGGCGGTCAGCGACATCAAGCGCACGCTGACGCAGATGTTCGGCGACGGCAAGGGAACCATTCCCGAGGGCGCGTACCTGGACGCAATTCAGATGCACGCGCTGGGATCGATGGACGACGTGGATCAGCTCTATCTCGGCATGGCCGAGCGCGGCGGCAAGATGCCGCCGCAGATCGGCGCCTTCGCGGCGCTGCTCGATTACCGCGACGGCACGAACTACACCGGCCTGAATCCCGAGAGCCGGCAGTACGTGCGGCACATCGGGATCACCGGCCACCTCAGCTCGCCGGTTCTGATGGAGATGCTGCGCCGCGACACGACGAACAACCTCGACACGCTGCTCGTGGCTCTCAACGCTAACGACAAGCTCTACACCTCGCACGAGTACAACGTGCTGCAACTGGCCGTGGGGCGCGGCATGGGCGTCATCGCCATGAAGCTTTTCGGCGACGGCAGCTTCTACGGCAAAGACCCGCACTTCTCCAAGACGACGGCCGACGTGATCTATTCGGTGGGTAAGGCCGACAAGGCCAACTACCAGGACCTGGTGCGCTACTCGCTGTCGATTCCCGGCGTGAGCTGCGCGGTGACGGGCATCGGGCACATCGACCGCGAGAAGCCGGAGAACGATCAGCTCGTGGCGAACCTGGCCGCGGCCACGCAGGACCCGGCCTCGCCCGCGGAGCGGCGGCGAATCGAGCGCGAGGTCGCCGGAATCTACGGCGCGACGACGAATTACTTCCAGCTCGCGCAGACGGGGCTGGTGCAGCCGTCGGTCGTGAAAGTCGAGAAGGTGGACGGCAACGACCAGGTCGTGGTCCGGTGGAACACGGCGATCGCGGCGGCCAAGCCGATCGCGAGCTACGAGATCCGCAGCGGAGACCGGCTCCTCTTGTCGGTCCCGTACCGTCCGCAGTTGACGCCGGATCTGCTCTGGGCCAGCCTGCCGGCATCGGCGGTGGGAAGCGGAACGCTGACGGTGGTGGCGAAGGAAGGTTGAGCGAGTCGGCGAGTCTGAGCCTTTCGTCGCCAGTGAATTCGTGCCCTGACGCGTTCTTTGCGCGGCAGCGGACTCAGTGGGAGCGGACTAAAGCACGATGACCGCGGACCCTTCGCCCGTCTCGTGCTTCACGGCTTCGAGCGCGCGATTCGCTTCGTCGAGCGGAAAGCTCTGGACCGCGGGGCGGAAATTAAGGTCGCACGCAAGAGTAAGAAAATCGCGCGCGTCCTGGCGCGTCATGTTGGCCACGCTGCGGATCTGGCGCTCGCCCCAGAGCAGTCGGTCGTAGTCGAAGGCGGGCATCCGGTCGAGGTGGATGGCGTTGATGGCGACGACGCCGCCCTTTCTGAGAGAAGAGAGCGCGTCGACCACGACTTTGCCGGCCGGCGCAAAGGTAATGGCGCGGTCGAGCTCGACCGGAGGCTTCGCGTCCTCGTCGCCGACCCACGCCGCGCCAAGCGCCTCGGCGGCCTTCCGATGCCGCTCGCCGCGGGTCACGACGTAGACCTCGCAATTCCATGAACGCAGAATACGGATGGCGAGCGAGGCGGAGCTGCCGAAACCGTAAAGGCCTACGCGCTCGCCGCGCTCGACGCCCGCCACGCGCAGGCTGCGGAAGCCGATGACGCCGGCGCAAAGCAGCGGCGCGGCGGCGATGGGATCGAGCCCGGCGGGCAGCGGGTTGGCGAAATCGGCGCGGACTTGGGCGAACTCCGCGTAGCCTCCGTTGACCGAGTAGCCGGTAAAGACGGGACGGTCGCAGAGGTTCTCCATGCCGTGGCGGCAGAACCAGCAGTCGCCGTCCACGCCGCCAATCCAGGAGACGCCCACGCGGGTGCCGGCGGGCAGAGCGTCCGTGGAGCCCTCAACGACTTCGCCGACGATCTGATGGCCGGGAATAATGCGCGGCAGAAGCGGCGGAAGGTCGCGCTCCACGATGTGGAGGTCGGTGCGGCAGACTCCGCAGGCGAGAACCCGGAGCAGCACCTCGCCAAGCCGAGGCTCCGGGCGCGGGATATCTTCGTTCTTGAGCCATGCGCCGGGAGTTGCCGAAGTGGCGTCGAAGACGGCTGCGCGCATCGGAGAGGCCTCTGGGGTTAGCGTAGCGCAAGGAATGCGAGTCAGCGAGTCGGCGTCGCCGGCGCAACGCTCGCAAATCGGCAGGTTCGCGAAAGCCGATAAGGCGTTATTGCGCGCGGCGGCGCAGTTCGAGCTCCACGGCGTGGAGCATTTCGGACTCGGGAGCGGGCTTGCCGGTCCAGATCTCGAACTGGCGGGCGCCCTGCTGCACGAACATCTCGAGGCCGCCAATGGTGGCGATGCCGCGCGCCTTGGCCAGCGCCAAAAGCGGGGTCTCAAGCGGCGTGTAGACCATGTCGAACACCAGCGAGGCGTTGATCTCGTTCTCTTTCACCGGGAGCTGCTGCTTGATGCCGGTCATGCCGCAGGGCGTGGTGTTGATGATGGCGTCGAAGCGCTGCTTCGAGAGCAGGTTCTGACGCAGCACGTGCGCCTTGG
This sequence comes from uncultured Acidobacteriaceae bacterium, assembly GCA_963804155.1. Lineage (GTDB taxonomy): Bacteria > Acidobacteriota > Terriglobia > Terriglobales > Acidobacteriaceae > Telmatobacter. The sequence goes on from CAWDPG010000004.1 coordinate 427,309, forward strand.
CCTTGCGAGCCAAAGCGACGGCCTTCTCGTGGGTGCGGTTCACAATGTAGACTTCGGCGCCCTGCTCGACCAGACCGAAGACCGCGGCACGCGCCGCGCCGCCCGCGCCGAGCACGAGAATGCGCGCGCCCTGCAGGCGGATACGGCGCTCCAGCGGGCGAACCACGCCGGCCACGTCGGTATTGAAGCCGTAGAGCTTGCCGTCGGCGCCGGTGCGCAGGGTGTTGCAGGCGCCGATGCGCGCGGTGAGCGGGTCCATGTTGGCCAGGTGCGGCAGCACCTCCTGCTTCAGCGGCATGGTCACGGCGACTCCGTCCAGCGGCAGGTCGCGAATCACCCCGAGCAGGTCGTCGAGCGTGCGCACCTTGAGAGGAAGCAGGACGGCGTTGACGTTCTCGCGCCGGAAGGCCGTCATTTGCATCAGCGGCGAGAGCGAGTGGGCGATCGGGTTGCCGGCCACGCCGAAGATGCGCGTCGCTTGGTCGATCTGGTCGATCCGGTAGAGGTCCAAAAGCGTGCGCGCGGAAACCTGGCCGGGGGCGGTTTCGATCCCTTCGCCGGCCGAGGCAAAGGTGAAAGCCGCGCCGGCGCGCGGGCTCAAAACGCGGCTGATCAGTCCCTCCTCGCCCATGGCGATGCCAACCACGTGGGTAGCGAGGGATTGGTCCTCGATCATCTGCAGGACCGAGAGATTGTCGGCCAGGCTGCGGGCCGTGGTGACGACTTTGACGAAGTCGGGCTCGAATTCCGCGATGCGCTTGGCCGTCTGGTTCAAGCCCTCCGGGCGGCGTGTCCGGGTGAAGTCGTGGGAGCTGATGAGCAGGGACGCCCCGGCGGCGCGGAGTGCGGTGCGGAACTTGGTCAACTGGGGCCGGGTACACTGTTCGGCCGACTCGACTTCCAGGTCGACGATCTGGCAGCCGGTTTGGGCGGCCTTGAGCAGAACTTCAAGCTCCGAGTTCAGAGACCCCGCGAACTTGCCGCCATTCGGCTTGCGGCGACAGGTGGCGATGGCTGTCACGTCGCGGCGACGGGAGAGGAAGGTCTTGAACTCGGGAAGGGTGGCCGCCGGCTTCGACAGGAAGTCAAGACGGAACTCGATGAAAACAGAATCTTTAAGAGCAGCGTCGGCGCGGGAAAAGAGCTCGGCCGGGGTCGCGCCCTGAACGGCGATACACAGTTTGCCCACGCGCAGGCGGGGGGCAGCCGGGGCCTGCGCGGGCAGCGAGTCAGCCGTGCTGGAGACCGCGAGAGGCATTTCTTTCAATTGACGCATCTTAAAGGGGTTTTTCCCACAATGCAACAAAGAAGATGCATTCCGAACGGGTTTCGATCCAAGAGAATTCCCCCCCCTGGGCGGTTTGGGGCGGTGATGGCGGGGATCGAGCAATGGGGTGGAACAAGATTGTGCATGTCACGGGGGTAACGGAGGAGCGATTGCCGCCGGTTCAATCCCGATAGAATGATTCCTGCATTGGGTATCTGCTCCCACGGGCTAAGATGTCCGCATTGCGCGTTTGGCGGTTCGGGCGCGACGATCTGAAAGCCGCTCGCGATCGCGCGGGAACACAGCGGCAGATCGCTGCTTGTCCCGCCGGAAAAGGCGCCCGGGCCCCTTGAGGATGGCGGCGTAGGTGCCGATAAGGACCCCAGGGAATGCCGGAGGCTGAGCTAGCGAAGAGCCGCACGATGAGAAAGAAGTGGGTGCTACCGCTGGTATGTGGGTTGGCGGGGTGGGGTGGCTCCGCCCTGGCGTCGGAACCTCTGCCCATTGCCACCACGGCTGCGGTGCGCGCGTTGAGCCACGAGGACGCCGCGCGCCATTTGCCCGTTGACATTCAGGCCACGGTAACCTTCTTTCGCGGGGTCGAGAAGGCGCTCTTCGTTCAAAAAGGGGATACCGGCGTCTACGTGTTCGCAACCACCCCCCTGCATCTGCAGCCGGGCGACTTGGTCCGTGTGCGCGGCACGACATCGGACAGCTTCAATCCCACCATCGTTTCCAGCGACATCGCCCTGCTGAAACACGGACAGCTTCCTGTTCCGATTCGGGCGTCGTGGCCGTCCTTGATCGATGCCGAGTACGACTGCCGATGGGTCACGGTGCTGGGCACGATCGCGCTGGCGCAAAAGGGCATCTCTTTTGACCAGCCCATGACGCACCTGGTGCTGGACCTGGACGGAGGAAGGGCCGAAATCCAGATGGACGGCGGAGATCCGGCGCAGTTCGCTAGCCTGCTGGACGCACAGGTCGAGATCACCGCCGTCGCGGGCGAGACGTTCGACGGTAAGATGCAGCAGACCGGAGTTCGGCTGAATGTTCCGTCGCTCGAGTACGTGCGGGTTCTCAAGAGGTCGCCGGTGGATCCGTGGTCGGTCCCGCTGACCCCGATGGATAAGGTGCTTCGCGGGTACAAGGTCCTGGAACAAACTCCGCGTGTGCGGGTGGAAGGCACACTCACCTACTTCCAGGAAAACGAGATGGCTGTCCTCCAGGATGGGGACAAGAGCATCCGCGTTTTGACGTCGCAGTGGGACCCGCTCAACTGGGGCGACCGGGTTGAAGCCATCGGCGTTCCCTTCGTCGAAGACGGGTTCCTCACCCTCGGCATGGGACAAATCCGAGCCTTCGGACCCGGTGCGCCCGTGAATCCGCCGCTGGTCAATTGGGACGACCTGGCCTCGGGGAAGTACTCGTTCAATCTGGTCTCAATCGAGGGCACGGTTGTAACGGAGATGCGGGAGCAGGCCCGCGATGTCTACGTCATCTCCGTCGGCGATCACCTTTTCTCCGCCTCGCTGCAACGGCCTTCTTCCGCGCCAGGGTCGCAACCGCGGAGCCGGCCTCCCATGCGCGCAATCCCGCTGGGGACCAAGGTTCGTGTAACCGGCGTGGTTTCGCCGGAAACCGGCGACCCGTACAACGGCCCGATTGCCTTCAGCATCCTTCTTCGTTACGAAGACGACATTGCCACAGTGGCCAATCCGCCGTGGTTGAATGTGCGCCACCTGAGCGAGTTGGTGGGACTTCTGCTCCTGATCGTCTTTATTGTGGGCCTTCGGGCGTGGCTGGTTGAGCGCGGCACGCGGCGCAAGATCGCCGGCATGGCCTACCTAGAGCAGAGACGCGCTGCGATCCTGGAGATGATCAACAGCGCGGAGCCGCTGACTGAAATCCTGAAGCGGATCACGGAGCTGGCCTCGGCATCGCTCGGTGGCGCGCCGTGCTGGTGCCAGGTAGTAGACGGGGCAAGAGTCGGCAATTGCCCGCCCGACTCGGACAAGAACTTGCTCCGTGTGGCCGAACATCCCGTCTCCACGCGCGCTGGCGTATCGCTGGGCACTTTCTTTGCAGCCTTCGACGCGCGAACCAAGCCTCGACAAGATGAAACCGGAGCTCTGGCCATGGTGGCAGGACTGGCCAGGCTGGCCATCGAAACCTCCCGTCTCTATGCCGACTTGGTCTACCGCTCCGAGTTCGACTTGCTGACCGACGTGCAGAACCGCTTCTCGCTGGAGAAGTTCCTGGACGAGCAGATTGAGGCCGCGAATCGGTCGGCGCGCATCTTCGGACTGCTGTACGTGGACCTCGACCAGTTCAAGCAGGTAAACGACCTGTTCGGTCATCAGGTGGGCGACCTCTACCTGCAGGAGGTGGCACGCCGCCTGAAGCAACAGTTGCGGCCTGATGACATGCTGGCGCGCCTGGGCGGCGACGAATTCGCGGCGCTGACCCCGCATGTGCGCAAGCGCGCGGAAGTAGAGGAAATCGCGCACCGCCTTGAGCGCTGCTTTGCCCAGCCGTTCCACCTGCAGGACCACGTCCTGAGCGGCTCGGCCAGCGTTGGCATTGCCATCTTCCCTGAGGATGGCGTCACCCGCGACAGCCTGCTGACCGCCGCGGACGCCTCAATGTACGAGGCTAAGCGCGCAAAGCAAAGCGCCTGAGCGCGCAACCGATTGTCGTAGTCAACTACTTACTCAACGTCGCGATGCAGACGGCTCAGCCAGAGCTGGCTGGCGGAGCTTGACAGCGGCTGGGGGCTCGCCGAAGATGGCTCGGACGCCACAGGTGGGCTGTCTGCCCGTCTTCGCAGGATGGGCGCTTGTTCGTGCATCCAGATGATCGAAACGGGAAAGTGAGGCGATTTGTGAAGCGAAGAGATTTGTTGAGGACGGCGGCGGGGGGCTTGCTGACCGCGCCGGTAGCGGCATCGATGCGGGGGCTTGGGCTGGCGCAGGCGGCGGGGCCCGGTTTGGCGGGCGCGGCAGGGCCGCACCGGGCCGTGGCGCACCTGGGACCGAAGGTCACGCTGAATGTGCGCGATTTGGGCGTGATCGGGGACGGCAAGGCCAACGATACGCTCGCGCTGCAGCTCGCCATCGACCGCTGCGCCGTGCTGGGCGGCGGTGAAGTGCTGGTCCCGGCGGGAGACTATGCAACGGGAGCGCTCGAGCTGCGCAGCCATGTGCTGCTGCGCCTCGCCGACGGCGCCAGCCTGCTCGGCTCCGGCAACATGACCGCCTACCCGATTGCCGAGATCCGTTGGGAGGGCCGCTGGATCAAGGGTTACAACGCGTTGATTTCGGCGATGGACGGAGAAAACCTGGGCATTGTTGGGCCAGGAAAGATCGTCGGGAGTCCGGCAATTGTGGGACGCGTGGACCGGAAAACCGGGATGCGCCTGCCGGCTTTGATCGAATTCACCAACTGCCGCAAGGTGGGCGTCGAGAATTGCTTCACCAGCCAGGCTGGCATGTGGTCCATTCATCCCGTCTATTGCGATGACGTAACGTTCAAGGACGTCGTCGTGCACAGCGGCGCCGACGGCATCGACGTGGACTCGTGCCGCCGGGTGCTGATCGACGGATGCGCGTTCGAAACCAGCGACGACTGCATCTCGCTCAAGTCGGGGCGCGGCGCGGAGGCCTACACCATCAACCGGCCCACCGAGGACGTACGCATCGCGAACTGCACGTTCAACGACAAGTATTTTGCTTGCATCGGCATCGGCAGCGAGACCTCCGCGGGCATCCGTAACGTGGCCATTGAGCACTGCAAGTGCCTCGCCGCGCGCAGCCACGCAATCTATATCAAGAGCCGTCCGGGGCGCGGCGCGTTTATCGAAAACATCTCGGTCGACGATCTCCAGGTCTCTGGCATGGGGCAGGGATTTCTGCGGCTGAATAACCTGAACAGCGGCAAGCAGGATGAGTTTCCGGTGCCCGGCGATGCGGGCATTCCGGAGTTTCGCAACTTCCGGTTCTCGAACATTCGTGTCACCGATGTTCCGGCGCTCGTGCAGGCAACGGAGATTCATCCGCGCAAACCGCTGACGGGCTTCACGCTCCAGAATGTGACCGGAACCTGCAAGAGCGGAATCGCGCTGGCGAATATCGAGAATGCCGCGATTCGCAACGTGAAGGTCACGGGATTCGACGGGCCCCTGCTGGCAATCGAAAACGTGACCGGCGTCGGCCTTGCTGGCGCAGCCCGGATCGATCCCGCGAAGCTTCCAAAGGTTCCCGATGCGGTGCCCGCACCGGAGGAAGCGTACGAGCTGCACTAGAGCGTGTTTCAAAGACCCGTTTTGTGTCAGGGCACGAGTTCACTCGTGCCGAGATGCCCAGGAAAGATGAGGGGTTTTAACCCCTGAGGGATTTCGGCCGCAATACGGCTGGCCTTCTTAAAACACGCTCTAGAAAACGCAATTGGATGAGTCAGCGGGGTGTTGCGATGAAGGGGCTGCTGAAGGGATTTGCAGTGATTGCAGCGGGGGCGATGGCGATGGCGCCATCTTTGTTTGCGCAGTCACAGAATGCGCCGCAAGCTGAGCTCTGGCGGTTCGACAACATCGACTCGGTCGGCGGCCATCCCACGCATGTGCTCGGGCATCCGCACCTGATCGACTCACCCTACGGCAAGGCCATCGAGTTCAATGGCGTGGACGACGCCCTTTTCGTCGACGTGCATCCACTGGCCGGGGCGAGCGCCTATACGTGGGAGGTGATCTTCCGGCCCGATGCCGACGGCGCTCAGGCGCAGCGGTTCTTTCACCTCTCGGAGATCGATCCCGCGACGGGGACCGACACCGAGAACCGCATGTTGTTCGAGATCCGCATCGTCAAGGGCCAGTGGTGCCTCGACAGCTTCGCTGACTCGAACGGCTCGGCGCGCACTCTGCTGAACTGCGACAAGCTCTATCCGCTGGGCCAGTGGTACCGCGTGACCGCGGTCTACGACGGCAAAATGCTGCGCAACTACGTCGGCGGCGAATTGCAGGGCGAGGGAGAGCTGCATCTGACGCCGCAGCGCGCCGGGCACTCGTCGATTGGGACGCGCATCAACCGCCGCGATTATTTCAAGGGAGCGATCTTCGAGGCGCACTTCACGCCCCGGGCGCTTACGCCTGAGGAGTTCCTGCCCATGCCGCCAGTTGTGGGCGACGGGACGGCGAAATGATGCGCCCCGGAGACATCTCTTGGGATCTTGGGGATAAAAAGAAGCGCGCGGGGTTTTGTGCTGGCGGATAATTGGTTGCGAAGTGCAGAAAGGACGTGCCATGCGCAAGTGGGGCATCGTCATCAGCGTGTTTTACGCAGTGGTTGTTTTCGGAATGCTCATCCCAGCTGGAACGATCCTCGCGGGAGATGACAGCCCGCTCTGGACGATCCTTTCGAAAGACGTGATCGCGGTTTACTCGGAGTGGCTGGCGTGGGTGCCGATTCTGGCCGTCCTTGCCGGCCAGGCGATCCTGCTTTTCTTGTCTGTCGATACATCCTTCAGAAAGCTAAGACCCAGGGCGCATATTGCGGTCTCTGTAATCGTCGCATCGATGCTGTTCGCTCTTCTCGCGTTCGCGGGTTTCTACTGCGTGGGATTGGCGGTGAATGGAGATAAGTTCGGAGACACATATCTGTCCACCGAATGGAGCGTGATTGGTCTTTGGGCCGCTCTTTGGGTGCTGTGGGGAATCGTCTTCTATCTCTATTTCCGAAATTCCACGAACGTAACCGCGCGAGCCGTCTCGTGGCTATTGAAAGGAAGCGTGCTGGAACTGCTGATCGCGGTGCCATGCCATGTGATTGTGCGTCGCCGCCATGATTGCTCGGCGCCAGTGGTGACGAGCTTTGGCATCGTCACCGGGATCGCGGTGATGCTCCTGTCGTTTGGCCCCAGCGTTCTGCTGCTTTATAAGAAGCGGCTGGATGCCTACTCGGAAAATCCATCGAAGTAGAAACGGCGAAGCGGCCGCGGGGAACGAGTCCGGGCGGTTTTGTGCGTGTGTGCGTATGCAGGATTGCGCGCGGCCGCTCCGGCGCGCCTTGTTACTCTAGAGCTTTGGAGGATTCCCCAACGATGGCGACAAATGATGCGTCCGGCGCTGGCGCCGGTCTTGCGCTGCACGCGTGGGTGGCGGGCGGCGCCGCGTCGGCTGAGGCGCTCGCGGCCTGGGTTGGCGCGCGGCTGGCCGCTCACGAGAAAGCCCTGGCCGCGCTGATGGCGTTTGAGGGCAAACGCACGCCGGAGAACTCGCTGCTTCTCTACGACACGGCGATCGAAGAACTGAACCTGGCCGGGGCGCAGGCGGGCCTGCTGAACTTCGTTGCCGCCGATAAGGCCGTGCGCGACCAGGCGCAGATGGAGGCGCAGCGCGTGGCGATGGCCGCGAGCGCCTTGAGCCTCAACCGCGCGGTCTACGACGCGCTGGTGGCCATCGACCTCGACGGAGCGAGCCCGGCGACGAAGCACTACGTCGAGCGGACGCTCCTGGGCTATCGCCTGGCCGGCGTGGACAAGGATCAGGCGACCCGCGAGCGCTTGCAGGCGCTTCAGGACAAGGCCACCGGAATCGCCCTCGAGTTCAGCCGCAACATTCAGGAGGGCGGAAAGACGATCGAGGCGGCGCCCGAGGAGCTGGAGGGCCTGCCCGCCGACTACATCGCGCGGCACCCGGCCGAAAAGAGCGAGGACGGCGCCGAGCGTGTAACGCTCACCACCGACCCGCCGGACATGATGCCGGTGATGACCTTCGCGGCGAGCGCGGCGCTGCGCGAGCGGATGTTTCTGGCCTACAACACGCGCGCGTATCCCGCCAACCGGCAGCTTCTGCTGGATCTGCTCGCTACAAGGCAGGAAATTGCGGACGTGCTGGGCTTCCGCAGTTGGGCCGATCTCGCAACCGCCGACCAGATGATAGGCTCGGCAGCGAACGTGCGCACGTTCTTGACGAAACTGAACGACGCCAGCCGCGACGGCGCGCGGCGCGAGCACGCGCTGGTCGTCGAGTTTGCGTGTGGGCGGCAGCCGGGTCTGAGCGAGATCGACATCGTGAGCCGCGGGTACTGGTACGAGCAGTTTCGGCGCGCGCGGTTCGACTTCGACTCGCAGTCCGTGCGGCCGTATTTTCCCTATGCGCGGGTCGAGGCCGGCGTGCTGGAGACTGCGGCGAAGCTCTTCAAGGTCCAGTTCCGGCCATCGAGTGCGCCTGCCTGGGACAAGGCTGTCTCGGTCTACGAAGTCTTCGAGGATGGGCAGATCGCGGGCCGGTTCTATCTCGACATGCATCCGCGCGAAGGCAAGAGCAAGTGGTTTTCTGCCGCGCCGGTGGTGACGGGCGCAAGCGGGCGCGCGCTGCCCGAGGCCGCGCTGATCTGCAACTTCCCTGGGGGCGACGATAAGGAGCCCGGGCTTTTGCAGTACTCCGATGTCGTCACGTTCTTCCACGAGTTCGGCCACCTGATGCACGCGATTCTCGGCGGGCACACGGAGTGGGTGGGGCTCTCGGGCTTCGCCACCGAAGGCGACTTCATCGAGGTCCCTTCGCAGATGCTCGAGGAGTTCTTCCGCGACGAAAAGCTGCTCCAGGCCTTCGCGCGGCACTACGAGACGGGCGAAGTCCTCCCCTCGGAGCTCATCCAAAACCTGAAACGAGCGAGCTCGTTCGGGCGCGCGGACTGGATCCGTTCGCAGCTCTACTACACCACGCTCTCGCTCGACCTGCACGACCGCGACCCCAAGAGCATCGATCCGGACGCCGCGACGCGCGACCTCTACCGCGCGTTCCAGCCGTGGACCTGGCTCGAAGGCAACCGCATGTACGCGAGCTTCGGCCACCTGACCGGCTACTCGTCGAACTACTACACCTACATGTTCGACAAGGTGATCGCTCTCGATTTCTTCGCCCAGTTCGATCCCGCGGATTTGCTGGGTTGCGATGCCGGCGCGCGCTATCGCAAGCTGGTGCTCGAGCAGGGCGGCTCGAAGCCGGGCCGGGAACTGGTCCGCGACTTCCTCGGCCGCGACGAGGAGTTTGCCGCATTCGCGAAGTGGCTGAATGAGGAGTTTGAAGCCAGCAGCTTGTAGCCGGTAGCTCGTAGCCCTGAGCTCTCGCTGCTGGCTACCGGCTCCTGGCTTCCCTCGGTCCTTCGTTTACTGCGCCGACGGCTTCGCGGCCTGAAACCCCGCGAGAATTTGCGTCATCAGGTCGTTGACCGTGCCGGGCGAGCTGGGCAAGAAGATCGTTGCCGACTTGCCCGTCACGCCCACTTCGCGCAGGGTGTCGAAGTACTGCGTCATCAGAACCATCGCCATTACGTCTTGCGCGGTGCTGCCCTCGACGGCGCCCTTGAACGCTTCGACCGAGGATTGCAGACCCTTGATGATTGCCTGGCGCTGGCGGGCAACGCCGTCGCCCTGCAGAGCCTTGGACTCGGCTTCGGCCTCGGCCTGCTTCACCTTGAGAATCTTGTCGGCTTCGCCTCGGGCCTGGGCCGCGATCTGCTCGCGCTGCGCGGCGTTGATGTCGTTCATGGCCGCCTTCACCTTGGCGTCGGGAACGATGTCGGTGACCAGAGCGCGCAGAATGTTGTAGCCGAAAGTGTCCATCACGTCGTCGAGGTCCTTCTTGACGGCGGCGGAAATCTGCTGCATCTGCTCGAAGGCTTCGTCGAGGGTGAGCGTGGGCACGTGGCCCAGGATGGAGTTGAAGACGTAGCTTTCGATCTGGCGCTGCGGGTCGCTCAGCTTGTAGTAGGCGTCGAAGACCTTGGCCTCGACCACCTGGTACTGCACCGAGACGGGGATGGTGACGAAGACGTTGTCTTTGGTCTTGGTTTCTACGTTGACCACTGCCTGGCGCACCTGCAGGTCGACGAAACGCACCGTCTCGCAGTAGGGAAGCAGGAATTGCAGGCCGGGACGCGCGATGCGGTTGAACTTGCCGAAACGCTCCACCACGCCGGCCGAGTAGGTGCGCACCGTGTACATGGTTTTCAGCACCGTGACCAGCAAGAAGATGGCGACGATGCCGACGACGATGAGGATCAAAACGAATGGGGCAGAGCTATCCATGACGAGCCTTTCTTGCTCCAGCGCGGGAGCGGGAGATTACGGCAAAACCAGAGTTGCAGTGCCCTGTTCTGCCTTCTTCAAGGTCGCTGCTCCCTGTTGGTCGCCGCGACTTGACTTTGGTGGCTCCGGGATACATCTACTCTGGTTTTGCGATAGGGCCTGAGGTTTGCCCGCTTTTTCGGGACGGAGGAATGATACCGCAGGCATGCAAACGCCGCGTTGCACAGTTCTGCGGTGAACGGCCGAGGCAGTTTCTGCGTTGGATTCTCGCCGAAGCGCTACTTTTGCGCGGGGGGCTCGCTGTACTTGTTATGGAAGAGACGGCGGTTGATGTCGGGCCAGAACTCCCTGAACCAGAAGCTGCCTGCGTCGATCCCGACGTCCTGTGCCCATTCGGATACTGTGTTTCCAGCGGACCGTGAGGCTGAAGGGTAATAGAGATTCGAGATGCCCGAGGAGGCGCCGGCGCCAAAGATTTCGCTGATATTGAAGACTTCGGCGCCCGAGTTTGAGCGGGTGATGACGGCGCGGCTCAGGGCATAGCCCGTGCGCTTGAGGAATCCGCCGCGGCCGAGGGTATAGTAGCGCGAATCCTCGCGGGTGAAGGCGGGAAAGATGAACTCGACCATGTAGTTCTCGCTGGTTTGGTCCACGGCCGAGTGCCAAAAGTAGCGAGCAAAACCGGCTGCGCCCTGATGGAACTGGGGAGTTGTGTGCTGATCCATGTTATAGGAGGCGATGACCGCGGGGATGAAGATCGAGGAGTAATCGAACGAATCCTCGGTGGCGTCCATAAACTTCTCTTTGATGGTCTCGGGCGGCAGCTTCTGGTCGGCGCTGACGGCGCGAAAGTTGGGAATGATGCCGAGGATGCGCTTCGTTTGCTGAGCGCTTGAATCTTCCGGCGCTCTTTGCGCCGGCTGATCTTGCGGCGCAGGCCCGTCGGTGCTGGAGGATTGAGCCGCAGCGGCGGTCACCTGGGCGGTCGAATCGGGCGCCGGAGCCGCGGTCGCCGAGGCTACGAGAACAACGGGCCGAGGATTGTCGGCTTCGGCCTGCTGAGCTGCCAGGACGCCGCCGGCGTTGACGCCGGCCAGCGCAACGGCAAGACACGCGAAGAATTGTCTCCAGGAGCGGAATATCAAAGGCTTGGGGAGGATCTCTTGGGGAATGCAGGCGTCACGTTTCATATCCATTCTGACTATTTCGAGAGGCTGAAGGGGAGCGTGGGCTTCAGGGGATAAGCCACTCTTCAACGGAAGTCTCCTTTCGAGTCGGATGTCCATTATCGATGCCCTCTTCGCGGACAACGATTCCGGGTCTAACTAGCCTGTGCGGCGGCTTCTGATACTCATTGCGGATGCGTCTGGTTCTCCTCCTGCCTTTTCCGCTTTTCGGCAGCGTCCTTCTCCCGCGCCTGCGCGTCGAGGCCATGTGTCGGGTCTTTGTGGAAGAACTTACGCGAGATATCCGGCCAGAACTCCTGCAGGGTTGCCCCAAAAGTGCCCTCGAAGGTGACCGTCAGGCCGTTGCCGATGGTGCGGCCGATGTTGCTGCCGCTGTCGGGATAGTACAGATTGGAGATTTCGCCGGCGACGATGTTGCCCAGGACATTGGAGTAGTTGGGCTCCCACTTGCCGGTATTGTCGTGCTTGCAGATAAAGCTAGTGGCTACGGCATAGAAGAAACGGTGGTGGAGCGAGCCGTGGCCGAGACGGAAGTAACGCGGGTCCTGGTGGAGGATGGAAGGTAAAACCGCGTTGCCGAGCGTATTGCCGATGACGTTATCCGCGTAAGCGGCGGCGGCGCGTTTTGTGTATCCTTCGGGACCCCAGCCGAAGCCGGAGTTGGAGTCTTCGGCCTCGCCAAGGCCCGCGACGACCATCGAGATGGCAAAGGTGTAAGGGTCGGTGGCGGAATGGAATTCGAGATTGAATTTCTCCGCCGGAGTAAGCGAGACAGCATCGCTGTGGTAGGAGACATTGAACGCGGGCACGATTCCCGCCATCCTTTGATGCTCCTCCTCCTTGACCTGTTCTTCGGCCTTCTGGCGCTGGGTTTTCTGTGTGCCCGGCTGACCGGAGGAGTTCTGCGAACTGGAGCTGCTCTGTGTGGCGTCGTTCTGGGCCGGAGTGGCGCCGGATGCAGGCTGTTGTGGGGTCTGCGTCTGCGCCGATTGCGGATCGACGGCTGCAGCCAGCTCGATTTGCGGCGTTGGTGCATCGGGAATGGAGTCTTGAGAAGCGCTCGCCGCGACGGCGGGCTGCGCCGGGGCCGGCTGCTGCGGGAATACCGGAGCCGCAACGCTAAGAGAAATTAGTCCGAAAAAGAGCCGTACTGCCATTTGACGACAATCTAAATGCATTCTTTCCCCTGTTTTGGGCGTCGGCGTCCGGCCTTGGCAATCTACCATCCGAGGCAACCTGGTCCTTGATGGGATAAGGACGAAGGCTTCTACGATGGTGCAGTGGTTTTTGGATTTTGAGGACCAGAGACCGCGAGCCAGGGAGAAGCCTTCTATGAAGATTGTAGGGTGTGATTTTCATCCGCGGTGGCAGCAGGTGGCAATTTTTGATGGCGAGACCGGCGAGGTTTCCGAGCACAAGCTGCTGAACGGCGATGGCGAGGCAGAACGATTTTACGGCGGTCTGGAGGCGCCGGTACTGGTAGGGATCGAGGCCTGCGGCAATAGCCAGTGGTTTGTTGATCTGCTGGAGCGGCTTGGGCACCAGGTGTGGATCGGGGACGCGGCCCAGATCCGTGCCAGCTATGTGCGCAAGCAGAAGACCGACCGGCGCGATGCGGGGCACATTCTGCGATTACTGATCGAGGATCGGTTTCCGCGGTTGTGGGTGGCGACGGCCGAACAGCGGAACTTACGTCAGTTGCTGATTCATCGGCACAAGCTGGTGGAGATCCGGACGCGAGTGAAGAACGGTCTACAGCACCTGGCGTTGAACCGGGAGATGCAGAAACAGCGTTCTCTGTGGACAGCAGGTGGGATGGCCGGCTTGAAAAGCCTTCCCTTGGAAGGATGGAGTTTGCGTCGGCGGGAAGATCTGCTGAAGCTGCTGGGGGAGCTGGATGGGCAGGTGGCGGAGTTGGATGCGGCGGTGAACCAGGCGGCCGAGGAACATGCACAGGCGCGGCTGCTGACGACACAGCCCGGAGTGGGTCCAATTACGGCGCTGGCCTTTGTGCTGACGATTGGGGATGTGGGCCGGTTTGCGCACAGCGGTCAAGTGGCCAGCTATGTGGGGCTGATCCCGCGTGAGCACTCGTCGGGCGGCAAGCAGCGGCTGGGCGCGATCTCCAAGCAGGGCAACCGGTTTATGCGCCAGTTGCTGGTGGAAGCGGCGCAGACGGCTTGCCGTTTCGATGAGGGATTTCGCAAGCAGTATGCGGCGCGTTGTCACCACAAGCCGAAAGGCGTGGCCAAGGTGGCGGCGGCCAGAAGATTAACTGTGCGACTCTACTGGATGCTCAGGCGGAACGTGGGCTATCCGGAGATCGCCCATATCGAGAGCAGCTCGAGGGTGCCCCTGACCGGCACAAACGAGGTCGTGACCTTGAATGAGCGCTCTCGCATCCGGCAGTAGGCTGGATGTTCGCATGGAAGCATCATGGCCTGTGGCTGATGGCCGTATCGATGGTTGGTGGGGCGAAAAACATACCCACCGAAGGTTGATGTAGCGTGATGCGCAAAGGCTCTGGTCCTCAAACCAAGATGGCAAAAAAAGCGGTGCTCGCGCACCGCCATGAACCAGTGTCTGCTTGACAAAGCCTTCGTCCTTATCGAGGGGCACCCTTGAAGATCGATCGTCCTGGCCGGAACTGCTGCTGGAACAAGCGCTCCATCGATCGGCTCTTCTTCTTGAAAAATCGACAGTTTCCCTTTAGTAAATATCCCCCGGCAGAGCCGGGGGCTTTACGGTGTGAGCCGCTCAAAGCGGCTTGAGCGGGGTCGCTAACGCGGCCCCGACGTGATTGGGGCCGCCTTACGGCGGCTATTTCCACATTCGCAGTTGGTCCAGGCGCTTGTCCTCAACTTCTTGATTGCGGATGTACTCGCGAATCGCCGTTTCATCACGCCCCACCGTCGACACAAAATACCCGCGCGCCCAGAAATGCTGGCCTGCGAAATTCTGCTTGTGCTCACCGTAGGTCCGCGCCAGGTGAATCGTGCTCTTGCCCTTGATGAAACCCACCACTTCCGACACCGCATACTTGGGAGGTATCGAAAGCAGCATATGCACATGGTCCGGCATAAGGTGGCCTTCCAGCACCCGGCTTTCCTTCTGCTCGGCCAGACGCCGAAAGACCTCTCCCAAATGCTGCCGAAGCCCTTCATACAGCACTCGACGGCGGCATTTGGGGATAAAGGCTACGTGGTATTTGCACTCCCATACGGAGTGACTTAGACTCTCCAATTGGTCCATCCAGATTCTCCTTGATGTGTGCTTTGGTCGGCTCACATCTGGAGCTTCTTGGATGGACTCCCGGAAATGTCAAACTGCTACTGCCACCCCGGCAGAACCGGGGGATCTCCTCTCCCTTTAGACGCATTTTTCCCTGCGCTGGACACAGAGAATCGCCGCTCCTGGACTGCAATATCGTCCAAATGCGCCCGTCTCTTCTCAAGTCGAGACGGATTTCACCGAAAATTATTGAAAACGGGCGCCTTACGCCTCGAAATCGATGAATCCGCGCTGTGGATCGGTGGAGACAAGCTTGACTGTCACCCGGTCGCCGACATCCAGACCTTTGCCCCCGCGCACCAGCATTCCATCCACGTGCGGTTCGAGCGTGCGCACGAAGGTTCCGTAGTTATTCACGCCGGTCACGATGGCCTGGTAGGTTTGGCCGATGTGCGGGTGCAGGACGACGGCGGCGATCCGCTTCTGCATCTCGCGCTCCACCTTCCGCGCCGCGTCCTCCATCTCGGTGCACCGCTGCGCAATGGCGTTCAGCGCATCTTCGGAGTAGGGCGGCGCCGACTGCGCGAGCCATGCCTTGAGCAGCCGCTGCGTCACCACGTCCGGGAAGCGGCGGTTGGGCGCCGTGGAGTGGGTGTAGTCCTGCACCGCGAGGCCGAAGTGGCCCGGCGAAGGGGCATTGGGCTTCACCAGAACGTATTCCCCGGGCCCCATCAGCTTGACCACGGCCAGCGAGAGATCGGGGAAGTGATCGGGGTCCTTCTGCTTCTGCGCGACGAGGAAGTCGTTGAGGGCCTTGGAGTCGGGATCGGCAGGCAGCGTCGTGCCTTTCTCCGCGGCCAACTGCACGATGCGGTCCCAGCGCTTCGGGGTACGCACGATGCGCCGGATTGAGGCCACGCCGGCGTCCTCGAACGTGCGCGCGATGACCCCATTGGCCGCCACCATGAATTCCTCGATGAGCGAAGTGGCGCGGTTCTTCTCCAGGCGCACGATGTCGACAACCTGGTCGGCCAGCGTCACCGGGCGCGTTTCAATCGTTTCCAGATCCAGCGCGCCGTGCTGGAAGCGTCCGCCCTCCATGCGCTGTGCCGCTGCGTCCTGCAGCTTGAGCTGGCGCTCCAGTTCCTTGCTCCCGGCCACTTTGGCGGGCGGATCGGCTTTACCCTCCAGCCACGCGCCGATGCTGGGGTACGCAAGCTGCGCGCGGTTGCGAACCAGCGCGCGATAGGCTTTTCCGTCGGAGACGGTTCCCGCCGCGTCGACGGCGAACTCGATCACCAAAGCGGCGCGGTCGACGTTCTCATTCAGCGACGTGATGCCCTCGGAGAGCTCGGTGGGCAGCATGGGGAAAACGGAGACGCCGGTGTAGACCGAGGTCGTCTCGAACTGCGCGTGCTTGTCGATCGTGCTGCCCCGTTTCACGCGCGCGTCCACGTCGGCCACGCCGACCAGAACGCGAATGCGCCCGTCGGTGAGCTGCTCGGCCCACTCGATCTGGTCCAGATCCTTCGAGGTGTCGTTGTCGATCGAGGACCACAGCAGATCGCGGAGGTCGGGAAGGCCGTTACCGCCGGTGGCAGAGGGCTGGGCGATGATCGCGGCCAGCTCGGTTTCGGTTCCAGCCGGAAAATCCGGCTGAAAGCCGTGCTCGATCATCGCGGCGTGCGCCGCGGCCACAAGATTGAAGTGAATCGGATGATTGGCATTCATGAGGCGTCGTGCTCCCAGGGTTTCTCCGGAACGTGTTCAGCGCGCGAAATGACAGCGTAACACGCCGAATCGACCGGAGTCCGCCAGGGCGGGAACGGCCGCCGGGGCCACGGGAAGGTCGTTCATGACGCAGGCGGCTTGGCGATCGAGCAGACAGTCTGGCCCGCTACCGCGCTATCGGCGGATGCGGCGGCAGTGACCGGGCTCAATCTCCGGCGGCCTTTCCCGTTCGCGACATGCCGTCAGTTTGCGCTTGGGGGGATCATCTTTGCCGACATCGTCTGGAACGCATCCCAGTTCGCCTCGATGAGCGCGGCATTTCGCGGTGTGATCATGCCCGGAGGGTAGTCTTTGATCGCTCCCTGCTTCTTCAGCCCTACCCACCCGACATCGTTGATCAGTGCGCCCGTCACCACAATGAACTCGCGCGTGGCCAGCCCATTCTGACGAATGACCGCCGCGACCTGCGGATACAGCGAGTCGATGTCGTGGGCCTGCTGGGTGATGGTCTTCTTCGAGGTCGAGTCGCTGCCCGCGTTCATCGCCGCGCTCAGGCCGGGATTCGCTGCCACCAACTGGTTGATGCTCTGCATTGCGGTGGCAGCCTCCTGCGCTTTGTCCATCGTCAGTTGGTATTGGCGGACCTCGTTTACATCGGGATCGTCGTCGCTGGCGCCCGGCAGCGGAACGGCGATCGCGTGCGTCGCCAGCACTGCCAGCGCAGCCACGCCAAGCGCGCACAGGGATTCGCTGTATCTCATGTGTGACCTCAGCCGGTTCTTGGGGAGTTTCTTGGGAAGCCCGGCATTCGGAGTCTATAGTCCCCTCTTGCCGCCTGGCAAGAGATTTCCGGCGGCCGTCGTGCTCGCATCGGGAGACGCTGACCCGGCCAGAAGTCGGAGCGCACCTCCGCCTGCTTCAGGGAAAGAGGTGCCGGCGTCCAGGCGCCGCCTACTGAATGCCTAGGTCGGAGAGAACCTTGGGTTTGGCTTCCTCGACCGCCAGCAGGTTATGGCAGGCGGAGCAATCCTGAGTGATGCTGGTGCTGTCTTTGGCGGCGTGGTCGCCGTCGTGGCAGCGGAAGCAGCCGGGGTACTCCTGGTGGCCGATATGGTTGGGATGCGTGCCCCAGGTGACCTTCATGAAGGGGAACACGTTCTGGTCGTAGAGAGTCACCAGTTCCTGCCCGGCCTGCTTCACCAGGTCGGCTTCCTGGGCAAGCACATCGGGACTCTGCGCCTTGTAGAACGCCTCAAGCTGCTGCGGAATCCGGATGCCGGCTTCTTCCTGGCTGGTGTAGTCGCCCTTCAACAGCTCCAGGCCCTCCTTGTGAATCCAGGGCAGCGATGGATTGATCGAGCCATCGGCCATGGCGCTGTTGATGGCCTCCTCGGCGGTGACGAAGGTGTGCGCGGCACGATTGTGGCAGTCGACGCAGTCCATCGTACGGCGCTCTCCCTGCGGCTGCGCGCCGTTGAGCGCCGAGGCAATGTAGGCCGTCTTCGAGCCGTCGGGGTTGGTTCTTTCCACCCAGGGAATCGTGGTGCGCGTGGGGTCGGTGGTGATGTACTCGATGTGGCCCAGGTGCACGCCGTGGATGCCGATGCGGCGCGAAAGCGAATCCTGGCCGCCGAGGTGCAGAACCAGCACCGTCTGCGATTCCGTATTCTGTTCGTCGTCGGCGAACGACGACTTCACCAGCAGCTTGTCGCCGTCGAAGCGCGTCGGCGTGTGGCAGCCTTCGCAGGTGTAGCGCGCCGGGCGCAGGCTTGTCACCGGCGACGGAATCGGCGTGGGATAGTTGGGAACGATCTTCGGCGCCAGCCCCGCCAGGGGATGGAACGTCACCTCGATGAGCTGCTTGGTGCCGTTCACCTTGGCGCTGAAGTAGGCTTGCGCGCCGGTTCCGATGTGGCACTCCACGCAGGCCACGTGCGAGTGCGGGGAGATCTTATAGGCCGTGAACTCCGGCGTCATCACGTGGCAGGAGCGGCCGCAAAATTGCGGCGAGTCCATGTACTCCGCGCCGTGATAGCTGGCCGTGGCCACAACCAGAAAGTTGACGATGGTGGCCACCAGAACGATATCGACGCCGTGGCGGAAGATGCGGTCGTTGAGGTCGATCCGGGGAAACTCGGCGGGAATCTGGCCTGCCTTCCGCAGCTTCCGGCGGCGCAGAAATATGCCGATCGGGATCAGCGCCAGGCCCAGCAGGAACACGAACGGCAGGATAAGAAAGAAGATGATGCCGAGATAAGGATTATCGCTCAGGTGGCCGGAGAGCTCGGCCAGCCAGTAGCTGATCATGGTCACGCCG
This sequence comes from uncultured Acidobacteriaceae bacterium, assembly GCA_963804155.1. Taxonomy (GTDB): domain Bacteria; phylum Acidobacteriota; class Terriglobia; order Terriglobales; family Acidobacteriaceae; genus Telmatobacter. The sequence continues at coordinate 446,129 of CAWDPG010000004.1, forward strand.
GAGCCGGTGGTGATGGCGCCGCCGGTCAGGCTGATGGGGTTGTTGCCAAAGAACAGCGCCGGACGAACCCAGTTCTCGCGAAATCTTTCCAATGACGACACGTCTACCCGCCTCCATTGACCGGCGGCCCGCTGCCCCGCCCCCGCGACAAAGTTCTGTCGCTGGGGATACGGGGAAATGCGGGCCTGCCCTCAAGTTCTTCGGCCGGATTTCTATCGCAAAACCAGAGTAGGTGTATCCCGAAGCCACATCACTCAAGTCGACGCGACCAACAGGGAGCGGCGACCTTGCACGCAAGCCAGACAGGACGCAGTAACTCTGGTTTTGCCGTAGCCTACTTCAGCGTCTTGAAATAACCGGCTATATCCTTCGCCTGCGCGTCGGACAAACCGGCGATGGGGTGCATCTTGCCCTTGCCGTTCTTGATGACGGAGACGATCTGGTCCACGGTGAGCGATTTGATGGTGGGGTCCGAGGTGGCTTTGATGCCCATGGACTTGGCCATGGCCGGGTTGGGCGTTCCGGTTGCGCCGTGGCACATCGCACACTTCGACTTGTAGAGCGCCGCGCCGTCGTCGGCGTAGCTCACTGCACCGGCCAGCAGCACCACCGCGGCCAGCACGAATAGGAAACGAAAGCTCTTCATCGATACACTCCTTGGGGTTCGTGGGCAGACCCGCGCTCTCTTTCAAGCGCCTGCCGCATGGTGATTGTCGATTCCGGCAGCCATCGCCTCCTGCCGGGAACACCGGTGAGGAGATGTTAGCAGGAACCACCGGACGCAAACCGGCGCGATCGGGGACCTGAGGACCGTCGACCGCGCCAGAGTATTCTTCTCAACCCTTTGTTCCAGCTTCGCGAGCCCTTGCTTTTACTTGGCCAGGGTCCGGAAGTACTCTACCGACGCCTTGATGTCGGCATCGGTAAGCTTGCCCTTGAAGGCCGGCATCTTGGCCTTGCCGTTGGCGGTGATGGTGATCATCTGTGCCTCGCTTTCCGCCTTCACCGACGGATCGTTGGCCGGCTTGACGCCCATCGCTTTGGCAATCCCCGGATTCGGCACGCCTTGCGCCCCGTGGCAGCTTTGGCACTTGCCCTTGTACACCGCTTCCCCAGAAGATTGGGCAAAGCCCACCGCGCCGGCCAGCACAACCACCGCAGTCAGCGCAACACAAGAACGAATCATTCTGCTCATCGCACGACTCCCGACTCGCTATCCCGGCCAGTCCGCACGGGGCAATCGCTGTCGCGTGCGGCTTTTTCCGGGGGATTATTCTTACACTTCCCTGCCCGGCCCCAAAAGTCCCGCGCGGAGTCCGGCAAGGTCTTCTGAAAAGAAGTGAGCCGTTGTCATGATGCATCCCGGCTCACTCCCGGAGAAATCAGAACTCCCAATGCATGCCAAGAGTCACGTTGTTGGCGCGGAAGTCTCGCGCTAGGGTCTCACCCGCCGCCCCAAGGGTCAAGCCAGTTTGCGCGCCGCCTAGAGAGGAAGCGTTACATGCCACAACCGGGGTCGATGCCGACAGATTCGATCCAGCCGTGCTGCACAACGGTGCACCGGAAGGTCCGCCCTCGCCGTAGCTAAAGTAGTTGTATTCCGCCCTCCAGATCCATCCCGGACGAACCGTCCAGGCGATATTGAAGTACGGAGTCTGGTACTTGGACACCAGCGATCCGTTGACGTCGCGCGCGTCGTTGAAGAACCGGCTCCCGTTGACCGAGCTGATGCGGTATCCGAGGTTGGAACGAACCTTTGTGTTCGGTGAAATGCTGAGCGAGGCGGATCCGGATTGCGTTGGCGCATCCATGAAGTTCCTGGCTTCCCACTCGTCGAGGTTGGTGGTCGAACCCCTGGCGTACGCGCCAGGACAAATATTGGCTGTGCCGCTGCTCGTCAATGTGGCAGCGCCGGGTAAGGTAGCCGTGGCACCGTTCAGAAAGCAGATGTTGCTGGCCAGGTACACATCGCTATAGGCATAGTCGAAATCGATTCCGACATGCTCGTTGGGCGCCAGATCGGCCGCCGCGCTGAACACGCGGCTGTGATCGACGTGATCGAGCGGGCCGTCGATGGGCGTCGATCCGGAGTTGTTGGTGTTGTTGTGCCGCTCCAGATCGTTGTATGCGCCGGAAATCGTCGCCCACGTCCTCGGCCTGTAAAGGGTGTGCACACGGTAATGCTTGGTTTGCCGCGCGCCCATCGGAGTGAAGGCGTTGTCGTCGTAGAGCACTTCGACCGTGCCGTTCAGATCCCAGTTGTTTGCGGGACGCAAAGCGGCATTGAATATCCCGCCGTTCTCGTTGATGGTGACGGTCCCATTGTTCGTGGCGCCGGCGGTCAGCGCGGTGTTGTTCGGAATGCCTTCCCCGATGACGTGCGTGCGATAGCGATAGGTAAGCGAGAAGGTGCTGCGCGCCGTCGCATCCCAGGTCGCGGTCAGGTTGTTGGTGACGAACTTCTGGCCGAAGTAGTCGGGCAAGGGTGCGCCGATATTGCCGCTGCCTTCAAACGTCGAGGCTCCGGCGGCTGCATTCGCCGACGTCAGGTTCAGGTTGTTGATGGTCTCGTTTCCCGTCGAACTGCTTGTATCCGTGGGCGTCGACACGGTCGTCCCACTGGTCATGGTCGTCGTACCCGGCTGGTGGGCAACGGAGTAGGCGATCTGCTCCGAGAGGCTGAGCTTCGGCGTTACCTGCCATACAATGCCGTAGTCGGCGGCCACCGCCTGACGCTTCGCCGAGGCCACGCCCGCATAGGCGATTGAGCGCGTCGTCTTGCTCAGGCCCTGAAAATAGTCGTAGTAGCTCGGCAGGTTCATGTTGGCCTCGGTGTAGCGGAACTCGCCGTTCATCGAGATGTTCTTGATGCTCGTGCTCTGCAGCCGCAAAATCTCCGTCGGGAAGATGGCCCGCGTCGGCTGGGTGCGCAGATAGCTCGACGACACAGCGCAGGCCGGATTAATAATCGGCAAGCCCCCTGAATTGGCCGTGAGCATTGGAGAGCTGCCCATGCTGGTTGAAACGCAGGAGCTGCTGGTGTAGGGCGTCAGGGCATCGTAATTCGCCAACAGCGCGACCTTGGTTCCGTCCGCCTCCTGTACAGTCAAGTACGCGGAGGCGAGGGTGAAGAACGAGTTCCCTTTGTAGTGGTCGACCTGCTCTTCAAAGGTCAGCCGCGTGCCCTGGACAGGCTTCCAATCGATCGCGCCCGTGAAATCGTCGGTGCTGTGGCGCTGATACTCCTGGAGCAGGAGGTCGTAGGAGCCGGCGATTTGGTATCCGCTCGGGCTCAGGCTCGGCCCTTCCATGTTGTTGTGCGAATAGCTGGCGCGAAACGTCACTCTCGAGAGCGGCAGCAGCGTCAGGCTGGTGTCGGTCATCCGCCGCACGGTGTTGAACAGGAATGCCGATGTATTCAGTTGCGGCCACGCCAGAGTGCCGGTGGGCGTAGCCGTCGGCCCGATGGGCATCGTCTGGCCGCTCGGGATATTCGGGTTGCCCAGCAGATCGTAGTCGAAGTACCGCCGGTCGCGCCGGAACATCCCGGAGAACTCGTAGACCTTGGCTTTGGAAAAGTCCAGTTTGGCGAAGTTGATCGGATCGCCGCCGAAGCCGTTGCTGAAGGCCTTCAGGTCGTCGACAAGTGGTTTCTTGTTGTCCGGGAGCGCGCGCAGCTCAAAGGTCTCGCCGAGCACGCGGGGCCCGGACTTCTGATTCACCATGGTGTCGTACATCGCTCCGCTGCCGATGAGGCTGTTCATATGACCGCCCACATCGAAGGACTGGTGGAGTTTATAGCCATCGGGCGCCGAAACCGAAGCGCCTGGCGGCGGAGCTGGCGCAGCCGGATTCTGGGCCGCCGCGATTCCCGTCGCCACAAGCACAATGGCAACCCCAGCGCCTCCGGCGATGCGCCGGGCGATTGCGGAACAGTGCTGCCGATTGGAAGAAAAGCCGATCCGTGTCATATGAAGCCTCGCTTGAAAAACTCGCTACCCGCGAAATCCTGATCCCCGTGCAAATTCCCTGCTCGAACCGGGCCACGCCGTCCGTTCTGGCGGCTAGGCGCAGCCCCGTTCCATGGCTCCTACCGGAGGAATGCCTGGTTGATGTTCGACCCATGAATGTAGGTGTGGCAGCTTGTGCACGGCGAAAGCTCCGCCGATCCCTGGCCCATCCCCGTGATCGTGTGCGACGAAACCGGGCTGTGGCACTGGTTGCACAGCGTGTTGATGCTCGGCATGTTCAGCAGTCGCGCATTCTGGGAACCGTGGGGCGAATGGCAACTCGTGCACCCTTCCGCCTTCACCGGAACGTGCTCGTACACGAACGGTCCACGCACGTCGGTGTGGCACTTGGTGCAGACCGCGTTCTGGTCTGCTGTCGACTTCAGGTTGTTGTTCTCGAAGGTCCCATGAACGTCATGGCAGTCGCTGCACTTCACCAGCCCTTCGTTCACTTGGTGATGGAACGGCATCCCGAAGGCCGGCTTCACGTCGCCATGGCACTGGAAGCACAGGGTCGGCTGCGGCGCCTTGAGCAATGCTTCTTCCTTGCTGCCGTGGATGCTGTGACAACTGATGCAGCCAACGTTGGCCTTGGCGTGTGGAGAGCGATCGAAGTTGGGATGAGCCCCTGCATGGCAGCTCAGGCACTTCGCGTCCACATCCTTGACCGGGGCCTTGGCGGGATCGAAGATCTTGGTCACGTCGCCGCCGCCGGCTACGTGCTCGCTGCCCGCTCCGTGACAATTCTCACAGGTAACGCCATTGGCGTTGCCGTGCATCAGCGCCATCTTGGTGTGAGGATTGGTGGCGAACCCCTTGCTCACTTCCTCGTGACAGGTGGCACAGGTATCGGTTCCGACAAACTCGGCGTGCGCGGCGCCCTTGGCCGGCGCATCCTGGCCCTTGCCTTGGGCGGCGTAGCCAGTGCGACAGCGCACAGCACTGCGGCGCCTAACAACCCCATCAAACACACTCGCAGTCCCCACCGCCTACCCGGGGCTGCACCGTTCGGCAATTGCGTTACCGGCCTAACTGTATTCATGCAAAATACCGCCTTCGAAGAACGTTCTGGCTGAACCAACAACCCGCCTCAGCCGTCAATCCGTGCTGATTGTAGTACATCGGCTGTCGTGTGAGCGCAAACACCAACCCATCCCTCCCGCAGTCGCCATCCGGTGCGGGGCATCACTACATGCTGGGCAGACTACGGGTTTCCGTCCCGAGTGGCGGTGACGCCGATCACATAAGTTCAGGATACTAATCCGCTTCCGGTCTGTCAGCCCCATTTCGGAGCTCACGTGCGCCTTCGCACACGCCCCGCCGGAACCGATATCCTTATCCTCCCCCCATTGACGTGAGGCCCGTCACATTCAAAGCCCCCGCCCCTCAAGCAAACTCTGGACAAGTGCCCCGCTTGCAACCAAGGAATAGGGCATCTCGATCTTGTTTTGATTGTCGTCCGCAGGGCTTGGAACACGACCCGGGACGCGGTTAAGAGCAAGAGCCGCATCGAGTTCGATCGAGAAAAGGCGATGGCGGAGACTCAGATTTCGTCCGGAGATCAGACGCGGCCCAAACACGGGGGCCGGCCGTCGCCCTTAGGCTGTGCTGCCTGCGCCAATCGCCGTCCCGGCTGGTTCTGCTCGCTCGGAAGCGCCGTCCTGGCCGACCTTGAGCTCGCCACCAGCACCATCTCGCTGCCCGCCCAGGCCTCGCTTTTCACGCAGGGCGAGGATGCCCGCTGCCTTTACCTCATCTGCAGCGGCTACCTTAAGTTGACCGCAGGCCCAACCGACGACCGCCACATGATCGTTCGCGTGGCCGGTCCCGGTTCGATGCTGGGCCTCTACGCGGTGCTCTCGCACGGCCTCTACGAGGTCTCCGCGGAGTCGTTGACCCCGGCGCAGTTGCGGCCCGTCGAGCGGGATCGCTTCCTGAGCTTCCTGCGCAATCACAAGGAAGCGCAACTCCGGGCTGTTCAGTGCATCTGCCAGGAGTACCGTTTCGCCTTGCAGGATGCCTGCCGCATCGCTCTGGCCGAGACCGTGGCTGCGCGCCTGGCGCGGCTGCTCATCGAGCTCGGCCATCAGATCGGCGAGCACACCGAAAGCGGCGAATTCCGGTTCCCCCTGCTGCTGACCCACGAGGAAATGGCCTCCATGACCTGCACCACCCGCGAGACCGTGACCCGCACCTTGGGCCAGTTCCGCAAAGACGGCTGGATCTCGATCGAAGACTCCAACGTCACCATTCACCAGCCCGGCCAGTTGCAGAATCTGCTCTAGATCCCCGGAAAGTCCTGGCGAGGCCTTGCCTCGTTTCGCTTCCATGTAACCCCCGGCCAAGTCCAACGAGCTATCATGCTTCGTAGAGTCCGCGAACCGGCGTGCCAACTCTCCGTTTCCGGTTGGAGTTCAGACTGCGTATGAATCGGCCTTCTTTCCTGCTTTTTCCTGCCGCGGTCCTCTTCTGTTGCGCTGCGGCCGCGCAAACTTCTCCCGCACCAGCCGCCCCTGCCCCGGCTGCCAGCCCGCTTGGCGCCACCGAGGCGGTCTCGCCCGAGATCGTGCTCTTCCAGACCATTGACGACAAGTGGTCCGACGCCGTGAACCGGCGCGACCAGTACGCCTTGGAACTGGCGCTCTCGCCGTTATTTGTCGATGTCTCAGCCAGCGGCGACGTCACCACCCGCAACCAGCAGGTGGCCCAGGTGCTGAGCGGCGAGGACAAAACGCTCTCCCTGACCCAGAAGGTCATCACCGTTCGCATGTTAGGCGACATCGCCGTGGCCAACGGAACCTACACCCTCCATCACAAGGTCGGCTCGGCCCAGGTCGATGAGAAGGGAATCTTTACCCAGGTCTTCGAGCGGGTCCGCGGCGGCTGGCTTTGCATCAATTCGCAGCGCACTGTGCTGCGCGAAGACGCCGCCGGCAAGCAAAAGAAAGCCAGCGCCCCGGAGACGCCTTTCCACATCCCGCTCTTCTCCAGGGGCGACAAAGGGCCGCAGTAAGGAGTTTCCAGCGGTCCGTAAGGAAGGTTTCTTTCATAAGACGCGCGTTACTAAAGCGGTTCCAAGATAGCTGTACCCAGTTCCGTGCCCCGTCCTTTTCACGTTCTTTGTGAAAAGGGCGGGACAGCACAAATCTCAATCCGCCTGCGCCATGAGATTTTCGGGCACTGGGTACAGCAATTGTGGAATCGCTATGAGAGTTGACGGCCTTTCTTTTAATAACGAAACCGGTCAAAGTCCAGACTGGCTGTGGGAACTGGCCTCTCTATAGCGCCGCCAGCGCCTCGGCCTGGGTCGGGTAGAGCCGCGCGTACTTGGTAATGCCCACCATTGTGAAGACCTTGGTGAAGTGCGCCGACAGGCCGAACGCGCACACCGTCTGGCCGGCGTGCGAGGCCTGGATCAGAAGCTGGATCACCAGCGCGATCCCGCTCGAATTGATATAGTCGACGCGCGTAAAGTCCAGCAGGATGAGCTTGGTCGTCTCCTTGGGCAGCGCCTGGTAAACGCCCAGGACCGCGTCCTTCGATGTGCTCGCGATATCGCCCTCGAAACGCAGAACGGCCACTGGGAAGCCGGTCGGGGATTTGACCTGGTCAACGCGCGATTTGGTTTCGCTTTCCACTGGTTCTTGCCTCCACTTGTTTGTTCCGGGGATTCTTGTCTTTCCGCGCCCGCGAGCTCGCGCCCGCGCTCACGGCCGAAAGCTCAGGTTCACGCCGCTCCCTTGTCCAACTTGATTACCAGCCGCACGTAGCTGCTCTTGCCTTCTTCGCCGGTCACCCACTCCGCCTCGTCGACCAGCGCCTGGATGAGGAACATCCCCATGCCGCGCGGGTCCTCTTCCCCGTGCATCTTACGGTCGATGTCGGGCGGCGGAGGCTGTTTCTTGATCCCCGTGCCGTCGTCGATCACCTTCACTTCCAGAGTGTGCTCGTCCGCCTGAAGCACCACGCCCACCGAGAGCTTCTCGTTCAGCCGGTTGCCGTGCTCGATGGCGTTGATGCAGGCCTCGGCCACCGCCGTCTTCAGATCCTCGATGCGGTCCTCGGGGAAGCCCATCAGCTTAGCCACCGCCGATGCCGTGCTCATGGCCACCTTCTCGTAGCCCAGTTTGGTGGGCAACCTGACTTCGACCGTGGTGGATTTTGCCTGGCTCATTCCGCCATCTCCGGCGACTGCGCCGCGCGGGATAGCGCGAGCGCCGTCATGTCGTCCGCTTGCGGGCCGCCCTCGGCAAACGCCTCGATGGCCGACCACAATGCATCGAGAATACCATCGGCCTTGCAGTCCGGACACGTAGAAAACTCATTCAAAAGCCTTTCAGCACCATATTCTTCATCTCCCTTAAATACCTCGGTCAAGCCGTCGGTATAAAAGAGCAGCCGCGCACCCTGCCCGAAACGCCGGCGCTCGCTCGCGTACGTCATCCCCGGCAGCAGGCCCAGCGGCGTGCCCGCCGCGTCGAACTGGTGCGCCACCACGGCTCCGTCCGGGCCGGGCTCCACCAGAAATCCGGGATTGTGCCCGGCGTTCACCACTTCGATCTCGCTGGATTCCGGGTGCAGCCGCAGAAAGATCGCCGTGACGTAGCGCCGGCGCGCCTCCTCGCCTTCGGTCCAGTGGTGCTGGTTCAGGCGCATCGCCAGCTCGCCCAGCGGAATTCCCGTGGCCGCGATGCCGCGAAACGCCGCGCGGAAGCTCGTGGACATCATGGCCGAGGCCAGCCCCTTGCCGGCCACGTCCGCAACCACCATCAGCAGGCTGCCGTCGGGCTGCGCCACGATGTCCAGATAGTCTCCGCCCACCTCGTAGCAGGTGTCGGAGCGGAAGGCGACCGAGTAGCCCGCGATAGCAGGCAGCGTCTGCGGCAAAAGCGAGCGCTGGATCTGCCGCGCCGCGTCCAGGTCCTGTTGCAGGCGCGCGAACTCCACGTTGCGCTTGTGATTGCGCGCGTTTTCCAGCGCCACGGCCGCCTGCAGCACAAGGCCTTCCAGAAAATCGGCCTCCGATAGCGAAAGCTCGCGCCCGCCCGGCGACGCCACCACCAGCTCCGTCATCTTCCGGCCATCGCGGTCGGCCAGCGGATAAATCAGCAGTTGCTCGCCCGCGCCGTTCTCCGCCTCCGCGTCCGCAGGCGTCTCGCCATACGCCAGACCGGTTCCGGGGAAGGCCGCTCCGGCCATCTCCAGCTCGCGAACCACAATGCGCAGCACCGACTCCAGAACCTCTTCCTCGCGAATCGTCGAGTGCACCTGGCGCGACGCCTCCAGCAGCGCCTGCAACCGCGCCACCTGCTGCTGCAACTCGATCGTCTCGCCCTGCGCCTCCAGCTCGAATTCCGCCGACATCGTGTCCCCCGTGGAATCCCACTCTATCACGCTGCTCCACGCGGTTGGTCGAAGAATTGGCGCACTTGTTTTGTACCCACGCTATAATCCTGGGCAATTGTCCGAAGGCGATGAGAGGCGTTGTGTATGTGCGCTAATCCCCTGCGGTTTGTGCATCCGGCAGTTAGCTCGCTCGCGTTGGTCGCCGCAATTCTGCCGGGCTCTGTTTTCTGCTCTGCGCAAAACTCGACCGCCAATCCAGATGAACCGCGAGGGATGATCGCAACCGAAGCAGGCTTTGTTGCGCTCGATACACCGAAGGGATGGGTGCAAGCGGAGGGTCCGGGTCTGGCCTTCTTTCTACCCGAAGGAGCCGACCCGGGGAAGGCCGAGGCCTCGATCTATTTGAGCGCTAGCCCCATTGGCCCCAGGGAAGAGGACAAGGACCTGAAATCCGCCATTCAATCCGATATAGCCGGATTCAAACAGCATTTTCCCAACGGGCTCGTCCGTGCAGAGGAGCCGCTTTCCCTTCCGCGCGTGAAGGATAAAGCGGAAGTCTATGCGTTCGAAAGTGGCGAACAACACAACGCATTTGAGCGGACTGCCTATATCGGGGATGTTGGACGTGTGTGGATGATCACCGTGAGCGCGAAGAACTCCGACGCGCTCGCAAAGGCGCCTCCAGCCTTTCACTCACTCGTGCAATCGTATGGCGGCAGCATCCTGATGGGCGCTCCGCCGTCGAAGTGAATCTCCGGTCTTCCCAAAGCAGCGGGAACAGACCTGGCATGGAGGGAATCATGGTCGCGTGGATTCGCGCTCTACTGCTCGGACTCTTCAGTTGGCTGATCCCATTCCTCATCTCGTTCTTCGTGTTCCCGTTGAAGAAATCGAACGCTCCACTTTTCAGTTCGGTGATGTATCTGGTGGTTCTGGCTACCGCGGGTGTGCTGCTCACGTTCTATTTCCGCCGCCGGTCGGTCTCCGTCTTTGGATCTCTGGTGGTGGGCACGCTGTGGCTGGCGATCAACCTGATCCTGGACTATCCGATGTTTGCCTTCGGACCCATGAAGATGTCGGTTCTGGCCTATTACTCGGAGATCGGCATGGTATACCTGACGTACCCGATCTTCGCGGTCTTGGCGGCATGCTTCAGCGGGTTGACCGGACCGGGCTCGAAGCAGGCGGCAAAAGGTTGAGCCGGGAAGAACCCATCCGAAAGGAGAGTTTCCGTGAAGTCTCGTCGACGCGATTTCCTGACAAAAGCAACCATCCTGGGGAGCGGCGCATTCCTGCTTCCCGAACTTCAACCGGCACGCGCGGAGCAAGACGCTCAGAAGCCGGCAGTTCCCGCTGACACTCCGCAAAACGACACTCTCAAGACGATCCACTCACTGCGAACCATTCACGGCGACTTCGCGGATCGCCCCATCCCCGAGGCGGCGCTGCAAGCGATCCTGCAGGCCTGCGTCCGCGCGGCTAATGCTTCCAACAACCAAAGCTACGCAATCATCGTCGTGAAGGACCGCAAGAAGATGGAGCAAATCTGCGGTTACTCCGGAGCCTGTCTCTTGCTGTTCTGCGCCGATTACAACCGCATCGAGGCCGAAGCGCAAACCATGGGGTACCAGTTCGATCCGGGCAATATGGAATTTTTCGTCACGGCATCAACCAACACTGTGCTCGCCGCCCAGACTGCCGTCATCGCCGCGAAGTCGATGGGGGTCGACTCGCTTCTCACCAACGGCATCCACCGCGGCGATATGGGGCGGCTCTGGAAGCTGCTCGATCTTCCCGAAACACACTGCTTTCCGATCATCGCTCTTGTCCTGGGATACCCAACGACCGAACCGGCGTTCATGAAAGGGCGCCTAACCGACACAGGCGTCGTTCACAACGACAATTACCATCGGCTCACCCAGGCCGAAATCGGTGAACTGATTCAGAAGTACGATCAGCCTGGGCAACACCTCGGTCTCCGAGACGACTGGAGCGCGAAGGGGTACAAGCACTACTTGGACTGGTATTTCAAGGAATGGGCCTCAAGGGCCACGGGAGAGGAATCCCAGATTCTTCGCGTCCTCAGACTTTCTGGATTTGTAGAGACTGCGAAGGGATGATGAGGGTGCTCCTCGGGCCACTGCCCAAATCGTGATCGGTGGATCAAGCGAACCCCAGTGACATCGGCCGAGAAGGGCCCCGTCTTTGCGGTTCTGGCGGCGACCCCGGCAAAGCCATAAGGGACTCATGTAGGCGCGCGGTTCTCCTACGGCGCTGCGCTGAGGGTATGGTATCGTCGAATCAATCCCGTGCAAGCGATATGCGGGCCTCTCCCAGCGCAGAAACAAAAGACAACCAGTTGATGCGGTTGACCTTGCGGACCTTCGCCCGTTGTGCTTCCTGCTTCCGAAGCGCGCGCGGCGCGCGGGGACCAGAGTCCTTGATCTCTCAGGAAAGGCGAACGGATCCCGATGACTCCAGCCGGTGAACGCACCGATCCGAACCTGATTTTGACGTTGGACGAAATTGCCAATCTGGCTGCCGAAGGCGGCAAGCCGGGCGACACGCTGATGAACGTCGTGGCGCTGATCGCCGCGCGCTTCCGGACCGACGTGTGCTCGGCCTACCTGCTGGAGCCGGACCGGACCAACCTGGTGCTTGCCGCCTCGCTCGGCCTGCACCCGCGATCGATCGGCGCCCTGCGCATGCCCCTGCACGAAGGGCTCTCCGGCCTTGTCGCCGAGCAGTTGCTTCCCGTGGCCGTGGCCGACGCGCCAAAGCACCCCCGCTACAAATACTTCAAGGAATCGGGCGAGGAGGAGTACCACTCCTTCCTCGGCGTTCCCTTGATCGACCGCGGCGTGTTGCAGGGTGTGTTGGTTGTCCAAACCAAAGAGCCACGCGCCTTTCGCGAGCACGAGATTCGCATGTTGGTCGAGGCGGCCAACCAGGTGGCGCCGGTGGTCAGCGAGGCCCGCACCCTCGACCGGTTCATCGGCCCGGCGCAACAGAAGCTCTGGGCACTGGCGCGCAACGTATGGTGGAGTTGGGACCAGGACTGCGTGAGCCTGTTCCGCGAGTTGAACCCCGTTCGCTGGCGGGAGCTGAACCAGAATCCCTTCGCCCTGTTGAACGAGATTCCCCTCGGCGAGATCGACCGCCGCGCCACGGAATTGGTCCTGCACAGCCGCATCAACTACGCCTACCGCCGCCAGCAGGAGTATCTGCGCGACGACCGCACCTGGGGCGCGAACCACGCCGGCGTGCTCCGCACTCGCCCCGTCGCTTACTTCTCCGCCGAGTTCGGCCTGCATGAGTCGCTGCCCATCTATTCCGGCGGCCTGGGTGTGCTGGCCGGAGATCACATCAAGAGCGCCTCGGACCTCGGAATTCCCCTGATCGGCGTCGGCCTCTTCTACGGGCAGGGCTACTTTCTGCAGCGGCTCGACAAAAACGGCTGGCAAAGAGAGGAGTACGTCGAGACCGACGTCAGCCAGGTCCCCATGGAGCCGGCGATCGGCGAGAATGGCGAGCCGGTGGTGGTCGAAATCGCCACCCGTGGCAGCTCCATGCGCGCCAAGGTGTGGCGCATGAAGGTTGGCCGTTGCGATCTTCTCCTGCTGGACTCCAACGTGGCCGGCAACGCGCCCGAGGATCTCGACACTACCTCCCGTCTCTACGGCGGCGATGCCCGCACCCGCATCCGGCAGGAACTGCTTCTCGGTGTGGGCGGCTATCGCGCGCTCAAGGCCATGGGCATTACACCCAGCGTTCTGCATTTGAACGAGGGCCACAGCGGATTCGCGGTCTTCGAAGCCATCCGCACGCGGATGGAGGAGGAGGGCCTGGATTTCTACACCGCCGCGCGCCAAATCCCGCGCGAGGTCATCTTTACCACGCACACCCCGGTGCCCGCCGGCCACGACCGCTTCAGCCCCGATCTGATCGAGGAGCATTTGGGGCCACTGCGCGAGCAACTCGGCATTTCGCACGAGAACCTGATGGGCTTCGGCCGCGAGCGCCCCACCGACATCAGTGAGAGCTTCTGCATGACCGTGCTGGGGCTCAAGCTGGCGCGGCGCGTCAATGCCGTCAGCTCGCTGCACGGAGAGGTGTCGCGGGCCATGTGGCGGGGCCTGTATCCCGACAAGTCCGAGGATGCCGTGCCCATCGGCCACGTGACCAACGGCGTGCATATGCCCTCCTGGCTGGCGCCGCAGATGCGCCGCCTTTACGATCGCCATCTCACCCTGGGATGGCATCGGCAGAGCGGTGCGTCGCACACCTGGTCGGCGATCGAGTCGGTCGACGACGGCGAGCTCTGGGAGACCCACCTCAGCCTCAAGGCGCAGCTCATCAATTTTGCTCGCCGTCGCGCCCGCGAGCAGGCCCGGCGCCGCGACGAGCCGTTCGATGAACTCAAGCGGCTCGACAAGGTGCTCTCGCCCGACGCCTTGACCATCGGCTTCGCGCGCCGCTTCGCCACCTACAAGCGCGCCAACCTGCTCTTAAAGGATCTGGAGCGGCTGGCCGAGATGGTTAACGACGCCAAGCGGCCGGTGCAGTTCGTCTTCGCCGGCAAGGCTCACCCCCACGACGAGCCCGGCAAAACGGTGTTGCAGCAGATCGCGCAAATGATGCGCCACCCCGGCTTCGCCGACAAATTCGTCTTTATCGAGGACTACGACATCAACGTCGGCCGCCACCTGGTGCAGGGCGTTGACGTGTGGCTGAACAATCCGCGCCGCCCGCTCGAGGCTTCTGGAACCAGCGGCATGAAAGTGGTGCTGAACGGGGGCCTCAATCTCTCCGTCCTCGATGGCTGGTGGGCCGAGGCCTACGACGGGTTGAACGGCTTCGCCATCGGCGCCGGCAGAACGCACTCCAATATGGATGTGCATGACAGCCGCGATGGCGAGGCCCTCTACCAGGTACTGACCGACGAAGTGATCCCGCTTTACTATCAGCGCGACCGCGACGGCCTCCCGCGCGGCTGGATCAAGCGCATGAAGCGCACCATCCGCACCTTGGGCTGGCGCTTCAACGCTGACCGCATGGTCATGGACTACACGCTGAAGTGCTATGTGCCCGCCGCCGGAGGCACCTCCAGCGAGGTGCGCACGCCGGTGTAGACGCTCGACGTTGCCGGCTCGGTCAACGGCTCAGGCGATTGGCAAAGTTTGCTAATCGTGGTACCATCGCGGTCAGTCCCTCACCGATTGGGGAGAACCGGGAACGCCATGCCCACGCGAAACGTCAATCTGACTCCGGAACTCGACCGGTTTGTCTTGGCTCGTGTCGAGAGCGGCCGATTCGAGAACGCCAGCGAGGTCGTCCGAACCGCTTTGCGCACGCTGGAGCGCGAGGAGCGTCTCTACGAGGCCAAGCTGGAGGCCCTGCGGGCCGCCATCGACGAAGGCGATGCTAGCGGCGCGGCCGAAGGCGACGTTTTCGCGCAGGTTCGCAAGACGCTCAAGTTGCGCAAGACCTCAGGCCGGTGATGGCTGCTGTTCACTTCTCGGTCAGCGCCAGGGAAGACTTGCTGAAGATTGGCGCCTATACGATTCGGACCTGGGGCGAAGCACAGGCCGCGCGCTATCTCGGTGACCTGGAGAAATGCACCAACATGCTCGCCCGCAGCCCGGGCCTCGGCCGGTCCTGCGATTGGATCCGTCCCGGGTTGCATCGTTTCGAACAGGGCCGCCACGTCATCTTCTACCGGACAGTCAAAAGCGGCATTCGGATAATCCGCATACTGCACCAAAGCATGATGCTCGACCGTCAGCGTTTTGAAGACAAAGACCCCGGCGCTTAAGCACGTTTGACCTGCGTTCACTACCCGAAAGGCCGAAGCTTTGATCAGCGGATTGACTTCATTGCTTTCAGCGACTCCGCATACGGCGCGCGCAACACTCCCCGCTCGGTGACGATCGCGGCGATGTACTTGGCCGGCGTCACGTCGAATGCCGGGTTGCGGATGCCCACGCCGTCGGGCGTCACCTGCTTGCCGGCGAAGTGCGTCACTTCCTTGGCCGGGCGCTCCTCGATGGGGATCGAGTCACCTGTCGCCGTGGCCAGATCGATCGTGGACCACGGCGCCGCCACGTAGAACGGAATTCCGTGCTCCCGCGCCAGAATGGCCACGTTGTATGTGCCGATCTTGTTCGCCGTGTCGCCGTTGGCGGCGATGCGGTCCGCGCCCACCACCACCGCCTGGATCTTCCCCTGCCGCATCAGGCTGGCCGCCATGTTGTCGCAGATCACCGTCGTGGGAATGTGGTCGGCCATCAGCTCCCACGCCGTCAGCCGCGAACCTTGCAGAAACGGCCTCGTCTCGTCGGCGTAGACATGGATCTTCTTGCCCCGCTCGACCGCCGCGCGAATTACGCCCAGCGCCATCCCGTACCCGCAGGAAGCCAGTGCACCGGCATTGCAGTGCGTCAGAACGCCGCCCTCGTCCGGCATCAGCGCGGCCCCGTGCGCGCCCATCGCCTTGCACGCGGCGATGTCTTCCTCGTACATGGCGTGCGCCTCGGCCAGGAGTTTCTCCTGGATCTGGCCCAGCGTTGCAGCGGAGTTGAGCAGCTTGGCGAAGACCGCCTTCATTCGGTCGATCGCCCAGAACAGATTCACAGCTGTGGGACGCGTCCCCGCCAGACGCGCGCAGATGCGCTCGAATTCCGGGGCAAACTCCGCGGCGGTCCTGGCCTGGGTCTTCTTTGCTCCCAGGGCCACCCCGTAGGCCGCCGAAACCCCGATGGCCGGCGCCCCGCGAACCACCATCGTCACAATGACATCGGCGACTTCGTCGGTTGTGGTGGCGACAACGTAGCTCTCCTCGAGCGGGAGCTTTGTCTGATCGATAAAGCGAACGCCTTCTGGCGTCCAGGTAAGGGTTGGAATCATGCATTTCCAGTGTAAATGGAGGCTCGGTCTTCAGAGCCGCTCCGGGCGCCATTACCACGTCCCGGGAGGACTTTCCCTTTCCACTGGACGGCTGCCCCTGGCCGTGCGTATCGTGGTTGCGTTACCAATCAAGCTGTTTTTCCGGTTGAATCCAGCGGAGGATGACCATCTATGGCTACGAAATCGAATCCGGCTGCGCCGCAGAGCGCGCCCAATTACCTGGTTCCGTTTATTATCGTCACCGGCTTGTTCCTTATCTTCGGGTTCCTGACCAATCTGAACAGCAACCTGTCGGCCAAGCTCGAGGACATCTTCCATCTCACCCACGCCTGGTCGAACCTGATCACCACATCCTGGTTCTTCGCCTATCTGGTCTTTTCCGTGCCCAGCGGCAAGCTGATCGAGAAGGTGGGCTACAAGCAAACGATGGTGATCTCGCTGTTCATCATGGTGCTGGGCGCGCTTTTGTTCATTCCGGCTGCGTCGTTCGCCAAGTTTCCGCTGTTCCTCGCGGCTAGCTTTGTCCTGGCCGCGGGCGTTTGCGCACTGCAAACTTCGGCCAACCCCTACGTTTCGATCCTCGGGCCGGAACACAGCGCGCCCGCGCGTCTCACCCTGGCGCAGGCATTCAATTCGCTGGGCACGACGCTGGCTCCGCTGGTCGTGGGCGCCTTCATTCTCACGAATGTGAGCCGGAACGCATCCGAAAAGGAAGTTGCTCATTCCGTACAGGGTCCATACGTCGCCATCGCTGTTGCGCTCTTGGTGCTCGGTTTCGTGGTCATGTTCTTGCACTTGCCGGCCATCACGTCTTCAAGCGCGTCGAGCGCGGAATCAACGGCGGGCCGCAGCATCTGGAGCTACAAGCACACGGTTCTTGGCATGGTGGGCATCTTCTTCTACGTGGGTCTCGAGATCGCGCTGTTCGCCAACGCCATCAAGTTCTTTGAGACTCAAGGAATTAACAACAAGGACACCGCGGCACTGCTCGCGTCGATCTATCCCCTCTCCATGATGATCGGACGCTTTGCCGGAACCGTCGTGATGAAAGTAGTTAAAGCCGAGCGGCTGCTCGTCATCCTGGGCATCTTCGGTGTGGTTCTGCTGCTGGTGGGAATGGTCTCCACCGGCCAGGTCGCCATCTGGTGCCTGATCTTGTGCGGGCTGGCGAACTCGATCATGTATCCGACCATCTTCGCTCTCGGCATCGCCGAGCTGGGACCGCTGACCAGCAAGGGCTCGGGCGTCATCACGCTGGGCAACTTCGGCGGAGGCGTCATTCCCCCGCTCTTCGGTCTGATCGCCGATTGGAAGCACAGCTATCAGTACGCCTTCGTGCTGCCCATTATCGGGTATCTCTTCATCACCTATTACGGCCTGTCGGGATACAAGCCCACCCGTAAGGCAACCGCGTAAACAGCTCTCAACCCGATCCATTCTGGCCCTCCGGCACGCGCCGGAGGGCTTGTTGTTTTTTACGTGTGTATGGGCGCGGAAGCCTTTGCAACGGGCCAGTTCTCGCCCCGAAATCCGCGTTGCCGGTGGCTCAAACCGCGACACCGCTCTGGTCGGCTTCGGGACAGCCATTGACGCGAACTCGGACAGCGTTTGCCTGGCCGTGCGACACCTTGAATCGCCCCGCAACAACCTTCGTCCACCGAACCTCCCGAAAAAATGACTAAAGTTATTTCGAGCCGGACCGATGAACCGGGTGGATGCGAACAGACCCATCCGGAAGAGCCGGCGGTTTGGACAGGACCAACGGGGCGCCGGCGGATTTGAGGAAACCAGAGCATCCAAAAAGGAGTCGATTCCCATGGCCCTCGGTGTTTTGAACAACCTGGCGGCAATCTACGCTGAGAACAATCTCAACAACACCAACAACAGCCTGCAGACGGTGCTGCAGCAGTTGTCGTCGGGGTCGCGTATCAATTCTGGAGCCGACGACGCAGCCGGTCTGTCGCTGGTCAACGGCCTGGCGGCGAACTCGGCGGCGCTCACGCAGTCCGAGACCAACGCCACGGAGGGCGTGGGCCTGCTGCAAGTGGCCGACGGCGCGCTCTCGCAGGTGACGAGCCTGCTGAACCGCGCCATCACGCTGGCCACCGAGGCCTCCAACGGCACGCTCAACTCCACCCAGGAGAGCGCGGCCAATCAGGAGTATCAATCGATCCTGGCGGAGATCAATAATATCGGGTCCACGACCACCTATAACCAGCAGCAGGTCTTCAACGATTCCACGACCGCCATTTACACCGGCGATTCCTCGCAAGCTGGCTCCTCGGTCGACGACCTGTTCATCCGCACACTGTCCTCGTCTAGCGTGGGCGATACGGATGGTGCGATGTCCTACTCCAGCGGGCAGAACAACGTATTCATCGATCTCTCCAAAGGCGGAACCAATGCCTCCGCTTCCGACAGCCTGAACGCCAGCGGCGAAACCACCATCACGGTGAGCTACCTTGCCAAGGGCTCCAGCGGGACCGTCACGCCAGCGACAGCGAACATCACGGTGGGTACGGGCACGAATTATGCCAACACCGCGCAGGGCCTGATCGACGCAATCAACGGCTCCGGCCTGGGATTGAGTGCCAGCTTCGGCACCGCGGTGCAGGCCGGGACCGTGGCGGAGGATGCGGCTACAGCCGCCGATGCCGCGGGCGGCGGCGACTCCGACACCGGTATCCTCATCTCCGGCATCGGCGTGGGCACGGGAACCAACGGAGCCGGCGAAATCGGCACATTGACCGTAGCCGGATCGGCCGACCTGTTGGGCGGCACGCTCACCATCGTCGGGTCCGACGGCCGCAGCCATTCCGTCGCCCTTGGCGTTGCGAACTCCACCGACACGCTGGCTAACCTGGCGGCAACCATCAACGCCGCCGATTGGGGCGTGACCGCTTCGACGAACACGGGCGTGGTGAGCGGCAATTCGGCCGGAACAGTGCTGACCTTCATGTCCGCAAGTTCATCCGTGACGGTCTCCGGGACCAGCCTTACCGACAATGGTGCAGCCACGGCGCTCACCGGTGTCCCGACCGTGGACGCTTCGTATAGCAGCACCATCGGCACCATCACCGAGACCGTGGCGGGCGCCAGCTTTACGGCAGGCACGCTCAACATCGGCGCGAACGCGGCCATCACGCTGGGCCAGGTCGGCAAAACCGACACGCTGGCCAACCTCGCCGCAACCATCAACGCGGGGAATTACGGCGTAACCGCATCGTTGAACGCCGCAGGCAAGGTGCTTACCTTCGCTTCGGCCAACTCGGCGGACACCTTCAGCGTGGTCGGGGCGACGGTCGGAGCCGGCGCGGTGAGCTCCACGACGGCCGTGGCCAACCACAGCCAGATCGGCACCCTGAGCGATGCCACCGGTTGGGTCGTGGGAACCAGCAACGGCGATGCCATGACCACCGGCGGCACGATCAAAATCAACGGAAATACCGTCTACACTTCAACGGCGGGCCAGACCCTCGACCAGATTGCCACATCCTTCAACGCCCTCAATCTTGGCATGACGGCCACCATGAACGACACCACCGGCATCATGACGTTTGTGTCGACCAATGTCTCCACCGAGGGCGAGGCGATCACGACCACATTGCACGACACGGTCCTGGGAAACAACCTCGTCGCGACCACCGATACGCCTTCGGTCGCCAACTCGGCCTACTACAGTGTCGGCATCTCCGGCGCCATCACCGACACCTCCACCAACGGCGGAACGCTGAACGCAGGGATGGTCTCGGACACCAACGGCACCGGAGGCGCTGCAACCACGAGCTACTCCGACGGCGCCGGCGCCGACTTGAGCACCACCGACCTCACCTCCCAGGTTGATGCCGAGGCGGCCCTCAACGCGCTGAATGTGGCTATCACCGACGTCAGTTCGCTGGACGGCTACATCGGCGCGCAGATCAACACGCTGAACTCGCTCAGCCAGGTCATGAGCACCCAACAGGAGAACATTGTTTCGGCGCAGAACGCGGTGCAGGCCACCGACTACGCG
This sequence comes from uncultured Acidobacteriaceae bacterium, assembly GCA_963804155.1. GTDB lineage: Bacteria > Acidobacteriota > Terriglobia > Terriglobales > Acidobacteriaceae > Telmatobacter. Next base: position 466,403 of record CAWDPG010000004.1, read on the forward strand.
TCGGCCACCTCGAACATGTCGAAGTACGAGATTCTGAGCCAGACCGGCATCGCCGCCTTGGCCCAAGCCAATAGCGTGCAGCAGGAAGTGACCAAGCTGCTGCAGTAACCGGCAAAGTTTAGCAAGACTGCAGTACCTTCAAGACAACCCAGGGACAGGGCGGCGGCAGAGCGCAAGCTTTGCCGCCCGTTTTTTTGCCTGGAGCCGGGAACCGGAGCCGGTCGGCGGATTACCAGGCACCGCTCGTCAGGTATTCGTGAATCGCCGCTGCCGCTTTGCGCCCCGCGCCCATGGCCAGGATCACCGTCGCCCCGCCGGTCACGATGTCGCCGCCGGCAAACACGCCGCGCTTCGACGTCCGCAGCGTATCGGGATCGGCCACAATGTAGTTCCACTTGTTGGTGGCCAGGTCGGGAGTCGTGCTCTGGATGAGCGGGTTAGCCGTCGTCCCCACGCCGATGATGGCGACGTTGGCCGGGAGCACGCACTCTGAGCCGGCAACCGGAACCGGACGCCGCCGGCCGCTCGAGTCGGGCTCGCCCAGCTCCATGCGCACGCACCGCGCGCCGGTCAGCCAGCCCTTTTCGTCGCCCAGGAACTCGACCGGGTTGGTCAGCATGCGGAACTCAATGCCTTCCTCGCGCGCGTGCTTCACCTCTTCGGCGCGGGCCGGCATCTCGGCCTCCGAGCGCCGGTAGACAAGCGTGGCCGTCCTCGCGCCCAGCCGCCGCGCCGTCCGCACCGCATCCATCGCCGTGTTGCCCCCGCCCACCACGATCACGTCGCGATCGCGGCAGTCGTAGATCGGCTCGTCGAACTCCGGGAACCGGTAGGCGCGCATCAAATTCGTGCGCGTCAGAAACTCGTTCGCCGAGTACACGCCATTCAGGTGCTCGCCGGGCACTCCGAGAAAGACCGGCAGACCCGCGCCGGTGGCCACGAAAACCGCGTCGTAGTTCTCCACGCGCATCAGCTCGTCGACCGTGACGCTCTTGCCCACAACCACGTTCGTCTCGAATTCCACGCCCATCCGCCGCAGGTTGTCCACTTCTTCTTTCACGATCGACTTGGGCAGCCGGAATTCGGGAATGCCGTAGATCAGCACGCCGCCCAGCTCGTGCAGCGCTTCGAACACGCACACCCGGTGGCCCTTCTGGATCAGGTCGCCCGCCGCCGAAAGTCCCGCCGGACCGCTGCCCACAATCGCCACGCTCTTGCCCGTTGGCGCGGCGATGGCCGGCAGTCCAAGCTTCCCGCTCTGCCGCTCGTAGTCGGCGATGAACCGCTCCAGGTTGCCGATCGCCACCGGCTTACCCTTCTTGCCGATCACGCACCCGCCTTCGCACTGGCTCTCCTGCGGGCACACGCGCCCGGTGATAGCCGGCAGCGCGTTGTCTTCGCGCATCTTGGCCGCCGCCGCCAGAAAATCGCCCGCATGAATCAGCGCCACGACCTCCTTGATCTTGACGCCCACCGGGCAATCCACCTGGCAGCCGGGTTTGGCGCACTCGATGCAGCGCATCGCCTCGGTCACTGCATCCGCTGCCGCCAGCCCCTGGTTTACTTCCTCGAAGCAGTGCGCACGCGTCTCGGCGTCCAACTCCGGCATCGGCACGCGCGGAATCTTCATCCGTTCTTTGAGGGGAAGCGGATTGTTATCACGCATGGTGCTTCTCCTCGCCGGCCTTGTGAGCGGCTTCAAGCCTCGCGCGCAATTGCGCCTGTTCCTTCTCCTTCGTGCTCAGCCCGGCGCGCAGCGTGGCCACCTCTTCCTCCTTGTGCTGCTCGAACGCCTTCAGCGACTCGCATTCCTGGCCGCGGTACATGGCGTTGCGCTGCATCAGCACCTCGAAGTTCACCTGCGACGCGTCGAACTCCGGCCCGTCGACGCAGGCGAACTTGCTCTGGTTGCCCAGCAGCACACGGCAGCCGCCGCACATTCCTGTGCCGTCCACCATGATCGAGTTCAAGCTGACCATGGTCTTAATGCCAAGAGGTGCAGTAATTTTCGCCACGGCGCGCATCATGGGTACCGGGCCCACGGCCAGCACAAAGTCGAGCTTGCGTCCCGCAGCCAGCAGCTCGCCGAGCTTCTTCGTCACCAGGCCCTGCTCGCCGTAGCTCCCATCGTCGGTAAGGATGTACGCTTCCTGGCTCGCGGCGCGCACCTCGTCCTCGAAGACAACCAGATCCTTGTTGCGCGCGCCCTCTATAAAGACGACGTGATTGTCGGCGTCCTTCAGCGCCTTGGCCGTGGGCAGCGCCATGGCCGTGCCCACGCTTCCGGCCAGAATCACGGCCGTTCCGTACTTCTTGATCTCCGAAGGCTGGCCCAGGGGACCAACGATGTCCAGGATCGAGTCTCCCGCCTCCAGGCAGTTGAGCAGATTGGTCGTCTTGCCTACGGCCTGTACCGCGATGGTGATCGTCCCCGCTGCCGGATCGGCGCCCTTGATGGTGAGGGGAATGCGCTCGCCCTGCTCGTGCAGCCTCAAGATGACGAACTGCCCCGGCCGCTGCTTGCGCGCGATGCGCGGCGCCTCGATCGTAAACTGCCGGATGTTGAGCCCGGCGTTGCGCGCTTCCAGGATCCTGAACATGGTCCGACTCATCCTCCGCGTTCGATCTCTCCGCGCCGTGCCGAAGCTGCCGGCCACCGGCATCTCCGGTTTCCTGCAGGGCCGTTCGGCCCTTTCAGCGGCTGCGCGCGGACGGCTCCGCGCCTCTGCCCAGCACTGATTATTCAGGAATTGCAGGCGTTGACGTGTGATGCGAGTCACTCGCGGGAATTCGCTCCGCCACCGCGACAAGACGCCCGCCGCTCACCCCTGCCGCGCGCTCCAAAGCAGATACATCCCCCAGGCCGCCAGCGTGCACTCATCGCGGATCGTGCCGTCGAGCATCATCCGCTCAAAGTCGCCGATCGCCACCGGACGGACCACAAGGTCGTGCTCTTCGGCGTCGGGGGTCTTTTCGGTGGGTGTCAGGCCGCGGGCCAGATAGACGTGTTCGCGCTGCCGGGTGAACCCGTAGGCAACCCACAACTGTCCCAGCCTCGTCATATGCGCGGCTTCGAGTCCCAGCTCCTCCTTCAACTCGCCCCGCGCCAACTCCTCGGGGTTCTCGATCTTCTTCTCCCACCCTCCCTGCGGCAGCTCCAGCACGCGCTCCTGAATCGTGTAGCGGAACTGCTCCACCAGCCAGATCCGCCCGTCGTCGATGGGCAGGATGATGGCGCAATCTTCCTTCTCCACAACGCCGTAGATTCCCTTCTTGCCGTTCGAGCGCAGGATCTCGTCCTCGCGCACCCGCATCCAGTGGTTGCGGTAGACCTCGCGGCTTGAGAGCGTGGTGATTGTGCGGTCAGCGGCGTTCTCGACCTCTTGCATTCGGTCTCCTTTGAGGGCAGGGCGCTCGCGCCACGCTAGCAGTTGACCACCACCGTCGAGCAGCCCGGCCGCTCCGGCCGCCATTCCACCAGAAACGCCGTCACTGCCGAGGACTCCATCCGCCGCATCGCCTCGAACTCGCCGTTCTTCTGGCTGTAGAGCAGCTTGCCCGTCTCGCTCAGCACGGCCACTGCTGGAACTCCTCTCTGGAGGGGAACCTGGTACTTCTCCGCCAGGTCCAGGTTCGCGTCCATGTGGCCGATGTTGATGTCCACGAGCACGAAGTTTGCCTCGAGCAGCGGCTTGTTGCGGGGGTCGTGCAGGTAGATGTCCAGCACCTGGCAGTCGCCGCACCAGTTGCCGCCAAAATCCAGCAGGATTCTCCGGTGGGTGGCTGCCGCGGTCTTCAGGGCAGCGGCAAGGTCGCTCCTTGCCTGCGACGGAGGCGGATAAATCTCCCGGCCGGCCGGCTTCGCCGTTCCGCAAGCCAGTGCCAGAAGCACAACCGGAACCAGCAGTTTGACGGTCCTCACGGGGAACCTCCAAGGCTGTTTTCAGTCTGCCACATCCGCCTTCGCAAGGGGCCGTCGCCTGCCCAATTGTGCGACAATAGGACGTTGAGAAAGCGCGTGGAAACGAATGAAACGCGCGGAGGATAGAGTTATGGGCGATCTTCTCCAGCCAACGCACCTGCTGATCATCGCACTCGTCCTGCTGGTGCTGTTCGGGGCCAGGCGGCTGCCGGAGCTGGGCAAAGGGCTGGGTGAGGGCTTGAAGGGCTTCAAGGAGGGCCTGAAAGGCATCAGCGATGCCGCACCGGCCGCGCAACAACCCCCCGTCGCCGCCAGCGCGCAAATCACGCCCCCCGCCGGAAGCACAGCCAACTATCGCTGCCCCAGTTGCAAGGCCCTTGTGACGGCCAGCGCTCCCAATCCGAATGCCAGCGAAGACAAGGGATTTTGCCCCGAATGCGGGACCCGCTTCGATAAGAAGGCATCGCTGGTTTAGCCAGAAGGCTGCACGGAAAACAAGCAAGTGCAGTCCGCGCCGCCGCACACTCACTCAACAACGCAAATCGGCATAGGGGGAGCGGCTAGCCGCTCTCCCCTGCCACACCACCGGACATGCGGGTCCGCATCCGGCGGTTCAAGAAGTTGAGGTCAACAGAGACGGGGTATGCCCAGCCTGTCTGCCCAGGCAAGGTTCAGCACCGAGTTCAAAAGCATCCCGCTGTTGCGCCACCAGCGACAAGAGTTACCCGCCACCTGTGCCGCCACCTCGGAGGATGCTTTCCGGGCCAGCAGTTCCGAGTAGATGGTCTCAGCGCGTTTCCAGTGCTTGAGTTGGATCGCGCGCATCCGATGCCGCATCCACTTGTCCAGTTCCTGCCAGACTCGCGGAGTTTGCGCCAGCCGGAAGTAGGCCTTCCATCCCAACACATAGACTCGCAGCTTTCTTACCACCTCTTCGAGACTGCGTCCGCCCGAACGACGAGTGAGTCGCCGGACACGCTGCTTGAACGTTGCTATAGGCTTGTCTGCCACTCGGCGATTGATCGTGCCGCCGGGAGCCACCCAGAAGCTGTAACCCAGGAACTTGCGCTGGAACACGCTGGCCACCGCGCTCTTGGTCTGGTTAACCTTGAGACGCAGTTGCCCATAGAGTTTCAGCAGCAGAACCATCACCCGCTTGCCCGCCCTACGGCTGCGAACATAAACATTCGCGTCGTCGGCGTAGCGCACGAAGCAGTGGCCCCTTCGTTCCAGTTCCTTGTCTACCTCGTCGAGCAGCACGTTGGCCAGCAACGGTGACAGCGGTCCGCCTTGCGGCGTCCCCATCGCACGCTCTTGAACCACACCGTCCATCATGATGCCGCTATTCAGATAGGCGCGAATCAGCCGGATTATCCCGGCGTCTTCGATCCGTTTCTGAACGCGGTCGATGAGGATGTCATGATTGACTCGATCGAAGAACTTCTCCAGGTCCACATCCACCACCACCCGCCGACCCGATTGCACATAAGCTTGCGCCGCTAAAACGGCCCCATGTGCGCTCCGAGCCGGCCGGAAGCCGTAGTTGTGAAGGCTGAACGTTGGATCAAGGATGGGCTGCAACACCTGAAGCAGCGCCTGCTGGATCAGCCGATCCGTTACCGTCGGGATACCAAGCTCGCGCTCGCCTCCATCCGGCTTCGGGATCGTTACCCGACGCACCGGCTGTGGCCGGTACGTGCCTTGCAACAGTTGGTCCCGGATTGCCGGCCATTCGCTGCGCAACCGGTCAGCAGTCTGGTCGATGTCCAGCCCGTCGATACCCGCTGCGCCCTTGTTGGCCCGCACCCGTTTCCATGCCTGTTGCATGTTCTCTCTTGCCAGTGCCGCTCCGAGCAGCCCTGGCCCCGTGCTCTTCGCTTCATGTCGCGGGCGCGTGGCTTCGTCACTGACTGGATCGGACAGAGCTTCACCCTGTCCTGCTCCAGACCGCTCCGCCGAGGCGGACATCTGACGCATTGCCCTGCGCATCGTCATGCCGTTGAACACTCCTTCTCGTTCGGCCCTTCGGTCACCACGGCGACCTACTGCGACCTTTGCTGACTTCTCGCTCCGGCTCGACACCGTCGCCCTTTCGGGCATAACGCGAGATCTCCCCAGGTAAGAACGCACTCCTTCGCTGCACGACCGCCGGATCTACGCCGCCTCCCCTTGGTCACTAGAGCTTCGCGGTCACGTGCCCGCTCGCCCTGGTCGGCAGCGCCTTCTATCCGGTTCTTGTTCATCGGCCCGCAGTTTCGCTCCACGCTTCCTCCCCACACTCGGTCACCCTCATGCAGTTGCGCTTCGCTTCGCTCGCTGTGACCTGCTTACGGCGGGACTTACACCCGCTAGAGTGCGCCCATGCTGGGCGCACACGGGAAAAAGCCTGTGCCGCGGCACAGGCTTTCGTGTCTTTGGATCTGGAAGAACGCAACTGCGCGCTTACTTGAGATCCTGTCCCGAGGGCCAGTAGCCCCGCTTGGCGATCACAATCACATTGGGCCGGTTGACGCGCACATCGATCGAGCGGTATTTGCCGTCGTAGATCGATTCGTGGCTCAGGTAGCCCAGCGTGTACTCGTCCCGCGCCTCCTCGGCAATCTTGGCGTAGCTGCGCTCGATTCCGTTGGTGTTGCCTTCGGCGTAGTAGTCGCCGCCCGTCGCCGCCGTGTACTTGTACAGGATGTTGTCGTACATCGTGAACGGCAGGTGGAAGCGGTCCAGCCACTCTTCGCCCCAGCGGGCCGAATCGCCCACCAGCGTGGCGTAGACGCCGATCTTGTTCGTCAGCAGGTACTTCTCCACCTCTTTCCAGGTGGCCTTGCTGCCGTATTCCTTGCCGTCGGAGATGACGAAGATCACGCGCCGGCGCTCCTTGGGACGAGTGGAAAGCTCTTTGGCTGCAGCCAGGATCGCATCGTTCAGCGTGTGAATCTCTTTGGGGATGGTGATCACACCGTTCATCCCCGCCGAACGGCCGGGCTGCAGGTTCGGATCGACGCAGTTCCCGTTCTGATAAAGCGGGCAGCCGGCCAGCGGGCCGCTGTTGATGGGAACCATGGGGTCGCTGCCCGTGGCCTGCGCCAGCGCCAGCACCGCCGGCAGCCGGGAGCTCTGCGCGCCCGTGAATCCCGTCCATTCCTTCGCCCCGTTGGTGTAGGTAAACACCGCGGCCTCGTCGTATGGCGCCAGCGATCCCTGGATCGAGCCCATCGACTGGTTCACTTCGCTCATCACGTTCGAGGACACCGACTGGTCGATCACAAAGGCGATCGAAAGCGGCTCCGGATCCACGCTGAACACGCGCAGCGGCTCACGCGCGTTGTTCTCGTACACCGTGAAGTCCCGCCAGGTCAGCCCGGATACCGGATTCCCTTTCGAGTCCTTCACCGTGACCGGGACCTGGACGAAATTCACCTGCACAACAAACTGCGCCATCGCCGGTCTGCCCTCTTCGGGCGGCGTGGCCTGTGGCGCTTGCTCCACGGCCGGCTCCTGGCTTGCCGGCGTGGGCGGTTGCTCGGGCTGCTTCTGCGGCTGATTTGGGGCCGACGACGAATCGGGGGTCGTCGGGGCCTCGTTCGAGCCGATTCCCGGCGTAATCTGCCCGTTCATCCCCGGCAGCGTAGGCGGCGCCTGCGGCGTGGGCGCGTCCGGCACGGGCGTCTGCTGCTGTTGCGCCGGAACACCCGAAGCCAGGAATAGTCCCACACTCAAGAGCCCCGCAGGGGCAATGGCTTTCCACACACTCACTGCCGGTTTTTCCTCCCGCAGGCCGGCTCCGGCGCCCAGTCGCTTCTCGCGACGGCGCTTGAGAGGCCGCACCTCACAGAGTATCAGACGCGGCAGAGGCGCGCAGGTTGCCTGACGGAGCGCGGATCGGCCCTGTATGCTCTCCTGGGGCGGCTGTCCTCGTCGATTTTTGAATAGGAAAGTCTCCTGTTTTCGTCTAACGAGGCAGAATGCGTCTGCGGATCGAAATCGTCGTGGTCTTGGCCGGGCTGGCGCTGTTGCCCGCGGCAACCCGCTGCCAGCTTGCGCCCTCGCCCGACGCGCCCCCGGTCAGCACGGCTCCGGCGCTGCCGCCCGATGAAACGCCCCAGACAACCTTCAAGGTGAATGTCAACTTGGTCGACCTCTTCTTCACCGTCAAGGACAAGAACGGCAGCCTGGTTCCGCATCTCACCCGCGACCAGTGCTCGGTGCTTGAAGACAAAGTGCCGCAGACCTACAAGAGCTTCGTGGCCGAGACCAACTTGCCCCTCACGCTGGGCATTCTGCTCGACACTTCCGGCAGCCAGGAACGCGTGCTCCCGCTGGAACAGGAGGCGGGCAGCGAGTTCCTCCAACAGGTTCTGCGCGCCAAGGACGAGGCCTTCCTGATCTCCTTCGACGTCAACGTCGACCTGCTGCAGGACTTCACCAACAGTCCCCGCTTGCTGTCCCACGCCCTGAGCAAAGCACAGATCAACACCGCCGGGGGCAACGGCTCCGGCATCCCCGGCCTCGGCGGCGGTCCGGTTCCCACCGTGGGCGATCCCAAGGGCACCCTGCTCTACGACGCCATCAACCTGGCGGCAAATGAGAAGCTCAACCAGGAGACCGGCCGCAAGGCGATGATCATCCTGACCGACGGCGAGGATGAGGGCAGCCGCACCAAGATCGGCGAAGCCATTGCCGCGGCCGAGCGAAACAACATTATCGTTTACGTGATCCTCATCGCCGACCGCGCTATGTACTGGAGCCAGGGAGAAGGCTACTACGGCTACTCGCCGGCCAAGCGAATCTCCGAGGAAACCGGCGGCCGCCTCATCGACGTGGGCAATAACGGCGCTAAACTAAAGGCCGCATTCCAGTTGATCCAGGACGAACTCCGCTCCCAGTATCTGGCCAGCTATACCTCCAGCAACAACACAGCCGACGGCAAGTTCCGGCGCATCGCCCTCGACTGCCATGGCGACACCGGCGACACCCTCAAGGTGCAAGTGCGCAAAGGGTACTACGCTCCGTCGCCGGGGAATTAGCGCGGTTCCAGGGTTGCTGCACCACAAAGCCCTTCCAGCCAAGTCGACGCGACCCGCCGGTCCCGCCCGGCCAGCGCAACAACCTGCTCCCAGTCACCGGAAACGAAAGGACATTACGCGCTCGGAAAAAGAAGTAACCTGTTTTCGGACAGTCGGTTACCGAAGTGAGGAAAGCCCGTAATCTGGCGCAAAAATTGGCGCCTCGTTAATATCGGCAGCAAGAGAAGAAACTTGAGGCTCGGCAGTCAAAATCTTTGGCCTCGATGTTTCCCTCCGAGGGATCTGCCATGACCAGCCAATGCGCCGCCCAGGAAAGTTTCGAAATCAGCCCGCGGTTCCGGCAAACCATCGAGCGCCGGATTGCGCGCCTGGAGCGGGATGCCGTCCAGGACGAAGCAATGTTGGACTTTCTGGATGACATTGACCATATCCGCCGCCAGATGCGTCTCGTGGCCGCGCAGCGCGCCGATGCCCTGCGCATGAGGCTCTTCCTCGATCGCGCCAAGACCCGCCTGCCCCAGCCTCTAGTCGAGTTGTAATACTGAATTCTCCGAGAGCTTACAGCCTCTGGCAGCGCCGGAGGCTTTTTTCTGGCCCCGCAAACGCGCCTCTCGAAAGGCGGACGGCGGCAGCGCGCGGTACGCGTCAATCCCGCGCCTTACTTGCGTTCACCAGCTTCAGCAGGCTCTTCGGCATCTCGCGGCACCCGCAGCATTTCTGATGCCTCACGTGCCAATCGATTCTTTCCTTCAGTGTTGCCTTCGCAGGCATCTTATTCTTCGCGTGCCAGGCCTTGTTCATGGAACTTCGCCTATGAGAAGATTTCCGTCTGCGCGGTCCTTCTTGACGGCCTCGGCGCAGCGGGTATCCGCAGGTTAGCAGAACCGGGCCGGTCGAGCATCGGATGATTGGGAATCTCGACTATTTCGTAGTGGACGTATTTTCCGCCACTCCGCTCCAGGGCAATCCGCTGGCGGTGGTGATGAACACCTGCGGCCTGGCGACGGAGCGGATGCAGGCCATCGCTCGCGAGTTCAACCTCTCCGAAACCACGTTTGTTGAGCGCCGCTCTGCCGGCGTGGAGGACGCCGAGGGCGTGCGCGTGCGCATCTTCACAACAAGAGAAGAGCTGATGTTCGCGGGCCATCCCACGCTGGGCACGGCAAGCGTGCTAAAGATGTTTGCGCCGGAGACGGTCCGGAACGATACGGTGACGCTCGCGCTCAATGTCGGGCCGGTTCCGGTGCGCTTCGAGCCGGACGCCAGCGATTCTCGAGCGCTCTTTGGCGAGATGACGCAACGCGATCCGGAGTTTGGTGCGGAGTTGGACCCGGCAGAGGTGGTCCATCTGACCGGATTCGCTGTCTCCGACTTCGATCCCGCGCTGCCGCCGCAAGTGGTTTCGACGGGAACGGCGTTCGCCATTGTCGTGCTGCGAACCGCGGCCGCGCTTGCGCGGATGAACGTAAAGCAGAATGAAGCCGCGGCGTGGCTGCGCGAGCGGGCCGCGCAGTTCTTCTATGCTCTGGGCCCGGATCCGGATCGGAACTCCACGCAGTGGAGGGCCCGAATGCAGTTCTACGGTGGCGAAGATCCGGCCACGGGCTCGGCCGCAGGCTGCGCGATCGCTCATTTGGTCGCGCGCGGCGCCGTTCCCTCCGCCACTCGCGTGCATCTTCGCCAGGGCCTTGAGATCGGCCGGCCGAGCGATCTTTTTCTTTCCGCGCGAAGAGAATCCGCGAGGGTCCGCGATGTGCGCGTCGCCGGCCGCACCGTTCTTGTGGCAAAAGGACAGCTTTTCCTGTCGTGATACACACGCTTTCAACAGTCATTCATATTCGCAAGGCTCGGCATTTGTTCGCGCTAGCCGTTTTCCACTTTTTGCACGCGGATTTACACCCTCCTCTTCGCTTCGTGTTCCCTCTTTTCACGCGCCGCCGCAACTCGTACGCTTTCGATTCGTTGCAGACATTTTTCAGGCGCGTTCTCGGGCAACTGACTTGACGCGCCAACACGTTGTGCACTTGGCCGTGAAGGAACGCTGACCTCGATCGGGTCTTGTGCCGGCTGCCGGGTTCTGTGAGGCGATGCATCCGCCAGGATGGCTTGCGCGCTCACCGGGCAGACCGGATCTCCGGATCCAAACAGACTACGCCAGCCTTTTTTCCCGGATACAGGCGAGTACCCCTTGGGTTCGCAAAGCCGCATATCAAGCGGAGGGGAAGCTATTGCTTCGAATGCGGCCCGGAAATCCGATGCGAGGAGCGTCCCCAAAATGCGTCCAAAGAAAGTTATCCTCTGCGTAAACGACAATGTCCAGGAGCTTTCGGTCCAGCGCTTCATGCTGGCCACCAACGGCTATCGAGTCTTGGCTGCTTCCAACGGCCAGGAGGCGATCGCCGTCTTCGCCACGGCGCCGCAGATCGACCTGGTGCTGGCCGATACCAAGATGCCGCAGATGACCGGAGTGCAGCTCGCCGAGCGGCTCAAACGCTTGCGGCCCTCTGTGCCCATGATCCTGTTTGGCGAATCTCCCTCCGTCAGCGGCGAGATCCACGCGGCCGATGCCGTGCTGGCGAGGAAGAACTGCTCCACGCTGGAACTCCTCGAGCGAATCAAAGTGATGAGCGCGCGCAAGCGCGGCCCGCGCAAGGGCGCCCAGCGCATTTCGCAGGTGGAAGAACTGGCCGCTGCCTCGTGAGAACGGCCGGGAACAGGCGACAGAAGGCAATCTCGTTCGCCTCAACCGTTACATCTTGATCTCCCGAAATCACGAACTCGAAATCTGCGATCCATCAACCAGGCGTTCGGGCCGGCATTTCGCGCCGCATCGAGATGATCGCCGCTGGTTTTCTGTTCCCTGTTCCCTGATGCCTGATCCCTGTCCCCTGCCTTCCTCCTTTTCCCTTGACGATAGCGCGCACCTGTGACCATACTCGCCATCGGTACTACTGGCCGGCGGCGATTCGGTTCCGCCAGTGAGGTTGGCTCGTATGGACCTGATTATTCTGCGTCTTCTTTTTGTGCTCTTGCTTGCCGCGGTTTGCTACTTCCTCCGTCCCTTCGGCTTGCAGGCGGGCTGGGAGGGCGCCATCGCCGGCGCCGCCGCGGCCGGCGCGGTCATCGTCTTCGAGATGCGCGTTCGCGCCCTCACGCTGCGGCGTCTCATTGGCGCCGTTGCGGGGAGTGTGCTTGGCATCGTTGGCGCGGCGCTGTTTTGCCTGGTGCTGCGCGCCGCCCCGCTCTCCGGCGCCAACTCCGCCGCCCTCCAGATTTTTGTCCTCCTGCTCATGACCTATGTCGGGCTGCTGGTCGGCGCCAGCAAAGGCGACCTGCTCAATCCTGCGGCCCTGGGCACCGTCTTTGCCAGCGACAAGCCCCTCCGCCGCAGCGCCAAAGTGCTCGACACCAGCGTGATTATCGACGGCCGCATCGCCGACATCGCCGAGGCCGGCTTCATCGATGGCACGCTGGTGGTCCCGGAGTTCGTCCTCCGCGAACTGCAGATCGTCGCCGATTCCACTGACGGTTCCAAGCGCCAGCGCGGCCGCCGCGGCCTCGACATGCTGCAGCGCATGCAGTCCAGTGACAAGATCCAGGTGCAGATCGTCCCCGACGACTTCCCCTCCATCCGCGAAGTCGATCTGAAGCTGCTCGAACTGGCCAAGAAGTGGGAAGCCAAGGTCGTCACCAACGACTTCAACCTCAACAAGGTCGCTCATCTGCATCACGTCGATGTGCTCAACATCAACGACCTGGCCAACGCCCTCAAGCCCGTGGTGCTGCCCGGCGAACGCATGAGCGTGGTGATTCTGAAAGAAGGCAAGGAGTTCAACCAGGGCGTCGGCTACCTGGACGATGGCACCATGGTCGTCGTGGATCATGCGCGCAAGCTGATCGGGCGCTCCGTCGCCATCTCCGTCACCAGCGTGCTGCAGACCGCCAGCGGCAAGATGATCTTCGGCAAGATGGACGAGAACGGCAAGGCGCCGGTCGAGGCGTTGTAATGAGCGCCGGACAGGGGTTGCACGTCTACGCGGTTTCCCCGGCCGTCTGCACCTGCACCAAGCGGGATTGCCCGCGCCACGGCCGATGCACCGAATGCCGCCACTACCACGCCAACGCACGGCGGCCCCGACCGCCCTACTGCGAGCGGAAGCCGGGCTGGTTCAAACGCGTGTTCGGCGTCCGGCGCGCAGTACGATAGTCTCCAGCAAAATCGGCAGCTGCGCCGTAGCCGCCGCGCACTACGCCGGCCGCAGCAGTTTTCCGAGGCGCTGCTTCACCTCGGGCCACTCCGCCTCGACGATCGAGTAACGCGCCGAATCGCGCGCCAAGAAGTCCGCGGCCATGCGATGCGCGCGGAGAATCCCTTCGAACCTTCCGCCGATCCGCTCGATGGCCGCCCGCGAACGCTGGTTGCGCGCATCCGTATGCAGGCAAACGCGCAGCAACCCCCACACTTCAAAAGCATGAGTCAGCATCAGCAGCTTGGCCTCGGTATTGGCGGCCGTGCGGATCGCCGGGCGCGTCAGCCAGGTGGATCCAATCTCGCACACGTCGGGCAGCTCGCGCCCATGGCGCGGATGCCCTTCGGGCCAGGCCCATCGTTCGACATCGAAGAAACGCGTGGACCCGATCACCGCGCCATCGGAAACGCGGATGGTCGCGAACGCCAGCGCCGTTCCTGACGCACGGCCCGCGAGCGCGGTTTCAATATATCGGGCCGCCGCTTCCCGGCCCTGGGGCACGGCGCTCCATTGGTACAAAGTGGGATCGGCCCCTGCCGCCGTCACCAGCCCGTCCAGATGGCGCGGTTCCAGCGGCTCCAGACGAACCTGGCTGCCGTCGAGAATGGGTGAGTCGAAGTGCACGTTTCCAGTATGCAGCCGTGGGCCGGGGGCTCGCCGAATCGCGCCTTCGGTCGCTTCTGCCCTCGTTGATCGATCGGCAGGTCGATGCGGCGTCGTTCAGCCGGCGGTCCCGGGCGTTTGAGAGCCGCCGGCTTCCGGGTTTGGTCCAGCAGCGAAGCTACTGCGCGGGCTTCTTCGCCGCGGCGGCCGGCTTGGCGGCCGGCGCTTCCGGCTTCGGCTTCCAGAAGTCCGGATCGGCCTTCACCCACTCCTCGGGCGGATAGCTCTGCTTCGGATTGATCGAGAACAGCTCCGAATCCGAGTCCTGGATGCAGTCCGCTTCCAGTTCGCGCAGCCGCTTCAGGCCGTCCTCGCCGAGCGCATCGTGAAACTGCTTGTCCTCCGCATAGCCGGTGTCGATGTCGGCCATCGACTTGTCGTCGCTGAACACGACGTATCCATTGTCACCGCCATAGGCCAGCTCGTAGGTCACCCAGTGCGCGCTGGTCCCGGCCTTCTTGTGCGTCTCGATGAGCAGGTTCACCATCTCGTGCCACTGCTTGCCGTGGCCGGGCTTGATGTGAACCGACCAGACTTCCATCAGGCGCGCGCGGGCCAGAGTGGCGCTGGGCCGATAGCTCAGGTCGTCGTCATAAGTGAAGACAAACTGATCGATCCCATCGAGCAGTTCCCCGTCGGCCTGGCTGTCCTTCTCGAGCTCGGCGGAAAGCGTGGTGTTCTTCATCGTGGCCAGGTAGTCGTCCTCCCATGCCTTGAACGAGGGATAGCCGACCAGGTACAGAGCCCGCGACTTGCCCGAAATTGAATTCAGCGCAAAGTAGTGGGTCGGCCACTTGGCGGCGGCCATCGCGGCCACGAATTTGCTCTCCGACTTGTCGTGGAGTGCGCCGGACTTTCCCGGCTTCACGAATTCCCGCGTGAGGTACAGAACCTTCGGCGGGCCTTGCATTTCCTGTGCCGCGGCGAGCGAACTTCCAACGACCGCGAGAGACAATCCGAGCATGAGACGGCTGACGTTCTTCATTAAAGGGAAACCTCCTTGGATTTGCCTGGAGATTGTCTGCGGTGGGGGAAAAAGGGAAGCGCAATCTCTCGAAGGCTCAGTGATTATGCCGGGTGAACCGGGCCCATGTAAAGAAGTTTCTTGTTTCCCAGAGGATACCGGCCGTGGTTTTCATTGCGCCACAATCTTCGGGCGGAGGTTTCTCCATTGCGCTGCTTCTGAGTGAGTTTGCGGCTCGCCGTCTCCGTGTGCGAGATTGGACGTAGAGGATTCGCGGATTCAGTCCACGCATCCTCGTGCTCGGAATGCCCTCATGAAACGAAAGTCCCGCCATCCCAACTTCGATCAGGCGCTGGAGTTGCTGCGAGCCAACGGCTTCGACGAGTCCGGCTTTGCCGGCATCGCGGGAGCCGTGCTGGTCGTCAAGCACGGTGTCGGGGCCGTGCTGGTGCCCGCCCCGGAGACCAAAGACGCCGAAGGCGTCGCGGCTGCCTGCGCCGTTGCTCCCGGAATCGTCGTTCGCGGTCAGGTGGCCCGGCTGCTCGACCGCGGATACCAGAAGTTCATTAAGACTTCCCAATACGAGCTCCCCGCCTCGGCCACTCAATTGCAGTCCATTCACGCGTTCAGCGAAGAGCTCAAACAGCTCATCGGCGCCGAGAGCCTCTACAACCAGTCGCTGGGCACCACCAGCGACGTGTACCGCTACGATCGCCTGACGGGCCGCGAGCCCGGAGACGCCGCACCGGCCAGCCCCTCGGACTCCAACGCCGGGCATTGACCTCCGCTGAATTCTTCGGCGGAGCACTCGATGGACCTGGACCAAAACGGGATCGGAATCGCCGCGCAGCGCCCGGAACGCCGCTCCGCTCTCCGCCTTCCCTTGGACGAGGCTTCCGTCTTTGTCATTGTCGGTCACAGCCCGCCACAGCAAGCCCGCCTTGTCGACCTGAGCCTCGAGGGATGCCGTTTGCGCGCCCATGACGCTTTTCTCGCATGCCCCGGGCTGTCCGTCGAGGTCTTCTTCCGCCTCAAAGGCGTTCCCTTCCGCTTTGCCGGCGTCCTGCAGTGGGCCGGCGGCGACAACCTTCTCGGCATCCACTTCGTCAACGTCCTTCCGCGCCGCATCGAGGAGCTGGCCGCCATGATTGCCGAGATCCGGTTGAGCAGAGCTTCACTGCCCGAATCCGCGAACCTGTTCTTTATCGATCGTGTGCCGCACCCGTCTGCCGCGTCCGGCGCCGAAAAATTCGCCCCGCGCCAGCGTCGCGAAACCTCCGCAAGCGATGCTGCGCAGACGCAGCAGGCAACCCGGCCTGCCGAACCCAACCCGTCTCAGCAGGCGCCGCAGCAGACTGTTGGAACCTTCGCCCATCGCGAGCGCCGCCGCCAGAGTCGCCAGCCGCTCGACACTTCCGCGACCATCCTTCTCGTCAATGTCGGATCGGAACTGCGCGGCCACATCCTCGATCTCAGCCTGAGCGGATGCCGCATCCGCACCGACGAGCACTTCCCTGTGGGTATCTACACGCGGGTAGAGACCGAGTTTCGTGCTGCGGGGTTGCCGTTCCGCCTGGGCGGCGTCGTTCAGGTCATCCACGATCGCAACACCGTCGGCATTCGCTTCCTCGATCTCAGCGACCGCAAACGTCAGCAGGTGCTGGAACTGATTGGCGAGATTCAGCAGTTCCCCGCCGCGCAGGCCGCGCCCAATCAATCGGCGCTGGAATGACGAGCTGGACGGACCGCCCTTGATCCGGGGCAGCAACCGTGCTGGGCCGGTGGGCTTGGCCCCGAACTTCGTTCTCACCCTTCCAGATGAGTGTGAAAGAAGCTGATAATGCGGCGGCGAGCGTCCTGTGTCGCAGCCTCGTTGTAGCCGATCGCTTTGTAGCGCAGGACTTTGAGGAGGAAGGTTCCGTGTTGGTTCATGAACGCGTGGCCGGCGTCGGGGTACTCCTTCACGTCGTTCGGCACCATGGCGCGGTCGAGGGCCTGTTCAAGCTGGTCGGCGACGCCTTTCTCCCACTTGGCCAGGCCCCCATAGCTTCCCACCACGGGGCAGGCGGCTTGGAGGAAGTTGTCAAAATCGGGCGGCAGCTTGCCGCCGTAGTTGACGCTGGCTGCGGAAAACCCATGGCCAGAAATGAGCAGGAGGGCAAATCCACCGCCCATGCAGAAGCCGATCACCCCGATCTTGCCCGCGCAATTTGGCTGGGCGCCGAGCCAGCTTCGTGCGGCTTCGATATCGTCGAAGGCGGGGCCGGAACGCGCCGTCAGGTCGCGAATCACCGAGCGCACGCAGAGAAGCCTGCTATCGCGATAGTAGAGGTCGACGGCGAGAGCGAGAAAGCCGGCCTCGGCCAGCCAAGTGGCTTGGTCGCGGTGATCCTGGCTCATGCCGAAGATGTCGTGAATCACGACGACTCCTGGAGCGGAACCAGGGTTGGGTGGGACTGCGAGCCATGCGGGCATCTCGCCGCGCGGAGTTGGCACAAGAACGTCGGGCATGATCGTTCCTCAGGTCCGGCATTGGTTGTTGAGACTTGGCAGAATTATAGGCTCGCGAGATTGACGCTCCGAGGAAAACTCGCCGCGTGGGCCGGTATTGCGCGGTTGCGCGAGCCGGACGGGAGGTTAATCTCCGTGAGAAACCTGGTGTGATGCCCCGAAAGTTCGCTTCATAAATGCTCAGTCATCCTTGTATCTCTAAATGATCGGCAGTGAAGAATGTTGGAGACTGTCGAAGTGGGGGAACCGAGGCATCGGTTCCCCCGCGGGCGGGCGGCTCCCGTTCATCCTGAGGTGTTTCCACCGTCGCTCAGCCCAGGGACCGCTGCCCAAGTCACGCACGACCGAACAGTCGCATGACTTTCCAGTCGCACATACAAGGCAGGTTACCGTGACCCGGATCATTTGTGGAGTGGATGTTTCGTCTTCCTCACTGGAAGCTCGCGTAGGCCGCGACGGAGCGGCCGGCTCGTTTCCCAACACCCCCCAGGGCATCGCCGCTCTGGCCACTTTCTGTCAGGCCTACCAGGTAGAACTGGTGGCCATGGAAGCCACCGGCGGCTACGAGCAGCAGCCCTTCGCGCTGCTGGCCGAACGAGGCCTGCCCGTCGCTATCGTCAACCCGCGCGCTGTGCGCCGCTTCGCCGAGGGCGTGGGCCTGACGGAAAAGACCGACGCCATCAACGCCGGCGTCATCGCCTGGTTTGCTGAAGTCAAGCGCTCGGCACCGCAAGCGTTGGCCTCGGCCAGCCAGCAGCAACTCCGCGCCCTAGTCACGCGCCTGCGCCAGCTCACCCAAGTCCGCACCGCGCAACGCAACCAGGCCCGCCTGGTCAGCGATCCCGCCGTGCTGGTTTCCTTCGATGAACTGCTGTCTCTCGTGGCCCGCCAGATCGGCGAACTGGAGACCGCCATCGCCGCGCTGATCGCCCAGGACCCGCTGTGGCGTGAACTCGACCAGGCCTTCCGCTCCATCAAGGGCGTCGCCGATCGCACCGTGGCCCGCCTCATGGCCGAAATGCCGGAGATCGGCACCTTGCCCCACAAGACGATCTCCAAGCTGGCCGGGGTGGCGCCGCTGGCCCGCGACAGCGGCAAGCGTCAAGGCAAGCGCATCACCCGCGGCGGCCGCGCCCCGGTGCGCGAGATCCTGTTCATCGTGGCCAGCGTGGTGGGCCGCTACGAACCGGACTTCAAGGCCTTCCACGAACGGCTCAGCGCGGCCGGAAAGCCGGCCAAGGTCATCCGCATCGCCCTGGCCCATAAGCTCCTGGTGCGGCTCAATGCCAAGGCCCGCGATGTGCGCCGCTGCGCTTCCGCCAGGCAAACTGTGCAGACGACCTTGGTTGCCGTGTAGGTGAACTCTGTTCGCCGTCGCCGCCGGGGTTATGGGAAAGACGGAAAACAGCTTCATCGTTTTCCGCCTTTTCCATAACCCTTACCGCCACCACCCTTGACAAAAAAGACAGTCGCTGAGCGAAGTTTGGCGCGCCGTTTGCGCCAAACTGAGTCGAAGGACCTGCATTTTGCGCATTCGGCGAATGCAATGAACTTCTGGGACACGACACTAGAGCCCCGGAGGCTCAACAAAAGCAGACGGCCTCGCTGCCGGCTCGATCTCGATATAGTCGAGCGCTGCGGGATCGCTGCCATCCGGGTCGCCCTCCACACGCAGCACGTCGCCCGGCTTCAATTCGATGCCGTGCATCGTGAACCGCGTCGAATTGTCGCCGTTCGGCCGCCGCGACGGCAGCTTGGCGTCCGCGGCCCACGAAACGATCTCCGTCCCATTGATCCCCAGCGTGAAGTGCGCCACGCCGCCTTGCAGGTCGAAGTACTGCACCGCGATGTCGAAGCGTCCGGCGGGACCGCTGTATGTCCACTCCACGGTGCAGGCATTTTGCGCCGAACCCGCGTCGCACGCGACCGCCTTGCCGCCCGACGCGTCCTCCCACGGCGTGACGTCGACGACTTTGTATCCGGTCAGCCGCGCATCTTCCGCCTCCATTCGCCCCGGATAATGCCCGGCGCGGCCCCGCGCATCGGGAATGCCGCTTTCCTTGAGGAAGTACTGCACGATCGCGTCGCGCCACACGATCGCGTGTCCTGCCTGATACTCGAGCCACGTTCGCTCATCCTCGTAGAGAGGCTCGTCGATCTTCCCCTTCAGCGTCGCCCATTCCTCGCCGAGCCGCGCCGCTTCTTGGGCGCCTTCGTAATGGCTGTCGTAGACGTGCTGGATCACCGTCTCGCCCGAATGCAGCCTGTAGATCCACGGCACGTGATGGAAGAACAGCAGCAACTCGTCCGGCGTCGTGGCGGCAGACTCGTAAATCTTCGCCACCTCCGCCGGATACTGGCCGGCGAAGCCCGTCCCGGTTGCTACGCTTCGGTCCATGCCGATGCCCTGGGCGTCGTCGCGGTGCCACTGGCCCCATCCGTTCCGCTCGCTCGATTCGATGTTCGGCCCGTAGTGGCTGCCCGTGATGTCGGTCAGCGTCTGCGTGCCCAGGAACCCCGTGTAATGCACGTAGGCCGGCCACGACTGCATCAGCATCCGGTCCACCGTCGGCACAACCCCGGGGTCGGCGCCGATGGTTTGCAGTGTCCACTCCGACGCAATCTGCTCCGCGCTCAGATTCGGGTCCCACGCCAGCCGTCCGAAGGCGTAGAGATTCGCCATGGCCAGCGGCGCGCCCAGCCAGCCGTCGCGCCCCACACACGAAACGCCCACCATGCCGCCCAGTGGCCGATCGAAGCTCTTTCCCTCGACGATCTCTTTCACTGGCGTCGATCTGCCGTCCGCGCGCAGATCGAAGTCTAGCTTCTCCTTCCACAGCGGCGCGAGATACACCAGGTGCCGCTGCTGGCCGAGATACTCCTGCGTGATCTCGACCTCCATTGCCTCGTTTGTCTTGCGCAGCCCGGTAAAGAGCGGCGACACCGGCTCCTCCGCCTGGAAGTCGATGGGGCCGTACTTGATCTGCACGATCACGTTGGGCGCGAACTGCCCGTCGAGTGGATGAAAGATGTCGTATGCGGCGCGCGTGCGGTCGGCCTTCGGGTCGTTCGAGTCGAGGTGGTTGTTATAGACGAAGGCGCGATAGAGCACCACGCCGCCGTGCGGCTTGAGCGCGTTGGCAAGCACGTTGGCTGCGTCCGCCGGGCTGCGCCCGTAGCTCGCAGGCCCAGGCTGGCCCTCCGAATCGGCCTTCACAGTGAAGCCCGCGAAATCGGGTATCTGCCGGTAGATCTCGTCCACCTTCGCAGCCCACCACGCCTTCACATCGGGATCGAGCGGATCGAAAGTCTTCAGGCCGCCGATCTTCTGCGGGCTTGCGATGTCCACGCTGATCGCCAGCCGCACGCCCCAAGGCCGCATCGCGTCGGCGATCCGCGCTAGGCCCTTGATCGTATCCGGCGTCAGAAACTCCGCCGCCCCGTTCACGTTGTTTACGTTGCAGCCGTTGATGCCCACCGAGGCCAGCAGCCGCGCGTACTCCTTCACCGCGCTCAGGTCGTCGCGAACCTTCCCGCCCTCGAAGAAGATCGACCGGCCGCCGTATCCGCGTTCGACCGTGCCGCTGGCGTTGTCCCACTCGTCCACCCAGCGGATCGCCATGGCGGGATGGCCGCTCAATTGGTCTTTGCGAAAGCGGAGATCCTCTGCGGTGGCCGGGAAGCGGAGAAATGCAAACGTCCCATAGAGGACCCCCACTGGACCGCCCCCAACGATGAACAGCCGCTGCTTGTCGCCTTCGTCCGTGTGACTTGCGTAGATCCAATACTCTTCGGCTCCGAGGTTCGGCGGGATCGGCAGATCGGGAAAGGCTTTGCGCATTTCATCCGCCGTGCCAACGATGGTTTGCCCGCCCAGGGCAAGACGCGCCCGCGCGCTGAATCCCGGACCCAATGCATCGCGTCCCGCCATTGAGCCGAGATTGCGGTTGAGTTCACTGACCGCCGATCGCTCAAGGAGACCGTCTCCGAACGAGCGCACGGCGAGCGGAGTCATGACATGGATTCGCTTTGCGAGATCGTACTTGAGCCACCCCTGCTCCGCCGTCTGCCCCTGCGCCGCGATCCCTGCCGCAAAAATCGCCGCCCACACAATCGCCGCAAAGAAATCGATTTTCCGCCGCGCTGCGTCCCACCCGCTCAACATGCACTCGACTCCCTACATCGTTCTACCACCTGGCACCTTGACACGGTTGATAGACTTGTTTGGTTGCAATTGCAGGGAGGGTCCCCTAATGCCCGCTTCCATGCAGGCTGTCGTCAAGGCCAAGGCCGCACCTGGCATCGAGTTGCGCGAAGTTCCAATCCCCGCTCCCGGCCCCGGCGAAGTGCTGGTGCGCGTCCAGACTGCGAGCGTTTGCGGCACCGATCTGCATATCTACAACTGGGATCCCTGGGCCAAAGGCCGCATTCATCCGCCGCTCATTCCCGGCCACGAGTTTGCCGGAGTGGTTGCCGCGCTCGGCGGGGGCGTCTCCACCGTCCACGAGGGCGACCTGGTGAGCGCCGAGATGCACGTGGCCTGCGGCAAGTGCCTGCAATGCCGCACCGGCCTCGCACACGTCTGCCAGCACGTCCGCATTCTGGGCGTCGACGCCGACGGCGCCTTCGCCGGCTACGCCGTCATTCCCGAGTCGAACATCTGGAAGCTCTCGCCCTCCATCCCGCACGACTACGCCTCGCTGCTCGATCCGCTCGGCAACGCTGTCCACACCGTGCTGGCCGGGCCCATCGCCGCGCGGACCGTCGCCGTGACCGGCTGCGGCGCCATCGGGCTGTTCTCGATCGCCGTGGCCAAAATGTGCGGCGCGGCGCGCGTCTTCGCCACCGACATCAACGCCCACCGCCGCAAGGTGGCGCTCGAGATGGGCGCCGAGCTTGCCCTCGATCCCACCACCGACAACGTCGAGAAGCAGATCCTCGAGGCCACCGGCGGCACCGGCGTCGACGTTCTCCTCGAGATGTCCGGCCATCCCGAAGCCATGCGCCTCGGCTTTGCGCTCCTGCGCACCGGCGGCCGCGCCTCGCTGCTTGGCATCCCATCGCGCCCATTCGAGCTTGACTTTGCCCGCGACATCATCTTCAAAGGCGCTACGGTGCAGGGCATTAACGGCCGCAAGATGTTCGAGACCTGGTTCCAGATGGAGGCGCTGCTGGCCACCGGCCGCCTCAACCTCGAACCGGTCATCACTCACCGCCTCAAGCTCAGCGAGTTCAAGAAAGCAATGGCGCTCCTCGAATCGGGCGAGGCCATCAAGGTTGTCATGCGGCCCGAGTAAAGCAGGGAATAGAAGTTAGGGATTCGCAAAGCCCGCGCCGTCCACGCTTCCTAGACGTCGATCCTCACGCGCCGCAGTCCCCGCACCGCATTCGCCAAATAAATCGCATCCGCACTCCGCAGATCATCCAAATACAGCACACGCTCCTCAATCTCCGGCCGCGTTTCGAGCAGATGCCGGCGATAGACGCCCGGCAACAGGCCACACTCGACCGGTGGCGTGAACCAGCGGCCGTCTTTCTTCACAAACACATTGCTGATCGCGCCTTCCGTCACTTCGCCTCGCACATTCAAAAAGATCGCGTCGTCGAATCCATCGCGCGCGGCCTCGGAGAACGCACGCGCGTACAGCGGCCGGTGCGTCGTCTTGTGGTAGTACATCCCATCCGCAGGGTCGGTCCGTTCCGCCGCGATGCACGCTCGGCCGATCCGCCGCTCGCCGTCTGCGGCCGGAAGAACCTCGTCGCCGATCCGCACGCCGCCATCCGCATCGAGCAGCAATCGCACCTTTCGCGCACCCTTGTCCACGAACCCCCGCGCATACTCTACGAGCGCCGCCTTCACCGCGCCCCGCTCGCACGCAAAGCCAAAATACTCTGCCGAGTCCGCGAGCCGGTCCAGATGCAAATCGATCAGCGCATACCCGCCGTCCCACAGCATCGTCTCGATGAGCGAAAACTCCCCCGGCGACCGGCCCTCACCCCGCGTCAGAAACTCCGCCTTCAGAAGGCATTCGCGATACTCCCCGGCCGGGTCGGAGTCGATCACGATGCCGCTGCCGATTCCCATCGCCCCGCGCTCGCCGTCCAGCTCCAGCGTGCGGATCGCCACGTTAAACGCCGTCTGCCGCGCCGAAAAGTAGCCGATCGCTCCCGTGTACACGCCGCGCGGCTCCTCCTCAAGCTCGCCAATCAGTTGCATCGCCCGCACCTTCGGCGCGCCCGTTACAGACCCGCACGGAAACAGCGCGCGAAAGATGTCGTAGAAGCCCGCTTCGGGCCGCAGCTCCGCGCTCACCGTCGAGGTCATCTGCCAGAGCGTCGGGTAGCGCTCGACGGTGAAGAGCTCTTCCACATGCACGCTTCCGGTGCGCGCCACGCGGCCCAGGTCGTTGCGCACCAGGTCCACGATCATCAGGTTCTCGGCGCGATTCTTCTCGTCGCCGCGCAGCCATTCCGCCTTTTCGCGGTCCTCGCGCGCCGTCCGTCCACGCTGCGCCGTGCCCTTCATGGGCCGAGTCACGATTCGCCGCCCTCCGTTGCCGTTCTCCACGCGGAAGAACAGCTCCGGAGAGAACGACAGGATGCGCCGCCCCGCCTGCCAGTGGACGAACGCCCCGTAGCGGGTCGGCTGCCGCGCCTTCAGCCGCGCGTAGAGCGCTGCCGCGCCGCCCCGCGCTTCGATCCGCATCGGCGCGGTAAAGTTGAGCTGGTAGACGTCGCCGTTCCGAATCCATTCGTGAATCGCCGCGATACGCTGCATGTACTCGGCTTCGCCGAGCGCGAACTCGGCCGCGATCTCCGCTCCTGTCTCGCTCCTCGCCGCGCCTGCCGCCGCTCGCGCAGCGTCGTCCCGGAATCGCGCCAGCTCCGGTGGCTCTCCGCCAGCGAACTCGCCTGTGTTGTGATCGAAAACCGCGCTCCGCTCGTAGATCCCGAACCACGCCAGCGGCGCGCCACTCCTGCCCTCGCGGATTCCCGCCTTCGGCTCAAAGCAGCTTCCGCACTCGTAGCTGAAGAATCCCGCCGCGCATTGTCCTGCTGCGACAGCGCGCTCGATTTCGGCAAAGAGCCCGGAACCTCGGCCGCCGTGTAGGCCGCACACACCTCGACCGGACTCGTGAACAGTTGCGTCCACGCACGTCGGTCTATATTGCTGTGTCCTGATTCTTCGCCTTCCAGCAATACCGTCGCCGGTGTCTGGTCCACCAGCGCATAGACCTCCGCGGGAAGGGGATGCCGCCGCGTCATGCGGTCAGTCTACAGCGCTTCCGGAACTGCTGTACCCGGAAGCCGCAGACGGGAAGGGTCTCTTTCCTTAAGAAAGAGACCCCTTGCACGACGCCGGAAAAGGCACTTCAACTCTCGAACCGCTCTAAGACCCGCCGGTCACCGTCAGCACAAAAGTCGTCGAATTCGTGATCGCCGTGACGCCGTTGCTCGTCTGCCCGGTCACCGTCACCGTATACGTGCCGGAAGGCGTTGCCACCGGGTGCGTCGGCCCGTGATTGTAGTAGTAATAAAGCGGGTTGCACGCCGTCATTCCCAGCGTCGTCACCAGGCCGACCAGCGCCATCAGGGCCAGCCGCCGCAGCCAGCGCCGTCTCCGCGCTCCCCAGGCCATTCCGCCAAGTCCCAGGATGCCGGGCAGCAGAACCGCCCACGCCACCGGACTGCTTCCGCGCCCCTGGCTGCCGGGCCGCACGCCATTCTTCGTCACCTGCTCCTGCGTCTGAATCAGCATCGAGCTGACCGGCGGACAGGCCGATGCGGCCGAGCCTGACGCGCAGCTGGTCGGTGTCGTGGATAGAATCTCCACCGACTCCGGCGTAAACGTGCACGAAGACTCGCTGGGAAGCCCCGAACAGGAGAGCGTCACAAACATCGGAGACGTGAGTGCGGAATTGTCCTCTGGCACAACCGTCACCGCAATCGTTCCCGAATCGCCCGCCGTCAGCGTCAAGGGCAATGTCGTGGGCGACACCGCGGTAAGTGTCAGGGAAAAATTCGGAGTCGAGCTCGTAGTCGCCGCCACGGTGCTCGTCGTCGAGGCCGAACTGCTATGCTGTGCGTCGCCGGCATATACGGCGCGCAGCGCGTGCTCGCCGCCCACCAGCGCCACTTTCGCCGTCGCCGCCCCTTCGTCGTTCAATACTGCTTGCGCCAGTTGCTGGCTTCCGTCTTCCAGGGTCACAACGCCGCTTGCGGGCTGGCCGTCTGCTCCGGTCACGCTGATCGAAGCCGTCGCCCGGGTGCGCCCGTCCTGGTTGCTGGTTAGCACGGTCAGGTTGGTATACGTCGTAATCTGTTGCGCCCCCGCTGCCAGCGGCAGCACAGCCAACGCCATCGCGGCGCACGCTCCCGCAACCCATTCACGCCGCAAACTGCGGCAAATCATGCCTCTTCCTTGCACGTGTTCCAACTCTCCAGAGAATTCGCTCGTCCGCCCTGCGGCGTCTCTCCCTCAACCCCGGCGTAAACCCCTATTGTATCTGGCGGGGGCGCTATCCAGCGAGCCGGCCCGCGGGCATTCTGGCCTTGGGTTCCGTCTCTTCCCAGGCAAGAACTTGGACGGCTCCCGGCCGGATTGGGGAGTTCTTCTGGGAGCCGGCGCGTTCCCTCGTGCCCCCGAGCCGAAGATCGCCGGTCGGTGCTATGCTTTTGCCCATCGAAATCATCTCGGAAACGGAGGCGCCGACATGAGCAGGTCCAGTGTCGCTGCTTGGATGGGAGCCATCGCAATCGCCGCGGGAATGCATGCGGCCATGGCTCAACCGCGGATCCTGAAACAAATTCTTGTCCCCGCGAGCGCCGCGCAGTGCGTCGCCGTCAACCCGGCTCTGAATCGAATCTATGTGAGCGGTGGAGCCTCCGCCAACCAGCAGGTGGCCGAGATCAGCGGCGCCGTTTACTCCGTGACGATCATGGGCCCGGGCAGTTGCGCCAGCGTCGATCCGGACACCGGTAACGTTTGGGCTGCCGGCGTCTACGACGGCTCCGTGCTGGTCTACGACGGAGTCACCATCCGGCTCATCCACAGGGTGCAGCTTGCGGGCTGCCCGGTCGGCACGGGATTCGACTCCCAGCACAACCGCGCCTGGGTTGGCGCGCAGTGCGGAACCGGCAGCGACCCCACCTTCGCCGTCAACGGCCGCACCTTCCAGGTTGAAGCCGGCCCCATCCGCAGCGGCGGCGTGTTCTGGGGCAACCCGATCCCGAACCCGGCCACCGGCAAAGCCTATTTTGGAGCCACAACCGACGGCCCGCCCATGTCGCTCAGCGTCGATCCCCAGAATAACTTCGCGCAGACCCTCAAGCCTTTTGGCAGCATCGGAGCGGTGGACCCAGTCAACAACCTGCTCTTCGCCGTTCCGTCCGCCAGCGGCTCCGAGTTGCAGATCGTCACCGACGGGCCCGGCCCGGAGCCCGTTGTGCGCTCCATCAATCTCCCCTTCGCAGCCAATGCCGGCGCTCTGGCCGTCAATCCCGGGCGGGGCCGTCTCTATGCCGCCAATAGCACGGCCAACACCATCGAAGTGCTCAGCGAGAAGACCGGCGCCCGGATCGAGACGATCGCGCTCGGCGCCGGCAACAGCGCGTTCCGCCTCGCCGTCGATCCCAAGCAGCGCCGGGTCTACGCCCTGGTTCAAACCGCCAGCGGCACGCAACTCTTCGTCATTTCGGACTAAGCCACAAGGGGCAACTCCTTTCTTTGGCAGCCTCCGCGCGAATCTGCCTTCGCCAGTCTTCAAGGGGCGGGGTGGATTCGCATGTCAAGCCTCAATCGGACGCCCGCTTGCCGCAAACCACTCAAAATTCAGGCCGAAAAATACCTGCAAGACTTGCAGAGAATTTCGGCCGTTCCGCGCATACTCAATCCGTAAGCGCTCAACTTAGCTCATTGTGCCGCGGCAAACCAGCGCGAGCGCGGTTCTCCTGCACGAGTGGACCAAGGCGTAATCGTTAAGTGGCTTTTTCACCAAGAAAAAGCCACCTCGAAAATACGCCGGAAATGGCACATAGTCGCAGGAGAACCGCTTTAAATTCTCCGGGACTGTCGCAAAAGGAGGTTCGAAGAGCAAAAGTAATTAACTGCTTTCTTCTATATACCCCATGGGGGTATATTTTGGATGTTAACCGGTTTAGATTCAACAAAACGCCTCAAAAATCGCGGTCGAAAACGGTCGAAAAGCGTAGCGAAAAAATTCATTTCGCAAGCCTCTTCGCCGGTTGAGCAGAGAACGCCGCTTCCTTGAGGAGATTCTTGTCTGGCCAGTTGCAGCAGCACGAGAGGATGTGCGGCTCGCTGATTCGACGCGTGCCCGTCTCGGCCGGGACCGCCGCGCTATGCTTTTGGGTTGAGGTTCATCGCCATGACTGAAGCTGTTTCCCGTCCCCAGCTTGCCCATCTCACCGCCATTCTCGACGAACTCCGCGCCAAGGGTACGCATTTCCGGCTTCGTGTGCTCGACGACCAGCAGGCGCCCGTCTGCCATTACGACGGCCGCGAGGTCATTAACCTCGCCAGCAACAACTATCTCGGCCTCGCCAACGATCCCCGGCTGATCGAGGCGGCCATCGACGCCACGCGGAAGTTCGGCGTGGGCTCGGGCGCCGTGCGCACCATCGCCGGAACCATGCGCATCCACATGGAGCTCGAGGAGAAGATCGCGCGCTTCAAGAACGTCGAAGCCTGCGTCGTCTTCCAAAGCGGTTTCGCGGCCAACGCCGGAACGGTCAGCGCCATCCTCGGCAAAGAGGACTTCATCCTCTCCGACGAGTTGAACCACGCCTCGATCATCGACGGCGCGCGCCTTTCGCGGGCCACCATCAAGGTCTTCCGGCATAAGGATGCTGCCCACTGCGAAGAGATCCTGCAGCAGCTAGCCTCCGAGCCGGGCCGGAAGCTCGTCATCACCGACGGCGTTTTCTCGATGGACGGCGACATCGGCCCCGTCGACAAGCTCGCCGCGCTCGCCGAAAAGTACGGCGCCATCATGATGGTCGACGACGCCCACGCCTCGGGCGTCCTGGGCCGCAACGGCCGCGGGTCCGTTGACCATTTTGGAATGCACGGCAAGGTCGACGTGCAGGTCGGCACGCTCTCCAAGGCCATCGGCGTGCTGGGCGGCTACGTCTGCGGGTCGCACGATCTGATCGACTACCTCTACCACCGCGCCCGGCCGTTCCTGTTCTCCACCTCGCATCCGCCGGCGGTCGCCGCCGCGTGCATCGCGGCCTTCGACATCCTGGAGAAGGAGCCGGACCGCATTCTGCGCCTTTGGTCGAACACGCGCTACTTCCAGGGCGAGCTCAAGCGCATCGGCTTCAATATCGGCGGCGTCAACACGCCCGCCACCGAAACGCCGATCACTCCCATCATCGTCGGCGAAGGCCGCGCGGCCATGCAGTTCTCTCGCGCACTCTTCGACGAGGGCGTAATGGCCACCGGCATCGCGTTCCCAACAGTGCCCGAAGGCAAGGCCCGCATTCGCGCCATTCTTACCAGCGAACACACCCGCCCTCAACTCGACCGCGCGCTGGAGACGCTGGAGCGCGTCGCGCGGCAGTTCGGGATTCTACAATAGGCCCAGTTTCAGGAGAATAGTCTCGTGTCAGGGCACGACTTTAGTCGTGCCGAAACGGCAAGAAGAACCGTGGGGCTTTAGCCCCTGAGGGAAGTTTTCAGAATCCCGACTCTCTACGAGCCGGATTGTAGGCACCCATGATCGCTCACCTGCGCGGCAAGCTCATCTTCAAACAGCCCGGCCAAGCCATCGTCGAGGCCGGGGGCGTCGGCTACGACGTCGCCATCTCCGTGCCCACGTTCACGGCGCTGCCCTCGGTGGGCGCTGAGGCCGCGCTGCACATTCACACTCAGGTCAGCGACGACCAGATCGCGCTCTTCGGCTTTCTCGACCGCGACGAAAAACGCCTCTTCGAGCGGCTCATCACGGTCAGCGCCGTCGGCCCGAAGCTCGCGATCAAGATCCTCAGCGGCCTCAATCCCGAGCGCGTCATCCAGGCCATTCGCGGGCAGGATCACGCGCAACTCACGCGCATTCCCGGCGTCGGCAAGAAGCTCGCCGAGCGCCTCGTGGTCGAGCTCAAGGACAAGCTCGACGACTTCGCCGTTGCGCCTTCGCCGCAGGCCGTCGTTGGCCCGGCAGTCGACGATGTGCTCTCCGCGCTCGTCAATCTCGGCTACCAGCGCGCGGCCTCGGAGAAGGCCATCGAGCAGGCCGTCGCCAAGGACAAATCGCTCGCCGCCGACTTCGACGGCCTGTTTCGCGGCGCGCTCAAGGTGATCCGTTAGCGCATTAGGCGCGTGCCGGAGAGGGAATCCTGCTTTTGGCCGATTGACTGCATTTCCTCCCATTGCTACGGTCTTAGCGGATTGGAAGAGGGTGTTCGAATGGATCGCAGACAGTTACTTCAAAGTGGGCTCGCTGCAGCGGGCGGCGCTTTGGCCGTACGCAAGGGTTTGGCGCAAGCCGCTCCGGTGCAGGCTGCGGCTGGCGCCATCGGCGCCGAAGAAATCGCACAGGCGCGTTTCCCGAAGGACTTTCTCTGGGGCATGGCGACTTCGTCGTACCAGGTGGAAGGCGCCTGGAACGCCGACGGCAAGGGCGAGTCGATCTGGGACCGCTGGGCGCACTCGCCCAGCAAAATCAGAGACGGCTCGACGGGCGACGTCGCCTGCGATCAGGTCCACCGCTACAAAGAAGACGTCGCGCTGCTCAAGCGGCTCAACCAGAAGACCTATCGCTTCTCGATCAGTTGGCCGCGCGTGCTGCCCAACGGCACGGGAACGCTCAACCTGAAGGGCCTCGACTACTACAAGCGCTTGACCGATGCCTTGGCTGAAGCCGGCATTCGCCCCTTCTGCACGCTGTATCACTGGGACCTTCCCCAGGCTCTCGAAGACCGCGGCGGCTGGCCCAACCGCGATCTGGCCGGCTACTACGCCGACTACGCCGGCCTGATGGCCAAACATCTCGGTGATCGCATCGCCGTCTGGGCGCCTTTCAATATGCCCTGGAGCTTTCTCTATAACGGCTATGCAAGAGGTTCGAACCCGCCGGGAAGAGCCAGCATCGACGATTTTCTGCGCGCCGTACACACCGTCGGCCTGGCGCAGGGCTTGGCTTACCGTTCGCTCAAGGCCGCCTCATCGAATGCGACCGTTGGCAGTGCGTACGCCTACGAGCCGGCCTATCCGAAGACCGGCAGCGCGGCCGACCGCGACGCGGCTTGGCGTTTCCACATGCTCAACAACGTCTTCTTTCTCCACGCTTCGCGCCATGGCGATTATCCCAAGGCGTTCGCGGCAGAGGTCCCATACGAGGCCTTGGGCTTCAGGCCCGGCGACGAGAAGATTCTGAGGGTTCCGCTGGATTGGGTGGGCGTGCACTACTATTTGCGCCTGGCGATCTCCGCTGCCACTCACGCCGCGCAGCCGGCAGTTGGGGCTCGCAATCCCGATCCCATGGCCCAGTTTCAGGTGGAGCTGTTCAACGAGGGCCCGCGCACCGATCACGGGTTCGAGATCTGGCCTAGCGGGCTTTATGACGAACTGATGCAGCTGACCCGCGACTACGATCGCCCAATCATCGAGATTACTGAGACCGGCGGCGTATTTGCCGACGCTCCCGGCCCCGACGGCCAGATTCACGACCAGCGGCGCATCGATTTTTATCGCCAGCACCTGGCCGAGCTGGCGCGGGCCGTCCGCGACGGCGCCCGTGTGCGCGCTTACCACGCCTGGAGCTTGCTCGATAACTTCGAGTGGTCCGATGGATACACCGCGCGCTACGGCCTCACCTGGGTCGATCGCGCAACACTGAAACGCACGGT
Organism: uncultured Acidobacteriaceae bacterium; assembly: GCA_963804155.1. GTDB lineage: Bacteria > Acidobacteriota > Terriglobia > Terriglobales > Acidobacteriaceae > Telmatobacter. Next base: position 497,609 of record CAWDPG010000004.1, read on the forward strand.
AAAGGACTCCGGCCTGTGGTATGGCCGCGTCGCGGCAGCCAACCGTTTGGATGTGTGAATTGGGCTTTCGCCGCAAGACAGCGTGAAATCTCGCTCGCGAGCTCGACGGCTTTTTCCGCGGCCCGCTGAAGGCAATTCGATAGACTGGTTGCGCTATGCCAATTTCTAAAAAAGCCGCGAACGCTCCTGCCGCCGCCGTCCCCAACTTCCGCCCCGAGGCGCTAACTTTTCTGCGCAACCTGGCGCGCCACAACGACCGCGCGTGGTTTCAGCCGCGCAAGGCGCAGTTCGAAGCGGAGCTGAAGGAGCCGATGCTTGCCATCGTGCGCAAGATTACCGACGCCATGCTCGACTTCGCGCCCGACCACGTGCGCCCGGCCGAGAAATCTCTGTTCCGCATTTATCGCGACACGCGCTTCAGCTCTGACAAGCGCCCCTACAAAACGCACGTCGCCGCGTGGTGGACGCATCAGGGCCTCGAGAAGACATCCGGCGCTGGCTACTACTTCCACATCGAGCCAAAGGGCGTGATTATCGCCGCCGGCTCCTATATGCCGGAAAAAGAGCAGCTCGCCGCCATCCGCCACTGGCTGCTTGACCACCACGCTGAGTTTCGCAAGCTGCTCAAGCGGCCAGCAGTGCGGAAGCTCTATGACGAGTTCGAGGGCAACGCGCTTACCCGCCCGCCGAAGGGCTTTCCGCCCGAGCATCCCGGCATGGACCTGATCCGTTGCCGCCAGTGGGGGCTGGCCGCGGAACTGCCCGCCAAGGCCGCGCTCAAGAAGGATATTGCCGACGTCGTGATCCGCTATTTTCGTGTCGCCGCACCGGTCGTAGACGCGCTCAACACGCCTCTTGTCGCGGCTCTGGCGCCGAAGCGAAACGTGCTCTTCGGTCTGCGATAGCGCGTTTCCGCAATCGTCGTGAGCGGCGCGCACCGATGCAAAAACCCGCGATTTTCGCTGCTTTTCAGGGGCAGGGTAGGCTCAAAACCAGTAAAAATAGGCAGAAACGGGACAAAAGCCCAAGAAAATTGTGGAAAACCCGCAGATTTCCATTGACTTTGTCAACCCGGAAGCCGCATTGTAACCCTCGGCAGGTTTCTTTCTCGCCGCATGAATACTGGGGTTTCGCGCAGTCATAGCACCGATCGGCCTCCCTCCATGCGGCAAGCGTTCTTAAGCGGAAGCCCGACCACACGGCAGCCCTGGAGGGCTCGCCCACAAGGAGAAGAATCGATGGCAACTGGACTGACCAAGACAGCGCTCACCCGGCATCTGGCCGAGAAACTCGAACTGACCAACAAGCAAGTGGCGGCCTTCCTCGATCTGCTGGCTGAGACCGCCATCAAGGAGACCAAAAAGAACGGCGTCTTCGTGATCCCCGGCATCGGCCGTCTGGTGAAGGCAGAGCGGAAAGCCCGCATCGGCCGCAACCCGCAGACCGGCGAGGCCATCAAGATCAAGGCCAAGACCGTGGTGAAGTTCCGCGTGGCCAAGTCCGCCAAGGACGTCATCGCGCCTCCGAAGAAGTAGTCCCTCCCCCAGAGTTCGGAGGAAAGGGGAGAGCCTCGCGCTCTCCCCTTTCGCGCTTTGCTCCGGCGAGCGCGCGGGGTTCCTGTGCGCAAGTAGCTTCGGAACCCTGTGCCCACGGAACACGAGCACAAGCCCCATCACGCGGCCTTGGCTTGGTCCCCGCCGCGCGGCATGAAGGCGCGCACAATCAACGAAATTCCGAAGCTGACGACGACCGCTTTGACCATGAGCAGGTTGTTGTAGGTCCACGAAAGAAACGCGATCGAGACAAACACGCCGATTGCGTTCACCTCTGCCACCGCGCCGATGAGCCACTGCGGCCTCGCCCCGGAGCGCGGAAGATTCGACCGCAGGCGCGGAACGAGACGTGGCACGGCGCGCAAATACTCGCGATACGGTTCGCCAAGCTGCCTGGCGAGGAATGCCTCTTCGCCGAAGATGAGCCGCAGGTAGAAGATCCCGATCAGGACCACGGTGAACAGCGCGCCGCTGGGCGGCATCATCAGTGCCAGCGCGGCCATCATGCACCATCCGCCAACGTAGAGAGGATTGCGTAGATAGCGGTAAGGTCCGTTGGCCATGACCATGCCGGCCTGCATCTGCCCGTGGTGCACAATGTCGTATCCCAGATAGGCCGCTCCCCACACGCGCAGCACCGCTCCCGCCAAGGCCACGAGCGTACCCAGAACGATCACCATCGGCGCGGCCAGCCGGAAGTTCGCGACGCCCGTCCGGCTGACCTCGAGCGCCAGCCACTCCAGCGTCGCCACCCGCCGGCCAGGGTTACCCATTCCGATCCACGGCGCCCAGAACCCCAGAAAGACGATGACGATCTGGACCATCATCCGGAAACGAAATTCGAACGCGCTTGCTTTCATGCCATGCTCCCGCCGCAGATTCGCGCCATGTACCAAGAGTACGCAAGGGCGCCGGCTCCCGCTTTCGTCCAATCGCACACGCGCCGGAAGCGGAGTAGAATGCTCTGCAAATCGGCACTCCAGCTTTGGCTCCGCCGTGAGCTCGAGCCACAAACGCGTTCTTTGAATCCGCCGGCACGCTGCTCGGCCTTTTCGCGCGCCGCGGAGATGCGAGGAACGAGGCCATGAAGACACTGTGCGCGGCAACAATGATTCTCTGCTTTTGCGGCCTGGCTGCCGCTGGTCAAACCGGCGCCAATCCCCAGGAAACCAGCCTGCTGAAGGCCGCCTACGACGGCGAGATCGCCCAGGTGCAACAGCTTCTCGCGCAGGGCGCCAACATCGGCGCCCAGGACCAGGTTGGGGTCACCGTTCTTCAATATGCCATCCAAAGCGCAAACCCGGATCTGGTCGAGCTGCTCGTGAACAGCGGCGCGAATCTGGAAGAGACCGACCACCAGGGTTGGACGCCGTTGATCTGGGCGGCGGATCGCGATGAGACGGCCGCCGTCACGCTGATGCTCGCGAAGGGCGCGAAGATCGACGACAAAGACTTGAAAGGGCAAACCGCGCTGATGCACCAGGCGCTGGCCAACGGCAAGGAGATGGCCGCGTTGTTGCTCGCCAGTGGCGCAAACATCGAGGCCAAAGACAATGCAGGCCGCGCCGCGCTGATGCTGGCCTGCCAGAACGGCAACGCGGAGATGGTGGCGCTGCTGCTGGCCAAGGGCGCGCAAATCGAGGCCGCGGACAATACCGGCCAGACACCGCTGATGATCGCGGCCGTGGCTGGCCGCGTGCAGATCGTCTCCTACCTGCTCGATCAGCACGCCAAGATTGATGCCACCGACAACACCGGCGCCACCGCGCTGATGCTGGTGGCCGGCCGGTTGCTGATCCAGCCCTACCTCGCGCAGGAAGCGCCGGGCCTGGGCGGCTACGGCATCACTCAAAATGTGCGCAATATCCAGGACAGCGCCGCCGCGACTCTCGCGCTGCTGCTCGACCGCGGCGCCAGCCTCGAAGCTCAGGACAAGAACCACGATACCGCGCTCATCCGCGCCGCTGGAGCCGGGAACGTCGTAGCCGTGAATCTGCTGCTGGCCAAAGGAGCAAAGGTCGACACGGCAGGCAACTTCAACCAGACGGCGTTGCTCCGCGCAGCCGCTTACGGCCAGATCGAGCCCGCCAAGCTGCTGCTGGAGAAGGGCGCAAACCTCGAAGCTCACGACCTGCTGGGCTGGACGCCTCTGATCTGGGCGGTCAACACCGGCCAGGCCGCGATGGTGGAACTGCTGCTTCAAAAGGGTGCGGCAATCGAGGGCCAGGACACGGGCCAATTCGCAGCCACGCCGCTCATCTGGGCGGCCAGCATGGGGCAGGCGGAGACCCTCCAGACTCTCCTTCAGCATCACGCCAGCATCGAAGCGCGCGACAAGAACGGATTCACGCCGCTCATATATGCCGCCGCCTGGGGTGCGGCCGATATCGTCAAGATCCTGCTGGCCGCCGGCGCCAAAGTCGACGACGTCAGCAACAGCCAGAGCGCCACGGATTCGAACGGGGTTCCCGTGCAGGTTGCCGGCATCACCGCCCTCACCGCCGCCGCCCTGAACGGTCGCACTCTGGCCGCCGGAGCACTGCTTGACGCGGGAGCGAACATCGAATGGCGCGATAACCTGGGCTGGACCCCGCTGATCTGGGCTTGCTACCAGGGCTATACCGACACCGCGCAACTGCTGCTCGCGCGGAGCGCGAACATCGAGGCACAGGGCGCGGCGGGGCAGACGCCGCTGCATGAGGCCGGAACCATGGGCCGTACCGATATCGTCCTGTTCCTGCTCCAAAAGGGTGCGACCGTCGACGCCAAGGACAAGAAGAACTGGCCCGCACTGGCCGAGGCCGCCGAGCAGAACAATGCGGATGCCGTGAATCTGCTCCTCGAGAAAGGCGTGAGCATCGAGGCCAAAGACGAAAACGGCGACACCGCCCTGATCCGCGCCGCCAAAGCCAATTTGCCTGCCATGGTCAAACTGCTGCTCGCCAAGGGCGCAAAGATCGAAGGCACGGACGGCGATGGCGCGACGGCGCTGATCGATGCCGCAGCCGGCGGCGATGTGGATGCGGTCGAGGCGCTGCTCGATGCAGGCGCCAACGTGGAGGCCGAGGCCGGCAAATACCCCGACGAGGGCGCGACAGCGCTGATGGAGGCGGCCGCGCGCGATAGAACCGCGGTGATGAAGCTGTTGCTCGCAAAAGGCGTCAATATCGAAGCCTCCGACGCGCAAGGTTGGACTGCATTGCTCTGGACCGCGGACAAGGGCCAAACCGATGCAGCCGAACTGCTGCTCTCCGGTGGCGCCAACATCGAGGCCAAGGGCAAGGACGGCAACACAGCGCTCCATTGGGCGATCGTCGAGCAGCACCCCACCGTGACCAAGCTGCTCCAGGATCATGGCGCCACGCAATAATCCTGCAAGGCGCAACCAGCAAGGGGAGTCAAACGTGACGAGGAACCTGGTCACATTCATTCTTTTTGCCAGGCTGTTGTCGTGGAGCATGCCCGCCATAGGCCAGGACGCGGCGCCCACTCTGGACCAGCAGTTGTTGACGGCCGCCGGCAATAGCGACGCGGCAACCGCTGCACAACTGATCGACAAGGGCCGAGCGTCAACGCCCGGGATGAGCTCGGGCATACGGTCTTGTCGGTCGCTTCGACGATGGGAAAAACGGAAGTGGTCAAGCTGCTCCTCGCCAGGGGCGCCTACCCGAGCCTCCCGGACAAGGACGGGGACACCGCGCTTCACCTTGCCGCAATGACCGCGAACATCGATTGCGCAAAGCTGCTGCTGGAGAAGAATGCGCCCCTGGAGGCGAAGAATCAAAATGGCCTTACGCCGCTGATGGATTCGATCGTCTCGGGCTCTCTGGAACTGGTGAATCTCCTGCTGGATCACGGCGCCAACGTTGAAGCGCACGACACTCGCGGCTTCACATCGTTGATGGCGGCCTCCGGCGGCGGCCAGCTTGGGATGGCCAAAGCGCTGATTGAACACGGCGCCAAAGTCAACGCCAAGAGCGACGACGGGACGACGGCGCTTCAGTTGGCGATCGACAACAAGCATCCCGATGTTGAAGCGCTGCTCCGCTCGAAAGGCGCGCAGTAGTTTCGCGCTGCCCGGCGCTACTTCAGGTTCTTTATCGTTGCTCCGTCGGGAATCTTCACCTCGAACTGGCTGGCAGGTAGATCGACGTTCTCTTCCACCCGGGCCACCGTGAGCACAAGCTGGATGCCTTCCTGCGGGCGCTTGATCGTGACCGTCGAGGGGTACTTGCCTGCGCTGAACGTGGTGTAGTTGCTGTAGAAGATCTGCGTCTCCAGGGCGCCATCGCTGTCGTAGAAATACTGGTCGTAGGGCAGCATGTCGTCGCGATGGAAGGTCACGGTGCGCACCGGCAGATTCTCGTGTCCGTTCTTGCGGCGCATGACGCTCAGAACGTATTCCGGTTCCGTGAAGAGATGCTTGTTCGCCGCGTCTTGCACTGTCTCGGTGTCGGAAGACACCATGAATTCATTGTCTGGATCGAGGCCGCGAACGACGATCGCATCGAGGAAGAAATCCGGACGCAGGTTCTCCAGCGGGTTCGCGGATTTCTCTGTGACCGTGTTCGAGCCTTGAACGGCCATCTCCTTGGTTGGCATCACCAGCGTGAATCGGCTGCCATCGCTGGCCATATCGAAGATCTTCAAGCCGAATTCTGTGCCCACGACCCGCAGCATCTGGGGTTTGCGCATCAGGATGTACCCGCGGCAGGAAGGAAAGTCCTTTGCCACTCCCTCGGCGGTGTGCAGTTCGGTGGCGTAAATCTCGACCGTCGCCGTCAGCGAGTTCAACGACTCCCAGCGGTCGTTGAGCAGCTTCACCAGCTCTTCCGGTGTCGCGGTCTGCACAACCGCAGGCGCCTTCGGCACGGGTAGATGGCGCTTGGTAGGAATGAAGTAGGAACAACCCGATAGCAGGAGCGAAAGAGTCAGGCCGGCAGCGCAGGCGAAACATCGGCGGACGTTCATCGTTCACCTGCCTTCTTGTGCGCTTTCCGGTAGCGGGCCACGTTGCGGTTGTGCTCGTCCAGCGTCTCGGCAAAAAGCGAATGTCCCTGCGCATTGGTTCCCGCTGCTACGAAGTAAAAATAGTTCGTTTTGGGCGGATCCATGGCCGCGCGCAACGAAGGAATGCCGGGATTGGCCACGGGGCCCGGCGGCAAACCCGCGTGCAGATAGGTGTTGTAGGGTGTGTCGCGGGTCAGATCGCTTTCGTAGATCGTGCCGCGCCAACGGCCCGTGAGCTCGAGGCCGTAAATGACCGCGGGATCGGTGCGCAATGGCATGCCCTTCGCCAGCCGGTTCTCAAACACGCTGGCCACCAGCGGCCGCTCGGAATCTACGGCCGTCTCGCGCTCTACCAGCGACGCAATGGTCACTACCTTGTGCACATTCTCCTTCAGTCCCAGTTGCCCGGCTGCCGCGCGAAACCGCTGGACCATCGCGGCGACGATCTGCGCCGCCGTCACCGTCGGCGAAAACCGGTACGTATCCGGAAACAAGTACCCCTCAAGGCTCTTTGCTCCGGGGTCCAGATCGGCCACCAGATTCGTCTCGTTTGTTGCCGCGTCCAAAAAGCTCTCTCGCGTGCCCAGCCCCGCCTGTTCCACCCGAGCCGCGATATCGAATACGTTCGCGCCCTCGGGCACAGTCAGGCTCTTGGTAAATACGTCGCCGCGCGCAATCCGTTCATACACCTCGGTGACCGGCGCCGGATGGTCGAAGCGGTATGTCCCGGCCTGGAGCTTCGATTGCCGGAACCATCGCACCATGTCGAACGCGTAGCGGCTGCGCACTACGCCTGCCGCTTCCAGTTGACGTCCGATGCGGATTGCCGACGAGCCGGGCGTCACATTCACGAACGTCTCCGTCTCCGGCCCATAGGGCGTGAGCACCACCCATGCCGCAGCGGCCCCCGCCGCAAGCGCCGCCATCAGGAACATCCCCAGCAGGAAGCCAGCCGCGCCGGAACTCTTTCTTTTGCCGCTTTTCCGTCTGCGCCGCGCCATCCTGCCGCCGGATAACCTTCCTTCAAGAATGCGTAGGGAAATCCCGAAGACTCCCCAGTTTGATTGTACCGGGCGGGGACCGGCCCCGCGGCCTGGGCGCCGGCTGAATGGCGTAACCTGAATCCGAGGAGCAGCATAGTGGAATCGGGTGCTCGTCCGCGCTATCTCGGTCTCGACGTCGGCAGCAGCCGTATCGGCGTCGCCGTGTCGGATGAGTTGGGTCTGACGGCGCAGCCGGTGATGACATTGGAGCGGCGCGGCAGCCGGCGCGAGCATCTGCGTTCGCTGGCGCGGCTCGCGCGGCGATTCGGCGCGGCCGGAATCGTGGTCGGCAACCCTCTCCATCTCTCGGGCGAGGCGAGCCCACGCGCAGAGAAGACTCGGGCATTTGCCGCCGAGCTCGGCGATCTGACCGGTTTGCCCATTCACCTCTGGGACGAGCGGCTGACCACGCGCGAGGCGCACCAGATCCTCTACGAGGCCGGCCACGCGCGGCAGACGCACCGCAAGGTCGTGGACCAAGTAGCGGCGACGCTGATTCTGCAGTCGTTCCTCGACGAGAGACAGGGATCAGTGAACAGGGATTGGAGGTCGGGGATCGAAAAGCCGCCTATGGATTAGGCGGGAATTCCAGACCCTGCTGCGATCCTTTGGAACTCAAGGACATTCTGCCCTTTTCTGCGGGTCGTTGAGGAAGTCGAGAGCATAGATTGAAGCTTCCTGGTTTTGGAGGGGATCTGTGGCTGAGTTTCTGAAATCCGGCGATCCATTTCGAGTCGCGATGCTGGCCTTTCCCGGCATCACGCAACTCGACCTGACAGGGCCGTACGAGGTCTTCAGCAAGGTGCCCGGCGTGGACGTGCGCCTTTACTGGAAAGAACTGATTCCCATTCCAATCGGCTCCGGCCTTCAATTGATTCCCACCTGCACTTTTGAAGACGACGCGCGGATTGACGTTCTTTGTGTGCCCGGCGGCCCAGGCCAAGTTGAACTTATGGCCGACGATACGGTGCTCAATTTCTTGCGCCGGGCGGCCGAAACCTCACGCTACATCACCTCCGTGTGCACTGGCTCTCTGCTGCTGGGCGCGGCGGGACTGCTCGAGGGCTATCGGGCCACAACGCACTGGATGGCCATGGACGACCTTACCGCCTTGGGTGCGATTGCCGTCCGCGAGCGCGTTGTTTGCGATGGTAACCGCATCACCGGCGCAGGCGTGACTGCTGGGATCGACCTCGCCCTGACCGTTGTCGCACAACTCTGGGGAGAATCCCTTGCGCGCACCGTACAGTTGGCGCTGGAGTATGACCCGCAACCGCCATTTACGGCAGGTTCTCCCAGAACCGCTCTCCCAGAGGACGTTCAGAAGCTGCTAGATCGAGCGCGTCCGTTTATTGAGCGCCGACTGGCTGTGTCAAAAGCCGCTGTCGCAAGATTCAAGTCATAAGGCGCCTCCGACAGGGCAAACGCATCTTAATCGCTATATGCCAAGCGGCGATGTAGAAGTGAGATGGGGATATGGAAAATCCCCTGAAGTACTTTGCTGAGTTGAAGGACCCGCGTGTGGAGCGAACGCGGGAGCATCTACTGGAAGAGATTCTTTTGATCGCGATTGCGGCGATTCTGAGCGGCGCCAACGGTTGGAACGAGATCGAGAACTATGGCAAGGCGAAGCGCGCGTGGCTGAGCGGTTTTCTGCGCCTCCCAGGCGGGATTCCGTCTCATGACACGTTCAACCGTGTCTTTGCGGCTCTGGCCACCGAGGAGTTGGAAGAAGGCTTTGCGGCGTGGATTGGCTCCATTGCCCGCCTGAGCGCTGGCGAGGTGGTGGCCATCGATGGCAAGACATTGCGTGGGACACGGACTACGGCTGGCAAGGCGCTGGTGCACATGGTTTCAGCCTGGGCCAACGCCAACAACCTGGTGCTTGCCCAGCGCAAGGTCGATGACAAGTCCAACGAGATTACGGCCATCCCCAAGCTGCTCAAAGCCCTGGAACTGCGCGGAGCGGTGGTAACCATCGATGCCATCGGCTGCCAGAAGTCCATTGCCCGCCAGATCGTCACACAACGGGCCGACTACGTGCTGGCGGTGAAGGAAAATCAGCCTTCCCTGCTGGCCGACATCAAGGACTCGTTTCAAATGCTCGCCGCCGATAGCGTCGATGATCAAATTGACTGCGGCCATGGACGAGTGGAACGCCGCACCTGCTCGGTGCTGGCAGATCTGAGCTTATTGAATGCGCCAGGAGAATGGGCCTCTTTACAAGGGTTGGTGCGAATCCAGGCCCAGCGTTACCACAAGGCGACCGGCGCCAGCGAACGCGAAGTTCGTTACTACATCACCAGCCTCAAGCCCGATGCCGCGCGGTTGAACGCCGCCATCCGACAGCACTGGGGCATTGAAAACAAGTTGCACTGGGTACTCGATGTCGGCTTCGGCGAGGACCTCAGCCGCAAACGTGCCGGTCACGCCGCCCAGAACTACTCCATCCTCACACGCATCGCCCTCAACATGCTCAAACAAGACAAAACCTGCAAACTGGGCATCCACGGCAAACGCCTGCAGGCCGCCTGGGACCACCAATACCTGCTCCGACTACTCGGAGTCGAAATTTAGATGCGTTTGCCCTGGCGCCTCCGATGGCCCCTCATCACTGGGCACCTTCCTGCGCGTATAATCAAGAGTCAGGACCATTTATCACGCGCGGTTGGAGCAGTTCCCTCCCCGAAAGCGGACCACGGATGCCCGAGCACATCAAGAAACAGCTTGAGGAAGAGATCAAGCAGCTCGAACACGAGCTCGCTCATGAGCTTCCGGCCGAAATCAAGAAGGCCCGGGCGCTGGGAGATCTCTCGGAGAACGCCGAGTACCACATGGCCAAGCAGCGGCAGGAGTTCGTCAATGCCCGGCTCGGCCAGCTCAAGAAGCGCATGGCGGAGTTTTCGCTGGTCAACCTCGCCAACATCCCCCGCGACAAAGCCGGATTCGGTTCCACGGTGGTGGTCTACGACTCGACCAAGGATGAGGAGATCGAGTACCGGTTGGTTACAAGCGAGGAAGCCGACGTATCGAAAGGGCTGATTTCGACCACTTCTCCGATTGGGCGCGGCATCGTCGGCAAGAAGGTGGGCGACGTGGCGACCATCGTGACGCCCAACGGCAAGCGCGAACTCGAGATTCTGAAACTGACAACCATCCACGACGAAGCCGCCGAGCAGGCAAACGGCGCCGCGGCCGGCGCCGCGCAGTAGCAGGAAAGAACTAGCCGCTAGCTTCTAGCCACTAGCCTCTAGCTCTTTCGCAAACAGACAACCGGGCGACAACGACGTAGCTGTGGGCTAGAAGCGAGGAGCGAGAAGCTCGAATGACCTGGACAAGCGCTTTTGGCCGTGCCTGTGGCTGGCTTCTCGACCGCATCGTGCACGGGCTGGCGCTTACCCGCATCTCGCCGAACGCGCTCACCTTCATCGGTCTGGTCATCAACATCGCCGCCGCGTTCCTCTTCGGCCACGCCAACGCCGCCAACGGCGACCGCATGTTCTTCTTCGCCGGCCTGGTCATCTTCGGCGCAGGCCTCTTCGACATGGTCGACGGCCGCGTGGCGCGGCGCATCAACAAGGTCACGGTCTTCGGCTCCTTCTTTGATTCGGTGATCGACCGTTACTCCGACGTGGTGCTGTTCTTCGGCCTTCTGGTCTACTACGGCCGCATCAACCGCTTCCGCTACGTCGTGCTGGTGGCGTTCGTCATGGTCACGTCGCTCATGGTCAGCTACACGCGCGCCCGCGCCGAGTCGCTCATCGGCCAGTGCAAGGTGGGCTTCATGGAGCGGCCCGAGCGCATCGTGCTCATCCTCCTCGGCGCCCTCTTCAACCACTGGGGCGTGATGGCTCCGGTGCTTTGGGTGCTGGCCGTGCTCTCCACCTTCACCGTCGCCCACCGCATCGTCTACACCTACCAAAACACCAAACACCTGCCGACGGTAGGGTGAGCGGGAGAGCTGAGCCTTCTTTCGCGAATCGCCGGCGGGTTGATACCCGCGTCCGCTTGAAACATTTAGGTTGGCTGCAAAAGGCTGTCACCTTCCTGCCGCCCGGCGCATCTGAATTGCCATGAGCACAGAAAAAGCGACATTTGCGGCAGGTTGTTTCTGGGGCGTGGAGGCTGCGTTCGCGGCCATCCCCGGTGTAACGGCGACGGCCGTGGGCTACGAGGGCGGAACGCTCGACCGGCCGACCTATAAGGACGTCTGCACCGACCAGACCGGCCACGCCGAGGTCGTTGAGCTCGACTTCGATCCCGAAAAAGTCACTTACGAGCGGTTGCTCGACGCCTTCTTTGAGCTGCACGATCCGACCACCCTCAACCGCCAGGGGCCGGACTGGGGCACGCAGTACCGCTCCGTCGTCTTCTTCCACTCGCCGGAGCAGGAGGCGCAGGCGCGCGCCAAGATCGAGCAGTTGACCGTCGAGGGCCGCTTCAAGCCGAGACCCATCGTCACGAAAGTCGAGCCGGCGTGGACCTTCTGGCGCGCCGAGGACTACCACCAGCGCTATCTCGAAAAACGCGGGCAGGCGAGCTGCCACATCTGAGCGGCAGCGAATCGGCAACAGGGGGCGAAAAATAGAAAGCACGCGCGGCTACCGGGGATCTTGCGCCGCGAGCGCGTCCTACGACTGCTCCTCTTCGCTTGCTTTGGTGTTCGCGGCCTCGGATTCCGGCACGGCCGGACGGCATCGGCGGTTGGCGCTTCCGGCGGTAGCGCCTCGCTCTCTGTCGCGGACAAGTCTTCGCTCTCCGCGTCAAGCGCGGCTTCCTCCGCCATCGCCGCTTCCGATGCGGCGCCCGGCTCGTCCATCCACAGCCAGGCAATCCACCAAAGCAGCACGCAGACATAGATCGCGTCATTGGCGTGAATGAGTTTGTCGCGCAGCGCCGTGACGCGATCGACATCCGCTTGCGTATGCACCTGGGTATGCGCCCCGATGGCCTGCATGATCCGCGTGAACGCCAGTTGCGCCAGAGAAGCGGTCGAGAACCCGATCGCAATCTGCTGCGCATGGCTGCGCCATCCGGCCTGGAAGCGCCGTCCCAGAAGCGCCACCAGTATGCCCAGCTCGATCGCCAGCGCGCCGATCAGCAAGCTGCCCTTCTGCAGCACCAGCTCCATCAGTCGGAGCTTGGTCAGCTCGGAGTTCGCGGTGAGCGCCTTCCACGCCGGCCATGGTCCCCAGAGGATCGTCGCCGTCACGCCGACGGCTACCACCACCAGCGCGCCGATCGTCCAGGCCAGGCGACCCGCGCCGCGGAAGGATCGCCGCGCCAACTCCACGACCAGCAACAGGCCAACCACAACATCGATGTCCGACAGCGTTAGATAAATCCGCGTCGCGCTGAGCCGCGAGATCCTTCCAAACAGAAGCTGTTCGGTCAGCAGCAGCAGCGTCATCATCAAGATGCTGGCGGTAAAGCAGGGGAAGCGCCGCACCCGGTCGCGCCCCATCAGGACGACCAGCAAGACCAGCAGACCCGCGAACGTGATTGTCCACAGAATCTGGGTCGCGGAAAGATCGAAATGGTAATGCATCGAGGCCTTGTCCGGGCGCTGCTTTCTTCGCGCGCCCCGTTCCAGTCTAATTCCTGCGGCTGAGACAAGCTGTGTCCTGCCATAATTCCAACATGCTGGTTCTTGCCTCTGCTTCGCCGCGCCGCCGGGAACTTTTGACGCAGGCCGGCTTCCGGTTCCAGGTCCGTCCCGCGCACATTCCCGAGGATTCGCTGCCCGGCGAAGATCCGGTCGCCTACGTGACACGGCTGGCGCGAGAGAAGGCTGAGGCCGTGTACCACGCGATCGTAGCGAACCGGGGCGATTCCTCGGCAAACGGCGCCGGGGATCCGTCGCCGCTTGCGGTGCTCGGCGCCGACACCACCGTCACGCTCGACAACGCAATCCTCGGCAAGCCGGCGGACGCCGCCGATGCCGCGCGCATGTTGCGTTTGCTTTCGGGCCGCATCCACTGCGTCGTCACCGGCGTCGCCGTGGTCACTGCCGCAGGCGCGCAGGTAGCCGCGGAGACAACCGCGGTCCGTTTCCTCGCCCTGTCCGACGCCGAGATTGCCGAATATGTGGCCACGGGCGAACCCCTCGACAAGGCCGGCGCCTACGCCATTCAGGGCCGCGCCGCCCGCTGGATTCCCCGCATCGAGGGCTGTTACTTCAACGTGGTCGGCCTGCCTATCGCGCTTGTCTCGTCGCTGCTTGAGTCGTGCGGTTACGCGGACTGAGTTTTCTTTCGGAGATTCGCTTTTCGCGCTAGAATGGTCGCTAATTCACGCCAAGGCCAATCTCATGCGGAATTCTTCCTTTCTGTACTGTGCGGCCATCCTTCTCGCCGCGGCCTCTCCTGTCCTCGTTCGCGCCCAGTTCCAGCCGCCCAACACCGACGAGCTCAAGATGACCACCGATCCCAAAGCTCCGGGAGCGGATGCGGTTTACCTCGATGTCGAAGAGACTGACATATCGAAAGGGGGCTTTAGGGACTGCTACGCTCGCATCAAGGTGCTGACCGAGAAGGGCAAGGAGGCGGCGACGGTTGAAATCGTCTATCCTGCCGGAGAGATCGTAATTGGAAGTATCAGGGGCCGCACGATTCACTCGGACGGAACCGTCGTTCCGTTAAATGTGAAGCCCGAAGACCTGCTGGAGGTCAAGAGCAACGACTATCGCTGGCAACGGAAGGTGTTTACTCTGCCCAGTGTGGAGGTGGGCAGCATCCTCGAATATTACTACCAGGTTCGTAACATATGGCAAGCTCCCACCTGGTGGGTCCAACGAAAGTTTTTCGTTCATAAGGAACACTTCTTGTTCACGCCCATCGATGTGGATTTTGCCAACCAGATCTGGTGGCCTAACCTGCCTCCAGGAGCGAGCGTAAAGAAGGACGTTGGGGGACGCTTCAGCCTGGATATCGCCGACGTTCCGCCGGCCCCTGACGAGGAGTGGATGCCGCCGATCGACAGCATCCTTTATAAGGTGCGTTTCTATTACGCGAGCCGCTTCCATTCGCTCGATGTGGACGATTACTGGAAGGACGGGGCGAAAGACTGGTCGAGCGATGTGGACAAGTTCGCAGAGCCGACAAAGAAGATCCACGACGCTGTGAATAGCCTGATTCAGCCAGGCGACAGCGACCTTGACAAGGCCAGGAAGCTCTACGCAGCGGTGCAGGCGCTCGACAACACCGACTTCTCGCGCGCCAAGACCGAATCCGAGCGCCGCCAACTGCGGCTGAAGGAACCCAAACATGCCGAAGACACCTGGAACCAGAAAAGCGGCAACCGGCAAGAGATCGCGCTGCTCTACCTGGCCATGTTGCGGGCGTCGGGATTGACCGCGTATGCCATGCAGGTGGTCAATCGCGATCGCGGCGTCTTCGATGCCAGCTACATGTCGCTGTGGCAGCTCGACGACGAAGTGGTGATTTTGAGTACAGGCGGCAAGGAGATCCTTCTCGATCCCGGCGAGAAGATGTGTCCCTTCCAGACCGTCAATTGGAGACACTCTCACGCGGAGGGCCTCCGGCAGAGCGCCCAGGGCCCCGGCAGGGCTGTTACCCCGGCCCAGGTTTTCGGCGCAAACACCATCAAGCGATCAGGGGACATCGCGGTCGATCCGCACGGAAACGTCACCGGAACGCTTCAGATTGTGATGACCGGCCAGGAAGCACTGGCGTGGCGGCAGACCGCCATCGAGGTCGACCAAGCAGAGTTGAAGAAGGAATTCGACAGTAGCCGCCTGGAGAAGGTCGTGCCGGAAGGCGTTGAGGCCCACGTCGATCACTTTCTTGGGCTCGACCAACCGGACAGCCTGCTGATGGCCGTCGTCAAAATCGGCGGCACGCTGGGCACTGCGACCACAAAGCGATTGATCTTACCCGGATTCTTCTTTCAGACGCGGGAGCCCGAACCGTTTGTGAACCAGGAAACGCGCCTTGAGCCGATCGACATACACTACGCCAGCCAGGTTACCGACCAGTTGACTTACGACCTGCCGCCGGGCATGACGGTCGAAGGTGCGCCGCAGGATGCGAAAGTCTCTTGGGAGGGCTTCGCGGTGTACATCGCCAAATCCAAGCCAGGGACCGGCCAGATCACCGTGGCTCGCGCGCTTGCGCTTGCCTTCGATATCGCCCGTCCATTGGATTATAAGGACTTACACGGCTTTTACCAGAAAGTGGCCGCATCCGATCAGGGACAGCTTGTGCTCGCCGCCGCTGCCTCATCCAGCGCGAAATAATTCCCCTCCTCGACGTGGTCCGGCGATGGGTCCTGGCAAGTAACTCAAAGTATTTATCTTGCAAGGTGTTCGTTTTGAGCTAGAATGGCCGCACTCTACTTATTAAGGTTCATCGCCATGCCATACTCCTCCGTTCGCCTTGGCACATTCGTGCTTGTCGCCGCTCTGTCTCTATCGCCGCTGATTCTTCGTGCGCAGTTCCAGCAGCCTACCGACGAAGAGTTGAAGATGACCTCCGATCCCAAGGCTCCGGGCGCGGCGGCGGTCTTCCTCGATATCGAAGAGGTCGCCAGCGATCCGTTGCACAACCAGAGCACCTATGCACGGATCAAGGTGCTGACCGAGAAGGGCAAGGAACTGGCGACGGTTGAGCTTCCCTACCTGAAGGGGACCTACAAGATCGTCGACATCAAGGGACGCACCATCCATCCCGATGGGACTGTGATTCCCCTCACTGTCAAACCCGAAGATCTCTTCGTCTCCAAGAGCGGTGAGGAGCAGGTCGGAAAGAAAGTCTTCACCCTGCCCAATGTCGAAGTCGGCAGCATCCTCGAGTACAGCTACGACTTGAGCTATAACGACAACACCTACTCGTCGCCGACATGGGAGATCCAGCGGCCCTATTTTGTACACAAGGCGCATTACCAGTTCACGCCGCAAAAGGCATTCATGCCCTCCGGCACTCCGAACACAGAAACCGGCATCCTGCTGGCTGACAGCCGCGGGCGAATCGCGCGCAGCCTGATCTGGTGGAATCGCCTGCCTCCCGGCGCCGCGATCAAGACCAGCATCAACGGCAGTTACAGCCTGGACGTGACCGATGTCCCAGCCATTCCCGACGAAGAGTGGATGCCGCCCATTCAGAGCCTCCTTTACAAGGTCGGCTTCTTCTACAGTTACGCTCATGACGCCGCCGATTACTGGGCAAGCGAAGCGAAGCTCTGGTCAAAAGATGTAGACAAGTTCGCCGAGCCGTCGAAGGCCATCAAGGAAGCCGTAGCCGGTTTGATTGCCCCAACCGACAGCGACCTCGACAAGGCCAAAAAGCTCTACGACGCCGTGCAGGCTCTCGACAACACCGACTACTCGCGCCAGAAGAGCGCGTCGGAGATGAAATTACTGAAGCTGAAGGCGGAAAAGCACGCCGAAGACACATGGTCGCAGAAGAGCGGCTCCAGCGACGACATCGCCATGCTCTACCTGGCAATGCTGCGCGCCGCCGGCCTTACCGCAAACGCCGCTCGGGTCGTCGACCGCGATACCGGCCTCTTCGATCCCACGAACATGAGCCTTGACCAGCTCGATTCCACGCTGGTGGTATTGACCACCGGCGGCAACTCGATTCTCCTCGATCCCGGCGAGAAAATGTGCCCGTTCCAGTCGGTGAGCTGGCGCCACTCGTATGCTTCCGGCATCGGCCAAAGCACCGAGGGTAAGTTCTTTGTCACGACCCCGCAGCAGGTGTACAAGGAGAACGTCACGACGCGTACGGGGGATGTTTACCTCGATGCGCAAGGTGGAGTGACCGGACGCATCAACGTCGTGATGACCGGGCAGGCGGCGCTGTATTGGCGCCAGGTGGCGCTGCGAAACGACGATACTGAGGTGAAGAAGCGGTTCGACCGCGAACTCGAGCGGCTCGTCCCCGAAGGGATCGAAGCGCACGTCGACCATTTCCTGGAGCTGAACAACCCCTACACAAACCTGATGGCCGTGGTCATGGTCAAGGGCGCCCTCGGCACGGCGACGGCAAAGCGTTTTCTGCTGCCCGGCTATTTCTTTGGGACTCACGGCCATGTGCCCTTCGTCGACGAGGAAAAGCGTCTGGAGCCCGTCGACATGCACTACGGCGATCGCGTCACCGAGGACATCACCTATCATCTGCCCGACGGCGCGGCCGTCGAGGGCGCTCCGCAGGATGCCAACATCCCCTGGCCGGGGCACGCGCTGCTGGTTGCCAAGAGCCTCACGCAACCCGGCCAGATTACGATCGCCCAGACGTTGTCCGTCGCCTTCACGTTCCTTAAGGCGGACGAGTACCAGGATCTGCGCGGGTTCTACCAGAAGGTGGCGGTGGCCGATCAGCAGCAATTGATTCTGACCAAGTCTCCGGCGCCGGCAGGAGTCGTAGGGTTGGTTCCCGAGGGAAAGGGCAACTGACATGCGCGAGGCAAAGGAAAATTTGCCATGATCTTTCTACCCAGTCTTCGTTCCTTCCTGCTTTACGTCGGCATGGCTGCGCTTCTTAGCTTTGCGGCCCGGTCCGCGCACGCCGGCCTGTTCGGCAAGGATGCTCCCGTGCCGCAGTGGGGCCTGGATGCGGCGAAGACGCACACTCCGGACTACGCGAAGGACTCGCCGTCGGTGATCCTCTTCGACGAGTACGTGGAGACGATCGACGGCCAGGGACGCGCCGTGGAGCGGGAGCGCGAAGCCATCCGGATTCTCCAGCCGCAGGCCCGGAACCAGGGCTGCGAGGTTCGCTATGACGTGGACGAAAAGATCGACTACTTCCGCGAGTGGACCATCGGCGCCGACGAAAAACAGTATCAGGCCAAAGACACCGACTTCGTCGACGAGGGCGCGGGAGAAATGGGAATCGTGAAGGATGCTCCCATTTATCTCGAAACTGTGAAATATCGCATCGTGCACCCTCCTGCCGCGAATGTGGGCGCGACCATCCTTTGCGAGTCGGAAGAGTTGATGGCGCCGTGGTCGCAGGAGAAAGTCTGGGGCATTCAAAGCGGCATTCCATTTGTTTTCGAGGCGCTGGAGATCGATCTGCCTCCAGGACGCAGTTACTCCGAGTCGTGGCACCGCTTTCCGCCGGTGAAGCCGGTCGAGGTGGCTCCCAACCACTGGCGTTGGGAGATCAAGGACATGGCAAGGCTCGATCTTCGCGATGTGAAGGCAAGTCCGGAATGGGCGGCGCTGGCGGCTCGCATGACCATCAATTGGGGCGACGGGGCGGCACAAGGCGTGGACAATCAGTGGCACGCATTGGGCCTTTGGTATTCCGATCTCGAGGTTCACAGAGCCGACCCAACGCCGGAGATCACCGCCAAAGCCAAGGAACTCGCGGCTGGCGCTCCGGATTTCTTTACCAAGCTCACAAATATCACCGAGTACATCCAGAAGAATGTTCGCTACTTTGTTGTGGAACGCGGCATTGGCGGCTTTCAGTCGCATCCGGCAGGGGACATCTTTCGCAACCGTTACGGAGATTGCAAAGACAAGACGACGCTGCTGATCTCGATGTTGCAGGCCGTGGACATCCAGGCGGACTACGTTTTGGTCGATGACCGGCGCGGCGTAGTCGATCCCGATGCGCCATCTATTTACGGCGACCACATGATTACGGCAATCGAGGTTCCGGCAAATGTGGAGGACCCGCGCCTCATGGCTGTGGTCGCGGCGAAAGACGGCAAACGGTATCTGATCTTTGATCCGACCAACGAGCGTACGCCGGTGGGAAATCTGCCATCATATCTCCAGGGAAGCTACGGCATTCTGGCGGCCGGTTCGGCGAGCCAGTTGATCCCTTTACCCGTCCTCTCGCCCGACACCAGCGGCACTGAACAGAAGGGGACATTCACTCTAGCGGCCGATGGCACCCTTTCAGGAGCGGTGGATACGCTGCACGGCGGTCCGGAGGGCGCCGATTACCGCCTTTTCCTGAAGTACACCGATGAGAAAGAGAGGCGCGAGCGGTGGGAGAAGCATATCGCAGAGGATCTACCGGGAGTGGTTCTCGATTCATTCCAGTTCGTCCAACCGTCGTCTCTCGCCAAACCTCTTGAATTTCACTACACGGTGACCGTGCCTCACTACTCGCACCAAGCCGGCCCGTTGCTTCTGGTGCGCCCTCGCGTGGTCGGGGATGACGCGATCGCCTTCGACGACAAGCCCCGGTCCATTCCGATTGAGCTTTCGGCTACGGGCGATTGGCACGACTCCTTCGACATTGCGCTGCCGCCCGGCTACGCCGTGGATGAGACCCCCGATCCCGTCGACCTTGACGCCGGCTTCGCCAGCTATCGCGCGGCGACGACGGCCAAGGGCAACGTGCTGCACTACGAGCGCGATTACGTCGTGCGCCAGGTGCAGCTCCCTGCGGAGAAGGCGCCCGAGTTCCGCAAGTTCGAGAACGCGATCCTTGCCGACGAGAAGGGCTCGGTCGTGCTGAAGAAACAGTAGACCCCGCCACAGTCGCTCGCGGTCGAATTGCGAATTCGAGATTGCCGCAGTGAACCGCACCGCCACGGCGTTGAATCGCTTTCTTGCGGCAATCATCCATTGAGATATGGCAGGTTCGCTTTTCTCTCCCTTCCGTCTTCGCTCCGTTGAGTTCCCCAACCGCGTCGGTGTCTCGCCGATGTGCCAGTACTCCAGCCAGGATGGCTTTTCGAACGACTGGCACCTCGTTCACCTGGGCAGCCGCGCGCAAGGTGGCGCTGGGTTGGTGATCCTTGAGGCCTCGGCCGTTCTGCCCGAGGGGCGCATATCGCCGGCCGATCTCGGCATCTGGAAGGACGAGCACATTTCCGGCCTCCGCCGCATCGCGGATTTTCTGCATAGCCAGGGCGCTCGCGCCGGCATCCAACTGGCGCACGCCGGCCGCAAGGCGAGCACGGCCACACCATTCGACGTAGGGCGCGTTCTGGTGACGCCCGCAGAAGGCGGCTGGCAGCCCGTCGCGCCCAGTGCGATCGCCTTTGCTCCCGATTACGGCGTTCCTGCGGCACTCGACCGGGCCGGTATCCAGGCCGTCGTCGAGGCTTTCCGCAAGGCGGCGCGCCGGGCTCTCGAGGCCGGCTTCGATTTCGTCGAGATTCACGCGGCACACGGCTACCTGCTGCATCAGTTTCTGTCGCCGCTCTCGAACCTCCGCACCGACGAATACGGCGGCAGCTTCGCCAATCGTACCCGGCTGGCGTTGGAAGCCGTTGATGCCGTCCGCAGCGAATGGCCGCAGCATCTGCCGCTTTTCGTGCGCATCTCTGCAACGGACTGGGCGGAGGGCGGCTGGAATCCGGACGAATCGGTCGAGCTTGCGCGTCGATTGCGAGAGCACGGCGTCGATCTGGTGGATGTTTCATCCGGAGGTCTCGTTCCCGGCGCAAATATTCCTTTAGGGCCCGGCTACCAGGTCGGTTTTGCCGCCAAAATCCGCCGGGAAGCCGGCATCGCCACCGCCGCGGTCGGGCTGATCACCGAGCCAGCTCAGGCCAATGCAATCATCGCCGAGGGCGAGGCCGACCTGGTCTTGCTGGCCCGCGCCATGCTTCGCGATCCATACTGGCCGGTGCACGCAGCGGCAGCTCTCGGCGAAACGGTAAGTTGGCCCTGGCAGTATCTGCGCGCGGCTCCGGCAGGCTCACCTGCGCGCCCAGTCGTTGCAAGCATATAGGGTGCGAAACCCCACGGCGCTGGCGGAAATTCGCCTTGTTTTCCTCTGCAAAGCTGGGTTCATCCGGCGATTTTGCTTCCCAAAGAGGGAAAAGCGTGCCCTATACTTCGATTAAAGCGAGCGGCTTTCCCGCAAGGCGCCGCCTGCTCGCCCATCTCTATGGCTACGCAATCCAGCCGGAAGCGCGCATATTCGCCGCCCCAGATCCCGGATCGCCTCTACTTCAAGATCGGAGACGTCGCGGAACTCTGCGGGGTGGAGACTTATGTTCTTCGCTTCTGGGAGACGCAATTCCCGCAACTGAAGCCGAACAAGAGCGGGACCGGCCAGCGGCTTTACCGTAGGCGCGATGTCGAGCTGGCGCTGGAGATCAAGCGCCTGGTCCATGCCGAGGGATACACCCTGGCAGGCGCGCGCGCGGTGCTCGGGCAGGTGATGCGGCGGGCCAACAAAACGCTTGAACCACCGCCAAATCTGCCGCCCGCCATCGGCCAGAGCCAGCAGACCGGCGCCGTGGCCGCAGCCATCGGCCATGCCCGCGCCGAGCTGCGCGAGATCGCCGCGGTGCTGGCTGCGAAGGTGGAGCCGGTTGAACCGGCGGAATCTCCGGGGCGCCGCCGCGGCCGCATCGCCCCGATCCACGCCTTTACCGGCTCGCTGTTTCCGACCGATTAGAAGCCAGCGGTGATCGTTCCGCGTTGATCACGCGGCGGCGTTATTCGCCGGCTGCCTCTTCAGTAACCGGCTCCGCGGAAGCAGCTTCGGCACCTTCGGTTTCTTGGGCGACTTCCGCCGCGGCTGCCTTGGCCTTCTCTTCCTCGGTTTCCTCGGCCTGGACCTTCACCGTCACGCGCGCGGTCACTTCGCGGTGCAGCCGGATGGCCACCTTGAAGTCGCCGATGCTTTTGAGCGGGTCGCCCAGTTGGATCTTGCGGCGGTCCACTTCGTGGCCCTGCGCGGCCAGCTCCGCGGCGATGTCCGCCGAGGTGACCGAGCCAAACAAATGTCCCGCCTCGCCGGCCTTGCGGGTAAAGCTGAGCACGAGCGGCTCGAGCTTGGTTACCAGTTCCTCGGCCTGCGCCTTCTCAGTGGCCGAGCGGCGCGCGGCGGCGGCCTTCATCTGCTCGATTACCGCCTTGTTGGCCGCGGTGGCCTGCATTGCCAGCTTGCGCGGCAACAGAAAGTTGCGCGCGTAGCCATCGGCTACCTTTACAACTTCTCCGCGAAAGCCCAGATCGGCTACGTCTTCTTTCAGAATTACTTCCATGGGAAACTCTCCAAATCTCAGGGTCGCGGCGGCGCCGCGCGCTCTCTTATCTTTCGGACAAGAAGGCTGCTCGCCAGCCGCGCGAAATTCTCCGCCGGCCATTCCGGGCGCGGTTAGTGTCTCGTGGCAAACGGCAGCAGGGCGATGTTCCGGGCCTGCTTGATGGCGCGCGTCAGGCGGCGCTGGTGCGTGGTGCAAACGCCGGTGAGCCGCCGTGGAACGATCTTGCCCCGCTCGGCCACAAACTGCTGCAGAAGCCGCACGTCCCGGTAAGGGATTCCGTCGATCTTCTCGTTGCAGAACTTGCACACCTTCTTGCGGCGGAAGAACTTGCCTCGGCCGCCGGGGCCACCGGGGCCGCGGCCCCCGCCGCGCGGGCCGGCGCTCGGACCGCTCGCGCCTTGTGGAGTTGGGCTTGCGTCCGCCGCGGCGGGCGCCTTTGCTTGCGTTTCTTCAGGCATCGTATTTCCTCTTTGCTCTCTCGTCCGGCGCTGCCGGAGGATTCTCGAAGGGATCGGGAATTCGCGATTAGGGATCCGCGCGCTCGGCGAGACCCGTCTATTCCCTGTTTCCTACTCCCTGTTCCCTGCTTCTACGCGCTGGCCTGGGCTGGCTCGGCCGGCGCGGCGGTCTCGGCAGCCGCAGCCGGACTTTCGCTCGCCTTGCGGCGCGTGCCCCGCGACGCCTTCATCTTGGCCAGGCGCTTCTCTTCTTCGTCGATGCGAACGGTGATGTACTTGATCACCGGCTCGGTGACGCGCAGGCGCCGCTCCAGTTCCAGGACCACCGCGCCATTGGCTTCAATGGTCAGCAGAATGTAGTTGCCCTCGGCAAACCTGCGCACCAGGTACGCCAGCTTGCGCCGGCCATACGACTTGTCGACGTTCTTTACCACGCCGCCGCCCGCCGTAACTGTTGCCGAAAAGCCGGCAATCAGCTTGTCGACCTCTTCGTCCTCCACATCGGGACGGACAATGAACATCACTTCATACAAACGCGACATCGGTATTCCTTTTCCGCCGGAGCGGATTGCTTCCGCTCACAGCCAGCAGTTCACAGCTCGCAGTTCGTTTTTCCTAGTCCCTGTTCCCTGTTTCCTGTTCCTTGTCTTCTTTCCGGTTGAACTCGTTCATCGCGGCTGCCGGTCCCATTTCGAGGATTCGCCGCGTGGCCGTCGCCACCCGGTCCAGCACCTCGTCCAACACCGCCAGATCCGCCTTCCGCATCGGCGAGAGCAGATAGTCCCTGCCCGGCCGCTTTCCGCCTCCGGCCTCAATTGCCTCGGGAGGCAAATCGCGCCCCACGCCAATGCGCAAGCGCAACCATTCTCGCGTTCCCAGGGCGCCGGTAACGCTGCGGGCTCCGTTGTGCCCCGCAGGCGAACCACGTTCCCTGATCTTGAATGTTCCCAGCGCCAAGTCCAGCTCGTCGTAAATCACGAGCAGATCCCGCGCCGGGTCCGCTTCAAACTCTTCCACCAGAGCGGCCACCGCTGCGCCGCTCAGGTTCATGAATGTCTCCGGCTTGGCCAGAACCACCGGACGGCCCGCGATTCGGCAGGTCGCCGTTACGGCCCGGCAGCGCCGGTTCTGGACCACAACGCCCTGCTGCTGGGCGATGCGATCGATGGCCATGAATCCCGCGTTATGCGGGGTCCACAGATACTCGAGGCCGGGATTGCCCAACCCCACAATGACGAAAGGCCCGCTCCGGTTGCCCCATTCGGGCCCCCGGCGGGCGTCCGCCGTGGCGAACGCTCGTCGGGCAGGCCGATCTCTCTTTCGTCAGCCAAGGTCTACTTCTTTGCCGGCGCTTCAGGCGTCTCCGCCTTGCCCTTCTTCATTACTTCAGGCTCGGCCGGTGTAGCCGCTTCGCCCGGTGCAGCCGCAGTACCTGCCGCTACCGCTGCCTCCGCCGTCTCCGGCGCCGCAACTACTTCCTCGCGGATGGAGACAACGTGGGCCACGGTGGCGTCTTCCGCAGTCAGGTACTTGATCTTGTCGGAGTGTGGCAGGCCGCTCACACGCACGCCCTGGTTCATCCCCAGCTCGCTGACGTCCACTTCGATCCTGTTGGGAATGTCCGCGGGTAAACACTCGATCTCGACCTCGCGCAGCACCTGGTCCAGAATGCCGCCCTCCGTCTTGACGCCGATTGGCGTGCCCAGCAGCCGGACGCGCACCTTCACGCGCAGGGCCTTGTCCAGAGCGATCCGCTTCAGGTCGATGTGAATCAGCTGGTCCTTGATCGGCTCATGCTGCCAATCCACGATCATGGCTTTGGCTGCCGGCTGGCCGGCAACTTCGACATCGAAGATGGTATTGCGGCCGGTCTCGGAGTGGAGGATCCGTGTAATCTGCTTCGGATCGACCTCAATGGCCACGGGATCGTGCCCCGGCCCATACAACACGGCCGGAATCTTGCCTGCCACGCGCACCCGCCGCGCGGCGTTCTTGTTGAATTTGCCCTCACGGGGCTTGGCAACTACGACTTCTGGCATTTGCGTTCTTCTCGTTTCTTCTTGGGTTCGGGCACGGAGTGTTGAGGTCCGCTCCCTTTGTAAAAGCAGCCTCTAGCTCTTAGCTTCTAGCCGGTTAGCTGCCTGTTGTCGTTGTGCAGCGGTTCGTTTGAATCGCCACCTTACTTTTTCAACCCCTCGCAAAGTCGCGAAGGCCGTCTCTCATCGCGCTGGCTAGAAGCTAGCAGCTAGAAGCTCAATTGAACAACGTACTTACGCTCGTCTCCATGTGAATGCTCTCGATGGCCGCGCCCAGCAGGCCGGCGATCGTGAGCACCTTCAGTTTGGGTGCTTTCTGCGCCGCATCGCGCCCTGTCGCGAGCAGCTTCTGCGCCGCCTCGCGCAGCGGGATGGTGTCGGTGACTACGAGTTGCTCCAGCCGCGAGTTGGCGATGCGGTCGATCGCCGGGCCCGAAAGCACGGCGTGGCTGGCGCAGGCATACACTGAGGTGGCTCCGGCGTTCAGAAGCGCGTCCGCGGTCTTCACCAGCGTGCCAGCCGTATCGATGATGTCGTCGATGATGAGGCAGGTATGGCCCTTCACGTCGCCCACCACGTGCATCACTTCGGCCACGTTCATCTCCGTGCGGCGCTTGTCTACAATGGCCAGCGGCGCCCCCATCTTCTGCGCAAAGAACCGCGCCCGCTCCACACCACCAGGATCGGGCGAGACAACCATCAGGTTTGGCAGGTTCAGTTCGCGGAAGTAGCTCACCAGCACCGGGCTCGCGTAGAGATGATCGACGGGGATATTGAAGAATCCCTGGATTTGCGCTGCGTGCAGGTCGACAAACAGAGCGCGATTCGCGCCGGCGGTCGTCAACAGGTCGGCGATGAGCTTGGCGCTGATGGCCACGCGCGGGCGGTCCTTGCGATCCTGGCGGGCGTAGCCGTAGTACGGCACCACCACCGTGATGCGGGCCGCCGACGCCCTCTTCAGCGCATCGATCATCACCAGAAGCTCCACCAGGTGCTGGTCCACCGGATAGCAGGTGGGCTGCACCACAAACACGTCTACGCCGCGCACGTTCTCGAGCAGTTGGAAGAAGACCTCGCCGTCGGCAAAGCGCTGCAGCTTGACTTCTCCAACCTTCACGCCGATGTGTTCGCCGATGGCCTGAGCCAGCTTCGGGTTCGCCGTGCCGCTGAAGAGCTTGAAGCGCTTGTCTTCGCTGAGCTTCGTGGACTTCTTGCGCTCCGGCGCCGGCGCCTGCCGGACATCCTTGGCTTTGGGGCTTTCACCGGCCCCATCCTTGGGTGCGCTCTTGCCGCCGTCCTGCTTCTCCGGGCTTGGTTCGCCCGGCTTGCTTTCCTCGATCGTCGCCGTCAACGGTCCCGTCTCCATCTCGAGAGCACCTCCACGCTGGTTGGCTATGGCTGCGTTCCGGGTCATGCGATCCCAAAGTCTGGCTGGGCGACCAGGATTCGAACCTGGATAAATGCCTCCAAAGGGCATTGTCCTGCCATTGAACGATCGCCCAGCAGTTTCTTGACAGCCGACCGAGAGTCTCGCTTGCTCAACGGTGGACTGTCAATTTCTTTCGAGCATTTGATCCCAATATGCGGCTCGCGGCAGTGTGCGCGTGATCGAGGTACTTCGCACTCCCAACTCCGGGCCGGTTCTCTTGATCCGCTCCTCGGCCGCTTCCGCATCTCCACGGGTCAGGTACAACCCGAAGAGCGCCGAACCGGACCCCGACAGCGAGGCAAAAAGGGCTGCCTCCGGTGTGCCCGGAGCCCAAAGAAGACGCTTGATCTCGGCAAGGGAAGGATGCTGGGGAAAGAGGACGCGTTCGAAGTCGTTCTCGATCCAGCTCATGATCCCGGTGCGGACAAGCGCGGACTCTTGGCGTCCGGCCAGGTCTTCTCCCACGGAAAAGACACCGGAGGAGCCTGCCCCAAAACCGCCTTCTGGAATCTCTCCCCGAAAGGCGCTGGCGTAGGCGCGGCTCGACTTCTCTAGTCTAGCGGTACCGGACTCAACGGTCAAACCCTCCGCGGCGCAGAGGGCGTCCCAATCGCGAAAGGCCTGCGGAGTCGAGATGCCGATCTCGGGCACCACAACCAGGCACCAGACCGGCTCGATGTCGGGTAGCGGGTACACCTCTTGCCCACGATCCACACCCAGAACCGTCCCGCCGATCAGAAAGAGCGGCACGTCCGATCCGACCTGCGCCGCGAGCGGAAGCCGTTGGGTCAAAAGGTTTCGGAAGATTCCGCTTGGCTGGCCCGGAGGCAGGTCGGCTCGCTGACTTGCTGACTCGCTGACTTGCTGACTCGCTGCCGCGAGCTCCGCCCCCAGCCCCACCAGCGCGGCCACCGCATTCCCCGATCCTGCCCCCAAACCACCCTGCACCGGAAGCCGTTTATCGATATAGACTTCCACCTCGGCCGCAATTCCCAGCGCCTGGAGCGCTAACGCAATCATCTTCCACGCGGTGTTCCGGTTGTCGGTGGGCACGCGGCTGTCGTTCGAGGTGATCTGCAAAGCGGTCGTCCGCGCCTGACGTGCCGTAACCGTAACCACATCATGCATTTCGAGCGTTTGGTAAACCGTAGTGAGGGCGTGGAACCCATCCGCCCGCGGCGGCCCGAGAAAGAGACCCAGGTTGATCTTGGCGTGCGAACGGACAGCAGTCGGCATACCGCTTCATTTTAGAGGGACAAGGAAGAGTAGCGAAGAAACCTGAATCGGCTTTCGCCAGAATCGTCTTGAATTCGCTTTTGCCGAATCGTGGGCATCGCTCCATCCGAATCCTCTGGGCATCGGGACCGCTTCCCGCCTCAATTTATTCGAGTACCGAAGAATATTGTTGTACACTGGGAGAACCTTATCTTCCTGCCGGGAACCTTGCGCGGGATTTGCCGTACTTTCGAGGCGGGCCATGAACGATCGAGAGTGGAACACTTTAATTTCGGTTATCCGTGGCGAGCATCTTCGCCCGCTCCCTACAGCCTTCATCGTTGATAGTCCCTGGCTGCCGAACTGGGCGGGGCACTCGATTCTGGACTACTTCACCAGCGAGCGGATCTTCCTCGACGACAACCTCAAAGTCATTCGCGCCTTCCCGGAGACCATCTTTCTCCCCGGTTTCTGGTCGGAATACGGGATGTGCACGGAGCCCTCTGCGTTCGGCGCGGTCTCACTCTGGGGCGAAAACGAGTTCCCCTTTGCTATGAAGGTGATGCGGTCGCCCAGCGAGGTCGACCGGCTCGCCAAGCCCGATCCGCGCAAGCAAGGCCTGCTGCCCTTCGTCATCAAGCGGCTCAAGCACCTGCAGCCGGAGATCGAGCAGGCCGGCCACAAGATCCGCTTCGCCGTGGCGCGGGGGCCGATGAACGTCGCATCCTTCCTGATGGGCGCCCCGGAGTTCCTTGAGGCGTTGAAAACCGATCCCGAGCGAATGCACGAGTTGCTCGGCCTGGTCACGGACTTCCTAGTGGACTGGATCGCCTTTCAACGCGAAACATTCCCCACCATCGATGGAATCTTTCTCCTCGACGACATCGTCGGATTCGTGAGCCGCCGCGACTTCGAGAGTTTTGCCCTCCCCTATCTACAGCGCGCGTTCGCGGCGGACGTTACCGTGAAGTTCTTCCACTGCGACGCGCGCCTGAAGGCCGGCGCTCCCCTACTCCAGGAAACAGGGATCAACCTGCTGAACTTTGGCATTCAGCACACGGTGGCGGAGATGCGGGAGTGGACCAATCACGGCATCGCGCTCCTCGGCAACATTCCGCCGCGCGACGTTCTGGCCGACGGAACGCCCGCCGATGTGGCGCGGGCGGTGCGCGAGATGCTTCAGCCGCTCGAGGATCGTTCCCGGCTGATCGTCTCCTGCGGGGGCGGCATGCCGCCTGGTGTGCCCACCGAGAACATTCAGGCTCTTATCGCTGCCGTTCAGGAAGAGACGCGATAGCCGGCGCCGGGGTCGGCCGTGCTGCCTCGCATTCCGGGGATTGTCTGCTCCCAGTCTTCCCGGCAACCCTGGGGAGACCGGGAACTTCCGCGGTACACTCTGCGTAGCACCCTAGGGAACAAATTCGGGGGCATCGATGCACTTCCTGATCTTCTTCGGCGCGCTCTATTTCCTTCCGGCCATCATTGCGGCGATTCGGCACACCCATAACTCGACGGGGATCCTGCTGCTGAACATCTTTCTTGGCTGGACGGTCGTCGGCTGGTTTGTCGCACTCCTGATGGCCTTGTTCTCGATGCCTTACTACGCCTACTCGTATCGTCGCGGATGGTGACGGAAGGCCCTGAGCAGCCGAAGTCCTGGCTGCCGGGTTCGCGCTGGGTGCTGCGCGACTCGATTGCGGCCGCTCTTCTTTTCGTGGCGACGGCGTCCGTGGTGCTCTGGCAGAATGCGCACGTCGCTGCGCTCTTCGATGTCAGCTACATCCTCAACACCGCCCAGCGCATCGCCCTGGGCCAGATGCCGTACCGCCGGTTCCCGCTGCCGCACGCGCCCTTCACATTCCTCATCCAGGCCGCAATCATTCGCCTCACCGGCCGCGTCTACTTTCACCACGTTCTGTATGTCGCCTTCATCGGCGGACTCGGCACGGTCCTTACATGGAGGATCGCGCTCCACGCCTTGCGGGAGCGCATCGCGGCTGCGTGGACGGTCGCGCTGCTGGTCGCCGCGCCGCTCGCTTTCCTCGGCATTTACTGCATCCTGCCCAACCCCGAGTACGACTGCGATTGCGGCTTCTGGATCGTGGTTGCGGTATGGCTGCTCCAGCGGCTCGATGGATCGAAGAGCGCGGCCCGCGGATTTGTCACCGGCGCCCTGCTCTGCGCGCCGCTCTTCTTCAAGCAGAACATGGGCCTGCCATTTTTCCTTGCGGCGATCGGCGCCGTTCTGCTGGTGCTGGCGGCAAAGGCGCTCCGCCGCGCGACCGATTCCGCCGGGCAGCCTGCAATTCGAACGCTGTTCGCTGTCCTCGCCGGCGCGTGCGCCACGCTCCTGGCTGCCGCGCTTACGCTGCATTGGACCGCCGGCCTCAGGAACTACTACCACTGGACCATCGAGTACGCCGGGCAGCGCCGCATGCCGGGACTGAGCCTCATGCTTGGCGTCTATCGCGATTCAACGCTCCTCTGGACCGTGCCTTGCGTCGCCGCTGCGCTTGTTCTCCTGCGCACTCCGGCTGCAAAGCATCTCTGGGCGCAGATGGCGGCGTTTGCCCTGCTCGCTGCTCCATTCCTCTTCACGCTCGCCTCGTTGCTGATCTACGACGACGCCGACGAGCGCGGCGACAGCCTGCTGGCGCTCTGGCCGCTTCTGCTGCTGCTCGCAGCGGCGCTGGCCGTCGCCAACATTGTCCGCCTGCGTGAAGGGACCTCCCTGCGCCTGTTTCTGCCGCTGATCCTGCTGGCCGCCATTCACGGCACATTTCTTTCGCAGCAGCTTTGGGGATCGACGTACGGCATCTGGCCGTTGCTCGTCCTGCTCGTGGCTGAGTTGCTGGTATTCCTCGATCGCTTCCTGTCGCACGTTGCTTCGCGGCGGCTCGTGCCCTTGCTTGCCGGGCTCATCTCAATTACGTTGCTGGTCTGCGGCGGCTTCTACACGGCGAGCGAAGAGCGGCTCTCGTACGCCGACCTCCCGGACGGCCCGCCCGCGCACTCCGCGTTCCCTGCGCTTGCCGGTCTCTCCACCCCGGGACCGTACCTGCCGGAGATCGACGAGGTCCTGCGCTACGCCCAGGCCAACATTCCCGCCGATGACGGAATCGTTCTGATCCCCGGCGAGGAGCCGTTCTACTTCGCTACCGGGCGCGCGCAGCGCTTTCCTGTGCTGTTCTTCGATCCCACCATCGATCCGTATTCGCCCGCCGAAACCGCTGCGCTGGTGCGCTCGCAGAACATCCGCTGGCTGATTGTGAAGAGCGACGTGCAAACGAAGGAGGATCCCACGCCGGACCGAGCGGCCTTGATGCAGCTGCTGATGAGCGAGTTCACAGCGGCAGCGCACTTGAGCGGATACGACGTGTACCGGCGTTAAGCGCGGAACGTACCAGTGCTGCGCGGTCGGCTCAAAAGGCCTGTTTGCGGACCTTGTGGTTAGCCGGGCATCCCGACTCCATCTTCCTTTGCCGCCGATCATCTTCTTGATAGATTGCAAACTTTCATTGATGGTCATGGAATCACTGGCCCGTTCCGCAAATATGGCCGAAGGGAAGTGTCGCGCCAAGAACACAAGCTCAAGATGTGTGAGAGCTAACAGAGATGCCAGTCTGTCCGCCGTGCTCACATCGGGATCGGCCAGATGCTCAAAACCACGCATGAACCCTTCTCGCAATGCTGAAAAATCCCAGTGTTCATGCGGATCGAACTTCCAGGTCGCATTGTCTCTGACTACGCTTCGACAGCCGTACGCAAGCAAATAGAACTCATCGATGCCGGACCTTATTGTCCCCGCCATGTAGTCGATCTGTTCTCCATTAGGAGACTCCCCATATTTGACGAGGAAATCATAGAAATCCCTCGCGATACGGATCGTCACATGCAAATCTTCTCGGTTGGTCTCATGCAGTTCAGAACCCGCTACGATTGCGTCTTCAATTTGTTCCGCTCGATCCATATTCAGTTTCTCCAGGCGCCTATCTACGGTTTCTTCTTCGCTCTGCCCGACCGCTTGAGCTGTTCCCAGTCTTTCTCGGTCTGGTCGGCATAAGCGACGCCGAATTCTGCCACCGCTTCGGCAAACGCTTCGCCCGACCCGATGTATCCCGCAATTACCTGCGCATCGCCGGAGCGGGCGTGACCGCGGGCTAGCAACTCACCACAAACCTCGGCATAGGCCTTCAGGTTCGCGCCGGCCAGGTCGGCGATTTCAATCGATCCTTTATGGTCGTTAAGCTGCCGCACAAGATACTGGCGGTTGCCAATGTGCGTCCAACCCAGAAACGGGTCGGTCTGAATCTGCATGAAGCGCTGACCCTCGGCCACGCGCTGGCCGTTGTGCGCGGGCGGCCTCGCATCGGGAAGATACGGCGCGTAAGCCGAGGCTGGCTCCTCTTTGATCTGCAGGAAAAGCGGATCACCGGGACCGTTGCCCACGAGATAAATGCAATAGTCGCGCAGCCCTACCGAGCCCGTGCCCACCACTTTGAACGCCACATCCAGCGGCCGGTAGAAATCGAGCAGGTGTTGCCGTTGCGGCTCGAGCATTTCCCGGTAGGGCCCGAGCGACGCAAGCACCGCCGCGGCTCGCGCTCCGGTCACGCGCTTCAGCATGGGCTTCGACTCCCTGAAGCGCCGCCGCGCGTCGGACCGCGATGAAACGGGAGCGGTGAGCCGGTCGAGTGTGTGCTGCGGCGTGGCTCGCTCGGCCTTCCCGAGCGCCGCATGCACCGGCCGCGCCAAGTCGATGCGATGCACTTGAAAGCGGTTCACTTCGAGCTGCGGCATGGGCGCGAACGCCCGCATCTGCGCTGCATAGCGCTGGATGCAGGCCTGCGCCGCCCTTCGCGCGGAGCCGTCTTTGTTTCCCGCGGCGCGCCCGGCCAGCACAAGAGAGGCGGCCATCCGCTTCAGGTCCCACTCGAACGGACCGCGAATGGTTTCGTCGAAGTCGTTGATGTCGAACACCAGCCGTCCGTCGGAAGCGGCATACGCGCCCAGGTTGCGCACGTGCGCGTCGCCGCAAAGCTGGCAACCGATGCCCGTCGACGGAAGCTGCGCCAGGTCGGCGGCCATCACCGGCGCGGCGCCGCGAAAGTAGCCGAAGGGCGACTCGCCCATCAGTTGGTACTTGAGAGCGATCAACTCTGGCACGCGACCGCGCATGGATCGCGCGACCAGCTCCAGCGCCGGGGACGGACGCGCCTTCGCGTCGAGCGCAACGTGCTCGGAACGGCCCACCTGCTTGCGCCGCGCCTGGCCAAGAGCACGGCGTTCTTCGGGAGTTGTCCAGTGCATACTGCGGAACATACACCGTCGCCCGTTCCCGTGCAACACGCCGCCGCGCGTGATTTACACTCTTTCCTGGAAGCCCCGTCCTCTCCCTCACTCACTCTGCTGGAGCCAATGAGGGCTCTCCTCTGAATCCCTTCCTGGGAGGAATCCTCCTTTGTTGCGAGTTCCTGCTCTTTTGCTTCCATCGCTCCTTGCCTTGCCTCTCGCCGCTGCTTTCCTCGCTGCACAGCAGCCGCAGCCTTCCGCCGCCCCGCAGAAATTGCTGACCGTGGAAGCGATCTATGCCCATGGGCCGCTGATCGGCGAAATGCCCGATGACCTCACCTGGTCGCCGGACTCGAAGCACCTTACCTATCTCGATGGCGGAGAGCTCATGGACGTGGATCCCGCGACGGGCCAGGCTCACGTGCTGGTGAGCGCCGCCAAAATGGCGGCGTTGAGCGAGAGTGGAACTTCGGAGCGCGACAGCGATCATCGTCAGCGCTACAACATGGCGGGCTACCAGTGGGCGCCGGACTCAAAGCACCTCCTCTTCGACTCCGATGGCCGGCTTTGGCTCTTCGATCTGCACTCGAGCGCCGGCGTGCAGATTGGTTTCACGGGCGCAGCGTCCGGCGACGATCCCAAGTTCTCGCCCGACGGCCAATCCGTTTCGTTCGTCCGCGATCACGGCCTCGAGGTGATTCGGCTTGGCGAGCCGTGGGCGCCCGCAAATCCGATTGCTCCGGCGCCTGCTGCTTCCGGCGCCAACGCGCAGGTGATGCTCAACGGCGAGGTGGACTGGGTCTACGAGGAAGAGCTCGACGCGCGCAGCAACTACTTCTGGTCGCCGGACTCGAAGGCCATCGCATATTTGCAGACTAACGAGACCCAGGCGCCGCAATACCCGATCACCGACTGGATTCCCAGCCATGCGCAGGTCGATTGGCAGCGCTATCCGCAGCCGGGCGACAGGAATCCGGATGTGCATGTCGGCATCGTTCCCGCGCGCGGCGGCAAAACGGTTTGGGTTCAGCTTCCCATTCGGGCCGGCGACGACTACATCCCGCGCTTCGGCTGGGTCGATCGCAGGACCGCGTGGGTTGAGACCCTGACCCGCGATCACAGGCATCGCGCGATCTACTTCGCCGGCGCCGAATCCGGCGACGCCCGCCAGGTGCTCCAGATCGACGACGACAAGTTCGTCGACGAGAATTACGACGTCGCCGTCGGCGATGGCGCCATCGTGCTGACCAGTTGGAGTGACGGGCACACCCACCTCTACCTTTACAGCTACGACCCGGCGCGCCCGCTTGTGGCCGGCGCGAAGCTCGAAAGGCAACTGACCAAGGGCGATTTCGAGGTCGGCGATGTGTACAGCGTCGACCCCGAGCGCAAGGTCGTGGCCTATGCCTCGAATGAGAGCGACCTGCTCGAGCAGCAGATCTGGCAAGTGAGCTTCGACGGAGACCGCAAACCGTTGAGCGCGGGCGCGGGGTTCCACCAGGCTGCATTTGCTCCCGACGGCAAGAGCTTCACCGACAAGTTCTCCACCCGCATGACGCCGCCGGAACTGCGCGTTTGCACTGCCGGCGAGAAGTCCGCCTCGTGCCGCGTGTTCTGGCAGACGCACGCGCTGGACGCGTACCGTTTGCGCGCGCCGCAGCAGCTTGAGGTCAAGGCGCACGACGGAACCACTCTCTACGCCACGCTTTTGTTGCCCGAGGGCGCGGCCAATCCGGCGTCCGTCCCGCTGATCGTCAATCCCTACGGCGGTCCCCACGACCAGGACGTCGCGAACAAGTGGGAAGGCGGCCTGCTCTTCGACGAACTGCTCGCGCAGCACGGTTTTGCCGTGCTCCACGCCGACAATCGCGGCATGGGCAGCCGCGGGCGCGCCTTCGCACAAGCTGCGTATCGCAACTTCGGCCCCGTGCAGCTCGACGATCAGTTGACCGTAATCGATGCCGCGCTCGAGAAGTTTCCTGCGCTCGATGGCAAGCGTCTGGGTTGGTGGGGCTGGAGCTGGGGCGGCACCTTCACGCTCTACGCGATGACCCACTCCGACCGCTTCAGTGCTGGGGTTGCCGTCGCGCCCGTCACCGACTGGCGCGACTACGACTCCATCTACACCGAGCGCTATCTGGGCCTTCCCGCCGAAGACCCGGACGGCTATCGCGATTTCTCCGTGGTGAACTCGGCTGCGAATCTGAAGGGGCGGTTGCTGATCGCGCATGGAACCGGCGACGACAACGTGCATATCGAGAACTCTGTGCAGTTCGTGCAGAAGCTCATCGATGCCGGCATTCCCTACGACCTGCAGATCTTTCCGCGAAAGACTCACTCTCTCGCGGGGCCGGAGGCGCACGCGCACCTCTTCAACCGGATCCTGGCGCAGTTCGAGCAGGCACTTCAGCCGAGTGCGCCGGCCGGGGGCGGGAATTAAAGCGGCTCTCCAGTTCGTATGAGGCATTTCCCGCGTCGCGCGGGGTGGCTTTTCCTTAAGGGAGAAGCCACTTGGCAGATGCGGCTTCGCCTTGCCGCAACTGGAGAGCCGCTGTAGCCGTTCTTAAACCTCGTGGCGGTGGAAGAGATCGTCCTTTTCGCGGTTGGGGCAGTGGGTGCACCCAAGGCAA
The DNA here is from genome assembly GCA_963804155.1 of uncultured Acidobacteriaceae bacterium. GTDB lineage: Bacteria > Acidobacteriota > Terriglobia > Terriglobales > Acidobacteriaceae > Telmatobacter. The sequence continues at coordinate 533,212 of CAWDPG010000004.1, forward strand.
CAGACCAGCAGCACGGCCACACCCAACGTCACTAGTACGGCGAGAACGCTTCCATTCACCGCGATCCAATGAGCCAGGGTATGCATCTTTCAGTCACCCGTTTCGGGACATTCTGGCCCTTCAAGAGGGCATGAGATGTGCCCAAATGCTACTCCGTCTATTATTAGACGGTAACCTGCCCTTTTGGGTGATCTTCTACAGCTTTTGGGGGAATAGCGGCCTGAAATCGGGAAAGAATTCTGTTGCATGAAAGCGAATAAATGACGAAAATAGTCGGAGATGGCTGCTCACCCCAACCCGGCACCCTCCCCAATCCCCGAGGAGTGGCCGGAGGAGCTTGCCCATCTTGAGCCTGCCGCCACGGGCTGCCGTGGTGAGTCCGAAGGCGATTCGGCCGGGGAGCCCGGTGCGGGCGCCGATTCCGCTCAGGGACCCCTGCTCAACTGGCTCTTCGTGGATCTGAACTCGTACTTTGCTTCCGTGGAGCAGCAGGTGCGGCCGGAGCTGCGCGGCCGCCCGGTCGGCGTGGTGCCCATGATGGCCGACACCACCTGCTGCATCGCCGCCAGTTACGAGGCCAAGGCCTTCGGCGTGCGCACCGGAACGATCGTCGCCGACGCCCGGCGTATGTGCCCCGAGATCGTGTTCGTCGAGGGTCGCCACGAAATCTACACCGAGTACCATCACCGGATCGTCGAGGCCGTCGAGAGCTGCGTTCCCGTCACGGCCGTCTGCTCCATCGACGAGATGGCCTGCCGCCTGATCGGCCGCGAGCGTGCACTTCGCGCGGCATTGGACCTCGGCCTTCGAGTCAAGGCAACAATCCGCGAGCGCGTGGGCGAGATGCTGCGCAGTTCCGTCGGCCTCGCTACAAACCGCTATCTCGCCAAGGTCGCCAGCGACATGGAGAAGCCCGACGGCTTGGTCGCGCTTCCGCTCGACATTCTGCCCGAGGCTCTGCATCAACTCACCCTCCGCGATCTGCCCGGCATCGGCGCGCGCACCGAGAAGCACCTGAACGAACAAGGCATCCACACCATGGACGACCTGCTCAAGCTCGACAGCGAACACGCCGGCGACATCTGGGGATCGGTGTGGGGCGGGCGCATGTTCCACTGGCTGCGCGGCCAGGACTTCGAGCTGACGGAGAACGAGCATCAGAAATCGATCAGCCACCAGCACGTGCTCGCTCCCGAGATGCGCAACGCGGAGGATGCCTGGGCCGTGGCGCACAAACTGCTCCACAAGGCGGCAATGCGCCTGCGCTCGCACGGGCTCTGGGCCAGCCATATCGGGCTCGCCATCGGCTTCGCGGTGCCGCGCTCGGAAAAGACTCCCGTGAGCCGTTTCGGCGTGCCGGCCCGAGGCTGGCGCGGCGAGATCAAGCTCCACGAGTGCCAGGACAACGCGACGCTGATCGCCGCCCTGCGCCGCCTGTGGGACTCGCGGCCCTCGGGCGCCGAGTACGAGCATCCGTATTTCATCGGCGTGCAATTGAACAACCTGGTTCCCGACCGTCTGCACACGCTGGCGCTCTTCGACGGCCTCGAAGAGGAGCAGAGCCGCACGCGCCTGCTCGCCGCCATGGACCAGATCAACGGCAAGTACGGCATGAGCACGCTCGCTCCTGCCGCGATGTTGAGCGCCTACAAGGCCGCGCCGACGCGGATCGCGTTTCACAGCATTCCGGAGATGTTTTGAAGACAGGGGTCAGGGTTCAGGGATCAGGGGTCAGAACGAGGGGCCAGCGCCTTCGGATTCAGCTTGCCGATGCGGCCGTGAGGGCCGACGACGAAGGGAAGCGAGAGCGCGTTCCAGTCGCGGTCGGCGTCGGGCGCTTCGTGCCGCGCCGGATCTGGATGCAGCGCGCGCCAGTTCTTCCCGTCGTCCGTTGAGATGTCGGTGCCGTTGGGTCCGACGGTGATCCAGGTCTTGCTCGTGGCATCGTACGCGACAGCGGAGCGGAAGCCGTGCGGCGGGGTTTGGGCGGCGCGCCAGGTCTTGCCGAAATCGTGTGTATAGGCGACCGTCCCGTTACGATTGTCCGGCTTAAGATAATCGCCGCCCACCGCCGCCCAGCAACAGTCGTCTCGAACGTTAATTGAAAAGCCGCCCGCTGATGGTGAGCCTGCCTGTAGGGGCAGCGACCGAGTGCTGAAACTTCCATCGTCTTCCATCGACAAGATACGCGCTTCCGGAGCGCCGCCTGTGACGAAGCCTATCGCGAACGTTTCTTCGAGAAGGAGTGCAGAGTTGCTCGCGGCGAAGGCGCTCTCACCATTCAGAGCACTGAGGCCTCGCGAGGAGGATCTTACCCAAGTGGCTCCCTTGTCCGAAGTCTCCCAGAAGGCAAAGCGCCCGTCCACCGGATCGCCCAGAATATAGCCGTCAGTGTCGTACCGGTTAAGAAGCATCGCGTCCCAAAACCCATCTTTATCCGGGTTCGTGAATACCAGCTTCCACGTGTGGCAGCCGTCGGTGGTTTTGTAGAGGCGCGAGAGATTCCCTTTGCCGCTGGACATGACGATGGCGGTGTTGGCGTCGAAGGCCTGGACGCCGCGGAAGTCGAGGTGCTCGGCGCCGGGCGGAACGGCACATGCCTGCCACAGAATCCCGCCGTCTTCGGTGCGCAGAACCGTGCCGTTGGCGCCCGAGGCCCACGCTACGCCGCCACCCACGTTGTCGATGCCGCGCAGGTCGGCGGTGGTTCCGGAGTTCTGGATCGTCCACTGCGCGTGCGCGGCGGAGCCAAAGGCCGCGAGAACGACGAGCAACCAACTGTACCGCTGCATAGCGAACAGTGTAGGAGAAAAGCCGTGGTTCGTGGTTCGTTGTTCGTAATTCGTGGTTCGTGGTCGGCGATTGACGATTCGTTGCCGGTGAACGGCCGGCAACAAGGAGACCGCGACGGAGCGAGGGAGCGAGCCAGCAGGCCTGCGAGTGGGCGACGCGGCCAGGCAGGGGTTTCCTGAGGTGAGTGCGGCGGCGGATCAAGGGACCAAAATGCGTGCTTTCGGGTCGAAAACTGCAAAATCAGCGAACGCTTTTTGACCGTTTTTGACCGCGATTTTGCGATCGATTTGTTGAATCAAAAAGAGTTAACGCTAAAAATATACCCCCTGGGGGTATTGGAAAAAATTCTACTATTTATTTTCTTGACAACACCTGCGCTTGCGCCCGATCTAGAGCGGTTCCAGAGTCAGTGTGCCGTAGCCAGAGCAGTTCAAGGGGTCTCAACCTTCCACCCCAGCGAACAAAAATCGTTCGCCGGGGACCCCGGGCAGGAAAGAGACCCTTCGCCCGAGTGGCTTCTGGATACAGCAACTCTGGAACCGCCGTAGGCGACGGTCTTGGCCTCTGAGAGGCCCCGATTCAGCACTCTTACGATGATTGTGCGCCAGACAGCGAGAATAATCTGCAAACATCCGAAGAAATATTTCTCGTGTATTTTCATCGGCTTGCGGCGAGAGGCAACGAGCGCGCGCTTGACTTTTGCGGCGTGGTCTCTGCCCGGTTTGTGGCAGAGCCTGAGATCGAGGATGTGCACTAGAATGTTGGGCGAGCTATTCCAGGCGCGCCCGTTCACCCTGTAGAGCGGTTCCAGAGTAAGTGTGCCTTTTCCGGCGTCGTAAAAGGTGGCTCTTTCTTAACGAAAGAGCCACTCAGCCTCAGTGGCTTCGGGGTACAGGAACTCTGGAACCGCTGTAGCCGCCGTTGCTTCCCCTCGGCCGACGCAAGACACTGGCCGGAGCCGTTCAAGGTTCCGGAGCAATGGCGTGGCTTGGAAAGGTGAATCACACATGTTTCGACGGGCCTCATTTGTTCTCGCAGCGCTGGCTACCGCTTTTGCGCTGCCGGGAGTGCTAGCGGCGCAGGCCGTAACGCATTGGTACCTGCCGCATTACTTGTCGAGCGTTGAAGAAGCATCGACCCGGATGAATTTTCTGGCGCCGCATTTTGCTCCCATGGAGTTCGCCTCGAAGAACTACTGGCTGACCGCCGGCTACAGGCTGGATCACGTGGACGTGAGTACGCTGGGCCTTAACCTGAGCTTCACCAGAAGCGGCGTAGCGGAACACTCGGAGTATTTCTGGAGCTGGGGCGGCGGGTACAACGCGCCCGTCTCCACGCCTTATACCGACGCCATCGTCACTACGCTCGTCTATTCGGATATCGACCGATTCGAGATATGGGCGTGGCCGAAGGCGAAGAACTTTCCGGACACATGGTGCGTGGTGCCCATTGTGACGACGGCCCCGAGCAACGATGTGATTTGCGTCCCGACCGAGCAGGACGCGCACGATTTGATCGACGCCCTGGCCACCCTTGCGGTAGCCAGCGGAAAAGTTTCAGGCGGAATACTCTCGACTCCCTTCGGCATGAAGTTGACTCCGGTGCCCGATAAGGAACTCAAGAAGCATCCGGAGCAGAGCGGCTGCCTCGTGAAAGACCTGATGCTGGACAGCCCGCCGCAGCAAGCCGGCCTCAAGGAGGACGACATCCTCCACACCGCGGACGGCAAGCCATGCACCGGCGCGGATTCGCTGAGCGTTGCGATTCTGGCCGACACCAACGGCAAGCCGGAGGGCGGCGTGACGCACATGGAGGTCTACCGCAAGGGCCAGCTCACGCCTTTCGATCTCCACTATCCGAATTTGCAGGTCGACGTGAGCAAGCTGAAGCAGAGCGCGGCGGACCAGGCGCAGAAGGCCGCGGCGCCAGGTTCGGCTCCGGCGGCGCCGGCAAGCGCTCCGCCTGCAGGCTTCCATCTGGGCATCGCGATCCGGGCCGTCACGGACGCCGACGTAGCTCCCATGGGTCTGGCCAAGGCCCGAGGCATCGTGGTGGTCCAGGTGGAGAAGGGCAGCCTGGCGGAGACGATGGGCATCCAGCCCGGCGACGTGATCCTGGAGGTGAACAATTCCGAGATCGGCGACGCCGAGCTGTTTACGCAGTATGTGAAGAGCGGCGCGGTGAAGAACTTCAAAATCTGGCGTAAGGGGCAGGCGCTGGACCTGGTGGTGCCGCAGAGCCTGTAGAGCCAATCCGATTCGTCATTCGGCAGGGCCGGAGCCAAGCGCTCCGGCCTTCTTGCCGTACGGTGTAATTCTGCGACGGAAGAAAGTGCAGCCAGGCTCGACGCACCTCTGTTGCACTAGAATGCTAGGCGAGCTGTTCCGGGCGCGTCTGTTCACCCCGTAGCAACTGTTGCCTCCCCCTTGGCCGACGCAGGAGGATGGCTGGTGCCGTTCACGGTTTCGAGGCGGCGGCGTGGCTCGGAAAGGTGAATTAAATATGTCCCGCTCCAGGGCTCTTCTGGCTGGGTTTCTCGGTCTCGTCCTGTTTTCTCCCGCACTCGTACAAGCCAAGATCACGACGTATTGGTATGCGCCGCAACTGATGGCGAAGGTGGATGACGCCTCGAACCGCCTGCAATTCATGGGGCCGCACTTTGTCCCTGGGGATGAACTCGGGTTCATTGCAGACGACAAGACAACCTTTGTGCTGGACCGGATGAGTGAAAACAACCTGGGCATCAACCTGTTCTTCACCGAGACCGGCATTGAAGAAAAGAGCAACGGCCTGCTTTCGCTGACCACCACCAGCGTTCCTTACAAGAAAGACCGCATCATTTCGATCGTCTTTGCGGATATCGAGGCCTACGAAATCCTGATCAATACGTTCCGCTCCAACGCCACGCCCTGGTGCATCATTCCAGTTGGCGGGAACAAGGCTGAGCAAAACGTTCTGTGCGTGGCAACGCAGAAAGACGCAGAGCAGGTGGTGGATGCGCTGGTGACGCTGGCGGTGGCCAACGGAAACAACCCACACGTGCCATACGGCATGAAGCTGGAACCGATGCCGGAGAAGGAAACGCAGAAGCACCCGGAGTTGAGCGGGTTCCGGGCGGAGAACTTGGATACTGACGGACCAGCCGCACAAGCGGGCATCCGGGATGAAGACATTTTGCACACGGTGGATGGCAAGCCGTGCAAGAGAGAAAACCTAAGCGCCGCCGTAACCGAAGCCACCGCCAAACCGAATGGAGGCGCGATCCATCTGGAGATCGTGCGCCGTGGAAAACCCTCGATGCTTGACGTGAATTATCCGCATTGGACGATGGGCGACGTGGCAGCGCTACGGCAGCAGGTGACGAACCCCGCGCAGGCGGGTCCGGCGGTGACGGGGCCGGCTCCGGCGGTTGGCGCCTCAGGGGGCCGCAGCAGCTTCCATCTGGGCGTGAACGTGCGCGCGGTGGCGGACGCGGACTTGGCAACCGTTGGCCTGCCGAAAGCCATGGGTCTTCTGGTGACCAAGGTAGAGAAGGGGAGTATCGCCGAGGATATCGATTTGGAGGTTGGCGACGTGATCCTGCAGGCCAACGGCGCGGACGTCGGCGACGTGGACGCCTTCGGGCAACTGGTCCGCGGCGGCACGGTGAGGACCTTTCGCGTGTGGCGCAAGGGGCAGAAGCTGGACCTCGCCGTTTCGCAGAGCATGTAGTCCGCGATGCATTTGTGGCCGGTTCCTTCCGGGCCGGAGCCTATGGCTCCGGCCCTGCCGTCTGCGCCAAACCGCGTCCGCAGAACTTCTCTTCCCTTGCGTGCGTAACTTTCTGCATCCCACCCAGCCTCTCCGTGCGGATAAGAGAGTAGCAGCGAGTTTTATGGCCGCAAACTGGCAGCCCGACTTCGAACAACTCGTCGACGAGCACCAGTCGATGGTCTTTTCGCTGGCCGTTCGGATGACCGGAGACCGCAGCCTGGCCGAGGAGATCGCGCAGGATGTTTTTCTCGAGCTGGACCGGAATCTGAAGAGGCTCGAATCGCCGCTGCACGCCTGCCACTGGCTGCGTCGGGTGGCGATGAGCCGCTCGGCCGATGTGCTGCGAAGGCGGCGGGTACGGGGGATGGACCACTGGGTGGAAATCGACGAGAACCACGGCGCAACGGGGGCGGAACGAGAATCGCCGCTGGGCGTGAGAATCGAGCGGCTGCTGGCGAGCCTGCCCGAGGCGCAGCGCGCGGCGCTGGTTCTGCGCTACCAGGAGGACCTGACGCCGGATGAGATTGCTGATACTCTCAACGCGCCGCTGGCGACGGTGAAGAGCCACCTGCAGCGCGGATTGAAGCTCTTAAGGGCCAAGGCCGCGATCCACTTGAAGGAGTATGTGCGTGGAGCTTGAACCGATGGACGAGTTGGAGCGCGAGCTGCGCCAAGCGCTGGAGCGCCAGCCCGCGCCCCCGAGCCTGAAGCGCAAAGTGATGGAGCGCCGCTGGCGCCAGCGCACCGAGCGCCGGAGCACAAGGATGGTGTGGCTGGAGCGGCTGGCGGCCTCAGTAGTGCTGGCCGGCGCGGTGGGCGGAGCGTTGGCATGGCGCAACGCCGAAGAGCACCGCAAGGGCGAGGAGGCCAAGCAACAGGTGTTTACCGCGCTGCGCGTCACCCATCGCGCGCTGGAACAGATGAACGCGCAATTGAAAGAGCAGGACAGAGATCGGCAATAGGAGAAGGGGTGCTTTATGAAGAATCGCATCGCGACAATCGTTCTTGCGGCCGCGGCGCTGGCGGCGCCCATGCTGGCCCAAACGCAGCCTTCGCTGCTGCTTCTTCCGCCGCAGCTCGAAAAGGACCTGGCGGCGCGCGCCTCCGACGTGACCGAGGTGACGCTGGGCAAGAACATGCTCGACTTCGCGGCCAAGTTCATGAACGGCAACGACAAGGACGAGGCCGCGGCAAAGCAGTTGATCCTGGGGCTGGACGGCATCTACGTCCGCAGCTACGAGTTCGACAAGGACGGCGAGTACTCGATGGATGAGGTGGAGAAAATTCGGCAGTCGTTCCAGACTCCCGAGTGGTCGCCGATTGTGCACACCAGCGAGCGCAAGGGTGCCGAGACGACCGACGTGCTGATGAAGCAGGTGAATGGCGAGACCCGCGGCATGTTTATCCTGACCGCCGAGCCGAAGGAGTTGACCATCGTGCTGATCCTGGGGCCGATCCGCATGGACCAATTGCAGGAACTGAGCGGGTTGAACGGGCTGGGAAGCGTGGTGGGTCCGACGGGCCCATTGAGCGGCGTGCAACATGCGCCGCACGGCAATCCGAATGGCCAAACGAAGAAAGGCGGCAGCCAATGAACCGGGACTCAAACACCGCGGCGAGGACCGACCGCCGCCGGAACATCTGGCTTTGGTTCCCTCTTGGGTGCGCGGCGCTGTGCCTGGCGGTGCTGGTTCCAGTGGTTGTGATGGCGGCCGGCGGCGAGGGCGGCTTTGACGGAATTGTCGGTTCCATCGAGACCCAATATCACGTGCGGGCCACGCGCATTCCGTTCATGGGGCTGGCGAGCCTGATTGCCGGCGGGGCCACACACGGCGGCGTGCGGGGAATCCATATTGCGGAGTTCGAGCACTTCTCCGGGCCAGTGGACGGAGAAGCGCTGAATCGCATGGTGGAAGAGAAGCTGGGGCAGGGATGGGAGCGGATGATCCGCGAGACCAGCCGCCACGGCAGCGAGCAGACGCTGATCTATGCGCATCCCGAGGGCAATCGGATGGGGCTGTTCATCCTCGATCTGGACGGCAAAGAGATGAATGTAGTGCAGGTCTCGATCGACCCCGACCGGCTGAACGAGACGATCGGGAAGTACGAACACGGCGGCCACGGCGGGGACGAATCGGGCAGCGAAGGCACGTCGGACTGACGCAGCTCTAGCCCGCATTTCTCACAGGCGGATTGCCGATTGCGGGGACGACGGATAGGAAAAGTGTTGGAAAGGCCGTCTTTTCATGGCATAACTGCGTTGTCGAGGCGTAGTTGTAGCCGAGGAAGGGCGGCCTTTCTGATGACAGAGTGTAACCAAGAAACGTTCGCATTTACAGCTCATTTTTCGCGCCGCGTGGAGGCCGGGTTCAGCGCCGGCCAGGTTTCCAGCGATGGCGGGGCATTGTTGCTGCGCGCAGTTGATCGCAGGATCAACCTGCTGGGCCGTCTGGCGAGCTGCTTCACGGACGGGCGCAACCAGGAGATGGTGGAACACCCGCTTGGGGAGATGCTGGCGCAGCGCATCTACGGGCTGGCGCTGGGTTACGAGGACCTGAACGACCACGAGCAGTTGCGCTCCGATCCGCTGCTGGCGGTGCTGAGCAGCAAGCGCGATCTGGACGAGCCGCTGGCCGGCAAGAGCACGTTGAACCGGCTGGAGCTGGTGGGCCGCACGGGGCGCTATCACAAGATCACGTACTCGGCCGAAGCCCTGGACCGTCTGCTGGTGGATCTTTTCATCGAATCGCATACCGCGCCACCCACCGAGATCGTGCTCGACCTGGACGCCACCGATATCCCGCTCTACGGCCATCAGCCGGAGCGGTTCTTCCACGGCTACTACGACAGCTACTGTTATCTGCCCTTGTACATCTTCGCCGGCGACCAGTTGCTCTGCGCGCGGCTGCGGCCGGCCAACCAGGATGCGGCTGCGGGCTCACTCGACGAGGTCAAGCGCATCGTGGCGCAGTTGCGTGAGCGTTGGCCGGAAGTGCGGATCGTGCTGCGCGCCGACTCCGGCTTCTGCCGCGAGGCGTTGATGGCTTGGTGCGAACAGAACTATATCGATTACGTCTTCGGCCTGGCGCGCAACCAGCGGTTGAGCAAGATCATCGGCGCCCAGATGCATCAAGCTCACATCCTGCACCAGACCAGCGGCAAGGCAGCCCGCGTCTTCACCGAGTTCGACTACCAGACCCGCAAGAGTTGGTCCTGCGCCCGCCGCGTGGTGGCCAAGGCCGAATATCTCGACAAGGGCCAGAACCCGCGCTTCGTGGTTACTTCGCTCACCGCTGAGCAGTGGGCCGCGCAGGACTTATACGAGAAGTTCTACTGCGCCCGCGGCGAGATGGAGAACCGCATCAAGGAACAGATGTGCCTGTTCGCCGACCGGCTCTCCACCGACGAAATGAAGGGCAATCAGCTCAGGCTCTACTTCTCGGCGCTGGCCTACACGCTGATGGAAGCGCTGCGCCGCCTGGGACTGAAAGGCACCGAATGGGCTCAGGCCCAGGTCGATACCATCCGCCTCAAGCTACTCAAAATCGGCGCCATCATACGCATCAGCGCGCGCCGCGTCGTGCTGGCAATGAGCAGCGCTTATCCCTGGAAAGACATCTACGCACACGCCTTCCACGCCCTGCGCTGCTGACCGGCGCGCGTCGCTCAGAAGACTCCGCTCCGTACCGCTGCTGAACTCATCGGCCTGGCGGAGCCATGCGCAAAGGACACACCGGGAATCGGAACCAGGCCATAGCGAGGACGTAACAGGGTTCCTCCGGCCAGTACGCCCATCGAAAAAGCCAACCGTGTCTCCAATACCAACACAAACACTCCCAAAATCAGTGCTTGTGAGAAATGCAGGATAGCCGTCCGCTACGGCGTGCGCGACATCAGGTCGATGAATTCCTTCTGGAAGCGCGCGAGGTCGAGGTCGAGCTGCGCGTGAACGAGGCGCACGCCGGTCGCGGGCTTCTGCGCTTCCGGCCAGGTGAGCGTGTCGCCGTAGCTGGGGCCTTGGCTCAGGTCCACGTCCATATAGACGACCGTTTCTTTTGTAACGATCGCCGGGTCGAGCCAGGCGCAGGCCGCGAGCTCGTCCCACATGTCCGTGCGGCGCCGGCTCCATGCGGCGATGTAGCGCGCCGCGGGCGACGGCGATTTCGCGATCGCGTCGAGCATCTGCTGGGTGAACGGCGCCTTGACGGAGACGTCGTCGGTGGTCGCGTCGATGCGCGGCCAATCGGCGCGAAGAACGATGTGCGCGGCCTCGGGATCGAACCAGAAGTTGAACTCGTGGCGCGGGTCGGCGGCGTACTCGGGATCGGAGGTCTGCGGCCTGAGGCTGCCGCCCATGAGCGCGATGCCTTTGGTCAGCGCGGCGAACTCAGGATCGATGGAGATGGCCAGCGCAATGTTGGTCAGCGGTCCGGCGGCGTAGATGGTGACCTGGTGCGGATGCGCGCGCACCTGGCGGATGAGGAAGTGCGCGGCATCCTCGTCGATGGGCTTGATGGTCGGCGGGCCCTCGGGCAGGGGCGGAATCTGGTAGGGGCCGTGGGGCACGAAGTTGCCGGACAAGGCCGCGTACTGGCCCCATGCGCCGAGCCAGGCGGCCTTGCCAACCAGCGCCTCCTCGATGCGGGTCTCCTGCTGCGAGCGGACGAGCGGAAAGACCGCGCCGCGCGCGACGGGCACATCGGCGTGGCCGGTCAGCTCCAACATGCGCAGCGTGTGCAGAGTCTCTTCGTCGCGCCAGGCGTCGCCGGTGACGATCGTGATGCCGAGAACCTGGACGTTGGGCGATTGCAGGAGGGCCAAGATCGCCATCTGGTCCGAGCCGCCGGGGCCCGAGCCGTCCTGGTCGACGAGCACGAGGCGCTTTTGCGCGGCAACAGCGGCGGCGCAAGCCGCCAGCAACAGCAGTGCGAATGCTTTTCTCACCGATGGGTATTGTGGCATATCCCGCGGCTCAATTGCCGAAGCGCGATCGATCGGGAACGTAAATGTCCGCAGCTATCTCCGGGGTCGCCTGGGCCCTCGATCCCTGTCTTCCCGCCGCCCAAAGGACCTCGGCTTGAACTGCGGCGCGACGGGCAGATCGGTCTTGCCCTCGGGATAAACCACCAGGAACCGGTCCTGGCCTTCACCGACGCTCGCGCTCTCAACGCCCTGGAGCGAGCGGCAGGCCAGGTGCAACTGGCGGCGCTCGCGGCTATTCATGGGCGGAAAGCTGTACGGAACCCCGGTCTGGCGGACCTTCTCCGCGGCGGTTTCGGCGGACAGGCGCAGTTCTTCGGCGCGGAGGGCCTTGAAGTTGGCGGCGTCGAAGCTGACGAGGTCGTGCTCGTGGTGGTCGAGGCGAAGGATCTGTACGGCCAGGGTCTCCAGCGCCCGCAGCAACTCGCCGTTGTGCTGGATGACGAGGGGCACGTCGGGGCCGGCCAGTTCGACATAGATCTGGCGCGCCTCCACGCCCTGCGGATCGCGCGCTCCGTCGCCCGCCGTGATGCGGTACTTGAGGCGGAGCCCGCCCAGTTTGTTCAAGGTGTTCAGGAATCCGGCGATCTTTTGTGCGGCCTGCTGCAGGTCATCAATCGGCATAACAAACAAGTATCGCAGAGCGGGGGCGATGGCGAGGGCGGATTTCCTGAAATTCGTCGCTGGCGTAGTCTCGGCCAGCGGCTACGCCGCCTTCCCGCCGGGCGGATTTCACGTTGTCATTGGATATCCTGCACGGCACCTTCGTGCATTCAACTCAGTTGGATTCGTGCTGGAACTTGTATTCTTTTGTCTGTGAACCCATGCAGCGAATTCGGCCGCGAGGCGGGGCTGCGCCGCCGGAGCCGCCTGGCGTGGGCGACCGCTTCTCTCCTGCTTTCGCTCGCCGCTCCCGGCTCCTATGGACAGGCGCCAGGAGCCGCCACGCCCGCGGAGGCGACGAGCGCTCCGAAGCCGGCGGCGATCACGCTCGACGATGCGATCCGGCTGGCGCAAGCCAGCGAGCCGGCGTATGCCGCGGCAGTCGCGGCCAAGCGGACCGCGGGGCTCGACAAGTCGATCGCGCTCGCCGGGCTGCTCCCGAACGTCTCGTATTACAACCAGGGCCTCTACACGGAACCCAACGGCGCGCACGGACAGGTGGGACAAGAGTCCGACACCCCCGATCTGCCCAAGTTCATTGCCAACAACGGGGTACGGGAGTATTTCAGCCAGGGGATCGTGAACGAGACGCTGGGTCTGGGACCTGTGGCTGCCTTGCGCCATGCCGACGCGGCCGCAGCCATGGCCAGCGCCGAGCAGGAGATCGCGCGCCGTGGGCTTTTGGAAGCCGTAACTACTTTATTTTTCAATTCTATGGCGACCGACAAGAAGCTGGCCGTGGCGGAGCAGGCGCGCCAGGAAGCGGCGGACTTTACCAAACTGACCACTGCTCGCGAAGAGGCGCGCGAGGCCGCGCACGCCGACGTGGTGAAGGCACAGCTCCAGGAGCAGCAGCGAGACCGGGACTTCGAAGACGCCCAAGTAGTGGCGGAGAAGGCCCGCCTGGAACTGGGCGTGCTGCTGTTCTCTGATCCCCGCACGCCTTACACGCTGAGCGCGCCGGAGGCCGCGCCGGCTCTTGCGTCGAAAGAGGACGTGGAGCAGGCCGCGGCGAAAAACAATCCGGAGCTGAAGAGCGCCTTGGCCGCGCTGGCCGCGAGCAACGCCGACGTGCAAGCGGCGTGGGGCGCATTGCTGCCCAACGTGGGCCTGAACGTGACCTACGGTATCGACGCACCGCAGTTTGCGGTTAACGGTCCCGACGGCGTGCGCAACCTGGGCTACTCGGCCAGCGTCACGGTAAACGTTCCCGTCTGGGATTGGCTGGCGAGCGAGCACAAGGTGAAGCAGAGCGAGATTCGCCGCGATGCCGTTCAGGTGGCATTGAGTGCCACCCGGCGCCGCCTGATCGCGCAACTCGAGGAGGCATACGGCGAGGCTCAGGCCGCTCGGGACCAACTGGCGTCACTGGATCAAAGTGCGGCGCTGGCGGCCGAGAGCCTGCACCTGACCAAGCTGCGCTACTCTGCCGGCGAGGCCACGGTGCTCGAAGTGGTCGACGCGGAGAACACCTACGTGACTGCCGAAGATGCACGCGCCGACGGCCGCGTGCGCTACGAGTCGGCGCGAGCCGCATTGCTGACCATCGCGGGAACGATGTAAAGGCCGGGAACAGGGAGTGGGGAATAGGGAACAGTAAACGGGGAGCAGGATGAGCGAGCCAAAGAGTAGAAACTTGAATTCAAGGGCGGCGGTGCGAAGCTCCTTCGTTGGCGCGATGGCTCTGGCGCTCGCCTTGCTGCCCGGCTGCAAGAAAGACGCGGCGCCGCAGACGCAAGTGACGGTGCAGGCCGAGCATCCCGAGCAGGGGGCGATCGCCGAGCAGATCGCGGCCGACGCCATTCTTGCGCCCATTGCACAGGCCGCGATTGCGCCGAAGTTCAGCGCGCCGGTGAAGAAGTTCTACGTGGAGCGCGGACAGAGGGTGAAGGCAGGCGAGTTGCTGGCGACGCTGGAAAACGCCGACCTGGCTGCCGCGGCGCAAGACAACAAGGGCTCGCTCGAAGCGGCCGAGGCGGCGTATGACACGGCCACAAAAGCGCAGGTTCCGGAGGACACGCTCAAGGCGGAGTCGGACTTCGCGCAGGCCAAGGCCAATCTCGATCTGAACAAGAGCATCGTGAAGAGCCGCAAGCAGTTGTTCGCCGAAGGGGCGATCCCCGGCCGCGACCTGGATACCGCCGAGGCCGCGCTGGTGCAGGCGCAGGCCGCGTACGATGCCGCCGCCAGGCATCTGGAGTCGGTACGCAGCGTGAGCCATGAGGCTTCGCTCAAGGCGGCACAGGGGCAACTCACCTCGGCCCAAGGCAAATACAACGGGGCCGAGGCTCAGGTCAACTATTCCGAAATTCATAGCCCCATCGACGGGGTGGTCACGGACCGGCCCGTGTTCGCCGGCGAGACGGCCGCCGCCGGAACGCCGCTGATCACGGTGATGGATACCTCGGTGCTGCTGGCCAAGACACACATCGCGCACAGCCTTGCGCAACAGTTGAAGATCGGAGATAGCGCAGCGGTCCATGTGCCCGGGCTGACCGATGCAGTGCCGGCCAAGGTCTCCATGATCAGCCCGGCTCTCGACGCGGGCAGCACCACGGTCGAAGTCTGGCTGAAGATCGACAACCGGGCGGGAGCGCTGAAGGTCGGCTCGCCGGTGAAGGTGTCGATCACGGGCAGAACCGTTGCGAACGCGTGGAAGGTGCCCGATTCCGCAATCGTGACCGCGAATGACGGCACGAAATCGGTGATGGTGGTGGGCGCGGACGGCGCGGCGCACCGCAAGCCGGTGACGCTGGGCATCGACGACGGCGCGGATGTGCAGGTGGTGAGCGGACTGGCGCCCAGCGATATGGTGATCACGGTGGGAGCCTACGCGCTCGACGAAGGCACCAGCGTGAAGGTCGGCCCCGCGGCAGAAAGCGGAGGGAACGACTGATGCCCGGCGAGGAGCCTAAGGGGCAAACCGGCGGCGCCAATTCTTTCTGGCTGGCGCGCTCCACCCGCACCATCTTCTTCTTCGCCGCCCTTCTCACGCTGGCCGGAATTTATCTGGCCTTCAAGGTGCCCATCTCGGTATTCCCCGAGACCGACTTTCCCCGCGTGGTGATCGGCGTGGACAACGGGGTGATGCCGGTCGAGCAAATGGAAGTGACCATTACCCGGCCCATCGAGGACGCGGTGAACACCGTGCCCGGCCTGGAAACCGTACGTTCCACGACCAGCCGCGGCTCCGCCGAAGTGAGTCTGTTCTTCGATTGGAACGTGGACATGGTGCGCTCGCTGCAACTGGTGGATGCGGCGCTGGCCAAAGTGCAACAGACCCTGCCGCAAACGGCTCGCATCACCACCAACCGGCTCACCTTCGCGACGTTCCCGATCCTCGGCTACAGCCTCACCTCGAGCAGCGAAGCGCAAACCCAGCTCTGGGAGCTGGCCACCTACGACCTGAAGCCTCCGCTCAATCGCGTCCCCGGCGTGAGCACCGTGACCGTGCAGGGCGGGCAGGTGCCGGAGTTCCACGTTGTGCCCAATTTGGCGCTGATGCAGGCAACGGGGGTGACGATCGCCGATCTCGTCAACGCCATCCAGGCCTCGAACATCGTGGACTCGCCGGGGCTCTACGAAGCCAACCACCAATTGATCCTGGGCCTGGTGGGCGCGCAGGTGCACGACATCGACGGACTGCGCCAGCTCGTCGTGAAGTCCACGGCCGCCGGCGCACCGGTGCGGCTGTCGGATGTGGCCACGGTGGAGCAGGCGAACCTGCCGGTCTACACCACCGTGACCGCGAACGGCAAGCCCGCGGTGCTCGTGAACATCGCGCGCCAGCCCTCGTCGAACACGGTGGCCGTGGCCGACGCCGTGGCGAATGAAGTCGCGGCGCTCCAGCAAAAGCTGCCGCCGGACGTCAAACTCCAGGTCTTTTACGATCAGTCGCAACTGGTGCGCGACGCCATCGCCAGCGTACGCGACGCGATCTTTATCGGCCTTGTGCTGGCCTGCGTGATTCTCTTCTTCTTTCTGCGCGACTGGACCTCTTCGCTGATCGCGGGCCTCGTGATCCCGGTGACGGTGGCCGTGACCATTGCGGCGCTCTGGCTGATCGGCGAGAGCTTCAACCTGATGACGCTCGGCGGCCTCGCGGCGGCCATCGGCCTGGTGATCGACGACGCCATCGTGGTGGTGGAGAACATCGTGCTCCATCGGGATGCCGGCGAGCATCGCGCCGAGGCCGTCCGCAAGGCGCTTAAGGAAATCACGACGCCGCTGGTCTTTTCCACCATCACGCCAGTGGTGGTCTTTCTACCGCTGGTCTCGACGAGCGGCGTCACCGGCAGCTTCTTCCGCGCGCTAGCCATTACCATGACCGCGGCGCTGCTCACATCGCTCGCTCTGGCGCTTACCTGGACTCCGGGCCTGAGCTACGTTCTGTTGCGCGATCGCGATGCCTCGCTTGTCGGCGAACCGGACGCGCCGGCCGGCGCCGAGCCGAACATCGCGGCGGCAAGCTGCTGAGCCGCGCGCTTGCGCTCCATCGCACTGCGCTCGACTGGGCGCTGGCCAAGCCGCTGTGGATCGGCGGAATTTGCGTGTTGCTGGCTCTCGCCACCTGGGGCGGCTATCGATTGCTGGGCACCAATTTGCTGCCGGAAATGGATGAGGGCGGCTTCATTCTCGACTACATCATGCCCGCGGGTAGCTCGCTTGCCGAGACCAACCGCGTTCTCGACCACGTAGAGCGCATTCTCCAATCCATGCCCGAAGTCGAGACCACTTCGCGCCGCACCGGCTTGCAGATGGGCCTGGCCGCCGTGACCGAGGCCAACACCGGCGACTTTACGGTGAAGCTGAAGGCCAGCCGCAGCCGCTCGGTCGACGAGGTGATGGAAGACGTGCGCCAGCGCGTGAAGTCGACGGAGCCGGAGCTGGACATCGAGCTGACGCAGGTGCTGCAGGACAACATCAACGATCTGTCAAATGCGCCGGAGCCGATCCAGATCAAGCTCTTCTCCGATAACGCGGATCTGCTGACGCAGCTTGGCCCGCGCGTAGGCGACGCCATCGGAAAGATTCCCGGCGTCGTCGACGTCGAGGACGGCGTGGAGAACACGATCAGCGGTCCGGCTACGAACTTTGCTGTCGATCCGCAAGTTGCGGCGCGGCTCGGCTTCACGCCGGCCGAGGTCTCGGAAGACGCCACCGCGATCCTCGACGGTATTCCCGCCGCCAGTCCGTTGATCGCCAACGGACGGCCCTACACCATCCGCATTCGTCTTGCGCCCGAGACGCGCAGTTCGCCGGAGGCCATCGCCACTACTGTCTTCAACAGCTCCTCGGGCCACACGGCCAGCCTGAGCTCGCTGGCCACTATTCAGCAATTGCCGCCCCAGGGCGAGATCCTGCGCGAGAACCTGCAACAGCTCATCACCGTCACCGCGGGCCTCGAAGGCTCCGATCTCGGCGGCACAATGGCGAAGATTCAGCAGACCGTTGACGGCCTGCGCCTGCCCTCATCGGTGCGCGTGGTCTACGGCGGCACCTACGAGCAACAGCAGCAATCCTTCCGCGAACTGCTGCAGGTGCTGGTTCTGGCTCTGGCCCTGGTCTTCGGCGTGCTTCTGGCGGAGTTCCGCAACTTCCCCGCGCCGATTGCGATTCTCAGCTCGTCGGTGCTCTCGGTGGCCGGCGTAATCCTGGCCCTGCTCATCACGAACACCACGTTCAACGTGGCGTCGTTCATGGGGCTCATCATGGTGATCGGCATCGTGGCCAAGAACGGCATCCTGCTGCTCGATGCCGACGAGCGGTTCCGCGCCCGCGGCGTCCCGGCCCGGGAGGCCATGCTACGCGCGGCGCAACGCCGCCTGCGGCCCATCGTGATGACCGCTCTGGCGGCTGTGTGCGGTATGTTGCCGTTGGCGTTTGCTCTCGGCGCCGGCTCGCAGATGCTGCAGCCGCTGGCCATCGCGGTCATCGGCGGCTTGACCATCTCGATGGTCCTCTCGCTCGTCATCACGCCGCTGGTTTACTTCCTGCTCACGCGCAATCGGGAGCAGCAGCCGGAAGAAACCGCGTAAGCGGAGGACACGCGACGGGGGCTTTCAGGCGTCGCGCAACTGCCTCATCTGCTCAGCGATTCGCTCACCCGCACATGGTAGTTGTAGACGAGCAGCGTGAGAATGCCGAACACCATGGCCAAAACCGCCAGCGGCGCGCCGTAGGGATACCCCGCCGTGAGCGAGAGACGGATGAGGATGATCGACACCACGAATGCGGCGTTGCGAAACACCATCTCGTATTGTCCCGAGACCACCAGCGAGAGGATCAGCACCAGTACGTCGGTGAAGATCATCACCGTGAACACGTCGTTATAGAACGTGGTCGTGCCCTCCAGGATCGCCTGTCCGGTGACGAGCGAATTGCCGATCCCGTACACGAAGATGCTCAGGTTCCACGCGGCCATCGCCAGCAGCAGAACCGCCAGACCCGCCGCGATCATCTTCTTCTGCCCGATAAAGCGCAGCGTCTCACGCGATGGAAGCGCCGTCAGCGACGCCCGGGCGCGGCGTTCGCCGACGTGGCGGAACACGGCCACCAGGAGATACATGAAGAAGCCGGACCACATGTCGAGAAACAAAGGCATCGTATCCCAGCCCAGCTTGTGGTCGGTCACCAGTTCGCTGGCGCGCGCAATGTCGCGGAAGACGTCGCGGATGAAGATCAGCGAAACGATCTCGAACTGGCTGGCGATGGAGCGCGTGGTCGAGGCCGGCAGGGCCGCGATCAGCGTTAGCACTTCGTAAAACAGAATGAAGTTGAAGGGCGTAGAGATGGCCGTCAGGTAGTTGTGCCCGGCCGCGGCGACCAGGAGCGGAGGATTGGCCAGCGTGCGCGCCAGAAAGATCAGCAGCAGGTGAACCGCGAATCCGGCGATGCTCAGGCGGATGGCGAGCGTCTTGAGCGCGGCCTTGTTGCGGTCCGAGAAGATCGCGTCGTGGGCCGCGTCGAGCCCGGCCGCCGCCCGCGCGAGTTTGCCTCGCTGCTTCCGGCCGGTTTCGTAGTGTTCGGCTGCCATGATCTCCCACCCTGAAGGATTGGTGATCCTTATCGTACCCGATTGCAGGCCCCAGGCATCACTCCGTTGCCCAAACTTGGGGCGGCGGAGTAGGATGCCGATGAAAATGTTTTCAGGAGATTTCTGTCATGCGCTGTTCTACCGTATTGCCGGTTGTTTTTCTCGCTTTCTTTTCTCTTGCCGCCTCCGCGCAAGGGCCGTCCGCTGGCCAGCCTTCGCACAGCTCGAGTACGACGGCCGCACGAGTGGCACAGACACCTCCGATGGGCTGGAACAGTTGGAACTTCTTCGCCGGCAACGTCACCGATAAGGACATCCGCAGCGCCGCCGACCGGCTCGTCGCCACCGGCATGAAGGACGCGGGTTACACCTACATCAACATCGACGACACCTGGGAGGGCGAGCGCGACGCGAATGGCGTGCTGCACTCGAACGCGAAGTTCCCCGACATGAAAGCTCTGGCCGACTACGTGCATTCGAAGGGGCTCAAGCTCGGCATTTACTCCTCACCGGGCCGAAGACCTGCGCCGGCTTTGAGGGATCGCTCGGCCACGAGGCGCAGGATGCCGAGCTCTATGCCTCCTGGGGCATCGACTACTTGAAGTACGACCTGTGCAGCTTCATCCCCGCCGTGATGGAGAAGCAGGCGCCCGGCGACAAGGCCGCGCAGATGCGCTTGATGATTGCGGCCTACGGCAAAATGGACAAAGCGCTCAAGTCCACCGGCCGGCCGATCGTTTACTCGCTGTGCCAGTACGGATGGGACGCGGTGTGGGAATGGAGCCCCTCGGTGGGCGCGAACCTGTGGCGCTCGACCGGCGACATTCAGGCCAACTGGAACAGCGTGTACTCGATTCTGAACGAGCAGGCCGGACTGGCGAAGTATGCCGGCCCGGCCACTGGAACGATCCCGACATGCTTGAGGTGGGCAACGGCAATCTCTCGCAGGCCGAGAACCGCACGCACTTCTCCATGTGGGCCATGCTAGCCGCGCCGTTGCTCGCCGGCAACGACTTGCCCAACATGAAGCCCGAGATTCGCTCGATCCTGACCAATCGCGACGTGATTGCCATCGACCAGGATCCGCTGGGCCGCGAAGCCACACACGCGTACTCAGATGGCGAAGTGGACGTGTGGTCGCGGCCTCTTTCCAGCGGCGCAATGGCTGTCGCCATCCTCAACGCCGGCTCGGACCGCTACTCCACGCATCCGTTCCACTTGAGCCTTACCAGCCTCGGCCTGCACGGCCCGCAAAAGGCTAAGGACCTGTGGACCGGCAAGGAGATTACGCTCACCGACAACATGCCGCTCGAGATTCCGAGCCACGACATTCTGTTGGTGCGCATCGCCGCGCAGAAATAGGGCGGCCGACAGCGATCGGTCATTTGCGGATCAGACCGCCCGCCCCAAACACACCGCAAACCACCCGCGCGCATCCGTCCACTTGGTCACGGGCGCGAAGCCGGCTTCTTCGAGCAGCGCCTCGGCCTGGCCGAGCTGGTATTTGTAGCTGTTCTCGGTATGGATGCTCTCGCCCGCGGCGAAATCGATCATGAGATTGAGCGCTCCGACACGCACCCGCCGCGCCGCACGGCTCACCAGGTGCATCTCGATGCGCGACTCCGCAGCATTCCAAATCGCTCGATGCACGAATGCGTCCGGGTCGAAGTCCGCGCCGAGTTCGCGATTGAGCCGCACCAGAATATTCCGATTGAAGGCCGCGGTCACCCCCGCCGCATCGTCGTACGCGGCGAGCAATGTGGCTTCGTCCTTCACCAGATCCACGCCCAGCAGCAGCCCGTCTCCGGCTCGAGCCCCGCGCGCATGCGCCGTAGCAAGAGCGCGGCTTCGCGAAGGTCAAAGTTCCCGATGCTCGAGCCGATGTAGAGCACCAGCGTGCGCTCGCCATCGTCAACCGGGCCGAGATGAAACCGCTGCCCGTCGCCGTGCGTGTAGTCCATCACCCGCGGGGCCACCGTGACGCCGGCGATCTCGCGCTCGATTCGACTCTTCGCTTCGACGAGCGCGCTCGGCGACACATCGACGGGTTCATAGAGGACGGCGCCCTGGCGCGCGACCGCGGCCTTGAGCAGCAGACGCGTCTTGCCGGCGGATCCCGCGCCCAGCTCCGTGATGCGCAGCCGCGCGCCGTTCGCCGCTTGAGCGATCATCGCGGCCGCGTTCGCCGCCAGAATGCCGCGTTCGGTGCGGGTCAGGTAGTACTCAGGGAGCTCGGTGATGGCCTCGAAGAACTGCGAGCCGGCGTGATCGTAGAACAGCCAGGCAGGCAGACGTTTGGGCCGCGAAGCGAGGCTCTCGCGGACTGCCGCGGCGACGCGCTCGTCGAATTCAAGGGCCGAGGAAGGGGAAGCGGCTACGCTCATTGGCACTCGGTTGGATGCGGCCAGCGCGCTTATCGCGCCAGCCGGATGCCGGAAAACTGCCAGCGCGTCTCCGGCGAAAAGAAGTTGCGGTAGCTTGCGCGGATGTGCCGCGCCGGGGTGACGCACGACCCGCCGCGCAGAACCATCTGCCCGCTCATGAACTTGCCGTTGTACTCGCCCAAGGCGCCGGGAAGCGCGCGAAAGCCCGGGTAGCCGAGGTAGGCGCTGCTCGTCCACACCCAGCAATCCCCCCACTGCGTGGGGCATTGGTCTTGGGCGAGTGTCGTGGCGGGCACGGGCACAAGCCGCCCGGAATCAAGCAGATTTCCGTCGACCGGCCGACCATCCGCCGCAGCCTCCCACTCGAACTCCGTGGGCAGCCTGTGGCCGGCCCAGCGCGCGTAAGCGTCTGCCTCGTAATAACTTAGCTGGCTCACCGGCGCGGAGGCGACCGCCGCCAGCGGTTGCTCGCCGCGCAGCGTAAAGACGCTCCAGGCGCCGTCCCGCTCCGTCCAGTAGAGCGGCGCGCGCCAGCCGTTGGCCTTCATCGTGGCCCACCCCGCCGATAGCCACAGCTCCACCCGCCGGTACCCGCCGTCGGCCATGAACTCCGCATACTCGCCGCAGGTGACGAGCCGGTCGGCCAGCGCAAACGGCTCCAGCCACACGCGATGACGGGGCAGCTCGTTGTCGAAGCAGAAACCGTTGCCCGCGTAGCCTGCCTCGCGCAATCCGCCCTCAAACGGCAGAAACGCAATCGGATGCGTCGATTGCCCCGCTCCCTCGCTCCCTTGCTCTCTCGCTCCCTGTTCCCTGTATTTCGGCCGTAGCGGGTTGGTGAAGAACGCGTTCAGAATGTCGGTGAGCAGCAGCTCCTGATGCTGCTCCTCATGGTTCACTCCGAGCTCGATGTGGCGCAGCGCTTCCGGCGCAAGGTCGCGTTCCAGCAGCCGCGCCAGGCCCTCGTCTACGTGCTCGCGATAGCGCAGAACTTCATCGAGCCCCGGCCGCGAGAACGACGACCGCAACCGCTTCTCGGGAAACTGCGAGAAGCTCTCGTAGTAGCTGTTGAAGAGCCACGGAAAGTCCGGGTGGAAGAGCCGGTAGCCGGGCAGGAACTCCTTGAGAACAAAGGACTCAAAGAACCATGTGGTGTGCGCCAAATGCCACTTGGCCGGCGAAGCCTCGGGGCAGGACTGCACCATCATGTCCTCCGGGGTCAGCGGCTCGCACAGGGCCAGCGTTTGCCGCCGCACGGCGCGAAGACATGCGGAAAGACCTGAGGATACGGTCGTTGAAGCAGGTGCGCCCATCGGAACCCTCCCATCTGGGGTGAGTGTAATTCCTTCCCGGTCAAGACCGCCTCCCTTTGACGGCTCTCCTGTGCGTCAGGACCCATTTTCTTGATTCGGGCTGCGCGGGTCGCACGGATCGCGGCAACTCCGATTGGCTGCCTCTGTCCCGCGAGGAGGGCTTCGGCTTCCTTGAGCGTCGCAATCGCGGGGCACTACGTAGGCTCGCCGGACTGGAATTTGGATTGTATTGGTGCTTTAATCTGAGCGTGCGAATCGGCAGGGTTGCCGCCCCCTCGACCTGTTGAGAGGAGGGGTTATGACTTCACTCAACGCGAAATGCTGCGCTTTGACGGCGGCGCTGATTCTGTTCGCTTTTGGAGCGGCCCTGACTCTGCGAGCGCAATCGGGGGAGCACAGCCGGCCATCGCTCCGGCCGCCAACTCCTCGGCGACAAAGCCGGTTGCTGCTGAAGCGCCCCAAGCGCCGACCCCGGAACAACTCGGCGACTCGCTCGTCTCCCACCAGCGGTATCAGGCAGCGATTGCCGCGTACGGCAAGTCGGGCGAGATGACCGCGACCCTCTGGAACAAGATGGGCATCGCCTATCAGATGCTGTTCAACTTGAAGGACGCCGGCCGTTGCTACAGAGAATCTCTCCGGCTCGATCCGGACAACCCCGACGTTCTGAACAACCTGGGCACGCTCTATGCTTCGCAGAAGCAGTACGGGCAGGCGGACCGCATGTACCGCAAGGCGCTCAGGTTCCGGCCGGAGTCTGCGATCATCCTGAAGAATCTTGGCACCAATCTGTTGGCGGAGCACAAGTACGAGAAAGGCTGGGCGGCTTATCAGCAGGCGCTGGCCATCGATCCCGAGATCTTCACCGATCGTTCCAGCCCGACCGTCGACAACCCCTCGGACATTCAGGAGCGGGGGGCCATGAACTATTACATGGCAGCCGCCTGCTCGCGCGGCGGCAACACAGATTGCGCTCTCCAGTATCTGCGCATGGCGTTGGACGAAGGATTCACGACCCGCAAGAAGGTGGCCGCCGACATCCAGTTCGCCAGCCTGCGAAACAATCCGGCATTCCAGCAACTGCTCGCCGAACAGCACAACTAGAGCGGTCCCAGAGTTCATGTGCCATAGCCGGCGTGGTTCAAGGGGTCTCTTTTTTGAGGAAAGAGACCCTTCGCCTCAGCGGCTTCTGGGTACAGCAACTCTGGAACCGCTGTAGCGCGCGTGGCAGCTCCTTCTTCCAGGCCATCCATCGTCTCGCGCTGCGCTTCCTGCGTCTATCAGGTAGGCTGGCTTTCCTGCCGCCGAGGAGTTCCAATGAGATCCCGTCTCGTCTCCGCAATCTTCATCGCCTTTGCACTGACAGCGGCGGCTGCCGCGCAGGATGCCGGTTCCGCTCCGCCTCCGCCGCCCGGCCAGGGACCCGGCGGCGCCTATGGGCAGCACGGCGGGCGCGGCGGCTATGGAGGCATGGGCGGAGGCATGGGAATGATGGGCCGCGGCTTGACAGGGACTGTCACCGAGGTTGCCGCAGACCATTACACCATCAAGACCGACCAGGGCGATGTGTACGCGGTCCACTTCACCGCCGATACCCGCATCCTGAAGCAGGTGGCCGGAGCGCACCCGCCGGGCGGCGGCAGCGAAGGCATGAGCGGCGGCGGTCAGCGTCCTGGCGGTGGAGGGGGCGGCGGCTTTCAGGGCAACCCGCCGCAGCCAATCAGGGCCGCCGATATCAAGGTGGGCGACGTGGTTGGCGTCATGGGCCCGGCGGATGCCGCGGCGAAGACTGTCAATGCCACCGCCGTCCTGCTGATGGACCCGGAACGCGTGAAACAGATGCGGGAGATGGAGGCCAACTTCGGCAAGACCTGGCTGCAAGGCAAGGTGACCGCCATCGACGGCGCGAAGATTACGCTGACCGGCGTGCTCGACAATGCCCCCCACGTGGTTGTCGCCGACGAAAATACGGAATTCCGCAGGCGCCGCGAGCCGGTGACCTTAGCGGATATCGCGGTGGGGGATAACTTGCGCGTTGAAGGCGCCGTAAAGGATGGGGTTTTTACCGCGACGAGCGTGAACGTGGCAGGCATGGCGGGCGGCGAGACTCCCACGCTTCCGCGGAACCCGCCGCCCCAGTAATCGCTTCGCGCCTTATTCGATCGACTGCAGCGTCCATGCGCCGTTGACCACCGCAAATGTGGCCAGCCGCGGCGTGCTGAGCTTGTTTCCGGGCTCGTGGGCGATGTTCTGCAGGGCGTCCGGTATTCCGCTCAGGTCGACGTCCTCGATAAACTTGACCGTCTTGAAGTCCCCCAGGCTCTGGATGTCTTCCAGGCTGCGCGCTTTCAATTTGCTGCTCACCAGCGGCACCACGATGATGGAATACTGTGGATCGGTGGGGCCGGACGGCCGCCACTGGATCGTATCGCCCCCTGCGGGCAGCTTGATCACTTTCTTTCCGTCAGGCGTAAGGGCGAAGTCGGCCCAGTATCCATTTGGATACCGTTTGGTGCCGAGCCAGTAGTTCGCATGAACTCCCAGTTGCATGCCCCGATCGTCCACCGCGATATTGAACGGCGCGGCCGGAGTCGCATCGTACTTGGCCTGAATCAGGGCCAATACCTGGGCTTGCGTCAGCTCGGGCGCCGATTTGCAGCCCGCCATCCACAACCCGGTGCACAACAGAATCAAGGCTCCCAATGCTTGCATCTTCACTGCGTTTTTCACTTTTCCTCCGTAGAACGCGCGAAACGGCTCGAATTCCCACGCTTCGCCATTTTTCATCTACTTTCGTCCGCTGTCAATGCGGTTGAACGTGACCCCGCTCACACTACTCTGTGCCAGGTGCGGCATGTCGCAAATCCTGCTGCATCGGAAGCCCACAATTGTGTATTCCTGGTTCCTGGCCTCATTTCCGGGTCAGTGCGTGGGGTCGCTCAAAATACGATCGAGAAAGTAATCCAGAAATCTCTTTTCATCCGATTTGAGGCACACCTGGGCATTGGGTTCACCCGCCGTTGGTCGTGTGAATCCTCGCTCATCCACCTCCAGGTGCATCGCCTGCACAGGGCAGAGTTCCGGGTGGATCGCGTAGGCGGCAGCGACCGGGTCAAAGAGCGTGGGCATCCTCGAGATATTTTCACCTGCCCACTGGTGATAGAGCAGGGTCAATTGGTCGGTCAGCGGCGATCCTTGTGCGAAGATGGTTGCCAGTTCCCGGGGCATCAGGTGAATCTGCGTTGAGTCGAGCGGCATCATGAACACCGGCACGCCAGAGGTCAGCAGCGCCTGCGCTCCCGCCGGATCGCACAGAATGTTCCACTCCGGCGACGGAGGACGGTTCGTGTCCCCCGGTTCTTTGCCATCGTAGCCTCGATCGATACTTCCCCCCATCAGGACAACTCGCTTCAGTTTTCCGAATGTCGCGCGGTCGCGCTCAATGGCTGCTTGCTCATTGAATAGCGGACCAATCGCAATGAGCGTAATTTCGCCGGGATGGGCTCGGATCTCGCGCAGCAGAAACTCCACTGCATCGCCGTGTTTCCGATCGGGGCCATAGTGAGCGTACGCCGCCTGCGTGGGCCGATTCCGGGCATCCGTCTTGATGCCTGCCTCCACTTGAATCTCCCGGCGCCCCACCGCGGCAAGATAGCGATCGACCAGGCGCGCGCGAAGCTCAGTGTCGCCATACGCCGTAGCGATGCCGAGCAAACGGACTTCAGGGCTGCGCAACAACAGCGCCAGGGCGAATGCATCGTCGATATCGTCGCCGATGTCCGTGTCCAGAATGACCAGTTGCGGCGCCGCGGTTGTTTGCCCAGCCGCGGCTCGCCCGGCGCCGGCGGTCGACCCTGGGGCTGCCGCAAGCACGAGAATCGCAAACCCCATGCAAATGGTCTTTGGTTGCATGCGCAATATTGTATG
Organism: uncultured Acidobacteriaceae bacterium; assembly: GCA_963804155.1. Classification (GTDB taxonomy): domain Bacteria; phylum Acidobacteriota; class Terriglobia; order Terriglobales; family Acidobacteriaceae; genus Telmatobacter. The sequence goes on from CAWDPG010000004.1 coordinate 560,061, forward strand.
CGCAACTGGAGACAGTCACGCTGGCGGAGGCGCCAGGGCCGCTCGATGCGGATTCACACTCTGGTCTCTGACCGCATGATTCTGTCCTTTGAGTTTGTGCTATCCCAGGTCCCAAGAAGGGGGGCACCCAATCTTGGTGCATCATCAAGCGGTCAGAGACCAGGCGGGTTCGACAACGTAGAAGCTCAACGCGGCGTCGCCCTGCTGGAGCAGACGGGTCCGTTTGAGGCTGCCGTATCGCTCATCGAGGACGACTTTGCGACGGTGTTCGGCCACGATCAGTGCCTCGGGCGCGAGAACTTCGCCGCCGCCGCCCAGAAACGCGAGCACTTCGGCGTACTCCTGTGCCGCGTCGTAGGGCGGATCGAGAAAGACGACGTCGTAGCGTTCTGGCTTTGGATGGGGTCGGGCGGCCGAACGCAGGAACGCGCTCACGCTTCCGGCATGAACGCGGACGCCCTCGCGGATGCCCAGGCGCGCCAGGTTGCCGCGGAGGATCCCGAGTGCTGCCCGATCCCGTTCGACAAAGGTCACGCTGCTCGCGCCTCGGCTGAGCGCCTCCAGACCGACCGCGCCCGATCCGGCAAATAAATCCAGGAAGATTGCGCTCTCGATTCGCGGCGCGAGCACGTTGAAGAGCGTTTCGCGCAGCCGGTCGCTGGTGGGCCGCGTGCTCAATCCGGGCGGCGCGTCGAGCGCGCGCGAGCGGTACGTTCCGGCAATGATCCGCATCGCCAACCAGCATAATCGACCGGGCAGGCGGAGCGGGGGTCCGGGCTCCCGCGCGCGGCAGCCGGTGCGCCGGAAGCCCGGGGCCGATGCCTCCCCACCCGGAGCCTCTACAATCGACGTATGCGCGGTTGGTCGATTCCCCTGGGCCGATGGATGGGCGTGGAGATGCGTCTTCACATCTTCTTCCCGCTCCTTGTCTTCGTGCTGTTCGCGATCAGCGGCGTCAGCGGCTGGCCGCGGAGCCTGGCTCTTTTTCTTCTGCTGGTGACGGCCGTCGTAGTGCGCGAGACCGCGCGGCTTCTTGTGGCCGCATGGCTCGGTATGCGCCTCCGCGCCATTCTGCTGCTTCCCATCGGCGGCCTGTTCGCGTACGCCAACCCGGAAAGCCAGGAGATCGCCAACCAGGGCGCCGGCCAGTTCGCGCTCGCGGCGGCCGGACCGCTGGCAAACTGGAGTGTGGCGATCGCCGCTGCCGGCATTATCCTGGGCGCCTCCGGCGATGTGCGGCTTCTCGACCATCCCTTCGTCACTCCCGCTCATCTGCTGCGCAGCCTGGTTTGGTTGCAGGCTGGCTTGGGTTTTCTCCACCTGTTCCCCGCATATCCTCTCGATTGCGGCCGCCTCATCCGTAACGCCTTCGCCCGCAAGCACGGATATGCTCCCGCCGGCCGCGCCGCTGCCGGCGTTGGGCAAGCGTTGGCCCTGGCCGCCATGCTGGGCGGCATGTTGGCGCAGGAGCCGTGGCTCTTTCTCGCCGGATGCTTCATCATGATCGGCGCACAGATCGAGGATCAGGGAGTGTTCTTCCAGTCGGTGGTCGATACCGTGCGGATGCGCGAAGTGATGCTGACCGACTTTGCCACGCTCTCGCCCTCCGACACGCTGGCCGACGCTCTCTACCGCTGCGTGCACTCGCTGCAGGAGGACTTTCCCGTGGTGCGCGGCCCGCAACTGGTGGGCATCGTTTCGCGCCAGCGCATCGTCGACGCTCTGCGTAGCGAGGGCAACGGCTACGTGCAGGCGGTCATGTCGCGCGCCTTCCAGGTGGCGCGGCCCGAGGACACGCTCGGCGCGACCATCCGCCGCCTCACCGCCGGCCGCGGCCTGGCGCTGATTCCCGTCACCGAGAGCGGCCGCGTGGTGGGCATCGTCAGCGTGCAGAACCTGATGAACTCCATGGCCCTGCTGGCCGAGCAGCGCCGCATCGAGCGCCAGCAAGCCGACGAATAGCCGCGGTCCCCACCTTCTGTTCCCTGTTCTCTGTTCCCTGTTCCCTGTTCCCTAGTATCTTTGAATCGAACCATGCCTAGCGACGACACGCCCCTCGCTCCCGGCCTCTACCTGGTCGCCACTCCCATCGGCAACCTCGGTGACATCACGCTGCGCGCGCTCGAGGTGCTGCGCGGAGTGGACCGCATCGCCTGCGAGGATACCCGCCAAACACAGAAGCTGCTCAACCACTTCCAGATCGCCAGGCCCACTGTGAGCTGCCACGAGCACAACGAGCGCGAGCGCGCCGTCGGGCTGGTGCGGGAGCTCGAGTCCGGTGCGCGCATCGCCTTGGTCTCCGATGCCGGAACTCCGGCGGTGAGCGATCCAGGCAGTTGGCTGGTCCGCGAGGCCATCACCGCGGGCGTCCCCGTTTTTCCCGTTCCTGGCGCCAATGCAGCCATCAGTGCGTTGATTGCTTCCGGCCTGCCCGCCGATGAATTCACGTTTCTCGGTTTCCTGCCCGAGAAAGCCGGCGCACGGCGTACGCGCATCGAGAATCTCGCCGCCGAAACGCGCGATTCGGCTCGGACAATGATTGTCTACGAAGCGCCGCATCGCCTGCTCTCGACGCTCGCCGACCTCGAAGCGGTCTGGGGGCCGGAGTTGCGGATTGTTGTGGCGCGAGAACTCACCAAAGTCCACGAGGAGTTCTTGCGTGGGACCGTCGCCGGCGTGCGGCGTGAACTCGCGGGCCGCGATCGGTTGCGCGGCGAGATCACGCTGCTGATCGAAGCGCCCAGCCAGGCCGCATCGTCCGGCAGCGCTCCGGGCGCGGCTGTCGCTCAAGAGAAGATCGCCGCCCGTGTCGCGCGCATGGTGTCCGAGAGCGGCATCGACGAAAAGGAAGCGCTGAAGCGCCTGGCTCGCGAGCTGGGCCGGTCGAAGAGCGAGGTATATCGCGAGCTCCAGCGCGAGCGCGCCCGCAAACACTGAATAATTCCGGCTTTGCCGCATTGACAGAGCGGCTTGCTGGTGCGTGCCCCAGGGCACGGGAAGCATTAAACCAAACGCGAACGGGTTGACGTTTAGTGTCACTATATGCGATTCTGTTCGCATATGGTTCAGAGGCATTATTGGCAGGATTTGCTCGAGAGGGCCTGGAAGCAGCGCTCCGTGCTCTGGCTTCACGGAGTGCGGCGCGTGGGGAAGACCAGTCTCTGTCAAAGCCTGCCGCGGATCGAGTACTTCGACTGCGAGCTGCCCAGCGCGCGCCGCCGGATGGAGGATCCCGAGGCCTTTCTGGACGGCTTGCGCGGCAAACGAGTCGTTCTCGACGAAATTCACCGTCTAAGCAATCCTTCCGAGCTGTTGAAGATTGCCGCCGACCACTATCGCAATGTGCACATTATCGCCACCGGCTCTTCGACTCTCGGCGCATCGCGCAGGTTTCGCGACACCCTGACCGGCCGCAAGCGCGACGTGTGGCTGACGCCGATGTGCCTTTCCGATCTCGCCGATGCCAAGCGGACGAAACTGGAGCCAAGGCTTTTGCGCGGCGGATTGCCCCCGTTCCTTCTGCAGCGAAAGGTGGAAGAGCGCGAGTTCCAGGAATGGATGGACTCCTATTGGGCCAAGGACATCCAGGAACTGTTCCGGCTGGAACGCAAGGACCCCTTTCAAAAGCTGACCGAGCTGCTGCTGGCACAGAGCGGCGGTCTATTTGAGGCAACTCGCTTTGCCGGTCCCTGCGAGGTAAACCGGAGCACGATCACCAACTATCTGCGCGTTCTGGAGGCCACTTTCGTTGCCCACGTCATTCGCCCATACAGCGCGCGCAGGCAGAGCGAGATCGTCTCCGCTCCGAAGGTTTACGGATTCGACACGGGCTTCGTTTGCGCATATCGCGGGTGGCGCGAGTTGCGCAAGGAAGACCTTGGGAACTTGTGGGAGCACTTCGTGCTGAACGAGATCATGGCGCGGACGCAGGCGCGCGACGTTCAGTATTGGCGCGACAAGCGCGGGCACGAGATCGATTTCGTTCTGCTCGCGCGCGGCGGCAAGCCCACGGCGATCGAGTGCAAGTGGTCGGCAACCGGCTTCGATGCCACGAATCTCGCGGCGTTCCGGAGGCTGCATCCCGCGGGCGAGAATTTCGTGCTGGCCGCCGACGTGAAAGCCGCGTTCCAGCGCAACTACGGATCGCTGAAGGTCCGCTTCGAGCCGCTCGATGCATTTGTGTCCCGCTTGACCAAAACCTAGCGTGGCTTACTCGGCGACGCTCCGCTCTCCGTGTACACTGGACTCGCTATGAGTTGCCTGTTCTGCAAGATCGCCGCCGGAGAGATTCCCTCCACCCCCGTCTACCAGGACGAACTCGTCTACGCATTCGCCGACATCAACCCTATGGCGCCTGTGCACGTGCTGATCGTTCCCCGCGAGCACATCGACTCCCTCGACGAGGCCGGCAAGGATCACCGCGCGTTGCTCGGTCACTTGGCATGGGTTGCGGCGGAGATCGCGCGCCAGAAGGGACTGGCGAAGGGCTACCGCGTTGTTGCGAACACCGGCGCCGACGGCGGCCAGACCGTGGATCATCTCCACCTTCACCTGCTCGGCGGACGATCGCTCACCTGGCCCCCAGGATAGATTGCTCAGACGAAAGGGGCGCGCCGCAATGGCGCGCCCTCGTTTTCTGTTCCAGATTCCCTGCTTCTCACACGGGCTGTTGCGAGTACTCCTCTTCCTCTTCCACGCCGTAGCGGCGGAGCAGGACCGGCAGGCTCTGCGAGAAGGCCGAGCGCGGCATCACCACGTCGCATCCCGCCTCCAGCGCCTTCAACTTCAGGTCGCCCTGAAGATGGTTGAGGAAGCCGATGATCGAGACCGCCTTCTTGAATTTGCTCTTGAACTTGGGAATCAGCGCCATGGGCTTGGCGTTCAGATTGTTCAGGTCGAAGACCAGCAGGGCGGGCTTTTCGTTTTCCGGCGCGTCGCAAATGCGCGCCGCCGCTTCCTTGCTTTCTCCCTTGACGAACTCGACCTTCACGCCCAGCTTGCGCGCCGTCTCCTGGATTTTGGCCAGGAAGAACAGATCCTCGATGAAGCAATAGATCCGCGTGGGTGCGTCTTCGCGGGGGGGAGCGGCCGGCTGCGGCGCGTAAACCTCGGGATAATACCCGCTGCTGTGCCCGTTGCCCGCCACCGGGATGGTTGAGGGCGGCCCGTCGGCAACATTCCCGTTGACCGCGCGATAGCTGTGGTCCATAGGGCCGACGAAGGCGCGCGGCCCCTTTTGCCTTACCTTGCGCTTTCCTTGCGGCGGCCCCGCGATGCTGTTGCCTGGCTGCGGCGCGGGCGCTTGCTGCTTCTGGAAGAACCGCTTCTTTTTGCGGCTCTGGTGCTGATGCACCGGCTTTGGCGGCGCCGATTGCTGCGGCGCGGGCGCCTGCATCTGCGGCTGCCCCTGCGCCGGCTGGGCTTGCGCGGCGGTCTGTTGGCTCGACTTGTTCTTGCGGCGGCGGCGCCGGCGCCGGCGATGTTCTTGCTGCTGCATCTGACCGGCGTCAGGAGAAGGCCCCTGTTCGAGCTGGGGTTGTATCGTTTCTGTTGTCATGATGCGTGTGCTTCCTGGTGCTTTGCTCTCTGGCGCGTTGAATTGCGCGTTTTGCTCTTGTTACGGAGCTGCGTGACCCATGCACGCGTCTTCCCGGCTACCCCCGGGAAACGCGGCAGAGCCCAGTCGGGGCATTCCCTTTATCGATCGGCGCGGTCGTTGCCTCTCGCGCGGAGAACCCTCGGCGGAGCGCTATCTCAATCGTCTCCGCAACTCGGCCTTGTTGGTTCCACCCCTTGAGCTTCTGTGAAAATGCGATTGCCGTTCGCTGCGCGGGAGCCGTCGATCCAGTCCTTCCGATCACCGGGATCGACTCGGCGCGGCCTCTGCTTTTCTCAGACGATGCCCTTTTCCTATGCAAGCCTTCACCACGCACAGCACGATGAAATGCGACTGCCGGACGAAGTTGGCTTGCTTGGCGGCGAGCTTGCTCTACCCAATGCTCCGGGGGCCCGCGTCAGCCGCTTGATAGGCAAATTCGATACTACAGGGAAGGTCCACCTCTGGCAAGTGGGCCTCCCGGGCAGAAGCATCTTTTGGTAACGATCCGCGGAACCCTCAAGATCGAATTGCTATGAGTGGCGGCGCCCTGGGAAGTTGGGCCCTGAATGCACGAAACGCCACCCGTTCAGGTGGCGTTCCTGGCCTCCGCGCTGGTCACTGGCCTCCCAGCAATTGGGGAGCGTGGATCGTCTCCTCCGCTCCTGTTTTGGGCTCCCCGGCCGGCTTCTCCCTTTTGAGGGCCGCTCGTTGGCGGTTGCTCGTGCCGGGTACCCGGTGCTACCTGGGCTAGCCGCGTCTTTCTCCAGCAGCCCACATATCACTGGCGCTCTCTACCTTGCAATCGGGGTTCCGTTTAGGGTCTTCTTTGTTTTCAGATCTTTATACGATCCTTATTCCAAGATTTTCTGGATTCTGGAAGCAAATTGACGGAATTCCTCCCAAAAAATGGAGCCGCTCGAACTTCAGCCGACGTCATTCAGCGCTGGCACGTGGGGCAGTAGTGGGTGCCGCGGCCGCCGACGATCACGCGCCGGATGGGCGTTTGGCAGCGACGGCAGGGCTCGCCCGTGCGCTGGTACACGCAGTGCTCGAACTGAAAGAAACCGCGGCTGCCGTCGGCATCCACGTAATCCGAGACCGAAGACCCTCCTAACCGAATTGCGTGGCGGAGGATCTGGCGGAGCGCCATCCGGAGCCGCTCAAGCTCGGCGCCGGTCAGCCGGTTGGCCCGCCGCCGCGGCCGGATTCCGGCCTGAAACAGGCTTTCATCGGCATAGATGTTGCCCGCCCCTGCCAGCAAGGTCTGGTTCAGCAAGGCGGCCTTGATGCAGAGGCGCCGTTCGCGGAACAGCGCCGCGAATTCCTGCGCGCCGATTGTAAGCGGCTCGGCGCCTGGCGCTTCGAACGCTGCTCTTCGCCCCAGGTCGCGGAACTCAAGTCGGCCGAACTTGCGCGGATCGACGAAGCGCAGCTCACGGCCGCTTGCCATGGCCAGCCGTGCATGGGTGTGCCGCTCAACCGGGGTCTCGGGCGTCGTCACCAGCAATCGGCCGGTCATGCCCAGGTGAACGATCCACTGCGCCTGTGGTTTGGCTTCGCCTTGCGGTTTCGCAGCGCTGTCGTTTCGGCGCGTCGCGCCGCTTCCGCACGCCTCGCCCAGCTCGAACACGATGTGTTTCCCCGTGCGGTGGACGGCCAGGATCGCGCGGCCCGCAAGTCCTTTTGCCTGGTCCGAGCGCGGCGTCTTGAAAGGTTGTGGTTCTTTCGAGAACCAGGCATGAGCGACGCGATCGCCCCGCAGGCGCTTGTCTACCCCGCGAGCGATAGTCTCCACTTCGGGCAGTTCCGGCATCGGCTTATTGTAGAGGATCGCAATCCGCGGAAAAGGGCGCCGCGGCCCAACCGGCGAATCAGCGCGAATGCTCCGCCAGCCCGGTCTCCTCTTCGGCGGCTGCCGATTGCATGCCCGCCCACTTCTCCAGGTAAACCACGCCCAGCGCAAGCCCCACAAGGAAAACCCCGACCGACGAGTCCTCGATTAACGTCAGGCGAACGTCCTGGGCGGGTGTCTGATACACGGTTGTGCCGTGGATTCCGCGCGGAACCATGCGATTCTCCTCGGGGACCGGCTGCTGGGGCATGGTATCCAGATAATGCGTCGAGATCGCCGCGGAGACGATCAAGCCCGCCAAACCCGGCAGCAGAAACAACAACGCAAAGAACTTCAGCGCAGCCAATTTACGAACACTCATCGCTTTCACCTCGAGCCAATCGAGGCTCGCAAGCCAAAATAGAAGAGAATCGCGAAAGAGACGACTCTCACGTTCCCCGGTGGAGGAGGTTTCACGGGGCGATCCGGTCGCGGCGGCTCACGAACTTTCGAGGGTCCGCCGGCCCAAAGAGTCGTTGCTGTCATGATCCTCCAATTGGCTTCGCTCTGCAACGGGGTTTCCGAGCAACTACACTGGGGGCTGACGATGGCCGAACGCGAGACCCGCACCGACACGATCGCCGCGATCTCTACGCCGCCGGGCCGTGGCGGCATCGGGATCGTGCGCCTGAGCGGGCCTCAGGCTGTGTCGATCGCATCGCAACTCGTGCGCCCGCATCAGCCGCTCGAGCACGCCCGCGCCCGCCTGGCCGACGTGCTCGACTCGGAAGACGCTGGTGCTGCCCGCATCGACGAAGCGCTCGTGACGCTCTTCGCCGCGCCCAATTCCTACACCGCCGAGGACCTGGTTGAGATTGCGGCGCATGGCTCCCCGGTTGTGCTCGAGTTCCTGTTGCGGCGCGCGCTCAAGCTCGGCGCGCGGCTGGCGGAGCCTGGAGAGTTTACTCAGCGCGCCTTTCTTTCCGGCCGGCTCGATCTGACGCAGGCGGAGGCGGTTCGCGACCTCATCGAAGCGCAGACGCTCACCCAGGTGCGCCAGGCCGCCAGCCAGATGGGCGGAGCGCTCAGCCGCCGCGTGACGCCGTCGAAGCAGGCGCTCGTGGATTTGATCGCTCTGCTTGAAGCGGGCATCGACTTTGCCGAGGACGACGTCGAGGTAACGCAGCAGGCAGAGATCGCCCGGCGCATCGGCGAACTCTCCCCGCTGCTCGCCGCGCTCGAAGCATCTTTCGCGCGCGGGCGCATCGTTCACGACGGGTTGACGCTGGCCATCGTAGGCCGCCCGAACGTGGGGAAGAGCTCGCTCTTCAACTGCCTCGTCGAACGCGACCGCGCGATCGTCACCGCCTCGCCCGGCACCACGCGCGATCTGGTCACCGAACGCATCTCCCTGGGCGGCATCCCGATCGAACTGGTCGACACGGCCGGCCTGCGAGAGGGCAAGCACGAAGCGATCGAAGAAGCCGAGCAGCTCGGCATCCGCCGCAGCCACGAAGCCCTGGCCGATGCGGCGCTGGTGCTGGTCGTCGTCGACGCCACCCAGCCGCTCAACGATGCAGAGCGCCGCCTTCTCGCCGCGGTCGAGGGCCAGGCGATTGTCGTCCTCAACAAGAGCGATCTCGTGACAAATGGCGCCGCACCGGCGCGAAAGGACGATCCTGCGGCGGGCGGCCTTCCCGCCCTCGCAACCTCCGCACTGACCGGGGAAGGAATCGCCGCATTGCGCGAGCGGATTCTCGCGCTCGCCACGGGCGGCGCCGCGGCCGAGCCTGGGATGTTGACCAATCTACGCCAGCACCAAGCCGTCGCCACAGCGCTCTCCGCTCTGGCCGATGCCGCCAAGGCCAACGACGCCAGCATTCCCCACGAGATGATCCTGCTCGACCTCTACCGCGCGCTCTGGGCCCTCGACTCGCTCACCGGCCAGACCACTCCAGACGACATCCTGAACCTGATCTTCTCCACCTTCTGCATCGGAAAATAGACCAAGGTCCGGAGCGCTACCGCGATGATCCGGCGGGATTCGAGGAGAGGGCTCTTATGATTCGCACGGTGGCGCGGAGTCTTAGAGCGGTTCCAGAATTCACGTGCCCTTTTGAGGGTGGCGAAAGGTGGCGTTTTCTTAAGGAAAACGCCACTCAACAGCAGTGGTTCCGGGGTACAGCAATTCTGGAACCGCTGTAGGCAGAATGGACACCGGCAGTGAGACAGAAATTGCGTTTTTCCGCGGGTCGCTTATGATTCATGGCTTAGGGGCGTCAAAGTGAGATTCGGAACCTTCCGGCATTGTTCATTGTCGATCGCGCTTGCAGCGGTCATATCGCTCATTTGCCCAAGCCTGGTTGCGGCAAAAGGACAGGAAGGTGCGGCGCCTGCTCAATCTTCCGGCGCCACTTTGCCCGTTTACCCGCTCAAGCTGAGTGCGAACCACCGCTATCTTGTGGACCAGAAGAATAGGCCGTTTCTGATCGTGGGAGATTCTCCGCAGGGACTCATGGGCCGGCTGAGCGAGGCAGATGCCGAAAAGTATTTTGCTGACCGGCAGGCGCACGGGTTCAACACGGCGGGTTGGATCGATTTGGCCTGCGCTGGCTCGGACTTCCCGGATAACAAGTCCGCTGCCACCCCCGACGGCATTCTTCCTTTCACTGGATTCGTGTCGGGCGGGACAGATGACGGCACCGGCGCCGATCGCGACGGCAGTCTTCCTTTCCCTGGCCTCAAGGCGGGCAGGATGGACTACACGCATTACGATCTGTCGAAGCCCAACGAGGCTTACTTTACGCGTCTCGACCACGTGATTCAGCTTGCGGCAAAACATGGAATTTTGGTTTTCATCAATCCGGCGGAGACCAATGGCTGGCTGCAAACATTGCGCAACAATGGCCTCGCCGCGGCATACGCTTACGGCCAGTACCTTGGCCGCCGGTACAAGCGCTTTCCCAATGTTGCGTGGATCAGCGGGAATGACTTCAACAACTGGCGCATTCCCTCCGACGATGCTTTGGTACAAGCTGTAGCGAAGGGAATTCAGTCGGTTGCTCCGGAACAGCTTCAGAGTGTCGAAATCAACTACAACACAAGTTCGTCTCTCGACGATCGATCCTGGGCTCCTATCCTTTCGCTCAACGGCACCTATACCTACTCGGCGACCTACATTCAAATGCTGCATAGCTACAATCAGACGCCAGTGATGCCAACCTATCTTGTGGAGGCGCATTACGACCTCGAAGAGGTCGGTGTGCCGTCGGACTTTGGAACGCCCGAAGTGCTGCGGCGCCAGGAATACTGGACCATGCTGAGCGGCGGGGTGGGGCAATTCTATGGCAATCGCTACACTTGGAGCCTTCCGGCGGGGTGGGGCTCCCATATCGACACCCTCGGTGTATCGCAGCTTACGATCTGGAAGGATTTCTTTTCATCGCTGCCCTGGCAGAACCTGATTCCCGACCAACAGCACGCGGTCGTAACGGCTGGTTTTGGAACCTTTGGCCGCGGCGAAATCCTCTTCAATTCCGGGGCGCTCACGACTCAGATGCCCCTTGGCGTGAGCCAGAGCGACTATGCGACAGCCGCCAGGACAGTTGACGGATCGTATGTGGTTATTTATCTGCCAACCGCGCGCCCAGTCACTTTGAATATGAGTCGCCTGAAAGGCCCCGCCACTGCCAAGTGGTTTGACCCAACGAATGGGACCTACCATGCAGTCCCAGGTGGGAGATTTCCGAACACCGGGACCCGGCAATTTACTCCAGCAGCAAAGAACCACGCCGGCAACAGCGACTGGGTGCTGCTGATCGATACCTCGAGCCGGCAGTAAGGAATTGACGATCCTGGCGTGGCCTTCTATGCCGGGTTCTCGAATCGGTCGGGCAGTTTCATTCTCCGTACGGCGTCCAGATGTTCTTCACCTGCGTGGCGTGCTGCAAGAACCAGCGACCCTCGGCTTGCGCGGGGTTGAACCAGTCGTACTGGTGACCGTCGTTGGTCCAAACCTGCTTCATATTGCCGATGGACGCGGCGCGGACCATGGTCGCCTCTTCGTTGCTCCGGAAGCACCAGACGGCCTCGATGCCGTCATGCTCGGCCAGCGTTTTGGCCAGCTCCGTCGGCCGACCGGCAACAAGATTGACCACGCCTCCCGGCACATCGCTCGTGTCGAGGAGTTGGTAGAGGTCGCCGATAATCAGCGGATAGCGCTCCGAAGGAACGGCGACGAGGGTGTTGCCCACTGCGATCGCCGGCAGAACCAGCGAGAGCAGACCGAGGAGCGGCGCTTCGCTCGGCGCCAGAATGCCAATCGCGCCCACCGGCTCGGGCATCGCGATCACGATGTTGCGGCCCGGCGGATGGTGTACCACGCCCTCGTATTTGTCGGCCCATGCGGCATAGCTGAAGATCCGCTGGATCGCGAGATCGGCTTCGACAACCGCCTGCTCCTTGCTGACGACGCGCGCGAGCCGATCCGCGATTTCGTCGCGGCGCTGGATCATGTTCTCCGCGAGAAAGTAGAGGACCTGGGCGCGGTTGTGCGCCGTGGTCTTGGCCCAGCCGGTCGCGTTGCGCGCGGCTTCGACCGCATTGCGGATGTCCTTGCGGTTCCCGAGCGGCGCTTCGCCCAGCAACTCGCCCTCGCGCCCGTACACCGGGAACGAGTAGCCGGAGTCCGGCCGCGCCTGCTTGCCGCTGATGTACTGCTTGACGGTGCGGTCGATTGGAGAGCCCACAGGGGTAAATCCCGACTCTTCGTCCGGGGTCTCGACCTTTGCCGCCTTGGCCGGCGCCGCGGGCAGCCCGCGCAGCCACTTCGGCGTCAGGTATTCGAGCATGCCTTCGCGTCCGCCCTCGCGTCCATAGCCCGACTCGCGATAGCCGCCGAAGCCGCAGGCCGCGTCGAACTGATTGGTCGAGTTGATCCACACCACTCCGGCCTTGACCTTCGAAGTCAGGTCGAGAGCGACGTTGATGTTTTCGCTCCACACGCTTGCCGCCAGCCCATAGACGGTGTTGTTGGCCAGTTCCGCCGCCTCGGCCGGAGTGCGGAAGGTCATGGCGACGAGCACCGGGCCGAAGATTTCCTCCTGGACGACGGTCGCGGCCGGATGCACGTCGGTGAGCAGCGTGGGCGGGTAGAAGCAGCCCTTTTCGGGCAGTGGAGTGCCCGGCTGCCAGCACTTCGCGCCCTCGGCTACGCCGGCGTCGACCATCTTGCGGATGGTCTCAAGCTGCACCGGCGAAACAATCGCGCCAATGTCGATGGCCTTGTCTAGCGGCGGTCCCACGCGCAATGTCTCCATCCGCGCGCGGATCTTGGCGTAGAGCGTCTCGGCCACGCGCTCCTGCACCAGCAGGCGCGAGCCCGCGCAGCACACCTGGCCTTGGTTGAACCAGATCGCGTCGACCACGCCTTCGACAGCGGAATCGAGATCGGCATCGTCGAAGACAACGAACGGCGATTTGCCGCCCAGCTCGAGCGAGAGTTTCTTGGTCGAGTTCGCTGTGGCCTTCCGAATCGTCCGGCCGACTTCGGTCGATCCCGTAAACGCGACCTTGTCGATGCCGGGGTGCTCGATGAGCGCCTGGCCGGTTTTCGCGTCGCAGGTGAGGACGTTGAGCACGCCGGGCGGCAGGCCCACTTCCATCGCTAGCTCGGCGAACGCCAGCGCGGTGAGCGGCGTGTACTTCGCCGGCTTGATGACGACGGTGTTGCCCGCGGCCAGCGCCGGAGCCACCTTCCAGGCGAACATCAGAAGCGGAAAGTTCCACGGAATCACCTGGCCGACAACGCCGCACGCCGTGGAATTGGGAAATTCCTGCTCCAGCAACTGCGCCCAGCCCGCATGGTGGTAGAAGTGCCGCGCGACCAGCGGGATGTCGATGTCGCGGCTCTCGCGGATCGGCTTGCCGTTGTCCATCGTCTCGAGAACCGCCAGCCGCCGCGAGTGCTTCTGCACCTGCCGGGCGAGAGCGTACAAATACCGCGCGCGCTCGTGGCCGCTCAGCGCCTGCCACGCGGGCAAAGCTTTGCGCGCCGCCGCCACCGCGGCTTCCACGTCGTCGGCATTGCCCTTGGCGACTTCGGCCAGCGCCTCGCCGTTCGAGGGATCGCTGGTCGTCATGTACTCGCCGCTCGCGGGCTTCACCCACGCGCCGCCAATGAACTCCTCAAACCGGCGATGGTGCCGCTCCAGCCACTGAATCACTTCCTTGGGATCCTCCGGCGCGGCGCCGTACTCCATGGTCAAGAACTTTTCCGCAATGCTCATGGCGTCTCCTCCCTCGCCGAACTTATGCGACGGGGTGCCGGTATGTGGCCGAGTACCGGCCGGTGAGATGGTGTTCCAACTGGCGCTCGATGTCGCCCAACATGCCGCTTGCGCCGAAACGGAACAGCGATGGCTCCAGCCACGGCCGGCCCAACTCGTCTTTCATCAGCGCCAGCCAGTCCAGCGATTGCTTCGCCGTACGAATGCCGCCCGCCGGCTTGAAGCCGACCGCCATGCCTGTGCGCTCTGCGTAATCGCGAATGCAGCGGACCATGACCAGCGAAACCGGGAGCGTGGCGTTCACCGATTCCTTGCCCGTCGACGTCTTGATGAAGTCCGCGCCGGCCATCATCGCCACCCAGCTCGCGCGGGCCACGTTGCGCAGGGTCATCAGGTCGCCGGTCCCGAGGATCGTTTTGAGATGCGCCGGCCCCGCCGCTTCTTTGAACGCGGCGACTTCGTCGTAGAGCGCCTGCCACTCGCCGTTAAAGACGTGCGCGCGGGTGATTACGATGTCGATCTCCTGTGCGCCAGCCTCGACGCTGCGGTGAATCTCCTCAACGCGGGCGCTCAGCGGCGACAACCCCGCCGGGAACCCGGCCGAGACTGCCGCAACGGGAATGCCCGAACCGTCGAGCGCCTTCACCGCCGTCTCGACAAATGCGTGATAGACGCACACCGCGCCGACCGTCAGGTGCAGATCCTCAATGCCGAAACCTTCGACGATGCGCCGCTCGATCGGATTGCGCGCCTTGGCGCACAGCCGCCGCACGCGCTCGGCCGAATCGTCGCCGCTCAGCGTGGTCAGGTCCATGCAGGCAATCGCGCGCAACAGCCACGCCGCCTGGTTCTCTTTTTTAACGGTGCGCCGGCCGGTCAGCGTCGCCGCGCGGCGCTCCACGGCGCTGGTGTTTACGCGTACGCCTTCCACCCAATCCGCATTCAGCGGAATGCGCCGGTTGGCTTCGAGAGTTCGACCGTTCAACACGACGGGGATGGATTGCACCGCGCCGGGTGCGTTCTTGATTGAGGTGACGGGTTGGAGGGCCATGGTTCCGTCTCCGTTGGGGTCTCTGAGAATCGGATTGAACAAAAAGACCGGCTCCCCCGCCGTGCAGAGGAGCCGCAGTCAGAAACGATCAGAATCAGAAGGATATATCTCCGAGCGTGGCAAAGCAACGTCACAGTGGAGGTTGTTTGCCGCTGGTCAGGTCGCGGATGATCTCCACCTCGCGCTCGCGGTAGGGCTTGCCGTCGGGATAAAAAACCTCGTGAAACCAGATGGGCGGCTGCTCGTTGACATATGGATGCAGCCACGAGTCCCACGGCAGATAGGTCTGGCTCTTGCCGGCGACAAGGCCCCAGTTGATGGCTGCCACGCGGTATTGGTGGGCAATCGGGAGGATGGTGTCGAAGGTGCTCCCGTTGCCGCGCGCCATGTACTCGGTGCAGATCAGCGGGCGGTGAAACTGCTGCAACTCGTTCACGCGCTTCTCGAACTCCTCGGGCCAAGAATAATCGTGGAAGCTGATCACATCGGATTCTTCAATCTGTACGCGCGCCGCAGGCGGCATGGCGTCGAGCGAACTCCAGTCGCCGTGCCACACTCCGCTGGTGAGCGGCTGCGTGGGGTGTACGCTGCGCGCCCACGCGAAGACCTGCGGCAACAGGCGGAGAACGATCTGGTTCTTGTCCTTGGGTTCGCCCTTCGCATAGGAGCTGTCGTTGCCGTTATCGGGTTCGTTCCACACGTCCCATGCCAAGATGCGCGAATCGCCGGCGAATGCGCCCACTACGCCCTTCACGTACTTCTCAAGCCGCGGGTACTGCGCGGGATCGGAGAGCACGGCAGCTCCCGGCGCCTGCACCCAGCCCGAGTTGTGCACGCCTGGAATGGGAGGGTGCTGCGGGCCCAGTTTGGGGAACGGGTCCCAGCAGGAGTCGAAGAGCACAAACACGATACGGATGTGATGGCGCGCAGCAATCGTCAGGAAAGTATCGATGCGCTGCTTGAATCCCTCCGGATCCTGCTCCCAGAGCAGGTTGTGCAGGAAGACGCGCATCGTGTTCATGCCGATCGCTTCGGCCCAGCCGAGTTCACGGTCGATGGTCTTGGGATCGAAGGTATCGGGCTGCCACATCTCCAGCTCGTTGATGGCTGTCGAAGGCAGAAAATTCGCGCCGACCGGCCAGGGCTGCGCCTCGTACCAGGCGTTCGCCTGGGCCTCGGTCCATCGTTCCTGCGCACGCATACAGGGAAGCACAATAACCAGCAATGCCACGACGATCACGCTACGGCGCACCTTCTGCAACCGGGTTTTCATGCAGAACTCCTTCTCTTGGGCGGGCGTCATACGCGACTGCTGCCCCGGTTTGCATCGTGCGTTCGGATCGGTAGCGCTGTTGCCTACGGCTTCACCACCGTCAGTCCCTGAACGGCTGCGAAGCGCCTCGTATTGAGGGTGACGATCGTTGCGCCGCACTCGCGAGCCGTTGCCGCAAGCATCAAGTCGAACGGGCTCATTCTCTGGCCGGTGGATTCAACATCGGCCCACAAGCGCGCGTGTTCGGCGGCCGCCAGTTCCGTGTAGGGCACCACGTCGAAGACCGACAACACGCGCTGGAGAAACTTCTGCCGCTTGGCGCGATGCACGCCGGTTGCGCGCTCTACGCTGCGCCATAGCTCGGCGACCGTAATAGCGGCGATCTTGACTTCCTCGTTGGGCTGCGAGCGCAGCCAAGCGTCGAAGTCGATCGCTCTGCGCTCGGCTTGAATGATCACATCAGCATCGATTAGAAACGCCACGGTCTCACCTGCGGCTGCAGCGATCCGCGAGCCTGTTCCAGATCATGAAGCCAGGAGGTGGCTTCTTCCTCGCCGACGTGAACGCCCTCGGCGGCTTTTTGAAGCGCCGCCGCAAGTTCGATTCCTTTTTTCGGCTTTCGTGCGGCCGGCACAAGCCACGCGACCGGCGTGCCGCCCTTGAGCAGAATGAAGCTTGTGCCCTGATAGCGCGCGCGGCTGACGCAGTCGGCGAAGTTCCGCGATGCCTCGGTGACGCTGATGGTGACTGGATCCATGGTGTCAGATTATCAGATTTTTCTCGGGCTCTGTTGATGAATTCTGTTCCGCTGCGATCGTCCGTGCGGGGCCGGTCTCTCTCGATTTCACTCGGCGGCGAACCGCTCCATCAAGTTGTCGAAGTCCTCAAGCCTCGCGTACTCGATGATGACTTTTCCGCGGCCCTTGCGGTCCTCGATTGTCACTTTGAGTCCGAGCGCGCGTTGCAGCCGCTCCTGCGCGTCGCGCACATTGGGATCCACCTGAGGCGGCTGCTTGGCGGCTTTCTTCGCCTTGCGGCTGGGATCGAGGAGTTCCTGGATGTACGTCTCTGTCTGGCGAACAGAAAGCGAACGGTCGACGATCCGTTGCGCCGCCCCTTCGATCTCCTCGGCATGTTCGAGAGCCAACAGGGTCCTGGCGTGCCCGAAGGTCAGCTCTCCGGTCTCGACTCGCGCCTGCACCGATGACGGTAACTTAAGCAAACGAAGGAAGTTGGCGACGGTCGCCCGGTCCTTTCCGGTGCGCTGCGCCATCTGTTCCTGCGTCATGTGGAACTCGCGCGAGAGCCGCTCGAAGGCGCGGGCTTGCTCCATTGGGTTCAGGTCGGCGCGCTGCAGGTTCTCGACGATCGTGATCTCCATTGCTTGCTCATCGGAGACCTGGCGCAGGATGGCCGGAACGGTCGTCTTGCCGGCCAGCTTCGATGCCCGCCAGCGCCGCTCGCCCGCGATGAGCTGGTAGCGGCCCCCGGCCAGCGGGCGGACGAGTACCGGCTGAACCACGCCGTTCGCCGAAATCGATGCTGCCAGCTCGGCCAACTGGTCCTGATTCACCTGCGACCGTGTCTGGAACGGATTCTGATCGATCTGGTCGAGGGGAATCTCACGGGGCTTTCCGCCCTCGGCCTCGGGCACCGGCGCGGTGTGAACGCGCGGAAGCAAGGAGTCGAGCCCTTTGCCCAATGCGCGGCGTTTCGTGTCAATGGCTGGAGTATTCATCATGGGGATTCCTCAATTCGAACGACTGCAATTTTGTCTCCTGGCGGCTTTCGGCGGTAGGAAGAAGGCAGCAGGCAATTGCGGGTCAGGAGTACGGCCAAAACGGGCCCCGTGGCTTGGCACTATCCGCCGGCTGTGCTCTGCGCTCCGCGGCGCGCGGGCTCTCGATTTGATTCCGGGCAAGAAACTCTCCCGCCATCTCGAAATAGGCCTCTGCGCCGCGTGAACGGGGATCATACAATGCCACAGGCTTTCCATGGCTGGGCGCCTCCGCCAGGCGGACGTTGCGCGGAATCACGGTCCGATACACGATTTCGCGAAAGTACTCGCGGAGCGTATCGGTCACCTGTTGAGCCAGGTTCGTGCGCTCGTCGTACATCGTGAGCAGAACGCCTTCGATCATGAGCGTGGGATTGTATGCGGCGCGCACGCGCTCCAGGGTCGAGATCAGTTCCGAGATTCCTTCGAGGGCAAAGTACTCGGCCTGCATGGGAACGATCAGGGTCTCCGCGGCCGACAAGACGTTGAGTGTGAGCAGGTCGAGCGCCGGCGGGCAATCCAGAACGATCAGATCGAAGTTGGGCTTCACGGGCTCAAGGCCGTGACGCAGCCGCAGGGTGCGATCCTCCGCCTGCGCGAGCTCGATGTTGGCGCCGGTCAAGTTCTTAGAGCTGGGAAGCAGCCAAAGCCGCTCGACATCGGTGGGGAGAATCACCTGCTCCGCAAGGCTGTCTCCAACGATCACATCGTAGACGGAATGCCGATTATCGTCGCGTTGAAGGCCGAGGCCGGAGGAGGCGTTGGCCTGCGCATCGCAGTCAGCCAGGAGGACCCTGAGACCTTCTAATGCCAGACACGCCGCCAGGTTGATGGCCGTGGTCGTCTTTCCTACCCCGCCCTTCTGGTTTACGATGCCGACGATCTTGCCCATGGCATTCCAGAGTAAAGGGACCGCAGCCGCAAACGAAGCCGCTTGCGCTGTGGGAAACGGGCAACACCTGTGGAAAGCGCCTGGAGGATTCGCTGGCGGAGACGAAGCAAGCGGTTCCTGTGGAAGGGGTTCCGCGCTGTTGCAGTGCGGGTCATTCCGGCGGAAGAAATGCGGGCGCGCAGTGGAAAACTTCTGGTGTTTTGCTCCGATTTCACAGGCGCTTCCCGCGCGATTCCCGCATTGGAGCCGGCGCCAAAATGGAACCCGGGAAGCTATGTTCCACGTGGAACACTTGCCGCCCAAGCCCTCTCTTCCTTCCATTGTTCCACGTGGAACAATCGCGCCGCCTCGATCTCTCCGCAGGGCTCGCGACCGTTCACTCGAAGTACCAAACTACTCAACTCCCCACACGCGTCGCGCGCCAAACCGGGCTACTATCGATCCGTACCCCGGAGACAGATCGTGACAGCGACTCATTCGATCGTCGATGGCGTCATCGGCGTCATCACCATGAACCACGGCAAGGTGAACCCCCTGAGCAAAGTCCTGCTCGACGACATCGTTCTTGCCCTCGATTCCCTCGACCCGGCCCCCGTGCGCGCCGTGATCCTGCGGGCAGCCAAGGGGACCAACGTCTTCTCCGCAGGCCACGATGTGCGCGAACTCCCGACCAATGGCCGCGACCCCCTCACCTACAACGATCCCCTGCGCCAAGTGGTGCGCAAGATCGAACATTTCCCTCACCCGGTGATCGCCATGATCGAGGGATCGGTTTGGGGCGGCGCCTGCGAGCTGGCCTTCGGCTGCGACGTGATTGTCGCCGCAGACGATTCCACCTTCGCCATCACTCCCGCCAGGCTTGGCGTGCCGTACGACATTTATGGAACCTTGAATCTCATCAAGGCGGCCGGAATGCACCTGCTCAAGGAGATGCTCTTCACCGCCGAGCCCGTCCCCGCCCGCCGCCTCGCCGAATTCGGCGTGATCAATCACGTGGTTCCTCGCGCCGAGCTCGAAGAGTTCACCATGAACCTGGCCCGCAAGATGGCCCAGACCTCGCCGCTCGTCCTCTCCGTTTTGAAGGAGGAGATGCGCGTCCTTGCCAACGCTCACCCCGTCATTCCCGAAACCTACGAGCGGCTCCAGGCGCTTCGCCGCGAAGTCTACGACAGCGAGGACTACCAGGAGGGCATTCGTGCCTTTCTAGAAAAGCGTCCCCCGGTCTTTCACGGAAACTAGGGCTGCTCGTTCGCGGACGGTTCCGCAAACCCTGACCGAGGACCCAAATCAAAGACGGATCCAGAAAGAAGGCAAGCTTGGAACTCCCGAACGCGTTCATTGGCAGGAAAACTCCGCCCCCGGAAAAGGAAGTCGCCGCGGCCTTAGGACCGACCGTGGCGCTTTGGAAGGAGCTCCTCGATTGGCTCGAAGCACAAGGAATTGCCGGCGCGGAATGGAAGTCAGTCTCGCCCAAATACGGGTGGGGATTGCGCCCCACCCTCAAGAAGCGAACGATTCTCTACCTCGGCCCCTGCGAAGGCTGCTTCCGGGTGTCCTTCGTCCTGGGCGACAAAGCCGTCACCGCCGCGCGCTCGAGCGATCTGCCCAAGAGCGTGCTCAAGGCAATCGCCGAGGCCAAGCGCTACGCGGAGGGAACCGGTGTCCGATTGTTCGTTCGCAAATCGAGCGATTTGGCTTCCGTCCGAAAGCTGGTCGAGATCAAGCTCAAGAACTGATCTTCTTGCCCAGCGCAAGCTGCTTCGATTCGCTGCCCGGTATCCGGACCGGCTCCCCCCACGAGAACTGCCTTCCGGCAGCTTCTTTCAGAGCGGGAAGATCGGCGCCCGTCGTCATCAGCGCCAGAAAGCCGCCCGGCGCCACCAGCCCGACCGCAGCCCCTACGGCATTTGGCATCTTGTCGACGGCCCTAAGGATCACGCAATCGAAGTCGCCGCCGAGCGTCTCCGCCCGCCCCGCATGGACCTTTGCTGCAATTCCCAGGACTCGCGCCGCCTCCTGCAAGAACGCAGCTTTCTTGCCCTGCGACTCGGCCAGCGTGACTGCGATCTCCGGTCGGCAAAGCCCGATCGGTATGCCCGGCATTCCTCCGCCGGAGCCGAAGTCGAGCAGCGCGCCAATCCCATTGGGCAATGTGCGCGCAACATATATTGATTCAACAAGATGCGTTGATAGAATCCCTTCCTCGTCCCGGATAGAACTCAGGTTGATTCGCGCATTCCAGCGAACAAACAGCGAAACATATTCCTCGAACTTCATCGCGGTTTCACTGCTCAGCGGTTCCTGCCCCGCCTCGACCAGCAGCGCGTTGAGCCGCGTACCTGCGCTGTTCGCACTCATCGCTCACTCGCCGCCTTCCGTCCCGGACGCCCTCCACGCCTCCGCCGCATCCACGAACGCGGAGAAGATCGCTCGCGAGAACGCGCTTTGTGCGTAGGTGCGCTCGGGATGCCACTGCACTGCGACTACGAAGTGCTCCGGCGAATCCAACTCCACGGCCTCGACGACTCCATCGCCGGGAGAGACCGCGATCACACGCAGATTCTCACCGGCCGAGCGAATCGCCTGATGATGGCTCGAGTTCACCTGAACCACTCCATCGGTGCTCGCCGGCAGAAGAGCGGCCAGCCGCGATCCCTCCGCAATCCTCACCGGATGCGCTTCGACGACGTCGCGGCCAGGCCGATGATCGACCGCCGTCTTCAGATCCTGAATCAGCGCGCCCTTCCGCCATACATTCAGGCCTTGCGCCCCGTGGCAAATCGCGAGCACCGGTTTGCGCCGGCCGAAGGCCTCCTCGAGCAACAGCTCATCGGCCGCTGTGCGCTCGGGATCGTCCTCGGCGCACTCGGGCGCCCGCGCCTCCCCATACCGCCGGGGATCGATGTCGTACCGGCTTCCCGGCAGAAGAACACCCTGCACCCCTGCCAGCAGCTCGACCACGCGCTCCCGCGTCTCGGCAAGCGGCGCCACAACCGCCTCCGCGCCCGCGGCTTTCAGCGCGTCCACATACGGAGGCAGCGATCGTTGGTTGTACTCTGGGTCCCGGCTCGTGGGAACAGGAATCGCGATGCGGACAGCCATACGCCCAGTGTAAAGCGGAAATGCATCTCCGGGCGTTTCACGCCACTCGCGCGGCGGCATCCTTGTCGAGCAGCGCTTGGATCGCTGCGCGCAGCCGCTCCGTCAGAGCGGCGCTGTCGCGCACGCTCATCCCCTTCGTTTCGATCGGCTCGCCAACGCACAGCGTGAGCCGGCTCGGATAGAAGTGGCGCGTGTGAATCGGCAGCAGGTCGAATGCGCCCTTCACCGCCATCGGAACCAGCGGCACCTGCGCGCGGATGGCCAGGTAGGCCGCGCCGGGTTGAAACGGCTTCAGGGCTCCGGTCTCCGTGCGGCCACCTTCCGGAAACACGAACAGTGGCATGCCCGCACGCAGCGCCTTCACTGCGCCTCC
Organism: uncultured Acidobacteriaceae bacterium; assembly: GCA_963804155.1. Taxonomy (GTDB): domain Bacteria; phylum Acidobacteriota; class Terriglobia; order Terriglobales; family Acidobacteriaceae; genus Telmatobacter. Next base: position 582,246 of record CAWDPG010000004.1, read on the forward strand.
CAGGCTTACCAGCGTCGCCTGCACGTCCTCCAGGTCGATCGGCATCTGTCCCGAGCGCGCCAGATACCAGCCAATCAGCGGCCAGCGCCATAGGTTCTTCTTCGCCAGGATTCGGAACTGAAACGGCAGCGCGGCAAAGATGACCGGCGTATCCATGAACGACGTATGGTTCGAGGCATACACGGCGACGGCCTGCTTCCGAAAGTTCTCCGCGCCCTCCACCTTGAGCCTCGACAGCGAAATGTGCACGGCGCTCCACGCCCAGAAGCGCGCAATGGCGTGCTGCACGCGGCCCTTTTTGTCCATGTACGAGACCAGCAACGCAGTAGTCGCACAGAACGCTGTCGCCAGCAGCAGCAGCGGCGATTGCACTGCGTTCATCCGCCAGCGATAGAAGCGGGGCAGCGGATTTGGCCGTGGGCTCACAGCGCCTCACTCCCTTTTGAGAACAGCTGGCTGCGCGCCTCGCCAACAAGGTACACCGATCCCGACACCACCACCACTCCCCCGGCGGAATCCTCCTGCGCCTTGCGCAACGCTTCGCCCACTGATTCCATCGCAATCGCTCTCGTGCCCGTGCGCGCCGCCGCCCCCAGCAATTCCTCTATCGTCGATGCCCGCGCGCTACGGATCGGCGCCACCATCACCCGGTCAAAGAGCGGGAAGAGAATCTGCGCCATCTCTTCCAACGGCTTGTCGCGCAGGCAGCTAAAGATCAGTGTCCTCGGCCGCCTGGATTCGAGCAGCTTCCGCAGGCCCGCCCGCAGCGCCCACGCTCCAGCCGGATTGTGCGCAACGTCCAGAACCCATTCCACACCGCTCCTCGTGAAGCGCTCCAGCCGCGCCGGCCACTCCGTGCGGCGAACGCCCTCCTCGATCGCATGGGCGCGAATTGGCAGCCCGTGCTGGCGGGCAAGCTCCACCGCCGCGGCGATCGCCAGCGCCACATTTCGCTGCTGATGCGCCCCCGCAAGCGGCGAATCGACCCGAATCGTAGCGCCAAGCGCCTCAACCGGGTACTCTCCCTCCGTCCCTGCCGCGGGAACGAACGGAACCGCGCAGATCGCGTGAACGCCGAGCTCCCCCGCAACTTCGCCAAGCACTTCATTCGCATCTGGGTGCTGCGGAAGCGTAATCATCGTTCCTCCGCGCCGCAGGATTCCTGCCTTTTCCCGAGCAATCGTGCCGATCGTCGGTCCCAGCCACTCCATGTGGTCGAGCGATATATCGGTAATGACCGACACCAGCGGCTCCACGACGTTTGTCGCATCCAGCCGCCCGCCCATACCCACCTCCAGCACAGCGAGGTCGATCTTCTTCTCCGCGTAGTAAAGGAACGCGAGCGCCGTCAGCATCTCGAAGTAGCTTGGTTCCTGCGGTAGACTACCCTGGCGCATCGCAGTCTGTGCTGCTTCGTCCACACGAAAATACAGCCGCGCAAAGTCCGCGTCGCCGATCTCTTCCCGGCCAACGCGGATCCGCTCGTTCGGGCGTTCGAGGTGCGGCGACGTGTAGAGCCCCGTACGGACCCCCGCCGCTGTCAGGATCGATGCGAGAGTGGACGCCGTCGAGCCCTTCCCGTTTGTCCCAGCGATTAACACACTCCGAAATTGCTTCTGTGGGTCGCCCAATTCCTTGAGCAGCGTTCGCACCTCATCGAGCGAGAACCTGCGCCGCGGCTGGCCCGCTTGGCGGTATAGTTCCGGTGCGAGTGCGTTGAGTTGGCCGATTGCCGCCGTGTAGGACATCGAAAGCACAGTATAGAAGCCGCATCCGGCTGCACGCGACGGCGCGTCCCGTTTCGCGGCCCAGCGCCGCTCCTGTGCAAGAACAGCCGCGCGCAAACCGTTGCCACCACGGGGCCTTCTCTTGCATTGCACACAACCACGCCATGTTCCACAGGCCTTTTCATGGCGCCTGTGCGTGTCGTGGGAAAGACGCCCTCTGCCGCAGCCTTCCTCACCTCTTTTTCCAGTTCCCCTATTCCGCCCCACCACGATTTAGAAAACCCTCCCTCACCCCAACCCACTTCCCTCAAACCACTTCGCCCAGATTCCCACTTTTCCCATGCCTACTACGGGTGCTACTACCTTTTCTTCTCTCTTTCCAAATCCTTCACACCCTCCCGTTCCGTCCCGCTGCGCCGCACCCATGCCGCGCAGACCAGCTGTCTTGTTTGCCTTTGGCTTCCCTCTCTGCACGAAGAAAGGCAAGAGGCACGGAATCCAGAGAATCTACCCGGTTTTCCACGCGCGGAATCATCGCCAGGTCGCTACAATCGGGAGGAAGAAGAGCGGTCGCTTCCGATGACTCGCAAGCGGTTGTAGATTTGGGGCTATAGAGCGCGGCCACGATTCAGCCGGTAGCGTTCGGCGGAGCACGGAAGCCGATGCCGAGACGGCGGGCCGCACAGGGGGCAGCGATGGAGATTACCGTAAGCCGCCAGGATCTGGTGAAGGAGCTCACAGCGACGCAGAGCGTCGTCGAGCGTAAGACAACCATCCCCATTCTTTCCAACTTCCTTCTCGAGGCCGACGAAGAGCGCCTCGCCATCACTGCCACCGATCTCGACCAAGCCATCCGCACCAGTACCCCCGTCAAGGTGAAGAAGGCTGGCGCGTGCACGATCCCCGCCAGAAAGCTCTACGACTACATCAAGCTGCTTCCCGACGGCGACATTTCCATCAAGCTCCTCGAGAACCACTGGGTGCAGATCCGCAGCGGCCGCTCCAACACCAAGATGGTCGGCATGGCCCGCGCTAACTATCCCCAGGTGCCCGAGTTTCCCTCCGTCGCATCCACCAGCATCGCTCTCGTCTCGCTGCGTACGCTCATCGCCCGCACCATCTTCGCCATCTCCAATGAGGAGTCGCGCTACACGCTGAACGGCGCGCTGCTCGTCCTCAAGGCCGAGTCCATCGCGATGGTCGCCACCGACGGCCATCGCCTCTCCTCCGTCGAAAAGCAAGGCGAAACCCTCGAAGGCATCAGCGGCGAAAAGCGCGTACTCATTCCGCGTAAGGCCCTCCAGGAGCTCCAGGTCCTGCTCTCGTCCACCGAAGCCGAGAAGGTCGAGTTCGCCGACGACGAGCACACGCTCTTCTTCCGCATCGGCCACCGCACTCTATCCAGTCGCAAGCTCAACGGCCAGTTCCCCAACTTCGAGGCCGTCATGCCGCGCGACAACACCAAGTTTGCTGTTGTCCGCTCCAGCGAACTCTCGGCCGCCATTCAGCGCGTCGCCCAGTTCGCCGACGAGCGGTCGGGAGCGATTCGGATGCGCCTCGAGGACAACGAGCTCAAGGTCAGCGCCAACTCCACCGAGTCCGGCGAGAGCGAGGACACGATCGACACGCCCTACTCGTCGGACCCCATCGCCGTTGGTTTCAACTCCGGCTACATCCTCGACTTCCTCAAGGCTCTCGACAACCAGGGCGAGGTCCGCCTCGAGTTCAAGGACGCCCAGTCGGCCGGCCAGATGCGCCCCGAAGACCCCGACGCCGAGTACAAGTACCGCTACGTCCTGATGCCCATGCGCATCTGACCCGCACAGGCGGCTGCCCGCAGTTGGGGAGTCCGTCGCGCTGCCGCGCCGCGGTTGCTTCTGTGTGCCGGCCGAGCGAGCATCGCCGCAACTCTGCTACACGGCGCGGCCCGCGGCTGCGCCCGACGCCCAGGCCCACTGGAAGTTGAATCCGCCCAACTGGCCCGTGACGTCTACCACCTCTCCGATGAAGTAGAGCCCGCGCAGGCTGCGGCACTCCATGCTTTGCGCCAAAAGCGCGCTCGTGCTCACCCCGCCCGCCGTCACCTCTGCCTTCGCATAGCCTTCCGTGCCGCTGGGTGCGAATGTCCAGGAATGCAGCCGGCGCTCCAGCTCGTCGAGCCCGCGATTCGTCCAGTTCCGCGGCTGTGCGGCCTCAAGCAGCCGATCCGCCAGCCGGACCGGCAGATGCGCGCTCAGCGCCGCCTTCGCCGCCGGCAGATCGCGCCGCGCGTTCTCCGCCCGCAACGGCGCGAGCAGGTCCTGCTCGGGCGCCCAGTCCACGCTGATCGCCTCGGGCTTCTTCCAATAGGACGAGATCTGCAGGATGGCCGGTCCGCTCAGCCCGCGATGCGTGAAGAGAATCTTTTCGCGAAAACTATGCTTGCCGCAGGCCACGATTACCGGCGCGGAAATACCGGTCAGAGGAGCGAAATGCTCATGCTCCGCGCCGCGGAGCGTCAGCGGAACCAGCGCCGGACGGCAGGGCTCGATGGGAATGCCGAACTGGCGCGCAATGTCGTAGCCGAACCCCGTCGCGCCCATCTTCGGAATCGACAGCCCGCCGGTCGCGACGATGAGCGCGGGCGCCGTGAACTCCTCCTGGCCGGCGGCGACGGTGAACGCTCCCGAAGAATCGTCGCGCCGCACCTCGCGGACCGCCGTCGCCACGAGCACGCGCACCCCGGCAGCCGCGCATTCCGTCATCAGCAGATCGGCAATCTGCCGCGCCGAGCCGTCGCAGAAGAGCTGGCCCAGCGTCTTTTCGTGATACGCGATGCCGTGCCGCTCCACGAGCCGGATGAAATCCGCGGGCGTGTAGCGCGCCAGCGCCGATTTCGCGAAGTGCGGATTGGCCGAGAGAAAATTCTCCGGCCGCGTGTCGAGGTTGGTGAAGTTGCAGCGGCCTCCGCCGGAGATCAGGATCTTCTTGCCCGGCCGCTCCGCGCGCTCCAGCACCGCGACACGGCGACCGCGACGGCCCGCTTCGATCGCGGCCATAAGGCCCGCGGCGCCGCCGCCGAGGATGAGGACATCGAAGCTCTGCCGATTCACGGGACCAACTTCATCGATTAAAGCATCCGCGCCTTTCGACAAGATCGACTCGCTGCCCTTCGCAGGCAGCATCCCGTTCGGCGCGATTCAACAACCGCTGCCGTCACCAACGAAGCCGCAAGCATAATCACGACCGAAACCAAGGCCGGGAGCCGCGCACGTCGGTGCGCCACCAACGTCCATCGCCTCTTGAAGGTGTCCGGTGCTGTGTAGGGCTATCAAATAGCTGCAAAAGGAGTGTCTATACGTTGAGTAGGGGCCCGGATGGACCGGACTCATGGCTCAACCAATCGACGCGGTGATGAATTGCCCTACGGTATTGGGCTAGCGAGAGCGCATACTCCGATACCGCCACACAGCGATCCATCTCAATTCCAGCGTTGTCTAAAGAACTCTCACCGTATGTGGATTCGAATAGATCTCTGACTGACTTCGCCAGCGCATCAAATGAGGTCATTGGTTCTTGTCCGGGATGAACCAGCAGAATCGTCAGAGTGTATGGTTCGTTTTTGGGGCAGTCCCGTCGCTCCTGACCCTCCCTGAAGATGAACAAGACCGCCGATAATTCATGGTTGAATTTCCGGATTAGGTCCCAAAATCGATCCCGCACGAGTCTGTATCGGTCTTCGAACTCATTCGGCAGAGCAGCCCTGCGATACCGCGTCGAAAGCCAATCAGCGAATTCCGCGACCTGCTCCGAGTCAATCGCGTAGGGCCGTTTTGGGTCATGTCCCCACAGTCGAGATTTCTCGACCATGACCCGAGAAGGTGCATCGACCTCAAGAAACACACCTTGGCCGTCTTCAGTTGCCTTTGCCTCAAATTGGAAGCTTCGTGCGCTCTTGGTGTGCGTCTTTGTACGATCGAGCTTTCTCACCTTCTTAACAGGAAGGAACTCGACGCATGGATCCTTTTCTGCCGAAGCATTGATATCGCAATCGTGACTCGCAACGATTGCAAGCGTAGAGTGGTTCGCTGCCGCCGCCGGATCCAGCAAATTCGGCTTCGCGATCGTCAGATCCAGTTCAATGATCTCGCCCTGTCTAAGTTGGACCCGGCCTCTTAGCTTTTGCGGGGGATCTTCAGTCGGTTTGCTCATTCAGCACTGGCACCCCCAATTCCCGGGCAACGGGCAACGGTGCTCGATCTGAACTAAAAATTTGATCCAACAGAATTCGTTGCTTTTGCTCGTCTTGAAGCACATTGGCAATTTCTTCTGCCCACAAGGTTGCGGTTTTGCCGCTCTTGAGAGCTTGAACGAGTGTCTGGCCCGCCTGATCCCGTCTCCTTCCCAAAGCCCAAGTCTCAGACTCCGAAAATGGAACGAGGGTGCGGACAGCGCCGAAGAGATCCTCTAGCTTTCCATGGTTGAGATTCGAGATAGGCCCACCTGCCAACCACTTGTAGATCGCTTGCCGCGAGACGCCCAAAACCGATGCCAGATCTGAGACGGAAAGCCCAAGTGCTGTTCTGACAGAACGGAGTCGCGATCCCGCATTCCCGATCGCTGCATCGCGTCCGGATTCTGAAGAATCGCAATAAGGGGTTTTGGACATTCTCTGTGTCGAATGGGCCAGATCGTAAATCGAAGCAACACCTGTCGGTGCGTACATAACCAGAAGACTGAGCGCAAGAGCAGGCAGGTGGCTCGATGTGAAGGCACTACCAGTGGAATTCGTTCTCGTCTGCGCAAATACCTCAGGACATCCCACGTGAGTGGCCTGTTTCGACGCATCCAGGACACCTTGCAGGTACTGACTCATATGTCCGCTCTATTTCCAATCCGCTAGTGCGAATTCAGTCGTAACAGCGTTGAACGCATTTTCTACGCTTTCGTGGAGGTGATTTAGCGTCGTCCGCATCTTTGCGGTCTCCATTGGTAATCGCACGGTCTGATATGAGTCTGTATCGACTAGGGCATGAATTCCTGTGTATTCGGTGAAGCGGGGATTGATTGCAACGGGTAGCCCGACCATGTCTGGAGGAAATGCAATTTTACCTTCTCTTCGGATGATCCTAGAGAAAGTTGAAGTGTCCCCATTGAGGATCATGGTTTCCGAATAGGAATGCTGCACCTGCCCCCGCATCCGCTTTTCTGATAATCCGAGCACGTCAGGAATCAGGTATTCCTTAATTCTCGATCCTGTCTTTGGCAGGACCGCGTCGATATACCGAAGCCCAATTCTCTCGGTCGAATCAGGGCTGATCACCGTGTTGATGTGGTTTAGGTGAGTTAGGAACAATTCCAAAAACCACTTGAAGTCTTCGTAGTCTGTGACTTGAAATGTCAGTCCATTCTGTTCGAGCAAGAAACTCTGATTCCTCTCTCGGTTTGAAAACACATAAGACAGAGTCCGTTCAACTGGAATCGCAGGAGCGACCGGCTCGGTTTCAGTCGGAGGAGGCACGGTGAATGCAAGTTGGAAGTTAAAACGGGAGTCAAATGCCGGGAAACCGTTCTGTCGAAAATGTTCCTGAATCTGTGGAACATATGTTTTGAGGCTGAGAACCGGGCTAAACCTCACTTGAACAATAACATACACGACGGGCGCATTCCTCCACCTGCCCATTTCCTGCCCTCCAGCTTTCTAGTCTTAGACGCAACTAGTTTACACTTTGGTTGACAAATGCAAGCAAACTTTTTTTGATCGGTTTCTCCCAAAGTCACATACTGGGACAGAATTCAACAATGGTTCTGGCTCTTTTCCAAGAAAGGCGTTGGAATGACCGCCCAGGGCCAGTCCTTGGGGTTGTTTTTCGTCGATGGAACTCCTGAAGGGACACAAACAGCCAAGATCGCCCATCCGTCAGTTAATCGTTCGTCAATGTCTCTGCAGTCAGCGACGCCGCGCCCCCAAATTATTCTCCGAACTTTGCAGATTAATTCGGCGAAAAGCGCACAATCATTCCATGTTAAGCCTTCCGCCCATGGACGGTCCCGGCTTGAAGCCCCGGCCCGCACCGGCGAATCGCCACCATGTGGGACGAAGGGGACCAATAAATCAGAGAACGCGCCGTAACTCCTTTGCTGAGATATATCTGCGATTAAGTCATTTGGAATCGGATACTTGCCGGACCCTATTTGCGCTAACCGGCAGAAACAAAAGCACTTGACTTTCGGGAACCGGGGGAGGCACCCCCCATGACGAATCAGTAAACCCTGCGGCGAAACGCTGCCCCAGCCGCAGCCCCGAAAGCGAGCCGAGACACGCCTCTGCCCGCTGCGCGTCAAGCTCCAGCCCCCACGCCCCAGTCGATTCAATTTTCTCGGTTGAGCCTTACGCCATGGCCGGCGCTTTGAGGAAGCCGAGCGCGCGGATCAGGTAGGCTTTCAGCTCTTTGCGCGGAACCACCGCATCGAGAAATCCCTTTTCGAGCAGGAACTCGGAGCGCTGGAATCCCTCGGGCAGTTTCTGGCGGATGGTCTGCTCGATCACGCGCGGTCCGGCGAATCCGATCAGCGCGCCGGGCTCGGCAATGTTCAGGTCGCCGAGCATGGCATAGCTGGCGGTCACGCCGCCGGTCGTAGGATCGGTGAGCACGCAGATGTACGGCACGCGCGCGTCGTCCAGTTGCCCGAGCGCCGTCGAGATCTTCGCCATCTGCATCAGGCTGACGACGCCTTCCATCATGCGCGCCCCGCCCGATGCGGCCACGACGACCAGCGCCGTGCGCATGACGCGCGCGCGGTCGATGGCGCGCGCAACGGTCTCGCCGACCACGGCGCCCATCGAGCCGCCGATGAAGCGGTATTCCATTGCGCTCAACACGACGTCGTGCGGGCCGAGGCGGCCGACGGCGTTCAGGATCGCGTCGTCGAGGCCGGTCTCCTGCTGCGCCTTGTGCAGCCGCTGTTTGTACGGCTTCACATCGGTGAAGTCGAGCGGATCGGTGGAGCGCAGGCCGGTGTCGACGAGCTGATAGCCCGGCTCGAGCAGCATCGCGATCCGATCGCGCGCGCCGAGCTTGAAGTGGTGCTGGCACTTGGGACAGACCATGTGATTCGCGGCGAGGTCCGCTTTGTAGAGCGGCTGGCGGCAACTGAGGCACTTCACCCACAAGCCCTCGGTGCGGACGGTCTTGGCGGACGGCGCCGCGCCCGCATCGGAGCCGTTCGCCTGCGTCGGCCCTGCCGCGACGCCGTTCTCTGCGTTCTCGCGCTTGAACCAAGACATATCGATCCTCATTGTAATTGGACAGCGCCGTCGCCGGCGGACCGATCTTCCGCGGCCGATCTTCGGTGCAGCCCGGTCAATACTCGATTCCGAGCGGGTCAGTATTCAATCCCGTGCTGGTCAATATTCGATCCCACGCTGCGCCAGGACGCCTTTCTGGTAGGCGTGTTTCACCTCGCGCATCTCGGTGACGGTATCGGCCAGCTCCACCAGCAGAGGATGCGCGTTGCGGCCGGTCAGGATCACATGCACCATCTCCGGCTTGGCGCGCAGGGCCGCGGCCACTTCGGCGGCGTCGAGCATCTTGTAGCTGATGGCGTAGTTGATCTCGTCGAGCACCACCAGGTCCCACTCGCCGGAGTCGATCGCCGCGCGCGCCTCGGCCCACGCGGCCTGCACCAGGCGGATGTCCTCGGGATCGGCCTCCGCGCCGCCGACCTTCACAAAGCCGCGGCCCATCTGCTTGATGACGAAGTTCGATCCGAAGGCTTCGACGGCGTCCAGTTCGCCGTAGTGCCAGGAGCCCTTGATGAACTGGAGAACGAGCACCTTCATGCCGCAGCCCACGGCGCGCAGAGCGGTGCCGAGCGCCGCGGTGGTCTTGCCCTTGCCGGGACCGGTGTTGATGAGGATCAAGCCGCGCCGGGAATCTGTCATGCTTGCAGGGTCTCGCCTTCTTAGTGTCCTGTGTGGTACGGGTGGCCCGTGAGAATTGTACATGCCCGGTAGAGCTGCTCGGCTACCACGAGGCGCGCAAGCTGGTGAGCGAGGGTCATGGGCCCCAGAGATAGAAGTCCGCCGCGGCGCTTGGCTTCGGCCAGCGCTTCTCTGACCATCCATCGGCGGGGCCGACGGCAAAAACCACATTTTGAAGGTCCTTCGTCGCGGCGCTTTCCCAGCCACTCCGCCAGCGACTTGGAGGTCATCTGCCTCCCACCCCCGTCGAGGAGCAGAAGGACCGTCTGCGTTCGTCCCCTTTGCCGGTCGAGCCACTCGAACAGCGCCTTCTCGCTGCGGAAGGCCATCGCATCGCAACGCATCAGTCCAGAGCAGCGCTTGAGGTAGTCGCGGACGGGGGAATCGTACGAGTCGTGCGACCGGGCCGGGGGGCCGACGTGGGCCAGCGTCACCTGCATGGAGAGGAGGATACAGGAAACTGCCGAAAACTGCCGACGCCAGGACACGGCCGCGAAGGCGCCAAAATCGAGAGGACACCGACCACCGCTTACTATTTTGGGTATAAGAATGGGGCGTTGTATGGAAATACATATTCGCCTCCCATTCACGATGCGAGCCGCCATTAACTAACTCGTTTATTTTCTGCGAATAATCCACGCATTTGCCCCTCTCTTGAGAATGGCAAGCCTCGTGCAAGACAAGTAGCAGAATCCGTCCCCTGTTCGCACGCCGTGGAGTAAGAGAAGATTGCTCTTATGCCGGCATTCTTAAATTCGGGTCAGGGAGCGGAAATGCCCATTCAACCCACACAGACCGAATTTGGAGGAGTAACGATGCGTAATTCTCGGCTGCATGTATTGGCCTTGGCGTTCAGTCTGATGGCGGTTGCTTGCCTGATGGCGAGCTTTACCGCGCCGTTCGTCCACGCCCAGTCGAATATCTCCGGCGACGTCGCAGGAACGGTGACGGATGCCTCCGGCGCCGCTCTGCCCAATGCCACCGTAACGGTGGCCAGCGCCGCAACCGGAACGACGAAGGTCGTCAAGAGCGACACGACGGGCGGGTTCCGCGTACCGCTGCTGGCGCCAGGCAGTTACAAGGTGTCGATCGCAGCAGCCGGGTTCGAGACCGCCACGACCACCGCGATCGTCTCCACCGGCACGGTTTCGACCGTGAATATCAAGCTTTCCATCGGCAAGGCCTCCACCACGGTTGAAGTCTCGGGTGGCGAGATTCAGACGCTGGACGTGGACAATGCCCAGATTTCGACCAGCTTCGATTTGACGCAGATGCAGAACCTGCCCAACCCCGGCAACGATCTGACCTTTGTGGCCCAAACCACGCCGGGCGCGGTGATGAACACCCAGGGCGGCTACGGCAACTTCGCCATCGACGGTCTGCCCGCCACCTCGAACACCTTCACGGTGAACGGCGGTTACGAAGGCGATCCGTATCTGAACCTGAACAACTCGGGCGCCACGAACCTGCTGCTGGGCAATAACGACGTCGACACGGTGACGGTGACGACCAACAGCTACGATGCGGCCTTCGGCGGCTTGGGCGGCGCACAGGTAAACGAGATCTCCCGCGCCGGCACCAACCAGCTTCACGGCAACCTGACCTACTGGTGGAATGGTCGCGCGATGAATGCGAACGACTATTTCAACAAGCAGTCTGAGTTGCCCCGCAACTTCGACAACGCCAATGAGTGGGCAGCTGCGGCTGGCGGCCCGTTGAAGAAGGACAAGATCTTCGGCTTCGTCGACACCGAAGGCCTTCGGGTCATTATCCCGGTCCGCGCAACCGTCTACGCCCCGAGCCCCAACTATCAGGCCGCGGTGACCAGTGCGACCGCAATCGCATCGGACGGAGCCTGGGACAGCGCCACAAGCTTGGTGCCCTTTGGCAACCTCGTGGCAAACGGGAACTCCAGCGAGGCGGCCCTCTATAAGAAGCTGTTCGCCTATTACAACAATGCGCCAAACTTCTCCAAGGGATCGCAAGACCCGTACGATGCCGACACCTGGATCTTCGGCGGGCAGACAACCAACTTCGGCCACGAGTGGATTCTGACCGACCGCGTGGACTTCAACCTCTCGCAGAGCGACCACCTGTTCATCCACACGAAGATCGATCACGGCGTCCAGCCCACGGCCACCAGCTTTCTCGATCCGATCTTTAACGCGCTGAGCCCGCAGCCTTCCTACGAAGGCCAGTTGAGCGAGAGCCACACCTTCTCTCCGAAGCTCACCAATCAGTTCCTTTTGGCGGCCAGCTACTACAGCGCGATCTTCCAGAACACCAACGCCAAGACTCTGGCATCCACCGTCCCCTTCGTGCTAATCCCCGATGGATATGACACGCCGCAATTCGAAGGCACAACGGACGAGGCAAACCAAAACTGCGGCCTCAAGAACCCCAATGCGGCCTGGAATGCTACAAGCAACCCATGCGTTCGCTACTACGACTGGGACAACAACGGCGAACAGGCCGATTGGATCGGAAACACCGACTACGCGTTCCCGCAAGGCCGCAACGTTACGGGCTACCAGTTTGGCGACGACGTGACCTGGATCAAGGGGAAGAGCACCGTCAAGTTCGGCTACGCCTTCCGCCGCGACGACATTACGGACTTCACAACCAGCGAGCACGACTACAGCTATGGCGGCGGCGAGAATATCGTCCTTGACCAGACCGATTTTGCTGCCGGTTACGCCGACGAATATGCGGAGCGTTTCCCGCTGCGGCTCTCCGAGCCGGTGGCTCTCTATGTCGAGGGCTTCTATGTTCAGGATCAGTGGAAGCCGACGCAAAAGCTCACCCTCACCGTCGGAATGCGTTTCGAGCACGACTCGAACCCCATTTGCCTTACCAACTGCGTCTCCAACTTTGCCGAGGATTTCAGCTCGCTTCCGACAGCGGAGGCGACGCCCTATGACACGCTCTTCGCGTCCGGACGCAAGCAGGCTTTCTTCAGCGAGCAGGAGATCGGCTACCAGCCGCGCTTTGGCTTCGCCTACCTGCCCTCCGGCGCCAACTCCAAGACCACGATCCGTGGCGGATTCGGAATGTTCAACGACTACTTCCCGGCGCAAATCATGGGCGACCTCATAGCCAACGTGCCCAACGTGGATCGCTTTACGGTGCTTGGCGCGGGCTATGGCAACCCAATCACAGTGGATTCAACCGAAACCACGAGCGGCCATGCCCAGGCGGTTGCCTCAAACACCGCGCTCCAGAGCCTCTACTCGAAGGGCGGATATTACTACAACGGCAGTTGCCCAGACACGCTCAGCATTTACTGCGCGACGAGCGGGGTCTTCACCCGGCCGGCGGCAACGGGTGTCGAGCACATTGTGAAACTGCCCACCTATGAAGAGTGGAGCCTGGCGATCGAGCACCAGATCGTCCGGAACACCACCCTCGCGGTGACCTACATCGGCAACCGCTCCTATCATCAGCCCGTTGAATACCAGCCCAACGCGTACGATCCTTACGGGACGAACGCGAGCCTCCCGGCCTCGCGGCCGAATGCGGCACTGGGCAACATCGCCCAGTTCTACAGCGGCAACTGGTCGAACTTCCATGGCCTGCAAGGCGTGCTCACCAGCCGCATCAGTTGGCTTTCGCTTCAGTTCAACTACGTGTACGGCCATGCGCTCGACGCCAGCTCCAATGGCGGCTTCGACGCCTTCGGCGTGAACACCAACGAACAGATCAATCCCTTTAAGCTGAAACAGAACTACGGCAACGCCGACTACGATACGCGGCAATACCTCAGCGTGAATTACGATCTGGCCATTCCCCACACCGTGGGGCCCAAGCTCCTGATGGACAACTGGGAGGTTGCCGGAACCATCTTCCACAACACCGGCTACCCGTTCTCGGTGACCGACAATTCCGGCGCCGTCATTTACGGAGTCGCGCCGCTGGCAATGCAGATCGACAACAAGTTCGACCATCACTGCGGCGGCGGAAACCATACGACGGGCTACGGCACGGCGTGCGATTTTGCCTCGCACTTCACCGCGTCGACCGACTACGGCCAGCAGCGGCGCAACCAGCTCTACGGGCCGAACTACACGGACTTCGACCTGGATGTGATCAAGGGCTTCGCAATTCCCAAGTGGGAGTCGGCGAAGTTCAAGATTGGCGCGCAGTTCTTTAACCTGTTCAACCACCCGAACTTCCAGATCCCCTATGCCGACGTGAACTCGTCGAGCAACGGCCTTCTCTACACCCAGGCCAACACGCCCACCTCGATTCTGGGCGCCTTCCTGGGCGGCGACGCGGCCCCGAGGTTGATCCAGTTCAAGCTGTCCCTTACCTTCTAGAAGTTCGGAAGCCAAACAAAAAGAGAGGGCGCCCTTCGGGGCGCCCTTCGTTTTTCCGCGATGCTTTGCCAGCGCGTCGGCCAATCCGCCGCGGGCGTTTTCAATCAGCGTTTCTTGTTTTCCGGCCTCTTCGTGCGCCTGCTAGTCTTGGCCGCGGCCTTCGGCTGTCGCCGGGATTTCCTTGCCGCCGCAGACTTGCCTCTCGATCGTACCGGCGCCTTCGCCGGTTTCGGCTTCGCGGCCTTCTTGCGGACGGCGCGCGTCTTTTCCGCGAGGGCCGCTTTCAGCTCCGCGTCGAACTCCTCCGGCGTCAGCGGCCGCGCGGACTTGCGTAGCCGCTCGATGTCGTAGAAGGCGCGGCGCTCGGACTGGAACACGTGTACCACGAAGTCGACATAGTCGAGCAGGATCCACTCGCCATGACGGCGGCCTTCGACGGAGTTGGGATAGACGCCGAAGTCGCGCTTGAGGCGCAGCTCGATCTCGTCGGCAATGGCGACGGCCTGCCGCTCGTTGGTGGCCGAAGTGACCAGGAAAAAGTCGCTGAGTCCCGAGTCGACCGGGTCGAGCTCGAGAATGCGAGTGTGCTGGCCCTTCTTTTCTTCGCAGACCGCGGCCGCGGTCTGCACCAGGATGCGCGTTTGTTTCTGCGCCGGTGTGATCTTCATGCTTTGGGAAGCTTCTCCAAGCTCATCGTAGCCTGTCGATTCGCCGCGAGGCAAGCCGCGGGAAAACGAACCGTCAACAGAAGAGGGGAGAAAGCGATGGCCGGCGTGGCGCGGATGCGTCAGCGATAGAGGCCATGCGCGCCGATATACTCCGCGACTGCGGTGGGGAGAAGCGGCTGCTCGGCCGCGGGAACGGAGGCCAGCTCCTTCGGCTGCCCGGTCGCGGAACTACGAAATCGGCCGCGAATCTCCGATGCGCTAATCGGCACGTCGAGCCCCGGCAAAACAAAGAAGGGCGCTCTCTTGCGGTCAGAGCCGACAAGGAAGAAGGCGCGGACCTCGACACCGCCCTCGGTCCGGTCGCTTTCCGGATCGCGCTCGAGAGAGCCCCGCCGGCAGGGCCGCGTTCAACGCCTCAAGCGGCTGGCCCGGCCGGGACGCGACGATCAACGGCGCCAGGAACGGAATCTCCGCCGCGCGACGCCAGCCGCGCAGCCCCAAGAAGCTGTCGGCGCCCATCAGGCAGTAAAGCGTGCAGCGGGGATCGAGTGCCGTGCGCAGGCCCAGGAGCGTATCGATGGAGTAGTTAGGGGCCGGGCTGCGGCCGCGTGCGGGCTTGGGCGCATCGGCAAGAGAGATCGCGAATCCCGCCTCGCCTTCGATGGCAAGGCGCGTCATTGCCAGACGGTCGTCGAAGCTCGCTACCGGACCCTCCGGCTTGAGCGGCTGCGCGCCCACGGGGGCGAAGAGCACGGCGTCGAGCCGAATGCCGCGCGGGCGGCGCGCGCCACAGCCAGATGGCCGAGATGCGGTGGATCGAAGCTGCCGCCAAAGAACGCGACGCGCAAGGCGGCGCGCAAATCCAGCGCGCAGGCCAGCGCCAAGCCATCGTTGTGCGGCAGCGTCATGGCTTCATCCTACAGCGCGGCCGAGCCGCCCGGTTGGCTCCCACCGCAAGGCGGGCGCGGCAAACCAAGCCGGCCGCCCATCGTCTAAGATGGTATCGAAGCATCAACCTCCGCTCTTTCCAGGACCCCATGCGCTATCTGCTTGTTGTTTTGTCGCTCGCCGGGGCAATTGTCGCCGCGCTCGCTCTCCAGACCCACTACTCGACCGCGACGGAACCCTGCTCGATCAACGAACGCTGGGACTGCGGCATCGTCAATCACAGCTCGTTTTCGGTGGTCCACGGCGTACCGGTGGCGGCCATCGGCATCGCCGGCTACGTGCTACTGGGCGCATTGGCGCTGGTACGGCGGCGCATCCTGCTCCTGGCAGTGGCTCTCGCGGCGTTCGGCTTTGCGCTTCATCTGTCGCTGATCGAGAAGAACGTGCTCGAGGTTTGGTGCCTTTACTGCGTCATCTCGCAGGGCATTATCGCGCTGATTGTGCTGCTGAGCGCGGGGTGGCTCATCGGGGCGCAGATAGCGAAGGCGCGCGCGGGCCGGGCCGCGTAGCGTAATCCGCGGCGGACTCCGCGAATCGCGCCGCGACTCTCGCGCGGCACGCGCTGATAAACTTGAAGTACACCCATGTTTAAGGATTGGTACGCGCGCAGGATGTACGCGTGGGAAACCCGGCTTGCCACTCGCGACGAAAACCGGATCGTGCGCTCGCTGGAGTGGGGCTTCGAGTGGATCGTTCCCTTCCTCGAGGAGCACGGCTTTGGCGCCGCGGTTCCCAATCCCGATGTTGAGCGCGAGCCCGCGGCCGCCGAGGCGGCCATGGCGCGCATCAACGAGCTTCTGGTCCGCAACAGCGATGCCTACTTCGGCTACAAGCGGCCCACGGACTACCGCCTCGAAGAGCGCTTTCCGCAGCTCTACCCCACGAACGTGCGCCCGGAGACGCTTGCCCAAGACGCGGAGCTGAAACGACAGGCGGCCGAGGGCAAGCTGGCCAAGGCGCGGTATCTGCGCTTTACCTCGCCGGAGCGCACGCCGTATCCGGAGAATGACCTGGTGAATGCGCGCTGGTACCCGGCGCCCGAGCACAAGGATCCGGCGCGGCCCAAACAGGCCATCGTGGTGCTGCCGCAGTGGAACGCCGATGGCTTCAGCCACAACTCGCTGTGCACCATCTTCAACCGCATGGGAGTGTCGGCGCTGCGTCTCTCCAAGCCTTACCACGACATTCGCCGGCCAGTCGAACTGGAGCGCGCGGACTACGCGGTGAGCGCCAACATCGGACGCACGCTATCGGCCTGCCGCCAGGCGGTGGTCGATATCCGGTGCTGCCTGGACTGGCTCGAGGAGCAGGGCTACGAGCACTTCGGCGTTCTGGGCACGAGCCTCGGCTCCTGCTACGCCTACCTGGCCAGCGCGCACGACCCGCGGCTGCGGGTGAACGCATTCAACCACGCGTCGACCGCGTTCGGCGACGTGGTTTGGGCCGGGCAAAGCACGCGCCACATCCGCGCGGGGATTGAGGCCGCGGGGCTGACGCAGGACCGGCTGCGTGCGCTCTGGGCCGCCGTCAGTCCCATCAGCTACTACTCGCGATTCGTCAGCCAGGAGGCCGGCGGGCCGCTGAAGCGCGCCCTGTTCGTCTACGCCAAGTACGACCTCACATTCCCCCTCGAGTATTCCCTCAAGGTCGTCGAGGCCGCTCGCCGCTCGCCGCTGAACAGCGAGATTCGCGCGCTGCCCTGCGGGCACTACTCGACCGGCGAAACGCCCTACAAGTTCATCGACGGGTGGTATATGGGCTGGTTCGTCTATCGGGCGTTCAAGGCGCTGCGGGAGGAGAAGGCGGCAGGACTGCGCCCCGAGGCCGCCCCCTCGCGCGAGAGCGAAGAGGAAGCCGTTCCGCGTTAGCGCACTTGGCTCAGATCCATCCGCAGTAGCTTTGCCGGATCGAGATACGCGCCCTGCCATCGCACGCCCCAGTGCAGATGGGGCCCAGTCACGCGGCCTGTAGCGCCGCTGAGTCCGATCCGCTGGCCCAGTTTCACGGGCTCGCCTTCGTGCACGTCGATGCGGCTCAGATGCATCGAGATCGTGAACAGCCCGAGGCCGTGGTCGATGATGACGCAGTTGCCCTCGTAGTAGAGCGGGCGGGCCAGCACCACGACGCCGGCGTTGCCCGCGCGCACCGGCGTTCCGGGCGCAGCGCGAAAGTCCATTCCCTTGTGAATGCTGTCGAGCTGCCCGTTAAAGAGGCGCCGCGTGCCGAAGCTGTCGGTGGGCGGGGCATGAACCGGCGCGCGAAAGTCGCCCGCCCACAGCGGCTCCGCGGCGCTTGCCGCAAAGACCTTCTCTTTTAGCTCGCTCTCGGCCTTGATGCGCTCCAAGTCTTTGGCCCCGGCTCGACGAACTTCGGAGCGACCGAAAGAGCCGTCGACCGGTAGTGCGCGGGCTGAATCGCGACCGCGCGGCTCAGGTCGAGCGAGCTGCCAGCCGCGGTGCGCGCGGAGATGCTTAGCGTCGAAGGACCGGTCGCCGCTTCGACATCGACGCCCGCCAGCGCGTACCAGCTCCTGCCATCGCGCCCGCGAAAAAACTCCAGCTTGCGGCCCAGCCATTCGCCGTCCAGCGCTGTTGCGGCCGGCACAACAACGCGAATCAACTCCGGTGATCCGGCGACAACGATGACAGGCGTGAGCGTGACCGCACCGCTCGGCGTTTCCGCCTGCATCCCGCACGGCGATGCGAACAGCGCAGCAGCCAACGCAGCGGGCAGAAACACAAACCGCGGAATGCGCGCTCGGGTCATGCATTCAGCATACCCGGCGGCATCCCGCGGCGCGGGGCTCACTTCGCAGTCTTCGCTAGCGGATGCGCGGCCTTCCACGCGGCCACGCGATCCTCGACGCCGGCCAACTCGTCGGCGGTGATGTGCGTGCCGACCATCTGGCGGTTGGCGGCATACTTCTCCCGATCCGGCCCTTCGACCGACGCGGCAAGGTCGAACCAGAAGTACGCCTCGGCATCGTCGTGCGGCACGCCCTGTCCTATCGAATAGAGCACACCCATCGTTCCCTGCGCGCCCACGTCGCCCTGATCGGCGGCTTTGCGGTACCACGCCGCCGCCTGCTCCATGTCGCGCTCGAAGCCCCTGCCGCCGTCGCGGTAGAGCGCGGCCAGATGCAGTTCGCCGTCGACGTTGTTTCGATCGGCGGCCTTTCGGTACCACGCGGCAGCCTGGCGGTAGTCCTCAGCGGCCTTGTCGATGAAGTGCTCGGCAGCCCCAGCCTTGGCGTAACTCTCGCCAACGGCAACCTGAGCCGTTGCGTCGCCGGCATTGGCCCGGCCCAGCAGGGCTGCGTCGATGGCCGGCGCCTGACTCGCGGCCTGCGCCGCGGCGCAGGCGAGCGCGCAGGCGAGGAACGACCGCGATATGAGTTGTATCCCCAGGGTGTTCACACGACCCTCGAACAACGATGGAAAGAAGCGTTGATTCCAGTGTATGCAATTCATTTGACGGTAGAAACAAACCGCCCGTCTACCGAGTGCCGAACCAGTTAAAATTCAAGATATGACCGACCGGATGTCACTGCCCCTCGCCCAAATCGACCCTGAGGTTGCCGCCGCCCTGGACCACGAAACCCTCCGCCAGCACGAAGGGCTGGAGATGATCGCCAGCGAAAACTTCGTCTCCGAGGCCGTTTTGGAGGCCGCCGGCTCGATCTTTACGAACAAATACGCCGAGGGCTATCCGGGGCGCCGCTACTACGGCGGATGCGAGTATGCCGACGTCGTAGAGAATCTGGCCCGCGACCGCGCGCGGCAGCTCTTCGGCGGCGAGCACATCAACGTGCAGCCGCACTCCGGCTCGCAGGCCAATGCTTCGGCCTATGCGGCGGTGTTGCAGCCGGGCGACACCATTCTCGGTCTCGACCTGTCCCACGGCGGCCACCTGACGCACGGCCATCGCCTCAGCTTCAGCGGCAAACTGTATCGCCCCACGTTCTACCACGTCCGGCGCGACACGGAGACGATCGACTACGACGAGCTCGAATCTGTCGCCACGCAGGAGAAGCCGAAGGTCATCATCGGCGGCGCCAGCGCGTACCCGCGCCTGTGGGACTTCGCGCGCATGCGCCAGATCGCCGACAAGGTAGGGGCGGTATACATCTTCGACATGGCGCACATCGCCGGACTGGTCGCGGGCGGCGCGCATCCGTCGCCCGTGCCGCACGCCCACATCACGACCACGACCACGCACAAGACCCTTCGCGGTCCGCGCGCCGGATTGATCATTTGCAGCCAGGATCTTGCAGCGGCCGTCGATAAGGCGGTCTTTCCCGGCCAGCAGGGCGGCCCGCTTGTGCACATCGTCGCCGCCAAGGCAGTGGCCTTGGCCGAGGCGCTCCGGCCCGAGTTCCGGACCTACGCCGCGCAGATCGTCGCCAACGCCAAGACCTTAGCCGACGGGTTGCAGACGGCCGGCTTCCGGCTCGTCTCCGGCGGAACCGACAATCACCTCATGCTCGTCGACGTCTTCGAGAAGGGCATCCTTGGCTCCGAGGCCGAAGCGGCGCTGGGCAAGGCCGGCATCACGGTGAACAAGAACTCCATCCCCTGGGACACGAATCCTCCGCTCAAGCCCTCGGGGATTCGCGTGGGCACGCCCGCCCTGACGACGCGCGGCATGAAAGAGCCCGAGATGCGGCAGATCGCCGTGTGGATCGCCAAGGCTCTCGAGCAGCGCAACGACGAAGCTGCACTCGCGCGGATTCGCGGCGAGGTGGCCGAGATGGCGAACCGGTTTCCGCTCTACGCCTGGAAGCGCACCCCGGCGGCCCTAACGGCATAAGCCAAATGCGGGGCGACGGAGCCCCGGTTCCTGCTTTGTTCCGGCACGGCCGCGGGCAAACAGGCCCCCGGCACGGAGAATTGACGTGCCGGGACGAACCGATTTGTGCAAGAATGCCGGTGGGCAACTTCAAAGTTCCATTGGATCATCGAAAAGAGCGAACGATGGCCCGCTCGCTCATTCTTGCTTTCGTAAGGAGGAGTCGATGAAGTCAGTTCAGATCGCGTTCGCAGCTTTGCTCGTTTTCGCGGTACCGGTATTTGCGCAGCATTCGGGAGGGAACCATCCCAAGGTGCCATCGCACGGGCCTGCCCCTTTTCACGGCACTCCAACTGCTCCCGCGCCCAAACCGAACAATGCCAACCAACCGAGCCGCCCAGCTGTTCCGCACGTCGAGAACGGCCGCAAATGGGTTGGCCACGACACCGGCCCCAACGATCCGAACTACCATCTCGATCATCCCTGGCAATACGGTCAATTTACTGGGGGCTTTGGTCCCGCGCACGTATGGCGGATCGCCGGAGGAGGCCCCAACAGATTCTGGTTCAACGGATGGTTCTGGTCGGTTGCGGCAGCCGACATCGCGTTCTGCACTGACTGGCTCTGGGACTCGGATGAAATCATCCTCTACGAAGACCCGGATCATGTTGGCTGGTATCTTGCCTACAATGTGCGTCTCGGCACCTACGTGCACGTCGAGTATCTCGGCTTATAACCCGGCTGCTTCCAATCGGTTCCGGCGAACGAACGCCCGCTCGGCCAGCGGGGATCGTTCGCCGTTCTTATGCGCGGTTTGACTTTGCTAAACGACTAATGGGAAGAGTAACTACTTAATTACTGCAAAGAATTACTAAAATACTTTCCGGCGCGGTATCCAGAGGGAAACCTTGTGGATTATTCTTGTGTTATGGCGATTGAAAACATCCTCTCCCAAATCGACTCCGAGATTGCACACCTTCAACAGGCGCGTGCTCTCTTGGCCAACATCGGCACCGCCCCTAAAGCGGCAAGCAGCACGGCGAAGGCGTCTGCCAAAGCCAAGCCAAGGAAGAAGCGCGTCCTGAGCGCCGAGGCGCGCAAGCGGATTGCCGATGCGCAGCGCAAGCGTTGGGCCGCGGTTCGGGCTAAGGCCAAGCAGAAGGCGTAGCCCCCGCGGGGCAGCTTTCTATCTCTCCACGGCGGGAGAAAGTTGTTCGTCAGTTAGAACCCAAGTTCCATCGATCCTGCAGGCTCTTTCTCGCCACGGGAATCCATAGGGAATCAATAGAAACAACTGACTTGTGCCGTCGCTTCGAGCCCGCCGGGTTGCTTGCGCAACCCGTGGGGAGAGGTGCGTTCGCGCGCAGCCGGCCTCGGATTCATGGTTGGGGCGCGGCGACGCCCCATTGCGCGAATTCGTCGCCGATTTTGGCATCGATCGCCTTTGCCGCGGCGATGTCGGTACCAGACGAAGCGGTGTCCACCTTGATCAACTCCGCGAGGCCGCGGCCGTAGAGGGACGAAGCCAGCTTGGGATTGATGGCAAGCGCGGCGTTATAGTCGGCGATCGCCGCGTCGGCGTTCTTCAATTTCAGATAGGTGAAACCGCGACTGTCGAGCACGTTGGGGTTATTGGGATCGAGGAGGAGCGATTGATTGCAATCCGACAATGCGTTCTGCAAATCGCCAGCAATGGCGCGGTCCCAGCAGCGGCTGTTGAATAATGCGCTGTTGCCCGGGAGCAATCCAATAGCAGTGTTGATAAACGAAATCGCCTGGTTATAGTCGCCCTTATTCTCGTAGGCCTCAGCGAGATTTGCGTAGGCGAAAGCGTAATTCGGATTGAGCTGGAGGGCCTTGTCGAAGTCCTGAATGGCTTGATCGTTCTCTCCCTCCGTGAGGAAGCACGCACCGCGGTCGTTATATGCCTCGGACTGGCCCGGATTCAGACGGATCGCATTGTTGTAGTCCTGTATTGCGCTGGCGCAGTCGCCCTTGCGGTTGTAGGCGTTGCCGCGATTAGTGTAGGCTCCTGCGTTGTTTGCGATTAACTGCAACGATTGGTTGCAGTCCGCGATCGCGGCGTCGTATTGTCCTTTGACGTTCTCTGCAAAGCAGCGGTCACTGTAGGCATTTGCCAGGTTTGTCGTACTCTCTTGTCCTGACTGAATGATCGCAGTACACGCAGCGATTCGCTGATCGGGATTCTTCGATGCGTCCGCGCAGACAGCCCAGTTGTCGGAGCTGCTCTGGGCTAAAGGGAGAGGAGATCCCCCGGCTCTGCCGGGGTGGCAGTAGCAGTTTGACATTTCCGGGAGTCCATCCAAGAAGCTCCAGATGTGAGCCGACCAAAGCACACATCAAGGAGAATCTGGATGGACCAATTGGAGAGTCTAAGTCACTCCGTATGGGAGTGCAAATACCACGTAGCCTTTATCCCCAAATGCCGCCGTCGAGTGCTGTATGAAGGGCTTCGGCAGCATTTGGGAGAGGTCTTTCGGCGTCTGGCCGAGCAGAAGGAAAGCCGGGTGCTGGAAGGCCACCTTATGCCGGACCATGTGCATATGCTGCTTTCGATACCTCCCAAGTATGCGGTGTCGGAAGTGGTGGGTTTCATCAAGGGCAAGAGCACGATTCACCTGGCGCGGACCTACGGTGAGCACAAGCAGAATTTCGCAGGCCAGCATTTCTGGGCGCGCGGGTATTTTGTGTCGACGGTGGGGCGTGATGAAACGGCGATTCGCGAGTACATCCGCAATCAAGAAGTTGAGGACAAGCGCCTGGACCAACTGCGAATGTGGAAATAGCCGCCGTAAGGCGGCCCCAATCACGTCGGGGCCGCGTTAGCGACCCCGCTCAAGCCGCTTTGAGCGGCTCACACCGTAAAGCCCCCGGCTCTGCCGGTGGATATTTACAGCCCAGCCCGGCAGCAGCACAGCGCTGCAAACAGCTATCGCGATCCCGTGCTTGAGTCTTCTGCTTCCCTGGTCAAAACGGTCTCCGCAGATCATGGCCTGATCCCCGCGATGCGGGCTCCCTTTCCGATCTTCCGGGCAGAAGCAGAGGAATAGAGAAGACGGCGTTCCGCGAACCATTCTCGCCCACCCTCATGCGCGCCGCTCGAGACGCGTTGGGCCCTTCCAATTCCGCCGGAGAAGTGCGTCAAGCATACACCGGAAAGAGGAAGGAAGAAAGCGCGCTTCTCAAGCAGCGGCGGAATACGGATGCAATCGAAACACTACTCACGCGGCCGCGCACAACAACGCGCGCCGCCGCGCGGAGTTTGCGGCGCACGCAGCCGCCAAAGAAGCGCGGCACGGCATCTTGTGAGGCGCTTTAGAGCCCCTTCGGATTCGGACCGTATTCGTTGACGCCGGGGGTGCTGTCAATCACCATCAACACGAGCAGAATGATGCCGCCGACGAAGGGCACGAAGGCGATCAGCAGCCACCAGCCGCTCTTGCCGGTGTCATGCAGCCGCCGCACCCCACAGGACAGCGACGGAATGAACGCTGCCAAACAGAAGATCCAGAACAGAACCATCACGGGGGAGAACATGCTCTTCTCTTCGCCGGCGGAAACGACGGCAAAGACAAACAAGACCAAGTAGATCAGCGTGTTGACCAGCGTGAAGATCCAATACTCCTTGCGGCGTGCCCGCCCGGTGAATTCCGCATACTTCTTCCAAGGCTCCATGTACCAGTTCATCGTTATTCCTCCGGTGTTGTCAGCTTGCCGAACGGCCTTGAGAGTGGGGGACCTGCCGCAGCGCCGCTACGAACGATCGGCGCAGGCATTCGATCACGACCTTTTCGGTCGCGGACAGCATACACCACGATGCGCCATCTCGTGGAGAGGTCCTTCGAGGAGAACTCGGAAAAATTCCCGCAATGCAAGGAAACGGCCTCCGGACGAACCCCCGCTTCCAGCGCCGAGGCCGCCCCGCGGATCGCGCCTCAGTCGAACGCGGTCATTACCATCATGCGCGGCTCGGTCATTTCTTCAACGGCCCAGCGAATGCCTTCGCGCCCCAGTCCGGATTCCTTGACGCCGCCGTACGGCATGGGATCGAGCCGCCAGCTCGGGGTGTCGCCCACAATCAGCGCGCCCACCTCCAGCTCGCGATAGGCGGTCAGGATGCGTCCAGAGTCCCGCGTGAGCAGGCCGGCCTGCAGCCCGTACTTCGAGTGATTCACTTCGGCCAATGCGTCCTCGAAATCGTCGTAGGGTTCGATGGCCACGACCGGCCCGAAGATCTCTTCGTCGCGGATCTTCATGCCGGGTTTGGTCCCGCTCAGAATGGTCGGCGCGATGACGGAACCCTTGCGTTCGCCTCCCGTCACCAGCTTGGCGCCCGCGGCCAAGTCCTCCTTCACCCATGCTTCCACGCGTTCCGCCTCGCTGGGGCGAATGAGCGGCCCCACCTCGGTTTCTTCCTTCGCGGGATCGCCCACGACCAGCTTGCCGGCGTGGTCCACCACCTTCCACAGGAAGGTATGAAAGATCCGCCGATCGACAAAGACGCGCTGCACGCTGATGCAGGATTGGCCCGCATAACCGAAGGCCGCGCGCGCCGTTCGGAGGGCCGCGTCGTCCAGTTCGATCCAGTCGGCGTGCACCACCAGCGCTGCGTTTCCGCCCAACTCCAGCAGCACGCGCTTGCGGCCCGAATGCACCTTGAGCTCCCAGCCCACCTTAGCTGAACCGGTAAAGCTCACCAGCTTAATGCGGTCTTCCTTTTCCGCCAGCCATGCGGTGTCGGCGTTCGAAAGCGGCAGCACGGCCAGAGCCTCTTCGGGCCAGCCGGCCTTTAAGATGACCTCTCCCAGCGCCAGCGCGGTAAACGGCGTCTGGGGCGAGGGCTTCACGATCACCGGGCAGCCCGCGGCGATGGCCGGCGCGGCCTTGTGGGCCACCAGGTTCAGCGGGAAGTTAAACGGGGCGATGGCCAGTGTCGGCCCGATCGGGAAGCGCTGCACCAGTCCCCAGCGGCCCTCGTTGCCTTCGGTCAGGTCCAGCGGGATGCTCTCGCCGCCCAGCCGCGCGGCCTCTTCGGCGGCGGTCTTGAAGGTGAGCACGGAGCGATCCACCTCGCTGCGCGCCATCTGCACCGGCTTGCCCGCCTCGGCCACGATCAACTGAGCAAACCGCTCCTTCTGCTCAATCAGCGCGGCGGCCACGTCCTCCAGAATCTCGCGGCGCTTCCATCGCGGCAGAGCGCGCGTGCGGCGCAAGCTGGCCACGGCGTGATTCACGGCCTGCCGCGCATCGGCCCGCGTGGCCACGGTCACGCGGCCCACCAAGCCCTGGTCCCAGGGCGAGCGCACTTCCAGCGCCTCTCCCTCGATCCATTCCTTGCCGCACAGCAAAAATCCAGTTTGCGATCCCGGCCGCATCTTCATGGCTTGGGCGCTCCTTACTCGTCGCTTCACACATGGTACAAGCACCAGGCACGGTCGCGGGACCCGGCCGGGACGGTCGCTTGGCTCCAATCTCAGGATGGGACGCGGCGTGTGCGCCTCCCCCGGCACGGACCGAAACCCATGCGGTAAACTCCATCCATGATTCACGACGGACGCAGCCGCAAACTTCCCTTCGACCCCGCCGAGGCCGTTGCCCACCTGCGCTTGAGCGACCCAAAACTTGCCGCGCTCATCGATCGCGCCGGTCCGTTTACGCTCCGGCTCGATCAATCCGTCTCGCCCTTCGAGTCGCTGCTCGAATCCATCCTGTATCAGCAGTTGCACGGCAAGGCCGCAGCCACCATCCACCGCCGCGTGCGCGAGTACTTCGGCGGCGATCCCACGCCCGAGCTTCTTCTCAAGACGCCCGACGAGCCGCTCCGCGCCGCCGGCGTCTCCGGCAACAAGATCAAGGCTCTCCGCGACCTGGCCGCAAGGACGCTCGACGGCACGGTGCCCGCGCATGCCGCTATCCGCCGGATGCCCGACGCCGAGATCGTCGAGCGCCTTACCGAAGTACGCGGAATCGGCGCCTGGACCGTCGAGATGCTACTCATCTTCCGCCTCGGCCGCCCCGACGTCCTGCCCGTGACCGACTACGGCGTGCGCAAAGGCTTCGCGCTCACATTCATGCGCTTGCCCAAGTCGCGCCCGCTTGAGGCGGCCGACCTGCCCAAACCCGACGTGCTCCTCCGCCGCGGACGCCGCTGGGCGCCCTACCGCTCGGTCGCGAGCTGGTACCTGTGGCGCGCCTGCGATCTGGCCCGGAACACTGAACCTGCCGGGCGATCTGGCCGATAAATGCCTCGGCACAGGCCGTAAAATAGCCTGAGCCGCCGAAAGCACCTGTGCGCGGCCCGTTCGATCGGAACCATCATGCCTCCTGGGAAACGTTTCGTTTGCATTCACGGTCACTTCTACCAGCCGCCACGCGAAAACCCCTGGCTGGAGACGGTCGAGACCCAGGACACGGCGGCTCCCTACCATGATTGGAACGAACGCGTCTGCGCGGAGTGCTACGCGCCCAACGGCGCGTCGCGCATCGTCAACGGCAAGAACCAGATCACGCGCATCGTGAACAACTACGCGCGCATCAGCTTCAACTTCGGACCCACGCTGCTGAGCTGGCTGAAAGAGAATGCGCCGCGCACCTACCGCATGGTTCTGGACGGCGAAAGCCGCAGCCGCGGGCGCTGCCACAACCACAGCTCGGCCATGGCGCAGGCCTACAACCACATGATCCTGCCGCTGGCCAGTCCGCGCGACCGCGTGACGCAGATCCGCTGGGGCATCGCAGACTACGAGAACAGCTTCGGCATCGAGCCGGAGGGCATGTGGCTGCCGGAAACCGCGGCCGACACGGCCACCATCGAGGCGCTCGCCGCCAACGGGATCCGGTTCACGGTACTGGCGCCGCACCAGTGCAAACGCATCCGACCGCTCAAAGAAGACGCGGCCTGGATCGACACGCCCAACGCCTCGGTCGACACGACGCACCCGTATCTGGCGCGCTTTGCCTCCGGCGCCTCCATCGCCGTCTTTTTCTATAACGGGCCGGTATCCCGCGCCATCGCCTTCGAGGGCCTGCTCGACTCCGGCGACAATTTGGTCGCCCGTCTGAAGGCCGGCTTCAAGGAGGGCGCGCAGCCGCAGTTGGTTCACGTGGCCACCGACGGCGAGACCTACGGCCACCATCACAAGTACGGCGAGATGGCCCTGGCCTACGCGCTGCGCCTGCTCGAGCGGGACAGAACCGTGAAGCTGATGAATTACGCCAGCTTCCTCGAGCAGTTTCCGCCCGAATTCGAGTGCGAGATCGTCGACAACACCTCCTGGAGCTGCGCGCACGGCATCGAACGCTGGCGCTCGGACTGCGGCTGCAACGGAGGCCATCCCGGCTGGAACCAAGCCTGGCGCGCACCGCTGCGCAAAGCGCTCGACGAACTGCGCGATGCGCTCGTTCCTCTCACCGAAAAGGAGTCCGGCAAGCTCTTCACCGACGTTTGGGCCGCCCGCGACGCCTACATCCAGGTGGTGCTCGACCGCAGCCCGGAGTCGGTGGACCGGTTCTTCGCGGCCCACCAGGCCCGCCCGCTCGACGATGCCAGCCGCGTGCGCGCGCTCGAACTGATGGAGATGCAGCGTCACGCCCAGCTCATGTACACCAGTTGCGGCTGGTTCTTCGACGACATCGCCGGCATCGAGACGGTGCAGGTGATCGCCTACGCCGCGCGCGTCCTGCAGCTTGCCGCGCATGTCTTCGGCAAGCGGGCGGCGGGGCTTGAGCCGGCGTTTCTCGCCCGCCTGGCCGAGGCGCACTCCAACGATCCCGATGCCGGCGACGGCGCCCGCATCTATAAGAAATGCGTCGAAACCAAGGAGCTGCACCTCGAACAGGTCGCCGCCCACTACGCCATCAGCTCCGTCTTCTCCTCGTTTGCCGATGAGACCGACCTGTTCTGTTACCACATCCGCCGCATCTCCTACGAGATTCACACCTCAGGCCGAGGCCGGCTGGCGCTCGGCCGCGTGCACATCGCCAACGCCATCACGGGTCACGCGCAGACGTTTTCTTTCGCCGTTCTCCACTTCGGCGACCAGAACATCACCGCCGCGGTCAAGATCTACGATGAATCCGGCGCCGCCGCCTTCGAGGCGTTTTCCGCCGAGGCCGCCGGCCAAGTGCAGCGCGCCGACTTCCCCGAGGTCATGCGCCTGCTCGACGCCTTCTACGGCCACGCCGACTACTCGCTCATCTCGCTGTTCAGCGACGAGCAGCGCCGCATCGTGCAGCTCATCCTCAACTCCACGCTGTGGGACATCGAGAACTCGCTCACCACGATCTACCAGGATCACGCCAGCCTGTTGCACTACCTGTCGCAGGCCGGCCTGCCCAAGCCGCCCGCGCTCACGCTCGCCGCCGGCTTTGCCATCAACGCCGGGCTGCGCCGGGTGCTGGAGATCGACCCCATCGACCTGGCGCTCCTGCGCTCCTATCTCGCGATGGCCAAGGCCGACAACGTGCCGCTGGAGACGGCCACTCTCTCCTACATCGCCGGCGAGCGCATGAAGCGCTCCATGGTCGAGCTGACGATGTCGGCGGGCTCGCTCGAGATGCTTGACCGAGCGCTGGTGCTGGCGCGCACGCTCACCGAGCTGCCCTTCGAGCTGAACCTCTGGCAAGCGCAGAACATCTGGTACGAAATCCTGCGCACCTCAGGCTACTCGCTCACGGCGCTGGGTTCAGAAGACCGTCCCCGCTGGGAGAGCGAATTCAACGAACTCGGCGCGTGCCTGTCGATCGACACGCAGGCGATGCGCGCCATCGATGAGCCGGCCCAGATGGCGCAGGATTAGCCTGCCGCAGCGCCGTAATTATCCACATTTTCCACAGCCCGGTTTCTTTGTGGGCGTAATGAACGAAACCCGCTCAGCGATCTTGAGGTTGTCGAGATAGGAGAAGACAAGCAGAACGCCGGTCATACTATTTATAATCAATCGTTTACGCTCACTATTCGTGAATGTGCTTCTCGGACAATCGGTCAAGAAAGATCACAATAAATAGCCTATTTTGTTCAGCTTACCTAGTTTCGACCGGTATTGCACCGCAACATGTAGCAGAAATGGTGCAAATTCTTGTGGAAAACTCTGTGGATAATCCCGCATGTCGGGCGGTCGCACGGCGGCGCCCCCCAGTTGTACCCGCCGCTGAGTTCGTTCGATGTCGCCTCCCGCTGCTGGTCGCCTCGACTTGGCTTTAAGAGCTTCGCGATACGGCGTTCAGGAACCTCTTCAGTGGTTCAGGTCGGCGACCCTCTCGAGCTTTCCTTCCCTGAGCGCAAACCGCTGACCGCGCCACACGATCGTGTCTCCGGCGAAGCCGGCCGCCCAGAGGGCCATCGCAATCGCATCGCGCAGCGGCAGAAGCCACAGATTCGGCAGCACTTCGTGATCGGCCAGAACTCCTGCGCCCACCGTCATGGCCTGCGCCAGCCGCAGAAAGAAGCTCAGCCCCAGCAGCCAGAGGCTCACCGGGCTCAAGCCGCTGGCCAGCACGTTGAGTGCCGCCCAGCCGAGCCCGTGCGTGAAGATCAAGCCGGCGTATCCGCCCGGCCGCGAACAGCGCACCGCCCGCAGCCAGCGCAACTGGTGGTCGAAGTACCCGCGCCAGCCGTAGGCTGGTACGCTGGTCTCCACTACCTCCGCGCTCAGCTCCACGCGGTAGCCGGCTCCGGCCACGCGCGCCCCCAATTCGTAATCGTCGGCCAGGCAGTCTACCAGCGCCAGCAGTCCGCCTGCCTTTTCGAGCGCTTCGCGCCGCACGGCGAGCGTGGAGCCGAGCCCGTAGTGCAGCCCGCCCTCGATACCCTTCGACAGCAGCACGCCGGGGATGAAATCCGTAGCAATTCCCAGGGCCTCGAGCCGCGACGCCAGTGTGCCGTGCGCCCGGCCGCGGTAGAGCGCCGTCACCAGCCCGACCGGCGGATGCGCGGACCCTCCTCGAAGGGCATGCGCTTTGGCCATTGGCGCATCTGGCGGCGGCCCGAGGCACCGCATCACCCGCTCCAGATACCGCGGGCCGACCGTAATGTCGGAGTCGTTGATGAGGAGAATCTCATGCCGGGCTTCGGCGGCGAGCTGCACCAGGGTGCTCACCTTGCCGTTCGTGCCCAGTTGTAGCGGGCACTCCACAAGCCGGATCGCCCGCTCGGGAAACTCGGCCTGCAGCTCTCGCACCGCCGCCGCAGCGGGATCGTCGAGCGACGAGACGCCGAACAGCAGCTCGAACTCGCCGGCGTAGCTTTGCCGGCAATGGCTGCGGAAGGCATCCATCATGCCAGGGTCGAGGCCCTTGAGGGATTTCAGGATGCTCACGCCCGGCGCGAACTCCGTCCGCGGCGCGCGCTGCTCGCGGAGAAAGATCCGCGCGGCCGCGATGGCCGCCAGGAAGAACGCCATCCCGGCCACGGCCAGCGCCGTCGTCGCGACCTCCACGGCCTGCGCCAGTGCGTGCGGGTTCACGAAACCTAGACTACAGCTTCTAGCTGCTAGCTTCTAGCCGCTAGCCTTGTCCTACATCACTCGTAGGATCCGACTTCTCATTGAGCTTTTCGGAAGTACCGCAGGTTCCCCGAACAGCAAGCCGACAGCAGGCGGCCTGGGCTTCATAGCTAGAAGCTAAGAGCTAGCAGCTAAAAGCTGTCTTACTCGTACCGCAGCGCCTCGATCGGGTCCAGGTTGGCTGCCTTCCAAGCCGGGTAGATCCCAAACACCAGGCCGATGAGACACGAAACGCCGAAGCCGACCAATACCCATGTCATCGAGAGCGTTGCCGGCAGGCCGATCGGCAGCAGATACACGATCCAGGTGACGATCGCCCCAATCAGGATGCCCGCGATGCCGCCAATCGAGCACAACGTCACGGCCTCCATGGTGAATTGGGTCAGAATCGTGTGCCGGGTGGCGCCGATGGCCTTGCGCACTCCGATCTCGCGTGTTCGCTCGGTCACGCTCACCAGCATGATGTTCATCACGCCTACGCCGCCTACCATCAGCCCCACGCTCGATACCGAGATCATGAAGAGCACGAGACCTCCCGTGAGCTGGCCCCAGAGCTTGGTGATCGCCTCCGGCCCGCTGATCTCAAAGTTGTCGGGCTTGTCCACGCGCACCTTTCGGCGAATGCGCAACATCTCGCGGATTTCGTCCTCGACCACCAACTTGTTCTCCGGACTGTCGTATTTCACGATCAGAGTCAGGTCCTTGATCTCGGGATGCAGATCGTGAAAGGTGCCGAATGGGAAGAAGATCACGTTGTCGCGCGGGTTCTTGCCGCTGCCGAATGGCTGCTTCCGTTTGTCGAGCACGCCGATCACCGTGTAAAGGCCGGTTTCAACGTTGATTTCCTTGCCCACGGCGGGCTGGCCGTCGAAAAGACTGTCCCAGGTGTCGTGCCCAATCACGCAGACATGGGCGTGCCGCTCATCTTCGCCGAGCGTGAAGAGGCGGCCTTCGATCAGTTCCAACTCCGTCACATCGCCAACCTCCGAGGTGACCCCGGCGAGAATCGTTCCGGACACCTTCCTGCCGTTGTATTTCGCGCTGACCGCGCCCACCTGGAAGGCCTTGATGTAGTCGCCTTCTGCGTCGGTCGCGGTCACGTGGGGCAGGGAGCGCAGCGCCATCGCATCGTCGACGGTGAACATCTTCCGCGTCAGCATCTCGGCCGTCGGCCGGACGCCGATGATCGGCCTGCGCGTCACCCAGAAGACGTTCGACCCCAACGAGTTGATGAACCCCGACACACGGATATTGATCCCGTTGATCACCGAAGAAATCGCGATCACGGTCGCCACGCCGATCACAATGCCCAGAATCGTCAGCCCGGAGCGCATCTTGTTCGCCCTGAGCGTGTCGAGCGCGAGTGTTACCGCTTCGCGCGTCTGCCCCTTTGCCATCGGATTCCCCTGGCTGCCAGCATTCCGTTGCCGCCGGCTGTCTATCGATCACGCCGTCTGCAAAAACAAAGGAAACACGCGTGGAGGAAGATGAAGACAGACGATCGCGTTTTCCCGGTCTCCTGTTGTATCGCGTCCTACTCGTACCTGAGCGCCTCGATCGGGTCGAGGTTCGCCGCCTTCCACGCCGGGTAGATCCCAAACACCAAGCCAATGAGACACGAAACGCCGAAGCCGACCAGTACCCAGGTCATGGAGAGGGTCGCCGGCAGGCCGATCGGCAGCAGATATACGATCCACGTGACGATCGCACCAATCAGAATGCCCACGACGCCGCCCAGGGAACACAGCGTGATGGCCTCGGTGGTGAACTGAGTCAAGATCGTGTGCCGGGTGGCGCCGATGGCCTTGCGCACGCCGATCTCGCGCGTCCGCTCGGTCACGCTCACCAGCATGATGTTCATCACGCCCACGCCGCCCACCATCAATCCCACGCTGGAGACGGCGATCATAAAGATCACCAAGCCCCCGGTCAGTTGGGTCCACAATTTGCTCAGCGAATCGGCCCGAAGATCTCGAAGTCGTCGGGCTTGTCCACGCGCACCTTGCGGCGGATGCGCAGCAGCTCGCGGATCTCTTCCTCGACCTGCGCTTTGTTCTTCGGGTCGTCGTACTTCACGCTGACCCACAAGTCCTTGTCTTCGGGATGCAGGTTGTGGAACGTGCCCATGGGGAAGAACACGGCATTGTCGTTGGGGTTCTTTCCGCCGCCAAAGGGCTGCTTCCGCTTGTCCAGCACTCCGATCACGGTGTAGAGCCCCGACTCGACGGCGACTTCCTTGCCGATCGCCGGGTCGCTGCCGAACAACTCCTCCGCCGTATCGTGGCCCAGAACGACGACGTGCGCCCCCCTCGCATCCTCGTCGTCGGTGAACATGCGCCCCTGGATCAACGTCATATCGTTCACATCCGACACTTCGGCGGTGTCGCCCTGCAGAATCGTGCCAGCAACCTTTTTGCCGTTGTATTTGACGGCAACGTCACCCACGCGGAACTGGGGCTTCACGTGCTGTAATCCGCCGTCGGCCGCCACCACGTGCGGCAGCGTGCGCAGCGCCATCACGTCGTCGATCGTCAGTTTCTTGCGCGCCAGCATCTCCGCCGTCGGGCGCACGCCGATCACGGGAAAATGAAACACCCAGAACACATTCGATCCCAGCGAGCTTACCCAGTCCGAGACCCGGTTATTCAGCCCGCTGATCACCGAAGAGATCGAGATCACGGTGGCCACGCCGATCACGATCCCCAGAATCGTCAGCCCGGAGCGCATCTTGTTGGTGCGCAGCGTGTCCAGCGCCATCTTTACGGATTCGCGGGTTTGCCCGGTTCGAGCCATGATGCCCTTTACAGTTCAGCGCGCAACGCGACCACGGGGTCAAGTTTCGCGGCTTTGCTTGCCGGATAGACCCCAAAGAAAATCCCAACTGAACCGGCCAGGAATAAGCCCAGAAAGATCGCCCACACCGGAACGCTGGTCGGGAAGCCAATGACGATCGTGATCAGCTTGCCCACCCCGATCCCGCAGAGCACGCCGATGGCTCCTCCGGTCGTCGCCATGGTGGCGCTTTCGATCAGGAACTGCAGCAGCACGTCGCGCTGCTTGGCGCCCAGAGCCTTGCGCACGCCAATCTCGCGCGTTCGCTCGGTCACGCTGACCAGCATGATGTTCATGATGACCACGCCGCCCACCACCAAAGCGATCGACGCCAGCCCCAGCACCACGCTGGCGAACAGCGAGCTGATCTGCTTCCAGATGTCGAGAAACGTGTCGTTGGTCTCCAGTTCGAAGTCGTCCGGCACTCCCGGCGCATCGTGGCGCCGCGCGCGCATCAGCACGCGCACCTCATCTTCGGCGCGACTCATGACTTCCGCGCCGCCGCCCACCCGCGCATAAATGTCCACCGAATCGTTGTACCCGTAGATCTGCTGGTAGGTCTCGATCGGCACTGCCACCCAGTTGTCCTGCGATTGGCCCAGCGTCTTGCCTTGCCGCTCGCCCACACCCACGATGGTGTAGGGGATGCCATTCACGCGGATCTCTTTGCCGATCGGATCGCCCTCGCCCAGGATGTTGTCCACGATGTCGTAGCCCACGATGGCGTCGTGCGTGGCATGGTCCTCGTCGGCGGGCGTCAACCCGCGCCCGATGTCAATGTTGATGTTGTTCAGCGACAGCATGGTCCAGGTGTACCCGCGCAGCTCCGTGTTGTCGCTGGAGTGGCCGTTGTACACAACGGTGGTCGACCGGTCCAGCATCGCACCGGTCTCGCTGCACTCCGTGCAGGTGTCGCGGATCGCTTCGTAGTCCTCGATGCGGACAATCTTGCGCTTCTGGTAGCGGAAATAGTCCTCGGCGGAAAAGATCACGCTGGCCATGCGCGTCACGGTAAACACGTCTGCGCCGTAGCCCGACAGCTTCGTCGCCACATAGCGGTTGGCGCCATTCACCAGCGTGATGACCATGATCACCGAGGCCACGCCCATCACTACGCCGATCAGCGTCAGAACGGTGCGCATTTTGTTGGCCCACAGCGATTGCAGGGCGAGTTTGAAAGCCTCGGCGAGTTTCATGGGTTCGCTCTTATCATACGGAACTGTGCGGCCATCGGTTCCAGACCGCGGAAACGGCGCGAGAACGTCTTTGGCCTATCTCCTTGACGCGGTGAGAGATAGAGCCTAGTTCCGCTTCGGAACGCCTTCTGGTTCCCTTGTTCTCTCGTTCCCTCGTTCCCTGCTCTACCGTCCCGAGCTGCCGAACCCCTTCGCTGCCCGCACGGAGTCCTCGAGGCATTCGGCCTCCTCCACCGCGCCGGTCAGCACCGGTACCGGGACCATCTGCGCGATCTTCTCGCCGGCCTTCAGTTCCACGGCCTCAACGCCCAGGTTCGTCATCACCACCAGAATCTCGCCGCGATAGCCGGCATCGATCACGCCGCCCGTCGTCGCAATTCCACGCGCTGCCATCGACGAGCGGTCGCGCACCAGCAACCCCAGCGCCTTTCCGGTTCCCGGATCCCGGGCCTCGACGGCAATGCCCGTCCGCACCTTCACGGTAGCGCGCGACGCCAGCCGCACCCCCTCCAACGCAAACAGGTCGTAGCCCAGGTCCTCGCCGGGATGCGCCACGACCGGCAACTGCGCGCCGGCCTCCAACCGCTTCACTCGCAACATGCTTCGATCCTATCGCACGGGAATGCGAAGTCGAGCTCCCATGGCACCGATCCGGCGGCACTTAAGTCCATCCCACGAGTCTTCCCGCGACCGGTCAGGCGACCCCATTCCCCCCGAAACCGGGTCGCGACACCCTTTTCGCGCAATTACAAAGGCCGGCACGGTAAACCTTTTTGGCTCTGCTGCCGATATTGACTTCTGTTGCGGAATTCGACCTATGCGATTGACCGAACGTATCCTCTCGACGCCCTTCTGCCTGACAGCACTTTTGCTGCTGGCCTGCCTTTCTCTAACCGCGGCTTCGGCGCAGCAAGCGGGGCAGGCACACGATCCGCTGACACAGATGCTTCTTCAGAAAGGCATCCTGACCCCCGATGAGGCGAGGCTTGTCGAACAGGCGGCGACGCCGCAGCAGGCCGAGGCGAAGCTGGCTCAAATCCTTCTGGAAAAAGGGGTTATTTCCAAGAGCGACTTCGATGCAATCGCCAGCAAAGTCCCGCAACCGCCAGCCGTTCCGCTGCCGGTCGTAGCAGCATCGGCGGAGGCGCCCACGCAGGCTCCCAAGCCGGTTCTCCCGCCGGTCTCGGAGCAGTCTCAACACCTTGCTTCGATTCAGAGTCCGCAACGGTCACCCAATCCAACAGCGCCCGCCGGGCCGTCCGTCGTTGCGGCCATTGCACCCTTGCGCGTGCTGCCCTTCGATCCGCCCAAGGCCGGAGGCCTCACCGGCCTCAAGATTGGCCAGGTAACGTTCACCCCGTATGGTTTCATCAAAGGCACGGCGGAATACGATACCAGCTCGCCGAACGGCGACGACTTCCCAATTCCCGCGGGTCTCATGCTGCTTCCGGGCAGCAACACCGGACCCAACGCCGACCCTGAGTTTCATATGAAAGCGCGGCAGAGCCGAATCGGGGTCAACCTTGAATGGCCCACTCTGTCAAAGAAACTGGTTCTGACCGGACGGATGGAGGCCGACTTCGAAGGCAACTTCAACGAGTCGGATAATGCCGACGTCACTTCCATCCGCAATCCGAACCTGCGGCTGCGCTTGGCCTACGTGCGCTTGGATTACCGCCATTCG
This sequence comes from uncultured Acidobacteriaceae bacterium, assembly GCA_963804155.1. GTDB lineage: Bacteria > Acidobacteriota > Terriglobia > Terriglobales > Acidobacteriaceae > Telmatobacter. The sequence continues at coordinate 618,891 of CAWDPG010000004.1, forward strand.
GACGCGACCAGCCTGTTTTTCGTAGGTGGCCAGGACTGGACGCTGTTTGGCTCCAAGGCGTTGTCCAACGTGCTCGATACAACCTGGAACGACGCCGACTACGGCGCGATCTACAACCGATCCCCGCAGTTTCGCTTCGGCCTGGTACAGAAACTGAGCAGCTCTCCGTGGAACCTCAAACTTTCCCCCGAATTTGCGATGATGATGCCCAGTTCAGGACAGGTGGAAAAGCTCTCTTTCTGCACTCTGGCGGCCGTGTACTGCAATGGCGCATCGCCAACCAGCGGTATCCTGAGCCAGATTGGCGAGGCTGAGCGCCAAGGCGCGGACTCGAACAAACCGGAGTTAGCCGCTGCATTGACGCTGCAGTTCCAACTGGACAAGGCTCCGGGAGTTGCTCCCGCGCAGGTTTTCTGGGCAGGCTTTGAAGGACGCCGCACCTCCATCGTTGCCAATACCGCCGTCGATCTGCTCGGCGCCTCGTATCCCGCCGCCGCGGTGGCCGGCACGTCCTTTGCCAAGGGCTTTACCGCCAGCAGCGATATGTACGGCAACCAGCTTGCACTGCAGCTCCCCACCCGGTGGGCCACCCTGGTGGTGAGCGGCTATCGGGGAGCCGACCTGCGCCAGGTGCTCGGTGGTCAGCTGAGCACAAACTACACCAATGCGATCGGCCTGACTCCCATGTTCTACGGCACCGGTACCGATAACGTCGCAGGCACACTCTCCGGCTTCGCCATGCTCGGCTGCACTGGTGCGTTCAGCTATACAGACGGAACAGGAAATTCGTCGGCGAAGTGTTCAGGGAAAGTGAAAGTAGCGCCTCAACACGGAGTGGGCGCGTACGGCGGATTCGTGGAACTCGGATTGCCCTTGTCGCGTTGGTTCAACGCCAGCCCGAGTGGCTTGAATGCGGGTTGGCAGCTCTATCTCCACGCAGGTAAGGACCAACTGGTTCATCGAGATGCCGCGATGCAGCTTGGTTTGGCGGACGGGGTTGGTCCAAACCAAGGCGGGCAGGGACTCGGAATTCCCATGATAGGAAGCCAGTTCCTCGGAGCGACCCTGAATTACAAGCTCAATTCCTGGTGCACATTCAGTTTCGAGCAGTCGCACTACAGCTCACGCGCCATTCCGGAACTGGGCAAATTCTGGGTCATTGCGGGAGTCCCATCCCGGATCTGGCAGGATCAGCGCGCGGAATTTGGGCCGGTCTTCAACTTTTAACGACGGGCTCAATCCTGTTTCTCGAAGTCCAAAGCAGACCGGAGCGCTCAAGTTGAGGCTCCGGTTTGCCGATTTTGGAAGGGTACGACTGCCAGGCGATCGACGCGGCTTCGACCGAGCCCTCAACGGAAGGGACGTCTCGCTGGAGAAATGGAGATTCCATCATGATGTCTGCATTCAGGAACATGCGCATCTCAAGCAAGTTCGCCGTGTCATTCGGAGCGGTCCTCGTCCTGTGCGTTCTGCAGGGGCTCGTCGCACTTTTCGGCCTCTACCGGATCGACAATCTGACGAAGGACCTGACCGGGCACTCGCTGCCCGCCGCGCAAGCCATCACCGAAATGCGCGGAAATATGCAATATGCGCGCCGCGCCGAGTTGGCCCAACTTCTGTGCAGAGACAATATCTGCGCCGCGAAGTACCCGCCGCTGCGCGCGGACGCCCTGAAAAAATACGAGACCGCAAGAGCAAAGTTCGACTCGCTAATCGCCGATCCCAACGAGCGAGCGCAATTCGAGTCCGCAACTTCGCTGTTCACCTCCTACGTGAACAAGAGCAATGACATTCTCCAGATATACATCGCCAACGGCGAGAAGGACACCGACGGAGCGCTGGCAGTCCGCGAACAGCAGTTGCTTGGCGACTTCAACGGGGCGCTGAATGCGGCCGTTGCGTTGACCGACCAGTACACGCAGAAGTGCGGCGACGATGGCGACAAGGTGAACTCGACCAATGCGCTTCTGCGCTGGATCGGCATGGGCTTGATGATAGCGGTAGCGCTGCTATGCATCGGCGTCGGCCTGCTGCTGACGCGCGCCATCGCGCCGCCGATTATTGCTGCCACCGCGGCGCTCGAGCAAGTGGCGGAAAAGAACCTGATGGTTTCCGTCGAAACCCAAAGCGAAGATGAAGTCGGCCGGCTCTCGGATGCCTTGAATATCACCGTCGAGTCAATGCGCAAGGTCCTGCAGGCCGTCGCTCAAAGCGCCGCCACACTCTCGGCCGCCTCCCAGGAACTGAGCGTCCGCTCTGCGCAAACCAGCGGCAACACGCAAACGCAGACCGGCAAAACCGACCAGATTGCCGCCGCGGCGCACGAGATGACCGCCACCATCGCCGAGATCAGCCACAACGCCGAAGCAGCCTCCGAGGCCAGCCGCAATTCCGCCGCCACCGCCGACAAGGGCGGCGAGGTGATGCAGGCGGCCTCCGCAACGATGCAACAGATCGCAACCGCGACCGGCACCGTGGCCGAGAAGATGAGCGCCCTGGCCGACCGCTCGGAGGAGATCGGCAAGGTCGTGAACGTGATCCAGGAGATAAGCGAGCAAACCAACTTGCTCGCCTTGAATGCCGCCATCGAAGCGGCGCGCGCCGGCGAGCATGGGCGCGGTTTCGCCGTTGTCGCGGGCGAGGTTCGCCGGCTGGCCGAGCGCACCAAGGCGGCCACGGAAGAAATCTCCGGCACCATTCGCAGTATTCAAACCGAGACCCGCGCCACCCTCGACGTTATGTCGCAGAGCCGCAACACGGTCGAAGCTGGCCTGAGCGAAACCTCGCGCGCCCGCACCAGTCTCGAGGCCATCATCGAATCGTCCCGCCAGGTGGAGAACATGATTCACCTGATCGCCACTGCGGCCACCGAGCAGACCGCTGCGTCGGGCGAGATCTCCAGTTCGGCCAACCAGATCTCGCAACTGGCGGGCGAAAACGCGCACGCGGCGGCAGAGACCGCCGAAGCCACCAAGAGCCTTTCCGCGCTGGCGAGCGAACTGGACGGGCTCATTGTGCAATTCCGTATCGACGAAGAGGGAAAGAGAGTCGATCTGCAGAAGACGACCCGAAAGAGCGTCTCCTCCGCACCCGCCCTTAAGGCCGCCTGAGGTCTGGCGCACACGGGCGCTTGAAAATGGCCAGCCCCGGCCGGGTTTTGACCCAACCGGGGCTCGAGTCTCTCCCCCGGCCGCGATTCTCCGCCGGTCAGGGCCATCATCATTCGGCAAAAGGACTCGTAAGCCGAATTCTGTTTATGCGGTCATTCCTCTAGGCGCCGCGTTGCCGCGGGCGCTCGTCAGCGACCTACCCGGAGGTTCCGGCAATTGCTCGAGCCGCCTGGGCGCATCGGGCCGATGCGCAGCGCCGCCTGGCTCTTGGGCTTAACCCGTTTCGGGGGCGCTTCCCTCCCTATTTGGTCTTGCTCCGTGTGGGGTTTACCCTGCCTCCGCCATTACTGCCGGAGCGGTGCGCTCTTACCGCACCTTTTCACCCTTACCCCGGCGCCGGAGCTTGACCAGTCGAAACCGGTAAGCCCGGGGATGCCCTCGGCGCAAAGCCGCTGGCAGCCGGGGCGGTTTGTTTTCTGTGGCACTGGCCGTCCACGGGCCTTGACGCCCGCGTCCCGGACGTTATCCGGCACACTGCCCTCTGGAGTTCGGACTTTCCTCCCCCGGCAACCCAAGCTTGCGCAAGGGCTTCCGGCAGCGACCGCCCGGTCCTCCTGCCAGCGTCTAGTGTACCCCGAATCCGCCTTCACCAGTTGCGGTAGGGGATCTTGGAGGGGACGACCTCGACGCCAGAAACAGAACATTTTGCCAGCATGAGGTTGACCGTTGTAACCCATTCGTCCTTATGCGGGCCAGGGCCGACGACGATTCTCTTCAATGGTGATGGAGACCTGCTCAAGTCGATGCCGATTGGCAGAAAAGGCGTCAGTCCGAGCGCGCTTTCACGAAAGGAGCACATTGCCTGATCTTCGGCGATGAATGTGGCCCGCCACTCGTTCTCCTCTCGAAATCCGTGGTGTTTCATGAACATTCCAAACTCAACGAATTCGGCATACATGTTCATCAGCGGCTGCATCAGGTGAGGCGCGTAATTCCGGGCGTTTTGCGATGGAGGTAGAGAAGGATCTCGCATGGTCGAAAAGCACCTATCCCAGGTGGTGAGGAATTCTTCAACATGGCGGCCTGTGAGCGTCTCGATCTGCGCATTCTGGGCCGACTCGCTATACTCGCATCTCCTGAACCACTGCACCACGTTCCCAGAGGCGGTAAAGGCGTCCTTCAGTGCGTCTGCATCAAACCCTAAGCTAAAACCGTATCCGCCCTTTGAATATGCTCGCCATTGGCTCAAGCGATCACCATTAAAGCCAAGGTTCTGTGGATCGGATGCATTATCGTCAGTGAAACACGCGACGTAATATGCACCTCGCCGAGGATCTTTCATTACCTCTCGGCGGAACGTGCTAAACACCTTCTCAAACGACTTCTTAAAGTTGGAATCCTTGTCGGGAAATTCTCTAGTGCGTATTTTCTCCAGAATTGAATTCCACGCTCTTTCCCATCCGAGAACGAATTCAGATTCATCATTCAAATACCTTACGTGAGTTGCCCAAATGCTTTTGCTGCCTAATATTCCCTCTAGCCCTTTCTGGCCAGTGTAGTGGTAGAGCAACCCCTTGGGCTTCTTTGGATCAGGAAGCGATTCGCCTGATTTGATTGGTTCGTCTGCCATAGGCTTTCCTGCGTCTTCCTCCGAACTATAGCTTTTCCGGCCACTTTCGGCTGGTGTGAATCACCGAAGCGATCTGAATGACGCCGTCCACTACGCGGTAGGGAATGATATAGGGTAGTCCGGGAACCACCAGCTCCCGCGTTCCCTCGATGCGTCCCGGTCGCCCGATGTAGGGAAATTTCTGCAACCGCAGCGCGGCTTCCATAATTGCAACGGCTACGCGGGCCGCTGCTGCAGGGCTGTCTTTGGCGATGTAGTCGTGAATCGAGGCGAGCCGTCGAATGGCGCGCTTGCTCCAACGGAGCTTCATAGCGGAGGCGGCAACTCATGCGTACTGCCCCAACTCCGCAACCACTCGATCACTTTTTCGTTGGGGGCGCTTTCTCCAGCGTCTATCTCGGCAAACCCAGCTTGAATCTCTTCCAGCTTCCACTGCTCGTAGTCGTCCGAGAGCTGAGGGCCGCGCAGCGCGAGCGAGCCGGCCGGGGTCAAGGTCCACTCCACCGCGTCGCCAACGGAGAGATTGGCCTTCCGCAGCAGGTCTTCGGGGATCTCTACTGTGACCGCGCCGCCTTTACGGGCAATCTGTGTGGCCATGGCCGCCTCTCAACTCACCTTGCATCTATGGTACCCCGAAAACGTCTCGGCACGCGCCCTGCAAAGCTCCTTCAGAATGGGCCCCGCCCCATCTGCTATAACGAGTTCCGGATGTTTCAACCCGCAGATGCCACGCCCCAAAGGAACCGTATGAGACAGTCGCGCTTTCCCCGCATTTCTTCCGCCCTTCTCGTCACAACCTTCTTCGTGCTCGGCTCGTCCGCCGCCCCCGCCCAGCAGCCCAAGCCCGCCGCACCGGCGCCGATGATCGACCTGACCCCCATCAAGCCCGAGTCCGTTGGTTTCTCCTCCGATCGGCTCGAACGGCTCCACGCCTTCATCCAAAGCGAGGTGGACAAGAAGCAGCTTGCCGGCGCCGTCACGCTCCTCGCCCGTCACGGCAAGATCGTCGACCTGCGCACCTACGGGATGCGCGACATGGCGACCGCCGCGCCCATGACCGCCGACACCATCTTCCGCGACTACTCGATGACCAAGCCCGTCACCGGCGTGGCCATGATGCTCCTCTACGAGGAAGGCAAGTGGCAGCCCTCCGATCCAATCTCGAAGTTCATTCCCGAGTTCGCCAGCCTCAAGGTCTTCAACGGCTTCGACCCCAACGGCAAGATGCTCCTCGCCGAGCCCGACCATGCTCCGACGATGCGCGAGCTGATGACCCACACGGCCGGATTCACCTACGGAAACGGCGACACCCCCGTCGATCGCATGTACCACGAGCTGAAGCCGGGCACAGGCGAAGTGAAGAACCTGCAGGAGATGATCGACAGGCTCGCGCAGATCCCGCTGCTCTATCAGCCCGGCCGCGGCTGGACCTACTCCATGTCCATGGACATCCAGGGCTACATTGTCGAGAAGCTCTCCGGCCAATCGCTCCCCGACTTCATGCGCGACCGCATCTTCGCCCCGCTGGGCATGAAGGACGCGGGTTTCTACGTCCCGGCCGAAAAGCGCGCCCGCTTTGCCGCCGGCTACCACGAAGTCAACGGCGAGCTTGTCGCCGAGCCAACCGCCAACGGCGCGCCCACCGACTACGCCGCGCAGCCCACGGCGGCCTCGGGCGGCGGCGGCCTCGTTTCCACCGTTGAGGATTATTACCGCTTCGCGCAGATGCTCCTCAACGGCGGCCAGTTGGGCGGCACGCGCATCCTCGCCCCCTCCACCGTCAAGCTCATGACCTCGAACCATCTGCCAGCCGAGCTGCTCACCGGCAAATTCGGCATTGGGATGCACATCATGCGGCCCGGCTTCGGCTACGGCTACAACTGCGCCGTCATCTACGACCCGCCCGAGGCCAACCTCTCCGACGGCAAGGGGACGTTCTTCTGGGATGGTGCGGCCGGCACGCTGTTCTGGGCCGATCCCACCAACGACGTCGTCTTCGTCGGCATGATCCAGCGGCGCACCAGCCCGGACAACCACCCGCTGCTCTACCGCGTCCATGCGCTGGTCAATCAGGCCCTGGTCGACCCGTCGAAATAACTCACGCTCACGGCTGCGGTTGCCCCGCCCTTTCCGGCGCGTCTTGCTGGAAGGGTGGAGTTCGCTGCCCTCCCGCCGCCTCGCTACAATCGAATGAGCGGATGATCCAGTATCTCTATCTCGGTCGCATCGCCTACGACGAGGCTCTTCGCCTTCAGGAAGAGCTCGTCGAGCTGCGCATCGAGGGCCGCATCGGCAACGTGCTTCTGCTCCTCGAGCACCCGCCCGTGCTCACCCTGGGCCGCAACGCCAATCGCGCCAACATCCTGGCCTCCGACCAGCTCCTCGCCGCGCGCGGCGTCACCATCCACGAGATCAACCGCGGCGGCGACGTTACCTATCACGGTCCCGGCCAGCTCGTCGGCTACCCCATCTTCGATCTGCGCAGCCTGCGCGACCCGCGCGCCGGCGCGCCGGGACGCAGCGGCCGCCTCGGCCCAGTCGATTTCGTCCGCCTGATGGAAGAGGCGCTCATCCACCTCTGCGGCGAGTTCGGCGTCCTGGCAGGCCGCATCTGCGGCTTGACCGGCGTCTGGTGCGGGCTGGCCGAGCCGCCGCTCTCGCCCAAAGGTCTGCCGTGCGAAGCACCAAACTCGTCCCAAGGCCCGCCGCCCGCAGGGCGAGGCCGCAAGGTCGCCGCCATCGGCATTCATGTCTCCCGCGGCGTCACTTCCCACGGCTTCGCCTTCAACGTCGTCACCGATCTCCGCGATTTTTCCCTCATCATCCCCTGCGGCATCAGCGATCATTCCGTCACCAGCCTCGAAAAAGAGATCGCCCGGCTTGGCGCGGCCCTTGCGGCCCTGCCCTCTCTCGAATCCATCGCCGAACGGGCTGCCCTGCAGTTCGGCGCCGTCTTCGGCGAGCCGGTCGTCGCCGTCGAGAGCCTCTCCGCGCTTCGTGCCCAGGCGCAAGCCACCGCTCCCGGCCCGGAGCCTCCCGCTCCCGATTTCCCCGCGGAAGACACGCCGCTTCAGGTCCCCCCCGAGATCGAACGCCTGCGCGGGAAGAAAGAGCGCCCCATCCCGGCATAAGCCAGCCGCATCCAATTGATATGGCGAGGAGTACAGGGAAACAGTCTGCCGGCGGGCACTGCCCACGTTTTATAATCCGGCCAGACCCCGCGCGCTGACCCCGCGCCCGAAGGCCCGATCGAGGGACTCTCTTCGTGCGGGCGCCCAGACCTCGATTCCGAGACCCTGGGACCGCACGATGCTTCGAGCGCCGATTCGCGCGGCCCGCCCGCACCGCGAAAGAGGAATGAATGTCCACGGAAGTCATCATGCCCCAGATGGGCGAGTCGATCTTCGAGGGCACCATCACCAAATGGCTCAAGGCTGTCGGCGAGCGCGTCGAGAAGGATGAGCCGCTCTTCGAGATCTCCACCGACAAGGTCGACGCCGAAATCCCCTCGACCGTGGCCGGCGTCCTGGCCGAGATTCGCTTCCCCGTCGGCGCGACCGTTGAGGTCAACACCGTCGTCGCCCTCATCGCCGAGGCGGGCGCGGTGGTAGGCGCTGCCGCACCGGCGGCGCGGCCTGCCACTTCCGCCGCGCCAGCCACCGCACAGCAGCCAGTCCAAAGCTCCGCCGCATTGCAGGCGCCGTCGGCGGTCGCATCGACACCCATCCAGGACTCCGCCCCACCACAGGTGGGCCGCATCCGCTCGTCGCCGCTCGCCCGCCGCATCGCCAAGGAGCACGGCATCGACCTGAGCCGGATCGCCGGCACCGGCGCCGATGGCCGCATCACGAAAGACGACGTCCTGCGCGCCGTGAGCTCGCCCGCCGGCACGTCGCCGGTGGTCCCACAGTCTCCAGTCCAAAAGGCAACCCCAATGCAAGTGGCGCCTGACCTCGCCAGTCTGCCCGCCGACCCTGTCCCCCTCACCCGCATGAGGGCCATCATCGCCGAGCGCATGACGGAGAGCGTGCGCATCAGCCCCCACGTCCACACCGTCTACCGGGTCGACATGACGCGCATCGCCCGCCTACGCGAGCAGCGCAGGGCAGCCTTCGAGCATCGCCATCGCATCAAGCTCACCTACATGCCCTTCATCGCCACGGCGGCCGTCGCCGCGCTGCGCCGCTTCCCCATCGTCAACGCCTCGCTCGAAAGCGCCACCGAAGGCCTCGCCATCCGTTACCACCGGAGCATCGATCTCGGCATCGCCGTAGCTCTCGACTCGGGCCTGCTCGTGCCCGTCGTCCGCCGCGCCCACGAGCTCTCCTTCGCCTCGCTCGCCCTCACCATCGCCGATCTCGCCCTCCGCGCCCGCACCAAGAAGCTCTCGCCCGGCGAGGTCGGCGGATCCACCTTCACCCTCACCAACGCCGGAGCCTTTGGCGGCGAGTACGGCATGCCCATCCTCAACCAGCCCGAGTCGGCCATCCTCGCCGTCGGCGGCCTGCGCAAGGAGCCCGCCGTCGTCACCGACGCCGAAGGCAACGACTCGATTGCGATTCGGTCCATGCAGTACTTCTGCCTCGGCTTCGACCACCGCCTCATCGACGGGGCCGATGGCGGCAGGTTCATGCTGGAGTTCAAGCGCGTGCTTGAAACCTGGGACCGGGAGATCGGGTAACACAGCTACGCCATTAAGTTGGTAGCCAGGGTCGACAGTTTTGCGAACAGACATTGAGCGTTAAAGCCTAAGAGCCCCGGTTTCGGCTGGGGTTGTTTCTTGCTCCGGCGGATGTATGATAGGACCTCCCCCGAAACGCAATTGTCATCAAGAGGATTCTTCTTATGTCGTTTTTCGATGAGGACAAATCGAAAGAGGCGAGAGATCGCGAGCGAGCATTCGGAAGAGGCGTTCGGGAAGGCCGCTCCGGTGAGGTTGGGCCAATCGAACTGGGTCTTCGTGAGGTCATTGGAACGGCTGTCCCCAGCGCCGAGGAATACGACAGCTGGATGGCGGGAGTACGGCAGGGTATATCTGAGCGGGGTGGCGGGGGCTCAAAGACCGAAAAACACGACAACCCCTCAAGCCGAGGTGGAGGTGGCGGCGGAGGAGGCGCAGGAGGTGGAGAAGGCTTTGCTGGCATACTCTTGATAATCCTTGCCCCTCTCTTGCTCGTATTAGGCATGATCGCATTGTCGATCTGCCCGGCATTTTGGCTCGTCTGGAGGATATTCCGAAAGAAGCCTGCCAAGGATCCCGACGCGCCGACAAAGTTCGTAGGCGGGGGTTGGGTGCTCCTTGCCATCTTCATGCTTATATTCGGCCTTGGCGCTGCCGGCGATGCGATTAGAGCCTTCATGGTAGCCCTCAGCTCGAGCTACGCATCCGGGTTCAGGGAGGGCGAGCTCATCATATTTGGGATCACCGCATCTTGGGCTGGTTCGTTGGCCCTCGGCGCTATCGATATCCTTCGCAAGAACCGCGTAGGCGTAATTCTGGGCGTACTGGGTGCTCTTGCCTGCCTCGGCGCTCTAGGATACTTCGTTTCACTTAAAAACATAAGAAACGCTCGGCCAGGGCCGCCGTCGGCGACTGCCCCAGTCGAACCAGCTAATCAAGCACCGACGATCTCAGTCGTCAACTATGTCCTGCCGCAGGGAGAACAAACTATCACGATCACGGGCAGTGGATTTGGAACGAAAGCCCCTTACGAGGGAGATTCCAAATTCATCAGAATCACAGACCAGACAAAGCAATGGAATGCCGGCAGTTCGCGAGACTACCCAGCAGACAAAATCACCCTATCCATTGCATCGTGGACCGATACACAGATTGAGATTCGAGGATTTGCGGGTGCGTACGGCTCGAGCGTCTACTCGCTAAGCACCGGTGACCATCTCGCTATCCAGGTATGGAATCCACAGACAGGTCTTGGCCCCGCCGTTAACAACCCGATCGTGGTTGAGCCAGAATCTGTGGAATTTCCTGCTGGAGTTGACGTTCCCCATTGAACTCTATGCGTCTCGAGTAGATCGGGCCGAGTGCCGGGCACGGCCTTCGCTCCCGCACAATCAACTGATCCCTGATCCCTGAAACCTGACCCCAGCTCCTCACCACCCCACCTGGCTCATGCGCCTCAGGATGATTTCGCTGTAGTGGTCCATGCGCGCGGGCTTGCGCTTGAGGGGCAGCGGCAGGATCGCGGCGAGCCGGGCCGCGTCTTCCCGGCCGATATTGCGGGCCGAGGTGTCGTAGTGGTAGTAGCAGGCCGCATCCGCGCCATAGACACCCGGTCCCCATTCAACCTCGTTGAGGTAGAGCTCCAGAATGCGCTGCTTGCCGAGGACGAGTTCGGCCACCGGCACCAGAGTGGCTTCGGCGCCCTTGCGGAGGAACGAGCGGCCCGTTCCGAAGAAGAGGTTCTTGACGAGCTGTTGCGTAATCGTTGAGCCTCCGCGAATCCGGCCGCCCTCTTCGTCCTCTTCGGCGGCGTGCTGGATCGCCTGCCAATCGAAGCCGTGGTGCTGGTAGAAGCGCGCGTCCTCGGCGGAGATCACGGCGTGCTGCAGGTTGGGCGAGATTTCCTTAAGCGGAACGAAGTTGCACCGTTCGTGGTAGGGCTTGGAGTGAATCCAGGCCTGGAAGCGGCGCTCGATGTGCACCGCCGTCGTTGGCGGGTCGATCCAGCGGGCGGCCACGAGCAACAGCGCGGCCAGCAGCCACAGAGATGCCACGCCCAGCACAAACCATCGAATGCAGGTTCGAAGGAGGCTCTTCCGGCGCGGAGGCTTGGGGTGTTTGGTTCGTAGTGCCGTCACATCTCAGGATAATGTCTGGAACTGGGTTGCCGTTCACGGCCGGGGCCGTTGGGGAACCGAGAGACCCTCTCGTCCTTGTCAAGAGGTCCCGCGCCCCGTATTCGAGTTAAACCTCATAATTTCAGTTGATTAGCAAGATTCGACATCTTGCAGATGATTTTCAGGTTTTCCTGCACAATCGTCTCATGATGACTCTCCGCACACGGCGCGGCCTCGATCCTGCTTCAGGATGTGGCGGGTCAAAATGTCGCGCAATGCTGTCCGAAGAGGTTAATCCCGGGCGAAAAAGGCCTCTAACTCGTTTGGCTGGACGAACTCACAGGATAACCCCTTTATTATCAACAGGTTGCGGCGGGTAATGATGGTACAAGTGGTTGAAAAGAAAGCCATTAACCCCAAAACTGGTGGGGGGAGGGGAGAGTACGGAGGGGTACGGACCGGGGACATATCTGACACTGCACGAGTCCATGGTCGCTTGTTTACAACGACGAGATGGGCTAGCCCGCATTTCTCACAGGCGGATTGCCGATTGCGGGGACGACGGATAGGAAAAGTGTTGGAAAGGCCGTCTTTTCATGGCATAACTGCGTTGTCGAGGCGTAGTTGTAGCCGAGGAAGGGCGGCCTTTCTGATGACAGAGTGTAACCAAGAAACGTTCGCATTTACAGCTCATTTTTCGCGCCGCGTGGAGGCCGGGTTCAGCGCCGGCCAGGTTTCCAGCGATGGCGGGGCATTGTTGCTGCGCGCAGTTGATCGCAGGATCAACCTGCTGGGCCGTCTGGCGAGCTGCTTCACGGACGGGCGCAACCAGGAGATGGTGGAACACCCGCTTGGGGAGATGCTGGCGCAGCGCATCTACGGGCTGGCGCTGGGTTACGAGGACCTGAACGACCACGAGCAGTTGCGCTCCGATCCGCTGCTGGCGGTGCTGAGCAGCAAGCGCGATCTGGACGAGCCGCTGGCCGGCAAGAGCACGTTGAACCGGCTGGAGCTGGTGGGCCGCACGGGGCGCTATCACAAGATCACGTACTCGGCCGAAGCCCTGGACCGTCTGCTGGTGGATCTTTTCATCGAATCGCATACCGCGCCACCCACCGAGATCGTGCTCGACCTGGACGCCACCGATATCCCGCTCTACGGCCATCAGCCGGAGCGGTTCTTCCACGGCTACTACGACAGCTACTGTTATCTGCCCTTGTACATCTTCGCCGGCGACCAGTTGCTCTGCGCGCGGCTGCGGCCGGCCAACCAGGATGCGGCTGCGGGCTCACTCGACGAGGTCAAGCGCATCGTGGCGCAGTTGCGTGAGCGTTGGCCGGAAGTGCGGATCGTGCTGCGCGCCGACTCCGGCTTCTGCCGCGAGGCGTTGATGGCTTGGTGCGAACAGAACTATATCGATTACGTCTTCGGCCTGGCGCGCAACCAGCGGTTGAGCAAGATCATCGGCGCCCAGATGCATCAAGCTCACATCCTGCACCAGACCAGCGGCAAGGCAGCCCGCGTCTTCACCGAGTTCGACTACCAGACCCGCAAGAGTTGGTCCTGCGCCCGCCGCGTGGTGGCCAAGGCCGAATATCTCGACAAGGGCCAGAACCCGCGCTTCGTGGTTACTTCGCTGACCGCTGAGCAGTGGGCCGCGCAGGACTTATACGAGAAGTTCTACTGCGCCCGCGGCGAGATGGAGAACCGCATCAAGGAACAGATGTGCCTGTTCGCCGACCGGCTCTCCACCGACGAAATGAAGGGCAATCAGCTCAGGCTCTACTTCTCGGCGCTGGCCTACACGCTGATGGAAGCGCTGCGCCGCCTGGGACTGAAAGGCACCGAATGGGCTCAGGCCCAGGTCGATACCATCCGCCTCAAGCTACTCAAAATCGGCGCCATCATACGCATCAGCGCGCGCCGCGTCGTGCTGGCAATGAGCAGCGCTTATCCCTGGAAAGACATCTACGCACACGCCTTCCACGCCCTGCGCTGCTGACCGGCGCGCGTCGCTCAGAAGACTCCGCTCCGTACCGCTGCTGAACTCATCGGCCTGGCGGAGCCATGCGCAAAGGACACACCGGGAATCGGAACCAGGCCATAGCGAGGACGTAACAGGGTTCCTCCGGCCAGTACGCCCATCGAAAAAGCCAACCGTGTCTCCAATACCAACACAAACACTCCCAAAATCAGTGCTTGTGAGAAATGCAGGCTAGCCCGCATTTCTCACAGGCGGATTGCCGATTGCGGGGACGACGGATAGGAAAAGTGTTGGAAAGGCCGTCTTTTCATGGCATAACTGCGTTGTCGAGGCGTAGTTGTAGCCGAGGAAGGGCGGCCTTTCTGATGACAGAGTGTAACCAAGAAACGTTCGCATTTACAGCTCATTTTTCGCGCCGCGTGGAGGCCGGGTTCAGCGCCGGCCAGGTTTCCAGCGATGGCGGGGCATTGTTGCTGCGCGCAGTTGATCGCAGGATCAACCTGCTGGGCCGTCTGGCGAGCTGCTTCACGGACGGGCGCAACCAGGAGATGGTGGAACACCCGCTTGGGGAGATGCTGGCGCAGCGCATCTACGGGCTGGCGCTGGGTTACGAGGACCTGAACGACCACGAGCAGTTGCGCTCCGATCCGCTGCTGGCGGTGCTGAGCAGCAAGCGCGATCTGGACGAGCCGCTGGCCGGCAAGAGCACGTTGAACCGGCTGGAGCTGGTGGGCCGCACGGGGCGCTATCACAAGATCACGTACTCGGCCGAAGCCCTGGACCGTCTGCTGGTGGATCTTTTCATCGAATCGCATACCGCGCCACCCACCGAGATCGTGCTCGACCTGGACGCCACCGATATCCCGCTCTACGGCCATCAGCCGGAGCGGTTCTTCCACGGCTACTACGACAGCTACTGTTATCTGCCCTTGTACATCTTCGCCGGCGACCAGTTGCTCTGCGCGCGGCTGCGGCCGGCCAACCAGGATGCGGCTGCGGGCTCACTCGACGAGGTCAAGCGCATCGTGGCGCAGTTGCGTGAGCGTTGGCCGGAAGTGCGGATCGTGCTGCGCGCCGACTCCGGCTTCTGCCGCGAGGCGTTGATGGCTTGGTGCGAACAGAACTATATCGATTACGTCTTCGGCCTGGCGCGCAACCAGCGGTTGAGCAAGATCATCGGCGCCCAGATGCATCAAGCTCACATCCTGCACCAGACCAGCGGCAAGGCAGCCCGCGTCTTCACCGAGTTCGACTACCAGACCCGCAAGAGTTGGTCCTGCGCCCGCCGCGTGGTGGCCAAGGCCGAATATCTCGACAAGGGCCAGAACCCGCGCTTCGTGGTTACTTCGCTCACCGCTGAGCAGTGGGCCGCGCAGGACTTATACGAGAAGTTCTACTGCGCCCGCGGCGAGATGGAGAACCGCATCAAGGAACAGATGTGCCTGTTCGCCGACCGGCTCTCCACCGACGAAATGAAGGGCAATCAGCTCAGGCTCTACTTCTCGGCGCTGGCCTACACGCTGATGGAAGCGCTGCGCCGCCTGGGACTGAAAGGCACCGAATGGGCTCAGGCCCAGGTCGATACCATCCGCCTCAAGCTACTCAAAATCGGCGCCATCATACGCATCAGCGCGCGCCGCGTCGTGCTGGCAATGAGCAGCGCTTATCCCTGGAAAGACATCTACGCACACGCCTTCCACGCCCTGCGCTGCTGACCGGCGCGCGTCGCTCAGAAGACTCCGCTCCGTACCGCTGCTGAACTCATCGGCCTGGCGGAGCCATGCGCAAAGGACACACCGGGAATCGGAACCAGGCCATAGCGAGGACGTAACAGGGTTCCTCCGGCCAGTACGCCCATCGAAAAAGCCAACCGTGTCTCCAATACCAACACAAACACTCCCAAAATCAGTGCTTGTGAGAAATGCAGGCTAGAGGTTCGCGATCGAGGGGTCGCGCTTGAGCGCTCCTGCGGCAAGGTCGTTTGGGTTGCCCCAATCCGGCGCCAGAAAGCCGCCGCGCGGGTGTGCTTCCGGCCCGGGAGCATGGCGATGGTGCCGGCGAAGAGTCTCCTGAATCTCGCTCTGAATCATGGCGCGGGCAGTCCGAGGATGCCGTTCCCATAAGAGGATGAATCCCTGGCCGCATACGCTGCACTGGATCTCGGCATTCCGGTTCGTACTCCGGCAAAAGACTCTCATGCGACCTCCTCCCGCGCGACCGACGGCGCTTGCCTCCCTTCGGTCACGATAGCCAATGCAAAGCCGCGCTGAACATTCCCTTTTTGTGTGAGGGCGCGGCTTGGCGGTCTCGAATCCGCCCGGAGCGAGCGCAACCTTTGCCGCCGCGCTCGACTTCGCACCGTTCAACCTTCTATCCTCAAAGGTTGCCCGCATTTTGTTTCTTTCCGCGGCGCACACAGGAATCCAGCACATCATGAGCACGCAAACAATCGCCGTTCATCTGCCCGATGGGTCCATTCGCGAAGTGCCTTCCGGCACAACGCCTCTGGACATCGCCAACTCCATCTCTCCGCGCCTAGCCGCGGCATCGATTGCCGCTAGGATTACGCCGCTGACCGGCGCGACCGAGGCCAAGGCGAGCGACGAATCGGCAGAGGCCGCGATGTACGCCACCGAAGACGCCTCGGCACCGCGGCTGGTCGATCTCTCCGCGCCGCTCACCGCCGAGGTGCGCCTCGAGCTCGTGACCGAGAAGGACCCCGACGCGCTGAAGGTTCTGCGCCACTCGTCGGCGCATGTTCTGGCCACCGCCGTCCTCGAACTCTTTCCCGAGACCAAGCTCGGCCACGGCCCGGCGACAGACTCCGGATTCTTCTACGACTTCTACCGCGAGAAACCATTCACGCCCGAGGACCTCGCGGCGATCGAAAAGAAGATGGCAGAGGTGGTCGCACGCGACGAGAAGTTCGTCCGCGAGTCCGAGCCGCGCGAGCAAGCGATCGCCGAGTTCCAAAGAGACGGCGATTTCATGAAGACGCACTTCGTGACGAAGTTCACCGCGCCCGGCGACCAGGTGAGCTTCTATCGCAACGGCAAGTTCATCGACTTCTGCCGCGGCCCCCACGTGCCCTCCACGGGCCGCGTCAAGGCCTTCAAGGTCACGACTCTAGCCGGCGCTTATTGGCTGGGCGACGAGAAGAACCCGCAGCTCCAGCGCATCTACGGTACGGCGTTCTTCTCGAAGAAGGATCTCGAGGAGCATTTTGCCCGCCTCGAAGAGGCTGCGCGACGCGACCACCGCGTCCTCGGCAAGCAGCTCGATCTGTTCAGCATTCAGGAACTGGCCGGCGCGGGCCTCATCTTCTGGCACCCCAAGGGCGCCATCATCCGCAAGGTGATGGAAGACTGGATGCGCGACGAGTGCCTACGCCGCGGCTACCAACTGGTCTATACGCCGCACGTCGCGCGCGTGAATCTTTGGCAGACCTCCGGGCACGAAGGCTACTACGCGGCCAACATGTTCACGCCCATGG
Source organism: uncultured Acidobacteriaceae bacterium (assembly GCA_963804155.1). Taxonomy (GTDB): domain Bacteria; phylum Acidobacteriota; class Terriglobia; order Terriglobales; family Acidobacteriaceae; genus Telmatobacter. The sequence goes on from CAWDPG010000004.1 coordinate 635,906, forward strand.
AACTGGACGATGCCATGTACCGCATGAAGCCCATGAACTGTCCGTTCCACATCCTCATTTACAAGAACTCGCCCAAAAGCTATCGCGATTTGCCCGCCCGCTACGCCGAGCTGGGCAACGTCTACCGCTACGAGCGCTCCGGAACCATGCACGGTCTGCTACGCGTGCGCGGCTTTACCCAGGACGACGCGCACATCTTCTGCACGCCCGCGCAGATCGAGAGCGAAGTGGCGGCCTGCATCGACTTCGCCGAGGCAGTGCTGAAGACCTTTGGCTTCTCCGAATTCAAGGTCGAGCTGTCGACATGGGACCCGAACGACCGCGCCCACTACGCCGGCTCCGACGAGAACTGGGATCTCGCCAGCCGCTCGCTCGACAACGTGCTGAAGGCGAAGGGCATTCCGTACAAGACCATCCCCGGCGAAGCCGCCTTCTACGGTCCCAAGATCGACATCAAGCTCGTCGACGTGCTGGGCCGCCTGTGGCAGCTTTCGACGGTTCAATTCGACTTCAACTTGCCCGCGCGCTTCGAGCTCGAGTACGTCGGCGAAGACGGCGAGCGCCACCAGCCCGTCATGGTCCACCGCGCGCTCTTCGGCTCCGTGGAGCGCTTCTTCGGCGTCCTCATCGAGCACTACGCCGGCGCCTTCCCGCTGTGGCTCGCGCCCGTGCAGGTGGGCCTGGTGCCGATCGCCGAGCGGCATCTCGGCTACGCAAATAAGCTCGTCCAAGAGTTGAAAGAGGCGGGCCTCCGGGTCGAAATCGACGACCGCAACGAGAAGATGAACGCGAAGATTCGCGACTTCGCGATGCAGAAGACGCCGTACATCCTGGTCTTCGGCGACAAGGAAGAATCCTCCGGCGCAGTAAATGTTCGCACGCGCGGCAAGCAAGAGCAAAGCGCCATGCCGCTGGCGGAGTTCATCGCCAAGTCGAAGGAGCTGGTCGCTACACAATCAACGGAACTGTGAAGATCGTATCAGGGGATAATCGGGCCGCTCGTGAATTCGGATAGCCGGAGGCCTCCATGCTTCGCAACGTAACTCCCGACGACGCCCTTTCGATCGCGGAAATCTACAACTACTACATCCTCAATTCGCCGGCCACGTTTGAAGAGGTTCCCGTTACTGCCGACGAGATGCGGCAGAGAATCGTCGAGACGACGCAGAGCTACCCCTGGTTCGTGTGCGAAGAGGACGGCAGGCTGCTGGGGTACGCCTATGGCCGCAAATGGAGAGATCGCGCCGCCTATCGCCACTCTGTCGAAGCGGGAGTGTATCTGCATCCGTCCGCAGTCGGGAAGCGAATCGGTTCTTCTCTGCTCGACGCTCTCCTCACCGAACTGCGCGCCCGGCAGTTTCATTGCGTCATGGGCGGGATTTCACTCCCCAACGAGGCCAGCGTGGCGCTGCTCCTGAAGTTCGGATTCCGGCAGGTGGCCCACTTCAAGGAAACCGGCTACAAATTCGGCAATTGGATCGACGTTGGCTACTGGCAGCTCATGCTGTGACGGGCGAAGATCAGCGGTTGACTTTCACTCCGCAAACACCCGCACCGCGAGGCTGACTTGCTGTGCCGTAGCATGCGCGAAGCGCGGCTGCCCCATCGCAGGGGTTCACGCGTTGATCGCCATCCCCTCCACTGCGCCGTACCCGTCCAGCATCGCTTCGGCTAGCGTGGGATGCGCGTGGATCGTGAACATCAGCTCCTCCACCGTGCCTTCGAGCTCCATTACGGCCACGGCCTCGGCGATCGTCTCCGTCGCGCCCGGCCCGATGATGTGCACGCCCAGGATCTCGCCGTATTTCGCGTCGGCCACGACCTTCACGAAGCCGTCGTGGCTGCCCACGATCGTCGCCTTGGAGTTGCCGGCAAAGGGGAACTTGCCCACCTTGATTTCCAATCCTTTTTCTTTGGACTGAGCCTCGGTCAAACCGACGGAGCCAATCTGCGGGTCGGTGTAGGTGCACCCCGGAATCCGGTCCTTGCGCACCGGCCGGAACTTGCGGCCCGCGATCTTGGCCATCGCCACCATGCCGCTCATCGCGCCCACGTGCGCCAGTTGCGGCAGCCCGGCCACAATGTCGCCGATCGCAAACACCCCCGGCTCTGCCGTCTCCTGCGCCTCATTCACCTTCACGAACCCGCGATCGAGCTCGACACGGGTCCTCTCGAGGCCGATCCCACTGGTCAGCGGCCCACGCCCTACGGCAACGAGCACCTTCTCGGCCTCCTTCACCTGCGCCTTACCGCTGGCATCGGTAAAGCTCACGCGGACGCCCTCGGCGGTCTTCTCGACTTTCTCCACCCGCGCGCCGGTCTCGGTGGCGATGCCGCGCTTGCGGAACACGCGCGCCAGCTCTTTCGAGATCTCCTCGTCTTCCACCGGAACCAGCCGGGGCAGGAACTCGAGAATCGTGACCTCCGCGCCGAAGCTCCGAAAAATCGACGCGAACTCCACGCCTACGGCGCCCGCTCCAATCACGATCAGCGATTTCGGCGGCGCGCTCAGGCTCAGAATCTCGATGTTGGTCAGGATCGACTCGCCGGCTTTCAATCCCGGGAGCAGCTTGGCCTCGGAGCCGGTCGCGAGGATCACGTTTTTCGCTTTGATCTGGCTCCGCACCCCGTTTGTCGCTCCGCCAGCGTCGACTTCTACCGTGTGCACATCGCCTAGCGCGGCGCCGGTCAGCCGCCCGAAGCCCGCAATCACACTGATCTTGTGTTTCTTCATCAGGAATTCGAGGCCCTTCACGTGCTTGGCGACGATGGCGTTCTTTCGCGTGAGGACCGCGGCCCAGTCGAGCGCCGGCGTCCCGATCCCAGCAATCCCGAACTCCGCGGCGTCCTGCACCTGCTCCCACAGTTCCGCATTGAATAGCAAAGCCTTGGTCGGAATGCAGCCCACATGCAGGCACGTGCCGCCCAGCTTGGGACTCGCGTCGATCAACGCGACCTTGAGCCCGTACTCCGCTCCGCGAATCGCCGCCGTATAGCCGGCGGGTCCGCCGCCGATGACCGCCACGTCGTAGATTGTCTCTGGATTTGTCGTTGGCAAGGGAAGCTCCAGTCCGCGCGCTCCGCTTTCCGCGAGCGCCGCATCCATGTGCTTAGTCTAAATTGGCGGTTGTACTTACGAGTTGGCGATCCCCGCCCGTCCCCAGCGCGCTTTCTAGCAATCGCGCTGCCTCACGCACCGTCTCCGCCTCGTCTCCGAACCGCTCGATCCAGTGCACCTCCGGCTCGCGCCGGAACCAGGTCATCTGCCGCTTGGCGTAGTTGCGATGGCCCTGCTGCGCGGCTTTGACCGCATCCTCCACACTCAACGATCCATCGAGAACGCCGCGCGCCTGCCGATAGCCGAGCGAGTCCAACGCCTTCACCGGGCCGTAGCGCGCGAGCAGATCGCGCGTCTCCTCGACAAGGCCGGCGGCGAACATCTCCGCGCAGCGCCGATTGAGCCGGTCATAGAGGCCTTCGCGGGGTGGGAGCGCCGCCCGCGGCGGGTTCATCCCGATCCGCAGCAGACGGAATCCAGTGAGTGGATCGCGCGCTAGCACTTCCGACATCGGCTTCCGCGCCGCCAGGCAGACTTCGATGGCGCGGATCAGCTTGGGAGCATCGTTGGCGTGGATGCGCGCGGCTGTGGCCGCATCGAGCCGGTTGAGCAGCCGGTGCAGCCAGGCGCTCCCGCGCTTTTGCGTCTTAAGCCGTAATTTTGCACGCAAGTCTTCCTGCCGCTCCGGCCCGGCGAATAGCCCTTCAGTGAGCGCGCGCAAATAAAGGCCCGTGCCGCCGGTGACGATGGGCAGGCGGCCGCGCGCCGCGATCTCGTGCAACGCAGCCCGCGCCCGCCGGCTATACTCGCCCGCCGTGAACGGCTCATCCGGCTCGGCTAGGTCGATCAGATGATGCGGAACCCGGGCCCGCTCCTCGCGTGTGGGCTTGGCGGTGCCCAGCTCCATGCCGCGATAGACGGCAACCGAGTCGCAGCTCACGATCTCGCCGACGAACCGAGTGGCCAGCGCGAGCGAGAGCGACGTTTTGCCGCTGCCAGTGGGCCCGAGAAGAATCACGACGAGCGGCAACGCCTCACGATTCGGGTTGCTCGTACTAGCGATACTCTCCTCCAAAGGCTTCGCCGTCCGCGCAGGACTTACGGCCGCCACCAGCCCGCCGGGAAGATCCAGCCGGGATTGGTGTGCCAAAGCCACCACGCGCAGATCGCCGCCGCCAGAATCACCAGCCCGAAGACCTCGTTGCGGCGGTAGACGCGCTGCTGCTCCGCGCGCTTGACTTGCTCGGCCTGTTGCTCGTTGTACGGCTTGATGCGGTTTCTGAGCATTGCGTCCTGGCGTGAATCTCCATGCGCGACCTTCCATCGCGCATCCCGCCTCAGTATAGGCGAGCGCAACGTTACCCAGCCCCGCGCGGCCTCGGTTTGACTTCCCCCACCCCGGTTGCTGACCATTGTTTTTCTGGCTTAGGAAAAGTTCAGAGGAAGGGTGACTTCCATGAAAGTCATGATTCTGGGTTCCGGCGGCCGCGAGCACGCTCTGGCGTGGGCCGTGAAACGCAGCCCGCAGGTGACGGAGATTGTCTGCGCGCCCGGCAACGGCGGAATGGCTCAAATTGCCCGCTGCCTGCCTGTCAACCTGAACGATGTGGCGGCCACGATCCGGCTCGCCGAAGCCGAGCGGCCCGGCCTGACCATCGTGGGGCCCGAGCTGCCGCTTTCGCTCGGCGTGGTAGACGAACTCCAGGAGCGCGGGCTGCGGGTCTTCGGTCCCACGCGCGCCGCCGCCATGCTCGAATCCAGCAAGGGCTTCGCCAAGCGGTTCCTGCAGCGCCACAACATTCCAACGGCGAACTACGTCCTCTGCGAGTCCGCCGCCGAAGTGGGCAAGGCCATCGAGATGTTCCACCCGCCGATCGTGGTCAAGGCCGACGGCCTGGCTGCCGGCAAGGGCGTGATCCTGTGCGACTCCCGCCATACTGCCGCCGAGGCCGCCCAGGGCTTGTTTTCCGGCGCGCTGCTGGGCCAGCCTGAACGGCAGGTCATTATCGAGGAATTTCTCGAGGGCGACGAGGTCAGCTTCCTGTGCCTGAGCGACGGCCGGCATGTGACACCGCTCGCTCCCTCGCAGGATCACAAGCGGATCGGCGAGGGCGACACCGGGCCGAACACCGGCGGCATGGGCGTCTACTCGACCGACAGCCTTCTCGATCGCGCCATGTCGGAGTGGATTCTGCACCACATCGCCGAGCCCACTGTCGAGGGCATGGCGGCCGAGGACACCCCGTTCATCGGGGTGCTTTATGTCGGGCTGATGATGACCGCGCGCGGGCCGCAAGTGCTGGAATTCAACGCCCGCTTCGGCGATCCCGAGACGCAGGCCATCCTGGTGCGGCTGGAGAGCGATCTAGTCGACGCGCTCGAGGCCTGCATCGACGGTCGACTCGCCGAGACGCCGCTGCGCTGGCTTCCCGGCGCTTCGGCCTGCGTCGTGGCCAGCTCGGGTGGCTACCCGGGCAGCTACAAGACCGGCTATCCGATCAGCGGCCTTGGCCCGGCGGGCGAGGTGCCGGATGTGCAAGTGTTCCATGCCGGAACCGCGCAAGCGGGAGGGCAGATGTTCACGGCGGGAGGGCGAGTGCTCGGCGTGACGGCCTCGGCCGGCTCGCTCCGCGAGGCGCTGGACCGTGCCTATCATGCCCTGGCCGAGATTTCCTACGAGGGAATGTATTATCGGCGCGACATCGGCCATCGCGCCCTGAAATAGCTGCCGGCGCTGCGCAGCGGCTGTCCGGCCGGGAGGGGGGCATCGTGAAGGTTGGGGTCAGTTTCGACGAACTGCTTGCCTGGGATGACGAAGCGGCCGGATTCTGGAAGGCCCACCTCGACGCCAACCCGGCACTACTTGAACTGCCGTGCGGCATCGGCGGCACGGCCAACGTGCAGGAGTTTGTCCGCCACATCTGGGGCGTGGAACTGCGCTGGGCCCAGCGCCTGGCCGGCCTGCCCGAGACGCCCAAGCAGCAGATCCCCGCGGGTCCTCTCGGCGCGCTCTTCGAGACTCACCGGCAGGCCGTGGCGATCTTCCGCGATCTGCTTGCCGCGCCCGAGGAGACGTGGAACGAGCCCTTCGTTCTCAATTTCGATTGGATGCCGCCGGAGATGCGGACCGTCACCCGAAGAAAAGTTGCCGGGCACGCGCTGTTCCACAGTCAGCGCCATTGGGCGCAACTCGCCACGCTGGTCCGCAACGCCGGATTCCCGTCGAACTTCCGCGGTGACCTGCTGATGAGTCCGGCTCTACGCTAGAGCGGCTTTCCAGGTCATATGAGGCTTCTTCGTTGCCGTGCAGGGTGGTTCTTCCTTCCGCCCCGACGATAAAGAGCTATCGCTGGGGGTCCCGGTCTTGCGGGAAAAGTTCCCTGGCCGTCGCGGTTTTACCTCACGACAGTTCGAGAGCCGGTTGAGGCTCGGGTGAAGGCTGAGGCCTTGCCTGCTGCTTTTGAAAGCAGGTGCGGCACAGCACCGGCCTGCCCTGGGTTGGCTTGAAGGGGACAGTAGTCTCCACCCCGCACTCCGAACAGGTCGTGCGCGTCTCGGGACGCACCCGCTGCATTCCCCGCGTGCGTTTCGCTTTGCACTGCTTGCAGTGTTTTGGGTCGTTCTTGAATTGTTTGTCGTGAAAGAAGATCTGCTCGCCTGCAGTGAACACAAACTCCGCGCCGCAGTCGACGCACTTTAGGACTCGATCGGTAAACTCCATGGCCGGCTTCCCTCGCAGGGACTCGCACCGAAATCGGCCATGGTTCGTCAGACCTTGCCGGTCCCGGTTCCCTACATTTGTTCGTCTTGCTCAACAAGGGCCGCGACCGCATGAAAAACAACGCGGTATTCTGCCGTTTGCCCGGCAAGCCGGGGACGGGTAACTCGGCACACCAGTCGCATGCCGAGCATCCTTCGCGTTTCTCAGTTTTCTGGTGAGATCAGCATTCCGCCCACTCGGCCTCTGCTTTGGGGGCGGGCCAAGTGTCTGCTACGGATTTCGACCGACAGAAACTGGAGAAACGCTCCAGTCAGTTGCGCCGCCGCGATTGGCGTTCCGAGCCTCTTTGGACTTCTTGGCGGCTTCCGTCCTCGTCGGGCGAAAGCCGCTGGAACTGCGCTCCTCGCAGCGGGTTGTTGAATCAGTCCTGCTCTTTACGAGCCTTCTTACGGTTCCGCTTGCGCGCCAAAGCTTCCTTGACGCGGCGCTTCTCACCGGGTTTCAGGTAGTAGGAGTGACGCTTGACTTCCTTAATAATGTCCTCCTGCTGAACCTTCCGCTTGAACCGGCGCAGCGCATTTTCCAGCGGTTCGCCTTCCTGAACGCGAACCTCCGCCACAGGGTCCCACCTCCAAACCCGCCTGTAAGGCTCTTTGTATCATACCCGAGTTTCAACGGAGAGCCAATTTTAATCGTCTTAGCCCTGTTTGGTCCTCAAGAAGGCTCCAATTAGCGGAACAGTCATTTGGGGACTTAGGAAGGGCCGCGGGAGCCAATTAGACTTACTTAAAGAGGTCATCCTGGAGTTCCCCGTGCTTCGAAGCTATCGGGGGCATACGCCCCAAATCCCTGCAAGCTGTTACATCGATCCCTCCGCCCAGATCCTGGGCGACGTCATTCTCGGCGAGCGTTCCTCCGTGTGGATGAACGCGGTTCTGCGCGGCGACGTCCATTCCATCCACGTGGGCGCCTGTTCCAACGTCCAGGACTGCGCCGTCCTCCATGGCCAGCGCAACCTCTATCCGGTGATCGTGGGCGACTGGGTGACGATCGGCCACAACGCCACCGTCCACGGCTGCGTGGTCGAAGACATGTGCGTCATCGGCATGGGCGCGCGGGTGCTGAACAACGCACGGGTCGGCGAGGGATCGATCGTCGCCGCCGGCTCCGTCGTTCCCGAACACACGGTCGTCCCGCCCCGCACCCTTTGGGCCGGCGTTCCCGCCAAGCTCCGCCGCGAACTCACCGACAAGGACCGGGCTCTCATCCGCGAATACGCCCAGAACTATCTCGACTACGTCGAGATCTATCTGAACGAGCCTCCGCGGATGCTTTGATTTGCCCAGCCAACAAGCGGCAACCCGTGAAATCAAAACAATTTGGTTGACATTCACATCCCCGTAATTGTCGGATTGTAAGAGCCCGGATTGGCCGGGCCGCACCCCTCGGCCATGCAGGAGAACGCCATCCTTCACCGCCCGCAGAGTTCGATCCGGCTCGCCGTTTGCGGGTTGCTGCTCGCTGCGCTTGCTGGCGGCTCTGGCGCGGATGTTGCAGCGCAGTCGGCCCCTTCGATTCGTCAAGAACTCAGCCCGCTTCCCGACGCACCCCAACCCCAGGGTGCCAATCCCGCACCGCAGCTCCAATCGGACGACATAGCGATTCGCAGTATCCCGCGTAACTTTCTAAAGGATCAGGGAGTTATCTGGACGAGCCCCGCCCGCTTTCACCTACGCGACATCGAGTGGCTCGCACCGCTTGCGGCCGCGACCGGCGCTGCTGTCGCCACCGACCACCGCACCATGACCCAGGTGGTCTCGCGCAATCCCGATTTCAACCATGCGAATGTCGACGCATCCAACATCCTGATCGGCGTTTGGATCGCCTCACCGGTCACGGTCTATGGGGTTGGCCGCTTCCGCGACAATGCGCCCGCGCGCGAAGCCGGCATTCTCAGCGCAGAGTCCATGCTGGATGGTGTCGTGGTGGAGCAAGGGATCAAGCTGATCTTCTGGCGCGAACGGCCGTATGTCGACGACGCACGCGGTCACTTCTTTCAGTCGAGTGCCGGCGCGGACTCTTCCTTCCCCTCGTCGCACAGCCTCATTGCCTGGTCCGCAGCCTCCGCGTTCGCCGCAGAATCCTCATCGCACTGGACCCAGTTCGCCCTCTACGCGGGCGCTGCCGGCGTCAGCCTCACCCGAATCATGGGTCAGAAGCACTTCCCATCCGACGTGCTCGTGGGCAGCGCCACCGGCTGGCTTATTGGCCACTATGTCGTCCGCCGGCACCATCACGCGTCGCTGACGACACCGGACGTGGGCCGTTATAGCGGTTCCAAAGTTGGTGTACCGAGAAGTCACTGAGGCAAAGGTCTCTTTCCTCTCCTGGGTCCCCAGCGAATGATTCTTGCTCGCTGGGGTGGAAGGTTGAGACCCCTTGAACCACATTGGCGGTGGCACATCAATTCTGGAACCGCCCTGACGCGTCTTCCCCATCCCCTGTTTCCAACCTTCACACGGGAAACGCGTTCCGCTCCGTGAAGAGGTGCTGGTGCCAGTAGGGGTAGGTGAGCGTGACGGTGCTTGCCTTGTCCAGCTTGGCGACCTGTTCTTTGGCCAGATTCCAGCCCACCGCGCCCAGGTTCTGCCGCAACTGCTCCTCGTTGCGTGCGCCCAGGATCAAGGAGGAGACGGTCGGCCGCTGCAGGAGCCAGTTCAGGGCCACTTGCGGCACCGTTTTTCCGGTTTCGGCGGCCACCTCGTCCAGCGCGTCGACGACGTTGTAGAGATGCTCGAAGGGAACCGGTGGCCCGGTCTCGGAGGTCTTGTGCAGGCGGCTGACTTCGGGCAGCGGCTTGCCGCGGCGGATCTTGCCCGTCAGGCGGCCCCATCCCAGAGGACTCCACACCAGCGTGCCGACCTTCTGATCGATCCCGAGAGGCATCAATTCCCACTCGAACTCGCGGGCGACGAGCGAATAGTGCGCCTGATGGGACACGTAACGAGCCCAGCCATAGCGGTCGGCGATGGCCAGCGACTTCATCAGGTGCCAGCCGGAGAAGTTAGAGCAGCCGAGATAGCGCACCTTACCCTCGCGGACAAAGCTCGAGAGCGTGTCGACGACCTCCTCGACCGGCGTGAATGCGTCGAAGCCGTGCATGTGGTAGATGTCGATGTAATCCGTGCCCAGCCGCTTGAGGCTGCCTTCGATCGCCCGCCGCAGATGCCAGCGCGACGAGCCTACGTCGTTGGGCCCGCTGCCCAGCCGGAAGGTAGCCTTGGTCGAGATCAGCACCTGGTCGCGCTTGCCCTCGATCGCCTTGCCCAGCACTTCTTCCGACCGCCCCTTCGAATATTCATTGGCGGTATCGAACAGGTTTACGCCCGCGTCCAGGCAAATGTCGACGATGCGCCGCGCCTCGGCAACGTCTGCCGTTGCGCCCCATGCATCGAAGAACTCCTGGCCACCGCCAAATGTCGCGGCGCCGAAACTTAATACGGGAACTTTGAGGCCCGAGCCTCCAAGAAGACGGTATTCCATAGACCTAGTTTGTACCTCTATCGTTGAGGATTTGTGCGCCGCGTCCCATTGCTCATTCCGGCCGAAGATTCACGCCGAAGTCCGCTGGGTCGCCGAGCACGTTCAAATAATAATTCTCATTGGGATAGGGAACGTAGATCCGGTCGCTGGGCTTCACGCTCGAGTACTTCTGCCAGCGCGGGTTGCTGCGATCCTCGCCGGCGAGATCTGTGAAGGTGAAGGTTAGCCATGGCCACACGCGAATGTAGTCCACCGCGACCTCCGGCACGCGCGCCTTCTCCCCAGTCACTTTGCCGTAGATGCGCACCAGAGCGAGGGCGGGAATCTTCGCGGGGTCCACTTTGAGCCTGGCCAGAAAATCGCCGTCGCCGCTCTTGGCCACCAGCATGATGTGGCAGTCGGTCATGCCATCGAAGAAATGATGCTGCACGAGCAGCGTCACGTCGCCGCCTGGCGTGGCGGGTGTCGTGATGCCGCGGACGATGCCGAACCAGGCTACGTTCGTGCCCGTTTTGCCATGGATCGTGTAATTGCCGCCAAAGGCCGTGTCGTTCGTCTTTTCCGCCTGGCTCAGCCGCGAAAAAAAGGGAGTTTCCGCGGAGACCGGCCTGTATGCACAGGTGGCGAGGGTGCCGGTCGGCGTCAGCTTGGTTACCGGCTGTATGTCGATCGGAGTTTGAGCGGGCGCGGGCGGGGCAAACGCGCCAATCGCCGCCAGGGCCAGTGCGGGCCATCGCATGGGAACTCTCTTTCCGGGAAGCCGCTGACCATTCGACACGCCGCGCGGCAAAAAGGTCGGTCGCGAACGCATCGCTCCCCCTTCCGGTTAAGCGCATGATACGAAACAGCCGCCGAATCGTCTCCGGCGGCTGGTCAATCTTCGCTGATTCCTGTTTTTACGCGTTCAGCACGTCCTGCAGTTTGGCGAGGGTCTGATGCAAGTCCTTGTCGGTGCGGCGCTGCTCGTCGATCTTGCCGATCGAGTGCATCACGGTGGTGTGATGCTTGTTGCCGAACTGGCGGCCGATCTCCGGCAGGCTGGCCTCGGTCATCTGCTTGGCCAGGTACATGGCGATCTGGCGCGGAACCACCACGTTGCGGGAGTTGTTCTTCTGCTTCAGGTCCGCCACGCGCATGCCGAACTGCTCGGCCACGGCGCGCTGAATCGCCTCGATGGTGATCTTGCGCACCTGCATGTCGATGAACTGCTTGAGGCACTGCTGAGCCGCAGCCAGCGTAATCTCCATGTGATTTAACTGGCACCACGCGACCAGCCGCACCAGCGCGCCCTCCAGCTCGCGCACGTTGGTGCGCACATTCGATGCGATGAACAGCGCAACGTCGGTGGGCAGTTGCACCTGCTCGTTCTCGGCCTTCTTCAGCAGGATGGCCACTTTCGTCTCGAGGTCCGGCGGCTGGATGTCGGCGATCAGTCCCCACTCGAAGCGCGAGCGCAGCCGTTCCTCGATCTCGGTAAGCTCCTTGGGCGGACGGTCGGAGGCGATCACCACCTGTTTCATGTTCTCGTGAAGCGCGTTGAAGGTGTGGAAGAACTCCTCCTGCGTGCGTTCCTTCTGGGAGATGAACTGAATGTCGTCGATCAGCAGCACTTCCACCGTGCGGAAACGATCGCGGAAGCTGGTCATGCGATCGTTCCGGATCGAGTTGATCATCTCGTTGGTAAACTTTTCCGCCGATGCGTAGCAGATATTCGCGGCCGGCTGGCGGCGCTTCACTTCGTGACCGATGGCGTGCATCAGGTGCGTCTTGCCCATCCCCACGCCGCCATAAAGGAATAGCGGATTGTAGGCGCGCGAGGGACGCTCGGCCACGGCCAGCGCCGCGGCGCGGGCAAACTGGTTGCCGTTGCCGATGACGAAGGCGTCGAAGGTGTACTTGGGATTGAGCTGGGCCGCTGTCGACCAGTCGAAGCGTCCCTGCTCGGGCAGGCGCGACCCGCTCGCCGGCGGCGCTGTGGGGGAATGCGAAGGTACCGGCCCGAATCCCCCATCCCTGCGCTGCGGGGGAATCGAAGGATCCTCCTCGGCAGTCACAAAGCAAACATCGTCATACTCAAGCGAATACAGATCGATGGCTTCCTGGATCAGGTCCCCGTATTTGTCGCCGATGTGCTGGAACTCCGGCGAAGGCACACGCACATAGAGCTTGCGCCCTGCGGCATGGCTGAATCGGGTGGGCTTGAGCCAAGTTTCGAATGATTGCCGGATTACTTTCTTCTCTAGCGCGGCCAGAATCTGCAGCCATGGGTTGAGTGCCGAAGTCGGCGTAGTCGCGAATGCCATCGTACAATCCTTGCTCGTTCCGCCCGTGAATGGCGGGGCGGTGAAATTGCGGTTTTTTCAGGCAATAGCTCGTTCTTGGCGCAAAGTAGTTCACCCTGCGTCGTTCTCTCGACGGCCTGCTGCCTGACTACCGCTGGTCTGCCCCTCAGGATTCGACGTCGGGGCGTTTGAAAAATCCTTAACGCAGAACGTTCGAAACTTCTCACGAAATTTCAGGAACGGTCCCGATAGTAGCACAAGTCTGCGCCATTGCAATCCCCTATTCACACAAGTTTTCTTCGGCTCCCGTGAGTTGCACCAACAATGGTGAAACCCGCTGCCGAACGGACTCGATCTGATTATTAGATTGCGGGATGCAGCCGCTCTTCCCTTGTTTTTCTGCGGCGCTCTTCCAGAATACGCCGCAAACGTGCACGCCCTGCCACATCGTGAAGCGCGCCGTCGCGCTGGATTCCAAACGCGCGCTACGGTATACTCGAAACTGAAGCAAACACAAAGGCTTTCTTCAAGCAACAGGAGCGGGTCAACGATGCCCAAGCGCACTTTTCAACCCAACCGCCGCCACCGTGCCAAGACGCACGGATTCCGGGCGCGTATGAAGTCCAAGGCCGGCGCAGCCGTGCTCAGCCGCCGCCGCGCTGCCGGCCGCAAGCGCGTATCGGTAAGCGCCGCGCATCGCGACTAGCCTGACCAGCGCCTCGGATGGAACCGGAACCCGGCGGGCGCCGCTCCGGACCGAGTCTTCCCGATGAACTCGCTTTCCAACCCCGTCCAGCGCCAAACGCTGGCGTCGTCGCGTCTGCGCAAACATGCCGACTACGTGCGGGCTTACGCCAACGGACGCAAACGCCAGTCGGCGAGCATGAGCTGGTTTCTGGCGCCGCAAGGCAAAGAAGGCGCAGATTCCGCTGTGCCTGCTTCCGCGCGCGTCGGACTCACCGTGGGCAAGGTGATCGGCAAGGCCCACGAGCGCAATCGGATCAAGCGCAGGATGCGCGAGGCGCTGCGCCGCCACACCGGCCTTCTGCCCGCGGGCTTCGACCTGATCCTCCATCCGCGAAGACAAGTGCTCGACATGGAATTCGCACGGCTCGAAGCGGAGGTTGTGCGAGTTCTCGAACAGGCCCGCCGCGAAGCGGCGAGCGGAGCTTCGCGGCCGGCTTTCGCCGTCGAGCCGCAGCCGAGGTTGGCGCCATGACGCGCTTGCTGCTTTTATTGCTCGCCTTCTACAAACGCTGGCTCTCGCCTGCGGTGCACGCGATCAGTCCCGGAGGATGCAAGTTCGAGCCAACTTGCTCGGAGTACGCGGCGACGGCCATCGCAATTCACGGCCCCCTGCGCGGCTTGACGCTCGCCGCCTGGAGACTCCTGCGCTGCCATCCCTTTTCGCCCGGAGGGTTCGATCCGGTTCCCTTGGCTCTCGGCCGACGGGCGGCACCGTCCCATGCCAGCACCGGCGGCGAACCTGCGGGAACCGTTTCTCCCCACAAACCGTTACCATAAGAAGAACGGCCGCCTTTGAGGTTGGCCGCTCGAAAACGACAGGAAGTTTCCTTTGCCCGAAATTCGCAATCCCAATTTGCAGTCCCAGGGCTCCGGCAGCGGCAGTGGCGGGGGCGATATGCGCTCCACCATGGGGTTCATGCTGCTCGTGCTCGCCGTCTTTCTCGGCTACCAGTACTTCTTCGCCAAGCCGAAGCCTGAGGAGCAGGCGCCCGCGCCTCAGCAAACGCAGCCCGCGCCCAGCGGCGCGCAATCCGCGCAGAGTCCGTCAGCTTCTGCCGCGCCGTCCGCACGGCCGGCCGCGGCGCCGGCTGCCGCTACGCCGCAGATCGCTGCCGCCATCGAGACCGCTACAACGGTCGAGAACGATCTCTACAAGATCGTTCTCTCGAATCGCGGCGCGCAGGTTCAGCATTGGTACCTGAAGAAATACCTCGATTCGTCGGGCAAGCCGCTCGACCTGGTTCAGCCCCAGGCCGCGGATCGCTTCGGCCTGCCCCTTTCGTTGTTCACCTACGAGCCGGCGCTGACCGCGCAACTGAATCAGGCGCTCTATCAGATCAACGTCTCGGGCGCGCAGCCCTCGGCAACGGGTCTGGTCGCGGCTCCGGCGGCGATCACCTATCACTACGCCGCCAGCGGGCTCGACGTGGTAAAGACCGTTCGCTTCGACTCCAGCTACGTCATCACCGTCGAGGCGCAAGTGAAACGCAACGGCTCGCCGGTCCGCGCGCTGGTGGCGTGGCCGGCCGGACTGGGCGACATGGAGGAGTTCCAGCAGACCTCCATGATGCCGTCGCAGGCGCGGACGCCCTCCTTCTTCGCCTGGTCGCTCGGCGGAAAGCAGGATTCGCAGGCCGCCGCCAAAGTCAGCGGCAACAACACAATCGACGGTTTCTACGACTACGCCGCGGTCATCGATCTTTACTTCGCCTCGGCTTTCCTGCCCGAGGCGCCCGAGCGCGCCAGCGTCGTCACTCTGCACAACACCATCGACTTGCCTTCGAACCCCTCCGATCCGAGCAGCAAGAAGACGCCCGCCGATGTGCTGGGGCTGGCGGTCGGCGACACCAGCGGCTATACCCGCCTGCGGCTGTTCGCCGGTCCCAAGGCCACCGACATTCTGTCGGCGGTCCGCGCCACCGGCCCCGGCGGAAAGCACGACGGCCCCTCGCTGGAACCGCTGATTCAGTTCGGCTTCTGGACGTTCATCGCCAAGCCGCTCTACATCGTCCTGCGCTACATGGTGCGCGCGGGAATCTCCAACTGGGGCTGGGCCATCGTCCTCTTCACGGTCGCCTTCAACCTGGTGCTGCTGCCGACCCGCCTGATGATGACCAAGTCGTCGCTTAAGATGATGCGCATCCAGCCCAAGGTCGACGCCATCAAGAAGCGCTACGCGAATCTGAAGATGAACGACCCCAAGCGCGCCGAGATGAACACCGAGATGATGGCGCTTTACAAGACCGAGGGCGTGAACATGTACGGCAGTTGCCTGCCCATGCTCTTGCAGATGCCGTTCTTCTTCGCCTATTTCCGGGTGCTGCAGAACGCCGTCGAGCTTCGACAAGCGCACTGGTACTGGCTACCCGATCTTTCGCAGCCGGACCCGCATTACATTCTTCCCGTCTGCGTCATCGTCACCATGTTCCTGACGCAATACATCACGCCCTCGCCGGGGATCGATCCGGCGCAGCGGCGCATGATGGCCTTTATGATGCCGGTGATGTTCGGTTTCATCCTCTGGCACTACCCGTCCGGCCTGGCGCTCTACTGGCTGACCGGCAACATGATGATGCTGGCCATGCAGCTCGGCATCAACCGCTCGCACTGGGGCAGAGAGATGCACGCCATCGCCGCCCGCCGCGCGGCGAAGAAGAAGTAAGACGACAGTTCGTAGCTCACGGCTCGTAGCGGTCAGCGATTGGCAGGCGTCGATCGCTGACCGCATTTCTTCTCAGGCTCGGCATTCTTGTTTCTTTGCTCGCTTGTTCCCCTGTTCCCTGCCTACTCCCTATTCCCTACTGGCTACTCCCTGTTCTATCGTCGAAAGCATATGGCTACGCCCGAGGTTCCCGTTCCCCGTCCGGCGCCCGAGGCCGAAGAGCTCTATCGGCGCTGGATTCGCTTTCTCGATGAGGAGTTTCTCCGCCACAGTTCTCCGCAGCGGCGCAGCGAGATCGTCCGCGACCAGCTTTGCCAGATCTATCTTGGCCGGCCCCACGGCAACAAACTGAATCTCACGCTTACCTCCGAACTGCCGGGCAACATCGCGAGCATCTCGCTCGATCCGCAGAATGTGACCCTCGAAGCGGAGTACTTTGCCGAAGCCGACCGCGACCGTTTTGCGCGCCGCAAGCCGTTGCTCTGGTTCTGGCAGATGTTCGACCGCTCGCCGCTGGGCCTGAATCACTGGCTGGGGCTGCGCTTCCGCTGCATGCTGGCGCACCACATCTTCGAGCACGTCGGCTCCGGGGTCAAGATCCATCACGGGGTCGACCTCACCTTCGGCTACAACCTGTCGATCGGGGACGGGGTCGTCATCCGCCAGCGCGTGCTGCTCAACGATCGCGGCGGCATCCGCATCGGCGATAATGCCGTGATCGGCTCGTTTGCGCGCGTCTACTCGCATACGCACGATCCGGCGAACTACGATCGCGTTTCTCTGATTCCCACGGCGATCGGCGCCAAGGCGCGCATCGCCAGCCACGCCATCGTGCTCGGGGGACAGAACGTGCCGCCGGGCGAAATCTTCGGCGATTTTCCCGCCGGGCGCGGGTGAGGCGGTCCAACAAAGGTGGCATGTGAAACCGGATTTCTTGTGTATTATGCTTGCTGAAGAAACTCAACAACGAAACCGGGCTTTGTTTCGACTTTCCTGCTGAACCTTTTCTCCTTCTTCTGCGGTGTTCGTTTCGCACCGCTATCATGCTCTTCAAGGCAATCAGTGCGGCCGTTTACGGCATCGACGCCAACCTCATCGACGTCGAGGTCGATTACAGCGGCGTGGTCGCAGCCGAAGATCACTTCCACACCGTAGGTTTGCCCGATGCCGCGGTCCGCGAAAGCCGCGACCGCGTGCGCGCCGCCATCAAGAACTCCGGCTACCTGATCCCGCCCACCTTTATCACCATCAACCTGGCGCCCGCCGATCTCAAGAAGGAAGGCTCCGGCTTCGACCTGCCCATCGCCGTGGGCATTCTGGGCGCTTATGGAGCCCTGCACTCCAACGACTTGAGCCGCTTTCTGCTCGTCGGCGAGCTTGGCCTCGACGGCAGCGTCCGGCCCATCCCCGGCATGTTGCCTGTGGCCATCATGGCGCGCGAGAAGGGAATCCCGAATCTGATTCTGCCCGCCGCCAACGCCGCCGAGGCCGCCGTCGTCGAAGGCGTCAACGTCTATCCGGTCTCCTCGCTGCTCGACGTCCTCGACCTGCTTAACACGTCCGTCGTCGGTCAGATCCAGCGCGAACCGTTCCGCGTCGTCACCGAAGAGCTTTTGGGCAAGCTCGAGCAGTTCCCCGTCGACTTCTGCGATGTCCGCGGGCAGCAGACCGCCAAACGCGCCCTGGAAGTGGCCGCCGCCGGCAGCCACAACATTCTGATGATCGGGCCGCCGGGCTCGGGCAAGACGATGCTGGCCAAGCGCCTGCCCTCGATCCTGGCCCCGCTGAGCTTCGAAGAGGCGCTCGAGACGACCAAGATTCACTCCGTCGCCGGGGTGCTCGAGCCCGGCGCCGGCCTCGTCACGCAGAGGCCCTTCCGCTCGCCACACCACACCATCTCCGATGCCGGCCTCATTGGCGGCGGCATCGTTCCGCGCCCCGGCGAGGTCTCGCTCGCCCACAATGGGCTGCTCTTCCTGGATGAGCTGCCCGAGTTTCCCCGCAACGTTCTAGAAGTCATGCGCCAGCCACTGGAGGACCACACCGTCACCATCGCCCGCGCCTCCATGTCGCTGACCTTCCCCGCGCGTTTCATGCTGGCCGCGGCCATGAATCCCTGCCCTTGCGGCTACTTCAACGACAAGTCGCGGGAGTGCATGTGCACCCCGCCCATGATTCAGCGCTACGTGGCCAAGATCTCCGGCCCCCTGCTCGACCGCATCGACATCCACATTGAAGTCCCTGCCGTTCAGTACAAGGAACTGCGCGGCGGCGCGGCGGCCGAGGGCTCGGCGCAGATTCGCACTCGGGTCATGGCCGCGCGCTCGCGTCAACGCCAGCGTTTCTCCAAAGCCAAGGAAAAAATCTATGCCAACACGCAGATGAACACGCGACAGATTCGCGCCTATTGTGAGTTGAGCCCCGACGCCGAGCGGCTGCTGGAACGCGCCATGCAGCAGCAGGGCCTGACCGCTCGCGCGCACGACCGCATCCTCAAGGTGGCGCGGACGATCGCCGATCTGGAGGGCACAGAGCACCTGACCGTCGGCCACCTCGCCGAAGCCATCCAGTACCGCACCCTCGACCGCAGCTACTGGGCGTGACGGGGTCTGCTCTCTCCGGAGGCGCTGCGCCTGCTACAGCCGGTTCACTTTCTTGTCAACCCTCCGGTTACCTCGGATTCTTAAGCGGTCCTAATCTGCGGGCAATCTGCCGATAATCGGAATACGATACATCTCACGTCCGCAAGGAAGAAGGGAGCGAATCGTGCACGACATCGCGCTTCAATCCGGATGGGAGACCATCCTCCTTGCGGCTCCGCTGGTTGGCATGGTCTTGGTCGGCGTCTTCCGTCTCGATGTCATTGCCGCTGCCCCGCAGCGCCAGGCTGCAAGCAGGCGTCCGCTCTCGGGGACCGACGAAAACGGGCACATACTCTTCACCGACCCCGACGGCCGGCCCTGGCCCGATACGGAGACCTCCAAGTAACGGATGGGGTTCGCTCCGCCCAGCCGCGGGAGCCCCTTGGGGCGCGGCGATTCCTAGTGAAGCTGCTATAGCCGGCAGAAGAATCCACGAAATCATTTGATAATAAATAGGTTAAAGCCGTATCGGACTGCTGCATTCCCGCCGTGGGAATCGTCTACGCAACACCGGAAAAACCTTTCCGGGCTCCCCCGAAATAACTATTGACCGCCCAATAAGTAGGATTTACCCTCAACATAGCCATCCAATGAGGGCAGGTTGCGCATGTTGTCCGGTGCGCCCAAGGGCTACTTCCAGCATCCAACCCTAAGCGAGGGGTCCATTTATGGGATGCGCGTGTCTCGATGAGCGCCGGGAAAAGCCATTGAGGAGCCGGGAACCCGAGGCGCAAGCTGCAGATCCGATATAGGATGGCGTCCATTCCAAGCCGCGCGGCACACCAAAGTTTTTGAGCTTTGGGGTTGCATCTTGCGTCTAAAGGATGGAAGCAGCACTTTGGGGCAGCCCCGGATTGTATTGGCTCCCCTTTGCAGCACGGATGGCTTGAAGGGCCTGACCCAGTGCCTGCATATGAAGAAGAAGGAGATACACGATGCGTTCCGACCTTGTTTTTCGGGCACTTTCTCAAGTGTCCAATCGCTACCAGCTCTGTCAACTGGCTAGCAAGGCAACCCGCAAGCTTCACAAGCCGAATACACGGCTGCAGGACACTACGAATGACGTGTTGAGCCGGTTTCAATCGACGAGTCTGGAAGCCGAAACTTCTCAGGACACGGCTGCGGCACAACCGGTAGAAAGGCGCCGTGCGGCATAACGCGTCTCCGGCCGCTTTACGCGGCGATCCAGATTGCGATCTTAGCCCGAGTTTCCCAACGAACAGGTTAGGTCTTTCCCGGCGCACCACGACTCCAAATGAGATTCGGAATTGGTTTAACGCTGGTTTGCGCCGGCTGATGTTTCGGTACACTATCCGGTTTTCCCTCTGGAGTACTTCCCCCTCCGCGTTCCCACCCCACACATCCCGCCTTCATGCAGGTGAACATGACCATTGCAGAACTGAAAGAAAAGAACATAACCGAATTGAGCCGCATCGCCCGTTCCCTCGAGATCCCGGGAACCAGCGGCCTTCGCAAGCAGGACCTGATCTTCAAGATCCTTCAGGCGCAAAGCGAAAAGGAAGGCCACATCTTCGCCGAGGGAGTTCTGGAGATTCTCCCCGACGGTTACGGCTTCCTCCGCTCTCCCGACTACAACTATCTGCCCGGCCCCGACGACATCTATGTCTCGCCTTCGCAGATTCGCAAGTTCGACCTCAAGACCGGCGACTCGATCAGCGGCAACGTCCGCCCGCCCCACGAGGGGGAGAAGTATTTCGCCCTGGTCAAGATCGAAGCCATCAACTTCGAGTCGCCGGAGGAGACGCGTAACAAGATCCTCTTCGACAACCTCACGCCTCTCTATCCGCAGGAGCGGATCAAGATGGAGACCGAGCGCGAGGGCATCAGCGGCCGCGTCATGGATCTTCTTACGCCTGTCGGCAAGGGCCAGCGCGGCCTCATCGTCGCTCCGCCCCGCACCGGCAAGACCATGCTGCTGCAGTCGATCGCCAACTCCGTCACCTCCAACCACCCCGAGGTCGTGCTCATCGTCCTGCTCATCGACGAGCGCCCCGAGGAAGTCACGGATATGCAACGCTCGGTCAAGGGCGAGGTCATCAGCTCCACCTTCGACGAGCCCGCCGCCCGCCACGTGCAGGTGGCCGAGATGGTCATCGAGAAGGCCAAGCGCCTCGTCGAGCACAAGCGCGACGTGGTCATTCTTCTCGACTCCATCACCCGCCTGGCCCGCGCCTACAACACCATCGTTCCGCCCTCGGGCAAGGTTCTCTCCGGCGGCGTCGACTCCAACGCCCTGCAGCGGCCCAAGCGCTTCTTCGGCGCGGCCCGCAACATCGAGGAAGGCGGGTCGCTCACCATCATCGCCACCGCCCTCGTCGACACCGGCTCCCGCATGGACGAAGTCATCTTCGAGGAGTTCAAGGGCACCGGCAACATGGAGATCATCCTCGACCGGAAGCTCGTCGACAAGCGCGTCTTTCCGGCGATCGATATTCAGCGTTCGGGCACACGCAAGGAAGAGTTGCTCATTCCCAAGGAAGACTTGCAGCGCGTCTTCATCCTGCGCCGCGTGCTGAATCCGCTGTCGCCGGTCGAAGCCATGGAACTGCTCATCTCGCGCCTGGAAAAGACCCGCAACAACGCCGAGTTCCTGGCCAACATGAACCAGTTGTAGCGGCAAACATGAATGGCATTCAGCAAACGGCCGGGGCTTTGTCCCCGGCCGTTTTGTTCCTCGTTGCTCGTTGCGCGCTCTCGCCCTGTTCGATCCCGGACACAACAATCCGCCTGCGGACAGCGCGGCCCGCTCCCTTCCCGGCAACTCGTTTGTTTTCAAGTTGGAGATATGGCCGTCCGTTTGCTTGAACCAGAGGCGGTAATTCTGCGTACAGCAAGGTGACCATGCTCAACGATGTGATCTATGCGATCCGGCAGCTTCGAAAGTCCCCCGGCTTCACTCTAACGGCGATCGTCACCCTCGCTCTGGGCATCGGCGCCAACGCCGTCGTCTTCAGCGTGTTGAATGCGCTCATCTTGCGGCCCGTCAACGTGCCCCATCCGCAGAATCTCTATACGGTGCAGCGCTTCAAGTGGCCCTCGCAGTCCTACCTGGACTACCTCGACATGCGCGACCGGAATCGTGCCTTCGAGAGTGTGATGCTTGCCCAGCTTGTTGGTTCGGTTGGCGTCGATACCGGAAACAATCCCTCTTCGGCCTGGCCCTATCTGACCACCGGCAATTATTTCGACGCGCTGGGAGTCCAGCCCTATCTGGGCCGTTTCTTTCACGCCTCGGACGAAAAGGGCTACAACAGCGCACCCTATGTTGTGTTGAGCTACGATTACTGGCACACGCACTTCGGGAGCGACCGCAATGTCGTGGGGCGGACGGTCGACATTAACAAGATCCCAATGACGATCATCGGCGTAGCGCCCGAATCCTTCCGCGGCACCGAACTCTTCTTTGCCCCAGCTTTCTGGATTCCGATCGTGGAAGAGCCCATCATCTCGGGCTTCAACGACCTCCAATATCGCGGCAATCACTCGCCCTTCATGCTCGGCCGGCTCAAGCCCGGGGTAACCCCCGCCGAGGCAATTGCCGATCTGAACTCGATGGCCGCCTGGTTGTCCAAGACCTATCCCAACGACGACGAAGGCATCAATTTCTCGCTGGCTCGTCCGGGACTGATTGGTGACATGCTGGGCGGTCCGGCGCGCGCCTTCATGGCCGGACTGATGTTGCTCGCCGGACTCATCCTTCTGGCCGCCTGCGCCAATCTCGGCAGCTTGTTCGCCGCCCGCGCCGCAGACCGCGCCAAGGAAGTCGCTTTGCGCCTCGCTCTCGGTTCCCGCCGCGGCTTGATTCTCCGCCAACTGCTCACCGAGGCGGTTCTGGTTTCTCTGGCGGGCGGCGCCGTCGGCCTTTCGGCGAGCGTTTTCATCCTGCACGCTCTCAGTGCCTGGCAGCCGATGCCGAGTATTCCCATCAACGTTCCGGTCAATCCCGATCTGCGCACCTATGCCGTCGCGCTGCTCCTGTCTCTCGCCAGCGGCCTGCTCTTCGGCATCGTCCCTGTCCGCCAGGTTCTGGGCGCCGATCCCTGGCAGGTCATCCGTACCGGCTCCAGCGGTTCAGTGGGCCTGCGCCGATTCACCCTGCGCGACCTGCTCCTCGTCGCCCAGATCGCCATCTGCGCCGTGCTGGTCACAGCCTCCCTGGTCGCCGTCCGCGGCATGGTGCGCTCCCTGCGCAGCAACTACGGCTTCCAGCCCCAGAACGCGATGCTCGTCGAGACCGACCTCCGCATGTCTGGCTATTCGAACGAGCAGTCGCCCCCGATGCAACGCCGCATGTTGAATGCCATCGCGGCCATCCCCGGAGTCTCCTTTGTTGGTTCGGTTGATATGCTCCCGCTCAGCCTGGGCGGCAGCGACTCCGACGTTTACACCGACAGCACCACCGATTTCCGCCCCACCAACGCCATCGCAGACGCGATGGACTACCGGATCTCGCCCGGTTACCTGGATGCAGCAGGCACCAGGCTCTTGGCGGGAAGGAACATCGCATACAGTGACGACAAGAAAGCGCCTACGGTCGCCCTCGTCAATCGCACCTTTGCTGTCAAGGTCTTCGGTTCGGTCCAGAAAGCTGTCGGCGGCCACTTCAAGATCTGGAGCGGCAGTCAGCACCCCGAGGTCATCGGCGTGGTCGAAGACGGCAAGTACCGCACACCAACCGAGGAACAGCAGCCGGCCATGTTCTTCCCCTTCACACAGCACGAATCCACCAACACCTGGCTCGTTGTGCGCGCGCATCGCGATCCGGCGGAGATGGCCGCTACGCTGGAGCGCACAATTCACGGGCTGGATTCATCGCTGCCGCTGCACATCGCCACCTGGAACGAGCAAATGGACAGTGCGCTCTTCACCGCGCGCGTCGCTACGGTTGCGCTCGGCGCGCTGGGCCTGCTCGGAGCCATGCTCGCCGTCACCGGCGTTTTCGGCATGGCCTCGTACGTCGTAAGCAAGCGTCTGCGCGAGTTGGGAATCCGCGTTGCGTTGGGGGCAAACAAACGCGAAGTTCTCCGCGCCTCGCTGGGCCGCGCCTTCCGTCTGCTGGCCGTCGGCTCGGTCGCCGGAATCGGTCTGGGTCTGCTGCTCACGCGCGTTCTGTCGTTCATCGTCTACCAAGCCACGCCGAAGGATCCGCTGGTGCTCTGCGGCGTCACCCTAACCATGCTGCTGCTCGGGCTTGTCGCGGCCTTCATTCCCGCACGCCGCGCCCTGGCCGTCGATCCGCTTGTCCTGTTGCGAGAGGAATAGCATTCGGCTCTATCGGATAGCGGCCCGGGAGGAATCGCTTCGGCCTCCCGGCCTTGCATTCCTGCGGTGGCCGCGCGCCAGCTACGATGCCACGCTTGCCTCTATCCTGTCAGGACGGCTCGATCCTCTCGCGGGATTGCGGCGTCTCGACCGCACGGCTCCTTCAACCGTGCCGAGCCGAACACCGGATGTGCCTGCCCGATGAGCGCTGGAATTTCCTCCGGTGCCACAGGCCGCGACAGCAGAAATCCCTGGTAAAGATCGCAGCCCAGCTTGCGCAGGCATATGAGTTGACATTCTGTTTCCACGCCTTCGGCCACAACATCGAGACCGAGCGCGTGCCCCATGGAAAGGATGGCCTGCACGATCGTGCACGATGTGTCGCCGCCGCCGGAATCGCAACGGACGAGATGTTCGATAAACGATCGGTCGATCTTGAGAATGGAGATGGGGAGCTGGTGCAGTCTTCCCAGCGACGAGTGGCCGGTGCCGAAATCGTCGATCGAGAACCGTGCCCCCCATGCGGACAGAACCGACATCTCGCCTGAGACTTCGCGCAGGTTGTTCATGGCCGCCGTTTCCGTGATCTCAAGATGAACCCACTGCGGGTTAACGGAATAGCGGTCGAGGGTTTCCGCCAGTTGCTCGGCGAACCCCCTTCGCATCAACTGCAAGGGCGAGACATTGATGGCGAGCGGGACCAGGCGCACCCCGTGGTTCATCCAGGTTTGCATCTGGCGGCAAGCGCGCTCGAACACCCACTGCCCGAGCTGCTCGATCAGTCCGGTCTCTTCGGCGATCTGAATGACGACGGGCGGCGGAATCGCTCCGTAACGGGGATGGTCCAGCCGCAGGAGCGCTTCCAGGCTATGCACCGTCCCATCCCCTGCGTAGAGCGGCTGGTACACAAGATGAAAGTGGTCCTCCTCCATCATCTTCGCCATGCTAGCGGCAATCTCGAGGCGCTTCTCGGCGTCGGCGCGCAGTTCCGGCGACAGCCAGATGGCCTGGCCGCCGCCCATGGCTTGTGCCCGGCGAAGGGCGCTCTCCGCCAAGTGCCACAGTGCCAGCGCATCGGAACTGTCGTCGGGGCAAACAGCCAGCCCGAGGCTGAAGGAAAGCTGAATCTCGTACCCTCCGATCGCCACAGGCTCCTTGAAGGCGCTGCTCAGGAACACGGTTAACTCCACGGCCGGCGCCGGGTCCCTCAGCTCGGGGAGCACGATGGCAAACTCGTCGTCGCCGGTGCGCGCCACAAAATCGATGGCCCGGGCGTGCGTGTTCAAGATGCTTGCGACGTATTGGACGCATTGATCCCCGATGCGCGGGCCGTATACCTCGTTCAACCGCTTGAAGTGGCAAATGTCGAAACAGACGATGGCCAGCTTCTTTTCTGTCTCGATCGCCCGGGCGACGGCATCGGTCAGTTGTTTTTCGAAGGAGCGGCGATTGGCAAGCCCCGTTAGCGCATCGTGATCCAAATGGTATTCGAGCTTCCGCTCCAAGTGGTCCCGCTTCGTAACGTCCAAACCCAGAACGAACCGGCACGGTTTCCCCCGAAAGACCACGCTGTGCGCCGTAATGTCCATGGGGAACTCCGTGCCGTCCTTGCGGATATGCCTTGAAGCGCGGTTGGGCGCTGGCTGCGGCATCCTCGTCTCGCGGATTGCGTTCTCGCGCATGTCCGGATGCAGGATGTCGGGCAGTCGGATCTGCAGGAATTCCTCTTTCGTGTATCCGTGGAGCGCGGCGGCCGCTTCGTTGACAGCAAGGAAACGCAGGGTCTCCGTATCGAAGATCCACAGCGGATTCGGATTACCGTTGAAGATCAGGCCGTAATCCCGCGCCAGCGCGCGCGCAGACTGCGCTTCCTCTTCGAAAACAATCAGGATCATGCCCACCGCAGCGCAGGTCTTGGCCGGATTCCACCAATCACTGCTCGGGTGAATTTGCGGCCAGAGCCTCATCACCGCCGCCACCAGGGGAAAGACCGCGCCCCAAGCCAGGAACCCGATCGACGCGACTCTCATGCCGATTGTGTTTCCGGCACGCCGGTTCCAGTTGTCGATTGCGGCGACCGCGTAAACCTCTGCGAGGATGACGGGAACGATCAGTTCCGGGTGGCCGTTGAGGGTAAAGAACAACATCAGTCCGGTGCTGCAAACGGAGAGCAACACGACGATGGCGACGAACAGCGGCCGGATTCGGCGTATCGCCGACAGATTCGCGACCGCCCCCACCTGGCGCGCCAGAAGCGCGGCCGCCAGAATCCAGGAATTGCGCACTTGCATGCTCGCAAGAGTGAGGCAGAGAACGGTCGGGACCGCGATGCCGGTTCCGATGGTGACCGCGAATCCGCGTCCTCGGGTGTGAACGACGGCGGAAACAACGAAGAAGACTCCGGCCACCGCGAGAAGGTCGACTGCGGCGGTGATCGACCCAAGCCGACGCCATCCGCCGGTATTGAACTGGGCGTAGAAGGCAACCTGCGAGGCGAGCACCAAGAGCCAGCCCGCGAACCAGCAGCGTGCGCGATCGTCCGGACGGCGCACCCATGCGACTGTCCCAAATAGGAACAGGAGTAGCGTCGAATATGCCAAGTCGATCGCTGCGGCCTGCACGCGACACTCCGAGCCAAAGCAGTTTATCGGCGAGACCTTTGAGAGGGTTATGGCTCAAAACGGTCATTCGGGCAGAGTTGCGAGGCCCTTCGGCATCGGCTTTTTCACCGGTTTGCGGCCGGCGTCCTGGCGCCGGGTGCAGCCGCGCCTGCCCTTGCCAAACTGGGAGCGGGCCATCGGAGTCCCTTTCGCAAGTCGAAGGAGGCTGGTAAGATAAGAAGGTCCAAGTGGGGCTGTAGCTCAGCTGGGAGAGCGCCTCGTTCGCAACGAGGAGGTCGCCGGTTCGATCCCGACCAGCTCCACCAATCCCTCTGTCCACACAGCGCTTTCAATTCCCTATCTGCACATCCTCGCCCACGGCTTTTCCCATGGCCGTCAAGTACGCATCCAGCGTGCCGGTCTGGCCCAGGATAAACTTTGAAACGAACCGGAAGAAGGGGTTATAGACCTCGGCGTCTTCGGTGATTCGCACCTGCGTTCCGCCCTCGGCCGGTTCGAGCGCAAAGCTCCACGTCCCGCCGTAAGGCAGGTTCTCGGTTGCAATGCGCCTCTGGATCGCGAGCGGCGGTCGGCTTCCCTGCAACTCGTAGAGAATCGTATCTCCGTGCTTCGGCGTCTCGCGCTGGAACTGCCTTCCGTCATCTTGTATGAACGACTCGCACGACTTCACATCCGGCCGCCAATCCTGGTTCCCGGCAACCAGCGCGAACAGGCGTTCCGGAGTTGCCTTGAAGACGGCGCTGCGCGAAACCACATGCCGCTTGGGCAGCAGGGCACCCGCCACCACCACGCACACTACTAATAGCACCAGAATGCCAACCACAATGAGAACGATTTTCATCCGTCCCTCTCCCTCTTTCTCCGCTTCAAAAGAACCGCGGCGCAACGGGCCAGAGACTCTATTCCGACAAGGCCGCGCTCCTGTTCCTCGGGCGTCATCATCCTGAGCATCTGCCGTACGAGCGCCGGATTCAGCACCGAGTTTTGCTCCTGAATCCGTTTGCCGGCTAGAGTCAGCGTGAGTCCAACCGCGCGCCTGTCCTGCTTATCCGGCTTGCGCGAGACATAACCGCCGCGCACAAGGCGTGTAACCGTTGTGCTCATGGTCGAGCGGCCGACCCCCATATGCTCGGCCAGTTTCGAAAGCGTCGTCGGACGCTCCGCGTCCAGGTGATTCAGCACACTCGCCTGGTTTTCGGTGAGTGCGTTGCCCGCCTCGTCGGCGCGCGTGTGATCGCGATGACAGGCCAGAAAGATAGGGGGATAAGCCGCCAGAAGCCGTGCTACGTTGCTTTCCAACATACGGGGAAGCATGAGGCAGATGGTTCGAATCGTCAAACAGATTTTGCGGACGATGCAAACGCAGTATGTCCGCAGGGTGAGTCATTTCGCGCCCCGCTGCATTCACCTAATTGCGGCTGAATTGTGGTCCCACCGAGGCACCGGCTTAGCTGAACAAGTCCTTCATTTTCTCGATCAGGCTCGGCGATGTCGGCTTGTTCTCGACCGACATCGTCTCGGCGAGCTTGGCCACCAGCTCCCGCTGCGCGCGGTTCAGCTTCCGGGGAATCTGAACGACGACCTTCACGATCAGGTCGCCCTGGCCCCTCTGGTTCAGATAGGGAACGCCGCGCCCGCGGATGTGCAGTTCTTTGCCGCTCTGGGTGCCTTCGGGAATCTTCACCGGGATGGGCCCATCGATTCCCGGAATTTCGAACTCGGCGCCCATCGCAGCCTGCGGAAAGCTGATGGGGATTACGCAGTGCAGGTCGTGGCCGTGGCGCTCGAAAAAGTCGTGCGGCCGGATGGAGAGAATCACATAGAGATCGCCCTTGGGACCGCCGAGGCGGCCGGCATCGCCCTCGCCGGCATAGCGGATGCGCGTTCCTTCTTCCACGCCCGGCGGAACCTTGACATTGAGCTTGATTTCCGACGCCGCCCGTCCCTCGCCGCGGCAGGCCGGGCAGGGATCCCCGATCACCGTTCCGGTGCCGCCGCAGGCCACGCAAGTGCGCGCCACAGAAAAAAAGCCCTGCTGATAGCGGATCTGCCCGCGTCCCTGGCAGTGGCTGCACACGCTCGGGCCGCGCCCGGAGGCGCTTCCGCGCCCGTGACACGTGCCGCAAGCCTCCAGCCGGCGGATCTTGACCTCGGTTTCCTTGCCGAAGACCGCGTCCTCGAAGTCGATCGCCAGGTCGAACCGCAGGTCGTCGCCGCGCTGCTGCCGGGGGCCGCGCGAGACGCCGCGCGGCATGCCGCCCATCGAAAACATTTCGCCGAACAGGTCTCCGAAGATGTCGCTCAGGTCGACAGCCCCGCCAAACGGGCTCCCCGCGAATCCCTGCGCACCCAGTCCGGCATGACCGTACCGGTCGTACGCCGCGCGCTTCTCGGCGTCGCTCAGAACCTGGTAGGCTTCGCTAGCCTCCTTGAACTTCTCCTCGGCAGCGTGATCGCCGGGATTGCGGTCAGGATGGTACTTCAGCGCCTGCTTGCGGTACGCGCTCTTCAATTCCTGATCGCTGGCGTCGCGCGAAACGCCCAGAACTTCGTAATAATCGGCTTTGCTCACTCTTGTATTAGAACCCATTGTCCTCTTGATTCAGCTCTCGGCCTTCAGCGATCGGCCGCTTTACTCGCTTAATTGCTTTGCATTGTGCGCCACCCGCACCAGCGACGGCCGCAGCAGCCGCTCGCGGATCTTGTAACCGCGGCGAATCTCCTCGGCCACGTGCTGATCTGGAATATCGTCGCGCTCTACAGTACCCAGCGCTTCATGGACGCGCGGATCGAAGGCTTCGCCGAGCGCGGGAATCGCAGTCACCTGCATCTTCCCCAGGATCTCCTCCATCTGTTTCACGATCAGGCTCACGCCGGAGCGCAACTGGTGCGCCGAGCCGGTCGACTTAAGCGCCAACTCGAAGTTGTCCAGCACCGGCAGGAACTGCTCGACGACCTGCCCGGCGGCGAAATCGCGCGTGTCGGCCCGTTCGCGGTCGGCACGCTTGCGGGCATTCTCGAACTCCGCCTGCATCCGCGCCAGCCGATCCAGCAACTGGTCGCGCTCGGCCTTCAACTGCTCCAGTTCTGTCGGGACGGGCGCCTCGCCTGCGATTCTGCCCGCCACCGCGGCTTCGCTCGAAAGTTCGTCCCCGGCGGCCGGCGCCGGCAGCTCCGCCGAGGCGTCGATCCTGGCCCCTTGCGCGCCGTCGAGCGCGGTAGCCTCCGTCGCTTCTGTTTCCTGCTTCCACATGATTCAGCACACTCTCCGGACTTCTCAATCGTCTCCACTCATTTGATGAAACTCATCGCGTTCGGCTGCACGCGCCGCCGATCCCCTGCCGCTGCCGGCCGTCACCGCTCCTGCGAGGGCGGAACCTCGAGGATGCGCTCGGAAAGATGCGCGATGTAGCTTACCGCCTGGATCAATTCTTGGTATTGAATTCGCGTTGGAGCGATCACCGCCACTGTTCCCAGACTCGCACCGCCCAGCCGGGCCGGAGCGCCGATCAGCACTAGGTCCTGCATCGCCGGCGAGGCCTCGTCCAGCCCCACCACAACGCGAACCTCCTGCTGGTGCCCATCAACGTAGGCGTTCAGCAACTCCACCAAGCGCTGTTTCGCTTCCAGGGCCAGCAGCATCTGGCGCAGCCTCTCGCGATCCTGCTCCGCGCCGATCAGGTTCGCCATCCCTTCCATGAAGATCGTCGGCCCGGTCTCGTCGCCGGCCAGCGCGCCCTTCCGGCACAACTCCTCCACCGACTGGAGCAACTGCCGGTAGGCCTCGCGCTCCACTTCCGTGCGCCGCGTCACTTCGGAACGAATGCGCTCGATCAGCCAGCCCCTGAAGTTCTCGTTCAAATAGGTGCCCGCCGTCTCCAGGTCCACCGGACTCATCTGCCGGTCAATCGCCAGCACCCGATCCAGCACCGCGCCTGCCTGCGTGACCAGCACGGCCAGCACGCGGCCCGTGGAAAGTCGCGAAAAATGAATGTGTTCCAGCACCTGGCCGGCGGTCGAGCTGGCCAGCGCCACGCCCAGACCGCTCGAAATCAAGGCCAGCACGTGCGACGTGCGCTCCAGATATTCGTGGGTGCTCGTCACGCCGGAGTAGCTTTCCTCGATCTGCCCGCGGCGGGCTTCGCTGAGAGGCGAATCCGCCACTGCCGGTATCCCGCCGCCGGCAGCGACCGCTCCCGCGGCGCGGCCAACCTGCACAATCTGTTCCACGTAGTACCGGAATGCGGCCGCCGTCGGAACCCGGCCGGCCGACGTGTGCGGCTGCTCCAGCAGTCCCGCCTCACCCAGCGCGGCCATCACGTTGCGCAACGTCGCCGAGCTCAGCCCCTCCCGATTCGCGAACAACCTCGCCAGCGCCTGTGACGCCACCGGCTCCCCGGTCGCGATATACAGGTCGATGATCGCGGTCAACACCAGCCGCTCACGCGGGCTCAGGCGCACATCGGGCATCGTCTTTGCTCTCCGCCCTTCTCATCGGCAGACGCCGCCGGTGGCGCGAAGGACTTCGGGGCACCTCTCATTAAGTGTCATTTTTTCTTACACTTGAAAGGAGAAGTCGACACACCCCTTCCCCTCGATGTTATGCAGTCGAAACCGGCACTGTCAAGGCACGGAAGGGGTACGGGCCGGACCGAGGCTGCCGGCTTCAGCCTTTCACGCGCTCGGAGTCTGCGGTGCAAGGATGCCCAACGTCGTGGCTTTTTCCACGTTACGAAAGGTCCGGACGCAATACCGACGAACCCGGTTTGATGCTATTGTGGAACCGAACCGCGCGGTCGACGGTCGCGAATCGGAGCGCAGACCCGGCGCCACCGGTGCCCGAATGGCAGAGCAGTTCGAGCATCGGGCAAGCACGGCAGCTGGGCAGGATCGGCGCGCGGCCGGTGATTTTCGTCTTTTGAGAGGGGGCCAGATGAATCGATTCTTTCGGTTGTTTCAACGCAAATCGGTTGTTTCCGTCGCCGTCGCATGGTCGTTGATCGCCCTGCTGCCGATGTGCCAGGCGCAGTCCGCCGTGCCGCTCGACAAGCACGCCCGGAGGGTCGAGAAGCACCTTGCCAGGTTCCGTCCCGGCGCCTTTCTGGATTTTGAATTCCGCGACAACTCGCACACCTTCGGCTCTCTCGGGCCGCTCTCCGATACCACCTTCCAGTTCGTCGATTCGGACAGCAACAAGACCCAAACCCACCTCTACGCCGACGTCGTCAGCGTGTCGAAGGCCAAGGAATACATCGGCGAGGGTTCCGGGCCCAGGCATCACGTGCGTCTTCTGGTGCCGGTGCTGGTCGGCGCAGTAGCGGCGGCCGGAGGGATCGCGGCATACGAAGTCTTGCGCTGACCCGCCGGTCGGCGCGATCGATCCCCCGTCGCTTCGGCATCGGCGTGCGTGCGCGTCCACTCTGCTGTTCTCATCTCCTCTTTTCGGCTGTTAGATTCGTAATAGGACCCCGTTCAACGCGCCGGTCCGCATTCCGACGGAAGACTGCCCATGCCGCACCGCACCGAAGACCTCCGCATTCAATGGACCAAGGTGGTCCTGCCGCCGGTCTTTCTCGAGGAAGAACTTCCCGTAACCGAGGCCGCGTCGGACACCATCTTCAGCACGCGCCAGCAGATCTCCGCCATCCTCAACGGCCAGGACGATCGCCTGCTTGTTCTCGTCGGCCCCTGCTCCATCCACGACACCAAGGCCGCACGCGAGTATGCCGCTCTGCTCAAGGGCGCAATCGCCGAGCATTCCGCCGACCTCTGCCTCGTGATGCGCGTCTACTTCGAGAAGCCGCGGACGACCATAGGCTGGAAGGGCCTCATCAACGACCCGCACCTCGATGGCACATTCAAGATCAACGACGGCCTGCGCCTCGCGCGCCATCTGCTGATCGACCTCGCCGAGATGGGCGTGCCCACCGGAACCGAGTTCCTCGACATGATCTCGCCGCAGTACATCGCCGGCCTGGTCAGTTGGGGCGCAATCGGCGCCCGCACCTCCGAAAGCCAGGTCCACCGCCAGCTCGTCTCCGGCGTCTCCTGCCCGGTTGGCTTCAAGAACGCAACTTCAGGCGACGTCCAGGTGGCCATTGATGCCGTCCTCTCGGCGTCTTACTCGCACACCTTTCTCGGCCACACCCATCACGGCCAATCGGCAATCTTCGTCACCGTCGGCAATCCCGACTGCCACATCATCCTGCGCGGCGGCCGCAAGTCCGTCAACTACACAGCCCCCTGCGTCGCTGAAGCTGCCGCTCTCATGGAGCGCGCCGGCATCGCCCCGCGCATCATGGTCGACTGCAGCCACGCCAACAGCCAAAAGGATTATCGGCGCCAATCCGTCGTCGGCCACGACGTCGCCGCGCAGGTCGCCCAGGGTAACCGCAACATCATCGGCGCGATGATCGAAAGCAACCTTGTCGCTGGCGCGCAGAAGCTCGTCCCCGGCCAGCCTCTCGTCTACGGCCAAAGTATCACCGACGCCTGCATCGACTGGCCCGAAACCCGCACGCTGCTGGCCGAGCTAGCCGCCGCTGGCCGCTCCAGACGAGGCGCGAGGTGACATCGCCCCAAGGTCCGGCATCCCGACCTTAACCGGCCCTCGGTTCGATCGCTCTTTCACGCACTCCCCATCACAATCGTGTGCGGGCTCATCGGAATCGGGTGCGCCGTCACGCCTCCGAATCCGGCCTCCACGTACATCCCGCTCAGATCGTTGAACGTGTAAGCGTCTCCTGAAGCAGTCGAAGTCAGCATCGTCAGCGCAAACGCCGCCGGCATCGGGGGTGACACGCGATCCTCGTTCGGCACGAACTCGAGCGTCGCCGCGCGTCCGCCGGGCTTGAGCGCTCCGCGCACCTTCTTCAGCAAGCCCACGCACGTCGGCTTGTCGAAGTGGTGCAGAAAATTCGTCAGCAGCACCGCGTCGTACGGCCCCTTAAAGTCCACCTCGAACGCGCTGCCGGGCAGCATGTCGTACCGGTCCTTCACTCCGGCCCGCTCCGCGTTTTTGAGCGCCACCTTCAGCACCGGCGCCCAATCCAGCCCCGTTACGTGCGCCTTCGGGTTCTGCTTCGCGATCTCAATCCCGAACAGCCCATGCCCGGCGGCGATATCCAGCACGCGCATGGGCCCGTTGTGCCCGTCCAGCACCACCGCGCCCAGCGGCGCAGCCATCGGAGCCATCATCGGCGCCATGGTCTCCGCAAACTGCACCCACACCGGATTCTCCGGCTCAACGGTGCCGTCGCCTTCCAGCGTTGTACGCCCCAAACGAACCACCTCTGCCAGTTGGCGAAATGGCTCCCGGACCGCTTCGTTGCCCAGAAACTGCGCCACCGACGCCAGGCAGGCGGGCGAACGCGGATCGAGAAACGCGCCGCTCGTGGGCGTGTGTCTGTAGCGATGCCCCTCCTTGGCCAGCACGCCGTTGATGACCAGAAAATCGCACAGGATGCGAATGCCTCGCTCCGATGCCTTGCAATGCCGCGCAATGGACGCCACGTCTCCGGGTCCATCGCCCACGGCGCGAAACACGTCCAGGTCGATCGCCGCTTTCAGCGCCGCCGTCCTCTGGTGCGCCTGAAGCATGTCGAACACAAGTCCCGGGTTTAACGGGACCGCAGAGGGATTCCCTGTTTGCATGGATGACCTCCCTGTTTTCGCCGACGGGTTTGGGGAATTGGGGAACCCGGTTCCGGGCTCCCAGAGTGTATCATCCGTTGCGCTGAATCAAGCAGCCTTTCCGAGCCTCGCGCAAAGCGGCCGATCGCGGCCGGTTCCGTGGCGCAGTTGGCATGCGCGCCGCTCC
Organism: uncultured Acidobacteriaceae bacterium; assembly: GCA_963804155.1. Taxonomy (GTDB): domain Bacteria; phylum Acidobacteriota; class Terriglobia; order Terriglobales; family Acidobacteriaceae; genus Telmatobacter. The sequence goes on from CAWDPG010000004.1 coordinate 670,284, forward strand.
GATCACCTTCTTGAACGCGGCGGCCCAGGATGCCCCAGGAGCACCCGCGTGCGTTCGTGGGTGATGCGAATCCGGCACGAAAGTGCGCGCGGGCCGCAGGTTCGGTCACGGACTGCGAGCCAGGCGATTTGATCGGGGCCAAGCATCCAGGCGGTGGCGTTGGCGGCGTTTCCGGTCTCCTGCATGAAGTAGGCGGCGTTCATGTCGTCATCGGCGGCGTCGGCGATCATCTGCTGGCAGTCGTCGGGGTCGGGCGCGGGCGTGCCGGGAGGACTCCAGCAATAGTCTTCGTCATGCTCCAGCACATATTTCTTGCCGTCCTCGGGAATGAAGTAGCGGGGCGTGACCTCGGGAACGCGCTCGTCCGCCGCCCATTGTTCCAAGTCTTCGGCGAAAGGCTCCGGAAGCTGGCCCATGGATAGCTCGTTATCGGTCAACTGCCGGGAAAAGACGGTGAGAGTCGGGGTAGGCTCGCCGTTGGTGGGATGGAAATAGAATGCGCCCAGTGCGACGCCGGTCTCGAGATCGAACCAGAGGAAGCCACGGCCTCGGAGGTAGGGGCCGTTGCTGCCGGAGACGGTCACGAAGCGGCCATCGCGGACCAGGACGGACAGCGCTGAGCCGTCGAGAACGGTTTGGACGGCGTCGGAGAGCGGCATGTCGCGGCCATAGTGGTATTCGGTACGGGAGATGGCCAGCTTCATCAGGTTGTGAAAGCGTCTGTCCTTGAGCAGATTCCTTGTCGGCTGGTTGGCGTAATCCTTCAGGAAAGAAAGCTGATCGGTGGGGATCAGGTTCTGAAGGTTAGCTGGAGGCGGAGGCCCGGGAGGTGGCAGCGCGGGCTGAGAATCGGGCGTGGGAGTGGGCGTCGGCGTGGGCGCTGGCGCCTGCGCGGCGGGCAAGGCGTCTGGCTGCGGCGGGGCTCCCGGATCGGGGACTAACTGGGCGAATGCGAGAGCCGGCCAGCAGACGAGGAGCGCCGCGCAGAAAGCGAGCGAAGTATATGTGCTCTTCATTCTTTCGAAAGTTTCCCCAAATTCTACGCGGGCAGTCTAGCGCAATTCTTCCGCGACGAGCACGGATTTTCTAGGCCATTGTATGCCGATTTCCCTCCGCCCAAACAGAATCCATCTATCTGGGCGGCAGGCTGAAGTCCGCGCTTTCCCAGTCCGCTGAAGCGAGAGCCTGGGCGCCCGCCTGCCAGACTCTCCAACGGCCTGATTTCAGCAAACCCCTCTCACCGCGTCGCCACGATACATTGAAGGGTTGTGCGTGTGCTCTCTTCTGTTTTTCGCTTGCGGCAAAAATCGCTGGTTCGCGCCATTGCGCTCTCCCTGGGCGCTTTTGCCGCCAGCCTGCGCCTGGCGGGGTTCCCGCACATCGAAGACCTGCACGGTTCCCGCTGGCAAATCCTCGCACTTTTTGTTGCTGCGTGGGGCATGGCGGAGACATTCCGCTGCCTTGAGCGTCGCTGGAGCCTCTACCACGCCGGCGTCCTCATCTTCCTCTACTCCGATCTCATGATTCTCGCCGCCATTGTCGCGCTCATGGCTGTTCCGTAAGTCACGCGGGCGACGCGCACCACTGCTCGATACAAAGCCAAGGAACTGCGCGCTAAAGAGCCCGTATCGCCTCGCTTGCGCTTCACTCTTTCATTTTCGTTCTTCCACTCCTTCACTCTGCCCTCGCCGTGTAGCATGGGCAAAGTGCACACTTAACCGGCAGTCTCCCCGCGGCCGGGAGGCGGTTTTCGCCGCGCCCTATGCGGGCCGAACTTGAGAAATGCAGGAGGAATCGATGCTAAAGGGATTTCGGGAATTCATCTTCCGCGGAAACGTCGTCGATCTGGCCGTCGCCGTGATTCTGGGCGCGGCATTCAACGCCATCGTCGCGTCGCTTGTGGGCGACGTGCTGGACCCGCTGATCGCCGCCACCGTCGGCAAGCCCGACTTCAGCGGCGTTGTTCTGCATGTTGGCGGCGGAGTGATCAAGGTTGGCAACTTCCTCAACGCAGCGGTCGCGTTCCTGATTGTGGCCGCCGTTGTTTACTTCGTCATCGTCGTTCCGATGAACGCCTTGCAGGCGCGCCTCAAGAAGCCCGAGGCCCCAGCGGCTCCCACGACAAAACCTTGCCCCGAATGCCTCAGCGACATTCCGCTGGCGGCAAAACGCTGCGCGCATTGCGCCCAGCCCGTTGCTTGATCGATTGCCCCAGTTGCCCAAAGGGCCCAATTCATGAGGTTGCGCTCGCCATTTGCGTTTCTACTCTTCACCGCGGTTCTTGTTTCGATTCCGTCCTCGCGCCCGCTTGCTGCGCAGACGGGCCCCAGGGCGGCTTCGGCTACATCGATTTCGGCGCTGAAGCGAAGCTCGAAGAGCAGTTCCTCGCCGTGCCCGACGCCAAACGGGCCGGCGAGGAGCTGAAGGCACTCACCGCCGAGCCGCATCTCGCGGCCACCCCCGAAGATTTGAAGACCGCCGAGTACGTGGCGCGCAAGTTCCGCGCCGCCGGTCTCGAAACGCAAATCGTTCCCTATCGCGTGCTCCTCAACTGGCCGAAGGTGGTCCATGTCGAGGCTTACGACGAGGCCGGACACGCGCTCATGACCGGGCCCACGCGCGAGCACGTCAATGGCGACCCCGGCCAGGATGATCCGCGCGTCGTCGTGCCCTTTAATGGCTCTTCGGCCTCGGGCGACGTCACCGGCGAAGTCGTTTACGCCAACTACGGCCGCCTCGAGGACTTCGACGAACTCTCCCGGCAGCACATCGACCTCCACGGCAAAATCGTCATCTGCCGCTACGGCGCCAACTTCCGCGGCGTCAAGGTCTACCTGGCCGAGCTGCGTGGCGCCGCCGGCGTTCTGCTTTATTCTGATCCCCAGGACGACGGCTACTATAAGGGCGACCCCTACCCCGTCGGCCCCTGGCGGCCCGAGACCGGCGTTCAACGCGGCTCGGTTCAGTTTCTCTTCCGGTACGCCGGCGATCCCGAAACTCCCGGCGTCGCTTCCACGCTCGACCTGCCCGAATCGGCTCGGCTCAAGGACGTGGAAGGCCCCGGCGGCAACCAGCCCAGTATTATCTCCATTCCGCTCAGCTACCACGACGCTGCGCCGATCCTCCAATCGCTCAAGGGGCCGGGTGTTCCGCAAGCCTGGCAGGGCGCATTGCCGTTCCGCTATCACCTGGGTCCCGGCGGAGTCAGGGTTCACCTCGTCTCGCAGCAAGACTTCCAGCGGCGCATTATCTGGGATGTCGTCGGCAAGATCGAGGGCGCGCAGGATCCGAAGGCCTGGGTCATCGTCGGCAATCATCGCGACGCGTGGGTCTACGGCGCGGTCGATCCCTCCAGCGGCACGGCCGCAATGCTCGAGGCCGTCCACGGGATCGGAGCGCTGATTCATCAGGGCTGGCGGCCAAAGCGCACCATCCTCTTTTGCAGTTGGGACGCCGAGGAGGAAGGCCTGATCGGCTCAACCGAATGGGTCGAGCAGGAGGGCAGCGCTCTCGATCGCGCGGTCGCCTACTTCAATGTGGATGTCGCCGTCTCCGGGCCGGACTTCTCGGCGGCCTCTGTCCCTTCTCTCAAAGGCTTCATCCGCGACATCGCCCGCTCGGTTCCCAGCCCCGTCGAGGGCTCGGTCTACCAGCAGTGGCGGCTCAAGCCCTCTCCAGGCAACGAGCTTCATTCCTCGAGTGCATCGAGTCCGGAAGGGGACCAGGCGCACGTCGGCGATCTCGGCTCCGGCTCCGACTTCACGCCCTTCCTGCAGCATGCCGGTGTGCCTTCGGCCGATGTCGGCTCCGACGGCCCCTACGGCGTTTATCACTCCGCATTCGACGATTTTGCCTGGTTCACGCAGAATGCCGACCCGCATTTCTTCTATCTGCAGGAAATGGCGCGCGTGCTGGGGCTAGAGGCGCTGCGCATGGCCGATGCCGACGCGCTGCCCTACGACTACGTCGCCTACGCGCGCGAGATCGCCGGGTATCTGGAGGCGGCCAAGCGCAAGGCCTCCGACGACGGCCTCAACTCGCTCGACTTTGCCCCCGCCGCAGCTGCTGCTTCCCGGCTCGCTACCGCTGCCCAGCAAGCCTACGCTCTCCAGTCGGCTCCCTCTGGAGATTTGACCAAGCTCAACCTCGCCTTGCGCCAGGCCGAAACCGCGCTACTGTCTCCCGCCGGCCTACCGAATCGCCCCTGGTACCGGCACACCATCTATGCCCCCGGCGAGTTCACGGGCTACTCCGCCGTCGTCCTGCCCGGCGTCAACGAGGCCATCGAGGCGCGGAACCAGACGCTTGCCCAGCAGCAGTTGGCGGTTCTGGCGCAGGCCCTCGATCGCGCCGCAGCCGTCCTCGACACCGCTCGCTGACGCCCAACCTAATCAAAATAAGAAAGTTACGTCTCGCCAACGCGTGTTCCGGCCGCCTTCCTGCCGTGCCCCAAATTGTCTATGGCATAACACGGTCGAGTGATTCCCTTTCTCTACGCCGGCGAGATATCGTCCACTCGCAAGCTGCCATTTGGGGGAAAGAACGATAAGCGGCAGCGTGTCTTTGGGGAAACCATCATGTTGGAGCTTCTGGTGGGCCTCGCCTACGTCGCGATGATCCTCTCGCCGGTTCTGATGCTTCCCACCCGGCGGACGCTCACCGTTCGGGCGCGGCATTTGAGGTAGTTTTTATGGTTGACTTGGTGATTGAAGTGGTCCTGATCGCAGCCATCCTTGTGCCGATGCTTGCGACCTCCCTGCAGCCGCCGAAAGCGGTCAGCAGCGCTTGCCCCGCAACACAAGGAAGATTCCGCCGCGGCAACTGAAGCCTCCGGCCGGCCCTCCTGTTTCGGCGCATCCCACAGCCGTCCCTCGTCCAGCCCTCCCGGTGTCTGTTCCCTGCCTTCTCGCTCCCTCGCTGCCTTGCTCCCTTGCTCCCTCGCTCCCTGCCTTATTGACCCGCGCCTTTGGCCCTCGTATCGTGGATGAAGGAGCATCATGAAACTTTCCCCAAACACCCTCCGGATCTGGATCGGCGTCGTCGTCATCCTCGGCACCATTGGCTGCCTGGTCTACACGACCCCTTCCACAAGCAAGAGCTACTTCGTCAAAGTCCCCGAGCTACTCGCGATGGGCGACCTCGCCCACAAACGCAATCTTCGCCTCGATGGCTTTGTCCAGCCCGGCTCCATTCAGCAGAACGGCACCCACGTCGACTTCGTGCTCAACGAATTCGAGAGCCATTCGCCCAAGGCTGCCACAGGCCGCGTTCTCAAAGTCGTCTACAACGGCTCCGAGCCGCCGCCCGACACCTTCAAGGACGACTCCGAAGCCATAGCCGAAGGCACCTACGGCCGCGACGGCGTCTTCTACGCCACCGGGCTTCAGGCCAAGTGCGCCAGCAAGTACGCGCCGCAGCAGCCAGGCGCAACACCGTCTACGCCGGCAGGCGCCAAGCCCTCGACTGCCTCGAACGCGGCGCCCGCACCGGCTCCGCCAACGCAGACCGCGGCAAACTGATCGCATGAACGCCATCGCCTCGGAAGCCGGCCGCACGACGCTCTGCGCGCGGCTCGACCAGGTGTCGAAGCTCTTCGGCAGCTTTGCCGCGCTCAAGCAGGTCTCGCTCGAATTGGAGCCCGGCCACTGCTACGTGCTACTCGGCGAAAACGGGGCCGGCAAGTCCACGCTGCTGCGCATTCTCGCCGGACTTCTGCGTCCCACCCACGGCACGGTTCGCGTCTTCGGCGACTCCGAGCCGCACCAGGCGCGCAATCGCATCGGCTACATGAGCCACGCGCCGATGCTTTACGACGAGCTGACCGCGCAGGAGAACCTCGGCTACTTCCGCAGCCTCTATCCTGGCCGCTCCTGCCTGGCGCCGGCCGAAGCGCTTCGCGAGGTCGGCCTGGATCCAGACCTGAATCGCCCCCTCGGCCAGTATTCACAGGGCATGCGCCAGCGCACCTCGCTGGCCCGTGTCTTGCTGTCGGCACCCGAGCTGCTTCTGCTCGATGAGCCCTTCTCGAACATGGACGTCGAAAGCGCCCGCCAGATGGTCGAGCTCCTTTCCGGCTTCCGCCAGTCCGACCGAACGATCGTCCTGACCACGCACCAGCGCTTGCTCGCCGACCCCATCGCCGACTGGGTGATCACTCTCCACGCCGGCCGGGTCGCATCTCTCGATCGGGGAGCTCCCGAGCCTGCTTCATAACCGGAACTTGGGTCGGGGCGCAACCCGAGCACCCGCCGTGGCAGGAGTTCGGCGCGTTCTGTTGCCTTTTCTCTACAGCTTGCGGCGGAGAAACTCGAAGACTACGTAGCCGATGAGGGCGCTGACGAGTGCGATGGCAAAATTCGCCGGCGTAACGATGTCGCGGAGGGCAACCGCGACGGTTTTGCCTTGGCCATTGGCCACCGTGAACTCACCCATGAGCAGATTGGAATAGAAAAGGAAGACGATAAACCCCACCTCGATCACGATGCGCCAGATGGGCTTGAGTCGGGGAGGCGGGGTAAGCGGGGTCATGAAGCGATGATACCGGCTAAGCAGAGGAAACCCAAGCGAGATCGGAAGCGGCGAAACTGCGCGGCCCGCGCCGGCAAAGGCGATCCAGCCTATAATCACCTGTTGTGATTCCTGCACGCCCATTGCGGTTTCGATTTGCGCGCCGGATGGCCGCCGGCGCGGTGCTGGCGGCTGTTTATTTCGTGTTTTCCGCTGTTTGCGCGCGGGGACAGGCAGGCGCGGAGGCAGCCCCTGCGGCAGGCGGCGGATCGAAGGTTCTGCTGGTGCTGCCGTTTGACAACCGCACGGGCCAGCCGAGCCTGGAGTGGATTCGCGAGGCGGCGGCGGAGGTTCTGAGCGAGCGGTTCGCTTCGGCGGGGTTTCAGCCGACCAGCCGCGCCGACCGGATGTACGCGCTGGACCATCTGGGGCTGCCGCAGGGCTTTCACCCGTCGCGGGCGAGCTCACTGAAGCTGGCGCAGACGCTGGACGCCGATTCGATCGTGGTAGGCAGCTACACGACGGACGGAAGCGGAATCGTGGCCGAGGCCACGCTGGTGGACGTGGCGCAATTGCGGATGTTGCCCACGGTGAGCGCGCGGGGCGAGATGCACGACCTGGTGGCCGTGTTCGGCGAACTGGCCTGGCAACTGACCAAGCAGCTCGACCCCAGGTTCAGCGGGTCCGAGGAGACGTTCGCGGCGGAGGGCAACAGCGTCCCCTTGACGGCGTTCGAGCAGTATATCCGCGGGATCACGGAGCCCGACCAGGCCGAACGGCTGCGGCATTTGCAGAATGCGGTCAGGCTGAGTCCCGGATTTGGGCAGGCCTGGATGGCGCTGGGCCGCGAGGACTACAACGGGCAGCAATATCCGGAAGCGGCGGCGGCGTTTGCCAGGGTCGAATCGAATGGGCCGGAAGGGCTCGAGGCCGGCTTCTTTCGCGGGCTGTCGCTGATGTTTTCGGGCGACTATGCACAGGCCGAGCAGGCGTTCGCCGAGGTGGCGCGGGTACTGCCGCTGGCCGAAGTGGTGAACGACGAAGGGGTTGCGGCAAGCCGGCAAGGCAAGGACGGGACTTCGTTGTTTATTCAAGCCGCGGCGGCCGATCCGACCGCGGCGGACTACCACTTCAATCTGGCGGTTACGCTGAAGCGGCAGGGAAATCTGCCGGGGGCGCTAAACGAGATCGCGCAATGCCTGAAGCTGCGGGCCAACGACAGCGAGGCGCTGGCGCTCGAAGTGGCGTGGAAGGCGCGGCCGGGGATCAACCCAACCGGCGGCGGTGCCTCCCAGGCCTCGAAATCGAAACCCGCGGCGCCCGCTGGCGATGTCGACATTGCCGATGCGACCGCCGATCCGCTGGAGCGGATTGTGCGGACGTTCGACGCGGCGGCCTTCCGCCAGGCGGCGGCGATGCTGGACCAGATGAATGCGGGAAGGCTTGCGGCGCTGACGCCGCGCGAGCAGGCGCGGGCGCTGTGCACGCAGGCGAAGGGCTTTCTGGACCGCGGGCTGTTGCTCGAGGCGGAGCGGCTGTATCGGGATGCCGTGACCGACGATTTCGGGAGCGCGGATGCGCACGCGGGGCTGGCCGCAGTCCGCGAGCGCACCGGCGATACCGATGCCGCGCGAAAGGAAGCTGGAGAAGCGCTGAAGCTCGATCCGGCAAATCGCACGGCGCAGGATCTGATTCGGCGGCTAGACGCGAGGACGGGAAGCAGAAGGTAGCGAGTCGGCAAGTCTGCGGGCTGGCGGAGTTGGCGGAGCGAACCCACACTAGCCGCAAAGACAAAGACGCGGCGAGAATGGACAACCGCAATCTTAATCAATGGCGGGACGCAGGTTTTGGTGGCGGGTTGGAAAGGGGCGAGCCGTGGGACGGACCATGAGAAAGCATTGGATCGGCGTTGGAACGTTGGCGGCGGGTTTGTGGATTGCCTTCGGGTTGAGCTTCAGCTTTCCCGTGGCGGCCGAGCAGCCGGTAGTGGACAAGTTCGTTCTCGACGACACCATTCAACCGGTGACCGGGGACGAGCTCAACCGGGCGCTCGCGCGCGCCAACTCCGACGGAGCCAGCGCGCTGCTGATCGAGCTCGACACTCCCGGCGGCCTGCTGGACTCGACGCGGACCATGGCCGGAGCGATTCTGGTCTCGAAGGTTCCGGTGATTCTTTATGTGGCGCCGGCGGGAGCGCGCGCGGGCTCGGCGGGATTTTTCCTGCTGGAGTCGGCCGACGTGGCGGCGATGGCGCCCGGCACAAATGCCGGGGCCGCGCACCCCGTCGTGGAGTTCGGCCCGCAGCCCGACGCCACCATGACCCAGAAGATCGAGAACGACACCGAGGCCTTTCTGCGCTCGTATGTCTCGAAGCGGAACCGGAACGTCGATGCGGCGGTGCAGGCGGTGCAGGCCTCACACTCGTACACCGCGGAGGAGGCGCTGAACCAGCACCTGATCGACCTGATTGCAAACAATGAAGCGGAGCTACTGAAGGCGCTCGACGGGCGCGAGATCGTGCGCATGGACGGATCGAAGGTGACGCTCCACTTGGCCGGCGCCCGGATTCAGGTGCTGCGGCCCACGCTGCGCGACGAGCTGCTGGGTTGGCTGGTGAATCCAAACATCGCCCTGCTGATGCTGGTGGGCGGGGCGCTGCTGATTTATCTGGAATTCAACGCGCCGGGCACGATCGTGCCGGGTGCACTGGGCACACTGATGGTGCTGTTGGCGGTCTTCGGGCTGAACCTGCTGCCGATCCGCTATACGGCGGTGCTGCTGCTGGTGGCGGCGATGGTGCTGTTGCTGCTGGAGGCGAAGTTTGGAGGGCATGGCGCGCTGGCGATCGCGGGGATCGTGTGCCTGACCTTCGGTGCGCTCACGCTGGTGGCCGCGCCGGTGCCGGAGATGGGGATCAGTCCGCTGGTGGCAATCAGCGTAAGCGCGGCCTTCGGAGCGATCACGGTGTTCCTGGTCCGGCTGGCGTTGATCGCAAGGCGGCGCAAGGCGCGCATCGGCGCGGAAGCCATGGTCGGTTGCCCGGCGACGGCGATGGAAGCGATGGCTCCGCAGGGCCATGTGCTGGTGGAGGGCGAGATCTGGCGGGCGGTGGCGAGCGCTCCCGTGGCGGCAGGAGCGGCCGTTCGCGTGGTGGGCCACGAGGAGATGCTGCTGCAGGTAGAGCCGGCGCAGGATGCGGGCAAGCCGGCGAGTTAGCAGGCCGGTGAATCAGTGAGTTAGGCGCCAACCGCGGTGATCGGCATCCGGTGGTGCGGGGTTGGAGTACAATCCCTGCTGAGTGAGGAAAGGAACCTCCCATGTCCATTGGCGATATTTCGCTCTTCCCGTTGATCGTTGGCGCCATCATCCTTCTCTACCTGCTCAACTCGATCAAGATCCTGCGCGAGTACGAGCGTGGAGTGATCTTCCGGCTGGGCCGCGCGCTGCCCCAGGCCAAGGGGCCGGGCATCATTCTGGTCTTCCGGCCGTTCGACCAGATGGTGCGCATCAGCCTGCGCCAGGAGGTGCTGGAGGTTCCGCCGCAGGACGTGATCACGCGCGACAACGTCACCATCAAGGTGAACGCGGTGGTGACGCTCTACGTGGTGAACCCGAACGACGCTGCGATCAAGGTTTCGAACTACGTGTACCAGACGTCGCAACTCGCGCAGACCACGCTGCGCACGGTTTTGGGCGAGGTCGAGCTGGACGAACTGCTGAGCCACCGCGACAAGCTGAATATTCGCATCCAGTCGATCATGGACCAGCGCACCGAGCCGTTCGGGGTCAAGGTGATCAGCGTGGAAGTAAAGCAGGTGGACCTGCCGGAGCAGATGCAGCGCGCCATGGCCAAGCAGGCCGAGGCGGAGCGCGAGAAACGCTCTAAGATCATCCACGCCGAGGGCGAGTTCAACGCGGCGCAGAGGTTGGTGGACGCGGCGGCGTTGCTGGCGACCGAGCCGATCACGATCCAGTTGCGCTACCTGCAGACGCTCACCGAAATCGGCGTCGAGAAAAACACCACCATCGTATTCCCGCTGCCGATTGAGATGATGCCGCTGCTGAACAAGATAGCGGCTGGCGCGAAGGCGGAGCCGGAGAAGAAGTAAGCCGGCTTCTGGTGCGCTGTCCCAAATGTTCGCGGCATTAGAATCGCTGTCGTCCTGAGCGAAGTTTGCCGCGTTTTGTGCGGCAAACGGAGTCGAAGGATCTACGGTTGCTTCTTGCCTTTTACGCCACGAATTTCCGGCACACTATACTAGCAACTGGCTGCTCGCTTTGCCGTTTACTGTTGGGGACTGCGGCAAGGGCCGGACTCGTGGGGAGACTCGAAGCTAGCAGCTAGAAGCTTGTTGTTCACAGGCAAGGCATGAGGGATTACTTCGACGAAGAGGAACCGCGGCGCGCGGATCGCGGGCGCGACACCGAGGTGACACTCGGCGCGGGCGCGGTGATCGGAATCGTTCTCGCGTTGCTGGTGCTGTGCGGACTGTGCTTCGGGATCGGGTACGCGGTGGGGCGCCATGGCGGAGCGGCTCCGGCAGCGGGCGCGCAGACCGCAGCTCCCGACCAAGAACCGTTACAGGCAAACGGCACGATTCCGAAACCCTCGGCGGCGGCAGGAGCCCCAGTGCCGCAACCAGCCCCGGGAAGCGATGGGACCACGCCGGCCACCACCGACAGTGGCGCGAATCCCCCAACTGCATCGCAGAGTCAACCGGGCAGCGGCCAGTCGGCCTCGCCCGCGGGAGCGGCAGAGCCGCAGGTGAAGCAAGCGCTTCCGGCCGAGCAGAATGCATCGCAGCCCGCTGCGGGAGCAGTAACACCGGGCGTGCGTCCCGCGATGCCTGCGGGCGCGGTTCCGTTGATGGTCCAGATTGCCGCGGTGTCGCACCAGGAAGACGCCGACGTGCTGGTCGGCGCGCTGCGCAAGCGCGGCTATGCGGTGACGACGCAACGCGAGCCGGCGGACGCACTGATCCATGTGCGCATCGGGCCGTTCGCGAGCCGCGACGATGCGAACCGCATGTGCCGCAAGCTGCTCGACGACGGGTACAACGCGGTCGTGCAGCCGTGACGCTAAATTCAACAGATGGTTCTGAAGAGAAGCATGTCGGAGCTTTCTTCCGGCACTGGCTGAAAGCCACAGGCACGCAGGACGGCAATCGAAGCGGCGTTCTCCGGATGCGCGTGAGCCTGAACGGTTTGCGCTCCGCGCCGGCCCGCATTCTCCACCAGCCCGCCAACAACCTCTTTTGCCAACCCCTGTCCCCTCCAGCGCTCACAGACGGAATAGCCAATCTCAACCCGCCCGGCTTCGTCCGGCGGTCCCAGGTATCCGGCGCAGCCGACAAGCAGGCTGTCGCCGCGCTCCCCTGTGTCGAGCAAGAGATACCAGCCGTACCAGCCCGCCGCGCTGTCCCCGCCGGCAACCGTCCGATCGAGAAAGAACTGAATCGCATCGCGATCGTATTCACCCGGCGGCCAGTCGTCGGGTAGCACAGCATTCAATTGCTCGGCAAAGGCCGTCGGATCGTCCAGCTCAAGCCGCAGCAGCTCGGCTGTCGCAGGCGCCATCCGCAATCGTTCCGTGCGAACTTCCAAAGGGCTTCCTCGATCGACAAATGCTAGCAGGTCAGCTCTGCATCCACTGCGGTAGGCCGGAAACAATGGCGGCGCGGACCGCTGCGGAGAGCTCCTCGCGTGTCGCGTATTTCGCCGGATCGATGGGCGGGTGAAAGACGACGTGCGCTGTGCCGGGGTGGATGCGGTTGCTGCCCCAGGGAATAATCTTCTCGGTTCCGTAGATCGAGACGGGGATGCAGGGCGCGCCGGAGTCCTTGGCGAGGTGGAAAGGCCCTTTCTTGAACGGCAACATGCGGCCGTCGGACGAGCGCCTGCCCTCGACGAAGACGGTGATGTGCAGGCCGGTGGCCAGAACGCTTTGGGCCTGGGCGACGGCTTGGCGAGCGCTTTCGATCTGACCGTCGCGGTCGACCGGAATGAAGCTGCCGAGCTTGAAACCGTATCCGAGAACGGGAAGCTTCATCAGCGGGCGCTTGAGGAAGACCGACGTGCGGCCGGGCAGATTGGGGATGAGCGTAGGCGCATCGAGGTTCGAGACGTGATTGGCCATGAAGATGCACGCGCGGCCGTCGGGGACATTTTCTAGGCCTTCGATTTGGACACGGATGCCGGCGGCGCGAATGGCGACGCGGGCGATCCAGCATCCGACGGCGTAAAGCGGCCCTGCGTCGCGGCGGATGAGCGTGTACGGAAAAAGGACGGCTGCCGAGGGAAGCGAAAGAACGAGGATGGTGACGAAGGCGAGGATTGAGCCGATCATGAAGGACCCGCTGGAGCTGTCATGGGTGAGTATCGCACTTGCGGCGGCTCACGCCCGCATCCACTCGGGCAGGCCGGAAGCGATGGCGACGCGGACGGCGAGCATGAGTTCGTCGCGCGAGGCGAACTTGGTTGGATCGATCGGCTCGTGAAAGATGACGTTGGCGTCGCCGGGATGGATGCGCAGGCTGCCCTTGCGCAGGATCGTCTCCGTTCCGTAGATCGATACCGGGATGCAGGGCGCGCCAGCATTCATGGCGAGATAGAACGGGCCTTTCTTGAAGGGCAACATGCGGCCGTCGGGCGAGCGGGTGCCTTCGACAAATGTGGTGATGTGGACGCCTTTCGCCAGCACGCGCTGGGCCGCTTCAACGCTGCGCTGCGCGTCGGCGGGGTTGCCGGTGCGGTCGACGGCGATGAACTCGCCCTGGCGGAAGCCGGTGCCGAGGATGGGAAGTTCCATGAGCGCGCGCTTCATGAAGGCGGAGGTGCGGCCGGGAATGATCGAGATGAGCGCCGGCGGGTCGAGGTTGGAGACGTGGTTCGACATGAAGATGCAAGCGCGGTCTGGGGGGATGCGGTCGAGGCCGACAGGGCGGATACGCACACCGGCTAGGCAGCAGCTCGATGAGAGCATGAAGCGCGTGCCTTTGTAGAGCGGGAGCACGTTGCCCGTGAGCCAGCACCAGGGAATAAAGAGAAGGGCCGTGGGAATGCCCGTTAGAACCATGTTCGTGATGAAGATAAGAGACCAGATCATGCGTTCCTCTTGCTGTTAAGCGCCGTTGCCCGGCGCGAAGCGCTCGCGCAGGCGCGCGGGAAGCTTCTGGTAGATGCCGTCGAAGCCGCCGTTGGAAAGGATGGCGACGACGTCTCCGGATGCGAGCTGCGGTGCGACTGCGTCGACGATAGCATCGGCGTCGGCCTGTAGTTCGGCGGGTGTGCCTGCGGCGCTGAGTGCGTGGACGATTTCTTCGGGGTTGAGCCGCTCGGCCTCGGGGATGCGCTGCTGCTGATAGACGGCGGCCAGAACCACGCGATCGGCGAGGCGGAGGCTCTCGATGAGATCGGCAGCGAGCACCTTGCGGCGCAGCGTGTTCGAGCGCGGCTCCAGAATCGCCCAAAGCCGCGCGCCGGGGTAAATGGCGCGCAGGGTCCGGAGCGTCTCGCGGATCGCCGTCGGGTGATGGGCGAAGTCCTCGATAAGCGTGATGCCGTCGATCTGGTCGCGGACTTCGAGGCGGCGCTTGACGCTTTGAAAGGTGGCGAGAGCTTCGGTGATCGATTCGACAGGGATGCCATGGCTGGCGGCGAGGGCCGCGGCGGCGGTGGCGTTGAGGGCGTTGTGCTCACCGGCAAGGCGCATCTCAAAGTCGGCCCAGGCAGCGCCTGAGCGGAGAACTTGCCAGCGCATGATGCCGGACTCGTAGCGCAGAGCGCGGAGTCGCCAGTCGGCGGCTTCCGAAAAGCCGTAGCGCTCGACGCGGCAGAAAGCGCGACTGACGCACTCGGTCACATTCTCGCTCCCGTCGTAGGCGACGATGAGGCCGCGGCGCGGAACAAGATTGACGAGGCGCTTGAACGCCGTCTTAACCGCATCGAGATCGGCATAAATATCGGCGTGGTCGAATTCGACGTGCGTCAGAATGAGCGCGTCGGGGAAATAATGCAGGAACTTAGGCCCCTTGTCGAAGAACGCGGTGTCGTATTCGTCGCCTTCGAGGATGAAGGGGCGTGTGGGACGGAGCTGGAAGCTGGTGCCGAAGTTCTCGGCCACGCCGCCGATGAGGAAGGAAGGCTCAAGCTCCGGGTTGCGGCGCGCGGCAACCTGGTAGATCCACGCCAACATGCTTGTGGTGGTCGTCTTGCCATGGGTTCCGGCGACGACCAGCGGCGAACGGCCTTTGAGGAACTCCTCGCGCAGCAGCGCGGCCATTGAGGTGAACGGGATACGCTCGTCGAGGACGCGCTCGACCTCGGGATTGCCGCGCGAAAGCGCGTTCCCGATGACGACCAAATCTGGAGCAGGCGAAAGGTTCGATTCCGCGTACGGTTCCATGATCGGGATGCCGAGCGAGCGCAGCAAATCGCTCATGGGCGGGTAAGCGGCCTTGTCGGAGCCGGTGATGCGATGGCCCTGGAGCTGGAGCAGGCCGGCCAGCGATGCCATCGCCGTGCCGCAGATGCCGCTGAGATGAATGTGACGAGCCGTTCCGGTCACTTGGCCACCGCCGGCTCGATGAGATTCAGGCGTGCTTCGCTGCCGGCGGTCAATTCGGCCTCGACGCCGAAGGTCAGCGTCACGTTCTCGCGCGAGACGTGGCCACTGCGCAGGCCGATGGCGATGGGGCCATCGAAGCCGTCGAGCGCGCCGAGGATCGCTTGATCCAGCAGCTCCGGCGAGGCGCCGGGCGACGCGCAATCGAGCATCTCGCCGAAGACGATGCCGCAGACGCCGTCGAGCTTTCTGGCCGAGCGCAACTGCCAGATCATGCGATCGATCTGGTAAGGCTTGGCGCCGGTGTCTTCGAGAAAGAGCAAAGTGCCCTCCGTGCACGGCTCCCACGGCGTGCCGAGAAGCGACGCGAGAATGCTGAGGCAACCGCCGTACAGAGTGCCGCGCGCCGCGGAGCGTGTCTTGCCCGGCTTGAGAGTGCGGAGTCCTTCCGCGGGGCCGACGGTGTAAGGCTTGCCGGCCAGCGCAGCGCGAAAACTCGGGAGATGAACGCCATTCGGGAGTGAAAAATCCGCGGCAAGCATGGGACCGTGAAAGGCCGGCAAGTCGATCTCGTCGAGCAGGCGAAGCTGCAGGCCAGTCAGATCGCTGTAGGCGAAGAAGGGCTTTGGATGCGAGGCGATCGCTTCGAGGTCGAGGTGGTCGAGCAGGTAATTTGACCCGTAGCCGCCGCGGAGGCTCATGACGGCGGTCGTGTCTGGATCGGCAAAGGCTGCCTGGAGGTCGGCGAGCCGCTGGCCTGGGGTTCCCGCGAAGTAAGGCGGCTCGGCGAGGAGCGCATTGGGAGCCAGCTTTGGCGCGAAACCGAGTTCGCTCAGCGCCGCGAGGCCGCGCTCGACGCGTTCCGGCTGCGCCGGGGAGGCTGGGGCGACGATCCCGATGGTGGCAGCCGACGCGACAGGAGGCGGTTTCAGCAGTCGCGCCATCTCACCAGGCCTCTCCGCAGGCAATCAGCGTGGCAGGGCCGGTAAGGAACAGTTCCTTTCCGGGGCCGTCCCAGGCGACGGTCTGCGCGCCGCCGGGTGCGACCACCTTGAGCGGCGAAATGCAGCGGCGTAACGCGAGCGCCGCCGTGGCGGCGGCCGAACTGCCCGTGCCCGAGGAGGTGGTGGGCCCCACGCCGCGCTCGAAGATACGGATCTCGATCTCGCTGCTGCCCACGATGCGCACAAACTCGACGTTGGTTTGCCGCGGGAAATCGCGGTGCGAGCAGACCTCCGCGCCGATGCCGGTCCATGCGCGCCGGGAGACGGAAAACTCGGCGTCATCAACGAGGACGACGAAGTGAGGATTTCCGATGGAAACTTCCACGCCCACAATCTCCACGCCATCGATGAGCTGAAGCGTGTGCGGGGAGAAATCGGGGACGCCCATGCCCGTTGTGACTGCGACGCTGAAGACGCCCTCGTTATTGACGCTTTGGATGCGGCAGACGCGCGGACCGGCGTCGGTCGCGATCTCGATCGCGTCGCCGGCCTTCGAGCCGAGGGTCTCCGCCAGCCACGCGGCCACGCAGCGCGTGCCGTTGCCGCTGATCTCAGCGGCGGAGCCGTCGGCGTTGTAGAGGCGGATGCGTCCGGAGCGCCTGCCGGGCCCGGATTTATTCTTCCAGGCGAAGAATTCCACTCCGTCCGCGCCGATGCCGGTATGACGGTCGCAGAGACGCCGGGTGAGCGCAGAGAAATCGTCGCCTGCCGCGGCCTCTTCCGGAACGATCAGGAAATCGTTGCCGCAGGCGTGCGCCTTGGTGAAGGGAATCAATCTTCCTCCGGATCGCGGAAGTCGAGAATCTTGCTTGTTCCTTGCCCGATGCTAACACCGGCGATGCCCGCCTGTTGAGCGGGATGGGCCGAACGCGCGCCAGACCTTACGGGCCCGGCGTCTCCTGCGGTGGCTTCATTCGATCGATCCACGTTGACGAGAGGTACAGGGTCGCTGACGGCTGGCCCGGGGCATCGTAAACGCCGACCGGAAGCAGACCTTCGGGATGCTCCCTGACCGCCCGGTCGACCTCGTCGCCGTCGAAAGCCAGGACGATGGCCGCGTGGGCGGCCGGCGCCGCCAGCGCGCTGCGAAAAATCTGGAGGTCGCTCTCGTTGATGGTCTGGCGGAGGGGAATGCCGGTGAAGGCGACGATCTCCGGGTACATGGATGTGTTCATCAGCACTGGAGCATGCGGGTAGAGGTTGAGCAGCCCCTCCAGGGCGGGCGGAATCGCGTCGTCGTAGGGCTGGCGCGCGTCGGCGTTCGTGGTGCCCTCGACGTAGACGATGGGACCCACGCGGAGCAGGAAAAGAACATTGAGGCTTACGAGAACCAAGAGAACCGTGAAGGCCAGATTAGGCAGCAGGGACGGATAGCTCGAAAAAGGGACGCGGTGCAGGGCTTCGGCGATCTGTTGAGCCGCGAAGCCCAGGCCGAGCGCCAGGGCGGGGAGCAGCTCCAGGCCGTAGCGCGTGTTGTACCAGGTAAACGGCCACCATGCCGGGAAGAAGATGGGGACCGATCCGTATGCGACGGACCAGGTGTAGAAGGGAACGGGCAGCCAGAGCAGGAGAATCCAGGCTGAGGCGCGGCGGCGATTGGCGGCCGCCTTGTTGAAGAGCGCCGCGGCGGTCCCGAGCGCGGAGAGCGCGAGGACGATGTTGCCCCAAAGATTGCGCCATGCGGGAGCGGCGACCGAGTCCAGCAGGGAGACCTTGACGTAAAAGAGGAGCGATACCCAGGGATTGTGCCAGCCGGGATGCGGCGGTCCGCTGCCTGCCGAGGCGGTGCGAAGCTCGATGGCTTTGGCCGAGTAGGGGCCGCGCGCGAAGTAAAGCCAGTCGCCGAAGGCGGCGTAGTTGTATGCGAACCAGAGCACGGGCGCGGCAACCACAACCAGGCTCGCGAGCCAGAAAGCGGGCGACCGGAGACGGCCGCGTTCGCCGGCCACGGCGTGCCCGAGCAGCGTGAAACCGACGCCGCTCCAGGCCAGCAGCGCAATAATCCAGGCGTCGTAGCGGGTAAAGATGGCTGCCACCAGCATGGCGGCAATCGCGGCTTGCAGGCCGACGGTCCGCGCAATGGGAACGTTAGCGCGCGGCGCCGGCGGCGCTTGCGGATTCCTTCGCCAGGCGCCGCGTTGCGGACCGGGCGCCTCGAAGATGCGCAGCGGCCGGCGAACGAATCGGGCGAGCCGCACGATCGAACGGGGACGAGCCGGCGAACCGGCGGGCAGCGTGTAGCTGGCGGCCTGCTTCTCTTCTTCGAGGGCGGCGCGCCACTCCACCATCCAGACCACGATCCAGACGACTTCGCAGAGGAAGAGCGGCTCGGTCATGGCCGTGGTCCCGAGGTAAAGGAGGTTGGGGTTGAGAGCGAAGAATAGGAGCGCAAGCGCGGCCGCGGCGCGGTTGAGCCAGCGGCGCGCGAGACGGTAGATCCCGGCGCAGGAGGCGATGTAGGAAAGCGACGAGGGAATGACTCCAGCGAGGCCCGTGGCCCACCAGTTGTAGTTCTGCACAAAGGGGATGAGGAGAATGTGCGGGAGCGGGAGCCACACCGAGCCGAGTTGCGTGAAGCGCGGAGTGCGCGCATCGAAGACGCGGCGCGCGATGTGTAGATGGGCGACGGCGTCGCCGTAGTTGAGCATCGCGCCGTGACGCCAGCTCCACACGATGGCCGCCGCGGAGGCCGTCATCGCAAAGGCCAGAACGGCCCAGCCCTCGACTTCCGGGATGCGCTTCTCAGTCAAGGTGCGTGATCTCGCGGAAGAGATTGAAGCGCGCGTCGATCTCGGAACGCGAAAGCTTCTCCAGGCGCTCGGTGCCGAAGCGCTCGCAGGCAAAGGAACCCATGACGCCGCCGTAGAACATGGCGCGGCGCCAGGCAACCGGAGTCAACTCGGGCTCCGACGCCAGATGGCCGAAGAAGCCGCCCGCAAAGCTGTCGCCCGCGCCGGTGGGATCGATGACTTCTTTGAGCGGGAGGGCCGGAGCCCTGAAGGTTCTTAGCTCCGTTCCCCGGCCCTTTGGATTCGAACTGTAGAACAACGTGGCGCCGTACTCGCCGTGCTTGACGACCAGCGCGCGCGGACCCAGAGCCATGACGCCGCGCGCCGCCTGAACGAGATTGTGGTTCTCAGCCAACATGCGGGCTTCGGTGTCGTTGATGAGCAGGACGTCGAGGCCCTTCAGAACTTCGAGCAGCGCCGGGCGATGGTCCTGGATCCAGTAGTTCATGGTGTCGCCGGCAACGAGTTTGACGCCGGGCATCGCGTCGCGCACTCGGCGCTGGAGAACGGGGTCGATGTTGGCAAGGAAAAGAAACTCGGAGTCGCGGTAGGCGTCCGGGATCTTGGGCTCGAAGGAGGCAAAAACGTTGAGCTCGGTCGAACGAGTTTTGGCTTCGTTCAAATTCTCGAGGTAGGAGCCTTCCCAGAAGAAGCTTTTGCCGGCTGTGTGTTCGATGCCGCGTGTATCGATGTTGTGTGCGGCAAAGACGGCCTCCTGCTTCGGGCCGAAGTCATCGCCAACCACGGCGATGACGCGGACGCTGGTAAAGAAGCTCGCCGAGAGCGAGAAATAGGTTGCGGCGCCGCCGAGACAGCGCTCGCGGCGGCCGGCGGGAGTCTCGATGGAATCGTAAGCGACGCTGCCAACAACGGTGATTGCCATTGTTCTCCTCAAGCGCTGAGCTTGCGCCTGTTCAGTTCAGGGCGTGTAGATGTTTCCATCGATCTTTACGACCGAGCACCAGAAACAGAAACGCACGTGTTTTCGGGGCGCGATCCTGGCTGTGTTCAGCGGGCGCCACCGGTGCAATCCCACCCGACAAAGCACACCGCTGAAAGAGGGCGCCTCGTGCTCCCGATGCGGCCATAGCTTTGCCAAATTGGAAGCAAGCTCCTGATCGGTCAACGGCGCGGATTGTGATGTTGCAGTCAACGCATTGTCCGAGCCAGTTCTCAAGTTTACCAGCCCAGGTACTTGCCGAAGAGCAGCTTGAGCCGCTCCTTCGCCGCCGCCGGAATCGCGTCGGGCTGTGTGAGCACGGCGTATTGGGCGGCGGAAGCGCAGGGGCAGGTACGCTCGCGCGGCAGGCCGGCGACAGCGGCCTTCACCACCTTGGCGGCGTTATCGGCGTTCTTGTGGAGCACGGCGACGATCTGTTCGACGGTAACGGCGTCGTGGCCCTCGCGCCAGCAGTCGTAGTCGGTGACCATGGCGATGGTGGCGTAGCAGATCTCGGCTTCCCGGGCCAGCTTGGCCTCCTGCAGGTTGGTCATGCCGATCACGTCGGCGCCCCAACTGCGATAAAGGTTCGACTCGGCCTTGGTCGAGAACTGCGGGCCCTCCATGCAAACGTAGGTGCCGCCGAGCTTGCCCACGACGCCCACCTTGGCGCAGGCGTCGGCCGCGGCTTTGGCCACGGTCGCGCAGACCGGATCGCCGAAGGCGACGTGACCCACGATGCCTTCGCCGAAGAAGGTCGACGCGCGGTGGAAGGTGCGGTCGATGAACTGGTCGGGCATGACGAAGTCGGTGGGCTTGTGCTCTTCCTTGAGCGAGCCGACGGCGGAGATCGACAGAATCCGCTCGACGCCGAGCTTCTTGAAGGCGTAAATATTGGCGCGGAAGTTGAGCTCGGAGGGGAGGATGCGGTGGCCGCGGCCGTGGCGCGCGAGAAAAGCGACCTTGCGGCCTTCGAGCTCGCCGAGAACGAAGGCGTCGGAGGGGTCGCCGAAGGGCGTTTCCACGCGCTCTTCGTGAACGTTGGTGAATCCGGGCATCGAGTAAAGCCCGCTGCCTCCGATGATGCCGATTTCTGCCTGTAACACGTGCGTACTCCTTGTACTAGCGTTCAGCCTTCAGCTCTCAGCAATTCTTCGCTGAGTGAACCACCGAGGTTCGCTGCCACCTGGAAGAGCTAAGAGCTGAGAGCTGATAGCTCATCTCTGATCGAGCAGCCGGATCGACTCCAAAAACACGTCTCCGTCGATCGTCAAGCTGTGGGTGCTGATCTTATCCATCGTATCCTGCGCCGTGTGGTGGTAGCTGTTGTTGGGGCCGTAGTCCAGATCGATGATGTCGACCGACGGAACGCCGCGTTGGACAAAGGCCAGGTGGTCGTCCTGAACGTCCATCTCCTGCTGGAAGAAGTAGCGCTGGTAGCCGAATTTCTTTGCCGCCTCGGCGACCAGCGAAACCAGCCAGGGGGTCGAGTTCGTGTCGCGCTGAATGTCGAGGTCCTTGTCGCCGATCATGTCGGCAAGCAGAAAGGCCTTGATCTGGTTGAGGGTTCCGTCGCGGCCCCACTTGGCGGCCAGGTGCCGGCTCCCGTAGGTGGAGTCGGAGGCCGACCACTGGCGGAACGCCTCCTCGCCATCGAAGAAGACAAGCCAGACCGAGTAGCCGGGGAGCTTCTTGCCGGGGGATTGGGCAGCCTGGTCGCGCAGGCGGTCGGCTAGGCCCAACAGCAGGCCGGTGGTCGAAGCGCCGTCGTTGGCGCCCACGAAATTGATGTTCCGCAGCGGGTAATTGGTCTCGTAGTGCGTGCCGAGCACGATGGCGCCCGGCTTCGTGCCGGGAAAGCGCACGATGAAGTTGCACAGGGGCACGGAGCCGATCGGGGTGTCGGCAGTAAACGTGTCCTGTTCGAGCTGATCGTGGGCGCGCTGGAAATGCGAGCGGATGAAGTCCCCGGCCTTGACGTGGCCGGGGCCGGTTGGCCAGCGCGGGCCGATGGCGGCGAACTCGCGCGCGTACTCGTATGCCTTGGCCCCGTCGAAATGCTGGGCGGGCGAGGCGAGGGGAGCGAGAAGCGCACACGCGACGGTGAGGACTAGGAATTTTGCTATCCCAGGTCTCAAAATCGAGAGCTGGGGCACTCTTGCTCGTGTCACCATTCGCTTCCGACGAGAAGAACGCATTATCCCGCAGCCTCCTTTTTCTTCTTGCGTGCAGGGTGGACCCACCAGGCGACGCCGATGCCGATGAGGTAAAGCGCCAGCATGGGAACGGCATAGACGCACATGGTGACGACGTCGGGGCTGGGGCAGATGATGGCGGCTACGATAAACACGGCCAGAATGGCGTAGCGGATGTTCTTCCAGAGAAAGCGCGGGCTGACGAGGCCGAACAGCGCCAGGAAGAAGATGAGGATGGGCAGCTCGAAGCTGATCCCAAGGCCCAGAATGATGGAGAGGAAGAATCCGGTGTACTCCTCGATCGTGACCATGGGGTTGAACTTGCTGCCGAACTGCACGATCAGGATCTTGAGGGCCCCGGGAAGAACAAAGAAGTAACCAAAGCCTGCTCCGGCGAGAAACAGGCTCACTGTCGCCGCCATGAAAGGCATGACAAAGCGCTTTTCCTTGTGGTAGAGGCCGGGCGCGATGAACAGCCAGACCTGGTAGAGGATGAAGGGCGACGCGATGATGGCTCCGCCGATCAGGGAAACCTGCAGGTAGAGGTTCAGCGGGTCCATCGGGTGGGTGTAATTGAGTTTGATGCCGAGCTTGTCGAGCGGCGCCTGGACGAAGCCGTAGAGGCGTTCGTGGAAGACGTAGGCGACGACGAAGCCGACTGTGAGATAGATGGCGGAGTGGACGATGCGCTTTCGGAGCTCTTCCAAGTGCTCCATCAGGCTCATGCCGGGGAGCTCCGCGCGCTCGGTAACGGCTTGGCGCGCCTTGCCAATGGCTTCCGCTGGATCAACCATGGGCTGCCGACTCCGATCTTTCGGCTTCTGCGGTGACGGGCTCGGCGGCCGCGCCGGGGTCAGCAGCGGCGGGCTCATCCTGCTGAGGTTGCGCGCCGGGGCGCTCGGCGGCGACGGTTTCGCCGGTGGAGGGCGGCTGGATGCGCGGGGTCGATTCCTCGGCGACCGGCGCGGCGGGCTCTGCCGTGGGCGTTGCATCCACGGCCGAAGCAGGATAGGTTGTCTCGCCGGGATAGGGACTTTCGATCGATGGAGCGGGCGGGTTCGCTTCCGGCGCAGACGCCGCTGATTCTGCGGTTTGCGTGGCGGCGGGCCCGAGTTGCGCGGCCGGCTGCAGCCCCGGCAAGAACGCGCTGGCGCTCCGCCTCCTCCTTCTTGCGCCGATCTGCCTCTTCCGCGGCGCGAAATTCCTCTTCCATCTGGAATTTGAAGTCGTTTGAGGCCTTGCGGAACTCGTACATCAGCTTGCCGATCTGGCGGCCGATCAAGGGCAGGCGGCGCGGCCCGAAAACCACCAGCGCCAGCACCATGAGCAAGAGCGTGTCTGGCATGCTGAAGGTGGCAAGCTGGATTGGCGGCGGGACTCCCATGAAGGATCATGATACCTGCCGTCGCGTAGCGGTCACAATTGTGAGTTTCACCTGGAGCAGATTCCGAACTGAAAGCGCGATCGATGAAGCGTAGCGAGACTCCATCACAGCACGAAGCGACGCACTTCTCTTCCTATCGATACATTTCTCTTGGCGACATCTAATCTTGTCGCAGTTCCGGTGCAATCAGAGAATCCGATTCTGAGCGATCTCCAATCGGTTCGAGTTCTCCACGAATGCGACCTCTTTATGCAGAGATCCCACATCCAGAAGAGGGCAGGAACCGCGAATGCACCTTTCCCATCCGAACCCGCACTGCCGAGTCTTCAGGGCGGCTCTTGGGGCATTCTTAGAATCTGATTTCGACTGACCGCTCTCGATTCGCCGTTTCCCTGGTATGCCAATCGGGAAAGCGCGCGGATGAGGCTGGAGAGAATTCGCATACAATGGGTGCGGGATTCGGCCTCTCTTCCCCCTCAATCGCGGAGCGTGTCTCCGCCAGAGTCGATTGCGATGACCTTGAACCGCGTGCGAACACTCTTGCTGGTTGTGCTGCTGGTGACCGTCAACGATCCCCGGCGTGCGACCGCGTACTCTCTGCTCACGCACGAACAGCTCATCGACCTGACGTGGAACGATTCGATTGTTCCTTTGCTGATGAGCCGTTATCCCAACCTGACCCCGGAGGATCTGGATCGGGCGCGCGCTTATGCCTACGGCGGATGCGTGATTCAGGACATGGGGTACTACCCTTTCGGCGACGCGTTCTTCTCGGACCTGACGCACTATGTGCGCAGTGGGGATTTTGTGCTCGCATTGTTCCGCAATGCACGCAACGCGAACGAGTTAGCCTTTGCCGTGGGTGCGCTTTCGCATTACATCGGCGACACGTTCGGGCACTCGCAAGCCACCAACCGCGCCGTGGCGCTCCAGTTCCCCAAGCTGGCGGCGCGCTTTGGGTCGAGCGTCAACTATGCCGAAGGCCGGCATGAGCATGTGCAAACGGAGTTTGCGTTCGACATCAATCAGATTGCGAAGCACCACCTGGCGCCGCTGGGTTTTTTGCGCCACATCGGGATCAGCGTTCCAGAACACCAGCTTGCACTGGCCTATTACGAGACTTACGGCCTGCGAGAGGGCTTTGGCGGCAACAAAAGCCGGCAGTTCCTCAACGTCCGCGCATACTCGACCGCAACGCGGAAGTTCATTCCCCGCATCGCATACGCGGTCACTCTGCTGCACCGGAATCAGGAGCTTCCGGAGCCGGATACTCCGGATGCCGCGGAGGTCGAGAAGGAATCGGCCGCCGCTGCTTCGCTTTATGACTGGGCTGCCTACCGCAAGAAAGCCGACTGGGAAACGCATCTGATTGCCAGCGTGCTTCGGGTGCTGCCAAAGGTCGGGCCGCTGGCGATGGTTGCCGTGAAAGGCCCCACCCCGGCGGCTGAAGCCGATTACCTGCACAGCGTGGTTTCGGCGACAACGGTGCTGCGGGATCGCCTGGCTCTCTTCACGCCGCCGGAGGCGCGAAGAACTCAGCCAACGACCACAACAAGTTTGACCGCTACCCTGGGCCCGACCGACGCAAGGCATCCGCTGCCAAATCGCGATCTGGACACCGGCCAGGTGGTCAGGCCAGGCGGCTATCCACTCACCGACAAGACGTATGCGGAGTTACTTCACCGGTTGACGCGCGACCCGGATCAGCCGATTCCTCCGGGCATCAAGAGCGACGTGCAGGCGTACTACTCGGATCCCGACGCGCCGATCGTGACCAAGCGGAATCGGAACGCGTGGGCGCAGGTACAGGCCGATCTGAAGACCCTGGCCGCGATGCCCACGAAAGCCGAGCCCGCTCCAACCCCCACATACGCGGAGTCGAACCCCGCAACGGCAAAATAACCGCACGAACTGTCTCGCGATCCGGCGCGTGCGGGAATGAGAGTTGATGGCGCGAAGTTCAACCAAGAGAACCAGCTACACCGGATTAGGAATTGAAATAGGGAGGGTTGATGCGCTCAAGTGCCGTCTTCGTCAAGAAAACGGCACCTTGCACAATGTCGAATGCCCTACGTGAATTCCTAACCTGGTCTAAAACCCGCCTGGCGGCTTGGCGTCTGATGGGGTGCTTCTCGGAGCGGCCGAAACCGGTCGGGCGGCCGATGCGACCGGCGGGCGCGGAGATTGCGCTTGGGCCGTGGGCGGCTGGTGCATCGTGACGATCATGGCCTCCGCCGGCTTGCTGCCGAGGCAGCGGTAGGAGTGGGGCGTTCCGGCGTCGAAGTAAACGGCGTCGCCGGGGCCCAGTGCGGCCTCCTGGTCGCCGTGCCGTAGCGCCAGCTCGCCGGCCAGCACATAGAGAAACTCCGATCCCGTGTGCATGTGCGAGCGCGGTTCCACATCCTCCGGCAGGGGAACGAACTCAGCGAAATACGGGTCCATGTGCCGGTCGGGAACCATGTATCCCAGGCTCTCGAAGGTGTAGGTCGGCGGCTCGACGCCGGTTTGCGGCATGCGCACGCGGTCCTTCTTGCGATGCACGCGGAAGACCGGCGACGGCTCGTTCTCGAAGAAATACGAAAGGTCCTTCGAGAAGACCATAGCGATGCGCGCGAGGTTGCGCAGGGTGGGAACGACGCGGCCCGTCTCCAACTGCGAGAGGAAGCTGGCCGACAGCCCGGTGTTCTTGCCCAGGTCCACCAAGCCCATGGACTTCTTGAGCCGCAGCCGGCGGATGCGCTCGCCGAGGTGCTTCTCTGTGATGAATCGCTCGGCGGTATCGGCATCCGCCAGCGTGTGGTGCATCTCTTCGCCGTTTGCCTCGGGCCGTTCGCTCATCTCAGCTCCTTATGCAGCTAGGATGCACTTGAGGGGCGATTGTTGTCCAGATCAAAATCTGTTCCCGTGGCACGAAACCGGCGAATTCCATGTTGATGCTATGGGTACATGCGGTGCAGCATCCGCGGGAACGGAATCGTCTCCCGCACGTGGTCCAGAGCACAGACCCACGCGACGACGCGCTCAATCCCCATGCCAAAGCCGGCATGCGGGACGCTGCCGTAGCGCCTCAAGTCGAGATACCACTCGAACGCCTCGCGCGGCAGCTTGTGCTGGTCGATCCGCGAGCTCAGCAGTTCGTAGCTCGACACGCGCTGCGACCCTCCGATGACCTCGCCGTAGCCCTCCGGCGCCAGCACGTCGACGCAGAGCGCGTAGCGCGGGTCCTTCGCGTCGGGCTCCATGTAGAACGCCTTCACGTTGGCCGGATAGCGGTGAACCATCACCGGACGATCGTACTGGGAGCTGAGCCAGGTCTCGTCGGGCGAGCCGAAGTCGTTGCCATACTCGAACGGCGCTTCGAGCTTGCCGTCCTTGTACGCCTGGTTCAGCATATCGGCCGCTTCGTCGTAGCGCAGCCGCGGGAACGGCGCCTTGATCGCCTCGAGTTTCGCAATGTCGCGCCCGATCACCTGCAACTCGGCGGCGCGATTCTTCACTACACTCTGCACGATGTGCGAGATGAAGTTCTCGGCCAGCTCCATCAGCCCGTCGAGGTCCAGGAAGGCAACCTCGGGTTCGATCATCCAGAATTCGGTCAGGTGCCGGCGGGTCTTCGACTTCTCCGCGCGGAAAGTCGGGCCGAAGCTGTACACCTTGCCCAGCGCCAGCGCCGTGGACTCGATATAGAGCTGTCCGCTCTGCGTTAGATATGCGGGATCGCCGAAGTAGTCCACGGGGAATAGCGTCGAAGTGCCTTCGCAGGCGGCCGGCGTCAGGATCGGCGGATCGGTGCGGATGAAACCGTTGGTGTCGAAGTATTCCGACGCCGCGCGCATGATCTCGGCGCGAATTCGCAGGATCGCCGATTGCCGCGGGCTGCGCACCCACAAGTGCCGCCGCTCCTGCAGGAAGTCGACCCCGTGCTCTTTGAGCGTGATCGGGTAAGGATCGGACTCCGGAACGCGCTGGACGACCTGCACGTCCTCGACATCCAGCTCGTAGCCGCCCGGCGCGCGCTTGTCGGCCCGCACCTTTCCTGTGACGATCACCGAGGACTCCTGGGTCAGGCCTTTCAGCGACTCGAATACCGCGGGGGAGACACTCTTCACGTGCGCAACGCCCTGGATCGAGCCGGTGCCGTCGCGAAAGATCGGGAAAACCAGCTTGCCGCTTTCGCGCAGGTTGTAGAGCCATCCGCGCAGGGTCACGGATTGGCCCTCGTGGCGGCCGATCTCGGCGATGGTGACCACGGGAGGAGTCGATTTGGGGCTTTCGGGCGCGGAGGGAGTGGCTTCTTCAGGCATCGTGCTTCCTTTTCCGGGCGGCCGCGGCGGAATTCGAGCCCCGCAGCCGGACTTTCCAGAATAACGCGCATTCGCGGCCGGGAACGCGCGGTCCTGGAACCGACAGGAGCGGCGGGAGCCCCGAGACTGCCTGGGGTCGCGATCCGAGACCTCTCGTGCGGCCATAGGCCAGGGGTCCGCGGAGAATCTTCGGGCGGGGGTCGGGTATCAAACAGACATGGCCGCTCGCGACAGCGTGTCGGTCGAAAGGGAGTTTCGCTTCATGACTTTGAGTGCTGTTGAGACAGATGCGGTAAAGCGGGCGCCAGCGGTCGAAGGCGTCTTGCCGGTGTTTCACGAGCGGTGGAGCGCACGGTCGTTTTCCGAGCGCGAGGTGAGCGCGGAGGCCCTGAGAAAGGTGTTCGAGGCGGCGCGATGGGCAGCCTCGGGGGGCAATGGGCAGCCATGGCGGTTCGTCGTTGGGATGCGGGGATCGGAGACCTACGACAAGATCTTCGCGTCGCTCGCGGAGGGCAACCGGAAGTGGGCGCACCGGGCGCCGGTGCTGATTCTGGGAACGGCGCTACGAGTGAACGCGAGAGGCGCGGAGAACCCGTATGCGCTGTTCGACCTGGGCGCGGCGAGCTCGTACCTGACGCTCGAAGCCGCGGCGCTGGGGCTCACGGCGCACCAGATGGCGGGGTACAACCACGAGGCGGCGCGAAAGGCGCTCGGGATCCCGGAAGAATATGCGCTGGGAACGGTGATCGCGCTCGGCTACCAGGACGAGCCAGAGGTGCTGGGCGACGAGGAGCTGATCCAGCGCGAGATCGCGCCGAGGACGCGCAAGCCTCTGAGCGAGGTGGCGTTCCGCGCATGGGACGTTCCGGAGGAGTTCTGACGGCGACGGTCGGCAAGTTTGCCATTCGGCGAATGGGCTGGCCTGTTTGGCTCACGCGGTAGAGTGGAGGGGTGGAGGGAGATCCTTCCTTGAGCGCGGCGAACCGGCACAGGCAAGTTCACGGACGGCGGGGTAGCGCCCGAACCGCGCGGCCCGGCAAGATAAATCCAGGCCGGGAGCGTACCGGCCGGAGACCGCGCCAAAGGTGCCCGCGATGGATAAGCGCCATTGTTGCGGCGTGCGCGGCGGTGGCCTTGGGACTGCTGGCGTGGGCAGCCATCGAGCGAGCTCTGGCGCCAGCCGGAAATACGGCGCGGGATCGCTTCGATGTGCTGATCGTCCTGGGCAGTCCGGCGGATGCGGACGGAAACCCGACGCCGATGGAACTCCAGCGCGTGACCGAAGCGGTGCACGAGTACGAGAGCGGAGTCGCGCCGCGGATGATCCTGACCGGCGGCGCGGTGCGCAATCGCTTTGTCGAGGCGCAGGTGATGGCGCGCGTGGCCAAGGCACAGGGGATTCCGGCGGCGGCCATCGTCGTCGAGCCGGAGGCGCGGAATACGATCGAGAACACCTGCAACTCGCTAAAGATCATGCGCGATCGCGGATGGGATTCCGCGGAGGTCGTGTCGAGCGCGAGCCATCTGCCTCGGGCAGGGCTGATCCTGAGCCGGCTGCCGCTCCTGTGGCGGGTTCACGCAGCTCCGGCGCTGGGGCAGGAGGGCGCATGGAGCACGGCGGGGGCCGAGATGATGGAGGTTCTGAAGACGGTCCGCTACCTGGTGTGGGCGCGCCAGATGGAGCCGTGCAAGCTGTAGAAGCGCCTTCGGTTTGGCGCTCCCGATGCTCCGGTTCCAGGCTCTTCTGTCGAGCCTGCCTTAAGCCCGGCCGGAGACAGCAGGTGTTATCGTTGGACGAACACCTCCGGATCACAACTTAGCCGGCTAGCCGCCCCCAGAAGCAGGTTCGCGCGGCTTCGGCGACGATACACCATGAAACCCTGGAATCCCGACAAGTGCCTGGCCTATGCCGATCTGCATTCCCAAGCCATCGAGGACTTGGTAGCGCATATCGAGGTCGACAAGCCTCGGTCCATCGTTGACCTGGGCTGTGGTCCCGGCAACAGCACGGAATGGATTGCGGCACGCTGGCCGCACGCCGCGATTACCGGCGTCGATATGGCCAGCGAAATGCTGGAAAGAGGCAGGGAAAAGCACCCGGATTGGCATTGGGTGCATTCCGGAATCGAGGAGTTTCACCCGGCTCGGGCGTTTGACATTGTTGTTTCCTGCGCGGCATTGCAGTGGCTTCCCAACCACGTGCGGCTATTGCCGCAGTTATGGGAATTGGTGAGAACCCACGGCGCGCTGGCGGTTCAAATGCCTTCAAATCAGAAATCGCCGCTTCATCGTGCCGTGTTCCGGACGGCTCAAAGCGAAACGTGGAGGCAATTCACAGGGCGATCGAAGGCTGTGCTGAATTTTCAGCCGCCGGCAGAGTACTTCTCGATTCTTGCCCCGTTGGCCGGGCGTCTTGAGGTCTGGGAGACCATCTACCACCACGAGATGCGTTCCCTGGACAGTCTGTTGGATTGGGCCAAGGAAACGGTCATGCGGCCCTTCCTTGACAAAATCCCCACTGCCGCCCGACGGCGCGGCTTTGTCGCTGACGTAAAGCGCGCCTGCGCCCCAGGGTATCCGCGAACCGTGCGGGGCACGATTCTCTATGCCCAGAAACGCCTATTCTTTGTCGCCTACAAAGACCTTTGAGGGCCGACACCGTCGAACGAGGGACAGGACCACAACTCGTCCGCAAAGGGGAATGGGCGCGGCTGATTGTCCGCCCTCGGGCCAGTCCTGTAAGCTGGTTAATGATGCATCTCCCAAGTAAGTTCCTGGCAGTTTTCGCCGTTGTTTGCGCCTTGGTTGTGTGCGTGGCTGGCCGCGCGCGGGCGCAGGAGTCGAGCTCGCAGAGCTCGCAGCCGCCATCGTCTTCCTCGCAGAGCCAACAGGCGCCGGCCCCCCAGTACGGGGTCTACGTTGCGGTCGATCCGCTGGCCAAGGTCCGCTACGACAACCGCTACGATCTGTCGGTGGGAATGGCCTACGACCACATGAAGGCGGGCGCGTCGCTTCTGCGCGGATCGAACCTGGGCGGGCTGGACGTGGAAGGCTCGTATTGGCTGACGAGGAACTGGGGGATCCAGGGGTCGGGGCGCGGGTATGTCGGCACGGCCGAGCCGGCGCCCAACTCGCCCAACGACATCAAGTTCGCGATGGTGAAGCAGTATTTCTTCGTTGCCGGGCCGGAATGGCTCGGCCCGCACAACAAGCATGGCGCGATCATTGCGCATGCCATGTTCGGCGGAGTGTACGGCGACTTTCAGAAGGATCTGCTGGGACAGCCGCCCGCGAAGTTCGATTTCTACTCGAACCAGCTTGCGCCGGCGGCAATCATCGGCGGACACTTCGACCTGAACCGCTCGGATCACTGGGTATTTCGCGTCTCGCCCGACGCGGTGATCACCCACTACACGTTCAACGACACGACCGCTACCCCCCAAACGTCCTACTCGCAGTTCGACGTCAACTTCGCCATCTCAGTGGGCGCGGAGTACAAGTTCACTTCCATCAAGCGGTCGCACAAGAAGGCGAACTGGGTTTCTGGTTGGTAAGAGAAGAATTCACCTGGGATTGAATGAGCACGAGGCCCGATGCTAAGGCCTTGGGCCTTGAGGGACGGCGCCACGATGCGCCGCACTACCAGAAATCCGCTCCAACTCCGGATGGCGCCGCAAGGGCGGTCAGTGCACAATCGTTGACTCCCGATCGGCGTGCCCCTGCAAAGTCGATTGTGGGGTGTGGTATTCTCCTGCGTTCGGTGGCGGCGGCATGACTGTGCCGCCAGCAAGGATGGCGTTCCGGATGGCGGCACTTCCTCGCCGCACCGGCAGATGCAGGAGAGAAGCAAATCGAAGGCGGGATGGCTATGGACATGAAGGACACGTTGGGAGTGTTGCTGGCGGGCGGAGCGGGAGAGCGGCTGTTTCCCCTGACCCGGGACCGCGCCAAGCCCGCGGTGCCGTTTGGCGGGCACTACCGCATCATCGACATCACCTTGTCGAACTGCATCAACTCCGGGCTGCGCCGGGTGTACATCCTCACGCAGTACAAGGCGTTGAGCCTGAACCGGCACATCCGCGAGGGGTGGACGGGCATTGTGGCGCAGGAGCTGGGTGAGTTCTTCGAATTGATGCCGCCCATGCAGCGCACCGGCGCCAACTGGTATATGGGAACGGCGGACGCCGTGTACCAGAACATCTACTCGATTGGCAGCGAGCAGCCCAAGCACGTGATCATCCTGTCGGGCGACCACATCTACAAGATGGACTACGGCCGCATGCTGGCCTACCACAACGAGACCAACGCCGACGTGACGCTGGCGACGCTGCCGGTGGCGCCGGAAGAAGTGTCGCGGTTCGGAGTAGTGGAGGTGGGCAAGACCGGCGAAGTGATGGGCTTCCAGGAGAAGCCTGCTTCGACGAGCATCCGTTCCCCGTTCAACCCCAACACCGTCGACGCGTCGATGGGGATCTACATCTTCAATACCGACACCCTGCTGAAGGCGCTGATCTCCGATGCCGACGACGCGGATTCCAAACACGATTTTGGGCACAACATCCTGCCTGCCCTGCTGGGCCAGAGAAGGATGATGGCCTACAGCTTCGTGGACGAGAACAAGAAGGAAGCGCTCTACTGGCGCGACGTCGGCACTTTAGACGCCTACTACGAAGCCAACCAGGACTTGTGCTCGGTGTCGCCGGTCTTCAACCTGTACGACAGGAGCTGGCCGATCCGCACGCGCGTGCGGCAGTATCCCCCCGCGAAGTTCGTTTTCGGCGAGCCGGGCCGCTCGGGCATGGCCGTGAACTCCATCATCACCGCGGGCGTGATCATCTCCGGCGCGTCGGTGTACAACTCGGTGCTGTCGCAGGATGTGCGCGTCAACTCCTACTCCGACGTGGACGCCAGCATCGTGTTCTCGCATGTCAACATCGGGCGCCACTGCCGCATCCGTCGGGCGATCATCGACCGCGACGTGCACATCCCGGAGGGAACGGTGATCGGATACGATCCCGTCGAGGATAAGCGGCGCTATTTCGTCACTCCTTCGGGTCTGACCATTGTGACCCGCGACGCTTCGCTGTTCGAGAACCCGGTGGACCCGGAGTTTGGAAAGGGATACTGAGGCGGAAGCCGGAGGGACATGGCGGCTGCGGCCGGGCACATCTACTCGCGACCAAGATGCGCCGGCGCTTTTGGGGTACAGAGTGATTCGCAGACTTTCGGCAAAACTCGCTGTGCTTGTGCACGTGCTTCATTTCGACGATCCGTGGCTCGTCGCATTGATGGCAGTCGCCTTTCTGCTGCGCCTCATCTTCTGGGTTTACACGCACCGAACCTGGGAAGACGCGCTGATCACCGTGCTCCACTCGGAGAACTTCTACCACGGGCTGGGCCTGACCCATTTCTCCATCGACGATCCGAAGCCGGTGCACGGCTTCACGAGCCCGATCAGCGTGCTGGCGCCGCTGCTGGCCGACCGATTCCATGTCGGGTGGGGCTTGCCGTTCCTGAAGCTGCTGTCTCTTCTCACCGGGCCGGCGGCGGTCTGGTTCGGCTACAGGATTGTGCGGGAGCATCTGGCCCCGGCAAGCCGGGCGGCGGCCGTTCTCGGAGCCGGCTATCTGGCGATCGAGCATCACCAGATTCTGTATGGAATGGCAGGAATGGAAACGCAGATGGCAACCACGATCCTGCTTGCGGCAATCTATTTTCTGCTTTCGGGGAGAACGTGGGCCAGTGGCATTGCGTCGGGCCTGTGCCTGTTGGCCCGGCCGGATTTCATCTTGTGGACTGCCGTTGCCGCCGCGGCAACGGCAACAGCTTCGTTTCGAAAGAGGGATTTCAGGCCGCTGGCCAGATTCGCTCTTCTTGTGTCCGTCATCTATGGGCCGTGGCTGATCTTCACGACGGTTTACTATGGCAGCCCGATTCCGAACACCGTGGTTGCGAAAAGCCTGGGCTACGTCGGTTATTGGGAAACCACCACGTCCCTTGGAGAACTGCTGAGGCGCGCCGCCGAAACCTTTGCCACATTGGTGTGCACACCGCTCGAACCGGTATTTGGCGGCAATGGCACCGGTTTCATCCCGTTCGTTAAGCCGCTCATCGGAGGCCACTTTATCCCGCTGGTCGGAGAGCACTGGCTGGAGGAACTTTGCCTTCTTGTCGCTGCGGTTGGATTCGTCGCCGATGCAGTGCGCCGGCGCTGGCGCTTCCTGCCGGTATACGCGTTTTCCGCCCTGTTCGCGGCTGCATTTACCTTTCGCGCTCCCGCGGTTTTCGGGTGGTATGTGGTGCCCCTTTGCGCGGTGATCGTACTCCTGGTCGCGAAGGGAGTCGCAGACATCGCAAGCCTTTTCCCGGACCGATTCAGGGGAATGTTTTCGTGGCTTCTGACGGCGTCTTACCTTGCTGGTTTCGCCGTCGTGCTCCCGACAACCTTTCGCGCCGAGCGCAACATTCAGGACTTGGTCGAAGACAACGTGCGGATGGCTGTCGGCATTTACTTGTCGCACACCCCTCCCGAGACAACCATCGCATGTGAACCGCTCGGCTACGTCGGTTATT
Source organism: uncultured Acidobacteriaceae bacterium (assembly GCA_963804155.1). Taxonomy (GTDB): domain Bacteria; phylum Acidobacteriota; class Terriglobia; order Terriglobales; family Acidobacteriaceae; genus Telmatobacter. The sequence goes on from CAWDPG010000004.1 coordinate 704,543, forward strand.
ATTCGCGTCGAACCGTCTACGACTTCCCAGGCCTGTGCAGCCGTAAGGTTGTTAATTGGCTCAAGGCCCACAAATACCCGCGCGGCATGAAGATGATGCAGGTCTTCGCGTATGTCCAAGCGGACTACATTGTCCTGAGGCGGGGCGAGTATGAGGACTTCTTGGAGCAGCCTGACGGCGCCTTTGTGAAGAACGACTATCGGATTGAGAGAGAATTCGCCGTGCCGCTGGAAGATCGGAAGAAGATGTTCCATGCGGCAGCGAATGACAATCTGGATTTCCTTGTTCTCGCACGGGTCAGGAACTCTTCGGCTTCTTCCAGCGATCAGACCAAAGCCGCGTCCCGAAGGGATCCTGCGCCTTCGCAATAAAAGGTAATTCTCAGATGGGTATTGTGCGGCGATTGGGTACGATCACCTGATCCGGACCTCGGACGAGCTGCTGAGAGCAGTCAGTCGAAGCGTTCCGTAGGAGAGTTACCGGCCGGGCACCTGCTGAATGTAGATGAAGCGGTGGAACGGTGGGATCGCTGTCGTGTACTCGGCGGGCGGATACTTCGAGGCAGCGAGATCGTCGCCTGGTTCCTCAACGATAAAGTACCGGGGCACAATCGCGGGGGCAAACGAGAGGTACCAGAATCCCGATGGAAGCCAGGGCGGTGGGACGTAGGGGTGGTAGGCGTCCGGGGTCCTGGCTATATCGGGGATATTCATGTGGCCCACGGCATCGAGTTGCGTTTCACCGTCGTACTCGAACCCGGCGGCAATCTGCGTCCTTGGCACGTTGTCGGCGCGCAGCATATTTGCCGCTTTCAGGATGGCGCGGCTCTCGGAATGCAATCTGTTCGTTTTGGCCAAACCAATCCCTGCGACCAGGATGAGAAAGAAGAAAGCAACCTTTGGAATGCCGCCGCGGGAACGATCCTGATAGGTCTTTAGCAGGCATACGATGGCGATTGGCGCCACGGGAAGCAAGTAACGATCCCAAACCGCAAACGTCGATTCTCTGGGCGGCAGCAGCAGGACAAGGTAGCCAAGAGAAGCCGGGCCAAGCAGCCAGAAGATAGAGGACCACGACGACGATTGATCCGGTGACGACGCCGTGGGTAGCTCTGGACGATGTCGTGCCGATCCTCTCCGCCGGATGAGGAAAAGCAGCGCTAACGCAACCAGTGCTGTCGGAACGGCCGCGAAGACGGGAACATTGAAATAACTGAGGGAAACGCCGAGCTGGCCATGGCTCCAGGCTGGAGCGATCAGCAGCACAAGGCAAGAACAACCGGCATAGATGCTCCAGAACGCTTTGCGCGGAAGACGCAGCATGGCGGGCAGGCTGCAAGCGATCACGGGCAACACAGCCAGGAACAAAAAGCGCGCGGAGGCAAGAAGCAGCTAGAGATGGAGCGCGAACATGGGCAATGTGAAGGAAGAGGAAAGGATGGGTGCTGTTGGGGTGTACGGTTGTGCTCGATACCAACATAGATAAAGGAGGATGCATAGACACGCGATGGCAGTGATGATGCCCGTGGCCGGCAATACGCCGCGCCGTTTTCGCTGCCACAATCCGACCGCGGGAATCATGAGCAGAATTCCAAGAAAAGCCGATTGCCTCACCGTTCCGCCCAGGATGTTGCTGAATGCAGCAGCAGCGAGATATGTGATGACAACACGGTCCTTTTCCTGGGCCACGGCCTTTTGACACAGCAGCAGGCAGAGGATTGTGACCATGAGGCTAGGGATATCGGTCATGAAGCCGCTGGCGGCGGGCAAAAAGATAGGCGAAAGGCCGAGCGTCAGCGCTCCAAAACTGGCATTCCGTTGTGTGAATCCGAAGTGCAACAAACTTCGATGAAAGAGGAGGACGGCCGCGAATACGATTGGCAGAAGGGAAAGGCGGACGACGAGGTAGGAAGGGCCGAAGACCTTGATGAAAGGCGCCGCCCAGAGAATCAGCCAGCCTTCGGTTGCGGCCTCCCAGCAGTTATAAGCTAAGTGGCCGGTCTGGGCGAAAATCACAGCAGTGCGGCGGATCGACCAGTCGTCTTGAAATCCAATTTCGCCGCTGGGACCGCAAGCCAAAACCGCGGCGGCGACCAAAAGCGCGCAAAGCGCACCGGAACGCCACGAAGCGCGAGGCAGGACGCCCGAACCTGCGTTCTTCCCGGCTGGCGCGGACAAAGCCTCCCCAGCCAACGATCTCGAATGATCTTGCATGACGGAGTTTCGAGTATACCTCACGAAGGGAACGGAACTTCGAGCCTGCGCCCGAGCTAGGCGGCCTCACCGCGGAATCGTAAACCCCGGCTGGAGATAGGGCTTGAGATCGGACCACGGGATCGTCAACGGCTGCGGCGTGCAGGCGTAGCAGGCTACCTCGTAGGGCTGAAAGGCGAGGGTGAGACCCTTCGGTTCCATCGTCCATCCTTCTGGATTGGTAACGATGGACTGCAACTGCTTGGGCGCGTCGCCCTGCGGAAACCAGGTTCGGTAGTCGCCGTTGGATTCGGCGTCGAGGGTCCGGTGCAGGTAGCTGTCGAGGCGCTGTTCCATCCAGGGTTCCCAACCGGAGTTGGGTAGAAAGACGTCCTCCGGTTTGAGTTCGCGCTGCTTGTCCAAGATCCAATAGAACTCGCTGGAGTTGTGATTTGGATGGGCGCCGTGGCCGTCGAAGAAATTGAAAATCGTCGCCGAAACCAGCTTCCCGTCGAAACCATCGACGGAGACCGATACATCCTGGTCGACGCCGGATTGCACCACGCCGCTCCAGTCCTTCGGCGCGGGTTGCTGGCCTTCAGAGGCAGTCCGAATGGCGGCCATCTCGATAGCCTGGTTCCATGTGGTCCACTGTGGCGAAGTGGAGGAAACCTGCGGCCAGGAGGCCTGCAGGGTGCCAAAGCCGGGAGTGACTTCGGTCGCCCAAGTTGGGATGGAGTTCGGCTCGTCACGCGCGGTCAGGGTGATCGATCGCGAAACAAAGGTCACGCCCGCCAGCGTCTTCACCCTCTGCTGCAGTTCGTCGATTCGCCCCTGGTAGACCTGGCGCAGGCACGCCTCGAGGGGGTTCGTGGAATTGCCGGCCGGGCAACTTGTAGTGCGCGTGCGTAGCCAGGCGCGCTGGTCGTCTCGGATCCCCGCGGCCCAGTCGGGCGGAGCTGCGGTCAACCATGCGTGATAGGCGGCGGCCATCCGATCATCTGCCGCGCTCAAATCTGGCGAGGCGCAGATGGCCTTTTCCTGCGGAGTTGCGGCCTTGGTGCAGTCGAAGCTGGCGGCGTGGGCGAGCGTGAACGCCGAGAGGAATGGAACCAACCAAATCTTTCGCATTGTTGAAGCGCTCCTGGGGATTCTGTACCCACAGGTTACGCCAACTGCGCGGTCGCGGCGGTGAAATCCGGCGAGCGTTCGGCCGCGGGCACACAGCCCGAAGCGGACACGTACGGAGCGGCTTCTTGTTCGCCGGGCCGCTCGATCAGGGCGTCGAAGACGGCGGCGTAAAGGCCGCGGCGGCTTGCCAGCTTCTTGCTGCGCGCCTGGAGGAATGCGAAGCGGAACGGTGACGAGCGCTCGAGTTCGCCGGGAAATGCCGGAGAGAAGAACTCGCGGGCGTTGGCGACGGCGGCCACAATGAGCGAGCGCCAGCTCATGCGGAGCAGGTTCTTGAGCGGGCCCGAGCCGGTTGGCAGGCCTTCGAGCCCGGCGCCCACCGATTCGCTGAAGTTGAGCAACTGGGCGACGAGGGCGTCGAGCGGGATGCCTGCGGCCACGACGCGCGTGAAGAGCGTGGCCGAGCCGCGGCGAAGGTCCTCGCGGACGTCCTGGAGGTCGTCGCCGAGCTGGAGCAGCACTCCCCAATCGAAGGCGATCCGGCTCTCCTGCTCGGTGAGCCAACCCCGGACCAGACAAGCGTCGGCGAGAACGGACGTGCCGCCCTTGGCGCAACTGATGCGGAGGATTTCGCCGTCTCCGGTTGAGGACAGGTCGCCGATGAGGCCTGCGTCAAGCTGGGCGATGCTCTCCTCCTGCGCCCGATGGATGGCAAGCAGGGAGTCGAAGACCTGCGGATAATGCGCGCGAGGATACTGGCTCTCGATCATCCCGACCAGAGCCCAGATAGATGCTTCGTGCGCATCGCTAGCGGCGAGGCGCTCGCCGCGCAGGCGCTGGCGGAATCGCGCGCAGAAACGCCTCTTGGCGGCGGGGGACGCGTCGCGGCGATCGAGATAGTTGTCCGTGTAGGGATAGAGAAGGCTGTAGCCGACGATAGACGGCGTGATGCGCGAAGGCTCGTCGAGGAGCGGCTGCAAGCCGTAAACGGTCCAGGCGTTGCGGCAGGCTTGAACGATCTCAGGCAGGTTGAGGGCGGCGTCGAAGCGGCGTGCGCGGCGGGCGAACTCGACCCCTGCGGGAAGGAATCCGTGAGCGATGAGATCGATGGCCTGCGCCTCGAGTCCGAGTGCGGCGGCGGCGAAGCGCGCGAACGCGGCAACCAAGCGGTCTTGGAACGCAGCGCGCTCTGCCGCCGTGCGGGGACGGTCGCGAAGGTCCCTTTCTACGCTACGGAGGCAATCGTCGTAGACCTGCTCGCGCGTGCTTTGCTCCTGGGCAGAGTAGACGGGGCCGGACGGAAGAGGCCGGCTGGCGCAGGCGCGCCAGCATTCGGCTGCGGCTGCGGATTGGGATTCGACCCATGGCCAGTTGAAAGTGGGATACATCTTGCCTGGAACTACGGACACACAAGCGGAATTGTTCCACAGGCCTCTGACTGGAGCTTCGGCGGCGCGAAGCCGAGCAAACTCCGGTGCGCCTTGCGGCCGCTGCTCAGGCCGGCAGCGCCAGTGTGTTGAAGACGGGGCTTGCCAGCGGCTTGCGTTCGGCGGGCGGGAGATCGCAGTTGTAGAGCGTGTACCCCAGATCCCACAACCCACGGGAAATCTCGCCCCAGTTGCCGCCCTGCGATTCGAACAGGACCACGGGGCGCTTGGCCTTCAACAACCGGGCGGCTCCGCGAAAAACGTACAGCTCCGCGCCTTCGACGTCGATCTTCAAAACGTCCGGCGGCGGGATTCGTTCGGCAAGCCAATCCAGCGAAACGGTCAGAACGGTCTGGACTTCGCGGGCGCCCCCGGTAAGGCCCGTCCCGAATCCCTCCAGAAAACTGGCTGCCCGGTTATTGTTGGCGATGTTGAATCGGGCAAGCGAGTTGGTATCGGAGATGGCGCACGGAACGACTTCGACCGGGGCGGCATCCGGATTGAGCCGGGCCGACCGCCGGATGAGTTTCACCATGTCCGTGTCCGGCTCGAAGGCAAAGACCCGGCCGGCCGGGCCGGATAAGCCTGCCGCCGCAAGCGAAAACAGGCCCATGTTCGCCCCGGCATCCCAGACGACGTTGCCCCGTTTGATCGTCTCCGCCGCATTCCTCAGCAAGCTTTCCCGCCGGATCGCCGACTTCGGGAACCAATAGGCGAGGCCGGCCTCGGGAGTGACGAACATCCGGCAGGCGCCATATTCCTTGGGCAGGCGAATGCGAAACGAGCGGCCTTGGCTCAGGCGTTTCGCGAGTGCTCTCAGTGTCGGCATGCCGCCTCAATCTGCACCAGGGGTCCGAGGCAACCTCTGGTTCGCATTGCGGAATCGAGGGGAAGGACAGAATCCCGCGGAAGGAACGAACCCCGTCGATTCGCGGAGCCTTGCGGCATCGCGCAATCCGGGTCGTTAGCCCGTTCGCGCACGGCGATTTGCTGCCCGTGCGTGTCCCCTGCGATTCTACCGTCTGTTTTCGCGCTCTCGCAACCGCGTGCTTGCCGCATTTGGAGCAAAACCGCTCCCCCGTGAGAACCGGCGCCGGAAGCGCCATACGGAACCAAATGCGGCGATTCCGCGTATGAACCCGTTATGCAGTGCGCGGGTGCATTAAGCTGGAGCGGGACGGGCTTCAACCTGGGCGGCAGCGGTTCTTTGAGCCAGCGGTCGCGGGGAACCCCAGGTTGGAGCGCCGCAACGGTGCGCTGCCAATCCTGGGACGCTGGGCAAGAGCAGCCGAGAGGCCGGAATGACGCCGCCGGGGCCATTGCTGCGTTGCCCGCGAATCGCGCGGCGCGAGCGGAGGTGAGACCGCTGGAGCAGGACTGGGCGCAAATCGTCCGCCTCTGCATGGAAGGCGACTCCGGCGCGTGGGCTGAAATGGTCCGCACGCACCAGAAGCGTGTCTACGGTCTCTGCTACCGCTTCACCGGGAATTCCGCCGACGCCGAGGACCTCACCCAGGATGTGTTCCTGAAGATCTATTCGAATCTGGGCAGTTTCGACCCCGCGCGCGGCAGCCTGCCCGTGTGGATCGCGACCATGACCCGGAATCTGCTGGTCGACAACTTCCGGCGGACGCGCAACCAGCGGGCTACAGGCTCCCTGGACGAGGGGTGGGAAGCGGCAGAGGAATTGAGGCCGGTGGACCGGCTGGCCGCCGCGGGACCGACGCCGCACGAAGCCGCCGCCAGCAAGGAACTGGCGAAGATGGTGCAGGCGGCCCTTACCAAAGTAAGCGTGGAACTGCGCGAGGCGGTGATTCTGAGAGATTTGCAGGACCTTGATTATAAAGAAATTGCGCAAGTCCTAGAGATCCCCGAAGGGACGGTAAAGTCCCGCATTAGCCGCGGCCGGGCGGAACTGGCGCGGCTCCTTGAACGTAATCAATTGGAGGTGATGTAGCAATGGCAGAGCGCGTACACATTCCGAGCTCTCCGGCCTGCGGCGAATGGGAAACGCTGCTGGCGGACGCGCTGGACGGACTCCTGAAGCCTGAGGACGAAGCCAGGTTCGAGGCGCACAAGGCCGTCTGCCCGGCCTGCACGGCGCTGTACGAAGAGGCGCGCAAAGGGCGCGAGTGGCTGGAGTTCCTGTCGCCCGAGCCGGAGGCGCCTGAAGGGCTGCTCGAGAAGATTCTGGCGCACACCGGTCCCGGGAAGACGGTGCCGGCCAGATGGACGGCAGGAGGGCCGCTGCCTGTGGCCGCTGGGTCGGCATCGGTTCCCGACTTCATGCCCCCGGTTTGGCAGCAGCCGGGATTCCTGGCTCGGATGCGAGTTCTTGCCCAGCCGCGTCTGCTGATGACGGCGGCGATGGCGTTCTTCTCGATCGCGCTAACGCTGAACATGACGGGCGTGCGGCTGACCGGCATTCGGCTCTCGGATCTGCGGCCGGCGGCGGTCCGGTCCTATATGGAGCGGCAGTTGACGATGGCCTCGGTGCCGATCGTCCGGTATTACGACCATCTGCGGTTTGTCTACGAAGTGAAATCGAAGGTGCGGGAGCTGCGCGGCGAAGGGGAAGGCAGCGGCGAACCGCGGCGTGAAGAGACGCAGCCGGCAGCGCCGGGCGAGACGAAACAGAATCCGGGCAAGGTTCCCGGAAGCAACGATGGGGGATTGCGACAGGACCCTCGGCAGGAGCCGAACAACCTGGTGACGGCGCCGGAAGCCGATCCGGCCAGCGCGTCCGGTGACTTTGTCGAAGCGTCTCTTCATCGTGAGGGAATTCAAAGCAGTTCAGACAACACGCGGATCGAGCATCTCTCGCGGAAAGTTCGGTCCGTGCAGTCGGGCGGCCTCTCACCCCAACGGCTTGAAGCAACCGTTGCGAACCTCGGCTCCGCAGTGCATGCGTGGGAAGGGAGCGGAGTATGGATTGCGTAAACCATAGTGGCGTGAGTGCGGCGGCGTACTGCCAGAACTGCGGCAAGGCGCTTTGCTCCGGATGCGTGCGCAAGATGCCCGCGGGACAGATTCTCTGCGAGCCATGCTGGATGGGTTGGCAAGCGGCTCAGCGGCCCTTTGTGGCTCCGCCGGCGGGCGCGCCCAGCCCCGGCCTCGCGGCCGTTCTCGGACTGATCCCCGGCGTGGGCGCCATGTACAACGGGCAGTTCATCAAGGGACTGGTCCACGTGTTTATCTTCGCCGTGCTGGTCAGCGCGGCCCATGTCTACGGGGTGTTCGGGCTGTTCATTGCCGGGTGGATCTTCTACCAGGTCTTCGAGGCGTACCACACGGCGAAGGCGCGCCGCGACGGCGAACCCTTGCCCGATCCGCTGGGATTGAACGAGGTGAGCAATTGGTTCACGCCCGGCGGACGCATGCAGCAAGGAGTGCCGCCCGGACCGCAGCCGGGAACCGGATTTGGCGCGGCCGGAACGGGGCAGGCAGGTTCGGGGCCGGTTGGTGGCTTCCAAGCGCCCTACCAAGCGCCGGGTGCAGGCGCAAATCAAGCGCAGGTTCAACCGCCATACCAGTCGCCCTATCAGGTTCCTTATCAGGGGCCATACACGCCGCCCCCGCCGGGAGTGCCACCGATTCCACCGGTTCCGGCCATGTACTGGCGGCGGAGAGAGCCGATCGGAGCGGTGATTCTGATCGGTCTGGGGCTCCTGTTCCTGCTGGGCCAGTTCGATTGGTTCTCGGGACGGGCATTTGAGTTTACTTGGCCGATTCTGCTCATCGGCTTGGGCGTTTGGCTGATCGTGCGGCGCCTGCAGGAGACTCAACCGGCAAACCCGCAGGGACAGCCGCAGGCAAATCAGCAAGGGGCTTCGCAGGATCGTTCGCAAGGAGGGCCCAAATGAACCGCTACCTCATGATTCGGCGTTTGCGCTGGCCGGCGTTTCTTCTTCTGGTGGGTGTGATCGCACTGCTGGCGCAGTTCGACATTCTGACCTGGGGCCAGAGTTGGCCGCTGTTCCTGATTGTGCTGGGCGTGTTGCTGCTGGCGGAGCGGGCGGCGCTGGCGGTTGAAGGCTATCCGCCGTATCCGGGCACGGCATGGCAGGGCACATCGCCAGCCGCGAGTCAGGACGTACTTCGCCGCGGGGCGTGGCAAGAGACTTCTCAGCCCGGCCCGCAACCGGCGAGCACTACAGTCGTGTCGTCGGAGCCCCAGCCCCAGGGGGACGACAGGAGTGGAGTCCAGTCATGAGCACAATACCTCCGAATGCGCCTCCGGGCGGCGGGCAGCCGCCCTACGATCCGAAGCTTCAGTGGCGCGTCTATCGCGAGCAGCAAAAGGCCGCATGGCGGGCGCAGCGCGATGCATGGCGGGCGCAGCGGCACGCATGGAAAGCCGGATACATGAGCCCCTATGGACCGCGCGTTCCCTCGGTGGTCGGTCCGTTGCTTCTGGTCGCCGTCGGCGTGATTGCGCTGCTGGTCGTCACCGGACATCTCGACTTGGGTTCCCTCTCGTCCTGGTATGGGCGCTGGTGGCCGGTCGTGCTGATTGCCGCCGGTCTGGCGCTGCTAGCGGAGTGGGCGATCGATCTGCAGCGCAAAACTCCGGTGCGGCGCGGCGGGGGCTTCGTGGGGATCCTGATCCTGGTCGCGTTCCTGGGCGTTTGCGCGGCGGGCTGGAACCACACGCGGAGCTGGGCGCACAACTGGAGCGGCGACGAGGATTTCTTCAATTTCTGGGGCCTGCCGGAGCACGATAGCGACCAGCAGGCGTTGACCGCTCAGGTTCTCGCCAATTCGTCGATTCAGATTCTGGATCCGCGCGGGGATGTGAGCATTACCGCCGGCGACGAGCCCAACGTCATGGTGCAGGCGCATGAGGCGGCGTACGCCGATTCAGATGCCGATGCCAAAAAGATCTTCGACGCCGAAGCCGCGCACATCACTGTGAGCGGCAGCGCGGTGCTGGTGCAGTCCAACGGCAACGATCACGGCAAGGTGAACCTGACGGTCACGGTGCCGAAAACGGCGAAGGTGACCGTGAACGCGGGCAAGGGCGACGTGACGGCCTCGGGACTGGGCGCGGGAATCGACGTGAACGCCGCGCAGGGGGACACCCACCTGGACGAGATTACCGGCCCGGTGACCATGCGCTTCTCCAGCGGCAAGCACGATTTCTCCGCGCATCAGATTGACGGGGACATCAGCGCCGATGGCAATTGCAACGATGTGACTCTCTCGGAAATCAATGGCAAAATCACGCTGAACGGTGAGATCTACGGCGAGGTTCACCTGGAGAATGCCGAGCAGCCGATCCATCTGCATACGCCGGTGACCGACGTGCAGATCGCGAGCCTGCCCGGAGATATGACCATGAACTCCGACGACCTGCACGTGACCGAAGCCAAGGGACCCGTGCACGTGGTCACGCACTCCAAGGACATCGACCTGAGCGAGATCTACGGCGACACCTACGTGGAGAACCGGAACGGCTCCATCACTGTAGCGCCGGCGGGAAACTTCAGCGTGGAAGCCCGGAACGACAAGGGCGACGTGGAGCTGGCCTTGCCGCCCGACGCTTCCGCCACGGTGAGCGGCCATACGCATAACGGCGACATCATGACGGAGTTCGGGCTCGCGGTGAGCGGCGACGAGGACAAGACTGTCAGCGGGAAGATCGGCGGAGGCACGGCGCGCATCGTGCTGAACACGAGCAACGCCGACCTCAATATCAAGAAGGGCTCGGCGTTCCCGGCCGCGCCGCCCGCGCCGCCGGCCGCAGCCAGCGCGCCGAAAACGCCCAAGGCTCCGGCAGCGCCGAACGCTCCGCACCTGAAGAGTTCGAAGACGCTGCCGCAACAGCCGGTAACGCAGTAGACATTGCAAGGTGAGAAATTTGAGCGAGCGGGCGCGGGAGCACATCCCGCGCCTCTTTTTTCTGCGTTCGGAACCGCGCTTGACGGCGTTCGACCCGTTGCACTTCGCTCAGACGGGAATTCGCGGAACGCGCGCGCCGATGCGCGTAAAGACTTCCCAGGGAATCGTCCCCGCGGCGTCGGCATGATCGAAGGCGGTAATGGTTTCGCTGCCCTGCGATCCCAGCAGAACGACCTCGTCGCCGGCCTCGACGCCGGGAATCTCCGTAACATCCAGAACCGTCTGATCCATGCTGACGCGGCCCACCAGCGGCGCGCGTTGGCCTCGGATCAGCAGATGGAAGCGGTTGCCGAGCGAGCGGTCGAGGCCATCGCCGTAGCCCGCCGAGACCAGCGCCAGGCGCATCGGCTCGGTGGCCACGAAGGTTGCGTTGTAGCCGACGGTCGCGCCGGCGGGAACCGCGCGTACGCCGGCAACCGCAGCCTTCCACGTCAGCGCGGGCTCGAGCGCGGCGCGCGCCGAGGCCAGCGATGCGGGCTCCTCCCCGGGACCGAACGGCGGATCGAAGCGCGGAACGATTCCGTAAAGCGCGAGGCCGGGACGAATCATGGCCTTCATGCCGTGGCGCGCGGCCAGCTCTGAGATCGCGCGGGCCTGGCCCGCCAGCAGCGTTGCGGAGGCGCCGGCGTTGAGCCACTCGGCAAAGAGTCCGGCCGCGGAGATGCGGCTCATCGCGTCGTCGAGTCGCGCGAGCTGCTCCTGCGTCAACTGGCCGTCGGCCTCGTCGGCGGCAAACAGATGCGTCATCACGCCCTCGAGCCTGAGCGGCGATCCGGGCCCGAAGCGCGCGAGCAGGCCGCCGAGCTCGCCGGGACCCGCTCCCTGGCGGCTCATGCCGGTGTCGATCTCGAGATGGATGGCGATCGATCCCGGTTGCGCTCCGGCGGCGCGGGCCGCGGCCAGCAGCTCATCGAGCTGCCACGGCTCCCAGGCGACCGGCGTTAGGCCGAAGTCGATGGCCGCGCGAGCCTGGCCGGGAAACACGCCCCCGATGACGAGCACGCGGGCATCGGGGCACAGGGCGCGGGCGGCAATGCCCTCTTCGACGCTGGTGACGCCCAGCCACTTTGCCCCGGCGCGGAAAAGGGCCGGCGCGCAGAGAGCCAGCGAATGGCCGTAAGCATTGGCCTTCACGATCGTCAGCAAATCGGCGTGCGGAGCGGCGAGACCAGTCAGAAATCGGTAGTTCTCTTCGAGGGCGCGGGTGCGAATCTCCACCCGGCAGGGGCGCATTGGCATGAGGGTTTGCAAAGATCAGTCTATCGCGCGGGACGGTCGACGGCGCCGCTCACTTGAGCAGCGCATAGGCAACGATCGTCTCGGCAGTCGATCCGATTTCCCCGGCGGCCTCTTCGAGCAGCTCGGCTTCGAGATCGTGCGGGACCGCCATCTCGCACGCCGCAACCTGTTCCGGCGTTGCGCCCTTGAAGCAGAGCTCACAGTGGCCCAAGCCTTCCGCGCCGTCTTCGCTGGCTGCGCGGACCGGCGGGCCAAAGACGCGGCAGGTCATCGGCCGCCACTCGTACACGTCGCACCGGCCCGTCAAGGAGTCGAGCGCGGGACAAGCCGCGTCGTTGGCGTATTCGGCGAACCTCTCCTGGTCGGTGGGTGACGTGCCGAGGATGCCGGTCGCCCGATCGCCGGGAAAGTCGGGGCCGTGCTCGGCGAGCCATGCGTGTGCACGGAGCTCGACGACGGCGGCAAGAGCGGAATCGGCCGCGCGAAGTGCATGCATTCCGGCGCGGAGGCGCGCGGCGTCGAGGGGGTTGACGGCAAAGGCCCCGTGGCAGCATTGCGTGCAGCCGATGCGGCAGGCGAGGAAGGCTCCGGCGCGGCCGGCGGCATCGGCGAGCGAAGCGTCAACGATCCGGACAAGCTCGGTATCGCGCGCGGGAAGTTCCATGAGGACAAGGATAGCGAACGGGGAGGCGAGGTTGGGTCCACGATTGCATGCGGACCGGACCCTGCGATACTCTTTGGCCGGAGGTTCCCCCATGGCTGAGTCTCGCAGCACCGTAATGCCCGCACTCCGCTACCGCAACGCGCCGGCGGCCATTGACTGGCTGTGCCAGGTTTTTGGTTTTGAACGCCATGCAGTGCATGAAGGCCCCGACGGAACCATCGCCCACGCGGAGCTGAAGCTCGGCGGCGGAATGGTCATGCTCGGTTCGGCCAAGGATGATACCTACGGGCGGGGATTCAAGGCCCCAGCCGAACTGGGCGGCGTGGAGACGCGCAGCGCCTACATCGTGGTGGCGGATGCCGATGCCGTGTACGCGCGGGCGCTGGCACTGGGAGCGACCGTGGTCCGGCCGCTGAAGGACACCGGCTACGGGAGCCGCGAATTTACGGTGAAGGATCCAGAAGGCCACTCGTGGAGCGCGGGAACCTACGATCCGTGGCTGGCGCAAGGCTCGTAATCAAGTAGGAGCGCCGCGCGCCCCTGCCGGTGCTTCGCTCAGGAGGTCTGAGATCGTGGCGACATGTACTCATATTCCGAAGGCGGTTAAGCCGCGCACAAAAGGCTGTGAGGAGTGCCTCAAAACAGGCGACACGTGGCTGCACCTGCGGATGTGCCTCGAGTGCGGGCACGTGGGTTGCTGCGACTCGTCGAAGAACCGCCACGCCCGCGCGCACTTCCATGAAACCGGCCATCCGCTGATTCAATCGGCCGAGCGCGGCGAGGATTGGCGGTGGTGCTACGCGGATGAGGTGTATCTGTAGCGGCGCGTCGGCAAGCTGGCCGGTCGGCGCGTCCGCGCAAGAACCTGCCTACGCCAGCTCCACCTCGATCTTCTTCGCGTCGGCGGCCAGCTTCACGATCTTGAAGTTGCGGATCTGCCCTTCGGCGAGCGGCTCTTGTGCATCCGACGCGGCCGGAGCGCTGCCTTTCCACCGCGCCTTCAACATCGAGGACAGTTGCGAGAGGTCGGGCTTGCCGGCCGCCGAAGCGGCCTCAGCGGGCGCGGCCTTGGCCTTCGGCGCCGTAGGCTCGCCCGCCGTGCGGCAAGCACCCCGGATGCCCTCGCCGACTTCGATGATCGCGCCGGAGGCCGTGATCTCGACGACCCGGCCGGAGACTCGGTCGCCCACCTTGTGCTCGGCGATGTACTCGTCGATGCTCGTGGGAACCAACTGCTTCATCGAGAGCTTGATCTGGCGCTTCTCCGTGTCGATGGAGAGAACGACGGCCTTCACGCGCTGGCCCTCGCGCAGAGCCTCGCGCGGGTGGTTGAGGCGGCGGTCGGTGACGATCTCGCTGATGTGCACCAGGCCGTCGACGCCGTCGGCGAGCTGTACGAAGGCGCCGAAGGGCGCGAGCCGTGTGACGGGGCCTTCAATCTCGGTGCCCAGCGGGAACTTGCGCTCGACTTCGAGCCATGGGTCGGCGAGCGTCTGCTTGAGGCCAAGCGCGATGCGTCCGGCGTCGGTGGCCGTGGGCGGCTTGACGCTGAGCACGACAGCGTCGACGCGGTCGCCCTGATGGAGAATGTCGGAGGGGTGACGGACGTTCTTCGACCACGACATCTCGGAGATGTGAATCAGGCCTTCGAGGCCGGGCTCGAGCTCGACGAACGCGCCGAAGTCGGTGAGCCGCGTGACGGCGCAGGAGATCCGCGCCCCCGGCAGGTAGCGCTCGGCTGCGGTCTCCCACGGCTCGGGCTGGAGCTGCTTCAGACCGAGCGAGATCTTGCCCGTGTCGGCGTCGATCTTGAGGATGCGCAGTGTCAGCTCCTGGCCGACTGTGAGAACGTCGTCGGGCTTGGCGATGCGCGAGCGCGAGATGTCGCTGACGTGCAGCAGGCCGTCGATGCCGGGCTCGATCTCGACGAATGCGCCGTAGGGCATCAGGGTGCGGACCGTCCCGGTGACGGTTGCGCCGGCTTCGAGCGTGGCGCGGCGCTGTTCGAGTCCCGCGCGGGCCTGCTCCTCGAGGACCACGCGGCGATCGACGACGACATCCTCGTCGGTCACGTCGAGCTTGGTGATGCGGCAGGTGATCTGCTGGCCGACCAGGGCTTCGAGCTCGGCGGCGTCGCGGGTTCCGCTGCGGCTGGCCGGCATGAACGCCCGCACGCCCACGTCGACGCTGAGGCCGCCCTTGATCACCGCGGTGACCGTGCCCGCCACGGCAATCTTCTCGGCGAATGCGCGCTCCAGGGCCGACCAGTCGCGGGGCAGAGCGACGCGGTGGCGCGAGAGCTGGTAGTAGCCCTCCTCATTGCGGCCGGTGATGGAGACGGGAACGGTGTCGCCGGGTTGTACGTCCTCGGCGTTATTCGGAAAGGCCGAGCGCGGCAGGACGCCTTCGATCTTGTAGCCGATGTCGAGGAAAACCTGGTCGGCGGAAAGCGAGACGACCGTGCCCTGAAGCTGGCGCGTCTCGGCGCGATGCGTGTGCTCGCGCTCGAAGGCCGTGAGCGCGTCGGCAAAAGACTCGTCCGGTTCGGGTTCCGGCTCAATGGCCCGGCCCTGCTCGGCGTCAGAAGCTGCAATCTCCGCGGGCACGGCGGACTCCGGCTCAGGCTCCGCTTCGGGCTGAACGGCCGGACCCTGGTCCTGGCTGCCGTCCGTGGCCGGAATCTCGGCGGGCGGCAATTCTTGCGCCACGTCGGAGACAGCCTCCGGTGTGGCCTCGGTTGCAACCAGAGCCGGTTCGGCTGGCGAGAGAAGCTCTTCGGTCGTGGCGGGGGGTTGGCCGTCCTGGCCTTGGTCCAGGTCCGCTTCATTGAGTAAGGGTTGTTGGGTCGGGAAAAGCTGGTCGGTCATGGCGGGTATGGATTCATTGTTTCATGGCGCGGCGGGGTGGAGGCCGTGAGATTTATGACTGGCTCATGCTGTGAGCGACATCCGCGGATTCTTCGCCTGCGGTCGCCCGCAGAGGCGGACGGCCTTCGCGCGGAACGGCAATCCTCTCATGCCGGCTGGGTCAGATAGCGAATTCCATTCGACAGCAGCCGCTGGTGGAAGACGCGGTGCATCTGCGTGATGCGGTGGAAGAGCAGCTTGCGGCCGCGGCCCGACCAGGCGAAGGTGCCTGCGCCGATCTTGCGGTCGTGGTCGCGGCTGTAGGCGGCGACGATCTCGATTCCGTCGCCGGACACGATGAGGCCATTCGAGTCGGAGCCCTTGACCTGGTACTCGATGCTCATCGCGCGGTCGACGGGCAGGCCGTCGTAGACGGGATGCTTGCGGACGAAGAACCAGGTGCCCATCCACGAGGCGCGCGAGGAGCCGACCATGCCGTCGAAGCGAAAGCCAGATGCGGAGGCCAGTTGCGCGCCTGCGCCGGCGGCCTGGCCGTCGCTGGTGCAAAGGACGAAGAGCGGAGTGCCGGCGGTGAAGGCGGCGGCGATCTCGGGCGGGAACTGCGTGGGCGGAATGGAGCGGCTGCGGCGGTCCGCGCCCACGTCGTCGGTGCTTACGGTGTCGGTGGGCCGCGCGGCGGGCGGCGAAGCAACGATCAGATCGTAGTGCGCGCCGGCCGCGAAGGGCTCGAGCTTGAGGCCGGGGATCGGCGCGAGTTGCGCGGCCATTTCGTCGGAGAGGCCGAGCGTGCCGACGCGCGGATTGTTGAAGTGGTGCGGCGTGGGATCGACGACCCAGATCTCGCGCTTGTGCGCCGACTCATCGTCGCCGTCGAGGCTGAAGCGCGTGGTCCACACGCCTTCGCGGTCGAGCGCGGGGGTTGAGACGTTCTCCTCGATGAGATAGGAGAGTTGATCGCGGACGAGCTTAGGCGCGTCATACGAGCCGATCGTGTATCGCTGGCCTTTGGGATCGGCGACAGTGAAGGCGAGCTTGGCCGGCGTGGCGCGGCCGGTGTCGTTGAGCAGGTAGAGGTCGAAGGCAACCTTCTCGCCCAGCGCGGCAACGAGGGCCTTCTGTTTGGCCACCGGGCGCACGGGCAGAAGCGCGTTGCGAATTGGATCGGGATTGGATTTGAAGTCCCGGAAATTGTCGACGAGGCCGGAGTGATTCTCCATCGCCGTCGACTCCCATCCGCTGATGGCGGCGTAGTCGTTCACGTCGCAGATGCGGATGTTCTCCAGGAACTGGCCCCACGACTCATAGGCGCGGCGGCCGATGGATTGGAAGAGGTCGCTGGCCACGGGGAAAGCCCTGCGGAAGCCCCATTTGTCGAGGAACGCGTCGTAGGCGGCCAGGATCTCCCGGTGATCGGCGAGGTCGTAGCTGTGGCCGCCGTGCTTCATGATTTGCTTGACCAGCGCGGCATGATCGTCGATCGAGGCCGCGCCCTTCATCTCGCCCCATTCGACGATCTCGGTGCGGTCGGTGGAGCGATAGAGGAAGTCGTTGGGGCCGGTATAGTGCGCGTCCTGCCAGATGTCGGAGGGCTGGCCCTGGTGTTCGTCCCACCAGCCGCCGGCGCCGCCCTCGGCCGAGGTGCGCAGGTGGTCGCTGTAAGGCTCCATCCAGGCCTGCGCGGCGCGCGAGGCGAAGCCGTCGTTGGCGACGATGGTGCGGCTCGGGTCCTCGGCGCGCATCATGCGGAGCACGCGCTCCAGGTTGGGATTCGCGAGATCGGGGCGTGCTTCGTTCTGCAGGATGTATTCGACGACCGACGGATGGCTGCGATGGGCGCGAATCATGCCCGCGATCTTGGCCTGCATGTAGCGCTCGGCGAATCCATCGGGCTGGCCGGGGCGACCCACGGCCTGGTAGCCGCCGCCGGGCTCCAGGCAGCGCATCAGCCCGCGGCGGTCCTGAATGGCGAGGACTTCCTCCTTGGCCAGATTGCGATGGAAGTTGAGGCAGTTCAGGTTGAGCTGCTGCGCGACCATCACTTCCTTTTCGGCGAGTTCGGGCGTGGGAAAGAGGCCGTTAAGCGCCCAATAGCCCCACGAGATTGACGTATAAATCCGCACGCGCCGGCCGTTGAGGCGGAAGAGCGCGTTCGTTCCGATGCCTTCGGGCGTGAACCAGCGGAATCCGAAGTCGACGGCACGGGACGCAGACACGGAGCCGCCAGCCGTTTTGCCTGAGCCTGTCGTGCCGCCGGTCCACTCGGCCTTCAGACGATAGAGATGCGGAGAGTCCAGATCCCAGAGCTGTGCGGAAGGGCAGGAGAGTTCGGCCTGGAAGGTTGCGGTTTGATTCTGCGCGAGGGGCGCGGGGATCTCGGTGTGGGCGACCTCGTGGCCGGTGGTGGGATCGACGACCGCGAAGCGTACGCGGCCGTCGGCAGCGGCTGGGCCGGTGTTCTCGATCTCCGCGTGGACGGCGATGCGCCGCGGCTCGGGCGTGTTCAGCACCCAGGCATCGCGGATACGCGCCGGGCCGTGCGCGGTGAGTGTGAGTGCGCGGTCGAGGCCGCCGAAACCGTGGCTCTTCTGGAACGTGGCGTTGCCCCAGGTGATTCTCGCGCCATCGACCCAGTCGAGGCGGCCGCCGGGGTTCGTGATGCGGATAGCGAGTTGATTGGCCGCGCCGGGGCGGGCGGCGGCGGTGATCTCGCATTCGAATGGGAGCTCTTCCAGGATGCTGTAGCCAACGAGCTTGCGATTCAGATAGACCTCGGCCCGCTGACGCGCTCCGCGAATGCTGAGAAAGATGCGCTTGCCGGCGAAAGCTTCGGGAATCTCGATGCTGCGCCACCACCAGGAGACGCCATAGTAAGCGCCGTTCTTCACTTCGTCGTCGGCGGTCTCGAATCGGTACTCGTCCTTGTACGGGCGCAGGCCTTGCAAGCCCCAGTAGTACTGCTCAACCGTGCAGGGCAGCGTGACCGGGATTCCTTGCGTCGCGCTCAGAATGTCCCATCCGCCCGTTGGTGCGTTCACGGGCAGGCTGGCGAGTCGAACCTCTCCGGGCAGATAAATGGTGTCGTTCTGCCACTCGGCTCTTTGGTCGGGCCAAAGGCGCCAACCGGTGTCGGGGATGATGCCGGTGCGGGCATCGCGCGGCGCTGCCGCGGCGGCAGGCGCTTGCGCGGCGTGGGCCAACTGCGAGACTACGAGCGCCGCGCCAGTCGTCTGGAGAAACTCTCTTCGATTGAGAGCCGAACGTGGGCCAGCGATCATTGTTCCCCCGATCTGGACAGAGGCCGCAGGAGATTATTACGAGGCTGCGATAGCCTTTAGTTGCGCCCGCGCGGCCGGGCGGAGCGGTTGCGCTCGAAGAGAATGCGCAGACCTTCGAGCGTGAGCATCTCGTCGATCTCCTGGATGTAGCGCGAGTCGGCGGCGATCATGCGCGCCAAACCGCCGCTGGCGACGATGCGCGGCGGATGGGCAAGATCGGCGCCGAGCTCGGCAATGATCCGCTCGATGATGCCGTCGACCAAGCCGATGTAGCCGAAGTAGAGTCCGCTCTGCAGGTGGCCAACCGTGTTGGTGCCGATCACCTTCGCGGGCCGCTTGATGTCCACGCGGTAGAGGCGTGCCGCGCGGGAGAACAGAGCGTCCGCGCTCAAACCCAGGCCCGGTGCGATGGCGCCGCCCAGATACTCGCCGCGCGCGGAGATCACTTCGAACTTTGTCGCCGTCCCGAAGTCCACCACGATGCACGGGCCGCCGTAGCGCTCGAACGCCGCGATGGAGTCGGCGATGCGGTCCGCGCCCAGTTCCGTCGGATTGTCGATCAGCATCTTCATGCCGGTCTTGATGCCCGGCTCGACGAACATCGGCTCGATGTGGAAGTAGGTTTCGCAGACCTGGCGTAGCGTAGAGTCGACCGGCGGAACCACCGAGGCGATGATGATGTCGGTCACCTGGCTGGGCGCCATGCCGTGCATTTCGAACAGATTCACGAAAAAGACGCCGTACTCGTCGACGGTCTGGTTGCGGTGACTGGTCACGCGCCAGTGCGCAACCAGCTCGGGCTTTTCGGCGCCTTCGCCACCTGGCTCTGCCGCGGACGACTCCGCCTTTTCGGGAACCAGGCGATAGAGCCCGAGCGTCGTATTCGTGTTTCCGACATCGAGTGCGAGCAGCATTTCTTCTTAGCTCCTGGCCTCTGGCTTCTAGCCTCCGGCTTTTCGCGCGGGGACCGAAACGAAAGCTTGGCCCGACAAAGGCTAGAAGCTAGTGGCTAGAAGCTAGCAGCTAGTCATTCTTCGCGGCGCGAATGCCGCCGGTCTGCACGGTGACGAGGCCCTCCGGCGTTTCGACGCGCAAAAATCCGTTTCCGTCGAGGCCGGCCGTAACGCCCAGGCAGGCCTGCGGGCCGTGCACCAGAACGCTGCGCCCGCGAACCCAGGTCGACCCCCGCTCGACGCGCCCGAGAATCTCCTGCGGTCCGTCCGTCTCGGCCAACGCGCGGACCTCGCGCTCCAGAGATTTTAGCAGGGCGAGGAGGAGGCTTTGCCGCGCAATCCGCTCGCCCGATTCCAGATCGAGAGACGTGGCCAGCGTCCCCAACCCGGAAGAAAAATCGCGTTGATGCACATTGATGCCGATCCCGGCGACGGCGAACACGACGGCAAGTCCGCGCTCGTCCTGCGCGGACCTGGTTTGCGATTCGACAAGGATTCCGCCGGTCTTGCGCGGCCCGACGAGCAAATCGTTGGGCCAACGCAGGTCGACGGTGAGGCCCGCGACTGCGCGGATGGCCTCGGCGGCGGCCAGCCCGGAGGCCAGCGGTAGAAGCGGAAGCCGCAAGGCGGGAATCTCCGGGCGGAGCAGTACGCTCACATAGAGCCCTTCGCCCGCCGCGGAATCCCATCCGTGATCGCCGCGGCCCCGGCCCGCGAGCTGCTCATCGGCGAAAAATACGGAACCGTGCGGAGCGCCGTTGCGCGCGGCGGCCACGGCGTCGGAGTTCGTCGATCCCGTGATGCGCACGAAATGGAGCTTGTCCGCAAAGACAGTGCCGGCGAGTTCAGCGTCCATTTCCGCGAGATTGCACATGGGATGCCTGACTGCGCTGTTTGCGCGCCGCAATGGCTCCTGGGCCTAGATCCCGTGCCCTTCGAAGTTCCGGCTCGTCTGGCTGTCTCCCAACTCCGGCTCCGCAACAATCGACATCGAGATGTCGGCGGCGCGGGCCGAGTGGGTGAGCGCGCCCACGCTGATGAAGTCGACGCCCGTCTCCGCGTATTCGTGAATATTCTCGAGCACGATGCCGCCCGACGCCTCCGTAGGAATCCAGCGGCCGGTCTCCTTCATGATCCGCTCGACGGAGCGGCGAACCTCGGCCGGCGTCATGTTGTCCAGCAGAATGGCCTCGGCGCCGTGAGCAATAGCTTCTTCAAGCTCCTGCGCGGTGCGCACTTCGACCTGGACGCGCTGGCCGGGCTTGCGCTGGGCCAGAGCGCGGGAAAGCACCGCCGCAATGCCTCCACCGAGCGCGATGTGATTGTTCTTGATCAGAATGCCCGAGGCAAGATCGATGCGGTGATTCGTTCCGCCGCCGCACAGGACCGCGTACTTCTCGAGCGCCCGCAGGCCGGGCACGGTCTTGCGCGTATCGAGAACGTGAGCCCGCGTTCCCTGAATCGCATCGGCATAGCGGCGCGTGAGCGAGGCGATGCCGCTCAGGTGCTGCAGCAGGTTCAGGATCACGCGCTCGCAACTCAGCAGCACGCGCGCATTGTGGCGAATCACGGCCAGCACCTGCCCCGCAGCTACACGCACACCGTCGAAGATCTCCGGATGGCTGACGACTTCGAATCGCGTTTGCGCCTCGGGGCTCGAGTCGTGCCGTGCGTAAATCTCGAAGAAGCGCGGGATCGCGCCCAGCCCGGCGACCACCAGCTCCTCGCGGGCGATGATCGAGCCCGCGGCCTGCAGGTGCGCATCGATGGTCAGATGCGTGGTGGCGTCGAGCGGGGCCTGGTCCTCCATTAGCGCCTGCTCCAGCAATGCATCGATGCGGTAGCTCTTCCAGTCCATAGGCGGTGGTCAGTGTTCAGTCGTCGGCGTCCAGCTCCTCCGCTTGTCATCCTGAGCGGAGCGGGCCGCGTTCTTTCTGCCCGCGCAGTCGCAGGATCTGCGGTTATCTTTCCTACTCCCTCGGCAGCGCGCTCAGCGCGGCGCGCGCCTTCTCCAGCAGCAGACGCGTCTCGGCTTCCTGTTTCTTGAGGCCTTCGACCACCTGCGGTGGGGCCTTCTTGAGGAAGGCGTCGTTGCCCAGTTGCCGCTCGGCGGCTGCCAAGCCTTTTTCATACTTGGCGACATCCTTTGTCAAGCGCTCGCGCTCGGCGGAGGCGTCGATCTTCTTCTCGTAGACGACGGCGACGTCGAAGTTGAACCTCGTGCGCAGCGGCAATCCGGCAGTGATGTGGTCGACGAAGCTCAGTTGGCTGACCTTGGCGAGCCGTTCAACCATTTCCCGGTTTTCTTCTACCGCTGGTCGAACCTCGCGATCAATGCGCAATTCGATTGGAGCCGTGGCTCTCTCTTCCACGCCAGCTTCCTTTCGGAGAGCGCGAGTCTCGACGATGACCGACTGGATCGTAGTCATGTCGAGCTGCGCGACAGCGTCAGTTGGCTCCGCGGCGGCTTGCGGGAAGAGTGTCAGCGCAATCGACTTGGCTGGCGGCTTGCCGTCATAGACCGCATGCCAGAGCTCTTCGGTGAGGAACGGCATGAACGGCGAGAGCAGACGCAGGGCAGCCTCAAACACCTGAACCAGCGTGGTGAGCGCAGCGCGCGTCGCGGTTTTGTCGGCGTTCTCAGAGAAATCCAGCCGCAGCTTCACGATCTCGATATACCAGTCGCAGAAGCTGCCCCAGAAGAACTGATACACCGTGCTGGCCGCCTCGTCGAAGCGGTAGTTCTCCAATGACTCGTTTACCTTGGCCGCGGTCGCATGCAACTCGGCCACGATCCAGCGCGCTTCGAGCGGCGCATCGGCGGGAACGGCGGGCATCGAACCGAGAACGTCGCGATCGACGGCAATCCCAGCCTCCGCCGCCCGGTCCACGTTCATGAAGATGAACCGCGCCGCATTCCAAATCTTGTTCGCGAACGCGCGATAGCCCTCGGTCCGCGCCACGTTGAACGCGATATCGGTCCCCGGCGAGGCCATCGACGCCAGCGTGAATCTGACTGCATCTGTCCCGTACTGCTTCACGATCTCGATGGGATCGATGACGTTGCCCTTGGTCTTCGACATCTTCTCGCGGTTGGCGTCGCGCACCAGCGCGTGAATGTACACCTCGCGGAACGGTACCGAATCTTTCAGCTCGCGCTTCGATCCGTCTGCCATCGGCACCTCGCCCGAGAACCAGCAGCCGAGCATGATCATGCGCGCAACCCAGAAGAAGAGAATGTCGAAGCCGGTGACGAGCAGCGTCGTCGGATAGAACGCGTCGAAATCCGCCCGCGTTTCCGCCGAAATATTCGGCCAGCCAAAGACCGACACCGGCAGCAGACCCGAAGAGAACCATGTGTCCAGAACGTCAGTCTCCTGCGCGATTTCCTTCGATCCGCAATGGCTGCAAGCCGTCGGATCCGCCTTCGAGTTCGGCTCCGGCACCGTGATTTTGTGGCAAGCAGCGCAGTGCCACGCCGGGATGCGATGGCCCCACCATAGCTGCCGCGAGATGCACCAGTCGTGGATGTTCGTCATCCACTCGAGGTAGATCTTCTCGTAATTCTCGGGCGTGAAGCGGATCGCCTTGTTGCCGCCGGCGTCGGCCTTCACGGCGGCGATGGCAAGCTCGGCCATCGTCACGCCGCCGCCCTCCGGCTGCTTGTTGACGGCGACGAACCACTGCGTCGACAGGCGCGGCTCGACCACCGTCTTGCAGCGGTCGCAGTGGCCCACGTTGTTCGTGTAGTCCTTGATCCCCGCCAAAAGCCCCTGCGCTTCGAGGTCGGCCACGACACGCTTGCGAGCCACGTACCGGTCGAGCCCGGCATACGCCCCGCCTTCGGCGTTGATGTGCGCCCGGTCGTCCATCACGTTGATGGCCGGCAGACGATGCCGCTCGGCGATGGCGAAATCGTTGGGATCGTGCGCGGGCGTTACCTTCACAGCGCCGGTGCCGAACTCGCGGCTCACCCACTCGTCGAGCACGATGGGAATCTCGCGCCCAGCTTTTTCGGATGTGACCAGCGGCAGGCGCAGCTTTTTGCCGTGCAGGTGCAGGTAGCGCTCGTCCTCCGGGTGAATCGCCACCGCGGTGTCGCCGAGCATGGTCTCGGGGCGCGTCGTCGCGACCGTTAGGAACTCGCCGGAGTCCTTGCCATCGGCGCCAATCACCGGATACTTGATCTCCCAGAGATGCCCCTTCTGCTCCTGGTGCACGACCTCGAGATCGCTGATGGCGGTCTGGCAGCGCGGGCACCAGTTGACGATGTATGCGCCGCGGTAGATCAGCCCCTGGTGGTAGAGGCGGACGAAGGCCTCGCGGACGGCCACCGACAACCGCTCGTCCATGGTGAAGAACTCGCGACTCCAATCGACCGAGGCGCCGAGGCGCTTCATCTGATCGAGGATGGCTCCGCCGTAGTGCCTCCGCCACTCCCACACGCGCTCCACGAACGCCTCGCGGCCCAGCTTCTGGCGCGAGCTGCCTTCCTCCGCCAACTGGCGCTCGACCATCATCTGCGTCGCGATGCCGGCGTGATCGGTGCCGGGCACCCAGAGGGCGAGCCTTCCGCTCATGCGCCGCCAGCGCGTCAGGATGTCCATCTCCGTCTGGTTGAGCATGTGGCCCATGTGCAGGCGGCCGGTGACGTTGGGCGGAGGTAGGAGAATTGTGAAGGGCTCGCCGCCCGGGCATTGGCCTTGGACAGATGATGCGGCCGGGTCGGGCGTCGGCGTCGCAAACAAGTTCTCTCGGACCCAGGTACCGGCCCAGTGATCTTCGATGGCGGTGGGGTCGTAAGCTTTGGGCAGGTCGTGAGGCATGGTTCGCTTCTAAGTCCTCGGAAATGTGCGCGAAACCCCGATAACAAGAGGGTTTTTGAGCGAGGAGACTCCTCTTCAGGTTAGCAGATGGAGAGCTGTCTGCCGCGTGCGGAGCAAGAGCAACAACAGAGTCAACGAAAAGGCCGCACCTTGTAACGATGCGGCCCTGGTTTGTCGGATGGGTGAAACCCTTAGAACGGGTTCAGCTTGGCCAGTCCCTTCTTCTTTTTCTTCTTGCTCGAGGAGTCCTCGCTCAAGTCGACCTTGGGCTTCTTGCTGCCGTTGTCGGCAACTGCGGGCGGTTGCTGGCTCTGGCCCGGCTTGATGTCGTTTACCTGGAGCGGCGCCTCGGCGGGTTTTTCGGCTGCGGGTAGAACAGAGTTGGTCGGCCCGACCGGCTTGACCAGCGCGTTGGGATCGGCAGGGGCCGTCCCGGCGGTCGGCTGCGAGCCGCCCGACGGTGCGCTGACCACCTCGACTCCCACGCCCGTGCCTTCTCCGGGCGCCTGCATCTGCAGCGGAGCCGTCGAGGGCTGATCGCTGCGCGGCGGCTCATTTGGCCCGGTGGGCGTAACGGCCGCGGCCAGCGCCGGCGGCTTGCCGGCATTCACAGCCTCCTGGAAAAGGGCCTTGTTCTGGTTGTTAATGTCGGGCGCGAGGATGCGCTTGGGATCGTCGAGGGTGGGTTCGCCCACGTGCACCGCCTCAACCACGGTCGGACCGCGCTTGATGATGTCAAGGGTCTTGTCGGTGAAGTGCAGGGCCTGGCGGCTGCGCTCTTCGGCGTCGCTCTCGGCAATCGCCTCCTGCGTGGGCTCGGGGATGGGCCGGTTCATGGCCACGAGGCGGTCGCGGGCATCCTCGACGTGCGGCGCCATGGGATAGCGCGTGATCACCCGGTTATAGGCCGCCGCGGCCTTATCCTGATACATCGTGTGCAGGCGTTCCTTGATCGCGCCCGGCAGGCTGGGGATAATTTCGATGTTGTGCGCCTGGCCGGCGTAGGCGTCGCCGATGGCGATCAGCACCTGGTCGCTCTTGGAGTAGAGCGGATAGGTATCCGACACAGTCTGCAGCCGGGCGATCGCGGGGTTAAAGTCCTCTCGGCTCCCGTAGTAAAAACCGATCTGGGCTTCGCGCTCGGCCAGCACCTCCTGCACGTCGCGCAACCGCTGCTTGGCGCGCGGCACCAAGGTGGAATCCGGGAACATGTTGATCATCTCCCGGTATTCCTTCTCCGCCGCCTGCGCATTGGTGTAGTCGCGATCGGGCTTCTCCATCTGCTGGTAGTAGATGTCGGCCACCTTCATCTTGGCTTCCGCGGCCTCGGGAGCGTCGGGAAAGAAAGTGATGAAGTCCTCGTATTCGGCCTCGGCTTGCGTCAGAGCCGCCGAGCCGCCTTCCTTGAACCAGGTGTCGCCGACAGAGAGCTTGGCCCTCATGCGGTATTCCGACTCCGGATAGGTGTTCAGCAGGGTTTGCAGATCGAGGCGGGCGACGTCGTAGCGGCCCTTTTTCATGGCCACCATCGCCTTATCGTAGAGCTCCTTATCGGGCTGCTTCGATTGCACGCCGGCCAGCGGATTGGCGTTCAGATCATAGGCCTTTTTCTGCTTCTTCTTGGTCCGGGCATCGGCCGAAGCTACGCCCAGAAGCAATGCCACCAGCACGACGACGACGATCTTGAGAGACAACCGGTTCATACCACCTCGTTGGAGGAGAGCCCTGGGGGTGGGCCGCCCACTGCATGACGAACGCTTTTCAGTGAATTTTACTCTTTCCGCGTGCCGCCTGGCTCGCGGCCATTTGGTCTTCCGCCTCCCGCGCCGCCGCCAGCAGCTCGCGCGCATCGCGTTCCGGCTCCCCGGAGCCGAAGACGGCGTTGCCTGCCACGAGCAACTCCGCACCGGCTTGGACGATGGCTCCGATCGTGTCGTGAGCCACACCGCCATCCACTTCGATTCTAAATTGCAAATCCAGCTCGCGGCGGATTTCGGCCAGGCGGCGGATCTTGAGCAGCGAAAAGGGGATAAACGCCTGTCCGCCGAAGCCGGGGTTGACGCTCATGACGAGCACGTGATGGACCATGGGGAGAATATCCGCGATCAGGTCCACGCGGGTGGCCGGATTCAGCACCACGCCCGGCTTCATGCCGTGATCGACGATCATCTCCAGCGAGCGATGCAGGTGCGGACAGGTCTCGTAGTGGACGCTGAGCCAGTCGGCGCCTGCCTTGGCGAAGTCGGGGATGAAGTCGTTGGGGTTGTCGATCATCAAGTGGCAATCGAGGGGCAAGCTCGTGGCCTTGCGGAGGCTGGCCACTACCGGCGGTCCAATCGTTATGTTGGGCACGAAGTGGCCGTCCATCACGTCGACGTGAATCGCCGTGCCACCGCCGCGCTCGGCTGCGGCGATCTCGTCGGCCAGACGGGCAAAATCCGCGGACAATATCGAAGGCAAAAGCTCGACCATCGTGAGACCGGCAGCAGCTCGACCGTGGGCTTCCGGCGCAACTCCTTGCGGGGACAGTGTATCAGCGCGAGCGGGGCCGGAAAAACCGGCTTCGGCGCGGGCGGCAGGAAATTGCATTGCCTGCGGCTGTTATTGGCCTCTGGCGAAGGCTATCGCCGGCTTCGCGCCTGCAGGACCTCGGCCAGTTTGGCGGCATGAACCTTGATTTCTCTGGCTTCCTTTACCAGGTCCTCCCGCTCAGCGTTCGTGTGGTACTGGGTCAGTCCGAGCAGGAGCGAGTAAACCAAGTCCCGCTTCTCGCACGGCTTGGTCAGATACCGGAAGATCTGCCCTTCGTTGACGGCTTCGATGGCCACATTGATGTCCTTGTAGCCGGTCAGGAGCATGCGCACGGTGTTGGGAGCGGTCTGCCGCACCTGCGCCAGGAACTCGGCGCCGCTCATCCCCGGCATACGCATGTCGGAGACGATGATGGCGTACGGACCGAAGAGGTGGATCGCGGCCAGGCCCCGTTCGGCGCCCACCGCCGTGTCCACGTCGAATTGGCCGTGCAGAATCCGCTTGTAGCCTTCCAGAATATCCGCCTCGTCATCGACGAAGAGAATCCGGTCCGGGCAGGCCGACGCTTCTCCGGGCGGGGATGCGCTGTCCGGGAACGGATCGGCCGGCAAAAGCTTTGACTTCTTCGGGTTTCTGGCAGACATATCCCGCTCCTGTACTCCAACGGCGAGGGTAGAAGGCCGCCTTTCCCTCTGTTCATCGGCAGTGTCGCCCTCCCGAACAGAGCGCGGGACAGAATTCTTTGCGTTCTTTAATCCGGGGAGCCGTCGCTCCTGAGCTTCTCCGCCGCTACCCGGCCCACACCGCGGAGAATGGCCTTGATTGGCCAGCGATTTTCGGCGTCGGCGAAGAACACCTCGCCCACGCGGCGGGCCTCAGGACGGTAGTACCAGCGCTTCAGGAGCGCCAGATGCCCTTGGCGGACGGTCGACGACGGCGGGCGGGCGGATACAGAAAGCTCGGCTAGAAGCGCTTCCAGGCGCGCTTCAAGGAGGCCGCGGGAAACTCTCGCGGGAGCGGGAGCCTGAACGCCAGTGCCTGAGACAGATGCCTCCATTGCCTCGGAGCCGGAGCTTCCTATTCCCTGATCCCTGATCTCTGTTCCCTGTTCCTCGCGCCCTTGCTTCCTTGCTCCCTGCTCTTCCGGGATTGGCTCAACCGCCATGGGCTGAGCGAACAATGACGTCGAGCCGGACTGCTCGTTCTGGATTCTCATGCCGAGCATGGAGAAGCTCGCGGGCCCCGCAGGCGCCCGTTCTCGTACAGGAAGACTGCCACCTCACCAGGATTCGCCGAAGCCTGCAAAATGACCGCGCGGAGACGGCTCAGGGGGCGCACCAGTTCGGCGGCGAGGGCGCGGACGGCCTCGCCGCGCTCCACCTGCGCGTGAAGCGCGGCGGCCGACTCGAACTCGAGATTCTCCGAAGCCTGATCGCGCTGCGCACGGAGACTGACGAGACGGCTCTCGCCGCGGGTCGTAAGAAAGCTCTCGACGGCCGCGGCTTCCTCGGCGTAGCGCTCGTCGCTGCAGCCCTTGTAGCAGGGCGCCAGGCACATCTTCATCTCCGAGTAGACGCAGCCGGGGTGGCTGGGATCGGGCGCCAGATCGTCCGTGCAGCGGCGCAGCAGGAAGAGCTTCAGCATCTCTTCCGCGTAGCGCTCGGCGGCGGCGCGCGAAGGGAACGGCCCGTAGGCCCAATTGGCCTCGCGCAGGCCCGGCCGGAAGGTGACCGCCACGCGCGGATAGGGATTCCCGCCGAAGAACCGAACGAACGCCGGAGCGCGCAGGTGCATCCGCTCCAGTGCCTTTGAGCCGAAAATCTCCTCCAAAAGGGAGAATTGCGCGAGCAGCGACTCGAACTCGGAACCGGTCAGCCGCCACTCGACGCGGCGCACGAGGCCCGCGAGCTGCAGCCGGCGCGGGTGTTTGGCTGAGGGCTGAAGCAGGCGCTGGAGCCGCGCGCGCAGGTTCGGCGTGCGCCCGATATAGGGCTCGGCGTGCGCCTCGGCGCCGTAGAGCGCGAAGACGGCCGGCGATTGCGGCAGTTGCGCGAGCGCGGCTTTCGGCTCGGCCGGGTCAAAGGCGACAGATTGGAACTCGCTCGGCACAGGCCGTGTTCCCCTCGTGGTGCGCTTTACAATCGCACCTGTTCAGAGCGATTGTACGGCTCGCCTTGCGGCACAATAAACACGATGTTCGCGGAAGGAGTACAACCAATCTCATGGGTTCGCATCTGACCGATGTGATACCGCAGTACGTGGAGGTGGTATCGTGAACCGGCTCTCGGCTGTTCTGCTTTCGGTATCTCTCTTTGGTCTTCCGGCGAGGGTTTCCGCGATCCAGGTTCAGCCTGCGCAGACGCAGCCCTCCCCATCGAATTCCTCCGCTTCCATCACCCTTCCCGCGGGAACCAGGATTGAGCTGATTGTCACGCGCCCCGTGTGGGCGCTGCCGGCCAAGGACGGCGACACCGTCTACGCGCAAACTTCGTTTCCAACCCTCGCCGCCAACGGCATGGCGATTCCCGCGGGCACCTTCGTGCAGGGGATGATCGAAGGTCTCACGAGGCCCACACGCAAATTCGATCGCGCGGAGATCCAGGTACTCTTCACCAAGATCGTCTTTGCCAACGGATACACTGTGGAGCTGCCCGGCGGAACCAGCGCGATGCCGGCGCCCGCGGCCGTTCCCACATCGGGCGATCCACAGCCCGCGCAGGGCGAGACGCTGATTGCGGTCACCGTTCAGGTCACCATGGCAAACGATTTGCTGCTCGACAATGGCGCGGAGGTGGAGATGACGCTGGGCGCGCCGCTCCAGTTGGACGCAAAGCAGATTGCGCAGTCGATTCCGGTGTCGCGTGCGCCGCAGCCGGGGCAGCTCAAATCCGCTACTCTCTGCCGCGACATTCCCGGCAGTCCGGGCTCGCCGGGAACGCCGGATACGGTCATTCCCGGAACGCCCTCCACGACGATACCTGGAGGACCCGGAATGCCGGACATCACAATTCCGGGAACTCCGGACACCGTAATCCCCGGCATACCGGGCACCCCGGATGACCCTGGCTATACTTGCCCGGCCAAGCCGCTCGTGGTATCGTGCGCTCCGGTCAACAATCAACCAACACAAAGTCCTCAGCCCGTGGCGGCTCGCTGACGCGGCGCTCTCCTTAGACAGCGCCCAGGAAGGAAGACTGTTTCATGTTCGTCCCATCCGTTACCGCACTCATGATTGCTTCTCTTACGATCGGGCAAACTCCGGTTCCCGCCCCGCAGATGGCTCCGCCACCCGCTCAGAGTTTGCCGGCTCCCGCCGCGCAAAACGCGCCCGCGCCCTCGGCACAGTCCATCGTTGTTCCGACGGGAACGGCGATTCAGCTCACGCTGATGAGCGCCGTCAAAAGCAAGTCGACGAAACCCGGAGACACCGTCCGCGCCGTGGTCGCTTTTCCTGTCACCATCGGAACGCAGCTTGCCATTCCCGCCGGAACCTATGTGGAAGGCGAGGTGAGCCAGGTGACTGCTCACCCATCGGGCGGCCGGCAACCGTCTTTCCGCGTCCATTTCACGCGCCTGCTCTTTTCCAACGGCTATTCTGCGCCTCTGAATGGCGAGAACACGCAGGCCTTGGCGCTGCCGCCCTCGAGCAGCGCACCCGCGAACGAAGTGGCGGAACTCGCGCCGATCCGGCTGCCAGGAGCGCGCTTCGCCATGGGCGAAGGGCAGGAGACGCCGACCCTTCCGCGGGAAGGCCCCAACCCTGCAGTGATTGGCGGCGCCATGGCGGGAGTCTTTGTCGCCATCCTCGTCGGAATGCTGGTCGCCGTGCACCACCGCGCGAACAGCGTGGACTTCGTTCTCTACGACGCCGGCTGGCAGTTCCAGATGGTTCTCGACAGCCCGGTCACGCTCGATGCGGCGCAGGTTTCCGCCGCCGCCGCCACTCCCAGCGCGAATTAATCGCCTGCGGTAACCACAACGACGAGCCGTTGCGTGCCGTCGAGCGAGAACTCGAGCGGCGAAGCGCGCTCGGTGGATTGGCCTGTATCAACGTCACGCTCGATCTTGCCCGTTGCCGCGCCGGTAATGACCACATGCAGCTTCGATGACAACGGCGCTGCTGGCTTGACGGTGGGCGACTGCGTGCGGTTCGTCGCCTCCGGTGCGGCCTGGGCAGAAGCGGCAGGAGCGAATTCGAGCGTGTAATTGCCCTTGGGCCAGACGCCAAAATCTGCTTTGCCGTCTGCGCCGGTGGTGCGAGCCGCGCAGCCGCCGCCGGGGTTCTTGCCGAGCTTGACGTCGATCCCTTTGAGCGGCGCGCCGGCAAAAGCAATCTGCGCACAAAGCAGGCAGGCTGCCGCAACGAGGCCAGTAAGAGACAGGGTTGCGATCCGATTGGGATTGTTCATTGCACCTCCGGGGATGCTCTGCATCCTACTCTGCTTCCGTGCGGTATGCCAGCCTCCGGGGGCGGAATTGAGGGTCGACGGGCCGCACGGCTTTCCCGGGATACGGCCGAACTGGTATGCTGCGAGCGCGGAGAAAAGCGATTTATCGATCGCGGCTGTGTCGAGAGCATCGCTGTCCCGGACCACGGGAACGCGGCCTGGGCGACCGGCCGGATCGCCCGGCGAAGGAGAAGTTATGTGGTTCTTGGGAATGGATGTGGGCACAGGCGGAACGCGTGCCGTAATCGTGGATGAGGCGGGCAAGCTGAAGGGATCGGCGTCGAGCGAGCACGCCCCGTTCCGCGCCGAACATCCGGGATGGGCCGAGCAGGACCCCGAAGATTGGTGGCGTGCGGCGCAGAACGCGATTCGCGGCGCGATTGCTGCCACGCCGGAGCCGCGGCAGCCGATCGCGGCGATCGCTCTCACCGGCCAGATGCACGGCGCCGTGATGCTGGACGAAGCAGGCGCGGTGCTTCGGCCCTCGCTCATCTGGTGCGACACGCGCACACAACCCGAGTGCGACTGGCTCACCGCGAAGATCGGCTACGAAAAGCTGATCGAGCTCACCTGCAATCCCGCGCTGCCCAACTTCACCCTGACCAAGCTGTTGTGGGTTCGTAAGCATCAGCCCGAGATCTTCGCGAAGATCCGCCACGTGATGTGCCCCAAGGATTATGTGCGCTACCGGCTTACGGGCGAGTTCGCGATCGACGTGCAGGAGGCCAGCGGAACGCTGCTCCTGGACGTGACGCACCGCCAGTGGTCGCGCGAGGTGGCCGAGGCGGCGGGCATCCCGATGAGCTGGCTGCCCAAAGTCTTCGAGTCGCCCGAAATTTGCGCCCGAATCACTGAGAAGGCCGCTGGACTGACCGGGCTCAGGGCGG
Organism: uncultured Acidobacteriaceae bacterium; assembly: GCA_963804155.1. Taxonomy (GTDB): domain Bacteria; phylum Acidobacteriota; class Terriglobia; order Terriglobales; family Acidobacteriaceae; genus Telmatobacter. The sequence continues at coordinate 736,885 of CAWDPG010000004.1, forward strand.
GCACGCCGGTGGCCGCGGGCGCGGGCGACCAGGGCGCGGGCGCAGTCGGCATGGGCATTCTGCAGCCGGGCAGCGTTTCGGCCACCATCGGAACCTCCGGCGTGGTCTTCGCGGCAACCGCCGAGCCCACCAGGGATCCCAAGGGCCGTCTCCACACCTTCTGCCACGCCGTGCCGGGCGTTTGGCACGTCATGGGCGTGACGCAGAGCGCGGGGTTGAGCCTGAACTGGCTGCGCGGGACGTTCTTCGCCGGCCAGAGCTACGACGCGCTGAACGAGGCGGCTGCGAAGGTTCCCGCAGGCAGCGAGGGCCTCGAGTGGGCGCCGTACCTGCTCGGCGAGCGTACGCCGCATCTCGATCCCGAGGTGCGCGCAGCTTTTACGGGTATCGGCGTCCAGCACTCCGGGCCGCACTTTGTCCGCGCCGTCCAGGAGGGCGTGGCCTATTCGCTGCAGGACACCTTCTCTCTCTTCCACGAACTCGGCATTCCCGTCTCCGCTATTCGTCTCGGCGGCGGCGGCGCGCGCGGCTCTCTATGGCGGAAGATCCAGGCGGGCATCTACGGCAAGGCCGTCGAGGTCCTGGTGGCCGAAGAGGGCGGCGCCTTCGGCTGCGCCCTGATGGCCGGCGTCGGCGCGGGCCACTGGAAGAACCTGGACGAAGCCTGCGGACATGCGATCCAGGTGGCGCAGCGGATCGAGCCCGATCCCGCCGATTTAGCCGCGTATAAAGCCGGTTATGCGAAGTGGAGAAAGCTTTACCCGGCACTGCGCGGCCTGCGGTAGTCCCTGACCTACCGCTATCAACTGCTATGGCAAGAGGGGCGCCCGATCAGACGCCCCCCTTTGTTTCAGGACTCCTTGTTTCGCTGAGCGCTACTTTGCGAACAGCGCAAGGTCGATCGCGTCGGCCATCGCCTTGTAGCCCGCGTCGCCGGGGTGCAGGTGATCGCCGGAATCTGCAGCCGCGCTGAAGTGCGTGGGATTCTGCGGGTCCTGGGTAGCCTTGTCGAAGTCGGCCACGCCGTCGAACACGCCGCTCGTACGAATCCAGTCGTTCACGGTTTCGCGCACCTTCTCACCCTTATCGGAGTAGTACCCCGCGCCGCCGTACGGCGTCAGCGTGGCGCCGATGGCCTTGATGCCGTGCTCGTGCGCCGCATCGGCGATCTGTTTCAGGCCGAACTCCAATTGTTGGGCCGTAACCTCGTCCCACGGAGCCTGCAACTTGAACAGGCGGCCGATGTCGTTGATGCCTTCCATCACGATGACATAGCGCACTCCGCTCTGCGAGAGCACGTCGCGGTCGAGGCGCGAGACGGCGCTGGGGCCGTAGCCCTCGTTCAGCACGCGATTGCCGCCGATGCCCTCGTTGAGGATTGAGACGTTCTTGAGGTTCGGATCGTTCTGGAGCCGCGCGGCGAGATCGTCGGGCCAGCGGCGATTGGCGTCATGCGTGGAGAGCGCGCCGTCGGTAATCGAGTCGCCGAGAGTGACGATGGCGCGCGAGCCGGCCGTGGCCTCCACGTCCACCCCGTCCAGGAAGTACCAGGACGCGATGGTCGTGGCGTCGGGCAGCTCCGGCGCGGCGGAGAAATCTCCGTTGGCCAGGTAGTTGTCCTGGCAGGCGAAACCGTGATAGGTCTCGGCGCGCATTACCTGCGCGGGCAGATAGAAGCTGATGGCCAAGTCGGAGAGAGGCGCGACCGCGAGGGCCACGGGATCGGAGAAGATCTCGGCTCCCGGAGCGATGTTGACCGAAGTCGCTCCGCCAAAGGTGATGCCATGATCGATGCCGGGCTGGATCGCGTCTTTGCCCGCGCTCAACGCCACATGAGCGTCGCTGATGGTGAGCGGATCGCTGCCGTACGCGTTGGTGAAGCGGACGCGGATTTGCGGCCCGCCCACCGAGATGTGGACGATTTGCCGCAGCGTGACCCCGCTGAAGGGGCGGACGTTGAAGCCGCCGTCGGCCAGCATCGGAGCCGTGGTCCACGTCCCCACCCACTGCGGGTGCGGCGCGGACTGGGCGCGGGCCTGCATGCCGAGCGAAAGGACACAGGCGGAAAGAACAGCAAGGCGGAAGCAGTGTCTCAACATGAATCGTCTCCTCTTTGATTCAGAATAGCGCCGGCTGCGGACGACCGATTACGGCGGCTCCAGAGTCGCTGTACCCAGAAGCCACAGAGGCGAAGGGTCCCTTTCCTTAAGAAAGAGACCCCTTGAACGACGCCAGGGGGGCACACTGACTCTGGAACCGCTCTAATGCAGCTCGACCTCGGCGCTCAGTGGCGTGTTCTCGCTCGAGTCGCCCACGCGGACCACGAATTTGCCGGGATCGATGGTCCACTTGTGCGCCGATTCATTCCAGTAGCTGAACGCGCGCGCGTCGAGCGTGAGCGTGACGTGTTGGGTTTTTCCGGGAGCAAGACGGACCTTCGCGAAGCCCTTCAACTCGCGCTCTGGACGGTCGGCCTTGGCGGAAGGATCGGAGACATAGAGCTCGGCGACTTCGGCTCCGGTCGCGCTGCCCGTGTTGGTCACGTCGAAGCTGACTGGCACGGTCGCCCCGGAGGCTGCCGTTGCGGGAACTTGCAGGTTCGAGAACCCGAACGTGGTGTAGCTCAGGCCGAACCCAAACGGAAAGAGCGGATGCTTGCCCGCGGTGGTCCAGTAGCGGTAGCCGACCATGAGCTTGTCGCCGTAGTGGATGTGCTCGATGGTGTAGTCCTTGGGCTTGCCGTCTTCGCCGGTCGTGTGCAGCGTGGTGTTGTCCTTGGGGTCGCCGTAGTACCACTTCGCCGACGGATTCTCATCCCATTTGCGGTCGAACGAAACGGGCAGTTTGCCCTCGGGGTTGTGCTTGCCGAAGAGGACTTGCGCAACCGCCGTGCCGCCTTCCTGGCCGGGATACCAGGTGTGGAGCAGCACCGGAACTTTGTCCAGCCATCGGGTCACGTCCATGCCGCCGCCGCCGGTCAGCGTGACGATGGTGCGGGGATTGGTCGCGGCGATCTCCTCCACCAATGCGTCCTGCCCCGGAGGAAGCGTAAAGGTGCGGTCTCTTCCTTCGGACTCGGTTGCGGGGCTGAAGCCGACGGAGACGATCACCACGTCGGCATCGGCGACGGCTTGCTTGTCGGCGGGTGAGTCGGGCATGCCCGGCGCTATAAAAGACGTGCACATCCGGTCCGAGCAGGTTGGCGATGCCGGTGAGAATGCTGACCGGCTCGAAGGCGCGGGCCTCCGACGAGCCGCCGCCGCCGGTGACCGCCGGATAAGCATCGGGGCCGATGACGGCGATGCGTTTGATCTTTGCCGGATCGAGCGGCAGGAGCCGGCCGTCGTTCTTGAGCAGGGTGATGCTTTCGAGAGCTCCCTGGAGGGCGACGGGCCGGTCGGCGACCGAGTAAGTCGAATCGGCGGGGTCGAACTGCGGCCGGTCCGTGAATCCGTAGCGCAACTCGGTGCGGAAGATGCGCAGAAGGTGCTCGTCGATGGTCGATTCCTTCACTTGGCCGCCTTCGACCGCGGGGATGAGGTTTTTGGCGTTCATGAACTTGGGGCTCGGCATCTCGAGGTCCAGGCCGTTGTTGACCGCGGCGACGCCGTCGTAGGTCGCATCCCAGTCGGACATGAGAACACTCTGGAATCCCCACTCCCCTTTCAGCACTTTCAGATTGAGGAAATCGTTCTGCGTCGAGTGGACGCCGTTCACCAGGTTGTAGGAATTCATGACCGCGTCGACGTGGGCCTTGGTCACGGCGGCCTCGAAGCTAGGGAGGTAGATCTCCCGCATGGTGCGCTCATCCACATCCGAGCTGGCGTCGTGCCGATTGAACTCCTGATCGTTGAGGGCGTAGTGCTTGACGGTGGCGACAACGCCCTGCGATTGCACGCCCTCGATGAAGGGCACGACAAGGGTGGCGTTCAGGAACGGGTCCTCGGACTGGTATTCGAAGTTTCGGCCGCACACGGGCGAGCGCGCGATGTTGACGCCGGGACCGAGCAGGAAGTTGACCCCGCGGGCGCGGGCGTCGCGGCCGAGGCTCTCGCCGAGCTTCCGTGCGAACTCCGGATCCCACGTTGCCGCCAGCGCGGCGCCGCCTGCGTAGGCGGTGGTGGGTCCCCAGGTGCGGACGCCAACCGAGGCGTCGGACATTTTGAAGCTGGGCAGGCCGATTGCCGGCATCGGCCGGGTAAACATCCCGTCAATCCCTCCCAACAACTCGACCTTCTGTTTCAACGTGAGCTTGGCGATCATGGCGTGCGCCTGGGCTTCGATTGCGGGGGAGTCGGGCACGGGGGCCTGCGCTGCGGCGAGGAGACAACCGGACCAGGAAAGCAACCCGGCCAGAAGGAACGAACGAGACAGCGAATGGGTGCGATTCATAGGATTTTCCTCATCGGGCAAACGGTATCGCATTTGACCGCCGAGTGTATAGCTGGAGGGGGCGGACGGGCAATTCCGAGTCCCATTGAACGCTCCCGCACCGCGAAACGAGTGCGAAGGGCAGCGTTCGGATCAGGCAGCAACGAAACGCCAAACGCGGCAGAATCTGACCTTTCTTCTTCGGAATCAATGTTTTGTTTGATGTGACTCGAATCACAGGGGGGGGTGAATGGGGTCACTGCCCGCCTCCGGGGCGGGGGCGCACACTCAGGTCTCTGGTAGAGACGGGCATGGCGCCAGCCCCGGAGCGACATCCATGAGCTTTTCGAACGGCCTCAAGACCATTGTGGTTGCAACGGACCTTCACGGCCAAGCAGAGGCGGCTCTGGAGTATGCGCGGAAGCTTGCCGCGAGCTACGGGTCGCGGATTGTGCTGGCGCACGGGCTCGATCCCATGGAGTACGCCGCCGTCGACGCTCTGCCCGATAACGTTGCCAGCCATCTGACCGCGGAGGCGCGCAAAGTGCTGGACAAGCTCGCGGGCGACCTGCTCCGCGAGGGGATTCATAGTCACTCCGAGGTGCGGCAGGGGGCAGTGGCCGAGATGCTCGTCGATGTGGCGCGGCAGTACGAGGCCGGCCTGATCGTGATTGGCACCAAAGGGATGGAAGGCGCGGGGCCGGTGGTTGTGGGCGCAATCGCCGAGCAACTCGTGCGGCTGGCGCCCTGTCCAGTGCTGGCAGTTGCGGCGGATTGGAATGCAGGCCCCAATCGCCCCACGCCCGGCGGCCCGGTCTTACTGACCATGGAGCGGAACGAAGCGGCTGCTGAAGCTGCCGCAACCGCATACTCTCTGGCCGAGACCTTTGTTCGGCCGCTGCTTGTTCTGCATGTGCGGACCGCCGCCGAGCTTGCCGCCGGGCTGAATCCCTGCGCTGCCCGACTGGAGGACTTTGGCGTCCGGGTCGAGGGCAAGGCGACGGTGCAATGCCTCGTCAAAGATGGGAATCCGTCTGAAGCTGTCGCTCAAGCGATTGACGAAAACCACCCCTGCATCCTCGTTGCGGGGGTCAAACGGGCCAGTGCGAGTCCGGGGCCGCATGGCACGGCGTTTGCCTTGCTGTCCTCATCGCGCGTGCCTGTTCTTTGCGTTCCTCCAGCAGGAGCGCGAGCCGACGCCGGGCGGCTGACGACCGCACAGGAGTAGCAAAGCAGAATCGTGCCCGCAAGGGCGCGATCTTTCCAATCGGAATGGGCGAATGAAAGGAGATGCCCCACTGTCTTGTCCAGCCGAAAGCAACTGCGGACCGGAATGGCTCGACGCGGTGACGCCGTGGCCTGCCGAACAAGGAAGCCTGGTTTGCGCAGAACGCAAGGGTGCCAGCCAGATGCGGAGTTGCGGTGGACAAAATCGCCGGGAGACTCGAAGCGGGGCGAAATGATGGCAGACCTGACCGTACAAACTGACACGCCGCTGGAACGGCTGGCAGCCGTAGCGGCGCATCCGCTTGCGGAGCTCCTCGAGTGCCCAGCGGAGACCGGCGATCTGCTGAACAGCGCATCAAAGAACATTGAGTGCGACTCCGGGCAGGTCGTCTTCGGCCAGAATGACGCTTCCAGTGGCCTCTATGTTGTTGTTTCAGGGGACTTTGTCCGCAAGGCGGAGCGCTTTGACATGCGGGTGACCCTCGGGTCGGCGCGCCCCGGGGACCTGGTGGAGTTGGCTGCAACGCTCGGAGATGGGCACCATAGCTATACTCTGAGTTCGGTCACTCCCGGATCGCTGCTGCTGTTGCCGCAGGACGCCCTGCAAAGGGCGTTTGAGAGCTATCCGCCGCTGCGGATGCGGCTTTTGGAGGAGCTTGCGCGCGAGGTTTCGCGCGCCTACATCACCTGTTGCCTGACGCGTGTGGTGCCTGCCCGGCGCCACGGCAACGGAGCGGGCCGGGGCTAGAAATCGGCTCGAATTGCGACCCGGGTTCGAGACGGGAACCGTTGGGGTTAAAACAAGGCATGCGGGCAAAGGATTTGCGATATACTTCTCCTAGCCCGAGCCCCTTCGGTACCCGTATGGCTTCACTCCATTCTCATCACCCTCCGGAAGATTGTCTCAACTGCGAGCACCGCCATCTGCGGATGTTCTGTGATCTGACGCCGGAAGCGCTGGCGGATTACGACCAGATCGGAATCATGATGAGTCATGCTCGCGGGGCCAAGCTTTTCTCCGAGGGCGATCCGGCGCGCAACGTCTTCATCATCTGTTTTGGGCAAGTGAAGATTTCGTCCACCTCGCGCGACGGCAAGACAATGATCCTCAAGATCGCCGGGCCGGGCGACGTGATGGGACTCAGCGCGGTGCTGGCCAATGTGCCGCACGAAGTGACGGCCGAGGCCATCGAGCCCTGTCAGGTCAAAACGGTTCGCAAGCAGGAGTTCGTCGAATTCCTGAGCCGCCACGGCATCGCTTCGATGCACGCCGCCCAATCGCTCTCCGGCGAGTACCTGACCGTGTTCCACGACGCCAAGCGGCTGGCGCTCTCGGGCTCGGCGGCCGGGCGCCTGGCGCGGCTCTTGCTCGACTGGGGGCGCGCGGCGGCCAACGGCAAGCCGGAGATTCGCTTTACCATGGCCCTCACGCACGAAGAGATCGCCAACATGGCGGGCACCTCGCGCGAAACCGTAACGCGGCTGCTGAACCAGTTCCGCCGCGACCAGTGGATCACCATCAAGGGCACCAGCCTGACCATCTTAAGGCCGGAACAGCTCGAACGGCTGACGGCGTAAAACCTCCTTCCTCCTTCTCCATCGCACTCCCGGGAACCCACCGCTCGTGCCCGCGCGCCCCTGCCTTTGATAGCTTGGGGACATGCCTGAAGCTGCTGCGCCCTCCGACGAAACCGCGATTGATCTCAAGGCTCTAGCCGCTGGCGTCGTCGCGCAGGCCATGCGCGCAGGCGCCACCGACGCGGAGGCCGTGGCGCGCGAGGGCGACGAATTCAGCGTGACCGTGCGCCTGGGCGAAGTGGAGACGCTGAAGGAATCGGGCTCGCGCGGGCTCGGCATCCGTGTGTTTCTGGGCGCGCGCTCGGCCTCGGCATCCACCAGCGACCTGACTGCCGAGGGAATCCGGCAGCTTGTCCACGGGGCGCTGGCGCTGGCCAAGGTGACCGAGGAAGACCCCTTCGCGGGCCTGCCGGATCCAGACGAATTCGGCTCCGTTTCCGGCGATCTGCACCTTTACTACGACGACGTGTATTCGCTGGCCGGGCCGGAGCGCATCGAGTGGGCGCGGCGCGCCGAAGCCGCGGCCATGGCTGCCGACCCGCGCATCGCAAACTCCGACGGCGGCAGCTTCGACATTGCCACCGGATACAAAGCCATGGCCAACTCGCGCGGCTTTGCGGACAGCTACCGCACAAGCTACGCAGGCGTCGCGGCGTCGCCGTTGGCTACCGACGCCGGCGGCAAGATGCAGCGCGACGCGTGGTGGTCGAGCGCCCGCTCCCTGGCGCACCTGGAATCGCCCGAGGCCGTCGGCAAAGAAGCGGCGCGGCGCGCCTTGCGGCGGCTTGGAGCGCGGCGCGTGGCAACCCAGCGCGTGCCCATCGTGTTTGCTCCGGAGACGGCGCGCACACTCGTCGGCGCGGTCTTCGAGGCCGCTTCCGGCGACGCCATCTGGCGTGGCGCCTCGTTTCTCGCGGGTCGGCTCGGCCAGACGATTGCCGCTCCGGATCTCACCATCGTGGACGACAACACTCTGCTGCTTCCCAACGGCGCCGGCGGCTTCGGAACCTCTCCCTTCGACGACGAAGGCCTGCCCTCGCGGCGCACTGTCGTGGTGGAGAATGGCGTACTGCGCAACTATTTGCTGAACACTTACTCCGCGCGCAAGCTGGGGATGAAGTCCACGCACAATGCGGCGCGGGGACTGGCCGGCGCACCGGGGATCGGCTGCGGCAACCTCTTTCTCGAGCCGGGCAAGCTCACGCCCGAGCAGATCGTCGCGGAAGTTTCTGCGGGCCTCTATGTAACCGGCCTGATGGGTTACGGCACGAATCTCGTGACCGGCGACTACTCGCGCGGCGCAACCGGATTGTGGATCGAGAATGGCCAACTGACCCACGCCGTCGAAGAGGTTACGATCGCAGGCAACCTGGCCGAGATGCTGCGCAACGTGACGGCTGTCGGCAACGACCTGATATTTCGCGGCTCGGTGGCTGCGCCTACGCTTCGCATTGACGGCATGACGATCGCCGGGGCGTGAGCGGCGCGGGCGCCGGCAGGCGCTCAGGCAGAACGCAATGTGAAGAGCGCGATCTCCGGCGGGCAGTCGAGTCGGAACGGAAGGTTCACCGTGCCGAGACCGCGATTGACGTAAAGCTGCACGGTCCCCAGGCGGAACCAGCCCTGTGCATATTTGCGGCCGAGTTCCGGCAACGCCAGGGGGCCGACGAACGGCAGGCAAACCTGGCCGCCGTGCGTGTGGCCGGCAAGCACGAGCGAAACCGTCTGTCCGGCGGGCATTGCCACCAAATCGTCGATGTAGTCCGGCGCATGACAGAGAAGGACAATGGGTTCGTGCGGCACGTTGCGGATCGAAGCTGGGATAGCCGCGTCGGGATCGGGGTCGCCCTCGACGGGATCGTCGATTCCGGCAAGCCAGAACCGGGCGCCGGAGCGTTCGATCGCCACGTGCGCGTTGTCGAGCACGGTAATGCCATTCGCGGTCAGCGCGGGGATTACGCGTTTTCGTCCAATCAGCACGTCGTGGTTGCCGAGAATCGCGTAGCGGTGGGGACATTGAAGCTCATTGAGCAGATTGGCGCATTGCCACGTCTGGCCAATCGCGAACCACCGCGAACCAGGTCCATGGGTCGCATAGTCGCCGGTCAGAAACACCGCATCGGGATTCATGCGATTGATGTGGTTCACTGCGTCGCGCAGGAAGAACGGCTCGGTGAATCGATCCAGGTGGATGTCGCTGAGCTGCGCGATGCGGAAGCCGTCAAATGCCTTGGAAAGGCCGGGAAGGTAAACGTCGCCGCGGGTGATCTCGAGCCAATGCCGCTCGACCTCGCCGGAATAGAGCGCCAGACCGGCGCCGGCGCACGCGCTTGCCTTCAGGAAGCGGCGCCGCGTGATTCGCAGCTTGGAATGGGGGCGAGACACTCGCATGGTTCATGGTAGCGGATTTCGAGCAGGGAACGGCGATGCGGCGTGGCAGCGGGCGAGTCTTTGGTCACACGGAAAATCAGGCGGGATTCGGTGATTCGGCGCGAACCGAGGCAAAGTACTCGGCCACTTCGCGCCAGTCATTCACGCGGACAAAGTCCGTCACCGCCAGGTTGTGCGGCGCGGTGTAGAGCAGCCCCTGGCCCTCGAATCGAAGCAGGTTTTTGGGCTGGTCGTCGATCAGGTAGTTGGCGCGGAGAATGCTCTTGTTGCCGCAGAAGACGTAACGCGACGGCGGGATGAACGGAAAGTGGCGCTGCAGCCAGCGGTACTTCGAGCCCAGCGAATTGGGCACCGCCATGGCCTGCGTGGCGATATAGATCTCGAAGCGCGTGGAGAGTTCCTTCAGAACCTCCTGCGCATCGGGCATCAGCGGCAGGTCCTCGAAAAAGTCCTCGGCGTCGAGAAAGGCCCGGAGCTGCGCCTGGCGGTCTTGCGGAGCGACCTCCCAAAGGCCTTTGCCGGCAAGATCGTCCGCCGTCACGTCCTCGTCGAAGGTCTGGTTGTAGCGGCGCAGGTGCTCGGAGAGCGTATCCGCCATCACCTCGTCCATATCGACACAGATGCGCTGCACGGGGGAAGCTCCTTACAGTTGGGGCCTCAGTGATCGGTTGTCGGCGCTCGCGCGTTCCAGCGCGCGGAGATCACTGTCCTCCCGAGTCAAGGGTAGCAGGGGCGAACAGTCTTTACACGCCCGCCGGTCGCGGCTTGCGCGGGGCGCGGCCTGCTCCGGGGATCGGCTCCGGCTGCGGCTCCTTGGGCGCCGGCGCAAGTGCCGGGTCCCAATAAAGCAGACGGCTGCAACTGTCGCAGGAGAGCAAAGCCCCGTCGCGAAGCTCGTTCCAGGCCTGCGGACGGACGCCCATGCGGCAGCCGGTGCATTGCTGATTCTCGGCGCGCGCGATACCGGTGCCGCGTGCGGCGGCGATGCGGTCGAAGCGAGCCAACCAGTCGGGATCGATGGCCGCGCGAACGGTCTCCCGGTTGGCGTCGAGCGCGGCAAGTTCGGCCGTGAGTTCCTGCTTGCGGGCGGCAACACTGGCGCGAGCGGCATCCACCTCGGCGGCCAGCCGTTCCACCATCGCTCGCGCCTGGGCCAGCGCGCCCTCCTGCGTCTCGGTGCGCTCCAGGCTTGCGTATTCGTCGTTTTCCAGGCGCTCCGCCTCCGAAGAAGCGAACTGAACCTCGTGCTCGATAGCCGCCGCCTGCTCCGGAGTGGTGACGGAATCCAGTTGAACGCGAAACCGCTCCGCCTTCTGGCGATGGGTGGCGATCTCGCGCTCCAGGCGGGTGCGCAGCAATTCTTCGCGATTCAACGCGTCGGATGCTCCGGCCGCCTGCTTCTCGGCAGTGGCCAGCGCGGCCTCGGCGCGAGCGATCTCGGCGGGCAGTCCGCGGATCTCCTGGTGGAGGCGCGCACGGTCGAGCTCAATGGCCTGGAGCTTTACGAGACTTTCGATGAGCGCTTGCATCGATGAACAAGAGTCTAAAGCACCGGAGACGATGGAACAAGAAGGCAGGAAATAGAAAGACACGAATTGTGGAGCTGAGAGACGCAGGGAAGGGCGGCATGGATGCACGCGGCGGGTCGCGGCTCCCGGTCCGAGTTTCCGTACGGAAAGCGTCAAACAGTGAGGCAGTTCCAACTGAGGCGCGAAGGAATCCTGCGAGAATAATCGCAGGCAAGGACTCGGCATGGCGGCGAAGCGTTCGAGGTTTTGGCGCAGGCATCGGCGGCTCAAATGGTTCGCAATCGCACTTCTGCTCGCCCTTGTTGGCCTTGGCGTTGCGATTTCCGTCGCCTTGCGCCGGGTCGAGCCCATGTTGCGCGCCGCGATCGTCGAAAAGCTCGGTGAATATTTTCACGCGCGCGTAGAGCTCGACAGCTTCCACGTCTCGCTGATCGACGGCCTGCGGGCCGAGGGCAGAGGATTGCGCATCTGGCCGCCCGCGCACATGGCGGGAGTGACGGTTCCCGCGTCGAATACGGCCGGTGGAGCGAGTGGGACAAAGCCCCTGATCCAACTGGCGGAGTTCCGCTTTGATGCGCCGCTGCGCCTGAAGCCCGGTGAGCCGATTCGGATTTCGACGGTCGAGCTGATGGGGCTGGTCGTCGATGTGCCGGCGAAGCCGCATTTCACTCACCTTTCGAAGGGCGGTTCGCCCCAGACGGCGCCGCAAACGTGGAATGGCTCCGCACTGCTGCGCCTCGAGGTGGACAGCGTCGAGTGCAAAGACGCGCATCTGACGCTGGAGACAAGCAAGCCCGGAAAGCTGCCGCTCGAGTTCGACATCCAGCGATTCAGGATCGCGAACGTAAGCGCGGGCGGCCCAATGCGCTTCGAGGCGGAGCTGACCAACCCGCGGCCCAAAGGAACGATCGTGGCCTCTGGGAGCATTGGCCCTTGGGTGGTCGAGGACCCCGGCGAGACCGCGATCTCGGGTAACTACCGGCTTGAGCGCGCCGACTTGAGCGTCTTTCACGGCATCGCGGGAATCCTGACCTCGGCCGGCGGGTACCAGGGCACGCTCCGGGACATGACCGTGGACGGGATGGCGGACACGCCCGATTTCCGGCTGACGCACTTCGGCACGGCGCTGCCCCTGCACACCCGGTTCCACGCCAATGTGGACGGAACGGACGGCGATACGTGGCTGCAGCCAGTGGACGCGGTCCTGGGCCGCTCGCACTTTACGGCCGAGGGCCGGATTGTCCGCGTTCCGGCCGCCACCATGCCCAATGGCTCCGTGCTGCCGGGTGGGCACGAGATCTCGTTGAACGTTGACGTGGACCGCGGACGGATCGAGGACTTCCTGCGCCTGGCCAGCAAGAGCGGAACGCCCCTCCTAACCGGCGCGTTGGCGCTGAAGACGACACTCGAGATTCCGCCCGGAACCGACCCGGTCCACGATCGCCTGAAGCTGAATGGGAGCTTCGTGCTCCAGGACGCCGAGTTCACCAACGGCAAATTCCAGAAAGACGTGCAAGAGCTGAGCCTGCGCGGGCAAGGCCGAGTGAAGGATGCAATGAGCGGCGGAGTGGACGTACGCTCAGTGATCACCAGCCACTTCACGATGGCGGAAGGCATTATCACGCTACCCAATCTGCAATACACCGTGCCGGGAGCGGAGATCGACTTGGCAGGAACCTACGACCTCGACCGCGGCGGGCTCGATTTCAAAGGAACCGCCAGAACCCAGGCCACCGTGTCGCAGATGGTGGGTGGATGGAAGGGCGCCCTTCTGAAGCCGGCCGACGCCTTTTTCAAGAAGGACGGAGCGGGAACCCTGGTTTCGATTCACATCGGCGGCACGGTCGAGGATCCCAAGTTCGGGGTCGACATTCTTCCGCCCACACACACATCGCCGCAGATTCCGGGCCAGCCGAATTAGCATGGATTGTCTGGTTTCGATCGCGCCGTCGCCTCCGCGATACTCGGGAATCGAACGTTCGGCGTGGTTCGGTTGAGAAACAGGAATAGAGCGAGGTGACCGCCATGCTCACGGGGAATCGAATGTCGAGGGCGATCGAAAGCTGCGCCGTGGGACTGATCGTGGCGGCTGCGGCGATCGCCGCAGGCGGGCAAACGGCGCAGGGAAAGCAAGAGGCGGCAGCGCAGCGCACAGAGCGAGCGCGCGAGCTGAATTGGTGGAAGAACGCCGTGATCTACGAAGTGTACCCGCGCAGTTTTCAGGACACGAACGGAGACGGGGTCGGCGACCTGAACGGGATTACGCTCCGGCTCGACTACCTGAAGGAACTGGGCGTGGACGCGATCTGGCTGACGCCTGTGTGCCCTTCGCCGCAGGTGGATTTTGGTTACGACATTTCGGATTACCGCGACATCGATCCGCAGTACGGCACCCTGGCCGACTTTGACCAACTCGTGGCTGAGGCAGGCAAGCGTCACATCCGCGTGATCATGGACCTGGTGATGAACCACACCTCCGATCGGCACGAGTGGTTCCTTCAGTCGCGTTCGTCGCGCACAAATCCATACCGCGACTGGTATGTGTGGCGCGACGGCAGGGATGAGACGGAGACAAGCAAGGGTGAGCCGCCGAATAACTGGCAATCGGCCTTCGGACACTCGGCGTGGGAGTGGGATGAGAAGACGCGGCAATACTACTATCACAAGTTCTACGTCCAGCAGCCAGACCTGAATTGGCACAATCCCGAGGTGCATCAGGCCTTCAAGAACATCATGGCCTTCTGGCTGAAGCGCGGCGTGGGCGGCTTCCGGTTTGACGCTATCACCACGCTGTTCGAGGACCCTGGCCTTGCCGACGAGGGCGTGGTGCTGGACAAGGACGGCAAGCCGGTTATCAACGTTTACGGAGATCCAAAGCTCGACGGATCGAAGACCCAGAATCTGCCGGGCGTGCACCAGGTGATCGCGGAAATGCGCGCGGAGGCCGACAAGTTCGAGCGGGACGAATTTCCTGGTGCGCGCGTGATGATCGGCGAGACGTACCTGCCCAATATCGGCGATCTGAAAAAGATGTATGGAACGCCCGAGAAGCCGGAGTTTCACCTGCCGATGGATACGCAGGTGGGCATGATCAACAAGCTGGACGTGACAAAGTTCAGGCAGAAGCTGATCGACGCGGAAACCGGCCTCGGCGCCAACATCCCCCTGCTGTTTTTCGATAATCACGACAATCCCAGGATTGACGAGCGCTACGGCGACGGCGTACACGATACGGAGATTGAGCGCGTCATCGCGACGGTTCTCTTTGCCAGCCGGGGGGTGGCGCTGTTTTATTACGGCGACGAGATCGGGATGGAGACGACGCCGCCCAAGCGCAAAGAGGACGTAAAGGATCCGGTTGGGGTTACGGGTTGGCCAAACGACAAGGGCCGCGATGGCGAGCGCACGCCGATGCAGTGGGATCGAAGCGCGAACGCAGGCTTCACGACCGGCGCTCCGTGGCTGCAGGTCCCGCCCAGCGCGGCAACCATCAACGTGAAGGCTGAGGAGAGCAATCCCGATTCGTTGCTGAACTGGTACAAGGCGCTGATTCGGCTGAAGAAGACTAATCCGGCGTTCGAGCACGGAGCGAACATCATGCTGGATAGGCAAAACACAATGGTTCTGAGCTGGATGCGGCAAGCGCCCGGCGCACGGCCCGTGGTGGTGAGCGTGAATTTCACGGCTGCGCCGCAGATTGTGAACCTCGGCGGCTCCGGAACGGGCTTGAATGGGCGGCGGCTTAGAACGCTGCTGAAGACGCCTGGAGCGGCGGACCCGGTTGCGCCAATCCACATCGCTCTGGGACCGTATGGGGTGTATATCGGCGAGGTGCAATAACGGTGAAGAAGGCCGTTTCCTGCGCCGCACTTGCCAAGCATCGACTTGCGCGTAGACTGGGTGCCAGCGGAAAATCTGGCAGGATCATGGGACATCGGCTATGAAGGACGCGCCGAATCAGGACCCGCCGGATCTGCGGCTGGTGCAGCACCGCGATGCGCGCTTTGCCGTGCGGCTGTCGCTGATCGTTGGCCTGCTGATGCTTGCCGGGAAGATGACGGCCTGGTGGCTGACCGGATCGTCGGCAATCTTCTCCGATGCCGCTGAATCGGTGGTCCACGTCGTAGCCGTCGCTTTTGCAGTCTTCAGTTTGTGGCTCAGCACGCGCCCCGCGGTTCCTCACTTCCAATACGGCTACGAGAGGATCGCCTTCTTTTCTGCGGGCTTCGAAGGCACAATGATCGTGCTGGCCGCTGCAGGCATCGTGGTTGCCGCAATCGAAAAGTGGAGACGCGGCCTGGCGCTCCAGGACCTGGGACAGGGCGTGGCGCTGATCCTGGCGGCGGGTGTACTGAACGCCGCGCTGGGTTGGTACCTTTTGCGGGTAGGCAGGGCCAATCGCTCCCTGATTCTGGAGGCGGACGGGAAGCACGTACTGACCGACAGTTGGACCAGCTTCGGCGTGGTTGGCGGTTTGGTGCTGGTCATGGCGACGGGCTGGAAGCCCTTCGATCCGCTGATCGCGCTTGCGGTTGCGGCCAACATTTTATGGTCGGGGAGCCGGCTGATCGCGCAATCGCTCAAGGGACTGCTCGACTACTCCGATCCCTCCGTTGGCCACCGGATTCGCGCGCACCTCGACGCCATCTGCGCCGAGCTTGGCCTCGAATATCACGGAGTGCGCTTCCGCACGACCGGTTACCGGCAAATCGTCGAAGTCCACCTTCTGTTCCCAGACAGCATGAAGCTGGGCGAGGCACACCGGCTTGCGACCGAGGTCGAAGAGCGGCTGGCGCGGGATTTGGAGATGCCGGCGGAGGTGACCACACATCTCGAGTCGCTCGAGGACCACACGGTGGTGCACCACGTGCAGCACTATACGGGACGGCCGGAGTGAGGCGACGGGCGGCGCCGACTGCTGGCTACACCGGATTAGGAATTGATATAGGGTGGGTTGATGCGCTCAAGTGCCGTTTTCCTCAAGAAAACGGCACCTCGCACAATGTCGAACGCCCTACGTGAATTCCTAATCCGGTCTAGGCGACGGAACTCAACGACTTCCCGGCATCGTTTCCCCGGCTCCAGGCACGAAAGTCATCATTTCTTCTTCGGTCGCCATCTCGATCGCTGCCCAGTTTGCCGTCTAAGTCAAAAGTGGTATTCCTCGCAAACTGATCCTTTTAGAAGATCGAGTTGGACTGGCTAATGGTGCATTTCTGATCGCGAACGATCCAAGCAAGCGCGTCGCGCCGCACGGCGCGCATCGGCTGCGCTTCCTGCGCGCCGGCCTCGGCGTCTGTGTGTCGTTGCTCGCGGCTGCCCTGCTTGCGCCTGCGCAACAGGTTGCTCCACAGGCCGTTTCCGATGTCCCGGCGCCGCCCCAGGGGAGCATTCACGGAGTCGTGGCGAGCGCCGATGGAACGGTCTACGAGGGTGTGCAAGTCGATCTCGAGCTGACCCTGGCCGACGATCCCATCACTGCAACCCAGCAGACCGACGGCGGCGGCGCGTTTAACTTTGCGAACTTGCCTGCGGGGACCTTCAAGATCGTCGTTTCGTCGGCCGGTTTTGCCACCCAGACCATCTGCGGTGTGCTGCGCGATGGCGAAGCCTTCGATGCGCACTCGATTGTGCTGCCAATGGCGGCCGCGTCGAGCTATGTGCGGGTCTCCGCCGCATCGCAGGAGGAGATTGCGCAAGAGCAAGTCAACCTGGAGGAGCAACAGAGGGTGCTGGGATTCTTTCCTAATTACTACGTCAGCTACGATCCCCACCCCGTTCCGCTGACCACGCGCCAGAAGTACCATCTGGCGTGGAAGTCCTCCATCGATCCCGTCACATGGTTCATGACCGGAGCGGTTGCCGGAATGGAGCAGGGAAGCAATACCTTTGCCGGATATGGGCAGGGCGCGCAGGGGTACGGCAAGCGCTTTGGCGCGAATACTGCCGATACGTTTGTCAACACCATGCTGACCGGCGCCGTCCTGCCGTCGCTCTTCCGGCAGGATCCGCGCTACTTCTACAAGGGGAACGGATCGATTTGGTCGCGCGCGATGTACGCCATTGCGAACTCTGTAATCTGCAAGGGCGACAACGGGCACTGGCAGCCGAGTTACTCGGGGATTCTGGGCGGGCTGGCGTCGGGCGGCATCTCGAATCTCTATTACCCGCCCAGCGACCGGAGCGGCGTGCAGGTGACCCTTGCCAATGCGGCCATCGGCGCGGGCGAAGGCGCGATCCAGAACCTGTTTCAGGAGTTTCTGGTGCGCCGCCTGACACCCCGGCTTCCTCACTACGGGTCAGCAAGTCATTAGTACCGCCCGTTGCGCCACCTCATGCTTTCGATGTCCCGCTCAACCGCCTCCCCCCAAAGCACCTAACTTGATTACGAATCTACGAAGTCACGGTATTACCGCGGTTCCAGAATTGCTGTACCCCGGAACCACTGCTGTTGAGTGGCGTTTTCCTTAAGAAAACGCCACCTTTCGCCACCCTCAAAAGGGCACGTGAATTCTGGAACCGCTCTAGTGCATGGCGCCGCCGCCGGCGCTCTGGCCCGGCCGGTTCTTGCTCAGCAGAAAGGCCAGCACGATCAGGACGACTGATACCCACGAAAGCTCGATGTAGACGTCCTGATACCCCTGCATCCGAGCCTGGTCGTTCAACTGGTTGTAGATCTGCGTCAACGCCATGGCGGCGCTGTTCGGCGCGCCGAATCCCCCGCCGAAGGCCGCCATCAGCGCCTGCTTGTGCTGTTCGAACGCGATGCTTCCCGGCTGCATCGCCTGCTGCAAGTGCTGCTCGTGCCACGTGGCGCGGCTCGTCACCTGGGCGTTGGTGATCGCAATCAGGATCGAGCCTCCGATGTTGCGCACGAAGTTGATGAGGCCGGAGACCTGGTTGCTTTGCTCTCGGGGCATTCCCACGTACGCCGCATTGGTGATGGAAATGAAGCAGAACGGCAGAGGAAGCATCTGCACCACGCGCAGCCACGAAGCCTCGGCGAAGCTCATCTGCAGGTTGGTCACGTCGGCCGCGTAGCGGAAGGTGATCACCAGCAGGGTGAAGCCGAACGCCGCCAGCCATCGTGCGGCAATCCTTCCGGTGGCGATTCCGGCCAGCGGCATCATAAACACCAGCGTGAAGCCGCCCGCGGTCAGAGCCAGTCCGGCGGTGGTCGCGTTATAACCCAGCAACTGCTGCGTGAATTGCGGCTGCAAGACCGTGTTGGCGTTCAGCACGCCGCCCACCAGCATCATCAGGAAGCAGCAGATCGCAAAGTTCCTGTAGCCGAAAAGCCGCAGATTGATCAGCGGATCCTTCTGTCTCCACTCCCAGACAAAGAGGCCCACCAGGCTGGCCACGAAGAGAACGCCGAAAAAGCAGATGAAGGGCGAGGAGAACCAGTCGTTTTCTTCTCCCTTGTCGAGCATGATTTGCAGCCCGCCCATAGCCAGGGCCAGAAAGGCGAGGCCGAGATAGTCCATGTTGCGCAGACGCGAAGGATCGGCCTTGATCCAGGGCGGATCCTCGACCATCCGCATGACAAGGAAGAAGGCGACAATTCCGACCGGAATGTTGATGAAGAAGATCCACCGCCAGGAGAAGTTGTCGGTGATCCAGCCGCCCAGCGTTGGACCGATCGACGGCGCGAGCACTGCCACCAGCCCGTAAAGCGCGAACGCCTGGCCGCGTTTGTGCGGCTCGAACGAGTCGGCCATGATGGCCTGCGCCATCGGCTGCATGCCGCCTCCGCCCGCTCCCTGAAGCACGCGGCAAACGAGGAGAATGGGCAGCGATGGCGCCGCGCCGCACAGAAAACTGGCGATGGTAAAGATCGTGATGCAGAAAACGAAGAAGTTCCGCCGCCCCATCAGCGACGAGGCCCATCCGCCCAGCGGCAGCACGATGGCGTTCGACACCAGGTAGCTGGTAAGCACCCACGTCGCTTCGTCGGTGCTTGCCCCCAGCGTGCCGCCGATGTGCGGCAAAGCCACGTTGGCGATCGATGTGTCCAGCACCTCCATGAACGCCGCCAGCGCAACCGTCATCGCGATCAGCCACGGGTTCGATCTCGGCTTCCAGTGCGTCGGAAGCGCGAGATTCGGATTCTCCATCCGCGCTGGCCGCGGCGCCGCGTCCGCTCCGGTGCCCTCCCCTTCGAATGAGGGATCGGCGGGCGGAGGCGGCAGTGTGGTGTCAGTCGCTGACAACAGTCTTCTCCTCTGTCTTTTCGAGCGATCGATTGTGCGATAGCCGGGGAAGTGCGGTCGTGCTTCGGGCCGGATGCTGCGGCGAACCATGCGTCCGGCGGCGTCTACCTCTTGCGTACTTTGTTATAGATTCGCGAAGGCGCGCCGAGGGTTCAGGCGATGACTGCGATGCCTCAGGCGCGGGATTTGTGCGGAGGTTGTTTCCTCACTCGGCTCGGTTCAGGGCGGTTGGCGCCCTCTGAGCCTCGTGCTGAAAAACGGCAATAAAATGAGGCGCTTCAGCCCAAGAGGAAGCAGCAAGGCAATCGGAAACAGGTCTTGTAGCAGCTTTTAATAAAACAGGTACTTCCGCCAGCGGTCGTCGCTGCGGCCCAGCATGCGCATGATTTGCCGGCTGGTATGCAGCGAGAAGGGACGCGGCTCGCGCAGCAGAATCATATCGTCGATCTCGCTAAGCAGACGGTTGCCCTTCTTGCGGTTGCACTCGTGGCAGCAGGCCACCAGGTTTTCCCAGGTCGAGTTACCGCCGCGCGAGCGCGGCACCACGTGATCCAGCGTTAGGTCGCTGGGCGGGTATGCCTCGCCGCAATACTGGCAGGTGTTGCGGTCGCGCAGCAGAATGTTCTTGCGCGAAAGGGCGCGCGTCTGATGGGGAATGCGGCGATATTCGAGTAGCCGGATCACCGAGGGCATCGCGATGATCGTGCGCTGTGCGCGCAGCGTAAGGCCGTGTTCCTCCTCGGTGCGCGCAATGCCTTTGAGCACCAGCACTAGCGCGCGCCGCGCGCCGCAAATATTGATCGGCTCGTAGGAGGCATTCAGCACCAGAACCGGCATCTGCAGAACGTGCGTGTGGGCATGCTGAACGGCGCCCGGCTCGCCGCCCAGCACCGCTGCCTTGACGATCGCCTTCTGCTTCCGCGCATGGATCATGGCTTTTCCCAGCGACATCGCTTCCCCCTGCTCAGAACGACGGTTGCTCCCGCAAAGACGACGGGCTTGAGCCGGAACGCACAGCAGACGCCACGTCCTCGATCGCTTCCGCACTCTCCTCACCCGAATAGTAGAATTCCTTCCCAATTGCAGAACCACGCTGCGCACGCGCCAGCGTCGCCACCCAAACCGATGCGGCTCCGGCCCGAAGCAGCGCCTCGGAGGCCGCGCGCGCTGTCGCGCCCGTGGTCAGAATGTCGTCCACCAGCAGAACGTGCCGCTCCCGCACCTGGGCCGGATCGGAAACCGAGAATGCTCCGCGCACATTCAAACGGCGCTGGCGCGGAGTCAGGCCGGCCTGGCTGTCGGTGGCGCGCAGACGCATGAGCGTGCTCGGCGCCAGAGTGAGCCGCCACTGCGGATGGCTCTTGCCCAGGAATCGCAGCGCCTCGGCGGCAAGCGAACGCGCCTGGTTGAATCCGCGCTGCGCGGCCTTCGAGCGATGCAGCGGCACCGGAATCACCAGCATCTCGCCGGGAGCCTCGCCGGCCAGTTTTGCAATCGCTTGGGCAAGCAACCGGCCCAGCCCGCGCGCGGCCGGGCGCAGCCGGTCGTATTTCAGCGCGTGAATCGCCTCCCGGATCCGGTCCCGGTACAAACCGTAGGAAACAGCCCTCTCGAACGCCGGTGGCGCTAGGCGGCAGGTCTTGCAGAAAGGGGAATAGCCGGGTCCGGCCGGTGTGCGTAGCGCGTCACCGCAGCGCGCACACGCCGGCGCGCTCTGGACAGGAAACTCCGTCCAACAGGCAGGGCAAATTGGCGCCAAAGAAAGCCGCGGCAGGGAGGAGCCGCAAAGAACACAGGAGGCAGGAAAGAGAGCGCAACTCAAACTATCGATTGGACTTCGCAGCACGCGAACCACCGCACGCCATCGCCTGGTGTCCGATGGCGGAACCTCGGTCGTCCGGCTGAGGGAATCCCTGTGGAAGACGCACCTCGCTTCGGCGAGCGGTTCTTGCTGGCTGCCCTCTGCCGCGAGTATACCGCATCGTCGACTTCGGCTTCCACGGTTCCTCGCCGCATTCAGAGACGACTGAGCCCAGCGAAAAGCGGAGATTCTTCCCAAATGACTCTGTTGACGCAAGTTGCGGGCGGTGCTTCACCAAATAGCCGGCAGAGAATTGCTCTAGAAAACGCCCGCCATATAGGCTTCCGCCGGCTGCACCTTCTCCGCCTTCGACCCGCACCCAGCCAGCACCACCGGCGAAAGCGTGATCACCGGGCAAGGCGCGTGGGCCAGCGTCTTGTAGACAACCCCGT
The DNA here is from genome assembly GCA_963804155.1 of uncultured Acidobacteriaceae bacterium. Lineage (GTDB taxonomy): Bacteria > Acidobacteriota > Terriglobia > Terriglobales > Acidobacteriaceae > Telmatobacter. Next base: position 758,447 of record CAWDPG010000004.1, read on the forward strand.
GCCGGGTGATGGCGGCAAATGCCGAAGCTCCGTGTGCGCCAAGCACGATCAGGTCCGCCTGCTGTGCGCGGCTCTGGTAGAGCAGCTCTTCGGTCGGGTCGCCCGGAACCAAAATGCTCTGGATCGCAAACTGGCCCTGAAGCCTCTGCGGAACCAGGGCGATCATGCCCGCTTCCACCTCGTCCAGCGAGCGCCCGGCCAGGAACTCCTCCCGCTCCTGGGGCCGGATCACGTGCTGCAGAATCAATCGCGCCCCGGGATGCTGTGCGGCCAGCTCTGCCGCGAACGCCGCCACCACCGTGCTCGCCTCCTGCATGCTGGCGGCACACAGAATCGTGCGCGTGGCGAAGTTGCGATAGCTGCCGTCCACCGCCTCGGGGCCCACGATATACACCGGCAACGCAGCCGTGCGCAAAACCGCCTCGGCCACCGAGCCCACCAGTAGCTTGCCGATCGGCCCGGGGGAGTGCGTGCCCATCACGATCCGGTCGATCTCCCGCTCCTGCGTGTAGGCCAGAATCTCGTCGGCGGGCAGTCCCGGCCGCACCACCACCTCGCAGCTCAGGCCCGCTTCGCGCACCCGCCGCGCCAGAGGCTCCAGATGGTGCTTCTCGGTTCGCGCCGCAGCGGCATAGTCGTAATAGCGGATGCCCGAGGCCTCCGATGCCGCCACCACCAGCGTGTCGTAGGCGTGAAACAGAATCAGATCCGATCCGAACTCCCTGGCTTGCGCCAGCGCAAACGAAAAGGCTTTCTCATTTGCCGGGATCTCTGTCGCAAACAGGATCGTGGAAGGCTTGCTCCAGCCCGGCTTCAGTGCGACGGCCATGGGAACCTCCTTCAATTTCGGTTGAATCGTGCCTTTCCCAGTGCCCTTCTTACGGTGCCTTGCCGCACACAAGAAGGTGATCCGACTCACCTTATCTCGATTGGCAAGCGCCAATTACCGAGTCGCGGCCCGCCCGCATTGCCAATATAGAAGCGGGGCGCGACGCCGTGCCCATCAATTAACAGGATTGTGGTCCCGTTTCCCGCTTTTGTCCAGCCGAGGGATCGCACATCAGAATCGAAACTCATAAAGTGATCTGAATCACAGCACGGGCCACCCAAGAACTGCTCTCCTAGATCGGAATCGTGGCCCTCGGGAGCGGTTCTTCCTGCCTGGTTCGCGGCCGGTTCGTCCAGCAGCGCCAGGGATTTTCGGCAGGAGACCCTCCCATCCCCAGGCACCGGACCCTTCGGCGCGCCAGCCGGTCACGATTCGCCGGGAGGTTTCATGCGGCCGATGCATTCCATTCCCGCCCGCGGCGGGATCGATTACGACGAATCGCCCTTCCTCGCCATCTGGGAAGTCACGCAGTCCTGTGACCTGGCCTGCAAGCACTGCCGCGCCGCCGCGCAGCCCCTGCCGCACCCCGACGAGCTCACGCACGAAGAGGGCAAGGCGCTCATCGACCAGATCGCCGCCATGAACATTCCCATCTTCGTCTTCACCGGCGGCGACCCGCTCAAGCGCAAGGACGTTTTCGACCTGATCCGCTACGCCTCCAGCAAGAATGTGCAAGTTGCCGTCACCCCCAGCGCCACGCCGCTGCTCGACCGCGACGCCATGTTCAAGATGAAAGAAGCCGGCGTGGTGCGCCTCGGCATCTCGCTCGACGGCTCGACCCCCGAGATTCACGACGCCTTTCGCGGCCTGCCCGGCGCCTGGGCGCGCACCATTCAGGCCATCGAGTGGGCCAACGAAGCCGGCATCCCCATTCAGGTGCACTCCACCATCAGCCGCCACAACGTCGACGATCTCGACAACCTTTGCAACCTGTTCGAGAAGCTCGCCATCGTCATGTGGAACGTCTTCTTCCTCGTTCCCGTGGGCCGCGGCCAGCTCGACGACCTGCTCTCGGGCGAGGAGTTCGAGCAGGTCTTCGGCAAAATCTACGAGCTCTCGCGCCGCGCCAACTTCCAGATCAAGACCACCGAAGCCATGCACTACCGCCGCTACCTCTTGCAGCACAACCTGGAGGAGAAGCGAATTGGGCACGGTCACCCCGGCGGGTCCGGCTCCGCAGCCGGCCCAGGGAACGGAAACCTGTCGGGGCGCGGCGAAGGAGACGTGTCAGGGCACGACTTTAGTCGTGCCGAAAAGGCCTCCGATAACAATGAGGGGGCTTTAGCCCCCGGCTACGAACCCGGCGCCCCCACGGCCGACGCCGAAACGCGCAACAGAAGCTGGGCCACACGCCGCGTCAACGACGGCAAGGGCTTCGTCTTCATCTCCCACGTTGGCAACGTCTATCCCAGCGGATTCCTGCCCATCCACGCTGGCAACATTCGCCAGACGCCGCTCGCCGACATCTACCGCAACGCGCCCATCTTCAAGGCCCTGCGCGACACCTCGCGCCTCGAGGGCAAGTGCGGTGCCTGCGAATTCAAGGAGATCTGCGGCGGCTCGCGTGCCCGCTCCTACGCCGTCACCGGCGATCCGCTCGCCCAGGAACCCTGCTGCATCTATCAGCCAAAAAACTGGGACCCGGAGCTGGACAGCCAAGCCGAAGCATTTCGCCATGCGGCGGCGGCGAGGACGCTGGTGACGCTGTGAACACTGATCGGTTCGCGGAAAGCAAAGTGTGTTTACGCAAAAAATGCGTAAATATCTACGCAATTTGCGCAAGCAGAGTCGCAGTCTGCCGCCGATGCGTACGAGTATCAGTGCCCGGCCGCGTCCGCCTTCCCCTTGAACCGGCTGTAGACAAACACCACGTAGCAAACCGCGAGCGTCATGCCGAAGAGCCACCATACCAAGCCGACGGCTAGCGTGTGCGGGCCGGAGATGGCGCGCGCGAGCGTGATGTCGTTGGCCGAGCCGGTCGTCGCCGGCAGAAGCACCGGATACAATCCCCAGCACGCACCTGCCAGCATAAAGAACAGGTACACGCACGAGGCGAGGAACGCCTTCAGCGCCTGCCCCTTCCGGTTCCAGAGCCAGATGCCGGCCAGCGAAGCGACTACACCCACGGGCACGACGAACGTGACTGGATAGTGGAAGTAGTTATCGAGGCTCGCCGGCCTCACGGCGATGGTGGCGAAGAGGCTGACGACGGTGAGCGCCGCAAGGATCAAACCCATCGGTGTGACTACATTGCGCGCTCTCTGCTCCAGCTCGCCCGATGTTTTGATGGTGAGCCACAACGCCCCGTGCAGGGTGAGCGCTACGAGCGCCACTAGGCCGCCGATCACCGTGTACCAGTCGAGAATTCCGGGATTTGTTCCGGGTTGCCAGTTGGTCCACAGGGGCAGAAAGAAATATCCGTCGGCGTTGAGCGGAACGCCGCGCAGCACGTTGGCCAGGGCCGCGCCGAAAAAGATCGTCAGCAGCCCGCTCGCCAGCCCGAAGACGCCGTCCAGCAGTTGCTGCCACACGCCCATGTCGAGGTGGTTGCGCAGCTCCAGGCTCACGCCGCGCAGCACCAGCAGCCACAGCACGATCATCAGCGGCAGATAGAAGCCCGAGAACGCCGAGGCGTAGAGCAGCGGAAAAGCAAAGTAGAGCGTGCCGCCGCCGGCCAGCAGCCAGACCTCGTTGCCGTCCCAAACCGGCCCGATCGAGGCCAGCATCGTTTTGCGCTCGGCCTCGTTGCGCGCTAGAAACAGGTGCAGCACGCCGACGCCCAGGTCGAAGCCGTCCAGCACCACGTACCCCACAATCATCACGGCAACCAGCCAGAACCACACAAAACCCATCATGAGGTCGGCTCCTTTTCTTCAATCTCTCCGCATCTTCAATGCGCCTGCGCCGTCGCGGCGTGTCCTTCCGGCCCGTTCGCGATCTCGCGATAGATCAGCACGGTGAACAGCAGTCCGAGCAGCGTGTACAGCCCCATGAATCCCAGCAGCGTGAACAATCCGTTGCCCGCAGACACCGTGCTGGAATAGCCCTCGCTGGTTCGCATCAGTCCGTAGATGATCCACGGCTGCCGGCCCAGTTCGGCGGTCATCCAGCCTGCCGTGTTCGCGATATAAGGCAGCGGAAAGCTAAGCAGCAGCGCCCACAGCGCCCAGCGCGCGTTGGTCAGCCGCCCGCGACCCAGCAGGATTGCAGACACAATCATGAGCAGCGCGAACCATGTCCCCAGCCCGGCCATGATGTGGTAGGAGTAGTAGAGCAGCGGCAGCGCGCCCGGCCACTGGTCGCGCGGAAACTGGTCCAGCCCCTTCACCTCGGCCTTTGTCGTGCCGTAGATCAGGAAGCTCAACACATCGTTGACCACGATCGGATTGTCGATCTGCCCGGTCTCCTCGTTGGGCTGGCCGATCAACACGATGGGCGCGCCGGCCTCCGTCTTGAACAGACCCTCCATCGCCGCGATGGCTGCGGGCTGATAGCGGGCTACATATTTGCCGGCCAGATCGCCGGTGGGAAAGATGATGAGGATCGACGAAATCACTCCCGCGATCACGCCGACTCTGAGAAAGATCGCGCCGTATTCCCGGTGCTTGCCCTCCAGCAGATAGAACGCGCCCACCGCGCTCATCACAAACGCCGCCGTCACCACCGCGCCAGTCATGTTGTGCATGTATTGCAGCAGCCCCCAGGGATTCAGCAGCAGTTGCCAGAAGCTGACCACTTCGAAGTGCCCATCGGGCATGCGATCGTAGGCCACAGGATGCTGCATCCACGCGTCCGTCACGATGATGAAGAAGCCGGAGATCCACGACCCCAGCCATACCATCACCGCCGAGAACCAGTGCATGCGCGGCGAAATGCGTCTTTCTCCGTAGAGGAACAGCCCAAGAAACGCCGACTCCAGAAAGAAGCTGAACACGCCCTCCATGGCCAACGGCTGGCCGATCACGCCGCCCGAGAGCCGCGAGAACTGCGCCCAGTTGGTGCCGAACTCGAACTCCATGGGAATTCCGGTCACCACGCCGAAAATGAAATTGATGGCGAACACGCGGCCCCAGAACCTCGCCGCGCGATCCCACGTTTCCCCGCCGGTGCGCAGCGCCACGGTCTTCAGCACAACGATTAGCAGGGCCAGTCCCATGGTCAGTTGCGGAAACAGATAGTGAAAGGTCACCGTGAAGGCGAACTGCAGCCGGTGGATGATCTCGGCGCTCATCGAAAGGCCTCCTGCTTCTATGCGCGGTTTCCAAAGGGGCGCTGAATCGGACTCGACAGCCCGGCGAGCGCAAAATCGCTCGAGCGGATTGCGCGCGGACCAGAGGGTCGCCCAACTCCGCTCCGATTCTAGCTCGTTTCGTACCCGAAATTGCCTGCTGCGACAGGCCCGCGCATTGAATCTAATTCCCATAACAGGCATCTTCGGCAAAACAACGGGGTCCTTTTCCCGCGCTCCCATCCGCTGCAAGTTGCTGTGAACATGGAGTAAAGTCAAAGCATGCGGATTGCGATCGTTGGCGGCGGAATTGCAGGGCTGGCGGCGGCGTATGAGCTCGAAAAGGCCCGAACAGCGGGAGCGTCTGTCGACTACACGCTCTATGAGGCACGTCCGCGGCTGGGCGGCTCTCTGGCCTCGGAAGTCGTCGCCGGCGCCGTGCTCGAGCGCGGGCCCGATTCCTTCATTTCAGAGAAACCCGCCGCGGCCGAGCTCTGCCGCGAGCTGGGCCTCGGCGCCGACCTGCTGCCTTCAAACGACATTGCACGCAAGACCTACATCGTCGTGCGCAATCGCCTGGTCGCGTTGCCCGACGGCCTCATGTTCCTCATCCCCACCAAGCTCGTTCCCACCGCGCTCACGCCCCTCTTTAGCCTGCCGACCAAAGTTCGCATGGCGCTCGAGCTGCTGCATCCCCCGCGCCCGAACAACGGCGACGAGTCCGTTGCCGCCCTCGTCGAGCGGCACTTTGGCCGGGAGGCGGTCGACCGCCTTGCCGATCCGCTGCTGAGCGGCATTTATGGCGGCGACGCCGCCGAGCTCAGCGCGCAAACCGTCCTGCCGCGCATGGTCGAAATGGAAGCGAAATACGGCTCGCTCACCCGCGGCATGCTGGCCGCGCATCGCAAAATGCGGGCGATGGCCAAGAGCAAGCCTGCCCCGCAGCGCTCTGGGAGCAACGGCTCCGGCGGAGCCGCGATCTTTACCGCGCTGCGCGGCGGTATGAGTCAGTTGGTCGACGCCCTCGTAGCGCGCCTCGATCCCGCTCGCTTGCGCACCGGGACGCAGGTGAACGCGATTCGCAAAACATCCGCCGGCTGGAGCGTCGAGGCCGGCGGCGCCGCGCAGGAATTCGATGCCCTCATCGTGGCCTCGCCCGCGTGGGCCGCGGGTGCGCTGCTTGCCCCGGTCGATCCCGTACTGGGCGGTGAGCTCGGCGCTATTCCCTATTCCTCCTCGATTACCGTCAACCTGATCTACGACGAGGCCAGGATCGGCAAGCTGCCCGAGGGTTTCGGTTTCATTGTTCCGGCCGTCGAGGGCCGGCGCCTGCTGGCCTGTACCTTCGTGCATCGCAAGTTCCTGGGCCGCACGCCGCCGGGCAAGGCCGTCTTCCGCGCCTTTCTGGGAGGCATGAGGCGCGAATCGCTGCTCGACGAGAGCGACGACGACCTGCTCGCCATCGTCCGCCGTGAGATGAGCGAGATCCTAGGCGACAGAATCTTCAGTGCAACGGCCGAGCCGGAGTTTGCGCAGGTCTCCCGCTGGCGGCGAGCCATGGCGCAGTACGCCGTTGGCCACAAAGAGCGCATGGCCCGCGTCAACGCGTGCGTTGCAGCCCTGCCCGGCCTCCGCCTTGCCGGCAACGCCTACGACGGCATCGGCGTTCCCGACTGCATTCGCCTGGGGCGCAAGGCCGCGCGCGATTTGGTCGCGGAGGGCGCAAAAATTCCCGCTCCGGTGGCCTGATTCGATTCGCGTTGCACGACCCCGCGCTGCGGTTTCCCGCTCGTATACTCGTCTTGAGAGTATGACCGCCCGCACCGACACATTTCTTGCGACCATTCTGGCCTCGACGCGCGCCACTCTGGCCGCGGCCAAGGCCAGCGTGCCTTTGTCGGAACTGGAGCGCCGCGCCGCCGTGCATCACCCGCGCGGATGGGCCGCTGCGCTGCGCCGCCAGACCGCACTGGGCCCAGCCGTCATCGCCGAAATCAAGAAGGCTTCGCCCTCCAAGGGCCTCATCCGCGCCGATTTCGATCCCGCCTGGCTCGCCCGCCGCTATCGTGTCGGCGGAGCCGCCGCCCTCTCCGTCCTCACCGACGAGCCCTACTTCCAGGGCAGTCTGCGCAATCTCGAGCTGGCATCGGCCGCCGCGCCGCTCCCCTGCCTGCGCAAGGACTTCATCGTCGACGAGTACCAGATCCTCGAGGCCCGCGCCCACCGCGCCGACGCCGTCCTGCTCATCGCCGCCGCGCTGGACGATGCCGAGTTGCGCCATCTTGCCGAGGTGGCGGAAGGCTTTTCGCTCGACGTGCTGGTCGAAGTGCACACTGCGGAAGAGCTGGATCGCGTCCTGCAAACGATGGGCGGCGCTGGCGCCAACGCCATCGGCGTGAACAATCGCGACCTGAAGAGCTTCGAGGTGTCTCGGGAGACCTCTTTGGCGCTCGTCGATCGCATTCCCTCGAGCGTCGTGCGCGTCACTGAGAGCGGCATCTCCACGCCCGAAGACGTCCTATGCTTGCGCAAGGCCGGCTTCGACGCCTTCCTCATCGGCGAGAGCCTGATGCGCCAGGTCGACCCCGGCGACGCGCTGGCCGCCCTGCTGAAAGGCGCTACGGCGGGCGCTGCCGTCGCCGAAAAATGATTGCAATGATTGCGCATCCGCGCTACCATGCAATCATTGCAATCACTGGGAGGCTCACCGTGGCGACCAACCTGATTGTTCGAAATGTGGAGCCGGAAATCGTTCAGTCGCTGAAGAAACAGGCTGCGCGCAACGGGCGCAGCGCCGAAGCGGAACACCGGGCCATTCTTGAAGCAGCGCTGCGGCGGCCGCGCAGACGGCCCATCGGCGAAGTGCTGGCTTCGATGCCCAATGTCGGCCGCGATTCCGACTTCGAATTCGATCGGAATTAGGCATGTATCTCATCGATACAAATGTGCTCAGCGAAAGACGGAAGGGACGGAAAGCCGATCCAGGGGTCGTCGAATTCTTTCGTCGTGCAAAGAACGAAATCTTCGTGCCGGTGCAGGTGGCTGGCGAAATAGAAGGCGGCATCGAGCGCTTGCGGCAGCGTGGCGATCGCCCCCAGGCACAACTTTTGGAGAAGTGGTTCCGGTCGGTGCTCGCTGAGTTTTCAGAGCATTTTTTGGCGCTCGATTTGGAATCCGCCAAGGTTTGGGGGATTCTTATTGGCGCAAACGAGCAGCACAGCATCGACAAGCAGATCGCCGCCATTGCACTTTTGCACGACCTCACCATCGTCACACGCAATACGGCGCATTTCTCGGGAACGGGCGTCCGGATTCTCAATCCATTTTTCGCCGATTCGGGTTCGAAGCCGGTCAACTGAAAAATGAGCCTCTGGATTAAAATCTGCGGCAACACTTCTCTCGCCGACGCGCAACTGGCCGCGGATGCCGGAGCCGACGCCGTGGGCTTCGTCTTCGCGCCCAGCCCACGCCGCGTCACGCCCGCGCAGGTTGCCGCCATCGTGCCGCACCTCCCCGCTCCGCTCGAAAAAATTGGCGTCTTTGTCGAGGCGCCGCTCGACGAGATCGCTTCGGCTGTCGAGGCCTGCGGGCTCACCGGCGTCCAGCTCCACTGGGACGCGCCGCGCGAACTGACGGTCGAACTACGAGCGCGATTTGGGCTGAAACTGCGCATCCTGCGCGTGGTGCACTTCGACGCCGGCGCCGCGAGTGAGGCGGGCGCCATCGCTCAGGACAAGAACGTCGACGCGATCCTCGTCGATGCACGCACGCCAGCGGCCATCGGCGGCACCGGGCAGAGCTACGACTGGACCGTTGCCCGCAACACACTCTTCCAAAACGTGGAAGGGCGGAAGCCCCTCGTTGCGGCCGGCGGTCTCACGCCTGGGAACGTCGCCGAGGCCGTCGCCACGCTGCGCCCCTGGGGCGTGGATGTTGTGAGCGGTGTGGAGGCCGCGCCGGGGCGCAAAGACCCGGCTAAAGTGAGGGCGTTTGTTGCAAATGCCCGCGCGGCGCAGGCCGTAACTATCCGATCTGGCCGAACGTAAATCTTAGCGTGACGGTGTCTCGGCCCAACCCTACCTGCTCCCGGAATGTCCTGTTGCTGTATACTTCGCCCGTCTGAGGTGCGACAGTGACAAGAGGCTTTGTAGGTTCTCTGATTTCTCTGATCCTGATAGCTTCGACTATGGCAGGGTGCGGGGAGGGGCCAAAGCATCTGCCGAAGGCGGACTACCAGCACGGGAAGGCCGCCTTCGAGATGCTGGAGCGATTCGAAATCGCATCGCCCTCGGGCGTAGAGGCATCAGCATCGTTTCTCCTTTCTTCTGCGGAACAAATGGATGCGATCCCTGTGAACCATAATGATGCTGGTATGCAGGCGGCACTGCTCGATTATCAGGACTCCATCGAAACGGCTCAGTCGGTGCGGCTAAGTCTTCACATTGCAGAAACGACGGTCGAAGCCGACAAGCTAGACATCGCGAACGCCAAGTTGGAGCATAAACCCGCTCCTAACGGAGTCAACATTTCGGCTTTGACCGAAAAAGAGTCCGCGCTTCGTCGTGCGCTTTACGAGATAGCTCCTATCATCCGTCTCTGCCATGACGATGCGGCGCAGTATTTCGACGTCTCAGCCGCCAGCACTGGAAACTGCAAAGCGCAATTGGCCGCTTTCAAGATGGAGTACCCAAGCCTACGATAAGGAGATCGTAAGTGAGCGCCGGATTGGCTTTTACGAGAATATACCCTTGAGGAGTACACCGCAGTGGGCGAGTTCTCCGGCCCCGTGCTGATGCTGCAAAACGCCCGCGACGCAGCCGCGAAGGAGCAACAGCAGAGCCGTGGGCCAAAATAGTAATTGACATCGGAGAATCAGCCATCGCTGGCCCTTCAAATCCCGGCTCCTTGGCATTAGCTACAGCCGTGGCCGCAGCGTCAAGTGCTGTGGTCGCAATGCTGGCACTGGTGGTTACGGTGTGGAGAGACATCATTCGTGACAGGCCAAAGCTTATAGCTGATGCCCACTTCAGCCCCAGCATCGGTGGTGGATTGCTGCTGAGTCTATCCGCTGTTAATACCGGGAGACGCCCAATTTCAGTGATCGGATGGATAGTCCGTTCGCGCAACAGCCGATATATGGTGCCTTCCTCGGGTTTCTTCCTTAAGGAAGCTGAGACTTGGAGCTACAACACTGAAGCTGGCGATGAGCTTAGTCCGAAGGACGTGATCGATATTTTTTGCCATGATACTACGGGCAAAGAATGGCATGTGCCAAAGAGAAACTTGAAAAAGCTGGAGACGAATCTCCTGCTTTTCACGAATTTCTTACACCAAACCCATCCAATTAAACGATAGGGAGTATGGGATTTTTGCCTGTGAGCGGCAGGTCGGGCGCCGCTCCGCAGAATAGAACCTCCTCTGTCGTTTGCGACGGGGACACCCCCTAGTACACTAAGTAGTTCCCCCATTTCTTGCTCGCAACCCAGCAGGAGACCCTCATGGCGTCGATCATTCTTCCGGCAAATCCCTCCGAGCCGCGGCCTGGGCGTTTCGGCGTCTACGGCGGGCGCTACGTGCCGGAGACGCTGGTGGCCGCCCTCGACGAGCTCGAGCGCGAATACGAGGCCGCGAAGGCCGATGCGGCGTTCCAGGCCGAGCTGAGCTCCCTGCTCGCCGACTACGCCGGCCGCCCGACGCCGCTCACTTACTGCAAGCGCCTCACCGAGTCGCTCGGCGGCGCCAAAATCTACCTCAAGCGCGAAGACCTGCTCCACACCGGCGCGCACAAAATCAACAACGCTCTCGGCCAGGGCCTGCTCGCCCGACGCATGGGCAAAAAGCGCATCATCGCCGAAACCGGCGCCGGCCAGCATGGCGTGGCCACGGCGACCGTCTGCGCGCTGCTCGGCCTCGAATGCGTCGTCTACATGGGCGACGTCGACATGGAGCGCCAGGAGCTCAACGTGCTCCGCATGAGGCTCCTCGGCGCCGAGGTCCGCGGCGTCTCGTCGGGCTCGAAGACGCTCAAAGACGCTATCAGCGAGGCCATGCGCGACTGGGTCACGAACGTCCGCACCACGTACTACCTGCTCGGCAGCGCTCTCGGCGCGCACCCCTACCCGACCATGGTGCGCGACTTCCATCGCGTCATCAGCAAGGAGATGAAGCAGCAGATCCTCGAGAAGGAGGGCCGGCTGCCCACGGCCATCATTGCCTGCGTCGGTGGAGGCTCGAACGCCATTGGCGCGTTCTACGAGTTCCTCAACGATCACGAGGTGCGGCTCATCGGCGTTGAAGCCGGCGGACGCGGCAAGGCGCTCGGCGAGCACGCGGCCCGCTTTCAGGGCGGGGCGCCGGGCGTTTTGCAGGGAACCTATTCTTACGTGCTGCAGGACGACGACGGCCAGATCGCGCTCACTCATTCCGTCTCGGCGGGTCTCGACTACGCTTCCATCGGCCCCGAGCATGCCGCGCTCCACGATTGCGGCCGCGCCGAGTACGTTTCCCAGAACGATGCCGCCGCGCTCGACGCCGTGGTCAAGCTCGCCCGCACCGAGGGAATCCTTCCCGCGCTCGAAAGCGCACATGCCGTCGCCGAGGCCATCCGCATCGCTCCTTCGCTCAGCCCGCGTGAAATACTTGTTGTGAACCTCTCCGGCCGCGGCGACAAGGACATGGGCATTCTGGCCCGCGAGCTGAAGCTTTAGAGGGCGACTAACTTCGATGCCGATCCGCTTCGATCACAAACCGGGCCTCGTCGCTTATCTGACTGCCGGCGATCCCGGCCTGCAGGCCAGCCAGTTCAGCTCCAGCGCGAGCCTGAACGCCACGCGCGACATCGCCCTCGCGGCCATCGACGCTGGCGCCGATGTGATCGAACTCGGCGTGCCCTTCAGCGATCCCCTCGCCGACGGTCCCATCATTCAGCGCGCCAGCGAGCGCGCCCTCGCCCACGGCACGCGGCTCCGGGACGTTCTCGGCCTTGCGCGGGAGATTCGCGCCGCGCGCCCCGCTGCCGGCCTGGTGATTTTCAGCTACCTCAACCCCATCCTCCGCTACGGCCTGTCGAAGTTCGCCGACGATGCCGCTGCAGCAGGTGTGGACGGGGTGCTCGCCACCGACTTGATCGTCGAAGAAGCCGCCGAGTATCTGGCCGAGATGGATCGCGTGGGACTTGCCCCCATCTTTCTCGCCGCGCCCACCAGTCCCGACGCGCGGCTTGAGGCCATCGCCAAGGCTTCCAAAGGTTTTGTCTACGCCATCTCGCGCGTGGGCGTCACCGGCACACAGAAGAGCGTTGCCGCCGATGCCGCCTCGCTCGTTGCGCGTATCCGCCGATGGACCCGGCTGCCGGTCGCCGTTGGTTTCGGCATCAGCAACGCGGAGCACTTCGCTCGTGTGGCGGAGTTCGCGGATGCCGCGGTGGTCGGCAGCGCAATCGTCGAGCTGGTGGAGCGCTCGGCACCCGGACAAGCGCCCGGCGCGGTGGCTCGATTTATCAAGGGCCTGCGCTTGCCGCATGAGGCGCTGGCCCGGTGAAGAAGAAAGCCCTTGGCCATCGGCTCTCAGCTTTCAGCTTCGGGTTTGCCGCTCAAGGCATAATGGCTCGCGTCGGCAGGATGCGGCTGAAAGCTGATGGCTGAGAGCTGAAAGCTAGCACTTTTGAGGATGCAATGACCATCGAGGAACTGCGAATCCGCATCGATGTCCTGGACCGCCAGCTGGTCGAACTGATCAGCGAGCGCGCCCGCGTGGTGCAGATCATCGGCCATCTCAAGGCCGCCACTTCGCTTCCGGTTTACGAGCCGGATCGCGAAAAGGTCATCTACGCCAACGTGCGCGCGGCCAACAAGGGGCCCCTGCCCGACATCGAGCTGACCCACATCTTCGAGCGCCTCATCGATGTGATGCGGGCATTGCAGAGAAACGAGCTGGCCAGTGAGAGAAACGCCCAGGCCGCTCTGAAGGAGGGCGGACTTCCCGGGCACGCCGCGGGTGCCGATGCGCCCCAGACAGGGAATTGATCATGATTGTCGCAATGCAGGAAAAAGCCACCGAAGAACAGATCGATGCCGTCATAGACGCCATGGAAGAGGCCGGCGTAAACGTGCATCGCACCACCGGAGAGTTCCAGACGATTCTGGCCGGAGTCGGTCCCACTGCCGGCCTCGACCTGACGAAGTTCGAAATGCTGCCTGGCGTGCTCCACGTGCACCGCATCAGCGCGCCCTACAAGCTGGCGGGTCGTGCGTGGCGCTCCGAAGACACGGTCATCGCCTTTCCCAACGGCGCCGCCATCGGCGGGCAGCAGGTCGCAATCATCGCCGGGCCGTGCGCCGTCGAGAATCGCGAGCAGATCTTTGCCATCGCCAAATGCGTCAAGGCGGCTGGCGGAGGCTTTCTCCGCGGCGGCGCCTACAAGCCGCGCAGTTCGCCGTATTCCTTCCAGGGCCTCGGCATTCCCGGCCTCGAGCTGATGCGCGAAGCCGCCGAAGCCAACGGTCTCGCGGTAGTCAGCGAAGTCATGGAGATTGCTCAGATCGAGCCCATGCTGCCCTTCGTGGATTGCTTCCAGGTGGGCGCGCGCAACATGCAGAACTTCAACCTGCTGCGCGAGCTCGGCCAGGTGCGCAAGCCCATCCTTCTCAAGCGCGGCATCGCGGCCACTGTCGAGGAGCTTCTGCTCTCCAGCGAATACATCCTCTCCGGCGGCAACTACGAAGTCCTGCTCTGCGAGCGCGGCATCCGCACCTACGAGACCTCCACGCGCAACACCATGGACATCGCCGCCATCCCGGTGCTCAAGAAGCTCTCGCATCTGCCCGTGGTCGCCGATCCCTCGCACGGCACCGGCCGCCGCGACATGGTTCCCGCCATGTCTAAGGCCGCCGTCGCCGCGGGAGCCGACGCCGTGCTCATCGAAATCCACCCCAACGCCGACAAGGCTGTCTCCGACGCCGCCCAGACCCTCTACCTCGACCAGTTCGAGAAGTTGGTCGAAGAGCTGCGCCCCCTCGCCGCCGCCGTCGGACGGACACTGTAAGATGAAGCGAGTCAGCAAGCCAGCCTGCAACAGCGATCAGTTTAGCGCTGACCGGCTGACTCGCTAACTCGCTGACTTGCCAATCATGATCGACCGCGTCTCCATCCTCGGCCTTGGCTTGCTAGGTACCTCAGTCGGCCTCGCCCTGCGCGGCTCCGGCTTCAAAGGCACGATCGTCGGTTGGAACCGCAGCCCCGAGCCAGGACAACTGGCGCTCAAGATGGGCGCGATCGACTCCATTGCCGCCGACCCGATCGACGCCGCGCGCTCCAGCCAGGTCACGGTTCTCGCCGTGCCCATCTACGCCACGCTCGATTTCATGGAGAAGCTGGCAGGCGTGCTCGGCTCCGAGCACTTGGTTACAGATGTCGGAAGCACCAAGCGCCTCATCTCCGACACGGCCGCTCGCCTCTACAACACGCCCCAGCGCGCGGCGTTTCTTCCCGGCCACCCCATGGCCGGTAAGGAGCGCGGCGGCGCGGCTTTGGGTGACGCCAACCTCTTTCGCGGCGCGGTGTGGCTCTTTACCGACGATCCTGCCGTCGAGCGCTCGCCTCACTCGGCTGAGCTCGTCAAAGGCTGGCGCGAATGGGTCGCTGCCATGGGCTCGAAGACCCTCGACCTCGACCCCGTCCGCCACGACGAGCTGGTCGCATGGGTCAGTCACCTGCCGCAATTCACCGCCACCGCGCTCAGTGCCCTGCTCGAAGAAGAAGTCGGCGGCGCTCCCGAGCTCAAAGACGTGGGCGGCCGCGCGCTGCGCGAGATGACGCGCCTCGGCTCAAGCCCATTCTCGATGTGGCGCGACATCGCCCACACCAACACCGAAGCCGTCGAGCGCGCCCTGCTCGCGCTCGAGCAGCGCCTCGCCCTCCTGCGCGAAAACCTCCGCACCCCCGAGCTGCGCAACCAGTTCGAGCAGGCCAACCGGTTCCGGCGGGAGTAAGCCCGGCACGGCTCATCGGCGGGGAGCCGTGACCTCGATTCGTATGTCCTTGTTTGCGTCCCGCGCCTATTCCGCCTCTTTTGCTTGTTCCGTTCCCGGCTCCGCAACGCCCGCCGGCAGCTTCACTGGGTCCACCGCCTCTAGCCCTTCGGCCTTTGCCGCTTCCAGCAGGATCGCGGAACCGGAAACGAAGGTGATTCCCGTGCCGGGAAACATATCGCGGGCGGTAAGCGCCGTGCCAAGTTGCAGGGCTTCGGGCCAGCGCAGCGCGGTCCGGTCCAGCAGTTGCCGCGCCGCTTCCAGCACTCCGGGATTCAACGGTTGCTGAACCATGCGCGAGGCCTCGATCCGCAGATGCTCGAGTGCGGTCACGGCCGCCTCCGCAGAGATCTGCCCCGTCCGCTCCCGCCGCCGGATCGCCGCATACACCTCGAGCGGAGTGCCCGCCGAGATCAGCTTGCGGTTGTCCTCCACCGTCTCCATCAACCGGATCAGCGGATCGGTCCCGGCTTCGCGGACAAACAGCTTGGCGAATGCCGTCGTCTCGAGAAAGTAAAAGCTCACTCGTTCCCCCGCTCCTCGTCGATCGCCACCGCCACAGGCTCGCCCTGCACCTCGACCGGATGGAACCGCTGCGCCTCCTCGGGAATGCCGGCTTCGGCGCGGTTCAGTCGAATCGTGGTCGTAGGATAGGCCGGAGTCTTGGGGTTCGCGATCTTGCTGGTCAGCACCACGCCGCGCTGGATCGCTTCGGCCAGCACCGCCTGCCGCGTATCCGGATGCTGATTCCAGCGCAACGCCTTGCGCGGCAGAAAGGAGTCACGGAACCACTTCAGCGCGATGAACGCATGGCCCCCGCGCTCCGCCTCGGCCAGCGCCGCGCATAGCTCCTTCACCCGCGCGTCGATGTCCGCGGCTGTCGCTGCATCCTCCGCCTCCTCATCCTGCCCCGAGGTCGGTGCGGCGCTCGTGCGCGGCTCGCGGCACGCGCGCGGAGCCGGCTCCTCGCCATCGGCGCGCTCAAAATAGATGCGTACCTCGTCTTCTTCCGGCGACCACGTATCGGCCATGGCGTTGCGCCGCTTGCTGCGGCCATCCCCGCTGCAAAGCTCCACAATTGCCTGGTACCCCGGTGGCGCCAGAAACCGCAACGCCCGCGTCATTCCGGGATCCTGCGAGTAAGCCAACTCGTTCAGCGCTTCCTCGATGATTTCTTCCGCCGCGGGTATTGTTAGGCTTCCGTTATCGGCGCCGTTCTGCGCGGATCGCGTCGATTTCATCTCTTCTACTCCCATGCCGCCGCGAACCAACGCCGGGCCAACAGAATCGCTGGCCGGTTGCTGTTCCCGGCTCCGCGCTGCCCCGCGTACATCATTTAGCGGACTTTGCCTCTAGGGTTACCCAACGCTCTGTGAAATGAGGAAGACGGACTCCAGTTCCTCTTTTCTGAGCAATATGAATGCGATATCAAGGTTGCGCTAGCCGGGTCAGTGAGCGCCTTCATTTATCCAACTAGCAGGGCAGTTTGGCCCAGACGCACGTTAGAAGCTACAGTTAGCAATCCATAATAGGCACGATCTGGTTGCATGACAACTTAATTCCCAGTCGTTTTATCGAGGAAATGGTGACGAGTTTGAGTCGTTCCTGCTCTTTCGCCCCTTTCGAGCCATTGCCAGAGGGACTCCTTTCTTCTCTAATGAGCCGGCCAATCGCCCGACCGGCGCTGGTGTCCTTAAAATAGAGTCCATGCGCCGTTGTTTGCAGTTGCTTCTGTCGCTTTGCCTCGCGTCTCCCCTGTTGCACGCAGACGGCCAGCCCTTCGATCTCTCTGGTCCCAAGGTCGATGTCCACGTGAAGCGCGGCAACCTGACCCTGCCCATCGCGGAGGTGCCGAACTTGCTCCCAGGGGATCGTCTATGGGTTCATCCCGAACTGCCGGAAAGTCAGGCTGCCCACTTCGTGCTGGTCGTCGCCTTCCTGCGCGGATCCACCAACCCCCCGCCCCCGGAGTGGTTCACGCGCGTTGAGACCTGGACCCGCGAGGCCCGCGACGAGGGTGTATTCGTCAACGTCCCCGATGAGGCGCAGCAGGCCTTGCTCTTCCTCGCCCCGGAGACCGGAGGCGACTTCAACACCTTGCGCGCCGCGGTCCGCGGCCGTCCGGCTCCTTCGTGCGTGCCGCCCAGGATCTGCAGGCCGTCAGTTGGGAGCGGATGCGCCTCGAAGCCTATTTGGCCGCTGTCAAAGTCAGCTCGCAGCTAGATTCCGCGCTTCTCAAGTCGCACACCGAGATGGCGGCCCGCAGCCTCGGAATCAAGATCAACGAGAGCTGCTTCCTCAAGCCCGCCGGCCAGCAGGCCTCCTGCCTCTCGCAGAACTCCGAAGGCATGGTTCTCGACGACGCCAACGCCCAGTCGCTCGTCAACCAGTTGGCCAGCGGCTCCACCCTGGACCTGATGAACCAGCTCAGCTACTCCACCATGGGCGGCGGCGGGGTCTATAGCCCGTACATCGGCGCCATCGTCGACACGGCAAAGATTCTCGCCTCGCTGCACACCGCGCACTACCAGTACATTCCTGCATTGGCTCTGCCCACCGGCGACAGCCTCAACCTGCGTCTCAATCTTCCCCCCTCCTTCCGCGATCCCAAGTCCGTGGTCGTGGTTGCCTTGCCTCCCGTCGGCCCCGCGCCGCCCGAGCCGCTTCATCCCGTCAGCCCCGATGAGAGCTTCTGCGCTCTCAAGCCCGGTCTGGTCCTGCCCGCCGAGGGAGCGCCCCTCGTCTTCGCCACAAAGCTGGCTCACGACCTCGTGCTCCACGTCGTGGGCGGCGACGCCAAAGGCGGCCCTCTCGACATTCCGCTCCTCGCCGACGCCGCCAGGGGCGGCTTGGTTCCCGCCCAGCGCATTCCCCCGCTGCCGGCCGGCGAACTCGCTGCCGTTGTCCGCGGCAAGTGGGGCTTCGACGACTGGCAGGGCCCCCAATACAAATTGGTCGCCGCCCAGCAGGGCAAATGGACCGTGGCCGCCGACGATCAGTCCGCCCTGGTCGTGGGCCGCGATGACTTCGTCCATGTCCAGGGCAAAACCTCCGATTGCGTGGCCGAAGTCAAAGCCACGATCGGCGAAAACCGCCCCATCTCTCTCGATTGGAAGCCGGCGCAGCCCGGCGCCCTCGAACTCACTCTGCCCCTCAAGGACTACGGGCCTGGTCCGGTCAACATTGATATCTACCAGTACGGACTCTCCGCGCCCGATCGCCTCTCCATGGTTGCCTACGCCGCCGCCGCCTCGCTCGACAGCTTCATCCTCCGCCCCGGCGACTCGACCGCGCTCCTCCGCGGCACGCGGCTCGACGAGGTCGCCAAGGCCCAGATCGACAGCCTGGCCTTCGCGCCCTCGGCCCTCAACCGCGTCGAGAATCTCGACCAGTTGCTGCTCACCACAACCGATTCCACCTCCACCCTCGAGCCCGGCAAACCGGTCCTGGCCTGGGTGCAGTTGAAGGACGGCCGCATGCTCAAGACGCCGGTCACCGTCCAGCCGCCGCGCCCCCAGCTCGTGCTGCTCAGCAAGGCCGTTCAACCGGAACCGGACGCGGCCCAGCCGCTTCCGCCCGTCCAGTGGGGCAGTCCCGACGATCTGCCCGTCGAGGGTCGGCTCGTCTTCTTCCTGCAGTCCAAAGTGCCGTCCAGTTTCCCGCGCGGCGAAAAGATCGAACTGGCCGGCGAAGCCACCGACTTCGACACCGTCCTCTCGCTCGACGACGGCGGCCTCATGCTCGAGGACGCGCATACCGCCGTGGCCAGCCTCGACCCCCTCACCCGATTCGGCTCCTCGGCCTTCGGCCCGGTGCACGTCCGAGCCGTCTCCCCCGACGGCGCTGCCGGTGACTGGGTTCCGCTCGGCGCCTTCGTGCGCCTCCCGGCCTTCAAGGATCTGCGCTGCCCGCGCGCGCCGTCCAAGCCCTGCCTGCTGAGCGGAAGCGATCTCTTCCTGGCCCTGGCCATTGCCGCCACCCCGTCGTTCGACGACTTTACCAACGTCCCGCCGCAGTTTACCGGCGAGCAAATCGAGGTTCCCCACCCCGCCAACGGCGTCCTCTACCTCAAGCTGCGCGACGACCCGGCCACCGTGCAAACACTCACTCTGCCGGTCACTCCGATGCCCGCAGCCGCGTCCGCGCCGCCTGCTGCCAAGCCGCCGACCATAGCCCCCGCGCCCCAACCAAATTAGTGTCCTGTCTCCGAAGTTCGCATCAGAAATACTCTGTCATCCTGTCTATATTCTTAAGGGTCAAAGTACGAGCCGGTTCCATATCGGGTGTGCTGAACAGCTAGCGGCCCGGCTGGCGGAGCATCCGCGGGGTCAGACGATTTCCACGCGGGGACGTGGCCCCCGGACTCTGGTGCACCAGGAGCCATTCCCCACGTTGAGCGAAGCGCGTCGGCGTGAGCAGCAGCTAAAGAGTTGGAAGTCGCACCGCACGATTCGGGAATTGATTGAATCATCTAGAAAGAAGAGCTAGGGAGCGCGTCCCGGCGTGCCGGGAAGGTCGTCGGTTCGATCCCGACCAGGTCCATCAATCTCCCCTCCGACAACTAAGTACTTCATCCGGCTACGCCTGAGCTGAATACTGCCGTGCACGTGCAATTGTGCCCCGGACACGGCGTGCCTGCCGGCCTGCTGATTACACTTTCATGTAGAGAATCCACGCTTTCCGGAGCCGTCATGAAGAGGTTCGTTGCCGCACTCGCCCTCGCATCGCTTCCCGCCTTGCCCGCCGCAACCGCTCAGTCGCATCTGGAACTCGCCCGCCCCGGCGAGACCATCAATCTCGAGCCCTACGCGCCGAACATCCTACGCGTCACGCTGAGCCTGAACGAGCAGCCTGCTCTGGCTGCACCCGGAGTCGGGGTTCTCGCCGCACCGTCCGCCGAGGGTTGGAAAGCGTCGCAAACCGAATGGGCGGATGTGTACGCGAGCAGCCGGATCGTCGCTACGGTCGGCCGCGACCGCCCCAGTTCCACGCCTCCATTGAAGACCCAGGTAGACATTGGGAAGTACTTCAACGGCTCAGTCCCCGGCGCGTACATCGTTTTCTCGACGCCCGACGGCAAGAAACTGCTGGAGATGACCGGCTGGAAGCAGGCGAAGCCCAATCAGAAGGACGGTACCGCCGAAATCCTCCACGACCGCCGCCCCACCGATCCGGAGTTCTTCACGGTTGGCGCCACATTCGCCTCGCCCGACGACGAGCACTACTACGGCCTGGGCCAGAATCACGAGGGCTATCTCGACCACCGCGGCCACGCCGTTCGCTGCTGGAACGACTACCTGGCCACAGCCGCTCCCTCCACCTGCGTTCCGTTTCTCGTCACCAACAAGGGCTATGGACTGCTCTGGGACAATCCGTCCAAGACGCTCGTCGAGCCCGGCTTCAACGAGCAAACCAACTGGACCTCGCAGGTCGGCGACCGGGTTTCGTTCTTTGTCATTGCCGGCGCCAGCGCCGACGAGATCTACGCCGGCTACCGCCTGCTCACCGGTTCCACGCCTCTGTTGCCCAAAGCCGCCTACGGCTACATCCAATGCAAGCAACGCTACGCGAGCCAGAAGGAAGTACTCGACGTCGCGCAGGGTTATCGCGACCGCCATTTGCCCGCCGACATCATGGTCGTCGACTGGTTCTACTACACGAAGATGGGCCAGATGGACTTCGACCCTAAGGCTTGGCCCGATCCCGCCGCGATGAACAAGAAACTCCACGAGCAGGGCTTCGAGACCATGATCAGCGTCTGGCCCCGCTTCCTTCCCGAGGACCGCTACTACGCCGAACTGCTCAAGAAAGGCTGGCTGATTCAGCTGGCCGACGGCGCGCCCGTCGACGGCCTGCCCTACGATCGCGCCGGCTCCGACATCGACACCACAAACCCCGAAGCCGCCAAGTGGTTCTGGAGCGTCATTCGCGACAACATCGTTGCCAAGGGCTTCGACGCCCTCTGGGCCGACGAGACCGAACCCGACCTGCCCCCCAACGGCGCCTATCTCCACATCGGCCCGGGAACCGAGTACTTCAACGTCTATCCCTGGTTCCACACCAAGGCGCTCTACGACGGCTTCCGCAAAGACGAGCCGGGCAAGCGCGCCCTCATCCTCAGCCGCGACGCGTTCACCGGCGCGCAGCACAACGGCGCCATTTTCTGGTCCTCCGACATCTACCCGACCTGGGACACGCTGAAGCGCCAGATTCCTACCGGGCTGAACTTTGCCGCCTCGGGCGTCACCTACTGGTCCAACGATACCGGCGGCTGGCAGTATCTGCCGCCCGTGCATCGCCCGGCCCACAAGCCGCTGCTCGATCCGTCCGACGCGCGCGACGTCGTCGGCGGTTATGACGACTATCCGGAGCTCTACACGCGCTGGTTTGAGTACGCCAGCTTCCTGCCCATCTTCCGCACCCACGGCAGCCGCACCGCCAACGAGGTCTGGTCCTACGGCCACGAGGCCGAGCCGATCCTGGAAAAGTACCTGCGCCTGCGCTACACGCTGATGCCGTACATCTACTCGCTCGGCTACAAGACATGGCTCACCGGCACGCCCGTCATGCGTGCGCTTCCGCTCGATTTCCCCGGCGATCCGCAGGTTGCCGACCTGCGCGACGAATACATGTTCGGCCCGGCCTTCCTCGTCGCTCCGGTCACCGACCAGGGCGCAACCGAGCGCCCGGTCTATCTGCCGGCCGGCTCCGATTGGTATAACTACTGGACCAACGAGCGCTTCCACGGCGGCCAAACCATCGTCGTCACCGCGCCGATCGACACGCTGCCCCTGTTCGTCCGCGCCGGCTCCATCGTTCCCGTCGGCTCGCCCGTTCTCAGCACCCACGAGCCGCAAAGGATCGAGAAGGTTCGTGTTTATCCCGGCGCCGATGCCTCATTCACGCTCTTTTCCGACGACGGCACGACTTACGCTTATGAGACCGGCGCAGGCTCCGTGACCTCGCTCGTCTGGAACGACGCCGCCGGCACACTCACCCACACCGGCGCCGCCGCTTGGACCGCTCCGGATTCTTCAATCGTCGAAGTCGTTCAATCCGGCAGCGCTGCCCGTTGACTCCGGGCCCCCTGCTCCCGTCTGTCGGCCGTGTTCGCTGGCCGGCGGACGCGGTGTCCACGCGACCGGCGCGAACGGATTGCCGCCGGAACCGGCAGCCGGTTCCGCACCTTGACACTGGGCCGCAATTCAGTTGGCCAACAGGCAGTACACAGGCGTGTGCGGGCCGGGGTATACTGCTGTTCCCCGGCAGCAGGCATCTCCCGAGCGGGCACGCACCCCATCGCGTGCGGCCGATCGAGGCAACAGGAGGTCGCAATGAAGATTACCGACACCATCGAGACCGTGCTGAAGCAAAAGGCCTTCAATAAGGTCCTGCCCATTGCGCCCGAGCAGACCGTCCACGAAGCCCTGGCGCTGATGGCCGAGTACGACGTCGGCGCCCTGATGGTCATGTCCGGCGACCATCTGGTGGGGATTCTCTCCGAGCGCGACTATGCGCGCCGCGGAATCCTCCAGGGCCACAACTCCAAGAAGACGCAGGTCCGTGAGATCATGACCAGCCCGGTGGTCTCCGTCACCCTCCAGCACACCGTCGACGACTGCATGAACCTGATGACCGACGGCCACTTCCGCCATCTCCCCGTGCTCGACGGCGATAAAGTCGTCGGCATCGTCTCCATCGGAGACATGGTCAAGTGGGTCATCTCCGGCCAGGAACACGCCATCCGGGAGCTCGAAGGCTACATTGCCGGCGCGTATCCGGGATAGTGGGACGATGAGTCCGGGTGGCTCGTCGCCAGTTGTTGGCTCTTCACTTAAGGCGAGGGTCAAAGCGAAACGGCTGTGAGGGGTTGAAGCGAATTTCGCGAAACGCCGGATGCACGGGGTTAAGGACGAAGTTCTTCTCGCCGGGGATGACCGTGGACGGCACGCAGAGAACAGCCGAGCGCGCCTCGCGGACCCATACTTCCCCCATCTCCTGAGTCGCGGCAGCGGGAACCCAGCTATTCCAGTCTTCTGGCATTCGATCCTCCTCCCATCGCTCGATCGCCAGCGACTCCGGGATTTGGATTTCAGTCAGAACTTGATCTTTCGGCACCACGCTGAAGTGGACCAGAACCTCCAGGGCGGCGAGCGAGGCCGACTGCGCTGCATAGATTGCTGGTGTCCCGATGCGGTTCCACCGGCCGCCATACAAGGCCGCGCCTTCACCGCTGTTGGCAGGAAAATGAGAGGAAGAAATGCGCCAGATCGAAATCACAGAACGCCGTGTTCGAGGCGTCCCAGGACGGTGAGAACGTCCTTCCGTCCCTTCGACTCGTGCAGCAACGAAATGGGGGTTGCGTAATCGAGCGCCCTCACCGGGGTTCCAAGCCAGCGCATGGCGTCGGACTCGTTGCCGATGACTTCGACCGTGCGGCGAATGACCGCAGCCTGGGCCTGTTCGCCGCTATCGGCGTCCTGAGGAAGCGCCTGCAACCCGCCCTCGGTCAACCGCGAACTGGATTCAGTGCCCATAACAGGAACTCACGAGGTCATTCTAGCATTGGTTGGATTTTCCCGGGCTTCACCCCAGAAGAATCCTCGCGATCGACGTCGGCAAGGTCGTCGGCATCGTCTCCATCGAAGACATGGTCAAGTGGGTCATCTCCGGCCAGGAACACGCCATCCGGGAACTCGAAGGCTACATTGCCGGTGCGTATCCGGGATAGGCTCTCCGCGTCTGCGCAAGACCGCGGGCACTGGTCGCAAATCAAGAGGGAAAGAAGACCGCAGGCGAAACATGGAATCGTTTGCTGAGCTGCTCGATGTGCGAGGCATTGAGCCGGCGCTTGCCCGAAAGCACTTCGGAGACCACGCTTTCTCCGCCCAGATCTTGAGCGAGATCGCACTGCCTGAGCCCGTGCCGCTCGATCAGAAATCTCAGCACGTCCGCCGGCGACGCATCGGGAACAGCGTAGTGTTCCTCCTCATAGCGCTCGATCAAGAGTGTAAGCAATTCGATGGCCTTGACCTGCGCGCGGGTCGGGCGCGGCTCGGCGGTCAGCCTGTAGAGGGCCTTGGTATAGGCGGCCAGCTGCTCCTCGGAATGAATCACATGCGGAGCTCCGCGCTCGATCATCCTGGCCGGGTTCGCTAAAACTGTAGCCATTCCGCCCTCCGTCTCGATGTTAACGCGCACCATCGGTCGTATTCCTTGTGCGTCAGAAACGACCCGATATAGACATGCCCCAGCGTCAGCCGCTTATCGATCGTTTTCGCGTAATGCACGGCAACAACGAGCCGGTAACGGTTGTGCCGGATATTGAAAACCACAAAGCCATCCACATCGTCGGCATCGGGAAAACTAGCCCGGAGTTCCTCAAAGTTCCGCCACCGGGCCGTCTTGACGGTTTTGATCCATGCGCCGATCTCGCGGGCGGCGTCGCGATACTTCTCGGACGCCTCCTGCAATCGCTTGATCGTGACGATGTGCACAACTATAAGATACTTCGCAATTTGCGAAGAGTCAAGAAGGCGCAAAACTACAATAGGAGTAATATATTCACACTAGGAACACAAAATGCCGGACGACAGATTGATTCGATGCGAGATTAATCCGCTAGCTTTTCTCGAAGCGGACGAGCCGTGGGCTTCGTCGACCACAGAAAAACCGACATCCGATGAAGTACTGCGCTTTTTGTGTCCTCCCGATGAACGATTCAGTTTTGACATCGAGAGGCTTTTGACAAGGTACAAGCAAATCAGCACTGAGCCCGTACGTCTGTTTGCCGCACCGGACGAACAAAGAATCCTCGACAAACTGATCTGGCCGCTGCGAAGTGCCAAGTCCTCTTTCATGGTGGGAAGCTATCTCGCGACAGTTTCGCTGTCGGGGATGGTAGCGGAGATGGTTGCAGTCCTTCTGTGGCAGCTCGCAGGCGTTGCAATCAGCCACCAGCCCATCAATAAGGAGGGCGAGGAACTCCTACTCGGCCGCGAATTTGAAAAACTGGGCCAGGAAAGGAGGGTTTCGGTCCTGTCGGCGTTTGGAGTCATAGACGCTAAGACAAAGATGAATTTCGACACGATTCGATGCGTCAGACGCCATTATCTTCACTTATTTTCTAAGGACCATGATCGCCTTCCGGAGGATGGAATCCGATGCTTTCACGCAGCTGTCGCGCTTGTCGTAACTCTGCTTGGTCAGGATGTTCAAGATGGGAAGCTTGTGATGAACCCGCGGCTCTTGCATTATCTTGACCAGCAGCAGAACCCGTCAGAATCACCACAAGTTTGATCGCATGATTTATTGAAAGACCGCCCGATCCGTTCCGTTCACCCCAGAAAGATCCCGGCGATCGACGCCGAGATCAGATTCGCCATCGTCCCGGCCAGCATCGCGCGCACGCCCAGCCGCGCCAGGTCGTTGCGCCGCTCGGGAACCAGCGCGCCGATGCCTCCGATCTGCATCCCGATCGATCCCAGGTTGGCGAATCCGCACAGCGCGAACGTGGCGATGGTGAACGAGCGCGGCAAGAGCGCCGCCTTCTGCGCGCCCAGCCCGATGTAGGCCACCACTTCGTTCAGCGCCATGCGCGTGCCCAGCAGGTTGCCGATGGCCGTGCAGTCCTTCCACGGCACACCGATCAGCCACGCGATGGGCGCGAACACAAAGCCCAGAATCTGGCCCAGCGAGCTCGGGCACCAATGCATGTAGGCCAGCGAGTGCGTCCATCCCAGCAGGCCGTCGAGCAGCGCCACCAGCGCCAGAAAGCTCACCAGCATAATGGCCACGTTCATCGCCAGCTTGCCGCCGTCGATGGTGCCGCGGGCGATGGCCCCGATCAGGTTCTCCTCGGCGTGCAGCTCGTCCTTGGGGATTACCACCTTGCCTTCGGTGGCCGGCACGTCCGTTTCCGGCACCAGCATCTTCGCCATCAGGATCGTTCCCGGCGAGGTCATGATGACCGCCGACAGCAGGTGCCGCGCCTCAACCCCCTGCGAGATATACATGGCCATGATGCCGCCCGACACGTGCGCCATGCCGCTGGTCATGATGGTCATCAGCTCGCTGCGCGTGGCTTTGGAAAGAAACGGCCGGATGGTCAGCGGCGCCTCGGTCTGTCCCATAAAGATCGACGCCGCCACGTTCATCGATTCCGCGCCCGAGATGCGCATGGTTTTCAGCATCACCCACGCCATGGCGCGAATGATCACCTGCATGACGCCGATGTGGTAGAGCACGGCGAAAAACGCCGAGATGAAGATGATCGTCGGCAGCACCTGGAAGGCGAAGATGGCTCCCGAGTTCGGCGCGATCAGCTTCCCGAAGGCGCCCCCGTTCGGCAGGCCCAGTTCGCCGAAGACCATCTTGGTGCCGGCGAAGGTGCAGGCCAGCATCTTGGTCACCACGTCGCCGGCCCAGCTCATCGCCGCCTGCCCGTAGTTGAAGCGCAACACCAGGAAGGCGAAGCAGATCTGCAGGCCCAGCCCCCAGGCGATCGTGCGCCAGCGAATCCGCCGGCGATCGGTGGAGAAAAGAAATGCGGCGCCCAGCACCGCCAGAATTCCCAGGATTCCCGTAAATCGAGCCAACGCGTTCGCCTCCTATAAGGAGCGGTTAGTGGTCAGTGGTCAGTGAACAGTGGTCAGTGTATCCTGCGCGAGCCGAAGCAGCGAACAGCCCGCCGTTGACAACGGTCACTCCCTCTCGCTTGCATTTGGCGATCTAGATCTGACCACTGACCACTATTCACTGCCCACTGAGATACTTCTCCGCCTCGTCGCGCAGGAATATGCGCCCCACCAGCGGCACTGCGCGCGGCGGACTCTTGGAGAAGCTCACTGCCCGTCTGACAATCTCCACCGGCTCGGCCAGCATCTCCGGCCGTGTCGCGTAGATTGTCGCGAACGGCTGCCCACGTTCCACCCGCGCGCCTCTCCGCGCGTGAAACAGAATCCCTGCGTGCGGATCGACGGGCTCTCCGGCCTTCTCGCGGCCCGCGCCCGTCCGCTGCACCGCCCAGCCCAGCGCGGTGGTGTCCATCTCCGTCACGAACCCGGTCTCCCAGGCCTCGACGATCTCGGTCGCGCCCGGCTTGTGGAACCCCGCGGGATCGTCGAACACGCTCGTGTCGCCGCCCTGCGCCGCGACCATCTCGAGGAACACGCGCAGCCCCGAGCCGTCCGTCAGCGCTTTCTCCGCGCGCGCGCGTCCGGCCTCCGGCGTCTCCGCCTGCCCGCCCAGGTGGATCATCCACCCCGCCAGAATCAGCGATAGCTCGCGCAAATCCTCACTCCACTGCGGCCGCTTGCCGCGCAGCAGCTCCACGCACTCGGCCAGCTCGATCCAGTTGCCCGCCGCGCGTCCCAGCGGCTGGCCCATGTCGGTCAGTAAGGCCACGGTCCGCGTCCCGGCAGCCTCGGCCGTCGCCACCATCAGCGCCGCCAGAAACTCGCAGTCCTCAACCTTGCGCAGGAACGCGCCCGACCCCGTCTTCACGTCGAGCACCAGCGCATCGAGCCCCGCGGCCAGTTTCTTGCTCAAAATCGACGCGCAGATCAGTCCCGGACACTCGACCGTCCCCGTCCGGTCCCTCAGTGCGTAGAGTTTGCGGTCGGCCGGCGCCAACTCGTCCGTCTGCCCGATGATCGACGCCCCGCACTTCGCGATCACGGCCTCGAACTCGGCCAAGGTCAGCGCCGTCCGGTAGCCGGGAATCGCCTCCAGCTTGTCCAGCGTCCCGCCAGTGTGGCCCAGCGCGCGCCCGCTCAGCATCGGCACGGCCACGCCGCACGCCGCCGCCAACGGAGCCACCAGGAAGCTCGTCTTGTCGCCCACCCCGCCCGACGAGTGTTTGTCCACAGCCCGCTTGCCCAGCCGCGCCGTCGAGAACTTCTCGCCCGAGTCGCGCATGGCCAGCGTCAGCGCGCGCGTCTCGCCGAGCGAAAGTCCCTTGAGCCAAGCCGCCATCAGCCACGCGGCAAGCTCGGCCTCCGGAATTGACCCATCCGCCGCGCCCCGCGCCACGAATCCGATCTCGCGCGCGTCCAGCTCCCCGCCATCCCGCTTCTTGCGCAGGATGTCGATCATGTGCAGAGGTGCCGCGGAGGAAGTCCCAGTCGAAATCGAGTCATTCTGGGTCATGGAATCTGCGCCTTACTTCAGCTTCATCTCGAACCCGTGCGGCAGCAACTCGCTGAACACCATCGTCCGCGTCCCGTCGGCAGCCGGAAACACCACCGGCGCATCGGGCAGAATGAACTCGGCCAGCACCTGCCGGCAGGCCCCGCACGGAGGGCTGGCCAGCCCGTTCAAATTCGCAATCGCCACAGCCCCGATCCGGATCGCCGGCCCAAATTGGGAAACGGCCCGCACCATCGCCGCCCGCTCCGCGCAAATCGTCAGCCCGAAGCTCACATTCTCCACGTTTGTCCCGGTCACGATTGCGCCGTTGGTCAACTGCAGCGCCGCGCCCACTCGGAACTCCGAGTAGGGCGAATACGAGTGCTCCGCCGCCCGGTGTGCCTGTTCGAGCAGCTCTTTCAGTGCCTTCTGAGTCGGCTTTTTCATGAAGAATGCGCCCCCGCATCTGCTCAAAGGGCTGAAGATAAGAGGCTAATCCATTCGGACCTCCCATGTACACTCGCCTCGCTCGCACCGGACACCGTCTCGTCAACTCGTCGGCTTGCCCTTCCGGCAGCTCGCCACGTAGCCCCAAGTGCCTTGTTGTCTCGTTCCCTTGTTCCCTCGTCCTGTCTTTTTTCTATTCCCTGTTCCCTACTCCCTATTCCCTGTCCTTCTCAAGTTCCCCGCCATTCATCCGATACAAGCCTTGAGTATTCGCCGCAGGGAAAGCCATTCCGGCGGCCACAATAGGTGTGGGCAATGGACGATCTGACAAGGGAGTTTCTGATCGAGAGCCAGGAGGGTCTGGACCGCATGGAGCGGTGCTTGACCGACCTGGAAGAGAGGCCGCGCGACACGGCCCTTCTGGGCGAGATCTTCCGCTCCGTGCACACCATCAAGGGAACCACCGGCTTCCTCGGCTTCAAGCGCCTGGAAAAGATGGCCCACGCGGGCGAGAACCTGCTCGGGCTGCTGCGCGACGGAAAACTGACCGCCGAAGCCGCGATCGTCACAGCGCTGCTGCAGTTGCTCGACGGCCTGAGGGGCATCCTCAAGACCATCGAGGCCGATGGCAACGAAGGCGCCGCGGGCGCCGCCGGCGCCGAGGACGCCGCTCTGATCGCGCGCCTGGAAGAACTGCAAGCCCCCGCAAAGGCGGCTAAAGGCAAGGATGCCGCGGCCAAAGCCCCGGCACAGCCGCAAGCCGCCAAAGAGCCGCACGGCGCCCCGGCTCCGCAGTCCGCCGCCCGGGAGCCGGCTGCAATTGCCGCGTCAACCGCACCTCAGCCGGCCGCTCCCAGGGCCGCAACGCCTGTTGCCCAAATGGGACTCCAGCCGTCTTCGCCCGGCGCTTCGGCCGCTGTCGCCACGGCGGTCCAATCTGCCGTCGCCACGGCCGCTCCGCAAGCGGCAGCGCCCGCCCCCGCCCCGGCCCCGGCGCCGCAAGCCGCCGTTCCCGAGCCGCAGCAGGCCAGCGCTTCGGCTCCCGCAGCCGCCGACTCCGCCAAGGCCCCCGCGCAGCCCGGCGGATCCGCCGCCGAAAGCACGCTGCGCGTCGACGTCGCCCTGCTCAACCGCATGATGAACCTGGTTGGCGAGCTGGTGCTCACCCGCAACCAGGTTCTGCAGGCTACCGCCGCCGATGCCAAGATGACCATGCTCTCGCGCCGCCTCGACATGGTCACCGCCGACCTCCGCGAGTCCGTTATGAAGGCCCGCATGCAGCCGGTCTCCAACATCTTCTCCAAGATGCCGCGCATCGTTCGCGACCTTTCGCAGTCGCTGGGCCGCCGCGTCGGCCTCAAGATGGAGGGCCAGGAGACCGAACTCGACAAGAGCCTGCTCGAAGCCATCAAAGACCCGCTCACCCACGCCGTGCGCAACTCGCTGGACCACGGCATCGAGCCGCCGGCGGTGCGCAAGGCCGCGGGCAAGAATCCCGAAGGCACCCTCACCCTGCGCGCCGTCCAGGAGGGCAGCCACGTTGTCGTCGAGGTGTCCGACGACGGCGCCGGCATCTCGGTCGACAAGGTTCGCGCCAAGGCCATCGAGCGCGGCCTCATCACCCCCGAGCGCGCCAACCTGCTCAGCGAGCGCGAATTGCTGCAGATGGTTTTCCTGCCCGGCTTCTCCACCGCCGCGCAGGTCACCAACGTCAGCGGACGCGGCGTGGGCATGGACGTCGTCCGCACCAACGTCGAAAAGATCGGCGGCAAGGTCGAGCTCGACTCCCGCGTCGGCGTCGGAACCACCCTCCGCTTGCGCATTCCGCTCACTCTGGCCATCATTCCGGCCCTCATCGTGCGCAGCCTCAACCAGAGCTTCGCGCTTCCTCAGGCCGCGCTCTCCGAACTGGTCCACATTCCGCCCGAACAGGCGGCCACGGCCATCGAGTGGATCGACGACGCTCCGCTCTACCGGCTGCGCGGCCGCCTCCTTCCGCTCGTATTCCTCGACCGCATGTTGACCTCCGGCCGCGAGTGCAAGATGGCCACCGATCGCGACAACTTTATCGCCGTGCTCGACGCCGACGGCCGCCGCTTCGGCCTGGTCGTCGACTCGCTTGCCGATCCCGAGGAGATCGTGGTCAAGCCGCTGTCGGCCGTGCTCAAAGATATCGGCCTCTATTCGGGCGCCACGGTTCTCGGCAATGCCGACCTGGCGCTCATCCTCGATCCCGGCTCCATCGCCCTGAAGGCGGGCGTCACCATGAGCAGCAAAGAAGAATCTTCCCGCGCCGCGGAGGAGGAAACCGAAGCCAGCGCCGACAAGTTGGAGTATCTGCTCGTCGAGGCGGCCGGCCGCCATGCCGCCGTCCCGCTGGGCGACGTGTTGCGAATCGAGCAGATCCCGTTTTCCCGCATCGAGTTCATCGGCTACCGGCCCGTCCTCAATTTCGAGGGCCAGTTGCTCCCGGTCGAGGATTCGGGAAACATCCTTGCCGAGGCTCAGGGCAACCCCGAAGCCCAGATCGTCGTGGTCGTCTGCCGCGAAGGCGATCGCCACGTGGGCATCGCCGTCTCGCACGTGCTCGATGTGGCCTCCGGCAGCAGTCTCGTCGAGGCCGGCACCAACCTGAGAACCGGCGGCGTCACCTTGCTCAAGGAGCACGTTACTGGCGTGGTCGATCTTGGCGCGGTGGCCCCGCTGCCCGCCGTTGAACCCGGCGCCCAGGAGTTCCAGCAGGTCGCACAGGAGGGGTCATGAGTACGGCAGGCGTTGCAGTCAACGTCAAGCAAAACGCTGAGTCCATGGTCGAGGTTTGCTCGGTTCGCTGCGGCAAGACGCTCTTCGGCGTCCCCATCAGCCACATCCTGGAGATTGTCGGCGCCGCGCGGCCTCAACCCGTTCCTCTGGCTCCAGCTTTTGTCGGCGGACTGGTCCACTACCGCGGCGACGTGCTCACCACCGTGAGCCTCCGTCACTTGCTCGATCTTCCGCCCACCGATGAGGCGCAGGACTTCCTGGTGCTGGAGAGTGCACGGGGTTGCTTTGGCTTGCTCGTGGACTCGGTGGGCGAAGTGCTTACCGTTTCCTCGGCCAACTACGAGGCCAACCCCTCGACCCTCGATGAGCGGCGCAGGGGCCTGCTGGCCGGCGCCTACAAACTCAAGGACGGACTGCTCGTGATGCTCGATCCGGAGCGGCTCGATCCCATGCGCCTGGGCGCCGCCCAGGCAGCCTGAACGGCACGAGAGACAGGGGGCGCTTTGTGAGGAGGAAAACATGCGGGCACTGATTGTCGACGACTCCCGCTTCGTGAGGGATTTTCTGCGCAACCTGCTCGAGAAGAAGGGAATCGAGTGCGCGGAAGCCGCGGATGGACAGGCGGCCCTCGATCTTCTCCACGGCGGTCCCCCCTTTGACATCGCCCTTGTCGATTGGAACATGCCCGTGTTGAACGGCCTCGATATGCTGCTCCAGTTGCGCGCCGACGGCTTCGCCGGCCTGAAGGTCATGATGGTCACCACCGAATCGGAGAACGACTTCATCGTTCGCGCCCTCGACGCCGGCGCCGACGAGTACCTCATGAAGCCCTTCGACGACGCGGCTCTGACCGAGAAGCTGACCCTCCTCGGACTGGTGGAGGCCTGACAATGGCGACCGGAAAAACCAGGATCCTGATCGTCGACGACTCCGCCGTCATCCGGAGCCTGCTCCGCCATGTCGTCAACTCCGCTCCCGGCCTCGAGGTTGTCGCTTCGGCCGGCGATGGCGCATCGGCCCTCAACTCCCTGGCCCTCGAACGCCCCGACCTCGTGCTGCTCGACGTCGAGATGCCCGTCATGGACGGTCTCGTCACTCTGCGCAAGCTGCGCGAACAAGGCCACAAGATGCCGGTCATCATGTGCAGCGCGCTCACCCATCGCGGCGCAGCCGTCACCATCGAAGCCCTCGCCAGCGGCGCCAGCGACTATGTCGCTAAGCCCTCCGGCCAGGCCAGCCGCGAGGCGGCCGAGCGCACGCTGGCCCAGGAGCTGATTCCCAAAATCCACGCCCTCACCGGCCAAAATCGGCCGCGCTCCGTCCTTCCCCCGGGCCGGCTCCCGCGCCTGCGGCCGTTTTCCCGCCGCCGCCCGTGCAGCCCATGCCCGCCACCGCTCCCCTGGTGGTCGCCATCGGCGTTTCCACCGGCGGCCCGGCCGCGCTCGATGCCGTCCTCCCCGAGCTGCCCGCCAACTTTCCGCTGCCCGTTCTCGTCGTGCAACACATGCCCGAAGTATTCACCAAGCTCTTTGCCGAGCGCCTCGCCCGCCGCTGCCGTCTGCAGGTCTCGGAGGCCTGGGAAGGCGCTCCCGTCTCCACCGGCACCATCTACATCGCCAAAGGCAACTGGCACATGGAGGCCATCGCCGCGGCTCGCCCCGGCGCTCCGCCCACGCTTCACCTCACGCAGGATCCGCCCGAGAACCACTGCCGCCCCGCCGCCGACGTGCTCTTCCGCAGCGTCGCCCGCGTCTACGGCTCCGCGGTTCTCGCCGTCGTTCTCACCGGCATGGGCTACGACGGCCTCGCCGGCTGCCGCATCCTCCGCGGCCAGGGCGCCACGGTCTTCGCCCAGGATCAGCCCACCAGCACGGTCTGGGGTATGCCCGGCGCCGTCACCCAGGCCGGCCTCGCCAACAAAGTTCTCCCCCTGTCCGGCGTCGCTCCCGAGATCCTCAGAACCACCGGCCGCGTCCCCGTGGCGCCGGTCGAATCTCTTGCGCTCCTGCGGAAGGTGGTGTAGCCATGGAAACCGCCGCCGCTCCCGATTACGGTTATCTTCGCGACCTCGTCTTCTCGCTCTCCCAGAATGTGCTCGACCCCTCGCGCGACTACCTCTTCGAGACTCGCCTCACCAAGGTCCTGCGCAACCAGGGCATGAGCCGCGTCGACGAACTCGTGCGCCGCCTCCGCATGGCAAAAGACCCCGTCCTCGAGCATGCCATCGCCGAGGCCATGACCATCAACGAAACCAGCTTCTTCCGCGATTGCCGGCCCTTCGACCTGCTCCGCTCCCAGCTCTTCCCGCAGCTCATCGAAGCCCGCCGCCACGTGCGCGCCCTGCGCATCTGGAGCGCCGCCTGCGCCACAGGACAGGAAGCCTACAGCGTCGCCATGATGCTCCTCGAGGATTTCCCCCTGCTCACCAATTGGCGTCTCTCCATCGAAGGCACCGACATCAGCGCCGAGGTCGTCGAGCGCGCCCGCTCCGGCCGCTATCACCGCATCGAGATCAACCGCGGCCTTCCCGCCCGCTTCGTCGTTCGCTACTTCGACCACATCGGCGAGGACTGGATCGCCAAACCCGAGCTGCGCAAGCTCTGCAACTTCCGCCAGGCCAATCTCTGCGGTCCCGCTCTGCCCTTCAACCGCTCCACCGACCACTTCGACGTCATCTTCCTGCGCAACGTCATGCTCTACTTCGACCAGCCGACCCGCCGCACACTGCTCGCCGGCATTCACCATCTGCTTGCCCCTGACGGCATTCTCTTCCTCGGCGCCAGTGAGCAGCCCGCGGACCTCTCCCTCTGGACCCCGGTCCTGGCTGGCGGCACCAGCTACTACCGGCCCCGCCAGCCCAGCTAAAGACTACTGCCAGCGGTTTGCTCTCGGCGTTCGGCGCGGCCGTTGAGCGCATTCGCTTACCGGGAACAGGAAGGCGCTGCTACGGCTCGGAGCTTTTTGGTAAGTGACTTGGCGATCATGCGTCAACCGCATTGGCTGTTCGATTCCCGGTTGCTCGCCCCGCGATGTTCCCAACGGAAATTGTTAGACTACCAGCCATGCTGGAAAACAGGACGATCAATCTGTGGAAGCAGAATCTTCGCTGCGTTCCCGACAATGTGTGGCGGCAGGCGGCCGTCGAGGTGCTAACCTGCATTTCTCACAAGCACTGATTTTGGGAGTGTTTGTGTTGGTATTGGAGACACGGTTGGCTTTTTCGATGGGCGTACTGGCCGGAGGAACCCTGTTACGTCCTCGCTATGGCCTGGTTCCGATTCCCGGTGTGTCCTTTGCGCATGGCTCCGCCAGGCCGATGAGTTCAGCAGCGGTACGGAGCGGAGTCTTCTGAGCGACGCGCGCCGGTCAGCAGCGCAGGGCGTGGAAGGCGTGTGCGTAGATGTCTTTCCAGGGATAAGCGCTGCTCATTGCCAGCACGACGCGGCGCGCGCTGATGCGTATGATGGCGCCGATTTTGAGTAGCTTGAGGCGGATGGTATCGACCTGGGCCTGAGCCCATTCGGTGCCTTTCAGTCCCAGGCGGCGCAGCGCTTCCATCAGCGTGTAGGCCAGCGCCGAGAAGTAGAGCCTGAGCTGATTGCCCTTCATTTCGTCGGTGGAGAGCCGGTCGGCGAACAGGCACATCTGTTCCTTGATGCGGTTCTCCATCTCGCCGCGGGCGCAGTAGAACTTCTCGTATAAGTCCTGCGCGGCCCACTGCTCAGCGGTGAGCGAAGTAACCACGAAGCGCGGGTTCTGGCCCTTGTCGAGATATTCGGCCTTGGCCACCACGCGGCGGGCGCAGGACCAACTCTTGCGGGTCTGGTAGTCGAACTCGGTGAAGACGCGGGCTGCCTTGCCGCTGGTCTGGTGCAGGATGTGAGCTTGATGCATCTGGGCGCCGATGATCTTGCTCAACCGCTGGTTGCGCGCCAGGCCGAAGACGTAATCGATATAGTTCTGTTCGCACCAAGCCATCAACGCCTCGCGGCAGAAGCCGGAGTCGGCGCGCAGCACGATCCGCACTTCCGGCCAACGCTCACGCAACTGCGCCACGATGCGCTTGACCTCGTCGAGTGAGCCCGCAGCCGCATCCTGGTTGGCCGGCCGCAGCCGCGCGCAGAGCAACTGGTCGCCGGCGAAGATGTACAAGGGCAGATAACAGTAGCTGTCGTAGTAGCCGTGGAAGAACCGCTCCGGCTGATGGCCGTAGAGCGGGATATCGGTGGCGTCCAGGTCGAGCACGATCTCGGTGGGTGGCGCGGTATGCGATTCGATGAAAAGATCCACCAGCAGACGGTCCAGGGCTTCGGCCGAGTACGTGATCTTGTGATAGCGCCCCGTGCGGCCCACCAGCTCCAGCCGGTTCAACGTGCTCTTGCCGGCCAGCGGCTCGTCCAGATCGCGCTTGCTGCTCAGCACCGCCAGCAGCGGATCGGAGCGCAACTGCTCGTGGTCGTTCAGGTCCTCGTAACCCAGCGCCAGCCCGTAGATGCGCTGCGCCAGCATCTCCCCAAGCGGGTGTTCCACCATCTCCTGGTTGCGCCCGTCCGTGAAGCAGCTCGCCAGACGGCCCAGCAGGTTGATCCTGCGATCAACTGCGCGCAGCAACAATGCCCCGCCATCGCTGGAAACCTGGCCGGCGCTGAACCCGGCCTCCACGCGGCGCGAAAAATGAGCTGTAAATGCGAACGTTTCTTGGTTACACTCTGTCATCAGAAAGGCCGCCCTTCCTCGGCTACAACTACGCCTCGACAACGCAGTTATGCCATGAAAAGACGGCCTTTCCAACACTTTTCCTATCCGTCGTCCCCGCAATCGGCAATCCGCCTGTGAGAAATGCGGGCTAATCCTGGCTGATAACGGCCTGACAGAGATATCGCCAGAAGTGCGCAACTTGCAGGCCCTTAGGACTCTCGATTTAGGTCATAATGAGCTGGTTGAGCTGCCTGAGGCAATCGGAGATCTCACCGGTCTGCGTGACTTTCTCTATTTACATGACAATCGGCTTGCTTCGTTGCCGTCGTCACTTTCCCAACTCCGGAAACTGCGGTATTTGAATATCGGCAACAATCGGTTCTCCGCACTACCTGAATGCATTACCTGCATGAGCGGGCTGCTCGAGTTGCGCGCCACAGACAACCAGCTCTCGATCTTGCCGGACTCCATCGCTGGTCTATCCAGGTTGCGCGAGCTTCATCTCAGGAACAATCGACTCCGAACACTCCCGTCCAGCATTGGAGCACTCTCGGAGCTTCGCCAAATCGATCTGCGCGGAAATCCGATCGAGATGCTGCCCAATTCAATTGCCTCGTTGCCCAAACTCGAAAAACTGGATCTGCGCTGGGTGGACAGCCTGATGGACCCCGAATGGCTCAGTGTTCTCGAGGACAGGGGATGCCTTGTGTACAGGTAGCGCGCTCGATTGTTGACAACAGTCCCAAGCCACTCGTCGACGGGGTTGCATCTGCTTCCGGGTTCCGGGAGAGTAGGGAGGGCTAGCCCTCGCCGGCGGCGCCCGCTGCTGCCGCCAGCTCGGCTGAAGGCAGCTCTCATCGATCGCGGAGAGGGCGCTCGGTTCGTCGGTCCGTGGCCGCTCCCGGTCGGGAGTTATTGCCCTTCGTCGCTAATAAGGTGCATGTCTCAACTGTCCGCGGGACACTGCGGGCTGAGAGGAATTACACCAATGATCGACAAAATGCTCCTGATTTCCGCCTTGCTAGGCGCCGCATCCGGCCTGGCTGTCCAGCCGCTCCTCGCCCAGTCCACCCCCTTGCCAACCTCCGCTGTCCAAACCTGGGACCTGCCGCACGGGACGGCCGTGAAAGACGCCGGCCCTCGCACCTACCGCTTCACCGTGGATTACGACACGGCCAACGTCACCGGCGAACTGGTTCACCGCCAGCGCTTGACCGGCGACTATACGCGCGGGCTTGCGAATGGAGACGTCGAGTGGAACAACGTCGGCGAGGCTCAAGCGGACGGCGCCACGGCTCCATTTCCTCCGGCCCAGAAGCAAGACTTCATCGAAGGCTTCCACTATCCCGCGGGCTCCCCTGACACGCTGAAGCCTGACTTCTTCAAATCGTTCCCGCCGTCCGCGGTTTTTGAGCGTAACCTGATTTGGGACACGAGCATGTTCGAGTCGTTCGGCCAGAATTTCTTCGACCAGCTCAAGCTGAACGTGCCGCTCCACATCTCCACTAACCAGGATGTCAACATGCCCGATGTGGGTACGTTCCATAGCCGCGATACGGTGCTGGAATGGGTCGGGCGCTCCCAACGAAACGGCCAGGATTGCGCAGTCATCGACTACCGCTCATTCTTCAATCCGCTCGAGCTTGCCACCAGCGGAGTCACCGTTCACGGACGCAGCGATTTCTGGGGAGAGATTTGGGTGTCACTGGCGACGAAACAGATCGAGTACGCCACCATCTATGAGGAAGTCTCCGGGCAACTGAAACTGCCCGGTCAGGACACGCTCCTCCCTCTCAGCGTCTTCCGGATCGGAACGCTGGAACCGCTGAGCACGAAGAATTGAGGCCGGACATGACGACGAAAGCCGCTCCATTCAAGCACAAATGGTTGTTCGTCTTCTTGTGGACCAACGCGGCTGTGGCGCTCGTGGATCTGATCGCGTTTATGGGTGGTCCCGCCCGGACCACCCGCGACCTGTTGCAAAGCCTGGCTTTCACCTTTGTCTTCGCAAACCTCACCAGCATTCTCGGGGCTTTGATCCTGGGTTGGCTGATCGAGAGAGTGGCGGTTCGCGGGGTGTCGCCGTGGAAAGTTCAGGTGCCGGGCATCCTGGTGTTCGTCACAGGAGGCTGCCTGGTGTGGCAAGCGTTCCTCGCGGCGGTCGGCGTTTCGGCTTCGCACCATTTCTGGCTCGACTACCTTCACACGCTGCACTTCGCGGTGCCGCTCGCCCTGGTCTTCGGCCTCGGCGCCATGGCGCACGCAATGCTGCTGACCCGCGTTCAGGTAATGGAACAGCAAATGCACGAAAAGCAAATCGCCGAGGAGCGCTCGCGAAAACTCGCCGCGGAGGCGCGCCTGCGGTCGCTCGAATCGTGGATTCACCCCCACTTCCTGTTCAACACGCTGAATTCCATCAGCGCGCTCATTGCCCTCGATCCCGCCCGCGCAGAGCAAACGGTGGGCCGCCTGGCCACCTTGCTGCGAGCCTCTCTCGACTCCAGCGCCAACTCGCTGATCCCCTTGCACCAGGAGATCGAGATCGTGGAAAGCTATCTCGACATCGAGCGGGCGCGCCTCGGCGACAAGCTGCGCGCGCGCGTTGAAGTGCCGGCGGAGCTCAATGAGACCATGGTCCCGCCCATGTCGGTCCAGTCC
The DNA here is from genome assembly GCA_963804155.1 of uncultured Acidobacteriaceae bacterium. Classification (GTDB taxonomy): domain Bacteria; phylum Acidobacteriota; class Terriglobia; order Terriglobales; family Acidobacteriaceae; genus Telmatobacter. The sequence goes on from CAWDPG010000004.1 coordinate 797,286, forward strand.
CTGGTGGAGAACGCGGTCAAGCACGGAATCGTTCCCGCGAGCGATGGCGGGGATCTTGTGGTGACGGCGCGCGCCGATGCGGGCAGCGTGTGCATCGAGGTCCGCGACACCGGGCCGGGCTTCGATTTGGCCGACATTTGCGCTGGCCACGGGCTGGACAAGCTGGTGCAGCGTCTCGATGCGATCTTCGGCGACCGGGCAAGGCTGAACGTTTTCCGCCGCGACGCTTATTCTGTGGTGGAGATGATTCTTCCGCGCCCATGAAACTCCGTGTCTATCTCGTCGACGATGAGCCGCTGGCGCTGGAGCGCCTGCGCCGGCTGCTCCGGAACACGGGCCGCGTCGAAGTGACCGGCTCGACCACCAAGCCCGAGGAAGCCGTGGCGGCGCTCACTCAGGATCCGCCCGATGTCTGCTTTCTCGATATCCAGATGCCGCGCCTGAACGGCTTTGAAGTTCTGGCGCGGCTGCCGAGCCAGCCCATTGTTGTGTTCACCACGGCTTACAACCAGTACGCGCTGCAGGCCTTCGGCGAAAATGCCGTCGATTACCTGCTCAAGCCGGTGGAACCGGAGACGCTGGAGCGCGCTCTGAACAAGGTGGAGCGGCTGCGCGGCGCGGGGCTGCCGGCCCAACCGGATCTGCAAGCCCTCCTCCACCAGATCGCGGACTCGCTGCGCCAGAACAAGATCGAGTTTCCCAGCCGCATTGCGTCGCGCCTCGGCGACCGGCTTTGGTTCCTCGACCTCGACCGCGTGAGCCATTTCTACGCCGAAGACAAGCTCACCTACGCGGTCTCCGAGGGCAAGGCCTACTGCATCGACCACACCATCGCTGGGCTGGAGCGAAAACTCGATCCGAGCCATTTTGCCCGCATCCACCGCGGCACTCTGGTGAACCTGGCATGGGTCAAGGAAGTTTCGTCTCTGCCCGGCGGATCTTTGAATGTCCGCTTGAAGGATGCCAAGAACACCGACCTGACCGTGGCCCGCGACCGCGCCCGCGAGTTCAAAGCCCGGGCAGGGTTCTAGCCCGCATTTCTCACAGGCGGATTGCCGATTGCGGGGACGACGGATAGGAAAAGTGTTGGAAAGGCCGTCTTTTCATGGCATAACTGCGTTGTCGAGGCGTAGTTGTAGCCGAGGAAGGGCGGCCTTTCTGATGACAGAGTGTAACCAAGAAACGTTCGCATTTACAGCTCATTTTTCGCGCCGCGTGGAGGCCGGGTTCAGCGCCGGCCAGGTTTCCAGCGATGGCGGGGCATTGTTGCTGCGCGCAGTTGATCGCAGGATCAACCTGCTGGGCCGTCTGGCGAGCTGCTTCACGGACGGGCGCAACCAGGAGATGGTGGAACACCCGCTTGGGGAGATGCTGGCGCAGCGCATCTACGGGCTGGCGCTGGGTTACGAGGACCTGAACGACCACGAGCAGTTGCGCTCCGATCCGCTGCTGGCGGTGCTGAGCAGCAAGCGCGATCTGGACGAGCCGCTGGCCGGCAAGAGCACGTTGAACCGGCTGGAGCTGGTGGGCCGCACGGGGCGCTATCACAAGATCACGTACTCGGCCGAAGCCCTGGACCGTCTGCTGGTGGATCTTTTCATCGAATCGCATACCGCGCCACCCACCGAGATCGTGCTCGACCTGGACGCCACCGATATCCCGCTCTACGGCCATCAGCCGGAGCGGTTCTTCCACGGCTACTACGACAGCTACTGTTATCTGCCCTTGTACATCTTCGCCGGCGACCAGTTGCTCTGCGCGCGGCTGCGGCCGGCCAACCAGGATGCGGCTGCGGGCTCACTCGACGAGGTCAAGCGCATCGTGGCGCAGTTGCGTGAGCGTTGGCCGGAAGTGCGGATCGTGCTGCGCGCCGACTCCGGCTTCTGCCGCGAGGCGTTGATGGCTTGGTGCGAACAGAACTATATCGATTACGTCTTCGGCCTGGCGCGCAACCAGCGGTTGAGCAAGATCATCGGCGCCCAGATGCATCAAGCTCACATCCTGCACCAGACCAGCGGCAAGGCAGCCCGCGTCTTCACCGAGTTCGACTACCAGACCCGCAAGAGTTGGTCCTGCGCCCGCCGCGTGGTGGCCAAGGCCGAATATCTCGACAAGGGCCAGAACCCGCGCTTCGTGGTTACTTCGCTCACCGCTGAGCAGTGGGCCGCGCAGGACTTATACGAGAAGTTCTACTGCGCCCGCGGCGAGATGGAGAACCGCATCAAGGAACAGATGTGCCTGTTCGCCGACCGGCTCTCCACCGACGAAATGAAGGGCAATCAGCTCAGGCTCTACTTCTCGGCGCTGGCCTACACGCTGATGGAAGCGCTGCGCCGCCTGGGACTGAAAGGCACCGAATGGGCTCAGGCCCAGGTCGATACCATCCGCCTCAAGCTACTCAAAATCGGCGCCATCATACGCATCAGCGCGCGCCGCGTCGTGCTGGCAATGAGCAGCGCTTATCCCTGGAAAGACATCTACGCACACGCCTTCCACGCCCTGCGCTGCTGACCGGCGCGCGTCGCTCAGAAGACTCCGCTCCGTACCGCTGCTGAACTCATCGGCCTGGCGGAGCCATGCGCAAAGGACACACCGGGAATCGGAACCAGGCCATAGCGAGGACGTAACAGGGTTCCTCCGGCCAGTACGCCCATCGAAAAAGCCAACCGTGTCTCCAATACCAACACAAACACTCCCAAAATCAGTGCTTGTGAGAAATGCAGGCTAGGAGATCCTTGCGCACCGCACTGGCTGCGTGGGCGACAGCAATCTTGATCTCGAGCGATTGACTTGTACCCGGGAGATCGAATTCTCAGCTGGCGCGTACAGGGCAATGCACCCATCGAGTTCCGGTTGAGCCAGTTTCAGAGGATTACTCCCGAGCTCGACGGTCGTTCAACAGCAACCAGTCTAGTCAGCCGAGGGGCCGGCGCTGTCATAGAATCAGGTCCCGATTCTGGGACCTGGGATAGCAGGAACCCCAACCACAACCGGCTTGTATCAGGGCACGACTTCAGTCGTGCCGAAAAGGCTCCCTTTTTCTCGAAGAACCAAGTTCGCGGCGAAGCCGCGCTCAGACCCGGCAACCCGAAGACCGGACTCACCATCCAACCAATTCCCCCGCCTGAGGTTGTACAAGTTCGGGCCGCTTCTGCAAGAGAATTGTTCCGGACATTGGTTCCGATTGGTTTTCTCAAGTGGCTCCGGGGCGCGCGAATGAGCGAAAATCCTGCTCGACCTGACGCGTGGACTCCCAATAAACCCTGTTTCAACCGGAATGCGGCGGGAAGCGAGGATCCTATTCGCGTCCTAGCACATGGGCGCGGCACCATTGGTCGGCTTCGGCCTTGGTGTTGGGGATCATCCTCACGGTTTTGTCGGCCACCGCTTGTTCGCAGATATGTTTGGCATCCCGCCAGATCGCACGGCTGGTGAGGTCCATTCTCGTCTTGTCAACGAACATGAGGGCAGCCGCCACGTCAGCGGGCGAAATGACGTCTTGCTGGACCCCTCCCAACAACGTATGGGAGACTTTCAGCCCGCCCATGTCCTGCCAACTCGTGTCAGCCGCCGCGATCCACACTGCCGCTTGCGCCATCGGCCAAGCGGCCTCGTGTTTATCCACGATCTCTAGGACAGCCCGCGCTTCCGCAAATCCCTCGGGCTGAATTCTTAAAGGATCCTTGTACCCTGGGACGCGCCCCGTGATGTTTAGCAGACACACGGCAACGATGGGATCAGTTCCCGGAGTCGTCGCCGCGCTTTGGCGCGTGATCTCGTAACTTTGGGAGATCCATGCTACGACTGGTTGTGCGTCAGGCGCGGCAGAGACGAGTACCGTCCCCGCAGGCACCATTAGCCGGAATGGCTTGGCACCGTCGGCCAGCACCACGTGCATGCGGACGGAATTCACATCCTCCCCGCGGAACTGAACTGAGATCTTCCCCTCTGCCAGCGATCGCGACAATGGGATTCCGGCCTGCGGCTGACCATAGGCGTGGAAGAGTCCAAAGGCCACGACGAGGGTGCCGAACAAGAAGGGCGCCGAGAGTCGACTTGGCATCAACTTGCTCCCATCTACTGACATGACCCCTCCTTCGGGCGCCTTGGCACCCTGGCTGATTCTCGAAAGCAGTCAAGGCGAACAACCGCGTTCCCCTCGCTACGATGGCCTACTCCAGCCGCAAAACCTCAGGAGAATTAGCTGTAATTTCCTTCTTCTACTTGAAAACGGGACCATTATAAACCTCTCTCGGCCGCTGGCCCACCCAAAGCTTTTGCAAAAGCCAATTCCAGCCAAGAGCCGGGTGCCCCATCCTTCCGCAGCCTCATCGCGGAAGGGTGGGAACACCCGCTGACTTGCTGCCTTACTCCCTCGCCACCTTGCTCTCTCGTCTACTCCTCCGGCGTCAGCACAAATAGCCGGACGTCGTTCGCCCGCAGCGGCACATCGGCCTTGTACACGCCGCCCGCCGTCGCAGCCGTAACCGTGCTTTCCGGAGCCCCTGTCGCCACCGCCTGCAGATCGGCCACCTGCTTCGGCGTCAATTGCTTCGGCGCGCCCATGCGCAGATATGCCGTGTACGCGTCGTTGTGCTCGTAGCCTACCAGGTAGCTCGCCACGCGGTATTTCTTCGCCGTCAGGTGGTTCAACTCCACGTGCAGCGTGCCCTTGCTCGCCGCGGGCAGCTCGTTGCGGTAGTAGCTCTGGTCCGTCTGCCCCTTCGGAGGAACCACCGGCGTGTAATCCCACACCAGCACCTGCACCGATCCGTCCCGAGACTTCGTGACCCACGACTGCGCATCGCTCGTCGCCACGTCCTCATCGCCCAGTTGCCGCAGGAACCGGAACGCAAAGTAGGCCGGCTTGCGGATCCCCTCCAGGTTCATCAGCCCAAATCCGCCATGAAACGGCGTGAACCGCGGCCCGTTTTCCTCGAAGATGTCGGTAAACGTCCAGTACGACATCGAGTCGACATACGGCGTCGCCCGCTTGATCTTGTCGAGGATGAAGCTCGCCTGGTGGTACTGGTCGTGCATGAAGTCGGTGGGAGTGTAGGCCGAACTCCATTCGGTAAAGTGCAGCTCCATCCCTGGCCGTCCCGAGCTCTTCACGAGCTCCCGCGAGTGCTCCATCCGCCCGCTCACCGCATCCGGCGACGGGTCCAGAATCGTTCCCGCCGAGCCGTCCGCATCGAGGAAGCCCTGCTTCACTCCGTACGCGTGGGTCGCGACAAAGTCAGCCGGCACGTTTTTCTCCACCACGTACTTCTCGAGCGCCGTTTCGAAGTCGTACGGGATCGCCGACGCCGGTCCGCCCACTCGGCAGCGCGGGCACTCCGCCTTCACCGCCTCCGCCGTGTTCTTGTAGAGCGCCAGATAGTCGTCGAGCGTCCCGGTGAAGAAGCCGTCGTGCAGGTCCGGCTCATTCCACACCTCCCAGTACCATTTCTCGATCTCGTCTTCGCCGTACCGCTCCCGGGTATGCGCCACGAACGCCCGGATCAGCGCACTCCACTTCGCCGGATCCTTCGGCGGCGTCACGTTTCCCTTCCACCAGAAGATCGTCCGCGTTCCGCTGGCCAGCTTCGACGGCATGAAGCTCAGCTCGACGAACGGCCGGATGTGCATCCGAAGCAGCGCGTCGTAGAGCGCGTCGACATATTGGAAGTTGAACTCTGCGTTTCCCTTCGCATCCTCGTCGTAGACGCCCATGTCGTCGTGCAGGACGCCGTGCATCCGGATATAGTCGAACCCGATCTCCTTCTGTACCGTCTCGAGTTGCGCCTGCCAATCGGCGCGCAGCCCCTCGTTCGCCCGGCCCGCCCCGATGCACCGCAGCGGAACCCGGCTGTGCGGCCCGGTCGTCTGGCTCACGTCCGCAACCACGCTCCGCACCTGCGCCCCGGCGCGGCCGGGCAGGGCGAATACAGCAAGAAGTAGGATGACTCCGGCAATGGCGCTTCGTGCAGATCTCATGGCATCTCCGATCCGGCAAGCAGGCGTCCGTCTTTTTTTCGCCCGTTTCGCCTATGCCATTCTATTCGCGCGCCTTCTTGCGGTAAGGGCCCCGTCAGACCTCTGAGCCGTCCCGATCGCACGATCGCGAAAGTGTGCCGCAAACCGAAGATGCGAGGTTTTTTGTCGATTCCGGCGACCTGTAGGTCACAAATCGGCCCGTTTTCTCCACCTGCAGGTCATCACTTTCGCCTCTCTCAAAATGCGTCACTTCTTGCACTAGGATCGCGATGCGATTTCGACGACTTGCAGGTCATAATCCGCGCGCCCGCGGAACGCCCCTCCGCTCGCTACAGCGAAACCAGAGTGACTGTATCCCGAAGCCCCTACACTCAAGTTGACGCTACCGGCAGGGAGCGGCGACCCTTCACGGAAATTGACAGGTCACACCAACTCTGGTTTCGCTCTAGGCTGCTGGTTCGCTAACTCGCTGACTTGCTGTCCTACGCCTCCGTCAGCCGGATTCGCACCGCGAAGTTGATGTTCGTCCATTCCATCGGCGTCAGCAGTCGTCTGCCGCCGTTTCCCGGCCACGGATCGCGCACGATCACTTGCTGCACCACGAACTGCCCGGTGACCGTGTCGACCTGGGAGGTCACCGCTGTCAGCACGGTCGCGTGTCCGGCCGCCCCGATGATCAGCGGATGACCGTCCTCGAGGTCCTTGATCGCCGTGTTCAGGTTCACCGAGAGCATGTCCCCCTGGCAGACAAAGCCCCGGCCATGGTCGTCGGTCCAACTCCGGTTCAGGTCCTTGAGCACGCTGGGCGGCAGGGCGGGCATATCCGTCACCACGCCCCAGGTCTCTTGAACGATCCGCTTCTGATCCACGGGATGCCCGTAGAAGTCGAAGACCATGCTGATGCAGGCGGCCCAGCACCACTCGTTCATCTCCTGGTATGCCTGCTTGAATGAGATCGACGGGATGCCCGCCGTACACATCTCGACGGGGTGAATCCCCATCGGGGTTGGGGTGGGAACCGGGGCATTGCATTGCTGTTCGGCGAGTAGAACCCGCCTGCCGGCGATCAAGCCCGCGCCAGCCAGGGCCAGGCGAAAAAATGCGCGACGTTCCATCGTCGTCCTCCAAAGATCGGGGCCGGTTCGTGCTGGCAGAACGGCGCCAGTCTGGCGTCGAGCGCAGGTTGCATTCGCCCGCCCCGCCAACCGCAGTCCGTTCCTCAGCCGCAAAGGCTCCCTGTTGTCATGGGACGGTTTGGGCCGGGCGGAAGTTCACCGCTTTCAAGACACGACGCCAACGATCGGTTCCGGATTCCGATTTCGGCTCTGCATCCCATTCTTCGCGCATTTTGTAACGCCGGTCTCCCGGCCGGCTGTCGTGAGGGTCTCTGGCCCTCACATTGCGGCGCCACGTACGCTGGCTTGCTAACTCGCTGACTCGCTGGCTTGCTGCCCCATCAGCCGCTCCACCTCGTCGTGCAGCCGCGCGGTGATCGCAGCCTCGGTCTCGCCCGGCGCGAACCGGATTGCCTCGCCCATGTGCACCTCGAGAATTCCCGAGCGGAACCAACGGTGCTGGCGGGTCTTCATCTCGCCCAGCCCGCGGATCCCGATGGGGAGAACCGGCGCGAAGCTCTCTTTGGCGAGCAGGCCGATGCCCGGCCGGAAGCGCGCCAGTTGGCCCTCCCTGGACCGAGTGCCCTCGGGGAAGACGAGCACGTTGTAGCCGCGGTCCAGCGCCTTGCCCGCGTGGGCAAAGCTGGCCTGGAAGTCGCGCTGCCTCGGCAGCGGAAACACATTGAACAGCGCTGTCACCAGCCAATACGCCGGCGGACCGAGCGCATAGAAGCCCTGGCGCTCCGGCGGCTTCTCTGGGTTGCGCCAGTGCCGGTAGTCGTCGAGCATCTCGCCCGACATGGCCGTAGCGATGCGCCTGCGGACCGGTCCGGCCAGCGCGTATTGGATCAGCGGCCCGTCGTAGGCAGTCACGTGGTTGGCGACGATCAGGAGCGGCCCCTCCGGCAGCGGCTTCGCCGGACCCGCCACGCGCGGCGCTCCCAGCAGCCATACCAGCGGACGCATCGCCGCCTCGATAAACCCAACGCGAATCCAGTGGAACGGCTTCCACCACGGCCACGTGGGATAGACGAACCTCCTCCTCTTCACTCCGATCGGCGCGGCAGCTTCGATCTCCGCTCCCTTGCTCCCTTGCTCTCTCGCTCCCTCGTCCTCGGTCCCTGATTTCTGATCCCTGATCCCTGTTCCCTGTTCCCTCGTCTCTAGTCCCTCGTCCCTCGTCCCTATCCACCCGCCTCCCACGACCCTGCGCAGCTCGCCCAGCGTCTGCACTTCATCGAGCAGGCTGCTGCCCGAGACGATTCCCAGCCGCTCCTCGATGGCGGCGGCCAATTGCACACGGCCCAGGCTGTCCAGGTGCAGGTCTTCGGTCAGGTGCAGCTCGTCGCCGACGCCGGGATTCGCCTCGCCGGTGATCTGCGCGATCGCGGCGAGCAGCCAGTCCGCCGAGGGGCCGAAGGCGTGCTCCTGCGCCGTGCCCGGTGCTCCATTGGCCGGCGTCGCCGCAGCCGCCTGAATCCTGGCCAGCCACTCCGCCACCGGCTTCCGCCTCACCTTCCCGGTCGACGTCCGCGGCAAGTCTGGCTCCGGCCACAGCACCCACCGGCTGATACGCTGGAACTCCGGCAGCCGCGCGTTCGCCCGCTCCACCGCCGCCGCCGCGCAGTCGCCCGGTCCCCGGCAGGCCAGCACCGCGCAGGGCTCTGTTCCCGCCGGCGTCTCCATCGCCACCACCGCGCAGGCCGCAATCCCCGGCTGTTCGTCGATCGCCGATTCGATGTCCTCTGGGTGGATGTTTACGCCCGCTGCCGTGACGATAACCTCGCTCTTCCGGCCCATAAATCTGAGCTCGCCCGACTCCTGCCTCTCCGCAATGTCCCCCGTCGCCAGCCACTCTTCATCGCGCGGGCGCAGAGCGCCGTCTTCCCACGTTGCGCCGGAGATGACCGCGCCGCGCACCAGCACTTCGCCGTCCGGCCCGAGCTTGACTTCGCGGCCCGCGAGCGGCTTGCCGATCGTGCCCTGAGCCACGTGGAACGGGTGGTTGAGCGTGATCAGGGCAGTCGTCTCCGTCATTCCGTAGCCCTGGATCAGCACGAACCCAAGCGCGTTCCAGAACTGTTCCAGCGGGCCGGGCAGCGCGCCGCCGCCCGAGACGAATGCCCAGAACTTGAGGCCGAATGCGCGGTGCACCGCGCGGAAACGCCACCAGCGACGCCACGTCCCCATCTTCTCGACGGACGCCGCGGCCAGCTCGGCTAGCCCGTGGTGCGTCGCTTCGAGATGCATCTTGAGCAGCGCCAGAACCCGCGGAACAGCGGCCAGCACCGAGATGCGCTCGCCATGGATCAGCTCGACTAGGCGCGGCGCCGCGAGGCGGTTCTCGAAATGCAACTCGCCGGCAAAGATCGGCGGGACCCACAGGCCCATCGTCTGGCCGAAGACGTGACTCAACGGTAGCGTGTGCAGAATGCGCAGCGGATGGAAAATGCGCTCGTAGCGCAGGTACGGTTTGGCGCCGTCCTCGATCGGGCCCACGCTGGCCAGCACATTGCCGTGGGTCAGCACGATGCCCTTCGGATCGCCGGTGGTGCCCGAGGTGAACAGAATCTGCAGCGGCGTTTCGCGCGAAAGGCCAGAGACCGCGCCCATCTCGGCGGCGGGCAACTCGCGGAGCCAGTCCTCGAAGGCCAGCGCGGGAATCGCGGCAGCGTCCGGGGCCGATTCCAGGCTGTCCAGCAGCTGCGCATCGCCCACGGCGAGCTTCGGGTTCACGTCGGCGGCCACCCGGGCGGCGAATTCGACGGAGCCGTTCGCGTCCAGCGGCACGGCCAAAACCCCGCGCAGCATGCACCCGTAAAAGACGGCGATCCACTCGGCGCTGTTCGCGGCCCACAGCAACACGCGGTCGCCCTGCACGATGCCCCGCCCGGCAAGCAGCGCCGCAAACCGGCCGGCCAGCTGCGCCAGTTCGCCGTATGAGGTCACGCGGCGGCGGTTTCCCTGGTAGCGGACCACCGCGGTCTCGCGATCGAAGCGGCGAAAATCGTCGATCAGTGTGGCAAGGTGATCGCGCATATTTGCCGAGGCATCATCATGGTAGCAGCGTCAACTCACAGTGTTCTCCAGGTACATCTCCACTCGATCCGTAGTCCAGGTAGGCACTCCGGCGCCAAAGAAGTCGGCATCTTCGGTCCAGATCGGGCAGTCGAAGACCAAGGCTGTAGCCAATACCGGCCAATCTTCAACGTCGCGCCTGGCCAGTCGGCGTTTCGCTATTCTCTCGAAAGCCGAATAGGTGTCGCGACCGATTGGCTGAACAACTTTGTTCATTGCGCTTAGAACCGCCAGACCATTCGCAACCGGAGTGCGGCGCTTGGCGAGTACCGTCGGAAGATGTTCTTCAGCTTCGGTAAACGCAGAATCCGGCGCAACAAAGCGCGCTACCCCGCCATACTCCACCAGAATCGCGCGAACCCGCCTTCCCAGGACCGCGCGGATGAGAATATTCGCGTCCAGAACCAGTAATTTAGCGTCGGGCACGCCGAGCCTTCCGGAGCGTCTTGAACTCGTTGACAAGAACCTCTTCGGTGGCGCCGGAAGCGGCGATCAGCACATCCAGTTGTTCACCGGCTCTGCGTAGCGATTCCAGATCCTCTTCGTCCGGTCGCCGTGGCGTAGGAACGTAAAAACCGAGTGTCCTTCCGTGTCGCGTGATCGCCACTGGCGCCGCGGACTCCAGGTAGCCGGATAGTTTTTCGCGAAACTCCCGCACTCCGACTCTTTCCGTCGGCATATCTCCTCCATTGCGTACACAATGATAACACAATGGAGATATGCGCGCCGCCATCGTACACTGGGAACGCTGGGATTTCCCCATGAAACGACTCGCCATCTATCTTTATGTCTTCGTCACCCTGGCTTTGCTGGGATGGGCCACTTACCAGGCCCTTTACGTCGCCCCCAACGACGCCGCGCAGGGCGAAATGTTCCGCATCATCTACTACCACGTACCGTCGGCCTCGGTTGCCTTTCTGTTCTTCGCCATCAACCTGATCGGATCGGTCGGCTACCTTGCTTCGCAGGCAAACCGCCCCGGCCTGGCGCAGAAGTTCGACGCCTGGGCGCTCGCCGGGGCCGAGGTGGGCGTCGTCTTCTGCAGCGTTGTGCTGGTCACCGGACCCCTCTGGGGCCGCCGCGCCTGGGGCATGTGGTGGACCTGGGACGCGCGTCTGACAACGACGCTCGTTCTCTGGCTCATCTACGTCAGCTACCTCCTGCTGCGCCGCTTCGCCGCCGGACCCCAGGTGCAAACGCTGGCCGCCGTGCTGGGAATCTTCGGCGCCCTCGACGTGCCCATCGTCTACATGTCGAACCGCTGGTGGCGCACCCAGCATCCGGCGCCCGTCTTCGGCGGCGGCCAGGACTCCGGCATGGACCCCTCGATGGTCGGCGCTCTGCTCTGGAACATGCTGGCTTGGTTTCTGTGGGGCGTTCTGATCCTCGCCCTCCGCTACCGCGTCGAACGGGAACACCAGAAGATCGCCGCCGAAGAGGCCCGCCAAGCACTGGAAAGCTGACCTGCAGGTCTCAAAAGGAAACCGATGAGAAAACTCGCCACTGCCCTTCTGATTGCCGTCCCCGTCGCACTCTTCGCCTGCGCAGCCTACTTGGTCCTCTCCGCGCCGCCCGAGCCTGCCTTCGACTGGCGGTTGCACATGTCCGAGACCGAGCACTCCGCCGTTGTGGCGTCGATCAACCACCTCTACACACGGGCTGCGTACACCGTCACCTGGGCTATCCAGCTCGGGTACCTTGGCTGGCTGGGCCTCCGGAGACAGTCACAGAAGTGCGGGGCGGCGCGCTAGCTGCGATTCCGCTCCCGCCCGCCCGCGCTGACTGGCCGGCTTGCTGCCTCGCTTTCTTGCTCCACCGTCTTCGCACGTGCCTTCGGTCACCCCCCAACGGGGCACCCGGAATAACACTCCTGTCGCCGCAACTCCCTTTTCGTTGTATTTCAAGAATCCCCTAATCCCGCCGATCATGCAGGGGTAGACCGGTTGCAAAGCAGTCCTCCGGCACTGGTTCAGGTCTTGGTCTCTCGCGTTGCGAAGCCGCTTCGCCAAGAAGCGGCCGGGGAGCAAGACTTCCGCCAGTTGCAGAGGAAGGCCTGCCAGCGCCGGTTTTGGGGCCCTCCATGCATGACTTGTTGATTGCTCTTGCCTTCATTGGGATGGTGATTGCTCCCGCAATTGTGGCCGCCAGGATTCATCCTGAGGCCACCGACGACAGCAAATAACCCGCTCGGCTGCTTGATCGGGGCGCGCCGGCTGTCCCTGGCCCGCCTCGGCGCCCAAGCCCGTTCCCGCCTCTATCTCCCACGACCCAAACAAATTGCCCTTCGCTCTCTCAGCCGATACATCATTTCTCCCAATGACGTGTAGCCATTCAAGTCTGCCAAGTTGCCGCGATCGACAGTGAGCGGCAGCCCTCAACACATCTCGTCACACCACATTGGGAGAAATGCCTTAGACTGAGGGATCGGGGCTCTCCATGTTGGTTGTGATGAAAGCGCAGGCTACGCCGGAAGAGATCCAGGCGGTCTGCGAGCACATTGAGCAGATGGGATTCCGGGCCCATCCCCTGCCCGGCGCACAGCGCACGGCGATCGGAATCACCGGCAACCAGGGCGAGGTGGACCGCGGCAACCTCGAGTCCCTCTCCGGCGTCGCCGAGGTCATCCGCGTCTCAAAGCCCTACAAACTGGCCAGCCGCGACGTAAAAGAGGACGATACCGTCATCCGCTTCACGGGGTGCGACGCCGTCATCGGCGGCCGCGATCTGGCTGTTATCGCCGGGCCCTGCTCGATCGAAAGCCGCGAGCAGGCCTTCGCCATCGCCGAGCAGGTGGCCGCCAGCGGCGCGCGCTTCTTCCGCGGCGGCGCCTTCAAGCCCCGCACATCTCCCTACGCCTTCCAGGGACTCGGCATCGACGCCCTGCGGATCATGGCCGAGATCCGGGAGAAATTCGGCCTGCGCATCGTCACCGAGGCTCTCGACGCCGAGTCGCTCGACCTCGTCGCCGAATGGGCCGACGTGGTCCAGATCGGCGCGCGCAACATGCAGAACTTCTCTCTGCTGCGCAAGGCCGGCCATCTGCGCAAGCCGGTGCTCATCAAGCGCGGCATGAGCGCCACGCTCGAAGAGCTTCTGATGGCTGCCGAATATGTGATGAGCGAGGGAAATTACGAAGTCATTCTTTGCGAGCGCGGCGTGCGCACTTTTGCCGACCACGCGCGCAACACGCTCGACTTGAGCATCGTTCCCGCCTTGCGCCACGTCAGCCACCTGCCGATCCTCGTCGATCCCAGCCACGGGACCGGCCGCCGCGACAGCGTGCTGCCCATGGCCCGGGCCGCGGTGGCCGCCGGCGCCGACGGCGTCATCGTCGAGGTCCACGACCATCCGGAGCGCGCTCTCTCCGACGGTCCGCAGTCGGTCGTTCCCGCTCAGTTCGAGGTCATGATGGACGAACTCGAGCGTATTGCGCCCGTCGTCGGACGCCGTCTTCTCCGCCGCGTCGCTGCTTCCGCCGCCGCGGAAGCGAAGGGACTGTAAGAAGTGGATCGCCTGCCTCGATCGCCGTTTTTCCGGCTGGCGCCGCCTGCCGCCGTTGTGCTCGTCCTCTGCCTCGGCGGCTGCCGCACCCACGATTTTCCCCAGTACCCGGCCAACTATCGCGAGTACGTCTACGTGGCCAACCAGGGTAGCGATACGGTCACCGTGCTCGACGTAGTTGACGTTCGCGTGGAGCGCGAGCTGGCGGTGGGGCGCAACCCCGTCGCCGTCGCCGCAAACCCGGCGCGCAACGAGGTCTACGTCGTGAACTCCGGCGCGGCCGGCGCCGACGGCTCGCTCTCGGTGATTGACGCCGAGCACAACGCCGTCGCCGCCACTATCCCGCTTCACCGGCAGCCGGTCTCCATCGACCTCGACGCCGCCGGGGCCCGCGCCTACGTGGCCAACTCCGCTTCCAACTCCGTCTCCGTCATCGATCTCAAGGCCCGTCGCGAGATTGCGCAGATCGGCGCCGGCGAAGAGCCGGTCGCGGCCCGCATCGCGCCCGACGGCAAATCGCTGGTCGTCGCCAACCGCCGCGGCAATTCGGTCACTGTCATCGATCCCCCCAGTGGCATGGTCCGCGCCGTCTTCGAGGGCTGCCCCGGAGCGGCCGGCGTGGTCATTCTTCCCGATTCTTCAAAGGCTTTCGCTCCCTGCTCGGCCGGCCACCAGGTGATGGTGGTCGCGCTGGCGCAGCCGGACGCCCATCCCGCATTGCTCGACCGGCTCGAAACGCTGATGGACGTCGGCCGAGGCCCCGCCGATCTCGCTCTCAAGCCCGACGGCGGCGAGATTTTCGTCTCCAACGCCCTTTCCGATTCCGTCTCCGAGGTCTATAACACCACCGACGAGGTCGGCGACACCTACATGATCGGCGACAACCCCGTCCGCGGTCTGGTTTCGAGCGACAATTCGCTGCTCTACGTCGCCAATCAGCACTCCCAGGAGGTTACGGTCTACTCGATCGACGACGGCAAGCGGATCGGCGCCATCCACGTCGGCGACGGCCCCGTGGCGCTGGCGTTTTCCTCCGCCGGGCACCTCTTGTTTGTTGTCGACAACCGCTCCGGCGATGTATCTGTGGTGCGCACGTCCTCACGCTCGCTCTTCACGGTTTTGCCCGCCGGCCGCTCCCCCAGCGCCATCGTGGACAAAGCGTTCAACATGCAGTAACGGCGGGCAGCGCTCCTGAAGCCGCTGGCTCAATTCAATGAGTTGCATTTACTGCTTGGCGTCCGTGCCGCCTGCCGGCGTGGCCTCGCCCGCCGCGATTGGCGGCCCCACGATCACCCCGTCGTCGAGCGACGCCGCCACCAGCCGGTCGCCGGCCGCGCGGATCAACACAATGTCATATCCGGTCTGCCACCAGTCCCAGGTCATCGTCTTCGGATCGATCGCATAGACTTGGTCGCTCGAAGCCGAGCTGACCAGGATTCGCTTGCTCGCCGCGTCGACGCTCAGGTCGTCGATATCGCGGAACGGCAGGCGGTGAATCCACATCCACGTTTTGCCCAGGTCGCGCGTGTAGTACACACCCTCCCGCGCCCCCAGCCACAACGTGCCGTCCGCCGAAAACGCTACGTGGTGGATTCGCGTCAGCATCGTGGGCACGCCCACGGGCAGCCAGTTCTGACCTGCGTCCTTCGATAGCACCACGCCATCGGCCCGCGCCGCGGCCATCGTGTCGCCGTTGACGGCCACCGACAGGTAGTCGCCCTCACCCATCACCGGACCGCCCTGCCAGCTTGCGCCCTGGTCGCGGCTGGTCAGGAGGCCGTAGTTGGTCGCCGCCACCCAAACGTCCCCCGAAACGTCCAGCGCATTCACCGGGCTTTCCAGCTCGATCGCCGGGGCCTGCGCCGTTTTCTCCACGTTGACCTTCGTGTGCATCACGGTTTCCGCAACCGTCTTCGTCACCGTGTTCACGATGTTGTTGCGCGGCTGCCAGGTCAACCCGCCGTTCGCCGGCGCGCCCGATCCCTCGCTCGTTGGAGCCGTCTTCCCGCCGTCGGCCGCCAGCGGATCGCCCGCGCCCGGCGCAGCCAGCACAAACACGCCGTGCGAAGTGCCCGCCACCACGGCGCCGTCTTTTGTCTGCGCCAGCGAGAACACGTCGCGCCCATCGAGGCCGGCGCCCAACTGCTCCCAGTGCGCACCGCCGTCGGTGGAGCGAAACACGCCGCCGTACTTCTTGTCGTTGACTACCCCGGCGTAGAGCCGCTGGGGATCGCCGCGGTCCACCAGCAGCGCCGCCACTTTGCGCTCCGAAATTCCCTGGTTCGACTGCGCGAACGTCGCGCCGCCGTCGTGGCTGACGAGCACGCCCCCGCGGTCCGTCGCCAGCAGCACAAGGTTCGAGTCCCCGGGATCGACGTAGACCGCGTTCACCACCACGTCCGCGTCCGTCATTGCCTCGAACGTTTTCCCGGCGTTGACGCTCTTGTAGAGCCCTTCGGTCGTTCCCGCGTACACCACTTCGGGTTTCTCCGGATCCTGCATCAGGCTCCGCGTCCGCCGCGCCCCGCTCGGAATGCCCTCGATCCGGTGGAACAGCACGCCGGCGTTCTCGCTCTTGTAGATTCCGCTGCACGCGCTCAGATAAACGACCTGCGTGCGCGCGGGGTCGACGATGATCGAGAAAACGTCGGAATCCTCGATGATTCCCTGCTTGATGTTCTGCCAGGTCTTGCCGCCGTCGGTCGTCTTCCACGGCAGGTGCCAGGTTCCGGCGTAAATGATGTCGCCATTCCCGGGATCGACCGCCAGCGACTCGATCTCGTGGATCTCGTGGCTGTCCGGCGGGCTGATTTCGGTCCACGTGGCTCCGCGGTCGGCGGAGCGGAAAACCCCGGCCAGCGTTCCGGCGATCAGAATCTTCGGGTCCGAGGCCGCCTGCGCCAGCGCATGAACCGGCTGCCCCTTGAACGGCGTCGCCTCGGTCCAGGTGCGGCCTCGGTCGTGGCTGATCCACAGCCCGCCGTCGACCGAGTTCTTCCACGCGCCCACGTAGATCGTCGCCGGATCGGCCGAGTCCACCATGATGCTGTCGAGCACGAATCCGTCTTCGGGGCTCAACTTTGCCAGCCGGCGCCACGACGAGCCTTCGTCTGTCGATTCGTAGAGCCAGCTATTCGTGGTTCCCAGCAGAAGATGCCTGGGCTCGCCGGGAAAGGCCGCAAAGGCGCGCGCGTCGCCCCCATCCGGGCCGGCGACGCTCCATGCGCTCTCGGCCGGCAGGCTCAAAACCCCAGCGTTAAGCCCAAGAAACAAAAGAACCGGCGCCGCAATCCACGCCCCGCGCAGCGCACTGCTGAAACACCGCAAACAGCTCATTCCGAAAGAGAATTCTCCCATCTCTATCCAGAATAGACAATTCTGAGCCCAAAAAGCGAAGAGGCTGACCCGGTTGGTCCCGGATCAGCCCCGAAATTCCGCGAAAGTTGCGGTTTCTAGTTGCTCTTCGTGTTTCCGCGAGCTCCGCCAAACACAGCAGGAGCCCGCGAATCGGTTAGGACGCTGAATCCGGCCCCTCAGCTTACTGCGCGGCCTTCTTCGCGTGATGGCGCTCCGGCAGCGGCTTGCGGACCTGCGGCTTCACAGCCGTCTCGTCCACCGGCATCGTTCCGGTCACGTCGGTGCTGAACGTCGCCCCCGCCGGCACAAGGTAGTCTTCCACCGTCTGCCCGTCGGTCATGCCCGTGGCCACGCTGATGCGTGAAGCGTCGATGCCCTGCTCGGTCACCAGGTAGTCCTTGGCGTCCACCGCGCGCTGCGCAGCGGAGTCTTCCACCTTGGCGTGCTTGTGCTTGGCCGCGAACTTCTCCTGCTTCGCGGTGGCGGCCTTCTCCTTGGCATCCGACTCGCCTACCACGACGGCCTTGGCGTCAGGCTGCTGCTTCAGATCCAGAGCCACCTGGTCCAGGCAGGCCTTGGCTTCGTTGTCCACGCGCAGCGGCCGCTTCGCGTCGTTGGCAAAGCTGATCGAGCACAGGGCCTGAGTCTTCGGTGCGGGAGGCGGCGGAGGCGGAGCCAGAATGGTCAGCGTTGTGTTCGCCGAGACCGTATGGCCCTTGTCGTCGGAGACGTTGCACGTGATTCCTACCGCTCCTGTCGGCGCGCCGGCCGAGGAATACTCAGCCGTCGTTCCGGTACCCGACACCGTGCCTCCCGTCGCCGAGTAGCTGTAGGTCAACGGTCGGTTCTGCGGGCTAACGCCCACTGAGGTGACGGTCGCCGAGTCGCCGGGCTTGAGGGTGCTCGGGCTGGCCGAGCAGCTGATCGTCGGCGGCTCGAAAGCCTTCACCGTGTAGCTGACGGAGCAGTCGGCTGTTTGGCCGGGCTTCAGCCCTTCCTTGCCCTTCTTGCCTTCCTTCA
This sequence comes from uncultured Acidobacteriaceae bacterium, assembly GCA_963804155.1. Classification (GTDB taxonomy): domain Bacteria; phylum Acidobacteriota; class Terriglobia; order Terriglobales; family Acidobacteriaceae; genus Telmatobacter. The sequence continues at coordinate 815,336 of CAWDPG010000004.1, forward strand.
CGTCAGCCTTGGCCGTGTACGAGCCGGGAGCCAAAGCAGCAGTGTTCACGGTGCCTGAAGCACCATTGCCGGTCAGGCTATCGCCGCTCCAGTTGTAAATGACGTTTGTGTTCTTGTTCGTGTCCACCGACCCGGCCGTAGCCGTGACGGACAGAGGATCACCGGGGTAAACGGCTGGCGCGCTGGCGTTGCACGCCAGCGTAATCGGCGGGGCCTTCTTGCAACCCATCGGCAGCAATACCAGACAGGTGAAGGCCAGAACGGTCGAAACAGACTTGAGACTTTGCAAGTTCATACTCCTACGCCCCATGATTTCGTTGGTTGTTGGTTGGAGGAAAAATCAGAAGCGGATTCACAATGCCTTCTTTTCGGCTCTCGAGAGTGCAGAGCCCGGATTGCTTTACCCGGCGTTCACAACCCTATCACAATTTGTGCGGCAGTATCCCGAAGAATCTGTTCTTGCGGCAGTCCGCCTTTTCCGTATCTCCAGAGCCGGCAACGACTTGCCGGTTACGAGCGGCTCCGGTTGATTTCTTGGGAAATTCCGCCCACAGGTCAAGCTTAGCCGATGTTGAGGGTCTTCACCAGGCTCCGCGGCTCGTGCAGAATCTTCTCCTGCAACAGCGAAATCGCGTAGATGAGCTGCTCGGGCCGCGGCGGACATCCCGGCACGTACACGTCCACCGGAACCACCTGGTTCACGCCCTGCACGATCGCGTAGTTGTTGAACACACCGCCCGATGTCGCGCATGCGCCCATCGAGATCACCCACTTCGGCTCCGGCATCTGGTCGTAGAGCCGCCGCAGCACCGGGGCCATCTTCTGCGACACCCGCCCCGCCACGATCATCAGGTCGGCCTGCCGGGGAGACGGCCGGAAGACTTCCGCCCCGAAACGGGCAATGTCGAACCGCGCCGCGCCAGTCGACATCATCTCGATGGCGCAGCAGGCCAGACCGAAGGTCACCGGCCACACTGAGTTCTTCCGGATCCAGTTGATCGCATAATCCAGCGAAGTCAGCAGGACGCCCTCCGGCTGTTCGTAGCCGTAGCTCGCTTCCTTCACTTTCATCCGGTTCTTTGCGCTGCTTTCAAGCGCGCCGAACAGATAACGATCGCGCTCGGTGGGGGCCGCCATGCTTCCAATATACCCCGGAAGCAGTGCACCGCGCAGACCGGTGGATCGGGTGCTTCCCCCCGCTTTCCCAGCGCGGTAAACATATTGTCCGTGAGGAAGCCATATCGATTCGAGAAAATACTTGCGCTCTCCGCGCTGCTTCAAGAGAATGGGGAAAAGCTCGCTTCAACCTGACTAATGGACCGGCACGGACGATCCGCGCAAGCGGCGGTCTGCGAACGGCCAATCGGCTCGATCGCGCCAGGCCGGTGATCGAAGCATCCAGGTTTTCCTGCATTTGAACCGCAGTCGCCGTGTTTCTCGGAGCCAAAACCGATGCGTATTCGATGTCTTTCTTCGTTGATCGTGCCCGTTGTGCTGGGATTCCCGGCATTTGCCCTGGCCCAGGCGCACGCGCCGGCGCCCGTAACCCAGGACCAGATTGCCGCTCTTCAGCAGGCGGTGCGAGATGCCCGGTCGGCAGGCGACAACGCTTGGGTGCTGGTTTCGGCCGCCCTCGTTCTGCTCATGACTGGCCCGGGACTGACCCTCTTCTACGGCGGCCTTGTGCGCCGCAAGAATATTCTTGGCACCATGATGCAGAGCTTCGCCATGATGGGCCTGATCACGATCCTCTGGGCAGTCGCCGGCTACTCACTCGCCTTCGGTCACGGCAACCCGTTCATCGGAGGCTTCGAGCACACCTTCCTGCGCGGCGTGTCGCTCTCGCCCAACCCCAATTACGCCCCCACCATTCCGGAACAGACGTTCATGGTCTACCAGCTCATGTTCGCCATCATCACTCCGGCTCTGATCACCGGAGCTTTCGCCGAGCGGGTCAAGTTCAGCTCCATGGCCGTGTTTCTGTCGCTCTGGTCCCTGCTCGTCTACTGCCCCATGGCCCACATGATCTGGGGCGTCGGCGGGCTTTTGAACTTCAACACTCCCGGCGTGCACTTGCCGGTCTTCGACTTTGCCGGCGGCACGGTGGTGCACATCACCAGCGGCATCTCCGCGCTGGTCTGCGCGCTCTACCTCGGCAAGCGAGCCGGTTATCCTCAAACCGACATGCCACCGCACTCCATGGTGCTCAGCTTCGTTGGCGCGTGCCTCTTGTGGGTGGGCTGGTTCGGCTTCAACGCCGGCAGTGCGCTCGGGGCCAGCCCGCTGGCCACCAGCGCCTTCATCAACACCCAGTTCGCCGCCGCCGCCGCTGCCCTCACCTGGACCCTGGCGGAATGGATGAGCAACGGCAAGCCCACCGCGCTGGGCGCGATCTCCGGCGCCGTCGCCGGATTGGCGACCATTACCCAGGCCTCCGGTTTCGTCCAGCCCATGTCGGCGCTGGCTATCGGCGCCATCGCCGGCCTTGTCTGTTCCTTCATGGTCCTCAAGTTGAAGAAGGTGCTCGGCTACGACGACTCGCTCGACGCATTTGGCGTCCATGGAGTCGGCGGCACCGTCGGAGCGCTGCTCACCGGAGTCTTCGCTTCGGGCGCCATCTACGCGGTTTTCGGAAAGGACGCGAACGGCCAGCCGCGCCCCACCGGCGCCATCGACGGGAACGGGCATCAAATTCTGAACCAGGGAGTCGGCGTATGCATCGGGTGGCTGCTGGCGATCGCCGGCACGCTGGTCCTGCTCTTTTTGGTCGATAAGACGATGGGGCTGCGGCTTTCCGCGGCCGACGAAACCTCCGGCCTCGACCTCTCGCAGCATGGCGAGGAAGGCTACGAGTTCAACGCTTGATGCGATCACTGGCTGCGCCCGCCAATGCGGGCCCGGCCGCGCAATTTCAGGAATGAGGAATTGGAACATGGTCAAGATTGAAGCTGTCATTCAGCCCATCAAGCTCGACACGGTAAAAGCCGCGTTGCTCGAAGCAGGCATCGAAGGCATCACCATCCTCGAGGCCCGCGGCCATGGCCGCCAGAAGGGACATACCGAGTTTTATCGCGGCCGCGAATACACCATCGACTTGATTCCCAAAATCAAGCTCGAGATCGTGACCACCGATGCGTTGAAGGACAAGGTGGTGAATGCCATCCTCGGCGCAGCCCGCACCGGCCACATTGGCGACGGCAAAATCTTCATCAGCCGCATCGAAGAAGCAATCCGGATTCGCAACGACGAGCGCGGCGAAACGGCCATTTGAGCCGGACGCTGCTCGGGACCGCGCCGCCGGGCTCGCGCGTCTGCCATCGAAGTCTCCCGCACGCGCGGAAGGGCCTTCCCCGCATCGCGTATCGCTGTGCATGCACGGAACTTATAAGAAAGCCATAGCGATTTCCTGTTTCTTCATGGAATCCTTATACGGCGCATGAAATATTCTTGCCAGATTCACCCTTCAGGAAGGGCAGGCGTTTGTTGTGCCTGGCTGTTCTTTCGAACCTTCGCTCCGGTGGCCATTCTCGATTCGGCTTCGTAGCGCTGTCGCATCCTCCTGCATAAAACCGGAATGGCGGACGGAATTCCGCCAACGCGCAAGGCCCCTTCGCCTGCCCGTTCATCACGGGAGTTAAGAACCTCATGTTTCGTCGCATGATCGGATTGTCTTGTCTTTCCTTCGTATTTGGGATTCCCGCCCTGGCACTGGCTCAAAACTCAACTACCGCCGCTGACACGCAGGCGCGGATCGCCGCGCTGGAGCAAGCCCTGCATAACCAACAGGCGGCCACCGCCAACGCCCAGTCCGCCGGCGACAACGCCTGGATGCTGACCTCCGCCGCCCTGGTTCTGCTCATGACCGGCCCCGGCCTGGCCCTCTTCTACGGCGGACTGGTCCGCCGCAAGAACATCCTCGGCACCATGATGCAGAGCTTCGCCATGATGTGCCTGGTCAGCGTGATCTGGGCCATCGTGGGCTATTCGCTGGCCTTCGGCCACGGCAACCTGTTCATTGGCGGCTTCGAACACCTCTTCCTGCGCGGGGTTCCGCTGACCCCGAATCCCGACTACGCTCCGACCATCCCGGAACAGACCTACATGATTTACCAGCTCATGTTCGCCATCATCACCCCGGCGCTGATCACCGGCGCGTTTGCCGAGCGCATGAAGTTCAGCTCCATGGCAGTCTTTCTTTCGCTCTGGTCGCTCCTGGTCTACTGCCCGATGGCCCACATGGTCTGGGGCGTCGGCGGACTGTTCAACTCCGCCGGCACTCATATTCCCAGCTTGGATTTTGCCGGCGGGACGGTCGTCCACATCACCAGCGGCGTCTCCGCTCTGGTCTGCGCGCTCTACCTCGGCAAGCGCCTCGGCTATCCCAAAACCGCCATGCCGCCGCACTCCATGGTGCTCAGCTTCATCGGCGCCTGCCTGCTGTGGGTGGGCTGGTTCGGATTCAACGCCGGCAGCGCGGTGCAGGCCAATTCGCTGGCCACCAGCGCCTTTGTCAACACCCACTTTGCCACCGCCGCCGCGGCCATCGGCTGGACCATCTTCGAGTGGATACACAACGGCAAGCCGACCGCTCTCGGCGCCATCTCCGGCGCTGTCGCCGGCCTGGTCGCCATTACTCCGGCATCGGGCTTCGTGCAGCCCATGGCCAGCATGCTCATCGGCCTGGCCGCGGGCTTCGTTTGCTCCTTCATGGTCTTCAAGGTGAAGTCGTGGTTTGGTTATGACGACTCCCTCGACGCGTTCGGCGTCCACGGCATGGGCGGTACGCTGGGAGCGCTGCTGACGGGCGTCTTCGCCACGTGTCTCATCAATCCGGTCTATGGCAAGGGCGTGCCCACGGGCGGGATCGACGGCCACTGGGGACAGGTCCTGAATCAGCTCGCTGCCGCGGGTACGGCTTGGGGGCTCGCCATCGCAGGTTCACTGGTCCTGCTCTTCGTTGTCGACAAAGTCCTGGGCCTGCGCGTCGCTCCCGAGCACGAGATGGCCGGGCTCGATCTCTCGCAACACGGCGAGGAAGGCTACGACTTCGAGACGACTTAGCTGCTCGTCGGTCCGTGCCAGCCGCCGGCTTCTTGCCGAAGAGCATTCGCTGACGATTGGGCGGCGCGGGTAAAATGCCGGAAGACGGAAGGCAATCGGCTGGCTTCCGAAGTTTCCGGAAGGTGAAAACTTTCGGCGGGTGCGGTCAGCCGGCCGCCCCGCCTGTTACGCTATCGGACGAGGATTCTCTTCTTATGCTGAAGATTGAAGCTGTTCTCCAACCCTCCAAACTCGACGCCGTCAAGGATGCGCTCCTCGAAGCGGGCATCGAAGGCATGACCATTCTCGAAGCCCGCGGCCACGGTCGCCAGAAGGGCCACACCGAGTTCTACCGCGGCCGCGAATATACCGTCGACCTCCTTCCCAAGGTCAAGATCGAGTTGGTGGTTCACGACGATATGCAGGAGAAAGCGATTCAGGCCATCGTCGGCGCCGCACGCACCGGCCGCATCGGAGACGGCAAGATCTTTATCAGCCGCATCGACGAGGCCATTCGCATCCGCAACGACGAGCGCGGCGAAACCGCACTCTAACCGCCTCCGCATCGCGACTCACCGTGCTCCCCCGCCCTTGTTCTCGAGGAGCCGTGTGCTTTAGTGTGTTGTTGCGATGTAACAGCAATCGAAGGAACCGCGCCCATGATCCCCCGCTCTCTTCTTGTCCTCGGCTGCACGTTCAGCGCCGCGTCCTGGCTGGCCGCGCAGGACACGCGCACCGTCGTCGAGCCGTTCTTTCCCCAGCTCTGCGCCACCCTCGATGCCCAGCTTCACACCGGCGGCCGCGCGCTCTCCCCTGCCGACGAGCAGAAGCTCGACACCGCGCGCATCCAGAAGGCGATCGACAAGTGCGGCAAAGGCCGCGCCGTTCTACTCCACGTGAACGAGGACAACAACGCCTTTCTCACCGGGCCGCTCGAGCTGAAGCCGGAGGTCACGCTGATCCTCGGCATCGGCGTTACCCTCTTTGCCTCGCGCGATCCAGCCCTCTACGCGGTCTCGCCCGGCAGTTGCGGCATCGTGAGCCATAGCCCCGGCCCGCGCGGCTGCAAGCCGCTCATCTCCGTCGACCACGCCTCCGGTTCGGCCATCATGGGCGATGGCGTCATCGACGGACGCGGCGGCGAAAGAATGCTCAGCTCACAGTTCTCCTGGTGGGATCTGGCCGAACAGGCGCGCGCCGGCGGTAGCCAGCAGGTTCCGCGCCTCATCGTCGCCGACTCCTCCAATAACTTCACCCTGTGGCGCATCACGCTCCGCAATTCGCCCAACTTCCACGTCGTCTTCAACCACGGCGACGGCTTCACCGTCTGGGGCCTCAAGATCGACACGCCGCAGCGCCTGGCGCGCAATACCGACGGCGTTGATCCCGGCGATGGCGCCAGGAACGTGACCATCACAAATAGCTACATCCGCACCGGCGACGACAACGTCGCCATCAAGGGCGGGCCCGGCGGCGCAACCAACATGACCATCAGCCACAACCACTTCTATTGGGGTCATGGCATGTCCATCGGCAGCGAGACCTTGGGCGGCGTCAGCAAGATCCGCGTCTTCGATCTCTCGCTCGACGGCCCCGACAACGGCATCCGCATCAAGTCCAATGGATCCCGCGGCGGCCTTACCCAGGACGTGGTCTACGACGACGTCTGCGTCCGCGACTCGCCCAATCCGATCACCCTCGACACCGCATACTCGGCCAACGGCCCGCTTCAGGGCAACTCACCGCCCACTATGCGCGAAATTACGTTGCACGACGTTCGCGTCTCCGGCGGCGGCAAGATTACCTTCAACGGCTACGACACGACACACCGCATCGCCGCCGCGCTCGACGGCGTGCAACTCACCGACGTTGCGAAATATAACTACACCCTGAATCACGCCGACCTCGTGCTCGGCCCCGGCGCAACGAACCTGCAACTTCCGGCCGGCGAGGATTCAACCGTGAAGGGAACTCCCGCCGAGGGCAATCCCGCTTCCTGCGTGGAGAAGTTTGTACCCTTTCCGCAATAGACGCCGGGCGGCCGTCAACGCCCCGCCCGCTCCCGATTCAACGGCACGCGCACCACGATGCGGTTGCCCGTCCGCACCACCATGCGCGAAAACGAATCCCCGCCCACGTTGGCGAGCGACAGATATTTGCCGTTGAGAGCCGTCACATCGCCGCGCAGTGGCGCGCTCGGATCTGCGGGAACGGCAAAGCTCACGCGCACGTCCGGCGGCCCGTCCCCATCGAGGTCGATTTCGTCGCTCACCTGTGCGGGCAGCGCATCCGCGGGTTCAAACGTGATTTGAACCAACGGCTCGATCCGCTCCAGCATCCGCGGCTGTACGGGCTGGTAGACATCGATCCGGTACCCATTGCGCTGGATCGTCCGCGCAATCGTGCCGCCGCTGTAGGCAGCGTCAATGTGCAGGCCGGCATGGGCGACAGCCTCGCTGAAAGCTCCCATCAGGAAGAACGGAACACAGACTGCAATCAGCAGCGTCAGCCCGGCGCCCGTGTAAGCCAGAATTGCCAGAATTCGTGTGCGCATTCGTTCCTCCTTCACTTCCAGGGCAGAAATCCAACGATGGTGGCGACAGAGCCCGCCAGCACGCTGCCGCCAAACATCGTCGCCAGCGCCCACGTGCCGTACACGAACAGCAGCCGTGCCCGCTCGGGCTTAGCGGCCACAGGCGTTCCCTTCAGGTGCCACACGACCGCCTCCTTCTTGCATGCGTCCACGCAGGCCCCGCACTTCATGCAGTTCATCAGCGTCTTGCCTTCCTTGACGGATTCTTTTGTAATGGCCACCGTCGGGCAGGCCGTCTGGCACGCTCCGCAATCCGCGCACTTCTCGCGATCGATGCGGATCTCGTAGAGGTTGATCTTGTTGAACAGGGATTGAAAGGCGCCGAAGGGGCAGAAGAATCCGCACTGCGTCCGCTTCTTGGTCAGAATTGGCAGCACCACGACAAGCCCCGCGAACAACGCGACGAAGACGCCCATCTGGATCGCCGTCTCCACGTTGCGCACGGCGGGGAATTCGGTGACCGCCTTGAACGGGCACAGCCACATGCAATACACCGGCTCGAAGAGCGCCCCGGAGAGCAGCACAACGACAAGCAGGATGGCCCAGGGAATGAGGCGCAGCGTAGAACCGAAGCGGACCACAAAGCGGTGCAGCCTAGCCCGTTTTGCAACTGCGGCAAAGCCCTCCTCGATGCCTCCGAAAAAGCATCCGTAGCTGCACCACGCCTTGCCCATCACCAGCGTCATGGCGAACCAGAGGCCGATCATCGCCGCGATCGAATGCGGGTTGCTCGCCGAGGGCAGGATCGATCCGGGAAAGATAATGGTGCGTGCAAAGGCCGCCGGCAACAGAAGCGATGGCGTCACCATAAAGCAGAAAGGCGTGTCGCCTGAGACCATACGGCTCACCGAGATGCTCATCGAACCGCGCTCGGCCACCAGCGCGGCGATGAATCCCACCGGGAACAGAAAGCCGAGGGCCACAAAGAAAATGCGCCGCCAGTGATAGGTCTCGCCGGTGCGCATCATCAGGAAGAACAGAGTGGTCATGAACAAAATGACCGCCACGGCGCCGATGTGCATTCCCCGCCCTGCATGTTGAAACGCGGGCGTGAACATCAAAAGCGACCACAGCGCGATGGGCAGCGTCAGCAGGATCGACCGGCCTACGCTTCGAAAAGCGGCCGGGCGAACAAGAGCAGATGATCGGCTAGCCATGGAAAACCCTCTCGATCAGGATCGAAATTCCGGAATACCCGTACCAGCAGGCGAGCAGAACAGCCGCCATGCGGGCAACGGTGACGACGGCGGGTGTTCGGCGCACGAATCCTAATGATAGAAACGGAAGAAACCAGATCGCGGTTCCGACGAAGAAGCAGCCAAAGAACAGTAGCGCCGCACCCAAATGCGCAAGCTGCGCGGCGCGCACACCGGCCACGAGAAACGGGGGGCAAAGGTTGATCCCTGTCAGGAATCCCAGCGCCAGCGCACCCGATCGCAGCGAACGCGGCGCCTCGCCGATCTGCACCAGTCCGCCGTCTGTCTTCGCCGCAGCGCATCGCTTGTGCGGCCAACCCGCGGCGTACACCACCAACGCAGCGGCCAGCAGCAATTCAATCCCGCCCATCAGCCACGAGCGCCCGGTCCAGGCCCTCGGGATCGCCGATCCCGCCAGCCACACCGCCGCCGCGAACGCCATGTATCCGGCCAGGCGCGCGGCGAGAAACAGGGCCAACTGGCGGCTGTGTGCCCCCACGCCCTTCGGCTGAACCATCATCCACGGCAGGACCACGGGCCCGCACGACGCCAGGCACACAGGGCCGGCCGTCAGCCCGAGCACGAGCGCTTCTCCGGCGCTGGCCGCGAGTGAGAGTGCCGCCATTCCGCGTGCAGTGTACTGAGCGCGCTCCCGTTCTCCCGGTGACTGGGGTCACGGTCTCCCGTGCCAAAATGAGGCCTCGGGCATACCCCCGCTTGCCGTGCAGCCCGAGCCAACGCCATCATTGCCATCAGTCCCTGGCTGCGCCTCCATTCCCCCACTACGGCACGAAATCTCGCCTTTCCGGCCAATATCGCTTATTCTTGTAACAATTCCTTCTTGCTCCGGCAGGCCACGCAGACAATTTCATGAATCCAGTCGTTTTTTCGGTAGACGATCTTCGGGAGCAGTATCTAAAGGAGATGGCCCTCGTGCGCCAGACCTGCGAGCGCACCGGGGACGGCACTGCCGCCATCCGCCGCCGCTCCGCTGTCGTCGACCGCATTCTGATCGAGATGTGGCGCCGCGCCTTTGCCGGCCTGCCTCCGCAGAACGCCACTCTCCTCGCCCTCGGCGGATACGGCCGCAAGGACCTCTTCCCTTACTCCGACATCGATGTTCTGTTCGCCTTCGCCGACGAAAAGACCGAGGAGTTGGCCCGCGAGCACGTCCGCGCCATCGTTCAGGGCATGTGGGACATCGGCCTCCGCGCCAGCCCCAGCTCCCGCACCGTCAAAGAGGCCGGCCGCTTTGACCCCGACAACCTCGAGTTCACCCTCGCCACCCTCGACCGCCGCTTCCTTGCCGGCCAGTTCCCGCTCTACCAGCAGCTCCACCAGGTCGTCTTCCCCGGCCTCGTCTTGAGCGAGTGGTCCGTCATTACCCAGAAGCTCGGCGAAATCGCTCGCGCCCGCCACGCCAAGTTCGGCAACACCATCTTTCACCTCGAGCCCAACATCAAGGACTGTCCCGGCGGCCTGCGCGACTACTCGCTCGCCGTCTGGTTCGCCGTCCTTTTCCATCTCAAGGAGACCAAAGAGTGGCCCCGCCAGCGCGGCGGCGTCTTCCAGAGCGCGCGCGGCGACGCCGAGGCCGCCTTTGACTTCCTCGCCGCCGCGCGATGTTTCCTCCACTTCCGCCACGGCCGCGACGACAATATCCTCGACTGGCAGTCGCAGGACGAGGCTGCGGCCCGCTCCATCGGCCTCGAAACCCGCGGTACCGCCGATCCCGCCTACTGGATGCGCACCTACTACCGGCACGCCCGCGTCGTCTACCGCCGCGCCGCGCTGCTCATGGAGCATCTGCCCGCGCCGGTCAGCTTCTATCGCCAGTTCCGCCGCCGCCGCACGCCTATTGCCGGAACAGACTTCCTGCTCGACCAGGGCCGCATCGACGTTCAACCCGGCGCTCAGTTCAACGACACCGCCGCCATCCTCCGCGTCTTTTCGCTGATGGCCACCCACGGCTATACCCTCTCGCAGGCCGCCGAGGACCGCATCACCGACGCGCTTCCCGTCCTCGCCATCTCCATCCCTGAGGGGCCGTATCTCTGGAACGCCCTGCGCGAAGTCCTCCTCGGCCCCAACGCCGCCCAGGCCCTCCGCACCATGCATGCCCTCGGCATTCTCGAGATGCTCATCCCCGAGTTCCACGGCATCGACGCGCTGGTCATCCGCGACAGCTACCACCGCTACACCGTCGACGAGCACACCTTCCTGGTCATCGACAACGTCCACGGCCTGCGCACGCCGGCCAACGAGCACGAGCAGCGTCTCGCCCAGTTGCTGCCCGAGGTCGACCGCCTCGATCTCTTCTTCCTCGCCCTGCTCCTGCACGACACCGGCAAAGGCCGCCGCGCGGGCGAGCACGCCGCGCAGAGCGTCGAATTGGCCGACAGCTTCCTCGCCCGCGCCGACTTCGACCCCGAGGAGCGCGAGTCCATCCTCAAGCTCATCCGCCTGCATCTCGAGATGTCGGCCGCCATGCGCCGCGACATCTTCGACCTCGACAACGTCCGCGGCTTCTCCGAGAAGATCGGCGACCCGCAGATGCTCAAGATGCTCACCCTCATGACCTTCGCCGACATCAAGGCCGTCAACCCCGACGCCCTCACTCCCTGGAAGGCCGAGAATCTGTGGCAGTTCTATATGTCCACCTCGAACTTCATGGACCGCTCCGTCGACGAGGCCCGCTATCACGCCGCCATCGATCCCACCCTGCTCAACCGCATCCGCTCCATCGTTCCCGCCGCCCAGCACGACGAGCTCAAGCAGTTCCTCGAAGGCCTGCCCCAGCGCTACCTGCAGACCCGCCTCCCCGAGCAGATCCGCAACCACTTTCAGATGGCTCTCAACCTCACCGAGGACTCCGTCCAGCTCGATCTCCGGCCCAGCCGCCAGCTCTTCGACCTCACCGTCATCACCCGCGACCGCACGCGCCTCTTCGCCGACGTGGCCGGCGTCCTCGCCGCCTGGGGCATGAACATCGTCCGCGCCGGAGCCTACGCCAACGATGCCGGCGTCATCGTCGACAGCTTCCAGTTCACCGACGTTTTTCGGACCATCGAGCTCAATCCCAGCGAGAAGGATCGCTTCCTCGCGAACGTCCGCGACGTCGTCGCGCAGAAGACCCCCGTCCAGCAGCTCCTCGACGCCCGCAGCCACTTGAATCGCCCCGGCAGCTTCAAGGTCGATGTCCCCACCAAGCTGGAGTTCGACAACGAGTCCAGCTCCCACGCCACGCTCTTGCAGGTTGTCGCCCAAGACATGCCCGGCCTTCTGCGCCAGATCGCGCTCACCCTCAGCTCCCACGACTGCAACATCCGCGTCGCGCTCATCGACACCGAGGGCGAGACCGCCATCGACGTCTTCTACCTGACCAGCCGCGACGAGAAGCTCGCCCCCGAAGCGCAGCAAACCCTCAACCGCGATCTCACCGCCGCCCTCGAAGCCATGCGCCAGCCCACATAGCGGCGGTCGCACAAATCCGGCTTTGAAGCGGCGCGGCTTCGCAGCTTGCCGAAAAGCTCGGCATTCGAGTGGTTCACTTGTTGGTGTATAGCGGCGAGTGCCCCGCCAAGGCGCGCTCCACGCCAGGCCCGCGTCGCAGCCGCCCTACGCCGTCACGATCTCGCTGAAGTCGGCGATCGTCGAAAAGTTCCGCAGAACCTCGTCGATCAGCCCCAGATGCGCTCCGCGGATCTTCTCGTCGGGGTCGAGCACCATCACTTTGTCGAAGAACGCATCCACCGCCGGCCGCAGCGTCGCGATCAGCCCCAGAGCCTCGCCGTAGTTCCGCTCGTCGCGCAGTGCGGCCACCCGCGGCGCCAGCTTTGCCGCGGCATCCGCGAGTTGCTGCGCCTCGGCGGCCAGCTTGACGTCCTTGGGCGAGCCCAGCGCGAAGCCCTTTTCCCCGGCCTGCCGCAGGATGTTCTTGATCCGCTTGAACGCCGCCGACACGGCAACGAAATCGTCCGAACCGCGTGCCTCGGTCAGCGCCTCGGCCCGCGCCATCGCATCGCGAACGTCGTCCGCGCCCGCTGCCAGCACCGCGTTTCCCACGTCGTAGGCAAATCCGCGCACGTCCTTGAGATAGAACTGCAGCCGCTCGCCCAGAAAGGCCGCAACTTGTACGGCGTTGCTGACGCCGCCGAGCTTCGCTAACATTAGCAACGAATTCAACGGTCCGCGTAAGCGCGAAGCGATCTCCTCCTGATTCGCATCGCCCTCTCCCGAAGCCCCAAGCACGCCACTAAGCGTCAGCGGCAAATTCGATTCCGCCAGAATCTTCGCGATCGCATTTGCCGCGCGCCGCAGCGCAAATGGATCCCTCGATCCCGTCGGCGCGTTGCCGATCCCGAACATCGCCACGATCGTCTGAATGCGGTCGGCGAGTCCCAGCAACTGCCCCTCGACCGTCGACGGAATCGCATCCTCGATCGACGCCGGCGTGTACTGCTCGTAGATGGCCTTCGCCACCGTCTCGCCCAGTCCCTGCGTCCGCGCGTAAAGTCCGCCAATGATTCCCTGGAGCTCGGTGAACTCTTTTACCAACTCCGTCGTCAGGTCGGTCTTCGCCAGTTCGGCGGCTTTGACCAGCGCTGCCTCATCGAACGCGACTCCAGCCGCCTTTACCGCCGCGGAAAGCGCCCGCGCCACGCGCAGATTCTCTTCCGTCTTCCAGGCGTAGCTGCCCAGCTCCTTCTGAAAAGTGACGTGTTCCAGGCTCTCCACGCGCTCCGCGAGCGGCGTCTTCTGGTCCACGTCCCAGAAGAACCGCGCATCCTTGAACCGCGCCCGCAGCACGCGCGCATTGCCGTGCCGGACGATCGCCGCGCCCTCCTCGTCCGCCTGCGTGTTTAGCACCGCCAGAAAGTGCGGCGCGAGCTTGCCCGTCGCGTCTTCCACCGCAAAGTACTTCTGGTGGTCGCGCATCACGGTGACGAGAACTTCTTCCGGCAGATCGAGATATTCCGGCTCAAAGTCGCCCAGGATCGCGGTCGGCCACTCGGTCAGGTGCACCACCGTCTCGAGCAACTCCTTGTCCTCGCGCCAACGCGCGCCGGGAACTGTGCGTGTCGCCGCGTCCAGCGCCTTGCGGATGGTCTCCCGGCGCTCGGCCACGTCCGCCGCCACGAATGCCGCGCGGAGTGCGCCCAAATAACTCTTGGCCGAAGGGAAAACCACGGAGTGGTCGCCGAAGAGCACGCGATGTCCGCGGCTCGCGTTGCCCGCCGCGATGCCGGCAATTTCCAGCGGCACAACCGTCGAGTCGAGCATCGCCACGACCCAGCGCACCGGCCGCACGAACCGCTCCGGCTTCGCCGCGCGCCAATACATGTTCTTGGCCCAGTAGATTGCCAGCACTTCCTTCGGCAGTTCCGCCGCAAGAATCTCTTCGGCCGTCCGCCCCGCGCGCTTCACCCGCGCGCCCACATACTCGCCCTTCGGCGTCTCCACCTTCTTGAGGTCCGCAACGGCCACGCCCGCCTTCTTCGCGAAGGCCTGGGCCGCCGCTGTCGGCGCGCCGTCCTTGAACGCCACCTTCCACGACGGGCCGGTCAACTGCTCCTCGGTGTCGGCCTGCTTCTCGAGCACGCCTTCGGCCACCACGGCCAGCCGCCGCGGCGTCGAGTACGTCGCAACCTTCGCGCCCTCTTCGAGCAGCCGCTCCCGCCCGAGCAGGTCGCTCACGCGCTTGCCCAGTTCGGCCTCGGCCCCGGCAATCATCCGCGCCGGAACCTCTTCCAGCCCAATCTCCAGTAGAAAGTCAGACATAAATCCATGTTCTTTCTGAATTCGACTTTGTGCCGAGCTATTAGCTCTTAGCTTCTTTTGTGCGCTGCGCGCGATCGCATGAACCTCACGATCCAGAGGCTAAGAGCTAATGGCTAAAAGCTAAGAGCTTGCCTCTTGCTGCATCGCCCACGCCTTCGCCACGCCCACCGCCAGCGCGCGAATCCGCCCGATCACGCCCACGCGCTCGGTCACGCTGATCGCCCCGCGCGCGTCCAGTAGGTTGAACAGGTTCGAGCACTTCAACGCCAATTCGTACGTCGCCAGCAACGGAAATCTCCGCTTCTCCGCCGCGCTCGCCTTCTCGTCCGCCAGCAGCGCGTGGGCCCTCGCCAGCAGCGCCTGCGCCTCTGCCTCGTAGCTATTAAAGTGCTCCCACAGCCTCGGCACGTCGGCTATCTCGAAGTTGTACACCGAGAACTGCAGCTCCTCGGCCAGCCGCACGTCGCCGTAGGTCACCGCCGCGCCCGTGTCCGGATTGCGCGCCCACACGATGTCGTAGATCGAATCGACATCTTGCAAAAACGCCGCGATCCTCTCCATGCCGTACGTCAGCTCGGCGCAAATCGGGTCCAGATCGAGCCCGCCGCACTGCTGAAAGTACGTGAACTGCGTGATTTCGAGGCCGTCCAGCATCACCTGCCAGCCCACGCCCCACGCGCCGCCCGCAGGCCACTCCCAGTTGTCCTCCTCGAACTTCAGGTCGTGGTGCTTCAGGTCGATCCCCATCGCCTCCAGCGACTCCAGATACAGCTCCTGCACATTGACCGGAGGCGGCTTCAGAATCAGTTGGAACTGGGTGTGCTTGAACAGCCGGTTCGGATTCTCGCCGTACCGCCCGTCGGCCGGCCGCCGCGAAGGCTGCGCGTAGCCGACTCTGTACGGCTTCGGTCCCAGCACGCGCAGAAACGTCTCCGGCGCCATCGTCCCCGCGCCCACCTCCACGTCGTAGGGCTGCTGCAGCACGCATCCGCGCTCCGCCCAGAACGCCTGCAGGCGGAACAATAACTCCTGAAAGGTGAGCGATGTAGGCTTCACTCGCGGTACGGCTTGGGCTGCGGTCACAGGCTCTTCTCTTTCATCGGGACTAAGGTTCAATTTTATCAGCCAGGACTTTCATCGCCCCGCCAGGCACGCGTTTGATCACCCGCCCAGCCTCGCCAGCGCTTCCGCCGTCTTCAGCTTCCGCTCCAAATGCCGCTCCAGCGTCTGCACGGTAAACCGCCTCAAATCCTGCCCCCTCCGCCGTGTCCACGGCTCACCGGCAAAGGCCGAAGCCGGCGCCCGCAACATCCATTGCGCCAGTTGCCAGCTATCCGCCGAAAGCGAACTCCCACTGCCATTCCGGTGCAGCCCGCAAAACAACCCGTCCGTAAAGCTCGAGAACGACACTTCCGCCGCCTGCAAGGCCTCTCCGCAGACGATGCACCTTCCGATATCCGGCAGCAGACCCATCAGCCGCGTCATCCAGAGCGAGAAGTAGGTCAGCGCCATCCAGGGCTGTTCGGTCTCGGATTTTGCAGCCGCCGTGTGTTCCAGCACCGAGACGAGCAGGCGGTAGACCGCATCCTGCGGATCGCGCTCGGGCAGCGCCTCGTCGACCAGTTCTGCATAAAAGCTCAGCACGGCCATGCGTGCCTGGTCCACCGGCGCCGAAAGCGGCGAGCGCAGAATCTCCAGTTGATCCAGCCGCACCAGTTCCTGCCGTGGTTTCTCGGCAAACCACGCCCTGGCCAGGGTCATCGGCTCCAGAGCCCCGCCAAACCGCTTGCGGCTCTTGAGCGCCGCCTTGGCCACGCCCCGCATCCGCCCATAGTCGCGGGTAAAAAAGCTGACGATCAGGTCGGCCTCATGCACCGGCCAGGTGCGCAGAACCACCGCTTCCGACGTCAGCACGCTCATGCCTCTTCATCATCGCACCGGCGCGCGCCCGCGGGTGGCGCGTGCCTCGTCCTGGCGCCAGTTGGGCGGGTAACGGTGCATGACTGTCCGAACGAATACTCATGCGGACTACTCATTCCGACCGGGATCGGTTTTACCTCCGCAGACGCAAACGCGCGTCCCGCCCTCAGGCAGGACACGCGTCCTAGAAGAACTTCGTTGTCTTGGGGCCAGCCGCTAGGCTCTAACGGCCGAAGTGCTTGGCGTTCTTGTCGGTAAAGTGCGCCCACTTCTCCGGCAGGTCGTCCTGCGCGAAGATGGCCGAAACCGGGCAGACCGGCACGCACGCGCCGCAGTCGATGCACTCGACCGGGTCGATAAACAACTGATCCGCCTCGCCGTGGCCGGCTTCGTCCTTCTTGGGGTGGATGCAATCGACGGGACACGCGTCTACGCAGGCGGTGTCCTTGGTGCCGATACAGGGTTCTGCAATAACGTATGCCATCTTCAATTTCTCCGGGGAACTCGTGCGGCGCCGCAAACGCGGTCCGCTCTGAACTGCACGTCGCTGATAGTAGCACACGGCCCCGCGGCCTGACTCAACCCCTGAGTCCCGGTTTTGACCTGCGGGAATTGGAGTTGACACGGGCCCGTTGGCAAGACCCGCAGCGGAACGGCAGGCCGCACAAACGAGGAGCCGGAATCGATAGGACGCTCCGATCCGGCAAGCACTGTTTGTTTCTTATTCCCGCTTCCGCCTCTGGTGCGTCGACGGAATGTTCATGTCCTCGCGGTACTTGGCTACGGTGCGGCGGGTGAGCTGAATCCCCTGGTGCTGCAGCATGAGCGCGAGCTGGTCGTCGGTGAGCGGATGCCGCGGGTCTTCGTCCTCGATGAACTTGCGGACTTTGCGTTTCAAAACCAAGAGAGGCGTGTCGGCGCCCTCCGGCCCGTTGGCGCCTTCGGAGAAGAAGAAGCGCAGCTCCAGCACGCCTTGCGGGGTGTGGGCGTACTTGTTGGCCACGGCGCGGCTGACGGTGGAGGGGTGGACGCCGATCTCCTCAGCCACTTCCTTGATCATCATGGGGCGCAGGGCTTCGACGCCCTTTTCCATGAACTCTTGCTGGCGGCGCACGATCACTTCGCAGGTGCGCAGGATGGTGCTCTTGCGCTGCGCGATGTTGCGCATCAGTTGCAGCGCGGAGCGGAACCGCTCCTTGACGTATTCCTTCACTTCCTTGTCGGTGTCGGCCGAAACCAGCAGCCGGCGGTAGCGCTGGCTCAGGCGCAGGCTGGGCATGTCCTCCTCATTCATGGAGACTACCCACTCGTCGCCGCGCTTCACGAAGACGACGTCGGGCTCGATGAGCCGCGTCTGCTCGCGGTTGTACATGCGCCCTGGGCGGGGATCGAGCGTGCGGATGAACTCGATCGCCGCGCGGGCTTCGTCGACCGTCACCTGGGCCGCCCGCGCCAGGTCCTTCACGTCGCGCTTCTGCAAGAGAGGCAAGTGACGTTCCACAATCAGCGCCGCCACCTCCATCGCCCGCCGCCGCTCGTCGAGCTTGGCCTCGGCTTCGGCGCGGAAGGCCCGGTGCGGGTCCTGCTCCGGCTCCTCACCCGCCTCTTCGGCCGGTTTGGCGAACAGATGGCCGAACTCTTGCTGCTGGGCCGCGATCTGAATCGCGAGGCATTCGCGCAGGTCGCGGGCGGCCACGCCCGCCGGGTCCAGGTGCCGCACCAGCGCGATGGCCTTTCGGATCGACTCGAGGGCCGCCGGATCGGCCGCGCTTCCGTCGCCCGCGGCCGCTGCGGCCGCCGCGGGGCCGAATGCCGCCGCCAACTCCTCATCGGTCGCGGTCAGGTAGCCGTCCTCGTCCAGGTTGCCGACTACGAAATCGGCCGCCTCGTGCTGCTTCTTGTCGAGGCTCAAAGATCCCAGTTGCCACGCCAGGTGATCGGACAGAGTCGTAGGCTGGGAGAGAAAGTTTTCGAACGAGGGCTTCTCATTCTCCTCGTATTCCGGCTGCGTGCGGTAGCCGGGATCGAGATACTCCTGGAAGTAGGAGCCAAAGTCGATCTCGCTGAAGACGTCCTTGGGCGGCGCGGCAGCTTCCTCGGCGCTGCGTTCCAGCCGCTCCTCGCGGCCTGCCACCTGATCCAGCGTCGGAACCGTCTCGTCAATCTCCTCCAGGACGGGATTCTCCACCATTTCGGCATCGATCATCTCCTTGAGCTCGAGCTTGTTCAAGGCAAGAACGCTCACCATCTGCATCAGGCCCGGCGTGAGGACCTGACGTTGCGCCACTTTCAAGCTCAGTTTTGGTTGCAGCAGCGGCATGGTTTCAGTTCTTTCCCGTTTTGCTCTGAGTGAGTGTAGTCGTGCCAGAAAAGCTTAATGCCGGAATTGCCTCGAATCGAATCACCAATTCGCGTTATGTGTTCCGAATCGGGTAATGACCCGTCCTGGGATCTTGCTGTCTAGATTTTACGGTGCGCAAGACGCCTTCGGGGCACAATCGAACCCAGCCGCACTCCCGAAGCAGGCGCGTCAACCGAGCGAGAAGCCCTCGCCGAGATAAATCCGCCGTACCTCCACGTCGTTACCCAGCTCGTGCGGCGTTCCGGTGCGGAAGATCCGCCCCTCGGTAATAATGTAAGCCCGGTCGGTGACGCTTAACGTTTCGCGCACGTTGTGGTCGGTGACCAGGATGCCGATGCCGCTGGCCTTGAGATCGAAGATAATCTTCTGCAACTCCAGCACGGCGATGGGATCGATGCCGCTGAACGGCTCGTCGAGCAGAATGAAGTTGGGCTGGATGCACAGCGCCCGCGCGATCTCCACGCGCCGCCGCTCGCCGCCCGACAGGGCGTAGCCGCGGGTGGTGCGAATGTGGCCCAGGTTGAGCTGGTGGATCAGCCGCTCGGCCCGGGTGCGCCGTTCCCGGTTGCCCAGCGGCTGCGCTTCGAGTACCGCCAGGATGTTCTCTTCCACGGTGAGCTTGCGAAAGACCGAAGGCTCCTGCGGCAGATAGCTGATGCCGAAGTTGCGCGCGCGCAGATACATCGGCATGCGCGTGATGTCGGTCTCGTCGACCATCACGCGCCCGCTCTCGGGCTGCACCAGCCCCACGATGATGTAGAAGCTGGTGGTCTTGCCGGCGCCGTTCGGCCCCAGCAGTCCCACCACTTCGCCGCGGGAGATGCGCAGGTTGACGTCCCGTACAACCTGTCTCCGCTTGTAGCTTTTCCCGATCCCCTCGGCAATCAATGTCTGCATTCGTTTCGCCGGCGCTCGAACCGCCGTCACTTTCCGTGCGCTGCCGGAGCCGTGGTTTCGGTCCGGGTTTCGCGGCCGCCGCCTTCGATACTGACGCTATCATCGCGGCTATGGAAAATCAAAGCCTCGCCGGTCACGGTTCCGCGCGCCGGGTCGGTCATCTTCGGCGGCGCCGCGGCGGTCCCGGTCAGCACGTATTCCCCGGTCGCGCCCGAGTACTCAAGCCGCTCGCCGGTTCCCCGCCTGCCCTGTGCGGTCAGCACCACGTGGCCGGTTGCCGTCATACGATCCACCTGCGCCTGGCCGCTGACGACCTGCGCTCCGGCCGGCATCAGGCGCAGCTCGACCGAATCGGAGGTTGAGGTGACCGTTCCGGTCTCGGCCGTGACTGCGCCCAGATCACCGCCGCGCATGACCGCCCGCCGCTCGGCATCGGAGTACCAAAGCTCGCCCCCGCGCACGCGGATCACCGGCTGCGCGGCGGCGTTCGCGGCGGCGCTCTGGTCCCCCGCTTGCTGCCCGCCCTTGCCGCCCGCACCCGGCACACTCGCGCTCAAGAGTACGGCCCTGACCGGTTCCGCCGCGTCCGCGCTGTGCGCCGTCAGCGTCTGCAGGTGCTGGTTCAGCACAATCACCGGCCCCGAAACCGAGTTCGCCTGCTGCCAAAGCCGCGCATGCCCGCTGAACGCCGCCTCGCCCGTCGACTGGTTCAGGTGCGCTTCGGCCGCCACCACGTGAGCCGGCCCTTTGCCGCCCAGCGTGAGCCCACCGGGCTCTCGCCGCCGGCCGTTAGCCCGCTGGTACCGCCCGCGCCCGTGTCCTTCCATGTGGCCTTCACGATCCCGTGCGCGAAGGCGTCACCGGACTCCTGCGACACATCCACTCTTTCGGCCGTCAATTCCAGGCCGCCATTCAACACGCGCGGGTCGATCGTCAAATGCAGCCACTGGCCGGCGCTTTCGTACACCGCGCGGCCCGCCGTGGCCCGCAGGGGCGCCTGTCCTGCCTGCCCCCATCCGAGCTGCGAGGACCCTCCACCCGACGGCCTGGCCTTGGCCGCAGGAACCTCCACCAACACCACATGCCCGTCCAGTTCGGCCGACTCTACGTCAGGCGTCACCGTGCCCCCGTTCGTTCCTTTGGCTACAAGTCCGCGGCCTCCTTGTTCCCTGCCTTCGGCTATCCGCGCCACCAGCCGATCCCCGGTTGCCGTCTGCCTGGCGCCGGTCGCGGTCGTCTGCTCGATCGCCGCATGGCCCACTCCGACGATCGTGCGCAGAGTCCCGGCCGGCCCAAACGCCCCCATCACGTCATCGGCGGTCATCCTGGAGGGCGTTGCGGCCCCGCTACCGTGCTGGACCTGGCTCGTGATCGTCACCCCGCCGACGCCGTGCAAGGTCGCCGGTTCCACGCGCCCCTTGCCGGCTTGCTGCGCCTGCACGCCGCGCCGGGGCTGGCTGAAGCCGATGTCCACCACGGGCGAATTCCACGTCCGGTGCACGTCGAGCGGCTCGGGTTGCCCCGCTCCCGCCCCGCTCGTCTCGTCGCTCTCGATGGTCACGCCGCGCTCCAGGTGCGCGCTCTTCAGCAGCCCCTGCGCGGTGAACTCGATCTCGGCCGTCGGCGACACGGCATGCATCGACCGCGCTTGTTCCGCCGAGTCGAGAACGACGCCGCCCTCCAGGCGCCCATGCCGCGGCTCATTGTGCTCGTCGAACTCCATCTGTCCCAAGGCGGCCGCGAGCCGGCCGCCATTCGCCGTGTTGAGCGTAAAGCCGCCGTTCGCGTCGAGTCGCTCGGCCGAGCCATCGAGCCGGAACAGCACCTTGGCCTCTGCCGCGGCCGCTTGCCCGTCCCGGTACTTGGCCTCCGCATCCCGCAGGTGGGCGGTTTGAGCGCCGCGGTCGAACTCCGCATGGCTGGCGTCGATCTCCACCCGCTCGCCGCCCCTGTGCGTCGAGATCTCAACCGCCCGCTCCAGCGTCAGGTTGCCGCTCTGCGAGTCGTACCGCGCGCCCATCGCACTGCCCTGTCCCTGGGCCAGCGAGAAGTCCACCCTCTCGGCGGTCGTCACCAGCCCGGACGATCGGTCGAAGGTCACGCCACTGGTCTTTACCTCCACCTGGTCCGTGGAGCCGGCCGCCATCGCCGCCGCAACGATCGCCTGCCCCTTCTCTTTGGCCGCCGCCTTCACGCCGCCCGCCGGCCGCGTTAACAGCATCACGACAGGCCCCTTTGCTGTCGCCAACCCGCTCTTCTGGTCGTACTCGAACACGTCGCCCGCGATCCGGTCCACGCGGCTGCCGTCCTCGCCATAGAGATCGATCTCGACGTCGTGCAGCTCCACGTGATCGTTCTTCAGCACTACTTCCTTCGATGCGTGAATCCGGTACTGGGAGTGTGCGCCAAATGCGTGAACGAAGGTGTAGCCGTTGGCCTCCTGCTGGATGTTCTTGCCCAATTGGCTGGGCAGATCGTGATGGCTCAACAGGCTCTTCCACTTGGCCTTCACCAGAGACACACCCAGCGCCGCCAGCAGCACCAGCGCCGCCGCCAGGAGCAACGTCCTCAATCGCTCAATCGTGAACCGCACGCCAAGTCTTCCGATCCCATTCGCGAACCGGGCGCCCCGCCTTGGCGACGCCTTTGTTTTTGCCGCCGGGGTGGGGAGTTTCCCCGCGCGCCAGTCTCTTCGATCGCACCGTTAATTCCCCAATCCCAGACGCTCCGCCAGCCGCGCGGCAAGGCTCTCGCCCAGCTCGCTCCACATCAGGCGCGCCGTCGCGCCCGACGCTTTTTCGGCCGCCGCGGCCAACTCCACCAGTTGCCGCACGTTTTCTTCCACGTGCCGCGCGCCCACCCGGTCCAGGTCGGCCTCTTCCTCGAGGAACGGCGCGTCGCCGCCGAAGTCGATGCGGATATGACCGTCCTGCTCGTAGGCGCCCTCATCGAACAGCGGCCCGTATCCGGTGACCCGAACCAGCCGCGGCCCCCGCGCCCAGCGAGGATCGATACCGGGAGATGCCTCCAGCTCCCAAAGATTCCACCCGATCTGGAACTCATAGGCAAAATCGTCGTGCAGCAGTTCGGTTGCCTCTTCAACAGCCTGCCGCGGATCGGCTCCGTGCGCCTGACCGTTCTCCTGCCCGGGCCCCATCCGCCCGTAGACGCGCTCGAAAACCGGCGCTTCGTTCCAACTGACCGGCCAAACAGTGGCCGAGTACACGTTCGGCTCGCCGCCATGGGCGGCAAATGCCCCAAGCACCGCCGCGAGCTTTCCCGGCAGCGCCTCCAGGCGGAGATTCGGGTACCAAAGGCTCAGATAGAGCGTGTCTGCCATGCGTATCTAGTTTAGACGGGTTGGGATGGGGTCGCGCTTCTACGCCGCGGACGCCCAACCCTGCCCAGCGCGGGCGCGGCTGGTGTGCCGGCTCGCTGGCCCGCTGAATTGCCGGCCTATTCGGCGTCTTTCCGCACCAGGTACTCGTCGAGCAGCACGGAGACCAGCACCGCGGTGGGAATGGCGACCATGGCGCCGGGAATCCCGCCCAGCGCCGAGCCGAGCAGCAGAGCCGCGAAGATGGCGAGCGCGGGAAGGTTGACGCGGTTGCGCATGATGCGCGGAATCAGCCAGGTGTTCTCGATCTGCATCCAGAGGACAAAGAAGATGGCCACGCCGAGCACGCGGCCCCACGAGTCGATCGCCGCCACCAGCAGGCTCAGGATCAGGCACACGGCGACGCCGAGCACTGGAACGATGTTGAGCAGGCCGGTCAAGATACCGAGCGCATACGCGTAACGAACGCCCAGCGAGAGGAACACGATGGTGCTGACCGTTCCCAGGATCAGCATCAGGCTCAGTTGGCCGATGAGCCATTTCTGCATGCGCACGGCGGCCCGGCGCAGGGTGGCATCGAGCCGGCGGCGCGGCTCGCGCGGCACGAAGGACAGGAACCAGCGGTACGCGATGTGGCCTTCGAGGATGAAATAGAGCGTCAGGACGAAGCCCGCAATTACCTCGACCAGCGCGCCCGCCCAGGACCTGAACGAGACCAGCAGGTAGGCGGCGGCGCTGCTCAGATAGCCCTGGATCCACGAGATGACCTCTTGGGGGTCAAGGCGCGCGGCGAAGGGAATCTGCTTGAACCGGGCGATCAGGGGCGGAATGCGCGTGGGCAGCTCGCCGCTCAACGCTTGCAGGTCGCGGATCACCGGAGGAAGCGCGAGGAACCCGAAGACGGTGAACGCGCCGGCTACGGCCAGAAGGAGGATGAGGACGGCGATCGAGCCCTGGAAAGGTCTCCACCGGCCGATGCGAATGCGCGAGGTCGTCTGCACGACCGGCGAAAGCACCACGGCAAAGAGCGCGGAAACGTAAAACAGAATCAGCAGGCCCCGCTCGACCCACGCAACATCGAGAGCCAGGACCAGGATGAGAAGGAATACGATGTGGCCGCGAACGGCGTTCTTGCTCTGCGCGGGTTGATTCATACTGGGCGATCCTTGCAAACCCAATTCAAAGACTACGTGCGGGACTGTGGAAACGGTGGATAATGCGGGTCTGAGAATCTGATTGCCTCGAACAACTGCTCGCCGGCCACTGCTAGCCCATCGCTGAGAGCCAAAAGGCTACATGCTGCCGGCTGCAAGCCACCCGCTAGAATCTGATTCCTGTTTCCTGACCCTTGAACACTTACCACTGATTCCCGGCTATTGCCCCCCGGTGATGATCGACCCGACGATACCGCCCAGCAAGCCTGCGCCGCCAGCCTGTTCCGCGACCGGCGCCTTCGGGAGGTACTCGTAGATCTGGTGCGCCAGACGCGAGATGGGCAGCGTTTGCAGCCACACCGTTCCCGGGCCAACCATCCGCGCCAGAAAGATCCCGTCGCCGCCGAAGATCATGTTCTTGATCCCCGGAACCGTGGTGATCTGGAAGCCGACTGTCGATTGGAACGCGCCCACGTGGCCCGGATGCACGAGCAGCACCTCGCCGGGCGCAAGATTCTTCTGGATCAGCTCGCCAGACAGCTCGAGCCAGGCCGTGCCCACGCCGCTGAGCTTCTGCAGCAGGAACCCGTCGCCGCCGAAGATGCCCGCGCCCAGCGACTGCTGAAATCCGAGGGTGATCGTCACGTCCAGGGTCGCGCACAGGAACCCATGGCGGTGAACCAGATACTCCGGCCCCTGGCCCAGTTCGACGGGCACGATGTGCCCCGGCACCTTGGTAGCGAACGAAACCACGCCGGGGTACTGGATGGCGCGGTACTCGGTCATAAAGATGCTGGCGCCGGCAACGGCCCGCTTGAGCACGCCGAAGATGCCGCCGGCCCCGCCCATCTGGGTGTGCGTAGTCATCTGCACCGCCGCGGTCATCCACGAAAGTTCTCCGCTCTCGGAGAACACAGCCTCGTTGGGATCGAGCTGAACTTCGAGCACCGGCATGGTGGTGCCAAGAATCCGGGTTTGCATCGGCAAGCCTCCTGTCAGTGACAGTGTAACGTCCCCGAAGCCGTGGGCAATGAGAATGTTTGCGGAAATGCGGCGGGCGGCGCGGAAGCGTTTTGGGCCCGGCCGGCAGCGCTGGTACGCGACGGTCATTCCTCGCCGCGATGCGCGATCACGGAGTCCCGGATGCGGTCGTAGACCCCGCTCGGCAGCACGCCGCGGTCGAGCAGGTCGCGCTTGGTGCGGTAAGGGCGAAAGCGCACGATCCGCGCGGCCCAGCTCGCGGTCATGCCGGGGACCTTGAGCAGTTCGTCGATGCTGGCGTGGTTGATGTCGACGCGAGCCTGCGGCGGCGGAACCGGCTTCGTCTTCGGCGCGGGTAGCGCAGCGGCAGATGGCGCTTGCGCACCTGCGGCACTTGCCGTCATTGGCAGACAGACCGCGAGCAAAGCGGTCGCGAATGTCGCCCATCGAATTCGTCTACGCACAGCTCCATTCTCCGCCGGCTTCGAGGTGGGTGCAAGAAAAGGCTCCGGCCCGGCTTGTCGCCGCACCCCCGGAACGGTAGGCTAAATGCATGTACGAGGACTTTCACGTCACCGACCGCTGGAGCGGCGAGGATCTGCACTGCCGCTGGAAGGCGAACATGGTGGCCATCGCCACGCGGCACGCCGACGCGGTCGACATCCGCTTCGACGTGAATGGCCGGCCGATGTGGATCGCGCTTCCGTCGACCGCATGGGTGGAGCAGAAGAAGCGCTCCGGGAAGGTGATCACCGACCCATTGGCGGCGCAGATTGCCGGCCGGTACCTGAAGCAGTTGATCGAGGAAGGCTACGATTCGCGGCGCGAGGTCTATACGATGACCGTCGGGGAAGTGCTCAGCCAACTGGATGCGGTGGTGGCCGAAGCGAAGGCGCAGGGCGAGATGCCCGCCCTGCCTGTCGGGCCGTAGGCCGTAACTGCGGAGCGCCCGCGTCAGCCTTCTGCTTGTGCCTCGGCGGGCGGCACATCGCCGCGCCGGAGCACGCGGCTCAGGATCACATAGAGCACGGGAATAAAGACCAGATTCAACACGGTTGACAGCAACATGCCGCCGACGACCGACGTGCCCACGGAGCGCCGGCCCAGCGATCCGGAGCCGGTGGCGAATACCAGCGGTAAAACGCCGAGAATGAAGGCGAACGAGGTCATCAGGATCGGCCGCAAGCGCAACTCGGCGGCCTCGATGGCGGCCTCCGAGATGGTGCGGCCCTTGCGCCGCAACTGCTCGGCGAACTCGACGATCAGGATGGAGTTCTTCGCCGAGAGGCCGATCAGCATCACCAGCCCGATCTGGCAATAGACATCGTTTGCCATTCCCCGGAGCATGATGAGTCCCTGCGCGCCGAGCACGGCCATGGGCACAGCCAGCAGAATGATGAACGGCAGCGCGAAACTCTCGTACTGCGCCGAGAGCGTGAGGTAGACGACTAAAATGCCAAGACCGAAAATGAGCAGCGCCTTGCCGCTGGATTCGATTTCGTCGAGCGTCAGGCCTGTCCACTCGAAGCCCATTCCGCGCATCATGTTGCTCGTGGCCAGCTTCTCCATGCTGTCGATGGCGGTGCCGGAGCTGGCGCCGGGCGCGGCCGAGCCGTCGATCTCCACCGCACGAAAGAGGTTGTAGTGAGTGATGACCGGAGGCCCGGCGCTCTCCTGCACTGTGACCAGGTTGTCGAGCGGCACCATCTGGCCGGAGTCGGAGCGCACATAGTAGCTGTGCAGGTCGCCGGCATTCATGCGGAAGGGCCGGTCGGCCTGGACGAAGACGCGATAGGTGCGATCGTTGTAATCGAAGTCGTTGATGTACTCCGAGCCCATGAAGACGTTGAGCGTGGTTGCGATCTGGGTGATCGAGACGCCCATCGCCTTAGCCTTTTCGCGGTCGATGGTCACCAGTTCCTGGGGATCGTTGGCCGAGAAGGACGTGAACAGGCCGGTCAGTTGCTTGTTCGCGCCCCCAACCGCGACAATCTGGTGCGCGGTGCGGTCCAGGTCGCTGAGCGTGTTGCCGCCTTGATCCTGGAGCATGAACTGGAACCCGCCCAGGCTGCCGACTCCTTGGACGGCGGGAGGCTGAAAGGGCTGCACCAGGCCGCCATTGGGATCGAGCATGAGCATCTGCAATCTGGGCGAAACATCCTGGATGATCTCAGCGACCGATTGCCCTTTAGCGCCGTGGCCGGCCGGGGCAGCAGTGCTCACGAACATCATGCCGGCGTTGGACGCGCTGCCCGCGAGGCTAAAGCCCATGACAGAGAACAAGCCGCGCACATTGGGATTCTGGGAGAGGATGGCGGCGCCCTTTTCCCCCAGGGCAGTAGTGTAGGCGAGCGAGGAGCCGGGAGGCGCCTGGACGATCACCATGAAGAAGCCCTCGTCTTCCTGCGGGATGAACCCGGTGGGAACCGTGCGATAGATCCACACCGTGGCGCCGAGACCGGCGAAGAACGCCAGAAGCAGCAGGTAGCGCAATTGCAGGGCGACGTGGATTAGGCGAGCGTAGGTGCTTGACATCCAGTCGATGAACCGGTCGGCGCCGTGAATGAAGGCGGCGAAGGCGCGCGAAACCGGCGCGATGTGAAGGAAGTCCAACTGGCGGGGGCGGGCTTCTTCTCCGCGAAGGAACATTGCGGAAAGCGCGGGAGAGAGGGTAAGCGCGTTGAAGGCCGAGATGGCGATGGAGAACGCGATGGTGAGAGAGAACTGGCGATAGAGAATGCCCGTGGTGCCGGGGAAAAACGAGACCGGAACGAAAACGGCAATCAGCACCAGGGAAGTAGCGATGACGGCGCTGGTGACTTCGCCCATGGCGCGTGAGGTGGCCTCGCGGGCGCGGGAGTGTTCCATGTGAATGTGGCGTTGTACGTTCTCGATGACCACGATGGCGTCGTCAACCACCAGACCGGTAGCCAGCGTGATGCCAAACAAGGTGAGCGAGTTGATGGAGAAATCGAAGAGCCGGATGAAGGCGAAGGCGCCGATGAGCGAGACCGGAATGGTTACCGCGGGAATAATTGTGGCGCGCCAGTCGAGGAGGAAGAGGAAGATGACGGTAATGACGATAAAGATGGCGGCAGCCAGCGTGCCGAGCACTTCTCTCACGGACTCTTCGACCGCCGTGGTTTCGTCGAATGCGATCGCGTACTCGAGGCCTGGCGGGAAGTTTTTCGAGAGCTGCTGGAGCGCGGCCACGGCTTTGTGGTCCACGTCGATGGCATTGGCGTTGGAGAGCTGCTCGACGCCGATGCCCACGCCGGGATGTCCCTGGAACTCGAGCGAAGTGCTGTAATCTTCCGCGCCCACTTCGGCATGGCCCACGTCCTTGAGCAGGACAAGACCGCTGGACGCATTCTTGACGATCAGGTTGTCGAATTCAGAGGCGTCGGTAAGCCGGCCCTTGACGCGCACGGGAATCTGGAACGCCTGCTTGGGGTCGGAAGGCGGCTGGCCGAGCTGGCCGGCTGGAACCTCGACGTTCTGCTC
This sequence comes from uncultured Acidobacteriaceae bacterium, assembly GCA_963804155.1. Lineage (GTDB taxonomy): Bacteria > Acidobacteriota > Terriglobia > Terriglobales > Acidobacteriaceae > Telmatobacter. Next base: position 844,101 of record CAWDPG010000004.1, read on the forward strand.
TTCGAGGGCGCTGACCACGTCGGTCGCGGTAAGGCCGCGAGCCGCCAGCCGCACCGGATCGAGCCACACGCGCATGGCGTATTTGCGCTCGCCGAAGATCATCACGTCGCCCACGCCGGGGACGCGCTTGAGCGCATCCTTGACGTAGATATCGAGGTAGTTGGAGATGTATTCGCTGGAGTAGCGTCCGTCGCGGGTGAAGAAGCCGGCGCCGAAGACGAAGTTGAAGTTGGATTTCAGAATGTCGATGCCGGTCGAGACGACCTCGCCGGGCAGGCGGCCCTCGACGCTGGCCACGCGATTCTGTACGTCGACGGCCGCGATGTCGAGGTTGTAGCCGGTCTGGAAGGTGATGTCGATCTCGGAGGCGCCGCTGCTGGTGCTCGACGAGCTGATGTAGCGCATTCCCTCGACGCCGTTGATAGCCTCTTCCAGCGGAATGGTGACGGCCTTCTCGACCGTCTCTGCGTCGGCGCCGACGTAATTCGCCGTCACCATGATGACCGGCGGCGCCAGCGTGGGATACATGGCGACGGGAAGATTCGGGATGCAGATGGCACCCGCGAGAATGATCAGCAGGGCGCAGACCGTGGCGAAGACCGGGCGATGGATGAAGAAATCGACAAACAATTTGAGCTCTCTTTCCTAGCCCTGCGGGTGCGCGCCTTGCGGCGGACCGGGCGGCAAGGGCATCACGGGCATGCCGTCGACCAGGAACTGCGTTCCCGACACAATCACGGCGTCGCCCGCGTTCAACCCCGAAGTGATGGAGTAGCTGTTGCCCACGGTATCGCCCAGCGTGACCGGCGTCCGGTGCGCCATCGCCATTCCGTTCTGCTTCTGGACCACGAAGACGAAGCTCTGTTCGCCCTGCCGCGTTACCGCCAGCACCGGAACCACGGCCATGGGCTTCGTGCCCCAGATAACACGGGCCTTGACCATCTGCGCGTTGCGCAGCACCTCCGGCGTCGACTGCACCGGCGCCTTCACGAGAATCCCCTGCAGCGTGCTGTCCACCTCGGCCGAAATAAAGTCGACGTTCGTCTTCTCCAGCAGCTTGCCGCTGTTATCGGTTAAGTCCACGCCCAGGCCCATGCGCACTTCCGGCGAGCGCTCGGTGGGAATATAGATGTACGCCTCGAGATCCTTGTTCTCGTCCACGGTGGTCAGCACGGTCGAGGTGATCACGTAGTCGCCCACGTGCACCGGAATGTCGCCGATCACGCCGTCGAAGGGCGCGCGCACCGTGTAATACGCCAGTAGTTGTTCCTGCGTCTTGCGCGCCTCCATCGCCGATTCGTAATCCGCCTTCGCGTTCTGGTAGGCCTGCTGCGCCTGGTCGTAGGCGTCGCGGCTTGTTACACCTGCATCGAACAGCTTGTGCTGTCGGTCGAGCTCCACCGTGTCGTAATCGTAGAGAGCTTTTTTTTGCCGTTCCGTGGCGCGCTGCGAAGCCACCGTGGCCTGCTGCTGCCGCGGGTCGATCTCAATCAGGGCCTGGCCTGACTTCACATGATCGCCGGAGCGGACGTGAATCACCGTCAGCGATCCGCTCACCTGCGGCTGCATCGTGGCTGAGCGGCGCGACTTGATGGTGGCCACATATTCGCTGCTCTGGTCCACGGGCGCCATCGACACAGTCACCGTCTGCACCGGCAGAGCCTGCATCTGCGGTCCGCCTGCCGAAGCTGGCTTCTTCTGGCAGCCGGCTACGGTCAACGCCGCCAGGGCCAAACAAACCATCGTAGAGATGTCTTGTACTCTGTTCCGTGTCACTTGATTCTTCCTTTTTCCGGAGTGCCTTACCGATCGACCCTCTTCACCCGTTCCACACAGGCGCGTCCGTCGGACAAAACGCCGCCATATCCGCTCTATCGGCAAGCGTCGGCGCGTAAATTACCCGCCCGCTTCAGCGCATCCGGGTCATGCGGGCACCCGCAGCTACACGCTCGCCTGCATCGAGGATAGCGCACTGGTCACTACGCGCTGTGAACTCCCATGGTTCCCGCTCCAGCCCTGTGCGGCGGAAGGGCCAGGGCCCGCGATGCCGGATCGGCCCGCAGCGGGCCTCCCGGTCGGTGCACTTCCTTCTTTTGACACGGTTTCCGCTAGTTGATAGCCTTTGTAAGGGCGCGTCCTGAAAGAACCACCTTGTCGCTCTTCCAGCCGCTCTCTGCTCTCCCAGCCGTCCCCGTCGTCTAGCCCGGCCTAGGACACCGCCCTTTCACGGCGATAACACGGGTTCAAATCCCGTCGGGGACGCCAATTATTTCAGCAACTTACGCGCTTCAATAATTTTCTCGTACGTCCGTTTTGTTCCAATAGCAGCGGTGCTCTCGTTTTTGGGGTTTTCGTCGAGCAACATGCTCACAAGGCGACTCTGCGCCTTACGCTTCACATCCGTGATGGCCTGCGCGTAAAGATTCATCGTCACCAAGCTGTTTGCGTGCCGCAATAATTCCTGCACAGTTTTGACATCTTCCCCATTCGCTTTCAGGAGAGTGGCGTACGTGCGCCGGAAAGTATGCCAGCCAATCCGGCCCTCGATGCCTGCCGCCTTGACTGCCGGTTGCAGATGCCAGCGGTTGAGCGTTCCCGGCCAGTACGGTTGCACTCCGTTTGTATGAGGACTGGCAAAGACCCAGTCCTCAGGGCGCGGATATGCGCAAAGGTTCCGCCAGCGCCACAACGCTTCCGCAAGGCGAGAATCCAGCGGTACGGGTTTGCGTGACGCTTCCGTTTTGCATTCGCCAACGTGCTGAAGCGAGATCGAGCGAGTGACACTGATTTCAAACTTCTCGAAATCGATGTCCTGCCACTTCAGCGCCAGCAGTTCTCCCACCCTCAATCCGGTCATCACGTCCACAAGCACAGCGGTATGCGTCGGCTCTTCGAGATAGAGAAGTAATTCCTCCACCTGAAGAAGCGTCAACACTGTCGGAATATTCTTACGCTTGGCGCTCTGGCGCACATGCGTAATAGGATTCCTGTCGTGCCATTCCCAGCGAACCGCGTGATTGAAGACAGCGTGCATGATGTTCCGAATTTTTGCTTTGCTGCCGTTGGCAAGATTGAGCGAATGCAGCCACTCCTCCACCGCAACCGCTTTGACATCCTTCAACCGGTAGTTTCCCCAGCGGGGCAGAATCCACTTTCTGAAGTAGCCTTGGTACGTTTCACACGTTGCGAAGGTTTTGTTCGAGTCCTTGCCCAATTCCTTTTCTCGGTAGTGTTCGACGAGCGTTTGCACACTGACCGTTTCGAGGTTGAAGCGCGGGCTTTCGGCGTTGATGTTGACCAAAAGCGACGCAACGGCCCGTTTTGCCGATGCCTCGTTCGGATACTGCTCCAGGCTTCCGACCACAAGACTGCGCCGCTTACGACTTCCATCGGCTTGGGGTTCGTACCAGCGGTACTCCCAAGCGTTTGGGCCGCGCTTGCGCTCCGCAAGCTGGAGGTTGCCTTGTTGATAGCGTGTCCGTCTCATTTTTCTCCTTTTCAAGAGCGGTGAGGCGGCACGGATAGCTGCTCTGAGCTTACATTTTCCGGCAAGCAGCGGTCGAGATCGGAAGCACGAAAGCGCCAAAGCTTGCCTAGGCGCAGACCAGCGACAAGGCCGTTGCGGGCGTACCGTTGCAGGGTCTTGGGATGAACTTTCACGAGGGCCGCAGCCTGTTCGCTATTCAATAAAGGTTCGAATGCATGAGGGGAATCGAACATAGTTCGCACGCTCCTTGAAACTACATTGAAACGGATTCCGAATAATGTCTACCCTCATAAAATGAGGCACTTGCGTCCCGTCAAATTCTGACGTTGGAGTACAGAGTACAGAGCGGAGTCGAGAGGAATGGAGAGCAACGGAGAGTATTTTAAGGAACTCTTGGCGCAGGCAGTTTTTTGACGTTATGAAAACGAATTGAGGAAATTCGATGAAAAAATCCCGACTGACATTCCCCGGATAGACAGAGCATAGCCGAGGCGCGGGCGGTGTCAAGGGCGGCTGCGCCGCCGCTTCGCGGTCAAGACCCTTGACACCGCCCTTCTACGCCTCGGCTCACAATCCAAATATCCGGGGAATGTCAGTTTTAGAAACCTATCCCCAGATCGTGCCCATAGCCGATTTCACGCCCAATTTTCAGCGGGTCAATTTGCTGCACAGACAACGATTCAATGCCGTGCGCCAACTCATTCTGTCGAGTCTGCTCGCGGGTCAATTCAGTTGCCGATGGGCGCATCGAAGAAATGCCGAGTGATTCGCGCAGCCGGTCAACATCGGAAGTGATAACCGTGATTCCTTCGCGGCCTCGCGACGCAGCGACGTAGAACTGCTCTTGCTTCATTCCGTCGCCGGAGAGAACCACCGCATCCACAGTCTTGCCCTGGCTGCGATGTGCGGTGATCGCGTAGCCGTGGTCGAACTCGTGATAGTTTGCGGGCAAGGTGCGGCCACCCTCAAGTTGAATGCGCCCTCCATCGACACTGCACACTTTTACCAGTTCGCCGTTTGTGGCGCGGAAATCCGTCTCCCGGCGATTTCCTATCAACAGGAGCCGGTCTCCAGGAGCCACTTCGATTTGATGACGCTCATGCACAGAGAAAGACCGCGCCTGTGTTGGACTCACCATGCGCTCTACGCCGTGCCGATCTCTCGCTACTATTTGCGATGCATTCGCACGTTCAACGACGAGTGCTTCATGCTTGCTTATCCCATGCGAAGAGCGATGGAACTGTAGTACCTGGCCTTCCTGATAATTCGACAAGTCCTTCTTCTGCGCTTCTGTCCATTGCAGCGGCTCATGACGCTCAAAGGCCATGCCGTGATTAAGTTCTCCGCCTTGCTTCATGTCTTCGCGGATGGCATGGGTGATTCTGGCAATCTCTTCGTGAGTGCCAGCAACGACGAGCACTTTACGGCCGGGATCAACTGCGAGTTCTCGGTAAGCCGCTGCTACGGTGTGCGCGGTATCCAGGTAAGGAACCTCACGAACGGCCCCGAGCTTTTTCAGCTTTTCAAAACCCTGTTCCGGGGAATCGCGCAACGCCTGAATGGCGTCCCGATACTCTGCCCGTGTCTGCCTTTGCACGCCGATCAGCGAGACGCTTTTCATCTGCGATTCCCGCTCCAGAATGCGCAAGGCGTCCGACGCTTCGACACTTTGAATCTGCCGGGTGTCCCCGGAGAAAAGAAGTCGCACGTTTCCATGCTCCGCCAGTTTGAGTAACTCATCCATTTGTCGGCCAGAGATCATGCCCGCCTCATCGACGATCAAAACTTTGCCACGCACCGCACCCCGCTGAGTTTCATCCTCCAGCAATCGGGAAACCGTCATTGCATCTCGAAATCCGACCTTCTGCAACTCCTCAACCGCGCTACGTGTCGGCGCGACCGCCGTCACTTTGCGCCCGGCTTCGCGTAAACCACGCTCAATTTCCTGAAGCGTGGCCGTCTTGCCCGTTCCGGCCGCGCCGCATAGATTGATGGCAAGATCGCGGGAAGCCAAAACCTCATGAACGGCCCGCCGCTGTTCATCTCGCAGACGCTCAGAAGGCTGGAATTCACGCTCGCCACCCAACCGTTCAAAGCGCCCGGTACCGCGATCCACTGCCGCAATCATCCGCTGTTCGCGCTCAAGACTCTCGCGTGTAGCCAGATTGTTTCCAGCGCGAATAAGGATACCCTGTGACTGCTCCACTTCCAGAGCGCCGCGCAACTGACCAGGATCAATCCGCCCACGCCCGTGACGAAGAGCTTCGGTCATCAGGTCGAAGTCGCGCACGACGGAGTTGCGCTCGAAGAGGTGTGCCTTGGCGTACTGAAGCGACTCCGATGCTTGATAGAATTCCTGAGAAATACGCGGATGCCGTTCGATGGACTTGGTCCGGATACTTTGCAGCGTTTGTCTTTCCTCCGGCGCAAGACGGGCTTGCTGTTGCTCCCTCACCCGCTCCGTGGAGATTTCCGCCAGTTTTTCCGCGCGGGATTCGCGGACGAGCACGGCAACTTCATTATCGGTTGGCTTGCGGCCATGCTCCGCCGTGAATTGCTCAATAGCGGCGTCGCGCTGTGCGCTGCGCACGCTGTACCTTTCGAGCAATTCATTCGATACGCCGTGAATCTCGAATCCATGATCTCTGCCCCTGGAATCGCGGCGCGGTTCGATCTCGTAGCCAAGGCCGCGCACTTCACGAGCCAGCGCGTTCCGGTAGACTTCCGTCAGATAAGCGCGGCGCTCGTACAGTCCCGACGCCTGCAATGCCTTCCAACGCCCTTCCACGCCGTCATAGGTAAGATTGGCCGCGACGGCGTGTGTGTGCAACTGCGGATCGAGTTCGCGGCTTGTGTCGTGACGATAGGAAGCAACGATCCAGTTGCCGGTTGCCCGATCCTCATTCGCACCATTCAACCGGACGCGCGTCGCTGCATGGCTCTCGGCCTCTGCAAGTGCCTCCCGGACAGCCTTGTCGTGAGCTGCTACCAGGCGCTCATCCCCACCGACGAGCGCTTGGACAGAGACCGACTTTGGAGCGGAGAAAGTCAGATCGTACAGGGACCGCCCTTTGCTTTGTTCGCTTCCATCCACACCAATGCGGTCTGCACTATGGCGGGGCCGGAGGAACTCACCTGTCTCCGGATGCAGCCCTTCGCGGATCGCCTCAAACTGCTCTCGCGTCACTTCGCCGCGAAGCCCTAGCAACTCCGCACCGCGCCCATGCCACTCGCCTTGCACGCGGCGATGTTCATCGTAGTAATCGCTGTGTTCGAGATGGCGCTGGGCATACCCAACACCGCCCGACATGGCCCGTATCGTCAGCATAGCCCGAAGCTAATGCTGTTCGAATTCCGAATGCAACAGCCTTTGTAACTTTGCCTCCTTGGTTGCCATGCCAATGCCGAAGCCTGAAGGAGCCAAGTCCAGCGCCCAGTCTGCCCAGGTTACAGTCTGAATCCGCGAGCATCGTTTCGACAATACCCGGCCAAAAGCGTTCTCGCTACGCTCGTTCTGGAGATAGACACCATCCCTAAGCCTGACGGCTTAGGCTGGCTAAATCAGTGACCTGAGATCGAACAGAACTCGAACAACAGCGGACCATGTCCGAAAACGATCGACGGCTGTTCGACAGCACTGAGAATCTCACATGCGGTCCGAAAGAATCCGAATTGGAACGCGGGACACTGATTCTGCACCTTCGGCCAATGCGGTTTGCACCGAGAGATACGGTCAGGTCGAAGCCTTGAACTAACCAGAATCATCGCTTTCATTAACCTGGAGCGTTATGTAAGATTCATGGTGACTGAGCCGGCGCGGCTTCCCTCCGACACTTTCAATCGAGGGCGCCGCGCTGCTACGGAAGAATGGGCGGACTTATTGGGAGTTCACACAATCGACATAATCCTGCTCATCCATTTGGCTGAGGCCGCAGCTGTAGAGCGGCCAGTTGGCGGTGTTGGCCATGTTCCAGGGAAACGCCGTGCTGCTGGAGACGTAGTAGTTGAGGAACGTTGCAGTACCGGCAGCTTTCTGTGAGAGCTGCGGGTAGAGTTGCTGGAAGGATGACTCGAGCGTCGCGTTGGGGGCGGCGCTGTAAGCAGTCGAAAAAGTGTAAAGAGTGTTGAATTGTGCCGGCGCAGGCGAAGCCGCAAGAAAATATGCGAGATTGTAGCTGATCGACTCATAATCCATCGGCATCTGCGTGGCTTGTGCAACCGTGAAGATTTTGAAGGCCGGGTCATTGCCGAAGACCGGGCTTATGCCAGGGATTCCGAAGAGCACATCCCCGGTGGGCAAGACCCGGAATTCATCCATGTGGGTGTGACCGGTGATGCCCATTGCGATCAGGCCCGGGTACTTTGAGAGGATCAGCATAAACTGTGTTTCGAATTGCGGCTGCCACATCATGGCGGCTTCGTCGTCTGTGATCTGAGTAGAGGAATTGAATGTTCCGACTTTTTGTGCGGTTGCCGTGGTGTTTGCGCCGGGCGGAACATGCATGATGAGCCACACCTTTTGGCCGGCAGCCTGCGCAGCCGCCAACTGGGAATCAAGCCAGGTAAGTTCGGCGTAAGGGTTCAGCGGCGGCACGTAGGGTGACTGAGCAAACGGGTTGCTGTCGAGCGCAATGACGAGTACATTCGATCCCGGTAGCTGTGCGGAATACGATCCGAGGGTCGTGAATGTGCCTTGAAAGGACGCCTGGTCTACGCTGCTATTCAGAAGCTGCGTATAGAGTGTGCCAGCGTTGTCTGTAAGGAATTGAGCGTCTGGTCCGGTGCCGTAAATGCTGTAGGTATCGATATTCCCCGGCACGAAAATCACGGGTACGTTTCCCACATTGGCTCTGATCTGCATGGAGACGAAGGCCATCGTCTTGTCCAGAAAACTTTGCATTGCGGCCGTTTCAGGTGTTGTAGGGGGCGTTGTGGGAATTAGTGGACAATTTGCCGGGTTGAGCTGCGCGGGAAGGGTGGAAGCAGTATACATCTGATAAAAACACTGCGAAAGATCGTGGCCGAGCATATCGCCGGAAAGAAGAACTACCGGACTCGATCCAAGATTCTGCTTGAGTGCAGCCAGGGCGAGGACCAGCGATGAGTAATTCGTATCGGCCCCAAATGTCGCGGGAGGTACAGGATTCGCGCTCTGATCGGCCGCGAAAATGCTCTGCCACTGACTAGCGGGCTGGGCTACGAGCTGGGGAAAGAGGGCTGGGTTCGCAAGCGGATTGAAATGAATATCGGAGATGGCCACCACCGTATATGTCGATGGGGTGACGACGGGCGTTACAGGCGCGGTCGTTTTGCCACCGCACCCCAGCGCCCAAACGACATTACCTAACACCAGAAAAGAGAAGTAGCGCGAAATCTTGCTCATAGGTCCCCTTTACGAACGGAAAGCCACAACATTGCCTGTTCGCTCTTGGCGAAATAGAGCAGCGTGGGGCCTGAGCATTACATCGGCATAGATGGTTCTTGAGTTTAGCCTGCGATGCCTTGATTAGAGGGATCTAAAAACTATACTCAAGAACCCTTTATGCCGATAACCCAGGTGCGGGCGGCTCTCGCACTGTTTGACTGCAAACGAAGAGGCAATGCGCGGCCAGGTGACAAGACAGGATTATCGAGGGAGTTCTCCATGCGATCGATGCGTTGGACGTATGTCCTTTTGTTGGTCTTCAGTTTCTCAATGTACGGATGTAGCGGCGGCAGCAGTTCAAATCCGACGCCACTACCGCCCTCGGGCTTGAGCTACGCCGCGCCAGCGGCAACGTACACGGTGGGAACAGCGATCACCGCAAACACGCCGACGGTAAGTGGCGGAGCGGCGGCCTCCTACAGTGCCAATCCAGCTCTTCCGCCGGGCCTCGGCCTGAGCAGCAGCACGGGAGATATCAGCGGAACGCCGACGAAGGTAAGCGCCGCTGCAAATTACACAATTAAGGCGTCGAATACAGCCGGAAGTGCGACCGCAACAGTTTCTATCGCCGTAAATCCAGTGGCCCCGGTGGCCTTGGCCTACGCCACCAATCCAGCTAGCTATAACGTCGGAGTGGCCATCGCTGCGAATGCTCCGACCAGCGCAGGGGGCGCCGTAGCCTCTTACAGCGTGGTTCCTACGCTGCCCTGGGGTTTGAGCCTGGATAGCACCTCGGGCGTCATCAGCGGAGCACCAACGGTGGCCACACCGCAGACCAAATACACGGTCACGGCCTACAACGCCGGCGGAAGTGCCAGCGCCACCTTGAGCATTACCGTGGCGAACGGCGCGCCGGCGAATCTTGCTTACAGCGTCCCTGCGCCGACCTACACCTTGGCAACGACTATCCCAGTGAATCTGCCGACGTGCACGGGCGGCGAGCCGACGCAGTACTCGGTGCTCCCGACGCTTTCATCGAGTTCCCCTTTCAGCTCTACGGGTCTCTCATTTAGCACGTCGAGCGGAGCCATCAGCGGTACGCCAAAAGCGGCAATGGCAGCTACCAGCTACACCGTCACGGCCAGTAACGCTTTTGGAGCGACTGCCACCACGCTCACCATCACGATCGATGCTGCCGCTTCGAGCCCGGCCCTGACTTACTTGCCCAGCACGGTTGTCTACACCGCCGGCCAGGCCATTACACCTCTGGGGCTGAGCAGTGGCGTAACCGGAGGCTATAGCGTATCTCCGCCGCTTCCGTCCGGATTGAGTCTCGACAGCGCTTCGGGAACGATCAGCGGAACGCCATCGGACGTGACAGCGACGGAGACCTATACCGTCACGGCATCGACCTCCGCCGGCAACGTGACAGGGACAGTGAGCATCACGGTGGACGATGTGGCGCCCTGGTCGCAGTCGATACCGAATATGGATCAGACCATTACCCCTCTCGCGCCGGCGAGCTCGCAGCTGCAACAACTCAACCCCGATCTCGCTGACAATCCGGCGTGGTTGGCCACCCATGCAGCGACCACCGCGATCAGTCCCGATGGCAACACAATGTTGGTGATGACCACCGGCTACAACCGGGTCTTTAGCGAAAGCAGCAACACGCTGACTTCGTTCCAGACGACCGACTCGAACGAGTACGTGTTCGTCTACGACATCTCAGGCGGCGCTCCGATCAAAAAACAAGTGCTTTCCGTGCCCGTGACCTATTTCGGGATTGCGTGGGATCCGACAAGCAACGGCACTGCGGCGCATTTTTACGTGCCGACCTGCAGCGCGGACTACGTGTTTGTCTACTCCTACAACACCTCAGCAAAACTCTGGCTGTTGGACACCAACAACACGCCGAACCTGGGCAAGCCGGGGCAAACGCCGCCGAGTCCAGCGGCGCCTATCTGGCTCGGCCACACCCTCGGAATCGGTCTGGACGTGGTGCCTCCGGTCAATGCCGTGCCGGTCAATGCGCAGGTTGCGGTGTACCCTTGCGCGGCGGGCATCGCCCTCTCGAATACGGGGCAGACCATGGTGGTGACGAACTACTACAACGATTCCATTTCAATCCTCACAGGAGGGTATGGCGCCTGGTCGTATCTCGGAGGCAGCGCGACAACAGCAAACATCGATTTGCGTCCCGGCAAGAGCCTGGTCACGGCGGCAAGCGGAATGCCGGGAGGCGAATATCCGTTCTGGGTGCAGGTTGCAGGCAGCGAGCCGAATGCAGTCGCCTACGTGTCGAGCATTCGCGATCGCGAAATCGACGTAGTTCCTCTCCACGGTTCACCCATAGGAGTCACGACGCGAATCGCCGTGAAGGGTCAGCCGAACAAGATGATCATGAACAAAGCACAGACCCTCTTGTATGTCGCCGAAGATCAATCCGACACGATAGACGTCATCGACATCAATCCCAGTCCAACGCACTTCGAAACCGTGAACACGGTTATCGAGACCATTCCGGTCATAGCCCCCGCGGGGTTGTTCCCCTCTTCGTTCTATTCATCCAATTCCGACACTGCGAACGCGAACCCGATATATGCCGGCTCGAATACCAACAGTCTTACGCTCTCAAACGACGAAACCCAGCTCTATGTGACTAATGGAAATCTCAACAACGTTGCCGTCGTTCAACTGACTGGAGCTAACTCCGGCGATAACGTTGTGGGTCTGATTCCGACGGGCTGGTATCCCAATTCCGTAAGCGTGAGCCGCACCGGATGGATGTACGTGGCCAACGCCAAATCGCCCACTGGGCCAAATCCAGATTGGTGTTATGGCTATGGGCCCACGAGCTTTCAGCCGAATTGCTTTCCAGCCAATCAATACAACCCCCAGCGCACCAAAGCCGGACTGCAGAGTTTTCCCATTCCCAGCGCCGCGCAACTGCCGCAATTGACGGCGCAAGTGGCGACCAACAACCGTTTCTCCTCGACAGAAAGTAATAGCGATGCGCAGATTATGGCCGCTGTAAGCAAAGGGGTCAAGCACGTGATCTACATTCTCAAGGAGAATCGAACCTACGATCAGGTGCTCGGCGATCTGGTGGATAAGAACGGCATGCCCATCGGTGATCAGGATACGAACCTGGTTCAGTGGGGACAGGCCATTACTCCGAACCAGCATAGTCTGGCACGCACATTCGTTACACTCGACCATTTTTATGCCAGTTCTGAAGTCAGCTACGACGGATGGCTTTGGAGCACATCGGCGCAAAGTCCAGACGTGGTCGAGCATCAATTCCCGGTAGTTTACGGGTTTCGCGCTCTCAGCTTGGATTCGGAAGGGCTGAATCGCAGCGTAAACACGGCGCTTCCTACTCTCGCCGACCGTATTGCCGCCGATCCCTTAACGCCGAACGACCCGGATGTGCTGCCAGGCCAAACGGCTGTAAGCGCTCCGGACGGACCGAACAACGAGATCAACACCGGCTATATATGGAATGCCGTCTTGCGTGCCGGTCTCACAGTTCGCAACTACGGGTTTTTCATCGACACCACCTGTTACAACCAGCCGGGTTGCTTCATTCCCGAGGTACATTACCCGGCTTCGTCATATACCGTCGTCGCGACCCCGACCAACGCCGCACTGGCGCCTTACACCGACCTCTATTTCCGAGGTTTCGACAACAACTATCCCGATTACTATCGCTATAAAGAGTGGGAGCGCGAGTTCGATGCGAACTACGCCAGCGGCGGATTGCCCACGCTCAGCCTCGTGCGGCTCATGCACGATCACACTGGAAGTTTCGGCACCGCAATGGACATGGTCAATACTCCGGAGTTGATGCAGGCCGATAACGATTATGCTGTGGGATTGCTGGTACAAAAGATTGCTAACAGCATCTATGCGCAAAATACATTGATCTTTGTCGTGGAAGACGATGCGCAGGATGGTGCAGATCACGTGGATTCTCACCGAACGATCGCGTTCGTAGCAGGCGCCTACGTTAAGCAAGGCGCCGTCATTTCCACACACTACAATACGGTCGACTTCATTCGCACGATGGAAGAAGTGTTGGGGCTGAAGCAATACCTGAATCTGAACGACGCTCTCGGCCACCCCATGACCGATATCTTCACCACGACACCGCAACCCTGGCAATTTACCGCTGCGCCATCGGCTTACCTCTACGCTTCTCAACTGCCTCTTCCCGGCGCTCCGGTTGGCATGAAAGTGCCCAAGTCTACGCATAACTCCGTTTACTGGGCGCGGGTCACAAGAGGGCTGGACTTCTCCGACTCCGATCGAGTCGATTCGCTTGTGTTCAACCGGATTCTGTGGAAGGGAACCATGCACAAGCCGCTTCCTCTGTCGCTCAGGAAGGCGCATTCCGACGATGACGACGATGATCGGCCGCGTAAGAGTCCGCAGCCGGCCAGCTAAAGGGAGAGGAGATCCCCCGGCTCTGCCGGGGTGGCAGTAGCAGTTTGACATTTCCGGGAGTCCATCCAAGAAGCTCCAGATGTGAGCCGACCAAAGCACACATCAAGGAGAATCTGGATGGACCAATTGGAGAGTCTAAGTCACTCCGTATGGGAGTGCAAATACCACGTAGCCTTTATCCCCAAATGCCGCCGTCGAGTGCTGTATGAAGGGCTTCGGCAGCATTTGGGAGAGGTCTTTCGGCGTCTGGCCGAGCAGAAGGAAAGCCGGGTGCTGGAAGGCCACCTTATGCCGGACCATGTGCATATGCTGCTTTCGATACCTCCCAAGTATGCGGTGTCGGAAGTGGTGGGTTTCATCAAGGGCAAGAGCACGATTCACCTGGCGCGGACCTACGGTGAGCACAAGCAGAATTTCGCAGGCCAGCATTTCTGGGCGCGCGGGTATTTTGTGTCGACGGTGGGGCGTGATGAAACGGCGATTCGCGAGTACATCCGCAATCAAGAAGTTGAGGACAAGCGCCTGGACCAACTGCGAATGTGGAAATAGCCGCCGTAAGGCGGCCCCAATCACGTCGGGGCCGCGTTAGCGACCCCGCTCAAGCCGCTTTGAGCGGCTCACACCGTAAAGCCCCCGGCTCTGCCGGGGGATATTTACAGAGAGCGAGACCGGTCAGAAGGAGATCGCATGCTGCGAAATGTGGCCACATAGCAGGGGATTCGCAATGCAGGCAGGCCGGAGTGATTCGTGAGCCTCACATGACCGACGATTTCAGCCGGAATTGTGAATCGAAGACTGGAGAGGAAGATGAAAAGGATGACGATCAGGACAGCAATTATGGGCTCGCTTGCGGCATTGATGAGCGTCGTCGCGGGCTGCGGCGGCAACAGTCCTGCCCTTACGCCGGCCGGGACAGTAGTGAACTTGAGCATATTCGACAGCACATTTACGGGAAAATCCGGTAGCGTTGCTCTCGATTACCCCTCCCTCAAGGGCACGGATCCTCAGGGAAGTCCACTGTCCGGCTCCCTGAGCATTGTTCCTGCCGCCGCCGTGACAGTTCTACCGGATGGAACGCAGTGTTACTCAACCGTAACCACGTCCATACTCGCCCAGAACGGAACAAATCTGATGGACGAAACCAGCACCAAGTACTTCCGGGTCTCGGACGGAAGCTTCTATCAGATGGTTCACACCTCAAGTTCAGGCACAACAACCTATGTGCGAATATCAAACGACTCTTTCGGCAAAGGCCCGGTAAAAGTTGGCGACTCGGGGAATTTGGGCCTGTTCCAGGGCAGCGATGGCACAATGCTCACAATGACGTGGGCGCTCAACCCCGATTACGGCGGAGGATCCATTTTTGTAATCTCCGAAGTCTACTCGAGTGCGGCCATGGGCATGATCTCCGAAGACCAGAGCTTTTCGCTTGACGCGACAGGTAATCCAACCGGCTATGGATTCTGGATGGATATGGATGGAGCGATCTACCAGGTTTCCGGCAACGTTGCGAAGTAAAAAGAGAACATCGCTCGGGGACAAGTGACGCATGGTAAGCGGCCTCCCCAAGCGGTGTTATGAGTACCGAGGCAGAGGTGGCTCAACCCACCCGGAAAGGGGTTGTCGGGAGCGATGATGAATACGAGACATATCCCGAGCAAGGCCAGAAGGCCAGTTCGCAGCTGCTCGCAACATCGAGCCTGTCAATGTATCGCCTTGTCGATTTCCATCTTTGTTCTCCTGCCATTCGTAGGGTGCGGCGCCAACTCGACCGCGTCGGCGCCGACTGTTTCGGCTACTCCCACCGACTATTCGCAAGCGCAGAACTGGGAAACCATCCCCAATGCCTCGCAGGGGGTCGACGTGCTCTTTTTCTATCCGACGACTTATAGTGCGACGGCCGGCACGTTGGATTCCACTTGGACCCCAGCCTGGAACCAGTCACTGGTGCAAGCCCATGCCGACGCAAAGATCAAGTCTCAGGTCACCTCCAAGACCGGGGTCTTCGCTAAAGTGGGCACGAACCTTTACGTGCCGTTCTATCAACAGGCATCAGGCCGTGACGTTCTGAATGCCCTGCTCTATTCCACAAGCCCCAGAACACCGCCGCGGCCACTCAGGCTTTGCAGGTGGCCTATACAGATGTTGCCAACGCATTTGACTACTACATGGCCCACTTCAACAAGGACACGAATGGGAATCCACGACCGTTTATTCTAGCCGGTCACAGCCAGGGGTCCAACCTCTTGCTCATGCTGTTGGAGAAGAAGTTTTCCGACCCCGCGCTCAGAAAGCAACTGGTAGCCGCTTATGTGATTGGCTGGTCCGTAACTTCCGACGACATGAATAACAACTCCGCATCGCTGGGTCAGATAGGCATTTGCGGTATACCCAGCACACGAGTGACGGGCTGCATCGTTACCTACAATACCCAGGCGTATGCGGGAGATTGGACGGCGGTCGGGCCAATGCTTGGACTCGTCCAGAAAAATGCCTATAGCGTGAACCCTCTGACATGGGTGGCCAGCGGCCCCGGAGAAGTCGAGTCACCTGGAGGCTCTGCTTCGGCAAATCTGGGAGCGCTGTTCTTTACAGGCGATCTGGGTACCGTTTCTCCCGTGCCCTTCAACCTGGATCCCGATACCGGTGAGTACACCTTCGAGATGGACAACTACACGGGCGCACAAAACAATGACGGTGCATTGGTCATCGTTCCCGCATTGTTGCAGGCTCCCGCGAACCAACTGAATTTCATCTCGCCTTACAATACGGACCCCTACTTTCACCACTACGACTATGGCTTCTTTTATCGCAATCTCGAACAGAATGCCGTAGACCGGGTCAATGCTTACAACTCCCGGTGATTCCGATGCGCAATAGACCGGACATGGATGGAGCGATCTACCAGGTTTCCGGAAGCGTAGCGGAGTAGAAGAAGAACACTGCTCGGCGCAGGTGACGCATGGTATGCGGCATCATCGAGCGGTATTATGAGTAGCAAGGCACGGGTGACTCAACTGCTCTCGGCGATGGGCAATCGGAGTTTCAATTCTGCATCCCTCCGTGATTTAAGCCGCCAACGAAGCCAAATCTCGATCTGGAGGATCTCGTGCGACACGGTTCAACGCAGAATTGTCGATTTGCTGTGCTGCTGTACGCATTGTTCTCTTGCGTCACGGTCGCTTTCGCGCAGATGGACCGTAGCGCGTTGATCGGCACGGTCACTGACGCATCGGGACGCGTGCTGCCCCAGGTCCATATCGTTGCGGTGGAGGGCTCGACCGGGTTGAGCCGCGAAACCGTTTCGAACGCGAGCGGCAACTACAGCATTCAGCAGTTGCGTGTGGGCACCTATACCGTCACTTTTGAGCGTTCGGGGTTCAGGAAGCTCGAGTTCGTCCATGTGGAACAGGTGATCGGCAGGACGCGCACCCTGAACGCGGCGCTCGAAGTCGCAGGCGGCGAAGAGCGCATCGAGGTGCAGTCAGCAACGGCGCTGATGGATCGCAACAGCAGCACGGTGACCGGCCTGATTGAGCACACGCAGGCCGAGGAGTTACCGCTCAACGGACGCGACTGGTCAGCGCTGACGGCATATGTTCCCGGAGCGATTGACACCGGCGGCAGCAATCAGCGGACGATTCGCTTTGCCGGGCGCGGCCTCGACGACAGCAACTTTACCTACGACGGCGTCGACGCCGGCAACATTGTGAATCAGACGCAGCGCCAGTGGGTGCGGCTCGCCATACCGCTGGACGCGATCCAGGAGTTCCGCGTCGATTCGCTGATGGCGAGCGCCGAGGAAGGCGCCACGGGCGGCGCGCAAATGGACGTCAGCTCGCCCTCCGGCACCAACCGCTTCCACGGCCGCCTTTTCGAGTACTTGCGAAACGATGTCTTCGACGCGCCACTGCCTACCTGGGTTCCCGGCAATGGTAAGCAGCCGCTGCGCCTGAATCAGTTTGGCGCATCGTCGGGTGGCCCTATTGTCCGCAACAAGACATTTTTCTTCCTGGCTGCGGAGGCCTACCGTCAAAACTGGGGCTATCCGGTGAGCGGCGACGTGCCGAGCCAGTCGCTCATTGCAACAGTGCCGAGCAGTTCGCCCATCTACGCCATCGTCAACGGATACCCGGGGGCTGGCCCTAAAACTATCCTGACGCCGTGGACGCCAGCCAACGACCCCGGCGACCCACACTATATGGACTACGACCTGTTGACATGCGAATGTACTCAGGTAGTGAACGAAAGCTCGGCGATGCTGCGGCTCGATCAGCGTTTCTCCGCGAAGACTACAGCCTTTATGCGCTTCAACTATGACCGGTCCGTCAATACACAGCCACTCTCGGCGGCTGCGACCGATTTGCAGCAGAAGGTCTCCGCCCCGATCAACGGAGTTCTGGAATTGTTGCACATCTTCAATTCCCGCCTCGTGAACGAAGCCAAGGCCGGCTTTAACCGTTCCTCCTCAAACCAGTACAACTTCAGCGACTCTGGGATCAATTATCAGATTGCCATCTCGACGGGCCCTGGACCAGGATTTGTGACCGAGAATTACAACTACACCAGCATCTACGTTGGCAACTCGTTTTCGGGAATCGACAATCTGACCTGGGAGCATGACCGCCATATCTTCAAAGCCGGAGTTGAGTTCCGCTCGATTCAGTTGAACCAGGAATATGGACAACACGGCACACTTACGTTTTCCACGGTAGAAAATCTCGCGGGCAATACGATGAAGAAGGCCAAACTGACGGGTGCTTTGCCGGTCAACCACCTGCGCAAGAACGACTACTTCCTCTACGCTCAGGACGAGTACAAATTACGTTCCAATCTGGTGCTGAACCTCGGCCTGCGCTACAACATCTTCGATCTGTTTCATGAGGAGGACGGATTGGCAAACCCCTTCGACTTTGCCACCTGCGGGCCCCAGGGTTTCTGCGGGGCAGGTGCCAGCTTCGGCCAACAGAACTACGGCGATATCGATCCCCGCGTGGCCTTCGCCTGGACGCCGCGTAAGTCGGGTTCGACCGTGATTCGCGGCGGCTTTGGCCTCTACCACGAAGACGGACAGTTGGATGATCAGAATCTTCCCGCGAAAAATGAGGTGCCATCCTATTCGGCCACTGGCAGCGCGAGTTCGCCGCTCTCTTACTGCCCGCCCACAGTGTGCGCGACCGCGGTTCCATTCGGTGCCGGAACGCTCTCACCGAATGCCGAGCAGCGCGACCGCAAAGATACGTATGTCGAGCAATGGAGCTTGTCGGCGCAGCGGGAGTTGCCGGCGAACTTCGTGGGCACGGTCTCTTATCTCGGAAGTCACGGCGTGCATTTGCTCGAGACCAACGTGGTCAACCTGATCGATCCTGCCACGGGGGCTGTGCAGTATGCGGGCTTTGCGCCCGCCATCGGCTGGCGCAGCTCTTCGGGCATGAGCACGTACAACGGCCTCTCCGTGGCCATGCGCCGTTCCATCACCCGCGGCTTGCTGGTCACGGCGAACTATATGTGGTCGCACGAAATCGACAATGGCTCAAATGGCAGCGGCGACGGCGACGAGGTATCGCCGCAGAATCCTTTGTGCCAGCGCTGCGATACCGCCAGCGGCGCGTGGGACGCCCGCCACGTTTTCAATGGCAATGCCGTGTATCAACTTCCCTTCGGAGTGGGCCAGCCGATGCTGAACCAGCATGGGATCGCGACCGCCATCGCCGGCAACTGGCAACTGACGACAACCGCTCTAGCTCGTACCGGATTCCCCGTGAACGTGCTCCTGCCCAGCACTTACATCGCTGCGGATGGCGCCACCGGCACCCAGCGCCCCGACAGAATTCCTGGCGTTTCCTTGATTCCACCGGGAGGAAGAACGGTAGCGGAGTGGATGAATCCAGCAGCCTTTGCCGCTCCTGCCGGAGCATTCGGCACCGCGCCGCGCGACCTGGTGCGCGGGCCGGGGACATGGCAGATAGATTTCGGCGCCGACAAGGCGTTTCCTCTCGCGGAGCGCGGAAGATTGG
The DNA here is from genome assembly GCA_963804155.1 of uncultured Acidobacteriaceae bacterium. Lineage (GTDB taxonomy): Bacteria > Acidobacteriota > Terriglobia > Terriglobales > Acidobacteriaceae > Telmatobacter. The sequence goes on from CAWDPG010000004.1 coordinate 863,419, forward strand.
AATTCCGCGCGGAGTTCTACAACATTTTCAATCACCCACAGCTTGGCCAGCCGCAGTCTACTTTCAATCCATCCAATACCAACGGTTTCGGAGCCATTACCACAACGGAAAACTTGGCGGTTTCGCCCGTCACGCCCGTGGGTTCGGGAACCCCGCGCGAGATGCAGTTTGCGCTTCGGTTCGACTTCTGACGCTAGCCGACTCGTCGAAGTGGCGCCAGGAGCGGCGACGACTCTTTAATGACGCCTACCCCGTGATGCGATCGCCTTAGGCACTTCAAGGCATCGGGTAGCCGCTGCTCAAGGGTTTTCTAGTCCAGCGTCTTGCGCCAGGTCGAGTATCGGTAATGAAAATTGCTTGTGAGCTAATCGCGTCTCAATGCTTCGCTAGATCTAGCGTATAGCGCGCGTGCTTTCGCTCGCCAGTACGGATGAGCGCACCCTTTTCCGTAAGGTCCGCTAAATCGCGAGTTGTTGTTGCCGGAGACGCGCCGGTGATCGTGCGGTACTTGCTTGCACTCAAGCCGCCCTCGAATCCGCTTGGGCCTTCCCGAAAGATCCGCAAGAGTGCTTTCTGCTGCCTGTCGTTGATGTGTCCGCGCAGCCGGTCAAGCAGCTTTGTTTTGGCAATGAGAAACTCAACCTGCGTGATGGTCCGGCGCTGCGCTTCTATAGCTATGTCAGCAAACCATGCAAGCCATGCAGTCACATCAATCTTCTGGTTGGCCCTTTCAAGGGCTTCGTAATAGCTTTTCTGATGGGCCAGGATCGTTGTGGCCAGTGCGACAAGGAGGGGTTGACCGAAACTTTGCGCCATCGCCTTTTCTGCGATGGCCCGCCCGATTCGACCGTTGCCATCCTCGAAGGGATGGATGGACTCGAAATACAGATGGGCAATGCCCGCTCTAGTGATGGCTGGCAGTGATTCCGTACCCTGCGGCGTCGTTCGATTGAACCATGAGACGAACCGCTTCATCTCTGACGGAACCCGCTTCGACGGAGGAGCCTCGAAATGGACCTTCTGAGCGCCAATCCGGCCCGAAATAACCTGCATTGGCTCCTGGCCTGTGCGGTACTGTCCTATGTTGATGAGGTCTTTTCTGCCGGATGCCACCATGCCGTGCCAGCGAAAGAGCATCTCGATTGATAGAGGCTCAGCGGATGATCGGAAAAGATCGACCATCATTTCGGCAATCCCTTGTTCCGCCGGAGTGGCGCGCCGCTTATCTGCAACCAGGCCGAGTTGTCGCTGGACGGAGGATTGGACACTGGCCCGGTTGAGGATTTCACCTTCAATCGCGGAGGTCGTCAGTGCTTCTCCACTCATTGCTTCTACGAGGAGTTGATTATGTTCGTCTTCGCCCAGGTGCTTGACCGTGCCGATGACAACGCCAGCGCCAAGGAGAAACTGCTCTTCGGCAGTGGCCATTCGAGCACGGTCCCACTTGAAATTTGGCCAATCCGGATTTTGCCAGTTCCAGGTCATGAGCGATAGCGAACCTCTCTATCGCTCATAATACCCGGTCTCTGTGAGTGATACAACAAGATTCTATCGCTCATGTTCTGTGCCGGCTTTTGGCTTCGACTGTACGCGATGAGGCTTCCTTGCATCGCCGACCGGCACAGCGTCCACTTGAGAGGCAGGGGCTGGAACGGCTTGAATCGCCGGGGGTGTCGGCGCGGCGGTCGCTGTGGGATCCGAATCCCGGCAGCCCTGTATTTCGATGCCGCCAAACAATCCGATCAACATAGCGGCCCCGGCAACCAGCGGTATCCATATGCGCAGCACGTCGCTCTTCCATTCATGCAGAAGTGCGTCGATTGTCTTTGCCCGGCCTTCGAGGGAGTATGTCAGTCGGTTGTTCGCATATTCCACTTGAGCAATCACTCCACTGCGCGAATCCGATAGTTTGCGCAGCGCCGATGAAAGTTCCTGTTGGACGCTCGTCATGGCTGCGCTGGCCGCCTGTAGACCCTCGGCAGTGGCCGGGATGCCCGACTTGAGGAAGTTCTGGCGCAGGCTTTCACCAAGCAATTTCGCAATCTGCTTCGGATCAAGGCTGGCTTCGAGCTTGCTGGGCAGCGCGGAAATCCGCGAATCCAACTCGTGGACATAGCCAAGCATCTTCTCTCGGGTCTCGTCTGAAAGCTGCTGATGAACATCAAACATCTCTTGAAAGAGTTCGCGCTCATCGGAAATATCCTTGGGCGTGTGGCGCGTTAGCAGAGCCAGGATGCCCATCGCTTCGAGAATGCGCAGCATTTCATCGTCTGGACTGAGCGTGTGAGTATGAGCGAGAACACGATAGTATGCAGTCTGCAATTCTTCAGGAACAAGACGTGCGAGAGAGTCGAACAGTGTCGGCTCTCCCGCCGAAATCACCGCAACCTTAGAAGCAACCGGAGCGACACTCATGGCAAGAACACCTGCCTCGTCCGGTCGAATTCAGAGAAGAGCCGACGGCGATAGCTTTGTGCGCGCATGACGAGGGAGGCCCTCTTCAGCTCATCCACCTCAGTCTTGCGGTCCGCAACTTGCCCAAGCTGGATTCCATGCTGCCGGACTGGATTCTCAAGTTCAGCGAGTCGGAACTCCATCTGCAAGATTTCCGGCGCGAACGTTTCGCGGAAGCAATTCGCCTGTTCGGTGGACCTCCAGTAGGTGAAGTCTGCCAGGGCGCTGGTTGCGTTCTCGACGATGACGTACTCTACGCGATCCTGAAGGCGGCTTGCCCAGGCAAGGACACTTTCAACGCTGGCCGGATCAGGCGTAACCACGCCGACCGCCGTAAACCGCACACCGCTCGCCGCCATATCCTCATACATCGAGTCAAACCAGCCTGATGCAACCTGCCCTGCTCCAGCTCCCATGTCGGCGACGATGATAGAGGTACCGCCGTCAAGATGATCGACAAAAGCATCGAGGCCGGCAGGAGTGTGAATGTTGACCTTGGTGACTGTGCCATTGAAAAAGTGCTTCAACGACCCACGAGTCTTGTTCTCTGTGTCGAGATCGAGGAGAGTGACAGGAATCTCATTTGCGGCAAACCACTCGGCCAGGGAGACCACGACACCGGTTTTCCCAACGCCGCCCTTGCCACCCATCGTGAAGACAACTCGCTTTGAATACGCCGTCATTGCTCACCTCCGCTGATTGTTAGGGTCAGGGGTTCATTCTCACGGAAGACGAAGCGAGCTGGCTTTGCATTCGGCACTACCGGTCTCGCCTTGAGGGCGGCGGCGCGATCCAGCGCCGCCGGCAAATCCACCGCAGGGAGATCAGACGGCGGTAACTCAAATTGCATTCGCTTGCGGTGTTTGGCACGGACCTTCACGAACGAATGCAAGGTGCTGGGTGCAACGTGCAATCCAAGGCGCTCGCGGAAGAGCCGAGCGACCTCACGGTAAGTCCGCCCTTTTCGCCGCAGTTCGCGGATCAGGTCGCGATGCGGTTCCAGCTTAGAGCGGTATGGCTTTTCAGGGAGAGATTCGAGAATTGTCCGAAGCTCTGGTTCCATGGATTTGGCTCCAGAGCACCGCACTGCATTGTTCCAATAGGCGTCCGATAAGCGGCTCCGACGGTGCCTGAAAGTGCCTTACTGCGCTATCCATGCCACCTAGTTTCAATAAGTTACCAGGCGTTCGGCTACTTTCACGGCGATAACACGGGTTCAAATCCCGTCGGGGACGCCAAACCGTAATCATCGTTCGGATCAGGTTTTAACAGGCTGAAGAACAAGGGAGTTGACGCGGTTCCAAATTTCTTCCCGTCAAAATTAATCCCATTCGGGAATATCGTCTTCTGTGATCGCTGACGCTGTTCGAGAGAATACTCCACCCAAATACTCCCAAATCTCCTCGATCGTGTCCCTACTTGTCTTTCTGCGCCGGCGCGGGCGCTTGCGCCTGTCCGGAATGCGGATTCAGTTTGTTGACGAGAGCGGAATCGGCGGTCTCTGTAATGCTCTTCGCTTCATCAAACTCCGCCTGCGCTTTCTGCTGGTTGCCCATCGCCCGGTAGAGGCGCCCCAGCCGCCAGTGAACGTTCACGTCGTTGGGCCCGAGTTTCTCGGCGGTGGTCAGCTCCCGCAGGGCATCGTCCTGGCGTCCTGCATCGGCGTCGATCGCTCCCAGGTCAAGATGCGCCAACTCGATCCCCGGGTCGACCTGAAGGGCCTTCTCCAGCAGCGGCTGCGCGAGCTCGGGATGGGTCAACACAAGGTCGCAGTCGCCCAGATAGGTGAGGGCCTGGGCGTGGTTTGGATTCAAATCCAGCTCGGCCTGTAACTCCTGCGCCGCCGCGGCATACTGCTGCTTTTCCCATAGCAGATAGCCGAGCCCGAAGTGCACGTCCGGCTCGGCCGGAGCAGCCTTCTCCGCGGTTCGGAATTCCACGATCGCCTGGTCGGTGCGCCGCAAGCCGTCGAGCGCCTCCCCGGCAAGCATGTCCGCTTCGGCGGATTCGGCGTTCAACGCGAGAATCCGGTGGTATACGTCCATCACGTGGTTGAACTGCTCCGACCAGAGATAGCTGTGCGCCAGAGCCAGCAGCAGCGACAGGTTATTCGGGTCCCGGTCCGAGGCGCTCTTCAGATACGGCGCCGCCTTGTCGTATTCGGCCAGTCCGTAGTGCGCCATGCCGACCAAGATGGTCAGGCGCAGATTGTCCGGCGAGGATTCGGGCGTCTGTTTCAGCAGAGGCTCAAACTCTCGAATCGCGCTCTTCAGGTCGCCGCCTTTGAAAAGCGCAAGTCCCAGATTCAGATGCAGAGCTGGAATGCTAGGGCCGATCGCCAAAGCCTTCCGATAGTCGGCCGCGGCTTCCTTATAGTGCTCCTGCCGCGCTTCGAGGAGTCCAAGATGTGCGTAAGGCTCCGGATCGGAGGGATGCGTCTTCAGGATCGCGCGCCAAGCCTCCCCGGCCTCCGCATCCTTGCCCTGCCGCTCCAGCAGCAGCGCCTTCTCCCGCGGCCCATCCGGCGGGGCAGCCGTCTGCCCGTACATCGCCGCCGCAAACACAGAGATCATCCCGAGTCCAACGGCCCGCATCAAACGCACGCATCCCCCTCCTCTCTCCATTTTCTCCTCTCTGGCCGCCGTCTGGCCTTATGCCGCAAAGAAAAAGGCGCGGCAGGCAAAGCCCGCCGCGCCCTGGTTGAGGGTTGAGGTTAGAAGGTGAACTTGCCTGCCAGTTGCAGGTTACGAGGATCGTTGGTGCCGTTCAGCGCGCCAGTCGACGTGTTGACGGCGTTGAACTCGGTGTGGTTCAGCGTGTTGAACGACTCGAACTTAAGCTGGAAGCTCGCCCGCTCGTAGATCTGGAAGGTTTTGTAGAGAGACGTTGTGAGGTTGAAGCGGCCGGGCAATACCAGCGCGTCCTTGCCCCAGTTGCCGAAGCCCAGGTTAGTTCCGCCCGCCCAGACGGGGGTGACATTGTTATCGATCCGGCTTACGTCGAACCATGCCGACACCGTCTTGGGGTACTTCAGCTTGCCGCCGGCGGTCATATTCGGATGGTTGACGTATTGGCCGCCGCCCAAGCCGACTGGATCGTAGCTAGCGTTCAAGTTGACCTGCTGAGGGATACCGGTCTCCTTGACAAGGGTTCCCGCAATCTGCCATCCGCCGGCGATGGACTTAATGAGTCCCTGGCTCTTGTTGAAGATGGGCAGGTTGTAGACGTAGTTGGCGTTGAGGATCTGACGGCGATCGTATGTGCCCGAACCCTTGTCATACTTTATGTACCAAGGGTTGTCGATTTCATCGCGATCCTGAGACTGGATGTCGATGATGTGCGAGTACGTGTAATCGACCTCGCCGCTCAGGCCCCAGCGGTTCTGGATGCGAACAGCGGTCTGGAGGCCGTTGTAGTTGCCGGTGGCGACGTTTTCATCCTGAGTGATCACCGCGTAGCCGGGGAATTGACGGTAGCCGTTCATGCTGCCGAGGTTGTTGAAAGCTGTCGCGGCGTCCGAACCATACACACCGCCGCTGTCACCAGATACCTGGCGGGCGTCAACGCAGGTCGCCGAAGCAGTTGTGCACGCGGCTGGCGAGGCGCCGGAGGCAATATTCACCAGGCCAATGTTGGTCGGCAAGCTGTTGAGCGCTTGGTTGACAATGTTCTGATGCCATTGGATGTTGCCAACGTACTGGATAACCCAGATCACCGAGGGCTTCAACTCTTGCTGCACGCCGAGGCTGTACATGGCCACGGCAGGAGCTCTGAAGGTCTGGGCAACGCTATCGCCGCCGCCCGCAAAGATCAGAGAGGTCGGCGCGATCACATTGCCGGTGCTCCAGTTCTTCCCAGGCTGGCTGAAGTAGGGGTTGCTAATGCTGAGCGAAGGATCGAAGGGCGCGCTGGTGGCCACGCCGAAGATGTCGTTGCCCTGCATGCGCTCGAAGAAGGTTCCAAAGCCGCCGCGGAGAACGGTCCTGCCGTTCCCGAAGAGATCTTCTGAGAACCCGATGCGAGGTTGAAGTGTCCGGTAGTCGTTGGTGACCACGCCCTTCGGGTAGCCGTCTACGCCGGCAAGGTTGGTGCCGTTGATGTAGGCGGGTATTCCGTTGAAGGTATACAGAGTCGGGCTGGCTGAGTTGATAGTGCCATCTGCGTTCCAGATCGGGGCCGAGCCCGCGCCTGTCTGGTAAGTGCTCTGATTGAAGTTGCCAAGGAGGTTCTGGCGCTCCCAGGTGTGCGGCAGGGCGTCGTAGCGGAGGCCCAACTGCAAGCTGAAACGGGGGGTAATGTGCCAGTTGTCCTGGGCATAGACCGAAGGAGTGTTGTTGGCGTAGTGGCGAATCGGCGCGGACTGAGTCTGGGTGTAGCTGCTGGGCAGGCCCAGAAGCACATCCATGAGGGTGTTGCCCGACAACTGGCCCCAACTGTAGTCGCCCTGCGCATCGCCGTAGAGCATCTGGTTCTTGGTGTAGCGGTTGTAGCTGAAGCCGAACTTGAACTGATGCTTGCCCGTGGTGTAGGAGACGTCCACCTTGGGAGAATAGTCCTGGGCCGCATTGTGATAGGGTTCGGTGGCTGTGTCTTCCGTTTTTCCGCCACCCAGGGTGTTGCCGAAGCCCATGCCCGGCCAGATCTTTCGGCCGATGGTATAAGCCGTTACAACCGGACGCATGGTGCCCGCGGTGGTGCCGAACCAGCCAGATGGCACGAAGGTGTTCGCGCTGGGCACGATGTCGGCTCCGTTGCCGTCATAGTTCATGCTGACTTCCAGCAGCAGGTTGGGCTTGATGGCGCCGGTCAACTTGGCGGTAGCGCTGTGTGCCGGCGAGGAGAGAATGCTGGTGAGGGTGTTGTAATTGCATCCGCACCAGCCCAGTTCCGGCTGGCCGTAGTTCTGATTCTGATGGTCGCCGATGTAGTGAACCAGGAGCGCCCACTTGTCGTTGAAGCGGTAATCGCCGCGGACCACGGTGTCTTCCACCTTTTGCGGGAGCGGTACGCTGGCCACGTTATAGTCCGTGCTTCCAACGTTCGGCAAGGGAAGAACGCCCGAGGCGAGGTAAGTAACCCCGTTGGAGTCGAACAGTCCATGAGGAATTTTCTGTCCGGCTGGGCACAACATTTTGCCAGAAACCGAATCCAAGGCCTTGACTCCCTGGAAGCAACCGTTGGGTGTCAGAGTCCCAAGGCCGTTGACCGCGTAATCTGTCGTGGGACCAACATTGGGCACCTGCAACCATGTAAAGCCTGCACCGTGTGCTGCAGCATACGTTGGATCGACGTATGTGAGATCCGTGCCTGAAACCGGAACATCCGCTTTGGGGATCGTGGCGTTGTTGCTGGTAGCCACGGCGGACGTTTTGCGCCACTCCTGGTTGAAGAAGAAGAAGGCCTTGTTCTTGTTGGAGTTGTAGACCTTCGGAATGTAGATCGGGCCGCCGACGTTGAAGCCGTAGATGTTGTAATGCGTTGCCGGCCGGGCATTGGTGGCGCCGTTGTACTTGTTGAAGAAGGAGTTGGCGTTGTAGGCGGTGGCGCGATTTTCTTCCCATGCCGCGCCATGGAAGTCCCTCGTGCCGCTCTTCAGCGACATGCTGATGGTGGCGCCGGAGGAGATGCCGTAGTCGGGTGGATAGTTCGAGGTCATCATCTGGAACTCGGCGATGGCGTCCTGTGAAGGCTGAATCTGCGTGCCGCCGCCGCCGCCGCGGTCAGCCGACTCGCCGCCGTCGATCAGCCAGATATTGTGGGCCTCGCGCAGGCCGTTGAATTCGAGGCTAAAGTCGGCGCCAAACGCTCCGAGGGAGTTGTTGTCCGGCAGCTTAGAGCTGACGCCCAGGCCAAGAGCCGCCAGATTCACTACGTTGCGGTTCTCGGTGGCGAGAGAGGTGATATCTTCCGAGGTGATCAGGGTGCTGATCACGTTGGAGTCTGTCTGAACGGTCAGGGCGTCGGCTTCCACCGTGACCGTGGTCGACGCGGCGCCGACGGCCAGCTTGACGTCAACGCGGAACGTTCCCGAGACGTTGACCACGATGCCGTTTTGCGTATACGTTTTGAAGCCCTTGGCCGTGACCTTCAGGTTGTAATTGCCGGGGTTCAACCCGGCAAAGTCGTACAAGCCGGTGGACCCGCTGGTGGTCGCGCGCGTGTACGCGGTGGCCGGATCGGTGAGCACGACGCTCGCCTCCGGAACCACCGCCCCAGTTGTGTCGGTAACGATGCCCGTCACCTCTGAGTTGGCTTGCGCAAGAGCACCCACGCGGGCCAACGTCAAGAATAGTAAGAGTGTGCAAGCTGCGAGAAACCAGCGCCAAACCGCATGTTCGGCGCGTGCTTTCCGCGGTTCGTTATGCGGACTCCGATGCGTCATAGACTTCCTCCTCATGGTTGCAAGTGGGTTTGGGGATAGATTCCGGGAGGCCAACACTCTTCTTCGAACAAAATCCGAAGCTGTTTTTCCCGTCTCGATGGCCCAAGACCCTAGGTTTCGGTTAGCGACGGCTAAAACATTTCAGGGATACACCCTGCAATGATCTTGCCGCCGCGAAACAACTGCATTCCGAGTTCAGTTCGGCGCGCAACCCGTCCCCAGTTCCATTGGGGCAGGTCAAACGGTTTAGCAGAGCGGTCCCGCCAGCCCAGCGCCGACTGTGGGCAACAAGCTAGAGTCAGACTCGCACGGTTGTCAAGGATTTTCTTTGCCGTGATTAAACGTTTAAGTTGGGCAAAAGGGAAGAATCCGCCCGGATCGTTACAGATAACGTTTTCATCCTTTAGTTTGAGTGGGGTTTCCATATTCCGGTGGTCGGCCGAATGGTGGCTCGTGACCGTTCTGAGCCCGTGGAAATGTGATCTATCTCACACTCCGGGATCGGCACCCGTCGGCATGTCACCGCCGATCCGCGCCGGAGAGGGCAACCGAACTGAAGCCGCTTCTCCTGAAGCGGCCCCCGGCAACCCGTATTGCGGCTCGAACCAAGGAGGGCCGCAGCACCCGGCGTCGGCCTGAGCGGCCGGGCCAAAGATCGCTGAGAAATTGCCCGTCTAGCGTGCAGCCGGCGCAACAGCGGGGCTGTTCGACGCAGGAGAATTGTCCGGATCGGCGCAGGGCGCGCCGCCGCACAATGCACCGGTGATGCCTCGGCCTTCAACGACCGTGTAGATGCGGTCAGCCGCCGGAAGCTTCAAAGTCTCTTTCTTGCCTGACGGCCAGTGAATCTCCGCCGTCCCGGCATCGCTCGCGTCGCCCAGCCCGAAGTGCACGCGCAGGTCGTTCGACGATAGATAGCTGCCGCCGCTCAGCACGTCTCCCCGCGGGCGCATCCCGTTCGCCGTCAGATACACCGTCGCCCCGACTGCATCGCGTGGGCTCTTGGGACCGCCGACAAGCTTCAGTTCCACCCAGTGATGATGATCCGGATTCACGTTGCGCAGCAGGATGGGCACCCCGTCCATGCTGTTGATCACCACGTCGATCTTGCCGTCGTTGAAGATATCGCCGAATGCCGCGCCGCGGCCGACCGAGACCACGGCCAGGCCTGTTCCCTCCACCGCCGGCACCAACTCGAACTTTCCATTGCCCAGGTTGTGGTAGAGCAGCGTCCGCTGCGCATAGCTCTGCCCCCACTCCGGGTGCTGATCCACCTGCGGATAGACATGGCCATTGATAATCAGCAGATCCTTCCACCCGTCGTTGTCGTAGTCGAGGAATCCGTCGGCAAAACTCACAAACGGGATCGACGACTCCGCGATCCCCGCCTGGTAGCTCACATCCGTAAAGAACCCTGTCCCGTCGTTCTGGAACAAGACGTTGTAGTCGTCGGAAAAATCGGTGTTCACAATCGACAGGTGGCCGTTGTTCTCGTAGTCGCCGGCGGCGATACCCATGTTCGAAATCTCGCGCCCAAATTTGTTCAGTGCGTATCCGCTCTCGAAGCTCTGGTCGTCGAACGTCCCGTCGCCTTTGTTGATGTACAGGTAATTCGGCGTCGAGTCGTTGGCCACCAGCAGGTCCGGCTTGCCGTCGTTGTTCACGTCGGCAAACAGGGCGCCGAGGCCGTAATAGCCATTGGGGTCGTCCACGCCCAGCTTCTTGCTGACGTCGGTAAACGTCCCGTCGCCGTTGTTGTGAAACAGGTGGTCGTGCTCGCCCTTCAACCCGCGCGGCCCGCACATGACTTGCACGCCGCGGTACTGGCAGAACGCGTAGTTCACGGCCTTCGACCCCGAGATCGGCGGATCGTTCAGATCGATCTGCGCGTAGCCGTCCACGAAGAGGTCCAGACGGCCGTCCCCGTCGTAGTCGCCGAAGGTGGCGCCTGTCGACCATGTTCCGATGGCCACGCCCGCCTGCTCGGCCACATCGGTAAAGGTGCCGTCATGATTGTTGCGGTAGAGGCGATTCTTGCCGAAGTTCGTCACGTAGAGGTCGGGCCAGCCGTCGTTGTCGTAGTCGCCCACCGCGCAGCCGTAGCCCCAGCGGTCGTTGGTCACGCCGGCCTTCGCGGTCACGTCGGTAAACGTCCCGTCATGGTTGTTGTGGAACAGCGCCGCGTGCGGCGGCTCGGCCTTGCCCGCCAGCGCGTCGTAGGTCGAGCCGTTCACCAGGTAGATATCGAGCCAGCCGTCGTTGTCGTAGTCGATCAGGCACACGCCCGGTCCCTTGGCCTCAAGGATCAGCCGCTTCTCCGGCGTGCCCGCTTGGTGATGCCACTTGGTCAGCCCGGCGGCGGACGCTACGTCCTGGAAGACGATCGGGCCGCTTTTAACGAAACCTCCGGCGGTGATCGGCCGGTGCTGGCTGTCGAAGACAGCCTCGTGCTGTCCGCCATTGGCCATCCCGCCCTGCGATTGCGGCATCGCGGCGGGCGGCTGGGCGGCGGCGGGCGTTGGCGTGCCACTCTTAGCGTCCGGCGCGCTCTGGGCGGACACCCGAGCGGCGCCGGCGAGAGCGAGGATGCAGGCCAAGACCAGCATTCCATTCAGCTTGTGCGGCCAGGCTCGGCCAACGATTGCCTTCTTCACGGTGTGCAACAGACGCCTCTCAGTCAATGCCGAACTCACTGCCGATGCTCCTCGAGTCATGCGCGATTCGATGAAAGGATATCGTATCGGCGGGTCGCGGCGGCGTGACGGCGGGCGTCACCGGGACGAAGTCTGGAGGGGGAACCGTCGGGAAAAGATGCCGCAGCTGGGAACGGGCAAACGCCCGGCGGCAAGCTCTATGGAATCAACGGGAATGTTCGCTTAAGAGGTGCGGACAGGGGCCCAGATGTTCGCTCAAATGGTTCGCTTTGGCCCCCAAATGTTCGCTTGAGAGGTTGGGGTTCTTCGAGACATGTACCAAGAAAAGTGCTGAATTCAGGGTAAACATAACCAGAAAAAGGTTGCGAATCAGAGCAAAGGTTCGCTGAGAATTTCCCGGAGGAACAATTTGACGTACCCTGCTCGAGATCCGCGGCAGGGAACCCGCCTTTCGGGGTTATGCTGTCTGCGCAGGCCACGCGGGCTTCAGATCGGAGAGTCCAGCCATGCCACCGATCAGCGAAACACGCCCCTCTGCAGAGATCCATCCTCCAGCCGGTCAGCCCACACCGCACCTGGCGGCGCAGGTAATGCTCCGCTTTCTGGCGATGACTCTGCTTTGGATCGTCATCCTCTTTCTCCCCGCGGAGACGCTGCACTTCTGGCAGGGATGGGCCTTTCTGGCGGCATTGGTCACCCCTGCCCTGGCCGCGTTCTTCTACTTTCTCAAGACAAACCCGGAGATCGTGGAGCGGCGGCTGCGCGCGAAGGAACGGGTGCGCGAGCAAAAACGCATCATAGGCTTCGGGGCCTTGTTGTTTGCGGGGCTCTTCACACTGCCGGGGTTCGACCACCGGTTCGCCTGGTCGCGCGGTTGGCTGGGCGCGGAACCGCTGGCCCTCGAAGTGTTCTCGCTGGCCATGGTGTCCGCGACCATACTTGGCGTGGGATGGGTCATCCGGACCAACCGCTTCGCGGGGCGGACGATTCGTGTTGAAGAGGGCCAGACGGTGATCACGAGCGGGCTGTACCGGTTCGTGCGGCATCCCTTTTACGCGGTCAGCCTTCTGCTGTGGGTGTTCGCGCCGCTGGCGCTGGGGTCGTACGGAACGCTGCCGGCCTTCGCGCTGCTGCTGCCGATTTATGTTCTGCGCATCCTGAACGAGGAGAAGGTTCTGCGCGCGGAGCTGCCCGGCTACACCGAATACTGCCAGAAGACGCGCTGGCGCATCGTGCCGCTGGTCTGGTGAGGGGATAAACGGGGCGCTGGGTCATTTGCCGAGCACCTTCTTCGCAGCGGCTCCGGCTTCGGCGTCCTCAAGGACCGGGTAGATTTCCAACTGCAGAACGTCGGACCATTCGACCGCGTGCTCGGCAAGAGCCTCCGGGCCAGTCGCTTCAATCAGGTGCCAGCCGAGCGTTGATCCTGGAACGTGCCAGCGGCCTAAAGTCTTGCCTCCGGCCGGCGCCGGGGCGCCCGTCCGCAGAAATTGGTCAACGGCAGTTTTGTACTTGCCGGGGACAGTCTTCCACACCACCATGAATTTCATGATTCTTCCTCCTTGGGGAATGTTTGTTTGTTGAGATTGGCTGACCCTTGAGGCTCTGCCTGGGCCAAGCGACCGGGGTTCAGGCTATACCGCAGGAACGGGGAAGAGGAAGGTTTTTCTTGGGTGCGGGGAAAGGAGTGATGCGACGCGCTTAACTCATTCCTTCGTATTTCCAGAGTGCCCTCTGGAGAATCCGGACGAACCACCCGATGAAGATAGGTCGGCGGAGAACTACTGCCGGGCACCCATATGCGTAAATTGGATAAATCCCCAAGTGAAAACCGAAGTAGCCGTAACGTTCAAGTGCGTCCAAGGTGAAATGCGTAATGTCCTCACCCGGACCGCATTTGCTCGTCCAAGCTCCATTTGGCAGCTGACGTGCCATGTGAGTCGGAATCCAGTCGTTCGTTCCACTCCAATCTGAGGGAAGTGTCTTTGGCATCGCCGACCGGTGTATTGCGTATAGAGCGACCTTTTCGAACCCGAATTGTCGGCGAGACGACTGACAGGGGCGATAGCCCAGCCAGCGAAATGTTCGAACGAAGCACCCCACTGTTTCATCTCGGAGCTTGGTCCAAGGGGGCCAGTAAGAGTTGGGATCCGGCCACCACCACCAACGAGTATCACCTGCTGCCCAAGCGATGCAGTTGTAAGCACCGGGCTCAGGAGGAAACCCCGTTTCTTCGCTGGTCTTCTCATATCCAGCCGCCGCGAGTTTAGGGAAGTCAGCTTCAAGAAGTGGCAATCGCATGAGCGAGCTTCAAAATGGAATCTTATTCATCCTTCCCCAATTCAGCCACGCTTCGGTCATTCTCTTACTGTTGCCTGCCTCATGCGCGTCGAATGGACGTATTCCAGTAATCTCGTGCAATGCAGCGAACCAATACCCACGTCGATTTTTCAATTCGGCGAGCAGGTAGGGCACCACCGGCCTTCCCATCGCAATTATCTGCCTGTAGTTTGGATGGGAGGTCAATATCGACGCGGAGGAGACGTGCTTAACGTCTCTTGCCCACTCGGTTGCGAGTCGCCGGAAACGCTCCTCCGTACTTTCGACTTCGGCGGCCGGCGATATCAGCGCCTGGACTATCGCATCCTCAAAGATCTCTTTCGACTTCCACATCATGATTCTGGTGTGGTCCCAACACCCTGCCCGAATTGTTGATCTGCGCTCCACAAGATCAGTTAAGGACCCATACTCCTCGAACCCGCACCTTAAAAGTTTGGTAGGCGGATTGCGCACGTATTCATGTGGTTTCCGGACCTTAGCGGGTTCGGCGCGCCACTCTTCTAGAGGGGTTGTGAGTGCGAGTCCCATTACTATGGATCTCCTTCCCGCCGTCTACGGAACGACGATTTTGATTCTTGCGGCGTCGAAAACCGACCGTAGCGAATGAGCTTTCGCCTCTGCTCTGTCGATCAGCTGCCTCAGAGTAATTAAATCGTCGTCATCTAAGCTGATATAGATTTCACGAAGCTCTGAGGTGTTGTCATGGAATGAAACTCTCAGCGTGTGCGTGACCATCACGGCACTCGGCGGCTTCGAAGGACTACCCAGGTAAACGGGTCGAGCATCGGTAACTATTCGAGCACTACAAAAGCGGCGCTCGAACTCCAGCTTCAGAGACGCGGCCTTCGCTGCGATGCCTAACGTACCGATTGAGAGTACCTTTTTCAGGCGATCCTGAAACTGATCGGTTTCCTCAATGGGAAACTTAACCGCCTCTCGGAGGGCAACAGCGATCTCAGGGACGAAGTCATCAAGATCTTCCTCGAAGAACTCGCGGACCCGATATAGTTCCATCACCGCGTCTTTGACTGAGGAAGCGTCACCTTCCGGAATCCCATCAATTCTTGGAAGGTCATCCGGAGATTGCTCTAGCCCCGAAGCCAGCTCACTGAAAGCGGCATCTGAAATGGTACGAAGTAGGTTCAGAGGAGGTTGCTGAGCCTCCGGAATCGTATACTCCGCCAACGCAATCTCCTCGCTTACCTGGTAAACGAAGGTATTCGCCCTAGATCGCGACCGTCAACAGATGCGCGCGATCACTGTGGAAAACGCGGCCTCTTGCCCATGATCGGCACAAAAGACACTTCAGGCGTAAGAAAGTTCAAAAACCAGTATCTCTAAGGTAACAGACGAGCGCAACATCGGCCCCGGTTGCAGACGTGGGAGCCCCGGAAATCGCTTGTCACTCAGCACTTCCTCCCTAAGAGGTTGGACGGTACCGCTCAATCCTACGCGCCTCACCGGCTGCAGGAACTCGAATCTCACACCGGTACCGCCCCCCTTCACCAGCATCTGCTTGATCCCGCGGGGGCCTGGCGAGTGCGTTCTTCGTTCTCGATGAGGGCGAAGCGGACGTGATTGTCGCCGCGGTCCGAAAGCCAACCGCAGATCCCCGTTCGACTCGTCCGCTGAGCGGACTCGCTCAGGGCAGGGCCCACCTCGCTGTCAACCCCCGTCACACCCGCAAATCGCCCTAACTCCTTCACTCCATTCGCCAAGAATCTCCGCCCAGGTTTGCCGATTATTTCCACAAACGCTCTATCCTTGCCTTAGGTGAAAAGAATGATCTCGACAGCCCTCGTCCACGTTTCAGTCAGGGACTCCCGCGATCGCACTCATGTTTACTTTGTCGATAACAATGTCTCCATTTCCTCGCCCGAGAAAATTAATGAATTATTTTTTCGCCTGGGGGGAGTAAACAATTGATCAACATATAAGTCGTTTAGATAGAGTCGGAGCTGCACCAAATTCAGGGCAGTATTACCATTAAATAAACATTGATTTTCTGGTAAACATCCGCCGCTCGGCCGCTGAGGCCGCCGCCCACGAGCCGCCAGGCTCCGCTACGCCGGCACAACGCCCTTGGCCAGCATGGCCTTTATGCCGCGGAGGGCCTGGAGGGGATTTTTCCCGCTCGGGTTTGTGCTATCCCAGGTCGCCAAGTGCGAGGGACCTGGGACACTCTACTCTTTGCTGAGCTAAGAGCTAGCAGCCGGGAAACATCCATCTGACATCGAGATTCGCTGCGTTCGCCTCGCAACTCAACGGAAGTTCGCCGGGTAGAGCGCCGGGAACCAGCGCTCCACAACGCCAATGGGGAAGCCCAGGCGAACCGATGCTCTGGGGCCGGTAGAAACAAGCAAGCCGGCTTCAAGAAGCTGTGCAAGGACCATGCGCGCCATGCGTTCCTTGTAGCCGGTGATGGCCGGCGCCTGGCCGCGCTCGAATTCCCCGGTTAGAAGGGCTTCACGCAACAAGGGGAAACTGCCTTTGGGCAAGCGCCCGGCGCGAACCTCCTCTTCGGTGTAGATCTCCATCCTGCGCAGCAATTCCGCCGGTTCCAGGATCGAGCGCATGTATTCAACCTGATCCACGCAGGTGCTCAAAAAGAACTCGCAGAACTCGATGAGTGCGGCTTGGGAGAGGTTTCCGCGGCCGTCCAGATGGTTCCGGCGCGGCTCGTCCGCGGCCATCAGCAGTGCTTTATAGTTGCCGACATTGCGGGCCAATCCACGCGCCACCGACCATAGGCTGCTGCCCACTCCGAGCCGTTTCAGCATGGCATGAGACATCAGCCGCACCACGCGGCCATTGCCATCGTAGAAGGGGTGAATCCATACAAAGCGATGATGTGCGGCGGCCACGGAAATCACCTGGCGCATCTTGGAGAGCTGGGCAGGGGCATATGCCTGCTCGAATCGCTCCAGAAAGCGCGGTAAAGCGGCGAACGCCGGTGGCAGATGCTGGCCGACGACTACTTCTCCATCCCGAAGTTTGCCCGGTTGAACCCGTACGCGTCTTTTCGACTCCGGATCTTCAGTCCAGAGCAGGTCGTCGGGCAGACGGCGGCAGAACTCACGGTGCAGCCAGAGGACATACGGCAGCGATGCTGGGAAAGTGGGATCGTCGCGCCCCTCGTCAATCGCCTGCTGGACCTCGATATGCGCGACCGCTTCAAGCTGCAAGGCGCGCCGGGCCGGTTCGGCGGAATAGTCTTTGCGAAGCGCCTTGTCGATGTCGCGCGGGTGGGTGTCGTGGCCTTCGATGAGGTTGGAATAGTAGCAGTTCATCGAGCGAACGAGCGTGCCGATGGACGCGGTGACAATGGGATTGGTCTGCCCAGCCAGAGAACTGGCGCGGGAGACCAGATCGAACGCAGCATCCTCAAGCCGCCTCTGCCCCTCTTCAGGCGGCAGCATTGGTTCCATCCAACTCGGGTTGGTGAGTGGAGCATCCATTGCCGGTTCAATTGCCGTATTTAAGTATAAACAAACAAGTGCATTGATGTGAAATATATCGGCGAATAGTGCCGGATATAATGCCGGTTTGAATTGACAGTCGAAGTCTAAAGGGAGAGAGGGCCGTTAGCTCACTACCACGCCCTTCGCCAGCGTGGCTTTGATCCCGCGGAGGGCCTGGCGAGTGCGTTCTTCGTTCTCGATCAAAACGAAGCGGACGTGGTTTGTCCTGAGGATCGTATGATGGCCTAGACGGAGGAAGTGGTTACCAGGCACGGCCCAGCCCGTCTTTGCAAAGGGAGGCAGATGTGAACCTTGCGATGGTACGGAAGGTATTGGCGGGTGGAGCGCCGGCTGTGGCCGTGGTCTTGCTTGTGTGGGCAACCGTGCAAGCACAGGTAACGCCCAATACGAACTCGCCGAAGATGGCAGTTTTGCACGCGACTGTCACGATCACCGGAGGCCGGGCATTCACCGGGTCCTACGACGATCGCCTGCCAGTCCGCACGTGTGCCGAGGTCGCGAGGGGCGGAACAGGCGCGTCTGGCGGTACGGGCGGCGCGATGTTCAACGTGCCGATACCACCGCCCAATCCGGGCGGCAATCCCGGGTCGGTCGGCGGCGGCCACACCTTCTCAGCCGATGTTGCGGCTTGGCCTTATCACGGCCCAGGCACATACACGGGCTCCAGCTTGACCGCGACACAGATGGATGTGGACACCCCAGCCGGTTCCCAGGACATTCATATCTTCGCGTTTCCAACCGGGGTGGGCACAATGATCGTCAAGCCCGACGCTTCGGGCTCGTTCCAATTCACCGGCTTGCAGGATCCTGGGAGCGTCACGATTTCTGGTCAGGTCATCTGGACCTGCTCGTAGCTACGCCGGCACGACACCCTTCGCGAGCATGGCTTTGATCCCACGCAACGCCTGCCTCGTCCGTTCTTCGTTCTCGATGAGGGCGAAGCGGACGTGGTTGTCGCCGTAGTCGCCAAATCCAATCCCAGGAGACACGGCGGTTTTGGCCTCGGTGAGCAGGAGCTTGGAGAACTCGAGCGACTTGAGGTCGCGATAGGCCTCGGGGATCTGGGCCCAGACGAACATGGTGGCGCGGGGTTTGGCGACGGACCAGCCGAGCTTGTTGAGGCCGTCGACGAGCACGTCGCGGCGGCGGCGGTAGGTGTCGGCGATTTGGGCGACGCATTCCTGCGGGCCTTCGAGCGCGGCGATGGCGGCGACCTGGATGGGCGTGAAGGTGCCGTAGTCGAAGTAGCTCTTGAGGCGGGCGAGGGCGTTGACGAGGCGCTGGTTGCCGACCATGAAGCCGACGCGCCAGCCGGGCATGTTGTAGCTCTTCGAGAGGGTGAAGAACTCGACGGCGACGTCTTTGGCGCCGGGAACCTGCATGACGCTTGGGGGCTTGTAGCCGTCGAAGGCGATGTCGGCGTAGGCGAGGTCCTGGATGAGATAGAAGCCGTGCTCGCGGGCGAGGGCGACGAGGCGCGCGAGGAAGGGCAGGTCGACGCATTCGGTGGTCGGGTTCGAGGGGAAGTTGACGATGAGGGCCTTGGGGCGCGGGGTCATGCGCGGGATGAGGTCCTCGAGCTGGGCCAGGAACTGCTCCTGATCGTGGACCGGGACGCTGACGATGTGCGCGCCGGCGATCACCGGCCCATAGATGTGGATCGGGTAGCTGGGGTTGGGGACGAGCACCGTGTCGCGCGAGTCGAGAATGGCGAGACAGAGGTGCGCGATGCCCTCCTTCGATCCGATGGTGACGATGGCCTCGGTGTCGGGGTCGAGCGAGACGTCGTAGCGCGACTGGTACCAGTTGCAGATGGCCTTGCGCAGGCGGGGGATGCCGCGAGAGACCGAGTAGCGGTGCGTGGGAGGCTTCATGGCGGCCTCGACGAGCTTGTCGACGATGTGCTTGGGCGTAGCGCCGTCGGGATTGCCCATGCCGAAGTCGATGATGTCTTCGCCGCGGCGGCGGGCGGCCATCTTCATTTCGCCGGTGATGTTGAAGACGTAGGCGGGCAGGCGCTGAATGCGGGAAAACTCTTCCATGATGACTCCAGTGTAAAGAAAAGCGGGAATAGGGATCAGGGAACAGGGAACAGAAACCGCAGTCCCGAACCTGAAATGGCAAGCTGAAATTGAAGGATGAGGTGAGGCGAAGTCTAGGCGGCCGAAGCCGCCGCAGCCGCGGCACGGACCGCGCGGGCGATGGAGCGGATGGGGGTGTGGGAGGAGGGCTGCATGAAGACGATTATAGCGGAAGGCCGGGGAGCTGGCGGGGCTGGCGAGGTTGGCGGCGTTTTGCGCGCGGGGCCACGGCTTCCCGCGAAACTGTTCACATTTGTACAGTCTTTTAACCATTTGGTGGGAGAATGAGTATAGGACTAGGTTGCCGCACCGAGCGGGGCCGCATTGCTTCCATCGAGGGAAGCACGGTCCGCATCTGCCGATGGCGCCCGCGCAGCCACTCTTCCTGTTTGAGAGATGGCCTATGAATGCGCTGCTGATCTATCCGGAATTCCCTGAGACATTTTGGAGCTTCAAACACGCGCTCAAGTTTTTGGGCAAGCGGGCGGCGCAGCCTCCGCTGGGCCTGATGACGGTGGCGGCTCTGCTGCCGTGCGGGTGGAAGAAGCGACTGGTGGACAGCAACGTGGAGCGGCTGCGCGAGCGCGACCTGAAGTGGGCCGACGTAGCGCTGGTGAGCGGGATGCACATCCAGCACGAGTCGCTGGTCGAAATTGTGGAACGCTGCCGGGCGCGCGGGCTGCGTACCGTGGTGGGCGGGCCCATCGCCAGCAGCGTGCCGGCGGCCGAGCTTAAAGCTGACCACGTGGTGATCGGCGAGGCCGAGAGCCTGGTTAGCGAATTGGCGCGAGATCTGGAAGCGGGAACGGCGAAGGCCGTGTATCAGGCGGCGGAACGGCCGGAGATGACGGCGAGCCCGCTCCCCGACCTGAGCCTGATCAAGATGAAACGCTACACGACGATGACGGTGCAATACTCGCGCGGCTGCCCGTTCAACTGCGAGTTCTGCGACATTATCGAGATCTACGGGCGGCGGCCGCGGACCAAGGCCGTGGCGCAGGTGCTGGCCGAGCTGGACCAGTTGCTGGCAGCGGGCTGGCGCGACACCGTGTTCATCGTGGACGACAACTTCATCGGCAACAAGGCGCGGGCGAAGGAACTGCTGCGCGCGATGGTGGAGTGGCGCGCGCGGACAGGCGCGCGATTCGACTTCCTCACCGAAGCCTCGCTGAACCTGGCCGACGACACGGAGCTGATGCAGTTGATGAAGGACGCGGGCTTCAAGTCGGTTTTCTTGGGCGTGGAGACGCCGGACGAGTCGGGGCTGATCGCGAGCAACAAGCTGCAGAACACGCGGCGCAGTTTGCTCGAAAGCGTGGCCGCGATCCAGAGCTACGGGATGCAGGTGATGGGCGGGTTCATCCTGGGCTTCGACACGGATAAGGATGACATCTTCGACCGGATGGTCGAGTTCATCCAGAAAAGCGGGATTCCGATCGCCATGGTCGGACTGTTGCAGGCGATGCCGGGGACGCAATTGTTCCGGCGGCTGCGGCAGGAGGGCCGGATTGTGGACGCGGGCGGCGGCAACAACACCTTTTGCGACCGGCTGAACTTTCTGCCGCGCATGGACTCGGCAAAGCTGGTGGAGGGCTACCGCGAGGTGCTGAAGAAGATCTACAGCTGCGAGGCCTACTACGAGCGGGTGAAGCTTTATCTGAACCGTGCGCATCCCAAGCCGGCGAAGCGGGCGGCGGGCGAGCGGGCAAAGAAGCAGCCGCGCGAGGCATGGATGACGCGCGACAACCTGCGCGCACTGGTGAACTCGATCGTGCGGCAGGGAGTCTTCGGGCGGCACCAGTGGAGCTACTGGAAGTTCCTGGCGGAGGCGGCCACGCGGTACCGGCGGTGCTTCGGCGCGGCCATGACGCTGGCGGTGATGGGGTATCACTTCCAGGTGATGACGCGGAAGCTTGGAAAAGCGATGGATAAAGCGGTGGCGACGGCGCGGGCGGGGTCGGCGGAGATCGCCGTGCAGCAGCCGGAGCGCGAAGGCAGCGATTAGAGGGCGAGAGCGCCGCCGGCCTGCGATGCGCGCCCCCGCGAAATTTATACTGATTGGGACATGCAAGCATTCCTACCCGTAGATGAACAGATGGATCTGCTCCAGAAGGGCGCAGCGGAGATCATCCGCGTGGCCGATTTGCGCGAGCGCCTGGAAGAAAGCCGCAAAACCGGCCGGCCGCTGCGGATCAAGGCGGGCTTCGACCCCACGGCGCCGGACCTGCACCTGGGGCACACCGTGCTGATGCGCAAGCTGCGGCACTTTCAGCAGTTGGGCCACACGGTGATCTTTCTGGTGGGCGACTTTACGTCGCTGATCGGCGACCCCACGGGGCGCAATGTGACGCGCAAACCGCTCACGCGGGCCGAGATCGATAAGAACGCGGAGACCTATAAGCAGCAGGTCTTCAAGATTCTGGACGAGCAGGCGACCGAGGTGCGGTACAACTCCGAGTGGCTGGGCAAGCTCGGCTACGAGGAGACGATCCGGCTGACGGCGCACTTCACTGTCTCGCAGATGCTCGAGCGCGACGAGTTTCACAAGCGATTCCAGGAGGAGCAGCCGATCAGTCTGCACGAGCTGCTGTACCCGGTGATGCAGGGGTACGACTCGGTGTGCCTGGAGTGCGACGTGGAGCTCGGCGGGACGGACCAGAAATTCAATCTGCTGTGCGGGCGCGAGTTGCAGCGCCACTACGGCCAGAAGCCACAGATCGTTCTGATGACGCCGATTCTCGAAGGGCTCGACGGCGTGCAGAAGATGAGCAAGTCTCTAAATAACGCCATCGGGATCAACGAGCCGCCGGGCGAAATGTACGGCAAGCTGATGAGCATTAGCGATGAACTGATGTGGAAGTACTGGGTGCTGCTCACAGACTTGCGGCAGGGCGAAATTGATGCGATGCGGGCCGAGGTGGCTGCGGGCAAGCTGCATCCGATGGAGACCAAGAAAAAACTGGCGCGGACGATTGTGGGCGGGTTCCACGGCAAGGCCGCGGCCCAAAGCGCCGACGAGAATTGGGCGCGGATGTTTCAGGCTGGTGAGACGGCGGAGAACCTCGAGGAAGTCGCGGTGGCTTTTGCCGCGGTGGCCGGGCCGGAGGGAACGAAACAGATCCGACTGCCGAAGCTGCTGGTGGCGATGGGCCTTGCAGCGAGCGGCGCGGAGGCCAACCGCAAAATAGCGGAGAAGGCCGTGAAGGTGGACGGCGAGGTGGTGGAATGCCTCTTGATTCCGGCTCCAGTATTGCCGGTACGGATTGTGGTGCGTCTGGGGAAGCGGGCGAAAATCGCCGTAATCTCGTAAATCTGGCGCTTCGCAAGTAGCCAAATGGCGTATACTGGGAATGGAGGCGCGTTATGGCGACCCATTCCGTGCCGGAAGTGCTTGGCGGCGAGGTTGTTCTGGGCAGGCCGGTCAGCAAGGGCGGGGCGCTGGCGGAGTTGGTGCGCGAGGGGCTGCCGGTGAAGGCGCTTCTTCTGCTGGCCGAGCGGCTGGACATGCGCCAGGCGGAAATCTCCGAAAAGATTGGCATTCCCAAGCGCACGCTGACGCGGCGGCTGCAGCAGCACTCGCGGCTGACGGCTGCCGAGAGCGATCGGGCGGTGCGGCTGGCGCAGGTGTATTCGACCGCAGTTGAAACGCTGGGCGACGGGGACAAGGCCGCCGCGTGGCTCAAGACGCCGAATCGCGCGCTGCGCGGCGGACGGCCGTTGGATCAGCTCGACACCGATCCCGGCGTGCGCGAGGTCGAGGATGTGCTGGGCCGGATCTCCTACGGCGTTTACAGCTAATGCAGATCTGGCGGATTTGCCGTGCGCGGTTTGCCGGCGAAGCCTTCTCCGGCGAAGGAGCGCGGCGCTTCGGCGGGCGCTGGAACTCGCGCGGCGTGCCGATGGTCTACGCGTCGAGTTCGCTGGCGCTGGCCGCGATCGAACTGTTCGTTCATTTGGAACCGAATCAGCAGCCGGACGACCTGGTCTCGGTTGCGGCCACGCTGCCCAAGGGAGAGCCCGCGCGGCGCCTGGCGCCGGACCAATTGCCGACGGGCTGGTGGACGGACGATTTTGAGCCACTGCGAGCGATCGGCGACAAGTGGATTCGCGAGAAAAGCTCGCTCGCGATCGCGGTTCCTTCGGCGGCGCTGCGGATGGAGTGGAATGTGCTGGTGAATCCGCTGCACCCGGCGATTGCGGAGATCAAGATTGAGGCGCCGCAGGCGTTTCGGTTCGATGCGAGGATGTTTCGGTGAGTGCGGCGCCTCGAATCAGCTCCGGCGGCGCGATCTACGCTTCGAAGTCGAGCTCGACGGGATCGATCAGGGGCACCAGCCACTCAAGCAGCGCAAGATGCGCGGGGTGGGTAGAGTAGCCATCGCAGGCTGCCTTGCTGGTGAACTTCATCATTCCGGCAAAGGTGTAGCCCTGGCCGCGCGGCGAAATATTGGGGCCGACATGCGCCTCGATCAGTCCGGGGACGACATTGCGAAAAGCGAGAATCTCCTGCTTGGCGCGGAGCTTATCAGCGTCAGTGGCTTCCGGCTTCCAGCGAAATCCAAAGATGTGAATGAACATTCGGACTCCTTGTTTACGGACTAATTTCCCAGCGCAAACTTGCGCGCCGATTCGAGCAGCTTGGCGACGGAATCTTTCGAGCAGGACTCGGTGTAGATGCGCATCAGCGGTTCGGTGCCGCTGGCGCGGAGCAGGAGCCAGGTTTCGGCGGCATTGGGCTTGGTCTTGGCTTCGGGATTATCTAAGTAGAGCTTGACGCCGTCGAGGGTTTCGGTGCGGAGGATCGGCATTCCGGCAAAGGCGGTGTCGCCGGGCGGGAGAGCGCGGGCGCGGGCGATGGCGGAGTTCTTCTGTGCGTCCGGGATGTGAAGGTCGATACGGCCGTACTGGTGCTCGCCGTACTCGGCTTGGAGGTCGGCGACGAGTGCCCCAAGGGTCTTGCCTTCCTGGGCCATGACGTTGGCCAGGAGCAGGCAGTTGAGCAGGCCGTCGCGCTCGGGCAAGTGGCGCTGGAAGCCGATGCCGCCGGATTCCTCGCCGCCCATGACGATCTCGCGTTCGAGCATGTAGTCGCAGACATACTTGAAGCCGATGCCGTGCTCGATGAGCTCGCGGCCGTATTTCTTGCAGATGCGGTCGAGCATTTTCGTCGTATTGAAGGCGCGAGTGACGGCGCCGGGCCAGCCTTTGTATTTGAGCACCCAACTGAGCAGGACCGAGTAGATCTTGTGCGGGTCGACGAAGTTGCCGTGCTCGTCGGTTGCGCCGATGCGGTCAGCGTCGCCGTCGGTGCAGAGGCCGGCCTGGCAGTGGTTGGCGACCGTGGCCTCGCCTAATGCTCTGATGTTCGGTTCGATGGGCTCGGGGTTGATGCCGGGGAAGAGCGGGTCTGGATTGGAGCGGATTTGGACGTGCGCGACGCCGATCCGGGCGAAGATGTCGGCAATCAGCGTGCCGCCGGCGCCGTACATGGAGTCGATGCAGAACTTCATGCCGGATTTGGCGATGAGGTCGAGATCGGCGAAGCTCTCGATGGCCTTGAGGTAGGTCGGCAGGAAGTCGGCTTCGACGATGGGCGCAGGCTGCGAGGGACGCGGGACGGGCTTGCCGAGATAGGACTCGATGGCGGCGATCATGCTGGGCTTTCCTGAGCCGCCGTACCAACCCTTGTACTTGACGCCGTTCCACTGCGCGGGGTTGTGCGAAGAGGTGATCATGATGCCGCCGGCGGCGCCGCGCTCGCGCACACCGAAGCTGAGCGCCGGGGTGGGCGTGACGGCGTTGGCGAGCTGGACGGGGATGCCAGTGGCGGAGACGACTTCGGCGCAGGCGCGGGCGAAGGCCTTGGAGCCGAAGCGCGTGTCGTAGGCGATGCAGAGTCCTTTGGCGGGATCTTCCTGGGCCGATCCTTTGCGGGCGTGGACGTAGGCGGCGATGGCTTCGGCGGCGGTGCGGACGTTGGCGAAGGTGAAGTCGTCGGCGATGACGCCGCGCCAGCCGTCGGTACCGAATTTGATGACAGGATGGGGCATGGGACCGATCCGGTTCTGCTCGATAAACAAAGGTAAAAGATAGCAGGTGGCGCGGGGTGGGCGCACGCGGGCGCGGCTGTCTGGGCGGCAATGGAGGGCGAGACCGAATGATGGGCACAAAGTGCGGGCCTGGAGTGTCTGCGTGAGAACGCCGTTTAGCCCCTTGCAGCGTCGTTCTCCGGCTGAGGCCTTGCCGCCGGCAAGGCGAGATGCGGTTTCAGGCTGCGCGCAAGACGTGCAGCCGGGTGATGTTGAAGGCCAGGGTGGCGAGTGTGAATTCGTTGTTTACGTTTTGCAGTCCACGGGTGCGAAATTGGCGTATACCGCGTTGTTGTTTGAGGACTCCGAAGACCGGTTCGACGATCGCCTTGCGCCGCGCGTAGGCGGCCTCGCCGGCCGGACTTCGCAACTTGGCCCGCATGCGGCGGTGGGCCGGGGCGCAGGCCCGGGTGCGGCAACGCAGGCCCAGGTTCAACGCCCGCGCCATATTCGAGTCCGGGACATAAGCATCGATGTTGCGCTGTTCCATCCGGTTGAGGTTGTCGACGGAAAAGAATCCGCTGTCGGCCAGAACTGCGCCGGGCGGCGCGCCGCAGCGCTGTTCTACCTGATCGAGCAGGGGCTGGAGCGAATCGTTGTCGGTCGCGTTCTGCGTCACCCGCTGGGCGACGATGAAGTGATCGTCGGAAACCGTAATATCCGCCGCGTAGCCGAGCACGAACTTGTCGCCGCGCTGGCGCAGAAAGCGCGCATCCCGGTCGGTCCGCGACAGCTTCTTCAGGCCGCTTTTCTTCAACCGCTCCAGCCGCCGCGGCATCTCGGCCAGGGCCCGGTTCAGTTCTCCAATAGCCACTTCCAGCCCGCCCGGCTCCTGGTCGTCGCGATCGGCGGCCTTCTGCCATGTGCGTACTTGCCGCCTCAGCCGCGCCCGCGTATCGCGCAGCGCCTGCTCGCTGTCCACCCGATCCTTACTGGCGTTGGCTGCGATGCGCGTCGAATCGATCGCCACCCGGCCCAGCTTCACCATCCCCTGCTGCTGCGCCCACTCCAAAACCTGCGTGAACGCGTCGTTCAAGGCCCGCGCCTGCCGGCGCCGGAACGCGCTCAGCGCCCAGTTGTCCACCCGCTCGCCGCCCGCCAAATAGCGGAACGCCAGGTCTTCGACCAGCCGCCGCTCCACTTGCCGCGCGCTGGTGACGCCCAGCGCGTAGGCGTAAAGCCACACCCCCAGCATCAACTGGGGCGCGTAAAGCTCACCGCCCTCGGCCGAGTAGCTCTGCTCGAACACCCTCATATCCAAACGCTCCACAACTCCGCGGACGAAGAAGCAAAGATGCCCCTCGCCCAACTCATCCCGCACGCTCGGCGGCAACAAATACGCCTGATCCGGGCTGTACAACTTGAATCGCGACATACTTCTCTTGTCGCCCAACTCCGCAGTGAATTACAAGTGCCTTGTGTAGTTCTCACGCAGACACTGGAGGCCCGCGCGACAGCCGGTCAGGAGACCGGCGCTACAAAGGGTTGGGAAACGTCATGCATCCGGCAAATTCGTCCTGGAAGGCGGGATCGGCGGCGAGGCTGACGTGTTCGATGGGCGGGAGCGGAGGCTCTTCGGCGGAGAGGAGAAGCAGCTTTGCGCCGCGGAGGGCGGTGTTGCCCGCGGCGTGAATGAGCGCAGGCGGAGCTTCGATGAGACCGATGCGAATGGCGGAGTCGATTTGGACGTAGTTGCCGAAGGCACCGGCGAGGTGGATGGCGCGAAGCGAATCCGACCCGGCGGCGAGGCGCTTGAGGAGCAGGCGGAAGCCCGAGGCGACAGCGGCCTTGGCGAGCTGCAGCTCGCGAATGTCCGATTGATAAAGAACGACGGGCGGCGCGATGGGAAAGAGCTTCGTACCGTTGGCGACGCGGCCATTCGAGAGGATGGCGCCTGAGCGCAGGCCGGCGGCGACGGCATCGACGAGACCGCTGCCGCAGATGCCGCGCGGGGCCACGTCGCCGATGACCGTGGCGGAGAGTGCGCCGCTGGCGAGTGTGACGTAGGCGATCGCTCCCGTGACGGCCCTCATGCCCATGCGGATGGCGCCGGCCTCGAAGGCGGGACCGGCCGCGGTTGAGGCGCAGACGATGCCGGCGCGGTTGCCGATGGCGATCTCGCCGTTGGTGCCGAGATCGATGAGCGCGGTGAGATCGGGGCCGTTGCCCATGCCGGCGGCCACGATACCGGCAAGGATGTCGGAGCCGACGAAGCCGCCGATGCAGCGGACAAAACGGATGGTGCAAGCGGCGGGCAGGTCCCAGGCAAGGTCGCGCGGAGTGAAACGCTGCTCGCCGAGGTGCGGCGACTGAAACGGCACGCGCGACAGCGGCTCTACGCTGAGGCCGCTGAAGAGGTGGTGCATGACGGTGTTGCCGACGAGAAGAACTTCGGCGATCTGCGGCTCGCGGCCGGCGGCGAGGCGCGCGACGACCTGGCCGAGTGCGGCGCGGATGGGCGTGGTGAGGTCCCGGCCATCGAGCGCGGCGCGGATGCGGCTCATCACGTCGGAGCCGAAGGCGGCCTGGGGATTGAGCAGCGTCTCGACGCCGAGAACGCTGCCCGAGGCGGGGTCGACGAGCTGTGCGGCGATGGTGGTGGTGCCAAGGTCTATGGCGATGCCGAGGGCGGGATTCTTTGTGATGGATTCCCATCCTTTCCGCACGGGGCGCGGAAAGGATGGGGCAACGGTTTCCGTTCTGGCCGGAGTGGCGGTGTCGGCGAGAACTTCCATGCGCCACTGGCCGCACTCGAGCACCAGAGGCGATTCGGCGCGAGCGTGGCAGGCGAGGCGCCATCCAGCGGCAAGCTGGTCCGGCGGGAAGACGGCGCGATCGGCGTCAGTAACCGGGAGCGCGCCGGAGAGCACGCGCACGCCGCAGCCGCCGCACTCGCCGATACCGCCGCAGGGGAACTCGACGCCGTGCGCGGACAGAGCGGCGACGAGCGAACCGCCGCGAGCGACGTCAAGCTCGACGCCGAGGGGCTCCAGACGAATGCGCACGCGATCGGCAGTCATACGGATTCAACGATCCCTTCGCCCAGCGTAGCGCGCACCTCGGTGCCGGGGGGAACGACGAGGAAATCGGCTTCATCCCAAGGGCCATTGACGAGGCGATCGAGCAGCGAGAGCGAGCCTGCGACTTCTTCAAACGTCCAGGCTTCCTTGGCCGCTTCAGCGCGTGCCCGGCTTCGGCAGGCCTCGTCGGCGGCGACGCCGGTGGAGATATACGTGAGGCCGGAATAGTGACGTCGAAACGCGGAGAACTGGTCGTAGAGAAAGCGGCCGTTGTCTTCGCCATATTTGGCGACGAATTCTTCAAGAGTACTCTGCTCGCCGAGGACGTTCTTCTGCTCGGCGAAGGCGGGCTGGAGCTTGAGATCGGTGGTTTGAAACTCGACCCAGCCGGGCGAGCGGTAGTAAACGCCTGGGTGGCCTGCGAAGTACTTCTCGTAGCGATGACGATCGCCCATCAGCACGCCGATGCAGTCGTGAGCGCGGGGCAGGACGAGCCGCGTAGTGCGGGCGTGTAAGCCTTCGGTCCCGCGGCCGCAGAGGGCGTAACCGAGCAGGATGGCGTCGTAGCCGAGTGAATCGGCGGCATCAATGCGCTCTTGGAGGTGCGGGCGCATTTCGGCACCCAGTGAATGCAGGCCCATGGGAATGATTTCGATGTCGGCCGTGTGCGGAGAGCGGGCGAGGATGTGCTCGAACTCGCGGGTGAAGACCTGGCAGACGATCGCTTTGAGGCGCATGGAAAGACAGCTTCTAGCTACTAGCTCTCAGCTTGTTCGCACAAAACGAACGAGGTCTCAAGCGAAACTATAAGCCGTAGCTTGGCTTATCGTAGAGGCTACCGTACTGCTCTTCAAGGGCGGCGATGAGAACGGCTTCGTCGGCGGGCAGCTCGTCGAGGGCGGTTTCGATGCGCGCGAGCCACTGCTGCTCCTTGCGCGAGAGGTGCAGCTTTCCGGCGGCGAGTCCGTCCTTGAGAATTCCGACGGCAGCGCGGCCGGCGGCGACGGTCTGTCGGTAGGGCGAACCCTCGGCGACGATGGCCTCGGCGATGCGGATGGTGGCGGCTGGCGAGAGCACGGCGGCCTGCGGGCTGAGCCACTCGTCGGATGCGGTCATCCAATCGCGCAGATCGGCTGCGTGCCCGGCAGCGGCGGCGGCGTTCATCAGGCGGCAGTCGTAGGCCAGCAGCTCGGTAAACGCTTCGGGTGCATTGCCGGAGAGCAGACGAACGTTCTGCACCGACTCGTTGCTCCAAAGGTCGCAGACGGCGGCGGCGATGTTGCCCACGGGACTGAAGTGGGCGCAACAGGCCGACTTGCCTTCCATGGAGATGGGCCGGCCAGTGATGGCCTTTATCACCGGGCCCTCGTATGCGCAGTCTTTCGACGGGCCGACGGCGCCCTGCTCAAAGGCGGCCAGGCTCCGGACGGCGCTCATGGCGCGCACCACGGCGGCCAACACCTCGGGCAGCATCTTCTGATGCGCAAGCTGCATGGCGGTGTTGGCGAATCCGCAGGCGGAGTCACCGCCCGGGACCACGTTCATGTGGGCCGAACAGACGGAGACGATCTGCTTCCAGAGCCACGCCATATCGCGCGGGGCGAGGACGCCGAGCGCGAAGACGATGCCGGGGAAATCGCCGAACATGAGCGCGCGGTCGTGAACCTCCTTGCCGCCGACCGACTCGATGGAGAGGATGTCGGCGCCGGCCTCGGCGCAAAGCTCGAGCGAGAGGTAAAGATGCGTCCAGGGCTCGCCCGAACGCATCAGAGGCGGCTTGATCTGGTCGCGGATGTCGGTCGGCGTGACGCGAAGGGCGGAGGCGAGATGGTGTTTTTCGTGCGCGGCAACCAGGTGGCGCTTCAGGATCGTAGTGATCTCGGCGCCCCATTCCGGCCGCTCGGTCATGGCCGGCAGGAGCTCGAACTCGAGGACGATCCCAGGCACGGCCAGGGCCACGGCGCGGCGCAGAATCTGCGCGGCCATCTCTTCGTAGTGAGCCTTCACATCGGCCCAGGTGTCGTCGCCGATCGTGATGGGCGGAAGAGTGAAGTTGACCTCAGGAAACACCGCCCCGGCGCCGATGGTGAGTCCGAGACCGCAGGCAAGCGGGTGGGGGCAGACGCCATAAAGAAGTCGATCCTGATTTGGAATGGCCAGCGAAGAAAAGTTCCGGGCCCTTTCAGAAATAGTCATCAAGCACTCGCGAGCAGGGTTCTAACCAGGCCGACGGCGCCGCTGGCGTTTTCGCTGTACCCGTCGGCTCCGATCTCTTTGGCATATTGCTGGGTGACGGGCGCGCCGCCGATGAGCACCTTGACTTGAGGTCGAAGGCCCGCGGTTTGAAGGGCGTCGATGGTGAGCTTCATGGCCGGCATGGTGACCGTGAGCAGCGCGGACATGCAAACCACCTGCGGCCTGCGCTCGTTCACGGCGGCGACAAAGCTCTCCGGCGCGACGTCGGTGCCGAGGTCGATGACCTCGAAGCCGCCGCCTTCGAGCATCGAGGCAACGATGTTCTTGCCGATGTCGTGCAGGTCGCCTTTCACCGTGCCGATGATCACGCGGACGGCCATCCTCTGGCCGGAGGCGGCGAGCAGGGGCTTGAGCAGTTCCATGGCGCTCTTCATCGCCCGGCCGGCGAGCAGAAGCTCGGGAACAAAGTACTCTTCGGCCTCGAAGAGGCGGCCGACTTCGTCCATGGCCGGGACCATGGATTGTTGTATCAGTTCCATGGGCGGCGTGCCTGCTGCGAGCGCTTCCTCGGTGGCCGCGCGCGCCACCTTTTCGTTTCCGTTCAAGATTGCGTCGTAAAGGGCGCCAACCTGCGCCATAGATTCACCTCTCGCAGCGCCGTACTCAGCGAGGCTGCTGCAGAATCGATCCCGCCGCCGCAAGTGCTCCGACCCGTTGGAACGGCCTCCGGCGGCGCTTCCAGATATATTTCGACACGCGAACGATTTGGGTCTAATTCCACGATAACCCGGTTCTCGAAGCCGCGCAACAGGCGCGAGAAAGGCGAATTCCGTGACTCGGAACCGATCGTGGGGTACTGAGGCGTCAGCGAACAGGAGCAGGCTCCCGCCGCGCCCTGGGGCACTTCATTCCGAGACGATGAGATCCGCCGCGGCGCCCATGGGCTCCGGCAGGTAGTATTCTGCCTTTATCCATGAAAGTAGCGATTATTGGCGGCGGAATTGTCGGGCTGGCGACCGCCCAGCAACTGCTGGAGCGGTATCCGGCGACGCAGGTGCTTTTGCTGGAGAAAGAAGACGGTCCAGGCAAGCACCAGACCGGGAACAACAGCGGAGTGCTGCACTGCGGCCTCTACTACAAGCCGGGCTCGACGAAGGCGCGGCTGGCGGTGGAGGGAATCCGCAGGATGGTGGCGTTCTGCCAGGAGCACGGCGTTCCCTACGAGCAGTGCGGCAAAACGGTTGTGGCCACCGAGCCGGAGGAGATTCCGCGCCTGCACGCTCTCATGGAGCGCGGCGCGGCGAACGGCCTTGAGGGGCTGCAATTGCTCGGTCCCGAGCAGATTCGCGAGTACGAGCCCCACGCCGCGGGACTGGCCGGAATCCGCGTTCCGCAGGAAGGCATCGTCGACTACCCGGCGGTCTGCGCGGCGCTGGTCGAGCAGATTCGCGGGCGCGGCGGTGAGATCCGGTTCTCTTCCGAGGTGACCGGGCTCAAAAGAAAGAGCAACTGGACCATTCAAACGCGGAGCGGGGACTACGAGGCGGACTTCCTGATCAATTGCGCCGGACTGCACTGCGACCGCGTCGGGCGGCTGGCCAAGAGCGGCGACCCGGCGAAGATCGTGCCGTTCCGCGGGGAATACTACAAGCTGAAGCCCGAGCGTCAGTTCCTGGTGAAGAATCTGATCTATCCGGTTCCGGACCCGAAGTTTCCGTTTCTGGGCGTGCATTTTACGCGGCTCATACACGGTGGGGTGGAGTGCGGGCCCAACGCTGTGCTGGCGTTCGCGCGCGAGGGGTACAAGCATACCGATTTCTCGCTGCGCGACACGGCCGAGACGCTGACCTACCGCGGGTTCTGGCGGTTCTTTCTGCGCTATCCCGGGATGTGCTGGGACGAGTTCAAGCGATCGTACAGCAAGAAGCTCTTTTGCCGCTCCTTGCAGCGGCTGGTGCCCGAGCTGCGGATGGAGGACCTGGCGCAGGGAGGGGCGGGCGTGCGGGCGCAGGCGCTTTCGCCGACGGGCGAGCTGGTGCAGGACTTCTACTTCGCGCGGCAGCAGGGAGCGCTGCACGTCTTGAACGCACCGAGCCCGGCGGCGACGGCCGCGCTCTCGATTGCCGACGAGATTCTGGATTTCGCCCGGGAGGCGATCGCGCCGTAATGCAGACAAGACGCGACCCGGTGTAAACTAAGCAAGGACCCCAGAACCGGTCTGCCGCGGCGGACCGGTTCTAACTTGTGTCGGGACGTGGCTCAGCCTGGTAGAGCACTCGCTTGGGGTGCGAGGGGTCGGCAGTTCAAATCTGCCCGTCCCGACCATTTCCGTTCTAAGATCCCTCTCCAATTTCGCTCGGGATTTCGCCTGCAGGCTCCCGCTTCGCTCGCGCCCGCAAAACAGGACTGACATCAGCGTCAATCTTCCTCGCCTTACCGGCAGGGCTGAAGCCGCGCCCTTTCAAAACACCGGCCGATTCAGTTCCCTCAGTGATGCCCACCGGCGCTGCTCGAAGAAGTAGTGGAAGTAGCCCCGGTCGAACTACTGCTGCTGGAGCTCGTTGAGGTCGCGCTGCCTCCGCTGCTATGCGAGCCGCCGCCGCTGGAGCTGGAACTACCCCTGGAACCGCCGCCGTACGAGCCGCCATGCGAAGCCGATCCACCGCCACTAAAACTGCCGCGAGCTTGCAGCCCGCCGCCACGGTTGCCGCCCACCGGCGCGAGAACCGTAATGCTCTTGCCGCCCTGCATGACCTGGTGGGACATCATGAAGGTTTGTGACTTGTGGTCGAAGGCGATGGGGATGCCCGCCGGCTTGATCGGGCTGTTTGCGGCCACGGCGAGCTCTTTGAGCTCGTGAGCCACAATATGCGGCTCCTCGGCGCGCGCCAACGGAGGCACAAACGCCGGCTGGAGCGCTCGGGGCGGCTCGTTGAGCAGTTCGACCCTGCTTCCAGCCTCCAGCTCCACGCGTTCGACCGGATGGACGCCCTTCGGGTCCACAGCGAAAACGCCATTCCTGCGATTCACCGGGGGCCGATCCTTGATGTCGTACGGATGAACGGGGACAAAGGCGACGGTGCGCCCGCTTTTGACCCAGCGCAGCGGTGGACGATGATGCGGCTTGCCCACCACCCAGGCGTAGCCTCGGTTCCGGTAAATCCAGCTTCCGGCGTGGCAGACAGCCCAACTCCAGGGCTCGGCGGAATACGAAAGGGCCGGATAGAGCGTCGGGTCGGCGGTAGGATACCAACTCCTGAGGATCAAATAGCGAATCTCATCCGGCATACAGGGAAAGAAAGCATCGATTTCCAAAAGCCTCGGGGAAGACTGAACTGAAGGATTGGCCATTGGCTTGCCGACGAAGGCGATCTTCGAGCCCGGTCCCGCGGTTTGTACGACGGACGGTGAAATCTCGGCCAGCTCCGTTGATTTGCCTTGATCCCCGTTCGGCACTGCTAGCGCATTGCCCGTTGTCGCGGGTTGTTGGCGGTTCGGTTCCCAGCAAGTTCCGTAAGGCTCGCAGGGGAAGAAGTTCCCTGCTTGCGCCAAATCCGCTAAGCCGGGAATGGGAGAATCAAGACCGGAGGCCTTCAGGGCTTCGGCGGTCTCCTGCTGCCGTTGCGTATAACGGGCCGCGACCCAATTGTCCCAGGCTGTGAAGTCCGGCGGATGAATCGGTCCGGCCTCGATGATTGGCCGTCCCTCTTTGAAGTAGAGCGCCTTGCCGGGCTTAAGGGGCTCTTCGCTGCCTCCCGTGAACCTGAGGCCCCCCGCATCCAGCGGCGTAACCGCGATGCCATCCACATAACTGGTGACCCGAAGGTTACTGGCATAGGGATAAATGGTGGACAGCATGTCGGTCGGAGTTTTCAGCACAAACCACTCACCGCGAACGTGTGGTTTGACGTGCTGCGTGACCGTACCGGCGAGCAAGGCAACTTCCGTGTGAGGAACGCCGGCCAAAGTGTGAAGGTCGTTGAAAAGGAGAACCGAATCCTCGCCGAGATAGAGCGTCGAGTCATCTTCGAATTCGATTTCAGCACGGCCCTTCCCCGTGACAAGGCTGTAGCCGGTCTCAAGCGGAAGGTCAGCGACGGCCTGCTCCCAGCTCGAGTCTTTGGCGCGGCCTTTGACTGCGCCGCGCAACACGCGCACATCGCCTTCGACAAAGCTGACGCGAACGATTTGCGGATAGATCGCGTCCGTGTGATGCTCCCGCATGATGAAGAGGGCACCCTGCTTGAGCTTCTCGGAGGAGTCGCCGTTCAGAATCTCATCGATCTGGGCCAGGGCTTGCTTTTCGTTGCGCTGCATGAGAGAAGCGAGCGCCAATAGCTTCAGTTCGTCGCTCTGCTCCGCGCTGGGCCGGACCGGCTCGCCGCTCATGGCGCGAATCTGGATCTTGAGCGCGCCGCATTCCTCGATCCAACTGCTGGCCGGATACTGCTGGAGCAACGCCGTGCAAGTGTCGAGGGCTTGGCCGGAGCGTCCCAGCTTGTTTTCGGCGTAGGCCTTCCAGTAGAGAGCGCCGTCGGCGTAATCGCCCTTCTGATCAGCCAGCTGAGTGAAGATGGCGATGGCGTCGTCCCATCGGCCCTGGTTGATGGCGCGCGTGCCATCGGCGAACGACGAACTGCTGGCCGAGGCAGCCGCCGCCAGTCCAGTGCCGGAGCCCGCGGACACACCGCCGTCCAAGAAGTCCTGTCCCTCCGCGGGCACTGGCAAGCAGACACAAAGTGCGGCCACTACGGCAATCGAGATAAACAAGGTCTTCATATCGCGCCTCCTTCGGAACGTATACCTTTGGTCTCGTTACGCGCCGGTATCCTGACGCGGAGCATCCGTACTTCAAAGAGCAGTCCGTCGGCCTTCATCTCCTTTTGCAGGCGAGCAACGTCCGCAGCACTCAATCCTTCGGGCCGGCCGACCAGCCCCGTCAGCAATCGGTCGAGGGAAGCGAGGGTCTTTTCCAACTCGGGATCGTCGCTCGACTCAGCCTCTTTTTCGCAAATGCGATTGGCCGGCAGCAGGCCACGCGCCTCGTCGCCCAAGGGCGACAGCATCTCCGGGCTGCCGGCATCGGCATGTTTCAGCTCCACCAACAGCCTCTCTGAGCGGTCCAAGTGATCGCTGAGCACCACGACGACAACGCGCGGCGGAGCGGGCGCCGCAGGTTTGGCCGCGGTAACCGGGGTCTTCGAGTGTTCCCACATCCGGCCCGCATAAAACGTGGCCGCAACCAGTACAGCGATGGCTGCCGCATAAACCAATCCACGCCGGAAAGCCGGACGCATCCACGACGGTTTGCGACCGGGCCGCTCAGGGAGCGAACCCGCGATCGACTCCCAAATTCGCTCACCCCATCCCGGATCGCGAAACGGGAGATCGAGACTCCTCACGTCGAAAAGATCGGCCTGAAGCGCGGCGTAGTTTGCCGCGCACTCCGCGCATTCCGCGATGTGGCGCGCGGCCGAGCACGGGTCCCGGTCCTCGCCGTAGTAGTGTTCTATCAATTCCTCTTCGTCGAAGTGCTTCATGTCCTCACCCTCAATGCCGCCAGGCGGCGCCTGAGTTTGTACACTGCGCGGTATACGGCTTGCTTTGCGGCGTTCGGCGCAATTCCAAGCGCCGCGGCAATCTCCTCCGTGCTGCACTCTTCCATGTGCCGCAGAACGAAGGCCGTTCGCTCGGTAGGCGTCAACCCGCGCATCGCCATCTCCTCGAGCGCCCCGATCTCGCCGCCCAACAATAGCCGCTCCGGTCCGGCAGCCGGGTCCGCAATCTGAACGGCCTGCAGTTCCGGGTCGTCTTCGTCCGCTACGCGGCTTGCCTCGTCCACTTTCCGGCAAGCGATCTTATCCAGCGAGCAGCGCACGGCGATTCGGTAAATCCACGTGCCGAAATCGGAACGCGACTCGAAGCTTTCCAGCTTCCGGTACCCGCGCAGGAATGCCTCCTGGACTACGTCCTCGGCATCGGCCATGTTGCCGGTAATGCGGTACGCAGCCCGAATCAAACTCTGGCTGTGACGCACAACCAACGCCCCATAGGCCTCCTTATCTCCAGAAAGCACTGCACGGATCGAGGCGTGGTCGTTCTTGCCCATGCGGAACATTAGACAAGGTTTTTGCGGGCGCGGTTAGGAGAAACTGCGAGGGCAATTCGCCAAAGGCATGGGGAAACTCTGCCCATGGGAACTCGCCGGCCATCGAGATTGCGACGAAAACGCGACACGGCCCGATCCAAGGCCACGAATCTGAGGTCGGCAGAGCCGCCTGACGATCCCGGCTCCCGGTGACTTTTGTGATATTCCCAAAAGCCGATTCCGCAGGCAATGTTGAAAGAAGCGGCAGAAGCACCAGCGAATCCGCGAACCGGGATCGCACGGCGTAGCGGAACGACGGCTGCGCTGTACGGCAAAGGTGCACATTCGAAAGCGAATGCGCCTCATGCCATTCTGCCGGCTGGGCCATCCTGCTCCTTCTCTTCTTGCCTTGAGTTCTCTCGCGTTGACCTGGATTTGATGACGATCGCCGACG
The DNA here is from genome assembly GCA_963804155.1 of uncultured Acidobacteriaceae bacterium. Classification (GTDB taxonomy): domain Bacteria; phylum Acidobacteriota; class Terriglobia; order Terriglobales; family Acidobacteriaceae; genus Telmatobacter. The sequence goes on from CAWDPG010000004.1 coordinate 900,659, forward strand.
ATCGATCCGGAGACCGCGCTTCTGCCGGTCCAAACATCGCGCAGCGGAAAGGTGCAGCATGGACGCAAGGAAAGCGCAGGGCACAGGGAAGCTCAGCCTCAAGGGTCGCGGCGCATCGGGGACTCGCCTGCGCGCAGCAGCGCTGATTTTGTCGGCGGGGACTCTGCTTGCCGGCGTGGGAATGACCGGTTGCACAGCGCCGACCCCGACCACCGTGCAGGTTCCACTGCCAACCATCGCCTCGTTTGGCGCCAGCCCGGCCTCGATCGTCGCGGGGGCGAGTACGACGGTGAGTTGGGCAACATCGGGCGCGACCGCCATCACCGTAACGCCGGGGAGCTTCTCGTCGACCGCAGCCAGCGGCTCGGTGACCCTGAGCCCAACGGCGACGACCACGTACACGCTGACCGCCACCAACACAACGGGCACGACCGCGGCCACGGTCACGATCACGGTCACGCAGCCGAGCTTGCCCTCGATCGGTTCGTTTGCGGCAAATCCCACCAGCATCGTGCTGGGCGGCAGCAGCACGCTCAGTTGGACGACGTCGGGTGCGACGAGCCTCTCCATCAGCCCAGGGAACATCACGCCCAGCTCGGCGAGCGGCTCGACCAGCGTGAGCCCGGAGACGACGACGACCTACGTTCTGACGGCGACCAACGCCGCCGGCCAGGTGACGGCGACAGCCAAGGTGACGGTGACATCGACGGGCGGCGCTCTGACGATCACGACCACGTCGTGCCCCGGCGGCACACAGAATACCGCGTATGCCGGTTGCACGATCACCGCGACCGGCGGAACTCCGCCCTATACGTTTTCCCTGACCGACAGCTCCAGCGTTCCTCCGCTGCCGGAAGGGATGACGCTGGACCCGTCGACAGGCGAGATCACAAGCGCGCTGATCGGCGGACAGGGCACGTACACGCCGGAGATCGTGGTGACGGACGCGGCCAACGCGCAGGCGAAAGCGGACATCGCCTTCGCTATCAACGGCAGCAACGCGTTTCTGGCGAACGTCTTCCCTTCGACTTCCATCTTTCACCATCGCGTGGACGCCGCGACAACGAATCTGCCGGTCGACACTTCCCCCGCGGCGCCGATCTACAGCGCCTACCAGCCGGCGACGGTCAAGCCCTTCTTCGGGAATAACTCCGCCGCGCCTTTTCCGAACGGAATTCCGGCAATCGAAGTGCCAGCGAACCAGCCGGACATGGCGGTGGCGACGACGGTGTATCAGTCGTACTTCACCTCGGGCCCGATTCCGGCCTACGCGCCGGTGGAGGGCACCAGCAACTCGACAGGTGACAGGCACGTGCTGGTCTATCTGGAGCCTGGCAGCGGAACCAACCCCGCGCTCTACGAGATGTGGCAGGGAATCTACCTGGATGGGCCGTGGACGGATTCGTCGAACGCGGAGTGGCCGAACGTGGCCGGGAACGCGCTGACGCCGCAGGGACAGGGAACCTCGGATGCGGCGGGGCTGCCGGTGGCGCCCCTGCTGGTGAATGCCGACGAGGTGATCGGCACAGGCACTTCGACGGCGCCGAAAGGCACGATTCAGCATCCCATCCGATTCACGCTGAACCATATGCTGAACTACTGGGTGTGGCCGGCGACCGAAACAGCCGGCACTGGTTACTGCACGAACAGCAGCGGCGCCTCGATATCCGTGGAGCAGGAGATCTCTCAGGCCACGCCGCCGTCAAGCTGCACGATGACCGGGCCGGCGGGAGAAATCTACCGTCTGAAGGCCTCGGTGGCGACACCCTCGTGCGCGGCGACGAGCCCGCAGGCGGCGATCATCATCACCGGGTTCCGGAATTACGGGATCATCCTGGCGGATAACGGTGACAGCGGGGGGCTGATCGGCACGCCCGACGCCCGCTGGAACGACGCGGACCTCGAGTGCCTGACCAGCCTGACGCTTTCCGACTTCGAGCCGGTAAACGTCTCAAGCCTGATGGTGGATAACGACAGCGGGCAAACGAGCCACTAAGGCGCGACTTCACAATCCGGAATTCGCGCCGGCGAGATTAATGCAGATCCTCGAGCAGAGCGCACGCACGCTCGACCAGTATGGAAACGCCGCGGCGCGGATGCCTGGCCCACCAGGAAATGACCGCGTTCAAGACGGATACGGTGAGAGCTGAGAGCAGTTGCGCACGGAAATCGTCTTTGGGTAACCGCGCAGCAAATGCTTTGGCTACCGCCTGCTCCACCGAGGCCGAAGCTGAAGCCAGCGCCGCACGGGCGTTGACGCTTTGCTCTGCAATCTCAAAGAACTGCTTGGTCCGGGGATGGGCCACGGCCTCTAGTGCGACCTCCCGCACCGCCGCTTTCATGACTTCCAGGGCGGGGCGACCAGCCGGGCAACCAAGCACGGCTTCACCGAGCATCTTCCCGTAAGCCGCCATGGTTTGAACCAGCAGATCGTCTTTCGAAGAAAAATAGCGGAAGAAATTGCGGCGAGAGACGCCGGCAGCCTGCGAAATCTCCTCAATGGTCGTGCTGTCAAAGCCTTTCGAGGCGAAAAGCCCGACGGCGGCGTCCCAAATGGCGTCGCGAACGACCTGCTGTTTCCGGATTTGCAGAGATTGCATTCTAATCAAGCGTCCAGCTCCAGCGAACATGTTGACACAGAAGATCTATTAAGACAAGATGGACGCAGTGCGCAGTCAGTGGCACACTGAGACATCCGAATATCCTGAAAGGTTCAATCATGAAGATCATCTTTCGTTGCTGCCTCTTTCTAGCGTCCGCGGCCTTGTTCGCGGCGGATTCGGACACCCTCACCGGAACGTGGAAGGTCCACAACAGTATCGCCGGGAATGAAAGCGATCAGAATTGTGCCTTCACGCAGAAGGGCGAGGACCTGACCGGCACCTGCAAGTCAGACGCTTCAACAGTAGATGTGATCGGTAAGGTAAAGGGTGAGGACGTCACCTGGCAGTACAAGGCCGAGTGGGACGGCAATAACCTCATTCTGGTATATACGGGCAAGCTCAAGGACTCCAAAATCGAAGGGACCGTGGAAGTGCAGCCCATGGGTGTCACGGGCGATTTCACGGCTACGCCGGCCAAGTAGATCGCTCCGATCGTCATCCGGATGCGGAATGCAGGCGTGCCAACGATTCCGTCACGCCGTGCGACCAGCACGTGCGCACAGCCTACGATGCTGCAAGAGTGTCTCCAAGGCAGCCTGAGTGCATTGGCGGATTACTGCGGCGGAGGAACGTAGTCCGACGGCAGGGCGGAGCCTTCGCCGAAGAAGAATTGCTCCAACTGCTCCGCAAGGAATTGCTGCGCCTGCGGCAGCCACGGCTGGAGACGATATTCGTTGAGCAGCATTTTCTGGCGGTTGAGCCACTCGTCCCAAGCCGCCTTGGAGACGTTCTTGTAGATCTTCTGGCCAAACTCCGAGTCGAAGGGCGGCTCGTCGAGACCCTCCATCTCTTTCTTGTACCGAACGCAAAAGACGGTGTGCGCCATGCAGGTTGCTCCCAGATGCCATTGTACTTGGATGCGGAAGGGCCGCCGCCGGACAACAAACGAACAAAGCATGATTTCACTTGACAAGCAGCCGGGCGGCAGGTTGTTCTAAGTCCACTCCGCTTTCCCGACCACGGCTCCGAATACCGGGTCCCCAGATTCACGAGCCGTGCCAGGCAACGAATCCGCACTCCCCCGCTCAAAGTCTTCCTCGAAAGGAGTTGCTATGCCCGATCCGAATGCGACAGCGGCCTCCAGCGGCCTGACAGACGATGCCGCCAGCGGCATTGCCTACCTCACGTTTATCCCGGCGATCATCTTCCTGGTGGTCGCGCCCTACAATACGAACCCCAAGGTGAAGTTCCACGCGTGGCAGTCGATCGTTCTGGCGGCCGCGTGGTTTGTCGTTTGGGTGGCTCTGGTGATCGTTGGAATGATCCCCTTCGTCAATTTCCTGGATATCATCCTGTTCCCTGTGGTTGGCATAGGATTCTTCATCCTGTGGCTCATCGTGATGATTCAGGCGTTTCAGGGGAAGAAATTCGTGATCCCGGTCCTCGGACCTTTAGCCGAGAAGCAGGCGGGCGCATAGGCAAACGCCGCTAATGTGCACGGGCTGGCAGGCGCTGAGGTTCAGCGGTTGCGACCCTTTCTGGTTCGCCGCTTGCTCCCACGAGGGGGCAGCGGCGATTCACTTTTTCGCCGGTCTTTCTTCGCTTTCGACCGTGAAGGCGCGGCTTTCTTGCCGGTCAGCGGCAATTCTTCCTCCACAAGGGCAAACTGCAGCTTGCGCTCCTGCGCTAGGACGCGGTCGAGGATCACCTGCGCGCGGTCTCCGGCGCGGAAGCGGCGGCCGGTACGCTCGCCAACGATCTCGTGTGTGTTCTCGCGCCAGGTGAAGCGGTCGGCGCGCAGGGTGTCGATCGGGACGAGGCCCTCGACGAAGAGATCTGTGAGCTCGACGAAGAGGCCGTATTTGGCGGGGTTGAGGACCAGGGCGTCGAACTCGTCGCCCACGCGGTCCTGCATGAAGCGGACCTTCTTCCACTCGACCAGCTCGCGCTCGGCGTCGGCGGCGCGGCGTTCGGCTTGGCTGGTCTCCTCGGCGATCTGAGCGAGCTCGGGTTCGGGGATGGGGGCTCGATGAAGGATGGGCCTCCCTTCCCAGGTCCCCAACTGCGAGGGATCTCCACCCCAGGGACGAAGACCTGTCCCTGGGGACCCCGAACCTGGGGCACCCCAAGTTTGGTTTGCGCCTCATTGGGGTGCGACCACGGAGAACTAAGACGCGACGCGGTGACGGTTCTGCGCCCGGAGACGCCGGCGCGGAGCAGGGATTTCGCGATGCGGTGCACGATGAGGTCGGGATAGCGGCGGATGGGCGAGGTGAAATGCGTGTAAGTGGGCGCGGCAAGGGCGAAGTGGCCTTCGTTGATCTCGGAGTATCGCGCCTGGCTGAGCGAGCGGAGCATGAGATAGCTGAGGATGCGCTCCTCGGGCGTGCCCTCGATGCGCGCCGCGAGCTTTTGATACATGCGCGGCGTGACGGCGATATCCTCGGGCACCTCGTGCTGGCGGGGATTGCGGCCGCGGCCATGGGACTCGCGGCGCTCGCCGCGCGTTTGAACGCGCCGCACCGGCAATGGTCCAAGACCAAGAGAATAGCCGAAACTCGCGGCGAGCTCCTCGAACTGCACCACGCGGCGCGGGTCGGGCTTCTCGTGGATGCGGTAGAGCGAGGGCACGCCGAGGTCCTCGAGCCAGACGGCCACGCACTCGTTGGCGGCAAGCATGAACTCCTCGATGAGGCGGTTGGCCCAGGTGCGCTCGGCGCGGGTGACGCCGCGCATCTGGCCGTGTTCGTCGAACTCGATGACCGGCTCGGGCAGGTCGAAATCGATCGAACCGCGCTCTTCGCGGCGCCGGTTCATCAGGATGGCAAGTTTCTTCATCCTTTCGAACTCGGGCACGAGCTGGGCGTAGCGGGCGCGCGTTTCCGCATCGCCTTCCAGGATCGTGTGCACGTCCGTGTACGTCATGCGGGCGGCGGAGCGGATCACGCCCTCGACGATTTCGAAGCTCTGGATGTTGGCGGCCTCGTCGAGTTGGATGATGCAACTGAGGACGAGGCGGTCTTCGTTCGGCCGCAGGCTGCAGATATCGGTCGAAAGCTCCTGCGGCAGCATGGGGATGGCGCGATCGGGGAAATACACGCTGTTGCCGCGGATGCGCGCCTCGAGGTCGAGCGCGGAGTTGGGCAGAACGTATTGGGCGACGTCGGCGATGTGGACCTGCAACTCGTACCCGGCGCCGTGGGCGCTTTCACGCATCAAGACTGCATCGTCGAAGTCGCGGGCGGTCTCGCCGTCGATGGTGACGATGGGCAGCGAGCGGAAGTCGCGGCGGCGAGCAGCCTCTGCGGAGTCGAGATGCGCGACGGCGCGGCCTTCGGCGAGCACGTTTTCCGGGAAGATCCGCGGCAACTGGTGCTTTCGGATCATCATCTCGACGTCGACACCAAAGTCGTCGGGCGAGCCGAGGACTTCGATGACACGGCCGCTGGGCGGACGCGTGGGCGTGGGCCAGCTTGTGATTTCGACGTCGACGATGAGGCCCTCGAGCGCCGTGCTTCGAGGTTCTGGACTCGCTTTTGCTTCACGGCCCAACACGCGATGCGGCGTGGCAGGTCCGGCGGCAGGAATCTCCGCGCCGGGAGGGATGACGATGGGCTGCGTCATGCGGTCGTCGAAGGGGACGACGATGTTCCACCCCACGGACGAAGACCTGTCCGTGGGGACACCGGCGAAGCTGTTCCGGCCGCGATCGGAGCGGGCGACGCGAAACGTCCCGACCACGGTGGGATTGCGTCGCTCGAGAATCCGCACGATGCGGCCCTGCCGGCGGCCATCGGCTTTGGGCGGTTCGAGCTCGACAAGCACGTGGTCGCCCTGCATGGCGCCATTGATTTCGTTGGGGGGAATGAATATGTCTTCGTTTGGCGCGGCCTGCCCGGCGCCGGAACGGCGATTGGGGCGAACGAAACCGTAGCCGTCGCGATGCAGGTCGAGGCGCCCGGCGGCGAGGTTTTCGCGCGCCGCGGCAAACGAGTGGGACGCGGTGCGGGGAAGGCTCCAATGCTCGCGGTCGAGCTTCACGAGCCGGCCGCTTGCGGTCAGCCGGGCCAGTTGCTCGAGAAGCAGCCGGCGCTCGCGCCCGCCGCCCAGCGAAAGCTCGCGCACCAACTGCTTGTAGCCGGCTTTCTGGCCGGCAGAGGCGGCGATGTGGGCGAGCAGCTCGCGATCGGTCATACGCCAAGATTACGGCAAATCGTCTTTTGCGGTGCGTCCTTCCACGGGCCGCTCCGCACGAGTCCGGGGCTTGCCGTAGAATGAGGGGGACGCACGCTCCTGGTGGAAGCGGGAAACGGAACTGGTTTGCTTCCCGGCCGCACAGGAGGCCTCCGCGAGCTGTTCGAAGAGCGGCGAACGCACTGATCCCATTTTGGGTTCGAGCCATTGGCCTTGCCTTGGCATCCTCCCGTCCCAAGGCGGACAGAAAAGGAAGAAATCCTTGAGCGCAATGTGGAAACCAAGCCAGAGTGCACCGACCACACCCCATCCCACACCGGAACCGCCGCGGCCCGCGCCTGCTCCGGTTGCTGAAGTACCCAGCCGCGCCCAGGTTGGGGTTGCCGACCAGGCCACAATCGGTAAAGGCCTGTTCATCAAGGGCGAGATCACCGGCTCCGAGTCGCTTTATATCGACGGCAAGATCGAGGGCTCGATCAACCTTCCCGGCAATCGCGTCACGATCGGCCGTAACGGCCAGGTTGTGGCCAATATCGTCGCCCGCGAGGTGGTGGTGCTGGGCAAGGTGCGCGGCAACGTCTCGGCGACGGACCGCGTGGACATTCGCGCCGAAGGGGCGCTGAACGGCGATGTCGCCGCGGCGCGGATCAGCATCGAAGACGGCGCGTTCTTCAAGGGCGGCATCGACATCCGCAAGGCCGACGCCAAGCCGGTGCAGGCAGGCGGGCCGCCGAGCCCGATCCAGGTGACAGCCCCGGCCACGCACGAGCCGCACAACCCGGCATAGACAGCCGCCGCCCGGGACGAAAGGGTCCTCGCGGCGTGTGGAAATTCGCGTTGAACCGAGCGCCTCCGCTCCGGCGGGGGGCGCTTGTGTTCTTTGACGGTGTCTCGGTGGAGCTTATGCGAGCCCAAGCCGGCGCATCGCGACGCGAGGCAGATCCGAGCCGAGCCGTTCGAGGATCGACTTGGCGATGACTGCCCAGAGCGCAAGCCCGGCGAGGAGGGTGGCCGAGCCGAGCCAGTAACGGGCATGATGAAGGTGGGCGATGGCGGGCACGCGGGCTGCAACTGCGGCCAGACCCCAGGCCACCAGTCCGGCAGCGGTGCCGCCCGCGCAGGCGGCGAGCAGGCAGCGGCCCATCTCGGCGAAATCGAGGCTGGCAACGGAGACCATGCGCCGTTTATGCAGCAGCAGGCCAAGCGTGACGGCCTGCAGAAGGATTCCGGCGTCGGAGGCGAGAGCCAATCCGCCCGCTCCCCACATGCGGTAGCCGATCCCGTACAGTGGGAACGCGGCAACCAGAATGATCGTCGAGGCCAGCATCGGCAGCCACGTGATCCCGGCTGCGTAGAAGGCGCGCGCGTAGATGGCCTGCGCCGACCAGGCAAAAAGCGAGATGGTATAGAACGCGAAGAACCACGCGGTGAGGTTTACGTCGCCCGCCGAAAACCTTCCGCCGCCGAAGATCAACGCCACGATGGGCTGCGCCAGGGCCATCATGAGCGACGCCGCTAGAAAGCTCAGCGCCATTACGCGGGAGATCGCGTCGGCCACGCCGGTCGCGAACTCGTAACGCTCGCCCTTGGCCCAGAGCTGCGCGAAGAAGGGCATGGAGGCCACTCCGGCAGCCTGCGCCAGCATCGACATTGGCGCCGAGAAGAGCTGCTTCGCGTTAGCCAGCCGCGTGATATCGCCGGCGCCGTGCGAGGCAAAGAAGCCGGCAAAGTACTGGTCGAGGAAGGGCAGCGTGAAGCCGAACATGAGCGGCAGCGTCATGGCGAGCCACAGGCGCAGGCCGGGATGGCGAAGATCGATCGTCCATCGGAAGCGAATCCGCGCGCGAGCCACGCCCCAGGAGTTGATGGCAAGCGAGCCGATGAGAAATCCCGCCGTGGCGCCGACAGCCAGCGAGGAGACTCCGAGCCGGCGGTGCAGCAGCACTCCGAATCCGATGATCGAAAGGTTGTAGAGGATTGGCGTGGCGGCCTGGTAGAGGAACTGTTTGCGGACCAGCAGAGTCGCGCCCAGAATGCTGCCGGCGAAGAGAAAGATCTGCGCGGGGAGCAGAATCCGCGTCATGTGCGCGCACAGCGCCACCTGCGCCGCGGGAAAACCGGGATTGGTCCAGCGCACGAACGGAGCGGCGAAGAACATCAGCACGATCGACGCCGCGATCAGGACCAGGACCATCAGGTTGAGCACGGTGAACAGCACACGCTCGCCTTCGTCCTCCTCGCCGCGCTCCCGGTAGCGATTCAGAATCGTGACGAATGTTATGGAAACAGCGCCTCCGACCAGGAAGTTGTTCATCAGGTCAGGAAGGCGAAATGCGGCCATGTAGGCATCGGTCTGCGGGCCCGCGCCGAAGACCCAGGCAATGTATTTGCCGCGCGCCAGTCCCACCAAGCCGGAGACGACCGACGAGGCGGCCAGCAGCACCGACGCCGAGAACGGGGAGTGCGTGTGGGAGGGATGCAGCACGGCGAGCGCCCGCGCCCACCGCGAGCGCGGCGACGGCGGAACTTCCACCGCGGCGAAAAGATCCGGCCCCTCGGGACCGCTGTTTATGGGCGAGCCTGGCACTGGAGTCGATTCTAACGTCGCGCTGCGCCGCGGCGCCTGCCGATTTCCTCGCGTATGCTGGTCCCATGAAGAAGAGCATGGGACGGATTCTCGGATGCGGAATGGCGCTCTGGGCGCTGGCAGGGTTGTTGGCTTCAGGGCAGGCGATTCATGGCCGCGGCAGGATCGCGCTGCCGCCTCCGCCCGCGGTGAATGCGGTTCCCGTGACCGACGATTATTTCGGCGCCAAGATCGTCGACAACTACCGCTGGCTGGAGAACGCCAATAGCCCCGAGACGAAGACGTTCATCGACGCCGAGAATGGCTACACCGCGCGCTATATGCAGCAGGCGCGGATTCGGCCGCAGGTCAGCGACGATATGGATCAACTGCTGCACGTGAGCACATGGACCGTCCCGATCCAGCGCGGCAACGATCTCTTCTTTCAGAAGCAACTGGCGGGCGAGGATCAGCCGTCGATCTACGTGCGCGAAGGCTGGGCCGGGAAGGACAAGCGGCTCATCGATCCGGCGCAGTTCAGCCGCGACCCCAACACGTCGGTCGATCTGGCGGACGTGTCGCGCGACGGGTCGCTGTTGGCCTACGAGGTGCGCCAGGGCGGCGCGGATGAAACCACGGTGCGCGTCTTCGACGTAAAGACGGGCAAGACGCTCGATGACGAGCTGCCCAGCGCGATCCATCTGTCGGTAGTCTTCACACCGGACGGAAAGGCGCTCTACGACTCGCGTATGGACAGCAAGGGAACGCTGGTCTACGAGCACGAGTTGGGGACGAGAGTCTCGCACGAGACGCTGGTCTTCGGGAAGGAGTTCCGCGGCGAGCTACTGGGCCCGAGCGACTTTATCGCAGCGACCTTGTCGGACGACTACCGATATCTGGTCGTCGAGATCGACCGTGGCACGCCGCCAAAGCGCGTCGACATCGTTTACCGCGACCTGACCAAACCGGGCTCGTACTTCGATGTGCTCATTTGGGGCGTGGACGCGCAGTTCTCGGCGGATTTCGTGCACGGCGCGTGGTATGTGAAGACCAACTATCAATCGCCCAATTGGCGCATCTTAAAGGCCGTTCCGGGGATCATGCCCGACGCGTGGACGACCATCGTGCCCGAGGGGCCGGATGCGATCGACAACTTTAACATCGTGGGCAACAAGATCTACGTAACCCGGCTGCACGAGGTGAAGACGGAAACCGACGTCTATACGCTGGACGGAAAGCCGGCGGGCAGTGTGGAGTTCGGTACGATCGGGTCGGAAACGAATCTCGTTGGCCGCAGCACAGACCGTTATGGCTTTCTAAGCTTCGAGTCTTTCATCGCGCCGCCAACCATCTACCGGCTCGACACCGAGACGGGCAAGCGGGAGGTTTTTGCCCAGCCCAAGGTTCCATTCGATTCCAGCCAGTATGAGCTAAAGCAGGTCTTCTACACGTCGAAGGACGGCACACGGGTGCCGATGTTTATCGCTGGGAAGAAGGGTCTGAAGCAGGACGGGACCCAGCGGCTGCTGATGACCGGCTACGGAGGCTTCGACGTAAACATGCTGGCGGGTTGGCACGCGTCCTTCGCCTGGTGGCTGGAGCAGGGCGGATGGTTCGCGATGCCCAACCTGCGCGGCGGCGGCGAGTTCGGCGAGCGATGGCACGAGGCGGGAATGTTCTCTGATAAGCAAAACGTCTTCGACGACTTTTATGCCGCGGCCGAATACCTGATCGCGAACCGGTACACGTCGCCCGCGCACTTTGCCATCCTGGGCGGATCGAACGGCGGGCTGCTGATGGGCGCGGCGATCACCCAGCGGCCCGAATTGTTCTCGGCCGTGGATTGCGCCTATCCGCTGCTGGACATGCTGCGCTACCAGAAGTTCGAGCAGGGCGCGCATTGGATGACGGAGTACGGTTCGGCGGACAACGAAAAGCAGTTCCCGTATCTGCTGAAGTACTCGCCGTATCAGAACGTGAAAGCGGGCACGGCTTACCCGGCTGTGCTTTTCTTTACCGGCGCCAGCGACACGCGCGTGGACCCGCTGCACGCGCGGAAGATGACGGCGCTTTTGCAGGCCAGCTCGTCCAGCGGGCGGCCGGTGTTGCTCCACTACAGTGTCTCCGGCGGCCATTCCGCCGGTGTGGGCGTGGAGCAGAGGATCCAGGACGCGACCGACCAATTGACATTTCTGTGGACGGAAACAGGACAGCCTCCGGCACAGAAGTAACTTCGCTCGATCTGGCACGTCACCGCGGAACACATTCGCGGAATGGCCGGGTGTAACCTCATCCCGCGGCCGGATCATCCGATAAAAGTATTCGGAGCCGAAGAGCATGCCCAGAGGTGCGCCTGTACAAGATCTTTCTTCCAAGAGTCGTCGCTGGCGAGTTGGGGCGTACTGCCGCTGGCAGAACGAAGAACACGAAGGAACGCAATCCGCGGAAGGCCACGAGCAGACGAGCGAAAAACGGGAGGCTCAGAGCGGGCCCGATGATCCGATGCCGCAAACGGAGTTGCAGATCGCCGGGATCGACTGGCAGGAGGAAGATGCGCGCCTCTCGGAGCTGGCTTCGACGGGCATTCTGGATTCGGCGCCGGAGCCCAGCTTCGACGCCATCACCCGTCTGACCGCGGAATACTTCAAAGCCGACACGGTCCTGCTCGGCTTTACCGACGAGAGCCGAGTCTGGATCAAGTCCTACTGGGGCGAGCCGGTGCGGGAACTCCCGCGAAGGCACAGCATATTCGAGATGGTGTGGGCGGAGGACGGGCCGGTGGTGGTGCCCGACCTCTCAAAACATCCCGCTTTTGCCGGCGGTCCGCTCAGGATTCGCCGGCTCGAAGTGTTGTCGTTCGCCAGCGTGCCGATTCGTTCCCGGGAAGGCCGAATCTTGGGAGAGCTGGTTGTCCTTTCTTGCGAGCCGCGCCGGGCGATGGCCCTGGAAGAGTTGCGCATGTTGGAGAGCCTTGCCGACCTTGTGGCCAGCCAGTTGGAACTGCGCCGGATGCGCAGGGCCTTTCGCGGATATCGCCTGCGGCAAGCCCGCACCTCGGAGGCGGTGACCGGGATCTGGCCGCGCAAGTCGGACCTGCGGCAGGCCCTGGAAAAACAGCAGTTCGTCCTGTATTACCAGCCGGAGGTCGAGCTGGCCACGCGCAGGATCGTAGGGCTTGAGGCGCTCATCCGCTGGCAGCATCCCGAGCGCGGACTCATTTCGCCGATGGACTTCATTCCTCTGGCCGAGGAGAGCGGCCTCATTCTGCCGATCGGCGACTGGGGACTTTCCGAGGCCTGCAGCCAGATTCAGAAGTGGTGCCGCGAAGATCCGAGAGAAGGCGCCCCGCGCGTCTGCGTGAACCTGTCGGCGCGCCAGTTCGCGCGCGAGGGGCTGGCCGACCATGTCGAGGCGCTGCTTCGCCAATCGGGCGTCTCCAGCCGGCAACTGGGCCTGGAAATGACCGAATCCAGCCTGATTCCCGACAGCGGCACGGCCCTGGAAGTGCTGAGCAGCCTGCGCCGCCTGGGAATCTGGCTGCTGATGGACGATTTCGGCACCGGATACAGCTCACTCCAGCACCTGCACTCCCTGCCATTCGACGTGCTTAAGATCGACCGCTCCTTTGTAATGCGCATGACCAGCGGCGACCAACCGCTGCAGATCGTGCGCACCATCGTCGAGCTCGCGCGCGTGCTGGGGATGGACGTGGTGGCCGAGGGAATCGAGACGCAGGAACAATACATGCTGCTGCGCCAGTTGGGATGCCGTTTCGGCCAGGGATTTCTCTTCTCGCGGCCCGTGCCCGCCGAGACCATCAGCCAGATGCTGCGCCTGCCCGGCCGGATTCTGCCTGAGCCTGCGACATCCGCGCCTGGCCAGCCCTGAGGAGCGCCCGGCAGGACCACCAGGGGAGCGCACCGAAACGGGAGAGTGCGCGTGTTCTCCCAATCCGGGAGAGGGAGGGATCTTTCTGTTGGATTTCTCTCAAGTTCGCGGGCGCCTGCGGCGGTAAGCTCCATGCCATGGAGACTCCGGCGCAGACTCGGCCCTCCCCCGCAGCACCCAGCTTTGCCGGGCTCCTGGCAGCGATCGCCAAGCCCACGGCGGAGCCGGCTAATCCTGCTCCGCACTGGAACGCAAACGACCTGGGCGAGGATGTGGTCACACTGAGCTACGAACGCGCGCTTCGGGCGCATGCCCGCTACAAGCAAGCCGATCCGGGTGATTGGGGCCCGCAAGAGGCTGGAATCAAGCAGGACGGCGCACCGGAACCAGGAACGCCCTTGGCCGCGCCGGCAGGGGCCGAACCGCCAGTGCCCGCGTGCGACCTGCCGCCGGCCGCGACGGACCGGGATCTGCGATCGGCGAGCGTCACGATCCGCGTCAGCAAGGCGGAGTGCGAGCAACTGCGGCTGCGAGCCTCCGAAGCCGGAGTCACCGTCTCGGCTTACTTGCGATCGTGCACGTTTGAGGCCGAGGCGCTACGCGCGCAGGTGAAGGAAGCGCTGGCCGAGCTGCGGTCCGCTGCGGCGCAAGAGGGCAAGGGGGCAAAGGAGCAAGGGAGCAAGGAAGTTCAGCTCGATCGAGTCTTGGGCCACGTCGGCAACCTCTGGCTGGGCCTCTCCGCCCCCAAGTCATCCTGATGCCCTGCACTCTCGATCAAAGCAGGTGAGGAGCTTTCTCGCTCCCTCGTTCCCTGCTTTACTCCACTTCAAGCACCAGACACTTGAGGTACTCGGTCTCCGGCAGGTTGAGCACGACGGGATGGTCGGGGGCAGCGCCGCGCCGCTCGAGCAGGCGCACGCGGCGCGAGGCATCGGCAGCGGCTGAAGTCACTGCCGCTTCGAGATCGGCCCACCCAACGTGGTGCGAGCAGGCGCAGGTAACGAGCAGACCGCCGGGCCGGATCATCCTAAATGCGCGCAGATTCAGTTCCTTGTAGCCGCGCAGAGCGCCTTCGACGGCGCGCTTCGTCTTGGCAAAGGCCGGCGGGTCGAGAACGATGGTGTCGAACTTCTCTCCGGCATCGGACCAGTCGCGGAGAAGCTCGAAGGCGTCGGCCTCGATCCAGTCGACCTCGGCGGTCAGCTTCGGGCGGTTGGCGGCGAGATTCCGCTCGGCCACTTCGAGCGAGGCGCGCGAAGCGTCAATCCCCGTCACCTGGCGGCAAACCCCGGCGAGATGCAGGGCGAAGCCGCCCTGATAGCAGCAGACATCAAGCGCTCGGCCGGTTGCGTTCAGGCGGCGCGCCCATTCGACCGCGTTAGCGTAATTGGCGCGCTGATCGAGAAACGCTCCGGTCTTTTGGCCGGCATTGGCGTCGTAGTAGAACGCGAGGCTGTTGAGATGGAACTGCGCAGCGGTGACCGGCTGCCCGGGGTCGGCCAGCCAGAGCGGATCGAGGCTGGGCGCGGGGAGCGATTCCAGCTCGCGAATCCGCGGGTCGGGCCGCTCGACGATTGCCGCCGGCGCAAGTTCCTCGCGTAGAACGCGCACGCAGGCTTCGCGGACCCCTGCGTGAAGCAGACCTTTGGTCAGCAATTGCAGAACGACCAACTCGCCGTATTTGTCCGCGATCAGGCCGGGCAGTTCGTCGGCTTCGCTGAAGCAGAGGCGGCAAGCGTCGTTGGCAGCGTCGAGCAGAGGCTTACGGCGGGCGATGGCCGAGCGCAGGCGCGCGGCCAGAAGCTCGATCCACGCGGCGCGATCGAGGGACTCGCGGGAGACGAGGCGCAATGCGATCTGCGATGCCGGGCTGTAAAGAGCTGTGCCGAGGAGCAGGCCGCGCGGATCGGCCACCGGCACGAGATTGGGAGCGTCTTCGCCGGGGTTTGCGGCATGGATCGACACAACGTCGGACGCGTAGACCCACAGATAGCCGGCGCGGAGGCGGTCTGCGGCGCGGCGGCTGACGATGGCTCCGCGCGGCGCAGAGCCAACCATTGCCGCAGCGGGCTGAGGCGAGGTCGAAGAAACTCCCTCGGCAGGCTTCCCGCGGCCCTCCGGGCGAGCCACACGCACAAAACCCCGTTCGCGCGATGCCGCAGCCGGAACGGCCGCTTTCGCGCGGCCCGCGTTTGGCTTCCCGCCAGCCTTCGGATTGTCTCGCTTCGCCATTGGCTCCCTTCCCAAGAGTAATTGCCTTGGGAGGGATCGCGACGGCGGAGCAGCTACTTCGCCTGAAGCGACTGCAAAAAACGGCTCAGGTTGTCGATTCTGAGGTCCCTCGCGTTTGGCTCGGCGTTGGTTCGGTCAAGGCTCGCCAGCACCGGTCCCCACGCGGGCATTTCAGCCTTGCCGTGCGACGAGGCGCCCGGGCCGAACTCGAGCACCGACAAGATGTGCGATGCGGGGAACTTCCCGCCGTGATTTCGGCTCAGCGAAGCCAGATTGGCAGGCTGCTTTCTCAAAGCGGCGGCCATCGGGCCTTGTCCCCGGCCGTCCACTCCGTGGCACGGGGCGCAATAGTTCGCGTACATTTGCTTGCCGCTGGCGGCCGATGTCCTGGGAACCGGAATGACGACCTTGGTGGACGTCGACGGCTTCGCGTATCCGATCCCGGCGGTAAGGGCCAATGCCAGCGCAGCATAGGAGAGGTTTCTCAACATGTTTTCCTCCGTTTCGAACCTCCAGGGGAGTGAAGTTAGGCCCGTTTCGGATTCGAGTGATGTGATTCGCGGCACATGGCGGGCGGATTCCGGTGACCAACGTACCGTTTTGGTGAGGGCTGTCCGGATCGAGCGGCACTTGTGAAATGGCCGCCGGGAAGTTTGGCGAAGAACTGCGGCGAGGCACGCGCGGATTCACGCTCGTCAAGCGCAAGAAGCCTATAATGAAGCATGGCGACAGTCCGGCAGACGATTCCGGCAGAGGGCTCCAGCACCCCTGCTTCCTCTCCTCAGGAGGAACTCCTCGCCGCCTCCGTCCCGGCCCCCTCCGCCCCAAAGATCGTCAGTTCCAGCGACCCCGCCATCGGCAAACGCTTCGAGGCGCTGCTGCGGCAGATTCAAGGCAACCGGCCAAACGAAGATATCTCATTGATTCGAAAGGCCTGGGAGTTCTGCGTCTCGCATCACGAGGGGCAGACGCGCCTGAGCGGCGAGCCGTACATCGTGCACCCCCTCGAGGTTGCCGAGGTGCTGGCGGAAATGAAGCTGGACTCGACGGCCATTGCGGCGGCGCTGCTGCACGACGCCGTCGAAGATACGCCGGCCACCAGCCAGGAGATTGGCGACAAGTTTGGCGACCAGGTGGCGCACATCGTCGAGGGCGTAACCAAGATCGACAAGATCGAATTCGCCAACCGCGAGGACCGGCAGGCCGAGAACGTCCGGAAGATGCTGCTGGCCATGGTCTCGGATGTGCGCGTGGTGCTGATCAAGCTGGCCGACCGGCTGCACAACATGCGCACGCTCGCGCCGCTGAGGCCCGAGCGGCGCGAGGCGATCGCGCGCGAGACGCTCGACATCTATGCCCCACTGGCCCATCGCCTGGGCATGGGCAAAGTTCGCGGTGAGCTCGAGGATTTGGCCTTTCGGTACACCGACCCAGTGAGCTACGAGCAGGTGGCCGCGGCCGTCGAGGCGCGGCGCGTGGAGGGCGAACAGTTTCTGCGCGGCGTTGAAGACACGCTGGTGGAGCAACTTAGGGAGAACGGCATCCAGGCGCGGGTGGAGTGGCGCATCAAGCGGCTCTACTCCATCTACCAGAAGATCGAGCGGACGAAGGTCTCGTTCGACCAGGTGTACGACCTGCTGGCGATTCGCGTGGTCACCCAGGACGTGGCCTCGTGCTACGCGGTCTTCGGGCTGATTCACACGCTGTGGCGCCCGGTGCCGGGGCGCATCAAGGACTTTATCGCCATTCCTCGCGCCAACCGCTACCAATCGCTGCACACCACGGTGATGGGCACCGCAGGGCACCAGTTCGAGGTGCAGATCCGTACCGAGGAGATGCACCGCATCGCCGAAGAGGGCATCGCGGCGCACTGGAAATACAAAGCCGGCGGCGGCCAGGTGACGGCGCGGGACGAGGAGCGATTGAACTGGATCCGCCAGCTTGTCGAGTGGCAGAAGGAGATGACGGATCCCAACGAGTTCCTCTCCAGCCTGAAGATGGACCTCTTTCCCGACGAGGTCTATACGTTTACGCCGAAGGGGAAGGTGGTGGTGGTTCCCGCCGGAGCGACGCCCGTGGACTTTGCCTATACCATCCACACCGAGGTCGGCCACACCTGCGTGGGAGCCAAGATCAACGGCCGCATGGTTCCGTTGCGCACCAAACTGCGGACCGGCGACATCGTCGAGATCGTCACCCAGAAGGACCACAAGCCGAGCCGCGACTGGCTCACCTTCGTCAAGAGTCCCCGGGCGCGCAACAAGATCAAGCACTGGCTGAACGAGGACCAGCGGCGGCGCGCAGTGGAGATCGGGCGCAAGCTGCTGGAGCGCGAGGCGCGCAAGTTCAAAGTGCCCCTTTCGCAGGTCGCCGACCAGGAATTGGGCCGCATTGCGCAGGAGTTTGGCGTGGCGACGGGCTCCGATCTGCTGGCCACGCTTGGCCAGGGCAAGCACACCGCGCACCATGTGCTGAACAAGCTGGCGCCGGGATTTGCTGCGCCTGCGGACGCCGAGCCGGGCGCGGAGCCAAGCCGGCCGACGCAAGCGCGGCGGAGGCAATGCGCAAGCTGCAACTCGCGGGAACGGAATCGTTGCAGGTCGAGGGCCAGAACGATCTGCTCGTCTATCGCGCGCGATGTTGCAACCCCATTCGCGGCGAGGAGATCGTGGGCTATGTAACGCGCGGCAAAGGAGTGGCCGTGCACTCGCGCAATTGCCCCAACGTACAGAACCTGCTCTACGAGAGCGACCGGCGCATCAACGTGGAGTGGTCGCGCGCGCCCAGCGGAGCCGGAGCGCAAACCCAGCGCTATCCGGTCAAGATCGGCGTCTACTGCGACGATCGCACCGGCATGTTGAAGGAGCTGACCGCTGTAATCTCCGACGAGAATGCCAATATCCGCGGCGTGGAGATGCGGCGCGACGAAGAAGGCGGCGCGGTGATCGAGTTTGTGGTGGAAGCCGAGGACGTGCGCCACCTGAACCGGCTGGTCCTTGGCCTGCGGCGCGTGGATGGCGTGCGGCAGGTGCACCGAACGCAGAAGGTATGAAGCCGGCTTCGGGCCATCCGTTTCTGCCTGGGTTCGCCCGGCCATAACGCTAGAAGATGCTATGATTTGAAGCAAAGGCCCCCTGCGGCGAAGACCCGATTTTCGAGGCCGATTTCAGCCCCAGCCGCACACCGGATCCCCTTTCGAGGAGCGCCGGTCAACTTCAGTCACATCCGGAACAAAGGGCGGGCGTTGGAGCTGCACTGAAGTTCACGATGAGCGTCGACGATGTTGCAAACTTCTGACCGCCTGTCAATTGAGGATCGCGCTCTTCCCGAACCGCGCCTGCTCAAGAAAGCGCTGGGCATCCGCCTTTTCGAGGAGCGGCTGCTGAAGTTGTTCGGCGAGGGGCGGCTCTTCGGCACGGTGCACACCTGCATCGGGCAGGAATGGACCGGCGTGGCGCTGGCCGAACATCTCAGCAAGGACGACGTTCTTTTCAGCAATCATCGCTGCCACGGGCACTATCTGGCCCGTACCGGGAATTACACCGGCTTGTTTGCCGAGTTGATGGGCCGCGAGGCAGGCATTTGCCGAGGGCGCGGAGGCAGCCAGCACATCTGCGACGCAAACGTCTATAGCAACGGCGTGCAGGGCGGGATCGTTCCGGTTGCGGCGGGAATCGCATTGGCGGAGAAGATCCGCGGCGGCCAGGATATCGCAGTAGTCTGCATCGGCGATGGAACCCTCGGCGAGGGCGCGCTCTACGAGAGCATGAACCTGGCGTCGATCTGGAACCTGCCGCTGCTGATCGTCCTTGAGAACAATCGATATGCGCAGAGCACCGCGCAGGCTCAGACGCTCGCCGGTTCCATCGAAGCGCGCGCCGAGGCGTTCGGCATCCGCGCACTGCGCGCAGACACGTGGGACCCGATGCGGCTGATCGAAGTCGCGGGCGAAGCGGTGGGATTTGTGCGACGGGAGCGGCGTCCGCTCTTTCTTCGCGTCGACACCGATCGCCTGATGGCGCACTCCAAGAGCGACGACAATCGCGATCCGACGGAGATTGCGGCGTATCGCGAGCGCGATCTTCTCGATCGGGCCATGAAGATGCATCCCGAGATCATGGGGCCGCTCCAATCGAGCTTGGCTCCGGTGCTCGATGCGGCGCTCGACGAGGCCGAGAAGTCGCCCATGACCAGCGGCCTCGACGAAGCGCCTGCCGACGCGGGAACAACCTGGGAAGCGACCGACTTCCCGGGCGGAGAGCGCGTGGTCAATCGCATTTATGCCGGCCTACGCACGGCGCTGGAACGAGACGAGCGGGTCCTGTTGCTGGGCGAGGACATCGAAGGGCCGTACGGCGGCGCGTTCAAGGCGACGAAGGACCTGAGCCAGCTTTTCCCGGGCCGCGTACGCAACACGCCGATCAGCGAGCTGGCCATCACCGGCATCGGCAATGGACTGGCGCTTGCGGGGATGCGCCCCGTGGTCGAGATCATGTTCGGCGACTTCGTGACGCTGGCTTGCGACCAGATCGTGAACCACGCGGCGAAGTTTCACTTCATGTATGCCGGGAAGGTCGACGTTCCGCTGGTGGTGCGAACGCCGATGGGCGGCCGCCGCGGCTACGGACCCACACACAGCCAGTCGCTGGAGAAGCTTTTGCTCGGCGTGCCAGGCACGCGCGTGATCGCGCCGCACTATCGCTTCGATCCTGCCGCGGTCTACGAACGCCTGTTGAGCGATGCGGTTCCAGTGTTGCCGACGATCGTCGTCGAGAATAAGATTCTCTACGGCGAAAAGGCCTCGGCCGACGCGGTGAAAGGATTCAAGTGGTTCCACAGCGCGCACGATTTTCCCATCGGTTATCTGCGCGCCGAGGGCCGGCCCGACGCCACGATCGTCTGCTTTGGAGGCATGTTGCCGGATGTGGAGAAAGCCGTGGACCGGTTGTTCGTGGAGCACGATGTGGTGGCCGAAGTGATTTGCCCGATGCAGCTCTACCCGTTGCAGGGGCCGTCGATGCTGCCGCTTGCGCGGCGCAGCGGCCGTCTGCTTCTGGTAGAAGAGGGGCACGGCTTTTGCGGGTTCACCGCCGAGCTGATGGCCTCGTTTTACGAGATGGATCCCGCGCTCAAGTTGCGCCGCCTGTTTTCGCGGCCGCAGCACATTCCTTCGGCAAAATCGCTGGAGTCGCTGGTTCTGCCGAACGCCGACCGTATCGTGGAAGAAACGCTGGAGCTGCTCCAATGACCGCAGCCACTCCCATCCTGCTCGAGCGCGATAACGTCAACGACGAGACGGTAACGCTGGTCCGCTGGTTTGCCGGGCACGGTGATCGGGTAGAGATCGACGCGATGCTCGCGGAGGTGGAGACGAGCAAGGCAAACATCGAAATTCACGCGCCTGCGGCGGGCTACGTGGTGCAGGAATTCCTTGAAGGGGAAGAAGTGCCTGTCTCGGCGGTGATCGGCTATATCGCCGAGGAGGCTCCAGCAGGCGCGCCGGGCGCGGGCAGGAGAAAGAAAACCGCCGTGGTGCCCGCCGTTGCGAGTAACGCGCCGGCCGTGGCGCATCCCCTGACGCTGGCCGCTTCGGATGCGGAGCCGGAGTTTCCGCACGCGACGCCCTTCGTGCAGCGGATCTCTCCGGTGGCGCTGAAGATGATGGAGGCCAATGGCATCCCGGCGGCTGCATTTGGAGGGAGGTCGGTTATCCGCAGGCAGGATGTTCTCGATTTCCTGAATCCGCCCGAGCCAGCCCAGCCGGCGGAGCGCTCGAGTGGAAAGACGCCGGCGTTTCCCCGGTCAGAGATCAAACAGCCCTACAAGACGGTTCCGCTGTCGAAGATGAAGCGCAGCGAGAGGGCCAATCTGGGCGCCGGCGTGGAGAATACCGTCTCAAGTTCGGTCTCGGTGACCTGCTTCACGCGCGGTTTCCGGCGCATCGTGGATGCGAGCCTGGGGAGCGGCAGCGCGTCGGCGGTGATTGTCTACGAGGTCAGCCGCCTGCTGCGCAAATATCCCGCGCTGAATGCGACGTTCCGGGATGGCGCCATGCTGCAATACGACGCGGTGAATCCCGGATTTGCCATGGACGATGGGCGCGGCCTCAAAGTGGCGGTCCTGCCGGACTGCGACACGCTGCCGCTGAACCAGATCGTTGCGATGCTGCGCGACCTGACCGTGGCCTATCTCGAGGACAAGTTGACGCCGGCGCAAACGGCAAACGCAACGTTCACCGTCAGCGACCTTTCCGGATTGGGTGTTTCCGGCTTTGTCCCGCTGATCAGCGAGAACCAGGGCGCGATTTTGGGCGTTGGCGGCGAACAGTTCGCGCCCCATAGCGCGTGGGGGTTCTACACGCTGACCCTCACGTTCGACCATCAGTTGAGCAACGGGCGGACCGCGGCACTGTTCCTCGGCGAGCTGAAGTCGCGGCTCGCGAGCTACGAGAGCGCCGCTGAGAAGGCGGAGCCGGAGCCGATCTGCTCCCGGTGCTTCCGCACCGCGCGGGAATTGAGCGCGATGAATCAACGGCTCTTGCGATCGGCGGAACCGGATGGGTATTTGTGCACGGTTTGCGCGAGCGGGTGGTGACACGAGATGACGGAAGAAACATTGCGGGAACTCATTGCCGCGCTCGGCAACAAGGAGAAGGAGCAGATCGGCTCCGCCACTCCGTTGAACGCGCTGCTGGCAGGCTCGCTGGGGCGCACACGGCTGGATGCCGCTCTGCGCAACAAGCACGGCGTCTCGAATCCCGGCGTCTACGAGGCGGCGACATTCGGAGATCTCTGCCGGTTGCTTGGGGCTGCCCCTCAGGATGGTGCGGCGGCGGCGGTGGCTGCTCCCACGGAGCCGGCGCAGGCGACATCGGTGTTCTCGTTCGAAACCGGCATTGGTGCAAAGAAGCTTCAGGTGGGGATCGATCTGGAGCCGATTGCGGCTCTGCCGGCGGCCTCGGACTATTGGGAAGACGAGTTCTACAAGAGCACGTTCACTGCGCGAGAGATTGCTTACGCGCTGCTTCAGCCCTCTCCGCAAGAGACGTTCGCGGGGATCTGGTGTGCAAAAGAAGCTCTCCGCAAGGCCGATCCCACCTTGGCGCAGGCGGCCTGGACGGCGCTCGAAGTGATCCATGACGGATCGGGTAAGCCGTCGATGGCGGTGAATGGCCGTCCGTTGGAGGGTGCGCTCAGCGTCAGCCACTCTGGCGGCATGGCGGTTGCGGTTTTTGTTGCCGGCGAGCCGGGACAGACTGGCCCTGCGCCTGTCGATCCGGTCCAGGCGGCTCCGTCCACCGGGAAGCCCGGCGAGTCTACCGCGGAGGTTGACCGCCGCGGCGGGTGGAGCACGGCGATCGCTCTCGTGGCGCTGCTGATCTCGATCGCCGCGCTCGCCATCGGCTTGCTGCATCGCTAAGATGAACTCGAGAAGCGCGAACCGGTCCGGCCGATCCAGCAGGCCGGACGCCGCGAACCCCGATGCCCGAACCGCCGGAAGACTCAAAAGACCGCGAACCGACCGCTGACCCGCGGGCAGCATTGCACGGCATTCGTGTCCTCGATGGCGGGTTGGCCTCGGAGATCGAGCATCAGGGCGCGCGGATCGACGGCCCGCTCTGGTCGGCGCACGCCCTCGAGAGCGAGCCCGAAAAGGTCGCGGCGGTGCATCGCGCCTTTATCGAGGCGGGCGTCCAGTGCATCGCCACATGCAGCTATCAGGTGTCGCGGATGGGCTACGCCGAGGTGGGGCTGGCGGCCGAGCAAGCCGATGCGGCGTTGCTCGGCTCCGTCGAACTGGCCCGCTCGGTGAGCGCCGAATTCCCCGATCGCCGCGTTCTCGTGGCCAGGCTCTCTCGGGCCCTATGGTGCGGCGCTGCATAACGGCGGCGAGTACCACGGGAACTACGACTGCTCCTATGGCGATCTGGTCCTGTTTCATCGCGAGCGCATCGAGGTCTTCGCGCGCGCCAGCGGAGTGCAGGCACCGGACATCCTGGCCTTTGAGACCTTTCCTTCTCTCGATGAGCTTCGCGCCGTGGGCGAGGCCATGGCGCCCTGGCCGGAGCTTCGGGCGTGGTTCAGCTTTTCCTGCCGCGACGAAAAGCACGTCTCGCACGGCGAGCGAGTGGCCGACTGCGCCGCAGTCGTGGCGGCTTTGCCGCAGACGGCGGGGATCGGCGTGAACTGCGTTCCGCCCCGCTGGGTTCTTTCGTTGATTGGCGAGCTGCGCGCGGCGTCGGACCAGCCGATTCTCGTCTACCCGAACTCCGGCGAGGGGTGGGACACCGCGCGGCGTTGCTGGACAGGGACGACCGATCCGGGGGAGTTTGGAACGATGGCGGCCGAGTGGTACCGCGCCGGAGCGCAGATCGTGGGCGGATGCTGCCGCACGCGGCCGGAGCACATTCGAGCGGTGGCTCGCGCGGCCTCAGAAACCTACGCTCGCTGACCACGGGCGCCGTCAGCCAAGAAAAGAGGGAAAGAAAAGCTTGCGCGGCAGTTTATTGCTGGGAGACGAGTCTCAGCGCCGCTTTCTCCTTGCACGCGGGTACGAAGTGGTCGGAGCGGGAGGCGATGGAGAGCTTTTCGCGGTGCAGCAGTCGGCGGATCTGGCAGCGCGCATGGTCGGCCCAAGGGCCGCGATTGTCGAGCTTGACGTAGGCCCGCCAGTGGCGTAGCGCGGAGCGATGCTGGCCGGCGCGCTCGTAAGCCAGGGCCAAATTGTAGTGAGCGTCGGCATAACGCGGCGAAAGGGCGACCGCTTTCTCGTAAGCCGCGATGGACTCGTCGAGCCGCGCGAGCTCGTCGAGAACGTTGCCGAGATCGAAGTAGGCCAGCGTGTAGCCGGGGTCGGCTTCAGTGGCGCGGCGGTAGAGTTCCTCGGCGCGGGCGAACTGGCGCATGTGGAAGAAGATGGTGCCCAGGTTGATGCAGGCGGCTGCGTACTGGGGATCGATGGAGAGAATTTCCTGGTAGAGCGCGATGGCGCGCTGCTTTTCGCCGGCTTCCTCGGCCCGAACGGCGTCGTGGAAGCGCTCTGGAACGCCGCGGAGGCCGGGGGCGCCGATGGGACGCAGGGGAGACAGTTGCGGCGCGGCGGCAGCCAACTCCGGCCCGCCGGTCTGTTCGAAGTCGAAAAGGAACTGGCGGCTTATGGGATCGACCATGGCGCCGTGATGGCGGAAGGCGAGACGCGTTCCGGTGCGCACCACGCGCGCCTCGAGCAGCGGATTCGCCATGCCCGCGACGGCCTTCATGGCCAGGATCGATTCGCGAATCGACGCAGCGGGCACGTCTTCCTCGCGCAGCGAGCGCAGCGTCCGCAGTTGCCCCAGATCCTGAATTGTGTAGAGATCTTTTTGCGGGATCAAACCTGCGCGTTCCCAGGCATGCAATTGGCGGGAACCGATTTGCAGGATCCGCAGAGCGTCCTGGCGAAGATAGCTGGTCACGTTCGAATGGTCCCCCAGGTGATCGGCCACCCCAGCAGCGGAAGCGGCTGCTGAGGACCTCGGTACGTTACAGCCCCGGCACGTGAACTCGGGCCCCGAATCTGGGCGGTAGACTACCTTTCCGGCCGAAACCCGATCGCAGCGCAGGGAATAGTTACGGAGGAGTCACTCCCCCTGCGATTATGCCAAGACCCGGCGTGGATTAGTGTTACGCAATCGGCAACGCAACAAAAAACAAGTGGATAACGAGTGCACGATTTGGTTCATGGCGTGCTTCCTTGTGGATTCGCAGGCCGTTTCGCTATCTGCATCGTCCGCGCTGAGCAAAGAGCCGCGCGAAAGCACGAGGCGTCATGCGCCGGCGCGTAGCCCTGGAACCTGGGAACCCCAGGGGCAAATGCCGCCAAACCGGCCGATTCACCCCCCGGAAAGTTGTACAGCGATACGCGGCCAGGGCGATGAATCGAGTGGCGGCTATGTCATACGATTTTCATTGTTTCTTCGAAGAACCGATATGCCAAGCTACCGGATCCAGACAGGGGTCGATGCGGAGGCGCCGGGCTCGGCGTTGAACTCGATCTTCTGCTTCATGCTGGACGAGGCGCCGCGGCTGGTCTCGATTCGCGGCGACACCGAAACTCTGCTCGGCGTCGGTCAGCGGGCATTTCTCAGCGGGAAGATCCAGTTCAAGGATCTGATCCATCCGGACGACGACGAGGTCGCGGGCCGTGTATTCTCGCCCGATCTGGAGTCGCGGTCCGGCGTGTTCAACATCCGCCTGCGTCACGCCGACGGGCGGATCCGCTGCTTCAAGGGGCATTACGTCAAGAAACCTTGCCGTAGTCCAGGGAGAGCGCTGCTCCACCTGACCATCGTGGACGTGCGGAACCTGCATGAACCCGGCGATGACTTCCTGGTGGCCTGTTTCAAGACCCTGATTGAACAAACCAGCGACTACATCTACGTCAAGAACCGCAACCACGTCATCCTCTCCGCGAGCCGGAGCGTGCCGGACCTTACCGAATCGGCCAAGAGCGCGGCCGAGCTGGTGGGCAAGACCGATTACGACCTCCACCCCGAAGAGATCGCGGATGCCGCCTATCGGGTGGAGAGTCAGGCCTTCGCCGAGGGTCGGCGCGTCAGCAAGATTCAGCAGCTCCCATCGCAGGACGGGACCAAGCGATGGATTGACAATCGCAAATACCCGATCACAGGCCCCGACGGCGGAATTGCCGGCGTCTTCGGCGTAGCTCCGGATGTCACCGAGGATGTTGAATCGCGTTTGAAACTTCGCGAGAGCGAGGCGCTTTTGCACGAGGCGGAAGCGATTGCTCATTTGGGCAGCTTCGTTCTGGATATTTCCGCCCAGGTGTGGAAGACTTCGCCGGAGATGGACGCGTTGCTGGGAATCGATGCGGGACGTGACCACTCGCTTGAGGGGTTTTGGCCGCTGATCCATCCCGACGACAGGGCGGTGGTCGAGAAGCGTTTCAAAAGCTATTTTCTCGGCGCAGTCCCGTCTTTCGAAGGCGAATATCGCATCGTGCGCTGGAATGACAAGGCGGTGCGCTGGATACGCGTCCACACCAAACTGGAATTCGATGCCCAGGGGAAACCGTCATTCCTCCGTGGGACGATCCAGGACATCACCGAGTGGAAGCAGGCCGACGACGCACTGCGTGAAGGCAGAGAACTGCTCCGGCTGTTCATCGATCACGCTCCCGCGGGCTTGGCCATGCTCGACCGCGATCTTCGCTACCTGGCTGTGAGCCAGCGCTGGCGGGAGATCCACGATCTCAACGGGCGCGAGTTGATCGGCCACACTCACTATGAGTTCTTTCCGAATCTTCCGGAGGATTGGAAGGCGCTGCATCGGCAAGCCCTCGGGGGCGAAGCCGTACCACCTGGCGAGGCCTGCATGCAGAGGCCTGATGGCAGCCTTCAGTGGGTGCTCCGGGAGATCCGGCCGTGGTTCAAGGGCGACGGCGGCATCGGCGGCATCATCATATTTTCCGAAGACATCACGGAGCGGAAGGCGACAGAAGCGGCGCTACGCGAGAGAGAGGGATTTCTGCGCGAGGCGCAGCAGATTGCCCGGCTGGGCAACTTTGTTCTCGATATTCCTGCCCAGGTTTGGAAGATCTCGTCAGAGGTGCAAGCACTACTGGGAATCGATGCGGACTACGACCGCGCGCTTGGGGGGTTCTGGCCGCTGATCCATCCCGACGACAGGGCAGCGCTCGATAAGCGCTTCAAAGCTTACCTCAGCGGTGAGGAATCCTACTCCGAAGGGGCATACCGCATCGTCCGTTGGAACGACCGGGAGGTGCGCTGGATCCGCATCCACGCCAAGCTGGAACTCGATGCCCGGGGGAAACCGTTGTCTCTCCGGGGCACAATCCAGGACGTAACGGAACTGCAGCAGGCCGACGCGGCTCTGCGCGAGAGCAAGGAACTGCTGCAACTGTTTGTCGATCATGCGCCGGCGGGTATGGCCATGTTTGACTGCGAGATGCGCTACCTGGCCCTAAACCAGAAGTGGCGGGAAGTGTATTCTCTCCCCGAAGTGGAGCTTCTGGGCCGGTCGATCTACGAGGGGTTCCCCGTGCTACCGGAGGAATGGCGCGCGGATCACCGGCGCTGTTTGGCGGGCGAGCATATCCAAAACAGCACGAGACGGCTCATAGGACCAGACGGATCGGCGCGATGGTTGCAACGCGGTATGGTTCCGTGGCGGACAAGCGACGGCTCGGTTGGGGGCATCGTCATCTTCACCCAGGACATCACCGAGCAGAAGAAGTCCGAATCCGCGCTCCGCGCAAGCAAGGAGTTGCTGCAACTGTTCATCGAGCAGGCGCCGGTCGCCCTGGCCATGCTGGACCGCGATATGCGCTACTTGGCGGTCAGTTGCCGTTGGCTCCAGGATGAGAGACTCAAGTTCGGCGATGTCATCGGCCGCTCCCACTACGAGGTGCATCCCACTATCCCTGAAAGCTGGAAGGAGTTGCATCGACGCGTTCTGGCGGGGGAAATCGTCCCGGCCAGCGAGATCTTCGCGCCGAGACTTGACGGAAGCCGGCGATGGTTACGCCGGGAGATCCGGCCTTGGCGCATGGGTGACGGCAGTATCGGCGGCATCATTATCTTCTCCGAAAACATCATGGAAGAGAAACGGGCCGAAGCGGAACTGCGCGAGAGCAAGGAGTTGCTCCAACTGTTCATCGGGCAGGCGCCGGTTGCCCTAGCCATGTTCGACACCGAAATGCGCTACCTGGCCGTAAGCCAGCGATGGCTCAACATGCTGAAGGTGACGGAGGACGAGATCCTAGGGCGTTCCCACTACGATGTCGTCGCCGGTATTCCCGAAAGCTGGAAAGAGGAGCATCGGCGCGCCCTGACAGGCGAAGCGGTCCGGATTCCGGAGAGCCACATGGATCGCGCCGATGGCAGCGCGATCTGGTATCGCCGAGAGATTCTGCCCTGGCGGGCGGGAGACGGTTCGATTGGCGGCGTGCTGGTCTTCGCCGAGGACATTACACAGCGAAAGAAGGCCGAGGACCGCCTGAGCCTGGCCGCCAGCGTCTTCACCGGCGCACGCGAAGGCATCGTGATCACAGATCGCACGGGGACGATTCTCGAAGTCAATGAAGCCTTCACGCAGATCACCGGCTATACCCGCGAAGAGGTGCTGGGCCACAGCCCCCAGTTGTTCAAATCCGGCCTGCAGAACAAGGAGTTCTACGACAAGCTCTGGGAATCTCTCATCCGCGACGGCCACTGGTCCGGGGAACTCTGGAACCGCACCAAGAACGGCGACGTCTTCGCGGAGATGCTCACCGTGAATGCCCTCCGCGACGCCAACGGAGACGTCGTCCAGTATGTCGGCCTGTTCTCGGATATTACGGAGATCAAGGAGCACGAGAAACAGTTGGAGCACATCGCGCACTACGATGCGCTCACCGGGCTTCCCAATCGTGTGCTGTTCGCCGACCGGCTGCGCCAGGCCATGGCTCATGCGCACAGGACCAAGCGGCTGCTGGCTGTGGCCTACTTCGACATCGATGGCTTCAAGGCCGTCAACGATCGCTACGGCCACTTGACCGGCGACGTGCTGTTGACCGCGCTGGCCTTCCGGATGAAGCGCGCATTGCGCGAAGGCGACACGCTGGCCCGGCTGGGCGGAGACGAGTTCGCGGCGGTGATCCTCGATCTGGACGACGCCGCTGCGTGTACATCCACGCTGAACCGCTTGCTAGCATCCGCGGCCGAAGAAGCCCAGATCGGCGAGGTCCTGCTGCGCGTATCGGCCAGCGCCGGCGTCGCCTTTTATCCGCAGGCGGAAGACGTGGATGCCGACGTGCTTCTGCGCCAAGCCGGGCAGGCGCTGTACCAGGCCAAACTGGCGGGGAAAAAGCGCTTCAGCGTTTTCGATCCCAGCCAGGACCAGCTCGTGCGCGGCCGCCACGAGAATATCGAGCACATTCGCCTGGCGCTGGAGGCCAAGCAGTTTGTCCTCCACTACCAGCCCAAGGTCAACATGCGGACCGGCAAGGTGATCGGGGCCGAAGCGTTGATCCGCTGGCAGCATCCGGAGCGCGGCCTGCTTCCGCCGGGCATGTTCCTACCGGTCATCGAGGACCACCCGCTGTCTGTCGAGTTGGGCGAATGGGTGCTGGAGACGGCTCTCACGCAGATGGAGACGTGGCAGGCCGAGGGCCTGGACATTCCCGTCAGTGTGAATGTCGGTGCGGCCGAATTGCAGCAGCCGGATTTTGCCGACCGCCTGCGCGCGCGGCTCGCGGCGCATCCCACCGTGAGGCCGCCAAGCCTGGAACTGGAAGTGGTGGAAACAAGCGCTATGCAGGACGTCGTACGAACCTCCCAGGTGCTTACCGCGTGCCGCGAGTTGGGCGTCGCCATCGGCCTGGACGATTTCGGCACCGGCTACTCGTCGCTGACCTATCTCAAGCGGTTGCCCGCCAATGTTCTCAAGATCGACCAGAGCTTCGTGCGCGACATGCTCGAAGAGCCGGAGAACCTGACGATTCTGGAAGGCGTCCTGGGATTGGCTGCGGCATTCCACCGTCAGGTGATCGCAGAGGGAGTGGAAACGGCGGAACACGGTTTGATGTTGCTGCAGATGGGGTGCGATCTTGCCCAGGGCTATGGCATCGCACGCCCGATGCCTGCGGGCGACGTTCGGGCGTGGGCGGCAGCGTGGCGTCCCGATCCTCTCTGGTCTGAAGTACCTCCCGTTCATGACGACAATCGCGCGGTATTGTTCGCCGCGGTGGAGCACCGCGCCTGGCTGGGGGCCATCGAGGCCTTCCTTGAGGGCAAACGTGCGACTCCGCCAGGGCTCGATATTGGCGAGTGCCACTTCGGGGTGTGGCTCGACGACCAGGCGCACTCGTCGCGCCGCATGCTCCCTGCAATTCAGGCTCTCGACATGCTGCACCGTCAGCTTCATTCGCTGGCGTCGGAGATCTGCGGTCTAAAATCGGAATGCCAGCGCCCGGAAGGCCTGACTCGCTTGCACGCGCTCTATCGACTGCACGAAAGATGCCGTAAGAGGCTGATCCCCTTCGCGCGGGCAGGCTCTGGAAAGAACAGCGAGAACAAACCCCGAGACATTGCCAGGGAGACGGCCGGTACAGACACCGCCTGGCGAACGGCTTCTTGATACGCAGGGAGCTGCCGCGGAATCGCCGCGAATTGCCACTTTATTGATGGGCCGCCGCGGATTCGGCGTGTGCCTCCTGGGGCATGGCCTGCGGCTCCCGCAGCGTGAGTACCGGGCAGCGCGCGTGGGCCAGCACGCGATAGACGGTGCGATCGCGCGTCAGGTTCTCTAAGGCCAAGCGGCGGGTGGCGCCCAGCACGATCAGGCTGGCCCGCCGTTCCGATGCCAGAGCCAGAATCTCAATGGACGGATTGCCGTGAATGACCACCGGCTCGACCGCGGAGCAGCAGCCGGCGCCGGTTTCCTCGGCAAGAATCCGCAATTCGACCATGGCCGAGGAGTCCATTCCGGCGGCCATGTCCTTGCGCTCCTTCTCTGGAGCCTGGGGAAGTACGTGAAGCAGAACGAGCTTCGCCTTTTGGGAAGCCGCGATCTGGCAGGCAAGCGCCGCGCTCGGGCGAGAGGTCTCTCGAAGTGTGGTGGCATGCAGGACGACGCGTTCCTCGCCTCTGTCCACCGGGAGATGAGCCTCGGGTCCCACGGTAATGACCGGGAGGTTGACCGAGCGCAGCACTTGTTCTGCCACAGAGCCGATGAGCAGCTTGCTTAACTTGCTTCGGCCCCGTGTCCCGACCAGCACGCGGTCGGCGTGGAATTGCCGGACCGCGGCTGCAATTTGAGCGGCAGCCTGGCCTTCGCGCACCAGCGCTTCGCAGCGGATGCCGCGCCGGGCCGCCGCCTCGCACCACGGCTGAAGCGTCTGTTCGGCAACTTCCAATGCGCCCACCGTGTCGTAGTACGGCATCCCCGCGGCATCGGCCCCGATCGCCGCGGCGGAAGAAAGAACATGCAGGAGAATCAGCCGGGCCCCGGTCTCACCAGCCTGTTCCAG
This sequence comes from uncultured Acidobacteriaceae bacterium, assembly GCA_963804155.1. GTDB lineage: Bacteria > Acidobacteriota > Terriglobia > Terriglobales > Acidobacteriaceae > Telmatobacter. The sequence continues at coordinate 932,171 of CAWDPG010000004.1, forward strand.
GGCAAATGGCATGAGGTGATCCAGATCGCTCAGGTCGGTAGCGATGAGTATCGTCGCTGGATGCGTCCAGCAGCCGGGTCCCGATTCCCGCATGGCAACCACCTCACACCGAAAAGCGTGTCACTGGCCAAGGGGCCGGGATGTGCCCCGGCGCACCGCGGAAAGTGACCTAAATCACATCATAATCCAGTCTCGCGGCGCGCGGCCGCCGGCCGTTTGATCGCCTTTGGCGCACCGGCTCTGCTAATGCCTGCGAAGAATGGCCCGATAGGGTTTGATAGGGCTCGAAGTTGTCAGGCCAGGCAACTGGCAGGAGCTTCCCATGCAGGTCGAGATCGACGCGGCGTCGCTCATGAAAGCCAACGCCCAGTTCTGGGAGCAAATGCTGAATATGCAGTTGGATCCGGTGCCGGATGCAGAGGGATTCTGCGTCAGCCCCGGACACCTGATGGGCTGCGTCAGCATCTCCGGAGCCTGGAAGGGGCGAATCGAGGTGCGCCTAGCCGAAGGTCTGGCGCGTACCGCAACGGCCGCCATGCTGATGCAGCCGCCGGAGACCGTCAGCGAGGTGGACGCACTCGACGCAATCCGGGAAATCGCAAACATGATCGGGGGCGTGATCAAATCCGCGCTTCCTCGGCCCACTTCCTTGAGTTTGCCGGAATCGTCTGTTGCGGCCGAGGGGGATTGCACGCGAACCGTTGTCGCGAATTCGCTTGCCATCGCCTTCCAGCACTCCTCCGGAGGGCTCCTGCTCCGCGTCTGGGAAGAGGAATCTGCGCCGTAGGACTGGCTCTTGGCAGCGGCCATCGCGGCCGTTTGCTCAAAAGACCGCGCGCCTGCGATGATCCCCTGTCAATCCAAATGGGGAGATTCCTTGAAATGAAACAATGCACGATTCTGATCGCCGCGGCTGCGGTGTTTGCCGCAACCGGCCTGGCGCAGCCAGCGCAGCCCGCCGCGGCATGGCCGCCCCCGCCGGATCATCCAACCATCGCAGTTTGGCCCGGGACGCCGCCTGGGGCAAAGGCCAATATGCCTCCCGAAGAGGCCACCAAAATGCCGGGGATGGCAATGACGGTCGGATGGCCCTACATTCAATTGAGCAATGTGTCGGCGCCGGCGATCACCCTCTACACGCCGAAGGGGAACAACACAGGCGCTGCCGTGGTCGTGTTTCCGGGTGGCGGCTACAACATTCTGGCTATCGACCTGGAAGGCACGGAGGTCTGCGACTGGCTCAGCCGGGCTGGCGTGACCTGCGTCCTTCTCAAATATCGGGTGCCGGGCACGGGTCCCTATCCGAAGTCGGCGGCAGCTTTGCAGGATGCCCAACGTGCCATTGGACTGGTGCGCCTGCACGCCTCGGAGTGGGGCATCGATCCGCATCGCGTCGGAGTGCTGGGCTTTTCGGCGGGCGCGTACCTTTCCGCGGCCCTCAGCAGCAATTACGCAAACCGCCTTTACGAGCCGGTCGACGATGCCGACAAGCTGAGCTGCAGGCCGGATTTCTCCGTGGTCCTGTATCCCGGTTACCTGGCCCTGGAAGATCAGAACTTCGCCTTGAGCCCAGGCATTCACCCCACTCCCGGTGCCCCGCCGACATTCATCCTGCAGGCGGAAAACGATCCCGCCCACGTGGAGAATGCGGTCGTCTACTTCATGGCGCTGAAGAACGCCGGCGCGCCTGCCGAGCTGCACGTTTACGCCGAGGGAGGGCACGGATACGGCTTGCGTCCCAGAGACTTTCCCATCATGGGCTGGCCGAAGCTCGTCGAGACCTGGCTGCACACCATCAAGATGTTGTCTCCGGAATAGCGCTTACAATCGGCTCATGCGTTTCGCGGTGCTGACCATCTCCGACCGGTGTTCCGCGGGTCAACAGACTGACACCGCGGGCCCGGCGGTAATTGCCTTGCTCCGGCGCGAGTGGCCCGAGGCAGAGATTCAAACCGCTCTCCTCAAGGACGACGAGGAGGCAATCGCCGCGGCGCTCGAGCAGTTGGCGCACGGCGGCGCAGACCTTGTGCTCACTGTGGGCGGAAGCGGCTTGGGACCGCGCGATCGCACGCCGGAGGCCACGCGGCGCGTCATCGACCGAGAGGCGCCGGGACTGGCAGAGGCCATGCGCACCAGAGGGGCCGAGAGCAATCCGTACGCCTGGCTTTCGCGGGGTGTAGCAGGATTGCGAGGCGCCACGTTGATCGTCAATCTGCCCGGCAGCCAGCGGGGCGCCAGGGAGAGCCTGGAGGCAATTCTCTCGCTGCTGCGCCACGCGCTCGAAGTGGCGAGCGGGTCGCAGAATCATCCATCCTGAAGTTCATGCGTTATTGCCGGCGTCATTCGATGCGGCGCCTCTCAAGGGAAGAGCCACTTGGCCTTTGCGGCTTCGCGCCACGGCAAAGCTGGATCCGCTCGAGTCGCGCTTAGCCTGCTCTCCGTCGCGCCGGGCATCCGGCTCCCGGATCTCGCGCGGACGGGAAGAGAGCGTTTACTGGAATGCCCGCTCCCTGCTGCCGATCGCACGAAGCGCAAGAAGATCCCGGCCATAAGCACAGGAATCCAAGGGGCTTTTCGCGGCCCTCTTCTTTCAGTGGTTGAGAAACGCCCGGAAAAGGATACAATCGACTTGCGATGAGCGAACGCGGGAAAAGCGCAAGAAACCGCCTCCATCCCTCCGTGAACATCCACGATGTGGCGAAGCGCGCCCGTGTTTCCATCGCCACTGTATCGCGGGTGGTCAACCGCATACCCACCGTCGATCCGGAACTGGCCAAGCGCGTTTGGAAGGCAGTGGACGATGTGGGCTACGTGCCCAACACGCAGGCGCGCGCCCTGGTTTCCGGGCGCAGCCGCATCCTCGGCCTCGTGGTCTCGGAGATCACCAATCCATTCTTCCCGGAGCTGGTACAGGAATTCGAGAACCTGGCTGTGGCGCAGGGATACGAAGTGATGATCGGATCGACAAACTACGATCCGGCGCGCACCGAATCGCTGATTCGGCGCATGCAGCAGCGTAGCGTGGACGGCGTGGCTGTGATGACCTTCGGTATTGAGGAGGAGATGGTTCAGAAGCTGGTGGAGCATCCCTTTCCGATGGTGTTTGTCGACGCCGGGCCGGACCTGTCCAACATTCGCCTTCTCAGGGTCGATTACGGCCGGGGGATCCGCGAGGCGGTTCAGCACCTGGCGGCTCTGGGACATCGCCGGATCGCGTTCATCAGTGGTCCGCTGCGGATGCGTACCGCTGCTGCGCGCCGCAACGCATTCTCGAAATTCATGGCTGAGCTGGGCCTAGCTGTACCCGCCGAGTTCCTTATTGAAGGGAATCACACCATGGAGGGCGGAAAGACGGCCATGGAAAAGCTGATTGCGCTGCCCGAACTGCCCACTGCGGTCGTGTGCTCGAACGACCTGACGGCCATCGGTGTGTTGCACGCGCTCGACGACACAAAATACAAAGTGCCGGGCGATGTTTCCGTGGTGGGATTCGACGACATCCACCTGTCGCAGTTCATGCTTCCGCCGCTGACCACGGTGCAAATGTCGTGTAAAGAGCTGGCCGCGGCCGCGGTGCAAGCGCTGCGTTCCGGCGCCGAGCCGGGACACCCGTTGGCCGCTCAAAAAGAGTGGCCGGTTACAACCAGGCTCGTGGTGCGCCGGTCCACGGATTTCCCCAGGGGCACACTACCGGCGCTGGAAAAGGCGGCGGCCAGAAATCGCCCTGCCGCCACGAAATAGAATTCAGAACGTCCCTCATGGCGCCGCTGCGTGCGCAACCACGTACTCGTATTCCAGCGGATAGTTCCCCGTGTTCTCCACGTTGTGTCGCGTCGCGCGCGGGATGTAAACGAGCGCGGGAGCTGCGAACGGGACCGAAGGCTGGCCGTCGATTAGCGCCCGTCCCTTTCCGTGCAGAACGACCAGCGATTCCTCGTTGTCGCCGGTGGTGTGCCAGCCCACCGTTTGCCCCGGCTTGAGGCGCACAAAACCGCTGCGCATTCCCGCCGTCCGAGGCGGCCCCGCAAGCAATCGGCAATCGACCTGCGCGCACTCGAGCGGGATCGTCGCCGCGTGCGGTTCCGGCGTCTGCGATGAAGCCTGCGCGGCGGCAAGCAAACCAGCCGCCAGACAGGACCAGCTCGTTCTCCAGGATCGGGGCATCGCTTTCTTCTCCAAACGGTTCGAATTGTACGGCACGGAGCCCCTTCCGTTCCGGAGGGCGCCCAGTAGCACTACTTCCCACTTCGTGCGACGATGCCCGCACAAGTAGCACGAATTGTGTTTTCGTGTGACCGCACTCACAGCCGGGAGCACGGGCCGGCGGGTAGGGTTCAGGTATGAGTGTTGGAAAAGCACCAATGCGCGGGCTGTTTGTTCTGGTGCTTCTTCTCGGCTGGCTGGCGCGGGCAAACGGCGCGGACGGCGTTGCCGCGCAGGAGAAGACGCCGGTCGCCGCGAGCGATAAGGCTTCTTCGCCTCAGCTATCGGGAACTGTTGTTGACACATCTGGCGCGGTAATTGCCGGGGCAGACGTGCATGTTCTGGGCGCGAACGGTGCTGTACTAAAAACGGCACATTCGGACACGAACGGAGCCTTCCTGTTTACTGGACTCGCGGCAGGCAATTATCGGCTCGTCGTAATGAATCCCGGTTTTGAAACCAAAGAGATCCTGGTCACCATAGGGACCGCCGGGGCGCCGGCCCCGCTGCGTATCCCTCTGGTAGTGGGCTCCGTGAGCACCACCGTCAACGTGCAAGGCCGTGAGGATGACCTGATCGGAATCGCCGAATCCGGCAGCGAGGGAACGGTAGGCGCAACGGAGATTCAGGATCGGCCGATCCTTCGTTCGGGAGAAGTCTTGGAGACGGTTCCCGGTCTCATCATCACGCAGCACGCCGGCGGCGGCAAGGCCAACCAATATTTCCTTCGCGGCTTCAATCTCGACCACGGCACGGATATCGCCATTTTCCTCGACGATATGCCGCTGAACCTGCCCTCGCACGCGCACGGCGAAGGCTACTCGGACATGAACACCGTCATCCCGGAATTTGTCGAGCGGGTGGATTTCGAGAAAGGCCCTTATTACGCCAATGTCGGCAACTTCAGCTCGGCGGCGAACGCCCATGTGGAATTCTTCAAGACGCTGCCCGAGAACTTCTTCAAGTTGGAGGGCGGCACGCATACCTATGGGCGGGCCGTTTTCGGCGCATCGCAAAAACTCGGCAAGGGCAATTTGCTCTACGGCGGAGAAGAATACTACTACGACGGCCCATGGGTGCATCCGGATGGTTTTAACAAACTCAACGGCCTGCTGACTTACAGCCAGGGCGACGACGCCAATGGCGTCAGCATCACCGCCCATGCCTACCACGGAAAATGGAACTCGAGCGATCAGATCCCCGTTGCCGCCCAATCCGTCGTTGGTTTCTTCGGCACGCTGAACCCCTCTGACGGCGGGCACTCGCAGCGTTATAGTTTGCAGGGCGAGTGGCATCGCCAAAGCGACAATTCCGAGTCGAAGATCTCGGCCTATGTGTTTTATTACGACATGAATTTGTTTTCCGATTTCACGTACTATCTGGTGGACTATCTGGAGGGCGACCAGTTCGACCAGCAGGACAGGCGCTGGGTGGCAGGGTTCGACGCGCACGACACGATCTTCAGCACATGGTATGGCCGCAAGATGTCAAACACGTTCGGTCTGCAATTGCGCAACGATTGGATCAACAACGGCCTTTACCGCTCGGCAAATCGCGTGCGCACGGCCAAGACCGATTATTCGGCTACCGGCGCCAGCTTCTTTCCTGTGGGCAGTTCCAGTGGACGCAACTGCGTCAACCTCCCCAACTCCGAAATCGTTCTTGGTCTAACATTGCCCGACGGCACCACCGACTCGACCACTGTCGCCAACACAACGTGCCCTACATTGCCGGCGACCACGGAACGGGATAACTTTACCGACACGATCGGCAGTGCGTATGTGGAAAACAAAATCCAGTGGGCGAGCAAATTCCGCTCGGTCCTGGCCCTGCGCGGCGACGACGAAAAATTTGTCGTCACCAGCCTGGCTTACCCGACCGATATGACAACTTTGCCCGACGGCACCACCGAAACGGTGAACGCGGCCAACTCCGGCTCGGCCACCAAGTTCCTGCCCAGCCCCAAAGTAAGTTTGATCCTCGGCCCCTGGTCCAATACTGAGTTCTATTTGCAGGGCGGATTCAGTTTTCACTCGAACGACGGGCGTGGCGCAACGCAACAGGTGGAACCCGTCTCGCCGGACAATCCCTACCCCAATACGGCGAACACGCCCATTTCTCCCCTGGTCCAAACCAAGGGCGGAGAGATCGGCGTGCGCACTACGGCCGTTCCCCACCTGCAGAGCACCCTTTCGCTCTGGTATCTCCGCAGTAATTCCGAACTGATGCAGGATGGCGACACCGGAGGCACGTCCGCTTCGGAACAGTCGAGCAACCGCTACGGCCTCGAATGGGCGAACTACTACACGCCAGCGGAGCATCTGGCGGTCGATTTCGATATTGCCGACTCCAGGGCCCAGTTTACCCAGATCGATCCCGACGATGCGGCGCAAAGCGTGGTCAAGGCTGCTCTGTCGGTCAACGGCACGCCGGATGGCACTGTCAATTGGCAGGAGAGCGGTCCCGGCGGCAAGCTGGTACCCGAAGCGGTGAAGGTGGTGATTTCATCGGGCGTCGCATTGCACGATTTGAAAGGCCTTACGTCGAGTTTGCGCCTGCGTTACTTTGGCCCGCGCTGCTTGACGTCGGACGGACTCTATCAGTCGAGTCAAACGGTGTTGCTCAATGGGGAAGTCGGTTATCAATTTTTCAAGAAATGGCACGTTACAACCCAATTGTTGAACATGCTGAACCGTAAAGATGCCGATATCGACTACGCCTATACCTACCAAATCGCTCCAACAGCCGCGCCGGCATTCGGGCGTGTTAACCACCCCACCGAACCGTTTCTGTTGCGGTTCTCGTTAGGAAGAAGCTTTTGACAGATGCCGCGGCATGCTTCCATGCATCGATTGTTCCTATACCGGCCGTGACGGCACAATCGTCACGACCGGGGCACGCGCGCGACGAATTAGTGGCTGTGCGGATGCTTGTGCCCGTGCGCCAGCCCGTGCGTCGGGACGGTCATCACCAAGCGGCCGTGCTGCACGCCTTTGAGGCCGATAAGAAGATCGGCGAAGCGCTGCACACGGGCAGCCTTGCCGTGAACAATTAACACTTCGAGGCAGGAATCATGGTCCAGATGCGCGTGACTCGTCGAGACAACCAGGTCGTGGTGTTCGTGCTGCGCTTCAGTGAGCTTCTCGGTGATCCCGTGGGCATGATGGTTGTAGATAAGAGTGACGGTGCCCACAACCGTGGCGTCGGGCGCAGCGGTTTGCTCGCGGACCAGCCGGTCGCGGATCAGGTCGCGAAAGGCTTCGGAACGATTCGTGTATCCGCTCTTCTCAATGGAACGGTCGAACCGCTTCAATAGCTCGGAATCGAGGGCAATGCCGATCCTGCTTAGTTCTCCCATGCGCACTCCTGCCGGCCAATGCACCGCATCGGCAGAACCAGAATAGCGCGCGGCGGCAGATCCCACTATTGCGGCGTGATGAGGTGGTGCGCGATGGCGAACAGCGCCAGCTCCAGCCGCGTCGAGACCCCGGTCTTGTCGAAGATGTTCGACAGATGCCGCTTGACCGTTTCCTCGCTCAGCGAGAACTGCTTGGCGATATCGCGGTTGCTGCACCCCTCCACAATGCACCCCACCACCTCAAGCTCGCGCGGAGTGAGGCCGTAGGTCTTGCGTTGCGGCACGGCAGCCTGCTGCATCAGGTCGTGAAGCGCGGAAACCAGATTGACCACACGCTTGCCGCCGATCCAGTAGTCGCCGGCATAAACCGTGCGGATGGCCGTTTGCAGATGGTTGGCCAGCGCGTCCTTGAGCACGATGCCCCGGGCGCCGATCTGGAGAGCCTCGATGATCTGCTGCGTGGTGATGGTCGAGGTAAGAAGAAGGATCTTGGCGGTAGAGGGGCCGTTCATGATGGCGCGCATCGCCTCAAGGCCGGGCAGGCGCGGCATCGATACATCGAGAAGCAAAACGTCGGGCTGTTTTTCGAGGGTTTCGGTAATGGCCTCGTCCCCGTCGGCCGCCTCGCCGACCACGTCGAAGCCATCCTTTTCCGTCAGCATGTTGCGCACGCCGATCCGGACAACCGGGTGGTCATCCGCCAACACGATTCGAATGGGTCGTTCCATCTTGGCTACACGCCTCCACGAGGCCCAGTCCGCACGCAGAGAAATGCGTCGACTCAGGCAGGCAACTCAGCATCCAGCATACGCTCCAGTCCACGAGCGGCGGCGCGTAAATCGCGGAGCAATCTGGCGCTGTTATCCAAGTGGTTATCCTTCGAAGGGCCCGGCCCGCTCTCCAAAAGCGCTCCCAGACGGGCGGCCTGAACGGCGCCTGCCATGCCGCATCCGCCCTTGATGGCGTGGCCGATGCGGCGAATCTCGGCGCTGTCGCCTCGGGCGATTGCGGCCCCCAACAGCTCGATTCGCTTGGCGAGATCGGCGACGACGGCGGAATAAATCTGCCGCACCGCGGATTCCGGCATGACCTTGCGAAACTGCGCCAGCACCTCGGGACTGACGACGGGCTCATCGGGATCGAGCAGCGAAGGCGCAGGTTCCTGCGCGCCTCCCTCGAGCAGCCGGTCGAGGGCATCGGCACGGAAAGGCTTCAGCAGGAAGCCGTCTGCCGCAGCCGCCACTTCCGGCGGCGGGTTGCTGCCGCTGACGGCGAAGACCGGGGCCTTGGTGCGGGCGCGGAACGCGGCGATCAGCTCGGTCCCGCTCAGGCCAGGCATCTGGGCGTCCATCAGGATCAGCCCCGGTTTGCACACTCCCTTGCCCAGCATTTCGAGCGAATCCGCGCCGCTCACGGCGGTGTGAACGGTGTAGCCGCTCATGGTGAGCACCGTGGCCGTCACTTCCCGGCTGACCAGGTCGTCATCGACGAGCAGAACGATAGGAAGCTCCCTTTTTGCGGAGCGCTCGTGCATGAATCTAGTGTGCATCCTGGACCTGCGGGTTCCGAGAGAAATCTTCGCGCCTGTTATCGATTTGGTTCGAGTCCGAGCCCCTAGCCGGCAACTTTGCCGGTCAGCGAGCCGCCGCACTCGGCACGACGGTGAGAGCCAGAGCACGGACGGCGACCTCAATGCCCGGTCCCCGCGGGCGCTGGCAATCCCACTGCTGTGGCCGCGGGCAGATCGTGACCGGTGCGCCAGCCGCGGATTCCGGCAGCAAGCAGGTCGGCGCGCTGCTGCCAAAGTTCGATGCCCAGATCGAAGCGGACGGTCACGTTGTCGAGCCAATAGGGACGATTCTCGCCGAGCCACACCTGGCTATATTCGCCCTTCAAGGCCGAGTAGCCGTCGCGAAGGTCCTGGCATTTGCCGTTTGCGCCACTGATTTCGCCGAGGAGATGATCCGTTGCCTCGGTTCGTGTCTTGTCGTGCTGCTGAGCGGCCGCCGTGGCATACGCCGTCGCCATTTCGTCGGCAAGCTCGAATTTCAGGCCGATGAAATCGAGCCGCCGCGCGCCCAGATCCATGGCATCCAGCGCCTCCGGCTCGGCAAGCTTCGGATTGTCCTGGCGAGCCTGGTCCAGCAGGACGATGGCGCGCTCGGCGTGGAGCCGCAAGTCCTTTGCCCCCGGCAACAGTTTCGACGAAGCATCCTGCCCCTGCGCGCTCCACGGATCGAGCCAGAAGAGTTCGTCGCTCCTCATGCCCGTCTTGGCGTTGACGATGGCTTCCTGCGCCGCCATCAACTCCTTTTCGGCCTCGTCGATCTTCCCGCTGGCATCCAGGTGAAAGACCGCGCCGTAGCTGTCCTGGTAGTCGGCGATAGAGCTCTCCCCGGGCTGCCACGCGGCCACCGCGCCGAAGAGCAACCCGTACCAATTCATGTTGAAGAGACCCTCGCCGTCGTCGTTCCACACCGTGGTCAGCGCGCCGGTAGATCCCAGCCGCTGGCCGTCGCGGATGAACGCCTGGATGTTCCAGAGCGCCAGTTTGGCCACGGGATAAACCTCGTTCCAATTCGCGTCACCGGGCGCGACCCATGTCTCGATGCCGTTCTTCGCGAAGGGCTCAATCATCTTGTCGAACCCGGTCGTGCTCCAGTAGTTCCACGGCACGGCGATCATGTCCTTGGGCACTCCGGCGACGGCGCCCGGGTTGGCGTCGCCAATGTCACCCCAGAACAGCAGCCGGCGGTTCAGCGGCGCCAGTTCGTCGTGAATCTGCTTCAAGAAGGCGACATAGACCGGCCCGTAGCCCTGCTGCGCGACAGCGTCGTGCGTGCGCCCGGTGCCCAGGTCCCAGGTCTCGTCGGCGCCGATGTTAATAAACGGCGACGGAAACTCCTGTGCGATCTGCGTAAACCAATCCTTGATGAGCGGCAGCGTTCCTGCCTGGCCGGGCGCAAGCACATAGCCGTGCGGAGTCTCCGCCATGTCCTGGTACTGCTCCCACTTGAGGACATGGTGCAGATGGCCGAAGGCCTCCTGGTCCGGCACGATGGTGACGTGGTATTGGCGGGCGTAGGCGACCAATTCCGCAGCCTGCGCCGGCGTGAGCGAGCTGCCCGGCGGCGCGGCCAGCAGATGATCGGGATAAAGCAGCGTGTGCTCCAAGTATGGCGAGTAGATGTTGATCTTGAACGAGGCAAACACGCGAATCTGGTGCTTCTGGAATTCGAGGGTGGGGAATGGGCCGCGGGAGAGATCGTCGCTGATGCCGCGGTAGCGCATGGCGGGCCAGTCGCGCACCGTGCCCGTGGGCAGCACGCGCGGCGCTCCCGGCAGCGGCAGGAGCTGCTTGAAGGTCTCGACGCCGTAGAAGACGCCCGCCCCGTTTGCGCCGATGATGGCGGCGTCGTGCGGCTCGACGACCAGGACATAGCCCTCCGATTCCATGATGGGGTCGAAGGTGAGCTTGTTGCGGGCCAGGAGGGCCCTGGCCTCGGCGGAGCCGGCGCGGAGAAGCGTCACACGATAGGCTGCCGGCGCGGCAGCGGGGCGGGCCGTCTCTTCGGCGGGTGCGATCCGCCTGAGCGCCTCTTCCAGGTCATGTGCGGCGAACTGGTCCTCCGCGTCGCGGCCGGGAACGGCGACCGCGACCCGGGCCGGCAGGTCGACGGCCTGCGCGAAGTGCGCCTCGCGCGGCGCCGGCAGCAGGTGGACCTGCGCTTGCGCCGCAGATGAAACAGGGAACAGGGAACAGGGGACAGGCAACAGGATGAACGAGAGGAGGAGGGTCCGTTTCAGGCCAGGCAAAAGCTTCCTTCTTTCCGCTCTATACCACCGAGCGCGAGGGGTCGACGCGACCATTGTAGACTGGGGAGTCACATGGACACCGCATTCACTCGCCCGGCGTCGTCCGACTGTGCCGCGACGCGCCGATATAACGCCTTCCTTCTGCTCGTGGCCGGCCTGGGCGGGCTGCTTTACGGCATCGACGTCGGCATCATCGGCGGAGCGGTTCCCTACCTGCAGGCCACATCGCACCTGACGCCGTCGCAGCTCTCGGTCATCGTGGCGGCGGTGCTGCTGGGCAGCGTCTTCTCTACGCTGTTTGCCGGCCTGCTCGCCGACTGGATGGGCCGCAAGCCCCTGATGCTCCTGAGCGGCTGCGCCTTCGTGGTCAGCATTCCGGTGATCGCGCTCTCCCAGGGCTATGCGCCGCTCTTCTTCGGCCGCCTGCTGCAGGGCATGAGCGGCGGACTGATCGGCGTCGTGGTTCCGCTGTATCTGGCCGAATGCCTGGCGGCGTCGGGGCGGGGCAAAGGCACAGGGGTCTTCCAGTGGCTGCTCACGCTGGGGATCGTGGCCGCGGCGCTGATCGGCATGTACTTCAGCTATCGCGTGGACGCGGTGGCGAAGCTGGGCGACGCCGCCGCGCTCTTCCGCTTCAAGGACCACGCGTGGCGGAGCATCTTCTGGGTGTCGCTGCCTCCGGGCGCCTTGTTCGTGCTAGGTAGCCTGTTTGTCACCGAGTCGCCGCGATGGCTCTTCCGTCGCGGGAAGAAGGATCGGGCGCACGTGGCGCTGCTGCGCTCGCGCAGTCCCGAACAGGCCGCGCTCGAACTCGAAGAGATGGAGGCCGCGGCGCATGCGGCGCGCGCAACGGCCGGCAAACAGATCCGCGACTCGCTCCTGCGGCGCAAATACGTTGTTCCGTTCCTGCTGGCCTGCGTCATCCTGGCCTGCAACCAGGCAACGGGCGTGAACTCCGTCATCGGCTACAACACCAACATCCTGCTGCAGAGCGGCTTGAGCGACCTCGGCGCGCATTGGGGCTACGTTGTTTTTACGGTGGTCAACTTCCTCGCGACCATGATTGGGATGATGCTCGTCGATCGCAAGGGCCGTAAATTCCTTCTGACCATGGGCACGGGCGGCGTGATTGTCGCCATGATCGGCGTAGGCTTGCTGTTCCGCACGACCGAGAAGCTGTCCGTCGATTGCCGCGACGCGGTTCAGGCGCAGGTGGGGTCGAGCAACGAGCTGACGCTGCGCTTCGATGCGGCCGAAGCAGCGAGGCTGCTCGCGGCGGCGGGTGGCACAGACCGCGGCATCGAGAGCGATCGCGCGTCGCTCGCGATCATCTATTCCTACGGCGACTTCACCGCGGCCACCAGCATCGTGCGCTCGGACGACACGGCGGCCGCGCCGATCGAAATCGCGCGCGCAAGCTCGGTTCCGGCGAACAGGATCGAGGCCCTGTTCAAAAACCCCTTCGCGAACCTCGAGGCCGCGCAGAACGCGCCGCTCAAAATCGACAAAGCATTGGTCGGCAGCGTCCCAGGGGCCCGGCACGGGGGCCTGGTGGCGTTGGGACTTTACCTCTTCATGGCGTTCTACGCGCTGGGACCGGGAGTCGTGGTGTGGCTGGCGCTGAGCGAGCTGATGCCCACGCGCATCCGCTCCAACGGAATGAGCTTTGCGCTGGTGATCAACCAACTGGTCTCGACCACGCTGGCCGCGATCTTTCTGCCCTTCGTCAGCCAGCACGGCTACTCGTCGATGTTCTTCCTCTTCGCCGGCAGCACGGTGGTTTACTTCCTGGTGGCCGCGTTCTTCCTGCCGGAGACCAAGGGCAAGACGCTCGAAGAGATCGAAGAGCACTTCGGAAGAACAGCGACCAGGGCGCGTTAACACGATCTGGGTGGGAAACCACCTGAGCGGCGACGAACGAGCCGGAAAGGACGCGCGCGTGAACCGAATGCGAGGCACCGTGATGCTGCTGGCCGGCGCAGCGGCGGGCTGGAAGGGCTGGCAGATCCGTCGCGGGGAGATGGCGGCGCTGGCGTATGGGCTGTGTGCGCTGGCGCTGGCGATGGGGGTGTGGCACCTAACGCGGAGGCCGCCAGAGCCGAGGGGCTGAGCGAGACTAATCGCTTCGTTTGCCGATGGGCGCGGTGGGCGGGGCTATAATTCCGGCAACCTACGCATATGGACGGCATTGTGTTTCTAATTCTGCTGGTGGTGGCGACGATCTTCGCGCTGCCGATCATCGCGATCGTGACGGCGAACTCGCGTGCGAGACAGTTGCGCGAGGAGATGAACGGATTGCTCGGCCGCATCCTGTATCTGGAGACGAACGTCGAGAATCTGGTTCAGCGGGTGGCGGCTCTCGCCGAGCCGGCGACACACGAGACGGAGGCGGCGGAGCGCCGTGGGCCGGTGGCGGCGGTTTCCGGTGCTGCGGATGCGACGGCCGAGGTTGGGCAGGCTATGCCGCCGGTGCCGGCTGCTGCTCCGCCGGTTCAAGCTGCACCGCCTCCGGCGCCTGCTCTCGAAGCCGAGCCCGTGCGGGCGGAGGCGACACTGCATCCGGCGGCGACGGCGCCGTTTGTTTCCGCAGCCGAGGCGCATGGAAACGTTGCGCTGCCGGCGAGCTTGCCGGGGCCCGCTGCTCCGGAGTACCCGACGCTGACCTTCGGGCAGCCGGCAGAGCTGAAAGCGAAGGAGGCATTCGACGCCGAGCGCGTGTTCTCGCTCGAAGAGCGGTTTGGGACGAACTGGCTGAACAAGCTCGGGGTCGCCCTGGTGGTTCTGGGCGTGGCATTCTTCCTGGCGTGGAAGCTGCAAAGCTGGGGGCCGGCAGGGAAGGTGCTGTGCGGCTATGCGGTCAGCTTCACTCTGCTGGCTGGAGGCGTGTGGCTGGAGCGCAAGGCCACGTACCGCATCTTTGCGCGCGCGGGGATCGGTGGCGGATGGGCGCTGGCGTTCTTTACAACCTTCGCGATGCATCACATTCCGGCTGCGCGGGTGCTGGATTCGCTGGTAGCCGATCTGGTGCTGATGCTGCTGGTGGCGGCGGCGATGGTGGCTCACTCGCTGATGTACCGCTCGCAGGCGGTGACGGGACTGGCGTTTCTGCTGGGATTCGTGACGTTGCTTACCAGCCATCTTGAGGCGTCGAGCGGAACGGTGGTCTTTAGCTTGACGGCCAGCGCGGTGCTGGCTCTGGGGCTGGTGGTGGTTACGGCCATTCGGCACTGGGCGGCGCTGGAGGCGGTGGGACTGGTCATTGTTTACTTGAGCCATTTTGTCTGGCTCTCGCTGGTGCTGCCGGAGAATCACGCTGCATTCGCGGAGTTCTGGCCGTCGGTGGCGCTGATCGTGATGTATTGGCTCATCTTCCGGCTGGCGTACGTGCTGCGCACGCCGCTCGACCAGCGCGAGGAGAACATCTCGACCCTGGCCGCGGTGCTGAATGCCGGAGGCGTGCTAAGCCTGCTGAAGTACCAGGCGGCGCATCTGGAGTGGGCGTGGTGGGCGCTGGCATCGATGGGTGTAATCGAGTTGGCGTTTGCCTTCACGCTGCGCGCGCGGCGGCGGCAGGCGTTCGCGGTGCTCTCGACGATCGGAGTGCTTCTGCTGGTGGCCGCGGTTCCGTTCAAGTTCCACGGAGTGAGTTGGCCGGTGCTTTGGCTGGTCGAAGCGCAGGTGCTGGCTCTCTGCGGACTGCGGATGGGTGAGCCGGTCTTCCGGCGGCTTGGTCTTCTGACGGGGCTGGCGACGGGCTTGGTGCTGGCCGTGCACGACGTCATACCCCTGATGTTCTTCCGCCTCGATTCTCCCGACCTGGATCGGCACGTCTCGCTGACGGTTGCTCTGGCGCTGGCAGCCGTTCTTTATTGGGTCCATGGAGAGATCTACCCCCGGCGCTGGCCGCAGATCGCGGAGAGCGGCTTCGAAGCGGCCGCAATGAAAGTGACGAGCTATCTGGCGGCCGTCGCCGCGGCCGCTGCTTTGTGGGTTGCGCTTCCTTCCGTATGGGTTGTGCCGGGCTGGCTGGCGCTGGCCCTCGTTTTGGGATTTGTCGCGCGGCGATTCCAGGCTGGCGCGGTGACAGTGCAGGCCGACCTGCTTGCGGCGGGCGCAGTCTTGGGATGGTTCCCCTGGATTCTTTGGAGCAGCGGGCAGGGCTGGTGGGACCACAAGGCGCCGATGCTGATCGCTGTGGCGCTGATCTACGCAGGAATGCGGGGCAAACCTGCGCCGCAGGACGCACGCGCGCCCGTTGCCCTGGCCTATTCGTGGGTGGCATCGACATTGCTGGCAATTGCCGCCAGCGATCTTTCGCCCGCGCTCTATCTCGCGCCGGTGTGGGCGGTGCTGGGTGTGGCGCTATTTGAAGTGGGACGGGCGTTGCAATTGAAGTCGTTGCGCTGGCAGGGAATTCTCCTCAGCGGGGCAGCATTTGCGAAGTGCCTTGCCTTCGATATTCAGTTTGGTGCGCCGGCCCCGCCGGCCGGGCAACTCGCTTCTTTCAGCATCGTCAACTCGGCGTTGCTTGAAGCGATTGTGCTTGCTGCCGTTGGGTATTGGTTGCTGGAGCGGACGCTGAATCGCGAGCGCTGCACAAAGGCCGAGCATATTGCCGGAACGCTGGCTGACGGGCTGGGCACGCTCGCCGTGGCGCTCTGGTTTGCGTATCGCTTCCCGTCCGATTGGGTTCCTGTGCCCGGCGGCGCAGCATGGGTGACGGCGATCTGGGCAGGAATGGCGGCGTTGCTGATGGTCCTGGCGTGGGGGATGAAGCGGCGCGCATTTGTGGCCTGGGCCGTGGCCCTGGCGGTGGCAGTGGCAGTGCGCGGGGTCTTTCTGGATCTCTCAGCCGACGCACCCAATGGTTTCTGGCGCGGGCCGCTCTTCCATCTCGCGGTGGCGGCGCTGGTGCTGCTGGCGGCGCTGCCGTTCGCCTTCCAACTGCGCAAGCGGGAGTTCTGGGAGGGCGATCGGATCGAGCCGATTCGAGAAATCGTGGTTCTGCTGCGCCGCCCCGAGCAGTGGCTCTTCTTTGCTCCATTTGGATTGATGGTTGTGGCGCTGGCCGTGAAGCTCAATTCCGGATACATCACGATCGCCTGGAGCCTGATGGGCGTCGGCGTGTTTCTTTTTGCGCTTGCGGTGGGGGAGCGCAGCTTCCGGCTCGCCGGGCTTGCGCTGCTGCTGGTGAGCGTGGTCAAGATTCTTCTGATGGACGTTTGGGCGCTTGCTCCCGCCGACCGCTACAAAACGCTGATCGTTCTGGGGCTCGCGCTGTTGGCCGTGTCGTTCCTCTACACGCGCTTTGGGGCGGTGATTCGGAAGTATCTTTAAGAAGAGGCGTGCATCTCCAATGCCAACTCTTTATAACCGCATCCAAGGCCGGAACCTGGACCGCCTTGCCGCGCTGAGCGACGGCATCTTCGCCGTGGCCATGACGCTGCTGGTGCTCGACCTGCACGTTCCCGCGGCTGCGCAGGTGCATAGCGAGGGCGAGTTGCTGGCTGCGCTCGGAGCGCTGGGGCCGCAGTGGATCACCTACGGTATGAGCTTTCTGACACTCGGCATTTTCTGGGCTGGACAACAGACACAGCTCAACCACATCGCCGAAGGCTCGCGGGATCTGACCTGGATTCACCTCGTGTTTCTTTTGGCCACTACCGTGTTGCCGTTCACGACTCGGCTGCTGGCGGAGTTCATCGCCTACCGCATCGCGCTGGGCCTGTATTGGCTGAACATTCTCATGCTGGGCGCAATGCTCTTCTGGAGCTGGTGGTACGCAACCCGCGCGGGGCTCGTGAAGCCAGACACTCCGGAAGAGGTGAGCGGCAGCATCTGCCGGCGGATCTTGATCGCGCAGTCTCTATATGCGGGAGGAGCGGCGCTCTGCTTCATCAATACCTGGGTAAGCATCGGCGCAATCGTGCTGGTGCAACTGAACTACGTGCTGGCTCCGCGTGCGTGGTGGCGAAAGAGCGTCCAAGGACACTGAGGCGAAGCGGGCGAGGATTCCGCACGCGGCCCCTCAGCGGCGGCGCGCGCGCCAGAAGGCGCTTACGCCCAGATAGAGAAAGACGGCTGTCGCAGCGATCGCAAATGCGCGGGAAAACTGGCCGTATCCGGTCCAGTTCTGCCAGAGGCGCAGAGTAAAGATGGCGGCGAACAGCAGAAAGAAGGCGCCGGTGATCTCGAGCCAAAGGATTCCGCCGACACGGCGGAAGGGACGGAGGAACCCGCCGGCGCCGCGGCTGGCGTACCGGGCCTGTGTGGCGATTTGCTTTGCCGTCTGTGCGGCCGCCTGACGCGGAGTCGCTGCCGCGGACTGCCGATGCTCGGCGACGCGCTGGCCCGCGATTCGGCCGGCGACGCGGACTCCGATGCCTAGGGCGCGGCCGATGTTTCGCGGATGCATACCGTTTATGATGGTAGCAGCGACTCATGACGCACTGCGCTGCCCGCCGCGGGCTCGGGATTGCTCTCAGCCGGGAAGAGCAGTAAGGTAGAGAGAATCCGCCGCAGCTCGCGCTCTGGCGCCGCGCGGAGCGCCGCCCCTGGAGGTAGCCGTGACATCCCGTTTGCGTGAACTCATCCAGCAACTCGGCGAAGCCATCCATGAGTCGGTGATCGAGAGCGAGCAGATCGCCGGGGTGGTGCAGGACATCCGCAAGCATGGGTTCGACGTGCTGCTGATGCTGGAGGCGACGATCGGGCTGAACGAAGTGACCGCGAAGGGAAACGGCGACGCCCAGGCCGGCGAGTTGACCGACGGCAAATTGGGCGAGTTCACGCCGAACGACCTGCACTTCCTGCGTTCGCTGCGCATCTCGGTTGAAGGCGAGCACGACGAACCGGCAACGGACGTGAAGTAGGCGCGGTGGCGGAGTGAGCTCGCGCGGCGGCGCGCGACCCCAAGCACCTGCGACAATTCAGAGAATCCTGGAAGGAAGCTCCAGCCGGCGCTTCTTTCTGGCTGCGGGCGCGCCGTCGGCGGATCATTGACCCTATGTGAAGCACTTGATAAGATAGGAGTGCGGGGTGGAGCAGCCCGGTAGCTCGTTGGGCTCATAACCCAAAGGTCGCAGGTTCAAATCCTGCCCCCGCAACCATTTAGCTCGGCAACGAGCTGGGAAAAGGCCGCATTTCGCGGCCTTTTCTATTTTGGGCCGGATGGCCGTGTTGCTGCTCCCGCGGGTGGCGTCATCGGCCGGACGGGACGTCCGGGGGCGATAAGCTCTCCATCGACAGCGTCATTTGCGAGACCGCTTTGTGCTCGACGTCGACGAATTGGCCGTGCTGTGCGGCGGTGAGGCTCCTGGCGTCGGAGGTCACGTGGACGACGAGACCCGGCCTACAATCAGATCGCTGGGACCGGGAAGTTCGATTCGCCGCACGTCGGCGAAGCCCGCGTCTCTCATCCATTCAAAATATTCCTTCTCTCGATAGCTGGCGCCGGAGCCAGTGCCGACGAGCATGTTGATCGAAAACAGAACCGCATGCAGCGGCCCCGTTCGATCGGGGTCGAGAATGAAGTCCTGCACCACGAGGCGGCCGTTTGGCGCCAGGGCCGCGCGAGCGCGGCGGAAGAGTTGCCGGTTCTGCTCCTCGGAAAACATGTGGCAAATGGCATTGAGCAGGACGATGTCGAAACCGCGGCCCAGGTCGTCGTGGAGCATATCTCCGGCGCGAATGCTCACCTGCGACTCGACGCCGGCGCGACGAACGTAATCGGTTGTGAGCGGGACAACTTCGGAAAGGTCGAGGATCTCGCACTTGATTTCGCGATTGGCCTGCGCAAAAGCAATGGAATAAATGCCGGAGCCGCCGCCGAGATCGAGAATGCGGCGAACGTTGTCCGTACCCAGGGCACGGACGACCAGCGGGGCGCGGTCTTTGGCGTTTTGCTGCATGCCGGTGATGAAGTTCCTGGTCCATTCCGGCGTGTCCGCGCGATCGACGGGAATGCTTCTGCCCTGGCGAACCGCATCGGTGAGTGTGCTCCAGCGATGCCAGATATTGGCGGTGTGCAGAAGCCCATCGCGATGGTTATCCTTCGATCCCTGAACGAAGAACCGGGCCGATTCGGGCGTGTTCCGATAGATGTCGCCGTTTTTCGAGAGCAGTCCCAGGGCAACCAGAGCGTTCAGCAACATGGCTGTCGCACGGGCGTCCGCGCCGATCGTGGAAGCGGCCTGATCCGCCGAAGCGCCGTCCGCAACCGCGGTGAAAAGATCGAGCTCCAGGGCCGTGAGCAGGCAGCGGCTCGGCATGAAGCCGCGGATGAGCTGATTGAAATGCTCGAGGAGCGTGCCTGTTTTCTCGCGAGCCTCGATTGCGGCGCGCGACTTTTCCTGGTGATCGGCGGCCATGGCCCTCATGGCCGCAGCGTCTTTCCAAACCAGCCGCTCGACGGGCTCTGCATGGGCCAAATGCCGATCGACGATTTCGGAGACGTCGGAGACCTGGACGCGCCGGTACCACACGCCGTCGGGGTAGACGAGGAGGATGGGGCCCTCCTCGCACAAGCCCATGCAACCGCAGGGCGTCAACTGCACGTCGCCGCTCAAGCCGCGCTCGCGAATCTGCCGATCCAGCTCGTCGCGCACGGCGAGCGAGCCAGCGGCGGCGCAGGAGGGGATGCTTTCCGGCTTTTGCTGTGTGCAGACGAAGAGATGAAAGCGGAATGGTTCCACGATGGGCTCCTATCAAAGCCGATGTTAGCGGCAGCCGGTGGGAGGAGTCGATGCCGACAAGTCGGAGGCCGTTGAACGCGGCAAAGCGCGGAGACGAGGCCGCTAGCGGGAATTGCGAAGATCGCCGAGCTCGGATTTGCCGATCTGGAGGCGGCGGATCTTATTGCGCAGGGTGGAGCGCTTGAGGCCGAGGCGCTGGGCGGCGCCCGCGGGACCGGCGACCTTTCCGTGCGACGCCCGAAGCGCCTCGAGAACGGCTCTTCGCTCCGTTTCGTGGAGAGTAGCCGGGGACGAGGGCATCGTGGACCGGCCGACGAGCGCGGCCTGCTCCAGCTCGATGATCGGCGCCTGCAGTTCCTCGCCCTGGGTGAGGATGACCGCCCGCTCGATGAAGTTTTCGAGCTCGCGCACGTTGCCGGGCCAGGGAGCGTTGACGAGAGCATCCATGGCGGCGGGAGGAATGTGGCGGATTGGCTTTCCCATTTCGCGCGAGAGCCGGGAAACGAAGTAGTGAACCAGCAGAGGGATGTCTTCGCGGCGCTCGCGCAAGGGCGGAATCTCGATAGGGAAGACGTTGAGGCGGTAGAAGAGATCTTCGCGGAAGCGGTTCTCGCGGATCGCCTGCTTCAGGTCCTGGTGGGTTGCGGCGATGAGGCGGACATCGACGTGGAGGGTGCGGTTGCCGCCGAGGCGCTCGAACTCCTGCTCCTGAATGGCGCGCAGGAGTTTGGGCTGCAGGTCGAGGGCGATGTCGCCCACCTCGTCGAGGAAGAGCGTTCCGCGATCAGCGACCTCGAATCGGCCGCGTTTCTGGGCGTAGGCGCCGGTGAAGGCTCCTTTTTCGTGGCCGAAGAGCTCGCTCTCGACGAGAGCGGAGGGGATGGCCGCGCAGTTGATCTTGACGAAGGTGCTTTGGCGGCGCGGGCTGGAGCTGTGAATGGCGCGGGCGATGAGCTCCTTGCCGGTGCCTGTTTCACCGAGCAGCAGCACGGTGGAGCGGGTGGGCGCGACGATGGACACCTGGTCGAGGACCTTGCGGAGGGCAAGACTGTCGCCGACGATGTCCTCGAAGGAGAGCTCGGAGCGGATCTCCGATTCGAGGTACATCTTTTCGGCCTGCAGCCGGTTCTTGAACGCATCGAGCCGGCCGTAGGCGATGGCGTTGTCGAGGGCCAGGGCCATCTGGTTCTCGACCTGAAGCAGCAGGTCGAGGTCGGCTTGGCTGAAATAGTGAGCCTGGCGGCTGCCGAGTGCGATCATGCCGGCAACGCCCTGCGTGGTGACCAGCGGAGCGCTGATCTGGGATTTGATGGACTCGGCCTTGAGGACGCGCGACACCGGGGCGGTGAAGCGCCCGATGTCTTCCTCGGTCCAGATTCGGGGAGTTCGATTCTCCATGCCCTCGATACCGGCGCCGGCGGGATTGAGGGCGGGAATCTCTTCATCGGGTCCCTTGCGACCGGGGAAGTCGAGCACCGCGCATTCGAATTGCTGCGAGTCGCCGCCGCGGAGCCAGAAGCCGGCGTAATCGTTTCCGAAGTGCTTGCGGATGGCGCTCGATGCGGAGCGAAAGAGATCGTTGGGATCTTTTTTGGCGATGATCTGATTGTTGATTTCAAGAAGCAGGCCGAGTCGATCGCGCTCCTCTTCGAGCTGCCGGCGGTAGCGCAGGGCGTCGGCGGTGGCGGTTTCGCTTTCCAGGGCGACGGCAACCTGCGAGGTCGCCAGGCTCATCAACTCCACGTCCTCGGCGCTGAACTCGGCGTCGGCGGCGCTCACGAAGACGAGAACGCCCAGGCGAACGCGGGGAGTGGCGATGGGGAAGATGTAGGCGCAGCGGCGCAGGCCGGCGCTTTCGTGGCCGGCCAACTGCGGAATCGATTGCATGGCGCGGCTGAGATTGGGGATGAAGACGGGCTGCATCTCGGCCAGAGCCCGGCCTATGGCGCTGCCGTGCAACTCGATGGTGGCCCCGGATTCGACCTGGGGAACCGCCGGCGTCTGATCGACGGCGAGCAGCCGCGCGGACTTGCCGTTTTCTTCCAGGCTGACCAGGACAACCGCATCGAGGGGCAAGAAGCCCGACAGCAGCTCGCGGAGGCCGCGGAGCATGTGGCTGGTGTTGGGATGCGCGGCGATAGCCGTGGTGAGGCGGAGCAGGGTGCGGTATCGGGTGTTTCCGTCGGCGTTCCAGGCTTCGCGGATTAGGGGGTCAGGGTCGGACATTGGGCATCGTATCTCCGGCATCATGGTAGCGCCGATGGCCTTATTTGGCCACTCGCGGCCACATTTGGCCACTTTCGGCCGGGCGCTGGCGAACAAGGAACTACTTAGTGCTTTCTAATCAATGAGTTATTTCTTGGGCGGATTTGGCCTCTCGCTTGCATGAGTTTCTGTGAAGTTCAGGAAGCTGGCCATGTTGCGCATCGATCGTCTGGATACCGCGGTTCTGCGGATGTCTGGCCGCATGACAGAAGGGTGCCGCGAAGAGGTCGAGTCGGTGGTCGGGGGCCACAAGGAACTCTCGAACACCGTGGTCGACCTGTCGCAGGTGACTTATATCGACCGTGCGGGCGAGGAACTGCTGAGCTGGCTTGGGCAGTGCGGAGCGACGTTCACCGCCGACAGCTCCTATGCTCTGCATGTTTGCGAGCGATTGCACCTGAGAACGCTGGCGATTCCCGCCGCGGGTGAACCCTCGAGCGCGATCGCCGGGGGGCGAGCATGAGGAAGGGAATGCAGGCGGCAAATTGGCCGAATGGCGAGGCGCGCGTGAATGGCCCGGCCTTTCCATTCAAGCGGCTCGATCCGCGGGCGGTTCTGGTGGCAACCGATCTGAGCCGGTCGGCGGACAAGGCGCTGGAGCATGGCATTGCGATCGCCCGGCACTTTGGGGCGAAGCTCTATATCGTCCACGTTGTTTGCTCGCTGGGATTCACGCTTGCGGGCCCGGATGCGGTGGAGTTGGCCGCGGAAGCGAGCGAACGGGACATCGAGAGCCTAGTCGTCGGGCTGGCGAATTCCGGGAAGCTGGACGGCGTGGAGGTACACGCCTTCGTTCTCGAAGGGAACATGGAAGAGCAGATGGCGGCCTTTGCGCGAACGCACAAGATCGACCTGATCGTGGTGGGGACTCATGGCCGGCACGGAATCGCGCAGGTCTGCTTCGGTTCGATCGCACGATTGATCTCGCAGTGCTCGAACTGCGCGGTGCTGACCGTGGGTCCGCATTCGCCGGGGCCGTGGCTCGACAATGCTGCCGACGCCGGGAGGCCGCTGCTGTTCGCGACGGCCTTCGACACCTCGCCGGCGAGGGCCCTGCCCTATGCCGTCTATCTGGCCAATGAGTTCGGGCGGAAGCTGTACCTGCTGCACGTAATTCCACCCCACACCATGCACCTGCCGGGAACGCATCGATCGGCAGACGACGGGGCGGAAGCCGCGCAAATCCGCCTGCAATCTCTTCTTCCGCCCGATGCCGAATTGAAGGACGGCGCCGAATTCCGCGTGGAGTCGTGCGAACCGGCGCTTGGAATCCTGAGAGCGGCCGCGCACATTCATGCTGTAACCATCGTCATGGGATCGCATCGAAACTCGTTTTCCGCACTGACCAGCCGGTTGCCCTGGAGCGTCGTGTGTTGCGTGAATCGAGAGGCGAAGTGCCCCGTGCTTACCGTGAGAGGGTAGTTTAGTGACATCGACGATTGACCGAATGAAGTCCGCTCTGGCAAGTCCGCCGGAGCCCCGCCGCGGCGCCCGCGGCAAGAAGCGCGCGCAGATTGCAAAGTTGCTGGCTGTTGCCTGGATCGCGATTTCGCCGCTTGCTGTTGCCAGCCAGGAGGCGCTGAGCCTGGACATGGCGTCGGTGGCAAATCTGGCCAAAACGCGAAGCTGGGAAGCCAAGCAGGCGCATGAGGACGCGGCGGCGGCGAGCGCCACGGCAAAGACCGCGGACAGCCTGCGGTGGGGGCGGATCTCGTCGGAGAACCAGTACCTGCGGTTTAACGCGCCGATCCAGATTGAGTCGCCGGTGCCTTCCTATCTGGTGTCTGTTCTAGGGATCGCGGACCTGACCACGCCGGTAGCGCCGCAGGACAACCTGCACGTCAGTTTGCAGGCCGGTATGCCGCTGTTCACGGGCGGAAAGATCACCCACGCGATCCGCGCGGCGCACGCCGGCTCGGACGCAGCGGCGCAAGCGGCGAACGACACCGACGACGACGTGGTGCTGAACGCGGAGAATGCCTACCTGTCGACCTTGCTGGCGCAACAGGTCGTGAACCTGCACGAGATGGCGCTTCGCTCGTACCAGGGGCATCTGGAGCACGCGCAATCGGCGTTCAAGCAGGGAACGGCGGCCAAATACGACGTGATCCGGGCGGAAGCCGCGGTGGCCCAACAGGAGAAGCGGCTGACGGAGGCGAAGAACCAGTTTGCGCTTGCACAGGCGGCGCTACGAACGTCGCTGGCGCTCGACGACTCGGAAACGGTGAAGATCGACGGGCAGTTGTTCGAGGTCGAGGAGGCCGTCGCGCCGGAGCAGGCGATCGCCGCAGCGGTCGGGTCGAGCCCGATCCTGAAGGCATTGAACTCGAAGATCGCGGCGGAGCGCAACGGCGTGCGCGTGGAGCAAGGCGACTATCTGCCGCAGATCACGGCGATGGCGCAAAAAGAGTTGGCGACAAACAAGCTGGCGCAGACCGATCCGACATGGGCCGTCGGGGCGCACGCGTCGTGGGAGTTGTGGGACGGCGGCGAACGCCGGGCCAAGGTCTCGGTGGCGCGCGCGCAACTGGAAGCCTCTCAAGACGAGTACCGGCACGCGGAGGAACAGGTGCGGCTGGCGGTGCGCAGCGCGTGCTTGGACCTGGAATCGCAAAAGAGCGAACTGGTCTCGGGCAGGAAGGCCGCGGAGTTGACGGCCGAGAGCCTTCGCTTGGCGACGAAGAGATTTGAGGTTGGGACAGGCACCAGCCTCGAGGTACTCGATGCCAACGTGGCGCTGACGGCGTCGCAAATCGAGATCCAGCACGCGCTGTACGGCATGGATCTGTCATATCTGAGAATTCACCGTTATCAAGGCGACATCGCCGAAGTAGCCGCGAGGATCCAAAAATGACGAACAAATTGAAAGCAACGATTGTCGCCATCCTGGTTGTTGGCATTCTGATTGGGATCGCCGTCTGGCGTCACGCGCACAACGCGAAACAGGTCACCGTGGACGGGACGATCGAGTGCGACGAGGTCGCGATCTCGTCGAAGGTACCGGGGCGCATTGCGACGTTGTACGTGGACGAAGGCGCCGCAGTGAAGCCGGGCGATCCGCTGGTGACGCTGGAATCGCAGGAGCTGGACGCCAAGGTGGAGCAGGCGTCGGCGGGCTACCAGGCGACGATGGCCCGCGCGTCGGAGGCCGACACCGCGCTGAAGCTGCAGGAGGCGACATACAACGATCAG
This sequence comes from uncultured Acidobacteriaceae bacterium, assembly GCA_963804155.1. Lineage (GTDB taxonomy): Bacteria > Acidobacteriota > Terriglobia > Terriglobales > Acidobacteriaceae > Telmatobacter. Next base: position 957,698 of record CAWDPG010000004.1, read on the forward strand.
TTGGCCGAGGCGCAGGCGCAGTATGCGGCGCGCAGCGAGGACATCCGCCAGGCGGAGGAGAACCTGAACCAGGCGCAGGCGGCCTACAAGACGGCCTCGGATACCTACAAGCGGTTCCAGGGATTGTATGCCGACGGAGTGATCCCGGAGCAGACGGAGGAGGAGTGCCAGTACCGGTACCTAGCGGCAAAGGCCGGGCTGGGAGCGGCGGAATCGAAGCTCGCCCAAGCCAAGCAAGCGGTGAAGGCAGCCAGCGCTGCCCTGCAACTGGCGAAGGACTCCGGGATGCAGGTGGAATTGCGCCGGCAGGAACACGCGGCCGCCGCGCAGCAGGCCGCATCGGTGCACGGGCAGTTGAACGAGGCGCTGGCGTATCAGGCCGATACCAAGATCGTTTCGCCCGTGAGCGGCTATGTATCGGAGCGCGTGTCGAATGCGGGCGAGACGGTGGCGCCGGGATTCCCGATGCTGACGATCGTGAGGGCCAACGACTTCAAGGCGAAGGTCTACGTGGATGAGTCGAAGTTCGGAAGCCTGCAGCTCGGCAGACGGATCAAGGTGCTGATTCCGGCGCTCAACAATGAGGCCGTGTATGGGAAGCTGATCCGCATCTCGCAGTCGGCGGACTTTGCCACCAAGAAGGCGACGAACGAGCAGGGATCGTTCGACGTGCGCGGGATTCAACTGGTGATCGGCCTCGACGACGACAGCCGTTTCCGCAACGGAATGACCGCGCGGGTTGTGCTCGACGAGGATGCGCAGTGAGCTCTGCGATCCAACAAATCGCGGCACGGGAGTGGAAGTCGCTCGTCGCGGAGCGCCGGTACACGTGGCTCATCGTCACGGCGGGCATTCTGTCCATCGTGATCCTGGCTTGCATTTATTCGCCCAAGAAACTGTTGCGGGTTCCCGTGCTGATTGTCGACCAGGACCACTCGCGCATCAGCCGTGAGCTGACGCAGGCGATCCTGGCCAACGAGACCTTCGCGCTGGGCGGCTATGCCGATTCCGACGATGTCTTTCCGGCAATGGTGGCCGAGGATCGCGCGCACATCTGCTTCGTCTTTCCCAGGGGACTCGAAAAGGACCTTCTGGCGCGCAGGCCGGCGAAGGTGGAAGTGCTGGTGGACAACTCGAATTATCTGGCCGGCAAGACGGAGTTGAACTCGGCGACAACCGTTCTGACCACCTACTCCGTGGGCATGGAGATCCGCATCGCGGAAGCCATGTACGGGGTCAGCCAGAAGTCGGCGGCGCCGATCGCGCAACCGTACGATGTGAGCGCGCGCATGGGATTCAACCCGCCGCTCAACTACAACTATCTGAACTTCATGGTCCAGGGCCTGGTCTACATCTCGATCCAGTTGAGCGCGCTCTTCCTCGTTATCCGTTCCGGCGCGGCGGAATTCACCGGCCATCGCGGCATCGAACTCAAGCGGATCACGCGCAACGTGTGGACGCTGCTCGCCGGCAAGCTGCTTCCCTATATCGTCATCGCCGTTCCGCTGGCAGGTTTTCTGCTTTTACTTCCGCACATATTCTTCGGCGTGCCGTTCCGGTGGGCCTCGTTTTCGCTGTGGTTCGTACTGGTTTGGTACATGCTGATGCTTGTGACATTGGGCTTCGGCTTCTCCTGCCAGGCAAAAGATCCGATCTGGGCCACCGAACTCTGCGCCAGCGTGACCATGCCGAACTTCCTGCTCTCGGGGTACACGTGGCCGATCATGGCCATGCCGAAAATCGTCGCGCCCTTCGCCTACCTGATGCCGATGGGTCCCGCGGCGCTGATGATGCGAAAGATCTCGTTGATCGGCGGCGGGCTGGCCGACTGCGGAATCCAGATCGCGGTGTTCGCGCTCTGGAGCCTGTTCGCGCTCTTCCTCGCCTGGCGCGGCGCGCGGGCGATTCTGGCGCTCGAAGAGGGAGGCCCCGATGCCGCTTAGCGACTGGCTCTTGCTCTGCAAGCGAGAGTGGAAGCGGATGCTGTTCGATATCCGCATCGCGTTCATCTTTATCGGCGGGCCATTTTTCTACGCCATCATCTTCGGCTGCGTCTACTTCAACGGCCAGACACGGCTGGTGCCGATCGTGATAGCCGATCAGGATCACTCGACGCTGTCGCGCGAGATCGCCGCGGCGCTTCAGGCCTCCGACGACATCCGCGTGGTGGGCTGGGTGAACGGGCCGGAGGATCTGCTGCCGCTGATCCGGCGCGATGCGGCTTATGCATGCGTCGTGTTTCCTCCCGGGTTCGAGCGCGACGTGCTGGCCGGGAAGAAGCCGCGCGTCGGAATCCTCTTCGACGGCAGCAATACGCTGGTCGCGGCCACGGCGTCGGCCGGCGTCCGCACGACGCTGGCCACGTACCAGATTGGCCTTGCCCAGCGCAGGCTGGAAGCGACGCTGGCGCCCGCCGCGGCGCTCGATACCGCGATGCCCCTGCAGCAGGTGAACCGTATTTTGTTCAATCCCACATCCAACTACAGTTACTTCATCCTGATGGGGCTGGTCTGCATCGCCGTCCAATCCGTTACCCGCATCGGCGGCGGCATCTCCCTCGAGCTGGACAGCATGGCGAAACTCAAGCAGGAGTTCCCCGACCTCGATCTCACCAGAGGCAGAGTCTTCCTTTTCAAGGTGGTCGCAACCGCGGCCCTTGGGCTGCCGATTGCGTTCACGGCGCTCTCGTTTCCGTTTCTCATCTTCGGCGCCCCGTTCCGCGGCAACGTCCTGGTGCTGGCCGCAGCTCTGATTGTCTTTGTCTTTGCGCAGGTCTGCGCGGCTTTCGGATACTCGGCGCTTTGCAAGTCCGCGGTCTTCTGCACGCAGCTTCACCTCTACATGTCCGCCGTCCTGCTCACCCTGTCCGGCTTCACGTGGCCCTACTACGTGATGCCAACACCTCTGCGCTGGATCGCTACCCTGATGCCCCTGTTCCATATGAACTGCCTGCTGCGCAAAACGTCGCTCGTCGGCGCGTCGCTGAGCACCGTGTGGCCGCATCTGGCGGCGCTCGTGGTGCTGTGCGGTTTGTTCGCCGCCTGGGGATACTGGGGCGTCTCGAGCAGCATGAAGAGGACCAAGGCGTAGGCGGGTGCGCGAGGATTCGATGGGGGACCAGGAAATCGCGGGGGCCCGCGTTCGGCGCAGGTCCGGCCCAACTCAGATCAACATCGTGCGCCCTACTTTGCCTTGCCGCGCGCCAATGCCTCGGCAAAGTGCAGAGCTTTGGTGTGGCCGAGCTGACGGATCTGCTCGCGGCAACTGAAGCCGTCGGCGACGACGATCGCGTCAGAGCCGGCGGAGTGGATAGCGGGGAGCAGGTCCTGGTTGGCGATGGCGCGAGAAACTTCGAACTTGTCGGCCTCGAAGCCAAAGGGACCGGCCATGCCGCAGCAAGTGGACTGAATGGGCTCGACATTTGCTCCGGCGCGGCGCAGAAGCGCGATCTCGTTCGCCGGGCCGCCAAAGACCGCTTTGTGGTGGCAGTGGCCGTGGACGAGAACGTGCGCGCCTTTGAGACGGTTCGCAGCAAAGTCCGGCGCCTGGGCCGCGAGCCAGTCGGCGAGGAGCCAGGTGAGGCTGCTGAGGCGCCTGGCGCGGGCGTCGTTTGGGAAGAGTTCCAGCAACTCGTCCTTAAAGACGCTGGCGCAGCTTGGCTCGAGGAAGATGAAGGGAAGGCCACGATCGATTTCGGGCGCCATGCGGTCGAGCACACGCGACAGATAAGCGCGGGCCGCGCCGAGGAGGCCGAAGTCATAGAGCGCACGGCCGCAGCAGATGTGCCCGCGCGGCGTCTCGACGCGGAAGCCAGCCTCGGTGAGGATGGTCTCGGCGGCAGTGAGAGACTGCGGGTGGTAGTAGTTGTTCCAGGTGTCGGGCCATAGCAGGACCACCTGCGGTGAAGCAGCCTTTTGGTCCAGCTTTGTGGCAGCTTCCGGCTGCTTGGCGATGGCGGCATGCGACTTCCGATAGCTCTTCGGCGCCAAGCGTGGCATCTGCCGCTCCTGCGCCACGCCGACGATGCGCTTGACGAGCGGGCTGGTGAGCGGGCCGGTAAGGATGGCGTTGGTTAGCGCCGGCGTGAGCGAGCCGAGGCGAGCCAGACGATCGGCGAAGCCGAAGATGTAGTGCTTGAGCGGGTGCAGGCGGCCTTTGTATCGCTGCGCGAGAAACTCGGACTTGTAGGCGGTCATGTCGACCTGAACCGGGCACTCCGACTTGCAGGCCTTGCAGCTCAGGCATAGGTCGAGCGCCTCGTAGACCGCGCGGCTGCTGAAACCTTCTTCGCGCAATGCTCCGGCCAGCATCTCCCAGAGCAGGTGAGCGCGTCCGCGCGTGGAGTGCTTCTCCTCGCCGGTGGCGCGATAGCTGGGGCACATGACGCCGCCCTGCGTGTTGCGGCAGGAGCCGACGCCGACACAGCGCTCCGTGGCGCGCTCGAGCGAGCCGTTGTCGGCGGCAAAGACGAAGTGAGTCTCGAGCGACTTCCGTTCCGCACTTTCGCTGGCCGCCTGCGGACTGTGGCGCAGGTTCTCTATCGGGTCGTAAACGCGCACGGCGTCGGAGAGTTTGCCGGGATTCATCCGGTTGTCGGGATCCCAGAGAGTCTTGAATTCACGGAAGGCCTCGATGAGCTCGGGGCCGAACATCTTGGGCAGCAAGGCTGCGCGGGCCTGGCCGTCGCCGTGCTCGCCGGAGAGGGAACCGCCGAAGGAGAGAACGACATCGGCGGCGCGATCGATGAACTGGCGGAAGCGTCGCACGCCCTCGGCGGTATGGAAGTCGAAGTTGATGCGCATGTGCACGCAGCCCTGCCCGTAGTGGCCGTACATCGGGCTGCGATAGCCGTACTCGGTCATGAGCTTCGCGATAGCGCGAAGATATTGGCCGAGCTTTTCCGGTGGAACGGCCGCATCTTCCCATCCCTCCCAGCGGTTCGGCTCGCCGGGGACGAAGACCATCGCGCCCAGTGCGGACTCGCGCACATGCCACACGGATTTGGCCTCCTCATGGGTGCAGATGTGAGCGACCGGCGCTGAGGGCCAGGCCTGCGAGGCGCGCGCCAGGGCTTCGGCTTTGGCGTGAGCTTCTTCGTCCGACCAGGCGCCCGACTCGACCAGCAGGAAGCCGATACCGGCGGGAAGCTGCTCGAGATCGCGTAGCGCGAGGCCCTTGCGGCGCATGAAATCGACGAGCAGATAGTCGAAGCCTTCGAGGCCGATGGGCTTGTGCTCGAGGGCGAGGGGAACGGCGTCGGCGGCGAGAAACGGATCGCTGAAGCCCAGGACCGTAAGCACGCGGAAGGGCGGGCTGGCGGTGAGGTTCAGGGTTGCGGAAACGATGTTGGCGCAGGTTCCTTCGGAGCCGACCAGCGCGCGCGCCACGTGGAAGTTGTTCTCGGGCAGCAGCTCGTCGAGGTTGTAGCCGGAGACGCGGCGTGGGATTCGAGGGAACTTTTCGCGGACGAGCGCGGCGTAGCGGTCGCGGATGCCCGCGAGACCTGCGTAGAGCTGGCCCACGCGGCCGCCGGCGCGGACGAGAGCGTCGAGTTGCTCCGGAGGGGTGGCGCCGACCGTCATGCGGGTGCCGTCGTAGAGAACGATGTCGAGCGATTCGACGTTGTCGACGGCCTTGCCGCCCAGCAGCCCGTGAACGCCGCAACTGTTGTTGCCGACGATGCCGCCGAGCGTGCAGCGGGAGTGCGTCGCGGGGTCGGGGGCATAGGTCAGGTGGTAGGCTTCGGCGGCGTCGCGCAGGCGATCAAGAACGATGCCCGGCTTGACGCGGGCGAGCTTGGCTTGGGGATCGATGGACGTGAGCGCATTCATGTGGCGCGAGTAGTCGAAAACCACGGCCACGTTCACGCATTGGCCGGCAAGACTGGTCCCCGCTCCGCGCGGCAGCACGGCTGCGTCCGTCTTGCGGCAAGCGGCCAGCGCGGCTTCTACGTCGGCTGCGTCGCGAGGATAAACGACGCCGATGGGGAGCTGGCGGTAGTTCGAAGAGTCGGAGGCGTACAGCGCCCGCGAGCCGAGGTCGAAGAGGACCTCGCCGCGAAGGGACTTCTTAAGCAGAACTTCGAGCTCGCGATGAGCCGAGAATCGCTCATGGTCGAGCGGGGGAAATTGGACGAGGTTCGATTGAGACGAAGTAGCCACGCTGCGCACCTGCCTGGCGAAGCTGGTTCAAACCGGAGAGAGACCGGATTCAGGCCAGCCCGGAAACCAGTCAGTATGACAGCTTGGCGTTTCACTTTCCAAGACCGATTGTTGAGAGGTCCCGTGCACATTGCGGATTCAACATTTGGGAAACCGCTCAAGCCCGGTGCTGTCGATCAGGGCGAGGGACGCCGTGCCCGGCCGTGCAGCCGGCGAATGCGATAGACAGCGGTCAGGAGGGTCACGCTCCCGCAGGTGAGAAAGCTGGCGCCAAGGCCGACGATGAGGGAGTTGTCGTGCTGATAAACCCCATGAATGACGCCAACGATCTGCAGGATCCAGAAGCCGCCGAAGGTGACCAGTGAGACGCCCTCGTCGGTCTTCTTGCGCCAGACGGCGATGGCCTGTGGAACGAAGAGGGCCGCATTGCCCAGGAGGCCCAAGCCGAAGATCAGCGCGACAATTTCCTTCATCCTAATCGCCCCCGCATCGGAAACACCGCTCTCCCGATCTTCTCATTTGGGGCAGCGCGGACTGCGGCTTGCCGGTAATCTGGATTCCGCAATGCGCCAAGCGAGCACACGTTTGTGGAATTGAGCGCGGCCGCATCGCCCGATCCCTCGGTAGCGCCAGACTGGTGAGCTCCGTTCAATTGGATTCGCCGGAGGTCAGCTCTGCGTCCGGCGGGGGCGGCCGAGGAAGCGCGCGCCGAGAGCGCCGCCGGCGATGGCGAAAACGAGAAGGATCACACACAGGAAAGCGGTGAAGACCAGCATCGAACCACCGCGGCCCTCGGGGCTGAGGAGGAACGCCTTCTGCACCGCGAGCATCTGCGGATCGGCGCCGGAGGCAAGCACTTTCTGCACGGCAGCGTCAATGTTGCTTTGCCAGAGAGCATCGAACTCATTGCCTTGGTGTCTCCAGTAGCGATCGATGCAGAGCGTTACCCCGGTGACCAGCGCGGCCGCCCAACTGCCGAGGATTCCGGTGACCAGGCCGATGCGGGCGCCCGCGGCGAGGGTGAGCCATCTGGGGCGCTGGCTGCGCAGGTAGATTGCGACGACCCAGGCGGCTGCTACGGCCATCAGCACCGGACCGAAGATGCCAACGGGCGAAAACATGGAGGAGAGCACGCCGGCGGGAATGGCGAGGGCAAGAACCAACCGCAGCGCCGCTTTCCAGTCGACGGAGCCGGCATCGCGGACGGCCTCGTTCGAGCGATCCGGCTGGCCCTGGCCGCTCGAGTCATCGGCGGAGTAGACGATCTGCGGCAGGCCGCAAAACGGGCAATAGCAGTCCCCGGTCTCTACGGTCTGGTGGCAGCGGTTGCAGGTCAACTCCATATCTAAAGCCTAAAGCATCCGGACGAGCTGGGAGCAGCAAAGGAGGGGGCGCGGTGGCGGAAGAAGCCCCGGTCCGAAGCGGTATCGGTTTTGGCAGGCTGACCTATTCCGTCCGGTCGAATTCATTCCGCGGAGGGCTGTCGACGAAGACCATTGGCTCCATCTCCTCTTCGCGAGCTTCGCGCCGGCTGCGGGCTTCAGCCTCTCGCCGGACATCGGCAATCTTGAACACGCTCACATGGCTACGGTTACGGCACCTTCGGCAGCGGATTGGAAGGCGAAAGAGAAGGAGATAACCCGCGTCGGCAATCCGAAAGAGCGAGGGTCGCACATTCTCGGAGCCGCAAAACCGGCATTGAACAGGCATCGTACTTTCTTGCTCCAGTAGAAGGGGAATCCCGGGGCACCCACTGTGATGTTAAATGACCGGAAGGAGGGTGAGTAAGGCAAGAGCGTAAAGCACGCGTTGTTTTTTTGAGCGCTCCGCGCTGATGGAGCCGCAAGGAGAAATCCAAGCGGCAGGGATGAGCGCCGGAGGCGGGAGATCAGGAGGCCAGCTTTGCCAAGCCCAGTTTGTTGGCGACGATGGCCTCGGCCGCGGCCAGAGCCTGTTCCAGGGTCATGTTGGTCGAGTCGAGAATGACGGCATCGCTAGCGGCTTTCAGCGGTGAGTCGGCGCGATTGCGGTCGCGCTCGTCGCGGGCGCGCAGGTCGCGGAGTATTTCTTCCGGAGGCGGAGCCGGGGTTGCGCCTTTTTGGCCGATCTGCTCGTAGCGGCGCTGGCCGCGGACTTCCGGGGCCGCGTCGAGGAAGATCTTGACGTCGGCATGGGGGAAGACGACGGTGCCGATGTCGCGGCCTTCCATAACAACTCCGCCCTGCTCGGCGAGTTGCTGCTGCAGGCGGACCATCCAGGCGCGAATCGGCGGGAAGACGCTGACGCGCGACGCCGCCTCGGTGACGGTGGGATTGCGAATGAGACCGCTGACCTCTTCGCCGTCGAGCAGGACGCGGTTTTCCTCCTCGCCCGGCTCCAGGCGGATGGAGGTCTCGCAGGCGAGTATCTCGAGGGCGTGCCCGTCGTCGAGGGGAACCTCATCGCGGAGGGCTTTGAGCGCAAAGGCCCGGTACATGGCGCCGGTCTCGAGATTGAGCAGGCCGAAGTGCTGGGCCAGGTGGCGGGCGATGGTGCTCTTCCCTGCTCCAGCGGGCCCGTCGATGGCGACGATCGGCCTCCGGGCGGGCTCGGGAGCAGCGATGCCGTTCTCTACCGTGCTCATCCGCGTTTCTTCGATCGCTGCCTGGAAGAGGTGGTGAAGCCGTAACGCGACCGGTTGCCGGCCTTCGCCGTGGCAGTCAATGCCGGCTTGCGGCTGCCGCGATTGGTGCGTGCGCCATTGCGCGAAGCAGAGGTTTGCCGGGAAGCCGGCTTGGAAGCGGTCTTGGCCGTAGTTGCGTGGCCGTTGCGCAGGCTCCGGGCCGCGGACGGCTTGGCCTTGCGCAGGACCTGAGACCTCTTCGCGGCACGCGCGCCAACAGACTTGCCATGGCCATTCCCATGACCGTTCTTCGACGCGCCCTGCGCCCAACGCGCGGCGTGCGCATGGCGGGGACCGCGGCTGGCGGCAGAACTCTGCGCCGCCGTGCGGGCGTGGGTGTGAGCCGGTTGACGACGGAAATGGGGCCGCGCCTCTTCCGGCTTTTCCTTCGGGGCCGCCGCAGGCTCGGCTGGCTTGCGGACCGGAGCCGGCGTGGACGAGGCCGCCGGAGCGGGCTTGTGCACAAACGGCTCATGCGCCTCGTCGTCAAAGCGCTGATAGGAGCGCAGGAAGCTGGCGGATGCCGGCATGGCCGCGCTGGCATAGATGGTCGGCGCCGGAGTGAACTCGGGCAACGTGCCGGCGACGTAGAAGTGGGGCGCATGGCCCAACGAAAGCGTGTGCACCTGGCGCGTGGCGACCAGGCCGCGAAGAACCTCGCGCACCTTGCTGCGCGCGGTGAGCGGGGCGAGGAACAGCTCCACTTCCTCCATGCTGGCGGCGATGACGGCCTGCAGGTAAATGGAGGCGAGCACGGAGATCGCGGTGACCTGGGACGTGGATGCGCCTTCGGCGATGGCTTTCTGATAGCGAAGCCGGAGAAGCTGCCACTGGGGCGTTTTGCCGGGAGCGGAGATGACCGGGATGATGCGCAACTGCTGCCAAAGCTCGGTGATGGCGCGCAGAACAGCGGACTCGGAGACTTCGCGGCCGAGCGCATGCCTCAACTGGGGGATGGTGGCGTCGCCGGCTTCAAGAAGCTTGTAGGCCTGAATGGCGAGCTGAGAAACCTGGCGCGAACCGGTCAACTGCGGGCTGCGGCGCCAGTCGCGATCGCCGCGAAGGGCGTAGACATAGGGCAGAACCCAGCCGGCGACGATGAAGTCGGGCTGCTCGCCGGGCTGTCCGAGCAGGTTCAGGCGGACAGCGACGCCTTCCGTTTCCAGGCGAATCAGCAGTTCTTCCGCCAGGGCAACGATCTTCGCCGGAGGATTCGATGTCTGCTCCCCGGCTACGGCTTCAACGAAGGATGGGGCCGTGAACGTGGCGAACTGCCGGCGGGGAAGGAAGAGGCACAATCCCGTCTCTTCCAACCACGTGCGGGCGTCCTCAATTGTGAGCGCCCCAAGTCCGTTCTGGCGCATCCTTTCGGCGCGCGATGCTTCCAGTTGTTCCGCTGTCAAAGAAAACCTCGCTTCCAGGTTGGCAAATCCCCCTGCAACGCGCGCTCCTGAGAGCGCGCCGGCCACCCCCCAAGGGACCTAAATCCGGTGGAAGGCCCGCAGGATCTCCTTCCATGAGTACAGCAAAGCTATTGGACGGCCATGCGGGCAACTGGTTGGGTGACTGGTCTTTGCAAGTTCTAACAATAACCATTCTATACGTTTTGGATCAAGAGGTGTATTGACCTTGATGGCGGAATGGCAGGCGATGGAGGCGGCGATGCGGGTGCGAAGGCGGGTAAGTTCTTCATTCCGGGATGGTTCTCCGGAATCCGCAGTCGACTGATCGATGACTTCGGCTAGCGTGCGCTCCAGTTCCGCGCCCTCCAGGCCGACCGGGGCAGATTTGACCGCAAGTATTTGAGGACCAAAGGGTTCCACCTCAAACCCGTTCTCTTCGAGCTCTGCGGCGATACGGGCGAAGACGACCATCTGCTCGGGCTTCAGGTCCACCAGCAGAGGCATGAGCAATCGCTGGCGCTGGACCTGCTCGACCTGGCGGTCGCGGAGGATCTTCTCAAAGAGCACCCGTTCGTGCGCAACATGCTGGTCGATGATCCAGAGGCCGTCGTCGCCGGTGGCCAGAATGAACGACTCTCGGAGTTGGCCGAGCGCCTTGAGCGAGCCCAGGCGGCTGAGGCTGGCGGCGGCCTGCTCGGCCTGGACGAGCGCGGCCTCGGCGGCTGTGCTGCTCCCGGTTGAGGCTAATCCGGCGGGGGCTGGGCTGCATTCTCCGGCTTCGGGGACGGCTGGCGCCGCGAAGAGCGCGCGGGCGGCCTCGCCCCAGACTTCCCGGTCGAAGGTGCGCGGATCGAAGGCCTGGGCAGCGGGGAGGGAAGCGCTGGAGCCGTCGAAGGGCAGCGCGCCGGGGGTAGGCGACGGCATCCGCGGAGACAGGTGGAAGGGCTCGGCGTCGGTTCGGGCGGCGGCGAGCGCGGCGGGGTCGGAGTCCGGAGGCAGCGCCGCGGCGTCCGGGCCGGGGGTTCCGGGCAAAGGCGATGTGGCAGGCGGCATGAGCGACGGGCTGGCCGAGGGTTGGGAGTCGAGGGCGGCCAGGAAGCCTGCCGCCGGTCGCGACTGGATGAGCGCGGTGCGCAGGCTGTCGCGGACGAAGTCGTGGACCAGGCTCTGCTGGCGGAAGCGCACCTCGGTCTTGGCCGGGTGCACGTTCACATCGACCTCCTCGGGCGGCATCTCGAGAAACAGAAGCACTACCGGGAAGCTGGTGGGCGGGATGACGTTGCGATAGGCCTCGGTGATGGCGTGCATCAGCAGCCGGTCGCGGATGAGCCGCTTGTTGACGAAGATATAGATCGAATTCCGGTTCAGCTTCTGGAGCTCGGGCTTGGAGTAGAAGCCGCTGAGGCGCAGGGAGCCGGCCGGTCTTGTAGGTCGATCGGGATCTCTCTTCCAGGGCGGCGGTTCGGGCAGGCCGGCGCGCTCCAGGGGCGTCTCAGCGGCTACGGGGAGAAGCTGACCCAGCGTTTCCTTGCCAAAGATTTGAAAGATACGCTCGGCGGTGCGGGCGACCGGCGGAGCGGAGAGGACGGTGTGGCTGGCCGAAACAAGTTCGAACTGCTTTTCGGGATAGGCCAGCGCGTAATGGGTGACCAGCGCGGTGACATGAGCCAGCTCAGTGGACTCGACGCGCAGGAATTTGCGGCGCGCGGGAGTGTTGAAGAAGAGATCGACGACGGCGATCGTCGTGCCGCGGGGCAGCGCCGCGTCGTCGACGCGGAGAATCTTGCCGCCGGCGACCTCGACGCGCGTGCCCGAGGGCTCATCGCCGGTGGCGGTCTCCAGCGTGACGCGGGCGACCGAGGCGATGGATGGCAGAGCCTCGCCGCGAAAGCCGAGGGTGGCGATGGAGAGCAAATCGTCGGCGGTACGCAGCTTCGACGTGGCATGACGCTCGAAGGCCAGCAGGGCGTCATCGCGGCCCATGCCGTGGCCGTCGTCGGCAACGCGGATCAGCTTGCGGCCTCCGCCCTCGATCTCGACGCGAATGCGGTTCGAGCCGGCATCGAGCGCGTTCTCCAGCAGCTCCTTGACCACCGAGGCGGGCCGGTCCACCACCTCGCCGGCGGCGATCTGGTTGGCGACCTGGTCGGGAAGAATGCGGATGCGGCCCATAAGAACTCAGGGTAACGCAAAGCAGGGAGCAAGGGTGCAAGGAAGCGAGGCAGCAAGTGAGCAAGGGGCGGGTGCGGGCGGAATAACGAGATGCAGCGCACAAAGGGAAATAGCGAGAGACCTTCTCATAAAGAGACTCTCCTTTTCTAGGAATGCGGCATCCAAAGTTGCCGCGGACCGTTTGTGGCTGGGGGGAGGCCAGGCGATGACCGAGTCAAGGCCGGAGTTTCGCCCCTCGTCAATGGCGGCTTGCGCGCGGATCGCCTTGATTCGCGGGGGGATTTGCGACCCGGCCCAAAATGAAACGGGGGCGGAACAACGGCTGGCGGGAGGCACGCAAACGGCTTCGCCGATCCCGCATTCAGAGACTGCGGTCCAGACTGTGACCTATGGCACACCCCCTTCACGGATGGGACGGCACAATAGAGATATGCGGCCTGGCGCGCCGCGAGTTGCGCCGGCCCGGAGAATCGATTCATGAGCGATCTTGCCACGCTGGCTGAAGCCGTTGCCGTTGACCCGCTTGTTGGGCATCCCCCCGACTACCACGTCTTCCATAAGTTCATTGCGCGCTGCAAGGACCTTCCGGCCATCACCACCGCGGTGGTCTGGCCGCTGAGCGACGTCGCGCTGCGCGGGGCCGTCGAAGCCGCCGCCGCCGGAATCATCGAGCCCACGTTGATCGGCCCGGAAGCGGCTATGAAGGCGCTCGCGGCAAAGATTGGCGTCGACATCAGCCCGTACCCGATCGTTGAGGCCGAGAGCGAGTTGGACGCGGCTACGAAAGCCGTTGTCATCTGCCGTTCCGGCAACGCGCAGGCCCTGATGAAGGGCAGCCTGCACACCGACGATCTGCTGAAGCCAGCAATGAAGAGCGACACCGGCCTGCGCACCGCGCGGCGCATCTCGCACGTGTTCATCATGGACACGCCGGCCTACGCGCGCACGCTGCTGATCACCGACGCGGCGATCAATATCGCGCCGGAGCTCGAGGACAAGGTGCACATCGTGCAGAACGCCATCGACCTGGCGCAAGCATTGGGCATTCCAGAGCCGAAGGTGGCTTTGCTGTCGGCGATAGAGACCGTTAACCCGAAGATCCAGTCCACGCTGGATGCGGCGGCGCTTTGCAAGATGGCCGATCGCGGCCAGATCACCGGCGGTGTTCTCGATGGACCGCTAGCTTTCGACACGGCGGTGAGCCAGAAGGCGGCGGCGATCAAGAAACTGGTTTCGCCGGTGACCGGGCAGGCCGACATTCTGGTGGTGCCCGATCTGGAGAGCGGCAACATGCTGGCCAAGCAACTGGAGTATCTGGGCGGCGCGCAACTAGCCGGCATCGTGCTGGGCGCGCGCGTACCGACCATCCTGACCAGCCGCGCCGACTCGGCGGAAACGCGGCTGACGAGTTGCGCCGTGGCCATGCTGCTGCACTACGCGACGCATCCCGCGCTGAAGGTCTAGCTCAGCGTTTGCACTTCAAAACCCAAGCGGGCGCCTGGAGACCATCCGGCGCCCGTTCTGTTGCGCGGCGCTTTGGCCGCCGCACAACTCTCTGCGAAACTCGAACTATGCCCCAACGCCTGCCCGCTCTGATCTTCGACCTCGACGGAACGCTGACCGACTCCAAACCCGGCATCCTGGGCTGCCTGCGCAAGGTTCTGGACGCGAGGAACATGGGCGACTGCGGACCGCTGGAGCGCTTCATCGGCCCTCCAGTGGAGCAGTGGGCCGAGGAGTTGCTGCCCGCGGGAACCGAAGAAGAGCGCGTTGCGCTGGCCCGCGACTACCGCGCATGCTACGGCAGCGAGGGCTGGCGGAACAACTCCGTCTTTGCCGGTGTCGGCGAGATGCTCGCCCAGCTCCACGAAGCCGGCTTTCCGCTTCTGGTCTGCACGTCGAAGCAAGAACACTTTGCCGTGCGCATTCTCGAGTCGTTTGGACTGGCGCGCTTCTTCACTGGCATCTACGGCGACAAGGCAGAGTACGAGAGCCACAGCAAGGTCGATTTGCTGGCGCGGGTTCTGCGCGAGCGTGGGCTGGACCGCGACACAGCGTGGATGGTGGGCGACCGCACCTTTGATATCGAAGCCGCGCACGAAAACGGAATTCCCTGCGTGGCTGCCGGGTGGGGCTACGGCACGCCGGAGGAGTGGGCGCAGGCCGACGCGGTGGCGGTTGCGCCAGCCGGCGTGCTTCCGGCGGTTTCGCGGCCGGTTGCGGCCGTGTGAGCCGCTCTAGTAAGTTGGCCTCAGCAAACCTGCCGATAGGAGCTCTTCGTGGCCGTCTCCGCCGCCGCTTCCCCCATTGCCGCTGCCGCGGGCGGCAGCTTTCTCGTTGAATCGCGCACGCCGGACGAAATCTTTACTCCCGAGGATCTGAGCGAAGACGAGCGGCAGATCGCGGCCACGGCGGAGCAGTTTGCGCGCGAGGAGATTGAGCCGCGCACGGCGGCCATCGAAGCCAAAGAGCCGGGCCTGATGCAGGATCTGCTGCGCAAGGCGGCGGGGCTGGGGTTTACCGCTGTGGACATTCCCGAGGAGTACGGCGGCCTGGGGATGGACACCATCGCTTCGACGGTCGTGACTGACCACATCGCGATGTTGGCCAGCTTTCTGACCGCGATCGGCTCGCACATGGGCATCGCCACGCTGCCGCTGGTCTGGTACGGGACCGAGGAGCAGAAGCGGCACTACCTGCCCAAGCTGGCCACGTGCGAGTGGGTGGGCGCGTACGGGCTCTCCGAGGCCAGCTCGGGCTCCGACGCCATGCACATCAAGACCCGCGCCACGCTTTCGGCCGATGGATCGCACTACATCCTGAACGGCGAGAAGCAATGGCTGACCAACGGCGGCATCGCCGGGCTGTACACGGTCTTCGCCAGAATCGACGGCGAAAAGTTCAGCGCGTTCCTGGTGGAGCGCGGCACGCCGGGGCTGACCCTGGGCGCCGAAGAGCACAAGATGGGGATTCGCGGCTCGTCGACCTGCGCTCTGGTGCTCGAAGACTGCAAGGTGCCGAAGGAAAACCTGCTGGGCGAGGCAGGAAAGGGGCACCACATCGCGTTCAACGTGCTCAACGTGGGCCGGTTCAAGCTGGGCGTGGCCTGCGTGGGCAGCGCGCGGGTGGCGCTCAAGGCGATGATCCGCTACGCCCGGGAGCGCCGCGCGTTCGGCAAGCCGATCGCGGAGTTCGGGCTGATCCAGCGCAAAATTTCCTGGGTCGCGGCCGAGCTCTACGCCGCGGAGAGCATGGCCTATCGCACGGCGGGGCTCATCGAAGCGAGACTCAAAGCGGCGCGGGGCGGGGCGGCGTGGGACGGGAGCGATGGATTGCAGTGGGGCGCCGATGTATCGCGCATCGATGTTCCGCGCGTCGTCGAGGAGTACGCGGTCGAGTGCTCGATTCTGAAGGTTTACGGCTCGGAGATGCTCGGGCTAGCGGCCGACGAGCTGATCGCGACCATGGGCGGGTTTGGCTACGTCGAGGATTACCCGGCGGAGCGCATCTACCGCGACGCGCGCATCAACCGCATCTTTGAGGGCACGAACGAGATCAACCGGCTGATCGTTACCGGATGGCTGATGAAGCGCGCGGCGAGCGGCAAGCTGCCGCTGCTGGCCGCGATCCAGCGCGTGATGGACGAGGTGCTGGAGCCGCCGGCGGTGCGAGGCAGCACAGCGGACGGGCCGCTCGGACGCGAGGCCGCGGCGCTGGCCGCGGTGAAGCGGATCGTGCTGTTTGCCGCGGGCGTGGCCAGCCAGCGGTTCATGACCGGGCTTGATCAACAGCAGGAGATCGCGGCCGACCTGGCCGACGTGATCAGCCGCGTGTACGCGTTCGAATCGGCACTGCTGCGCGCTCAGAAACTCGGGCAGGCGAGCGCTGGCCCGGCAGAAGTGGCCGCGGCGATGACCGGGCTGCTGGCCGATGAGACAATGGCCTTCGCGGAGCAAGCGGCGCGGCGGGTTCTGGCCGGATGCGGCGAAGGCGACGCACTGGAAACGCAGTTGGCGATTCTGCGGCGGCTGGCGCGCTTCACGCCGGCCGATGGCGTGGCGCTGAGCCGGGCCGTGGCGCGGCAGTGCCTCGCGGCCGAGCGCTATCCGCTTTAGACGAATCATTCGGAGCCTATGCAGCCTACGCCGTCTGATCGTTCAAAAATCCGTTCGCTGATTGCCGATGCCGAGTCCCTGCTCTCCGCGGGTCCGCACCCGGAGCGCGCACGGCGCGACGCGGAGACTCTGCTCTTGTACGTGCTGCGGCGGAATGGGCCGGAGAGGAACCTAGCTTGGCTGATCGCGCACGCAAATGCCCGAACAATGCCGAACGTCGGCTGCGAATTCCGTGCGCTCGTCCAGCGCCGCTTGGCCGGCGAGCCGATCCAGTACATCGCGGGCGAAGCGGAGTTCTACGGGCTCGCGTTCGAGGTGAATCGCGACGTGCTGATTCCGCGGCCGGAGACGGAACACGTCGTCGAGAAGGTCATCGAGTTGGCCCGTGCGTTCGACCGGCCGCGGATTGTCGACGTGGGCACGGGCTCGGGGGCGATTGCTATTGCGCTGGCGCACGCGCTGCCTTTCGCGTGGATTACGGCGACCGACATATCCGCGGCGGCGCTGGCCGTAGCCGAGGCCAACGCCGCGCGCAACTGCGTGGCAGATCGTGTGCGCTTTCTCGAAGGCGATCTGCTGGAGCCGCTGGCCGGTGAGCAGTTCGAAATCGTGGTCGCGAATCCGCCCTATGTGGCCGAGAGCGATCGCAATTCGCTGGCCGTGGAAGTGCGCGAGTACGAGCCGGCGCAGGCGCTCTTTGCCGGGGCGGATGGCCTCGCGGTCTATCGGCGGCTGATTCCCGCGGCGTTCGCGGCGCTCGTTCCCGGAGGCATTGCAGTGCTTGAGATTGGCTGCGGGCAGCAGGGGGCCGTGGAAGCGCTGCTCGCCTCGGCGGGGTTCGGCGGCATCGAATTCACTGCCGACCTGCAAGGCATTCCGCGGGTGGCGGCTGGCCGGCGGCCGTGAATCCGCGGCCCAGCCCGGTGAATCGAATAGAGGAATTCGCGCCTGCGCGCGGTCTCCGGCGCGGCGATTCGCACCGCTTCAGGAGCCTCAACCTTTAGTATTTCTTCCGAGAGGATTCCCCACATGCCCGCATCGAAAGGCTACGCAACACCCGACGCGAAGGCTCCGCTTTCGCCCTTCCGTTTTAGCCGCCGCGATCCCGGTGCGACCGAGATCGCGATTGAGACGCTCTACTGCGGTGTTTGCCACTCCGACCTGCACATGGCGCGCAACGAGTGGGGTAGCTCTATTTATCCCATGGTGCCGGGCCACGAGATCGTGGGCCGCGTAACGGCCGCGGGGAGCGCGGTGAAGAAGTTCAAGGTGGGCCAGATCGCGGCGGTGGGCGTGATCGTGGATTCGTGCCGCCATTGCGCGCCGTGCAATCGCGGCGAGGAGCACTTCTGCGATGAGGGCGCCACGCTGACCTACGCGGCAAAGGATCGCGTGGATGGATCGATCACCATGGGCGGCTACTCGAACAACTACGTGGTCGACGAGCGCTTCGCGCACACGGTTCCCGAGGGGCTTGACCTGGCGGGCGTGGCGCCGCTGCTCTGCGCGGGCATTACGACCTACTCGCCGCTGCGCCACTGGAACGTAGGCCCCGGCAAGAAGGTCGGCATCGTGGGCCTGGGCGGGCTGGGCCACATGGCGCTCAAGTTCGCGCACTCTTTCGGTGCGCACGTGGCGCAGTTCACCACCTCGGCAAGGAAAAGGGACGACGCACTCCGGCTCGGCGCCAACGAGGTCGTCCTCTCCACCGACCCGGCGCAGATGAAGTCCCACGCCAATTCGTTCGACTTCATTCTGGATTGCGTCTCCGCGCCCCACGCTCTGGACGACTATCTCCCGCTGCTCAAGCAGGACAGCACGCTTTGTCTCGTCGGGCTGCCGGAGGAACCGCCGAGATTCGCGCCATTCAACCTGATCGGCGGACGCCATTCGATGGCCGGCTCCATGATCGGCGGCATGCCGGAGACGCAGCAGATGCTGGACTACTGCGGCGAGAAGAAGATCGTTGCGGACGTCGAGGTGATTCCGATTGAGAAGGTCAACGAAGCCTTCGAGCGGATGCTCCGGCAGGACGTGAAGTACCGCTTCGTGATCGATATGAGTTCGCTCAAATAGCGGAAGGCGCCGACCGGGCGAAACGCTCAGTCGGCGCGGCCGGTCTTGTTCAGCTCCTTGTAGAAGCCGAGGTCTCTGCCGGTGAGGCTCTTCGCGATGTAGGCGATCTGGCCGTAGTGCATGCCGAAGTGCTCGACGACGTGGTAGATGGCGTCGAGGCCGCGCGTCTTGTAGCCCTGAATCTCGCGAGGAGCGAACAGATCGTCGACGGTGAGGCGGTCGAGAACTTTGGCCGCTTCGTCGAGCGTCGCGCCGAGACGGGCGATCAGCTCCGCGCCGCCAAGCCCGCTCTGCGCGGCGAACTCGGCGGGCCGGTCGCGCTGGTCCGCGTGCTTGCTGAACGAATCGACGATCCACTGGCGCACGTTGCCGTTCAAGTGCAGCAGCAGATTGCCGATGGAGTTCGAGGCTGGATTGGGCCGCCACCAGATCTGCTCTTCGGTGAGGGGCGCAACACATTCCTCGATGCGGGGCCAGGCCACCGCGAAGAGCGCTTTCCGTGAGCAGTCGAGAAACAGCGCGGCGAGTTCGTTGTCGAGCGATGTCATCGATGATCCGCCTTATTGTGGTTCTTCGAATTCCATGTTCCGGAGACGGGACCAGGGCCACCCGCCATCGGTCGTCCGCCTTCCTGCGTGGGTTTGAATGTCGAAGGCCGCAAGCTAAATCAGCTCGTAGCCCGCGAACCAGTAGGAGATCTCGAACGCAGCCGTGTCTTCGGCGTCGGAGCCGTGAATCGCGTTCTGCTGGATGGAGGCGGCGAACTTCTTGCGGATGGTTCCCTGCTCGGCGTTGGCGGGGTTGGTTGCGCCCATCAACTTGCGCAGATCGGCGATGGCATTGTCTTTCTCAAGGACCATCAGGATCAGCGGGCCCGAAGACATGAAGTCGGTGAGCGAGTCGAAGAACGGCTTGCCGCGATGAACGGCGTAAAAGCCCTCGGCCTCGCGCTTGGAGATGGATTGTTTCTTGATGGCGGCGATGCGGAAGCCGGCTTTGTCGATCTCTGCCAGGATGGCGCCGGTGAAACCGGCCTGAACGGCGTCGGGCTTGACGATGCTGAAGGTGCGTTGCGGCACTCGAAATGTCGCTCCTAGGGGAATTTCCGTCCGCTTTTCATTCTATTGGAGGGCATTCCGCAAAAGCGGCAAAACCGGCATCAGGAGGGTTAACGGGGGGATCCGGGCCGCCGCGCGGCGCCGGCTCAGGCCCCCAAACGGCCCTGAATCAACTTGTTACACGCGCCGGAGGGGTTCGATTCGCCGCCCAAATCCGCGCTTAGCGGCTTCACGTTACCTTCGTACAATATCCACAAAAACAACGACTTATCCCCCAAAAGGTGTAGGTCGGAAGCGCTTTTTCCCGCACACTTTTACCGAAATATTTGTTACAACTGTTGGGTAGACAAGCGTGCTCCGCAGATGGACAGCGGTGCACCAAGGGCCAAAATACCAATTCTGGGGTAGAAGATGGTATTGACCGTAATTGAAATCGCTGCCGTGGTTGCCATCGCACTGTATCTTGTCCACTGGCGCAAGAGCGTGCGACGCCGCAACTCACAATCGTGGGAATCGCTGCTGGCGCAGCTCCGTCCGGAATGGAGCGCGCGCGAGCTCAGCGATCATTTCCTTTGGCAGGAAGGCTTGAGCGCGACTCCGGAAGACGCCTGGCAGCGCATGGAAGGCCCGAAGGGTCTCTGGGTGATCTACCAGAACGCGCGCGTGATGCTGGAGATGGCCGACTACGCATCCAAGCACTACGAAGGCGTGGACCGTCTGCTGATCGAGACCCTGCACAGCGACGCGATGCAGATTCGCCTGTGCGTGCTGGTTGCCCTCTGCCAATACGCGTTCACACAGGCCAGCGATGGCGTTCGCGTGAATGCCTACCGCGCCGCCGCGATGTACACGGGCATGGCCGCCCGCATGACGCAGTTGCTGCAGGATCACGCAGCCGTCATGGTGCCGGATTTTGTGGCCGCAATGTAGTTGATCCTTACCTCCTCCTGAACGCAAGAACCCCGGCTTCGGCCGGGGTTCTTGTTTTTGCGCTCAGTAGTCAGGTCCGGTTTCGGTCTGCATCGTCGTGAGGAAGCTGCCGATGCGTTGGTATTCTTCGTCGTTCAGGCGGAAGGTGAGGGACGCGGCCGTTTCTTCCACCTGCGGGGCGCTGCGCCCGCCTACAATGGCTGCGGTGATGGCGGGGTGACGAAGCGTCCAGGCCACGGCGACCACTCCGGGCGTGACGCTGTGTCCCGAGCCGATCTCGCGCAGCAGTTCCACCAGGCGAAGATTCTGGCTCAACCTGGGCTCGCTGAATTCCACGTTGCGGCGGCGCCAGTCGTCGGGCGCCAGCGAGGCCGTGCGCTCGGCGGTCATCTTGCCCGCGAGCAGGCCAGACAGCATGGGCGAGTAGTTGATGACGCCGATGCCGTTGGCCTCGGCGAACGGTAGAATCTCTGCTTCGACGCCGCGGCGCAGCATGGAGTAGGGCGGCTGCAGGCTGGTGATGGGTGCGATTGCCTGCGCCCGTTTCATCTGCTCGACGGAGAAGTTCGAGACGCCGATCCAGCGCAGCTTGCCCTCTTGGTGCAGGCGGGCCAGCGTCTTCCAGCCTTCTTCGATCTCGGGGTCGGGGTTGGGCCAGTGAATCTGGTAGAGGTCGATGGCGTTGACTTGCAGGCGGCGCAGCGAGGCCTCGACCTCTTCGGTCAGCGAGGCGGCCTTGAGCGAGTTGTAGATCGACTTGTCTTCGTGCCAGCGCATCGAGCATTTGGTGAAGATGTAGGGCTTGTGCGCCGACGATTTGACCGCGCGGCCGACGACCTCTTCCGAGTGGCCCAGGCCGTAGATGGCGGCGGTGTCGATCCAGTTGATGCCGAGATCAAGCGCGCGGTGAATGGCGGCGATGGAATCGTTATCGTCCTGGGGGCCCCAGGAGTACTGCCAGTCGCCACCGCCGATGGCCCATGCGCCGAAGCCGATGGGGGTGAGCTGGAGGTCGGAGTTGCCGAGGGTGCGGAGCTGGTGCGAGGCAGGAAGTGTCATGTCTGAAACCTAGATGATTTGCGCGGGCAGGGCGCTTCGGAAAAAAGCGGCAAACTGTTCAAAATTGCACAGTTTTGATTGCGCCGAAATTGTATCGCTAGATCAAGCGCTCCCCCTGAGCGGCGGCAACCTTGCCGGTTCGTCCGGCATTCCCCACTTGAGGGTCGTACGCCCTTCTTCGTTGCCGCCGCACCTGCTCCAGTTCGACCCCGGTAAAGAGCCCACCTATAGGACTGCACACCGTCCCGCCGCTCGCGGAGTTCGACGCTAGTTCAGGAACATCGTCCGATACAGCGTGTCCCGCTGGACGGGCTTGAAGCCGGCGTCGCGGATGATGCGCCGCAGCTCTTCTTCGGTGGTGCAGTTCGACGTGCCGGCCGCCTTGACCACGTTCTCTTCGAGCATTACCGAGCCCACGTCGTTGCCGCCGAAGTGGAGACCGACTTCGAGCACCTTCAATCCCTGCGTGACCCAACTGGCCTGCACGTTCTCGATGTTGTCGAGATAGAGGCGCGCGATGGCGAGCACCTTGAGGTACTCGACGGCGGTGGCCTCGTCCCAGCCGCGTCCGCCGAGCGCGGTGTGCTTGGGCTGAAAGCTCCAGGGGATGAAGGCGGTGAACCCGCCGGTCTCTTCCTGGAGTTGGCGAACGACTTCGAAGTGATTGATGCGCTGGTCGAAGCTTTCGCCGACGCCGAACATCATGGTCGCGGTGGTGCGCATTCCGAGCTGGTGCGCGGTGCGGTGCACGGCGACCCAGTCGCCGGTCGAGCACTTGAGGCGCGCCACGCGTTGGCGCACCTCGTCGTCGAGAATCTCGGCGCCGCCGCCGGGGATGGAGTCGAGGCCGGCGTCGCGGAGGCGCGCGATGGTCGTGCGCAGGTCGAGATCAGAGTACTCGGCGATGGCGAGCACTTCGGAGGCCGACAGACAGTGCAGCCAGATTTGCGGGAAGCGCTCTTTGATGCCGCGGAAGAGGCGCTCGAACCAGTCGATCTTGAGATCGGGGTGGATGCCGCCCTGCATCAGCACGCCGGTGCCACCCATCTCGACGGTCTCGGCGATCTTTTGGTAAATCGTCTCGAGGTCGAGGACGTAGCCCTCTTCGGAGCGCGGGTCGGGCTTGCCGGGCCGCGGCAGCGGGCGGTAGAAGGCGCAGAAGGTGCAGTACTCGGTGCAGAAGTTGGTGTAGTTGATGTTGCGATCGATGATGTAGGTGACCACGCCTTCGGGATGCAGGCGGCGGCGCACCTGGTCGGCCTCAAAGCCCAGGCCGATCAGGTCGGGGGAATGGAAGAAATCGAGAGCCTGTTGGCGCGAGATCGGCATGGGACGATTCTAACAATTCGGTGGTTGCGGGGCGAAGAATTGGCCGGCAGACAATGCCCGCAGAGTTGGTGCTCTGTCAACTGCTGTACTGTTAAGCTGATAGGGGATATTGGGTCAGTAAAGGACAAGGCGAGGAGTGACTGCGATGCGTCAACGGCTGAAGAGCATCACGATTACCGGATTCAAGACCATCAAGAAGCTTCCGGGCTTTCAGCCAGCCGATCTCACGGTCCTTATTGGCCCGAATGGGGCAGGCAAATCCAACTTCATTTCGTTCTTTCGACTTTTGTCCTGGGCGCTGGCACCTCCAGGCGGGCTGCAAGAACACGTTGCGCTGATGGGTGGAGCTAGTGCGCTCCTTCACGATGGCCCCGCACAAACTCGCGATATAGAGGCTGGCCTCGTTCTAGAAACGGACGCCGGGGAAAACGAGTACTCTCTGCGCCTCGCCTATGCGGGCGGAGACACCTTGATCTACACCGATGAGAAGTACAGATTCTCGAACTTTAGCCTTTTAAGTCGCGCTCAATGGAAAACGCTCGGCGCGGGCCATCGAGAAGCGGCTTTAATCGGGAAGGCCGAGGGCGGAGATCCTACAGCGAAGACGATCCTTGGCCTGCTTCGGAAAATTGTTGTTTATCAATTTCACAACACATCGTCGACAGCGCGAATTCGCCAGAAATGGAATGTCGAGGAGGGTAGGTGGCTCAAAGAGGACGCTGGTAACCTTGCTGCTGTCCTGTTCCGGCTTTCGAAAGAGCACCCAAAATACTACCAACGGATTCTGGAAACTATTCGTCTAATTCTGCCGTTCTTTGCCGACTTTGAGCTGCAACCTCAGTTTGACCGACTCCTCCTAAGCTGGCGCGAACGGAATAGTGACCAAGTCTTTACTGCAAACCAAGCTGCCGACGGAATGCTTCGAATTCTTGCCCTGGTGACACTGCTCCAACAGCCGGAATTCGACTTGCCCGATGTTGTCATCTTGGACGAGCCGGAGCTCGGTCTCCATCCATACGCAATCGAGGTGCTTGCGGGGCTAATCCGCGCCGCCTCGAAGACCGCACAAGTGATACTTGCTACGCAGTCGGTTTCCCTGATCGACCGATTTGCCCCTGAAGAGATTGTTGTCGTCGACCGTCCCGGAAGAGATTCGAGATTCAGGCGTTTAGACGGAAAAGAACTTAGCGAATGGCTCAACGAGTATACCCTCTCTGAACTCTGGGAAAAAAATGTCATCGGAGGGAGGCCAGCGCTCTAGTGCGTCTCCATTTTGTCGTAGAAGGCCAGACCGAGGAAACCTTTGTGCGGGATATACTCGCTCCGGAGTTTGGCGCGCACAGAATCTACTGCGACGCCCATCGAATCACGACGGGAAGGCGAAAAGGAGTCGTTTATCGCGGCGGGTTAATAGACTATCTCCACTTGCGGAAGGATTTGGACCTCTGGATGAGACAGGATGGAGCGCAGGATTCGTGGTTTACCACCATGGTTGATTTTTATCAGCTGCCGCCGGAGTTCCCCGGTTTCGAGGAGTCGAAGAATTGGTCGGATCCATACCAGCGGGTTAGTTTCTTGGAATCTAAACTGAAGGAAGATATTGACTATTGGCGTTTTATCCCCTACGTCCAACTCCACGAGTTTGAGTCACTCTTATTCGCCGATCCGAGTAGCTTTTCACTAGCGTTCCCTGACATTGGCGCCGGAGTGACGACGTTGCAGGAAATCCGGGACAGGGTCGGAAATCCGGAACTAATTGATGAAGGGCTTGATACACATCCCTCAAAACAGATTTGCCGAGTTGTTCCGCAATACGCAAAAGCTTCCGCTGGGCCATTGATCGCTAAACAAATTGGTCTGCCCACGCTGCGGCAGGAATGTCAACACTTCGCCGAATGGATCTCGATCATTCTGTCTTGCGCGGCGGATTGAGCGGAGTAGCCCCTCGTGCGTCAAAGCCCGTGCGGCCCGGTGGTTGCACGATTCAGCCGGCGCGGGTGCACCTATTTCCACACGAACGTGGCTTTATCCTTGTCCTTGCGCACCTTGGCAACGGGAAAGACCTGGCCGTGCATGACGACGTAGACGCCGGGCGAGACGAGGCGCGCGGCCAGCAGGCTCTCGGTCAGGTTCTGCAAGGCGTCGCTGCCTTCGAAGCCCAGCGGGGTCATGGCGCCGGTCAGGATGAGGGGTGCCTTGAGATCGGAAAAGGCGCGCTCGAGGAACATGCCGGTCTCGACCATGGTGTCGGTGCCGTGGGAGATGACGATGGGCGCGCCTTCGGGAAGCAGCTCGGCGACGCGATCCCGAACCTCGGCGCGGTCGGCGTTGGTCATTTCCAGGCTGTCCTTATTCATCAGGTGGATGGTGTGGATGTCGGCGTCGGGCAGGCGCAACATGCGCAGATAGCGATCCAGCTTGGCGGCGCGATTCTCGACCACGCCAAGCTGCTCGGAGTAGACCTTCTCGATAGTTCCCCCGGTGGTAAGCAAGTAGATGCGCTGCATGGGCGTCTTCTCCCGGAGGTTGTGTCTAAGCGGTGTACCGCTTCTGGTGCCATACCCAGGCGGTGCGGACAATCTCGTCGAGCTGAGTGTAGCGCGGCTTCCAGCCAAGCTCGCGGATGGCCTTCTGGGAGCCGGCCACGAGCACGGCGGGGTCGCCGGGCCTGCGGGGATGAATCTCGGCGGGGATTGGATGGCCGGTGACGCGGCGCGCCGATTCGATGACGTCCCGCACGCTGAAACCCTGGCCGTTACCGAGGTTGTAGATGAGGGGCCCCGCGCCAGCCGGGGCGGCATCGAGGGCGGAGAGCGCCAGCAGGTGCGCGTCAGCCAGGTCGGAGACGTGGATGTAATCGCGGATGCAGGTGCCGTCGGGCGTGGGGTAGTCGTAGCCGAAGATTTTGATCGACTGCCGGCGGCCCAGAGCAACGTCGAGGACCAGGGGGATCAGGTGGCTTTCGGGCTCGTGGGCCTCGCCGCGCGCGATGCCGCGCGGGCCTTCGTGCGCCCCGGCCACATTGAAGTAACGCAGTGCGGCATAACGGAGGCCGTGAATGCGGTTGAACCAAGCCAGCATCTGCTCGACGAGGAGCTTGGACTGGCCGTAGGGGTTGGTGGGCGCGAGACGCGCATCTTCCTGAATCGGAATGGACTCCGGCTCGCCGTAGACGGCCGCGGTGGAGGAGAAGACCAGGCGCCGGGGGCCGCGGGCCAGCACGGCCTCAAGCAGGCTGAGCGTGGAGGCCGTGTTGTTGCGGAAATAGATCTCGGGCCGCACCATGGACTCGCCGGCCTCGATCAGAGCCGCAAAATGGAGCACGGCGTCGAAGGGCCGGCCCTGGTCGCGGGCCGACTGAAAGATGGCTTCCAGCGCAGGCCGGTCGGCCAGCTCCCCTTCGACGATCTCGACCCCGGCCGGGGCCAGTTCGCGGCGGCTGTGGCTGAAGTTGTCGAAGAGGACGGCGGTGTGTCCTTTTTCAGTCAAAAGCTCCGCAACCGTTCCGCCGATGTATCCCGTTCCGCCAGTAACCAGAATTCTCACGAAAAAACTATACTCCCCCAAGCAATCTGCGATACTTTAAGAGTCTATAAGAGCAGCGTCGGCCGGATGGACCACTGTGCCGCACGGCAGTCGATCTACCCGCTAAACAAACGCCAGGCGGGAGCCGATAGAATACGCTGCAGAGCTGCCGTGGAAGCAGGTGCGTCGGGAAAGCCGCGATTCGCCGCCCCAGCAGCACACGTCCTACCGCGTAGCCAGCGGTCGATTCCTTTTTCTTGCCTTGAGTTTGATGTGGAGAGGCTTTGTGTCCGAAGGCACGCGAGGGAGCCTGGGCGATGAAATTTCATACAACATGATGCGCCGTTTGTGGCTGCCGATACATCGTTTGTGTGATCTCCAAGTAATCAGCGGCTCCGTATAATGGTAACGAATTTTCCCATTCTTCGGCGTGAAATTCGGGCTGGTATGCGATGGGAGGGCACGACGCGGTCATCGGGAGATTGGGGCCGTGGAAAGCAGCGAGCGGCACGGGGGAACGAAGCCCGCAGAGGGCAGAAAAGAAATTTTCCTCATGCCAGCACGATGACGTAAGCAGTTTGAGCAGGATTGAGCGTCGTAAACAAAAGAGGTGGATTATCGCTGCAGCGGGTTTGTGGTCCCGTTTGCCCTCTCGGATGGTGGGATTCTTAATCTTTCGGCCGTTCCCGCGCGGCGGCCGCGAACGAGGTTGATAGACATGCCGATGGAATATACCCCAGGTCGAACTTTCGGTTTGCTGCCCGAGCCCGAGGGCCGTCCCGTAGCTTTCGTCATGAGTTGGGGCCTCAACATTGCTTTCGCCGCCACCGCCATCATCATCGGTATGACGGCCAAGCAGGTGCTTCAGCAGCACTACGAGATGACGGAGTTGATCGTTCCCGCGACTCCGCCGCCCGAGGTGAAGATCAAACAGCCGCCGCCGCAGGAGCTGCCGCCGCCGCCCGAGCCGCCGAAGGTGGAGTTGCAGCCGCGGCAGATTGAGATGCCGAAGCCCAAGCCGGAACCGAAGCCGGTTCAGATGGAAGCCAAGGTGACGCTGCCCCCGGTGCAGCCGAAGCCGCAGACCGTGGTTCTGGCTCCGCAGCCCAAGGCCGCGCTGGCAGCCGCCATGCCCGCGCAGAACAATCAGGTGAAGCCTTCGACGGCCCCGGTGCATCTGGGCCAGACCTTCGGTGTGACTCCCAATCCCAACGCCACCCGGCCCGCCACGGTGGCGGCCATCGGGAATCCTTACGGCGGCATGCAGGGTCCGGCGGTTGCGCCGCACGGCGTTCCGGGTTCGACCGGCATCGGCAACGGGACCAAGTTCGGCTCCAGCGCTGGCGTCGTGGGCAAGGTGGGTTCAGCCAGGATTCCCGGCGCCACCGGCACGGCCAACACCGGTAATTACGGCAAGGTAGCCTCGGCGGGAATTCCGCAGATGACACAAGTAGCGGCGGCGCCGAAGGTGACCAGCGAGCCCATTCGCTCGACATCGGTCGAGGTCCTCTCCAAGCCGCCGGTGCAGTACACCAGTGAGGCACGGCAATTGCGCGTTCAGGGCGATGTGGTGCTGAGCGTGACGTTTCTCGCCAGCGGACAAGTTGTCGTACGCGGCGTGCTCCAGGGCCTGGGCCACGGGCTCGACGAGGAAGCAAAACGAGTGGCACAGCAGATTCGGTTCCGTCCGGCGACAAGCAATGGCCGGCCGGTGGACGTTACGACGAAGATTACCATTACCTTCCAATTGGCGTAGAATCGCGCTCCAATTGGCGTAGCATCACGATGGTAAGGGTGCATGTGGCCAATCCTCAGCCACCAGGTCCCGAACAGCGCGATGGGCCAGAGGAAAGCCGAAGAGAGCTCAAATAGGAGTCGCACATGATGTTTCGGAAGATCCCCCTAACCTTCCTGATCCTGACCCTGAGTGTTGCTTGCGCGCATGCGAAAAAGCAACCGAAATACGAACAGGCGCGCCAGCTTACCGCCGACCAGGCTGCACTGGTGCAACGGGCCATCGCCCAAGAAAAGGTTCTCATCAAGAGTATCCAGTTGCGCACGCCGCTGGTGGAGACCTACATTCAGGACACACGCCCGGACGTGAAGCTCTACCAGGTGCCGGTCGACGACCAGTACATGCTGAGCCGTGTGGACTTCAGCAAGGGTTTCTTTGACAAGGCGTACACGCCCAAGGCGGAGGAGAAGCACGGCTTCTTCAAGGGCTCGTTCGAGGCCATGACCGGCCTGAGCAAGCTGCTGGGGCTGGAGAAGTTCACCTACAATCCGAACGGATTCATGGAGATGATGTTCATCGATCCGTCGGGCTTCGACCAGCAGCACTACGTGTTCAGCTTTGTACGCCGCGAATTTCTGGGCTCGGTTCGCACCTGGGTCTTCGATGTGCATCCCAAAGCGGACGTGAAGGGCATTGGCCGCTTCTACGGACGCATCTGGATCGAGGATGAAGGCGGTAACGTGGTCCGCTTCAACGGCACCTACACGGGACCCACTTCAGAGGACGCTTCCAAGTACTATTTCCACTTCGACAGTTGGCGCATGAATGTGCAGCCGGGCATCTGGCTGCCGGTGGCCGTCTACGTCGAGGAGACGCAGCGCACGGAGGCCAACAAGTCCGTCGGCCTGAAGGCGCAGACCCACTTCTGGGGCTACTCGCTGAAGCTGCCCACGCGGGAGAGCGAGAACGTCAGCGTCAAGGTGGATGAAGCGGTGGACAAGAGCGACGACGCGCAGGACGTAGGTCCGCTGCAGGCGTCGCGCATCTGGATCACTCAGGCCGAGAACAACGTGATCGACCGGCTGGTGGAAGCCGGCCTGGTGGCTCCGTTGGATGCAGGCGGCTACGAGAACAAGGTGCTGGACCAGATCGTGATCAACCTGGTGGTGCCCAACAACCTTGCCTTCACCGACCAGATTCACACCCGCGTGCTGCTCACCGACACCGTGGAAGCGACGACCGTGGGCAATACCATCCTACTGAGCAAGGGACTGATCGATTCGCTGCCCAGCGAGGAAGCGATCGCCTCGGTGGTGGCGATGGAACTGGCGCACATCGCCATGGGCCATCACATCGATACCCGCTACGCCTTCAACGACCGTTTGCTCTTCCCCGACACGTCGACATTCCAGCGCATCAACATGAACCACTCGGACGTGGACAACGGGACCGCGGCGAAGAAGGCCGTCGAGTATCTCGATAACTCGATGTACAAGGACAAGCTGGCCAACGCGGGCCTGTACTACGAGCAGTTGGCGGACCGGGCCAGGGTTCTGAAGGCGCTGAACACACCCAAGCTGGGCGATTCGCTGCTCAAGGCCGACGGTACGCCGTGGCTGGCCGATGTCGCGCACATGGCTCCCAAGCTGAATTGGGACGATCTGGCGCAAACCCCGGCGCTGCCGCTGGGAAGCTGGCTGAAGACCGATCCCTGGGACGACAAGGTGCACATGCTGGCCGCCAAGCGGTATGCGCCCATGAACGCCCGCGACAAGATGCCGTTCGAGGTCACGCCCATCTTCTACAAGCTGCAGCGGTATGAAGCCGCCAGCGTGACACCGCCGCAGGCCCCGGCTCCGGCTCCGGCCGCGCAACCGGCCAGCGAGCAGCCTGCCGCTGCGCCCGATAATGCCCAGCCGGCTGCGCCGCCGGCTCAACCCGCATCCAGCGCCGCTCCCTCGCCCGACCAGCAAACGGCGGGGGGTGGCGCGCCTCCTCCCTCGCAGCAATTCACAACCGCGCAAAACCTGCAGCCGTAGGGTAAAATAAGGCCTTCCGACAAGGGCGCTGGGTAATCATGAGCCAGCGCCCTCCCGTCAACTCTCTTTGTGAGACTCGATTGGCAATTCGAGCCGATTGAACGGCTCACAGGGATCGGAAGTGCGTATTGTTCATGAGACGATCGGCTCTTGCTTTTTTCGGTATCGCATTTGCCCTGGCGTGCGTTTCTGCCCGGGCGCAGGTTGTGCCTTCCGCGACCGTGGGTAAGTTCGGTTTATCCGCCGGCGCGCTGGGCTCAATGGTTCAGCCCGATTACGCGGGGGAAGGCATCGCGCAGACCAGCCCCAACCGTCTTTATGGCGTAGGCGCCTATGTGGATGCCCGATTCAGCCGCTGGCTTCAGATTGAGGCCGAAGGACGCTGGCTGCGCTTCAACGAGTATAAGAATATCAACGAAGATAGCTACCAGATCGGGCCGCGCGTTCCCATCGCCACGTTCCACGGCGTCACGCCTTACGGAAAGTTCCTGGTGGGCTTGGGGAGCGGCGACTTCCTGACCGGAAACACACTAGTGCTGACCTACGGCGGCGGCGTGGATTATCGCTTGTCCCGCCGGCTCACCCTGCGCGCCATCGACTTCGAGTACCAGCAATGGCGCGTAAACCCCCTGCTTTCCCCGTACGGCGGAAGCGTGGGAATAGGCTACAGAATCTTTTAGAAACAGGGAATCGGGACCAGGAAACAGGGGATCGGACGGCCAAGTCCGGTCCCCTGTTGATTTTTGCTTGTGCCGCGTTACCGCTGCACGTCGAGCGGCGTGGCCTTCGCGCTGGGCATCGCGACGTGCAGGATCCCGGCGACCGTCGGCGCAATCTGACGCATATCCACCAAGCCGAGATCTCGATGACGCGCGATGCCGGCGCCCACGGCAAAGAACGAGGCGCGCATCTCGGGAACTTCCGGCGAGAACCCGTGCGAGCCGCGCGTGCCGGCAATTGGCGTCACCAGCGCGCCACTCAATCCGCCATTTGTGTAGTAGCCCGGCTTGAGGACCACGAGAAACGCCGCGCCTGGGAATGCGCCGCGCTTCTCGATCGCCGCCCGGTCGAGCACTTCCGCGATGCCGTTCGCCGGATCCGCCGCCAACTTGGTCAGCATGGCCTGCACCTGCTGTTCCGTTGCGTGGTCGTTGGGATCGTTGAGCATGATGGCCGCCATGCCGCCCGCCATCCACGGCTCGGCCTTCCACGACTTCACCACCAGGCCCTTGGGCGTCGCCGACCCCTCAACCAACCCCGTCTGCAGGAACGGAATGGCCAGGTTGACGTAGTTCGCGATGTTCATGAACCCGTGGTCGGAGACGATGACCACGACGGCGTTGGGATTGCTGGCGAACTCCTGCTTCGCCAGCCGCGCCACCATGCCGTCGATCGCTTCCAGGTCCGCGCAGGCCTCGGGGCTGAAGGGCCCGTGCGCATGTTGCGCGTCGTCGAGCGAGCTCAGGTGCAGGGTCATGAACGCCGGCTTGTAGCGGCGAAGAACCTCGAGGGCGTAGCGGGTCTTGGTTTCGTCGCCGCCGATCGAAGTGTCGTTGCCGTTCATGTAAGGGCCGGCCGCGGGCTCCAGTTGCTGGATGAGCGTGCCGGGCCGGGCCAGCGCCGCCATCAGCAGCCGGTCGCCTGGATCCGGCGACGCCGAAACATTTTCGCCGCGCCAGTACTCGGGGATGAGATAGTCGACGTCCGTGGCGCCAACGCTGACCGGCCAGCCGATGCTCGCCGTGCGCAGGCCGGCTTTGTGCGCCACTTGCCAGAGCGTGGGCACACGAATCTGCGCCGCATACCAGTTCCACGCGCCGCCAAAGCGTTGGAATGGATCGAACTCCTGGTTGTTGGCGATACCGTGCTCCGCCGGCCACACGCCGGTGATCAGGGTAGTGTGACTGGGATAGGTGATGGTGGGCCAGATGCCGACCACGCCCTCGGCGTAGGTTCCATTGGTAAGAAGCGTGCGCAGATAGGGCAGCTTCATTTCGTGCGCGTCGGCCTGGGTGATGTATTCGGGCTTCAGCCCGTCGATCGAAATCATGAGCACCGGCGCGGCGTGCGCGAGAGCGCCGAGTACAAATGCGAGCAGGACAAACGAAATAAGCGAAAAACGGCGTAGGACTGCGTTCATGCGGAGTGCTCCTCTAAGCATTTTGATGGGAACTAACGAGGCCGTCCGCACTCTCAAGTTGAATTCACAAGCGAGCGGCAATGAGTCTGCGGGGGAAGTATACACGAGCCGTGGACCGTGAATCGTGAACCGGGGAGGGCGCGCCAGGGCAAACGCATCTAAATTTCGACTCCGAGTAGTCGGAGCAGGTATTGGTGGTCCCAGGCGGCCTGCAGGCGTTTGCCGTGGATGCCCAGTTTGCAGGTTTTGTCTTGTTTGAGCATGTTGAGGGCGATGCGTGTGAGGATGGAGTAGTTCTGGGCGGCGTGACCGGCACGTTTGCGGCTGAGGTCCTCGCCGAAGCCGACATCGAGTACCCAGTGCAACTTGTTTTCAATGCCCCAGTGCTGTCGGATGGCGGCGTTCAACCGCGCGGCATCGGGCTTGAGGCTGGTGATGTAGTAACGAACTTCGCGTTCGCTGGCGCCGGTCGCCTTGTGGTAACGCTGGGCCTGGATTCGCACCAACCCTTGTAAAGAGGCCCATTCTCCTGGCGCATTCAATAAGCTCAGATCTGCCAGCACCGAGCAGGTGCGGCGTTCCACTCGTCCATGGCCGCAGTCAATTTGATCATCGACGCTATCGGCGGCGAGCATTTGAAACGAGTCCTTGATGTCGGCCAGCAGGGAAGGCTGATTTTCCTTCACCGCCAGCACGTAGTCGGCCCGTTGTGTGACGATCTGGCGGGCAATGGACTTCTGGCAGCCGATGGCATCGATGGTTACCACCGCTCCGCGCAGTTCCAGGGCTTTGAGCAGCTTGGGGATGGCCGTAATCTCGTTGGACTTGTCATCGACCTTGCGCTGGGCAAGCACCAGGTTGTTGGCGTTGGCCCAGGCTGAAACCATGTGCACCAGCGCCTTGCCAGCCGTAGTCCGTGTCCCACGCAATGTCTTGCCATCGATGGCCACCACCTCGCCAGCGCTCAGGCGGGCAATGGAGCCAATCCACGCCGCAAAGCCTTCTTCCAACTCCTCGGTGGCCAGAGCCGCAAAGACACGGTTGAACGTGTCATGAGACGGAATCCCGCCTGGGAGGCGCAGAAAACCGCTCAGCCACGCGCGCTTCGCCTTGCCATAGTTCTCGATCTCGTTCCAACCGTTGGCGCCGCTCAGAATCGCCGCAATCGCGATCAAAAGAATCTCTTCCAGTAGATGCTCCCGCGTTCGCTCCACACGCGGGTCCTTCAACTCAGCAAAGTACTTCAGGGGATTTTCCATATCCCCATCTCACTTCTACATCGCCGCTTGGCATATAGCGATTAAGATGCGTTTGCCCTGGAGGGCGCGCCTCGCTCAGGGTTGGTTCTCCCGAGTTGTCTTGAGCGATGCCTGCAACTCGAGGACCTGGAGCTGAACCTGCTTGACTTCTTTCAGGGTGGCGACCTGGCTGCTGTAGATTCTGATGTGCACGCCGTAGATCGCCCAAAAGATGAACAAGAAGGCGGCTGAGAGCTGAAGTCGATAAAGCACCAATGCATCCAGGCTGCGTGAGGGGTGCAGGGACAGGCTCACGCCGAGCAGCAGGCCAAAGATCAAGCTGACAATGTTTGTCGTGATTTTGTCCCAGCGAACTGCTCTTTCGTGTTTCGCCAGCAAGGACGCCGTCTCTTCCCGATATGCTGCCAGGTTTTCCGGCTGCGGTAGACGCGCCAGCAGACCGTCGCGCATGCTTTCATTTTTCTCGACCATAACCACCTCCACTTAGAATTTCCTTCATGGCTCGTTTTGCGTAATGAATGCGGGATTTCACAGTGCCTTCGGAACACCCCACGACCGCTGCGATCTCCGCCAGCGACAGGTCCTCGAGAAAATGCAGGACCAAAACCTCGCGATGCAGGAGTCCGATTCGATTCAGCGCCGCATGAACCGCGGCGGCATCTTCTTCGGCGAACGACGGCTCCTCGGCCTCCTGAAACTCCTCGAGTTGAACCTTCTCGGCTTGCTCGCGCGAGGAGTTTTTGCGGATTCGATCCACCGCGATTCCATGCACGATCGAGTACAGCCACGGTCGCAAAGCTCCGGGGTCTTTCAGCTTTCGGATCCCGCGCAACACTCTGGTCCAAACGTCCTGAAGAACGTCGAGCGCGCTGTCCTGGTCGCCGGTCAGAGTCATCGCGTAATAGAGCAAGGGCCGCTCCATCACCGCGATCAGGTCTTCGAATGCGCCCTTCTCGCCGCTCTGGCAACGCAGCGCGAGCCACTCGTACGGCGCTCGGTCCTTGTTCTCCATTTGCGTTCATCCATTATGTCGAAGCACGTGGGCGGAGGGTTCAAACGGGGGGGAAGTTTTCTCCAAGATGCAAGAAGGGCTGCCCGATTGAGCAGCCCCTTCGATTCCCTGCTTCCTGCTTTTTACGCCGGCGACGGCGAGCCCCTCAGGCATGCCGCTGCCAGGTCCGCGGCTTTCCGGCTTGAGCACCTGCTGCGAGCCGCTGCCGGTGTCGCTGGGCGAAGCCAGCGAGGAGCGCAGCGGAGGCAGCTCCTTGCCCTCAATGAGCAACTTCAACTCCTCGGAGTCGATGGTCTCGCGCTCCAGCAGCGCGGCGGCAATGCGGTGCATGGCGTCCTGGTTCGATTCGAGAACCGTGTGCGCCGCCTGGTAGGCTTCGTCGATCAGGCGCCGAACCTCCTGGTCGATCTGCCGCGCCGTTTCTTCGCTGAAGTCGCGGTGCTGCGCGATCTCGCGGCCCAGGAAGATCTGCTCTTCCTTCTTGCCGAAGGTGAGCGGACCCAGGCGGCTCATGCCGTACTCGCAGACCATGGCGCGCGCCAACTCGGTAGCGCGCTCGATGTCGTTGCCCGCGCCGGTGGACATCTGGTTGAGGAAAACCTCCTCGGCCACGCGCCCGCCATAAAGCATGGCCAGCCGCGTCTCGAGGTATTCGCGCGTAAAGTTGTGGCGGTCGTCCGGCAGGTGAACGGTGACGCCCAGCGCCATGCCGCGCGGGATAATGGTGACCTTGTGCACCGGGTCGGAGTGGTCGCGCATGAGCGACACCAGCGCATGGCCGGCCTCGTGATAGGCGGTGACGCGCTTCTCCTCGTCGGTGAGCAGCATTGACTTGCGCTCGGCGCCCATCAGGACCTTGTCCTTGGCCAGCTCGAAATCGTACATGGTGACTTGCTTGCGATTCAGACGCGCCGCATTCAGCGCCGCCTCGTTGACCATGTTGGCCAGGTCGGCGCCCGAGAAGCCCGGCGTTCCGCGCGCCAGCACGTTCAGGTTGGTGTCGTCGGAGATGGGAACCTTCTTGACGTGGACCTTGAGGACTTCCTCGCGCCCGCGAATGTCGGGCAGGCCAACGACCACGCGCCGGTCGAAGCGGCCGGGGCGGAGCAGTGCGGGATCGAGCACGTCGGGCCGGTTGGTGGCCGCAACCAGGATCACGCCATCGTTGGACTCGAAGCCGTCCATCTCGACCAGCAACTGGTTCAGCGTTTGCTCGCGCTCGTCGTGACCGCCGCCCAGGCCGGCACCGCGATGGCGGCCGACTGCGTCGATTTCGTCGATGAAGATGATGCAGGGGGCGTTCTTCTTGCCCTGCTCGAACAGGTCGCGCACGCGGCTGGCGCCCACGCCGACGAACATCTCGACGAAGTCGGAGCCGGAGATGGAGAAGAACGGAACGTTGGCCTCGCCGGCCACGGCGCGCGCCAGCAGCGTTTTGCCGGTTCCCGGCGGCCCGACCAGCAGCACGCCCTTGGGAATGCGCCCGCCCAGCTTCTGGAACTTCTGGGGCTCGCGCAGGTACTCGATGATTTCCTTGAGCTCTTCCTTGGCCTCATCCACGCCGGCCACGTCTTTGAACGTAACCTTCTTCTGCTGCATCGAGAGCAGGCGCGCGCGGCTCTTGCCGAACGACAGCGCCTTGTTGCCGCCCGACTGCATCTGGCGGAGCATGAAGAACCACACCGCGATCAAAAGAACGAACGGGCCCGCGTTGATGAGCAGAGGAATGAGAACGTTATTCTGCGGTTCCTTGATGGAGAAGTTGACCTTGGCGGCGATCATCGCCTTGAGCAGGTCTTCGTAGTCGCCCGGCAGGGTGGTGTGGAATTGATCCTTCGGCGAAACCTTCAGGTGGCCGTGAAGCTCGTCGCCCTGGATGATGGCATCCAGAACCTGGTTGTTCACCACCTTGTCGTAGAGATCGGAGTACGCGTACTCCGGCTCTTTGCCCATGCCTGCGCTCTTCTCCACCACGCTCCACAACAGCACGAGGCAGATGGCGATGAAGGCCCAGAACATGATGGTTTTAACGCTCGAGTTCACCCGACATCTCCTTTACGCGGCGCTGTGCAAGCGGCAATCGCTTCCGTTTCGCCGGTCCCTGGCCTGAAGCCACTACCTTCTTAGACGCATGCGCGCCCTGCAAAGTGGCAAAAGGAACAAATCCCCCCTATCGACACGCCAAGCGCGCCGCCCAGGGAGCAGTATCCCGATTGTACTCCCGGGGCAACCGATCTTGGATGTTTTTGGCTACTACGAAAGGGGGAGAAGCCGCCGCATTACCGAAGTTCCGGTTTGGGTTGCGAAGGTCCCGGGTCAGCGTTCTCCCCGCTCAAGTCGGCCTGAATCGCAAGACCCGGCTCCGGCTCCAGTTCCACGCCGCGCATCCATACAATGCGGCCGTCGAGCTCCACGACCGGCCAGATAGCGCGGCCGCTTCCCGTAACTCGCAGACGTTCCAGCACTTCCTTCACCTTGCGCGGGCCGCTCGAGTAGCGCAGGCGTACCCGATCGCCGGCCCGCCAGTTGCGCAGAAGCGCTGCCTTCGCGGCAGGCTCAGGACCGTTAGGGGATCCGGGCACTGTCCCGGAATCGGACACTTCGATTCGGAGGCGGAGGCCGAAGGCCGGGGCATCGACTTCGCCGGGAATCGGGAGCCTGTACTCGGCAGCCTGGGCCTGTTCCGCCTCGCCGCCTGTGCCGGTCGTGGGGCCGGCCGAGAGCCGCAGCTCGCGCGCCGTGCGCTCGGCGCGCAGACCCTGCGGCAGCATCCGCTTCTGCCCGGCTCGACCCTCGAGGGCCAGCGATCGAACCGATTCCGTGGCGGGAAAGTCCAGCGCGGCGCCAATCTGCTCAGAGGCAAGGCGGATGAGCCGCCGTTGCAGCGCCGGCGGGAGCGCGGCGAGGCGGCTGACCTCGATGGCCAGCCCGGCGGCAAGCCCTGCGCCTGCCGCGCGGCCGCCTCCCCGCACCGGACGCCCCGGCAGGATCAACTGCGGTGCCAGGCGCGCCAGCTCCGCCTGCCAACATGCCTCCTCTTCGCGTGCCAGCTCGGCCATCTGCGCCAGGTGCTCCCGCAGCCGCGGGTTCCAGCCTTCGAGCAGCGGCAGCAGCTCGTGCCGGATGCGGTTGCGCGTAAAGGTCAGATGCCGGTTCGAGCTGTCCTCGCGCCAGTCCTGTCCGAGCCCGCGCAGATAGCTCTCGATTTCGGAACGGGTTGCGCCGAGCAGGGGCCGCACGACCTTTCCTTCGGCGAACTCCAGCACGGGATGAATACCGGAAAGGCCCTCGGTCCACGCGCCGCGCAGGAACTTCGCCAGAACCGTCTCCGCCTGGTCGTCGAGAGTGTGGGCCGTCGCGACGGCGTCGAGGTTCTCCGCGGCCAAGAGCTGCCGGAACCACGCGTAGCGCAGCCGCCGCGCCGCTTCTTCGATGCTTTCGGCCGCCTTGCCGGCTTTGGGATCGGCCTGAGCTTCCCGAGCCGTGTCGATGCGGGCTTCGTGGAAGGGCAGGCCCAGCTTCGCGGCCAACTCGCGGCAAAAGTCGAGGTCGCCGTCGGCCTCGGCGCCGCGTAAACCGTGGTGCAGGTGTGCGACGTGCAGCGCCAGGCCCAGCTCGCCGCTGCGCTCGGCCAGCAGGCGCAGCAGGGCCACCGAATCCGCGCCGCCGGAAAGCGCCACGGCCAGGCGCAGGCCGGGCTTGAGCAGCGAGGCGTCGAGCGGAGGCGCGTTTGGCGGCGTGGAGCGCACGAATGGATGATAGCGCGCGGCGAAGCGGGGGCCTGCGCGGTGCTATACTCCTGCAATCATGCAGGTCTTTGTCATTCTTCCTGCTGCCGGACTGGGAACCCGCATGGCCGGGCCCCAGCCGAAGCAGTTTCTTGCCCTGGACGGCGTTCCCATCCTGATTCATTCGCTGCGCGCCTTTGCCGCGGCGCCGCGCGTCACGTCGATCGTGGTGGCCGTGCGCAAGGCGGAGATCGAGCGCGTAGCGGCCCAGGTCTCCGAGTACGGGTTCGCGGAGCGCGTGCGCGTGGTGGAAGGCGGCGAAAAGCGCCAGGAATCGGTGGCCAACGCGCTGGCCGCGCTGCCCGCCGAAGCCGACGACATCGTGCTGGTGCACGACGCGGTTCGCCCGCTGATCGACGTGGCGACCATCGAGCGCACCATCGACGCTGTAGCCGAGTACGGCGCGGCCATCGTGGGCCTGCCCGCGGTCGACACCATCAAGCAGGTGGAGCGCACCGCCCACGGAGCCATCATCACGGCGACCATTCCGCGCGAGTTCGTGGTGCAGGCGCAGACGCCGCAGGGCTTCCGCTACGGGCTGCTGGAGCGCGCCTTCGCCGAGGCCACCCAGGACGGCTTCTGGGGCACCGACGAGGCCTCGCTCGCCGAGCGCGCCGGAATTCCCGTGGCCGTGGTGCACGGCTCAGCGGTTAATCTGAAGATTACGCAGCCGGGCGACCTGGAGTTGGCCGAGTTTTATCTGCGGCGGATCCGGCGTTAGTCCTCATGTAAGGGAGAAGACTCCAATGGACGCGAACCAACTCAAGAATCTTTCAAAATTCTACGAAACTAACAAGGGCTACATCGAGAACGAGGAGGCGGCCAAGATGGGGCTCGTCGTCCCGTTCATTCGGTTGCTTGGGTATGACCCGAACTTACCGAAGGAGGTTCGCCCCGAATACTGCGCTCCCTTCGTCCAAGGAGACGGGAAGAGACAGCCCGACAGGATGGACTACGCCATTTTCGACAGCACCGGTACAAAGCCGCTAATCGTCTTCGAGACGAAGGCACTTGGAACGGACCTCGCGTCGAGATCGAATCAGCTAGCTCGATACATCGCTCAGATGCCGGGGCTTCACTTTGGGGTCATCACGGACGGCTGTCATTATCAGTTTTTTGGCGACCTCGAGGATCAAAACAAGATGGATGATGCGCCATTTTTCACATTCGCCTTGGACGATCCCAAGACCGACTGGGACAAGGTCGCGAAGTTCCTGACCAAGTTCAGTCGGGAATCGTTTAACGCGGAGACGTTGATAACCGAGGCCGAGAACGCGCGCTACCGTCAGGAGATGATTGATAAGCTCGTGAAGGCCCTGAAGTCGCCTAAGGATGATGAGGCGTTCATGCAATGGCTTACGGCAGACTTATACAAGGGAAAGCGAACCGTAGCCGTGATGGCGCGCCTGGGTGAGGTCGCACGCGACTCGATCGAGCCCACTCTTCTCAGGGTCATGAGTAATGAGTTTATTGAAAGGCTACGGGAGGGTCTCCAGCGTACTCTGGACAGCGATAAAGAGAAGTCCGCGAGTCACCCAGCCCCGAGCGCAGCCCCCGCGCCCAAGATTGACGAAGGGGGGCGTTCGGAAAACGGGACGGATCTGCCACTCGAGATCGCTAGCGAAAAACTTGAATTCCATCAAATGGTCCGCGACATCTGTGTCGAGGCCGGTGCCCCAGCCGAAGCAATTCTCGCGAAGGACACCATCTACTACTTCAATGTGTCGTACGCCAAGCCGACTTTTTGGTTCGTGCGGCTTTTCGCGGATGCGAAACGCAAGAACATCACTACATTGGTTCCAGTAGAGGAAGCGATCACCCTCGCAAAGGGCTTTGAAATCGAGCATGCCCCGGAGGCATTTGGAGCTTCGCGCATCTTTATCAACGATTTGGCCCAGGTGCGGGAGCTTAAGGTTCTGATTGCACGGAGCCTTAGAGTACTTCAGGCGCAAAAAACCGGGCCTGACACGGCTGCCGCGGAGGGATAAAGCGAAGCGGGGGATGGCCGCTACGGGGATACGAACCATGGACACACGCGTCGGATTTGGCTATGACTCGCACGAATTCAAGGCCGGTGTACCGCTGCACCTGGGCGGCATGAAGCTGGATCATCCCGAGGGCCTGGCCGGTCACTCCGACGGCGACGTCCTGCTTCACGCCGTCACCGATGCCCTGCTGGGCGCTGTGGCCGCCGGCGACATCGGCAGCTTCTTCCCGCCCGGCGATCCGCGGTGGAAGGGCGCCGATTCCTCCATCTTCCTCAATCTCGCGCTGGAGGAGCTGCAGCACGCCGGATTCCGCATCGCGAACGTCGACACGACGCTGATTCTGGCGGCGCCGAAGATCGGCCCCATCGCCCCGGAGATGCGCGCCCGGCTCGCCGACCTGCTCAATATCGACATCGACCAGGTGAGCATCAAGGCCAAGACCCCCGAGGGCCTGGGCTTGGAGCACGTGGCCCAGTGCCATGCCGTGGCGCTGGTGGAGCGCGCGCAGGAGCCTGAAGAGCTCAAGAGCATGAGCGAAGTGATCGAGAGCCAGCGCCAGCTCGAGGACGTGGTCGAGGATCTGCTCAGCTCGGTGCACGGCGTGCCGAAGAAGCGCACCATCGCGCCGGTCTACGACACCGAGGACATCACGTAGGGACTACATTCTGCACCCGCCCACGCAATGCAAAGCAGCGCCAAAGTTTTCCGTTGCGGATTCAGAGCTTTAGCTTTACCTTTGCTCCAACACATTCATCCCACTCCGGAGCGCTCTCAATGACTTTCCTGGCGATGTTTCTCCAAGATCAACCCGACCTGGCGACGGCGCAGCACATTCTCGCGATCATGGTTCCGATCATTGGCATCATTGTTCTTGTGGGTCTGGCGATCATCCTGATCCCCTATTGGTTCATCTGCAAGAAGGCGGGCTTTTCCCCCTGGCTGACGTTCCTGAACGTTGTCCCATTCGGGAACCTGGTGCTGATCTACGTTCTGGCCTTCGCCGAGTGGAAGGTGGTTCCCGCGCCGCAGATGGGATGGACGCCCCAGCCGCCCTACCCGCCGCAGCCGCCTCTCCCGCCCCAGGCATGAGACCCAACACTGCCGGCACCGGAGCGGTGCGTTAGCATCGGGAATAGAACGTTATTCCGACAATGCCCGATCCAAACTCATCCGGCGCCCCGACTCCCCGCGTTCGCTTTGCGCCCTCGCCCACGGGCTTTCTGCACGTGGGCAGCGCGCGCACCTTTATCTTCAACTGGCTCTACGCCCGCCACAACCACGGGACCATGGTGTTGCGCCTGGACGACACCGACGTGGAGCGCAATACCGACGCGAGCGTCCAGTCCATTTTCGAAGGTCTGCGTTGGCTGGGCCTGGACTGGGACGAGGAGTACAAGCAGTCCGAGCGCCTGGCCCTGCACAAGCAGAAGGCCGAAGAGATCTTCGCGAAGGGTCTGGCCTATCGCGACTTCACGCCAGCGCACGCGGCTCCTGCTTTTTCTGAAGCCGACGGACCGTCGTCCGCGCAGGGCGCCTGGCTCTTCAATCCCGGCATGAGGGACCTTTCGCGCGAGGAGAGCGACCGCCGCGCCGCTGCGGGCGAGCCGTTCGCGCTGCGCTATCGCGTCCCCCGCGGCCCGGACTCGGGAGTCGCGCGCACCCTGCATTTCGTCGACGGCGTCTACGGCG
Organism: uncultured Acidobacteriaceae bacterium; assembly: GCA_963804155.1. Taxonomy (GTDB): domain Bacteria; phylum Acidobacteriota; class Terriglobia; order Terriglobales; family Acidobacteriaceae; genus Telmatobacter. The sequence continues at coordinate 999,838 of CAWDPG010000004.1, forward strand.
CGCAGCAAAAGCTCGCCGACGAGGTCGAGGACTTCGCGCTCCTGCGCTCCGACGGGATGCCAACCTATCACCTCGCCTCCTGCGTCGACGACGCCGATCTGCGGATCAGCCACATCATTCGCGGCCAGGATCACCTGACCAACACCTTCAAGCACCTGCTGATTTTCGAGGGCCTTGGCGCGCCGGCGCCGCAGTTCGCGCATCTTCCTTTGCTCGTCGCGCCCGACGGCGCCAAACTCTCCAAGCGCAAGCACGGGGCCGTCGTCAGCGTGACCACCTACCGCGACGCCGGCTTTCTGCCTCAGGCCTTCGTCAACTTTCTCTGCCTGCTCGGCTGGTCGCCCAAGAACGACCGCGAGTTTCTGACTTTGGATGAGATTCGCGACCTGTTCACTCTGGAGGGCGTCAACCGCGCCAACGCCGTGGTGAACTTTACTGAAGACGACCCTTTCGATCCCAAGGCTGTCTGGCTCAACGCCGAGCACATCCGCGCCTTGCCCGTCGACGAGCTCGCCCGCTGCCTCACGCCGTTCTTCGAGCAGGCCGGCTTCCATCCGACTCCCGAGAAGGTCCTCGCTGTCGCGCCGCTCATCCGCGAGCGCATCAAGCTGCTGCGCGACGCCGTCTCGGCCGCCGACTTCTTCTTCCTCGACCAGCTCGCGCCCTACGACCCCGTCGAGCTGATTCCCCCCAAGAAGGGAGAATCGACGGGCGACGCCGCGATGGCTCGCCGCGTCCTCCACCACGCGCTTGAGGTCCTCGCCACAACGAACTTCGACCACGATTCGCTGGACCAGGCGCTACGCGCCGCAGCTTCGCACCTGGGTTTGAAGGCCGGGCCGATGTTTCAGCCGATCCGGGTCGCCGTGTGCGGGCGCAAGAACGCGCCGCCGCTCTTTGAAACTCTGGTTGTCCTCGGCCGCGATGTATGCCTCGAACGCATCCGCAAAGCCGAAGCCAGCCTCGAATCGCTCGGCTGACACACCACCTCACGTAGAATCCCCTAGAATGATGAATAGAGAGGCTTCACAGGGAAACAGCATCCGATGAGGACAGCCGAGATCAAGACAACTATTGCGCTTAAGCTCCACGCTTATGGACTGACGCAGCTACACGACCCAAACTGGACAGGCATGGACATGTTCGACCGCCTTAAGCAGCACACGCGCGGTAGGCAGGAGCCAACAACGATCCTGTTCAAGACACTGAGGGAAGGACTGCTATATCACATCGGGCTTTGGCTATATCACGATTACTTCATCAGTGACACACACCGAATGTCACTAGGCGGCAAGTATCGGCTGTGGTATTTGGAAGATCTTCTGGAATTGCTCGAAACAGCCGGCGTTCCGGCAAGCGCGGAACTGGTTAAGAAGTCTACAGCTATCATAGCGAAGACCAACGCGATTTATGAAAAGGACGAACAGAAATATTGGAGGGCCATAGATCGCGATACTATCTATAATCTTACCGATCAACTGATCCTCAAGTATGAGAAGAAAATCCTCTCCCTGTCAGCAAGGTATGCCGAGAACTATGCTGAACGCGTATTCCATGATCGCCAGCTCTGTGAGCATTTGAGCAAGACTCTGGTCGCCATCGGCTTCGATGGCAGGGATGATTGGACAGGGCCGCCTAGACAGTGGATCGCACGTCAGAACCGGTTGCCAGCGTGGGCGGAGAGAGCAGTCGTTTTGCGGGATCGCGGACTGTGCGCGCAATGTGGTGTAAGCATCGCTGAACTGCGTGCACCGAAGAATATCGACCATATCGTTGCGCTCGACAACGGTGGGTCAAATGATCTGTCAAACCTCCAGCTTTTATGCGAAAAATGCAACGCCAAGAAAGGTACGCGCGCGGTGCAAGTTCAGAGCTCCGTTCCGGAATACTTGCAGATAGCGAGACTGCGACGCGACAAGGAATCACAATGACGATCGGCTCGAATCCGGAAAACCAAGATATTCGCACCTCATCGACTGTCAATCAAGATCAGATTGGTGAAATCGTCGAGCCATTTCTCGAAGGCAAACTTCGCGGGCCCTCCAACTTTCTCGCCGACCAGATCGCCGAGGATGTGCGCAACAAAATCTACGGCGATGCGGTGATCCAGACGCGCTTTCCACCCGAGCCCAATGGCTACCTGCACATCGGCCATGCCAAGGCTATTTTTCTCGATTTTGGTCTGGCGGATGAATTCGGTGGCAAGACCAACCTGCGCTTCGACGACACGAACCCTGAAAAAGAGGAGCAGGAGTACGTCGACTCCATCATGGACGACGTGCGCTGGCTGGGCTTCGACTGGGAGCGGCTTTGTTACGCCTCCGACTACTTCGGCCAGCTCTACGAGTGGGCGCTCAAGCTCATTGAAGCTGGAAAAGCGTATGTAGACGATCTTTCCGCCGAAGAAATCCGCCAGCACCGCGGCACCCTCACCGAACCAGGCAAAGAGAGCCCCTACCGCAACCGGACGATTGAGGAAAATCTGGACCTGTTTCAGCGAATGAAATCCGGCGAGTTCCCCGACGGCTCGCGCGTGCTGCGCGCCAAGATCGACATGGCCTCGCCCAACCTGAACATGCGCGACCCGGTGATGTACCGCATCCTGCACGCCACGCACCACCGCACCGGCGATGAGTGGTGCATCTACCCCATGTACGACTACGCGCACGGCCAGTCGGATTCGGTCGAGCAGGTCACGCACTCCATGTGCACGCTCGAGTTCGCCGACCACCAGCCGCTTTACCGCTGGTATATCGAGCAGTTGGGCATCTTCCCCTCGCACCAATTTGAATTCGATCGCCTCAACCTCACCTACACCATGCTCTCTAAACGCAAACTACTACAGCTTGTAAGGGAAAAGCGTGTGAACGCCTGGGACGATCCGCGCATGCCCACCATCTGCGGCATTCGCCGCCGCGGCTTTACGCCCGAGGCCATCCGCGCCTTCGTTGCCGCCGTCGGTGCCTCGCGCACCAACGGGTCGACCGACATCGAGATGCTGGAGCACTTCCAGCGCGACGACCTGAACCGCCGCGCCCGACGCGCCATGGCCGTGCTGCACCCGTTGAAGCTGGTCATCGACAACTACCCCGAAGGCCCAAATGCGGATATCGCCGAGTTTGTCGACGTGGCCAACAACCCCGAGGACCCGTCCGCCGGCACGCGCCAGGTGCCCTTCTCGCGCGAGCTATACATCGAGCAGGACGACTTCCGCGAAGTTCCTCCGCCAAAGTACTACCGCCTCTCGCCGGGCAAGGAAGTGCGCCTGCGCAATGCCTACTTCGTCACCGCGAAGAGCGTGGTGAAGGACGCGGCCGGCAACGTGGTCGAAGTTCACTGCACCTACGATCCCGCGAGCCGCGGCGGCAACTCGCCCGACGGCCGCAAGGTCAAGTCCACCATGCACTGGGTCTCGGCCGCGCACGCCATCTCCGCCGAGATTCGTCTCTACGACAAGCTTTTCTCCAAGCCCGATCCCTTCGATTTCCCCGAGGGCGGCGACCTCTTCGACAACCTGAACCCCAACTCGCTTGAGATCCTCACCGAAGCCAAGCTGGAGCCCTCGCTCGCCAGCGCCAAGCTCGAGGATCGCTACCAGTTCGAGCGCGTCGGCTACTTCTGCCTGGACCCCGACTCGGCCGCGGGCCATCTGGTCTTCAACCGGACGCTCGCCCTCAAGGACACCTGGGCAAAGATTGAGAAGAAGGCGGGAAGCTAGACAGCGAGTCGGTCGGCTGGTACCTGCGGTTTCCCGGGCTTTCCGGTACGGTGGACAAGAGCTTCAAATCTGATTCATCATTATTCATGCTGACCGCACGACAATATGAGGGCATCGGAAGATTTACGATCGCATTCAATGAGATTGATGTGGTAGTGAAGGTGTACCTCCCGCTTGTCGTGCAATATTCGAAATGCACCTTGCCCCCGCCACATAACGCCCCATGGAACTTCCGCGCTCGGTCGGTCGCGCTGAGGGTGGCGCTAGAGGCCGCGTCGGCTTCAGATCCTTTGGCCAGCGCTTGCGCTGCTAGTATTCTCACGTTTCTGGACATGGCGGACGTGATCGCCGCAAAAAGGAACCAATACGTGCACGCCGTCGCGTTCATCGATTTCACGACGAACACGCGGATGCTCCAGATGAGAAACGGCGCGGCGCCACCTGACGAAAAGCAGATATTCGATCTCGCGAACGAGGCACCTTTCGTAGCTGCCAAACTGGCCGAAGAGTGCGAAGCGATGCTCAGGATGTACCTAAACGTGGAGCAAGCTCCGCTGCAATTCGCCTCGCCAGAAGAATGGGGCGAAGATATTGAATGAGAAAATGAGTAAACCTATGGTTTGCCGCGAACCCGCGACCTTGGCCGCGTGCCTGAGCTCCCGCTTCTGAGGCCAGGGGCCGGCGCGGCACTCCTGTTTACGGAATCAAAAACGCCCCCGGAATCCCCTCGTCCAGCGTCGCCAGAACTGCTCCATTCGCGCTTGCCAATTGCAGCAGATGGCCGTCGGTCGTCTGCACGGGAGATTTGACCCACGCAGGAAGCGCGGAAATGTCGTTTCCGTCGTGCAGGAACTCAAGCGGCAGCGCTTTCCACGCCTTCAGTTCCATCAACAGCGATCTCGCCTGCGCCACGTTCATCCCATAGGCGCGAACATTCCCCAGCACCCGAACGAATCCCAACTCGGTGATCGAACAGGTCAGAAAGCGATCGCCCTTTCGGGATCGAATCCATGCGCCAACCCGATCATGAAAATCATGCCGCCTGAACCCATAGGCGATGAGCGCGTTGACGTCGAGGAGGTATCTCATGGAAAGTCAACGAGCAGCTCGCGAACCATTTCGCTGGTAAGAACCGGCGCATCGGGGCCCGCGTCGATGACCGGGAGGCCGGTGACCGGGTCTTCGATGATTCGTGCCTTGAAGTGTTTCCGCTTCGGGGCCGTCAGCACGATCCGATCCTTCTCGATGGCAACATCGAGCGAATCGCCGGCGCGAATGCCGAGCCGGCGGCGCACCGGCTGGGGAATCACGATCTGGCCTTTCGTAGAAACCCGGGTCTGCATGGTAAGACGATCTTACCATGGAATGGATTTGCCGAGGACACGCCCAGTTCTTCGGCCATCCCGCCTGCTATTTCCCGATCACAGCGATTGGCGCGTTCATCGTCTTCGGCGGCATGCAATCGGTTGCAGTGCGCCTGTTTACGGCGACACAGGTCTAGAGAACAGACCGTGTTGCCGCTCGTCTCAAGAATGCATAGAGTTCAGAATAGGCAACTTCTCTTTGGGAGCTCACGATGAGTGTTCAATCGCCAGAAACGCGCGTTGTTCTGGTCACGGCGGCCAGCCAGGGAATCGGCCGGGCAATTGCCACTCACCTCGGCGGCGAAGGCTGGAAGATTGTCGTGCTCGCCCGCTCGGAATCCGTGATCGGCCTGGGTCGCGATCTCGGAGGCATTGGTGTGCAGGGATCGGTGACGGAGACAGCCGATCTCGCGAGGATGGTGCAGGCCGCGCTCACAACCTTCGGCAGGATCGATGGCGTGGTACACAACATAGGCCATCCGGCCAAAGGCGAGCTGCTTTCCCTAAGCGATGAAGACTGGCAGGGAGGCTTCGAACTCATCCTCCAGAGCGTGATTCGGCTCGCGCGTCTCGTCACACCGGTTTTCATGCAGCAGGGGCACGGGTCCTTCGTCAACATCTCAAGCTACGCGGCCAAGAAGCCGGAGCTGGAACGCCCGGTGTCGAGCGTGTTCCGCGCCGCGCTCTCCGCATGGACAAAGGTGCACGCCGAGTATTGCGCCGCGCGCGGCGTTCGAGTCAATTCGATCCTGCCGGGCTTTGTCGACTCATACCCCATCGACGCGCAAACTACATCGGCGATTCCGCTGGGACGAATCGGACGGCTGGAGGAGCTCGCCGCGGCCGTCGCATTCCTTCTCTCGGACCAGAGTTCCTACATCACAGGCCAGAACATCCTCGCCGATGGCGGCTTGGTGCGTGGATTATAGGCGGCAACTCGCTTCGGGAGCCAGATTGTCAACCCCGCCCGCAGCCTCATCAGCGACGCCGCTCCGCCGCCCCGCCCAGCACTGCCGCGCTCGAATCGAGTACAGAGAGCTGCATGGCTGAAGTGGTAGCGCCCGGCTGCGGTTGGGTCGCGGGCGTTGCTGGCTTTGGAGGGGTCGTGTGCGTTGCCGGCTTTGGAAGAGTCGCGGGCGGCGCCGGCTGTGAAGGGGCCGTTCCCGCTCGCGTCAACGGCGTGTTATCCCGCGTCCAGGTCGCAGTTTGGCCCATTGCGTTGCTGGTGATGACCGTATTGCTGCCCACGAAACGGTAGGCCCCACGATTGCCGGGAGGGGAAGCGGCTGCCATCCACATGCCGTTTGCCGCCGCAAATGCGCCCGATGCGACGAGGGTGAAGCCGGTCGGCGTAGCAACGTAGTTCCTGTAACCGCTGGCGTCGTGCACCGAAATGACCGTGACCATCTGGCCGTTGGCAAAGACGGTGGTCTTCCACTGCCCGTAAAAGCGGGCCGTATCGTTTGCCGCGCGCGCTGTGGGCGCAAGCGCAGTCAATCCGATCAGTGAGGCTGCAAGCGCCGCGTTGAGACAAAATCTGGTCGAGAGCTTCATGATGATTCAGGCCTCTGATACCGCCGGCTTGACACAACGAATAGAAAAGCGCCTTGTGGCTGTGCGGATAGAATACCTGCTTCCGAAGCTCGAATCGGAAATTTTTGCGGCTGTTCGGCTTGGCCCCTCTTGGTAAGTCGGCCCGCCGCGCTCAAAACGGCCTGTCATCGGTCGCAACGCCGCCGCTGGAAACGCAGCGTGGCCGGCTGCAGCCGGAATACCGATCCCTTTCCGCTGATTTCGTCTTTCACTTCCCAATCACATCGATCGCCACGGGGATCGTCTTGGGCGGCATGCACTGGTTGTTGTCGCAGGCCTGGTAGCGGAGCTTGGCCTGGACGAGGTGGTTGCCCGGCGCGGCGACGATCCGCGCCTCGATCGTGAACTCGCCGGTATAGACGCTCAGCTTCGTCTTCGGATCGAACGCCATCGCCATCACGGTGCCGGCCGGGTACGTGGCCGCGGCAAGGCGCACGCCCGCGCCGTCGGGGATCGAGAATACGGTCGGGATCAGGAACTCGTCGCTCGGCGTGTGCGAGTTGATGTGCAGCCCTTGCGCGACGCGGAAGTGCAGGGCGACCGTTGCCGGCTTGCCCGCTGGCACGCTCACCTGCTCGGGAAAGAGATACTCGACCGCGTCGGTCTTGACCGCGGTGCGGCTCGGCGCGTTCGGCGAAACAATCTGCGCGTGAACCGCTAGCGCGGCGAAACCCGCGAACGCAACGACAGCAAAAAACCGTATGCGAATCAAGCGAATCAAGTTGAATCCCCGTTCTTGCCGTTTGCCCGAACCCATTTGCCTCCCCAATAGCCGGAAGTTGAGTGCCGAAGCTGCCAATCGCCGGCTACAGGCTCCTGGCTAAAAGCTAGAGGCTGGTAGCTGGAAGCTGCCTTAATCCCCCAGCGCCTTCCTGATCTCCGCCTCGATGTCGCTCTCCGAGTTCAGGCCCACGGTCGCGGCGATCACCTTTCCGCTGCGGTCGACGAAGAACGACGCCGGAAGACTGTCGAGGCCGCCGTAATCGCGGCTGATCGAGTCGCCGTCGAGCAGCACCGGGTACGTCACCTTCATCTCCGCAACGAACTTGCCGGCGTTGGCTTCGGCCTTGGCCCAGCCGGCCTTATCGCTCTTTGCCAGGTCGTCGCCCTCGGTGTCGACGCCCAGCACCTCGAAGCCTTGCGCCGCGTACTTGTTGCGCAGCTCGATGAGCCACGGCGTTTCGAGTCTGCACGGGCCGCACCACGTAGCCCAGAAGTTGACCAGCACCGCCTTGCCCTTGTAGCTGGCGAGCGAGACCTTCTTCCCGCTTAGGTCGTTGAGCGTGAAGTTCGGCGCGGGCTTGCCGTTCAGCGGAGAGATGTATTCCGGCGCGCCGCTCGCGGGAGCGGCGACGAGCTCGCCCTGCGCGGCCCCGGCCAGCAGTTTTTCGGCTGCCTGCCGTCGGTATTCCCAGTTGGCCCATCCCGCCCATGCAAAGATGGCCAGAATCAGGAGAACAGCACCGAGAACCAGCGTGTTGCGACGCACGGGGAAGGACCTCATGGGTCTATTCTACGGGGCGCGGACCGTGAATCGTGGATCGTGATTCGTGAACCGCGGTCAGCGGAGCCGTACTCGTTGCACGAACCACGATCCACGACCCACGAGGAGAAGCGGCTCAACTCTGCACTCCCGCCTTCTCGCTCCCTTGCTCCCGTGTGCCCTTGCTCCCTGTCATTTGTTACCATCAAAGGCCGATGAGTTCTCACACGCAAGACGACGTGTTCCAGCCGGCGTCGCTGGTCCGCATTGAGGCTGCCGCACTTGAAGCCCTTGCGGCGCGCCTTGAAGGGCCGATGGCCGCAGCCTTCGAGCGCGCCGTCGATCTGGTTCTGCGCTGCGCCGACGCCAACGGCCGCATTGTGGTTACCGGCATGGGCAAGAGCGGGATCATCGCGCAGAAGATCGCCGCCACGCTCAGCTCCACCGGCTCGGCGGCGCTGTTTCTGCATCCGGCCGAGGCGGTGCACGGCGACCTGGGCGTGGTGATGCCCGGCGACGTGGTCATTGCGCTCTCGGCGAGCGGCGAGACCGAGGAGATTCTGCGCGTGCTGGCCACCGTCAAGCGCCGCGGCGACGCGCTCGTCAGCTTCTGCTGCAATCTGCAGTCGACCCTGTCGCAGGCCAGCGACGTGGCGCTCGATTGCTCGGTGGAGCGCGAGGCCTGCGGCATGAACCTTGCGCCGACGGCCTCGACCACAGCCATGCTTGCGCTGGGCGACGCGCTGGCCATCGCCGTCAGCCTGCGCAAAGGCTTCCGCGCCGAGGATTTCGCCGAACTGCATCCCGGCGGCAAGCTGGGCAAGCGCCTGGCCAAGGTGCGCGACCTGATGCACTCGGGCGACGAGGTTCCCGTGGTGACGCCCTCGACGCAGATGGCCGATGTGATTTACGAAATGTCGTCGAAGAAACTCGGCATCACGACGGTGCAGGATGAGGGCCGCCTGCGCGGAGTGATCTCGGATGGCGATCTGCGCCGCCTGCTCGAACGCGAAGGCGGCGCGGCGCTGGGCAAGACCGCCGGCGAGGCCATGAATCCGCACCCCAGGACCATCGCCGCCGGCGAGTTGGCCGCCAAGGCGCTCGGCATCCTGGAAGAGCGCAAGATCACCTCGCTGGTCGTCGTCGATGCCAGCGGCCAGGTCGAGGGCGTCCTGCACCTCCACGATCTGTGGGGCGTGGAGCTGATTTAGGCAGCGGGTCGTGGATCGGCACAAGAGGTACGCGAGCCATGAACGACGAGAATCCGCTTGAGCAAATTCGAGAGGACGTTGAGGCGAGGCAAAGGGCGACGGACTGGCCAGACACTCTCCGCAACGGGGCAACAATTGATGCGTTCCTCTGGAAGGGCGACCCGCATGCGAAACCGGTTCAGCGAATAGGATTGATCGTCTTCGCCCTCACCTTTCTGCTGTTAGGCGTGTCCCTTGTGTCCATTCCGTTTGAGAAAAACTTTGAGGACGGATCGAGCATTGTTTTCTTTGTGGCCCTGCCTCTGTTGCTGCTTTCCGTGCGCCTCCTTCGCAACGCATTCCTCCGCCCCGCAAAGCATCGCGAGTGCGACAGACAAATCCGCTAACGCTGCCGACTGCAGGATTTGTGGGGAGCGAGACTGAATTTTAGGTTCCCGGAGATCGCGAAGGTCACCGAAACCGCGGCGCCAGCAGCGCGATCATCTCTAAATCGCGATCCAAAATCACCGACTTGTCCGGATTGGAGCCGTCGTAATGCACCGGAACGTGCTTGTCCTTGACCTGACGGACGAACTCGTCGGCGTCTTCCTCGCGGCGAAAGCGGTGCACATGCTTGCCCGAACGGTACTCGCCGACGTAATAGGTGTAGGTAAGCTCGACCCAGGAGTGCAATCCTTGTTTATGGACCTGTCCGTTCAGGATCGTGGCATCGGTTGAGGGCCATCCGGCCATGGCCTTGTTCTGCCGCCACTTCTGATAAAGCTACCGCACGCCGAAGGCCGCCATCGCGCCGGGAATGATCCCGAACATCTTGAGGAACTTGATCAAGACCAGAACAATTGCGTTCCATGGGATGTGGTGGGGATTCATGCCTGAAAGTATGTCACACGGCCTCAGCCAGCCGGTCAGAGCCGCGAAGAAATGGCTAACGAGCCTCGCCTGCGCATTGGACATTTAGAATAGAAACGTCCCCAATTTGCTCACGTCTGCCGGTTGTAGACGGGAAAGTACGCACTCTCTTCCTATGCATCGTTGGTCGAAGCTCTTCATTCCCACATTGCGCGAGGCCCCGGCGGATGCCGAGGTGGCGAGCCACAAGTTTCTGGTGCGCGCCGGCTACATCCGCCAGCTCGGCGCGGGCATCTACAACTACCTGTTCCTCGGCCAGCGTTCGATCAACAAGATCGTCGGTATCGTGCGCGAGGAGATGGACCGGATCGGCCAGGAGTTCTACCTGCCCGCCATTCTGCCCAAAGAGCCGTGGGTCGAGAGCGGCCGCTGGACGGGCATGGGCGACAACATGTTCCGGCTCAAGGACCGCAAGGGCGCGGAGCTGTGCCTGGGAATGACGCACGAAGAGATCATGACCACGATCGCGCGCGCTGAATTGCGCTCGTATAAGCAGTTGCCGCAGATCTGGTACCAGATCCAGGCCAAGTTCCGCGACGAGCCGCGGCCCAAGTCGGGCCTGCTGCGCGTGCGCCAGTTCATCATGAAGGACGCGTACTCCTTCGACATCGACAAGGCCGGCCTGGACAAGAGCTTCGACCTGCACGACCGCGTCTACCGCACCATCTTCTCCCGCTGCGGGCTCAAGTTCGTCGCCGTCGAGGCCGATTCGGGCTCGATGGGCGGCTCGCAGTCGCAGGAGTTCATGGTTTACACCGGCGCGGGCGAGGACCTGATCGCGAGTTGCTCGGTCTGCGGCTACGCGGCGAACCTCGAGAAAGCGACGTCGCGCCTCGATCCGGTCGCAGAGATGGAGCCCACGGGCGACGGCAAGCCGGAGCTTGTGCACACGCCCGGTTGCGCCGCGATTGCCGACGTGGCCGCATTCTTCAAAATTTCGCCCGCCTCGGACATCAAGTGTGTGGCCTACATGGCCAAGCGCGGCTTTGCCGCCGACGGCCAGGCGATCTGGCTGCCGGTGGCGGCGTTTCTGCGCGGCGACCACCAAGTGAACGAGACCAAGCTGCTCGGTCTGCTTGGCGCGAGCGAGCTGCGGACGATGCAGGCCGAGGAGCTGGAGCAGTTCTTCCACGGGCCCGCGGGATATCTGGGGCCGGTCGGCCTGAAGCCGAAGGAGGTCGCGAACTTCGGCAGCACGCCGCTCGCCTTCTCCGCAAACGGCGACCTGGTTGTGATTGCCGATCGCGCCCTCGAAGGCCGCAGGAACATGGTCTGCGGCGCGAACAAATTCGACTACCACCTGCGCAACGTCGTCCCCGGCCGCGATTTTTCGTGGACCGTGAGCGCCGACATCCGCAGCGTAAACGAGGGCGAGGGCTGCCCGAAGGAGAACTGCGCAGGCACGCTCGTGGTGGGCAAGGCCGTCGAGGTCGGCCACATCTTCAAGCTCGGCTACAAGTACTCCGAGTCAATGGGCGCGCGCGTGCTCGACGAGAACGGCAAGGAAGTGACGCCGATCATGGGCAGCTACGGCATCGGCATTGAGCGCATCCTGACGGCGTCCGTCGAGCAGTCGAACGACAAGAACGGATTCTGGCTGCCGGCCTCGATCGCGCCCTTTACGGTCGTGGTTACCGTCACCAACGTCGCCGACGAGTCGCTGCGCGCGACCGGCGAGCAACTCGCCGCCGATCTTGAAGCCGCGGGGCTCGACGTGCTGCTGGACGACCGCGACGAGCGCGCCGGCGTCAAGTTCAAGGACGCGGATCTGGTCGGCATTCCGTTCCGTATCAATGTTGGGAAGAAGGTTGCCGCAGGCCAGGTGGAGCTGGTGACGCGCGCCACAAGCACCAGCGTGGATGTAGCCTTGAACGATGTAGTGGCGCTCGTCAAGAAGCGCGTGCAGGAGGAGAGGCTGCTGGAAGAGAGCATCTGATTTGCGGACCTTTCCGCGCAGGCCCTCGACTTCTTTTCGCCGAGGCCCGCATCAGGCACGACAGGCTGAGAGCTGAAGGCTGAGAGCTGTTTCAAGGAGCGGCGATGGCAGTAAGAATCCGATTTGCGAGGCCCGCATCGGGCCGTCATCTCAGGTCGCGGATTCTCTGGTTCCTGCTGGCGGCCTTCGGCTGCGTCGCGCTCGCGGGCATTGCGGTTTTCGCCTACCTCTACATCGAGTACACGCATATCGTCGACGAGCGGCTCAAGTCGCCCATCTTCGCCAACACCGCCCAAATCTTCGCCGCGCCGCGCGAGGTTCGCCCAGGGCAAAAGCTGACTGTGCGCTGGATCGCAAACGAACTGCACGACGCCGGCTACACCCCCGACGGCGCTCCGCAGGCCTCGCAGTTCGGCACCTACAGCGAGGGCGTGCAGCAGATCACGGTGCGGCCCGGTCCGGAGTCCTATCACGCACCCGATAGCGCCACCATCCACGTGAGCGGCGGCGTGGTCGATTCGATCGTCGACTCGAAGGGCCAAGGCCTCTCGAGCTACGAGCTCGAGCCGCTGCTCATCACCGGCCTGAGCGAAGACGCCAACCGCACCAAGCGCCGCCTGCTCACCTACGATTCGATTCCTCCCAACCTGGTCCACGCGGTCATCGCCATCGAGGACCGCCGTTTCTTCGAGCACAGCGGCATCGACTTCTGGCGCATCCTGGGCGCATTTCGCAACGACCTCTTCCATCTGCACCGCTACAAGGAAGGCGCCTCGACGCTGACCCAACAGTTGGCGCGCGGATTCTTCCTGACGCCCGAGCGCACCTACTCGCGCAAGATTCGCGAAGCCGTCATCAGCATCATCCTCGAGCACCGCTTCACCAAGCAGCAGATCTTTGAGATGTACGCCAACCAGATCAATCTGGGCCAGCGCGGCAGCTTCTCCATCGACGGCTTCGGCGAGGCGTCGCAGGCCTATTTCGGCAAGGACGTGAGCCAACTGAGCCTGTCGGAGTGCGCGCTGCTGGCCGGCCTTATCCAGAGCCCCAGCCGATTGAATCCGTTCCATCATCCCGAGCAGGCCATCGAGCGGCGCAACCTGGTGCTCGACTCGATGGTCGAGACCGGGACCATCACCAAGGAACAGGCCGAAGCCGCCAAGGCGCAGCCGCTGCATCTTGTGCCGGGCAGCGTGGACGCCAGCGAGGCGCCGTACTTCGTCGACTTGGTGCACGACCAACTGACGCAAAAGCTCGGCGACCGCGACTTCAACCGCGAGGGCCTGCGCATCTACACCTCGCTCGATCCCGATCTGCAGAAGCTGGCGTCGGAAGCCGTCGACGCCACCATCCACGTGGTCGACGAGCAGGTGGACAAGCTCCACGCCCGCGACAGGAAGCTGGGCAAGCCGTACATCTATCCGCAAGTGGCGCTGATCGCGCTCGATCCGCACACCGGCCAGGTGCTGGCGCTGGTGGGCGGGCGCAGCTACGGCACGTCGCAAGTGAACCACGCGGTCGCGCACCGGCCCACCGGCTCCATCTTCAAGCCATTCGTCTATGCCACCGCATTCCAGACCGCGGTCGAAGGCACCATCCTGCCGGGCCAGACAAAGCTGTTTTCGCCGGTCACGATCCTGAACGACGAACAGACCACTTACGGCGCCGGAACGCCGTACGAATACACGCCGCGCAACTTCAAGGGAGAGTTTTACGGCAACATCACCGCGCGCTTCGCTCTGATGCGCTCCGACAACAACGCCACCATCGGCCTGGCCGGCATGATCGGCTTCGACCGCGTGGCGGCGCTGGCCCGCGACGCCGGCATCAAGAGCGCGCAGGGCACGCCTTCGATGGCCATCGGCTCCTACGACGCCACGCCGCTCGACATGGCCGGCGCCTACACCGTCTTCTCCAACCGCGGCATCCACATCGATCCGTGGATGCTGGCCAGCGTGCGTTCGTCCACCGGCGACATCATCGAGGACTATTCGCCGGCGACGCGGCAGGTGCTCGATCCGCGCGTGGCTTACCTGACTACATCGATGATGGAAGCCGTGCTGCAAGGTAACGGGAGCGATGGCTGCCTGATTGGAGGGCGGGATTACTGCGGAACCGGCGCCGGCGTCCGCAACATGGGATTCATCTCGCCGGCCGCGGGCAAAACCGGCACCAGCCACGACGCGTGGTTCGCCGGCTTCACCACCAGCCTGCTGTGCATCGTGTGGGTGGGCAACGACGACTACACCGATGTGCAGATTCAAGGCGCGCAGGCCGCCGCGCCCATCTGGGCCGCGTTCATGAGCAAGGCAGTTCAGCTGCCGCAGTACTCCGACACCAATGAGTTCACGCCGCCCGAGGGGGTCCAGATCATCACGCTCGACAAGACCACCAACCTGCTTGCCGACGCCTCCTGCCCCGACGACTACACCGCCGCCTTCCTCGACGGCACCGCGCCCACCGACACCTGCGACCACCGCGGCATGGACGGCCAGGACCACCGCAACATCTTTCAGAAGATCTTCGGGATGGGGAAGAGCGGCAACTGACGCGCGCGGACTTATCCGTCTACTTCAATTCCATCGGGCATCGGCTGGCAGCGCGGGCACCAGAACGTGACGCGCGCATCCGCGCCCTGCTTGCGGCAGCGGATCGGCTCTCCGCAGCGCCGGCACAGCTCGCCCGCGCGCCCGTAGACCCATAGGCTCGCTCCAGGATCGGACTCGTGAGTGGTGCGCCGCTGCTGCCCGCGAAACGTCACGATCGTGTCGCCCGAGTCCTCGAGCACGTTGGCCTTGAGCAGCTTCCGCGCGCTCGCGATCGTTGCCGCGGCCTCATCGCGCGTGAGCGTTGCGACCGTCCGGAACGGATTGAGCCCATTGACGAAGCAGATCTCCGACTTGAACACGTTACCCACGCCGGCGAGCACCGACTGATCGAGCAGCGCATCGGCGATGGCCTCGCCGCCGCGGGCCAGCAGCCTCTCCAGCACGGCTTCCTCGTCGAACTCCGCGCGGAGCAGATCGCTTTCCGCGCTCACGATGTGTGGATCGCGCTTGAGCGATTGCTCCGTGTGCATGCGCGCCACGGGAATGCGAAAGCCGACTGCCTGGTACTCGCTGTTCTCGATCAGGATGCGTATGTGCGTGCGCTCGAGCTGCCAGCGCTCGCCCGGCCGGTAGATGTGCCAGCGGCCGTTCATCAGCAAATGCGACACGAGGATGCCGCCGCCGGAAAAATGAATCAGCAGCCACTTGCCGCGCGCCTCGACGCGCTCGACCGTCTGCCCCACGAGCGGCGTATCGTCGTTGAAGCGCGTGAGCCAGGGATAGGTTGAGCGGAAGCCAGTGACTGGCTTGCCGATGAGCGCGCGGCCCAGGGTACGCGCAGTGCGAAAGACTGTGTCGCCCTCGGGCATTGCCTATTGCACCTCGGGCCGGTGCGGATCGGCGTGCGTGACCGGCAGCGGAATCCGCCGCAGATGCATTCCCAGCGGTCCGGGATGGAACCCTGCGTCCATCAGGAAGCGGGCCATCGAATGCGCAGCCACTGGCTGCCCGTTGATGGTCGTAATCAGCACGCCTTCGTGGCTGTCGACGCGCATCCGCTGCTGCCCCCGCGCGCAAAGAAAATGCGCCAGGCCCGCGGCGGCCTGCGAGCGCTCCGGCTCCTCGGCCGGCAAGAAGATCAACATATTTGGGTTGCCGCGCTTGAGCCACGCCACAAGCTGTCCATTGCGCAGGATGACTTCGGCGTAAACGGCGCGGGTCAGCACGCGAGGCGCCGACTCCGAGTCGTCTTCGGCGACCGGCAGATCGGGCCAGCGCAGGACCGATCCATACGGGTTTGCCGGGTCGGTCGCGGCAAGCTGCACAAACTCGGGCTTCTCGGCGGGCGGCTCGGTGCGCAACTGCCGCAGCAGGTCAACCGCGGCGGGCAGCGCAAACTGCGTCGCGCCCAGTCCGCCGACGAAGTAGCCGCGGCGAATCCGCCCGCTCTCTTCGAGCGCCTTCAGCACGTCGTACACTGCACTGAACCCTCCGGGCACGTTCTCCGCAGCAACCTGCTCGCGCAAGAGTACGCCGTAGCGGTGGAGCAGTTGCATGGCGAGCGCGTGGCTCGCTTCGGTCGCCGTCGGTCCCTCCCGTGCCTCGTCCTTTCGCGCTCTTTGCGAAAGGGTGGGAGCTACCGGCAGCAGCGACCACCGCCCCTGCGCCGTGGGCGGCGTGGTGCGCCGCGAGCGGAAGACCATCCCCGTCTGGAACCGCCGCGGCGTCCTCGCGCTCTCGGGCCGGGCGATGTAGGCGCGCAGCGCGTGCAGCGAGTCGTTCGTGATCAGCCCGCGCCACACCAGGCTCCAGAGCGCGTCGATCGTCTCGCCGGGATAGCCGCCGCCCGCGGCCTGGTGCAGCGGCTCGAAGAAGCTCGCACCAGTCGACTCGAGCACGGCAAGCAGCTTCTCCTCGCGCTCGGTCAGCGGCTCGGCCAACGGCCGCTGCTGTGCGAGCAAGGGCAGCTTGTCGGCGAGGAACAGCGCGATGCGTCCGTCGCGTTCGCCGATCGGCTCGACCCCGGCCCACGTCACCTCGCCCGCCGCGATCAGCGTGTCGAGTCCCGCTGGCGTGTAGTCGGCAATGCGCGCCGGCAGAATCGACGTCTCCACCAGCGACGCGGGCAGCGGCGCGCCTTGCAGGCTCTCGATCGTGTCGAGCAGCGCGTCGAGGTGGGCGCTTCCCGTGCGCCGCGGCGCCAGCAGTCCCTGCCAATGCGTGAGGAACCGCGCCAGCGTGTGCTGCTCCACCGGCTCCACTTCGCGCCGCAGTTTCGCCAGCGACTTTCGGCGAATTTGCCGCAGGATCTCCGCGTCGCACCATTCGCGGTGCAACCCTCCGGGACGGAAGCCGCCTTCGAGCACGCGGCCCTCGTGCGCAAGCTGCCGCAGCGCATTCTCGACGGCAGTCGCGTCGAGCGCAAACCGGTCCGCGGCCTCGCGCAGCGTGAACGGCCCATGCGTGCGCGCGTAGCGGCGCACCAGCTCCAGCACCGGCTGCGCCACCGGCTCAAGCAGCGCCGCCGCCAGCCCCGGCGGCAGCGGAATCCCCAGCCCGTCGCGAACCCGCGCCGCATCCTCGGCGGCAATCAGCCGCTTCTCGCCTGCGATGCGCAGGTCCAGCAATCGCCGCGAGCGGATGAGCCGGTCGACGTTCGCCAGCAAATCCTCCGTGACCACGCGGCGCGCCAGCTCCTCGCGTGAAAGATCGCCGAGTCGCAGACACAGATCGTGAATTCCGTCGGCGGAGCGCGCCCGGAAGTTCTCCGCGAGGCACTGCGCGGCTTCTTCCACTTCGGCGATGGCGTCGGCGTCGAGCAGCTCGCGCAGATCGGCCTCGCCCAGCAGCTCGCGTAACTGATCCTGATCGATCGTTAGCGCCTGCGCGCGGCGCTCGGCCAGTGGTGCGTCGCCCTCGTACATAAAGTTCGCCACGTAGCTGAACAGCAGCGACGATGCGAACGGCGAAGGCTTGCGCGTTTCGACGACGTGTACGCGCACCTGGCGCTGCTCGATGGCGCGCAATGTCTCAATCAGCGCCGGCATGTCGAACACGTCGCGCAGGCACTCGCGATAGGCCTCGAGCAGCAGCGGAAACTTGGGATAGCGCGAAGCCACACTAAGCAGATCGTACGAGCGTTTGCGCAACTGCCACAGCGGCGAGCGCTGATCGGCGCGGCGGCGCGGCAAGAGCAGCGCGCGTCCCGCCGCTTCGCGAAAGCGCCCGGCAAACAGCGCCGTCGATCCCAATTGGCGCAGCACAAGCTGCATCGCCTCGGCCGCTTCGACCAGAACCCAGTCCGAATCCGGCGGCTCTTCGGTGTCAGGAAAGCGCAGCACGAACCCGTCGTCGCCCCACAGCGTTTCGACCTCCGGCCCGCCTGCCGCGCGAATACGCGCCGCCACCGCCATTGCCCACGGAATGTGGATGCGGCTGCCGAACGGCGTCAGCACGCAGACGCGCCAGTCGCCCAGCTCGTCGCGGCAGCGCTCGACCACGATGGTGCGGTCGTCGGGAACCTGTCCCGTGGCCTCGGCCTGGTCGGCGAGAAAGCGCAGCAGATTTTCCGCCGCGCCGGGATCGAGGTCGTGCTCGCTCACAAGCCGCGTCAGCGCGGCAGCCTGCGGCAGCCCGCGCAGCTCGCGCACCATGGCGCCGATGCGGCGGCCAAACTCGAGTGGCCTTCCCGGCCCATCGCCCTTCCAGAACGGCATCTTGCCCGGCTCGCCCGGAGCGGGCGTCACCAGCACGCGGTCGTGCGTGATGTCGGTGATGCGCCAGGTGGACGCGCCGAGAATGAACGTCTCGTTGGGGTGGGACTCGAAGACCATCTCCTCGTCCAGCTCGCCCACGCGCACAGGCTTGCCCTCGGTGAAGGCGAGAAACACCCCGTAGAGTCCGCGGTCGGGAATCGTGCCCGCGTTCAGGATCGCCAGCCGCGCCGCGCCCTCGCGCGCCGAGACAACGTTGCGCACGCGGTCCCATGTCAGCCGCGGGCGCAACTCGGCAAACTCGTCCGATGGGTAGCGGCCGCTCAGCAGATCGAGCACTCCCTCGAAGGCCGAACGCGAAAGCGACCCAAACGGCGCCGCGCCGCGGACAAGATCGAAAAGGAAATCGACGGGAACTTCGGGAGCGGCAGGGTTGGAGTTTTCCCAGGTCTCAGAATCGAGACCTGGGGCACCCGGATGGCCGGTGGGGTCAGCGGAGTTAGCGAGGTTAGCGGAGCTAGCGTCGCCCGACGCTTGCAGCGCCTCCGTATCGAAAAGAGTCGCCTCGCGTGCAGATACCACCGCACGCATTCTGTTCCCTGATCCCTGATCCCCGTTCCCTGTCTTCTCGTTCCCTTGTTCCCTTGTGCCCTTGTGCCCTGTCTTTCGCGCCGACGCCACGATCGCCACCAACTGCTGCGCCAGAACATCGAGCGGATTGCGCGGGAAGCGTGTGGACTCGATGTGCCCCTCGTGCATGGCGCGCGTCACCGCCGCGCAGGCAACCAGGTCCGCGCGAAACTTGGGAAAGATCACGCCTTCGCTCACCGCGTCCACGTGATGGCCGGCGCGTCCGATGCGCTGCATCCCGCTCGCCACCGAGGGCGGCGACTCGATCTGCACGACAAGATCGACCGCGCCCATGTCGATGCCGAGTTCGAGCGTCGAGGTCGCGCAGAGCGCTTTGATCTGCCCCGCCTTCAACTGCTCTTCGATCACCGAGCGCTGTGCCGCGGCCAGCGAGCCGTGATGCGCGCGGGCGATCGGCTCGCCGGCCAGATCGTTCAGCGCTCCGGCCAACCGCTCCGCCGTCTGCCGCGCGTTCACGAAGAGGATCGTTGAGTTGCGCTCGCGGATAATCTCGAGCAGCCGCGGATGAATCGCATTCCAGATCGACACGCGCCGCGGCGTTTGCGAAGCCGGGCCCGACGGAATCTCCTCCATCTCGCCCAGCCGCGCCATATCTTCCACCGGCACCTCGATGCGCAGCTTGAGTTGCTTGGGCGCGGCGGCATTGACGATCGTCACCAGGCGGTAGCGGGGCTCGGCATTCGCCGAGCCAGGGAACAGGGAACAGGGATCGGGGATCAGGGAATCCGGGTCAGGGTCAGAATCCGCTCCTTCTATACGCTCTTGCGGCTTTCGCGCCCCAATTCCTATGTCCCTGGTCCCTAGTCCCTCAGTCCCTGTTCTCTTGTTCCCTTGTTCCCTCGCTCCCTGCTTTTCTGTTCCCTGTTCCCTATTCCCTGATCCCTGTACCTCCACCCCGCCCAAAAACCGCGCCACTTCTTCGAGCGGCCGCTGCGTGGCCGATAGCCCGATGCGCTGCAATGGCTTGGCGGTGAGCGCCTGCAAGCGCTCGAGCGTCAGCGTCAGGTGCGCACCGCGCTTGGTGGGCACCAGCGCGTGAATCTCGTCCACGATCACGGTGTCGACCGTGCGCAGCACCTCGGCCGCCTGCGAGGTGAGCAGCAGGTAGAGCGACTCGGGCGTCGTGATCAGAATCTCTGCCGGGTGCCGCGCGAACCGCGCCCGCTCGCGCTGCGGCGTATCGCCGGTGCGCACGCTGATCGCCGGCTCCCGGAACGCGACGCCCATGCGCCGCGCCATGTTGGCCATGCCCGCCAGCGGCGAGCGCAGGTTCCGCTCCACATCCACCGCCAGGGCCTTCAGGGGCGACACATAAACGATCCGGCACCCGCTCCGGTCGCGGCCGTCTTGATCTCTGATCTCTGATCTCTGATCTCTGTTTACCAGCATTAAGCGGTCCAGGCACCAGAGGAACGCGGCCAGCGTCTTGCCCGTGCCCGTCGGCGCCAGGATCAGCGCGTTCTCGCCGCGCGCGATCACTGGCCACCCCAGCCGTTGCGGCGCGGTCGGCGCGTCGAAGACGGCCTTGAACCACGCCGCCGTCACAGGGTGAAAGCAGGCCATGGGGTCGGCGGTTTCCGTCGGATTGGGCGCGGGCGGGCGCATGGTGCTCTCACGAGAGTAGCGCAACAGACAAGGCGAACACAAAGCGAACATGCGGGAGATCACGGGAATAAGAAAGCCGGGTGCTTTTTGAGCCAACGCACCAGGTGCCACGCCGGCCTTATTCCCTACTCCCTATTTCCCTGTATTTCCCCGCCGCGCCACGCTGAACTGCGCCCCGGCAAACAGAATCAGCCCCGAGACATACGCCCAGAAGAGCAGACCCACCGAAACATAGAACGGCCCATAGAGCGCTTTCAGGTCCATGTGCGGCAGGATCAAGTCAAAGACGAACTTCGAGCCCAGCCAGATCATGCCTGTCCAAACGGCGGTTTTCAGAACCGGGCCCGGAGGCACCCTCCGGTTCGGCAGCAGCCAGAAGACGGAAAAAAGAAAGACGATCGATGCGACGCCGGTCGTCGCCGCCAGAAGCATAAAACTGATCCCGTGGAAGACGAAGTTGTCGGTGTGCCCGAAGAAGACGAACCCCAGCACCTCACGGGAGAAGGCATTGATCAGCACGCTTCCCATCCCCAGCACCGCCATCAGGATTGCCAACCCGAATGCCACCACCTGGTTCATCAGATAATTGCGACTCTTGGTCACTCCCCATGCCTGATTCAACGCGACTTCGAGGGGAAGGAAGATTCCCGTGCAGGCCACCACGATCATGATCAGCGAGAAGAACTGAATCCCGTGGCGCGTTGACAGTGCGGCCACTGCCGCCAGTTGGCTGGCCACATACGGCTGGTTCGAAGGGAAGTAGTACTGCACCATCTCCCCGATCACCTTGATCATTCCATCCGAATAACGATGGAAGACCGAGTCGGCCAGCGTGTAGAGCAGCACTACAAACGGAATGAACGACAGGATCGCGTTGGCCGCCACGCTGAAGGCGAAGGTGTGCACCTCGCTGTCGAGCAGGTAGGCGATGAGCGCCGTACCGTCTTTGCGCCAGCGGTACCACTTCGACTGCGTGGCCGGCTGATCGGGGGGACCGCTGGCAGCGGCAACCAGGGTCTCCTCCGCGTTCCGGGCTTCCTCAAGTACATTGCGTGCGTCGTCGGCCACGATTCAGTCCCCCTCAGGATCAAAGATCTCCGCAGTTCCATTGCATGGGGTGGAGTTGCAGGAAGGTACTGATTCAAGGATAGCCGCTCGGGCCGCGAACGGTGCGGGGCCGCGTGGGACTGCTAAACCGCCGCGTTCCCTGAGTTCACGCGCGATTCACGCGCGCCGCATTCGCACGCACCTTGCCCAGTGCCCACTTGGCCGCCGCGTGCAATCCCTCATCCGCTTCCTGCGCCCATGCTTCGAGCTGCGGCGCGAAACGGGCCAGGCCGCTGTTGCCCATGGCGACGGCGACGTTGCGGCGCAGGCCCGCGAATCCCGCGCGGCGAACCGGCGAGCCGTTGAATGAGCGCTCGAAGGACTTCTCGTCCAGAGAACCCAGCCAATCGAGCGCTGGGTTGATCAACTCGGCGCGCGGCTCGAGCTCGGCGTCGACGCCAACCGGCCCTTGGCGCAGCGCCTTCCCGTTCAACGGACATACATCCTGGCAGATGTCGCAGCCGAAGACCTGCCGGCCCATGCCCTCCATCAGCTCTTCGGCGATCGGTCCCTTGTGTTCGATCGTCAGGTACGAGATGCACCGCGAAGCATCCATTTGATAGGGCGCGGTCAGCGCATTCGTCGGGCAGGCATCGATGCACCGCGTGCACGTGCCGCAGCGGTCGGGAAGTTCCAGCCCCGCTGTCCCGCTGGCCCGCTGACTCGCTCCCTCGCTGACTTCGACCGACGTCAGCAGCACCGCGAGAAACCCGAATGAGCCCAGCCGGGGATGAATCACGCACGTGTTTTTGCCGATCCAGCCGAGCCCTGCCGCCGCGGCCAGCGCGCGCTCGACCACCGGACCCGTATCGACAAACGCCCGCGACTCGAACTCGCCAAAGCGCGCGTGCAGCTCCGCCTCGACTTTCCGCATCCGCTTCAGCAGCACCTTGTGATAGTCGCTGGGGCGCAGACGGCCGCTCGCGTCGGCACTCGCGTCGGGCCTGCCGCTCCACGCGTAGCGCGCGATCCACGCGCTCCCACGCTCTTGTGTTTCGGTTGAGAGCGGTGCATCGGTGAGGTAGCTCGCGAAGCATACCTGCGCCGAGCGCGCCCACGGGAACGGAATCCCCACGCGCTCGCGCAGCAGCTCGCCGCTCTCGGCCGTCCGCGCCAGGTAGCGCATCGATGCCGCGCGTCCCGCGTTCACCCACTCGCGAAAGCGCGCGGCATTGCGGGCCTCGTTGGCGTGGGGCAGCGCCACCAGCCCCGCCTCGCTGAAGCCCGCCCTTAGCGCCAGTTCGCGCGCCAGCCCGCCCGCCAAGTCACGCAAATTGTCGGCTTTCGCATCCACGGAACTTTCGTCACCTCGCCTGCGTAACAAATACCGTTGTCCATTTCCGGACGCGCGGCGCGAAAACGAACACCGTCGTCGCCGTGGCCGAGGGCAGGGGCGCGCAGACGCCCTGCAGAATCAGCATATTCCCCAACCGCGGCGCTCTTTCGCTTTGGCCCGCCGCGTGCATCCAGTAGGCCAGGGAAGACAGAACACACCGGCCACGAGGCGCGGTGCGGGCGCTGGAAAGATGCAGTCCGCCGCGCCGGAGGAGTTTCTTATGAACAATCCCCAATTTGAATCGGTCCAAAACATCGTGATCGGCGCCGCCGAGCTCGTCCGCGGGCAGGAGCAGAAGTTTCTCGAGGCAATGAAGCCGCTGGTTCGCCGCCAGTCCGTGCGCCTCGATTTCAGCTCGGTCGAGCGCATCGACGCCGCCGGCCTGGCCTCCCTCATCACGCTCTATTGCGACGCGCGGCAGGCGGGCCACGACTTCACCATCTCGAATCCCTCGCATCATGTTGCCGAGATTCTCTCGATCGTCGGGCTCAACACGATTCTGAACCCGCAATCCACTCATTTTTCAGGCTCCGGCGTCGAACTGGCTGAAACTGCTGCGTAAGAAGGCCGGAAACGCGCCGGAATCCGAATCGCGAGCCCCATTCCCGATCCCGAACTGCGCGTCCCGCACCGGTTGCGGTACTCCCTTTTCCTCGTCTACCCACCCCCTGTGACCACAAACACAGGCAAAGGTTACCCTCGGACGGTATTCCTGGTTACGACGAACGAATGCCGCACTCCGCAGTCCGATCGTGTCCAGGAAACTCGCGCGCACAGCGCATGGTCTTCCATTGGAGTCCTGAGCCCCCGATCCTTTACCCTATTGAGTGGACCGCCCGCGCGGCATTGCGGGACCTGCAGCAGTACGATCTGCGTCGCAGGCATCAAAATCCAAAACACGGAGGATTTATTCCATGACGCAGGGCGTTCTGGAGCAGGCGTCTGCCGCCAAGGCAGGCTCGACTTCAACCAAGTATGTGTACTTCTTCGGCGGCGGCAAGGCCGACGGCAACGGCAAGATGAAGGACGTGCTGGGCGGCAAGGGCGCCGGCCTGGCCGAGATGACCAATGCCAGCCTGCCGGTTCCCCCGGGATTCACCATTCAGACCGAGGCCTGTCGCGAGTACATGCGCGGCAAGCTGAGCCCCGCCATCCAGACCGAGATGCTGGCCGCCCTCGACCGGCTCGAGAAGCTGCAGGGCCAGAAGCTCGGCGCCGGCGAGAACCCGCTGCTGGTCTCCGTCCGCTCCGGCGCAAAGTTCTCCATGCCCGGCATGATGGACACCATCCTCAACCTCGGCCTCAACGACCAGGCCGTCGAAGCCCTGGCCAAGCTCAGCAGTAATCCTCGCTTCGCCTACGACTCCTATCGCCGCCTCATCCAGATGTTCGGCGACGTGGTTCTCGACATCCCCAAGAAGAAGTTCGAGCACATCTTCGACGGCGTCAAGGCCGCCCAGAAGGTCAAGTTCGACTACGAGCTCCAGCCTGCGGCGCTGCAGAAGATCATCGCCGAGTATAAAAAGCTGGTGAAGAAAGAGACCGGCAAGGACTTCCCGCAGAACCCGCTGGATCAGCTGGTCGCCGCCCGCGACGCCGTGTTCCGCAGTTGGCAGAACGAGCGCGCCAAGACCTACCGCCGCATCAACCACATCGACGACTGGCTCGGCACCGCCGTCAACGTGCAGTGCATGGTCTTCGGCAATTTGGGCGAGAACTCCGGCACGGGCGTGGGCTTCACCCGCAACCCCGCCACCGGCGAGAAGGTCTTCTTCGGCGAGTACCTGATGAATGCGCAGGGCGAGGACGTTGTCTCGGGCGTGCGTACCCCGCTCTCCATCAGCGAACTCCAGAAGGCGATGCCCAAGGTCTACGACCAGTTGAAGGACATCACCACGCGGCTCGAAAAGCACTACCGCGACATGCAGGACTTCGAGTTCACCATCCAGGATGGCAAGCTCTACATGCTGCAGACGCGCAACGGCAAGCGCACCGGCCTGGCCGCGGTCCGCGTGGCCATCGACATGGTCGAGGAAGGCCTCATCACCAAGGAAGAAGCCATCTTCCGCGTCGAGCCCAACCAGCTCTACGACTTCCTGGTTCCGCGCCTTGTCGAAAAGGGCGAAGTCGTCGAAGTGCTCGCCACCGGCCTGCCCGCTTCACCCGGCGCCGCCGTCGGCCAGATCGTCTTTACCGCCGAGGACGCCGTCAAGCATCACCAGAACGGCTCCTTCAAGTCCATCGTCCTGGTCCGCGGCGAAACCACCCCCGAGGACATCGCCGGCATGGAAGTCGCCGACGGCATCCTCACCTCCCGCGGCGGCATGACCTCCCACGCCGCTGTCGTCACCCGCGGCATGGGCAAGTGCTGCGTGGCCGGCGCCGGCGACTGCATCGTCGACGAAGCCAAGAAGGAGCTCCGCGTCAAGGGTAAGACCTTCAAGCAGGGCGACTACATCTCCCTCGACGGCACCACCGGTCGCGTCATTGCCGGAAAGCTCAAGACCCTGCCCGCTCAGCCCGACGACAAGGATCTGGTCAAGTTCATGGGCTGGGTCGACCCGGTCCGCCGCCTCCACGTTCACGCCAACGCCGACATCCCCCGCGACGCCAAGAACGCGCGGGCCTTCGGCGCCGAAGGCATCGGCCTCTGCCGCACCGAGCACATGTTCTTTGCCGAGGACCGCATCGAGCACATGCGCGCCATGATCCTGGCCGACAACGAGAAGGATCGCCGCGCCGCGCTCAAGAAGCTGCTGCCCATGCAGCGCGCCGACTTCGCCGGCCTCTTCAAGGCCATGGACGGGCTGCCGGTCACCATCCGCACCATCGATCCGCCGCTCCACGAGTTCCTGCCCAAGCGCGAGGAGCTGCTGGTCGAAATCCAGCACCTGGTCGACACCAAGCCGCGCTCGCCCAAGCTCAAGGAGCTGCGTACGCTGCTGGCGCGCGTGGAAGAGCTGCACGAGCAGAACCCGATGCTCGGGTTGCGCGGATGCCGCCTCGGCATCACCTTCCCGGAGATCACCGAGATGCAGGCCCGCGCCATCATCGAAGCCGCCGTCCAGGTCAAGGCCAAGGGAGGCAACCCGCATCCCGAGATCATGATCCCGCTCGTCGGCTCCATCGAGGAGATGCGTAACCAGGCCGCCATCGTTCGCCGCGTAGCCGATGAGGTCTTCAAGGAGAAGGGTGTCACGGTGGACTACAAGGTGGGCACGATGATCGAGATTCCTCGCGCCGCCCTCACCGCCGACCAGATCGCCGAAGAGGCCGAGTTCTTCAGCTTCGGCACCAACGACCTCACCCAGAC
This sequence comes from uncultured Acidobacteriaceae bacterium, assembly GCA_963804155.1. GTDB lineage: Bacteria > Acidobacteriota > Terriglobia > Terriglobales > Acidobacteriaceae > Telmatobacter. Next base: position 1,026,326 of record CAWDPG010000004.1, read on the forward strand.
CACCTTCGGCATCTCGCGCGACGACATCAACAACTTCCTGCCCGCGTACCTCAAGCTCGGCATCTTCAAGCAGGATCCCTTCGCCACCCTGGACCAGGCGGGCGTGGGACAGCTTGTGCAGGGCGCCGTCGTCAAGGGACGCAAGACGCGGCCTACCCTCACAATCGGCATCTGCGGCGAGCATGGCGGCGATCCGGAGTCCGTCAAGTTCTGCCACAGGATCGGCCTCAACTACGTCTCTTGCTCGCCCTTCCGCCTGCTTACGGCGCGTCTCGCCGCCGCCCAGGCAGCGCTCGAAGAGAAGACCGGCACCACCGCCGGTGGCAGCAAGTAACCGCAACCCGCTTCAACAATCCTAGGGCGCTCGCCACGGCGAGCGCCCTTCGTGTCTGGTCTCGAAAGCACCTTAGAAAGAAATTCGGAAATCGCCGCTCTTCAGCCGAATCAAACCTTGGTCTTGCTTGGAATCACCATTGATCCCCCACTGGTAAGAGGCAGCGTCGTGCTCTCCATAACCGCAGGGGCCGAGCTCGTCGGTGAATTCTTCGTTGGCGCATTTCTCTCCTCTATAAACGCTGATAATGCCCGCGCCGTACCCCAATTTCCCGAAACGTCTGTCTGTTGGACGAGTTATCCCTAGTGGCCTGTCGCATGGTAAACGTTACTATCGCGGCGGCGTCTAATCTTATGTGATCAGCGACTCGATAGTGCTCTCCGATGACCAGCATCTGGAACTCAGCCGCATCTCCCAGTCCCGATCTTTGCCTGCCGGGTACGTGTTTCGCGCCAGACTGATCCTGATGTTGGCCGAAGGCGCCTCGTACAACTTCATCAAGCTGCATCTGGGAACAAGCGCGCCGACCATCAGCCGCTGGAAGCAGCGCTTTCTGGCTGCGGGGCTGGACGGGCTGGACACGTCTCATCCCGGGCAGAAGCCCACGGTGCTGACCGCCAGGCTGCGGGCGCGGATTCTTGCCGCCACGCGCAAGCCGCCCAAGGATGGCTCGACCCACTGGAGTTGCCGCAAACTGGCCGCCGCTTTAGGCGTCAGCAAAGACGCCGTGCACCGCGTCTGGCAGGAGGCTGGCTTGAAGCCGCACCGCCTGGAGCGCTACATGGCCAGCGATGATCCCGATTTCGAAACCAAGGCTGCCGATATCATCGGCCTTTACTTGAACCCGCCCGAGCACGCCGCCATCTTCTGCGTCGACGAAAAGACCGCGATTCAGGCTCTGGACCGGCTCGATCCCGTCCTGCCGCTCTCGCCAGGACGGATCGAGCGCCACGGCTTCGAATACTACCGCCATGGAACCTTGTCGCTCTACGCTGCGCTGGAAACAGCCACTGGCCGCGTGCACGGCAAAACCGCAGCTCGCCACACCAGCCAGGACTTCGTGGCCTTCCTCGAAGAAGTCGTTGCTCACTGCCCGGCCAGGCTGCAGATTCACATCATCCTCGACAACCTCTCGGCCCACAAGACCCGCTTGGTCGATGAGTTCCTTGAAAAGCACACGCGAGTGCACTTCCACTTCACCCCAACCTATTCTTCGTGGCTCAATCAGGTTGAATTGTGGTTCGGCAAGATCGAGCGCGATCTGATTGCTCGTGGCGTCTTCACCTCGGTCAGCGACCTGGCACGCAAGATCCGCCGCTACATCAAGGCCTATTCCGCCAACGCTAAACCCATCCAATGGAAGTACTCAGACCCCACCCGCCGCATACGCAGTAACGAACTCACTGCGACAGGCCACTAGTTCTGCAAATTTCCCCTGCTGCACCCTGTCTCTGATGAATCGAAGCAGGACTTCCAGCTGCTGATCAGTCGTGTTCGGCGGCACTACGAGGGACACCAATCCTTCGCCCACCTTCATCTTGTAGAAGTTGAAATGAGGGAGGTCACCTGGTCTATCTGCGCCGTGCGCCATGCAACAAAGGAGAAGAGCGAGTAGTACGAGCCGACGAAAATGCACAATATCTCGCTTTCATTCGGAAGGTTGAGCTTGCAGCAATATTAGTCCGGCGATCCACGTGGAGAGAACAAGGATTCGAACACTGGCGTCGAGGTCGCTGGACGCTCCTCGTGGGAACAACACACACACACCACGTACCGCCGGTCCCCTGACCGGCTGTCGTGCGGGTCCCCAGACCCGCACCTGCTCGCAGCACAACTGAGCGCGAGGCTGCCCCATCTCTTTCGTCCGCCGCGCCGGACGAAAGGGCGCAATCCCTACTCCCATCTTGAACTTGTCATTCCGCGCGCAGGCTGCCGTCGCTGACGGCGGCCGGAGTCGAAGAACCTGCGGTTGCTTTTCGTTTGTATCAGGGCTTGGCTTCAGCTATGCCGAACTCTCTCGGGAGACGACGCTGTTCAGATCGACGTGGTAGGTGTTGATATTTGCGCAGAGGCGGCGCCCTAAGGAGGTAATCTCCGCTATCTTCCGATTGTGGGACCTCTGCGGCTCATGCAAAAGTCTAAGCTCTAGCAGACGGTCAACGTGGAGCTGAACCAGTTCAATTGCGCCGAAGCCGGAAAGGTTTGTCATCTGCGAAATCCAGTTCTCGTAAATCATGTCGCCAAAGCGATGATCGTGCTCGCCAAAGCACTTCAACAGCAGCAAATCCCCCGAATTAAGCTGCTTTGTGATCCGCCATAGCTGATATGCGGTTACCCTGTCTTTGTCCTCTGCGTTCACCTTGTTGACTGCGTAGAACATCGCTTTAAGTGCCTCCAGGCGGTCAGCATCTGGCGACTCCTCATCGATAGTGGTCATCAATTCCACCCATGTCTGAAACCCGTACTTCTTCTCCGCAAAATCATCCGGGATCTTCCCCGCATCTCGCAAAGTACGAAACTCTCTCGCCCATTGCTTGAAGAGTTGCCCCTTGAGCAGAGCCTGAACGATCCGACCCCCAGCAACCATGACACCTGTCTTGCCGACAGCCAGCGCTCCGGTGATGGTCTCGGCGATCAAGGTCAGAGGTTCGTCAAGGAAATCCTCGAGTACGGTCGGATTCTGCAGACTCGCAATATCGGAATAATCGCGTGGTCGAACGATTAGACTGCCCTGATCATCCATCGATGTCCTCCGACGCAGTTCTGAGCATAGGTATACCAGGGTTGAAGAGGAACGGCTGCTCGAAACCGTTCTCATTGAACGGGACCGAATCGTTGGTTGGTGCCATCCAACGGCACGTTCCCGGCGTACCTTCGTCAATCAACGGGCTCGCTAGGTACAGAACGCAAGAGCGCGCCTTTGCAGCGAGGTCAAGTGCCCCGCGCCCTCTCCCCCCCTATCTCGTTGATTCCACGCCGAATAAATTTTCGCGCCCCTTTGCAGGGAATTTTCGCCCTTTGGCGCACAATGAATCCAGTAGAAAGAGGAGCGGCCTCCGGGTCACTGACCACTGGCTACTGGCTATTGGCTACTGGCTTCCTGACTCCTGACTTCTAACTCCTTTGGATGGAAGACCTTACAAATTAAGTCCTTTGGAATCAACGGGTTAGCGGAAATGATCAAGGGTGCAAGTGCCTGAAAAGAAACCACTTAACCCCAAAATGGGTGGGGGGGGGGGGGTACCGGGGGGGTACGGACCGGGGACATGGCTGACAGATTGAACCGGGGACATACCTGACACTGCCGAGGGAGGCGTGGCGACGGGTACAACGTCGTCATGGCCTGGAAAACGAACGGAACAGATTTGCACGGGCAGAGACCTAGTGGAGATCGGCCATGGCCGAATTCAGCCCGTTGAAAATGGCATCGAAGTTGCCGCTCTCGGCGGCGAAGCGCAGGCGCTTCACGTTCTCCACGCAAATCTCCGGCGGCGTGGGCTGCGTCTTGAAAAGTTCCATGGTCTCGGCGATGAATCTGTCGAGGGGCATGGCGCGCGGGTCGTCGGCGCCGCCCATCAGATGCGTGGCGACGTAGGGCGGGACCAGCTCCAGTACTTCGATTCCGGTATTGCGGACCTGGTAGCGGAGCGAGAGCGTGTAGGAGTGGATAGCGGCCTTGGTAGCGCAGTAAGTCGGCGTCAGCGCCAGGGGCAGAAAGGCCAGCCCGGAGCTGGCGTTGACGATGGTGGCGCGCGGCTGCTTCTCCAGATGCGGCAGCAGCGCGGCGGTCAGCCGAATCGGCCCAAGCAGGTTGGTGGTAACGATCGCCTCGGCGTCGGCCAGGTCGGGCTGCTGGGCCAGCAGCTTCTCCGCGCGCATGATGCCGGCGTTGTTGATGAGCACGTTGAGCGAGGGGAACTCGGCGATAGCGCGGGCGGCGAATGCGCGAATCGACGCCGGGTCCTGCATGTCGACGGTGAGCGACTTCATGCCCGGATTGGCGGCCGTTGTTTCGTCGAGGGCCTGGCGCCGGCGGCCGGCAATGAGGACTTGGTTGCCGAGCGCGTGGAAGGATTCGGCGAGCCCGCGGCCGATGCCGCTGCCGCCGCCGGTAATGAGGATTGTGTTTCCGCTTGGATTCATGGGGTAGCGCCTCCACAGGCATGATAACGGGAACGCGCGAGTCGCGCGAGGAAAGCAGACGCGTCACGTAAGACGTCGATCGGGGCGCGGATTCGATGCGCGCCGCGGCATGTTGGGCTGTGTTGTGCGAGCCAAATTGGTCCCCAATTGGCGTGTTAGTTACCACCTTGGAACCGTTCCATCGAGGAGCGATTCAATTCCTGCGTCGTCGCGGCAAGCGGACACGCATAATGAAGCATCAATCAAGCAGTTCAGGCCTTTTGCCGGGTATCGATGGTGTCGGCCACGACTCAAGGCGTTGGACCAGTTCGCCTGTAGGAGTCGAAGGAGGGCGCCAACGTGCCGCCGCAGGGATTTGATGACGCTCGTTTCACCGCCGCCTCGCCTCCTCGGATCGAGCGGCGGACGCAGATGAGCAGCTATGCCCCAACTTGGGCGCCCCCTCAAGAGATGGAGGCCGGTTCGGTTTCGCCGGAGTCAGAGCCGGAGTGGCCCCCCGATGCGGTCGTCGACCTCCGCCTCCTGGGGCGGGGCGTCCGTTGGGCGCTGGCCATCGAAGGCGTCGCTGCGCTGAGCGTCTACGTGGTCTGGTATCTGTGGCGGCGCTTGCTCTAAACCACCTCGGTCCTTCCGAAGCACCTTGAAGTTGGGCAGGAATCACAGCCGCAGTGCGCAAGCTCGTTCTGGGCTGTGAAGCGCTCCCTTGCCGCATCGCTGCTGCCGGATCGCTGCGGGGACATATTTTGTGTGATTTCTCGCCGTTGTTGGGCACTTCTTTCCGGGAATCTGCGATGATAACTGGATGCGCCAAGAGGCGCGATGAATAGATAGGAACGATCGTCCAGGTGAAACCCGCAATGCGCCGTGTGGCGCTGATCTACAATCCGGCTTCCGGCCAATACTCCGCGAGGAGAGATGCGACGGTCGGCAAAATCAAGGCCGCTTTCCGCGAAGCCGGTGTTGTCACCGAGGCCTTCGAAACCGGGGCGCCAGGCAGCGCAATGGCTCTGGCGGCGCAGGCCGTCCGCGAGGGCTTCGACACCGTCCTGGCATGCGGCGGCGACGGAACGGTCCACGAGGCGGTGCAGAGCCTGGTTGGAACCGACGTCGCACTGGGCGTGTTTCCGCTGGGCACGGCGAACGCGCTGGCATCGGACCTGGGACTGATTGGATCTCCCGGCAAGCTAGCGCGCGCATTGCTCGATTCCGCGCCGGCGCGGGTTTCCGTGGGGCGCATTCACTACCGCGACACGGAAGGCAATCCCGGCGCGCGTTACTTTATCGTCGCCGCGGGGATCGGGGCCGATGCGCTGCTGATGGCGCAGCTCGACGCGCGGCTCAAGCGCCGCCTCGGTTATGTCCTCTACCTGATCAAGGCATTCCATATCTGGGCCACCTCTTCCTTTCCGCTGTTCGAAGCATCTCTGCCGGCGGACGGAGATGGCGGCATGCGCGTCGTGGAAGTTTCGCAGTTGCTGGCCGTGCGCGTGCGCTCGTTTGGAGGAGTCTTGCGTACGCTCGCTCCCGGCGCCAGCCTGCGCAATGGCAGCCTGAGTCTGCTGGCGTTCAAGACGCAAAGCCGACTGCGCTATCTGACATTTGTGCTCGCGGTGGTCGCCGGGCGACAGACCTTCAACGGCAAAGTGGAGCTGATCAATACGCCGTCGATCGACTGCCGTCCCCTGAACGGCTCCGGGGATGCGCTCTTCGTCGAGGCCGACGGGGAAGTTCTGGCTCTTTGCCGGTCCGGCTCGAGGTCGTGCCCCACTCGCTCACGCTGCTCATTCCGCCGAACGCGCAGCCGTGACGCGCGCGATGAGGCGGGGGCGCTTACTTTTTTCCCGCCTGGTGCGGCGACAGCTTCCATGTAAATGAGAGAAGGACGATGCCGAGCAGGGTCGCGGCGACGACCGCATGAAGCGCCACGGTCCAGCCGTAGCGCTGGGCCAGAACGCCGATCCCCTCGCCTTCGACCGTGCGGCCCAGATAGCCGAACAGGCCCAGAAATCCCGCCGCGGTGCCCACCGCTTTCTTCGAAGTGAAGTCGAGAGCGCTCACCACCAGCAGCAAGATCGTGGGATAAACGAAGAACCCGATCACCCCGAACAAACCGAGGCTGATCCAGAGCTTGTTCGCGGGACCGTAAATGATCCCAAGATAGGAAAGGAGCACTGGGATCATGCAGAGGACGCCGATCATGCCGCGCCGTCCGCCCATCTTGTCCGAGAGCCAGCCGATGAGGATGGTGCTGAAGATGGCTGAGAACTCGAGCGCCGCCGTGCTGACGCCGCCCTGGCCGACGCTGGCGTGCTTTACTTCCTTCAGATACGTCGGTCCCCAGTCGAGCATGGCGTAACGCGCAATATAGACGAAGAAGTTAGCAAAGGCGAAAAGCCAAAGATAGCCGTTCCGGAAGATATAGTTCGTGAGCAGGTCGGCGGTCCCGAGCTCCTCCTCGCTGTCTTTGCGGGCGCCGGCGGGATAGTCGTTGCGCCACTCCTCGATGGGCGGCAGACCGACCGATTGCGGAGTGTCGCGGAGCCGGATGAGGAGGTATACGGCGCACAGAACCGCCAGAATTCCGGGGATGTAGAACGCCGAGCGCCAGCCCAGCAAGACGGTGGTGTAGGCGACAAGAAGCCCCGTCAGGCCGCCGCCCACATTCTGCGCGACGTTCCAGAACGCGAACTTCGTTCCCCGCTCGCCGACGCTGTACCAGTGGCCGACGGAGCGCCCGCACGGCGCCCAACCCATGCTTTGCGCGAGCCCGTTCAACGCCCACAGGGCCAGATGCATCGGATAACTGCTCACCGCGCCAAAGGCGAAGTTGCACAGGGCGGTAATCAGTAACCCCAGCGGCATGAAGGCGCGCGGATTGCTGCGATCGGACCACGCGCCCATGAAGAGCTTGCCCACACCATAGGAGATGGCGGTGGCGGCCAGGATGTTCCCCACCTGTTCCTTGCTGTAATTGAGAGCGAAACCCATCTCTCTGGAGACGACGGGGAGATTGTTCCGGACAAAGTAGAACGTCGCGTAGCCGATGAAGGTCGATTCCAGGATCTGCCAGCGCATCTTCGGATAGAGGCGCCGCGCCTGCTCGATGGGAATTCTCGGCATGTGCGGCGCGGGCCGAAGGAAAGGCGGATTCCAGTTCATCAGTTTCCCCATCGCGCTGCTCGCGGGGCGAGTCGTCGAGGAAGGGCGGCCTGCGTCGGCCGCCCTCATCTGCTCGCTTTGCGCCGAGAGACATCGCTGTCAGGCGGCGCGTTCCTCGGCGAACGTCGCCGCGTTTCACTCCTCGCAGAGATAGCCTCGTGCTGTTTCCTCGAAGTTGCGCAGATCGTTTGCCGCCCAGGCCTCCGAGCGCTCGAGTTCCCGCGCCAGCAGGCTGGCGACCGCAGGCGCAGCTTCCATCGCGGCGCGCGCATCCAAGAAAAGAGCGCGCGTGCGGCGGGCAAGCACGTCCTCGACGGTGCGCGCCATCTCGTAGCGCGCCGCCCAAACCACCTCACGCCGCCGGAAGGGCAGCCGCGGATGCAGAAGATCGTCGAGGCTGGCGTTTTCCTGAGACAGCGCTTGCAGCGCGGGCAAGTCGGATCCGTACACGCTTTCCCAGGGCGAGCTCGCGGTGGTGGGTTCCGCGGTCCAGCCGTGCAGTTTCAGGTCGAGCGTCTTCGAGGGTCTGGGGGAGAGCGCTGCAACCTGCGCGGCGCGATCGATTGTGTCCTGTCCCATGCGCCGGTAGGTGGTCCACTTTCCGCCGGTCACGGTCACGAGGCCGGAGGAGGAAACAAGAATGGTATGGTCGCGCGAAAGCTTCGACGTTTTGATGCCGCCCTTGCGAACCAGCGGGCGCAACCCGGACCACACGCTAAGAATCTCTTCGGCACGCGGGGCGTGGCCCAAGTAGCGGGCGATGTGGTCGCGGAGAAAGGCCTTCTCCTCCGGCAGGGCGCGCGGTTCAGGAGTCGCGCCCTCGACGGGCACATCGGTGGTTCCGACGATGAGCGCTCCGAACCAGGGAATGGCAAAGAGAACGCGGCCGTCCGCCGTTTTGGGAATCATGAGAGCCGTCTTTCCCGGCAGGAAGGAAGCCGGCAAGACGAAGTGCGATCCTTGGCTGACGGCGAGCAACGAACCGCGGGGTCGGCCGTCGAGAGCGAGCGTCTCTTCGGCATGAACGCCGGTGGCGTTGACGACGACTTTGGCCCGGAAGTCGAACTCGCCGCCGCTCTCGCGGTCGCGCGCACGGATGCCGACAACCTTGCCGCCGCGCTCGATCAATCCCGTCGCTTCGACATAGTTGAGGGCTGCCCCGCCGAGGTCCTGGAGGGTGCGCAGGAGCGCCATCGCGTAGCGGGCGTCGTCGAACTGGCCGTCGTGATAGAGGATGCCGCCGCAAAGGCCTTCGCTCTTCACGCTTGGTAGCTTCTGGAGGGTGCTTTTGCGGGAAAGAAGCTCAGAGCGGCCGAAGGACAGCTTGCCGGAGAGCCGCTCATAGAGCTTGAGGCCCATGCCGTAGTAAGGAAGCGAAAAATAGCTGTACGCCGGGACGACAAAATTGAGATCGTGGACCAGGTGCGGCGCGTTGCGCAGCATGTGACCGCGCTCGCGCAGTGCATCGAGCACCAACGTCAGGTTCATTTGCTCGAGATAGCGCACACCGCCATGTACGAGCTTCGTGCTCCGGCTCGAAGTCTCCTTCGCGAAATCGGAGCGTTCGACGAGCAGCGTCCGGTACCCCCGGGCGGCAGCCTCCACCGCCGCGCCCAGGCCGCTGGCTCCGCCGCCGATGACCAATACGTCCCAGGGCTGCGCCGTGCTGCCTAAATCGCTAAAACTTTCTTGTCTTGGGTTCACGCCTCAAACTCCTTTCCTGAAGACTGAATGACGGAATTCAACACAATCCGAAGCATAGAACTGCCCGGCGCAGATGAAGCCACTGCGCAAAATGCGCATAGCGAGCCACTACGCCGCCTTTTATCGAGGTGGATTGCTGTTTTTCCGCCCAGACTCTGGTCTCTGGATGGGCGTGAGTCCGCGAGCCGAATCGCCGCGGTCTCTTATGGACCAGCGCCGCACCAATCGTGCGTGCTGCTGGTTTCAGTTTAGCACTTTGGAATCCGGCTCGCCGCTCTCGCGGTTTGGAAGCAGCCTTGCGGCGAATCGAAGAATCCGCGGGAAGTGCCGGCCACGCTTTGTGCGGCCGACACTCCCCATCGATGCGGGTTAGTAGGTGACCTTCAACCCGAACTGAATGATGCGGGGTTCGAAGGTCGTGGTGATCGTGCCGCCGGAACCGCCAGTCACGGCGCCTCCATTGGTACCGGTAACCGTTCCGCCGCCCGTGCCGCCGGGCAGATACAGGTTGGTGTGGTTGAAGATGTTGTAGAATTCCGAGCGGAATTCGATCTTCACCCGCTCCACCGGTGTGTTGAAGCGCTTGTTGAACGCCAAGTCCGTTTCGTAGAAGGCCGGCGTGCGGCCATAGTTCTTGGGCAAGCTGCCGAAGGGGCTGGAAAGGCCATCGGCAGCGATATTGTTCACATAGGTGGAGGGCAGGTTAAGGGAAGCGAGGTTGACGTACTGGAAGTACCCGCTTGAATTCTTCACTTTGCCCTGAATGTACTGCGTTCCGGCGGTGAGGTTGGGGCGATATGCGGCAAATCCGCGCCAGTTCTGGCTCAACTGAGGCGACACGGCATTCGCCGCCGCCGGCGAATACTGCAGGTTGAACGGCGTGCCCGCCTGCATGGTGTTTACGCCGCTGATCTGCCATCCGCCCAGCACTTCGTTCACAAATCCGTTGGCGGTGTTCAGGAATTGCTTCCCCTGCCCGAATGGCAGTTCGTAGACGAGCGTAGTGACGTTGGCGATAGGCAGGTTGTAGTCGGACTGGCCGTAGTCGGCCTCGATGTTGTCGCCGTTCTGGGGGCAGGGCGTATTGGCATCCAACGTCGAAGAGGCATTGTCCAGTGCGTGCTGCCAACTAAACGAGTTCAGCAAGGTCAATCCGCCCACGGAGCGCTGCTCATAGCGAACCTGCAAACCGTTGTAGCTGGAGTGGAACTCGCTTAAAGCCTCGGTGATGTCGCCATTGGCGTAAGTGGGATAGAGGGTGGAGTTGTTGAGCAGGTAACCTCCCCAATTCGGGTAGGGACGAGCGAAGCCGTTGGCAGGGTTTTTCTGGTTGGCATTGACGAACCCCTGCAAGTGGACGCCGTGGTTGCCCACATAGGCAATATCGAGCAGGATGTTCTTGGCCAGGGTCTTCTGCACGCTCAGGAACCAGCTTTCGGCATAGCCATCCTTGGTGCTCGGCGGGATGGAGTCGATGTTGTCGGTTCCGGCGCTGAAGGTGGAGGCCAGGCCCGTGGGAAAGCCCTTCGACAGTTTGTAGTATCCGGAAGTGGAAACCGCATTCGGGTTGGTGACCGTGGTGATCATCGCAAAAGGTGCGTTGATGGCGATATTGTTGCCCGAGCCGGCGCGCCAGTAGTGGACATAGGCGGAGCCGTACCCGCCGCGGACGGCGATCGAACTGGTGGGCGCATAGGCAAAGCCAATGCGCGGCGCCCAATCGGAAAGATCGGGGTTGACCAGCGACTTGCCGAATACACCGTTGCCGCTATATGGGGTAATACACGCCGCCGTGCCGCACAGGGGTGACTGCGCAGTTGTGTAGCCCGGAGTAAGGGTTTGCAGCGTCCCGGTACTGGGGTTGAAGTTGGAAATGAGGTTGTCCTTTTCCCACCAGGGCGAGCCGTACTCCCAGCGCAGGCCCAGGTTGAGAGTGAGATTTTGCATGACCTTCCAGTCGTCCTGCGCGTATGCGCTGTCCATGGCTTGGTAGACGTGGGTAATGTAGTAGGTCGCCAGGGAGTACGTACGGCTTGCTCCGAAGAGGAAGTCGGCCCAATAGGTGTCGGTGGCATTGCTCGTATTGGGGCAATTCGAACCAGCGGACGCCGGACAGACGCTATAACCGTAGCTGAACGCGAACGAGCCATAGAGTGGGTTCGAGTCCTCGATCTCCTGCCAGACCCTCTCGTACTCATAACCGAATTTGAGAGAATGCCTGCCGCTGACCCAGGAATAGTTGATCTTGGGATCGACAAGCGACGGGTTCTGCCACTGCGGGTTGGTGCTCTGGCGCCCAAAGGAGGTAAAGCCACCGGAGATGGCCATCGACGGCAATCCGCCGGAGACATTGGCGATCGTCGGCAGCCCGGGAATGAGGCTGGCGAAGTTGTAGGACGAACCAATGGCTTTGGACCATTTTCCAGCGGTGGTGCCGGAGACCGCGAGGCGCGCATCCAGATATTTGTTCGTACCCATGGCGTGGTTAAAGCCAAGAGCAATTTGCTCATCGTGAATCTTGATCTCGCCGTTAGCCTGTCCGTCGATCGGTTCGGGCAACGTCGGATGGTTGTCGCCCGTCTCCTTGCGGTCACTCACCTTCAGAAACCAGGAAGTGTTCTGGCTCTGCTGAAAATCCAGGCGCAGGTCGCCCTTGTCGGCATTGTCGGTGAATGGCGCATTGGTGGGGCAATCGCTTGCAGCTTCACCCGCAGAACCGCCCGTGCCTGTTCCGACAGCAACCGTGCACTGGGATGGCAGCTGAGTGAGCGCCGCCTGGTAGTCGGCCACAATTGCCTTGGATGCCGGGTCGAGGTCGGCCAGGGCCTGGGAGGGCCAACTGGTAAACGGCGTCCCCTTCGCGATGTAGGTTCCCGGACTCCATGGGTCCTGCACGGCAACCGCGAGGCTCCCTGTCAATTCGGCCGTCGTAGGCACGGTTAACACCACCAACGGCGTGAGCTGTTGCCGGAAGCCCTCGTAGTCAACGAACCAGAAGAACCTGTTCTTGAGGATCGGCCCGCCAAAGTTCGCGCCGAACTGATTGCGGTTGAAGCCGGGTTTCTTTACTGGCGCAAAGTAGCCTGTGGCGTTCAGATCCGTATTGCGATTGAATTCGTAGAGGGTGGTGTGGAACTGGTTGGCGCCGCTCTTGGTGGCCACGTTGACGGTGGCGCCGGAGGAGCGCCCATATTCCGCGCTCTCATTGTTGGTCACCACGTCGAACTGGGCGACGGAGTCGGGCGGCGGCTGAATGATCTGGTTGTCGAAGCCCTGGTTGCTCTCGCCGTAGGAGTTGTTGTCCATGCCGTCGATCATGTAGTCGTTGAACATGCTGCGCTGTCCGTTCACGCTGTACGATCCCTGGCGCAACAGAGAGGTAACGCCCGTTTGGTTGGCTTGCGAGGGATCAGGGCGGGCGCCGGTAACGTAGTCGACCAGATCGGAATAGTTGCGGCTGACCAAAGGCAGAGCCGCCGTCTGGTAGTTGGTGATGGTCTGGTCGCGCTGGCTGGACTCGGTTTGAAGCTGCAGGGCGACGTCGCTAACCTCAACCGTAGTGGCCTGCGCCGCGCCGACCTTCAGCACCAGATCAATGCGCACGCGCGCGCCGATTGAAACCGTGATCTGCTTGGCTTCGGCGATGGCATAGCCGGGTGCGCTGGCGGAGATGGTATAGACGCCAACACGTAGAGACGGAAGCTCGTAGTCGCCCGTCTCGCTCGTCTTAACCACCGTGGCAACGCCCGTGGCGTCGTTTGTGACGGTCACCGTCACGTTGGGTACCGCGGCCCCGCTGGAGTCGTGAACCGTTCCGACTAGACCTCCGTTGTCGTACTGGGCAAAAGCGGCGCGCCAGGGGAACGCGAACATCAGCGCGATCGCCAGAAACATCCATCCGCAACGGGAAACCCCGGACTTCGCGATCAAGCGAATTCCGGCGCGTTGCTCTTGAGATCGGTTTGTCGAATTCATATTGCCTCCCAATGTTTTTGTTTCAAAAGCCGTTGAGTGTCTTCCCTGCCGACCAGTGGCTCGTGCGCACTGGAAAACTCCGTGGTTGGGAACAGGTCGGGAACCTGGATGGCTCAGCCAGTGTAGCTTGCGCAGCCTGGGCATCGAGGCACGCCTTCGTTTGCAGGTTGAAGAGTGCGGCGGTCTGCCGCACCGAATATGGTCCTAGATAGTCACGACGCCGGGGGAGGCGCCGTGTGTCGAAGGTTGCACACTGATTCAATGTCATCGTTCGCCACGCCCATTAAAATCCGAAGAAGAGAGTGTTAAAAGTCTGCTAAAGACAAAAATCCACCACCCAACACAGGCGACATTCAGCGGTCCTCAAAATCGGGCACTGAGCAGCTGCATTTGGCGGTGGATTCTCTTGGTCTTTTTTCCGCTGGAGGAAGCTAACAAACGTCGAATAAGGGTGTCAAGAAGAATCTGTCGGCGGCAGGAGTGTACTGGTTCCGGCGGCCGTACCCAATCCTATGCTTCGGCAAGCACGCACGCAGCGTCCGTCCAGGGCCGGCGCTGGCTTTCGGCCACACCACGATGCGTGAGCGCGCCCAGCCAGGTGTTCAGACCTTCGGCCAACCCCGCTTCGTGGCGCAGAGCCTCACGGGCGCCGAGATTCGCCAGCCGCAGCAGGTAGGGGAAAGTGGAATTGGTGAGCGCCAGCGTAGAGGTGTGCGGCACCGCGCCCGGCATGTTGGTGACGCAGTAGTGCACCACGCCGTCCACTTGATAGCTGGGATTGGAGTGCGAGGTGGGCCGCGCCGTTTCTACGCATCCACCCTGATCGATGGCTACGTCAACGATCACGGCGCCCTTCTTCATCTGCGCCACCATCGCGCGCGTCACGAGCCTGGGAGCCGTGGCCCCGGGAATCAGCACTCCGCCAATCACCAGGTCCGCCTCGCGCGTCGCCTGGGCGATGTTGTAGCTGTTCGACGCCAGCGTGTAGAGGCGGCCGCCAAAGATGTCGTCCAACTCGCGCAACCGGTTGAGGTTGATGTCGATGAGAGTGACCTTGGCGCCAAAGCCCAGCGCGACGCGGGCAGCATTCGTGCCCACGATACCACCGCCGAGGATCGTGACGTTGGCCGGCGGCACGCCGGGCACTCCGCCCAGCAGGATGCCGCGCCCGCCGCGTTCTTTCTCGAGACAGCTTGCGCCCACCTGCACGCTCATGCGTCCAGCCACCTCGCTCATGGGCATCAGCAGGGGTAGGGTTCCCTGGCGGTCGCGCACCGTCTCGTAGGCTATGCCGATCACTTTGGATTCAAGCAGCTTGTCGGTGAGCGCAGGGAGCGGAGCCAAGTGCAGATAGGTGAACAAAACCAGCCCCTCTCGAAAGTATGCGTACTCCGGCTCGATGGGCTCCTTCACCTTGACGACCATCTCCGCTTTGCCCCACACAAAGCCCGCGTCGCCGACGATCTCCGCGCCGGCATCCTGGTACTCCGCGTCGGGGAAGCCGGACTGGGCGCCGGCTTGCGTTTCGACGAGCACGGTGTGGCCGGTCTCGGTAAGCGCCTTCACGCCCGCCGGGGTCACTCCCACGCGGGCCTCGTTGTCCTTGATCTCTCTGGGAACGCCGATAATCATGGCCGCATCTCCTCGAGCAGGGCGGCCGCCGCTCTTGTTCGATGCCCCGTAGGGGAGGGCTGCGGTTCGGAAGCCAGCGCGCCGTTTATGGGGAGGGCTTGAGCACGGCGTGCGGTCGCCAAGCTTCCGACTCATAGGCATCTTACGGCGCAAATGGCTTCCAATGTGTGCAATGTTTGTGTTAAAACAGAAAAATGGGAACGAAACGTGATGCCGAAGACTCGCTTGCGCAACAATCAGCCGATGGTGTTCAGGAAGCCGGGATCACGAGCTCCAGAACCGCGGAACTGGACGAGTTGGATGCCGCCATCCTGAATTATCTGGCGCACCACGGGCGGGCCACGAACTACGAGGTGGGAGAGGCGGTGGGCCTGTCGGCTTCGGCGGCCTCGCGGCGCATTCTGGCGCTGGAGGCGTCGGGGGCCATTCGCGGCTACCGGGCCGTGATCGACGACAGGCTGCTGGGCAAGCACATGACGGTCTATATCCGCGTCACTCTGGAGCGGCAGTCGGCCTCGGTGCTGGCGGCATTTGAAGGCGCCGTCCGCCACTGCCACGACATCGTGAGCTGCCACCTGCTGGCCGGCCAATACGACTACATCCTGGTGGCTCGCGTGGCCGGGATCGAAGACTACAACCGCCTGCACCAAAATGAACTCTCGCGTCTGCCGGGAGTGATCCGGCTGGAGACGAGTTTCGCGCTGAGGGATGTGCTGGAGACGGGCAGGAACTAGCCTGCATTTCTCACAAGCACTGATTTTGGGAGTGTTTGTGTTGGTATTGGAGACACGGTTGGCTTTTTCGATGGGCGTACTGGCCGGAGGAACCCTGTTACGTCCTCGCTATGGCCTGGTTCCGATTCCCGGTGTGTCCTTTGCGCATGGCTCCGCCAGGCCGATGAGTTCAGCAGCGGTACGGAGCGGAGTCTTCTGAGCGACGCGCGCCGGTCAGCAGCGCAGGGCGTGGAAGGCGTGTGCGTAGATGTCTTTCCAGGGATAAGCGCTGCTCATTGCCAGCACGACGCGGCGCGCGCTGATGCGTATGATGGCGCCGATTTTGAGTAGCTTGAGGCGGATGGTATCGACCTGGGCCTGAGCCCATTCGGTGCCTTTCAGTCCCAGGCGGCGCAGCGCTTCCATCAGCGTGTAGGCCAGCGCCGAGAAGTAGAGCCTGAGCTGATTGCCCTTCATTTCGTCGGTGGAGAGCCGGTCGGCGAACAGGCACATCTGTTCCTTGATGCGGTTCTCCATCTCGCCGCGGGCGCAGTAGAACTTCTCGTATAAGTCCTGCGCGGCCCACTGCTCAGCGGTGAGCGAAGTAACCACGAAGCGCGGGTTCTGGCCCTTGTCGAGATATTCGGCCTTGGCCACCACGCGGCGGGCGCAGGACCAACTCTTGCGGGTCTGGTAGTCGAACTCGGTGAAGACGCGGGCTGCCTTGCCGCTGGTCTGGTGCAGGATGTGAGCTTGATGCATCTGGGCGCCGATGATCTTGCTCAACCGCTGGTTGCGCGCCAGGCCGAAGACGTAATCGATATAGTTCTGTTCGCACCAAGCCATCAACGCCTCGCGGCAGAAGCCGGAGTCGGCGCGCAGCACGATCCGCACTTCCGGCCAACGCTCACGCAACTGCGCCACGATGCGCTTGACCTCGTCGAGTGAGCCCGCAGCCGCATCCTGGTTGGCCGGCCGCAGCCGCGCGCAGAGCAACTGGTCGCCGGCGAAGATGTACAAGGGCAGATAACAGTAGCTGTCGTAGTAGCCGTGGAAGAACCGCTCCGGCTGATGGCCGTAGAGCGGGATATCGGTGGCGTCCAGGTCGAGCACGATCTCGGTGGGTGGCGCGGTATGCGATTCGATGAAAAGATCCACCAGCAGACGGTCCAGGGCTTCGGCCGAGTACGTGATCTTGTGATAGCGCCCCGTGCGGCCCACCAGCTCCAGCCGGTTCAACGTGCTCTTGCCGGCCAGCGGCTCGTCCAGATCGCGCTTGCTGCTCAGCACCGCCAGCAGCGGATCGGAGCGCAACTGCTCGTGGTCGTTCAGGTCCTCGTAACCCAGCGCCAGCCCGTAGATGCGCTGCGCCAGCATCTCCCCAAGCGGGTGTTCCACCATCTCCTGGTTGCGCCCGTCCGTGAAGCAGCTCGCCAGACGGCCCAGCAGGTTGATCCTGCGATCAACTGCGCGCAGCAACAATGCCCCGCCATCGCTGGAAACCTGGCCGGCGCTGAACCCGGCCTCCACGCGGCGCGAAAAATGAGCTGTAAATGCGAACGTTTCTTGGTTACACTCTGTCATCAGAAAGGCCGCCCTTCCTCGGCTACAACTACGCCTCGACAACGCAGTTATGCCATGAAAAGACGGCCTTTCCAACACTTTTCCTATCCGTCGTCCCCGCAATCGGCAATCCGCCTGTGAGAAATGCGGGCTAGCGGCATTGTGAGGAGGCGCCGCGATGAACTTGCCCGCTCATGCCTTCGCCCAATGCGCGCTCCAGCCGCGGACAAGAAGATCATCGAGAAGGGCCAGCGCTGCTTCTACACCAGTCTGGGTGTCGATGGCCGTCAAAAGCCGCTGAGCGCCACCGCCGATATCAGCCGCCAACTTTGGGCTGCGCTGGCGTAGCGCGGTAGCGAGGAACCCAGCCTGCAAGGCGGCATGAACGCGGCGCACGCCCAGCTCTGTGGGCGCGCCCTCGCTGGCAAGCTGTGGGTCGTCGGCGAAACTGCCGTGAACGGGAACCGGACGCGAGGCCGCGCCGGTGGAGAAGATGGCAAAAACCCGCTCCGCGCCGAGAGCAAACGCGAGGCGCGCCGTGATCCCGCCAGACCACATTAATTTCAAGTCCAGTTCGCCGGCGCGTTGTTGCAGTGCCGAGATCTGCTCCAGTGTCAAGACGCCTTCGGGATGCTGCTGGTCGCGAACAAGATGCCTGCCGGCAATACGGTCCGGACAATCGAAGAGCGCGATCCTGGCGCCCGCATCGTGCACTCTTTCCATCCAGAGGAGCGCGGCGTCAACGCAACGCGATGCGTCGAAGACGTCATCCTCAGTGATCAGCGGCGCATCGACATAAAACGCCGGAACCGCCGTCCAACCGTCGGTCCAGCGGCTGACGAGCGCGACCACACGCTCCTGCTCTTCAAGGGTCAGGGGCACGAGGCCGTATTTGCCCGCAGTGAATCCGTAGGAGCGCGCTGCCTGGAGGCCGGTCCAGATCGTCCGCGCCGCGGAGTCGACATCCACTTGATAGCGGTAGACGAGGCGGACCTTCTGCTGCCGAGCGGCGGAAAAGAGATCGCCCAGCGTCCTTACATCCAGAATGTTGAGCAGCGACGCAACGATCAAATGTTCGCGGGCCGACGGAGTCAAATCTCCATCGATGGCAACCTCGGGGATGCCGGTCTGCGCGGCAAGAGCGATCACTCGATTGATTTCGCTGGCTTCGGCGCCTTCACGGATTGCGCCCTTCGCGATCGATAGCAACGAGAATCGATGGAGCGAGGCGGGACCGAGCAACCCTTGCCCGCGTCCGGCCTCAAGCTTTGCGACCAACCTGGCAACGTCGGCCGGCGAATCCGAAGGCTGAACGATGAGCCGGACCGTGAGTGGACGCGGAATGCCGTCCGGTGTTTTCAGGAACGGCATGAATGCCGCTTCGACACTCGCCAGCCATATCGCTTCATCCGGCGAGGCTTCGGCGATGGAGAACTCCGGAAGCAAACGGTAAAGCCGAGCGTTCACCCGCACGCACACATTCGTCGAGCAAAGCGTGCGCTCGAATGCCGCAGCGATCAGTTTCGCGTATTCGTCAGGCCCGATCGGTCCCTCGCCCGCACTCACCATGCGCTCGCCGTCGATCATGACTCCCAGCGGCATGGGACTCACGGAACCCAGCGCGCGTGCTTTAGCTGAGCCGTAGGCCGCGCGTGCAATGAGGTCGGCGTTATCGCCGTCATCACTCACTGCGAGCAGCGGTCCGAACCCCTCCGAGTCGTATTCGTCGAGCCGGCCGGTCCATGGCGGATAGAAAACCGGCCACTCGGCCATCAAGTCATGCAGTGCCGCGGGATCGTTTGTGCGAACGCCGGCCTGCGCCAAGGCTCGCTTCTCATACCATTCGCGAAGTGCTTCGTCCTGCTGCGCGAAGCTGCCGTGCCCGGCCTGAGCGGACAAGGCTGCTGGCGCAGCGAGCAGCGTAGCTCCCTGAAGGAATCGTCTTCGCGTGATGGCTGGATTCAGTTTCCGCAAAATCTTTACTCCCT
Source organism: uncultured Acidobacteriaceae bacterium (assembly GCA_963804155.1). Taxonomy (GTDB): domain Bacteria; phylum Acidobacteriota; class Terriglobia; order Terriglobales; family Acidobacteriaceae; genus Telmatobacter. The sequence continues at coordinate 1,045,537 of CAWDPG010000004.1, forward strand.
GATTCGACTTTCAGCCAGCGAGACGGCGTGGAGATTCCGCGGCAGTTTGGGGTCGTCACAATTCAGGGGACCATGTACTGTTCCCCCCGCTCATCGATTTCACTCCGCGTTATCGATTTGCGCCCGTTGGAGCTTGTCGGAGAAGTCGACGTAGACGGCTTTCCATGTGGTGAAGAAATCGAGCGCGCCGAGGCCCTCGCGGTGGCCGTTGCCGGTGTGCTTGACGCCGCCGAAGGGCAGATGCACCTCGGCGCCGATGGTGGGCGCGTTGATGTAGGTGATGCCGGCTTCGAGATCGCGCATGGCGGCGAAGGCGCGGTTCACGTTGCGGGTGTAGAGGGCGGTGGAGAGGCCGTAGTCGATAGAGTTGGCGATTTCGACGGCTTCCTCGAAGGTGGAGAACTCGATGAGGGAGACGACGGGGCCGAAGACTTCCTCGCGAGCGATGCGCATCGAGGGCGTGACGCCGGCAAAGACCGTGGGCTCGAAGAAGGTTCCGTGTGCATAGGCTCCGCCGGTAAGCGCGTGGCCGCCGCAGAGGAGCTGGGCGCCCTCGCGCCGCGCGATCTCGACGTACTGGGTTGAGGTCTCGATCTGAGAGGTGTTCACCTGAGGGCCGACTTCGACCGACTCGTCGAGGCCGTTGCCGACCTTGAGATTTCGCGCGCGCTCGACGAACCGGGCCGTAAACTCGGCGGCAATTCCCTTCTGGAGGAGGATGCGGCTCGTGGCCGTGCAGCGCTGCCCCGTGGTGCCGAAGGCGCCCCAGAGGGCGCCATCGAGCGCGAGATCGAGGTTGGCGTCATCGAGAACGATCTGCGCGTTTTTGCCGCCCATCTCGAGCGAGACCTGCTTGAAGGTCGCGGCGGCGCGCTGCGCCACCAGCGAGCCCATGGCGCTCGACCCGGTGAAGCTGACGGCGCGGACATCGGGATGCTCGACCAGCGCCGTGCCGACGGCGGGGCCCGAGCCGCAGACGATGTTGACCACGCCCGGCGGCAGTCCGGCGTCGACGAGGGTCTGCACCAGGTTGTAGACGGAGAGCGGCGTGTCGGTGGCGGGCTTGATGACGCAGGTGTTGCCGGCGACCAGCGCAGGGAAGAGCTTCCAGCTCGGAATGGCCATGGGGAAGTTCCACGGGGTGATGAGGCCGACCACGCCCACCGGCATGCGCACGCTCATGGCGAATTTGTCGGGCAGCTCCGAGGGGGTTGTGATGCCGAAGAGCCTGCGCCCCTCGCCGGCCACGTAGAAGGCCTCGTCGATGGCCTCCTGCACGTCGCCGCGCGTCTCGGCCAGAACCTTGCCCATCTCGCGGGTCATGTCGCGCGCGAATTTTTCCTTGTTTTGGACGAGGATGTCGTGCGCACGAAGGAGAATCTCGGCGCGCTTGGGCGCGGGAACCAGCCGCCACGAGGCGAAGGCCTTTTTCGCGGCAGCCACGGCCGCGGCCACATCCTCGGCATGCGACGAGGGGAACGCACCCACAACGTCAGAGTGGTCGGCCGGGTTCAGGTTGAGGATGGTCTTGCCGCTTGCAGCCGGGAGCCACTGGCCGCCAATGAAGTTAAGGTAAGTCGGATAGGTCATGATTGCCTCGGGAAAACAACGAACAGTGTCGAGTGGTCAATGATTAGAAGGCCTTTCCTCCGCTGCCGGCGCCGTGCCTGGCCGCGGCGGAGCCCGCCAAACAGCGTACCCCGGAAGGGGTCATTTCGGCTACCCGCGGGGCGCCTGGCGCACCCTTGCACGCCCGTGCTTACCAAGCCGGAACGCCTCGGAACGCGCTTGTGCCCGGCGCTGACGGCAAGCCTCGGCAGCCAAAGGCAATAGGCCGTACAATAGGCACTGAGGTAGATTCGATTTCTCCATGTCTTTGAATGGATATCACTCTCGTTCGTCGCGGTCGCATGGCCTGCGTTCGCTTTTCAGCATGTTTTCGAGCGACCTGGCCATCGATCTGGGCACCGCCAATACCCTTGTGTACGCGGCCGGCAAAGGCATCGTCGTCAACGAGCCGTCGATCGTGGCCATCAACAAGAACACCGGCGAAGTGGAAGCGGTGGGCAACAAGGCCAAGGAGATGCTGGGCCGCACACCGGGCAATATTGTGGCCATCAAGCCCATGAAGGACGGCGTGATCGCCGACTTCAAGGTCACCGAGAAGATGCTCAACTATTTCATCCAGAAGGCGCACAACCGCAAGATGCTGGTCCATCCGCGCATCGTGATCGGCGTGCCTTCCGAGATTACGCAGGTGGAGAAGCGCGCGGTCGAGGACTCGGCATATCGCGCCAAAGCCAGTGAAGTGTACCTGGTGGAACAGGCCATGGTGGCGGCTATCGGCGCCGGCCTGCCGATCACCGAGCCCTCGGGCAACATGGTGGTCGATATTGGCGGCGGAACGACCGACATCGCGGTCATCTCGCTGAGCGGCATCGTGTACTCGCGGTCCGTGCGCATGGCAGGCAACCAGATGGACGAGGCCATCACGAATTACCTGAAGCGCAAGTACAACCTGCTGATCGGCGAGCGCACCGCGGAGCAGATCAAGATCGACATCGGCTCGGCGTTTCCGCTGGACAAGCCGCTAACTATGGAGATCAAGGGGCGCAACCTGATCGAGGGCGTGCCGAAGACCATCGCCATCGACGACAGCGAGATTCGCGAGGCGCTGGGCGAATGCATCGCCGTGATCATGAATGCGATTCGCGTGGCGCTGGAGCGCACGCCGCCCGAGCTGTCGGCGGACATCAGCGATCGCGGCATCGTGCTGACCGGCGGCGGAGCTCTCTTGAAGAACCTGGACAAGCGCATCCGCGAAGAGACCGGCCTGCCGGTTTCGGTAGCCGACGATCCTTTGGCCTCGGTGGTTCTGGGCACTGGCAAAATGCTTTCGGACTTCCGGCTGCTGCGCAAGATCAAGATCGATTGAAACAGGGGTCAGGTTTCAGAGATCAGGGATCGGAAGATGTCCGCTTGCCTTGTGTTGTTGTTTCATGCGTTGACCCCTGAATCCTGAACCCTGGCTCTTATGGAATCCTTTATCGCACGCTATCGGAACCTGGTGGTGCTGCTGGCGCTATTGATGGCGCAGCTCATCGGGTTGGCGGTGCAGGTGCGCCGGACCAGCAACGGCGAAAGCACGCTCGATTCGAACGATCCCAGCGGCGTGCGGCTGATCCGTCTGTGGACCAATGCGGTGATTTCTCCGCCGGAGCGGTTAATCCAGGCAGGCAAGATGGGCATCGCCGACCTGTGGGTCAACTATGTCGACCTGATCCACGTGCGCCAGCAGAACCGGGACCTGCAACAGACCGTCGACCGCCTGCGGCTGGAGCAGGCCGCATTGCTCGAGGACGCGCGCCAGGGCCAGCGCTTACAGGCAATGCTTGGGTTCCAGCAGAAGTACATCTACTCGACGGTGGCCGCGCAGGTGTACGGCTCCAGCGGCAGCGACCGCTCGCACGTCTTCTACATCGACCGGGGCGCCCGCGACGGCCTGAAGCCGGACATGGCGGTGATTACCGCGGACGGAATCGTGGGCAAGGTCCGCGATGTGTTTCCGCACACGGCGCAGGTGCTGGCCGTCAACGATCCCACCAGCGGCGCGGGCGTAATCCTGGAGACGACGCGAATTCGGGGGATTCTTCGCGGCGACGCAATGGGCCGGCTCGAAATCGTGGGTATCCTGCCCGACCAGCGCATCCGGCCCGGCGAGCATGTGCTGACGGCCGGAGGCGACCTGATCTTTCCGCGCGGGCTATCGGTTGGCGTGGTCGAGAAGGTGGTGCGCGATCCGGACCGCGATCCGTTCATCGACATTCTGGTCCAGCCGGCCGCGCATCTCGACCGCCTCGACGAAGTGCTTGTGATCACCTCCACCGAGCCGCGCTTCCCGCCACAGGAGCAGCAGGACATCGACCTGAGCGCCGCGGAGCAGGGCGCGGTTCCGCCGGCCATCAAAGATCAGGTCAAGGCTTCGGAGATCATGGCGGAGAAGCTCCCCGGCCTGGTCGACCCGAACCTTCCGCCCGATCAGCAGCCGCTGCACGACAGCAGCAACCCGAATCCCGCCGCCCAGCCGCCGCAGCCCCTGCACCCGGACGAGTTTTCGCCGGGCGCGTCCGAGTCCCCCAGCCCAGAGCCCGGCGCGGGACCGGCGCCCCATACGAAGCCCGCGAATCCATCCGCCGCGCCCGCCGCCGATCACGGCGCGGCCGCCCCGAACGCTTCGCATCCCAAGCCGCAAACGGCGCCGCGGAGGAATCCTTAGCCATGTCCGTGTTTGGCGCCGACTCCCGGCGGGAGATAGAGATTCACCGGTATCCGCTGATTGTTTACACGCTGATTCCGCTGACTGCGCTGGTGTTGCAGGCGTGGCTGCCCCGCGTGGTTGGGCGGTACGACTGGTTCGATTTGCCCCTGGTGGTGACGATCTATTTCGCGCTTGGGCGACGCAATGCTATTCAAGGCACAGTCATGGGAGCAGCCATGGGCATCTTCGAGGATGCGCTCTCCCATCACGCGATCGGAATCAACGGCATCGCCAAAACCGTCGTCGGGTTTCTTTCCGGGTCGATCGGGATCCGGATCGACGTCGACAATCACACCATCCGAATGCTGCTCACCTTCGCGTTCTCCCTGCTCTCCAGCATTCTCTATCTCTTCATCACCCGCTTCCTGCTGGGCCTCGCAATCGACTTCGACTGGCTGACGGAGCTTTTGCGCGCAGTCGGCAATTCGGCGATTGTTCTGGTGCTGTTTCCGCTGCTTGACCGTCTGCGGATCAGGGAGTAGAGCAGGGAGCGAGGGAGCAAAGCAGAACGTTGGATCCCGGATCGGCAGGCGGTTCCGGGGAGCGCCGGCGAGCAATTCCTGAAAGACAACGAACGTGGCAGTATCCTAGAGGCGTACAGGGATGGTTTCAAGCGGCACACGCGGCGAAAAGCTCTCCACCGTCAAGCTGACGATGGTGCAGTACGGCATTCTTCTGCTGATGCTGGGGTTGGCCGCGGGATTGTGGCGCCTGCAGGTGCTGAACGCGGAAAACTACCGCACTCTGGCCGAGCAGAACCGCATTCGCAAGGAACCGATTCTGGCGCCGCGCGGCAAGCTGTTCGACCGCGAGAATCGGCTGGTGGTCGACAACTACCCCTCGGTCACCTGTTTCCTGGTGCGCGAGCAGAGCCGGAATGCGGACGCCGATCTGCCGCTGATCGCACGCGGCCTCGATCTCGACATCGATCAATTGCGTGCTACGCTGCACCGCTACCGCTCCCAGCCCGGCTACCAGCCGATTCCGATCAAGCAGGACGTGACCGCCGACGAGCAGGCGTTTATCGCGGCCCATCGCAACGAGCTGCCGGAACTGGAGACGATCGACGAAGAGCGGCGGCTCTACCCGCGGGACGGGTATGCGGCGCACCTGATCGGCTACGTGGGCGAGGTGAGCGAGGACGATCTGAACAATCCGCGCTTCGCTTACTACGAGCCGGGCGACGTGGTGGGCAAGGCGGGCGTCGAGGAGACCTACGATGAGCTGCTGCGTGGCCAGGACGGCTCGCGCGAGGTAATCGTCGACAGCCGCGGGCGCGAGGTGGGTTATTTCGGCATCCAACATGCCGTCCCAGGGCAGGACCTGAAGCTGACCATCGACAACGATCTGCAGCGCGCTGCCGAGCTCGCCCTGGGTGACCGCAACGGCGCCATTGTCGCCATGGACCCGCGCAACGGGGAGATTCTGGCGATGGTCTCGCGCCCCAGCTTCGACCCCAACGAGTTTGCGGTCAAGATCGATCGCTCGGACTGGAACAAATTGGTCACCGATCCCGATCATCCGCTCTTGAACAAGGCGATTCAGGCGCAACTAGCGCCCGGCTCGACGTTCAAAATTCTCATGTCCGTGGCCGGCCTGCAGGAAGGCATTGCGCAGAACATGCATATCGTTTGCACCGGCGGCTGGGGTCCGTATGGCTACTACCACAAGTGCGACGAACACCATGGCGCAGTCGATATCTACAACGCGATTCCTTACTCGTGTGACACATTCTTTTACATGCTCGGCGACAAGCTGGGGATCGATCGCATCAACAAATATGCGACGGCCTTCGGGTACGGCGAGAAGACGGGGATCGACCTGCCGGGAGAGCAGGCGGGCCTGATGCCCTCGCCGGGCTGGCTCATCAAGAACTACCATCACCGCTGGTACCCGGACGAAACCCTCGATGTGGCCATCGGGCAGGGCGCCATCGAGGCCACGCCGCTCCAGTTGGCGCGCATCATCGGCGGCATCGCCTCGGGCGGTCATATGGTGCGTCCGCACGTGGTGTTCCCCGATCAGCTTTCCGCGGATTTCCGCAAATCGTTGCTTGACAGCTTCCCCGGAACGGGCGATGCCTATATTCCGATCGATCCGGCATACTGGCAGATCGTTACCGACGGCATGGCTCAGGTGACGCAACCCGGGTTGTACCATACGGCGGCTTCGGCACACCTCGAAGGGATCGACTTTGCCGGCAAGACCGGGACTGCGCAGCAGATGAGCCACGAGGCGCTCGAGAAAACCAACAAAGGCAAGAACACGGAGCCGAATGTCTGGTTTGTGGGAGTGGTGCCGCGCCGCAATCCCGAGCTGGTGGTGGCGGTACTGTGGCAGAACGGCGGCTTCAGCGGCTACCCGGCTCGGATCGCCGCGAAGGTAGTGACGGCTTACGTGGACAAGAAGCGCCGGCTGGCGCACAACCTGACGCCGGAGAAGGCCCCGGCGCCGGTCGAGGTCGGCGCGGTGTGGAGCGTGCCCTCGGACCGAAGGGGAGCGAAAAAGACTGGATCGGAGCAGGACGGCTCGCGAATTCAAGCTGGCCATTTCTTTGTCGATAGCCACGGCATCGTCGCTGCGAACGGGCAAGCAGCGCAGCCTGCGACGAAGCCCGCCAGCCGTGCGGCTACGCCGGTTCAGCCTTCCTCGCAGGTGGCCGAGGCCATTCCCATTCAGCGAAAGGAACCGTGACGGCTATGCCCCTGCGCCGCTTTCTGACCTTTCGCGACTTCGACTGGACTCTGCTGGGCCTGCTGCTGCTGCTCTGCACGCTTTCCTGCATTGAGGTGCACTCGGCTACGGTACACACGAAGTTTTCGAGCTTCGGCACCCGGCAGATCTTTTGGGTCGCGGCTGGGGTGGCCACGATGTTCATCTTTTCCAAGATCGACTACCATCGCGTAATCGACTGGGCTCCGTGGGCCTACGGGGTCGGTCTTCTGGCCCTTGCCGCCGTGCTCTCGCCTATCGGCCATAAGGCGCTGGGCGGGCGCCGCTGGATTAAGCTCGGCCCCATGCTGATCCAGCCCTCCGAGTTCGTAAAACTTGTGCTGATTGTGGTGGTGGCTCGCTATTTTGCCAATCTGGGTGGGCGCAGCGTCACCTGGCGGGAGATTTTCAAGGCTTTCGTGTTGGTCGGGATCCCGATGGCGATGGTGCTGAAACAGCCTGACTTGGGAACCACTCTGACCTACATGCCGATTTTGATTGCCGGACTGTTCTTGGGCGGGATCAACCTGCGCCAAAGCCTGATCCTGCTCGCGGTGGGCGCGGTCCTTGTCGGCGGGGTCTGGGAGAGCGGTAGGTTTCTGAAGCCCTACCAGAAGGCGCGGCTGACCAGTTTCGTGAACCCGCAGAACGACCCTCGCGGCTCGGGCTACCAGGTATTGCAATCGGAGATCGCTGTCGGATCGGGCGGCATCTGGGGCAAAGGTCTGGAGAAGGGGACCCAAACGCAGGGATACTTCCTGCCCATCCCCTATACGGACTTCATTTTTGCCGCCTTCAGCGAGGAACACGGCTTCGTCGGCGCGTTTTTTGTCCTCCTGCTATACTTTTCTATATTGATGCGTTTGATTCAGAACGCTCAAACTGCCGCTGACCTGTCCGGTTCCCTCATTATCATGGGAATTGTGGCTGTGTTGACCTTTCAGATCGCGGTCAACGTCGGCATGGTCATCGGGCTGATGCCCGTCACCGGAATCCCTTTACCTTTAATGAGTTACGGTGGATCTTCGGTGCTGTTCACGTTCCTGGCGCTGGGTGTGGCAATGAATGTCCGCATGCGCCGGTTCGTCAACTGACGGCTCTCGACCCATTCGGTCGGGGCACCGTCCAAGAGGTTTGGCTCTTGCCAAGGCCGGGAACGATCAGGAGATTGTTTTCGGCGGTAAGAGATGAAAATTCAAGCATTTCGCCGGCTTGGTCCCGATGGATCGCGCCAGGCAGGATTGGGTTTATGAGGTCGCAGAGACGGGAAGACCACTTGCGGCTCGCAGATTGCACGGATCGTGAAGGGGCTTTGGGAGACGGATTCCCCGGTTCCCCAGCGCGGAACCACCCTGCAATTGCCGCTGGTCGAACGGCCCTGCCGGATATGCCGGCATGGAAGGCCACAGACTCTCTGCTCCCGGATCGCAGCAATCAGCAGCCTGTTTTGTTCGTTTGCTTCGATGCTTGCATGGGTTCGCCGCCCTTGGGAACGGTCTCTGTACGGAGGCCTGAACTGGGGCGCACTCCGGATTCTCCTCCCACCCCCTCCTTCGCCGATCGTGCGCGTTTCCATCGGACCTTGCCGATTGTACCGGCAGCCTCAATCTGCCGGACGGAAAGGTACGATGGCAAAGGAAATCTGTATCTCCAGCACGCCGCATGAGACGCGGCTTGCGATTCTAGAAGACGATCAACTCGCGGAAATCTACTACGAACGCGAGAACGAGTACACACTCGCAGGTTCCATTTACAACGGGCGCGTGACCCGCGTTTTGCCCGGCATGCAGTCGGCATTTGTCGACCTCGGGCTGGAGCGCGATGCGTTCCTCTACGTAACCGACTTCATCGAGCTCGAGGACCAGGAAGAGACCGACGAGCTTGAGAAAGCCGCGGCCAGTGGTGCGGGCCAGGCTCCTCGCGAAGTCCGGCATCCCCACGGGATCGACCGCAGTGGCAGCCGCCAGGAAGACCGCGGTCCACGGCGCGGCCAGGGATCCGAACCCCGGCGCGAAGTCCGCCATGAGTTGCCGGAAGCAGAAGCACCGGTTCAGGAGGCTGGTGCACCGTCCGCTCCGGAGTCATTTGGCACTCCGCCGCAGGCGGGAGAATCCGACGAGACAGGTGCGCGGCGCTGGCGCGGCCGGCGGCGCCGCCGCGGTAGCCGGGGCGCGGGTGTCCCGGTTGCAGCTTCGCAGGAGACCGTTGAGGTCGAGGAGCTTTCGAAAGAACCGGCAGCCAAGCCTGAAGTCACCCCCGAGATTCGAGCGGTCGAAGAGCCGGTTGCGCCGCATGCGGCGCGGCCGCCCAGGAGCCAACTGGCTCCGGCTCCCTTTGTTCTGCCCGGCGAGTCGCTTTCGAAGTACGGAGGCGCGTCCGCTGGAGAGGCCCCGAGGCCCGAGCCGGTACCAGCCGCACCGCGGCCGTCGCATACTTTCCGGCCTTCTACGTTGGTTGAGGCACCCCTCGCGTGGGATGGCAGCGGGTTGCTGCCCGGCGAATCTCTATCCGTGCACCGCCGGCGCGCGGAGCAAGACGAAACCGCTCCGGAGCCGACGGCAGAGGCTGGCCCCGAGACTTCGGCAGAGGAATTAGCCGTTCCCGCCGCTGGCGCCACGCACGAGGAAGCCGTCGAGGAGATCGAAGAGACGGCGCCGCGCGCGCACTACGAAACTGAGACCGAGGTATCACAGGAGTCGGCACTCGAGTTCGAGGAGGATGAGCTGACAGCGGACGCGGCGGAATCGTTCCCGGAGGAAGAATCGCCCGAGCGCGAGACTGCCGAAGGCTCCCTTGAGGCCGAGGACGAATTCGAAGAGTCCGCAATTTCGGCGCCGGAAGGCCCCGCAGCAACCGAATCCGAGCCGGCAAGAGAACCTTCTTCGGAAGCGGAGGTCGAGCCGGACTCTTCCGCGTCGCACCGCATCGATCCCTCAGCGCCCACGGGCTTCCGGCTCTTCGGGTTTGGTAAGAAGAAGAAGGAAGAGGAGGCAAAGGCCGCTGCTGGCGCTCCGGTTTCAACCTACGCTCCCGGCAAGGGGCTGGTTGAGGAAGAGCTCATCGAAGGCGAGGAGTTCGAAGCCACACCGCACGCGCGCCGCCACAAACCCGAAGTCCACGACTTCGACGACTACGAGGAGCAGACGCTTCCAAGCCACCTGCGCACGGCCGACCTGGGCGAGATGCTGCAGGAGGCTCATCTCGACCACCGCATTCAGTTGAACTTCGACGAGAAAGCGGGCGAAGAGGACGACATCGAGACGGCGGAGGAAGAAGAGACCGCGCCGGGAGCGCGCCCCGCGTCCGGCCGGGAACGCCGCGAACGCGTAGGGCGCGGCCAGCGTGGGCGCGGAGCGCAGGGCCAGCGCCGCGGACCGTCGCGCCGCTCGGCCCAGACTTCCGACCTGCCTATCATCTCGGACCTGCTGAAGTCGGGCCAGGAGATCCTGGTGCAGATCGCCAAGGAGCCCATCGCCAAGAAGGGCGCGCGCATCACTAGCCACATCGCGCTGCCCGGCCGGTTCCTGGTCTTCATGCCCACCGTGAGCCACGTGGGCGTCAGCCGCAAGATCGCATCCGACGAGGAGCGCCAACGCCTGAAGCGGATTCTGACGCACGAGCGCGGCGAGGCATCGGGCGGATTCATCGTACGGACCGCGGCCGAAGGCGCATCGGAAGACGAGTTGCGCGCCGACCTGCGGTTCCTGATGAATCTGTGGAACGACATCAAGCAGCGTTCGGAATCGTCCAAGTCGCCGGCCCTCATCTACCACGACCTGTCGCTCATCGAGCGCATTCTTCGCGACCAGGTGAGCGCCAACTTCTCCTCGATCTGGGTCGATAGTCAGGAGGACTACGAGCGCATCGTCCGCTTCCTCAACCGCTTTTCGCCCTCGCTGGTGCGACGCGTCAAGCTTTACACCAAGGAAACGCCGCTCTTTGAGCACTTCGGCATTCAGGAAGAGATCTCGAAGGCGCTGCGCTCCAAGGTCTGGCTCAAGTCCGGCGGCTCGATCGTGATCAACCAGACAGAGGCTCTGGTGGCCATCGACATCAACACCGGCAAATACGTGGGCAAGTCGGCGCGGCTCGAGGACACGATCCTCAAGACCAACCTCGACGCCGTGCCGGAGATCGTGCGCCAGATTCGCCTGCGCGACTTGGGCGGCATCATCGTCATCGACTTCATCGACATGGATGAGCGCAAGAATCGCTTCAAGGTGATGGCCGCGCTCGAAGAGGCGCTCAAGAGCGATCGCGCACCGACCAAGGTTCTCCAGTTCAATGACTTTGGCTTGGTCGCGATCACGCGCAAGCGCGTCAAGCAGTCGCTCGAGCGCACCCTCAGCGTGCCCTGCCCAACCTGCCAGGCCACCGGCATGGTGAAGAGCCCGGCCACGGTATGCAACGAGATCTACATCGAGATGCGCAAGATGCGGAAGCACTTCGAGAACGCCGATGTAATGATTCGCGTACACCCGGAAACGGTCAAAGTCCTCAAGGCGAACGGCAACCGCTGGCTTAATGACTTCGAGGAGTTGGTGGGCAAGAACATCCTGGTCAAGAGCGACCCCACGCTGCACCCGGAGCAGTTCGACATTCAAGGGTAGCGAGTCGGAAGATCGGCGAGTCAGCGGGAAGGCCGGGGCGAGTGCTCCGGCCTTTCTGCCGCACATCGCATTGGACCGGATGCCCCAGTGCAATCAGATCGAATCTGCCTGGCTCTGGCGCTGGCACGTCCCAGCCCTGGAGCGCTTTGTATCTCATTTCAAGGGTAGCGGTCCTTCGACCCGCGTAACCTCTGACGTGGTTTTGTGTCTAATTCATTGATTGGCTTGTTCGTGCCCGGAAGTCGCGGGAAATCCTAAAGTCGAGGTCCATCCGATGTTCATCTTGGTTTCAAGACCCCCAATGCGGTTTACGAATCCGATTGCGGCGGCGCTTCTGCTCGGGGCTTTTGTTGCTACAACCCGTCCTGCGCCGGCCCAGGAACTAACCAGCGCCACTGCCTACTCATCCAGCCAGGCGGGGTTGAGCGCGTTGGGCCTGCCTTCAAATGAGCTTTCGCTGACTGGAGGCTCAGGCGGATCGGGATCGGGGCAGTACGGAAACGGCGGAGGATACGGTAAGGGAGAAAAACCGCGCCTCCTCCACAACTGGACATTCGAGGCTGGCGCCGGATTCAATGCCCCCGAGGGGAACGATACGCCTTTCATCACCTGGGGCGGCAACTTTACCGTCGGCGCGGGCCTCCGTTTCTCCAAGCGGATCTCCGCGCTGCTCGAATATCAGTTCATGGACGACAAGCTGCCGGGAGCATTTATTGCCGCGGAAGGCGTTCAAGCCGGTGACGCCCACATCAATTCGATCACTGGCTCTCCCGTAATCGACCTCTTTCCGAAAAAGTCGAATGGCGTTTACCTGGTCGGCGGCTGGGGCTACTACCACAAGTCGACGAACTTCAACGACTACGAAGAGGAGGAAAGTTATTACGGATACTACGACGTGGCAGTCACCGTTGCCTCCATCACCTCCAATCAGTGGGGTGGCCACGCCGGTCTGGGCCTCTACCATCGCTTGGGAGGCATGTACGGCGACGGCAAAAGCGAGGTTTTTGCCGAGGCGCGGTACACGTTCATTCACACTCCGCCAATCACCCAGACGAACGGTCTGGGAACCACTGGGTTGATTCCTGTGACGCTGGGCGTGCGTTTCTAGCCCAGGTTCCTTGCGGGTTTTTTGGCCGGTTCCTCCGCGGAGCTTATAGCGAAGGGATCGGCCTTGCACCTTCACTGCGGCTTCCGTTCATCTGCCGCGGGCGTGCTCGCTACGCCGCGTTCGATCCGTTCAATCCAGACTCGCGCCGGCCCGCGCTGGAAACAGCGCGCCTATAAGGCTACCTCCGACTCGGCCGCCGATTCCGCACGGACAGCAAGAGAAACAACCAACGCAACGGGCGCGAAGACGAACGATGCGACCAGCCGGGGCATGCGCCGCAAATCCTCGAACAACGACCGGCCACAGCCGGTGAGGAAGGCGCCGCGCCGCATCACGTAGAGGTGAAAGAGAGCGGAGACGGCCGTGAAGACGCTGACCGCAATGGTGGCGCGGGCGGGAACGGCGGCTCCGACGGTGCGATGCGCAAGCCAGTCGAGGACCTGCGCCAGGGCGGGAACGCCGAGGGCCACGATGGCGTTGCCCAGCAGGCGGGAGCGGAGACCGAGGGCCCGCTGCTGCATTCCGGCGTAAATGCCGGCGGTGAGCGCGACGTAGGCGACTTCGACCAGGACGATGGAGAGACGCCCGTGGCGGCCGGTGCGCGCCAGAGCCGCAAGGTAGACCAGGGTTCGGGCGGTTGCACTGAGCAACGCGCACTTCCAATTCCAACAGGAGAAGACCCGCGAGAGAAAGGGCCGACCGAAAGCGGGAGACATACTTCGATCCTGATGAGCGGGCAAGAATGGCGCGTCAACGCAAGGTTACAAGGGGGTTGAGATCTTCCCAATCCCGTATTCAGGTAGATTCCCGGGAAAACTGACGCTGAATCGTGATTCGGATCACGGTCCGTTGGCCGCTTCCACGGCTAGGCTCGAAGTGTGGGCGCCGGTTCCGAGTGCGCCCCTAAACGAGGAGCAATTTCCCATGGCCTATGTTGTGACCGACGCCTGTACCAAGGATTTTGTTTGCGTGGCGGAGTGCGCCACCGCCGCGATCGCGCCCGCTCAGGACGATCCCGCGGCTGCGACCGTGACACAGGTTTATATCAATCCCGATGAATGCATCGACTGCGGCAGTTGCGCTTCGCTCTGCGCACAGAATGCGATCTTCCCGATCGATGAGCTGCCGGCCGACAAGGCCGAGTTTGCCGCAAAGAACAGCGCGTACTTCAACTAGATCTCTGACCGCATGATTTTGTACTTTGCGTTTGTGCTATCCCAGGTCCCAAGAAGGGGACCTGGGGCACCCGGACGTTGGCACAACAGCAGACGGTCAGGGACCTAGCGCGTTTTTGCTTTCCAGTCGGCCAAAGCTCCTCGCAGGTTCTCCATTACGCGGCCGATGCGGTCCGCGGTAGAGATGCCTCCGTCTCCCTGGGCGCCACCCATGGCACATGCCGGCCGAGATCGCCGTGCTGTCAAGCCGGAGCACGGCGTTGGCGACTTCGTGTCCCTCGTGCGACCCTCCCCCTCCCCCCATCTCCATATCCAAATATTTGAAGGCAAAGGGTTTGCGGAGGGGGTGTTGCCGTAAATGATTGATTCTAAAGCGCCGCTTTTTGCAAATATTTCAATTCATGCGGGTTACTCCCTGTTCTGGTCGGCACTTAGCCGCGCTTGGAGCCGGTCTTCCGAAGAAAACGGGCGCAAAGACGCGAAAGCGGCGGGTTTGAGCCGCCGCGCCGAGGGCCTGGTTGAAGGCTTATGGAACGATTGTGCAACAGAACCGCGATATTATCTGCAACCCCGCGAGACTATTTTTGCTGCATGTTTTCAGCGGGTTGCGGCGGGAGGGGTGAAGGTTAGGGCTTGACGAGCGGGTTGACTCTCTCAGATCTCGACAGCGGTGAGCCGATTTGAGGGCCGTCGCGCCTGGGTGTTCGCCGCGGCCTGGAATTGGCCCAACACACCATTGGGAGGCGTGCTCCAGGCCAGCGAATCGGTCGAAGACAATTGGAGCCTCTTGCAAAATTGCTCAGCTAAATTGCGATTCGCAGGAAACGGTCGTCTCAGGGGCTAAAGCCCTCATTTACTTTCAGCTACTTACGGCACGACTGAAGTCGTGCCCTGACACTTCTTGCACTCTTTGTTGAATTCTGCAAGTGGCTCATTGGTTCCGGATTTCCGCATTCGGGGGTGTTTTTGCATAGCTTGCCCTCTTCCGCCGCAAGCCTCAAACTCAGAGGAACGATCCCCGGGATTCAAGCCGGGAGATTTCACGTCCCACCGATATGGCCACTATCCCCGATCTGACCCTCGAAGCCGGCTTGCCCGCGAACCTCGACGCCGAGAAGACCATTCTGGGCGCGATTCTGCTGGACAACGCCGCCCACGCCGAAGCCGCGGAGACGCTGAAGTCCGACGACTTCTCGCTGGATTCGCACCGCCGAATCTACATGCGCATGAGCGAGCTGGTGGATTCGGGGCGCACCGTGGACATCGTGACGCTGGCGAACGAGCTGGCGCGCTACAAAGAGGTGGAAGCGGTCGGCGGCGTGGCTTATCTGGCCTCGTTGACGGAGGGTTTGCCGCGCCGGCCGGTGATCGAGGATTACGTCCGCATCGTCAAGGACAAGGCCATGCTGCGCCGGCTGATGGGCATTTGCTCGGCAGCCATCGCCAAGGCCGCCGACCAGAGCCAGGACGCCATCGGCGTGCTGGACGAGACCGAGTCGCAACTGCTGGAGGTGAGCCAGACCGGGCTCGCACAGGGCCTGCAGCCGATCGAGATCATCGTCCGCAACTCGTTTGGCTCGGTCGACAACCTCTACAAGAACAGCCGCGAGGTCACCGGGCTGGCCACGGGGTTCTACGACCTGGACCGCATGACGAGCGGCCTGCAAAAGGGCGAGCTGATCATCATTGCGGCGCGGCCCTCGATGGGCAAGACGGCGCTGGCCATCAACATCGCGCAGAACGCCGCCGTGCACTCGGGGGCGATCGTGGCCGTTTTCAGTCTGGAGATGAACCGGGAGTCGCTGCTGCGGCGCATGTTGTCGTCGCAGGCGCGCGTCGACCAGCGCAACCTCCAAACCGGCTTTCTGGGCCGCGAGGACCACGAGAGGCTCCAGGACGCGCTCGGCCTGCTGGTCGATTCGCGGGTCTTCATCGACGACACGGCCAGCATCACCCTGGCCGAAATGCGCGCCAAGGCCCGCCGCCTGAAGCAAACTGCCGGCAGCCTCGATCTGGTTGTGGTCGACTACCTGCAACTGATGTCGGCGACGCTGCCGGGGAACGCGAAGAAGGGGTACGAGAATCGCGTGCAGGAGGTCTCGGCCATCTCGCGCGGCCTGAAGGCCATGGCCAAGGAACTGCAGGTGCCGGTGGTGGCGCTGTCGCAGCTTTCGCGCGCCAGCGAGCGCCGCGTCGACGACAAGCGCCCCATGCTGAGCGACCTGAGGGAGTCGGGGTCCATCGAGCAGGACGCCGACGTGGTGGCCTTCATCCACCGCGAGGCCTATTACGACCGAGACGAAAAAATGGCCGAGGCCGATCGCGCGAAATCCGAGGTCATCGTCGCCAAGCAGCGCAACGGCCCCACTGGCACGGTGCGCCTGAACTTCATCTCGAAGTACACCTGCTTCGACAACCCCGAGACGCAGCACGACGTCGGGCCATAGCGCGGCCGTGGGCTCAGCGAATCCGCGCGGCTGCCTTGCGCCCGCTTCCCCTTGATCGCTATCGTTGTCGAAGCGCCGCCAGCGATTCGCGGCGAGACCTTCATGGACGTTCTGAAACGGCTCTTCGAACAGCATTTCCGCGCGCCGGCCGAGCGTGTGCTGCCGCTGCAGGGGCAGCTCGGCGGCTCGGGGCGCGCGATTGTCCGCCTTGCCGGCGCGGGACAGACCGCGATCGGCATCGTTCATTCCGTGCGCGAGGAGAACGTCGCGTTCCTGGAGTTCTCCCGGCATTTTCGCCGCCATGGACTGCCGGTTCCGGAGATCTATGCCGAGGACCTCGGACAGGGCGCGTACCTGGAAGAAGATTTGGGCGACACCACGCTGTTCGAGTTTCTGAGCGGCCGCCGCTCCGGCGAAAACATCGCGCCCGAGGTGGTGGAAGCCTATCGCCAGGCGGTTGCGATTCTGCCGCGCTTCCAGGTGGAGGCCGGCCGCGACCTGAATTACAAGGTCTGCACTCCGCGCGCGAGCTTCGACCGCCAGTCCATCGCCTGGGACCTGAATTACTTCAAGTATTACTTTCTGCGCCTGGCGGGAATTGCGTTCAACGAGCAGGCGCTGGAGGACGATTTCGGACGCCTGACGCGGTTTCTACTGGCCGCGCCGCACGACTACTTCCTGTATCGCGACTTTCAAAGCCGCAACGTGATGCTGCGCGGCGGCCAGCCGTGGTTTCTCGACTACCAGGGCGGGCGCAAAGGCGCGCTTCAGTACGACATCGCATCGCTGCTGTTCGACGGCAAAGCCGACCTGCCGCCCGTCCTGCGCCTGCAACTGCTCGACGCCTATCTCGACTCGCTTGGCGGCTTTATCGATTTGAAGCGGGACGCGTTCATGGAGCACTACTACGCGTTCGTCTACGTGCGCATTTTGCAGGCGCTGGGGGCATACGGGTTCCGCGGCTTTTACGAGCGCAAGGCGCACTTCCTGGAGAGCGTTCCCTACGCGCTCAAGAATCTGCGCTGGCTGGCGGAGAACGTCCAACTGCCGATTGCTCTGCCGACGCTGCTCGATGCGCTGGACCGCATGTCGGCGTCGGAGAAGCTCCGGAATCTGGCCGCGCCCGCCGCGGGACTGACGGTGCGCATCTTCAGCTTCTCGTTCCACCGCTCCGCGCCCGCCGACGAGACGGGCAACGGCGGCGGCTTCGTCTTCGACGCCCGCGGCCTGCCCAATCCCGGCCGCGAAGAGCAGTTCCGCTCGCTTACCGGGCGGGACGCGGCGGTGATTGAGTATCTCGACCGGCACCAGAGCGTGCACGAATTTCTATCGCACGCCATTTCGCTGGTGGACGGGAGTGTGGCCAACTATCGCCAGCGCGGCTTCTCGAATCTGATGGTTTGCTTTGGCTGCACCGGCGGCCAGCATCGCTCGGTCTACCTGGCGGAACGACTGGCGGAGCATCTGCGCGGCACGGGCAGCGTCGAGGTCGTGGTGCGGCACGTCGAGCTCGAGAAGCAGGGCAAGTCCGGTGAGGCGGAATAGATGAAGGCGATGGTTCTGGCCGCCGGACTGGGCACGAGGCTGCGCCCGCTCACCGATGATCGGCCGAAGGCGCTGGTCACGGTCGGCGGCCGCACGCTGCTGGATCTGACCCTCAGCCGCCTGCGCACCTTCGGCGTGCGCGAAGCGATCGTCAACGTCCATCATTTCGCGGAACAGATCGTCGAATACCTCGACGCCAACCGCAACTTCGGCATGAGGATCGAGGTTTCGCGCGAAGAGGCGCTGCTCGATACCGGCGGCGGCTTGAAGAAGGCCGCGGGATTCTTTCTTGAGCCGGGTGCGAATGCCGGCGAGCCGTTTCTGGTGCACAACGTCGACGTTCTGAGCACGATCGACTTGGAGCGCATGGTCGAGGTTCATCGCGAGCGCAAGGCGCTGGCCACGCTGGCGGTTCAGGAGCGCTCGAGCTCGCGCCAACTGCTGTTCGACGAGCGAGGGCGGCTCTGCGGACGGCGCGCCGGCCGCGATGCGACGCCTGAGATTGTCCGGCCTGCGCAACAGACCAAGGCGCTCGCCTTCTGCGGCATCCACGTTCTTTCGCCGCGCATCTTCGCGGAGATCGAGGAGGAAGGCGCCTTCTCCATCGTTTCCGCCTATCTGCGCCTAGCGGCGCAGGGCGAGCCGATCGTGGCTTATCGCGCCGACGGGGCCTATTGGCGCGATCTGGGCCGGCAGGAGAATCTCGCCGCGGCCGAACGCGATCTGGAGAGCGGCGCGGTCTCCGCGGGATGACGGCGGGCCGCGATCTTCGCGGGGATTCCCTCAGAGCTCGTTCAGGATCAAAGCGATTCTTCCCGCGAGCAGATCGTTGGGCGAATCGCCCGGATCGACGTCGATCAGCTCCACGGGAAAGGCGCTATTCTCCGGGCGAAGGACGAGGCGGCTGGAGAGGAAACTGGCATAGCGCAGCGCGAGGTGCGAGCCCTGACGCACGGCGTAGAGATTCGGCCGGTTGGGCCGGTAGGGCAGCAGCGAGTTGTAGTGCCGGTCGATGAGGACCAGGGCGTCGGGCTGCACCAGCGGGTCCATGGGCAAGGCGTCGGCGGACGACATGCGGACGGCGACAAAGCGTTCCCATGCGCGGCGGGTGTTGGAGGCACGGGAACGAACCGACTGCAGGGCCGCGGGAGGCAGGTGCAGCATGGACTGCACCGCGGAGGGCCGGATGACCGCCTCGAAAAGCGCGGCGGCGTGGGAGACCACGGGAACGGAGCTGCCGGGTTCACCCTCCTCCGAGCTCTCCCTCCTCTGGATCGCCGGCAGCAGATCGGCGGCCGTCAGATGCTGTGCAGCCAGGATGCGATCCATGGCTTCGAGGGAAAGCTGGCGGCGACTATGTAGATAGTTGGAGAGGTGCGCCTGGCCGAATCCGGTCTGGCGAGCCAATAACGAGACACTCAACGATCCCCGCTGTATCCTTCGCAGCAGTTCCAGGCGGAGACGATCGTGCATCTGCGTGAGGTTCATTTGTGGAAAGTACGCCGCCGGCAATAGGCGCCTACTCGGCGCCTTTGCTCTTGGAAAACCCCGCAGGCCTGGTTGGCCTTAATTCTGAGCGTCTTGGCAGGGATTGAAAAGGCAATGACCGGAAAGTGGTAGGGAGAGCATTGACCCAGAGGAAGCGAATCCCTAAATTAGGTTCACTCTATCGCGTACGAACGAACGGGAATACGCTGGAAGTCGTTCTATTGCCGCTACTTATTGCGGGAACGAAGAGCTGTCTCCAGCGCCGACAAAGCGGCGGAACCCCAAAAGGGCCCAGCCGGTCCGGATTCTCTATTCCCAGGCGAGGGCGCGCCGAAAAGGCGCCTCCCGCAAGTCGTCCGCGAATCTTCCAGGATCTGCGCGCCGATGGTCATGACAGAAAACAGGAGATTCCAGGCGGCAGTCCCCCATCAGGACCCAAGAAACCTGAGTTGTCCGGCCTGGTTCTCTTCACCCCGCGGAATAACCGGCACCACAACATTCCGACGGGAGATGAGAGCAATTGGGAGAATCGGCCATGGATGTGCGCGTGCATTTGAAAGTTTGCGAGGGGTGCGGCTGTCTTTGGTACCGCGCCCAGACCCAGGGAAGTGTGTATTGCAAGGAGTGCCAGGCGAAGCTCAGGGAATTTCCGTCGCCCGACAGCCGCAAGCTGCGCGGCCGCCCGAGACACAGGCAATTGGCCAGAGTTTGGGCGGTGGCTGAAGCAGGAGGTGCGCAATGAGCGCCGCGCTTCAGTTGCCGATGGAATGGGAGTCGAGCGCGTCTCACGCAGCAGTTCAAATCCAGCAAAGGAGATGGGAAAAGCAGCAAACCGCCAGGGACCCGGCAGAGCCGGCCAAACACGCGGCCAAGCCGCCGGAATGCCTGGCGTTCTATCGAAAGCACACAGAGAGCCTTCTGCGGCGCTATCTCTACGCTTCGATGCAAGTGGGCCGGGCGCCTTCAATCCTCAGCGATCCGGTCGGGCGCGGGTGGGCATCCAGCCGCCCTATCCGGACCTTCGAAGACGCGGTGGTCTTCGTCCTCGACATCGAAAACTGCCTCAGCCAGCTCGGTTCGCTGGATCGGGAGCTGTTGGGGCGGATCGTGCTTCAGGAATACACACAGGTCGAAGCAGCTTCACTGCTCGGCATGTGCGTCAGAACAGTCTCGAACCGATTCCCTCAGGCCCTTGACCGGCTCACGGAGAAGCTGCTGGAAGCCGATCTGCTTGTGTTGCCGCAATAGAAACGGCCAAACGCCGGCACGGGAGGGTGAGCGATCGACTTTCCCGTGCCGGCGCCCAACCAGGGAACCCCTCCGGCGCGTCTTTCCTGGCTCTCACCGCGCCCACTCCGCACTTTGGTGATTCGTTCCGGTGGCCGTCAATCGCCGGATCCCACGCATTCTGATTTACGATTGACCTTGCGGCCAGAGAGCCGTGGCGGGCGGGAACCGAGCCCGCGCACGCCTTTTGGTTCCGCGGTGTTTCGTTGCAGGGAGCGTCATGAGCGAACTGGTGCGAGAGAAGTTGCTGGAGGGGATCGGCGTCGTCGAGGCGGTGGCGCGAGACACCGCGCTCCACGCCACGCTAACCGCGGCCGCCGAGGCAACGGCGGAAGCGCTGAAGTCCGGCGGCAAGCTGATGGTGGCCGGCAACGGCGGCAGCGCCGCCGACGCGCAGCATCTGGTGGCCGAATTCGTGAGCCGTCTGGTGGAGGATCGCCCCGCCATGCGCGCCGTCGCGCTGACCACGGATTCTTCCATCCTGACGGCAGTCGGAAACGACTACGGATTCGAGCACGTGTTCGCACGCCAGATCGAGGCCATCGGGCAGCCGGGCGACATCTTTCTCGGCATCTCGACCTCGGGCAACTCGCCCAACGTTCTTCGCGCGCTCGAAATGAGCCGCCTGATGGGGATCGCGACTATTGGCTTCACGGGACGCTCGGGCGGCAAGATGCCGCCCCTCTGCAACTTCTGCCTGCAGATTCCCTCCGATGTCACGATGTACATTCAGCAGGCGCACCTGGCGCTGGAGCATATCTTCTGCATGATCGTAGAGCGCCAGTACTTTGCCGCGGAGCCAGCTTCGGCCACGGCCGCGGCGGCCGCGGCGAAGGGCTGATCGGCATGGAAGCCATCGTTCTCGCGGGCGGGTTCGGCACGCGCCTGGCCTCGCGCCTCGACGGAGTGCCCAAGCCCATGGCGCCCGTCGCCGGCCGGCCGTTCCTCGAAATTCTCCTCACCCAGTTGCGCGGGGCCGGCTGCACGCGCGTGCTGCTTTCGGTGGGCCATCTGCACACGGTGATCCAGGATCGTTTCGGCGCATCGTTCCGCGGCATGACGGTGGACTATGCGATCGAAAGCGCCCCGCTCGGCACGGGCGGCGCGATCCGCCTTGCGCTCGCGCAGGCTGCGGAGGATTCCGTGCTCGTGCTTAACGGCGACACGTTTCTCGACGCCGACTACGCCGGAATGATCCGGTTCCACCGCGAGGAGCGGGCCGCAGCCACCATTGCCGTGGTTCATCAGCCCGATCTTGCCCGCTACGGCGGCGTGGCCGTCGCCAACAAGCACATCGTGGCCTTTGAGGAGAAAGGCCGCGCCGGTCCGGGATGGATCAGCGCCGGCGCCTATGTTCTCGACCGGAGTCTCGCCTGGCCACCCTCGCTCCCGGAGCGATTCTCGATCGAAAAAGACTTTTTCGTTCCCGAGATCGCCCGCCTCGCTCCCGCAGCCTACGAAGTGAACGGCTACTTCCTCGATATCGGCATCCCCGAGGACTACGACCGCGCGCAAACCGAGTTGGCGCGATTTCTGAGTCTGTAGTTCCTCCTTCGCTGCCTTCTTGCTCCTTTGCTCCCTTTTTCTACACCACTGCGTTCTGCCGGATCGCCTCGCGATACCACTCCGCGCTCAGCTTCGGCGTGCGCTTCAGGGTCTTGTAGTCCACGTAGTGAATCCCGAAGCGCATGCTGTAGCCGGCCGACCACTCGAAGTTATCGAGCAAGCTCCAGAGGAAGTAGCCTCTCAAGGGGCAGCCTTCTGCAACGGCGCGATGCAGTTGGGTGAGGTGGTTGCGCAGGTACATGACGCGATCGATGTCTTCGACGCGGCCGTCGGCGGTCAGCCGATCGTCGGCCGAACAGCCGTTCTCTGTGATGTAGAGAGCCTTTGGTTGCCAAAGATCGCTGACGCTGCGCACCGCCCAATAGATGCACTCGGGCCCGACGGTGAGCCAGGGCGAAGCCATGTGCGGGAACGACCGTGGGCTGGGCACGACCTCATAGCCCTTCGCAGAGCCGGCCGCGCGCGCGTAGAAGGGCGCGTATACGTTGAGGCCGAGAAAGTCGAGCGGGCTGCCGATCGCTTTCATGTCGCCCGGCTCGACGCGCGGGGCATTCGCTCCCTCGCGCTCCAGGTAGCTGGACGTATAGTTACCCTCGAGCACCGCCGTCAGGAACGGCGCGTTCTCTTCGCGCATCGCGCGCCGCGCAGCCTCAATGTTCTCCCGGTCCTCGATTACCGGGACAAACACGGTGGGGTTCTCGGCCAGGCCAACCAGCGCCGAGGGCGCATTGGCGCGGACGGCCTGGACGCCCAGCCCATGAGCGAGAAGCGCATGATGGCGCACCTGGTTCAGCCCGGCACGCGGCAGCTTGAGCCCCGGCGCATTCTCGCCGGTGCGGTAGCCGAGATCGGTAAAGGAACTGAACTCATTGATCGTCATGAACCGGCGCACGCGGTCGCCCAGCCGGCGCGCCATGAATCCGGCGTAATCGGCAAAGGCCTGAGCGGTCGAGCGCGACTGCCAGGCGCCCTTCAGCGCCGCCGGCAGGTCCCAGTGGAAGAGCGTGACGTAGGGCACGATGCCGTTCTTGAGCAGCTCGTCGATCACGCGATTGTAGTGGTCGATCCCGGCCGGATTCGCCTGCCCTGCGCCACTGGGAAAGATGCGCGGCCAAGAGACCGACAGCCGGTACGCGCCGACGCCCAGTTGCTTGAGCAGCGCGATGTCTTCCTTGTAGCGGTGATAGGAGTCGTCGGCCACGTCGGCAGTCTCGCCGTTGTGAATCTTGCCCGGAGTGTGCGAGAAGACATCCCAAATCGAGGGTCCCTTGCCGTCTTCCTTCGCGGCTCCTTCGGTCTGGTAGGCCGAGGTGGCGCAGCCCCACACGAAGTCCTGCGGGAATCGCCGGCTCTCGTTTGGCGCCTGGCCCCGCGAAACTTCGGGAAGGGCAACACCAGCCAGCGCCGCCGCGGCGGCAACGGTCTTGCCGAATTCACGGCGGGTAATGTCTCTCATCGTTGGCTCTGTCCTTTCGTCGGCGTCTTCACAGCACGGCGTTCTTTGCCACCACCGCCCGGTACCACTCCGCACTCAGCTTCGGCGTGCGCTTTTGCGTCTTGAAGTCCACGTAGTGAACTCCGAAGCGAGTGCTGTACCCAAAGCTCCACTCGAAGTTGTCCAGCAGGCTCCACAGGAAGTAGCCCTTGATGGGATAGCCTTCCGCCGCGGCGCGCTGGAGGTGAGTCAGGTTGTTGCGCAGATACATCACGCGTTCGATGTCCTCGATGCGCCCGCCGGCCGTCACCGCATCCTCGGCCGAGCACCCGTTCTCGGTGATAAAAACTGCCTTCGGATGCCACAGATTGCTTGTATTGCGCACCGCCCAGTAAATGGCCTCAGGACCGACCGTGAGCCAGGGCGAAATCATGTGCGGATACGTCGCCGCTACCGGCTCGACCGTAAAGCCCCGCTCCGAGTCGTCGGCGCGCACGTACGTCGGCGTGTACACGTTCAGGCCGACGAAGTCGAGCGGACTCCCGATGGCCTCCATGTCTCCCGGCGCAATCCGCGGCGCATTCGCGCCTTCCTTCTTCAGGTAGGTCTCGGGATACTTGCCTTCCATCACGGGCGTCAGGAACATCCCATTGAGCTCGTGGGTTGCGCGCAGCGCGGCTTCCACGTTCGCCGGGTCCTCGATCACCGGCACGCAGTAGGACGCGCTCTCCGCGAGGCCCACCTGCGCCCCCGGCGCGTTGGCGCGGATCGCCTGCACTCCCAGGCCGTGCGCCAGCACTCCATGGTGGCGCACCTGATTCACCTCCGCCGGTCCCAACTTGAGCCCCGGCGCATACATCCCGTCGCGATAGCCGAAGTCGGTGAAGCAGACGAACTCGTTCGTCGTCATGAAGTGGCGCACGCGGCCGGCCAATTGCCGTGCCGTATACGCGGCGTAGTCGGCAAATGCCTTCGCTGTATCCCGCGATTGCCAGCCGCCATCGAGCGCCGCCGGAAGGTCCCAGTGGAAGAGCGTCACATACGGCGTGATGCCGTTCTTCTGCAGCTCATCGATCACACGCTTGTAGTGGTCCAGCCCCGCCGCATTCGGCTGCCCCGTCCCGTTGGGAAAGATGCGCGGCCACGAGATCGACATCCGGTACGCGCCGACTCCCAGTTGCTTGAGCAGCGCGATGTCCTCCTTGTAGCGGTGATAGGAGTCGTCGGCCATGTCGGCAGTCTCGCCGTTATGAATCTTGCCCGGCGTGTGCGAGAAGACATCCCAGTTCGACGGTCCCTTGCGGTCTTCGCCTGGTGCTCCCTCGGTCTGAAATGCCGATGTGGCGCAGCCCCACAAAAAGCCCTTTGGGAATCGCCGGTTCTCGGCAGGAACCGCCGATTGGCTGAACAAAACCTCGGGCCGCGTGACGCCGGCCAGCACCGCGGTGGCGGCAACGGTCTTGCCGAATTCACGGCGGGAAATATTCGTCATAATTGGGAACGTCCTCTCCGGCCGCTGAAAAATCGCCTCAAACGATTGATTTCAATCGTTTCGACGGCCTGTCTGAGCGCGGCGGAATCAAAGGGAAATTATAAACGAATCGAATTACGCTTCATAAGATCGGCGCATCCCGTTCCCGCATCCTCTCAGAACACGTAAAAAGGCCGCAGCCCCTTCCAAGGCTGCGGCCCTTGCGGCTCGCTTTCAGCCGGACCGTTACAACTCCTTCACGCCCTCGACGAACGCCTTCAGCTTGCGGCTGCGCGAAGGATGACGCAGTTTGCGCAGCGCCTTGGCCTCGATCTGCCGGATTCTTTCCCTGGTCACCTGGAAGGATTGCCCGACTTCCTCCAGCGTGTGCTCGCTGCCGTCCTCGAGGCCGAAGCGCATTTTGATCACCCGCTCCTCGCGCGGCGTGAGCGTGCGCAGAACCTGCGAGGTGTACTCCTTCAGGTTCACGCCGATCACGGCTTCGGAGGGCGAGACCGCCTGCCGGTCCTCGATGAAGTCGCCGAGGTGCGAGTCTTCTTCTTCGCCGATCGGCGTTTCCAGCGAGATGGGCTCCTGCGCGATCTTGAGCACTTTGCGGACCTTGGCCACCGGGATGTCCATGCGCCGCGCGATCTCCTCGCTCGAAGGCTCGCGGCCCAGCTCCTGCACCAGTTGCCGGCTGGTGCGGATCAGCTTGTTGATGGTCTCGATCATGTGTACCGGAATGCGGATGGTTCGCGCCTGGTCGGCGATGGCGCGGGTGATCGCCTGCCGGATCCACCACGTCGCGTAGGTGGAGAACTTGTATCCGCGCCGGTACTCGAACTTGTCCACGGCCTTCATCAGGCCGATGTTGCCCTCCTGAATCAGGTCAAGGAACTGCAGGCCGCGGTTGGTGTACTTCTTGGCGATGGAGACGACCAGCCGCAGGTTGGCCTCGATCAACTCGCGCTTGGCCTGCTCGGCGTCCATGTCGCCCTGGATCATCTCGCGCTGCGTGCGCTTGAGCTCGGCGATCAACACGCCAGCGTCGACCTCGATCTTTTCCAGGTCGGTGCGACAGTTCTTCTGCTGACGCCGGTACTCCTTCTTCATCTCCTCGCTTTTGGAAGCCTCGAACTTCTGTTCCAGCGAGCGAATCTGGCGCTCCAGCGTGCGCATGGTGTCAACGGTCTTGTTGACCTTATCCAGCAGGCGCTTGCGCTCCAGGGCCGTGTACTTCAGTTCGCGCACGATGCGCGAGATGTACACCTTCTCGCGGCCGACAGCCCAACGCAGCCGCCGCGCTTCCTTCACTTTGGCCTTGCTGCCCGTGGAGATCGCTGCCTGCTTCTCCTCGAGCTGCGCCAATTTCTTCTGGTGTTTCACCAGTTGATCGGTGCGCGCCACGGTGGCCTTGACGCGGGTCTGCACTACCTCCTCGGTGAGCTCTTCCTCGTCGAAGACCACGACCTCTTTTACATTGCGGACGCCGCGCTTCAGGTCCTCGCCCAGCGCCGCCACCTCGCGGATGACGATGGGCGAGCGCGAAATCGCCTTCAGCACGCGCATCTGTCCGCGCTCGATGCGCTTGGCGATTTCGACCTCGCCTTCGCGTGTCAGCAGCGGCACCGTGCCCATCTCGCGCAGATACATGCGCACCGGGTCGTTGGTTTTCTCCAGCGTTCCCGGCGTCAGATCCAGCTCGACGTCCTCCCCCTCTTCCAGCTCGAATTCCTTTTCGCCGGGAAACTTGGGCGCGTCGAGCAGGTCGATGCCCTGGCCACTGATGGTGGTCATCAGGTCGTCCAGATCGTCGGGCGAGCCGATCTCATCGGGCAGCGCGTCGTTCACTTCGCCGTAGGTGAGATAACCCTTCTCTTTGCCGGTCTCGATCAGACCGTGCACATCCTCTTCGAATTTGTCGTCAATCGCCAAAATATTCCTGCTCTCTGGGGCAGAGTGCGCCACGCCGCGCATTCCACCCTGCTCGATCCCGTGTCGTTCGCGCCAAAAGGACTCGCCGCGTCAGGCCGCCCGCCTGCGCCCGCCAAGCCGCGCTTGGATTCGGTTCTCCGGACCCGTCCTTAGGCACGCCAATAGAGGACTTCCGTGAGGAAATCCTCGCCTGCTGACACACCTGCCAGCCCGCCAAAAGCGGTCACACTTTTTCCCGGAACAGGATGACAGCGCTTCAGGTTTTCTCCTGGGTCGCCCGCGAGCCGCAGCTCATGTGTGGGGCAAAGGGGCGCGCATCCTTACTGAGATCAACAGATTACCACAATTCCGGTCGCCTGCGCCAGCACAAAGTTGGCGCCACAAACCTCATCCCGGCCACTGCGGACCGATTCGGGCCCGTCTCCGGCCGCTGCTCCCTATCCCTGCTTCATTAGACGCCGCGGACGGCCTATTCGGCGCAGGATTTGCCCGGGCGACCAGCTTCCGATCGGCTCAGCGCCCCATCCGCTCTGCGATCAACCGCTTAATATTTCTTTTCGCGTGCAGGACAGAGATCACTTCAAGTGGTGCTGTCTCAGGCCTGTAGACAACGATGAAGTTCGGATAGCGGGTCACAACCCAGAACCGGACTGGCAGGGAAGTTACCTCTCGGCGTTTGGAACCAATGAGTGGGTTTCTAGCCAACAGCTTGCAGGCTCCGAGAATCGCAGATTCCACGCGAGTTGCCGCAGTCTCATTGTCAGCGGCAATATACCTCCAGATCTCATCGAGGTCGTCCAGCGCTCTCGGAGTCAGAACGTAAGCTGCAGACATTTTTCAGGCTGTCTTGCGTCTTGCACGGCGTTGCTGAAGAATTCGAGTCGCCTCTTCCGCGTCAATGAGTTCGCCTCGTTCGGCTTGGGCAAACCCCTCAGCGATGTGCGCCGCCACGGCTTCGCTATCCGACAGCATCCAATCTCCATCCCCTTGCTGTTCGCGAATCACTGCAAATGCCTGGTCCAGTACTTCTTCCGGGCTCATGCCAGACAGCACGGCCCGATCGAGCACCTTTTTCTGTTCGGGTTTTAGTTCGAGCATCATGGCGGAATCCGGCGCAGTCCCGATAGGTGAAATTATATCGAGTTCCCGCTATTCCGGTGCAACTGCCGCAGCGCCTGGTCCAGCTCCAGCTTCTGCTGGGTCAGCAGAGCCAGCCCTCCGTAGTCGCCCTGCCGCTCGGCCTCGGCGATCTGCGCCCTTAGCTCCCGCTGCCGGGTTTCGATGGCCCGCTCCTCGAGCTCCTGCAAGGCGCTCTCCACTTCGCTTGCCTCCGGCGGCCGGTTCTCGCCCAGCAGCGCCTCGGCCAGCAGAGCCCCTTCGCCGGCTCCTCGACCACTTCCATCGGGTCGCGTGCCGCGCGCCCGGCCAGCGCCTGGATGGCACCAAATGCCGCCAAGTGCTCAAACCACGCCGGTTGCCGGGTTACTGCCTCAGCCGCCCGCCGCCGCGACTGCTCCCCGTCGGGGTCGACGATGGCCAGCGCCCGCAGCAGCACCCGGTCCACTTCAGTCAGCTTGCTGGCCCGCTCCTCCACGCGCTCGCGCCGCTTGAGAGCCGCCCGCCTCAGCTCCTCGCGCAGCACCGCCGAACCGATGCCCAGCTTCTGCGCCGCATCGGCCGCGAATTGGTCCCGCGCCAGCGCCTCCGGAATGCGGCGGATGTGCGGCAGCAGGAAATTCATTGCCTTCACCTTCTGATCGGCGCTGGCTCCGGGGAAAAGCATCCGCGCCCGCTCTATCAGATAATCAGATTGCCGCCGGGCCGTCCGAAGCGCGTCCTTGTACGCCTCCACGCCCCGTTCCCGGATGTACCGGTCGGGATCGAGCCCGCCTTCGAGGGTCACGATCCTCACCGAGAAGCCCTCCTCGGTCAGCAGGGCGATGGATTTCTCGGCGGCGTTCGCGCCCGCGGTGTCCGGATCGAAGTTCACGACCACCTGCGAGGTGTGCCGCTTCAGGATCGCCACCTGCTGCTCGGTGAAGGCTGTTCCGCTGGTCGCAATCACGTTCTGGATCCCAGCCAGGAACACGCTGATGCAATCCATCTGCCCCTCGACGAGCAGGGCAAACTCCAGCGCGCGGATCGCCGGCTTGGCCTTGTCCAGGTTGAACAGCACCTGGCCTTTGGAATAGAGGGGCGTCTCCGGCGAGTTGATGTACTTGGCCCCGGCCTTCTCGCCCGTCTCGAGCGTCCGTGCGGTGAAGGCGATCACGCGGCCGCTCTCGTTGGAGATGGGGAACACTACCCGTTTGCGGAAGCGGTCGTAGATCGGCCCCTGGGAGCCGTCGCCCTGCTCCTTCGAGCTGAACAGCCCGCTCGCCCGCAGGGTCTCCTGGTCCGCCATGCCGCTCAGACGGTCACGCAGGGCGTTGTAGCTGTCGGGCCCGTAGCCGATCCGAAACCTCTTGATCCCTTCGTCCGAAAGTCCGCGGCCGGCAAGGTATTCGCGCGCCAGAGCGCCCTCCGGCCCGCGCAACTGCTCCTCGAACCAGGCGGTTGCGGTCTCATGCAGATCGAGGAGCCTTGCCCGCATCCGCGCTCCGGCCGCCTCCTCGGGCGAGGAGAACTCGCGCTTGGGCAGCGGGATGCCGCACTTCTGCGCCACAATCCGCACTGCCTCGGGAAAGCCCACGTTCTCGATCTTGCCCACGAACGAGAACACGTCGCCCGTTTCGTGGCAGCCGAAGCAGTAGTAGAACTGCTGCCCGGCGTGCACGCTGAAGCTCGGCGTCTTCTCCTTGTGGAACGGGCATAGCCCGGTGAACCGCTGCGCCCCGGCCTTGCGCAGGCGGATGTAGCTCTCGATCACCTTGACGATGTCGGCCTGCTGCTTGACGGTTTGGGCAAAGTCGCTCACGGAGTGGTCTGTAGATGAGCATAAGTCCAGCGCAGGCGAACCGATGTGGAAGCGGTGGATCGCTGGCCGGCTTCCGGCGCTGCCGGTCCGCTCCGGGAACCGGCGGTCACCCGATCCTTCGACCCTTCCTTCCAGCCCGGGAGTACAATTTCCCAGTCCGCATCTGAATTGAAAGGATCGTCGCAATGATCCACCTTTTGCCCGGCGCGTTCCCGTTGCCTCGCGCTGTTTCCGCCCGCAGTTCCTTCCGCCGGCGGGTCTTCCCCTCAGATGTGTTCTCGTTTGCCGCCCTGCTCGTTCTTGCCGCATGCTTCCCCGCGCCCTCACTCAGCGCGCAAGCCTCCACTGCGCCTGCCGCCGCCCCTGCCAATGCCAGCGGCCTCGCCGTCGCCAACATGGAACTTTCCGTCAAACCGGGCGACGACTTCTACCTTTACGCCAACGGCGCCTGGATCGACCGCGCCCAGCTTCCCCCGGATCGCGTCGGCATTGGCGTCTTCAGCACGCTCGACGATCAAAGCCGAACTCAAACCGCAGCTATCATCGAAGAGGCCGCAAACTCCAACGCGCCCGCCGGTTCCAACCCCCGCAAGATCGCCGACCTCTACCGCTCCTTCATGGATGAATCCGCCATCGAGGCCCGCGGGCTCGATCCCCTGAAGCCCCATCTTGCGGCGATCGCGGCCATCCACGACCGCCGCGACCTCTCTCTGGCGCTCGGCAAGACCCTTCGCGCCGATGTCGACATGCTCAACAATTCCGTTCTCCGAACCCCCAACCTCTTCGGCCTCTGGGTCGCTCCCGGCTTCAACGACTCTGCGCACTACGTGCCCTACCTGCTCCAGGGCGGCCTCGAACTGCCCAGTCCCGACTACTACCTGGGCGATACCGAGCGCATGAAGGCGGTTCGCGCCAAGTACTTGGCCCACGTGGCCGCCATCTTCCGCCTCGCCGGTTTCGACGACGCCGATGCCCGCGCCGCCCGCGTCGTTGCTCTGGAGCACGACCTTGCGCAAACCCACATTGGCATTGCCGAAGTCGAAGACATCGCCAAGGCCAACAACCCCTGGACGCGCGGCGATTTTTCCGCCAAAGCTCCCGGCCTCGATTGGGACGCATACTTCGAAGGCGCGGGCCTCGCCCATCAGCAGGACTTCATCGTCTGGACGCCTACGGCTCTGGCCGGTGAGTCGGCGCTGGTCGCCTCCACGCCCATCGACACCTGGAAGGACTGGCTCGCCTACCACCTCGTCGACGACCATGCCCAGTTCCTGCCCGCGGCGATCGCCAACGAGGATTTCGACTTCTATAGCAAGACTCTCTTCGGCGTGGAGCAGCAGCGCCCCCGCCAGCAGCGCGCCATCAATGTCCTCAATAGCTACATCGGCGATGCGGTCGGGCAGATTTACGCCAGCAAGTACTTCCCGCCCGAGGCCAAGGCCAAAGCCCAAGCCATGGTCGCCAACCTGATCGATGCCTACCGCAAGCGCCTCTCCACCTTGCCGTGGCTGGCGCCCTCCACACGGGCTGAAGCACTGGCAAAGCTCGACACTCTCTACGTCGGCATCGGCTACCCGGAAACCTGGACCGACTACTCCGGCTACGAGACCCGGCCGGACGGCGCTTTCGGCAATTCCTGGCGCTACGGTCTCTGGTACTTGCAGCACGAGGTGTCGCGCATCGGCAAGCCCGTCGACCGGCACGAGTGGTGCATGGACCCACAAACCGTGAACGCCGTGAACCTGCCCCTGCAGAACGCGCTCAACTTCCCCGCCGCCATCCTGCAGCCGCCCTTCTTCGATCCCGACCGGCCGGCGGTCATGAACTACGGAGCTATCGGCACCATCATCGGCCACGAGATCAGCCACACCTTCGACGCCGAAGGCAGCGCCTTCGACTCCCAGGGCCGCGTGCGCAACTGGTGGACGCCGGAAGACAGCGCCCATTTCAAGGCAGCCGCCATCAAGCTGGAGCAGGAGTACGACGCCTACGAGCCCTTCCCGGGCGTCCACGTCAACGGCGAGCAGACCATCGACGAGAATATCGCCGATCTGGGCGGCGTCGCTGCCGCCTACGACGCCTACCGCGCCTCACTCCACGGTGTCGAGGCGCCCGCCGTCGCCAGTTTCACCGGCGATCAGCAGTTCTTTATCTCCTTCGGGCAAAACTGGGGCTCGAAAGCGCGCGAATCCGCGCTCCGCAACCAGGTGATGACCGATCCGCACGCACCGGCCCAATACCGCGCCGATATCGTGCGCAACTCCGACGCCTGGTACAAAGCCTTTGACGTCCAGCCGGGGCAGAAGCTCTACCTCGCTCCCGCCGATCGCGTCAAAATCTGGTGATTTGCGGGGCCGGCCCGCGCAGGCGGATGTAGCTTTCGATCACCCTGACGATGCCGGCCTGCTGTTTGACGGTTTGGGCGAAGTCGCTCACGGAGGGATTGCTTAGAGAATGCGTCCGGCGCCGCCGGCCCTTCCGGAGCTCTCTTGCGGAAAAAGCAGCCGTCTCCGATCCACTTTCGGCGCAGGTCACTCCCTATAATGACTGCCAGCATTCTCTTTGATCCTCTGGGACCCTCCATGGCTCACGCAACGCTCAGGAACAGCTACAGCTCGCTCGCGGATCGCATCAATCTCTTCCCGCAGGGCGCGCCTCCGACTGACTTGCTCTTCCGCATTCTGGAAGTGCTTTTCACGCGCGATGAAGCTGCACTCGTGGCTCTTCTGCCCATCAGGCCTTTCAAGGCCGCCTCGGCCGCGCGCGTGTGGAAGAAGCCTCTCTCCGAATCGCGCAACATACTCGAAGCTCTCGCCGCCAAAGGCATGTTGCTGGACATGGACGAGGACGGGGAGCAGATCTTCGTCCTGCCGCCGCCGATGGCCGGTTTCTTCGAGTTCTCCATGATGCGCATCGGCCAGGGCTACGACCAGAAGCTGCTCGCCGAGCTCTATCACCAGTACATCAACGTCGAAGAGGACTTCATCCGCGCGCTGATGACCGGCGGAGAAACGCAACTGGGCCGAGTCTTCGTCAATGAGCAGTCGCTTCCCGCCGACCGTACGCTCACCGTCATGGACTACGAGCGGGCCAGCGAGACCATCCGCTCCGCCCAGCACATGGGGATCGGCGACTGCTACTGCCGCCACAAGATGCTGCACCTAGGCAAGGCGTGCAATGCGCCCATGCAGATCTGCATGACCTTCTCCGGGAGCGCTCAGTCGCTCATCAAGCACGGCATCGCGCGCCGCGTGGACGCAAGCGAGGGACTCGCGCTGCTTGACCGAGCCATCGAGCACAACCTTGTCCAGTTTGGGGAAAATGTCCGTCACGAAGTGAATTTCATCTGCAACTGCTGTGGATGCTGCTGCGAGGCAATGCTGGCCGCCAAGCGCCTTGCCTTCCTCAATCCCGTGGCCACCACCAATTTTGTGCCCGCTGTAAAAGAAGAGAACTGCAACGGCTGCGGCAAGTGTGCCGAAGTCTGCCCGGTGGAAGCGATGGGCCAGGTTTCGGCCGGCGACCCGCACCACTCCCGGCGCCGCAAGGCGCGAGTGGACGAGCGGCTCTGCCTCGGTTGCGGCGTCTGCGCGCGTGTCTGCCCCAGGAGCGCCCTGGCGCTGACGCCGCGTACGCAGCGGGTTCTAACACCCGTAACAACCGCGCACCGCGCTGTTCTAATGGCCATCGAGCGCGGGAAGCTCCAGAATCTGATCTTCGACAATCAGGCGCACCGGAATCACCGGGCCATGGCAGCGATTCTCGGCGTCATCCTCAAACTGCCGCCCATCAAGCAGGTTATGGCCAGCCGCCAGATGAAGTCGCGCTACCTCGATCGCCTGATGGGGCCCCGGCAGAAGGCCCTATCTCTGCACTGAGATAGGCGGTTTTCTCTAGCGGTTCTCCAACTGGTGCAATGCAAAGCCACTTCTGCTAAGTGGCGTTTTCCTTAAGAAAACGCCACCTTGAACGATGCTCAATACTCTACAGAAATTGGAGAACCGCCGTAATGCCAGTCCCCGCGCGGCACGAAATCCCTGTTGCAACGAATATCTGCTTCCTGCATCCAACGGGTGTACGGTCACAGCAAGTCCCCGGAGGTTCCCCATGTCGCTCAGAGCCGTAAAAGAGATCACCCAGACCAAACCCACCATCGAGGGCGCAGGCGTCAAGCTGCAGCGCGCCTTCGGCTTCGGCAAGACCGCCGAATTCGACCCGTTCCTCCTGCTCGACGACTTTCGCAACGAGAATCCCGCCGACTATCTGGCCGGCTTCCCCTGGCATCCGCATCGCGGCATCGAGACCATCACCTACGTGCTGGCCGGCGAGGTGCAGCACGGAGACTCGCTCGGCAACAAGGGCCGGATGACCGCCGGCGACGTGCAGTGGATGACTGCCGGCAGCGGCATCCTGCACCAGGAGATGCCCAAGGGCGACGAGCGCGGCCGCATGCACGGCTTCCAACTGTGGGCCAACCTGCCCGCCTCGCTCAAGATGACCGAACCGCGCTACCAGGACATCCCGGCGAGCGCCATTCCCGAGGTCACAGAGGACGACGGCACACACGCGCGCGTCATCTGCGGCGAGTTCTGGGGCAAGACCGGCCCGGTCGAGGGCGTCGCCGCCGGGCAATACTCGGTCGATGCGCGCTACGTCGACATCTCCGTGCCACCCTTCAAGCGCAAGCGCATTCAGGTGGAGACCACGCGCAATGCCTTCGCCTACGTCTTCGCGGGATCAGGCACCTTTCGCGACGCCTCGGCGCCACAAGCTGTTCTGACCGAGTCGGCCATCGACCCGAACGCCGAGCCAGTCTACGACGCGAAGAACCACTCGCTGGTGCTGTTCGATCGCGGCGACGAGATCGTGGTCCAGGCCGGGCTTGAGGGCATTCGTTTTCTGCTCGTCTCGGGCAAGCCGCTCGAGGAGCCAGTGGCGTGGTACGGGCCGATCGTCATGAACACGCAGGCCGAACTGCGCCAGGCGTTCAACGAGCTTCAAAACGGCTCCTTCATCCGCCACGGGTAAGGGCTGCGCGGGTTTTGGAACATTCGCTCTGGAACCGCTCTATTGCGGCGGGCTTTCCCTTTCCCCGCCGCCTCGCTCTTGATAAACTAGCTGATATCGGTTTGTAGGCGCGTAGCTCAGTTGGTTAGAGCGCTTCCTTGACACGGAAGAGGTCGCTGGTTCGAATCCAGTCGTGCCTACCATTTCTCGATTCCAAGACATCCCATACAGTCCAGAGAACCAAGTTAAGCTGCTGAAGCAGAAGCAGCTTCTGCCTTATAGAACTGATCCAATGGCCGCGCGGATGACCGCGAGGATTGCCACGAAAGCCGCAACAGAGCACACAGTCGAGAAGATCGCAAAGCTGTGACTGGAGCATTGGCGGGGCAACAAGAGAGCGCGCCATTCCGCGACCACTCTCGCGGCGATCTTTCTGCCCTTCGTCAGCCGACATGGCTCCTCGTCGATGTTCTTCCTCTTCGCCGGCTGCGCGGCGGTGTATTTCCTGGTGGCCGTCTTCTTCCTGCCGGAGACCAAGGGCAAGACGCTGGAGGAGATCGAGCAGCACTTTGAAGGCAGCAAGTCAGCAAGTCAGCGAGTTAGCAAGTCAGCGAGTCGGCGGGCTGGCAAGCGAACGAATCAAGAAATAGGGGGGAGGGGGTGGGGTGTTGACTGATTGGTCGCGACCCTCCCCCTCCCCCCGTCTCCATATCCAAATATTTGAAGGGAAAGGGTTTGCGGAGGGGGTATTGCCGTAAATGATTGATTCTAAAGCGCCGCTTTTTGCAAGTATTTCAATTCATGCGGGTTACTCCCTGTTCTGCCGGGCATTTCGGCGCGTTTCGGGCCGATTTTCCGAGGAAAAGGGGCGCAGAGACGCGAAAGCGGCGGGTATGAGCCGCCGCGCCGAGAGCCTGGTTGAGTGCTTATGGAACGATTGTGCAACAGAACCGCGAAATGATCTGCAATCCGGCGAAAGTATTTTTGCTGTGTTTTTTCAGCGGGTTGCGGCGGGTTGGGTGAGTTTGAGGGCTTGACGGTGCGAATCCGGGCTCGTTGGCTGCCCGGTCAGCGGGTCTTCGGCTTGCTCTTCCCGTTGAGCGCCACGGCGGCACGGATGAGAGCTTTCAAGGCCGGTTCATCGATTTTGTCGCCTTCGTGGATGTCAATGGCGCGGCGGACGTTGCCGTCGAGCGAGGAGTTGAACAGGTGCGAAGGGTCCGGCAGCGATGCGCCTTTGGCGAAGGTCATCTTGACGACGTTCTTGTAGGTCTCCGCGGTGCAGACGATGCCGGCGTGGGAGAACACGGGAGTTCCCCTCCACTTGACCTCTTCGACGATCTCCGGGTCTGCCTGGTGGAGGATTGCGCGCACCTTCGCGAGCGTCTTGCCGCGCCAGTCGCCAAGCGAGTTGATCTTGGTGTCGATGAATGCAGAGGCGGGTTCGGCGGGGGTGGGGGTTTTCATGGAGAGCTCCGGTTCTCGCACTTAATTTAGCGGCGCGAAGCGCGGGCTGCAACCTCTGCAAGGGTCGGAATCGGTGACGAGATGGGCGTTTTCGAGGACCAATCTTTACGTTCATTCCGAAGACACTATCAAAGAGTACTTTACTCTGAACGCAACACTTGAGGTCATCCGAGTCGCCAGCAGATCGCTGGATGGTAGCGGGATTAGGTTCTTTATCTGTGTTCACTGAGAACCTGGGCAACAGCCCGACTTTAAGTCTGTGCGCCCTAGTCTAGAGATTCAGTGCGGTCAGGAGCGTATCGATTTGGCGTTCCAGTTTAGTACGGTCGTACGAGATCAAAGCCATGCGCCACAAACCCTGAACAAAGGTTACGATGATCGTTGCCACGGTCTGGGAATCGAAGTCCTGCGGAAGAATGTGCTGCTCCTTTTCAGCGTCAAAGCGGGCGGCCATTTGGGTGGCCCATCCTGTGGCTTGCTCCCTCATATAGGTTCGCAGATCTCTCTCCGCGAGAACATCCGGAGAAATTGCCCCGGCCAGAAGACACACCTTGGGAAGCCTGGGATTATCCAAACAGTTGAGAATCGCATGGAAAAGGGCGCGAACCCCCTCAGCCGCCGACGGCTGAGATGCAAAGGCGCGTACTCGTTCAGCATTTACCGTTGCGTCGTAATGCTTCAGGCATTCGAGGTACGCGCTCTTCTTGCTTTTGAAGGTGTTGTAGAAAGAACCCTCGCCGAGGCCCATTGCCTTTAGGAGATCGCGAAGCGAGGTGTTCGTGTATCCAGTCTTCCAGAAGAGGTACATGGCCCTCTCCATCGCCTTCTCGTAGTCAAATTCCCTAATGCGCGCCATAGTCTCAACGATTCTGTATCAGACAATACACATTTATCTTGACAAACGCAATATCACTCGTTAGAGTCGCATTATGTAGCGACTGCTACAGAGTGTAGGGGAACCTATGGAATGATAATGCTGGCGCAGAAAGCGGTTCCGATCATGCATCGCACGCACGAGAACAGGCAGCAAGGAGACAAATTATGAATTTGGCATCAATGCGCATCATTACAGACGATGTTGAGAAACTCGCACGCTTCTACGAGCTCATCAGCGGCCTGAAAGTCGTCCGATACACGCCGGTTTTCGCCGAGTTGCGTACGTCCGCCTTTACGCTGGCGATCGGCGGCGCTCCCACGTTGGCGCTGTTCAACGCTGAAGAGGTGATGGCCCCCGCACAGAACCGGACCGTGATTATCGAGTTCCGCGTAGATGATGTAGACCAGGAATTCCAGCGCCTCAGCAAGCACATCGGTAAATTCGTCCAGGAACCTACCTTGATGCCCTGGGGTAACCGATCAATTGTGTTCAAGGATCCCGATGGAAATCTCGTGAACTTCTTCACTCCGGTGACCGCGGGAGCGATTCAGAGGGCCAACGGGTGAGCAGTTTCCGCCACTCCTGGCGGGGGCCCATGTCTCGATTCTGAGACCCAGGAAGGCTCAAAGGTTTCAGGCAACGCATATTACTCCTGGCAAGTCGGCTTCTCGTGGGTGATCCGTTGCTTTTTGGCGGGCGCGTTTGTGGACGGCGGCGGAAGAAGTGCGGCGAGCGGACCACTGCGCGGGCACCTCAGTTCGCGGGCTTGCGCACGAGGCCAGAGAAGCCGACCGGTTGAGATCGGTGGTGTCCCAGGTCCCCAAAGTGCGGGGACCTCGGGCGCCCGGCATCGAACCGGTCGGGATTTGCGATCCCGGCGAGGCGATTTTGCCAGGCGCGAGTCAGTTCTTCGGATCGGTGAGCGCCTGATACACGAGTGGACGGCTGAGGTGCTCCAAATCCGGCTGACCGGGACCGAACATGCGCTGCGTCATGCCAATGAAGATGAGATCGTTGGTGGGATCGATCCAAAACCAGGTGTCGGCCGCCCCCAGCCAGAAGAACGTCCCTTTGCCCGCGACGTCATCGGCTTCGAGGGGATCGGTGAAGACCGCGTAGTCGTAGCCAAAACCCATGCCGGGGCGCATGGTTTCCGTTCCAATGGAGAATTCGCCGGTCATCAGGCTGGGGGCAAGATGGTTTGAGGTCATGAGCGCGACCGAGGCCGGCGAGAGGATGCGCACGCCATCGAGTTCGCCGCGATTCAGGAGCATCTGAGCAAAACGCAAATAGTCATGAGCCGTCGAGACCAGGCCTCCTCCGCCCGAAGGCATCGCCGGCATGCTTGAGTAGCTGTCGTCCGGGGGGGCGGCGACCATCGCGCCATCTTTGTCTCCCATATAAAGCGTCGCAAAGCGGCTCCACTTTTCTTTCGGAACGAAGAAGCCCGTATCGGTCATCTTGAGCGGCGAGAAAATGTGTTGCTGTAGGAAATCGGGCAGCGACTGGCCAGACAGTTTCTCGACGATGTAGCCCTGGATATCCACGGAGACGCTGTACTGCCAGCGTGTGCCCGGCTGGTAGAGCAGGGGAATCGTGGCCAGCTTGCCGACCATATCCTGCAGCGACTGGGACTGCAGAATCTTTTGGTCCCGGTAGATCTTGTCGACGGGCGTGTTTCCGAAGATTCCGTAGGTGAAACCCGCGGTGTGGCTCATCAGCTCGCGCATGGTGGGCGGGTGGACGGGGTCTTCGAGAATCATGTTTCCGCTCTGATCGAAGCCCTTGAATACCTTGAGGTGGGCGAATTCCGGAATGAACTTCGCGATGGGATCGGAAGGCTGCCATTTGCCCTCTTCATAGAGGATCATCATGGCCACGCCGGTCACCGGTTTGGACATGGAGTAGATGCGGAAGATGGTGTCCGCCGTCATGGGCGCGGCGCTGGCGATGTCCTTGTTGCCGTAGGTTCGCTCCTCGACCAATTCCCCGTGGCGCACCAGGAGGGTCAAAACTCCGGAGACCTCTTTTTGATCCACCTCGCGCTGCATCGCCGCATGAAGGCGATCGAGCCGCTCCGTCGAGAAGCCCTGGACGTTGGTCTTGTTCTCGGGAGTCGCGGAGGTTCTCTGCGATTGCTGGGCCAGGCCATGGTGAGCCGACGCGATGCATAGCAGGGCGATCAGGAACGAAACTGCCGCATGGGAAATCTGTTTGTGTGTCATCGATCTCGGTCCTTTCTCGAGCGCAAGTCGAGGGGGATTGGTTCCGAGTATACCCGCCGGGATCGAACCGCGTGAATTCAGGACGCCCGGCTGGTTTCTTGATGTCGATCGAGCCTGGCGCGGTGTCCCAGACGTTCGCAGCATAAGTCGAAGCCCCGAAATGCAGGTCCCCATTCGACTCGTTCGCTGCGGCGAACTCGCTCAGGGCAGGCTTTCGACTCCGTTTGGCCGAAAATCGGGAAAACGGCGCTCGAACGGCACTCGCGGAGTTGGTGGACCTGGTCGGGATCGAACCGACGACCTTCCCGGCACGCCGGGACGCGCTCCCTAACCCTGCTGTCTGAGGGCTTCAATCACGGCATCGAGGAATCGCAATATGCGGGAAATTGGTGGACCTGGTCGGGATCGAACCGACGACCTCTTCCATGCCATGGTGGGCATTGGACCGCAAGTTATAGACGGTACAGCACTTACTAACCGGCATAACCGGCAAAAACGGCACAATTGGCACTATTTGCTGCCAAAATGCTGCCAAATTTGCCCAGCGGGCCAATGGGCTGATTGTGTGGATCAGCCCAATTTCTTCTTCAGTGCTTCATCAGATTTCAGGTTAGGAAATGACGAGGGCATTTGACGATGGAGCTGTACTTCTCCAATGATCGCAACGTGCTGCTCGCCAAGGTAACGCTAGAAGTGCACGATAACATTGGCTGCGTTAGCGTGCGTAAACTTGCAACTACTATCGCTGCTGGCCCATGTGCCGTGAATTGTTCAATTCGCGCGCGTCGCAGTATTTGCAAGAAAATTGACGTACTTTTTCTTGCAGAAGTGACCGGGAGTGCGGCGTCGGTGCGCCAACATTTGGGTTTTTGCTGACTCGGTGCCCTGAACGGTTGCTCTTCTTCAACGGTTCGATTTAGCACCTTAAGGAAACCATGAGGCAAGATCGGCTCCGGCAAGAGTTTTGAATACATCAGCTATGTGCGTTCAAGACGCACATCCATTGAAATTATCGAACTTGACTTTGGTTTCATAATAGGCGATTATGTGCGTCATGGGCGCACAAAGGCATTCTCGGATAAACCGCCTGCTCCTTGCTTTGCCTGAGGGATTCCTGGCGGACAGTGCATGGCTCCAAGCACAGGGTCTTTCGCGTTCGTCGATACGAGACTACGTGGATGGCGGTTGGCTCGAACGCATAGGCCCCAGAGTCTATCGGCGGCCGGGGCAAGTTGCCAATAGCCTGCCTCGCTGGGATGTTGTAGTCCTCTCGCTTCAGCAGATCATGCACAAGCCGCTGCATGTGGGTGGTCGAACAGCGGTGGAGCTCTCGGGGTATGCCCACTACCTTGAAACCGGCGAGTCCCCAACGGTGTACCTGTATGGGCAAGCGGCACCATCCTGGCTGGCCAAACTTCCATTGAAGGCACACTTCGAACTCCGTTCTGACCGTCTTTTCGCAAGCACCGGAACAGGAATAGAAATGCGGCGCTTCGATCTGCGTTCAGGAGAGACGTCCGCCGAAACGAAGGATGTTGAAGCTAAAGGCCCCTGGGATTGGTCATTGACCATGTCCGTTCCCGAGCGGGCAATCCTTGAAATGATGGATGAACTTCCTCAGCACGAAAGCTTTCATCAGGTCGATGTCGTCATGGAAGGCATGACCAGCCTTCGGCCCCAGTTGCTGGGAAAACTTTTGAAGGAATGCAGAAGCGTGAAGGTGAAGCGTCTCTTCCTCTGGTATGCAGAACGGCACGGCCACGCATGGCTGAAACATCTAGATCAATCTTCTATCGATCTCGGCCACGGAAAACGTCAACTGGTTGCCGCCGGCCGCTTCGACACGCGCTTCCAGATCACATTGCCAGAAGAATTGTTCCCGGCAGAAGAGGATCACAATGCCCTCTAAAGTTTTTGAAGCACAAGCGGCGCTCTTGGTGCGGACGCTCCCCTACGTGGCAGCAGAGACTTGCTTTGCCTTGAAGGGTGGCACGGCAATCAATCTCTTCATTCGAGATCTTCCTCGTCTTTCAGTGGACATCGATCTGGTTTATCTACCGATTGCGGACCGAGAGGCTTCGCTCCAGGAAATCCGATCTGCGCTCGGACGCATCGCTCAAAGCATTCGCAAAGCGATGCCTGGCAGCGTCGTCACAGAAAATGCAGCTTCTGACGGAACCAGGATCGTTGTTCGCTACCGGTCGG
The DNA here is from genome assembly GCA_963804155.1 of uncultured Acidobacteriaceae bacterium. Taxonomy (GTDB): domain Bacteria; phylum Acidobacteriota; class Terriglobia; order Terriglobales; family Acidobacteriaceae; genus Telmatobacter. The sequence continues at coordinate 1,087,335 of CAWDPG010000004.1, forward strand.
CCCAGACCAAGATTGAGGTCACTCCGGTCCTTCGAGGAACCGTCCATCCTGTTGAACTCAGGACCGTGTGCCCAAGCGCAGAAGAACGATTTGGCTTTGCCGAAATCCAAGTGGTATCGTTTGCCGATCTGTACGCTGGAAAGATCGTTGCGGCCCTTGATCGTCAGCATCCGCGGGACTTGTTTGACATTCAATATCTGCTCGCAAATGAAGGCGTCAGCGATACTCTCTTTCAGACCTTCCTCGTGTATATCCTCAGTCACAATCGGCCGGCACACGAAGTATTGCAACCGCACTTGAAGGATATAAAGCAGGCATTCGAGCAGGAATTCGTTGGCATGACGACCGAGGAAACTTCCCTTGAAGTTCTAATTGCTGGGCGAGCACAACTCATTTCAGAAATACGCTCGCGTCTAAACGAACGCACCATGCGATTCCTGCTCTCGTTCCATGAACTCAAGCCCGACTGGGCACTCCTGGAGACGCCCGACATCAGCAACCTTCCGGCCATTCGCTGGAAGTTGATGAATCTCGCATTGCTGCAAGCCAAGCAGCCAGAGAAATACCGAACAATGATTCATGAGCTTGAGGCATTGCTTCCCAACGGTCGAAATCAGGATTAACGGGTGTATCTATACACCGCGGCCCCGGAAGCGGTCGTCAGCTTTCGATGGAGGAAAGCTATACCTCACCGGCTCAATTCAGAGCCGAAACCAAGTATGCTTCTGTCTTGGGTTGAACCCGGCTGTCGCATCCTTTATGAAGGCAGAGATCCTATTCATGAAGCAGAACTTCGCTGCAATCATCCTTGGTGGTACCGGGCAAGTCGGCGGTGCGGCCGTCGCGGAACTGCTAGCAATTCCGGAATGCCGGGAAGTGGTGATGGTCACCAGAAAGCCGATTGCACCACGAGCGCGGGTTCGCAACGTGGTTCTTGATACCGGCGCTGCTGACTTTGTCGAGCGCACCGCGGCCCTTGCTCGTGAAGTTTTGAGCCGAGGTCCTGCCAGCGCTGTGAGCTGTGTGGGTGTTGGTTCTGGATCGATGCGTTGGAGCGAAGAGGAATTGAAACGACTTGAGGTCGGCGTTGTGGGTGCCTTTGCGCGTGGCTGCCATGACGCTGGCATCGCCCAGTTTTGCCTACTCTCCGCGGTTGGAAGCACGGCCCGCAGCCGGTTTCGCTATGTGCGCGTCATGGGCATGAAGGAAGATACGGTACGCAGCATCGGGTTTACACGCTTCGCCATCTTTCGCCCCGGCATCATCGTCGGCAACGCTCATACTCCGGCTTGGTCGGTTTGGTTGGGAAGGCTCGTACGAGGCCCGTTTGGCAATATTGACCAGCGAATTCTCGGTCGCTCCATCGCTGCAGAGATAGCTTTGCACAGTCGACAGGCTGGTGAAGTGATCCTCGAAAATGCAGCAATGAAGAAACTCGCTGCGCAGCTCCATAGCGCATTTTGAGAGCTCTTGCCAGGCACGCCCTAATAGCCACCACTCAGGTCTCACGATCGTAGCTTCGTGTCTTTTTCACCTTCCGCGACCATTCGCTCAGCTTCGGCCTTCATAAAGACCGCGTGAGGCGCCAGGCGCCCTATCAAGCGTGCCACGTGGCTCAATCCCGGGAGTATCTCTTCGTGGCCCCGCTCCAGGCCACGTATAGACGCTTTGGCGAATTTGTTCACGTCCATGGCAGAGGATGAATTCAATTCCTCCTGCCCCTTGTTGAAATTGGTCTTTACCGCCGGCGGCGCAAGCTCGATGACCTTGACCGACGAGTTTTTCAACTGCACACGCAGAGACTGCGTGTACGAGTGCACGGCGGCCTTGGTCGCGCAGTAGATAGGCTTCACCGCCAGCGGAACGAACGCGAGTCCCGAACTGACGTTCACGATCGCAGCCGTTTGCTGGCGCTTCAACTGTGGCAGAAACTGCTTGATCATCTGAATGGGACCGATCAAGTTCGTTTTGATTTCCTTGTCCAAGTCCTCCAACTGGCCCGTAGTGTCGTTCAAGTTAAGCTTTCGACCAATGCCCGCGTTGTTGATGAGGACATTGAGGTCTGGGAACGCGTGGGTAACCTCGGAGTAGAGCCGCCTGATCGCCGCAGGATCACTCACATCGCTGACATATGTGTGAACGCCCGGTAACGACTGACGAACCGTCGCCAGTTTCTCTTCTGTTCTTCCAGTGATGATGACCGTGTTCCCACGCTCAAGGAACTGAGCAGCAAGCGCGTAACCGATGCCGCTGGTGCCACCGGTGATGAGGATCGTGTTGTTGGACATTTTCATGAGGTACTCCGGAGCATTACATGGTTTCTATCGTTCATCAGGTTCGTTCTTCGCTGTGTTGTTCTCTGTCTGGACAGTCATCTACGATAGCGACAACTATGCGAGCATTCTCCACAAAGCTTCCACACCGTTTTTGCAATGAGTCTTTGCGTGGCCTGGATCTTGGATCATCTGATCCATGGTTGCGTCTGCAACCGAGTTCATGAGTGCAGCAACAAAGCTCATTGGGACTCTACGCATAGGACCGGCAACGCGAACGAGTTCCAGCAGTCCAGCGATGGCAGCCATGATTTTGTGTCCTGCCGCGCGGGTCTCTTGCGTAATCTCATCCGACACCGTGAGTTGTGCTAATGCTTTCCGTTTCTCAGGAAAGCGAACGGCCCAGTTACCCCAATTTCGCCAGATGTGGAAGAACTGCTCTCGAAGTTCGGCCTCCGCTGGAAAATCCTTCATGGCGACAGACGCCATCTCCTGCTTCAACTCAAGATACAGCTGATTAAAAAGCTCCGACTTGGTTTCGAAATAGGTAAACAGCGAACCGTTGGCAATGCCAGCCTCTTTAGCGATGCCCATCGTCGGTGCGCTCAGTCCCTGTGTGACGATGACGCGCGTTGCCGCATCCAGAATTCGATTCCGCTTGTCGTCGCTGCGGGGTCTTGGCATAGATTGATTGTATAACGTAAGCGTCTAGACAGTCAACTATTGGACAGATTCGGATTGCACGTATCACGACGAAAGGAACAACACGTACTTGCATCGACACAAGCACAGAGCCAGGATCCAACAGCCCATGTCTTCACTGAATCACGTACCTGCGTCAGAGCCTGGGGCTCGCGGCCCTCTCGGAGGCCCGCGCCAATGCTTGCGTGTCGACATACTCCCGGACGTTCGTCAATTTGCCATTTTGAACGGTAATGGCGAAGACCCAATGGTCCTCAAACGTCTTATTCGTGTCTTTGATTCTCCCCGTAGCGAAGCCGACGACCAGAACCCGGTCTCCCTGCGCTATGAACTCGGGGGCTCTGGGTACGAAGTTTCCACCGTTTCGTTAGCCTTCTGAAGTAAATTCTCAAGTCCCGCGTGCCCGCGGTACGTGCCGGCCAGCGGCCAGTCCTCGCCCGGAATAATCCACTCGATATGTTCGTCAGCTAATGCCAGCAAACCTTCTTTATCGCGGCGGCCGAGGGCCGCAAGAAAATCTTTCACAATCTGGACATTCTTTTCGATGCTCATCGAAATCTCCCCCTTTCCTTACATCAAGTGTCCGACCTGATCGAACGTCTTGGAACCAGCTCACGTGGCCAATTGATTACTGCTGCTTCTTGAACAGATCTTGAAAGATAAGCGGACCCCAGACCTGGCCGCGAGCGTGTACTAGCGCGCCTCCCTCGTTGAGCTTTCCCAGCTTGACGGGAGCGAACCCGAGTCGTTTGGCCAAATCCGCCACCGGAGTGATCGCGTCCTCGTCATCGCTCGACAGAAAGACAACCCGGTGGCCGCCCTCTACGATTGGGTCGGTAGCCAGCTTGGCCGCAACCAGGTGATTAAAGCCCTTCACCAACTTGGCGCCGGTAAACGACTTCGCCACGAAGACGGAGGACGGGAGGCCGTCCAGCTCTTCAGGTGGGGCCGGAAACGAGTTCATCGCATCGATGATCGTCTTGCCTTTCCAACTCGGCAGGGCTTTCGCAATCTCGCGATGTTCCCCGAACGGTACCGCCAAGATGATTGTGTCGGCCTCGAGTGCATCCTGCAGTGACTTGGCGACGACCGTGGGTCCAATCTCCCGAGCCTGCGGCGCCAACGCCTCAGGGGGCCGGCGGCTCGCGACGGTCACATGGATGTTTTTACGAGCGAAGGCGTGGGCGAGAGCCTGACCGATCTCACCGAATCCTACAATTGCATAGCTCATCATGTTCTCCGATCTGGGGTTAGAACTAAAGGTTTGAGAAGAGCGATCCCAGGACTGGCGGAGCTGGAGCGCCAGCCCCGGAACCGCGCCGAGATCAGACCTGCGCCATGCCTCCATCGACGGCGAGATCCACGCCGGTGATATATGAACTTTCATCGGAGGCGAGGAACGTGACGGCAGCCGCAATTTCCTCTGGCTTGCCTCTGCGACCCATTGGGATCTGCGAGGTAAACTGGGCGACCGCTTGCTCGGCCTGTTCAGCGGTGAGGCCCGTCGTCGTCGCTAACGCCGGGGTGTCGATTGCTCCGGGGCTCATCGCATTCACGCGGATTTTGCGGTCTTTCAGCTCCATAGTCCAGCCACGCGCGAAGTTGCGCACAGCCGCCTTACTCGCGGCGTATGCGGTAAACCCTGCGAGACCCTTCACGTTTGAGACAGAAGAGTTGAGGATAATCGAGCCGCCGTCTTTGAAGAGGGGAAGGGCCTTCTGCACCGTAAAGAACATCCCCTTCACGTTCACGTCGAAGGTCTGGTCGAAATGCTGCTCGGTAGCCATGGCAAGCGGTGCGATTGTACCGGCGCCCGCATTCGCAAAGAGTATGTCGATGTGTCCATGTTTCTCTTTCACAACGGCGTAGAGGCGGTCCAGATCTTCCAGGCGCGAAACGTCCCCTGTGACCGTTGTAACGTTTTTCCCGATGAGGGTGACTGCTTCCTTCAGCTCCTTCTCTCGTCGCCCGGCGATCACGACGTACGCACCTTCTTCCACGAAGCGCTTGGCCGTGGCCAAGCCAATCCCGCTGCTTCCGCCTGTGATGACCGCAATTTTGCCCGCCAATTTTTGTCCAAGATTATTACTCATACTGTTTTCTCCTTTTTGTTTCTCGTTGTCTTTTGTGTTGAATTTACGGCCAGGCGAGCGCGTCAGATTTGCGCCAGGCCGCCGTCGACGGCGAGTTCGCTGGCGGTCATGAAGCTGCTGTCGTCCGAAGCGAGAAAGGCCGCCGCCGCTCCGATCTCAGCCGGATCGGCCATGCGCTGGAGCGGAGTCATCGAGGCGTAGACCTTCTGGCCCCCCTCGCCTAGCGCTGCCTTCGCGAGTTCGGTCGCCGTCGCCCCGGGCGACAGCACGTTTACCCGGATGCCGGTGCCCTTCAGGTCCTCCGCCCAGGTCCGCGCGAGGTTGCGCACTGCCGCCTTGCTTGCGCTGTAGACGCTCATTGCCGGGGCGCCCGTGGTGCCGGCGCTCGAGCCCGTCAGAATGATCGAACCGCCCTTGCCCATCAGGGGTAGCGCCTTCTGGATCGTGAAGATCGTACCCTTCACATTGGTGTCGAAGGTCTGGTCAATGTGCTCGGCGGTGATCTTGCCGAGCGGAAGCGGGCTTCCCGCCCCGGCATTGGCGAAGACGATGTCGAGGGTTCCGCGCTCGGCCTTCACCGCCGCGTAGAGCCGGTCGAGGTCGGCCAGATCGGAGATCGAGCCCTTCACTGCGCGGGCGTTCGGCCCGAGGTAGGCCACAGCGGCGTCGAGCTCTGCCTGCCGGCGGCCGAAGATGAAGACGATGGCGCCCTCTTCGATGAAGCGCTTTGCTGCGGCGCGGCCGATGCCGGTAGCCCCACCCGTGATGACTGCAACCTTACCTTGAAGCTTTCCCATAACTGCTCCCTTCGGAATGTGTGAAGCATTCGGTACACTAAGGTAGATTCTTTGGCGGTGGACGAGAACTGCTCGGGAGTCCTAATCTTTTGTCTATTCGTCCAAATAGATGGCTGAGCGGAGTTGTGTTGCACCTTTTGATGGAGCTGGGACGCACGGCTCGGGGAAAAGGAGCGTAGGAGTTGTGACGCTGGAAGGAAGGAGAATGTCCGTCAATTTTGAGGCCTCTCCCACTTGATGCTGCACTTGTCCGACAAGCGAAGCTACGTAGTTTCGTACAGTCCTCACAGAACGCCATGGCTTTCGAGAGCAGATGGAGGCTCAGTTGGACCCGATAACAGACATCTTCAGAACGATGCACGTAACGGCTTTCGGTCTGCACAGGCTCGAAGCCACAGCCCCGTGGGGCGTAAAACAGGAAAATCAGACCGAAGAAAAGGTCACGTCTTCCGGCAAAAAGACTTCCCCAACAGATTTGGCGCACTTCGCCATGCTGTCGCGCGGCAACTGCTGGCTGAGTGTGGAAGGGATTCCGGAGCCGATTCCCTTAACCGGTGGTGATTGTTTTTTGCTGGCACGGGGGACTTCGATTGTTTTGCGCGACAGCCCGCGAACACGGCCGAAGTGGAGCTTCCGCGAGATCGGGGCCAAGGCCAACGGCAATGTCGCTCATTATGGATGTGGTGGCACACCGACGACAATCGTCTGTGGGTCCTTCAGTTTCGATCGCGCCAGCCTGACGCCGATCACTCAGTTATTGCCGAGCTTCATTCTGATTAAGGCCGACCAGAAAAGCACGCTTGCTCTTCACAACGCAATGCAGGCGCTGGCATCTGAAATGGCAGAACAGGCGCCGGGATCTGAAGTAGTCGCGAGTCGGCTGGCCGAGGTTCTGTTTATTCAGGTACTCCGGACGCATATCGCGTCGGGACCGGAACGCAGCAAAGGATGGCTTCGTGCTGTTTTCGATCCTCAAATGGGCACTGCCCTGAGTGCCATTCACAACAGAGTGAATTCACCCTGGACGGTCGAATCCCTGGCCGAAGCGGCGGGCATGTCTCGCTCCGCATTCGCAGCGCGATTTAAAGAGATGCTCGGACAAACACCATTGGAATATGTAACCGAGTGGCGGATGCAGAAGGCGATGCAGTTACTCGAACAGCGTGACAAGAAGCTCATCGACGTTGCTCGGTTGGTCGGTTACGAGTCCGACGCTGCGTTCAGTAAGGCGTTCAAGCGAGTTGTCGGGGCCAACCCTGGTGAATACGTCAAACGTGGTATTTGAAGACCAGGGTCATGCCGAAATGGCGGAAGAAAAGAGTCTGGTTTCGAAATCTTTAAAGAAGAAGCTTCGCTCATTCGGAGCCGCGGAACACCGAGGTCTGTGCTTCCTGAGGTCATTCGCCTCCGGTGAAATCCGACCGGAAGGCCGTGTTGAACGCAGGCTCACAAATTGCGCGCAAATGACAAAGCCCGCAGCAACTCCGCTACGGGCTTGCTGGTTATGACTTCGGGGACGCTGGACCAAATGTGAGCAGGCTTGCGATTTTGCCGGCTGGTGAAAAGCGAATGCAATCGTGGCCTTTCACCGTGACCTTTCCGTCCGGCAGAATGAGCACCCACTTGAACAGCGCGACCTCGTGATGCGTGGAGACGTTTTCGATGTCGAAGTGGGCGCCAGGATACTGCTTCTGAAAGCGCTCCATGTCTTCGATTGCTGCACTGGCGCCCCCGGCGTACTCCGGCACAAGATACTCCACGTTGTCGTCGAAGACTTCCGAGAGGATGCTCTTCCGCTGCGCGTTGGAAATCGGCTTCCAGGCTTCCACGTAGCTTTGGTAGACGTTCAAGGCTTCTAGATTGGTCATGGTGGTTCTCCTTCTGTCCCTAAGGTAGGCCTGGACTTCTGTACGGTCGATAGCTGGAACGCCAAATTTATTTATCTATAACCCAAAAAGAAGTCGCAAACCGCGGCATCCTAGATACATGGATCCGTTTCTCGATGTTGTGCAATTGCTTCGACCCCGGGCCACATTGTTCTCGAAAATTGAGGGCTTTGGTCGCTGGGGTTTGGCGTTTCGGAAGCGCGACGATTTGCTATTCTGCCGCGTGGAGCGTGGCGAGTGTCACCTGCTGCGGCCTCAACTTGCGCCGGTGCTACTACGGCCGGACGACTTCGTTCTGATTCATACCTCGACGCCGTTTGTGCTCACCTCGGACCCGACGACGGAGCCGGAAGACAGCGAAGAGTTGGTGGCGGCGGCGAAGAGTGTCTCGCTGCAGCTCGGCGAAGGTACGGAGTCGCCGGTGACACTACGCGGCGGGCGTTTTGTTTTCGATACGGCGAATGAGAGCTTGCTATGGGAGCTATTGCCATCGCTGCTGCACGTTGCGGCGGACGATACGTCGTCGTGGCGCGTGCGGTCGTTGCTGAAATTGAATGAGATGGAGACGCTGCAGCCGGGGCCGGGCAGCGAGTTTCTTATCGCGCGGTTGATGGAGCTCATCCTGGTGGAGATGCTGCGGCGTGAGACGCCAAAGGTGGATGACCGGTCGACGGGTTTGATTGCCGGCCTGCTTGATCCTGCAATTGCAGGCGCGCTGCTGGCCATACATGGCGAGATTGCGCGCGAGTGGAGCGTGGCAGAGTTGGCGCGCTTGTGCGGCGTGTCGCGGTCGGGTTTTGCGACACGCTTCAAGAACGTGCTGGGCGTGGGACCGATTGAATACCTGATGCATTGGCGGATGGCCGTGGCGAAGGATGAACTGCGACGCGGAACACGAAGCATCGGCGAGATTGCGCTGGCTGTAGGGTTTCAGTCGTCGAGCGCTTTCAGCACATCGTTCACCAGGGCGGTGGGGTGTTCTCCGAAACGGTTTGCTGGGAAAACTGCCTAACGCAGCCGCCCAAGCCTTCAAAGTTCTTGCCGGAACAGTTAGATTGTGAGCAGCAAGGATGAGGCCAGAAAGCACACAGTCGACATTGCCGAAAACGCGACTCCGCGGGAACAAGGAACCATCGGGCAACTCAGCCCAGTTTCCTCTCCAGTGCTTCATTCGATTTCAGGTCATAAAACAAATCAGGAAATTGTGAACTCGTTCGACAATGGAGCTTACTTCCGCAATTACCGCAACGTGCCACGCCTCAAGGTGACACGTGAAACGGACGACAACATTTGTTGCGTTACCGTGCATAAAGTTGTAGCTGCAACTGATGCCGGCCCATGCGCCGTGAATCGTTCAATTCGTGGCGCGTTGCAGCATTTGCCAGAAAATTGAGGTGCTTTTCCTTGCAGAAAGGACCGGGAGTGTGGTGTCGGTACGCCAGCGTTTGGGCTTATGCTGACTCGATTTGCCTTCGAACGGTTGCTCTTCTGAACGGATGGATTTTAGCTAATCAATGAAGCTCATAAGCCAAGATCGGCCTCGGCCCATCGGGCTGCAGATCGGCTGCGGGCTATTCTTGACTAAATAGATTCCTAAGCATACTCCAAAGCCTCCGCAGCATTCCACCGCGTTTACGGCTAAGCGCGTCGTAATAAGCGCTTCTTCGTTCGTCTTCGTGGCAACGGCCCTCCGCAATTTCCTCTGCCGACCACTTTTCGGCCCATCGGACCTCGCCATGATTGATCCAGTAATGGGACTGACAGGCTTGCTGCCAGTTACCGACGGACGGCCGCAGACTCGGCCCGCTTTCGGTCTCCTCAACCGACCATTCTGTTGGGCCAAGAGGCGTCTTGATTTTCGATCCGCATCCGCAGGCACAAAGATGCATCGCAATGTCAAATTCCTCTGAAACATAAAGAACACCCGGCTTCAGTTCCTTCGGCATGTAGTGCACGTGTTGTATCTCAAATCTCACTATAGTTCCGATTCTCCGACTATCCTAAGGTCTCCAATCTCAAAGAGCATGTGATAGCAGGGCAACTCTTCGAAGTAAAAACCGCGCAGTTGTTTGAATCGAATGACCGCTAGGCAGGCGTTCAGGGCGTTAATCTCGCTAATCTGGATGTTAGTCCTGTAAATATCATCTGGTTTGTCCGACATTTCAGCCAGACCTTTGTCCCGCACCCTTTGGGCGTCTTCGCTCGAATAATAGGTCGCCCGTACCATCCCGTTGACCGGTCCTCGCTTCCGGTCCAGACCCATGCCGACATCAATGAACGGTATCCGTTTTGAGATCAGCAGATCAAAAATCTTCGTGCGCGCTGAGCCTTTATCGACGCATACGAAGGCGAAAGTTACACCATCCAAATCCGGGCCTGATGACGAATCGATGAGCCCGCGCTCTATCTTAAGTCCGTGCCGGAAGTTATCATAACGCGCGCCAAAAACTTCCGCCTTCGGCTTTCCCAACTCGCTTTCCTCCAATCTGCCAGGCGACCGGAACGCATTGTGCACGTGGAAGAAATCAAAATCAAAGCCTCGGATTTCCCGCACTGGCGTTTTTACAAGAAAATCCAAAACGTATCCGCCGGTGCCGCCGAGCCCTATGACAGCTACTATGTCGTTCGTGAATTTGGAGGCCAGATCCATTATTTCCGCCCTGCTTGTGAGCGTATCGTGGAACTTAAACACGGAGTCAGACATTTCCTCAACCGTGCGGAACGTGTACGGATTCGCGTTGTACAGTTCCATCGCCGGTCCTGCGATGATCGTCAAGTAGCTGTCGATCTTCTCGAAGAAATCCGCAAACTTTCCGGTGGCCCTGGGCTTGTTAGAAAATCGCCGCTGCACGACTATGTCTTTACTGGCCTCGCCAAGCGCCAGCCCTGTGGAACCACCCCCAAGGTTGGGAATCGGCTTGCCGTCAAGCGCGTGCGGCACCGAGCCGGCAAACCAGACTTGGTGGTCGTCCTGCTTAACCGTCAGCTTGTCGACAAATTCCAGCTTCGCAACAAACGCGCCCCACTGGAGTTGCTTCCGGTCACCGAGATAAGGAATATCACGGACTATAAGATACCCGCTGTCGACGGCGACGGCGTAACCCTTGCGTACCAGTCGCCGCAAATCGTCATTATGATTGACCAGTTGGTGAAACACTGAAAACCTCCCCGTCCTTTACCATTACCTCTCCGCCTGGCGAAAGCGTTCCTTCGGGCTTATGGCCGGGCCCGTGCTTATATTTCACCGAATACGTGATTTCCGGATGCTGTGGGTAATCGGGCACATCGAGCGTAACCACCTGCGCATACGTAATCTCGCGCTTCAGCCATTCGTGCGGAGTTCCATTTACTACGATTGTGATTTCTTTCTTCTTTGAAGGACCGCTATGGAAGTGCTCATCCTCTTTCAAGTGGACAGTTTCCGGCCCATTTTCGACCGGCTGATCTTCGTGGTCGCCACCGACTTCCCGGTAAAGTTCAAGGCCCACCGGGACATTGCCAAGAACGTAGAGTGCTTCCCCGGTGGTCGGTGTGGGTGACTCATGGTGTTTCTGATCGATGTGAATACGAACTCTGTGCTGATTACTCATGATTCCGGGCCTCCCTCTGCCCAATTCCTGACCAGTGCTATTTTCTTGTCGGCTTACACCCGCAAGCTCCTCCCTCAAGATCCAATATACCGCAATAAGCGGATTTGGGTACTGACAAAGCAAAAAATCGTCTATAGTGGGCACTGGTTCAGGGACAGAAGGTTGTTGTTCCAATCGCCATCGGCGTATGTTTGCACGAATGGCGCACGACCATCCCGTGGGCGAACTACGCTGATATCGCTGCGCTTGCCTGTCCGTGGGTCGAGTACGTAAAACGTATTTGTTTTTGCCTCGATGCTGGCGATGACCTGCTCGCGTGCCCACTTCCACTGGGCACCCCCGAGATGTGTGATGTGTTCGTGCGTGCTCTGCGGATGCGGTTTGGTGATACATGTCACCTGAACGTCGGCCATTGTCTTGGTTTTCCTTTCTCCGGGATCTGCCCGGCTTCGAATCCAATATACCACTATCAGCGGATTTGAGTATCATGATTGCAAAAAAATATTCTCCTCAAAACAGTTCTGCCGACGGAACCAAGCGTTCCGTTAGAATGTTCTTCTTTAGAAGCCGTACGCGCGCCGCGTCCTTGGACGTCTGGAATGTGGAGGCGACTAGCTCGATCAGCTTTTGCCCTGCATCCGACCTGACGGTAAGATTAGTGAACGGCAGCATATTATTGGCGCGAAATACCTGCACAGTTTCGACCATGGCGGTGATTGGCATCAAAATCGATCCGCATACGTATCCCGCCTGCCATTCCATCCAATCGGTTTCACTTGCGCCGACGATCGAGCCCCGGTTGCATTTGTTGGTATAGCCTTTCGTCTCTTCCGGAAATAGCGCCCCGGTCTGATTCTGTGTTTCGAACATGAACTGATGAAAATATACGTGCCCAAACTCGTGGGTGAGTGTTGTGCGAAGACGGTTTTCCATATGAGAAGCGCTGAGCCGATCCGATATGCTCACCAAAGGACGCTGGCCGGGCCTGAATTCGGTGACTCCATCCACTTCGCCTTCTTCGTGAGACAAGTCAACACACGAATCCAGATCAGCCCTTTCTTCGATAAGGACCGTGATGTCTTCGGTTCGAACGGGATATTCGATTTTCCCATACTTCTTCATCAGGAATTTCTGGATCAGGCGCTCGCATTGAAAATCGATCACCTCGGGGTCATAGTGCGGCCGACGCCGAAACCTGCCAGTCCTGTCCGTTACCCACTTCATGGCTAGTTCTTCACTCTTTTCCTGAAAGCCCTGAATGCTTCCTGCACCTGTTCGGGATGGGTTGCCGCAAGCTTTTGCACGTCCTTCGGAATTGTTCCGGCTGCAAGACACAGAACATCCTCGTCTATCTTTAGCGCTGCCGCAATCTGGACGATAAGATCTTCGGAAGGCGGATTCCGCCTGTCGCGCTCAACATCATTGAGGTACTGGGGCGAAATAGCTTGACCGTCGTCCTTCTTCACCTTGGAAGCCAGCTCTTTCTGGCTCATGCCGATGGCTCGACGCGCCTCGGCCACCATGGTGCCAAATGTCTTCATAGAACGATATTAGAATCCGCTGATTTGGGAAGCAAGCGTTTTCGGATCGCAGCCGGACTTTTCCGCCCCTTTAGTATTGCTTCCGAGTGTTCCGCAAAAGCTTGAACGTGTCCGGGTGGCCCGAGAAACTGGCTAATCTGTTTCATGATTCCGTCAGCGTTCTTTGATAGCTCGCATTCCCATAGCGTAAACACGCCCCAGCCCAATGACTTCAGCTTGTCTTGCGCCAAGGCATCTCTTTCCCGGTTCCGTGCCAGTTTGGGTTCCCAATACTCGCGCCGCGTTCCCGGCACCCGCCCCTCCCTGCATCCAGGATGCTGGTGCCAAAAGCAACCGTGGAGAAAAACCACTTTCTTGCGTCCGGGAAACACCAGATCCGGCGTTCCGGGCAATTCCTTACGGTGCAGCCGGAAACGGTATCCCATACCGTGAATCAGCCGACGCAATGTGAGTTCCGGTCCAGTGTCCTTCGACCGGATCTGCCGCATATTGTCGCTGCGTCGCTTCTGGCTGAGATTGTCCAACGTACCTTCCTCTGCAGCCCGGCCGCTCTATGCATCCGCTGGGCTGTCTACAACAGTGAGAAGCCTGTCTTTCTCTGGCTTCGCAAGCTTCTTGTCGTCCTTGATGTTTTTGCGTAGCAGCAACGCTGCCGCAGCATCGACATTAGGTTCGACCGACACCAGGACGTATTGATCGTCATCGGATACCTTCTTCCATTCGACGTCGAATCCGAGATCGCGCAGATCCCGGACACGGCGCTCTGTATGGATCTGATCCGCTGTAAGCACGCGCAGCTTCGATGAGCGTACGGGGTTCCCTACATGCTGTGCCAAGTACTGCAAGATAATCGGCTGAACCGAAGAGTACCCGTGAACCACTCTGTATTTGTCTGGTATCTGGTTGGCGTACAATTCGGTCATCCGCCGTTCGATCCGTTTGCGCGTATGCTCCAGAAGGTTATCGCCGCGCAGGAGATGACGCTGCGCAACGAGACAGAATTGGCGCGCGAGAGACCTTCGCGCTTCGAGGTAGCCGTCAAGCAGCCGTTCGAATTCGACTTCCGGTCGATCAACCTGGCTCCGAACGAGCCCGGTAAAGAGTTCGATATCTTCAAGCGATTTTCGCAATTCAGCCGACACCGTCATTCATGGCCTCCAGGCAAAGCCGGTGGAAATTTCAAGATGCTCGCATCCTCTCCGGCGGCTTCGACCGCCGCCACATCCTCCAGCCATTGCCGGAGAAAAGTCTCTGTTTTTGGATCATCAGCGCCGACTCGGCGGAAGGTAACCTTGTGCGGCAACTGGACCCTCACCGTACTACTCCGTCCGTATGCGCCTTCTTCAAGTTTGTCTTTCAGATCGAGCCCAGCCGCGAAGCGGCGGATGTCCGAGACAAAATCCAGAACAATGACTTTCTCTTTCCCAGGAGCCAGCCTCAGCCCGCGCCCCAGTTGCTGAATGAATATCCTGCGGCTGTGCGTGACCCTCTGGAAGACGATAATGTTGACGTCCGGCACATCCACGCCCTCATTGAAGATGTCAACGGCGCAGACGACATTCACCGTTCCATCGTGAAAGTCCGAGAGCACGCGGTTCCGCTCGTATGGAGCCATGGCTTTCCCGGCCACGGGCTGCGAATAAATCGCCTCGGCCGAGCAAAAACCCAACGCGTTGATCTTGTCCCGCATAGTGATGGCGTGGTCAATCGTTCCGCAAAAGACGATTGCACGGGGTTTTGCCTGCTCTTTCCAGGCCGCTTGCAGCTCGTAAACGACCGCGTCGTCCCACTGATTGATAAACAAGGTGCGATTGATGGCCCGCGGCGAGAACGAACGGCCCTTCAATTCATTGAGTGCCTTCCAGTTAATATTGTCCGTGTACATCCGGTAATCGACATTGGTGAGGAACCCTCTGCGCAAACCCGTGACCAGGTCTACAGATACGACCGGCTCTCCAAAATAGACTTTAAGGTCGGTGTCATCGGGTCTCCAGGGAGTTGCTGTCAAGCCGATCAGGAAGGGTCCTCCGTCCTGCCCGGCACGGAGCTCACGTAGTACCGTTTGATACATCATCGCGCCTGCATGGTGGCATTCATCGACGAGTACGACTTCAAAGGGCGGTAGGTCGCCGTTCCGGCTGACGTGCTCAAATACGGAATCAAGGCAAGCGAACACGCATGAGGCTCTGGCCAAGTCGGCTGCGGCCGGGCGTTCATAGCCGTTCCAGATCACGGTGGTCTGGCTTGCTTTCAGAAATGGCCAGAAAGCTCGCTCCAGTTGATAAATCAGCTCGTTGGAGTGGGCGAGAACCAGAAGGAGATGGATGGGCGACGCGGCGTTGATGCGGCGCAAGGCCTCCGCTGCAACAAATGTTTTCCCAAGGCCAGTGGCCAGCACTACAAGTGCTTTTCTCACATGGCCGTCGGAATAGATCTGTATCAGCGAGCGGATCGCATCTTCCTGGTAGTCCCGGACCTCGTACCGGCCGGGCGGTACAGGATAGGTATCCACCAGCCGTTGTGCACGGTCGATCAGGATCGTCCTGTCCCACAGTTGAAGCGGAATGCCGCTGCTCATCAGCGCCCGCTGTTGATCTCGGACGGCATCCTGGAAGCCATTCAACGCGACGACAACCGGAACCTGGGCCCGGTATGAGCGCATGGCCTCAAGAGTCCGGTCAATAACATCCGGCCCGACACGTGCCTTCCAGTGCTTGACCTGGAACAGCCATCGCTTGGAGTCACGGTGGGCAAGGACGTCAGCACCACCGTCGCTCGTCTGGCCGACGATTCGCAACCCCTGAAAGCCTTCGTGCAGGAGCAGCCTGCAGACCGCCCGCTCAAATGCCTGCCATGTCAGAGAGTCGATATTGTCTTTGCTGATGAACAACTTTATCCAAGCCCCTGAAGCAGGAAATCCACCGACGCTCGCGCGCGCTGACTGATCAAATTCTCCGGAGCGTCGTAATTGAGAAATCCTGCGCAATCTTCCAGGCAATTCATGTGCTTCGCGACAATGCGCGCCCTGGCTTCCCGTAAAACCGGCTCCGGGAGATCTGTGATCCCAACGTAGGCCAGCGTCCAAACGCCGCCATCAAAGAACACGGCCGGCAGTTTGTGGAAGATCTCGACGACAGTGTCTTCGTCAACGTAAGTCAGGTATTCGCCAGTCGATTTCATTGGACCAAGTTTGCTGATATCGAGGTTGCGGCCCAGCATTCGCGAAACCATCGTCTTCTTCTGAGCCTCGGACAGGTCCTCGAAAAGATCCTCCGCTTTGTCACGTACCAGAGCCGGTAACCGGCCCCGGATCGCATCAAAGAGATGCCGGATGTCTTCCTTGATATCGTCAGCACTGTCTTCAAGGGCGTCGGCCCAGCGTTTCTGTAGGACAAGCCAACTGAGATTTGAAATGCTGTGCGCTCCGGCGTTGGTCTGCGCAAGCAGCCGACGATTTGATTCAAATAGATACTGCGCTACCTCTGAGGCAACCAGCGGCTCTGCCCGCATCCGGTAGGTACGGAAAAGCGGATGACTCCTGTCAATGAATACCTCCACCTGCTCTCCCTTGAAGGCAAGCAGCGGAACCCGTGGCCCCTGCCATGAGACCTCGATCGGCACTCGGGTTACGTAGGTAATGACATCGATTGGATCGCTGTGGGTTCCGTCGGCCAACTCAACCGAGCACCCCGGCACCGACAGATCGTCGTCCTTATCGGCATTGTTTTTGAGATAGCCAATCGATGCGGGATGTTGCGTTCCGTGCGGCTTTGTGCAACGGCGGCACGTATCGGCCTCGGCCGGATTGCCTTCGCCGCAGACCTCGCACCTCCATGGTTCCTCGATATCAGGGACTTGAGATGTGCCGCAAAAGCCGCATGTCACAGCTGATTTTGCGATCGTTTTGGCGCATTCTGGATTGAGGCAAGGCTTCCCGATCAGAACGTACCCACAAACCTGACATTGTTCCTGTTCTTTTAGGTTTTGGGCTTGGCATGACGGACAATCGACCAATTCAGGCAACGGACGGTGATCGGCCTGTTCAACCAGCTTCCACCATTCGGCATCGTCATAATACCCCGGTTGCTTTGCCTTGAATTTTTCGTAGTAGTCTTTTTCAACCTCGCGGCTGACACGTCTTGGCTTATCGGAATCGGCATCCCAGACGCCCATATACATATCGGTCTTACCGAACGTCCGGACTTTGCGGTATCCCTGATACAGCTTAAAAACTGGACTCTGGTTATTGTCAGCGCCAGGCTGAGTAGGCTGCAAAGAGCTCTCCCCGCGCAGATAAGTCATCGCCCGTTGCCATTCAGGACTACTGCGCTGGAAATCTTGTTTCAGAAAGTCCACGGGTACGTGATTGAGGTGTACTTCTCCAATGATCCGCCCATAAAGACTATCGATTGGGTAATCTTTGATAAGCTTTTTGAATTCGTCGGTGAAGTCAAAGAAGGCACCCTTCTCTGCAATACGGATGGCTCTTCCGTTTCGAATAAGGTCAATCCCGAATTCATTCGAGTCGTCAAAGCGCTGAATACCTACCCATCCTCTGATCCGCTCTTCGAGTGTCCTGAACGATTGAGATTTGCAGGTGGAACATTCATTTTCGCCCTGCTTGATCAAATCGTTACAACTCGAACAGCGGCGCTGCATACCGACAACTTCATCAAAACGGAAGACTGCTGGGATCTTGCCAAGCCCCCTTCTCTCCAACGAGCGCGAGTCATCCCATACGCAATGCTCAAAAGGCTCGCATGCATCCCCATTGACGAGTATGCGGACCTTGTCCTGCAGCAGGATTGTTGCATAGCGTCTGCCGATTTGGCGTCGAATCTCGTTTTTTCCGTAGCTGACCAGCTTCCGGACAAATCCGCTGTTGGAGTTACCTTCGGGCCACCAGCCGTTCACCTCAACGAGAGTACCGTGAGAGAACTCCGGAGGCTTCGGTATACGCATTGCAGGAGCATCGTATGTCCGCGCTTCCTGCATCGCGATGAGATCAACGATGGCTTCGAGAGCATCGCTGTCTTCCTTTCTCGCCGTCAAGAAGCGCGTCACGCGCCCTAGCTTTCCGCTGGCGATGTTGAACCCCATACCGAACAAACCGAGGCTGTCATAGGGTCTATTCCCAGAGTACCCAGCCGTTAACGCCTTTTCCGCGAGATCGGCCGATAGGCCCGGACCGTTGTCGCGTACG
Organism: uncultured Acidobacteriaceae bacterium; assembly: GCA_963804155.1. Lineage (GTDB taxonomy): Bacteria > Acidobacteriota > Terriglobia > Terriglobales > Acidobacteriaceae > Telmatobacter. The sequence continues at coordinate 1,105,420 of CAWDPG010000004.1, forward strand.
CGGACCGCACCCTCGCCGCGATTAATCTCAGCGGTTCCCGGCAGTTCCACGACAACAAGCGGAAACTCAATTGGCGACCCTTGCAGTTTGGCAACGCTAAAAGAGTCGATCGCGTTATCTATCAGTTCGCAGAGCGCGTCCAGCGGCTGGAGCGGCGTGTGCGTCAGTGCGATGAGAATTTTCGGATCTGGAGTTAGATTGAATTTGAACTCGGTCATGTAGTCCCTTACCTTACGAGTCTGAGCCTTGATGCCGCTGCAAGGCACTTAGCAAGCTGCCGGGCTACCGCGAACGCGACTGGAGGAGGAAACGCGTTGCCAACTTGCCGATAAGCATTGGTCTTACGTCCCTCAAAAATCCAGTTATCAGGGAAGCCTTGCAGCTTCGCTACCATTTGCACCGTCAGGCGGGGCATCCCAACAAAATCCGGCGCCGGCGGCTCGTCCACAACGCCGTGAGCATCGACGCTAAGACCAGCCCACGCACGTTTCGAGCGCGTCGGTCCAAGGTCTGGCCCGCCGTGTTTTTTGCTTCCTCCGACAATTGTGGGGGCGATCTCATTCGCACGTGCCTTCCAGATCTTTGCGCCCCGCCAGCCTCGGGAAGAGATCAGATCGAAAAGAACGTCGCCAACGGTCGGCGCGGGGGTTTGCAGGGGTTCCGGCCAATAAAAATGTTCGGAATATGAACTTCGGACTGCGATGAAGACCACCCTGGGGCGCAGCTGCGGGACTCCGAAATCCGAGGCATTCAGCAAGCGCCAGTCAGTCGTATAGCCCAGCTTCCTAAGAGTGCCGGCGATGTAGGTGCGGTAGTCCTCGAATACGGCATCAAGAAACCCCCGCACATTCTCGATCAGAACCGCCTTCGGCCGGATTTGATCAATGATGTTGATCGCAGCGGGAAACAGATTGCGCTCATCCTTCTCACCCAACTGGCCGCCGGCCCTTGAAAACGGCGGACAGGGCAAGCCTCCGGAGACGATATCAACGCCCTTGAATGCGGATGCGTCGGTGAATTGGGTCAGATCTCCTTCGATTACGTTCCAGCCCGGGCGGTTTCGCCGGAGAGTGGCGCAAGCGTGCTTGTCGATCTCGATCAGGCCTGCATGGGCAATGCCAGCTTTTTCTAGGCCCAGAGCTTGACCGCCGGCTCCGGCACACAGCTCTAGCGTCGTGAATGGTTGCATGTCGTACCCAGTGTAGCGGGTTTTGCCTTCCGCTGAAGCTCAGGAAAGTGATCGTACATCATCAAACCCCGCCGTACGCCAGGACCCGTCTCATCAATTGACAAAGCAGCCTGTAGCGTTTTTTCAGCGGCTTGCAGCTGAAATAAGGGAAATGCGTGGATATTGGGCCCTCGGCGGGCCCTAATTCGCCCGAATGACACTCCAAAATACTGACAATCTCCCAGCAGGCCTTGATTCGGCCAGGGCTCAATCAAGTCGGATACTCTATTTGTTCCGGAGTAGAATAGCATTTTTAGATATGTAATTGATTGATTCTAAATGGCTTGTCCCCCAACTTTCCGCCGGAACGATGCTGTGTATTCTCCCACTCATGCGAGTCTTGTCTTTGCAAGAAAATTATGGTATTTTTTCTTGCAATGGGTAGTGACTTTATATGGCTCAAGCGATTGAAAATACGATCATATATCGCATCAGAGGATCGGGAGGAGGGTGGGCATTCTCTCCGCGCGATTTTCTGGACCTCGGCAACCGCTCAACTGTCGATTCTGCCTTGCACCGGCTGGAGCGGAAAGGCAGCATCCGCCGGGTCATTCGGGGGATCTACGATTATCCGCGCTTCAGCAAGATGCTGGACCAGCAGCTCAGCCCCGATCTCGACCAAGTCGCCAGAGCTCTGGCACGAAAGTTCCGCTGGCGCATTCAGCCTAGCGGCGCCACGGCGCTGAATTTTTTGGGACTCTCGACTCAGGTCCCGGCGCGCGCCGTTTACCTTTCGGATGGTCCCGACCGCCTCTACCAAGTGGGCAACACACCGCTGGTTTTCGAGCACACTGCTCTCAAGGAATCGGGGACTAAGCTAAAGGAAAGCGGATTGATCGTGCAAGCGCTCAAATCCCTCGGTCCGGAGCAAATCACTCCAGAAACCGTCGCCAAGATTCGGGAGTGGCTACCCAAGCCGCTACGCTCCAAGGTTCTGGCCGATACAAAGACGGTGACGGGGTGGGTCTACAACACGATCCAGCAGATTGCCGGAGAGGATTGACATGGACAAGATCGCTGCCGGATCGGCAACAGACAGGCGGGATTTGTTTGGGGAATCAGCAAGTCGGCTCGGGATGAATCCCGCCATTGTCGAAAAGGATTTCTGGGTCTGCTGGATTCTCAAGCACCTCTTCGCGGAACCGTCACTCAAGGAACAGATAGTTTTCAAAGGTGGAACCAGTCTGTCCAAGGTCTTCCACTTGATCGAGAGATTTTCTGAAGACATCGACCTGATTCTTGACTGGCGGCTACTCGGATATGGCATAGCGCAAGGCAACGACCCCTACCAGTCCATCCAGTCAAAAACGAAGCAGAGCCGGTACAACCAGGAAATGAATGCCAGAGCCGCAGAGTATATTCGCGGAACGCTGCTTGCCCAGTTGAATCACATCTTTTCCCCTGTTGACGAACTGCGCGCCAGTATCGACGAATCCGATCCGCATACGGTGAACGTTCGATTTCCAGCAGCCTTCAGTGCGTCCTACATTCGTCCCGAGGTTCGGTTGGAAATAGGGCCGCTTGCCTCATGGGTTCCTTCCAGTGCTCAGACGATTCGCCCCTATGCGGCCGGCTCGTTTCCCAAAGCTTTTGTCGAACCTGATTGCGCCGTAATTGCAATCGATGCAGAACGCACCTTCTGGGAAAAGGCGACGATTCTCCATCAAGAAGCACATCGGCCTGGTACTGTCCCAGCCCGCTACTCGCGGCATTACTACGACCTTTACAAACTGGCTGAGAGTTCCATCAAGGATGCAGCTTTAGCCAATCGAGATCTTCTTCAGGCCGTGGTCGAATTCAAGGAACGGTTTTACTACTCTTCCTGGGCACACTACGATGAGGCGCGACCGGGCTCATTCCGGCTGCTTCCCCCGGAAAAGCAACGAGACGCTTTGGAACGGGACTACCGCGCTATGCGCGATATGTTCTATAGGGAACCGCCCACATTTGCAGGGATACTGAATGCTTTGCAAACTCTTGAAAATGAAATCAATGCGATGGGATAATGCCCAACCGATGGGGTCATCTCCGGGTTCAATGAGTGCGCCGCGAATCACTTTCCAAAGAAATCAATAAGCAGGCCGCCTTGCTTGATGAAAAACGCTTTCGGCGGCTTGACGATGTTCAATATAACCATTGAAATGCACGATAACATTTGCCAGGTTAGCGTGCATAAAGCGTGATGGAGCCGCATGTGAGTTCACGGGTTCTAGGGTTCCCGCCATACTAAGAAACATTAAGAGAAATCTGCAAACATGTCAGCAGGCGTGACCGAAAGCGCTTTTGCCAGCTTGATGATGTTTTCCAATGCAACGTTTCGTTCGCCGCGCTCAATACCGCCGACGTAGTTGCGATGCAGCCCGGCTCGTTCGGCCAACTCCTCTTGGGAATAGCCCCGTTCTTCGCGGAGTTGCCGCAACCTTGTGCCAAATCGAGACTTAACGGAGCGTGTCGCCACACTCCTATGCTTGAGCTTAGACCACTATGAGTCTACACACGATGCGTGTGATATTGTCTCAAAGAGCAGATCGCCGCGCATCGGGAGCCAGATTCACGGCGGCAGGGTAAAATTGCGGAATTACAGGTCTGACAGCCATTGATCTCGGGCAAGAATCTAACAAAATTGAGGATGAGTCCATGCAGGGCAACTACATCGAGTGCCCGGAGCTTGCGGGCAAGACGATTCAGACGTTCCGTATCCACCGGGACGCCGGTGATGGAACTAACGTCGAGATTCAACTTACAGATGGCACCAGCTTCTCTTGCGTTTTCAGCATCAAGCCCGGAGTGAATGCCTCCTTATATAGAGGAGGCGTTGGAACTCCCGAAATTCTTTTCAGCCACGAGTTCTAAGCCCGCCAAGCACCGAAAAGCAGCGCGTTATTCCTAGAACGCATAACGCGCTGCATGGAATTCATTGGACGCGGCATCGGTTCCGCCCTAACTTTGCGCCATGACTGACCCACACGGTCAGCGGAGGTGCAAAGTGAATCGATTCCGCCGTCTCTTCCGTTCCGATGCGAGCAGCAATCGGCTACCTGTTCCGCCCGGTATTTGCTGGGCACAACCCTTCCTGAAGAACACCCTTTTCCCGGCCATCCGCACGATGGCTCCCACCCTTCTTGCGCTCTCGCTCACGAGCGTTGCCCACGCCCAGGGGACGATGGACTTCTCCGGGGCGACCACGCTGATGACCACCTTCAAGACCTTCGCCATCTATGCGGGCGCGGTCATCTGTTTTGGCGGCCTGATCTTCGCCGGAATCCGGATGATGAGCGGTCGCTTTGCGGATGCGATTCCGGGCCTCTTTGGCGCGCTCTTTGGCGCTGGAGTGCTGGGCTGGGGAGCCGGTTGGATAGGCAGTTTGACCGGCCAGACGATGCAGTAGGTGGCGGCCATGACCAAGCGAGGAGAACCGTTAGCAATCAACCAAGCGCTGAATCGACCGAGGGCCAAGCTGGGCCTCGACCTCACAGCATGGATGGCGATCGTATTCGTCTGCGTAACGGTTTTCCTCGTTGGGTTCCGTATCGTCGCGTTGATCGCTTTTCCGTCCCTTGCTATCAGCGCATGGCTGATCGTCCGCAAACATCCCAAGATGTTCGAGCTTTGGGGCTTGAGCCTGAGCCAGAGGTCCTACTATGACCCGCGTAAACATTGAGCAGCAAAAATACACGCCGTGGTCCGCCAAGGCCGGAGCTGCGTGCTCGATCGTTCCGATTGCGCGCTTCGTCAACGAACGGATCTTCGCGTTGAAGGGCGGCGGCTACGGCTGCCTGCTTTCGCTTGACGGAATTGACGAAGAGGGATTGACCGACCAGGAACTTGAAGCCGAGATGCGGTCGATTGAAGGCGCACTCCGCGGGCTGCCCGAAGGATCGTGCCTCTATCAGTACACGCGTGTCATGTCCGGCTTCGATCTAGCCCGGAAAGAGCACTACGCAAATGCAGTCACGCAGGTCTTCGTTGACGACCGCTTGACTTTCCTTGAAAAGACGGCGGGCTTTCGACGCATCGATCTGCACTGGTGCCTGACACTCGAACCGCCGAAGGCGGCGGCCTTCACACGCAAGCCCAAGGAACATACAGCCGACACGACGCGGATGCTGGTTGATCTCGAAAAGACGGCCACGCTGCTTGAAGGCCATCTCGCCGGTTCACTCGGATTGCGGCTACTTGAAAAGAACGCAGTCTATCAGTTTTTCAGCTACCTGTTCAATCTCGAAGAGTGGGCAGCCAAAGACAATTTGTCCGCCGATGACGGAGTGGACCGGCAGATCGTAAAAAGTCCGGTTGCGTGGAACAGCGACCATCTCACCATCGGCCGCAGATATGTCCAGATGTTCTCGCTGAAGACGACGCCGGAGGCGTCCAGGCCGTGCCTCTTCTCCGGGTTGATGACGCTCGATTGCAACAGCATCCTATGCTCGACATGGCGGCCTAAGCCCACCACGGCCGCGCGCAGCGAGATCGACGCCCAGGAAAAGTTCATTTCATTTTTCAAAGTCGGCGTACTGACGCGCGTCATGAGCGGATACGATATGGCTTCGCTCGAAACTGGTGCCGGGGCCAGAGCCGCGAACAACCAGGTCGATGACCTTGGCGAAGTCATTCGCTCGCTCGACAAAAAAGCACAGGGCGAATACTCGCTTCGCTTCCTTGTGGCCGCGCGCAGTGTGGACGAGTTGCGCGGCCTTGTACCCGCCGTGCATCGCGTCTTCGTCGATGCGCGGGCACAGGTCATGGAAGAAACGCTTGGGAACCTGTCGGCCTTTTATGCGCTGTTTCCCGGCAACCACAAATTCAATGTCTTCCCCATGTGGCTGGCGGAGGACCATCACGCCAGGCTCTCTTCCATCTTCGCTCCGAATCTCGGGCACATATGTTCGGAGGACTTGGATAACGAGTACCTGAACATTTTCGAGACGCGCACGCGGACGCCATTCTTTCAGGACGTGTATGTGGACGGTGTGCGCGTCATGCTCATTCTCGGGCCAACAGGAACCGGGAAATCGGTGCATGGCAATCTGGCCATCGCCCACGAGCAGAAGTACGGCGGATTCACATACATCTTCGACATCGGCGGAAGCTACGAGAGCGTCGTCGAGTTGTACGGTGGCCGTGTGGACCGCATCGGCAAAGATGGTCCGCGTGTCAATCCTTTCGCGCTCGAACCCACTGAAAGCAATGTCACGTTTCTGTATTCGTTCGTCAAGCTGCTGCTCGTGAACGGCGGCGCGGAGTTGGAACCCGAAGACGACGACGTGATCCACAAGGCCGTGCGGGATATGTACCTGCTCGATGCGGAAAATCGCCGCCTGTCCAATCTCTTCCTGCCCAAGAAACTCGACCGGTATCTGGCGAAGTGGGTTGGCAACGGTGTCTATCACGCGGTTTTCGACAACGTGGAGGACAGCCTCTCGCTCTCCCGTCTGCAATGCTTCGACTTCCAGGGTGTGAACAACGAGCAGTATGCCGACCTGATCGAGCCCGTGATGGTCTGGCTTCTGCGCCGCATCAACGACGTTCTCTATAACCCCGCCAATCTCGGCGTACCGAAGCACATTCTGATCGAAGAGATTTTCTCTTCGATGAAGAACCGGCAGTTGCTCGAAGGCGCTCTCGCTTCGATCAAAACAGTTCGCAAAAACCTTGGGGGCGTCACCATGATCGGCCAGTCCGCCGAAGACTTGGGCGCGAACGCCGACAGCATCGTGAATTCCTGCACCTCGTTCCTATTTCTCAAAGACGCCACATTCAACCGCAAGCGGTATGCCGAGTTGTTCAAGATGAACGAGCAGCAACTCGCGCTCTTCGAGAGCTTACAGGACCGCGAAGGTTTGTATATGCGCCGCGACGGGCTGACGAAAGTTGTCCGGCTCAATCTCGATAGTCGCAGCTACGCGGTTTTCTCGACCAAACCGAAAGACCGCGTGCGCCGATCAAAGTTGATCGCCAAGTACGGACTCACCGAGGGCATTGCACGGTTTGCCCAGGGCGAAACCGTATAACCAAAAACTCACCACAGAAAGGACACGAACGTCATGAGACCACCTATTCCTGTCTCCATTGGCCTGAGCCTGATGCTCGCCTCTGGCTCGCTTCACGCCGCAACCGATTCGCATCCACTTCAGCCCAGCGCGCCCCGTACCGTGACGGTCACCGAAGCAGAGACGCCACCGCAGGTGCGTGCGGGCTTGCTCCAATCGACATTGATTGTGCTGCCCGCCGAAGAGAAGGTCGCCAATGTCTTTGCCGGCGATACCGTCGATTGGGTTTTCGACGGCGGCCATGTCGCCAGCCGCTTCATCAGCGTGAAGCCGCGAACTGCGAATGCTTCGACCGACATTCACATCGTCTCCGATCACGGCAATGAGTACACGCTCCAGTTGCGCGAGGTATCGAATGATCCCGATTCGCATTTCGACTCCAAGGTCTTCCTCAATCCGAGCGATCAGGCTGCAAAGGATCGTCTGGCGCAGCTTCCGGTATTTGTTCCAGCCGCGGAACTGGATAAGGCGAAACAGGAAGCTGCTGCCGCGAAGGCCGCTCAGACGGCGGAACTCAAAGCGGAACAGACCAAGGCTGAACAGTACCGTTCGGAATATCCCGGCTCGTTGCACTTCGATTACACGTGGGACGAGAAGAAGGGCAAAGAACTTGGACTTCAACAAATCTGGCGGGACGACAAGTTCACCTATCTGCGAGGAGTTTTCCAGGAGACACCTGCGCTCTACGAGTTGAAAGACAAGAAAGGTTCTCTTATTAACTTCGATTTCAACGCTGGTCTCTACACCGTGCCCAAGCTGTTGGAGCACGGGTATCTCGCCATCGGTAAGCAGAAAGTTGAATTCCATCGCGAGGGAGGTACGAAGTAGCCATGACCGAGCATATTCCCAATACGCCCGCAACGATCCCCGAGCAGCCGGAGGCAAAGCCGCCGCTCAAGAAGGGTATGCCCGTGGTGATTGCCCTGGTGGCAATCCTTGCCATACTCGGCATCGCCAACGTATCAAGCCTGCTGCGTGGCAACAAGAAGGCGGCCCCGGCGAGCAGCTTGCAGATGCGCCCGACTTCGCCCAATGCGCAGCAGGTGTCGAGCTTCGAGACGCAACAGCAGTTGCAGGCCCAGCACGACGCCGACGAGCGACAGCGCCAGCAGCAGTTGGTTGCGGCCATGCAACAGCTCCAGGCCGCCGAAGGCGCTCCCGGTCCCGAGTACGCAAACGCCGCGCCGATGACCGCGGCACAGCGCGACACGCTCTATGGCGGTAGCCCCAATGCTCCACAACACACCTCCAATGTCTCCGAGGCCCAGGCCGAGGTCAAACAAAAAATGCTCGTACGGGAAAAGCTGAAGCAGGACGCCATCAACAGCGGGACAGTCGCGATTGATTTTGCACGCGCGGGGGAGACAGCGACGGCCGCGGCTACGACTCCGCAGACGGCCGCAGTGCTAGCGGAACGTGAGGAAGCGCGCCCGTCTGTAAAGACCGAAGAAGTCGCCGCTGGCGGAGCGCCATCACAGAAGGGTGGAAACTCTGTAACGCCCTTGGATCAACCGACAAAAACGAATGCCGACCCGATGAGTTCCTATTCCTTCGATCAGTACCAGGGCCGTCTCTATCGGATCTTCGAGGGAACGGTTCTCGAAGGCATCGTCACCAACCACATTGACGGCGGATTCAGCGGGCCGATTCTGGTTATGCTGACCACCGACTACTACTCGCACGATCATCAACAGTTGCTCATGCCGCAAGGCACGCGCCTGATCGGCACCGTACAGAGCGTAGGCAATGCCCAACAGCGCAAGATGTTCGTCACCTTTCACCGCGCCGTTTGCCCGGACGGTTTCTCGCTCGACTTCGACAAGTACGTCGGGCTTGACCCGATTGGGACAACGGGCCTCGCCACGAAAGTCAATCACGGGTATCTCTTGGCCTTTGGCGCGGCAGCGGCCATAGGCGGCCTTGGCGGCTTGGCCCAGATCGGCAACAACAGCAGCATCCTCGATCCCTCGACACAGATTCGCAATGGCATCTCCGAGCAGACGGCGGCGGAGGGTGAGCAGGTATTGAATCACTTCCTCAATCGTTTGCCCATCATCACGCTCAAAGAGGGCTCGCGCGCCCGCGTGTACGTGGGCCGCGACATCCTCATTCCATCCTATGCGGAACATCGCATGGACCCAACGCTATGAACACCAGCGATCAACAGGTGAAGGTTCATGAACGCATTTAGCGATCGATACAATCATTTGCTCAATAAGGCGAGGAGTGCAAAGTGCGGCGGCCACAATGCCTGGGCTGTGCAATCCACCGGAGAGAAAGTCGCGGTTGCGCTTGTGCTCAACCGCGCCGACTGGCTTGAGGAGTTTGACTACACCCTCGCGGAAGCCATTGAGCGTGCCGGCCAGGAGTGGGTTGCCATGATCCCGCAGATGGCACGCCAACTCGCCGAGGAGGAAGCATGACGTACCGTTCCGTGAATCGCCGCAGGTTCGTCGCCAATGCCGTGTTGATCGCGCTGGCGCTTCTCGTCCTCGCAATGCCTGCCACGCGGAACGTCCTTGCGTGCGCATTGAATGAATTCGCTGAGATCACCGAAAGAGCGCTGCATTTTCCATGCACTCTTTTGGACCACTGCAAGTGTTTCACCCTGGACAGGTTTGATCCAACCTGTCCGCAATGCTTGTAAACGCTCGATCAACCATGAGGAGGTTCTATGCCGCTTCAACTCAAGAAACATCGCAAGTGGCTGATTGCCGGAACGGCTTTGCTCTTGACCGCAACGCCCGGTTTCGCGCTGTTTGGACTCGGAGACGTGGTCTTTGATCCCACCAGCTACGCCAGTCTCGTCTCCCAACTCACCACTCTGGAGACACAGTACAAGATGCTCAAGAACAACATCACCCATTTTTCGATCAAACAGCAGTGGCAGACAACGCTGCATACGCTTGAAAACGCAAATGTCGCCAACATGTTTGGCGAGACGGCGGGCATCAGGATTGCACTCAATACCAACTCACCTTCTACATCGACAACGGCATGGAAGACGGCCACGGTTTCGATGAACAGTAGCGCGAGCAGCTACTTACAGGGGCAGCCTCTTGGCAGTTCCCGCCTGTCGCAACTCGCCATGATCGAAACTGCGGACTCGATCTCTCCCGACTGTCTCACCGCCGTGGGCCAATACCGGAGCAATCGGACCGAAAATGCCACAGCTAACTCTACGCTCCTGTCGGATCAGTTCGACAGCACCGATGCTACCAACAGCGAGGTCCAGCAGCTCAATCTTTTGAACGCATCCGAAGCGCAGAAGCTGAGCGAGATGCAGGCTCAGGGAACGCTTCATACCTGCCTTGCCGGACAGATGACCGTTGCCAACATGGAACGGCGCAATGCCGCTGTCGAAGACCTCAATACCGCGGTCTTTGTCCAGCAGCAGCGCGCGGCCAATGATACCAGCGCCGCTAACGAAGGCAATACCTGGCAAACCTATCTTCCATGAGTTGAATGGCGGACTGAAAACTTTGCGGCGCTGGCCGCCCAGCCAGCGCCGCCCCTGATTCCAGTAGAGAGGTGGCAACCATGATTTCACCAACCTTGTTGGCACAGGCATTACCGAGCGCAAGTTCCGGCGTGGACTGGCTCTATCAGTTCACCAATAATCTGACCAATCTGACCACGCAGAACGGTGGTGCGTTAACGCAACTTGGACTGACCGAGCTGAGCTGTATCGCCCTGTTCACGCTCATCAGCATGGTCATCAATTGGAACACGTCAGGGATGACGTTGCGCTTCCATACGCATCCGGTTCGCGCAGGCGATCTCACCCACTTTCTGTTGCGGCTGATCGTTTGCTGCCTGCTTATCAATTACTGGGTGAACCCGCTTCCCGGAGCGAGCTTCGGTCTCAACCATTTCTTCAGCTACATCGCCCAGGCGATGGTCGCTGCTTTCGACCAGAGTTCTCTGGACAACCTGCTGCAATTGTTCAAAACGGCCGGCGACAACACCGCCATGCCATCGCTCATGGCTCCGATCCAAATCCTTTGCTACTTCGTGGTGCAAGGACTGCTGGGGGTTGCCTCGGGCATTCTCTTCCTCATCAATTGCAGTTCGTTCATCCTGTATGGCGTCACGGCGTTGTTTGGCCCCGTCTTCATTCCACTGCTGATGACCAGGACATTCCGAGGGAAGTTCTTTCACTTCCTCGACGTGCTGCTTGGCTTCGCCATGATTCGCGCCGTGGCCGCCGCGTTCATCTTCGTGTGGTCCGGTTTTTTGAATGCCTTTATCCAACAAACTTTCAATGGTAATTACTCGATGGATATGTGGCTTGCGAACCTGATCCCCTGCACGATGGTCTTCATCGCCTTCATCATCAACTTGCTATTTATTCCCAGCATGACGCAGGCGATCTTCGGCGGCACGGCAGGGATGGCAGACAGCGTGTCCAAGGTCGGCGGAGCCGTGGCTTCCATCGCAATGATGGCGGGATGAGAGGAGAAATATGTGGACATACATCTTCAGCTTTCTGTTCCTTCGTCGGCTTGGTTTGTCGAAGCCCATCCGGACCGTGCTTGCGGTGTTCATGGTTGGCCTCATCATCGTAGTCCTCATCTACACCGCGAACCTGTTTCTCACCCTTGAAGAAAGGACAAGCACTCCCCATGTTCACACGCACAGCTCCCATTGAAGCGCCGTTGACGCCGGAACAATCGCTGCTTGTCGATCGCATCGGCAATGAGGTCTATGCGTCCCACTATGCCGAGCGGAAGGCATACCGCTTCATCATCGCCTGTGGCACGGTTGTGTTGCTTGGTTCGCTGGGGATGAATCTTTCTCTCGCTCGCCGTCCCATTGCCAATCGCTACATCCGCATCGACGAGATGGGCCGCGCCCAAGCGATCCAATACAGCGATCTCAATTACAGCCCGCGTGAGGGTGAAGTGCGCATGTATCTCACCGACTGGGCCAACTACCGCTACACGGTCAACCAAGACGTGATCGCCAAGAAATACCCGCTCAATTACTACTTTCTTTCGCAGGCTCTCGCCTCGAAGTTGATGGCCGACGACAACCAGAATCATCTTGTCTCGCAGGTCACAGCCGGACAGATCGAGTCGGGCGATGTGCAGGTCCAGAACGTGACTATCACCTCCATGTCCGAAGAAATGGTCCAGGGCACGCGCATGGCTCGCGGCACGGCCCTGATGACCGTGGATCGGTTCTACTCAGCGCAGAATTCCCGCGAGCCCCGCACAGAGCATTGGATGCTCAGCGTCACCTACTATCTCAATCCCAAACAGGTCAGCGACCAGTCCCGGATTTATCCCCAATACGAGTTCATCAATCCGTTGGGATTGACCATCACCGAGTTTCACGAAAACCGCATCTCTTTCGATCCATTGAAGCCTGACACGAACACCAGAGGAACGAAGTGAGCTACGAACTGATTCTGCCGTTCTTTCCCGAGGAATTGCGCGAGCTGTTGCTCGACCCGTCGATCTCCGATCTGATGATTAACGGGACGACAGGTGTATTCGCGGATCGCAATGGCGTTGTCGAACACATTGAACTGCGAATGCCGTACACGAACGAGCGGTTGCAGGCGGCAATTGAGCGTGTGGCACGCATTCTCGGCCAGGACCTCACCGGCCAGAATCCGATTCTCAATACGCGCCTGCCGGACGGCTCGCGCGTGGCCGTGGTCGGCCCGCCATCGTCGGTCTATGGACCGACGCTCACCGTCCGCAAATTCAACCGCTGGTTTACCTCAGAGGAACTGGTCGCATCGGGCAGTCTCCCGGCGCAGGTTAGGGATGCGGTGATGGAGCTTATTGGCAAACGGAAGAACGGCATCATCGCTGGTGGAACCGGATCGGGCAAAACAACCCTGATGAAAGCGTTGCTCGACCATATTCCCATGCAAGAGCGGCTTATTGTGATCGAACAGCCAGCCGAATTGAAGATCGCCCATCCGAACGCTGTCCGCTGGGAGGCCGTTGCCGAGATTCCCGGACAGGTTGCGGTCACGCCGAGCCAGCTTGTCGCCGCTGCTCTGCGCCACCGTCCCGACCGCATCATCATGGGCGAAATCCGCGACGAATGCGGCTATGACCTGCTTCAAGCAATGAACACAGGCCACGGCGGAACGCTCTCGACATTGCACGCCGATTCCGCGCTGGACGCACTGGACAGACTGGCGGATATGGCGCTCAGCGCCAGGACGAATCTCAATCAGCAATTCATCCGGTCACAAACGGGTAAGGCAGTCGATTACGTTCTCTACTGCGAACGCGATTCCGCGGGCCGGCGCCGGGTGCGCGAGCTAATCACCGTGAAGGGCTACAGCCACGCGGAACAGTCCTTCGAAACAGAGGAAATCTACCGGGCTTCCTCCACGGCGGCAGCGTGATCGAGCGGATGGAAACACGAATCGGAGGCACGGCTATGAATCGTCTTCTTGGGCACGGTGTGACAAGCGGAAACTCGCCCTTGTTATGCGCTCTTGAGTGTAGCCGCGCCGAACAGCAGACGAGCGAATGCGGATGCGAGATGCGGTGCCTTGTATCGCGGTCTGGGTCCCGAGGTCTGGCGGCGAGGAAGGCGGATCTGGTTTTGCCGGTCACTGGATCGATGGCATCGCCAGGAAGCGGAGAGTTTGCATCGTTCAGATGCGAGTCTCCCCGGATCAATTCCTCACTTGCTCGGTCACTGCTTCGGGGCCTATGCGACGCCCGGCGGCAAGCTCGCTCTTCTGCTTCGATTTCATCGCCCTACGGGTTACGGTTTCCATCTGCGATGGACCCTCCGTAAATGCAGAGCTTCGGCCTTGGGAGTCGCGCCCACTCGCATAGCTTCGCCAGGTGTGACCCGAGCAGATCGGGAATTCAAAATCAGGAGACTCGAAAATGTTTTTAAACCGTGCAACCCTCATTGGCTACCTGGGCAACGACGCCGAAGTTCGTACCGGCAAGAACGACCAGAAGTTCACTACCTTCTCACTCGCCACCAAGACCTCTTACAAGGACAAAGAGTCCGGCGAGTACATCTCGCACACCGAATGGCATCGCTGCATTGTCTTCGGCAAGTTCGGCGAGTTCGCGGCCACGCTCAAGAAGGGCGCGCACGTGCAGGTAGAGGGCGAGATTCGCCACACCGAGTACAAGCCCAAGAAGGCCAGGAAGCCGGTGCGTACCGACAACATTCGCGTCAACTCCATCCTCAAGCTCGACCGCGCGGAAAAGGCCGCTGCGGAAGAGCAGGAAGTCGAGCAGGAGATTCCCTCCGAGGAAGTGGCCGCTTAAGGCTTCGTCCTCTTCACAGCGGAAGCCCGGTGAATGCCGGGCTTCTCGTCTGCTAATGGCCCGTGGAATCGCGTTCTTGAGAGGTCGTCATATGAATCAAGCCGCCGCCAACTTTCTCACCCGTTGTTTCGCTTCGAGCGAAACGATTGCGCTCTTGCTGCGCCGGGAAGATGCGCCCCGGCCACAGCAGCGCCCTCAGCAGCGTATCGTCACGCTCGAACAAGTCCTCACTCCGCGCTATATGGCCTGGCTTACCTTCGAGAACGACAACGGCGCGAACATCTATGTCTCCGCCAATCCGCTTCGTCCCGGCAGCCGTAAACGGACCAAGGAGTGCATTGCATCCGTCCGTCACATCTATATAGATATTGATGACGACGGCGACACCCGGCTCGCTGCGCTGCGGGCGTCGGACCGAGTGCCAGCGCCCACGACCATTCTCTCGACTTCGCCGGGCAAATATCAGGCGCTCTGGCGTGTTGCCGGCTTCGACTTCGAGCGCCAGGAGCAAACGCTCAAGCTGATCGCTCAAGCCTTCGGCGGCGATCCCGCTTGCACCGACCGCAACCGCGTTCTTCGGCTGCCAGGATTTTTCAATCGGAAGTATTCTCCCGCACATCGTGTCGCGGTCGAATACCCTGCGGATGCGATCTATGGTCCCGAAGATTTCCGGCTCGAGACCGTCGCCATCTCTTCCGTGCTGCCGCTGCGCGGAAACGCACGGAAATCGCCTTTCGGGAAGCACTCCCATTCCGAAGACGATTGGGCCTGGGTTTGCGCTCAACTTACCCATGGCCGGGACGCCGCGAAGCTGACACATGAATTGGTGGTTCGCCGTTCTGATAAACCTGATCCTCTCTACTATGCCCAACGCACCGTCGATGTAGCCTCAGCCTGCCTTTGGCTTGGCAGCGGCATTCCCATCGACGACGTAATCACCACGCTCGAAGTCCGCCGCCGCTTCGAGATTCCCGCCGCACTTTGCTCGGCCCGTGCGCGGGAGATTGCGACTACCGCCCAACGCATGATTGCCCGTCGTAAGACGGCCTGATTCCACAGCCCAAGGAGGTTTGATATGCCACTGCTTGAAGTCGTCCAAACCCACTACGTCAGCGCCTCGATTCGGTTGACGGACTCAACCGCATTGCAACTCGATCAGTACGCCGCTTTCATCCACGCTTCAGCGGATGAAGTCATGGAGCAGGCGCTCGCTTATGTCTTCTCGAAAGACCGCGACTTCCAGGAGTTTCTTCGCACATCGGAAGCCCAACGGATCACGCCGACATTGCGCGTGCGTCGCGTTCAAGCCTCCGATGCGGTCGAGCATTCCGCGAAGAAGCCTGTTTCCGCGGCTTCTTCGGCTGCCTCAACACCAGCAATTGCGGCGGGATCGAAGGCATGATCCCGCGCCTACAGGGGTGGCAAAGCCACTACGGTGCTACGCACCGGAAGAATTTGGACACTCCATCCCTAGTAGGGTCATGCAGGAGCGCTCTTGGGCGCTCCGAAATTAATGCAGAAACCAAATGACTTGCAAACGTCAGAGCGCTCCAAGGCGCTCTGCTGTTTTGGAGAAATTCAATGCCACTACTCGGTGAAGAACAACTCCTTGCAAGCGCTGCGAAGCGCGCAACATCTCGGATCAAAACGGCTGGAACCAAACTCAACACCGACGAACTTGCAGCTCTCGAAAAACATTGCCGCGACCGCAACATCACTCCGGGCGAGCTTATAAGGCGGTTGGTCTTTGCAGAATTAGAGCGCGGAAAGACAGAGCTTTCTCCAAGCGAACCAATGCTCACGGAGATTCTCGGCGTTCGCTTGCTTCTGGTCAACGTGCTTCGCCCACTGGCCGCTGGTCAGAAGGTGACACCTGAAACATTCGACAGACTACTCAACGAAATCAGTACCGCGAAACACGAGTTGGCTCAGAAACTCATGTCTGAGCGCAGGAGGTAGCCGTATGCAGAACACCACATGGGGACGCAAGGAATCGATCGTCTGGCCTTATCAGATTCCGATTTATGCCTATAGCACGGCGTTCCTTTCCGCCGCGCTGACCTTCTTCTTTGTTTGTGGGTGGATTCGTCTCGGTGCGACACCCTTGCAACGGTATTACTTGCCGCTCTATGAACGGACTTCGCTGATTGGAGCGTTCAGCAAAACCCACCGGAGCAACTACCGCGTGCTCTTTGTAGCGGGTCAAGGACTCAAGCCGCGGCCTGCTCAAAATACTGATGTGATGCTCGGCAAGACTCCAGAACCGGACGGCATAACCATTCCACTCCAACTCTCGGCAGATGCTCCGCAGCACGGATACACGCTCCTTTTCCGTGGTCCACTACGCAGCTTTTCCGACGTTCGTTTGAGCGATTACATGAAGGATGTTGTCTATGGCGGAACCAGTCTGCCCACCTTCTTCCGGCCGCCGCTGATCGGCGGCGCAGTGGTTCTTTTGATTTTGCTGCCGTTTGCCGTTAGCAAAGATGTGCATCGACAGAAGCAACTTCGGTACGGGCGGCGTCTCAAAGGCCCGGAGATGCTCACGCCACGCCAGTTCAACCGTGTCGTCAAGGGGGCTGGCATCGGCTTCAAGATCGACGGAATGCGCAAGATGCTGCGTATCCCGGCCCGCGCCGAGGCCCAGCATATGCAGATCATCGGGGACACTGGCGCGGGCAAATCGGCGCTCATGTTTCAGCTACTCCGACAGGTGTGCAGCCGGGGTGATTCGGCCATCGTTTATGACCCGGCGCGAGAGTATGTGAAGCGATTCTATGATCCGGATCGCGGCGACATTCTTCTCAATCCTCTTGACCGGCGCTGCCCCTACTGGGGTCCGGCCGAGGAGTTGCGCAGCCGTTCGGAAGCCAAGGCCCTGGCTGTCTCGCTGTTCCAGCCGCCGCAGGACAAGAAAGGCGAGTTCTTCATCGAGTCGCCGCAGAAAATCTTTGCCTTTCTGATGGCCTATGGGCCGACGCCGGATCAACTGGTCCAGTGGATGTCAAACCCGGAAGAGATCGACCGCAGAGTCCAGGGCACTGAACACGCGCACCTGATCGACCCGCACGCGCACCAGCAGCGCGCCGGTGTTCTAGCTTCGCTCGGCTTGGTTGCCGACAGCCTCCGGCTGCTCCCAAAAAGGAGCGAGGCCAATGGAGCGTGGACAGCAACGGAGTGGGCCGAAAAGCGCCAGGGTTGGATCTTCCTGACCTCGCTTCCGGCAGAGCGGGAAGCGCTTCGGCCCTTGCAGAGTTTGTGGATTGATTGGCTCGTTCTGCGCCTGCTCAATGAGCCGACGGCTGCGCAAAAACGTGTCTGGTTTGTGATCGACGAGTTGGCGAGCTTGCAGAAACTTCCTCAGCTCCACACGGCGATTACCGAGGCTCGCAAGAGCAATAACCCAGTCGTCCTTGGTTTTCAGGGCAAGGCACAGCTTGAATACCTGTACGGGCATCTGGCCGAGGTGATGCTCTCGCAGCCGGCGACCAGCGTTTGGCTTACCACCAAGGAACCGAATGCCGGGGAATGGGTCTCGAAGTTCATCGGCAAGGTTGAGATCGAACGGCTCCGTGAGACGCACTTCGACGGCACCCGCGCAGGCCGCAACTTCGCGCTTGACCGGCAGGTCGAACAGTTGGTTCTGGAATCGGAAATCGCCGGTCTAGCCGATCTCCATGCCTATATGAAATACCAGAACTACGTGACGCGGTTTTCTTTCCCGTACTTCAATATGCCGGAAGTTGCCGAGGGTTTCGAGCGGCGCGACCGGCCCGATGACAAGCTGCCCTATGATCCGGCGCGCGTGCAGGGCAGTGAGCCGAATACGGAGTTGAAACAGGTTCCAGAAGATACTCCCTCATCGCAGCCCAACACGCTGCCTGTGGTGCAGCAGATCGAACCGGAGCCAACCGTCGCTCCCGACGCGGACGATCAACAGAATCTCATTCTGCGAGGTTAAGACACTACTATGCTGACCATCTCCAAACCGCTTTCCGCCAGCCAAGCCCAGACCTATCACGAAAAGGAATTCACCTCAGCCGAACAGAATTATTGGAAACAGGCCGACACAATTCAGGGCGAGTGGCATGGCAAGCTGGCCGATAAATTCGGCCTTGCCGGTGCGGTGGGAGCCGAGGAGTTCGCCCGGCTCTCCGAAGGCCAGCACCCCGTAACCGGCGAACAGTTGGTGCGCCATCGCAAAGTCCATGAGTACAAGACAGAAGAGGGCAAAACCGTCGCGCCCGTCGAACACCGCGCCGGGTGGGACGCAACCTTCAGCGCGCCCAAGTCGGTATCGCTGACCGCCCTTGTCGGCGGCGATGACCGGGTCCGTGAGGCCCACAGTGAGGCCGTGAATGTCGCGCTAAACGAGTTGGGACGGTATACCCAGGCGCGGATCGGTGGCAACCGTCCTGCTGAAATGACCGGCCAGTTCATTGCCGCCAAGTTCGAGCATGACACCGCCCGTCCCGTGGACGGATACGCCGCGCCGCAACTTCACACTCACGCCGTCATCTTCAATATGACCGAACGCGAGAACGGCCAGATGCGGGCACTTCAGGAACGCAGTTTCTTCGCTTCGCAAAGCTACGCGACCGCTGTGTATCAATCGGAGTTGATGTACCGGCTCCGCGGTCTTGGCTACGAAATCGAGCCGGGTAAAAGCGGCGCGCCAGAGATCAAGGGATACTCGCAGGAGTATCTTGACGCTTCCAGCCCACGGCGTCAGCAGATCGAGGAAGCCCTTGCGCACAGTGGGTTCAGTGGCCCGGAAGCCGCGCAGATCGCTGCTCACAACACCCGCGACAAAAAGATGATTCTGTCGCCTGACGAAGTGCTGGCAGCCCACCGGCAGATCGCCGCTGAATTTGGCAACCAGGCCGATCATGTCGTTACCGATGCCAGGCGGCGGAGCATCGGCCAGGCTCTGAAACCAGTAGCCGAGGAACGCCAGAAACAGGCGCATTCTGCGCTAACCTTTGCGCGCGACCGTGATTTTGAGCGCGAGGCGGTTCAGGATGAACGGGCCTTGCTTGTCGATGCGATGCGGCGCGGCATGGGAGAAACAACCTACCCGGAGGTTCGCGCCAGTTTCGAGGCGCGCATAGCCTCCGGCGAGTTCCAACTTATTCCCAGCGAAAAGCACGATTCCGCGCGCAGGTTTACTACTGCCAAGATGATCCAAGCTGAAAAAGAAATCGTCCAAACGGTATTGGATGGGCGAGGTCGCGCTCCGCAACTCATGCCTGTCCAACAAGCTATTCCGCTCACAGAGGCTCGCCCGCATCTCAATCCCTCGCAGCACAACGCCATCGAAAAAGTGCTCACTTCCAACGATCGGATACAGGGATTGCAAGGAGTCGCCGGGGCCGGAAAAACGACAACGCTTACCAGCATCCGTCGGGGAGCAGAGCAGAACGGCTACACGGTCGAGGGTTTCGCCCCTACCTCCCGCGCTGCCCGCCAGCTCCGCGATGCGGGCATTGAAGCTGACACGCTGCAAGGTTTTCTTGCGCGTGGCAATCGGCAGAGCGATGACGCGGCGCGAAAGCATCTCTATATGGTTGATGAATCATCGCTCGCATCGACACAGCAGATGCGAGATTTCCTCGGGAAGATTGGTGCCCAGGACAAGGTTCTGCTCATTGGCGACATCCGGCAGCATCAGGGCGTGGAGGCTGGAAAGCCCTTCGAGCAGTTGCAACAGGCGGGAATGCAGACCGCTCAACTCGATCAGATCGTGCGCCAGAAAGATCCCGAACTACTGAAAGCTGTCGAGCATCTGTCGAAAAACGAAACCGCAATTGGTGTGCAGATGCTTCAGCAGCAAGGCCGCGTGACGGAGATCGTAGACCCGCAGCAGCGCATCGAAGCAATAGCGAAGAACTACGCGGCGCATTCTGAAAACACGATTATCGTCTCACCCGACAACGCTTCGCGCCGGGCCATCAATCAGGCTGTGCGCCAGGAATTGCGGGCGCTTGGCAGCTTGCATAAGGAGGATCATTCCATGCGCGTGCTGACGCCGCGCTCCGACATGACCGGCGCGGATCGGGCCTGGGCAGCTCGCTACCAGACCGGAGACGTTCTCCATTACATTCGCGGGAGCAAGGAACATGGAATCGAGCGCGGCAGCTACGCCCAGGTTGTTGCAATGGCCCCGGAGGAAAATCTTGTTACCGTGCGCAAGCAGAATGGCGAGCAGGTGACCTATGATCCATCCAGGCTGCGCGGCATCTCTGCCTATCGCGAGATCGAACGGGAATTTGCTATTGGGGACAGGTTGCAATTTACCGCGCCGAACCGGAAGTTGGGTGTCGCCAACCGCGACCTCGGAACCATTCAGCAGATCGGTGAGGCCGGAAAAATCACTGTCCGCATGGACGGCGATAAAGAGAAGGCGGTCACGTTTGACCCGGCGGAGATGCAGCACTTCGATCACGGCTATGCCGTGACCTCGCACAGTTCCCAGGGACTCACCGCCGAACGCGTCCTGGTCAACATGGATACCAATGTTCACCCGGAACTCATCAACAGCCGCTTTGCTTATGTCTCTGTCTCCCGCGCCTCGCAGGACGCGCAGATTTATACCAACGACGCGGCCACGCTCGCCGAAAGCCTCAGCCGCGACGTGAGCAAAGCGTCGGCGCTTGACCTTGCCAAAGCTCAGAATCCGGTTGCGAAGGTTGGATTGGAGCAGGCTGCGGCGGCGTTAACAAAGATACCTGCCGCTGGGCTTGGGTTGGCTCTCTGAGGTTTGCGAGATCGTCTCAATACGCCATTCATCGTGAACAAGGAATGGCGTATTGAAATTCGTTGGTGTCGCCTGATCGAAGCAGCACACTTGGATTGAGCGATTTCAGCCTGTTGCGGAAGGTCAATTTTGGAAAGACATTTCCAGTTCGACCCCGGAGTAATTGACGTGCGGTACAAGCTGACGATTCGGGCCTTGCTTAAAATGCACCAGGCCATATCGCTCCATGGTCCGCAATGTCCGGGACAGGTTGGATGTCGCTCTTCCCGATCTCTCCGCCAGTTCGTTGAGAGATTGAGGACTGGTCTCCAGGATGAGCCTGAGCAAATCCCGGTTCTGGTCGGAAAGCACCTGGGAGAGCGTACCAAGCGATTCAAACCAAATCTTAGGCTCACCTCTTGCCGGGACATATTCTCCCTTTGCGATTGCCAGCGTCCTCTTTTTGTAGGCTTCCCGCGAGGCAATTCCAACTTTCAGAGTCTTCATGGCGCTGTGCTCCTTTCCTTCAAGATCGACTCAACTTCTTTCCAAAAATCCGCCAGCAACGACATTGCATCCTTGTAGTCGTAAAAGCGGACTCGCTTGCCCTTATGCTTGTGGTCGTATTCGATGCGGGTTCGGGCGCCGGGTCCCGTACCTTCTCGGATGGGATGAGCGTTGTCAAAGCCCAACAGGCGCTCGCCATTGCCATCGTGCAGCGTCAGCGAGTAGTCCAGACCATGCGGTTTCTCCGGTAGGGCCGGAATCCGTTTTACCTCGAACTTGACCCAAAAATTGCCTTCCACCACGAACGTCTCGCCATCCAGCAAAAGAAGCGTATCGAGACTGGGATCATGGTCCATCGATCTGTATATTATCATCTGGTGATAACATAGTCAAGAACCATATAGAGTATGGACTTATTCACTCATTCCACAACGATTTGTTGCCATGCTGAGACAGATAATACCGGGGATGTACCAGGTTTTTAGGGAATAACACTTCGCGAATATGCCAAACGCGGATTCTTGAATTCTCTGGTGGGAAGGCTGCTCCCGCCCTTCCCTCGCTGCAACCGCCGATAGAACCGGCGTTTTCCGCTCCCCATCCATGCGGGGCCTGTATCCTGCCCCGCAACGCCCGGCCCTCAAAAAACAAAGCGGTGCAGCCTTCGGCTGGTCTTCGGTTTCGACATTCGTTTCCAGGCGAACTTTAGGCTTCGTTCGGCTCCTTCTGTCAACCCCGCTTGTGCAGCTCCGCGCGGCAAAAAACGCCGTGCTCGCTTCCGCGCCCCTGACGGGCTTCGGGGGTTGACAGCGCCTCTCTGCGCCCAATTCGCCGCTATGAAACGAATGTCTTTTTTTAGCCTACCCAGGCTCAAAAAACGGCAAATCTCAACCCGAAGGAGCGAACATCATGCCTTACACCAGCAGCAACACCAACAGCACCGCGCCGCACAGCAACAATGCGGCGCTCGGCAACCGGAGCGAATCGCCCTACCAGCAACGCACCACGCAGCGCGACAACCCCACGCAGCAACTCATCAAGCAGGCCGTGGACTTTCTCATCCAGCAGCTTGAGGCGGGCAAGAGCGAAACCTTGGCCGCCTACCTTGCGGCAATGGCCCACTTCCATTCCTATTCCTTCGGGAATATTTTGCAGATCGCCAGACAGAGAGCAGTGACATAGTGCTATACCTCGCTGGAGTCAATAAACATGCGGGTTTGCGCGTCGCTGGATACGCACGATGGAAGGCTTGTGGCAGTTCGCACCAATGTGATCGGCCTCGTGGATCGTGAACAGAGTACCCGTGATTGAGTCCGGCAGCAACATAAATGCGACGTCGTGGGTCTTTTCGGTACATATGCCAGTCACTAGAGCATTTTACCTTTTACTGTAGACTGGACGTACAGAGTCTGAACCACGCTGTGGCATTGTCAGGGGTGATGTGATGGAGAGCCTCCGTGATTGCCTGGTCGAGGGTTTCGGTGGAACGAGCCTTGATGGCGCGCAGGATCTGCTTGACCTTGGACCAAGCCTTCTCGATGGGGTTTAGATCGGGTGAGTAAGGTGGAAGGTAGAGCAGTTTGGCTCCGGTAGCTTCAATCAGCTGAGCAATTCCGTCGACTTTGTGTGCACTGAGATTGTCCATGACGACCACGTCGTCTGGCCTCAGCACGGGGCAGAGAAAATGTTCCACATAGGCCAGGAAGATCTCCCCATCGGTAGCCGCTTCGACGGTCATGGGAGCGACCATGCCAAACAGCCGTAAAGCGCCGATAAGGGTCACGACTTTCCAGTGCGACTGGAGCGTAGCCTCATGCACGCGGTGACCCGCCGGAGCACGTCCATAGAGGCGGGTCATGGTTGTGGTGATGCCGCTTTCATCCAGAAAAAGCAGCCGCTCCAGATCGATACTTGCGATTACCTTCAGGAACTCCCGGCGCCGCTCGAGGTTGGCTTCCGTGTCTCTCTCTTGGGCGTGGAGTGACTTTTTTTAAGACGCAAGCCAAGCCGTTGCAACCAGCGCCAGATCGCCACCCGACTCACCGCCACCCCGGATTGTTGGTCGAGCTTGAGCTGCAACTGCGCCAGCGTCAAATCGGGCTCCTTGGCAATCCAAGACAGCAAGAGCTTCCGTCGCTCTTCGTCCACCGCCGGCTTCCGACCTGGTCGATGCACGGCTCGTTCCATCAACCCCGTCCGCGTGTGCGCCGCGGAGATCTTCTTGGCCCAACCCACACTTACCCGGAAATCTTCGGCCAGCTCTTCCAGAGTTCCGTCGCCGTTCTCATAGGCCGTCAAGAATTTTCGGCGCAAATCATCTCCGTATGCCTTCGCCATACTCGTTTCGTCGCGGAGAATCGCCAACTACAGTCTACACTATTTATTAAAATGCTCTAATACTACAGTTGTAGCTAATGGGCAAAGAGCAGAA
Organism: uncultured Acidobacteriaceae bacterium; assembly: GCA_963804155.1. Taxonomy (GTDB): domain Bacteria; phylum Acidobacteriota; class Terriglobia; order Terriglobales; family Acidobacteriaceae; genus Telmatobacter. The sequence goes on from CAWDPG010000004.1 coordinate 1,129,637, forward strand.
GCTGTTGTTTTCGGTAGTGGAAGAACTGAGCGAGGAATTGATGCCGTCGTCGCCAATCAGACCAATGCAGCAGATGCTCCAGGCTTCGCCAGCCGCCGCGCGGCACGAAAGCGAGCAAATGTCGGATTTCCGGCACGCTGAAGGGAACCTTTTTGACGGAAGGGTTTTTTCTCTCGGGCACGCAGCACGGCCAATACAGCCAAAGCCAGCATGGACAAGGTAATGTGCCGGTACCAGCCCTGCCAGTGCCGGACTTCGTAGTGGTCCAAGCCACACTCGCCTTTGGCCATTTGGAATGCGCTCTCGACGGCCCAACGCTGTCCGGCGACACCCACCAAGGTTTTCAAGGTGCTTTGCTTTTTTGGGGCGTAGGTGAAATAAAAAGCGTACTCCGGCTTGGCCTCCAGGCTGCGCCGCACCAGCAGCGCATGTTCCCGGCCTTCCTGCTCTGCCCAAGGCAGCAGGGCCCAGTCGTAGAGCCTCTCTCCCTTGGCGCCGTGGCCGGCCGAAAGACGCTTCCACGACCGCCTGGGCAATTGACCGGCGATCTCATCGACGCGGTGCTGGCGCAGGTCCGATCGCCACAGCCGTTGATCTGCGGCTACGGCCAGCACATAGGGCTGCTGGCGCTCTTCCAGCCAGCGGCGCAGTTTGCTGTCATGGCCATACACTTCATCTCCCGCCACCCAGCCGCAAGGCATCCCCGCCTGAAAGGCCCTCTCCAGCATGCGCTTGCCCAACATCGGTTTGGTCGCAAATTCGATCTCATCCGGAATGCCGGCGCCCCGGCGGCGTGCACCGTCTTCTGCCCAACTCTGAGGAAGATACAACTCGCGATCTAGCAGCACATAACCCCGCTGGCTGGCATAACAAAGAAACACCCCAACCTGGCTGTTTTCGATCCGCCCCGCCGTACCGCTGTACTGGCGCTGCACCCCGGCTGAATGAACACCCTTCTTCAGAAATCCGGTCTCGTCCAACACCAGAACCGCACCCCGGCTGCCCAGCTCTTCCTTCACATACTCGCTGAGGCGCGCCTGAACCACACCGGCGTCCCAACGGGCCCGATCCAGTAGATACTGCATCGCATAGGGCGATGCTTCCCCGGCCCACTCCGCCACCTGCCAACTGTTCTTCCGCTCGCAGCCGCTCAGTAGACCTTCCAGATAGGCCAGACTGCGCTCCCGCACCTCAGAGCGCGCAAAAACATCCCCGATCCGCTGGCGCGCTCGCACCAACTCGCCCCTCCACCCTTGTATCGATCGCTTCATCCCTCCCGCGGAGAGTCCGCCCGAGCACCTCTAGCTTATCACTTATAGTTACAACTGTAGTACTAATGTCGCTGAGTGCGCTGCCTGCCTTGGCTCTCACCTCACTTTGAGGTATTCGGCGCAGCCTTCGGCTGATCTCCTCTTTCGACATTCGTTTCCGGGCGAACTCTAGGCTCCGTTCGGCTCCTTCTGTCAATCCCGCTTGTGCAGCTCCGCGCGGCGCAATCGTGCGCGCCGTGCTCGCTTCCGCGCCCCTGCGGGCTTCGGGGATTGACAGCGCCTCTCTCCGCTCTTCCTTCGCCAGCCATGAAACGAATGTCTTTTTTTGGCCCACCAGGGCCGAAAAGAGGCAAATCCACCCTGCGAAGGAGCCTAGTTATGTTTGATATCGTGACCAATTTGATCTCTCAGAGAAAGATTCCCGTTCTCGACGAACTACAGATGGAGGCACTCCTGCACCATCTATTTACATCCACACAAAGAGACATCCGTATTCAGGTGGCCGAGGTTGCCTGCCTGTACGACCGCGAGCATCCGCGCGCCATGGACGTGTTTCTTGCCTCTGCGCTGCCGCTGGCGGAGCCATCCGCGCGCCGTCGAGCGGCGAAGGTCTTTGTGCATCCCTCCGACTTGCAGATCGAACTAATGTACGGTGGCGCCGTCGAGGCCGTCATCGCCGTTTTTCAATCGAAGAGCGAATTAAAGCCGGAGGACAATGCCTTCCGGCGCTATCTGCTCCGCGCGATGGTGCTGGGAGCCGTGCGCGCCTACTTCCGGCGCGGAGAGAACGACGGTATCCGCGCGGCAGCCGATCTCTCGGTTTTCGGAACTCCGAAAAGGCTTTCCCGGAATGAAGTTGAGGACGAAATCATCACCTGGGAAATGCTGGACCGGGTGACGACCTTTCCGCAACTCCGGCCACCAGTTCGGGCGACCCTTGAATGCATTCGTTCTCTTGGCCCCGATCATGCTGTAAAGGAACACGCCTTTACCGCTTCGGGCGATCCGGACGCGTGGAAGCGGGAGCGGGGCAGAAGGCCGATCCTCGATGCGAAGGTGATCGCTCAGGCGATGGGAGTGAGCAAAGCCAAGGTGCACCAGTATCTGCGCGAGGCCCGGATCATTCTCCGCCAGGCGTTCAATCAGGACGGCAAACTCTTTTTCACCCATTGAAAACTACCGTCGTGGGCCGCAGTCGGACGCGGCCCACCGACCACCACCAATACCATCACCGCGCCAGTCATCGTTCGTCAATGGCTGGCGCGTTCCTTTATCCCCAAAACCGAATCGGAGGAACCCATGAATCGTGAATCGGAACCGTATCGCTTCGCCCGCATCGAAGGCTATCGCATCACGTTGGCCCGTCTGGAAGAGCAGTTCAAGGACAGAGCCGTCAACCTCGCAGAAATGGAGGCGGCCGTTGCCGAGCAACTTGCGAAAGAAACCCTATGCGCACCGTGGCGCAGGTCGGAAACCGAGCGCGCTGGCTGCCGCGAAGGTATGCGGCTTGCCGCACTTCAGTTCCTTTCGCAATATTGGGAGGCGATGCGAAATCTCAGGTCAAGCCGCCCGGTTTAGGCGACGTGTCCACGGTGTATGGCGGACAATCGGCGCGATCGGCCTCATC
>CAWDPG010000005.1:0-112520 GCA_963804155.1 uncultured Acidobacteriaceae bacterium
GCGCAATGTGGCCAACGCATTGGATTGCGATCTGGTGTATGCGCTGGTGCCGAGGGCCGGGACGATGCAGGAACTCATCGAGGACCGAGCCCGTCGTCAGGCACGCACCCAGGTTTTGGCGGTTGAGCACTCAATGGCGCTCGAAGATCAGGCGGTCGGGAGGATCGACGAAGCCGTAGAGGCGGAAGCCCGCCGTCTCGCAGAAAGACGCGGCAGACGATGACGCTTTTCGATGAGGGAGACGGCAAGACTCCACTCACCACGGAAGAACAGGCCGACCTGATTCCCAGCCTCGCTACAAGGGAGGAGCTGAACGAATGGGAGCGGCAGAACATTCTCGAAGCCAACATCTGGGCGTTCGATGAGAAGAGCCTCGGTCGTCGGGATCCTCTCACTGAACCTTACGTACGCGCACTGCACAAGCGCATGTTCGACCAGACGTGGAAGTGGGCGGGGCGGTATCGGACCACCGAGAAGAACATCGGTATTCCCTTTTATCAGATACAGAATTCTCTGGCTGCCTTGCTGGGCGATGCGCGCTATTGGCTCCAGCACGAATCGTACGCGCCGGACGAAATCGCAGTTCGGTTTCATCATCGGTTGGTATTCATTCACCCATTCACTAACGGCAACGGACGCCATGCGCGGCTGATGGCCGATGTTCTGGCAAAGCGGCAAGGAAGACCGGTATTCACATGGGGCGGGGCGGAACTTGCGCAGGCAGGCGACTTCCGGCGCCAGTATATCGAAGCATTACGGGCCGCGGACAGAAACGAGATTCAGCCGCTGATCGAGTTCGCCCGCTCGTAGACCGGATTTGGGGGGGTGCGCTTGACGATAAGCCGGTAGGGCGCCCCTTATCCCGCCAACCCCTTCTTCACCAGCTCGCTCACCTGCCGCCCGTCGGCGCGGACGCCGGCCGCCTGAAGCTTGGCCTGCACGGCCTTCATCGCCGAGCCCATGTCCTTGGGTGTGGGCTTGTGGCCGAGAGACGACTCCAGCTCGCCCAGAACCTCCGCGACCAGCGTCGCCATGCCGGCCTCGTCCAGCGCCTTGGGCAGGAACTCCTCGATCACAACGATCTCCGCCTGCTCCTTGGCCACCAGGTCGGGCCGGTTGCCCTTGGCGAACTGTTCGATCGAGTCGCGCCGCTGCTTGATCATCGAGGCCAGAGTCTGCTCGCCCTCGGCCTGCGTCAGCGCCTCGCGCTTGTCGATCGCCTTGTTCTTCAGCGCGTTCTTGATCAGCCGCAGCGTGCCGGTCCGCTCCGCGTCGTGGGCCTTCATGGCGGCCACAACCTGTTGACTGATCAGGGTTTCCAGTGCGCCCGCTTCGCTCATGGGTTCGCTCCTCGCCTGGGACTCCAGGCCATTGCCTTCCGGCCGCTGCCCCCGAGCCGAGGCACAGGAGCTGCTGGCCAAAGAAAGATTGTACAGATTCGGGACACTTTGCGGCCAGATCGGGACGAACAGAGGGCGAAAATCACAAAAATCAGATTTCCACAGGATTTAAACAGAGTTGGCCGATAACCAACCACAGAAACCACAAAGTTGTGTATTCTGTGATTGCGGCCCGGCCGGAGAACCTGCCCCGGGTCGCACTTCCGCCCTTCGAGGAGACCGACGATGATTCGCAAGACACGCCTTTTTACTCCCGGCCCGACGCCCCTGCTTCCGGCGGCCCAGTTTGCCATGGCCGCGGCCGACATCCACCACCGCACGCCCGAGTTCCGCGCCCTCTTCCTAAAGGTGCTTGCCCAGCTCAAGATCTTCGTCGGCACAAAGAACGACGTGCTGCTGCTGTCCTGCTCCGGCACCGGCGCCATGGAAGCGTCGATTTCGAACCTGACCTCGCCGGGCGACAAGGTGCTGGTGCTGACCGCCGGCAAGTTCGGCGAGCGCTGGACGGGTCTGGCCAAGGCGTTCAATCTCGTGCCGGAAGTCGTCAGCGCGCCCTACGGCGAGACCTTCGACCTCGCGGCGGTTCGCGCCGCGCTCAAGCCCGAGCACAAGGCCATCTACATGCAGGCCACCGAGACCTCGACGGCCGTGCGCCATGACGTGCAGGCCGTCGCCAAGATCCGCGACGAGGTCGCGCCCGGCACGCTGCTTATCGTCGACGGCATCACCGGCCTCGGCACCACGCACTTCGACGTGGATGGTTGGGGCATCGACGTGCTGATCGGCGGCTCGCAGAAGGCGGTCATGATTCCGCCCGGCCTGGCCTACCTGAGCCTGAGCGAACGCGCGTGGGCGGCGGCGGAGACCAGCAAGAATCCGCGCTACTACTTCGACCTGCGCAAGGAGCGCAAGAACGCCGCGGCGGGCGAAAGCGCCTATACGCCGGCGGTGGCTCTGGTGGCCGGGCTCGGCGCGGCGCTGGACTACATTGCCGGCCAGGCCGGAGGCGACCTGGAGAAAGGCCGCATCGCGCTCATCGACAACGCGCAGGTGAACGCCGAAGCCACGCGCGCCGGCCTCACCGTGCTCGGCTTCAAGCTCTTCGCGCCCACCGCTCCGGCGGCCGCGGCCACGGCGGTCGCGGTGCCCGAGGGGATGGACTCCGGCGCGGTGGTCAAGGCGCTCAAGACCAAGTTCGCGCTGGTCGCGGCCAACGGCCAGGGTGAGATGAAGGGCAAGATCTTCCGCGTCGCGCATCTGGGCTTCTTCGACTACCTCGACACCGTGGCCCTGCTCGGCGCCATGGAGCACATCGCCAAGGACACGCTGGGCCTGCCGGTCCAGTTCGGCCAAGCCGTGGCCGCGGCGCAGGAAGTGTATGCAAAAGCCGCGAATCGTGAGCCGTGATTCGTGGTTCGATAGTGAACACGATCCACGGTCCACGATCCACGATTCACGATCGGGAACTTATGCCTGAACTGACATTCGGAGAAAAGCTGCTCATAGCGCGCAAGCAGCTCGATCTCTATCAATACGAAATGGCGGAGCGGCTGGGCGTGCATCCCAACTCGCTCACCAAGTACGAGCGCGGCGAGGGCAAGCCGCACGCGGCGGTGGTGCGGATGTTCGACCTGTTCTGCGAGCAGCAGGGCATCCACTTTGACGACTTTAAGAACGGGTCCGCCGCGGCGGACAAGGGAGCAGCCATGAAGATCGTATTGGCGGAGAAGGTTTCTCCGGCCACGCTGGCCGTGTTTGCGGGTGAGCCGGGATGGGAAGTGAAGACACACGACCAGTTGCCCGAGGGCTTGCCGGCGGCGCTGGCCGATGCAGACGCACTGGTGGTGCGCAGCGCCGTGCAGGTGGGCGACGAGCTGATGGCGCACGCGCCCAAGCTGCGCGTGATCGGCCGCGCCGGCGTGGGTGTGGACAACATCGACGCCGAGGCCGCCACGCGCCGCGGTATCGTGGTGATGAACACGCCGGGCGCGAACGCCGTGGCCGTGGCCGAGCTCACGCTTGGCCTGATGATCGCGCTGGCGCGCAAGCTGCCCGCCGCGAACTCGACCATGCACGCCGGCAAGTGGGAGAAGAAGAGCCTGCAAGGCGCAGAACTGCGCGGCAAGACGCTGGGCATTTTGGGCCTGGGCCGCATCGGCCTCGAAGTGGCCAAGCGCGCGCGCGGATTCGGCATGGAGATTCTGGGCGCCGATCCCTTCGTCTCGGCGGCCGTGGCGCGCGAGAACAGCATCGCGCTGGTTCCCGCCGAGGAGCTGTTCGCCAAGGCCGACTACCTCACGCTCCACGTCGGCCTCACGCAGCAGACCCACGGCATCATTAACGCCAAGACCCTCGCCACGATGAAAAAGGGCGTGCGCATCGTCAACTGCGCGCGCGGCGAGCTGGTAGACGACGCGGCGCTGGTCGAGGCGCTCAAGAGCGGGCAGGTGGCCGGCGCAGCGCTCGATGTGTTCGCCGTCGAGCCGCCCAAAGAGTCGCCCTACTTCGGTCTCGACAACGTCATTCTCACGCCGCACATCGCCGGCTCAACGGCCGAGGCGCAGGAGGCGGTCGGGGTGCAGATCGCGCACCAGGTGCGCGAATACCTGAAGCTCGGCGTGGTGCAGAACGCGGTGAATTTGCCGTCGCTCAGCCACGAAGAGTACATCAAGCTCGCGCCCTACATCGATCTCGCCGGCCGTCTCGGATCGTTCCTCGGGCAGGCCGGCAAGGGCGGCGACAAATCGGGAATCGACGCGATTCACATCGTCTACGGCGGCGCGCTCACCGAGGCCAAGACCGAGCTGATCCGCAACGCGGCCATCGCCGGGCTGCTCTCCGGCTCCGAGAATGTGAACCGCATCAATGCGGCGGCTGTGGCCACCGAACGCGGCATTCGTTTGCACGAGGAGAAGGAAGAAAGCCTTCGCGGAGGCGCGGCTACGGTGCTCACGCTCGTGCTGCACACCGCGCAGGGCGAGAGCCGCGCCAGCGCAACGGTGATCCACGGCGAGCAGCCGCGCCTGCTGGCTTTCGACGGCATCGACGTCGAAGCGCCGCTCGAAGGCGCGCTGGTGGTTTGCCGCAACTGGGACGTGCCCGGCGTGATCGGCAAGATCGGCACCATTCTCGGCCAGCAGGGCGTCAACATCGCCAACTTCGCGCTGGGCCGTGAGCGCATCGGCACAGGGTCCGCGGGCCAGCGAGTCAAGGCGCTGGCCGTGGTGCAGGTCGACGAGCCGGTCTCGGAATCGGTGCTCGAAGCCCTTAAAGTGATTGAGGCGCTGCTCGAAGCGAAGCTCGTCAAGCTGCCCGACGGAAAATAAGCGCTGACACTCCTCGCTTCAACAAGAGCCATCGCCTGCGCGGTGGCTCATTGTTTTGTTGGGTCTTCCACCCGTCCGAGGAACAGAATCGCGCCCGTGTCCGTGGAGCGAATCAGGAACAGGAACGGATGGTCGGCGTCGAAGACGACCGGCGGAGGTTCCTGGCGCGGGCTCTGCATCGCCATCGTCACCATCGTGATCGCCGTTGCCGCGGCGGCTTCGGTGCCCTCTTCGTTCACGTCGATGTAGGCCTTGTGAATCGCCGCGGAGATGGCGAAGTCCGGCTTGCCGGTCATGCCCGAGAAATCGGCCGCGCCTGTGAAGGCCTGCGGCATACCCATCTTCGTGAGCGTGCTGCTCAGCTCGAATTGCTGGGTCAGGTTGAAGCGGGGCAGCGTCAGAACCACCTTTTCCGCCGGCGCCAGCTTCTCGATCCACTTGCTCGCGTTCGCCGCCGTAAACGACTTCTCCAGCGCCGGCAGGCCGCCGATCTCCTTCGGCAGCAGCACGACCATGGAGAGCTCGGCGCCCTTGTAGGGCAGTTCCAACTCCTGGAACGAGCCGCCGTCGTAGTAGTTGTAGCCGCCGGTGCGATTCATCATCTTCGTCTGGATTGTCTGCTTCGCCGTGAGGTGAAAGTCCTCGTCGTCGGTCAGGTCCGCGCGGAACGTGTTGAGCCAGGTTCCCTTGAAATAGATGGCGTTGGTCAGCACCAGCCGCGTGGCCGGCGTTACCGTGCCCGGACCGAGCAGGTTCTGGATCTTGTTGTTGGTCTGCTGCTCGACCCACTGATTGATGGCCGTCCGCGACGCGTCGGGCGACGACTTGAAGTCGACCGGACGGAATCCCGCTCCGTAGTCTGTCTGAACCAGCGTCAGGTAGCCCGGCAGAAAGCTAGCGTCCTGCTGCGCCCACAGCGCGTCGGCCACGCGCAGTTCGAATCCCTGGTGCTGGCCGTTCATCTGGGCCAGCAGAGCGCCCTCTGCCGGATGCAGCTTCTCCGGAGGCAGCGTGAAGTGGAAGACCTTCCCGATCTCCGCCGCCGTCTCGCCCTTCGCTCCGGCATCGGCCATGGCGAAGGCGGTCGAGATGCTCTCCGGCGAAAAGAACAGGTTGCCGGGCTCGCCGCGAAGCTCGGCGTAGAGGTCCACGGCAAAGGCGTTCGAGCCCTTGACGGCCTCGGCCTGATCGGATGCAGACGACGAAGGCGGCTGCGCGAAAATCACAGCCGCCTGGAAGAACAGGATTGGGACCAGCTTGAGATACGACGCTTTCATTCGAGCCTCCGTGCCGACGCATTGAGAGTAGCACTCCGGCGGCGGAGGCGGCAGCCTACGCCCGGCTCAGATACGCCCCTTCGCTCGTGTCCACGCGAATCTTCTCGCCCTGATTGATGAACGGCGGCACCTGAACCACGAGCCCCGTCTCGGTCTTGGCCGGCTTGGTGACGCTCGAAGCCGTCGCCGACTTCAGCCCCGGCTCGGTCTCGATCACCTCGAGATCCACCGTCCCCGGCAGCTCGATGCCCACCGGCTGTCCGTCGAAATAGCTTACGTGGATCTGGAGATTGGGGATCAGGTACTCCACCGCGTCGCCCAGGGTCGAGCTCTTCAGGATGGTCTGCTCGAAGTCGGTCGGATTCATGAAGTAGTAATCGTCGCCGTCCGCGTACAGGAACTCCATCGCAATCTCGTCGACGACGACTTTCTCAATGGCGTCGGCGGAGCGGAAACGATGCTCGAACATGGCGCCGGACTTCAGATTGCGCAGTTTGGCCTGGATGAAGGCGCGCAGGTTGCCGGGCGTGCGGTGCTCCACCTTGAAAACCACATGAAGCTGCTCGTTGTGCTTGATGATCATGCCCGGGCGTAACTGTGTGGCGGGAATCGCCATATTTCTCGAACTCCTTGCTGGTTTTTGGCGTTTTCGGAAATCTTGCTGCGTGTCCGATGCCAATCGGTGTCACCGCTCCCTGCTGGTCGCGGTGACTTTGCTGGATCGGCTTCGCACTACGGCATTTCCGAAAACGCGTCCGCGCGCAACGCGCGATCAAATTCGCCGTTTTGGCCTACATTCAATTGTAGCCCAGGGAGCAGTGCGGAACGGGGAATGCGCGCTCTCTGGCGGGGCCCCGGAGGGCCCGATCGGGAGGCGAAAAGGGCAGGGAATCGGCGCCCTCGCGAGTCCGGCGTCAGGCGGCCGTTCACGAAAAGCGGTAAAGCGCCCCTATAGAATGTCGGTGGGCAGGATGCCGCCGGGACGGTGGTTGACGCTCCGGTTTCGCCGCATACAACCGAATGGGAATTGCGGGACTCCCGGAAGTCCCCCGTAGAATGGCGCTAGGGAGAACGGAAGAACGCATGTCGAATCAAGTTTCTATCTGTGTCATCGGGTCCGGCTACGTGGGCCTGGTGGCGGCCGCCTGCTTTGCCGATATGGGTCACAAGGTGGTCTGCGTGGACAACGACGAAGCCCGGGTAAAGCTGCTGCGCGAGGGCGGGGTGCCGATCTTCGAAGAGCACCTGCCGGAATTGCTGGCCCGTCACCGCGGCAATCGCTTGACCTTTACGACCAATCTGGCCGAAGCCGTGGAGCAGAGCGAGGCCGCGTTCATCGCCGTCGGAACGCCCCAGGGCGATGGCGGAGCCGCCGACCTGTCCTACGTCGAGGCCGTGGTGGCCGAGATTGCGCGCTCCATCAAAAGCTACAAGGTGATCGTAGAGAAGAGCACGGTTCCGGTCTACACCAACGACTGGATTCGCCGCGTTCTGCACCGCCATGGAGTGGCGGCCGAGCAGTTCGACGTGGTATCGAATCCCGAGTTCCTGCGCGAAGGCACGGCGGTCGCCGATTTTCTGCATCCCGACCGCATCGTGGTTGGTGCGAGCAACGAGCGATCGGCGGAGACGCTGCGGCGCATTTATGAGCCGCTCACCAGCGGCCGATACTACACCCAGCCCGGAGCCATTCCCGGAGTGTGCAGCGCCGAGCGTCCGGCACGCCTTCTCATCACTTCGACGCAGAGCGCCGAAATCATCAAGCACGCGTCGAACGCCTTCCTGGCGATGAAAATTTCCTTTATCAACGCGGTGGCCAACCTGGCCGAGGCCGTGGACGCCGACATCGAGGACATCGCCGCGGGCATCGGCCTCGACAGCCGCATCGGTCCAAAGTTCCTGCGCGCCGGGCTGGGCTACGGAGGCTCGTGCTTCCCCAAGGACGTGGCCGCATTCCACTGGGTGGCGCAGGAGCGTGGCGTCGACTTCCAACTGCTCCACGAGGTTCGCAAGATCAACGACACGCAGCGGGAAGTGTTCTTCAACAAGGTGCGCGCGGCCCTGTGGACCTTGCGCGGCAAGAGGCTGGCGGCGCTGGGTCTGGCCTTCAAGGGCGACACCGACGACATCCGCGACTCTCCCGCCATCGAGATCATCAAGAAGCTGCTGCAGGCGGGGGCAATCGTTACGGCGTACGATCCGGCGGCCATGGAGCACACCCGGGAAGTGCTGCCCCCGTCGTCCAACATGAAGTACGCCGCCGATCTCTACGAAGCGGCCACGGACGCCGATGCGGTGCTGATCCTGACCGACTGGAAGGAGTTCGCCGCCATCGATCTGGCGCGCCTGAACCGCGCCGTGCGCTTCCCGATCGTGATCGACGGGCGCAACCTGTATCGGCCGCAGGAGATGCAGAGCCGCGGCTTTACCTATGTGAGCGTGGGCCGGCAGCCGAGCTATCAGGCGCAGGACGGCAAGCCGCGACCGTTGCCGGTGTAGCCCGGCGTCCTCACGCTCGAGCGCAGCCGCGCCCGAGGAGGCCGCGCGACGGATGGAGCATCTTTCCGGCATCGCCGAATCTCGTTTTTCGGAGTATCGATTCTCGACCATGCGTGTACTCGTCACCGGCGCCGCCGGATTTCTCGGATCTCACCTGACCGACCGCCTTCTGCGCGAGGGCCATTCCGTCGTTGGCGTCGACAATCTCTCCACCGGCTACGCCGAGAACATCGCCCATCTGGCGGGCGATCCGCGCTTCCGCTTCGAGGAGCGCGACATCTGCGAGACCTTCGATCCCGGCCCGGTCGACTATGTGTTCAACATGGCTTCGCCGGCCAGCCCGCCCGAGTATTTGCGCCTGGGAATCGAGACCCTGCGGGTAGGTTCCGTCGGCGTCGAGAACACGCTCCAGATCGCTGCGCGATCCGGCGCCCGGTATCTTCACGCCTCCACTTCGGAGTGCTACGGCGATCCGCTCGTGCATCCGCAGCCGGAAAGCTACTGGGGCAACGTGAACCCCGTCGGCCCGCGCTCGGTCTACGACGAGGCCAAGCGATTCGCCGAAGCCACGGTGATGGCCTGGCATCGCTCGCGCGGCGTCGATACGCGCATGGTTCGCATCTTTAACACCTACGGCCCGCGCCTGCATCCCGGCGACGGCCGCGTGATCTCGAACTTCATGATGCAGGCCCTGCGCGGCCAGCCGCTCACCGTCTACGGCCGCGGCAGCCAGACGCGCAGCTTCTGCTACGTCGACGATCTCATCGAGGGCATCTTGCTGCTCTCGCAGAGCAACGAGCATCTTCCCGTCAATCTCGGCAACCCCCAGGAGTTCACCATCCTCGAATGCGCGCAGGCCGTGCTCGAAGTCACCGGCTCGAAGAGCGAGCTGGTGCACGTCGATCTGCCGGTCGACGATCCCACGCGCCGCCGCCCCGACATCGCGAAGGCGAAGGCGCTGCTGGGATGGGAGCCGCGGGTCGAGCTCAGGGAGGGGCTCGAAAAGTCGCTCCTATTCTTCAAGAGCCGCCTTTAGAGCCGTTCTCCTGTTGGCGTATAGCGGTGGGTGCCCCACCCTCGCCGCGTCTTTGTTTCTGCGGCTAGGGTGGGATACAAAATACACACTCCATTGCAACAGGAGAAATGCTTTAGTTTTGGAAAACGTCCTTGACGTTTGAGGATTGTATCGATACGCTATACAGATGATTCGGAGTTTCCGGCACGCTGGACTGGAGAAGTTCTACCGCACGGACAGCAAAGCAGGCATCCAACCGGCGCACGCCGCGAAGCTCCGCCGGCAATTGACTTTGCTCGAGGCCAGCACATCGCCGCAGGAGATGAACGTGCCGGGTTGGTATCTGCATCCGCTCAAAGGAAAGTTGAAGAATCACTGGTCCGTGCGTGTCGATGGCAATTGGCGCATCACGTTCGGATTTGAAGGCGAAGACGCTGTCTTGGTTGACTATCGGGATTATCACTAGGGGGAAGATCGCATGATGCACAATCCTGCACATCCGGGCGAGATAGTTCAAGAGTACATGGAAGGCCTCGGTCTGACCGTTTCAGCCTTGGCCGTACATCTGAAGATCACGCGGGCAAATCTGTCGCGCATTATCCATTGCAAGACCGGCGTTTCGGCCGACATGGCTCTCCGGCTTTCCTCGGCATTCGGAACTTCCCCGGAAGTGTGGATCAGGCTGCAGGCCAATTTCGATCTCGCGAAAGCGATTCGCAACCGGCGCGTCAAGATTGCCCGGTTGGCCGCCTGACGGGAAGGCGGCGGGAGCCGCGGATCCTTCGAAATTGAATTCAATTTAACAGCCGGTCTGTTACCGCGGCGGCTCGTAGGGCTCGGCGCGCAGCAGGTTGGTCAGAATGTCGCGCTCATCCGGCGAGAACTGGCTCTGGTAGCGCGCCGAGTTCAGCACCGTCGAGCGCTGATCGAGCGGCACCGAGCGCAAATCCTGAAACGCGCGCTTCACCGTCGCCTGGCGGTCCGGGGCGAGCGCCATGAAGCGGCTGCCGGCTTGGCGCACCTGCATCTGCTCCTGCGGCGACATGCGCTCCAGCATCTCGCTGCGCGCCAGCCGCCGTTGGCGCTGCTCCTCGGGCATCTGGTTCAGCTGATGCAACTGTTGCGTCAGCCGTTGCTGCGTGGCGGGGGGAAGCCGGTTAAAGCTGGGGTCGTTGTGCAGCAACCGCTCCTGGTCTTGAGCGGGGAGGCTCCGGTGCTGATTGAGCCAGTCGCCCAGGTGCCCCGGCGTCTGAGCTCCGGGATAGGTGCTTCCCGGCCGTCCGACAGGGGGAACCGTCGCGTGGCCCATCGCGGGACCCTGGGCCCCATACTGCCCGCCGTTCGCGGGATACTGGGGACCATTGCGCTGTCCGCCATTCCCTTGCGGGGTCAGCGGAAACTGCCTCTGCCGATTCTGGAACTGCGGCTGATTTTGGAACGGCCGCTGCGGATTCTGAAGTCCCCGCTGATTCTGGGTCAATCCCCGATTCTGAAGCGGCCGCTGCTGGTTCTGGAACCGGCCCAGCTGATTCGGGTTCTGCCGCTGCTGATTTTGAAATTGCCCTTGCTGGTTCCGATTCTGGCGCTGCGCCGGCTGCTGCGTTTGCCGCTGCCCGAGCCCGGCCCGGGGCGGCGGACTCTGCCGCTGCACTTGGTTGCGCTGGCCCGCGGCGCCGGCCACAGCGAGAGACAAAAACAGGACCACCGCTGCCTTGGCAGCCTTACCGGTTCTTTCCGTATTGGGGGTCCTGTTCACGAGTCCTTACTCCGTGCGGGGAACCGAAATCTCCTTCGGGTTAGTCTCCGCTTTCGCTGCTGGAAAGAGATTCCATCTGATCCAGCACCTGCGCATTACTATCCAGCGTCTGCAGATCGTGCACCACGGCCGCATCCTGGCTGCCCGATTGCGCGGGCTGCATCCAGTCGGTGATGCCCAGGTAGGTCCCGCCTCCGACCAGCAGCATGATGGTCAACGCCATGGCCGCCAGCGGACGCACGTGCAGGCTGGAGCCGTAGGTCAGGCGGGCGCGCAGCCGCGCCAGGGCGCCTGCCAGCCAGCCGGCCGGCTCCGCTTCGCGCTCTTCGCGGATCCGCGCGCCAAGCCTCGTCATGAAGTACGGGCTTGGCTCCGGCGCCTGCCAGGCGTCCATTAGCTCCATGGTGGCCTTCAGCTCCCGCATCTCGCTCTGGCAGCGCTCACACTTCGCAACGTGCTCCCGAACCTTGGCAGAAACCGCGTCTGGCTCCAGCAGCATCGCGGCCAGCTCGGATTCCATCCCCATGCAATTTTTCTTCGTCATGGTTGAACCCCCCATTTTTCCGCCGGTTGTTTCCGATTCGCTCGGCCCCGGCTCGATTCCTCTCTCGCCCTCAAACAAAGTCCTTCAATTTGTCCCGCAACGTCTGGTAGGCGCGAAACAGCAGCGACTTGGTCGCCGACTCGCTCAGTTTCAGCACCTCCCCGATCTGCCGGTAATCCATCCCGTCGTACTTGTGCATCAGCACGGCCATGCGCTGCCGTTCGGGCAGCGCCATCACATGACGGCGGATTGCGGCCATGCGCTCGTCGCGCAACAGCCGCTGCTCCGCCGAAGGCTCGTCGTCGGCCACGTCCGGAGTCGTTCCCGTCTCCGCGTCCGGCTGATCCAGGTAAATCGTCTGCGCGGCCCGCTCGTGCTTGGTGTCCCGCGCGTGGTTCACCGCCAGGTTGGTCGCGATCCGGTAGAGCCAGGTGGTGAACCGGGCCTCGGCCCGATAACTCGCTCTGGCACGATAGACGCGAAGAAATACCTCCTGGGTTAGCTCTTCGGCAACCGCCTGGTTGCCGACCATCCGGTACAGGAAGTGGATCATCGGCCGGTGGTACTTCTGCGCCAGGTAGTTGAACCCGGCCTCGTCGCCCGCCGCCACGCGCAGCATGATCGCCGCGTCGCTTGTGGGATCCAGATCCGCCCGCAGGCTCGCTCCTGCCTCGCCCTGCCGGATTGCCGGGCCCACTCCCAGGGCCGGACCGCTGAGGGCCATGCTCGCCATATCCTCTCGAACCCCATCCGGGCCGGAAGGTTGCGCTTCGTATGCGGTTTGCTCGCCGGAATCGCCATCCACGGAGCCCGGCTCCCCGCCATCCGGCGAGGCGTCCTGCGCCCGGGCGTCGGCGCGGGTCACATTCGACGGCAGGTGCGGCGCGCCCTGGCCGGGGGCGGGCTTGAGCGCCGCTTCCCCGTCGTACGGAAGCTCGGTTTCCTGCCGGATTGACGTCGCCTTCCTCAGCATGAATCGCGATCTGCGCGGCTTTGGCCGCCGCCGGGCACACCACCAACTGGCTGCACGCGGCCGCCTTTGGCCCCAAAGCCCTGCTGGTGTTACTCTACTCTACGGGATGCCGTTTGCGCCGCCTTTCCCCTGGCCCCGCAGTTTCCGGGGGTTTCGAGGGAAATACCGGCCCATTCGGCCGCGCCTGCTCCGGATCGAGGTCTACCGCTCGGCTGGTGCGTTGGCCACAATCCCCGAAAACCTCTCTGGGCGCTTAACTCAGCGGTAGAGTGCCATCTTCACACGGTGGAAGTCGCAGGTTCGAATCCTGCAGCGCCCACCATAAGTCATTTTTGAATCATTTGCTTCCGTGCAAGTCCGCGCTTCCAGGCGCCGCCCTGCGCGATGCCGCGCCGGGAAGACTGGTTTCGCCTGCCGCCGCCAAGCCGCTACCGCGGCCGCGCGTGCAGGTACAGCGTAAAGCTGTTCCACGCATATTGGACCCACCAGGCCGCGGCCAAAGGAACCGGAAGCCGGGAGAAATTCCGGTAGAGATGCCAAACGTTGATTGCCCCGGCCAGCTTGTTCGACGAGCGGCTCTTTGGCGACAAGCGGTACCGGCCCAGGTCGGCGGGGACGCGATGGCCGACATGCCCGGCGCGGATCAGCGACAGCCAGGTGCAGAAATCCTCGGCGTGGTGGGGCTCGATGTTGGGAAAGCGAAGCACGGGAACCCGCCACCGGTCGACGACGATGCTCAAGCAGCCGCCGTGCCCGCGGCGCGTGTGCAGCGTGCGCAGATCCAGAGTCTCCGGCGCGCGGATGAGCGCGCCCACCCGGGCGCCGTCGTGCGAGATGTGCCGGTAATCGTGGTAGACGAAGTCGTATGCGTGTTCGATGAGCCAGTCCACCGACCGGGCCAGTTTATCCGGCAGCCACAGATCGTCGGCGTCGAGAAAAGCGATGAACCGTCCGCGGGCGGCGTCGAGCGCACGGTTGCGCGCCGTTGCAGGTCCCGTCCTGATTCCCGTCCGCAGCACGCGAACGCGCGAGTCGGCGCGCGCCGCGGCCACGGCGATGGCGAGAGAACCGTCGGTCGAGCCGTCGTCGGCCAGCAGGTGCTCCCAGTCGGTCAGGGTCTGGGCGCGCACCGAGGCCAGCGTCTGCTCGAGCCACTGCGCGGCGTTATAGACAGGAGTGACAATCGAGACCAAAGGCATTGTGCGACCTTTCTTGGGAAGCCCATCGCGCATAAGCGGGGGATTCTGCCGCTTGCTCGGGACAAGCCCGCCGGGCGGGGCGCGATCCGGCTCCAGGGGCGCGAACAGGTGGCTGTGGGACTGTTTGGAGGGTGGCGTCCGATCTCATGACGCCTCCCCATGGAGCGAGCCGAATCGCGGGCCTTCCCGCCGCGCGGGAACCATGAAGCAGGCCAGCGCCACGACCGCGGGAATGAAGTCCGGCGCAGTGAGGACAAGAAGAACCAGTCCGGCAAGCAGCGCCAGCGGCCTCAGGGGAACCTGGCGGAGGGGAAAGTTGCGCCGCAGGACGTAGACCAGCCAGACGACCCCGAAGATGCTCCCGTATCCGGCCACCAGCGGGAGCAGGCCCATCGGCTCGAGCAGGATTCCCCCGAAAAGCATCGGAGGCTTGTACACATGGGGGAATTGGCCGAGCGGAGCCAGGATCTGCGTCATGCGGGCCATCTCGTTGTTGGTGCTGCTGCTGGCGCCGTTGATGAGCAGATTGGAGTGCAGATCCACCAGCCGCGCGGAGCGGGCGACGAGGCAGGCGATCCCGGCGGCGACGGGCAAAGATGCCCCCAGCGCATAGCGCCTGCGGGGCAGAGTGGCCAGGCAGCCCGCGCTCAGAAGAACCAGCAGCATGAGCGCATAGACCGACTTGTTCACGGCGGTCAACGCGGCGAACAGCGCCAGCACGCGCCAGCGCCGCGCGGGATTCTGGGCAATGGCCGCCAGGGCGAAGGCAAGCCCCATCACCGCCGCGCCCGACGGCTCCGATGCCCACCCCTGCACGCCGTGAATGCCGAATTCATCGTACGGCATTCCCGAGTAGCGCGGCAGGATGGCGGTCAGGGTGTCCGTCAGCCATCCCGGCAAGATGGGGACGATCTCGAGGTCCACCGTCTGGGCGATGGAGAAGCAGACGAGCGCCTGCAAAGCGCGATACGCCAGGTTCGGCGGAAGCAGGTTCCGGCCTCTTTCCCGCTGGTGGCGCGTGAGATTCAGAACAAAATGCAGGGGGACGATGCCGATGGCCAATCGCAGCGGCGCGGTCGGGTTGCCCCAGATCTGTGCGACCAGAAACACGGGCAGCGCGAGCAGCAGGACGCGCCCTTCGCGCAGCGTGACCTCGGGCGCCAGAAGCGCGGCCAGGAAGACTGGCAGAAAATTGATCTCCACCTGGCTGCTGGGGTCCACCAGGGTGTAGTTGAAGTAGGGCCAGACAAAGCTGAACGCGACCAGCGCGCCGGCCAGCGCGACCCGGGCCGAAGGGAAGGTCAGGCTCCACAGCGCGGCCAGGGTGCGCCGCGGATCCTCGGACAATGCGCCGCCGGCGATCGGGCTGCTCACGTGACGGCCTCCGTGAAGAGGGCCGGCTCGGTGCGGCCGTCGGGGTCGGCTGCCAGGTAGGCCTGGGCCACCGTGCGCGGAGCATACGCGGCCAGCGGCGCCGTTGCCGGCGCGGCGGCCAGGGCCGATCGCAGCGCTCGCGCCACGGCATCGCTTCCCGCGCCGCAATAGAGGTGAATGGTCCTGCCGATCAGTTGGGGCGCGATCTCAAGGCCGCCGCCGCAGGCCGGCATCGCCACCGCGCATCCCTGGCTCAGGGCCTCCAGATAGCCGATGCCCAGGGCCTCGGTTTCGCAGCCCGACACGAACACCCGGCCGCGGCGCAGCCACCCTCGCACCTTGTCGCGCGGCAAGGGCCCGGTAAACTCGATGCGCGGGTCGCCGCCCGCGGCGGCCTCCAGCGCGGGCCGCAGCTCGCCGTCGCCGATGATCGCCGCGCGCAGATGCGGGTCCTCGTCGAGCAGCATGCGAATGGCGGGAACGATCGCGCTCAGTCCCTTCGACGAATGGAGCCGTCCGGCGTACACGATGGCGTCGCGCCCCTGCGCCCCGTTTCCGCTCTCCTCCAGAAACAACCCGTTCAGCGGGTTGTGAATCACCGCGTCGACCCGGAGCTTGAACAGGGTGCGAAGGTGCACGGCCGAGTAGTACGAGACCGCGGCCAGCCTGCAGCAGCTCAGGTTGGCCAGCTTGTACGAGGCCAGGATGCCGGCGGTCTTGATCCAGCCCTGCATGTCGGCCCGCGGGAAACCGTGCGCCACGCAGATCGCCCGGCGCGCGAACGGCGCGGCGAAGACCGCGGTGGTGGAGAGAATCTTCAGCACTCCGGGATCGCGCAGATCGCGCCAGCGCGCGGCCATCCGCCGCGGAGAAACGATCTCCGCCGGAACGCCGAGTTCCGCGAAGCCTTCGCACAGACCTTCGGCAAAGCTGGCCACGCCGCCGATTTCGTGGCCGCCTGAGATCAGCACTCTGGATGGAACCCCGGGATTCATTTCTCTCTCCTCGAATGCCGCGGGCAGTCCCTAGGACCGGGAGGCCCAAAGATCGCAGAATGGCGGCAGCTTCGTGCCCGCCGTAAGTGGTCCCCTGGGACGGAGAGGGGGCTGGCGAATCGCGTAGACCGGCGCGAACCGCGCGCGGATGAAGTCGGTCATCTCCGCCGATGCGCCCAGGACTTCCGCGTACTCGATCAGCAGCTTCATCCGCGGCGATCGGCGGATGGTCTTCTCCATGCCCTTCAATGCGCTCAGCTCGCTGCCTTCGATGTCCATCTTGCAGACGTCGATGGGCGGCAGATGGAGCGAGTCGATGGTGGCGCACGGAACCAGCACCGGGTCGGCGCCTTCGAAGAGATTCGAATGTCCCCAGTTCCCCGGAAAACGGAACAACGGGACCGTGCCCTGCTCGGAGCCCACGGCGATGGGAAGAACCGTAACCCGATGTTCGAACCCGTTCATGCGCACGTGACGCCGGAGCATGTCGAGGTTTCGCGGATCGGCTTCGATGGCAAAAACCCGGGCCCCCGCTTTGCCGCCAGCAGCGTGTAGATGCCGATGTTGGCGCCCACATCCAGGACCGTGCTTCCCGGCTCGATTGCGTCGCAAAACAGCTTGCGCTGGTTCTTGTCGTAAAACTCGGGGCGGTGCCATACGTTGATTCCGGCGGTGTCGCGCACGTCGAGGTTGGCGAGCCTCAGATCGCCGTCGAAGTCGTCCACACTCAGGTGCAACTCCCTTTTGGGAAGCGCGAGCCGGTAGAAACGATTCAGCACGCCGATCCCGCGAAAGTAAGGCAGGTGCCGCGTCACCCGCCCAAACTGCAAAAGCTCTTCGACCATTGCATCCCTCTCTTTCCCGTCATGCGAACCAGTAGGTTCCGAATTCCGCCTCGCGGTCCGTTCATCTCTCTCCCGCAAATGCCGCCGCCGCGCCCAGGCCGAGGTACTCGCGCCGCGCGCGCGCGAAGATCGACAGGGCCGATGGCAGCGCGAACCCCGCTGTCGCCGCCAGGTAACTGAAGGCCGCGCCGGCTCCGCCCCAGCGCGGAGCGGCGAGCGCGGCCAGAGAGACGGTCAGCGCAGCCGCGATCAGCGACTGGCCGAGGAAGGGCTCCCGCTTGAAGGAGCGCAGCACGATGGCCAGGCACTGCACGACACAATTCGCGCCGGCCGCGGCAACCAGAAGGGGAAAGATCTGGGGCGCGACCATCCGCGCCGCCAGCCGCGGAGCGATAGCCGGAAGCAGGGCCGCTCCCGCGCACACGCCAAAGGCCACGAAACCGAAGACCGTCATCGCCTGGCCGAGCGTGCGCCGGAACAACTGGTCCAGGTCCTCGAATCGGCGGCCGGCGATCAGCCGCCCAAACGGCGTCGCCTTGGTCGAGATCCACGGCAACACCAATCCGGTCATGTAGCCGGCGATGCTGAGCGACATGCCCATCTGTCCGGCTTCGATCGGGCCCCGCAGGGCGAACAGGATGGGGACGAACACCTGGACCGTGAAGTAAGAGCACAGCCAGCTCACCGCGATGCGCCACTGAAACGGCCACACCTCGCGCTTCCAGTCGATGGCGTTGCCCTCGGGCCGGTGGCGCAGCAGCCCGGCGAGCAGGCGCCGGTGTAACGCGAGATACAAAAGGCCCGCCGCGGTTTGCCCCACGAGCATCATGGCCGGCGCGTAAAGGCCGCGATGCGACAGCAGCGCCGTCCAGGCAAAGACGATTGCGGCCAGCGCCTGACGCGCGCGCATCGCCGCCACCGCGCGCACCTGCCCGCAGCCTTCCAGAAACGAATACAACGGCACACACCAGAGACTGGCCGAGCAGGCCAGCACCGCGGCCAGCCACGGCCCGCGCCAGGCCACGTGCGCGCCTGCGCCAGCGTGACGGGAGAAGAACGCCATCCCCAGCGGCGCCAGAACCGCCGCCGTCGCTGCGGCGGCAACCGTGTACCAGCGCACGCTCAGTTGCAGCGCCGACGCCAGCCGCGCGTGGGCCTCCGCATCGCCGGTCACGCTGCCGTCGGGCAGCAATTCCAGACGCGCGGATTCGTGCGCCGCCAGTTGCTGGATCACGAACGAGAAGCCCAGCTCGAACACCACCTGCAGCGAGACCAGGCTGAGCAGGGTGTAGTAGTATCCCTGCTCGGCCGGGCTCAGGAAGCGCACGATCAGCAGCACCGTTCCCGTGCTGCCCACGATGCTCGTCAGCCGCGCCAGCGAGGCGTACGCCACCGCCCCGTCGATCCCCAGCACCCGCGGCGGCCTCATCGCGCCTCCAGTGCAAAGCCCTGCTCGACCACTGCTATCCAGCTTCCGCACCGGCGGCGCAAGCCGCGCGCGGCCTCGATGCCTTCGGCGATTCCTGCCGCACCGAGCCCCAGCGGAAGCGCCAGAACCATCCCCCCGAAGAGAATCCAGAGCCGGTAATAGGAACTGGGGCGGTCGGGTGCGGCGGCCGGATCGACAATCTGAATCAGCGATCCCTGACGCGCCTCGTCCACCCGCGCCACCTCGTACTGGCGCGTGAGCAGATCGACCATCGCCTCGCGGTACTTCACCTCGCGCAGCGCGCGCGTATAGTCCAGCCCGGCCTGCGTGATTCTTCCCTTCGGCGAGATCAGGTCGCCCGCGGCGTGGTCGCTGTCCAGGTCCATGGCGCTCAATTGGCTCTCCAGCCCGCTCAACTGGCGCTCCGCGCGCGCCAGGTCGGGATTGCCGTCGGCGGCGAACTGCCGCATGGCGCCGATCTCCACCTGCTTTTCCGCCACCTTGGCGCGCAGCATGGCCGCCGACGCGATCAGCGCCCGGGCCTGCCCGTCGACCTCCATCACCCCGGTCCGCTGCTCGGTCTCCTTCAAGTTGTCTTCGGCGCGCGCCAGATCCTCGCGCGCGGCCGTCATCTCCCGCTCGAAGAACAGCCGCCGCTGCGCGGCCTCGGTCACTGCCAGCGACGCCGTCAGCCGCCGGTACTCGTCCAACCATCCGCCAGCCAACTCCGCCGCTCGCCGCGGATCGTGGTCCGTCACCGAAATCCGGATCAAGCCGTCCTTCAGCCCGTTGTCGATCGCCGTCATCCTCTCCCAGTGCTTGCGTGCCGAGGACACCGTCCGCCGGTGGTATTCGGCCTGCAAGCCGAAGCGCTCCACCATGGCGTCTTCCACGGTCCGGCTCTTCAGCAGCGACACCTGCATGTCGTTGGGGTTCTTGATGCCCAGCCCGCCGCCCATCGATCCCAGCAAGCTCATGTTGCTCAACTGCGCCATCATGGCCGCGCTGCCGGAATTGTTCTGCGGCGGCAGGATCACCACTGATGCCGTGTAGAGGTTGGGCAGAAGCGCGGCGATGGCCGCCGACAGCAGAACCATGGCCAGCGTTGCGATCAGGACCAGCCGCCGCCGCCGCGATGCCGCTTTGAGCAGCGACACCAGCACGGGGTTGACTTGCCCCGTTGTCAGCGGAGCGGCTCCCGGGTCTCGGTCGACATGCCTCCCCTTCGCATTCGCCGGCTTCGGCTCATTCGGCACACCTCTTTTCGGGCAGGAGGCTTGCGTCAATCGCCGGGGCGCGGATTCGAAATCTGCGCCCAGATTACCGGCGAGCGAGATTCGTTCGAGCAACGATCTGCTGCGCAACGAGACGGTCGTTTCAATTCCGGGAAGAATCTTGTCGCGAGTTTGGATTCGGGAACGAACGGGATCGGCGCCGCGATTTCCGCTCGCGGTCCCGCTGCATCGCGGAAAGAATGGCCGTGTATGAGAAATAATTCATCCCCGCGGAGCGGTCGGGCTCGCATCGCCTTTCTCTGGTCTCTTCTTGCCGCGGTCCTCGCCCTTTGTCCGCCGGTCGTGCACGCGCAGTGCTCCGACGACTCGGCCCCGGACTCCCTCGCCTGCCAGGTTCAACAGCCCTTGAGTTCGCCGTCTTCGACGCAGCAAGCTCCGGCGGTGTTCGACATCTCCGGGCCGGATCAGAGGCAGCCGCGCCCCGACCTCTCCAGCGAGGCCACCGCCGTCGGCAGCCTTCCCGCCGGCTCGGAATACAACGAAGGGCCCTCCGGGAGGGAGCGTGCGCAGCCAAGGCCCGTGCAACTCCCGCCCGAGCCGCCTTCCGAGTTTCAGCGCTTCGTCGATGCCACGACCGGCCAATCGCTACGCGTCTACGGCGCCGGATTGTTCACCGACCGGCAGGTGTCGTTCGGCCCGGTCGACCGTGCGCCGGCCCCGGCCGATCTCATCCTGAGCGCCGGCGACGAACTGCAGATCCGCATCTGGGGCCAGGTCAACTTCAGCGCCAATCTGCGCATCGGCCGCGAGGGCCAGATCTACCTTCCCAAGGTCGGCGCCGTCCACGTGGCCGGCCTGACCGTTGCCGCGGCCGAGGCCCATCTTCGCCAGGCCATGGAGCGCATCTACCGCAACTTCGAGCTCTCGGTCGACCTGGGCGAAATCCACTCCATCCAGGTGTATCTCGCCGGCTGGTCGCGCCAGCCGGGCGAGTACACGGTCAGCGCGCTCAGCACTCTGGTGGACGCGGTCTTCCTCAGCGGCGGGCCGTCCAACGCCGGATCCATGCGCCATGTCGTGCTCAAGCGCGACGGCAGGGTCCTGACCGACTTCGATCTCTATGACTTGCTGGTCAAGGGGGACAAAACCGGCGACGTCAAGCTGCAGCCGGGCGACGTACTCTACATTCCCCCCGTGGGTCCGCAGGTGGCTTTACTCGGCAGCGTGCGCCAGCCGGCTATTTACGAACTGCGCGGGGAAGAATCGCTCGCCGGCCTGCTCGACGCCGCCGGAGGCAGAACGCCGATGGCGGCAGGTGCGCGCATTTCCGTCGACCGCATCGCCGATCGCGCGGTGCGCAGGGCATTTGAGATCGACGGCGACGCCGAGGGCCTCTCGGCGAAGCTGGCGGACGGCGACATTGTTCGCGTCGATCCCATCGCGTCGAATTACCGCGACACGGTCACGCTGCGTGGATCGGTCGCCAATCCCGGCCACTTTCGCTGGCGTCCCGGCATGCATCTGAGCGACCTGATCCCCGATCGCGACTCGCTGGTCGCGCGGGGCTATTGGTGGCGCCGCACCCAGCTTGGCCTGCCCGCTCCGGAGTTCGCCGAAGCGCCGGCTGCGGAATCTGCCACCGCGCCCGCTCCGGAATTTGCCGCCAAACCGGATCGGCCCGATTCCCCTCCGATTGCTCCCGGCAAATCGGAACAGGGAGGAAACAGTGCTCTTGCCGCCGGCCAAAACACCGAGAAACCTCCCGTTTTGTCCAGCCCCGGCGGCGAAACCGATTGGAACTATGCCGTGATCGAGAGACTCGATCCTGCAACCATGACCACTTCGCTGATTCCGTTTGGCCTGGGAAAGCTCGTCTTCGATCGCGACGCTTCACAGGACCTGGCCCTGGAGCCGGGCGACGTCATTACCGTTTTTTCCCAGGAAGACATTCATCCGCCCATCGATCGCAAAACCAAGTACGTGCAATTGGAAGGGGAAATCGTGAACGCCGGCGTCTACAGCGTGTCTCCGGAAGAAACGCTGCGATCGCTGGTCGAGCGCGCCGGCGGGTTGACGTCCAAGGCCTATCTGTTCGGCGCCGAATTCACGCGCAAGAGCACCCAGGCCATCGAGCAGCAGCGGATGAACGAGATCTCCGATCGTCTCGAACATCTCATGGAACGCAACGCAGTCCAGTCTCCCGCTGTCGCTGGCCAGAACGGACAGGAAGGTCAGCGAACCGGTCTTGCGCTGCCCAACCAGAGCTTTTTGACTCGCCTGCGCCAGGCGCGCGCCACGGGGCGCATCGTTCTCAACTTGCCTCCCGGCAGCAACAGCGCAGCCGATCTTCCGGAGATGGCCTTGGAGGATGGGGATCGGCTGGTGGTTCCGTCGCGCCCGTCCACCGTTCAGGTCGTCGGCGCGGTGTTCAACCAAAACGCATTCCTCTACGCGAAAGATGCACGGGTCGGCAGGTTCTTGTCGCTTGCGGGTGGTCCCACCCGCGAAGCCGACCGCCATCAGATTTTTGTGCTGCGCGCCGACGGCTCGGTGGTTCATCGCCAGAGCGGCAACTCAATCTTCGACTCCGCCACCCTCGACGAAGTCCATCTCTATCCGGGCGATACCGTCGTCGTGCCGGAAAAAACCGTGCGTCCGTCGGCGCTTCGCGAACTCGCCGACTGGACCCAGATCATGTCTCAGCTCACCCTCAGCGCCGCGGCGCTGAACGCTGTCAAGTGACGAATTGCCGTCTGGCTCCGCCCGCTGGCCGTGCCTGTCGCCTTTGGGAACTGTCCCATTCCAGTCCCTCCAACTCGCGGATCTGAGCGCTTTCTCATGATTCGCGCCTCGATTTCGCCCGAAGAATGCCCAGTAGTCGCGTGAGTCGTGCAGCGGTTGAATCCCGGCGCCTGATCTGCCAAAGGACTGCGGCGCTCGGAAATCGGCTCTATTTTCCTGAGTTCAAGCATTTGTGCATTCCTTCGTCGAGGTGTGACTCATGCAACCTGTTGGCGTCCTGCGGAAGTCTGAGCAGAACCCTTCTTCGTCTCCCCGTTTCGCATCGGTCGCGAGCCTTTCCCCAGCCCTGCCTCCTTTTGAATTCATCGTGAACTCTCCACCGGCCAGCAGATGGAGCCTCTCGGCGGGCAAGCGATTCTGCGACGTGGCCGGCGCCTTTCTGGTGCTCGGCTTCTTCTGTCTGCCGATGCTCGCCATTGCCCTGCTCATCCGGCTGTCCTCGGCCGGTCCGGCGATCTTCGTTCAGAAGAGGGTTGGCCGGGGAGGGAAGCGATTTCTCATTTACAAATTCCGCACCATGGCCGCTGCGACTCCGGGGCCGGGCCTGACCCGCGACGGCGATAGCCGAATCACGCCGCTGGGCCGCATTCTCCGCAGGCTCAAGCTCGACGAACTGCCGCAATTCTGGAACGTCCTCCGCGGCGACATGAGCCTGATCGGGCCGCGGCCCAAGCTGCCGCGATACTCGGCCATTCGCAATATGCCGTTCCGCCCCGGCATCACCGGCGCCGCTACGCTTGCTTTCCGCAATGAAGAAGAGGCGCTCCGGCCCATTCATCCGGCGCTCCTCGACGACTATTACAACCGCCACATCCGGCCGCTGAAGGCCGGCATCGACCTGAACTATATGGCCCAGGCGACGTTTCTTTCGGATGTGCGGATTCTGGCGGCCACGGTCCTGGCGTGCATTCTGCCGGACGCGGATCAATTGAATCCGCTCGCCGACGCGGGGCTGTTGGAAAGCAGTTCCGGCTCGCCGGCCCCGCACCGATTCAGCAGCAATCGAGGCTACGAGGAGGCCTGAGCGGGCAGCCCCTTCAACGCACAGGTTTGGCTGTTCCGGCGCGGCCGGCCGCGCTGTCCGGACACTCGTTGGCGTCGTTCCAGTTCAGATAGACCGGGTTCCCGATGAGCCACAACCTGCCGTCGGGGCCGGCTACCTCGGCGCGAATCCAGTGGCGGCGTCCGTCGCTGGTCCACGTTAAGGTTTCGGATGCGTCGTTGTTCGCGATCGCTGCGCCCTTCGCCGGAGTCGCGTCCCTTCCGTCCACGATCCAGCGCATCGATCCGCCGGCGGCAGCCAGAACATGCGCTTCCAGCTTCACTACTGCGCCCGCTGCGGCATCAAGCTCGTCTCCCGCGCTGGCCTCCTTGTCCCCCCCGCGCGCGGTGAATTCGATGGTCCGGTCGCGCGTTCCCGCAACGTCGATAAACACATGTCCGGCGCGAATGCCGTCCAGAATTGCCGGCGTCGAAAGCTCCGTCGCGTAGACGACCGTCGTGGGACTTCCGACGGAGCCGATCTGATCGAGCGGCTGCATGGGCCGGTGATTGTCGCTGCCGCCGATGCCCGTCAGCCGGCAACCCTTGTTCAGTTGCCTGTCCCAGAAGCCCAGGTCGTCGATGCCGTAGGGCTCGCTGCCGCCGTTCACCGCCTCGATCGCGGTCGGCAGGTGCATGTCGACCGGCACGGACGGCGTCCATCCGCAGCCCATGCAGATCTCTCCGCTCGGCGCCGCGGGGTGGTTGATCGACGTGATCGCGCCCACGCGAGCCGCGGCGCGCAGCAGGGTGTTCGCATCGGGAACCGTTTTTCCGTCCAGGCGGAAGTCCACCCAGTCCGTGCTGCCCAGGAAGTTGATGTGTCCCTGGAAGGTCGTGATCTCGCGGCCAGGAATCAGAAGCAGCTTGTCGAAGTACGGTTGCAGCTCGCGCATCGCGTCGTACTGCGAGCTGGCGTTGTGGTCGGTGATGGCGATAAAGTCCAGGCCCCGGCGCGCAGCGGCGTCGGCGGTGAAGTAGACCGGGCAGGGAACCGGTTTTCCGCTCTGGCTCGGGCATTGACCGTCGCTGTGAGCGGTGTGCGTGTGCAGGTCGCCGCGGAACCATCCCGGCTCGCTTCGCAACGGCTCGCGCAGAATCGCTGGTTCCTTGGCAACCGCGCCGCTCGGCGAAAGAAACACGTGGATCGTGTAATGCGACTCAACTCCCGCGCGGATGTTCGGTACGCCGATCAGCACGTTCCATCGGCCCGGCGGAATGGCGCCCGGCAGGCACGACGGAGTGGCGTCCATCAGCCCGACCGTCAACGTCGATTTGTTCCCGCCGCTCCAGCAGCGCAGACCGGCGGGATCGAGCAGCCCGAGATCGAGCGCCGTGTGCTGCTCTTTGCCGGTGTAGTCGAAGCCGATCGTCACCCGCTCCGTTCCCGCGGGGACCAGGAACGGCGCCTTCACGTAGCTGTGATTCTGCGACCCGCGCACCGTGCCTTCGAGAACAATCTCCGCCGGGTGAGATTGCACCCCGCCGGCCGCCTGCTGCGCGCCCGCCTCGCTGGCGGCGCCCATGCCCGCCAAAAACCAGCCCAGTAGGAACCCGAATCCAATCGTCGATGCCGCAAGCCGCGGAAGATTTGCTTTCATCGGAGCCGCCTTCAGTCGCCAGCCTTGCCCGGCCCGCATCCCGGGTCGAGCACGGCCAATTATAGCCAGCCCCGGCGTCTGCCAGCGCGCGCCCTCCAAACCAAACCGCGTCCGCTGCGTCCAGCGCCCCCTGGCCTGCGGCGATATGATAGGAGTGTTTGCCGTTTCAGTTGTTTTTGAGGGATTGCCTCCGCGCTGCTATTGTGGTTGAGTCCCTTCGATCGGGGAACGAGCTGCCGGGAAGTCGATTCGGCAGCGGCGCGGGCGCTGGAAGGCGAAGGAGTGAACCGTGAAACGATTGGCTTTAGGTTTTGCATTCATCATGCTTGTGGCGATGGCGTTTTCGTCCATCGCAAAGGGAGAGACAAAGATGGCGATTTTCGGAAAGACAGCGGACGGAATGACCGTCCCGATTTACACCCTGACCGATGGCCAGATTGAGGTGAGAGTAACCGCCTATGGAGCGCACCTGGTCAGTGTGAAAGCCCCGGACCGCGCGGGCAAAATGGCGGATGTCGCGCTCGGCTACGATACCCTCGATACCTATCTGATCAAGCCCAATCCATATATCGGAGCCATCGTTGGGCGCTATGGGAACCGAATCGCCGGCGGCAAGTTCACCATCGACGGCAATACCTACCAGATTCCTTTGAACGACGGCCCCAACGCGCTGCACGGCGGGCCGAAGGGTTTCGATCAGTACATCTGGCAGTCGAAGGAAGTTCCGGGCGGCGTCGAGTTCACGCTGGTGAGCCCCGACGGCGACATGGGATTCCCCGGAACGCTCACCGTCACGGTGCGCTACACGCTGAAAGGCGGCACGCTGCGCATCGACTACACGGCCACCACCGACAAGGCCACCGTCGTCAACCTCACCAACCACTCTTATTTCAATCTCCACGGCGACGAACAGGGCAACATCCTCGACCATAAGATTCAGATCGATGCCGACCACTTTACGCCGGTGAACAAGACGCTGATTCCGACCGGCGAGCTGGCGCCGGTGGCCGGAACGCCGCTGGACTTCACCAAGCCCGAGGTGATTGGCGCGCGCATCGGCGCCGACAACGAGCAACTGAAGTTTGCCGGCGGCTACGACCACAATTGGGTGCTGAACGGCAAGATCGGCACGCTGCACCTGGCGGCGATCCTCACCGATCCCCAGAGCGGGCGCAAGCTGACCGTCGAGACCACTGAGCCAGGCGTGCAGTTCTACTCCGGCAACTTCCTCGACGGATCGTTCACCGGCCGCCACGGCGTGAAGTATCAGAAGCACGCCGGCCTGTGCCTCGAGACGCAGCACTTCCCGGACTCGCCGAACCATCCCAACTTTCCGAGCACGCTGCTGAAGCCGGGCGAGACGATGCACTCGACGACAACGTTCACCTTCGGCGTAGAGAAATAAGCAAGCCGAACTGAATTACGGAACTGCCGCCGCCGCGTTGCTCACATCGAGCGCGCGGCGGGTTTCCATTTCTGAAACCATCCCAGCCCCGCCGATGTCCCCGCGGCCGGAATGTACTCGCAGCCGATCCACCCCTCGTACCCCAACTCGTCAATCAGCTCGAAGAGATACTCGTAGCTCACTTCACCGGTATCGGGTTCGTGGCGCTCAGGCACTCCGGCAATCTGGAAGTGCCCAACCCGCGTCTGCTTCGGGTCGGCCAGATATTTTCGGATCTTCGTCGCCAGGTCGCCTTCCTCAACCTGGCAGTGGAACAGATCCATCATGACTTTCAGGTTCGGCGCGCCGATCTTCTCCGCGATCGCATCAGCCTCGTCCTGCCGATTCAGGAAGAAGCCCGGCATGTTGCGCTGCGCGATCGGCTCAATTAGAAGCTGAAGTCCTGCCGCCTGCGCTTGCTCCGCCGCCCACTTGAGATTCGCCGTGTACACCCCGAGCGCTCGCGTGCAATCCACGTTCGTCGGCACGATCCCCGCCATCGCGTGAAGCCGCGGGCACTCCAGCACGAGCGCGTACTCGATGGCCCGCAGAAATCCGTCGCGGAACTCCTGCTCGCGGCCGGGTACGGCCGCCAACCCGCGCTCGCCCGCCTTCCAGTCGCCGGACGGCGAATTGAACAGTACCTGCCGCAGC
The DNA here is from genome assembly GCA_963804155.1 of uncultured Acidobacteriaceae bacterium. GTDB lineage: Bacteria > Acidobacteriota > Terriglobia > Terriglobales > Acidobacteriaceae > Telmatobacter. The sequence continues at coordinate 27,410 of CAWDPG010000005.1, forward strand.
CCGTGCTCCTTCAGCTTCGCCGCCAGCGTGGCCGCCGGATGGTCGTAGGGGAGAAGGAACTCGACCGCCGTGAACCCGTCGCGCGCGGCGGCGGCAAAACGATCCAGAAACCCGTGCTCCGGGTACATCATGGTCAAATTGGCGGCAAAACGAGGCATGGCGATAACTCCGCGATGGGGTTTGAGATGCTTTGCGATATTTTGGCGGCGGCTAAAGCGGTTCCAGAGTCGCCGCACCCAGATGCCGCTGAGGTGAAGTGGCTCTTTCCTTAAGAAAGAGCCACCTTGAAACAGGTTGGCTATGGCACATTGGCTCTGGAACCGCCCTATTTTCCGTGCGTGCTCAACTCGCCGAGCACGTGTTTCAGGTCGTCGAGCTTCTGTCCGGCTTCGGCCAGCTTACCCTCCGCGGTCAGCTTTTGATAGTCGTCGAAATCGTGGCTGGCCTGGCTGATGAGCGCGTTCAGATCGGGCGCCGCTGGCTTTGCGCCGCCCGGCGCGCCCGCCGCGGGTTGCTGCGCCTCGGCCGGCGTCAGCGATGGCGTCTGCGATCCGAACAGCGAGCCCAGCGCTGCCTCGAAGTTCGGCCCGTACGCCAGCCGGTCCTGCAGCGCCAGCACCACCAGCCGCAGTTCCGGCATGGGGCTGCTCTGCGCCTTGAGGTAGATCGGCTCCGCGTAGAGCAGCGCCTGCCCGCACGGAATCACCAGCAGGCTGCCGCGAATCACGTGCGAGCCTTGCTGATTCCACAGCGTCAACTGGCTCGAGAGCTGCGCGTTCTGGTCGATCCGCGCCTCGATCTGTTGCGGCCCGTCCACCAGACGCGTCTTCGGGAAATCGAACACCACCGCGTTGCCGTAGTGCGCGCCGTCGCTTCGCGCCGCGATCCATCCGATCATGTTGTTCCGGTTGTGCGGAGTGAACGGCAGAATCTCCACAAACTCCAGCCCGCTCGATTTGCCCGGCAGCGTCATCAGCACGAAATTCGGCGACATCGGTTGCGTTGCCTGATCGCCGCCCTGGCTTGAGCTGCTCGCTCCGGGCACGTTCCACAGGTCCTCGCGGTTGAAGAAGACCTCGGGATCGGTCATGTGGTACAGGCCATAAATCTGCGCCTGCAGGCTCAGCAGCAATTCCGGATAGCGAACGTGCGCGCGCAGGTCCGCCGGCATCGTCGACGCATCCTTGAACAGCCCCGGAAAGATTCCCCGCCACGCCGCCAGGATCGGATCGTCCTTGTCGAAGACGTAAAACGTCACCGTGCCGTCGTAGGCGTCAACCACCGCCTTCACGCTGTTCCGGATGTAGTTGATGGGCTGATCCTCGAGCGCTGCCTGCGCCGAGTAAGGATAGGTCGCCGAATAGGTGTAGGCGTCGATGATCCACGAAAGCCGCCCGTCTTTGCCGGCCACGATGTACGGGTCGCGATCGAAGGCCAGGAACGGCGCCAGCGTCTGCACGCGCTCCAGCACGTTGCGCCGCATCAGCAACCGGCTCTCCGCGGTGATGTCGTCGCTGAACGGCACCTTGGTCAGGTCGCCGCGGTCGAAGGCCAGCAGCGCGCGGCGCAGGAATCCGCCCAGCGGGATTCCGCCCGTCCCCGCGTAGGTGGTAAAACTGTTGCTCTCGCCCTGCGGATAGTTGAACTCTTGCTGGTGCGTCTTCACGTACACGTCGGCATCGGTCAGCTCGCCGAAGTAAATCTCCGGGCGCGTCACGCTCAGCCCCGGCACTGTGCTTTGCATGGGCATGTTGCTCAGGTAAAGATCGGGCAGCCCTTCCGGCGAAAAGCCGTTCACCGGATTCATCGTGATCCCGTACCCGTGGGTGTAGATCAGTTTGTCGTTGACCCAGTTGCGGCTGCTCTCGGGCAGCTTGTCCAGGTTCAACTCGCGCACCGCCAGCATCACCTGCCGCTCCGTGCCGTTGATCTGGTAGCGGTCGATGTCGATGCCCGGAAAATCGTAGTAGGTGCGGATCTCCTGCACCTGGCGCAGCGTATCCTGCAGCGCGCTCACGTCCCACAGGCGGATGTTCTCGAGCGTGGCCTGGTTGTGATCCGGATCGGCCGCGGCCACCGTCGTCTCCGCCGGGAACTCGCGCTGATCGAATCGGTCCAGCCCGTAGGCCTGCCGCGTCATCGCGATGGCGTTGCTGATGTAAGGCCGCTCCGTGTTCAGCGCGTTGGGCTTCACGACGAACGTGTTCACGTACCATCCGGCCAGGCCCATCACCACAAAGCACGCCGCTGCCGGAGCGATGGCCGCCAGCAGCCAGCGCATGCGCGGCTTCAGAATGCCGCTGGCAAAGGCGATCAATGCGCCGATCGCCAGCGCCGCGCTCACGAACAGCATTCCGGTGAGCGTCACGTGCGCGTCGGTGTAATTCACGCCGTCGAACTGCGTGTGCTCATCGAACAGGAGAGAGAAGCGGCCGATGTACTCGCGAATGGCCAGCGCCACCAGCAGGAATCCAAGCGCGATGGAGACGCCGCGCCAGGGCAGGGAAGCGGCCGCGAAGCGCCCGCCCAGCGCGCGCCCGCCGCTGGCCGCGATCAGAAACAGCACCGCCAGCACGCATACCATCACCGCCAGCGTCATCAGCCAGCCGGAGATCAGTTGCCAGGCCGGCAGCGTGAAGAGATAGAAGCCCAGCGGGCGCCCGAAGATCGGGTCCACGGCGCTTCCCGCCGGCGGCGCATTCCAATAGAGCGCGAGGGTGGGCCATTGCGCCTGCATCGCGAAGCCTGTGACGATGGCGATCGCCACCGCGGCGACCACCGCCGCGATGCCCAGGAACCTGGCCACCGGCAGCTCGACGGGCCGCCCGCCGAAGTAAATCGTGTGCGTCTGGGGCAGATCGGCGGCGTGGCTGTGCCGCAGCGTGAAAAACGCCGCCAGCAGAATCGCAAACGTCATCGCCGCGAAGGCCGCGAACGTTCCCCACTCCAGGCTGAAGCTCTTCCAGAAGACGCTCGTGTAGCCCAGCGATCCAAACCACAGCAGATCGACCCAGTAAGAGATCGCGGTCCGGGCGCCGATGAAGATCGCCAGGACGACGGCAATGAGAACGTAGACGCCCCAGCGCCGGCGGTGCGGCTTGGCGCTCGTCGGCCAATCGATGGTTTCGGGCATATCTCACCCCGCTCGGATAATTCCTTCTGTCCGAGACTCGCAAGAATTGTACGCCGCGACGCGGTAACCTTGTTGCTCGATTTGGCCGATGGTAGCATTGAGCCAAGACAGGTGAGGCATTCCCAGATGAACGAGATCATCTTCGAGGTGCGCGAGGACGAAGTGGACGGCGGCTACACCGCGTCCGCCCTCGGGTATGGAATCCATACTCAGGGCGACACCCTCGAAGAACTGCGCGCGATGGTTAAAGACGCCGTCAAGACCTACTTCGACGAATCGATGCCGTCCCCGAAGATCATCCGCTTGCATTTCGTGCGGGACGAAGTCCTGGTTCAGTGAGGCTGCCGCGCGACGTTGACGGGCCGCAGCTGGTAAGAGCGCTGGGTGTTCTCGGCTACCGGCAAACGCGCCAGCAAGGCTCCCACATCCGCATCACAACGCAGCGCGATGGCGAGAACCACGAAGTGATCCCCCGCCATCGTCCGATCAAGACAGGCACCCTCGCCAGCATCCTCAAACACGTCGCCGCGCACCACGGAATGAGCGTGGACGATCTTCTCAAGATGCTTGAACTGTAGGAACGCCCAACTAGATCAGCTCATCGTGCCCGCTTGTGCTCAGCTCCTTCACGATCTTGCCCACGTCCTGCGAGTGGTCGCGGTGCGCGATCAGCAGAGCATCCTCGGTATCCACAACCACCAGGTTCTCCACGCCCACCAGCGCCACGAACTTCCTGGGGCTGAAGATGTAGTTGTCGGTGGCCTCGATCGAGATGTGGCCGCCGGTGTCGGCCACGTTGCCTTCGGAGTCGCCGCGCAGCCGCGTCTCCACCTGGTACTCGTAGAGCGACGCCCACGACCCGAGATCGTTCCAGTTGAACTCCGCGGGAATGCAATAGAGATTCGACAGGTGCTCGCCCTTGGCCGAGCGCGGCTCCAGCACCGCGTAGTCCACCGAGATGTTCTCGCACTTCGGATAGACCGTCCGAAAGATCTCGTCGAACTCCGGCGTGCCCCACGCGGCAGCGATCGTCTCCAGCAGCGGAGCGGTCTCCGGCAGGTGCTCGCGCACGGCGTTCGCGAGCGTGCGCGCCGACCACAGGAACATCCCCGAATTCCAGTAGTAGTTGCCCGCCGCCACGAACTCCTCAGCGCGATTCTGGTTGGGCTTCTCGATGAACCGCCGCACGTGTAGCGCTCCGCCATCCTGGGTCAGGTCGCCGGTCTCGATGTAGCCGTACCCGGTCTCGGCGCGCGAGGGCTCGATGCCCAGAACCACGATGTTCTCCCCGGCCGCGGCCACCGCGATGCCTTTTTGCAGCGCCTTCAGAAACCGCGGCTCGTCGGCGATCACGTGGTCCGAAGGGAACACCCCCAGCACCGCCGCGGGATTGTCGCGCTCGATCAGTAACGCAGCCAGCCCGCACGCCGGCGCGGTGTTACGCGCGAAGGGCTCTTGCACGATCTGCGCGGCGGGCAGGCCGGGCAGTTGATCGGCAATCTCCTGCGCCAGATACTCGTTGGTGATGATCCAGGTCTTGTCGACGGCGGCCAGCGGCTTCAGCCGCTCCACCGTCTGCTGGATCATCGAGCGCTCGCCGTCCAGTGCGAGCACCTGCTTGGCATGGGCGCGCCGGGAGCGGGGCCAGAAACGGGTTCCGCTTCCCCCGGCCAGAATCACGGGGCGGAAATCGACTTCTTCAGACATTTGAAGAGATATCCTACTCGACTGTGTCAAGACTTGGACAGTGCAATTGTATATATTCCTGCCGGCGGCCCACATCCCGGGCGGCCGCCGGCGCGAAAATCGACCCTCCGCGAGGCTCGCAGCTTTGCCTCGAGCCTCGCAGGAGCCCCGAAAACGACCGGCTGGCGCCGGCTACTCGGATTTAAGTTGCTTACCCAGGTAGGTTTGGACGCCCAGCTCATTGATCAGGCCCAGTTGCGCCTCCAGCCAGTCGGCGTGTTCTTCCTCGTCCTTCAGAATCGCCAAAAACAGCTCGGCCGTCCCGTTGTCGCCGGCCTCGCGCGACAGCGCAACATACTCGTTGTACATCTTGATCGCGGCCAGTTCGCCGGCCAGGTCGTTCTCGAATTGCTCCTTGACCGTCTTGCCGATCTTCAGTTCCGTCGGCCCCGCCAGGCACGGCGTTCCTTCCAGGAACAGAACCCGCTCGATCAGGTGCTCGGCGTGCTTCATCTCCACGATGGAGAGCTTCTTGATCTCCTTGGCGATCTTCTCGTACTTCCAGTTCTCGTTCATCTCGGCGTGAACGAAATATTGGCTCAGCGCCGTCAACTCTTCGTGCACCGACTGGTTCAACGCCGCGATGATCTTGACTTTTCCCTTCATTTCCTGCTTCCCCCGTTCTTTCCTCTGTTCCGGAGCAGCGCCAATTCGCGCCGCGGTTGTTAGTATGCGCGCCGATCTCCGGCGCGGCAAGCGGCCGCCAGGCCCGTGTCTTCGTGATTTCGTAACGGACCCAATGAACCTGGGTGCCCCAGGTCCCGATTTTGGGACCTGGGATCGCACGAAACCTGACCGACACGGTACTATGCCAGCTTGGTCAAAAACTCCTTCATCCGCCGCGTGCCCTCGTCGATGTTCTCCTTGGTCACCGGGTAGGAGATGCGAATGTGCTCTCCGGTCCCGAAGGCCTCGCCCGGCACGGTCACTACGTGCGCCTCGTGCAGCAGCCGCGTGGCCATCTCCGTCGCCGTCTTGATGCCGCCCTTGCCCAGGTACGCGGAGATGTTCGGATACACGTAGAACGCGCCCTCCGGCTTGGTGCAGGTGACGCCCGGAATCTTCGCGAGCGCCGCCAGCATATAGTCGCGCAGCTCGATGAACTCCGCCCGGAACTCGGCCACGCACTCCTGCGAGCTGGTCAGCGCCGCGATCGCCGCCTTCTGCACGAAGCTCGTCGCGTTCGACGTGGACTGCGACTGCAGCTTGCTCAGGTTGGCGGCCACCGGCTTCGCCGCCAGCGCGAACCCCGCCCGCCATCCGGTCATCGCGTAGGTCTTCGACAGCGACCCCAGAATCACTAGGTGCTCCTTGGCCCAGGTGAACGACCCGCCCGACACCGGCTTGCCCGCATAGTTCAGGTACACGTAGCACTCATCCAAAAGCAGGAAAATTCCGCGCTCGTGCGCCACGCGCACGATCCGCTCCAGGTCCGCGGCCGATACCACCGACCCCGCCGGGTTCGACGGCGAATTCAAAATAATCGCCTTCGTCTTCGGCGTGATCGCGCGCTCGATCGCGTCCGCCGTGATGCGGAAGCTCTCCGCCTCTCTGGTTTCCAGCAGCACCACCTTGCCGCCCGCGTACTGGATGATGTCCTTGAAGCTCACCCAGTAGGGAACCGGCAGGATCACCTCGTCGCCGTGATCGACGAGGATTTGAACGGCGTTGAACAGCGCCAGCTTGCCGCCGGTGGTAAAGATCGCCTCGTCCACCGCGTAGTCCGACCCGAAGTCGCACGCGTGCCGCTCCACGATCGCTTTGCGCACGTCGGGAATCCCCGGCACCACCGTGTAGCGCGTGAAGTTGGCCTCGATCGCGGCGATCGCCGCGTCCTTGATGTGCCGTGGAGTGTTGAAGTGGGGCTCCCCGGCCCCGAAATCCACCAGGTTGGCGCCTTGTGCGCGTAGTTTGGCCGCCTCGGCGGCCACAGCCATGGTCGCGGATACTTCGATCCGGCCAATGCGGTCGGCAAACACTTTTGCGGGAGCTGTGACGGTCATACTCCCATCTTGCCAGATTCCGGAGGGTGCGCAAAGCTCGCACCGGCCACGCCGTGCTAGCATTCCTCCCGTCGAGCTTGATCGTGCGGAACCATAGTCCACGCAAATTGACGGCAAGTACCAAAAATGATACATTCTCAGCATGATCCGGAGTCCAAGCGCGTTGAAGCGTACTTCTATCGTTCCAACTCCGGTAGGGAGCCGGTGCGCGAGTGGCTCCGCGAACTGGAGCGCGACGACCGGAAGGCAATCGGCGAGGACATCAAGGACTTGGAGTACTCATGGCCGGTTGGGATGCCGCTGGTTCGCTTCCTTGGCCGGGGATTGTGGGAGGTTCGCAGCAACCTGCCGGGTGGCCGGATCGCGCGCATTCTGTTCTGTATCGATCGGGGCCGATTGGTGCTGCTGCACGGCTTCATGAAGAAAACGCAGAAGACGCCGAAGACTGAAATCGACCTGGCGCTGAAGCGGATGAGGGAAAGCGAATGAAAGAGAAGCACATCGGATCTTCGTTCGACAGTTGGCTCCGCGAGGAGGGCATCTACGAAGAGGTGACGGCTGCTGCCCTCAAGCGGGTTCTCGCCCGCCAGCTCGCCGACGCGATGAAGGAGAAAAATTTCACCAAGGCCGAGATGGCGCGCCGTATGCGCACCAGCCGCGCCGCGCTGGATCGGCTGCTCGATCCCGAATACGACGCCGTCACTCTCGGCACCCTGCGAAAGGCCGCCCAGGCCGTCGGCCGCCAGATCCGCCTGGAACTCGTATAGGAGCTCCGCTCACCCGCCGTTGCCGTTCTTGATCCGCGCGCCTAGCCGCTTCAGCACGTTCGCCGGCACCAGCCCGCTGATGTCGCCCCCGAAGCTGAACACTTCTTTCACCATCCGCGAGCTCACAAACGAGTAGCGCCCTGCTGGCTGCAAGAACACCGTCTCCACCTCCGGCGCCAGCCGCCGGTTCATCAGCGCCAACTGGAACTCATGCTCGTAGTCCGAGATGGCCCGGATGCCGCGCAGCATGGCCCTGCATCCCTGCTGCCGCGCGTACTCCACCGTCAGCCCGCCGAACGTCGCGATCGACACGTTCCCCATCCCCGCCGTCGCTTCCTTCAACATCTCCACGCGTTCCTCGACGGTAAAGATCGGGTCCTTGACCGGGTTGTTCAGCACGGCCACCACCAGATGGTCGAAGATCTTCGCCCCGCGCTCGATCAGGTCGAGATGGCCGCTGGTCGGCGGGTCGAAGGTGCCGGGATAGAGAGCTTTGACAGGCATTTGTGCTCCAACGGAATTCTACGGCATCCACGGCCCGCCGGAACCGCCAATCGGGACGGACCGCGAACGCTTGCCCGTTGCCCCATCCATTTGGCGTCCTTCGCCAAATGCGTGGGAACCCACCCCGGCCCGCGCGTGCCACCGCCGGCCCCCTCCGGAGTTTTGTCGGCCAATCGCCGATCCGGCTTCCGCAAGGGCCTGCAAACGCAGTCCTATCACCGGTCCGAACAGCATTCGGAATCAAAGCGCCCGAACGAGTAACCCGGGCTGTTTTCGCTCGCCCCGGATCATGCTCGGGCAGATCGCCGAGCCTTGGCCGGCTGAACAGGGCCAATTCCCAGATGCGGGTCGAAGGAACTGGCTGGACGGTCGTCGTAAGTTGGCGTGGCTCGCATGCAGGCGTCGCGAGCTTGCGCTGTCTCGCAAACCCGAGACCGATGTTGCTCTATCCCTGTCATGAACAATAGGACGGCAGCATTGCGCTGCGGGGACAAACAGGCGCGCAGCCGCTTGATTCTTGGCACAGCCTAGGAAGATGGGGGGCCGCAAGAGGCGGCCTCTAAAGGGAGAGGAGATCCCCCGGCTCTGCCGGGGTGGCAGTAGCAGTTTGACATTTCCGGGAGTCCATCCAAGAAGCTCCAGATGTGAGCCGACCAAAGCACACATCAAGGAGAATCTGGATGGACCAATTGGAGAGTCTAAGTCACTCCGTATGGGAGTGCAAATACCACGTAGCCTTTATCCCCAAATGCCGCCGTCGAGTGCTGTATGAAGGGCTTCGGCAGCATTTGGGAGAGGTCTTTCGGCGTCTGGCCGAGCAGAAGGAAAGCCGGGTGCTGGAAGGCCACCTTATGCCGGACCATGTGCATATGCTGCTTTCGATACCTCCCAAGTATGCGGTGTCGGAAGTGGTGGGTTTCATCAAGGGCAAGAGCACGATTCACCTGGCGCGGACCTACGGTGAGCACAAGCAGAATTTCGCAGGCCAGCATTTCTGGGCGCGCGGGTATTTTGTGTCGACGGTGGGGCGTGATGAAACGGCGATTCGCGAGTACATCCGCAATCAAGAAGTTGAGGACAAGCGCCTGGACCAACTGCGAATGTGGAAATAGCCGCCGTAAGGCGGCCCCAATCACGTCGGGGCCGCGTTAGCGACCCCGCTCAAGCCGCTTTGAGCGGCTCACACCGTAAAGCCCCCGGCTCTGCCGGGGGATATTTACACGAAGCAATTTAAGAAAAGGCTTAAATGTGCCGATGAAGTATCCAGACATCTTTGCGAGCAACCATGCGCACATTGAATCGGCGCGTTCGGGTGACTCTCGCGGCTACACTGGCAGCGACGGCGGCCGGTGTGTCGGTCGGCTTTCTGCTGGCCCGGACGATCGTGATGCGCGTGGCCGAAGTCCGGCTCGTCGGCGAAGCGAACCGCGGTCTGGCAGCCGCGGACGGTTATGCTGCAGACGCGCGGAACGCGCTGGCGGCCATGAACGCCTCGCCCTTTCCCCACTGTTCCGACAGCGAGCTCACTTACTTTCGGCACATCTTCTTCAATTCGCGCTACCTGAGAGAGGGTGGCCGCATGGCCGGTGGACAGATCGACTGCTCCACGACCCTGGGCCGGAACGAGCTGCCTCGGGATCGCTTCAAGCCAATCTACTTAAGTGAAGACGGCTTCCGCATTTACTGGAACCTGCCGCCGTTCCGCAGCGCCAATCAGGCGACCGCGGTTCTGCAGGCGGGTACGGCTTACGTGGACCTGGCCATGGACATGAGCAGCGAAGCCCTTCCGCCCGGAGCCAGCCTGAAGACGTCCCTGCGCCATCTCCCCGGCCAATCGGCCAGCCCATCGAGCGGCGGAAACGGACCGGTCTTTCGAGAGGATGGTTACAGGCGCGTGGGCGGTATGCTGTCCGCCACGCGGTGCTCGGCGAGCAATCCCGAATGCGTGACGGCGGCGATATCCGTCGCGAATGCATATAGAATGGGCCGGCCGATGTTTGCCGTGTGCATGGCTCTGATGGGTTTGGCCGGAGGGCTACGTGGATTCCTCGCCTCGCTCGCATACCGCCGCAACCGGACCCTGGAGCAGCAACTGCTCAGGGCCATTCGCAGAGATGGACTGCGGCTCGTCTACCAGCCGGTGGTCGATCTGGCAAGCAGGCGCATTGTGGGCGCTGAGGCGCTGGTGCGCTGGACCGACGAGAAAGGCTTGGCGGTGCCTCCGGAGGTGCTGATCCGCCGGGCCGAGGAGCGCGGCTTTGTGGGTGAGATTACGCGTCTCGCCGTCCGCCACGTCCTGCGCGACCTCGGCGCCCTGTTGCGCGGCGACCCCGGCTTCCACGTAAGCGTCAATGTGACGGCCTTCGATCTGGCCGAGGTTGGGTTTGTGCCCATGCTGGAAGCGGCGCTGGCCCAGGCCGGTGTTCGGCCTGAGAGCATGACCATCGAGATTACGGAGTCCTCCACGGCGCGCCATGAAAGAGCGATCGAGACCATTCGCCAGTTGCGCGCCGCCGGGCACCGTGTGCATATCGACGATTTCGGGACCGGATATTCGAGCCTCGCGTATCTGCAAGACCTTGCGGTGGACGGAATCAAGATCGATCAGGTGTTCACCCGGGCCATCGGGACCGGCTCGGTGTCCGTGGGCATTGTGCCGCAGATCCTTGCCATGGCCGAGGTCCTGCATCTTGAGGTCGTTGTGGAGGGCATTGAGACCGAGGAGCAGGCGCGATACTTCGTCCAGGCCGACAAGCCGATTCGCGCCCAGGGCTGGCTCTTCGGGCGCCCGGCCCCGGCGGATGAGTTTCTCGAAATGCTGGCCAGGGACCGCGCCAATGATCCGGCGGCGGAAAGCGAAAACGATTGTGTTTCCGCCGGCGCGGTTTACAGCCTGTCATGAACGACGGGGCGCACAGCGTTCAGAGCGAAAATCCGGTCAGGCGATATCGCGCGTGAGGTCTCCGGCGCCGGATGCCCCAGAGCTCCGGGGTCCCCAGCGAGTGATGTGCGCTCGCTGGGGTGGAGAGCCTGTCCTGAGCTGGTCGAAGGATCTCCCCTCTGGGACCTGGGAACCACCGCCGCTAGCCCGCTGGCTCCGCCAACCCCGCCAACTCCGTTACTTCCCCTTCAGCGTCATCCCGCTCGGCGGACTCGGCAGCGAGCACGCCCCCCGCCGCACCCCGGCCAGGAACGCGCCAATCGTCTGCGTCACCAGCGCCTCGACCTTGTCGTGGCCCATGCCGTTGCCCGCGAAGTTCATGTGCATTGCGCCCTCGATCACGCCCTCCCACTGGCAATTCGAGGCCGTGCCGGGCAGATCGCTCCACGGAATCAGCCGCGCCTTCGGCCCGCCCTTCAGCGACTGATCGAGCGTCCCGGTCAGGATCAGCACCGGCTTGCGGATGCCGCTCCAGGCATCGTTCGGGAAGACGATGCCCGGCCCCTCCGGCGACAGCGCCACGTAGGCGTCGAAGCGATCCTGCCCCGCGGGCGGCGACACCACGGCGATCCGGTTCTTCGCGCCGGCTTCGAGCATCGCGGTCTCGGCGCCCATCGAGTGGCCCAGCAGCACGCGAAAGGGCGCCCTGCACTGGCTATCGGCCCATTCGAGCGCCGCGCTCACGTCGAGCAGCCGCGCCTGTTCGGCATTGGGATCGGCGACCAGCTCCCGCACGCCGTCGCGCAGCCCATATTGCCGCATGTCGGCCTCGAGGGCCGCCGATCCGCTCTCGCGGTGGCCCATCGCGACGGCCGTGTATCCCAGTTGCGCCATGGCCTGCGCCAGGTAGCGATAGCCGTTCTCCGATCCGCCCGCTCCGTGCGAAATGATCGCCAGCGGCGCGCAGCTCTCACCCGATCCAACGGCCGTGTAGACAAGCAGGGGAGTCGTTTTGCCGTCGGCGCGCGGCACGCTGACGTGCTGCTGCGCGGCAAGCAGTGTGGAGAGCGGGCACGCGGCGAAGACAAAGATGTACTGAACGATGCGGCGCAGGGATACGCGCATGGACTGCCTCCGTCCCATAGGATACTTGGGCTGAGCCGCGCGCTTCGAGTTCACCCTCTGTGAAGGGCGGCTGCAATTAGAGACACCATAGACACCCCGATAGTTTCGACCGCTCCGTCGGCTTTTCTATTACCGTGTCTTCGTGTTTTCGAAACGGACCGAATGAACCTGCGCGCCCCAGGTCCCGATTTCTGGACCTGGGATAGCACCAAACCCGACGGACACGGGTCTAGCCTTTGCGCCCGCGAACGACTTCTTTGGCCTGGGCCTCTCCGCCGGCCGGAACTTCGGGCACATCGGCCTTCACCGCGCCGATGCTCAGCCGCTTGCGCAGCTCGGCGTCGATCTTGGCGAAGACGTCCTTGTTCTCCTTGAGGAAGGTGCGCGTGTTTTCGCGGCCCTGGCCGATGCGTTCGCCGCCGTAGCTGTACCAGGCCCCGGACTTCTCCACGATGTTGTGAGTCACGCCCAGGTCCAGCACGTCGCCTTCCTTGCTGATGCCCTCGCCGTAGAGAATGTCGAACTCCGCCTCGCGGAACGGCGCTGCGACTTTGTTTTTGACGATCTTGACCTTGGTGTGCGAGCCAACCACGGTGTCGCCTTCTTTCACCGCGGCGATGCGCCGGATGTCGATGCGCACCGAGGAGTAAAATTTCAGCGCCCGGCCGCCAGTCGTGGTCTCCGGATTGCCGAACATCACGCCGATCTTCTCGCGGATCTGGTTGATGAAGACGAGAGCGGTGCGGGATTTCGAGACCGTGCCGGTGAGCTTGCGCAGCGCCTGCGACATGAGCCGCGCTTGCAGGCCCATATGCGAGTCGCCCATCTCGCCGTCGAGCTCGGCCTTGGGAACCAGCGCGGCGACGGAGTCGACCACCAGCACGTCGATGGCGCCCGAGCGAACGAGCGCTTCGGTGATCTCCAGGGCCTGCTCGCCCGAGTCGGGCTGCGAAACCAGCAGATTATCGATATCCACGCCTAGTTTCTTTGCGTAGCCGGGGTCGAGCGCGTGCTCGGCGTCGACAAAGGCCGCCAAGCCGCCCAGCCGCTGCGCCTCGGCGATTACCTGCAGAGCAATGGTCGTTTTGCCCGAGGATTCCGGCCCGAAGATCTCCGTCACGCGGCCGCGCGGGATGCCGCCCACGCCCAGCGCCGCGTCGAAGCTGATCGAGCCGGTCGAGATCACGGCGATCGGAAGCAGCGCCTCGCGGGACCCGAGCCGCACGATCGACCCCTTCCCGAATTGCTTCTCGATCTGTGCAAGGGCAAGTTCTACGGCTTTGGCGCGGTCGTCTGCGATGGCCATTCGGTGGGCTCCTTAAGAATCGCCGACCCTGCCCATCTCAGGCTTTCCATTGGGAATAGGGGAGGCGTTTGAATTGAATTTCGAAGGGATTGTAGCAGGATGAGACACAGAAGGATAGGGGAAAATAGCGAAGAAAGAGGGAAACCTGTACCTTCGTGACGTGCATGGGGTGCGGCAGCATCAAATTCTAAATCCAGCATCAAATCTCTGGAAGTGCATTAAGTTGCCATATGCGCATCAATTTGGCATACTTGCATCAATTTTCGATTTGATGCACAATCCCAGTATGAGAACTACGATCACCCTGGACGACGACGTCCATGAGTTTGCGTCGTACTATGCCAACGCGAGAGGAATTACCCTGAGTGCCGCGATGAACGAGCTGGTTCGAAAAGCCGAGAAGCCTCCCGTACCCGAGCCGGCACATTTCGAATTTGAGCGGTCTCCAAACGGCCTTCCACTGCTTCCAAGAACCGGCCGAATCCTAACCTCTGAAATGGTGAAGCAGCTTGAGGAGGAAGAGTTTGATCCGAAAAAGTTTGCTTGATGTGAATGCCTTGGTGGCGCTCACCAGCATCGAGCACCCGCAATACTCGACCGCACAACGATGGTTCGATTCCGTGGTCAACCAGGAGTGGGGAATCTGCCCGTTGACCGAGGCCGGATACGTCCGCATTGTTACCAATCCCGCAAGCGGGCCCATCATGCGGACTTTTCTTCAGGCCGCCGCAATTCTTAGAGATTTAACCGAGCGGCCAGGCTACAGCTACTGGCCCATCGCTGGAAGCTGGGCAGCCCTGACCGCCCCGTTTGCTGACCGAATCTTCGGCCATCAACAGGTGACAGACGCGTATCTACTCGGCCTGGCGATCAAGGAGGGCGGGGTTTTGGTCACATTCGACCGCGGTCTCAGGTACATGGCCGGGCCGCAATTCAGCGACAACCTGATGGTTCTCGACTAGGAGCGCTCAGACCGTATACGCGCCGACTCGGATCTCGCGTGCAGTCAGGTCGTCGCACTTGCGGTCCAGCACCTCGTAGTCCGCGTCGTGCTCCTTGCGAAAGGCTCGGAACGCCTCCTCGCTGGTCCAGCGGTCGATGGTGAGGTAGCTCAAAGGAACGTACGCGTCGCGAAGCAGTTCGGTCCCGCGGTAATCGGGCGAAGTGCGGAACAGTTGCGCCCAGGCGCCCTCGGGCCCGTAAGCGGCCTCAAAGTCGGCCACCTTTTCCTCGGCAATCTCGAACTGCCAAACCACGACAAACATTTGGAACTCCAACTCTGTGTTTATGGTAGCGCACGCCGCGTCCCCTGCGGATTGGGGCTGCCGGCGCAGCAGGGCAAACGCATCTTAATCGCTATATGCCAAGCGGCGATGTAGAAGTGAGATGGGGATATGGAAAATCCCCTGAAGTACTTTGCTGAGTTGAAGGACCCGCGTGTGGAGCGAACGCGGGAGCATCTACTGGAAGAGATTCTTTTGATCGCGATTGCGGCGATTCTGAGCGGCGCCAACGGTTGGAACGAGATCGAGAACTATGGCAAGGCGAAGCGCGCGTGGCTGAGCGGTTTTCTGCGCCTCCCAGGCGGGATTCCGTCTCATGACACGTTCAACCGTGTCTTTGCGGCTCTGGCCACCGAGGAGTTGGAAGAAGGCTTTGCGGCGTGGATTGGCTCCATTGCCCGCCTGAGCGCTGGCGAGGTGGTGGCCATCGATGGCAAGACATTGCGTGGGACACGGACTACGGCTGGCAAGGCGCTGGTGCACATGGTTTCAGCCTGGGCCAACGCCAACAACCTGGTGCTTGCCCAGCGCAAGGTCGATGACAAGTCCAACGAGATTACGGCCATCCCCAAGCTGCTCAAAGCCCTGGAACTGCGCGGAGCGGTGGTAACCATCGATGCCATCGGCTGCCAGAAGTCCATTGCCCGCCAGATCGTCACACAACGGGCCGACTACGTGCTGGCGGTGAAGGAAAATCAGCCTTCCCTGCTGGCCGACATCAAGGACTCGTTTCAAATGCTCGCCGCCGATAGCGTCGATGATCAAATTGACTGCGGCCATGGACGAGTGGAACGCCGCACCTGCTCGGTGCTGGCAGATCTGAGCTTATTGAATGCGCCAGGAGAATGGGCCTCTTTACAAGGGTTGGTGCGAATCCAGGCCCAGCGTTACCACAAGGCGACCGGCGCCAGCGAACGCGAAGTTCGTTACTACATCACCAGCCTCAAGCCCGATGCCGCGCGGTTGAACGCCGCCATCCGACAGCACTGGGGCATTGAAAACAAGTTGCACTGGGTACTCGATGTCGGCTTCGGCGAGGACCTCAGCCGCAAACGTGCCGGTCACGCCGCCCAGAACTACTCCATCCTCACACGCATCGCCCTCAACATGCTCAAACAAGACAAAACCTGCAAACTGGGCATCCACGGCAAACGCCTGCAGGCCGCCTGGGACCACCAATACCTGCTCCGACTACTCGGAGTCGAAATTTAGATGCGTTTGCCCTGGCCGGCGCAGGCGCTGGGAGGCGGAGGGTGTCGTCCCACATGTTAGGATACCGTCTCTCCACTCAAGGCATACTGATGCTAGGCCGATGATGAAGAGTAACCTCCCCTTAGGTCTCTTTTTGCCCCTCCGGCCGCTCGAATTGCGAGGTAATAACCCAAAAGGGATTTTTGGCCGAGGCTGCCTGACCCAGAGTCAGACGCGAACCCTGTGAACGCCGCCGCTGAACAGCAGGTCGTGGACGCGCTGAATGTACGCGCGTACAACGCGACGGCTGCAGCGTAACTCAACGCCACTGAATCAAATCTCATGTGAGGGATCTATGAAGGCTCGCTATCCAGGCATTCGCGTCACTGCCAACGGGAATCAGCTCGTCAGCTACCACACTGAAACGCGCATCGCCGACGCCGGCGTGTTCTACCCCATCACGCCTTCCACCGAAGGCGGCGAGCTCTTTCAGCAGGCCTATGCCGAGGGCCATTTGAACGTCTTCGGCAGCAACACCATCGCCATTGAAGCCGAAGGCGAGCATGCGGCCCAGGGTGGCGCGATCGCGCACTCCGTCTGCGGCAAGCGCGTGGTCAACTTCACCTCCGGTCAGGGAGTCGTCTACGGCGTCGAGCAGTACTACCACGCCCCCGGCAAGGGCTCGACCATGGTGATCGAAGTCGGCGCGCGCGCGCTCACCAAGCACGCGCTCAACGTTCACTGCGGCCACGACGACATCTACGGCGCGCTCGACACCGGCTGGATCATGCTCTTCGGCAAGGACGCGCAGCAGGCCGCCGATCAGGCGCTGATCCTGCGCCGCGTCACCGAGCTCTCGCTTACGCCGGGCATGAACATCATGGATGGCTTTCTCACCACGCACCTCGAGCGCACCTTTTACAAGCACGAGTCGGAGCTGATTCGCGAGTATCTCGGCGCGCCCGACGACGTCATCGACTGCCCCACTGAGGCGCAGCGCACGCTCTTCGGCCCCACGCGCCGCCGCGTTCCCCGGATGGTCGATCTCACCAATCCCATTCTGCTCGGCCCCGTCCAGAACCAGGAACACTACATGCAGGGCGTCACTGCGCGGCGCAACAACTTCGCCGAGCCGATCCTGCATTTTCTCGAGGAAGCCTACGAGGAGTTCGCCAATCTTACCGGCCGCCGCTACGGCCTGATCAGCGAATACAAGACCGAGGACGCCGAGACGATCTTTGTCTCGCTCGGCTCCGCGGCCGAGAATATTGAGGCCGCCGTCGACTACCTGCGCGAGACCCGCAGCGCCAGCGTCGGCTCCATCCACGTCAACGTGATTCGCCCGTTCCCCGAGGCCGCGCTCGTCGCCGCCCTCAAGGGCAAAAAAAACGTCATTATATTAGAGCGCACCGACGAAGCGCTCGCCGGCGATAATCCCCTCGGGCGCGACATTCGCACGGCCTTCTCGAAGGCGGTGCAGGGAATCGCGGGTTTGCCGGCCGTCACGCTCGCCGACACGCCGCGCTTCTTCGCCGGCAGCTACGGCCTGGGCTCGCGCGACTTCCGCCCCGAGCACATCATTGGAGCCTTCGAGTACGCCACCGCGGGCCGCGCGCGCAAGGACGGCAAGACCGCCGCCGATGGCGCCAACTTCTTCGTTCTTGGCGTCGACCATCCTTACTCCGTCGTCGCCGATGAGACGCCTTCGCTCTTGCCCGAGGGCGCGGTCGCCGTGCGCTTCCATTCCATCGGCGGATGGGGCGCCATCACCACCGGCAAAAATCTCGGCGCCATCCTCGGCGACTTGAACGATCTGCTCTTCGCGCGCGACCACCAGGTCGACGAGCTGGGCAATCCGAAGGAAGTCATCCACGTCAGCGCCAACCCCAAGTACGGCTCGGAGAAGAAGGGCGCGCCCACCAGCTACTTCATGGTCGCGGCCAAAGATCGCATCCGCGTCAACTGCGATCTGCGCCACGTGACCGTCGTCCTCTGCTGCGATCCCAAGGCATTCACCCACACCAATCCGCTCGACGGCATGGCGGAAGGCGGCAGCCTGGTGTGGGAGTCCGACGTAGACGGCGAGCACGCCTGGCAGAACCTGCCCATCTGGGCCCGCCAGCAAATCGTCAAGAAGAAGATTCGCGTCTTTACCCTGCCCGGCTTCGAGATCGCCCGCAAAGCCACCGATCGCGCCGATCTGCAACTGCGTATGCAGGGCAACGCATTTCTGGGCGCGTTCTTCGCCGTAAGCCCCATGCTCAAGGAGTTCGGCATCACCCAGGAGCAGTTCCGCGACGTCGTCTACAAGCAATATGTGAAGAAGTTCGGCAAGCTGGGCGAAGCCGTCGTGCAGTCGAACATGGAAGTCATGCTCCAGGGCTTCGATCGCGTCAAGGAGATCGCGGTCGGCGACATCGCCGCCGCCGACCACTCCAGCCTGCGTGGTCAGGCGCTGCTGCCCATCCTCGCGCAGGCGCCCGCCTTTGTTGAGGTGGCCGCAGGCACTGTGGCTGCAATGCGCCGCGGCACGCCGCCTCCCGCCGGACAAGCGCCCCGCACGCCCGTTTCCTCGATCAATGTTTTCGATGCCGAGTTCCGCTCGCACTACGGCTACAATCAGCCGGCCACGCCGCTCTCGGCGATGGGCGTCATCGCCGCCGGGACCGGCGACACGGCCTCGAAGTACGTGGCACGCCGCGAGACCCCGCTCTACATCCCGGAGAATTGCACGCAGTGCATGGAGTGCATCTCCGTTTGCCCGGATACGGCGCTGCCCAACTGCTCGCAGGATCTCGGCACGATCCTCTCGACGGCGGTCACGCGCTACGTCTCCGATCCCGCCGAGCGCCGCAAGATGCTCGACAAGCTGCCGGAGATCGAGAGGCTTACTCGCCAGCGCATGTTGGCCGAGATCAAGCAGGGAACGCCGCTGCCCGCGATCGTTCGCGAAGTCACGGAGACCGTCGAGATCTCGGGCGAAGCGGGATTCTCGCCCGAAGCCAAAGCCCAGTTCCTCGCGATCGTCGACAAGGTTCCCATGGCCTATCAGAAGGTCAACGCCATCTTCTCCTCTCCGGAGCGCAAGACGCCTGGCGCTGGCGGCATCTTCTCCATCTTCGTCAGCGACCTCTGCAAAGGTTGCGCGGCCTGCGTTACGGCCTGCGGCGACCACCAGGCGCTCAAGATGGTGCCGGAGACAGAGGAAGTCAACGCCGAGCACGAATCCGGCACGGCCTTCCTGAACCTGCTGCCCGACACCGCGCAGAAGTTCCTCGGCCTCTACAACAACGCGAACCCGGCCGACTCCAAGACCGCCACGCTGCGCAACATGCTCATGGTGCGCTCCAACTACGACGCGCTGGTGTCTGGCGACGGCGCCTGCGCCGGCTGCGGCGAAAAGAGCGTACTGCGCTCCATCGCCGCGGTCACCGAAGCCTACATGCGGCCCATCTTCCACGCCAAGAGCGATCGCTTCCTCTCGAAAGCCGGCGAGCTCGAGAAGAACGGCGCAGCCCGCCTCGCAGCGGTCAAGGCGGCCAGCCCAGCCGACTACGCGCGTCTGCGCCAGGCCATCCTGCACCTCGTGATGGGCCTCGGCGGCGAGGACGAGAATGACACCAGGGCGCGCATCGCGGCCTATGAGGCCGAGCATGGCGCAGTCTCCGACGCGCAGCTCGTCGAGGCCATCGCCGCCGTCCTGCTCACCGAAGCCTTCAACCACAAGAACCTGCAGCCGATCGATGGGCGCCTTGCCAACGGCATGAGCGTGATGGCCATGGCCGCGCACACCGGCTGCAACACGGTCTACGGCTCAACCGCGCCCAACAATCCGCATCCTTATCCGTGGATGAACTCGCTCTTTCAGGACGGCGTGACCGTGGGCTGGCTGATGGGCGAGAGCTTCATCGTCGATCACGCGCGGCGCTCCGTCATCCCCGAGCGGCTCGCCGACGCGCTGCTCACGCGCGAACCGGGATCGGAATCCGGCGTGCTAACCGAAGAAGAACACTACAATCTCACGCACTTTACCGACGCGCTCATGACCGATCAGGAGATCCGCGAGCTGCCCAAGGTGTGGGCTGTCGGCGGCGACGGCGGCATCGGCGACATCGGCTACCAGAACACCTCCAAGGTCGTCCTCCAGAACCGGCCCAACGTCAAGGTGCTCATGCTCGACACGCAGGTCTACTCCAACACCGGCGGCCAGAACTCCGACTCCACGCCCATGCTCGGCGGCAACGACATGAACGTCTTCGGCTCCGCCACGCAGGGCAAGAACACCGAGAAGAAGACCGTCGCCGAGACCTTCCTCGCCGGCCACGGTTCGCCCTTCGTCGCGCAGGTCTCCATGGCCAACGCGCCCAAGCTCTACCGAGCCATTCTCGACGGCCTCGAGTATCGCGGCACCATGTTCCTGCAGGCCTTCACCACCTGCCAGCCGGAGCACGGCGTGGCCGACGACATGGCGCTCTTCCAGGCGCAGCGCGCGCGCGACTCCCGCGGCGTACCCGAGTTCGTCTTCAATCCGCGCCTCGGCGAAAGCTACCAGGAAGCGCTCGACATCAAGGGCAACCCCTCCATCGATCTCGATTGGTACGAGACCAAATCCAAGCCCACCGGCGAGACCACGCGCTACACCGTGGCGCACTGGTGCACGACGGAGGCGCGCTTCCGCAATCACCTCAAGAAGATCAAGCCCGAGCAGGCCGAGAAGCTCATCCCGCTCGATAACATGCTGGTCCGCATTACGCAGCAGGACGTGGTCTACCGCTATTACCTCTTGCCCGAGCACCGCAGCTACATTCCCGACTTCGGCGTTTATATAAAAGTCGAGAACGACGGCAAGACCACAACCTATGCCATCTCGCGCCAGTTAGTCCTGTTCTGCGTCGAGCGCCGCAAGGCCTGGCGCATGTTGCAGTCCAAGGCCGGCGTCGTGAACCGCGAGTACCAGGCGCAGAAGGAGATCCTGTCCGATCTCGAAGCGGGCAAGATCGCGAAGGACGAATTCTTCGCCCACGCCCACGAGATGCTGGGTGAGCGGCTGGGAAAGCCGGTGCTGGCCAAAGCCTGACGGCGCAGGATCAGTCGAAAGAATGAAACGCGGACCGCAAGGTCCGCGTTTTGCATTCAAGGCTTGATTCCAAGGCTATCAGCGCAGAGGTAATCCTTGCTTTCCGACCGGCCTCTTTGCGGATTTAGAGCCCAATCCTTCTATTTCTGGCCAATGAGGTCTATCATTTGTCCCAACTACCAAACTCCAGAAGCAAGGTTGCAGAGCGGCGAATAGGAGATCCGCATGGAGAACACACCGCGTCTCGATGAGATTTACCGGATGACCGCCTACATTTACAGTGAGCAAAACGCTCAGAGACCCGCCTCAGGAACATTCGCTCACTTCGTGGAGGTCTGTGGAATTCTGTCGATGCATGTGCGAAAGAAAAAGCGAGAGGAAGCCACATTTGAGGACGCGCTTTGTAAGGCGCTTGGGTGGTATTTCCCACTGATGGCAAAGTTCAAAGTTAGAAGCCTCGAAGAATTGATTTATCGAAAATACCCCTATGTTTGTCCGTATTGCCGACAATCACCACATGTTGATTCGATATGCAAGGCCGTTCATGGAACAAAGAGGACCCTGGATCACACCGCATTGCGCCAGAAGTATACGGATAACAACAAGATGCGTCCGCGCGGGATCGGGGAATGGCAGAGTATGTTTGAAAAGATATATCCGCGCGCTATCGATGATGCCGCGCGAAGTATTGTGGGCCTTTTTGAAGAGTTAGGTGAGCTCGCGGAGGCAGTTCGTGTTTTCGACCGCTACCCAAAGTACTTTGCTGGAGAAGCTGCAGACGTGTTTTCTTACCTAATGGGCCTCGCGAATGAGCATTCTATGCAACGAGAGATGGATGAAAAAGGGGCGTTCGACCTCGAGTCGGAGTTCTTGAAGAGATACCCCGGCCTTTGCATGCAGTGCGGATATCAAGTCTGCGCCTGTCCGTTGGTGCCAGAGTCAACCGTTGGGCGCATGGCAAAAGAATTGGAAATTGAGGATTGTCGTGAACTGTTCGCCACAGACTTCGAAGAGTTCCGAGCAGAATCCATCCGAGTCTCTGAGGCGGCACTGGAGCGTGCAGGTGGGTTTACAGGACTCGCGGCGGCCCTTCCTTTCGATCGGGGAGACGCAAACCGACAATTTGTACTTTTCTGTCTCGACTTGGCAGACCGAATAGACAGCGAGGAGATTGCGGCTCGACTCCGGAGTGCGGCGCTCAAAGCGAGCACAGCGACGACACGAGCAGGAAGCCGACAGCGACCTGAGCTCCTCACTGAAATCGTTGCCCCCGTCCAGAGAGTGCTCGACGAGAACAGGTCCACAGTCGCTGAGGCACTCGGTATAAGCAAAGAAAGTCTCCCCGCGCGAGTTGGGACTCTGGTCATCAATGAATATATTGCCGGTGACAAAACCGTGTCGGGGATCTCAATCAGCCAAGGATCGGGAACGCAGATAATTGGGGCCCAGTTCGTCGACGAATGGAACAAACTCAAGCCGGACATCGATCTGAAAAAACTTGCCGAAGAACTTGCTCAACTGAGGGAGCAGAGCGAGCTATCAATTCAGGGCGCCGAAGGGGAGAGTACAAGAGAGAAGATTCGGGTTGCAGAGGAAGCAGCAAGGCAAGGAAACGGGCCAAGAATGCTGATGGCCTTAGCTGCTGCTGGTAAGGCAGCCTTGGAGTTTGCAGTTCACACAGGGGCGATATTGACAGCTGAGGTGATTAAGAAGGCAATGGGAATGTAGGTGTGTGGCCGGGTGGTTGGGTGCTATGCCCCCGATTCGCCAACAAGCTGAGGGCGGCGGCTGGACCGCAGGACCAGCCACAACCCTAGAGTCCCTGATCGTCCCGCAGCTTCATTGCGGAATGGCAACCGTTCTCCCCCTGGACGGACGTGGAAAACCACAGCCCTGCCCCTCGTCCGCCAGCCCAACTGACCCCAGTCAAGTCCATCCCGGCCGGCATCGAACCGCACCCCATTGATTACAGACCAATTATTTTCTCTCGCCCAATTGCAGATCATTTCCTTGCTTCGGCGCAGAATCGTTCTATGATCGCCGTGCACTCCACTGTTCTCTGTTCTCTGATCTCTGTTCCCTGATCCCTGATCCCTGTTCCCTGTTCCCTGGAAGCTGCCCCCCCTCCCCCTATATGCTTTCTGTAAGTGGCTGAAAACATTGAGTCCGACTTTCGCCAATTGTCCGCATTGGGGAAGATAGAGCAAAAACCAAATCGACAAACTTGCGCCGCGGCGACGTCTGGCGAGCGGGTTACCGCAAGCAATCATCGACGGATTCGTTGACGGGCTTTGCTTCCAGTGGTGCCGATCGAGCGCAACTTCCAGAATGCGCGGCTTGCGCTTGAATCTCTCGGCCCAATGCTCTCTTGAGGCGGCTTTCGCAACGTTGCCGCACAGTGCGACAATCATTCGGTCGGGGCAATCCCTGAAACAAGACAAGGCCCCGCGCGGAGGAGAAGTATCACAATGAAGCGCTTATTCGTCTGTTCGGGTCTTTTGCTCGCTGCCGCCACACTGCTCGCCCAAACTGCGCCGCCCCCGATGCACCAGGGACCGCCGCCGGGACCGCCGAAGAGCCCGCCGGCCACGGAAACTTCGACCATCGCCGGGAAGACCATCACCATCACTTACAGCTCGCCGCGCGTAAGGGGCCGCGAAGGCAAGATCTTCACGAAAGACGGCCTCATCGGCCACGATCCGCAGTATCCGATCTGGCGTGCGGGCGCCAATTCCGCCACCACGCTCAAGACCGATGCCGATCTGACCATCGGCGGCCTGAGCGTTCCCGCCGGAACCTACACGTTGTTTGTCGACATCTCCGACCCCGCGCATTGGGTGCTGATCGTGAACAAGCAGAACGGCGAGTGGGGCCTTTCGCACGACAGCGCGCAGGATCTGGGCCGAACGGCGATGACCGTGACCGCCACTCCGGCGCTGGTCGAGGATTTGAAGTACACGATCGCCAAGAGCGGCGGCCACAAGGGCACGCTCACGCTGGCCTGGGAGAACGTAAGCGCCTCGGTTCCGATCAAGGTGCATTGAGAGCAGCGGGTCCTGTTTCCTTCGGCAATCGGCGCGGGCGGCGCATCCTGGTTGGATTCGCCGCTCTGCGGCTACAATAGAGGTGTGGGCGATTCGTCGCCGAAGGGATAGATCCGTTGCCGTTGTATCCGTATCGCTGCACGCAGTGCGGCCATCGATTCGAGAAGATTCAGCACTTCAACTCCAAGCCGGAGAAGGTGTGTCCCAAGTGCGGCGGCGCGCTGGAACGTCCGCTCACCGCGCCCAGCCTGAAGTTCAAGGGCTCGGGGTGGTACGTGAACGACTACGCCGCGAAGGGCAGCGCGAAGTCCGAGGCGGCTCAGGCCGAGAAGAAGTCGGACACCAAGGTCGCGCCTCCATGCGGCGGGGCGTGCGGCGCAAGCTGCCCCATCGCGTCCTCGTCTGCCGAATCCGGCTCGTCGTCGAAATAGGCAAAGGCGATCCTGCAAGCGTCCGCGAGCCTCGTCTGCGGCCGCGCCGGGTATCTCTACTTGCCCGCGCACCGATTCGACAATCAGCACATCCACAAATGACCGCGGCCTGACCGAACCGCAACTGTGCCCCGAACGCTACTATGGTTCAGGAGATGCCGATCCTCGATCCCATCCCGTCGCCGGTGGAGCACGCCGATCTGGCCGCGCTCGAGTGGGAGCCGCTGCTCGCTCTGGTTGCGGGGTTCGCTGCCTCGCCCGTGGGCCGCGAGGCGATTCTCGCGCTGCAGCCATCCGCGGACGAAGATTGGATCGGCCGCCAGCACCGGCTCGCCGCCGAAGTGCGGCTCATTGTCGAGGAGCAGGTCTCGATTCCGCTCGGCGGCCTGTTCGATCCCACGCAACTTGCGGCCAAGGCGCAGATCCCCGGTGCCGCGCTGGAGGCTGCGGAGCTGCAAAGCGTGGCGCGGCTCGCAAACGACGTGGCCGCGTGGCAGGCACTGCTGCGCGAGCCGCCGATGCGCCTGGCGGGCAAGCTGCCGGAACTGTCGGCGCTCTCTGTGGAGCTGACCGCGAGCCTGCGCCCGCTTGCCGAGGCCATCGAGCGAAAGATTCAGCCCGACGGCTCGCTCGCCGACGATGCCTCGCCCGAGCTCAATCGCATCCGCCGCGAGCAGGAGCGCCAGCAACGGCTGATCGAAGAGAGTCTGCGCTCGGCCTTGCGCAAGCTCTCCGTCGAAGGCGCCACGCAGGACGACGTCATCACCATTCGCGGCGAGCGCTTCGTAATCCCCGTGCGCGCCGAGCTCAAGCGCCGCATCACGGGAGTGATTCACGGCGCCAGCTCTTCCGGGCAAACCGTTTATGTGGAGCCGCTCGAAACCATCGAGCAGAACAACGAGCTGGTGCGGCTGATCGAGGACGAACAGGAGGAGATTCACCGCATCTTTGTCGCGCTCACGCGCCAGGTGGCCGGCTGCGCGCACAGCCTGGTTGAAGGCGCGCGCGTGTTGGCTCAAGTGGACGCCTCGCTGGCGCGGGCGCGCTTTGCACGCCAGTTCGATTGTGTTTCTCCTGCCTTTGGACAAGATCTGTTGCGGGTCGAAGGCGCGCGTCATCCGCTGCTCGAGAAGCATCTGCGCGCGGCCGGCGACAGGATTGTGCCGCTCGCGCTGGAGCTGACGGCCGAAGATCGCCAGTTGATTGTGAGCGGGCCCAACACCGGCGGCAAGTCCGTGGCTCTCAAGACGGTGGCGCTGCTGGCGATGATGGCCCAGGCGGGGATTCCGGTGCCCGCCGCTCGCGCAAGCTTCCCAATTCTGACTGCATTCCTGGCCGATATCGGAGACGCGCAGTCGATCGAGGCGGCGCTATCGACATTCTCGGCGCACATCACGAACCTCGACCGGCTGTCGCGGCTCGCCGATGCGCGCTCGCTGGTGCTACTCGACGAGCTCGGCTCCGCGACCGATCCCGAAGAAGGCGCAGCCCTTGCGGTTGCGGTGGCGAATCACTTCCTCAAGGCTCAGGCGTGGACGCTCATCTCGACGCATCACACTTCGCTCAAGGTCTACGCCGCGAACACTCCAGGTGTGCGCAACGTCGCGGCAGGCGTCGACGAGAGGACGCTGGTTCCCAACTACCAGTTCCATCTCGGCGTTCCCGGCGCGTCGGCCGGCATCCAGACGGCGGAGCGGCTCGGGCTGAATGCGGCGATTGTCGCCGCGGCGCGCGAGCGGCTGGGCTCACAACAGGCCGACATTGCGCGTTTCCTCGACAAACTGCACAGCGAGCTGGCGCAGCTTGAGGTGGAGCGCAAGGCGGCGCGCGAGCAGCAGTATGCACTCAATCAGGAACGGAAGAAGCTGGAACGGGAAGGCGACCTGGAGTTGCGCAACCGCGTGCGCGAGCTCGAAGGCAAGCTGGCCTCTCTGCTCAAAGACTTCGAGTTTCAGATGCGCGAGAACGTGCGCGCGGTCGAGGATCGCGTCGCGCAACAAAAACTGTCGAAGGAAGCGGAACGGCGCATCCAGCGCCTCCGGCGCGAATTTCAGGAGAGCTTCAACCAGACCGTCGTCGCGCACCGTACCGGCGCGGATCAGGGCGACCAGAACGCGCAGCCGCACATCGTGCGGCACGTGGCGGAGGGTGACCAGGTGCGCCTGAAATCGATGGGCAAGGTCGCCGTGGTGCAGCGGGAGGTGGAAAAAGACCTTTTCGAGGTCGCGCTGGGCCCGATCAAGATGCGCGTCAAGCGCGACGACATCGCGGAAGTTGTGCGCGCGGCGGAGATACAAAGCGGAGCGGGAGTCAGTCCGCTGGCCGCCGTGCGTCAGCAGAAGGGCGTACACGTCACAGTGGCGAGCGCGAACACCGACGGGTTGCGCATGGAGATCAATCTGATCGGCCGCACCGTGGACGAGGCGACCGGCGAGCTCGAGAAATATCTCGATCGTGCGTTCCTCGCGGGTCTCGAGCGCGTGCGCGTCATCCACGGTCATGGCGCCGGCATTCTGCGCCGCGGCGTGCGCGAATTCCTGAAGGGCCATCCGCATGTGGCGGGGATCGAAGAAGCGCCGCAGAACGAAGGCGGCCAGGGCGCGACGCTGGTGGAGCTGAGGCAGTAGGCGCCGATAAGGTATTGGGAGGCGCCAATGCCGAGGAGAGCAAAGAACAGGAAGTTTGCCAACGAAGCCGAAGAGGCCGCGTGGTGGAAGGCGAACGAAGAGGCATTTGCCGATGCACTCGAGAAGAGAATTGCCGATGGCTATCGCGGCCCTGTGAAATTCGCGATTACCGGGGATTCGACGGTCGTAAAGATTCGTCTCAGCGGCAAAGATGTGGTTTTGGCCAGTCAGCAGGCAAAGAAACGCGGGTTACGCTGCCAGGAGTATCTGAGATCGATTCTTCATGAGGCGCTGCAGAAGAGGAGACGGATAGTCAAATCGTCCACATCGTAGTGCTGTGTCGCTCTGACATTTGGTAAGGACAACCGCAGATCTTTCGACTCCCTGCGTCCGCCGCGGCGGACTACGGTCGCTCAGGATGACAGAGTGCAGTTTAGGCTCGGGCTTTCCCCGGTCTCAAAGGCGAGACCCAGAAGTCCCTAGTCGTCTGGAAGCCGCTCCACCTCTTCGGCGTGGTCCCCACGTTCAAAGGTGAACCCAAGCGACTTACGTTTGGGACTGTTGGGTTCGCGAAATGACTGCTTGACATTTTCGAAGATGCGGTCGCAAAAGGCATTGACCTGCGTTCGATCAGTCGGGTCCACTTGGCCAACCTTCCCATCAATGCCAATCTTTAACATCGACTGGCCAGCTTGATCCTTTACGCAGAGCACAAAGGCGACGGCTGTAGGCGGTAAATGGCCTGGCGGTCTCAATGCAATGTGTACTCCCAGATGCCAGAAACCATCTTCCTCATCAAAGTCGGTGGCGCCGGGAAGCGTAAAGGATCTCCCCCCCTCCGGCCTTGAGTAATTCCTTTCCTCCCCATTCAACCCATTCCAATGCAGATATGTGATTCGGTCGGCCGGGATTCCGCAATAGTCCTCCAGGCCCCCCATTAGCAAGTTCAGACAACGCCAGCACCTGTGTCGCTGTTCGAACCATTTGTTACGGGCGGATTCGGCTGCCGCGCACATTTCGTCGTACTTTGACATTGGCAGGATTCCTCCTTTTCGACCAGTTAGATCAAGGATATACCTGGCTTGTCACGCTGTGTTCGCAGCCGACAGTCTTTACGCCAT
This sequence comes from uncultured Acidobacteriaceae bacterium, assembly GCA_963804155.1. Classification (GTDB taxonomy): domain Bacteria; phylum Acidobacteriota; class Terriglobia; order Terriglobales; family Acidobacteriaceae; genus Telmatobacter. Next base: position 55,649 of record CAWDPG010000005.1, read on the forward strand.
CGCTTCGCGCCCCACTGGCTCGAACACAAGCTGATTGGGTTTGCGGTCGACATCGATGCGGACGTGCACGCCGTCAGGGGCGTGTGTTCGGCTCAGATGCCTTTGAGAATCTCCTCTTTTCCGACACCCTTGTGCGCGGCGACTGCGGCGAGGATTGCGTTCAGGGTTCCGATGCGCAGAGGGTCGTGAGCGGGGACGGCGACTCGATGGTGGGCTGGAAGTGAGGTTTGCAGGATCACGTGGCTGCCAACCTGATGAACTTGCTCGTAGCCCCAATGCTTGCAGAGGTGTTTCACCAGTCCTATCCCGCTGAGGTCGCGCGGCAATTTCATGCGACTGCCAGCACCTCGTCGCGGACAAGGCGCAGCCGGATAGATGCTGGCGGCGCCGAATCAAAATAAAACGCATCGACCGCCTCACGGACGTTGGCTCGTAGCTCCTCCCAGGTGTCGGCCTGCGTGAAGATGCTTTCGCCCAGCGCTTCAGCCGTGTAGCCGCCGTCCGCCTCCTGCAGGACTTCGAATACGAGTTCCTTCATCGTTTGGGCACCTCGCACTCCGATTCTAACGCATCCTTACGCCATGGCTTCGCGGCCCATCGGCTCGAACACAAGCTGGTTCGATTTGCGGTCGACGTCGATGCGGACGTGCGCGCCGTGGAGGACTTCGCCGTCGAGAATCTTCATCGCCAGCGGGTCCTGGACCATGCGCTGCAATGCGCGCTTGAGCGGACGCGCGCCGTAGGCGGCATCGGAGCCTGCGGCGAGGATCAACTGACGCGCCGGCGGGGTGAGTTCGATCGAGATGGCGCGGTCCTCGAGCAGCTTGCGCACTTCGTTCAGGCGCAGATCCAGGATTTGGCTGAGCTGCGCGTTGCCCAGCGGGCGGAAGATTACGATGTCGTCGACGCGGTTCAAGAACTCGGGGCGGAAGTGCTCTCGCAGAACGCGCATCACGCTCTCGCGGGCCATGTCGAAATCGCGTGCGGTCTTCAGCGCGTCACCGGCGAGCAGCGTCGCGCCCAGATTCGAGGTCATGATGAGCACCGTGTTCTTGAAGTCCACGGTGCGGCCCTTGGAGTCGGTTAGGCGGCCGTCGTCCATCACTTGCAAGAGGATGTTGAAGACATCGGGGTGCGCCTTTTCGATTTCGTCGAAGAGGATGACCGCGTAGGGGCGGCGATGAATGGCTTCGGTCAACTGGCCGCCCTCGTCGTAGCCCACGTAGCCCGGAGGCGCGCCGATGAGACGGGCCACGGCGTGTTTTTCCATGTACTCGCTCATGTCGATGCGCACCAGAGCCTGTTCGTCGTCGAAGAGGAACTCGGCGAGCGCGCGGGCGGTTTCTGTTTTGCCTACTCCAGTCGGTCCAAGAAAAATGAAAGAACCGATGGGACGCTTGGGATCGCTCAGGCCCGCGCGGGAACGGCGAATGGCATTGGCGACAATCGAAAGCGCATCGTCTTGGCCGATCACGCGCTCGCGCAGGCGTTCTTCCATCGAGACGAGTTTCTTCACCTCGCCTTCGAGCATCCGCGAGACGGGGATGCCGGTCCACTTGCTGACGATAGCTGCGATGTCTTCCTCATCGACCTCGTCCTTCAACATGCGCGCCACGCCCGCGTTGCCCTCCTGCGCGGCGCTCAACTGCTTGAGTTCGGCTTTCAATTTGGGCAGTTCGCCGTACTGAATCTGGGCGGCGCGGTCGAGGACGCCCTTGCGAGTTTGGTCCTCGGCCTCGAATTGCAGTGCTTCGATCTTTTTCTTGACGTCGGTAATGCGGCTGCTGGCGTCGCGCTCTTTGGTCCAGCGGGCGGTAAGGGCCGTAATATCTTCGTTCAAGGCTGCGATCTCGCGCTCGACCTCGCCGCGGCGCTCGATGCTGTTGGGATCGGTCTCGCGCTTCAGGGCTTCGCGCTCGATCTCCAGCGAAGTCCGTTCGCGCTCCTTCTGGTCGATGGCGGTTGGCTTGGAGCCTTTCTGAATGGCTAATGAGGCGGCGGCTTCGTCCACAAGGTCGATGGCCTTGTCGGGCAGGAAGCGGTCCGAGATGTAGCGATGCGAGAGGGTGGCAGCGGCGACGATGGCCGCGTCCTTGATGCGCACGTCGTGATGCGTCTCGTAGCGTTCCTTAAGCCCGCGCAGAATGGCGATTGTGTCTTCGACGTTGGGTTCGCCGACGTAGACGATCTGGAAGCGGCGCTCGAGGGCCTTGTCCTTCTCGATGTATTTGCGGTACTCGTTCAGAGTGGTTGCGCCGATGGCCCGCAACTCGCCGCGCGCCAGAGCCGGCTTGAGCATGTTGCTCGCGTCGATGGCCCCCTCGGCCGCGCCCGCGCCCACAATCGTGTGCAGTTCATCGATGAAGAGGACGATCTGGCCGTTCGATTCCTCGATTTCTTTCAGCACGGCTTTCAGACGGTCCTCGAACTCGCCGCGGTACTTGGCGCCTGCCAGCATCGAGCCCAGGTCGAGGGCGATGACGCGCTTGTCGCGCAGGCTCTCGGGCACGTCGCCGGAGACGATGCGGCGGGCAAGGCCCTCGACGATGGCGGTTTTGCCCACGCCGGGCTCGCCGATCAGCACAGGGTTGTTCTTGGTGCGGCGGCTCAGCACCTGGACGACGCGGCGAATCTCCTCGTCGCGGCCGATGACCGGATCGAGCTTGCCGCGTCGCGCCAGGTCGGTGAGGTCCTTGGCGTATTTTTCCAGGGCCTGGAACTTCTGCTCGGGGTTTTGGTCGGTGACGCGCTGCGAACCGCGCACCGCGGTGAGCGCCTGCAAAATGGCCTCGTGCCCGGCGCCCGCGCCGACCAGCACATCCTGCGCGGGGTCGCCTTTGAGGTGTGCAACGCCCAGCAGAAGATGCTCGGTTGAGACGTACTCGTCCTTGAAGTTCGTGGCCTCGCGAAAGGCCTGTTCGAGGACTTTGTTCATCGCCTGGCTCAGGTTGGGCTGCGCAGCCACACCGGCCACGCGGGGCAGCTTCTGCTCGATGTGGTGCAGTTCGCTTTCGAGCTTCTCGATGGGTACACCGATTTTTTCGAGCACGGCGGGGATGACGCCCTCGCGGTCCTCGATGAGAGCCAACAACAGGTGCACGGGCAGCAGCTCGGGATTGCCCAGTTCGGCAGCGTGCGCCTGCCCTTCCTGGACTGCCTGCTGCGACTTGACGGTGAGTTTTTCCCAACGAATGGCCATGAAAATAGCTCCCAGCTTCCAGCTACTAGCTCCTAGCTTCTTCCCGCCAGGCAGCCAGCGTCTAGTTGCAGTTTATCGAGATTTTGTTCCTTCCTTCTTTGTTGTAAAAAGCCAAGCGCCGGAGAGCGAGATTGATCGACTCCCCGGCGCGAGCTTGAGAGACGCTGCCAGCGTCGCCCAGAAAAAGCTAGAAGCCAGCGGCTAGCAGCCAAAAGCTGCCGTTACGCCGCCAGCGATTTGCCCACGTTGACCTTGATCTGCTTGGGCTGGGCTTCAGGCTTCTTTTTCAGCTCCACCTTGAGCACTCCGGCATTGTAGCTGGCCGCCACGCTGTCGGTATCCACGGTGGTGGGCAGGGTGAAGGCGCGGAAGAAGGTGCCGTAGCGCCGCTCGATGCGGTGGAAGTTCTCTTCCTTCTCCTCCGCAGCGAACTTGCGCTCGCCCCTGACGGTCAGCGTGTTGTTTTCCACGCTCACGTCCAGGTCCTTCTCTTCCATGCCCGGCACTTCGAGCTTCAGGATGACCTTCTTCTCGTCCTCGTAGATATCGACCGGCGGAATGAAGCTGGCCGTGGTCAGCGAGCTCTCGCCTTCATTGAAATCGTGGAACAGCGCGTTGACGCGGTTCTGCAGGGTAGCAACTTCACGAAATGGGTCCCAACGAATGATCGCCATAGTTTTGTCCTCCAACTGGATCTCTGATGGGGGCTCTGGGGTAGAACCCCGAGCTTCCAACTCATCTGATGAAACTATAGCATAAATGATTCATAAAATATGCGTCGAATACGCTAATATTATGCGAATTTCTTTATTTTATTGAAGAATAAACTGGTTATTTAGATTTTCGGTTGATCGCGGCCCCGGTTCGGGAGCTTTTCCGGCCCGATTTTCGGCAGCGGAAGTGCGGTTTCGGTATTTGAGGCTGTCGCGGGGGCGGTGCGAGGGCTTGCGCCGGCCGCCGGGCAGACGCAGCCCGGCCCTTCGAATACAATCCGCATCATGCACCTTTCTGCCATCGCGGCGACGATCGACTGGCGCTGGGTCTGGCTGGTGGTGGCGGCTTTTCTGGCCGGGGTGCTGAACGCCGTGGCCGGTGGCGGCTCGTTTCTTTCATTCCCGGCGCTCTTGGGCATTGGGATTCTGCCCGTGCAGGCCAATGCGACGAACACGGTCGCGATCTGGCCGGGGCAGCTCACATCGATCGCCGCCTACCGCGCCGACGTGCGCCGGAACCTGGGCCCGGCGCTGCTGATGGGGCTGGCTGGGCTGCTCGGTGGCACGGCGGGCGCGGTCGTGCTGCTCAATACGCCGCAAACGACGTTTATGCATCTGGTCCCCTGGCTGCTGCTGGGCGCGGCGCTGACTTTTGCGGTCAGCGGGCCGGTCGCGCGCGCGCTGGAGCGCCTGAAAACGGCGCGCCACGAGCACGCGGGTGCCGCACAGGTTCACGCGCCACGCCGGCTGCCGCTGTTCTTCGCCGCGATCGCGATCAGCTTCTACGTCGGCTATTTCGGCGCAGGCGCAGGATTTCTCTACATGACGCTGCTGGCGCTGTTCGGCTACGAAGACATCCACGCAATTAACGCGCTCAAGGTCATGGCCAACCTGCTGGCCAACGGCATCGCGTTCGTCATCTTTATCGCCGATGGGCAGGTGGTGTGGCGCTATTGCCTGGCGGCCATGGTCGCGGCGGGCATCGGCGGGTATATGTCGGCGAGCCTTGCGCGGCGCGTGCCGCAACCGGTGCTGCGCGGCCTCGTGGTGGTCATCGGGTTGACGATGGCGGCGTGGTTCTTTGCAAAACAGTGATCAGGTGTCAGGTTTCAGGTGTCAGGGGCCGGCAGCATGTAGCCGGTAGCCAGTAGCCGATAGCTGGTCGCTCGCGCTTCTGAAACCTGAAACCTGACCCCTGTAAACTGTTCTTATGAGCCACGAGGGCATCCGCATCTCTTCAAAAGAGGAACAGGCGCGCGAGAACGAGGAGAACCGTCCGCTGGCGCGCATCGCGGTGACGCCGGAGAAGGTGCGCGTGCTCTTGACCGAGGGCAAGGGGCTGGAGATCGACTGGGTCGACGGGCACAAGAGCGCGTGGGCTTTCAACTGGCTGCGCGAGGCCTGCCCCTGCGCCACCTGCCTGGAGGAGCGCAAGGCGGAGGGCCGCAAACCGGGCCAGCCCAGACCGAAGCCCACCGCCGTACTGCCCATGTACACGCCGCCGCCCAAGCCCGCGAGCGCGCACGCCGTGGGCCGCTACGCGATTCAGTTCAACTGGCTCGACGGCCACTCCGGCGGAATTTACTCGTGGGAGTATCTGCGCCGCATGTGCCAATGCCAGGAGTGCGCGTTCGCGGCGGCGGAGACGATGGGGACGCCGAACTAGCCGTTCGCGCTCTCCCACCTTCGCGCAAAGAACGCGCGAAGGGTGGGGCACCCGGCAGAGGAAAAAGTTTCGATGAAACAAGACCCAAGATATACGGACTTGATGCAGGAGATCAAAGAGCGTCTGTATACGATTGACGAAGTGTTAAGCGGTCGAACTACACTCCACGGACCGCTTGCACACGAATTTTGTTTTCTGCAGCTTCGCATCATCTGTGAATGCATTGCCTATGCGTGCGTTATCGCGCACGCATACCTCAAGGAACTACAGGCCCCCAAGTTTCAGAAGGCGTGGTCGGCGGATGCGTTAATGAAGCAACTTGACGGGCTGCATCAAGACTTCTACCCAAAGCCAAAGACGATGACCGTTACGAATGGTAGTGTCCAATTGGGCGAGATCGACTCGCCGTATCTGACGAAGTCCAACCTACTGAAATTAAACGGTATCTGTGGCGATAAGCTCCACCGTGGGTCTCCCGAGAAATATGCCTTCAATCCGACACCGGAACGTCTAGCAGCGGATCGACAAACGATCATCAATTATGCCAACGAGGTCTTTCGATTGATGGAGTCGCACTTGATGACGGACCGGGACAAACCACAGTACATTCTTTGTCGGTTTCGAGAGCGCGGTGTGAATGTAGAGGTGTGGTACGCTGCCGCAGGCAATGAAGTCACAGCGGCCAGCAAGGAATGACTCGGACGACAGTGCAGTCTACCGTTTTAAAACCCAGATCAGGTCTGACGAGACAGCGACATCCTGCATCGGCGGGTGGCCCACCCTCGTATCTCATCTTACGTGTTCCCGCGATTGAGGGTTCCCCATCCTTTCCGTTCGCCGCGGCGGAGACCATGGGCACGCCGAACTAGCCTCGTGTCCTGGAAGTTCGCGACATCGATGGCAAAAAGCAACCGCAGATCCTTCGACTCGTCGTCGCGACGACTCGCTCAGGATGACAAACTGCGATTGCTACGAGCGGTCAGAAGACGCTGCCGTTATCGAGCAACTCTTTCCCTGATCCTTGTTCCCCGATGTCTGTCTACTACAATCTCCGCATGAGAATCGGATTTTTGGGAACGGGAAACATGGGGTTGCCGATGGCGCGGCATCTGATTGCTGCCGGCCATGAGTTGAGGGTGTGGAACCGGACCGAGGGGAAGACGGAGCCGCTGCTGCGCGAGGGAGCAATTGCGGCCGCCACTCCGGCTGAAGCCGAACTAGCCTGCATTTCTCACAAGCACTGATTTTGGGAGTGTTTGTGTTGGTATTGGAGACACGGTTGGCTTTTTCGATGGGCGTACTGGCCGGAGGAACCCTGTTACGTCCTCGCTATGGCCTGGTTCCGATTCCCGGTGTGTCCTTTGCGCATGGCTCCGCCAGGCCGATGAGTTCAGCAGCGGTACGGAGCGGAGTCTTCTGAGCGACGCGCGCCGGTCAGCAGCGCAGGGCGTGGAAGGCGTGTGCGTAGATGTCTTTCCAGGGATAAGCGCTGCTCATTGCCAGCACGACGCGGCGCGCGCTGATGCGTATGATGGCGCCGATTTTGAGTAGCTTGAGGCGGATGGTATCGACCTGGGCCTGAGCCCATTCGGTGCCTTTCAGTCCCAGGCGGCGCAGCGCTTCCATCAGCGTGTAGGCCAGCGCCGAGAAGTAGAGCCTGAGCTGATTGCCCTTCATTTCGTCGGTGGAGAGCCGGTCGGCGAACAGGCACATCTGTTCCTTGATGCGGTTCTCCATCTCGCCGCGGGCGCAGTAGAACTTCTCGTATAAGTCCTGCGCGGCCCACTGCTCAGCGGTGAGCGAAGTAACCACGAAGCGCGGGTTCTGGCCCTTGTCGAGATATTCGGCCTTGGCCACCACGCGGCGGGCGCAGGACCAACTCTTGCGGGTCTGGTAGTCGAACTCGGTGAAGACGCGGGCTGCCTTGCCGCTGGTCTGGTGCAGGATGTGAGCTTGATGCATCTGGGCGCCGATGATCTTGCTCAACCGCTGGTTGCGCGCCAGGCCGAAGACGTAATCGATATAGTTCTGTTCGCACCAAGCCATCAACGCCTCGCGGCAGAAGCCGGAGTCGGCGCGCAGCACGATCCGCACTTCCGGCCAACGCTCACGCAACTGCGCCACGATGCGCTTGACCTCGTCGAGTGAGCCCGCAGCCGCATCCTGGTTGGCCGGCCGCAGCCGCGCGCAGAGCAACTGGTCGCCGGCGAAGATGTACAAGGGCAGATAACAGTAGCTGTCGTAGTAGCCGTGGAAGAACCGCTCCGGCTGATGGCCGTAGAGCGGGATATCGGTGGCGTCCAGGTCGAGCACGATCTCGGTGGGTGGCGCGGTATGCGATTCGATGAAAAGATCCACCAGCAGACGGTCCAGGGCTTCGGCCGAGTACGTGATCTTGTGATAGCGCCCCGTGCGGCCCACCAGCTCCAGCCGGTTCAACGTGCTCTTGCCGGCCAGCGGCTCGTCCAGATCGCGCTTGCTGCTCAGCACCGCCAGCAGCGGATCGGAGCGCAACTGCTCGTGGTCGTTCAGGTCCTCGTAACCCAGCGCCAGCCCGTAGATGCGCTGCGCCAGCATCTCCCCAAGCGGGTGTTCCACCATCTCCTGGTTGCGCCCGTCCGTGAAGCAGCTCGCCAGACGGCCCAGCAGGTTGATCCTGCGATCAACTGCGCGCAGCAACAATGCCCCGCCATCGCTGGAAACCTGGCCGGCGCTGAACCCGGCCTCCACGCGGCGCGAAAAATGAGCTGTAAATGCGAACGTTTCTTGGTTACACTCTGTCATCAGAAAGGCCGCCCTTCCTCGGCTACAACTACGCCTCGACAACGCAGTTATGCCATGAAAAGACGGCCTTTCCAACACTTTTCCTATCCGTCGTCCCCGCAATCGGCAATCCGCCTGTGAGAAATGCGGGCTAGCGGCCGGTCATCTTCTCCAGTGCCTCAGGGTAGCGGTCGCCCTGGATGGCGATCTTCGAAGCCGCGACGCTAATCTCTTCGAGGTCGGCGGGCGTGAGCTCGACGGCTACGGCTCCTATGTTCTCCTCCAGGCGCGGCAGTTTGGTTGTACCAGGGATGGGAACGATCCACGGTTTCTGTGCGAGGAGCCAGGCGAGCGCGATCTGCGCGGGAGTCGCGTTCTTCTTCTTCGCGATCGCGTTGAGCAGATCGACGACGGCCTGGTTCGCCTTCATGGCTTCGGGCGTGAAGCGGGGCAGTGTGCTGCGGAAGTCGCCGGCGCCGGGCCGGGAGTTCTCGTCGATTTTCCCGGTGAGGAAGCCCTTGCCGAGCGGGCTGTAGGGAACGAAGCCGATGCCGAGCTCTTCGAGCAGCGGAACAATCTCTTCCTCCGGCCTGCGGAACCACAGAGAGTATTCGTTCTGAAGCGCCGTGACGGGCTGGACGGCATGGGCGCGGCGGATGGTTTGCGCGCCGGCTTCGGAGAGGCCGAAGTGGCGGACCTTGCCCTGATGGATGAGGTCCTTGACTGCGTCGGCAACGTCCTCGATAGGCACGTCGGGATCGACGCGGTGCTGATAGAAGAGGTCGATCACATCGGTGCGAAGGCGCTTGAGCGAGGCGTCGGCGACTTGCCTGATCCGCTCGGGGCGACTATTGAGGCCCTGCCAGCCGGCGCTACCGTCGGGATTGAGGTTGAAGCCAAACTTGGTGGCGATGACGACCTTGTCGCGGACCGGCTGGAGCGCCTCGCCGAGAAGATTCTCGTTGGTGAAGGGGCCGTAGACTTCGGCGGTGTCGAAGAAGGTGACGCCGCGATCGACGGCGGCGCGGATGAGGGAGATCATTTCCTTAATGTCTTTGGGCGGGCCGTAGCTGAAGCTCATGCCCATGCAGCCGAGGCCGAGCGCCGAAACTTCGAGATTGCTTTTTCCCAATTTTCGTTTTTGCATTGAACTTTCTCCTTTGGAAGGCAGACAGAGGCCGGCTAATCGCTAGCGGCCCGTCATCTTGAGCATTGCTTCGGGCAGCCGAGCGCCCTGCAACGCGATTTTCGATGCGGCTGTGTCGATCTCGTGGAGGTCGGCGAGCGTGAGCTCGACGGAGACGGCTCCGATGTTCTCCTCCAGGCGCGGCAGTTTGGTTGTACCGGGGATGGGAACGATCCACGGTTTCTGGGCAAGCAGCCAAGCGAGAGCAATTTGAGCGGGAGTGGCCCCGATGCGCTCTGCCACGGAACGGATCAGCGCGACCAGCGCCACGTTCGCCTTGAGCGCGTCGGGAGCAAAGCGGGGGACAAGGGATCGAAAGTCCGCGCTGTCGAATCTTGTGTTTTCATCCATCTTGCCGGTTAAGAAACCTGCACCAAGGGGACTAAAGGGAACAAAGCCGATCCCAAGTTCCTCCAAGACCGGCATGATTTCTGTCTCCGGTCCTCGATGCCAAAGGGAGTATTCGCTCTGAACTGCGGTGACCGGCTGGACGGCGTTTGCGCGGCGGATGGTCTGCGCGCCGGCCTCGGAAAGCCCGAAGTGCCGTACCTTGCCCTGCTGGATCAGGTTCTTCACAGCGCCAGCGACGTCCTCGATGGGCACATCGGGATCGACACGGTGCTGGTAGAAGAGATCGATGAAATTGGTGCGCAGCCGCTTGAGCGAGGCATCGGCGACCGCCTTGATGTGCTCCGGCCGGCTATTGAGACCGCCGCGACGCGTTCCTGTTTCGGGGTCCAAATCGAATCCGAACTTGGTGGCGATGACGACCTTGTCGCGGACTGGCGCGAGAGCTTCACCAACGATTTCTTCGTTGGTGAATGGGCCGTAAACCTCTGCCGTATCGAAGAACGTGACACCGCGGTCCACTGCTGCACGGATCAGGGAAATTGCCTGCTGGCGCTCCGTGGCTGGCCCGTACGATTGGCTCAGTCCCATGCAGCCAAGGCCGAGCGTCGAAACTTCGAGATTGCTCTTTCCCAATTTGCGCTTTTGCATTGGTGCTCCTTGAGGCGGTTCAAGAGTGCTCATGCCCGAATATTTCAATCCAAAGATTACCGGAGAGAGCCGCAGGGGCGGTATCCCGATTCTTCCGATTCATTGCCTGATCCTGCCGCGGAACAGATTATTGTGCACACGGGGAAGACTTTGGAGGTAGGCTGGAATCGAGGAGAGACCGAAGTGGCGAAGCGAAAGGAAAATGCCGTGGACCCACGGGTGGCGGAGGCGCGGGCGGAGCTGGCGCGCAAGATCGCCGCGAAGATGAGCGCGGATGGGGTGAGGGACACGGAAATTCCGGGCCTGAGCCTCTACCGGCGAAATGCGGCGACAGCGTGCAGTTCGGCGACGTACGAGCCGCGATTGATCGTGTTCGTGCAAGGGAAGAAGCGCATCGAACTGGGCGGAACGACGCTGGTCTGCGATGCGTCGTCGTTTCTGCTCTCGTCGATCGATTTGCCGGTGCTGAGCCAGGTGGTGGAGGCGACGGCGGAAAAGCCGATGCTGGGCATGATGATCCGGCTGGACATGGCGGAGGTGCGAAGGATTCTGAGCCAGGAGGAGTTCGCGCAGGCCGGCGAGGCGGCCGACGCGCGGGGCATGAGCGTGGGCGTGACGACGGTGGAGATGCTGAGCGCGTGCTCGCGGCTCGTGAATTTGCTGGATGCGCCCGAGGACATTCCGTTCCTGGGAGGACCGATCCAGCGGGAGATCATCTACCGCCTGCTGCGCAGCCCGCAGGGGAAACACCTGCGCGCGATTGCGACGCTGGGCGAGCAGAGCCAGCGGACATCGAAGGCGGTGTCGTGGCTGCGCACGAACTACGCCAAGCCGCTGCGCGTCGAAGATCTGGCGGCAATGGCGAACATGGGCGTATCCACGCTGCATCATCACTTTCGGTCGCTGACGGCGATGAGCCCTTTGCAGTATCAGAAGCAACTCCGATTGCACGTGGCGCGCGAGCGGATGGTGAACGAGGGTCTGGACGCGGCGAGCGCGGCGTTCGCGGTGGGATACGAGAGCGCGAGCCAGTTCAGCCGGGAGTATAGCCGGTTCTTCGGCCAGCCGCCGATGCGGGACGTGAAGACGCGGCGGACGGCGAATGAAACGACGAACGCGATGTAAGGCGGGAGTGCTTCGGCGCGCAATCGATGCCGATTGCGCGCCGAACTGCGTTCAGGATGACAGGCGTCATTTGGGGGGCGCTATTTTGCGGCCAACTGGCGGAGGACGTACTGCAGGATGCCGCCGTGCTCGTAATACTCGATCTCCTGCGGCGTGTCGATGCGGAGTTTTCTACCGCCCGATTTCGGGAACGGAGAGGCCACGGCAAATTTTGCGGGCGAGGAGGTCGGCGACCTCAGTGTGACGTGGGATTGCTTCGGTTTGGCCGGTCCTCGGGTTGGACCACAGAGAATGAGCTGCACCTTCGCGCTTGAGATAGCAGCCGTGCAAACGCAAGTGGCGCAGAAGAGATTCGCGCTTCACCGGATCGTGACCGTCTCACGGAGAGCGTCGGAGGGCGCGCCGCGCAGTCCGTCTTCCCGGCGGTCTTCGAGGATCAACTGGATGGCAGCGCCGAGGCTCGCGCGGCACTCTTCCACCGTGCGTCCTTGCCCGTTAGCACCTGGAATTTCAGGCGACCAGGCAACGAACCAATCGCCGTCGCGCTCGATTACGGCTGTGAATTCATTCCGCATGGAACGAGTATAGAACGGAAAGCCCCGTTTCAGGATGGGAGAAGATTCGACTTGCCGAGGTTGCACTTGGAACAAAGCGTTTGTAGATTCTCAAAAACCGTTTCCCCGCCCTTTTCCCATGGATGAATATGATCAACGTGCAGTTCAACGCCAGGGATTATGGCGGGGCTAGCACCACAGGCGCAGCACTTGAAATTATCCCGTTGCAGCACGCGCCAGCGGAGACGAAGGGATGGATCGCGTCCCGTTTTGTGCTTGCCGCCAACAGCGGCTTCAATTTGACGTTCTGAAGGTTCAGCACCCGCTCCGTTGGCGTAAATCACAAACGCTCTCAATGCATTCATCCATGAGCCGAAACGTCGATTATATGGTTGCTGGGAAATGGTTGATGGACTCGAATCGACTTCTCTTCGTCGCGGCTGTCGCCCGAAATGCTGCCAAAGGATGAGTATGTTCTCGAATAGTTCTTCGTCGGGAATGTTAAGTCGATTCGAGATTTTCAGTCCTGCTCGGCGGAGCGCCTCGTTCCAAGTGCCAAATCGCTTCAACTGCGTGGTATGGGAGTATTGCCCAAGCGATTGGTATTCCCTAGCCGATACTGATTCTGTCTCAAATTCTCGGGCAACTCGACGCAAATCCGCGATCAGGTCCTCATCCGAAACGGGAACCCCGGGGACATGAGTCAGCTTGAAGATAGGCTCGGTCATCGTGCGACTTGTCGGACGAACAGTGTTGGCTGCACTCTCCATCATGCTAGCATCGGTTACTCCCACCCTAGCGGCGAAAACAAAGACGCCGCGAGGGTGGGGCACCCAATCTCCAATGTGGTCTCGGTTATTTTGCCGCCAACTGGCGCAGGACGTATTGCAGGATGCCGCCGTGCTCGTAGTACTCGATCTCCTGCGGAGTGTCGATGCGGGCCATTGCATGGAGCAGCCTTTTCTCACCCTTCGGGCTCGAAGCAATTACCTCGAGAGTGCGTCCATTGGCGAAACGCTCTTTGAGGAGCGCGGTGAGGGCGGGGAAGTCGTAAACCTCTTCGCCGGTGAGGCCGAGAGACTCAACGTTTTGGCCTGGCTCGAATTGCAGCGGCAGAATACCCATGCCGACGAGGTTCGAGCGGTGAATGCGCTCGAAGCTTTCGGCGATGACGGCGCGGACACCGAGGAGGCGCGGGCCTTTGGCGGCCCAGTCGCGCGAGCTGCCGGAGCCGTATTCCTTGCCGGCAAGGATGATGAGCGGGACCTTGCGGTCGGCGTACTTTTGGGAGGCATCAAAGACGCTCATGACCTCGCCCTCGGGGAGCAGGCGCGTGACGCCGCCCTCGGTGCCGGGGGCGAGCTTGTTGCGCAGGCGCACGTTGGCGAAGGTGCCGCGCACCATGACTTCGTGATTGCCGCGACGCGAGCCGTAGGAGTTGAAGTCCGCGGGTTTGACTCCGTGCTCGGCGAGGTATTTGCCGGCGGGGCCGCTGGTCTTGATGGAGCCGGCGGGCGAAATGTGGTCGGTGGTGACGGAGTCGCCGAGGACGGCGAGGACGCGCGCCGCGAGAATGTCGGTGACGGGCTCGGGCGTGAGCGTGATGCCGTCGAAGTAGGGCGCCTTGCGGATGTAGGTGGAGTCGGGCTCCCACTGGTAGACGTCGCCGGTTGGGAAGCTGAGACCCTGCCAGTTGGCGTCGCCCTGGGCGACGTTCGCGTATTCCTTGCGGAAGCCGTCGCTCGAGACGGCGCGCTCGATGGCGGCGGAGACTTCAGATTGCGTGGGCCAGATGTCGCGGAGGAAGACGGGCTTGCCGGCGGGGTCGGCGCCGAGCGGGTCGGAGTCGAAGTTGTGGCCGATGCGGCCGGCGAGGGCGTAGGCGACGACAAGGGGCGGGCTCATGAGGTAGTTGGCGCGGACATCGACGTTGACGCGGCCCTCGAAGTTGCGATTGCCGGAGAGCACGCTGACGGCGACGAGGCCGTGTTCGTCGATGGATTTGGAGACGTCGGCGGGCAGCGGGCCGGAGTTGCCGATGCAGGTGGTGCAGCCGTAGCCGACGACGTTGAAGCGGAGCTTCTCGAGATAGGGGAGCAGGCCGGCCTTCTGGTAGTAATCGGTGACGACGCGGGAGCCGGGCGCGAGAGAGGTTTTGACCCACGGGGGAACGGCGAGGCCGCGCTCGACGGCTTTCTTGGCGAGCAGGCCGGCGGCGATCATGACGGACGGATTCGACGTGTTGGTGCAACTGGTGATGGCGGCGATGACGACCGATCCGTGATCGAGATATTGGTCGGGGTCGACATTGAAGCGGGCTTTAACCGTGTTGTGGCCGACTGTAGTGGTGACGGGTAGCGGTTCTTTGGCGGCGACGGCGGAGTCGGTAATTGTCTGACGCTGCCAGGCGGCGGCGGTGCGCGAGCCGAGCGGCTTGGCGGTGGGCGCGAGGAGCGAAGGCAATTGCTGCGCGAAGCTGGCGGCGGCGTCTTTGAGCGGCACGCGATCCTGCGGACGGCGGGGACCGGCGACGCTGGGCTCGACGGTCGAGAGATCGAGCTCGAGGGTCTGGGAGTAGTCGGCTTCAGGTGAGCTGGCGGTGTGGAAGAGGCCCTGGTCCTTGTAGTATGCCTCGACGAGAGCGATCTGTTCTTCGCCGCGGCCGGAGAGGCGCAGGTAGCGGAGGGTCTCTTGGTCGACCGGGAAAATGCCGCATGTTGCGCCGTACTCGGGGGCCATGTTGCTAAGGGTTGCGCGGTCGGCGAGAGGTAACTCCGTTATTCCGGGTCCATAAAATTCAACAAACTTACCAACGACGCCGAGCTTGCGGAGAGCCTGCGTGACGGTGAGGACGAGATCGGTGGCGGTGGCGCCCTCGCGCAGCTTGCCGGTGAGCTTGTAGCCGACGACCTGTGGGATGAGCATGGAGACGGGCTGACCGAGCATTGCGGCCTCGGCCTCGATGCCGCCGACGCCCCAGCCGAGCACGCCGAGGCCGTTGATCATGGTGGTGTGAGAGTCGGTGCCGACGAGGGTGTCGGGGTAGGCAGTGAGTTGGCCGTCGATTTCGGTGGTAAAGACGACTCGGGCGAGGTACTCGAGATTGACTTGGTGACAAATGCCCATGCCGGGCGGGACGGCGGAGAAGTTGCGGAACGCGGACTGGCCCCACTTGAGGAAGGCGTAGCGCTCGCGGTTGCGCTGGAACTCGAGGAGCGAGTTGGCCTGGTAGGCGACGGGGGTGCCGTACTCGTCGACCTGCACGGAGTGGTCGATGACGAGCTCGGCGGGAGCGAGGGGATTGACGCGCTCGGGATCGCCGCCGAGGGTCTTGATGGCGTCGCGCATGGCGGCGAGATCGACGACGGCGGGGACGCCGGTGAAGTCCTGCATGAGGACGCGGGCCGGCATGTAGGCGATCTCGCGGCTGGGCTCGGCCTTGGCGTCCCAGTTGGCGAGGAACTCGATGTCGGCGGCGGTGACGTTGATGCCGTCTTCGCGGCGGAGGAGGTTTTCGAGCAGGATCTTGAGGCTGAAGGGAAGGCGCGCGAGATTGAAGCCGCGGGCGGCGAGCGCGGGGAGGCGATAGAAGGTGAAGGAGCGGCTGCCGGAGGTGAGCACGGCGCGGCTGGAGAAGCTGTTCATCGAGAGATCCTCTCAGCGGAGCTAGCGGTGTTAGCGGTATTTGCACAGGTAGCTGGCCTACGCGCCTGGAGGCGAGGGCCAACGTCGACGATCGCGCGGGAAAATACCTGTCGAAAATAGATTACCGAGCGATTGGGGTCAACGTCCACGATCGGGCCGGCCGCGGCGGAAGCGCTTGAGGCGGGGCGATCCGGCAATGGCGAGGCGGCGCATGGTGTACTAGACGATTTTAGCGTGGGCCGGGCTCGCGGGGAAGCACGTTCTGCCGGAGCCAGAAGGCGCGTTCCAGCGAGATGCGGGAGTTCGACTCCTATACTGGTAATGCGATGTTCTTCGCAGAGAGGCATCCCACAAGTTGACGTATTGGGTTGGAATCCGGGGGCTTGCTACGCAATTTTTTGCGGGTCTGGCGCGGCGCATGCCGAACGAGCGGCAGAGGCTGCTGGCGATTACGATCGTGGCCGGCGGAATGTGCGGGCTGGCGGCGGTGACATTTCACATCACGGTGGCGTGGCTGTACGGGCTGCTGATCGATCGCGCGACGGCCGCCGCGGGGCACGCGTGGATCTGGTGGACAATTCTGACGCCGGTGCTGGGCGGGCTGGCGGCGGGGGTGGGGCTCACATATTGGGTTCCGGCGGCGGCGGGCAGCGGCATTCCCCAGGTGAAGACGGCGTACACCCTGCGCAACGGCGTAGTAAGGGGTAAGGAGGCGGTGGGAAAGTTCGTGCTGTGCGCGCTGCAACTGGGCAGCGGAGCGTCGCTGGGGCTGGAAGGGCCGACGGTGCAGATTTGCGCCGGGGTGAGCAGTGTATTGGCGCGGTTGGCGCGGCTGAGCCCGCAAAACCAGCGGCGCATGGCGTCGGTGGGAATGGCGGCGGGGATCGCGGCGGCGTTCAATGCGCCGATTGCCGCGGTGACGTTCACGCTGGAGGAGCTGATCGGGAACCTGGACCAGACGATGCTCTCGGGCGTGATCGTGGCGGCAGCGCTGGCGGGCGTGGTGGAGCATAGCATCCTGGGATCGAACCCGGTGTTCCAGGTGCCGCGGTTGCAGACGTACACGCTTGCCAAGGCTTCGTCGCTGGTGTGGTACGCGCTGCTGGGGATTCTGGCGGCGATCGTGTCGGTGGCGTTCACCGATTCGCTGTTGTGGTTGCGCAAGGGTTTCAAGGGGCTGAAGCGCGTTCCGAAGTGGGTGCAGCCGGCGATTGGAGCAGCGGCGACGGGCGGCATGGCCGTGGCGGCGATCGGATTTTTCCATCTGAACGGGATCGCCGGCAACCCATACGCCACGCTGACGAAGGCCTTGCTGGGGAATCTGCCAGTGACGGCGATGGTGGTACTGTGCTTGCTCAAGCTGGCGGCGACGGTGACGTCGTACGCGAGCGGCGGGTCTGGCGGAATCTTTGCGCCAGCGCTGTTTATGGGCGGGATGCTGGGCGGCGCGGTGGGCTACCTGGACGTGGCGGTGTTTCATCACTCGGCGGATTCGATCGGGGCGTTCGCGGTGGTGGGCATGGGCGCGGTGTTTGCCGGGATCGTGCGCGCGCCGATGACGTCGATCCTGATCATCTTCGAGATGACCGGCGGATACGGACTGGTGCTGCCCCTGATGATCGCCAACATGAGCGCGTTTGCATTGGCGCGGCACTGGCGGCACACGCCGGTGTATGAGGCGCTGCTGGCGCAGGACGGGATCTTTCTCGATCGCAAGGGCAAGCACGAGTCGCCTGCTGTACATGCCGGGACGCCTGTGACCATGAAGGAATAGCCGCTCGGCCAGCAAGGCCACGGTCTGGTATCGTCAAAGGTTGCGGAACCTGGCAGCTCCGTGGGTTGCAAGGCTCCGCCGCGCTTTTCGAGGAGCCTCGCCTTCATGCCCGGACCGCTTCAGCGTCTACCCGCCTCCGATATTGAAACTCCCGAAGCCATGGGATTCTTCCATCCATCGAAGCGTCCCTACCGATTCACGATCCTGATGTTCATCAGCTTGCTGGTGCTGGGGAGTTATTTCGCCTACGACAGCATCGGCGCCCTCGCGCCCACGCTCATCGAAGCGTTGCATCTGGACCGCAGCACGATCGGGAATCTCTACACGGCGTACTCCGTGGCCGCCATCGTCATCGTGTTCTTCGGGGGCATGCTTTACGACAAGCTGGGCCCCCGCCGGGCCAGCCTATTGTTCTGCTGCCTCGTCCTGGTGGGCGCGACCATCGTGGCCTTCGCATCTCATACGTGGGAGCTATTCGCCGGACGATTGATTTTCGGCGCCGGTTCCGAATCGCTGATCGTGGTACAGAGCGCCATCATCAGCCGCTGGTTCAAGGGCAAAGAGATGGCCCTGGCGTTCGGCATCGCCCTCACCATCAGCCGGGTTGGGACCCTCTTTAGCTTCAATACCGAGGAACTTATCGCCCGCTACTTCGGGAGCTACCGCATGGCTCTGTGGGCCGCGGCGGGCTTCTGCCTGTTCTCCGTACTCTGCAACCTGGTTTACAACGCAATGGACCTTCACGGCGAGAAGGTGCTCGCGCTTCCGAAAGCGGACGCCGGCGACAAGATCGTCTTCTCGGATATCAAGAAGTTCACGTCCTCCTTCTGGTACGTCGTCCTTCTCTGCGTGACCTTCTACAGCGCCATCTTCCCCTTCACAGCCCTAGCCACTGACATGTTTCACGACAAGTGGGGTATCCCGCTGGTGAGTTCGGGAACGGGCGGGTTCCTGGCCCAGATCTTCGACAACTTCATACACATGTTCTCGACGGCGCCGGGGATCACCAGCATCGTGATCTTCGCGTCGATGGTCTTCGCACCCTTTGCCGGCGACCTGGTGGACCGCATCGGGAAGCGGGCCACGCTGATGGTGGTGGGCTCCCTGATGTTGATTCCCGCCCACCTGATCATGGGCATCACGCATTGGAATCCCATCCCGAGCATGGTCGTGCTGGGCGCCGCCTTTGTACTGGTGCCCGCAGCGATGTGGCCTTCGGTTCCCCTCGTCGTGGAGGAGAAACGCGTGGGCACGGCCTTCGGACTGATGACGGCCATCCAGAATCTGGGCCTCGGGCTGTTTCCCTTCCTGAATGGCAAGCTCCGCGATGTGACGGGAACTTATACCGCGACCCAGGTCATGTTCGCGGCTCTCGGCGTGGCAGGGCTCATCTTCGCCGTGCTATTGCTGCGGTCGGATCGGCGACATGGCAACACGCTGGAGCAAGGGAAAAAACGGACGATGGACCTGCCCCGGATCGAAGAGGGTTTGGAACAGCGCTAGGCGGAGTGCATATTGTCCTAAGCACTCAAAATCGAGCCCAATTACGTCTTGATGAAACCTTGGCTGGGCCAACGACACATCGCCTGGAGACGATCACGATGGGGAAGAGCTAAGACGGCTCCCTCGAAGGTATGAAAGCGTCATACTCGTGCTAGACTTCTGGTAGGGGGCAATCAGGATGCCGACTTCTCTCTGCGAAAAGCGAACCGTCAGCCTGCCGAAAGAGCAAGGGAGAACCATCGACCGTCTGGTCAAATCCGGGGCCTATGCTTCTGCGAGCGAAGTTGTGCGGGCGGGGCTGCGGGCGCTGGAAGAGCGGGACGCCGCCGTGGAGAGGTGGCTGCGCGAGGAGGTCGTACCGGCGTACGATGCGCTGGAGGCCGATCCGAGGCGTGCGATTCCGGCGGATGAGGTGTTTGCCGCGATCCGCACGCGGCACATAGCGAGAAAGGCGCGCAAGGCGTGAGCCGCCTGGTCGTCTTTACGCCGGAAGCGCGGGAAGATCTCCTCGAACTCTACAACTACATTGCGGAACATGGCAGCCCGGATCGAGCGATGGCGTATATCGAACGAGTCGAGAAGGCGTGCATGAGCCTGCGGACGATCCCTGAACGAGGGACACGCCGTGAGGATCTTCGTCCCGGCTTGCGGGTAATGGGATTTGAGCGGCGCGCGGCGATTGCGTTCCGCGTCAACTCAGACTCGGTCGCCATCCTGCGCATTCTTTACGGCGGGCGGAGCGTTGACCGCGCATTCCGGCGTGCGATAAAGATTAACTGAATCGTGGGCTGGCGCGCTCCCCCAATTTACGCAGATGCGCGGTTTCCCGCATGGTTACCGCGGCTCCATGTTGTAGAGGAAGTAGGCGCGGAGCTCGAGGTAGGGGCCGTGGAACTCGCGGGGCAGAGGGGGATAGCTGGAGCCGGTAATTGCGCCCCAGGCCGCGCGATCGAGGCCAGTGTCTCCGGAGCGGCCGTCGAGTTGCATGTCGGTGACCTGACCGTTGGACAGAACCTTGAAGCGGACTGCGACGACACCGGACTTGAGGATGGGCGGGTTGACCTCGTCGGGGATGAGCGGGTCCCAGGTGCGCTGGGTGATGTAGTGCCAGCGCGCGAGCCAGGAGCTGAAGTCGACGCCCTGGGTGTCGGAGAGGATGTCGGGCGCGCCGGTGCCGGCGCCGGGGTGCATGGACAGGCCGCCGGGCGGCAGGTTGCCGTAGCTCTGCTGGCCGTGGCCGTGCATGGCGTTCTGCATGTCCTGGCGGAGCTGATCGGCGGGATTCTGCGGTCCCATGGCGAAGCTGGGCTTGGCGGGGACAGCGGAGGGCCGCGGGGCCTCGACCTGCGACTCCGGATTGGGGGGAAGCGGTTGGCTGGGCTGGGGCTTGGGCTGATCCTGGGCCTGTTGCGGGGGCGGCGGCGCGGGCGGCGATTCCCTGTTCAGCTCGTCGAGCGTCTTCTTGTCGATGAGGGGCTTGTTCTGCGAGAGCTTGGGTGCGACCTTGGGCTTGAGCTGGCGGATGGCGTCGGGCGGCAGGTCGAGATAGGACAGGTCCGGGCGCTGCTTGATGACGCTCCAGGGATCGGTAACTTTGGGGACTTTGAAGATGTAGGTCGGGATCCAGGTGATGGCGGAGAAGAACAGGATGTGGACGAGCAGCGCCAGCCAGAACCCCTCGCGAAGGCGCGACCAGCGGCGCTCGTCCTCGAGCTCGCCGATCATCTCGAGCAACTCGTGGGTGTCGTAGTCGATCCAGCGGGAGCCGCGAACAACCGGGGAATCGGACGCAGGAGTCTCGAGCGGGCGCGAAGGGATCAAGGGCAAACCGAGGAAGCCGCCGGGGGTGGGGATCTCCTTGGCGGACGTATCTTCCCGGGTGGGCGCATCCGGCGCGGAGGTTTCCTGCGCAGGGCTGTCCGGCTGCAGGCCCGGCTCGGCGGATCCGTTCGGTTCGTTCACTTCGGCTGGCGCTTCGCTGGTGGGCATTCGTTGCGTTGGAGCGCCTTGCGGGGCAGACAGGTTCCCGGCGGCTCCGTCTTCGAGTCCTTTCTTTCTATTTTCTCATTTCCGGCGACTTCGGGCGCAAGACGACGACCCGTACAATGGTTCTTGTTGAATTGACGCAGGATCGGGTGGAAGGGGACACGGTTGAAGCAGTTTTTTGTGCGGATTGCGACGGACTGGAAGCTGGCGATTCTTCCGGCGCTGATGAAGTGGGGGATTTGGGGCGTGGGGGCGGTAGCGGTGCTCGATTCGTCGAGCATCCCGGTGCCGATGGACGCGATTCTGGCCCTTTATATCTGGAACGACAAGCGCCACTTCTGGCTCTATTGCCTGATAGCGGCGGTGGGCTCGGCGATCGGCGGCCTCCTGCCTTATGGGCTGGGCCGCGCCGGCGGCGAGCTGTTCCTGCTCAGGCGGGTGGACCGCGCGAAGTTCGAGCAGATGCGCGACCGCTTCGAGCGGCAGGAGTTTCTGGCGGTGATGATTCCGTCGATGATGCCTCCGCCGACGCCGTGGAAGCTGTTTGTCTTCGCGTCTGGGGTGTTCGAGATGCGGGTGGCGGACTTTCTGCTGGCGGTCCTGGTGGGGAGGATGCTGCGCTGGCTGGGTCTGTCGCTGCTGGTGTTGAAGCTGGGGCCGGGCGCCGTGGACCTGGTGGCGAAACACGCGCTGGTGACGGTGCTGGTTATGGGCGCGCTGGCGATCGCGGGATTCGCGTGGTGGTGGCGGCGGAAGAAGCGGAGCGGGAAGCTGCTGGAGGATTAGGGCGGCGGCAACGATGCAAAGCTGCCGCCGATTCCGCGCAAAGGTGAGTATGCCCCAGGTCTCAGAAGCGAGACCTGGGAGAGCAAAGCGTTTACTTTCCGGCCAGAGCTTCTTGCGCGGGGACCATTCGGATGCGGCGCACGAGCGCGGGCACGCCAAGCGCCAGGGCGAGGAAGATCGAGGTCGCGGCAACATCGTTGCGGTAGAACGGGATCGCTGCCGCGTAGCAGACCGCGAGACCCGCGAAGGTGTGCGGATAGCCGTTGAAGCCGCTGGCCCAGACGCTGAAGTTCGAAATCAGGAAGAACGAGGTTGGTCCCAGGAGCGATGCCGCGGCGCCGCGGGCGAAGGTTGTCTTGGCGTGCAACAGGATCTGGCCGAGGGCGATGGCCATCGCGTACCAGGCCCACGTGGTGACGTAATCCTGCCAGTGGAACGCGTAGCGATAGACGAAGGTGGTGAGGCAGAAATCGCTCAGCATGAAAACGGCTAAAGGCGCCAGCATCTCGCGCCAGGGACGGCGCGCGCCGAAGTAGATCAGCGAACCGCCGACAGCGGTAAAGTTCAGCCAGGATACGTGAGATACCGCGAAGTAGCGGCTTGCTACGCCAAGCAACACCAACAGATAAGCGACCATGATTCCCTCTTCCTGAGAAATTGCGAGAAGTCTTCGGCGAAAACGGCAGTCCCCTTAGAAAGAGGGAGCCTTCTTCATTCTGCGGTGCAGGGGCCACGCGGTCAACCCAAGGCGTTCCACGAGATGAAGAAAAGTTTGCGCGGGAGCAAATCGTCTATCGCTGCACGCGGCCGTTCAGGCATTCGCCGGCATCTTCGTGGCTGTCGACGATGTAGACCCAGCCGGTGAGAGGCGCACGAGCCGCGGCGCTGCTGGCGCCGATGAACGGATAGCGGAAGCGGAGATCGGTGAACTCGACGGTGGTCCAGATGCGATTGGGCGGCAGTTGGGGAGGGTCTAGACAAGAGATCGGCTCCTGGCTGACGTCGCGGACAATGGCCCAGGTTCCCCAATCCAGATACACCTTGCCGAGACCGGTTTGCTTGGCCGCTTCGAGCGCCGGGGTGTCTGCCGGTTTGTAGAGCACATCACGGTGCGGGTCGGAGTCGATGGCGCCGGTGCGCGTGTCGATCTCGGCGGTCTGGTAGAAATCGGCGGTCTCGACGATGGCGTGCCAGCGGAAAGGAGTGACGGGATAAGGCTCGGCGGCGATGCGGGTGGCGGGCTCGGAGGCGAGATTGATGTTGTCGAGCATGGCTATTGCCTGAGCGTGCTCGGCCCAGCGCCAAAGACCGAGAGCGACCATCGCGGCGAGGGCGAAGATGGCCCAGCCGCGTCCGCGGAAGGGCTCGCGGCGGGCGCCAATCTCGCGATCGGCGAGGCCGAGCAGCCATGGCACGACGAGAGCCAGGAGAAGCAAAGCCCAGAGGATGGGCTCGGCAATGAACATGAAGCTGCCCGCGTACCAGCGGGGATTGAACGGGAAGAACGGGCGCAGGCCGTAGTTGTTGGTCCAGTCGAGCAGGAGATGGCTGAGCGCGGAGACGAAGGCGGTGAGGTAGAGCCAGCCCCAGCGGATGGGCTGGTGCGGCAAAGTGGCGCCGATGTTGCGCTTGCTCTTCCATCGATGGAGGAGCCAGACCGCGCCGACCACGGCGCCGGCGACTACGGGCACGGCCCAGAAGGTGTGGGTGATGCCGCGATGGTGCTTGAGGCCTTCGACGGGCCCGGCGAAGCTCCAAAGCACGTCGAGATCGGCGGCCTCGGAGGCCAGCACGGCGGCGAGCGTGGCGTAGGCCGTCTGGCGGTTAAAGCCGGCGCGGCCAATGCAGGCGCCGGTGAGAAAGTGTGTGACAGGCTCCATCCCTGGGATCGCTCCAAATCAAGCATGACATACGCGGTCCGGCGCATCGGAGCAGTAACTGGCTGTTCCAGAATTCCAGAGGCCAGCGGCCTTCGCGGCCCATATACTGAGCGAAGTCTGGAGCGATGCCGATGCACCGAGTCCTGATTTCGGAAGGATCGAGTCTTTCGGCGCGACAGATCGTTACCGCGCTTGGCATGGCGGGTTATCGCATCGGTGTCTGCGATCCCAACCCGCGCTGCCTGGGGCGGTATTCGCGTTATGTGACCCAGTACTACCGGAGCCCGGTGGCGGGGCGAGAGCCCGAGAAGTACTTCGATTTTGTCGCCGGGGTTCTTCGCAGGGACCATTGGGACGTGCTTCTGCCGACGCACGAGCAGGCGTTCCTGTTCTCGCGCGAAAGATCGAGAATTCCCCCGACAACGGCGATTGCTTTGGCAGAGTTTCTGTCGTTTGTGCAGGTGCAGGGTAAGTCGGCGCTGACCAGGACGCTGGCCAGACTGGAGCTGCCGCAACCGGCCGCGCACATCGTGAGGACGCAATCGGAGCTTCTGGCGGAATCGTGCTTTCCGTTCTATCTGAAGGCGGATTACGGCACGGCTGCAACGGCGGTCTGGCGCATTGGCGATGCCGTTGAACTCCAGGCCAGGGTTGCGGAGTTGGTGGAAAGCGGCCTCATCGACGGGGCGATGGAGTTTGTGGTGCAGGAGGCGGTTGAGGGGCCTTTGGAGCGCGTGCAGGCGGTGTTTGACGGTGGCCGACTTGTTGCATGCCATCAGTACCGGCAAGCGCTTGCGGGTCCCGGAGGCGGCGATATCGCAAAGATTCAAGTCGTCCGGCCGGCGGTTCGAGAGCATGTGGAGAAGCTCGGTGAGGCGCTGGACTGGAGCGGAGCTCTGTCGCTGGACTACATCCTGCGCGGAGAGGAAGAGCAGCCAGTGTTTATCGACGCCAACCCCCGGCTGGTGGAGCCGATGAACGCAACGTTCAGCGGCTTGAACCTGGCGGAGATTCTGGTTCGAGTTTCGTTGGGCGAAGAGATCAAGGGCGCGAAAAATACGCGCACGGGCGTTCGAACGCACATGCTGTTGATGGCGCTGCTCGGCGCCGCGGAGCGGAAGGGCAGCCGGCTCGACGTTTTCGGCGAGTTGCTGCGCGTATTGACCGGGCGGGGCGTCTATCGAGGCAGCCGCGAAGAGCTTCTTCCGCTGGGAATCGATCGCAAATGCCTGTTCCCGCTGGTCAGTGTGCTGGCGCGGCTGCTGCTGAAGCCCCGTTCGGCCACATCGCTTCGCGAGAGCACGATCGCCGCGTATTCCCTGAGCCCATCGGTGGCGGCGAAGGTTGCGCGCGGGTGAGCGTGCCGTCCGATCGACGGGCGCTTCCCCAAAGACATGCATCCCTCAGGGCCTAAAGGCCGCGATGATTTGTATCGCGTTTTCGGCACGAGTAAACTCGTGCCCTGATACAAGTCACTTCTCAAATGAGTCTTACTGCTGCGCGGGAATCCGCTCCGTTTCAAAATGGAGATTTGATCCGGCGTACCTAAGCCCACTCGCCCTGACGCATGACGGGATCGGTGACGCCGGTGGCGGTGATGCCGTCGATGTTGAGCTGAGCGGAGCCGATCATCCAATCGACGTGAATGAGGCTGGAGTTGGCGCCTTTGGCGGCGAGCTCGTCGGGGGAGAGCTTCTCGCCGTCGCGCAGGCAGGATGCGTAGGATTGGCCGAGCGCGATGTGCGAGGCGGCGTTTTCGTCGAAGAGCGTGTTGAAGAAGACGAGGCCGTTCTGCGCGATGGGCGAGGAGTGGGGAACGAGCGCCACTTCGCCGAGGCGGCGCGCGCCTTCGTCGGTGTCGATGAGTTTATCGAGAACCTCCTGGCCGCGGGTGGCGTGGGCCTCGACGATACGGCCGCCTTCGAAGCGGACGTGGATGCCCTCGATCATCGTGCCGTTATGGGAGAGCGGCTTGGTGGCCGTGATGACGCCGTCGGCTCGGTCCTTGTGCGGGGTGGTGAAGACTTCCTCGGTGGGCATGTTGGGAATGCAGTAGTTGCCGTTGATCGCGGTTGTGCCGCCGCCGAGCCAGAGGTGATCGTCGGCGAGGCCGAGGCGGAAATCGGTGCCGGGTCCGCGATACTGCAAGGCGGAGTAGCGCTTTTGGTTGAGGAAATCGGCGCGCTTGTGCAGTTCGGCGTCGTGCGCACGCCAGGCGGCGACGGGGTCGGGCGTATCGATGCGCGAGGTGGCGAAGATCGCCGCCCACAGTTTGGCGAGGGCTTCGTCTGGAGGGTCATTGGGGAACATGGCTTTGGCCCACGCGGGCGTGGCGCCGGCCACGATGGTCCAGTTGATCTCGTGACGGGCGATCAGCTCAAGGGCGGGACGATAGGCAACCGAGGTGGCGCGATTGGCGCGGGCCACACGGGCGGGATCCTCGTGGGAGAGCAGATTGGGGTCGGCGCCGGTGACGGCGAGGCGCGCGGCGCCGCTCTTAAAGGCCTCGGCCATCCCCTCGTAGAGCCACTTGGGCGCGTGGTCGAAGCTCGCGTCGGGCGCATGGCGATAACGGAGCAGCGCGGACTCCTCGTCGGTGAAGAGCGTGGTGACGAGCGAGGCTCCTGCTCGGTAGGCGTGCTCGGTGATGCGGCGGGCGAGCGGCAATGCGTCGATGGCCGCGGTCATGACGAGCTCCTGGCCGGGCTTGAGGCCGAGGCCGACATGGACGGCGACGGCAGCGAGGCGGTCGAGGTTCTCGGAGTGCGTGCGAGCTTCGGGAGCAAGGGGATTCTGCGTCATCGGTCGTGGGTTCTCCGGAGTGCCGAGTTGGCGAAGCGCGCCGGAGGCTCTCCGGCCTGCACTTCGAAAGGCTTGTCTCTCCTATTGTAGGGGCTGAGCGGGATGCGCCGGCGATGCGGAGGCGCGGCGATTGGAGCCGGTCCGGCTGAGGATTTGAAACGGCCGGCGATCTGATCGAATCCCTCGCCAAGACCGCCTGGGAGGCCTAGAATCCTTGAGTGTTTTTTCAAGTGAATCGAGGGGCGTTCTACCGTCATGACGCAAGTTCGAATCAATCCGACGAAGGGAAGAATTCCGAGTTGCGGAGCGCTAATGGTTTTAGCCGCCGTTGCGGCAGGGCTGTGCGCCGCGCAAGCACAAACCACGGGCGCCGGCTTTGGACCCGGCAATCCGTTTTACGCGGCCAGTGCACTGCCGTTTGAGGCGCCGCCGTTCGACAAGATCAAGGACAGCGACTACCGGCCGGCGATCGACGCCGGAATGGCGCAGCAGATCGCGGAGGTGGAGGCGATCGCGAACAATCCCGCGCCGCCGACATTCGAGAACACGCTGGTGGCGCTGGAGCGCTCGGGCCGGCTGCTGGACCGTGTGTGGGAAGTGTTTAACTGCGTAACCGGCGCGAATCTCGATCCAGAACTGCAGAAAGTCGAAGACTACGAGGCGCCGAGACGCGCCGCGCACCTGGACGCAATTTATCTGAATGGCAAGCTGTTTGCGCGAGTGAAGGCGATCTACGACCAGAGGGCGTCGCTGGGGCTCGACGCCGAATCGCTGCGGCTGGTGGAGTACCAGTACCAGCAATTCGTGAAGGCGGGGGCGAACCTGTCCGATGCGGACAAAGCGAGGCTGAAGAAAATCGACGAGGAAGAATCGTCGCTGGAGAATTCCTTTACGAACAAGCTGCTGGCGGCCGCGAAGGTCGGCGCGTACTGGACGAATGACCCCAGGGCGCTGGCGGGGCTAAGCGAGGAGCAGATGGCGTCGGCGGCGGAGGCTGCGAAGGCGCGCAAGCTCGCGGGGTGGCTGCTGCCGCTCCAGAACACGACGCAGCAGCCGGATCTGGCGCTTCTGACGAACCGGGCCACGCGGAAGGCGATCTACGCGGACTCCTGGAACCGCGCGGAGCGCGGCGACGCCAACGATACACGCACGACCATCGCACGGCTGGCGCAACTGAGGGCGGAGAAGGGCGCCCTGCTGGGCTACAAGAACTTCGCGGCCTGGAACCTGACCGACCAGATGGCGAAGACGCCGGAGGCGGCGATTCGATTCCTGGACGCGCTGGTGCCGGCGTCGACGGCCAAGGCAGCGAGCGAGGCGAAGGACATCCAGGCGGCGATTGACGCGCAGCAGGGAGGGTTCGCGCTGGAGCCGTGGGACTGGGAGCTCTATTCCGAGCAGGTGCGCAAGGCGAAGTACGACCTGGACGAGGAGCAGATCAAGCCTTACTTCGAATTGAACAACGTTCTCGAAAACGGAGTGTTCTACGCGGCCCACGAGCTTTACGGGATCACGTTCAAAGAGCGCAAGGACATTCCCGTGTACGAGCCGGACGTGCGCGTGTTCGAGGTGTTCGACGCGGACGGCACGCCGATGGCGCTGTGGTATTGCGATTACTTCAAGCGCGACAACAAGAACGGCGGAGCGTGGGAGGACTCGCTGGTGGGCGAGTCGAAGCTGCTGGGCCGGCTGCCGGTGGCGTTCAACGTGACGAACTTCGAGAAACCCGCGCCGGGACAGCCGGCGCTGCTGAGCTGGGACGACGTGACGACCATGTTCCACGAGTTCGGGCACGCACTGCACTTGATGTTCGCCGACACGCGGTATCCGACGCTGGCCGGCACAAACGTGCCGCGGGACTTCGTCGAGTTCCCCTCGCAGTTCAACGAGCATTGGGCCATGGACCCGGCGGTGTTTGTGCACTTTGCGCATCACTACAAAACCGGCGAGCCGATGCCCGCGGAGCTTGCGGAAAAGATCAAGAAGTCGCAGACATTCAACCAGGGGTACGATTTGACGGAACTTCTTGCCGCTGCCGAGCTGGACATGCAATGGCACACGCTGGCGGTGAGCGCGCCGCTCCAGAACCCGGACACGTTCGAAGAGGAGGCGCTCAAGCGGACAAACCTGTCGATCCCAACCGTGCCGCCGCGCTACCGGTCGAGCTACTTTCTGCACATTTGGTCCAACGGGTACGAGGCTGGGTATTACGCGTACCTGTGGAGCGAGATGCTGGACGACGACGCGTTCCAGTGGTTCGAGGACCACGGCGGACTGACGCGGGGCAACGGCGAGCGATTCCGGCGGATGGTGCTGTCGCGAGGCAACACCGAGGACCTGGAGAAGATGTACGCGGAGTGGCGGGGCGGGGCGCCGAGCATCGAGCCGATGCTGAAGTTCCGGGGGCTGAAGGAGGAGGGGAAGCAGGGCAAACGCATCTAAATTTCGACTCCGAGTAGTCGGAGCAGGTATTGGTGGTCCCAGGCGGCCTGCAGGCGTTTGCCGTGGATGCCCAGTTTGCAGGTTTTGTCTTGTTTGAGCATGTTGAGGGCGATGCGTGTGAGGATGGAGTAGTTCTGGGCGGCGTGACCGGCACGTTTGCGGCTGAGGTCCTCGCCGAAGCCGACATCGAGTACCCAGTGCAACTTGTTTTCAATGCCCCAGTGCTGTCGGATGGCGGCGTTCAACCGCGCGGCATCGGGCTTGAGGCTGGTGATGTAGTAACGAACTTCGCGTTCGCTGGCGCCGGTCGCCTTGTGGTAACGCTGGGCCTGGATTCGCACCAACCCTTGTAAAGAGGCCCATTCTCCTGGCGCATTCAATAAGCTCAGATCTGCCAGCACCGAGCAGGTGCGGCGTTCCACTCGTCCATGGCCGCAGTCAATTTGATCATCGACGCTATCGGCGGCGAGCATTTGAAACGAGTCCTTGATGTCGGCCAGCAGGGAAGGCTGATTTTCCTTCACCGCCAGCACGTAGTCGGCCCGTTGTGTGACGATCTGGCGGGCAATGGACTTCTGGCAGCCGATGGCATCGATGGTTACCACCGCTCCGCGCAGTTCCAGGGCTTTGAGCAGCTTGGGGATGGCCGTAATCTCGTTGGACTTGTCATCGACCTTGCGCTGGGCAAGCACCAGGTTGTTGGCGTTGGCCCAGGCTGAAACCATGTGCACCAGCGCCTTGCCAGCCGTAGTCCGTGTCCCACGCAATGTCTTGCCATCGATGGCCACCACCTCGCCAGCGCTCAGGCGGGCAATGGAGCCAATCCACGCCGCAAAGCCTTCTTCCAACTCCTCGGTGGCCAGAGCCGCAAAGACACGGTTGAACGTGTCATGAGACGGAATCCCGCCTGGGAGGCGCAGAAAACCGCTCAGCCACGCGCGCTTCGCCTTGCCATAGTTCTCGATCTCGTTCCAACCGTTGGCGCCGCTCAGAATCGCCGCAATCGCGATCAAAAGAATCTCTTCCAGTAGATGCTCCCGCGTTCGCTCCACACGCGGGTCCTTCAACTCAGCAAAGTACTTCAGGGGATTTTCCATATCCCCATCTCACTTCTACATCGCCGCTTGGCATATAGCGATTAAGATGCGTTTGCCCTGGGAGGGGAAGTAAGCGGGGATGGAAACCTCCAGCGCTTCACTATAATTCGTAGCTATGGCTGAGACAAACGCCGCGAAAGGGATCGAGACGCTGCGGGAGGAGATCCGGCGGCACGAGCATTTGTACTATGTGCTCGATCGGCCGGAGATTTCCGACGCCGAGTTCGATGCGTTGATGAACGAGCTGAAGAAGCTCGAGGCGTCGCATCCGGAGCTGGTGACGGCGGACTCGCCGACGCAGCGCGTGGGCGGCAAGCCGGCCGAGGGATTCCGGAAGGCGCAACACTCGCGGGCCATGCTGTCGCTCGACAACGCCTACTCGGCCGAGGAACTGGCCGATTGGGACCGGCGGGTGCGCGAGCTGGCCGGGGATCTGCCGGTCGAATACACGGCGGAGCTGAAGCTGGACGGGCTGAGCGTGGCGCTGGCTTACGAGCCGGCGGCGGACGGCGCCGCGCGGCTTGCGCAGGGACTGACGCGCGGCGACGGGCAGACCGGCGAGGACGTCACATCGAACATCCGCACCATTCGCAGCGTGCCGCTGGGCATTGCGGCGGAGCGGATCGAGAAGGCAGGATTGCCGCCCGGCCGGGCATTCGAGGTACGCGGCGAAGTGGTGATGCCGGAGAAGGCGTTCGAGCTGCTGAACGAGGAGCGCGAGCGCGAGGGGCTGACGCCGGCGGTGAATCCGCGGAATGCGGCGGCGGGCACGCTGCGGACGCTGGAGCCCTCGATCGTCGCCAACCGGCGGCTGGTGTTCTTCGCGTACTTTCTGCTCGTCGACGGCGAGTACTTTGCTGCGGGCCAGACGGCTACGCTCGACGCGCTCAGCGGGCTGGGCTTTCGCGTGAATTCGAACCGCGAGCGCGTGAGCTCGGTCGAGGAGATGATGCAGTTCATCGACGGCGCCGAGGGCCGGCGGGAAAAGCTGGGATACGAGATCGACGGCGTGGTGCTGAAGGTGGACGCGCACGCGACGCAGCAGCGGCTGGGCTATACGGGGCGCGCGCCGCGGTGGGCGATTGCGTACAAGTTTACGGCCAAGGCCGGTGTGACGCAGGTGAAGGGAATCACGGTGCAGGTGGGGCGCACGGGCAAGCTGACGCCGGTGGCGGAGTTGGAGCCGGTGTTTATCGGCGGGACCACGGTGAGCCGCGCCACGCTGCACAACGCGGATTTTCTTCTGGGTCTTGGACTGAGGATCGGGGATTCCGTAAAGGTGGAGCGCGGCGGCGACGTGATTCCGAAGGTGGTGGAGGTGATCGCGGACGCCGAGCACCCGAGAGGCGAGCGCGACTTCGAGTTCCCGACGCAGTGCCCGGAGTGCCACAGCGCGGTGGTGCGCGCCGAGGGCGAGGTGGACTGGCGCTGCGTGAACCTGAACTGTCCGGCCAAGCTGCGCGAGAGCCTGCTGCACTTTGGCAGCCGCAATGTGATGAACATCGAGGGGTTGGGCGATGCGGTGGTCGAGGAACTGTGTAACAAGCGGCTTGTGAAGAACGTCGCCGACCTCTACTCGCTTGATGTCGAGAGGCTGCGGTCGTTGGAGAAAGAAGTCGTTCGGGTCGACAAGAAAACGAATGGAAAGAAGGCCAAAGTCGAGAGCCTCCTCGGCGAGAAAGGGGCAAAGACGCTCAAGGATCAGATCGAGGGATCTAAACACGCTGGTCTCGCTCGAGTCTTAATGGGCCTCGGCATACGCTTTGTTGGTGAACGAACCGCGGAACTCTTGGCTCAGGAGTTCGGAGAGATAGAGGATCTAATGAGCGCTGATGCCGAACAATTGGAACGTGTTGAAGAGGTCGGCCCGCGAATCTCACAAGCGATCATTGAGTTCTTTTCGGATAGAGGAAATCGAGAGCTTGTAAGGCGGCTCAAGGATGCCGGGGTCGATATGACCGCGGAGAAGAAACATCGTTCGACACAATTGGCGGGCCTGACTTTCGTGTTGACCGGCACGTTGCCCACGCTCACACGCGACGAGGCGAAGCAGATGATCGAGGCCGCGGGCGGCAAAACAGCGGGATCGGTGAGCAAGAAGACGAGCTACGTTGTGGCCGGAGAAGAGGCGGGGTCGAAGCTGGACAAGGCGCGCGAGCTTCAAGTCTCGGTGATCGACGAGGCGGGACTGATTGCGATGCTTGAGGGCGAAACTCCGTAAAACTAGGGAGATCATGGTCCCTGGCTCCCCTAACGGATTGCCCCTGGCTATAAGGAGATGCCTGGGCATGGATTTTGTAGTTGTCGACGTTGAAACCGCCAACGCAGATTTGTCAAGCATCTGTCAGGTGGGCATTGCGTCATTCTGCGACGGAGATCTGGCAGATGGATGGGGATCATTGGTCAATCCAGAGGACTATTTCAGCCCCGTTAACATCTCGATACACGGCATAGACGAATATCGAGTCAAAGATGCACCTACATGGGCTGGTGTCTTTCCTCAAGTCGTCTCTCGGTTGGAGGAAATGATTGTAGTCTCCCATACGCCTTTCGACCGACTGGCCTTGTCGCGAGCTTGCGGCCGCTCGAACTTGGGGGAACTCGGATGTAAATGGCTCGATTCGGCGAGAGTGGTCAGAAGAACGTGGCCCCAGTTTTCCCAATCCGGATATGGGCTTTCTAACGTCGCGGCCTGTTTCGGTATTGATTACTCCGCACACGATGCACTTGAGGATGCTCGATGTGCAGGGCTAATAATGCTCCGTGCCATTGCAGAAACGGGCATTAGCGCCGACGAATGGCTCGTACGTGCAAGACAGCCAATCCACCGAGCCGATCACGCTCATCTACTGAGCATTAGCGATGGCAATCCGGATGGTGCGCTCGCGGGAGAGGTCCTGGCGTTCACGGGTGCGCTAACGGTACCGCGTGGTGAGGCAGCGGACTTAGCGGCTTTGGCAGGATGCCGAGTGGACGATGGCGTCACTAGGCATACAACGGTGCTCGTCGTCGGCGATCAAGACTTGCGGAGGCTGGCCGGGCACGAGAAGAGCTCGAAGCATCGGAAGGCCGAGCAGTTGATCAGCGAGGGGCAGCATATACGGATAATTGGGGAAAGCGACTTCAGACGAATCGTATCACGACCCGATGCGGAAGAATTGCGCGGAGTTTAGCCGCCACATTTTCCAGAATTTGGCGACCGTGCACAACTTAGTCGGTCGACGAAGCGGGACTGATGGCGCTGCTAGCGGGGCAGTCGGCGCAGGAGTAGACGAAGCTCGTTCCGTGTCTATCGGGTTTCGTGCTTCCCAGGTCCCAAGAAGGGGACCTTGATGGGATAAGGACGAAGGCTTCTACGATGGTGCAGTGGTTTTTGGATTTTGAGGACCAGAGACCGCGAGCCAGGGAGAAGCCTTCTATGAAGATTGTAGGGTGTGATTTTCATCCGCGGTGGCAGCAGGTGGCAATTTTTGATGGCGAGACCGGCGAGGTTTCCGAGCACAAGCTGCTGAACGGCGATGGCGAGGCAGAACGATTTTACGGCGGTCTGGAGGCGCCGGTACTGGTAGGGATCGAGGCCTGCGGCAATAGCCAGTGGTTTGTTGATCTGCTGGAGCGGCTTGGGCACCAGGTGTGGATCGGGGACGCGGCCCAGATCCGTGCCAGCTATGTGCGCAAGCAGAAGACCGACCGGCGCGATGCGGGGCACATTCTGCGATTACTGATCGAGGATCGGTTTCCGCGGTTGTGGGTGGCGACGGCCGAACAGCGGAACTTACGTCAGTTGCTGATTCATCGGCACAAGCTGGTGGAGATCCGGACGCGAGTGAAGAACGGTCTACAGCACCTGGCGTTGAACCGGGAGATGCAGAAACAGCGTTCTCTGTGGACAGCAGGTGGGATGGCCGGCTTGAAAAGCCTTCCCTTGGAAGGATGGAGTTTGCGTCGGCGGGAAGATCTGCTGAAGCTGCTGGGGGAGCTGGATGGGCAGGTGGCGGAGTTGGATGCGGCGGTGAACCAGGCGGCCGAGGAACATGCACAGGCGCGGCTGCTGACGACACAGCCCGGAGTGGGTCCAATTACGGCGCTGGCCTTTGTGCTGACGATTGGGGATGTGGGCCGGTTTGCGCACAGCGGTCAAGTGGCCAGCTATGTGGGGCTGATCCCGCGTGAGCACTCGTCGGGCGGCAAGCAGCGGCTGGGCGCGATCTCCAAGCAGGGCAACCGGTTTATGCGCCAGTTGCTGGTGGAAGCGGCGCAGACGGCTTGCCGTTTCGATGAGGGATTTCGCAAGCAGTATGCGGCGCGTTGTCACCACAAGCCGAAAGGCGTGGCCAAGGTGGCGGCGGCCAGAAGATTAACTGTGCGACTCTACTGGATGCTCAGGCGGAACGTGGGCTATCCGGAGATCGCCCATATCGAGAGCAGCTCGAGGGTGCCCCTGACCGGCACAAACGAGGTCGTGACCTTGAATGAGCGCTCTCGCATCCGGCAGTAGGCTGGATGTTCGCATGGAAGCATCATGGCCTGTGGCTGATGGCCGTATCGATGGTTGGTGGGGCGAAAAACATACCCACCGAAGGTTGATGTAGCGTGATGCGCAAAGGCTCTGGTCCTCAAACCAAGATGGCAAAAAAAGCGGTGCTCGCGCACCGCCATGAACCAGTGTCTGCTTGACAAAGCCTTCGTCCTTATCGAGGGGCACCCGCCGTCCGTGCAATATCGGGCCAATTCATGCCGTCATGGTGCTAGCCTGCATTTCTCACAAGCACTGATTTTGGGAGTGTTTGTGTTGGTATTGGAGACACGGTTGGCTTTTTCGATGGGCGTACTGGCCGGAGGAACCCTGTTACGTCCTCGCTATGGCCTGGTTCCGATTCCCGGTGTGTCCTTTGCGCATGGCTCCGCCAGGCCGATGAGTTCAGCAGCGGTACGGAGCGGAGTCTTCTGAGCGACGCGCGCCGGTCAGCAGCGCAGGGCGTGGAAGGCGTGTGCGTAGATGTCTTTCCAGGGATAAGCGCTGCTCATTGCCAGCACGACGCGGCGCGCGCTGATGCGTATGATGGCGCCGATTTTGAGTAGCTTGAGGCGGATGGTATCGACCTGGGCCTGAGCCCATTCGGTGCCTTTCAGTCCCAGGCGGCGCAGCGCTTCCATCAGCGTGTAGGCCAGCGCCGAGAAGTAGAGCCTGAGCTGATTGCCCTTCATTTCGTCGGTGGAGAGCCGGTCGGCGAACAGGCACATCTGTTCCTTGATGCGGTTCTCCATCTCGCCGCGGGCGCAGTAGAACTTCTCGTATAAGTCCTGCGCGGCCCACTGCTCAGCGGTAAGCGAAGTAACCACGAAGCGCGGGTTCTGGCCCTTGTCGAGATATTCGGCCTTGGCCACCACGCGGCGGGCGCAGGACCAACTCTTGCGGGTCTGGTAGTCGAACTCGGTGAAGACGCGGGCTGCCTTGCCGCTGGTCTGGTGCAGGATGTGAGCTTGATGCATCTGGGCGCCGATGATCTTGCTCAACCGCTGGTTGCGCGCCAGGCCGAAGACGTAATCGATATAGTTCTGTTCGCACCAAGCCATCAACGCCTCGCGGCAGAAGCCGGAGTCGGCGCGCAGCACGATCCGCACTTCCGGCCAACGCTCACGCAACTGCGCCACGATGCGCTTGACCTCGTCGAGTCGAGCCGCAGCCGCATCCTGGTTGGCCGGCCGCAGCCGCGCGCAGAGCAACTGGTCGCCGGCGAAGATGTACAAGGGCAGATAACAGTAGCTGTCGTAGTAGCCGTGGAAGAACCGCTCCGGCTGATGGCCGTAGAGCGGGATATCGGTGGCGTCCAGGTCGAGCACGATCTCGGTGGGTGGCGCGGTATGCGATTCGATGAAAAGATCCACCAGCAGACGGTCCAGGGCTTCGGCCGAGTACGTGATCTTGTGATAGCGCCCCGTGCGGCCCACCAGCTCCAGCCGGTTCAACGTGCTCT
The DNA here is from genome assembly GCA_963804155.1 of uncultured Acidobacteriaceae bacterium. Lineage (GTDB taxonomy): Bacteria > Acidobacteriota > Terriglobia > Terriglobales > Acidobacteriaceae > Telmatobacter. The sequence continues at coordinate 91,747 of CAWDPG010000005.1, forward strand.
TGCCGGCCAGCGGCTCGTCCAGATCGCGCTTGCTGCTCAGCACCGCCAGCAGCGGATCGGAGCGCAACTGCTCGTGGTCGTTCAGGTCCTCGTAACCCAGCGCCAGCCCGTAGATGCGCTGCGCCAGCATCTCCCCAAGCGGGTGTTCCACCATCTCCTGGTTGCGCCCGTCCGTGAAGCAGCTCGCCAGACGGCCCAGCAGGTTGATCCTGCGATCAACTGCGCGCAGCAACAATGCCCCGCCATCGCTGGAAACCTGGCCGGCGCTGAACCCGGCCTCCACGCGGCGCGAAAAATGAGCTGTAAATGCGAACGTTTCTTGGTTACACTCTGTCATCAGAAAGGCCGCCCTTCCTCGGCTACAACTACGCCTCGACAACGCAGTTATGCCATGAAAAGACGGCCTTTCCAACACTTTTCCTATCCGTCGTCCCCGCAATCGGCAATCCGCCTGTGAGAAATGCGGGCTAGTCGCCAGTAGGCGAGGGTTTCTGGGCGCGGCTCCGCCCGGTAGCGAGGAGTGGAAGCAGGGCGACAAGAGCCAAGGCGAGATCGAACCACATAGCGCATTCCCTTCGGCGATCCGGGAAAAGACAAGCAATCAAGCATTCGAGCGACGGCGGCGTGCGGCAAAGTCGGGACGATTCTCGATGGCGCGCAGCTCGCGTTCGCGTTCCCGCTCCCAGGCTTCGGCGCGCCAGTTGCGCGAGGAGTAACGCGGGGCCTCGTCGGGAACAGGAGCGGTGTCCTCGAGAAGCGGCCGTGGCGGCATGGTGACCAACTCAGGCTGGGGACGGGAGACGAGCTTGGGAAGGGCCGGCGAAGCGGAGCGACCGGCCGGCACGGCTTGGGCGGCGCGATCAGGCGAGCCGACGATTCGCCTTCGGCGAAGGCGGAGCCAGCAATGAGGCTGGTGTCGGACGCCTGCCGCGGCTGCGGCTCGGCTTCGGCGGATTCCGCGGTGCGCCGCGCGCGGACGGAGATCGACTTGGCCATGAACTCGTCAACCAGCTTGTGCAGGCAGGTTTGCCCGCACAGATGCTTCGAGCCCGGACGCAGCCGCTGGCGGGAGTTCCATCCGCTGACGCGGAGCTCCCCGCCTTGCTCGTAGGCGACGAACCAGTGGTTGGTCTGGCGCTTCTCCGCCGCGCAGATGTCACACGAAATTGCCTGCCGGATCACCGACGGTTCCTCGTTGCGGGGCAAGTCTCTTCGAGATGCCTCGACTCTCCCATGCTTATTTCATCGTTCGCAGAGGGGAAAGGGATGAGAAAGCGGGCGCCGGAGCGCGGGACTGAATCAGATTGGAACAGGCTGGCGACGATTCGTCCTGAATTGGGAAACGGGACGCGGGCCGGATGTTGCTTCAGGGAGGATAACAGAAAGAGCGCGGCAGGCGCCGCGCTCTTTCTGGCCCAAACCGGGGGATGGGATGGCGGACCGCTGCCGGCGCGCCGCCTACTCTTTGGGCGCGAAGTAGCCTTTCTTGGCCCGCACCGCATAGCGGCGGTCGTAGCAGTAGAGATAAATGGAGCGGAACGCTCCATCGTTCTTGAAGTCGGCCGGCGTATAGATGAGTGCGTACTGGCTGCGCAGCTCCGTCTCGACGTCCTTAAAGCTGGTGGCCATGTCTTCGACGGAAGGCGGGAAGAAGACCTCGCCGCCGGTCTCCTCGGCCAACTGCTGCAGGACCCTGTCGCCCTGGCCGCGGCTGGGGGTCCAGTTGGTGCTGATGGCGTAGATGATGGTCTCGGCGCGCTCGCATTCCCTGATGGCTTCGGACAGGTAGACGCGGCTCTGGTTGTCGTCGCCGTCGGAGATGAGGATGATGGCCTTGCGGAAGGGCTCGGGGCCGCGCTCGGTGAGCAGCTTGTCGCGGCAGGCGGTGTAGACGGCGTCGAAGAGGGCGGTGCCGCCGCCCGGTTCCAGTTTGTTGATGCCGTTCTCGAGGGCGTCGGGGTTGTTGGTCCAGTCGGCGGTCACAGTCGGAGCGACGTCGAAGCCCATGACAAAGGCACGGTCGCCCTTGGCGCGCAGCACTTCGAGCAAAAACTCGGTGGCCGACTGCTGCTCGAACTGGAAGCGGGAGCGGATGGAGCTGCTGGCGTCGATGACAATGCCCACGCGCAGGGGCAGGTTGATCTGCTGGTGGAACGAGTTCACCTTGGCCGGCGCCTTCTGATCGTCGAGCAGGGCAAAGTCGCTTTGATTCAGATTGGGGATGTAGTGTCCGTGCTTGTCGGTGACGGTGAAGATGAGGCTGACCTCGTTGACGCGCACCTTGATGAGCGAGGAGCCGGAGTCGGACGGAGCGGCGCCCGAGTCCGGCGATGGCGGCGTGGATTGAGGAGGCGGAACGGGAGCGGCCGGCGCAGGCTGCTGTGCGAGCACCGCGGCACAGGGAAGCGCAACCGCGAGAGCGACGGAGGCGAGCCACCCGACCCGCCGGGAATTTGCCTGATGAGAAAAAAGCCTGCTGTTCATCACGGTCCTATTTTATCAATTGCCACGCGGTCCGGCGCAGGTTCCGGGGTAACTGGCGAAGCGCCTCCGGGGAGGGCCGGCAAGGCAGGATCAGGCGGACTCGATGCGGGCGAGGAAGTCGGCGAGCTCGACGGGGAGCGGCGCTTCGAGATCGAGGAGCTTGCCCGTGATGGGATGGGCGAACTGGAGATGCGCGGCGTGGAGGAAGTTGCGGCCCAGGCGAAGGCGCTCGGGCTCGGGCGTCTTGCGCGGGGAGCGCGATTGAGGCGCGGCGGGCTGCGCGGTGAGCTGGGCGGGGGCGCCGTAGAGCGTGTCGCCCACGACGGGATGGCCGATCGATGCCATGTGGACGCGGATCTGGTGGGTGCGGCCGGTCTCGATGCGGACGCGGACGAGCGTGAACTTGCCGAAGCGGGTCGCGAGACGGCGTACGACTTCGTAGTGGGAGACGGCGGTGCGGGGATTGGCGCCGGGACGCGTGGTCATGCGGGTGCGGCGCACGGGATCGCGGCTGACGGCGGCGCTGATGGTGCCTTTGTCGCGGGCCACTGCGCCGTGCACCAGGGCGATGTAGGTCTTTTGCACGCGGCGGCCGGCAAAAAGAGCGCCGAGGGCCGCGTGGGCGCGGTTGTTCTTGGCAACGACGATCAGGCCGCTGGTGTTCTTGTCGAGGCGATGGACGATGCCGGGACGCAGGTCGCCGCCGGTGGAGGAAAGCGACTGGAAGCGGTGAAGCAGGGCATTGACCAAGGTGCCGCGGCTGCGCGCGTCGTCGGTCTGACCGGAGCCGGCGTGAACCATCATGCCGGCCGCTTGTTGACGATGGCGAGATCGTTGTCTTCGTAGACGACGTCGAGGGGAATCGCCTCCGGCACGGCCTTGAGCGGCGCGGGACGCGGATCGCCGGTGAGTTCGATGCGCTCGCCGCCGCGCAGCTTGAGCGAGGACTTGCCGCTGGCGCCGTTGACCCGCACATCGCCCTGCTCGATGAGGAGCTGGATGCGGGAGCGGCTGACGGATTCGAGTTGCTCGGCGAGGGATGCGACAAGAAACGTGTCGAGGCGCTTGCCCTGTGCCTGGGGAGGAACGTCGATGGAGCGAGGGAGGCTCATGCGGGGCCTCGGCTTTCGCCGGCGTCCGCGGTGGAAGCGCCGGCCGGCGGCGCGGTCTCGACTGCGGCGGGTGGCGCGCTTTTATGCTCGCGCAGGACCAGCGCGCCGGCGAGCACGAGCAGGACGGCGGCGATCTGCGGGCCATCGAGAGCGCCCTGGAGCATGGAGCCTCGGCCCACGCGGTCGCGCCAGAGCTCGGTGAGGTAGAGGATGACGCCTGCGCCCATCAGCCAGAGGCCGGCGACGTCGCCCGTGCGGCGCTGAACGGGCAGCAGAACGAGCAGAAGGACGGCGAGGGCGAGGAAGGCGAGCACGGCGTAGGCCTGCACGGGGTGCAGAGGAACGCCGAGGGGAGTGCCGCTCCAGATGGTGGCGAGCGGGTTGGAGTAGGTGACCGCCCATCGCAGGCCGGGGCCGGCGTCGATGCCGTAGCCGGAGCCGGCCAGCAGTGCGCCGAACTGCTCGAAGGCCAGGCCCAGGGCGAGCGGCGCGGCGAGGGCGTCGGCCGTGGCGCGGAAGGGGAGTTGATTGCGGCGCGCGAACCATGCAGCACAGCCGGCGCCTGCCAGAGTACCGGTAGCGGCGAGAAGCGGATGGTGCACCATGGCGAGACCGAGAACCCATGCGGGATGGCGGCGCAGGACCGTCCAATTGGCGGCGATGAGGAGCAGCCGCGCGGCGATGAGCGCCGCGAACAGGCTGACGATGCAAAGGTTCCAGACTTTCCCCGCGTCGAGCCGCACGATACGCGCGGTGCGCAGCGTGAGGGCGAGGGCCAGTAGAACGCCCAGCGCGGTGACCGCGCCGTAGGACGGGATCAGAATTGGTCCGATGTGGAAGAGAACCGGGAACACTTCAAGACAGGATAAGCGATGCGGTGTGCGAGGCGCACGAGGCGAGGCTAGAGGAGAGGAAGAGTAGAACCCGGCCCGCTGGGCCGTGGGCAATGCGCTGGTGAACCCGTCCTAAGACGGTGGAGCTCCCCGCGGTTCATTAGGCATTCCGGACTGGCGGACACTGCACACAGAACCGATGATCGAGTCGAGCTCCTGTTCGTTGAATGTAGGTTCAACCAGCGTTGACCACCCACCTGCTTTGCAGGCCGGTTTCTAATGCGGATAGTAGGTGCGTCGGGGTGAAATTGCAAGTCTTGTGCGCTACGTACTTTGTGTGATACGTTCTTGCGCTCCCTTTTGGGAGCCTCGGGACGAAACGGCGCGCGCGGCGCCGGCGATTCGCGAATGCTCAATTGACGCTGCCGGCAGCGGCGGCGGCAGGCGCCGGTTTGCTGTTTTGCATCTCGATGGCCTGCGCGACCATCTTCTTCAGTTTACCTTCGATGCTGGCGTCGCCCACGTGCTGGTCTTCGAGAACGCCATCGGCGTCGATGGAGAAAGTGGACGGGATGGCGTTTACGGCGAATCGCGTCGCCATGGGCCCGGTAAAGCGCCCGTCGCGGACCTGCAGCCAGGTCATTCCATTTTTGGCGACGAAGTCCCGCCACTTGGCGTCGTCTTCATCCATGCTGACGCTGAGGACGACGAGGGGCTGGCCCTGGAACTCGCGCGCGATGTCGCGGATGTGCGGCAGCGCCTCGCGGCACGGGCCGCACCATGTGGCCCAGAAGTCGATGAGGACGACTTTGCCGGCGAGGCGGTCCATTGAGATGTGCTCTCCGTCGAGAGTCGTGATTTCGAACGGGGGCGCCATGCGGGCGCGGGCCAGGTCGACCCGCTGCACGTACCGGGCGGCGCGCTCGTGGAGGATGGAGCCGGCCGGGTCCAGATTGAGAAAGTCATTGAACTCCGCGCGCGCGGCATCGTCCTGGTGAAGCTCGGCCAGGGAAACGCCAAGGGCAAAGTGTGCCGCTGTAAAACCGGGATCCAGCTTGAGCGCCGTCCGCAATTCGTCGCAGCTATCGTTGAAACACTTCTCCTTTTTGCCGGCAATCCCCTCGCGCTGCAGGGCCACGGCGAGTTCAAAATGCACATTGGCCCGCTCTGTGTCGTCTTTCGCTGCCAAGAGCCATTCGCCGGCAACGCCGGCGGCGGTCTTGAAATCTCCCATTCCAAACGCGAGGTTGTAGGCCCGCTGGAGACACTCGAAGCAATGGCCGCCGTCCTGCTTATTGGCTTTGCGGTAAGCATCTATAGCCGATTCCCGGGATCCGTGACGGAGCCAATCCTGCGCTTCGGCGAAGGTCTTGCGCGCCTTGGGGTCTGTCGGCCCTTCGGCGGAAGGCGGGTTGGTCTTCTGCGGCTTATTCTGGGCGCGAGCTGCGCTGGGAACTGCCGCGAGCAGTGCGAGAAAAAGAAAAGCCCAAACGAGGCGATGGGCCGCTGCCCCGATCTGCGAGTCTGGCCGAGCCATGGAACCTCTCAGCGATTGATGTGGAGTTCGACAGGAGTATACGCCGCTGCCGGGCGGTGAGACCGTCAACAAAGCGCGAAAGCTGCTGCACCGTGGTTCAGTCGGCTCCCCCTTGATTTCCTGAAGCAGGGCGTCAACGAGTGATAAGGATCACATGAATCCGCGAAACACAGCCGTATTCTTGCTGCGCAATCGGAAGCGATTGCGTGGTGTCGAGGGAATTGCGTGGGACTTGGGGCGATCCCAGGAAAGTACCCAAGTCCAGGGGAACGCGGGTACCCTCAGGCGATTATCTTGGGGACCGTACGAGACTCAGGACAAGTCCGAGAGTCCTCCGAGAGGCTTTGTCTTTTGTTACTGTGATGCAGTCATCGGGTTTTTGAAGGCGCCGCGGGATCGCGGCGCAGGTCGACGACAGGGGCGAAGGGTTGGGGGCGCAAAAACAGAAATCGATGCCAGGTAAGGGGTCAGCGACGCGCCCGCGCCGTTGGCGCTGGCCGCTCGTTGTCTCGCTTCTGGCTCTGGTGGCTGGCAGCGCGTGGCTGATTGGCTGGCTCACCGGCTGCGGCGGCTCGATCGCGCTAACTCCGTCGCCGCAAGTGCCTGCGAGCACGGTGTCGCCGATTGCCGGTTCGCCGATCCAGCACATCGTGGTCATCATGATGGAGAACCGGAGCTTCGACAACCTGTTCAACGGTTTTCCTGGCGCCGACACGGCGCAGAGCGGCCTGAACGGCAGCCAGTCGATCGCTCTCAAGCCTGTCTCGCTCGGAGACCCGCGCGACCTCGATCACTCGCACAAGCGCTGGTGGACGGACCGGGACTACGGGAAGATGGATGGGTTCGCGCAGGGCGGATCGACGCTGGCCTACTCCTACGTCCCGGAGAAGGATGTGGAGCCGTACTGGGAGCTGGCGAGACAATACGTGATCGGCGACCGGATGTTCCAGTCGAATACCGGACCCAGCTTCGTGGCGCATCAATATCTGATCGCGGGGCAGTCGGCAAACGTAGTGGAGAATCCGACCGGCTCGGTCTGGGGCTGCGATGCGGACCTCAGCTCGAGGGCGGCGCTGCTTGGCCCCGACGGCACGGAACTCCCCGGCGTCTACCCGTGCTTCGACTACCACACCATCGGCGATCTGCTGGACGAGAAGGGCGTCACCTGGCGCTACTACGCGCCCGGCGCCGGCGATAGCTTCTTTGTCGTTTCGGCCTATCAGGCGGTCCGGCACATTCGCTTCGGCAACGATTGGAACGAGAACATCGTCTCGCCGCCCAACCGCTTTCTGGTCGACATCCAGCATGGCGAACTGGCCCAGGTGACGTGGCTCGTTCCCGACTGGGCGCATTCCGATCATCCGGGATCGGGAAGCGAAGGCCCGGACTGGGTGGCGTCGATTGTGAACGCGATCGGCAACAGCGACTACTGGAGTTCGACGGCAGTTTTTATTACCTGGGACGACTGGGGCGGCTGGTACGATCACGTCGACCCGCCGCAGGTAGACGAGATGGGACCGGGATTCCGCGTGCCGCTGCTGGTTGTCTCGCCCTATGCCCGGCACGGCTATGTGACGCATCACGTTCACGAGGCCAGCGGGTTCATTTCGTTTATCGAGCACAACTTCGATTTGGGAACCTTGGGCGCGCGGGATGCGGGATCGGAGGCTTATTCGGAGTGCTTCGACTACAGCCAGAAGCCGCCGGTATTCAAGCCAATCACAACCAAGGTGACAGTGGAGAAGCTGATTCACGAGCAGGACAGCGGCCCGCCGGACGACGACTAAGGGACAGGGAATAGCCTGTAGGGAGTAGAAAAACCTGGAACGGCGGGCGCGAACCCGCCGTTTTTCCTATTGCGGCGGCGTGTGGCCGATGAACTTGTCGGCCCACTGGATGAACCATTTCATGTTAGGCGCATCGGTGTGGCCGCCGTCGTGCTGGCGCCAGGCGAGCTGGCCGTCGAGATGCCCCTGATTGACGGGCGGCATCTGCGCGGTTTTGTAATCGCCCTCGATGTCGAGGCCTTTTGCGCCGAGCAGAGTGAAGACGCGGCCGGCGTCGATGGCGGCCATGAAGCTGCCCTGGTGGTCGAGCCACTTGGCGTCGCCCTTGGCCGGGATGCCGTAGCTGATGAAGGTGAGCCGCGGCGCGCAGAGCGCAATAAGTTCGTTGGAGTCGATGGGAATGTCGCCGGGGTTCATGGCGCCAAAAGATGACTCAGAGGTGTCATATTTCAGGAAGTTCCCGGCGAACCAGTAGTACTCGCCGGTGGCCAGATTCTCGACGCCTTCGCCGAAGTTGCGGCGGAGCAGAGTCGCGCCGCCCTTGCCCGAGGAGCCGACGAGGACCAGGTCGAAGCGCGGGTCGAAGGCCATGGCGACGAGGGCGGCCTTGCCGAAGCGCGAAACGCCTTCGATGCCGACGTGCCGGGCGTCGACGGTGGGGTCGGTCTCGAGATAGTCGAGTGCGCGACTCGCGCCCCAGGCCCAGGCGCGCAGCGCGCCCCAATCCTCGGGCTTGCGCGGCTGGCCTTTATTCACCAGACCGACGATGCCGCGGGTGAGGCCGGCGCCGTTGTCGGCCTGCACGCTCGAGGGATCGAGAAGGACGAAGCCCCAGCCCGCGGATACGAGCTGCCACTGATTCGGCGGATCGCCGTCCTCGTTCAACTGCGGGGGCTGAAAGAGCGGGCTCTCCCGGAGCGGCTGCCACGCGGGATGCTGCGCGAAGACATCCTTGAGCGAGGGGTCCTGCTGGAGGAGCACGGCCTTCCACGCAGCGTTGATGCGGTCGAGGTCCGCGCCACGCGGCTCGTTGGGGCTGGGGAATCCGGCGGGGCCGAACATGATGAGCACCGGCACGGGACCCTTGGCGTTGGCCGGAGTCACGAGCGTCATGTGGATGCGGACAGCGATCGCGGGGTAGGAAGAGTTGTCGACCTCGCCGACAACGTCCCTGGCGATAACCGGAGTGAAGCCGATCAGCTCATGATCGACGGTCGTGACGGTCCAGTGGACCGCTGGGACGTTCGCCGGCACGCGGCCATAGACGACCCTCGAGAACATCTCGAGAAGCTCGGGGCGGCGCTCCTTCCACCACATCTCCGCAGTCGCGATCCTGCGGCCGTCGTTCATGGTGAGTGGGTCGGGGAGGATGGGGTAGGGATTGGCCTTCGATTCGTCGTAGTTGGCGTGGTTGGGGGCGTTCTCATTGCCGCTGAAGCCGGGGCGCAACGCCTTGATTCCGAGCTGGTCCATCATGTTCTGCCGGTCCTGATCGGCGGTGAAGACGACGGGCGGCGGGGCGGCGGAGTTCTGTGCTTGGCTGGCGGTTGCGGCGACGAGAAAACAGGCGAGAACGATGGGCGTGAGGCGGGAATGCATGGGCCACCTGCTGGGTGATATGCTGGCACCGCTTTTTACGGCGGTTCTCCAATTACTGTGGAATTTCCACTGTCGTGCAATGTGGCGTTTACTTCCACCCCACGGACGAAGACCTGTCCGCGGGGACCCCGGAAGAGAAAACGCCACATTGCGAAGGTGACTTCGCGCAACACCAATTGGAGAACCGCTTCGAAAAGCGATTTAGCTCGGACAACATGGTAGTCCATCGACGATGAGACGAACACGGAAAATCGCGCTGGCTCTTGGATTCGTGCTGGGGGCGAGCTGCGGGCTGGCGCAGCACGGCGCGGCGAAGGCGGATGTGTGGGTGGCAAGCTGGGGCGCATCGCAGCAGATTCCGGAGCCGCAGAATGCGCTGCCTGCCGATGACTTGCGCGATGCGACGGTGCGCGAGATCGCACATCTGTCGCTGGGCGGATCGGCGCTGCGAGTGCATTTGTCGAATGCGTTCGGGACCGCGGCGCTGCACTTTACGGCGGTGCACGTGGCGCGGCCGGTGTCGCCGAAGACCTCGGCAATCGAGGCGGGGAGCGATCATGCGTTGACGTTCGGCGGCAAGCCCGAGGTGACGATCCCGCCGGGCGCGGAGATGGTGTCCGATCCCCTGGAAGGGCCGGTGGCGGCATTGTCGGATATCGCCGTGACGTTTCACCTGGATGCGCCGCCGGCGCAGGAGACCGGGCATCCGGGATCGCGGGCGACGACGTATTACGCGCATGGCGACAAAGTGAGCGCGGCAGATCTCAAGGATGCGATACCCGTGGACCACTGGTATCAACTGACTGAGATCGACGTGCGAGCGGCCGCAAAAGCGGCGGCGGTTGTGGCGCTGGGCGACTCGATCACCGACGGGCACGGCGCGACGACGGACGGCAACGACCGCTGGACAGATGTATTGGCGGCACGCTTGCAGGCCACGAAGAAGACGAAGAATATCGGCGTGTCGAACCAGGGGATCGGCGGGAATCATCTTCTGACCGACGGGCTGGGACCGAACGTGCTGGCGCGGTTCGACCGCGACGTGCTGGCGCCAGCGGGCGTGCGCTGGGTGATTGTGTTTGAAGGCGTGAACGATCTTGGGGGCCTCGCGCGGACCGGCGAGGTTCCGGCGGAACAACACGCGGCGATGGTCAAACACGTGATTGCGGCGTACCAACAGATCGTCGAGCGGGCGCACGCGCACGGGCTGCGCGTTTACGGGGCGACGATCACGCCGTATGTGGGGTCGGACTACTACCATCCGGGCCCCTCAAGCGAGGCGGACCGGCAGGCGGTGAATGCGTGGATTCGCGCCGAGGGCCACTTCGACGCGGTGATCGACTTCGACGCTGTGATGCGCGATCCCAAGCATCCGGACCGGCTGCTGCCCACGTACGATTGCGGCGACCATCTGCATCCCGGGCCGGCGGGGTACAAGGCGATGGGTGAGGCGGTGCCGCTGAGCCTGTTTACGAAGTGAAGGAAGGCTGGTTCGGGTTCTTGCTCTGCCGGCAATAGAAAGTGGCTGGAGGGTAAGGAGTTGGGGGAGGACGGGGATTGGCGGCAACCGCCCGTGGGCCAAAAGCGGTGTAAAGTTGAGTTATGGTTGCTGCCGCACAAAAGTTTCTGGAGGCGTTCGAGACGCTTCCGCAGCCCGCGAAGCAAGAGGTGCTGGACGAAATTCTTCGCCGTGCCGCGTTGGAGCATCACGGGCTTCCGTCCGACGACGAGCTTATTGCTGCGGCTGACGGGCTCTTCCTTCAGATGGATCGAGATGAGGAGCGGCGGCCGCTTAAATGATCAGAGGCGAAGTCTGGCAAGTAGATCTCGGCCTCGCGGCCAAGGTACGGCCTGCTCTGGTTCTCAGTCGGCCTGCCGGGGACAACGACCGCGCTCTTGTCACCTTGGTTCCTCACACCACTGCAATCAGAGGTTCTGCTTATGAGGTTTCCGTCCGGGTAGGATTCCTGCGCGAAGGTGCGTTTGACGCGCAGAACCTGGTCACGATTCCTCATGCGAAGCTGATTCGCAGGTTGGGCCAGTTGAATCCGCAACAGCTTTCCATGGTGGAAACTGCCGTGTGTCTCTGGCTCGGCCTTGACCGGTAAGACGGAATGCGTGGGCCGCTGGCGAGCTTGTAGCCTTTTTGCTTTCCGGACCATCTCACGGAACCTGTAGTGGTGTGTTTGCTTTCTGAAGAACCGGGCTACCCGCCTAATGGAATTCCAGGGGCGAGCCTAATTCTTACTATTGCTTGATTCCGAAGCAGGCAACGTAAGTTGCACCAGGTGGTTCTTCTGGTCAATCGTGAGTGCGAGCCGCTTGGTTGCGGGTCCGACGTTGACAAATCCGAGCCACTCGCTCACGGTCACAATCGGCTTGTGAATCACTACGCTTCCAATGGTCAGATCGCCATTGAGCTGTCTCACCACTCCTGGAAATTTTCGGCCAAGCGCGTCCCCAATTGTGACTGTGCCCAGTTGTTCGCTGAGCGGCAGCTTCGCAGCGACCTCCGGCGGCACGATGACATCGCCATACGCAGTATGCGCTCCCGTATCGATCAGCGCGGGAAACGACTGATCTGCCAGCTTGATGGTGACCATGGGGGAGACCTGCAAGACCTTGAAGTCGGCATCGGGCTGGGTGGTGTACGGAACGATGTCTTTTCCGTTCGCGGGTGGAAGCGAACCGGTGCGCAGCCGCATCCGGTCGCGGGGATAATCGAGCGTGATCAAGAGATCGCTGAAGAGCGTAATTCCGACATCGTCCCTATGAGAGTTTGGCGCGGCCAGTCCTTTCCGATCAGTAAAGGTCCGTCCCGCCAGCAGCAAGGTCTTTGCCTGAGCGATGTCCGACGCGGACCCCGGAACTTCCTTGTGGTCCGAAGTATGCACGATGTGTTGGCCAAGCACAGGCAAGGCAAGTTGACGGGCTTGCTCAGAGGTGAGAAAGAAATCCCACGCCAGTCCCGTATCAATACCGAAGTGGATGGGCGCACTTCCATTGAAGGAGACATCGAATCCCTGACTGAAAGGAATCTCGAGATCCTCTGAAGGCGCCTGGGCCATTCCGGAAGCCGTGGACGCAAGAAACAAGAACAGACCGGATGAAGCTATCAAGTTATGGGTGCGCATAGCAGGATTATATCGGCGGGGTTCCCTCACGACCCCACATCTTGTGGTGACCTGAGTCAAGCAGATACCTATCTCCCGGCTGAACCCTTCAACGCAGATTTAAGACAGCGCCAGGATTTGCGCGATGCCGAAACGTCCCAGACTAGCCGGGCTGGGACACGAGCGGCATCCGATTGAATCACAGGAGGTGATTCAATCGGAGCGTGTGCGGGCCGATTCCGGCGGCTACGGTTTGGGCGGATAAGGCTGCGGAGTTGGTTGCGGAGGGGTCGGAGCGAGTGGGTTGGTTGCGCTCGGGGGCACGGTGGGAGCGACAGGCACGCTAGGACTGGCTGAAGCGCCCGGAGCGACTGACGAACTGGGACCGATCTTTTGCATCAGGAGCGAACCGAGCCCTTCGAGAACGCCGCCGACGTTGCCGCCGCCACCGGTGACGAGCGTGTTGGGCATGAACGGGACGTTGCTCCGGGAGAGCGCCTCGATCGAGTTCACCAGTGCCGTTGCGCCCGGCCCCAACGCCTCGACCTGCTTGCGATAGGCCTCGGCGCGCGCCAGACCAACGGCGCGGACCTGTGCGCCCTGGGCCGTGCCGGTGCGCTCGATGAATGAGGCTTCGCCATCGGCTTCGGCCTTGCGGGCCTCGGCGTTGTTCTTCTTGATGTCGACGCCGACCGCGGATTGAGCGAGCTGGGCCTGCATATCGGCGGTGCCGCGAGCCTTCTCGGTCTCGATGCGTTGATCCTGCGCCTGGCGCTGCATCTTGAAGGTCTCCACCTGCTGGTGGGCGACCTCGCGCTCGGTGAGGACCGTGACCAGCGCGGGCGGGTAGATCACATCCTGAATGTAGACGCCGCGGGTTTCGATCTCGTATTCGCTGAGCTTGCGCTGGATGTAGGCGAAGGCTTCTTCCTGGACGATCTGGCGGGTCTGGATGAACTTGATTGCTTCCATGCCGCCAATCTTGTCGCGGAAGAGGTTGCCAACGGCTGCCTGCAGGACCTCGTTCACCAGGTTCTCCATGGAGCCGACCATGGAGATGACGCGCGGGGCCTTGGTGTCGGGGACGTGGATGAGGACCTGGAGATCGATGGAGAAGACAAAGCCCTCGTTGCTCTTGGCGATGATCGGTTCGAGTCGCGCGTCGAGGCCGTGCGCGCCGGTGACGTCCTTGGCCCAGTCGAGCTTGAGGATGGAGGTGAGGACGATATTCGCGTCGTAGATGCGCGGGTTGATGGGATATTTGCCGGTTCTGAGCGCTTCCTGCCAGATGCCCTGATGGCCGGGGCGCACGAGGCTGCCGAATTTGAAGTCGGCGCCGGAGGTGTCCTGCGTGGGCAGGCCGACGTAGGCCTTGATGACCGCGACCTGGCCCTGCTCGACGACCAGCATGGGGACCTGCTCGACACGGACGAGGAACGGATTCAGGTTGTACGCGCCGTAGAGGAGCGGATCGTGCTGCAGGCCGATCTTTCCGCCGGCATCGAGGAATTGCTGGAAGTCCTGGTAGTTGTTGTGCAGGGTGTTCTTGCTGCCGAGGATGGAGGCGATGAGCTGGAAGTCGGTGGTTTCGGGCTTCTTTTCGAGGGCTTCGACGTCCTCGAATGTTCCGAGCCTGCTGGCGATGGCGCCGGCGGGCAGCGGCTGGCCTTCAAGGGTGGTGACGATGCCGATCATGTCGGAGACTTTGCCTGCGTCGGCGGGCCGGGTGGCGATGCGCGTGACTTCGAGCTGGCGCTCTTCGAGCCCGAAGGCTTCAAAGGTGAGGCGGCCCGCTTGTTCGGCCAGCTTGCGATAGGTGTCGGTGATGGGAACGCCGAAGACCTGGGGTTTGGTGATGACGAGAAAGGCCACGGGATGGATGGGAGCCAACATGCCGGGAGAGAGAACCGGCCGCTGCACGCCCTTCTGGCCGCCGTGCGCCACGAAGTTTGAGACGTCGGCGAAGTTGCCGAATTCGTTTTTGTAAACGCCCGACTTTGCGCCGATGGGCGTGGGTTCGCCGACTTGGGCGATGACGACACCGATCTGGCCGGCGGGGACCTGCACCCAGGGATACTTGGCAACCGCGTAGATCAGGCAGAACTTGAAGCGAAGACCGGGCATGAGCAACTCAGCCTGGTAGCCGGCTTCGCCGTGGAAGGCCACCGGGTTGTCGCCGGGCAATTTCGCGCCAAAGCGCTTGCGGACGAGGCCGATCTGCGTCGGGCCGATCGAGTAAATGGACTTGAAGATGAGGACGATGAAAATCAGCACCAGGATGCCAATCACCAGATCCAAGAGAGTCGCGACAGACGATGCACCCTCGAACATATTTCCTCCATGGCTAAGGACAGAGCCCAGAGCCAGCCCGATGTTTGGGAATGACACAGCATACACCCGGCAGGAGAAGGGCGGGTTACAGGGCCGATTGCGCGAGGTTCGGTGCTATTGCGGTGTGTCGGCGGGCTTGGGGGCGCGGGCGGGGCGGCGCTTCTTGGGTACGGAGGCGCCGTCGGATGCGGGAGCCTTGGCGTGGCGAGTGATGAAGCGCGCTCCAGCAAGCGAGTTCTCGCCCATGGCATGAAGGCGGAGGAAGTTCGTGGAACCGGACTTGGTGCGGGTGCCGGCGACGATGGCGATGACTTCGCGCGGGCGGATGTAGCCGCCTTTTTCGAGCAGAGTTTCGGCGCAATCGACGAGGGCTTCGGTCGAATTGACTTTGGGGCAGCGGATGGGGGTGGTGCCCCAGAGCAGGTTGAGGCGGTTGACGGTGACGTCGACGGGGCTGAGGGCGTAGATGGGCGCACCGGGGTGGTACTTGGAGAGCTGGCGCGCGGTCGAGCCCGACTCGGTGAAGAGCGCGATGGCGCGCAGGTCGAGATCGTCGGCGGCGTGGGCGGTGGCTTCGCAGATGGTCTCGGCGATGGTGAGATGGCTGCGGCGTTGGCGCGGCTCGGCCTCGCTGTTTTCCCGGATGTGGATTTCGGTCTCGACGACGATGCGGGCCATCATCTCGATGGCCTCGACCGGATACTTGCCGATGGCCGACTCGCCGGAGAGCATGACGGCGTCGGTGCCGTCGTAGATGGCGTTGGCGACGTCGGAGACCTCGGCGCGGGTGGGGCGCGGGTTCTCGATCATCGATTCCAGCATCTGCGTGGCGGTGATGACGGGCTTGGAGTACTCGGCGGCGCGGCGGATGATGTGCTTCTGGATGGCGGGAACCTTTTCGGGAGGGACTTCGACGCCGAGATCGCCGCGGGCCACCATGATGCCGTCGGAGACCTCAAGGATGGCGTCGAGGTGCTCGACGGCCTGCGGTTTTTCGAGCTTGGCGATGATCCAGGTGTCGCCGCCGAGGGCGGTGACGCGGTTGCGGACCAGGGCCACGTCCTCGGCGGTGCGCACGA
Organism: uncultured Acidobacteriaceae bacterium; assembly: GCA_963804155.1. Taxonomy (GTDB): domain Bacteria; phylum Acidobacteriota; class Terriglobia; order Terriglobales; family Acidobacteriaceae; genus Telmatobacter. Next base: position 107,622 of record CAWDPG010000005.1, read on the forward strand.
AGGAGACGGCGATGGCGTCGATATCGTGAGTGAGCGCGAACTCGAGGTCGACGGAGTCTTTCTCGGTGAGGGAGGGCGTGCGAACCAGAACGCCGGGAAGGTTGATGCCCTTGCACTCGCCTAACATGCCGCCGTTGACGATCTCGCAGATCACGTCGTCGCCGTCGACCCCGTGAACGCGCAGCTCGATCAATCCGTCGGAGAGCAGGATGCGCGAGCCTTGTTCGACGTTTTCGGCGAGGGTCTTGAACGTGGTGCCCACCAGAGCGGCTGATCCCGGCACGTCTTGCGGCGTGATGGTGAGGGATTGTCCGGCCTTGAGCAGTACGGGCTGATGATCCTTCAAGAGGCCGGTGCGGATCTTGGGGCCCTGCAGGTCGCCGAGGATGCAGAGCGGCTTGTGCTCCTCCTGGCTCACCTTGCGGACCTTCTGGATGACCGCCGTCTTGCGCTCGTGGCTGCCGTGGGAGAAATTGAGGCGGAAGACGTCGACTCCGGCGCGGACCATGGCGCGGATGACGGTCTCGGTGTTTGAGGCCGGCCCGAGCGTGGCCACAATTTTGGCGCGGCGCCGGGAGGGAGAATCCGTCGGAGCGAGATCGTCGAAGGGCATACGAGGGTAGACTCCTGAGGCGCTTCAAGTTTAGCCAACAGAACGTTTGAGCGGATGGAAATTGGGGACAGGGAGCGCTACTGACTCTATTGTACCGGAGGGATGGGAGGCAGAGTGCTGGAGAGGGCGGGCTGGATTCGGCGGAGGGATCAGTGGGAAGGCGGCACCGGGTCCTTTGCGAGTGGTGCTGGCAGTTGATTCTGGCGCTCGAGGTAGAGGATTCCGTTCAGCTCGGCGCCGAGCAGGACGCTGAACGAGGTGATGTAGAGCCAGACCAGGGTGGCGATTCCGGCGGCAAAGGAGCCATAGACGCGGGTGTAGTTGGCGAAGTTGGTGACGTACCAGCCGTAGGCCAGCGTGGAGGGGAACCAGATGAAGGTGCCGGCGACTGCTCCGGGGGCCACGCGGCGCCAGTTTTCGGTGCGCTTGGTGCCGAAGTGGTAGAGGGCAGTAAGGACGGCGAGGATGGTGACAAAGCTGACCGACCAGCGGACCAGACGCCAAAAGATGATGACGATGTGGCGCAGGTCGCGACCGGCATTGTCGATCATCCAGTGCTCGATCTGATGGCCGAAGACGATGACCAGCGAAGCCATGCCGAGGGGAACGAGCACGATAAACACCAGCATGAGGGCGCGGGCGCGGCGGCCCCAGAAGGTCCAGCTTTCGGGCGGGAGCCGGTAGGCGCGGCGAAATCCCTCCATGAAGGAAAGCATGACGCCGAGGGCGGCAAACAAGCTGAGACAGGCGGTGGAGACGATCAAGCGGCCGGAATGGAGGTTGTGGGTGAGGATCTGGGACTGGATCAGGTCGAGGGTATCGGAGGGCACGAACTGTTCGAGGACGCCGCGCGTCTGTCCGGCAAACGTGGGGCCCTCCTCGACGGGCGCGAAGAGGGTCGTGATCACGAGCACGCCGGGGAAGAACATGAGCATTCCCGAATACGCGGCGGCTTTGGATGTGTTCACGATGTCGTGCATGAGGGACTGCACAATCGCTTCGCGGATCTTGGTGAGAACGCCGGACATAAGGGCTACACGCCAGAGTAGTGCATTTGGATGGATTGCGGGGAAAAAAGCAGGGAACAAGGGAACAAGGGAACAAGGGAACGAGGGAGCGAGCTAGAGCGAAACCAGAGTCGGTGTACCCTATTGAGTCTTGTGCAGGGTCGCCGCTCCTTGGGGTCGCGTCGACTTGAGCGCTGCGGCTTCGGGGTACAGTCACTCTGGTTTCGCTATAGCCGGCGAGTCAGCAAGTCAGCGAGTTAGCAAGCCAGCAGGTGCGTTCTGAGCGCCAAGAGGGTGGCAGCGGATGACTTGGAGGTGTACGGAACCGCGCGCGGAACTCGATGCGGAAAGTGACGCATTTTGAGAGAAGCAAAAGTGACGACCTGCAGGTGGACAAAACGGGGTGAAATGTGACCTGCAGGTCGCCGGAAATGGCGATTCTCGTCGCATCTTTCATGGTGAGTACACTTTTCGAAGTGAAATCGGGAGGAGAGGAGGGAGGAGGGAGGAGGGAGAGGAGTAGGGAGTAGGGAACAGGGAGCAGGGAACAGGGGCGGGACGGGACTCGTTGCGCGAAGGGCGTTTACCGATACCAATCCTGCCCTCGCGGAAAGCATGCACGCACTCCCCAACGGTCAATTATCGAGAGGTCCACGGCAAGCATTAACCACAACTGACGAATTGGCTACAATCTAGGAGTTGTCCTGGCTCTGATAAGCTCATCTCCCGGATCATCCGAGTGCTACCCCCTAACTTCATGGAAGTTTGTCTCCGGATGATAGGCATTGGGCCACATTTCAATTCGGGCATAAAGATTAGCGATTCCCCTCCTGGCATGGACTGGCTATAGTGCAGGAAGCAGCTTCCCGCGAATGAGGTCCCGGAATGGCTCAACAATTCTCCCGGTCTCTCCTGTTGACTGCACTCTTTTCGTGCGCCATCGTTTCTTCGGCACAATCTACCGCATCGCCAAAGCCTGCGCCGGCGGCATCCGACGCAGCCTTTCCTTTCACCCCAGGCGAGTCTGCCATTCCGCTCAACGGCCAGTGGAAGTTCCAAACTGGCGACAACCCGCAATGGGCCGATCCGGGCTTTGACGATTCCGGCTGGCAGGACTACACCATCGATCCGGAACATCCCGCGCAGACTGCGGCGCAGACGCTTCAGTCCAATGAACTGCCCGGCTGGCAGCAGCACGGCCATCCCGGTTACACCGGCTATGCGTGGTATCGCATCCGGCTTCAAGCAGCGTCGGATTCGCCCGCGCTTGCACTGTTGATGCCGCAGCATGTCGATAACGCATTTGAGGTGTACATCGACGGCACAAAGATCGGCAGCTTCGGCAAGCTCGATGGATGGCGCATTGTTTACCCGGAGCAAGCGAAGCTCTTTCGCATTCCCGCAGGGGTGCACGGCGACGGCCGGTCCATTGACTTGGCAATTCGCATGTGGAGTCAACGCGAGGAAGCCTTGCCCAGCGAGCGCAACCTGGACGGCGGCCTGCGCGGCGTGCCCTTGCTTGGCTCGCCCGAGTTGCTTGAGGCCTTTCAGCAGAGTGAGCAAGAGCAAACGCATAAGACGCTTTGGACCGGGTGGTTGCTCACGGGCCTGTTTGGCGGGGTGGGCATCATCTCTCTGTTCCTGTTTTGCTTTAGCAGCAGCCAACGTGAGTATCTATGGGCCGGCATCAGCTTAACGGGCATTGCCGTGCTGGTGGCGTTTGAAGTCATTGCGCCTGCGATGAACATCCCCGTCCTACTTGCAGACGTCGTGCGATCGATTTCGAGTCTTGTCGGCTACGCTACACTCCCTTTGGCTGCCATGTACCTGCTGGGCGTATCCAGACCACTCTGGCGCCGAAGCAACTACCTGCTGATGGGGTTCAATCTCGCCCGTAGTCTGGCATCGCTGTGTCTCCACATCGGTCTTCTGCCGCCAACGGCGGCGACGGATCGGGCCAACAGCATCTCGTTTCTGGCGGCTCTTTTAACCTATGCCATGCTTTTGCTCGCAATCGCTGTGGACGGTCTGCGCACCATAGGACGGAAGGCGTGGCTGCCATTGACTCCCGGTCTGCTATGCGCCTGCGGCCTCGTTGCTGCAGTGGTTGATCCTGTGCCCATCCAAGCGGTTGGAATTTACTACTATTTTTACGTCAGCGTTCCACTGGCTGTTCTGGTCATCTTCCTCATGCGCTTCGCCGAGCAGCAACGCGAAAATGCTCGCCTGGTGGACGACATGCGGCAGGCGCAGGAAGTGCAACAGGTCATGCTTCCCGAGGCGCACACGCACTTTCCCGGTTTCTCAATAGAGAGCGAGTACCGCCCCGCCCGTGAGGTTGGAGGCGATTTCTTCCAGATCATTCCTCACAAGTTCGACGGTAGCCTCTTCATCGTCGCCGGAGACGTGACCGGCAAGGGGCTTAAAGCCGGGCATGCTTGTGGCATTGCTCGTTGGCGCCATTCGCACTGCGGCCCACCTCAACCTGGATCCGCTTGCTGTACTTGGCGAGCTCAACCAGCGACTGCTCGGACGTAGCGACGCCCAGGCCACCTGCCTTGCCATGCGCATCGGCGCGGAAGGCAAAGCAACCCTGGCCAACGCGGGCCACCTGCCGCCCTACCTCAACGGAGAACCACTCGCGATGGATGGCGCACTTCCTCTCGGCATGGTCGAAGCCGCGGAGTTTTCCCTGATGCATTTCCAATTGAAAAACGGCGACAAACTGGTGTTGATGTCTGATGGTATTGCTGAAGCCACCGACGCCAACGGAAAGCTTTACGGCTTCGAGCGCGTTCAACAGTTGCTTCGCACCGCAACGGCCGCCGCCGGCATCGCCGCCGAAGCCCAGCGCTTCGGACAGGAAGACGACATCAGCGTTATTACTGTCACCCGCACAGGAGTCCTGGAGTCTGCCAGCGCTTAAACCTCAACCGTGAAACCAAGAAGGCGGGGTTTCTGTTGCAGCACATTTGCCTTATCACTACGGCAGCTTTTCGCCAGCTTGCTGCCAGCGGTGACCGGGTGTTTTTGAGTTCCGGGCGAGTAACCGCTATGTATTAGTTACTTGTTGATCGATAGTTCCCCACGCCTTCGGCGTGGACGACGTTCTCGGCGCCCAGAAGCTTCTTATGGCAGCATTACGGTGTGTTGGTCGACCAATCCGGCTCCCACCGGAAACGACCGTCTCAAGCCAGAAAGCTCGACACAGTTAATGCAACAGGTTCGTATTCTGCGTGTTAGGGGTTCTCGCCGAGATAGGTCCTCGAAGTCGGCTAG
>CAWDPG010000006.1:0-1489393 GCA_963804155.1 uncultured Acidobacteriaceae bacterium
CACCAACTCGCCCCTCCACCCTTGTATCGATCGCTTCATCCCTCCCGCGGAGAGTCCGCCCGAGCACCTCTAGCTTATCACTTATAGTTACAACTGTAGTACTAATGTCGCTGAGTGCGCTGCCTGCCTTGGCTCTCACCTCACTTTGAGGTATTCGGCGCAGCCTTCGGCTGATCTCCTCTTTCGACATTCGTTTCCGGGCGAACTCTAGGCTCCGTTCGGCTCCTTCTGTCAATCCCGCTTGTGCAGCTCCGCGCGGCGCAATCGTGCGCGCCGTGCTCGCTTCCGCGCCCCTGCGGGCTTCGGGGATTGACAGCGCCTCTCTCCGCTCTTCCTTCGCCAGCCATGAAACGAATGTCTTTTTTTGGCCCACCAGGGCCGAAAAGAGGCAAATCCACCCTGCGAAGGAGCCTAGTTATGTTTGATATCGTGACCAATTTGATCTCTCAGAGAAAGATTCCCGTTCTCGACGAACTACAGATGGAGGCACTCCTGCACCATCTATTTACATCCACACAAAGAGACATCCGTATTCAGGTGGCCGAGGTTGCCTGCCTGTACGACCGCGAGCATCCGCGCGCCATGGACGTGTTTCTTGCCTCTGCGCTGCCGCTGGCGGAGCCATCCGCGCGCCGTCGAGCGGCGAAGGTCTTTGTGCATCCCTCCGACTTGCAGATCGAACTAATGTACGGTGGCGCCGTCGAGGCCGTCATCGCCGTTTTTCAATCGAAGAGCGAATTAAAGCCGGAGGACAATGCCTTCCGGCGCTATCTGCTCCGCGCGATGGTGCTGGGAGCCGTGCGCGCCTACTTCCGGCGCGGAGAGAACGACGGTATCCGCGCGGCAGCCGATCTCTCGGTTTTCGGAACTCCGAAAAGGCTTTCCCGGAATGAAGTTGAGGACGAAATCATCACCTGGGAAATGCTGGACCGGGTGACGACCTTTCCGCAACTCCGGCCACCAGTTCGGGCGACCCTTGAATGCATTCGTTCTCTTGGCCCCGATCATGCTGTAAAGGAACACGCCTTTACCGCTTCGGGCGATCCGGACGCGTGGAAGCGGGAGCGGGGCAGAAGGCCGATCCTCGATGCGAAGGTGATCGCTCAGGCGATGGGAGTGAGCAAAGCCAAGGTGCACCAGTATCTGCGCGAGGCCCGGATCATTCTCCGCCAGGCGTTCAATCAGGACGGCAAACTCTTTTTCACCCATTGAAAACTACCGTCGTGGGCCGCAGTCGGACGCGGCCCACCGACCACCACCAATACCATCACCGCGCCAGTCATCGTTCGTCAATGGCTGGCGCGTTCCTTTATCCCCAAAACCGAATCGGAGGAACCCATGAATCGTGAATCGGAACCGTATCGCTTCGCCCGCATCGAAGGCTATCGCATCACGTTGGCCCGTCTGGAAGAGCAGTTCAAGGACAGAGCCGTCAACCTCGCAGAAATGGAGGCGGCCGTCGCCGAGCAACTTGCGAAAGAAACCCTATGCGCACCGTGGCGCAGGTCGGAAACCGAGCGCGCTGGCTGCCGCGAAGGTATGCGGCTTGCCGCACTTCAGTTCCTTTCGCAATATTGGGAGGCGATGCGAAATCTCAGGTCAAGCCGCCCGGTTTAGGCGACGTGTCCACGGTGTATGGCGGACAATCGGCGCGATCGGCCTCATCCGCCGCACAGGCGCGCCAACGCACAAGCGATTCTTCGCTGTCCTCGAAATGCCACAACAGCCTTCCACCACGGTGGGCGACCGGAAGCGCTCAGTAATCGCTGTAACAATGGATCATCAAATCTCGCCTAATTGCTCTTCGCGATTACTAAACATGCGGGCTTGCGCATCGCTGGATACGCGCGATGGAGCGCGGCGGCCTGTATGGACCAGACGGACCGCTCTGTGGACAGCCGGAAGGTCGAGATGCTCCCGTTCGATCATCCACGGAGCGAACTTGACGATCTGTTTCGCGGGGAGTGTCTTTTGCGCAACGAGCCTGCGCACGACGGCATCGCTGACCTTCAACGCAGCCGCTGCCTGCTGCATGGTGATCCAGCGGCGCTGCTCCGGCGGCGGGCATGCCGGGAAGCCCTTGGTGTGGCGAACGTGCTGTACGCGTTTCTCTGTCCATGTATTGCCGATGCCGGTGCGATAACCAAGTCTATTCAGGATAGAGACGATGGCGCTGTCTTCACAAACCAGAGCCAGCTCACGAATCAACTCTGTTACTTCCTCCGAGTTGACGTGATCGTGATGGCCGGTCCGGTTCTTGCGCACGGTCAACTCCGTGTGAACGCCACCGGCCCAGTGCAGCTTGAGATGCACCGTGGGAGGATCATCTGTTGTGTCCGCAACGACTTCTTCAAGCACCGTCCGGAGGATGCGCTTCTTCAACGTGGCAGGAGAGTTCGGGTGATCCCACAACCGCTCCAGGTCATCGCCCAGCGTGAACAGATGTTCCCGTTGTTCGGTGGTCAACTGCGGCACAGCGATGGTGGCTTCGTCCAGACGGCGCTCCATCTCGGCGGCCTGTGCCAGAGCGTTGTTCCAACGCTTCTCCAGTTCGGCGGCGACCAGCCGGTTTTCCGGCTCAGTGGCCTGATACTGCCGCTCGATGCGGCTGGCCTCATAGCGCGCCTTCTGAACCGCGAGTTCAAGCAAGCGTCGCTTTTCATCTGTCTGACTCTGGCTCTTTTCCAGCGCATCGAACGCCGCTTGTATGCCGACAGGCCGCAGGGCATCGAGAACCTCGGCGGCAACTTCCTGATCGACGCGTGTCCCTGCGAAGGTAATGCAGGTGCGCACCATCTGCCGGCTGCGGTCGCCGCTGCACCAATAGCGTGGCAAGGGCCCATGCAGCTTGCTGTTCGTATAGGTCACCTGCAGAGCGCGTCCGCAACGGCCGCAACGTAACAGGCCAGCGAGAAGCGCCGGACCGTTCCGAGCTGCGCCCTGTGTCTGTCCCATGCGCGCATTCCATCCCGCGTTTGATCGGATCTGTTCCTGATTGCGCATAAACTCTTCCCACGTAATATAACCTTCATGGTGATCCTGGATCACCACCTCCCACTGTTCCGGTGGGCGAGCGTGGCCGCGGGTCTTACGGGCGCGGCCGGCGACGATGGAAGTGCGGGTCTGTTTTCTGCCCCAGACGAAGGCGCCGGCATACGTAGGGTTCTTCAGGATGCCGAAGATGGTTGGATAAATCGGTTCGGCCCAGGCCACCTTGCGGTTGCCGGTCTCGCGCGATAGCACCGGGATCGGCAGCTTCTCTTCCCGGTACCAGAGCAACACCTGTCGCACGCTGCCCAGTTCGCGGAACTTGCGAAAGATGCCTGCGATGGCTTCTTGTATCTGGCGATCTGGCGTCTTCTCGATGCCTTCATCTTCCGTGCGGATATAGCCGACGGGCACTTGCGTCAGCACCAGACCGCGCCGCACCTTCTCTCTGTGGGCTTCCATGGCTCGCTGCCGGAGCAAGCTTATCTCGAATTCGCTCATGGTGCCTTTCAGCCCGAGCAAAAGCCGATCGTTCAGCAGGCAGGGATCATAGACGCCGTCATGATCGATGACCAGCGTGCCTGCCATGGCGCAAAGATCGATCAGATGGTGCCAGTCGCGGTTGTTTCTGGCCAGACGCGATGCCTCCAGTGCCAGCACGGCGCCTACGCGGCCCGAGCAAACGGCGTCCAGCAGCCGGCCGAAGCCCGGACGTTCCACCGCTCCGGTTCCGGAGCGGCCCAGATCCTCATCGATCACGACAACACGTTGAAAGCCCAGCGACTGCGCCCGCTCCCGCAGATCATACTGGCGTCGCTGTCCCTCCAGATGATGGCGCACTTGGCCCATCGACGACTGTCGAACATAAACGCAGGCTTCACGCTCCGTGTGGATCGGCTGTATCTTCTCGCTCATCGTTCTCCTCCTCTGTTGTTCCGCTCACGGCTACGAGCAGTATTTGGCTGAGCAGTTCCCGGCAGTCTGCCTGCACTGTCTCCGGAAGCTCCGGCGTGTTGGGAATCTCCCACAGAAAGACTCTTTGGCGCGGTGGACTCATGAGCACCTCCAGGCGAAGATGCTTCTGAAACTACCTGACCGAGGCGAGAAGAGGCGGGCGGTTGTACATCGAGGAGTGAGCGAAGCGCTAAAAGCGCCGACAGTGCCACGGTTGGATGTGCGACGACCTCCATCCCCTGGCAACGTTCTTCATCCAGCATCCAGTCGGGAATCACAAGTTGGTAACCGCTCGAAAGAGCCACCTGAACCTGATGGGGTCCAAATGAAACCGACCTTCGCACCACGGTAACTGTCTGGCCATGTAGCGGGTGATGCAGATAGTGAACCGTCAACAAAACATGCGTAGTGTGTGAGTGCTTCGCAGCGGCCCACGGCCACGCGCGTTGCGGGATTCGGCACATGGAAAGAAATGGGCCGGTTTGTGAAGCGCGGCGAGAGAGGCATTCAGATTCTTGCGCCGATGATCGGTTACCGGCGGAGGAACACCGATGCCGTACAGAATACCGACACGGACGGCAACGCCAAGCAACCGCCAGTGCTAATCGGTTTCCGCGCCGTGTATGTGTTCGACGTGGCACAGACCGAAGGCGAAGACCTGCCGGAGTTCGAGCACAACATCTCCGGCGAAGTGGGCGATCAGCGCGACCGGCTCATTGGTTTTCTTGCGCAACAGAACATCACGCTTGAGTTCAACGAGAGAATCGCCCCGGCGCTGGGAGTAAGCTACGGCGGAAAAATCTCTCTTCTGCCCGGCCAGTCGAAGCCGGAAGAGTTTGTCACTTTGGTTCACGAAACGGCGCATGAACTCTTGCACAAGGCAGAGCGCCGCACTTTTACCACGGCAGCCGTGCGCGAGACGGAAGCCGAGGCCGTGGCCTTCATCGTGGGTCAGGCAATCGGCTTGGAGATGGGCAACGCTTCGAGCGATTACATCCAGATGTACAACGGCAACGCAACCCTGCTGACCGAAAGCCTTGAGGTTATCCAGCGCACATCAGCCCTGATTCTGGCCGCTATCCGCGACGACGAAGGCGCGGAAGCCGCGACGCAGCGGGAGCAGTTCGCAGCGGCCAGCTAACGCACACATCCTGAGCGGGTGCGCTTGGAAGTGTGCCCGCTTGCGCCCAAACGCAAGATTCAACCGGAATAGGAGATTCCCCATGACTACTACAGTTCAAACTCAGTCCGATTACCGCGACCTGCCGCTCGATTGGCTGGTTGTATCGCCCACCAACCCGCGCAAGACATTCGATGAAGATGCGATGCAGGAACTCGCCGCCAGCATCCGCGAAAACGGCATCTTGCAACCCTTGCTTGTTCGGCCCCGCGCGGAGCGGAGCTTTGAGATCGTGTTCGGAGAACGCCGTTATCGTGGCGCGGCGATGGCCGAGAAAGAGACCGTACCGGTGTGCATCCGCGAAATGACCGACGCTCAGGTATTGGAGACGCAGCTAGTCGAAAACCTCCAGCGCCGCGACGTGCATCCTCTGGAAGAAGCGCGTGGAATGCGGGCCTTGCTCGAATTGGACGAACCCAAGTACAGCATCGAACTAATCGCATCCAAAACGGGAAAATCGTCTGCGTATTGCGCCGCCCGTTTGAGATTGACTGAGCTTGCGCCCGTCGCGGTTGATGCTTTTCTGAAAGACGAGATCGGAGTCGGCCACGCGCTTCTCTTGGCGAAGTTGCAACCCTCGGAACAGGAGCAGGCCCTTGTCCATTGCTTTCGCGAAGACTGGAGCAGTGGCAACAAGGCAAAGCGCATCCTGCTCCCGGCGCGCCACCTTCAGGGCTGGATTGAGCAGAACATCTTGCTCATCCTGAAAGACGCGCCGTTCAGCAAGCGCGACGCGCAGCTTGCGCCCGTAGCGGGCAGTTGCCTTGAGTGCCCGAAGCGGACAGGGTTCAACAAGCTGCTTTTTACCGGTATCAGCGAAAACTCGGACGCCTGCTCGGACCCTGCCTGCTATGCGGCCAAGCTGGATGCGCACGTCAAGAAAACCGTAGCAGCCAAACCGAAGCTGGTACAGATCACGACCGCTTACGGCAAACCCGCCGAAGGCAGCGCGATTGTGCCTCGCAACCAGTATGTTGAAATCCGGCAGGAGAAGCCAAAAAACAAATACCAGCAGGACGCGCCTGAATGCAAGACATGCAAGTACACCACCGAGGCCATCGTTGCGGACGGAACGGACAAGGGCGAAATCCGCAAGGTGTGCGCCAATCCCGATTGCCCGGTGCATCACCCCAAGAAGCAGCAGCGGCGGACGAATGCCGATGCCGCGATGAAGGCCGCGCAGGAAAAGCAGCGCCGCGACGAAGCGCAGGCCCAGGCCACCGGGTTGCGCGTTCTGAAAGCCATCGGCGAGGCGGTTCCCGTGCGCCTGATGAAGCGCGACCTGCTATTTCTTGCTGAAAGCCTCACGGCGATGTTGGACGAGCGGCGCCTGTCCATTCTCATCCGGCAGCATGGCATCGGCAAACCAAAGGACGACGCAGCCCCGGCGAAACTGCTGGCAGCGTTTCTCCCGAAGGCCGAGGAGAGCAAGCTGGGCCGCATTTTGGTGGAGACGGCCATCCTCCTGTCCATGCACAACCAGACCGACGCGGCGAAGATTCTCCGCGATGCCGCACACGCCTACAAGGTGGATGTGGACGCCATCTCCACACAGGTCAAACAGGAGTCTGTGGCGAAGGAGAAGGCGAAGAACGCGAAGAAGCCCACGCCCAAATCGCAGACGAAAGCGACGAAAAAGGTTGCGGCGTAACCATCAACCAACTTGAAGCCGTTAGCGGAGCCAGCAAGACCGGCTCCGCATTTCTTTCTATTGCTGGCCGTCTGCCCGCCCTCTGTGATGCCCCAGAAGAGCACCGGGGCGGCATCTTCGGCCCACCCAACGGCCAGCGCCGCCCATTCGGGTCGGCTATCAAGCATCAGCCTGACCAACTTATGTACTCAATGATGGCCCGCGAAGCGCGGTGATATGCCCTTTGCGCTAGGCTGCCCGTCTGCCCGCCCTCATGCGATGCCCCGGACGAGCGCCGGGGCGACATTCTGGCCCTCCCGACGAGCAGCCCAGCCCGCGTTTAGACCCTACCGTGGACCTGATTCTCGGGAGCACGTTTGAGGAAGAGACGGAGACAACCGAAAGCGTCGGGGATGCCGCTCAATGCAGAGTCACCGCGCCGATTGAGCAGCCGACGGCGCAAGGTGCTTCATGTATTGATCCGCTAATCCACCGTAGAAGGCCAGCATCACAAATGCGCCAGTCCGGTCAACTCTCTCGCCCAAAGTTAAGTCTGCTCCTCCCGCCATGCTCCCCCATACCAATGTGCCGTTATTTGAAAGACCTCTTGGAGGTCCGAAAAGGTCTAGATACGACTTTCGTAATGCGGTGTATTCAGAATCTGGAAATGTGTAGTCGATATGTTCCAGTTCATCCCTGAAAAATACCGTCTTAACCCCCCTCGTGCCATCCTTAACGTTCGTGCACCACTGATATCCGTTGCCTTTGTCTTCGCATCCATCTGCGATGAATCCGGCACTCGCAAGAAGGTCGAACGCCTGTTGCTTTGTTATGCCGCCTTTAAGCCCCAAAACGGATAATCGCTGTGCATCTGGACCTGGTGGGGGCGGCGGCCCATCAGGCTGCCAATCAACAGAATCTCCAGGAGTCCCATGCGACTGAGGGGGCACGGTTAGCTCTGTCGATTCGTCGCCATTACCCACATAGCGCCAGAAGCGGACTGCGGGAATCTGTATGTCTGCGCCCAAGTAGTTCGTCCCCTTGAGTGGGCCGAGCGGCTCCACCATCCAGTTCCGATCCAGACGCAGCTCTGTTGTGCCGTCAGGCAGCGCAACTGCTAATTGACCGAGCGTATTGCCGTCACTCCCGCCAGCTTCGATTCCCATGATGTTGTACAGTGCGATATTCGCGTCTGCCATCCGGTCCAGCCGCAGCGCCATCAACCCGAAGCGCGCGCCGATTGTAGGGTTGACTGGCCCGGAATACTGAATCACAGCCCCGTCATAGAGGACCGGACGCGAGTTGAGATCGAGCAGGACGAGCTTTTCCTTTGCTTGATAAGGGTTCTTCAATAGATCGTATGGACGTAAAGTAATGCCCGATACCGACGGCATCTGCGGTTTGGGAGGCTCGGCGGGCTCCGCGCCCGCCTGTGTTGTCTGCGAGGAACTCGCCATTGGGGCGGCACTCGACGTGCTCGCGGCGCTCCCTCTATTTGATGAGCTGGCGTTTCCGGCGATCAGGACTATGACCAGGATGGCCGCAGCTGCCAGAATCAGTCCCACGATGATTTTCGTCGAATCGGCAGAGCGCTGAGTTGTTGGACCCGAAGCGGCAAAGAGAACTGGAACGCTTGGCTCCGCGCTGCTGATGGCCGCACCACATTGCGGGCAGAACCTGTGCCGAGCGTCAACTTCCGTTTTGCAATTGTTGCAGATCATCTGGCCGAGGATTCTCCAAACTTGTTCAACGGCATTGCGGTGACAGTTTGAAAACGGGAGCCAAGCTCTATTCGTCGTATTCAGTGTCAACCAGCAGGTCTAGTAATTGCGAATACAACTCTCTGCCGTACAGTGCTTCCACGTTATGGCTGCGTTTGAGGTGCTTTAACCTTTCTTGCACAGCATCTCCCAAATCATCGGCAAAACTCACCAACAGACATGCATCCACATTGTGTTCAGTCAGCGCCTTCTCAAGTTGATCCAAGCCGGTCGTGTCGTCATCTCTGCCCCAATGCATCTTGACCTGAATGGCAACCTTGCTTGTAATGCTTCTCATCACAGATGTCGATCCGACCAAGTCTGCTCCGCGTTCATTTGGGCCCGCAGTAAACTCGACTCGAATCCCTTCCCTTTCCAGCAGCAGCAAAACGAGGCGCTCCGCATTCTTCGGGTTCAGTCCACCACGTACAAGTGCCTTCAGTTCTGGGATCAACGATTCGCGCCAAGAATGAAGCTTATCCCGTAACTCCTCTGGCTTAGTATCTGACTCCTCACTTTCTCGCTTATAAAGCAAAGCGACGGTATCATCATGAAGATTTGTGATGCGAATCCGATTTCGAGCGCGATTTAAGGCATTTATAAATGGGGCGGGCACGTTGTTCGATAGCTTGTGATAAACACGGGGGGCGGCTACGGGAAGGTAGTGCCCAAAGTCCTTTACCTCTGGATCAATTTGAAAATCATACGGCCCCATCACCTTCACGATTGTGAATTCCTCTCGAGTTGGAACGTTCTTTACCACCACGAGGTCTCCCTTTTCGATGGACTCGAGCATGGGACTACATCCCTTCCAGCACATCTGTTCCTCATCATCCAAAGGCTTCGATCTATCAAGCTTACCCTTGAGAGTTCGAAGGATGAGGCGAGCCTGGTAGCCCCACCCTTGCCTGAGGCGGCCAACCTGCAATTCCTTCGCGAAAAATACTTGATGACTCTGATCTATGTTCCAAAACCAACAACGCATTACTTCCTCCTTACGGACAACTTTCGGCCGAGTTCGGAACAGTCGTCCTTGATGGCCTTCCGAAGCTCGATAGGAGTTATGACCTCCGCGTCCACGCCCCATCCGAGTAACCAGCGCTTCACTTCCCACAAACTTCCAATCTGGAGTTCCATGATCAAGCTGCCGTCATCCTGAGGACAGAACTTCTGCGAATCGTGCCAGTGCCGCTCCATGATGTACGGCGCTTGATCCGGCGAGAATCGAATTCGCACAAGTTGGGGCTCACCGCCGTGGACCGGAAACGCTGTCCGTTGGAACGCCTCGAAATCGAAGTCATCCCTAACTGTGAAACGTTGATTCGTACTGGTGATGTTGATAATACGCTCGACCGCGAAAGTCCGAACTGCTCCCTTCGCATGATCGTATCCCACGAGGTACAGTCCTCCTCCTGCGTACCAGAGCCGATAGGGGTCCACCGTTCGCGTCCGAGCTTCAGGAGCCTTCAGCGGCTTGTGTGTGACCCGAAGTGCGAGACGGTGACGAATAGCCCGGCTGAGCGCATCGATGACCTTCGATGATTTGCTGTAGTCTTTCCATCCAGTCAAGGAGACTGCCGTTTGTTGCTTCAGTTGCCGGAGCAGATCATGACCCGATGCCGGCAGTCGCGCGCCAATTTTCTGCAAAGCACTCTCCAGTGCATCCTCCATCGGGCTTCCGTGGAGCACTTTCAGGAGATCGCGGCTGAAGTAGAGCGCCATGAGTTCGGCCAGCGTAAAGGACAGCTCTGCCCTTTCCTTCGTAGTGTCGAGCAGTCGCCAATAAACAGCTCCATCGCGCGGCTCCGACGTAACCGGAAACCCCGCTGCCTCCAGTACGGCAATGTCCCGTTGGATCGTGCGCTTGGTCACGCCCAGTTCAGCCGTGAGCTGGTCCAGCGTACGGCCTGCCCTTCCCGAAAGCAGGCTCACGATCCTCCACTGCCGGGTTAGCTGGTCCCCTCTCACGATCCGGTCAACCCCCAGTCCGATTCTGGCGCGAGGGTACGACAGATCAGGTCGCGCGGCTCCAATTTTCTTCGCGCATGACCGTATGTGTCGTACCGGCAGGATTCAATGGTTTCCATGATAAGACCCCTACACCTCAGCCTGACAAGCAAATCGACCGCGATTCGGAATGCGCTCGATCAGCACATGCCTTGGATTCGGACGTGCATGGCGGAAGAAAAGAACAACCTCGTCCAACTCAGGTTCGAACACTCCCTGGCCGCAATTGCCGCCCATCACCTGATGGGCGCTCGCTGCCGAACGGCAATGCAGGCCCAAGGGCGGACGGCCCTTGAAAGGAGGCTTCAAAGGATCGAATTCCCTCCCGAAACCGCACCCGCCATCAAACTGCGACTGGTTTCAATGCCGCAAACCTCGCACGACTGGGCCGCAGAGTGGCTGGATTGCCCGGTTGCGTTGTACCTCTCAGGATTCTCCGGGCCGGTGATCGCAGCGAATCTGCCTTGCGTTGACGGAGCCGGCCACAGTTCTGAGTGGCGAGAAGTGACGCTCACGAAACGGGAGGATGTTCCCGCCCTGCTGGACCTCATGAAGGCGGCATTTGGAGTGCATCGCCCGTTGAAGGTCATGGGTGAAGAGAGCGTAAATATTCAGCCGCTGGCCTGGGCTGACCTTGTTCTGGACGGCTCGGTCGTTCGCCTGGTCAAGGACGACTTCCATCTGTTTCTTCAACGAGAGGATTGGTACAAGCGGCATCGGCTGCCGTTCCGCCGCGGATACCTCTTCCACGGCCCTCCGGGGAACGGCAAGAGCAGCGTGATTCGTGCGATGCTCTCGACGGCCGGAATTTCGGGCTTCACCCTCAATCCGTTCCGCGTTTTCACCGATGACGACATGATGGCGGCAATGTTCGCTGAAGCAGCCCAGTCTACGCCAGCGATCATCGTTCTCGAAGACCTCGACCGATGTTTTCCGGTGAACAAAGAAAGCGAGTCCGGCTGTCGCATTTCACTCCAGCAACTTCTAAATCATCTGGACGGGGTCGGGAACCAGGACGGGATTATCGTTGTGGCGACCGCAAATAATCCGTGCATCCTGGACGCGGCGATTCTGCGCCGTCCCGGACGCTTTGACCGTGTGGTTGGGTTTCAAAACCCGTCCGCTGAACTCCGGGAACGCTATCTCTGTCACATGAACGCGGCTTTGAGACCGGAAGATCTGAGTGAGAGCGTGCGCATGACTGAGGGATTCTCTTTTGCCCAACTGCGCGAGGCGTACATTCTGGCCGGGCAGATTGCACTGGGAGAGGACGGTCAGATTGACGCGGCGCAGATTAGCCGCGCGGCGCGCACACTGACTGAAACGATGATGGCCGCTGATCGGAAATGGAATTCGCAGGTCGGGTTCCGAGAGCCAGTCTGATGTTACAAACAGAAGCGCCCGCGCACTGAGACGCGCTGGCTACCCAGCATTTTGGAGCTACCGTGGTGCCGGTCAACGGTGATGCCTCCGCCACGGTAAAGGCAGGAGTTCGCAGCCAAGGAGAAGGCCAAGCAGGCAAGCTGGTGGACAGGTCACGCGGCTGCGCCTTTGTGCTCCCGTTGTGGATGCCGTGGTGTCCAGCGGCATAAGACTCGCGCTGCTGCGCAGCGGATGCAGGGTTGACACGTCATCCCCAACGGGGCGCTGTTTCGTAAACGCTTGTTTGCGTTTGTTAACGTGTGCGGTTTCAATCATTTGCAGCTTTGAGTTTTCGCGCGAAAACATTGGCGTTTACATTTGGAAACGACAACGTTAGCAGATGTGAACATGATGATTCAGAATGCTTTACGGAAACCACCCTCAATGACTCGGCATCAAACCAAATGCAAGCCCAAGTCCTCACCGGGGTCAATTTTGCTGTGGCTACTGCTGACCCAAAGCCGACTTCGCTGATTCCGCCAGCCATTTCCCCCGCACGGGAATCCGAGAATTACCGCGTCAAACAAACCGGCACCCGGCTGACCGAGGCTGAGTTTGCCGAAGTCGAGGCCGCTGCCGCCGACGAAGGCACGAACATTTCCGCCTGGATACGTGAGGCAATACTCGCCAGATTGAGCGCCGCTCAGAGAGTGAATACCGACCCGATTCTATTGGCCGAGCTGATGGCGATTCGTAGCCTCATCCTCAATCTGTTCGCGGCAGCTTCCAAAGGGCCGTTGACGGACGAATCCCTCCGCAAGATGCAAACATACGCCGACTCCGTTAAACAGCAAAAGGCCGACGAGTTTCTGACCAAACTGAGGGCCGGAAGCGGATCCAAACCCCCAAAGGGTACGCCATGAGGCCGCTGCGTTTCCCAGGTCGTTTCCGTTGGTGGATCGTGGCCGTCTTGGCGGTGATCTTTGGCTTTCCGCTATTCCCATTGGCTGCGTGGTTGGCATGGGAGATGCCTCCGCTCCAACGGTATTATTTGCTCAATTACCTTGAGAGCACGGAGCGGGCAAAGCAGCCCGGTAAGACGACCGAAGTTCAATGGGTGTTGAAGACTGCTTCCGGGCGGAAAAGCGACCTGGCAACGAATCCCGATGTAGTCTCAGAAAACAGCGCCGACCCGCCTGTCCGGCTTTCCGAAGCCGCCATCGCGGATGGCTGGACCGGGATACAGAAGAGTTCGCCAGTCAAGGTAGATTCAGCTCAGCTTGAGCAGTACTTGGAGGCGGACATTTATGACGGCCGCAGATACTGGACATTGATGCTGGAGCCGATTCTTATTGGCTTCGCATTGATGCTGTTTCTGATTGCGGGCGGGCTTCAATTGAAAGAGTGGCTGGGTGGTGCCGGATCGCGACACGAACAGCGGCACGGACGCCGCACCCGAGGGCCGGAACTGCTGTCCTCCTGGCGATGGAATTGGAAGCTGAAACCCGACGGCATCCGCTGGCAATTGCGCTGGCAGAACTTCCTGCTCGACTGGTGCAGCAAGCAGTTGCCCCGTTGGGCCACCCCAACTTTTCGTATCCGGCACAATCTCGAAGCTAACCATATCCTATTGATGGGCGACTCGGGCAGCGGCAAGTCTTCGGCCATCCGGCAAATCCTCCGCCAGGTTGCCGAGCGGGGAGAGACGGCCATCGTTTACGATCCGGCGCTTGAATTCACGCCGGAGTTCTACTCGCCCGAGCGCGGCGATCTGATTCTCAACCCACTCGACACGCGGTGCCCTTATTGGGACATCGCCGATGAGGTATCGACGGCGGAAGTGGCCACGGCGATGGCGGCGGCATTGTTTCCTGAAAAGGACCATGAAAAGGAATTCTTTACCGACGCGCCACGGCGCATCTTCGCCCGTCTGATGTGCCGGCGGCCTACCCCGCAGCAGCTTGTGCAATGGATGAGCGATCCGGCGGAGATCGCACGCATGGTGCAAGGAACCCCGTATGCCGCTTTTCTCGATTCCAGCGCGCCTGCCCAGAGCGCCGGAATCATCTCCAGTTTCAACATGATTGCGGACAGCTTCGAGCTGTTGCCCAGGGGGGATGACAACCGGCAACGGTTCTCCACTTCGCGTTGGGAATTCGAGCGCAACAAGTGGGTCTTTCTTACCTCCAGGCCGACCTTCCGTGAGAAGCTATTGCCGCTGCATAGCGTATGGCTCGATATGCTGATTCTCCGCATGTTGGCGCCCTGTGTGAATCCGGCGAAGCCGGTGTGGTTTGTGCTGGACGAACTGGCCAGTTTGAACAAGCTGCCGCAGCTCCATACTGTCGTCACGGAGAGCCGCAAATCCGGCAACCCGGTTGTGCTCGGATTCCAGGGCCGGAGTCAGCTCGAAAAGCGTTACGGCAAGGATGCGGAAGTCATCCTCTCGCAGCCCGCAACAAAGATATTCCTCAAGACCTCCGAGCCGCACTCGGCAAAGTGGGTTTCCGATGCGATCGGAGAGGTGGAGCTTGAGCGTTTGAAGGAGTCGCGCAGTGGGGGTCTGATCGGTGGCAGAAAGCAGTACACCCTTGAGATCACAACTCAGCCGCTTGTCATGGCCTCGGAGATTGCAGGACTGGAACCATTGCACGGCTACATCAAGCAGGAGAACTACGTTGTTCGCGTACGCTTTCCGTATGTCGCTCCGATAGAGAAGCAACCGCGATTCGTTGAGAGAACTGTGTCGGTATCGCCGCGTGCCGTTGCCGTGCAGCAGGCAGCGGTCAACCCTCAACAGGCAGCGAGCACAGTCCCGAACGAGCCACCAAAGAAGCCGGTCCAAAAGCAGTCGGTATTCCCTGGGGCTGTACGACAGAAGGCTGGGAATGAAAAGCCTCGTGACTGGGATGAATCGGAATGGATTGAGTGAAATTTCAATGGATGACTCAAGAGCGATGGCCGCATTGGCGATAATACGCGATTCCAGCGTGTCATCAGATCCGCACCCAGGGCTCGACGCAATATGCGAGGAACTTGGCTTGCGAGACCACGGCGTGCGTTTCCGCACGACCGGATATCGTCAGCTCATTGAGGCGCACCTGTTGATTCCGCACACCATGAAGTTGGGCCAAGCACACCGCCGGGCGACACGGTTAGAAGAATGCCTAACAATAGATTTGGAGATACCCTCAAAAGTGACCACTCACTTGGAGTCTTTGCAAGATCATTTCGAGCTGCACTGTGTGCAGCAATACAGAGTGCGGGCCGTCGGGTCACCGCAAACGATCCTTCAATCAGCCCGCAAGGTTACTGCAAAAGTGCAGCCGCGCTCCGTGCGTTCAAAGGAAAGATCGCCTCCGAAACTCTTCATCAACGCGCGAGAAACATAGAGTCCCAGGCCGGTTGCCTCCGCATCTCGCTGAAAGGCGCGAAAGAGTGTCTGGGGATCGGAGATTCCCGGTCCAGTGTCTTCAAAACGAATGATGACGGATCGTTCATGATGCACCGTGCTGATCTTGATCCGTTTCTCAATGGCGGATCCCAGTGCGCGACGGCTGTTCTTCACAAGGTTCAGAAAGACCTGAACAAGGCCGTAGTGATCCGCCCACACGGAACGCGATTGATCGCTCGCAGCCCATTCGAGCTCGATGTCTGAATCGCGGCAGGCGCTTTCGGTCAGCACCCTCAATTCATCGAGCACTGGAGCAAGTTCCACCGTCTGCCGCTCCTGTTCGGAGCCGCTTGTTGTCAACTCCATGGCGGAGAGCTTTTCCAAGCCATGGATCAGTGTGCCCAAAGCCTCGAAATCTTCATTGCCTTTCAGTGCTTCAACCCGGCTTAGATTCTGATGAAACACCAACGCTGCCCCCGCCAGGTTCCTTATCTCGTGAGAGACGGCGCTCATCAGAATCCGGGCATTCTTTAGAAGGAAATCGAGACTCAAATCCTCGCGGCTGATCAGCTCTTCCGAGAGATCCACAACGATTGCCGCGAGCCGATTTCCCCCTGACTGCGCAGGATAGGTAGAAAACCAGGTGCCAGCAAGAAAAGGCTTTCCATCTGCGCGTTGCGCTCGGCACTGAATGGCGGTGCGATACAGACGTGATTGGCCGGATTGTAATGCTTTATTGAGAGCCGGAATGTAGTTGCCAATCGGTTTTCCCTGCAAATCTTCGACTTCAGAGCTGAACAACTCCCGTGCTGCGTCATTGGCAAGCAGGACTTCACCGGAAGGTCCCACCGTAAGGATGGCGGCAGGACTGCTGTTCACAAGCATCTGGAGTTGCTCTTCTGCCTCACGGCGCTGCCGGCTCTGGTTTTCGATTTCCTCCAAATGGGCGAGCACAATGCGGCGGTTTCGCAAAAGTTCGAAAAGAAACAATCCCGTGCAGGCAAACCCGATCCACGAGAAGACAAGACGGGGGATTGCGGTTTCGAAAGGCAGGTTACTGTAAAGCTCCTGCAAGATTGCGCAGACGACCGACGCGGCGACTATTTGCCATCTCCTGAAGATTCCGCTGATCAACATCATCGGGAACAGATACAAGAATCCGATAGAAATGAAGGGCCTGGTGTACCAGTCCACTATTGCGATCACGCAAGTCAACACTGCGGCAGTCGCCAACAGTGTTTTCCGGCTTGTGCGCGAGTAAATCGTGAGGAGATCCATTTACTGTTCCCCGTATCATGCAAAATGAGTCGTCATCCCTATTATTGTTTGTTTTCCTGGACGGTCTCGACCTGGTTGGCGGGTCAGGCGCAGTTGACCGAAAGATTGACCAAACGGACAGCCTCTCGATCCTGAGTCGACCAGCGCGAGAGTGTCGGCAAATGGAGCACAACAGCCGTGAAACCAATATGTTGAGAGGCTACAAACAATGTGATCGCGTCTTCTCAGTCGAAAATCCAAAGATATTGGGGGCTTGGCGGATATCGCTTTATACTTCTGTATTGAAAGTGCGCTCAAGCCAGCGCTTGGCTGACTTGGGACAGCGCAATGAAACGGGCGCGCTTTCCCGGTTCGAACGTGATCAAGCGATTGTTCGCAATTTGGCTTTTTCTGGCGGGATTGACCCTTGGGGAAACCGCCTTCGGGCAAGGGCCGCATCACGAGGCTGATGTTCACAGAATATTCGTCGCTTCGTTTGGGTCGAATCCCGATGCGGCTTATCTGCGGAGCAAATTGCTTTCGAGGCTCGGAAAAGTGCGCACGATACTCATCGTTGAGAATCCCGCCGCCGCCGACGTACTTCTTAATGGCGCCGCTGTGATGCGGCTCGTTGGTTACTACAACTCCAATCCCCGCGTTCGGTATCGAAACAGTTCAAGCGTCCGGGTTTATGATGCAAAGATGACGGTAGAACTTGAAGACAGGCAGGGCCTCATGCTTTGGTCGGGAACGCTGAAGCCGCGCTTCTGGGGTTCGCAATACGTCTCCGATAACGTGGTGAACCAAGCCGCTCGGCAAGTTGCAGATGTCCTGCATGAGATAAAATGAACAGCCAATTCCGTCTCTTGATTATTGATGACCACAGCCTTTTCCGCGAAGGTCTCGCTCGGCTGTTGGCCGCCGAACCAGATTTCGAGATTGTCGGCAACTGCGAACACCTCGCAGATGCGCTGGATTTGCTCAACAGAGAACAGGTCGATCTGGTATTGCTCGATTACGACTTGGAAACGGAACAAGGCTCGCAGTTCCTCGAAGAGATAAGAGGCAGAGAAAGTAAACCCAAGGTCCTGATGGTGACTGCGGGAATGACCAGCTCAGGGATGCTGGCCGTGATGGAGGAAGGGGCCTCCGGTATATTCCTGAAACACAGCCCTCCAGGTCAACTGGCCGAAGCGATACGCAGAGTCATGGAAGGGGAGATGTGGCTTGACCCCCGCACAGTCAAGCCTGTCATTGCTAGCGCTGCGCAAGGCGCGGAGCACGGCCGCCTCGAATCTTCGCTAAGCGTTCGTGAAAAAGCAGTGTTGAAAGGGGTTCTCGAAGGAGCAAGCAACAAGAAGATCGGAGCAACCCTTCACCTGTCTGAGAGTTCAGTGAAGGCTGCATTGCAGCAGCTCTTCGGAAAAACAGGCGTGCGAACCCGGAGCCAGTTGGTACGACTTGCCCTCGAACGCCATACTCACGACTGGCTTGCCGACAAAACGGCATGAGAGCATCGCGTCTACTATTTTGGAATTTCGGTTCCGTGCCAACGACCCGCCGGCGAATGCTCGAAACAACACTGCGTTGTCCAATCCCATACCTAGCCCTAGCGTGAGAACGCCTTGCTGTGCGCGAAGAGCGCACCCGTTGCAAAGAGAAAGATTCCAAAGATACGCCACCAGCGCACGAATAGAGCTTTCCGTTCAAGAGTCATGTTGCGGAGCCGCTCCGATGCCCAAATCTCAGCTGCCCGACGAGGTGAAACTGCAGCAAAGGCTCCGATGGCCATGGCGACAATACTCACCACAAGGTCCGGTGCGCTGAGCTCACCAGCAATCAAAAGCGCAGCTAGTTTCGGCTCCATTCTCAGTTCCTTGGTATATCAGTGCGGTTCCACCATCCTCCGCCGAGCGCCTGAAACAATGCAGCTGTGTCGGCGTAACGATTGGTTTGGGCCTGTACGAGGTTCATCACCGCTTGCTGGTATGCCTGCTCCGCGCCGAGAAGCGACAGGTAGTTTGCGTAGCCCGTCTGATACTGCATTCTGGTTAGATCGAGAGTGACGTTGGCTGCGTCTCTCGCATTGGCCGCGGTCTTCAGTCCATCCGCATCCTGTTCAAGAGCATTCAACGTGTCAGCTACATTCTGAAACGCGGTAAGAACAGTGCTGCGGTACTGCTCAGAAGCCTGAAGGTACTCGGCCTTCGCAGCACGCTCTTTATGCAGAAGCGTGCCTCCGTCGAAGACGGTTTGCGTAACGCCCCCGCCCAAGTCCCAGAATCCCGTGCCCGCTGAGAACATGCGCGTAAAGACTAGTGACATGCTGCCGACATCCCCGGTAAGAGCAAAACTCGGCAGCCGGTTTGCCACCGCAACACCGATCAGCGCGCTTGCCGAATGCAGGTTCTCCTCGGCTTGGCGTACGTCCGGCCGCTGCTCCACAAGACGTGAGGGGAGACTCAGCGGAAGGTCTTCTGGGAGTTTCAGACTCGACAGTTCGAACTTCTCTGGCAGATCTTGGCTTGGGAACCCGCCAGAGAGAGCAGCGAGGAGATCACGCTGTTGCGCCAATTGCTTCAGCAGCGGTGGCAAAGTGGCCGCGACCTGTGCGAGCTGCGATTCCTGTGCCGCGACATCGAGGCGGCTTACGTATCCTTTCGCGTACTGTTCGCGCAAAATCTTCAACATATCGGTGTTGATGTCGATGAGTTCGTGTGTCGCATCAATCTGGGCTCGCAGCGACGCTTCCTGGATCGCAGCGGCGGCGACATTGGAACTCAATGTGATATGCGTCGCAGCCAAGGCGAATCGGGCCTGTTGTTCCTGCGCCGCGAGCGACTCGACGGTGCGCCGATTCAACCCAAACACATCGGGAACAAAAGAGACGCTGACTTGGGGAGTGTAGAGACTGTAGGTGAGAGCACCGTTCGCGGTAAAGGACGACACAACATTCGATGTCTTCGAGTGGTCCGCGGAAAAGCCTGCCGATGCAGTCGGGAAATAGGAGCCCCGCTGCGCCAGCACATTTTCTCTTGCTGCCAACAGAGCGGCCTGAGCCGCCTTGATGTCGGGACTGGCTTTGAGCGAGCGTTCGATCAAGTCGTCGAGAGGTTGCGAATGAAATAGGGTCCACCACTCCCCCGGAATATCCTGGCCATCGACAAACTTCTGCGCCTCACCACCAGGAACGCCGGGCGTGGCGCTGGTTGTCGCAACCGGAGCAGGAGTGTAGCCAATGACCTGTGGAGGGACCGGCGCTTTGTATTTAGGCCCTACCAAGCAACCTGTTGCCAACATCAAGCCGGCACTCAAGGCGCTGTATCCGATGAGGCGCAATCTGCGAGTGAATCTCATATCCATTCCTCAAGGCTTTCGGTGCATGCCAGTTCCATTGATCCTCGCGTTATTCATTCGGCCTGCACTTGCAGCTCCGCCAATCGCCGGGGGATTGGCCCCGCGATGGCGGACGCTGCCGAGCGATTGCGTGACAGGCCGGAAAGCACCGTTTTGCCATTTGTCCTTGGCTTTGCCGATCGCTGCAACCGGGACGAGGCCGAAGTTTCCTATACCGGTAGATTGAACCGGACCGGGTTGATGGGGACTCGTGACCTTTTCCGAACTCGCCCGTTCTTGGCGCTTTGCGGAACGCGCCGTACGAGCAGGGGCGGCCGGTGTCCCATGGCTCAACGCGTTGCTGCGGATCGAACCACGGAGGGAGTGTTGCTTGGCCTTGAGTTCAGGTCCTATTTGGCTATTACGTTCAGAAGCTGGATTACCATGCCGGCTCACATCAGGACTTGAGCGGGCTGGCATAGCAGCATTCATAGGAGATGTTTGTTGGGACACCGGAGTGGATGACGTTGCCGAGCATACCCCGCTTATCAGCGTTGCCCAACCAATGATCGCGAGAGCTAAACGAGCGGCTTTCATTTTGAGGCCACCTCTTGTGTCGAGCCGTCTTCGCCTCCCAGGAAAACCATCCTCAACGCTGGCACGACGAGGAGCAGCATGACTGGGCCGACCAGCATGCCTCCCACGATCACGGTTGCGAGTGGGCGCTGCACCTGACTCCCGATGCCCGTCGAAATCGCTGCCGGGAGCAAACCGATGCAGGCTGACAGCGCCGTCATCAACAGCGGGCGCATACGGTTGGACGCTGCATGGAACATCGCCTCAGTCGGCGTTCCCTCGCGAAGCCGCCGTTCCTGGTTGTAATAGGTGATCATCAAAATGCCGTCCATCACGGATACGCCAAATAGCGAAACGAAGCCAATGGCTGCGGAGACGCTGAAATCCAGATTGGACACATAGAGCGCCAGCACACCGCCGGCAACTGCAAAGGGAATGCCGGCTAGCGCAAGCAAGCAGTCACGCAGCGAGTTGAACATGCTGTAGAGCAAGCCGAGAATCAGCAACAGGCTCACCGGCACAATCACTTCCAGCCGCTTCTTCGCTTCCTGGAGGTCCCCGAACTCGCCGGCCCAGATAAGCCTGTATCCTGAAGGAAGCTTCACATTTTTCGCGATTCGAGCTTGAGCCTCCTCAACCGTTCCTCCCAGGTCGCGTCCGCGTACGCTGAACTTGACTGGAATGAAGCGCTGGACGCTCTCGTGATAGATCCATGCTGCGCCTGTGTCCAGCGTAATCGACGCCAATTCGCTCAAAGGGATATAAGCATTAGAACCGTTGCCGGTTTGGTAGCCGACCTTGATATTTCGGATCTTATCGATGCTGGCGCGGGATTCCGGCGAATAGCGAAGAACCAAATCGAACTGTCGATCGCCTTCAAGGACTGACGTCGCAACCGACCCTCCCATGGCTGCTTGAACCACTGCGTTGACATCGCCGGAGTTGAGGCCGTAGCGCGCGGCCTTCGCACGGTCCACCGTGATATTCAGGTTCGGCTGCCCGAGGACAGGGAAGATGCCGAGGTCGGCGATGCCGCGAACCTGGTTCATTTGGTCGCGGACCTGTTCGGCAAGATTGGTCAGAACCTGGAGATTCGGTCCGACAATTTTTACTGAATTAGAGCCCTTGACGCCGGAGATGCCCTCTTCAATATTGTCCTCGATGTATTGCGAGAAATTGAAGACGACTCCCGGTAGTTCATTTTGGAACTCCGCCTGAACCTCGTTCGTCAGCTTCTCTTTGGTCAAGCCTTGGGGCCAATCGTCAAAAGGTTTTAGGGGCGCAAACAGCTCGACATTGGAGAAGGGCGACGCGTCGCTTCCATCATCCGGTCGTCCGTGCTGCGATACGACCGTAATCACCTCCGGATGTCTCAGGAGAATCTCGCGCATCTTTCGGGTGGCAGCTTCGCCATCCTCAAGAGAAAGAGTGATGGGCATCGAAGCGCGAATCCAAAAGTTGCCTTCTTCCAGGTGCGGGAGGAACTCGCTGCCCAGCCGCGTGCCCAGAAAGGCGGACACAGCCAAAAAGACAATGCCAAACCCGACAGCAATAGCGCGACGGTCGAGAGCAAAGCGCAGAGCGGGATTGTACACGCGGTGCAACAAGCGCACAACAATGGTTTCGGTTTCCTTTAGATGCTCCGGAAGCAGCAGCGAGGTGAGCACGGGAGTAATGGTGAATGTGGCAATGAGAGCCCCGGCCAGCGCGTAACCGTAGGTTCGTGACATGGGACCGAAGATCTGGCCCTCGACTCCCTGCATCGTGAAAAGCGGAACGAAGCCGGCCACAGTGATCAACGCGGAGAACAGGACCGCCTTGTCCACCTGCATTGCGCTGATCAGAATCAACCGCAGCCGATCCGTCCAGCCGCGAGCGGAAGCATCATGAAGCTGCGCTTTCGTCGGGTCCGCGCCCCAGTATCCGCCAGCCAGACGTTTCAGCAGACCCTGCTTGTCTTCAGGATTTGCTTGGAAATTTCGGAAGATATTCTCGACCAGAATTACCGCTGAATCCACGATGATTCCGAAATCGACCGCGCCCACGGAGAGCAGATTTGCGCTTTCTCCCGTGATAACAAGAAGAATGATCGCAAAGAACAGAGCGAAAGGGATGTTGATGCCGACAACAATGGCGCTGCGAAGGTTGCCGAGGAACATCCATTGGATCAGAAAGACAAGAACGCAGCCGAAGATGAGGTTGTGCAGAACAGTGTGAGTGGTGACGGCGATCAGCGACGACCGATCGTAATAGGGAACAACTCTGACACCCTTGGGAAGGCTCCCGTCGTGATTCAGCGCATCGATGGCGGCTTTGACTTTGGGAATCATGTCGGCAGTTTGCTCTGTTCGCCGCATCACCACGATCGCACCCACGACATCGTCCTGCTGATCGCGGCCCAGGATTCCTAGCCTGGGCCGGTAGCCTATTGACACCTTGCCGACATCCCTCACCAGCACCGGAACGCCGTTGGTCTGGTTCAGCACAACATTTTCGATGTCCTGGACCTTGTAGCCCTGAGTCAAATCATCATTGCCGCCATCGTCGATCAAGCCGACGCCGCGAATGTTGATGGACTGCTGACCCATGCTGATTTCACGCCCGCCGACGTTGAGGTTCGCGTTGCCCAGGGCGGTCAGTATCTGCGGCACCGTAACGCTGTACGCCTCAAGCTTGCTCGGGTCGACGGAGACCTCAAACTCCTTGGTCGGACCGCCCCAACTGTTCACAGCGGCGATACCGGGTATCGTCAACAGCCGGCGCGCTACGATCCAGTCTTGAACCGTGCGGAGGTTGGTTATTCCGAAATGCGGCGGGCCAACAACTTGGTAACGATAGATTTCACCGGTTGAACTATTGGCCTGAATTGTGGGCACCAGATTGCCCGGGAGGCTGACGTTCTGCTGTATCGCGACGGACGCCTGCGCGAAAGCGAAGTTATAGTCAACTCCATATTTGAAGGTCACGCGAACAAACGACAGGCCATAAAACGAAGTCGAACGGATCACGTCGATTCCCGGCGTCTCATAGAGCCCAATCTCGATTGGGCGCGTGTAATAACGCTCCATCTCCTCTGCGGAAAGGCCGGGCGCTTGTGCCGTGATCTCGAGAATGACCGGCGTGGGATTTGGATAGGCTTCAATATTGAGCTTCGTAAAGGCAACGTAACCGGCAGCTCCAAACAGAAGCAGGCCGAACACGACAATTGCGCGGCGGCTCAGACAAAATGCGATGAGAGACTTAAACATGTCGGATGGTCTCTGGATGAAATGAAATCAAGCTAGTCGGAAGGTGGCGCTTGAAGCATGTTGCTCAGGAACACGGCATTGTCTGTTACCACCAATTCCCCGCGCTGTAAACCGCCAAGGACTTCCACTTGGCCGCCGTTTCGCAGTCCGGTCTGGATGACTCTCTGCTCAAAATGACGCCGATCTGTTGTGACCCACGCAGTCATCGTGCCATCGGATTCGCGGACCACCCCGTTGGCTGGAATAGCAGTGGCTTCTATCGGTTTTTGAACACCAATCGTGAACGTGGCGAGCATTCCAGGACGCAACTCATTCCTGGGGTCCGATATCTCAGAGCGAACTGTCTCCCGGTGTGTGTTTGGATCGACCGTCTCGTAGACTTTAGCGATACGCCCTTTGAACACATGCGCGGGATAGGCCGTCACTTTCACTTCGACCGGCTGCCCTGGATGAAACGATGGGACGTCGCTCTCTGGAACATCGGCCAGCATCCACTTCACTGTCACATTTGCAACTGAGTAGGGCGCGGGCGCATTCCCTGGCTGCACAAAGAGCCCTGGCGGTGCGTTGAACGCCGTAACCTCGCCGGCGATCGGACTGAGCACCACAAGCACAGGGTCGATCTTGCGCGAGGCGACGATTTGATCGATCTCAGCATCCGACTTGCCGAAGACGCGCACCGCATCCCTGGCGGCCATAAGAGCGCCTTCCGCGGTTTGCTGATCTGAGATTGCCTGCTCCAACTCGCGCTCAGAAACTCCATTGGTCCCATTCAGCGCTTTGGCGCGCGTCAGTTCTTTGCTGGTCAACTCCAGTGTCGCGGCTGCGCCAATCAGCGTCGACTCGGCCTGGATGAGGTCGGGACTGTCGATCGTATAGAGCGGCTGACCCTTATTTACTTGGTCGCCCAGCTCAGCGAGCGCCTTGATGAGCTTCCCCTGATAGTTCGGGAAGACATCGACCGAGAGGTCGTCAGCCAAGCCGATGCTGCCTACCGCTTCCTTTTCAACGGGAAATACGTAGCTACCAACTGGCTGACATTTGATCGAGTTCACTTGGCTCGGCGACAGGTCCACGCTGACCTGCGAGTGCGACACGGACGATGCTGCATTTGCAGCTTGCTCTGTTTGGCCAGATTGGGACTTCAGAAACAGGACAACAATCGCGAGCGCCAGGACGCTAACCGCCACACCAATAGTCTTGCCGTTCCGCAGAAATCTACGCTTCACAGTGATTCGCTCCAACTTGTGTTGGGATTGTGCATGGGAATTTCAATCTGCCACTTCGCGTTGCCGCCGTTCAATCGGCAGCATCTGCGCGAAGAGCCTCATGGACCACGGTCATTGACGCGGAGACAAGCAGCGATCGGCTCCCTGAAAACTGGTTTTGCGCGGTCGCACCGCCTTAGAGAAGTCTAGTGGTTACCGTCTGTATCGAATGGTCAATCTTCTGCGCATTTTTGTTTCTATCTTTTGACGTATAAATCGCAACCATGCAGTAACGGCGGATATCTTTCGCACAAATCAGCATGTGAGTGCGCCTGTTGACTCATGAGCAGCCCGATAGTGGTTGGTATGCAACCACGTTGTTCACCGAGGAGAGAGAAACGTCGTCATCGCTCCCGCCACCACGGTTTCCGCACATCCGTGGAACGGCTGACCGTTGCATTTGTCGTCATCTGCGCGCTCTGGACGCTGGTAATGCTCTTTATGTACGAATGGCGCAGCATTCACATGCAATCAAAATGAACAGCCTCGCGCCCAGGCGGCGCTGGTGCGTATTTCGGGGGAACAAGAACAAGCCTACCGACATCAAATTGCCTACAGGCCAAGTGCTCATTGAAGTCGGGATTGGCCTTCGCTTGAGGATCAGTCTCTATAAATGGCCTAGTGTTGTCCAGAGTCTGGTTACGGAATACCCTCATGTTCGTAAATCATTAGCGCCACTACAGCTCTTCGGGTAAGGTATAGAATTTTTCAGTAGGCAGAAGCGAGATGCTGCCGCGCACGTTGTGGAGTACATGTGCATGTTGACCATCTCCAAATCCTTATCAGCGGGCCAGGCGCGGACGTATCACTCCCGCGAGTTTACTTCCGAAGAACAGAACTACTGGAGCCGTGACCAGCAGGCGCATAGCGAGTGGCAGGGCAAGCTCGCACAGGAGTGGGGTCTGCATGGCGAAGTCGGCTCCGAGCATTTCGCTCGCCTGAGTGAGGGCCAGCATCCTGAAAGCGGTTTGCAGCTCGTCAAGCATCAGCCAGCACGCACCTACGAAAACGAGTACGGCAAGGAAATCACCAGCGTGGAGCACCGCGCCGGATGGGATGCCACATTCTCTGCACCCAAGTCAGTCTCTCTCACCGCGCTCGTGGGCGGCGATGATCGTGTGCGGGAGGCGCATCGTGAAAGTGTCCGCGTCGCTCTTGGAGAACTGGAGCGATACACGCAGGCGCGCATAGGCAATGTCCATGCGCCGGAGACGACGGGCAAATTCATCGTGGCCACCTTCGAGCATGATACCGCCCGTCCGGTGGACGGTTATGCTGCGCCGCAACTTCACACCCATGCCGTCATCTTCAATGTCACCGAACGCGAGAACGGCCAGACACGCGCGCTACAGGAGCGCAGCTTGTTCCAGTCCCAGCAGTATGCAACCAGCGTGTACCGCTCCGAACTCGCCATGGGGTTGCATGGCTTGGGCTACGAGATCGAACGCGGCAAGCATGGTCAGCCTGAGATCAAGGGCTACACGCAGGAGTATTTGGACGCATCGAGTCCACGCCGTGAACAGATCAAAGAACACTTGCAGGAGATCGGGAGAGACGGCGCTGGCGCGGCGCAGGTCGCGGCCCATCGCACGCGGGACAGCAAGGAGTTGCTTTCGCCGGAAGAAGTGTTACAGCGGCATCGTGAACTGGCCGCGCAGTTCGGCCATCAAGCGGATCGCGTCGTCGCGCAAGCGCGCGAACAGGCACACCAACATGCGCAACAACCGGAGAAGACGGTACAGCAGTCCGTGACCTATTCGCGCAACCATGTCTTTGAACGTTCGGCAGTGCAGGATGAGCGGGCGATCCTGCAAGCCGCGATGGATCGCAGCATGGGTCAGGCGACCTACGGCCAGGTACGACATGAGTTTGAGCAGCGGGTGATGCGAGGCGAGTTCCGCGCAGTGGAACAGACTGATGGCCGCGCCGCGCCACAGTACACGACCGCCGAGATGATTCGCATGGAGAAGGAGATCGTCGGCCAGATGCAGAGAGGCAATGAGCGCGGCTATGGCGATCCGATGCTGGTTTCACCGCAGTTGCGAATTTGGACAGAAGACCGGCACCCAGAGTTGAGTCCGGCGCAACGAAGCGCGGTCGATGAGATATTTGTGAGCCGCGAGAAGATTGTTGGATTGGATGGAGTCGCCGGCGCTGGCAAGACGACGACGCTGGCTGTGGTCCGTGAGGGCGCGGAGGCGCAAGGATACATGGTCGAAGGATTCGCGCCGACATCCCGCGCGGCGCATAAGCTCGCCGAGGCCGATATAGAGACTTCAACGCTCCAGCATCATCTTGCCATGGGCGAGCAACCGGACACTGGCCAGAAGCGATTGTATGTACTCGATGAAAGCTCGCTTGCCTCAACGCGCCAGATGCATGAGTTCGTGACCCGGCTACACGTCAACGACCGAGTGCTGCTGGTAGGTGATACGCGCCAACATGAAGCCGTCGAGGCAGGCCGCCCCTTCGCGCAGCTTCAGGAAGCGGGAATGCGCACGGTGAGGCTGGAGGAGATCGTGCGGCAGCGCGACCCGGAGCTGAAGAAAGCCGTCGAGCAGTTGGCGCACGGTCAGGTTGGAGCCGCTGTCGAAAGTCTTGATAGGCAGGGTCGAGTCCATGAGGTAAAGGGCCACGAAGAACGCATCTCCGCTATCGCGCGCGAGTATGCCAAGGCTCCTGAAAGCACGCTTGTGGTTTCGCCGGACAACCGTTCGCGCACCGAGATCAATGCTCGAATACATGACGAGCTGCAATCGCGCGGAGTTGTGAGCCAACGGGAGCACTCCATCAACACGCTTATGCCGCGTCAGGAGATGACCGGCGCAGATCGTAGTTGGGCGCAGCAGTACCAAGTCAATGACATCCTGCGGTACTCGCGCAACTCGCAGGAGACGGGCATCAAGAAGGGCGAGTACACCCGCGTTGTGGCGGTAAGTGCGCAGGCAAACACGCTGACGGTGTTGCGGACGAATGGGGAACAGACGACCTACGATCCGCGCCGCCAGATGGGGGTCTCTGTATACCGCGAACAGGAGAAGGCATTCTCCGTTGGCGACCGCATCCAGTTCACTGCGCCCAGCCAGGAATTGAAGATAGCGAACCGTGAGCTTGGAACAGTGGAGGGCATCGCGCAGGATGGCACGATGCGTTTGAAGCTGGACAATGAGCGCCGCATGAGCTTCGATCCGCTGCGGCATCCGCATCTGGATCACGGCTACGCCGTGACCAGCTACTCCAGTCAGGGGCAGACCGCAGACCGTGTGCTCATCAATGTTGATACTGAACTGGGCGCGAAGGATCTGCTCAATAACCGCATGGCCTATGTGTCAGTTTCGCGCGGGCAATGGGACGCTCAGATATTCACGAACGACCGAGAAAAGCTGTCGCAGGCTTTGGGCCATGATGTTTCGCACCAAAGCGCCCACACGCCCGACTTGAAACCGCCGCAACATGAGATAGCCGAGACGCCCAAGCAGGAAAAGAGTCAGGGTATGGATATAGGGCTGAGCCTCTGAAGGCTCCGACGACGGACGCGATTATCCGTTGCATGAAGCCCATGGCTGGGACTTCGACTGGCGATTGCGGCATCAACATTCGGCTTCATCGCTTCTGACCACTGAACATGCGGCGAAAATGCGGCCATTGCTGCGATCATTTATCGTTAGCAGTATGGACAGCAGGAACCGACATCGCGTATGGACATGGCTACTCTGTGCGTCGCTGTTCTGGCATCACCTTCGGAAGAAGGTGCGACGCCTCCCTGTTCCTCGTGCCCAAGGGACCTGTAGCAGGCAAAATTGGCTGACATTACACGGTTGGCCTGCACAGTTCCTACACAGCCGAAAATTGGCATGTTATGTTCAATTAAAACAACGTGATGCAAAAGTTCTATCACCCGCTCAGGATGACAGCGATCTTTTGATGCGAACTTCGGGGACAGAACACCAGAAGCGGTTACAGGGGTGCGAGTCTGCGGGTCGAAAGGCCCGTGCGATGGCGCTTCAGTTTCAGGGGGCCCCACGCCTCCGGCTCTCTCCACCGGGCAAAGGCGTTGCGCTTACGTCCGCTCGAGCGGGCTGACGGCGGGCGCATTCTCGACGTTCCCCACGTGCTCAACGCTTTGTGCAACGATCCGATGGTCAGGCGCTGCCGGGATATTTTCCGCGATCAGGCTTTCCAGGAGATCGTTCGACGTGGGGCCGGAGTCGTATTGGGGAATGCTCATTCGGCGCCGCGCAGGGAAATCCAGTAGTAGCGCCGCCAGCAAAACTTGCAGCGAACGGGACAGAGGAAGAACAAGCCAAGCAAGCCATCGTATGGACGCAACTCGCCGGGTTTGAAATCGACGGATTTGCAGCGAGGGCACCTTCGCCGAAAGCAAAGCACTTTCGGCAGCCATTGCGGCCAGGTGAGGGTTGCGCCATTCATGGGGAACTTCCTTTCAGGGTAAGGACGGCATCGATCACTGCTCGGTTCCGTCTCCCGCGCTGGAATTCGCGTCGAGCCACGAGAGCAGACAACGAATGCTGCCCGTGGCTAAAGCCACGCTCGAATCGGCTGCTCCGTAGTAGAGGTTAAGGGTGTCGCCATCGGCGCCGATGGTCTGGCCGCAGGGAAACACGACGTCGCGAACATCTCCGATGCGCTCGTAGGGGGCTTCTGGACCGAAGATCCAGGAGTCTCCCCGCTGCAGGCAGACCTCCGGCCTTTCCAGGTCGAAGAGGGCGAGACCTAAGCGATAAATGCTTCCCGCGGCGGTTTGCCGCACTCCGTGGTAGATCGTGAGCCAGCCTTTTGGCGTTTCGATGGGCGGAGAGCACAGGCCAATCTTGTTGGCATCCCACCATCCCCCGCGCCGTGCTGCCAGGATGACTTTATGGCTGCCCCAATGCTGCAGGTCCGGTGAGTAAGAAATCCACATATGGGCGCCAAGCGTGGTCATCGGCCGATGGATCAAGGCCCAGTAGCCGTTGATTCTTCGCGGCAGCAGAGCGGCATCCTTATCTTCGGGCGGCATGATCACGCCGAATCGTTTGAAGCTCCGGAAGTCCTTTGTGAGCGCCAGGGAGACCCCCGGACCACCGCGCGCAAAAGAGGTATACGCCACTGCATATTGATCGAGTTCCGGAAGAAAGGTGATGCGTGGATCTTCGATGCCCCAGATTTCCTCGGGGTATTCCTGGGGATTCGCCATCAACGTTGGTTGGGCATCGACGCGCCATCCGTCGATTCCGTTTTCCGAGCGTGCCGCGCACAAGTGCGACAGGCCGCTGCGGTCTTCCACGCGACAAAGCAACAACGTGTCTCCGTCGGGCAGGAGGACTGCCGCCGGGTTGAAGACGCTGTTCACGGCATAGGGCCAATCGTGCCCGCTCAGAATCGGATTGTCGGAATAGCGGGTGAGAAGCGGAATGTCCGGGCATGTTCCCGGTTTCGGCTGTTCCAAAGCAGCGATTTCCGGCAAAGCCGCCGGATCGATAAGTGGATTCAATGGGAGATACTCATTTCTTGGACCGTTTCTTCGGCGTGGGACCGCTTCGCTCGCTGCATTTCCAGGAGCGCCATCAGGAACGAAAGCGTCGATTCCGCGCCCTGATTTTCATTGACGCGGTCGGGATGAAGTCCATCTTTGCAACCACCCGTTGTGGCATCGTAGAGCGGGACCTGGAGATCGTTTTTGCCCAGGAACCACCGGAAGACGCAATGGGCTTCCTGGCTCCAGCGATCCTCGCGGGTCAGCCTGAATGCCTCAAGACAAGCGGAAATCGTGGCACAGGCTTCGACGGGCTGCTGGTCGAAGCGGGGTTTCTCAGCGCCCTCGGTGAAACATCCGCTGGAGCCGATGGGCACAAAGATCTCCGGGTCACCGCAGTGCTGAGCAGCGACAAGCCATTGGAGCGACTCGATTCCCGCCTCGATCATCTTCCTGTTATTGCTGCGCCCACCGGCGAGGATGAGCGCCTGCGGCAGCCGCGCATTGGAATACGCAAGACTCTTCTCAAACCAATGCCAGGACTGGGACCGGCTGCGCTCGTAAGTATCCAGCAGGCGATTGGCCAGCGCGTTGCGAATGTTCTGGATGGCCCTGTCGCCGGGGAACCAGTCGAGATAGGCCTGCAATCCGAGAATACCGAATGCCCATGCACGCGGGCTCGAGAACTTTGGAACCGCAGGCACGGCAGCCTCAAAGAGTCTTCCTGCCGCTCCCCGCAACCCCGCATTCCGCGAATGGCCGAGCACCGACCCCAAGGCCCACAACGCACGGCCATGGCTGTCTTCCGAGCCAACGTCTTCAAGCCATTTGCGGTCGTAGCCCAGGAAGTTCCTGAAGCGTCCGGTATCGGAATGAAATGCGAGCCAGAGAAAAGCCAGGTACCGGCGAGAAAGGTTGAGATGGTCCTCTCCGGGCTCGAACTCCACGTTCTCATTCAGAAGGGTGGACACGATGAGCGCGCGTGCGTTGTCGTCGGTGGTATAGCCCTCGCGAGTGTTGGGCACAGAGAAGATGGCGTGCTGCAAGATGCCTGTGTCGTCGGTCATGGTGAAGAGATGACCGGTTTTCGGAACCGGGAGGTGATCCATGGGGTCGATCAGGTCGACGATCGAGTTTCCGGCGGTACCGTCCGGTTGGGCGGGCCTGGGCTGCAAGGAGCGCTCGAAGCGCGCCCGCTGAAAGGTGGCCATGTAAGCCCGCGCCGTCGTGGGCCAGGTGGTTCCGCGGGAGTGCAGATAGGCCCGCTTCCGCATGGCATGGCGCTCCGCGTCGTTCTCCAGTAATGCGATCACCGCTTCAGCGATGGCGTCTGGACTGTCAAATGGGACGATCACGCCACGCTTGTCCGCGAGCAATTCCTTGGCGTGCCAGTAAGGCGTGGAGATAATTGCTTTGCCGGCACCAAGCGCGATGGCCAGGGTGCCGGATACAACTTGGGCCTCTTGCCGGTAGGGGGTGATGTAAATATCGGCCGCGCCCACGTGCTCCACAAGTTCTTCGGCGCTGACAAAGCGATTGTTCAGAATCAAATGGGAAGAGACGCCAAGGTGCGCGGCCAGCGCCTGCAACTCTTCGCGGTAACGCTCGCCTTCGCGCCGGCGGATATGGGGATGGGTGACCCCCGAGACGATATACACGACGTTGGGATGGCGCGCCAGAATCGACGGCAGCGCCCGAATCACGTTTTCGATTCCCTTGTTTGGAGAGAGCAAGCCGAAGGTAAGCAGAACGGACTTGCCCTCCGTGCCGAACCTGTCCTTGAAGTAGTTGGGGTCCATGAAGTGCATGTCGGGTACGCCGTGGGGGATCACGTCGATCTTTCCGGCGGGAACGGCATACACTTCGCGCAACATCTGTGCAGCCAGCTCACTCATGACAACCATGCGATCGGAGAGCTGTGCGATTTCTTCGAGCACGATCCGCTGATTTGCGTCCGGTTGGCGCAGAACGGTGTGCAGCGTGGTGACCAGCGGCATTTTCAATCTGCGCAGCAAGGCCAGGATGTAGCGGCCCGCGGCGCCGCCGTAGATGCCGTATTCATGTTGCAGACAGACGAGATCGTTGCTATTGAAATTCAGGAAATCGGCGGCCCGCTCATAGGAGGCGATGTCCTCCTGCGCCAGCTCCAGGCGCACCTGTTCCGGATAGTCGTAGCTGGAATCGGGATCGTTGACGGGAATGGCAAAGAGGCGTCCTTCTCCGTATTCGGCTGCGAGCGCGTTGCACAGGTCGGTAGTGAAGGTGGCAATGCCGCACTCACGCGGCAGATAATTTCCAACAAATGCAATGCGTGTGGGCAGAGGCAGGCGGCCGGCTTTCAACGCGATGGGCAAAGAAGCTGACGCGTCCGCTCTTCCGGCCTGTATCTCAGAAGGGATCAATTCGGGGGAAGACATCGTAACCTCTTTTCAATCGCGATTCGATCCGCGCCTAAGATACGCTGCACGATATCAGTGCGGACCCGCGGCAGATGGCTCAACGCTCGGCCCGCGAACGCCGCGACTCCCGGCTTATCTGGCGGGAACGACCCAGCGATGCCAATTGTCGGCAATATCCTGCCAAGTGTATTGCTGGATCTGGCGGGGTTGCAGTGTGACGTTTGCGAAGTGCAGGCCCAGGCTCTTGGTGATCTGAACGGAAACAAGCTCGGCGGCGTTGAATTGCTTCGCCACTCCCCTCAGGGCGCGCGCCAACGCTCGCTGGGCTGCACCTTCCTCCGTCAGCCCAAAGCCTTTTCGGGAGCGGGGAGGATGCACCGACAGGAAGTGCCAGCCCATCTGGCGAATCATGGTGCCGAGAACCGGCGCCGTGATCTCTTCCACAAGCGTCCAGTTTTCGCCAGCCGGCTCCGTGAGGGGATCCAGACGTTCCGGCAGGATGCACTGCTTGCGCAGAAAAACGGAGTGCGGCTTCACGCTTGCGCGCTTTTCGAGCCTGTGGGCGCCGCAGAGAGGATGGAACCGGTCAAAGGAACTGCCTGCGCGACAACTACGCCAGACGACGAGTGTTCGGCAAGGAAATCCTCGGCAAAAGTGGATGGATTTGCCTGGATTGCGCCCGGTTCGGCCACGGAAAAACCGGTTGCATCGGGCTGGCTTTCGGGTTGGACCACATGAATTTTCGCGAGGAAAGGAGGATGCAGATGGCTCTTCACATCGCTTCTCTTGAGGGGACTCATGGCGGCTCCGGACGTTCGGTTGCGAACTTGAAAGATGCTCGTCTGGAGCGAAGCCTGGAATGCCGAAGGCGAGAAGGGGGAAACGTGCTGCTGTTTCAAGCATACGCTTGCCAGAGGATGCGTGCCGGCGAGTTGCTTTTCATGGTGGTCAAAAGTGCACACATGGAAGCAGCGCAAGGAGTTCGCGCGCGGGGATGGCTCGGAGCCGCTGTGTGGATTGCGGCCGAATTAGCGCTCTCTTTTTTCCCAATGTCAGCGATGCAGCGTTCCGTCTCGAACCGGTAAACGCCGACCCCGCGGTGCGGTAGGATAGCCACAGATTCAGCAGGAGGACGATGCATGTCGCGCTCCAACCCTGATGCGTCAGGGGTGATCCGTTTCGCTCTTGCCGATTCCATCGCCTTCTTAAATGCGAACGATTGGGACTGCGTGGCGGAACGCTCTGGCTTGTTCCTGTCGCGCCGCTTCCTAGGACTGTTGGAGCAGAACCGGCCCGAGAATCTCACCATGCACTATGCCTTGGCCTACGCGGAGGGCCGTCCCGTGGCGGCGATCGTCGCACAGAGCCTTGACATCCGAGTAGCGGACCTTTCTTCCCGTCGCGCCAAAGAAAAGGGGCAAGGGCTTTGGCGTTCTCTGGAGAAGGCAACGGTACGCTCAATCACACGTGGACGTAAGCGATATCTGTTTTACGAGGCGTATCTCCCATGGGCTCGGCTCGACGGGGAGAAGCAAGAGGCAGACGAGCCCGGGCTTTGGCCTGACGTTGCGTCAAGCTTGGGCCGCAGGTGGCACGGCCTCTTGAAGGCCGCCGAGCACGCTGCGGAGCTCCCGGTTGCGTGGGTCCACCAGCGCATGTTCGTGTGCGGGAACTTTCTCTCGACAGGCCCCCACGGCGTGGCCTTCGCCGAAGGCGAGGATCCCGCGCGGCTCTGGCCCGTGGTGGCTGAGGCAATATACCGGATCCGGCGCTCCATCAAACTCTTCGGCGACTCCGATCTGGTCATGATCAAAGACCTCACGGCCGATCAGAAGGATGCCGCGGCCACCCTGCGGCGCTTTCACTTCCGTCGCTTCGAGACGGAGCCGAACATGATCCTTCCTCTTGAGCCCGGTTGGCGGAGCTTCGACGACTACCTCAGGGACATGCGATCGGAGTACCGGATCCGAATCCGCAGGACCATCGGGAACCTGGAGACCTCGGGCATCGTCCTGGAACGTCTTGGCCCGGAGCAGGTGAAAGCCAAGGCCGCGGAGATCTACGATCTCTACCTCCAGGTGCACGAACACCAGAAGCTGCGGCTAGTGACTATCGGTCCCCAATGGATCCCCGCGCTTGCGGCAAGCTTCGGCGACGATTTCCGCACCGTTGTCGCCCGGCCCAAGGATGGCGGCAAGCTGTTGGGGTTCGCCAACGTGATACGGGACGGCAAAAGCGCGCACGGCCTCTACATCGGTTTCGACAAGGCCGCGGCGACCAAGGGAATTCCCTTGTACCTCGGATTGGTGTATGCCGCCGTCGGGCAGGGCATTGAGATGGGGGCCGAGCAGATGTCTTTGGGCCGCACCGCCCTCGGCCCCAAGGCGCAGATTGGCGCCAAGGCCCAGGCGATGTATGGCTACCTCCGGCACAGGAACCCCGCCCTCAACCTTGCTGTCCCCTCCATCCTGGCGCTGCTTCCAACGCCGGCCGAGCCTCCGGAGCGCCATCCCTTCAAGAACGCGGCGTCCAGGCAAGTTTAGAAAAGGAGCATCCGATGGAAATTGGATTCGAATGAAGTGACCCGCACGCGGACTAGGCAGCCGTATCGATAGTGAGGAGGAGAGTAGGCGGACCTCCCGAGAGCCCGGAAACGACGAATGCAATGACGCTTCGATTCGCGTCACAGATCCTGCCGATGGCTGCGTTCGCCCGATAGACGCCGGGACGTCGGATTGTGGGAAGCTGTTTTTCAAAGCGATGAACGGGGGATTGTTGGATTGCTGGGCGGGACATCGGATGAGGTTCTGAGCGCGGCATCGCCGCGGATTTTATCTTCAGGAGGGGTGGGTTGATTTATGGGCTGAAGCCTGTACCCTTGAGAAACCCGCCCAAGCTAAGCTCGTGCGGGGCACTCGGCACCCGGCGATTGTGGCGCGGAAAATTCACAGAGAAACGGCTGTTGCAGGCCGGGCGAGTTCGGCTATACTTCGGCAATTCCCTTCTGTGCTGGCCGTTCGACGCCAGGGACAGAACCTCCAGTCAAGGAACTTCAAGCTGTCAAGGCGCACGGTGGACCGCACCACGGGCCGCGCGGCGACAGCGCGAATCCAAAATCGATGCCAAGCATTGGGGCATTCCCGGTTCCTGCCTTGGGAATCGGGGAAGGCGCGGCCCCACACGGACACGGCACGAAGAGGTCTGCAAGGCAACCACCGTTTTGAAAGGAGAAAATCATGGCCATCAAAGTATTCCGCGGAGCACGTCCCTCTCCGAGACATCGGCTGGCAGCGGCAATGCCGCATGTCATCACCGGGCCCACCCCCCCTCAGGTGCTTTACCAACCGGCACAGCTCTCCTTTTGGCTGAACAATCAATACGGGGATTGCGTTTCGGCGGAGGAGGCCTTTGCCAAAGCCTGTTACACGCCGGAGATCTTTATTACCGATGCGACGGTTCTGGCCTTTGCGCAACAGAACAACCTTCTGAATGGGGCCGACCTGGCGCAAGTGCTGGACCTGATGGAGAGCAACGGCTTTCAGCAGGACGGCCACACCTACGATGACGGTCCAAACGTGGCGGTGAACTGGGCGGACGCGGCAACTTTGCAGAACGCGATCGCGCACGGGCCGGTGAAGATCGGGATCGCGGCCAATCAGCTCGATCTGGTGTGGCAAGCCCATCCGTCGAACGGCTGGATCGCGACAGGATTCAACCAGGACAGCAACGAGGATCATTGCGTGAGCCTTTGCGGGTACGGGAGCTTCTCCTGGCTGGCGAGCCAGCTTGGAGTCACTGTTCCGAGCGGGATCGATGGCGGAACGCCGGGCTGGGGCATGTTTACCTGGGACACCATCGGAATCATCGACAACCCCTCATTGCAGGCGATTACCGGGGAGGCCTGGCTGAGGAATCCGACAACTGTCGTCCAATAGCGAAATCGCCGGGCCGGGTCTCTGACGGCGTGAATTCGTTCCTTGGCCTTCGTGGTATCCCACCCTTTCGTTCGCCGCGGCGAACGAAAGGATGGGGCACGGAATGGATACACAATCAAGCGGTGAGAGACTTGGCCGGCATGGAGTGGGCAGAATTTGCCTAGCGCAGGCGGCAATTTCGCCCTGTTTCGCAGATCGATTGCGCCCTGCCTGCCGAAGTTGGGTGGGATGTGGAATCAGGCCCAGTACGATCGGGGATCGCTCTCCGGATCGGCCTGCGCGTTCTGTTTCTTCTTCGCAAATTCGTCCTGGCTGTCCTGCCGATTCGATTGGTCCGGCGGCGCGCCGTCTCTGCTCAATCCGGCGACGTAGTCCGCCTCGTCATCCACTTCGCCGGCGAGCGCCGAGGCGAAGTCTACTAATTTCTTTCTGGTACGCTCCGCTGCCAGTTTTGCCTCGGCCCGAGCCGCGGCGTAGAGCGCATTCATCTGCATGTCCTGGTTGAATTGGGCGGCATGTATATGCATTCGATCGAATCTCTCCTCTCAGTCATCCGCGGCGATGCCAATTCTGCGTAGCGCCAACCCTGGGTCGAGCATCGGATCGAATTCGCAGTTTCGGAATTACTTTCAGGCATGTAGGACGCCAATCCTGTTGGTGAACCCTCCCTTTCTCGCACTTTTGTCACAAGTCGGGAATTGGAAGCCGCATTCGGGGCAGGCGGCAGGAACTCGCCGGGGCGCGGGGCATCGGTGCTGAAGCGGCGGATCAGCGTTCTTGCTTTTCACGCAAAGAAGCAGCGAAGGGACAAGGCGACGCGTTAGAATCGTGCCGCGAGCTCCAATTGGAAACTTCGGCTGGCGCTCCGGGAAGAGGGAGGATCGCCGTGCCCCGTGTTTCCGTTGGAGTGAAGGGTTTATTTGTCCTGCTGGTCCTGGCGTTTAGTTCACAAATGCGCGCCGATTCGTCGAAGGACCTTCTTATCGCAGTCAATAACGATGACCTGGTTAGAGCGCAGAAGGCGCTGCGCAAAGGGGCATCTCCGGACACGGCGGATGCGAGCGGGACGCCGGTTTTGGTGCTGGCGGCAGGCAAATGCCAAGAGGAAATCGTCGATCTGCTGATCAAATCGGGCGCCTCGGTGGAGAAGGTTGGAGCGTCCGCCTTCCAGGCGGCGACGCACTGCAGTTGCTGGGACTCGAGTTCGGCATCGCCCAGCCCGGTTGCGAGCATTCTGCTGGCGCATGGTGTGCGCTATCCGGCGCCCGGAGCATCGACATGCACCGATACTTGGAAAGATCAGGCAACCGAGAAGCTGAAGGCGTTGGTGGAGAAGGGAAGCGCGGGGGATCTGAGCGCGGAGTTCGTAAAGCCGGATGGATTGGTGAAGCAGTATGCCGATCTTTCCGCGGTTTTGCGTGGCGCGGTGGATGCCGACAAGCCGGAGTGCGCCAAGCTGCTGCTGGCGCAGGGCGCCAATCCCAATCTCGGGGATGAGCGGGGCGAGACGCCGCTGATGTTGGCAGCGGACCAGGACCGCATCGACCTGGCGCAGATGTTGATTGGCGCCGGCGCGGACCCCAGCCGCACCGATGCCGATGGCCAGACGGCGGAGAGATACGCGGTTCTATCGGGCGACGACGCGCTGATTCGAATGCTCGTCCCGAAGGGACAAACGCTAT
Source organism: uncultured Acidobacteriaceae bacterium (assembly GCA_963804155.1). Lineage (GTDB taxonomy): Bacteria > Acidobacteriota > Terriglobia > Terriglobales > Acidobacteriaceae > Telmatobacter. The sequence continues at coordinate 38,453 of CAWDPG010000006.1, forward strand.
CGCCGGTGCTGGCAATCGTGGCTGAAGAGCATGAGGTCTACCTATGGAAGGGGGCGAGCGGCGGGAAGCCGGCGATGCACTGGAAGGTGCACAGCGCCGTGGGCAAAGCCGACATCACGCTGAAATCCGTTTCCGACGCCAATTCGATGATGTCGCTGGCGGTGGGCTCATTGTCGTTCATGGGAGATATGATCGGCGCGCCGGAAGGAGTTTTTCTCAAGCTGAACCTGGCGCCGTCGGAGCCGAGCGATTCAATTGCGTTCGATTCCGGAACCTGGCAACTGGGGATGAACAACCAGTCTGTAACGGCGCCGATTTCTTTTCGTGCCGCTTTGCCGGCAACCGGAGAGAAGATCTGGGTGGCATCCGATGGCAACGCGGCGATTATGCTGCAACCGACGGTTTATCTCTCGCGAGAGGGAAGAACGACGATCGGCGGCGCGATAGCGACCTTAGTCAACAATCAATTCAGCACCTCGACGGTCACGGCGCAGGACGCCAGTTTAAGCGGGACGATCCGTTTCCCCGCGGACCACGCGATGGAAGTCAAGCCCGGCTTTCGAATTCGCGGAGGCGGGCTAAAGTTCGATGAGACCGGAATCTCGCTGATGCCTGGAACTCATTACGTGAAAGACGCAACTGCGGAGAGCGGTCGAAACTAGGTCACTGGCCGTGTCAATTGCGCTTTGGGCTTGTGCTGTCCCAGGTCCCAAGAAGGGGACCTGGGGCACCCGAGGCTTCTGCCAGGATTACCAAATCCCGTGAACGCGGCACTCGACGCCTCGCTCGCTAGAGCCAAGGGCTTGACGCTCGGCTGACCTTCCGGTCAGGCGGAAGGTTTGTGCGATTGTTTCCCGCCCAAGCAGAGCTTGGATAGGGCACCCGCACCCGCGCACTCGCGAGCGGGTCTTTCCGCGACGCGCTTTGGCGAACCGTCGGGAATACACACTTCCGCTCACTCGAAGCATCTTGCTCCGCGGGCGCAGCGCTTCGCGCGTAACTCTAGTTCCGTCCGGCAGCCAGCACGTGCTCGTCGGCGTAAAAGCCCCTGATGGCATCGGAATCCGCCGCGGGGGAAGAAAGCGTCATCCAGCGCCAGCCTGTCTCTGTGGCAAGCGCATCGGCTGACGGCACACCCGCTCCGACCCGAACGCCGTAGGGCTTGCCGCCCGCAAACCGATCCGCCAGACGATCGAGCGGGAATGATTGCCCGTCGAGCGAAGGGGCGTCGAGGAGCATCGCATCCATGTGCAACGGCCCTGGGAAATACGCCTCGAAGCCGTTGTTGGCTCCGGGATTGAAGCCGGGAGGCGCGGCCTCCCAAACCCAGGCAAGATTGTGCAATCTATCGTACGTGGTCAGGCGCTCAAAAAGCCTCGAGTACAGCTCACGCGAGCCGTCCAGGCCGGGCCGGCCCGCCCACCAGTTGGCGCTGCTCTTTTGAGCGCCGCCGGACGGCGGAAAACCGATGGGAGCAGCAGCGGCGTTGGAATCCGGATAAGGACTCCACAACACGGCCAGATGAGCATCGGCCAGCGGCCGCAGCAACGCGGCGGCTTGGTCGGCCTGCTTGGTCCAGCGATTGAAAAGATCCGTTCCCGGCTGGAGCAACTGCTGCCATTCGAAATCGGACAGTGCGCCGGCCGCCGGATCGCCGGCCGGGCTCGGGGGCAACCACCGCAGGAGGGCCAGCTCGCCCTGGCCCGCGGCTTTGCGCACTTCGGCCAGCAGAGCGATGGCATCGGTTGCAGCGGACACGTCGATCTCGACAATGGCCGGCAACTTGCCGGTCGCGGCCAGCACTGTCTGCGTCTCGGCAAGCGTCGTGGCGCCACTGCCTGCAATCCTTTGCCCTGCCAGAACTCCTTTGCCCTTCGCATCCGCCAGCTTGGCCAGCAGGGCGCGCACCTCGGCGCCGGTTTCGGGATCTGCGGGCGCCGACGGCGCCGCGGGCGCGGGAAATGGCTTTGAAAGCCGCGCATCGCCGCGATTGACGATGTTGGGCGCGTGCAACACGGTCCGTAACCGATCGACAGGGTTCAACTCTTCGGTCAATTCGCTCCACATCATGAAGTACGCCCAGCGCGGCTGCTGCGCCAGCATCTCAAGGCTGGGCATCGTTCCCACTTCGGCCAGCGCAATCGGCTTATGCAGCGGGCCGGCCAGCGCAATCATGCTGTTGTAGAAATCGGCGCGGAACGGCTCGTAGACATCCATGGTCAGCACGTCCGCGTACGCAGCGCCGGGGAGGTAATCGCCGACCGGTCCCGCGCTGACGCCGTTTGGGCTGTTCACGTTCCACACCCAAATCAGATTGTGCAAGCGATCGGTGTGCACATAGCGGTCGAAGAGTTGGCGGTAGAGCGCGGCTGAACCGTCGGGACCGGGGCGGCCGCCCCACCAAAACCAGTTCCCGTTCATCTCGTGGTACGGCCGGAAAAGCACGGGAACGCCCGCGTCCTGGAGCTCCATCAGGTAGCCGGCGATGCGGTCGACCTGCCTGCACCAGCGGTTGTAGAGGTCCGTGCCGGGGGTCAGCAACTGACGCCACTCCCAGTCGGTCAGGTGTCCCTGCACGCTGTCGCGAAAGGTCACAGGCTCGTCGTCGGTGGGCCGCACGGCGTGCCAGGTGAGGGCAATGACAGCGCCGCTGCGGTACTGCCGGATGGCCTCCGCAACGATCGAAGGGCGCGCCAGCGTCGAGTCCTTGTCGTCTCCGCCCGCAAATCCGAAATCCTGCCCAAAGAGCGCTGGAAACTCGCCGGTCAAATCGTAGACGCGGTCAGAATAGCGCGAAATGGTGTAGGGGTAGTTGTGTTGGCCGCCGATGGTGGCGTGACCGGAGAAGGTGTCCAGATCGTGAAGGAGCGCCCGCGCGGCCGGAGTGGCGTCGGGGTCGACGGGGTGCGCGTCAGGCGCCTGCGCCAGCGCGGTCCAGGCCGCGCCCATGCAGAGTAGCGCCGCGAGCAGAAGCCTCCACGCGCTTTTTCGACGCGGCGCGCCGCCAGGGAGCGCCATTGAGGGTTGTGGTTCGGATTTGCCTGCGGTCATGGTCCACCCTCCCTGCGGCGGTTCTCCTGCAACTAGGTGACCTTTCCGGCGTGTTTCAAGGTGGCTTTTACTTCCACCCCAGCGAACAAAAACCGTTCGCTGAGGCCCCGGACGGGAAAAAGCCACTGAGCGATTACGCCTTGGTCTCCACCTGCAGGAGAACCGCTATAGGCCAGAGATGCTCGATTTGAGGCGCGGCGATGCCGATGGCCGCCGGTTTCAGCGTCCACGATCCCGTGCTCAATCGACGGGATCATCTTACGGCATCGTTCCGCGCGCGGGGCGGCTCCGGTCCGCTTCGATGCAAACGCCTTTGCGAACAGATTGCCGCTGGTCGCCTCAAGACCATGGTTTTCGCGTGGAAATCGGCCGGCTGTTCCCTTGCGGTTTAGATTCCAATGAGCCGCAGCGGGCCGGCGGATACATTGGAGAGATGGAGAGAGTGGGGGCAAAGTGGCGGCGGGAGCTGCGGGGGATGGTGCAGCTGGCCGTGCCGGTGGTGCTGAGCGAACTGGGCTGGATGGCACAGGGCGTGGTGGACACCATCATGGTGGGGCGGCTGGGTCCGGCGGCGATCGGGGCGGTGGCGCTGGGCAACGCGGTCTGCTATACGCCGTCGATCTTCGGAATGGGGCTGATGCTGGGCCTGGACACGCTGGTGGCGCAGGCGTACGGGCGCGAGGATCACGACGAGTGCCACCGCTGGCTGGCGCAGGGCGTGTACTTGGCGTGTTTCGCGGCGGCGCCGATCATGGCAGCGCTGGCGCTGGCGAGCATGGGTCTGCCGCGGCTGGGGATCGCTGCCAGCGTGGCGGGGCCGGCGAGCGGATACCTATTGTGGCTGAACTGGGGGACGCTGCCGCTGCTGATCTACGGCGCGTCGCGGCGATATCTGCAGGCCGTGGGCCAGGCGCGCGTGATCACCGTGACATACGTGGCGGCGAACCTGGTGAACTGGTTCGGGAACTGGGTGCTGATCTACGGCAAGCTGGGGATGCCGGCGCTTGGAGTGAGCGGGTCGGCGATATCGACGGTGGTGTCGCGCGTGGCGATGGCGGCGGCGCTGATGGGGTTTGCGTGGCGCTACGAGCGGAAGCGCGGACATCCGCTGTTCCGGCATTGGGCGGGGCCGCAGATGGCGCGGCTGAAGCAACTGCTGAAGCTGGGAGCTCCGGCGGCGGGACAGATTCTGGGCGAAGTGGGTGCGTGGAACCTGGTGACGTTTTCGGCTGGGTATCTGACGCCGGTGGCGCTGGCGACACACCAGATCGTGCTGAACTACGCCAGCGTGACGTACATGGTTCCGCTGGGGATCTCGGCGGCGGCGGCGGTGAGCGTGGGGCACGCGGTGGGAGCGGGCGACGCGGCGCGGGCGCGGAGGGCCGGATGGCTGGCGCTGGCGATGGGGACGAGCTTCATGTTGCTGGCGGCGGTCGCGTTCCTGGCGTGGCCGCGGCCGCTGATCGAGCTGTTCTCGAACGATGCGCGGGTGCTGGCGGTGGGGCCGGCGCTGCTGGGGATCGTGGCGGCGTTCGAGGTGTTCGACGGGATTCAGACGGTGTCGACGGGCGCGCTGCGCGGGCTGGGGGAGACGCGCACGCCGATGATCGCGAACTTCGTGGGGTATTTCGCGCTGGGACTGCCGCTGGGATTTTTCCTGTGTTTTTGGATGCGGTGGGGGATCTACGGACTGTGGATCGGGCTGACGTTGGCGCTGGTGGTGATTGCGCTGACGCTGCTGAGGCGGTGGAAGAGGGACTCGGAAAGGCAGCTACTATCTTCTAGCTGCTAGCTCGCAGCTGTTAGCTTTGAGCCGCCGAATCTCCGGGCGATTCAGTTGGGGAAGTGAGTCCCACCCTTTCGCAAAGGGCGCGAAAGGATGGGGCACGGGCGGCGGTAAGGCGGAAAATTGAGCCCGTCCTTCTGCGAGTGAATGGCAAAAGGATGGGGCTCTCGGAGAGATCTACTTGGCGCCGTTGGGCAATAATCGCGGCTCGGTGAACGATGCGCCGATGGAAAGGAAGATGGCCTGGAGGCTGGACACGGTATGTGAATTGTCGACGCACGATGTGTCGACTCCGCTTCCGCTCTGGTTGTAGTCGGAATAGAAATCGTTCAACGACGAGGCGATGTTCTCGATGGTCACGCAGGGGGTGAGCGAGGAGAGGGTGAAGGCCTGATTTTTCCCGGTGGCGACCAGGGTGGTGTCGGTTGCGCCGGAGCCCGAGGTGCAACCGGATTGCTCGGAGCCGTAGGCGACGCCGTAGACGGTGGTTCCGGCGGTCATGGCGGCCTGGGAGGCAACGATGGCCTGCTGGCACTCGTCTTTCATGGAGGGATAAGTTCCATTGCTGTTCAACGAGTAGAGGCCTGTGGTGGAGGTGTAGTTTGTCGGAAAATCGCCGACGGAGACCAGGTTCGCCTGGCCATCGCTGAGGAAAATGATGGCGTTGTTGGCGTCAGGATGGAGCGTTTTTTCAGCAGCAAGAGCGGCCTGCGCGGAATAGATCACGCTGGCATAGTAGGTGATGCCGCCGTTCGAGACGCCCTGGAGCTGAGGGGCCGAGGCGCCCTGGCTGATGGGCTGCATGCAGCCGCCGACGGCTTTAACGATGGACGAGCTGGAGTTCAATCCATTGGTACCCGACGGTTGGTAGTAATCGCTGACAAAGCCGTTGGCATCGGCGTCGCTGGCGCCGTAGGTGACCTCGTAGGTAGCAGTCCATGACGACGAACCGCCGCCTCCGCCTCCACCCCAGCCGCCACCTCCACCTCCGCCCCCACTTGTCGACTGATAGGTGATCGGCGAGTAGGAGGTCAGGCTGGTCGGAGGCAGGGTGTATTCCATGAACTGCGGGGTGTTCCCGTAACTGCCAGTACAACCGTTCTCGTCGGAAACCGTGCTGGTGGAGACGTTGGGAAAACCGAAGAGAGCCACATGGAAATTGGCGGTTGAATTGGTGCAACTGGTGGTGCCGGGAGGGCAGGGATCGGTGGAGGCGAGCAGCGCCTCGATGCCGTTGGTGGCGCACTTGAATTCGGTGATGCTGCCGCAGTTGGCGTCGGTTGTGGACATCGATCCGGTGGCATCAAGGATGATGGCCACGTTCCAGGGCTGCGCCTTGCCCTGCATGGAGGCGGTGGCGTTTGCGGTGATCGTCAGATTGGGAACGCCGAAGAGCTTCATGAAGAAGGTGGGAATGCTGGTTGTTTCCGATACCTTGACGGCGTTGGCGGGCGAGCCGGTGGAGCAGGTGCTGCCGGTGGGCATGAGGACGTTCAGGCAAACCTGCGAAACGGACGGGGTGACGGTTCCCAGGCCGGAGGTGTAGTTGTAATCCCCTTTGGACGCGCTGTAGGTGGTGGCCCATGTGGTCGCATTATTGAGGAGCGAAGTATTGTAGACTTCGCCGGCCGCGGCCAGGGCCATGGCATTAGCGTAGTTCTGGAGTTGAGCGCGAACGACATAGGCGCGGCCGAGGTCGACCCCCAGCCCACCACCGACGGCCAGGAACGCCGAAACGATAGCGGCAACCCACGGCAGCGACTGGCCGCGATCGTCGGCGATCACGCGGAAGAAGAATAGGCGGATGCGATTCTTCATGGGACACGCTTCCCGGGGGGCGATCAGTACTCGTACTCTGTGACCTGCGCCGAGAGCTGGCAACTGGAGCTGAGCTTCAATCCGTAAGCTTGCAGAACGCAGGGATAGGTGGCTGAGACGGTGACCGGAGCCCCTTCCATCAAGTATGACTGATCGCCGGAGCACGAGCTGCCGGTGACCTTGTTGCCGTTCAGGGTGAGGGTGAGGCTGATATTGGAAGGATTGAGCGATGGCGCCGAATTCTCGATCGCCGTCAACGTGTCTTTGCACGGGTCGGATGTGGTGGAGCGCAACTGCTGAAGAAGCTGGCCTCCCGCGCCGACAGCCTGCGTCAGCGTCAGTTGATTGTTGTAAGCAGCTGCAAAGGAGAGGACGCCGGTAAAAAGAAGCAACAGCATCGGCAATGCAACAGCGATCTCGACAATGACGCTGCCTTCTTCGTTCCGCACCCGCGACTTCGGCCGTTTCAACGGGTTGAGCTTGCTGTATCTGTTCTTGGGCGCCATGAGCGATCCTCCCCGGAGATTGCCGTTCAACCTCATGACAAAATGATGTTTCATCAAGAGGTTCCGGGCCATTGCACTTCTGCATCAAGGGGGATGCGAATTTGGTCACCGGGGCAGGAGGGCGACGGTAACCAGTAGTAACCACCCCACCCCCCGAGCGGAGAGGCCATGGGTGCTGTTCTGAGGCAAGGTCCGGGGCCGGGGCGCCTTCTCCACCTGGCGAAAAGGGGGGAGTTACCGTTGGGGCGCTTCAGGAAGCGGCGATTCCCGGAAGTGACTATAATCACATCTTGGGCGCAAGAGCCGGCATCATATATATGGAGCTGGCGCAGATCAGCGCCTAGAGATTATTGGAAGGGACTCCCGCCAAATGGCGACAGGAAACCTGGCCCTGGGTCAAGAACAGGGCGAAAGCATCGCGCGTCCGCGCATCGTAAACGACTTCAGCATCATCGTAGCCACGGTCAACGGATCGGGGTCGCAGTCCGCCAACAGCGTGCTGCTGAAGAGCATCTTCGGAATGGGCGTTCCCGTGAGCGGGAAGAACCTGTTCCCATCGAACATTGCCGGAATGCCGACATGGTTCACGATCCGGGCCAGCAAGGACGGCTATGTGGCGCGGAAGCGGGAGTCGGAAGTGCTAGTGGCGCTGAATCCAGAGACAGCGCGCGAAGACGTGATGGCGCTGCCGCCGGGCGGAGCAGCGATCTACGAGGAGCACTTGAACCTGAAGCAGTACCGCAGCGACGTGGTGTTCTATCCGGCGCCGCTGGACAAGATCACGTTCTCGATCTGCCCCGAAGCCAAGCTGCGCAAGCTGGTAAAGAACATGGTGTACGTGGGCGTGACGGCGCAACTGCTGGGGATTGATCTGGGCGTGGTGGAGAGCGGTCTGCGCAAGCAGTTTTCGAAGAAGCAAAAGGTCTTCGACCTGAACTTCGGGGCAGTGCAGGCGGGCTACGACTACGCGAAGGAGAATCTGCCCAAGCAGGACCCGTACATCATCGAGCCGATGAACGAGACCTCGGGTAAGGTGATCGTGGACGGGAACGCGGCCTGCGGCATGGGCGCGGTGTTCGCGGGCGTGACGGTGGTGGCCTGGTATCCGATCACGCCTTCGACGACACTGATCGAGGCGACGACGGATTTGCTGAAGAAGTTCCGCGTGACGCCGGAGGGCAAGGCGACGTTTGCCGTGGTGCAGGCCGAAGACGAGCTGGCGGCGATCGGCATGGTGCTGGGCGCGGGCTGGGCCGGTGCGCGGTCGATGACCTCGACCTCGGGGCCGGGCATTTCGCTGATGGCGGAGTTCTCTGGGCTGGGGTACTATGCGGAGATTCCCGGAGTGATCTTCGACGTGCAGCGCGTGGGACCGTCGACGGGCATGCCGACGAGGACGCAGCAGAGCGATCTGCTGTCGACGGCGTTTCTTTCGCACGGCGACACGAAGCATCCGATTCTGCTCCCCGGGAGCGTGAAGGAGTGCTTCGAGTTCGGGTACGAGGCGTTCGACCTGGCGGAGCGGCTGCAGACGCCGGTGTTTGTGCTGACCGACCTGGATCTGGGGATGAACAACTGGATGTCGGAGCCATTTGCGTATCCCGACAAGCCGCTGGACCGGGGCAAGGTGCTGACGGCGGAGGACCTGGACCGGCTGGGCGGGTTCGCGCGCTACCGCGACGTGGATGGCGACGCGATCGGATGGCGCACGCTGCCGGGAACGCCGCACACCAAGGCGGCGTATTTTACGCGCGGCTCGGGACACAACGACGCGGCGATCTATACCGAGAAGCCGGACGAGTACCAGGAGGTCATGGACCGTCTGGCGCGCAAGTTCGAAACGGCGCGCGAGTTGGTTCCGGCGCCGGTGGTGACGCGGAACGGGAGCTCGAAGATCGGATTCCTGGCCTACGGCTCGACCGACTTCGCGCTGCGCGAGAGCCTGGACCAAATCGAGAAGGAACACGGATTGAAGGTGGATTATCTGCGCATCCGGGCGTTCCCGTTTGCGCACGAGATCGCCGACTTCGTGGCCAGCCACGAGCGGGTGTACGTGGTGGAGCAGAATCGCGACGGACAGATGGCGAGCCTGCTGAAGCTGGATTTGCCCGGCGAGCAGGCGGTGAAGCTGCGCAGCATTCTGCACTACAACGGGCTGCCGCCGGATGCGCGCACGATTACCGAGGAGTTTGCGACCAAGGAGGGCCTCTAAGATGGCTGCCGCAACTGCAAGTGGGGCCGCGGGCCCGAAACTGAATCACATCGGACTGCCGATCGTGGAGTACCGCGGCGGCAAGTCGACGCTGTGCGCCGGCTGCGGGCATAACGCGATCAGCGAGCGAATTATCGACGCCATGTTCGAGATGGGCGTGGAGCCGGAGCGGGTGATGAAGTTGAGCGGCATCGGCTGTTCGTCGAAGACACCGGCCTACTTCATGAACCGCTCATTCTCCTTCAACGGCGTGCACGGGCGCATGGCAGCCGTGGCGACGGGCGCCGTGCTGGCTAACCACACCATGCAGGCGCTGGGCGTTTCCGGCGACGGCGACACGGCTTCGATCGGGATGGGGCAGTTTGTGCACCTGATGCGGCGCAACCTGCCAATGATCTACATCATTGAGAACAACGGCGTATACGGCCTGACCAAAGGCCAGTTCTCGGCGACCGCGGATATCGGGTCGAAGCTGAAGACCGGCGTGATGAACGAGCTGCCGCCGATCGATACGTGCGCCATGGCGATCCTGCTGGGCGCGACGTTCGTGGGGCGCTCGTTCAGCGGCGACAAGAAGCAACTACTGGCGATGCTGAAGGCGGCCATCGCGCATCGCGGGACGGTGATGCTGAACGTGATCAGCCCTTGCGTGACGTTCAACGACCACGAGGGATCGACGAAGAGCTACAAGTTTCTGCAGGAGAACGACGAGCCGATCAACGAGATCGGGTTCGTGGCCAGCTTCGACGACATCGAGGTGGACTACGATTCCGGCGAAGTGTACGACGTGGAGATGCACGACGGATCGCAGTTGAGGCTGCGCAAGCTGCTCGAGGATTACGATCCGGCAGACAAGGCGAACGCCGTGCGCACGCTGATGGAAGCGCATGAGAAGAACGAGATCCTGACCGGCGTGTTCTACATCGACACGCAGAAGGAAACGTTCATCGACCAGTTAAACGTTGTGGACCAAGCGCTGGCCTCGCTGCCGGAGTCGCTGACGCGGCCGCCGAAGAGCGCGCTGGACAGCCTGATGGCGAACCTGCAGTAGTGCGGATTCACTGAATTTTTGCAACAAAAGACGCATCACCCGTGAAGGGGCTCTGCGCCACGGCGGCGGTGCCTCCTTTGCCTAGGAAGACCTCTTGCGGAGCTCCTGCTCGGCGCGGCGCCAATCCTCTTCATCGTGGCCGTGCTCGCAGCCGCGCTCGAGGAAGAATCGATGCGCGAGTTGGGCGATCTGCTCCTCGGAGATCTGAATCTCGGGCCCATTCGATGGGGCGGTCTTCTTCGCTGCGGGCTTGCGCGGTTTTGCAGGAGCCTTTGGCGCGGGGGCGGACTTCTTAACAGACTTCGCCATGCGGAATTCCTCCTATAGAAGCAGCTTGAGAATTAAGGGGCCAATTCCAGAATACAGAAGAAGGACGATTGTTCCAAGGCGGGGCGCCGGCCAAGAACCTTTGACGTAAATGCTCTCCGTTAACAAACGTTGAATCGATGTGCTGGTCGTGGCGAGCCGCGCGAGGCATGTGCGTGCGCGGCTGGGAGTTCTTCACACCGGCGGTTCAAGGGTCGTGTATCTTAGATTCGAGCGAAAAATGACGACTCCAGCTATTGAAACCACAGCGCTTACACGGCGATTCGGCGACTTCACGGCGGTGAAAGACGTGAACCTGCGCGTTGACGCGGGACAGTTCTTCGGCTTTCTTGGGCCCAACGGAGCCGGGAAATCGACGACCATCAAAATGCTGACCGGACTGCTGGCGCCGACCTCGGGAGGCATTCGCATTCTCAGCGAAGATTTGAAGGCCAACCCGGCGGAGGTAAAGCGGCAGATCGGTGTTGTGCCGGAAGGGATGGCGCTGTTTGGCCGGCTGACCGCGGAGGAATATCTGCGATTCGTTGGAACCATGTACGGCCTGGACCGCGCCACGACGCGGCAACGCACGCAGGAACTGCTCGAGTTCATGCAACTGGCCGACGAGCGGAGCAAGCTTGTGACGGATTTTTCGCACGGGATGCAGAAGAAACTGGCGCTGGCGGCGGCGGTGATTCATGGACCCAGGGTGCTGTTCCTCGACGAGCCATTCGAGGGCGTGGACGCGGTAGCGGCCGGGACGTTGAAGGCCATGCTGCAGCGAATGATCACCCGCGGCGCGACGGTCTTTCTGACCTCGCACGTGCTGGAGATCGTGGAGCGGCTTTGCACGCACATCGCGATCATTCATCGCGGAGAACTGGTGGCGCAGGGGTCGCTGGGTGAGCTGCGCGCGGGAGCAGGGCGCAGCGGAGAGGCGGATGGCGGAGAGGAGGCAGCCGCGGGCGCGAAGCAGCGCAGCCTGGAAGAGATCTTTCTGGAAATCGTGGGGACAAATCGCGAGGGGAATCCGGCAGCGACGGCGCCGGAGCAGGAGCTTTCATGGCTGAGCTAGCGGCCGAGGCGAGGATGCGCGATGTGCGCGGCATCCCGGCGAGCACGCAGATCCTGGCTGTGGCGTGGCTGCGGTGGCGAATGTTCGTCAACGGCCTGTTCCGCCGGCGGACAACCGCCGCGCGCCAGGCGGCCGGAATTGTGCTGGGGATTCTGCTGCGGCTGATTGTGTGGCCGATGCTTGCGGCGACGGCGATCGGCCCGATCGTGGGCAGCGCCTATCTCGCGTGGCTGGCGATCAGCGGAAATCACCCGCAAAGGCTGGCTCCGCTGCTTGCCGGGATTGCGCTGCTGTGGCAGTTCGTCGCCATCAACGGCCTGAGCATCGGCGCAACCACTTCGGGATTCGATCCGGGTTCGCTGGTGCGCTTTCCGCTGCGCTTCGGGCGGTATCTGGTGTTGCGGACGCTGATCGGCCTGATGACGCCGAGCACGATCGTCGGCTGTCTGGCATTGCTGGCCGCGGCGGTGGGAATCGGCGTGGCGAACTCCGCGCTGGCGCTGCCGGCTGTGATTGTGCTTGCAGTTTATGCGCTGGCGAATATTTTTTTGACGCGCATGATTGGCGCGTGGCTGGAGCGCTGGCTCGCGAACCGCCGCTTCCGCGAGTTCTTTGCCGCGGCGATGGCGCTGACGGCCGTTGGATTCCAGTTCATGAATCTGCAGCGGACTCAGATGCACGGCCACGGACCGGGACACGGTTGGCTGCTGAGTGTTCTGAACGGATCGGATCCCTATTTACCGTGGCTGCCGCCAGGGTTTGCCGCGAACGCCATCCTGCACGCGGCGCATCCCTTTGCGGCGCTGGCGCAGTTCGTCTACTTGCTGGCCAGCACCGCGCTGTTCGCGGGTATTTTCGCGATCCGGCTTCACGCACAGTTCCTGGGCGAGCACCTGAGCGAAGGACCGGGCAAGAGCGCCGCGGCGAAGGCAGGGACGCATGAGCGTGCGGCGTTCCGGGAGGCGGCGGCTGCGGCGGCAACTGCACCGGTACAAAATGCCCGGCCGGCGTTTTCGCCCGTCGTCACCGCAGTCATGCGCAAGGAGTGGATCACCCTCAAGGGGAACTCGGCGCTGTTCGTCGGCTTGCTGACTCCGCCGATTTTCGTGGCGATTTTCTATCGGTCGCCCTGGGCACAGAATTCCAGTTATGCGCTTCCCATCGCCGTCGGCTATACGCTGATGGGCATTCTTGCCGGGCTCTACAACGCATTTGGCGCGGACGGGCAGGGAGTGCAGGTTTATCTGCTGGCGCCGATCCGGATGAGCGACGTGATCGTGGGGAAGAATCTGATGAGCCTCATCCTGATTGCAGGCGAGACGGCGCTGGTGTGGACGATCATCACGGCGTTCTCGCGGCATCCGATTCCGCTACCGGCGCAGGTTTCCGCCGCGTGCTGGACGGTTTTGCTGGTGGCGGCAAATCTCGCGGCGGGGACGGTGTGCTCGATCAAGTCGCCGCGGAGATTCGTCCCCGGCCAGATGCAGCGGCGGCGAAGCGCGACAACCAGCCGGACCAGCGGCCTTCTTGTTCTGCTGGTCCTTTTCGGGTGCATGGCACTGCAGTTTCCCGTGGTTCTGCTGGGCCAATTCCTTGGCGCGCCGTGGCTGGCGGCGTGGATTTTCGGACCGCTCGCAGCGTGCGCGATTCTGGCTTACGTGTTGGTGCTACAGAACGCCGAGGGGATGATCCTGAAGAACCGCGATGGGTTTGCCGAGGAACTGTGCAAGGTGTAGGGCGACGCGCGGCGGGAATCACGAAATGGAATTGTCCTATCCCACCCTAAACGCAAAGAACGCGTTTAGGATGGGGCACCCAATTAAAGCGGCACCCAATTAAAGCTGCCACCAATCGAACAGGGCCATGCGCGGGTAGTAGAGGCCGCCGCGGAGGTCGATGCCGGGTCCGCGGAGGTTGCGCAGGACCGCGGCGTAGGCCTCGATCTGCGGCGCGAAGAGCGCCCGGAATTCGGGCAGCGCGGCGGCGGGGTCGAAACCGTCCTGGTGGGCGGTTTTGTAGTCGACGATCCACCATATGTCCTGTTCTGCGGGGTTGCTTGCGGATTGCGGCGCGGGGCCGGCGCGGAAGACGCGATCGACCTGCACCGCACGGAGGCTGCCGTTGACGACACCGGTCCAGCGAGCTTCGCTGGCGGCATCGGGGTGCGGCGCGAGAATCCACCGCGCGAGCGGATCGGCGGCGGCCTTGAGAACAATCTGAAGCGCTTGCGCGGCGATGCGGCTGGCGTGCGACGGCTCAACGCCGGTGGAGCGGATCGACGCGACGATGCGCGGCTGCATTTGGGCCAGAGCAGTGCGGACAGCTCCGTCGGGCTGCGTGGCGCGAAGCTGCGCGTATTGCTGTAGGAGCGCGTGCACCGATAGCCCAAGCGCGCGAGAGAGCAGGCCGCCTTCGTGGCGTTGGTAGAGGCGGCCCGCGCCGACGAGCGGCTCGCCGAAGGCCGGCGAGAGCAGCTCGGACGGTGCAGGCTCAATCTCCGGCGGCAGGCGGCGGAGGCGCGCGGGTGCAGCGGAGGCCGGGACTGGAGGCGGCGGGGCGGCGTGAAGCTGAGCTGCCGAAGCGGCGAGCGATTCGAGGACGGCGGGTTCGGCGGAGGCGGCGGAGCGGACGATCCAACTTCGGAAGCGGCGATCGATTTCGGCTTGCCATGCGGGCCATGCGGTCGAGAGCAGGCTGTCGCGCGGCGCGACGAGTTCGCTGGGAGCGCCGTTGGCGGTTTTGTACGACGGGCGCGCGAAGAAATGCAACTCGTCGCGAGCGCGGGTGGCGGCGACGTAGAGAAGACGGCGCGTCTCCTGCTTTTCGCGATCGCGGCGAACGCTGTCGACCCATTCTTTGGCTTTGCCGCGATCGGCGCCCTTGGATTGGAACGGCGCGACGAGAAATTCGGTGAGTTCGCCGGACTCGGTTGGGCCGCCGGGATCGAGTTGCGACGGCAGGCCGCGCTCGAGCCAGGAGAGCATGTTGGCGCTGGAGCGGCCGGCGCCGGCCTGCAAGTCAGGCACGAGGACGACTTCGAATTCGAGGCCCTTGGCGCCGTGGATCGTCATTAGCTGCACGCCGCAGTCGCTTGCTGCGGCGGGGTCGGGCTGCGCCTTGAGGTCGTGAAGCGCGGCGGCGAGCGCGGGACCGAGAAGATCGAGCTCGCCCTGCGGGAGGCTGTCGAGGGTGACCCAGAGCAGGTCGAGATTGGCGCGGGCGGCGGCGTCGACGCATTGCGCGCCGCCGAGCGAGAGCCAGACCTGTTCGAGACCTGTACCCGGCGTAGCGGCGAGCTGTGTGGAGCGCAGACGGCGAGAGAATTCGAGCGCGCGCTCGAGGCGATCGACGGCGTGGCGGCCCTCGGCGCTGAACAGATGCGAGCGCTCGGCGAGAAGCTCGGGGACGGGGCGCGCGATGAGAGCGGGCGAATCGGCGCTGGAGAGCGCGTGCAGGTCGGCGAGCGAGAGCGCGCACCACGGGGCGCGGAGAACACCGAGCCAGGAGACGCGATCGTGGGGATTGAGGAGTGCGCGGGCGAGAGCGAGCGCGTCGACGATCTCCGGGCGGCTCTCGAGTTCTTCGAGCTCGACGGCACGGAAACGAATGCCCGCTTCGCGTAGCGCGGCGGCGATGGGCGCAAGCGATTTGCGCGCGCGGGCGAGGATGGCGATGCGGTATTTCTCTCTCTTTTCGTTGGGCTGCTTCTTCGCATTAGCGGCCAGAGCCGCTTCGATGCAGGGCAGATGATCGCGGACGATGGAGACGATTTCTTCGATCTGCTTTTCGTGTGCGGCTTCGCGCTCGGCGGCGATTTGCTTCTTCCGATCGGGATCGACCTTGCCGCGCGGCGAGTCGGGCATGAATTCGAGGTGGAGCGACATGAACGGCGTGGAATCGGTGACGAGATGCGGGCCGGGGGCCGCGGCGCCGTCGCGTGCGGGGGCGGCTGCGGCGAAACTCACGCCGCTGCCGTCGTCGACGGCGAAGACGCGCGAAAACATCTCGTTGAGGCTCAAGACGAGCGACGGGGCGGTGCGGAAGTTGGCGGTGAGCTGGACGGGGTCGAATTCGAGCGAGAGATCGCCGGGAATTTCGAGGCCGAGTTGCTCGACGCGCGGGAAGAGCTCGGCGTCGGCGTCGCGGAAGAAGTAGATAGACTGCATGGGGTCGCCGACAACGAAGCAGGTGCGGCCGTCGTGCTCGGGCCAAGCGGCGACGAGATGCGCGAGCAACTGGTGCTGGCGGCGGCTGGTGTCCTGGAACTCGTCGACGAGGAGATGGCGGATGCCATCGGCGACGGCGAGGGCGGCGTCGGTGGGAAGGCCGTCGTCGCCCCGGAGAACGCGGAGCGCGATCTGCGCGACTTCGGTGAAGTCAGCGGCAGCGGATTCGGCGAAGACGACGCGCAGCTCGGCGGCGGCGTGGCGAAGCAACGTGAAGCAGGCGCGGACGATGGACCACTCCTCGTCGGTGTAATGAGCCAGCGCGGGATCGGCGGGATTGGCGCGCGCGAGCGGGCGCTCGAGACGCTCGCGAAGGATGGACCAATCGGGATCGCGGTGGAGGACGAAGTCGTGCATCCAGCGATCGCGGTCTCGAAGCATGTCGACGAGCTGGTTCTCGATTTCCTGCCAGTTGTTGTCGCGCCAGAGGAGGAGCGATTCGATGGCGGCGCTGAGCGCGGCGTTGGGCGAGCCGAGCTGCTGGAGGGTTCGGCGCGCGGCGCGGCGGTAGAGCTCGGCTGGCTGCGCGGCGATGTCGAGGCCGCCGCCGAGGCCGGAGAGGAGCGGCTGCTGCAGCGCGAGGTCGCGGCAAAAGGAATCGATGGTTGAGATGCGGAGTTGCGCGGGAAGGTCGAGGAGATCCCAGCCGAGTTGCTGGGAGTGATCGAGCGCGCGGCGGGCGAGAGGAGTGAGATCGTCCTTTCGCAGCTCGTCTAGGACGCGGTTGCGCATCTCGGCCGCGGCGGCCTCGGTGAAGGTGATGGCGACGACCTCGGCGGGATCGTCGACTTCGGCGAGCAGGCGCAGAAAGCGCTCGGCGAGGAGGGTCGTCTTGCCCGAGCCGGCGGGCGCGCGCACCAGGATCGAGCGGCGCGGGTCGAGCGCCTTGTCGCGTTCGGCCTGATCGGGCGGCGGAGTTCGGAGCGGCGCGCTAGGCATCGGCAGCCTCCTCGCCGTTGTCGCCGGACTGCGGAGGATTCTCCTGAATGCGGCAGAGCGCGTGCAGGCCGCAGTTATCGCAGGTGTCGGGGTACTCGCGCGGATCCGGCGCGGCGCGGCCGGCTAGAAAGTCCTTCGCGCAAGCGGCGATGTAGTCGTTCCAGGCGGCGGTTTGCCCGGCGGTGAGCGGAAGCTTAACGAGGTTCGTCGTGGAGCGCAGATCGGCGCGAAGAGTCGCCTTGGCGTCACGAACCCGGCCGGCGAACTCGACCTTGCCGGTGCGGACTTTGGCGAAGACGAGGCCGCCGAGCGGGCCGGCAGTGGGGTCGAGGGCGAAGCCGGCGTAGAGAGGGAGCTGCACGTCGTCGGGGCGGGGAAGATCCCACGCGCTGGGCTTTACGTCGCCGGTTTTGTAGTCGATGACGAGGAGCGAGTTGTCGATGATGCGATCGACGCGATCGAGGCGCAGGTGAAGCGCGAGGCCGGCGATGGCTGCGGCGGCGCGCTGTTCGGTGTCGAGCACGGTGAAGGGGACACGCGCGGATTCGTAGCGGAGCCAATCGGCGACGAGGCCGGTGAGGCGCACTTCTTCGAGCTCGAGATAGCGCGGCGGCATGGAATCGCGGGCGCGCGAGGGCAGGCTCGACTGGAGGGCGCGGCGAACGTGGTCCGCGACGAAAGCGGAGAGGTCGGGAAGCGCGAGAAGTTCGGCGTGAGTGCGAATGCCGCGGGGAGGGCCGGCCCAGACGGAGTTGAGAGCAGCGTGGAGGAGCAGGCCGCGCTCGAGCGCGGTGAGGCCGGCTTCGGCAGGGTCCCACGATTGCGCGCCGAGACGATAAGTGGCGAAGGCTTTGAACGGGCACTGTGACTGCGCGGTGAGGGTGGCGGCGCCTCCGGGAGCGGCGCCGGGAGGGAAGGGAAGCTGGGTTGCGTCGTCGAAGGCGACGGTGAGCGGAGCGGGCGCAGGCGCGGCGAAGAACTCCGGCGGCAACGGCTGTGGAGGGCCGGCGAGTTGCACGACAATCCGCGAGGGGCGCGTGTCGATACTTGAGCGATTGGGGCCGTCGCTTTGTCGTGGAACGCTGAAGTGGACTTCGGGCGCGGAGGCGAGCAGGCGGTGCGTTGTCGCGGCGGCGAGGTCCCAATCGAGCTTTGGCGAAGCGTGCGGCATTCCGGCTTGGCGTTGCACGGCGAGCGGGAGCAAGGGATGCGTGACGCCACGAGCAGGCCAGGATTCTTCGTCGACGCCGAGGAACCAGATGGCGTCGGCGGTGAGGCCGGCGGATTCGGCGGGGCCGGCGATGAGGATGGGCGCGTCGTGCGACTCGGGGGCGAAGAGCGTATCGGCGACGGCGCGGTCGAGGGCGGAGAGAAATTCCGGCCACGCGATGTGCAGACCGTCGAAGCCGAGGGAGGCGCAGTCATCGACGACCTGCTGCCAGCGGCGGTGGGCCTGGAACTCGGCGCTCGAGAGTGGGTGCGCGCCGGGCCAGCCAGCAATCTCGAGCAACTGCGGCACAAGCTCGGACCAGGCGATGGGAGACTGGGGGCGGCGCGAGAAGTCTGCGAGGCGCTGCCGGGCTTGGGTGAGGCGCGCGATCCACGGCTCCGGCAGGCGGATGCCGGGCTGCTGGCGCAGGAGTTCGGCGAGCGACCAGCGAGTGCGTTGCAGGCCCTTGCGGCGAAGGGCGCGCAGGAAAGCGGTGAGCGCGAGAGACTCGTCGGGCGAGGCGGCGAGCTGGCCGGGGGAGAAGAGCCAGTCGAGCTCGTGCTCGGCGAGGGGCTCGGTGAGCCAGTGGAGCACGAGACCCGCGCCGCGCGCCAGAGCAATCTGGGCGAGCGGGACGCCGAGCGAGAACTCGAAGAGGGGTGGGGAGCCGGGCGCGGCCGCGCTGGATTGCGCGAAGCGGAGAAACGCGCGCTCGATTTCGCCGCGGCGCGTGGAGGCATCCTGGGTGATGACGAGCACGCGAGAGCGAGGATCGGAGGCGAGGCGGCGCTGGCACCAGAGAGCGCAGGCGGCGAGCTCGGCAGAGAAATCGGGGGCCTGATGGAATTCGATCTGCGTTGCGGGCTCGCCGAGAGGCAATTCTGCGACGCTGCCCCAGGCAGCGAAGAGCGCCTGCTGTGCGGGCGACCTGCGGTCGAAGCCAACGAGGAGGAGCGGGGGGCGCTCGACAGAGTCGCCTTTGAGAGATTCGGCGAGCTCGAGCGGGAGGCGTGCCGAGCTGAGGAGATTGGCGCCGCGGCAGGCTTCGTCGAAGGCCGAGAGCCAGGCGCTGAAGGCGGCGGCGTCGCGGTCCCAGGCGCTCCGCGCCTTGGGGCCCAGGAACGAAGGGGCATAGGAGCAGAGCAGGTGGTGCGCGTCGATGGCGAGACTGGCGAGGCGGTCGCGCGCGCCGGCGAGCTGCGCGGCGGCGGGCGCGGCAGCGGCGACGATCTCGGCCCAGAGCGATTGCTCCTGGATCGGGTTCAAAACGAGGCGGTCGCCGGGGCCGCGGTCATTCCAGGCGTTGCGGACGAAGGCATGCCAGTCTTGAATGTTGGGAGAAGGCCAGGCGGTGAGGCCTTCGGCGCGGCGGGCGCGATGGAAGGCGTCGGAGAGGAATCGCGCGGCGCGCTCGCTGGCGGCGACCACGATTCCGCCGCCGCGCAGCCATGCATCGAGAGATTGAAGTTCGGAGTTCACGATTCGGAGTTCTTTGCTCGCAGCTTAATGCCTAAGGATACCCCTGGAATGCCCCGGCGGGCCGTGCGAAACAAGGCGGGAGAACTGTGAATTTTGGGCTATAAACTATCTTTTCCAGTGGTCAGTCCACTGGTTGTACACTAGGATTTGTGAAGCCCCTCTTCCTCGCAAGCAGCCTTTTCGCAATCGCCGCGCTGGCCGGGTGCCATTCCGGCGCGAAGCCCGCATCGCAAGGCTCCGCGGACACCGGGGTCACGGTGTATCACCTGCGCGGGAAAGTTGTCTCGACCGACGTGGCGCACGGGATCGTGGTGGTGGATCACGAGGCAATTCCGGGGTTCATGGATGCGATGACGATGCCCTACCAGCTCAAGGATCCGAGCGTGGCCAGCGAGCTGCACCCTGGCGACACGATCACGGCGGACGTGCTGGTGTCGAAGGGCTCGGAAGAGACCATGCTGCTGGATCACATTGTTGTGATCGCGCAGGCCAAGCCGGACTACAAGCCGGCGGTGTTCTATCACGTGCCGGCGCCAGGCGATGCGGCGCCGGACTTCAAGCTGCGCAACCAGGACGGGCGCGCGATTCATCTCGGACAGTTCCGCGGCAAGATGCTGCTGGTGACTTTTATTTATACGCGCTGTCCGATGCCGAATTTCTGTCCGCTGATCACGCACAACTTCGCGGCCATCGACCGGCAACTGGCGGCGAGCCCGGCGCTCTACGCGAAAACGCACCTCTTGTGCGTGAGCTTCGATCCCGAGCACGACACGCCGGAGCGGCTCCGGGCCTATGGCGCGCAGTACATCGGCAGCGACGCGAAAGGCGCGTTTGCGCATTGGGAATTCGGCGTGCCGGCGAAGCCGGAGTTGCTGGAGATGGCGAAGTTCTTCGACGTGGGGATCACGCCCGGTCCCGAGGATACGATTACGCACACGCTGTCGACGACGCTGATCGATGCGCACGGCAAGGTGGCGCAGTTTTATCCGGGCAACGAGTGGACGCCGGAGCAGGTGGTGGCGGACGTGACGAAAGCAGCTTCCAGCTCCTAGCTTCCAGCTTCTTTTCTCGCCGGCGTCAGATGTCGAGTTGAAGCGCGCGGTGAGATGCAGGTGAGGGCAGAAGAAGAGCTGGATGCGAGGCGCAGGGTCGGCGAGTGGGTTTGTTGGAATTCTGATGGAAGCAAGGAGAGGACGATGAGCTACGGTTTGAACATTCGCAAGGACGGGGAGTTCGATTTTCTGGCGTTGGGGGCGTTGGTGCACCGGCTCGATCCGGGGATCATACCCTTCCGCAAGGCGACGGAGTGCAAGATTCACGTGAGCGGCGGCGAGTTCAACGTGGCCGCGAACCTTTCGGATTGCTTTCGGAAGAAGACGGCGATCGCGTCGGCGATGGTGGACTATCCGATCGGCGACCTGATTGCAGAGCGGGTACGCGCGATGGGCGTGACGCCGATCTATAAACACTTCGAGCACAACGGCGCGACGGGCCCGAACATGGCGACGGTTTATAGCGACCGCGGCGCAGGCGTGCGTCCGCCGGTGGTGTTCTACAACCGCGCGAACGAGGCCGGCGCGATGCTGAAGCCCGGCGACTTCGACTGGAAGAAGATCTTTGCCGGCGGCGTGCGCTGGGTGCATTCGGGCGGCATCTTCGCCGCGCTGTCTTCGACGACCGCGCCGCTGGTGGCGGAGATGATGAAGGAAGCCAAGGCGGCAGGCGCGGTGACGTCGTTCGATCTGAACTTCCGCGAAAAGCTGTGGAAGATTTCGGGCGGCGCGGACAAGGCCGTGGAAACGATCGCCAAGATCGTCGAGAACGTGGACGTGCTGATCGGCAACGAAGAGGATCTGCAGAAGGGCCTGGGCATCCCGGGGCAGGACGTGCACGCAAAATCTAAGCTCGACCCGGCGGCGTTCTTCGCCATGATCGACAACGTGGTGAAGAAGCACCCGCATGTGAAGATTGTGGCGACGACGCTGCGCGAGGTGCACACGACGAACCGGCACAGCTGGAGCGCGGTGGCGTGGATCGACGGCAAGACGCACGCTGCGCCGACGGCGGAGCTGGACGTGGTGGACCGCGTGGGCGGCGGCGACGGATTCGCAGCCGGGTTCATCTACGGCCTGTTGAGCGGCGAGGAGCCGGAGAATGCGCTGAAGCTGGGCTGGGCGCACGGCGCGCTGCTGACGACGTTCATCGGCGACACGACCATGGCGACCCTGGACCAGGTGCGCGCGTTCGCCAAGGGCGGATCGGCGAGAATCCAGCGGTAAGCGGCAGTTCACCGTTGGCAGTTCGTAGTTCCTGGGGCCGCGACAGGCGATTGTTTCAGTCTGTCACGGCCCTTGTTGTCTGTAGGACTGCGAGCTGCGAACTGTGAACTACGAACTCGCAACTGCTATTCTTGCCATGCAGAGAGTCGGAGGTCGGGCATGGCGAAGGTGACCATTGTCTTTGGAGTTCTGCTGATTGCGCTGGGTTTAGTGGGGTACTTCGGAACGGGCAGCGCGCATCCCACCGCGCTGATTCCCACATGGTTTGGCTTGGCGCTGGGCGTGTTTGGCGTGCTAGCCATCAGTCCCAGCGAGGCAAAGCGCAAGCTCTTCATGCATATCAATGTGACGATCGGCCTCGTGGGGCTGATCGGCTCGGCGGTAGAAGCCGTCCGCGGGTATGTGAGCGCCCAAGCGAAGGGGTTTGAGCCGAACTATATTGCATTCGCGGCCAAGCTCACCATGGCCGGGCTGCTGCTGGTCTACGTGATTCTGTGCGTGCGCTCGTTCATCGCAGCGCGACGCGCACGGCAGGTTTAGCGCATGGGCACGATGCGCGGCGGGATGGGAATGGGTATGCGCGCCGAGCGCTCGCCGCGCGGGGCGAGCTTGCGCGCGGGCGCAGAGGCGCCGAAGAAGAAGACGGATTTCCGCAAAGCGATGCCGGAGATCTGGAAGCTGGTACGGCCGCGGAAATGGCTGCTGCTGCTGGGCCTGGCGCTGGTGGCCATCAATCGCATCGCCGGCCTGACGCTGCCATTTGTATCCCGACCGTTTGTCAATCTGGTGCTCAGGAAGCATGAGGGCGAAAAGCTGATGCCCCTCGTGGTGGCGGTGTTCGTTGCCACCTTTCTCCAGGCGATCACATCGTTTTCGAACACGCAGTTGCTGTCGAAGGCGGCGCAGCGCATGATCGCCGAACTGCGCCAGCAGGTGCAGCGGCATGTTGGCCGCCTGTCGGTGAGCTTCTACGACGCCAACCGCAGCGGCTTGCTCGTGTCGCGGATCATGAGCGACGTGGAAGGCGTGCGAAACCTGATCGGGACGGGCTTGGTGGAGTTTGTGGGCGGTCTGCTCACGGCGGCGATCGCGTTCCTGTTTCTGCTGCACCGAAGTCCGAAGATGACGCTGATCGTGTTTTCGGTGATCGGCGTCTTTGTTTTCGTTCTCCAGTACGCCTTCAAGACGATCCGTCCGATCTTCCGCGAACGGGCGAAGATCACCGGCGAAGTGACGGGGCGACTGACCGAGTCACTGGGCGGCGTTCGCGTGGTGAAGGGCTACCACGCCGAGGAACGCGAGGCGGGCGTCTTCAAGGTAGGTGTGCTGCGCCTGCTGGACAACGTGATGAAGACGCTGACCATGACCAGCCTGATGTCGATGACAGCAACGACGGTGCTGGGGATCGTGGGCGCTCTGGTGATGCTGCTGGGCGGACGTCTGGCTTTGCACAACCAGATGGACGATGGCACCTACATTCAGTACACGATGTTTCTGGCGTTCATGATTGCGCCGGTGATTCAAGTGGTGAATATCGGCACGCAACTGACCGAGGCAGTGGCGGGGATCGATCGCACCATGGAGATTCTTTCGGAGAAGGACGAGTTTTCCGATCCGGCGCGCCAGGTGAAGGTGGGCGAGATTGTGGGCGCGGTGCGGTTCGAGGATGTGGAGTTCGCCTACACGCCGGAGAAGCCGGTGCTGCACGGGATCAGTTTTGAGGCGCGGCCGGGCACGGTGACCGCGCTGGTGGGCTCATCGGGATCGGGCAAGTCGACGATCATCAGCCTGGTGTGCGGCTTCCACACGCCGCAGAAGGGGCGTGTGCTGGTGGACGGAGTGGACCTGGCAACCGTCGACCTGAACACATACCGCTCGCAACTTGGCGTGGTGCTGCAGGAGTCGTTTCTGTTCGATGGATCGATCCGCGAGAACATCCTTTTCTCGCGGCCGGATGCGAGCGAGGAACAGTTTCTGTTTGCCTGCCGGACGGCGTGCGTGGATGAGTTTGCGGAGCGATTTCCCGAGGGCTACGAAACCATTGTGGGCGAGCGGGGCGTGAAGTTGAGCGGCGGGCAGCGGCAGAGGCTGTCGATTGCGCGCGCTCTGCTGGCCGAGCCGCGCATTCTGATTCTCGACGAGGCGACCAGCTCGCTCGACTCCGAGTCGGAGGCGATGATCCAGGGCGGACTCGCGCAACTGATGCAGGGGCGCACGACCTTCGTGATCGCCCACCGCCTGTCGACCATCCGGCGCGCCGACCAGATTCTGGTGGTCGAGGAGGGCCGGGTGGTGGAGCGCGGCAATCACGGCGAACTGTTCGCGCTGGGCGGCCGGTACTACGACCTCTACACGCGCCAGCACGGGCTGGAAGCGAATCTGTTTCTGGCGCCGGGCGAAGGCGGCGAAGCGGAGGAGCCGGAAGAAGAAAGCCAATCCTGACGCGTGCCGTAGGGGATTGGCTGCGGCCGACTGTCTGCCAAGGTGCATGGGTGCGGCCGAGGATTCGACCGAGGGGGAAAGGTTTCACCTGTTGACGCGCGTCTCATCATTTGAGAAACTGGAGACAGCTTCACCAAGCGGAACGGGGACTCAATATGCGAGACGCAGCACCCCAAGGCACATATAAGGTTCAGGCTCTCGACCGGGCCTTTGCGGTATTGGATCTTTTGAGCGAAAGCGAGACGCCACTGGGTTTGGCGCAGGTGGCAGCGTCGCTCCAGTTGCACAAGAGCACGGCGCACCGGTTTCTGATGGTTCTGGAACGGCACCGGATGGCGGAGCGCACGGCGAATGGCAAGTTCCGGCTGGGACTGCGGCTGTTCGACCTGGGCAACCGGGCCATCGAGCAGTACGACCTGCGCGACCGGGCGCAGCCGCACCTGCGGCGGCTGGTGGCCGAAACCGAGGAGACGGCGCATCTGGCGCTGCTGGAGGCGGCGCGGGTGATCTATATCGACAAGATCGAGCCCACGCGGGCGGTGCGCATGATTACGCGCATCGGGGCGAGCAATCCGGTGCATTGCACGTCGGTAGGCAAGGCGATTATGGCATTCCTGCCGCCGGAGCGGGCGGCGGAGGTGCTGCGGCGCATTCGCTTCGAGCGGCCGACCAGCCGCACCATCGCGACGCCCGATGCGCTGCGTGTAGAGCTTGAAAAGACGCGGCGCCGCGGCTACGCGGTGGACGACGAAGAGCTGGAGGAGGGCCTGCGGTGCATCGCGGTGCCGGTGCTGGACGCGCAGCGGCTGCCGGTGGCGGCGGTGAGCGTGTCGGGGCCGTCGTTCCGGGTGACGGCGGCGAAACTGCCGGCCATCGCCAACCATCTGCTGCAGTGCGTGCGCGGCATCTCGATCGACATGGGGTACGTTCCATCGGGGCGCGGCGCCAGGGCGCTGGGGGGCGCCTGAAGAGCAGCGGTAAGCGCGTATAGGGTGGGCGCGGCCGCAGTTTTCGCGGGCGATGCGCCCGTTCCGAAACGCGCGAGTTTCTGATACACTCAATGATGTTGCTTTAGAGGAAATGCGCCATTTCCGCGGCGCTTTCCGGGGATCCCAAACCCATTTTGGGGACGTAGCTCAGTTTGGTTAGAGCGCTGCCCTGTCACGGCAGAGGTCGCGGGTTCGAGCCCCGTCGTCCCCGCCATAGATTCTAAGAAGTTTAGGATCTATGGCGCAGATAGCGACAGCATAGAAATCATCAATTTCTCAAACTTTTCTCAAACTCCACTTTCAAAACCAGACATTTGAGTCAACCTGCTCAGGTGGGAGTGTCGTCCGATCCGTTCGCAGTGTTCGGCTGACGTGAGAGCCCACCGATAGACCCCCCACGCCCCCTAGCGGCCATCGGGCGAAACGCGGGGATACCACTCCGAATATCCGGGTCACATAAGCAAGTTCGGCCATGCCCCAATAACCCGGCGAGATAACGTAGGCTATTTCTTGCACATTTGATTTGGAGCTTGGGTGGCTGGTACAAGCTAGAGGAGCGAGACCTCTGAGGCGAGCAAGATGGACCAAACGGAGGGATGCAGCTCACAGCAGAACACATTTTGCAGCGCAGAACGGCTTCGAAATCGAGAGAACTATCGGCAACTGCGCCGTCGCGTCAAAATCACGCAACTGCGCCGAGGCTCGCTACGAGGGATCTGGGGCGGCCGCAATCGAGGTGGGTGGTAGGATGAACACATGCTCGGCGTTGTTCAGCCCCCGGAGCGCGCCTCGCTTCCCCTCATCGATTGCGAAGGCGAGATCGCGCGGCTGAAGCGCGAGATGAACGCCGTCATTCTGGCGCACTACTACCAGGAATCCGAGATCCAGGACCTGGCCGACTTTGTAGGCGACAGCCTGCAATTGGCGCAGCAGGCGGCCAAGACGGACGCCGATGTGATTGTCTTCTGCGGCGTGGTCTTTATGGCGGAGACCGCGAAGATCCTAAACCCAAGCAAACTGGTTCTGCTGCCGGATTTGAAGGCCGGCTGCTCGTTGGCCGACGGATGCCCGGCGCCGCTCTACCGCGCCTGGCGCGAGCGCTACGCCGATCACGTGGCGGTGAGTTACATCAATTGCAGTGCCGAGGTGAAGGCGATGAGCGACATCATCTGCACCTCGAGCAACGCGGAGAAGATCATCCGGCAGATTCCCGAGGACAAACCGATTCTGTTCGCGCCGGACCGGCACCTGGGGGCGTACCTCGAAACAAGGACGGGCCGCAAGATGCGGCTGTGGCAGGGATCGTGCCTGGTGCACGAGCTGTTCAACGAGCGCAGCGTAGTGGAGTTGAAGCAGGAACATCCAAACGCGCTGGTGCTGGCGCACCCGGAATGCATCGAAGCGGTGCTGCGACACGCGGACTATATCGGGTCGACGACGGGGATTCTGAAGTTCGCGACGGAGAACCCGGCGACGGAGTTTATCGTGGCGACGGAGGCGGGCATTCTGCACCAGATGCAGAAGGCGAGCCCGGAGAAGACGTTCGTTGCCGCGCCGGGCGAAGGCGGCTGTGCGTGCAACCTGTGTCCGCACATGCGGCTCAACACGCTGGAGAAGCTGTATCTGTGCATGAAGACGCGCGCGCCGGAGATCGTGCTGGACGAGGAGCTGCGACGGGCGGCTCTGCGGCCGATGGAGCGGATGCTGGCGATGAGCTGAGGGCGGCGGCGAGGCGCGGCGGGCTAAGATTGAAATTTGAAGATTCCGGAACAAACCGATGTGCTGGTGATCGGCGGCGGACTCGCAGGGCTGGCGGCGGCGTGGGAGGCCGCGCGGAGCGGCTGCGAGGTGACGCTGCTGATGCGCGTGCCCGAGCCGAGCGAGACGAATAGCTACCGGGCGCAGGGCGGGATCATTTATCGTGCGCCGGGCGAGGACCCGGAGGGGCTTGTCGCCGACATCATGACGGTGAGCGCGGGCGTGGCGCTGCCGGCGGCGGCGCGGCTGCTGAGCCGCGAAGGCCCGAAGCTGGTGAAACGCATCCTGATCGACGAGCTCGGGATTCCGTTCGATCCCTCGCCGGAGACGCCGGGCGAGCCGCACCTGACGCGCGAGGCGGGGCACGCGATTCCGCGCATCATCCACTACAAGGATCAGAGCGGGCTGGCGATCGAGCGGGCGTTCTTCGAGCGCGTGCGGGAGCTCGAGAACGTGACGCTGGTGACGAACGCGACGGCGATCGATCTGCTGACCGGGGCGCACCATTCGCTGGAGCCGGCCGACATTTACCAGCCGCTGACGTGCGTTGGGGCATACGTGCTGGACCAGGAGGCGCGGACGGTTTCGCCGATTCTGGCCCGGGAGACGATTCTGGCGACGGGCGGGCTGGGGGGCGTGTTTCTGCACACGACGAATCCGCCGGGGGCGCGCGGCGACGGGTTTGCGATGGCGCACCGCGCCGGGGCGCGGGTCATCAACATGCAGTATGTGCAGTTTCATCCCACGGCGCTGCTGGCACCGGATGGCTGCTTTCTGATCTCGGAGACGGTGCGCGGCGAGGGCGGGCGGATTGTAGACCGGCGGGGGCGGGAGTTCATGCAGCGGTATCACCCCGACGGGTCGCTGGCGCCGCGGGACGTGGCGGCGCGCGCGATCTACGAGTTCATGCTGGAGACGGGCGAGCCGTGTGCGTATCTGGACGTGACGCACAAGCCGGCGGAGTATCTGCGGGAGCGGTTTCCGGGGATTCATGCGGTGTGCATGGAGCGGGGCATCGACATGACGCAGGAGCCGATCCCGGTGGTCCCGGCGGCGCATTACAGCTGCGGCGGTGTGGCGACGGACGACGAGGGGCGGACGAATATCGACCGGCTGCGGGCGGTGGGCGAAGTGGCGTGCACGGGGCTGCACGGAGCGAACCGGCTGGCGAGCACTTCGCTGCTGGAGTGCCTGGTGTGGGGCACGCGCGCGGGCGGCGCGGCGGGCGCGCGAATCCGCGGCGGAGACAAGATCGCGTTCCCGAAAATCGCCGAGTGGCGCTACGAGCACGAACCGGCCGATCCGGCGCTGGTGGCGCAGGATTGGCTGACGATTCAGCAGACGATGTGGAATTACGTGGGGCTGATCCGCAGCGACCGGCGGCTGACCCGGGCGTGGAGGCTGCTAAGCGAACTGGACCAGGAGATCGCGCGGTTCTATCGCAAGTGCGAGGTGAGCGACGAGATCGTGGGGCTGCGCAACGGGATCCTGACGGCGCAACTGATTCTGGATCAGGCGCGGCAGTGCGTGGAAAGCCGCGGCTGCCACTTCCGCGTGGACTGAGGGCGGGCACAGTTGTCAGTGATCCGCAGTTCGGCCCGCGCTCGTGTGGCGGACGCGAAGCTCGTCGAAAAGCAACCGCAGATCCTTCGACTTCGTCCCGCTGACGCGGGACTTCGCTCAGGATGACAAGAGCATAGCGATGCACGACTGCGCGGTTCTGCTGCGAGCTTCGGAGACAGGGCGCTACGGGCGGACGGTCATCTTGCCGACGCCGTCGCGATACTGGCTGGCGATGGCGAAAGCGTCGCCGATGCGGTCGAGCGGGCGGGCATGGGTGAGGAGCGGCGAGAACCAGCGGGTTTGGGCCTGGAGGAGGTCGAGGGCCTGCTGGGTTTCGTGGTTGGAGCGGCGCACGTTGAAGATGGTGAGCTCCTTGCGGCGCATGGCCGAGCCATCCATTGCGACATATTGCGTGGAGTGAATGCCGGTGAGGGCGACACGGCCGGCGTTGCGGGCGAGTTGAATGGCCTGGCTGGTGGTGTGCTCGGCGGCAGCGCAGTCGATGGCGCAGTCGACGCCGCGCTGGCCGGTGGCGCGGAGGATTTCTTCAAGGGCTTCGGCAGGGTCGAGCGCGGCTGCGGCGCCAACGCCGAGGGCCAACTGGCGGCGGTGGGGGAGAGGCTCGATGGCCCAGATGCGGCCGGCCTGTGCGGCGCGCAGAGCGGCAATGGTGAGCAAGCCAATGGGTCCCGCGCCGATGACGGCGACGGATTCGCCGGGGCGGATGGAGACGAGGCGCAGGGAATGCAGGGCGATGGCGAGCGGCTCGGCGAGGGCGGCTTCGTCGCAGGACATGCCGGCGGGGATGGGGAGAAAGTTCGAGGCCGGCAGGTTGACGAGTTCGCGAAAGAAGCCGGGAATGCGAGGGGTCGAGAGGAATTGGATGTTGGCGCAGACGTTGTGGCGGCCGCTCAAACAGAACTCGCAGTGATAGCAGTAGAGGGCGGGCTCGAGCGCGCCGCGATCGCCCTTGGCGAGGCCCGTCACGCCGGGGCCGGTCTTGACGATGGTTCCGGCGGGCTCGTGGCCGAGGACCATGGGATAGACGTTGGGAGTGCCGCCGACCGCGCCCTCGGAGTAGGCGTGCAGGTCGGAGCCGCAGACGCCGACGGACTCGATGCGGAGCTGGACTTCTCCGGGGTCGGGATCGTCAATGGGCATGTCGATGAGACGGAATGAGTGGGGAGCGATGAGTTCGGCTGCGCGCATGGAAAGGTCTTCCTCAAGAAACGATAACGCATCGGGGAAAAGACAGGGAACGGGGAACAGGGACGAAGGAGCATCGATGCGTTCCGGGTGCTGGCCGCGAAGGAGAATTTGTCTGTTTTCGGCCGGAATTGTGCGGCTTCGCGATTGGCGGGCGTGCGGCCCATGGACGAGGACCGAATCAACCGAGCGAAACTGCCGAGATCTGCCTGCGCTCCGCAAGGTGCGACTTTTGCGTGCTGAACAACCAGGTACATCGATGGACACTAGTGCACCCCAAAAACCTCCGGTAGATTGATTCAGAGGGTTGACTGCCGGCCGAAGATCTGTCGAGAAAGAACCGACGGTTGCCTGAGTTTTTGGAGGATTCGACAAAGCAGCAAGGCCGAATTCTCGTTGGAGGTCCCCCCGTGTCGAAGATCTATTCTGCGTTGCGAGCTCTAGAACAAGAACAGAAGAAACAGGAAGCGGATGCCGATTTTTCGGTCCTCAAGGGATTCACCGCGCCGCGAGCGCCGGGCCGCGAGCCGGATGAAGAGCAGGGAGGCGGGGAGCGGACACAGGCAGGGCATGAGGCGCTGGCCATCGAAGCAGGCGATTTCTCGGCGCTTGAGGAACGGATTGTTCGCGTGGCTGAACTGGTGCAGCGGGAGCGGCGAGAGCGGATGGCCGCCGAGGAGCGCGCACTTCTGGTAGAAGCGGAAATGAGCGAGCAGGCGGAGCGGATTGAAGCGATTGAACGGGAGCTGAATGCTCTCATTAGCGAGCGCGACGACCGGCGTGAGCGCGTCGGGCAAATGCTGGCCATACTGGATACCGTGCCGCTGTAGGGCCGGGAATCGAACGGGAATCCGGAGGCGAGTCCGGCGGGCGGAGTACGGCTCACCGGGAAGTAAATGCCTGTCCCAAGCCGCTCTGTTGGTATGATGTTGTCGGCCGCCCATGAGCACCGGAAAAGACATCGTCGTTGGACTGGACAGCAGCACGACCGCCACGAAGGCGATTGCCTGGAGGCCGGACGGCACGGTTGCCGGGCAAGGGCGCAGACCGATTCCGTTGCACAGCCCAGCACACAATCAGTATGAGCAGGACCCGGAAGACTGGTGGCGCTCGGCTTGCGAGGCTCTGAGGGAGCTGTTCCGGCAGGTCGATCCCACCGGCGTGGCGGCAATCGCGATCTCAAATCAGCGAGAGACTTTCGTCGCGCTGGGCGAAGATGGCCAGCCGGTGCGGCCGGCGATCGTGTGGCTGGACCAGCGCTGCGAAGCGGAAGTGGCGTGGCTGACCGATCGAGTTGGGAGCGACAGGATTCATCAAATCACAGGGAAACCGCCCGACCTTGCGCCGGTGGTGTACAGAATTGCGTGGATGCTGCGAAACGAGAAGGAACTGTTCCGGCGGACCGCGATGTTCGTGGACGTGCACGGCTACCTTGCGGGCCGGCTGACGGGCGAGTTCCAAACGAGCTGGGCGAGCGCGGATCCGCTGGGGCTTTTCGACATGGAGCGGAAGCAGTGGTCGCCGGAGGTGATGGGGGCGCTGGAGCTCGATCCGGAACGGTTGCCGAAGGCGGTGCGGCCGGGAACGGTGATCGGAGCGGTGAGCGAGGCAGCGGCGAACGCGACGGGGCTAAACCGTGGCACGCCGGTGGTTGCCGGTGGAGGCGACGGACAGGCGGCGGGGTTGGGCGTGAATGCGCTCGGCGGAGGCCGCGCATACCTCAACTTCGGCACAGCGGTTGTCGGCGGCATCTATTCGAGCGAGTACCGGACCGGAAGAGCGTGGCGGACGATGGGAAGCCTGACCGGCGAGGGCTGCTACTTTGAAACGAGCCTGCGCGCGGGGACGTTTCTCATCGATTGGTTCACGCACCAGATTTACCGGGCGCCGGATGATGGCAGGGCGCTGCTCAAGGAGCTTGAAGCCGAGGCGGCGGCGATTCCGGTAGGAAGCGATGGACTACTGGCGCTGCCTTACTGGGGCGCAGTGATGACACCCTATTGGGACCCTCTGGCGCGCGGCTGCTGGATCGGGTTGAGCGGGTCGCACCGCAGGGGGCACCTGTACCGGTCGCTGCTGGAGGGCATCGCGCTGGAACAGGCGCTGGTGACAGGGATGATCGAAGAGGAAACCGGCGTTTCAGTGACGGAGTTCATCGCCATCGGAGGCGGAGCGGCGAGCGATCTGTGGCGCCAGATTATGGCCGACGCGACGGGGAAACCGATCCGATGCTCGAGGACCCTGGAGGCATCGAGCCTGGGAGCGGCGATCTGCGCGGCGGTGGGAGCCGGGATTTATGCGAACGCGGCGGAAGCGGCGAATGGGATGTGCGACAAGGTCTTCCGCGAGACGCAGCCCGCGGAAGAGAGGTGCGCGAGGTACGCCGAACTGATGGGGACATACAGGGAGTTGTATGGCGGCCTGCGGGAAACGTTCGCAAAGCTGGCGCAATTCAGAGGCAGTAGATCAAGCGGCTCGGAGCTCAAACTCCGTACTGTTCGTCGGTGACGTGCTCCATCCATTCGACGGTCTGGCGGTCGAGCTTTTCCTGAATAGCGATGTGGGACATGGCGGCGGTTGGGGAAGCGCCGTGCCAGTGCTTCTCGCCGGGCGCGAACCAGACGACGTCGCCGGGACGGAGATCCTCGACAGCGCCGCCCCAGCGCTGCGCGCGGCCGTAGCCGGAGGTGACGATGAGGGTTTGGCCGAGCGGATGCGTATGCCAGGCGGTGCGGGCGCCGGGCTCAAAGGTGACGCTGGCGCCGGTGACGCGGGCGGGGGCAGGCGGCTCGAAGAGCCGGTCAATACGGACCGTGCCGGTAAACCAGTCGGCCGGGCCCCTGGCTGAGGGTTCAAAGCCGCTGCGTTTGATTTCCATGAGGGTATTTTCTCACCTGGGTGATCCTTCGATCAGTGATCCCGTCTCGTGTTGCGATCGGTAGGTTGGGTCGATTGCGCGGTCCTGACAGAGTTGGATAGGCACCTGCCTGGGCGAGCCATCGCTCCGGGGCCGAATTTGCCGTGATTCAGTTTCTGGCGGTTGCCGATGCAGAGGCACCTCGGAGACGATCCGAAGTTGGGTTGAATTGCCGTAACGTGTTTTTGGCGAACAGTTTAGATCACAGTCAATCCCGAGATCCAAGCAATCCGCGGCAGTGAAACAGAGACACGATGGGGGCTTTTTCCCGTAATCTTCTGTGTCTGCAGCGCGAGCGCCGTGATATAGTTCGAGTGGTGAAGAAAATATGCAGAATGCCTCGATTTTGACGGACGAAAGCCTGACAAAACGCGCCTTTGCAGTCACGGATCCAGATCCGGACCTCAGTCCGATGACGGGGATGACGAGGAAACACTATATCGAATGCGCTCAATACGTTCTCGGACGCGCATTCCGGCACGTGAAGTCGTTTGACTCGCCGATTGTTTTTCCCCTGGTGCCCGGCAAGTCCTATCCCCAGCCGAACGACCCGGAATGGCGGCATCGCTCTCACGAGTTCGAGGCGCTGGTGAGGACCTTCGACCTTGCGGGGCCGCTGATGCACGTCGATCCAGAGGCGCATATCGGCGACATCAAATTGCGGGATTACTATTGCCATCACCTTTACAACGCGCTGACCCCGGGACACGCGAACAGCGTGCCGATGCCCGAGGATCTGCCGGACTCGACCTATCAATTCACCTGCGAGTTTGGCGGGCTGACGAAAAGTCTTCTGCTGATGCCCGACGTAGTTTGGCCGTACCTGACCCGGCAGCAGCGGGATGAGATGGCCGTCACGATCTCCAGGTGGGCGCATCACCGGACCACGCAGAACAACTGGCGGCTGTTCAACATCTGTGCGCTGTCTTTCCTGAAGAAGAACGGGTATGCCATCGACGACGAGCTGCTCAAGAGCCACCTGATGTGGGTTGCGGCCTATCATGCAGGCGACGGCTGGTATCTGGAGCAAAGCTACAACTACTACACGATCAGCCTATTTGTGGTCTACGGCGCAATCTGGAGCCGAACGTTCGGCCGCGAGCATTATCCGGAGATCGCCTCGCTGCTGGAAAATAGCTTCGTGGAACTGTTTCAGACCTACACCAGCTTCTTTGGGCGGAACGGTTTCATCAATATGTGGGCCAGGAGCATCTGCTATCGCCTCTGGATATCGGGCGGCTTCCCGGCGTCTTTCCTGCTCGCGTCAGCGCCGCCGCTCGATCCCGGATGGGCGCGGCGCTTGTGCTCCGGATCGATTTTGCAGTTCACGACCCGGGAAGACTTTTACGAGAACGATATTCCCAGTCTCGGTTTTTACGGCCACCGGGAGTTCGCGATCCAGAACTACAGTTGCCCTGCGAGCCCGTTCATCATGTTTCTGCCGTTCATCAGCCTGGCGTTGCCGGAAGACTCTCCGTTCTGGACGGCGAAAGAGAACGACGGCATGTGGGTGGAGCTGGGAAGGCAGTCAAAGAGAACGGTTCTTGAAAGGCCGGGCATTGTTCTGGTGAACCACGGCAGCAGCGGGAGTTCGGAGATCGTCTCGGGCAAGGTGTACGACGACGATCATAACTATTCGAAGCTGGTGTTCAACACCCATTTCCCGTGGGAGGACCACAATCCCAAGGGCGGCACATCGCAGGAGTACAGCTTCCGCAGCCTGGACCCGCGCGATTTGCGCGGCGTGGACATCAATTTCTACCTCACCGGCCGGACGATCGATAACACGGCGTCGAAGCGCGGCGCGTACGTGACTTCTCAGAGCACTCTGTTCAACGGCGTTCGCAATGGAGTGCTTTACCGGCAATTGATTCTACGCAAGCCGCCGAACAATGGCGTGGGGTACATCATCGATCTGGCTGAGATCACCGTGCCGGGCGGGGTGGTGCGAGTGGATCGCTGCCGGCTGGCCTTCGAGCACGAACTCACGCTTGGCCACTATGGCCTGCCGCACATGGGCGGGAAGAGCGCCGTGCTGCGCGCTTTCGAGACAGGGAGGGAGCGAGGGATCACAGCATCGATCCCCGGTCGCCAGGTGGCGCTGATCGCTTACTCGGGATGGGACACGGTGCAAAGTCAGGTGCATCGGGGCTTCAACGCGGAGGCGGATGAGAGCACAGTGCTGTTCGTTCACCGCAAACGCACGGCCAAGAATCCGCCGATGGAGTTGATGATCACGGCCATGCTGCACAAGACGGACGATGCGGCCTGGACGCCAGAGGAACTGAGTCCGGTCAAGGATATCCGGATCATGGCGGTCACACCGTCGGGTTCGGTTCTTGGAGCCGAGATCACCTTAGCGGACGGCAGCGTTTGCGTGGTCGATTTCAAGGATGTGGACGGATTGAGGAACTGCTGATTCGTGCGTTGTCCCCCGCCGGACCACTACAACGCTTTGCCCATTTCGTAGGCTTCTTTCATCGCGGGCCGGTTTTCGATGTCGCCAACTTCCCATGCGCCGGTTCCGTAAACGATGCCCTTTTCTTTGGCGCCGGGCAGGCAGGAAGTGAATCCGCGGAAGCCTTCGATGGTGCGCTCAAGGGCCGCCTTACCGCGAACCGCCGCGGTGACGATGAAGTAGAATTCCTTGTTGGCGATCTTTGTGTAGCGCGCGACGGTGCGGTCGATCACCGTCTTCATCTGCGCGGACATGGTGTAGAAGTAGACGGGCGTGGCGAGGACGATCACGTCGGCCGCAATCATGCAGTCGAGGAGCTGCGCCATGTCGTCCTTCTGGACGCATTTTCCGTTGCCCCTGCAGGCGTAGCAGCCCTTGCAGTAGTTGATGTTCTTTTCCGCGAGGGTGACTTTCTCGACGCGGTGATGCGCTTCCTCGGCGCCGGCCAGAAAACGATCGCATAGTGTGTCCGAGTTCCCGCCTTTGCGGGGACTCGAGGAGAGGATCAAGACTCGTTTGCTCATGGGACTTTCTCCAGGCACGTTCAGCAGCTTCCGGCCGCGTGCGATCCCAGGTTAGGCGCAAGAACAAAGACGCGCCGAACCTGGGGCGCCCAAACGGTGGTGCAACAACGCGCGGCCTTAGCCTGCATTTCTCACAAGCACTGATTTTGGGAGTGTTTGTGTTGGTATTGGAGACACGGTTGGCTTTTTCGATGGGCGTACTGGCCGGAGGAACCCTGTTACGTCCTCGCTATGGCCTGGTTCCGATTCCCGGTGTGTCCTTTGCGCATGGCTCCGCCAGGCCGATGAGTTCAGCAGCGGTACGGAGCGGAGTCTTCTGAGCGACGCGCGCCGGTCAGCAGCGCAGGGCGTGGAAGGCGTGTGCGTAGATGTCTTTCCAGGGATAAGCGCTGCTCATTGCCAGCACGACGCGGCGCGCGCTGATGCGTATGATGGCGCCGATTTTGAGTAGCTTGAGGCGGATGGTATCGACCTGGGCCTGAGCCCATTCGGTGCCTTTCAGTCCCAGGCGGCGCAGCGCTTCCATCAGCGTGTAGGCCAGCGCCGAGAAGTAGAGCCTGAGCTGATTGCCCTTCATTTCGTCGGTGGAGAGCCGGTCGGCGAACAGGCACATCTGTTCCTTGATGCGGTTCTCCATCTCGCCGCGGGCGCAGTAGAACTTCTCGTATAAGTCCTGCGCGGCCCACTGCTCAGCGGTGAGCGAAGTAACCACGAAGCGCGGGTTCTGGCCCTTGTCGAGATATTCGGCCTTGGCCACCACGCGGCGGGCGCAGGACCAACTCTTGCGGGTCTGGTAGTCGAACTCGGTGAAGACGCGGGCTGCCTTGCCGCTGGTCTGGTGCAGGATGTGAGCTTGATGCATCTGGGCGCCGATGATCTTGCTCAACCGCTGGTTGCGCGCCAGGCCGAAGACGTAATCGATATAGTTCTGTTCGCACCAAGCCATCAACGCCTCGCGGCAGAAGCCGGAGTCGGCGCGCAGCACGATCCGCACTTCCGGCCAACGCTCACGCAACTGCGCCACGATGCGCTTGACCTCGTCGAGTGAGCCCGCAGCCGCATCCTGGTTGGCCGGCCGCAGCCGCGCGCAGAGCAACTGGTCGCCGGCGAAGATGTACAAGGGCAGATAACAGTAGCTGTCGTAGTAGCCGTGGAAGAACCGCTCCGGCTGATGGCCGTAGAGCGGGATATCGGTGGCGTCCAGGTCGAGCACGATCTCGGTGGGTGGCGCGGTATGCGATTCGATGAAAAGATCCACCAGCAGACGGTCCAGGGCTTCGGCCGAGTACGTGATCTTGTGATAGCGCCCCGTGCGGCCCACCAGCTCCAGCCGGTTCAACGTGCTCTTGCCGGCCAGCGGCTCGTCCAGATCGCGCTTGCTGCTCAGCACCGCCAGCAGCGGATCGGAGCGCAACTGCTCGTGGTCGTTCAGGTCCTCGTAACCCAGCGCCAGCCCGTAGATGCGCTGCGCCAGCATCTCCCCAAGCGGGTGTTCCACCATCTCCTGGTTGCGCCCGTCCGTGAAGCAGCTCGCCAGACGGCCCAGCAGGTTGATCCTGCGATCAACTGCGCGCAGCAACAATGCCCCGCCATCGCTGGAAACCTGGCCGGCGCTGAACCCGGCCTCCACGCGGCGCGAAAAATGAGCTGTAAATGCGAACGTTTCTTGGTTACACTCTGTCATCAGAAAGGCCGCCCTTCCTCGGCTACAACTACGCCTCGACAACGCAGTTATGCCATGAAAAGACGGCCTTTCCAACACTTTTCCTATCCGTCGTCCCCGCAATCGGCAATCCGCCTGTGAGAAATGCGGGCTAGGCGCCGACGCCGTCATCACCATGCTGTTCGACGATGCGGCGAACGAAGAAGTGCTCTTTGGCGCGAACGGGCTGATGGACGCGTTGAGCCCTGGATTGCTGCACATCTCCTGCAGTACGATCAGCGTGGCTCTGAGCGAGCGGCTCACGCGGGAACACGCCCGGCGCGGGCACGAATTCGTCGCCGCGCCCGTCTTCGGACGGCCCAACGTCGCCGAAGCGGGCCGCCTCTGGATCGTCGTGGCCGGCGCGGAGAGCTCAGTCGCCAAGGCGCGCCCGCTCCTCGAGCCGCTTTCGCGCGGCATCACGGTCGTCGGGCAGGAGCCCCGGCAGGCGCACGCCGTGAAGCTCGGCGGCAACTTCCTCATCAGCGCCATGATCCACTCCCTCGCCGACGCCTTTGTCTTCGCTGAAGGGCAGGGAATCGCCCCCGAGGTCTTTTTCGAGACGGTCAACAGCGCGTTGTTCCAGTCGCCGTTCTACGCTGCCTACGCCAAGGTCATGCTGCATCCGCCAGAGACGCCCGGCGCCACCATCGAATTGGGCAAAAAGGACCTGCGCCTGCTGCGCGAGGCCGCGGCCAGCTGCGGCACGCGTCTGCGCCTGGCCGAGTCGCTCGGCGAAGTTTTCAACGAGGCCATCGCCGGCGGCCTCGGCCGGGAGGATTGGGCGGTTGGGCTGTACCGCGTGTCTCAACAGGGAAAGGCGACAGATTAATCGGTGTGGGAAGGTAAGATAAGGGCCATGAAGCTGAAGGGCAAAATCGTCTTCATCACCGGGGCCAGCGCGGGGATTGGCGCGGCCACCGCCATGGCATTTGCCGCCGAGGGCGCACGGCTGCTGCTGGCCGCCCGCCGCGCCGGAAAGCTGGCCCAAGTTGCGTCGAATGCGCTGGCGCGTGGCGCCGCCGCCGTGCACTCCATCGACCTGGACGTGCGCAGCCGCCACGCCGTGCAGCGGGCCATCGACGAGTTGCCGCCGGAGTGGGCGGAGATCGACATCCTGGTGAACAATGCTGGGCTCAGCCGCGGCATGGAGAAGCTTTACACCGGCCGCGTCGAAGACTGGGAAGAGATGATCGACACCAACATCAAGGGGATGCTGTACGTGGCGCGGGCCGTGGTTCCCGGGATGGTGGTGCGGCGGCGCGGCCACGTGGTCACGTTGGGCTCGATGGCCGGCGAAATCGTCTACCCCAACGGCGCTGTCTACTGCGGCACCAAAGCCGCGGCCCGCGCCATCAACGACGGCCTGCGCGAGGACTTGCTGGGCACGCCGGTGCGCGTCACCAGCGTCGATCCCGGTCTGGTGGAGACCGATTTCAGCCTGGTCCGCTTCCACGGCGACGCCAGCCGCGCCGCAAAGGTCTACAAGGGCATCACGCCGCTCACCGCCGAAGACATCGCCGATGTGATCCTGTGGGCCGTCACGCGGCCGGAGCACGTGAACATTGCACGCGTGTCGTTGACTTCAGTGCATCAGGCCAACACGCTGTTGATTCACCGCGAATAGCACGGGGCGGCCGGCGCCGAGCGCGAATCGGGATGCAAAAGCACCGCTTCCGGCAGCCGGTCAAGGCGCGCCCGCAGGCAGAGAGTCCTGTACATGGGGAAGCGGCTTGCTTTCCTTATGCGTTTGGTTCTAGCCAATCGCCTGAAGCTGCGCCTCGATTTGGTCTAACGCGGCCTCAAGGGCGGCGCGGCGATTGGGATTCGAGGTCCTTTGCGAGAGAATGTTCTCGCGCTGCAGTTGGAGCGCCTGTTGCTGCCGTGCTTGCGCGGCGCGGTGCAGTTCGGCCGCGTGCCGGACCTGGTCGTCGGTCAGACGGTCGCCGGGATCTGTTCCGGGGTTGCCAAAAGCATTTCCCATCTGCTCCTCCACCGATTTACTTTCCCATCCACGAGCCATATCTTCATTCTACAGGGGATTTACGTTCGATCGTCCCGCAGATTGGTCACTGGGAGCCCGCGAAAGAGAGAGGATTTGCATGCGCGCTTGGCAGATTTCTTCGTTTGGCATTGATTCTTTGGAGTTTGTGGAACGGCCCACGCCCGCGCCGGGGCCCGGAGAAGTTTTGGTTGGCGTGCGCGCAGTGTCGCTGAACTACCGCGACCTGATGATGGTGAAGGGGCTCTACAACCCCAAGATGAGGCTGCCGCGCGTTCCCTGTTCCGACGGGGCGGGCGAGGTGGTGGCCGTGGGCTCCGAGGTGAATTTGTGGAAGCCCGGCGACCGCGTGGCCGGAATCTTTATGCAGAGGTGGCTCGACGGGCCGCTGACCGCGGCGAAGGCCCGCGGCGCTCTGGGCGGAGACATCGATGGAGTGTTATCGGACTTTGTCGTCCTGAGGGCGACCGGACTGGTGGCGGTCCCCGAGCACCTGAGCTTTCAGGAAGCGGCCACGTTACCCTGTGCCGCCGTCACGGCCTGGAACGCACTGGCCGCCGGGGAAGTCAAGCCCGGCTCGACGGTGCTGATTCAGGGTACAGGCGGCGTTTCGATCTTCGCGCTGCAGTTTGCGCGGTTGAGGGGCGCGCGCGTGCTCGGCATCAGCTCCAGCGACGCCAAGCTGGAGCGAGCCGCTGCCTTGGGCCTGGATGCGGGACTGAACTATAGCGACAGCCCGGAGTGGGACCGCTGGGCTCTGGATCAGACCGGCGGCGAAGGCGTAGACCTGGTGGTGGAAGTGGGCGGGGCGGGCACGCTGGCGCGATCGCTCCGGGCCATTCGGCCGGGCGGGACGGTGGCACAGGTGGGCGTTCTCTCTGACGCCGAGGAGCCATTCCCGATTCCGCTCGTCCTGCACAAGACGGCGCGGATTCAAGGCATCTACGTGGGCTCGCGCAAGGACTTTGTGGAGATGAACAAGGCCATTTCGCTGGCCGAACTGCGCCCGGTAGGCGAAGAGTTCGACTGGAACCAGGCGCGCGAGGTCCTGGGGCGGATGGAAGAGGCCAGCCACTTCGGCAAGCTGGTGATGACGGTGGGCTGAAGATAGACAGTGGAGTTAGCAGAAATAGCGGGGCTAGCGGAGTCAGGGGAAATGCCGCAGACCTGCTGCGATAGAGTGGATGTGTGAAATCGCACGAGGAAATGCTTGCCGTGGCGATCGAAGAGGCGCGGATGGGCCTGGAAGAAGGTGGGGTTCCCATCGGCGCTGCGATTTTTACGCGCGAGGGAGAATTAGTGAGCCGCGGCCGCAACCGCCGCGTGCAGCAGGGCGATCCCAGCATTCACGGCGAGACCGACGCCTTTCGCCGCGCCGGACGCCAGCGCAGCTATCGCGACCTGGTGATGGTCACCACGCTCGCTCCCTGCTGGTATTGCAGCGGGCTGGTTCGCCAGTTCCGCATCGGCGCGGTGGTCGTTGGAGAAAGCCGCACCTTTTCGGGAGGCGTGGACTGGCTGCGCGAGAACGGCGTGGAGGTGATCGACCTGGACAACGCCGAGTGCCGGGAGATGCTCGAGAGCTTCATTGCAAAGCACCCGGAGATCTGGAACGAGGACATCGGCGAAGAGTAGGAAAGACAGCTTCTAGCCGCTAGCTTCTAGCGGGTCTCTTGCAGAGTGATGCATCTGAGCCGCGCATGATGGAGCTGAAGGCTGGAGGCGGCGGCCACAACTTACGACAGAAGGTGAGTCATGCTGGACAAGAGATCGGCGCTAGAACTGCGTGGCAACTCGATCATTGGTGGCGAGAGCCGGCAGGGAGCCGGGGCAACGTTTTATGGCGTGAATCCGGCCACAGGCGAGCGCCTGGAGCCCGTTTATCGCTGCGCTTCGATTGCGGACCTGAATCTTGCCGCCGACCTGGCCTGGGAGGCGTTCGACGTATACGGCAAGCTGTCCGGGCGGGAGAAAGCGCGATTTCTGCGTCACATCGCCGATGGCATCGAAGCCATTGTTCCGGACCTTGTGGAGCGGGCGAACCGGGAGACGGCTCTGCCGGAAGCGCGCCTGAAAGGCGAATCGGCGCGCACCATCAACCAGCTCCGATTGTTCGCGCAGGTGGTCGAGGAAGGCTCGTGGGTAAATGCGCGCATCGATCCCGCGCAACCGGACCGCAAGCCGCTGCCGTGCTCCGACCTTCGCTCGATGATGCGTCCTCTCGGCCCGGTCGCCGTCTTCGGCGCCAGCAACTTTCCCCTTGCGTTCTCCGTGGCGGGCGGCGACACGGCTGCTGCATTTGCCGCCGGCAATCCCGTCATCGTCAAGGCCCACCACGCGCATCCCGCAACGGGCGAGATGGTCGGGCAGGTCATCGCGCGCAGCGCGAGGGAATGCGGTTTGCCGCCAGGCGTCTTCGCACTGCTGTTCGGCCCGGGCGCGGAGATCGGCACAGCGCTGGTCGATCACCCCAGCGTAAAGGCAGTCGGATTCACCGGCTCGCTTTCGGCGGGTAGGGCGCTGATGCAGCGGGCAGCAGCGCGGCCCGAGCCCATCCCGTGCTTCATGGAGATGAGCAGCGTGAACCCCGTCTTCGTGCTGCCCGAGGCGCTGCACACGCACGGCCCGCAGATCGGCGCCGGCCTCTTCGCGTCCTTCACTCTTGGCGTGGGCCAGTTCTGCACGAAGCCGGGGCTGGTGTTTCTGCCGCGCAATGCGGATGCCGACTCGCTGGTCGCCGAAGTTAAGACGCAGGTGGAAAAGTCCTCTGCGTCGCCCATGCTTACAGGGGGAATCTCGAAGAGCTACCGCTCGGGGATTGCCGGGCAGCAGGCGCACGGGTGTGTCGAGACGGTCGGGCAGGCGGCGGCCAGCGGCGCCACCAACTCGTACGCCGCGCCGGCAGTGATGCAGATCGGCGCAAAGGATCTGCTCAGCAACCCCGAACTCGGAGCCGAGGTCTTCGGGCCGAGCACTCTGGTGATTCGCTACGAAAGCCGCGAGGAACTGATGGCTCTGGCGCGCTCGATCGAGGGCCAACTGACCGCAACCTTGCACGGAACCGATGCCGACCTGGCCGCGTTTGCCGATCTGATCGCGATTCTGGAGCGCAAGGCGGGCAGGCTGGTCGTGAACGGCTTTCCCACCGGCGTCGAGGTCTGCCATGCGATGGTCCACGGCGGGCCCTACCCGGCCACCAGCGACGGCCGCGCAACCTCCGTGGGCACGTACTCGATCTACCGTTTCGCGCGGCCTGTTTGCTACCAGGATTTTCCGCAGGCCTCGCTTCCCGACGAGCTAAAGGATGCGAATCCGCTCGGCATCTGGCGGCTGGTCGACGGCCAGTTCACGCGCGACGCGGTTGCGCGCCGGCCGTAGGTGCGCGCAGGCAGAAGGTCATCGCGCCAGCCAGGATCAGCAGAACCGACATCGCCAGATACCCGGCGCGCGGGTTGCCCGTCGCCGCCTGCAGCCACCCGACTACCCAAGAACCGGCAAAGCCGCCCAGCGCGCCAAAGCTGTTCACCAGCGCGGTCACCTCGCCGGAGACGTTGCGCGGCAGCATCTCGGGCATGATGGCGAAGAACGGTCCATAGGGCGCGTACATCGCACCGCCGGCCACGATCAGGGAGCCATAGCTGAGCCAGAAGCTGCTTCCGGCGGTTGCGTAGGAGCAGAACATCGCTACGCCCGACAGGATGAGGAACGGCCACACGAAGAGCCTGCGGTTCTGCACACGGTCGGAATAGGCGGCGACAACGAGCATCAGAACGACGCCGAGAAGGAATGGCGCCGCGCTCAAGATCCCGATCTGCTCGATGCCCCGCGCCGAGCCGGAGCGGATCATCTCCGGAATCCAGATCACGAGGCCATAGATCCCGAAGCTCCAGAACAGGTATTGAAAGCACAGGACGAGGACGGCCGGCACGCGAAGCGTTGCGGCGAGATTCGAATATTCGGGCAGGGAAGTCTGTTCCTGGGCGAGTGCCGCGGTCAGTTGCTTGCTGCTTTCTTCCGGGAGCCAGCGAACCTGCCGCGGCTGGTCGCGCGCCACGACAATCCATACAAAGGCCCACAGCACCGAAGGGATGCCCTCGAGGATGAACGTCATCTGCCAGCCGACGCCGCGGATCAGGTATCCCGTCGCGGCGGCCATCCAGGTGACCGTGACCGGATTGCCGAGAATCAGCACCGCGTTGGCCCGCGAGCGCTCGGCGCGCGTGAACCAGTTGGTCAGCAGGATGAGCATCGACGGAAAGATGAGGCTCTCCGCGACGCCCAGCAGCAGCCGGTCCGCGACCAGTAGCCAGTAGTCGCGAATGATTCCGGTCAATCCGGAGAAGATTCCCCAGCCGATCAACGCGAAGAAAACGAGGCGCGTCGCGCTTCGGCG
The DNA here is from genome assembly GCA_963804155.1 of uncultured Acidobacteriaceae bacterium. Taxonomy (GTDB): domain Bacteria; phylum Acidobacteriota; class Terriglobia; order Terriglobales; family Acidobacteriaceae; genus Telmatobacter. Next base: position 82,345 of record CAWDPG010000006.1, read on the forward strand.
CACGGCGTAGGCCGCCGCAGGCACCTGAAAAAGAAAGTAGCCGAGGAAGAAGACCGAGCCGAGAAACGCCGCGCGAGAATCGGTGATGTTGAGAGACTTCGCCAGCCCCGCCGCCGCGCCGAAGCCGAAGTTCGACCGCCCCAGGTAGGCCAGGCTGTAGGTGACAAAGACCACAGGCATCAGGAACAGCCAGCGCCTGCGCAGGCCCACCTGCCTGTAACTGGAGAACCGCTCTTGCGCCGCGTTGTTCGATTCGTCGCCAGGCACATGAGCTTTATAGCATCCCGCTCCGATGCGGCCGCAACCGGCGCCAACCCGCGCCCACTATACTGATCTGCGGAAAGGCCATCCCATCGCAGCGATTTCTCTCAGTTCGATCCTGGAGACACGGAACGCGGATCTGCTTCGCGTAACCACGCACGCGCGCGGCCCTGCCGGTGCGCTGCCGCTCACCGCGGAGATGCTGCTCACCGAGCCCTCGGGCAATCTCTTCGGTCTGACGCAGAGCGCCGGGATGGGCTGGGATCCCGCTCGCCTTCTCGATCCCGAATTCCTGATCCTGAGCACCCACGGCGGACTGCGCTCCGAAAGCGGCGAGCCCATCGCGCTCGGATTTCACACCGGCCACTGGGAGGTGGGACTGTTGGTGGCCGAGGCAGCGCGCGAGCTGAAGTCTCTGCGGGCCACGCCTTTCGCCGGAGCGTGTACCGACCCGTGCGACGGCCGCACGCAGGGCACCGCGGGCATGATGGACTCGCTGCCCTTCCGCAACGATGCAGCCATCGTGCTGCGGCGGCTGATGCGCTCGCTGCCCACCGCCGAAGGCACGATCGGCGTGGCTACCTGCGACAAGGGCCTGCCCGCGATGATGATGGCGCTCGCATCGTCGGGCGCCAAGCCCGCCGTGCTGGTTCCGGGCGGCGTGACGCTGCTGCCCGAGCAGGGCGAAGACGCCGGTAAGGTGCAGACCATCGGCGCGCGCTTTGCGCAGGACCAGATCGCGCTGGAAACCGCCGCCGAGGTGGGCTGCCGCGCCTGCGCGACGCCGGGCGGAGGGTGCCAGTTCCTGGGCACGGCGGCCACGTCGCAGGTTGTCGGCGAAGCGCTGGGCCTCTCGCTGCCGCACACCGCGCTCGCGCCCTCGGGTCAGCCGGTCTGGCTCGATGCCGCTAGCCGCTCGGCCCGGGCGATTCTGCGCCTTCACCAGCTTGGGTTGGGCGTGCGCGACATCCTTACGCCCGCCGCCATCCGCAATGCCATGGTGCTGCACGCCGCCTTCGGCGGATCGACGAATTTGTTGATTCACCTTCCGGCGATCGCGTACGCAGCGGGCCTGCCGCGCCCAACGGTCGCCGACTGGACGGAAGTCAATCGCCGGGTGCCGCGCCTTGTCGATGCGCTGCCCAATGGTCCCCAGGGTTTTGCCACCGTGCAGGTCTTTCTTGCCGGTGGCGTGCCCGAAGCGATGCTGGAGCTGCGCGCGGCCGGCCTGCTCGACACGAGCGTGAAGACCGTCTCCGGCGAGACGCTGGACGCGTGCCTCGACTGGTGGCGCGAGAGCGCGCGGCGCGCGGCGTTGCGGCAGCGGTTGCAGGAACTCGACGGCATCGATCCCGGCGAGGTGATCATGTCCCGCGATCGCGCGCGGGAACGCGGGCTCACGTCCACCGTCTGCTTCCCGGTGGGCAACCTTGCGCCCGAGGGATCGGTCGTCAAATGCACGGCCATCGATCCCTCGCTGGCCGGCGCAGACAACGTGTACCGGCACACGGGGCCTGCGCGGGTGTTCGTCACCGAAGCTGCGGCCATCGAGGCCATCAAAAACGGCAGTGTCGCGCAGGGCGATGTGATGGTGCTCATCTGCAGCGGGCCGGCAGGTGCTGGCATGCAGGAGATCTACCAGATCACCGCCGCGCTCAAGCAGCTTCCGCACTGCAAGCACGTGGCCGTGTTGACCGACGCGCGCTTCAGCGGCGTTTCAACGGGAGCCTGCATCGGCCATATCTCGCCGGAGGCGCTGGCAGGAGGCCCCATCGGCAAAGTTCGCGACGGCGACCGGATCGAGATCGTCATCGATCGCGTGAAACTCGAAGGTCAGGTGCAACTGGTGGGCGAAGGCGGCGAGACGTTTGGCGCTGACGAAGGCGCTCGGCTGCTCGCCCAACGCAGTCCCCGCCCCGATCTCGCTCCGCATCCGGATTTGCCCGAGGACACGCGCTTGTGGGCCGCTCTTGTCACGGCCAGCGGCGGCGTATGGGGCGGCTGCGTCTACGACGTTGATCGGATCATCTCGCGATTGGAGAAGAAAGCGTGAAGCTTTACCGGACCAGCAACGGAAATTGCGTGGAAGAAGGCGGAAGCTACTACCGCGTGCCCGAGTCGAGTTGGGACGCGCTCATTGCGCACGAGGACCTGCAAGGATACCTGCGCTCGATCATCGGCAGCGGCAAGCCCGCGACAGACTTTGCCGCGGCGCGCCTGGAAGCGCCGATCGGCAGCCAGGAGGTGTGGGCCGCCGGCGTCACGTACTACCGCAGCCGCAGTGCGCGCATGGCGGAGGCGAAGAACGCGGGCGGCGGCGACTTCTACGACCGTGTCTACTCGGCGGAGCGGCCGGAGCTGTTCTTCAAGGCTACGCCGAGCCGCGTGGCCGGGCCCGGCGGCGCCGTCCGCATCCGCAGCGACGCCAAATGGTCGGTTCCGGAGCCGGAGTTGACGCTCGTCATCAATCCGCGCGGCCAGATCATCGGCTGCACAGTGGGCAACGACATGAGCTCGCGCGACATCGAGGGCGAGAATCCGCTCTACCTGCCGCAGGCCAAGGTCTACGATCGCAGTTGCGCGCTGGGGCCGTGCATTCTTTTGAGCGCCGAGCCGCTGCCGCCTACGACGCCCATCCGGATTGAGATCCTGCGCGGCGGCCGAGCAGAATTCTCCGGTGCAACGACGCTCGCAGAGTTAAAGCGCGACCCAACTCAGCTCGTCTCGTATCTCTTCCGCGAAAACACTTTCCCCTCCGGAGCCTTCCTGATGACCGGAACCGGCATTGTTCCGCCGGACTCGTTCACGCTCGCGGCGGGCGACACGGTCCGCATCACAATCGACCCTATCGGCACGCTTGAGAATTCCGTTGTGCAGGGTGGGACGCTGCAGGCAAAGTAATTGAGTCGTTCGCGGAGAAGACTTCGCGGCTACCTGGCCGTCGGAATCGCGGGGTATCTGTTTCTGCTGGGCACGATCGAGCCGCCGCAATCCGAAGCTGCCGGAGCGTGAATGGCCCTTTTTGGGCGTGACAGTTCTGGTGACCGAAGGGAAATTTGTCCTCCTGTAACCTTCCGTAGTGCAAAATGGTCTGATGGGAGTCAAACTGTAGTGCCGCGTATCCACTTTCATCAGCAGCTCGCCGAACTCAAGGATAAGCTCCTGGCGATGGCCGCATTGGCGCAATTGGCCGTCGAATCGGCCGTTGAAGCTTACCTGCGCCGCGACAAGGGCCTCTGCAAGTTCGTCAAGCAGAACGAGAGAGCCATCGACACCGCGCAGCGGGAACTCGACGAAATGGCCTATGAACTGCTGGCCAAGGAGCAGCCCATGGCCGTCGATCTACGCTTCATCCTGGCGGTGATCAAGATCAACGGCGACCTGGAGCGGATCGGCGATCAGTCGATGAGCATTTCCCGCCGGACCAAGGAAATCCTGACGCTGGAAGGCGTGGAGCTGCCGGTGGACTTCGCCGCCATGGGCGAGTTTGCCGCGCAGATGATCCGCACCGCGCTGCAGGCGTTGTTGGACGGCGACGCGCGCCTGGCCGACAGCGTGCGCGATATGGACGACGAGATCGATCGCATGAACCGCCGCGCCCACAACGACCTGCTGCAACTGATCGAAGAAAAGCCGCAGTTCACGCAGCAGGCGATGATCGGCATCCTGGTGGCGAAGAACCTGGAGCGGATCGCCGACCACGCTTCGAACATCGCAACCGACGTGATCTTCTGGATTCGCGGCGCCGATGTGCGCCACCAGTTGAGCATGGCCATGGATTGATAGCCCATCCGGCCCACCGCAAAGAGAAAAGCCCCAGTTCAATCGCAAATGCGGCCTGAACCGGGGCTTTTCTCGAAGACAGGAGGGCGCGGGCTACAGCGGTTCCAGAATTGCTGTACCCCGGAATCACTGCTGTTGAGTGGCGTTTTCTTTAAGAAAACGCCACCTTTCGCCACCCTCAAAAGGGCACGTGAATTCTGGAACCGCTCTACACGCCGATCACATCGCAGAGTTCCTTGACCGCGGCGGCGCTTCTTTTCAGCGCGGCGTCTTCCTCGGGCGTCAGCTTGATTTCGACGATCTCCTCCAGGCCCCCCGCGCCCAGCTTGCAGGGCACGCCGATGAAGTAACCGTCGATGCCGTACTCGCCCTGGAGATAGGCGGCGCAAGGCAGAACTTTCTTCTTGTCCTTGAGGATGGCCTCGGCCATCTCGACTGCCGCGGCCGAGGGCGCGTAGTAGGCAGAGCCCGTCTTGAGATGCTTGACGATCTCGGCGCCGCCGTCGCGGGTGCGTTGGACGATGGCGTCGATGCGCTCCTTGGGAAGCAACTCGGTGATCGGAATGCCGGCTACGGTGGTGTGGCCGAGCAGTGGCACCATGGTGTCTCCGTGACCGCCCAGCACCATGCAGCTCATGTTGTGCACGCTGACATTGAGTTCCTGGGCCAGGAAGGTCTTGAAGCGGCCGGAGTCCAGCACGCCGGCCATGCCGATGACACGCTGACGGTTGAACCCGGAGATCTTGTAGGCCGCCTGGGCCATGGCGTCCAGCGGGTTCGAGACGACGATCAGAATCGACTCCGGCGAATAAGCGACGACATTGTGGACCACATCCGACATGATCTTGAAGTTGGTGTGCAGCAAATCGTCGCGGCTCATGCCGGGCTTGCGGGGAATACCGGCCGTGATGATCACGATGTCGGAGTTGGCCGTGATCTCGTAGGTGTTCGATCCCTGGATGTGCACGTCCGAGCGCTCGATGGGCTGCGCCTGACTGAGGTCGAGCGCCTTGCCCTGAGGCACGCCCTCCACCACGTCGATGAGCGCCACGTCGGCCAGTTCCTTGGCCATAATCCAATGCGCCGCCGTGGAGCCGACGTTCCCGGCCCCGATAATGCTGATCTTCTTCCGCATTCCGTTCTTCCCTCCCGGGGAATAGAGCCCGCAGGCTCTGCTTTCGTTACATGTTGCCGATGATCCGTGTAGCGAACTCGCTGGTGCCCACCTTGGTGGCGCCCGCGAGCTGGCGCTCGAAATCGTAGGTGACGAACTTGGAGAGGATCGTCTTCTCCATAGATGCTTCGATGAGCTTGGCCGCTTCTTTCCAGCCGATAAAGTCCAGCAGCATGACGCCGGACAGGATCACCGAGCCGGGATTGATCACGTCTTTATCGGCATATTTTGGCGCCGTTCCATGCGTGGCCTCGAAGACCGCGTAGCCGTCGCCGATGTTGGCGCCGGGAGCGATGCCAAGGCCTCCCACTTGCGCCGCCGCCGCGTCGGAGATGTAGTCGCCGTTCAGATTCGGGGTGGCCAGCACGCTGTAATCCGCCGGGCGGATGATGATCTGCTGGAAGATCGAGTCGGCGATGCGGTCGTTCACCAGCACCTTCGACTTCCACGCTCCGTTGCCGTGCGATGCGCCGATCGAGTCCAGGACCGTCTTCACCTCTTCGCAGACCGAAGCCCTGAAGCTCGGAGAGCCGAACTCCATTCCCGGCTCGATGAGCGCGGCGTTCTCTTCAATCGAAATACCCGGCTTGCTCTCTACGTTGCCGAGAATCCAGCTCTCGCGCTCGGTGACGATCTGAGAGCGGAACTCCTCGGTCGCTACCTCGTAGCCCCACTCGCGGAATGCGCCCTCGGTGAACTTCTGGATGTTGCCCTTGTGAACCAATGTGACCGTCTTGCGGCCTGCCTCGAGCGCGTGCCGGATGGCGGCGCGCACCAGCCGCTTGGTGCCGAAGATCGAGATCGGCTTGATGCCCACCCCCGAGTCGGTGCGGATCTTCTTCTTGCCGCCCTTGAGTAGATCGTCGTTCAAAAACGAGATCAGCCGCGCGGCCTCGTCCGATCCCTGCTTGAACTCGACGCCGGCGTACACGTCCTCGGTGTTCTCGCGGAAGATGACGATGTCGAGGTTCTCGGGGTGCTTCACCGGGCTGGGCACGCCCTGGTAGTACTTCACCGGGCGCACGCAGGCGTAGAGGTCGAGAATCTGCCGCAGGGCCACGTTGAGCGAGCGGATGCCGCCGCCGACGGGCGTGGTGAGCGGTCCTTTGATCGAAACGCGCAGATCGCGCGCCGCGGCCACCGAGTCGTCTGGCAGCCAGGTATTGAACTTCCGGAACGCCTTTTCGCCGGCGAAGATCTCAAACCAGCGGATGGCGCGCTTGCCTCCGTATGCCTTCTCGACCGCGGCGTCGAAAACGCGCTGCGAAGCCTTCCAGATGTCGCGGCCCGTCCCGTCGCCCTCGATGAAGGGAATGATCGGATTGTCGGGCACGGCAAATTGCCCGTCACGGTATTCGATCGGCTGGCCGGCTCTCGGCAGTTCCAGCCCGTTATACGTGCTCTGCATGTCGGTTTGGGAAGCCCCTTCCGTGGATGTTCAAGTTCGAGGCTAACATCGGCAATTCATGGCTGGCAATGCTCTTGCGGCAGGCAGGACGGCCCCGGTTCGTCGAGCCAGCGCGCGAGGTCGAACAGGCGCCTTTCATGCCTGTGCTACACTAGCCCACGCATTGACAGCGGAGGTTGGTTGCGGCCCGATCGGCAAGCTGCTCGGAGAATTCCCTATCTCGATGGGCTGCGTGCGTACTCCATCGCCGCCGTCGTGATCGGTCACTCAGCCCGCCTCATTCCCCACTTTGGATCGCCCTGGATGGTGCCGTTCGCGATTGTTTTCGGGAACGGATCGTTCGGCGTTACCGTCTTCTTCATCCTTGTATCTCTAAATGATCGGCAGTGAAGAATGTTGGAGACTGTCGAAGTGGGGGAACCGAGGCATCGGTTCCCCCGCGGGCGGGCGGCTCCCGTTCATCCTGAGGTGTTTCCACCGTCGCTCAGCCCAGGGACCGCTGCCCAAGTCACGCACGACCGAACAGTCGCATGACTTTCCAGTCGCACATACAAGGCAGGTTACCGTGACCCGGATCATTTGTGGAGTGGATGTTTCGTCTTCCTCACTGGAAGCTCGCGTAGGCCGCGACGGAGCGGCCGGCTCGTTTCCCAACACCCCCCAGGGCATCGCCGCTCTGGCCACTTTCTGTCAGGCCTACCAGGTAGAACTGGTGGCCATGGAAGCCACCGGCGGCTACGAGCAGCAGCCCTTCGCGCTGCTGGCCGAACGAGGCCTGCCCGTCGCTATCGTCAACCCGCGCGCTGTGCGCCGCTTCGCCGAGGGCGTGGGCCTGACGGAAAAGACCGACGCCATCGACGCCGGCGTCATCGCCTGGTTTGCTGAAGTCAAGCGCTCGGCACCGCAAGCGTTGGCCTCGGCCAGCCAGCAGCAACTCCGCGCCCTAGTCACGCGCCTGCGCCAGCTCACCCAAGTCCGCACCGCGCAACGCAACCAGGCCCGCCTGGTCAGCGATCCCGCCGTGCTGGTTTCCTTCGATGAACTGCTGTCTCTCGTGGCCCGCCAGATCGGCGAACTGGAGACCGCCATCGCCGCGCTGATCGCCCAGGACCCGCTGTGGCGTGAACTCGACCAGGCCTTCCGCTCCATCAAGGGCGTCGCCGATCGCACCGTGGCCCGCCTCATGGCCGAAATGCCGGAGATCGGCACCTTGCCCCACAAGACGATCTCCAAGCTGGCCGGGGTGGCGCCGCTGGCCCGCGACAGCGGCAAGCGTCAAGGCAAGCGCATCACCCGCGGCGGCCGCGCCCCGGTGCGCGAGATCCTGTTCATCGTGGCCAGCGTGGTGGGCCGCTACGAACCGGACTTCAAGGCCTTCCACGAACGGCTCAGCGCGGCCGGAAAGCCGGCCAAGGTCATCCGCATCGCCCTGGCCCATAAGCTCCTGGTGCGGCTCAATGCCAAGGCCCGCGATGTGCGCCGCTGCGCTTCCGCCAGGCAAACTGTGCAGACGACCTTGGTTGCCGTGTAGGTGAACTCTGTTCGCCGTCGCCGCCGGGGTTATGGGAAAGACGGAAAACAGCTTCATCGTTTTCCGCCTTTTCCATAACCCTTACCGCCACCACCCTTGACAAAAAAGACAGTCGCTGAGCGGGTTCCTCATTACCTCTCTGTTGATCGAGGAGCGCGAGTCAACGGGCAGAATCTCCATCCGGGGCTTTTATGCGCGCCGTGTCGCCCGGATCTTCCCTGCCTTTTACACCTATTTCCTTTTCATCGTCGCGCTGGTGCTGCTGCACCGCCTCCAGATCGGCTGGCGGCCCATGGTGGCCGCCGCCACCTACACCTGGAACTACGGCCACTGGTGGTGGGGAGATCTGACGCACGACGCGGGCGATACCCTGGGTCATCTCTGGTCGTTGTCCCTTGAAGAGCAGTTCTACCTGGTGTGGCCTGCCTGCCTGATTCTCTTTCGCGGCAAATGGGCCAAGCGCCTTGCCATCTTCTGCGTCGCCGTCATGCCCTTTGAGCGCTTTGCGCTCTACTACCTTCGCCCGTCGGATCGCGGGCAGCTCGGCATGATGTTCCACTCCTCCGCGGACCTCATCCTGTGGGGGGCGCTGGCCGCGTTTCTGGTGCAGGACGGCGTTCTCGATCGCCTCCGGCAGTTTCGTTTCCGCGCCGCGATTCCCTGGGCCTGCGGAGCCGCGGCCTTCGTGCTCTGCCCGCTGCTGATCGCGATCAATCGCGGATTTATGCTCGTCGCCGTGCCGACGATTGAATGCGTCGCCATCCTGACCTTCGTCCTATGGTTGCTCTCCGGCGAAGGCGGCGCCCTTCGACGGCTGCTGGAGACCTGGCCGATGGTCCAGATCGGACTGCTCTCCTACAGCATTTACATCTGGCAGCAGATCTTTACACTGTGGGACGGGCTGCCTCCGCTGCTGAGCAGCCTTGCCGCGCGCTGGTTGTGCACCCTCGCGTGTTCCGCGCTCAGCTACTACCTGGTGGAAGTTCCCATGCGGCGGCGGATTCGCCGCTGGTTTTCGCAGTCCGCGCCGGCGCACTGAAGCGGAGCGCGCATAGCCGCCCCGCATGGCTTTCTTTCGCGGGTTTCCTAATGCGCTGTGCTGTGCGCCGTGTCCAGGAACATCACGCGCAGAATATCGATGTTCTTGCTGTAGTTGTCGTGCGCTCCGGTGGGCGATTCGAACAGGCCGAACCAGCGGGTCGCGTTCTGCACGTAGAGGTTCACGACGTCGACGTTTCCGATGCGCGGCACGCGCCACGTGATGACGTCGCTGGGATCGCTCCACGCCACCACTTGGATCTTTTCGCGGGCGGTTTCATCGGCCGGGTTGAGCGCCGCCTGGAAGTCCGCCTGGAGTTGCTGCCAGCGATGCACCAGCGCTCGCAGGTTCGCCGCCGGCGTGGTGTCCACCTCGGGCGCGGGCGCCAGTCCGTGCGATTTCGCCACCGCTTCCGGAGCGGTTTCAAGGTTCGTGATCTCCAGCATGTGCAGTTGATTGGCAAAGAAGTACACCTGCGACGTGCGCTCGAAGATGTACCGCACGGCGTCGTTCTCCGCGGCTAACCGGGCGGCCTCGGATGCTGTCTGGCCGGGAACCGCGGCGTCGGTCGAGAGCGTGTTGAAGTAGAGATACGAGCCCAGGCTGTGCGTCACTCCGACAAACTCCTGGTCCAGCGTGTCTTTGCCATGGAGCTGGCCCCGCCAGTCGTACGGTTTGCGCACGCCGCCCTCGCCGCCATTGGGATCGAATGCCGACGACTTGGCCATCAACTGCCGCAGCCCGTCGCGCAGAATGCCGCCCATCGGTCCCACCGACAGCAGTACGTCGGAGAGGCCCCAGTCCACCAGGCCGTCTTTCAGTTCGCGATTCACCAGCACGGAACGGGGCGGGATCGCCGCAAGCTTTTTGGCTTGGTCCTCCGTCAGCCATGGATAAAAGCGCGCCGTCCCGTCGGGATCCTGCGCCGAGCGCTCCGAGCAGACGTTCAGCAGTTGGCGGCTGGCGCCGGCGACGTTGGCCTCGCCGGCCACGATGCGGCGGCATTTGATGGCCAGCACGACCGGCCACCAGTTCAGCTCGTCGACCACCAGGACCGCTGGATGATGCCGCAAGTGCACCACCCAGTGCACGACAAACGGCGCCGACGCATGCCATTCGTCGGCATTGTTCCAGATCGGGCTGCCCAGGTACTGGAGCGAAGGCGGCTCGACGTTCTCGGAGAACTCGCCCTTGTCGGCGAACTCCACGCCCGCGTTCTTCCAATCGCTCACCGCGCACAGCTTCATCCGGGTGCAGATGGCTTCGCGGAATTGCGCCGAGTCTCCGGCCCCGACGGCGTTGATGCCGTGCACGTAGAGAATGTGCACCGGATGACGGTCGGGCGAGTCCAGAGCATCGCCGATGCTGCGCAGGCTGCTGAGTGTGTCCGGGGTGTCCGCGGCGACTTTTGTCCGCGCCGCGGCGCCGCTGCCGGTCATTGAAAAAATGAGAAAAATGCCAAGCCACTTGCCCGTGCGCACTCTGCCTGCCTCCTGCTAGGGATGAAGGGCCAGAATATCGCACGGCCTGGGCCGATGCGCGCGGATCTGGCGAATCGCGAGCCGTCCCTCGGCCGTGCGCCGGTTGTTGCGGCGGATCAGTTGTGCGGAAAGTCTCCGGCCCCGCCGTCCTCGAAGCGCGGAATGCCGAAGTGGCCGCGCAGGTGGAGTAGGTCCACCGGGCTCAGATTGCCGGCCACGGTCGCCAGCGTCACGCTTTTGGGTGTCGCCACAAGCACTACCGCGCCGCGAACGGTCGCGCCATCCAGCACCAGCCACACGTCCGTAGAGTCGTTGCGCCCGGCGCCTTCGGCGGCCGCTCTGTTGATCACGTGCTTCCAGCCGCGCAGGTGGTAGGCCTCGCGAATGCCCTCGACTAACTCCGGGTCGGCGGCGCCCGGCGCGCCAAACCGCAGAATGTGCACGCTCACGCCGTCGAGCTTGGCAACGGTCTGCCGGAGGTCGCTCTCGGAGTCCGGCAGCAGCCCTGCCGCCGCTTGAAGCATCGCCCGGTCCAGAGTGAAGCTCTCCTTGGCCACGGCCTGGGTGCCGAGTTGGGCCAGGGCCGGCGGGGTCCACTCGAGGATCACTGGGCCGATATCCGCCACAGCCGCCGGAGGCGCGCCTGTCGGCGCCGCGCCCGGATCGGGTGTCGCAACGGGTTGCACGGGAGCTTGCGCCAGCGCGGAGCAGCAGCCGAGGGCCGCGCTCAAGACAGGAATTCCCAGCGAAGACGTCCACCTGTTCATGCCATATTAAACGCATAGAACTCGGGAAAGTTGCTTCAGCCGCGGCCGGAGTCGGCCGCAATTCAGGCCGATTCCAGGCGTTGCCGGGCACGATTCGGGACGGAGCAGCGCCGCGCGCGTACTTGGCCGCTGTGAACTGCGAATGAAAATTGCAGAAATTCTGTTCGCGCCCGCCTGAATGCGATAGACTCATGCGGGAACGCAAGAAATTTCCCCATCCTTTTCGCTCACGGAGGACACATAGAAATTGGGAAAAAGCATGGTGCCGAAGAAGATTTTCTTCACCAAGGGCGTCGGCAAACACAAGGAGCGCTTGACCTCGTTTGAGCTGGCCCTTCGGGATGCGGGCATCGCTTCGCAGAACCTGGTGCGCGTTTCCTCCATCTTTCCGCCGCAGTGCAAGGTCCTCTCCCGCAAGGAAGGCCTGAAATATCTGAACGACGGCGAGGTTGTTTTCGCCGTGATCGCGGAAAACTCCACGCGCGAGCCGCACCGGCTTGTCGCCGCCAGCATCGGGGTGGCCATTCCAGCCGACCGCAATGCCTACGGCTATCTGAGCGAGCATCATACGTTCGGCGAAACCGAGGAGCAGGCCGGCGAGTACGCCGAAGAGCTGGCCGCCGAGATGCTCGCCACCACGCTGGACGTGGAGTTCGATCCCGATACGAGCTGGGACGAAAAGAAGGAAATCTACCGCATCTCGAACAAGATCGTCCGCACCAGCAACATCACTCAATCGGCGGTCGGCGACCGGCGCGGCAAGTGGACTACCACCATCGCCGCGGCGGTGATGATCCTGGAGGAATGACGGCCGGCTGGGAAAGCGGCAAACAGGCCAATTCCGCCCGGCGGGGTTGGCTTTGTTGCGTGGCCGCATTGGGCTGTGAGGGAGGTTCTTTAGAAAAGCAATGAATCCGGCGCGCAAATTCTCCGTTGCGCTCGTGCAAATGCGCATGGGCGCCGATCCCGAATCGAACTTCTCGTCCGCGATTGCGCACATCCGTGAGGCGGCGCGGCGAGGCGCCGAAATCGTCTGCCTCCCCGAGCTTTTCCGCACGCAGTACTTCTGCCAGCGCGAGGATTTGCGCCTCTTCGATCTCGCCGAGCCCATTCCCGGACCGTCGACGGAGAAGCTCTCCGAGGTTGCGCGCGAGTCCGGCGTCGCAATTGTCGCGTCGTTGTTCGAGCGCCGCGCGCCGGGGCTCTACCACAACACCGCGGTCACGCTGGACGCAGATGGCCGCATCGCCGGCGTGTATCGCAAGATGCACATACCGGACGATCCGCTTTATTACGAAAAATACTACTTCGCGCCGGGCGACCTGGGCTTCCAGGCTGTCGACACGTCCGCCGGCCGCGTGGGCACGCTCGTCTGCTGGGACCAGTGGTTCCCCGAGGGCGCGCGGCTCACGGCCCTGCAGGGCGCAGAGGTCCTGTTTTATCCCACGGCCATCGGCTGGCACCCGGCGGAGAAGGACCAGTTTGGCGCCGCGCAATTCGATGCCTGGCGGACCATCCAGCGCGCACACGCCATCGCCAACGGAGTCTATGTGGCGGCGGTGAACCGCGTTGGATTCGAACACGGGGATGTGCTGGGCAATCGCGCCGATGGGCCGGGGCTCGAATTCTGGGGCGGCAGCTTTCTGGCCGATCCTTTCGGCCGCATCGTAGCCCAGGCCGGCAACGGCGCCGAGGAGATCGTGCTGGGCGAAATCGACCGCGACTTAATCGAGGAGACGCGCCGCAACTGGCCCTTCCTGCGCGACCGCCGCGTGGATGCCTACGCGCCGATCACCCAGCGTTTTCTCGGTCCGGGGCACGCGATGGCCGCGGAAAAAGAGCACAGATAGCGATGCCGGTTCGACAGCCAAAGAAGACTCCCCGCGCCCTCGGCTACCGCCTGCCCGCCGAGTGGGAGCCGCACGAGGCCACCTGGCTGGCATGGCCGCACAATCCAAGCGACTGGCCGGGCAAGTTCGCTTCGATCCCTTGGCTCTACGCCGAGATCGTCCGACTGCTCGCCGCGCATGAGCGCGTGCACTTGATCGTCGAGAACGCGGCGATGGAGCGGCGCGTCATCGGCATGTTGGAGCGCTCCTCCGCAAACCTCGACTGGGTGAGCTTTCACCGCTGGCCGACCGATCGCGGTTGGACGCGGGACTCCGGCCCGATCTTCGTCCGAAACCCGAAGGGCCGCGTCGGCCTCACGAACTGGCGCTTCAACGCGTGGGCCAAGTACAACGACTGGCGCCTCGACGACAAGCTCCCCGATCGCATGGCGAAGCGGCTCGGCCTGCCGGAGTGGCAGCCTTTCGTCCAAAACCAGAACCGCACGAAGTGCGTCCTTGAGGGCGGCTCCATTGACGCGAACGGCGCAGGAACTCTGCTTACGACCGAGGAGTGCCTGCTGAGCGAAGTGCAGCAACGCAATCCTGGAACGAGCCGCGAGGACCTGGAGCAGGTCTTCTCGGATTATCTGGGCGTTGACCAGGTCATCTGGCTGGGCCGCGGCATCGCCGGCGACGATACCCACGGCCACGTCGACGACATCGCGCGCTTCGTTGCGCCTGCGACCATCGTCGCCGCCGTCGAGCCGGATACGAGCGACCCCAATCACGCGCCGCTTGCCGGTAATCTCAAGCGCCTGACCTCCGCGCGCACTCACCTAGGCAAGCCCTTCACCGTTGTCGAACTGCCCATGCCGCGTCCGGTCGTCTTCCGCGGCCAGCGCCTGCCCGCCAGCTACGCGAATTTCTACATCGCCAACGGCCTGGTCCTTGTCCCCACCTTCCACGATCCCAACGACCGCGTTGCGCTGAACACTCTGGCCGAAGTCTTCCCCGATCGCGAAGTGGTCGGGGTCCATTCGGTCGACCTGATCTGGGGCCTCGGTGCGCTGCACTGCATGACGCAGCAGCAGCCGGCCGCCCACCCCGCGGACGAAGACCAGTCTCCCCACCCCAAGAAGTAAGGATCACTTTTTGGGGCCCCGAGTCCGCGGGGACCCCGGCCGCGCTACCATCGTAGGCATGATCGACGATCGCGAAGCGATGCACGCCGCCCTGACCGAGGCGATGTTGACCGCCGAGGGAGGCGAAGTGCCCATCGGCGCGGTCGTCGTATACGAGGGCGAGCTGATCGCGCGCGGGCAGAATCGCGTGCTGCGCGACGTGGACCCCACGGCCCATGCGGAGGTCGTCGCCCTGCGCGAAGCCGCCGCCGCGCTCGGCAACTATCGCCTCTCCGGCTGTACGCTCTACGTCACGCTCGAGCCTTGCGCCATGTGCGCCGGAGCGATGATCCACGCTCGCATCGACCGCCTGGTCTTCGCCGCACCCGATCCCAAGGGTGGCGCCTGCGGATCGGTTCTCTCCGTCGTGAACCACCCACAGCTCAACCATCAGATGCAGGTGGAGCAGGGAATTGGCGCGGAGGAATCCGCCGAACTGCTGCGCACTTTCTTTCGCGAGCGACGCTAACTCCGCTAACCCCGCCAACTCCGCTACGCACGCGTCAACGCGCGAATCCTCTCCGCCTCCGCCGGCCACCTCACCGTCAGCTCCGCGCAGTTCCCGCTGCGGTAATCCGCAAAATCGAAGCCCGGCGTCACGGTGCAGCCGAAGAGCGCCAGCTTCCCGCCGTCCACGAGCCGCTCGCCCTGCCACACCCCGGCCGGAACTACGATCTGCGGCAGCTGGCCAGCCTCCAAATCCGGTCCACAGGTCAAGACGGCGGAGCCGCCGTCGGGGTGGAGCAGCAGCATCTCGACCGGGTCGCCGAGATAGAAGTGGAAGATTTCGTCCGACGCCACCATGTGCATCTCGGAGAACGTCTCGGCTTCGAGCAGGTAGTAGATCGCCGTGCCCTGGGCGCGCGCCCCCCGCTCGAGATCCACCGTGCCCGCCGAGGTATAGGTGCGCCGATACCATCCGCCCTCGACCGGGTGCGGCTCCAGCTTCAGCAGCGTCTTGACCTCTTCGGCCGTCATTGCTTTTCCCGTGGGCCTCATCACAGATCGTAGCATCGCACCAGCGGTAGAATTCCCGTATGAACGTGCAGTTATATGCGGTGAGCTGGTGCCCGGATTGCCGCCGGGCTAGGCAGTTCCTCGACGAGCATCGTGTTCAGTACACCGAGATCGACATCGACGGGGACTCTGCCGCGGAATCCGAGGTGATCCGCCGCGTGGGCAAGCGCGCCATCCCGCAATTGGTCATCGACGGCGAATGGTTCCAGCCCTACAAGCCCGGCCGCGGGCTGCTGCTGGACGAACTGCACCAGCGCCTCGGAATTCCTCGCGGGTAGTTGCCGATCCCTCGTACAATCGAATCGTAATTGCCCGTGAACCGTGAATCGTGAACCGTGGATCGTGATCCCTCGGTCAGGGCGTGCGATGAGCCACGAGCCACGAACTACGAACCACGAACCACGAGAGGACCTCCGTTGATCGAACGCTATACGCGCAAGGCCATGGGCCGCATCTGGACCGACGAGAACAAGTACCGCTGCTGGCTCCAGGTGGAATCGGCCGCAAGTACCGTGCTCGCCGAAGACGGCGTGATTCCCGCCGCGGCCGCCGAGGCTATCGCGACCAAGGCCACAGTCTCCGCTGCGCGCGTGGCGGAGATCGAGGCCGAGGTCAAGCACGACGTCATCGCCTTCACGACCGCCGTCGCAGAGAGCCTGAAGAGACAGGGGCTCGACGCAGAGTCCCGGTGGCTGCACTACGGCCTCACCTCGAACGACATCGTCGATACCGCTCAGGCGTTGCAAATCAAAGAGGCGTCGGCGCTCATTCGCGAAGGCATCGGGTCGCTGCTCGCCGTGCTCAAGCGCCGCGCGCTCGAATTCAAGCACACGCCGACGATCGGCCGCACCCACGGCATCCATGCCGAACCCACCACCTTCGGCCTCAAGTTGCTCAACTGGTACGCCGAGACAGAACGCAACCTCGTCCGCTTCGATGCCGCGGCCGAAGACATGCGCGTGGGCAAGCTGTCGGGCGCGGTGGGGACGTTCGGGCATCTCAAGCCCGAGCATGAGGAGCGCATTTGCGCGCGGCTCGGCCTGAAGGCCGCGCCGGTGGCCACGCAGGTCATCCAGCGCGACCGGCACGCGGCGTACATTGCGACGCTGGCGATCCTCGGCTCGACGCTCGACAAGATCGCCGTCGAAGTGCGCCACCTGCAGCGGACCGAAGTGCGGGAGGCGCAGGAGTACTTTTCGGAGAAACAAAAAGGCTCCTCGGCCATGCCGCACAAGAAGAATCCGATTACTTCGGAACAGATCAGTGGGCTGGCGCGCGTGCTGCGCGGCAATGCGCAGGCGGCCATGGAGAACATCCCGCTCTGGCACGAGCGCGATATTTCGCATTCGTCGGTCGAGCGCGTCATTTTTCCCGATTCCACCATCCTTGTCGACTATCTGCTGGCGAAGACCACCGATCTCATCGACCGGCTATTGGTCTACCCCGAGCGGATGAAGAAAAATCTCGAATCGACGGGCGGGCTGATCTTTTCTGGACAACTACTGCTCGATCTGGCCGAGGCCGGCATGTTGCGCGAGGACGCATACGAGCTCGTCCAGCGCCACGCCATGCGCGCCTGGAAAGATGACCTCACCTTCCGCGACGAAGTGGCGCGCGACCCCAAAATTGCAAAGCTGCTCAGCCCGAAGAAGCTGGCGGCGACGTTTGACTACGCGCGGCAGTTGGGGAATGTGGACGCGATCTTTAGGCGCGTTTTGGGCGGTTAGGCCATAAACGGATTGTGGTTTCCTAATTGGGAAAACCTGAAATCGGGGATGGCGAGCAATGAAAATTCTAAAGTCGACATGCACCCTTTACGCCGGATTCCTGCTTTTGTTGCTCCTATTTCCGCCGTGGTCAGATTGTGACCGGTCCGACCCAACTTGGCTTGACCCTGTTTTTTCATCTCTCGGGCATCATTGGAGATTCAGCCCTCCGTACTATTGGGGTTACGTTGAGCCCTACTCCTGCATCGACAGCACTGGGCGTGAGGCAAGATGCGGAGGGGTAAGCGTTTGGGAAGAGAATGAAGCCGCCGTGGTAGATTTTCCGATGCTTAAATATGAGGCCTTCCTTGGGCTCATCGCGACCATATTCTTCGTTTTAATTGTCGATTGGGTCGGAAGGTGTATTCCAGTTGCAATTTCGCGCTTCAAGTCGTTGACGATCCGGGCGGGCCTAAGAACCTTTAAGAATAGATGAAGCCGATGGCCTCAAGATCGCGCATTGTGCAATGGACGTGGAGATCGCATGGTGTCTTGCTCAATAGGCCTTCGATCGAGTCGACGTCGTATGATTCGCCTACCGGAAGCCGCCTAATTTTGTTGATAACCTCAGCCCACTTCACTCCCATGTATCTGCTGTGAATTTGAGGCCTTCCCGAAACGCTGGTGGCGTAGAGGTTGACCAGCCTCCCGCCGTTTGGACCCTCAATTGGCCAAATAATGATCGCATATTCTCGCGTTTCATCCTTCATATTCTCTGTTCCACTCTTCCAGTTGCGATGAAATTATACGCCGGGTGCTTATCGAGAGGTGCCCTCGTTTATGTTTTCAATCACTCGTAGTATGCAGGTACTTTCAATCCGCAATTAACTACTTCATCGCCACCGGACGAGGCTGACAGACGCGCATCGACAGCGCCTTGGTGCGGTCGATCAGAAAGAGGGTTTGACTTAAGAGTTCCTGATATTACTTTTGGTGACCATGTTCATAAACTCGATGCCTAAATCTGTTCTGGCAGCACTACTGACGGCATCGGCAAACCCAGTATGTTTCGTGCCTGGAACCCAGATAGCGTTCGCCCATTTGGAGTCCATAGTGCTTGCCGCTCCTCCCGCTTCTTCGTAACAAATCTTTGCCGCTAGGAGCTCATTCAATTGGTCCCTGATCGGGTAGATAACCTTTGATTCAATGAATATTCTGCTGTCAACGACTTGATATAGGCTAATGATTCGATCTCTTTCCAGTGCGACGACGGGTGCCAGCTTGGGCATTGTCGCGTTTTGAAAACTCGATATTTCGCAGTGAAGGAGAGAGTCACGGACTGCATTCAACAATTCGCGCCATTCTGCCTTTTTCTGATCCTGAATCCATTGTTCATGCCCGGCTCTCTGGTTTCGTTCCCACTGTTTCTGTTCCGATTTGCGATTCTGAACGAATGACCAAACCGCAATCAAAGTGCCACCTGCTACCGGGATCACGCTTTGAATAATCCATTTCCACGGGGAATCTGGCAAGGTGGGCACGCACTGCGTTGGTTGTGTCTGGTCCACGAAAAGAGCGGCTATCGATGCGGCATGGAGAATCACGGTTTTCGCCCTGTATCCTAAGATGTTGCCCAAAGCTTATCATCACTATGCTGGGTTATGGGCGGGCATTCGGCGATGAAAAATCAAGTGGAAGCCGCGCACCTCACCGTCGCCATCACCGGAGCTTCCGGCGTCATCCTGGGCAGGGAACTGCTGCGCGCGCTCGAAGCCGACAAGCGCGTGGAGCGAGTGCATTTTGTGGCGTCGGAAAACTCGCTGCGCGTGCTGGCGGAGGAGCTGGGCGTCTCCGGCCGCACCAATCTTTTGAAAAAACTGCTCGGCAAAGCGCCGAAGAAGATCGTTCAGCACGCGGACGCCGACATCGGCGCACCCATCGCCAGTGGTAGCCATCCTTCGAACGGGATGATCGTTCTGCCGTGTTCGATGGGCACGCTGGCGGCGATTGCGCTGGGCCTGGCCGATTCGCTGATCGCCCGCGCCGCCGACGTCACGCTCAAGGAACGCCGCCCGCTCATCCTCTGTGTGCGCGAAACGCCCTTCAATCGCATTCACCTGCGCAACATGACTCTGGCCGCGGAGGCCGGCGCGACCATCTTCCCCTGCATCCCGGCCTTCTACAACCACCCCGAAGGCTCCCAGGAGATGGCCCGCCAGTTCGTTTGCCGCGTGCTGGCCCACATCGGCCTGCCGCAGCCCGGCGTCTACGTCTGGAAGCCGGAAGAATAGCAAACTGCCCCCAAAAGGTGATCCGGACGCCCGGTTTGGGCTAGGGCTTTTCCTTGACACTCGCCCGCGCCGCCCTTGATACTGCCTTTATGCCGAACTCAAAGCAGAGCGGAAGCGCGGTCATGGCCATGTGCATGTGTATGGCCTGCGGACCCGTCCGCGCGGCTCTTGAGCGGCAACTGCGCTGAGCGCAACCGATCTTGAAGTCGAGCGGCCCGGGTCCAGCACACGGATACGGGCCGTTTTCATTGTGGCGCGGCCCGCGGCCAACCCAGCCATCCTCGAAGCGAAGCCCACACGAACCTCAAGGAGAGCATCATGCCGGAACCGAAGCAGTATCAGCTTGCCACGAATGCCGTCCACGCCGGCCAGGTGGCCGATCCCACAACCGGCGCGCGCGCCGTGCCCATCTATCAAACCACCTCTTATGTCTTTCACGACGCGGACCACGCTGGCCGGCTGTTCGGCCTCCAGGAGTTCGGCAACATCTACACCCGCATCATGAACCCCACCACCGACGTCCTTGAGAAGCGCGTGGCGGCGCTCGAGGGCGGCGCGGCGGCGCTGGCCGTGGCCTCGGGCCAGGCGGCCGAGACGCTCACCATCACCACCCTGGCGGCGGCCGGCGAAGAAGTGATCTCGACCACGTCGCTCTACGGCGGCACCTACAATCTGTTCCACCACACGCTGCCACGGCTGGGGATCACGGTGAAGTTCGTCGACGCCGACGATTTCGACGGCCTGCGCGCCCTGATCAACGACAAAACCCGCGCCATTTACACCGAAACGCTGGGCAATCCCAAGCTCGACGTGGCGGACATCGAGACGCTCGCCGCAATCGCCCACGAGCACAAGCTGCCGCTCGTGATCGATAACACCTCGGCCTCGCCGGCGATCGTGCGGCCGATCGAGTGGGGAGCGGACATCGTGGTCAACTCGGCCACCAAGTTTCTCGGCGGCCACGGAACTTCCATCGGCGGCGTGATTGTAGACGCGGGTAAGTTCGATTGGGCCGCCTCGGGCCGCTTCAAGACCTTCACCGAGCCCGATCCCTCCTATCACGGTCTGCGGTTTTCCGAGGCCTTCGGCCCGCTGGCCTTCATCCTCAAGGCGCGCGTGCAGGGCTTGCGCGACACCGGCGCAGCGCTCTCGCCGTTCAATGCCTTCCTGATCCTGCTGGGCATCGAAACGCTGCACCTCCGCCTGGAGCGCCATTCCGCGAACGCTCTGGCCGTAGCCAGGCACCTCCAGCAGCATCCCGGCGTGGATTGGGTCAACTACCCCGGCCTCGAATCCAGCTCCTACTACCAGCGGGCGAAAAAGTACCTGCCCAACGGCGCCGGCGCGCTGGTCACATTCGGCATCAAATCTGGCCCGACGGGGGGCGGCTACGACGCGGGTAAGAAGCTCATCGACACGCTTGAGTTGTTCTCGCTACTGGCCAACATCGGCGACGCCAAATCACTGGTGATCCATCCGGCCTCGACCACGCACCAGCAGCTTACGGTCGAGGAGCAGGCATCGACCGGTGTTACGCCGGAGCAGGTGCGGCTCTCGGTTGGGATTGAAGACATTCGCGACATCCTGGCGGATCTCGATCAGGCGATCGAGGCCGCAAACGGGCACAAATTCGCCGGCTCGGCAAAGGCCCAGGCGGCACGATAAGGCAAAATAGACTCTGATGGCCGACAGTTTCAATCGCAGCGGGGCTTCGCCGCCCAAGACCAAGGTTGTGGAGCCAACCTACGAAGGCGACTTCGTGCTGGATGGCTCCCTGCCGCTGGAGTGCGGCCGCCACCTGATCTGTCCCACGCTGCATTACGCCGTCTACGGCCGGCTGAATGCAGCGCGGGATAATGCCGTACTGGTTTGCCACGCACTGTCGGGTTCCGCTCTGGTGGGCTCCTGGTGGCCGGAAATCTTCGCTCCCGGCGCGGTTCTCTCGCTGGAGCACGACTTCGTCATCTGCATCAACATGCTGGGCTCCTGCTACGGTTCCACGGGGCCCGGTTCGGTCAATCCCGAGAGCGGCGAAATCTACGGGCCGGACTTTCCTTTGGTCGGCGTTGGCGACAACGTCCGCGCCCAGTCCCGGCTGCTCGACTCCCTTGGCATCCGCAAGCTGCGGCTGGTGCTGGGCGGTTCGATCGGCGGCATGCAGGCGCTGGACTGGACGATCCTTCATCCCGGCCGAGTCGAGCGGGCCCTGGTCATCGGCGTCACGCCGCTCGGGGCCATGGGGCTGGCCCTCAACCATCTGCAGCGCCAGGCCATCCAGCACGATCCGGAGTGGGCCGGCGGACGCTACCTGCCGCAGCGGCCGCCACGCCGCGGTCTCGCGCTGGCCCGGCAGATCGCCATGATCAGCTACAAGTCCGCGCCGCTGTTCGACGAGCGCTTCGGCCGCAACCCCAACCGCGCGGGCGAGGACCCCTGGGCCGCCGATGGGCCATGCGGCGGGGTAAAGGGCGGACGTTTCGACATTGCCGGCTACCTCGACTACCAGGGGGAGCGCTTTGTCGAGCGATTCGAAGCCAACTCTTACCTTGCCATTCTGCGCGCCATGGACACCTGGGACCCTCTCCGGGGCTACGGCTCGCCGCAGGAAGCCTTCGGGCGCATCCAGGCCCGTTTGAGCTTCATCGGCATCAGCACCGACTGGCTGTTCCCCGCCGCGGATGTGCGCCGTTTCGCCGAAACCATCCGCCTGGCCGGCGCCCGGGCCGACTACCGCGAGATGACCAGCGACCACGGCCACGACGCCTTTCTGGCCGAGCAGGCGGAGCTTGTCCGGCTGCTGCAATAGGCCCGGTCCGCGCCCGCTGGAGCGCCCCGCCGGGCGCGGCTGGCCTGCCCGGTTACCGTGGTTTTTACCAAGGTGCGAAACGGTGCGCTTTCCTTATGCCATCTTGCTTGTCATCGGCAGTTGGGGTTTCTATAATCCTCCTACGCAGCACAGGATGCCGTGGTATCGTAATATCCGATGTCCCGGCGCTCAACCGCCCCACAGGTTGGTTGCCCCTATCGCTGGCGAATGAGTGTACCTCGATCTCCATTTCGGCATTTCCCAGGAGCATTGCATGAAGAAGTTAGTCTTTGCATCTGCGATGGTATTGGCAAGCATGAGCCTTGTTTCGACGCCAGCACTGCGAGCTCAGGACTCGGGCCAGATCACCATCCAGGATCCAGCCGAGTTCAATGCGTATCAAAACGCCAGCACCCAGAACGACCCGGCGCAGCGCGCCGCGTCGCTCGAGAGCTTTCTCGCCACCTATCCGCAAAGCGTCGTCAAGAAGGCGGTGCTTGACCAGTTGATCGACTCTTACCAGCAGACGAACCAGCCGGACAAGGTCAAGAGCGCGGCCCAGCGGCTGCTGCAGATCGATCCGAACAACCTGAAGGCGATCTTCGTCCTGGTTTTCGTCGAGAAACAGCAGTGCAGCGCCAGCCTCGACGCCTCGGGCGCCACCGCCGATCCGCAGACCTGCGACGATATGGGCGCACAGGCTCAGAAGGGTCTTGGCGTCCCCAAGCCGGCCGGCACATCCGACGCCGATTGGAAGAACCTGACCTCGGCCGCCTACCCGGCCTTCCACTCGGCCATCGCCTTTGACGACGCCGTCTCGAAGAAGGACTTCGCCGGCGCCATCAAGGAGTACACCGCTGAACTGATGCTCTATCCGCCCGATGCGACAACCAAGCCTGGCCCTGGGCTGGCCGACACCCTGCAACTCGCGCAAGCCTATTCCAAGCCCGGTGACTCCAGGAACGAAGTCAAGGCCATCTGGTTTTACGCCCGCGCATGGGACTTCGCGCCCCCGGCTTACAAGGCCCAGATCGCGCCGCAGCTCGATTACTGGTACAAGCGCTATCACGGCACGCTCGAAGGCGAGGCCGCCATCAAGTCGCAGATTGATGCTGTCAAGGCGAAGGCTCAGTCGACTCTCTTCCCGCCCGCCGACTTCACTGTTGCGCCGGCCCCGACGCCGGCGGAACTTGCGCATCACGCCTACACCAGCGGCGACCCGAAGGCTTTGAGCCTCGAGGACAAGGAGTACATCCTGGCCAACGGCTCCGCGGATGACGCCAACGGCCTCTGGGCTCTCCTGAAGGGGCAGGCGACCCCGGTTCCGGGCTTTGTCATCGCCGACCCCGCGACGGTGCTCAAGATCACCGTGACCACCCTTGCCGCCGTCAAGCCCAAGGATTATGTGGTCAAGCTCACCAACCCGGTGGCTTGCGGCGCTGTTCCTCCTCCGCCCGCCGAGCTCAAGATCAAGGACGCCCAGGCCTACATCCTGGCCAACGGCGTCAAGGCCGACACCGATGCGATCAGCGACGTTCTCACCGCGGCTCCGGCCAAGCTGAGGAAGATCGTTATCGAGCCCGCCGTTCCGGCTATCGATGTGGCCGTGACGCAGGACGCCAAGGACAATCACGTCGCCGACTTCCTGGTGAACCTGAAGGACCCGCTCGCCTGCAAGGACGCTCCGGCATCCGGCTCCGCGCTCGGACTGCAGCCCGCTGCGGAGTTGGATGGCACTTACGACAGCTACACCAAGACCGCGGCTGCGGGCACTGCGCCTTCCTCCGTTCAGATCGTGCTCGGCGAAGGATTCGTGCAGGCCGCGAAGGCTGCTCCGGCGCATCATCCGGCGCCAAAGCCTTCACCCGCGCATCACGCGCAATGACGTTCTTGCCGCTGCTCGCCGGAGGATTTCCCGGCGGGCGCGGATCGCAGAAGGCACTGTTACCTGGGTTAAAAGAGGGCAACCCGCTTTGGCGGGCTGCCCTTTTTTCTGTGACCGCCCGACACTCTTCCAAAAAGCTGCCCCACGCAGTGGTTATTCCCCGAGCATGATCCGCTGGATGGCCGAGGCGCGGCCGGTCGCTGGATCGCAGGTGACCAGCGTGGCGCACATCTTGGGATTGCCCTTGGCGGCCTCGAACTTGCCCGGCATTCCGGTCAGGAACTTGCGCAGCACCAGATCGGTCTCCACTCCGATGACGCTGTCGTAGGGGCCGCTCATGCCCACGTCGGTCTGGTAGGCCGTGCCCTTCAGTAGGATGCGTTCGTCGGCGGTCGGGATGTGGGTATGCGTGCCCAGAACCGCCGTCGCGCGCCCGTCGAGATACCAGCCCAGCGCAACCTTCTCGCTGGTGGCCTCGGCGTGGAAGTCCACCACGATCACCTTGGCCTTGATCCGGCTGAGCAGAGCATCGGCGGTGCGGAATGGGTCCTCGATGGCCGGCATGAAGACGCGCCCCTGCAGTTGAATCACCGCGTAGTTCACGCCGCCCGCTGTCGTTGCTTCGTAGACGCCGTAGCCCGGCAGATCGGGCGCCAGATTCGCCGGGCGCAGAGTCCGCCGCGCCCGCTCCCGGCTCTCCGGCGCCGCCGACTTTAGATAATCGACGAGTTCTTTCTTGTCCCACACGTGATTGCCGGTGGTCAGAACGTCGGCGCCCATCTCGAAGATGTCTTCGGCGAGCTGCGGCGTGATGCCGAAGCCGCCGGCCGCGTTCTCCGCGTTGATCACCGTCAGATCGACCTGGTGCGCCTCGCACACATGGCCGATGTGCTCGTGCACGATCCTGCGCCCCGCGCTGCCGAAAATGTCGCCGACGAAAAGAATCTTCAAAGTTGGTCTAGCTCCTGAGTGGGTACTACATCCCTAAATTAGAACGCCGCAGGACGTAAACGACCCAGGGCGCGATGCGCGTCTCGCTCACCCAGCGGTATGGCTCATCCCCATTCGCCAGGGGCTTACGCATCTCCACAATCTCAAGCCCTGCACGGGAAAAGACTTCAAGATACGACTCGTGCGGCCAGTAGATATCCAAACAAGGCGTCCGATCCGCGAAATCCGTCGTAAGGGTCTTCACGGTGTCGCCCGGCTTGGCGGTTCGGTTCTCGTTGAAGTCCCTGGTCGAAAAGGAAGCCCATTCGTGCACGTAAATCTCGGGCGAGGATACGATGTTCACCAGGATGCCATCCTGCTTGAGCAGCCCGCGCAGGTCGCTGAACAGCCGAACCTTGGTGTCCATGCCGGGAATGTTGTCGAAGGTGAATGCCGATTGGATGAGAGAAAAGCTTTCGCGCGGCAAAGCGATCATGTCGTCGTCAGGAATGACGCGGTAGTCGCCCAGAGGATCGATTTCGCGCGCTTTGGCAACCATCTCCGGCGAGATGTCCACGCCGATTGGCTCAAATCCAAGCCCGCTGAGGAACCGTGTCGAGCGGCCCGCACCGCAACCAAAATCGAGCGCCTTTGTCCCCTTAACTCGCGCCGAATAAATCTCTGGCAGATCGCGGAAGGCGAGATAGTAAGTATTGGAGAAATCGAGTCTCGAGTAGTTCTCGGCGAAGGTGACACTCTGATAGCTGTTGATGAATCCCATCGACGATCTCCTTGCCGCTCCGCCGCAGGGCGCCTATTCCCCGCTCTCCGGCCCCTGATCTTTGTTCTCCGATCGCTGTTCTCTGATCTCCGACCCCATCTCTCTACTTCTCATCAACGGAAAGAGAATCACATCGCGAATCGACTTCGATCCCGTCAGCAGCATCACCAGCCGGTCGATGCCGATGCCCTCGCCTCCGGTCGGCGGTAGGCCATAGGCCAGCGCGCGCACGTAGTCCTCGTCCATCTGGTGCGCTTCCTCGTCGCCGCGGGCGCGCTCGGCAAGCTGCTCGTCGAAGCGCTTGTGCTGCTCCACCGGATCGTTCAGCTCGCTGAAGGCGTTGCCGACCTCGAAGCCGCCGATGTAGAACTCGAAGCGCTCCACCCACTCGGGATCGTCCGGCTTCTGCTTCGAGAGCGGCGAAACGGCGGTGGGAAACTCGTAGATGATCGTGGGCTGAACGAGGTGTTCTTCGGCGACGGCCTCAAATATCGACGCAATCACCTTGCCAGTCGGATGCCCCGCTCTCAGCTCGGCCGGGCTCGAGCCGAAAATCTGCGTGATGCTGGTGCCAGGATTTGTGCGGGTCTGCGCCACGATCGCCCTGTCAAGTATGTTTGCGACTGATTCTGCATTCCGAAAGTCGCCCAACGTGGGGTGCGGCCCGAACAAGTCTTCCGGCCACCACTTAATGATCGCTTCCCGCATCGTCAGCCGCTGCCAATTCTTCTTCGCCAGGTCGATCTCGACATCGTTGAACGTCGTGGTTGTCTTTCCGTTCACTTCCATCGCCACGTACTCGATCAGATCCTCGGTCAGGTCCATCAGGTCGTGGTAGTTCGCGTACGCCTGGTAGAACTCCAGCATCGTGAACTCCGGGTTGTGCTGCGTGCTCACGCCTTCGTTGCGGAAGTTGCGGTTGATCTCGTACACGCGGTCGATTCCGCCCACCACCAGCCGCTTCAAATAGAGCTCCGGCGCGATGCGCAGGAAGAGATCCATGTCCAGCGCGTTGTGGTGCGTCTTGAAGGGCTTGGCCGCTGCGCCGCCGGCGATGGGCTGCATCATCGGCGTCTCGACTTCGAGATACCCGCGCTCGTCGAAGAACTTCCGCAGCGCCTTCAGCACCTTCGCCCGCTTCACGAACACTTCGCGGCTGTCGAGGTTAGTGAACAGGTCCACGTAGCGCTGACGGTAGCGCAGCTCCACGTCGGCCAGGCCGTGGTACTTCTCGGGCAGCGAGAGCATAGCCTTGGAGAGAAAGGTCAGCGTCTCCACATGCACGGTCAGCTCGCCGGTCCGCGTGCGGAACAGGTACCCGGTGACGCCGATGTGGTCGCCCAGGTCGAGCAGCTTGTAGAGCGCGAATCCCTGCTCGCCCACGGCGTCCAGCCGCACGTAGATCTGCAGCCGCGCGCCCTCCTGCTGCAAGGTGGCGAAGCCCGCCTTGCCCTGTGCGCGGATGGCCATGATGCGCCCGGCGACGGCAACAGTTACGCGGTTCGCCTCCAGATCCTCGCCCGTCGCCTTGTCCCAGCGGGCACGCACCTCGGGCAGAGAGGTCGCCGATTGGTCCTGCGCGGCGGGGAAGCGGTTGGGATACGCCGCCTGCCCCAGCTTCTCGATCTCCTTGAGCTTTTCCCTGCGCAGCTCGAAGAGATTCTGTTCAAACTCCGACTCGAACTCCATTACTTCCTTCCATCCCCAAGAAACGATTCCCAAAATGGAAGTATACGCGGTCTCGAGTTGACGACGGACGCCTCTCCTGTTGCGCGCTGTATTCTTTTCGAGGAGCCTCCATTGCCCTACAATCCCCCCATTCCGGAGTCGAAGCTGCGGCGCAAGGCCGCCGGCCAACCCGCCGAGGGCGGCTTCGGCGGCGGCAAGGGCCTCATGAGCGCCTGGATTCAGGCTGAGAAGCTGATGCAGGTTGCCCTCGTGCTGCCCTGCGCCACCTTCATCGGCTGGGCCATCGGCGCCGGTCTCGACCGCTGGCTGCACCAATCGTGGATCGCCTTGGTTGGCATCGTCTTTGGCGGCGCCTCCGGGCTGGTCTACGTGGTGCGTCTGGCGCTGGCAGAGGAGAAGAATCCCAAACTGCAAGATGAGGAGACCAACGGAACCGAAAAGGGAACCGGGGGCAAGGAACGATGACTGAAGAGACCTCCGCCCTGGCCAATCTGACCGATGACGGCCTGCAGGCCCTGCTCAAGCGCGCCATCCGCATCACCGTCATCGTGGGGGCGTTGGCCTCGCTCGTCCTCTGGAAGGCCTCAGGCTGGCGCGATGCCGCTATGCTGGCTGTCGGAGCCGCCATCTCCGCTGCCAGCATTCTCGAGTGGCGCCGCCTGATTCGTTTCCTCAATTCCAAATTGGACCGGAAGCAGGCGCCCAGGGGCGCGGCGGTCTCGGCGGTGTTACTTGTGCTGCGTCTGGGCATCTTCGGCGGGGCCATTTATGGTAGCCTGAAATGTTTCCGGGGTTCTGTCGTTGCGCTTCTCTGCGGCCTTGGCCTGGCGGTTCTGGCCATGGTATGGGAGGCGGTTCGCTTGCTTCGCGAATGAGACTGGGTCATTCTCCCACTTCGTCGCGGCCCGAATTCTCGAGGACCCTAGTTTTCGCGGTGGAGGCTTTTCAAGTTGACTCATTTCTTGGACCTCGTCCTGGGCGGACTTCTGGTTAAGCTCTATCAAGCGATCGGCATCGGCTCCGCGGAAGCCACCCAGGCGGCAGCCAAAGTGAACAGCACGCTGGTGTGGGAAATGCTCGTCGCCGGCATCCTCATTGCGTTTTTCCTCATCGTGCGCCTCACGCTCTCGGTGGAAAGCCCCAATCCCGCGCAGCAGGTCGCGGAGATGATTCACGAGTTCTCCGGCGGGTTGGGCGACCAGATTATCGGACACGGCTATGAGCGCTTCCAGGCCTTCGCCACCTGCATCTTCCTGTTTGTTCTGTTGAACAACCTGTTGGGGCTGGTTCCGGGTATCTCCACGCCGACCGGGCAGCCGTACGTGCCGCTGGCGATCGCCGTGCTCACTTTCCTCTACTACAACTTCCACGGCGTTCGCGTGCACGGGTTCAAGTACATCAAACAGTTCTTGGGGCCGCTGCCGGCGCTGTCGCCGCTAATGTTCCCGATCGAGATCGTCTCGCATCTCGCGCGCGTCATGTCGCTCACCATCCGGCTTTACGCCAACATGTTCGCCAGCGACATGCTCACCCTGGTCTGGTTTTCGCTCATCCCGGTCGCGGTGCCGTCGGTCTTTCTCGGCCTGCACGCCGCGGTCTCGGTCATTCAAGCATTCGTTTTCATGCTGCTGTCGATGATCTATCTCTCGATGGCGGTATCGCACGAGCACTAGAAGCTAACAAGATTCCGCCGGAGATCGCTTCCGCTCCGGGCAAACGGAAGGCCGCAAGCGTGAGGGGGCCAGCACGGTGAGCCTCAACCACCCACTGGCGGCCAATCTCAAGGGAAGCAGGAGAAAAATGCGGAAACTTCAATTTGTGTTCATGGCCCTTGCGGTTCTGTGCTTTGCGGTTCCGGTCTTCGCGGATGGCGGCACGGCAGTTGCCAGCCTGATTCCGATCGGCGCCGGCATCGGCATGGGGCTGGCCGCCGGTCTGTGCGGTCTGGGGCAGGGCAAGGCTGTCGGTTCGGCCGTCGAAGCGCTGGCTCGCAACCCCGGGACCCGCGCCGGCATCATGCTGTTCCTGGTCCTCGGACTGGCCTTCATCGAGTCCCTCACCCTCTTCACCATGGTCATCGTCTTCGCCAAGATGTAGGAGGCGAAAGCAAGCACCACGATGTAAGAGGCAGAAAGATTCAGGCAAGCGGTCCTGTGCGCTGCAAGCATGGGACCGCTTTTCTGTCTGCGGGCGCCGCCGCGCCGTCTACTCCCTATTTTCTACTCCCGGTCGTTTTACGGTTCGCCGCGCAGCATCTCAATTGCCTTCCGGTAGTCCGTCCCCGAGGGCAGCGGCGCCCACTTCGTCTGATCCTCGGTGGTGTCGAAGACTCGGGTCTTGAACAGCACGCGTCCGCTCATCGCCATCTGGAAGTGGACCGTTCTCCACTGGCCTCCGCCCACGTCGGCCTGCTCGATCACGATCCATCCGCCTTTGTTCAGCCGCCCCAGAATCCCCCATCCGAAGTCCACATCGCGGCCGATGTGGCCCTCCAGCCGGACAACGCGTTCGTGCGCGCGATCGATCCAGATTTCGCCGGTGATCGCCGGCAGCGCCTCGGTTTCCAGGTCTACAGGCGAGAACCCGGGGTTAGGCTTGAAGGTGAACTTCTCCACCTTCCCGCTGCGGCCTTCGCCGGGACCGGCGTACTGGTACACAAACGCCGTGGGCAGCGCGCGCAGCACGTTCAACACGCGTCCCGTATCGTCGTCTTCAGCCTGTTTGCGCCGTCGCTGCTTGCCGGGATCGCTGAGGAGGGCGTTCAGACGCGCCTCTTCCTTTTGCTCGTCCTCTGCGCCCAGCGGCCGGTCGTTGATCGCGACCAGCCGAGCTACGTCGCCGTTCCGGGTCTCGGCAATGTCCTTGGTCGTGGTCAGCCGCGGGCTTGTCTTGCGCAGTTGATAGCGCATGGGGTGGCTTGCATCCTGGGCCGCGTTGTACTCGTTGGTCAGGGCACGGCTCACCAGCGCCTGAGCCTGCGCGGGCGTTAGGTTTTCTCCATAGCCGGAGGCCGGCTGCCCGAAGATGGGAACCGCCCAGGCGATCACAAAGAGGGGAAAGAACCGGAGCACAATTCAAGTTTAGCCGCAGCGCCCCCGAGGATCTCGTATTGCGAGGACCGCGAACCGGAGGTCGTTGTCCCATTTCGTCCGCGGTGAACACTGGCAGGGTTACAAAAGGCGGACCCGCGGTTACCAAATTCCCGCGTGCGACCGCCCAGGTGAATTGAAGCCGGATGGCCGGGTTGGTATAGTGCCTGCAGGGACCTAACGACGAATCCACAAGGAAGACATCATGGCAGTCGACAATTCTCCCGCTCGCATCGGCAAGTCGATCGTGATCTGCGGTGAAGTGAAGGGCAGCGAGGACCTGATCGTAGACGGGCGGGTCGAGGGCACCGTCAACCTGGCGGAGAACCGGCTCACCATCGGGCCCAACGCCAATGTCGCCGCCGATCTCGCGGCCAAGGACGTACTGATCATGGGCCGGGTGCAGGGCAATATCGTGGCCACCGGCCGCGTCGAGCTGCGTGCGGGCTGCAATCTCGAGGGCGATATTCGCGCTCTGCGCCTTGCCGTCGAGGACAATGCCGTTTTTCGCGGCAAAGTCGATCTGACGCAGGCGGTTCAAAAGGCGCCCGAAGCAGCAGCCGCCCCGCAGGCCGCCAGCCTGATCTGACGCGTTAGGATAGGAACAGCCTACGCCAGGCGGTTCCCAGGCGTCCGCCCGGCCGCAAGAGGGATTCAGGTTGCTGCGCAGTTGGTTCGAGAAGAAACAGGACATCGCGGCCCCCTCGGCCCCGGGCCTCGCAGGTCCCCGCGTGCCACGCCACTCCGGAGCCTGGGCTTTGCTGCGCAAGCGCCTTCAGACCGAGCCCGGCCTTTGCATCATCGATATCGGTTTCACTTCGCCGGCTAACGTCAACTACCTCACAAGCCTCGGTCACAGCGTCTTTCTCGCCGATCTGGTTCACGACGCCTGCACCGAAGATTGGCAAACCGGCGTGGACCCGGACGGCAATCCGGTATGGGACGTCGAGGGCTACCTCAAGTACTCCCTCAACTTCTCCGGCCGTACATTCGACGTGGTCTTGTTGTGGACCGCCCTCGACTATCTTCCTGAGCCGCTGGTCGCTCCGGTGGTCGCGCACCTCTACGATGCAACCAGGCCGGACGGTCAGGTGCTGGCTTTCTTCCACACCCGCATGCAGGGCGAGGAGGCCGTCCACTGCCGCTTCCACGTCACGGAAAGCGACGACGTCGAGATGCAGTTGACCGAACAGTTCCCCATCCAGCGCACCTTCACCAACCGCAGCATCGAGCGCCTGTTTACCGGCTGGGCGGGCCATCGCCAGTTCCTGGCCAGGGACAGCGTCTCCGAGGTGATCGTCACGCGGTAGGGACTTCCGGCGGGACGGGACGCGCCGCGCGGGAACATCGCCGATCGTTGCGGTCTGCCGAGACTTTTCGAGCCCGGTCCAAATCGTGGATGATGGATGCTACAGCGGTTCCAGAATTGCTGTACCCCGGAATCACCGCTGTTGAGTGGCGTTTTCCTTTGGAAAACGCCACCTTTCGCCACCCTCAAGAGGGCACGTGAATTCTGGAACCGCTCTAAGATCTGAAGTCCGAGGAGGCGCCATGACCAAAAAACAGGCAACTCGCATTACCTGGCTGGGCCACGCCACGGTGCTGATTGAGACCGCTCAGGAGATCAACATCCTGATCGATCCGTTCATCGCGCATAACCCGAAATATCCATGGAATTTTGTACTCCCGGCGAAGATTCACTACGTCCTGCTGACCCACGGCCACGGAGACCACATCTCCGATGCCGTGCCCGTCGCGCAGAAACATGGCTCGACCGTGGTTGCCATCTACGAGTTGGCGGACTACATCAAGGCCAGAGGTGTCGCCGACACCATCGGTATGAATCTGGGCGGCACCGTTTCCCTGGGCAGCGTCACGGCCATCATGGTCGAAGCCAAGCATTCCGCGGCTGCGGCAGACGAGAACGGCACGCACTACACGGGCGTCGCCACCGGTTTCGTGCTCGAGGTTCCTGGCGGGCCCGTCCTCTATCACGCGGGCGACACCGCGGTCTTCGGCGACATGCAGCTCATCCGCGATCTCTACCAGCCCCGCGTCGTCATGCTGCCCATCGGCGGCTTCTACACCATGGGACCGAAGCAGGCCGCGCTGGCGTGCAGCTTGTTGGCTCCCGAGGTCGTTCTTCCCATCCACTTCGGCACGTTTCCGCCGCTCAAAGGCACGCCGGAAGAGCTGGCAGCCCTGGTCGGGCCCGATGTCAAGGTTCTGCATTGGAAGCCGGGAGACGAATACACGGTGTAATGCGCGGGTTGGGTGCAGATCCATGGCCGGGATCACCTGCGATCGCCTGCAGGGAAGGGAACGACCGCCGAAGCCCTTTCCTCCGGTCCCTATTTTTCTTACTGGTCGCGCGTTTGCTTGATGGCTCGCGGCGACTGCACGATTCCGTTGTGAGAATCCTGCATGCCGAGCCGCATGGTGGCCGGCGACCTGGACCCGCAGCTGTTGCGCATCTCGCGCAGGATCTCCTGCTTGTCGCGCGCGTACTGGCCGGCCAGGCGCGTCAGGGCGAAGGTGATGATGTCGCTGTGATGCAGGTCCGCGGCCGAAGGGTCTCGCCGCATGTTCAGCCAAAGCCGGTGCACCAGCTCCACGTCCTCGGGCCCCAGCGCGGGCGCGTGCGGCCCAATGTAGAACACTTTCGTGTCCCCTTCGGGTGAAACCACGTAGAAGTTGAATTGCCGCTTGGGTTCGGGTAGCGCCTCCCAGGCCTGCCCCATGTGGAACGCCTGGTCCTCGGCGGTCATCGAACTGGACAGTCCCGAAACCACCGACTCCACCTCGAGCGAGTTCGCCGTCTGCGCCAGCGCGGCGAAGACATCTCCGGCCGGAACCACCAGCAGCGCCACCTTCTTGCCAAAGCTCTCGGCCACCGACACGGCCTTAGTGAACACCATCTGCTCGTGCTCGCTGAAACTCTGCTGCTCGGCGCTCAGATATTCCGGGCCGCCTACGCCCATCATCCTCACGCTGATTACGACAACGTCGCGCTCCACCGTGCTGGTGCGCGCCAGTGTCCACTTCAACGCCAGCGGATTCGCGGCATCGCGCATGGTCACGATGGTGCCGCCGGGGCGGATGGCCACCGACTCGCGGCTCACCGTATCCTGGTGCTCCAACTGGAAGTGGTCCTTCATCTCCTTCGCGGTCTTCGCGTGCTTGCGCAGGTTCTCCCGCTCCGAGACCGTAAAGATGACGAAGAACGCGGCGGCGAAGATGATGCCGCTGACTGTCGCCACCGACTTCGTGAACAGATTCACGATTGCTGTCGTCAGCAGCACCGCGAACACCGAAAGCAGCCCGACAGGGATCTCGGTCTTTCCTATGCGGATGTTGGGAGGAACCTTCCAGCCGCGCTCGCCTTTGTACTTCCAGCGCAGCACCAGGATCGAGAGACTGTTGAAGGTGAAGGACCAGATGACGCCGAAGGCGTAGGCCTCACCCAGCATGATGACGTTGCCCCGGCTGGCGATGATGGTGAACATCTGCAGGATGAACACCAGGTTCACGATGCGGTAGCTAGTGCCGTGACTCCGATGCGGCTTGCGGAACCAGTCGGTCAGCACGCCATCTTCGGCCACGCGCATCAGCACGCCGGTCGAGCCGATCATGGAAGTGTTGATGGCGCCCGAGAGAATGAGGAACCCGACCAGCACCACGAAGACCCGAAATAGAATGCGACAGGCCAGCGGCCCCGTCATGTACATGGCCAGGCCGGCAATCAGGTTGTCGGGGTAAATGTGGGTCCGCTCGTAGTCCGGAATCAGCATCGACGCCAGTAGCGTTGCGCCGCCGGTGAAGATCAGGCTGTAGATCGCGATCACGATTGCCGCGCGCTTCAGGTTCTTCAGCTTGGGATGCTGGATTTCGCGATTGACCTGGGCAAGGGTCTCCTCGCCGCTCATAGCCAGGATCGAATGCCCAAACGCCATCATGATTCCGAACAGGCCCAGCAACGGAACCAGCCGCGTTCCCCGCAGGAAGCCCAGGGCGTCGCTACTGAACTTGAGATTCGCGGGAATGGGAGCAGGAGGCAGGTGAACGCCCTTCACGAAGACCGAATACGTTCCCCAGAGGATCAGCACGATCACCATCACCGTGGTGATTTGCATGACCCGCAGCGCCTTGTCGCTCGATTCCTCGATCCCCTTGATGTTCTGCCACCAGTAATAAATCGTGACGATGGCGGCGAACACAGCCGACGTGTAGTCCATGTTGAACTGGATGGGCTGGCCCTGCGCGTTCATCAGCGCCGGCGGCAGCCAGTGGCTGTGGTTCGCCACCATGACCAGTTCGTTCATCAATCCGGTGATGTATTGCCCGGCCGACACGCCCGAGATCGGTCCCGTCAGGATGTAGTCGAACATCAGTGCCGAGACGCTGAGCTTGGCGAATCCGCCGCCCAGAGCCTCCTTGACCACCCGGTACACGCCGCCGCGCGTGAACATCGAGCAGCTCTCGACATACACCGCCCGCACCGC
Organism: uncultured Acidobacteriaceae bacterium; assembly: GCA_963804155.1. GTDB lineage: Bacteria > Acidobacteriota > Terriglobia > Terriglobales > Acidobacteriaceae > Telmatobacter. The sequence continues at coordinate 117,495 of CAWDPG010000006.1, forward strand.
GAAGCTGAACAGCATGATGCCGAGGATGAACCAAGGCGCTGCCGCACCGACCGCCTGTTCGGCGATGCCGCCGGCGTAAAAAGCCGAAGACCCGAGGTCGTTGAGGACGATGGCCGCCGCACGCCAGAACGAGATGAACGTCAGCATCACCGAGGACGCCACGATCAGTCGGACGCGGTCGCTCGGGGGAGGGACGATCGTTCGGTTAGAGGCCATCGCGAGAGTGCCGGCGAAGCTGCCGGTCGTTGAAAAGGCGGCTGAGGGAAACCACCGCTCTGCGTTCAGTCTAATTTCCAAATGAAAACAGTGTCAATGAGAAATCGTCGCAACCGGGAAATCGCTTGCTTCTTGGCGCAGTCCTTGAATCCCGCAGCCGCGAAAGCACCCCGCCCGCACGAACCGCCCTCTGCGCCTTCGCATTGTGGTCGACTGAAGACAGATCGCTCTTCCGATCCCAACATCTGCTCCGTCGGAATCTGCTGATTCCAAAGGCGCAGCGGCGCTCGGCACCAAGCTCGTCTGCCAATTCAGGATTCACTTTTCAGAGAGGATTCGCAACGATTTGAGCGCGGCGAGCAGCTCCACTACCCGGCGCTCGCGCGGTCCCACGTGGGAAGCCGCAACTCAGTCCTTGCCAAACAGCTCTTTGCCGTCCTCGACAAAGCTGATGAGGACCACGATTGCCGATCCTGCGAGGCCGAGGAAGAACGCGACCTCCATCAGCTGCATGATGAAAATGGCCAAACCCATGTTTCGATTCTAACCCAGCCCGCAACAAGAACAGAGCCGGGGCGCGGCAGGGCGGGTGTCATCAATCTTTCCCGGGAAGAACACGGCACGATAACTCGGGCGTTACCGGAATGCTTTACACTCGCCCCTGTATGCAATCCAATTGGAAGCACTGGGCCGCTGCGGGCCTTTCCGCGGGTCTGCTCGAGTTGCCGTTCCCGCTTGCCGGGCCAATGCCGCCCTGGCGCTCCATCTTCGCCTGGTTCGCGCTCGTTCCCCTCATCTGGGCCGTCCTGTCCGTTCCGCGAGCGGCATCGCGCCATCCCCTGCGCCGCGCGTTCTTCATCGCCTATCTCGCGGGCGTGCTCTGGTACGTGGGCAACTGCTACTGGATTCGCGACACCATGCGCCATTACGGCGACATGCCGCCGCTGGCGCCGGAGCTGCTCACCCTCGGATTCAGCCTGGTGCTCGGAACCTACTTCGGCCTCTTCGGCCTCGGCCTCGCGCTGGTCCGCCGCGCCACCGGCTCCACGCGCATCGCGCTCGCCTTCGCACCCTTTCTCTGGACCGGCCTCGACCTCGCCGCCGCCCGCATCACCAGCGTCCCCTGGGACCAGCTCGGTTACTCGCAAGTCGACAACGGTCTGATCAATCAGCTCGCGCCTTGGACCGGCGTATATGGGATCACCTTCATCCTCGTCGCAGTGAACGCGCTGCTAGCCGGTGCGCTCCTGCCGAGGCTCGCGTCGAAGAGCCACTTCGCCGGCCGCTGGGCTTGGGCCGGCTGTGGTGTGTTTTTGTGGATCTCAGGCTTTGCGGGCATCTTTGTCCCATCTCCGAAGCCCTCCCCCACCGCCACCGCCGTCCTCGTCCAGCCCAACCTCGACGTGGGCGACGCCAACAACTGGCACGGCCCGGAGTGGGACCGCCACATCGCCGAATTCGCCCGCCTCGCCAGCGAGACCGCCGCGAAGGACAAGACCTACATCGCGGGCATCCCGCAGACCGGCGCTCCAACGGCGGAGATCGTCCCGCCACCCTATCCCATGTATCCCGATCTCGTCGTCTGGCCCGAGTCGCCCGCGCCGTTCCTGGGCGACGACCTCCGCTTCCAGCAGGCCATGCGGTCCGTTGCCGCCGCCACGCACGCGCCGCTGATCGTGGGCGGCATCGGCTTCGATTTTTCTTCCGAAGAGCACACAACGAACTACTACAACTCCGCCTTCGTCATCGCCCCTGACGGCACTCGCGTTGGCCGCTACGACAAAATCCACCTCGTCCCCTTCGGCGAGTACATACCCTTTCAGCAATGGCTCACCTTCGCGCACAAGCTCACCGGCCGCGTCTCCTCGTTCACGCGCGGCACGAGCCGCAGCGCCTTCCTGCTCGACACGCAGACGGGCGGCCGCCATCGCTACGGCGTCTTCATCTGTTATGAATCGGTCTTCGCCGACGAGGTCCGCCACTTCGCGGCTAACGGCGCCGAGGTCCTCGTCAACGTCAGCGACGACGGCTGGTACGGCGACACCAGCGCCCCCTGGCAGCACCTCAACATGGCGCGCATGAGGGCCATCGAGAACCGCCGCTGGCTCTTGCGCGACACCAACAACGGCGTCACCGCCGTCATCGACCCTGAAGGCCGCGTGCGCCAGTCCATCCCCCGTCACCAGACCGACGCGCTGCCCGCCGAGTACGGCTTCCGAAGCGACGTCACCTTCTACACCGTCCACGGCGATCTCTTCGCCTGGCTCTGTGCCATACTGTCTTTAGGCGTTATCGGTTGGATTCTTGGAAAGAATCCAAAAGCTTCAGTAGCAAAGAGCTGAAACCGAACCGCTAACTTGTGAGCCGTGCGCGAGCGCGGTGAACCGCCAAATCAAAGTCAGGTCTAGAAGAGCACAATGTCGCTGAACGATCTCGAATTCGCCTACGCTCCGATCCGCAACCAGGTGCGCGACCTGCGGGAGTATCTTTGACCCTGCCCGGCTGCGCAGGGAACTCGCTGAAATCGAAAAGAAGCTCGCCGATCCGGCGATGTGGTCCAATCCCGCCGCATCGCAGCCGTTGATGCGCGACCGCAAGCGCCTCGAAGCCCTCATCCACGACGACGACGAGCTCATCCGCCGCACCGCGGACATCGAGGCCTACTTCGAGCTGGCGCGCGAGGGCGAGGACGTTCTCGCCGACCTCGAACGCGAGATCAACGCGCTCGGCGCCCTCGCCGAAGAGCTCGAAGCGCGCACCATGCTCTCGGGCGAGGCCGATCCGCTCAACGCCATCGTCACCGTGCATCCCGGCGCCGGCGGCACCGAGAGCCAGGACTGGGCCGAGATGCTGCTGCGCATGTATCTGCGCTGGGCCGAGCAGCAGGGCTTCAAGACCGAGATGAACGACTACCAGGACGGCGAAGAGGCCGGCATCAAGTCCGCCACCTTCACCATCGCGGGCGACTACGCCTTCGGTATGCTCGCCGGAGAAAGCGGCGTTCATCGCCTCGTCCGCATCTCGCCCTTCGACTCCGCCAAGCGCCGCCACACATCGTTCGCCTCGGTCTACGTCTCGCCCGAAATCGACGAGACCATCCACGTCGACATCAAGCTCGAAGACTTGCGCATCGACACCTACCGCTCCGGCGGCAAGGGCGGCCAGCACGTAAACACCACCGACTCAGCCGTGCGCATGACGCACATTCCCACCGGCATCGTGGTGCAGTGCCAGAACGAGCGCTCGCAGCACAAGAACCGCGACAAGGCGATGAAGATGATGCGCTCGCGCCTCTACGAGTACGAGCTCGAAAAGAAGCGCGCCGAGTCGAAGAAGCTCGAAGACTCCAAGCTCGACATCAACTTCGGCTCGCAGATCCGCTCCTACGTTCTGCAGCCCTATCGCATGGCCAAGGATCACCGGACAAAGGTCGAGGTCGGCGACGTGGACAAGGTGCTGGACGGCTACCTTGAGCCATTCCTCAAAGGCTATCTGCTGGCCAAGCGGCGCGGAACAGTTGTCTCGGCTAGCGCTGACGACGATTTGGAACAATAGGCCAAAATGTGGGCTTTTCAGGGAGGAGGAAAAGATGCACACCAAGGTCATACAGGACGAGAACACCGGGCTTTGGTACTGGTGGTGGCAAAATGGCCCAAAAGGGGAACGAGAAGGCCCGTTCGATACTCTCGAAGAGGCTGAAGCGAGAAGGAAGGCATTCGAGAAGGAAGATGAACCGCGGCGATCAAAATATTTGGAAGATCTTAAATCTGAATAGTTGGTGTGCTTTCTTGACGGTCCTCTCAGGAGACTGCTAGCCGCGAACTGAGGATCGAGCGCTCCCTCCGGCCCTCCTCTGCCCACACGCGCCGTCCTTGACCGGGGCGAAGACGCGGGCGTATGGTTGCCGGGTGAAATTCACCCGATCGAGCGGCCTGCTGCTGCATTGCACATCGCTGCCCGGCCCGTACGGCATCGGCGATCTTGGGCCGCAAGCGCGCGAATTCGCCGATTTTCTTCATGCCGGAGGCCAGAAGCTGTGGCAGGTTTTGCCCCTTCATCCCACCGGCTACGGCGATTCTCCCTACCAGTGTTTCTCCGCCTTTGCGGGCAGCCCGTTGCTGCTGAGCCTCGACGTGCTGCGCGATCGCGGTTTGCTGACCGGCGCCGATCTGGCCAGCGCGCCTGAGTTTCCGCTCGATACGGTCGATTTCGCAGCCGCTGCGCGCTTCAAGATGCCGCTCCTCGCCCGCGCCGCCGAGCGATTCTTCGCCGATGCCTCCCGCGACGACCGCACCGCCTTCGAGAACTTCCGCCAGTCGGCTCCGTGGCTCGAGGACTTCGCCCTCTTTATGGCCCTCAAGGATGCGCACCAGGGCGCCGCATGGACCCGATGGGCGCCGGCCTTGCGCGACCGCGATCCCCGCGCCCTGAGCGAATTCGCCCGCTCCCGGCCGGCGCAACTCGATGCCATCCGCTTCTGGCAATTTGAGTTCTTCCGCGAGTGGGAGGAATTGAAGAGCGTGTGCCAGTCGCGCTCCGTCCGCTTCATGGGCGACATCCCCATCTACGTCGCTCATGACAGCGCCGACGTTTGGGCGCGGCCCGATCTCTTCCTCCTCGACGCGCTCGGCCAGCCCACCGTAGTCTCCGGCGTGCCTCCCGACTACTTCAGCGCCACCGGTCAGTTATGGGGCAATCCCATCTATCGCTGGGAGCGGCTGCAGAACGATGGCTTCGCCTGGTGGATCTCGCGCTTCCGCTCCGCCCTGGCGCTCTTCGATTTGGTCCGCCTCGATCATTTCCGCGGCTTCGAATCCTACTGGGAGGTCCCCGGCGACGAGACCACCGCGATTCACGGCCGCTGGATTCATGCGCCGGGCGAGGCTCTGCTCTCGGCCCTCGAAAAGGAGTTTGGCGAGCTGCCCATCGTAGCCGAGAACCTGGGTGTGATTACGCCGCCCGTCGAAAATCTTCGCCACAAATTCAATCTGCCGGGAATGAGCATTCTTCAGTTCGCCTTTGGCGCCGATCCGCAGGCGCCCGGTTTTCGCCCTCACAACTACACGCGCGACCTGGTTGCCTACACCGGCAGTCACGACAACGACACCGCACAGGGCTGGTGGACAAGCTCCGGCGGCGCCGACTCCACGCGCACTCCCGAACAGGTGCGCAAGGAGCACGCGGTGGCCAGCGCCTACCTGAACCTGACCGACGAATCGCAAATTCACTGGGCGATGATTCGCGCCGTCTTTGGCTCCGTCGCCGACACTGTGATCGTCCCCGTACAGGACATCCTCGGCCTCGGCAGCGCGGCGCGAATGAACCTGCCGGGCACCGTGAGCGGCAACTGGAAGTGGCGCTGCCGGCCGGGAGTGCTCGATGCCCGTCTGGCGGCCCGCCTGCGCGAACTCGCCGTCCTATATGATCGCTAGACCAAGGAACGCATCCCCCATGAACAAACAACAGCACACCTTCTGGCAGATTTGGAATCTCAGCTTCGGCTTTCTCGGCATTCAATTCGGCTGGGGCCTGCAGATGGCCAACATGAGCGCCATCTACGAATACCTGGGCGCGCGCGCCGACCAGATCCCCATCCTCTGGCTCGCCGCTCCGTTGACCGGTCTCATCGTGCAACCCCTTGTGGGCCGCGCCAGCGACCGCACCTGGTGCCGGCTGGGACGCCGCCGGCCCTATTTCCTAGTGGGCGCCCTGCTCAGTTCCGCGGCGCTTATTCTGATGCCCCACAGCGCCTCGCTCTGGATGGCCGCAGGCCTGCTCTGGGTCTTGGACGGCTGCATCAACATCAGCATGATGCCCTATCGCGCCTTTGTCACCGACCTGCTGCCGCCCGAGCAGAACACACAGGGCTTCGCCATGCAGAGCCTCTTCATCGGCCTGGGTGCGGTGATGGCCTCTTTCCTTCCGCTCATCCTGATCCACGTCTTCCACGTCAGCGGCTTGGCTGCCGCGGGCGCCATCCCCTTCACCGTGCGCTTCAGTTTCTACATCGGCGCCGTCGCGTTCCTGGGCGCCGTCCTGTGGACCATCTTCACCACCACCGAGTATCCGCCCGACGACCTGGAGGCCTTCCGCAAAGAAAAGAGCCGTCACGCAGGCCCCGCCGCTACGCTTGCCGAGATTGGCAGGGATCTCTGGAACATGCCCCGCGCCATGCGCCAACTGGCCTGGGTGCAACTGGCCAATTGGCTCGGGCTCTTCTGCATGTGGCTCTACTTCCCCGTGGCCGTGGCCCGCAACATCTTCGGGGCCACCGACACCGGCTCGGCGCTCTACGCCGAGGGCGTAGCCTGGGGCGGCGCCTGCTTCGGGGTCTACTCGGCCGTCTGCTTCTTCTTCGCCTTCGCGTTGCCGCCCCTGGCCGCCAAGCTGGGACGGAAGCTCACCCATAGCCTCTCGCTCGTGGTTGGCGCGTTGGGCCTGCTTTCGGTGGCCGTCATTCACTCCAAGTACCTGCTGCTGCTCTCGATGACCGGTGTCGGCATTGCCTGGGCCAGCACCCTGTCGATGCCCTTCGCCATCCTCGCTGACTCGCTGCCCGAGGGCAAAAACGGCATCTACATGGGTATCTTCAACGTCTTCATCGTCGCGCCGGAGATCATCGCCTCGCTCGGCTTTGGGTGGGTGATGATTCACTGGCTCCACGAGAACCGCATGGCGGCGGTGGTGGCCGGGGGTGTCTTCTTCATCGTTGCCGCTCTGCTCACCCTGCGCGTCGACGACGCCGGCGACCCGCACAATGCTTCGCGAAGAGCAGCCGCGCATTGACGGCCCGGGTCCATTCCATCGGCTCCGGTACACTGGAAACGTCTGTGATTTGCCGGAGCCGCTTGGCCGTGCGTTTTCTTCCCTCCGTTTTCGTTCTGCCGATGTTGCTGGCCGCTGCGCTGCCCGCGCCAGCCCAGCTCTCCGCGCCAGCAAGCTCGCCAAGAGACACGAACGCCGCCTTCGATGCGCCCCACCTGCGCGTCGAACTGCTCGTGCCGAACAATGAGCTTTCCCAGGATCAGCCACTAAACGAGGGTGGGCTTTACTTCAAACTCGAGCCGGGTTGGCATCTCTACTGGCAAAATGCGGGCGATTCTGGCGAGCCGCCACACATCAAGTGGGATTTGCCGAAGAGCATCAGTCCGACGCCAATGAATTTTCCGGCTCCGAAACGGTTGCCGCTCGGGCCGCTGATGGACTTTGGCTACGAGAATCAAGTTGTTTTCCCGTTTGGGTTGATCGTCAGTAAGTCCGCAAAGATAGGCCCAGCGGTCCTCAACGCCAAGGTTGACTGGCTTGTCTGCCGCGAGGTCTGTATTCCCGGCAAGGCAGCGCTCGACAAGACGGTCCAGATTGTCCGCTTCCAAGCGTCAACCAACTCTCCTGCGTCCCAGGAACAAGAACTGATCTCACAATCCATTCGTCAGCTTCCGCGATCGCTGTCCGCTGCCGCCACCGCCGTCTTCCAGGCCACGGCGACCGGCTTCCGCCTCGCCGTCACAACCGGCCAGCGCGAGACCCAAGCCGAATTCTTCCCCGAAGACGAGAACATCCTCGACAATCCGTCTCCGCAAACCATCACGCCTACCGCAACCGGCCTCATTCTCGACCTAAAGAAAGACGCGAACCTCACTGCAAGCCCTGCGCAGTTGCGCGGCGTGCTGGAGCTGACTGGCGGAAGAAACTTCGAGATTACCGCGTGGCGCGCAGCCATCGTTGCTCCTTCTCCTTCGTCTTCCTTCGGGGTCGCGCGCATGGAACAAATGCCCGCAGCCCCGCCCACGGGTCCACCATCAGCCTTCTCGTTCGTCTCGCTCGCGCGCATCGCCGGCCTCGCCTTCCTCGGCGGCATCCTGCTCAACCTCATGCCCTGCGTCTTTCCAGTGCTCTTCTTGAAGGGGCTCGCGCTGGTGAACTCCGGCGCGGAGGATCGGCACAAGCTCCGCGCGCACGGCTTCGTCTACACCGCAGGCATTCTCGTCTCGTTTTGGGTGCTCGTTGCCTTGCTGCTTGCCCTGCGCGCCGCCGGGGCAACTCTCGGCTGGGGATTCCAGTTCCAATCGCCGGTCTTTCTCTCGCTCATGGCCGGACTGCTCTTTTTCCTCGGCCTCTCGCTTGCCGGCCAATTCGAGATCGGCCTCACGCTCACCAGTGCTGGCGGCTCACTCGCCGCAAAGCAGGGGTATGCGGGCAGCTTCTTCACCGGAGTTCTTGCCGTTATTGTCGCCACGCCCTGCACCGCGCCCTTCATGGGCGCAGCCATCGGCTACGCGCTGGCCCAGCCCGCCGCCGTCACCTTTGTCGTCTTTACTGCGCTCGCCCTCGGCCTCGCCGCGCCCTATGTCGCGCTCACGCTGCAGCCTGCCTGGACGCGAATTCTTCCAAGGCCCGGCGCGTGGATGGATGTACTGAAGCAGGCGGTCTCGGTGCCCATCTTCGCCACGGTCATCTGGCTCGCGTGGGTCGTCGCGCAGGCTTACGGCGCCGCGCTTCTTGCCGCGCTGCTTGCCAGCTTCCTGCTGCTTGCGATCGCCGGATGGTTCCTCGGCCGCTGGCCGGCAAAGCGCTGGGCGACGATTATTGCAGTTCTTCTCCTACTCGCTGTTGCTTCCATTTGTGTTGTTGCGCCGCAAGAAATAGTTCTTCCACCATCGGGCCTGAGTGCTGACGACATGCGCGTGCTTGCATCTTTGTCGCAAGGTAGACTAGCTAAGCAGGCAACTTGGCAGCCCTGGTCCGCCGACGCCGTCCAGCGCGACCTCGCCGCCGGCCAGCCCGTCTTCATCGATTTCACCGCAAGCTGGTGCCTGAGCTGCCAGGTGAACGAGCGCGTCGCCCTCGATCGGCCCGAGGTGATGCAAGCATTCGCCGCTCACAACGTCGCGCTCTTCCGCGCCGACTGGACCCGCCAGGACCCCGCCATCACCGAAGCTCTCGCCGCGCTCGGCCGCAGCGGCGTGCCCGTTTATGCACTTTACTCACCAGGGGAAAACAACCCGCGGTTGTTGCCGCAGGTGCTAACGCCAGGAATTGTTCTGGATTCGCTCTCGAAGCTGCCGCAGGGCACAGCGAAGTAACAGGGCACAACGGCAGAAATGACGAGGCATCGGGAAAGTGCTATCATGCTATCACTGGAGGGCGCAATGGCACAGCTTTTGGTGCGCAAACTCGAACCCCAAGTGAAGGCCCGCATCGAGCGCCGCGCCCGGCGCAACGGCCGCAGCATGGAAGCCGAGGCCCGCGAGATTCTCAACAACGCATCCCTGGAAGAAGAGACTCCTGAGGGCGGCTTAGGGTCGGAGATGGTTGCGCTCTTCAGCGGAAGCGGTATTTACATTGACGAGCCGATCAAGGAATTCCGCGGGATGAAAATGCAGATTCCGAACTTCGACGAAGATTGACCGGAAGAATGATCGTCCTCGATACGAACGTGATCTCGGAGTTCATGGTTCACACTCCGGATCCCCGCGTGTTGAATTGGCTGAATTCTCAGCCCCGGCTGTCTGTCTGGACAACTTCAATCAACGTCTATGAGATTCGCTCAGGACTGTATATTGCGCCAGATGGAAGACGTCAGGCTGCGCTTTCGCTCGCTTTCGAGCGTCTGTTGAGCAATACCATCCAGGGAAGGATCGCAGTCTTTGACATGGCAGCGGCTCAGAGGGCGGCGGAGCTTGAGGCGGCCGGCCAGAAGAGAGGCCGCCCGCGCGATCGGCGCGACACCATGATCGCCGGCATCGTTCTCGCCTCCCACGCCACTCTCGCCACGCGCAACGTGAAGCACTTCGCCGACATCGCCAAGTCGGTCGTCAATCCGTGGGAGGCTTGAAGATTAGCTCTCCGATCCGCGCTTCGCAACCCTGATCCTTCGGATCTCTTCCATCCGCGCCGCCAGCAGTTTCTCGCGGCCTTCCTGCGTGGGATGGTAGTAGCGTCGGCCCTTGAGCGAATCCGGCAGACAGTCCATGTCGGCGACTTTGCCTTCTTCGTCGTGCGCGTAGCGGTAGCCGGCGGAGTAGCCCAGTTCCTTCATCAGCTTGGTCGGCGCGTTGCGCAGGTGCAGCGGCACCGCCTCTTGCCGCGTGTGTTCGATGTCCTCCTGCACCGCGCCATAGGCTACGTACACCGCATTCGACTTGGGCGCGAGCGCCAGATACACCACCGCCTCGGCCAGCGCCAGTTCTCCCTCCGGCGAGCCGAGAAAGTCGTATGTGTCCTTTGCCGAAAGGCACAGATTCAGCGCCTCGGGCGCGGCCATGCCAATGTCCTCGACGGCCATGCGCACGATCCGCCGCGCCAGATACAGCGGATCCTCGCCGCCGGCAAGCATCCGCCCCAGCCAGTAGAGCGCCGCATCGGGATCGCTGTTGCGCACGCTCTTGTGCAGCGCCGAGATCAGGTTGAAGTGCTCCTCGCCCTGCTTGTCGTAGACCAGCACGCGCCGCTGCACGGCCTCGGCCGCCGTGGCCTTCGCAATGTGTTTCGTCTCGTCCGCCACGGCCAGTTGCGCCGCTACCTCGAGGGTGTTGTACGCGCTCCGGCAGTCCCCGCTCGAGTAGCTCGCGATCAGCTCCAGCGCGTCGCCGTCCGCGGCGAGCTCCAGCGCGCCCAGCCCTCGCTCGCGATCGTCGATGGCCCGGCGGAGGAGCGCGACGATCTGGTCTTCTTTGAGCGGCTCCAGCACATATACCCGGCAGCGCGAGAGCAGCGCCGAGATGATTTCGAAGGACGGATTCTCGGTGGTCGCGCCGATCAGCCGGATCTGTCCCCGCTCCACATAGGGCAGAAACGCATCCTGCTGCGCCTTGTTGAAGCGGTGAATCTCGTCGATGAACAGGATGGTCCGGGAGCGCATCCGCGCGGCCTTGGCCGCGTCGGCCATCACCTGCTTGATCTCCTTGATGCCGCTGGTCACCGCCGAGAACTCGATGAAGCTGGCCTTGGTCGTCTCGGCGACGATCTTGGCCAGAGTCGTTTTGCCCACGCCTGGAGGACCCCAGAAGATCATCGAGCTGGCGTCGTCGCGCTCGATCTGCACGCGTAGCGGCTTGCCCGGCCCCACCAGATGCTCCTGGCCGAGTAACTCGTCTAAGCTTCGCGGCCGCATCCGCTCGGCCAGCGGCGCGCCCTCCGCGACCATTGCATGGAGCGGCCCTTTGGACGAGTCGAGTGGGAGTCCTGGCTCTGTGTCGAACAAGCTCATCGCCGCGCTCCTCGATGATCCGCCGGGCCGCCGCTCGCCGCCGCTCGCTGCCGCGATGCTTCGTAAAGCAGCACGCTCGCCGCAACCGCGGCATTCAGGCTCTCCACCGGGCCGGGGCAGGGAATCGTCACAGTCCCGTCGGCCTGGCGCGCAATCTCCTTGGGCACGCCGTTGCCTTCGTTGCCGATGATGAGCGCCACCGGGCCAGCCATGTCCACAAGATCGGCGGGCTGAGCGCCGCGCACGGTCGTTGCCAGCAGCCTCACTCCCGCCTCGCGCAGCTTCTCCCGGCACGTTCTTTCGCTCGCCGCGACCACCGGCACGCGGAACACGCTCCCTGCCGACGCGCGCACGGCCTTCGAATTCCACGCGCTCACCGTTCCCGGCAGACTGACTACACCGTCAGCCCCGAACGCCTCTGCCGAGCGCAGAATCGTCCCAAGGTTCCCTGGGTCCTGAATCCCTGCCAGCACAACAATTAGCGCCGCGCCGCTCCGGCCCGCCGTCGGTATGTGCGCCCAGGTCCAATCGGGCGGCTCGACCAACGCTGCAACCGGCTGCGGCGTCTCGGTCGCGAGCACAGAGGCGAGCAGCTTGAGCGGCAGGCTCAGCACCTCGGTCTCCGGCGGGATACGCAGCGAGTCCAGCAGCCGCTCGGCGCCCTGCGACCCAAAGACCGTCCTCACACGCAACCCTGCCCGCAGAGCCTCTTCGACCAGATTCGGCCCCTCGATTCCGACGCACCCGCTTTTCCCGCGCCCCGGCGCACTCAGCGCCTTCCGCAGTTCCTTTACCCGCGAATTCTGGCTGCTTTCCACCACGCGGACCGGCATCGCCCCACACCTCACGCTGCTGTGCCGATTCTACGGCGTCCGAGCGTCTCCGATCACGCAGGAACCGGCTTTCGAACTTGCACCGCGGCTGGTGCTGTGTTAGTTTCCGATCTTGTAGCCCCTTCTTATTCGGGAACTGAGGTAGGCCTGCTTGTCCGCGGAGATTTTGCGCGTCAATCCCGATGAGCCCCAACCGGACCGGATCGATTATGTCGTCTCCTGCCTGCGGAAGGGTGGTGTCGTCGCCCTGCCCACCGACACCTTCTACGGCCTCGCCGTGGACCCGGTGAACCTGGCCGCCGTGGAGCAGATTTACCAAATCAAAACCCGCCAGAAGCACAAGCCGCTTTCGCTGCTGATCTCCGGCCTGGGCCAGGCCTACGAACTGGCGCGCGACACCGACGCCATGCTCGACAAGCTGGCCGACCGCTTCTGGCCCGGCCCGCTGACCATCATCGTCCGCGCCGGAACCAAGCTTCCGCTGCGTTCCACGGCCAACACCGGCAACGTGGCCCTGCGCGTGCCCGACGCCGCCATCGCCCGCGCGGTCGTCGAACGCCTCGGCCTGCCCGTCACGGCCACCTCGGCTAATCTGCAGGGCGCCCAGGAGTGCACCAACGCCGCCAGCGTCCGCGACCAGATTGGCGACCGCATTCCGCTCATCATTGACGGCGGGCCGACCGGCCGCGCGCAACCCACCACCATCGTCGACCTCTCTCTCGGCTCCGGGCGCTGGGAGATCCTGCGCCAGGGCGCCATCCCAACGCATGAGATCGTCATGACCCTCCAGCGGTAGGATGGTGGGCATGGGGCGCGATTCCAAGACGAAGCGCCACACTCGGATCCTCCGTATCGTGCTCGTGTCGGTCCTCCTCCTGCTGGCAGGCGTCCTCGGCTGGTGCCGCTGGGTCTACACGCAGATCGAGAGCTACGCCCATCAGGATCAGGCCGCGCCTGCCGACGCCATCGGCGTTCTGGGCGCGGCCGAATACGACGGCCGCCCCTCGCCCGTCTACCGCGCCCGCCTCGACCACGCGCTCGAGCTGTATCATCGCGGCATTGCGCCGCTCATCATAACCCTGGGCGGTCCGGGCGGGGATCAATACACAGAGGGCTCCGTCGGTGCCGAGTATCTGATCAGCAAAGGCGTCCCCGAGGCGGACATCATCGCCGAGACCGAGAGCCGCAACACCGAAGAATCGGCGCGCCGCATCGCGGTCATTGCCCGCGCCAATGGCCTGCGCCGCCTCGTCGTGGTCAGCGACGACACCCACATGTTCCGCATCCACGCCATCTGCGCCGCCGATGGGCTCGACGTGCTCACTTCGCCGCGCGCGCGCCCGCCCGTTCAGGACAGAACGCTCCAGGCCGAGCGCATCGCTCACGAGATCCTCAGCTATACGCTCTGGCGCCTGCATCTGCATTAAAGCGGAGGTAGCGGAGATCGCGGTGCGAGCGCAGTTAGAGATCGGCTGCCAGAGAAGGCGCGAACTGGCGGAGATGACCGGCGCGGGTTCAGCGTAGAGCCGCCATCAGCCCCATCGCACAGCCCGCCGCGCTGGCCGTCGAAAGAAAGTTCACCAGGTCATTGTTTAGCCAGCCCCACTGCTCTGCGGTTGCCCCCAGCAGACTGTCGAAAAACAGACCGAACACTCCGCCCGCGCAGCTCATCCAGAGTAGATTCCAGTCGCCCCGTAGCGCCCAGGTTCCCGCACCCGCAACGATCGCCGCCGCAAGCACCCCAGCCAGCGTGCCTACCGCGCTGATTGCACCGTCCCGCCCCGGCTCAACCGCCCGCAGCGTCGTGATCATGCGCGGCCGCCCGCCCAGCACTTGGCCGATCTCCGAAGAAACGGTATCGGCCGCGGCCTCGGCCAGCGCTGCCAGCGCCAGCACGAGCGCCAGCTTGGGCGTGTGCAGCGTGCGCGGAAGCCAACTGCTGTCCATCAGGCCCGCCTGCACCGGTCCGCTGGCTGCCATCGCCGCGATCCCCAGATTGGCTACAATCTGCGCCGCCGATCGGCCCCGCCGCGCTTCTGCCGTGCCCATCCACTCCTTTTTCTGCCGGCCCGCCAGCGTAGCCGCAAATGCCAGCAGCGAAACCGCCAGCGTGGGAATAACAGCCGTATGCCACGGCTCGAAGGGGGGTGCAATCGTAGAAAACATCAGGCTGGCCGTAATCAGCGCGCCCGCGGCTGCCCCGCCCGGTGTGGTTGCTCGCAGATTCCACGTCAGAAGTCCCAGCAGCGCGCTCAACCCGATGGTCCAGAGCGCCACGGAGGCCGTTTCGCCGGCCCAGCCCCAGCACTCGAGCAGCACCTCAGTGCCGGCGAAAGGCAGCACCGCCAACAGCACCAGCTTCGATTGCCAAGTCAGCGTCTCGTGAGCCACGCCTCATCCTAACCTCTGGCCGCCCTCGAAAAAAGGGGCCGTCACCCGGCTGCCGGGTTGACAAACCGCGGCCCGATCCGTCGTTTCCCCGTGGGAGACCTTGAACGCCGGCGAACCCTGCCGGTATTCCCGCCCGCGTGATTTACAATCACCAAGGAAGCAGGAAAGATCCGGCATGAGGCTTTTTTCATCGAAGTCAGCCAAGACGCGTGTGCTCTTCGCACAGGCAGGCGCGGCCCTCGCGGTTGCGGCCCTCGTCGGCGGATGTGGTGATAACTACCGGCCGGTGGTTACGCCCATCTCCTCGAGCGGCCCGGCCGCACAAATCACCTCCTACACCGTCGTTGTTTCGTCAACGGGGTCCAGCACAGCGGGCCTGGTGACGATCATCGACTATTCCGGCGACTCGATCATGGATGAGACGCCGATCGGTCCCGGTCCGCTTTTATTCACAGTGGACGAAACTGCCTCCACCGGCTACACGGTCAACAGCGACGGCACATTGTCGAACTTCGCCATCACCACGTCGCTACAGGCCAAGAACGTCTCCGAGTCCACGCTTCCTCCCTCGGCGCAGCCGGTTAGCCTGATGGCGCCATCCGCCGGACTCTGGACCACGGACCTCAACGGAGACGTCGTCGATCTCTTTTCCGGTTCGCCCGAGGCCTTCCTCAAAGCCGTCCCGGTTGCCACCTCGGCAAGCACTGCAACCCTGCCCATGTTCATCGCCGGATCGCCAAAGCTCACCGGCCAGCGCGAGTATGTCATCAGCCAGAACGTCGCCGACACCGCGCCCATGACCTGTAACCTCTCGCCGACCAAGGCGCCCACCGGGGTCGCTACGCCGATCGAGATTTCCAGCGACACCACCGACGCCGCCATCGCCGTCGGCAAGTGCCCGGTCTTCGCCGTTCAGACCCCCGATCTGCAGCGGCTATTCGTGCTCAACCGGGGAGACGACACGATCACCGTCATCAACACCAAGAACAACACGCTGGATGCCTGCACGCCGTTCCAGAATCAGAGCGGCCAGTGGGTCACCTGCCACCAGTCCATTCAGCTACCCACCGGTTCGGGCCCGGTGTTCGCCGAATACAACTCCACAACCGAACAGCTCGTGGTGGCCAACTACGATGGCGGAACGATCAGCGTCATCGATGCCCCTCTGGACGAGTACGGCAACGACGCCAACACGTACACCAACAGCAATTGCACCACCTATGCCGCGTGTGGAGCGATCACCGGCGGTTTCGGAACCGTGCATACGATTACGGTGGGCAACACGTCCACTCCAAACCCTGCTTCCGTGGCCGTTCTCGCCGATGGCAGCAAGGCCTACACCGCGAATCAGTACGACGATAGCGGCACCGGCAACGGCACGGTGACTGTCGTCAACCTCTCCACCTACACCGTGGAGAAGACAATTACCGTTGTCGGCCACCCACGCACCATCGCCGCGACCCAGAACTCCGAGTACTCCAAGGTCTACACGGCCTCGCCCGACAGTCCCTACATCACCGTCCTCGAATCGACCCCCACGGTGACGGATCAGATCGATACGACGGTTCTGATCGAGGGCAAGCCGGTCGACCTGCGCGTGACCACGACGAACGGCAACAGCGGCAGCAACGACAACTACAGCAGCCGCGCCCCCGGCTATGGGCAGCCCTGCAATTTGCCGCCGACGCTCATGGTTTCTACCTACGGCACGGCAAATTACACGCTCGCCCAGTGCCAGACCATCCCGTAGCGTGCCTGGATTCTGCGGTGGGTTGATTTCCCAAAGGGCCATTCCCGCAAAGGAGTGGCCCTTTGATTTTCCGAGGAGGTGATGCGGGCCATGTCCGATGCGGCAACATCGAACCCGGAACGGCCACGCCCTCAAAAGACGCGCCTCGACCTGCTGCTTGTCGAGCGCGGCCTCGCCGCCAGCCGCGAACGCGCCCGGGCGCTCATCCTTGCCGGCCGGGTTCTGGTCGCCGAGCAAAAGGGGGAGCAGAAGATCGACAAGCCCGGCACCAGCGTCTCCTCTGCCGCATCTCTTCGCCTGCTCGGCCAGGATCTGCCCTACGTCAGCCGCGGCGGCCTGAAGCTCGCGGGCGCCCTGGATCACTGGCGAATCGACGTGACCGGCCGCGCTTGCCTCGATGTCGGCGCCTCGACGGGCGGATTCACCGATTGCCTGCTTCAGCGCGGCGCGGCGCACGTCACTGCCGTCGACACCGGCTTCGGGCAGATCGACATGAAGCTGCGCAACGATCCCCGCGTCCGCCTGCTCGAGCGCACCAACGCGCGCCTGCTCGAACCGGGATCGCTGGCAACGCCCGGCCAGGGCCAAGAAAAGACGCTTCTCGTCATGGACGTTTCGTTCATCTCCGCTACGCTGGTGCTTCCGGCGGTCCTCGCCGCCGCTCCGTCGCTTGTCGAGGCCGTCGTTCTGGTCAAGCCGCAGTTCGAGGCCGGGCGCCAGCATGTCGGCAAGGGCGGCATCGTCCGCGATCCCGCCGCGCACGAGCTGGCCGTCGAGCGGGTCGCTGCGTGCGTCCGCTCGCTTGGCTGGACGGTGGCCGGCGTAATCCCATCCCCCATCACCGGCGCCGAGGGAAACCGGGAGTTTCTGCTCTACGCCAGGCGGGGCCGGTCCGTCCTGGCGTAGAAACAAAGTGCGCGCCTCCCCCAATCCATTACACTTGGACCCATGATCTCCGTGGCCATCGTTTGCAAGCCAAACCGGGAGGAGCTCCGGAAGCTCATGCCCGACTTGGTCGCGTGGCTGCGCCGGAATGGCTACGATCCGGTGCTGGACCTGGAGGGCGGCAGCTACACCGGCGACGCGCCGTCGGTCGATCGCGCCCAGTTGCCCTCGCGGTCGCCCTCGCTGGTCATCGTTCTCGGCGGCGACGGCACGCTGCTGGCCGCCGCGCGCATCTTCGCCACCGTCGGCACGCCCATCCTAAGCGTGAATCTCGGCTTCCTCGGTTTCCTGACCGAAGTTCGCCTCGCCGATCTCTACGCCACGCTCGAGAACTGGTGCGCCGGCTGCCATACCCTTGACGATCGCTCCATGCTGCACGCCGGGCTGTGGCGCGATGGCGCCGAACTCGCCAGCTTCGAGGCGCTCAACGAAATCGTCGTCTCCAAGGGCGACATCGCCCGCATGGGCGAATTCGCCGTCGAGCTGGATGGCCGCAGCGTTGCCCGCTTCCGCGCCGACGGGGTGATCGTTTCCACACCCACCGGCTCGACGGCCTACACTCTGGCCGCCAACGGCCCCATCCTCACTCCCGACGTCGACGCCCTGGTGGTCACCCCCATCTGTCCCCACCTGCTCACGCTTCGGCCCATCGTGGTGCGCGGCGACGCCTCGTTGACGGTGCGCGTCGAGGGCGTTCCGAACGTCGCTCTGCTCACGGTAGACGGTCAGCAGGGAATGGAGCTGCGCTTAGGCGACGAGGTGCGCTGCTGCCGCTCGAGCCACACCGTCAAGCTTGTCCGCCTCAACGACACGGGCTTCTTCGATGCTTTGCGCAGCAAGCTCAGTTGGGGCGAGTTGTAGAGACACTGCGCGCGGCGTTACTTGGTCAGCTCGTCCAGCAGCACCTTGGCTTTGGCCGCCAAGGTGTGTGCCCCGTCCACGTCTCCTGTCGCAAGCGCCGTCCGGGCCTGCTTCAGAAACTCCCGGATCTGCTCGGCCGTCTTTTGTTCGCTGTCGGTCAGGCCCCGGTTGATGCCGTTCACCCCGCGCTCGATCGAATCGATCAAGGACTGCGTCTGCCACCGGTAATCGCCGGCATCGCCCGACGACAGCTCTCCGATCGCGCTCACCGCCGGGCTCGGATTTACCGCCGTCTCCGGAGGCGGGATGGGCACTTCCAGCGGAGGCGCCGGTCTCCGGTGCCGTACCGGCGTTGTCATCGGCTCGGCCTTCACCCGCATGTTATAGATGGGCCTGCCGGCAATCAGCCGCTCGGCCGGCGGCAGCTCAACATGCGACAGCTCGATCGGCTCCGAAGGCTGCTCGATCGGGATCTGGTTGAGAGGGACCAGGGGAGGGTGCTTGTGGAACTGGATCGGCAGGTGGTCGCAGCCCGCCAGCAAAAGCGGCAACAGCCACGCGGCGCACTTGGCGGGCGACCTCATTTGCCTATCCCCTTCTCGCTTGCGGTGGCCGCCGGCTGCAGGGTGCGGCGTCCCCTGTCTGTGGCTGCGAGGGGGATTCGCAACCGGAATTCTGTGCCACGGCCCTGCCTTGATTGTACTTCGATGCTTCCGTGATGGAGTTGCAGGATGCGATACGTCATCGCCAATCCGATCCCGCTGCCTCCGATCTTCGTCGTGAAGTAAAGATCGAAGATCTTCTCACGGATATCGTCGGGAATTCCCACGCCTTCGTCGGCAATGCGCAGCACGGCGGAAGAGCCTGCGGCGTACACCGGTACCGAGCCGGTCATCCGCCTTGGCCGCACCATCGCTTGCAGATTCTCCTCGTTCCCAGCCTCTTCGAGGGTGACTTCCAGCCGCCCGCCCTGCGGCATGGCCTGCGCCCCATTCTGGATCACGTTCAGCGCCGCCTGTTTCAGCAGGTCGGCGTCCACGTTGGCGATCAACGGCTCCGCGGGAATGTCGCTGATCAGCTTCACGCGGCGCATGGTCAGTTCGTCGGCGGCCAATGCCAGCACGTCGTTGATGATTGGCCGCAGATCCTGCTCGCGCAGTTTCACCTCGACCGGCCGCGAAAAGTCCACCAGGGTTTGCACCACGCGGTCCAGGCGCCGGATCTCCGTGTCGATCACCTCCACGTGCCGGGCCGCCCCGCTGTCCGACTCGCTCAGCTTCGTTTTCAATAGCTCCAGGTGCACCACAATGGCATTGATCGGGTTCTTCACCTCGTGACCCACGCCCGACGTCAGCCGCCCGATTGCCGAAAGGCGCCGCGACAGCTCCAGCTCCGACTCGATCTCCGCCGCCGACTCCAG
Source organism: uncultured Acidobacteriaceae bacterium (assembly GCA_963804155.1). GTDB lineage: Bacteria > Acidobacteriota > Terriglobia > Terriglobales > Acidobacteriaceae > Telmatobacter. The sequence goes on from CAWDPG010000006.1 coordinate 137,120, forward strand.
GTCGTGCAGCGTCACCAGCGCGCCCAGCCCCTGCTGCGTCTCAGAGTCCTGTATGAAGTCCACCGAGGCCTGGATGCGCCGCCCGTTCTCGGTGCGAATCTCCCTCTTGACCATGCTCGCGCCGGCGTCGATCGCCTCGCCCAGCGACCGGCCCAGCACGGTTGTGCGGTCAAAAATCTCGCTTGCCGGCTGGCCGAGGATGTTTTCCCGATCCATCTGCAGGAAGCGCCGCGCCGCCTCCGACACCAGTACGGCGCGCTTGTCTTCGGTGAAGAGCAGCAGCCCGTCCTGCAGATTGCCCAGAATCTGGTCGAGGTTCTCGCGCAGCGCCGAGTAGACCTCTTCCACGTTCCGCATCCGTTGTCCGATCTTCTCGATTTTGGTGGAGACGGCTGCCGCCACGTCCTGCTTCTTTGGTTTCGCGTCTTCGGCCGCTGCTTCTCCGGCCGCGGTCAGCCGGTCCAGTTGGCGGCTGATCTCCGTCATTGGCCGCAGCGCCAGGTTGCTCAGCAGGAACGCCGCCAGCAGAGCCGCAATGAGGGCAAAGCTCATCAGCCAGAACGCCTTTTTCAAAAGCGGCTCGTAGACGGCGCGCAGCAGACGCGTATGGACCCCAACGTTCACCGTGGCGAAAAGCTTGCCGTTGTTCTCAAGCGGGGCCACGACATTCAGGATCCTGGGCGCGCCGAACACCTGCATCATCATCCGCAGCGGGCCGGCCTTGCGCAATTCGTCGTAGTTCGGCCGCGAAGGCAGCGGCTTGCCTTCGTTGTCGGGATTGGTGCTCAGCAGCGTCGTGCCCTGGCTGTCGCCGATGTTCACGTCGTACACGGTGAGCGAATACCGGTTCACCGAGACCAAAGCCGATTGCAGCGCCGGATCGTTTTGCACCGTCTGCGCCACCAGTGCGCGCAGCTCACTCGGATTGTTGGGATCGACCGTGCGGTCTTTGAGCCCGGTCACCAGGGCATTCTGCAGCGCATACCGCACCTGCTCGGCCACCATCAGATTGGTTTCGTAGGTCTCCAGCACAGCCGCCTTCACCAACTGGTGCACGTAGACCAGCGACACAACCCCGGCGATCAGAAACACCAGGGCCGTGATGGCCAGCACGAGTTTGGTCTTCAGGTGCATCGATCAAAGTCGATTTCCGCGGCCCGGGTCAGGATGTAACGTCAGTCGCCCTGCCGCTCCCGGCTGTACTCTTTCAGTTTGTTGTGCAAAGTCTTCAGGCTCACGCCCAGGATCTCGGCGGCGCGCGTTTTGTTTTGCCCGGTGGCCTCCAGCGTGCGCAGAATCAGCAGCCGTTCGGCCTCGTCCACCGTCGCGCCGACCCGCACCAGGATTGCGTTGCCGTCCGCCAGCGCCACGCTAGCCGACTGGTCCTTGCCGAATCCCGGCGGCAGGTGCCCGGCATCCAATGGCGCGCCATCGGGGCACAGAATCACCGCCCGTTCGATGGTGTTGCGCAACTCGCGACCGTTGCCGGGCCAGTTGTACGCCTTCAGCCGGTCCAGCATCGATACCGAAACCCCGCTCACCTTGCGCCCGTGCTTCTCGTTCATCTCATTCACCATGGACTCGACCATGGGCGCCAGATCGTCCATGTGCTCGCGCAACGGCGGCATGGCTACGTTGAAGACGTTCAGCCGATAATAAAGATCGGCGCGCAGATGCCCCTCCGCCACGGCCGTCTGCGGATCGCGGTTCGTGGCCGCCAGCACGCGCACATCCGTGTCCTGCTCGTTGCGAGCGCCCAGCCGCCGGAACTTTCGCTCCTCCAGCACCCGCAGCAGCTTGGCTTGCGTTCCTGACGGCATCTCGCCGATCTCGTCCAGCAGCAGCGTTCCGCCCGAGGCCAGCTCGAAGCACCCAGCCCGCCGCTCCACGGCGCCCGTGAACGAGCCTTTCTCGTGTCCGAAGATCTCGCTCTCGATCAGCGTCTCGGGAATCGCTGCGCAGTTCACCGCCACGAACGGCCGCGCCTTGCGCGGGCTCAGGTTGTGCAGCGTGCGCGCCACCAGCTCCTTGCCCGTCCCGCTCTCGCCCGTGATCAGCACCGGCACGTTCGACGGCGCGATCTGCTCGATCAGGCGGAAGATTTCCTGCATCTGCCGCGAAGTTCCCACCAGCGCGCCCAGCACGCCCGACTCGCGCAGCCGCCGCCGCGCCACTTCCAGCTCGATCGCCGTCGTCCGCTGCTTGGTGGCATTGGCCAGGATCGTCTTCAGCCGCGTGGCATCCACCGGCTTTTGCAGAAAATCGTAGGCGCCCATCTTCATGGCGTCCACGGCCAACTGAATCGACCCCATCGCCGTCAGCACCACCACGGCCAGGTTTTCGCTCAGGCCCTCGCCGCCCTCGGCCAGCTTGGCCAGCAGCCCCATGCCGTCCATCCGCGGCATCTTCAGGTCGGTCACAACGATCGCCGGTTCCCACTGGAGGGCCTTCTCCCACGCCTCCACGCCGTCCTTCGCGGTTTCCGTCGTGTATCCCCACCCGGAGATCAGCTCCGCCAGCCCGGCCAGCGCATTCGGTTCGTCCTCGGCGATCAACACCTTTACGGCGTTCTGCATAAGGGCCTTCCGTTCATCCCACTAGCTTACCCTCTTGCTTCGGCCGGTTCATAGTCCCTTTCGCCGGGTCCGCACCATGCGCGGCACGCCGCCTTGCCGGTCTATACTCTCAACTGTCCGTTTCTTGAAGGGAGCTGTTCCATGTCTTCTGCTGCTGTTGCCTATGCCCGTCAGAATCATTCCCGTTTTCTCGATGAATTGAAGTCTCTTCTCCGCATCCCCTCCGTTTCCACGCTGCCCGAGCACGACGGCGACTGCCGCAAGGCCGCCGAGACTCTGCTCGCCGAACTCGGGCGCATCGGCCTGGAGCACGGACGCCTGATCGAAGGCCAGGGCCATCCGCTGGTCTACGCCGACTGGCTGCACGCCGCCGGCAAGCCCACCGTGCTCCTCTATGGCCACTACGATGTCCAGCCCACCGATCCCATCGACGAGTGGATTTCGCCGCCCTTCGAGCCGGCCGTGCGCGACGGCAACCTCTATGCCCGCGGCTCGGCCGACGACAAGGGCCAGGTTTGGGCGCAGGTTAAGGCCCTCGAATCGCTGCTGGCTGCGAACGGAGCGCTTCCGATCAATGTCCGCGTGCTCTTCGAAGGCGACGAGGAGGTGGGCGGGGAGGTGATTGCGGCCTACGTTGCCTCCAAGCCTGCCGATCTCAAAGCCGACTTCGCTCTGGTCTCCGACACCGAGCTCTTCGCGCCCGGCCTGCCCACCCTTTGCGTCGGCCTCCGCGGCATGATCTACACCGAGCTTGAAGTCCGGGGCGCAAAGTCCGATCTTCACTCCGGCATGTACGGCGGCGCCGCGCCCAACCCCTTTGTTTCACTGGCGCACATCATCGCCAAGCTCAAGGACGAGAACGGCCACATCCTCATCCCCGGCTTCTACGACGACGTTGTCCCGCCGAGTCCCGAGGAACTCGCCGCTTGGCGCAGCCTGCCCTTCGACGAGGAGGAGTACCGCAAGGCCGAGGTCGGCTCGAAGCAGCTCGTTGGCGAAGCCGGCTACAGCGTACTCGAACGCACCTGGGCCCGTCCCACGCTCGAAGTGCATGGCATGCCCGGCGGCTTCATTGGCGCGGGCGCCAAGACCGTCATTCCCGCCAAGGCCCTTGCCAAAATCTCCATGCGCCTGGTTCCGAACATGACCCCGGCCAAGGCCTTCGCGCTCTACAAAAGCTACGTCGAGAAGATCGCACCCGCTGGCGTCGACATCGATGTGCGCCTGATTCACTCCGGCGACGCCTGCCTCATCCCCGTCAACAATCGCTACATCCAGGCCGCCACGCGCGCCCTGCATGAGGTCTGGGGCAAGGACACGGTCTTTATCCGTTCAGGCGGCTCCATTCCCATCGTCGGCGACTTCGACCGCTACCTCGGCCAGCCCAGCGTCATGATGGGCTTCGGATTGCCCGACGACAACATCCACGCCCCCAACGAAAAGTTCCATCTCAGGAACTTCGAGCTGGGCATTCAGTCGATCATCCGTTTCCTGGAGGAAGTGGGCAGCTAATTCTGCGGCTCACTTCGGTCTCTCCGTGCCCCATCCTTTCGTCCGCCAAAGCGGGCGAAAGGGTGGGAAAGTCTTCCCGCCATCTTTCTCCGCGTGGCGCACCGCGCGGCCTTCGGCCGGCTATCCGGCGGGTCTCTGGTCTCGCACCTCCCGGCCGCTATCGCGTAGTCTGTTTCCATGGCGCTCTTCGAGCCCCCGCCGATCCCGATTCCTTCGAGCCGCTCGAAGCGGAGCTCGAAGCTCTGGCTCAGCCCGAGAAAACCACGCCCGAACCTGCCTCAGCGCAAGCGGCCCAGCCCTCCGAACCCATCATCGTCTTCGACGATGTCTCCATCGCCTTCGATGGCCGCCCGGTGCTCGAGAACGTGAGCTTTTCCATCGGCCGCGGTCAGACCCTCTGCATCCTCGGCCGCAGCGGCGTGGGCAAATCCGTCTCGCTTCGCCTTCTGATGGGCTTTCTCAAGCCCGACTCCGGATCGATTCGTGTCGACGGGCAGGAGATCACCGGCCTTGACGAAGAGGGCCTGCGCGCCGTTCGCAAGCAAATCACGATGGTCTTTCAGAACGGGGCGCTTTTCGACTCTCTCAGTGTCCGCGAGAATGTGGCTTTTCCCCTGCGCGAGAAGGGCGGCCTGGCCGACGATCAGGTGGATCAGGTCGTTGTCCGCCTCATCGATCTCGTGGGCGCGGAAGATGTGGTCGACTTTCTTCCCTCCAGTCTCTCCACCGGGCGCAAGCGGGCCGTGGCCATTGCTCGCGCTTTGGCCGCGCAACCTGAAATTGTCCTTTACGACGAGCCGACCACAATGGTTGATCCCCTGATTGCCCGTCGCCTCGGTGGCATCATTCAACGGCTCAAGCACCAGCTCGGTTTCACCAGCATCGTCGTTACGCACGATACGCGTTTTGCACAGGGCCTTGCCGATTCCGTGCTCTTCCTGCACCAGGGTAGGGCGTTATATTTTGGTCCGCTCGGTGGATTCCTCGCCTCATCGGATCCCGATATCCGCCAGTTCCTCGCTCTTGATGCATATTTATTGCCATCAAAATAAATAGGTTAAATTTGGTAACACTCTAAAGTGTCACGGGCTGGCACGGCCGTGTTACCCCCAAGGTGACGCAATTCTTGCATTCCGCGTAATTCCAGGAGGTATGATTCTTCTTGCGGACAAACTCGGCCCAGTGTGATGCTTGAAGCATTGAGTCGCGTCCAACATTTCGTTGAAATCGAAGGGAAATGCGATGTGCGAATTCCCCTTCGGGGCCGAAGCAAGGTGTCCGAAAGCGCTGTTTTGATTCCACTTTTCTATTTCTTTATCAGCGACCAATGGCGCGCCACTGGCAATAGAATCAGGCCAATGCACTTACGCACCACTTTGCTGCCTTGGTTTCCGCTCTCAAGTCAGGCCGGGAACAATGTCTTCCGGCCAAGGGCCCAGCGAAGCGCAAGAAGAGATGCCGCTTCTGGACAGGGACAAGCCGTGGCGACTTGGTCAGCGCAACTCCTGGCTGCAGGCCGTGTCGGTTATGAAGGAACAGCAATCAAAGCGTCCAGTCGGCCAACCACGGGTTCAGCCTTGCGTTTCAGCTTTGTCTTGGTTCACTCGCATTGCGAATGACTCCCGGTAGTTCCGTTTTCCGGGCGCTTCACGAAGTTTGAGGTCTGCGCGTTTCCTATGGCGAGTTCGGATTTCTGGCAAAAACTGTCCACTTCGCTGGCTGCATCGGCGGAGGGGGAAGCGCGTGCCGCTGCAGGCTCCGCAAGGGGGCCGCGAGGCACTGCCAGACTCTGGATGGTCATGGACGTGATCACGGTCTGCGTTGCCGCGGTCATCGCTACGCTTTATAAGTTGCGCGTCAGCCCGCTGGATAGTGCCAGGGTCTTCTCGCACGGCACATTGTTCCGCGGCCGCTCCATGGGCATTCTGTTGGCTCTGCTGTGTGGATACACGCTGGTCCTGATCGTCACCAGCCGGCGCCTTCATCTCTATACGCCGACGCACATGACCAACTTCCTCCACGAGCAGAGGATGAGCGCCCAGGCTTGCTTCACCTCCGGCCTTTTCCTCGCCGGCGCGCTCTACCTTCTCCAGGCCGAAGACATTCCACGCGTCATCGTCCTCGGCACCGTCGCTCTGGTCACCGTTGCGGTTGGTCTGCGCCGGCTCGTGTATCGCATCATGCTTTACCGGCGCTTCGATCGTGGCCTGGATACCCGCAACATCCTCATTGTCGGCACCGGTCTCGAGGCCCATTCGCTCCGCAAGCACCTTGAGAAGATCCGCCACCTCGGCTACACGTTCAAGGGCTTCATTGAACTGCCCGGCTCCTCTCGCTACGAAGGGCTAGGGTCAAGCGATATCGTCGGCGACCTTGACACCCTCTTCCAGTACACACGCAAGCAGTTCATCGACGAGATCTTCTTCGCCACTCCCTGCGAGCGCGGCATTGTCCAGAATGTGCTGGAGCAGGCGCGCAACCACGGAGTGGACCTCCGCGTGGTGCCCGACCTTTACGACGGCCTTGCCTGGAACAGCACGATCGAGTACATCGGCCAGTTTCCCACCATTCCGTTGCACCGCGGCGCGGTGCCCGAAATCAGCCTGGTCTTCAAGCGCGTCTTCGACATGATGTTTTCGGCTCTGATGCTTATAGTGCTTTCGCCCTTGCTGCTGGCCATTGCCATCGCCATCAAGATGGATTCGCCCGGAACGGTCTTCTACACCTCGGAGCGTATCGGCAAGAAGGGCGTCGTCTTTCGCTGCATCAAGTTCCGCACCATGGTCCGGGACGCCGATCGGCGCCGCGCCGAGCTAATGCACATGAATGAGCGCGACGGCGTGCTGTTCAAAGTCGCCAACGACCCCCGCGTGACCGGCATCGGTCGTCTCTTGCGCAAGTACTCGCTCGACGAGTTGCCGCAGTTCTTCAACGTCCTGCGCGGCGATATGAGCGTCGTCGGGCCCCGTCCCCCCTTGGCCGGCGAGGTCCGCAAATACGATCTCCACCATCTGCGGCGCCTCGATGTGACCCCCGGCATCACCGGTCTCTGGCAGGTCCAGGGTCGCCAGGACCCCTCCTTTGCCAGCTACGTTTCGCTCGACGTCACCTATATCGAGAACTGGAGCATCTGGCTCGATTTCAAGATCATCCTGCGCACGATCGCCGTGGTCTTTGCCGGCACCGGCGCTTAACGTCCTTCGATCTCCGAATCCCGGTACGCCCTGGGCCCGTTCGCCGTCGCTTCTGCGCCGTCTTCTTCGGAACCGCTTCGCCGCGTCCGTGGATCCGCGTTCCGCTTCACCCGCAGGTTGTTGATCGCGTATTCGATGTACGGCGACTTGACCTCCGCCGGCTTTCCCAGGAAACGGCACGTCGCCACGACCTGTTCCACAATGAAGCCGGGCATATATCCCGCCAGTCCGAGCTGTTTCTCCTTCGTGATCAGGTACATGATGTAATTCGCGGTCTCATCGTTCACCATCATCCCGTGCCGCTCGCATTCCCTCTCCAAAATGCGCCGGAACTGGTCCGCGTCCGGCGGGGCGATCTCGATCTTGTACGGAATCCGGCGCAGGAATGCCGAATCCATCAGATCTTCCGGATCCAGATTGGTCGCGAAGATCACGATCTCCTCGAATGGAATGGTGAAGCTGGCCCCGTTTCGCAGCTTCATGTAGTCCACCCGGTTCTCCATCGGCACGATCCACCGGTTCAGCAGGTGTTTGGGGCTGACGAACTGCCGCCCGAAGTCGTCGATCAGGAAGCAACCGCCCAGCGCCTTCATGTGGAGCGGGGCTTCGTAATAATGCCCGCTCGAGTCGTAGCGCAAATCCAACATGTCGAGAGTCAGTTCGCCGCCTGCCACCACGAACGGCCTCTTGCACGAGATCCAGCGCCGGTCGTGGGTTTGGCGCCGGAAACTCTCCGCTGCGCTGTCCTGCTCGCCGCCCCCCGCCCCAGCCGCCGGAACGTGGATGCGGGGATCGAAGAAGCGGATGATCTGGCCTTCCACCATGATTGCGTAGGGAACCTGGATCACGTCGCTGAACAAGGTGCCGAATCGGATCGCAACCGAGGTCTTGCCGTTTCCCGGCGGGCCATACAACAGGATCGCCCGCCCGGAGTTCAGGGCCGGCCCTGACTGAGCCAGGACGCTATCGTCGAGCGTCAGATCGCCGGTTGCCTCTGCAACCCGGTCCATCGTGATGCGCTCTTTGGTCGGCTTCTGCTGCTCCACCCTTGCGACAAACTCCTCCAGTGTCACCGGTGCCGGTCCGATGTATCCCGACCGCTCCAGGGCGTCGATTGTCCATCGCTTGCCTTCCTCGCTCAGCCCATAGCGCATCTCCAACATGCTGTCGGAGTGGTGCGAACCGAGCGAATACAGGAGTTGGCGCTCGATGGCCAGCCGCGCCAAGTCCATCACCAGGTGCTGGGGCAGCCGGACCGCGTCCGCAATCTGGCCGACCTTCTCCAGCCTCCCCGCGAAAATATGCTTCATGAACAGCGACAGAAGGTCGGTGTCGTCGATGCCGGTGGCCGCAAGGTCGGCCGGCTCCTCCGGAACCCGGTTCAGGAACGCCTCAAGCACAAGTTCATCGATCGCTCCAATCGCGACGAGATGCTCGGCAAGGCTGCCGCCCCGCGTGATCACCCGCTCGAGCGCTGCGGCCACGTCCCTTTCCGAGACCAGCCGTACGCGGATTAACTGGTCGGCCAATCGCTGTTGAGGTTCGATGTTGTCCTCCCGGCGGTGTCGCCGCCTTTGAACGGACTCTTCGACGGATGACCTTGGAGTTCCGCAGTCACGGGGTCGAATACAGACACTTATGCTGATTCTAGGCAGTTGCAATTGCGCATAAAATCCCCCTTTTGTGGGGCTTCATCGAGGCAGCCGACAGAGACCGGCCTGCCTTTGCCGCCTTTGCCGCGGCAAGCCATTTAGACTGGATGTGTGAAGATCGCTCTCGCCCAGATCGATCCGACGGTCGGAGATTTCACCGGCAACCTCGCAAAGATTGTTGCCGCCAGCCGCCGCGCCGCGGACCTCGGCGCGCGCCTCACCGTCTATTCCGAGCTGGCCATTTGCGGCTATCCGCCCGCCGATTTCCTTGAGAAGCCCAGTTTCCTGGCCCGCTGCCGTTCCGCGGTCGACGACCTCGCCGTCGCCACCCGCGATCTGCCCACGGCCGTCCTCGCTGGCGTCGCGCTTCCCACCGGCCGGGACGATGGCAAGAGCGGGGTCCCCGCCGACGGGTCGTCGTCGGTGGGGTGCAAGCACGCTTATAACGCCGCCGTTCTCCTCGACCGCGGCCAACTGCTCCTCGAGCAGTCGAAGCGCCTGTTGCCCTTCTACGACGTCTTCGACGAGCAGCGTTACTTCTCCGCGGCAGGCGCGCAGAAGGTGATCGACTTCGACGGCGTCCGCCTCGCCGTCACCATCTGTGAGGACGCCTGGAACGACAAGAACTTCTGGCCGCGCCGCCTCTACGCCGTCGACCCCATGGAAGAGCTGATGCGCGAGCATCCCGATCTGCACATCAACATCTCCTCCTCTCCCTTCTGGCACGGCAAGCGCACCGTCCGCCGCCAGATGCTGGCCGCCATCGCTCGCCGCGACTCCATTCCCGTCCTGATGTGCAACCAGGTCGGCGGCAACGACAGCCTCATCTTCGACGGCTCTTCGCTGGCCCTCAATGCGCGCGGCGAGCTCATCGCCCAGGCCGCTTCGTTTCACGAGGACCTTGTCCTCGTCGACCCATTCAACGCACCGCCCGCGCCTGCGCCCGAAGACGATGACACCGAAGCAGCCTACCGCGCCCTTGTCCTGGGCACGCGCGACTACGTACGCAAATGCGGCTTTGGCAAGGCCATCGTCGGACTGAGCGGCGGCATCGACTCCGCGCTCGTCGCCGCCATTGCCGCCGAGGCCCTCGGCCCCGAGAATGTCATCGGCATCGGCATGCCAAGCCCGTATTCCTCGGCTGGCTCCATCGACGACAGCCGCCAGCTTGCCCTCAACCTCGGCATCCGCTTCGAGACGATCGGGATCAGTTCGCTTTTCGCCGAGTTCAATCAGGCGCTCGAACCGCTCTTCGCTGGCCTGCCCGCCGGCATCACCGAAGAGAACATCCAGCCGCGAATTCGCGGCACGATTCTGATGGCTCTCTCCAACAAGTTCGGCGCCCTGGTCCTGACCACAGGCAACAAATCCGAAATGGCCGTCGGTTACTGCACCCTCTACGGCGACATGGTCGGCGCCCTGGCGGTGATCGGCGATCTCGTAAAGACTCGTGTCTACGCTGTCTGCCGCTGGCTCAATCGCGAGCGCGAAATCATCCCCGAGGCCGTCCTCACGAAACCGCCTTCCGCCGAACTGCGACCCGGCCAGATGGACACCGACTCTCTGCCCCCATACGACGTCCTCGATCCCATCCTCGAGGCCTACGTCGAGCGATACGAAACTCCCGAGCGCATCGCCCGCCAGTGCGGTTTTCCCCTCGATCTCGTCCAACAGGTGGTCCGCCTGGTCGAGCGCTCCGAGTACAAGCGCCAGCAGGCCGCTCCGGTCCTCAAGGTCACCTCCAAGTCCTTCGGCATGGGCCGCAGGTTTCCCATCGCCGTCAAGGTCCAAGTGTGACCGGCGCCCCGGTATAAGCTAATGAGAGGGAGTTTTTCCCGCCTTCAAAGGAGAACCGCTTGATCCGCTTTTCCGCTCGTTTTCTCAGCGCTTTCGCGCTCGTTTCGCTCTGCGCTACCGCCGTCTTCGCCGCTGCTCAGCAGCACGTGCCGCCCGCGCCCGATTCCAATGCCGCTCCGTCCGCGCAGGACCAGCAGGCCGCTCCCGCGGCTCAGGACCAACAGTCCGCGACGCCATCGGCGCCGGCTCCGTCCGGTCCCCCGGTTTTTCCCACGCCCGACCCGGCCTACTTTACCGCCGCCACGCCGACAAAAGAACTGGTCAACGCATTCATGGGGGCCAATTGGGGCTACGACAGCGACCGTGTTTGGCAGGTACAGGCCATCCTCAAGACTCCGGTTGACGGGGTCAGCAAAGTCGCCGTTCTCTTTGGCGACAAGACCGGCAATCAGAAGCCCCAGATCCTGATTTTCTTCGCCCTTCCGGACGGCAAGCACATCATCGTGGGCGACGACGTGATCCCCTTCGGTGACCACCCGTTTGCCGATACCCGCAAGACGCTTCAACAGCGCGCCGACGGCCCGTATCGCGGGTCGGCTTCGAAGGACCTCGAGCTGGTCGAGTTTGCCGACTTCCAGTGTCCCCACTGCAAATCGGCTCAGGCCAATATGGAGAAACTTCTCGCGGATTATCCCAAGGCCCGCATCGTCTTTGAGAACTATCCCCTGCCGTACCATCCCCAGGCGTTGAGCGCAGCCGAGTACGGTGTTTGCGTCGCCAAGCTGGGAGGCAGCTCCGCATTCTTTCAGTTCGCCGCCGCTGTTTTTGACGGCCAGGACGGCCTGGCCAGTGCCGACGGCGCCACGCTCACGCTCAACGCCGCCGTCGTCAAAGCCGGGCTCGATCCGGCCAAGATCGCGGCCTGCGCCGCTACGCCCGAGGTCAAAGCCAACATCGACGCATCGGTCCAGTTGGCGAAAGATCTGAACATTAACGAAACCCCCACCCTGCTCATCAACGGCCGCCCGATCGGCGCCGCTCAGTCCTACGATCTGATCAAGAAGCTCATCGACTATCAGATCAAGGTCGACGGCGTCGCCGGCCAGTAACGCACGCTCTGGACCGTGCCCCATCCTTTCGCCACCTGGGTGACGAAAGGATGGGAGTAACGAATCCTGCGGCAGCCGGCGCGCGGTGTCTTGCGTCTACCGCGTCCCCGAGCCCCTCTCCACGCGCATCATTGCCGTATGTCCCGCTGCTTGCGGCCCGCGGACGACGTGCGGGGTCATCACGATCACCAGCGTCGCATAATTCTGCTGCAAGTCCCTGCTGGATGTGTCGTTCAACCCCGGAATTTCGCTGATACCCGGTGTCCCGCTGATGGCCAGGCTCTGCGACTTGTCCATTTCCGTTGCCACCACCGCCGCATCCCCCTCCTTCAGCGTCACCACCCCCGAATACGCCCGGTTGTCGAGCACGGGATTCCCGTCGATCGACGTTCCCGACAGCGCGTCGAGCTTCATGTCGATGCTCAGCGTGACGTCGCCGTTGCGCAGCACCTTGGGATTGACCTTCAAGTTCAGTCCCAGGTCCTGGTACTGCACCATTGGGATGCTGGCTGCGGTCGAGCTGGTCAACGACGAGAGCAGGGAACTGAGGCTGCTCGAGGTTCCCGCCGAGGTCAGTCCCGCGATCGTCGACGAGGTCGACGACAGGCTCGAATAGGACGAGGTTTGAATGGGGTATCGCTCCCCCTCCTTGATCGTTCCATCCTCGCCGTCCTCGAGACGAAGCTGAATCTGGTCCAGTGCCCTCGAGTCCGACGTGTTGAGACTCAGATTGAACGTCGTCGTTCCCGGCTCCAGCGCGGATTCCGTGATTCCATTGCCAAACAATACGAAGGGGCTCGAAAGCAGCGAGCTTGAGACCTCGCCCGAAGCGATCAGAATCGCCAGAATCGCCAGCGGGTCGCTCTCCGACGCCAGTCCCGAGGAGATGATCTCCTCCACCAGCGTCGAGTTTTGACTGAGAAGCGTCTGCTCCTCCGCCACCACATTAAAGGCCGCGATGGTTTGCGGTAATTGCACGCCGGTGTTGTGTTGGCCGGTGTGCGCCACCTGGATCAGGCGCACGTCCAGCAGTACCTGGCTGCGTCCCGCCAGCAGACTCCGCAGCGTCGCGTTGAACGCGTCCAGCGTCGCTGAGGGCGCACGCACCGTCAGCGCCTGCTGCGACGAATCGAGCTGCGCCTGCTGCGCCTGAAACACGTCTTTGGCGAGGCTGACCACCTGGGTCATGTCGTCCGCGTTCATCCCGGCCAGGTAGACCGTCTCCGTCTCTTCCGGCACCAGCCGCTCGCGGTTGTCGCGCGTGTCGCTGGCCACGAGCGCGTGATGCGCGTCGATCGGCACATAGAAAGTGCGCGTGATCATGCCGAGGATGCGCGTTGCGTCGGAAAAGCGGACCTCGTCCAGATCGACGCGCACCTGATTCGGCGGCACGCTGTCGTCGAGCATGGCCTTCACGCCATATGCCTGAAACACCTGAACGATCACCTGCCGCTGGTCGCCGCGGAGGTGGAAGGTCTGCGGCGCGGGCGCGGCCAGAAGCTGCTCCGGGCCGGCGATTCGGCTCGCGCTCTCGGCATAAAGGGCCTTGGGTTGCGTGCGCATCTGGTCCGCGCCCAGCTCGTCCAGATGCTGGCTGGCCTCGAAGTTCTTGGGATCCAGCGCCAGGGCGCGCATCAGCGCCTCGCGCGCCGCCGATTCGTTGCCCAGCAGCCGATTCTTGGCCGCGTCCTGAATCAGCGCCGTCACCGCGTGGCCCCGCGCCACATTGGCCGCCAGCGGGTAGTCGGCGTTCGAAGGATCCAGCGCCGCCGCTTGCTCGAACCCTTTCATCGCCTCCTCGAACTGGCGATTCAGAAACAGCTTGCTCGATTCCAGGTACAGCTTTGCCGCCTTCCGCTTCGCGCTCCCGCGCGGCTCGTTGCTTTGGCTGGCCGGCGCGGGAATCTCGCCGGTCGGCTGCGTCCCCGGCTTTGCTTGGCTTCCCGTCGCTCCGCTGCCGGCCGGCGCGCCGTCATTCACCGGCGCGGCCTGCCCTCCCGGCGTCGCGGTGTTCGCCGCCTGTGCTGCGAACGCGCCCGGAGTCAGCGCCAGCGCAAGCCCCATCATCCACGCCATCGCTCGCGCCCGCGCTTCGTTGCGTGCCCCGGTTTGCGTTCTTGCCGCGTGCTCGTTCATGGTGTACCCGCGCCCATTGTCATCAAGTCCGCCAGCGACGTTGCGCAGGCATCCGGCCGGTACTTCGCCAGCTCGTCGAAGCTGGACCGTCCTGTCGCCACGGCAATCACCGGAAGGGAATTGGCCCGCGCCGCCTCGATGTCCCGCGGCGTATCGCCCACGACGCAGACTCGCGCGCCGGTCACGCCTCCGGATCCGGCCAGCTCCCGCGCCTTCCGCGCCGCCTGGCCCACCAGCTCCGGCCGAACGGGAAAATCGTCGCTGAATCCGCCGAAGCGGAACCACTCGCGCAGCCCCGCCTTCTCAATCTTGATCCACCCGATGGCCTCCAGGTTTCCCGAGGCCACCCCCAGTAATGCGCCCTTCCGCGCCAGGTGGTGCAGGGCCTGCTTCACGCCCGGCATCAGCTCCGGGTCCAGCTCCTCGCGCCGTTCCACTACGCTGTTCCGCATCGCTTCCAGGATCGCATCGTATTGTTCTTCCAGCACTCTGGCGGGAACCCCTGCCTGCCGGCACGCCTCGCGCAGAATCGCCGTGTCCGTGCTCCCGGCGATCGTCACCCCGGCCAGCGTGATCTCGAATCCGGTCACGCGCTTCACACTCCGGGCCACCGATTCATAGTGCACGCGGTCCCGGCTGCGCAGCAGCGTGCCGTCGATGTCGAACAGATATGCGTCTTGCCCGTCCCACACGAATCCCGGCTCGATCGCAACCCGTCGTTCCATGTTCTGCTGAATTGTTGGCATCATTCGGGCCGAACGCGATCAGCCCTGGCGAAAGCCCTGCCGATACACGCTAAAGAAAGGACGTTCGCTCCGCGGCGGACGCTTGAGCTCGGCGCGAACCTCCGCTAGCTCCAGCCCCAACTCCGCCATCGCCCGGCTGAGCGTGTTGCGATGCATCCCCAGTTCCTCTGCCGCCTTACACTGGTTTCCCCGGTGTGCGACCAGTACTTCACGCAGATACTGTCTCTTGAACTCCCGCACCGCTTCTTCGTAGCGGACTCCGCTGGAGTGCATTTGCGTCACCAGGCTGTCCAGTTCTCGCTTCACATCGCCCTCTTGCTTGTTTTTTGACCCCACCAGTCTAAACCGTCTTTGCCGTTCTTCGGCAAATCATTTTTCGAAAAATCTCAGATCAAGAACTTCCCCCGGGGCGCATCCACTCCGGCGACTCGTGTTCCAGCAGCAGCAACCCGCTGCGCACCCGTTGGCCCAGTTCGCCGGGAGTCACGTGCGTGCTCACGTGGGCCGCTCCGAAAAACAGCTTCGGCAGCCGCGCCTCCGCCATCCAGCGCTCGCTGGGAAAGAACGCCACGATCGTCAGGATGCACACCAGCACCAGCAGCCCACCCTGGATGAATCCGAACGCCGCCCCGGCCATCGCATCCAGGCATCCCAGCCCCATCCGGTGCATCATCTTCGCCAGGAAGTTTCCCACCAGGTTCGCGATCGCCATCACCGCCAATGCGATCAACAGAAACCCGATGGCGCTTGCCACCGACTCGATCTTCACAATGGGCAGGAATAGCGGCTTCAGAAACGCGTAGTTCCACGCCGCCAGCACCAGACCGAGGATCAGCCCGGCCAGGGAGCACGCCGCGCGGAAGAATCCCTGCGCCAGCCCGCCGATGGTCGACCCGGCGATGACCGCAACGATGATCCAATCCACCCACGTCATGCTTCCATCCCGCGTTTCTTGGAGCGCTGCCGGCCCTGCCGGCGGCCATCCCTACGATTCGATCTCCCGTCCCGTCAGGCGCCGGAATGCCTCAAGATACTTGGCCCGCGTACGCTCTACAACTTCCTCGGGCAGGCCCGGCGCGGGCGCCTGCTTGTTCCAGCGGATTTCTTCCAGATAGTCGCGCACGAATTGCTTGTCGAACGACGGCTGCGCGCCTCCCGGCTTCCACGTCTTTCCGTCCCAGAAGCGCGACGAGTCTGGCGTCAGCACCTCGTCGGCCAGAATGATTCCCTCTTCGGTCGCGCCAAACTCGAATTTCGTATCCGCCAGGATCAATCCGCGCGACTCCGCGTGGTCCGCGGCCCTCTGGTAGATCGCCAGCGTCAACTCTCTCAGCTTGGCGGCCGCATCGGCGCCCACCACCTTCACCACCGCGTCAAACGAAATATTTTCGTCGTGCTCGCCGCCCTCAGCCTTGGTCGCCGGCGTGTAGATTGGCTCCGGCAGCCGCGAACCATCCAGAAGTCCCGCCGGCAGACCGATCCCGCACACCGTCCCCGACGCCTTATATTCCTTCCAGCCCGATCCCGTCAGGTATCCACGCGCCACGCACTCCACCGGGAACATCTGCGCCCGCTTCACCAGCATCGACCGGCCCTCAAGCTGATCGCGATATGGCTGGAGCGCGGCCGGGAACTCGCTCACATCGGCGGTGATCAAGTGGTTTGGAACCAGCTTCTTGAGCAGGTCGAACCAGAACAGCGAAATCTGCGTCAGCACCTTGCCCTTGTCGGGAATCCCCGTCGCCAGCACGTGGTCGAAGGCCGAGATCCGGTCCGTCGCCACCAGCAGAAGATGGCCGTCCACCGCATACAGATCGCGCACCTTGCCCCGGCCAAGCAAAGGCACATTTCCCAGGTTCGTTGTCAGGAGTGCTGCCACAAGGAATCTTCCTTAGAAGAGGACTGAGTCTCCGATTCTCCGGCGGCCGGCGCGCTTTGTCAATCGTCTTTCGCGCACCGGAATTTTCTCTTTTCGCGCCCTGACGGCCGCATTGTCCGCGACTCCGTTCGCCGTCCCTGGGCCGTGCCACATCTTGATGCGGTTATTCGGCCGGGGACTTCTTTGTCCTCGCGGTGAAGGGGCGCGAATTTGACTCTGATTTTCTGCAAGCTCTTCGGTCGTTCCGCAAGCGGCGCCCAATGAATCCAGGCCTTCGCACGCGAGAGACGCTTTTCGGTTCGCGCATGAAAGGATGCAATCAGTTCTCGTCTCGATGGAGTGCGCTCATCGCACGGCATTCCTGCTGTCCCGCCTAACACAAACCCCTGTGACGGCGGTCACGGAATGCACCCTTCGCATCAGAGACACTGCAAAAGTCATCAGGGTTCGGAGGGCGTGTACGAATAGCTCTCTTTGAGCCGGTTGGCACGAGGCAGCAGTGGAAAGGGGAAGCCGCGGCTTGTCTCGTTTAGTGCAGGGATCACCAGTAGCCGCGCGCTACCGACCTCCAGTGCCGGCTACTGGTCCCCGTCTTTATCTTGTGTAAGTTGCACTGCAAGCGCCTCCGAAGCGACGCGTTCCTTCGGGGGCGAAATTTTGCCCACGAAGAGCTCCGTGAACACTCGCGCTTCCATCGCTATCGATTTGGCCCATCGAACGCCCCGCACGATCCGCCCCCACGCCGTTCCATTCCAGTCGGCGCTCCTCGCCCCTTGTCGCGGATAAAATGGACCGCAGATGAAACTCCTCATAAGAATCCTCTGGTCGGTCGCGGCCCTCGCCGCCGTGTGGCTCGGCGTTTGCGCCGTGGCGGGAATCCAATCCGCCGAAGGCGCACTCCACCCGGGCCGCCGCGCTCTCACTCCGGCCGACGAAGCGCAGGCCGCCGCCATGGCCAAGGCCGACAACGCCACCTTGCAGCCAACCGCCATCACCGCCGCTGACGGCGTCGTTCTTCGCGCCTGGTTCTTCCGCGCCAATCAAGGCAATGGCGATGCCGTCATCGTCCTGCACGGCCAAGGCGACAATCGCCTCGGCCTGCTCGCCCCCGCCGAGCTCCTTCTCCGCCACGGCTACTCCGTGCTCCTTCCAGACTCCCGCGCGCAGGGCCTTAGCGGCGGCGATGTGGCCACCTATGGCGTCAAGGAGGCCGACGACATCCGTCGCTGGTTCGACTGGCTCGCGCAAACCGAGGCCCCGCACTGCATCAACGGTCTGGGCGAGTCCATGGGCGCCGCCCAGGTCCTGCAATCGCTCAGGACCATTCGCGGCTATTGCGCGGTGGTTGCGGAATCGCCCTTTTCGAGCTTCCGCGATGCATCCTTCGACCGCATCGGCCAGTGGTTCGGCACCGGCCCCTGGCTCGGCCGTACCCTGCTGCGCCCCACGATCGGTTTTGGATTCCTCTACGTCCGCTGGAAGTACTCGGTCAACCTCGCGCAGGACAATCCCGCCCGCGCCGTCGCCACCAGCCGCGTTCCCGTTTTCCTCATCGACGGCCTCCTCGACGACAACCTCCCTCCTCGCAACGACGAGAAGATTCTGGCCGTGAGCCGCGGGCGCAATCCCAACGTTGTCCTATGGGAGCCGGCCGATGCGGGCCACACCGGAGCGCTCGGCGCCGAACCCGAGGAATACGAGCGCCGCGTCATCGGCTGGCTCCAGAGCCATCGAGCTGCTGCCTCCCGCTGAACGCGTTCCCCGGAGCCGAGCCGCCTGCAACCGGAGGGTTCTTGCGGGGCTTGTCAATGAACGGGGCATTCCCAGGGAATCCAGACCACCCGGCTCTTTCCCGCGCCAATCATCGCACAGCCGCCGAATTTTCGATTGACACCGCCCCGAAAGTGGACTAAGTTAGTCCATTAAGCGCCCCTTTCACTGCTTTGCTCAAAAAGCCCGTTCGCACGACGGGCTTTTCCGTTCTCCGGCGACATCCGGAGCCCGCCGCCAGATACACGCCGACGCACCGGTGAATCCGGCCGGTCGACTGGCTCCCTTGCTCCCTTGCTCTCTCGTTCCCTGGCTCCCTCGTTAATGCGGCCTGCCCGGCAGCACAAAGTGCTCTTCGCACCGCGGCTCGTAGTTGTCTCCGGCCGCGACGATCGGGCTGGAGTAGTGGGCCGGCTTTCCGTCCACCAGCCGCTGCGGATAGAGCGCCTTCGCGCCGCAACTGCAGTAGGCCACCAGCTCCGTGACGTTGCCCGCGTAGGTCCGCACCAGCCACGAGAGATCCAGCATCTCGCCGAAAGGCATGCCGCGAAAGTCCAGCTCCAGTCCCGACACCATCACGTCGTAGCCGGAGTCGAGCAGCCGCTTGGCGAACGAGAATAGGTCCTGCACGAACTGCCCCTCGTCCAGCGCAATGCACTCGATCCGCTTGCCGATCCGTTGTTCCTCCGCTGAGACGATCGGCAGCACCGACCACGGATCGTGGGAAGGGAACTCGACCGCCTCCATCTTTCCGCAGCCGTTGCGGTTGCGGCTTTCCACCAGCCCGGCCGCCGCTTTGGTGTCGGCGCTGGGCTTCAGCAGCAGCACGGTTTGCTTTGCGTATTCGCGCCGCGTCTCGATCCGGCGCAGCAACTCCGCGGTCTTGTTGCTGCGCATCGGCCCGACAATCATCTCCAGTTTGCCTGGCACGTTCGTCTCCGGAACCCGCGCGGTCAGAGGGAATCACGACACTCGGCGCTGCTGCCGTCGAAGCTAGAAGCTGTTACTCACGCCGTCGCTCGCTTCTGCTCCCGGTGCCCCAGCCGCACGCTGACCACCTTCGACACGCCCGGCTCCTGCATGGTCACGCCGTAAATCATGTCGGCGGCCTGCATCATGCGCCTGGAGTGCGTCACCACAAGGAACTGCGTGTCGTGGCTCAGCGAGTGCATCAGTTCGGCAAACCGGCCCACGTTGGTCTCGTCCAGCGGCGCGTCCACCTCGTCCAGCACGCAGAACGGGCTCGGCCGGAACTGGAAGATGCCGATCAGCAGCGCCAGCGCCGCCAGCGCCTTCTCCCCGCCCGATAACAGCAGCACGTTCTGCAGCTTCTTGCCTGGCGGCGACACCACGATATCCAGCCCGCTCTCGGCCTGGTTCTCCTCATCGGTGATGCGCAGGAACGCCTGCCCGCCCTGGAACAGCCGCACGAATACCCTGCCGAAGTTCTCGTTGATCTGCGTGAACGCCTCGTCGAACTTGGTCTTCGAGATGTGGTCGATCTCCTTGATCGTCTCCTGGGTGTTTTCGATCGACTCGATCAGATCCTGGCGCTGCGTGAGCAGGAATCCATGCCGTTCCGCGGTCTCCTTGTATTCGTCCAGCGCCATCATGTTCACCGGACCCATCTGCTCCAGCCGCTGGCGCAGCGCGCGGCAGGTTTCTTCCTCGGCCGTCAGCTCTTCGCCGGTCAGCCGCCCAATCTCTTCGTCGGCGCGCAGCACCTGCGCCTCCACGTTGACCTCGGCAAGGCAGCTCGCCTCCAGGTGCTCCAGATCGGACTTGAGCTTGGCCAGCTCGCTCGACAGCCCGGCGCGGTCCTCGCGCAACTGGTCCAGCGCCGCGCGCCCGCTCTTCAGTTGCGTCTCCATCTCCGCCAATTGCAGCCGCAGCGTCTGTGCCTGCTCTGCCAGCGCCTGTGCCTGCACGATTGCTTCCGCCTTCGCCGCGGTCAGCTCCGCCTGCCGCTTGACGAGCTCGGCATTCTCGTTCACGCGCTGCTCGCGCTCCACCACCGCCGCCGAGCGCTGCTGCTCGATGGCCTGCATGCGCCGGTCCAGGTCTGCGTGCAGCCGGTCGATCCGCTGGAACGCGGCTTCCGCGCCGCGCCTCCGCTCTTCAAGCCCGGCCAGCTCCGCGGTCATCTGCGCCGCTTCCTGCTGCAGGCTCTCGCGCTTCTGGCGCAGAACCTCCAACTGCGCCTGCTGCGCGCTCAGGCTGTTCTCTGCCTGCGCGTGCTCGGCCTCCATCCGCGCGGCCTCCTCGCGCTTCGCGGCCATCGACTGCCGCTTGGCTTCGCTCGCATCTCGATTCCGCGCGGCTTGCGCCTCCCACTCCTGCAATCGCCGCTCGATGCGCTGCGCCTCGGCCTCCATCTGCTTCAGCGCCGCGCCCAGGTTGGCCGCCTCGCTCTCCGCCTGCCGCCGTTCTTCGCCGCGCGTCTCGGTCTGCGCCGTCAGTTCCTCAATCGCCCGCGTCAAGGCCTCGGCTTCGTTTTCCGCCTGCTTGAGTTCCGACTCCAGCTTCGCCAGTCGCCCCTCGGCCAGTCGCAGCTCACGCTTCAGCGCCAGTGGTCCCTCGCTGGCGGGCTTGCCGCCCGTGACCGTCGCGCCATGGAAGCACTCGCCGTCAGGAGTGAGGAAATACGCGTGCCCGTAGCGCAACGACAGCCGTTGCGCATCGACGGAGTCTCTCCACCAGGTACCCGTTGCGCAGCTTGGGCAGAACCGCCTCGATGGATCCGCTGAATCCGTTCAGCACCTTGATGGCCTCGCGCAGTGGCGTCACGCCCGGCTCCCTCACGGGCCCCGCGCCCGTCTCGAACAGCTCGCCCTGCGCATCGGAATGGACCAGGAACGTTGCCCGCCCGTCGCTGGTCTTCAGCACGCGCACGCCCTCTTCCGCCGCGCCCCAGCTCTCCACCACCACGTAGTTCAGTTCCTCGCGCAGGAACTCGTCCACGATCCCTTCGTGTTCGCCGCTGACTTCGAGAAAGTCGGCCAGCGTGCCCACCGGCGCCACCGCGGGCCCCAGCGCTCCCGGCTTCAGCAGCCGCCGCACCGAGTCGGTGGCGTAGCCGTGATTGCGAATCAAGGCATTCAGCGAGTCGCGCCGCCCTTCCACCGCCGCCTGTTCGCCGCGCAATTGATTGGCAAGAGCGCGCTTTGCGCCTTCGTCCGACCGCTTGGTCTGCAGGCTTTCGCGCAGCGCCGCAATCGCCTCTTCGAGCCGCTTCAGGGTCGCTTCCGACGCCTCGTAGCGCAGCCGCGATTCGGCCGTTTGCACGCCCAGATTTTCCAGGTCGTTTCGGCCCTGACCCATTTCCCCGCCCAGCCGCTCCGCCTCGCGCTCCAGCGCAGCCAGGCTCTCTTCGCCCTGGGCGATGAAGTTCCGGGCGTTGCCCGTCTGGGTCACCAGGTGCATGGTGTGCCGGCGTCCTGCCTCCAGATCCCGCTCGGCGCCAAAAACTTCCTCGGCCGCGGTCCGCGCCTCCTGCTGCCGCAACTCCACCTTCGCGTGGAATTCATGCGCTTCTCCGGCCGCGGTCTCCAGGAAGCTGCGCTGCTGCGCGCGCTCCTCTTCGATCCCGGCCATCTGCGCCCGCATTTGCTCCAGTTCCGTACCCGACGCCGCGATCCGCCCGTCCAGCTCGGCCACGCGCTCCGTATTGCCGCGCTCCCTCGCCGTGGCCCGCTCCAGTTCGACCGCCGCCTCGCTGGCCTTGGATCGCGCCGTTTCGCCCTGGGCCTCCAACTCGTATCCGCGCTCGGTCAATGCATGCTGGCTCGTCTCCTCTTGCGCAATCGCCTCCGCCGAGCCGTTGATTCTCTCCGTCAGCGCCGCAATCTCCTGCTCCAGCCGCGTCTGGTCCGCGTCCATCGCCGCCATGCGGCTGGCCAGCACCACGCGCAGCCGTCCACGCAGTTCTTCGCGCACCGCCGCGTATCTCTCCGCCTTGGCCGCCTGCCGCTTCAGGCTGTTCATCTGGCGCGTCACTTCTTCGAAGATGTCGTCCACGCGCGCCAGATTCTGCTTGGCACTCTCCAGGCGCAGCTCCGCCAGCCGCTTCTTGTTCTTGAACCGCGTGATTCCGGCCGCCTCTTCGATGATGGCCCGCCGCTCGTAGGGCTTGGAGCTGAGCAGTTGCCCGATGCGTTCCTGCCCGATGATGGCGTAGCTCTCCGGACCCAGCCCCGTGCCCATAAAGATGTCCTGGATGTCGCGCAGCCGGCACAGCTTTCCGTTCAGCAGATACTCGCTTTCGCCCGTCCGGAACAGCCGCCGCGTGATCACCACCTCGCCCTTTCGCGGCGTGCTCTGGAACTTGCGCCGGCGGATCTTCAGCACCACTCCCTGCGGTGCTCCGGATCCCGCCTCCATCCCTTCCAATTGCGCCTGCGCGCCTTCGGCCTTCTCTTCGGCATCCTCTTCGAGCACCTGTCCCGGCTGCTCGTTGGCGATGATCTCCTCGGCCTCGGCCGCGCGCTGCCTGCGCAGCTCGTCCTCGTTCCAGTCCGCCGGCGGTTCGTGATCCACCGTGACCTCCGGCTCGACCGGTACTGGCCCCTCGTACACCTCGGGATCGACCATGGTCAGCGTGACTTCCGCCATGCCCTGCGGTTTGCGATCCCGCGTCCCGGCAAAGATCAGGTCCTGCATGTGCGAGCCGCGCAAGCTCTTCGCGCTCTGCTCGCCCAGCACCCATGTCACCCCGTCCAGGATGTTCGACTTCCCGCACCCGTTCGGCCCCACCACCGCGGCAATCCCCGTCCCCGCCACCGTCACTTCCGTCCGGTCGCAGAAGCTCTTGAATCCGAGGATGTGAATCTTTTTCAGTTTCAGCATGTTCACTCCGGGTTGATGGACCCGCACACAAAGCTGCGCCCATCGTCTCGCTGCGCATCGACGCAACTCCGCGCAACGGCGATGGGGACCGCTTCCTAAATGACTTTACGGACGCCGAATCGCAGGGTCAACGTTGATAAAAGGCGCTATTGTGGATAAGGCGTGCGCAATTCCTACGGTGCAGAAAACGCTGCCTTTCGTCGGCCACGCATCTCGCCAAGCAGGATTCCCGTGTCCGGGATCGAGTTCGTCGCCGGATCACACGTTGCGCAGTTTCGCCGCTCCCACTGCTTTCCGAATCACCTTCTCCAGCGCCCGCAGTGCCTGCGGCCTTGGAAATCCCGGCCGGCTCGCCAATCGAATCGTCCGCGCCGAATGTCCCGCCAGCGGCCGCAGTACAACCTCGCGCCTGCGGAACGAATCCGCTGCCAGCGCGGGAATCAACGTCGCTCCGTATCCCGCCGCAACCAGGTTCACCAGAGTTTCCAGTGTCGCCGCTTGCATAGAGCGCTGCAGCCCATTGCGCGCCAACCCGCCCTTGGCTCCGCACGCCGCCAGCGCATGAATCGCAAGGCAGTGCCCGTCCGCCAGCACCAGCAGCTCCTCGGCCAGCGCGGCTTCGTTCACGCTCTTCGCGTCCGCCAGTTTATGCTGCGGCGGCAATACGGCCAGCAGGGGCTCGTCGAACAGCGCAATCTCGGTGATCTCCGGGGCATCCGGCGCTGTGGCCAGCAGCGCCGCATCCAGGCGCCGATTACGCAGCCCGTCGATCAGCGCCCGCGTCTGGTCCTCCCACAGCTCGATCGTCAACCCCGGATACGCCTGCTTCAGCGGCTTCAGAATCAGCGGCATCAGGTACGGCGCCAGAGTGGGAATCGCTCCCAGCTTCAGCGGTCCCACCAGCGGGTCCCGCGCCGCCCGCGCCACCGCCTCCATCTCGCGCGTCTCAGCCAGAGCCGCCTGCGCGTGCGCTACGATCTGCCCGCCCACCGGGGTCAGATCCACGCGCTTGTTCGTGCGCTCAAGCAGCGTCACGCCCAACTCGTCCTCGAGCTTCTTGATCTGGCCGCTCAGCGTCGGCTGGCTCACGTGGCACGATTCGGCCGCCCGCCCGAAATGCCGGTGCTCGGCCACCGCCACCAGATACCGCAGTTCCTGCAGATTCACGACTTCTCCTGGGTTGCTGTCCGCGTCGATCATAGACTGCGACAATCGTCATTGTAAAAACAATCGATTGTACTTATCGAGCGACGGGGACTAATCTCGGTCTTGCAGCTCACATTCATCGCAGCCATCCGGTCCTGGAACCTCGAACGGGTCCGGATTCCCTGGAACCCATCGTGGGGCCCGGACTGGGTTAAGCTCGATTGCCGGTGACTGTTGACGACATCAAAATGTCCACTCGTTCGAAGCCTCGTACCGCACCTATACTGATCCGGCTGGACCATTACCGATCCGGCGGGCCAATTGCAGACAACTGGAAGAGGAGGAATCATGTCTGACGAATCCAAGTGCCCGTTTTCGGGCATCGTCAATCGCACAACGACAGGAGAAGCCAAGGGCAACCAGGACTGGTGGCCCAATCAGCTGAACCTGTCCATCCTGCATCAGCATTCCTCACTGTCTAATCCCATGGGTGAGGAGTTTGACTACGCCAAAGAGTTCAAGAGCCTCGACCTCGATGCCGTCGTCAAGGACCTCCATGCCCTGATGACGAACTCGCAGGACTGGTGGCCGGCCGACTTCGGCCACTACGGCCCGCTTTTCATCCGCATGGCCTGGCACTCGGCGGGCACCTACCGCATCCACGACGGACGCGGCGGCGCCGGCAACGGCACGCAGCGCTTCGCACCGCTCAACAGTTGGCCCGACAACGTGAACCTCGACAAGGCCCGCCGCCTGCTTTGGTCCATCAAGCAGAAGTACGGCCGCAAAATCTCCTGGGCCGACCTTATGATCCTGGCGGGCAATGTGGCGCTCGAGTCGATGGGCTTCAAGACCTTCGGTTTCGGCGGCGGACGTGTCGACGTTTGGGAGCCGGAGGAGGACATCGATTGGGGTCCGGAGGCTACTTGGCTCGGCGACAAGCGCTACAGCGGCGATCGCGAACTGGCCAATCCTCTGGCGGCCGTTCAGATGGGCCTGATCTACGTGAACCCCGAGGGTCCCAACGGCAATCCCGATCCGGTCGCCGCGGCGCGCGACATCCGCGAGACCTTCGCCCGCATGGCGATGAACGATGAAGAGACAGTCGCGCTGATCGCCGGCGGTCACACTTTTGGCAAGACCCACGGCGCCGGCCCGGCCAGCCACGTCGGCCCCGAGCCCGAGGCAGCCTCCATCGAGGAGCAGGGACTGGGCTGGAAGAGCAGTTTCGGCACTGGCAAGGGTGGCGACGCCATCGGCAGCGGCCTGGAAGTGATTTGGACCACGACTCCAACCAAGTGGAGCAACAACTTCTTCATCAACCTGTTCGGCTACGAATGGGAACTGACCAAAAGCCCCGCCGGGGCCTATCAGTGGAAGCCAAAGGGCGACGCGGGTGCAGGCACTGTGCCCGACGCCCACGACCCGGCAAAGCGGCACACACCCACGATGCTGACCACCGATCTTTCTCTGCGCTTCGACCCGGCCTACGAGAAGATTTCCCGGCGCTTCCTCGAGCATCCAGAACAGTTCGCCGACGCATTTGCCCGCGCCTGGTTCAAGCTCACGCACCGCGACATGGGTCCACGCACCCGCTACCTCGGCCCGCTCGTGCCCAAGGAAGAGCTGATCTGGCAGGACCCGGTTCCCGCCGTCGATCATCCGCTAATCGACGACAAAGACGTCGAAGCCCTCAAGGCCAGAGTCCTGGCGTCCGGCCTGTCTGTCTCCCAGCTCGTCACCACCGCGTGGGCGTCGGCGGCGACTTTCCGCGGCAGCGATAAGCGCGGCGGCGCCAACGGCGCGCGCATCCGCCTCGCTCCGCAAAAGGACTGGGAAGTCAACCAGCCGGCCGAGCTCGCAAAGGCGCTATCGAAGCTCGAAGCCATCCAGAAGGAGTTCAACGCTGCGCAGAAGGGCGGCAAGAAGGTCTCTCTGGCCGACTTGATCGTGCTGGCCGGCGCGGCGGCCGTCGAAGCTGCCGCAGGAAAGGCCGGTCACAACGTGAAGGTGCCCTTCACGCCGGGCCGCACCGACGCTTCGCAGCAGCAAACCGACGCGGCGTCGTTCGCCGTGCTGGAGCCAATGGCGGACGGCTTCCGCAACTACGTCCGCAAGGGCCTGGAGGAATCCGCCGCCAGCCTTCTGCTCGACAAGGCGCAACTGCTCACCCTCACCGCTCCCGAAATGACGGCGCTCATCGGCGGCCTTCGTGTCCTGGGCGCGAACTTCGGCCAGGCCCAGCACGGTGTCTTTACCAAGCGGCCCGGCGCTCTGACCAACGATTTCTTCGTGAACCTGCTCGACATGGGGACGAAGTGGCAGAAGTCGGCGGCGCATGAAGGCGTACTGGAAGGGCGCGACCGGAAGACGGGCCAGCTCAAGTGGACTGGGACCGTCGTCGACCTCGTCTTCGGTTCCAACTCCCAGCTCCGCGCTCTCGCCGAGGTCTACGCCAGCAGCGATGCGCAAAAAACCTTCGTCGAGGAGTTCGCGGCCGCGTGGGCCAAAGTGATGAACCTGGACCGCTTCGACCTTGCTTAAACCCAACCGGATCCCGTCCCTCGCCGGCGCTCGATCCGCAAGTTGCTTCCCCTCCACTGCATCTCTCCTGGCCCATCCAGCCGCACGCTGGGTGGGCCATTCCTTTCAATCTCTCAGCCAACGCCAAGTGTTAAAATCGACAAGTGCCGGGTCCTACGCGACGTAATCCCGCCAACCCCGCCAGGTCCGGAAGGAAGCAACGGTAACGGGCTAGTACGGGCGCAGTAGGTCACCCGGTACTTTTTTGGCGCTTTCTTGATCCCGTACGTTTTTCGCGCCCCGCGTCCGTCTCCCCGACCGGCGCCTGCGCTGCAAGGAGAGTTGAATTGAGCTTGATCGTTCGCCCCGTCGTGGGCCGCCGTGCCAAGATTTCGGCGCTTGGAACCTACGTCCCGCCCGATGTGATTACCAATCAGGACCTCGAAAAGTTAGTCGAAACCAGCGACCAGTGGATCACGGAGCGAACGGGGATCAAGACCCGCCACAAGCTGGCGCCCGGCCTGGGCGTCAGCGACATCTGCACCGAGGCCGCCAAAAAGTGCCTTGCCGCCCGCGGCATCGGTCCCGATGAGCTGGATGTCATCGTCGTTGGCACGGTCACTCCCGACATGATGTTCCCCGCCACGGCCTGTCTGGTGCAGCACAAAATCGGGGCGCACAAGGTATGGGGATTCGACGTTTCCGGCGGCTGTTCGGGCTTCGTCTTTGCTCTCCAGGCCGGCGTCCGGATGGTCGAAAGCGGCGCGCACAACAAGGTTCTGGTCTGCGGCGCCGACGCCAATACGCGCATGACCGACTACACCGACCGCGCCACCTGCGTGCTCTTCGGCGACGGCGGCGGCGCGGTTCTCCTCGAGCCCGCCGAAGAGGGCGAGATCGGCTTCATCGACGCGGTGAGCGAAATCGACGGCGCGGGCGGCGTGAGCCTCAACATGCCCGCCGGCGGCAGCCTCAATCCGCCGACCCACGAGACCATCGACAAGAAGATGCACTACATCCACCAGGACGGGCAGGCGGTGTACAAATTCGCTGTCCGCAAGATGGCCGAGGCGACCGGCAAGCTCCTTGAGCGCAACGGCGTCACCGGCGCCGATCTCGGCTGCTTCATTCCTCACCAGGCCAACAAGCGCATCATCACCGCCACCGCGGACCGCCTCGGAATGGACCCCAGCCGCGTCATCATCAATATCGAGAAATACGGCAACACCTCGTCCGGCACCATTCCGCTGGCCATGGAGACGGCTCTCGAGGAAGGCAAGCTCAACAAGGGCGATCTGGTCTTGCTGGCCGCCGTCGGCGCCGGCTTCAGTGTGGGCACCGTCCTGCTGCGCTGGGAAATCTGAAAAACAGCTTCTAGCTCCTGGCTTCTAGCCACTAGCTTTCCGCCACGCCGCATCCAGTTTTCATTGGCTCCAGTCCGCGAAAAAGCTTCATGCGGTTTTCGCAAAGGGGTCTTCTTCAGATGAAACTCAAAGTGGGCGACCAGCGAATGAAGCTGGAAGCTAGAGGCTAGAAGCTAATAGCTCGTTCGGCATATACTGTCCACCACAAACGCCGGGAAGCAATGCCGGCTGGATGATCGAAAGCGGAGGCGAACATGGATGTTGCAATGACCGCCAGACAAGGAAAGATCCCCAACGTCCTGCGCACTCAGGCCGAGGAAAGCCTGGAACGGATCGGCCGCATTCTGGGCCGGACAGCGCGCGCCAGCATCATCTTCAGCAAGCAGAGGCATATCCACATCGTCGAACTGACCGTGCAGGCCCGCTCGCAGAAACTTGCCGCCACGGGCCGGGGCGACACGCCGACCGCCGCGCTTCGCGAAGCCATCGAGCACGCCGAGAACCAGGCGCAGCGGTACCGCGACCGCCGTCTGGTGAGCAAGCGTCTGCCCAAGGGCGACAAGATCCTCACCGCTCCGCCGGTGGCTCGCCCCAGGGCCCGTGTCGAGCCCGTTGCCGAAGGGGAAGAAGGCAAACCATCCCGTTCCGCGGGCAAACCGCGGGCCTCGATCGCCGTGCATTCCTTTCCCGCCCGCACCACGGTGGTCGAGCCGCACATTGTGAAAAGCGGCGAGGCCATCGCCATCAAGCCAATGACCATTGAGGAGGCCGTGAAGGACGCCGAGTTCCGCGACCTCGATCTGCTCATCTTCCGCACCGCGGCGGGGGACTTGTTTGTGCTGCACCGCCGGCGCGACGGTCAAATGGAGTTGGTGGAGATTCCCTAGGAGGCAACGGTCCCGGAACGGCGGAGCGCCCGCTTGCATTTTCCAGGCCAAACGGACGCTCGCCGCACGGTACGGAAAACCCTGCACGATCAGTGCTATGCGCGGGACTTTGGTTGCATCGGCTGACCGCTTTTGGGGATGGTGAAACCGGCCCGGCGTCGCCTACGATCCGGACTATGGCCTCATCTCCATCAGGGACCGGCTTCAGGCCGGATGGCGAGCAATTGCATGCGCAAATTTCGGCGGTTCACGGAGAGGCCATGAGCTCCGATCGTCACGCAAACGCGAATCCCCTGACGCCGCGTGAGGTCCTCGACAGCCTGCCGGCCTTGGTTTTCCTGGAGCGGGCCGGAAAGATTGTCTTCGCCAACGCCGAAGCGCGCCAGTTGCTGGGCATAACCGAGAGCGGCTGGACTCCGCGCCCGGTCGAAGACGTCCTCTGGGGCCTCTTTCCCGGTACGGCAGAGCCGCAGACGAAGTTGACCGGCACGGGACGCGGCAGTCCCTTCCACGCCACTCTGCCCTGCAAAGACGGCCGTCTGGTGCCCGTGGAAGGCACCTACAGCATTCTCAGCCCCGAAGCGCGCGAGGCCGTCGTCGTGGCCCATCCCAGCGAGCGCGAGCGGGCTCCCAAGTCGCGGCTCATGGAGGACGTGCTATCGAGCCTTCCCGAGGCCGTCGCCATCGAGCACCAGAACCACGTCCTCTACACCAATCCGGCGTTTACCCGCATGTTCGGCTACAGCGCCGAAGAGGCCGGCGGTGGTAGCTTGCGCGAGCTCATCGTGCCGGAGACGCGATTCAATGAGAATGCCTCTCTGCTCAAGGCCGTCGATGACTCCGGCGTGGTTACGGTCGAGACCGTGCGCGTCGGCAAAGGCGGGAACTTCGTCGACGTGAGCCTGCAGGTCGCGCCGCTGCTCGTCGACGGCGCCAAGGTGGGCTACGTCTTCACCTTTCGCGATATCGGCGAGCACAAGCAGACCGAAGAGCGGCTGCAGCACGACGCCATGCACGACGTGCTCACCGGTTTGCCCAATCGAGCCCTGTTCCTCGACCGCGTCACTCTGAGCCTCACTCGCCGCCTGCGCAGTCCCGACCACGGCTGCGGCGTTCTTTACCTGGACCTCGATCGCTTCAAGGAAGTCAACGACGCTCTCGGCCACGCTGCCGGCGACGCTCTGCTGAGCGCCGTCGCGAGCCGCCTTCGCGCATCGCTCCGTCCTCAGGATTCGGCCGCGCGCCTGGGAGGCGACGAGTTCGCCGTCCTGGTCGAGAACATCCTCACCGCGTACGACCTCGAGATCGTGGCCGGCCGGGTTCTGCGCGAGCTGGAGCGCCCCTTCGACGTTTTCGGCCACACCGTCGGCGTCGGGGCCAGCATCGGCGCCGTGATCGCCGGCCCGGACCACACAACCTCCGATCTTCTCGTCCGCGACGCGGACTTCGCCATGTACCGCGCCAAGCAAGCCGGCGGCGGCCGGCTCGAGCTCTACGACAAGCACCTCGAAGTCTGTGTCAGCAGCCAGATGGAGCGCGAGCGCGAGCTCCGCTCCGCCGTCGATAAGCGCCAGTTCGCTTTCCAGTATCAGCCCTTCTATCGCCTTTCCAACGGCCGCCTCGAGGGGTTCGAGTGCCTGCTCCGGCTGCGCCGTGCCGACGGCTCGGTCGACAGCTTTCAAGACCTGCTGTCCGACGTCGAGGACACCGGCCTTTCCACCCTGCTGGAGCGCGAGACGCTCGACGCCGCCTGCGCGCGGCTGCGCGCTTGGAGCGATGCCTTGCCGGGTCAGGATTTGATTGTGACCGTCAACATTACCCGCCGCCAGCTCTTTCACCCCGACCTCGTCGCCTACCTCATGAAGGCGCTTTCGTCGAGTGGCGCCGATCCCTCACACCTCTGGTTCGAGGCCCCCGAGACCGCCTTCAACGACAATCCGGACGCGGCGGTCGCCGTTCTTCAGCGCCTCGCCGATTCGCAAGTGCGCGTCGCAATCGATGACTTCGGAAGCAGTCTTGCGCCCCTGCATCATCTTGTGCATCTTCCTGTCGCAATGATCAAGCTGGCTCCCAAGCTGTCGGCGGCCGTACTGGCTCCCGGCCGCCAACAGGCTGTCCTCGAAGCGCTCATCCGCCTCTCGAACACGCTCGGAATACCGGTTGTCGCTCAGGGAATCCAGAGCCCCGAGCAGCTCGCGGCCCTGATGCGCATCGGGTGCCCATTGGGCCAGGGACGGCTGCTTTCTCCTGCCCTGGACCCCGAGGATGCGCTCCAACTGGCTCGCACAGGTCACTCGGAACTCGCTTCAAAGGCATAGATTCCGCCCGGCGCACCCAAAGCAACCGCATGGTTCGACTGCCGTCTCCACCTTCGGTGTAGCATGGAAGCGATGACGCCCAAGAAATCCCCGCGCAAAGCCGCCACATCGCCGGCATCCGCCATCCAGCGCAAGAAGTCCGCCAAACCCATCAAAGATCTTGTCATTGTCACCGGAATCTCCGGCGCGGGCAAGGCTTCGGCGCTCAAGGCGTTCGAGGATCTCGGGTTTCACTGCGTCGACAATCTGCCCCTCGAACTGCTGCCCCACTTCGCCACGCTGGTCGCCAAGTCCGCCGAGGTCGAGCGCGCCGCCATCGTGGTCGACGTCCGCGAGGGCGCCACTCTCGACCGCCTCCCCTCGATCCTCAAGAACATTCGCTCGCTGTTGCGCACCCGAGTGGTTTATCTCGACGCTCAGGACGCCGTGCTCGTCCGCCGCTACTCCGAGACGCGGCGTCCACACCCCCTCGGCCGCAGCGAAACCGTTTCCCGCTCCATCGTCGAAGAGCGACAGCTCCTCGATCCCATCCGCAACGTTGCCGACACGCTCATTGACACCTCTACCTTCAACGTCCACGAGCTGCGCGCCGACATCCTGGCCCGCTTCGGCCACGACGACGAGAGCAAGCGCCTGCTGGTTTCCTGCCTCAGCTTCGGTTTCAAGAACGGCGTCCCTCTCGACGCCGACATGGTCTTCGACGTGCGCTTCCTGCCTAACCCGCACTTCGTCCCCGAGTTCCGAAAGAAGACCGGCCTCGATCCCGAGGTCGCCGCCTTCGTGCGCAGATTCCCGCAGACCAGGGAGTTCCTGGATCGCGTCTCCAAGCTCATGCTCTACCTTCTTCCACACTACGTCGAAGAAGGCAAGAGCTACCTCACCGTGGCTTTCGGCTGCACCGGCGGCCAGCACCGCAGCGTCATGATGGCCGAAGACGTCGCTCGCCGCCTCGAAAAATCCGGCTATCGCGTCAAGGCCCTGCATCGCGACATCGTCCGCTGAAGAAGGGAATCGAATCGCCGGAAACGCATCTCTGCACCCGGATTCCAATTGACAGCGAGATCGCGGCCAGGCGGCATTCCCCAAGAAAGAGAGGGAAAGATTATGAAAGGTTGTCGCCGGCTTACGCCCATTTTGGCGCTTGCAGTCACATCGGCAGCATTTGCGCAACAGGCTGCACCGTCGCCGCCCGCGTCAGGCGCGACGCCGTCTCCGCAAAGCGCACCCGCGCTGGTTGCGGCCATGCAAGTCATCCAAACGGAACTCAACTCGGTGGGAAAGCTCAACTTTGTGGTCGATGTATCGAATGCCGAAGAGAAGGGAACATCTCAGCTCAGCGAACAGGCGAGCAAAGTGATTGCCGATCCTGCTACCTGCACCATCCGGTATCACTGGTGGGAATCGATATCTGGCAAGGTGGTGAACGATGAAGACAGGTCGATCGGCTTGCGCGATGTGCTGGGCGTCTCGGCGATGTCGTTCGACCAATATTGGAAGAAAGTGGTTGAGGAGGAGGGACCAACCCCCGACGGAGACAGAGGCTATTACGAGAAATTCGCCCCGCCTATGTTTATGGTTGGGATGCGAATGGCAGGAGACGACGAGGAGGGGTTCTCGTTTACCGATGAAAAGCAGGCCGCCCGGGTTGGCAAAGCCATTGCTCAGGCGGTGAAATTGTGCGGTGGCAAGGCGGATCCATTTTGAGGTTTCCAGCCTGTCAGCAGGCCGGCAAGTGAGCCAATCAACGGACCGGTAACTGGTCGAGCCAGCGGCTCAACGCATCCTACGCTTCTTTGTTCCCGTTCCCCGCATGATTCAGCCAGGCCAGCATCTTTCGCGCCGCCACCCTCCGCCGCACAAGCTCCAACCGTGTTTTTTCGCCAGGCATCCAGACAGTTTCCCGCCCTTCGCTCCACAGAGCGGAATTGACTCCCTCCTGACCGTGGGCGCCGCAGGCTTCTCCCCGCGCCCAGGTGTATATTTCTCCTTGGTGTAAATAGACTCTTTTCCAAGGAACAAATCGTCATGTCAGTAGCGAGTGTTGATGCAAAGAAGCCGGCAGCGAATGAGATTCTGCTGGTCACCAGCGGCGATCTGCGCCTCTCGGCCAACCAGGAGTGCTGGCCCGCGCAGCGCGACATGGAAGAAAAGCTCACCGCAGCCTTCGCCCGCAAGGGCTACACCCTCCTTCGCGCTCACTCCGTCGACGAAAAGGAAAAGCATGGCTTCATTTCGTCGCAGCGCAAGGGCATGGATGTCTTCATGAACATTCATCCCCAGGCAAAGCTGGTTTTTGCCACCGCGGCCTGGCAGTATACGCACCATGTTCTGCCCGGCCTGCGCAGTCACCAGGGTCCAATCCTTACCGTTGCCAACTGGTCTGGCCAGTGGCCGGGGCTGGTGGGCCTGCTCAATCTGAACGGCTCTCTGGTGAAGGCCGGCAAGCCGTTTTCGTCTATCTGGAGCAAGGACTTCACCGACGCCTACTTCCTCAATGCGCTCGACGAGTGGCTGCGCGACGGCAAAATCACCCACGACCTGTCTCACGTCCGCGCGCTCGATCGCGGTAAGCTGCCCGCCGGCAGCGCGCTTTTGGGCGCCCAGCTCGCCGCCGACCTCAGGCATCGCAAGGCCATCATGGGCATCTTCGACGAAGGCTGCATGGGCATGTACAACGCCATCTTCGACGACGAGCTGCTGAATCCCGCCGGAATCTTCAAGGAGCGCCTCAGCCAGTCGGCACTGGTGGCCAGGATGCGCACTGTGAGCGACTCTGAAGCGCAGGACGTCTACCAGTGGCTCGTAGCCAAAGGAGTCAAGTTCGCTTTCGGCAAGGACCCTGCCACCGAGCTGACGCTCGATCAGGTTCTGGAACAGTGCAAGATGTACATCGCCGCCGTGCGCATCGCCCACGACTTTGGCTGCGACATTATTGGCATCCAGTACCAGCAGGGGCTCAAGGACATGGTCGCGGCCTCCGACCTCGCCGAAGGCATGTTGAACAACGCCGATCGTCCGCCGGTCTTCGCCGAGGGAACCCGGCAGGAGCTCTATCCCGGCGGACCGCTTCCGCACTTCAACGAAGTCGACGAGGGCGCGGCCGTCGACATCCTGATCACCAATCGTTGCTGGAAGGCTCTCGGCCTCGATCCCTCGACAACGCTTCACGACGTGCGCTGGGGCGAGCACTACAAGGGCGAAGGCGGCAACGGGTCCGGCAAGATCGACGACTTCGTCTGGCTCCTGCAGATCTCCGGCGCGGCCCCGGCGAATCACTTTGCCGGCGGCTATGCTGGGGCGACCAGCGAGCGCCAGCCCGCCATGTACTTCCCGCTGGGCGGCGGATCGCTCAAGGGCGTGGGCAAGCCCGGCGAGATCGTATGGAGCCGCGTCTTTGCCGAAGGCGGAGCGCTGCACGCCGATCTTGGCCGCGGCACGGTCGTCGGGCTGCCGGCCGCCGAGACGGAGCGCCGCTGGCGCGAGACGACGCCCCAGTGGCCCATCGTCCACGCCGTCCTGCACGGCGTCAGCCAGAATCAGTTCATGGCCCGCCACCGCGCCAACCACATCAACGTCGCCTACGCGCCGTCTGCCGAACTGGCCGATCAGGCGCTCGCCACCAAGGCTTCCATGCTCGCCGAGCTCGGCATCCAAGTCCACCTGTGCGGGGTGAAGCAGTAACGCACTTTGCTCTCAGCCTTCAGCTTGTCGTTGCGGCGGTCGATGCCAAAGCGGACAGGCTGAGGGCTGAGGGCTGAAGGCCGTCCTTACGACGACATCGCTCATGTCGTAATCTCCGTCGCCGCCTCCCGCGGCGGAAGAATTCCCATCTTTTCGTAAATCGGCCGCACCACGCGTCGCAGCGCCGGCAGCCGCCCAAAGAACCACGCCGCGCCGAGAACCACCACAAGCCCGTTGACGATCACCGTCCACTGCGCGCCCGCCAGCACCGGTCCTGCCACAATCCACAGTGGCGTGGGCGGAATCGCATGCGCCATCGACCCCGCCAGCAGGCTGCCGAAGGGCGCCATTCCCATGAACGCCATCGTGTAGTAGCTCATCACCCGCCCGCGCTTGTCTTCATCCACCAGCGTCTGGACGATCGTGTTGCTGGCCGCCATGCCCTGCATCATGCCCATGCCCGCGATCAGCACCATGGCCATCGAAAGCCAAAACGCGTGCGACAGTCCGAAGCCGATCAGCCCCAGCCCGAAGACCGCCGCGGCAAATGGAATGATGCGGATCAGTCCGCGCACGGTTTTGCGGGCCGCCAGCGAGAGCGCGGAGATCAGCGCGCCCACGCCCATCGCACCCATCAAAAAGCCCAGCGTATGCGGGCCGCCTCGCAGCACACCGGCCGCGAAGATCGGCATCAGCACCACGAACGGCATCCCCATCAGGCTGACCACGGCAAACAGGGTCAGAATCGTCCGGATGGGCAGGAATCCCGAAACGTAGCTCCAGCCCTCTTTCAATTCGTGCAAGATCGAAGTCGCCGCCCGGCGCACCTCGGGCACGTGGATCCGCATCATCAGCAGGGAAGCGATCACCGCGATGTAGCTGATGCCGTCGATCAGGAAGCACCAGCCCTCGCTCGTCGCCGCAATCAGCATTCCGGCCAGCGACGGCCCGATGAGCCGAGCCACGTTCACCATCGACGAGTTGATGGCGATGGCATTGCCCAGGTCGGCGCGGTCCTCCACCATCTGCACCATGAACGATTGCCGGCCCGGCATGTCGAAGGCGTTGATGATGCCCTGCATCACGCTCAGCGCCAGGATCAGCCCGATCGAAATATGGTGGGAGAGCGTGAGCGCGGCCAGCGCGAACGACTGCACCATGGCCAGTGACTGCGTCCACACCAGCACCTGTCGCCGGTTCAGCCGGTCCACCCAGACGCCAGCCAAAGGCGCGAGCAGGAATGAGGGGATCTGCCCCGCGAAGCTGACCGTGCCCAGCAGCAGCGCCGACTTCGTCAGCCGGTACACCAGCCACGACGTCGCGATCCGCGTCATCCACGTGCCGATCAGCGAGATGCTCTGCCCGCCGAAGAACAGCCGAAAGTTGCGGTGTCGCAGCGCCCGCCAGGCATGAGACGCACCGCCCCTGGTGCGCCGCGGCGTGGCTGCCGCGGGCACAGTCATCCCCCTCCGCCTTGGCTTCTCGCGAACGCTCAAACGGCGCCCCTTGCTTCGTCTATTAAACGCGGGCCTGCCGAGCGGTGGCTAGATTACCCGCTCGATTGTCACAGACTCGAGCACCACCGGCTTGTGGGGCTTGTCCTGCGAGTTGCGCGGAACCTTCGAGATCGCCAACACGATCTCCTGCCCCTCAACCACCTCGCCGAAGATCGTATGATTTCCTGTCAGCCACGGCGTCGCCGCCACGGTGAGAAAGAACTGGCTCCCGTTGGTGTTCGGCCCCGCGTTGGCCATGGCCAATTTTCCCGGCTTGTCGAAGCTGTGCTTCGAGCCCTTGGTCTCGTCCTCAAACCGGTAGCCTGGCCCGCCCATTCCGCTGCCCGCCGGATCGCCGCCCTGGATCATGAAGTCGGGGATCACGCGGTGGAAGATCGTCCCGTCGTAGAGCTTGTTCTTCGATTTGCCGCGCGTCACCGGGTGCGTCCACTCCTTCGCGCCCTCGGCCAGCTCGATGAAGTTCTTCACGGTGATGGGCGCGTCGGCTTCGAAAAGACGCACGGTGATCTTGCCTTCGGTGGTGGTAAATACGGCGTACGTTCCTGGTGTGTTGCTCATGGGAAGCTCCTTCGTGAAGTTGGTTGGTTGCAGTTGAGTGTCTGCATCAGGACGATTCGGGAATCTGCCGATCCGCGCCTGCGCGCGGCGGAGCGTTCTGCGCGTCCCGAAAAGGAAGAAGAAGATTCACCGCGCAGAGTGTAACGATGGCCAGCACAATCCCTCCAGCAACATCGACGAGATAGTGCCAGCCCGTGGTGAGGGTTGAGATGCAGACCAGAACGGTCAGCGCCCATGCCGGAATCCGCAGCCATCGAATGCTGCCGAGCGCGACGGCGGTCAAAATGGCAAGCAACGCGTGGAAGGACGGGAAAGCGACGATCCCCGAATCGTCCATGTCGAGGGTGGCGGGGCCCGGCGATTTCAGCCGGCCGATGTACGCGGTCACCGCCGCTTGTTCCTTGGTCGGCGCATACCCTTCGGTGGTCCACGGTCCCGCCGCCGGCCACACGGCGAAGGCCGCGGCGGTAAGAATCGCCGCCAATACGATGCCCAGCACATAGCGCCGTGAGGCATTCACGAATCCGCGCAAAGGCGGCAGCAGAAGCGCAACGATCACCAGCGGCCCGGTGAGCGCGTAGGAGATGGCCAGCGGGATTCGCAGCGCCGCGGTTCGCGCCGCCAGCAACACCAACGACACCGTCTCAAAGTGCACGCGCGCGTCCAGACCCATCAGATCCCGATCGATGAGCGGCTGCGGGCTTCTGCCCGCAACCTGGATGAGAACCGACAGCAGGTTGGTGAACAGGACCGCGCAAATCCCCAGTTCGCACGCATCGGCGACTCGAGGAAGCGGGCGCCATCGGCAATACCACAGTGCGAGTGCCAGCAGCAGCAGCGAGTACGCAGGGCCCAGGAAGTAGCTGTTCGATCCCAGATGGCTCAGCCGCGCGGCAACCAGGTCGAAGACAATGAGAGCCGCCGCCAGCGCCGCCATCAGCAGGCGGAACCGGCGCGCCGATTTGTCCTGCGCACGGAGCGCACCGGGCACGCCAGGATGCGTCGTCTGACCGCGATCGCTCATGGATTCCGCGGGGTTGCCGGCTGGACCGGCAGTGGCGGCATCGGCTCGCCTTGGCGCACGATCGTCACCTTCTCCAGCACCACGGGAGTCAGCGGCTTGTCGTTCGCGTCGCGTTCGACGCGCGCGATGGTCTTCACCACCGCCACGCTGGCGTCGTCGCATTGTCCGAAGAGCGTGTAGTGCTGGTTCAGAGAATCGTACGGCAGCTCGGTGATGAAGAACTGGCTCCCGTTGGTGTTCGGTCCGCTGTTGGCCATTGCCAGGCGCCCCGGCCGGTCGAAATTCAGGCCGGGATCGAACTCGTCGTTGAAGCTGTAGCCTGGATCGCCCATCCCCGTGCCCGTCGAGTCGCCGCCTTGGATCATGAACTCGGGAATCACGCGATGAAAAATCGTGCCGTAGTAATACGGCTTATGGTGCTGTACCTTGTGCGTCGCCGGATCGGTCCAGTCCTTCGTGCCCTCGGCCAGCGCGATGAAGTTGGCCACGGCGTTCGGCGCCTGCCGCTGGTAGAACTGGCACGTGATCCGGCCCATCGACGTGTCCATCACCACGATCGGCCCGTTCGGAACCGTCGTCGCCTCGGCCGTCGCCTGCGGCGCGTCGGGAAGCTCCTGGCTCGCTGGCGCCGTGGATTGCTGGGCAAACAAAACTAAGGCCGCGCCGATGGCACAGACTGCGGCCACGGCAGGGAAGAGAAGCATCCGCTGAATCTTCATACTATCTTCGAGGTTAAATCATGCGCCGCGCCGCCTGCCAGCGGGCGTCCGCACCGCACCGCCGACTCGCTATTGTTGTGCCGCGGAAGTTCGCGACCTAAGCGGAAGCCCTGAAAGGCAGGTCCTTCGACTCGTCGCCGCGGCGACTCGTTCAGGATGACAGCGATTTTCTCGATGTGAACTTCACAGACGGGACACTGGTTCCTGGATGATCGATCAGACGTACTTCTATCGATCGTCGTGCTGGCCCTGCCTCAGAACCCGGCCGAGATCCCTCTCTCGCCCATTGCCCCGAATACCGAAAGCAGATTCGTCAGCCCCGGCAGCTCGCGCGCCGGCCAGCCCAGGTTGATCCGCTACACCGGATTAGGAATTGCTTTAGGGAGGGTTGATGCGCTCCAGTGCCGTTCTCCTCAAGAAAACGGCACCTTGCACAATCTCAAATGCCCCACGTGAATTCCTAATCCGGTCTATTGGCCGCCGTTGGCCGCTATGTCCGGCCCTCGCCGCGGCTCAAGAAAGGACGCAAACGGCAGGTCGCTCATTTTCAGGTACAACTTGGGCTTCAGCGCGCGGGGAGGGTCGCTCGGTCCAAAGGGCTTGCCGATCCCCTTGCCGTCCATGGTGCTGAAGAATTCGGCCTTGGTTCGATCGAATCCGTCTCCCGCTACGTTGCCCTCCTGCCGGTGACCCCAGCCCAGGTGACTCCCAATCTCGTAGTCCACGCCTTCAAGCTGGCCCTCGCTGTTGTAGCAGTACCGGGTCTGGATGTAGAAGCTCTGCGCCAGTTCGACAACGTAGACCGAAGCGGCCTTCTTCTTGGGATGCCAGTAGAGGGCATACATTCCGCTCTGCGGCTCGAGCTTGGGAACCTGATCGAAGCTGCGATACTCGTTCCACGAGCCTTGAT
This sequence comes from uncultured Acidobacteriaceae bacterium, assembly GCA_963804155.1. Classification (GTDB taxonomy): domain Bacteria; phylum Acidobacteriota; class Terriglobia; order Terriglobales; family Acidobacteriaceae; genus Telmatobacter. The sequence goes on from CAWDPG010000006.1 coordinate 176,983, forward strand.
CGCTCACTTTTGCAAAGACGCGGGCGCTTAGGGGAACCGGGGCATCCGCGCTGCACGCCGTCGCCGCCAACGCCATCGGCGTCAACCCAATCGACAAGCCTGCCAGCGCCAGAATCATTCTTGCCGTGGTCATAGTGGGTCTTCTTTCGGGGATTACGCTTGAGAAACGTGAACTTAAACATACCGCCCGGATCGCGTCTGACGCTACCCTCAGGCTGTGAATCCTGCAGGACCCAAGTCACCTTTTCTCTTTGCCGCGGTAACTCCCATGCGTTACCTCTTCTCGTAACCGCTGCTTCGCCTGGCTCGCATGGGGCGAGGACCGCACCGGAACAGACCCCGGTGTCTGCGATTCAGAGCTGGAGCGAGATGCCCTGTTCTCCCATTGCTCCGAATAGCGAGAGCAGATTCGTTAGCCCCAGCAGCTCGCGCACCTGCTTGCCCAGGTTGATCAGCTCGATCCGCGACCCGGCCGACTTGGCCGAGACGTAGAGCCGCACCAGTGCGCCCATGCCCATGCTGTCCACGCGGACCAGTTCGGTCAGGTCCAACACGATCCGCTTGTGGTCTGAAGCCAGGGGGCAGATCTTCTCGTAGAACCCGCCGCAGACGCCCGCAACCAAGTGGCCGCGGCAGTGCACGTAGGCCGTATCTCCTTTGCGTTCGACGCGGAAGGTCAGCGAATTCGCAGCCGTTGTGTTTGGCATCTGGTTCGTTCCTGAATGGGGTTCTCGAAAGGGAAGTGGGACGACGACTGATTGTCTCACAACCCGCCAAAGGAACGGCGAACCGAAACACCTCCGGCAGCGAGCTGCCTCGGGAACGCCCCGTCAAGCCCAGCGCTCCGTGCCATTCCGTCGCAACCCTCTGAAAAGAAACGGCAAAATAATTTTGCCGAACCTTGCAGAGAATTTCCCGCTCTGCGCGTAGACTCAGTCCATAAAGTCAATTCAGGCTTTCGGCGCCGCGGCTGCTCCCGCGGCGTTCGCGCGTCTGCGCCGGTTTTCGCCGGGGAGAGCCGCCGCGGGCATCGGCCGGAAGGCGCCGGGACTGTGGTATCGCTCTAACCATCCCGGAATGACGAATTTGGCCGTAACCCAAATGTCGGGACGAACTTGCGGACTCCCCCCTCCCGCAACTCCATTGGCCAGAAGAACTTGGCCACAAAATCCTTGCGAAATTTTTTTCGCGGGAAGGAAACAGCCATGTACCCCGAATGCCGGCACGTAATGACCAGCGGGAAAAAGTGCGAGTCGCCTGCCCTCAAAGGCACGCCTTTCTGTTTTTTCCACACCAAGTTTCATCGCCTCGCACACCAGCGGGTCGGCCCAGTCGAATCGCTCGACATCCCCGTCATCGAAGACCGCTTTGCCGTCCAGCTCGCCATCGGCCAGGTAATCAAAGCCTTGGTCAACGACACCATCGATCCCCGGTGCGCCGCCCTTTTGCTCTCCGCGCTTCGCCTTGCCTCAATCAATCTCAACCGCGGACGCCCGCCGCTTCTGTCCACCATCGCCAAGGTCGTCGGACCCTCCTCCGATGGCGAGGAAATGGCCTTCGACTGCGATTCGGTCGACGACTGCGAAGACTGTCCACTCCGCGACGACTGCGAAGACTACGACCCCGGCGAGGAGGATGAGGAAGGCGAACAAAGCGAGGAAGACGACAATGACGCCGACGACGATGACGACAAAAAATGACGCGGCCGGCTCTAGTCCCCGCCTGCGCTCTCCGCCGCCGTCTCCGCTCCGGGGATCGGTCCGCCCATCAGCGCACGGTACGCGAAGTAGAGCTTCGCGCGCCAGCGCAGGATCATTCCGAAGGCCAGCAGGTAAAACAGCGCCCCGGTCTGTTCCAGCGTCAGGAACCGGTCGAAGTAGTCGCGGGCAAAGTAGCGGACCAGCGCCAGCACGACGATCACCGCGAAGAACGCGCTGGATCGCTTCATCATGATCGCGCCGTCCTTCCAATGCAGGTCGGAAGTGAGGAGCAGCGGCACGGCCAGCACCACGGCGCCGATCAGAAACGCCGCCAGGCCCCACTCCAGCGGAATTCGGCACTGCGGCACGAGGAACATGCAGAACCCGGTGGCCATGCCCAGCGGCGGCATTACGATCTTCTTCAGCGTCACAGGGCTCTGTCCCTCGCGCACCCGCCAGGCGAGCACGCCGGCGAGGCCCACAACAGAGACAATAGCCGTGATGGCGGGTGTCGAGAGCATCTGGGCTTTCCGTTCTTCGTGCAGACTGGGTGGGCGCTTCTCCGGCTCTGAGGGACCGAACCGGAACTGTATTTCTCAATTATATTGGACGCGATCGGTCCGAAATGGGCTCAGGAATTCTGCGCCGGCGGCCAGGGGTCGCGCAGCAGCGAGCTCAGCCCGATATCGTCGCCGTACCGCTCGAGTTCCACGTCGGCCATGTGCACAAAATGCGCCATCCCGCGGAACGCCGGCACCGCGTCCGAGCCCATGATCTGCGGCGAGACGAACAGGTGCAGCCGGTCGACGAGGCCCGCGGCAAGGAAGGCTGTATTGAGCCGCGTGCCTGTCTCGGTCAAGAGCGTCAGCACGCCTTCTTCGCCGAGCTTCAGCAGAACCCGATCGAGCGGCACGCGCCCGGCATCCGCAGGGAGGATTTCGACGCGGACGCCGCGGGTAGTTAGCTCCCGGATGCGGCCTTGGTCGTTCGAAACAGTAAAGACGATCACGTCGTTCTGCGCCGTCGCGACGAGCTTCGAGTCCAGCGGCATGCGTAGCGCAGAGTCCAGCACGATGCGCTGCAGCGGCCTCCGCCGCCGCTCTCCGCTGCGGTCGGTCATCCACGGGTCGTCGGCCAGAACGGTGTCCACGCCGACCATGGTGGCGTCGGCGGCCCAGCGCAGCGGTTGCACGGCGGCGCGCGCCACCTCGCTCGTGATCCAGTAGGGCGCGTGCGGCGTTTGGTGGCCGGGCGGAGGCGCGATCCGCGCGTCCAGCGTCATCGCCACCTTCATCAACACGAAGGGCCGCTGGTGCTGGATCCATCGCGCGAAGCCCTCGTTCAACCGCCGTGCCTCGGCCTGGCACACGCCCACGGCGACTTCGATGCCCGCGTCACGCAGCGCCTTGAATCCGTTGCCCGCGACCGCCGGATTGGGGTCGATCGTCGCGGCCACCACGCGCGCCACGCCGGCACGGATGAGCGCATCGGTGCAGGGCGGCGTGCGCCCCTGGATGCTGCACGGCTCGAGCGTCACGTAAGCCGTGCCGCCACGCACGCGGTCTTCGCCGGCATTCTTCAGCGCCGCGATCTCTGCGTGGTCGAGCCGGTCGTACTCGTGCCACCCCTCGCCAACCATCTGGCCCGCGCAGTCGAGAATCACGCACCCCACCGCCGGGTTGGGTGATGTGACACCGATGCCGCGCCGCGCCAGTTCCAGCGCGCGCTGCATCCAGAGAGCGTCTTTGTCCGATGGACTGCCCATATCCCCGGCGAACAGGAACACTCAAGTGTACACGGGGCGGATCTGGCGCCGGGAGCTGTGCGCCGAGCCGGGCAAGTGCCCCTATTGCCGATCGGCAGATTCTTTCACGGTTCCTCGGCATCGGCTACGAGATGGATTCCCGCCGGAATCGCGTCGCGAGACCGTTTGATTCTCTTGATCGATAGATAAAGCGGATAGGTGAATGCAACGACCACCACGGTGAACAGCGCATGTTTCAGATCCGCGACGATAGCGGCGACGAGGAATGCTCCGGTCCCAAGACAGATCCCCAGATTGGTCCACGGGTACCCCCACATCCGGAATGGCCGGGCAAGGCCGGGCTCTCTGGCTCTCAAGATCGACAGCGAGAGAAATCCGGAAAGGTAGACGGCGACGAACAGGATCGACGCCATGGCGACGAGAGTTTCGAACCCGCCGCTGAGAACGAGCGCGATCGACGCCGCGGTAGAAACGAACAGCGCGCCGCTGGGAGTGCCGCCGGAGTTGACCCGCGTGACCCAGCCCGGCATCAGGCCGTCGCGCGCCAGGGCGAAGAGAATTCGAGGCGAGATCAGGAGCGAAGCATTGATCGTGCTGACGACGGTCAGCAGCGAAAGAAGGAGAATGGCGTTCCTGCCACTTCCACCGAAGATCAACGTTGCCGCGTCGGCGGCCGGCATCTGCGAAGCCGCCAGCCGTTCAATCGGAAACACGTGAAGCAGCGCCGCATTGACCAGCAGGAAGATCGCTCCGCAGGCCAGGACTCCAAGAATCGAGGAGCGGGGCAGGTTCCGGGCGGGATCCTTGTCCTCTTCGGCGAAATAGATCGCCCCGTACCAGCCGTCGTAGGTGACGATCACCGGCTGCAGCGCCGTCACAATCGCAATCAACGCAGCGGCCATCGGCAAATGAAACAAGCCTTGCGGCGCGCCGGCCCCGCTCGGTACGGTTTTCGGCGCCATGAGGAAGCACGCGGCCACGAAGGCGATCAGCGCCAGGGCTTTCGTCAGGCTCGTGATCTCCTGCGCCCGGCTGCCTGTCCTCAGGCCCAGCCAATTCACCAGCGTGAGAACGATCAGACACGCGACCGCGACCGGCTTCTCGTATCCTCGCAGTGCGGGCCCAGATCGCCGGCGAACTCACTGAACGCAACCGCCAAATATGCCATTGCGGCCGATTGCATCATCCAGTCGCAGCAGCCGACGAGGAACCCCCCGTACTCGCCGAATGCCCGCCGCGAGTAGACAAGCCATCCGCCGGCCAGGGGTAGTGCCGTTCCCAGCTCCGTCACCGCCTGCGTGCAGAAGAAAGCGAAGATGCCGCCCATCGTCCAAACCGAGATGACGAGCCAGGGGCTTCTCAACTGACCGGCGACATCGCCGGGAGTCAGCAAAATGCCGGAACCGATCGTGTTGCCGACGATGACCGCGATTCCGAAGCCCACGCCAAGAATCCGCAGAAGGTGACCCTTCGAGCGGACCTCGGAACGAACAGGTTCGGATTTGGACGACCTCATCGTATGTTGTGGCGAAGGGAAGATTCGCCATGGGGAGATTCGATCCTAAATTCCCGCGCAGACCGCGTCAATTGAAAAGTGCCGGGGGGAACGATCGCCGGACGGCGAGGCGCGCCATCGAGAGGCCGGCATCATCCTCGCCAACTCGTGCAATCCAGAATATGAACCGGCGCAAGGAATCGAATCGCTGCCCGGCGTTACTCCAGCAATGAGTCGACAAACTCCGCCGGCGAAAACTCCAGCAGATCTTCCATCTTCTCGCCGACACCGACATAGCGCACGGGCAGCGACAACTCCCGCGCAATCGCCACGGCAATTCCGCCCTTGGCGGTGCCGTCGAGCTTGGTGAGCAGGATGCCGGTGACGCCCGCGGCCTGCGTGAACTGCCGCGCCTGCTGCAATCCATTCTGTCCGGTCGTCGCGTCCATCACCAGCAGCACCTCGTGCGGCGCACCGGGAACCAGACGCGCGGCGGTCCGGCGCATCTTGTCCAGCTCGTCCATCAGGCCGCTCTTAGTGTGCAGCCGTCCCGCGGTGTCGACGTAGAGCTCGTCGATCTGCCGCGCTTTGGCGGCGGAGATGGCGTCGAAAAGCACGGCCGCGGGGTCGCCGCCCGGCCGCGTCTTGATCATCTCCACGCCGGAGCGCCCAGCCCACACTTCGAGCTGCTCGATGGCCGCGGCACGGAAGGTGTCGGCCGCGCACAGCAGCGCCGACCGTCCCTGTGCGCGGCTCCACGCGGCCAGCTTGCCGCTCGAAGTGGTTTTGCCGGTGCCGTTCACGCCGACCAGAAACGTGACTTTCGGCGGCTCCGCAGGCGCGGGAACGTCGCGCCGTGGCGCGTCGAGAATCGCTCGCAACTGCTCCTTGAGCAGATCGCGCAGCTCGGCTCCGCCCTCGATGGCCTGGTGCCGTGCGCGGTCGCGCAGCGCGTCGAGGATCGCGGTGGTCGTTTGCACGCCAAGGTCGCTCGTTAGCAGCGCGGACTCGAGCTCGTCGAGCGCGCTCTCGTCCACCGTCCGCGTCATTGCGGCCAGGTCCGCGATCTTGGCGGAAAACGACTCGCGCGTGCGCGAGACAGCCTGCTTCATGCGGTCGAAAAAGCCGCGCTTTTGCGGCTCGGCGCCGGATTCGCCGGCGGAGTCGGTGGATTTCTGCGGTTCTTCGCGGCCAAAGAGGGACGAAATCATTGTCTCCAGTCTAATTTGCGGGCGGGAACCGCAGCCAGGCAGCCAGGCAGCAAGAATGCAAGTCGGAGGGCCAGCCGCTCTTGGGCTGACGCAGTTCAGCTAGGGGCCGCACATTCCCGTTCAGGCACAGCTTGCCGCCGTCCAGTGCCAGTCGCGGCACATTCGGCGCGGATTGGGTTGGGGCGAAGCGCGAACTCCGCTATGCTGGAGCAAGGGGCCGTAAACCCGCGAGAAGAAATGACTAAAGTTCCCCAGCACCCGCTCCGGATCCTCATCGAGAGCCGCATCGCCATCATCGACGGCGCGACCGGCACGACCCTGCGCACCTACGGCATGAAGGAAGCCGACATCCGCGGCCAGCGCTTCAAGGACGCGAAGAAGGACCTGCTGAACAACGGCGATCTGTTCACGCTGACGCAGCCCAACCTGGTCGGCGACATTCACCGCCGGTTTCTCGAGGCCGGCGCGGACATTATCGAGACCAACACCTTCGGCGCCACCAGCATCGCGCAGAGCGAGTTCTTTGTCGACGATCCGCGCGAGTTTGGGCGGAGGAAGGACCCCGAGTTCTACCAGAAGATTGTCGACGACAAGTTCCTCGGCGACCTGGCGTGGGAGATCAACGAGCAGTCGGCGCGTCAGGGGCGCGAGGCGGCGGAACGCGTGGCCAACGCGACCGGCCGCCGGCGTTTTGTCGCCGGCGCAATCGGTCCGCTCACGGTGTCGCTCTCGAACTCGCCCGATGCGGACGATCCTGGCTTTCGCGTGGTCACCTTCGACCAGGTGAAGGCGGCCTACAAGCAGCAGGTGCGGGGGCTGATCGCGGGCGGCGCGGACTTGCTGCTCGTCGAGACGATCTTCGACACGCTCAACGCCAAGGCGGCGCTGGTGGCCATCCGCGAAGTCTTCGACGAGAACGGCCTCACGGATAGCGGCAAAGAGCTTCCGCTCATGATTTCCGCGGCGGTCGGCCGCGGCGGCGAGACGATGATCTCGGCCCAGACCATTGAGGCATTCTGGAACGCGGTGCGTCACGCGAAGCCGCTCGCCGTGGGCCTGAACTGCTCTTTGGGGCCCGACCTGATGGCGCCGTTCCTGCGCGAGCTGGCGGAGAAGGTCGACGTCGCGGTGTCCTGTTATCCGAATGCGGGCCTGCCAAATCCGCTGTCTCCGACAGGGTTCGACCTGGGCCCCGATGACATGGCGCGCTTCCTGAGCGGATTCGCCCGCGAAGGGCTGATCAACATTGCCGGCGGCTGCTGCGGCAATACGCCGGAGCACATCGCGGCGATCGCCAAGGCCCTCGATGGGCTGCCGCCGCACAAATTGCCGACGGAGCCGGCCGCCGGAGTCTCCGTCGTCGAGGGCGCGGCATGAGCGCGAGCACGGTCCAACCCGCCCGTCCTCTCGCAACGCAGCGCCCGCTGCGCCTCTCGGGATCGCAGCCTTTCACGCAACAGCCCGGCGTCTTCATCCTGATTGGCGAGCGGACCAACGTGGCCGGCTCGCCGAAGTTCGCCCGGCTCATCAAGGAAGGCAAATACGAAGAGGCCGTCGCCATCGCCCGCCAGCAGGTGGAAAACGGCGCCAACGTGCTCGACATCTGCATGGACGAGGGCATGATCGACGGCGTGGCCGCGATGACGCGCTTCCTGCATATGCTTCAGAGCGAGCCCGAGGTGGCGCGGGTTCCGTTCATGGTTGACTCCTCCAAATGGGAGGTGATCAAGGCCGGCCTGAAGTGTATGCAGGGCAAGGGCATCGTCAACTCCATCTCGCTGAAGGAAGGCGAAGCAAAGTTCCGCGAACATGCGCGCGCCATCCTAAAGTACGGCGCAGCGGCTGTCGTGATGGCCTTCGATGAGCAGGGCCAGGCCGCCGGATTCGAGGAGAAGATCCGCATCTGCGAGCGCGCCTACCGGATTCTGACGCGCGAACTCGGCTTCCCGCCCGAGGACATCGTCTTCGATCCAAACGTCCTCACCGTCGCCACCGGAATGGAGGAGCATAACAATTACGCGGTCGACTTCATCCGCGCCACGCGCTGGATTAAGCAGAACCTGCCGCACGCCAAGGTGAGCGGCGGCGTGTCGAACATCTCCTTCAGCTTCCGCGGCAATAACAAGGTCCGCGAGGCGATGCACGCGGCGTTCCTCTATCACGCTATTGCCGCGGGCCTCGACATGGGCATCGTGAACGCCGGCATGTTGGAAGTCTACGAGGAGATCGAGCCGCAGTTGAAGGAACTCGTTGAGGACGTGCTGCTGAACCGCCGGCCGGACGCGACCGAGCGGCTGGTTGAATTCGGCGAAAAGCTCAAGGCAGCGGGCGCGGCAAGCACAGGCGAGGAGACCAACGAAAAGAAGGTCGAGGAGTGGCGGAACGGCCCAGTCGAGGAGCGGCTGTCGCACGCGCTGGTGAAGGGAATCGACGCCTACATCGAGGCCGACGCCGAAGAGGCGCGCGTGAAGCTCGGCCGGCCGCTGGCGGTCATCGAAGGCCCGCTCATGGCCGGCATGGGCGTGGTCGGCGACCTGTTCGGCGCGGGCAAGATGTTTCTGCCGCAGGTGGTCAAGTCGGCGCGCGTGATGAAGAAAGCCGTCGCCTACCTCACGCCCTTCCTGGAGGAGGAGAAGGCCTTGCTCGTCGCTGCGGGCGCGGAGGTCAAGGCGCAGGGAAAGATCGTCCTCGCCACCGTGAAGGGCGACGTACACGATATCGGCAAGAACATCGTCGGGGTCGTGCTGGCCTGCAACAACTACGAGGTGATCGACCTCGGAGTCATGGTGCCCGCGGAAAAGATTCTGGAGCGAGCGAAGGAAGTTCGGGCCGATATTGTCGGCCTCAGCGGCCTGATCACGCCCTCGCTCGACGAGATGGTGCACGTGGCGCGCGAGATGGAGCGCCAGGGCATGAAGCTGCCGCTGCTCGTCGGCGGAGCGACCACGAGCCGCGCGCACACCGCGGTCAAGATCGCGCCCAACTACAGCGAGCCGGTGGTGCACGTGCTCGACGCCAGCCGCGCTGTTCCGGTTACGACGAGCCTTCTGAGCGAAGAGGGCAAGAGCGAGTTCGTCGCGCGGCATCGCGCGGAATACGACGCGATTCGCAAGGCGCACGCGGCGCCCAAGCGGAGCGTCGTGCCCATCCAGGCGGCGCGGGCGCGCCGCACGCCGATCGAGTGGCGGGCGGAGGATTTGCCGAGGCCGGCGTTTCTCGGTGTTCGGGTGATCGACGAGTTCCCGCTGGAGCAGCTGCGCGAGTTCATCGATTGGAGCCCGTTCTTCCACGCATGGGAGCTAAAGGGCGTCTATCCGCGCATTCTGGAGGACGAGAAGCAAGGTGAGCAGGCGCGCCTCCTCTTCGCGGAAGCGAATGTGCTCCTCGATCGGATCGTCGAAGAAAAGCTGCTCACGGCCCGCGGCGTATACGGATTCTTCGCGGCCAATGCAATCGTCGACGACGTCGAGCTCTACACCGACGAGTCGCGGACGCAGGCGCTCGCGCGGCTTCATTTTCTGCGCCAGCAGTCGGACCGCGAGGGAAGCGAGCCGTGCCGCTCGCTGGCCGACTTCATCGCGCCGAAAGAGACCGGCCTGGCCGACCACATCGGCGCCTTCGCGGTGACGACCGGGATCGGATTGAAGAAACTATGCGATCGCTTCCGCGCCGCGCACGACGACTACAACGCGATCATGGCCGAAGCGCTCGCCGACCGGCTGGCCGAGGCCTTCGCCGAGTGCCTGCACAAGCGCGTCCGCGAGGAGTGGGGCTACGGGAGCAGCGAGAACCTGACCAACGAGGACCTGCTTCACGAAAAGTATCGCGGCATCCGGCCGGCGCCGGGCTATCCGGCCTGTCCCGATCACACGGAGAAGGGCACGCTGTGGCAGTTGCTCGACGTGAAAGCCAAAACCAGTATCGAACTCACCGAGTCGTTCGCCATGGGTCCCGGATCGAGCGTGAGCGGGTTCTACTTCGCTCATCCTGAGAGCCGCTACTTCAGTCTGGGCAAAATCGATCGCGACCAAGTGGAAGACTACGCCGAGCGCAAGGGAATGAGCGTCGCGGAAGTCGAGCGCTGGCTGGGACCGAACCTGAACTACGAGCCGGGGGCGTGACGGCAGCGCGGGGAACCGATCACACTGAGAAGCCATGCCGGAAGCGGCTGCGCAGCCTCACGAAGGGACGTTCAAGAAAGTTGAACGAACAGAGAGCCGTGAGATAGGTGGCGGCGAGACGCCAGGCGAGAGAGAGGGCGCCTGTTGTCAAACCCGGCCCTATGAACATCTCCTGCCAAAGATAAAGGCTATACGACAGCTTGCCGATGTGCCGCGCGGCGGGAAGGTTGATGATCCGGAATGCGGACCCCTGCGCCCCTGCAACCAGAACCAGCAACGTGATCGCGATCGCGGCCCCTTCGATCGTGATCGCAAATAGGTAGAACACATGGACTGTAGCAGGCCGCGCATGAGGCAAGACGGTGATCGTGAAGAAGGGCTGCGCGACGAGAAGGAAAATCGACGTCGTCGCGAGCGTTGGCCAAACGGGCAGTTTCCGAATCCGTTCCCGCCACGCGGATGAATCCAGGAGGAATGCCGCCGCACAGTCGGCCATCAGCGTGTCGAAATGCGATTCAATTCCGTCGCCGCCTCGAAACGCCGGAACCAGATGGTGGCTTATTGTGCGCAGAACGGGCCCGCAAAGAGCCAGCACGATCGCGATCCGCGGCGCATGTTTTTTGGGCAAGAGGACAAACAAGCTGGGCCAGATTAAATAGAACTGCTCCTCCACGCTGAGCGACCATGTGTGGCTAAGCCACCACGAATACTCCGTTGGAGGATGCAACAGGTAAGGATAGTTGTGCGTGAACGTAAGAGCGCGCACAACGTCGAGCCATGAGATCGAGATCGCCTGCCCCAGCTTGAGCACGGAGACAGCCATGAGAAGGAACCAATACGCCGGGATGATGCGGAGAAAACGCCGGACATAGAAGTTGGAGAGCGAAAGCGTCCCGGTCGCTTCCCGCTCCCGGAGCATGATCCAGGTAATCAGCAGGCCGCTTATTCCAAAGAAGACTTTGACGCCCAGGTGTGCGAGATAGCCGATGTACTCGCTCTCGCCTGCAAAGCCGAATTGAGCGTGAGCAGCGATGACAAGCACAATCGAAACAGCGCGCATCCCGTCGAGGGAAGGCAAGTGACTTTGCTGCGATTCGGGGGTTGCCGCGCTCCCCTTTGGGGTTCCTGCGGGTTGGTTCACCAGCCCATTCTATGGTGAGTGCGCAGGAGAAATCGAGGGAACAATATTGGGTGCGCGGGGATAATGAGCGGCTCCGGCGACCAGCAAGATCGCCTACGCGATCGAAGCGCACCTCGAACGGGGTCTTTGCCACCCATCCGCGCGCCCCGACGCATTCCTGTTCCTTTCGTCACCCCGGCCCGGAAATATTCTTTCCATTCCGCGAAACTATTGCATCCCCGCAGGGTTCATCCAACTAATTGGGGTTTTCCCGCCGATTTGCGCCCGCGGAGGCAACATCTTCGCGAGCCAAGGGGAATCCTCATCCAAAGCTTCGCCTTGGAGACGATCTATGAAGCGCACCTCCCTCGTTGTCCTCTCTCTCCTGCTGGCGCCTCCGCTGTTCGCCGACGCCGGCCAGCGTCTCATTCCTGCTGGCTCACTCGTGTCGTGCACCACCGGCGACGCCCGAATCTCCTCGAAGACTACTGCGGTTGGCGATCCCGTGCTGTGCAAGGTGGAGCATCGGCGCGGCGACTTCATGCTCCCCTATGGCAGCTATCTCGGCGGGGAGTTCGCCGAGTTCAAGGATCCCGGCCACTTCGTGGGAAAGGGATGGATGGAGCTGAGTTTCGACCGGCTCTACGTGGGCGACACGGTGGTTCCCATCGACGCCAAGGTGGTTGACGTGCCCGGCTACAAGATCGACGCCCAGGGACGCATCCTGGGCAAGGGGCATGCCGTCCGCGACACGGTGCTGTGGATGATTCCCGTGCTTTGGCCGATCGATTTGATCAACTTGCCGCGCCGCGGACCGCGGCCGACTCTGAAGCAGGAAACGCCGCTGACGCTGCGGGTGATGGAAGACATCCAGGTGCCGGTGGTGCCGGAGCCGCAGCGCGATCCGTACGGGCTGTACCAGCGCGGGTCGAACGACGCCGCGCCTCAGCCTGCGCCCTCCGTTCAGCAGCCGGAACCCGAACAGCAGAACGCTTACGCTCCCGAACAGCCGGCTCCGGCAGAGGAGCCTGCTCCCCCGGTCGTGGCCTATGCGCCGCCCGTGACCTACGCAGCGCCAGTCGCCGTTCCCTACTATTCGCCCGTTGTCGTCGCGCCCTATCCGCCGGTCTACGCGTATAGCGGAGTGATGATTGCGCCGCGGGTTGCGATGTACGGCTACGGGCCGAGGGTTTATGCAGGCGGGCCGGCGGTGCGTGGGTATGGATATGCGCCGCGAGGGTATGGATACGCGCCGCGAGCGTATGCGCCGGGAGTCCGAGGCTATGGCTATGGGGTTGCAGCCCGCGGATTCGCCGGAGGCTACGCGGCACGCGGGCCCGGGATGGCCATGCGCGGCGGCGCAGGCTTTGGCATGAGAGCGCGCTGAGCGAAAGCGACACGGCGAAGTCTTTCGAAACAAACTTCGGCCGGGACTCGGCTGCCTTTTCGGCAGCTGCGTCTCCGGCCGTTTGTCTTTCCGGCGGCGCGCGCCCTCGGTCCGGTGAGCTAAATCACAAAGGAATCTCTCTTCCGGTGCAAACTGACGCCTGGTTCGTCTTCCGCGTTACAGCTCGAAGAAAATATTCGCACGGTTTTTGAATTGGGTTGAACGTCCTTTCACAAGCCTGCGGGAGACTGATCCCGTGGCTCCGTCCAATCAGTCAATCGTCCAGCTGCAGCTCAATCTCCGTTCCACCCCCATCGCGGAAATAGAGTTCACCGCCAGCGCTCCGCCGCTCTCGCTGCCGGAACACGTTTCACGGATCCGCGCCGACGTCGGGCGATACCGTCTGCGGCTGGCGGAAACGGCGGAAGACCGCGAGGCGGCCTGCCGCCTGCGCTTCAAGGTGTTTAATATCGAGCTGGGCGAGGGGCTGGAAAGCTCGTATGAGACGGGCCTCGACACGGACCGCTTCGACCCCGTGTGCGAGCACCTGCTGGTGGAAGAAAAGGCGACATGCCGTGTCGTCGGAACCTACCGGATGCAGTCGGGCACGACGGCGGCGCGGCATTTGGGCTATTACTCGGAGCAGGAGTTCAGCCTCAAGCCGTATGAGGCGCTGCGGCCGGGAATCCTGGAGCTGGGCCGTGCCTCGATCGACCGCGAGCATCGAACCCCTGAAGTGCTCATGTTGTTATGGCGGGGGATCGCGCAGTATGCTACCGACATGGGGCTTCGTTATTTGCTCGGTTGCTCTTCCTTGAACTCCAACGACCCGGCGGAAGGCTGGCAGATGTATTGCCAACTGGATAGTTTCCGGGTTCCGAAGGAGTTCGAGACGGCGCCGACCGCGGCTTATGCGTGCCCTCCAGGTAGTTGCGATTTGAATCGGCAGAGCCTGTACGCACAGCCGTCGCCCTGCCAGCCCGATGGATCGCTGCCGGAGAGTTTGACTCCGGTGCTTGTTCCTTCCCCGGTCAAGGTTCCCAAGCTGCTCAAGACCTACCTTGCGATCGGCGCGCGCATCGCCGCGCCGCCGGCATGGGACCGCGAGTTTCACACCATCGATTTCCTGACGCTCCTGGATCTGAAACTGCTTTCGCCCGCGGCGCGTAACCGCTTCCTGGCACCGCTCACGACTTGACTCTGCGCCGCCTCCGGCGCGCTGTGGCGCTGGTCTTTGTCCTTGCATTTTGCTTCGTTCGCTTCTGGTTCATGCGTCTGCGCGGGCCGATGACGCTGGAGCGCCGCGCCCAGTGGGTGCAGATTGCTTCGCGAATGATTCTGCGCTCGCTCGGCATCGGCTCGAAAATGACGGGCAAGCCTCCATCGCACGGATTGGTTGTGTCGAATCACTTGAGCTACCTCGACATCCTGATTCTCAGCGCGGAGATGCCGTGCTTCTTCGTCGCCAAGATGGAGATCGAACGCTGGCCGTATTTCGGCCAGGCGGCGCAAATGGGCGCCACGCTGTTCCTCGATCGCTCCAGCCTGGCCAGCGCCATGGTGGTGGCGGAGAAGATGATCGAGCGCCTGAAAATGCCGATTCCGGTGCTTCTGTTCCCCGAGGGCACGAGCACCGACGGTAAGGAGTTGCTCCGGTTCCACTCGCGGCTGATCGACCCGGCGACAACCATCGGCGCGCCGATTACGGCGGCGGGGCTGCGCTACTCGATCAAGGGCGGCGTCGAGGAGCGGGAACTCTGCTGGTACGACGACACCACGTTCCCCGCCCATCTGTGGAGCGTGCTCGGGGTCGAGGGCTTCTCGGCCCAGGTTCACTTCGGTGAGCCGCGCGTCTACCCGCACCGCCGCGTGGCGGCCGATGAGACGCACGCTGAGATCACGGCGTGGCGCGAGGCGACCGCGCCGGCGGCCGATTGCGCAGTGGCCGCGCAGTAGATCGGGCGCTACGCAGAGCGGCGTCGATCGCCGCTGATCGCTCAACGCGGACTAAAAGCGAAACAGGTACGAAGCCTTGATAAAGACCTGCCGGCCATCGTTGAGCAGCGGGCCGGCGCGCGGCGGGGTCGTATTGTTCGGATCGCAGGCGCCGCCGGGCAGGCGATTGCAAAGAGTGCGGTCGAGGTTCTGGAGGTCGTCGTTGTAGCCGATATAGACGGCGGTGCCGGGATGTGGCAGCCAGGTGAGCAAGGCCTGCGTGGCCACTTGCCGGGTCCGCAGGAGCGAGGTCTCGGTGGGGTTGGCCAGAGTGGTGTCGTACTCCGCAATCACGCGCGCGGACAGAGCGCGTGTGAATTGGTAGTTGACCTTGGTTCGCAGGGTTTGCGTCTCGTAAACCAGTACGCCGTTTGAGACCGCGCGATCGCGATCGAGCAAATAGGTATTGTCGATGGTCAGTGGGTAAATGGGCTGCAGCGTAAAGAGCAGCGAAACGGTCTGCTGGTTCAGCAGGAAGGGCGCTTGGCCGGCCACGGGGTTGTAATTCACATTGCCTCCGCGTATGGCCTGGAGATTGAAGTTGAACTGCGACCAGGGCGCGCCGCGAACGACAAGTCCGCCGAAGTTCTCCGTGAAGTTCCTGAACTGAGCGAGCGCCGGATAATCCAGAGGACTGACGGTATCTGAGTTTTCTCCGCCGATCGGCGCGATGATGATGTTGCGCGGGAGCAGCCAGAAGGGGTCGAAGGTCGAGTAATGAAAGACGCGATCTCCCTGATGATCGAAGGCGAAGTTCTGGTCGGTCTCAAGCCCGAAGCTCTGATAGAACCTGTGTTTGGGAAACCACTGGTAGGTGACGTGAGTGTGATTGTTGCGGAAATTGGCCGACTGGATGAAGCCGAGCTGCGTGGTAAAGCCAGTGGCGAGGTCCACATAGCTGTCCCACAGGTTAAAGGCGTGGCCGGATCGCTGGAGTTGCAGGGCGCCGGCAGGACCCGCGGCATAGGGCGGCGGCGTGCCGCTGTCCTGGTCGCCCATGGTCGAGCTCTCGACCATCTGGCCCCACGCGGTCCAATGCTTGTCGAAGCGGATGGTGAAGTCTGGGCCGCCGATGCGGTTCCAGCCGTGGCCGAATTCTTCGTCGGTGAAGATTACGCCAAGGCTCGATCCCTTGCCGATGTCCTGGGAGACGCGGCCGACGGCGGCGGTGGCATGCTTCAGGTAAAGCGGATCGCCGGGCGCGACGGCCTCGCCGGGTTGACGGTCGTCGGTAAGAAAAAGCCCCACATTGGTATGGCCGATCTTTCCCGTCAGGCGGATGCCGTACTCCGGATGTACGATGTTGCGCGTGTAAATCAGAGTGATCGGCGTAACGAAGTAGTTCGCGTTCTCCAGGAAGAACGGCCGCAGCTCGGGGAAGTAAACCGGGTAGCGCTGATCGATGGTGAACTGCGGCTGATCGGACTCGACGTCGCTGAAGTCCGGATTGATGGTTCCGTCCAGAACGATGCTGTCTTTAAGGATCAGCTTGGCTTCGCCTCCGCCGGTGCTCTCAATGTGGCGGGAGCTGAAGAAGGGGTTGGTGGGGTCGATGTCGATGAGACTGCGCTCGTTCTGCGACAGGCCGTAAGGGTTCAACTGCAGATTGCGTGAGCCGCTGACGCCCGCGATTCCGTGCAGCGTTCCTTCCTGGCTCAGGACGCCGCTGATATTGGCGGCCACGCGCGGCCAGTAGTCGGATTCGGAGTTGCGCGGGAAATTGCGTACGAAGACCACCCCCCAGTCCGATTGGTTGCTACGGAAGCGGAGGCTGCGGAAGGGGATGGAGATCAGCGCCATCCAGCCCTCGCCGGTCACCTGGCCTTCCGAGTCCCATACGGTGTCATAGCTGTAGTCGGTCCCGTTCGCCTCGCTCCATGAGGCGTCGGCCTGCACGCCGGCTGGATTCACCTGAAAGCCCACTCCGAGACGGCGGTCGCGGAAGGGATCGAGAAGGACTGCGACATTATCGTCTTTCAGAATGTTCTCGCGGCGGGCGAGATGGCCGCGAATCAGGTTTGGATGCTGATCGTGACAGATGAATACGAAGGTGATCGCCGATTTGGTGTAGCCCATCCAGACCTCGGTCCCCTCCGTGGCGGGCTTTCCGTCGTTGGGTGAGTTCTGAATGAAGTCCGACACGTGAGCGAGCTTTGGACGGAGATCGGCGCGCGGCGCCATATGGGGGAAGTCGGACAAGTGAAGCGCCCGGTCGATCAATGGAACTGTCGTTTCAGCACGCTGCGGGGCGACTGCCGGTGGTGTTCCGGCCGATCTTCTGGAGGCCGTGAGGCTGTGGCTTGCGCAAACCAGGCAAAAGAGCAATACACCATACCAAATCCTCATGGAGTTCCAATACGTTTCCGATCGCGGGAGTGTTCCAACAAGAAATAGACGTTTCAGACACCAGAGCGTTTGCCGCCGCCGTCATGCGCCCGCTGCGGGAGGCGCGGTGGAGTTGCGCACGACGAGGTTCGTCGAGACCAGGAACTCGCGCTGCAGCTTGGCGCTGCCGCCGTCCTCGATTTGTACGCGTAGAGCATTGAAGGCTGCGCGGGCCAGATCCACGCGCGAAAGGCGAATGGTCGTGAGCGGGGGCAGCGTGTACTCGGCGAAGGCGATATCGTCGAGGCCGATCACCGAAAGATCGTGGGGCACGCGCAGTCCATCCATATAGGCCGCGCGCAGCACGCCAATGGCCGTCAAGTCGTTGGAGCAGACGATCGCGGTGGGACTGCTGGCGAGCTTGCGCAACTGCTCGAATCCGGCGACGCCTCCCTTGAGCGTGTGATCGCACTCCAGGATCCATCGTTTCTGCAACGGGAGTCCGGCCGACTGCAGGGCCGCCCGAAAGTCGTTTTCCCGCGTCAGGGCCGAGTGCAGGCTGTGAGGTCCGGCCAGGAAACCGATCGCGCGATGGCCGAGACCGGCGAGATGGCGAACGGCCTGGTGGATGCCGGTGGAGTAATCGAGAAGAATGGTGCTGGCTTTGGGATCGTTCAGTTTGAACTCGGCCAGCACGATGGGCACGCCACGGTGTACGATCTGGTCGAGAACCGGTTCCTCTTCGCCGAAGGTCATGACGGCCACGCCGTCGACCTTGCGTTCCAGCATGCGGCGCACACAGGCTGCCAGCACCGCCGGGTCGCTGTTGGTCGAGCTGACCAGAATCTCGTAACCGCGGGCCACGGCGACCTCTTCGAAGCTCTGGATCAACTCCGGGAAAAAGGGGTTGGTGATGTTCTCGACGATGATTCCCAGCAGGCGGCTGCGGCCTGAGACCAGCGTCCGCGCGTGAATGTTGGGAAGATAGTTCAGCTGCTCGATTGCCTGCCAGACGCGCTTGCTCAGATGCTCGCTTACAAGATTCGAGCAGTTGATGGTTCTGGAGACGGTGGCAATGGATACTTTTGCCGCGGCCGCAACCGTCCGAATATCGGGGAGCTTGCCAGTCGTCTTCCGGTTCGTCTTTCGAGGCACGAATCCCATCCTACTTCAGCCCGGCGGGGTCTGAAACAAAAAGTTAATTCGATTTTCTAGGGGAGTTCATGCGCCGCGGCCACTCGCATCAGGCGCGATCCGAGATCAGCAGGCGCAGGTCGCGAAGGTTGTGGCCGGTGGGGCCGGTGACCACCGAGTCGCCGATTGCGGTGAACAGCGGACAGGCGTTGAATTCGGCGAGTGACTGTTCGGGGTCAAAGCCGAACGCCCGCGCGCGCGCCACGGTGGTGGGGTCGGCAATGGCCCCGGCGGCCTGCGTATTGCCGTCGATGCCATCGGAACCGGCGCTGAGCACGGTCAACTGCGCGCCGGGAAAGTTGGCAAGATCGAGCGCACAGGCCAGGGCGAACTGCTGATTGCGGCCGCCCGCGCCCGGCGTGCGGTCGATGGTGACCGTGACCTCGCCGACCGAGATCAGGCAGAAGCGCTCGTGGTTGCCGCGAAAGGTGTGGAACCGCTCCAGCAGATAGTGCGCCGCGTCGGCGTAATCCCAGTCGTCGCAACTGTTGTCGACCACCACGTGATAGCCGGCATTGCGCGCGAGGGCGCGGGCATTCTCCACCAGATCGTGGCTGGAGAGAAGAATCTCGAATACCGAGGCGCGGAAGGCCGCGTCCTCTCCGCTCAGGCTGTCCGCGGAGGTCATCCGGCGCGGCCGCGCGGCGTCGGCCCAGGGAAGCTTGGGCAGGAACGACGGACGCCAGCTCTTGTTTCCCGGCGACTCGGGCAGGTCCTCGCGCTCGAAAAACGCACGAATGGATTCCGGAAGCTTCACCGCGAGATCGTACTTGGCGAGGAGCGCGCGCACATCGGCGACGGTCGAGTGATCGGGCGAAGTCGGACCGGAAGAAAGCGCGTCCAGCGTGCGCAGCGGCACATCGGGGAGCAGCAAGCTGATCTTGAGAGCTTCCGGCGCCGCCATCGCAAGACGGCCGCCCTTGACCGCGGAAAAATGCTTGCGCAGCGTGTTGATCTCGTTGATCGGCGCCCCGGAGGCGAGAAGCAGCCGGTGAAAGGCGATGGTGTCTTCAAGGCCGATCTTCGGATCGAGCGGCAGATCGAACATCGCCGAGCCGCCGCCGGAAATCAGGAAGAAGACGACCGTATCTTTTCCGGCCTTTCGCAGCAAGGCCAAAGCGGCGCGGGCGGCGGCAATGGAGTCTTCGTTGGGCAGGGGATGTCCGCTTTCGAAGTAGCGGAAGCGCGAGTCGCGTTTGGCGGGCAGCAGGTTGGAGCAACAGATGCCGCGAACGCCCTTGGTGCGCTTCATGCGTTCCAGCAGCACCTCGAGCATCGGCGCTGCAGCCTTGCCCAGGGCGATCACAAAGACCCGCTTGTAGGCGGAAAGATCGATGGAGGCGGGACCGCTGCCGTCGGGCATCAGGCGATGGAGGGTGTCGCCTTCGAAGCGCAGCCGCCGGTCGAAGGCCGAAGCGATATTGCAGGCCGCAATGGCGCCGCCAAAGATCGCGGTAGCCGAATCGTGCAATGTCTCGAGGGCTGTTTCGCTTGGTGGGGTCATGGCAGTCGCTCCTTCAACCAGTTGACGACGGTCTGCTGCATCGCTTCGAGATGCCCGGTGAAGAAATGATCGGCGCCGGGAAGCAGGACAAGACGCTTTGGCTCGGCGGCCGATGCGACCACCCGGGTCAACCGGGCTGGGGGAGCGAACTGGTCGCTGTCTCCACTGACGAAGAGTTTTGGGACGTTGATTTCCTGCAGAAACGGATAGCGGTAGGCGGAGGATGCGACCTCGGTCGGCAGACCGAGGGCAATCAATGCGCGAAGATCGCCGTGCCCGTTGCCGGCGCGACAGGCGCCGAGCGCCATCGCCGCTCCGAAGCTGAAGCCCGCCACAACGATGGGACGCCGGAACTCCGACTCCAGCCAGGCCATGGCGGCGAGTACGTCGCCGGATTCCGCTTGGCCGTCGTGTGCTCCCTGGCTCAGGCCCGTGCCGCGGAAGTTGAAGCGCAGCACAGGAAAGCCGAAGCCCCAAGCGGGATCGTTGAGGGCCTTCATCGCGTGGTAGACCACCTTGTTGTGGAGGTTGCCCCCGAAAACGGGATGAGGATGGCAGACCAGCGCGGCGAAAGGCGCGCCGGGCGCACCCTCGTTGAGAACCGCCTCGAGTCGGCCCGCAGGGCCTTTCAGCGCCACGCTTCGAAGCGCCCCGGCAGCGGATCGTTCCGCGGACAGCTCCTCAAAGGACGGCTCGCCGGCACAGATCTCGGCCTGATCGCATGCGGAGGTGGGGATCATTCCTGAAATCATTTTACGCCGATGGCAGATTCGAGCGTGGCGAGGGCGCAATCGCCGGGCCGCGCCGGGCCGGATTCGTTCAAACAGCGAAGACAGCCCGGCAACATCCGTCATCCGGAACGCAGGCGCTGCGATATTCTGGCTTCATGACGAAAGATCAATCAGCTCAGAACCCCATCGATCCAGTCGCGCTCACGCGCCAGCTCTGCGAGATCGAATCGACGACCTACCATGAAGGCGCAGTAGGCGATTTTCTTGCGGAGTTCCTGGCGGGCCGCGGCTGGGATATTGAGAAGACCCCCGTGGCGCAGCCGCCGGATAGCGGCACGGCGGGGCCGCGCTGGAACGTGTATGGTGGGCCGGCTGGGCAGACTCCGGATCTGGTGTTTTCGACGCACATGGACACCGTTCCGCCATACATTCCCTACAGCGAAGACGCGGAGTGGATGTACGGGCGCGGCGTGTCGGACGCGAAGGGAATTATCGCGGCGGAAGTCGCAGCGGCCGAATTGCTGCGCGCCGAGGGATTCCGCGTCGGCGTTCTGTTCGTGAGCGGCGAAGAGCGCGATTCGGCGGGCGCGAAGGCGGCAAACCTGAGGCCCAAGGGCAGCCGCTATCTGATCAACGGCGAGCCGACGGACAACAAAGTCGCGCTGGCGTCGAAAGGGGCGCTGCGCGTGGCGTTTCGCTCCTCAGGCAAGATGGCGCACTCGGCCTATCCCGAGTTGGGCGAAAGCGCGGTGCACAAATTGGTCGAAGTGATGGCAAAGCTGCTCAAGTTGGAGCTGCCGGTGACCGAGGACGTAGGCCCGAGTACGCTCAACATCGGTCAGATCCACGGCGGATACGCGCCTAACGTGATTGCGGACAAGGCCGAAGCGCAGGTTCTGGTGCGGCTGGTGGGCGACTCGGCCCCGGTGAAGGAGGCGCTGCTGGAAGCGGCCAAAGGGTTGGCCGAAGTCGATTTCACGCTCGAGATTCCGTTTGTCCGCCTGCGCGCGCTCGCGGGCCTGCCGACTTTCGTCGCCAAGTTCACCACCGACATTCCGCAACTGAGCAACTGGGGCGAGCCGGTGCTGCTTGGGCCGGGAAGCATTCACGTGGCGCACACGCCCGACGAGCGGCTTGCCAAGAAGGAACTGCTCGAAGCGGTGGAGCTATACGTCCAGGTGGCGAAGCGGCTGCTTGCGTAGCCGGGTGTCCCCGGAGCGCTGGAACCAGTTACCGCGCGGCCGGCGGGTTGGCAGGCGGCTGCTTTGTGAATTCGAAGGTGCAGGGGCGGCCTACAATGCCGAGACCCTGATTTCTCGCGCCCGTCCCCGTCGTCTCTTTGAATTGAGCTTTGATGTCGTAGCTGTAGCTTTCGCCCTGGTGAGCGAATACGCCGCGAGCGTAATCCCGCGACGCAACGATGCCGTTGGCCGTGAGCTTGGCGCTGCCGTCATCGGCGACAGAGCCGTCGATCGCGAGGTAGCCGGGCTGGCCAGTGGCGCCGTGTTCTCCGTGGAAGTTACCGTTCAGGATGGAGCTGGGAAACTGCCAGGTATAGCCTTCGGTGTTTCCTTTGGGTGGGCAGGTCATTTTGGCGAGCCACTTGCCGTCGAAGCTCGCGCCGCCGAACGAAGCCGCCGGTAAGAAAATGAGTGCAACAATGACTAAGAGCCGAATTCCGCGCATGACCTTTCCCCTCCGCGGAGGGAATTCTAGCACCGGTCGCTCAGGATGGTCGGTGACAAGCGGAGAGCGGCCCGCTATTGATAGTTGCCGATGAGGACGAACGGCGCCCAGTAGTATGGATGGGCGTAGCCGAGGCCAGCGTTTGGTGTGGAAGGCGAAGGCTCGTCGGTCTCGAAGCCCCGGCCGGTGTTGCCGCCCGGCTTGGCCGCGCCGCCGTGAAGGAACGCGAGCTGCGCCTGGCGCAATGCTTCGGCCTTGCCAAGAGCGGGAGCCTTCACCCAGCGCGAGTAAAAGTCGCTCATGATGTGGCTGGTGCTGAGGTCGTTCACGTCCCAAAGCGTAGCCAGCACCGCTTCGGCCTGCTTTTGCTGGGCCACCATGCCCAGGCTGTCCATCTCGAAGCCGTTTCGCGATTTGTAGTCCTTCGCCGTGCTGCAGGCCGAGAGCGTCAGCAGACGCGTGCCGCGAAACGCGACCGGAGAATTCTCCATCGCCGAGAGATTCCACTCGAAGCCTTTGGGGTTGCCCTCGCTGTCTCCGCCCATCAGAAGGAATGGCTCGTCGCCGCTGCCGGCAATGAGAACAAAGTGGCTGGCGATATGCACGACGGAGAAGTTGTTGCCCGGCCCGAGGGCGGACGTGAGCGCCGCCAGAGTGAATTGTTCGTCGGGAAGCAGCTTGCCTTGCATCGGACCGTGCGACGCGGCGTCCGCGGGATCGTGAACGACGGAATCGAGTTCGGGAATCACGCCGGGCAGCGCCGGCAAACCGGCGTAGCTCTTCGACAAGCCCATGGCCAACGCGCTGGGCGCGGTTCCGCTGTCCAGAGGGGAATCGGTCATGTGGCCGTAGCTCTCCGGCGTGAAGAGCACGTTGTGAAATCGCTCGACCAGGTAGTGATTGCCGTCGTAGAGCGCGCCCATCGGGACGTAGCGCAGCGCGTCGTCGAGCGACCAGAGCAGCGTGGGGACGCTGCCCTGTGGCCCGGGAGCGGCTTCGAGAGTCTTGATCTCTCCCTCGATCGGCTTGACGACCATCGAATAGAGCTGCTGCAACTGCGGCCGGGGATCGGTTGACGGTGAGGCGACCGCCTTGAGCGCCTCGAAGACCTTGGCGCGCAGATCGGCCGGAGCGGCATCGAGGACGATCGCCTTGCGCGACGCCGCAGTGACGACGAGGTCGTAGGCGTGGTCGTCGCCAAGAAGCACCCGAATGCCCATCACGCGCGGACCGAGCCTGGCCAGCGAGTCCTGCAGCAGGCTCTTGGTCGAATCGTTGGCCGCGTGGCCGGGGGCCGATTGTGCATCGAGCTCGGGAAAGATCTTGTTATTCACCACGGACTCGATATCCGCAGCTTGCTTCTGAATGGTGACCTCGAGGGACTTCAGTTGAGCGTCCTCGTCCGGAGTGCGCGAGGCCTTCGCCCGAATCTGAAAAGCCGTCAGGTTCGACTCCTCGATAACCCGCGCCTTCTGCTCCAGATCGGGCAGCGCATTCTCGGCATCCTGCTGCGCGGGCGAGAGCTGGAGGGGCTCCACGCCGGCGGAGGCGCCGGATGACGCGCCGGCCACCAGGTCCTTCAGCTCCTGCTCCTTCAGCAAATCGAGAATCTGCTCTGCCTGGCCCAGGCGGCCTGCCTGGACCAAAAGTTCCGCGAGTTGGCGGTACGCGCCGGACTTTGACTGCGCGAATCCGGCCTGCAGGTCCTTCGCCATTCCGGAGATGTTCTTGCGGATCTCCTCGTAGGAGTTTACGGCCTTGAAGCCGAAGAGAATCGCCTCCTCGGGACGATGCTGCTTGCGGAAGCCGAGCATCATCGAAGTTTCGATCGCGCCCTCGACTTCGGGATCGCCGGTGGCTTTGGCCAGTCCGAGAGCGGCGATCGCGCTGGCGAAGGACTGCTCGGGCTGCTTCATCTCCGAATAGGCCCAGGCGAGGGTCATCAGGTCCTGCGCTTCGTTGCGCTGGTCCTTGACTTCGCGCCAGAGGCCGAGCGCCTGAAGGTCGAGATCGTAGGCCTGCTGTGCTTCGCCCAGGTCGGAGTGGTCGCGGCCCATGTTATTCAAGGTCATGGCTTCGCCGCGGCGGCTGCCGGTCTCGCGAAAGATGGGCAGCGCCTGGGCGGCGAATTCGAGCGCCTTTGCGGGCTGGCCCAGATCGGCATATGCGCGGCCGATGTCGCTCAGCGCCAGCGCCTCACCGTTGCGATTGCCGACTTCGCGCCAGATGGGCAGGGCTTGGTTCAAGTAGTCGAGCGCCGTTTGGTGCTGGCCGAGGTCGCGGTAGAGGCGGCCGATGTTGTTCAGGGTCGACGCTTCGCCCTGGCGGCTGCCAATCTCGCGCCAAATCGCGAGCGCCTGGTTGTAGGCTTCGAACGCCTTCTGTTTCTGCCCCAGAGAGGCGTACGCCGGGCCCATGTCGTTGAGCGTGAGCGCCTCGCCGTCCTGATTGCCGTCGGCTCTCCAGAGCGTCAGCGCGCGATTGAAGGTGTCGATCGCCTGGTTGCCGTCGCCCATGTCGGAGTAGGCGCGGCCAATGCTGTCGAGCGTGCCAGCCTGGCCGGCGCTGTTGCCCGACTGCTGCCAGAGCGGTAGCGCCTGGTTCAAATAATCGAGCGCCTTCTGCCGGTCGCCCAGGTTGTTGTAGACCCTGCCGATATTGCTCAGGGTGCTGGCCTCGCCCATGATGAAGACGTTCTCTTCGTGAACGAACTTGGCGCGTCGGCGATTGAACGTCGATTGCCAGTAGGGCAGAACTTCGTTGAAAAGATCGAGAGCTTTTTGCTCTTGTCCCAGATCGGTGTAGATTCTGCCCATCGCGTCTTTGGTGAACGCTTCGCCGGTGTGCAGACCCGCGCTTTGTTCGAGCGCCAGCGCCTGGTTGCAGTAGTCCATCGCTTTCTTCAGGTCTCCGGCCTGCCGGTAGAGGCTTGCCAGCACGCTCAATTCATGGGCTTCTTCGCGTTGATTGTTCGCAGCGCGCGCTTCGGCGAGCTTTTGCTCGTCCTCGGCGATCGTGCCTTGCGTGGATCCGCCTTGAGCGACGGTTGCGGAGGGAGCAAACGCGATGCTCGCGAGCAGCACGGCGGAAAACATTGTTGAGCGATTCATGTCGAACCTTTCGCGTTCCCGGCGGACAAGCCTCTCAAGGCTGGACTTGAGCAGCCGCTGCGCCGGACGGGCGGAGCGCGAAGTCAACTCTTCGACTCGCGGCCCATCGTGCCCCCCGACTGATCGTTGGGCGGAAGTTGGCCAGGGTCTGCTGCACGCCAACAAACCCTGGCACATTTGAGCTTACTCGCTGGGCAGAGGTACGTCTCCTACTACTTGCTGGAACTCGAACTGCTCTTGCTCTTGCTGGAGCTTGAGCTGGAAGAAGACGAGGAGCTGGAGCTGCCGAAAAGGCTGCTGGACGACTTGGTGGCAGCCGAACAGTTCTCCGGCACCGGCGCGACTCCGACCCGCATCGACGCATAAGTCACGCCGGGGACGGCCGTCTGCGCGCGCTGGGCCAGCGGCAGGTTCGGATCGGCATCCTTGGCCACCAGGTAGCCCTGCACCAGGTCGAGATTTGGCATCGCCTTGGCAAGCTCGTCGACGTGCCGCTGCGGAATCATCAGATAGTCGCCGGCGACCAGGCCGATGTATTGCGGCTCGCGATCCGAATCCTCCAGAGCCTGTTTGGTGGCTACGGCCGTGGTCAGATTCCCGGCCATGACGAACCGGGTTCGGTCCTCCCAGTAGCTGAGCGCCTCGGTGAATGTACTCAGCGCAGGCACGCTGATTGCCGGCAGGCTTACCATGGGCGCCACGGCCTTGCCGGCCTGGATCATCAGGTTCAGGGCCTTCATGAACATCGACTGCTGCGCAGCCTTCGAGATGTTGACCGACATTTTTCCGGTGCCTCGGGTCAACAGGATCTTGCTGGTGCCCTGCGTGGCTTGAACCGAACGGAAGCCCATATCGTCGAGCGATATCGACTTTGCGGCGCCGGGTGCGATGGATGCGATGGCCGCCCAGGCCAGCGGAGCGGAGACGTTGAGGAGTGGGTGAATCTGCGTGGTGTCGATGCGCAGTTGCGACGCCTTCAGATTGGATTCTCCTTCTCCCGGCCGGTACTGCGCAATCGCAATGCTGACGTTGACATCGCCATCGTGATCGAGCAGCTCCTCCTTTTCGATGTCCGAGGCGTAGCGGAGGCGCTTCTTCTCCGAGCTGTAATGCAGGTACTGGGTTTGGGCCTGCGGATCGGGAAGCTGATCGGCCGGCCCGCGCGTCGCCGCCTTGGTGCCGTAGTTCGCGCTATACGGATTCACAGAGTCGTAGAACCCGTTCCAGAAGTTGTAGGAATCGTGCGGCAGGTCTTCCGCCGCCCCGGCTGCTTCGGATGCTTGTGTTTGTCCGGCGGCCAACTGAGGAAGAAGCGCGGCGATCATGCCCAGCGCCGAGGCGTCGGCAAGGAATACGCGTCGCGAAACTGACATCGAACTACCTCCATGTGTTGCCGGAGCAATTCCATGAGCCGCCGGCTGCTCAACAGTTTGATGAAACAGATATCTGATCCCTGGACCCTAGTTTGACCCGGTTTTGGGGGCACTGTGAACCGTCATCAGTCCAATGCCCCAGTTGGTGGGAACTTCGCCCGAGAATCCGCGGGTTCCTCCGCTGGTTTGGTTCAACAGCCTTTCCAGGGGGGATGCTGCTCCCCGGGCGCCGCGCGAGGCGACCCCTTCGAAATTCAGCGCAAAGGGGTCGGCAAGCGGCTGCTCCGTGCTGAGCAGAATCAGCGTGTCCACTCCGTAAGGCGGACCGATGCGGAGCACCGGCGCGCCGGGCAGAACGAACTGGCGGCCGTTATCGGCGTCGTTCGGAAACTGGTTCTCGGCATTGCCTCGAGGATAAAGAACGGTTCCGCGGCCGTGACAGTCGATGTCGAGCACATAGACCCAGCGGCGGTCGATCACCCGTTCTTCCGAAGCCAGCGCCATCTTCCATTGCTCGCCCTGGTGCGCCGTCTGGTCCGGAGTAAGCGGCGCCGATCCCGACGAGGGAATCAGGGAGAGCGAGTAATACTCGCCGGTCGAAGCATCGGCGGGACTGTTTGCCAGCTCCAGCCATCCATGCACCTTGGCGAGCAGCGAAGAATAGTTGCTGAGCTTCGTGCTGGCCGCCTCCAGGTCCGCAGCGCCGGCGAGCGGCACCCAGTCCGTTCGCACGGGGTAGGGCGACGTCGCCGAACATCCGGGACTGTGTGGGGGCGCGTCGGGCGCGGGCGGACCCGCCGCCAACTCGCTTTTGTGATACCAGGCGTATGCCGGACCGCCGGCGGTCAGGATTCCGGTGAGCGCGTATTGCGCCGCGGCCAGATTGTCGGCCGGCTGAACGGCGCTCTCGCTGTCGGGCTTGATCTTCGCGGCCAACTCGCGCGATGGCGGCAGGTTCACCCAGAGCTTGGCGCCGGCGGGCAGGTGCTGCCGGATGGCGTCGGCAGTCAGCCGGTCGCCCAGGCTGACAGGCGTGGCCGAACCTGCCTGTTGCAATGTCCAACGCGCTCCGTCCCAGCTCAGGACATGCGTCCATTGTTCCTCGGCCGGATCGGCCACCAAAGCGGCTCCCGCGGCCCGCACTTGCGCGGCTGCCACGAGAATCTCGTCCTCGGAGAGGTTCGAGGGCCAGAGCCAGACACGCAGCGGCGGATTGTCTGCCGGAATCCACTTTGTGAGCTCGAAGATCTCGCCCGGATCGGCCTTTGCGCCCGCCGGACCGACGACTTCGGCCGCGGAACGCGCGAGGCCATCGAGGCGGGCGATGCGAAGCTGAACCTTCTGGCCGGCGCTGTCGGGAACCGAAGCGGTGAATTCGCTGCCTACCCCGACTCCGGATGCGCGGCCAATGTCGAGCGCGACAGTGCCGTCATCGCCAGTGCCGAGCGAAGCCGCGAGGATTCGGGCGGACTTTTCCGCGGCGCCGCCGAAAAGCGGTTGCTCGCGGCGCGCGGCGCTGGCGTCCAGATCGGGCTCCTGGTCGGGCACGTTGCTGCCTTCCAGGACTGCCTTCACGCGCTCGTAGACAACGGAAGCGGGCGTGTCGGCTGGCAAGGCCTCGAGCGCCTCAAGCAGTGCGGCGGTAAAGGCTCCATGCGGCTCGCTCGCGGCGCCGGCGGCAGGAGGCATCTCCTTGGCCGTCTGGTCCTGTTGCGCGGCGGAAAAGACCAGCGCCGGATTCTCGGCGCGCTCGGTGGGTGCGGGCCGAGGCTGGCCGTTGGGCAGCGCGTCGGGAGCTTCGTCGATGTCGCGCGGATCGAAGGCCAGCGCCCGCTCCCGGTACACCGGGCCGATGCCGCGGCTGATGCCGCCGGAGTGGCAACTGTCGAAGATCACGGTCAAATGGACGCCCTTGTCCAGTGCGGCATTGAAGATGCGCGTCATCTCGCGGTCGCGCACGTCGTAGCCGCCCTTGTACGCGTCGGACGGCACCAGCGTGCTGTCGGCGTGAACGTACTGACCGTTCACCAGCACGGTCAGCTTGTTCCCCTTGCTGTTCACGCGCAGAGAGCCGTGACTGGCGTCGTAGAAGACCACCGTATCGCCCTTCTTGGGTACATCGATGAGGTATTTCTGCATGGCGGCCAGAATGCCATCGTGCGTGGTCTCGGAAGCGGGAAGAACGGCAATTCCGCGACGCGGGCGAGGCGCTGCCGGATTGGTGAGCAGGACCACGTTGGAGGCCGGAAAGCCGAACTTGGGGCTGGTCAGCAGATCGGCCATGGCCCGCGCGTCGTTCACCGAGCCGTCCAGATTCTGAAAGGAGCCGAGTTCGCAGCGGCCATAGACGCAGCCGGCAGGATGCTCCGCCGTGGTGCCTTCGGGCTGATAGGTGTCGATCCCGATCAGCAGCGCCCGCTGCGTCTGCGCAACAGCGAGAGATCCGGCCAGCACACCGATCAAGGCTGAAGTTACGGCAACAACCGCTTTCATAAGCGCTCCCACCGCGAACCGCGAGCGGGCGGTCCCCCGAACTGCCGCGGTTCGATCCGCGAACGAAAAGCCTTGCTTGCGAGCATCGAGAACGCAGAACCGTGCAGCGCGGTTTCACTCAAATGCAAGGCCCGGAGAATCGCTCCACTTCATGCCGGTTGAAACACCGTCCTTTCGGGGAAGTTGCTCAACCGGTGTTACAGGCAAAGTGTCCGTCACGGGGTGTTTCCTGCGTTTCATCGACGGACAACCATGTGCCAAGGTTTCACTGGAGGCTTCGCGCCGGTGTGGGGGGAGGCGGTAAGAAGAACCAAACTTGCGATGTTTGGTTCCTCCGGCGACGCCCAAAGTATAACTTCCCCTTGGAGCAGTTTGACGAAAATGTTGCTGCGGCTGTGACGGTGAAAGTTGCCGCGGACGACGAGCCCGTTCAGAAGAGCGGGCAAACAGCGGCTCGCCGCCGGGTTTTTCTGAGCCGCTCACCGGCACGCAAAGGCCGGACGGGACACTGGCCTCGACATGGCCTCCCGGCTCCGCCGGAGCTTGGCTTGCGCAAAACGGATCGGCACGGCTTCGCGAGGAGGGTCGGGTGCGGCCGGCGCGGGCGGCCGGGTCCTGAGTGGGCCAGGGCGGCCGTCAGCGTTAGCCATTGGCGATCTTTCCCGGAATGGTCCCCATGTCCGAATGATGCATGCAATCGCTATCGATTGGCTCCCGGGTAGTTGATTCCGGAGAAGATGAGGTATATTGAAGGGGCTGGTTTTGCACCGGTTAAGTCCATGTATACCGATGGACTTCGAATGAAAGCACTTTCTTTCATGCCGTTGACGCCTCATTCAAAACAGGCATGAACCCTCGATTTCAATTTCGGGCACGCGGTCGTTGCCCTTGTAGTTCTTGTGGGGCGGCTAACTCTGTGGAAAAAACCTCATCCAAGTGAGGAGGGCGGAGCTTTGTGGAAAGATGGGCACTGGCGGCCTTCGGCGACTCTCTCTGTGACGCCCGATCTTCCTCCCGCTGCCCCACAGCCGTCGAAGTGGTTCGCGCTCTACACGACGGCCCGGCATGAGAAACGCGTCGCCGAGCATTTGAGCCAGCGGGAGATCGAGTGCTACCTGCCGCTGTATCGCTCGCAGCGAAAGTGGCGCGATGGGTCGCGCGTGACGCTGGAACTTCCGCTGTTTCCCGGGTACCTGTTTATTCACATTTCCCGCAGCCAGCGTGGGCGCGTATTGGCCGTGCCGGGCGCCGTGGCGGTTGTGGGCGGAACCGGCGGCCAGCCGACTCCGCTGCCGGACGCGACCATCGAAGCGCTGCGGATCGGGCTGACCCAGAGACCAGCCCAGCCTCATCCCCTGATGACGGCGGGTCAGCGCGTGCGCATCCGGTCGGGCGCAATGGCCGGCTTTGAGGGCATCGTGGTGAGAAGCAAGAACGGCTTTCGCGTGGTGCTGACCCTGGAACACATCATGCAGAGCTACGCCGTCGAGGTGGACCGCGACGATCTGGAGCCATTGACGCCCGGGGCCCTCACTGGCTGCGTGATCGGCGAATACGGGCACAACCGGGTTCGTTTTCAATAGACGAACGCTGCCGCACGCGATAACAGTGCAGACCGTTCGGCGCTGAAAAGGTCGATGGGTTCCGGTTTTTCGATGCGCATCCTGCATATAATCGATAGCTTCTCCCCGGTTGCCGGAGGGCCGCCGGAGGCTCTTCGTCAACTGATTCGGGCGGCCCGCGCCGGCGGCACGGAGATTGAGGCGGTTTGTCTCGACAGGCCGGATGCCGAGTTTCTGCGCGGCATCGACTGCCCGGTGCACGCCCTGGGCCAATCGTATCTGGGCCGGTTTGCCTTTTCCCCTCGCCTGTGGCGGTGGCTGCGCACAAATGCCGTCCGCTACGACGCCATTGTGATGAACGGAGTCTGGAGCTTTCCCGGTCTCGCGATGTACCATGCCGCGCGCCGCGCAAGGACGCCATACGGGATCTTCTCCCACGGGGCGCTCGATCCCTGGTTCAACCGGAAGTATCGGCTGAAGTACATCAAGAAATTGCTGTACTGGCCCATGCAATATGCGATTCTCCACCACGCCCTGGCGGTCTTCTTCACCACCCGAACAGAGCGCGACCTGGCGAGGACCAGCTTCCGGCCCAGCCGCTGGAACAGCGTGGTGGTTCCTTACGGCATCGACGACCCGGAAACGCCGGAAGACGGTGGGGAACGGCAGATTGCGTCGTTTCTGAGCCGGCTGCCCCGGCTTCGCGGCCGGCGGTTTCTGCTGTTTTTGGGGCGCATTCATGAGAAAAAAGGCTGCGACCTGCTAATCGAGGCGTTTGCCAGGACCGGCGGCGCCGCGGCGGACGTGGATCTGGTCATCGCCGGGCCGGACCAGATGGGGATGCAAGCCAAGCTCGAGCGGCTGGCCGACCAACTCGGCGTTGGTGAGCGCGTGCACTGGCCGGGCATGATCGAAGGCGATGTAAAATGGGGCGCGCTGCGGGCCTGCGACGCCCTCGTCCTGCCGTCGCACCAGGAGAATCTCGGGATCTCGGTGGTGGAGGCGCTCGCGGTAGGGCGCCCGGTCCTCGTCAGCCATCAGGTGAACCTTTGGCTGGAGATCGTGGAGGACGGAGTGGGTTTGGCCGAGGACGATACCCTGGCGGGCACGGAGCGGCTGCTGGGCCGCTGGTTCGACCTTGCGGTTGCCGAGCGGGCCACGATGGCCGCCCGGACGAAGGCGTGTTTTGCCGCCCGCTTCTCGATGAAGCAGGCGGCGGCAGCGATCGACGCGGTGTTCGCTTCCGGCCGGTCGGCCTCCTGGAGGGTTGAATCGGCGTGAGGCCGCGCAGGCCAGGGAACGGCGGAAGCCGGGGGTGTCCGGCGATCGGTGAGTTGCCTGCCGGGCGGCGGCCAATTTGGGGTGGTCCGGGTGCTGGCGGGCAGGTTTTTCGCGGGGCCGCGAAGCGCTTGGATCGCGCCCTCACGGGCGCCATTCCACGGACGATGATCCATCCGTGGGCATTTCGGGGTCTTGATTTGGCGACGGGTTAGTCTGGGGTTACCATAGGAGTTCCAATGTCTCTAGAGCATCAAGCGGAGCCGCAAGGGGGCCAGCAGGTTGAAAACCGCGCCATGGTCCCGCCCACGGGAGAGCGGCGTTCGCTCATGGACGTGTGGCGCGTGCTCACCAAGCAGCGCTTCACGATTCTGACGGTGACGGTTCTTTCCATCGCCGGCGCGGCTTGGTACGCATTCCGGACCCCGCCGGTCTACGAATCCGTCTCGCACGTCGAGATTTCGCCCCAGGAGTCCGGCGCAACCGACATCTGGTCCCTCTGGGCCGAGGAAGCGAACAGCTCCAGCCAATTGCAGACGCAGCTTCACGTTCTGGAGAGCGATTCGGTTCTGTTCCAGACCGCCCAAAGCCTGAATCTCCTCCGTCTCGTGCGGGCTCCCAACCGCAAGAGCGCGGATTCGTCTTCTTCCGGCGAGGCGACGCCGGAGGAGCGCCGCGCCATGATCGGGCTTTTGCGGGGAGGACTGGCGGTCTCGCTGGTCCAGGACACGGACATTGTAGAGATCCGCTTTCGCAGCGGCGATCCAAAACTGGCCACTGCGGTCGTGAACCAACTGGCGGAGACATACGCCGACGAGGATCTGCGGACGAAATACGAGCGCACGATGCACGTTTCCGGTTGGCTGCAAAAGCGGCTGGAGGACCTGAAGAAGGATGCATCGGATACGCAACAACAGTTGGCCGACTACCAGCGGATGCACAACATTGTGGGGACGGACGAGAACTCCAACCTCACCATTCAGACCCTGGAGCACGTGAGCGGGGATCTGGATGAGGCCGAGGCGGACCGGATCATGAAGGAAGCGCGGATGCGCGAGTTCGATTCGCTGAGCCCGGACATGGTCGTCCTGATGGGCGACAATCCCGTGCTCACCGGTTTGCATTCTCAGTTGAGCGATCTCGAGTTGCAGCGCGCGCAACTGGCCTCGAAGCTTGGCCCCAAGCATCCCCAGATGCAGCAACTCGATCTGCAGATCGGCAAGTTGCAAGCCCAGATCGCCAGCGAAGTGGCGGTGGCGCGGCGCCAGGTTCACGATGAGTACCAGGCGGCGCAGGCTCTGGAAGACGCGATGCGCAAGCGGCTGTCGGCGCAGGAGGATGCGGCGTACCGGCTGAACGAGGATGTGGCGCAGTACTCCATCCTCCGCCACCAGGCGGAACTGACGCGCAATCTCTACGACACGCTGGAGTTGAGGCTGAAGGAGGCCAGCGTGTCGGCGGGGCTCACCGCGGCCAGCATCACGGTTCTGGACCGTGCCGAGGTTCCCTTCGTCCCCGTGGCTCCGCGCAAGCGCGCCGTCTTGACGATGGGGGTGCTCGGCGGCTTTCTGTTCGGGTGTGTTCTGGCCTTTGTCATCGAATCGATCGATGACCGGCTGCGGACCTCCGAGGAGGTCGAGAGCGCGTCGATGCTGCCGTCGCTGGCCGCCATTCCGCACATGGCTTACGGGCAGTCGAAGCGCAAGAACGGCGGCAACGGGGACGGCGAGGAGAACGGGACCGGCTCGCCGCGCGCCCCGCAACAATTGGTGACGCTGTGGGATCCGAAATCCAGCGTTGCCGAGGCCTACCGCAGCATGCGGAGCGCTCTGCTGCTGTCGTCGATCGACAATCCGCCGCGGGTGATCGTGGTGACCAGTTCGTTCCCGTCGGAGGGCAAGACGACAACCGCCCTGAACCTGGCGATTGTGCTGGCGCAGCGCGGCGAGCGTGTCCTGCTGGTGGACGCCGATCTGCGGCGGGGAAGCCTGCACCGCGTCTTCGGCATGGCGGATTCCGGGTTCGGCCTGTCGACGGCGTTGTCGCAGCCCGGATTCCAGAAGGAGCTGCCGGCTCCATTTGCCGAGCTTCCAACTTTGCACATCTTGCCCACCGGTCCGCGGCCGCCAAACCCGGCGGAGATGCTTTCCTCCAATCGCATGGAGGAGCAGATGCACCAATGGACGAAGCAGTTCGACCGGATCGTGATCGACAGCGCCCCGCTGCTCGCCGTCTCCGACACCCAGGCGATGGCCGTGCGCGCCGACGCGGTGGTGCTGCTGGCCCGCGCCGGAGTGACGCGCAAGCGCGCCCTGATCCGCGTTCGCGATCTCTTGTGGCGCATCAACGCGCCGGTCGCCGGCGTCGTCGTCAACGATGTCGACATGCGTTTGGAAAACTTCTACACTTACCGCTACGGAATGAACGCCAAGAACTACTGGTACGGCTATCGGCAGAGTTCGACTTCGTCGGAGCGCGCCTACGGTTACGAGGATGAAGAGGTCGATGGTGAGAAGAGAGACTAGGATGGCGAGGCGGTTGGTTTGCGCGGCAGCCGGCGGGATTCTGCTGCTGGCGCTGAGCATGGCGGGCAACTGCCAGCAATCCGGCGCCCCGGCGCCGGCCGCGGCTCCGTCTCTCCGCATCAGCTCCGGCGACCTGATCGAAGTGTCCATGTTCGAGAATGCGGATCTGTCGGGTCGCTTCCGTGTCGACGAGACGGGGAATATCACGATTCCCCTGGTGGGGCGCGTGCACGTCGAAGGCGCCACGGCCGAAGAGGCGGCGTCGCTGATCGAAAAGCGGTTCGTGGAGGCGCAGATCTTGCAGCCGGCCGAGTCGCACGCCAGCGTCTTTATCGCCGAGTACGCGACCCAGGGGATCACGGTGAACGGGGAAGTGAAGAACCCCGGGGTCTATCCCGCCCTGGGTGTTCGCAAGCTCAACGATGTGATTGCCGCGGCGGGCGGAGTGACTCCGGCATTTGCCTCGGAGGTTGTCATCACCCACCGCAACGATCCCGGGAATCCGATTACCGTGGGCTACAATCCCGCGGCCCTCAAGCCGGTCATCCCGGACGTGCAGATCTTTCCCGGCGATTCGATCCTGGTTCCCAGGGCCGGGATCGTGTATGTGCTGGGTGATGTGAACCGCGCCGGAGGGTATGTGCTGGATGGCCGCCGCTCGCTGACCGTCGAGGAAGCAATGGCGCTTGCCGGCGGCAGTGCACATGCCGCCGCCTTGAGCCGCGTGCAATTGGTCAGAACTCTGGAAGACGGCCGGAAGGAAGCGATCACGATTCCCGTGAACCTGATCTACAAGGGCCGTGCGCCCGACGTCGCGCTGAAGGATGGAGATGTCCTCTTCGTCCCGACCAGCACAGGCAAGCTGGTGGCCGAACAGGCGATCAATTCCGCGCTCGGCATCGGCACCCAGGTTTTGGTCTACAGGTCGTCCCTCCAATAAGCTTGCGGGAAGCCAACCCCAGACACAAGCGTTCGATCCCTTCCATCCCCAAGCAACCGTGCGGCGAGCCGGCCGCTTCAACGTGAGCGCTGCACAGGCGCAGTTTTTTTTGAGCGGTCCGCGAGGGCATGCGGTCCGGGAAGACTCCTCACCAGGAGGGAGTCGCGCGGCTCCACCCTTATAGCGAAACCAGAGTGACTGCACCCCGAAGCCGCAGCCCTCAAGTCGACGCGACCCCAAGGAGCGGCGACCCTGCACAACACTCAATAGGGCACACCGACTCTGGTTTCGCTCTAGATCGCCTATCCCAGCCCGGTCGCGCAGGCCGCCCGTCGGAGGAACTGCCGAAGGTGAAGTTGAGCGTCGCCATCCCGACTTACAGACGGCCGAAGGAGCTTCGCCGAGCCTTGGATGCTCTGCTGAGTCAGAACCGTCGGGTGGACGAAGTGATTGTCGTGGCGCGCGTCGGCGACGCCGCGACGCACCAAGTCGTGCGCGAGTTCCCGATCGCTCTGCGGCTCAAGCTGGAGCTTGTCGAGCGGCCTGGGATGGTGGAGGCCGTAAACCGGGCGCTGGATCGCGCCGCGGGCGACGTGGTTGCCCTGATTGACGACGATGCCGCGCCGCACGCCGATTGGGCCGGCAGGATCGTCCAGGCGTACGAGGGAGACCCGGAACTGGCGGGTCTGGGCGGAAGAGACCACATATTCCAGCATGGAGCGTGGCTCGAAGGCCAAGCTCCGGTTGTGGGGATCGTGCGATGGTACGGCAAGGTGCTCGGCAACCACCATCGGGGCGCAGGTCTCAAACGCGATGTGGACTGCCTGAAAGGCGTCAACATGTCGTTCCGGCGCGCGGCGCTGGGGAATTTGCGCATGGACCCGCGGTTGCGCGGCTCTGGCGCGCAATGGCATTGCGATCTGAAGCTTTGTCTCGAATTGCGCGCTCGGGGCAAACGGCTGGCCTACGATCCGTCGCTCGTCGTCGACCACTTTCCCGCCCCGCGCCACGACGAAGACCAGCGCGACAGCGTCAATTCGTGGGCCTACGAGAATCAAGTCCATAACGTAACTCTGGCGCTGCTCGAGTATCTGTCGCCGGCCGGAAGGGCGATCCTGATCGCCCAAGCCTTGCTGATCGGCGCCTGGAACGGCTATTGCGGGCTGCTGAAAGGTCTGCTCTACATTCCCAGGATCGGGGCCCGGCAAGCCTGGGAAAGGACTCGAGCTTCGGCGCGCGGCGTTTGGGGCGCCTGGGGGACGTGGAGAGCGTCGAAGAGAGCCCGCGCCGGCCTCGAACGGCGAGCCGCCGGTTGCGCGGACACCCGCTGAGGATGCCGCGAGGGGCGCCGGAGAGAGACAACCGTGAGCGGTTCGCACTCCAGCAGCGCCAGCCATCAGACGCAGCCAGTGGGCGGCCCGCGCGTGCTTCTGTCGCATCCCACGGGAAACCAGAATGTCCGCAACGCGCTCCAGAGCTTCCACGAGCACGGAATGCTGGCGGAGTTCTGGACGACGATTGCCTGGAATCAGGAGTCGAAGTGGAAGAGAATTCTTCCTGCGGGGCTGCGCGCTCAGTTGGCGAGGCGCGCCTTTCCCGAGGCGCCGCGGGAGTCGATCCGGTATGTTCCGTCAAGGGAGATCGTGCGCCTGGGCCTCAGGGACTCCTTTCTCAGCGGCATTCTCGGTTCCGGGGAGCGTCCCTTTTCCATCAACGGCGTGTACCGCCATTTCGACGCGCAAGTTGCGCGGCGTGTCCGGACAGCGGAGCTCGACGCCGTGTACGCCTATGAAGGGGGCGCTCTCAAGACCTTCCGCGAGGCCCGGCGGCGGGGAATTCCGGCCCTTTACGAGCAACCGAGCAGCTATTGGTACTGGGTGCGCAGGTTGTTGTCGGAAGAAGCGGAGCGGAATCCCGAATACGCCGGAGTTCTTCCCAACCTGAGCGATTCCGCCGGGCATTTGCAGTGGAAGGACGAAGAGTTGGCGCTGGCCGACTATGTCTTTGTTCCCAGCGAGCATGTCCGGCGCACATTGGCGGGCGCCGTGCCGGAAGAGAAGATCCGGGTGATTCAGTACGGCGCTCCGGCCGTCCGGCCGCGCCGGAAAGTCTCCCCCGATCCTGCCCGGCCATTGCGCGTGTTGTTCGTGGGCTTATTGGCCCAGCACAAGGGGATCGGCTATCTGCTGGAGGCGGTCGGCACGCTGGGATCCGAGGTCGAGCTCACGCTCGTCGGCAGGCGCCTCCGGCCGCATCCCCGCGTGGATGCGGCGTGCAACCGCTGGCGCTGGTTCGAGAGCTTGCCAAACTCCGAGGTGCTGGGTCTAATGCAGGAGGCGGATGTTCTGGTGCTTCCATCGCTGACCGAAGGCTGTGCGCTGGTGGTGCTGGAAGCTCTGGCGTGCGGGCTGCCGGTGATCGTCACCCCGAACACCGGATCGCTGGAGTTTGTGCGCGACGGACGGGAGGGGTTCGTGGTGCCGATCTGCCGTTCCGATGCCATCGCCGACCGGCTGCATGCCCTTCACTCGGACCGGGAGTTGCTGGCCGCAATGTCGCGCAGAGCCCAGGCGGCTGCGGCGGAGAAGTCGTGGGGAAGGTACCGCCAGGACCTGGCGGACGCGGTGAGGGCTGCATTATGTCGCTAGCAGAGTGGCAGGGCATGGTCGGCTATTTCCGGCGGATTCCCACGCTGAAGAAGCTCTTCTGGCTTTATTTCCTGCTTCTGATCTTCGAGGGCGCGTTGCGCAAATGGATCTTCCCGGAATATTCCGCGCCCCTGCTGGTTGTTCGCGATCCCGTCGCGGTGCTCATCATTCTGGAGGCCTATCGCGAAAACAAATGGCCGGAGCGATGGTCGGTCATTACGGGCATCCTCACCGTCGGCCTGATCGGCCTCTGCGCGATCCAGGTGATCGCCGGCGACAATCCCTGGGTTGCCGCGGTCTACGGATTGCGCTCCTACCTGCTCCCGTTTCCCGTCGCATTCATCATGGGCGAATGCCTGGACGAGGAGGATCTGCGCATGTTCGGGCTGTGCACGCTGTTGCTGGCGCTGCCCGAAACGGCTCTGGAAATCGCCCAATACCTCGCGCCGCCGGGCTCAATTCTGAACGTGGGCGCATACGCAGGGGGCGGGCAGATCGGCTATATAGGCGGGCACGTCAGAGCTTCGGGCACCTTCAGCTTTGTGGTTGGCCCGGCAAGTTTTGGCCCCATGGCGGCGGCGTTCATCCTCCACGGCCTGGCGCGGGAGAAATTCGCCAAGACATGGCTCCTCTGGGCGTCGGCGCTGGCCGTGCTTGTTTCTGTCCCGGTCGACGGGTCCCGCACCTTCGTTGTGCAATTGGCGGCTGTCGTGGCCTGCGCGGGAATCGCCGCGGCCTTCGGAGTGTCCCAGTTGCTGAAGTCGCTCAAGATTCTCGTTCCATTGTTTCTCGTGTTCGTGCTGGCGTCGTACCTTCCGGTTTTCTCCGAGTCCAGCAAGAGTCTCGGCCAGCGGATGCAGCAGGCAAATGCAGTCGAGGGGAAGGGAAGCTTCGGGCAAGCGGTTGAGCAGCGCACGGTGGCTCCGGTTCTTTTGAGACTCGCAGACACCGATTTCGGAAGCAACCCCATCGGGATAGGAATGGGGCGTGGCGCCGCCGCAGTGACCAAACTACTACAGGGCAGAACGGAATTCACGGTGGGCGAGAATGAAATCGACCGCGCCATCAGGGAACTCGGTCCCCTCCCGGGTCTGGCTTTCACCCTGTTTCGCCTGGGCTTGGCGTTGACTGTCCTGGGCAAGGCGATTCAGCGGGCGCGTAAGGGCGAGCCCCTGGCTTTGCTGCTTTCTCCCCTGGTGTTCTACGCGGTCGTTATCAGCATTCTGGAACAACCGACAGACCAGGGATTCATGGTGGTGCTTCTGGCCTTTTCCCTGGCCGCGCTGAATCCGAGTCGGATTGCCGTTCGGCAGGCCCGCGCCTCGCGTCGTTTCGAGCAGCCGCTGCGCTACAGCCACCCCGCCCGCTGAGCGAGAAGCTCGATCCAATGCTCAAATCACTCGCCAGGCATCTCAGCCGGGGCAGATCGTTTCGTTTGCCGTCGATCCCGGCTGCCTTTTCCCCCCGTAAGAGCGTCGGCGGCTACAGCGGTTCCAGAATTGCTGTACTCCGGAACCACTGCTGTTGAGTGGCGTTTTCCTTAAGAAAACGCCACCTTTCGCTACCCTCAAAAGGGCACGTGAATTCTGGAACCGCTCTAGTCGACGATCCGGGCACTCCGCGGGGATTCCTTCCGGCAAGTTCGCAAGAAAGAGAGATTCCCGGTCTGAGATTTATCGAGCAGCCCGAAGTTTCCATCGTGAACCTTATGCCAAGAGACAAAGCCGCGGCGGTGCGCTCGATCGGCTTGCCCAAAGGCAGCCCCTCGGTCCACCTCGACGCCCTCCGCGGTTTTGCGGCGTTCTCTGTTCTGCTCAACCATTGGCGGGATGCCTTCTTTGCCAATTACAGCGATCTCCCCCATCACGATCCTGTAACCGCAGCGGCATACTTGGCTGGCAGTCTCGGTCATCAATGGGTCATCGTTTTCTTTGTCCTAAGCGGATATCTGGTCGGTGGCAGTGTTGTGCGCTCGGTCGGTGAGGGCAGATGGTCCTGGCGGGGCTATCTTCTGGCGCGTCTTACCCGCCTCTATCTCGTGCTTCTGCCCGCGCTGCTGCTCGGAGGCTGCCTCGATTGGGCCGGAATGCACCTTCCAGGGGCGGAGGCCCTTTACAGTGGACGCTCCGGGATGCTATCGCTCACTGCCAACGTTCACACCACCCTGACTTGGCCTGCTTTGGCCGCCAACGGTCTGTTCCTGCAGGGCATCTCGCTGCCGGGCATGGGCAAGCGCCTCCTGCCCACGTTCGGCTCGAACGGCCCACTTTGGAGCTTGGCCAACGAGTTTTGGTACTATCTGGCCTTTCCGATTCTGGTTTTCCTGCTCACCAGGGGCCGCCCATGGCGAACGCGCGTGCTTTGCGCGCTCGGCCTTCTCGCCTGGGGGGCTCGTTGGCAAAGGGATCGCTCTGCTGGGCATCGCATGGCTGATGGGAGTCGCGATCCTCTTCCTTCCACAGGTTCCTGCGCACCGGCCGTGGACCCGCGGCTTGGCGATTGTCTCGGGTCTGATGCTGCTGGGCGGCGGTCTTATGCTGAGTAAAGATCTGAACTCTCTCTCCGGAGACCTGGCTCTTGGGTTGGCCGTGACTTTTCTCGTGTGGGTCACGCTCGGCTGCGCGACTGCCCCCCTGCCCGGCATCTACGCACGGGTTGCCCATCGAGCGGCCCGCAGTTCGTACACCCTGTATCTGGTGCACTTCCCGATGCTGGTCTTTCTCAAAGCGTCGCTGAACCTGCCTCGCGCAATCCCCGGCGCGCAGGCGTTCCTTCTGAGGGCGGGATTGCTGGTGGGCGTGCTCTTATATGCGCAGTTGGTCTACGAGGTCTTTGAAAAGAACACAGACCGTGTGCGCGGCTGGCTCAAGCCAGTCGTGATGGGCAGACAAAGGGCCTGAAGTCGGGACCAAGAATTGGCCCCGGCGTGCGGGCGCGCTCTGCCCGGTTCATTGGGCGGACGTCATGAACGGTGGATTCAGCTTGGAGCGATCATGCGGAAGAAGGCGCGGCTCTCAAGTCGAACAACGGCTTCCTGAGATAGGCGGCGGAGCGACAACTGAACTTTGGGGCTCGACAACAACTTCGGAGGCCAGGCGGAGAATCTGAGATTCGGCGTATGAGAGTCGTAATTCTTAGCATCAACTATTGGCCGGAGGTTACCGGCATTGGGGCATTTACGACCTATCGCGCCGAGTTTCTCGCCCGCGCGGGGCACGACGTCGAAGTGTGCACCGCGTTTCCGTACTACCCGGAGTGGAAGATTCCGACGGAGTATGCCGGCAAGCTTGCCGAAACCGAGGAGCGCAACGGAGTCCGGATTGTGCGCAGTTACGTCTACGTTCCGGGCAAGGTGACTTCCCTGAAGCGCATTCTCCACGAAGGCAGCTTTCTCGTCTCCTCGGCGATCCGGGCGTCGATGCGCAGGAGGCCGGACGTGCTGCTCGTGGTCTCTCCTCCGCTGGGCTTGGCGCTGACGGCGATTCTGCTGAGCCGGCTTTGGCGGATTCCCTATGTCTTCGACGTCGAGGACCTGCAGCCGGATTCGGCCGCGGACCTGGGCATGCTGCCTGGCTGGGCCGTCCAGACGCTTTACCGGCTCGAGAGAGCGGCCTACCGCCATGCAGGCCTGGTGACCACTCTGACCGAGGGCATGAGGAGAAAGATCGTCGAGAAGGGCATGGCCGGGGAAAAGGTGAAGCTGATCGAGCCGCGCATGGACGAGTCGCTATGCGATCTGCGCCGCGAGGAAGGCGACGCATTCAGGAGCCGCTTCGGTCTGGACGGCAGATTCCTGGTCACGCACAGCGGCAACATGGGCGTGAAGCAGGGACTGGATGTGGTGTTGGATGCCGCGGCTCTGGCGCGGGACGATGGCTCAATGCTTTTCCTGCTGGTGGGCGACGGCGCCGACTGCGAGAGGGTTCAACGCCGCGCCGCGGAACTGAGCCTGGAGAACGTGCGCTTCCTGCCGCTGCTCGACGAAGCCGGATTCCGCGGCCTGCTGGCGGCAAGCGGCTTGTGCCTGGTGGCCCAGCAAAAGGGAGTGTCGGAGATTGCCTTTCCATCGAAGATTGTGACCTATCTGGCGGCCGGACGCCCCGTGGTGGCCTCGGTGAATCCGGACAGCGAAGTGGGGCGCATTACGGAAGAATCGGGAGCGGGTATGGTGGCCGAGCCGGAGAACCCGGAGGCGCTGGTCGAGGCCATCCAGGCCATGCGCGCCGGGGATCTGGGCAAGGCCGGCGAGAACGCGCGCGCCTATGCGAGCCGAAGGTGGTCCTCGGCCCGCGTCCTGGGAAGCCTGGAAGAGACCCTGATGGCGGTTGCCGGATCGACGATGAGATCTATGATGAAGGAAGGACCGAGCCAATGAGCGACGCGAGGCGGAGGAATACGTTATCGCTTGCCGTGCTTGCGGCGGTGAGCCTGGTTTGTCTGGCTGCCGCTCAGGCGCAGCAGGAGACGTGGCAGTCGTCGCGCGGAGGCGCGAGCAGTTGGGGAGCCGGCGCGAAAACCGGCGCCAGGCAATCGACGGCGGGCCCGATGACCGGCGCGAGCTCCAGTTGGATCGCGGGCAAGGGAAGTTTCGAGTCGACGTCTCAGCCCGGGGGAGTGTGGCAGGACCGTTTCGCTCCGGCCGTCGCCGCCGGCAATCCAAGCCCGAAGAGCTTCTCCGCTGGAACGCATCCAACCGGCCCGGCTCCCAAGCTGGCCGGCAATCGTCCGGCTCCGGCGGCGGTGCGAACAAACTCGTCGCAGGCAAAATCGCAGGGCGCTCGCACGCCTGGCGCCGCCCAGCCCTCCACCGGACCGCACTTCGGGGCAGCGAGCAGCGGACGGAGCGGACCGTTTAAGTCCACGCCGGCGCACGCGGCTCAAACTGCCTCGCGAAGCAGCAACGGGAGTGGGACCGGCTCCGGCCTGGGCGCGCCGGCCGGGATCGCGCCCGCCTCGAATCCGTTCGCCATCAGCCCACCGAGCGGCATGCCCGGCTCCGGGGCGCAGGGTGGACTGGGCGACATTCCGCACTGAGGCGTTCCTCCTGATCGTTCAGAGCGGCCTGGCGAACCGGAGAACCCTCAAGAACCGCGGCGGCGAAGAGCCGAGTTGACGGCCAGCAGGGCCGGCGAGCCGGTTTTTTGTGTGCGACCCCGTTGGGTGATCGTGGAAGCGCGCCTATAGGCGGGGCGGAGTCTGGACCTTTGCTGCGATGCTTGCGGCGTGGCGCTTTTCCCAGATCTTGGCGTCGACCAGGAAGCGGTACCAGAAGCTCTGTAGAAACCAGAAGATGAGTCCCTCGGTTCCGTCGAGAAGGCCAAGCCGGAAGAAATAGCGGTAGATGAACAGCGCCAGAGACCGGAGAAAGAGCGGCATGCGGTAGTACTTCTGGCGAAGGAATCGTTTGCGCTGGGCGGGATTGCCGCGGGCGTCCGGCTCAACCCGGCCATCGGTTTCGGCGCTCTCCAACTCGGCCACTTCGCCGTCGGCCCAGCGGTTGTGGCGCGCCGTCCACTCGGTGAGGGACATGCGAACGTCGTCGACGATCGCGCCCGATAGCTTGGCGGTGGTTCCCTCCGAGACGAGAAAGTGCTGGTCGTACCGGCGGTTCTCGCATCGGCCGGCGCCGGTGCG
Source organism: uncultured Acidobacteriaceae bacterium (assembly GCA_963804155.1). Lineage (GTDB taxonomy): Bacteria > Acidobacteriota > Terriglobia > Terriglobales > Acidobacteriaceae > Telmatobacter. The sequence goes on from CAWDPG010000006.1 coordinate 220,780, forward strand.
GAACAGGCGCAGATGCCACGTCGGACTCATGCCGCCGTGGCGCAGAACGCGGCCGAGGAAGCGGAGATAGCGGGGGACGAAGTAGCCCGAGGGTTCGGGTTCGTCGGGCAGGGCCAGGATAGCCGCCACCAACCGGGGGTCCATCCATTCGTCGGCATCCAGGTGCAACTGCCAGGGCCGGGTGATGGGCAGGTTGTCGATGGCCCAGTTGCGCTGTGCGCCGTAGTGCTCGAAAGCGTGCTGGATCACCGTCGCGCCCAGCGAGCGTGCCAGTTCCACGGTCCCGTCGCTGCTGTAAGAGTCGACGACGAAGATCTCGTCCGATACCTTGAGAGCGCTCGACAGCGTGGCCCCGAGCGTATCCGCGGAGTTGAAAGATAATAGGATAACGGCGGGCCGCATACCAACGATGGTAGCGCATGGCAAGGACAGTTGTTCGGCCGCCGGCGGCATTGAGGGCGTGTTCGGATCCTGATGAAAGTTCTCCTGGTGGGAAGTTACGAGTTCGATGGGGCGACCAGCATCAAGATCTGGGCCAACGCGCTGCTTCGCGAGCTTCTCGATCGGGGAGTCGACGCACGGATGATTTGTCCGAAGCCGGTCTTCGGCGCCCTCAAGCGGTCGCCGGGCGGATTGGGCAAATGGCTCGGCTACATCGACCGGTTTGTCATTTTTCCGCGCGTGTTGCGTTCGGCCGCGGCCGGGGCGGACGTGGTGCACCTGTGCGATCACGGCTCCGCGATGTACGCGCTCACGATAAAGCACAAGCCCGTCGTGGTGACCCTCAACGATATGCTGGCAGTTCGCGGAGCGATGGGAGAAATTCCCGATTGCCGGGCTTCGTTCTTCGGGCGGCGATTGCAGCACTGGATTCGGCGGGGGCTGAGCCGCGCCGATCTGGTTGTCTGCGTGACCGAGTACACGCTGAGCGATGCCGATCGCATCCTCGGTGGGACGGGGCGCCGATGCGTGGTCCCGAATGGCCTGACCTACCCATTTCAGCCGCTCGACGCCGGCGAGGTCGAGCGCCGTCTGGCCGGCTTGGCCGAGATCCGGGAGCCGTTTGTTTTGCATGTTGGCTCCAATCTGGAGCGCAAGAACCGCGACGGAATCCTGCGGGTCTTCGCAAAGGCGGCGGAGACGACGAGCCTGCAAATGGTTTTCGCCGGCGAGCCGTTGAGTCCGGAGCTGATCCGGCTCGCGGACCGGTTAGGGGTCTCCGGCCGGATGGTTCAAGTTGCCGGGCCCACGGTTGAAACCCTCGAGGCCCTGTACAATCGCGCCGTGGCCCTGCTTTTCCCGTCGCGCTACGAAGGATTCGGCGTGCCTCCGATCGAGGCGCAGGCCTGCGGCTGCCCGGTTGTGGCCAGCGACATCCCGCCTCACGCCGAGGTGCTGGGCCAGTCGGCGGCGCTGCGGCCGCTGGACGACGAAGCCGGCATGGCGGAGGAGATTCTGCGGCTGGCCAGGGATAAGGAGTATCGCGACGAGATGCGGCAGCGCGGGTTCGAGAATGTTCGCACGCGGTATCAGAGCTCGCGCATGACGAGCCAGTACATGGCGCTGTATGAGGAGCTGGTATGCGAAAGCTAGCCTTGGCGGCTGTTGTCTGCGCGGCGCCGCTGCCTTGGCGCCTGAGGCGCTTCGTGCTCCAGGCCCTGTGCGGCTATGCAATCGACAGAACCGCGCACATCTCCCGCTTTGCGCTGGTGCTGCCGTCGCGTCTTGAGATGGGGCCGGGGTCCATGATCGGCCCGCTGACGGTGTGCAAAGGGCTGGAGATGCTCCGGCTCGAAGAGTGCGCGCTGATCGGCCCGTTCAATTGGATTACCGCGTTCCCCATCGGGACGAAGAGCCGCCATTTCGAGCTGGACCCGGAGCGCAAGGCGCAGTTGATTCTCGGGCGCCATGCCGCGATCACCAACCGGCACATCGTGGATTGCACCGACGAAGTGACCATCGGGGCCTTCAGCACGCTGGCCGGATTCCGCTCGCAGATCCTGACCCACAGCGTGGACCTCAGAGAGTCCAGGCAACGCTCGAAGCCGGTGCGGATCGGACACCACAGCTTTGTCGGGACCGGCTGCGTGCTGGTGGGCGGCAGCGTTCTTCCCGACTGCTCGGTTCTCGGCGCCCAGTCCGTGCTGGCCTCGCGGCTGGAAGCCCCGGGCTACGTCTACGCCGGAAATCCGGCGCGGGCCATCAAGCCGATCGAGCCGGACGAGGAGTATTTCACGCGCGACGTAGGATACGTGTTATAGACCGGCGGCGGGCTGCGTTCCTTCGCCGGCTGCTGGCGAAAAAGGACTTCAATGATCTCGTTCATTCAGCCGTTCGGGCTGTTTTCTCACGATCAGGGCGGCAGCCCGAAGGTGCTTCAGGCTCTTCTCGATACGGATCATCCTCCGCTGTTCAGCATCAATACCGACCCCTGCTCGAGGCCGGATGCCTCACCAGCCCAGGAGATTCGGCTTCCCTCGCGGCCCAATTTCGCTCGGCTCGAGTACACACGTCTGCAAGGCAGTCTGGGTTTGTTCGACCGGATCTACCGGCGGCGCTTCGAAGCGCGCCTGCGCCGGGTGCTTCTGGACCGGGAGGTGAAGCTGGTCCACGTGATTCCGCACGACTATTCCTTTCAGTCGGCGTGCAGCGTGGCTTCCGAACTGGGCCTGCCGTACTTCCTCAGCATTCACGACGACCTTGAATACCTGCGCCGCGGCCACATCCTGTTGGCCCAGATGACGAAGGCCATGGGCAGAGCGTGGCGCGGGGCGAAGGGGGTCTTCGCCATCTCCGACGAAATCGCCCAGGAGTACTGCCGGCGCTATGGCGCCAGGGACTACCGGACGGTGACCGACGGCCTGAAACAGGTGGCCGATGCGCCCAGGGAAAGGCGGGAGAGGAGCCTGCGCGTCTATTTCATGGGGCTGTTCCACAATTCCTACGAGCCCAATCTGCGCGCGGTGCTGGATGCCTTGAAAATCGTGCGGTCGCGGCAGCCGGAATGGGAGATCTCTGTCACCTGCCGTAGCGGCTCGATCTCGACACCTCTGCACGGCGACGACATTGCAGTCCACGTGCTGCCGTTTGCGCCGGCGGAACAGGTGGAGCGGGACATGCTCTCGGCCGACCTGCTTTACCTGCCGCTGCCATTTCAGGAATTCGCGCGCGCCTTCAGCCGCTTCAGCCTGTCGACCAAGATGATCACCTATCTGGGAAGCGGGCTGCCGATCTTCTATCACGGCCCCGGCGATGCCGCTGCCGGCAAGCTGCTTGCGCGCCACGACGCCGCCGCGATTTGCACAACTCTGAATGCCGAAGAGATCTCGAAGCAACTGCTGGACGCAATCGCCCGGCGCGAAGCGATCGTCGGCAGCGCGTTGTCGCTGGCCCGGTCGCAATTCCTGCTGGCCGACCAGCAGCGGCGGTTCTGGGAGCCGATCCGCGCGGCGCTGTAGCCGCTGAAGCCGCGCGGCTGGCGGCTCGCTTGCCGCGGGGAGCCGCCGCTAGGAGGCCGTCGCCCGGTCCGCCCACGAAGCGTGGATTTCGCGGAAGATGTCGTCGAGCGATTTGCGAATGCCCCATCCCGGATAATGCGTCTTCATCTTGCGCAGATCGCTGATGTAGCAGATGTGGTCGCCGGCCCGGTTCCGATCGAAGTACTCGGAGATCATCGGCTTGCCGGAGATGCCTTCGATCTTGGTGAAGGCCTCGAGGATCGAGCAACTGTTCGAGCGGCCGCCGCCGATGTTGTAGACCTCGCCGGGGCGCGGATTGGCGATGAAGGCGGCGATGAAGCGCGCCACGTCGAGCGAATGGATGTTGTCGCGAACCTGTTTGCCTTTGTAGCCGTAGACGTTGTATTTTGTGCCCGTCACATTGCACTGGATCAGGTAGCTCAGGAATCCGTGCAGCTCGACGCCGGAGTGGCTGGGGCCGGTGAGGCAGCCGCCGCGCAGGGCGCAGGTGGGCATGTTGAAGTAGCGGCCGTACTCCTGCACCATGACGTCGCAGGCAACCTTCGAGGCGCCGAAGATCGAGTGCTTCGACTGGTCGATGCGGAAGCTTTCGGGGATGCCGTTCCAGTAAGCCTCGTCGGCGTACTCCCAGCGCGTCTCGAGCTCCTTGAGCGCCAGCTCGTTGGGCGCGTCGCCGTAGACCTTGTTCGTTGACATCGATGCGAAGGGAGCTTCGGGCGCGAACTGGCGCGCGGACTCGAGCAGGTTCAGGGTGCCGACGGCGTTGGTGTCGAAGTCGGCGAAGGGAATGGACGCGGCCAAATCGTGGCTGGGCTGGGCCGCGGTGTGCACGATGGCGTCGGGCCGGAGCTGCTTCATCAGGTCCAGCACGCCCTGGCGGTCGCGGATGTCGAGCTCGTGGTGGACGAAACCCTGGATGGCCTGTTCCAGCCGGTGCTGGTTCCAGCGCGTGTCGCCCCTGGGACCGAAGAAGACGGCGCGCTGGTTGTTGTCGATGCCGTGAATCTGCCAGCCCTCAGCGGCAAAATAAAGGCAAACCTCGGAGCCAATCAGGCCGGATGACCCCGTGACCAGAATCTTCTTCATCATGCCTCCTCGGGTTTGATTATTGCATGCGTGAATTCGCAGGTGATCTACGGGCCAACAGATCTGATCTCATTCAACTGCGAAAGAATGTCGCGTCGATCTGCAACCACCTGCCGGTCCGGGAATCGACAAACGCAGGGCGAAGGCCCCAGATTTCAAATCCGAGGATTCTGAGCTCGCTCATGATTTCTTCGCACATCAACTGGCCCTGGTAAAGCGGAGTCAGCGAAAGCTCGAGGTGCAGTCCCACGCTCCTCTTCAACAATTCTGGCGCTCCCTGCAACACCGGGTGTTCGAATCCCTGGGTGTCAATCTTCAGGAAGAGCGCCGAATCCGGGCGAACGTAACCGGCGCCGATTGTGTCCAGGCGTCGCAGAGGCACCGGCTCGCTGGCGACATACTCCGCTTCGGGCAAGACCTGAACGCAAGCGTCGAGAATCCCGAGCACCGAGCTGCTGACTGAATTCTCCGAGATATGCAACTCGGTCTGACCATCTTCGGCGCCGATCGCGGCTCGAGGAGCGATCTCCCGCAAGGGGTCTGTCCTGCTCGCGTCCCGCAGTCGATTCCACGCATCGGAAAGCGGCTCGAAGGAGACGATTCGCTGGCGGTAGCCAGACTCGCGCAGCCGTCGCGCGAACTGTCCGACATTGGCGCCGATATCGAACACCAGGTTCACGCCATGCGAGGACAGCATAGAGAGGATGCGGGCCTCGTCGCTTTGGGAGGGGTCATAGCGTCTGAGGTCGTAACCGAGGCCGTGAATTGCGCTTTTGACCCAGGACTTCAGCAAGGAACAATCTCCGACATTCAATTTGCGCGGCCCGGCCAGCGGTGTCTTAACACGAGTATATTGCACGGTCGCGCGAATGGTTCAGGGCCTTTCGAGGAGCGCACGGCGAAGATCTGTTCTTGGCGCCGTACCCGGGGCGGCAGTTTCCGCGGGATGCCGGCCATCAGGGCATTGTTGTGTCTAGATACCAATCGTCATACTGGGAGAACTCGGTAAGCCGCCGGGTGTAACCATGACTAGATAAGAGGGAGAATATCTTTTCCCGCGCCGGGGTGAAGTTATGCTCGCAAGTAATGACGCGGAATCGATAGCGGGAGAAATCGAAGTTACTCAGGATTTCATATTCGCTCCCCTCCGTATCGATGGAGAGATAGTCGATCGTCTCTGGCGCATGGTATTTTCGCAGCAGATCCTCGAGCGAAATGGTCCCGACCGAGTAAGTCCTCCGGCGCTTTCTATGCGCACTGCGCAGATCCGAGCCACTGAACGAGTCGATCGTCGAGTGCTCTCCGAGCCGCGTTTCATTGAACGTCAGGTGCGAGCCGGATTCACGCCACACACAGTCCGTCTCGATGTTGCAGGAGCGATTCTCCCGCAGGCGTTCGCGCCACATTCGGGCGGGCTCGGCGAGAATTCCCGTCCAGCCATACTCCTTTTCGAGAAGATAGGTATTGCTTGAGAGGACTCCGTCTGCCGCGCCAAACTCGACAAAGTACCCGTTTTCCTTGAATTCGAGGGCGGACAGAACAAACAGGTCCTGACGGAGCTGGGATTTCGAGCACGGCAGCACGCGCAGCAAGGGTGCTGCGTGTTGGTCGGGGAGGGTCAGGACGAAATCGATGTCTGCAGCCAGCCGGGACTGATCGATCAGGCGATTGAGGTGCACCGAAGTGGTGATGCCGATTCCCAGGCGTCCCAGCAAGCCTCTGATCTTGCGGCTCAAAGCAGAACTCAATGGAGCGCACCTCCTATCGCTGGAATGGCTGTTGTCGATCGTACTGCGGGCATTTTCGCGAATCTTAACATAATGTTCATGCCGGGTGGCACGCAAGCCTTCTGCGGCGCGTTCTAAGAAATGTCGAGCTTGACGATCTGCTCGGCAGCGGTTTGCAGCGCGGGGACCTCGATCTCGATCCTCGGGCCGCGAACGTAGCCGTAGGCGCTGTTGAAGAGCACAGCCGCCAGATAGGCGGTATTGGTAATCAGGCCAAAGAGGATCGCATTCATCGTGTTGTCGATTCTGATCTGCCAGAGGAAGAGGGCTTGCGCCACGAGAATGAGGCTGATGCTGGTCCACGTCGTGGTCCAATAGATCCAACGCCGCGCAGCCGTCATGGTCCAGAGAACCCCTGTGAGATATCCAACGCAGCTACTCAGAATGAGCCACCCAGTCTCCCGGCTAAGTGAGGCATACTTAGGGCCGAGCAAGATGAGAAGCAACTTAGGATCAATAAACCCCAGGCAGCAAATCGGAACACAGATCGCTAAGGCAAATAAGGAGACGAGAAGATAGCTGCGCAGAACGCGCTGGCCGGGCAGGCGCGCGATGAACGGCTCAATGACCGTTCCATTGAAGCCGGAGAGGAGCAGGAAGAGCTGCCCCATGCGGCCCAATGCGCCGACTTCGGCAATATTGCGCGTCTGTCCGAAAAAGGAGATGAGAAAAAGCGCAATCTGCCCCTGAAGAGCGTAGAAGACGACATTCGGCAGTTGGGGCATCAGATACTGCAACATTTGGCGCGTAGTGCCGGAATCGGCACGCTCTGGGAGAGCGACGAAGGCGCGCGATTCACGGGCGAAGAGCCAGCCGACGACCAGGTAGCCCAAAGTATTGATCCAGCTTGTTGCCCAGGCGGACAGGAACCCGGCCAGGTAGAGAGCGCCGCAAGCGAGAATCCGAAAGAGCGCGCCGGCCAGTTGGTGGCGATAGTAGTGCGAGAGCCGCCCGCGAATCAGCAGAGGCGCGCCAAAATACGAAACCGTGCCGGAGAAGTAGATGGATGCGACGACAGAGGCAAACAGGAGAAAGCTGGTCAAGGCCGGCCAATGATGTTGTCGCGTGATGTGGACATAGACGACGGCCGCGACCGGCGTGAGGCACAGCAACATAATGTTGCGCAGGCGTCTTCCGGAGCGGATATATGAGCCGACGACTGCAGGATCGTCGCCGCGCGGGCCCACCAGCGCGATGATTGTGCCGGAGAATCCCAGATCGGTTAAGAATCCTAAAGTCAACTGGAACGTGAAGGCGACGATGAATTGCGCGTAATCGTTCACCGTGAACCAGCGAAGCAAGAGAAAGCCGGTGAGCAGATTCGTGAACTGCACGAGTCCCTGGCCCGTGAGGTAAACCAGGATCACGCGGATTCTGCGTCTGGAATTCTCCGAGCGCAGCCACGAACCCAGGGAATTCACGAGGCCTGGCATCGCTCGCTCTCCGCTGATTCAGTTGGCGAGGGTGACCGCGGCAAAACGCCTGCGACGGGGGCTCGCCGGGCTCTGCGATCGAACTCTGGCAACGCCGGCATGTTCATCCCCTCGTCAGTTGTTTCCAATGCAGCGCGCAACGGCGGTGCGGGCGCGAATCCGGCCTGAAGGACCGGATGCGACTCTGCTTGATTCTACCCCAGCGCAATGCGTCCGGGATTCCGGCCGGGCTTGGTTCGCGCGGCGTTGTCTGCGACTCACGATAGTCAAGATGCGCGCGGAAATGGCGCGCTAGAATCTCAGTAGTCTGGCGGAAGAATCGCACGCCGAACCGCGCCGCTTTGGGCACACCAACCGGTCCGCGCCGGGGAATGAGGCCACACGAATGCCGAAAGTTGCATTGATTACGGGAATCACCGGGCAGGACGGCGCGTATCTGGCCGAGCTGCTGTTGGGCAAGGGATATGCGGTGCACGGCATCAAGCGCCGCTCGTCGTCGTTCAATTCGGCGCGCATCGATCACATCTACCAGGACCCGCACATTCCGGATGCGCACTTTCATGTGCACTACGGCGACATGACCGACTCCACCAACCTGATCCGGATTGTGCAGATGGTGCAGCCGGACGAAATCTACAATCTGGCCGCGCAGAGCCACGTCCAGGTGAGCTTCGAGACGCCGGAATACACGGCCAACGCCGACGCGACCGGGGCGCTGCGCATTCTGGAGGCGATCCGGCTACTGGGCATGGCCGGCAAGACGCGGTTCTACCAGGCGTCGACCTCCGAGCTCTACGGAAAGGTTCAGGAGACGCCGCAGCGGGAGACCACTCCGTTCTATCCGCGCAGCCCGTACGGGGTGGCGAAGTTGTACGCCTACTGGATTACGGTGAACTACCGCGAAGCCTACGGGATCCACGCCTCGAACGGAATCCTGTTCAACCACGAAAGCCCGATTCGCGGCGAAACCTTCGTGACGCGCAAGATTACTCGGGCCGTGGCCGCGATTCACCTGGGCGTCGAGAAGACGCTCTATATTGGCAACCTGGACGCCCGCCGCGACTGGGGCCATGCGCGGGACTACGTCGAGGGCATGTGGCGGATCGTGCAGCAGGCGCAGCCGGACGACTACGTTCTGGCGACGGGAGAGTCGCACAGCGTGCGCGAGTTCGTGGAGCTGGCGTTCTCCCATGTCGGCCGGAAGATCGAATGGCGGGGCAAGGGCATCGACGAGGTTGGGATCGATGCGGGAACCGGCGAGATCGTGGTCCGAATTGATCCCCGGTACTTCCGGCCGACGGAAGTCGATGCGCTTCTGGGCGATCCCAGCAAGGCCCACCGCGCGCTCGGATGGACGCACAAGGTATCTTTCCCCGAGCTGGTGGCGGAGATGATGGAGTCGGACCTGAAGACGATCGCGAAGGTGCATCACCTGAGGAGCAGCCGCCATGAGTAGCTTCGATCTGGCGGGGCGGCGGGTCTGGGTCGCCGGGCATCGCGGCATGGCCGGTTCGGCAATCGTGCGGCGGCTCGAACGCGAAAGCTGCGAGATCGTGCTGGCCAGCCGCGGCGAGCTCGATCTGCTGCGGCAGGCGGACGTACACGCGTGGCTGGCCCAGCAGCGGATCGACGCCGTGTTTCTGGCTGCCGCGACGGTGGGTGGCATTTTGGCGAACTCGACGCGGCCCGCGGACTTCCTCTACGACAACCTGGTGATCGAAACCAACGTGATTCACGCGGCGAAAGAGGCCGGGGTGAAGAAGCTGCTGCTTTTGGGGTCGTCGTGCATCTATCCGCGGATGGCCGAGCAGCCGATGCGCGAAGAGGCGCTGCTGACCGGGCCGCTGGAGCCGACCAACGAGTGGTACGCCATCGCCAAAATCGCCGGGATCAAGCTGTGCCAGGCCTTCCGGCGGCAATATGGCTGCGATTTTGTTTCGGTGATGCCCACCAATCTCTATGGCCCGGGAGACCGCTACGACGCCGAAGGCGGGCACGTGGTGGCCGCGCTGATCATGAAGATTCATGCGGCCAAGGCGGCCGGCAGCGCGACGGTGGAATTATGGGGCAGCGGGGTGCCAAGGCGGGAGTTTCTCTTCTCCGAGGACCTGGCCGACGCCTGCGTTTTTGTGATGAAGAATTACTCCGGGGAGATGTGCCTGAACGTGGGCACCGGCCGCGACATGACGATCCTGGAGCTGGCCGAGAGCATTGCCCGGATCGTGGGCTGGAAGGGAACGTTCACCTTCGACCGGTCGAAGCCCGACGGCATGCCGCGGAAGGTGATGGACGTCAGCCGCCTGCGCGATCTGGGCTGGAGCGCTCCCACCGATTTCGAGCGAGGAATGGAAGAGGCCTACCGGTGGTATTTGGCCAAAGGGTCCGAGCGCCGGAGTTGACCGGGTAAGGGCGCAGAGTGTAGAACCATTTGTCCTGGATCGCGCTTCAGGGAATAATCGTTCTTAGGTATGAGCACTTCGGTACGGCAACGCGAGCGCACCGTCCATAACATCGCGGCCAGCGCGGAAGAAAACCCGTATCATCGCGCCTCGTTCAAGCTGAGCCATCGCTTGGCGCGGTTGCTGTGGCACGCGGTCTACCTCGTTCTCTATCGGCCGTCGCCGCGGCCCATACATGCGTGGCGTTCGATGCTGCTGCGGCTGTTTGGCGCAAAGATGGGGCCGGGCTGCCATTTTTATCCGAGCGGGAGGGTGTGGGCGCCGTGGAACCTGGTCTGCGAGGACTGCTGCACGCTGGGCGACCGCGCCGAAATCTACAACCCGTCCCCAGTGGTTCTGGAGTCGCATTGCGTCGTTTCCCAGGAAGCGTATCTCTGTGGGGCGACGCACGACTACAACGATCCCGACTTCCCCATGATCTCCTACCCCATGCGCCTTGGCGCCTACTCGTGGATCTGCGCTCGCGCATCGATATCGCCCGGCGTACGCGTAGGCGAGGGCGCGGTGTTGGGCCTGGGATCGGTGGCGTACGGCGATCTGGAGCCGTGGACGGTGTATAGCGGAGTGCCGGCCGTCAAAATGAAAGTTCGAAATCAGATTGTCGTCCGGGAACGGGAAAGTAGTTCCTAATCGGGTCAAACGACCGCGGAGCGAGCATTCCCATGTGAGTGCTTGCCCGTCAGGCCGCCGGCCCTCCGCCGGCATTCTTGTCCTGCTCTTCGGGCTTCTGCGCCGGCCTGCCGATCAAACCCAACTTCCAGGCCCGGTAGAGACTCACGCTGAACCGTTCGTCGCAGGAGCAGCAGCGCACAGGAATCTGCAAAACCAGCAGCTCCGGAAGGTCAATGGCCTGAATGCGAGACAATCGCAATCGGCTGGAACCACAGTGATAGCAACTCACGCCGCGTGACCTCCGCTCGCGGGGATTGGGGAGAATGGGCAGTCAAGAGCGGTTCCAGAGTCAATGTGCCATAGCTTGCACGGTTGAAGGGATCTCTTTCTTAACGAAAGAGACCCTTCGCCTCAGTGCCTTCTGGGTACGGCAACTCTGGAACCGCTGTAACCCGAACTTTCCGTTGGCCCGGAGGCATCTTCTAACAGCGTCTCAGAGATCCTGGGAGACTGCAACTCGCGCGGGTGTACTTTTGCCGTGTATTTGCGTCTTCCCGGCGGCAAATGCGCTTCGAACGAGCCTGCCGCCGGCAGCGGCTCTGGCTGCACGCCCAGTGATAAAGTGAGGGATGATGAAGGCGAGAAGACAGGCTTCCGTGGCAGCGGTGCTGGCTTGTGCGCTGATGATGGCGGGATTGATGCTTGCCGGCGCGAAACCGCTGGTGGCGGAACCGCCTGGGACGGCGAGTGCCGCCCCGCCGGCGCCGCGGGACGCGACCAGTCCGGAAAGCGCTTGCGAGCCCGCCAAGCTGGGCTCGCCGTACATCCCCGTGGACAGTTGGTTGTATGCGGCCGTCCTGCGGCTTTACTCGCTGGGTTACGTCGATGCCGCATACGTGGGTCTGCGGCCGTGGACGCGCGCCAGCTTGATGCACATGCTGGAAGAGACGGAAGATTCGATCGAGGACGACGAAGCGAACGGCGAGCCGGGCGCGGCCGAGGCGCGGCACATCTACGACGCGCTGAATCGCGAGCTGCACCTCGACATGGAGGGCCCGTGCGGGCAGTACCAGGGCGGCACGCGAATCGAGTCGGTCTACACCGTGGCGAGGGGAATCACGGGCACTCCACTGGACGACAGCTATCATCTCGGGTCGACGATCGTGAACGATTACGGCCGTCCCTTCGAAAACGGATTCAATAACTATTCCGGCGTGAGCGGCTACGCGACGGCAGGACGATTCGCGCTTTATGTGCGTGGGGAGTTCCAGGGTGCTCCGTCGGCTACGGGCTACTCGGCAGCGCTTTACCAGAAGCTGGCTCAGGTTGACCTGACGGTGAGCCCGGTTTCTCCCGGCACGGCGTACCCGAACCAGGCGACGATTCCCGAGGGGCCGATCGCCACTCGAACCCAGGGGCGGTTCCTGGAGGCATATCTCTCCTTCCAGTACCTGAACCACGTGTTCTCGATCGGCAAGCAGGACCAGTGGCTGGGGCCCGCGCAGGGAGCCAGCATGGCCTTCTCCAACAACGCGCAGAACTTCTATGCCTTCGAGATCAACCGCATCGAGCCGCTCGACGTTCCGCTGCTCTCGCGGTTGACCGGGCCGTTCCGGTACGAGTTTCTCATCGGGGCCTTGCGCGGACATACGCTGATGCCGAATCCGCTTTTCACCGGAGACACCACGAGCCAGCCAAACGTCATCAGCGCCGGCAACCCATGGGTGCACGTGGAAAAGGTCAGCTTCAAACCGCTGAAGGATCTGGAATTCGGCTTTGAGCGCACGGCCATTTTCGGCGGGGAGGGCCACTCGCCGGTCACGCTGCACACGTTTCTGAAGAGCTTCTTCAGCCTGTCGGCCCCGGTCGCTTCGGTCAAGAACAGCCGCGGCGACCCTGGCGCGCGCTTCGGCGCCTTCGACTTCACGTGGCGTCTGCCCTACCTCCAGAAGTGGCTCACCCTCTACAGCGACTCGGAGGTGCACGACGATCTGTCTCCGATCGATGCCCCGCGCCGGGCCGCCGTGCGTCCGGGTCTCTACCTATCGCACGTGCCCGGCCTGCCCAGGCTCGACGTCCGCGTCGAGGGCGCGACCACCGACCCGCCGACTTCAAGAAGCCAGGGCGGCCTGTTCATGTACTATGAGGGGCTCGAAAAACAGGGATACACGAACCAGGGGCAACTGTTCGGCGATTGGATCGGGCGCGAGGACAAGGGCGGCCAGGGCTGGATCACCTACCACCTGAGCGGCAACGAATGGGTGCAGTTCTCGATGCGCAATCAGAAGGCGGACAAGGACTTCATCCCCGGCGGCGCCACGCTGAACGACTTCAACGTCCAGGCCGTCAAGCGCCTTGGCAAGGACATCGAGGTGAAGGGCGACTTCACCGTCGAACACTACAAAGCGCCCGTCTACCTGGCGGGACAGCAGACCGTAACGGCCACGACGATTCAGCTCACATGGTTCCCGAAGCGCAAAGTCAGCTTCTGAAGTGCTGGTTCGGATCATGCGGGCCGTTCGCGGGCCGGGCGCCTTTGCGCAGGTGCAAGCGCCGCGCGGACTTCGGCCCGGGGACGCTGGCCCGGCCGATGCCGGCGTTTTAGTGCCGTGTCCGTCAGGTTCCGTGCTATCCCAGGTCCCAAAATCGGGACCCTGGGGCACCCAGGTTCGTTCGGCCCATTTCGAAATCACGAAGACACGGTCCTAGTGACTCCGCGCCGCCAATGGCGCCGCCGGAGCGGGATCGATCGGCCGGACCGCGTAGACGGGCGTGGCGAACTTCGCCACTTTGAGCAGTTGCCCGCTGGCGTCGAAGGCCAATGTCCATTGCATGGGGCGCTCGGCCGCGGCGACGTCGACAAAGCGAACCGTCGCCTCGCCGGCAACCCCGACCTCGAGCGTCGGCGGAAACGTGAGGGAGGTGGTGGCATCAGAGGATTGCTTCGGCAAGGGAGAGGTGAGGGGATGAGCGCCGGCAAGCGCGGCGTAGCACAAGCCCGTCGCCAGCCAGTCGGCGTTTCCGGTTGGGGCCTCGTCGGCGCGGATATGGTTGAAGGCGGAGACCGTGATGGGATTGACGGAGGCCGGTGAGAAGAGCGAGAATCCGCGCCGCTCGATCGGGATGATGCGGATTTGGCCCTTTCCCCCGCGCGGAACCACGGCCGAAAACAGACTCACGTCGCCGGGGCCTTTGTTGGCCTCGAAGAGCAGGAACAGGTGGCCCGGCAGCGCCTGACAGACAAGCTGCTGATAGGTCCATTTCCCCTTGCCGAACTCCATGCCTGCCAATTCGGCACGCGCGCGGATCGTAGACTGCTCGCCGGCGGCCAGATCGCGATCCTGCGCAATCATCTGCTCAACGGAGCGAAACTCAATCAACTTGGCATTCGCATCTGGCGAGGCATCGACGGAGAATGGCGGTGCGGGGCGAGCGGAAGGCACTGGAGCTGTTCTGAAGGACTCGGCGGGAGCATTCGATGGCAGCGGCGTTGCCGTGTAGGATGCATCGGAGGACGAGGATCCCGTTTGCGCGCGACTCGCCGAAAATCCAAGCGCGAGAACGAAAAAGGCCAACGAAGCCCGCTGGATGCCGGAACCGTTCATACTTTCGCCAGACTACCACCTCCGGCGGTGAAATCCGGATGATCTGCACCGCCGGAAGCGATCGGTTCGTCTGACTCTTGACCGGCCAGGAAGGGGGCGCCGGCTGGGAAGGCGCGGGATCGGCCGTCAACGTCCCTGGGGGTGCGACAAGTCATAGGCGACGCCGACCGTAAAGCCCTGGGGGTTCAAAGTGTTTCCCAGAAGTGTCCCGATCCAGGTTTGGTACTCGTAGTCGGCGCGTGCTTTCAGCGGGCCAAAGAAACGGTATTCGAACCCTCCGCCCGAGGCAACCAGCAGACGCGTGTCGTGCGCGTATCCCGGCAGGGGATAGAAATCGACGCTGCCATCCTCGATCAGGCCCTTGACATAGGGACGGAACCGGTTGCTGACGTGCCAACTGAAGATCGGTCCGCCGCCCGCCGTATCCTGGCGCATGTTTGTTTGCGTCGGGAGATTCCGATCCAGGCTGATGTCGCGAGCCTCCAGCTCCACGCCGAGGCCGCGAACCAGATGCTGGAGCTGGGCCGGATACCAGTCCGCCCAGATCGTGCCGCCCAGCATTCGGCCATGGCCCCAGTCGACGTCGTAGCTGGATGGTCCAACGCCGATGCTCCAGGGGGCGGACTTTGCCTTGTACGACGCGGCGACCTGTGAAAACGCAGGAATTGCCGCAGCAAACAGGGTTACGGTGACAATGGGGGGAACAAGCCACTTCAAACGCATTTTCCATCTCCTTCACAGCGGCATACTGGGGCCTGCCGGGATATTCCCGAATCGGCCTCTATTCACAAGTCAGGGTAACCAGGCAAGAGCAGGGAAGCGGACTAGGCGCCGAGCCGGAATCGATTTGAAACCGTCGGCACAAACCCGCAATCTTCCAAAAGAATAACCGGGCCCACGCGCTGTCGATGGAGCCTTAATCACTTCGACGTCAAGCGCAACCAAAAGTCCTACAAATCCAAACGGCCGGCTTTGCGGCTCAAAGCCAGTTTAGCCGACAATGCCGAAGTTTCGCACCGCTGCGCAGATTCCGTGGTCTCGGAGGATGCACATTCTTCGCAAGTTCGCCTCGATCTGTTGTGCGCAGGAGACGCTTTCTGCTCGATGACCGCAGGAAAGCGCACGATTGTCAGTTTGCTTGCACATTTTCCGCGCGGCCCCGGTTTACGGCAGTCACCTTGACCAGAACCTCGCCCACAGGCCCGGAGCCGGAACAAAGGCTGCGCATCGCACGGCAATCGTCATGGAGGAACATGGGAAGAGAGTTTCTTGCCGAATGGCGGTACCGCAGTAACGCTTTCGTACGATTACGCGTCAGATTTACGGGAGGAATGTTCGACTCCCGACTGTGCTCAAAAAGTGCCGGCAGGAGTGCATCTTTTGACGCTGTTACCAAAGTAATTATGGTTGATAGTCTCCGGACTTTAACGGCGGTTAAGCGAAGCAACTCGTTGAAAAAGATGTGCTCTTGCCTGTTGTCCTGTGGTACGTTTAATGGTGCTATGGGGAAGTCGCGGCACTCCGTTTTCTATCTCGAAACGGAGCTCCCGTCGTGGCTTGTTTTCACAAAATGGGTTCAGTGAAAACGCTGTTTTCATCTTGGTTACATTAGCCGAACTGCGGAGGAAAAACGCATGCAAAGCCGTGTTTTGAGATTCGTGGGCCAGTTTGTTGCCTTGGCTTCAGTTGCATTCCTGCCGATCGCCCTGGTTGCCCAGGCCGCTCCTGCGGCCAAGGGAGCCAGCAATAATCAGCCATCGCGATGGGATATCTTTGCTGGCTACAGCTATCTTGCGCCCAATGGAACGGTTTCGACGACAAAGCCGAACGGCACTGCGGTTACCGCATCGTACGATGCCGTGAACGTGGGCGGAGTGGCGAGCGGGGCCTATTACTTCAATCGTTTTGTCGGCCTCCAGGCTGAATTCGGGATTCACGAGTGGGGCGGTCAGAACGGCACCAGCAACATCGGCACCAAAGGCAACGACGATGGCTTTGCGACCATCGCTGGCGGCGTGATCGTTCGCTATCCAACCGATACCGTGACCGTGTTCGCGCATGGGTTGATCGATGCTGCGTGGGTCGGCGGGCCGTACTTTGAGCCCAACAAGTTGGGACCAGGGCTGACGTTGGGCGGTGGAATGGACTACAACACCCCGTGGTTCAACCATCGTCTCGCGATCCGGCTCTTCCAGGCCGATTACGAGTTCATGCACGCCGATTGGGGCCAGGTTCCGTACGGCGGCCGAGCCAATATCAACGCCGCGCGTTTGAGCGCCGGCATCGTATTCAAGGTCGGCTCCATCGCTCCGCCGCCGCCGGTGACCCTGGCGTGCTCGGCGAGCCCGCTGACGATCTTCCCCGGAGACCCGGTCACGATTACGGCGACGGCCGGCGGCCTGAACCCCAAAGACCACGTGATCTACGGCTGGTCGGGAGCGGGAGCATCGGGCAGCGACACGACGGTCAAGCTGGACACCGCGAGCCTGGCGCCGGGCGAATACACGGTGACAGGCACGGTGAAGGAAGGCAAGCCGGGTAAGGAAGGCTTGAAACCGTGGGAATCGGCGACCTGCACGGCTGGGATCACAGTCAAGGCCTTCGAGCCGCCGACAATCAGCTGCTCTACCAGCCTCAGCACGATCAAGCCGGGCGACACAGCGACCATCACGTCAGTCGGCGTGAGCCCGCAGAACCGTCCGCTGACTTACAGCTACACGGCTTCAGCGGGTACGATCACCGGCACCGGGACGACGGCCGAGTACTCCTCGGCGGGTGCGCCAACGGGTGCGGTGGGGATTACTTGCAACGTTTCGGACGACAAGGGACACACCGTGAGCTCGCAGACGGGCCTGACCATCACGGCGCCCTATGTCCCACCGCAACCGCATACCCAGGCCCTGTGCTCGATCAGTTTTGCCACCGACACGAAGCGGCCGATGCGCGTCGACAACGAAGCCAAGGCTTGCCTGGATCAGGTTGCGCTGGATCTGAAGCAGCAGGCTGACGCCAAGGCGGTCGTTGTAGGCGAGCAGAATGCTGACGAGAAGGCCAAAACGGAGAAGCAACAGAAGTTCGCGGCCAAGCACAAGCACGCGACGGTAGACCAGTTCGCGGCGCAGCGAGCGGTCAACGCCAAGGACTATCTGGTGACGGAGCAGGGCATCGACGCGACGCGAATCAGTGTGGCCACCGGCGCGACGGACGGCCAGACGGTGGAGAACTACCTGGTGCCGGCGGGGGCCATCTTCACCTCCGACGTGACCGGGACGACACCAGTGGACGAGACGGCAATCAAGCCGCAGGTGCGCAAGCCGCTGCCGGAGCGTCACCCGGCGAAGAAGGCCGCGAAGTAATTCGCGCGGTCCGGTGCGGGCCAACTAACCGATCCGCGGGCCTTGCTTGCTCAAAGCGAGGCCCGCGGAGGGCAAATAGAAACGAGTTCTGCCGCAGTGCTTTTTGGGGGCTGGCCCGGGAGTAACAGGGCCAGCCTTTTCGTTCCTGGATCGTTGTCTCGCCACGGAGGACGCTTTCCCGGATCTCCGGGGCCGGGGGCGGGAGCGTGGCGGCCTCGCCGGCAGAGGCGCCGATCGCGATGGGCGCGATGGATTCGGCTACACGGCCATTGCCGATTCACTTCGGGACCTGTTTTCCCAGAGTCGCATCGGGAGATCGCATCGTCCGAAAGCCGTACATTCTCATGACAGTTGCTTCGCGATTCTGTTATGATTGCTGTGCCGTTAACAGGGGAGCGCCTGCCTCTTCGCCCGCGTAGGCTGCATCCTGGTCTTGCACAAAATCCCGTTGAGCGCGTAATCGAGTGGAGCCTGAGGTATTGTCAGTGAATTTCCCGGCGAGTCGTGCTGTCCAAGTGCCCGAGTCGCCCCTTCGCAAGGAAATCGGCCCGACGGCTACAGTTGTTGTCTGCACGCGCAATCGCTCACAACTTCTGGGAAAGTGCCTGGAGGCGGTTGCCGCCTTGAAGCCGGCTCCCGACGAAGTGCTGGTCGTGGACAATTCAGCCGGCGACAACGAAGCGGAAGCGATTGCGAAGATGTTTTCGGCGCGCTATTCAATTGAACCGGTAACCGGATTGAGCCGGGCGCGCAACCGGGGAATGGCGGAAAGCAACACCGACATTGTCACGTTCCTCGACGACGATTCCGTGCCGGACGAGCACTGGCTGGAGCATATTCTGACGCCCTTCGCGGACCCAAAGGTCGCCGCGGTTACGGGCGAGACCATCCTTGCCGATCAGGTGAGCGGCTATTCGAACCAGGAGCCGCCGCGGATGCTCACCAATCAAGACCCGCTCTGGTTTGAAACCGCGACCTTTGGCGGTCTCGGCGTCGGCAACAACATGGCGCTGCGGAGAGCGGCATGTCCCAATGGGGCAGCCTTCGATGTCCGGCTGGGCCGGGGGCTCCCATCCGGATTGCCGAGGAAAGCCATGCTTTTGCATCCCTGCTGTCGAAGGGCTTCCGCGCGGTCCACGTTCCCGATGCCATCGTGGTCCATCCCGTCACCAACGGCGATATCCTGACGCGGGCCTCCAGTTCGGTTGCCTATTGGCTGCTGCTTTTCTTTGAGTTCCCGGGCCACCGCGTCGATCTCCTGCATTTCCTCTTCCGGCGGCTGCGCAGGAAGCCGCTTCCCTGGCCGCGGAACCCTCAAGCCCCGGGAGACATCATCACCAGCGGCTGGCGCGTTCATTTGCGTGCGGGAATTCGCGGAGCGCTGATCTACTTCCGATCCCGAAAACTGAGACAAAAGTAAGGCCCGATAGGCCGGCCTCAGCGGGCTTCCCCGGCGCGGGCTTCCCGTGGCCGCCATCCGAGTTCGAGAACCCTGCGATACCAGTGGATCCTCCGCCGCATCTGGAGCGCGCGGACGCCGGCTCCGCGGAGCAAGGGCACGCCAAAGAAGAGCTGGCCGCAGGCGCACAGGGGAGCGAGCAACAGATCCCCAAGCGCGGGAACGGCGGCGGCCATGCGAAGCATGTGCTGCTTTCGCTGCGGCTGCCGCGCAAGCCAGGTCAATTGCCCCTTGACAACGGCGCCGGGGTGCTTGCGCGCCAGCATCACGTCGCTCTCCGCGAAAGCCACCGCGTCGCGGATCAGGTCGGCAGGGCTCTTGTCCAACTGCTGATATGCGATGGCGCCGCCTGCGTACAGCGGACGCACGCCGGAGCCCAGAAGCCGGATGCCCAGTTCCAGATCCTCGCGTTTCCGGAACGTCTCGTCGAAGCCTCCGCATTCCTCCAGCAGCGCGCGCGGCAGGGAAGCATTGCTGAAGACGCAGTCGTCGGCCTGCCACTCGATGTCCGGGCGCCGCTTGCGCTCCAGGTAGAACGCGCCGATTTCCCGGTTAAAACACTCCGCCGCCAAGCCTGGGGGGGGGGCGGCGCTCAGGTAGAGCGCCCCAAATGCGATGCGTCGGCCCGGTTCCTCGTGCGCGGCGAGGTGTGCGGCGACCAGCCCCGGATCGGCGAGCATGTCGTCGTCCAGGAACAGCACGAGATTCGCCTCCGACGCCCGATAGCCTGCGTTACGCGCCGCTGACGGTCCCCGGTTTTCTTGTGCGATGACGCGAAAGCGGCATGCAGGGCGCAATTGGCGTAGCGCATCTGCGGTGCCGTCGGTCGAACCGTCGTCGACAACGATCACCTCGTATTCGGCACCGGACGCGCTCTGGGCAAAGAGGGCCTCAACCGTGCGCGTGACGATTCTGCACCGGTTGTACGTCGGCACTACGACCGATATTTCCATGCGGTCTCTGGGGTCAGTTGGGTTGCCATTTCAGCGGCTGTCTTTCTAAGCCTAACAAAGCAGCGTCTGGGCGTGCCGAAGCGATTGTAGAATCGATCTATCGGGGCGCAAAAGGCGCGAGGTGCCCTGGTCTTTCACGGTTTCGGGATGCGCCGGGGTGTGACGAGAGGAGCTTGATTGGCGAAGCTCAAGTACCTTGTGCCAAAGCCGCTGCGCAGGTGGCTGAACCGCCGCCGCCAGGCAGCAAGGCGAGGCCTCCTGGTCCTCGATCGCGTCACAGACTGGTCGGTGCTGCGCAGCCTGCGTCCCTACCGGGCCGATTTTGGGGTCGCGCGAGGCGACCCGATCGATCGCTACTACATCGAGAAGTTTCTGGCCGTATATCGGGAGTCGATTCGCGGCCGGGTGGCGGAGATCGAGAGCGACCAGTACACGCGTCTCTTTGGCAGCGGGGTTGAGCGCTCCGACATTCTCGATCTGAACGAGCAGAACGAACGCCGAACCTTGACCATCGACTTGACGCAAACCGCCGCTGCTCCGGAGGACGCTTTCGACTGCATCATCTGCACGCAGACGCTGCTGGTGATCGAGGACTACGCCGCCGCCGTGCGTTCCCTCCATAAGATGCTGCGGCCCGGCGGAGTCCTGCTGGTGACCGTGCCGGGGATCTGCCAAATCGTCCGCGGGGGGATGATCGGAGGTGTGGGTGAGGATTGGTGGCGATTCACCGGGCGTTCCGCGGGGCGCATCTTCAACGAAGTATTCTCTCCGGAGAACGTCACGGTTCACACCTACGGAAACGTGCTGACCGCGATCGCCCTTTTGCACGGACTGGTTCAGCAGGAGCTGACGCGCGAAGAGTTGGAATTCAACGATCCCGATTACGAGGTCACCATCGGGGTCAAAGCGGTCAAGCGGGCCGCCGGGTAGGCCGCGATGAAAGAGATCGAAGGACTGGTTTCAGTCACAATTCCTTTCTTGAATGCCGAACGGTTTCTTCGCGAGACCATTGAAAGCGTTCTCGCGCAAAGCTACTCGCAGTGGGAATTGCTGCTGGTCGACGATGGTTCGAGCGATGCAAGCACCGGGATCGCCCGGTCGTATGCCGCGAGCCGCCCGGACAGAATCTTCTATCTCGAGCATCCCAGCCACCGGAATCTCGGCGTCAATGCGGCGCGCAATCTCGGCGCGCGCTCCAGCCGCGGCGAGTTCCTGGCGTTTCTCGATTCCGACGACATCTGGCTGCCTGCCAGGCTCGAAGCCGCCGTGGCTTCGATGGTCGAGCACCCCGAGGCGGGCTTCTTTTTCGGCCCCACCGAGTACTGGTACGAGTGGGATCCGGAAGGAAACGGCGGCAGAAAGAACGAAGTGCCGGCGCTTGCTCCCGGGGATCGGTTGTATCTTCCACCGGAGTTGATGGCGTGCACCATGCCGCTGGGCAAGTTCGGCGTGCCTTGTCCGTGCAGTTTTCTCCTGCGCCGCTGGGCACTCGAGCGCGTGGGCGGATTCGACGAAAGCTTCAACCCCTCCACATTCCAGTACTACGAGGATGTGGCTCTTCTATCGAAGATCTACCTCCATGTCCCGGTCTTTGTGAGCAGCGCCTGTCTGGACAAAAACCGGTGCAGCCGTTTCTCCATGTCGCGCCAGATGGTTCCAGCGCTGAGCCACGATGCCGCGCGTCGATTCTTCTTCCGCTGGTTGAAGGGCTATCTGCGTCAACATGCGATCAACGATCGGGAGATCTGGCGGATCGTCCGGAAGGAGTCGTGGTTCTATTGCCTGCCGCTCCACGTGGCTAGTCTCTTGCGCCGCGCGCAATGGAAGATTGCGCGCGGTTTGGCCAACAAGGCGGACTAAGGCGCTTTCGGAAATGGCGCATTCGCATTCGCGGCAGTCGGGTCGTCGCGAGCCCAGGGCCGGCGATCCCCTATACTTGGCTCTTGATCGAGTTGAGCGGCCTTTGCGGCGATCACGGCCACCGGATCGGAGAAAATGCGTAAGTCGATTGTCAGCGCGGCTTTCATCTTGCTCGCACTCATTCTGTGCAGGACAGAACTCGTGATGGTTTCGGTAGCCGGCGGCTCAATTGGCACCGACTTTTGGCATTACTTCACTGCGTCCTGGATGGTCCGCAGCGGCCAGAGTCTGGACATCTACAAAGAAGGCGCGCAGAGCGACGATTTGTTCTACATGGATGTCGATCCGAACGGGATCTTTGCGCGCACTGCATCGGTCCACGGCATTCCAATGCCGTCTTTCCACTTCACCTATCCACCGACTCTCGCCGATCTTCTGGTTCCGTTCACCTTTCTCCGTCCCGCCAACGCGCTCGCTGCGTGGTATGTGTTGAGCGCCGCGGCATTGCTCCTCGCGGGCATCTTGCTGGCACGAATGCCCGGAATGCACCTTTCCGGCTGCTCCGTTTCCGTTTTGGCATTCCTTTGTCTCCTTCCCCCAACCGCGGACTGCCTGTTATGGGGGCAGGTTTCCATTCTCATCGTATTCCTCCTGGTTGCAGGGCTCTACCTGTATGCGCGGGAGAAGAGACTCAGTGCGGCCTCACTGTTCGCATTGGCTGCCGCCATCAAGCTCACGCCTCTGATCGTGCTCTTTCCACTTCTTGGCTGGCGGGACTGGAAGACGCTGCGCGCTTTGGCGGTGTGCTGTGCGGCCATTCTGGGGGCGCTCCTGACGGTCAACGGTTGGGCGGCTCTGGGCCTGTACTTCCTCCACGAGATGCCGAAGATGGGAAGCACAGGAATGGGCGCCGAGAACAGGACCCTTGGCATGCTCGTTGAAGTCCTCTGGTCTCGATCGAGAATAGGCGTGCCAGTGGCTCCTTCGGTCTTGGTGGGGAAGCTCCTATCCGCGCTCGTGATTTGTTACGCCGCGTGGCTCAGCCGATCCAGACGCAATGAGTGCCTGGACACCGCAGCGAGAGTTGAAACCATCGCCATCTTCCTGCTTCTCTCCTGCTGCGTTTCTCCCGTGTCCTGGCTCCATGCCTACGTCTTGAGCGCGCCGGCATTGGTGATCCTTGGCCGGCGCATCTGGGAAAACCGGCTGCGCGGTTCGGAAGTCGCGGTGGCTCTGCTATTCGCACTCTCTTTGATAACCACCCACTTCCGTGCTCCGGGACTGTTGACGCCGGTGCTGGGTATTGTGCTCGGTCTCATGGGGCTGCTCAGGCTAAGGGGTGAACGTCCAACAGCGGAATCTGGCGGCGCCTTGCTTCCCGCCGGAAGCTGAGACGGCCCAGAGACAACCTTCACCTCACTCATTTTTTGTCGACTGCTATGATTCTCCAATAGCCGGGAGAACGGCATGCCGCGGCGCATTCCGCGCGGAACCGCGCTGCGCGGCGATCCTGGGCGGAGATGAAAGCAGCGTTGGATCTCCTGAGTACTCCTCATGTCGGAAGAAATGACAACAAACACCGGCGAAACAACGATGCGTGAGGACACGGCGCGAAATGTCGCATGGAATTATGCCGGTTACATCTACCAGATTGGAATCGGTGTCGGACTGACGTCGTACATCGCGCGGCAGTTGGCAGTGCCCGAATACGGCCTCCTGCTGTTTGTAACCTCCCTCTCGGGCACGTTGTATCTCCTGGATTTTGGCATCTCGGGCGTCTTGGTCCAGACCTACATCGCGGAGCCGCGAGGTTCGGAAAAGACGTCTCTCAGCGACCTGCTAAGCACGACCTTCCTGACGCTGACCGCGCTTGGAAGCGTGGCGGGGTTGATGCTGGTCGGGATCGCGCAGTTTCTGCCCGGGCCGTTCAATATTCAAAAGCCATATCTCCATGAGGCTTCGATCATCTTTGTCGTCGCAGCGCTCACCATTCAGGTCGGGCTTCCGGTCATTTCTCTTGAGATGGTCTATCAGGCTTCGCATCGCTTCGATCGCCTGAACCAGATTCAGTTCATCGTCTCTACATTCCAATTGATCGTGACCGTTGGAGTCCTCGCTCTCGGTCGCGGAATCGTGGCGCTGGCTTGCGTGCAGCTCGCGGCCGCAATGCTGCAAGTACTCTTGCTTGTCCTCGCTCTGCCGGGAGCGATTCCTGAGGTTCACCTCAGCCTGCGGCGATTCCAGGGGAGATTGCTGCGGCCGCTTCTGGGTCTCAGTAAATGGGCTTTTGTCAACAACACAAGTAATTATGCGCTGGATCTGGTGGCCTGGACGGCCGTCGGCACGATGAGTTCGATGCGCGAGGCGGCTCTTTTCGGCATTGCCTTGAAACTTCCCGTCCAGCTCTCGAACGTCGTGAGCAAGGGAGCCGATGTGTTCATGCCCCTGATGTCGTCGTCGTCGTCGGAGGCGGATCGCGGAAAGCTGCAACGGACGTTTCTTGAGGCTCAAAGGCTGGCCATTGGTGCGATCGTGCCATTCATCGTGCTTGGGTGCGTCGTTGCCCGGCCTTTGATCCAGGTTTGGGCCGGGGATAAGTACACGGCAGCCGCGCTCGCAATGCAGTGGCTGCTGTTCTCAGTGTTGCCCCATGCCGCCGCCTACCCATCGTTCCAGCTTCTGATAGCTTCATCTCAGATGAAGAAGGGCGCGGCCATCACGCTCTGCACCAACATCATCACCGCGGCATCCTGTTTGTTGCTGGTTTCGCGCTACGGTTCCGCGGGCTTGGGATTCTCAATGGCCCTTCCACATCTCCTCATCACTTGTTTTTGGTCCGTCCCAACGGCATGCAAGCTATCGCATATCACCCCAGGCCATTTGCTTCGGGAGGTCGGGCGCGGGCTTGCTGTGCCTTTCGCGGCGCTACTCGCCGGAGTCGCGCTGATCTTGGGTTTCTGGCGGTTTCTGTCCCCGCTTTGGCTGGTGCTTGCCGCCATAGCAGTCGGCTGCGGGTATCTCTGGCTGTGGGGCGCGCGCGCGGCGCTGCCTCTTCTGCGCAAGCCACCGGAGGCAGTCCTTTGACCGGCGACTGGAGCAGCGGGAAGAGCGACGCTGGCGCGACGATGCAGCCGAAGGCGGCGGCCGCGAGCCGAAAGCGCGCCCTGATGTTTCACAGCATCAGCGAACCGCTCTCGCGGCAGGAAGCCGAATATACCATCGCTCCGCGGCGCTTTCGGCGCCTGATGCGGTGGTTCCGGGCCTCCGGCTACAACACCCTCACGACAGCGGAATGGCTGGCGGGCGCGGCTCCCGCGAGACGCGTTCTGCTCACCTTCGACGATGCATACGACGACCTCTACCGGGAGCTGCTGCCGCTCGTCATCCAGCATCGGTACACGCCGGTCGTCTTTGTGGTCGTCGACTGCATCGGTAAAACGAACCTCTGGGACCGGCAAATGGGAATGCCCGCGCGGAACCTGCTCACGCTGGAGCAGATTCGGGAGATGCAGCGACAGGGCGTCGAGTTCGGCTCGCACAGTTTGACCCATCCCCGGCTTCCGGGCCTTTCCGAAGGCGAGCTGCGCCGCGAGGTGGCAGACTCGAAGCTCCGCCTCGAAGACCTTCTGGGAACCGAGGTGGTTTCGTTCGCCTATCCATTCGGCGCTGTCGATGCCCGTGTGCGTTCGGCCGTGGCCGAGGCGGGCTATCGGCTGGCATTCACCGCAGATCCGGGAGTGAACCGCGCAAACGATCCGCTCCTCCAGCGCAGGGCGGAGGTGAACAACGCGACGGGCGTAGCGGACTTCCTGTTCAAATTGCGCTATGGAGCCGGAGCGAGAGTGGCTTTCGGCGCCTTTCGCCGCGGCTTCGGCAGGCGTGCGCGGGGCAGGGAAGGCTAGAACGAATTCATTCCGCCGCACCCGGACCGCATTCTGTTCCCGCCGAGCCGCCGCGATCGCTTAAACTAAGCGAAACAATCCTATTTTGTGGTTTCTGGTCTCATGGCTCTTCCATTGAAGAATCCGCCGTCGTTGCTGAGCGGCGACGAGGCGGTCGCGCTGGCCGCGTTCGACGCCGGCGTGACACTTGGCACAGGCTATCCCGGCACTCCATCCACCGAGATTCTCGAGGCGTTCGGGACTCTGGGTGGAAAGGCGCAGTGGGCGCCGAACGAAAAGGTGGCGCTCGAAGTTGCCATCGGCGTGGCCATGGCCGGCGCGCGCGCGCTGGTCACCATGAAGCATGTCGGCCTCAACGTTGCCGCCGATCCGCTGTTCACGGTCGCCTATATCCGGCTGGATGGCGCGCTGGTCGTGGTTTCCGCCGACGATCCCGGCATGGCTTCGAGCCAGAACGAGCAGGACAACCGCCGTTACGCCGTCGCTGCGGGCGTGCCCATGCTCGAGCCCTCCGATTCTCAGGAGGCCTACGAGTTTACGCTGCAGGCCATTGAGATCTCCGAGCGTTGGCAAGTTCCGGTGCTGCTGCGCATGACGACGCGGGTCTGCCACTCGAAGACGGTGGTTCGCCGCGATACATACCGCGTCGCTCCGCCGCGCACTCCGCGCTTTGAGCACGACTTCAGCTCCCGGGTGATGATTCCGGCCTATGCCCGTCCGGCACACGTGCGGCTGCGCAGGAACCTGGCCGAGATCGCCGAATGGAACGAGAAACAGGGCCCGAACGAGATCGTCGTCGGTTCTTCTTCGCTGGGAATTATCACCTCAGGCATTTCGTACCAGCACGTGCGCGAGGCCGCGCCAGAGGCCAGCGTGCTCAAGCTCGGGATGACCTATCCGCTGCCCGTCGAGCGGATGCGGACCTTTGCCGGCGGCGTCGATCACTGTGTGGTCATCGAGGAAGGCGACCCGTATCTTGTCGAGGGCGCGCGCACGGCGGGCATTGCCGTCGAAGGCAAACCCGAGACCTTCCGCTTCGGCGAACTGAGCAGCCGCCGCGTCCGCCGCATCCTCGACGACGATTTATCGCCGGAGCCAAGGCGCGCTCCCGGCAAGCCCCCGGCGCTTTGTCCCGGCTGCCCGCATCGCAGCGTCTACACGGCGCTCAAGAATCTGAACTGCATCGTAGCCGGCGACATCGGCTGCTACTCGCTCGGCGTGCTGCCGCCCTTCGAGGCGATGGACACGCTGGTGTGCATGGGCGCGGCTATCGGCGTGGGCCTCGGTCTGCGCCACTCGCTGCCGCCCGCGGAAGCCCGGCGCGTCGTCAGCGTACTTGGCGACAGCACCTTCGTTCACAGCGGCATCACCGGGCTGGTGGAGATGATCTACAACCCGCCCGCGAGCGGCCACGTCGTGCTGATTCTCGACAACGGCACCACCGCCATGACCGGCATGCAGGAGCATCCCGGAACCGGCCGCACGCTGGCCCACGCCAAAACCGGCAAGGTGATATTCGAAGACCTGGCGCGATCTTTGGGTGTGCAGAATGTTCACGTGGCCGATCCAGCGCAGGACCCCGTCGCCTTCGAGCGGTTGATCCAGGAGAGCCTGGACCGGCCCGAGCTCACCGTCATCGTCGCCCGACGCAACTGCCTGCTGGCCAACCGCGCGATCCGCGAATTCGAGAGGTGCAATGAACAGCAAGACGACTAACGTCGTGATTGCGGGGCTCGGCGGGCAGGGTGTGATCAAGGCCTCCGACATTCTGGCCTGCGCCGCTTTCAGCACCGGAATCGACGTGAAGAAGAGCGAGCTTCACGGCATGAGCCAGCGCGGCGGATCGGTTTCGAGCGACGTGCGCTTCGGCGAGCGCGTCTTCAGCCCGATGGTTCCGGATGGGGAAGCGGATTTTCTCGTCGTCATCGCGCCAGACCAGATCGAAGTGAATCGCGCCGCCCTGGCTCCCGGCGGCCGGCTCATCGATCCCTCCCAGATCGACGAGTCCCGCCTGCCCAACAAGAAGAACCTGAACGTCGCGCTTCTCGGCGTTCTGAGCCGATCCCTTCCGTTCCCCCTCGACGCATGGACCGATGCTCTCCGCCGCAATCTGCCCGCGGCGGCGCTCGATGCCAGCTTGGCGGCGTTCGATCTCGGGCGAACGAAGGAGCGGGCGCAATGAAGCCGGAACTCGAGACCAGCGCCAATAATTGTCATCCAGCCAGCGCGCCGGACTACACTCCGGTCGCCGAGTTGCGCGCTCTGCAATTGCAGCGCCTCCAGGCCGTGGTCGCCAGGTCGTGGGATCGTGTCGAGCTCTTTCGCCAGCGCTTGGAGGAGCGCGGCCTGACTCCCGCCGTCATTCAATCCATCGCCGACATCGCCAAACTGCCATTTACCCAGAAGAACGATCTGCGCGACACCTATCCTTTCGGTCTCTTCGCCAGTCCCATGAAGGACGTGGTGCGCCTCCACGCCTCCAGCGGCACCACCGGCAAGCCCATCGTCGTGGCCTACACGCAGGAGGACGTCGACGTGTGGACCTCGGCGATCGTCCGCAGTCTGGCGGGCTGCGGGCTGCACCGCGGGGACATCATCCAGGTGGCCTATGGCTACGGACTCTTTACCGGAGGGCTGGGCGCGCACTACGGCGCCGAGAGCCTGGGCGCCACGGTGGTTCCGGCGTCGGGCGGCCACGCCGATCGGCAGATCATGCTGATGAAGGACTTCGGCGTGACGGCAATGTGTTGCACGCCGACCTATTTTCTGCACCTGATCGAGCGCGCCGGCGAGATGGGCGTGGATATGAAGCAACTTCCGCTCCGGGCGGGAGTCTTCGGCGCCGAGCCGTGGACCGAATCCATGCGCCAATATATCGAGAGCGCCAGCGGCGTCGAGGCCTTCGACATCTACGGCCTCTCGGAAATCATCGGCCCGGGCGTGGGCTGCGAGTGCCGCCGCCACCAGGGCCTGCACATCTTCGAGGACCTGTTCTATCCGGAGATCGTCGACCCCGAAACCGGCGCGCCGCTGCCCGACGGAGAAGTGGGCGAGCTGGTCCTGACCACTCTCTCGAAGCAGGCGATGCCCATGATCCGCTACCGCACCCGCGACATCACGTCGATCCTGCCCGGCCGGTGCGCGTGCGGGCGCACCATTCGCCGCATCGACCGCATCGGCCGCCGCAGCGACGACATGCTGATTATTCGCGGCGTCAACGTCTTTCCGTCGCAGGTCGAGTCGGCGCTGCTCGAAGTCGAGGGCACGCTGCCGCACTACCAGATTCTGCTCACCCGCGAACACGGTCTGGACCAGATGGAAGTCGAGGTCGAGATCACGCCGCAAATGTTCGAAGACAAGATCGGAGCCCTGCAGGAGTTGAATCAACGGCTGCAGGGCGCGCTGGATCGCGTGCTCGGAATCCGCGTCCGGGTTGCGCTGGTCGAGGCGCACTCGATCGAACGCAGCGAAGGCAAAGCCAAACGCGTCATCGACAGGCGGACATCATGAAGATCAAACAGATTTCGTTGTTTGCCGAAAACAAGCAGGGGCACATCGCTGCCCCGGTGCGCCTGCTGGCCGAGCAGGGCATCGATATCCGCGCCCTCTACCTGGCAGAGACGCAGCAATACGGCATCCTGCGGATGATCGTCTCGGACTGGCAGAAGGCCGCTGAAGTTCTCGAGGGCGGTGGATTCACGGTTAAGGTCACCGAGGTGCTGGCCGTCGAAGTGGGCGACCATCCCGGCGGCCTGGCCCAGGTGCTCGCCGCGCTCGATGCCTGCGGCGTGAACATCGAATACATGTATGCCTTTCCGCGTTTTCGCGTAGACAAGGCGATCCTTCTTTTCCGCTTCACCGACCCCGATGCCGCCATCGCCTGCCTGCAGGCAGCCGGCATCAGCGTCTTGGCGAGCGAGGATATCCTCAAATAGCAGGCCCCGTCATGCCAGTCTCCCACGCCATCGCACAACAACTCGAGAACGCCTCCTGGATTCGCCGCATGTTTGAGGAGGGCGTGCGCCTGAAGCGCGAGCGCGGCGCCGACAAGGTCTTCGACTTTTCGCTCGGCAATCCCGATGTCGAGCCGCCGCCCGCGGTCCTCGATGCGCTGCGTCGCGTTGTCGCCGGCGACCGGGTCGGCTCGCACGGCTACATGCCCAACCCCGGCTATCCGCAGGTGCGCGAGACTGTCGCCCGGAAGTTGCACCGCGAGACCGGCCTAGATTTCACGGCCGAAGACGTCTTCATGACCATCGGAGCCGCCGGCGCCTGCAACGTCATCCTCAAGTCGATCCTCGACCCCGGCGACGAGGTCATCGTTCTGACGCCGTTTTTTCCGGAGTACCAGTTCTACATCGCCAATCACGCCGGTCGCATGGTCTTGGTGGACACCGACGACGCATTCCTGCCCGACGTCGAAAAGATCGCCACTGCCATTGGGCCGCGCACGCGCGCTCTCATCCTCAACTCGCCCAACAATCCCAGCGGGCGTGTCTACCCGGAGAGCGTGTTGCGCGATTTGCAGCAGATGCTCGAACGCGTGGGCCAGCCGATTGTGGTCTTGAGCGACGAGCCCTACAAATCCTACGTCTTCGACGGCAAGCGCCAACCCGAAGTCGCTTCGTTCGTCGCCAACACGGCGGTCTGCAACTCGTGGTCCAAGTCGCTTGGGCTTCCCGGCGAGCGCATCGGCTATCTGGCCCTCTCACCCAGGCTCGAGGGCCGCATCGAGTTGCGCGGCGCCTGCGCCTTCGCCAATCGCACGCTCGGCTACATCAACGCGCCGGCCATCTGGCAGTGGGTCATCAACGAAACCGCCGACGAGACGGTCAGCGCTGCCGTCTACGAGCACAAACGAAACGTTCTCTGTTCGGCGCTCAAGGCCATCGGCTACGACGTTACGCCTCCCGAAGGCACCTTCTACGTATTCCTCAAGACGCCCATCCCCGACGACGTCGCCTTTACGCGGCTGCTCGCAGAGCAGGGAGTGCTGGCCGTTCCCGGCGCGGGCTTCGGCCGCTCGGGCTACATCCGCCTCTCGCTGACAATTCCCCTGGAGCAGATCGAGAGATCGATCCCCGGCTTCGAGCAGGCATTCCTGGCGTCGCGCAGCGCGACGGCTTGATCTCGGCTCGCGCGCCCGGCGACAAGTGCGACGTCCCTTCGCGCCTCTTACCCGACTATCTCCATCGCAGGACGCTGCCAATCTGCACGACGACAGGCTGCAGAATGCCCGAGGGCAGAAGTGGAGAATCCTTTGTGTAGGCGCGGACATTGGTGCGCGCGAACTGCTTGGCGGCCGACGGCTGCAGGTCGCCAATGAGGCGGTTTGGCCAGAGATTCGTCACCTTGATTTCGATTGTGTTATCGCCGGGGTGGACCAGGCCATCGATGCGCGCCGCATAGGGCTGGCGCCAGACGGTGTCGGCGGCGTGGCCATTCACGACGACCGTGGCGATTTCGCGAACCTGCCCCAACTGCAACCAGAGTTGCCGGCCGGGGGAGGGATTGCCGTCGGGGATGTGAAGTGTCGTGCGATAGACCGCCGTCCCCGAGAAGTAGCGGACCCCAGGGTTTGTCGATTCCGTCCACGATTGGAAGCGGTCGAGTGGAATCGACTGTGGAGCGCCCCATCCGGCGGGGAACGAGAGCGTCCAGGATGCAATATCCGGGGCTCGAAGGTCGCCGGGCCGCACGACGAAGGTCTGTCTGGCCCCCAGAGAATCGGTAGCCACGTACGTTCCGGCGGTGGTGGCGACCAACTGACCGCTACTGCCGGAGAATACTCCTGCGCCCTGGCGGATTGAGGGGTACACCGTGTCTCCGTCTTTTTCGATCTTGACCAGATGCCGGCCTGCGGGGCGCGCAAAGATTACAAAGACCGATCCCTTTGCCGGGAAAGAAAGTGGAAGCTCTGTCCGGCCGTCGCGGGTCTGGCTGTATGCCAGTGCGGGCGTGGTCGCTCCGTCGTCGGCGCTCCACAGTTCCGGCTCACGGCCGCTCACTCGGAACGAAAGTGTCGTCTGCAACTCCCGCGGCTGCGTGCTCCGCACAAAGTAGATATCCGCGCTAGCGGTTTTTCGGTGGATGTACTCGAAGGCCGGTCCGTTCTCCGCGGCAGCCTCCTCGCCGCTCAACTTGTACGAGAAATCTGGGGCCACGCCCATCCGGGCGAGCGCGCTACGTGCGCTGTTGGAGCAGTAGATCTGTCCGCGGCCATAATGAGCCATGGCTGCGCCGCCTTTGCAGCCCGCCCACATAGCATCGGCAGTGCGCGTGTATTCGGCTTGCTCGCCGGGGGAAATCAATCCCAGCGGCCCGGCCGGCTTCGGTCCGATGACAATGCCTCCCTGGCCGGCAAAATGCTCGATCCACTCGAGCGCCGGATGGGAAACTCTGCCGGAGGCGGGCAGCGAAAGGGCGCGGTAGTGCAGGCCTTCCGGCGTGTGCAGATCCGGCCCGGCGAACTCCATGCGGTGCAGCAGCGCATCCTCGTTGGTGACGTCGTAATCGTATCCGGGCCCGGCCTGCGCTGGATCGTCGGCTCTGAGCCGGGCAAAGCCTGGAACCTGATCGCCATAGAAATAGAGCAGATCGCTCACCGGCTTGCCCTGCTGCATCAGAAACTGGGCGCGGTTGAACGCCAGCAAAAACGGCCCCGCCTGATTCCACCAGGTGACATTGGGGTTCAGGTGAGTGCCGGCAAAATACTCCTGACCGGGCTTGCCATATTCGGCAGGCGACGAGGTGAATTCGTGCCAGTAGAGGCGATTCAGTCCTTCGGTCAGAGCGTAGTCGAATGTTGGCTGCAGGTCGTCGCTCAACGACTCGGACCACGCGGCCGGATTCATGCTGGTGGGGCCTTCTTCGGCGGCGAACGGCTTGCCGTAGATGTGCGCGGCGCTTGAAGCTTCTTTTACAAAGAAGCGCTCGTCGTCGGCCGCGCGGTGAGTCCCGGAAACAACCCAGAATTCGGTCTGGGGATAGGATGTGCTGCGAAAGTTTTCCAGCGCGTCGATGGGCGCGCCGTGCGGTCCGCCCGCCTCGGGATGCGTGCCCAACCCGATCTTCCGGGCGTGTTCGGCAAAGCGATCGTAGTAATTCTCGGCAATCAGGTCGGCCACTGTGCGGCGGAGATCGAACAGGAACCGCTCGCTGGTGTCGCGGCTGGTCAGAATCCGTCCCGCGACGATGGGCAAGTAAGGCACAGGGTCGTAGCCGCGCCGGCGCCGGAACTGGTCGCGGAAACCTTCGGTCCAGTTCGTGCCGCCTGCTTCCCAACTATCGGTAACCAGATAACGAAGGCTCGTGCCGATATAGGGCTTCGCCGCATTCATCAACGGCATCACGGCGTTCTGCCAATAGCGGTCGAATGCCTGTGCGCTCATGGCGTCGAGGGGTAGCCCCAGCGGCGTTCCGGCGTCGTCTGCGAGATGCTTGGGGGTGTCGGTGTAGCCGATGCGAAGCACCTCCCACGTGCCTGCGGGAAAGTCCCATTCCAGATCGCCCGCCTTGTCGACGCGCGAGCTCAGGTCGACAACCTCGCCGGTTTCGGCATCCTCCTCGCCGGGGATGGAGGGCTCGCCGCGCATCACCTGGTCCGACGGCGGCATGGAGAATCCGGTCTCTTGCGAAGCGGTCTTGAATTCCAGATTCGGGATGGCATCGCGGCTGCTTGGAGGCGATCCGGGCAGAGCGGCGCCGTGGCGCAGCGGATAGGCCAGCACGGCAATCGGCCGATAGAATCCGTTCTCCGACGGCGGGGCAGAGAGCGCCACTTTCCTGGCGCCGCCACCTTCCACTGTCGCCCGCGTCCAGGTCATCCATTTCATGGCGTCTTCCGGGGTGACGGTCGGGCCGCCGATGATGCCCACATCCCACCGGCTGGTGACGTTCAGACTGATCTCCAGCCCCAGACTCTTTGCCACCTCCAGGGCGTGCACGAACAGGGCGATCCACTGCGGACTACCGATCGCCGGCCCGGTGCGTACCTCCAGATTGGCCTTCTGGCCGGAGCCGTCGGCGTCCACCAGGATCGCGCCCGCGTATCCCTTGGACTTCATCGCCTCCAGATCGCTCGTGATTGTTTCTGCCGTGGTGTTGCCGTTGAGCCACCACCAGTAGCAGCGGAGTTTGGCTGCCGCCGGCGGCTCAAGAAATCCCGCGTGCAATGCATCCTGTAGATTTCGGGTCTGGCCGTGCGCAGCGGCCAACAGGCCGGCCATCAAGAAAATCTGTAGGAGAACGCTTTTCCGCCTCGAAATCATGCCGTTTTACACCTTGCACAAAACCATTTCGCAATTCCCCGATTTGGATCGAGTGGGCGCACAAGTCTCCGCCGGGGAAATGTGTCTGGTAGTTCAAAAATATGTGGACTTCCGAATTGACGACTGCCCTTCGGAAGTCCACAGCAAAGGAGGCGTACTTTAGAAATTCAATCGCGCTGTAAGCTGGCCGTAACGCGGGTCGTTGGCCTGTGTCAATGAAACAACGCCGAAGGCCGAGTTGCCGATCGAGGTATTGGGAGATCCGAAAATCGGCGAGTTCAGCACGTTGAAGAATTCTCCGCGAATCTCGAAGGTCGTCGCCTCGCGAATTGGGAAGACCTTGAAGAGCGAGGCATTCATCAGCGGGTGGAACTCTTGCCGAACGCCGATATAGGGGCCATTGCTCTGGGTGGTCCAGGACAACCGCTGCTGGTAAGCCGGGGTGTCCGTTGAGCTGCTGCAGGCCCCTGTGCCGACTACGAGGGCGCCGCTGGTATTTTCGTAGCAGGTGTTGATGAAGTGGCTGTAGCTGCGGTTGGCAACGCCTGTCGGCCCGATGATGTTCACATTGCTCGGCGCCGAGATCAGGCCGCCGTTGGCCATGAGCAGAACGCCGTTCAGCTTCCATCCGCCGAGCGTCAGCCGCTCCCAGTAGGGGCTCTTGGCAAATGCGGGCAGCTCATAGGTGCCGAAAACGTTGGCCAGCACGTTGGAGTTGCTGTCCTGCACCGACTCCAGATGCGTATCCAGCGCGGCGGTTTCGCTGCCTCCGTTGTTCAGGTAGGCGTTGTGAAGCATCAGCTTGTCCCAGGTAAAGTTGCCCTGGATCGAGAAGTGGTGCGACATGGGATGGCTGATCTGGATCTGCAGCGAGTTGTACGGCGTGCTGCCGAGCGAGGAGTAATTTTCCTGGACCGTGCCAAACTCCGGGAAAGGAACCAGCAACAAGTACTGCTGGATCGTTCCGGCATTCAGCGTCGCGTTATTGGCATAGGTGCTGGCAAATTGGCCAGCCATGGGGTTGGTGATCTTGTTGGTGAGGTAGGTTACTCCAGATTGGCCCTGATTGAAATACTGCGTGGGCACGGCGTTGATGTTGTAGCCACTCACTTCAAGCCGTGTGGCCCGGGAGCCGACATAGCCGACTTGCAGCGCAATGTTGTAAGGAAGTTGCTGTTGGATGTTCAGCGTGTACTCGGCGGCGCGCGGCTGCACGTGCCTTTGGTCGTTGAAGTTGATGTTCTGGCCGAGCCCGGTTCCCAGACCCAGCGTGTTGCCGGTGGGCAATACAACGCCTGTCGGGAAGGGGTCGGTAGCGGAGTTGAGCGGGGCCGAGGTGGTGTAGTTGTTGTAATTTGTGGCCTGGCTGAAGCCGGTCGAGTACGGCGTCTCGATGGTGTTGAAGAAGATGATGCCAAAGCCGGCCCGGACCACGGTATTCGGCCGCACCTGGTAGGCCGCGCCAAGGCGAGGCGCAATGTTGTGTGTGTCGTGCGGGAATGGGAAGCGGCTCGACGGCTTGGCGAACTGCAGGCCGCCGTTCAATGTCAGGCCGGTAACCGAGCTCTGCAGCGGATTGAGGCAGGTGGTGCAGAAGCCCGAAATCAGCCGGTTGTAGCGCTCCGTCAGAGGCGACTCGTAATCGTAGCGCGCGCCCAGATTCACGGTCAGCTTGTTGTTCACGCGCCAGTCGTCCTGGAAGTAAGGCGCCGCGTAGATCTGCTGCGTGGCATACGCGATGGCCACGTTGTAGTTGGCCGAGGTGAAGTCGCCCAGCAGCATGGACGCGAGAGGATCGCCGGAGGAAACCGGGGACTTGTCGGCGGCGTAGAGGACCGAGTTCGACTGCGTAAAGCGGCGGTCGAAGACAAGGCCCGCGGTAGTGCCGTTGCTAAAGCCGCTCATCGGGTTCTGCACGTTGTAGCGCAGCAGGTCGCCTTGAAAACCCGCACGGAACGAGTGGCGTCCCCATTGCTTGTTCAGAGTCTCGTCGAGCGAACTGAGAGTGGAATTGCTGATCTGGCCGCCGGCGCCGGCCGCCAGACCTACATAGTTATCGCTGGAAAAGGCGACACCGGGAAACGAGTTGTACGGCAGGCCCGTCTGGGTCATCGACAGGCCGCTCAGACTGTAATTCTGTGCGCCTGGATAGATGAGGCCGAAGGGGTGCTCGGCAAGGCCGAAGCGCGAGTCCAGCACCAGGCTCGACGAGAACTGGTGAATCTCGTCCAGGGTGCCGCCGCGGCTGTTGCGGTAGACCGAATAGCCGTACCCAGGCGCGGAGATGGCCGTGGGGTAGTTGTAATGCGGATAGCTCTGCGTCAGTCCGTCGCGGAATCCGACCACAATCACCTTGTCGTTCTGACCGAGTTCAAAGTCGAAGCGGCCGACAAAGGACGGATAGCTTGCCGGGTACGAGACGCTTGCAGGGGAGTAGTTGGACGTGGTGGCAGAGCTGTAAGCTGTTGAACCCGAGACGTTGGGGGCCGGCATTAAGGCGGCCAGGGCCGCGCCGGTGGCGTTGATGGCCGACGTTCCGGCAACGGTAGCACCGTAGCTGGTGACCGTGCACGTGCCGCTTGTGCAGGTGTACCCGGCGGTGCCAAAGGTGGACGCAACGATGTTGTTATTCATGAAGTACTCGGTGCGGTTGCCGTTTGCGTCCAGGGGCGAGTTCGGAACAAACAGTTGCACTCCCCCGGTCGAGGCGCAGAAACCGGAAGAATTGAAACCGTTGGGGCACAGGCCCGAGAAATCGCCGCCCACTTCCGCCGACGTCGGCACGCGGAAGTCGCTCGTATACGGCAGCGGGGAGTGCGTGGCGTAGCGCTCGGCCGAGAACATGAAGAAGGTCTTGTTGCGCCCGTTGTAGAGCTTGGGAAGAACCACCGGCCCGTCTATCACAAGTCCGGTCTGGTTGACCTGGTTGTTGGCGCGCGGTTTGCCCGACGCATTCCTGTCGTACGTGTTGGCGTCCAGGTAGGTGTTCTCGAAGACGTAGTAGGCGGAGCCATGCAGGTTGTTGGTGCCGTTCTTGATGACGACGTTGGACACCACGCCATCGCCGTGGCCGATCTGCGCGTCGAAGATGCCGTTTTCAATCTTGACTTCCTGCACCGCGTCGGGCGAAGGAGTGAAGTCGAGATAGGTAGCGCCCGAGAAGCGTTCCGGCGCGTCGTCGGGGATGCCATTCAGCGTCAGACGGTTGTGTCCGGAGATGCCGAACGTGGTAATCTGCACCGCGACGCCGCTGTATGGATTTGTGTACTGGCTCGAATGGCCTTCGAAGTAGCCGCCGGAGGCGGTATCAACAACGCCGGGCGTCAATGTCGCCAGCACATAGGGATTCCGGCCCTCGTTGGGCAGCTCGCTCACTTCCTGGTTATCCAGCGTCGTGGCAATCGTCGGTGAACCGGTGTCCATCAACGACGCCGTCTCCGCGACGACCTGGACTGTCTGGCTGACACTGCCGGGGGAAAGACTGAAGTCGAGCTGAACGACTTTTCCGGCGGTCAGGACAACGTTGACTTGCGTCTCGGTCTTGAATCCCTTGGCCGTTACCGCCACCGTATAGGTGCCGGGAGGGAGCGTGGGCATGGAATACGCGCCGACGGCGCTGGTGACGACTTCCGTCTTGAATTTCGTGCTGTCTTCCACGGCCACCACTTGCGCGCCGGGAACTATCGCGCCGGTTTGATCGGCCACGGTGCCGCTCAGTCCGCCGAGATACCGCTGCGCCTGAAGCGAACCGGCGCCGGCGATGATCCCCGCGAGGATCAGCAGCCAAAACATTGTGCGCGTCCTGGAACTCGTTAACGTTTTCATTGCAGATCATTCCTCCTGAAGGTTGACTCGCTATGGCTTGGGCGATGTGTCTGGTTGAGGCGAACCTGTGCCCCTGCAACCGTTCGCCGCATGAAAGATTTGTGCCTTGAGAATGCCGTCCTGGGCATTCTTTGACCCGGAAGAGGATTCTTCGTTTTGGGTCTCGCAAGCCGCAAGTTAATTTACCGGAAGAGAACATTGTTTAACCGTTAGAAGCTGATCAAATCCTTATAATTCAGTCTCCTGGATCGAATTCTGGGCGGCGGGGATCTCCGGAAAATCTTGCCCCGCACACCTCGCGAACCGGCCATTCAAAGACATCCGTTGCCGCAGCAATCGGTTGGGGCTAGACTGGGGAGCGTACTTTCGAAATGGCTCATGGCGTTCGATGTGGAAAATCCCGGAGTCTTGACCGAGGAGGCGGAACCGTCTGTCGAGGAGCGTTGGGCGCTCATAAAACGCGTCGCCGCGAGCGAGCAATTCAGCCGCTCCGCCCGCCTGCGCGATTTTCTCCTTTATGTTGGCCGCCAATCGCTCAAGGAAGGCTGCCCTGAGATCCACGAACAGGAGATCGGCGCCAAAGTTTTCGGCCGGCCGGTCTCTTACGACCGCAGCTCCGACAACATCGTCCGGGTGAACGCGACGGAGTTGAGGAAGCGCATCGAGTCCTATTTCGAGGCGGCTGGTCCGGATGAACCCCTCATCTTCGAGATCCCCCGCGGCGGCTACAAACCGGTTTTCCGGCGCCGCCAGGCGGAGCCGGCGGAGCATCGTGCGCCGGGCCGCGAAGAGTCCGCGCCCGAAGCGCCGGCGGCCGAAGCCGGGACCGTGCTTCACGAGCACTCCCCGTCTTTCGCGCGGATCGGCCGTCTGGTCTGGCCCGTCCTGTGCGTGCTTCTGGCCATCGCATGTGCCGTGCTCGTTCAGCAAAACGTCACCATGCGAAAAGCCCTGCACCCGTGGGAGAATCAGCCGGCGCTGGCGGCGTTCTGGTCCGGATTTCTCGACACCAATCGCCAGACAGACCTCGTCCTGCCGGACGATTCGGTCAGCGTGATGGAGGACATTTCCGGCACACCCCTGTCGCTGAGCGATTACATGTCCCGCACATTCATCGGGCAGATTCAATCGTCGAGCATGAGCGCCGACCGCAAGCAGGACGTGAATCAGGTTCTCAACCACAACCTGGTCACGTTTGGCGCGGTGCGGGCTGCACAGGCCCTGCTGGGCGAGATCCCGCCGACCTATCCCCGTTATCTGACCCTGGCGCGCTACTTCACGGCGGATGAAATCAAGCGCGACAACGTGGTATTGATCGGCGGCAGGAAAGCCGTGCCGTGGGACGATCTTTTCGACGACCAGCTCAACTTCGTCACCGACTACGACTACCGCACCGGGACGCAAATCGTTCGCAATCGCAATCCGAAGGCGGGTGAGCAGGCAGTCTACTCCGTGCCGGTGAATTCAACCAGCTTGACCGGCTATGCCGTGATCGCTTACCTGCCGAACCCCAGCCGGAGCGGGAACGTGGTCATTCTCGCCGGCACCGATTCCGACGCGACCGGCGCGGCGGCCGCCTTTCTGACCTCCGAAGATCGCATGGAATCGCTCCGCGCCAAACTCGGTGTGGGCCGCTTCCCCTATTTCGAGGCCCTCCTCAGGACCTCGCGCCTTAGCGGAACCTATTTCGACGCCGAACTCGTCGCATTCAGAACCTATCCCAGCCCCCACTGAGGCTCACGGCGGCTCCAGAATTGCTCAGCGGTGGACAATTGCCGCGGCGGGCTCGACAAATACTCAGCCGGTTCTGTTATTTGTTGTTCATGGCCACCAAGATCAAACGCATTGGAATTCTTACCGCCGGCGGCGATAGCCCCGGCCTGAACGCGGCGATCCGCGGCGTCGGCAAAGCCGCGCTCGGCTACTACGGCATGGAGATTGTCGGTTTTCGCGACGGTTTTCGCGGTCTGGTCGAGAACCGGCGGATCGATCTGGATCGCGCCGCCCTTTCCGGCATTCTCACCATCGGCGGCACCATTCTCGGCACCAGCCGCGATAAGCCGCATCGCATGGTGATCGATGGCAAGACCAAGGACATGACCGGCGTCATCCGGGACAATCTCAAGAAGTGGGGAATCGATTGCATCGTGTGCCTGGGCGGAGGCGGCACGCAGAAGAGCGCCCTGCGGCTGCACCGGGCCGGCATCAACGTGATTACCTTGCCCAAGACGATCGACAACGACGTGGCCATGACCGACGCCACGTTTGGCTACGCCACGGCTTTGGACATTGCCACCGAGGCGGTCGACCGTTTGCACAGCACCGCCCACAGCCACCACCGCATCATCGTCACAGAGATCATGGGGCATCGCGCCGGCTGGCTGACGCTCGGCGCCGGGCTGGCGGGCGGCGCGGACGTGATCCTCATTCCCGAAATCCCCTACAACGTGGAGAAGATCGCCGAGGCCATCCGCGAGCGCAGTAAGCACGGGAGCCACTTCAGCATTGTGGCCGTAGCCGAGGGCGCAATGAGCCGCGACGACGCGCGTGTCTTCGATGGCACCGAGAAAAAACTCGAACGCGCCAAAACCTTGAACGAAAAGATCCAGGTCAAGCGCGAAATCGCCGAGCTCGAGGTACGGCATCAGGGCAACACGATGCGTCTCGCGCGGCAGCTCGAGGAACTCACGCATCTCGAATCCCGGGTGACCATCCTTGGCCACGTCCAGCGCGGCGGCACGCCGTGCGCGGCCGATCGCATCCTGGCGACGCGCCTCGGCAGCGCTTGCGCCGATCTGATCAACGAGGGGCGGTTTGGCGTCATGGTGGCGGCCCGCGGCGACAATGCGGAGCCGGTGCCGCTGGATAAAGTCGCAGGCAAGCGGAAGTCGGTTCCCCCCGGTCATTCATGGGTCGAGACGGCCCGCCGTGTGGGGACCTGCCTTGGCAATTAGGTCGAGCAACCTAGGCAGGCTTTGGTTTTCCCGGAAAACAGGAACCAAGAGGCTGGGCCCATCAGGCGACGTTCCAGCTTTCCGATATCGCGC
Source organism: uncultured Acidobacteriaceae bacterium (assembly GCA_963804155.1). Taxonomy (GTDB): domain Bacteria; phylum Acidobacteriota; class Terriglobia; order Terriglobales; family Acidobacteriaceae; genus Telmatobacter. The sequence continues at coordinate 261,913 of CAWDPG010000006.1, forward strand.
TCCGGGGACGGATGGCTTCCCACAGCCCGTTTGCCGGGGCCCATTTTGGCTTCTTGCGCCCTGCAGCTTCAATGGGTGCAATGGCCGTACTGGGTCATCTACGAGCCGGGGTAGGGCAAACAAGATGCCGCGGCTCGACACCGTATTCAGACCCTAGGCGGAAATGCGTATTACCTCCGGCAAGTGCAGGCCGCGCGTTTTCTCGGCAATGATTGCAAAGATGACGTCGATCTGGTCGGCCTTGACCGGACGGGAGAAGAAGTAGCCCTGAGCCGAGTCGCACCCCAGGCTGATGAGCAGCTTGACTTGGTCCAGTGTTTCAGCCCCCTCGGCGATTACACCCATCTGGAGATTGTGCGCCAGACTGACGATCGTGCGGACGATATTCAGTTTGCGCCTGTCGGTGGTCATGTTTCGAACAAACGACTGGTCGATCTTGAGCGTATCGACGGAGAAACGATCGAGGTAGTCAAGGGAAGAGTATCCGGTGCCGAAGTCATCGATACTTAGACGGACGCCGAGCTGCTGAAACTGGCTCAGAATCGAAGCCGCATGGCGAGGATCCTGCATGGTGACGGTCTCGGTCAGTTCCAGACGGATGCCGCTGCCATCGATGACGGCCGCTTGCATCGCCTGTTCGACGGTGTCAACGAGGTCCGATTGGAGGAATTGGCGCGCGGAGATGTTGATGCTGATAGATTTATCGAAACCGGAACCAAATGCTTGGCGCCAGGTGCTGACCTGCCGGCAGGCCTCTTCCAGAACCCACTTGCCCAATGCGATGATGAGTCCGGTTTCCTCGCAGAGGGGAATGAATTCGGCGGGGTTGACGAGTCCGCGAGTGGGGGACTGCCAGCGGAGCAGCGCTTCAAAGCCTTCCACCTCTCCGGTGATGAGCGAGACAATCGGCTGGTAAACAAGGAAGAACTCTTTTCGATCCAGCGCCTGGCGAACCTCCGATTCTTTGTGGAGCTTTTCGATGTTCACGCGGTGCATGCTGTCATCAAAGAGCGAATGAACGCCCCCGCCGTTGGCCTTGGCGCGATACATCGCGGCGTCGGCGTCACGCATCATGGATTCCGGCTCCTGATAGTGACTGTCACTGGTGACGATGCCCACGCTTACCGTACAGAACAACTCACGGCCGCGCAGATCGAACGGTGCACTCAGTACATCGCGAATCCGCTTTGAAACGCGTACGGCGTCGTCCGAATTGCGCACCCCGTCCAGTAGGATGGCGAATTCGTCGCCTCCAAGACGCGCAATTAGATCTCTCTTTCCGAAGCTGCAGCCCGCCTCCCGCAGAGAGCTTCTGAGCCGTTTCGCCATCTCCACGAGAAGCTCGTCTCCGGCAATGTGGCCGAGGCTGTCGTTGATAATCTTGAAGCGGTCGATGTCGAGAAAGAGAACGGCGCAATGATAGTCCGGCGTGGCCTTTGCGATTTGAAGCGTCTGCGCCAGATGGCGAAGAAAGAGCCTGCGATTGGGCAGTTTGGTGAGCGGGTCCTCAAGGGAAAGCACCTCCGCCTGCTTGCGCGCCTGGTCGAGCTGTTTCACCGTCTCGAGCAAATCTGAGGTCCGCTCCTCAACCAGGCGGTCGAGCTTCTCCATTTGGGTTCTGGCTAGGTTTGCCGCGTCCCACTTTGCCGTGAGCGCATGGGCCAGTTGCTTGACCTCGATCGGATCGAAGGGCTTCTTGAGGACAACTAAGTTGTGCGAGAGGCCGAGGTTGAGCTGGATTTCGTCCCAGTTGTAGTCCGAGTATGCAGTACAGATCACAACCTGCAATTCTGGATCGCAAGCCCAGAGGCGCGAAATGGTCTCGATGCCATCCCATCCAGGAGGCATCCGCACATCGACAAAAGCCAGTGCGTACGGCTCGCCGGCATCGGTCGCCTGCTGGAGCTTCTTCAGCCCTTCCTGGCCCTGAAATGCCGAATCGATCGTGAAGGCGATCTTGTCCGGAGCTGTTTTGCCAAAGAGGAGCGCCTCATCTTCGAGCATCTCCGCGTCGCACTTGGCCGGGAGAAGGATCTTCTTCAGGTCGTCGTGGATGGACTCGTTGTCATCGACGATCAAAATTCGATAAGCCATGTTAGTTTCGCTTGTCAATTTCGCCTTCGCTTTCGGCGCCGCTGGCGACCCGTAGTGGAAGTTCGAGGGTGAATGTGGCGCCCGCGCCCAAGCCGGCGCTCACCACACTTAACGTTCCGCTGAGTTCCATGGCCGCGAGCGCGCCAGAGTGCAAACCAAAACCGTGACCCTGTTTCTTGGTAGTAAACCCATGGGAGAAGATTCGCGCAAGATTTTCCGGCGCGATTCCCACGCCATTGTCCGCAACCTTGAAGCGAATGCGCGACGGGCCGGCTTTTCGCAGCCGCACAACGATTTCACGCGGCTGGCGGCCGCCGGCCTTAACGGCGTCTTTCGCGTTCTGAAGCAGATTGAGAAGAATCTGCAGCACCCTGTGCCGGTCTGTCACAATACCGTCAAGCGGTTCGTACTCGCGAATGATCGCCACCCCATGGCGCGCGAGAGCCGGAGCCGAAAGGCTCAGGGCGTTCTCCATCAATTCTTCCGGGCTGATCTTCTCTAATACGCCGAGACTGCGCGCATAGCCCTGCTGCATGGCGATGATTTCCTTCACATGACCGACGTGCTTGACCAGGGACGTGGCCTCTTTGGCTATTTCGCCGCGTTCCTGCCGCATGTGTTGCGAGAGTTTCACAAGATAGGGCACGATGCGCTGGCCGTGCGGATCGGCCGTCAGGAAATCCGCCAATTCTCCATCTTTTTTGGCCAGCATCGTTGCGATCTCTTGGAGTTGGTTGATCCGCAACGCATCCATTCGATCCGAGATCAGTGTGGCGCTGACGTTGATGCTGTTCAATACGTTGCCGACGTTGTGCAGCACTCCGGTAGCAACTTCAGCCATACCGGACATGCGGGATAGCTCGATCAGCTTCTGTTGCGCTTGCTGCAACTCGGAGTGCGCTCTGTCCTTAGCAACGATCTCGTCGCGCAGTTCCAGCGTGCGTTCAGCCACTCGCTGCTCCAGCTCGTTCTTTGCCGCAACCAGAGCCTGTCGCGCGCGCTCGCGCGTGATCGACGCGCCCACCATGTCGGCAATGGCGCGGAGTGAGTGCTGCTCGACATCGCTCCAATCCCGGTCTCGGATGCAGTCGTGCAGCACCAGCGCTCCCCAGAATTCGGTTTCGGCAAAGATCGGCGCGGCAAGAAGAGAGAGCGGCGGTGGATCGGGGCAGACAAAAGGCTTTGTTTCAAGCTCGAGCCGGCGCTGCACCACCGACTGATTGGCGGCAAGCGTCGCATAGCGGAACGTGACGCTCAGTTCTTCGGTTGTTTTGCCTGCCCACAATTGTCGATAAGGCGTGATGCTTTCGGCGGCCCACTCCAGACAGATTTCGGGGATCATTGAACCATCCGCTCGCGGCGAGACCCGAACCAGAACAGCGCGGCTGGCTGCGGTTGCTTGGCCGAACTGCGAGATGACGCCGCCGATGACCGAGTCCCAGCAGTCGGTGGCCTGCAGGTTCTGGGCCGCAAGCCGAACACTTTCAACGATCCGGTCGCGTTGCACGATTGCCTCGGCCATGTCGTTGAAGGCATTCCCCAACAGCTCCAGTTCGTCGCGCGTTCGAATGTTGGCCCGGGCGTCGAGGTCGCCCTGGCCGATCTTCTCAACCACCTGGCGCAGATCAATGATGGGCCGAACGAACCGTTTTGCGAACAAAATCGATGCGACGAGACTGCATAGAATGCACGCGATGCCCAGCAGTCCCGTGCGGGCATAGGCCGCATACAGGCTTTTGTCGTAGGAGTTGAGCGAAAGGCCGACATGAATCCAGCCCCAGGGCAGTCCAAGACAATCGAGCGGCTCGCGAAAATGAAAAACGCGCTTCTCGACCAACTGCTCAAACCCAATGCTGGTATCGGTAACTCTGGGGCCTTCAATCCACTGCGGATCGATTCTTTGGACGACAGTCCAGCCGTCGCGCTTCACAACGATGGAGTAGCCGTCTGACTTGGCAATGACAATGAACTCGATCGCCGGATCGCCGGAGACGACCTGCATGGCATGCTCGACGACCGAGGAGTAATCCTCTGAAGCAGCCGCGCTGGCGACCTCTCCCTGGAGGGCGGCTGCGATACTCTGGCCTTTCGATTCCAGGCCCCCCTTGAGATCGTTCTTTTGCCCGGGGATGCTGAAAGCGATGAAAAGACACAGGCTGGCCAGAGTGATTGTCCACGCAAGCTGCGTGGTTCTGGCGGCGATGCTGAACCTGATCTTCATTCCCCGAACTTTCTCCGAAAGCGTCCTCAAGTCCGTTTTCGATTCGTACCTCGTGCAACTGCCAATTCAGCCGGGCCGTGAGATTTCACAGCCAATCGCTAGAGCTTCCCTCCGCTCCCTTTACGAATGCGCTCATATTGATGGATCATCTCGACAGTCCCGTTCAGAATCGAGCATGAACGCGTGGCGTAGCCGATAATCTGATAGAGCGCCAGCACCTGCCTGCCCTCCGGAATCGTGTCGAGCCGCTCTAGGGTCTGCTGAAACTCACGCCGGTCTTCGGGATCGCAGCCTTTGCGAAACAGGAAACCATCGGCGACGACCTTCGGCGATGTTGCGATGATCCGCAGACTGCGGCCCAACTGCGGGTTGAGCTCGACGGCCATGTTGAAGGCGCGCCGGGTGATGCCCGCGGCCTGTGCCGTGCGAAAGAAGACCGGCAAGATCACCTGTGAAATCTGCTCGTGCATCTCCGGTGATTCGAAGAACTGATCGACGTCGGGGCGGCCGGCTTTCGCCAGTTCGATGCTGAGCCACGCCCTCAGCATCGCGGTGTCGCGGTGGTGTTGCAGAAGCAGCTTGCCTCCCTTCAGGTCTTCGATCGTTCTATAGGGGCTGCCGTTTTGCACCAGGAGGAGATAGTCGATTCCATCAGCCGCATAATCCTCGACCACAAGGAATTTGGAATCGACGAAATCCATGACGCTCGCATACTCCCAGGCCGTAAGGGCAAAACAGTCGACCTGCCCGGCGCGGATCATCTGGATGAGCTGGGCTGAAGGGACGAAGATCTGGTTCAGCATCTCGAAGTGCCGGTAGCCGAGTCTCTGCCCGACCTGCGTCCACCAGACACGGTAGGCCGCGCGCGCATCGTTCACGGTGGCGCCCGCCAGTGTCTCCGTGCTGATGGCCACGCGGAGCGGCGGATGCTCGGCCCAGGTCTTCCGGGTGCTGACAGAGGCAACGCCGGTGGTGAACCCGGCTAGCGCGGTTGCGAATTGGCGTCTGGTAATCATTCCGTCTTTGTCTCTACGGTCTGGATTGTCTGTGTCGCTTCAGTGACCGCTATGGGTTTCCTCCTCAGCCTGCCTGCCTCGTTCCACCCCGCTTGCGAAGACGCTGGTATTGATGAATCACCTCAACAGTTCCGTTCAAGATAGAACATGAGCGCATGACGAAGCCGGTGCACTGATAGAGCGCCATAATCTGCCTGCCTTCTGGAACCGCGGAAAGACGTATTACGGCCTGCTGAAAGTCGCGCCGAGCATCCGGATCACAGCCTTTGCGGAACAAGAAGACGTCGGGAATCACCTTGGGCGATATGGCGATGATTCGCAGATCGCGGCCCAACTGGGGATTGAGGCTCGACGGCCATGTTGAACGCGCGGCGGCTGATCCCCGCTGCCTGTGCTTTATGGAAGAAGACGGGCAGGATCACCTGCGGGATCTGTTCGTGCATTTCAGGCGTGTCGAAGAACTGATCGACGTCGGGACAGCCGGCGTTGGCCAACACAATGCTGAGCCACGTTCGCAGCATGAGCGTGTCGCGGTGGTGTTGCAGAAGCAGCTTGCTCCCTTTCAGATCGTCGATCTTCTTGTAAGGGCTGTTATTGTGGACCAGAAGCAGATAGTCGATGCCGTCGACCGCGTAGTCTTCAACGAGAACATAATTCGGATCGATGAGATCCATGACGCTGGCATACTCCGAGGCCGAGAGGGCAAAGCAATCAATCTGACCGTCGCGGATCATCTGGATCAGCTGCGCAGATGGGATGAAGACCCGGCTAGCCATCTCAGCGTGCCGCAAGGCGAGCTTCTGAGCTACCGCGTCGCCCCACACACGGAAGGCGGCACGCGCATCATCCACATTGGCGCCGGCAAGCGTATCCAAACTCACGGCGACGCGAAGCGGCGGCCCCTGAGACCAAGCCGCCCTGCTGCGGAAAAGCGCGGCCCCCGCGGTGAAGCCCGCCAGCGCGGTCGCGAATTGGCGTCTGGTGATCGTCCCGTTCTGCATTTGGCCCTCACGCCAACTCACTTGCCTCAGCGAGCGTTGTTGATCTCTTCCTGTACCTGTCGGCCCACAGTCGTGTCGATCTGCGATTGCAGCGCGCGATGATCGTAAACCGCCTTATAGTAGGCCGAAGAAACCACCGCGCGCTGCATCTGCGTGCGGATCATCTTCTCCGTAGTCAGCAGCCCATTCGCGTAACCTCGCGTCGTAACGTCTTCGTCGTCGGTCGCTGCCGTCATGGCATCGCGCATCTCCGCACAGGATTTCTCGGACGCATCGAGTTCGAGGAAAAGCTGTCGCAACTGAAGACCGATGCCCTCTTTGAGCTCGAGTCTCTGGTCTTTGAGCTGGTTGATCTTTGCCTGCGCTTCAGCGACCTTGGCGCTGGTCAGAAGCCCGTCGAAAATGGGAATCTCAACGCCCGCTCCCACCGTCCATCCCTGCAGGTTGGGCGAAACCGCCAGACCGGCGCCGTAGGTGTTCCAGTAGCGATGCAAGGAGCCGGTCAGCGCCAACCTCGGGTAGTGGCCGCTCTCGGCGGTCTTGCGCTCGCCCTCGAGTGCACGCAACCCGGCCGAGAGCTTCTCCCAGTCCGGATTGAATTCGTAGGCCGTTGCCACCAGGTCGTCCAATTTCACCGTGGACGGGTCGAACGGTATCTCGCCATCGGCCGGCTCGACGCTCGCGCTCCAGGGAAGTCCCATCGTATAGGCGAGCGCCGCTTCGGTGGCTTCTTCGTTCTCCTCGAGATTCGCCACGACGGAGCGGATCACATCGACCATCACTTGGTTATCGAGGTAGTCCGCCTTGGTCACCGTGCCGGTGCCGTCTTTGTAGAGGTTTTCGGTCACGTTCAGCGTGGTCTCCATGCGCGCCAGCGTGTCACTGCCGAGGGCATGAAGCTGCTTGGCCAGAACCGCGCCGTAGTAGAGGCGCGTCACGCTGTCGGTGAGCTCCAGGTCGGTTCGATGAGCCTCGGCCTTCGCGGCATCCTCGGCGCCCAACGCCTGATCGGTGAATCCGCGGCGCATGCCGCCGTCCCACAGCAGCCACTTCAAATCGCCTTCCACAGTGGTCGTCGTGGGATTCATCAGCTTCACGTTCTGCGCCGGTACAGCAAACTCCTGAGCCGGAGTCGTGATCGTCTGGCTGGGAAACGCCACTGGCAACTGAACACTGACCGGCGGTGCGCCGGGGCCGAAGGCATTCGCGGGAATTGTCACCGTCGCCTGACCTGCCGGAGTGGTGATGGTCTGGGAGGGAATGTACATCTCAGTGGCCGGATACACAAAGGCGGGAGCGTGCTCCATCTGCTCAACGCCCGCTTTTGCACTGATCTGCGGCCAATATGCCGCAAGGGCCTGACGGTGTTGCGCTTCGGCGATCGCAATCGCAAACCGGCTCGCGGGACGGCTATGGTTCTTCTCCATCGCGATGCTCAGGCATTGCTTGAGAGTAAGCGTTTGCTGCGTTTGCGCTGCGAATGCAGGCTGTCCTGGAGAGCTTTGTGCCGTGCACACACGGGGGCAAAACGACGATAGAGTTGTCGCGAGCGCAGCAGCCCATATGGCAGACCGCCTGCGTGGGTTGCCTGAAGAGTATTCACCCATAGTCCTCTGATCGGCTTACGGATGTGTCAATTTGAACCGTGAGAGCAAGAAAGGGTGACGATTGTAATCTTGTTTCGGTTACGCATGGTGTTGTAGTCCAAATCATGTCGCCTTGCGGATTGAGCTGCCAAGGCAGACCGGACACGTCGTGATCGACTCAGCACTCGAGCTCTACCTGGCCGATGAGTCGCAGCGGGGCATCGAGGACTCGTCCAAAGTCAAACGGCTGCTGCGACGGCTTGGGGACACGATCGGAATGCCGCATCGGTTTCTGCTGCACTTCAACGGCTACAGCGGTTCCAGAATTGCTGTACCCCGGAACCACTGCTGTTGAGTGGCGTTTTCCTGAAGAGAACGCCACCTTTCGCCACCCTCAAAAGGGCACGTGAATTCTGGAACCGCTCTAGAGCAGTTCCCCTGTTGGTGTATAGCGGTGGGCGCCCCACTCTCGCCGCGTCTTTGTCTTTGCGGCTAGTACCGTGTCTTCGTGATTTCGGAATGGACCGAATGACCCTGGGTGCCCCAGGTCCCGATTTTGGGACCTGGGATAGCACGAAACCGGATAGACGCGGTACTAGGGTGGGATACGGCGCATTCAGGCTTCCGCACACGCAGCCAGCCGCCCATCGCGGCCAGCGAACCCGGAAAAGGCCAGACAAGTCGAACTGTCGGCGCCGATCCGCCTTCGACGTGCGCACCGCCGGCAATCAAGCTGTCCGCGCTCACCCGGAACCAAAACCCGCATCTGTCCCGCTCAAAATACGTGCAATCATTGAAGGCAACGTGCCTGCCGATTACACCGTCGCTCAGTACATCGCCGATCTTCGTGCCATCCGCTCCACGGGCTCGGCAACCGCCGAAACCTCCTTCTACCCTCCCCTCGACCGTCTTTTCAATGCCGTCGGTCAGGCCCTCAGGCCCGCGGTCCTGTTCTCCACTCAACTCCGCAATAGCGGAGCGGGCATCCCCGACGGCGGGCTCTTTCCCCGGCCCAAACGGCAACGCCGCAGCGTCGAACCCGAACCGCTCCAGAACCCCGAGCGTGGCGTCGTAGAAATCAAGCCAGCCGACCACAACCTCGATGCTCTCGCCGCGGAGCCGCAAACCATCCGCTATCTCCGCCAATACGGGCTGGTCCTCATCACCAATCTCCGCCAGTTCCGGCTTCTTGAACTGAATCCTGCCGGTACCGTCAGAGTCTTGGAAAGCTACACGTTGGCAGCCACGGCCGCCGATCTCTGGTCCGAACCACTTACACACTTCACCAGACACAACGATCTGTTTCCGGACTTTCTCGCTCGCGTGATGCTCTACCGCGCACCGCTCGTCCAGCCCAAGGACGTAGCCTGGCTTCTCGCGTCCTACGCGCGCGAAGCTCGCGCACGCGCCGAAGACCATCCCCTTGCCAGCTTCGACGCCGTCAAGAAGGCTCTCCAGGAATCGCTCGGCATGAAGTTCGAAAGCGAAAAAGGCGAGCACTTCTTCCGCTCCACCCTCGTCCAAACCCTCTTTTACGGCATCTTTTCCGCATGGGTGCTCTGGCGTCGCGCGCCCGAAGGCCGCGCACCGGGCGCGCACTTCGATTGGCGCCTCTCCGCCTACTATCTCCGCGTTCCCGTTCTTCGCAAGCTCTTCGGCGAGGTCTCCGAGCCCGGCGCGCTCGACTCCATCCAGCTTCAAGAGGTACTCAATCTCGCGGGAGAAGCCCTCAACCGCGTCCAACCGGCCTTCTTCGATACCTTCCGCGAAGACGAGGCCGTTGCCTATTTCTACGAGCCCTTTCTTGAAGCCTTCGATCCTCAACTCCGCAAAGACCTCGGCGTCTGGTACACCCCCAAAGAGATCGTGCAGTATATGGTCGAGCGCGTCGATCAATTGCTGCGCACCCAACTCAACCAACCTCTCGGCCTTGCCAGCCCCGCCGTCCGCATTCTCGACCCCTGCTGCGGCACCGGCGCCTACCTCACCGCGGTACTCCATCGCATCCATCGCACATTGCTTGACGAGGCAGGCGACGACACCGCCCTCGTCCCCGATTCTCTCCGCACCGCCGCGCTCACCCGCGTCTTCGGTTTCGAGATCATGCCCGCGCCCTTCGTCATCGCCCACCTCCAGATCGCTTCCCTGCTGGAGACCGCGCGCGCTCCCCTTACCGACCAGCACCGCGCCGGAATCTACCTGACGAACTCTCTCACCGGATGGGTTCCCGAGCGCCATCCCCAATCCGTCATCTTCGCGGAGTTCGAGCGCGAGCGCGAAGACTCCGAACAAATCAAGCAACAAGGCACGATTCTGGTCATTCTCGGCAACCCCCCGTATAACGGCTACGCCGGCATCGCCGCTATCGAGGAAGAGCGCGATTTGGCAAAGTGCTACAAACAACCGACCCCTAATCTTCCAGAACCCGAAGGCAACGGGCTCAATGACTTGTACGTCAGGTTCTTTCGGGTTGCCGAGCGCCGCATCACTGGAGACGCACGAGTCTCAGGAAATGCCACCGGGACCGGCATCGTTTGCTTCATCTCGAATTCGTCCTGGCTCGAAGGTTTTTCCCACCCCACTATGCGACACCACCTGAGAGGCAACTTCAACCGGCTGTTAATCGACAACCTAAACGGAGACAAATATCGGACTGGAAAGACCACACCAGAAGGGCTGCCCGATCCAAGCGTGTTCTCCACGCAGACAAACAGGGAAGGCATCCAACCGGGTACAGCAGTCGCATTTCTTGTGAAAGATGGCACCGCCGTCACAGGCCAGATTCATCTGCGCTCGTTGTGGGGCAGCGGCAAACTCGCGCAACTTGAGCGAGAGAGCACAGGCGAATTTGAGACTGCCTATGGTCCTCTCACTCCGGAACCTAAGCTCGGCATTCCATTCGCACGATTGACGTATACGCAACAATATCTCGACTGGCCGCTCATGTCGGAACTCTATCTCGGAAATTATGTCGGCGTGCAGACCGGCAGAGACTCTCTCCTCGTCGATATCGACGAAGAAAAACTCGAAGAAAGGATGAAGCGCTACTTTGCCGCGACGGTAACGAATGAGGAGATTTCGATCGAAGTGCCCGGAATCATGAAACCCACGCCCCGGTACAAGAGCATAGAGATACGCACGTACCTTCAGGGCAAGGGCTACCGCCCGTGGCAAATTATGAAGGTGGTGTACAGGCCTTTCGACATGCGATATGTCTACTGGGAGCCCGAGACTAAACTCCTCGACGAGAAGCGCGAAGATTATGTGGGTGGTTACTATGGCACGTCCAGCCTCATCATGCCGAAACAAAACCGCTCATCCTACTCGGGGCCATTCATTATCAGGTCACTCGCTGACAAGAATGTCGTGGACGGCGGGGCGAATGCATTTGTGGATATCATCGTAAGTCACAATCCTCTTCACGGAATCACTTTCTCGCCGCAGTGGTCACCAAGTCTGATCAGTTGGTTGCGCGCGAACCGCTTCTGTGAAGACGATTTTGTGGCGCACATAGTGGCGACGACACATTCGCCGATATACGCCAGAGAGAACTCAGGCGCGCTGCAGCGCGACTGGCCACGCATCCCACTCCCCGCCACTGCCCAGCTTCTCTCTCACTCCGCAATTCTGGGCCGTCGCCTCGCCGAACTGCTCGATGCCGAATCAAGCGTCAATCTTGCCGCCGAGTGGTCCTTCCTCGCCGCCCTCAAGCTTCCGCTTGATCCCAATCTCGACGAAGCTCTCAAAATCACCGCCAGCTGGGGTCATAAAGGCCAGGGCAGCACCGTCATGCCCGGCAAAGGCCTCGCACCCGAACGTCCCTGGACCGAAGCCGAGCGCGAAAAGCTCGCCGCCCTCGCCGTAGTGCAATCGCTCACCCCGGAGGCAGCGCTAACCCTCCTTGGCGAATCCTGCGTCGATGTCTATCTCAACGGCGATGCGCACTGGTCCGCCGTCCCCGTCAACGTATGGAATTACACCCTCGGCGGCTATCAGGTCCTGAAGAAGTGGCTCAGCTACCGAGAGTTCACCGCGGAACCCACATCGCCCCTCCTCCACCGCGCTCTTCGCCCCGACGAGGCCGCATACTTCGCCCAGGTCGTGCGCCGCATCGCCGCCATTCTCCTCCTCGGTCCCGCTCTCGACGCTAGCTACCGCGCCATCCTTCCCACTGCTACCGGACTTCCCGCTGCAGCACATCGCTGACCCCGGTGGGCGGCTCGCATCCCAGGGAAGCCGCTTCGCCGCAATCTGGGGTGCCCGAGGTCTCGCCTTTGAGGCCTGGGATCCCACGAACCTCGCCAAACTGCGAATGGTTCCCCCAAAAACGCCAATTTCGCCGTGAATCACAACTGCCCATTCGCGCCGAACCATCGCCCGTCAAGCCCCTTGCCCGGCCCCGCCCCCCGCAACCCTCTGAAAACACACAGCAAAAAAACTTTCGCCGGATTGCAGATCATTTCGCGGTTCTGTTGCACAATCGTTCCATAAGCGTTCAACCAGGCTCTCGGCGCGGCGGCTCATACCCGCCGCTTTCGCGTCTCTGCGCCCCTTTTCCTCGGAAAATCGGTCCGGAACGCGGCGAAATGCCCGGCAGAACAGGGAGTAACCCGCATGAATTGAAATACTTGCAAAAATCGGCCCTTTAGAATCAATCATTTACGGGAACACCCCCTCCGCAAATCCTTTGCCTTCAGATATTTGGATATGGAGATGGGGGAGGGGGGTCAGAAAAACGGGACTTTCAAAACACAGAGCCCCAAAGGCCCCCTCCAGTGTCCTGTCTCTAAAGTTCGCAGCAATTTGTTGCTGTCATCCTGAAGGGGGGTTGGCCGTTTTCGGCCAAACGGAGCCGAAAGCCTGCCCTGAGCGAGTCCGCCAGAGCGAACGAGTCGAACGGGGATCTGCGGTTGTTCTTCTTGCGAACTTCGGATTCATCACTCTAGGGCCCGACCAGCTCCGGCTCGCGCTCCAGACGAATCCCGAACCGGCTTTCCACGCCCGACGCGATCTTTTCTGCCAGCGCCAGAATCTCTTCGGCTCGCGCGCCGCCGCGATTGGTTAGCGCCAGAGTGTGCCGCGACGAAATCCCCGCCGCGCCCAGCGTGTAGCCCTTTGGGAAGCCTGCCTGCTCGATGAGCCACGCAGCCGAAATCTTCACCCGGCCATCGCCGGTGGGAAAAGCGCGCAGCGCAACGCCGCAGCTGGCCGCGATCTGCCGCACCCGCTCGGCGGTTTCCGCGGTGACGGCCGGATTCTTGAAAAAACTTCCCGCGCTGCGGCAGTCTTGATCGCCCTCGACGATGAGCATTCCCTTGCTCCGCCGGATTTCGCGCACCGCCGCGGCCACTTCGGACCCGCTCGGCGTTTTCGCCGCATTCGCGAATCGCGCCTTCAGGTCCTGATACACGATCTCCGGCAAACCGTTTTCGCGCAGCCGGTAGTCGACGCGCGTGACGATATATCGTCCGCGATCCCCAGTGTTGAACCGGCTCTTGCGATACGCGAATCCGCACTCGGCGTTGGAGAACTCCACGAACTCCCGCGTCTGCCGATCGAACGCCCGCACGCGCTCGATGACCGCAGCCACTTCCTGCCCGTAAGCACCCACGTTCTGCACCGGCGTTCCGCCCACCGTGCCCGGAATGCCCGCCAGACACTCGATCCCCGCGCATCCGGCATCGACGGTGCGCTGAACGAACTCGTCCCAACTCTCGCCCGCGCCCACGCGGAATAATCCGCCGTCCTGTTCCATGCCTTTGACGGCGACGTGCAGCACGAGGCCGTCGAAGCCCTTGTCGGCGACCAGCACGTTGCTGCCGCCGCCGAGCACAAACAGCGGCAGCGACCGCTCATGCGCCCATCCGCAGGCCTCGGTGATCTCTGCCTCGCTTGCCGCCTCGGCAAACCATCGCGCCGGCCCGCCGATGCCGAAGGTCGTGAGCCCGGCCAGCGGATGATTCTCTAAGAGATGCATCGACTCAAGGCTACACCGCGGAGGGCGCAGACGGTAGAATGGCTACAGGCAGCTTCCCCTGCTGCCGGGACCGGGTGTTCGTACAGCCGGGACCGGCGGAGAATCCCTGCGTGGATTCGCGCGACGAGCCGATTTCGAATTTCAAGTCACGCGGTCCCGCTGCCTGCCGGAGGAAAACATGTACCCAGAACCGATGGTGATTCCCATGCGCGAGGAGCTTGTGCGCGCCGGAATCAAGGAAGCCCGGACGGCCGAAGAAGTCGACGCGTCACTGGCCGAGCCGGGAACCACTTTCGTCGTCGTCAATTCCATCTGCGGCTGCGCGGCCGGCAAGGCCCGTCCCGGCATCCGCATGGCTCTCGCCAACACCGCCAACCAACCCGATCGCAAGATCACCGTCTTTGCCGGCCAGGACTATGAGGCCACCGAGCGCGCCCGCAGCTACTTCGAGGGGCATCCGCCCAGCTCGCCTTCGGTCGCCATCCTCCGCGACGGCAAGCTGGTTTACCTGATGCAGCGGTCGGTCATCGAGCAATCGACAGCGCAGGAGATTTCCGCTGAGCTCGTCCGCGCCTTCGACGAGTTCTGTGCCAAAACGACTGTCTGAACCGTCGCCCATCGGGCCGGTCTCAAGCGCGCAACGGCCTCCCGTTCGGGGAGGCCGTTGTCGCTGCTTAGATTTCTCTGCTGCTCAATCCGCCGCTTGCGCCTTTGCCAGCTTCTGAACCTTGCTGTGCCGGATGGAATAGCCGAAGTAGATGACGAGGCCGAGGATCAGCCACCCGATCATCACGGCCCAGGTGATCAGCGGCAGCCGGCTCATCACGAATAGCGCCGTCACAATTCCCAGAATCGGCACCAGAGGCACGAGCGGCGTCTTGAAGGGCCGATGCAGGTCGGGATGCCGAACGCGCAGCACCCATACGCCGGCACACACGATGGTGAATGCAAGCAGCGTGCCGATGTTCACCAAGTCCGACAGGAAATCGATGTCCTTGAAGGCGGGCATCAACGCTACCACCGAACCGACTACGATTGTCGAAATCCACGGCGTGCGGAACTTCGGATGCACCGCAGATGCCCATTTCGGCAGCAATCCATCCTTCGACATCGAGAAGAACACACGCGACTGGCCCAGCAGCATCACCAGCATCACCGTTGCCAGACCGAAGACCGCGCCCGTCTTCACCAGCAGCGATCCCCAACTGACCCCTGTTGCATCGATGCCTATCGCCACTGGATCGCCGACGTTCAGCTGGGTGTACTTCACCAGTCCCGTCAGCACCGACGAAACCAGGATGTAGAGAATAGTGCAGACCACCAGCGATCCAAGAATGCCGATCGGCATGTCTCGCTTGGGATTCTTTGCTTCCTGCGCAGCGGTCGACACCGCATCGAAGCCGATATACGCGAAGAAGATCGACGACGCGCCCGTCGCGATGCCCATCCAACCAAATCGACCGTGACCGGAGAGGAGAAGCCAGAGTCGCACGAAAAAGCCGTGGGAAGCCAAATCTCCCTGGTCTGTTGCCGGAGGAATGAAGGGATGCCAGTTCTGCCACGCAAGCGACGGATGATGCAATAGGAACAGGCCGCCGACGATCAGAAAGACCACCACGATCCCCAGCTTCACAATCACGATCGCAGAGTTGAAGTTCGCCGACTCCTTGATACCGATCACAAGTATCGCCGTAATCGCCAGAACGGCCAGCATCGCCACCAGGTTGAATGCCGCTGTCACATGCGGTAGTCCGGCAAGGCTCGCACCCGCCGGCATCGACGCCAATGGCTGCCATTTTTCCTGGTAGAAGTAGAGCTCGGTTCCGGGTACTGCCGTGAATCGTGGGGGAATGTAGATGTGCAGTTGCTGCAACAGGCTGTTCAGATAGCCCGACCATCCGGCGGCCACCGTGGCCGCGCCGAATGCGTATTCCAGCACCAGGTCCCAGCCGATGATCCATGCCACGAACTCGCCCAGCGTAGCATAGCCGTAGGTGTAGGCCGAGCCGGCAATCGGAATGATCGATGCGAACTCCGCGTAGCACAGCCCGGCGAATGCACACACAATGCCGGCCAGCACGAAACTGAGAGAAACCGCCGGCCCGGCATAGAGCGCCGCTGCCTTGCCAGTCAGAACAAAGATGCCGGCCCCGATAATCGCCCCGATTCCCAGCGTGACCAGATTGACGGCTCCGAGCGAGCGCCTCAGTGTGTGCTCGCCTTGCTCGCCCGCCTCATCGGAGAGCATCGACATGGGCTTGATGCGAAGCAGCTTCGAGTTCAATGAACGTGCTCCTCCTGAATCAATTCGCGGGGGTACGGCGCAACCAGAAACGTTCCCCGGAACGCGATTCAGAACCGGAGCCGGACCGATTCTGCCTGCCGGGACTCGTAACGCAATCATACGATACGGTGAGCGCGCGCCTCTCGGATTCCGGTTGCGGATCAGGTTCGGCGAGCTCTCTCACCCATGCCGGAGTGTCTCGTTCCGATACAGCAGTTGTCCCGATTCCGGGCAGAAGTGCATCGCTCTCGGGCATCGAGTGCCCCGCATTCGGACAAAAAACTGCCTCGTTCCCGAACACAGCCCGAGGTTGCGCCTACCGGAGCGCGGCCATCCAGCGCCGGAGCTCAGCCGCTGGATCCGCTGCGCGGAAGATCGCCGCTGAAACGCCGATCACGCTGGCTCCCGCGGCCAGAATTGCCACCGCAGTCTCGAACGTGACGCCTCCGACGGCCACCAGCACTGCATCCGGGCCGGCTTCCTCGCGCAGCTTGCGCACGCCTTCCGCGCCGATTGGCGCCTTCGTGGTCTGCTTTGTGGTCGTGGGAAACACTGGACCGATGGAGAGATAGTCGACCGGTTCGCTAAGAATCCCCGGAAGCAACGCCTCGGTCCCGCCGTAGGTACCGACAATTCGATCCGGCCCGAGCAGCCGCCGCGCCTCTGCGGGCGTCGCGTCGCCTGCGTCCACATGCACGCCGTCGAATCCGGTACGTTCCACCCGATCGGCGCGATCGTCCAGGATCAGCTTCACCAACCCGCGAGGAAGCGCAGCACGCAGGATCGACGCATCGGCCAACAGTTCCGCATCGCTCCCCGTCTTGTTCCGGTACTCGAGGAGTGTGACGCCGGCCTCAGTCAACGCTGTGCCCAAGCGATGCAAAAACTCCTCACGGCCTGCCCGCGGAATCATGGACGCATCGAGAATCGGGTAGATCTTCGGAAAGGTGAACGGCATGATTCAAGAGTAGTGCAACAGGGGAATGAGGCCAGAGGCGCAGAGGAGCGTCGGCGATCGATCGTGCCACCCGCCTGCCGGTCTCTGGCCCTCGTCCCCTTGCTCCCTGCTATCACATTTCGTCGGCGGAGGGCCCGTATACTCCGGGAACCTTGGCGCCAATTAGCCGCAGATACACGGTCAACTGCCCGCGATGGTGAATCATGTGGTTCAGCACCGTCCCGCGGAACACCTTGTGCTTCGCATCGTTGATATACGCCGTCCCGGCAAAGACAAACTGCCAATTCCTCTCCCACGCGTCGCCAGTGGTTGCGACGAGCACGGCACGGGTCTCCGCCAGCCCCTTGTCGAACCTCTCCAGTAACTCCTTCGTGCTCGCCGGCACAAAGGCTTCCCACTTGTGGTCGGGCGCAAACTCCAGCTTGTCCTTGGTCAGCGTAGCCAGTGCCCATTCGCCGACAAAGTCAGTGAGGTGGCCGGCCAGACGGCCCAGGCTCATCGATTTAGGGTGGGGTTTGAAATTGAAATCGGCATCGGCCGGGATGGCTTCGAGCATCTTTCGAGTTTTGGCGGCTTCCGAGTCAAACTCGGCGATCAGGTCCTTTTGAAAGTCCATTCGGGCAACCTCCTCGTTGCGCAGCCAGCATACCCGAATCTCGGATCAATAGGCGAATAGAAAGCGATAATTTTTTCCACAGGGGATCCGGATGTGTTTCCGCAGTCGTTCCCGCTATGCTAACAAGGCTGCGCATTTGATGTTTTATTATCAATCGCTTAGCGATGTCTCCAACCCGGATTCCACTTCCGCACCCTACGCCTGCGGCTTTTCCGACTCGGCCTGCGCGATCAGGAAGCGCTCCATGAAGCCGGTATCGAATTCCCCGGCCCGGTAGCCCGCATCCCCAAGGATGGCCTGGTGCAGCGGGATCGAGGTGTCGATGCCCTGCACGATGAACTGGCTCAGCGCCCGCTCCATCTTCGCCATGGCCTCGGCGCGGTCGCCTCCGTGCGCGATCAGCTTGGCAATTAGGGAATCGTAATACGGCGGGACCACGCTCTCGGCGTATTGCGCCGTTTCGACGCGGATTCCGTTCCCGCCCGGCACGTTGAAGACCGTGATCTTGCCCGCCGACGGAGTAAACTTCCTCGGATGCTCGGCGTTGATGCGGCACTCGATGGCATGGCCGCGAATCTCGAGTTTCGGCGGAAGAATCGCATCCAACTGTTCGCCGGCCGCGATCCGCAACTGCGCCTTTACGATGTCCACCCCGGTAATGGCCTCGGTGACCGGATGCTCTACCTGGACGCGCGTATTCATCTCGATGAAGTGGAGCTGGCGGTTCGCGTCCATCAGGAACTCGACCGTCCCCGCGTTCTGGTATCCGATCTCGCTCAGGCACCGGCACAGCGTGCGGCCCAGCTCCTCGCGCAGCTTCGGCGTTACCTGCAGGCTCGGCGCCTCCTCGATCAGCTTCTGGTGACGCCGTTGGATGGAGCACTCGCGCTCGAAAAGCGAAGCCACATGGCCGTGCTCGTCGGCCAGCATCTGGAACTCGATGTGGCGCGGGTTCTCGATGAACTTCTCCATGTAGAGCTCGCCATTGCCGAAGGCGTTGGCCGCCTCGGTAGACGCTGCGTGAAACAGATTGGGCAATTCATCGGGATCGCGAACGATTCTCATGCCGCGCCCGCCGCCCCCGGCCTTGGCCTTCAGAATGACCGGGTAGCCGACCTTCTTCGCGCAGGCTTGCGCCTCTTCCACCGTGGCCAGCACGCCATCCGATCCTGGCAGGATGGGTACTTTGGCCTTCTTCATTGCCTGGCGCGCTTTTTCCTTCTCGCCCATCAGCCGCGTGACTTCCGGCGGCGGGCCGATGAACTTGATATTCGACGCGCGGCACACCTCGGCGAAATTGGCATTCTCGCTCAGCAGTCCGTAGCCGGGATGGATCGCGTCAACGTCGGCGATCTCGGCCGCCGAAATTACAGCCGGCACATTCAGGTAGCTGTCCGCGGCCCGCGGCGGCCCGACGCAGATTGCCTCGTCGGCAAAGCGCACATGGAGCGAGTTGCGGTCGGCTTCGCTATAGATCGCGACCGTCCGAATCCCGAGCTCCCGGCACGCGTTCAAAACGCGCAGCGCGATTTCGCCTCGATTGGCAACCAGTACTTTGCGAAACATGAATGACCTTTGGGGGAACTTTATCCTGGCTGGTCTGTCTACTCCGGCCGGATCGAAAACAGCGGCTGGCCAAACTCAATCGCCTCGCCGTTCGAAACCAGGCAGCGGACAATTTCGCCCGCTGCGTCGGCCTCGATCTCGTTCATCAGCTTCATGGCCTCGACGATGGCGATCACTTGGCCCTTCTCCACGCGATCTCCGGGATTGACGAAGGGCGAGGCGCCTGGCGAAGGCGAACCAAAGAACGTGCCGACAATCGGCGACTTGACCAAGTGCAGGCCGGCGTCCGGATCGATGGACGGTTCCACCGCGGCCGGTCCTGCTCCCGCAGCCGGGTGCGTTGCAACCGCGTGCTGCGCTGCTGGCGGCGCGGCCCGCAGCAGCCGCGCCAGATCGCCCAAGGAGGCCGAGTCGCTCTCCGGGGGATTGAACTTGAGCCGGAGCTTCAGGTCGCCCCGGTCCACATCGAACTCGGCAACCCCATTCTGCTTCAAAAAGTCAATCAGTTCGCGCAGATCGTCGATGTCTTGTTTTTTCATTCGTCCCTTAGCGCCCGTTTAGCGGGCCTGCTACCCCGCTTCGGAGCCGTTCAAAGTTCAATCAGCGCCTTGGGCGCCGGAGTTAGGACCTGCCCCCCGCTGCGAGTGACAGCGACCATGTCCTCAATGCGAAGGCCGAACTTGCTCCCCAAATAGACGCCCGGCTCAATGGTGATCACCATGCCCGGCAGCAGCCGCACGGCCTGTCCCGCGCCAACCCGCGGCGGCTCGTGAATCTCCAGGCCGACCCCGTGGCCTGTGGAGTGCAGAAACGCCTCGCCTAAACCTTCCCGGCGCAGGATGCTGCGCGCGGCCTCGTCCACCTCCGCGCAGCTTGCTCCTGGGGCAACGGCTTTGACCGCCGCCTCCTGGGCCTCCAGCACCGACTCGTATGCGTGCCGTTCCTCGGGCTTTGGCTGGCCCAGGAAGACGGTCCGCGTCATGTCGGAACAATAACCTTTGAGGATTATACCGAAGTCGAGCGTCACAAACCCCCGCCGCGGCAGGGGTGCGGCCGTGGCGCGGCCGTGCGGCAGTGCCGAGCGGAGCCCCGAGGCGACGATGGTCTCGAACGACATTCCCTCGGCGCCCATCCGCCGCGCCTCGTGCTCCAGCTCGGCGGCCACTTCAACCTCGGGAATGCCCGGCCGGAGGAATCGGAGGATGTGCTCGAAGAGCTTGCAGCCAACCAGAGCGGCCTCGGCCATCAGCGCCAGTTCGTCCTCGTCCTTGACCGTGCGTAGCGACTCGACGAGCGGCGCCGGCGTGGCCTGGAAGAATCCTCGGCGTAGGCGGCTCGGCAGTTCGGCCTTCCAGCGCGCCAGCTCCGCCACCGTGGTTCTGGCCGGATCGAAGCCGGCAAGCTCCACGCCCGGCTGAGAGGCCAGCCACTGCGCCGCGGCAACCGCGGGTGAGCCGGAGACGATCCGCACCCGCGCGGCCTGCACCTCTTGGTTGGCCTGCGACGTGTAGCGGCCGTCGGTGAACAGACGCGCGGCTCGCCGCGTCACGGCCAGAGCAGCGCTGGAGCCGGTGAAGCCGGAGAGATAGCGAACGTCGGGGAGATGCGTGACCAGCAGGCCGGGGAACCCGGCGCGAGTCAGCTTGCGGCGCAGAGCGCCGATGCGGCGGAAGTGGTCCATCGGCTCGGTTATATCACGGGAACGCCGGTTCACACGGCGGGCTGGACGGGCTTCTTCTTCGTCGCGTCGACTTCGCTGCCGGATTGCATGTCGCTCTGCTGGTCCATCCACTCGTCGAGCCGGGATCGTTTGAAGCGCCAACGATTGCCGAGCTTGAAGGCGGGCACGAAGCCGTCCGAGGCGTACTTATAGAGCGTGTCGGGAGAGATCCCGAGGTAGTCCGAGGCCTGGCGAATGTCCATGACCTCGCGGACTTCAGGAACCAGAAGGTTCGAGCGGGCTGCAACGTTGCGCATCCATGCCTCCCGAGAATAGCGGGATGATGTGGGACAGAATTCCGGCAAACGACCGTGTACTTCAGACTTTAATCCGACTTCATCAGTTCATTCAAGGAATTTCCGGAAGTTGTAGGTACTTTAGGGTGTTTCCTAAGCCTGCGGCCGGAAGCGCCGACTGTGGAAAACCACACTCTTTTGTGTTCGTGCGAGCGGCTGCCGCAACCAGTTGCGCTCGTGAGGCAGATGGTCCGGGCTGAAATGCTGCTGTCAGCCATCAGCTTTCAGCTTCCGCGGCCCCGGTGCGAGCCGCGGATGGGGGCTGGCGCATTCGGAACCCGGTCTCTGCTGTCGATTTCCTGTCTTCTTGCTTTCCCGCTCCCTTGCTCCCTGTTTCTCACATCTGCCGGCGCCACCAGGCGGTCTTCTCGTCGCTGAGGAACCGGGTCTTCTCGCCGCGGCTGAGGTAGAAGTCCAGCACATCGTCTTTGTGGAAGGTGGAGCAGTCGGGCCAGCTCGCGTCCTTCTCGAAATGAGTCTCGGCATGATGGCTGTCGACGAGAGTGATCTCGGTGGGCGTGCACTCGACGACCTGCTGCGCGTAGAGCCAGAAGGTATAGCCGGAGGGAGGCTGGGGCGGGGCCTGGTTGGCGATCTTGGTGAGCAGGAGGATGAAAACGAAGACCGCTGCCACAATGGCAAGGACCTTCACATCGAGCGAGCGCTTTGGAGCGTTCATGGGAATCCAGCGCCTCAGGGAACAGCCGCAGCGCGCAGCGCGTCCGTGAAGCCAAGTATATCTGCAAAACCGCCCGCTCCGTTTGCTGCCGGAGCGGGCGGTTTTGAACTCTCTGCTACTCAGTTTCCGGTGCGAGGCGTGCCAAGAACCCTCTTTTCGAGGCTGAACCGGGGCGGATAATGCTCTGTGTACTGAAGAGTCACCCCCTCCACTCCCCCTATCGCTATATCCAAATATCTGAAGGCAAAGGGTTTGCGGAGGGGGTATTGCCGTAAGTTTTTGATTCTAAAGAGCCGCTTTCTGCAAATATTTCATTTCATGCGGGTTACTCCCCGTTCTGGCCGGCACTTAGAGCGAAACCAGAGTTGGTGTGACCTGTCAATTTCCGTGAAGGGTCGCCGCTCCCTGCTGGTCGCGTCGACTTGGGTGCGGAGGCTTCGGGATACAGTCACTCTGGTTTCGCTGTAGCCGCGCTTGGAGCCGGTTCTTCGTGGAAAGCCGGCACAAAGACGCGAAAGCGGCGGGTTTGAGCCGCCGCGCCGGGAGCCTGGTTGAAGGCTTATGGAACGATTGTGCAACAGAACCGCGAAATGATCTGCAATCCGGCGAAAGTTTTTTTGCTGCGTGTTTTCAGCGGGTTGCGGAGAAACGGGCCGACGCGGGGCTTGCGGAGCCAGCGGGGAGGGCGGGGTGAGCATGCGGATCTGCCGGTCGGAAGGGCCAAGCCGGTTTGGCGGCTAATCGCCGGAGCGACGCTCAACCAGAGCCCACCGAGTGCATTGGCCTGTTGGCAACAGTTAAGCAGACAACTCGAATCTGCAGCGTTCATGGGGAAGCTTTCTTCGGCCGTGCCTTTTTCTTAAACTCCTGCTGGAGTTGTTTGAATAACGCTTCGTGCGGGAGCGCGGATTGTTTATAGAAACGTTCCATCGACGCAATTCGTGTGCCCCCGGTCATTGTCCCAAGGAGGTGATGCATGGCAAGGGCTCCAAGAATTGCCTCGCGGGTCAGATCATGCACGAGGCCGGCGCTGGTCAGGAGATGGTCATCATTTTGGGAACGTGATCCATGCATTACGTCGGATCTTAGGTCGTATGCTTTTTGAGCAACTCGGTAAGCCTTCTCCACATGACCTGAGCCCAATCCGCTGGCAAGAAGGGCTACCCGCGTGCAAAAGCGATGCGTTATGCCGTTGTCGCTCCGTTCCGTCGCTATAAGTCGCTCTAGCGCCGCAATCCACTTCACAATCTGCACCCCTCCCGATTCCTCAAACGATGCGTCTCCAAACCATTTGAGAGCGTCGACGAGCCTGTTCGTCGCCTCATCCCTATTTCCGCTCAAGCCCTCGGTGAGTAAATTGGAGGCGAAGCTTCGGAGGGAAGTTGGGATTGCTGCCGTTGGGTCCCCAGCAACAAGCGCGCCGTCTAATGCGCGCCCTTGCCATGTCCACTCGACGTTATCGTCGACATCGATAAGTACGCAGGTCTCGCGGTTTCTCGCAGGGGCCGTATGTGGTAGCCTCATAGATCTTCCGTAGCGAAGGCCAATGAACACTTTCAGCAAGTTGATCGCCGCCTCAATGATTTCCTCAGCCCGCCGTCGTGAGACGTCGGGAGCGCAGTGAGGGATCTTAACTGATGCAACCCATCCATACTTCTTGCCGGTCTCGGTGAACATATCGACCGCTTTTTCCTGTGGGATCTTTCTTCCAGCTTGAGCAGCTTCGTTGAATTCCCTCAAGAAGCTTTCAATTTGCTGGAAACTCACCGGCCCAAGCGAGAATTCTTCCGGAGGAGGGGGACCTAAATCGGGGTGGTGTGGACCGCAATGAAGAAGTACGCACGGGAAATGGTACGCAGCCTCGACATGCTCCGTCTCTGAAACGCCGACGTATGATTTTAGGATTCGAACCAATTCCTCATCGTCAGTGACGCCATCCATTGCGACTTGGAAAACCCGCTCGGAGATGATTCCCCCGATCCGTTGAGGACTCAAATCACAACCGTTCGGTGCCTCGCTGACTAACCTGAGCGAAATCCGTTGTATCGCTTCAATCCCAGACCTGCGGCAGAGAAGCATGTCCCGACTCCCGGGTCGATATATGTGACAAAGTTTGTCCTCGGGATTTTGCTCATAGTGGCTGCGAATCGAATCGATGTTCCCTCGCTGTACTATCTCCTGTTGTAGCGCCAGAAAGTACATGACCCCCTCGATCAGGCATTCGTAGTCTTGGACGTAGGCAGCGGTGGACTCTGGATTCGGTGTGCTCATTGGATTCTCCATGGTCGAGCAACGGCATTAAGAGATCGCGGCGGGCTGATCTCAACTGTAGGCCCGCCTTGACATCAGAGACTGCTTGGAGGTCTATCCGGTATTACTGATTATCCCGCAATTTGAGCCAACCGAGACTTGACTGGATAGGTGCCAAATCGCCAATGCGCTCATCGACGAACCAGTCAATACCCAGAAGGCGCGTTAGTACGGAACAAGGAACAAGTGGGCGATGGACTAGGGCGACTGGAGGCGGTGCGCAAGGCGCGCGCGTTCGCCAGCGAGCACTTCGGCGGCGGGACCGAGAGCGGCGAGGCGGCCTTCGCGGAGCAGAAGGACCTCGGCGGAGGTGGCGAGAGCGTCGGCGACGTCGTGGGTGGCGAGGACGGTCTGGATGTTGTTCTGGCGAAGCCAGGGCTGAAGGCGCTCGATGAGCGCGTCGCTGGCGGGGCCGTCGAGCGCGGAGAAGGGCTCATCGAGAAGAAGCAGACGCGGAGCGGGCGCGAGAGCGCGGGCGAGGGCGACGCGCTGCGCCTGCCCGCCGGAGAGGTCGTGCGGGTGGCGGCTGGCGAGGTCGGTCGCGCCGACAAGCGACAGCATCGCATCGACGCGGAGCGCGCGGGCGGCGCGATCGAGGTTGCGCAGGCCAAAGGCCACGTTGGCGGCGACGCTCAAGTGAGGGAAGAGCGCGGGCTGCTGGGAGACGAGCGAGGTCCGGCGATGGCCGGGCGGGATGCGGAGGCGGAGGGTTGTATCGGTGAGGGCGCGTTCGTCGAGGGCAATGCAGCCGCGGCTGGGATGGTCGAGGCCGGCGAGGAGTCTGAGTAGGGTGCTCTTGCCTGCGCCGCTGGGGCCGAAGACGACGGTCCAATCGGAGGCGAGGGCGCAAGCCACCTGGAGGTGGAAGCTGCCGCGGCGGGCGTCGAGCGTGAAGTCAAGCACGGCGGGCGCTCCCGCGTTTTTGCGCTTTGGAATAGATCAGTGCGAGGGCGAGGACGCTGAGGCCGAGGAGGATGGCAGCAGTGTGATTGGCGGCGGCGTAATCGAAGTTCTCGACCTGGTTGTAGAGGACGATGGAGAGGGTGCGGGTGGCGCCGGGAATGTCGCCGCCGAGCATGAGCACGACGCCGAATTCGCCGACGGTGTGGAGAAAGCTGAGCACGACGGCGGCCAGAAGCGAGCGGCGGGCGAGGGGAAGGAGAATGCTGGAGACGAGGCGCACGGGGCCAGCGCCGAGCAGGCGCGCCGCGTCGACGAGCGATGTGTCGACGGAGGCGAAACCGGCGACCAGCGGCTGCACGGCGAAGGGCAGGCTGTAGATGACGGAGCCGACGACCAGGCCATCGAAGGAAAAGGCGAGAGGATGGCCGAGCAGGACGGCGATGCCGCGGCCGAACGCGGTGCGGGGGCCGAGGAGGACAAGAAGAAAGAAGCCGAGCACGGTGGGCGGCAGGACCATGGGCAGCGTGGCAAGCGCTTCGAGCACGGCGAGCCAGCGGCCGCGGCCGAGCACGAGGATGGCCGCAAGAGGCACGGCGATGGCGAGGAGGATCGCGGTGGTGACCGTCGCCAGCCGGAGCGAGAGCGCGAATGCCTGCCAGTCCATTGCGGTTATTTGACCGGGGTGAGGCCGCTCTTTGCAAGCTGGGCCTGCACGGGGGCAGAGAGCAGGAAGCCGAGCAGCTTGTGGACGGCGGCGCGCTGGCGGGTGCTGCTGACGATGACGGCGCCCTGCTCGATGGGCGGGTAGAGATCGCGCGGGATGACGAAAAACGCGCCGTCGGCGGTGAGGCGCGGGGTGAGCGCCGAGGTGAGCGAGATCAGACCGGCGTCAGCGTTCGAGGAGTCGACGAATTGGGCCGCCTGGGCGATGTTCTCGGCGGTGACGAGACGCGGCTTGAGGGCGTCGTAGAGATTGAGGCTTCGGAGGGCCGCGACGGCGGCGCGGCCGTAGGGAGCACGGTCGGGATTGGCGATGGCAAGACGCTTGAGGGCGGGCGAGCGGAGCAGATCGAGCGAGGGCGGGGGAAGGTGCGAGTCTTGCCGCGCCCACAGGACGAGCGTGCCTCGGGCGTAGGCAATCGGAGTGGTGGAATCGGCGGAGCCGGCGGCGTCGGCGAGGCCGTCGGCGATCAGGCGCTTGGGATAGCCGAGATCGGCGGAAAGAAACACGTCGAAGGGCGCGCCGTTCTCGATCTCCGTGGCCAGCATCGCGGAGGCTTGATAGGTGGCCTCGGCGGGAATGCCGGTCGCGCGCTGGAACTGGTCGAGGACGGGCGGGAGAACCGGCTCCAGATCGGCGGCGGCAGCGACGCGGAGTGGGGATTGCGCGCTGACAGGCGCGCCAAGAACGAGCAACATCGAGGCGAGGAAGAGCCGCTTTGTGACCCCCAAAAGGTGCTCCAATCCACAGCGGAAACCGCCGTACACTGGTAGGCTAACACTAGCAACGAACCCGCGTGATTCGGTCGCGGGATTCGGTCGCATGACGCGGACGCGGGGTTGGCGGCCGGCAAAATTATGCAGCTCATTTGCGACTGAAAAGCACGCGGTTTCGGGGACAGGTATGAACGACAACTTGCACCAGTTGCGCTGTTTTGGATGCGGAAGCCAGATTGCGGGCGCCGAGGCGCGGCCCGATTTTCGCTGCGCCGTCTGCGGGGACTTGTTCGAGGTCGAGTATCCCGGCTGGAGCCTGCGCGGCGGCCACGACCGTCCGAATCCGGGCGCGCTGAAGTGGCTGTGGCGGGAACGGCGCTGCTCCGGCGAGGCTTTGGACCAGTCGGGCGTCTGGCGATTCCGCGAGTTGCTGCCGATTCTGGACAACTTCGGCAACGCCGTCTCGCTGCGCGAGGGCAACACGCCGCTCTATCATCTGCCGCGCGCCGCCAGGGCGCTGGGAATCGATCAGCTTTTCGGCAAGCATCAGGGATTGAACCCATCGGGCTCGTTCAAGGATACGGGCATGACCGCGGCGCTGAGCGTGGCGCGGGAGCGAGGATTCAAGTGGGTGGCCTGCGCGTCAACCGGCAACACGTCGGCCTCGATGGCGGCCTATGCCGCTCGCGCCGGGCTGCGCAGCCTGGTGCTGATTCCGGAAGGCAAGATCGCGTGGGGCAAGCTGTCGCAGGCCATGGACTACGGCGCGCTGACCTGCCAGGTTAAGGCGGACTTCGACGGCTGCCTGCGCGTGCTGACGGAGATCGTGAAGCAGGCGCCGATTTATCTCTTGAACTCGGTGAATCCGTACCGGCTGGAGGGGCAGAAGACACCGGCCTTCGAGATCGCGGAGGCGCTGGACTGGAACGTGCCGGACCACTTGATCGTTCCGGGCGGCAATCTGGGCAACAGCTCGGCGCTGGGCAAGGGATTCCGCGAACTGCGTGAGCTGGGGCTGGTGGCCCGGCTGCCCAAGATCAGCGTGATTCAGGCGTCGGGAGCCAATCCGCTGGTCGTGAGCCTGAGAGACAACCACGGCGCGGTGCTGGAGCCGGTGGAGGCGCACACGCGGGCGACCGCGATTCGGATCGGGAACCCGGCATCGTGGCGCAAGTCGGCGAAGGCGATCCTGGATAGTGGAGGATGGTGCCTGGACGTGACCGAGGCGGAGATCGCGATCGCAAAAGCGGAGATCGGCGCCGAGGGATTGGGCTGCGCAGCGGCCTCGGCCGTGACCCTTGCGGGGCTCAAAAAGCTGCGCGCGCAGGACGCGGTGCGCTCCGGCGATACGGTGGTCCTGGTGTTGACCGGGCACACGCTGAAGGACGCCGACTACACGATCGACTTCCATCGGGGAACTCTGCTGACGGACGAGGAAAAGAAAGGGTCGGAGGCGGCGATCGAGGCGCTGCGGCGGGATGCGATTTCGGTGGACGCGACACCGGCGGCGGTGCTGGCCGCGCTGAAGGGCGAAGTGGAATGAGCGGCGCAAGCAAGACCGGCGTTCTTCGACTGCGCCTGCCTGCAACTTCGGCAAACCTCGGTCCGGGCTTCGATGCCGTAGCCGTGGCGTTGGATTTCTTCCTGGAGATCGAGGCGAAGGCGGCGGCGGAGTTCGCGATTTCGGCGACCGGGCGGGATGTGGACCGGTGTGCGCGGCTCGAGAAGAACCTGATCTTAGAGACCTACGAACAGATCCTGCGCGATGCCGGACGGCCCATCGTGCCGCTGGCGATCCGGATGTCGAACAGCATTCCGCTGGGCATGGGATGCGGCTCGTCGGCAGCGGCGCGGATTGCGGCCATCGCCATGGCCGTGCACTTCGGGCAGCTTGGTTGGGATTCGGATCGGATTCTCGATGAAGCGTATAAGCTGGAGGGCCATCCGGACAACGTGGCTGCTTGCTGGCTGGGAGGGTTCGTCACCGCGATGTGCGACGGCGCAAAGGTGCGTGCGGCGCGCGTGATCCCTCCCGCGGAGTGGCGTGCGATTCTGGCACTGCCTTCCGAGCCCTTAGCGACGAGCAAGGCGCGTGCGGTGCTGCCGGAGTGCTATTCGCTCGCTGACGTGGTTTCGAACCTGCAGTCGGTTGCCGCGCTCGGTCTGGCCTTTGCAGGGGGAGAGACCGATCTGCTTCGTTTGGCGATGAAAGATCGCATTCACCAGCCATACCGCGCCCCAATTTGTCCTCTTTTGACCGTTCTGTCGCATTTGGTGGGCGAAAACGGGATCGCAGGGGTGGCATTGAGCGGAGCGGGCCCGGCGGTGCTGGTGATTGTCGACCGCGAGGAGAGTCTGGCGGGCGCATCGGATGCCGTGCGAAAAGCCGTCGAAAAAGGTGTGCCAGCGGAGCTCGTAATCTGCCGGTTTTCCGGGGTCGGAGCCAGTCAACTCATTGAAAAACAATGACTTCGATGTTCAGCAGCGCAGCGGGAGATGAGCAACCGCCTGCGTAATCAGTCAGTTACCACCGTTGCCTAGGTGTGCAGTCACCGGTTTTTTGATTACTTCCCAAATTACCTAAGATTGCTTGCTATTTATCGATTAAACACCTAAAGTCGCACCGTGAGCAGTTCTGGGGGAGGGCTGCTCTAGCGCCCGAGATCCTTATCGGATCCGGGCGCTTCTATTTGCGCGCGGATGATTGTTGGCCCAACAAAAGGCTGCGTTCTCCGCGCCGATCCGAGGTTTGTTTTCTTGGCCGGTGGCGGAACCTCTACTCAAGCGATTTGGCGCGGAAGTGAAGCAAGCCGAGGCTCGAGTACCCCGCGAAGATTTTCCCGGCTCGTGAATGGGAATTGCCGCCGATGCAGGTGCAAAAACGAACAGCAGTCTGCGACCTCGAGCGCCGCTCGTGCATCCGATGGGTATACGGTTTCCTGTACAATGATCGGGTGCGGGTCCGCAAGGAGGATCATGTCTGGGTTGGGCGTTTTGGAAGTGAGCGACGCGAGTTTTGACCAGGAAGTGCTCAAGAGCGAGCAGCCTGTTCTGGTGGATTTCTGGGCGGTTTGGTGCGGCCCATGCAAGGCGATCGCGCCGATCGTCGACAGCGTGGCGACGGCCTATGCGGGCAAACTGAAGGTGGCCAAGGTGAACGTGGATCAGAATGGCGCCACGCCGTCGCGGTATGGCATTCGCGGCATTCCGACGCTCTTGTTCTTCAAGGGCGGGAAAGTGGCCGACCAGGTTGTGGGCTACGTGCCGCAGGACGTGATTGAAGAGAAGGTCAAGAAGCTGATCGCGTAGCAAGACGCGCTAAGCGAGTTGCACGGATCGGAAGGCCCGGCGGAGCGCCGGGCCTTCGCTGTCTTTGGTGCGCTACATTCCGCGCCGGAATTGGATGATGCGGCGGCGGTCGCGCTTTGTGGGCCGGCGCGGAGGCAGGGAGACGTACTGTTCCATGGCTTTGCGCTCCTCAGACCGGTGCAGGCGGGCCATGCGGCTGGCCTCGGTTTCGCGGTAGAGCGTTTGCGCCACCGGAGCGGGGCCGCGCAGGGCGCTGATCAGCAGGACTTCTACGTCGAATGCGCCGGCGGCATTCTCGATGTGCAGCTTGTCTCCGATGCGAACGTCGTGCGCGGGCTTGGCCGTCGATCCGTTCCATTGGATCCTGCCCAGATCGCAGGCCCGCGACGCCAGAGCGCGCGTCTTGAAGAAGCGCGCCGCCCAGAGCCATTTGTCGATGCGAATTGCGTCCATCGTTGCGACCTTTTGAGCGACGATTGCCGCAGCGTCTATTTCTTCTCTTCCCCTGTTCCGTGCATGAACTCCCGATAGCGGCGCGCGTACTCGGCCTTGTAGGCTGCCACGGCGCTCTCGTAACTCAGTTGCGGCGTATCGGGCTTCACAGACCAGTGGAGCTCGACCGTCTTTGCGTTCGCGGGAACGGTGAGCGCGCCATCGGCGGGCCGAACGGTCTTGCCGTCGGCCACAGCGGACCTTAAGTCGACGAACCATGGCAGGTGCACGACGATCGATTCCGGCGGCGCAGTGAAGTCAGGATCGAGGCGCAAGACAGCCACGCCCTCCTGCGGCTGTTCGAGCGTGAATGCAAGAAGACCGAAGTTGGTGGGCGCCTGGCGGACGGAGATGGTTTTGCCTTTGCCGACCCACGCAGGCGAGACGGCGGACAGCAGATGGAGCTGGTTGCCTTCTTCGCGGACAAGCATCGTGCGCAGCAGGGTGCGGTACTCGGCGGCAAACCAGCCGTGAGGGGCGAGGTTGTTGCTAAAGTCGCGGTCGCCCCAGGGACGGATCTTGTACTCGAACCCAGCGTTGGTCGAGCTGGTGTGGAGCAGGATCGCGTAAAACTCCTTGATGGCTTGCTCCTGATCGCCGCGGATGGTCTCGGTGAGCGTGTTCTTGATGGTGAGGTAGTGGTGCAGAAACGTGCCATTGGCATAGGTCATGATGCCTTCGGCGTACTTGGCCTGGGCCGCCTTCAGCGTGGCCGCCACGCGGGGATCGTGGGGATCGAGGACCGGCTCGGGGACAACGGAGAGAAGGTTGCCCCAGTCGTAGCCACCCTCCTTTCCGTCGAGCGCGGGCGGAATATACCCGTTGTGCGCAGCCGCCTGTGCGTCGAGCACCTTAAAGAAGGCTTGATGAAAGTCGTCGTATTCGGCCTGCCACTTTTGCGCGAGGTCGCCGTGGCCGGTGTCGGAGGCCATTTGAATGGCGAGCTTGAGACCGTCGAGGGCAAGGAAGTTATAGCCGGTGATGTGGCCGGGGACGTACTCGTTGTCGCGCACGTCGCTGGAGGGAACGATGTGAAGCGGGTCGGCGGCGCGAGCCTGATGGAGCCAGTCGACGGCGCGGGCGATCTGAGGCAAGGCCCATTCGGCGAAGGCCTTGTCGTGGGTGATCCGATAATGCTGGCCGTAGGCCCACACCGCCTCGCCCCAGCCATCGTACTGCTGCGGCTGCGAAAGGAAGTTGCCGTCGGGCTGTTGCTTCTTGGCAAAGAAGTCGAGGCATTGGCGCGCGATATGCGGATAGCCGGTCAGGTCGTAGCTATGCACGATGTCGGCGCTGTCGCGCAGGTAGAAGGCGTGGTAGTGGAGTTTATTGACAGTCTGAATCGTATCGTCGCCAATGTGGTCGATGGCGATCAGGTCGTAGATGAGGTTCGTGTAGAAAGTGTCGACCGGCTTGGATTCGGGCAGCGAAATCTGCATGCCGGAGGCGAGGATACCGTTCCAGTAGGAGGTGATCTGCGTTTTGGCGTCGTCGAAGGCGGCCTGGTCGATCGCGTCGATGGTGAATGGTTCGGCGGTGGGAATGACCGGCATCTTGAAGTCCAGGGTCCAGGATTCGCCCGGCCTGAGCACGCGCGAGTAGGTGACGATGCCGATGGGAGTGGTGGGAGTGGCGTTGAGGTCGGTCGTCCTAAGAAGGTCGACCGGGCCTTGATCCCGGTCGTGCGCGCGAAGAGTGAAGGTCTGATCCGCGTAGCCGGCAGGAAACGCGTAGAGGAGGCGGTTGAAGCGGTAGAAGTTGGCCTCGTCGAACGAGTTTTGCCAGTGTGCATTGAATGCTTCGCCGATTTGCCGGTAGTCGCCGGGAGACTTGCCGTCGACGGGCCGCGGAAAGCGGTTGTCGCCGTGCGGAGCGCCGGTGGTATTGGGACCGTCGTAGCGGACGCCGGAGGCGAACACGGCGCGATTCGGTTCTTGGGACTGGTTGACCATCTCGACGCGGATGAAATTGATGAGCGGCTCGACGACGTCGGTCTCCGGAGTGATGCCCGGCATGTAAGCGAACTTGGGATGCTGGCGGAGGCGGATGATGACGCTCTTGTCGATTTTGGCCTCGAAGATCGTGAACCGATAGGCGATCCCGTCGCGCGTGAATTCGTAGTGGACGATGGGAAGGCGGCCCTGCTCGAGGGTGCGGATGCGGACGCTGGTTGGCTCGTAATCCGGCCCGGAGAAGAACATCATCTCTTCGAAGCCGGTGCGCAGGTAGCCCTCGGGCGTGATCTCGGTGGCGGCTTCCGCGCCCGTCAGACCGATTTCGTCAGTGGGCCTGGAGAAATAGGAAAACGGCTGGCCGGGCTGGTCGATGGAAGGGGAGACCATCTGGGCGGGGCAGCGAGGGGCGAGGAACGCGGCGAAAGAGAGCGCGGCGATGGAGAGGACGGTTCTAGACTGGATTCTCATGACTGGAACAAGAATAGAACGGCTGGAGCCCGGATGCGAAGAGGAACAACCGGAGTGAAAGGCGCACAAGTCAAAGGGCTTGTGAAGATCCCAACTTTCCGGGGCGAATGAGGTGACGGCGGCCATTGTGGACGGCCATCGAGGTGATACAAATCACGGGCAGGGCTGTTTGATCGAGCCTACACTTCATCATCGCAGACGGAGCAGGACCCTCGAGTTGAACGGTCTGCGAAGGCCCATGGTGCGCCGCGGCAGGCCGGCATTGGCTGCGGCGAACGCCCGGGCGCAGAGCCGTCGCGGCGGTGAGTCCAGAGCCGGATGCCATGACCGTGAGGGAGCGGTCGCCTATGAGCGGGATCTGCCCAAAATGCGCAGCGCATCTTGAGGCGGCATGGAAGTTCTGTCCGCTTTGCGGAGCCACGAGCGCCGAGGAGATTCAGCAGACGGCGCACGAGCAACCGGAACAGACCACGCACGCGCAGCCGGAACACGAGAAGGCGCCCGTAAAGAGTGCGTTTGGCGGGTTGCTTCTTGGATTCCTGGCGGCGCCGGTTCTGATCATCTACGGCGGAATGATCTGCCTGACCGGACTCGGTGTGATTCTGGGCGTTCCGATGATCATTGCCGGGGTGTGCGCGCCGCTGATCGGTTCAATGATGGGTTTGAATGCGCTGCGTGGCAAGTGCCCCTGGTGCGGCGAGTGGGTGAGCGGAGTGGGAATCTTCGACCGCTTCTCCTGCCCCGCGTGCAGCAAGCGGATCGTGGTGCGCAAGCACGAGCTGGTGCGGGCCGAGTAAACTGTACGCGATCGAAAAACACCGGTCCTGGTCGCCCGAGCGGCGAGGGCTTTGTTCTGTTTCCGCGTTCCGAAAGATCGGAAGAGCCATGAACGCAAGGTTCCATCGTGTATTTTCCCCTCGCATCGTCCAACCTCTCTTAGCCGTTGCCGCTCTCACTGTGTTTTCTGCGGGGCCGGGTTCGAGCCGGGCGAATGCGCAGACGGCCGCGGGCGGCGTGCCGTTGTATCCGGTGGGCGGCGTGTCCGTTACGCTTCCTGTTCCCCCGGGCACCGGCATGGTGGAACTGGGAGACGACCGCACGAAGTACATGGCGGTTCCCAGCATTGACCGGCTTGTAGCCGCGTTTATTCCCGAGAAGGATGTGTCGGCCCTGCGCAGCCGCGGGATGGGCGGCATTAACCCCTTCGCGAAGGTCGCAGTTGCGAGCGCCGCGGAGACCGTGGACTACAACGCGAGCGATTTCACGAATCTGGTCGATTCTGTCAGCAAGCAGATCGGGCCAGTTGCCGATCACTTGGCCAAGGAGAGCGAGGACGCATTCAACGAACGCATGCATGCGATGAACCCGAACACGCAGAGCAGCTACGTCAAGCCGGTCATGCTGGGCACATTGTTTTCCAAAACGGACGCCTACGGATGGGGCTTGATCGGGCCGGTTACGGTCAACGGGGCGACCACGACCATGGTTGTGGGAACGGTATTTCTCCGCGTCAGGAAGCGTGTCTTTTTTGCAAACTTTTTCGAGGCCTACAAGGATGATCAGACGCCTGTCCATGTGCGCGCGGTCTGCGAGCAATGGGCGGATGCGATCCTGGCGGCGAACCGGTAGGAGCCGGGAAGCGGCTATCGGGCAGGAATGGAGGCCGGCTCTGTCTCGTGAAAATGCCGCCAGATCGTCTCTGCAGTCTTGCGGCTGACGACGGCGGCGAGGGATTCGGCGGTGGCCTGCTGGACGTCGCGCAGGCTGCCGAAGTGGGTGAGCAGGCGCTGGCGGGTCTGCGGGCCGACTCCGGGGATGTTGAGGAGCTCGGAGTCGCGGTCGCGCATGGCGCGGCGCTGGCGGTGGTAGCCGACGGCGAAGCGGTGGCTCTCGTCGCGGATGAGCTGGACGAGGTGCAGAACGGGCGAGCGGCGGTCGAGTACGATCGGCTCGTCTTCGTTGCCGTGAAGGTAGATGACCTCCTCGCGCTTGGCGATTGACGCCAGCGGCTGCGAAGTGAAGCCGAGCGATTCGAGAGCTTCCGCCGCGGCGTGAAGCTGGCCCAGGCCGCCGTCGATCAGGATGAGCGAGGGCAACGGCTGTTCCTCCTCCTTGAGGCGCCGGTAGCGGCGCTCGACCACCTCGTGCATAGAGGCGAAATCGTCGACGCCGGCGACGGACTTGACCTTGAATTTGCGATAGAGCTGCTTGTTCATCTTGCCGTCTTCCCACACGACGAGCGAGGCGACGGTTTCCGCGCCCTGGATGTGCGAGATGTCGAAGCACTCGATGCGGCGCGGCAGCTCGGGGAGCATGAGCGCGTCAGCGAGAGCCTCCTGGATGGCCTTGCGCGAGGGCTCGAGGACGCGGAAGCGCTGCGTGTAGGATTGATGGGCGTTCTGGCCGGCGAGGTCGACCAGGGATTTCTTGTCGCCGCGCTGGGGGACGGCGATCTCGATCTTGTGGCCGGCGCGCTCGGTGAGGAGTGTGGAGAGGGTTTCGCGGTCGTCGAAGTCCGTGGGCACGAGGATGGTGCGCGGAACGTAGTGCTGATCGATGTAGAGCTGCTTGAGGAGGGCGGAGAAAACGGGACCAGGGTGGAATGGGGGCGCGTCGGCTTTCGTGCGATCCCAGGTCCCAGAATGGGGACCTGGGGCACCCGGCTCTTCGCTCCCTCGCTCCCTTGCTCCCTCGCTCCCGTTTCCCTGATCCCTGATCCCTGATCCCTGACCCCTGTCGTCAATCGCCTCCATCAGGCTCGGCAGGTCTTCCCAGAAGAACTCGCGGCGGTCGACGATCTTGCCGTTGCGCATGTGGAAGAGATTGACCGCCAGCGAACCGTCCTCGAAGTGATAGCCGAATACGTCGGCGTCGTCGTCGAGTTCGGCGGTGGCGATGCGCTGTTTCTCCTGGAGCTGGTGCACGGTTGAGAGCTGATCGCGGAGACGCGCGGCGGCCTCGAATTGCTCCGCTTCGGCGGCGGCCATCATGCGCGTTGTCAGCGTGCGTTCGAGCTCCGCGTGCCGGCCCTCGAGAAAGAGCTGCGCGTCGCGCACGGCGTCTTTGTAGGCATCGTGCGTGACGAATCCCTCGACACAGGGGCCGAGGCAGCGGTGAATGTAGTACTGCAGGCAGGCGCGAGGATGGGAACGCGAGAGATCGATCTTGCAACTGGGCAAAAGAAAGCTGCGATGAATCAATTCGACGATGCGATAGGCGAGGTTACCGGGGAAGTAGGGACCGTAGTAGGCAGCGCCGTCCTTGCGCAGGCGGCGCGTGACGAAGACCTTCGGGAAACGGTCGGCAAGCGTGAGCTTGACGTAGGGGTAGGTCTTGTCGTCGCGGAGAAGAATGTTGAATCGCGGCTTGCGCTGCTTGATGAGGTTGTTCTCGAGAGCCAGGGCCTCGTGCTCGTTGGCGACGAGGATATAGTCGAGATCGACGGCCTCGCGCATGAGCGAGCCGGTTTTGGCGTTGGCCTGCGAGGCTTCGAGCAGATAGGAGCGTACGCGCGAGCGCAGATTCTTGGCCTTGCCCACATAGATGACGTCGCCCTCAGCGTTCTTGTAAAGATACACGCCGGGCTGAGTTGGGAGGGTACGGATTTTTTCGTAGAAATCCATGAGCAGTCTGGCGCAGGCGAGGCCAGCTCCTAGGATAGCGGGAATCGCGTCGGCAGCGTTGGAGAGAGCGCTTTGCCGGCGACGGTGCGTGCCGCGCCGGCGCGGATAGAGCAAACCTTACCGAAGAAAGTAAAAATTACACGCGGCCCTGCCGGCTGAGAGCTTGAGGAATGCGACTTAACGGGTTGATTAAGACTGGGTTACTTGGCGGGCGCTGAATGGATGGCGGCGTGCTATCTCCTGGGTGGAAGAAGAGCCCTTCCCGGCCGGATCGGTTTGAGTTGCGCCGGGTAAGGGACGGAGAGATGAGGAAAATGAGAATTTATCGACTCGGGTTTGCGTTATCGGCAGTGGCGGTGGCGGCGTTTGGCGTGGCGGGATGCGCCACGAAGAACTACGTGCGAACCCAGACGCAGCCGTTGATCGATCAGACGGGCCAGTTGGACCAGAAGACCGCGGAGAACAACCGGCAGATCCACGCGGTGGACGAGCGCGCGCAGGCGGGCATCGGCAAGGCGCAGGGCACGGCCGACGCGGCGAATCAGAGCGCGCAGAATGCCAGCCATGCGGCGAATACGGCCGAGACGGCCGCGAATGACGTTGCGCATCGCGCCGATACGCTGGAAAGCGTGGTGAAGGGGCTGGACAACTACAAGCAGGTTGCGAAGGTGTCGGTGACCTTTGGCTTCGACAAGGCTGTGTTGACCGACGACGACAAGGCGCAGTTGGATGACTTCGCCAAACAACTCGGCTCGGCCAGGAGCTACATTCTGGAAGTGACGGGCGGGACCGATTCGATCGGGTCGGCTCAGTACAACTACGACCTGAGCCAGCGCCGCGCCGACGCGGTGGTGCAATACCTGGCGGCAAAATACGACATCGCGCCGCACCGCTTCTATCTGATCGGAATCGGCAAGGATCTGTACGTGGCGTCGAACTCGACGGCGGAAGGACGGAAGGAAAACCGCCGCGTGCAGGTGCAACTGCTCTCGAATGGGAACGGCAGTACGGACCAGCAAGCACAGCCGCAGCCGACGGCGTCGGCAGCTTCGGCGCAAACAGCGGTGGTTCCGGAGTAACGCGGACACAAGCGAAGTTCCCGCGCAAGTATAGGTTGTGGAATGAGCGAAGGGCAGGCTCTGCTGAATGCGGAGTCTGCCCTTTCGACTTTCCAGGCTCGCGCGATCAGGCGCTTGCGGCAGGGAACTGCTTTACGTGCTCGGCGCGAACCTCATTGGCCGTGAAGAGGCGCAGGAACGGTGCGCCGCTAGCGGCTCGCTCGACGGCGGGGCGGCCATTGGCCTCTTCGCGCTCGACGATGCAAACGACGGCGGCGACGATCATGCCAGCTTCGCGGGCGGCTTCGATGGCGGCGATGGTCGAGGAGCCGGTGGTGCAGACGTCGTCGACGATTACGACGCGAGCGCCTTCGCGGCAGAAGCCTTCAATGCGGCGGCCGGTGCCGTGGGCCTTTTCTGCTTTGCGGACAAGGAAGCCGTGCAGGAGCGGCGCGCCAGAATGAGACAGCGCGCGCCACGCGCTGGCCGTGGCCACGTTGGAGACGATGGGGTCCGCACCCATCGTCATGCCGCCGACGGCTTCGGCGTCGATCCTGTTGGCTTCAAGCAAATCGAGGATAGCGTGGCCGGTGAGGCGCCCACCTTCGGCGTGAAGCGTCGTGGTGCGGCAGTCGATGTAGTAATCGCTCGTGCCGCCCGACGAGAGCTTGAACTGGCCGAGTTTGAAGCTCGTGCGGGCGAGGAGGGCGAGAAGTTGCTGGGCGTAGGTGGAGTCGGGCATCAATGCGATTGTAAGGGAACAGGGAACAGGGAACAGGGAACAGGGAACAGGGAACAGAAAGACCCTCTATGTTGGTTTCTTCAGCTTGTTCATGATCGCAACCAGCATCCGGCTTACCTCCTCGGAGAGACCTCCCGCTGCTCGGCGCGTGGGCGCACTGCCGAAACCAAGCCCCTCCGCAATAGCCAACTGCGTCTGCAATTCGAAGTTCGATCCCCGTGCGTGGCCAAGAAACTGAATGTACTCTCCTCTGCTTGATCTTCCGTATCCTTCAGCAATGTTGCTGGCGACAGAGACGGATGCGCGACGTATCTGATTGGTCAGACCGAATCGCTCGGAGTCCGGAAACGACGAAGTGAGTTTGTAGATCGCAAGGCTCAACTGAACAGCTCTCTGCCATACCACGAGGTCTTTGAATGAATTGCCCATTTTCCATCTCCTTGCCATCGAGAATAGCTTCATTGTGATTCGGCAGTGGGGGTCAACGTACCACAGAAGACCTGATCCCTGTTCCCTGATCCCTGTTCCCTGCATCTCTCACATCTTGTCGAAGTGACGGAAGCCGCCGGTTCCGATCATGGCGAGCGTAAAGATGAAGAAGTTATAGCAGGCGTGAACCAGCGTGCTAGCGGCCAGGGAGCGGGTGACAAGACGCGCAGCGCAGAGGACCAGGCTGACGGCGATGAGGAGGAGAAACGGTCCGAGCGAATGGCCTTGTTGCTCGACGTGCAAAAGGGCAAAGGGGAGGCTCGTGAGAGCGGATGCAACGACCATTGCCGGGAGAGACCACTGAGGGTGGTGGTTGGCGTCGAGCGGGGGGAAATCGTGGCGCGAAGGACTCTTGCGAGTCGCAATAACGACGAGGAATCCGGAGAGAATGGCGACAATGGGAATGAGGATCCCGAACACGAAGACTCCGAGAGTTATGTGGCGAGCGACGAAGGCGTGGCCGGCCACGTAGATAGCGATAGGACTGCCGGCGAAGGCAACTGCGGCTACAGTCGAAGCCCTCGCGGACCATTGAGGACGGCCATGCGCGGCGAATTCAACTGGGGAGTTGGCGCTGACCCTTTCTGCGATCCAGTCGAAGCCGGTGCAAAGCGAGGGGAGAAGAAAACCGCGGAAGAACATCTCCTCAAAGAACGGCGCGAGGGTGATGCCGAAGCCGAACATCAGCCACGCGGCGCCCGGAGACTTCATCATCTGTTCGATCGGGGAGCTGGAGGGGCCGGGCATGACCGCTTCGTCGAGAATCGCAACCAACAGGCAGCCAAAAGCGGTTGCGGCCAGCAAGGGGAACCGGCGCACGGCGACATCGCCGCGCCATTGTATTCCGGCGAAGAATCCTCTGCCCCATATCTGGGGAAAGACACCTAGGCTGATGCCAAAGGTGACGAGATAGAGGATCCCTTCGCTGGCCAGGACGAGATGAATGTCGGTGGCGGCCTTGGCCGATACGTCCCAGCCAAAGAGATGGAAGCGCATGGCGAGGAAGATAACAACCACCGCGGAAACGAAGCCGAGCGATCCCAGCACACACAGCAGGGCGAGATGCCCGAAGTGCGGAATGCGCGCCGGCGGGCGGGGCTGAGGCTGAGACCAGGACTGAAAGAGCGGCGGCTCGGATCCCGACTCTGCGGCTGTTACCAGGTTTGACTCAATCGCCGGGGGCGCGACGGCAGACTCTGGCGCGGCGGACGCCGCCGCATCGGGTTCAGCGGGCTGCGACTCGGCAGACCGTTGTTCGGGATAAAGCGGCGCCCGGTCCGCGCCAAAAGGCGCGGGCTCAACGTCGGGCAGGATCGCGGGTTGGCGCGGTTCGTCTTCGGGAAAATCGGTCATGGACGTTCGGTTTATCTTACACGCCGTTTAGCGGGTGCGGTATTGGACTTTCGTTGCGGGCGCTTCTGTTTGGAGGCGCGCGCCGGCAGCGAACCGGAATCGGCGGCCATAGCGGAAGGATCCGCAGGAGCGGAGAACAATTCTTCCTCGGAATCGGCGGGCGCCAGGCGGCCATCGGCGGATTTGTAGTAGCGCTTCAGGAACTCCCCGGTGTAGGAGCCGGGAGTCGCGGCGATCTTCGCGGGACGCCCTTCGCCGACGATGCGGCCGCCTTCCTCGCCGCCCTCGGGGCCAAGATCGATCACCCAGTCGGCGTTGCGGATGACGTCGAGGTTGTGCTCGATGATGATGACCGAGTTGCCGAGGTCGACGAGTCGATGGAGAACCTCGAGGAGCTTGCGCACATCGTCGAAGTGCAGGCCGGTGGTCGGCTCGTCGAGGAGATAGAGCGTCTTGCCCGTTTGCCGTTTCGAGAGCTCCCGGGCGAGCTTCATGCGCTGCGCCTCGCCGCCGGACAGTGTGGTGGCGCTCTGGCCGAGGTGGACGTAGCCGAGGCCGACGTCGACCAGTGTCTGCAGTTTCTGGCGCACCGAGGGCACGTCGGCCAGCAGCGGCAGCGCGTCTTCGATGGTGAGGTCGAGCACGTCGGCGATGGAGTGGCCGTGGAACTTCACGGCCAGCGTCTCCTGGTTGTAGCGGCGCCCTCCGCAGACCTCGCACTCGACGTAGACGTCGGGCATGAAGTTCATCTCGATGCGGCGCTGGCCGTCGCCCTGGCAGGCCTCGCAGCGGCCACCCGTGACGTTAAAGCTGAAGCGGCCTGGCTTGTAGCCGCGCTCGCGCGCCTCGGGCAGCATGGCGAAAAGGTCGCGGATGGGCGAGAAGACCTGCGTGTAGGTGGCCGGATTAGAGCGCGGAGTGCGGCCGATGGGCGACTGATCGATGCGGATGACTTTGTCGATCTGCTCGGCGCCGGACAGCTCGTCGTGGGCGCCGGGTTCCTCCCGCGAGCCGTAGATGGACTTGGCGAGCGAGCGGTAGAGGATGTCGTTGATGAGGGTGCTTTTGCCGCTGCCGCTCACGCCGGTGACGACGGTCATCACGCCGAGGGGAATGCGGAGATTCAGCTCCTGCAGGTTATGTTCGCGCGCGCCGGTCACGGTGAGGCATTTGCCGGTGAGCGGGCGTGGCTTGGCGCGCTGCAGCATGGTGGCGGCGCCGCTCAAGTAGCGGCCGGTGAGCGACGCGGGCGAAGCCATAATCTGGGCCGGCGTGCCTTCGGCGACCACGTTCCCTCCCAAGCGCCCCGCACCGGGGCCAAGATCGAGAACAAAATCGGCGTGGCGAATAGTTTCTTCGTCGTGCTCGACCACCAGGACGGTGTTGCCGAGATCGCGCAGCTTTTCGAGCGCCTCGATCAGGCGGTTGTTATCGCGCTGGTGCAGGCCGATGGAGGGTTCGTCGAGCACGTAGAGAACGCCGCGCAGCCGCGAGCCGATCTGCGTGGCGAGGCGAATGCGCTGGCCTTCGCCGCCGGACAGCGTGGCGGCGTTACGGTCGAGCGAGAGGTAGCTGAGCCCGACCGCGCAAAGGAATTCGAGCCGCTCGGCAATTTCGCGGCGGATGCGCTCGGCGATGAGAGCCTCGCGGGCGGTGAACTGAAGGTTGATGGCCGCCGAGAGCGCGCGATTCAGCGGCAGGGCAGTGAAATCGGCGATGGAGCGGCCGCCGATTTTGACCGCGAGGGACTCGGGACGGAGGCGCTTGCCGCGGCACACCGGGCACGGCACGGCGGACATGAAGCTCATCATGTACTCGCGA
Organism: uncultured Acidobacteriaceae bacterium; assembly: GCA_963804155.1. Taxonomy (GTDB): domain Bacteria; phylum Acidobacteriota; class Terriglobia; order Terriglobales; family Acidobacteriaceae; genus Telmatobacter. Next base: position 303,887 of record CAWDPG010000006.1, read on the forward strand.
TAGCTGTCGCTGCGCGCCTCCTCCGCGTTGTCGCGCAGGTAAGCGAGGATACCGTGAAAGCCGGTGCGCGGCGCCTCGCCCTTGGGCGGGCCGTAGACGAGCAGGTGCTGCTGCTTCGGAGGGAGATCCTCGAATGGAGTCTTGAGGTCGATTTTGTATCGGTCCGCGGCGAGCTCGATGAGCTTAATGAGGTAGTGCGACGAGGAGCCGGGGCCGAGGCCGCCGTCGAGAAGCGGCTTGGACCAGTCGGTGATCACTTTGGCGGGGTCGAAGTCGTAGAGCGAGCCGAGCCCGTGGCAGTGGGGGCAGGCCCCGAAGGTGGAGTTGAAGGAGAAGCTGCGCGGCTCGAGCTTGGGCACGTCGAGGCCGCAATCGGGGCAGGCCATGGACGATGAGAACAACTGCTCTTGCCCGGCGCTAAAGGCCACGAGTACCAGGCCGTTGGCAAGCTGAAGCGCCTTGGCGACGGCCTGCTCGATGCGCTTTTCGATGGAGGGTTTGCCGGGAGCTGTTGTGGGCCGTTTGGCTCCCTCCCAGGTCTCAGAAGCGAGACCTGGGGCGCCCGCCGGGGCAACTGTTCCTGGGACACCCGCCGGCGAGTATGGAACATTCTCGATGCGCAGCAGAACCCGGTCGACGATCGCTTCGATAGTGTGGTTCTTGCGTTTATCCAGGAGCAGAGGCTCGGAGAGGTCCTGGATCTCGCCGTCGACGCGCGCGCGAAAGCCCTGCTGATCGACCTGGTCGAGCAAATCCTTAAACTCACCCTTGCGGCCCCGAACGATGGGTGCCATCACCGTGACGCGTTCGCTCTGGCCCAGCTCGAGGATGCGGTGGACGATCTGGTCGGCGGTCTGGCGGGCGATGGGCCGCCCGCAGTTGGGGCAGTGCGGCGTTCCGATCGAGGCGTAAAGAAGGCGAAGATAGTCGTAAATCTCGGTGATCGTGCCAACGGTGGACCGGGGGCTGCGGCTGGTCGTCTTTTGCTCGATCGAGATGGCCGGGCTGAGGCCCTCGATGGAGTCGACATCGGGGCGCTCGATCTGGTCGAGGAACTGGCGCGCGTAGGCGGAGAGCGTCTCGACGTAGCGCCGCTGGCCTTCGGCGTAGATGGTGTCGAAGGCCAGCGAGCTTTTGCCCGACCCCGAGAGGCCGGTGACCACCGTGAAGGCGTTGCGGGGAATGCGGACGCTGATATCCCGCAGATTATGCTGCCGCGCTCCGCGCACCGAGATGTGGGAAATTGACATGACCTGGCGGCACGAATGTGGTGGGTACTCGAAGGCGCGCGGGGTGCAGTTCCCGCAAAAGCCGCGCCTTAGAGTATTCTATTTGGCAATAGAAATCAGGGTCAACGCGCCGCGCCGGCTGTGCATATTCTGCGACAATCGCAGAGACGATTGGCGGCATGGGAGAGATCTTCTCCTTGCAGTCCTGCGGATGCGGTGATGCCCCCAATCATAGTGAACCCAGAGGCGTTGGATGGCGGACTTGTGGAATCTGGCGATGTTGATTTGCGCGTCGGTAGGCGCAATGGCGTTCGGCATTCTTTCGGCGTACGCGATTTTGCGCGTGGGGTTCTTGTTTCTGCGCCCGCAGCCGCGGCGCATTGCGGTGAAGCCGCAGGCCGAAGCGGTGCGGCTCTCGTAAGAGACAGCCCTCGGCTTTCAGATCTCAGCCTTCAATAATAGACTTGCAGCCGGATTGCGCCGGAACGCCGCGGAGCAGCTCAGTTCTGTGGAGGTTGCTGACCGTTCTGGGGTCGCTCCATCTGCTGCCCGCGCTGCTCGAGGAGCTGCTGCTCGGAGCGGACCGGAACGCCGGGAGCGCCGCCGCTGGGCGGGGATTGTGGCGGCTCCGGTTCCTGCGCCTCCTGCTCGGCTTCGGAATCCTCTTCGCCTGGCGGATTCGGAGCGGCTTTGCCGGCAGGTTGGCTGATGGTTCCTGTGCGGACGGTCAGCACAATGCGGCGCGGCGTGCCTTCGCCGCGATCGCCGATCATCAGTACGTTATAGCCGGAGCCGTCCAGGATCTGGGCCAGTACGTCGCGGACGCTGCCGGGGCCATAGGAGCCAAAAACGCGCTGATCGGCGTCGATTCCCTCGACTTTGGCGCCGGTTTCTGTCCCCACTTCCTTCAAAATCTGCGCCAGGCTGGAATTGGACGCAACGATCAGCAGGCCGCGGCTGTCGAACACCACGGAGGCGTCGGCGGGAACATCGTTTGCGGGCCAGTCGGGAGGTTTGGGCTGGGCCGGCGCGGCCGCGGCGGCTGGGCCGGGATGGGCTGCCGATTGGGCAGCCGGCTGTGTTGCCGGATGGGCAGCCGCAGCGAGCTGTTTCCGCGAATGGGCCGACTTGTGCGCATGAGCGGCAGAGGATGCAGGCGCAGTAGGCGATTGCCCGGCGAGAATCGCGGCCGCAAGGAACGACTGCGCGGCGAACAGGATCGCGGCGGACGAAAGAAAAGCCATCCGCGTACGCTGGGAACCGCCGAAGCGGCGGCGCCGGGCGAGGACATCCGGGAAGTCCGCCTGTTGTTGTTCGCTCGCGTGCATCGGGGCCGGCTCCTTTCCCTGGCGGGATGGGCGGAGCGAATCTCTGCCCCTCCCGGCCGTTGCGTTCCGCTGCTCCTCTACTGTACTAGACTAGCAGTGGCCGCAAGACGCTCGGGCGGAGTTCTGCGGGCAGAGAGGATGTTGGCGGGAATGCGCAAGGGGTGGAGAGTACTGATGGCGGCGGGATTGCTCCTGGCGCCCTTGACGAGCCGCGGGGCGACCTGCACGACTCAAGGCGAAATGGGATCGCTGGACCGCGATGCGCTGGCCGCGGTCGCCGGCCGCATGGCGAATGCGGTCGTCGGGCAGGATTTCGCTGCGCTCCAGGCCGACCTGTTGCCCCAGGAAGCGTCGGAGTGGACGAGCATCCGCGCGGCGGTGGAACAGTCCGTCCCGCTGGTCAAAGGCGGGCAAATCCAATTGCGCAACGTGTATCTGCTGGACTCGAGCAGCCTGACGGCGCCGGCGGACACGCAATTCTTCTGTTCGAATGCCAGCGGATCGCTCACCGTAACCATCACCATGAGCGCGCTGCCCCCCGGCCGCTACGCCGTCGTGCTGGCCGATGCCTTGGGAGCGCCGCTCGCCGGGCAGATGGGGCTGATTCTGGCCTGGGACGGCGCCGCCACCGCGTGGAAGCTGGCCGGGTTGACGGTTCGGCCGGGTGTTTTCGGCGGGCACGATGGCGTATGGTACTGGGTCCGCGGACGGGAGATGGCGAAGGTCGATCCGTGGACCGCGTGGTTCAGCTACGATGCCGCGCGTTTTCTTTTGCTTCCGGTTGATTTTCTCACTTCGCCCAACCTCGAAAAGCTGCACCAGGAGCAGTCGCTGATCGCGCCGCCGCAGAACTCGTTTCCGCTGTCGATTCCCGATGGCGACCGGACGTGGAAGATCGAGGCGGTCGGGCTCGACCCCGCTCTGCACGAAGCCGACCTGGGCGTGGTGTACGAATCGACCGGCGTGACCGATCCGGCGGCTCTGCGCACCGAGGCGACGGCCGTGATGAGCGCATTTCTGAAAACGCAGCCGGGCATCCGGGCGAACTTCCATGGCCTTTGGGCCTATGCCGAAAAGGACGGCAAGCGCACGCCGGTGATGGAGCTGCCGATGAAGGAGATTCCGTAGGGGCGAGCTGTGGCGAGATGGACTAAAGCAGTTGACCGTCCGACGTTGATTTCTCTTTGCGCCATGGGCGCGGTGTTATGGTGTGGGACGGCTTTCCTGCTTTATCGAGTGGTTGAGCCGATTATGTCGCCCGATGGTGGGAGGACCTTTCTCTTCGACCCAGTCGCTCTGGTAGAGGCAACGTCGATCATCGTTTCCGTCGCGATGCTGTCGTGGGTTCTGATCCGACTCTTGATCCCGAGGATGCCAGGTCTCTTGCTAGCCCTCGTAGCAACTGCTTCTACGTGGGCTTTTTTGGGCGTGCCGTTTGCGTTGATCGACAAATTGGGCGTCGTCGATGTGACGCGATTTAGAGCCGCCGCAGTAATGGAAAACGGTGACGATCTTGCCTTTCTGCCTTTGCTGATCCCACTCATTTCCGTCTTTTCGGGGGTGGCTTATTCTGTTGCAATATGGGTGGCGCGGAGATTCACGAGAACCGGCCAGCACTAACGCTGCAGTCTTGCGCGGGCTGCAAACGAGATTGTGAGTTTTGACGTTGGAGGTAGTATTGCCAGGCATCATTGATCTACGTTCCGACACCGTAACCAAGCCCACGCCGGAGATGCGGGCGGCGATGGCCGCGGCCGAGGTGGGCGACGACGTCTACGGCGAAGACCCCACGGTCAATCTGCTGGAGCGGCGTGCGGCGGAGGTCTTTGGCCGCGAAGCGGCGCTGTTCGTGCCCACGGGCACGATGGGCAACCAGATTGCGATTCGCACGCTGACGCATCCGGGCCAGGAGGTGATTGCGGAGTCCCGTGCGCACATCCTGGACTTCGAGATGGCGACCACGGCGGTCTTCTCCGGCTGCCTGATTCGCGCCGTGCCGGCCGAGGGCGGCATCCTGACCTGGAAGCACATCGAGCCGGCGATCGTGCCTTACGGCGCATTCCGCGCGGCCACGGGGCTGATCGAGATTGAGAACACGGCGAACCTGGCCGGCGGCCGCTGCACGCGTGTGGAAGTTTTGGAGGAGATCTGGGATGGTGCGAACTCATACAATCTCCCCCTCCATCTCGACGGGGCGCGCATCTTTAACGCGGCTGTGGCGCTGGGCGTGGACGTGAAGGCGCTGACGCGCGGGTTCGACACGGTGATGTTCTGCCTGTCGAAGGGCCTGGGCGCTCCGGTCGGCTCGATGCTGGTGGGCTCGGCGGACCGGATCGCAAGGGCCCGCGTCTATCGCAAGGCGATGGGCGGCGGGATGCGGCAGGCAGGAATCCTCGCCGCGGCTGGATTGATTGCGCTCGAAGAGGGCCCGAAGCGGCTCGCGGACGACCACGCCAATGCGCGTCTGCTGGCCGAGGCGCTCGAAAGCACCAGGGGCGTGTCGATCGATCTGGCGGCGGTAGAGACCAACATTGTCGTCTTCCGGCTGGCGGCGGGGCAGGGAGCAGCCGACCTGGCGAAGCGATTGAAGGCCCGCGGCGTTCTGGCGGGCGCGTTTGGGCCGGATGCGATCCGGTTGGTGACGCATCGCGACGTCAGCCGCGACCAGTGCATCGATGCGGCCGAGATCCTGACCGAGGAGATTGAGGCGGGAAGCAGAACGGCCAGCATCGGGTGATACTGGCTGCCAGAGTGAAAGGTGCTTTCCACCCTTTCCGCGGTGTGCGCGGAAAGGATGGGGCAACCGCATGAATGCTGAAGGCCCAATCCCGTGCAGGGATTGGGTCTTCGCTTTCCGGTTCAAGCCGCTTAGAACAGGTTCCAGAGCGACTGGTTGTACACCGCGTGATGGAACTGTACTTCGGAGCCCTTGACGATGGTTCCCAGCTCGCGCGGAGAGCGGTTGGCCACCGCCTGCTTCAGTTCGACATAGCGGCCCTGCACATCGGCGCCCAGGATCGTCTCGATCCACTTCGACGCCTTGAAGTCGTCAATCGCGGTCTGGATGTTGTCGGGCAGGTAGCGGCCGCCGGCGCGCAGATCTTTGGCCTTGGAAATGTCGCCGTCGATGCCGGTCTTGAAGATGCCATAGAGCGACAGGTAGGGGTTGGCGTCCGGCGCAACCGCGCGGACTTCGGTGCGCATGGAGCGGTGGTTGCCGATGGGCACGCGGACCATGGCGCCGCGGTCGACGGCCGATGCGCGAATCTGGTTCGGCGCCTCGAAGTGCGGATCCAAACGCCGGTAGGCGTTCACGCTGGAGTTGAAGACCAGGCAAAGATCGAGCGCGTGGGTCAGGATGCGATCCAGGAAGTCCCATCCGAACTGCGAGAGCTGCTCCTCGCCCTTTTCGTCCCAGAACAGGTTGGTCTTGCCCTTAGAGACGGAGACGTTAGTGTGCATGCCGCTGCCGTTCACGCCGACGACCGGCTTGGGCAGGAAGCACGCGGTGTAGCCCATGTTGTTGGCGATCTGCCGGCACAGCAGCTTGTAGAGCTGAATCTGGTCGGCAGCGGCCACCACTTCGGCGTAGCCGAAGTTGATCTCGAACTGGCTGGGCGCCACCTCGGGGTGGTCCTTCTCGTTCTGGAAGCCCATGGCGCGCTGGACCTCGGCTGCGGTGTCGATGAACTGGCGCAGCGGATCGAGCGGCAGCGAGTGGTAGTAGCCGCCGTCGGAGATGAATTCGAACTTGCCGGTCAGGTGATAGTTCTGCTCGGCCGACAGGCCGGCGAACAGGAAGCCCTCGATCTCGGTAGCCGCGTTCAGGGTGTAGGTGTGCTCCTTGAACAGCTTCTCGGCATAGCCCTTGAGCACGCCGCGCAGGTCGCCCGCGTAGGGCGTGCCGTCCTTGTCGATGACGTTGCCGAAGACCAGAACCTTGCCGTTGCCGAAAACGTCGGCGGGAACCCAATAGAAGGCAGACCAGTCGATGCCCAGACGAAGATCGCTTTCCTTCTGCGCCGTGAAGCCGCGGATCGACGAGCCGTCGAAGGTCAGATTCTCGTAGGCGCCGAGGAGGAATTTCTTGTCGTAGTCGAGCAGGTGCAGGCGGCCCTCGAGATCGGAGAACAGCACGGTGACGGCCTTGATGCGTTTCTCGTCGGTCAGATATTTCAGGCGTTTTTCGCGGATTTCGTCGGCGGCCACCCGATTCAAGCGGTCGCTCTTGGCTTGAAGGTTGAGCGTTTCAAGCTCCTCATAGGAGAGAGCGAGAAAATTACGATAGTCGGTGGACATGGTTCTCCTTTTCAGATGCGAAGTGGTTGTGACCGGGAAACCGGTGGTTCATCACAGAGGGTTGCGAGGATGCGGAGCCTTGGGCGATTCCGTCGCAGCGTTCGGCGCGGGAAAGATCCTGCCCGCATCGGCGGAACCAATCATCGACGGCACAATCCAACATCCTCCTCCCCTGGCTTCGCGCCCGCGAAGCACCTACCCTCTCAATATTTTAGCCGGTCCATCTTTTCGGCGGCTGTGCAGATAAATCGGGTGAATCGAACTACCAGTACCCTGGCGATCTTTCCTGTTCTATCCAGAGAGCGCGGCAGCCGTGCATCTCCGGGTCTGCTCGTGGCTCCGGAAGGTTTTTCCAGCCCGCCGGGGAGGGGGCGCTGAAAAGCGCAAACAACGAATCGACTCGATCCTGCGGCCAGAGAATTCCAGACGATCCAGACGTGCAGCCGGATCGGCACACTTAAAGCCCTTGCCGAGCTGCCGCAAACTTCCTAATTCTGGTTTTCAACTCATCCTACTGGGGTCGATATAAGGAATCCGTGAAGATTTTGCGATTTCGGGGTGTGGAAAACCCGATTCAGCGCGAGTGGGCGATCAGAACCATGATCAGCAGGATGACAACGGGAATCAGGGCCAAAGCGCCGTAATAGACAACCTTTCTTGCCAGATGAGACTTGCGTTTTTGCCAGTCTCTCAGCTCGGGGCGGTCCTCGATGCCCACCTCCTCGGGATGCTGGAGGTCGTGGAGGAACTCCTGGGCAGTGGCGTAGCGGTTCCTCGGGTCGCGCTCCAAGGCCCGATAGAGGATCTCCTGGAATTGCGGTGAGACTGAGGGATCGGCCACCGTTGGCGGGACGGGGTAGTTCAGGAGGCGATCGTTCATGGCGGCCAGGGGGGTGGGGCCGGAGAAAGGCAGCTTGCCGGTCAGCATCTCGTATAGGATCACGCCCATGGAGAAGATGTCGGTGCGGCCGTCGCCGCGCTTGCCTTTGACCTGTTCCGGGGCGATGTAGTCGGGCGTGCCCAGCGTGGCCGTAAAGTTGGCGTAGGTCAGACGCCGTGAAGCCGTGTCGCCGGCGATGCCGAAGTCGATGAGCTTGATGTTGTCCCGATCGTCGACCATGATGTTTTCCGGCTTGAGATCGCGGTGCACGACGCCGTTGGCGTGAATGTAGGCGAGCGCATCGAGAACCTGCATGGCGATATGGATGGCGCGATCCTGCGGGATTCTGCCTTCGTTGAGGATCTGGCGCAGCAGCCGGCCTTCGCACCACTCCATCACCATGTAGATTCGGGAGCGTTCTTCCCCTCCATAGACCTGCATGACATGGGGGTGACGGAGGCGCTCGCCGATGGCCGCCTCGCGCTGGAAGCGGTCGGAGAGGATGGGATCGGCTTCCATGTCGGGATGAGGAATCTTGAGGGCGACGACGCGGTTGTCGCGCGTGTCGGTCGCGCGATAAATCGAGGCCATGCCGCTGCGTGCGACCGGGGCGTCGATGCGGTAGTAGTCGACCTGGCTGCCAGCCTCCAGCGCGTCGTAGAAACTCATCGTGCGGTTCGCTCCATCGGGGCTTTCTTTACTTTACCGGGTTGGGGACAGGAGTCCGTAAGGAATCCGTAAGACAGGGAGCCACGGAACAAGGGAGTCAGGGAACACGGGAGCCAGAAAGCGGGACTTCGAGATTGCAGGGAGGGAGCACATGCTAAACGGGGAGGCGGTAGGGGCGGCCGCGGTACATGCCGACCTGCTCGACCGCGCGCACGCGGATTACCTGCGCGGTGGTGTTGTCGCCGCCGTCGATCTCGACTCCGCGGGCGACGAGTTCCTTGGCAAGCTGTGCCGCATCCTTCTTCTGGGAGACGATGGAAGCGATCTCGGCTTCGCTCATTTCGTCATGCAGGCCGTCGGTACAAAGGACCAGGACATCGCCCGGCTGAATGGCGAGGGCAGTCGTGTCGGGAGAAACGAACATCTCCGGGCCAATGGAGCGAATCAGCACGTGGCGCGAGTCGGATGAGGCGATTTCGCTTGCCGAGATCAGGCCCATCTTCCGCTGCTCGTTCACCAGGGTATGGTCCTGGGTGATTTGCCGTGCCTGGCCGTTGCGCACCAGGTAGCAGCGCGAATCGCCGACATGCGAGACCACGGCCTGGTCGTAGCGAAGAGCGCAGGCGACGAGGGTGGTGGCCATGTTCTTGCCGGAGTATTGGGGTTCGAGCCGGCGGTCGTGAACGGCGGAGTTGGCTTGCTGGATGAGCTTCGGCAACAGGCCAATGAGCATGGCGCCGGGCGGGGCTTTGGCGAATTGCTCGGTCAGGACCGAGACGGCTGTCGCCGAAGCGACTTCGCCCAGGTCGAGGCCGCCGACGCCGTCTGCGACCGTGAAAAGAAAGCCGTGGGACCTGGCTTGCGAACGCGTGGCGGGAATGAAGGAGCCCATGGCGTCTTCGTTGTTGGTACGAACTTTGCCAAAGTCGCTTGCCTGGCCGAACTGAACATCCAACATGTACGCCGCCGTGTGAACCATCGCCCGCGATGCCGCGCGCAGATGCCGTTCTTCAAAGGGAATGTGGTCTGTGCTCGAAAACAGCGATTGGGTGGATCCCTTCCCCAGCCTCTCATATCGAAACCGGGGAGGAAATCCACCCAAAGACATTTTTCGCCTGAGTCAGTTTCTACTCCAGTTGCTCCTTTGCCGTCAGGATGACGCTCTTGCCCTTTGCCTTGGAGGAACGGAGGAAGTAGACCGCGCCGTAGAGACCCCAGACTCCGGAGATTCCAAGGGCGGTCAATGGTTCCATCTTGGTGCCGAGGTTGAAGAACGGTCCGGCGACGTAGAAGGCCATGCAGGTGAGGTTGGCCAGCAGGCCGAACCCGGGGATGAGGTAGTGCTTGACGATGTGCTTGTCGTGGCGCTCGGAGTAGGCGATGATGCACAGCAGGCAGCTCAGCGCATACAGGATGAAAGTGCCGAAGTTAGAGGTCAGCGTGATGGCCAGCAGCGAGTTCGGTAACGCGGCCATCTTGTCGTGCGTTGTGTACCCGAAGCTGGAGAAGATGCCGTGAGGAAGGGTTGCAATGGTGGCGTCGGTCGGCGCGCCGGCGTCACCGAAAGCCAGCGATACGGCAATGACGCCGATGACCGCGGAAATAGCAGCCAGCGTCCAGATGGCGCGCCGCGGCGAGAGCGACTTGGCGTGCAACATGCCGAAGTGCTCGGGAACTTCCTCGTCCTTGCCCATGGCGTAGGTGACGCGGGCACCGGTGTTCATGCAGCTCAGCGTGGTGCCGATGAGCGCGAGGAACACGGTGAAGGCCTCGGCCAGCATGAAATATTTTCCGTTGCCATGGCCCAGCAGCGCGTCGCCGACGATGATCATCATGTCGCCGATGGGAGCCGCCGAGCTGGCTGCGCTCTGCATGGTGTATCCCGAGTTGAGGAAGTAGTTGGCGCAGAAGTACTCAAACAGGTAGCAGATCAGCCCCTGAATCAGCAGAGATGCAATGACAGCGATGGGGATGTGCTTGGTGGGGTTTTTGGCCTCGCCTCCCATCGAGGTCACCGATTCGAAGCCAACCAGGATCAGAATCGCGACGGTCGCCTGGATGAACATCCAACTAAAGCTGTGCACGCTGACGACTGAAGCGGCGTTGGGGTGGGTAAGAAAGTTGCCAGTCGAATCCGTGGTTGGATAATCCATCACGTACGGAACCGGTTTGCCGGTCTTGTCGACCTGGCAGATGGGTGCGCCGCCGGAGTCGCGCATGGTCGATCCGTCTTTGTTGGTCGCGAACACGCAGGTGTAAGTCGAGAGCGTCTGCGAGTCGTACTGGAACGTCGTTGGGCCGCTGGATCCGGCAGGATGGCTGGCGCGATAGCCGAGGGCTAGTACGCTGAAGACCACCAGCGCCGAAATCTGCACGATGTTGATGGCGATGTTGACCGCGGTGGAGGCGCCGGCGCCCTTGGCGGCGATCCAGGCGACAAAGAAGGAGAAGACGACGGCGATCAGGGCCATGAAGACAGGACCTGGGTTGGAGCCGCTCATGAAGTTGGGATAGAGGAAGCCGACCACATATCCCACGAAGATGCCGGTGACGGCCACCATCACGCCGGGATAGACCCAGTAGTAGAGGTGCGAGCCCCAGCCGACAATGAACTTGGCGACGCGCGCGTACTTGAAGGCCTTGTCCTTGGAGAGCAGGGCCTGCTCGGCGTAGTAGTAGCTGGAGCCGGTGCCGGGATAGAGCTTGGAGATCTCGGCGTAGGCGACGGCGGTAGCCAAGCAAAGCAGCAGCGCGGCGAAGATGCCGATCCACATGGCGGGCGCTGTCGATGGCTGGCCGGCAACGCCCGTGGTGGCCTGGATATAGAACGTGAGCCACAGGAAGGCGCCGGGGGCAATCAGCGCCATTGCGTTGCTGGTTAATCCAGTCAGGCCGAGTGTTGCCTGCATCTGAGGTGCTTTCTGATCTGCCATGAGCATTCTCCTGAGATTTGTGATTCGTTTTGCGGCTCCCGGCGGATAGCCCGGGAATTTCTCAATCGCAGTGGATGGCGGTTGCGCTTTTGCCGGCGTATCTTCGAGCGGCTGATCTGGTGGAGCCGGGAACGGCCAATGCCTGGGTTGTGCTGTGGCCGCTCCCGGTTTCTGATTGCTGTGTTGCGAGTCTACTGCCCGTCCGATGAGGACGAGATAAAGAGCGACCGCAATCTCTAGCGTTTGGGACCGAAGAAGGCGATGAAGGCCACGGTCACCGTCTGCTGCTGGTCGGTCGATTGATTGGCCAGCTTGTTGAAGTACTTTTGGTTGGAAACGTCGCAGCGGTATTCGACGCGCATCAACATGCCTTCCACCCACTTGTACTCATAGGTGAAGGTTCCTTCGTAGAGGGTGTTTCCCGTGGGATAGGTGCCGGTTTGGAAGCCGTTCGCATCGTCGAAGTATTCGAAGCGTCCGGCTACGGCATTCTTTGCCGTCGCCTGTTCGTGGAATGCAAAGGCGACGCCGTCCCAGGTAACCAGCTTTGTGTTGCCTTGCGACACGGTTTCATCCTGATTCGTGCCGTAATCGAAGTTGATGTACGCGTTGAACTTTCCGGGCGGCGTGAACAGCAATGTGGTGTCGATCAGGTTGCGCAGCCCCGCGGTCGTATTGGCGTTTTCCGGCCCGACCAGGTAGTTCAGGTCCCAGGTGACCTTAGGCTTGACATACGCGCTGGTGAAGGCGCCCGAAACGCCGCCGTTGGACTTGGAAACGTTGTTCCAGCCGTTGAACAACTGGAAGCCGATGGTCTCGGTCTTCGACACCGGCATGGAGGTGCGCGCGCCAAAGTGCCAATAAGGAATGGCGTTCACGAACAACAGGGAACGGGAATAGTTCCAGTTGTCCTTTGCCTCGATGACTTCGGCGCCGGCCGAGGTGACGAATTTGCCGAAGTCCAGCTCGAAGCCCTTCGCCTTGGGCGGCTTGAGGCTGAGGAAGGCCTGCTCGATGTAATTGAGCTGATCGGCGGAGGTGGAGTTGGTCGGGGCGGCATTGATCAGGCTGTTGGTGCGGCCGTAGATAAAGTCCACATGCGCTCCAACCGGATCGGGATCGTGGTTCAGCGTGAGCTTGGCCGCACTCAACTCGAATTGATCCGTCTTGTCGTCGAAGTTATAAAGCTGGTTGATCTGATCGTAGCCATCTGTCGTGTTCGGCCGGTTGAAATTGAAGCTGTAGTATCCGTCGATAAAGCCGCTCAGATCCATGGGACCGACGCTCCACGTGGGCGCGGCGGCGGGAGCAGCCGGAGCCGGAGTCGCGGGCGCGGGCGTCTGCGCGGGTGCAGCGGCGGATGAAGAATCGGGCGCGGGCGTGGCGGCAGGTGTTTGAGCGGCAGCCATGAGCGCGGATGCCATCGCGGCTCCAACAATCGATCGAAGGATGATCTTTGCGTTCAAAAACATCAGGTACCTCCAAAAGAATTTGTGAATGATACGAGATGAATCGAAGCTGCAGCGGTATGGTACGCGAGTCCGCTGCAGGATTGGGCCTCGAATTTCAAGGCTGCGCTGCGAAAGGCGCGGTTCATGTGCTGATTCCTACAAGTACGCTGGCAATCGCACGTTTGTGATGGGCGCCGCAAGTAGTGTTGAACGAGCTACCACTAGTAATGCAAACAAAGCATAAAGACTACGTGAGGAAGACATCAGGATGGTATGAGGATCAAAATGGGGATTGCGTGGCCGCGGCATGAACTTCGAGTGCGGTTTTCGGCCATTTGGCGGGCTAACCTCAAAGGCGACAAGCAGGAAGAAGCAATCGAGAACTGATAAAATCGACTTTTCCCTGCGCAGACCCAACAGATTGCTGGCAATCCCGGGCGGAATCGGAAGTAGTCCCTGGGAGGTGGATGGGCGGCGTGCAGGCGGCCATACTTTCCGATTTTTCTGGCTCTCGGTCAAACAAGTCCAACAGCAGCTTCGAGAATGGAAGGTGAGTTTCCGGTTGTCTCAGAGCTATCCAACGCGTGCAGTCTTCCGGTACGGACGTTCACAGGTCTCCGGCCAGCGGCTCCTGCTGTTTACGCTGGAGTGCGCGCTGGGCATTGTGGCGGTGGTGATGGTGGCGGCGGTTGCGCACTGGCTGAGCTGGCTGCTTCCGGTGGCTGCGCTGCTCTACCTGCTGATTGTGGTTCCGACCGCGCTGCTGTGCGGATTCTGGCAGGCGACGATCGTTTCGCTTTCCGCGGTCGTGGCGCAAAGCTGGTTCACGGCGCGGCAGTCGGAACTGGCCATGGCGGAGAACCCTGCGAATTCGGTCACGTTGTTGGCCTTCGTGCTGGTGGCGCTAACCGTCAGCCGGCTTTCGTCGAGAGTGATCGATCACGCGCGCGAGGCCGAATCGCGCGGCGGGCAGATGGAAGACCTCTACGAGTTCACGCGAAGGACCCTGCAGATGAACCTTCATGCGGAGCCGGGTCCGCAACTTGCCGAGCTGGTGCACGAGATCTTCAATCTCGAAGCCGTCGCGGTGTTCGATGCCGATCTGCACGACGTGTATCAGGCGGGTTTCTGGAACGTGGACCCGCAGGAGATGGCGCAGAACGTCTATTACTTCGGAACCGCGGACGACGATGCGGAGAGCGGAATCGGGCGGCGCGTGGTCCGGCTGGGGACGGTCCCGGTGGGCAGCCTGGTGGTGCGCGGGAATACGAGTCCGCTGACCAACAACGCCATCGCCTCGCTCATCGCGATCACCTTCGATCGCTATCGCGCCTTCGCCAACGAGAGCCGGATCGAGACCGAGCGCCGCACCGAACAGCTTCGAACCACGGTGTTGGACAGCTTGGCGCACGCATACAAGACTCCCCTGACGGCAATCCGGGCGGCCTCGACAGGCCTCGCGGAAATGGGCCGCCTTTCAGCGGGACAGGCGGAACTGGTGGCGCTGATCGACGAACAGACTCGGCTGCTGGGCGATTTGACGACGCGGCTGCTGACCACCGCGCGCCTGGACGCCGGAGAGGTGTCGATTCATGTGACGCCGGTGAGCGCCGGGACCCTGATCGAAGAGGTGGTGGCGGGTCTCAAGGACCGGCTGGCCAGCATGAAGGTCGCGGTGGAGATCGACGACGAAGATCTAACGCTGAGCTGCGATCGTCAGTTGATGTTGATGTTGCTGACGCAGTACATTGACAACGCATGCAAGTACTCGAACTTCGGCACCACGATCACCATTCGGGTAAGGATTACCGGACCTGAGGCGATCTTTTCCGTTCACAGCTATGGGCCGGTGATTCCCATGGAAGACCGTGAGCGGATCTTCGACCGGTACTATCGCTCGTCGACTTACTCGGGGCACGCCTCGGGCACGGGGATCGGCCTTTCGGTGGCCAGGCGGGCGGCGCAGATTCACGGCGGCTACGTTTGGGTGACGAGCGATGAAGAGGAAGGCACAACTTTCTTTGCCGCCATTCCGCTGGTAGCGGAGAAGGAGAGCGTATGACGACGCAGGCATCGATTCGAATTCTGCTGGTCGACGACGAGCCGGCCATCCGGCGGGCGCTGCGGCCGCCGCTGATCGAGCTCGGCTTTCAAGTGGCGGAGGCCTCGCGTGGAGAGGAGGCGCTGCAGGCGCTGCGCGCCGCCCCCTACGATGCGGTCCTTCTGGACATCAACATGCCGGGAATCGGCGGCATCGAGACGCTGCGGCGCATTCGCGTCTTCGCGCCGCGGCTGCCGGTGCTGATGCTCACCGTGCGCGACGACGAAGAAGACAAAGTGGAAGCGCTGGACATGGGCGCCGACGATTACGTAACCAAGCCGTTCAGCACACGGGAGCTGATTGCGCGCGTCCGTTCCGCGGTGCGCCGCGTGCGCGCTCCTGCCCGGCCCGAGGACGCACCAATCGAAATCGGCGAGATCCGCCTTGAACCGATCAAGCGGCTGGTGACCAAGCGCGGCGCGGCGGTCAAGCTGACGCGCAAGGAGTTCGACATTCTGTATTGCCTGATGAGCCGCGCGGGACGCGTGGTGACCTACGCCAAGCTGCTGACCGCGGTTTGGGGCGCCGAGTTTCGCGAGGAGGTGGAGTATCTGCGCACCTTCGTCCGGCAGTTGCGCAAGAAGATCGAAGATGATCCGTCGAATCCTCTGTACCTGCTGACGGATGTGTACGTCGGCTACCGGTTTGCCGATGCGCAGATGTTCCAGGAGGCCGGCGATGGCGCCGAGGAGGCGAGTTCAAGTCCTGAAGTCGAAGGTTCTGGATTCTAACATCAATGCATTCAGAGAGTTGAAAATCCTGCCGCCTGAAGCCAGCCGGGCCCGGGATCGAAAGCGCCCGAACGGCATCTAAAGAGTGATTGGTCGTCGTCGAAAAGGCGCTCGAAGCTGCCGAATGGGCGAGCGCCAAATTGGCCCTCCATGCTAAGATTCTTCTTGTGGTTGGCCGATAAAGGTGCGGGAGGTTGCCATGCGCAAGGTGAAAACCCAGTAACGGCATATGGACGACAGGCCGAAACAGGAAGCAGTGCCTGCTGTCCGTCACCATTCCCAGTCGAGTGAGTAGGTGTGACCCTTCTTGGGCCTGTTCACGACCGCGACCAGCCGCCGTCCATTCCCGATGTTCTCGGGATCTTCCAAAGTATCCGTATAGATGCCCGCAACCTCCACGTGTAGTTTCGGGTTCTTGGCCGGTCTTCCCTCCGGCAAATAGACTTCCATTTCGAGCTTTTTTGTCCAGGGCGTCGTGTCGTGAAGAATCGCCTCGTTGGTGTTTGTAAAGGAGTCGCGCGCCTTGATGCTCCAAACGACTGTCTTGGTCTCCCCTCTGGACAGCGGCGGCTTGAACTCAAAGTAATAAGAGAGCGTGGTTCCCAGGCGTTTGGTCTGCGTGGGAGGCTGTCCATTCGCCTTGGGATCGGAAAACGTGCCGTCCGCGGTCAAGCCATTCCACCAGATGCCATTCAGGCTTCCGTAACGAACGCGGATTGTCTGCTCGCTGCTGATTTCGGCCTGTGTTCCGCCGGTGTCCTGGATGGTCACGACCTTTCTGGCGAGCAGGGTCTTGTAGTTGAGGCCCCGGGCGGTGAAAACAGGCAGTGCGAACACGACCAGTAGCAAGGCGAGCGCGATCAGATACGCGACTCTGATCTGCACTGAAGTATCCCGGAAAATCGGGATCAGGCCCAGAAGGCCGATCACGAGCCCGGCCCACGCAAGCATTCTGTCGGTATTCAAGCGCCCCTCCTGCAAGGGTGGCAGTCAGGCGAGCAACGATGACCGATCATACCGCAGCTTCGCCGATTGGGGAACCAAGAAAGGCGTCCCTTTGCAGCTCACGGAGGGGGAGGGCCGCTATTCGTCGTAGTGCAGCAGGCTGAAGACGTCGTATTCCTTGAAGCGGTCGCGGCCCTTCAGAAAATCGAGCTCCACGGCAAACCCCAGGCCGGCAATCACTCCGCCCAGTTGCTTGACCAGCTTGACGGTGGCCTCCATGGTGCCGCCGGTGGCCAGCAGATCGTCGACCAGCACGACGTTCTGGCCGGGCTGAATCGCATCCACGTGAATCTCGAGCGTGTCGGAGCCGTATTCGAGGTCGTAAGTGACCCGGGCGACGGGAGCGGGCAGCTTGCGCGGCTTGCGAACGGGGACGAAGCCCGCGTTGAGGCGGTAGGCGAGCGCCGGTCCGAAGATGAATCCGCGCGCCTCGATGCCCAGAATGAGATCGATGTTGCGCCCGATGTAATGCGCGGCCATGGCGTCGATGAGCTGCGCAAAACCCGTCTTATCCTTCAACAGCGTCGTGATGTCATAGAAGAGAATCCCGGGCTTGGGGAAATCCGGGACGGTGCGGACCAGTTTCTTGAGATCGTCCACATTGACGGGCTTGGGTTCTTGCGGCATGGCGGCGTTCCGCTCCTTCGTCCGGCCTCAAAAGAGGCGCAAAAAATTCATGGGAAGGGAACACACGGGGAGATCGTTCGGCTTCCCAATCAATTATATGGGGCGGGGAACAGGGAGTGGGGAGTAGCCGATAGAGAGTAGCCAGTAGGGGCGCAGGCGCGAGATGTGCAGCATCCCCCGGCACGGTGGGCCGATTTTGGGCGTCAACGGGAAGGCGCGTAGGCATCTTCAAGAGTCTTTTCTACTCCCTATTCCCTACTCCCTGTTCCCTGTCTTTTCACCATGCGCCGTCGATGCGGAATGCGTGCAGGTCCTGGGCCTCGGTTTCGTCCAGGGGATGCTCGGCGAGGCGATCGACGCGAGCGCCGCGGGGTCCGCGCCGGAGGCTGGCGCGGAGTTCGTCCAGATCGCCCGACGCGCCCGCCGCAACGACTTCCACGTCGCCCTCTTCGGTGTTGCGGACCCATCCGCGCAGGTCGAGCTCGGCGGCTTCGCGCTGCACGAACCAGCGAAAGCCCACGCCCTGCACGCGGCCTTGAATGAGGAAATGGAGAACCATGGCTGCCAGTCTTCGCTAGTCTTGCAGATGCGCGCGATGGGGCGCAAGCCGAATTCATCGACACGCCGGCAAACGCGTGCCGTTCGTCGCGCTACACTGGAACTCACCATGGTATTCGTCCTCGACAACTACGATTCCTTCACCTACAACCTCGTCCAGTATCTCGGGGAACTGGGCGCCGAAGTCGTGGTGCGGCGCAACGACGAAGTGACGCCGGAGGAGGTAGAGGCCATGAAGCCGGACCGGATACTGCTTTCGCCGGGGCCGTGTACGCCGAGCGAGGCGGGAATCCTGGTGCCGCTGATCCGTCACATGGCCGGGAAGGCGCCGATCCTCGGCGTTTGTCTGGGGCACCAGGCAATCGGGGAAGCGTTTGGCGGCAAGGTGGTGCGCGCCAAAACCCTGATGCACGGCAAGACCAGCGCGGTGGAACACGACGGTAAGGGCGTCTTCGCGGGATTGCCGACGCCGCTCACCTGCACGCGGTATCACTCGCTGATTGTGGAAGAGAAGTCGCTGCCGGCGGAACTGGTGGTGACGGCGCGGACCTCGGAGGCTGGCGGCTCGGGAACGGTGATTATGGGCGTGCGTCATCGTCGTCTTGCAGTGGAAGGCGTGCAGTTCCATCCGGAGAGCGTGCTGACCGAAGGCGGGCGCCAGATGATTCGCAACTTTCTGGAAATGTAGCCGATGAAGAGCGCGCCAAGTACCCCGAACCCCCGCACGGCAAAGCCCCGAGGACGAGGGCTGTTTCTTGTCCTGGCGGCGAGCGTGGGGATGGTTCCGGGAGCGGCGATTCACGCGCAGACCGCGGGCGCGCCAGCGGCCGCGCCAGCCGCTCAGTCGGTTCCGGCGGCGGTTGCGCTGCCCACGGCGCATTCACCCGAGGCCGGAGGAGGCATGACGCCGAGTTCGCCGCCTGTGGCAATTGTTCCGATCGATAAGTCGCTTCCCGGCGCGGCGCTGTCTGTTGTGGGCCCGCTGCAGGCGTCGAACGGACGGGCGTACATCACGGGAAGCGGAAGCATTACCGCGGGCGGCGAGACGGCGCAGGTCACTCTGCCGTATCGCGGAACCATGCACGTGTGCGCCTTGAGTACCGTGAAGCTGGCGGCGGATTCGAGCACGCCGGCCGGCGAGGTTCCCGGATTGCTTGTGGCGCTGGATCACGGCGCCGTGGAAATGAGCCTGGCGGCGAGCACGGCGCGGGTCGAGAACGCCGATACGCTGCTGACCCCGTACTTTCGCATCCTGATCGGCGGACCGAACGCGGCGGACGTGAAGGTTCGCCTGGGCGAGAGCGGCGACACCTGCGTGGACAACGCGGGCGCGAACGCGCCGTACGTCGTGGTCACGAGCGTGTTCGAGGGCGGAATCTACCGGGTGCAGGCGGGACAACGGGTGATGTTCGAGCATGGCAGCCTGCACCAGGTGGTGGACCAGGAGAAAGAGCCTTGCGGATGCCCGCCACCTGCTAAGTCCGAGCCGAACGAGTTCCCGCTGGCCGAGAGCGAGGGGTTGTCGCCAGCCGGGGCTGCGCCGGTCGCTTCCGGGCTGGCTGGTCACGCTCCGAACGCGACCGACACATTCGCGGTCAATGGCGCCGATCGCGCGGCGCCGGTAACCGCCGCCGCTACACCGGCGTCGCAGACGCAGGCCGCCAGCTCCACGCAGAAGCCCTCTGCCGGTAAGAAGGCAGGATTCTTCGGCCGCATCGGGCATTTCTTTCGGCGCGTGTTCGGAGCCGAGTGAGTTACCGATTCAACTACTGTGCCGGCCCGTCGGTGATGATTTGCGAGGTCGAACCGAAGCGGTGATAGTCGGTGAAGCTGACCTCATTGATGCGCTGAATCTCCATATCGCTCATATCTCCTCTGGCATGAGATTTGGTCAAGGAGATCGCGATGCTGTGCACGGGGCAGACGTAGCTCTTGCCGCCGATCTCGACGGGCCCGTATTGCACCGAGATGGCGGCGCGCATGATCGGGTCGGAGGGCTTAAGATCCGACTCGATGGTGACGCGCAAAACGGCGCCGGTGGCTGGATCGAGATACAGGTTCCCGTGGTAGCTGGGCGTTCCGTGGTAGGAGTTGGCGGATTGGTCTAAACCGGCGTTTACACCGAAGGCTTCGCCAGCGTCATTCGATGAGCTCCTCACACAGCAGTAATTCACCCAATAGTGGGAAGCAGCGGGCGGCACCTCGTAGTGATAGACGGCGACCGGGCCCGCGGCGTTTTGTTCCCAGTGGCTCCACTTCAGGATGCCCTTGGATGCGTCAGAGATGATGACCCCCAGGGCCGAGCCAAATTCTCCGATCGAGACCAGCCCTACGGGCGTGGGCTCGTTCTTGGGCTTGGCGCCGGAGGAATTCGGCTGACGGTCCAAGACCTCTTGTCCGTCGCGATAAACGATATGGTGGCTGAAGGTTCCCGCAGGATGCAGATCCGTGTGCGGAGCCCAGCCGCTGTGAGTCACCGACAGGGGGCTGTTATCGTAGCTGTCGGTGAGGCGCGTCGCCAGGAAGTCCGGCATATGGCGTAGAGTGACTCCGACAAAATTGATGGCGGATTTCATCATGGCCCGCTGATCAGCGGCTGTCGGCGGGGCTTTATCGAGTAATTCGCCAGCCGGCGGCTCAAGAAATGCTGAGGAATCGGCGAGCAACTTCAAAGAGAGGACTGTCTTCGGGCCGGGCTTGAACTCCGCCGTAATGCGGTCCAGCGTAGGCTGAGTCAGTTGTTCGGTCAATTCCAGGAGGTTGAGCTGCTGCGCGCGATCGCCATCGTTCTTGCCGGCCGTTTGCTGCGCGGCCAGCATCTGTTTCAACTGCTCGACTGTAACACTCTGCACGGCAGCATCGCAGGGAGTTATCAATGCCAAGGACATTATGAGAAAAATGAATTTCCGCATCTTCTTGCCTCTGCAATCCAGCTTACATCTCCCTCGCCCGCTCAATCGCCCGCATCACGGCCGTGGCCTTGTTGAGCGACTCCTGGTACTCGCTTTCGGGTACGGAATCGGCAACGATGCCGGCGCCAGCCTGGACGAAGGCTTTGCTGCCGGTCGAAAGCATGGAACGGATCACGATGCAGGAGTCGAGGTTACCGGAGAAGTCGGCATGCAGGACCGTGCCGCCGTAAGCGCCGCGCCCCTGAAACGGTCGAACGTCCCGCGGGCGCAAAGGGGAAAAGCCTCCGCGCCCGGTGTCCGCCTTCCATCACGCCGTTGTGTTGACGATTGTTCCCGTTGAGAGAGTTCCCAGGAAGCTGACCAGCGCGCTCTGCGCCGATGAAATGTCTCCGGAGCTGAGCGCCGAGCCGATCTCGGAGAGCAAAGAGGTAAACGAGGAGTTGCTCGAACTGCTCGAAGAGGAGTCGGTCGAGCTGCTGGTAGTTGTGCTGCTGGTGCTGCCGGTCGACGAAGATTCCTGGGACGAAATCAGGCTGGTGAGCGAGCTGTAGGCCGATTGCGCCGCCGTCGTATCGCCGGAACTGATGGCGCCGAAAAGGGTGAGGATGTCTTTTCCCAGCTCGGTGTAGATCGAGCTGTCGGAGGACGAGGTGCTCGAGTCGGAGCTGCCATCGGTGGGCGGCGCCGGCGGGGGAGTGCTCTCGAGGGTTGTGAGTGCGCTCTGGGCGGCGGTCATGTCATTATCCGAAAGCGCGGTCGAGACGCTGGAAAGAAACTCTCCCAACGGGCTGTTGGAGTCGGCGTTGGCCGGCGTGAGCTCCTCCACCTCGGCGAGATACTTCTCAGCCGAAGTCGTATCGCCCGACTTGATCGCCGAGATGAGATTGGAAAGGGCGCTGTCGAAGGGGTTCTGGCTGCTCGAAGAGGAAGTGCCGGAGGCTGAGCTGGTGGACGACGTGGCGAGCTCGGACATCAATAGGCTGCTTTGAATACCGGATACCGACATGAATTGCGGTCCTTTCGAAGGAATTTCCCAGGGGCCCGTCATCGGAAGCGAGAGATCTCTCCCTGAGTTATCAGGGTAGGCGCAAGTCCGAAGGCGCCTGATTACAGCGGGAGCAGGAGAGGACACTAGCTGGTCAATAGTGGGACCGGGTGGCGTCTACGGTTCCGAAACGGGATGGAAGCGAACGGGAATGGAGGCCGATCGCGACCGAGGTCACATCTCTCTGGCGCGCTGGATGGCGCGGATGACGGCCTGCGCTTTGTTCAGCGACTCCTGGTACTCGGATTCGGGTACGGAATCGGCAACGATGCCGGCGCCAGCCTGGACGAAGGCTTTGTTGCCGGTTGAAAGCATGGAACGGATCACAATGCAGGAGTCGAGGTTGCCGGAGAAGTCGGCATAGAGGACCGCGCCGCCGTACGCGCCGCGCCGGGCCGGCTCGAGTTCCTCGATGATCTCCATGGCGCGCACTTTCGGCGCGCCGGACAGAGTCCCGGCCGGGAAGCAGGCGCGGAGGGCGTCGACGGCGGTCAGATCGGGGCGCAGGCGGCCTTCGATCGAGCTGACGATGTGCATCACGTGGCTGTAACGCTCGACGAACATGAGACGGTCGACCTTGACGCTGCCGAAGCGGCTGACGCGCCCGACGTCGTTGCGGCCCAGATCCACCAGCATGACGTGCTCGGCGCGCTCCTTCTCGTCCTGGAGCATCTCTTCGGCGAGGGCTTGATCCTCGGCCTCGTTGGCGCCGCGGGGGCGGGTGCCGGCGATGGGCCGATACTCGACTTTGCCCTGGTGCACGCGCACCAGCAACTCGGGCGACGAGCCGGCCAGCTCGACGGGGCTCTGCGCCTTCTCGGGCTTTTTGGACGAACTCCGCGATTTGATCGGTGCTGCCGCGCCAAGCGGGCCCTCGGGAGCGAAGCGCAGGAAGAACATGTAGGGACTGGGATTGACGGTGCGCAGCGCGCGGTAGACCTGGAAGCTGTCGACACTAGGCTCGACGTCGAGCCGCTGCGAGAGAACGACTTGAAATGCGTCCCCCGCGCGGATGTATTCTTTGGTGCGCTCGACCCCGGCTAGGAATTCCTTTTTTGCAGTTCTGTGCTTCACCTTGAGCCGGGCCGGCTGCCGCGGCTTGCGGCGGTCGAGATCCGGGAGTGGCTGGGCCAGGCGCTTCTCTAGCCGATCGAGGCGCCTGAGCGCACGATCGTACGCGGCGGACGCGCCACGGGTCACGTCGGCAGTCACGACAAGCCAGATCTCCTTGCGCACATGGTCGAACGCAAGGACCTCATCGAAGAAGAGCAGGCAGGCGTCGGGAACGCCGAGTTCGTCTTTTGCCCGCTCGGGGAGCCGCTCGATCTGGCGCACGGCGTCGTAAGCGAAGTAGCCGACCGCTCCGGCGGTGAACGGAGGCAGGCCAGGAATCCGGGCGGGTTTGTGTCCGCCCAGCGCGTCCCGCAGCACCGCGAAGACGTCGCCCTGGAGGCGAGTGGTCTTTCGGCCCTCGGTGATGGCGATCTCGCGCCCACGCGCCACGATGCGCTTGAACGGCGCCAGCCCAATGAACGTGTAGCGGCCCACCTGCTCGCCGCCTTCGACCGACTCGAGCAGAAAACACTCGCGCTCCGTCCACGCCGCGCGGAGAAAGGCCGAGACGGGAGTCTCGAGATCGGCCGCGAGGATGCGGCAGACGGGTACCAGGGTGTGCGACCGGGCGAGGGCGAGGAACTCCTTGCGGGTGGGCTGGGCGGCGCGGGTCGAGGCTCTCACAGCCTCAGTGTAACTTCTCGTGCTTGTTCCCGCTTCCGGCAGGCCGCGCCCCAGCGGAGCGGGATCCCGGGAAAGAGTGTTCTTTGTTAACAGAGAATCTCTGTTAACAGAGATTCTCTTGACATGGCCGCGGAGTTCGTCTACGCTGAGTACCTTCCTGATCTGCCAACGTAGAGCGTTGAATACCCACTACCGCTCCGCCGGGTCCAGCTTCAACATCCCATAGTCCAATTCTCGGCTGAGCGAACCCAACCACCACCAGGAGGTGTGAGAATGTTTTTGTCTCTTCCTTCCGTTCTCTTCACGACTCCTGCCACACTGTTGGTTTTCGGTTGCTTGAGTGCGCAGGCGTCCCCCCCCCCCCCCAACTAGCCAAAACGCAGGCCATTCCAACTCACGCGTACATCGACTCTCAGGCTGTCTTAGCGAAGCAGGGATCGGAGTCCGCGATCCGAAACATTACCGGTCAACTTTTCCAGGGAGCGGGGCTTCCCTCGGAGCTCACCAACGCCTTTGCTTTTAACGAGCGCGTAGTCCAGGCTGAGCTGAATTACCGCAAGGGCCTGCACTCGGCCGTCCAGACCACGGACGTTGTGAAGGCGATCAACAACCTCGCCAATACCATCGGAGCGCCGGTATGGGCGCACACCAACACACAGGAAGTAACCAAGCTGCGCATGTGGATGCTGATCCTGTATCCGCATCTGATCGCCAACCCGTCCCCGCGCCAGACCAACGGCAAGTTCGAAATTCTCAGCCCGCAAATGAGCCCGCTAGAGGCCACCTTCATCGCCGCCACTCTCGTCGAGCAGAAGCTATGGAACGGCTACTACCAGCTCGCACCTTCGGAGCGCACGACCGCCCAAGCGAATCGCAAACTCTCGACGCAGCGGGGACAAGAGCTGCGATCCGCGATCGCGGGCGGTACGCAGGGGCATAGCGTCCGCGACCTGTTACACGTGGCCGACGGATTCTTTACCGACTTGCGTATCGATCCGCTTCCAGCGGTCGATTCCACATCAACCAAGGGGGTGCAGCGATGAACCGCCGGATTTCGATCTTTCTCGCGGTCGTGCTGGTTTCCTTGGCGCTGTCAACTGGCTGTGGGGGCGGCTCTGGCACCACCCAACAGCCGTTCACCGGGTTCTACGTCAGCACGACCTACGGTCCGGTCGGGGCGCAGCTTCCCAACGGCGATGTTTACTTCGAGGGCACGTCGGCTCAACAGTTGATCCAGTGCTCCCCATCTACCGATTCAAACTGCATCCTCGATACCGGCATCGTGGAGACGAATGCTCAAGGCGCTTACACCGTAACCACCGACGACCTCCCGGACTACTGGGGGTTCACGACGTACGTGAACGCGAATTGTCCGCGGAATATCACCTACGCAGCGGAAGAGGTTTATAGCGCCGAGACCGTGGTGCTGAACTGCGATTCGGCGTCAATTCTGTTCACCGCGACGCCTGGCAGCTACGTGTACGGCTATGGGCAGAATACGCAGCCGCCAACTTCCATCGTCTTGTCCGCGACGACTGCGGTGTTCCCGGCTTCGCCTTTGCCCACCGTCAGCTCGTACGATGAGTCGGGCGACCTGGAAACCTCGATCGAGGCGTCTTCGGTAAGCTCCGATCAAACAACGCTTACATTCACACCGAACTCAACCGTGCTTGCCGCCGGAAACCACATTCTGGTCGTGGCGGCCGCTGACGGCGACTTAGTTGGAGCCGCCCCGTTCACTGTGTTCCATGTCTTGCCGCCGAGTAATCCATGCACAGACTCGATTACCGCAAGCGGGAGCTTGACGCTGGACGCAGCCCAGCCGCTGATCAGGCCGGTCTGCTAGGCAAGGAGGAGCGTTTGGACCCCGCTTCTTTGCCGAAATACCTGTTCTTGCAGCGGCGCGGCTGTGCAAGTTCGGCCGCACCGCTGCCTGTTCTTTTCGTCGCCGTACTCTTCGCAGGTGCCCAACTCGCGCACACCCAGGTCTACTCGCGGCAGGAAATCGGGACGGGCGCGTCTTTGGTCAGCAACACGCCCACGGATTTCACAAGCACCGGGACGGTCAGCCACTACCAAATCTATACCGGCCCGCTTTTGCGATACACATGGAATCTCTCGCCGAGCCTGGCGCTGGAGGGAGATGCTTCCTTCCCGGCGCACGACAGAAACGACTTCAGCGACGCGCAAAGCGGCGACCTGCTGATGACCGCGGGCGTCAAGGCGGGCTGGCGCGGCCGGCGCTTCGGTGTCTTCGAGGAGATCAAGCCCGGCGGCGTATGGTATCCAAACGGAATCGAAGAAATCTCGCCCGTAATTGCATATTTTAACGTCGGCTATTTCGTGCTCCAGCAGGGCGGAGTATTCGAGTGGTATCCGGCACGGCGGATCGTTTGGCGCGTGGACGTTGGGCAAATCCTGAAAGCGCAGTTCGATCACACCATTTCGAATACTCCTGAGGTGCGGGCGTTCTTGGCCGGCGCGGTGGAGCCGCACCTGCTGTTTTCGCTCAGCGCCAGCTACCGGTTGGGCGCGCTCCGCGAAGAGAGGGAATCGGCGCCGAACGCCGGACGGGCTGATCTGGGCTTCCTCTTCCCCTTGAACATCCGAGAGCACCTCGAAGCGGAGGATCTTCGCCCAGACCGGGGCTTCGGGGGGTGGGGATCGGTTTCGGTGCTGTGCGATCTTTCGCTCGACGCCGCAGTCCTCCGCCTGCCCGAGGACGATCAAACCCATGGAGCACAGGACGGCGGCCCGTCTACAGAGGTGTTCGGCGGACTGAAGGCCGGCATCCGCCGAAGCCGCATGGGGTACTTTGTCAAGTTCAGGCCCGGATTTATCCGCTTCGACCATGGACTCGCCGCTCTCTACCAGACCGGCTCCTCGAGCTGGGACATTCAGAGCCGGCCGCTACGCAACCTGGCGCTCGACATGGGCGGAGTGCTGGAAGTGTACGTCTCCAAACACGTCCTGCTGCGCGCGGATGCGAGCAATGTTTACATTCATTACCATGGACAAACAGTGCCAAAGTCGATTGGTAATATCTACACCTCGCCGGTGGGGAAATCATCGATCCTTTTCTTGTTCGGGGCCGGCTGGCGATTCTGACTGGGTGATTCTCATCGAAGGCCGCGCATTTTGGGCGGATCGGGCGCGCTTGGCCGTAACCTCGTCGAAGAAGGCAAGCGTGCGATCGAGTACCGCCATCCGCGCGGCGGCGTCGAAGTAGTGTCCTTGCCCGGCATAGATATGAATCTGCACCTTTGCGCCGCGTGCCCCCGCGTATTCCTGCAGGCCCAAAGCAGCGGAGTTCGGAACCAGCTTGTCCTCCGCGCCATGCTGGATGAGGAGGGAAAGAAAGCGATTCTGCGGCTCTATATCCTGCCCGGGCAATCCTCCGCTGAATTCGCTGACCGCAAGGACGCGCGGGTCTCGGAACCCGATTGAGACCGCTAGATATCCGCCGAAGGATTCGCCATAAAGCAGAATCGGGCGTCCTCGCACACGCCGAAGCGCCGCGGCTTCGCTCAGAATGTCGTCGAGGACGGCCCGTAGTTTTGGGAAATCCCTTCGCGCTTCATCCAGGTCCGTGATGCTGGATCTGCCGATAGCCTCGAAGTAGTGCGGCAGCACGACCACATAACAATGCGTAGCAAAGGTCTTTTCGCCAAAATTGTCGTCCTCCGGCAAAGACCCCGCCTGCCTGGAAAACACCCCCGCAGTGCCGTGGATCATTAGCAGCAAAGGGTGGCGCGTACCACCTTTAGGTTCATAGATTTCAGTCGAGATCGCACGGCCGCCCGCTTGCCATGTTTCAATCCGATACGTGTACCGGCATGGCAAGGAGAGGGCAGTGTGGGTCGCGATGAGCCAGGCGAACAGAAGCAGCACGCGTATAGCGCCCGTAAGCGTCGTTACTCTGTTCTCTTTTGGGCAGAACATCTAGGAACAGGTTATTCTGATCCACCCATGGAAACAACCCTTCAAGCCACAGCCAACAAGGCAGTTCGGAGCAACTTCGTCCCGCTCAACCCGGGGCGCATTCTAGCGCGGACAAAACTGGCCATTCCTATTGCGGTATGACAAATGGTACCCCGCTGCTTGACGGGAATCCTGCCGTGACCTAGACTCACTGAGGCTCGGACCGAAGGCGATCGCCGGCGAACCGGA
The DNA here is from genome assembly GCA_963804155.1 of uncultured Acidobacteriaceae bacterium. Lineage (GTDB taxonomy): Bacteria > Acidobacteriota > Terriglobia > Terriglobales > Acidobacteriaceae > Telmatobacter. The sequence continues at coordinate 331,562 of CAWDPG010000006.1, forward strand.
TGCCGCGCGCCGATGGCGCCCTGGCAGTGTCGGCCGAATGCCTGCAAGTGAAGGCTGCGGGAACCGCCGCCGCGCCGATATGCTGGAGAAGCGGAAGCCGCGCTTGGGTGCAGATGCCCGGCTGCGGAAGGAGATGGAGAAGAGATATGTCAACGGGAACGAATGTGACGCTGGACCAGGAGATCAATCCGTGGGAAGCACAGAACGCGCGCTTCGACTTTGCCGCGCGGAAGCTGAATCTCGATGAGGGGATGTGGAAGGTGCTGCGCTCTCCATCGCGAGAGCTGATCGTTCATTTTCCAGTAACGCTGGACAACGGGATGATCGACATGTTCACGGGATTCCGCGTGCAGCACAACGTCGCCCGCGGCCCGTGCAAGGGCGGCATCCGCTACGCACCGGATGTGACGCTGGACGAGGTGCGCGCGCTGGCGAGCTGGATGACGTGGAAGTGCGCGGTGGTGAACATTCCTTTCGGCGGGGCCAAGGGCGGCGTCATCTGCGATCCGAAGAACATGAGCAAGAGCGAGCTGGAGCGCATGACGCGCCGTTACACGTCGGAGATCATCGAGTTCATCGGGCCGGAGAAGGACGTTCCCGCGCCGGATGTGAACACCAATGAACAGACCATGGCGTGGATCATGGACACCTACTCCATGCACATGCGGCAGACGGTGACCGCCGTGGTGACGGGCAAGCCGCTGAACATCGGCGGCTCGCAGGGGCGCCTCGAAGCCACAGGCCGCGGCGTGATGGTGGTGTGCAACGAGAGCCTGCGCTACCTGAACATGGCGCAGGAAGGCTGTCGCGTGGTGATCCAGGGATTCGGCAACGTGGGATCGAATGCCGCGCGGCTGCTGCAGGAGCAGGGCTACAAAATCATCGGAATCGCCGAGCGCGATGGCGGCTTGTTCAATCCGGCCGGAATCGACATCCACCAATTGCTCGAATACAGATACCGAAACAACACGATTCTCGGTTTCCGCGGCGCGGAAGCCATGCCCAGCGAGGAATTGCTGGTCGAGGATTGCGAAATCCTCATCCCCGCGGCGACAGAGAACGTGATTACCAGCCGCAATGCCGACAAGGTGAAGGCGCGAATCGTGGTCGAGGGAGCGAACGGACCAACCACCGCGGTGGCCGACGAGATCCTGTCGGCGAAGCGGATCTTTATCGTGCCCGACATTCTGGCCAACGCCGGCGGCGTCACGGCCAGCTACTTCGAGTGGGTGCAGGACCGGCAGGGATACTTTTGGAAAGAGTCGGACGTCAACGAGCGGCTGGAAACCATCCTGCGCGACAGCTTCGACGATGTGGTGCGCTATGCCGAGGCGCACGACGTGAACAATCGCATCGCCGCGTACATGCTGGCCATCGACCGGGTGGCGTTCACCATCAAGCAGCGCGGTTTCTATGCGTAGCAGCGCTTAAAGCGCGACCGATCCTGGCGGGAGAGGCTGGAGCTTCTCCCGCTATTTGTTTCTGCGAGCGCAACCAAACAAGACAACCGGGCATCCATGGGTCTGGGCGCATCGCCCGCAAGGAGCGAGACCATGAAAGCCGCTATTGTATTTCTTTGCCTTTCCGTCTCCGCGTTTGCGCAACAGAATGATCTATCGCAACCACGATCGCCGCAGGGCCGGCTGGCATCGGCTTGCGGCCCCGCCAAGGCAAGCTTTAAGGTCGACCTGGACAGCGCCGAGCATGGGCCCATGCCGCCCGAGGCCGGAAAGGCGATGGTCTATTTCATTCACGATACCGGAATTGGTTATGGGGGGTCGACCATCGGGTATCCGACGACAAAGTACGGCGTGGATGGATCATGGGTGGGCGCTGGGCACGGAGACTCCTGGTTTGCAGTCGCGGTTGCGCCGGGCGAACACCACGTTTGCACCACGTTGCAGTCCTCCTTTGTTGACCAGCGCGTCGAGCTTGCTCACTTTACGGCCGAAGCGGGGAAGACCTATTTCTTCCGGACCCGGTTGGTGATGTCCAGATCGGTGGAACTGCTGGAATTGGAGCGGATCGACAGCGACCAAGGCGGATACTTGATCTCGTCGTTTCCGCTGGCCAAGGCGCACGCCCGGAGGTAAGGCGCGCTGAACCGTCTCTGGTGCAATAATGGGATCACACCACCAGAGATAAGAAAGTGTGGTTCTGCAGCCGTGAACCTTCCCAACTCCATCACGATGACGCGCATCGTCATGATCCCGCTGTTCCTGTGGATCCTGTCGCCGCACTTTCCCTGGCGCGGAGCGAACGGGGAACAGGAGATTCTGGCGTCGGTTCTTTTCGTGCTGGCATCGATCACGGATGGCCTGGACGGGTATCTGGCGCGCAAGCGCGGCCAGATCACCACCATGGGCATGCTGCTCGATCCCCTGGCCGACAAGATCATGGTGACGGCGGCCTTCGTCGCGCTGGTCGCCTACAACCCGGAGGTCGTGAAAGTATGGATCGTGGTGGTGATCATCGGCCGCGAGTTCCTGATCTCGGGGTTGCGATCCATTGCCTCGTCCGAGGGGTTTACCATCACGGCCAGCGAGCTGGGCAAGCTGAAGACCGTGGTGCAGATTGTTTCGGTGGTTTCCGCGACGCTCGCGCACCGCTGGCATGTTTGGCAGTTCGGCGTGATCGTCGTACCGGTTTACTGGTATGCGGTGGCGGCGATTTACTTCACGGTGCTGGTGTCGACCATCTCGGCGGTCGACTACTTCGTCGGCTTTTGGCGGAGGATAGACCACGCGTCGAAGGACCGGCGCAAGGCCGCCGTGCTCTCGCGCGGCAAGAGCGTGCGAATCTCGTAGAGACAGAGAACAGGGAACAGAACGGCCCTGAACCCGAGGCCACCGCTCAACTCCGGGAATTCCCGCTGCTGGGGGGCCGCAATTTGCCGAGCCCCACAAGAAGGCGACTAGGCTTCCTCGCCGGCGACGAGCTCGATCTTGATTTCCGGCGGGGACAGAAGCGTGTTGTGGATTAGGCAATGGTGCACGGAGCGCATCATCCCTTCGGTTTGCTCGGGGGTGAGCGGTACCGGATTCCTGACCACGATGCGGAAGTTGCCGAGCCGCGCTGGTTGCAGCAGCTTTTCCGCTGTGACCGCGACTTCGACTCCCTTTTGCGCCAGGTTGCGGGTCCTCAAGTACTGCGCGGCGTAGAAGGCGGCGCAGGAGCCGAGCGACGCGAGCAGCAGCTCGGGGGGCGTCATGCCGGAGTCGGTGCCGCCATTGTCTACCGGCTGATCGCAGGCGATGGTGTGCGATCGTGCCTGAATGTTGAACTTAACTCCATCGAGTTGCGAAACCTTTACTTCCATCGGAGCCCTCGCTTCCTGCCTCAATAAAGTCACGAGCAGGACGCACCGTTACAGGATAGCGGAGAAACTCCGAGCCGGGACGCATGAGGAAAAGAGGGGCGCGCCCGCTCGGACAGGCGGGCCGGGAGCCGTTTCAGGCTCAATTTGCGGCGGCGACCGTCTGAGTGACCGATGCGTCCAACAGCGCGCGGATGGAGTCGACAACGAGCTCGGGCTGGTCGAGATGGATCCAGTGTGCGCTCTGATCGGCGACGACCTGCTGCGCGCGATCTCCGATGCGCCTCAGATCGTCGTCGGAGAGGGGCGCGGAGTTTCCGGGCGTCAGGACCGTGACGGGAATGGAGCGGATCGGCTCGGCCGCGTGCATTTCCGTGACGGTCGACGGGATGGATCGGATATGGCTGCGAATTCCGGCGTAGAAGCCGGGCCGCGACCAGTGCGCGGCCACCGCCGGCCACACCTCCCGGGGCATCTTCCCCACTTCGGTCTTGATCCGGCGCACGACGTGGCGGCTGTTCGGTCCGGTGGCGCCGGCGACTTGGTCGGAGATCCCTCCGGAGTGGCGGAGCAGCAGCGAGATCAAGAAGCGCACCAGGCCGAAATGAACAGCCGGCATGGTGCAACGGATCAACCTGCGGCCCAGCGCGATCTGCGATTGCTTCGACGGGTTCAGCGGAGGCCATTCCTCGCAGCGCATGGGATCGACGAGCACTACGCCGGAGACCTCCTCAGGGTAGAGCAGGGCATAACGGCGCATGACCAGCCCGCCGAAGGAGTGTCCGACCAGGATGTAGGGCGGCTTGAGGCCGGCGCGCTCCAGCATCTGATGCAACTCGGCGGCGATGTTGCCGGGGGTGCGAGGCGTGCGGCAGCGGCTGCTCCAGCCCAGACCGCCGCGGTCGTAAGAGACGGTGGCCGTGAATTGCGCGGTGGCTTCCTGGACGGAGCGCCAGTTGAGGTGCGTAGCGCCGATGCCGGCTTCAAAGAGCACCGTGGGTTCGCCGAGGCCCATCTCGAACAGATAGAGCCTGGACCGGTTGTCGATGGTCACCGAGCGCCCTTCGGCGGTGTGGATCCTGCGGTCGCGGAGGCTGCCCAGCAGTTGGTACACCACGCCCCCCGTAAGAAGAACAACAACAAGCGCCGAAATCCAGAGGGCGAGGTCCATGGTCTCCTAGAATTTTGTCAGTTGCGCCAGACTGAAGTCGGCGGCGGTGAGATTGGCGCGGGCGCTACCGCGATCGATAATCAGCAGCGTGGAGCCGGCCTGCCCGCGGGTCTTCACTTCAACCTGGTGCGCCGACCACTGGCCCTGTTCGTGACGCAGGCCGAAGGAGGTAAACTCCTTGACTGCTCCAGAGCCCTTCATGGTCTTCTCGGCGTAAACGGGGAATCCGATCGAGGGATCGATCCACGTCCTGACTTCAGAATAATGGGTTTTTTCGCCGGGGCCGGGCGTGCTCTTCACGATTTCGCAATCGCGCGCGCCCAGCTTGGCCTTGCCCGCCGATGCCTGGTTGGGCCAGAAGTACTGCTCCTCCAGGAAATCCTCGTAGCTGAAATCGGGGCCGAGCGGGCCGTCGCTCCATTGGGCGAAGGGCAGGGCAGCGGCGGACTGGTCGCCGGGATGCGCGATCCAGATCGCGTTTTGGCCATCTGCGCGCAAATCCATGAGAAGGTGGACCGGCAAATGGAGGCCGGAAACGGGTCCGGCGACGGGTTTTCCAGGGGCGCCGATCTCGACTCTCATGCGCAACAAACCGAGGAACCAATGCGCCCTGACGGTGATGGGAACACTGACGCGGACGCCGTTGGCCTGGACGCGAACCAACTGGCCGGAGGCGCGAAAGTCTGCGGCCTGAAGCTGCTTGCGCTGCGCGGCCACGAGATCGTTGACGCCGGCAGTCTGAGCGCACAGCATGGGAACCGCCACGGCGAGGGAGGCCAACCGCAGCACCCTCATTCTTCGATCCTTCCGTCGCGGATGCGGATGTGGTGCGGAGCGCTTTGGGCGATTTCGTTCTCGTGGGTCACGATCACCAGCGTCATGCCGCGTTGCTCTTGGATGCCACGCAGAATCTCCATGATGTGAGCGGAATTGACGCTATCCAGGTTGCCGGTGGGCTCGTCGGCCAGAAGGACGGCGGGGTCGTTGGCCAATGCGCGGGCGATCGCAACCCGCTGCCGCTCGCCGGCGGAGAGCTCGTTGGGATAGTGGTTCATGCGGTGCTTGAGGCCCATTTCTTCGAGCAAAGCAACGGCGCGCTCGGCGCGGTGATTGGCGCGCTCGCTGGTGGCCAGCATCGCCACTTGCACGTTTTCGACTGCACGGAGCGTAGGCAGCAGGTGGAACGCCTGGAAAATGAAGCCAACTTGACGGGAACGGTAGGAGTCCAGATCGACCGCCGATCCCAGACAAGATCCGCGAAACCGCACTTCTCCCTGCGTGGGCGAATCGAGTCCGCCGAGGAGATGGAGGAGCGTGGATTTGCCGCTGCCGCTGGGGCCGCTGATGGCCACGTATTCGCCGGCATCGATGCAAACATCGACGCCGCGCAGGGCGACAACCCGGCCGTCGTCGTAGCTTTTTGCCAGGCCGCGCCCTTCAAGGAACGGTTCACTCATAACGTAGTGCCTCCACCGGAGAGAGCTGCGCGGCGCGCCACGCCGGGTAAGCTCCCGCGGCAAGCCCGGAAGCGACGGCGATGGCAAGCGACTCCAGCAAATGAAATGGCGATACGGAAGCGGAAACGACGCTCGCGGTCTGCGGCAGCGTCGAAAGCAGCCGCAGGGTTCCCCATCCGACTGCAATGCCCAGCAGGCCGCCGCCGATGCCGAGCGCCGTCGCTTCGGTGAGGATCAGCAGAATCACATGGCGGGCCTTCCAGCCGAGAGCGCGCAGGATGCCGATCTCCCGCGTGCGCTCAAAGACCGACATAGCCATGGTGTTGGCAATGCCCAGGATGCCGACGACCAGTGCGATCAGCGACGTGCCCCAGGCCACGGAATGGGCGAGGTCGACAATCTGATTGTTGGCCGCGCGCTCCGCTGCGGGGACGGCCTTTGTGCCCGGCAAGGCGGATTCGATTGCCGTTTGCGTCTGCTTCACGTATTGGCTGTAGGAAACACCGGGGGGCGTCGGGCGAAGACGAACGTGAAATGCCGTCACTTTGCCCTGCATGCTGGCAATGGTCTGCATCTGGTCGAGCGGCAGAATCACCGCGCCGTCCTCCAATGCGGTGCCCCCGTGGAAGATCCCAACTAGGGTGAAGTTGGAGCCCTGAATGGGCAGGGTATCGCCGACCTTCTTGTTCAGGTTTGAGGCCAGCAGATCGCCCACAAGAACCTCGGGCTGACCATCGCGAAAACGGCGGCCCGAGAGTATGGTGAGGGAATCCAGCTCATAGCAGTCGGCCGGCCAGCCGTAGGCCAGCGCATTCACCTCGGGAGTCAGATCCATCAGGTTGAAGATGATGGGCGCGACGAGGGCCACATTGGGGGCGGTGCGAACCTTGGATTCGAGCGACTGATCGAGGGAACTGGAGAGGAAATTCGTCTGCACCACCGCGATGTCGATCCCGGAACTGGTATACATGCGCAGCCATTCGTGTTCGAAGGCGCGCGAAAACCCGACTAAGGCCACGAAGGCGCCGATTCCCATCGTAATCCCGAGAAGCGTCAGAAAGGTCCGGAGGCGCCGGCGCCAGAGATTCTTCCAGGCGAATCCCGCAAACGAGAGTTGAGAGGCGATGGAGTTTGAAGATGGACTCATGTGCGCGAATATGTAAGGGGGGGCCGTGAGCGCAGTTTATCGGGCGGAAGCGGTTCTGTCCAATGGGTGGAGAGTGCGTCTAGATCCGATTGGCCGCCAATCACACTGAGGGAGAGACCCGAGCCTGCCGATTCGCGGGATCGATGCGGAAGTCGGAAAGGCCTGACCGATCCCGTCTGCCGGGTACACAAAAGACGCCGGACTCGCCGAGCCGCCTGCGGCCGGACGCGCGACAACTGATCGCGCCGGCCTTAGCGGCGTTCTGGACTATCTGCATTGCCGCGCTGGAACCGCGCGGCGACTACCCGCGGTCGCGCGAGTGGGACGAGCCGCCCTTGCGAGCCGTGTAGCAGTCCCGGCAGTAAACCGGCCGATCGCCACGGGGCTCAAAGGGAACTGTGGTTGGCTGGCCACAACCCGAACAAATCACAGGAGTTCCCTGTGACGGAGCCGAACGGTAGCCGGATCCCCCTTGTTCGCTCTTCCTTGCTGTACGACAAGCCCTGCAACGCTTCGGGGTCGAGTAACCACGTTCCTGAAAAAACGCCTGATCGGCAGCGGTGAAGGTGAAGTCCTGCCCGCAGTCGCTGCATGTGAGTTGAATATCCCCGGCCATAGGTCTCCTTGAGGGGATTGTACAGCCGCTTTATGGGAATTGGCATGAGGATTTCTTTGAATTTGAAAAACTTGTCGCTGGGGCAGCCCGCTGTTCTCCGCGCGGCCAGAGCCGTGTACCCTGCGCTATCATCGGTGGGTTCGATCTTCCGGTAAGGGTTGGAACCCATGCGCATCGTGATGCTGCTACCTTCGCTCGGGGTAGGCGGAGCGGAAAAACAGGCGCTGGCGGTCGCGGAGCGAATGGCGAAGCGCGGACACGCGGTTGCCCTGCTGGTTCTCATGCCCCGCAAAGCGGAGGAGTGGCCGGCACCGATCGAGCCGCTCTATTTGGGAATTCGAAAAACGCCGGGCAGTGTCCTGGCGGGATTGATTCGTGCGCGCCGCTTCTTGCGCGAATTCCGGCCGAACCTGGTGCACAGTCATAGCTTCCCCGCGAATCTCTTTGCTCGCCTGCTGCGGCCGCTCGTGCCGGGCATGGCCGTGCTCTCGACGGTCCACAACGTGTACGAGGGCCGCTGGTGGCGGATGCTGGCCTACCGGCTCACCGATCCTCTAAGCCGCCACACGGTTGCCGTGAGTGAAGCTGCCGCCGAGCGTTTTATCCGGCTCAAGGCGGTACCCCGGCGCAAATGCACCGTCGTGCGGAATGGGATCGATGTCGGCGAATTCGTTCCCGACGCACGCCGCAGAGCGCGCCTGAGAGCGGAGATGGGCGGGTCCGAGGCGGAAGCAGGGGAGGAATTCATCTGGATCGCGATCGGCCGGATCGCCCCGGCAAAAGACTACCCAAATTTGCTGCGGGCGTTCGCTCAGGTGCGCAGACAGCGTTCCAAAGCTCGCTTGTGGATTGCAGGCGAGATTCCGGGAAGCGGGTTTGGCGAGCTCGAGGCCCTGTGCCGGGAATTGGGCGTCGGCGATGCGGTTCGATGGCTGGGGCTGCGCCGCGACCTGCCTGCATTACTCGATGCGGCCGATGCGTTCGTGTTGGGTTCGGCATGGGAGGGAATGCCGCTGGTGGTGGGCGAGGCCATGGCGATGGAGAAACCGGTTGTCGCAACGGATGTAGGCGGGGTGCGCGAACTGGCCGGGGACGCAGGCACGTTCGTCGAGGCCAGGAACCCGCGGGCGCTGGCGGAAGCCATGATCGCAACCATGCAGCAGGGCAGAGAAGCGCTCGCCGAGCGCGGCCGCGAAGCTCGCCAGCGGATTGTGCGCCAATTCGGTATTGACGTGGCCGCGGACAAATGGGAGGCGCTGTACAAATCGGTGAACGGTGAACGGTGAACAGAGAACACGGAGTAGGGGAAAAGAAGACCCGCAGATGCCGATCCCGATCCCAATCCGCCATTCGCCAGCCACGACTCTCTGCTCGCCGTCCAGCAACAAAAAAGGGCCGGATCGACTGGCTCCGGCCCTAGGCCACCACTCCCCCCTGCGGCCGTCAGAACTGGAACGAGACCTGGAAGTAGATGCGTCGTGCTGCGGCGCCGGTGGAGAAGATTCCGCCGGCGAGGCCCGTCGACTTTCCGAACTGCGTGCCCGGACCATAAAGGCCGGTGTTTGAATTGTAGGTCGGCTGAATACCGCCATTCGGCGTGCCGTAATCGATGTCGTTGAACAGATTCAGGGCCTGAACGTTGAAGTTGAGGCTGTATTTGGTCGCGGCTGCGGATGAGCTTCCGCCAGGGCCGCCACGCCCACCGCCGCCGAACGGACCGCCTGGGCCAAAGCCGCCACCCGGCCCGCCACCACCCGGCCCGCCACCGCCAGGCGGAGGGCCTCCCGGAGGCGGACCGCCCTGAGAGGGACCTGAAGACGAAGTCTGCACCTTCGGCCCGATGCCGAAGGTCCGGCCGACGCGCAGGTTAAAAGCGACCGAAGCCGGGCTGTTGCCCAGCGAAATGGGAACGGTCGTCTCACCTGCCTGGGGCACGACATCCAGCTTGCCGAAGCTGGTCTGCACGACGTTGCTCGCGATGGCCGACGAACCCGCGTAAGAAGGCCGGTCGTTGAAGAAGTTGTCGCCCGTCAGGTCGTAGGGCGAGGTGATGTTGTACGGCGAGCCCGCCTGCGCCTCGAGAAACGGATTGAAGGTAATCCCCCAGGGGCCGTTGTAGTTGCCCATCAGCAGCAGCCACTGCGGCCGCACAAAACTCGCGCGCCCGTAATCCTGCCGCAGGTTATAAGAGTTCGAAGGCGTCGATCCTCCTCCCCCGTCGGAGTTCGCCCAACTGTTGCTGTAGAGGCCCATCAGGTTGAATTTGGCCGAGAGCCGGGCATTGATGTTCACGACGAGCTGATTCTGATTGAACACCGCCTCGGGGAAATACTGTTTCACGATGCCTGGGCAATCGTTGTTGGTCAAGCAGGTGGAATTCGTGTCGGGGCGCGTTCCGTTGTTGATGGTGGTGTTGATGATGGGCGGGCCTCCCGGATCGTTCGGGTCGATTCGATACTCGCCGGGCAGGTAGGCGTTCGCGTCGCGCACCACCAACTGGTGGAAGCCCGAGGTGTGCAGGTAGGTGAGCGTGAGCGTGGCGTTCTTGGTCACCTGGCGTTCCAGGCTCATGGTGGCCTGCTCCATGTAAGGGGAGCGGTAGGTGGGCGAGATCGAGTAAATCTGTGGCGTGACCGCCGAGCCCGTGCCGCAGGAGGCAATGCCGCCGCTGATCGAGCTCAGGCTGGTGCCGCTGAAACACGCCGGGTCGCTGATCGTGTTCTGCGTCTGGCTCTTGGAGGTGCCGTTCAGCATCTCCAGATTCATCAGGTTGCCTACGCCGAAACGGTCGTAGAAGAACCCGAATCCGCCGCGCAGGACGGTCTTGGACGTGGCGCCCTTCTTGTGGCCGTCCAGAGCGTATGCGAAGGCGATGCGCGGAGCCCAGTCGTCGCGATCGGCAGTGTGGTTCTGCGACTCCCAGCGCAGGCCGCCGGAGAGGGTGAGCAGCTTGCTGACCGTCCAGTCGTCCTGGTAGTAGAGCGCGGCGTTGAAGACGTTGCCCTGGAAGGCAACCGGTCCGGTTGTGTAGCTCAGTTTCGTGGGAAGGCATCCGCCCGACTGCGTGGCTGGGCAGGCCGCCGCGATTTCGGCAAAGGTATCATTGGCGACGACGCCATTCCACGTATCGACGAAGGCCGTGACGGAAGGAAAGGTGAAGCTGCCGTTGAAGTTTGAGTCGGCGGTCGTGGCATTGCGGTCGTCGCGCAGCCAGGCGCCGAACTTGATGGCCTGTTTTCCCTTGGTCAACGTAACAAAGTTCTGCAATTCGTAATGATCGGAGTGCGAATTGGAAGACTGGCCGCCGTTTCCGCCGCCTGAAAACACACTGGGAACCCTGAAGCTGGGCGCGGTGCTTACGGGCGTGGACGAGGAATTGGAGCGGCGGTACTCGAAGCGCGTCTCGTCCACCATCCGGTCGTTGATCACCTGCGTGTCGTCGAGCTGAACGTCGTGACTATTCGAATCGGAGCTGCTGGAGGTTGATGGAAGCGAGGTTTGGCCGAGCGAGCCTCTCTGGTTGTTGCGGAAGAACTGGTAGCGCAGGGTGAGCGTATTCTTCTGGCCGAGCTGCAGGTCGATGCGCGGCGAGACATTGAGAAAGTTGGCGGGGCTGAAGAGACTGCCCGCGACCGAGCCCGAGCTCACCGACCAGGTGTTGGCCGTCGCGTTGTAGACCGGCCCGCCCAGAATCGAATACACGTTGTCGGTTTGCGTCTCCCGGTCCTCGACGCTCACGAAGAACGACGCCCACTTGGACAGAGGACCACTGACCGTCCCGTTGTACTGGTAACTGTAATACGAAGGAAGCTCCGCAGTGAACGGGTTGCCGGTGTTGAGGACGTCGTCGTTGCCCTGGCCGAAGAATCGCCCGCGCAGCTTGTCGGTGCCTGGCTTGGTGAGGATCTCGATGCGCCCGAAGCCGATGCGGTCGAACTCGGCCGAGAACGGATTCCGGTTGATGCGAATCTCGCGGATGGCGGATTTGGGGGGCAATTGGCCGCCAGTGAATCCGTCGATGTAGATCTGGCCGCCGTTCGGTCCCGCCGAGGGGCCGGCGAGCGCCGTCAGCTCGTTCGAGAGCTCGTCGGGATCGTCCGATAGAGCGTCGAGGTCGCTGCCCTTGAGGACCATGGAGTTGGCGTTGGAGCCGGCGTCGGTGCTCACCGTCGGCCCGCCCTCGTCGGTGACCACGACCTGTTGCTGCGCGGCCTCGATCGCCATCTTGATGTCGACGTTCTTGGTCTGGCCAGCGTTCAGTTGAATCGGCTGCGAAACGAAGGGCGCGAAGCCCTCGAAGGTTGCCTCGACGACGTAGCTTCCCGCGGGAAGCTTGCCGATCTGATAGCCGCCGGCGGCGTCGGCAGCCACGGAGCCCGCGTTCTTGCCGGCCGCCGTCAGAACCGTCACCTGCGCGCCGGGAATCAGCGCCCCCGTGGGGTCCAGGATATGGCCATGGAGCGTGCCAGCCGCCGCAGGCGCTGCCTGAGTGGGAGCGGGTGAGGCCGCGGGAGCCGCGGCCGGCGCCGCCGATTGATCCTGAGACGGAGCCGTTTGTAACGATGGCGCCATCGCGGGAGCCGGGGCGCCGGTTGAAGGCTGCGGCGACTGCGCGCGCGCCACTGCGCACCCGGAGGCGAGCACCAAAGCAATCAAGAAAGCGATCGAGCCACGTGACGTCGATATTGAATCCAAGATCCCCTCACTTGCGGTTGATTGAGACATGGGCACGGTTACTCGGTGCCGCCTGCGGATTCACCCTGGTTCAGGCTCCAACTGGAGAGCAGGTCCTGCGCCTCGGGCGCCTGGAGCAGCGGCTCGACTCCAGCCAGCAGCTTGACGGCGTTGACCCCCGATGTGTCTTCGGTGGCCACGATCATCACCGCTTCGCCTTTTTGCAGACTGCCGAGCTGGACGGCGGGCGCGCGCTCCAGAATGCTTTCCAGGTCGCCGTTGCCCGCGCCACCCGCGCCGCTCTGGCTGAACGGGCGCAGCGTTCCGCTATTGCCGTTGGCGGAGCCGTTGGCCGCGGTGTGGGCTCCCGAGCCTGCCTGCGTTCCCTTCAGGCGCGCGGCAATGCGCGCGGCCATGGCGTCGTCCAGGCGGCGCACCTGGGCATCGGCGCTGACCCGGACGGTCACGGGCTTCTTGGTCGCCAGATCCTTCACCGCAATCGTGGACGCGGAGAGATCGGTCGAGAGAACGGTTCCGGCGATGGAGCGGAAACTGCCCGAAACCACAGCGTCTGCCGCGAGGGCGGTTCCGTCGGGGCTTTTCGTTCCTCGGGCCCACAACTGGTCGCCGGGCCGGATGGCGTCAATGGGTCCCGGCCGTGCCTGGTCGATGCGCACCGAACCCGGCGCATACCGCTTGAGCACGGTGGACTTGGCGACGGTCACGGTGACCGCCTTGGTCACCGTCCCGGCGCGCGTGTTCACCACGATCGCGCCTGCCGCGGGATCGATGCTCTTCACCAGGCCGTGCACCCCCTGGTTCCACGCGTCGCTCTCGCGGGTGACGTCGGCCTGCTTGATGGCGACGATCCGCGCCGCCTGCGGCGGGGCGCCGGTCGAATTGGGGTCCAGCGTGACCAGCACGCGATCGCCCGTGGCCAGGCCGCTGAAATCCATGGGCTCCGCCTTGCTCAAATCGGTCTGCCCCGGCTCGATGCGCTTCAGCTGCGCGGAGGGCGGAACCTGAACCGTTCGCAGGTCGCCGGCGTCGGTCTTGACGGTGAGCGTGTCGCCAGCGATGGCCGTAATCGTGCCCAGATAGCGCAAGGTCTGCGCCTGCGCAATGTGCGCCGCGGCCAGCAACAGCGCCACCGCCGCGAGGGCAATGGCAGCCGCCCCCGGCATTGTCTTCTTCTCTCTCATGAAGTCTTGCTCCGCAATTCCATTCTTTCGATATCGGAGGGAAACACCGGTCCACTATGAATAGACGAGCCATCGCGGCAAAAGGTCGAAATCGCGTCCCGCCCGATGGGAGAAGAGCGCAGGATCGGGAACTGTAAGGAGAGAAAAGGGATCGGGAACAGGGAACCGGGAGCGGGGAGCTGGGTCCGTAGGCAGGGATCCATGCTTTCCTGTTCCGTCAGTCGCTGCCTCTCAGGTCCCCTGTTTACTGCAACACTGCCTGCTGCACGGCGAAGATCTCCTTCAAGCCCTTCTCGGCAAGGTCGATCAAGCCGCTGAGCTCGGCGCGGCTGAAGCTGCCCTTTTCCGCCGTCGCCTGGGTCTCGATGAGGCCGCCATCGGCGGTCATCACCACGTTCATGTCCACCTCGGCCTGAGAGTCTTCTTCGTAGCAGAGGTCGAGCAGTTGAATGCCGCCGACGATGCCGACCGACGTTGCGGCCACCATTTGCTTCATCGGCGACTGCTTCAATGTTCCCGCCTTCACCAGCGCGTCGAGAGCCAGCCAGAGCGCCACGGCCGCGCCGGTGATGGCCGCCGTGCGCGTGCCCCCGTCGGCCTGAATCACGTCGCAATCCAGAATCACGGTGCGCTCGCCCAGCGCCTGCATGTCGACTACCGAGCGCAGACTGCGGCCGATCAGGCGCTGAATCTCGTGCGTCCGGCCGCCGATTTTGCCGCGCTCGCTCTCGCGCGGGGTCCGCGTGACGGTGGCGCGCGGCAGCATCGAGTACTCGGCCGTAACCCATCCGCGCCCGGAGTTGCGCAGCCAGCCGGGCACGCCCTGTTCGACGGTGGCGCAGGTGAGTACGCGAGTGTTGCCGAGGGTGACCAGGACGGAGCCCTCCGCAGTCTGAACGAAGCCGGGAGCCAGCGTGAGGGGACGAAGCTGGGCGGGACCTCTGCCGCCGGGACGAAGGAAGGAATCGGTTGCCTGCATAGAGGGATTGTACGGGAGCGGAACGGGATATCAGGCGGAGTGGACCGGCGGTTCCGAGACGGGAAAACGAGGAATCCTCGTTCCGGAACAGGAAATACGCCTTAAGTGGTTTAAGAGGCGTGGCTTATGAGCAATGCCCGGCCGGCGCGTTTCCCGATTTGGGCCAAGTCGCCGGCGCCGGGCAGTGCGGAAGGCGGCAACTTGGACACTCATCTGTCTCCTTATCAAGTACTTAAGGTTTGCGTTCTGGTTTGGCACGCGGCGTGTATGAAATCAGGACAAAGTCCGGGCCGTGGATCGGAAACGGGAACCTGGGCAGGAGAAGGAAGCACAGGAACCAAGGCAAGAGAGATCCAGGGGAGCCAAGGGAAGAGACAGAGCCACGGAAACGAGGGTCTGAGAAGGAATCCTGGGAACCAAGCCGAGGAAAGAAACCCCGGCAAAGAGCGCACGAAAGAGATAAGGGTCGGGAAAAGGGCAGAGAAGAAGGAAACATCGGATTGGCAGTGCCGGGGACAACGAGAGAAGAACTGGGGCGGGTCGGTCTTTTAGGCAGTTCGCGGTCAACCGCTCTGGGAGGAAAGGAACCGGGGTATGCAACAAACCAGTCAGGCAAGGGCAAAAGGCGAGGCAGCCGGGGGAATGGGCGAAGCGGCGGTTCCTATGGGGCCATTGCGCGGGAGCGAAGGCGAAAAGCGGAAGCGCGTGGAGACCCTCGTCGAGACGCTCGCCCGGATGCGCGGCGTCGGCGAGACGCTCTCGGAGGTCGCGCACGATGCGCGAAACATGGTGACGGCTCTTGGGCTTTACTGTGATCTGCTGGAGGAGCCCGGAGTGCTGGCCGCTCCATACGCCCACTACGGGCAGGAACTGCGGCTGGTCGCCGCGGCCAGCCGCCGCTTGGTGGAGAAGGTGGTGGCGCTGGATGCCCGGAGCGTTCCGGCGGTGGGTCCATCCGGTTCCGATCGGGCTGAATGGGGACGACAGCCAACCGCATCGGGGGTGGCGCCGGGCCCCGATCCGGCTCTTGATCGGGACTCCAGGCCCGGCCCTGCCGGGGCCGCGAATCGCAACCGGCGCTGGGACCTGCTGCCCGCCGTTCCGGTGGCCAATCTGGCTGCGGAGTTGCTCGCAAACCGGAACCTGCTTGCGGCGTTGGCCGGTCCTTCGATCGGGTTGACCATCGATGCCGATGGGGGCGCGCAGCCGGTGCGGCTGACGGGAGAGGATCTGACGCGGATCTTGGTGAATCTGGTGAAGAACGCGGCCGAGGCGATGCCCGGCGGCGGGCGCATCTCGATCGGTTTGAGCGAGCGTCCGGCTGCGCAGGGCGCCGCTGCCTCGGTGGCGTTGACCGTTGAGGACAATGGCCCGGGGATTCCGGACGAAGAGTTGGAGGCGATCTTTGCCTCTGGCTACACCACCCGCCGCGGCGACCGCGAGGAAGGCAACTGGACGCCGTTTCATCGCGGGCTGGGGCTGGCCATCACGCGCGCCATCATCGAGGGTGCGGGAGGGCGGATCGCGGCCGGCAACCGGGAGCAGGGGGGAGCACGCTTCGAGATCGAGCTGCCGGTCCGGAACGCTGGCCGATAGCTCTTGGCCCCCTGGGTTCAGCCTGACAGCGGTGCGACGGTCCGGGGCAGCGATCTTGGAAGGCGACTGAAGGGCAACGGAAACGGAAGGCGAATGAGGGGCTGGGACGACGGAATGCGATGAGCCGGGAGCCGATTGCTCGGGGTGGAAGCCGAAGGCCGGCTGCCCAAGGCTCGAAAGTAGCGATATCCCAACACGCGCGAGGCGAATACAATGCTGGAGACAGTCTTCAATACACGGGAGATGGAGTTCCTTACCCAACTCGCCGAACCGGCGGTCCGCTTGCACCTGCTCGTCGTCGACGCGGACGCGGCGGTGCGGTCGGCTTGCGCGGAGATCGCGGCCAGCCTGGGCTATGCGGTGGAAAGCACGGGCGACCTGGGGCAGGCCAGAAGCCTGCTGCGCGGCCACACCGCCGACATACTGCTCGTGAACCTGCCTGCCGCCTCCAACGAGGGGCTGGAACTGGTCGCCGAGGTCAAGCTGCTCTATCCCGACACCTCGGTGATCGCCATGACCGCGACCGGCTCGGTGAACGCGGCCGTGGAGGCCATGCGCTGCGGAGCCTCGGACTACCTGACCAAGCCCTTCGCCATGGACGAGCTTTCGACGGTGCTCGACCGTGCCGCGCAAAGCCACATGACCGACACGGCGACCCGTCAGCTGAGGGAGCGGCTGCGGCTCTCCGAGGGACTGGGCGCGATGATCGGCCGATCCGCGGAGATGGAGAAGATCTATCGCATCCTCTCCAAGGTGGCCCAGAGTGCGCACCCGGTGCTGATCCTGGGCGAGAGCGGGACGGGCAAGGAGCTGGTGGCGCGAACCATCCACGCCTACGGCCCCAACGCCCCAAAACCCTTCCTGCCCGTCGACTGCGGTTCTCTGGTTCCGACCCTGATCGAAAGCGAGCTCTTCGGCTACGTCAAGGGCGCCTTTACCGGGGCCAATCGCTCCAAGGACGGACTGCTGGTTTCGGCCGAGGGGGGAACCGTGTTCCTCGACGAGATCGGCGAGCTCTCGCTCGATCTGCAGTCCAAGCTCCTGCGCACGCTGCAGGAGAAAGAGGTCCGGCCGGTCGGGGCGACCCACCGCGTGCCGATCCGGGCGCGCATCGTGGCCGCCACTAACCGGGACCTGGGCGCAATGGTCGAAAAGGGCAGCTTCCGCAAGGATCTGTTCTACCGGCTGAACGTGGTCAACTTGCGGCTGCCGCCCCTGCGCAACCGCCGCGAGGATATTCCGCTTTTGGCGGCGCACTTTCTGGATCGCATCAGCCGCGAGCACAATCGCAAGTTCACGCTGAGCGACGAGGCGCTGCGCACCATGATGCACTACGAATGGCCGGGCAATGTGCGGGAGCTCGAGAACTCGCTCGAGCGGGCCTGCGCGTTGTCCTCCGGACCGGTGCTCCACCTGGGCGATTTGCCCACCCAGCTGCAGCAGCAGGGTCTGGAGGCGCGGCGCGCCGCCGCGGCCGCCGGGCAGGAGGCCGGAGCGCCGGGCGCTCCCGAGGTAAAGACTCTGGCGGACCTCGAACGCGAAGCCATCCTCGGCGCCATCCGTACCCTGAGCGGCGACAAGCTGCAGGCGGCAAAGCTTCTGGGCATCGGCAAGACCACGCTCTACCGCAAGTTGAAGGAATACGGGATCGCCGACCCGCTGCACGAAGAATAACTTCAGCCTTCAGCCATCAGCTTTCAGCCCTCAGCTTCTTGCGTGGAACTGCGATTGTTCGCTCTGAGCTTCGGCACTTAGGCCGGATCGACATCTAGGCCAGATCCGAGGGCTGAGAGCGGATTCAAGAGGGTCGCTGAAAGCTGAGAGCTGACGGCTGAAAGCTCAAGACGAAGAAGGCGCGAGAACATCGGTTGGGGGAACGAACATGAGCATTCTGATGGTGACCGGGATCGAGGGCGCGCGCAACTGCGCCGCCGTGGTGGGTGCGCAACTGGGGATGGAGGTCGAGGTGGCCTCGGGGCGCAGGGATGCTCTGGCTGCGCTGCGTCGCCACGAGTTCCAGGCCGTGGTGATCGACGAAACTCTGGCCGAGTGCGATCCTGCGGCCGCGGACCGGATCTGCGAACAAGCGGGCCTGGCCATTCCCCTGCAGATCAACTTCGCCCTCTCCGGAGCGGCGCGGCTGGTGCGGGAGATTCGCGCGGCGCTCAACCGCCGCGAGCGCGAGCAGGCCTTGGCCCGGCGGGCGGCCGCCGCCGCCATGGAAGCCGAGCTTAAATCCACGGTCGCCGGCCTTCTGCTGCACTCGCAGTTGGCGTTGAGCGGAAGCGAGGTTCCTCCGCCGGTCGCCGACCGTCTGCGCGTGGTTGCCGACCTGGCGGGCAGCCTGCGCCAGCAACTGAGCGCTCCGCCGGCGGGGCGCACGAATCCAGCCGCCTAGCCAGGCTTCGGCCATTGCACTCTGGGCGCAATCGCTTTCGACGTTTCTGGTTCTCTCAAGTGGATTTCGGACCCGATCCGGCATCGAATACTCTAATCCAAAAGGGAGATCCCCCGGCTCTGCCGGGGTGGCAGTAGAACTTTGAGAATTCCGGGAGTATGTTCTCCCCCGAATTGCCTGCGCTGCGGCAGTGAAGACAGCAGTACGAGGTCTTTGCTTTTGTTCTTGCTTTTGCTTCGGACGGTTGCGGTCAGGCCCCTTTGAGGGGCCAGCAACCGTAAAGCCACCGGCTCTGCCGGTGGATACTTACAGCTTGAGGGATTCCCCATGACCGTTATCCGCCAGGAAGATTTCGTCTCGAGCGTAGCGGGCGCGCTGCAGTACATCAGCTACTACCACCCCGTCGACTTCATCCGCTCGCTCGCCGCCGCCTACGAGCGTGAGCCGTCGCCGGCGGCGCGCGACGCCATCGCGCAGATCCTCATCAACAGCCGCATGTGCGCCGAGGGCCACCGGCCCATCTGCCAGGACACGGGCATCGTGAACGCCTTTGTCCGGGTGGGCATGGACGTGCGCTTCGAATCCGGCCCGGGCGAGGAGCCGAAGGACCTGCAGCAGATGGTCGACGAAGGCGTGCGGCGCGCCTATCTCGATCCCGACAACAAACTGCGCGCGTCGGTTCTGGCCGATCCGGCGGGCGCGCGGAAGAACACGCAGGACAACACTCCGGCCTGCGTGACGGTGGAGCTGGTGCCGGGCTCGACGGTCGAGGTTGCGGTCTCGGCCAAGGGCGGCGGCTCGGAGGCCAAGGCCAAGTTCGTCATGCTGAACCCGTCGGATTCCGTCGTCGAGTGGGTGTTGAAGACAGTGCCGACGATGGGCGCAGGCTGGTGTCCGCCGGGAATTCTGGGCATCGGCATCGGCGGCACGGCCGACAAGGCGATGCAGCTGGCCAAGCTGTCGCTGCTGGCGCCGATCGACATCCAGGAGCTCGCAGCGCGCGGAGCGAAGACGACCGCCGAGAAGCTGCGCCTCGAGCTCTTCGAGAAAGTGAACCGCCTGGGCATCGGCGCGCAGGGACTCGGCGGGCTGACGACGGTGCTCGACGTGAAGGTGCTCGACTACCCGACGCACGCGGCGAACCTGCCCGTGGCCATGATCCCCAACTGCGCGGCGACGCGCCACGCGCACATCGTGCTCGACGGATCGGGACCGGTGTTTCTCGATCCGCCGTCGCTCGACGACTGGCCGAAGCTCACCGACGACGTCTCCAGAGCGCGGCGCGTGAACCTCGACACCGTGACGCGCGCCGAGGCCGCGGCGTGGAAGCCGGGCGAGGTTCTGCTGCTCACCGGCAAGCTCTTGACCGGGCGCGACGCGGCGCACAAGCGCCTGTGCGAAATGCTCACGTGCGGCGAAAAATTGCCTGTCGACTTCCGCAACCGGTTCATCTACTACGTCGGTCCGGTGGACCCGGTGCGCGACGAAGTCGTGGGGCCGGCCGGGCCGACCACCGCCACGCGCATGGACAAGTTCACGCGGCAGATGCTGGCCGAAACCGGGCTGCTGGGTATGGTGGGCAAGGCCGAGCGCGGACCGGAGGCCATCGCGGCCATCCGCGAGTTCGGCGCGGTGTATCTGATGGCCGTCGGCGGCGCGGCGTACCTGGTCGCGAAGGCCATTCGCGGCTCGCGCCTGCTTGCCTTCGAGGACCTGGGCATGGAAGCCATCTACGAATTCGATGTCCGGGATATGCCGGTCACAGTGGCCGTCGACTCCAAGGGAACCAGCGTGCACAAGACCGGTCCGGCGGAGTGGCAGCAGCGAATCGCGGGGATTCCGATTTTGTAAGAGCAGGGAACAAGGCAGCAAGTCAGCAAGTCAGCGAGTTAGCGAGTCAGCAAGTCAGCAAGCCAGCGAGTCGGCGGGGTGCGGGGCGCTGTTGACCCTCCCCCTCCCCCCGTCTCCATATCCAAATATCTGAAGGCAAAGGATTTGCGGAGGGGGTGTTCCCGTAAATGATTGATTCTAAAGGGCCGATTTTTGCAAATATTTCAATTCATGCGGGTTACTCCCTGTTTTGCCGAGGCTTTCGGCGCGTTTCGGGCCGATTTTCCGAGGAAAAGGGGCGCAGAGACGCGAACGCGGCGGGAAGTTCCCGCCGCGAAGGTGGCCTGCGCGTCGATCATGGAATGATTGTGCGCCAAGGGGTCGTAATTACCTGCAAGGTTGGCGGGAATTATTTTGCGCTGTGGTTTGAATGGCTTGGGGGGCTGCCGGGATGGACGCCTGACTTGACAGCGGGGGCCTTCGGGTCGGGACGGGCTCCGCGAGAGACCGTTTCGGGTGAGGGTTGGCGGGAGGTTGAGGCCCGCTGGGGGGTGCGCGACCGGATTCGAGGTCGGTCGCCCCAGAGTGATCGGTGACCCGGTCTGAGCCCCGTGGCGACCTGCAGACTTTGTCAAATCGCGTTTATGGGGTTTTCTAGCGCCGCTTTCATCGCTTGCGTTTCCGCGTGACCGATTGCTTCGGTCGCCCTGTCCCGCCAGTCCTTGCGAATTGGCGCCACCTTCTTGCCCCGCGCCTTCCATTGAGACAAGACGCTTGTCAACCAGGCGATTTCGAGCTGATCGCCGCCTGCGATGATTCCCCGCACCCGCTCGAAAGCATCCCCCGGACCACGGTCGATCACGACCTCGGAAAGAACCGTTTGGTAATACGGAAGCACGCCGCGCAGCGTCCCTTTTCCCGAAGTGAATTGGTTCCAGATCCTCTGACGGAACACAGCCTAGCCCTCGTCGCCGAGCAACCCAAACAACCCTCCCCACTCACGAGCCATTGGGCCGGTATTTCCTCCCGAGAGCCTCGATTCCGAGTGCGCGGCGAGCGCATCCTGAAACGCATGACCCAAAACGAGCCCTGATTTCTCGAGAATCAAGGCTAGGCGGATCATGTCCGTTTCCCCGGACATCGCATTGAGCCACTGCGGCTCGCTACATTTACCGAGGGACTTGGTCAGGTATTCCTCGCAGGGCGTACTCCTTTTCTTTGAAAGCTACAGGATGTGCAAGTCCGCCTCTTCTGGCCTGAACGGTCTGGCCGAAAGTTCTGCCTCCAACTCTCCCGACTTCGCCTTCGACTGCAGAATTTCGGCTACGCGGCCGTCGCCCAGAACCTCGCTCCAGTAGGGGCTGTGTGCGCCGATCTCGCCTGCGCGGATCTTGCGTTCCGGCTTCGAAGTACTCCGCAGTTTTCTCATCATCGCTCATGACAGGCGGCGTGTGCTGCACTTCAACGTGATGCGCCATCCGACCAGCGCCTGGATAGCCCATCAACTGCGCAATGCCTTTCCCTGCGACTCTGCTCCGAAGTATCTGATCTGCGACCGGGATGCCACTCTCGACATCGATGTTATCGAAACGATGGAGACTCTTTGTCGGAAGTCGAAGCGTATGTCGTTCAAGAACCCTTGGCAGAATGGTGTTGCCGAGCGCTACGTCGGAAACTGCCGCCGCGATCTCTTCGATCAGGTCATCGTGCTCAACGAGCGGCATCTCCGAAATCCCGCTTACTTGATCGCTTGTTCGCTCTGGTTTTCCTCGACAGATTCCGCGAAGCGATAACCGATGTGTGAGTCTGTAAGCAGGTACACGGGATTGGCGGGGTCATCTTCGATTTTTATGCGGATCTGCCGGATGAAGGTCCTCAGGTATTCCAGCTCATTGCCGTACTCCGGCCCCCAGACAGATCGCAGCAGCCTGGCGTGCGGGATGGGCCTGCCGGCATTGACCATCAGATATTGCAGGACCTCGAATTGCTTCGGCGTCAGATGGACGGCCTTTCCCCTTTTCTCCACCAAGTGTCTCTCCGGATCCAGGAGCACGTCACCGATCAGGATGGCCCGCCCGCCGTGGTCATCGGCTTTGTTGCGGCGCACGGCCGCTCTGAGGCGCGCCGTCAACTCGCGCAGTTGGAATGGCTTTGTAATGTAGTCATCGGCGCCGGCATCGAGCGCCTCCACCTTCCGGTCTTCGCTTTCCTGCACCGTCAACATCACGATGGGCAGCCGCGGAGCGTTCCTGCGCATGATCCGGCAAACTTCGATCCCGCCCATTCCGGGCATGTTGATGTCCAGAAGAACGGCATCGAATTGCGCGGTCCGAACCAAGGCGAGCGCTTCCTCTCCGCGCGCGGCCTCCACCACGACAAAGCCGAAATTGCCCAGGATCGCCCTCAGCGAAAGCCGGATGGAGCGCTCGTCGTCCACAATGAGAAGGTTGCCCGATTCCCCGTTCACTGTCTCTCTCCTCCATGCTGAGGGAGCGACAGATAGAATGTCGTTCCCTCATTCGCATTGCTGATTACCCACACATGTCCGCGGTGCGCATCGGCCGCCATCTTCACGGTGGACAGGCCGATGCCGGTCCCTGGCGCGCGATGCATCGTTCCCTCGCTGCGGTAGAAGCGCTCGAAGATCCGTTCCCTGTCCGAGATCGGGATGGGCGGGCCGAAGTTGTGAACCGAAATCATAACCTCCGAGTGGCTTTCCCACGCGGCCACCTTCACCGCGGTTCCGGCGAAGGAATATTTTGCGGCGTTGTCGAGGTACTGCGCCAGAGCCATCGACAGCAGATCGCGATCGCCGCGGATAGTCAAGCCGCGGTCCGGAACAGCGACTTCCACCGTATGACCCGCCATGCGCTTGCTTTGCTCCTTGAGGGCCACCGTCACCAGGTCCTCGACAACAATCTCATCCTTCGCGACGCTCATCTCTTCCGCGTCCAGTTTGGCTGTTTGCAAGAGCCGAGTGCTCAACAGGCTCAAATTATTCGACTCGTTGTCAATCAGCGACACCAGTTCCATCTGCCGCCGATTCAGGCTGCCCACTTCGCCGAGGCCGGCAGTAAATATCCCCCGGCAGAGCCGGGGGCTTTACGGTGTGAGCCGCTCAAAGCGGCTTGAGCGGGGTCGCTAACGCGGCCCCGACGTGATTGGGGCCGCCTTACGGCGGCTATTTCCACATTCGCAGTTGGTCCAGGCGCTTGTCCTCAACTTCTTGATTGCGGATGTACTCGCGAATCGCCGTTTCATCACGCCCCACCGTCGACACAAAATACCCGCGCGCCCAGAAATGCTGGCCTGCGAAATTCTGCTTGTGCTCACCGTAGGTCCGCGCCAGGTGAATCGTGCTCTTGCCCTTGATGAAACCCACCACTTCCGACACCGCATACTTGGGAGGTATCGAAAGCAGCATATGCACATGGTCCGGCATAAGGTGGCCTTCCAGCACCCGGCTTTCCTTCTGCTCGGCCAGACGCCGAAAGACCTCTCCCAAATGCTGCCGAAGCCCTTCATACAGCACTCGACGGCGGCATTTGGGGATAAAGGCTACGTGGTATTTGCACTCCCATACGGAGTGACTTAGACTCTCCAATTGGTCCATCCAGATTCTCCTTGATGTGTGCTTTGGTCGGCTCACATCTGGAGCTTCTTGGATGGACTCCCGGAAATGTCAAACTGCTACTGCCACCCCGGCAGAGCCGGGGGATCTCCTCTCCCTGTAAGTATCCACCGGCAGAGCCGGTGGCTTTACGGTTGCTGGCCCCTCAAAGGGGCCTGACCGCAACCGTCCGAAGCAAAAGCAAGAACAAAAGCAAAGACCTCGTACTGCTGTCTTCACTGCCGCAGCGCAGGCAATTCGGGGGAGAACATACTCCCGGAATTCTCAAAGTTCTACTGCCACCCCGGCAGAGCCGGGGGATCTCCCTTTTGGATTAGAAGCGCCGCCGTCGCCGTACCGCTCAACGCAATTACCTGCGTTGTTCCGGTCACGTTGCCCGCGTTGTCGGTCACGGTTACCGTTCCAGTTGCCGCGCCCGTCGCCGTTGGCGCAAAGTTGACGGCGATCGTACAACTGGCGCCCGCGGCCAGCGCCGTTGTGGTCGAACAGGTCGTTGCGCCATTCAACTGGAACGGCCCGCTGACCTGAATCTGGCTGATCGTGAGCGGCGCGTCGCCAGTGTTCGTGATCGTCGCCGTCTGCGTGCCGCCCACCGTCCCGGCGGAGCGCGAAGCGAAACTCAGTTGTCCGCCCGGCCCCGCGGAGAAGGCCACATAATCGATAGGGTCCGAAACGTACAGGTCGCCTTTCGCGTCCAGCGCCGCGGCATTCGCGCCGATGTCGGCCGAAAGCGCCGCAACGCCCGTGGCCAGCATCGCCGAGCTGCCGCCCGCAACCAGCGCAATTTTGCCATTCCCATCCACGTGGTAAATCTGCGCGCCGCCGGGAATGAACACTCCGCCCGCCGCATCGGTCGTCACGCCGGTCACCGTGATGCTGGCGCCCGTAGCGGTTTGCGGCGTCGTGGTCACTGTCGCCGTGCCGCCTCCGGCGTAGGTGGTGATCGTGCCGCTCGAGTCCACCTTGCGCACAACGTTGTTGCCGTAGTCGGCGATGTAGACGTTGCCGCTCGCGTCCACCGCAACTCCGGCCGGCGAGTCGAGCTTGGCCGAAGTCGCCGCTCCCGAGTCGCCCGCGTAGCCGCTCGCACAGGGCGTCCCGGCAAACAGGTAGATGTTGCCGCTCGAATCCATCTTGCGCACAATCTGCGCACCCGTGTCGGCGATATAGATCGAGCCATCCGGGCCCACGGCCACGCCCTGCGGAAAGCAGAGGCGCGCGCTCGTCGCCGCGCCGCCATCGCCGGCATAGGCGCAAGCCGTCGCGCTGCTCTGCCCGGCGATCGTGCTCATAGTTCCGCTCGCTGTAAAACTGACAATCGATTGGCTCTCGGTGTTGGTGGCCAGCAGGTTGCCCGCCGAGTCGAAGGCGATCTGCCACTGCCCGCTCAGCCCGGTGGTGGCGAACTTACTTAGATTGCCCGATGTGTCCACCTTCCAGATCATGCTGTTGGTCGGATCGCTGATGAAGAGGTTGCCGGTGCGATCGAAGGCCACGCCGGCCACGGCGCCGATCTGCGCGGATTGAGCCGACGAGCCCGCGCCGCTGTCGGCAATCGAAAGCGTGGCGTTGAAAGGCCCAACGGAGGTGGGCGTAAAGTCAATACCGATGGTGCAGTTTGCCCCGGCCGCCAGCGTCGCGCCGCAGGTCGAGTCCGAAGCGATCGAGAATGCCGATGCGTTGTTGCCAACAATCGTCGGCGCAATCGAGGTCAGCGCCGCCGCGCCGAAGCCTTGGCTGCACTGCGCCAGCTCGAGGCCTCCGATCCGGACTACTTCTCGGTTCACAAATATCTGGCGAAGTTCGCTTTTCAGGCGGGAGACGACGTCACATTTCTGCGCGAAAGCGAAGCGGGGGCTACGCTGATTCACGATGAGGCGCTCCAGGCGGTCGCCAAGGCCGCGCGCGCCGGCTACCGGAAGAACGGCCGCCAGGGGATGGTCGAGGCCATATACGAGACGGAAAAGAAGTTCTACGCCGAGGGCCGCATCGAGCCAATCGAGATGGCGCTCGGCAGTCTGCACGCGGGCAGGAAAGACGAAGCCATCGCGCACTTGCGCGAAGCCTGGGAGCGCCACGACCCCACGTTTATCGAAATCTACAAACGAGCCGATGAACTGGAGGGCCTGAAGGGTTATCCGGGCTTTGCCGAACTGGCCGGCAAGCTAGCCCGCATTTCTCACAGGCGGATTGCCGATTGCGGGGACGACGGATAGGAAAAGTGTTGGAAAGGCCGTCTTTTCATGGCATAACTGCGTTGTCGAGGCGTAGTTGTAGCCGAGGAAGGGCGGCCTTTCTGATGACAGAGTGTAACCAAGAAACGTTCGCATTTACAGCTCATTTTTCGCGCCGCGTGGAGGCCGGGTTCAGCGCCGGCCAGGTTTCCAGCGATGGCGGGGCATTGTTGCTGCGCGCAGTTGATCGCAGGATCAACCTGCTGGGCCGTCTGGCGAGCTGCTTCACGGACGGGCGCAACCAGGAGATGGTGGAACACCCGCTTGGGGAGATGCTGGCGCAGCGCATCTACGGGCTGGCGCTGGGTTACGAGGACCTGAACGACCACGAGCAGTTGCGCTCCGATCCGCTGCTGGCGGTGCTGAGCAGCAAGCGCGATCTGGACGAGCCGCTGGCCGGCAAGAGCACGTTGAACCGGCTGGAGCTGGTGGGCCGCACGGGGCGCTATCACAAGATCACGTACTCGGCCGAAGCCCTGGACCGTCTGCTGGTGGATCTTTTCATCGAATCGCATACCGCGCCACCCACCGAGATCGTGCTCGACCTGGACGCCACCGATATCCCGCTCTACGGCCATCAGCCGGAGCGGTTCTTCCACGGCTACTACGACAGCTACTGTTATCTGCCCTTGTACATCTTCGCCGGCGACCAGTTGCTCTGCGCGCGGCTGCGGCCGGCCAACCAGGATGCGGCTGCGGGCTCACTCGACGAGGTCAAGCGCATCGTGGCGCAGTTGCGTGAGCGTTGGCCGGAAGTGCGGATCGTGCTGCGCGCCGACTCCGGCTTCTGCCGCGAGGCGTTGATGGCTTGGTGCGAACAGAACTATATCGATTACGTCTTCGGCCTGGCGCGCAACCAGCGGTTGAGCAAGATCATCGGCGCCCAGATGCATCAAGCTCACATCCTGCACCAGACCAGCGGCAAGGCAGCCCGCGTCTTCACCGAGTTCGACTACCAGACCCGCAAGAGTTGGTCCTGCGCCCGCCGCGTGGTGGCCAAGGCCGAATATCTCGACAAGGGCCAGAACCCGCGCTTCGTGGTTACTTCGCTCACCGCTGAGCAGTGGGCCGCGCAGGACTTATACGAGAAGTTCTACTGCGCCCGCGGCGAGATGGAGAACCGCATCAAGGAACAGATGTGCCTGTTCGCCGACCGGCTCTCCACCGACGAAATGAAGGGCAATCAGCTCAGGCTCTACTTCTCGGCGCTGGCCTACACGCTGATGGAAGCGCTGCGCCGCCTGGGACTGAAAGGCACCGAATGGGCTCAGGCCCAGGTCGATACCATCCGCCTCAAGCTACTCAAAATCGGCGCCATCATACGCATCAGCGCGCGCCGCGTCGTGCTGGCAATGAGCAGCGCTTATCCCTGGAAAGACATCTACGCACACGCCTTCCACGCCCTGCGCTGCTGACCGGCGCGCGTCGCTCAGAAGACTCCGCTCCGTACCGCTGCTGAACTCATCGGCCTGGCGGAGCCATGCGCAAAGGACACACCGGGAATCGGAACCAGGCCATAGCGAGGACGTAACAGGGTTCCTCCGGCCAGTACGCCCATCGAAAAAGCCAACCGTGTCTCCAATACCAACACAAACACTCCCAAAATCAGTGCTTGTGAGAAATGCAGGCTAATCGTCCCCGCACCGGACGATGCCTTGCGCGCCGCGCTGAATGAAAAGTAAGCAGCTCCCTGTAGCGGCGGATGGCGCGGTCGCGGAGAGCACTCACCGAGTGTCCCTGAGCGTAGAGCTTGCGTGTATCGGCAGAGGCGCTGGGAGAATGCAAAAGATCGCGGTCTTCGGCGACGAGCAGGAAGATCAGGCGGTAAACGGTGCGGAGCAACTCGTTAAAGAAGTCGGGCATGGGCAGTTGCCCGTTGGAGAGCCGCCCGGCAAGAGCGGCGTTCGCTGGATGGACAAGAATGCCCTTGCCGAGAGCGAGCAATGCCTCTCGAACTCCGCTGCTCAGGCGCTCCCGAGCCGCGATTTCCTCTTTGCTGCCGGCCTCGCGCCAACGCTCCAAAGCGCAGTCGGTCGCGGGTGTTCCTGAACGGCCAAAGCAGCTGGCATAAAGGATGAGCCAGAGGGCTGTGAAGCCGGCATAGTCTTCGCCTTCGAAGATCTGACGGAGATTGGCTTCGAGATCAGCGGGACGGGTGAGACTTTGGTTATCGCGCAAGAGGCGCAGACGCTCTCCCGATCATTCCGCCCTTGACACGCCACGGCTGGTCAGCACACCGCCCACGGACGTCGCCATGCGGATGCCTTACGCCATGGTCATGAAGTCATTGACGGATAGCTTCTCTGGCGACAGCACTGTCTGCAAAAAAGATCAACCACAGCTCGCAGCGACTGAATCTTAGCGGTCGGCGGCTAGAAAAATATTCTCCTTGACAGAGTTTTCTTCGTAGTGGTAATTGTACTGCGTTGCGCAATCGATTGCGCATATTGCTCTGCGGGAACGGATTGCCGCAGGGCGAGCCTCCATCGCCGAACGACCGCAACCAGACTTTTCAGGAGACCCTTATGCAAGCTATTGGTTCAGAAAGAGATCCGATCCGCACTCGGATGTGGAGATCCCCACTCAACTCGTTGATGGCCTTCTGGCCCTCGGCGTTCATCGTCATCCTACTCCTCGTCACGCTTCCTGCCCGCGCCCAATACGGCGCCAGCTTGCAAGGGACGGTGACGGACGCGAACGGCGCGCTTGTCCCAGGCGCAACGATCACCCTGACGGACCACGAAACCAACCGGGTCCTGACTGCCACCAGCAACAGCACCGGAGGCTTCGCCTTCAATGCTCTTTCGCCCAGCACCTATCGGGTCGAAGTTTCGCGCAGCGGCTTCAAAACAAAGGTCATCGACAATGTGAATATCCTTGCCGAGCAGGCCAACGCCCTCAACGTGACTCTCGTTGTGGGAGCGGCTGCGGAAACCGTCACGGTAAACGCCTCGGAACATCCGGTAATCGACACGGAAACCGGAAACATGGCGGGCACGATCGACCAGAACGATTTGGCCAAAATGCCTGACTTTGGCCGCGATCCGTTCCAACTAGTCCAGCTTGCTCCAGGCATGTTCGGGGATGCTTCGCAGTCGTCCGGCGGCGGATCCTATAGCCTGCCCGGCAGTAACTCAAGCGGCTCCGGCTCCACTTCCGGCCTCTTTCAGACCGAGAATCAGCCGCAGTCTTCGGCCAACGGCGGTCGCACCAATTCGAACGGCATTTCCCTGGACGGAGTCGCAATCACCAGCGTGACCTGGGGTGGCGCGGCAGTCGTTACGCCCAATCCCGATTCCATCAAAGAAATTAAGGTCGTCGCCAACGACTACGACGCCGAGTATGGCCGCGTTAGCGGCGCGCAAGTCCAGATCATTTCGCAGAACGGGACCAACGAGTACCACGGAACGGCGCTCTTCAAGATGGACCGGCCGGGCTTGAACGCCTATCAGCGCTGGGATCCAAATAACAATCCTTCACGCGACAGCGCCCGCTTCAACGAATATGGCGGGACGGTCGGCGGCCCAATTTTGCACAACAAGCTCTTCGGGTTCTTCTCGTACGACACCATTCGGAACAACGGAACATCGACCGGCGGCGGTTGGTACGATACCGCGAGTTTTGACAGCGAGTCCTCTTCGAGCAGCATCGCCAGCAAGTTCCTCACCCTCAAGGGCGCCGGCGCCGTCTACGCCAAGATCCTCGAAGGCACGTCGGACGGCCACGATTGCGCCAGCATCGGCTTGGTCCAGGGCACGAACTGCAACTTCATTGCAGGCTCCGGACTCGACATCGGATCGCCGCTGACGAGTAAGCTGGGAACGAAGGACCCGGGCTATGCGGCGCCTTACCTTAACTCGTCGGGCAACGAGGTCTACACGCCCGGATTGGGCAGCGGTCTCGATGGCAAGGCCGACATTATGTACGTCTCCACGGTCGGCCCGAACAACAACATCAACGTGCAGTATGGCGGGCGCGTCGACTATCAAGTCACAAGCAAGGATCTTGTGGCTGGCAGCATCTACTGGGTTCCGGTGGATAACACCTTCTACAACGGCCCCTATCGCGCATCGAACATCTTCCACCACAACGCGCGGAACTACTCCACCGGGCTGCTCTATAACCACATCTTCTCCGGCACCATGCTGAACGAAGCGCGCGCCGACATGGCCGGATGGAAGTGGAACGAACTGAAGGACAATCCGCAGTCGCCGCTGGGCCTGCCCGACGCGCAGATTCAGCAGAACAATTACGGGGGAAACTCGTTCGCCAGCACACAGCCCGCTACTTTCGGCCCCTCGATCGGCAGTGTCTTCGATCAGTGGACGCTCAACTTCAAGGACGTGCTCACCAAGGTTCACGGCAGCCACAACCTGAGATTTGGCGGACAATATACCCGGCTGGCCTATCTGGACGAGCCCACCTGGGACGGTGAGCCTACGTACTTCTTCAACAATATGTGGGACTTCATGAACGACGCCCCGAACGGGGAAAACGTTACCGCCGATCCCCGTACCGGCAAGCCCTCAACCTTCCGCAAGGACGACCGGCAGTATGTTGTTGCGTTCTTTGCGCAGGACGACTGGAAGGTGAAACCGAGCCTCACAGTGAACCTGGGACTACGCTGGGAGTACTTCGCCGGCATGACCGAGAAGTCGGGCAACGAACCGAACGTCCGCCTGGGCAGCGGTTCGGCCACGCTGACCAATCTCTACATCCAACTGGGCGGCGCGCAGGTCAACGCGCCCAAGGGGAACTTTGGACCCGAGATCGGCTTCGCCTGGAGCCCGGCGAAGATGCAAAACAAGTTGGTCGTTCGCGGCGGCTTCGGCATTGCTTACGACGGCCTGGAAGAAGCCATCACCACCAATACCCGCAACAATCCGCCGTATCTCGCCAATGGCGTCAGTCTCACGGGTTCCGAGATCGTGTATGGCACGGCCAGCGATCTTTACGCGGTCGACGCTCTGCCGGCGAACCCGAACCTGATCACCTCCTTCAACTCGTCCAACCTGCCCACCAATGGAATTCCGACCGGGATCACAGGTTTGCCCAGCGACCTGCCAACCTCCTACGTCTATCGCTATTCGTTCGAGGGGCAATACGATCTCGGCCATCAGTGGGTGGCTACCGTCGGCTACGCGGGCTCCCAGGGCCGTCACCTGACGCTGCAAACTAACCTGAACAATTTCTACGCGCGGCAGATCCTGGCCGGTTGGATCCCCTTCAATCCGATCGTCAACGGCATCGATTGGTATTTTGACGCCGGCAACTCGGCCAACAACGCCCTGCTGCTGGAGGCGCGCCATCAGTTCTCGCACACCTTCGAAGCGGACGCGCAATATCGGTGGGGCAAATCCTCCGACGACGGATCGAACCCCTACGCCACGCCCGACTACGAGTTCGCGCCGGGCTACAATCGCGGTGCGTCCGACTACGACTCGCGGCAAATGTTGAAACTCTTCGCGACCTGGTCGCCGGTCCTCTTCCACGGCTCCAACAGTTGGATGGAAAAGATCGCCGGCGGCTGGAATGTCAGCCCCATCTTCAACTTCCACTCCGGCTTCCCGTTCAGCCCGGTCTATGGCAATGGCATCGCCTGCAACGCCTTCTACGCAGGGAGCTGCAACAACGGCGGAAACGGCAGCCTGCGTCCCGTGGCGTATAAGGGCGGGGCAAGCACCACTCAGAGCACCGGCCTGTTCAAGGCCACGAACGGACAGTTCACGGGAGGCGGATCGGAGTATTTCACCGCTCCTGCCGTGCCCACCGGCAACTCCTGGAGCACCGACGTAGCGCCCACGCCTGTGAACCTGCCTACGGCTCCCGGAACCAAACGCAACCAGTTCTACGGGCCGCGCTATTCGGATCTCGACCTGGCTATGACCAAGGCCTTCGGTCTGCCGAACATGAAGGTCCTGGGCGAGGACGCAAGGTTCGAAATTCGCGCCAACGCCTTCAACCTCTTCAACAAACTCAACCTGACCGGCGTCGACAACACAGTCACCGACACCTATTTCGGCAGAGCCAATACCGTTCTTGGCTCGCGCACCATCGAGCTTGAAGCCCACTTCAAGTTCTAATCTCAGCCCAACCCCCACACTGCCCGGACCCTCGTGGTCCGGGCAGTGTTTATCTGGACTCCTCTCGGGCGCCGGCGATGTGCGCCGCGCTGACCATCGCTCAACTATGATGAGAGCCGGGACGAGACTCACGCCCGAAGGATGTCCGTTCCGAGGAAGTATGCCCCGATCAAGGCTCGTTCACCTCCACAGGATCGCTGCGATTGCGGCCAGTGTTGTGGCAGCAGTCCTGTTTGCGCACGGCGGCATAGCCAGCGCGCAGGGATCCGGTGCTGCGGTGCACTCTTCTCGGACGGCTCCGTCATCGTTTCAGGATTTGGCAGCCAGGGCGAACGCCGCACGCGATGACGGGCGCCTCGATGAGGCTGTCACTCTCTTCCACCGCGCCCTGGCCCTCAATCCTCGATGGGCCGAGGGGTGGTGGTCGCTCGGCACCATCGATTACGACAACGACCAAAACCGCGCGGCGGCCGACGCGTTCAAGAGGGTGGTCGCACTCGATCCGAAGCAGGGGACGGCGCGCGCCATGCTCGGTCTCTGCGAGTTTGAGCTTGGCCAGGATGCAAGCGCCCTCCAGGACATCGAAGCGAGCAAGAACCTGGGAATTCTCGAGGATCCTCAACTGCGCCAGGTGGTGCTGTACCACGAGGGAGTTCTTTTGCAGCGCTCCGGCCGGTTTGAAGGCGCGCAAAAGGCGCTCTCGTCTCTCTGCCTGAGCGGAGTGAACAGCGAGGAGCTGACGGAGACTTATGGGTTGACCGTCCTGCACCTGCGGGACGCCAAGCCCCCCGCGCCGGGAACCCAGGAGTCGGACATCGTTGAGCATTTGGGGCGCGGGGCCTGTCTGGGCGGGCAAAAGAACTACGATGCAGCGCGGCTGGAGTATGAGCTTGTCATCCGCCAATATCCGCATTTCCCTCTTGTGTACTACGCGTACGGCGAATTGCTCTTGGCAGCCCGGGATCGGGCGGCGGCGATCGAAGAATTTCAGCAGGAGATCGCGGAGCAGCCCGACAGCACGCTTGCCCGGCTGCAGATTGCGGCCGCCGAGTACAAGGTTGACTCCGCGGCCGGCTTGCCATACGCCGAAGAAGCCGTCCGCATCGCGCCCCAGGCGCCCTTTGCCCACTACGTACTGGGCCTGTTGCTGCTCGACACAGGCGCCTATGAAAAGGCGATTCCGCATTTGGAGATCGCCAGAAAAGCCTTTCCGCAGGAAACAAAGATTGATTGGTCGCTTGGGGTGGCTTATGCACATGCGGGACGCCCGCAGGAAGCAGCTCAGGCGCGAGCGGCGTTTGCCCATTTGAACCAGGCTACCGGGCGGGACTCGGAGAGCGGCTCCCCGGGGAGACTCCGGACGCTGGCCCGCAGATCGAAATCCCGGACGGACCGGCGACTGCAGCCGGGCATTGAGCCGCGCGCCTTGCTTACGCCTGCCTTGGTTCTTCGATCGTCAAGATGCGATCCACCTCAACCTTCCGCATCAGTTGCCGGATGCGGCTTGGCCAAACGATCTCCAATTCTTCAATCAGGCGGTTTTCCCCCAGCCCGAAATGCACCCGGCAATCGCTCGAAGAAGCGTAACCCACGGCTGTCGTCACCTCGTTCCACTGCGAACGGCCATCTTCGGTGGTGATTTTCACTTTGGCGCCGATTCCCATGCGGTTGCTCCGAGTGCCCACGAGACGGAGCAGAATCCAGTGGTGGCCTGTGCCGGAGACGTTGCGAAAGAGCTTCACCTGTCCGTTGAGGCTGGTGACGACGGCGTCGATGCGCCCGTCGTTGTCGATGTCGCCGAAGGCCACGCCGCGGTGCGCTCCAGGCAGAAGAAAATCGGCTCCGGCCTGCTCGCCCACCTCCTCGAACTTCCCGTTGCGGAGGTTGCGGAAAACCGAATTCCTCTCCGGATAGGACTGGCTGGGAATTGCCTGTTGGATGTTGTCCATCACATTCGCGCGGGCCACGAACAGATCCTTCCATCCGTCGTTGTCGAAATCGAAGATGCCGTTGCCCCATCCGGTCATTGCATTGGTCGACTGGCCCAGCCCGCTCGGCACCGTGGCATCGAAAAACTGATCACCTCCCTGGTTGATATAGAGGGGAAAGTCCTCGTGTTCGACGGCAGTATGCCAGATGTCGGGGAGTCCATCGTTGTTGACGTCCCGGAAGTCCGATCCCATTCCGGATAGCGCGTTGCCGTCGGGAGAATACGCGACGCCGGCCAGAACCCCGACCTCCTCGAATCTTTTTCCACCAAGGTTATGAAAGAGGAAGTTTGGCGTGGTGTCGTTGGCCACAAAGGCATCCATAAAACCGTCGCCATCGTAATCGGCAAAGCTGACGCTCATGCCCTTTCCCAGCGCGGCGGAGATTCCCGTTTCGTGGGAAACATCGGTGAACGTGCCGTCTCCGTTGTTGCGGTATAGCGTGTTATAGAGTGGAAGATACTGGTTGGGATGGCAGTAAGCGCGCAGAGCTTCCTTCAGCGCGCAATAGGGATCTTTGTTGACCTCCCATTTGCAGTAGTTCACCACGAAGAGGTCGAGCAGGCCGTCGTTGTTGTAGTCGAACCAGCCGGCTCCCACAGACCACATCTTCCTGCCGAAGTGCACGGCGCCGGCAACGCCGGCTTTCTCGGTCACATCGGTGAAGGTTCCATCGCCGTTGTTGTGAAAGAGCTGGTTCCCGGTCACATTGGCCAGGAAGATATCCGGACGGCCGTCGTTGTCGTAGTCGCCAACCGCAACCCCCATCCCGTAGCCGGCGCCGGCCACGCCGGCCTTTTCCGTCACATCGGTAAATGTGCCGTCATGGTTGTTATGGAAGAGGCGGTTCCAATATGCGGGCGACACCTTCTCGAGAGAAGGGATCTCCGCGCCATTCACGAGATAGATGTCGAGGTAGCCATCGCCGTCGTAATCCAGCAGGGCGACACCGGCGACCATGGTCTCGATCTGGTTTTTGTTCGCAGTGGCGCAATTGTTGGTGATGAAGTTCAGTCCGGACTTGGCTGCAATCTCTTCAAAGCGGATCTGGGAGGGCTGGGAGACTTCGGAGCCAGCGCTCTCGGGCAAAGCCGGGCTGATTCCTGAAGCTGGCCGCAGTGGGCGTGGCGCTAGCGAGGTCGCGGTGGCGCCGACAAGCGTAGCCAGCATCCTGCGGCGGCTCAGAAGCGCTGCTCGAACACCGGGTAACGTGGAATGGCTCATCCGCGTTTTCACTTTGGAGCAATATCGAAATCGGCGTGTTCGGTGGCCAGGGAGCTTCCCCCGATCCACACCGTGTAATGCGTTGGCTCGATCACAGCCTTTCCTGCATTCGTGTAAAACGAGAGCTCCGGGAAGCCCAGGTCGAAAGCAACCTGCCTGGACTCACCCGGCTTCAGCGTCACCCGCGTAAACCCCTCAAGCCGACGCACCGGCTGCTCCAGGCTGGCGCCCGTGTTGCGTATATAGCATTCCACAACTTCCGTGCCCGTGCGATCTCCGGTATTCTTCACCGTTGCCGTTACGGTAACCAGCCCCCGGCTGCCATCATGGTTCGCTTCCCCGATGGGCACGGCCGCCCTGGACACGACCACATCAGAGTAATCGAACTTCGTATAGCTTAGGCCATATCCAAAGGGAAACAGCGCATCGTTGGGAACATCGATATAGCGGGAGATGTAACGGGTATCGGGTCCGGGGGGCTGCGCAAGATCGGCCTCGAAGGGCGGCCGGCCCGTGGGGAATTGATCGTAATAGAGCGGTTCCTGACCTGCGGCTCGAGGAAAACTCATGGGCAGTTTGCCGCTCGGCGGAACATCGCCGAACAACACGTTTGCAATTGCCGAACCCGCCTCAGTCCCCGGAAACCATGCCTCCACGATAGCCGGGATGTGTTCCGCGGCCCAATCGATCACCAGCGGCCGGCCTGAAAAGACCAGCAGAACGATGGGACGGCCCGTGGAGGCGATCAGTTCCAGTAGACGCTGCTGGTTTCCGGGAAGCCGGAGGTCGGCGCGCGAACCGGCTTCTCCGCTCATTTCGCTGGACTCACCCAGGGCAAGAATCACTACGTCGGCTTGTTTCGCGGCTTCGAGAGCGCCGGCAAAGCCGCTTTCCGAATCGCCGGAGATCCCGCATCCCTGAACGGTTATCAGCGACCCACCAATTTGTGTTGCCCGCTGTTGCAGTGCGTCCTTGACCGTGACCACATCGGTCGCCGGCTCAGAGTCAGCCCAAAGATCCAGCATCGCTGCGGGGTTGTCCGCGAGCGGTCCAATCAGCGCCATTTTGTAGGGCCGGTTCGCCAGCGGAAGAATCGCCGATGCTCCGCCATAGGGCTTGTTTTGCAGCAAGACCAGCGATTCCTCCGCCGCCTGCCGCACCAGCGGCCTGTGCTCGGCGACAGCGCTGGTCACTTCTTTTCCCTGCGCATAGGGGTGTTCGAAGAGACCCAGGGCGAACTTGACCCGCAACACTCTCCTGACAGCCTCATCGAGCGCTTCTATCGGAACCTGGCCCGAACGGACCAGCGCCGGGAGCTCCGTATCGTAATAGTGGGACATCATATCGACGTCCACGCCGGCCAGGAACGCTTTCTTCGTCGCGGTGGCAGCATCGATCGCGATTCCGTGGTTGCGCAACTCCAGGATGGCGGTGTAGTCGCTGACCACAAAACCGTTAAATCCCCACTCGTTGCGGAGCACATCCTGGAGCAAAAACGGGTCGGCGGACGAAGGCACTCCATTGAGGGCGTTAAATGCGCTCATGATGGTCGGCGCGCCGGCCTTCACGGCAGCCTCGTAGGGGGGCAGGTAGATCTGCCGCAGCCGGCTCTCAGACATATCGGTGGAGTTGTATTCCCGGCCGGCTTCGGCGGCGCCATAGGCCGCAAAATGCTTGACACAGGCGGCCACGCTTCCCGGCAAGGAGAGGCCGTCACCTTGATAGCCACGCACGTAGGCGCTGGCCATCGCGGCGCCTAGATACGGATCCTCGCCCGCCCCCTCCTTCGTGCGTCCCCAACGGGGATCGCGCGAGATGTCCACCATGGGGGAATAGAACCATCGCACTCCTGCCGTACTGGCCTCTCCGGCCGACGTGTGAGCCAGCGAGGCGACCAAAGCAGGATCGAATGTCGCGGCAAGTCCGAGAGGCACCGGATAAATCGTGCGGTAACCGTGGATAATGTCGGCTCCGAACAGAAGTGGAATATGGAGACGGCTTTTCTCAACCGCTGCGCGCTGGAAAGCATTGGTCTGCTCCGCGCCGACAACGTTCAACATCGAGCCGAGACGCCCCGCGGCCGCCAGTTGCAGTGCGCCAGCCTCTTCGCGTGTTCCGGAATCCCTGCCCGGAGAAGGCCGTTGATCTCTCGCCGCCGCTGCATCCGCGCCCGCATATCCATCGCCGCCGTATTGGACCAATTGGCCAATCTTTTCATCGAAGGTCATTTGCCTCAACAGTTGGTCCACCCGGCGCTCGATGGCGGGCGAGGCAAGCAGAGGATTTGACGGGGCCGCGGCAGGCCGGGGCGCATCCGCCGGCGCAAACGGCATGCCGGTTTGCGCGTGTGCGGCGCAGGTCAGCAATGCAAGGCCAATCCCGGCCACAAGGAACGCGCGAAAAACGGCCTTCCATTCGCCGGGCTGATCATCAACGCAATAGGACATCGCTCTTCCATTTCCTGACTTCATTTCGCTGTTAATCCGGTTTCTGAGCGGTCCGCCTGCAGGCCGCGCACCGGTCCCAAACCTGGGCGCCGAGAGCGGGCAAGAGGCTTTGCGCAATCGTTTGCGCCACGGATAAGATTGCATTTGGCCACGAGCCCTGTCAAGCAGGATGTCGGGATGTCTGCCGACAAATCATCATGCCGGAAAGGCGCCCTTCCCCTTGCGCCGGATCGCGGCAGCTTGACAGGCACATGACCGAGTGATAAACATTCTAGTCGCAGCACAATCGATTGCGCACCGGGCGCCCCGGCCGTGATCGAGAGTGCCGCCGCCCGGAGTACGCTGTCTTTCATTCGCGATTCGGTCTGCTTGCCACGAGACACCCGGATGAACTCTCTTTGCGCTGTACGTGCAAGCAGGCTTCGAAAACGGTTCGGCGGCGAGTATCGTATTTGGAATTGCCCGCCCACGCCTCGGGCAGCCGGATGCGACAGACGGCTGGTGCCGGGAAAGACGATGAACGCCTTGTTTTTCGGGAGATTGCTCATGACTCGTATCCGCTCTGTCATGGTTTCGGGAATTCTCTTTGCGGCCGCCTCTCTGCCGATCTTCGGCCAGCAGGCATCTACGCCGGAGAATGTGGCGCCTGTGCGGCAGATCGCGATTGACGCGCGCGCCGTGGGCACCCCTTTCCCGCACTTTTGGGAGCAGATGTTCGGCTCCGGCCGCGCCGTATTGTCGCTGCGCGACAGCTATCGCCGCGATTTGAAGGAGGTGCACGATCAAATCGGAATGCGCTACGTGCGCTTCCACGGGATCTTCGACGACGAGAACGGCGTCTACAGCGAAGACGCGCAGGGCAACCCGATGTACAACTGGTCCTATATCGATCAGATCTACGACGGACTGCTGGCCGAAGGCGTACGGCCCTTTGTCGAGATCGGCTTCATGCCCAAGGCGCTGGCGGCGCGGCCGGACGTTCACGCCTTCTGGTATAAGCCGGTGGTCTCACCGCCCAGGGACTACGCCAGGTGGGATGCGCTGATCGGCGCCTTCGCCCACCATCTGGTTGAACGCTACGGCATTGACGAAGTTTCCCAGTGGTACTTCGAGGTGTGGAACGAGCCCAACCTCGACTTCTGGACGGGCGCGCCGAAGCAATCCACATATTTCGAGTTGTACGATCACACTGCGCGCGCTCTGAAGGCGGTCAGCCCACGGATTCGCGTCGGCGGACCGGCGACCGCACAAGCAGCATGGGTGGGCGACTTTATCGCGCACGCCGTACAAAACAACCTGCCGCTGGACTTTGTCTCCACCCACGTCTACGGCAACGACAGCGCGAAGGATGTGTTCAACGACGACCGGCCGGTAGCTCCGTACGGAATGGTCTGCCTGGCGGTGAAGAAGGTCCGCGATGAGATCGATCGCTCCGAGCGGCCGGACATCCCGCTCATCTGGAGTGAATTCAACGCCAGCTATGCGAACCAGCAGGAGATCACCGACTCCATCTACATGGGGCCGTGGATGGCGCAGACCATCGCTCAGTGCGACGGAATGACCGCCATGATGTCGTATTGGACATTTTCCGATGTATTTGAGGAGCAAGGTGTCGTAAAGACACCTTTCTACGGCGGCTACGGTTTGGTGGCGGAGGATGGGATTCCCAAGCCGGCCTTCGAGGTTTTCAAGCTGCTCCACGCCTTGGGCGCCGAACGCCTGCCGGTTGCGGCGGACGATGTGCTGGCGACGCGCCGCGAGGATGGCACGCTCGTCATTGCTGCTTGGAATCTGGTGGCGCCTGGGGCTGCCGGCGCTGGGAAGCCGATCACGTTCGATCTGAAGGGCATCGCCGCGGATGCGCGGGCAACGATTCGCCGCGTCGATGGCTCCCATGGCGACAGCCTGGACGCCTGGAAGAAGATGGGAAGTCCAAAGTATCCCACGCAGGCGCAAATCGCCGAATTGCGCAAAGCCGCGGGGGTGGGTCCGCCGCAGGTGCAACTCCTGCACGAAAGCCGGCTTAGGATTACCATTCCGCCGATGGGGCTGGCGGTGATTGAGATCCGTTGAAGTCTCTCCGAGCGGCTGGTTCGGCATGGGGCTGCTTATGAAGCTCTGACTGCCGGGGCGCTTCCCGGCCGAACGATCGGTATCAACGATCTCTCCGGAATGGAGAATGCATGACAAGATTCCGTCCAATCGTTTCCCTGGCGCTGGTTCTTGGCTGTGTCGCCGGCCCGTTGTGCGCGCAGTCTGCAACGCTCTCTGTTTCTGTCGCCGCTCATGCTCCCGCGCGCCCCTTTCCGCACTTTTGGGAGCAGATGTTCGGCTCCGGCCATGCCGTATTGTCGTTGCGCGACAACTACCGTCGCGATCTGAAGGAGGTGCACGATCAAATCGGAATGCGCTACGTGCGCTTCCACGGGATTTTCGACGACGAGAACGGCGTCTACAGCGAAGACGCGCAGGGCAACCCGGTGTACAACTGGTCCTATATCGATCAGATCTACGACGGACTGCTGGCCGAAGGCGTGTGGCCCTTTGTCGAGATCGGCTTCATGCCCAAGGCCTTAGCGGCGCGGCCGGACGTTCACGCCTTCTGGTATAAGCCGGTGGTCTCACCGCCCAGGGACTACGCCCGATGGGATGCGCTGATCGCCGCCTTCGCCCGCCATCTGGTTGAACGCTACGGCATTGACGAGGTTTCCCAGTGGTACTTCGAGGTGTGGAACGAACCCAACCTCGACTTCTGGACGGGCGCGCCGAAGCAATCCACATATTTCGAGTTGTACGATCACACCGCGCGCGCCCTGAAGGCGGTCAGCCCGCGGATTCGCGTTGGCGGGCCGGCGACCTCTGCCGCGCATTGGATCCCTGAGTTTCTCGATCATCTCAGCCGGCAGCATGTACCCGCCGACTTTGTCTCCACGCACGGCTACGCCGACGACACGGTTGAGGACATGTTTGGCACGCACGAAGACATTCCGATGCATGACCGCGTCTGCCGCGCTGTGGAACTGGTTCATGACCGGATTCGCGCCTCCGCTCTGCCAGAGCTGCCGCTCATGTGGACCGAGTGGAACGTTCCGTCCTACGGTGACGTGAATGCGCGCGACAATTGGTACGTCGGGCCTGCCCTGGCCAGAGACATCGGCCAGTGCGACGGCAAGGTAACGATGATGTCATTTTGGACCTTCGACGATGTCTTTGAAGAAGATGGCGTGGTCGACAGGCCGTTCTACGGGGGCTTCGGCCTCATTACCGAAGACCGGATCAAAAAACCTTCCTTTTATGGCTTCTCCCTGCTGCACGCGCTGGGCCACCAGCGGCTGGCCAACTCTGCCGAGAACCTGCTGGTGACGCGCCGCGAGGATGGCACGCTGGTGGTGGCGGCGTGGAATCTGGTGGACATGGACAGGCTGGAGCAAGGTGCCCCACTAACAATGCGGCTTTCCTTCAAAGGCGTTCCGGCAAGAGCTGAGGTCACGATCCGTCGCGTAGACGAGGCGCACGGCAATCCGATGCCCGCGTACCGCGCCATGGGCAGCCCGCGCGATCCCACCCCGGCGCAGATTGCCGCCCTCAACCGCTCATCGGCGCTGCCGGGACCCGAGCACAGCAATCTAGTCAATGGCGTTCTGCAACTCACTCTTCCCGTCAATGGCCTGGCCGTCATTGAGATTCCCGCCGAGCGAAGCGCGGACAAGGTGCACGAGCATGAATGATCCCGTGATCCAGACATGGATGAGCCGGCGCAGGATGATGGCGGTCACGGCAGCCGCGGCGGCCTCGGCTTTGCTGCCCACTGCTATGGCGCGCGCCTGCGAGTGGAAGCCTGCGCCGGGAGATGAGAGCTTTCTCGACGACCTCGAGCGCTCAGCCTGCTTGTTCTTCTGGGAGCAGGCCAGCCCGGAGACGGGCCAGGTTCTCGACCGCGTCCGCAACGGGCTTGGCGGTGCGCGCGACCCGCGGCCCATGGCCAGCATTGCCGCTACCGGCTTCGGACTGACCGCCCTGTGCATCGCCGACCAGCGCGGCTACCTGCCCCACGCACAGATCGTGGACCGCGTGCGCACAACGC
The DNA here is from genome assembly GCA_963804155.1 of uncultured Acidobacteriaceae bacterium. Taxonomy (GTDB): domain Bacteria; phylum Acidobacteriota; class Terriglobia; order Terriglobales; family Acidobacteriaceae; genus Telmatobacter. The sequence continues at coordinate 373,639 of CAWDPG010000006.1, forward strand.
TCGACTGGCATTTGAACAAGCTGCCCCAGGTTCACGGCTTCTTCTATCACTTCAACGACATCGAGACCGGCGCGCGGATCGGCCAGTGCGAGGTCTCGTCCATTGACACGTCTCTGCTGCTTTGCGGCATCCTCACGGCGCGCGCCTACTTCGACGATGCGCGCATTCAATCGCTCGCCACGCAGATTTACGAGCGCGTGGATTGGCCGTGGATGCTGAATGGCGGCAACACCTTCTCTATGGGCTGGCATCCCGAGACCGGCTTCCTCAAAAGCCGCTGGCGGCGCTACTGCGAGCTGATGATGATCTACCTTCTGGCCATCGGCTCGCCTACGCATCCCGTGACCCCCTCGTGCTGGAACAGCTTCGAGCGCCCCGTCATCCGCTACAAAGACTTTACCTACATAGGCGGCGACGATCCTCTGTTCACCCACCAGTACTCGCAGGCATGGTTCGATTTCCGTCACAAGCATGACGCCTACGCCGATTATTTTGAGAACTCGGTCATCGCCACCCGCGCCCACAAGGCGTTCTGCCTCTCGCATCCGCAGTGGTACAGCGAGGATTACTGGGGCGTGACCGCTTCCGATTCCGTGGACGGCTACACCGCCTGGGGAGGGCCGCCGCCGCAGGGGCCGCTCGACGGCTCGGTCGTTCCCTGCGCGGCCGCCGGCTCGCTGCCATTCGTGCCCGCCGATTGTATTGCCGTTCTGCGCGCCATGCGATCGAAATGGGGCCAGCACGCATGGGGCCGCTACGGCTTCATTGACGCCTTTCACCCAACTGCGAATTGGTACGACCCCGATGTGCTGGGGATCGATCAGGGCATCTCCGTGGTCATGGCGGAGAATCTCCGCACCGGCCTCGTATGGAGAACCTTCATGCGCAACTCCGAGTGTGTCCGCGCCATGCAGTTGGCGGGATTTCACGCCACGGAGGCGGCGGGATGAACCACCCGCGAAGACTCCGCGGTCCCGGCCCCATCAGCCGGCGCCACATGCTTCGTGTTGGCGCCGCGGCCGCAGGATGCGTCCTTGTGTCCGCGGCCGGATGCGGCGGAAACGGTAGCAGCCAGCAGACATCGACCACGTCAACCTGGCCGCCCGATCTGCCGGTAGGCGCCTTCGCGCCCACCGCGGTCGACGAAGCGTTCCTGGATGCGCTCGAACAGCAGGGCTGCCTCTACTTCTGGGAGCAAGCCAATCCCGCCAACGGCCAGGTGCTTGACCACGCCGCCTACAATCTCGGCGGAGCTCTCGACACCAGCACTACGCAATCCAGCATCGCCGCCACGGGCTTCGGGTTGACCGCCCTGTGCATTGCCGACCAGCGCGGCTACCTGTCCCATGCTGAGATCGTCGCCCGGGTCCAGACCACGCTGGACTTTCACCTGAACTCCATGCCCGAGGAAAACGGCTTCTTCTACCACTTCAACGATATAAACACCGGCCAGCCGCTATCCGGATCGGAGGTTTCCTCGATTGACACGGCGATCCTGATCTGTGGCGTGCTGACCGCGCGCGCTTACTTCGACGACGCAACGATCACCGCTCTCGCCACCGAGCTTTATGAGCGCGTCAACTGGCCGTGGATGCTGAATGGCGGAGCCACCTTTGCCCAGGCCTGGTACCCAGCGACCGGTTTCGCCTCCGGGCGCTACGACACCTATTGCGAGTTGATGATGCTTTACCTGCTGGCGATCGGCTCGCCCACCAACCCCATTGCCGCTTCGTACTGGGACAATTTCGCGCGCCCGCTGCTCTCCTACGAGGGATACACCTACATCAGCAGCGGCAGCGATCCGCTGTTCACCCATCAGTACTCGCACGCCTGGTTCGACTTTCGCTCGAAGAGCGACGCTTATGCCAACTACTTTACGAACTCCATCTCCGCCACCCAGGCGCACGAGACCTTTTGCCTGGCTTACCCGTCGGTGGACGATGCCTGGTACAACGAGGACTATTGGGGAGTTACGTCGTCCGATTATGTGGGGGGATATACCGCCTGGGGTGGACCTCCCGCGCAGGGCCCGATCGACGGAAGCGTCGTTCCCTGCGCGGCGGCGGGCTCGCTGGTCTTCCTGCCCAACGAGTGCCTGTCCGTGCTGGAGGCTTTGCGGTCGAACTGGGGATCGCGCGCCTGGGAGCGCTACGGTTTTGTCGATGCCTTTCATTCCTCCGCCAACTGGTATTGCTCCGAGGTGCTGGGTATCGATCAGGGCATCTCTGTGGTCATGGCGGAAAATCTCCGGTCCGGGCTCATCTGGAGCACCTTCATGAGCAACTCCGAATGCGCGCAGGCAATGCATCTGGCGGGATTCAAAGTTGAGAACTGACGAGGCAAATCGCCATGGATTTGAGAGAATAGGGGGACGAGGTTGCCGGGAGGACGTACCCGAATGCAGTGGAATTCCATCAGTTACCTATATCCTGCGCCGTCCCGCTCCGGCTGGCTCCGCCCAGATGGGGCAACGCCAACTTCGGCATGCCTGTGCCCGCCGGCGCTGGGCGCTCTTGGATAGTGCCGTAATGCCCCAAAAACCACTCAGATCGCCTTCTTTGAAAGAGCTTTCCGCCGCTCTCAAGCTCTCGCAGTCCACGGTCTCCCGCGTCATCAATGGAGAAGGGGACAAGTTTCGCATCGCCCGGGAGACTCAGGAGCGCGTGCTGCATGCCGCAGCCGTACACGGCTACACGGCCAACTCGGTGGCCCGCAGCCTCCGCCAGAAGCGAAGCTACACCGCCGGAGTGATCGTGCCGGAGATCAGCGAGGGCTATTCAACCGCCGTGCTGGGCGGCATTGAAGACGAGCTGCTGAAGGATGGCTTCTTCTACTTTGTCGTCAGCCACAGGCACCGCACCGACCTGCTGAGGGGATATCCGCGCATGATGCTGGCGCGGGCGGTGGAGGGCATCATCGCGGTCGATACGCCCATCGAGGACGAACTGCCGATCCCCGTGGTTTCCGTGTCCGGCCACCAGCACCGCAAAGGGGTGGTCAATATCGAGTTGGACCACGGCCAGGCCGCACTGCAGGCGCTTTCTCATCTCAAGATGCTGGGCCATAAGCGGATCGCCTTCATCAAAGGGCAGGCTTTCAGCTCCGACACCAACCAGCGCTGGCGTGCGATTGTGGAAGCGGCAAAAGCCCTGGAGATCGTCATTCATCCGCCGCTGGTTGCGCAGCTTCAGAGCGCCGATTCCGGCCCTGGGCCGGGGACGGAAGTGATGCGGCAACTGCTTCAGAGCCGGCAGCCCTTCACCGCTCTCTTTGCTTTCAATGACGTGACCGCAATGGGAGCGATTCTGGCATTGCGCGAGGCGGGGTTGCGCGTTCCCCGGGATGTCTCGGTGATCGGCTTCGACGATGTCCTGTCAGCCTCCACTTACAATCCTCCCCTCACCACCGTTCGTCAGCCCTTGCGGGACATGGGCCAGACAGCGGCAAGCACGCTGCTGGAGTTGATACGCGACGGAACTTCGCATCCGCGGCCGGCGGTCATCACGGTCTATCCCAATCTCGTGGTGCGAAAGTCGACTGCGCCGGCTCCATCATCCGTGCCGTCAGCGGTGGCCACCGCCGGAGCTCAGCACGCCTAAGTGCGGCATCACATTGCCCAAAGCTCGCAAGCCGCGTTCGTTGCTTAGCGCTGCGCGATTTGGGAATTGCCACAGCTAGCGTCCGCGGAGTCTCCGCCCGCGATTACGGCTGCCCTTTGGGCACCGATGAACGGTAGCAGGGTGGTCATGACCAGGAGCGCGACCGGGCCCACGATGAGCCCTGTGCGCAGGCTTCCGGAATGCGACGACACCCAGCCGACCAACCAAGGGAAGAGGGAACCGCCGAAGCCGCTCACGGCAAGGAGAAAGCGTGAGTCCGAGCTGTGGCGGGCGCGATCGAAAAAGGTCGCCAGCGCCACTGGATAAATCGGCGCCAGCGCGCCGCCAAGCAGCAAAATCGCCGCCATCAGCAAACTGGGCGCGCGCGCCACAACCAGCAGCACCGAAGCCCCCAGCGCAAGGAGCACCGAAAGCCCCATCAGGCGGCCGGGGCGCACACGCAACAGGAGCAGCGACGCCAGTCCCCGGGAAATCAGGAAGCCGGCCCAATAGACGGCTGCCGCCGCGGCCGCCAGCGTCAGGCTCGTCTGTGTCACCCGCAGCACATAGGTCGAAATCCACGCGCCAAACATGCTCTCCATGCCAACTTCAAGGAAGAAAAAGAGAGAGAAAAGGATTACGATCCATAGATTGTTGAGGCCCGACGTCTCTGGTGTCGTGCGCGCCGCCTCTGTGGTGTCCCGGATGGTGAAACCGGCGGTCACGGTTGCCAGCCCGGCCGCGCACGCCAGCACTAAGTAAGCGGTGCGCCATGAGGAGACGCCAAGCAGATGCGCGGCAAGCAGCGGGGCCGCGATAGCGCCGGCGCTCCAGGTGAAGTTGAGCATGGTGAGAACGGAAGCGCGGCGGGCGGGATAATTCCGGCCGGCAAAGAGGCTCACCGCCGTCATCGGCGCTCCGATACTGATCCCGTAAAAGAATGTAAAGGGGTAGAGAATCGCTCGCGGAATCCAGAGAAAGCAGAAACAGCCGAGGGTCAAAGCGAACAGGCCGCCCGTCAGGATGCGGGCATAGTCGCCGCGGCAAAGCAGAGCGCCAGTGGCTGTTCCCGTGAAGATCCAGAAAAGCAGCAGGCCCGTTTGGCTGTCGGAAAGATGAAAGGCCCTTGCCAGCGAGGGAAGCAGGGGACCGGTGATGGTGTCGGCGACGCCGGTCAGCGCAAAAACCGGGTGAAGCACCGCTAACATTGACCTGCTACGGCGCGGAATCGGCGAACGAATCGTCATAGAACGAGTCCCGAGGCGGGGCACGGCCAACGAGAAATCGAACGGATCCAGGATCGATTGAACCCGTCACGGTTCCCCCGGTCGTTGAAACGTCAGTGGAAGAACGAGACCTTCTCATCAATCCTATTCGCATCCGGCTCCATCTGGCGCATAGTTCTCGTGGCGCCTTGCGCACCCAGCGCAGCGCGGATCGCTCGGAGATGTCGAAGCCGAGCATCCTGAGTTCGCCGTGAACGCGTGGAGTGCCCCGGGCGAGATTCTCCGCCACCATGCGAAAGGTCAGTGCACGCAATTCCTTGCTCGCGCGTTTTCTTCTCTCGCAGCTCCGGTGACGGGAGAGCCATTTCTAATACAGCTTGAATCCGGCACGATGCCAGCGAACGACGCTCTCCGGCTGGACCGGATCAACGCCTGCTTCCACCCGAACCAGAATCGGCTCAAGGTGATTCAGAACAGTCGGTCCGGAGCGTCGAGATACGGCCGTGGATATCTCTGTTTCAGAACAGCGAATTGTTGCCTCAGAGCCAGGTTCTCCAGGAGGAGGGCACGACGAGAGCAGACGAGGCCAACAAGCGCCGCAAGCAACAGCCCCAAAGATCGGAGCATGGACCAGTTGTATTAACAGGGCCGTGGCGCCTCCTGTCCCTCAGCCTGATCCGGCGGCGAATCAGGGAAAGCAATTCCCTGTTATTCCTCTGATAATTCCCTGTTCAGTTTGCGAGCATAGAGGGTGCTTCCAGAGTATATCCTCCTTAGTATCAGCTTGATCGGAGGTTCCTGCTGTCAGATTCGGCCACCAGAATGAAGAAATTCCCTGTACTTTTCCCTGTTAGCAGGGAATTCGGTCCGGAGAGCGGTTCGCTCAGGACTACATCCACCGCCATGTTATTTATATTCAACAGCTTGCGCAACGAGAACCAGTAAATTCTGGCGAATTACCCCGCAGTTTTGCAAGATTCCAGACGCCAATGGAAATGGAGAGCCCTCTCCGTTCCAGCCGATTTGTGGCGATTTCGGCGCTTTTCTCTGAAGGCGATTTCGGCAGTTCCCTTTCGATGTGGAATGGAACTGGAGAAACTTGACTCTTCTGCGCTTGCATGATCCGGCCTGAACGCAGCGTCACCTGTACTGGAAAAGCCCAAGCAGCCGACTGGCTGCTTGAGTTGTTATGAGCGTAGGTGTGTGTGGCAGTTATGCTGACTTGGCCGGCAGGCCGAAGGTCTGTTCGCGCCAGTTCATCGGGATCGCGGTGAGCAGGTCGTCGAGCGAGAGGGGAAGGGACTCGGGTCGACTCATCATGCTTTCGATCGACTGCGGGCTGAGCGAAACCAATTTCACGTGCATATGGATAAAGCGGGGAGAGACGCCATGCATGTTTGCCAACTGTTCGATGCTGCTAACCTGGCCTGAGGTGGTCGTAAGGCTCGGGTGCGAGCAGGTCGCCGCCTTCCATGCGGTCCCAGGCTTCGAGAACCACGCGGCGGGTGCGGTACTCGCCGTAACGCTTCATCTCATTGTTCTTCAGCACGCGGAAGGTCTCGGAGGGATAGTCCGGCCCCATCACGTCGGCGGGATCGAGGATGTAACGCAATTCATCACGGGTGAGGCCGTAGGCGCGGGCATACTAGGCATCTAGCTTGGCACGAAGCAGGGCGCGGCGGTCTTCGTCCCAGGCGAAGGGAGGACCGTCGTAGCCGAGATCTGAGGCGAAAGGTGCCATCGAATAGCTGGTAAACGCTATGGACGAGTGACGCCGGAACTGACGACGGAGTCGGTTGGACATACTCCATTTCAGTCCTTTCGAGGCTCTCAAGGCTCGAACTGAGCGATGGAAGAGCGTCTCCGTTCCACGACGTGCTCAAAACGCCGTAGGTCTCGGCCGATCCGAAGCCACCTTCCTGGAAAGTGATAATTGGCAAGACATGAATCCGCAACCGCATTTGCGGGGAAGCGGGACGTGGAAACGGGACCCGATGTCGGCCGCGATGAAAGCGGTTACATCCTCGCTAAGAAACGACGTCTAAATGGTCGCTCGGGGACTTGTCAATGAGTTCTTCCGGGGCTCGCCTCCGTTTTCCGGCCCCGGCATTTCGCAACCCGCTGGATTTGTCAGTTTTCCACTGCTTGACGGCGATCGAAATCCTGCCTTCGATGGGGCCCTGGCATTTCTCGGCTCAGAGGAAAAAGAGGCAAAATCGCGGTTGCAGGAATTGATGTATCCGATTACATTAGTTCCGAGGTGAAAACTCTATGTTCAGGTTCGGCTACCGCATTCTCGACTTTTTGCTCGGCGTTTCCTTTCTGCTTTTCTTTTCCGGCCCCTTCACCGTCTGCTTATCCGCCCGGGCTGCCGAGGCCCCTCGACTGGAACAGAAAGACGGACGCTACACATTGCTCGTGGATGGCCGGCCGTTTCTGATTCTGGGAGGGCAGATCCACAACTCAAGTGCCTGGCCGAGCGAGCTGCCTCAAGTCTGGGATTCGCTCGCGGCGTTGCACGCAAACACCGTCGAGGCACCGGTCTACTGGGAGCAATTTGAACCGCGCGAGGGCCAGTTCGACTACACCAACGTGGATCAATTGGTCGAGGGCGCGCGTGCGCACAACTTGCACGTGGTGCTTCTCTGGTTCGGGACGTGGAAGAACGGCAATATGCATTACGTTCCCGCCTGGGTCAAGAACGATCCCAAGCGCTTTCCCAATGTCATTCGCCCGGACGGCGAGCCGATCGACGTTCTATCGCCAAATTCACGGAACACGCTCGAAGCCGATAAAGCGGCGTTTGTCGCGCTGACGCGTCATCTGAAACAGATCGACGGCGAAGCCCATACGATTCTGTTGATTCAGGTTGAAAACGAATCGGGCAACATTGGCAGCGTCCGCGATAATTCAGCCGAGGCAAACCGGGAGTTTGCCGGCCCGGTACCCGCCGATTTGCTGGCTGCAGCGCACAAGCAGCCGGGAACCTGGAGCGAGGTGTTTGGCGCCGATGCCGATGAGGTTTTCCAGGCATATTACCAGGCAAAGTACATCAACGAGATTGCCGCGGCAGGGAAGCGGGAGCTCGATATTCCTTATTACATTAACGTGTGGCTTGACTACCCGGCCGCGGAGCTGCCGGAGCGGCAACTGGATACTCCCGGAATCGGGTACCCGAGCGGCGGCGCCGTTCAAAAGATGATCTGGCTTTGGCGTGCGCTGGCTCCGTCCATTGATATGATCGGCCCCGACATCTACACCAGCGACTCACAGTTTTACCGGCAAACTATGGACGCATACCGCCGGGCCGACAACCCGCTTTGGATTCCCGAGACCGGACGCGACGACAGCTTTGGCAAGTTCTTCTTCTACGCCCTGGGAGAAGGCGCCGTTGGATTTTCGCCGTTTGGCGTGGATCAGGCGGGCTGGAACATTCTCGGCGACCATCCCTGGAAAAGCCACGGCGCCAACTATGCCCTGATCGGCCCTATGAGCCGCGAGATCGCTCAATTGGAGTTTGACGGCAAGGTAAGGACGGCCGTCGAAGAGCCGGGCCAGGCGACACAGGAACTCGATTTCGGCGATTGGCAAGCCACCGTTTCCTTCGGTTTTCCACAGCCGGATGGTCGTCGCGCGCCGGGAACACCGGATGCGCACGGCGCCGCGCTGGTGGCGCGGCTGGGACCGGACGAGTTTCTCGTGACCGGCGTGGATGCCAGCGTTGCCTTTCATCTTCCGGGGAAGCTGCCATGGATACGGAGCCAGATCGTGACCGCCGAACAGGGCACGTACGAAGGCGGCGTCTGGAAACCGCTGCGGCTTTGGAATGGAGACGAGACCGATCGAGGGCTAAGCTTTCATCAGAAGCCTGAGGTCGTGAAGCTCACCATGGGCCGCTTCTAGAGCGGTTCCAGGATTTTTGTGCCTTGGCCGGCGAGGTTCGAAATGGCTCCTTCTTAAGGAAAGAGCCCCTTGGCCTCCGTGGTTTCTAGGTAGAGCAACTCTGGAACCGGAGTGGCGTTTCGGCGATAAACTCCTTGTGGGTGTAATCCGCAGTCCTTGGAGCGCGGTGAACCTGGCGCGCAAAGACGGAACGACACAATCGATCCGCAGAGACGGCAGGGAAAGCGCGACTGCCATCTCCGTTCCGTCTGTCTCCCGATTTCGGCCAGCGGCAATCGACGAGGTGGACTGCAGCCAGGGAGACTGAAGCGGAAGATGGCAGGGAGCTCGATCTACATTGCGATGGCCGCGGTTTACTTCGCCGGGCTCATCCTGACCGGGATACTGTCCGGTCGCCACAAAGGCGACTCGAATCAATATTTGAACGCCACGTCATCGCTGCCGGCCTGGGTCTGTACAACAGCGTGTATCGCGGCCAACTGCGGATCGCTCGATCTCTTCGCAATGATGGCGCTGGGTGCGCAGTATGGCATGCTCGCCTGCCATTTTTACTGGATCGGCGCGATCCCGGCGCTTCTGGTCGTTGCTCTCTGGCTGCTCCCGGCGTACAAGCGAGGCCGAAACCCCTCCATCCTCGATTTCATCTCTCGGCACTACGGAAGCTCTACCCGGTCGATTGTCGCGCTCTGCATGGCCGCCATGATGATGTTGATTGCCGGGGTCAGCCTTTGCGCTGTGGCCCAGACCGTCACCGTGTTTCTTGGATGGACGTTTCTGCACGGGGTTCTGGTTGCCGCAGCAATCGTGCTGTTTTACACCTGGGTTGGCGGATTTCGCGCCACGGTCTATACGGAACTCTTCCACTTTGCACTGGTGCTCGTGGCGGTTGTTCCTCTCCTATTCCTTGTCGCTCGCGAGATGGGCGGTTTCGGCAACCTGATGACGAGCATTCCCGCCAGCCGCTTTCATGCGTGGCAGGGGGTGCCGCTTTTCTCTCCCCACTCCGTTATGGATGGCTTCGGCCTGGTGTTCGGACTCGGCCTGGTTCTCAGTTTCGGCTTCTGGGGCACTGATTTCGTGCAGCTTCAGCGCGCCCTGGCGGTACGCCGCGAGCAGGATGCGCCCTTTATTCCCTTGAGCGTCGGCTATGCAAAGCTTGCATTCTCTCTACTGGTCGCACTGACCGGTGTGGCAGCGCCGCTGGTTCTTTCCCAAGGGCAACTCAGCAGAAACTGGAATGCCACGCTGCCCTCGCTCATGCTGCACTACTACCGGTCCGTCTGGTTGTTTTTCGGGTTCATGGGGCTGGTCGCGGGGCTGCTCTCCACATTCTCGAACAACGTGGCGGGATTCACGTCTGCGTGGGTTCAGGGGATCTACCAGCAGTGGCTGAGACCATACGCCACGGATCGGCATTACACGTGGGTGAGCCGGGTAACAAATGCCGCAGTTGTGTTGCTGGCCGTGGGGGCTGCGACCTTTGCGCTCGGCTTTCAGAGCCTGATGGAATATATCCAACTGATCCTCTCCACATTCAACGCGCCGCTGTTTGCTCTTGTCGCGTTGGCGGCGATCGCTCCGCGCAGGTCCGCGGGTGGAGGCCGCGCGGGCTTCCTTCTGGGCCTGGCCTGTTCCTTTGTCCACCAGATTCTGGCCTTAACGCATGTCCTTCGATACGGAAGCCAGATGGCAGCCAATTTTTACGGCGCCGCACTCGGGTTTGGCGTTGCTTTTGCGGGCACTCTGCTGATCGGATGGGCCCGTATACCGGCCGAGATTTCGTCCAACCCGCAAGCAGCGTCCGGTGAGCTGAAGAATCCCATCGCTCGCCCGGTGGCGGTCGCCGCCATTGGCCTTGCCGGCCTCTTTGTCGTGTTCAATCTGGTCTTTTGGTAACAGACCGCGGGCCATTCGCGGCGGGGTTCCGCCGGCCCCGCTTTGGCGCCGGGCCCGTGGATTGGCGGACCACCAGCTTCATGGGCAAGGTGAAGACTGTCCCCGGCTGCGAAAGATCCCGTTCACCCATTTGCAACGCGTCGAAGAGCATCTGCGCGTACTGTTTCCGGGAAATCCTCAAAGTTGTCAGAGGCGGATAAACGATGTCGCTCATTTCAATGTCGTCGCATCCGGCCACCGAGATATCCTCGGGAATGCGAAGGCCCATTTCGTGCGCTTTGCGCAGCGCGCCGATCGCGGTGAGATCGTTTGCAGTCACAACCGCGGTGGGTATTTCATCCTGCTTGAGGATCGCTTCCATTCCCGCCGCCCCCCCGCCGATCTTGTAGTCGCCGCTTACAATCCAGCCGTCCCGCGAAGACATCCCCGATTTCACGATCGCATCCATGAACGACTCGCGACGGATGCGCGACGTGACCAGCCCTTCGCTGCCACCGATGAATCCGATTTGCTGGTGCCCGAGGCCTTTGAGATGGCGGACGAGCTGCGCCATCCCGTCGCGGAAATCGACGGCAATATCGCTAATCCCTGGAGCCGTGCGATAGTGATCGGTGGTCACAACGGGAATCCGATTCTGGACCAACGATTCGAGCGCGGCAGCCTCATGCTCGGAAGTGAGGAATGCGACTCCGTCCACGCGGCGGAGCAGCATACGATGGATCGACCGCTGTGTGCGCGAGGGATGGAAATCGGTGTTGGCCACAAGCAGTTCAAGATCGTTCTCGACCAGCAGTCCCTCAAAGATCTTGACCAGTTCCATGAAGAATGGATTGTTCAAGTCGGGGACGATGGCGCCATAAATCTGGCTCTTTCCGTGCTTGAGATGAGCCGCGCTGCGGTTCGGAACAAAGTTCGATTCCTGAATAATCCGTTGAATGCGTTGCGTCGTCTCCGGGGTGACCAGGGTCGAGCCGTTGATGACCCGCGACACGGTTGCGCCGGATACCCCGGCGAGCTTGGCGATCTCCCGAATGCTGAGTGGCATGGAAACCTCGCAAAAGGAGAGGCAATGGAGGCCGCTTCCCGCTTCTCCGGTCACTCCCCACTGCCAACTTTACACGATTTCAACAAAGAACTGCACCGAAAAGGAGGCAGGCGGCCAAAGAACCTGAATTTCTCCAATCATTTGTATGACTTATGTGCTAGATTCGAATCATTTCTGCGTCAGACACTGCCCGCAAAAATCTCTTGACATCGTTTACATTGCCAATGTAACGTCCTAGGCGGATCGCAGACGCTGGAATTTAACCGTTTACATTGATCAGCGGCAATGCAGCGAAGTGGGGAACCCAAGGCCGCAGCTTTCCCGGGATTTCCAGCAGATGCGGTCCAATCCAGCCGCAGACTCGCATGGAGGCAAGTCATGATGTTTGGACGCAGACTCTTCCTGGCGTTACTTGTGCCTGTTCTGTTCCTCGCCTCGGCGCAGGTAATGTTCGGACAACTCGATCAGGGGACAATCACAGGCGTCGTACAAGATCCGACCGGCGCCGTGATCGCCAACGCAACTGTAACGTTAACCAACGTCGACGAAGGCCAGGTCATGAAGGCGAAGACCGACAGCGCCGGCGTTTTTACCTTTCCTCCGACTAAGATCGGCAACTACAAGGCGACGGCCGCCGCACCGAACTTCGAGACCACCACGCAGACCAACCTGCACCTGAACATTCAGCAGCGGCTCAACATTGTCATTACCCTCAAAGCCGGTGCAACAACCACGACGGTAACCGTTACCACGGAAGCGCCGCTGATGCAGACGCAGGAAAGCTCCATCGGCCAGACCATGGATACCGCGACCATCTCCAGTGTTCCGTTGAACGGCCGCAACTGGGTATACATCGCCCAGCTCTCTGCCGGTACGACGGTGGCGGACGGCTCCCGCGGCGCCGGCAAGGGCGACTTCGAGGCCAATGGCCAGCGCGCCGAGGAGAACAACTTCATCCTCGACGGCGTGGACAACAACGCCAACGTGGTCGACTTCTACAATGGCGCCAGCTATGTGGTCAACCCGCCCCCGGATGCTCTGGCCGAGTTCAAGGTCCAGACTTCGGACTACTCGGCAGAATTCGGCCACTCCGCCGGCGCGGTGGTCAACGCGTCCATCAAGTCCGGCACAAACGAGATTCATGGCAGCGCCTGGGAGTACGTCCGCAACACGATCTTCGATGTCCCCTCGTGGAGCGATTTTTCGAAAACGACGCCCGGTTATCACGACAACCAGTTCGGTGCAACGCTGGGCGGCCCGGTACTCAAGAACAAGGTCTTCCTGTTCGCCGATGCTCAGGCGACGCGGGTTAGCTCAAACGACTCCACAACCTTCAACGTGCCCTCCGCCAAAGAGCGCATCGGCGATTTCTCAGAGCTGCTGAATGCCGCGACGCTGGGCGGCAGCGCGATCCAACTGTACCGGCAGACAGACGATGGCGTGACGGCTCCGGTTGCCATTCCCAACAATTGCATGGCTTCCACGTCGAATTGTGGAACCAACGCTGGCCTCACTCTGAATGCGACGGCGCTCAAAGTTCTAAGTCTCTATCCGACACCGACGGATTCGACGAAGCTGTACAACAACTACACCACAAGCATTCCCGTCGTGGACAACACGTTCCAATGGGACGTGCGTGCGGACTGGACCATCGGCGCCAAGGACACGACCTATTCCCGCTACAGTTACTACAACGAGGTTGGCCTCAATACGGGCGGTAGCGGAACTGTTCTTGGTCCCATTCTTGACGGCGGCGGATTTGGCGGCGGCAAGAACAAGAACTACGGCGCCAACTACATGTTTTCCGAGACTCACGTCTTTACTCAGACGATGACCAACGAAGCGCGCTTCGGATTCAACTACCTGCACACCGGCTTCCAGCAGCCGAACGCTTCGGGATCGACGGCCACCTCCGATACATTTGCCGCCGCGCAAGGCTTCGGCGGAATCCCGGGCGGCACGCTCAATGGCGGTCTGCCGAATACGGACTTCGACAGCACCGCCGCTCCGCACAATTTCGGCGCCCCGGAATGGGGCCCGACAGACGAACACGAGAATGTCTACCAAATCCTCGACAACGTGACCAAGATCTGGGGCGGCCACTCCCTGAAGGCGGGCGTTGCCTTCCAGAACATCCGCTTCGCCACGCTGCAGCCCCAAGTGTCGCGCGGCGAGTACGATTACAGCTCTGCTGAGACCTCGTCACCAGGCGTGGGCAACACCGGCTACAGTGTGGCCTCGTTCCTTCTCGATCTGCAGAACAAGTGGGACATCTCCAACTCTGTAGTCGATCGCGACCAACGCTGGGCCAACTCCGTGTTCTTCCAGGACGATTGGCGCATCAAATCAAAGCTGACAGTGAATCTCGGGCTCCGCTGGGAGGATTTCCAGCCGTACAAGGAGATCTCCGGCATTCAAGCGAACTTCTACGTAAGCCAGAAGAGCTTCAATTCCACGACCGGCCTCGGTACTGGAGCCGCGACCTATACGATTCCGGCTTCTCAGAAGTCGGCGGCGGGACCGATCATCACCGCCAACGGCTTCGATACCGCGCTGGCGGCGAACAACATCAGCATCGTTTGGGATGCTGATCCGCGCCTGGTGACTCACCAGCTCACCAACTTCGCTCCCCGCGTGGGCGTTGCCTATTCGCCTGACGGCAAAACAGCTATCCGCGCCGGCATAGGCATGTTCTATGGCGGCTTGGAGAGCCTCGGCTATTGGGGGAACTTAGGCGAGAACTATCCCTTCCAGGTCAATGCCGGCTATAACAATACGATTGGCTGCCCCAACAACATGTATTGCGCGCCCGACGGCGTTACCATCGCCAACGGCTTCACAGCCATTCTGGCAAAGGGCTTCGACAACGTCGTGACTGGGCTGTCCATGCGCGGCGAGGATCAGAACACCAAGACGCCCTATACAGAGTCCTGGAACCTGGCGGTGGAGCGCAGCATCAGCAACAATATCGTGGCCACGGCTGCGTACGTTGGCAATGAGTCGCACCACCTGCAGGTCAATGTCGACCCCGACGGGCAGTTGGCTTTGACAAACAGCGGAAACGGCAACAGCTACCTGACCAAGCCGATGCCCGATTACGGGACGGCGTATGTCGCCAACGCAGGCTTCAGCAACTATCACTCCCTGCAGGCCAAGATCGAAAAGCGCCTGTCGAAAGGCTATAACCTGCTGGCAACCTACACGTGGGCGCACGCCATGGATGCCGCCAGGACGCCTCTGGGCTCCAACGGCGACGGCGATTTCCGGTCCTTCAACCTGATTCCGTTGCGCAAGGATTACGCCAACTCACCCTTTGACACGCGCCAGCGCCTCACCTTCAACGCGCTGTATCAACTGCCGTTTGGCAAGGGACGAGCTTATCTGAACACCAGCAAGGCGCTGGATCTGGTTGCGGGTGGATGGTCGGCAAACGCGATGTTTACGGCTCAGACCGGCAGCTACTTCACCATTCATACCTCTGGCGTCAGCACTGCCGGCGGCTTCGAGAACGGGCCTTACGCGTACCAGGTCGCAGGAGAGTTCAACAGCGGCGGCACGGGCGCTAATGGCCAAACCTGCGCCACATCGACGAAGAACCGCACTCACTGGTTCAACCCTTGCTCGTACGCGGATCCATGGGATGCGGGCGATGCGACGATTCCATCGTCCTGGCCTAACGGGGGATCGGCGAACTCGCACTACATTCCCAAGTCCTCCTCCGACACGAACACTCCCTCCGGCGATACAACGCCCGTGTACGTAACCAATTCCACCATGATCATGGGCTACGCCGGCGGCCACCGCAACATCGCTCTCGGTCCCGGACTTGAGCGCGTGAACATGTCTATCTTCAAGGATTTCACAACCTATCGCGAACAGAAGCTGGAGTTCCGCGCCGACATATTCAACCTCTTCAACACTGTGAGTCTGGGATTGCCCTCCGACGTGAGCCTCGACTCGGCCGGCGGCAGCATCACCAGCTCTCGCAGTCTGCAGTCGAACGCTCCGGATTCGCGTTTCATCCAGCTTTCGCTAAGGTACGAGTTCTAGCGAGACGGGACTGCTACTTTGGGGAAGCTTTATTCACCGGAGGGGATCCGCTTCACGGCGGATCCCCTCACTTGTTCTGGCCCACCTTACGGGAAGCATGTTCTTCGAGCGGAAAGTCACTTCAAGGCCCGGCTGCCAGGCTAGCCCGTGGCTGGCCAAAGGCAG
The DNA here is from genome assembly GCA_963804155.1 of uncultured Acidobacteriaceae bacterium. Classification (GTDB taxonomy): domain Bacteria; phylum Acidobacteriota; class Terriglobia; order Terriglobales; family Acidobacteriaceae; genus Telmatobacter. The sequence goes on from CAWDPG010000006.1 coordinate 389,523, forward strand.
TTCGTGTACGATATTCGGTGTTTCAGAGAAGCTGCCGGGAGGCCATCGGTGAAGAAGCGGTTCAGCAAACTGCTTTGTAGGTTGATGCTGCCGGGTCTTCTTGGGCTTTCTCAAACCCCGATCATCTGCCAGCTTTCGCATAGCTCCGCCAGCGCCAACATGGAGCGGGAATTTCAGGCGGCGATGGCCGCCGAAGACCGGGGCGATGTGGAGCAGGCGGAGACTCTTCTGTCATCGATCCAGAAGGCACACCCCGGAATCTTCGAGGTAGATGAGTCGCTGGGGCTGCTGATTGTCTCGCGTGGGGATACCGCGCGTGCCCTGCCCTTGCTTCAAGCAGCGGTTCGCGAGCGGCCTTCCTCTGATGTGGCGCTTGCCAACCTGGGGGCCGCATATTACCAGCTTCATCGCAGTCAACTCGCGCAGGAGGAATTCGAGCGGGCGGTGCGCATCAATCCGCGGAACGTTTCAGCGCAACAGAGTCTGGGCCGCGTGTGCATGGAGAATCGCAGGCCGGACGAGGCGGCAAAAGCCCTGCTGGCGGCGCAGAAACTGAAACCGGAAGATCCGGATCTGAAATTGGATTGCGTGACCGCGCTGCTGGCGGCCAAGCGCCTGAACGAGGCACAAAAGATGCTCTCCACCGTAGCCGATGCCGATCAATCCCCGCGGGCGCAGTCGCTGCTGGGTGAAGCCGCGGAGGAGGGGGGCAAATTCCAGGAAGCCGGCGAGCACTTCAACCGCGCAGTGCAATTGGAGCCGAGCGAGGAGAATGCGTGGAATCTCGGGTTGGAGTTTCTGCGCCATTGGACATTCGAGGCGGCAGCAGTCGAGTTCGAGGCGGCATCCGCTAAATTTCCTGACAGCAAACGCCTGCGGCTCGGACTGGGCGCAGCTCTGTTCGGCGCCACCCACTACGAGCGCGCGATTCCGGTCTTTGCCGATCTGCTGGAAAGCGATCCCGACAATGCAAATTACGCCGAATCGCTGGGGATTTCGTGCAACGCCCGTGTGCAGGCCAGCAGTCCCCGCTGCAGCGCACTGGTTGCCTATGCGCAGGCCCACCCGACCGACGCAAGGGCCGCGGCCTACGCGGCGTCTTCGCTCACAAACCAAAGCGATTACGAGAAGAATGTGGATTTAGCCCGCAAGCTCGTGGAAGGAGCTCTCGCCGCCGACCCGAATCTGCCCGATGCGCAGTTTCAGATGGGCGTGATCCTGCAGGATAGCCACGACTGGAAGGGCAGTATTCCATACCTGGAGCGCGCCGTATCGCTGAAGCCGGATTTTGCGCAGGCCCACTACCTTCTCGCGCGTGCTTATTGGAGAACGGGCCGCAAGGAGGACGGGGACGCGCAGATGGAACTGCAGAGGAAGTTCGCCAGTCAGGAACAGGAAGACCTCGATCGGCGTCTTGGGGAGATCACCGTTTTTCAGGTGAATGTTCATTAATAGACAGGAGAAGCGCATGGATCTCACGCGCCGCGAATTGCTAAGAACCGCCGCCGCACTGCTTATCGAGCAGTGGGCCGCGGCCAGAGCAATCGCTGGCTCTTCCCGGCCCGTAACGGATCGGAAAGTCGTGTTGGTGACCTGTGGAGGAATGCGCCGCGAAGATACTTTTGCCGATTCAGGGATCGGCAATATTCCACATCTCTGCCGCGACTTGGGGCCGCAGAGTGTCTTTTATCCCCGCGTATACAACAACGGGGTTACTTCGCATTTCAACACCGTCGCCAGCATCCTGACCGGCAACTGGCAACGCCTGGATGATTGGGGCAAGACGCCTCCGGCCAGTCCTACGCTTTTCGAGTATCTGCGCAAAGCGCTGCATATTTCGCAGGATCAAGCCTGGCTGATCTCGAGCAACAAGGCCCTGACCCGCCAGATTGGCGCCAGTTCGGTATCCGGCTATGGCCCTCAATTTGGCGCCAACGTCGTTTTTCCCAAGCAGCTTCTCATCAGTGCGGTCGTCCATGCGGCTTCCGCGGGCCGGGCTGTTCACAGCACCGATCGCACAACTGTGCAGCCCGAGATTGAAGCTATTCTCAACAGCGATAACTACGACGGCCTCGGCTGGTCGGTCAGCGGAGATTCCTCCTCACTCGACCTGCTGACCCTTGGAACCATGCAACAGGCTGTTGACGATCTTGTCCGCACAAGCTACCCCGTTACCGGCGACGAGTTCACTTATCTCGTGACAGTCGAGGTTATGAAGCGCTTTGCTCCGTCGCTGCTGGTCATCACCTTTTCCGATATGGAAGTGGCGCACTTCGGTTCCTATTCTCTTCATCTGGCCGGCATCGGCGCCGTCGATCGCCTGCTTTACGAGTTGTGGGATCAGTTGCAGACGCTACCTGCCTACAGAGGAAAGACTACCTTGATTATTCTTCCCGAATTCGGCCGCGACTTCGACGGCTCGAATAGCAACGGTTTTTTCAACCATCGCCAGGACGGCGACTCGACCCGCATTACCTGGATGATGTGCCTGGGCGATGCCGTTCGCCGCGCACAGATCATCGAGGATCCGATCGAGCAGACCGCCATTTGTCCAACTATTGCCGGACTATTCGAGTTGAAGAAACTCGATCTCGCCGGAAAACCTCTGCCGGGATTGTGGCTATGAGTGTGAATATGCCGGACGGGCGAACGAGCGTAGGAGCGGAAGCGGCTGACACAGCCTCCTATCGCGCTCTCATCCGGCGGCTCCCGGTCACGCTTCGTCCGTCTCTCAACGGCCAGTTGGCGGAATGGGAGACGCTCTTTCCGTTCGAGCGCCAGCGCGTGCAGGAGTTCATGCGCGGCGTGGCGTCCTTCGATCCATCGGCGTTTAATGCTCTCCTAGAGCCCCTGCGCAAGCTGGAAGCGAAGATGGATGTCGCGCACTGGGATTTCAATGAAACCGCGGACACCATGGAGAATGCTTCGCTACTGGCCCGGTCGGCGTATTTCGCCGAGTGGCGCGAGCAGATTCGGCGCATCTATTCCGCCGTGGAGGCTGCGGCGAATGCGTCCACGCAACCGCCCGCAGCGCACCCTCGCCTCATCGTAGCCATCCTGCCCGAGAGCCTGCCCTACGATCGCGCGGCCTTATGGAAGAAGTGGGGGAGCCGTGGCGTAGAACTGTCGATCGACGGCGATCCGGCACGCCTCGGCGAGCTTCTCTTGCAAGGCTTCCCCGGAGTTCCCGGCCTTCTTGCGCAGCAGGGCCGCCGCGACGTCTCCGACCTATGGCTGATCGACGCCGGGTCCAGGCTCCAGGCGATCTCTAGTGCGCCGGCTGCAGCTTTATGCCTCAGTTGTGCAGAGCTCAGCGCGCTGCGCGAGCGCGTTCTTGCCGAGGTCAATACCGTTCCGAAGAGCATAGAAATCACTGACCAGACGCTTGCCGGCATTCGGAGCAGGAACTGGGACCCGTGGTGGCCCGCAGAATTAAAGGGTCAGCCGTCTCTGCGCAGGTTTGTCATCGATCTTTACCTGAGCGGCAACGGCGCCCTCATTTTTTCCAACGCATTTGTCGAGTGGGCGGCCAGCGAAGCGATCCGGCGCGCCCGTCCGCGCGTTCTGTTCGCACGCTTTGGCCTGCGCGCCAAGCCCAAGCCGTTCACTGGCATCGCGATCTTCGAGAACCAGCAGCGAATCAGCACGCTTCCCGACGTGGATGATCCGCTGGGAAGCGCCGTCGACGCCTCGGTTCTTGCCCGTTACATCTTCCTGGCGGCGCAGCGGTACCCTCAGGCAGCGCAGACGGCCTTTCTTTGCGTCGCTGAATCCATCAAGAGCGCGTACGTGATCTTGCCGGAAGCTTCCAGCGCCGGATGGACCGCACAGAGAGCCGTGGCCCCAGACCAGATCGCCGGGCGGCTGATCGAGTTCCTCTCTGCTCAATCCAACGGCGATGGATGAAGCCAACAGGAACGCTTCAAGTTTGGCGATCGCGAAATTGAAAGCTCTGAGCATGTCCTTGGTCTCGTCGACGTGCCTTTCTAACCACCTCATCAGGTTCCTCAGAACGGAAGCTGGAAGCAGTCCACCCAAAGGCCGATTTCAGGGAAATGCAATTCCCTTGTATGTTGCATTCAGGAGCGTGAATCTGAATTCACGTTTCGGCGGCAAGGCCGTAATTCCCTGAGGCCAACCGAAGTTGAGCCTGTGTATCAGATCGGCCGCCGCCCCTCTGATTGCACGCCGTGGAGAATCGAAGGCCTTTTGAGCCTGCATGTTCAAGGTCGGCGCAAGCAGTGAGTCCGTTGACGGCGGACAGGAGCGGCAGCCGGGACCATCCTAGCTCCGAGGAAAGCCTATGAACAAGTTCGGTCCCTCTACTCCGGCCGCGGCATTTTGCGGCGTCGACGTCAGCGCTGCCTCTCTGGCCGCAGCTCTTTTCAAGCCCGATCAGAGTCTTGCGCAGCGCGAGTTTCCTAATACTCATTCCGGCCACCGTTCTCTACTGGCTTGGCTCGGCCGGTGCGGGGCGCTGGTGCGCGTCTCGCCGGAAGCCACCGGAATCTACTCCCTGGATGGGGTGAGAATTCCCTGTTCGGTGCAGCCCAAGAATCGGGATTGGACGGCAGGAACTCGCGTGGATTCAGTCTCATAGAGAACTCCGCCGGCAGTCGCTTGGGGTGGAATTCGCTAAATTCCCTGTATTCTTCCCTGTTAGCGGGGAATTTGGCGCGGAGACGGGTTCGCTCGCGACTGCGTCCACCGCCAGTCAACGCTGATAAGCAGTTGCCTAGTGGCGTTCAGCCGTAGGCTTCAGATGCCGCCGCAAACCTCTTTAAGGCCTCTTTGTGATAGAAGCTGGCGCTGCATTTTTTCGATGTGGCCCGAGGCGGAGCCAGATGGAAAGACCCAGCCCGTGGGCGGATCGTTCTGTTCAGCCTTGCGAACTTTCAGGACTGCGTGAACTTCCGGCACCACCTCAATCCGGCAAAAATATGGACGGACGACTTTCCGGCCCACGGAAACAGCCCGCGGACATCTTGATTGGGTTGCATGCCCTTCGGAAACAGAGCCGCAGTCTCCGGAGGATCTCGCCCTCGTTGACTTCATGACTCTGGTCACGAATCCCTATTGGGAGCTGTTGGGCGGGCCCTGCGCCCGGTGCCGAGACTCCTACCTCAAAAATGCCAGGCGGCCGACCAAATACTGTTCGCGGGTCTGCAGCTCCAGACAAACTGCTACAACCGCCACTCGGAACTGGCGCAGGGGGCAACAAGAGGAAAAGTGCCGCCGCGCCCAGGCGTGCATCGACGAATGGGGTACGGCCAGGCGACGGCAAGACTGGAAAACGTGGGTGTCGCGCAAGACAGGATTTACCGACCGGTGGCTGACGCGTGCCGAGCACAACAAGAAGATCAAGCCGCCGATAACCATTCCAGGACATTGAAGCCTGCAGCTCACCGGGACATCGGAACCGAAAGCATCATCCTGCCGAACTGTATACAAACAGCGCATCGCATTGCTGTTTGCTCGTCATCTGATTTACCTGACCGCACATCCCGGAGCGGAATCACTCACTCCATTGCCCATCGCATCTGATTCCATTCGCCCCCTCAGGCTACATCGCAGGCACGTTGTGCCATGCCGGGTGATTCGAGAAGGGCAAGCGCGGCGTGATTGAACGACGATGGCAGTTTAGATGGCGTTTGGAAGAACGCCTTGGGCGTTTCTTCACGTTCATGCTTTCTTAATGTGTACGATCCGATGCTTATAGCAGTGCTACTGCCGTTCATCGATTGCAATCGCATCGCGCCGCCTGCCATGCGGCGCTGGGGATTCCTCTACCATCGGGCGGATTAGCAATAACACCGGACATAACATGAGCGTATTGCCAGCTCGATGCCCGAGTTGCACGCCAAAGTGACTCCCGATCGTCTCTGTCTATTCGGTGGAACGATAGGGAATTATGGAATCCATATACAGCCTTTATGCGCGGCTTACGCGATGGCGGTTGTAATCGTCATGTGAAATGAATTCGGCATCGCCAGTGCCATCGGCTTAAGCGAATGGTGAATGCCTCAACAAAACCGAAAGCCAACTGAATCCGCATCCAGAAAAGGACAAGAAATCGCGCCGTTGCACTACGAGTTCGCTAAGCATTCATCGATTTCACGCGAGAGCGAGAGGTGAGAATGAGGAATATCGTTTGGAACGCCATGACGCTGGCAGTACTGACCATGGGCGTAACATGTGCCGCCACGGCGCAGACCGCCGCAACCCAACCGAGCCTAACGGCCCGCATGGAGTCGGCGGCAACGCCCGACCGGACTTCGGATGCGACTCGCGCGGCGTCGAGCACGGCAAAACCCGAGATCGACGGAAGCGTGACACAGGAAATTGAGGCCCTCAAGAATCGCATCGATCAGTTGGAAAACGAGGTCAGGGAGGAAAAGGCGCGCGCCCTCGCCGATAGCGCCGATACCGCGGCGCTCAAGGCCGCGGAGAAGGAGTTAGTGGCTGGAAACGGCGGCGCGGCGCTAAGTCCCGCGCCTGGCGGATCGTCCTCTTTGCACTCCGCGGCTCCTCCATTAGGTGCAGGCGAATCGTCTTCGCTGCAGGCGGCCACCCCCGCGGTGCCGGCAACTCCGGCCCCTCCCGAGATCGGCGCCCAAACCACCACCAAGGGCGACCCGTTCCCAGGGGACTGGACCTGGTTGAACAGCAATGGGCACGCTGTCGACAGTCCCATGTCCACCAAGTACTTTACCCCCGAGTTTCGCGCCGACGCGAACTACACGCTCGACTACAACCATCCCGAGGACGACAGCCTGGGCGGATCTACAGAAACATTCCGCTCAGATGAGTGGCAGCTGGAACAGATCAGTATTGGCGGCGACATTCATATTAACAATGTCCGCGGGCGCATCCTCACTATGAATGGATTGTTCGCCACGACAACCGTGCGCAACGATGGCAGCCCGAACCGCGGTCAGTGGGATCTGGGAGGCGCATACAAATACGTCTCCGAAGCGTGGGGCGGATATCACTGGAATGTGGCTCATGGACTGAACGTCGATGCCGGTATCTTCGTTTCCTATATCGGCCTCTTCAGCTATTACAACTTCGACAATTGGACTTATCAACCCTCCTTCGTCTCCTCGAACACGCCCTGGTTCTTCAACGGCCTGCGAATCCAATATTTCCCCACGGCCAAGCTGAAGATCGAGCCGTGGATTATCAATGGCTGGCAATCGTACGCGCGCTACGGCAGCAAACCCGGTCTAGGCGGACAGATCCTCTGGCGTCCCAAGCCGTACCTGGACTTTGTTTGGAATAACTACGGTCTGGGCGAGGACGACTCGGCGAACCTCGGGCGCTCGCGCATCCACGCCGACTATAAGGGAGAGGAGATCCCCCGGCTCTGCCGGGGTGGCAGTAGCAGTTTGACATTTCCGGGAGTCCATCCAAGAAGCTCCAGATGTGAGCCGACCAAAGCACACATCAAGGAGAATCTGGATGGACCAATTGGAGAGTCTAAGTCACTCCGTATGGGAGTGCAAATACCACGTAGCCTTTATCCCCAAATGCCGCCGTCGAGTGCTGTATGAAGGGCTTCGGCAGCATTTGGGAGAGGTCTTTCGGCGTCTGGCCGAGCAGAAGGAAAGCCGGGTGCTGGAAGGCCACCTTATGCCGGACCATGTGCATATGCTGCTTTCGATACCTCCCAAGTATGCGGTGTCGGAAGTGGTGGGTTTCATCAAGGGCAAGAGCACGATTCACCTGGCGCGGACCTACGGTGAGCACAAGCAGAATTTCGCAGGCCAGCATTTCTGGGCGCGCGGGTATTTTGTGTCGACGGTGGGGCGTGATGAAACGGCGATTCGCGAGTACATCCGCAATCAAGAAGTTGAGGACAAGCGCCTGGACCAACTGCGAATGTGGAAATAGCCGCCGTAAGGCGGCCCCAATCACGTCGGGGCCGCGTTAGCGACCCCGCTCAAGCCGCTTTGAGCGGCTCACACCGTAAAGCCCCCGGCTCTGCCGGGGGATATTTACATCGACATTGGTGGCGTTGAGAAAATTGGCGGTTGCCCGATACGAGGATATGTCGCCTTCGTCGATCTGGAACCGCACTCGCGTGGGGTAAGCGTACGAGGACTGTGGGTCGTTGACGGCCACTACCGACAATACTGCGGCTCTGTACTCTGCAGTGATTGCATCGCTCAGATCATTTGTGAAGGTTGCAATTCCACACTGCCGGGGAAGGTGGTTTCCGATCACCGCTATCCGGGCGGGAAGCGGACGACTGGACGCCGGTGGCTGAGAGAATGCCGGTATTCTTCCGAATAACGGAGTCCGCACATCGCGCAGAATTAAGGTCATGGTTTGCGAATTCAAGGAGACGTTCGGTGCGGACATCGCAGACTCCTGAAGTTAAACATGCTAACGACCATGAACAATGTTTTAATACGGCATTTCTAGATCAGCGGCGAAGCGCCACAATCGTTGCTGCAGCTTCACTCGCGACGAAGGCCAAAAGGAAGAGTGCGGCGCCGATACCCTCCAATGGCTCTGTGGATCTGCCATCGGCGCGCATGGATGACCTCGCGTCCCGTCTTTGTTGTCCCATCGCCACCACCCGGAAGCCGCGCATGAATACGAAGCACCCGGTAGCGGACGCTGCCAGGTCCCCCATAAATGGTCCAAGCTCAAGCATGCGGCGCATAAAGCGGCTCATTATTGCCTGAATCTACTCCAGGCAGCTTGGGATAGATGTGCGCTTTTGCACTGTGAAAAAGGTAGAACAGGATCAAGTCATGAAGCCAGTGAGAGGTGCGGCGGGAGCGTGGAAGGGGTGCGGCCTTCAGGGGAATCCAGCCGAATGATCTGGCATCACTGCCGCCGCATCGGGGGTGAGCACCTGGTAAGGCGTTTCCAGATGCGATGCCGTGAATACTGTGCAATATTGCTCGCGGTTCGTTAAACGACCGCGGTGTTCCGATGCTTCTCCGTTGAGGAAGTTCCCCTGGTCATCATCCTCAAACCAGACTGGAGCAAGCCCCTCCCTAACACCGATCAACAGGCTGCTTCATTGCGCTCACACCTGAAGCATCCCGATCGGCTCGCCGAGAACATTTTGTCGGGTGAATACAACTGGCGGCTTCTGAGAGTTGTGCTCAGGAAATTGATCGAGCAGGATTACATTGAGCAGCGACTTGTGCACTTGGATCCGGCCGTTGTAATCGATAAAACCGAGCTTGCGAAAGCGGTTCATAAAGAAGCTGACACGCGACCGTGTGGTGCCGATCATATCCGCCAGGGTTTCCTGCGTGATGGGGGGAATGAAGGTTTCCGGTTCACCAGGCTTGCCGAATTCCGCCATCAAGAGGAGAATCCGCGCCAGGCGCTTTTCGCTGGAGTTGAAGAGCTGATCGACAAGATCGGCCTGGGTGCGCATGCTGCGGGCCAGGAGGAATTTCAGAAACATGTCGGAGAGGGTGTGCTCCTGGTGCATCACCTGGATCATCTCCTCCCTTCCAATCCTGAGCGCAGTGCACGTGTTGATCGCGGTGGCCGTGGCCAGGCGCATTCCAGGCACCGCTGCGAGGGACTCCTCTCCCACAAAATCGCCGCTGGAGAGAAGCGTGATCGTGGCCTCTTTGCCTTCGTGCGAAACCACAGTCAGTTTTGCCCGGCCGCACTGAAGATAAAAGACGGAGTCTGCCGGATCTCCTTGGACAAAAAAGTTCTCTTTCGGCTTCACGTCGGTGATACTTCGGCCAACGCCCGCGCGCGCAAGGTAGGAGATTGGATCGAATGTCAAGTTACTCGCCGCGGTGTTTACCATGGGACCTCCTTCGAGGCAGTTCGGGTCCGGATTGAGGACTGCTGCGGGTTGATCGAAGGCTAATGGGGAAGGGCTTCAGAGAACAGGAGCAGAGCATCCTCCGCGACCTGGCGCCAACAGCGCACGATGAAGCTACACTTTTGCAGCCTGCACATAGTGTGCAGCGCACGGAATGGTCACGCTATCGGGGATGCTGCTAATAATGAGGGGCTTTGTCCGGGAAACCCTGACAAGAGGCGCATGAGCCGAGTATATCGGGCAGAGAGCCGCCTGAAACGGAACACCTACCGAGCCGAGCCGCCGGGCTCACTCTCCAGTGCTTCCGGGGTCAATAGACCCATCTGCACGGCAAAACGAATCACATCACTACGCGTCCGCAGTCCGAGCTTCTCAGCAAGACGTGAACGATATGTCTCGATCGTCTTTACACCCACGAATATCTGTTTCGCTATTTCCGCGCTTGTGTAACCCCGCGCCACGAGCGTGAGCACCTGCAACTCGCGTTGGCTAAGGATGTTTACCGGTCGCGTGGGACCAGCTTTTGTACCTCTCTTCGCTAACACGTCCTGGACAAGAACGTTGGCCAAACGCGGATCCACGAAGATCCCTCCGCGATGCACGGCTCGTATTGCGGCAATCAGTTCCGCATCCACTGCCCTTTTCAACAGGTAGCCAGACGCCCCGGCAGCCAGTGCCGATCTTAGGTACGCAGGATCATCGTGCATGGTGAGGACGAGCACCCGGGTCTTCTGGCACTCTCGCGTCATCTTTTCGAGCGCCTTCATGCCCCCAACCCGAGGCATGGTGAGGTCCAGCAAGGCCACGTCCGGGGTCGTTGCCCGCGCTGTTTCAACCGCCTTCTCTCCATCGGGAGCTTCCGAGACAACTTCCATATCGGCCTGGGCATTGACCAGCATTCTCAACCCCGCGCGGAGAATTGCGTGATCGTCCGCGATCATGACTCGGATCTTGCGTGTGCGCGCCGGCATTTCAGGTGCTCCTCGGCCCCACCAGGGGCTGGAAGTGCTGGTCGGCAAGTGGGACTTGCACCAGAATTTTGGTTCCCTTGCGCTGAGGAATGAAACTGACCGTTCCGCCCAACATTGCCGCTCTCTCGCGCATACTCTGAATCCCCAGGCGGTGCGAGGAGACAGCCACTGCCTTGGAGTCAAAACCGCATCCGTCATCGATTACCGCCACCTCGATTGCCTTGGGCATACGGGCAAATCGAATGCTGACTGCTTGGGCTCCCGAATGCCGGGCTACGTTGGTCAAGGCTTCCTGAAGAATGCGGTACAACGCGATCTGGACCTCTGACGGCAGCTTGCTCGAGTCCAGCTCATTGAGCGTGAGATCCACAGCGATTTTGTGGGTCTTTGTGTACTCGGCGGCGTATCGGCTCAGTGCAACACCTAGGCCATGGTCGTCCAGCACTGCCGGGTGAAGGCCGCGAGCAAGCTGGCCAATCTCGTCGATGGCCTGGGCGGTGATTTCCCGCAGCCGTTGTCCCTGTGCCTTGACATCTGCCAATTTACGAGCGTCTACCAGGGTACGCAGGCCAACCAACAGAGCGGTCAGCATCTGGCCGGCTTCGTCATGCAATCCGCGCGCAATCCGGCGCCGTTCCTCCTCTTGCGCCGAAAGCGTGCGTTCCAGCAGGAGCCGCTGCGTTGCTTTGGCCTGTTTGATTTCCTCGGCCTGTTTGCGTTTTTGCTCGCTCAGATCGGTGATCACCATGCCCAGGACCTGGCCCTTGTACCCACGAAGCAGGTTAAGCGACAGATAGACCGGGATCAGATTTCCATTGGTCCGGCGCAGGCTGAACTCGCCCTTCGCAACCGACTTCTGCGCATCGGAAAGCAAAGTCTCGAATCTGTCTCGCTCTGTTTCCGCAACCAGCGACTGCAACGCAATTCCAATCATCTTCCCTGGTGTTCTACTCATCAGTTCTGCAAACCTGCGATTGCAGTAGAGAACTGCACCATCTCGCGACAGAGTCGCCGCGCCTTCGCTCATGGCCTCCACCAGCATGCGATAGTTGGGTTCGCCGCCTTTCAAAGAGACCACTTGCTCTCCCTGATGACCGGAAACCATCAATGCATCCACTTCGCCGGACTGTATGGCGCGAAGAGTTTCCTCTGCAATGTTCAGCCGGGCGCGAAGCTTGGTTTGCTGATTCGAAGCTGCGGCTGACGGCAGTTTGCGTAGTGGAACTCCGGGGCTTCTGCGAGTTCCATGCGGAGCACTGGCTTTGCGGGGCAAATTTCTCTTGAGGGCTCGGCCATCGGATTGCGTTCGCTTGTTGGCCATCTGCTATTTGAGCCTCTATTTCAGCGGGCTGGTTGAAGGTCCAGCCCCACAATGACACTCTCGGTCTTCGAGAGGTTTCCAATGATTTTCTTGACCGGTGGCGGGAGCCTTCTCACCAGTGTGGGAATAGCGATGATCTGATCGCCCTTAGCCAGTTGCGGCTTCTCAAGCAGATCGACGACTTCGATGCGGTACTTGCCGTGCAGTTTGTCCTCGCAGATCTTCTTGAGGTTGGCAATCGCAGTAACCGAATTAGGCGTTTGGCCCGCGATGTAAAGCCGCAAGATGAAAAAGTCGCTCCGGCTGGTCTTGGGCTGCCGCTTCTTTGCTGAACTCTTCTTCATGTCGCTGCTCGGATTCTGGCCTGAATCGGCCAAATTTGTTACTCGCTCGCCGCGGCTGCTCATTGGCCCGCGACGTGTGTAGCTACAGTATGATCGCTCAGAACCACGCCCAGGTCGAGGCCTCTCTTACTCACGATCAGCTCACGAACTTCGCGCGAATGCGCCATTCCGCGGGATTTCAGAACATAAAGCTCGCGTCTCGGCTGTCCATTGGGCTTGCTGTCCCGCAGCACAATCCAAGTGTCTATGAGTGAAGAGACCGCGGCCGCAGTTCTTTCCTGGGGATCTCCCGCGAAGGTCAGATTCGTGAACATCGACGTGATCTGTTGCACTTTTAGGAAATCGACCAGGCGCACGAGCATCGATTTAACGTCATAACTGCCCGAGGCCGAAACCAGGTTCGTGATCGGGTCGATGACCACCATGCTTGGCCGAAGCTGCGAGATCAGTCTGTGAATTACGGCCAGGTGTCCTTCCAGACCGGTGCTGGTTGGCCGCATCGCGTTGAAGTGCAATAGGCCCTTTTTTGCCCACCGCTCCAAGTCAAGGCCAACCGAGCGCATGTTGCGCAGGATCTGGCTGGGAGACTCTTCAAAAGTGAAATACAGGCAAAGTTCGCCGCGGGCGCAGGCCGCGCGGGTAAAGTTCGCCGCCATGCTGGATTTCCCGGTCCCGGCCGTGCCCGTCACCAGCACGCTGCTTCCACGGAAAAATCCCTTGCCTTCCATCATCTTGTCCAAAGCGGGAATCCCCGTGGAAACGCGATCCGTGAGAGCTTTGTGCGTAAGCACGAGAGAGGTAATCGGGACCACCGAGATTCCGTCTTCATCGATCAGAAACGGATATTCATCGGTGCCGTGAGAAGTGCCACGGTACTTGACGATTCGCAACCGCCGGGTGGAAATCTGTTCCGTTACCCGATGATCCAGTGCAATCACGCAGTCGGCGATGTATTCCTCCAGCCCGTGACGGGTCAACGTGTCGATTCCGGCTTCCCCAGTAACGATCGCGGTAAGATTGTGGTCTTCCAGCCAGCGAAACAGCCGCTGTAGTTCCGACCGCAGGATCGCCGAGTCGCCTACGCCGGCAAAGAGTGCCTGGACGCTATCCAGGACAACGCGCTTTGCCTTGATCACTTTTACCGCGTGGGCCAAACGGACGAAGAGGCCATCGAGGTTGTATTCTCCAGCCTCGGCAATCTGGCTTCGCTCAATGAACACGTAATCAATCAAAAGCTTCTTGCGCCTGGTAAGGTCACGCAAATCAAAGCCCAGGGATGCGACATTGGCCGTCAGCTTCTCCTCGGTTTCCTCGAAGTTCATGCATACGCCAGGTTCGCCGTATTCGACTGCGCCATGTACAAGAAATTCCATAGCCAGTAAGCTCTTGCCGCATCCCGCTTTGCCGCACACCAGCGAGACACGGCCTTTGGGCAGGCCTCCGCCTGTGAGTTCATCCAGTCCCTGGATTCCCGTCGGAGACTTGGCAAGCGAGGGGCGAGCAGCTTTAGGCTTGGGCTTGACATGGGGCAGCGTAAGGCTCCTGGGATTCAGGTTGGTTTGGCTTAGGCGTCAAACTTCCGTCGTATCCCGGTATGGCGGTTAATTCTACGCCAATGCCCTATCGCGCTGCTCCCACCTGCGATCGACAGACGTTTCGGTAGCAGGCGGCGAACGGTAACCTGCTTATCACTGCCTGGGAGCTTTGTTTGCGAGATGGGGACGCGGAAGCTAGTCATGGAGAACTACAGCAAGAAGGGAACTATGGATCTGCAGCCCGCTCCTGCTATAAGCAAGGAACCCTGATTCTCTGAACCTGTTCATGAAAAACCCGACGCGCAATCGGGTTGTGCCCGCCATATCGGCAAGGGTCTCCTGGCAGACCTCCGGGATTTCAGTCTCGGGCGTGCCTTCCTTGCCGAAACGGGCAAGCAAGAGCAGAACCCGAGCTATTCTCTTTTCGCAGGGATCGAAGAGTTGGTCAACCAAAGCCTCATGATATCGGATGTTCCGCGCCAGCAGATTTGCGACATACAGATCTAAGAGGGCGCATTCCCGGTGAAGCGCAAGCATCATTGCCTGCTTGTCAATCTGCAGAAGTTTGCAGTCCGTCATTGCGGTTGCAGAGTCCATGCGCAAAGGCTGTCCAGCCAGGCCACCGTCTCCGAAAAACTCTCCCTCGCTCAATATGCTGAGGGTAACTTCCTTGCCAAACTTTGATACGACGGTGAGTCGAACCTTGCCTTCCTGGATGTAGAAAATTGCGCCGGCTGCGTCTCCCTGCGCGAAGACTGTTTGTTTCTTTAGAAAGGCCACGACTCTTACACCCTTGCCGATAGCTGCAAGGATTGTCCTTGCGCTGAAGTCGCGATCGTTCTTTGCCGTCGTGTTGAGCACCATCAAGGACTTCTCCCGGCTCGATGCTATATTTCCCAACTTTAGGTCAGAAGGGATCGCCAAAGATGTTCAACTTTGCTCACAATGGGCCCGGAGCGCATCGAATCATTCACAACAGTATGTTTATGACATTACCCTGTGTGCGCGCTCGCCCATTGAAGTTCCAACAGCGTTTCGCGATGTCGACATAGCTCGCTTTTCTGCCCCTGGTTTCAGGCTGGCAGGCTTGATTTGTCTCGCAAGGCCGAGTCTTTCCAAGAGGCAAATGCCATAGTAATTGACATCGATCTCATAGCAGGCCAGTGCCTGAGCCGGTATTCGACCAGGAACCGGTTATGAAGCCCAACGATCTGTGGCTCCTGGGCAAGCACCGAGTGATCTGCGGGAACTCGCTCCGCGAGTTGATCTACCGCGAATTGCTCGGCAGCCGCCGCGCGGCCATGGTCTTTACCGATCCGCCGTTTAATGTACGGATTGACGGCCACGTGACAGGCAACGGCGCGATCCGGCACCGCGAGTTCGCGATGGCCTCGGGGGAGATGAGTGAGGCTAAGTTCGTTTCCTTCTTGAACAACAGCCTGCGATTGCTCTGCGAGTTCAGTGCCAACAGCTCTGTCCACTTTGTCTGTATGGACTGGAGGCACATGAACGAGTTACTTGCCGCCGGCAACGAAAACTACGACGAGTTCCTGAACCTCTGCGTCTGGGTCAAGAACCAAGGTGGAATGGGCAGCTTCTACCGTTCGCAACATGAGTTGGTGTTTGTCTTCCGTAAGGGCAAGGGTCCACACCGGAACAACGTCCAGCTCGGCCAGTTCGGCCGCAACCGGACGAACGTCTGGCAGTACCCCGGTATCCAGACCCTCTCGAAGCAGAGCGAGGAAGGGAATCTTCTGGCACTTCATCCGACCGTGAAGCCCATCGTCATGGTGGCCGACGCCATTCTTGACTGCACGGCCCGCAGCGAAGTTGTGCTGGACGCTTTCCTCGGCTCGGGAACGACGCTGATGGCGGCCGAGCGCGTGGGCCGTGTGTGCTGCGGTATCGAGATCGACCCCATATATATTGATGTCCCCATCCGACGCTGGCAGAAGTACACCGGCGAAGCAGCAGTTCATGCAACGTCAGGAAAGCGCTTTGATGAGATCGAACGCGAATCAGCGAACAGCAAGGAGGTGACGCATGCCTGAGGGCATCAATGAATACGAAGTTGGGTACGGCAAGCCGCCGAGCGATGGCCGATTCCAGAAGGGGCGATCTGGCAACCCCAAGGGGCGGCCCAAGGGCTCGAAGAATCTGGCCACGATCGTCCTCAAGGAATCCCGTCAGAAAGTGCGCATCAAAGCTCTCGCGGCACGCGCACAGTGACCAAGGCCGAAGCTACGGTGATGCAGGTTGCGAACAAATCGATCCAGGGCGATCTGCGTGCCGCCCGCGACTTTATCGATCTCATCGGACGCTCGGAAGAGAGTGCAATTTCCGGTACCGGTTCGCTTCAGATCGGCGAACTGGACCGCCAGGTACCGGAGAGTCTCCGCCGCCGGATGACGGATCTTCAGTCGGCAAGCAGGGAAAGCGACTAGCCAAATTGCGAACAGAGAATCGGGCGAGATTTTGAGGCGGATGGGCCGACCGGAGAAAGTTCTCCAGTCGCTTTAATGGGGCGAATTTGCGAAACTGCGGGGAAATCTACAGATGATTCGAATCTTTATGCCATCTTGTTTAATATAAATGACTTACTGGCGGGAGGGAGGGATTCGAACCCCCGATACCCTTACGAGTATGCCTGATTTCGAGGCTGGCATAGTCTTCTATAACTCATTTGTTATGCGGCATTTACAGATGCCGAAGTGCCGGTGCTAGCTGTGGTGTCAGTTGAAGGTCCACATTCCAATATACTTAGGATGCGCCACCCGCCAGATTTGCCAATAATCCTTGCGCGCTATAGACCCTGGCTTGGAAGATTGCAGCATCATACTGCTTAAAATCGGCTTCATGAGCAGCTAAATTTCTCTTGTCGGAAATCCAGTAAGCTTCATTTACCAAGGTTGGAAGGTGGACGTGCAAGGTTGATTCAATCCAGGATCGAAGCTGTGAGTCGTTCTTAAGATACCAACAATAGGTGCTAAGGATCAGAGAACGCGGCTGTTCTTTGCCATTCCTGATCAGCGGCCACTTAGAGGTCCCGTCCGCAGGATAGTCTTTCACTCCGTCAGTGAATAGCTTCAACAGAAAGGGGCCGAAGATTCTCATATACAGCTCGTTCTCGCAGGCTTTTGCCTGGTCAAGAACAACCACATTCATCGCATCCGGCTCAGCTTGATTGATTGAAAGAAAGTACTCGCCACGCGCGAGCAACCGTTGTGTCATCTGATGAAGTGTTGAATAGACCTTCCCCAGTCTGGATTCGACAAGTGGCAGAAATTCCCTCGCATTGCGTCTGCTCTGCAATTCGCGCAGGATTTCCATCTGGCCGGCCTTGATAGAATCTGTTGCATCGGCCAAATCGTGATGCATCTCGTTCAGCTTGTTGTAGCTGACCGGATGAACAACCAAATCGCGTGGTCCCGCTGAAAGGGGTGCATCTTCGTCGGCGTGCTCCTGGAAATGTCTCAGGTATCCTGTAGAAGCCTCCTCCAGCGCTGAATAAATAACTCGGTAATCGAGAGGGGTCTCCAGCAGCGTTTCGCGAATCTTCTCTCGTATGAATGCGAGCAAAACGGCACTGCCGTAGAATGGTTCCCCCTCTTCGTCATTGCCGAAGTGCTTCATCGAAACGGATGCCTTCAGTTCATAAGCCTGATAGATTGGATAGTCCGGGTTGTCGATGCTCTCGAACCCCACGCCATCGGATTTCATCCGTAGGAAAGAAGAGGTACTCATGCGCCAGAATTTACCGTAAAGTTCCCGGTACGCCTCTTTTGTCAACACTGCGGTAAAGAGAAAGTGAAGGGCCTCGGAGGAAAGCGCTTTGAGATGCTGGCCGCAAGCGGCAATTGGGCGAATCTCTGAGGATTCGGAATAAGTAGGAAGAACTGTGAAATTCTTCCAGTAGTGTTCAGGAAGCAGAAAGTAAAGCTGCCATATCGCTGGTTCAGCATAGACGGTGGCCAGGGCCGCGATTCGGTCTGCGTATCGCCAGTTTTCTCCTTCGCTGGAGAGTGGCGTGGAGAATTCCGCGACAAACCTTTTCTGCAGCGCTTCAATCTCTCGCAGCGCTCGTTCTTGCACGGCATTGAGGATAGCCTCGATTCGAACCAGGGCCCCTGGCCAAGTCTCCTTGCAGAATGCGCACTCCGAATAGTGATCGCGCCATCCCTTTATAAAGCCGGGTTCCCCGCTGAAGTAGTAGTCAACGAGTTCTTGCCACTCATCGCCATCGCAGATGTGTGCGATGTCTGCGCGTATGTTGGGGTCTGTGCATCCGTGCTCGTGGTCTTCCATTCCTGCTCTCCCTAAACTTCATGAATCGTGCTACGGGCAACATCCCAGACGGCAAAGCGCATGTCGATATCGTAGTGCCGCCGCATCTTTTCAAACAGCCGATGGGCAGGAGCTAGTGCATTCCCCTTTTTGCCCTTCGCGGAGAAATAGGC
The DNA here is from genome assembly GCA_963804155.1 of uncultured Acidobacteriaceae bacterium. GTDB lineage: Bacteria > Acidobacteriota > Terriglobia > Terriglobales > Acidobacteriaceae > Telmatobacter. The sequence goes on from CAWDPG010000006.1 coordinate 407,962, forward strand.
AGCGGGGGCCATGACTAGGCCAGTAACAGCCACATCGGTTGCATCAGCTGGCAGCGAGCCGCGATCAACCATCAGCGACTGCGCGGCGGGACTCGATAGAAATAGGCGCATTTGGCGCAGCGATTCAACGGCCGCAAACCAAGGATCGTCAGCGCTTGCCTTGACCTCGCATAGAGCAAGCCGATAGCTACCCGCAGCATGGCACAATAGCAACAGATCGGCTTCGACATCTCCACGGCGCGCGCCGCCAGTGAAATCGCATGAGAGTGGCAGAGCATTCACGCCGTCGAGCAATGGCGCGCCCAGCAGCGTGATCTTGCCGCGTCGGTCGATTAGAATCTCGCGCTCCATCGTGTGCTCACCCGCACGAGGCACCTCTAGATCGCGTCTTCGATACGGACTATCCTTCCACTTGTCTGTGTCCCAACCTCGTTCCCTTTGCCATTTTCCCGGAATCGGCTCCTGCCAGAAGTCCAGAACCTGTTCGATGCGGCTTTCGGGATCAGGCAGATGCGCTCCCTCAAAACTGGCCAGCTTCTGCCAATGGTCCCGCCATGCGGCGAAGGTTGCTGGGGTGGTTTGCATTGATGGTTTAGACGAATCCGCGCTTTCTGTTGCTGAACGAACAATTTGATTCACTGCCGATTGTGGCTCATCGCGGGCCACGGAGTCTATGACGGAAGTCTTTTCATCCGGTGCCAGCTTGCCGGGCAGAAAAACCTCCAGAAGTCCGGGAACCGGCTGGCTCAACCCCAACTCTCGATGCACGGCCAATAAAGCCTCATCCCATTCCGCCTGACTGGTGGATCTGTAAGGATCGGCGACGAAGTACAAATTGAGCAGAAAACAGGGCCGATTTAACCTTTGGCGAATGAAGAACAGATGAGCGATGCGATTGGCTGACTGATAGAGCGGCCCGGTCCAGTCTGACACCTGTTCGGCTCCGCACCACACCTTCGCTTCTTTCATAGCTTGCCGGATTCTTGCCAGAGAGACCTCCGAGGCCTGGCATCCCTGGCTGCGCATCTCCAGAATGTGGCTTTTGGCCTCCACCAGGATAATCGCGGGACTTTCGAATGCGTTCCTAGGCTCGATCAGTCCCAGTCCATCCCAGCAAGGACCATAGCGCGGCCAGAATTCCGCCAGTTGCGGCAGGAATGCACCCAGGCCGATTCTTTCGAGGAACCCGCCGTCCTGATATTCGCGGTAGTCCTCACCGGCCAGCGGCGAGAGCCAGCGGATAGATCGATTGCGCAGCGCCTCCGGCATCTGGCCGAGCACCGCTTGATTCAATTCCTCCGGGAATTGGTTGACGTAATCCTGCAACTGCCGTTGGCTGCCTCGCGCGGCGCGCCCGGTCATCTTGCGTTCACGGCCAGCCGTCTTGGATGCATGAACCTGGACCAAGTTGATCATTTGCTTCGCTGAGAATCCCATTCCCAACAGTGTAGGCTCCCCTAACCGGCTTTAACCGGTTTGGCCTTTTCGGTGTCAGTTTTGGTGTCAGTTGGGATTGGTAAACAGTGCAAATCTGTGCCCTTAGGTGCAACTTTCCCACAGTTGGCAAGTCTCACGCCAAATTGAGCAGGGGACCAAGGAGTTCCTATATATTATTGATTTCAATGATTGTATGGCGGAGAGGGGGAGATTCGAACTCCCGAAGGCCTTGCGACCTTGTCTGATTTCGAGTCAGAAAATCGGGCATTTGCACGGCGTCGCACCGGCTTGCACAGATTCGCGCAATGCGTTTAGAGTCAATCGGTTCAATGATAAATGATGGTCGCATCCGTTCGCACCGAAATGCACTAAAGTTCAAAACGAACAGCCACCGGAACAGCCACCGGAGGCTATACCGGGGAGGGGTATAGCTTCACGGTCATACCGAGCCAATTTCTTCTTTCGTCTGGACCGCCGATGCGCCGGCTCTGTCGCGGCCAACTCGATAAACCGTCTTTGTGAGCGCCGAACTGGCTGACGCGTGGAAGGTCCGCATGAGCTGTCGCTTCCCCGTCATCGATGGCCAGCATGGACCGTCCATAGCGCCCCAATGGTTCCCGCTCTGGAGAATCAAGATCGAATGCGGGTTGTGACCGATTGGTGAGGAGCGACGCCTTAGCTGCTCACCATGACTCCGCCGACCCGACCAGCCTGCGAGTTCCAGAAGCCGGAAATCATGCCACTTCCGCTCCCGGCGACTTGGCGGAACGAACGTCGGAATCGGGCAGTGGCCTCGATTGAGTTGGTCATGTGGACCGTGTTTATATCCGAGTTACTGGTCGAGGTTACTTCCTGCGAGAAAAACCCTAAATCGCTCTTTCTCTTGACTTCCAGATATGCACCGTGCGTTAATCCGAGGCGAACTTTCCTGTCGTAATTTTTTCGGGGTCGAGTCCCATGCAACTGTAGGATCCGTCTGGCAGTCGTCGAGCGGGCGTGTATCCGACAAAAATATCGGCGCTTTCGCTTTTGGAATTGCGCAGTATCCAGAAACGCAGGTTTATCGTTGACCGTTTCGCCGCAGATTCTGAGGCGAACCTGAAGCGCTTGTCGTCACAACTCATCGCCGATTGAACAATCTTCCCATTGTTTCCGTGCCCAGGTCCGGAGGATCGAATGAAAGTCTCTCGTTCCGCTCGCCTTGTTTTTCTGCTTTCTGCCACCTGCCTTCTTCTTCGTACGGAAAAGCTCGTCGCCGCTCCGGGTAGTGTGCCGCCGGGGGCGTGTCTCTATGCTCTCGATCCGACAGCGGCAAACGCCTTTCAGATTGCGGGCGCGCAGTCTGTGTATACGGCGTGCGGCGTGGTTTCGGAGTCAAGTTCGAGCAGCGCCTTTCAAATGGAGGGAGCAGAGACTCTATATCTCGAGAACCACGCGCAGGTCAGTGTCGTGGGTGGCGCAAGTCTCACCGGCCAAACCTATCTATACGACACGATCAGCGGCAAAGACGTGCAAGCGGTGCAAACCACCAATCCCGGCGACCCACTGTCAACGCTTTCGCCACCGACTTCAGGAACGATTGTCGGCAAAAGCGCGACCTATTACGACATGAATTCGAAGCCGGCGAACAATACCATCTCGCCGGGAATTTATTGCGGCGGGCTGACCATTGGCAACACAAACGGGACAACCTTCACTTTCGGCCCCGGCGTTTACATTCTGGCTGGCGGCGGCCTCGTTTTGAATTCGCAGGCGGTGGTAAAGGGCACCGGCGTCACTTTCTATAACACCTCGAGCGCGGGATGGGGTTGCTCAGGCACTTCCAACTACATGCCAATCACCATTAGCGGCCAGGTGACGACCACGCTTTCCGCGCCTACAAGCGGCTCGTTTGACGGCATTCTATTCTTTGGGAATAGGACCGGATGCTCAACTAAGGGATCATGCGTCGACCAAATCAACGGCGGATCGACCGCCATCCTGAATGGCGCGCTGTATTTCGCCAGTGACGAGATGGAGATCACGGCGAGCAACGCAACCGGCTACACGATGCTTGTTGCCGACAAGGTCTACATCAACGGCAATTCGACATTTGGAATCGACGGCGACCCGCTTGATGGGATCACAGTCGCTGTCAGCCCAGCGACGGCGACGCTGTACGCGAGCCAGACGCAGCAATTCTCGGCCACCGTTACCAACACCGTCAATTCCGTGGTCAATTGGTCGATTAGTCCGGCAGGCGTGGGCACCATCAGTTCATCTGGGCTTTATACGGCACCGACCAACATAACCGCGCAGCAAACGGTCACGGTGACGGCAACCAGTCAAGCAGACAACTCCAAATCAGGTGCGGCCTCGATTACTCTTGCGGTCACCAAAACGACGCCAACGATTACCTGGCCGACGCCGGCGGCGATCATCTACGGTACGGCCCTCGGCGCAACACAGCTCGATGCCACTGCAAATGTTGCGGGCACATTCGCCTACACGCCTGCCGCTGGGACAGTGCTGACGGCTGGCTCGCAGACGCTTTCGGTCACTTTCACGCCGACCAACACAACTCTTTACAATTCCGCAACGGACAGCGTGACCCTCACTGTGAACAAGGCAACGCCGACGCTCGCTTGGGCCGCGCCCGCAGCGATCACTTACGGCACCGGGTTGAGCACCGCTCAACTCGATGCAACGGCCAATGTGGCAGGAGCCTTTGCGTATTCGCCGGGTGCTGGAACAGTGTTAGCCGCCGGAAACCAGACGCTGACTGTCACCTTCACACCGACGGACACGACCGACTACACGACTGCAACGGCTAGCGTGACGCTGACGGTGAGCAAAGCAACGCCAGTGATCACCTGGGCCACGCCACCGGCTATCACCTACGGCACGGCGCTCGGCTCTGCACAACTCAACGCCACGTCGAGCGTGCCTGGCACGTTTGCATATTCTCCCGCTGCGGGAGCGGTGTTGGCGGCCGGAAGCCAGACGCTGGCTGTTACATTCACGCCGACGAATACGACCGACTACTCGACTGCCACGGCGACTGTCACGCTCACAGTGAACAAAGCGCCGCCGACGATCACCTGGGCGACGCCTGCGGCCATCACCTATGGCACGGCGCTGAGCGCGACGCAATTGGATGCCACGACCAATGTGGCGGGGACGTTCGTCTATTCGCCGGCCGCAGGAACGGTCCCCGCCACGGGTTCACAAACTCTCTCGGTCACTTTCACGCCGACTGACACGACGGACTACGCGACAGCTACGGATCAGGTGACGCTCACAGTGAATCAGGCAACGCCGATGATCACCTGGGCCACGCCCGCCGCGATCACTTATGGCACAGCGCTGAGCGCAACGCAGCTCGACGCCGCGGCTAACGTGCCGGGCACGTTTGCCTATTCTCCCGCTGCGGGAGCGGTGTCGGCGGCCGGAAGCCAGGCGCTGACTGTCACCTTCACGCCGACTGACACGACGGACTATACGACAGCTACGGACCAGGTGACGCTCACTGTCAATCAGGCCACGCCGGTGATCTCCTGGGCGGCGCCTGCGGCCATCACCTATGGCGCGGCGTTGAGTCCGACGCAGCTCGACGCGACTGCCAATGTGGCCGGGACGTTCGTTTACTCGCCGGCCGCCGGAACGGTTCTCGCAGCCGGATCACAGACCCTATCTGTCACCTTCACGCCCACCGATACCACCGACTACACCACCGCAACGACTAGCGTTGTTATTGCCGTGTCCCAAGCAACACCACAGATCACCTGGGCCACACCTTCATCGATCACGTATGGTGCGGCGCTGAGCACCACGCAGCTGGATGCAACGGCCAATGTGGCAGGAACCTTTGCGTATTCGCCCGCTGCCGGGACAGTACCAGCGGCAGGCAGCCAGACACTGAACGTCACCTTCACACCGGCCGACGCCGCAGACTACACCACGGCGACGGATAGCGTTGTCCTTACGGTCAATCAGGCAACGCAATGTACTCCCAGCGGATACAGCTACGAGCGCGCCATCATCATCGATCACACCAAGGTTCCCAATACTGATCAAGTCAGTTTCCCGTTCCTCTTCTCAACGACGGATTCGCTTCTTGCAACGACGGCGAATGGCGGCCACGTTCAAAACGCGAACGGGTACGACTTTATCTTTACCTCCGACCCGGCAGGACAAAATCGGCTTCCTTACGAGATGGAAGAGTACAACCCTCTGACTGGGCAAGTGGTCGCCTGGGTACAGATCCCCACGCTTTCTCACAGCAGCGACACAACGATCTATTTGTTCTATGGAAACCCGGGAATCACCGCTTCGCAGCAGAACCCGAGTGCGGTGTGGGATTCGAAGTACCTAGCCGTCTGGCACGTTCCGAACGGCACGCAACTTTCACTGAACGACAGCACAAGCAATGGAAATAACGGGACAACCAATGGGGCACTGGCGGTGCCGGGCGAAATTGATGGCGGCATGTCCACGAACGGTTCAACGTTTGCGACCATCGGCACCCCTGCCGATCTTGCGAATCTTACCCAGGGCAACGCGACGTTCTCGGCTTGGATCAACACGCCCATATCAGGCAACGGCGGCGTGATCATGGGCAAGGAAGATCCCAACGATGCCGAAGCTGGGTGGGCAATTGAGACTTGGCAGAACACAATCTACTTCGAAAGTATCTACAGTAATCAATCTATAGAGCTGGCAAGCAATGCAACCACCGGGGACAGCGCCTGGTCTTATGTTGCTGTCACGCTTGCAGGCACGCCATCTCAGGGCGGGCAGGCAACCGTGTACATCAACGGTGTGCCGAGCGGCACAGGCTCAGGCGCGGGGCAGGCTGGCGACGACTCTGCACAAACGGCCTATCTGGCTAACATCAGCTGGAATTGGCCGCTGCAAGGACTGTCGGACGAATTCCGAATCTCGAACACCGTTCGCTCGGCAGATTGGATTGCCACGGAGTACGCGAACCAAAGTTCTCCATCGACGTTTTACCTGTTCTCGCCCGAAGGTGTCGTTCTTGATCCGGTTTCCGCGACTCTTTACGAAGGTCAAACACAACAATTCACGGCCCAATCGCTCAATGGATGCTCAGGTTCCGTAACGTATACCTTGAACCCCTCAACGGCCGGCAACATCACGCAAAGCGGCATATACACTGCGCCCGCTACGATCTCCACGACGCAAACTGTAGTTCTAACAGTCACCAGCCAATCCGATTCGACGAAGACTGCCACGGCCACAATCACCCTTCTTCCACCGGTCGCGGTCACCGTGACTCCTGCGAGTGCATCCATCTCGAACGGCGGTCAACAGCAGCAATTCTCCGCCAACGTCGCGAACGCCGCCAATACCGCAGTAACCTGGAGCATCAGCCCGGCTGGCGCGGGTATGGTGGACCAAACTGGTCTTTATACAGCACCGGCGTCCCTCTCCACGCCGCAGACCGTCACAATTACTGCCACCAGCCAGTTCGATCAATCCGTATCGGCGTCAGCGACCGTTACCCTGAGTCCCGCATCCCTGCCGCCGCCCATTTGCACCACCGCCGGCTACAGCTTCATGCGGGCAATTGTCATCGACCATAACCAGGTTCCGAATACCGATCAAGCAAATTTCCCGTTCTCGTTCAATAGCACCGATCCGGCTTTTGCGACCACGGAAAACGGCGGTCATATGGCGAACATCGACGCCTATGACTTGATGTTCACAACTGATCCCGCCGGGCAAAGTCCGCTCAATTATGAATTGGAGGAATACAACGCAATCACCGGCCAGGTCATTGCCTGGATCCAGATACCAAACTTGTCGCACACGACCGACACCGTGATCTACGTGTTCTACGGCAATGCGGCCATTTCCACTTCGCAGCAGAATCCGACTGGAGTGTGGGATCAGAACTTCATGGGCGTCTGGCATGTTCCCAACGGAACGAACCTCTCTCTTGCCGACAGCACCAGCAATGGCGATAACGGAACCAATGCCGGAGCCACTGCAACCGCCGGCGAAATCGACGGTGGAATGGCGACGACCGGTGCGTTTTCATCGGCTGAGATCGGCACGCCGGCCAACCTGGCAAACCTCGCTCACGGCAACGCGACCTTCTCGGCCTGGGTAAACCCGTCGGCTGGCGGTGGAATCATTCTGGGCAAGGGCGATCTCTTCGAGGGCGGTTGGGCGCTCGGACTGAATATCCAGAACCAACCGCAGCTCGTCGTTTACGACACCAATACCGACCCTTATTTTGCTACTCCTCCGAGTTCCGTTTCGGTCAGCAGCGGATGGAACCTCGTCACTGCGACTATCACCCAAACCGCCGCCAGTCCGATACAGAGCCAAATCACGCTTTATGTGAATGGCGCGCCCAGCGCGACCGGAACAATTACCATTGACAATCCCGTCGATGACACTTACAGCCCGGCATTTTTGGCCTCCGACGATACGTTTGGCGGGTACCCAACCTTCACCAGCGGCGTGAACGGGTCGATCGTTGGAGCGGAAGACGAGTTCAGAATCTCCAACATCGCGCGATCGCCCGACTGGATTGCCACCGAATACAACAATCAGCGCCCGTCCTCGAATTTCTATGCGCTCTATGCGGAGAACATTGAAGCGGCGGTACCGGCTACGGAGACGCTTTATGCCTCGCAGACCGCGCAGTTCTCGGTCGTCGCTCCTTGCGCCGCGCCCTCAGCGAACTGGTCAATGCCCGCAGGGTCACCGGGCACGCTAACCACGGGAGGCTTGTATACCGCGCCGGCCGGCATTTCGACGCAGCAAACTGTGACCATTACCGCCGCCAGTCAGATAAATGGTTCGAATATTGGAAGCTCTGTAATTACGCTTGCACCCCCGGTGTCAGTGAGCGTGACCCCGGCAACCCCAACGCTGTATGTTGCGGGCGAAACAGTGCAGTTCACGGCCACGGTGAGCAACGCCGTTAATAGCCAAGTAACTTGGAGCTTGAGCACAAACTCATATGGGCTGCTCGGTACCATCAGTGCCTCCGGGCTCTACACTGCGCCTGTCTTCGACGTGCCGCAGACGGTCACAGTCACCGCAACGAGCGTGCAGGATCCCACGCAATCGGCGTCGGCGACATTGTCGCTGATTCCGGTTATCGTGACTCCGACCCAGGCTGTTGTCTACGGAGGATATAGTCAGCAATTCACTGCCAACGTCCCGGTCGTTTGGTCGATCGCTCAAGGTGGAATTGGAACCATAGACCAGACCGGTCTCTATACTGCACCGCTCAACAACATCCCGCAGGGTCAAGCCGACATAGTGATCGCGACCGCCCAGGCCGACCCCAATGCTTCTGCAACCGCAGTAGCTAACCCATTGCCTCCGAACATCCAGCCAGTTACTCCCGCGACGGTTTCGCTCTATGGCGGTCAATCGCAGAGTTTCAATGTTTGCTGGCCGACGAGCGCCACGAATTATGCCTGCCAGAACAGTAACCAAACGGTGGCAAACTGGTCCATCAGCCCCGCCAGCGCCGGCACCATCTCCTCTTCAGGTGTGTACACAGCACCGGCATTGATTCCGACGCGGCAAACCGTCATCGTGACGGCCGTCGATGCCGGCAATCCTGCCTATACTTCCACGGGGACCATTACGCTCCTTCCACCCGTGGTTAGCGTTACGCCGCAGTCGGCAACTCTGTTTGCGGAGCAGAACGAGCAATTCAACGCAGTCGTAACCGGCAGCAGCAACAATGGGGTCACCTGGTCGATCAGCCCAGGTACGCCTGGTAAGCTCAGTTCTTCCGGTGTCTACTCCGCGCCGCCAGCCATCGATTCGCAGCAGACCGTCACGGTTACTGCGACGCTCCAGGCGATCCCGTCCATCACTGCTTCCGCCGTCATCATGCTCTCGCCAGCGCAATGCCCTGCCAGTTTGTACAGCTACTCACGCGCCATCGTGATCGATCACACGAAGGTTCTCAATGCCGATCAGCCGAACTTCCCGTTCCTGTTAAGCACGACCGATCCGCGGCTTGCGACGACGGCCAATGGCGGCCATCTTGTAAATCCCAACGGATACGACCTCATCTTTACCTCGGATGCAGCGGGGGAAAATCAACTGCCCTACGAGCTTGAAGAGTATAACCCTGTAACCGGCCAGATCATAGCTTGGATCAATATTCCCAAACTGTCGCATAACGCCGACACGGTCATCTACATGTTTTATGGGAATTCGAATGTCGCGGCCTCACAGCAGAACCCGGCCGGTGTGTGGGGCACAAGCTATGCCGGTGTCTGGCACCTTCCCAATGGCACTTCGCTTTCCGCCAACGATTCGACCGTAAACGGGAATAACGGCACTCCTGGCACGGGAGTCGAAGCGACCGCAGGTTTTATCGATGGAGGCGCGAGCTTCAGCGGAGCGAATACTGCGTACATCGCCCTTCCTTCCTCATCCGACGCCTGGAATTTTGCAAACGATGTGACCGTCTCAGCGTGGATAAAGACCTCAGGAAATGGAATGGGAGTCCTGCAGGTCCAGCCCGGCACTCCTCTCGTGTACCTGGAAGTTGGACCGACCACGGCTGGCGGAGCTTCGAACAACGCCGTGGCCTATTTCCGTGCCGACGACGGGAACCTTGTTATCGCGAACGGAAACACCGCGGTGAACGACAACAACTGGCACAATATCCAAGCCGTTCGAAGCACGGGGAATTCAGTGAACATTTACGTCGATGGAATTCTTGATTCGACGACGCCATATACCGATTCGAGCCCGATTGATGCCTCTGGAGGTGGGGCCGCCATAGGTGGGCTGGGCACAAGCTATGACTTCATCGGCTCGCTTGATGAGGTACGAGTCTCAGATGTCGCCCGCACATCCGATTGGATTGCTACGGAGTACAACAATCAGAGCTCGCCGTCGACCTTCTCTCAGCTCTATTCTGAGACCTATCAAGGGCTCGTTCCTGCCGCCGCGACGCTCTACGCTTCGCAATCGGAACAGTTCTCGATTACAGGCACATGCAATTCAAGTAGGGCAGTCTGGTCAATGCCCGCAGGCAGTCTCGGAACACTGAGCCCTGAAGGCCTCTATACCGCTCCCGAGACAATTGCCACTCAGCAATCGTTCACGGTCACGGGGACGCCTTTGGGTTCCGGCGGCGCGCAGCAAACCGCAACCATTACTCTCATGCCTCCGGTGGGTCTCACGGTCTCGCCAGGTGTTGTTTCGTTACCGGCCGGTGGAGTTCAGCAGTTCACGGCCGCAGTCACTAACGCGGCGAACACAGCAGTCGTGTGGTCCATCAGCCCAGCCGGAGTGGGCGCCATAAGTCCCGGCGGCCTCTACACCGCGCCGCCGACACTGAGCGCACAGCAAACCGTGAGTCTTATCGCTGTCAGCCGAGCCGATCCGACGCAGTCAGCCTCCGCCACGATTGCGTTGACGGTGCCTGTTCCGGCTCCCCCGGCAGCGATCAGCCTGACCCCGCAGACTGCGTCGCTTTACACCAATCAGAAACAACAGTTCACTGCAACCGTGACAAACATGAGTAACACGGCTGTGACCTGGTCGATTAGTCCAGAAGGCGCCGGATCGATCGATAGCACTGGACTCTACGCTGCCCCAGCCTCCATTACCGCAGAGCAAACCGTGACCATCATCGCGACAAGCCAGGCAGACGCGACCGTAGCGGCCTCGGCTTCCGTCATCCTCGTTCCGTCGTGCACAACGAACGGATACGGTTTCGTAAGACAAATTTCGATTAAAGCCTCGCAGGTTCCCAATAGCGATCAAGTGAACTTCCCGCTGCTATTCAGCACCACCGATCCGCTGCTCGCGACGACGGCCAACGGCGGCCACGTAGCAAACCCAAATGGGTACGACATGATCTTCACCTCCGACCCAGCCGGTCAGAACCCGTTGAATTACGAAGTCGAGGAATACAACCCAGTAACCGGCCAGATGGTCGCCTGGGTGAAGGTGCCCGACCTTTCGCACACCTCTGACACAGTTATTTATCTTTTCTATGGCAATGACAACATTACGACGTCGCAGCAGAACCCGCCTGGAGTTTGGGACAGCAATTACGTTGGCGTCTGGCATCTCCCGAACGGATCAGTCCTTTCAGCGACTGATTCAACGGTAAACGCAGACAACGGTAGTGTGGGTTCCGGTGCGAGCGCAGCCGCCGGGATCATCGACGGAGGAGCAGATTTTAATGGATCAAGCGATGCATACATATCCATACCGACTTTCGGCAACGAGTGGAATTTCTCCGGCGATATGACCGTTTCTGCTTGGATCAAGACGACGGGGGACGGCCTCATGGCGATCCAGCTTCAAGATGGCAATCCGTTAGCTTATCTATCTGCGGGCCCAACGACCGTTGGGGGAAGTTCAAACGATGCCGTCGCATACTTCCGCACTAATAACGGCAGCGTTCTGGTTGCGAGCGGGAATACAGCCGTCAATGACGGCAATTGGCATAATCTCCAGGCAGTCAGGAGTACCGGAAATGCGGTATTGATTTACGTGGATGGAGTTCTGCAGACGAGCACCCCGTACACGGATACCGGCCTGATTAGCGATGCGGGTGGAACGGCAAATATCGGAAGCGGCGGCGTCTTCCTCGACGAAGCGCGCATTTCGAGTACGGCCCGGTCTTCCGACTGGATTGCGGCAGAGTATAGCAATCAGAGTTCGCCATCCTCCTTCTATGAGATCTCCGCGGAGGCAACCCAGGGTATCCTCCCGGATGCAGTGACGTTGTATCCTAATCAGAGCCAGCAATTCGCAGACGCAGGTCTCTGCAGTGTCAACTGGTCGCTTTCCGAAAACGCATCAGGAACGCTCACGTCCGGTGGACTCTATACAGCGCCAGGCGCAATAGCGTCGCAGCAAACCGTCACAGTCACGGCGACGAGCACAGCCAACCCAGGTCAAAGCTCCTCCGCGACCATTACCCTGATGCCGCCGATTTCAGTGGCCGTTTCACCTACGAGCGTCACCCTCAACGCGAATCAGACCCAGCAGCTCACTGTGCTTGTTACGAACTCCTCGAATCCAGCTGTCAACTGGTCCGTAAGCCCAGCGGGAGTTGGGTCGATCGACCCAACAGGCGTCTATACCGCACCGGCGTCCATTCCAGCGCAACAAACGGTCACCGTCACGGCAACCAGCGTGACCGATCCCACTAAGTCCGCATCGGCCATGGTCACACTCGCGCCGAGCGTCTGCGCCTCCACCGGATATGGTTATCAGCGCGTGATCGTAATCGATCACACCAAGGTTGCCAACACGGACCAGATCAACTTCCCGTTCCTGTTCAACACGACCGATCCCGACCTTGCTACAGTGGACAATGGCGGACACGTAACCAGTCCCAACGGCTACGACATCATCTTCAGCACGGATCCAAACGGGCAAACCCGACTCGATTTTGAAATTGAGCAGTATGATCCTGCTTCTGGCCAGGTAGTGGCTTGGATCCGGATTCCAACGCTTTCACACTCCTCCGACACGATCATTTACGTCTTTTACGGGAATCCCTCAATCGCTGCCTCGCAAGCCAACCCTTCCGGCGTGTGGGACAGCAATTATCAGGCGGTCTACCATCTTGGTGCCCTGCCCGCAACGAAAATTGCATCCGACTCCACGAATTACGCTAATAACGCGCCGTTCACCAATTTCACTGCAAGCCCTGGCTTGATCGACGGAGCAGCAAGCCTCGATGGCGTTACAAGCTACTTGCAGATCCCATCGACGGCATTTCCATCGTATCCAACCAGCGCTATTCCCAGCTCCATCCCGACCAGTGCATCTGGGAGCAGCACCTTGTTCTCGGCGACCTTCGGGGTTTGGTTCAAAACCACCGGTTGGGGAGGGCTGCTCGATCAGACTTCGGGCGAAGGTTGTGAAGATACATTCCTGTGCGTGCTCCTATTAACACCCGAACAACCAGGTGAGGTTCCATATGGCAGTTGGGCTGGACTGCTCGATATCAACTTCAATGGCCAGCTGACCAGTCGAGGAGCGGGGACTACTCAAACGTACAACGACAACAACTGGCACTATGCTGTTGTCACCTACCAGAACGGAGTCGGCAGCCTCTATGCTGACGGTCAGGCTGTCGGGAGTGGCCAAGCAGCGACGTACGGTTTCAGCCCGACTTATGCCTACTTCGTGGGTACAGCGGACGTCGAAACGGACGACTCCAGCCTCGATTCGCAGCCATGGAAGTACCTGCCCGGGCAAATCGATGAGATCAACGTGTCGAGCATCGCGCGCTCCGGCGACTGGATCCAGACTCAATACAACAACCAGAGCTCGCCGTCCACTTTCTACGCATTTTACGCGCCGAATGCGATCCAGGTTGCGCCGTCCTCGATCAGCCTTTATGCCTCGCAAAGCGAGCAATTCACGGTTCCCGCTACATGCGACGCGACCATCATGTGGTCACTGCCCGCAAGCTCTCCCGGCACACTTACGGCCGACGGTCTCTACACAGCTCCTCCAGCAATCTCGACGCAGCAGAGCGTGACGGTTAGTGCCAAAAGCCAGTCCGACGGTTCGAGTCTCGGCTCGGCTCAAGTCACGCTGTTGCCTGCCCCGCAACCGCTCACACTTGTGGCATCCAGCCCGTCGCCTTACCAGGTCGGTGTCACGCAATCGTTTACAGCGACGCTGCTCGATGCGCAGAACAATCCACTCAGCGGAGTCACCGTCAACCTCACAGTGGCTGGCCCCAACGAAACTGCGGCAAGTGCGACCACCAACGCCAGTGGCTCTGCATCGTTCACGTATGCCGGTGCCAACAGCGGAACTGACACCGTGCAGGCCACAGCAAGCGTTGATGGCTCGCTTATCGCATCCAATTCCCTGAATGCCGCCTGGCTCACACCACCACCTGCCCAGGCTCCGTCCCTTACGATCTTGCCGCAGCCGAGTCCGGGGCGAGGAGCGCTCGTAGGAGCATTCGCTGACAATAATGGCAACGTGATCGAGCCCATCGTTGTTGGCACTGCGCCCCGCACTTTCATCACGCCAGCCGGAGCCACGCGGCTCCAGCTTGGTATCAATGGCAGCTACTACGCGAACAACGGTGGTCCAGGTTTTGTTGTCCTGGTGAATGGCGTTAAGTCTACGGTTCCACCAACGGCCATGCCGTGGAACTGGCAGACCGGAGGTCTCAACAATAACTACCAGTACGGAATCAACGACGGCTCCAATCCGGTTGTGGCCGCTGCAAGCCTCACTGCGGGCCAGCTCGTCACCGTCGCCTATCAAAGCGGCACGGTTTCCTCGAATTACCCTATCAATTCTCTTGTCAACGCCAACGGAGAATCGGGCTTTATTACCGGAATGCAAGAGTTCCAAGGCGCCTACTTCCCAACACTCTACACAACCGGAAGTAACTATCCTCAGAACCAGCCGATCTCCGTCTTTGCGGTCGCGACCGATTCAACCGGCGCGCCGATTGCAAATGCTCAGGTGACGCTCAGTGTGACCGGAGCGAACCCAGGCCAATACCAGGCCACGACCGATGCGACCGGAACGGCTTCGTTCCTCTACACGGGTCAGTACGCCGGGAATGACAGCTTGCAGGCACAAGCAACGGTCGCAGGTCAGGGAACCCTCGACTCCACGCAGACCGCAATTGACTGGATCAACTATCCAACGCCGCCATCAGTGGGCTCGCTCTCCCTTAATTTTATTAACAACGCCGGCAGCGCTGAGAACTTCTCCGCATTCGCGAAGGATGCATCTCGCAACGTGATTACGAATGCAAGTGTGGGCTTTTATGTAAGCGGCGTCGATAATTTCCAGACTTCGACGACAACAAATAACATCGGCCAAGCTTACTTCAGCTACAACCATGCTCAGTCGGGTAGTTATAGCCTGTTCGCCGTCGATACGGTAGATAGAAATGTCATCGTCACATCGCCATATACCGGCTCATGGACGACTCCGCCAGGGTCGTCGAGCACCACCGCTGGCACAATCACGATCGGCATATCCGCAAATAACGCCGTCACCATGCCAAATGCTCTTCAACTGAATGGGACCGTGACGGACAGCTCCGGGCAGACCCCATCAATCACCTGGACTCAGGTGAGCGGACCTGGAACTGTCGCCTTCGCCAACCCCAATCAGGCGGTTACAACGGCCGGTTTCAGCCAAGTCGGCACCTATGTGGTGCAGCTCGCAGCCAGCGATTCAGCGAACTCCGGATGGGCACAGTTCACCGTCACCGTCAATGCTTCCTCAGTCGCATCGGAGTCTCAGGGCTGGATCGGTTCGCCGGCCTATGGTTCCGCTGTCTCCGGGGTCGTTCCCATCGCGCTGGCATCCGGAGTCACGATTGCGAGCGGCACGCTCTCTTACATGCCGACGAGCAACGTCAACAATGTGACGGTTCTGAACGCAAACGTCAACGGCTCCGGCCAGATCGGCGCCCTCGACACAACCGCGCTCGCCAACGGCTCTTACTGGATCCAGATGCAGGCCACCAACACCAGTGGCAGCGCCGAATACAGCCTTGTGCTGGTCACCGTCACCGGCAACTACAAACCCGGCCGCGTAACCACGACGGTCACTGATCTTGTCGTGCCGGCCACAGGTCTCGCCATCAATATTCAGAGAACCTACGACAGCCTCAACGCCGGAACCGTCGGCGATTTCGGCTACGGATGGAATCTTGGCATCAACGTCAATCTCGTGGTCGATCCCAGCGGGAACGTCACCTTCACTCTCGGAGGCCAGCGCAGGACCTTCTACCTCACTCCGCAGGCGCCCCCCTGCACCATTCTGGGCTGCCTGTTCCCGTATTATTTTGTGGCCTTCACGCCAGAGCCCGGCCTGCATGGAACGCTCACGGACTCCGCTCAGGGCTGCCCGCTCGACATCGTGCAGCCGTACGGCTCGCTGTGGGAGTGCTATGGCGGCACCGGTCAATATAACCCACCCGGCTATATCTACACCGACCCGGCCGGCACGCAATACAACATCAGCGCCAGCGGAGCACTGCAATCGATCAACGACCGCAACGGCAACGGCCTCACCATCACGCCCAACGGCATCACCAGCACCACCGGCCTCAATGTGCCCTTCGTCCGCGACAGCCTGGGCCGCATCACGCAGATCACCGACCCCGCAGGCAACGTCTACCTCTACGGCTACGACGCGAGCGGCAACCTCGCCACAGTCAACTATCCCAACACGCCGCAGCCCAGCACCTACACCTACGCGGCAAATCACTACTACCTCAGCGGCACGGACTTCCGCTCGAACCCGCTGCCCTCGGTCGATTACTACGTCGCCGGTGACACCGATGCCGAAGGCGACTCGCTGGCCGGCAAGCTGAAGACCGTCACCGACGGCCTCGGCGAAACCACCAGTTACGCCTACGATCTTTCGACCAACACCACCACCGTCACCTATCCACCGGACGCGCAGAGCAACATTGGACACGCCACCATGGTTTATGACAGCCTAGGCGACCTGCTCACTTCAACCGACCCGCTGAACCTCACCACCACCAACACCTACGACGCCAGGCAGGACCTGCTCTCGACCACCGACCCGCTCGGCCACACCACTCGCTACACCTACGACGCCAACGGCAACAAGACCTCGCAGACCTACCCGGCAACGGCCGCCAGCACCAACACCACCAGCGTCACCAATTACAACCAGTTTGCCGAGCCCACCTCGACCACCGACGAGCTGGGCAACGTGCGCATCTTCAACTACGACGCCAACTACAACCCCGCCAGCGTCACCGACGGCCTGGGCACGCTGATGAGCACGCAGTTCAATTCCAATGGAACGCTCGCCGCCGGGGCCATCGGCTACGACATCGGGCAGGCGCCCAGCCGCGCCTCGCAGTTCACCTACGATGCCAACGGCGATCTGGCCTCGAAGACCGATGCCCTGGGCCGGACAACTTCGTATACCTACAACGCGCTCGGGCAGAAGGTGACCATGACCGAGCCGGTCCCGTCCGGAAGCAGCGCCGCCGCAGCCACCACCACCTACACCTACGACGCCTTTGGCAACCTCACCCAAACTTCGGCGCCGCTGGGCCGCGTCACCAGTTCGCAGTACGACGGCAATGGCAACAAGACCTCCGACACCGACGCACGCAGCAATACAACCAACTACCAGTACGACAACCTCAACCGGCTCATTGAGACCGACTACCCCGACGGAACCAAGGCCACCCGGACCTTCGACTTCCGCAACAACGTGGTCACGGAGACCGACCAGGGCGGGCACATCACCCAGCACCAGTACGATCTCGCGGGCCGGCAGGTCGCGGTCACCATGGCCTATGGCACGGCCAACGCCACCACCACCAGCTACGCCTACGACAACGCCGGGCGAAAGACCAGCGAAACCGACGCCCTTGGTCACGTTACGAATTACACCTACGACACGGCCGGCAACCTGCTCTCCGTCGCCGGTGTCGCGGGCAACTTCAGCTATGCTTACGACAACGCGCGCAACCAGACCTCGATGACCGACGGCAACGGCAATACGACCCAGTACCAGTACGATGCGCGCAAGCGTCTCACGGTCACCAGGTATCCCGACACGACCACCAAGACCAACGCCTACGACGGCCCCGGCAACCTTGTCTCGGTCACCGACCAGGCCGGTAATGTGGTCCAGTACAGCTACGATGCGGCCAACCAGTTGACCAATGTGATCCAGGTCAACAGCCCCAACACCAACGCCAACACCACCGTTTACGGTTACGACGCTCTCGGCAATCCCATCACGCTCGAAGACGCCAACACGCACACAACTTTCCAGAGCTTCGACCCGCTGAACGAGCTGACGCAGAAGACGCTGCCCGACGGCACCTTGACCGAGAGCCGCACTTACGACAACAACGGCAACCTCGCCACGGTCACGCATTTCAACGGCACGACCACCACGTACGCCTACGACCAATTGAACCGGCTGCTTTCGCGCTCGACGCCCGGCGAGACGACGGTGAGCTTTACCTACACGTCCACCGGCAAACGGCAGACCATGAGCGACGCCTCAGGCACGACCAGCTACTCCTACGATTCGATGGACAGGCTCAGCCAGAAGGCCACACCCGAAGGCACGCTGAACTACAGCTACGATGCGGCGGGCAACCTCGCGTCAATGCAATCAGGCGATGTGAACGGCGTCTCGGTCGCTTACCAGTACGACAGCCTGAACCGGCTGAGCGCGGTTGTAGACAGCGATCTGCCCGGATCGAACACGACCAACTATACCTACGACAACGCCAACAATGTCGGAACGGTTACCTATCCCAACGGCGTCGAGACGCAATTCCAATATGACACGTTGAACCGCGTCAGCGCCCTCGCCACGCAGCAGACCGGCTACACATACCAGCGTGGGCTAACCGGAAATCTCACCAGCTCAACTGAGTCGAGCGGCCGAACCGAAAACTGGTCCTATGACGGGATTTACCGCCTAACGGGCGAGACGATCACCCTCGCTCCGAGCGGCCACAACGGCAGCATCGGTTACACGCTCGATCCTGTGGGGAACAGGCTCTCGGATGCATCGTCCGTCGAAGGAATTCCCTCGGGTAGTTGGGGATACAACTCGGACGACGAAGTTTCCTCTGAGGCTTACGATCAAAACGGCAATGTGACGGCGACCGGCGGCAAATCGTTCACTTACGATTCAGAGAATCATTTGATGACGATGACCGCAAGCGGAACCTCGGCGACCATCGTCTACGACGGCGACGGCAACCGCGTGGCCAAAACAGTAAATGGCGTGACCACCCGCTACCTCGTCGACGATCTGAACCCAACCGGCTATTCGCAGGTGGTCGAAGAACTTCAAGGCGGTGCTGTGACGCGGCAGTATACGTATGGTTTGCAGCGCATCAGTGAGGATCAGATCGTCTCAAATACGTGGACTCCGAGCTTCTACGGATATGACGGCGGTGGGAACGTCCGTCAACTCACGAGTTCCACTGGAGCCGTAACCGATACCTATGAATACGATGTGTTTGGTAACAGCTTTACGGTGAGCGGGACGACGCCAAACGAGATGATGTACAGAGGAGAGCAGTTCGACAGCGATTTAGGTCTGTACTATCTGCGCGCCAGATACTACAACGCTGCGACCGGAAGGTTCGTAAACCGTGATCCTGAGGACGGCATCATCACCGATCCTGCAACGCTCCACAAATATCTGTACGCCAATGGCGATCCGGTTAATCATGTTGACCCAACCGGTAGAGCTGCGGGCACTGCCACATGGGGTGGCGGTGGCGACATAGCCGAATACGGGATGCTTCTCACAATATCTGTAGCCGCAGTTCCCGCTGTAAGGGCGGTTGGACAGGCCGTTGCCTGCATTCTCAATAAAACATCAGATTTGCTGTACGGCGTCTCACAAGACATTACGCAGCCAGTTCAGGAAATTAAATTTGGCGAATGCTCGGCAACAGTCGGCAAGTGCAAACGATGCTATCCAGTCGAGGTGGGTGAATGGGCGTATGACCTGGATTGGGGGCAAAAAGGAGACCATTGGTTTAAGAAGAGCGGGATATACGTTCCTCCTGGCGCTGCCCATTATCATCTGCTTCAAATGAACCAGTCGCCATACCCTACGTGCAAATGTTTTTGGAATAGGTTTGGAGGCGGTATCGGAGGGACGTTTCCCCCTGGTCCACCTGCCAACCTTGAGGAGGCAGAACCAGCGTCTGGAGGAGGACCGGAAGAGTTCTGACATTGGCTATCGGATGCAATCTGCTCTGAGAAAATCTTCCGGCGGAGGTCTCACTAAATGCCTTTGAAATACAAATCAGGTGAAGTGGTGATGAAAGGGGACCGAGTCCTCCTAAGCGAAGAGGCAGGTGTGATTGAATTCGTTGCAGACCCGCTCCTTAACGATCCCAATACGCTTTGGTACGTTAAGGAATATGGGGGGGGAGTCATGGTTGCTCAATTGGAGCATCTTGGGTCGGTGTTTACCCATCCTGAAGAAGATGCTGATTTGGAGTTTGTAAGCCGGGTTCCCAATCCTTGACCGGCGAATAGACCTGGGTGGCCCATCCTTCGCTTTTTTCTGGCGAAGGGTGGGTTGCATGAATCTCCGCCGTCCGTTTTCCGTTCCCCGTGCAGCATCGTAAAACCCGACCATGCTTGCGCATGGGTTTTAGGGGACACATCACCCAGCACCAGTACGATCTCGCGGGCCGGCAGGTCGCGGTCACCATGGCCTATGGCACGGCCAACGCCACCACCACCAGCTACGCCTACGACAACGCCGGGCGAAAGACCAGCGAAACCGACGCCCTTGGTCACGTTACGAATTACACCTACGACACGGCCGGCAACCTGCTCTCCGTCGCCGGTGTCGCGGGCAACTTCAGCTATGCTTACGACAACGCGCGCAACCAGACCTCGATGACCGACGGCAACGGCAATACGACCCAGTACCAGTACGATGCGCGCAAGCGTCTCACGGTCACCAGGTATCCCGACACGACCACCAAGACCAACGCCTACGACGGCCCCGGCAACCTTGTCTCGGTCACCGACCAGGCCGGCAACGTGGTTCAGTACAGCTACGATGCGGCCAACCAGTTGACCAATGTGATCCAGGTCAACAGCCCCAACACCAACGCCAACACCACCGTTTACGGTTACGACGCTCTCGGCAATCCCATCACGCTTGCCGACGCCAACACGCACACAACCTTCCAGAGCTTCGACCCGCTGAACGAGCTCACGCAGAAGACGCTGCCCGATGGCACACTCACGGAGACACGTACCTACGACCAGAACGGTAACCTCAGCTCGGTCAAGCACTTCAACGGCGTCACGACCACCTACGCCTACGACCAATTGAACCGGCTGCTTTCGCGCTCGACGCCCGGCGAGACGACGGTGAGCTTTACCTACACGCAAACGGGTCAATACGCCACTTCATCCGATGCGAGCGGAACGACGACGTATGCTTACGACAACATGGACCGCATCGTTGCCAAGGCCACGCCGGAAGGGACGCTGAATTACACCTACGACGCGGCGGGGCATGTGGCCAGCATTTCCTCATCGAACACCAACGGCGCGTCGATGTCGTACACCTACGACGACCTGAATCGCCTAAGCACGGTCGTGGATAATCGCCTCAGCGGATCGAATACGACGACCTATAGCTATGACAATGCGAGCAACGTGGGCACCGTCACCTATCCAAACGGCGTGCAATCGACCTTCACCTATGACACCCTCAACCGAGTCTCGGGCCTGTCCTCGCAGGTCAGTGGGTACACTTACCAGCGGGGGCCGACGGGCAATCTGACCGGGGCGACAGAATCGAACGGCCGCACGGAGAGCTGGACCTACGACGGCATTTATCGTTTGACAAACGAAACCATCTCGCTCGATCCGAGCCACAACAACGGCTCCGCCAGCTACGGGCTTGATCCTGTCGGTAATCGCACCTCGGCGACGTCGTCGATACCGAATCTCGATCCGTCCGGCGGCACGTTTAACGCGGACGATGAGCTGGCATCGGAAAGTTACGACGCAAACGGCAATGTGACCTCGACGGGCGGCAAGGCCTTCACCTACGACAGCGAGAATCACCTGATGACGATGACAGCCAGCGGCAAAACGATTTCGATGGCTTACGACGCGTTCGGCAACCGAGTCTCGAAGACAGTGAACGGCGTCACGACCAAATACCTGGTGGAAGACGATAAGAACCCGACCGGGCTTCCGCAGGTTTTCGACGAGCTGACCAACGGAGTGGTTGCGCGCACCTTCACCTACGGCCTCGAGCGCATCGATCAGGACCAGGCGATCAATGGCGCCTGGACACCGAGTTATTACGGCTACGACGGCGGCGGCAATGTCCGTCAATTGACGAATTCAGCGGGCGTCATAACGGACACCTACGAATACGACGCTTACGGCAACTCGTTTACGGTGAGTGGTTCTACACCGAACAACTATCTATACCGCGGCGAACAATACGACTCCGACCTCGGCCTCTACTACCTGCGCGCCAGATACTACAACCCGCTCACCGGAAGGTTCATGAGCCGGGACCCATGGAGCGGGAACCAATTCGATCCAAGGACGCTGCACAGGTACCTCTATGTTGGGAGCAATCCTGTTAATGACATTGATCCACGCGGAAGGGATCTATTCGAGTACGCGATAGAACAGAGCGCCTCAATACCGGAAGCGAAACTGATCGACATCTATGGATGTGTTGCCGATGCTAGTTTGGCAGCGGTGGACCTAATCATTAATCCACAGATCAGTCTCTCAACCGAGTTGGGTGGTGGTGCAGCTGTTATAGGCTGCGTCTTGTTGACCCCTGGCCTAGACGAGCTCGCCGTAACAGGAAGTAAGCTTACAAAAAGGGCGATAGGCGCTGTTAAGTTTATCGGCAAATCAGCTGATTGGGGGTCATGCGCCCTGGATATCGGAGAGTTCGTCAACGAACTCAATGCTGAATTATCTGGGACGGCGAATGGGGTCCAAATTACTGATTCCCTCACAGAATTGGCGGGTTGTGTGGGTAATGCGTTAGGGCACATGTTAGCGGCGAAAGCCCCGTGAGGCGGACAATGCCGCTGCCTCTGGCCTTCATCCTTGCGCTCGGAAGCGGCCAAGATACCAGCTTCTGGGTCATCCTGGGTTCGTTGGCCCTCGGGGCTGCGATTCTTGTCGCTATCTGTCGAAGCATCTGGATGGGGTCATGCGCACTGGATATCAAAGAATTCGTCAACGGCCTCAACGACGTGTTAAAAGGAAAGCCGGACGGTGTCCAGATTAGTGACGCCCTTACGGAACTAACAGAGTGTGTGGGCGATGCGCTGGGCTACTTGGTGACGCATCCTGGGAAAACGCTGCAAGGTCTAAGACTTGAGCGAGGACAAAGGTAAATAAACCTGACGATGACTATTTCAATTGGCGGTATCCTTATGTATGGCGGCGGAGGCCCCCCAGTCACCCGCTTCGAGACCATTCTTGTCTTACTAATCGCTGGAACTATCATTCTTGTGGCCGTCTGTCGGGGGATCGTGGAGGAGTGGATTGAACGCACTCACGGCCGCAATTGGCCGACGGTCTCCGCAGTCATTGACGGCGTGAGCGTTACCCTTGTTGAGGACAATAGGATATCCTCTTTAGCTATTCATTACTGGCCTTCTTACCTAGCTACGCTGACCTATTTCTATAACAATCCCGAGCGGCAGACAGGCGACTACAAACGCAGTTTTGGCAAAAAGGAAGATGCCGAGGCCTGGGCAGACTCCTACAAAGGCGAAACCGTCAAGGTCCACGTAGACCCGCGCGATCCCACGCGTTCCGTGCTGCGAGAAGAAGACCTTTAGGTGGCCGGATTCACCTACGATTTGAGGTCTACATCTATGACGGTCCCCGCGACATGCGCATTCGATCAAATATCGGTTTGCAGTGCAGTCACGGACAGCTACGAATACGACGCTTACGGCAACTCGTTTACGGTGAGTGGTTCTACACCGAACAACTATCTATACCGCGGCGAACAATACGATCCCGACCTCGGCCTGTATTATCTCCGCGCCAGATACTACAACCCGGCCACAGGGCGGTTCATGTCCAGAGACCCATTTGGCGGGTATCTTTCGGTGCCATTTTCACAACATGCGTACAACTATGCCGCAGCCGATCCAAACGATTGGAGGGATCCGAGCGGACGGGATCTCTTTGAATACGCAATTCAAACGAGCAAGGCACCTTCTGCAACTGCATATCTGAATACGTTTGGATGCATCGCAAGTATTGGATTCGCCGCGGCAGCGAGCGAATTAGACGCATGGAGCGCGACGGGAGTCCTGTCAGCCACTTACGGGTGTGTATCGTCATATATTTGGCCAGGCGGCGCTTTTGCCCTAAAGCTGAAGACGGCTTTAGACTTTGGTGCTTGTGCGGCCAGTCTAGCGCAAGCCGTTAATGATATTACCCAAGAGGCCCTGCATGGTGATGTTAGCAATGAGACGTTCTATACAGACGCTATCGGCGGCGTACTTGGCTGTGCTGTCACCAATATTGGTAGGGTTCTGAACGGAGGGCATTGACATGGAGGAAGAAGCTGTAGGCCGTGATTCTAAGAAACTGACATACCCCTCCGAACTGAGTGGGCCGTTGCCGAGAAGAGTGCAGTTGAATTCGACGGAAGCATCGTTCCTGGTTGTCGTCGTCGTGGTGTGCCTGGGGCTAGGGAGTATGGCGGTCGGATTTGATATTGTCAGCACTCTTAGGCAAATGCAGCAACGTACCGCTTTACGACGGAATGGAAATGAAACAGTCGGTAACGTAACCGCGACACACGGCGGCCATGGAGACTCTACCGTTAGCTATACATTCACGGCGAACGGGTCGCACTATCTAGGCAAGGCAAAAATGCCGAATTATCGCCTGATTCTTCACGAATCAGATCAAATTCTGGTTCGGTATCTTCCATCTAATCCGGCTGTAAATCACCCCGCGGCATGGGAATGGTCAGGTCAGTCGGACCTGATCCCAAAGGCATTTGCGCTCTTCTTCGTCGTTGTGGGAAGCGTGGCATTGGTAGCTTTAGTTCGAGATCGAAAGTTGGCCCGTGAAGGGAAGCCAGTC
Source organism: uncultured Acidobacteriaceae bacterium (assembly GCA_963804155.1). GTDB lineage: Bacteria > Acidobacteriota > Terriglobia > Terriglobales > Acidobacteriaceae > Telmatobacter. The sequence goes on from CAWDPG010000006.1 coordinate 433,014, forward strand.
GAAGGGATCGTGATAGATTGCAGCCCGGGTAAGGCTGAGTTTCGCGTAAAGTATGAATTCCGAACGGACGACGGGGTGCCAATAATGGGGCTTTGCAATTGTACAGAAGAATATGAGAAAGGCGCGAACATTTGGATTCTCTACCTTCCATGGAGGCCGCGGAGGAATCATAGCTACCCCATGGAGTTCTTTTCCGTCGCCGAATGAATATGGATGGCCGCGGAACGGTCGGCATTGTGTATGACGGCTTCGGCGAAGGCGTAGAGAAGACGGTGGACGGTGTCACACAGTACCTCGTGGATGATCTGAACCCAACCGGCTACTCGCAGGTGGTTGAAGAACTTCAAGGCGGTGCTGTGACGCGGCAGTATACGTACGGCTTGCAGCGCATCAGTGAATACCAGCCGATCAGCGGCACGTGGACCGCGAGCTTCTACGGTTACGATGGCGGGGGCAACGTGCGGCAGTTGACCAACGCTGTCCCTCGCCAAAATTCCATCTGGGCCACAAATGAGCCAGCATCCTGGTATCGGCGGTTGTTTGCGAGCAGTTTTCGAGTGGGACATGGCTGTTCGGCGATGGTCGAACTTCCTGAAGTCATAGCGAATCGCTTTACGCAGAATCAGAAGACACATTTTCGCCGCCGTCATGCGCCACTCTGAGAAAGGAGGTTCGCATAAACGGCTCAAGCAGCGAGGTCGTAACGATGATGCATGCCACCGACCCGCGGCGTTGAGACGACTTTGCGGCTGGCGTTCGATTTCCCCGGCTTCCGGCCTGCGGGCGTTTGCTTCTTCAATCCCAAATGCGTCCGGTCTTCGTGATAGTAACGGACGTACTCGTTCATGAGTCGTTTGAGATGGCGCTCGTTCAGAACGATCACATGGTCGAGCAGATCGCGGCGGCAGGCGCCCACCCAGCGTTCAGCGACGCCGTTCTGCCACGGACTGCGGAAGCTGGTTCGTTTCGGCTGAATTCCAAAGCTCTCGATAGACTCGACGACTTCTTCGTTGAACTGTGCGCCTCGGTCAAAGATGAGGTATTTGGGCGCGGAATCGTAAGGAAATGTCTCGCACAGTTGCTGAATGACCCACGCGCTGGTCGGATGCTTCGTCACGTTGAAGTGGAGAATTCGCCGCTGGTCGTGAGCGATGACGAAGAAGCAGTAGAGGATGCCGAAGGAGAGCGTCGGCACGGTGAAAAAATCCATCGCGGCAATCGCCTCGCGATGGTTGCTCAGAAACGCTGCCCATCGCCTTGCCGGCTCTGGGTTCCTCGGCGCTTTTCGCATCCAGCGCAACACGGTTCGCTCGGATATATCGAAGCCCAACATTCTAAGCTCGCCGTGAATGCGTGGCGCGCCCCAAGTATGATTCTCTGCGACCATGCGGAAGATGAGCTGACGCAGTTCCTTGCTCGTGGCTCTTCTGCCGGGGCGTATGCGCTTGCGCGAAAGCCATTGCCAATATAGCTTGAAGCCCGCGCGATGCCAACGGACAACAGTCTCCGGTTGCACGATGAGGAGCGCCTGTTTCCATCCAGACCACAATCGCCGCAGCACCATCCAAAACAACCGATCTGGCGCGGCGAAACGCGATTGCGGGTGTTTCTGCTTCAGGACTGCAAGCTGCTGCCTCAATGCCAGGTTTTCCAGGAGAAGGTCACGACGAGCACGAAAGAACCCGGCCACGAAAACGAGCAAAAGCCCCATCGAGCGAAGCATAGGTCTGTTGTAACAGAGAGTCGGCCCTTCCCCCGGGACATCGGCCTGAGGATCGGCCGTGGCGTATGCAAGGGTGCGGGTTTTGAGAACTGAAATCTGGCATTCCCCCGGGATGGCTGGGATGATAAGCCGTGGCTGGGAGGCCGGTGTCAAGGCTCTGCGACCGCGGAGCGGCGTCCGCCACAGCGGACGGCCTTGACTCCGGCCGGGCCTCGGCTACGCTGCTGCTATCCGGGGAATGTCAGCTTGGATCTGAATTACATGCCCATTCCGAATCCCTGACCGATCTCGTGCTCGTGGGCAGGACGCTGCTCGAAGGGTTGCTCGATGGCGTGTGAGATTGAAGTTGGTTGGATCGCTGGTGCGTGAGACACGTCGCGGCTGAGAACTTGGCCGAGCGAAGCTGCATTGTTCGTGAAAATTTGCGCGTCGTGCGCGCCGCGTGAAACTGAAACATAGGCCATGCGGCTGTTGAGCAGGTCCTTTGCGCCAAGGTCGGTGTCAACGTGGATCAGTACGCGGTCGGCGGTCTGGCCCTGGCTGGAATGGCTGGTGACAGCGTAGCCGTAATCGAGATGCAGTTGTCTGTTTGGGTCGAGTTCAACTGCGCGGCCATCATCCATCTTGAGGCGCAATTGGCCGCTGCCGCCGATGCTCTCGATGGTGCCCAGTTCGCGGTTCGACACCTTGAGGTTGTTCACGGGCGCGGTGAACTGGATGCGGTCTCCCTGAGAGAAGCTGCGCAGCTCTTCGCGGTATACGCTCACACCCTGTTGCCGGCGCGGGTCGTATATTCGTTCGGTACCGTTCTGCAATTCTACTGTCAGCCGATTGGCTGCTGCGTCGATGGATTTGACCCTTGAATACTCTCCTTTGCCAATGCCGTTCTCCTTCGACGCGCGCGAATAGCGCAGCACGTCGCCCACCTCGTAGCGCTCGGCCCAGGTACGATCCGCGCCGGTGAGATCCTGGCGCGGTACCAGCGTTCGGATGTGATGCTCTACGCTCTTCACAGTACCCCGGCTCTGCAATTCCGCATGGATACGTTCGTTGATCTCCATGCGGGAGCGATTGTCCGGAGAAACCACCAAAGTTCGCTCCGGCGAGGTCGCATACTCTCTTGCGATCGCCGCAATGCGCTCGCTGTGATCTGGAATCTCGTGGACCCGTCCCTGCCGATCAAGATTCGCGACTGCCTCATGAACCTCGCCGCGCGCAAGCTGCTCGACCACTCGTTTCAATTCCGGGTCTTTCTGGCGCACGATCTCTTGCAACCTGACCGTCACCATGCCCGCGTCCTGAAGCTGGGCAAACGGACGCCCCGCCTCTACCGCCTCATGTTGCCGCCGGTCGCCAACAAGCAGCACGCGGTCATTTGGATGGAGCCGGTGTACAAACTCATGCAACTGCCGCGTCGATGCCAGCGAAGATTCATCGAGCACATAAAGGCGCTTGTCGGCCGTCTCGGCGTGCTCGCCTCGCACCAGATGTTTTTGTAGCGTGGATGTTTCCATTCCCGCCTCGGAGAGCTTCTGCGCCGCGCGCGATGTCGGCGCAAAGCCTTCTACACGATAACCATCTGCCTCTGCGGTTTCACGAATCACGGACAGCACGGTCGTTTTGCCTGCCCCAGCCACGCCGTCCAACCCGACGATCCTTTCACGAGAGAGGAATAAATCTTCGACGGCGCTACGCTGCGTGGCGCTCAGTTCCGGGTGCCGATCTCTGACGCTGTCGCGCACTTGCGGAGAAACCAGCATGGGATCGCCGTAGCCGCGTCGGTTGCCCTCCTGCATCCACGCAATAATCTCGCGCTCCATGCGAATCATCTCAGTTGTAGTGAACCGACGGTCTGCGCCACTATGGGCAATTTCGCGGAATTCGCCGGTTCGGACTCGGCGCTCGAACTCCTGCCGGATGCCGGCATACGTAGTCTCTCCCATGCCGCGCGCCAAGGCGGATTCGAGAATCGCACGCCGATCGATGACCGCAGATCTCTCGAAAACATGATCTCGCGCCCAAGTCAGCGCGCGCTGCGCACTCACCTCGGGTTCACGCGACTGATACTGTCCGTGTGTTCGCGCCTGAGCGACCACTCGATCTGCCTGGTTCCCGAACTGCGCGGCCAATTCCCGGTGCCGCCGCAAGACCTCCTGCTGCGACAACAGCTCCTTTCTGTCGCGCGTGTGATGCGCGGCGATCTGCGCGGCTTTCGCTCCATCGATGCCCTGCTCGCGGAGATGGTTTCTGATCTGCTCCCGGCGCGGGCTGGATGCTTCCAAATACTCTTTCGTATAGCCCTTGATTTCCGGCTGCCCGTGCTTGCCGCGCTCGATCTCGTAACCCAGCTTTTCGAGCCGTAACGCCAACTCCGAGCGGTAAACGGCCGTGATGTATCGCTGCGAAACGAACATCTCGTGCGGCTGAAGCGCACGCGTCTGGCCGTTGTCCCGCTCGGTGACATTGAAGATAACGGCATGAGTGTGCAACTGCGGCGCCGCGTAGCCATCCACGGGACGGGCGGTGTCGTGCTCAAACATCGCTGCAACGAACTTGCCCGTTGACTCTGGCGCGTGGGTGTTTCCGATGCGGGCCTGCGTGTATCGCTCCACCTCTGCCAGTGCCGCGCGCACGCTGTCCCTGTGGGCAATGCGGACGCGATCATCGCCGCCGACGAGAGCGGTGATCGAAACCGACTTCGGCGCGGAGAATGTCGCGTCCCACCCGGCGCGATGTTCGACGCTGGTGACTTCCTTGCCGTTTTTGCCTTCGTAAGTCCGCGAAACCTGGTGCCGGACAAGCTGCGCTCCCGATTGCGGATGCTGACCTTCTGCCAACCGGGCGAAGTGTTCGTCGTGGACGGGGCCGCTAATCTCCCACTCTTTTGCGAGCCTGCCCTGCCATTCGCTGAACACGCGCTGGTCGCGACTCCAGTAGTTCTGTTGGTGTGCGGCAAATTCCTCTTTGTGGTAGGTTCGCGCCTGGCTGGCCGATAGAGGCTTCGAGATGGTGAGCATGGGGAGCGCTCCTCAATCGCCCGGATTCGACCGGGCCGGGACTTCCGTTCATTCGATCTCGTCCTTTTCGCGCAAGAGATAGCCTTCGCCAGTTCCGCTGTAGACGCCAAAGATTGGAATCGCAAACGATGGCGGACTGGCTTCCGGCTCGCTTAACGCAATGCTGTGATTCGTTTCAGCGCGGTGCTGCTCGATGCAGTGCTGTGCGCGCCTGTGCAACGCGACTGCGCAGGAGCAGAGCTTTTGCGCCTTCTCCGCGCACCAGTCCAACGGACTCCAAGATGGCTCTTTCCACCATGATCGCTGGCGCCGCAAGGAGCGTTCAACGATACAGTCCGCGAACCGATTTGCAAGCCGGACGAATCCGTAAAGCGCATAGCCAAACGCCACAAGCCCGCACGCTTCCGGCAGAAGGAGAAAGCTCCAAAGGCTCTCTCCCTCAAAGGCAAGATCGGCCAAACCGCGCTTGAGGATCGGCGCCGGAACTTCCCGCGGCGGTTCCTCGGTCAGACCCCTCCAGCCTGCATCGAGAGCCGACTGAGATAACTTCAGGTCAGTTGCGCCTTGAGAATCAACATCGTCTTCCGTGGCCAATTCCCGCTTCCGGTGCCGGCCGGTCTTCCAGATGAAGCGGACCTCCGCGGACGCCGGTGTAATCACCGGAAGCGAGCACCAGACATAGGCTGCGAGGTAATGGCGCTGAATGGGCGTCCAGAACCAGTGGGAACATGCGCAAATGGCGCCTGCCTCGACGACAACTGCGAGCGCGAGGACCCAGGCCGCGTGAGTAAGAATCGGCCTCCAATTCATCTCACTTCGCCATCCTTTCCGATGGGCCGAGCGACGAAATCGGCGAACATTCGGCGCGCCTCCTCGAACTTCCTTTGGTCGGTTCGGTCTCGGATCTTCGGAATCGATTCAGGCAGCATCGGCTTCCCTTCAACCGTCGCTACAATGCCCGCGTGGAACAGGCCCAGCACGATATGCCGCACAGCCCACACCTCGGCAAGCAACAATTCCATGGGATCGGCGGGCCGCTCGCGCGCGGCGCGCAAGGCCGTCTCTCGCAGCCATTCCGAGAGGGGCTGACCCGCGCGCTCGGCCGCGGCTTCGACCTCGGCAAGCTCGTCGGGAGGCAACCGCGTGGAAATTGTTTTGGTGCGAAAGCCCGGCTTGCTTTCGTCGGCTGGAGAGAGATGGTTCGCCTGTACGGTCGTCGTTCGGGAGGCGTTCATGAGGGAGACCTCCGTTCTGACTTGCGATTCTGGAGTTAGAGCACCGATCTATGGAAATTCGCGCAAAGCTCTTTCGCTTCAACGCGTTTACGCCGTGGCGTTCTCCGGCGCGTTTTTTGTTTACGAACGTAGACGCGCGTTTACCGGCGTAAACGCGACTGAGCTATCTTGCTGTCGCAGCGGATGTTGACATTTGTAAACGCCATCGCATCTCCGGTATCTTTGCAGTTCCCAAATCGGGGGTGTCGTGTCCACGTTCATCCGCTGCGACAGCAGCGCCGTACTTACATTTCGCCGTAATCATGCTGCCACTGATCCCACAACCGCCGCACTTCGGACTTCTCCCAAGCGCGCCCGGTCATGTTACGAATCGCGCTCCAATCACCCTGGCTTAACGTGAACGTAATGCCGGTAGCTTCGGAGCGAAAGCACACCATCAGATCGCCGGCCTCAGCCTTCGTCGCGTACGCAGAGAAGTAATAGCCTCTCCAGACGGAATCCTCCTGGTCAGGGACAAACTCATCGAACAGCGTTCGGAACTCGGCTATCGCCGGGTATTCGCTAATCGGAAATAACGGCGCAAGCCTGCCCGGAAGACGCAGGTAAAGCGAAAATGTGTCGGATGGCAAACGGCTGAGCGAGAGCGCGCACTCGCCCTCCTCGAAGCCGGGCAGGGGCGGAGGCGGCACTCGATGGTCGATCAGTCTGGGGAAGAAGAGCGGTTTTCCGTGCCGGAAATAGTGGCCGCGCGCAGCCACGCGCCACAGGATTGGCCAATACGGCCACAGCGCCCGGTTCAACTTAACTCGGTTGGGGGCCTCCAACTCATCCAGCACATGGTAGAGGTTCTGCACTGCCTGGATGGGCCTCGGCTGCCTGGGCTGCGGCTTGCCAAGCGCCTTGATCGTCTGATTCACGGCGCGGCGGACTTCGTCCTTTCCGGCTTCGTGCAGGTCGCTGGTGCCTTCCCGGTCCTGCGGCGGCAGATTGCTCAGGTACCAGCCATCCTCGCGCGTCTTTTTTGCTTTCCGCAAGTCGTACACGGCCAGAAACGCCTGAAGAATGCCGATGATCGATTCGTTCGAAATCTTGGTCCGCGCCGTATCGGCGTAGGTCTCTGCTCCCATCCAGCAATACCAGGCGATCAGCGCCCACTCCGCTGCCGAAGGCAGTATTGCCCGGTGGGCCTTGTGCCGCAGGGCCACAAGATTCTCTGTGGGCTTGGTGAGCAAATTCGCCAACTCAAGCCGGTTGCCCTGGGCGGACTCAAGAAGCTGCCTCGCCGCCTCCGAGGTCGTGATCGTTTCGGCGTTCTTAAGCGAGATGAGTTGGCGCAGCATCTCCAGCTTAAGGCGAAGCTCCTCAGAGACGCGGATCGAAACGACCTGCTGTTGCTGCGGCAGCCCGCCTTCGCGTTCCTGTGCGCGTTGCCCGGTGATCGATTCCTTTAGCGGCATGGCGGCGTAGATTTACAACTTGACGCTACGTCCACAACCGCGCTAATGTCAACCCAAGGCAAGATCGGCGAGGTGCCCCTTGCGTCTTTTTTCCCCCGTGCGCCGACGTCTGCAAACGATTAATACCGGTCAGCTCTCGTTGCCTTTCTTGGGTGAAGCTGAAGCTGCGGCAAGTTCCTGTTCAAGCGGGCGAACTGAATGCCTTCCGACCGTACCGGCTTCGCGAGACCGGCATCGCTCCCGCAAGGCCACCCAGCCGCGGAATTCCAATACCCAGGAAATCCGCGAACTTAAGACCAAACACGGAACTGGAAAGAGAAAGCCGGTCGCCAAAGAGAAGATACCGCCTCATGCGAAGCTGCAGGTCAGCCGTGATGAAGCTGCGGAGTTGCTCTCCATCAGTGTTCGCGGTGTAGATTACCTAATCGCTACAAAGCAATTGTCCACCCGGAGAATAGGCACTCGCGTTCTCATCCCAATAGAAGATGTGCTCAAGTTTGCTCGCTCCGACCACCCCCAACGACTGGCCGGTTAGATGTTGGTGTGCGCAGTCCGGTGTGGCCGGATGCAATGGAGTGCTATTGAAAAGCGAACACTCGAAAGACGCATGACAGTCCGCGTGAACTTTCTATAGCTGGAGGTTTCGTTGGCACGAGGCGTTTGGGAAAGGATTCCGGGCAGCGGCATCTGGTGGATTCATTACGTCGATGCCGAAGGCAAACGGCGCCGAGAGAAGGTCGGGCGTAAGGGCGATGCGATTCGTCTCTACCATCAGCGCAAAGCAGATGCACTTGCTGGACGAAAACTGAATAAACCACTCCGCCAGCGCGAGCGGACATTTCAGGAGCTCGCCGACAACGCGATTGAATACTCAAGGAAAAACAAAGCCAATCCAGCGGACGATGAGCAGAAGATCGGTATTCTGGTTCAGGAGTTTGGCGATCGCCCCGCAACCTCCCTCACACAACAAGAACTTGCGGCGTTTCTCGAATCACGCAAAACCAGTGCGGCCACATTCAACCGCTATCGGGCGACTCTGAGCTTGATCTACCGCGAAGCTATACGCAACGGATGGACGGAGCGGAATCCGGCCCGCCTTATCAAAGCCAAGAAAGAGGACAATGCCCGTATCCGCTTTCTCTCTGACGAAGAAGAAAAGATGTTGCGTAAGATCCTAGCGGAGGATTATCAGAACCGGTACCTCAATGAGTTCGAGGTCGCCCTTCACACCGGAATGCGGCGCTCGGAACAGTTCAGCCTGGAGTGGGCGCAAACCGATCTGAAGGCCAAGCGAATCCATCTACTGAAAACGAAGAACGGTTCCGACCGGGCGATACCACTCAACTCGGTGGCGATAGCCGCACTCGAACGCCAGCGGCAAGTCTCCCGGCAATCGGAACGAGTTTTCGTGACGGATGACGGAAAGCCGTTTATTCGTAAACCCATCCGGCGCTGGTTTGAAGAGGCCGTGCTCAAAGCCCGGATCAGGGATTTCAGTTGGCATTGTCTCCGGCATACTTTTTGCAGCCGCTTGGTCATGGCGGGTGTGCCTCTGAAGACGGTTCAGGAGTTGATGGGCCATAAGACGATCCAGATGACGGCGCGCTACGCGCACCTCGCCCCCGAGCACCTGAGAAATGCTGTGGAGGCGATTGCGAAAGTGAGTGATCTGCCGACGTCTACGGGTCGGAACTCGAAACGTCTGGCGAATGGCAGCAAAGTCGCGTTCACCACTGGCGTGCAGTGAACCATCGTGGGGGCGCCAGGGATTGGACGGAATCAGTCCCACGGATTAACGATCTCAACACCCAACTCCTCGAAGTCCCTGGCGTTTCGGGTGACGACCGCGAGATCGTGCAGCAAAGCAGTCGCCGCAATGAGTCCGTCGGCAACTTTCAGCGGTCTGCCTTTCGATTTGCATTGGCCCGCCATTGCACCCCACCTTTCAGCAATCGGCGCATTGATCGAGAGGATTCTGTCTCCGAACCAGAGACGCAATGTACCGTCGAGCCAATCCTGAAGCTCCGTCCGGCGCTTGCTCGCAGGAAGAGCACTAATTCCCTTCACAATCTCGCCGAGTGAAATGACACTAAAGTACAACTGCTCGTCGTCGGCGTTGTCGAGCCACTCGGAAACGCTCGGCTGGGGATGGGGTCGTGTCAATTCCGAGGGGATGTTCGTATCGAGAAGGTAGCCCCTCATATTGCAAGGTCGCGTCCCAGGTCTGGGTCGCGCTCAAAGTCCAGATCCAGCCCTTTGAACGGCGAATCGGCAAACAACTGTGCCAGGCTCTTCCTCCCCGATGGCCGCTGCTTGGCGGACGAAGACTGGAGAGGCGGAGTTTCCGTTGCCGCCCGTTCAAGTAAGGCGGCCGCGTATGCGCGCAGCTCCATGCTCTGGGCCGCAGCTCGCGCCGCGAGAAGCGCCTGAATTTCCGCGTTCAGCTCAACCTCGATGGTCATCGCAATCTCCCCTGTTCTCGATTATCCGCCGACACCCAATCAAAGTCGATTCCTGGGTTCCTGCCGCGACTCGCAGCCTGATATCCGAAAAGTCCGACCCGAGTTGCGACGGCGCTGCATGAGCCTGCACAGGACCGCATAGGTGTTTGGCGGGGCCGCCAGCTTTCATGCGAAGCCAACAGCCACCAGAACAGCCACCAGACTAAAAAAGGTCACCATGAGAGGCAGCCATTGATCTCCGGAAATCTGCTGCAACTATTTCAATATGAATTAGTTATTGGCGGAGAGGGAGGGATTCGAACCCCCGATACCCGTAAAGGTATGCCTGATTTCGAGTCAGGTGCATTCAACCGGGCTCTGCCACCTCTCCGCGGTCTACGGCGTCTTGCTGCGCGTGCAATCGTCGAACGAGCCCGGACCCATCCGTGCGAACGCAGGCATTCCTAGTCTAGCGGCAGAGCGGTCACGATGGCAATGCGCGCGGCCATTGACAGACCGGTGTCGTCTGGAGCTCGCGCGAGAATTCCAATATTGCGCGAATTGCAGGGGGGCGAGTACCCTTTGCTCGTCTCGTGACTGCGAAGGGAATTGCGGGAGGAGCAATGAAGCAGGAGAGGCGTGAGATCGGGGCTCGGAAACGCGCAGAATCGAACCTTGGAGCCGCGAGCCTGCTTCTTGCCGGCCTGGGCGTTGTCTGGCTTTGGAGCGGGTACCTAAGCTCGGCGCATGGGCAGGGACGTGAAGCCGTGCGGATTCAAAGCAGCAGCTTCGTCGATGGCGGCGCGATTCCCCGGCAGTTCACCTGTGACGGAGCCGGCATTTCGCCCGCCCTGGGTTGGCAGAATGTGCCGGCAAGCGCCCGGAGTCTCGCTCTCGTCATCCACGATCCCGACGCCCCGATCGACTTCGCACACTGGGTCGCCTATAACATCCCCGCTGGCGCGCGCGGGCTCGCGGAGGGTGCGTCCAGCCGCGGGGCGATGCCCGAGGGATCTGCCGAGGGAAGCAATAGTTTCGGCCGCCAAGGATACGGCGGCCCCTGTCCGCCGCCGGGCAAACCCCACCATTACGTGTTCCTGCTCTATGCGCTCGATGCGCGGCTCAACCTGAAGCCAGGCTTGACGCGGGAGCAACTGGAAGCCGCGATCCGCGGGCATATCCTTGCCGAGGGGCAAATCGTGGGAACCTATCGGCGGGCGGTGCATTAAGAGTCCGCCCCCAGCCCGGCGGCATACGCTTCGCTCCCGCAGGCGAAGGCTCTTTGCCGGTTCGCCTGCCGCTGTCTGCGGACATTGTCTACCGGAGGCTGCCGAGCGCGGGCTGGGGACGATACAATCACAGTTTCCGGCGGGTTTGTTCTTGGCGATCGACCGGAGGCCGATTGCTGTGCTTTGAGCAGAGGCCGCGGTCGCGGCAGAAACCTGTGTCGCGCCGGCGAGGAAGGCCATGGGGGAGTTCGGTTCTTGACGATGGAGTTCCACATTTCGCGAAAGGCGCGAGATCGCTATCGATTCGCGGAAGCGCTTTTCTCTTACAACGGCAATGTGATTCTGGCCAACCTGCCGGCGTGCCGGGAGTTTGCCCACCGCATCAACCAGGTGCGCGAAGTAGAGAAGCATCCCGAGCAGGCCGTTCATGGCGGTCAGCTTTTCGCCATGGGGCTGATCGACGAGGCGAGCCACGTGCTGATGGCCCGCTATCGCGAGCAGTTCGATCCCCAGGTGATCACCGCGGCCCTCGACTGGTTCGGGGCGCAGGTGGGCGCCGATAAGCTCGACAAGATGCTGCTCGCGTTTGTGAAGCAGTTTCCCGGCCAGAGCGTGATTCGGGGCCAGGAGACGCCCCAGCATTGGCTGGCTGGCGAAACCGCCGGCACGCCGCACCGCGCCGCGGCGCTCGAAGAGATGATCCTGCTGTGGATGGCCAATCGCAATGAGGCGTTTCATCCGTTCGAGGAGCTGTTCGAGGACAAAACGCTGGCCAAGAAAACGGTCTACGAGCAGGTTACGGCGCGGATGCCGGCGTATTTTGCTTCGCGTCCGCTCATTCCGCTGCCCGGCGCCAAGCCGGTCAGCCTGCTCGACCTGCTGCGCGCGCCGGCGTTGCGTTCGCCCCGCTCGCTCAGCGACCAGTTGGCGGTCATCCGCGAGCTTTGGAAGCCTCTGCTGGGCGAAGCCCTGGAGCGGCTCCTGGCGATGGCCGGCGAGATTCTGCGCGAAGAGGATCTGGCGATCTGGGCGCAGTTCAACCCGCCCGGGACCAAGCGCGGGCGGCAGCAAGATCCGTCGCTCGTGAGCCACTCGGATGTGCCGACCTTCGGCGATCCGGCGCACGAGTACGAGAAGTTCTCGCAGGACACCGCTTGGATGCCGGAAGCGGTGCTCATGGCCAAGAGCACCTACGTTTGGTTGGCGCAGTTGAGCCGGAAATACGGGCGGCACATCGGGCGGCTGGACGAGATTCCCGACGAAGAACTCGCCTTGCTGGCCCATCGCGGCATCAATTCTCTATGGCTGATCGGCGTTTGGGAGCGCAGCCGCGCCTCGAAGACCATCAAGCAGCTCTGCGGCAACCAGGACGCCGTCGCCTCGGCCTATTCGCTTTTCGACTACAGCATCGCCGACGACCTGGGCGGTGAGCCGGCCTACATCAACCTGCGCGATCGCTCCTACCGGCACGGCGTGCGTCTGGCCAGCGACATGGTGCCCAACCACATGGGCATCGACTCGCCCTGGGTGATTGAGCATCCGGAGTGGTTCATCTCGCGCCCGGAGCCGCCCTATCCCGCCTACAGCTTCAACGGCCCCGACCTCTCGCACGACGGCCGCGTCGAGATCAAGATCGAGGATCACTATTACGAGCAGTCCGACGCCGCGGTGGTTTTCCAGCGCCGCGACAAGTGGACCGGCGACACACGCTACATCTACCACGGCAACGACGGCACCAGCTTTCCCTGGAACGACACCGCGCAGCTCGACTACCTGAATCCTGCCGTCCGCGAGCAGGTCATTCAAACCATCCTGCACGTGGCGCGGCTGTTTCCGGTGATCCGCTTCGACGCCGCGATGACCCTGGCCAAGCGCCACTTTCACCGCCTCTGGTTTCCGGGGCCGGGATCGAGCGGCGCCATCCCGTCGCGCGCCGAGTTCGGCATGAGCCAGGCCGACTTCGACCGCGCCATGCCGCATGAGTTCTGGCGCGAGGTCGTCGATCGCGTGGCTGCCGAGGTTCCCGGCACGCTGCTGTTGGCCGAGGCGTTCTGGCTCATGGAGGGCTACTTCGTCCGCACGCTGGGCATGCATCGCGTCTACAACAGCGCCTTCATGAACATGCTGCGCGACGAGGACAACGCCAAATACCGCTCCGTCATCAAGAACACCCTCGAATTCGATCCCGACATCATGAAACGCTACGTCAACTTCATGTCCAATCCCGACGAGCGCACGGCGATCGATCAGTTCGGTAAGGGCGACAAGTATTTTGGCGTAACGGTGATGATGTCCACGCTGCCCGGCCTGCCCATGTTCGGCCACGGCCAGATCGAGGGATTTACCGAGAAGTACGGCATGGAGTATCGCTGGCCGCGCTACGAGGAGAACCCCGATGGCTGGCTCGTCGAGCGCCACGAGCGCGAGATTGCGCCCCTGCTCAAGCGCCGCTGGCTCTTTGCCGAAAGCGGCAATTTCCTGCTCTACGACTTCTACAACGCCAACGGATCGGTGAACGAGGACGTCTTCGCGTACTCGAACCGCGCCGGGATCGAGCGCGCCCTTGTCGTCTATCACAACCGCTACGGCGACGCTCGCGGGACCATCGATTTCTCCGCCTCCTATGCCGACAAAGGATCGGGAAGGCTCACACGGCGTCGTCTGGCCGAGGGATTGGGCCTGAGCGGAGACCTCGGCGCCGTGGTCGCCTGGCGGGACTCGCTCACCGGTCTCGAGTACCTGCGCCGCGCCGAGGACCTGATCGACCGCGGCCTCACGCTCGACCTGCATGCCTACCAGTGCCACGTCTTTCTCGATTGGCGAGAGCTCCGTCCCACGGCGCACCAGCCGTGGGACCAGCTCTCCGACTGGCTCCACGGGCGAGGCGTGCCCAACCTCGCCGACGAGTTGGTGAATCTGGAACTGCGGCCCGTACACGATGCACTGCGGCGTTTCCTGGATCCCGCCGCGGCGCGCCAGTTTGCCGCCATTGCAGAGCATCCGCGGGCTGGCGGGGCAGACCGGGCTCCTGCGATCGAGCGCCAGCGCAGCGAATTCCTGAAGGATGCATGGGCTCGCGGCGAGGCGCTTCTGCGCGCGTCGCAGGCGGCCTACGCCGAGCGCCTCCGGAAGGACGGCCAACCGGTGCGCGGCGCGGTTCCGGCCGAGCCGGTCGCCCAATCGCAGAACTTCATCAAGCTTCTTCGCGCCGCCATGCGCATTCCCACCGTGGAGGCGCTGTTCCCGGCGCCCTGGACCGCGGCGGCCCGGCGCATGTTGCCCAGCCCGAGTCCGCAGTCCGCGGCAACGGAGATGTGGGGTCCGGTCCTGGCCTGGTGCGCGCTCCAGTTGCTTGCCGAGTCGGCCGATCCCGACCAGCCCGAGCGCACAGCGCTCGATCTGTTCGATCGGCTGCGCCTGCGCGAGCCACTCGCGCAGGCCTTTGAGGCGCTTGGATTCCGGGGCGAGGAAGCGTGGCGCGTGGCCGCGCGCACCAAGGTGCTGTTGCTGACCGCCGCCGGAATCGGCGCAGCGCAGGAGCCGGTCCCTGCGGCCAAAGCGAAGACGGCATCCGCGGAAGAACCAGTCCCGCAAGCGGGCACACGAGGTTTCGTTTCCGAGAACCGGGAAGGGAAGCCGGCTCCCGGATCGACTCCTGTTCGACTCGAACCCGTCGCCCTCGCGCCGGCTCTCTGGCTCGATCCCGATGTCCGCTGGCTCTGCGGCGTTCACGAGTCGGATGGGCACATCTACCTCGTCCGCGAGCAGTATGAGGAGCTGCTCTGGTGGCTGCTGATGCCGTCGCTTTTGCGCCTTGCGGGCGAAAGCGCGCCGCGAAGGGCTGCAGTGCATGAGCTGTCCGATACCGTTGCGGCGGCGCTGGCCTCGGCCGAGGCGGCGGGCTATCGCGTCGATGTGCTGTTGAAAGCGGGTGGCGCGCCAGTTGCCGAAGTGCCGCCTGCTCCTGAGCCGGCAAAGAAGCGGAAGCGCAGACCTGCAAGCAAGAAAAAGCGCTGACGCCATCGCGCGTCCGGCTTGTCACATCTCCCTGTGACGCGTAGCACATCGTGAGACGCGGCGGAAGGTCCAAAGTTCCTGCCGGACCTTTTCTGGGGAGAAGTCTCGGGCGCTGTGGTGTGTTTTAGCGGGGCCGAATCGAGAAGGACGGGTCTGCAGCGCAAAACGGTACGGGCTTTTTCCTTTATTTTGTTCCTTCTCCTGGAAGGTCCACTGACAGACAGGAGGTCCCTGCGCAGAGTGTGTGCGCCGGGGCCGGGCAGGGAGGGAACATGCCAAGTGCAGCCCACGACGTTGCCCGTGAAGCTGTTGATGCTCACGAGCGCCTGTTGATCGATCAGGCGATCGCCAAGCACGGAAATCAGCCCGGCGCACTGCTGGGAATCCTCGAGACCGTCCAGGCGGCCAACGCGCACAAGTTCCTTTCCATGGACGCCCTGCGCTACATCGCCCAGGAAACCGGGATTCCTCCGGCGAGGATCTACAGCGCGGCGACATTCTACGCGCTCTTCAATCTCGAACCGCAGGGCGACAACGTGATCTGTGTCTGCCGCGGGACGGCCTGCCATACCCGCGGCTCGCGCGACCTGCTCGACAAGCTCTGCCTCGACCTCGGCGTGAGCGATCGCGAGGCCGACGAGAACACCGAAGCCGACAAGATGGCGATCACCACGCCGGACCGGCGCTTCACCGTCCGCACCGTGGCCTGCTTCGGTCAGTGCGCGCTGGCCCCGGTGGTCGAAGTGAACCATCACATTCTGAGCCACGTGAATGAGCGCACGTTGCAGCGCGAAGTCAAGTCGTTGACCCAAGGGAGGAAGTAATGCCGCGCATTCAGGATATTGGCGCGTTCAACGCGGTGCGTGAGTCCGGGCTTGCCAAGCTGACGCCGTCCATTCCCCGCATCACGGTCGGCATGGGCACCTGCGGCCGCGGCAACGGGGCCGAAGAGGTGTTTCACGCCCTGAATGAAGTCATCCAGCGCAGCGGCCTCGACGTGTCTCTGGCCAGCGTGGGCTGTTTCGGTGCGTGCTTCCAGGAGCCGCTGGTCGGCGTCCGTCTTCCCGGCAACCCGCTGGTGATTTTGCGCCGCGTTCAGGCCAACGACGTCGTCCGAATCCTCGAAAGCGTCTCCGCGGGCACGCTGCCGCGCGACCTCATCTACTGCAAGATCGAGGAATGGGACCACGTCACCTCGCACATCCGCTACGGCCAGGGCTATCCCGACATTCCGGCGTGGAACGCGATCCCCTTCTTCAAAGGGCAGAAGAAGATCGTCCTGCGCAACTGCGGCCTCATCAGTCCGTCGGACATCGAGGAGTCCATCGCCGTCGGCGGCTACCAGGCCCTTTACAAGGTGCTCATCGACGGCCGCACCGACGCGGTGATCGAGCAGATCAAGGCTTCGCGCCTGCGCGGCCGTGGCGGCGCGGGTTTCCTCACCGGCAACAAATGGGACTTTCTGGCCAAGGCCAAAGGCGACGCGAAATATATCATCTGCAACGCCGACGAGGGCGATCCCGGCGCTTACATGAACCGCAACGAGATCGAAGGCGACCCGCATTCGATGATCGAGGGCATGATCATCGGCGCCTACGTGATGGGCGCGACCGACGGCATCGTCTACGTGCGCGCCGAGTACCCGCTCGCCGTGCGGCGGCTCACTCGCGCCCTGGAGCAGGCGCGCGAGTACGGCCTGCTGGGCCAGAACATCCTCGACCGCGGCTTCAACTTCAACATCGAGCTGGTGCAGGGCGCGGGAGCCTTCGTCTGCGGCGAAGAGACCGCGTTGATCGCCTCGCTGGAAGGCTTCGCCGGCCGTCCGCGTCCGCGTCCGCCGTACCCGGCGCAGAAAGGCCTGTGGGGCCGGCCCACCAACATCAACAACGTCGAGACCTGGTACAACATTGCGCCCATCGTCACCCGCGGACCGGCGTGGTTCGCCGAAACCGGCAGCGCCAAGAGCCCCGGCACCAAGGTCTTTTCGCTCGTCGGCAAAGTGCAGAACACCGGCCTGGTCGAGATGCCGCTCGGCACCCCGCTCAAGAGCTTCATCTACGACATCGGCGAAGGCACCGCACCCGGCCGCCGTGTCAAAGCCGTGCAGACCGGCGGACCCTCCGGCGGCTGCATCCCCCTCGAGATGCTCGACACGCCCGTCGACTACGAGAGTCTGGCGCAGCTCGGCTCTATCATGGGCTCCGGCGGCATGGTGGTAATGGACGAAGACAACTGCATGGTCGACGTCGCCCGCTACTTCATCGAGTTCACCCACTCCGAGTCGTGCGGCAAGTGCGTGCCCTGCCGCGTGGGCCTCAACAAGGCGCTGCGCACTCTGAACGCGATCACCGCAGGCGCCGGCAGCGCGGAGCACCTGAACCTGCTCGACGAGCTGGGCCGCATGATCCGCGACTGCTCGCTGTGCGCGCTGGGCCAGTCGGCGCCCAATCCCGTGCTCACCACCATCCGCCACTTCCGCGACGAGTACGAGGACCACATCGTCGCCCATCGCTGCCGCGCTGGCGTTTGTCAGGAACTGGCTCTCTCGCCCTGCGAGAACAGTTGCCCGCTGCGCATGAACATTCCGCGCTTCCTCGAGCTCTACAGCGAGGGCCGGCTCGACGACGCCTTCGAATCGGTGATTCTCGACAACCCGCTTCCCGCCTCGACCGGCCGCGTCTGCCAGCATCCCTGCGACAACCGCTGCCGCCGCCAGTCCTTCGACGAAGTCGTCAACATGCGCGAGGTGCACCGGCTCATCGCCGACTCTATCTTCCAGACCGATCGCTTCGAGCCAATGGTCAAGCGCATCCTCGAGCGCAAGCTGCCGTCGACGGGCCGCAAGGTCGCCGTGGCCGGCTCCGGCCCCACCGGCCTCACCGCCGCGTTCTATCTCGCCTTGCTCGGCCACGACGTGACGGTGTTCGAGGAGCGCAGCGAAGCCGGCGGCATGTTGCGCTTCGCCATCCCCGAGTACCGGCTGCCCAAGTCCGTTCTGCGCCGCGAGCTCGACCTGATCGAAGCCGTGGGCGTCAAGTTTGTCTTCTCGACGCGCGTGGGCTTCGACCTGCCGCTCAACGATCTGGCCTCGCGCTTCGATGCCGTCTTTATCTCCATCGGCACCTGGAAGGAATCCTGGCTCTACCTGCCCGGCACCGAGCTCAAGAACGTGCATCCGGCGCTCTTGTTCCTTGAGGCAGTGGCTCGCCAGGAGAAGATTGACGTCGGCTCCAGAGTCGCCATCATCGGCGGCGGCAACGCGGCCATCGACTCCGCGCGTACCGTTCTGCGCATGGGCGGCCAGGCCACCATCCTCTACCGCCGCGAGCGCAAGGACATGCCGGCCATCGATGAGGAGATTCAGGCCGCCGAAGAGGAAGGCGTGCGCTTCGTCTATCTCGCCGCGCCGCATCGCATTCTGGGCGGTGCAGACGGCAGCGTTAAAGCCATCGAGATCGTCAAGACGCGCCTCGGCGAGTACGACAAATCGGGACGTCGCCGCCCCATCCCCACCGACGAGGTGCAGCGCTTCGAGTGCGACAGCGTGATCCTGGCCGTGGGCGAGACCTTCGACCTTGACTTCTGCAAGGCCTCCGGCCTCGAGCTCAAGGAGGAAGGCACGATCGTCGTCGACCGCTTCACCTACGAGACCAGCCGCCAGGGGTTCTATGCCGGCGGCGACGTCATCACCGGCGCCTCGAACATGTCCAACGCCATGAGCGGCGGCAAACAGGCGGCGCGCAAAATCGACGAACGCCTGATGGGCCCGCAGCCATCGGGCGTCAGCCGCTGGGAGCAGCTCTTCCCGGACTTCGAGTACAGCCATCAGGCGCCGGGAGAGCCGAGCCTCAGCCGCCGGCACGAGGCTCGTTCGCTGCCTGCCGGCGCTCGCGCGCACTCGCAGGAGGAAGTTGTTGTCAGCCTCAGCGAGCAGGAAGCCCTGGAAGAATGCCGCCGCTGCCTGCGCTGCGACCTGCGCGGAACGCCGGGCGCCGGTTGATACCGGGGTCGCAAGAGACGGGTGCCCCAGGTCCCCGTTTCTGGGACCTGGGAACCACACCCCGGGGGTCCCATCGTAGACGCGCTCTTTACGTTTAGGGTGGGCGATAAAACAGGTTCTGGTTTTGTAACAAGGGCACGGCTTTAGCCGGGCCGAAGAATGCAGGAATCCACGGGGCTTTAGCCCCTGAGGGAAGTCGGCAGCACATGGACGCGAAGACAAACACGAACAAGGCCATTTCGGTTCGCATTGACGGAGAGCTGGTCACCGCGCACGAGGGAGAAACCATCCTCGAGGTTGCCGTCGCCAATGGGAAATACATTCCGACACTCTGCTATCTCAAGGGCTTGAGCGCCGTCGGCGCCTGCCGCGTGTGCGTCGTCGAGTTGGCCGGCGCCGATCGCCTGCTGCCGGCCTGCACCACGCCCATGCAGGAGGGCATGTCGATCAAGACCGCCTCGGCCCGGCTCACGCTCTACCGGCGCATGGCCATCGAGCTGTTGCTCGTCGAGCGCAACCACATCTGCTCGTCCTGCGTCTCCAACGGCCACTGCGAGCTGCAATCCATGGCGCAGTCGCTCGGCGTCACCCACGTCCGCTACGCCTACAACAATCCGCGCCTGACGGTCGACATGTCGCATCCGCGTTTCGTGCTCGATCACAACCGCTGCATCCTGTGCACGCGCTGCGTGCGCGTCTGCGCTGAGGTCGAAGGCGCGAACGTCTGGGAGGTCTCCTCGCGCGGCGTCCACTCGCGCATCGTCAGCGACCTCAAGGACGACTGGGGCCATGCCTCCAACTGCACCGCCTGCGGCAAGTGCGTGCAGGCCTGCCCCACCGGCGCATTGGCCGAAAAGGGTTTCGCGGTTCACGAGATGGTGAAGGAGACCGACAAGATCAGCCGCCTGGCCACGCACCGTACCGGCCCCGCCAACGGCGGACGCTGACCCGCCGCCCGCCGCCCGCCGCCTCTTGAGTTCCCGAACCTGCGCTACTTCCGGATTGCCGGTAATATGCGCAAAACAAAGTGAGGTGATGTAATCGCAGTGAAGGGAACGATACGGACTATGGAATTCCTTTGCACAAAGAAGGCCTACCTTGCCTTTCTATGGTGCGCGTGGATCGTAATAGCACTGATCGCCTACCTTCTCTTCGAGTTCACACCTCTCTTCCCGAACACAACGGGTTTCTCTGTTTATGGGGCGATCTCATTTGGCTTGGGCGTGCTGCTAAACACTATTGATGTTCCGGCAGCCTTCATCATCTGGCTTGGAATGGGCATACATTGTGTTTGGTTCTATCGCCCTCGAATAGCGGCAAAGATAGCGTGGATCGCCTTGATTGTCGTGACCGTCTGTTTTGGCGCCACTCTTTACTTCTTCGTGGTGTATCGAAAGCAGATGATTGACAAAAGCGTGCGAGCCTGACGGCTTCGCGCTCAAAGCAGGCCGGTTGGAGAGTCGTGTCGCTGCTCCCTCAGTTTCGGTCGGTGACCGCCAACCCGGAATTCCCCATCCGCCCACCCACCGCCGTCCGCCCCCCCACAAATCGCCCACCCACCGAGGTCAAGCCCTTCGCTCGCTGATCCCGCCGCAACCGTCAAAAAAATTTGCAAGGACTTTGTGGGGAAATTCGTCAAAGCAAAAGCGTTGCAGGGTGGGCTGTCCCCTAAGTTCGTCATCCTGTTCGAGTTAAGAGTCAAATTCGTCATTCGAAAAGAGTTGGGGGCGCTGTTGCGCCTGCCCGAAACCCGCTGCCACAGTTGAAAACCCGAAACAGGCGCGGAGACGCAGCCGGAATGCTTGCCGCCGGCGTCGATGGACCGACTCGCTCTGCAATCATGAATCGATTGTGCGCCGAAGGAGAGAAATTATCTGCAAAGTTGGGCCGAATTATTTTCGGGTGTTTTTTCAATGACTTGCGTGAAAATGGGGGCGGTGTGGGGGTTGCGGAACTTCAGGGAATGGGGTGAACCCCTTGAGTGAGACAGGGAGCGAGAGGCGTTCGTGCGATCCGAGCGCAGGGCTGGTGGACAGCTGTAGAATGGCTTGAGGGTCGGCGGGGTTCCGCACCGCGCCGGACCCGCCAACGGGCCGCGCTGACGCGACTCACGGATTGCCGCCGAATGCCGAGGACTGGACGGTGATGGTGCCCATGCGGCCGGAGTTCTCGTCCACCACGACGACGCGAACCACCCCGCCCTTGGGAAGCGATGGGATCCGCTGGTCGAAGGCGAGCCCGTCGCGCAGGGTTCGCTCGTAGGTTGCGGGCAGCAGGCGCAGAGCCTCCACCACCCCCGAGACCTTTGCGTGCGCGCTGGCGTCGTCCCGCTCCACAAGAAAGATATCGAGCCGATCCGCCCAGCGATCGCCCTGCTGCGCCAATGCCAGGCCGGCTCGGCCACATTGAGCCGCAGCAGGCGTCCCTGGGCGTCGCTTTGCGGCGTCGCCGTGATCGCAATTTCGTTGACGTCGGCCGGCTGCCAAACCGCTTGTTGGAACCGTTCTTTCAGGTTTGCGGGTTCTTTGGCGTAGAAGTACCCGGTGCGGTAGCGCAGCGCGATTCCATTCCGGCCCGGGATCTCGACGGTCAAACGATGTTCGGCGTTATCCGGCGGCGTCTCTGGGGCAAAGCTGAGGAGGTAGGTGGCGCGGTCGTCGGAGACAATCGAGTTCAGCTCCGCGGCAATATCGCTCGCGCGGGGCAATGCGCGGCCGCCGGTCGCCGTCGCCAGATCGCGAAACACGCCCTGAATGGGATGCGTGTCCTGCTGCATACTCGACGTCAGCCGGCCGGGGTTGCCGTCGCGCTGCGACTTCGTCAGCGCCTCCAGCGCTTCCTCCTTTTCCCCGGGCGGGAGTGCAGCCATATCTACCTGGACATTGGTCACGGGATTCAGTTGTACGTTGGCCGCCTCCAGATTGGCGCCGACACCACCGGCTTCGAGCTGCGATACGTCCAGCGGATAGAGACTGACGTTGGCCTCGTTCAGAGTCTCCCGCGCGCGCAATGCGAGAGGCTCCAGATTCTTGCCGCCTTTTTCGCTACCCGGTTCCTTCTCGCTGAAGTCGGCGAGCACGTTGTCGCTGGCCACCCAGACAAGCGACTTGTGCCCGGGGATCGCCGCCAGGCGCCGGGCCACACCCTGCAGTGCGGCTAACACGTCGCGCGACGGGTTGTCTCCGACCGACCGCAATTGCGGATCGGGGGGACCAAACTCATCCAATGCGTCGGTGGGCGTGTTTCCGTTCGCCGAGAGCAGGTCCGTCACATGATGGACGTAATCGATATTCTGCCGATTCCTGTCCTCTTCCTGCTGCGCCTGTGCCAGGTCCAGCGCGTTGGGCATCCACTTCGCCAGCGCCGCGGCCAGCGTGGCGTGGTCGGTCTTCGGCTCTTGCAGCACATTGAAGCCATGCCTGCCCATCACGCAAATCCCCACCGGCTCGCCAGAGGGCAGCGATTTGAGAAAACGCAGCATCTCGCCGCGCGCGTAACTCAGATCGCCAAAAGCGACGTTGGCGGTGTCGATCATGAGAATGGTGACGCTCGCCTTGCCCCGTGCGACAGATGCCCTCCCGTCCATCGACCCCGCATCCGGCAGGTTCGAGTAGACCGGCGGAACGTTTGCCTCCGCGGATTGGCTCGGCGAGGCCGCAGCCGGAGTCGCCGGCGCTTCGCTCGCCTCCGAAACGAACCGAATCTTCTGCTTGACGCCGTTGTCGAGAACGGCGAAATCCTCCGGCTTCAAATTCGTTACCGGGTTACCCTTCTTGTCGAAGGCCGTCACGTTCACATCGACCAGCCGCGCGGTCGCGCGAAAAGTGAATTGCGGCGCCGGCGCGGGCGGCTCCGGTGCCGAGGGAGGTCCGGGCAATTCTGTGGCCGTGGTCAGGCTGATCTCGGGAATCTCGGGAGGAGCGGGCGCGGCCGGCGCAGGCGCCGCGGCGGACGCTGCTTCCGCGGGGGTGGTCGATTCGGTCCCAGCCGCGGTTCCGGCTTGCGGCGCCGCGGTAGAACCGGTATTCGCCGCCGGCGCAGCCTGAGTTTCGTTCGTGCCGGGCCCGGCCGATTCTGCCTGCGCCGCCCCCGGGGGAGGCGGTTGGACTCCCTCTGCCGGGACGATCCGCGTCTCGGAGCGAAACACGTGATACTGCGTGAAGGTCACGTCGTTGAGCAGAGTCTGCTCGGCCGCCGCGGGCTCGGTGCCCGTGTAGACAGCCACCGGCGCCGACGCGGCTCCACGCATGCCGATGGGTGCGGTCGGAACCAACTGCTGTTTTTCCTCGGCAAGGCTTTGCCCCAGCGATAGTGCAATGCCGTGCACCGGACAAATATAGGTTTTGCCGCCGATCTCCACGGGGCTGTATTCGACGGCAATCTCGGCCTTTGTGATGGGTTCGCCGGCTTTGAATTCTGCCTCGATTTCAAGCCGGTAAATCGTGCCGGTATCGGGATCGACGGCCATCTCGCCCGTGTAGCCAGCCGGCGCATGGAAGGCGCGGCTTTCGCCCGCGGGACCCGTAGTGCAGCAGTAATCGATCTCGAAATGCGAGCGTTCCTTAGGGACTGAATAAGAGAAGACGGCCAGTGTTTCCGCGCCGGCCAGCTCCCAACGCAGCCACGCCAGCTTGTTTTGCGCGGCATCGAGCAAGACGGTGGACAGGATGGGGCCGAACTCGCCCCAGCTCTGAAGTCCCCGTCGCGCGGCCGCATCTTTTGCGCCCTTGGCCTCGTTGTCGGCGACCTCCCGTCCGTCCAGGTAGCCGACCTGTGCCCGATCGGCGCCCTCAACGTGCAGCGGCTCGTACCTGGTTAGGGATGAGTCCAGGCGCTGGGGCGAGTCCGCGAAGCGAATCGTTGTCCTGGTGGCCAGAAAATCCGGCAGCTTGGGAACGGTTTTGACCACATAGTTCACCACCTGCGCCATCAATCGCCGCTGCTCCGCCAAGTCGGGAGCCGGCTTCTGGGGCGTCTGCTGCGCCGGCGGACTCAGAAACGCGGATTGATCCACGACCGCCAGCAAGGCCTGCCGGCTCTTCTCGCCGGGCAGCGTCTTTTCCAGCTCGCTCTCTTGATCGCGGGTCATCCGCTCTGTCAGCTTCAGGTCGGCAATCTGCCGCGCGGCTTCGGCGTCCCTCTTGGCGCTGAACGTCAGCAACTGCTGGCGCAGCTGTTCGACGCTAACCGGACGTGCGGCGAATACGGGAAGGGCAAACGAAAGCAGGAGCAAACCGAGACGAAAGACGCGCGTGGCCATCGACTTTTCAGCCTTCCGGGGAAGCCCGCCTAAATAGTGATGGTACACCCGGGCAGGGTCAGAGGAGCTCCCACTTCGGATTCGAGAGCCGGTGTTCTCCTTCTGTGATGCCAATGAATCCAGCGACTCAAAAGGGCAAGGGTGTCCGACGCCTGAGCCGCCGGCCTGGTTCCGCGTTTCCCTGGCCAGTTGCCTCACGATCGCGTCCTCTCGCAGCCTTTTTCGCTGGCTGCCTGTAGAATGACTTGAGGGCCGGCGGGACATCCGCGTGGCGCCGCAAATTCATGAGCGAACAGGAAACAGCGGTCGATCCCCAGGCGCAGGCCGAACCCTCGTCCCCGGCGTGGGACAGGGTCGAGCGGGCGCGGCATCCCCAGCGGCCCAACCCGATGCAGTTGATCGAGCGGATCTTTACGGATTTCAGCGAGATTCACGGCGATCGCGCCTTTGGCGACGATGAGGCCGTGGTATGCGGCATGGCCCGGCTGCTCGGTGTCGAAGTGATGGTGATCGGCAACCGCAAAGGCGGGACCACCAAGGAGCGCGTACGGCGCAACTTCGGCATGCCGCATCCGGAAGGCTACCGCAAGGCGCTGCGCGCCATGAAGCTGGCGGAGAAGTTTTCGCGGCCGGTGATCAGTTTTATCGACCTGCCCGGCGCGTTTCCCGGCGTTGGCGCCGAAGAGCGCGGCCAGGCCGAAGCCATCGCCCGCAACGTGCGCGAGATGACGCGGCTGCGCGTGCCCACGATCGCGGTGATCAGCGGCGAGGGGGGATCGGGCGGCGCGCTGGCGCTGGCCGTAAGCGACCGCGTGCTGATCCTCGAGAACGCGGTGTACTTTGTGATTTCGCCGGAAGGCTGCGCATCGATCATGTGGAACGATGCGGGCAAGAAGGCTCTGGCGGCCGAAGCCATGCGCATCTCCGCGCCGGAGGTTGCCGCGCTGGGCTGCGTGGACGAGATTGTCGCCGAGCCGCCCGGAGGCATCCACGCCGACCACGAAGCCGGAACCGGGCTGCTGGGATCCGCGCTGAAAAAGCACCTGGCCGAGCTGGCGGCAATGCCCATCGATGCGCTGGTGGCCGCGCGCCAGCAAAAGTATCGCAATATTGCAAAGTTCTACGTGCAAAGCTGATTCTCCAAGGATCCGGGTCTCTGACCGCGTGTTGTTGAACCAACGTTTGGGTGCCCCAGGTTCGGCGCGTCTTTGTTTTTGCGCCTAACCTGGGATTGCACGAACCTCAAACGGAACGAATTCAGATGGTCGGAGACAAGTGATTTTGGAAAGCTCGATCGACCGCCATGATGCATGACCCATTGAATCGATGCGGCGCAACCCGCGCAGCGAATCGCGGCGTCCGCAGCAGTCCGCGCGCGGCTCGGAGGCCGGCATGAGCGAACCGGCATCTTTCGGCGGGCATTTGCGCGCCTATCTGCAGTTTCTCGGCGCCATTCTCTATTTCTTTCTGGCGCGGTCGCTGGCGTTGCATGGAGCACGCGGGCTGGTCGACGAAGCGTGGACTCCGCTGGCGGAGCAGGCCATGCTGGTGTTTCTGCTGCTTCTGGGCTTCGCGGCCATGGGCTTCTGGTTCGACCGCCAAACCAATCCCATCGACGAGCAGGGACTGCCGCGCCGCGAGGGTTGGCCGCGGGAGGCGGCGATGGGCCTGGCAGCGGGCTGGGGTGTTGCGCTGGCCTGTGTGCTGCCCATTGCGTTGTTCGGCGGCATCGTTACATACGTTTCGTTTCGGCCGCCGGCATGGGGCTGGCTGGTGGCCGATGCGGCGTTCTTCCTGCTGGCCGCGCTGGCCGAGGAGATCGCCTTCCGCGGCTACGCCTTCCAGTGCTTTGTTCGCGTCGTGGGACCCGTGGGCGCGGCGCTGGGTTTTGCCGCAATCTACGCCATTCTGCAGGCGATCGTGCCGGGAGCCAGTCGCGCCAGCGTCATTGTGTCCCTGGCGTTCAGTTTTCTGCTCTCCGCGGCTTATCTACGCACGCGGGCTTTGTGGATCAGCTGGGGCATCAACTTCGGCTGGAAGGCCAGCCGCGCGCTGATCTTCGGCCTCGCGGTGAGCGGCGTCAATAGCCATTCGCCGGTAGTGCAGGGCGATCCGATGGCCCCGTTCTGGCTGAGCGGCGGCGTCTATGGCCTCGATGGCAGTTGGTTCGCTGCATTGGTTCTGTTTGCGGCGCTGCCTATTGTTTTTCGCCTGACGCGCGATCTGGACTTCCGCTACAACGCGCCGGTGATCGTGCCGGGCGGCATTCCCGTCGACCTGGACGCGGCAGCCCGCGCGCAACACGAGGCGGCGATGGGCGCGGCGGCGACTCCCGCGCCGGCAGGGCAGACGCTGGTGCAGATCGAGACGAAGAGCAGGGAATAGGGAACAGGGAATCGGGATCGGCCGGCGCAAACCCAAACTTAGCCGCTGGCGGGCGACTCCTCGACTATGCGCCAGCTGAGGCGAGTCCACGGGATCCTGAGTGACTCGTCAATTGCCACGATCCCAACATTCGCTTCGCCGAACCAGGCATACGCTTTGACGCGAATGCATCTCATGCCGGCGTGGTCAAAGAAGGTCCCGCAGCGTCACATCGATCTTCCGTATCTTGTTTCCGTGCTGGATCGTAAGGTGTACCACCGTTCCCACCGGCTGCAGAAAAGCAGGATCGTCTCGTTGAAGGGGATTGTCATCCGGTGCGCGGCCGTCAATCTTCATGACGATGTCGCCGACGGCGACTCCGGCAATCTCGGCAGGACTCCCCGGAAGTACGTTCACCACTTTTTGGTCCTGCTGGATCGGGTCGACGACAATTCCCGCCCGGTTGAAGACTTCGGGCTTTCCCCAGTTGGAATTCTTTTCGAAATACAGCACTCCGTGCGGAACATCGAATGTAATGTTGAACTGGCGAAGAATTCGAGTCCCGATATTGCCAGCGTTATCGGACGATATGGCCTGCCCGTCGCAAAGGAAGGCAATCACGTGGTTCACTTCGGCCTCGCCGATGCGCAGCGTCTCCACGCGGGCATAATAGGCCTCCGGCTCCGCGCCGCCCACACCGGACCCGGAGTATCCGTGATAGCGTGGCGACAGTTGCTCGACCAGATTGTGCTCGCTCACGAACCTCTGTTCCACGGTTAAGCTGGCCTCGTCGCCGGTGTCGATGCGAAAAACGCCGCTCGCTCCATTGACGCTGCCCCGGACTTGCATCAACGAGAACGGTGGCTCAATCGGAACCTTCACACCATGTCCGGAGTCGCTCGACGAAAGGGGCAGGCTGAACGAAAGTTGTTCCCGCTCGTAATCGACCGTGACGACAAGTCTCTTCATCAACTCGTAGCTGAGTTCACCCACCGGGCCGGGACGGTCACCCCAAGGCAGGGGCAGGATAAGGAACGTCTGATTGTGCAGAACAAGATCGCCGATGCGGACCTGAGCAACATTGGCTGCTTGTGTAGGGATCGAACCGCTGCCGGCGCCGTCAGCTTGGATGACAGGACCCTCCGGGCGCAGTCCAAGCTGCTTTGCAATCGCTGGGCTCAGAGCGTTCATCGACGCGCCCGAGTCGAAGATCAACCGGAATGGCCCTTGTCCGTTGAGCATAGCGTCAAACTCAACGCCGCCTTTTGCCGGAACTACGACCTTCCCCGAGGCCGGCATCTCAAAATCGACAGGCGGCGGAGTCGCGGCGCCACAAATCGGGTGAGGCAACGCAAGGGCGATGAACAGGGCAATTAAGATTCTCATGGACGGTTGGAATGATCTTAACTCCTCTGGATCGAATGTGGAGCATCGGTGCCGGTTGCATCTCTGGTGCTCTCGCCCGATGATCTCTCGTGGCGGACAGCAGCCGACGAACGGAAACCACTTCTCGGCTGACGCGAACAGTCCAAACCGCTCATGGACGAGCCTTGGGCAATCCTCCAGTTGGCTCTCTGAATGCGGCGATGAGCCGCCGGTGCTTGAACCCGCCTTAGAGCAGAATCGGGTGAAGCGGCTCCGGAGCCGTTCTATTCTCGCGCCCTCCGTTTCTGGACGCTGGCGGGTTTGCATTTTCTTTGCGAATGGGTCTAACGTTTCGGTATTGCTGTGCGACCCCATGGGAGGCTCCCATGCACCGGCGTTTCCTGAATCGAGGAACGGGCCCAACCCCGCAATCGGACGCGAGGAGGAGCTTGCGCTGCGGGATGTTGTGCGCCGGGGCCGGTTGCGCTCTGGCCGCGCTGCTGGCGGCGCCGAGTGCGGCCCAGGTTCTCACTATCGATACCAGTGGCAAAGGGCCGGTCGCGGCCACCGGGCCAGTGGACCGGCGGTATATGCAGATCGCGCCCACCCACGTGGAGCTATCGAAGACCGAACTCGACCCCAAGACCCGCCTCCTGCTGATTCGCGACCTGCAGTCGGATCAGGGATTCGCTATGCGCCCGTTTCCGCGCGGCCACAAGGGCCTGACCCTTGAGGCCAACGGCAAGCTGGAACCCGCCGGGGAAGCTTACCTGAACATGGTCGTCAGCGACGGGCTCTCGGCCAAGCCAGGTTCGCGCGTGGTGATCACGGATATCCGGATCGACCGCTCCAAGATCGTTCTCGATTTCGATGGAGGGCCCGACCCCAGGCACCGGTTCCTGCGCCACATCCAGATCAGCGTGGGGCCGGAGATGGGCGACCCGGATATCGACCCCGCGCTGGCGGATCCGTCTGGCCAGCCCAGCGGCTCGCGCATCACCCTGGCCTTTGCCGGCCACGTGCCGGAGCTGACTGCTGGCCAGGTCAAGGCGCTGCTGGCGCCGCTGATCTCCTTCGATGTGAAGTCGCCGGTTCAGGCCTTCACCGACACGTTGCCGCCCGCGTTAAAGGACGCGATTCTCGGCCACCAGGTTCTGGTGGGAATGTCGATCGACATGGTGCTGTTCGCCAAGGGGCAGCCGCTCACCAAGTCGCGCGAAATGGAAGGGCAGATGCCGTTCGAAGAGTGGATCTACGGCACGCCCCCGCAGGAAGTCGACTTCGTTCGCATCAACGGCAACCGCGTGATCCGGGTGGAGATTGCCAAGGATGGGCGGCCGCTCGAAATCTTCACCAAGGACGTGGTGTCGCCGATGATGATTGCAAACGGCACCCCGGAACTGGCGCAATCGAGTCCGCGCATCGTTCACGAAGGCGACGTGGAGACCGATCCGGACAAGCAGGCGCCGGCCCCTCCGCCCAGCTTGCGCAAGACCGGCGAGACGCTGCCCACCGATCGGCAGACGACGGGCGTGATGCGCCCGGTGCAGCCCCCCAAACCGCATCCCGGCGATACGCCGGGCGTAAACCCCGACGAGCAGTCCAGCACGCCGTCGGCCAGCGGCCAGGCGCCACAGACGGGAAGCGGCCAGTCGCCTTCGCAATCGGGCGCCGCGCAACCTTCCGGGCAAGGCACGCAGGCTCCTCCGGCAAGCGGATCGCAGCCGCAATCGCCGCCGGCAAAATCCCCGCCGTCCCAGACGCCGCCGGCTTCGGGCAGCCAGACACCGCCAGCCGGAGGCAGTCAACAGCCGCCTGCCGGCTCGAATCAGCTTGTATCGGCGGGCTGAGGGGCGGCGCAGTCGGAGTGAGCAGTTCGCCCAGGGCCTCATATACACTGGAGAAAGCGAGCCGCGTTCACTGGGCGCAAATCGGATGCAGTCCGCGGTCCATTTGCGGCGCAAAGCGAGCGGCGGCCGCGCCGTTGAAGCCGCGGGCAATTCGTTGCCCGTGTGTGCAGAGACACCCTTCAA
The DNA here is from genome assembly GCA_963804155.1 of uncultured Acidobacteriaceae bacterium. Lineage (GTDB taxonomy): Bacteria > Acidobacteriota > Terriglobia > Terriglobales > Acidobacteriaceae > Telmatobacter. Next base: position 463,155 of record CAWDPG010000006.1, read on the forward strand.
GGAGAGAACCCTACCCGATGGCCAAAATCGCAAAAACAGGTGACCGCAAGAAGGTCATGGACACGACGAAGTCGACCGACTGCCCGAAGTGCGGCAAGCCCACGCGCATTGTGAAGCGCGTCAAGGACCGCGAGCGCGGCGTTCCCGGCGGAGTCTACATTTCCTGCTCCGCGTGCGAGTTCTACGAGAAGCTTTAGCCCGCATTTCTCACAGGCGGATTGCCGATTGCGGGGACGACGGATAGGAAAAGTGTTGGAAAGGCCGTCTTTTCATGGCATAACTGCGTTGTCGAGGCGTAGTTGTAGCCGAGGAAGGGCGGCCTTTCTGATGACAGAGTGTAACCAAGAAACGTTCGCATTTACAGCTCATTTTTCGCGCCGCGTGGAGGCCGGGTTCAGCGCCGGCCAGGTTTCCAGCGATGGCGGGGCATTGTTGCTGCGCGCAGTTGATCGCAGGATCAACCTGCTGGGCCGTCTGGCGAGCTGCTTCACGGACGGGCGCAACCAGGAGATGGTGGAACACCCGCTTGGGGAGATGCTGGCGCAGCGCATCTACGGGCTGGCGCTGGGTTACGAGGACCTGAACGACCACGAGCAGTTGCGCTCCGATCCGCTGCTGGCGGTGCTGAGCAGCAAGCGCGATCTGGACGAGCCGCTGGCCGGCAAGAGCACGTTGAACCGGCTGGAGCTGGTGGGCCGCACGGGGCGCTATCACAAGATCACGTACTCGGCCGAAGCCCTGGACCGTCTGCTGGTGGATCTTTTCATCGAATCGCATACCGCGCCACCCACCGAGATCGTGCTCGACCTGGACGCCACCGATATCCCGCTCTACGGCCATCAGCCGGAGCGGTTCTTCCACGGCTACTACGACAGCTACTGTTATCTGCCCTTGTACATCTTCGCCGGCGACCAGTTGCTCTGCGCGCGGCTGCGGCCGGCCAACCAGGATGCGGCTGCGGGCTCACTCGACGAGGTCAAGCGCATCGTGGCGCAGTTGCGTGAGCGTTGGCCGGAAGTGCGGATCGTGCTGCGCGCCGACTCCGGCTTCTGCCGCGAGGCGTTGATGGCTTGGTGCGAACAGAACTATATCGATTACGTCTTCGGCCTGGCGCGCAACCAGCGGTTGAGCAAGATCATCGGCGCCCAGATGCATCAAGCTCACATCCTGCACCAGACCAGCGGCAAGGCAGCCCGCGTCTTCACCGAGTTCGACTACCAGACCCGCAAGAGTTGGTCCTGCGCCCGCCGCGTGGTGGCCAAGGCCGAATATCTCGACAAGGGCCAGAACCCGCGCTTCGTGGTTACTTCGCTCACCGCTGAGCAGTGGGCCGCGCAGGACTTATACGAGAAGTTCTACTGCGCCCGCGGCGAGATGGAGAACCGCATCAAGGAACAGATGTGCCTGTTCGCCGACCGGCTCTCCACCGACGAAATGAAGGGCAATCAGCTCAGGCTCTACTTCTCGGCGCTGGCCTACACGCTGATGGAAGCGCTGCGCCGCCTGGGACTGAAAGGCACCGAATGGGCTCAGGCCCAGGTCGATACCATCCGCCTCAAGCTACTCAAAATCGGCGCCATCATACGCATCAGCGCGCGCCGCGTCGTGCTGGCAATGAGCAGCGCTTATCCCTGGAAAGACATCTACGCACACGCCTTCCACGCCCTGCGCTGCTGACCGGCGCGCGTCGCTCAGAAGACTCCGCTCCGTACCGCTGCTGAACTCATCGGCCTGGCGGAGCCATGCGCAAAGGACACACCGGGAATCGGAACCAGGCCATAGCGAGGACGTAACAGGGTTCCTCCGGCCAGTACGCCCATCGAAAAAGCCAACCGTGTCTCCAATACCAACACAAACACTCCCAAAATCAGTGCTTGTGAGAAATGCAGGTTAGGCGCTTCCTGAACTTCGATCCAAAAGGAAGCCCGGCGCAATGCCGGGCTTCTCGCTTTCTGGCCAAGAGTTTGTGAAGCTACGACGGAATTGCTCCCGCCATCTCCTCGAGGATCGCCTCAGCCGCCTTGGCCGGGTCCGCCGCTTGCGTGATCGGCCGGCCCACGACCAGGAAGTTCGCCCCGGCGCGCAATGCTTCGGCCGGGGCCGCCGTGCGCTTCTGATCGCCCGCTTCGCCGCCCGCCGGACGGATGCCGGGAACCACGAGGATGCCTTCCGGGCCCGTGAGGGCGCGCAGGGCCGCCGTCTCTTGCGGCGAGCAGACGAAGCCGCGAATTCCAACTTCCAAGGCCATCTCGGTCAGCACCTCCACTTGCCCTGCCGGCGAGCGTCGCGTGCCGACTGCCCGCAACTGCGCGGCGTCCATGCTGGTGAGGACGGTGACGGCGAGCAGTTCGGGAGGGTTGGCGACGCCGGCCAGCGCCGCGCGCGCGGCCGACAGCATCGCTGGACCTCCGCCGGCGTGAACGGTCATTAAGCGCACGCCCCATGCGGCGGCGGAGCGCACCGCCCCGGCCACCGTGTTGGGGATGTCGTGGAATTTGAGGTCGAGGAAGACGGAATAACCGTCGGCCGTCAAAGCATCGACGACGGCGGGCCCTGCGGCGGTAAACAGCTCCAGGCCCACCTTGAACCAGCGGCAGGCGCCTTCAAGCCGCTTCACCAGCTCGGCAGCGGCCGTGGCGCTGGGCACGTCGAGCGCGACGATCAGGCGGTTCCGCGCGTCCTCTGTCCTGTCCTGCAACGACGGGGGCGCCGCTGCAAATTTCGGGTTCAGCCGCTCAGGGATGGGCATACGGAAATGCTAACCGATCGTGCTTCTTCAATCCGCGGCGGTGGCACAAGGGGGTCGATCCCCTGCGGTCTCAGCGTGTCAGGGGCGAAAGCGTAGCTGCTCGTTCGCCGGGAGTCGAGGCGCTGCCGCAAGCGATGCATTGGCGGTGGAATCGATCGGCAGACAGCGAGTACATTGAAAAAGGAGACCTTAGACGGATCATGGGATGGCATTGCGCGCGACTGGGATGGATAGCGGCGGCATGGCTTGCTCTGGCCGGCCCCGTGTGGGCCTCCAGCGTCGACACCAACCCCATGAACTACGATCCGCAGGTCCGCGCCGCCTATAACCACTTTTATAATCTTGACTTTCCCGCTGCGGTTGCCCAGTTCGAGCAGTTTCACGCAGCGCATCCCGGCGACCCGCAGGCCACGGCCTACCTCCTCGATGCGCTTGTCTTTCAGGAGCTCTACCGGCTCGACCTTCTCGACACCACGTTTTACGCCAACGATGGCTTCCTGACCGGACGCCACGCCACCGACGAGGACCCCGGCAAACGCGACCAGATCTTCGCCCTCGCCGATGAGGCGGTGCGCGAGGCCGACTGGCGGTTGAGCAGAAATCCCAACGATGTGGACGCGCTGTTCGCGCGGGCCTGGGTGCGCGCGCTTCGCTGCACCTACGTGGCCATGGTGGAGCGAGCCTTCGGCGCGGGCTTTCGCCTGGCTACGAAGGCCAAGGATGACGCCGAGCGCGCCCTCCAGATCGATCCGAATTACGTGGATGCGAAGCTCATCGCGGGTGTCTACCAGTACGTTGTCGGGGCGCTGCCCTGGCCCTTCAAGCTGATGATCGGATTTGCAGGCATCACCGGCTCGCGATCCACGGGCCTGGCCATGCTCTGGGACGCCGGGAATCGGGGCGTGATTACCAGCATGGAGGCGCGAACGGCAATCGCCCTCTTCCTTCGCCGCGAATCGCGGTACAAGGAGGCCATCGAGGTAATTCGCGGCCTCGAGAAACAGTACCCGCACGACTTCCTTTTCTGCCTGGAAGAGGCCAACCTGCGTAAGGACGACGGCGAGGGCATGGCCGCGGTGGTGGTCTACCGGCAGATTGCGGCCGACAACGCTAGGCCGGGCTTCTTTGCGGATGCACGGATGGAGCTGGCCGACTTCGGACTCGGCGACGCCCTGCGCGGCCAGCGCCACTACGACGAGGCGGCTCAGGCCTACGAGCAAGCCGCAGGTGCGCGGGGCGTGGGCTCGGAGACTCAAGATCCGCTCTCTGCTCGACGCCGGCCAATGTCGCGACGTCCTCGGCCAACGCCAGCTCGCCCTCCGCGACTACCAGGCCGCGATCGATGCCGGGCCAAATACTTCCCGTGCCGACCAGGCGCGGAAATATCTCCGCAGCCCGTACCGGGGCGTCTGAGGAGCTGCCTCCGCAGGCCGCGAAGGTCCGAAAAGCCGGAACCGCCGGCGCCGGAACTGCGTACTATCGACCAAGCGGGCCGAATTTTGGGGAGGACCGAAGATGGCAGTCTTTTGTCAGCAATGTGGAACCGCCGTGCACTCGACTGCGCGCTTTTGCTCGAATTGTGGCGCGACCGTGCCCTTGCCGGAACCGAAACCAAGCCGGCCGCTGATCCGGCCTCATGCCGGCCGCGCGATCGGCGGAGTCTGCATTGGGCTCGCGCAGGCGCACGGCTGGGACGTCACGCTGGTGCGCATTCTTGTCGTGCTCGGGTGCTTCTTTTCGAGTGGACTGGTCGGCGTGGCCTACGTGGCGGCGTGGATCGGTATTCCCGAAGAGACGGCGCCCTATCCCGGAGCGTATCCTCCTCAGATATGAGCGGCAATACCGTTTTTGGTGGCGCCCGATTGAGTTTCAGCGACGCGGGCGCAGGGCTCCCGCTTGTTCTTCTTCATCCCACTCCGCTCGACCGCGAGTTTTGGGCCCCCCTCACGCGCGAGCTTGCCGGCATCCGCGCCATTGCTCCCGACCTGCGCGGCCACGGGTGCTCGGAATTGGGCTCGCCGCTGCCGGCGGGCGGGTTCGGCCTCGTACCGGACGCGCCGGTGTTGAGCATGGCGCAGCTCGCCGACGATGTTCTGGCGCTGCTCGATCGCCTCAGTGTAAACAGGGCCGTATTCGGCGGTTCTTCGATCGGCGGTTATGTGCTGCTGGAGCTGTGGCGAAGGGCCCCGCAGCGGGTGCTGGGCATGGCCTTCGTCTGCTCCAAGCCGCAGCCGGACAGCGAAGCCAACCGGATTCGGCGTATGGAGACGATTGCGCGAGTCAAGGACGAAGGGGTGACGGCATTCTTCGATGACGTGGCGCGGAACATGGTCGCGCCCTCGGTGCGCAGCGAGCGGCCCGAGGTGGTCGCCAAAGTGCGAGCGCAGATGAGCCTGACCTCCGAAGCGGTGATTGCCGTGCAGGCGGGTTTGGCCGCGCGGCCCGATTCGGTTCCCACGGTCGCGACGATCGACGTGCCGGTGCTGGCCATCGCGGGCGCCGAGGACACGGGCGTCACTTCGGCCGATATGGAAGTCTTCCGCGCCGCTCCCGGCGGGTGCCAGTTCCACATGGTGCTTGGCGCAGGCCACTTCGCAGCATACGAACAGCCAACGAGGGTGGCCGCGCTGATGGCGCCGTGGCTGCGGCAGTTCGAAGCGTGAGAAGAACAGGGAACAGAGAACAGAGAACAGAGAACAGGGTGAGTGTCCGCTCTCGAATCAGCCGTGGGCACTCGGCGTTGCGCTGATAGAATGCGGCACGAAGGAATGAGTTGCCTTCGGGAGAATCGAATGAAGAGTGCTGCCATCGCCGATCCGAGCCGCCGTACCTTCCTGCGCGCCGTGCCCGCCGCGGCTGCGGGACTCACACTCGCCGACGCACTGGCGTTCGCCGCGTCCACGGCAGCGCAGAGCCCGTCCGGCGCAGGCGTCGCGGCCTTTCAGGTCTTCAGCGCGCACGAGATCGAGGACGACATCCAGGCGCTTGCGGCCGCTCCGGGCAACAACAATCTCGTGCAGGGAAAGAACTTCACCATGGTTCTGACCACCGAGACGGCAAAGAGCGCCAAGGAGTTCGAGTGGCACGAGGGCCGCGACCACGTGTTTCAGATTCTGGATGGGACGACGGTGTACGAGCTGGGCGGAACGCCGAAGGACGCACATAGCCCCAAGACCGGCGAGTGGCTGGCGCCCGATTCGGAGGGAGCAGCCACCGTCACGCTGCACAAAGGCGATTTCCTCGTCGTTCCGCGCGGCACTCCGCACAAGCGGAGCACCGCGGCGAGCGTGACGTTCCTGCTGATTTCGCCGCAGGGAACAGCGGCCAGCTAGGAGCAAGCGGCCGGTAGCAAGCAGCTACGAGCTACCGGCTACAAGCCGCATTTCAGTTCCGGCTGCGCATCTTCGCCAGCAGTCGCAGGATCTCAAGGTACAGCCACACCAGCGTGACCAGGATGCCGAAGGCGGCGTACCACTCCATATACTTCGGCGCGCCATAGGCAACACCTTGCTCGACGAAATCGAAATCGAGCACGAGGTTGAGAGCGGCGACGGCGACCACAATCAGGCTGAAGCCGATGCCCACGATGCCGGCCCCGTAGACGGAGCCGAAGAAGGAGATGTGGAAGAGACCGAGCAGCATCTGGGCCATGTAGAAGAGGAAGATGGCGCCGGTGGCCGCTACCACGCCGAGGCGGAATTTCTGCGTGACTTTGATGAGCCCCGATTTGTAGGCGAGCAAGAGCACGAAGAGTGTGCCGAAGGTCAGCCCCACGGCCTCAATAGCGATGCCTTGAGAGCGCGATTCGAAGATTGCCGAAATGCCGCCGAGCAGGAGGCCTTCGAGCAGCGCATAGATCGGCGCCGTCACCGGCGACCACGCCTTCTTGAACGCCGTGATCAAGGCGAAGATCAGGCCGCCGATGGCGCCAATTGCGATCGCCGGCCTGGCGAAGCTCAGGTCGCGCGTCTGCATGAACGAACTCCACGTCCAGGCGGCGGTTGCCACGGCGCAAAGCAGCAGAATGCCGGTCTTGTTGATGGTGCCGTTCAGCGTCATGCGCGCCGACGCGTCGACCAGGCTGCCGCCATACTGGCTGCGCTGAAAGTCGCTGAAGGTGTTCTGGCCCAGGGCGGGATTCGAAGTCTTGATCAGTGCCATGACGTGTCTCCGTGTTGCGAAGCGGGCACGCGAATCGGAAGACTTCTGCGGAAAGCGCGACCCGCTGCTTTCATTTTAGTTAGATGGGCGAAGGCCCGTTGGAGTTTCACTGCTGCTGCGGCTCAGTCCAGCGTCTGCATCCCGTATTCGCTCTCGTAGCGCTCGACGGTGGCCATTAGTTCCTCGATTGCCGATACCGGCTTGATGCCGCCGCGTGCCCCATGCGCCATGCAGTTCATCGCTGCCGCCGCGCAGGAGAAGTCGAGCTGGCGTTCGAGCGGCCAATCCTGCATCAGGCCATAGATGAATCCGGCGCGAAACACGTCGCCGGCGCCCGTGGTGTCGACGACCGGCACGCGATACGCGGCGCTGTGCACCAATTGCCTGCCGTCCCACGCCAGCACGCCGTCTACGCCGAGGGTTGCCGCGCTGAGGCGGCACGAGTAGCGCGATTGCATCTTTCTGAGCGCGCGTTCCAGGTTGGTGTCGTCCATCAGGCGGCAGGAAAAGTCGCTGCTCACGATCAGGTAGTCGATATTCGCGATGAGATCCTCGACGCCGGGATAGGTGTCGTCGAGATCGGCGACCACGGGAATGCCCGCGTCGTGCGCCCAGCTTGCGGCCAGAGTCGCCGCGGCGGTATCGTGCCCGTCCACGTGAAGCACGCGCGCATTCACGACCCACTCGCGGCGCAGCTCCTCGGGCCGAAGCGTCATGTGTTCGTCGCGCCGGCAGAGCACTGTGCGCTCGCCGCTCCCGTCCACCAGGATGAGCGACTGCGGGCTCACGCCGCCGGGAACCTTGATGAGCCGCGCATCCACGCCGACGCGCTCGAATGTGCGCTCATGCAGCCGCGCCGCGTCGTCGTCGCCCAGCTTGCCCACGTAGCGGGTGCGAAGGCCCCAGGTTTGGCAGGCCACCATGGTCGTCGCCACCTGGCCGCCGGGCATCACGCTGGCCGTGCTGTACTCGAGCTTGGAGCCGCGCTCGGGATATGCGGGCAGCGGAATCAGCGTATCGGTGGCGTTCAGGCCCACGCCAACCACATCGACTTGCGGAAATTCGCTCACCTGAACATTGTAATTGTCTGGTCGGGATGAGTCAGTGCGCGGGGAAATCCCGAGCAAGATGCTGTACGCTCAAAGAGTATTCTTCCGCTTTTTGGACGGGATCGATGACGGAAATGACGACATCGCCGCGGCCGTTCGCGTATCCGCAGTCCGGGGCTGCGCTCGAATGCGACGGTGTCTCGCTGGAGACGATTACCCGGCGCTTCGGCACGCCGCTTTACGTGTACTCGGCCGAGGCGATCCTGGAGCGGCTCGAGTTGTTCCAGCAGGCGCTTACGGACCGCGATCACCTGGTTTGCTACGCGGTCAAGGCCAACTCGGCGCTCGCCATCCTGAAGCTGCTTGCCGCGCGCGGCGCGGGTTTCGACATTGTTTCCGGCGGCGAGCTGGAGCGCGTGTTGGCCGCGGCGCCGGAAGCGGCAAGCCGTGTGGTTTTCTCCGGCGTGGGCAAAACGGCCGTGGAGATCGATCTGGCGCTGAAGGCCGGAATCCTCGAGTTCAATGTGGAGAGCGAGGCGGAGCTGAAGCTGCTCGCGACGCGTGCGGGCAAGCTCAAGATCCGCGCCCGCTTCGCGCTGCGCGTCAATCCCGACGTGTTTGCCGACACGCATCCGTATATCTCGACCGGGCTGCGCGAGCACAAGTTCGGCATCGACATTCGCCGCGCGCCCGCGATCTACGAGGGCGCGGCCGGGAATCGCTGGCTTGAGGCGCATGGGGTGAGCGTTCACATCGGCTCGCAGATCCGGTCGGCGACTCCGTTTGGCGCGGCGATCGAGCGTCTGGCGAAGCTGGTTCGCCAGCTTCGGCGCGAGGGCATCGCGCTCGAGGCCATCGACGCCGGCGGTGGGCTGGGCATCGACTATCACGCCGGGGCCTTCGACGCGGCGGCCAAAGTCGAGGAATATGCCGCGGCGCTCGATGCCGCGCTCGGCGACTTCGGCGGACGCCTGTTGATCGAGCCCGGCCGCTTTCTGGTGGCGCAGGCCGGTGCGCTGGTGGCGCGCGTGCTCTACGTGAAGCGCAACGGCAAAAAGACCTTCGTCATCACCGATGCCGCGATGAACGACCTGATCCGCCCCGCGCTCTACCAGGCGTATCACGAAGTCGTTCCGGTGCGGCCCAGGGCAGGGAAGCCGCGCATCGTCGACGTGGTTGGGCCGGTGTGCGAGTCGGGCGACTTCTTCGCGCGCGACCGTAAGCTTGCGCCGGTCGAACCCGGCGACCTGTTGGCGCTGCTCGATGCCGGCGCCTACGGCATGGCGCAGAGCTCCAACTACAACTCGCGCCCCCGCGCCGCCGAGGTGCTCGTTGAAGGCGCGAAGGCGCGGCTGATTCGCCGCCGCGAGACGATGGCGGATTTGCTTGCGCCCGAATTGCCCTAAAGCTACGACGCCTGTGCCCCACGCTTTGTCTTGTGGCCGATCAAATCCCGTGCGATGCGGGGCTCGTCCGCTCTGCTATCGTGTTGCGCGGGGGGATTTCGGGTGCAATTTCGAGTTCGAACGATCGCTGCTTTGATGATTGTGAGCGGGGCGCTTGGGTTTTGTGCGCCCACATCCGCCGATTCGCTGAAAGTAAAGACCGGGCAGGGGAAGATTCGCGGCAAGCGGATCAACGAGGGCAAGGTGCGCGCGTTTCTTGGCATTCCATATGCCGCACCGCCCGTGGGAGAGCTGCGCTGGAAGGCGCCCCATCCGCCGGCCTCGTGGAAGGGCGTGCGCGATGCAACCGGCTACGGGGCGCGTTGCGAGCAGAACCATGTCTACGACGACATGACTTTTCAGGATGCGGGACCGAGCGAGGATTGTCTCTTTCTGAACGTCTTTACGCCGGCGCGCGCCAAGTCCGGGGGCAAGCTGCCGGTGATGTTCTGGATTCACGGCGGCGGCTACCAGGGAGGTTCCGCGTCGGAGCCGCGCCATAACGGAGACTTCCTTCCCACCAAGGGCGTGGTGTTGGTCACGATCAACTACCGGCTTGGCGTTTTTGGTTTTCTGGCCACGGGAGACTTGGCGAAGGAGGGCGGCGGAGCGGCGGGGAACTACGGCCTGATGGATATGATCGCGGCGCTCCGGTGGGTAAGAGCAAACATCGCGCAGTTTGGCGGCGATCCCGGAAATGTAACCATCTTCGGCGAGAGCGCGGGATCTTTTGCGGTCAGCACGCTGATGGCGTCACCGCTGGCGCAGGGGCTTTTCGCCAAGGCCATCGGCGAGAGCGGCTCGGCGCTCGGTGACGGACGAGGCGGAAAGATCCTAGCAGAGCAGGCGCTGGTGAATGACAAGTGGGTCGCCTCGCTGGAGGTTAAGTCGCTCAAGGAGTTGCGCGACCTGCCTACGGACAAGATTCTGGCAGCCGCGTTGAAGGCGGGTGCGCCGGAGTTCGATCCGGTCGTCGACGGAAAAGTGCTCGCCGAGCCCGTCGCCGACACCTATGCCGCAGGCAAACAAGCGCACGTTCCGCTACTGGCGGGCTGGAACCGCGACGAGGGCAGCTTTGCCGCGATGCAGGGCATGACGGCCGCGCAGTGGAAAGAGGCGGCGGTGAAGCTGTTCGGCAGCCGGTCCGCGGAGTTTCTCGCGTTGTATCCCGGCGACGACGACCGGCAGGCGCTGCGGTCGGCCATTGACTACAACGGCGACACGTTTATTTCCCTTGGCACATGGCAGTGGATCGAAGCGCACGCGAAGACCGGGGATGCGCCGGTGTATCGCTACCACTTCGAGCTGGCCGCGCCGCCGAGCCAGTTTCATCCGGGCTGGTTTGCGTTCCACTCCGACGACATCGAGTACGTGTTTGGCACGCTCGATACGCGTCCCGGAGCCGTGTGGCGGCCCGAGGATCGGAAGCTGAGCGAGCAGACGATGGGCTACTGGACGAACTTTGCCAGGAGCGGCGATCCCAACGGCCCAGGCCTGCCCGAGTGGCCGCGGTTCGACAAGGACGGAGTCGTTCTGCATCTGGATCGAGAGATCACGAAAGGCCCGGATACGGTGCGGCCGCGATATGAGTTCCTGCTGAAGGGAGCAAGCTGAGGCGAGAGAAAAATGAGCGGGCCTACTGCTTCACGCCGGAGGCTTCGGTGAAGCCGGCGACCTGCGATGCGGGCGTGTCGGCGGCGGCGGGCGGAGAGGCGAAGCTTGCGCCCTGTGCGTTGATGGCTCCAGAGTAGTCGGCGCCGAGGCCAAGACTCTTCAGCGCGCGCGAGTCGGGCGTGAGCTTGGTCTGCCAGCCGTGATCGGCCTGATACTTCTGCATGGCGGCGACGGTGGTTGCGTCCCATTTGCCGCTGGGGTCGCCGGTGAGATAGTGCTCGCGAATGAGGGCCTGCTGAATCTGCGTCGCACGCTCCGGGTCGATGGCCTGCTGGCCGCGCTCGCGACGGGATCTGCGCTTTCCTTTTGAGGTCTTGTGGGAAGTGGTCGAGTGGCTGCTTGTGGCCGTACGGTGTGTGGTGGTAGCAAAGGCGGGCGGCGCGGCGAGAGCCGCGGAGATCAGGAATGCCAGAAATGCGCGAGACGAATGCACGCTTTTGCCGCCCGTAACCCCGAGAATTTCAAGAGCTCATAGAGAGAGTTTAATAAAACGTTTCGCAATGCGGCAAGGAGAAAACCGTTGCAGCGCCGCAAAGGGACCGAGTTTGGAAACCGCGCCGGCCGCGGAAGGCAGCAGCCGGCGCAAGTTTCAAGTGGTTATAAGGTTCCGCCAATATAGTTGATTCCCTCGTCCGGGCGGCGCGGATCGATGACTTCGAAGACCACGTCGTCCCCGGTCTTCAGTTTACCGACTACGGCGTCGAATTGCTCTTTGTTGCCGGTGGGCTGCCGGTTGACGCGAACGATCATCAGACCCTGTTCCAAGCCCTGAAGGTCGGCAAACGAGCCCGGGCGAACGGAGGTGATGACGACGCCGGGGGTGTGGACCTTCGAGACGACCGATGAGGGAACATCCTGGACCACGAGACCGAGCTTGGATTCGCCGGCGCCTCCGGCGCTCTCCTGATCGTTGTCCGGCTGCGGATTGTTCAATTCGGCGAAGACCTTGTCGCGATCGCCGATGGTGACCGTGGTGTCGAGCGGCTTGCCGTCACGCACAAAGCCGAGGCGGATGGACGATCCCGGTTTGCGGCTGGCGATTTCGTTCACCAAGTCGTCGCCGTCCTTGATGGCGCGGCCGTCGATGGTGGTGATGATGTCGCGGAGCTTGAGACCGGCTTGATCGCCCGGGCCGCCGGGCTGCACCTCGGTCACGATCACGCCGTTCTTGAATCCGTAGACGCGATTGACAGCGCCGGAAAGACCCTCATGGAAATAGATACCGATGGAGCCGCGCGTGACCTTGTGGGTAGGACCGATGAGATCGTTGTAGACCTCGACGACGGTGTTGGAGGGCATGGCGAAACCGATGCCCTGGTAGCCAGCCGATTGCGTATAGATCGCCGTGTTCACGCCGATCACTGCGCCGTGCATGTTGAGCAGAGGGCCGCCGGAGTTGCCGGGGTTGATGGCCGCGTCGGTCTGAATGAAGTGCTGGAACTGGCCGGGGGCGCCCTGGTCGATGGTTCGGTTCTTGGCGGAGATGATGCCCGCTGTGACGGTTTGGGCCAGGGCAAACGGGCTGCCGATGGCCTCGACCCAATCGCCGACCTCGGCGGTGTCGGAGTTGCCCATGGTCACCGTCGGCAGAGGCGTTGTTGTGTCGATCTTGATCACTGCCAGGTCGGTGGCCTTGTCGACGCCGATGACCCGCGCCGGCCCTCGTCCACGTTGTCGGGATCGGTCGAGAGCTTGACGAAGATCTTGTCGGCTTTGTCGATCACGTGATCGTTGGTGATGATGTAGCCATTGGGGTCGACGATGAAGCCCGAGCCGAGAGACTCCTGCACATCGCCGTTGTCGCCATCATCGGGAGCCGGCGCCTGGCCGCCGAAGAGATGATTCCAGAAGTTCTGCATGTCGCCCTGCCCCTGCTGATCGTTGTCCTGATCGTTGTCGTCGGGGTTTTGCTGGTTGGGCTGGGTGCGGAAATGGAAGCTGCGCCCGTGTCCGCGGTTGTCCGACTGCTTGGGCAGAGTCCGAGTATTGATGTTCACTACGGCCGGGCCCACGGCTTTTGCGATGCGCACGAAGTCGTTCGGTTGCGTGGGGTTGGTGACAACCTTGAGGGGAGTCGCGTCAGTGCTGCTGCTCTGGCTTTCCTGGCCGCGGACACCGTGGGCGGCAAACGAACCGGCCATGATGGCGGCCGAAATTGTGGCCAGCACCAAAAAGGCTGAGGCAAGACGGCGCGAGCGAAGCCGTTGGAAGAGTGACTTCATAGGGTTCAATGACCTCGTAGGGCTACCGGCCGGGCGGCCGGGATGTTCAGAGACGCCATTTCTAAGTATAGCGACCCGCACGCCGCGCCGCATTGGCCGGAGCGGGCACCAAGGTCACTGTTCCGCGGCCCATTCCAGCATGGCGAGAACGAGCAGCAGAACCCGCTTGAGGGCCAACTCGCGGCCCCTGGCGGAGTACCATTCGCGGAGCGTGTGCGCGCCACCGCCCTCGCCGCCGGCGCCCATCGACAGGGCCGGCACGCCGAGCGAGAGCGGGAGGTTGGCGTCGGTCGAGCCCAGCCGTTGGTCGGTACGCAGGCCGAGATGCCGGTCGACGGCAAGCAGCGTGGCGAGCAGCGGGGAATCGGCGGGCAGTTGCGCGGCGGGCCGGTCGCCGATCTTGGCGACGTCGAAGGACAATAGCCCGCGCGCGTCCGCGTCCGCGGCTTTGGCCACGGCATTGCAGCGCTCGACGGCATCCTCCAGAGCGCGGTGCAGCGCGACTTCGAGAAACACGAGCTGGTCCGGGGCCGTGGAACGGAAGTCGACGCTGGCCTGCACGCTTTCGGGAATCGCGTTCACGCTGATGCCGCCGTGAATGGTGCCGAAGTTGAGAGTGGTGCGCGGCTCGGCGGGCAGAGGCGTTTCGGCGAGCGCGGCCAGCGCGGCGGCCAGCGCGGCGATGGGATTGGGTGTGCCCGCGTCGGTAAAACTGTGGCCCCCGGGGCCGGTGACGGTGACCTGATACCGGAGGCTTCCCAATGCCTGGGTGACAGATCCATCGGCGCCGGGGCCGTCGAGAACGATGTGCGCGGCGACGCGGCCTGCCAGAGGGTTGTGCTCGTAGAAGTGGCGCACGCCGCGCAGGTCGCCTTCGCCTTCCTCACCTACGTTTCCCATGAGGACAAGGGGCGCCGGCAATTCGACGCCGGAGTGAAGCAGAGCGGCGGCGAGGGCCAGCATTCCCGCCACGCCGGACGCGTTGTCGCAGGCGCCGGGAGCCTCGAGCCGGTCTCCGTCGAGGACGAGGCGGATCGGTGTGGCGGCGGGGAATACGGTGTCGATGTGGGCCGAGAGCAGGACCAGCGGACCGGTGTCTTCGGGCGGCGCTCCGGGTCGAGTGGCGGGCAGGATGCCGAAGACGTTGCCGACGGCGTCGACCTCGACGCGGCTGAGACCTGCCTCGGTGAAGCGGGCGGCGAGCCAGTCGGCGCGCGCTTCTTCGCCATGGGGCGGCGCGGGGATCGAAACCAGCTCCACCTGCCAGTCCATGATGGTCTTCGGGTTCGCGTGCAGCCAGGAAAATGCGGCATGAACGGGCCGCAGCGCGGCGAGCGCCGTGATGCGCGAGAATGCCGAAGGTGGGGGAAGGACCGGCATGGAGATGAACCCAGAGTAGCAGGGAGTCGGAGCCTGGACCTTCGCGCGCCACAACGCGGTTGGTCCTATTGGGAGGTAAGCCGTTGCAGCAAAAGCGACTGCAGATTGCGCCTCCCATCGGCGACGAGGTGGATAACAACTTCGGTCCGAGTGACGCTGTAGATCACGCGGAAAGGTTTGAAAAACACCTGGCGGTAGTCCATTTTCAGACCTGGCGGCAATTCAGAGGGACGCGAGCCTCGACCCGGCAAAGCGGCAATACTATTGGCTGAGGCGACGAGACGGTTGAGAACATAGTTCGCTTTGGCGGGAGAATCGTTTTGCGCAACCCAGTCAAAGATATCTTCGAGATCTCGCTTTGCCGCCAACGTGATTCGAACTGGATATTTCATTCTGCCTCAGCGTGATGCAGCCCCCAATCGCTTCAAGCTGCGCTGCCCCCCGATTGACGGCCTCGAATCTCGGCGATGACCTCGGGGAGGGGATAAGTTTGCCCCTGCTCGACTTGTTTTTCACCGATGGCCAGAATCTTGAGCAGCGCCATCGTCTCCTGGGATTCTTCGTAGGAGTGAACATCCATCAGGACCGCGCGCGCCTCGCCATTCTGTGTGATGATAATCGGCTCGCGCTCTTCCGCGATCCGGTCCAGCAACTCGGCAGTGTGGGCCTTCACATAGCTGATCGGTTTAATTTGAGTGGAGAAACGCACCTTCACCTCCGTCGATCCTGTCGCCGTATTTAACCCATATATAGCACAAATTGCGTTTGAATAAAAACTGAATTCAGACTAGGTCGAGCCGTTGTTCAGGCGAATCGGATGGACTGGCTGCGCCATATTCCACCGAATGCAGAAACAGGCCGCGGGCGGGGGCGGTGGGCCGGCGGCGGAGCGGGAACGCGCGGCGAAAATGCGCGGAATTTCCTCGATGGCGAGAAAGCCGCGGCCGGCGTCGATCATGGTTCCGACCATGTTGCGCACCATGTGATGGAGAAAGCCATTGCCGCGGACGCGATAGACGAGGAGTTCGGCGGCATCGGTGGGGCGCAGTTCCCAGGCGGAGGAGAAGATGGTGCGGACGGTCGAGCCCGGCGGCTGCGGAGCGGGCTCCAGGGGCGAATTCGTGTCTTGACCGGGAATGGGGCCGGGATCGGGCGCGGGCGAGCGGCGGGCGAGGTCGGGATCGGTCGCGGCAAAGCTCTTGAAGTCGTGCTCGCCGACGAAGAGCCGTGCGGCAGATTGCAGCAGGTCGAGATCGAGCGGCCAGGGACAGGCGTAGACGAAGCGGGCGAGGAAGGGCGAGGGATCAGCGCCACGGAAGACGCGATACTCGTAGGTTTTGGCGATGGCGGAATGACGGGCGTGGAATGTGGCGGGGACGATCTGCGCGTCCAGCACCCGGATCGCAGGGGGAAGCGTGCGGTTGAGGGCGCGCCGCAAATTATCGGGCGGGATGGGAGCGCGCAGGGCGAAGCTGGCGACCTGGGCCAGCGCGTGGACGCCGGCATCGGTACGGCCGGAGCCTTGAGGGAACGGCGATTCGCCGACAATGCGGCCCAAAGCGGCCTGCAGTTCACCCTGGATGGTCGGCAGGCCGGGCTGCACCTGCCAGCCCTGGAAATCGGAGCCGTCGTAGGCGAGGGTCAGGCGCCAGGTCTGGGGGCAGGGGCCGGGTTGGGAAGAGTCGGTCAAGGGAGTCACTAAGAATCAGCCTAGCTGACGCTGGGTGCTGACTGGCAAGGATCGAGATGGCAAGTGGGCGTGTCAGCAAATGAGCAGGTGGGCATTGTGCGGCGATTCGGTGAACGGACAAAGATCGCCTGGGGGAAGCGCAGCCAATGGTTTGAGCGCCAGCGGCGATACCGTTTTCGACCGTTTTTGACCGCGATTTTCTAACCGAGTTGTTGATTACAAATATGTTGCGGCCGAAAATATACCCCCAGGGGGTATTGGAAAAAGAGGACTTAATTACTTTTCGGTTTTCCTGCTTCCGAGGAGCTGCAAACTGGAAAGCCGTGGGTTATGAGGGTAGCGAGTTGACGTCCCAACTCAAGCGGAACTTGGGCGAGCACCCTCAGTTTTGGATCCTATTTACTATTGTGAAGAAGAGGCGGAAATTAACTGCAAAGAGCAGGAAAGAAAGGGGAGAGAGCGCAATCGGTTTCGGAATCAGTTGTTTACGGGTGAGTCGACGGGCCGGGGCATGAGAAATGGCTCTTGACAACGGCGGGAACCGAGCCGGAGGCGAAAGAGGAAGGGGAAATCTCACAGGGAGGAAGTTGTGGAGAGTGGGGCCAGAGGAGTATTTTACTAACCAGTTAGTTAAACTGACGCAAGGAAGCCGAGGGCGGCTCGTGGCCGGGGCGTACAGGCGCATTCGACTGTTGTTGTCTCTTGGGGAGTATGAATTTGCGCCCATGCGGAAGTTTGTGAGTGTGGTCTAAGGAAATGACCGCGCGTTGGGAACGAGAGAGGTATCGAATTCGTAATCAAAGATGAAACGGCCTGGGCCAAAGGGAAGCGATAATCGTTCTGACGACCCAGGGAAACTGCACTCGGGCGGCGGAGTGGCCACCGGGAGGCGCGACGATCGGCGCGGCGCAACAGGGAGTGGAGAGGGAACATGGATTTTTCCAGAATTGGAGTAGCGGACGGGGAACTGAACCCGGCAGGCAGTGAGCGCGAAGGAACCAGAGGGAGCCGGCGGGCGGGGACGCAAGCGAGCGGGCGGCTGCGCGCCGTCGCGGCAGTTCTCTTGACGCTTGCGGCGACGACTCCGGGGACAGCGCAGCAGGCCGGAGCGGGCTCGAAGGGGCCGGACAAAGCGGCCTCGGAACTGCCCGCGGCGCCGACACCGGCGCCTACGCAGCCGATCCCGCTGCGGACCTCGGGCCGCGATTATTCGAAGGCGTTCGGCAGTTGGTTTCGGAATCCAGTCAATGTCTACCGGCCCACGACGATTGGCAAGGCAAACTTCAACAACTCAGTGCGTCTGTCGGATCTGGTGAAGGACGGCAAGATCTACCTGAGCCTGTCGGACGCCATTGCGCTGGCGATCGAGAACAACTACGACATCGCGATCGCGCGGTACGATCTGGACATCGCTGACACCGACATTCTGAGGACGAAGGCGGGATATGCGCCGCTGGGCGCGCCGTCGGGGCTGATTACGGGCACGCTGGGCGGATCGACTTCGACGCTGTCGACGGGCGGCGGACCAGGTGGATCGACGGTGGGCTCGGGCGGCGCGGGATCGGGCGTATCGGGCCTGACGCTGACCACAGGCGGTGCGGGGCCGACGCCGGAGAGCCTGGACCCGACGGTGACAGGAGCCATCCAACTGGAGCGGAGCCACTCGCAGGAGACCAGCATTTTCAGCCCTGCGGCGTCTACCAACACGGACGCGTATAACTTCACTTACAACCAGGGTTTCGTTCCGGGAACGGCGCTTGCGATCTCGTGGAATAACAGCCGCATGAACACCAGCAACACGCTGTCTAGCTATACGCCGGAGCTGACTTCTTCATTCAAGGCGACGGTGACGCAGCATCTGCTGCAGGGCGCGGGGATCTGGGAGAACAAGCGATTCATGTACGAGGCGCTGAACGACCGGCGGATCACGGACTCCTCGTTCCGGCAGCAGATTCTTTACACCGTGAACCAGGTGGAGAGCATCTACTGGGGCCTGGTGCAGGCGTATGAGGACGTGCAGGCCAAGGAGCGCGCGTTGGAGCAGAGCAACCAACTGCTTTCGGACAATAAGAAGCAGTTGCAGATCGGGACCATGGCTCCGTTGGACGTGGTGAACGCCGAGTCGACGGTGGCCACCGACCAGCAGTCGCTGATGAGCGCGCAGAGCGCACTGACCTACCAGCAGCAGATCATCAAGCAGGCGATCACGAGGAACCTGAACGACGCCGCTCTCTCGGCGGCGCCTGTGATTCCGACGGACCGGGTGAGCCTGGAGGCGATCCCGGAGGAGAGCCAGCCAGTGGAGGCGCTGGTGCAGGAAGCGTTCCAACAGCGGCCGGAGCTGGAGCAGGCGGTGCTGACGCTGCGCAACGACGAAATCACGCTGAAGGGCGCGCGCAACGCGCTATTGCCGACGCTGGATGTCTACGGGTTCTACGGCTCCAGCATCATCGGCGGCACCGTCAACAAGAACTGCAACTTCGAGGGCATCAGTTGCACCGTCACCGGTAACGTGGCGCCGGGCAGTTACGGAGGCGTGCTCGGCGACCTGGCGAACAGCACGGCTCCGGACAAAGGGGCGGGATTCAGTTTGACAATCAACCTGCGCAACCGGGAGGCGCAGTCGGTGCAGGCGCGCTCGCTGATGGAGTACCGGCAGGCGGAGCTGCGGCTGGAGCAACTGCACACCGAGATCCGGATGCAAGTGACCAACGCAATGTACGCGCTGACGAACGACCGCGCGCAGGTGAAGGCAGCCACGGCGGCAAGAGACTACGCGCAGCAGAGCCTGGAAGCGGAACAGAAAAAGCTGCATCTGGGAGCCTCGACGACGGCCAACGTGCTGCAGCAGCAGCGCAACTTCGCTGTGGCCGAGAACAATTTGATCTCAGCAAACGCGGCCTACGCGAAGGACCGTTCAGGGTTGTATCAGACGCTGGCATCGACCTTGCAGCACTACGGGATCAACCTGCCGGAAGCGGCTACGGGCACGGTGACGACGGCGCCGGTGGTGCCGGGAATCGAGCCGGCCAAGCCGGGCAACGAGCCGACGATGACTCCGCCGGCGGCGGGGGCGCAATAGGGAAGGGAATCGGCTTTGAGGGAACTGGGACGGCCCGGCGAAGAGCCGGGCTGTCGTGTTTGTGGGCGAAAGTTGAGTCGGCTCTCTAGCGCTCGGCGATCTTGTCGAGGAGGTCGAAGAACTCCGGGAAGCTGATGGCGGCAGCGTCGGCGCCCTGGATGAGGGTGTCGCCGGTGACGCGGAGGGCGGCAACGGCAAAGGCCATGGCGATGCGATGATCGCCGCCGGAGTCGATTTGAGCGCCGTGGAGCGACTGGCCGCCGGGAACGTCGAGGCCGTCTTCGAATTCCGTGACTTCTGCGCCCATGGCGCGGAGATTCTTCGCAACCAGAGCGATGCGGTCGGATTCCTTGACGCGCAGTTCGCGGGCGCCGCGGATGCGGATGCCGCCGCGAGTGAAGGGCGCGATGGCGGCCAGGACCGGAAGTTCGTCGATGAGCTGGGCGGCGAGCGCGCCGCTGACTTCGGTGGAGCCGAGGCCTTCGGCGGGCGCTGTAATCTGGACGATGCCGACGAGCTCGGCGTGCTTCTCTTCGAGGTTCAGCACGGAGATCTTCGCGCCGAGCGCAGTGAGGACGTCGAGCAGGACAGCGCGAGTGGGATTGAGGCCGAGCGTGTCGATGACGAGCGAGGAGCCGGGGAAGAGCGCGGCGGCGCAGAGGAAGAATGCGGCCGAGGAGAGATCGCCGGGGACGGCGGCGTTGATGGCGTGCAGCGGCTGCGGGCCGGAGATGGCGACGGAATCGATGGTGCGGGTGAGCTTTGCGCCGAAGGCGCGCAGAGCCAGCTCGCTGTGATCGCGGGTGCGCACGGCTTCACGGACGGTGGTCTTACCGGTGGTTTGCAGGCCGGCAAAGAGGACGCAGCTTTTGACCTGCGCGCTGGGGACGGGCGGGGTGAAGTCGATGGCGTGGAGCGGGGCGCCCTCGATGGTCAGCGGCGCGTGGCCGCCGGTGAGCGAGAGGCGCGCGCCCATGGCTTCGAGCGGCTGGCGAATGCGCTCCATGGGGCGGCGGGAGAGCGAGGCGTCGCCGATGAGCGTGAAGCGGCCCTGCTGCGGCGCGAGCAAGCCGGAGATCATGCGCATGGTTGAGCCGGAGTTGCCGCAGTCGAGCGGATGATCGGAGGGAGTGACGCGGCCGGCGACGCCGGTGATCTCGACGGCGTTGGGACCGGTGCGGGCGACCTTTGCGCCCAACGCCTCCATGCAGGCGAGGGTCGAAGCGCAATCGGCGCCGGTGGAGAAGTTGGTGAAGCGCGATGTGCCTTCGGCGAAGCCGCCGAGCAGGCCGTAGCGATGGCTGATGGATTTATCACCGGGCAGGCGAAGGCTGCCGAGGATGTTGCGCGCGGGGCGGACGAGGCGTTCGTGGGCGGTCACAGACAAACTGGCTCCGGGGTGCGATGCGCTTGAATCCAGTCTATCGAAACGGCCGGCGCGGACAGCGGCCGATCAGGTTAGCGGTTCGAGGTGGGCGGTGAAGTGGCGCAGGAAGGGAGCCTCGTAGGTGAGGCTCATGGGGCGGATCTGCGAGCGATTCTTCCAGACTTCGAGGATGACTTCGACGAGATAGTCGATGTGGCTCTGGGTGTAGACGCGGCGCGGAATGGCGAGGCGGACGAGGTCCATTTGCGCGGCGGAGGCGAACATGAGCGTGCCGATTTCGACGGAGCGGACGCCGCCCTCGAGGTAAAGCTCGCAGGCCAGGGCCACGCCGGGAAACTGCTCGGGCGGGATGTGGGGCAGGAAGGCACGGGCGTCGAGATAGATGGCGTGGCCGCCGGGTGGCTGGACGATGGGCACGCCGGCGGCGGAGATGTGGTTGCCGAGGTATGCCGTGGAGGCGATGCGATAGCGGAGATAGTCCTCTTCGAGCGCCTCCTGGACGCCGACGGCGATGGCTTCGAGGTCGCGGCCGGCGAGACCGCCGTAGGTGGGATAGCCTTCGGTGAGAATGAGCAGGTCCTTCTCCTGCTGGGCGAGCAGATCGTCGTTGGTGCAGAGGAAGCCGCCGATGTTGGCCATGCCGTCTTTCTTGGCCGACATGGTACAGCCGTCGCCAAGACGGAACATCTCCTGCGCGATTTCTTTGGGCGTTTTGTTTTCGTAGCCGGGCTCACGTAACTTGATGAACCAGGCGTTCTCGGCGAAGCGGCAGGCGTCGAAGTAAAGCGGGATGCCGTGGCGCTTGCAGACCTCGCTGACCCGGCGGGCGTTCTCCATCGAGACGGGCTGGCCGCCGCCGGAGTTGTTGGTGATGGTGAGCATGACGAGCGGAACGCGCTCGCGGCCGACGCGGGCGATGAGGGCCTCGAGGGCGGCAACATCCATGTTGCCTTTGAAGGGATGCTGGAGGGCAGGCTGGCGGCCTTCGGGGATGACGAGATCGACGGCTTCGGCGCCGGTGAACTCGACGTTGGCGCGCGTGGTGTCGAAGTGGGTGTTGTTGGGGACGACGTCGCCCTTCTTGCAGGTGACGCCGAAGAGGATGCGCTCGGCGGCGCGGCCCTGATGCGTGGGGATGACGTGCTTGTAGCCGAAGATGTCGCGGACGGAATCGCGGAAGCGAGTGAAGCTGCGGCTGCCGGCGTAGCTTTCGTCGCCTTCCATGATGGCGGCCCACTGATGGGTGGACATGGCGCCGGTGCCGGAGTCGGTGAGCAGATCGATGAGCACGTCGTCGGCGGGCAGAAGGAAGAGGTTGTAGTGCGCGGCCTTGAGGAGCTGCTCGCGCTGGGCGCGTGTCGTCCAGCGAATGGGCTCGACGCTTTTGATGCGGAAGGGCTCGATGATGGTTTTGGGAATCATATTTTTGGGTCCGTGCGAATTATTGCGCGGAAGGCGCATGGGCCGCAAAGGTGAAGAATGGAGAGTGCGGGTCTGGAGGCCCGCACGACAGCCGGTCTGGAGACCGGCGCCACAGAACTGAATACCGGCGCTACGAAGGGCTAGCGCACGCGGAGGACGACGAGGGTTTCGTCGTCGAAGCGGTCGTGGCTGCCCTGGAAACGGCTGACGTCGGCGAGGATGACGTCGGCGATCTCGGCGGCGGGCAGTTCGCGGCTGCCGCAGAGCAACGAGGCGAGGCGTTCCTGGCCGAACATCTCTTCCTTGTCGTTTTCGGCGTCGAGGATGCCGTCGGAGATGAAGACGATGACGTCGCCGGGTTGCGTGGCGATGCTGATCTCCTCGTAAGTGACGTCGGGAAACATTCCGAGCGGGAAGCCCTCGGCATTGACGGGGACGGACTGGCCGGCGCGGCAGACGACGGGCTGACAGGCGCCGGAGTTGGCGACCTGGAGGGTCTGGTTCCGGTCGTCCCAGAGCGCGAAGAGCATGGTGACGTACTGCGAATCGAGCCTGCGCTCCTGGATGGCGTCGTTGAGCAGGGCGAGCATTTTAGCCGGCTCGGGCTGGTGCGCGGCGGCGGCGCGCATGATGCCGCTGACGAGGGCGGCGAAGAGCGCGGCGGGCGCGGCCTTACCGCTGACGTCGCCGAGGACGATGGCGGTGCGGCCGGGTCCGTAGTCGAGGAAATCGTAGAGGTCGCCGCCGATGGTGCGCGCGGGCAGGAAGCGGACGGCCATTTCGGCGTGGGGATGGGAGGGCGCCTCTGGGGGCAGCAGGCGGAGCTGCACCTCGCGGGCCATGGCGATGTCTTTCTCGAGCTGGCGCTCCTGGCGGTGCACGGCCTGGTAAAGGCGGGCATTCTCGATGGCGATGGCGACCTGCGAGGCGAGGGTGGTCAACGTGCGCTCGTGCTCGTCGTTGAAGAAGCCGGGACGAGTGTGCTCGAGATCGAGCACGCCGATGATGCGGCCCTTGTAGAAGAGCGGGACGATGAGTTCCGAACGGGTTTCGGGATTCATCGGCAGGTAGCGCGGGTCCTGGGTGACATCGGAAACATTGATGGCGCGCCACTCGCTGACCGCGGCGCCGACCAGCCCGGTGCTGATGGGGATGCGGCGCATGGGCGCGTGGGAGTAGCCGAAGCGCCAGGCGTAACGCGTGATGAGGGTCTCGCCTTTCTCGTCGAGCAGCAGGATGGAGAACATCTGGTAGTCGATGAGGCGGCGCAGGAGCTGGCCGATGCGCTCTAGGAGGGGATTGAGGTCGAGGATGGAGGCCAGCTCGACGGCGATCTCGTTGAGCACTTCGAGGGTCTGCGCCTGGCGGGAGACGCGCGTGTAGAGGCGTGCGTTCTCGATGGCCTGGGCGATGCGCGAGGCCGTCATGGTGAGCACGTGAAGCTGCTCGGAATGGAAGAAATCGAGATGCTCGCTCTCGAGATCCATGACGCCGATGAGGCGGTTTTTGGCGATGAGGGGAACGGCGAGCTCGGAACGGACGTCGGGGTTGGCGTCGATGTAATAGTCCGCGGTGGAGACGTCGTTGAGGAGGATGGGCTGGCGGGTGAGGGCGACCTGTCCGACGACGCCCCTGCCCAGGGGGACGCGAGCGCGTTCGATCTGCGGCGTGTGACCGATCTGAAAGCGCATGCGCAGCTCGTGCGTGCGGTCGTTGAGCAGAAGGATGGCAAAGATGCGGTAGGGAATAACGGAGCGGACGAGCTCAGAGGTGCGGGCGAGCAGAGTTTGCAGGTCGAGCGTGGTGTTGAGCGCGTCGGTGAGGCGCATCAGATAGGCCACATCGGCGGGTTCGATGCGGGCGTTGATGGGATCGAGCAACGCGGGCGACGTGGCGGCGTCGGAGGGACGGTAATCGCCCTCGAAGTCGTGGGTTGGCGGCGATGGAGGAGTACCGGACATTTGGGGATCGAAGGAATGATAACGCAGGGGACGGTTCTCAGTTCATAGTTCGCAGTTCACAGTTGTCTGTTGCGGGTATGCCGCTTGAAACTGTGAACTGCGATCTGAGAACTGTGAACTCCGCCTACTCTGCGCCGAGTTCGCGAACGAGGGCGACGGAGGCGGAGGAGCCGATGCGATTGGCGCCGGCTTCGAGCAGGGCGCGGACCTGGGCCACGGTGCGGATGCGTCCGGCGGCTTTGACGCCGCAGCGGGCGCCGACGACTCCGCGCATGAGGGCGACATCGGCCGGGGTTGCGCCGCCGGAGGCGAATCCGGTAGCGGTGTTGACGAAATCTGCGCCGCACTGGATGGCGATTTCGGAGGCGCGCAGCTTTTCCTCCATGGTGAGCAGGCAGGTCTCGAGATTCACCTTCAGAGTGATGCCGTGAAGATGGGTCAGGTGTACGACGGTGTGAATGGCGCGCTGGACGGCCTGGTGATTGCCGCTCTTGAGCTGGCCGATGGGGAGAACCATTCCGAGTTCGCGGACCCCGAGGCGAAGAAGCGCGGCGGCCTCCTGGCGCAGGGTGGAGACCAGCGAAGCGCCAAACGGGAAGCCGATGGTGGCGCCGACGGGAATCCCGGTGCCGGCGAGGAGACTAACGGCGGCGGAGGCCCAGATGGGGTTGACCATGACGCAGGCAAAGCGGTAGCGGGCGGCTTCGGCGCAGACCTTCTCGACCTGCTGCCGGGTGGCGTCGGGCTTGACGAGGGAGTGATCGACGATGGAGGCCAGCGACTGCCAACTGGAAAGGGCCGTGGCGGTAAACGCGGCCGAGTCAAAAGTCCCGTTATCGAATTCCAGGTCGGAATCCTGGATGGGAATGGTTGCGGCCATCAGGGGAGTACTCCTTTATTTGGGCGGAGCGCGGTTTGGACCGACGCTCCGAAGTCTCCGGGAGATGAGTATACGGTGTCACCGGAGCCGGGACCAAATGGATGGACGCTAAATCAGGGCCGGGAGTAACCTTGCCGGGAAAACTAAACGGATTCTTTCTAAATTACTCCGGATGGCCGGGCGACATAATGCAGATGTCGGGCAGGTTGCGGTAGCGCTCGGCGTAATCCATCCCGTAGCCGATGACGAAGAGGTTTGGGATGGAGAAGCCGACATAATCGGCCTCGATTTTTTCGATGCGCCGCGAGGGCTTGTCGAGCAGCGTGGCGATGCGCAGGGATTTGGGGTGCTGCTGGAGGAAAAGCTTTCGGAGGTAGGAGAGCGTGAGGCCGGTGTCGAGGATGTCCTCGACGATGAGGACGTTCTTTCCCTCGATGGGATGATCGAGGTCCTTGATGACCTTGACGGCGCCAGAGGAACGCTGGCCGGCCCCGTAGCTGGAGACGGCGACGAAGTCGAAGGTGGCGTCGGCCTGGATGGTTCGCGAGAGATCGACGAGAAAGAACGCGGCGCCCTTGAGCACGCCGACCATGACGAGCTTTTCGCCGTTGAGGTCGCGGGTGATTTCGGCGCCCATCTCGGCAATGCGATCGGCGATCTGCTGGCGGGAATAAAGAACGTCAAGGCCTTGTTCGGTGGTGGTGGACATGGAGACAGTATCGCGCGAAACGCGCTACGGGCCGCCTGTGCAAATCGGGGGATGGAATGGCGGATCGGGAGGGAGACGGCGATCTGGGCGGCCGTGAATATATACTCGACGTGCGATGCTTCCCTTTCTGCACATTGGGCCATACGCCCAGCCCACTTACGGGTTGATGCTTTGCCTGGCCATCATGACGGCAGTGTTTGTTGTGGACCGCGCTTTCAAGCGGGCGCACCTGACGGCGGACGCGGTGGGGATGGTAGCGGTCGCCGCAGTGTCGGGCATTGTGGGCTCCAAGATCTGGTACCTCGTCCTCGACTCGCCGGGGGACTTCCGGGCCATGGGTTGGGATGCTTTGTGGCGGACCGACGGATTTTCGTGGTTTGGCGCATTGGTCTGCGGAATCTTGGCGCTGGTGGTGCAAGGCTGGCGGGCAAAAATCGGAGGTCTGCGCACGCTGGATTTGGCTGCTCCCGCTGCCGCCATCGGCCAGGGCCTGGGGCGCATCGGGTGTTTTCTTTCCGGCGACGGCTGTTACGGGATCGCGATCCAGCCGGTGCATTTGTTCGGGTTCACGTTCAAGGCGTGGGGGATGGCCTTCCCGCATGGGATCGTGCCGGTTTTTGTTCCTGTCTACCCGACGCCGCTCTATGAGGCAGCTATCGGCCTCGCGATCGGCGGGTGGCTGTGGTGGCGCCTCGGCAAACCGCACGCCACAGGCGCGATCATGGGTCAGTACCTGATCTTCGCCGGAACAGCTCGCTTTTTGGTTGAATTCATCCGCCGCAACCCCAAGATTCTTTGGGGCTTATCGAATGAACAACTGACCAGCGCCGGGGCCGTTGTGGTGGGCGTCGCGCTCATGTGGTGGGCAGCCAGACGGCCGGCGCTCAGGTCGCGGAAAGCATCGGCACCGGTCGTAAAGCCGGCGTAAAAGCCAATGGGGCAGAATTCTCCGCACTGCTTACGTCAACCAATGCATTGGTGCAGCCTGGTTTGGGCCGCAAAGCCCGTGTAACGGGTGCGCGTTTATACTTGAAAAGCGATGATCCCGTTTATCCCACTTCCTTTTTGGCCGCACCATCTGAACGCCTTCGGACTGATGCTGTGGATCGCCGCCCTTGTCGCCGCGATCGTGGTCGACCGCGCGTTCAAGCGCGCGCGGATCGATGCGGACGCCGTGGGGATGGTGGCGGTGGCGCTGGTGGCCGGCGTGTTGGGCTCCAAGGTCTGGCATGTGCTGGATTCGCCGGAAGAGTTCCGGGCGATTGGCTGGGGTGTCTTGTGGGACAACGCGGGATTTGCGTGGTATGGCGGGCTGGTGTTTGGGATCTTGGCGCTGGTGCTGATGGGCTGGCGGGAGAAGATCGGGCCGGTGCGCACGCTGGACTTTGCGGCTCCGGCGGCGGCGATCGGGTACGGAGTGGGGCGCATCGGGTGCTTCCTGTCTGGCGACGGCTGCTACGGGATCGCGATCCAGCCGGTGCATTTGTTCGGGTTCACGTTCAAGGCGTGGGGGATGGCCTTCCCGCATGGGATTGAGCCGGTTTCTTACCCCGTCTACCCCACACCGTTGTATGAGCTCGGAGCAGGGCTGCTGATCGGTTGGTGGCTGTGGTGGCGGCTGGGGAAGCCGCATGGAACGGGCGCAATCGTAGGCCAGTACCTTGTGCTGAGCGGAATTGCTCGCTTTCTGGTTGAATTTATCCGGCGCAACCCGAAGGTTCTTTGGGGCTTATCGAATGCGCAACTGGCCAGTGCGGGGGCGGCGCTGGTGGGGGTTGCGCTCGCCGTTTGGGCCGGCAGACGGCACGCAGCGGGCCTGGAGAAGGCCGTGGAGCCGGTGGAGAAGCCGGCGTAGGGCTATCCTTCCCGCCGATTCGAACTGTCCCACGGGTTCAAGACAGTTAAGCCGCAGCCGGAGAAATCATTCACATCCCGGGTCGCCAGAGTTGCGCCGCTGACGCGTGCAATGGCGGCGATCTGTGCGTCCATTTCGCGGATGGGCCGACCCATCTTTTGACGGGAGGCGAGGATCTGCCCGTACTGGCGCGCCGCAGGCAGATTGAAAGTCAGAATCTGGCCGCGGAAGTCGTCGACGATCATCTGCTCGACAGTTTCGCGCAGCGCCCGCTGCCTGCGGCCCGAGGGCATCGATTCGATTCCGGCAAGCAGCTCGGCGATGACGACCGACGCGGTCCAAACTTCCGCACGCGTATGCCGACGAAGCCAGGCCCGCACGAGTGGATCGGGCCGCTCCCGCATCGTTTCCGAGATCACGTTGGTGTCGAGCAGGATCATTCGTCGAACTTCGGAAGCGGCTTGTTGGAGAAGGTGCGAGGCGGAATTTGAAGGTCGACTCCGCCGAGTGCGGCAAATCGCCGGTGGATCGCGGTCCCGATATCGACTTCTTGGGCCGAATGCGGAGCTTGGTCGATCGACTGCTCCAAGACTTGGCGGACTTCGGCCTCCATGGAGCGGCCGTTGAGGGCGGCGCGGACTTTGAGGCGGCGCCGGACGGATTCGTCGAGGTTTCGGATGACGATGGTGGCCATGGGACGATGATGTCACGGAAGCGCTAGCAATGCAAGCGATGCTATCAATGCTTGCGCTCTTTAGCAGTACCCGGCCAAGGGGCGAGGGGCGGGGGGCTTTGCCGCCGCAAGGTGAGGGGTGTCACTTTGAGGGAACGGCCCTAACTGGCAATGTGATCCACAACACTTGTGATGGCGCTCACAGCCACTTGCACTTTTGTGTCAGTAACGTCGCTCACATTAGCCGGCAGACACTCGACCGTACCCGGCCTCCTGTCTGTCGTGGGTCTGCCGGCGCAGTTGTGTGAGCGAGGTTGGCATGGGTCAATCAATTTGGCAGTCAATGCAGCAGAAGGGCTACAGCCGCAGAGATTTCCTGCAATTCTGCACGGCAGCCGCGGCCGTCGCCGGTCTGGGCAAGACCGGCGTGGCGCAGGTGGTGAACGCCTTCGAGAAGAAGGAGAAGCCGGCCGTAGTGTGGATGCACTTTCAGGAGTGCACCTGCTGCAGCGAGTCGTTCATTCGCGCGTCGCACCCGATCGTGGCCGACGCGCTGCTGGACGTGCTTTCGCTGAACTACACCGAGACGCTGATGGCGGCGTCTGGGTTCCAGGCCGAAAAGAGCCTGAACGACACGATCGCGAACAATAAGGGGAAGTACATCGTGCTGGTGGAGGGCGCCGTGCCGACCAAGGACGGCGGAGTCTACTGCATGGTGGGGGGCAAGACGGCAGAGTCGATCTTGCAGACGGTGGCGGCGGATGCGGCGGCGATCGTGGCGTGGGGAAGCTGCGCCTCGAACGGATGCGTGCAGGCGGCCAAGCCGAACCCGACCGGAGCCACGCCGATCTACAAACTGGTGTCGAAGCCGGTGATCAACGTGCCGGGGTGCCCGCCGATCGCCGACGTGATGATGGCGGTGGTGACGCACCTGCTGGTGCTGGGTCAGGTTCCGGAGCTCGACAGCCAGGGGCGGCCGAAGGAGTTCTACGGGCGGCGGGTGCACGACACGTGCTATCGCCGGCCGAACTACGACGCCGGGCTGTTCGTGGAGGCGTGGGACGACGAGAACGCGCGCAAGGGATATTGCCTGTACAAGATGGGCTGCCGCGGTCCGGTGACCTACAACGCGTGCTCGGTGGTCAAGTGGAACGAAGGCACCAGCTATCCCATCCAGTCGGGCCACAATTGCATCGGGTGCAGCGAGGCAGGGTTCTGGGACAACGGGCCGTTCTATCAGCATCTGCCGTCGTTCCCAGGGTTCGGCATCGAGAGCACGGCCGACACGATCGGCACGGCGGTGGGAGTGGCCACGCTGGCCGGAGTGGCGGCGCACGCGGTGGTAACCAACATCCGCAAGCACAAGGTGATTGCGGAGGTTCACGCAGAGGAACAGAAGGAGTCGTAAGAGACCATGAGCCGCATCGTTGTCGATCCCGTTACTCGCATTGAAGGCCACCTGCGCATTGAGGCAGTGGTGGAAAACGGCGTCATCACCGACGCGTTCAGCGCGGGCACCATGGTGAGGGGCCTGGAGAAGATTCTCGTGGGCCGCGATCCGCGCGACGCCTGGGCGATCACGGAGCGCGTGTGCGGCGTATGCACGACGGTGCATGCCCTGGCCAGCGTGCGCGCCGTGGAGGATGCTCTGGGTATCAGCGTGCCGCCAACGGCGGAACTGATCCGGAACATCATGGAGACCACGCAGTACGTGCAGGATCACGTGATCCACTTCTATCACCTGCACGCGCTGGACTGGGTGGACATTGTGAACGCGCTCAAGGCCGATCCCAAGAAGGCGGCGGAGCTGGCGCAATCGTTCTCCAAGTGGGACAAGAACAATACGGCCTACTTCACTGAAGTGCAGGACAAGATCAAGGTCTTCGCGGCCAGCGGTCTGGGGATCTTCGCCAACGGCTACTGGGGGCACCCGGCGTACAAGCTGCCGCCGGAGGTGAACCTGATCGGCGTGGCGCACTATCTGGACGCGCTGCAGTGGCAGAAGGAAATCGTCAAGATCCACGCCGTGTTCGG
This sequence comes from uncultured Acidobacteriaceae bacterium, assembly GCA_963804155.1. Taxonomy (GTDB): domain Bacteria; phylum Acidobacteriota; class Terriglobia; order Terriglobales; family Acidobacteriaceae; genus Telmatobacter. Next base: position 493,528 of record CAWDPG010000006.1, read on the forward strand.
TGGCAAGAACCCGCACCCGAATTATCTGGTGGGCGGCGTGCCGTGCTCGATCAACGTGAACGAAGTGGCGGCGATCAATACCGAGCGGCTGAACCTGGTGTCGAAGCTGATCGGCCAGGCCGACGAGTTCGTCAACCAGGTCTACATTCCGGACCTGCTGGCCGTGGCTTCGTTCTACAAGGACTGGGCGAAGTACGGCGGCGGGCTGAGCAATTATCTCTGCTACGGCGAGTTCCCGACCAAGGGCTACAACCAGCCGGACGCCTTCAAGTATGCGCGGGGAGCGGTGCTGAACCGCGATCTGAGCCACGTATATCCGGTGAATCCGCGCGACGCGCAGGAGATCAAGGAATACATTGCGCACTCCTGGTACACCTACGAGGGCGGAGACGGCGTGGGGCTGCACCCGTGGGCGGGCGAGACCCAGATCAACTACACCGGGCCGAAGCCGCCGTTCGAAAGCCTGGAGGGCTCGGAGAAGTACTCGTTCCTGAAGACGCCGCGCTGGAAGGAGAACCCGATGGAGGTGGGTCCGCTGGCGCGACTGCTGGTTTCCTATGCCGCCGGCCACGAGGACGTGAAGGATACGGTGGGCATGGTGCTGGGCAAGTTGAACGTGCCGGTCGATGCGTTGTTCTCGACGCTGGGCCGCACGGCGGCGCGGGGCATCGATGCGGCGCTGGCCATGATCTGGCTGAAGGATTTCTTCGGCCAGTTGATGGACCGCGTGAAGAGCAACGATGTGTCGACATTCAACGGCGAGAAGTGGGACCCGAAGTCGTGGCCCGCGGACGCCGAGGGCGTGGGGCTGGTGGAAGCTCCGCGCGGGGCGCTGGCGCACTGGATCAAAATCCACAACGGGGCCATCGAGAACTACCAACTGGTGGTGCCGACGACGTGGAACGGCTCGCCGCGAGACGCCAAGCAGCAGCACTCGGCGTTCGAGGCGTCGCTGATCGGCACGCCGGTGGCGAAGCTCGACCAGCCAGTGGAAATCCTGCGTACCATTCATTCCTTTGACCCGTGCTTGGCCTGCTCGGTGCATTTGTACGATCCCAAGGGGCGGCACATTCACCAGATTTCCTTCGAGTGAGCGCGATGAGCACACAGACGACTGGTGTACGAGATGTTTTTCAGGCGAACGGGAGCGCGCCGGTCGAGTACCGGCGCGTGTACGTGTGGGAGCTGCCGGTCCGCGCGTATCACTGGATCAACGCGATCGCGCTGACGCTGCTGTGCATCACCGGCTACCTGATCGGGCACCCTCTTCGCATTGCCTATGCGTCGGAGGCGTACCAGCAGTACTGGTTCGGCTGGGTGCGGTTCCTGCACTTCGCATCGGCGTGGGTCTACGTGTTCAATTTTGCCGCGCGCATCTACTGGGGCTTCGTCGGCAACAAATACGCCAAGTGGACGAACTTCTTCCCGTTGAAGCGGCAGCAGCGGCAGGAGATCGCTGACGTCGTCAAGACCGACGTGTTGCAGGTAAAGATGCACGGAGAGATCTCCACCGGGCACAATGCGTTGGCGGCGCTCATCTACTTCCTGACGTTCATCGCGTTCTGCATCCAGACCATCACCGGCTTCGCGCTCTACTCGTCGATGAGCTCGTCCTGGATTCCGAAGATGTTCGTCTGGGTGGTGCCGTTGCTGGGCGGCGAGTTCGGCGTGCGCTTCTGGCACCATCTGTTCCTCTGGTTCTTCGTCACCTTCGTCATCGTTCACATCTATCTGGCCTTCTATCACGACTACATCGAGGGCCGCGGTACGGTATCCTCGATCATTGGCGGATGGAAGTTCGACAAGGTGAAGAGTGACGGAGAGCCCCAAAAGCAGTAAAACGACCCTCGTGCTTGGCCTCGGCAACGTCCTCATGGGCGATGAAGGCGTTGGCGTGGCTGCGGTGCGTGCGCTGGAGAAGCACACCCTGCCGGCCGGCGTGGAGTGCCTGGATGGCGGGACGGGCGGATTCATTCTGCTGGAGCCGCTCGAGAGCGCCGAACGGGTTATTCTGATCGATGCAGCGGCGGACGAAAACCCACCGGGGACCGTCACCCGCACGACGCCGCGCTTTTCGAGCGATTATCCTCCCACGCTGACCGCGCACGACATCGGCGTAAAGGATCTGCTGGACGCGTTCTATATGCAGGGGGGAGTGCGCGAGGTGGTGCTGTACGCGATCACCATCGATCCGCAGCAGTCGATCTCGATGGAGCTTTCCGCCGAGTGCGCGCGGGCAGTGGAGGTGGCGGTTCACGAGATTCTTGGCGAGCTAGACGCTGATGCTGCCGGGCAGATTGGGTAGAAGGCTGCGCCGGGTTGCATATCGGACCAAATTAGTCTAATATTCTGCTCATGGAAGAGATGACCTGTTGTCGGTGCTGTCAGCCGCTCACGCGGCGCCGGTGACCTGGGTCAGAACTTCCGACTGAAAATCCACGGTTTCCCCGATGCCCGCGACTGAGCGTTTGCTCTCGCGGGCATTCCACTTTTTGAAGCGAAAGAGGAAGAGAGAACATGAGCGAAACGGCTGCGCCCAAAGAGACGAAAGCCCAGAAGATGGAGCGACTGAAACGCGAGAAGAACCCTTGGGAGGCGTTCGACGAGGTTCGTGCGTTCGCGCGCGCGGGACGGTCGAGCGTTGTTCAGGAGTGGGCGAACGCCTACTTCAAGTGGTGGGGCGTGTATACGCAGGGCGACGGCGTGGGCGCGACCGGCGGCAAGGGCGGCGAGGGCCTGGCCACGGAATGGTTCATGATGCGGATCGGCATCCCGAACGGAATTGTGTCGGCGAACCAACTGCGGACCATCGGGGGACTGACGCGGAAGGTTGCGCGGAACCTGGCGGACATCACGGTGCGGCAGAACATCCAACTGCATTGGCTGAGCATCGAGTCGCTGCCCGAAGTGGTGGACGCGCTGGACGCGATCGGGCTGTCGCCGAAGGGAGCGTGCGGCGACGTGGTGCGCAACGTGACTGGATGCCCGCTGGCTGGGGTCGCGGCCGACGAGCTGATCGATGCGTCGCCGATGGCGCAGGCGATCGCGAGGGATCTGACGGCGAATCCGGAGTTCTACAATCTGCCGCGGAAGTTCAAGATTTCGGCGACCGGGTGCCCGTCGTGGTGCACGTTCCCGGAGATCAACGATATCGGCTTTACGGCGGCCGTGCGGGGCGACGAGGTGGGCTATTCGCTGCGCGTAGGAGGCGGACTGTCGAACGAGCCGCACCTGGCAGTGCGGCTGGATGCGTTTGTGCGGCCGGAGCAGGCGGTGCGCGTGGCCCGCGGCGTGGCGGAGATCTTTCGCGAGCAACAGGGGCTGCGCGAGAGCCGGGAACGGGCGCGGCTCAAGTACCTGTTTATGCGCGAGGGATGGACGGCGGATCGGTTTCTGGGTGAGCTCGAGGCAAAGATCGGATTCAGGCTCGATCCGGCTGTGCCGGAGCAGGTTCCGGACGGCGTGCTCCGCGACCACGTGGGGATTCATCCGCAGCGGCAGCCGGGGCTGGCGACGGTTGGTGCATCGGTGCTGTGTGGGCGCCTGACGGGCGAGCAACTGGAGGCAGTCGCCGAGCTGGCCGAGCGGTTCGGCAGCGGAGCGCTACGGCTGACGATCTCGCAGAACCTGGTCGTCGTCGACGTGCCGTACGGCAAGACGGGAGAGCTGGCGCGTGAGCTGGGCCAGATCGGGTTGCAGGTGGAGGCGTCGACTTTCTGGCGCGGAGCAGTCGCCTGCACCGGGACGGAGTTCTGCAAGCTGGCGATCGCGGAGACGAAGGGCTTTACGCGCTGGCTGGTGGATGAGCTTGAGGAGCGGCTGCCGGAGTTCGACGAGCAACTGAAGCTGCATGTGACCGGATGCCCGAACGGATGCGGCCAGCACTGGATCTCGGACATCGGGCTGGAGGGCAAGAAGATCAAGCACGAGGGCAAGCTGACGGACGCGTTCTACTTTTGCCTGGGCGGAGCGGTAGGCGAGCACGCGGGTGTGGCGCGGCCTGTGGGGTATCGCGCGCCGGCGGAGCTGGTGCCTGAGGCGATCGAGCGGCTTCTGCGGCACTATCTGGCGGGGCGCGGGCCGGAGGAGAACCTGCGCTCCTGGTTTGCGCGGCACACGAACGAAGAGCTGCGTGCGCAGCTTGCAGGCGAAGTGCTGGAGCCCGTAGAGCGCGACCTGCCGGCGGGGCCGGCGCCGCACGCGGTGGCGGAGTGAGAGAGGCAGAGAACAGAGAACAGAGAACAGAGAACAGAGAACAGAGAACAGAGAACAGAGCGATGAGTTTGTTGCCGATTTTCTTAAAACTCGAAGGACGCCGGTGCTTGGTGGTGGGCGCGGGGAGGGTTGCGCTGGAAAAGATTGGGTCGCTGCTCAAGACCGGGGCGCGGCTGCGCGTGGTTGCGCCGGAAGCCTGCGCGGAGATTCGACAACTGAACGCAGAGGGCAAGCTGGAATGGGTCGAGCGGGAGTTCGAAGGGCGCGATCTGGATGGGAACTTTCTGGTCATCGCCGCGACGAACGGGCCGGAGGTGAATGCGGCGGTGTATCGCGAGGCTGGCGCGCGCGGGATCGCGTGCAACAGCGTGGACGATGTGCCGAACTGCGACTTCTTTTTCGGCTCGGTGGTCGGGCGGGGCGAGTTGCAGATCGCGATCTCGACGGCGGGAGAGAGTCCTGCTGTCGCGCAGCGGCTGCGGAGGGAGATCGACGAGCAACTGCCGGAAGACCTGGGGCCGTGGCTTAAGACGCTGGGCGAGCTGCGGCGCGAAGTGCTGGCGACGCATCCGCGCGGGGAGCAACGGAGGCTGCTGCTGCACGAGCTGGCGCAGCGCGAGATCTGCGATTCGGGCCTATGCGGGACAAAGCAATTGGCGCGGACAGGCAGGGAAGCGGCGAAGGCGCAGGCTGGGCATGTGTACCTGGTGGGAGCGGGGCCGGGCGATCCGGAGCTGCTGACGGTGAAGGCGCTGCGGCTGATTGAAAGCGCGGACACGATCCTGCACGACGACCTGGTTCCGCAGGCGATTCTCGATTTGGCCGCGCCAGCGGCCGAAGTGACGAATGTGGGCAAGCGCTGCGGCGCGAAGAACGTCACGCAGGAAGAGATCAACGCGCGGATGGTCGATCGGGCGCGGGCGGGGCTGAGCGTGGTGCGGCTGAAGAGCGGCGACCCGCTGCTGTTCGGGCGCGCGGCCGAGGAGATTGAAGCGTTGACGGAAGCCGGGATTCCCTTCGAGGTTGTACCCGGCGTGTCGGCGGCGTTCGCGGCGGCAGCGGCCATCGGGCGATCGCTTACGGATCGCGAGTGGGCGTCGCACGTGATCTTTTCCGCGGGCCAACATGCGCAGTCGCACAATCGGTCGGAGCTGCCGGCGAGGGAAGCAGCGACGCGAGTCGTTTATATGCCCGGACGCGATCTGGGTCTGCTGGCCGCCGAGTGGATGGCCGAAGGCTTGCCTGCCGAGCTGCCGTGCGCGATCATTTCGCGCGCCGCGCAGGCGGGGCAGGAGATAGTGCACACGACGCTTGGCCTGCTGGGCGATCTGGAGGCTGTGGCCGCACCCAGCGTGCTGATCGCGGGATGGGGGGTGCGGGAGGCAAGCCGGCAAGTCAGCGAGTCAGCCGGTGAGCCAGTCAGCGCGGGGGAGAGTCTGCGATAGCCGGGGCGGAAGCTCGGACCCGACCGCTATGCAGGAACAGGAAGCGCAGGTGCAGGACGGAAACGCGGCAATCGCGGGGACGGGGCGAGGCTCATACTCGGGGAAGGCGTGCCGAAGAACAACGAGGAAGGCGGAATCCGCCGTCGCGGCGGGGACTGCCAAGAGGAGGCGCGCGATCTCGACACCGTTGCGGCTGGGCGATTTGTTGATCGGCGGCAGGATGGTGACCGCGGAGGCGATCGAACGCGCGGTCGAGCACCAAAGCGTTCACGGCGGTCGGCTGGGCGAGAGCTTGGTGGCGATCGACGCCGTCAACCGGGAGCGGCTGGAGGAGTTGCTGCGCCGGATGCCCGCCGAGCCGGCGGACATCGGGGCCACGGGCGTAGAAGGCACGGAGTTGATGGGGTTGCTGCTGAAGCTGATCTACGCCGGGAGGCTGGAATCGGTGCAGCAATTCGCGCAGGCCATCCAGCTGCCCTACCCGCTGGCGCTGGACCTGGTGCACATGGCGGTGGATCGCAAGCTGCTGATGAGCATGGGCTCACGCGACGCAGGAAACCTGCCGGAGGTGGCCTATGCGTTGACTGACGAAGGGCGGCGTTGGGCAGCCGACCTGGCAAACCACTGCGGGTACGTTGGGCCGGCGCCGGTGCCGATTGAGCAGTTCACGCGGCAGGTGAAGCTGCAGAGAATCACGAACGAAGTGGTGACGCTGGACCGCATCCGCGCGGCGATGAGCGGTCTGACGTTCGAGGAGGAACTGATCGAACAGTGCGGGCCGGCGCTGAACTCGGGGCGAGCGACGCTGCTCTACGGGGCGCCGGGCAACGGGAAGACCTCAGTCGCGCATCGGCTGGCGAATGTCTTTTACGATGTGATCTTCGTGCCCTACGCGCTGGACGTGGATGGGCAGATCATTCGCGTCTACGATCCCGGCGTGCATACGGCGATCGAGCGCGCGGGGGGGACGGATGACGAGACGTTTTCGCTGGTGCGGCGCGACGCGTTCGACGCGCGCTGGGTGGCGTGCAGCAGGCCGTGCGTGATCGCGGGCGGCGAGCTGACGCTGGATATGCTCGATCTGCGCTACGACGGGACGGGCCGGTTCTACGAGGCGCCGCTGCACGTAAAGGCGCTGGGCGGCTGCTTCGTGATCGACGACTTCGGACACCAACTGGTCTCGCCGACCAACCTGCTGAACCGCTGGATCGTGCCGCTGGAGAATCGCGTGGATTACCTGAAGCTGCACACCGGCAAGACCATCATGATTCCGTTCGAGGAGCTGATCATCTTCTCGACCAACATGGAGCCGGAGGATTTGATGGACACGGCGTTCCTGCGGCGGCTGCCCTACAAGATCGAGGTGGGCCCGCCGACGGTCGAGTCGTACCGGAAGATCCTGGAGCGGGAGTGCGCGGGGCAGGGATTGGAACTGCCGCCGGAGGCGTTCGAGGACATCGTGCACAAGGTGAGGAAAGAGAAGGGCATGGAACTGGCGCGGTACCAGCCGAAGTTCATCGTGGACCAGGTGGTGGCGAGCTGCCGGTTCCTTGAGCAGACGCCGCGCTTCGAGCCGAGGTTTGTGAAGTACGCGCTGGACAACCTGCGCGTGAAGCGGAGGACGCCGGAGGCGGAAAAGAAGGCGGCGTGAGTGAGGAAAGCGGCGTGAGCGGTGTTGGTGGAGCTATTACCGTGTCTATCAGGTTTCGTGCTATCCCAGGTCCCAAAATCGGGACCTGGAGCACCCAGAGTCATTCGGTCCATTACGAAATCACGAAGACACGGTACTAGCGGGGCTAGGGCGAGCAGTCGGCGTGGAAATCCTGGGAGCAAGATGGCGCGGACCAAGCTGATAGGCTGGAAGCATGAAATTCGGCGTGGTGGTGTTCCCAGGGTCGAATTGCGATCACGATACCTACAACGTGATCGCCGAAGTGGCGCAGCAGCCGGTGGACTTTCTGTGGCATGACGACGAGGACCTGCACGGCGTGGATGCGGTGCTGGTTCCGGGGGGATTTGCCTACGGCGACTACCTGCGCACGGGAGCGATTGCGCGTTTTTCGCCGGTGATGCAGGCGGTGAAGAAATTTGCAGCGGACGGCGGACTGGTGCTGGGAATCTGCAACGGGTTCCAGATTCTGACCGAGAGCGGACTGCTGCCGGGCGCGTTGATGCGGAACGCGGGGCTGAAGTATATCTGCAAGCCGGTGCACGTGCGCGTGGAGACGGCCGACAGCCCGTTCACTTGTCAGTTGAAGAAGGGCGCGGTGCTGGAGATTCCGATCGGGCACATGGAAGGGAACTACTTCTGCGAGCCCGAGGAGCTGGTCAGGCTGGAGGCCGAGGACCGGATCGCGTTTCGTTACGCGACGCCGAAGGGCGAAATCACGGCGGAGGCGAATCCGAACGGGTCGCTGAGCAATATTGCGGGAATTTTGAACGAGGGGCGGAACGTGCTGGGAATGATGCCGCACCCGGACCGGTCGAGCGAGGCGCTGCTGGGGTCGGCGGATGGGTGGGGGATCATCGCGTCGATGGTTGGGACGCTGGAGAAGGCAGCGAGTTAGCGAGTCAGCCAGACGGCGCGGGGGAATCAGCGTCCCGGCCGGCGCGACGATTGATCGACAAGAGCCAATGATCGACATTCATCATCATCTGATTTATGGGGTGGACGACGGTTCGCCGGACCTGCAGACGTCGCTGGATTTGGCGCAGCAGGCGGCGGAAGAAGGCGTGACGCACATTGTGTGCACGCCGCACGCAAGCGATGCGTATCCCTACAACAAGCCGTTGATCGAGCAGCGCTATGCGGAGCTCAAGGAGAAGCTGAACGGCGTGGTGGAGTTGAGCCTGGGATGCGACTTCCACCTGACGGCGGACAACATCGTGGATGCGGTAATGAATCCGCTGCGCTTTTCGGTGAACGAGAACGGATACCTGCTGATCGAGTTCCCGTCGGAGGTGATTCCGCCCAGCATGAATGAGGCGATGTTCCGGCTGCAGTCGGCGGGGTACACGCTGATCGTGACGCACCCGGAGCGGTATCCGGCGGTGCTGCGGCAGCCGAGCCTGGTGGGCGACTGGATGCGGCATGGGTGCCTGATCCAGGTGACGTCGGCGTCGCTGTACGGGCGATTCGGCAAGGCGGCCGAAGCCTTCTCGAACGAGCTGCTGGAGCGGGACTGGGTTCACTTTCTGGCCACGGACGCGCACCACCCGGTGTGGCGGCCCGCGCACTTGAAACACGGATATGAGTACGTGGCGGAGAAGAAAGGCGAGGAGACGGCGCGGCGGCTGTGCGTGACGAATCCGCGGGCGGTGGTTGAGGGAGCGGCGTGGCCGCGGCAGCCGGAGCCCGTCGGGTTGTGGGATCGCGTGCCGCTCCAGTTTGGCGAGCGGTCGGCGGCGGAGCGAGCACGGTCCGGGCGGAAGGTGAGCGCCGGCAAGAGCAAGGGCGGATTCTGGAAGAGGCTGCTGGGAAGGTAGCAGCGCAGATCCGCAACCAAATGGAGACCGCGAATCGATGAGTTCGCCACCACGGGAGCGCACCCGATCCCCATCATGATCCGGATCGACCGCCTCCACTTCGCAGCGACGAAGAGCGAGACACACTGCGTTCTATCCGCGGAGGCCCGGCGATTTGGAAAGCCTCAAAAGGCCGAGTCTTGTAAGTATGTGAGGCGAGACCGAAGCAGACTTGTCATGTGCAGTACCTACATCGACGCAGACTGAAATGGGTGCCAGCGCCGTCTCGGCAAAAACAAATCGCGCTAAGGAGAAAATGTGCGTCAACCGTTTTATCGCCCTTATGAGGGCAAAGACTTGCTCTAATCAGTCGACAAGTTATGTTTAATCTGAAACTTGAGAAGATTATCCGTCCGTAACCCCGCATACCATCCCGCGCCGAGCCAGGTGCTCAACAATGAGGGGGTTTTAACCGATACATAGGTAGGGCCCGGTGCCGAGGGGCGGGTTCGCCCGGGGAAACGTGTCTTCTAAAGGGAGAGGAGATCCCCCGGCTCTGCCGGGGTGGCAGTAGCAGTTTGACATTTCCGGGAGTCCATCCAAGAAGCTCCAGATGTGAGCCGACCAAAGCACACATCAAGGAGAATCTGGATGGACCAATTGGAGAGTCTAAGTCACTCCGTATGGGAGTGCAAATACCACGTAGCCTTTATCCCCAAATGCCGCCGTCGAGTGCTGTATGAAGGGCTTCGGCAGCATTTGGGAGAGGTCTTTCGGCGTCTGGCCGAGCAGAAGGAAAGCCGGGTGCTGGAAGGCCACCTTATGCCGGACCATGTGCATATGCTGCTTTCGATACCTCCCAAGTATGCGGTGTCGGAAGTGGTGGGTTTCATCAAGGGCAAGAGCACGATTCACCTGGCGCGGACCTACGGTGAGCACAAGCAGAATTTCGCAGGCCAGCATTTCTGGGCGCGCGGGTATTTTGTGTCGACGGTGGGGCGTGATGAAACGGCGATTCGCGAGTACATCCGCAATCAAGAAGTTGAGGACAAGCGCCTGGACCAACTGCGAATGTGGAAATAGCCGCCGTAAGGCGGCCCCAATCACGTCGGGGCCGCGTTAGCGACCCCGCTCAAGCCGCTTTGAGCGGCTCACACCGTAAAGCCCCCGGCTCTGCCGGGGGATATTTACACGAGTTATCGACACAAGGAACAATGGCGATTGGCGTGGGCGTGGCGTGAAGCGAGCCTTCCGGGTGCACCTCGCGCAGGCGTCGATCCTCGTCGGCCTCCTGATCGGTTCATCCCTGCCCGAACGGGCTCCCGCGCAAACGCAAGGCCGCTCCGCCCGCCCGCCAACCCTGCAAACGGTGCATGAAGTCTTCGCCCTGAGCCCCGCAGCAGCAGCCAAGGCGTACCCGATCGACCTCGATGTGGTCGTAACCTACTCCGACGTGGAATGGGGCCTGCTCTTCGTCCAGGACGACACGGGGACGACGTTTGTTGACGTTCACGGCAATCGCGAGATGTTTACTCCTGGCGAACGGGTCCGGTTGCAGGCCATCACCGTTCTAGGGCAGAACGGCGTAGCCATCGGCCGGCCCCGGATTACCGCTGTTGGCTTCGGACCACTGCCCAAGGCCGAAGAAGTGACGGTCGCCCAACTCGATACCGGAGCCGCCGAGAGCCACCTGGTTGTGACCGAGGGGGAGCTCCGGCCGTGCGATGAAGTCTCAACGCGAGTCTGCTTTCAGCTTTTCGATGGCGCGAAGAGGCTTTGGCTCGCGATCCCTCAACTTGCCAGTCCCGAAGCGACGGCTCTGGTTGGCGCGACGGTGAAGGTGACAGGAGTTGCGGGGCAGCACGTGGATGCCTCGATGAAGCGCACGGGCGCCCGGCTGTTCGTCGAGAGCCTGAAGCAGTTGACCGTCGTCGATCCACCGGTCGTGACGGGAACCTTCGCGGCGCCGAAACCGATCGCCGAACTGCATGCTTCCGACGCCGATGCCCGCTTTGTGCGGCCGGTGCATCTTCGCGGCAATGCGATCTGGACCTCACCCGGCCTTTTTGCCATTCAGGATTCCTCGGGCACGGTCTTTGTCGCCCCGTCTCCCGGCGCCTCGGCGCGCACCGGCAGCACGGTCGATGTGATTGGCTTTCCCTCCCACGGGGTCTTCGGCCTGGAAATCGCAGACGCTGCTGTGAGTCTGGCCGCCGTGCAGCAAGCCGGCATTGAACAACCGCTCCACGCGAGCGCCAACGAGATCTTGCGCGGCTCCCTTCAAGGGCGGCGCGTCCGCCTGAAGGCCCGCCTGATTGCGCAGGACGTGAACCAGACGGAGTTCGTTTACCAGCTTCAGGACGGCGGGCAGAGGTTCAACGCGGTTCTGCTTCGCAGCGGCGCGCGGAGCGACATCGTGGGGCTGGCGCGCGACTCGGTCCTCGAAGTGACCGGTGTGGCCTTCATCCAGCGCGGCAATCCGGCGTGGCCGGACTCGCTGCTCATCCTGGTCGAATCGCCTGCGGATATTACGGTCGTCGGCGGGCCGGGCTGGCTCACTCTCCAGAGAGGCCTCGCGATCCTCGCCGTCATCGCGATTTGCGTGTTGCTTCCCCTCCTTTGGGTCACCTTGCTCCGGCGCACCGTTCGCCGCCAGACGGAAGTCATTCGCGCCCGGCTGAAGCGCGAGGCCCACCTGGAAAACCGGTTCCGCCGGCTCTTCGAACGCAATCTTGCGGCTGTTTTCACGTGGCGGCCGGGCGGCGAGATTATCGACTGCAATATGGCCTTCGTTCACATGCTGGGCCTGCCGGGGCGCGAGCAGACGATCGGACGCAATTACTGGAAAATGGGGGCTGACGCCGCCCAGTGCGAACGGCTCAGGAACCCGCTTAAGAGCGGAGCCCTGAGCAACTTCGAAGTCACGCTGCGCCGCGACGACGGCGCCAATGTTCACCTTTTGCAGAACATTACGCCGGTCGATACGGCCGAAGGGCCGGTCTATGAAACGACGGCCATCGATGTGACCCAACTGAAAGAAAATCAGGCCGAATTGAAGAAGGCGAGAGACAACGCGGTCCACGAGTCCCTCATCGATCCCCTCACCGATTTGCCCAATCGCCGCCACCTGATGGATTTGCTTTCCGTCAACCTGGAGAAAGCCCGCCGCGAAGGGCTGATCATGGCTCTGCTCTACCTCGATCTGGATGGATTCAAGCTAGTCAACGACAGCCTGGGCCACAGCGTCGGGGACGCGCTGCTGGTGCGGGTGGCTGACTGCCTCCGCTCCTGGATTCGCACCGGAGATACGCTGGGCCGGCTGGGAGGCGACGAGTTTCTGGTGATTCTGAATGGAATGCGCGTCAAGCAGGACGCGCAAATGGTGGCCGATAACCTGCTCGACGCGATCAACAATCCGTTCCATGTGAAGAGCCACGAATTAGCCATCGGCGCCAGCATCGGCATCAGCATCTTCCCCGATGACGCGACGGAGGCCGAGGAGCTTGTGCAGCAAGCGGACAGCGCCATGTACGCGGCCAAGCGCGCGGGGAAAAACCGCGCCGCCTACTTTACGCCCGAGATCGGGATGCAGGTCCACGAACGATCGACTCTGGAGAATCTGCTGCGCGGGTCGGTGTCGCGCAGGGAGATTATTGTCCACTACCAGCCGGAATTCGAGCTGGCAACGAATCGTCTGGTCCGTTTTGAAGCCCTGGCCCGCTGGATCCACCCGACGATCGGCGAAGTACCGCCGGACAAATTCATTCCGATTGCGGAAGAGAGCGGGCTGATCGCCGTTCTCGGCGCATCGGTCATGGAGCAGGCATGCACCGAGGCTAGACGGTGGCAGGAGCTGTCGCCGCACCCGATTCAGGTGGCTGTAAACGTTTCTGGCATTCAATTGCGGCGCAAAGGGTTTGCGGACGAAGTCCAGAAGATCCTGGGGCGTTCCGGACTGAGCCCCGAGCTGCTGCAGATAGAGGTGACCGAATCGGCCATGCTCGACGAGGGAGAGCAGGCAGTGGAAACTTTGGCCGAACTGAAGGACATGGGCATCAGCCTGGCGATCGACGATTTCGGCACCGGCTACTCAAACCTCAGCTATCTGCCCGCGCTTCCATTCGATACCCTGAAGATCGACGGCGCCTTCGTGCGCAACATCGACACCAAGGCGGAGAACTCGGCGATGGTCCGCACGATGGTCTCACTGGCCCACAATATCGGGATGCGTGTGGTCGTCGAGTGTGTGGAGACAATCGAGCAACTGGAACTGATGCGAACGCTGGGCGCAAACGACGCACAAGGCTTCTTCCTGGGCCGCCCCGCTGGGAATCCCGTAGAGACATTTCTTCTCCCCGTAGAATGTCCCCAACAGGCGTCGGCAGAGGCCGGCCGGAAGATGTGAATCTCAGGCTTAGATACTAGGTGAGGCCGAGACCGCCATCGACGGCGAGGATCTGGCCGGTGACGAAGTGCGGGCCGGCAGCGAACAAGAGCACGGCTTCGGCGACGTCGTTGGCGTCGCCGTTTCGGCCCATGGGGGTCTTCGAGGCAAAGCGAGCGGCCTGTGTAGCTTCGCGTCTCTCCGATTCACTGAGCGGCGAAGGGGATTCCTCTCGCGAAAGATCGGGCACATCGTCGAGCTGGATCCAGCCGGGCGCGACGCAATTGACGCTGACGTCGGGGGCAAAGGCCTTGGCCATGGCCTGGGTAAGCATGTGGAGAGCGGCCTTGGAGGCGCAGTAGTGGGCGTGGCCGGCCCAGGCGCGAAGGCCGCCGAGAGAACCGATGTTGACGATGCGGCCATGAGCGGCGCGGAGGTGCGGCAGAGCCTCGCGGGCGACGAGAAACGGCCCGCGGGTGTTGGTTTCGAAAACCTCGTCCCATTGATCGAGGGTGAGGCCTTCGAGGGCCGCGGAGGCGAAGACGGCGGCGTTGTTGACGAGCACGTCGAGGCGGCCGAAGGCGGAGACGACTTGGGCGATGGCGGCGCGGACGGAGGTTTCGGAGCGCACGTTGCAGGGGACGGCGAGGGAGCGGCGGCCGAGGGCTGCGATTTCGGCGGCGGTAGCGGCAGCTTCGGACTCGGATGCGCGGTAGGTGACGGCGACGTCGGCGCCAGCGCGAGCCAGAGTGAGGGCGATGGCGCGGCCGATGCGGCGGGCGCCTCCGGTGACGAGAACGGATTGGCCGGCGAGGGATTCGGAAAGCGTCACAGGACTAGTTTAGCGAGATGGCGGGGCTCGCGGGGGCAGGGAACTCCGGCTTTCCTGCATTCGGCGCCGGAAGGCTGGGGCGCGGGCAAGGGAGCAAGGCAGCAAGGGAGCGAGAGAGCCGGTCGGCGAGCTCCACCGAATTAGGAATTGGTGTAGGGAAGGTTGATGCGCTCAAGTGCCGTTTTCCTCAAGAAAACGGCACCTTGCACAATCTTGAATGCCCCACGTGAATTCCGAATCCGGTCTAGCAAGCCAGCGGCGCGGGTCAGTTGTTCTTGGGCGGGTTTGGGTTCGGCTGATCGCTCGATTGGCCGGATGAGCCGGAGGGTTTGTCGCCCGAGGCGGGCGGAGCGGGGTTTGACGATTTGCCCGAGCCGGAGCTGTTGCCGGAACCCGAGTTGCTGCCGGAGCTGGAACCAGTGCCTGAGCTCGCGCCCGAGCCCGAGTTTGCTGTTGAGTTGGGATAGAGAGAGAACTGGTGGGCGGGCCGCTTGAGGCGGACTTCCATTGGGATGTCGAGCTTGTCGACCTTGAAATCTTGGCCGTAGGTTTGGAAGCCGTCGGCGATGACTTGAAGGCGGACGGTGTCGCCGATCGGAATGACATCGATGGTGGCTTTGCCGTCTTCGTTGGTCTTGAGCTCCATGGCCCCCTTGTCTTTGTCGCCTTCGATGGGGTGGAAGATGACATGGGCCAGAGGGACCGGCTTGCCGTTGTAGTCGCGTACGACGGTGACTTGGATGTGGGCGGCCGGCGGCGGGGTCTTGTATTTGCGGAGGTGCTGGGAGTTGCTGTCTTGCGCGTGAACGGCAACGGAGCCGCCGAGGAGACCGAGCGCGGCCAGAGCAATGAGAACGGAGCGAGACGTGCGGCGAAGCATGGAAATCATTGTAAATGGACGCGAGGGAGAAAGGATGGTCTCAGGGAACAGGGAGCAAGGAGCGAGGGAACAAGCAGGCAGGGAGAAAGGGCACTGCTGGGCGCTGGCAAGGTGGAAGTTGGTTCCCGAGTACTGAGGGAACGGGATGGAGAGCGGGAAAAGGCGGCAAGCGGGGAATCTGAGTGGATTACGCTCAGATATTTACAAATGGGTCTTGACAAACGGGATCGTGCCCCCTATCGTTAGCAATTGGAAGGCGAGAGTGCTAGCAATCCGTAGTTTGGAGCGCTGAACCGATTCGCCGGGGTTTCCGGCGGCAGGCACTCCGCGGCCTCCCAGACTTTCTATGACTGAGACCCGCGAACCGGGCGCACCCAGGCTCGGGCGGGAAGGAGAAGGGAAGCAATGGCAGCAACTGGAAAAATTACTGCACCTCCGGTGCATCCATCAGTAGCAACCAAGTTCACTCCGCTCCACGACCGGATTCTGGTCCGCAGGGTGGAAGAGGGCGAAACCGTCCGTGGGGGGATCATTATCCCGGATACCGCCAAGGAAAAGCCCCAGGAGGGCGAAGTGATCTCCGTGGGCAAGGGCAAGTCGAACGACGAGGGCAAGGTCTTCCCTCTGGACGTGAAGGCGGGAGACAAGATTCTCTTCGGCAAGTACTCGGGCACCGAGATCAAGATCGACGGCGAAGAGTTCTTGATCATGCGCGAGGAAGAAGTGCTCGGAATCATCAAGAAGTAGTGCCGGCCGGACGGGCGTACAGCGGTGCGCGCGCCAGCGAAGAACGCTGAAGCGGGCATGAGGGCGGCGCCGAGAGGTCAAAATGCGATTTCAGACTTTGAAAACCGATTAGGAGAGTTGAAGAAATGGCAAAGCAAATTCTGCACGGTGAGGAATCCCGTCAGGCGATTCTGCGCGGCGTAAACACGCTGGCGGACGCTGTGAAGGCGACGCTGGGGCCGAAGGGCCGGAACGTCGTGATCGAGAAGAAGTTCGGATCGCCGACCATCACCAAGGATGGTGTGACGGTGGCGAAAGAGATCGAGCTGAAGGACCCGCTGGAGAACGTGGGCGCGCAACTAGTGCGCGAAGTGGCGTCGAAGACCTCGGACGTGGCCGGCGACGGCACAACGACGGCGACGGTGCTGGCGCAGTCGATCTTCCGCGAAGGCGTGAAGACGGTAGCGGCGGGCGCGAACCCGACAGCGCTGAAGCGGGGCATCGAGAAGGCCGTGACGGCCGTGATCGGCACCCGCGACAAGGACGGCAAGTGGGCGCAGGACGGCGCGCTGGGCAAGCTGTCGAAGCCGGTGAACGAGGGATCGGTGGCCCAGGTGGGCACCATCTCGGCCAACGGCGACGAGGAGATCGGCGGCATCATCGCCGAGGCGGTGAAGGTGGTCGGCGAGAACGGCGTGATCACCATCGAAGAGTCGAAGACCATGCATACGGGCCTGGAGACGGTCGACGGGATGCAGTTCGACCGCGGCTACCTGAGCCCGTACTTCGTGACCGATGCCGAGCGGCTGGAAGCAGTTCTGGACGAGCCCTACATCCTGATCTACGAGAAGAAGATCAGCGCGATGAAGGACCTGCTGCCGTTGCTGGAGCAGGTTGCCCGGGGCGGCAAGCCGCTGTTGATCATCGCCGAGGACGTGGAAGGCGAGGCGCTGGCGACGCTGGTTGTGAACAAGCTGCGCGGCACGCTGAACGTGGCTGCGGTGAAGGCGCCGGGATTTGGCGACCGCCGCAAGGCCATCTTGGGCGACATCGCGATCCTGACCGGCGGCAAGGCCATCACCGAGGACCTGGGAATCAAGCTGGAAGGCGTGAAGCTCGAGGACCTGGGCAAGGCCAAGCGCATCACCATCGACAAGGACAACACCACGATTGTCGACGGCTCGGGCAAGGCCTCGGACATCGAGGGCCGGGTGAAGGAGATCCGGTCGCAGATCGAGAAGACCACCTCGGACTACGACAAGGAGAAGCTGCAGGAGCGGCTGGCGAAGCTGGTGGGCGGCGTGGCCATCATCAAGGTGGGCGCGGCGACCGAGACCGAGCTGAAGGAGAAGAAGGCTCGCGTGGAGGACGCACTGCACGCGACGCGCGCGGCGGTCGAGGAAGGCATCGTTCCGGGCGGCGGCGTGGCGCTGGTGCGCTGCATGGCCGCTGTGGAGAAGCTGATCGGGACGCTGGAAGGCGACGAGAAGACCGGGGCGAAGATCGTGCTGCGGTCGCTGGAAGAGCCGCTGCGCCAGATCGTCGGCAATGCCGGCGAGGAGGGCGCGGTGGTGGTGGCCAAGGTGCTGGAGTCGAAGGAACCGCACTACGGCTACAACGCGCAGACCTCGACGTTTGAGGACCTGGTGAAGGCCGGCGTAATCGATCCCACGAAGGTGACGCGGACGGCGCTGCAGAACGCAGCTTCGATTGCGGCGCTGCTGCTGACCACCGAAGCGTTGGTGGTGGAGATTCCGGAGCCCAAGGCTGCGGCGCCGGGCGGTGGCCACGGCGGAATGGACGGGATGTACTAAGGACAGTTGTCGGCGATCAGTGGCCAGTGATCAGAGAAGGGCTGGAAAGCCAGGCTCACACTGTGGTTGCCGATCCAAACCAAAGGCGCACTGACAGAGAAAAGCGAAAAGGCCTCCAGCGGAAGCTGGGGGCCTTTTTGCGCGCAAACAAAATCCAGGCGACGCGTGTGCAAACTCCACCGCGCTACCCTGCGAACAGGCTGGGAACGAGTTGCTGGCCGGCTACATTACCACGACGGCTTCGCCGACCGACGGGATCGCTGTTTCGCTCTGGGGCGGTTTTGGGCGCAGCGAGCGCAACCAACCCGCAGAAAGCCACGCACGAGGAATCACGAACTCCGACCAGCCGCAGTCCAGGCAGACCTGGATATCGGGGGAAGGCGTCATGGGCGGATGACTCAAGGTGCGGGGGCTATTGCGATAGAGCCGGACTTCTGCCGGTACGACCGAAACGGCGGCAGATTGGCATTTGGGGCAAATCATTCAGGCACCTCAGGAGTTCCATAAAGCGGATCTCCCAAAAAGGAAATCGGGGAGGAGTTCAATGTAACCAATACCTTAGGAGATTTCAACAGAAACACGTGTCATATGGGACGATCGTAATATCGATATTTGGGATACGGAAGACTAATTTGATGCCATCAATATTCGCGAGTGGTTGTCAAAAGGCGAGACTCGGGCCGATTTGTGCTGCTGCAGGCGTGGTGCTACCGCCTGCGTCGGCCAGGGAAATGCAGAGGTTCTCGTCATTCGGATCAGAGAACGCCGGACGGGATTGGCGAGTAAAACAGACGGTGGCCTAAGAGGGCAAAGCACAGGAAGATGAACAGAGCGAATTGGGCGAGACAAAGCCGCGACGGTCGCGTGAAGACGGGACCGGGGCTCCGCAGAGCCCGGCCTGAGCGTCGCCACCGATTGACGAGACTCAGTAGGTGAAGTGGAAGCCCATGGTAATGGTGCGATTGCCGCCGATCGAGTTGTAGACCGAGCCGAAGTTGGCGGCGTTGTTGGGGCAGCCGGAGGGCGTGGCGTTCGAGCCCTTCGGGAAGCAAGTGCCCTGGTTGAGCGGAATGATCGTGGGAACGTTGAGGTTGCTTCCCGAGCCCGTCGAATAGGGCAACTGATCGAGGTTCTGGAGCGCCGATTGCTGGTCGGCCGGCAGGTTGCTGGTGACGATCTGGCCGTAGTTAACGTAGTAATCGGAGCCAGGGATGCAGTTGTAGTACTTCGCCTCCGCTTGCGTGTATGCGGTGTTGGAGCAGGCAGAGGTCTGGCGAATCTCGCCCTGATTCATCGGGACGTCAAGGCTGGTGGTGTTGGTGACGTTGAAGACGTTGAACTCGTACTGGAGGGAGAAGCGCTCGGTGAGGTGGAATTGCTTGCGCACGGAGAGATTAAGCTGCTTCTGCGCGGCCTG
Source organism: uncultured Acidobacteriaceae bacterium (assembly GCA_963804155.1). GTDB lineage: Bacteria > Acidobacteriota > Terriglobia > Terriglobales > Acidobacteriaceae > Telmatobacter. Next base: position 512,706 of record CAWDPG010000006.1, read on the forward strand.
GCGGAAGATATTGCGTTGCGGAGGAGCGAAGTCGGTTTCATAGATATCCTGCGGATCAGTTCCCGTTGAGACCGGGATGCCGTCGGTACCTGGCTGCAGGTAGTTGATGGAGATCTGGGTGGGATCGATAGCGGGAATGTAGGCGCCGCCGGTCCCGCGGACGTCGCCTTTATTGCCTGTCATCGCCGACTTCGGATTGGAAGGGTTCTTGATCCCAATGATGGGATTCATGAGCGTGGGGTAGTCGCCAAAGGTGATGCTGCCGACGGCACCGTAAAACTCATAGAGGGAGTACGGTTCGCCGCTTTGCAGGATGGCTGTGCCGTTGAGGTTCCAGTCGTTAATGAACTGGGCAGCGAGCGTGTGGGAGCGGGCCATGTTGGGAACCGAGGCCTGGAAATACGCGGAAAAGACCTGGGTACGGTCGAAGTCGGACGATGCCCAGGAGTTGCGCAGATTGTTGGGATTGCCGCCAGTGAAGAACAGGCCCAGATCGCTCTGCTCGTCGAGGGCATGGCTCCAGGTGTAGCTGGCGCCGACCATGTAGTTGTGCGAGAGGCGCTTGTCGAGGTGGACCTGGAGGCCGTCGTAGGCTGAGACGCCGGCGGTTTTGTAGTACGAGGCGTTGGGGCTGAAGCCGATATAGGGGGTGCGGAAGTCGGCGTTGCCGCCATCCTCGGTGTTCCAGGGTTCTCCGGCGATGGGGTCGTAATCGTAGCCGTCGCTCCTGGAGTTCTGGTTGAGGACCTCGAAGCCGTAGCTTGAAGTCTGCCCCCAGACGGGGTTGGTGGAGGTGGCGATCTGGGGCGCGTTGAAGGGAACAGGCACGACGGCGTGACGGCCGCGGTTGCCCACGTAGCCGATGTCGAGGGCGATGTCATTTCTTGGCTGCCACTGGATGTCGAGCGAATAGTTGATGGTGTAGGGGAGCACATTGGTTCTGGCGTAGGTGCCGAAGTTCAGCGCGTCGGGGCAATCCGTGTAGCCTTCCTGGTTGTCCACGCCACCGCAGTTCGGGCCGTAGGACGCGCTGTTGCCGGTCATCGCTTTGAGCGTGTTCGCGAGCACCTGGTTGATGGTTGAGGGATCGGAGTTGGGGACGAAGTAAGGCGGGTTGCCCGACTGGTTGAAGGCTGCGCCCATGGGGTCTTCCAGCGTTTTGCCCTGGCCGGTGACATAAGTGGCCAGAGGCGCGGATTCAGTCACGCCAAACGGGCCTCCATAGCCGGAGCCGGCAGGCTGTGAGAGATAGACGAAATACTCGCCGCGGTCGTAATACATGCCGCCCGCGCCGCGGACGACGAAGGTGCCATGATCGCGATCGGGCGACCAGGCAAAGCCTACGCGCGGCGAAATGCCCCACTGGCGCCCCGTCAAGGTGGAGTCGCTGACGCCGGCAGTGGGCTTCTCCTTGTTGTTGCCGGCGATCACAAAGCCGGCGCTGTTCACCGTCCAAGGCTGATTGGCAACGGCAGTCGTGCCGGTCACGCTATAGAGAGCGGGATCGAAGTTGAACATGTTGCCATATTTCTCGGTCATGCCGCCGTGATAGTCGTAGCGCACGCCGAGGGTGAAGGTGAGGTTGCGCCTGATCTGCCACTTGTCCTGGACGTAGCTGTCGATCTCATTGGTCCGGTAGTAGCGATTGGCATTGTTCTTGCCGGTCGACGGATCGATGGTTTCGAGGACGTTGGAGCTTTTCACCTTGCCCTGGAGGAAGTTCTCAAAGTTCGAGCTGGAGATCTGCTCGATCCCGTTGCGGTTGTTTTCAATATTCAACTGCGTGTAGCTGTAGCCGCCGCCGGCGACAATGGTGTGATTTCCTTTGACGAAGATGAGGTTGGTGGAGGGGTTGAGGCGGCTCTGATAGAAGCCCATGTCGGCAAAGGAGCTGTAGGGGCCGACTTTGACGCCCGGCGAGTCATTCTGGCTGCTGGGGAATCCTTTGAGGAGCAGGCCAGGCAGGCCGCTCTGGAAGAACGGGCCATTGCCGTCCGCCGCGGGGATCGAGGTTGACCCATTGATCCCAAAGTTCGCTGCGCCGCCGGAATTGGTGAGCGTTTGCTGGAAGTTGGCATAGCCGGACTGACGGAAGAAGCCCAGCCGCTGCTCCCAGTTGAAGTGCGGGTTGATGGAGATGGTGTTGTCGATGGCCGCGACCTGCGAACCATTGTGCTCGGTGACGGGGAATCCGCCGGTCTGGGAGAAGTCGTACGGCAGCGTGATGGGATCGTTCTGGTAGTAGTACTTGCTGGAGAGCCGGTCCTTCGTGCTGATCTGCCAGTCGACGTTCCCATTGGCTTGGTCGGAGGTCATGACAGATGTGCCAATGAGGGTGACGTCGGGCACGCCGTATTGATAAGCCTGAGTCGGGGTCTGAGAGGAGGGGATCAGGTAGCTTCCGTCAGGCAGTTTGGCATTCATCAGGGCCGAGGCGATGGAATCGATGGCCTTGGTGTAGGTGCCACTGCCAGCCCAGCTCACGGCAGCCGCATCAAGGCCGGCAGCGGAGCGGTCGTCGGTGAGGCCCTGGGGCACGGTCATCTGCGAGAGGCCGGTGGCTTGATCGGAGCTGGACATGTGCTGGTAGGAGCCGTAGAAGAAGATCTTGTCCTTCTTGATCGGCCCGCCCATGGTCGCGCCGGTGGTCCAGCGGTTCAGGTAGGGATTTTGGAGGGAGTGGGGGAAGGCGCCGACACCCTCCTGGCCGAGCAGATATTGCTGATTGAAGAAGTAGGGATCGGCGTTCCAGGCATTGTTCGCGAAGTTGCCATATACGTGGCCGTGGAAGCTGTTGGTGCCGGACTGGGTATTGACATCGATCTGCGCGCCAGCGGTGGCGCCCTGCTCGGCGTCGTACATGGAGGTGTTGACGCGGAGCTCGGTGATGGTCTCGGGCGGAGGAGAAGGCAGGCTGTTTCCGATGGAGCCGTAGGGCGAGGCGCCCTCAAGCGATGCGCCGCCGACCGGCGCGGCGCCAGCCGATGAGGAGCTCGAGGTGCTGCCGGCGCCGATGTTGAAGTTGAACCGCTGCGAGGTGAGGCCGCTGGAGGTCATGCCGTTGAAGATGTTTGTGACGTCAACGCCGTTGACCTGCATGGTGTTGGAGGTAGCGCGCTGTCCGTTGGCCTGAATGTTCTGGTTGCCGAGGCCGGAGTTAGCGTTCAAGCCGCTGAGCAGTTCGGCACTCGCGCCCTGCGAGAGAACGGCCAACTGGGTGAAGCTGCCGGTGGCGAGGGGCGTTGCGGCGATCTGCTCGCTGTCCATTGTGGAGCCGACGGTGGCGTCAGTGGCATCGATCATCGGATTGGCCGTGACCTCGACGGTCTCGGCGACCTTGCCGATCTTCAATGAGACATTGACCGTGGTGCCCTGCGCTTCGCGGACGAAGATGCCGGTCACTCGCGCAGTCTCGAAGCCTTCGTGGCTGACAGTGACCTCGTAGGTTCCGACCGGCAGATTGAAGATCTGGAAGAACCCCGTCTTTTGCGTCGTGGTGGCTGCCGTGTAGTTGATGGCGGCATCAGCGACTTTGACGGTCGCTCCCGGGATGGCAGCGCCCGACGGATCGAGGACGGTGCCATTGAGAGAACCGAGGGTTTGCTGCGCCATCACGAGGGGTGCAACCAGAAGCACGGCCAGACAGACCATGCACAGGCGAATCCGTTGGAATGTCATAACTGTCCTCCGAAGTAGTGATATCTCGAATACAACCAGTCACACGTGAATGGATGGCGTCGCCGCTGGCGCTGCATAAAGAGCGCGACAGTCAACGCGCAGGATGCCTGGAGAAGTTGCCGGACGCAGGGAGCAACCTGGGGCGCGTCACTGCGCCCAAAATCCATACGGATTGCATGTTCCCCCAACATTCGAGCATACAAACTCAAAATGAAGATCCCGTGAAAAACGAAGCAAAACCCAATGAGCGCCGCACTGAGCGAGTCGCCGCCGAAAATAGCGCGGCAGCAACAACGAGGCACCCGCAGGCCGTATGTCTGCTCATAATGCATTCGCCAAAGCGAAAGGCGGGAATTCTGTTGCAATCTCGGCCCGACCCCAAAATACAGGCCGAAGAAACCCCGGAACGCCGATGACTTCGGGGGTACAGCGTTCTCTCAAGAGAGGCTATTGTAGGACAGCGGACTGTAATTTTCCATGGAGAATGTGCAAAAACGGGTCGACATTTCGTGCGGATTCGCGAAGCAGAAGCTGCTTTGCACCAAGGAAGGTTCATTTTCGCGGATGTTGTCTCGATTGAGCGGGATGAGGGATAGAAAATGCCGACGAGCGCGTGCGGCGAGATGAGGATGTCGCCGCGCGCGGAGCTTGAGAGGCGGGAACCAGGTCTCAGACCGTATGAATTCGTCCCCCCAATTTCGTGGTTCCCAGGTCTCAAAATCGAGACCTGGGGCACCCCGATGGCACAAGTTTAAGCGGTCGGAGAACTAGCGTTTTTTCCCGGCGCTCCAGTGGATGCGGATGCCGGCGCGCAAGGTGAACGGGAGGCTGGGATAGCCGATGGGCGCGATGTGTTGGTTGCTGGTTAAGTTCTCGGCCTGGGCGTCGATGTCGAGCCAAGTGAGGATCTGGTAGCTGCCGCCAAGGTCGAGCTTCGCGTAGCCGTAGTCGAGATTGCGGTTGGGCAGCAGCAGACTGTTGCCGCCGGAGGCGTCTTCGCCTTCGAGGTAGGTTGAATCGTCGCTACGACTGGCGAAAGAGGATGTGAATGCGGCCGTGATGCGCCGGGCAGCGTAGGTGGCCGTGAAGTAGCCGGTGTGCGGCGCACGGCGGAATGGGCGCGCCCCTTGCAGCGGCGAATAGGGGCCGACGGGGATGCCGTCGAAGGTGGGGATAGGACCGAGCAGCGCCGCGTCGTCGTTGGTGAAGGAGCGCTGGACGACGGCGTCGAGGTAAGTGTAGCCGCCGCGCAGGAAGAAATTGGCGCCGATTCCGCTCTCGACCGAGGTCTCGATGCCCTGAGCGCGGTAGGCCTCGGAGTTGACGGTGAGCTCGTAGGCGTAATTGGCCTGCAGGATCTGTTCGAGCTGCTGCTGCTCGGCGGTGGTGAGGTTGGGCAGGAGTTCGGGAATCAGATCGAGGCCGACGTATTCGATCTCCCTGCCGATTTGGTTGTGGAAGTAGCTGGTCTTGAAAATAATGTGCCGGCTGAAGAAAGCCTGCTCCACGCCGCCCTCGTATGTGCGCGTGGAGGGCGCGGCCAGCGGGCCGATGTGCAGCGTCTGGATGGCGGACGGGTTGTAGTTTGCGAGAAAGTTGTAGAGCGAGTCGTCCTGATCGGTAAGCTTGGGTTCGCGGATGGCTTCGCCGAAGTTGAAGAGGATGCGCGTTCCGCTGAAGACGCCGTTGCGCGGGCGGAGAACGTAAAAGTTGAGGCCGGCGCGGGGCGAGCCCTCGAAACCGAACAGGGAATAGTGCTCCAGGCTGCCGCCGAGGGCGTAGAAGAAGCGCTGCTTGAAATCGCCGTGGACGCCGAGAGGAATGAAGGAGTTGTTGCGCTCGACGGACGAGTAGTAGGTGCTGCCCGGCTCTGCGCCGCGCTCGTTTTCGTACTGGAAGCCGGCAAGGGCGAACAGGTGCGGCGTGATGGTGAGGTCGCCCTGGTAGCCGATCTGATCGCGATTGTTGACGTATTGCGCGCGGAAGGTGCTGCAATCGAGCACGGCCTGCCCGGTGGCGGAGTAGCCGTTGGCGCCGGCGATGGTGACGGTGTCGCCCAGAGTGCCCGGGCCGTAGCAGTAATCGGCGTATGTGGCGGAGTTCCCCGAGAGGGACCAGAGGGAAACCTGCTCGCGTTTGCGCGTCAGCCCGTAGCGGACAACGCTGTGCAGGCTTGCGGTGGTGTAGTTGTCGATGGTGGCGCTGAGAAAGATGTCCTGGTCCTTTTGCGTGGAGTTGTCGGCGACGTGGTAGAAGTCCCAGGCGTTGGGCACGCCGGTTGCGTCGACGCCGTAGTGAAGGGTGGCGCGGAGCTGCGTGCTGCCGTTGAGCGCCCAGCCCAGGTTGGCTGCCGAAGTGGCGACGTGGACCTCGTCGTTGGGCAGATCGTTGGCGGTCTGCAGCCAGTTGAAGGCGCCGAGGTAGTCGAGCTTCTTGCGCGCGCCGGCTACTTCAAGCTGCTCGCGCGAGGTGGAGAGATTGCCGGCGTCAACCTGGAGGAACACGGAAGGGAAGCTGGTGGTGCCGTGCGGGGTAGTGAGGCTGAGAACGCTTGAGTCGGCGCCCGCGCCGTAGAGGCTCGAATCGGGCCCCCGATAGACCTCCGCGCTCTCGACGGCGGTTGTGGAGAGCGGACCGAAGTCGAATTGATTGCCCAGGTCTCCTGCATCGACGCCGTCGAGAAGGATCTTGTTGTCGTCGGAGGCGCCGCCGCGGACGAACAGAGAGGACTGCGCGCCGCGCTGGCCGGACTGGATAACGAAGACACCGGGCATGAGGCGCAGCGCGCTGACGAGATCGTCGCGAAGGGCGAGATCGAGCGGGCCAAGGACGGTGGTGGCGGCGCTGGTTTGCGGCTGCGGAGTGGGCGTGCCGGTGGCGGTGACGACGATCGACTCGTGCACCCACGCCGGCTCCAGGACGATGTTGCGCTCCACCGAGTCGAACTGGCCGGCATAGAAGTCGGGCGTCTGCAACTGGCGGAAGCTCTTGGCGCTGACGACGAGAAAGAAGCGGCCGGTCGCGCCGGTGAGAATCTGGAAGCTGCCGTCGGCCGTGGAGACCGCGGAGGCGATGACGTTTCCGTTGGAGACGAGCGAGACGCTGGCCCCGGTGACCTTGGCGCCGGTGGCGTCGGTGACGATGCCGCGGATGGAGGCAGCAAAACTGGAGACAGTGCAGAGAGCCAGGACGACCGCGGCGAGAGCGCGCAGCAGAACGCGGCCGGAGGTCGAGCGCATGAAATGGAAAGCCGGCATGGTAGCTCCTTCGTTCCCCTCGGAACGGAAAGCGGTTGAGAAGGCCATGGACCGGTCTCCTGACTTGCGCTCGATTCAGCCGCCTTCCCGGAGACGGACCGATGGGTTCGACTCCAGTGGCTTGAGGAGCGTTCCGCGCCAAGCGCAGAAGCCCTGGCTGAAATCCTGCTGTGTTCCTATGCCTTTATAGAACGGGAACTCGAGCAGGCGCGCTCACAGTTGCGGGGCAGTGGCGGAATCTCACCGCCTTCCCGAGCATCCTGGCGATCGCAGTGGTGGGTTGGGCTGCGGCGCGAGGCGGCAGCAACGATGTCATGGAAACGACTTCCATGACATGAACATTTATAGCCGGTGCGGTGCGGGAAGTCAAAGGGTGGCCATCTTGTCGAAGCGGTGGGGCGCGAAAGGGCCGAATTCGAAGTTGCGGGCGGGAAGGGAAAAGGGAAGTGGTGACCCCGGGAAGACTCGAACTTCCGACACGCAGTTTAGGAAACTGCTGCTCTATCCACCTGAGCTACGGGGCCACTTTAAAATCAACAAGTTACAGACAGCAAGAATTTGCTGGGTCACTTTGGGTCACCGAATGATATTCTGATGCCATTCCCCGCGAGGTGGGCAAGGCGGCACGGAATGAGGTTGCTGAAACCACGCTATCAACAGGGTAGCATCACCAAGATTCCACGGGCGACCGGTTTCGTCTGGCGGGTCAGATTCTCCGAATGGCAAAGCGGCAAACGACGGCAGAAATCGCTCACCTTCAAAGGCGCCGAGTACCCGAATGAGTCCGACGTTCGCAAGGCGATCGAGCTTGCCATCGTTCAGCAGAACCGGTCGACCGAACGGGTCAAGGTGGACGCTCTGTTCGGCGCCATCACCGCCCTCTATCGCGAAAAGCACCTTCCCGGCTTAGAGCCTTCCACCCGGCAGACCAACTCTTATATCTTGAAGAACTACATCGATCCGAAGTTCCAGGGCACGCCCATCCGTCGAGTCACGCCTCTGGCTGTGACCAGTTGGTTCAACGAGTTGAAGCTGGCCCCGACCACGAAGGCCTCGATAAGGTCGGTGATGAGTCAATGTTTCGAACTCGCGGCACTCCACGAGTACATATCGGAAATGCAGCGAAATCCGATGACGCTGGTGAAGATCAAAGGAACCAGCAAGCGCCAGAAAAAGATCACACCAATCACCATCGTTCAATTCCGGAAACTGATTGGAGCCTTACCCGAACCGATCAACATCATGGCACTGATTGTTGGAAGCCTGGGGCTCCGTGTCAGCGAAATGCTGGCGCTCAAGTGGCAAGACATCGATTGGAAGAAAAAACAGATCTTGATTCAACGCAAGTTTACCCACAGTGCTCTCGGTAAGACGAAAACGGCCGCCGCAGAAGCTGGGCTGCCACTCGATGATGATTTGCTGGCAGTCCTGATCGGCCGGATGCCAAAAACAGACGGGAGCGAATGGATTTTCCCGTCCCCCCGAAACGGTGGGCCCCGCAGTGCGTCGATACTACTTCAGAAAGGTTTGAAACCGACAGCCGAAAAGCTCGCACTCGAACACATCACCTGGCACACGCTTCGGCACGCCTGCCGGAACTGGCTGGACGCCAATGGCACCCCTATGGGGGTTGTAAAGGACTTGCTGCGTCACGCTGACATCAGCACGACAATGAATATTTATGGCCAAGCTTTATCTCCGGACATGCGCAGGGCCCATAACAAGCTCGCCAAACAACTAGTGCCCAAGAATATGCTTCGGAAATAGGCAAACCGTACGCACACCGAAGGCGATGGGGAGATTTCTCCATCGCCTTTACTGTTTCCGTCAACCGATTCAGACTGCTCGCTTCTCATACTCCGCCATCCAAGCGATCAAGGAGTGCCTGTAAAAAAGCCGGAGCGACCCAAGACGCTTGTGGGGGGATATGCAGGATTTTGGCTCGCCGCTTGACGTTCGCGGGATCGCATTTCAAGAATTCCACCGCCTGGCTCTGAATGAAGATATGCGAAAGGCCCACGATTCAGTGGCCCGGAAGCTGATCCCGGAGAACCTGCTAAAAGCGCAATCAAAGCAAGGGCGATGAGACAAGCCTCATCGCCTTTGTTGTTGATGCCCGATCAGGCCGCTTTGTCCCGGCTCTCCTCATTCCTCATCCAAGCTTCGAGGTCTGGCCGGTAAAAGCGCCAGAGTGAACCAAGCCGCTTGTGCGGAATGTGAAGCGCCTCCGCTCTCCGCTTTAAGGTAGCTCCGCAGCAGCGGAGATAAAGTGCAGCCTCTTCGAGAGTCAGGACATCCAGATCAGGCGTGTTATTGTCTACGATCAACTCCGTCCGGCCACATTCCTGTGGTTTGACGGTTGCAGTTGGTTTCTTTTTGAACAATTATTATTGCTCTTTCGCCTCTGGCCGGTGCCTGCCATTCGGCATTCATTGACCGGGCTCATGAAATTCGGATTTGAGCCAGTCATGGTCAGTCTTCGACACCGAAGCGGCGGTAACTCCTATCCGCCGGAAGCATTCTACGACCAATCGCGAGTCTTGCGCAGTGACCAGATAGCTCAATCAGGTACTCCGTAAGCGCTATCTGAAGGCCATCTTGTTGTTGGTTGCGTGAGGCTCGACACTTGGGCCATGAGACAGCGCAAGGCAGAGGTATGGGCAAAGTGGGGTGGGTTGGTTGCGGAGCAAGAGCAGAGCGGTCAGAGCGTTGCGGCATATTGCCGCGAGCGTGAGCTGAGGAGCGGACAGTTCTTCGCATGGAAGAAGAGAACGTCCAGCGGGCCAGCCAGTCGGCGTACCAGGGCACCGAGCCCTCCTCAAGCGGTTGGCCCCCTGGCGGAGACGGCTTGGGGCGGGTACGCTTCTGGTCCATTCGCCTTGCGAATATCCCGCTCTTTGCCGTCATCGGCACGCAGCTTGTCGCGACTCTCATTACCGTCTACGATCTGTTTATGAACCCCGTCGGCTGGTTCGGGCGGGAGGGTCGGGGTGTACTGCCTGGTGTGGTTCTTCATCGAGGACGTGATGGAGCTGGCCGCCTACAGGCTCTTCGATCCGGAAGCGGGCCGCGGCTCATCTCGCGCTTCTGGAAGCACAACCCGCGCGTGGTCGCAAATTGAGAGCCGGGTCCGGACAGGTTTCCATGCGCAACGAATCCTGTCCGGACTCTTGAACGGGATCGTGGGAGGACGGGCATGAACTATCTACAGCGGTTCCGGGTCGCACCGGGAAGCAAGTTGAAGCTGAAAGAAATCGACCCCGCCTTCAAAGACGGCCACGAGAGCCACGAGTCGGCGGCCGAGGAGGTCGCTCGCTACCAGCGAAAGCTGCGCGAGTTGCAGGATCTTCTCTATGCGGAGCGCACGCACTCCCTGCTCATCTGCCTGCAGGCGCTCGATACCGGCGGCAAGGACGGTGCCATCAACCATGTCCTGGGCGCGATGAATCCGCAGGGCTGCCGCGTGGCGGCCTTCAAGCAGCCTTCGGCAGAGGAACTGGCCCACGACTTTCTGTGGCGCGCGCACAAGGCCGCGCCCGCCCGCGGCGAAGTGGTCATCTTCAACCGCTCCCACTACGAGGATGTTCTGGTGGTCCGCGTTCATAACCTCGTCCCGAAAGAAATCTGGTCGCGCCGCTACGACCTGATCAACGACTTCGAAAAGAGCCTTGCTGCCCACAACACGCATGTTTTGAAGTTTTATCTGCACATCTCGAAGGACGAACAACTGGCGCGCTTCAAGGAAAGACTGGACGATCCATCCAAGCATTGGAAGATCAGCGAAGCCGACTACAAGGAACGTAGCTTCTGGAACGATTACGTGGCCGCCTACGAAGAGGCGCTGTCACGATGCAGCACGGAGCACGCGCCCTGGTTCGTCATTCCCTCCAATCACAAGTGGTTCCGCAACCTGGCCATCGCGAGCATTGTTGTCGAGTATCTGGAAGGTCTGAAGATGAAATATCCCCGGCCCAGCGTCGATATCGAGCAGATTCGCAGTGAATACCACGCGGCGGCGAAGGGCGCATAGTTCAATCTCAAACCGCACTTTAGATATGCAATCAATGGGCGCATCGGCATCCGCTCTGCGCCTTATCCTAATTCCATCATTTCCATCATTTGAAAGAAGTTAAGCGCGTCCGGACAGATTAGTACCCTGAAGCACCGCAGGGTCCAGGAATAGGGTTGCGCCTGGGTTGTCGCCAAACCGTACATGACCCCGATTTTCGAGTTCTGTCCGGTTAGCCGGTTATCCAACCGGGAACCTGGGAATCCAGGAATCCGCACGCTTTTCCTTGGCACTGATCTCGAAACGCGGTTCAGCGATAAATCATCAATTGACCCTAGTCGGCGGCAATCACCACCAGAGTTGCGTCGTCCTGGAAATGGTCTCCGCAGAAACCCGAAACACGAGCGAGCAATCGGTTGTTCAGTTCGCCGGCTGAGCGGATGGAGTTCGTTCGCGCAAACTCCGCAACGTTTGCTTCGCCAAACTCCTGCTCGTCCGGGCCTGATGCTTCCGTGATTCCATCCGTGAAGAGCAATAAACGGTCTCCCGGCCGCAAGTCAACCGTCGCATCCTCATAGGTCCACGAGGGAAAAACGCCCAGGACAGCGCCGCTCTTTTCGAGCATCCGGGTCTGGCCACGAGAGACGAGGACCGGGCAAGGATTTCCGGCATTGCAATATTGCAGGGTCCGTGCATTGCCATCGAGCACCCCATAGAAAAAGGTGACGAACTTCCCGATGGCAATATTTTCATAAAGCAGCGCGTTTACCTTCCCGCACAGCCAAGCCGCGCTCTCCGATTCACTCGCAAAGGCGTGAACGGCAGCCTGCACGTTGGCCATCAACAGTGCAGCCGACACTCCTTTGCCAGCAACATCTGCTACGCAAATGCCCAGTTTATGTCTGCCCAGCTTGAAGACGTCATAGTAGTCGCCGCTGACCGCGCGAGCCGGGCGCCAGATTCCTGCAACCTCGAATCCAGGCAGTTGGGGAATCTCCTTGGGGAGAAGCGATTGCTGTATCTCCCGTGCGCGTTGCAATTCCTGCTCTTGTATTTCAAGCTGCGCGGTACCGAGATCCACCGAGCGCTGCAGTTCGGCATTGCGCCGCTCGAGCTTCTCTTTTGTGGTCTGGTAAAGAAAAATCAGCACGCTGGCAACAAATGTGATCAGTACCGGAAATTTCCAGCCTGTTCTGAGCAAGTGCCCCAAAGTTTGTGGCGTGGGTGGCGCAAGAATCCAAACGACCACCGACGAGAGAACGTAAACCGGGATCAGGAGAACGAGCAGGATCGGGAGAAAGAACAGCCAGTTGTAAGGAAATGGCTTTTCAGAATAGTACCTGTGCAACCTCTGCGTTACAGGCACCACAATATTCCCAATCGCAATCGAGTAGACCAAGACGGTGAGCGGATTAATCTGCTGTCCAATGGCCCAGAAGACGGCTCCGGCGATTGCGGAGATCGCGATGTAAACGATTTGCTGTCTCAGGAAACGTACGAGAGAAGACAGGGTTACCCGCATGCCGACACGCTTTCAGAACCTCGCGGTTCCAGGCTTTCAAAACCTTGCGGATGGTGACGAGCGAATTTCCAAGCTCTGCACGGCAACATATCCAAAGCAGAATAGGAGGACAGCAAACCCCAGCGGGTCCAGGATCTCGGGCGGACTCGGGAGCCTCAGTGGAAGCGACAAGTTGCCATAAACCGCCTCCAAAGCGAAAAGAAGGATACCTAGAGAAAGGACAGTGCGGTTGGGCAGGATGAGGAATCTCCGACAGAGCTTTGGCACAGCGACGACGATTGCCAGGACCGTGAGCGAAATTGCTGCGAGGAGATGGTTGTATGGTATGATTTTGAACGAAGAGCCCGTAAGTAAGAAAAGGGCAATGCCTGCCACAGCAATCGCGAGCCCCGCCACAATCGCTCCTTGAAGAAAGAGTCGCAGTTTGTCCTGGCTTAGGTCGAGAAAGGCCAGCAAAGCAATTACCACGACCGAGAACGACAAAATATTGCCAACGTATGGAAGACTGGCCAAAAGCCAATTCGGCAAAAGTCCGAGGTCAGCCAACGAACCAAACAGGTATTCGGTTCCCTCAATCGCACTCCAGATTCCGAGCCAAGTGAGGAATTTTCCCCCGCTCCGGCGCCGCATCACGGCGATGCCGCAGACACACAATCCGATAAAGAGGAAAACTGTACCAAACAGAATGTATGGGATTCGATCGCGAAGTACCTCAACAACTTGATCTTTCAGGGCCACACCTTCAGAGATCACGTTAGCCTGTGCCCGCATTCGTTGTCGGTGCGCAGCATCACGGTGAATGAAATGCACCTTGTAAACATGCAACTTGAGGATGAGGCAATCGAGTCGGAGAACTGGGGCGGGAAAATCGCCCAGATCGGAGTGCACAGTCCCATGCCCGGAATGTCGAGCGAATTTCCCAGCATGCCATTGAAGAGCAGTTCTGGTCGGGTCGTCGCCCAATCGGACATTACCCATTTTAGGGTTTTGTCCGGTTTGCAGGTCATTTGAACGGAACCCGAAAAGCCAAGTCATTCCTCAGCATCCAGCGTGCGATGAGTGCGTTGGTGATTCGCGTTATAGGCTGATCGTCAAGGGGTTTTCAAGCCCAACTGAACCCGCTTCGCTGGAGCGGCAGGGTCCGAATCCTCTTGCCAGTGGCGGCGAAAATGGCGCTGCTCACCGCCGGCAAGGTCGGCGGCAGCGCCGGCTCACCCAGGCCCGTCGGTGCGTATTCGGTCTTGCGCCAAACCACCTCGATCTTCGGCGCCTGCTTCATGCGCATCACTCGGTGGTTATGGAAGTTAGACTGCTGGATCTTTCCGTCCACGAGCGTGATCTCCTGCCCCATGTGGCTCATCCCCTCGATGATGCCGCCGAAGGCGAGGTTCTCGGCCGCGGCAGGGTTGATGATCTGGCTGCCGATATCTCCTGCAACCCAGATCTGGCGCGCCGTCACTCTGTTCTGGTCGTCAATGCTGACATCGGCAACCGTGGCGAAGTAACCCAAATGGCAGAACCATGCAGCGATGCCCATTCCGCGCCCAGACGTCTTGCTGCGATGAGTCCAGCCTGACTTCTCCGCGACCAGCTCGAGCACGCCTTTGAACCGCTCCGGGATGAGGACAGCTTGTCCTGATGGCTCGTGGTCCCCCACGGCGTCGTGCTCTCCCGCGGACCATGGCGCTTGCTTGTTGCTGAGCAGTTCAAGCTGGAACTCCAGTGGATCGCGGCCGGCGGCATGAGCCAGTTCGTCAAGGAAGGACTGCGCCACCCAGCAGTAAGCGTTGTCGCCCGGGGCGCGAAGGGCTCCGGTGCGGAGCATGAGGGGCTGCACGGAGGTGTAAAGAGCGTACGCCGGCGGAAAACCGGCAGGATACGTGTCCTGCCCGATGCCGCCGCCGGAGGTCGAGTGCTTTTCATCGCCAAAGGTCACCAGGTGATGTCGCCAGGCAATGAGCTTGCCTTGCGCATCGAGTCCGCCTTTCAGCCCAACCGTTCCGCCCGGCCGGAAGGGGTCGTGGGCAATGTCATCTTCGCGCGACCAGAGCAGCTTGACTGGCGCGTCAACGCGCTTGGCGATCCACGCAGCCTCCACCAGGTAGTCGTTCTGAAGTCTCCTGCCAAAGCTGCCTCCCGCGCGCACCATGTGAGTGGTGATGTCACTCTCCTGAATGCCAAGCGTCCTGGCGACCAGTCCGCGGCCATCGGCCGGCAAAGTGCTGGTGGACCACATTTCCAACTTGCCGTCTTTCCAGTGCGCAGTGGCGCCCTGCGGCTCGAGCGTGACGTGCGCAATGAACGGGTATTCGTAGGTCGCCTCAACGACCTTGGCCGACGACTTGAGCGCGGCGTCCGGGTCGCCATACTTGCGCAGCGTGTTTGCGGGCGGGGCCTGAAGAAGTCCCTCTGCCCGCTTCTTGAAGCCGTCCGTGCTTTGTGTGGCCGCCGGGCCCAGGTCCCAGTCAACCTTGAGCTGTTTGCGGGCCTGCTGCGCCTGCCACCAGGTATCAGCTACGATCGCGATGCCAGGTTCCATGCCTGGCTCCCAAGGCGTGTAGGCCGCCGGAGTGATGCCACCATCGATCACCAGGACCTGGCGCACGCCCGGCAGCGCCTTGACCTGATCGATATTGGCCGACTTCACCTTGCCGGCAAACACCGGCGCTTTCTCAATCGCCGCGTACAACATTCCCGGGAGCTGGACGTCGATGCCGTAGAGCGCCTTCCCGGTGACGATTGCGTGGGTATCTACGCCGGGCTGCGAATGGCCAATGATGCGGTAATCCCTGGGGTCTTTGAGCTTGACGCTGCTGAGCGCGGGCGGTTCGAGCGCGGCGGCTTGGTCCGCAAGCTCGCCGTAACTCAAGGAGCGCCCCGTGGCGGCGTGAAGCACCCGGCCGGATTCCGTGGTGCACTCGGCCTCATGCACGTCCCACGTTTGTGCTGCGGCTGTAATGAGCAACTGGCGCCCGGCCGCGCCCACGCGGCGCATTGGCTCCCAGCCCATCGGCGTATTCGCCGAGCCGCCGGAAAACTGCCGGCCGTATATCTCTTCGTTCAGATCCGCCTGCTGCACGCGAACGTTTTTCCAATCGACATCCAATTCCTCGGCAATCAACATGGGCAGCATGTTGCGCATCCCCTGGCCGGACTCCGAGGCGCGCGCCATGATCGTTACCACGCCATCCGGCGCGATGTGGATGAAGGCCTGGGGCGTAAGGTCGGGCGGTGTTCCTGGCCCCTGAGCCACGGCGAGGGGTGAGCGATAAAGATCCAGAGCGAGGCCGCCGCCCGCAAGGGCCGTCAACTGCAGAAACAATCTCCGATTCAAGCGCATGAGAGGGCCCTCCTTCACTTGGTGCGGGCGGGGGAGCCCGCGTCTGCTGCTTCGTGAATGGCTTGACGGATGCGCGCATAGGTTCCGCAGCGGCAGAGGTTGCCGCTCATGGCCGCGTCAATGTCCGCGTCGGTGGGATGCGGTGTGCGCTCCAGCAAAGCGGCGGCAGACATAATCTGGCCGGCCTGGCAGTATCCGCACTGCGGCACGTCCAGCGCCGCCCATGCCACCTGAACCGGATGTTGGCCATCCGGCGAGAGCCCTTCGATGGTGGTGATCGGCTCGTCCGCCACGGATCCCACGTGCGTCATGCAGGAGCGCACCGCATGGCCGCCCACCAGGACCGTGCATGCGCCACAAAGGCCCATTCCGCACCCGAACTTGGCGCCCTTCAGATTCAATATGTCGCGCAGCACCCACAAGAGGGGCATATCCGGCGGCACATCCACCGTAGCGACCACATTGTTGACTGTGAGTTTAAGCGGCATCTGTTTGCTCCAAGATCCACTTGGGGAAGAGGATCAATCGCGGGGACACGAGCCGGCAGCAATATCCATTCCAGCGTTGATTCTCTGGAGTTCTATCGATCGTGGGCTGGCTTCGAAAGCATTGACCTGCGCCAGTAGTCGATCGACGCCGCGATTCTACACCATTCTGGACCGGCCGCGGTATCAAACGATGCCGAAGCGTGGCGGCCGTTGAAGATAACTGAGATGCTCGTTGGGCACTTCACAGTCGCTGAATTGGCCAACTCCTGGTTTGTTGCCAAACCATCCCAAACTCGCCCGGGGTGAGGCAGAGCATTCTTGCCGCACGCTTCCCCGCAGCATGCTTGCCCTGCGCATACAAAGTCTTTTCGTCCTCGCTTCAGCGCCTCACCGTGCAGGCTCAGCTCCGCCACCAACAGCTTCAGACGGCGGTTCTCGTCCTCCAGCGCCTTCAGCCGCTGCGCCTCGCTTACGTCCATCCCGCCGTACTTCGACTTCCAGCCATAGAACGTTGCCGCACTAATCCCGTGCTCACGGCACAGATCCGCCGTCTTCACACCGGCCTCGTGCTGCTTCAATATCCCGATGATCTGCTCTTCCGTGTACCGGCTCTTCTTCATCCCAGTCCTCCCGCTTAGATTACGAGAGAACTCCAGCTTCAACTGGTAGAGTTTTCCGGGGGCAGGTCATTGCCTCCAAGGTTCGCGATGATCCATTTCGCATGCCGGTGCGGAGACACATAGCCCGTTTCAACATTCGCCTCCCATTAAATAATCGTGACTTGACAGTGAAAACGTTCACGCCAAGCGCATTCGCCACTTCAACTTGCGAGAGTTCCTCAAGGGCGCACATCTGAATAGTGCGCTTACAAATGGAGCTCATTCGATTAATTTCCGAGAGCAGAATGTTCTCCAACTCCCGGTTCTCGCAATGTTGTTCCGGGTTTCGACCGGGATCGGGAAAGTTGTGGGCAAGTGGGTGTTCTTCGTCGTTCGAAGTGCGCTCAAGTGGAAGGCAAACAATTCCCTTTTGCTTCCGCAGACGCTCGCGCCAGATGTTCTGAACAATGACACAAAGCCAGGTTCCCATCTTCGACTCGCCTCGAAACCTTGCCAAGTTCTTGAATGCCCTCAAAAGCGCTTCCTGCACAATTTCTTCAGCGTCTTCATGATTATTTGTCATGCGCTGCGCCATCCACATCAATTGCCTGCGGCGCTCTTTTGCAATTCGCAGATATGCGGCAAGCTTCTCTTCATAGGAGCATGTTGCTGGCTCAACAACCAGGGCACGCACAGCAACTGACCTGTCGTTCAATCCGATTCTTTCGGCCACTGCGGTCCCATTGCTCATCTCCGGATCCTTCGCACTACGAGCGTGCATTCCCAGACCTCCTCTCGTGCCACGTTGCTGTTAGCTGCTTGATTTTCGCAATTAGAATTTCCCAGACCACAGGGGGATTCACGCGGTCGTCGTACAAAGCATCTTCGAGAAAATCCTCACCCCCGCGAATCACCAGAATCTTGGCCTGAGGCCAGCGGCGGCGTAGGAATCGGCAGGTATCCGCGAGATCGCGAGAGACGAGCGTTTGGTGAAGGACTGCAAGTTGAAAGTCCTCGTGCTCATGCATGGCGCGCAAGTCCAGATAGCCTATTGCGATGGAGAGATGGAATCCTGGTCCTTCAAGCAATGCATCGTGGACCATGCTGCCGAGTTCCAGCGACCCCACGGAGAGCACGTGGATCGCCCTTGTCATTCGAAAATCCTTTTGGTTCGGGCTCCCATAGGAGTTCTCGTTGACACCTTGAGATTGACTACAAAATCCCTTCATGCAACCTCCGCCAGGCCAAGATCGCCTTCGAGAATATGAGAAGGAGCCGAATCGCGCATGCACGCGCTGGTCAGGATCGTAAGTATGCTGAAATTGGACGCACCACAGAAAACCACGCTTCTATCCGCAGGGAGTGGTTCCAGATGGCTAACCAACTCGATCGGTGTCACAGCAAGCACGAACGCGTTCGGAACAGGAAATGGGACCGACTGAGCCTCAGTTCTGAGATCGATCACCATGAGATCGCTGCACTGTATGAGCACAGCCATGAACTTGTCGATTGAGATCCATTTCATCCGTCCTGTTTGTCTCCCGGCTGACGCCGGCACGATTCCCAAGGGGACAGACGGTTGGATAACGGATTGTAATCTATTGCAGAATTTGCGACTTCGAGATCGCCTAATCCGCGATTCGGTAAACCATGGGACTACCAGCAGAACCGCGAGCAGAAACCAGAGGGAATTCATCGTGTGATCCTCCATGGAGAAATCGCTTCGAAATACGGTTCGATTCAGAGCGCGCGGAAACGGCGCTTACTCAGACGCGGAACCGCAGCGCCGACTAGGCTAGGCGGAAGCGATAGGGAGGGGGAGAACGGGATGGGATTAGGGAATTGAGATATTTAACGCTGCTCGTGCGCACAGGGAAAACAAGCGCAACGGTCCCGCTCGCATGCAGGAGTGGCTGAGAAGGCGCCAAAAGGGCTAATGAGCCCGGAATGAGATGCGATCGAGTCTTGGGGTTGGATGCCGCAGCCTTGGACGGATTCCGCGGACCGTCCCACATCTTCGCAACCGAAGCCAGCGACGAAGGAGCTGGATGGGGACGATATAGCGATAATTTATAGCCGTAGCCCCATAGAGTGACCGCTATTGCGAGTCCAAAAAGAGCTAGCGGAAAAGGCTTAAGTAATTGTTTCCATGGCAGATAGAGGCACCGTTTCTGCGTGCTGGTACTCTGAGCGTCCGTCAGATCCGCGCTTGGGGTAACCGGCGATGGTTTCCGGACTGGCAACTAGTCAAACAGTCCTTTCTCCCTGCGAGGAAAGAGGAACCAAATCGTATAGACCCTCTTACCAATGAATTGTCATCGCTATATACGATGCACTTTTTGTCGCCTGGGTTTACAACTTCACGATGCTGTCTGCATCAAAGGAGTGAGAAAAGACACGGCAGCGTGTCCCAAGAAGAATCAAGCAGGCATGAAATCAAACGGGTCACGATCGAAGCCGTGTCGCAGGAAAAACTAGGAGCCGAATCCCGCTGTTAGGCCCCGGCCCCACGCATCGAAATAGAGACGTGGGGCACCCCGAGACAGCGCATTGAAAATGCGATGCAATTTGACTGCGAAACGGGAATCGCAGATCGTAAACATTTTGGTGTCAAGGCGATTGCATCACCTGGCGGAGGGTGGCTCAGGTGAAAACCAATCTGAACACGACAGCTCCTGAAAGAAAAACGTCCTCCTGGTTTCGAGTTGCGCAGGTCCTGCTTCTCGCCACTTTTGTCGTGGCCGTTTATCTGCTCGGTCTAAGCATGGTACATCACCGTTTCTTTAAAGGAAGCCGTGTTGACCAGTACGGCCATGTCAGACAATAGCAGCCGCCTCTGCCAGAATCGCCAACGACCCGCAAACAGTTCTTTCACGAGAATACCTGCGGATGTTGGTTCGTTGACGCTCTTCCCCGATTCTTGCAGCGACTGGCTGCTTTTCGAAAGTGGTTGAGCAACCTATTTACGCGATTGCGCCGTCAAAGAGTTTGAAGCTCCCCTACTGGGCCGGCGCGGTCATCGGTTGCGTCAGCCGAATGGGTTAGAATTCGATCTGTATCTTGGTGAAAGTGCAGCGTTGGCGTGCAACTCGGTCATTCAATCGCTTGGGGATCGTCGCGTCCCTGGGATTGGCAGTCTGTGTCTTCGCATGGGGTCTGCAATATAAGCTTTCCCTTTACGATCCACCTCAGGCAGCTTCTCATCGAATTCCACAGGCCAAGCTCCTATCCAGAAATGAGCGATCTGGAATCGCAGAGAGCCCACTGGTAGCTCGAACGAAAACCTCCACCAGGGTTAGCTACACCGTTCCTACTGCCGTCTTCTTCTTTCTGCTGCTGGCCCCAAGCATATTGAACCCACAAGCATCAGGGCCAAGAAGACAACGCACGAGTGGTGTCGGCCGTCTTCGTCGCGGTCTATTCAATATCTTCTTCGTTCGCCCCCCGCCCATTCTCGCCTAGTTGTTTCTCTCCGCATAAGTTTGACACATCTGGCTCGAGCCAATTGGCCGAGTGTCGCGTGTCATATTCTCAACCGGCGAAGATGTCATGCCACATTGACCCGGCAGTCACACGATTTCATTTACGAGGTGCAATCGAGACATGCGAAAGCAAGCCTCCCTCATTCTTGCCGCCGGTTTGGCGTTCTCAGTCATGGCCAGCATCGTTGCCTGTCACGCGCGGGATAGCAGATCAGAAGCGATAGCCGCAACTGTTCCATCCGCGAAGGTCGCCACAGCCCAGCGGGGCGATATTTCCCATGTGCTGACGCTGGCTGGTCAGTTCCAGCCGTACCAGGTTGTGGATGTGCACCCAAAGGTTAGCGGCTACATGTCGCGCATCAATGTGGACATCGGCGACGTCGTTCATCAGGGCCAGACGCTGGCGGTTCTGGAGGTGCCGGAGTTGAAGGCGGAGTTGCAGCAAACAGTGTTTCAACTCCAGCAGAGCAAAGAAGAGATCGCGCGGGCGCAGCACGAGATCAATCGCGCCGAGGCGGAACACGCGGCTCTGCACGCTGCGTCGGAACGGCTGAAGCAGGCGGCCGAGGGAAGGCCGGGGTTGATTGCGCAGCAGGAACTGGACGATGCACAGGCCAAGGATCTGTCGTCGGAGGCGCAGGTCGATGCGGCTAAAGCGGCGATGGCGGCGGCCCAGGAACATGCGGGAGCGGCTCAGTCAGACAATCAGCGCATCGAGGCGCTGGAAAACTACACCCACGTGACGGCGCCTCTCGACGGTGTTGTGATTTGGCGCTACGCAGACACCGGCGCACTGATCCAGGGCGGCACCAACTCCAACGACCAGGCGCTTCCCATCGTGCGGCTGTCGCAGAGCAATCTTCTCCGGCTGCGCATCCCGGTGCCCGAGGACGATGTGAAATACGTCCACGCCGGCGACCAATTGCAGGTGCGCGTGGACGCGATCGGCCGGTCCTTTACGGGAAAGATCGTGCGCTTTACGCGGGAAGTGAACTTCGAGACCCGGACCATGGAGACCGAAGTGGACGTGGAGAACAAGGATCTGTCCATTGCGCCGGGGATGTACGCCAACACGCTTTTGCAGTTGGGCCACGTGACAGGCGTGGTGACCATTCCGGTCGAGGCGCTGGTGCTGAACAGGCAACAGGAATCGGTCTACGTCCTCGATGACAGCAACCGCATTCACATTCGCAACGTCGCCGTGGGTCTGCAGGGATCGAGGCTCGCCGAGATCACCAGCGGACTTGTCCCTGGCGACCGGGTGGTGGTTGGTGGCCAGGATAAGTATCAGGATGGCGAAGAGGTGAGCCCGCTGCTTACGGCTTCGCCCGCCTCGGAAACCGTGCAGGAGACGGGCGGCATGATCGACATGAAGGCCGGAACAAGCGATGGAGGAGCGCACTGATGCCGAAGTTTGCTCTTAGATTTCCCTACTTCATTATCATGTTGTGCCTTCTGGTGTCTCTTGTGGGAGCGGTCAACATCGCTCAGATGCCGGTGGATCTGTTTCCCAAGATTGATATGCCGGTGGTGGTGGTGGCCACGTTCTACAACGGGATGCCTCCAGAGCAGATCGAAGCGGACATTACGAATACGTTTGAAAGATTCTTCACTCTGGGCGCCAACATCGACCATAGCGAATCGCGTTCTCTGACCGGCGTGAGCCTGATCAAGATCTACTTCAAGCCTGGGACCGATCCCAACGCAGCGTTGAGCAACATCGCCAATCTGGCCATGGCCGACCTGCGGAGATTGCCGCCGGGAACGCTGCCGCCTGTGGTGCTGGGCATGGATGCCTCCACGCAGCCCGTGTGCCTGGTGACGCTGAAGGGCCAGGGACTGAACGAAACCAACCTGAAGGACCTGGCGCAGTTCCAGGTGCGCAACCAGATTTCGAATGTGCAAGGCGCGTCGGTGCCGCAGCCCTACGGAGGAACGTACCGTCAGATTCAGATTTACGTGGATCCGCTCAAGATGGAGGCGCGCAGCCTGAGTCTGAACGATGTGGTGACATCGGTGAACGGCTCAAACTTGATTTTGCCGGCGGGCGATGTGCGCATCGGCTCAAAGGACTACAACATCTATGCCAACAGCCAGTTTCCCGATGCAAATTCGATGAACCAGATGCCGTTGAAGTCGATGGGCAACTCATCGGTGCTTGTCGGTGACATTGGCAAAGCGATCGACTCCGGCGCACTTCAATACAACATCGTGCGCATCGACGGACAGCGTTCGGTTTACGTGCCGGTCTTCAAGCAGGGCGGCGACAGCAACACCATCACCATCGTCAATGGAATGAAGGCCGCGATTAAACACCTGGTCGATATTCCCGAATCCCTGAAGACGGCCGTGGTATTCGACCAATCCCTTTTCGTCAAATTGGCGATCAAGAATGTTTCGAAGGAAGCGTCTATCGGACTGGTGCTGACCGGGGTGATGATTCTCGTTTTCCTGGGCAGCCCGCGCGCCATGATCGCCGTAGTCCTTTCCGTTCCGCTTTCGATGGTGGTCTGCCTTCTGATCGTCGGTTACACGGGCGGCTCCATCAACACCATGATCCTGGGCGGGCTGGCGTTGGTCTTCTCCCGACTGATCGATAACGGCGTCATTGTGCTCGAAAACATCTTCCGGCACATGGAGCTGGGCGAATCGCCTGAGGTTGCGGCGGAGACGGGCGGAACAGAAGTCTCGATGGCGGTGCTGGCGGCCACATTTACTACATCCATCGTGTTTTTCCCGGTAACGTTTTTCACTGGTGTGAGCAAGTACATCTTCACGCCGATGGCGCTGGGCGTGGTACTTTCGATCTTCGCATCGTACTTCTTCGCCATGACCGTGGTGCCGCTCTTCTGCACCAAATTCATCCGTCTGCACGGCGACGTCGAAGGGAAACAATCTCATCTGAACTTCTTCACGCGCTTTGAGTCCAGATTCAATGAAAACTTTCAGGGCATGCTCAATTGGTACGAGAAACTTGCCATGCGGGCTATGGAGCGGCCCGGCTTTACCGCCGCAGCGGTCTTTGGCGGCGTGGTGCTGCTGCTGTTGGTCACGGTTCCATTCATTGGCCGCGCATACTTTCCCCGCACTGACCCAGGCCAATTCATCATCGACGTGCGCATGCCCAGCGGCACGCGTCTTGAAGTGAGTAACGACTACATCGCAAAGGTCGAAGACGTCATCCGCAGCGTGGTTCCCCCCAAAGACCTGGGAATGATCGTCTCCAACATCGGCGTCTATCCCGATCTTTCGGCCATCTACACCACCAATGCCTCGATGGACACCGCCTTTGTACAGACCAGCCTGAAGGAGGGCCACAGTACCGGGAGCTATGAGTACATGCGCCGTGTCCAGGAGAAGCTTGCGCGAGAGATGCCGGAGCTCTCGACCTACTTCCAGGCCGGCGGTCTGGTCGATTCGGTCATCGATCAGGGGCTGCCGGCTCCCATCGACATTCAGATCAAGTCGCAGGATATGGATGGCTCCTATGCCCTGGCCACGCAACTGGCGGCGAAGATCAAAGCGATGCCCAACGTAAGCAGTGTGTATATCCCGCAAAGCATCGATTATCCCGGCCTGGCGCTGAACATCGACCGCGAGCGCGCCAGCCTGATCGGGCTTTCGGCCAAGGACGTGGTAGACAACGTGATTACAGCGCTCACTTCAGACGGCATGGTGGCTCCCAGCTATTGGATCGATCCGAAAAGCGGCAACAACTATATGGTCACGGTGCAATACGCGAACAGATGGATCGAGAACATGTCGATGGAGGATGTGAAGAACATTCCGCTGCGCGGCATGCGCCCTGGCGGCTACAGCCCGATGCAGCAGGCCGGGCAGTCGGATCCAGCCTCATCGCAGACACCCGGAAACGATAACTCCGCAGGCTACGTGCCTTTGGGGGCGGTGGCCGATATCCAACAGATCGACACGCCCACCGAGGTGGACCACAACCAAGTTCGCCGTGTCATTGACATTTATGTGGCTACGAAGAGCGAGGCGCTACAGGGTGTAGGCGCGCAAATCGACCGCCTGTTGGCTGACACAAAGCATGACAAGAACACGGTGATCGATGTGAGGGGGGCTGTGGTGAGCATGAACCAGGCATTCCACGACTTCGGCGTTGGCCTCATCATTGCCATCCTACTCGTCTACTTGATTCTGATGGCACAGTTCGCCTCGTTCATCGACCCTTTCATCATCCTGATGGCGATTCCACCGGGGCTGGCTGGCGTGGCATTCATCCTGCTGGTGACCGGCAGTTCACTGAACATCATGTCGCTGATGGGGGTGATCATGATGGCCGGCATCGTGGTGTCGAATAGCATCCTCATTGTCGAGTTCGCGGGCATTCTGCACCAGCAGGGTATGGGGCTGAAGGCGGCTGTAGTCGAGTCGTGTAAGGTTCGCCTGCGTCCCATTCTGATGACCTCGCTGGCAACTCTGCTCGGCATGATTCCGATGGCGCTGGGACTGGAGGCAGGTAGCGAACAGTATGCGCCATTGGCCCGGGCCATCATCGGTGGACTGGCGCTATCTGTTGTTGTCACGATGTTCCTCGTTCCAGCGGTGTACCTGGTGATCCATGGACGGGACGAAGCCAAGACCGCGTTCGCGGAGGAATAGACATGACTGAATCTGTAAAGAGAAGATCGATCCCTGCCGCGCGCGCGTTTTTGTCATTGGTCTTGTTGCCATGCGCAGTGCATTCGCAACAGGCGCAGGCGCCAGCGGCGCCAATGCCTTCGCTGCAACTGCCGGCTGCTCAAGTGCCATCTGGGCCTGTTGCGTCCCTGGGACCGAGACTGACGCTGGCGGATGCGGAGCGCATGGCGATCGAGCACAACCCGAACATCAACGTGGCGCGGCTCATAGCGCTAGCACAGGCGCAGGTAACGCGGGAAGTGCGTTCTGCCGAACTGCCCACGGCGCAGGGTGACCTGACGGCCGTAGGCGCGCACGAGAACAGCCGCATCACGGCCGGCCTGCTGAATAATCCATCCATTTACGACCGCGCCGCGGGCGGCTTGACGGTCAGCCAACTGATCGCCGACTTCGGGCGCACGCACAACCTGGTGCGTAGCGCGCAATCGAACGCCAAAGCGCAACTCGAAAACGAGCGGGCCACGGAGCTCGACATCGCGCTGACCGTGGATCAGGCGTTCTATCAGGTGTTGACGAGCCAGGCGGTCCTGAAGGTGGCGGAGGAAACGGTAAACCAGCGCCAGGCGACCGTGGACCAGGTGGGCGCTCTCACCAAGGCAAAGCTGCGGTCGGATCTCGATCTAAGCTTTGCGAATGTCCAACTTTCACAGGCCAAACTGCTTTTGCTCGACGCCCAGAATGACGCCGCCGACGCCATGGCGAGCCTCAACACCGTGTTGGGCTCCGAACGGGATGAACAATACACGCTCGTGGATGAGACTACGGCAAACCCCGAGCCTGCGCCCCAGGATGCCGAAGCGTTGCTGCAAACGGCTTTTGCGGCGCGTCCCGATCTCGCAGCGCTCAACTACAACTACACCGCTGCCCGCCAGTTCAGCACCGCCGAACGCGATCTGTGGATGCCGACCGTTTCGGCGCTGGCCGCGGTGGGTGGCACGCCGGTGCGCGCGGATCAGATTCAATCTTCCTGGTATGGCGCCGCTGGCGCAAACATTAGTATTCCGGTCTTCAACGGATTTCTGTACAACGCCCGCGCACGGGAGGCAAAGCTGCGCGCCAATGCTGCCGGGGAACAAGTGAGGAACTTGCGCGATGTGATTGCACGCGATTTGCGCACTGCAGTTCTGAATGCGCAGAATGCGTTTCAGCGCATCGGCGTCACGCGGGAAATGCTGAACGAGTCGAACATGGCTCTCGATCTATCGGAAGCTCGGTACAAGATCGGCTTGAGCGGGATCGTGGAGCTAACCCAGGCGCAACTGGCGCAAACGCAGGCAGAGATCGCCTATGCCAATGCCCGCTACGCCTATCAAACCGCGCTCGCGGTAGTACGGTTCCAGACAGGCCAGTAGCCTTGTGGAATTTTCCGTGCCATCTTCGGCGTGGTAGGATTCTCCCCTCTACCGGACCGTATCCATATCTCCGTGAGAGGCGATCGCACTGATCATTCTGATGTTGAGCTCTCTTTCGAGGAGATTGCCACCATGCCAGTGAATGGCGACAGGCCCGAATTGAACCTGAAGACCGTTGTCTATGCAACAGACTTTTCTCTTTGCTCCAAGAACGCCGGCCTCTACGCCGCTCGCATGGCCGCCTATTTCTCAGCAAAGCTGCTGGTGACTCATGCCTTCACGCTTGAACAAGCCGCGTTGGAGGTTGAAGTTGGTGACAGACGATCAAGCCAGCAGAGACAGAACTTGACGCATCTTCTATCGAAAGAGGCTGATTTTCTGGGAGCAAATTCGATCGAGATCGTTCCCGCACTTTTGGAAGGAAATCCGGAAGATGTGATTCCAGATCTGGCGAATAAGCATGAGCCGTCCATGATCGTTCTGGGAACGCATGGTGGCGGCCGGCTCGAGCGGCGAATCATCGGCTCGGTCGCGGAGAAGATCCTACGGTCCACACGCTGGCCGGCGCTTACCGTTGGACCTCAGGTTCGGCCGTTGTCCTCACAAACGTTCCCGTTCGAGAGGATTCTTTTTGCGACCGACTTTACTGAGGCGGCCGCCAATGCTGCGACCTATGCGGTTACGTTCGCCGAGGTTTTCGGGGCGAAGATTGATGTGCTCAATGTGATTCGGGAGTCCGAAATAGAGTATCCAGACCGTCTCGCCGATCTTCAGGCTCGCTTCTTCAGTGCCCTTGACGCACTCGTGCCGCAATGTGCCAAAGAATTCTGCGATCCGAGAACCTATCTGGCTGTCGGCGGGGCGCACGACAAAATCCTTGAACACATCAGAGAGCGATCTATCGACCTCCTGGTGCTCGGCATCCGGAAGACTTCGCATATCAGCATGGAGATGAGAACATCAGGCGCCTTTCGGATCATAGTAGATGCTTCTTGCCCGGTTCTCACGATTAGGGGCTGAGGATTGAATCGCTTGGCAGGAGAATTGGATGGCAAGACGGAAGAAGCGGCCGAGTTACGAGTATCACCACACCCCGACAACACTGCTGGTTGCATTGTTTGGGGGTGCCTGTGCCTTCATTGCCGTTGAGATCTTCCTCCCGGACCTTTTGGAGTTTTGGGAGCCTCAGATAGGCAAGTTCCCAGGATGGCAAGTCCATATGGGAGCGACGTGCATTGAAATCATGACATTCTTCGCGTTCTTGTTCTTTCTGGAATTGTTCGAAACGAGGTCACGCTTAACAGCGTGGCGAGCAAGTGCACCGTGGTTGCCTCTCGTTGGGCTCACCTTGTTGGCAACAATCGTCCATATCCCCTACTTTATTGTGATCCTGGTAGGAACCATCTACGGCGTATGGGCCTACCGCCAAACTTTTAGCGTGCGCGCTCACCCCGCCTTCGGTGAGCCGAAAGCGTACTTTTGTACGCGGCGGCGCAAAAATAGACCACAAGTCGGCGCGTGAGCGCCGGGTTGTGGCGGAGTAAAAGTTGACCACCCCGCCGAGCAGAAGTTTCACGGGCAAGCAGGTTCTCTTTGGGGTTCCGAAGGAGGTTCGGAGCTCATAGGGGTCGTGTTTTCTGTGGGATACCGGAGGAATCATCGAGCACTTCGAGGAAGTGCTTTACCGTGCGGGCGATCCGGTCCGAGGCCCAGACCAGAACGACATCGAAGCGGCCGCGGCGGGCGTCGGCCATCAGCTGGTCGAGGCCCGGCCTCCGCGCCTTCACGCCGGAAATGCGATCCGTGTACTCCTGGACGATCTCCAGGCCGCGCTGCGCGGCCATCTGATGCAGATCCAGCAATTGGGTCTCCGGGTGCTGGTCGACACTGGACACCCGGGTGTAGGCGGCGGCGCGTTTCACCGGCGCCGCCCCTTCGGCTTCGATACGCGCTTGCCGACGTAGTTCTTGATGAACTTCATCAGCACGTCGGTCATGTTTTCGCCCTTGGCGGCCGTCGCCGCCTTGAAGGCGCTGTGCAGCTCTGCAGGGACGTTGAGGTTCATTCTCTTGACCTTTCCTTCTTCCTTGCGAATAGAACTCACCTCCTCTCTCGGGAAGTGAGTATATCCAGTTATGAGTACCGATGGCCAGGGCCTCCAGGCGAGGCCCGGCCAGTCGCGGTTATCGCTTCTCCTGGGCTCGCGCACAGAGGCGAAGCAGAGGAACCAGCCACGAATCGCCCAAACGGAGCGCGGTGGCCAGCATCAGCACCTGTTCAACGGTATCCGGCGCCTGGCCGGCCTCGATGGCCTCCCACTCCGCCGGCGCCAAGCCAGCCAGCGGCGCCAACTCCTCGAGGGGCCGGCCGTCCAGATCGCGGCAGTGGCGGATACGCCCCCCCGAAGAGCTGGGCGCAGTGTTGGGGATCGGCGCTGGTGTGACGGAAGGCGGGTAGACGACGCGGACACATCTTACTCATATGAGTATTACTACCGAAAAGGCGCCCCCCGTCAAGAGGGAGCTGCCCGGATTGAACTACAGGTTGAGTATGTACTCATCGGAGCTCCCAGCCAAAGCCCTGCCGGTAAATTCACCGAAGAGATGTTCTTCGAGGGCGACCAGCATCCTCTCAACCCCATGCGTTATCTGCCCACTCCCTTCCATACCAAGTACGCTCAGCAGCGAACTGCTCTCTCGCAGTACATCCAGCAGGAGGCCGTGGGCACGCGCATGCGCCGCTGGGAGCGGCCCGGCTACGCCATGTTGCCGCAACTAAGTGGGGAACCAAACGCTACCTGCAGATGGACCGGCTGGCCGAAGTCGTGGCCATCGCCTGACCGCTTTGCTGCTGGCCCCCATGGGGGCCAGCAGCAAAACAACCCCAACCCAACAACCTTCCTGAATAGGACGGAAGATCGAAAGTGCGAAAGAAACTGGACACTACCCCCCTGAAGCCAAAGCCGCTCGCGAAGCTCAGCAGCGCGCGTGCGCCGCAGCGCAACGAGCCAAAGAAGCCCAGGCCGGCTGTGAATTGATCTGCAAGTGGATTGAGACAGAAGGAATCTCGGGCGTTTACGGCGAGAACATCGTCGACGAAACCCGGAGGATACTCGCCGAAACCGAGGCAAACGGGACCCTGCCCAAGATCACTGCTCCCCGAGGCGTGCCCATCGCGGAGATTATCCAGCGTACCCGCCCCAAGCCGTCTCCGCCAGGGGTCGAACCGCTTGAGGAGGGCTCGGTGCCCTGGTACGCCGACTGGCTGGCTCGCTGGACGTTCTTTGCTTTTCCGGATTCTTCAGTTCGCCACAGCGCTCTCGATCGGGCACTCGACATTCAGATCAGGTGCAGGTAGACTCCCAATCCACGCGCCCCTCGCGGGACGCGCCGGCGGGGAACCCCTGGCCTTTCCAGGGGTAGAAGGTCTGCTTGCTGATGCTGTTGTGCTTTCGGCACAGTTCGGCGGTTCCACCCGTCCGAACCGGATGAACTCTCACTTCTGCCGGACTAAAGGGAGAGGAGATCCCCCGGCTCTGCCGGGGTGGCAGTAGCAGTTTGACATTTCCGGGAGTCCATCCAAGAAGCTCCAGATGTGAGCCGACCAAAGCACACATCAAGGAGAATCTGGATGGACCAATTGGAGAGTCTAAGTCACTCCGTATGGGAGTGCAAATACCACGTAGCCTTTATCCCCAAATGCCGCCGTCGAGTGCTGTATGAAGGGCTTCGGCAGCATTTGGGAGAGGTCTTTCGGCGTCTGGCCGAGCAGAAGGAAAGCCGGGTGCTGGAAGGCCACCTTATGCCGGACCATGTGCATATGCTGCTTTCGATACCTCCCAAGTATGCGGTGTCGGAAGTGGTGGGTTTCATCAAGGGCAAGAGCACGATTCACCTGGCGCGGACCTACGGTGAGCACAAGCAGAATTTCGCAGGCCAGCATTTCTGGGCGCGCGGGTATTTTGTGTCGACGGTGGGGCGTGATGAAACGGCGATTCGCGAGTACATCCGCAATCAAGAAGTTGAGGACAAGCGCCTGGACCAACTGCGAATGTGGAAATAGCCGCCGTAAGGCGGCCCCAATCACGTCGGGGCCGCGTTAGCGACCCCGCTCAAGCCGCTTTGAGCGGCTCACACCGTAAAGCCCCCGGCTCTGCCGGGGGATATTTACAGTGAATGATGCAGCTCAGCGAAGTTTACAGGCTGCGCCGTGGTGGGGTTGCTCGTTAGCCGTGGGACTCTAACATCACGCAGCATCGCTCGTGGCGGTTTTGCGATGTGCAGGCAGGGACGTAGCAGACTCATACTCAGAGCGGGAATCTTCTCGCAGAGTATTCTCCTGTGTTCCTACTCCCGACTCTGTAGCATGCCGTCCCGGCGCTCGGAGAGCAGGGGCTGCTCATCGGCCGACTCCAGCCGCACCATGCGGTCCACAGTGTAGGACGCGGCGCGCTGGCTGCTGTAGTACTGGCGCACCTGCAGTTCGCCGAGCAGGCCGAACGCCAGAAGCTGGACGCCGGAGACGATCAGCAGAGAAGTCAGGACAACCCAGAAACCATACTCATGCATGACGTCGATCCGGGGATCGAACAGTTTCGTGCACAGCAACACCGCGGCCGTGACGCCGCCGGCCAGCACGCCCGCGCATCCCCAGCCGCCGAAGAAGTGCAGCGGCCGGCTCATGTTCTTGAGAAGGAAACGAATGGTGATGAGGTCGAAGAAGACGCGGTAGGTGCGGCCCAGGCCGTAGTGGCTGCGGCCCCGCTCGCGGTTCAGGTTGCGGATGGGGATCTCGCAGATCGACGCGCCATAGGAACTGGCCAGCGCGGGGATGAAGCGGTGCATTTCGCCGTAGAGCGGGATGTTCTGGATGACGTCGCGGCGATAGGCCTTGAAGGTGGTGCCGAAGTTGTGAATGGGCACGCCGGAGAGGCGGGCCATGATCCAGTTGGCGCACAGGCTGGGCAGGCGGCGCAGGAAGAAGCTGTCGATCCGCGCCTTGTGCCAGCCGGAGACGACGTCGTACCCCTCGTGGAGCTTCTCGATGATCGCGGGAATGTCGTTGGGGTCGTGCTGCAGATCGCCGTCCATGGCCAGAATGAACTCGCCCGAGGCGTGATCGAAGCCCGCCGCCAGAGCGCAGGTCTGGTCGAAGTTGCGGCGGAGCTTGACGACCAGCACGCGGCTGTCGACGGCGGCGATCTCCTCCAGCAGCCTGTAGGTGCGGTCGCTGGAGCCGTCGTCGACGAAGATGAGCTCGAACGAGTCGTCGACCTGCTGCATGGCCTGCTTGAGCCGCGCGTATAGGACGGTCACATTCTCTTCTTCGTTATGAACAGGGACGACGATTGAATATTTGGCGATAAAGCGCTTAGCCGGTATTTCCATTTTGGCAGCCTGGTATGACGGAATCATACGAATTGAAGTCGTCTTCGTTTGGGAGTTTCTGTGCATTGCTCTCATTTGCGGCTGCGACGGTGCGCAGGCCTCTGGCTTGGTGAAGCGGTGTGGTGACGAAACACCATTTCGCTCCAACTCGGTACCTTGTTTTCTAACCAATACACGCACGAGGGAAGGGTCCCCTTTCTCGGGCCTCAGCCGCCTTGTCGGGGCTTCAAAGGAGAGATACAGTGCGGCCTAATGCAGCCTCCTTTTCTTTCAAGCTGACGCCGGTGCTATGGATCTTGTGAATGGCTTCAGCACCCTTGCGATGGTTCAGATTCGGCCCTTCGCGCAGGTCCGCCAATGCTGAAGAGCGACCCAAAGGAACGAGTCGATGCCAAGCGCACTTTCTTGGACCCCTTTTCGCGACGAGCGACGCGCAGGCCCACGTCGCGTCGTCGACAGACGTTCGAAGCTCCCTGCCTTGACGCTTCGCCGGGGATGTTGCGCACTTCAATCTGTCAAGCTGTGCATGGTTCACGGAAGAGAATGGGGTGGTACGCTGTCATGTTGACCTTCGTGCGTAACAAACCGCCTGTAATCGCTTGTCTTCCAGCCGCGCGGAGCGCGATTTGTGGAATGACGCCCGGACTTGGGCAGGACGAGTTGCATCGCGCGCCTCAGTCCGCCCGGTCAGCATTCGGCTTGGAAACGTAACGCCTCATCATGGTCGCACAGTCTGCAAGGCCCAATAACCATACCCGCTTTTCGATGACGGATCGATCTCAACGGCCATCTCTTTTAGAACCTCGATCTCATCGAGGTTTACTTCGAGTGAAAAGCACTGACGCGCAGCTTCCAGAGTGAGAATTATCTTGCACTGTCGACGGATTTCCGTCACTATACCCTCAGCGCCTTCGAAGATTCCGGTGCGGATCCGCACTCGCGTCCCGACAGAAACGTAGGCGTGAGGGCGCAATAGAAGTCCGCAGGTCAGCCCCTCCCGAATCCTGTCAAGTTCCGCGCAGCTCACCAGACTTCCTTCTTCATCGCCCAGCGAACGCACCACGCCGGGGGAGCTGATGACGCTAATCCTCTGATGAGGAAGGAATCGAGCAAAAATATACCCAGAGAAGAGCGGCCGCTCGGTAATGACGCTCCTGTCCGTCCACTTCACGCGCTCACGGTAGAGCGGCAGGTAATGCTCTACGCCACGCGCGATTAGATGCAGCGCGACTCGTTTCTCGAAATTGGAGCGGACATGCAGCACATGCCATGGCATTGCTTGCATTGGTGGTTCCAAGCAGACGCCGAGTACTTGAGCATTGCTTTGTTCTACGCAGATCACGCGGATATGCCTCCGGCTAATCAGCAATTGGAATGAAGGATGAGGAGAATCGATTCACCGAACAACTGGGCTGCGACCTCATCGCCGCGTTTGGAAGGGAAACCGGAAACTCGTGCTGGGCGCAGAACCCCGAGGCCACAATCAACGTTGAACGCCAACATGAAGCCAGGTAAGAGTGGACAGAACGCGGAAGTCGTTTTGGGACTCAAGGCTCTTGGAAATGTCACATCGTTGAGCCGGCGGGCGGCGCCTCCCGCGGGGAGATAGGCTCCAGCTCGCTCGAGTGAACTTCAATGGCGACGCTTTGCATGATCTGGTCAAGACTCAACACGATGTTCAGGCTGTTCTCTTTGCGGAGAATGATGCCTTCGAGCCCGACAAGCACACCAGACTTAACCCTGGCCCGCTCGCCGATGTCCAGGTATTCGTGAGGCTCACACTTGCGCTCTCGAATTCCGCTGCGAAGTGCCTCGATTTCCTGTTCCGGCAATTCCCACGCTTGGTGCGCCGCACCAACAATTGAGAAGACTCCCGGCGTCTCGAGAACCGATATTCGTTCTTTCCGCGAGATGCGGACAAACACGTAGTTCGGAAACAACGGCAGAGCCAGGGTTACTGGAGTTCTCTTCTTCCATTGGCGAGAAGGCCGGTACAAGGGAAGAAACGACTCGACTCTTCGATGAGTCAGTTGCTCAAAGACGCATTTCTCGTGATGGCTTGCCGTATATGCAGCGAACCACTTGCGCGCAAATTCCGGACGACGGCACTCTGCATCGACTGTATCTTCGTAGTATCTGGACACAGCTTCGCCATTCCCACTCGCCGGCGCTGTTATTCACAGCGTGCGGCAAGGAAGTCACTCTTTACCGCTGGCGCTCATTGGCGCCTGTCACGGCGCGTTATTGCAACGGCTCAGAATGGGCTTGGGATAGATGTTCTGAGTCGTCTGGAATTTCGGGATAGAAGTGCACCGATGCCGCAAATTCGCTTCTTCGCTTCTGTTGCCGCGGATTTGCGCTTTCTTCGAGGCGAATTACTGTGCCTTCTCCGTGCAACTCCATTCCGTGACCGCTACCATCCCGTCGCGGGAGGAGAACCGTCATTTGGATCCGTGTGCCTGAAGGCGGACAGTCACTGGTTACCACCAGCACACCGCTGCTACTGATATCCCGAGTCATGCCCTGACTGGCCCGAATCGATCCGTCCGGAGAGAGCCACCAGAAGTTTACGGGGGCTGCAAGTTGATACCGCTTGGAGTGCCGCAATTCCAGATCCGTCTTACAAGAGAAACTGCCGGCACCGATTCTCAGACCCAGCATTTGTGAGTGAAAGCCCTTCCCTTGAACGTAGGAGAACAGCGCCGCTGACACAAGAGAATGAAGAACCCTGGTATATCTGTCACGCTCTTGGTGCTTGGTGATGGGTACAGCGTGACGCCGATTCCCCACATTCGTCGCACAGAGCAAGGACAAATGTCTCTGCTAAGCAGGGCGTAATGTACCCGATGGTCGGCGGACTTTCATCAGTTCTAAGCAACGGAGGCTGCCGGTCCGTCGATTCGGGAGTGCTTGCCAATCACATTCTCTCTAAGCGCTTTGTGCCGTTGCGTCTGGCAACGATTTGGCGCGTTGGTCGCAGCGCGACGCTGGTCCAGTGCGCACTCGTCGCGTCGGGAACGGGTCAACCACGTCTTGCCGCAGGGTCCGTGGACCCTCTTGCCCGGGACGCGATGGCTAGATAAAGAGGATGTTGGACCTGATCGATGAATGCACGCGCAAGAGGCTAGGGGCAGAGGCTAACACCGGTCGTAGCCCTTCACGTGCGACGTGAACACTCCAGCGGTTGATCGCACGTCCCCCTGCAATTTGCGCCGGTGGAATCGAAGAAACAGTCCAGCCACCATGAAGAACAGTTGAATTTTCTGCCATTAGCCCGTTACGACTGCCCCGAGTAACGATCTGATCCCCTTCCCGGGGCTCAACCGCATTACCATTCAAGTCAAATGCATTCAACACGTTCTGCCTTACGGTAACCTGCGCATGTTACTAAAGGGCAGGGATGAAACGCGCTCTTAGGTAATCTTGGTGCGGCTCCAAACGGTCGTAGAATCATGAACAGAAGGTTGTCATTTTTCGTTTCGGCGAGCAGAGGACATGGTCCCGGTCGTCCCGGATGTTGTCCGCGCAAGCTGCTCTTGTATCCTCAACCTCTCCTTTGATTTAGCCACTAAGAACGCCCCTATAAAGGTGCGTGCGATGGTACCGAGTCAAAAGACGATCTCCGTTCTTCCCGTGTGCCGGCGAACGATGGCCAGCGAGCTCTACACGCAAGCGCTCAAGCGCCGTGGCTGCTTTCAAGTGTTTGCTTGTTCAGAAACCGTGAGTGATGCTCTCCGAGCTGTCAGAGCTCACGAGATCGACGTAGCGCTCATCAGTTCGACTCTGAATGATGGACTGCATAGTGGTTTCGTCGCACTGCAACAGATCCACGAAACGTTTCCAGACATCAAGTGCGTGATTCTCCTGGAGCGCAATGAGGGTCACTTAGTCACTGCGGCTTTCCACGCTGGCGCAATGGGCATCTTTTTTCCCGCGAACGAGGACTTCAAAAGCCTTTGCCGGTGTGTGAAACAGGTCGACGCCGGTCAGGTTTGGGCGAATGGCGCCCAATTACGCGAGCTCCTGGAGGCATTCTCCAGATGCGCGCCGATTCAAGTAGTGAACGCCGGCGGAGAGCAACTGCTGACCAAGCGCGAGGTGGAGGTTGTTCGACTCGTCGCCGACGGTCTTACGAATCGGCAGATCGGGAAGGAACTGCAGTTGAGCGAGCATACCGTAAGAAATAACCTATTTAGGATCTTTGACAAACTGGGTGTCTCAACTCGAGTCGAGCTGGCATTGTATGCCATCAATCACTCAAAGCTGGTTCTGACGGATGTGGTTTCTGGGGGTTTAGAGGCCCCGATCGCACACACTTCAGAATTCCGGTCCGCAACAGCTCAGAAGAGTACGCGGCGTGGTCTACCTGAAGTTGTGAGCCAGTGAAGAGTTGATGTTGCGCAGGTATCGTTGAATTCAGATAACCGGATACTTCTCGGACTCTGATGGCAAGATCCACTAGAGCAAGAAAGGCGACTGGTTCATTTAGAGAAGGCGTTCACGTGAATTGCCTCATCGTCATAGCGGCGTATCGAGAGCAGATATTCACAATTGTCATGCAATTGTGTTGCATTTTCCTTGTACTGCTCCACAAGTCGTGGTAAAGTCCTATTGCTTTCACAAACGGGCCTGAGGTCGGACAAAGAGTAGTCGGCCGGAAAAGGCGCCCCGGCAAATCGAAGTTCAAAGACCGCAGCACGGTACCGCGTCAATGGCGCGGGTCAACTGGAGTTTCAAGTGTTGATTCGTGCCTGTGGCCGAAAAGGGCGAAGCCTGCCTTAGGGTCATCTCAGAGCTTATTCCACTCTTGCCTTTGAGCGAGATAAGTTCGCCACTCTGTTGGACAATCTTCCACTTTCATGTCTGTCCTCGCACCGCGAATACGCTCGATCAGTGTGCGGCTCTCTGCTGAGGAGTTCTCCGCCGTGCAGCGATTCTGCGTCTCGAGCGGAGCGCGAAGCATTTCGGACTTCGCGCGAACCGCGATTTGCAGCCTCGCGAATCCTCAGACTGCCTTGGTTTCGACGATGAAAGAATATTCCGCCAAGGTGAAAAGGCTGGAAAAGAGAATCGAGAGACTGAATGCGGAGATGGAATCGTTCAAGACAGGGAAGCTGGCGTAGCCGTTAGAACCGATGAAACAAGACATGCGGCAGATCCGAGCGGCTATTTCGGGCGACGCTGAACCGGCTGTTCAGTTGAATGTATTTCTCGCATTGAAGTCATGGGAGAAAGGCTGACGTTGCGCCTGAGGAAATCACAAGTACTTCTTTTCCTGGTTTTGCTCATGGGAACATTGCTGGGCGTCGCCAATACGTTGCTTGCCGCGCCTTTAAAGGGAGACGAGGATGCTAACGGGCGTGGCAGCGATTCAGGCGAGGCCGCGACTGATTGCGATTCACTCGTGCTGGGTTCTCCGTACATCCCCGTGGACAGTTGGTTGTATGCGGCCGTCCTGCGGCTTTACTCGCTGGGTTACGTCGATGCCGCATACGTGGGTCTGCGGCCGTGGACGCGCGCCAGCTTGATGCACATGCTGGAAGAGACGGAAGATTCGATCGAGGACGACGAAGCGAACGGCGAGCCGGGCGCGGCCGAGGCGCGGCACATCTACGACGCGCTGAATCGCGAGCTGCACCTCGACATGGAGGGCCCGTGCGGGCAGCACCAGGGCGGCTCGCAGATCGAGTCGGTCTACAGCGTGGCAAGGGGAATCACGGGCACTCCACTGGACGACAGCTATCATCTCGGGTCGACGATCGTGAACGATTACGGCCGTCCCTTCGAAAACGGATTCAATAACTATTCCGGCGTGAGCGGCTACGCGACGGCGGGACGATTCGCGCTTTATGTGCGTGGGGAGTTCCAGGGTGCTCCGTCGGCTACGGGCTACTCGGCAGCGCTTTACCAGAAGCTGGCTCAGGTTGACCTGACGGTGAGCCCGGTTTCTCCCGGCACGGCGTACCCGAACCAGGCGACGATTCCCGAGGGGCCGATCGCCACTCGAACCCAGGGGCGGTTCCTGGAGGCATATCTCTCCTTCCAGGTCCTGAACCACGTGTTCTCGATCGGCAAGCAGGACCAGTGGCTGGGGCCCGCGCAGGGAGCCAGCATGGCCTTCTCCAACAACGCGCAGAACTTCTATGCCTTCGAGATCAACCGCATCGAGCCGCTCGACGTTCCGCTGCTCTCGCGGTTGACCGGGCCGTTCCGGTACGAGTTTCTCATCGGGGCCTTGCGCGGACATACGCTGATGCCGAATCCGCTTTTCACCGGAGACACCACGAGCCAGCCAAACGTCATCAGCGCCGGCAACCCATGGGTGCACGTGGAAAAGGTCAGCTTCAAACCGCTGAAGGATCTGGAATTCGGCTTTGAGCGCACGGCGATTTTCGGCGGGGAGGGCCACTCGCCGGTCACGCTGCACACGTTTCTGAAGAGCTTCTTCAGCCTGTCGGCCCCGGTCGCTTCGGTCAAGAACAGCCGCGGCGACCCTGGCGCGCGCTTCGGCGCCTTCGACTTCACGTGGCGTCTGCCCTACCTCCAGAAGTGGCTCACCCTCTACAGCGACTCGGAGGTGCACGACGATCTGTCTCCGATCGATGCCCCGCGCCGGGCCGCCGTGCGTCCGGGTCTCTACCTATCGCACGTGCCCGGCCTGCCCAGGCTCGACGTCCGCGTCGAGGGCGCGACCACCGACCCGCCGACTTCAAGAAGCCAGGGCGGCCTGTTCATGTACTATGAGGGGCTCGAAAAACAGGGATACACGAACCAGGGGCAACTGTTCGGCGATTGGATCGGGCGCGAGGACAAGGGCGGCCAGGGCTGGATCACCTACCACCTGAGCGGCAACGAATGGGTGCAGTTCTCGATGCGGCGCCAGAAGGCCGCCAGAGACTTCATCCCCGGCGGCGCCACGCTGAACGACTTCAACGTCCAGGCCGTCAAGCGCCTTGGCAAGGACATCGAGGTGAAGGGCGACTTCACCGTCGAACACTACAAAGCGCCCGTCTACCTGGCGGGACAGCAGACCGTAACGGCCACGACGATTCAGCTCACATGGTTCCCGAAGCGCGTGCTTGCCTTTTGAGGTGGCGCCAGAAAGATGCAGCGTCGGGCAATTGAACTAGCAGCCAGCCGATTGCAACGAATCAATGTGACAAGTCCAGGTCATGAGTACTGAGAACACAATGCAGAATCTCTTCCATCGATTTAGTACCGAGTTCAAAGGGGGCGGCAGGCTTCATATATTCTGTCTCGCGCTTCTGTGCGTGCTCCTGGCAAGGTCTTCGGTTACGCAAGAGAGTACCCAATCGGCCGTGCAACAGAGTACTCAATCGGCCATGCAAGAGAGTACTCAACCCGATAGCCAGCAAATGGTGCTCGCGAACCCATCCGCTACACCGCCGGCATGTTATCTCGACAAGGATCTGGTCCAAACCAGTCAGCAAGACCTGGTGCAGGCCGGTCAGCAAGACCTGATGCAAACCAGGCAGCAGGACCTGGAGCAGGCCGATCAGCAAAATCCGGTGCAGGCCACCCAGCAAGATATTGATGGAACATCCAATCAGCCGGTAATGCCAGCAGACCAAATCATCTCAATTCTTCAACAAAATCCGGATGTCCTCGCCAACTTCAAAGACATTGCCGGGCAAAGATACGGTGTCGATCCGACGACGATTTCCGATAACGGAATTTACAACTGCATCTGGCAGGATCCGGCGCTTCGCAGCCAGGCGTCGGCGGCGCTTATAACTCAGGGTTACGCGACAAACATAGAGACGGTAAAAGCCGCGCCGGCCCGCAAACTATCGAGCGCTCAGCCTCGCCCGGCAGAGCCATCAAGCGACGCCCGGACACACAGGCCCACTCCTTATCCGAATCTTCCATCACTGGTCGATCTCTATTCACAGGATGTTGCGACGAGCAGCAATATGCGGAGGTTCGGCAGTGACATGTTCCGGTTTGGCACCGGCAACGCAAACCAATTGCCAATGGACCTTCCAGTAGGTCCCGATTACGTTCTTGGGCCAGGAGATAACCTGATCCTAAATATGTGGGGAGGTCAATCGAATCGGCTCGACAGGACGATTGACCGGCAAGGGCAAATCGCGCTGCCTGAGGCGGGCGCCATCACGATTTCGGGGCTGACCATCTCCCAGGCCCAGAGCGCTATCCAGCAGGCGCTTGGGACGCAATTTCAGAATGAGCGGGTGGAGATTTCATTGGGCCGGGTGCGGACGGTAAGGGTTTATGTGGTGGGCGACGTCCAGCGGCCGGGGGCATACGATGTCAGTTCTTTGTCGACACCGCTGAACGCCCTCTATGTCGCTGGGGGGCCCACCAGCCGTGGCTCTCTGCGCGTCTTGCGGCAGTATCGCGGCAAACAGTTGGTACGGGAAATCGACCTTTACGATTTCTTGCTGCAAGGAGTCCGGTCGGATCTAGACCGCTTGTTGCCAGGCGACACGATCCTGGTGCCTCCGGTGGGGCCGCAGGTGACCGTAGCGGGAATGGTGCGCCGTCCGGCCATCTATGAACTGAAGGGCGAGCAAGATATCAAAGATGTTCTAAATCTCGCTGGAGGACTCCTGGTTACTGCGAGTCTTCAGGAGATTCGAGTCGAGAGGGTAGAGGCCCACGAACGGCGCACCATGCTCGGCGTTCGCCTTCCCGAATCCCCACTGGGAGACATCACAAAGCTCCCAGCTTTTCAGGTGGAGGATGGGGATAAGGTCGTCGTCTCCCCTATCCTTCCTTACAACAGCCAGGTGGTATTCCTCGATGGACACGTGTTTAAGCCCGGCCCATATGCCTGGCGGGATGGCATGACGGTGAATGACCTCCTGCACTCCTATCAGGACGTGATGCCGGAGCCGGCCAGCCATGCGGAGATCATCCGCTTGCAACCGCCCGACTTTCGTCCTGAAACCATGAGCTTCAATCTTCCCGACACATTGGTTGGCAATGACCAGATCGCACTTCAGCCATTCGACGTGGTCCGCATTTTCGGGCGCTACGAGATCGATCCTCCCCGAGTGTCGATTTTTGGCGAGGTGATTCGGCCAGGCGATTACCCCATGTCGGAAGGCATGACCGTATCCGGCCTGGTGCGCATGGCTGGCGGCTTCCGGCGCAGTGCTTACCGTGAGGAGGCCGATCTTTCCTATTACGAGATACAGAACGGCCAGAATGTGCTGATCAAGCATAGTGTCGTTGACATTGCCAAAGCGCTGAGCGGCGATAAAAACGCCGATGTTGTTCTGCAGCCCGGAGATGTCGTTGGAATCCGACAACTCACCGGATGGCAAGACATTGGGGCGTCAGTGACCGTGAACGGCGAAGTACAATTCGCCGGCACATATGGAATCGAGGAAGGGGAGCGGCTGAGTTCGGTATTAAAGCGGGCCCGGGGCTTCCGCGAGGAGGCCTATCCGGCAGGCGCGGTGCTCGAAAGGGTACAGGTGCGGCAAATGGAGGAGAACAATCGCCAGGAGATGATTCGCCGTATCGAAAGCAGCACACCCAACATCGCACCTGGACTTTCTACGCCGCAGGAACAGCAGAATTTACTGCAAACAATGCAACAGCAACAGCAGCAGGTCCTGGCATCCCTGCGAAGCCACCCTTCAACCGGCCGGCTGGTTATTCGGATCTCGGCGAACATCGGCGAGTGGGAGAACACACCCGCGGATATTGAGATGCGCGCCGGGGACACGTTGAGCATTCCGAA
Organism: uncultured Acidobacteriaceae bacterium; assembly: GCA_963804155.1. Lineage (GTDB taxonomy): Bacteria > Acidobacteriota > Terriglobia > Terriglobales > Acidobacteriaceae > Telmatobacter. The sequence goes on from CAWDPG010000006.1 coordinate 554,218, forward strand.
GCGGCCTGACTTTGTGCTCGTCAGCGGACAGGTGTACAACGCCACGGGCATCACGTTCCGGCCCGGCAAGGACGCCAGATGGTATCTCCGCCAGGCTGGTGGGGTGACGCGTTCCGGCGACAAGAGGAACATCTTTATTGTTCGCGCCGACGGATCGGTCGTAGGAAGTCAGGGAGGCGCTCAGTTTGGCAAGAGCGTCCTGGATATTCGTCTCCGCCCCGGCGACTCCATCATCGTGCCGGAGAAGGTATTTGGCGGTTCGCAGATTTGGCGCAACCTCATCGGGACCGCGCAGATCATGTCGTCCGTGGCTTTAACAGGAGCTGTGTCGGGGGCGTTCTGACCGGGAGATCCGGTACGCGCAGATGACCGAAAACGTGAATTCATCCCGATGGTTTGTGTGGGCGCTGCCGCTTCTTTGGAGACAGCGCCGGTTGTTGATCCTTGCGATCGGGTCAGGAATAATCCTATCTGTCGCCGTAGCACTCCTCATTCCGAATACATATCAATCGAGCGTTCGCATCATGCCACCCGATTCGGCATCAAGGTCCGGATTCGCACTCTTGGCGTCGGCCCTGGGAAGCGCACCCGTGGCAAGCATGGGCCTCGGCGATCTGCTAAGCTCGCGATCGCCAGGTTCGGCCTTCATGGCCATTTTGGCGAGCCGTACCGTGCAAGACGACATCATCAACCGCCTGGATCTGCGCAAGGTGTACCACGAGAAATACTACGTGAACACGCGCCGGGTCCTCTCTGATCGCACAAAGATCGAAGAGGATAGAAAGACCGGTGTACTCACGCTGACGGTGAAGGATAGGGATCCGGAACGAGCGCGCGATTTGGCTGCTGCTTACGTGGATGAGCTCAATCGGCTCGTGGTGACAATGGACACCTCCCAGGCTCATCGGGAGCGTGTTTTTCTGGAAGGGCGGCTACAAGCAATCAAGCAGGATATGGATGCCGCAACGCAACAGTTGGCGCAGTTCTCAAGCCGTAACGCAACGATGGACGTGCAGGGCCAGGCCACCGTCATGCTGCAAGCTACTGCTAGGCTGCAAGGGGAACTGATGGCGGCGCAAGCCGAATTGCGTGGACTGCAAGCAATCTACTCCCAAGACAATGTCCGCGTCCGCCAAGCGCAGGCACGCGTCGATTCCCTGCAAAGTGAATTGCGTAAACTGGGCGGGTCGCAGCAGACGGCTGGCGGAGATATGGACGCCAACCAGGTATACCCTTCTCTCCGGGAGCTGCCTCTGCTCGGCGTTACCTACTCCGACCTTTATCGCCGCGCGATGATCCAGGAGACCATCTATGAAGTATTGACGAAACAGTACGAGGTTGCGAAGGTTGAAGAAGCGAAAGAGATTCCTTTAGTCAAGGTGCTCGACCCTCCCGAGTATCCTGAGATGAAGTCATCCCCGAGACGGCAACTAATCGTTCTAATAGGAACCCTGTTCTCTCTGATTGTTGCGGTTGGATGGGTTTTCGGCAAGGAGGCGTGGCGGCGCGTGGGCAGTTCACATCCTGCCAGAGCTGCGATGCATGAATTCCTTTCGTCCATCAAGAAACGCTAACCTTACTTCAAGAGAGTCACCGCCTGAGCGGGGCGCAGTGATGAAGCCGATGCATCGAAGGACGGACGTGCTCTCTTTGGGGTTGCCTTCACAGCCTGGTCCGGTCCGGACGCTCAGACCGGCCCGAAAAGCGAATCGCCGGCCCGGGGATTCGCCGGTCTCGCCGATGGTGTGTGATGACTCTGGGCGTGCGATGGCCGGAGCATTCGACGCTTTGCTCGATGGACGAAAGCACAAGGGTTCATATTCCCACTCGATCATGACTAGGGTGGATTACGCATTGGCAAGAGGAATCTCGTGACCCAGCCAAGCATTATTGAATCTATTCGTTCTCTTCCGCCCAACTGGCATGCAAACGGCTCTCTCAATCTCGCTGTCATTGACGGTCTCTTTCAGTGTGCGGACGGGGCGGTGGATACGGCTGAAACAGGGTGCGGGAAAAGCACTCTCGCTTTGTCGCATGCCTCCAGACGGCATGTTGTTTTTGCCTGCGATGTGCCCCCCGGGGAAGACCCTGAAGCACATTCTCTGAACAAGGTGAGGAATAGCGATCTCTTGAAAGAGGGCGTTTGCGAGTTTGTGATTGGCAGCACGCAGCAAACGCTCCCTGCTTTCCGATTCGACCGCGACTTTGACTTGGTCCTTCTGGATGGACCGCATGGCTACCCTTTCCCGGACTTGGAGTATTACTATTTTTATCCTCACATCAAGGCCGGTGGGTGGTTCGTTGTCGACGACATTCACATACCCAGCGTAGCTAACATGATGGACGTACTCAGGGAGGATGCCATGTTTTCCTTGGAGCGTGTCGTCAGAACAACGGCGTTCTTTCGCAGAACCGAAGCGCCCATGTTTCCACCCCTCGCTGACGGCTGGTGGGAGCAGGGATACAATATGCGCCACGGGGTGGCTATCCGTCATGTTGGCTGGAGTTCAGTGCCGCGGGTGGTCGGCTCGGAACTATTGAGACGATTCGCCAAGGGATAGCCGCTGTTCTGCCATCTCCGACGGAGGCAGGAATCCGAGGATCTCAGAGCGGTGGCTAAGGTCATCTGGAGTGGCCGCTCGGAATATGGGGAATGACGAGAAGATTGTGCGACAGGCGCTTCTGATTTCCCCCATCGACATGCGCCAGAACAACGGCATGGCGCAGCTGCAGGCGCAACTTCTGCAAGGTCTTTGCAGCCTATATAATTCTGTGGATCTTCTTTCGCTGGGTGCCCGGCCGGCAGCCGCAAGCAGATGGCTGTGCACAATGGGGCTCTCGGCAAATGTGCTTAAAAGTGCATTTGCTCAGCTTGCATCCTTTAACGGCCTTGTATGGTATGGCGGCGGAGCTATTTTATGCAATAAGTTACACTGGATTGACCGCTTTCATTTTCCTGTGCGTACTCCGCTGCCACGTTCTTGGATGGAACGCTATTCCATTATTGTCTCCTTTTATCCATGGGCACATCGTCTTCTTGAACTCGATCGTGCTGGCAGCAAGGTGGTTGTAGTCACGGGTGATGTCATGGCGGACCGCCACGAGCGCATGGGGGCCCGACGCTGGATAACCCTGGACGCGCGCGACGAACGGGCCATACTTCATTCACAAAGTCGGTGCGTGGCGGTGTCGCAGTACGACGCAGCGGAATTCAAGAAGCTCTACGGAGTTGAAATTCCCGTGCTGCAGTTTCTGCCGCCGTCATATCCTGAATTGATTGCGATTTCATTGAATGAGAAACCGAGGCGAGTAGGCTTTATGGGCGCGCCCAGCTATGTAAACGAGGCCATTCTGGAACTATTGGCGCAAGCTGATTTTCTCGACCGACTGGCACAAGCAGGCGTCGAACTTGTAGTGGCCGGCGGCATCTGCAAAACCGCGCCAAAGGCAACGCTCCAGGCCTTAGAAAGGGGAAACGCTCGCGTCCTAGGCGCCGTCGGGTCAACTCTCGAGTTTTACAAACAAGTCTCGACCGTGCTCAATCCTGTGGGTCCATCGACGGGAATAAAGATCAAATCCGTTGAAGCGTTGATGGCGGGACGCACGCTGATCACCACGAGCTGGGGCGCGGACGAGAGTCTGCGCATTGCGTTTCCGGGTCAGATCACCCACGTAGAGTGGCCCGTTGATGGCCTCGCCCTTGCAGAAGTGACTGTGAAGCTTGTAAACAACTCCGCGTCAGTCGATCCCGCCGCGGCAAGGAACTATGCGGAGCAGTCGAATGAGAAGCTGCGGTCGCTTCTGCTGCCCTGAAGCACCAAGATGAATCGCATCTCCCTCGCACAATTCATCATCTTCGGCCTACTTGCCTGGGGTCTTCCCGCTTTCCTCGTGGCTGGACCAAAAGCGCTCATTCTGACGCTGGCTTGTGTGCTGCCGGTGTGGTGGATCAACCGCGGGGCGAAACCGGCCCAGGTTTCTACTCCCGACATCTCCCCGACCGTTTGTGCGCTAGTGAGTGGCTTGGCGCTAGTGTACGTTTTGTGGGATATGTTCTTCGGACGGCGAAACATCTCCGACAACATATTCTTACAGGGAAGAGACGCATTTGAGATATCCGTAGACCAGATTAATGCCAACATCTCGAAGGGACGTGGCTTCGTCGAATTGCTTGGAAGTGTGATGCTGTATCTCCCCTTCTGCCTTGTGGACTTATCCAGCAAGATACCGCGTGGATGGCGCCGGGTGATTTGGTGTGTTGCTGGTCTATGTATTTTCAACGAGGTTGGGGCGGGACGCACCTATCTGCTACTCGCGGCAGGCGCCCTTGCGGCTGGGCGAGTCACAAATCCCAGACGGCTCATCTGGGTCGGCGCTGCCATGCTAGCTGCCTTTGCAGTCGCGAGCTATGCGCGTGGGGATTTCAGCCAGTCGGTCTTTTCCAATCCGTTGTTCGATGGTGTTGCATTCCCCTATATCAACCTCGGCCTGTTGATCAACGACGGGTGTGCTGAAGGGGCTTGGTATGGCTATCTCGCCGCATTTTTCAACAAGTTTCTGCCTGCGTTCATCTTTTCAAAGCATGTCTTTTCGTTCAATGTTGAGATGTCGATGTGTATATATCCGTGGATGGAAAGCGGTGTGACGTCGGCCTCAATTTTTACCTATCTTGGTGAGTTCTTTTACTACCGGCCACCCATCGTAACAGCTTTGATAGCCGGTGTGCTCCTTGGCATTCTGGCCCGGATCATGGATCATTTTCTAATACAACGAAATCTTCTTACGACCCGCCTCTTCGCTGGGTTGGGGAGTGTGGCCATGCTGCGATCGCGCAGCCAGGATCTGTTGTCCTCGCTGCTATCTCTTGGAATCTTTCTCGTGATGGTCTCTCTGGTTGTACCGAAGGTCAGACAATCTGTGGCCGCCAGCGAGCCTATGCCGCCTGTCGCGGATGGCGATGCCGCAATCGGAACAATTTAGTTTAGCGTCCGATCAGACAGAGACCGCACAGCGGAGGATCAACTGCTGAAGCAAGGCGCAGGGGCTCGGGATTCGCTGCTTTTCAGAATGACGCGTGAAATGGATTCGAAATGAGGCGAGGCATGGCTTTTGAGGCTGTGCCGAGGAGTGAACCATTCGAAGCTGCCATCACCGAGGCGAAATCGAGATGGCGAGGCAAGAAAGGAGTAGGTGGTCAACGGATTTCAGCAGTTCGCGCGTTTGTCGGTGCTGTTTCGCCTGCGTCCGTTCGATACAGCGACTGAAGGAGGGCGTTCAAAAGAGCGGCTCCGTCGTGCTGCCCTAACCACAATGGCCTCCGGTGCGGCCAGAGCGATTGGGCTGCTGACCTCGCTTGTTTCTGTACCGCTGACCTACCGCTATCTCGGTGGTGAGCGCTACGGCATCTGGATGGTGCTCATCTCCATTATCGCGGCAATGGGCTTTGCGGATCTCGGCATCGGAAACGGACTGATGAATGCCATTTCTGAAGCTTATGGCAAGGACGATCGCCGCTTGGCTCGTGAGCATGTCACGAGCGCCCTTGCCCTCATGCTGTGCATTGCCGCCTTCCTCACCGTAGCCGGGGCCGTCGGCTATCCATTCCTGCCCTGGTTGCGCCTATTCAACGTGAGGTCCGAGGCCGTCGCAGCCGAGGGTGCTAGGGCGTTTCTGGTGCTCTACGCCTCCTTCGTTGTCAATATCCCACTGGGCGTTATCACGCGCGCCCAGGCAGGATTGCAGAAGGGCTATTCCTCGCAGGTCGTAAGCGCACTCGGCAGCATTCTGTCCCTTGGCGCAATCCTGTTCGTGATTGCACTGCACGCCAGCCTCGTATGGCTTGTCTTTGCATCTGTCTTTGCAGGCATCCTCGCAACCCTGTTCAACGGCTGGATTCTGTTTCGCGGGCATCCTTGGCTGCTGCCCTCCTGGCGCGCCTATCGACCAAGTTCAGCGCACAAGATCTTCAAGCTCGGCATCATGTTCTTCGTGCTGCAGTGCGCGGTCGCGCTTGCCTTCACTTCCGACAATATCGTCATTGCCCAAATCCTCGGCGCAGCGGCCGTTGCCGTGTACGCGGTCCCTCAGAAACTCTTCAGCTTTGTATCCTCGGTTGTGTTCATGGCGATCAATCCGCTATGGCCCGCTTATGGAGAGGCAATAGCGCGCGGCGATGTGGCGTGGGCACGTCGTGTCTTCTTCGGCTCATTATGGATCGTGCTGGCGATCACGGTCCCGGTATGCACGCTTCTGGCGCTTGCTGGGACTTGGATTCTGAGAGTGATTGTGGGGAAGTCTTTCCATGCTCCGATGTCGCTGTTGGTCGTTTTAGCGGTATGGGGGGTTGTTTACTCGGTTTCCATGGTGGTCTCCATCCTATTAAATGGCGCGGGGGTTTTGAAGGAGCAGACCGCGCTAGCGGTGATCGCGAGCGCGAGTAACCTGGCCCTGTCGATCTATCTCACACGCCGTGTAGGGGTAATGGGAGTCTGTTTGGGTTCTGTCATTACGCAACTGGCAATCACGCTTCCTTTCTGTTTTTGGCTGATTCATAAGCTATTTAGGAATCTGACAAAGACAAAGATGACAAGTCGAAATTGGAATTATCTTTCGACTATTCGGGGAGAGGAAGTCACGTAGCTTCTAGAAGATCTCACGACAGCAGCGCCTTTTCATTCAGCGGTGAATACGACTGATAAAGAAACTCAATTTCGGATGCGGCCCAAGAATCGCCCCGGGGTGGACGAATATCGATTTTCACAGCTATCACCCTCTTGTGCAGCGCGTGAATCTTCTTGACGGATTCCCTTTTCCACCCAACCACTTTGACTTCGTATACTCAAGCCATGTCGTTGAGCACTTTACGCTGGAGGAGGCTGCCTTCCTGATGAGAGAGGCTCACCGCGTCCTCAAGCCAGGTGGCGTGATCCGTACAGTGGTTCCCGGCCTCGAAGAAACAGTGCGCGAATATCTGAGGATTCTTGATCTCTCCGACTCTGACTCGGATAAGCCACGTTTATACGAATGGATCAAGATCGAATTGCTTGACCAGCTGGTCCGCTCATCTCCGGGCGGGGCCATGGAACAATTCTTCCGATCAGTGATAGCGAGCGGCGACGGCCAGATGCTGACATATATTCGTTCGAGAATCGGGACGGCGTGCATATCGACCTCAGAAGTGCCCCGCAGCACATTTCTTCAGAGGCTGATGGGTATAACGCGAGGCAGAGTGTCACAGCACCTAATATATTGGTATTTGGCTGTTGTCAAGACATTTATACCGCGGAACGTTCGACCAATGGTCGTTAACGAAACCAGCATTGGTGAGAAACACCGCTGGATGTACGATCGTTATGGGATTAGGCTCCTGCTGGAGACTTCGGGATTCGTCGATATTTCTTTTCGCTGTTTCAATGAATCTATTATCACCGGTTTTCTCGAGGACAATTTAGACTCAAACGCGGATGGATCTTCATACAGGAACGTATCTATCTATTGCGAAGCAAGAAAGCGTGCGAATCGATAGGCAGCTCTCGCGCATTTGAGGAGCTATTGGCTGGTTTTGGGCTTGCGTGCCGAGTGTTACGCGTGATTTATCTGCTTCCACCGGTTTCTCTGGGTGTGCGTCAGTGGCGAAGCCATAAGCCGGTTTAATCCAAGTCTTGTCGAGCCCAGCACGTGTCTTTCATGTACTGGGCCTAACAATAATGAAGCGTCTGGAGCCTCCCGTTGAAAGTTGCGCAGGTTAGCTACTATGATAACTATGGCGGTGCCGCGCGCGCGGCTTATCGCATTCACCATGCGCTGCGCCGGCACGGGATAGATTCGCGCATGCATGTATGCAGCGCGATTGCGGGCGATTGGACGGCTCAGGAACCCGAAGTTCGGGGGATGGCCACGATCATCAAGCTCCGCCAGTCCCTGGGTGCTTCCCTGAACAATGTCCTCCGCAACAATGTCCTCCGCACGGAAAACCGAGTTCTTCATTCGCCTGCCATTCTGCCCTCCCGTTGGCCGCAACGGCTAAACGAGTCAGATGCTGATGTCATTCACTTGCATTGGGTAGCTGGAGAAATGATGTCGATTGCCGACATTGGCAAACTGCGGAAGCCGGTTGTGTGGACGTTGCATGATATGTGGGGTTTTTGCGGAGCGGAGCATTACACCGAAGAGTATCGCTGGCGTGATGGGTACAAACGCCAAAACCGGCCTGCCTACGAATCAGGCTTTGATCTCAACCGCTGGACCTGGCAGCGGAAGCTGAAACACTGGCGTCGGCCCATGCACATCGTAGCATCTAGCCGCTGGCTGGCCGATTGTGTCAGCCACAGCGCCCTCATGCATGACTGGCCAATGACTCTCATTCCCTATGCAATCGATACGGAAATGTGGCGACCGATCGATAGAACGCTCGCTCGGAGAATACTGTGCCTGCCCCTTGAGGTCCCCTTGTTGCTCTTTGGCGCGATGTTCGGCACGAGCGACCCTCGCAAGGGGTTTGACCTGTTGAAAGGCGCATTCGATCACTTGCGCGGTGAAGTGGCCGGGCTGGAGCTGGTGATCGTGGGCGAGCGTGAACCCAGGGAGCCACCGGATCTTGGCTTCCCTATTCACTACACCGGCCATCTAGATGACGATCTCAGCCTGTGCTTGTACTACAGTGCCGCGGATGCGGTCGTGGTGCCCTCGCGCCAGGAGAGCTTTGGCTATGTCGCCGTGGAGGCTCATGCGTGTGGCACGCCAGTAGTAGCGTTTGACGCGAGCGCCTTGAGGGATAACGTTGAGCACGAAACCACCGGCTATTTGGCCCACCCTTTCGACACCGAAGACCTAGCCAGGGGGATTCGTTGGATATTGGACGGAGCTGAGCGCCGCGCCGCGCTGAGTTCTCGATCACGACAAAACGTCGTGGCGCGCTTCTCGTATTCAGTGGTTGCCGAACAGTATCAGGAGTTATATAACAGGGTTCTTGACCAAGATGGGCAAACTCGCCAAGTTGATGGCGGAGCGTAACGAACTATTTGCAAACTGGCGTAGCAACAAGCGCTGAGATGGCCGTAACATATTGTCAACTATTGAGCCAAGTCAGGCCGAATTAAGTGCAGTGACATTGGACACATCACTATCGGCGTGCTGGTATCGCTCGACCGAGGGCGATGTGTCGTCTTCACGCTGAGCATCTGTGAAGAAGGTATCTGAACTCCGATCGGATGAAGTTGAACCATGGAAACAGGATCTGCGAAGTCTCTTATGCCAGTGCCGCGAATTGCGAAGATATACGCAAAATCAGTTGTTCAACTGGGACTGACTTTGCTTGGATATGTGCCGTCGCATGCATTGCGAAAGGCCGGGTTAAGGATCTGCGGTGCTAAGATCGCATCGAGCTCTCTCGTCTACCATGGGCTGTGGATGATTTCACCTTGGAAGCTGACAATTGGAAAGAGTTCAATCGTAGGGGACCATGCGATTCTGGATGCGCGCGCGGGTCTTACCATTGGTGATAATGTTAATCTCTCTACGAACGTCGCGATTTGGACGGGTCAGCATGATTACCAGTCACCGGATTTCGCCTACGAGGAGGCGCCGGTCCACATCGGCGATTATGCGTGGCTAAGCTTTCGGTCGACAATTCTGCCTGGTGTAACTGTGGGCGAGGGAGCAGTTGTTGCAGCCGGCGCAGTGGTCACGAAGGATGTAACACCATTCACAATTGTGGCGGGGATTCCAGCGAAAGTCATCGGGACACGCAATAGAAACCTTAGGTACAATCTGGCGGAGGGCGGCAACTTCCTTCGCTTCATATAGCTGCGTAAGGTACAGCATGCGCATGGCCTCAATGAAGTGTATGCGGCAGATGCGAGTATTTGACAACGGGTCGGATATGGAATCAAATAAACTCGTCAGTATTGTTACTCCATCCTTTAATCAGGCAGAATTCATCGAAGAGACGTTGCGGTCCGTCGAACTGCAGGATTATCGTCCGATTCACCAGATTGTGATCGATGGCGGCTCGACAGACGGTAGCGTGGGTCTGCTGAGACGCTGGGAAGAAACAAATCATGGGCCCGGCTATACATTCGAGTGGATTTCGGAGCGAGATCGTGGCCATGCAGATGCTCTCAATAAAGGATTCGACCGCGTGCGAGGCGAAATCGTAGGCTGGCTAAACTCCGATGATGTCTACTTTGACAGGAGGGCAGTGAGCAGTTCCGTGACTACCCTTCAGGCGCGTCCCGATGTCGATGTGGTGTATGGCGAGGTTGCGCTGATCTCAAAGAATAGCGGACTGCAGATGATTTCATGCTTTCCGAAGTTTGATCAAGCGTGCGCGTTGCGTGGGTGTACAATCTCCCAGCCAACAGTCTTTCTTCGGCGGTCGATCACCGAGAAGTATCGGCTGGATCCCACGCTCAAGGGCCCGATCGATCATATTTACTGGTTGCAAATTGGCAGGGAACACAAATTTCTTAAGATTCATCGAATACAGGCCGGTGACCGCGATCACGAAGCCAGGATTTCCAGGGTGAGCCATGTTGCACTTATGGAAACTACAAAGAGTGCGTGTGCGGCTTACGGAGCGAAGGAAAAGGAGAGTCCGATTGTATTGTTCCAGGATCTGTTCTGGCTCAGAGTTATGCGGGTTAGGGGTCTGTTGTGTTTGTTGTCTCTGCTTGTACGCAAGGGGTCACTGAAGAATCTGGCGTTTCCCATGTGGATCGATAGCATACGCAAGGTGTTGGCGCGGCAATTGATGATGAGGGTCCACAACAGAAACGATATAGGCCCGCGGCCAATTAATGTCGACATCGGGGATGGTTGACACCCTCGGCTTCAGGCGAAGCATGGGTGGAAGCGTGGATGCGTGGGCCAGGAACGTATGGGAACGGGAAGCGGTACTTGGCGCGGTATTCAGGGCTCTTAAGCCGTGTGGCCGTCTGTATATGGCGTTTCCTTGTGAGGAGAGCGGCCATTGTCCCAGAAGTCGCGGAACACAGGACCTTTACGAGAATGTGACCCATGCTTGGGTTCTGAATTGGGACCCCGTGCTTTCTGCGATTCGGCGAGCGGGGATGCACGTCGAGTTCTCCGCGAAGCGCTACCGGGCGTTGTGCCTTGCGACATTTGGGCTTCTTTGGGAGCCAATAAGCGCGCTGTTCGCAAAAGCCACCAGCGCGACGTGGGTGTTGTATGGCTTCGAGTCGATTATCTGGGGCTCGCGCTCAACGAATTTGCAGCGCTGATGAAATAAGGAGCTTGAGATGCAAGTAGTCAGGGCAGCCGTCATTGGCTGCGGGGGCATCGCTTCGGAAGCGCACATTCCGAATTGCTTTGCCATTCCCGACGTAGAACTCGTCGCGCTGTGCGATCGAAATGCCGAGAAGCTCACGACTGCTTCAGAAAAGTTCGGCATCTCCGCGGGAAACGCGTACACTGACGTCGAGAGTCTCTGCAAGCGAGATGACATTGACGCAGTGCTAATCTGCACCCCTGCTTCAACTCACGCCGAAGTAGCTCTCAAGGCTGCCAAAGCGGGTAAACATGCGTTCGTCGAGAAACCCCTCGCTGCGAACATCGAAGAGGCCCGGGAAGTCGTTGCGGCGTTCGCTGCCGCCGGATTGAGACTGGCGGTGGGTTACTATCTTGAGTTCATGCCGCACCACAAGCACGTCCGGGAGAGCATTCGCTCTGGGAAAATAGGTCAAATTATCGGTGCGACGGTTCATGACGAAATCATGAACATCAAGCCGGAAGAAGGAATCATCCTTGATCTTTCGACGCACTACGTGGATTTGCTGCGTTGGTATTTCGACGAAAGCCAGATCACAGGGGTCTTTGCGACTTGTCGGCACATGAGCAACGACAGATCTCATCTGGAAACAGTCGTAGAGATGAAGCTTTTCTTTTCCAGCGGGGTAATCGGTAACATCGATCTTTATTGGGTACCTGGCTTCGGGAATCGGGACGGGTGCGCGAAACACCTCAGTATCATTGGCACGGAAGGTCGTTACCGAACGAGCTTCACTACAAGCCAACTGGAAGTCTACCGAGGCAACAGCTTCCTCAGCAGGCTCCGCGGCCCGTACGAAATCGTGCCGAAGTTCGTAGCTCATCCTGAAATGCCGGTGAGCGCTACGAGCTTTCGAAGAGAGCTGGAGAGCTTTTTCCGCTCAATCATTCAGGACACGCGACCGGAAGTTTCCGGTGACATCGGCATGGAGGTGATGAAGGTGATAGAGGCCGCCTACAGATCGATAGCCGAAAAGAGAGTCGTTTCCCCCGAGGAGGTATGAAATGAATACAGTTGAGCAGGTTCGCTCAAAGGCGAAAGAGCAATTCCGCGCCGCGTTGCTGGATACCACACTGGATAACAGCATTGGCGGGAGCATTTCCCGCGGCCTTTCCATCGTCGGAGCCCTCTCCGTACGACCGGGCGACATGGTGGTCATCAAACCGAACCTTACTACAGCCAAGAGCGCCGCGAACAGCGGTGTGACTACGCGCCCCGATATCGTTGCAGCCCTCGTTTGCGCCATCAACGCGGCCCAGCCCGACTGCCAGGTCCGCATCATCGAATCGGACAGTGATGGCCGGATTGAGGAGGCCTTCGACAAGCTCGGCTATACCGAACTATGTCGAAGGTTCCGCAATGTTGAAACCGTGGATCTAGGAAAGCAGAGACAATTCAAGGTTGTTTTGCCATCCTTCTCGAAGGTCAGGCTTGTCGAAATCCCCGAGATTCTCTTGGACATGAACGTATTCATCAGCGTCGCGAATTTGAAACGTCACATCCAAGAAAGACTCACATGCGTTTGGAAGAATGTCTATGGCTTGCCCTCGAATCACCTTGTTCGAATGCGTTTTCACCCGTTCATGAATCAAGTCCTCTTCGACCTCAACACGCTCTTCTGGCCGGATCTCTCTGTGATTGACGCGCGCATCGGATTGGGAGGGGCCGGCCTCTCGCCGGATTCCCGATGCGGTATGACAAACTCATTATGAGCCGGAGTCCTCTTGCGGCGGACCTCGCCGCGCTTGCGTTAATCGGAGAAAGCTACAAAGAAGTTCCGTCTATCCGCTATGCCGCACGTCGCGTTTGCGTACACCCGGAGAATCTGGCCATCGCCGGAGATCCCTGGTCACCGAAGTCATTGCCTTTCGTTAGCAGTTTTCGTTTCAGGATTGGAAGGATCAGCATGAGCATTCGCAAGCTCTCCATCTATGCCGAGAATCTCTTCATTCTTGGATGGATGGTGGGTAAAGGAGCGAGTATGGGCGGTGTCTCCAAATTTGCCGGCGGCGGGATTCAAAGCCTAGGAACGAGCATCAGGCTTGCCAAAAGAGTGCTTACAAAGCTAGAGATTGGTGAACAGATACACGGCTAGGCCTGGGTGGCTCCTCGACTGCGTCTGCTGGAGACAATATGCGCATTGTCATTCTTGACCTGAAGTGGAGCTATGGCATCGAAGCCATTGCGGCCATCCTTTATAAGCAACTGGGGAAGAGATGTGAGGTGGCGGTCATCTCGGCAGCAGAGTCGCAGCTTCCGTATAGTATAAGAGTTGCGAGATCGCAGTCCTACAGAAGTATGCTGCTTGCGTTTATGAACCCCTTGGTTCACGCCAGGATTCTGCGCGAAATAAGGCGACTCAGACCAGACGTCCTCTACATTATTAGTCCTCATATTATGAATGCCGCAGTCGCAGCCTATTGTCGTGTTTTCACGGACATCTGTGTAGTAACTCACATCCACGACCCCGGGCACTACGGCAAGAAGCTGGTCTCATTCCTTGTGAATTCGCTTTCTTTCATTCAGAGCAGGCTGTCGCACCGTGTATTTTGCTGGGGCGTGACTATCCAGGAAGCGATTTGCAGGAGGTTCCACGTGAGCAGTGCGCGGGTGGCGGTATTCCGGCACGGTCCTGGTCAAGAGACCTTTTACGATAGCCATTCTCCGGAACAGCGCGGAGGACCTCGCTGTCATTTCTCAATGGTTGGTGCTCTTCAGAGACGGAAGGGCATTGAGTACTTCTTGAAAGCAGCTGTTCTTTTCAATCAACGGCATGGCGCCGATCAAGTGGACTTCGTTTTGGCCGGCGCTGGTCGCCTGGACGAGTACCGGCCACTGATGGAACAGATTCCGAACCTAATCGTTCATAACCGGTTTGTTAGCGACGCCGAAGTCAACGATATCCTTGGCCGGAGCCGGGCGTTAGTGTTGCCGTATGTCGGAGGGGTCTTACAGAGTAGTTTCATCGCGATCGCGTACGGCAACGGGTGCCCGGTCATCGTATCAGACATAGGAAGCCTCCGCGAAGAGGTGGACAACGGGGTGACTGGCTACGTCGTCAACAAGGCCGACGCAGAGCAAATTGCCGCTGCGATGACGGAAATCTGCGACAAGAGCGTAGGAGTGAACCTCTCGGAGAATTGTGTCAGTGCATATAGGGGCAAGTTCAGCTGGGATGAGATTGCGGAACAGATGTATCGAGACATGGTGCGTGCGGTCGATGCTCAGTGTCAAAGACGGCAAATGCGAGAGGCCGGTCAGATGCCAGGCTCTTGAAAGACCTATATGAATCATTGTGAATCAATGGTCCCGTCAAATCCCCACGGAGGTTGCAGATGCGCGTATTGTTTTTGAATCCCCCGTTTCACCCGCGGTTTTCGCGAGAACAGCGCAGCCCCGCGGTGACCAAGAGCGGGACGCTTTACTACCCGAAATGGCTGGCGACGGCGGCCGGCGTGGCCATCAAGAACGGACACGACGTGGATTTTGTCGACGCGCCGGCGGCTGGCGCGTCTGTGCGGGCGGTCATCGACCGCATTGACGCCAAGGACATTGAGGCGGTGGTGTGCGACACGTCTACGCCGAGCATTCTGAACGACGTGAAGGTCGTCGAGACTCTGATTGCGGCCAAGCCTCGCCTGCATGTCCTGCTGGTTGGCAGGCATGTCTCTTCTTTGCCGAAAGAGACGCTCGCCATGTCGCCTCAGCTTGAGGCCGTAGCCATGCGCGAATACGAATACACCGTGCGCGACTGGCTGGAGGCCAAGGCCTGTGGCGCGGACTTGTCGGGCGTAGACGGCATCGCGTACCAGCGTGCCGGCAACAGCGAGATCGTTGTCAACAACGAGCGGGAGCCAATCGGGAATCTCGACGAGTTGCCCTTTGTAACCGAAGTGTACAATCGCTTCTTGAACCCGCGAGACTATTTCTACGGCCACTCGCTCTGGCCGCTTGTCGTGTTCGATACCAGTCGCGGATGCCCGTACCACTGCGCATTTTGCGTTTACCCGCAGACATTCAGCGGACACACCATGCGCTATCGGTCGGTGTCAAATGTTGCGGACGAGTTCGAGTTCGTGTCGCGCGAGATGCCCGAAATCAAGACCGTCATGCTCGAGGACGACACGTTCATCGTGAGCAAGCCACGGACTCTGGATCTGGCCCGGGAACTGATCCGGCGCGGCAATAGGCTACCATTCGACGCCAATTGCCGGGCCGATATCGGCGCGGATGTCGAGTTCTTGTCGACGGTGCACAAGGCCGGAGCCCGCCTCTTCTGTGTAGGCTTCGAGAGCGGAGACGTGGAAGTGATTCGCGGAATGCGCAAGAACAACGACGACCGGCGCGACAGCCGGTATCACGAAGAGGCCTTTTCCTTCGTGCGCCGCTGCCGCGAGTCGGGGATCATGGTGCACGGTTGCTTTATGGTGGGCAATTTGAACGAAACGCCGGCAAGCATGGAGAAGACCCTCAGATTTGCCAAGAAGCTGCGCCCGGATACGGCGCAGTTCTTCCCCATCATGGTCTATCCGGGAACGGAAGCGTATCGGGAGGCCAAGCAGAGAGGCTACATTCAAAACGAGGATTGGGGGGCGTGGCTCACCAAGGAAGGGCTGCACAACAGCGTAGTGACTCTACCCAACATCACTCACCAACAGCTTGTGAGCTATTGTGACCACGCCCGCCGCAGGTTCTATCTCAGTCCTTCGTACCTAAGCTACAAACTCGTTCAGTCCATTAAGGACCCACGGGAACTACAGCGCAATCTGAAGGGCTTTGTCACTTTGTCAAAACACCTGCTATTTGGCAGCCGCCACAACAAAGCACATCCCTTAGCCCAGGATAACTCCACAAACGAGCGCGAGCGGACGCCCACGCTCACACAACTCGTCGCTCCCGGCCAGATAACTCCTCTTCGCAATCTAGAAAGCCCACCCAGTCATTTTGCAGGGTCAAGAGATGGGTCTGTCAACTGAAGGCGTTTCAGCATCTGTCATTATCCCCACGTTTAACGGGGAAAAGCGTATCGCAGGCTGTCTCGAGTCGCTGCAAAAGCAGACATCGACGCGCAAATTTGAGATCGTCGTAGTGAACGACGGTTCCACCGATAATACCGCCGAGGTAGTTGAACGTTTCCCCACGGTCCGGTTGATCTCGCAAGCAAATGCGGGTCCGGCCACCGCGCGAAACCGGGGCGCCCGTGAAACCCTGGCCGACGTAATTCTCTTTACCGACGATGATTGCGAGCCGACGCCTGAATGGCTTGAAGCGATGCTCACGCCGTTCGCGGACCCTAATGTCGTTGGGGTAAAAGGGGCATACCGGACGCGGCAGACGCCGCTGGTCGCTCGATTTGTTCAGGCCGAATACGAGGATCGCTACCGGCTCATGGCGCGTCACTCCGATATCGACTTCGTCGATACCTATTCCGCGGCATTTCGCCGCTCGCAATTCCTGGAGATTGGCGGGTATGACACGGGCTTTCCAGTCGCCTGTGCGGAAGACATCGAACTTTCCTACCGGATGTCCGCGAGGGGCTGGAAGATGAGGTTTGTTCCGGGCGCCATCGTCTATCATCGGCATCCCGGCTCACTCTTCGGCTACTTGAAAAAGAAATTCAAGTTCGCATTCTGGCGGGTCTTGGCGGTCCGCAAAAACCCCAGCAAGGCAATTAAAGACAGTCATACGCCGCAATTGATGAAGTTGCAGTTACTCTTTGGCCCAGCGCTCATCGTGGCCCTCGGATTCGACCTGCTTTTCAGACCTTTAGTGCCGTCCTCTGCGGTTGCTTTGGGCGCTTTCCTGGCGACGACCATGCCGTTTGCGCGGCGCGCTGCGGCGAGGGACTTCCTTGTAGGCGCCATCTCGCCGCTCCTTCTTGCTGCCCGTTCCTGCTCCCAGCTTCTTGGACTTCTTGCGGGTATTGTCGGGGCGCGCCAGGTTCGCAGCTAAGCAATAACTTCTCGACTGGCGGGCCCGTCAGGCTGCATTCCCAATGGCACAACGCTCACACCCTTACTCCTAATCGACACCGAGACTTTGCTCAACGACGCGTCCAGCTACAGGCCGCACGTAACCCCCTTGCCTAAAATCTGAAAGCGAAGGACACTTTCCACTCCCGCGAAGTGTCGCTTCGTTTTCCTAAGGACGGCCTCCAATGATCGCACAAGTGCGTCGGTATGGGCTGCTGCTGCGATTGGCGAATTTCGCCTTGCCTCCGATCTCGTTTCTTCTGGCTGGTAATATCAGCGTGCACTGGATTGGATTGAAGTCGGAGTTCACCTCGGCGGAATATTTATATCTGGCTCTGTTTACTACAATGGTGTGGTCCATTGTCGCCGAGTGGCAAGACGTTACAAGCATAGCTAAAATAAGCGCTGAGAACACCGGCCTGCGCGCATCATCCGCCGCCTGCGCAATTACATATGCCGTGATTCTTGTGGCGCTGTTTCTTGTTCATCAGTTAATGTACTCTCGACTCATCGTCATTTTGAGTGCCGTTATCCTATTTGTCTTGACCACCGCGGTGCGAACTCTCTTCCGTATTGGGTTGCGGGAAGTCGTCGGACACCGGCCAGTAATCAAAGTGCTCATTGTTGGGGCCAGCCGTTTCGCAGCGAGAGCGACGGCGCGGGTTCAACATAACGAATTTGTGCGTTGCCGCGTTCTAGGCTACGTTCAATGCCCGGGCGAGGAGATTCATGTTTCGAATGCCCCCGTCTTCCAAATCGACGATTTGGATAGGATCGAGCAACTCGGGATCGACGACATTCTCGTTGCCGTTTCTCCAGAACATTATGGCGAGCTTCCGCGATACGTTTCCAAATTGCAGGTTCTTTGCCGACCGATCCGGGTGATCGTGAATGCGGGCAACGGACTAATGGTTCGGGATCGTGTGGTTCAAATCGGCCGCCTTCAGATGCTCGACCTCGATCCGAGCCCGATGTCCTCGATCGGATATTCTCTGGTCAAGCGCGTTTTTGATATTGCGTTTTCTGTTACCGCTCTGGCTGTAACGGCGATCCCCATGTTACTAATCTCCCTGTTAATCAAGTACACTTCCGGCGGACCTATCCTCTTCAGGCAGCAGCGAGTCGGCCGCAGCGGCCATCTTTTCACGATGTATAAGTTCCGTACGATGCGGAATCTTGCCACTTTCGAAGGAGATACGCGCTGGACGGCCGAGAATGATCCTAGACGAACCCGGATCGGGGCATTCCTGCGCAGTACCAGCCTGGACGAGCTTCCTCAGTTTTTCAATGTTCTCAAAGGTGATATGAGCGTTGTTGGCCCAAGGCCGGAGCGTCCTCATTTTGTGAGCGAATTTGGGAAGGAAATTGCGCTCTACAAGACCAGGCACCACTTGAATGTCGGAATCACCGGTTGGGCGCAGGTGAATGGCTTGCGCGGTGACACGTCCATCCGGAGGCGAGTGCGTTACGACTTGTACTACCTGCAACACTGGAGCTTGCTGTTCGATATAAGAATTATCTTGATGACGTTATGGGGCAGGTTTATGGACAAGAACGCATATTGAGCATGGGGCGGTGCCTGGCTTAGTCGGCGCTCTCGTGTCTAGCGTCCTCAATGACTTATGACGTTCCGTCTGCGCTTTCATCGAGAGCGCGTTGATGCAGCTTGGCCACCATGCAGCGGCAATATGCCTGACGCTTTGTCTCTAATCGTTAGGCTGTATTCTGTGTATTGAAAGGACCGCGCCCACACGCTATTACAAAGGTAGTGTCCAGGGTTGTTCGCACTTGTGATCTTCCGTCTTATTCAGGAAGGTTGTTGGGTTGGGGTTGTTTAGCTGCTGGCCCCTATAGGGGCCAGCGGCAAAGCGGTCAGGCGATGGCCATGACTTCGGCCAGCCGGTCCATCTGCAGGTAGTGTTTGGTACCCCATCTAATAGCTGCAACATGCCGTAGCCGCGTCACCACCAGCATCAGCGCCGACTGGCCATCGGGGAATGCCCCCACAACTCTCGTTCGTCGCCGGATCTCCCGCATCAGCCGCTCCAGCGGGTTATTAGTTCGCAGGCAACGCCAGTGTTCCGGCGGCATCGCGTAGTAACTCAGCGTCTCGTCGATGCCGGCTTCCACGATCTCCGCGGCTCTCGCCAGTCGCATCTCGCGTAGCTTGATCAGCACTTGGCGATCTTTGTCTTTAGCCGCCTGGGCGTCTTCCTGCGCGTGAATGGCCTTCAGCCCTCGGTGGTCACCTAAATACCGGCCATACGTGGTCAGTTCATAGAGACTGGCCAAAGACGTGATTGTTTTACCTTGTCGCGGTGTTTCTGTGCAAGGCGCGGGTTGCGTTGTTGATGTTCAGCCCCACCGGTTGCGTGTTAGGGTAGTAATCGCTTCGTCGGGGTCGCGCCTTGCGGAGCGATCCAGGGCCGATGACGCGGGGCTGGCTCCGAAGGAATCGGTGATCGAGACCCTCTGCGGTTTGCCCGATGGGCGGGCCGGCAGAGGGTTTCGTGTCTTTGCCAGTATTCCTATGGTGAGGCTTCGTCGTGGGAGGCCTCTGGATCACGAGTCGCGACGCCGCCGGGCGTTCTTTGCCCGGCATCCTTATCGCTTTTGTCTTTGCTTTTGCTCCTGCTGTTGTCATTGACTGTTTTCTGGAGGGCTGGTTTTGGTGCGCCAGCTCCGCGGACCGCACTTCAGAATGTGGCCGTGGTGCAGCAGACGATCGAGCATGGCGGTTACGGCAGCGCTGTCGCCCAGTTGCCGCAGTGCCCCAGTCCGTCTGCGCCTGCTCGACAGGTGCCGTCTCAAAACGCACGAAGGCGCGCTCCCGTTCCTCCTCGCGCCACGAGCGCACCACCTTCTTCACCTTGTGTAGCCGCGCTTGCGCAACTCCCGGAACAGCCGGCTGGCGTTGCGCACCCCCTGTTCCCAGCGCTCTCGCAGCCAGACGCGATGCGCATCTACCCTCCATGCTCGCGGCCCACGCCGGTACGGTTGGGGCGCTTCTTCGGGATACTTACGCACCGTCTCGCGATCCCGCCCCAGTTGGCGCGCGATCGCGCGAATGCTTACCCCGTCTTGATACAGCTTCCGCACATCCATGAACTCCTCCAGACGCAGCATCCTCGCCCTCCCATGTCTGGGCCACGGGCGGATCGTCAATCGAAGACATATCGCCGGACGCGGATCTTTACAGTTGGTAAAACACTTCCAAGGAAGATGGAGTGGTCCGAGCACCTGGCACTGACCTGGTTCCTTGCAGTCCCAACGACCGGTGGCAGCAAACCGTTGTATCCGACACCGCTGGGCTGGCAACCATCCTGAAGTCTGCGCTACGATGTTCCAAAAGGCCTTGGCAGGCTAATCGTCGCACCGATGGCTCAGACCCTCGATCGGACACAATCCGATGGAGCGCGGGTAAACAGAAGCGGTCGAACGCGTAACACAAACCCACACCCGGGTGTGAAAAGGATCACGGTGCGCTTTTGCCAGCAGCCTCATGGTGACCCCGGCTCGAAGCTCTGGGGTTGGAGCGAACGCAATGTCGACAAAACCGGCGGGAACGGATTTCGGCATTGTTCACGGCCACCGGATTCGCAGGTCGCAATTGCTTGCGGGTTCCAAGAAGGACCTGAGCAACGGTTGAATGGCGTTCTCCTTCCCGAAACCGGGGGCAAGGCTGAAGCACCATTGATACGACTCGTAAGTTGTTGATTCAGCGCAGCGTCGTGGGCTCTGGACGGGGGGAGGTCGGAGATTTGAAACGCGGCCTCCTCCCAGCATATCGGCCGCAGACCAATACTGTGACCCAAAGTGTGACCCAGCCGCAAACCCGCATGAATACTGGGGAAAGTCACCGAATTGGGTCACTGGAGAGCATCAATTCGGTCACTTTTAGTGACTTTATGTCACTTTCGTGATCTCTAAGTCGTTGAAATAAATGACAAAGCTACTTTAGGAAACTGCTGCTCTATCCACCTGAGCTACGGGGCCACTCAATAGATTTTACGGGATATTGGGAGCAGCAGTTTCAGGAAACTGATGGGCGATGACCTGGCATACGATCCTTTCGGATCGCAGCCAGGCGCAAAACGTCGATACGAACATCGACCTGAGCGATGTCTACGCCGCGATCTCGCGTGCCACGCGTGAATCTATGGTGCGCACTCTGTAGTGCCGCATCCGAATCGAGAGCGCGCGTTCGATCTTTTGCAGATCGTTGCGCTCATCCGGCCCGGCAAAGGTCGAAGCGACTCCCCTGGCCGATGCGCGGCCTGTGCGGCCCACGCGATGGACGAAATCTTCCGCCACTTTGGGAAGATCGAAGTTGACCACATGGGCGACGTTGGCCACATCGATGCCGCGGGCGGCCACGTCGGTGGCTACAAGCACGCGGTGCCGGCCCTCGGTGAAGTTGCGCAGGGCCTGGTTCCGTTGCGCTTGCGTGCGGTCGCCGTGAATCTGGATGGCCGCATGGCCGGAGCGAGCCAGCCGCCGCGCAACCCGGTCGGCGCCGTGCTTGGTGCGCACGAAGACCAGGAAGCTGCCTTTCTCGGCGTTCAGTAAATGCTCGAGCAGCTCCTGCTTTTTGTTCGCCTCTACGCTGAAGGCCCGCAGCTCGACGTTCTCGGCCGGCTTCATCACCGAGCCGATCTCAATGCGAACCGGGTTATTGAGATAGTTGCGCGCCACTTCCTTCACCGCGCCTTCCAGCGTGGCCGAGTAGCCCAGGGTCTGGCGCTGGGCGGGAACCATGCTCACGATGCGGCGAATGGCCGGCTCGAAGCCCATATCGAGCATCCGATCCACTTCGTCGAGCACCAGGATCTTTACCCGGTCGAGGCGAACAAGGCGGCGCTTGAGATAGTCCTCGAGGCGTCCGGGCGTGGCGACGATAATGCGGACGCCGCGGCGAAGAGCTTCGATCTGCGGCCGTTCGTTCATACCGCCGACCACCAGCGCCACCGAGTACACCGGGCTGGGCCGGACAGCATTGAAGGCCTGCTCGACCTGCATGGCCAATTCGCGCGTGGGCAGCAGGATGAGCGCCTGCGCTCCAAGTCCTTCCATCCTCTGCGAATCCGGCTTCTGCAGCATTTCCACGATGGGAATGAGGAAGCTGAGGGTCTTGCCGGTTCCGGTCTGCGCCGTGGCCAGCACGTCGCGGCCTTCGAGCGCGGGAGGAATTGCACCGGCCTGCACCGGAGTGGGGGTTTCAAATTTGTTGGCGTTGAGCCGAGCCATCAAGGCATCGGAAAGAGAAAACTGTGAAAACTGAGTCGTCAAAATAGACAATCATCCTTTTAGCTCCGGGAGCCCAAGATTTCATTGGGGCCTGCAAACGGAGCCGGACACAAGAGGCGCGCAGCCGCATCGGCGGGCGCGATCCTTCTAAGAAAAAACACGCGTAAGGAAGAACCGAAACTGTCCCTGGGACTAGTGACAAGCATTCAGAAATGCCTGTAACCCGGAACTGACCCACGCACCACGAACCGACAATCGGCACACTGCCGATCGGCGCCCTTTTGCCACGCAATTTCATGCGCTGTCCCGGCCCATCGCCGACCGACTCTGGAGGGCAAGGTCACTCAGGATTCTCGATCCTTTCTCAGACCAAGACTTGAGTCACCTGGGGGGAGACTGAAGGGCTACGCTGTAGGGGCTTGGGGAAATCTGTGCAAGGCAGACTTGCCTTCAGAGGGCAAAGCGCCGCTCACGACCAAATCACTGAGCGCAGTCTTAGTGTAGCACGGTTCTCGATTTCCCCGCCGTTCAGGGACTTCCGCACCAGTCTCGGGGGCGTGCGGGCGACTCGCTGGCTGCGTCCACGCCGATGATCGGCAACCAGATCGGCAACGGCAGCGCGGCCCTCTACGCGGGCGCCGCGGACCTGAGACGGAGCCCGGCAGCCGTTCGCGGCTCATCCGCGAATTCGAGCCGTTCATCTCCCGTTTCTGACGCCCATCCGAAAGGCGGACTTCTTCGGCGCGAGCGGACGTATGGTCCATTCAGGGCGGAAGGGCTGCCCGGAGGAGGCGCGGAGTGAAGGACCTGGTGACGGCAGAAGCGGTAAGCCGGAGCTTCCCGCTGGATCACAACGCGGTGCGCGCGCTGGATGCGGCGAGCCTGCGCGTTTCGGCGGGGGAGTTCGTGGCGATTGCGGGCCCCAGCGGCAGCGGCAAGACGACGCTGCTGAATTTGATTGGCTGCATCGACAAACCCACTTCCGGGCGGATCGTGCTGGACGGCGAGGATACGACGAAGTTGAACGCGGCGCGGACCACGGCCCTTCGCCGCGAGAAGATCGGGTTCGTGTTCCAGACGTTCAACCTGATTCCCGTGTTCACGGCCAGTGAGAATGTCGAGTTCCCGCTGCTGCTGAAGGGCGTGAGCGGGAGCGAGCGGCGGAAGAGGGCTGCAGCGGCTCTTGAGAGCGTGGGCCTGGCGGCGCGCGCCGGGCAGCGGCCGGATCTGCTGTCGGGCGGCGAGCGGCAGCGCGTGGCGGTGGCGCGGGCCATCGTTCATCGTCCGGCCCTGGTGCTGGCCGACGAGCCGACGGCGAACCTGGACACGCAGAATGCGACGCAACTGATCGATCTGATGCGCGAACTGAACGGGAGCCTCGGCCTGACGTTCATCTTTTCAACGCACGATCAGCGGCTGCTGGAGCACACGCCGCGCATTGTGCGGTTGTGCGATGGGCGAGTAATCTCCGACACGCACGCCGGTGCAACAACCGGCCCAGAAACAACGACGGAAGGAGAAAGCCATGAGCAAGTTTCTGCTGCTCGCGTTTCGTAACGTCTTTCGCAACCGGCGCCGGACGCTGATGACGCTGCTGATGGTGGGCGGCGGCGTAGCGGGGCTGCTACTGGCCGGCGGGTATTTCGCCTTTATGACCGACGGCCTGCGCGAAAGCACCATCCGCAACGGCCTGGGCCACATTCAGATCTTTTCCGCCGAGCACTTCAAGCGCGACGAGGTGCGGGTGCTCGATACGGGCATCGACAACTGGCAACAGGTGGCGGCGACGGTCGCGAGCGCCGAGCACGTGCGCGGCGTGGCGCCGCGGATCGAGTTCTACGGCATGGTGTCGAACGGGCAAAAGTCGTCGATCTACATGGGCAGCGCGGTCGATCCGGTTGCGGAGCGGAGCCTCGGCTTCTCGGCGAACCTGGTCTCCGGGCACGATCTCGATGCCCAGCCGGGCGCCGATGTGCAAGCGCTGATCGGCACGGGCCTGGCCAAGTCGATGAACGTCAAGGTGGGCGACGGGCTCACGCTGCTGGCCGTCACCTCCGACGGAGCGCTGAACGGAATCGACGTCCAGATCGCGGGGATCGTTCAATCCGGCGTTGCCGAGATGGATGCGCGCTATATCCGTATCCCGCTTGGCGCCGCGCAAAGGCTTCTGCAGAGCGATCGCGTAACGAACCTGGTGGTGGGCCTGGATGCAACCGCGAACACCGACCGCGCGTACGCCGAGCTGACGCCGCTGCTGAACCGCCTGCCACAGCAAATGGAAATGAAGAAGTGGATCGATCTGGCGACCTACTACAAGCAGGTTCGCAATCTCTTCGACGGAATCTTCCTGTTCATGGGCGTGATCGTTTTCTTCATGGTGCTGATGTCGAGCGTGAACACGCTGCTGATGTCGATGTTCGAGCGCACGCGGGAGATCGGGACCATGCTGGCCATGGGCACGCCGAACGTGTGGATCGTCGGCCTGTTCATGGCCGAGGCCGCACTGCTGGGCCTGCTGGGAGCGGCGATCGGCGTGGCGGGCGGCAATCTTCTGGGCCTGCTCGTGAACGCGCTCAATTTCCGCATGCCCCCGCCGCCGGGATACACGGTGGGCATTCTCTTCCACGTGCTGCGCGTTCCAGGCGTCATGGTTGGGTCGTCGATCCTGGTCACCGTTTCGCTGGTGCTGGCGTCGATTCTGCCCGCGATCCGCGCATCGCGGCTTCGCATCACGGAGGCTTTGGCCCATGTTTAACGTCGATCGTTTTCTGCGCTGGTACCTGATTGTCTTTGTCGCCGGGCTATTCCTGACCTGCGTGCTGGTGTGCCGCGCCGCAACGCCCGACGCGGAGGCGCTGCTGAAGCAGTCGGACAAGTTCCGCAACGGATGGCCGTCGTACGTGGTGCATGTGAAGATCACCGACTACGAAGCCGGCAGGCCCGACGAGGAGCATCTCTACGAGGTTTCGCAAAAGGGCGCGGACAAGACGTATGTCGAGTTCCTGAGCCCGCGCGAGAAGGGCGAGCACCTGCTGATGCTGGGCGACGATATGTGGATCTATCTGCCCGACACGAGCCGGCCGGTGCGCATCACGCCGCTGGAGCGGCTGAGCGGCGACGCCTCGAACGGCGACGTGGCCCGGACAAACTACGCCGCCGACTACACACCTGTGTATTTGCGCACGGAGAAGGCCGGAGCGGTTGACTGTTCCGTTCTGGATCTCACCGCCAAGCGCAAGGGCGCAACGTATCAGCGGATTCTCTACTGGATTCGCGTGGAGGATGCGCGGCCGGTGAAGGCCGAGTTCTATCTGACTTCGGGAAAGCACATCAAGTCGGCCACCTTCGACGATTATGGGCTTATGGGCGGGCAGATGGTGCTTCGGCGGCTGACGCTGACCGACGAGATTCTGCACAACTCGCACAGCGTGCTCGAGTACTCCGGCGCTGAGTCGCGCGCGCTGCCCGACAAGCTGTTCTACCAGGGCCGCGCGGACCGCTTCTGAATAGGGAAGACAGCGATGAAGACGAAGAATCCGAAATCGATGGCCGCACCGCTTCAAGCCGGTCTGTGGAGAAGGCTTCAGTTCCCGATCGCGATGGCCGCGATCTTCTGGACGATTGCGATTGCGCTCTGGAAAGACACGGGACGCATCTTCCTCCTTTTCGACATTGGCTATATCGGCACATCGCTGAGCGTGGGAATCGCGCTCTTCGCGCTGCTGCCACGCCGCAAACGCCCCGTTGGCCGAAGGCTGGCGCAGTTTCTCGTCGGTTTTTACATGGTGGGGTTCCTGGGCTTCTTCGTCCACCAGAATATGCAACTGGAAGGATTGCTCTTCGTCTTCTGCACCGGCATCTCCGCCGGCGCCATTATTCACTACTCGATCGCCAAGCTGTTCGGGCCGCTGCTGTTCGGGCGCGGTTTCTGCGGATGGGCGTGCTGGACGGCGATGGTCCTGGACCTGCTGCCCTTCACAAAGAGCCGCGGACGCCTCCCCGGCGGATGGGAACGTTTGCGCTATGTGCATTTCGCAATCAGCGTGATGCTTATTGCTTCCGTGGTCTTTCTCTTCGGCGTGCGGCCCACCGGATATGAGCCGGTCTATTGGATGATCGCCGGGAATCTGTTTTACTACCTGGCGGGTATTACGCTGGCATTTGCGCTGAAAGACAATCGCGCCTTCTGCAAGTACCTTTGCCCGGTTCCGGTTCTGATGAAGATCGGTTCGCGCTTCGCGCTAAGGAAGATCGGCGGCGACGCGGAACGCTGCGACCGATGCCATGCCTGCGAGAAGGCCTGCCCCATGGACATTCGCATAACGGACTACATTCACGCCGGACGCCGCGTTCTCTCCACGGAGTGCATCTTCTGCCACACCTGTGTCGGCGTTTGTCCCACCCAGGCTCTGGCGGACTCGTGGGGAATCGACGCCGGAGGCCGCGAGCTGCTGCGATTGAGCGCGGCGGGAGACAGGCTGCAATGAAGTATGGCGCGGTCTTTGCGGCGATTCTTGCGGCGAGCGCGGCGATGGCCGTGGCGCAGGGCGCTGCGCCGAAGGAGAGCCGCTATGAGACGCGGTACTCGGTGGAAGCGATCGACGACGCGACCTTTTACGGAGATCTGGGTGCGCCGCTGCCCACGGTGCTGAACCAGGTGCTGCTGGAGCCGGCATTCGGGATTCGCGACCGCGATCGCTGGAAGTTCTCGACGAGCCTGATCGGGCTGACGGCAACTTATTCCGACACCAGCACGCAACTGCGCGTGCGCGAGATGTATGGCGGGCTCTCTGCGGGGGACTTCGACTTCACGGTTGGTCGCAAGATGGTGCTGTGGGGCACGGGATACGCTTTCAGCGCCGCCGGCGTGCTGGACCCGCCGCGCATGGCGACCAATCCTACGGACCGGCTGAACGTGAACGAGGGGCGCGATATGGTGAAGGCCGACTGGGTGCACGGGCGTCACGCGATCTCGGCCGCGTGGTCGACGGCGGCGCTGGCGCCGGCCGCGGCCAGCCTGCACGACACGACCGCGTTCCGGTATAACGTTCTGGTGCGGGGATTCGACACTTCTCTGGTCGCCGGCCACGATCGCGGCGGCGACACGTTTGGCGCGCTGACGTTCACGCGGGTGTTGGGGCAGGCCTGGGAGGTCCACGGCGAGGCGGTGTGGCGCGAGCAGGCGGCGGCGCTGGTGGGCGCCAAGGTCACGTTCTCGGGAGTCACGTGCATCGCGGAGTTCTACACGCCGCCCAACATCCCGATCTACCGCGATTCATCGGTGTCCGCGACGGCGGGGCGCCAGCATTATGGGTTCGCCAGCGTGGGCAAAGCGCGGCTGCGCGAGCGCCCGGGATGGAAGGAATGGAGCGTCTCGGGCGCGGTGGTCGCAAATCTTGACGACCGAAGCTATACCGGCGTCGTCGATGTGAGCCGGTGGTTCGGCAATCACTTCACCTCTTACGTGCACCTCGAAGTCCCGCATGGGAGCAAAACATCGGAGTACGGCTCGGCGCCGTATTCCGCGGCAGCATCGGTGGGGGTCCGATTTCAACTATGATCCGGGTGGTTCAGAATCCGAATTGCGACCCAGATGAAAGCGTGGCGGAGTTCAGCTTCAGGCGCATGATCCTCCGCGCGCTGTGGATCGTCCCTGGCGCCACGCTGATCATCTTCCTCATCTTTTTCACCCTCGGCAATATCCGGCTCTCGCAGAGCGGTTCGCGCTTGCTCGCGGTATTTGTCTATTCCGCGTGCATCGCCATCCCGTCCATGGTGCTGCTGACCAGGGTCTCGGTGCGCTACAGCGAGCGGTTCCCGAGGGCAATCATCCTGATTCAGGCGCTATGCCTGATCGGAATCGCGGTAGCAGGGAGCTTCGCGGCGGCGGTGATTCTCCGGATTGTCGGCTTTGTCCCGCAGGGAACCCTTTGGGCGGAGTTTCGCGGGTCCCTGCCGTTCAGCATCGTCGTCACGCTGGTCATCGGGCTCAGCGTCTCGATGTTCGAGGGGATGCGTTACCGGCTGCACGCCACGGAGCTGGAGCTGCGCATCAAGCAGATGGAGCACGAGCGGGCGTACAAGCTGCTGGCCGAGGCGCGGCTTTCGTCGCTCGAGTCGCGCATTCATCCGCACTTCCTCTTCAATACGCTCAACTCCATCGCCGCGTTGATTCCGACGGACCCCCTGCGCGCCGAAGACACCGTGGGCAAGCTGGCCTCACTGCTGCGCTTTTCGCTCAGCGCGCAGCACAGCGGCCTGGTTCCGCTGGAGCAGGAGTTGAAGGTAGTGCGGGACTACCTGGAGATCGAAACGACGCGGTTCGGGCAGCGCCTGCGCTACGAGATCCTCGTTCCCGAGTCCATGGGCACGGTGGAAGTTCCTCCGCTGTCGCTGCAGACCCTTGTGGAAAACTCGGTCAAGCACGTGGCTGCGCAGCGCGTGGAAGGCGCATCGATCGAGGTCTCGGGAAGGATGGAGGGCGGCAAGGCCGTCCTCGAAGTCCTCGACGACGGTCCTGGTTTCTCGCTCGGCGCCGTGAGCGCGGAGCATGGGCTGGGCAACCTGATCGCGCGGCTGGAGCTGTTGTTTGGCGGCGAGGGCCGGCTCGACGTGATCCGCGAGCAGGAGAAGACCCTGGTCCGGATCGCGTTTCCGGCAGGATCGTGAGGGATCGTGGAAGCTCTACCGCTGCGCGCCTATCTCGTGGACGACGAACCGCTCGCGGTCGAGCGGCTCACGCGGCTTCTGGCGAAATTCGATTCCCTGGCCGTGGCGGGAAGCGCGACGGACCCGCAGGAGGCCGTGCGGTTTCTGAATGGCGAGAACCAGATCGACGTGCTGTTCCTCGACATCCAGATGCCGGGCATGAGCGGCTTCGAACTGTTGTCACGGCTTGCAATTCAACCGTTCGTCATCTTTACAACGGCTTTCGATCGGTACGCGCTGCGGGCCTTCGAGGTGAATTCGATCGACTACCTGCTGAAGCCGATCGAGGGGGAGCAGCTAGCGCGCGCGCTGGCCAAGCTGGGACGGATACGACCGGTGGCGAAGCCGGAATGGCAGCGGGACCCCGAGTTGCCGGCCGTGCTGAAGGAACTGGCGGCGTCGCTCGCCGGCCAAAGGGTCGACTATCCGCGCCGCGTCGCCTCGCGCGTCGGCGATCGCATCTCGTTCCTGGACCTGATCGCCATCTCGCACTTCGTCGCGCGGGACAAACTGACGTATGCCGCCGCCAACGGGCGCGAGCACGCGGTCGACCAGACGATCGCCGAACTGGAACGGAAGCTGGACCCGGCGAAGTTTCTCCGCATTCACCGCGCCATCCTGCTGAACCTGGACTGGGTGAAGCTGGCGAACGTCTCGTTCGCGGGAAGAGTGACGGTGACGCTGAACGACGAGCGGGGAACCCAGTTGCCGGTGGCGCGCGACCGCGTGCGGCTGCTGCGGACGCGGATGGAATTCTAAGTTCTCGCCGTCACACGCCGGTTCGGGGAATCCGCCGCGGGATCTGGGCAGCTTAGGCGATACACTCCTGCCATCCGAACGGTGGCCCATCCCGTGGCTGGGTTGACGCCATGCGGCTGGCAACGAGAAACTTGCATCCGGCTGCATGAGTCCGGCAGGGAGAGTGCTCTTTTGACCTGCTCCGGCGCGCGGCCGATCGAGGGACCGATTCGATGAGCGAGCCAGAGAGCAAGTCTCTACCCGAAAATGCCTACCAACCCCTGAAACCCGGTGAGGTCTACTCGCCGATCGTTGGCGCCCGGATGACTGCGCCGGAGATGACGGCACGCGCGATTCTTTGGGGTGTCTTTCTCTGCATGGTGTTCACCACCGCCTCGGCCTACTCGACGCTGAAGGTGGGGCAGGGAATGGAGGCCGCGATCCCGATCTCGATCCTGGCCATCGGCCTGGCGCGCGTCTACAAGCGGCGGTCGAGCCTGCTGGAGAATGTCATCATCACCGGAATGGGCGGAGCGTCGGCGGCGGTCGTGGCCGGAGCGGTGTTTACCCTGCCCGCGCTCTACATTCTCCATCTCAGCCCGAATCCCATCGAGATCGTCTTTATCTGCCTGGCCGGCGGCTGCCTGGGTGTTCTGTTCGTCATTCCGCTGCGGCGCTACTTCGTGCGCGAGATGCACGGCAAGTTCCCGTTTCCCGAGGCCACGGCCATCACCGAGGTGCTGGTGACCGGCGAACGCGGCGGTTCGCAGGCCAGGATTCTGCTGCAGGCCACGCTCATCGCGGGCCTCTACGACTTTTTCGTGACCACATTCCACATGTGGAAGGAGGTTCTGAACCTGCAGTTCATTCCGCTGATGCGGAACCTGGCCGATCGCGGCCGCATGGTCCTGAGCTTCGACGCCATCGGGTTCATTCTCGGCCTGGGCTACGTCATGGGCCTGCGCAGCGCGCTGATCTTCTGCGCCGGCGGAATCATGGCCAACTTCGTGTTCGTGCCGCTGATCTGGTTCCTGGGCAGCCACGTCGACATGGCCGTGTATCCGGGGATGGCGCCGGTTTCAGCGATGACCGCGGCGCAGATCTACTCGAGCTACGTGCGATTCATCGGCGTGGGGGCCATCGCGACGGCGGGCCTGATCGGCGTCGTCAAGTCGCTGCGCGTGATTGCGGGCTCGTTCGGCATTGCGCTGCACGCGTTTCATCCCAGCCAGGGTAGCGAGCCAGAACGCACCGATCGCGACATTCCGATCCTGGCGATTCTGCTGGGCATTGTTGCCGGGGCGATTGGCGTGGCTGTTTTCTTTGGGCGCTTGCAGGTGAGCGGACCGGTCCTGATCTGCGGGCTTGCGCTGACGCTTCTCTTCGCCTTCTTCTTTGCTTCGGTGGCAGCGAACGCCATCGCGACGACGGCCAACAATCCGGCGTCGGGCATGACGATGCTGACGGTCATCATTTCATCGGTGGTGCTGCTGAAATTCGGCCTGTCGGGAACCACGGGCATGTTCTTCGTGATGGCGATCGCCGGCATGGTGTGCACGGCGCTCTGCGTGTCGGGCCAGTTCATGACCGATCTCAAGGCCGGCTACTGGCTGGGCAATACTCCCGCGGCGCAGGAGAAGGTGAAGTTCCTGGGCGTGATTGCGGCGGCGGCGGCGGCGGGGCTCACCATCGTTCTGCTGGCGCATACGTTCCAGTTCGGAGAGGCGGCGGTTGGAGACGCACGGCCGGTGCTGGCCGCGCCGCAGGCCTCGATCATGAAGGCGCTGGTGGTGGCCTTCATGAGCCGCCAGCCGGTCACCTATCTTCTCTTCGGAGTGGGAGCAATCATCACGCTGGTGATGGAGATGCTGGGAACATCGGCGCTCGTGTTCGCTCTCGGAATCTATCTTCCGCTCAGCCTCACCACGCCGATTCTGGCGGGCGGTTTCGTGTCGCACATCGTCAATCGGCGTTCGCAGAAGGCCGGAGGAGAGCCGGGGCGGCGGATTCGCGAGCGCGGCGTGATTCTGGCCTCGGGACTGATGGCCGGCGGTGCGTTGGGCGGCGTGCTGGGCGCGGCGCTGCGGTTGATTCCGGGATTCCGCGAGGACCTGATCCAGACGCCGTTCTATTCCAATGATGCGATTTCGCAGCCGGTTTCCGCGCTGCTTTTTATCGGGCTTTGCCTGTACGTGGCGCTTAGTGCGCTGAGGAACGGGAAGGAGAAGGCATGAATCCGCTGGATCTGTTGATCGCCGATGCGGTTCTGGGAATCGATACTCTTTGGGGCGGTGACGTGATGTGCCCCTCGGGCACGGGGCGCTTCATCGCCGATTCGTGGTTCTCCGACGAGCCGCTGCCCGCCGCCTACACGCATCCGGCCGCGGCGCGCCTGCGGGAGACGGGCGGCGTAGGCGGCAAGACGGTCGATCGCGAGGCCGTGGAAGCGTATCTGGGAGCGGTGAATCTGCCCGCGGCGATCGAGGGCCTGCGCGGTGGGGCTGCCGCGTGCGCCGAGCCGCGGGGGTCGTATCTCGCGGGCCTCGCGCTGTGCCTCGACGCGATGTGGGATCTGGCGATGGAGGTCGCAGGCAAGGGCGATCCGGTTCCGTACACGCGGGCCGTGGAAGCCTCGACCGGCAAGCCGCCGGAGCCCTCGCGGCCCGAGGCCAAGCGCCAGCGCGTGGCGGAGCTGCTGGGCCGCGCCGGCTATCCGGTGACGCAACCGGGCGGGATTCTGGCCGCCGTCGACGCCTGGCGGCGCGATCGCGTCACTCCTCTGGCTTCGGTGCGGGCTCTGGGCGCGGCGGTCATCGCGCACTTCGATGCGCTGAGCGCAAGAAACCTGATTCCTTATCTTCCCCAGGAACTGGCCCAGGTACCGCGCGCCAACATCGACTTTCTGCCCATCAAAGACGCGTGGTTCTCGGGCTCGATGAACTACATCGGCCGCGCGCGCACCGCCAGCGGCGCTCCGAAGTATGAGGCCAGCTACGAGATCAATGCGTCGCTCCAGATCTCCTATCCGGAGTTCGAGCAACTGGTGAGCCACGAGGTTGTGCCCGGCCACGTGACGACCTTCGCGTACCTGCAAGATCTCTACGTGCGCGGAAAGGCAGGATTCGAGGGAACGGTGCTTACGATGAACACGCGCGCGGCGACGCTGTTCGAGGGGCTCGCCAACAACGCCATCCTGATCGCGCACGGGGTAACCGAGATCGAGCAACTGCCCGACGAGGACCTGCAGATCGGCGTGCTGCTTGCGCTGCTGCAGGACGACGCCAAGAATCAGTCTTCGTACATGACATGGGGCGAGGGACGTGAGCAGAAGGAGGTCGCCGCGACGCTGCGCCGCGACTTTCTGGTGTCAGAGGAGCGGGCCGACAAGCTCTCCGGGGCCTGGGGCCGGCATCCGCTGCTGGGCCGCATGTACCTGCCGGCTTACCGCTGCGGCACGGAAAAGGTGGCCGAGCTTCGCCGCACGCATCCGGCCGAGCGCGTGCTTCCGGCCATCTACGGATGCAAGGGCCTGGTCGACATCGAGACGGTCGATCTGGTGCTGAACGGCTAGCTCGCATTTCTCACGGGGCACCGAAAATCGTACCGCCGGTCTCCAGACCGGCTGTACTGAAGGCCTCCTGGCCCTCGGAGACTGCGCAAGGCCTTGAATTCTTGGCAGCCGCGCCGTCTGTGAGAAATGCAGGCTAGAGCGGCAGACGGCGGCTAAAGGTGAATCAGCCCGCGCTGCAGTGCGGTGACGACGGCCTGTGTGCGATCGCTGACGTTGAGGCGCATCAGGATCACGCTGACGTGGCATTTGACCGTCGATTCGGTGATGCCGAGGTCGGAGGCGATCTCCTTGTTGCTCTTGCCGCGCACGATCAGATCGAGCACCTCGCGCTCCCGGGCGCTCAGGTCGGAGTTGGGGATGCGCGAGTTGAGGGCGCGGGAAACGGGCTGGGGAATGAACCGGCCGCCGCCATGGACGCGCCGCAGAGCGCCGATCAGCGCCTCGTGCGGCATTCCCTTGATGATGTAGCTGCGCGCGCCGGCTTCGAGCGCCTGATGGATGTCCTCGTCGCCCTCGTAGGTGGTGAGCACGACGAACCTGGCGTCGCGATGGCGAGCCAGGACCCTGCGGATGGCCTCGACGCCGCTGATGCCGGGCAGGCGCAGGTCCATGAGCGTGATGTCGGGGAGATGCTTGTCGAAGAGCTCGACGGCCTCTTCGCCGCTGCCGGCCTGCGCCACCACGGTCATGTCGGGCGTGGCCTCGATGATGGCCGCGATGCCGACCCGCATGATCGGATGGTCGTCGACAATGAGGACCTTGATCTTCGCCGCTTCCTTCATGCCATCCCGTTCGTCCACCGCTCCCCCTTCAGCTTGCGCGATTTTGGCTGTGAATGCAAAGGCCGGATCAGGGCGAGGCCGGCGAGTCGAAGGCGCCGATGCCGGGCACGTGCTGGCGGGGCAGGGCATCTGGGCCCAGCCTCTCGGGTCAGCGTGGTCGGGCCGCGATCTCGAGCCAGTACTCGGGGAGCAGACGGATGCCGTCGAGCGAATCGACCTGTCCATTCGGCCCGAATTGGGGAGGGCTGGGAAACTCGAAGTAGACCGGAGCGTCTTTGCGTAGCGGGAGAATCGACAGTTCGAAGGTGCTCGGCCCCTGAGCCGCGAGAAAACGCTTCAGGCCAATCATCCACGGCTTGCCGTTCGCGAAATCGTCGTCGAGAAGCTTGCGGCCGGCGGAGAGACGCGCCACATCGCCGCGGTAGTCGATCTGGAGGAACAGCTTGCTGATCCCGTTGAGAGCTCCCCTGAGGAACGGTGATCTGCCAAGTGGCGGCCTGCGGAAGATCGCCTGGGGGTGGCGCCTGCGCCACGCCGCGCGGGCGCCAATCGGCCGCGGGGCCGAGCGGGACGGGCGGCGCAAGGCCCGCGGCGCGAGTCTGGCGGCATTCCAGTCGGGCGTTCCATTCCGGCGCTTCGGCGGTGAAGCGTGTGGCCTGGCCGGTCGCGGAGGCATGGGTGAGCGGGACGTTCGCTTCAAGCGGCGCCGCAAGCTGCGGGGTCACGGTGAAGGCAAACCGGGGATTCGCAAGAGACCGCAGCTCGATTCGTTCCGGATTCGTATCGGGATCGGCGAGGAAGTCCTGCTCCGTGATGAGAAGACGGCCGCTGCCGCCCAGTTGCACCTTCCATGCGTCGTCGGCTTCGTGCGCGGTTAGCAGGACGATCCGCATGCGGCCGCCCTGCGGGGAGACGAGATCGATGGAGGAGTCAACGCCCGGCTGGAGTCCACGCGCGGTGAGCAAGCCGGATTCGTGGACGATCTCGCCGCTCGAAGACTTCAGAGTGCGGACGGTCGCAGGGTCGAAGGCGAACTCGGCGGGGATTCCGGGCAGCGCCTCGAAGTAGATCGTATCGACTCCGGATTCGTCGAGGCGCGTGAACAGTTGCGCGGTCGAGTAGCGGAGCGTGATGCCGTCCCGGCGCCAGTTGAACGGCCAGATAAAATAGGCGCCGGCGGGAAGATCGACGGGCCGGCTGGGCACCGCGAGCGTGCCGTGGGGCAGGGCAATCAGGAACTGCGCCGCGGGCCGCGCGGGCATCGCATAGCCGCGGACGTAGTTGTTGCAGAAGATGAATCCGGAGTCTCCGCTGGAGCGGACGGAGGCGCGCGGGACCGACAAGTCGGCCGAGTCGCGCGGCTGAAGCTCCGGAGCGTGGACGATCATCGGCGCCAGTTCCGCGCCGAAATCGTTGAGGAAATACTCGAAGACCTTCAGCTTGCGGAACCAGGCGCGCTCTTCGCCGAATTCGCCCAGCGGCGCCTGGAAATCGTAGGACTTGATGGGTAGGTCGTTGGGATATCCGGTGTCCTGCGATTCCTGGAGGGTGGTCAGCTTGCCGTCGGGATTCTCGCCACCCTGGAACATGTAGGTTCCGTAGAGGTTCACACCGGAGCCGAGCATGACGGGAACCATGGCGGTAATGTCGTCGGCGACGAAGACCGGGCGGCGATGGTAGGTGTCCTCGTTGCCGCCGCCGATCTCGGCCGTGAGGTCCGGAAGCTGGTTAGTGGCTGTTTTTTGGGCGCCTTGTTCGCCGCGGGCGCTGTCGGTATTAACGTTGGCCGCGACGCGGCTCAGAAAGCGGAAAGCGTAAACCTCGGCCGGAGGCAGCTTGCCGGTCGAGCTGTCCCAGGGTGCGTCGGGATAGCCGCCATAGACGGGAATGACGGCGCGCGGCGGCACCACGGCGTTGTCCCAGCCGGTAACGATGTAGAAAGGCACGTCGAGGCCGCTGGCAAGGGCGATCTTCTTCAACTCGAGAATGTGCGCCTCGCCGGCGTTCGGCCCGCGCGTGGAGTATTCGTTCTCGATCTGAACGCCGATGACCGGCCCGCCATCCTTCCAGAGCAGTCCCTTGAGCTGCGCGCCGATCTGCCCGTACCAGCGGCCGACGCTCGCGAGATAGACGGGATCGTTGACACGGGTCGGCCCCTGCTTCAGCACCCAATCGGGCAGGCCGCCGTTGCGCACCTCGCCGTGATCCCACGGTCCGATGCGCACCAAAAGGAGCATCCCGTGTTTCTGGCACAGTTCGGCAAAAGCACGCAGATCGCGCTGGCCGCTCCAGTCGAACTGGCCCTCGATCTCTTCATGATGAATCCAGATCACGTAGGCGGAGACGATGTCGACCCCGGCGGCCTTCATCTTGAGGATTTCGTCTTCCCATTGCGCCTGGGGAACGCGGGAGAAGTGGAACTCGCCCATCACCGGGAGCCAGGGCTTCCCGTCGCGCGTCAGATAGCGGCTATTCAAGCCCAGAGTGGTTCCCGTGGGCGCGGTGGCGGAGCCCTCGTCGTAGTTTGCCGGGCCGGGCTCGGGGGCCGGCTGGCTGGCGTCGATGCGAATCGCAGTGACCGCGGTCTGCGCGCGCGCCGGCGCGGACGTAAATGGGGCCAGCAGAACGGCGCCTGCGAAAATCAAATCTCCTGCCGCGAGAATCCGTGAGTGCTTCGAGATGAATTCGTTCCAGGAAGACATTGCGATAGGCTCCGTGCCTGCCGGTCGCTTGCAAGCGTGGCTCTGGACCAACGCCCTCGCGAAAGACCACTCTATTCCCCCGGCAGCCATCTTTGAATCCGCCGAAAGTCGGATTCGCGTCGGAATTTCCCGCGTTGCGCGCTTTTCCTAGAGGCGCTTGCTTCGCGGTATACTGAGCGCCCTATGCAAAGAGTGCGCGCATTTGCCGCCTGGCTTCTGGTGGGCGCGGCCGGTTGCGCAGCGGCCCAGACCGGGGCGCTGGCCGGATACACGCGCCACGTGTGGCAGGCCTCCGACGGGCTTCCGGAACAGACGGTGCAGGCCTTTGCGCAGACGCCGGACGGCTTTCTCTGGATCGGCACCACGGGCGGGCTGGTGCGGTTCGACGGAGTCCACTTCACGGTCTTCGACCGCCAGAATACTCCCGCACTGCGTGAGAACAGCGTCTTCTGCCTGATGGTGTCGCACGACGGCGGTCTCTGGATCGGAACCGAGGGCGGCGGGTTGGCCCGGTATCGCAACGGCGAGTTTCGCTCCTGGAGCACGCGCGAGGGGCTCAGCAACGACTTTGTGCGGACACTGGCCGAGGATGCCGGGGGAAACATCTGGGCCGGCACGGACAACGGGCTTCTGCGGCTGGCAGGCGACCGGTTTGTGCGCGTGGATGGAACGGGGAACGTACCCGCCCTGGCCGTGCACTCGATCTACCGCGACCGCAGCGGCGGTTTGTGGGTGGGCGGATCGAAGCTGATTCGCCTGAGCGGCGGCCAGGCGACCGAATACACGATGCGCGGAGAGGCCAGCCAGAATCGCGTGAAGTCGATTCTGCAGACCGAGGACGGAACGATGTGGGTGGGCACGGTGTCGGGGCTCAACCGCATGTCGCCGGGCGCAAGTGCATTCGATCCCGTCCCAGGAATCGCCGGAACCGTCAGGGTCCTGCGTCAGACGGCGGACGGCGTGCTCTGGATAGGAACGATCGGCAAGGGGGCGTACCAGGATCGCGCCGGAAAGCTGACCCAAATCACCGCTCCCGCGTCGCTGCCCAGCAACACGGTGCTGAATCTGTTCGAGGACGGCGAGAAGAACTTCTGGATCGGCACACAGGCCGGAATGCTGCGCCTGACGCAGGCGCAAGTGAGCATTATCCCGCTGCCCCAGGCCAACGATTCGGACTTCGGCACCATTTACCAGGATCGCGACGGCAGCTTCTGGATCGGTTCCACATTGCTGTTCCGGATGAAGGATGGCGCGGTGACGCCGCGGACGCTGCCGGGCATAGCCAGGGTTCACGTGCGCAACGTGCTGCGCGACCGCTCCGGCGCGCTGTGGGTGGGAACCGACGGAGACGGCGTGTACCGGTTCGCGGATGGGCAAACCACGCATTTGACCACGCGTGAGGGGCTGTCGAACAACTTTGTCCGGGCCATGGCGCAAGACCGGGACGGAAGCATGTGGGTGACGGCCGACGAGGGCCTGAACCACGTTGTCTGGGACCGGTCAGGCCCGCATGTCGCCAGCTACCAGATGCGGGACGGGCTGGCCTACTTCAGCACCCGCGCGCTGCTCGAGGATCGCAACGGCGACCTCTGGATCGGCACCGATCGCGGTGTCAGCCACATGCGCCGGGGAGTGTTCGTCTTCGACGCGGCCACCGATGCGCTGGCGGAGATGAAGATCTGGGCGATTCACGAGGATTCCGACGGCGGCCTCTGGTTTGGCACGCGCAACAATGGACTATTCCGCTTCCGGGCCGGCAAGGTGGCGCAGTTTTCCGCCGCCGACGGCCTGCCGGGCAATGCGATCTACCAGATTCTCGAGGACGGCGCGGGGCACCTCTGGCTCAGCGGTCCCAACGGCGTCGCGCTGGTCAATCGCCACGAACTCGATGCCCAGGCCGAATCCTTTCCGCGGCGTCTGGCGCTCACCTTCTACTCCACCGCCGGCATGACGGCCAACACCGAGATCTATGGCGGCACGCAGTCGTCGGGATGCATCACCGCGGCGGGTGAGGTGTGGTTCCCGAGCAATCTCGGCCCCATCCACATTCTTCCCGTGAAGCACCAGCCGTTGCCGGCGCCGCGGCTCGTGATTCAGACGGTTCTGGCCGACGGCCGGCCAGTGGCGATCGACGGGCCGGTGCGGCTGCGGCCGGGCAACGGGCGGCTGGAATTCGACTTCACGCCCATCCGGCTCGGCTCCCAGGATAGCCTGCGATTCCGCTACATGCTGGAGGGCTTCGAAACGAGCTGGAGCGCGCCCACGGCGGCGCGAACTGCCGACTACACCAACCTGCCCGCCGGCCGCTACCGCTTTCGCGTGCAGGTCTTCGAAGCCAGCAATCCCGGCTCGGCCAGCGAGGCTTCGATCGCCATCGTGCAGCGGCCGTTCTTTTATCGCACCTGGTGGTTTCTCTCCGCCTGCGTGGCGCTGATCAGCTTAATGATCTACCTGTTCTATCGGAACCGTGTGCGCCAGGTGAGGTCGCGGTTCGAGGCGGTTCTGGAAGAACGCAGCCGCCTGGCGCGGGAGATGCACGACACCGTGATTCAGGGCTGCACAGGAGTTTCGGCGGTGCTGGAGGCGCTCTCAATGGACAGCGCCAAAGAAGGCGCGGACACCAGCCTGATGGACTTTGCGCGCCAGCAGTTGCGCGGCACCATCAACGAGGCGCGCGAGGCGATCTGGAATCTCCGCCAGGAGAGCGACGCGAGCAGCCTGGGCGAAAAGTTGGAGAGCATGACCCGGCAGGTGAGCGGCGAATTCCAGGTCCCGGTTGCGTGGTCGGTCGACGGCGCGCCCTTCGCGGTGACCGAGCCGGTGGCGCACGATCTGCTGATGGTGGCACGGGAGGCCGTTTACAACTCGATGCTGCACGGACATCCCGCGCTCGTCAACGTGGGGCTGAGTTACAAGAGCGCCGAACTGGTCCTGAATCTCGATGACGACGGCAGCGGCTTCGATCCTCAGCAGGTGGACAA
The DNA here is from genome assembly GCA_963804155.1 of uncultured Acidobacteriaceae bacterium. GTDB lineage: Bacteria > Acidobacteriota > Terriglobia > Terriglobales > Acidobacteriaceae > Telmatobacter. The sequence goes on from CAWDPG010000006.1 coordinate 594,206, forward strand.
AGGAGACGGCCACCACTTCGGCCTCAAGGGGATGCGGGAGCGGACGGCGCGCTCGGGAGGCAAGTTCCGCCTGACCAGCGCGCCGGGCAAAGGCGTTCACATCGAAGTCGAGGTGCCGCGCCCGCGCTGAGGCGCCGCATCCACGGCGAAGACCAGGCACAAAAAAGCAGTCCGGACCTTTCGGTCCGGACTGCGGAGCAATGCACTTGCTAGAAGGTGAGGCGAAGTGCGCCCTGGAAGACGCGAGGATTACCGTTCGTGCCGCTGATTACGCCAAAAGTACCCGCGGCCTGATTCACGGTGGACGACGGGCCGGAGAAGTTCGGATGGTTGGTGGCGTTGAATGCATCCCAGCGGAACTGGAAGGTCTTTCCTTCCATCAGAGTCCAGTTCTTCATGATCGATGCATTGATGCCAAAGACGCCCGGTCCCCAGTAGGCGTTCTTGCTGGTGTCGCCGAAACCGCACCATCCCGGCGTTTTGTCGGCACAGGAGACGGGAAGGGTGAAGGCGGCGGTGTTGAAGTAGCCCTTGCTCGGGTTCACCCAATCCCAGTGACTGCCCTTGCCCATGGCGGGGGAAACGCCGGAGACGAAATCGGCGCGGTTATTCCACATGCCGACTCCGGGGTCCGTGTCCCACTGGCCGATCGAGAACGGGCTGCCCTTCTGCCAGGTCATGATGCCGCTCAACTGCCAGCCGCCGACCGTCTCTTCCATCAGCTTGCCCTGATCCTTGAACGAGGGGGCCTGGTAGATCAAGTTGGTGATCCAGGCCCACGGCACGTCCGCACCGGAGTTGCCGCGGTTCCATGCGGCGCTGATCGGGTTGCCCAGCGCCGGATTGCCGTAGGAAACGTTGCTGGTGCCGGTGATGTCGATGGTATGCGACCACGCGAAGTTGGATTGCACCTGGAGGCCGTGCCACGCGTGCTGATCCAAGCTGAACTCGAGCGAGTTGTAGCTCGCCGTCGCCCAACTCTGGTCATCGAAGATGTCCCCTAAGGCCGAGTTCACAGGGATCTTTGTAGCCCACTCCGGGTTCATGTCGATGAGCACCGACAGGTGATCGGTTTCACTGCCTACATAAGCCACGCGGAGGGCCGTCGTCGAGGTGACCTGCTGCTCGATCGAGAGGTTCCAGGCATAGACCGTGGGCAGCTTGAAGTCGCGCGAGAAGACCTGACCGACTTCCTGGCCCTTGGGAATGGCAACGCCTTTCGCCGGCTTGTAGGAAAGCGTCGCCCAGGGGAATGTCCCTGGGAAGGGGCTGCTGGAATAAGGAGAGACTCCGCCCCAGGCATCCAGGAAAGGAGCGGTCCAGGGAGCATCGAAGGGGATGATCGCGCCTTTGCCAACAGCATCGGGACACATGGAAGCGCCGCAGGTGGGGTCCCAATCCCATCCTGTGAAGTCAAAGGTGGGGCTGAAGGGGGCGACGTCGGCGGCGTGGTTGTACTCCGAGTACTGCAGCGGACCGGTGAACATGCCGAAGCCGGCGTGGAAAACGGTGTGCGGCAGCGCCTTGGGCTGGTAAGCCATGCCGATGCGAGGCTCCCAGTAACCGTAGTCGCTGTTCATCAGGGTATCGGTCACGCCGGGGTCGCCGGGGAAGAGGAGTCCCGCGGGAGCGTTGGTATACACGGTGCTTTGCTGGCCGGCGGTGCTATTGGCGAACCCGGCGACTGTATTCGTGCCGGGGACCCAGACAGAGCCGCGGCCGTTCTTGGAGACGGGAGGCGTATTCGGATCCCAGCGCAAACCGAGGTTGATGGTCAGATTGGGACGAATCTTCCAGTCGTCCTGGACGAAGGGTCCAACCTGCCAGCCGGTTACATCGGCAATCTCGCCGGCGCCCTGCATGTACCCGGATGCGTAGCCCAACATAAAGTCGGCCAGGTAGCCTCCGGTAAAGGAACTCGTGGTCCCACCTGTGCCATTTCTTCCAAACCCGATGAGCGGTTGAGTCGGATACGCCGTATTCTCGACCGCGTGCTGATGCAGCAGGTCGATGCCTGCGGTGATCGAGTGCTTGCCGAGGATCTTGTTGAGTGTATCCGTGAGTCCCACGGTGTTGCGGACTTCCGCGGAGGGCTCATCCCAGCCGCTCTCAAAGCCATAGTTGGAGTTGATGCGGAGAGCGCCCATGTAGCAACTGCCCGTGGGCTCGTTGACCCCAATGCTCACGCCATTGGAATCTCCGCTGTTATTGGAGAAGCACATCGCCTTGCCGTCGCTGGCCAGCTCCTGAGCGGCGCTGTGCGAACTCATTTGGTTCATGAATACCGAGATCGTGTTGACCGTCTTCGGGTTGATCGTCCAGGTGTGCTGCAGCAGGTTGTTGAAGTAATACATCTGCTGCCAGAAGCTGGCCGTCCACGACCCGTGGTTGTAGGCGCTCTCCATGTTGCCCGGAACGTCGCTCGACGGAGACCCGAAGGAGTTGGTGTAGGACCGAAGGGTGAGGGTCTGCGAATGCGAGAGGATGTAGTCCAGCTTGAGGGTGCCCTCGTCGTAGGTGTTGTGGACGGTGGGATAGATGTACATCATATCGCCGTTGGCCCTCTGCAACCCGGGCTTCAGAGTCGTGCTGTTCGACACCGTCGTTGCAGCATGGATCATGCCTTGACTCGCGAAATACTTCGCGGCCGGAGATAGCTGAACATTGACAGTATTCGTGCACGTTGCCGACGCAGAGTATTCACACGCGGAAGTCGTGAGGGTGGTGTCGAGCTGGTTGGGCTTGCCGCTGATGGTCTTGAAGGGGCCATTCAGGTCGGTCGTGCCCGAAGCCAGATCGGCCGTTGTGGCCAAGCCGCTGAAGTCGCCCGTGAGCATGGCGGAGGTTGGCGTGGAGGTCAACGTGTCGGTCGAGTTCCAGATGATCTTGGTGCCCTGGTAGTTGCCGAAGACGAAGAGCTTATCCTTCTTGATCGGCCCGCCGGCGAACAAGCCGTACTGGTTGCGCCGCAGCGTATCGGTCTGGCCACTGAACCACTGGGTGGCGTTCATGGCGTTGTTGCGAACGTACCAGAAGGCGCCGCCGTGGAAGTTATTGGTGCCGCTCTTGGTGGCGATGGAGACCACCGCGCTGGGCGCAAAGCCATACTGCGCGCCGTAGTTGCTGGTGATGACCTTGAACTCCTGGGTAGCATCGGCGTTCGGGAACGTAGCCGCCAGCAGGTCATAGTTGTCCATGTTGGTGACGCCATCGAGCATATAGAAGGTGCTGCCATTGCGGCTACTGCCGATGCCGGCGCCGGTCTCGGTCGGGAATGAGAATCCGGTCTGAATGGTTTCACCGCCGTGATGCTGGACGTCAACCGAGCCGGGCACCAGGAAGACGAGGGACGAAGGATCGTGCCCGTCGAGCGGCAGCGCGGAGATGGCGGCCTCATTGACCGTCGATCCCAGTTCCGCCGAAGTGGTGTTGATCAGTTCTGCGTCGGCTGTGACGGTGACGGTCTCATTGGCGGCCGAGGCCAGTTTGAGCCGTACATCCTGGGTGGCATAGAGATTCGCCGTTATGACGATGCCACGCTGCACGTATGCGGCAAAGCCCTTTGCGTTGATGGCCAGCGAGTAATTGCCCGGCATAACCGGCTTCAGTAGGTAAATTCCCGTACTGCTGGAAGTTGCCGTCTGAACAGAATCGGTATCAACGTTCTTGAGCGTGACGGTCGCTCCCACGACGGCCGCACCCGAGGGATCGGAGATCTGCCCGGTCAAGCTGCCGCTGGTGCCTTGCGCGAAAGCAAGCACGCCAGAGCCGACGAGGGCGACCGCCACTATGAGCAACAGAGCTCGCAGGCTCTTTGCGCCAATCGATTGCATATCCACCTCCTGAAGTGTGTGCACGCGGTTCCGGATAGCAGCGATCTCCTGTCATCCTACAACGACGGGATGTAGTGAAATCGCTTACAGTCCGAAACCCGCAACGCTTCCGGCGACACGCGCCGGTTCATCCTGGGGACTCAAGCCGTCATCTCCGAGCGATCGGAAACGGCAGTCCCGAGCCGTGTCGAACTCTACGCTCTCGCTATCAGGGCCTTCATCCGCCAAAAGTACGATTGATGCAAGTTTTGCCTTCCGCGGCGCGAGGGCGCGAAACGGCGTGTACGATGGGGGCGCGACGTTTTCCAGCCCGGAGGGCGGCGCAAGACAGCCTCCGCCGGCTATGGAGCGAACACGGCCCATCCCGCGGCCCCGCGTGGGAGGCTGCCGGGAGCAAGAACGATCCGTTGATCACGCATACTCAGCCGTCCGCAACCGCACCGCCGTCCGCGACCCCTGCCGGCCTGCACCTTGGCTACCTGTGGACCATCGCATTGACCGCGGCGCTGGGCGGATTGCTCTTCGGTTACGACTGGGTGGTCATTGGCGGGGCGAAGCCTTTTTACGAGGCGTATTTCCGTCTGAACTCCGCGACGCTGATCGGCTGGGCCAACAGTTGCGCTCTGGTGGGCTGCTTCGCCGGTTCGCTGCTGGCGGCGCCGTTGAGCGACAAGACGGGACGCAGAATGGCGCTGGCCGCCGCGGCGCTGCTGTTTGCCGTTTCCTCGGTGTTTACCGGGTGGGCGCACCAGTTTTCGTCGTTTATCGCGTGGCGCATTGCGGGCGGGCTTGCCATCGGCTTGGCCTCCAACGTTTCTCCCACCTACATTGCCGAAATCAGCCCGGCGGATTGGCGAGGCCGGCTCGTGAGCCTGAACCAGTTCGCCATCGTAGCCGGGATTCTGGCGGCGCAGATCGCAAATTGGCTCATCGCCGGCAAGGTGCCCGCAGGATTGCCAGTCGCGGATTTGGCGGCTACCTGGAACGCAAACTACGGATGGCGGTGGATGTTTACGGCCGTCGCGGTCCCGGCGACGGTGCTGCTCGCCGCGGCGCCGCTGCTGCCCGAGAGCCCGCGCTGGCTTGTTCTGCACCACAGATCCGCCCAGGCGCTGGAAGTGCTGCGGCGGATCGGCGGCGACCGCCATGCGCGCACCGAACTCGATTCCATCCAGCGGACGATGGCCGGCGCAGGCGAGAAAGTCCAGTGGCGCGAACTGCTTTCTTCTCCGGCGCGCAAGCTGCTGCTGATCGGCGTTGCCCTTGCCGTTCTGCAACAGGGCAGCGGCATCAACGTCCTGTTCAACTACGCCGAAGAGGTCTACCGCGGCGCGGGCTACGGCATCGGCGACATCTTGTTCAACATTGTGATCACCGGCGCCGTCAATCTCCTGTTCACCGTGGCGGCCATGCTGCTGGTCGACCGCATCGGCCGCCGCCGGCTGATGATTCTGGGCTGCGCGGCAATCGGCGCGTCGCACCTGGCGGCCAGCCTTGCCTATCGCGCGCACCTGCAGGGCTTCTGGGTGCTGGCGCTCACGCTCTGCGCCATCGCCTGCTATTCCATGTCGCTGGCCCCGGTCACCTGGGTTCTGATCACCGAGATCTTCCCCAATCGCCTCCGCGCCAAGGCGGTGTCTGTTTCGGTGGCGACCTTGTGGGTGGCTTGTTTCGTGCTCACCTATACGTTTCCGCTTCTCAATCGTTCCCTGGGCGTCTCAGGCGCTTTCCTGATCTATGCAGGCATCTGCTTTGCAGGCGCGGTATTCGTGTTCATCTCGGTTGCGGAGACCAAAGGGCAGTCGCTGGAAGAACTGGAGCAATCGGCGGGAATGCCTTGACGCCGGGCGGCTGTCGCCGGGGTACGTGGAGTGGTTTGCGACGCCGGGGGCCTGCGCTCAGCGGGTGGTATGCGCGCGCACCATGCCGAGGAACAACTGCTGCACGCGCGGGTCGGCGGTCATCTCGGGATGGAAGGTGGCGGCCAGGAGATGGCCCTGGCGTACGAGGGTAGGGAATTCGTCGCGGCGGGCGAGGACTTCTACGCCCGGGCCCGCGCGGGTGATGCGCGGCGAGCGGATGAAAACCATCTCCAGCGGCCCGCCGGGCAATTCGGTGGGCTGGGTGAGGATGGCTGAGTCGATCTGGCGCCCATAGGCGTTGCGTTCCACCGTGACGTCGAGCGCGCCCAGGCTGCGCTGCTTCGGGTTCAGCACCTCGCGCGCCAGCAAGATGACCCCAGCGCAGGTGGCGAAGGTGGGCGTGGATGCGACGAACTTCTCGAGCGCCTCGAAGAACCCGCGCTTTTCGAGGAATTTGAGCATCGTCGTCGATTCGCCGCCGGGCAGGGCCAGCCCATCGATGCTCGCCAGCTCCTCGGGTTTGCGCACCAGGATCGTGCGCGCCCCCGTCCGCTCGAAAGCGCGCGCGTGAGCCTCGTAGTCGCCCTGGAGGGCGAGAACGCCGATGGTGACTCGATTCCTGTCTCCGGCGCCGTCCTGCCTCTCGGCGCCTGCTCTAGCGGCCATTTTTGCCTTTCTTTCATGATACCGGGTTCGCCGATTCGCGTCAGACAAGCGCGTTGGCCGGGCGGCGCGCGTCCCTGTATGCTCACCGTATGCATGAAGGCGATTCCCCGGCCGCTGCTTCCGGCAACCAACTTCAACACGCTGCTTCAGCCTATTTGCGCTCGGCGCGCCATCAGCCGGTGCACTGGCGCGCCTGGGGCGAGGAAGCCTTCGTGCGCGCGCAGGCCGAAGACAAACCGGTGCTGCTCGATATCGGCGCGGTGTGGTGCCACTGGTGCCACGTGATGGACCGCGAATCGTACGAGGATCCCGAGGTCGCGAAGATCGTCAACGAGCACTTCATCGCCGTGAAGGTGGATCGCGACGAGCGGCCCGACGTGGATGCGCGCTACCAGGCCGCGGTCTCGGCGATCAGCGGGCAAGGCGGCTGGCCGCTGACCGCGTTCCTGACCCCCGACGGGCGGCCCTACTTCGGCGGAACCTACATTCCCCGCGACGACCGGTATGGGCGGCCGGGGATCCGCCATGTCCTGCTGGCCATGGCCGAGGTGTGGCGCGAGCAGCGCGAGGAGGCGCTGGAGACCGCCGGCAGCGTCATCGCGGCCATCGAGCACAACGAGAGCTTCAATGCCGGCGGCGGAGCACTGAGCCGCGCGGTCGTGGACAAGATCGTTGCATCGATCGTTGCGATGTTCGACGCGCGAAACGGCGGTTTCGGTTCGCAGCCCAAGTTCCCGCACCCTTCGGCGCTCGATCTTTTGCTCCTGGCGGCCGTCAACCGCGGCGACGAGCGGGCGCGGGAAGCCTTTACGGCCACCCTCGAGAAGATGGCGCGCGGCGGCGTGTACGACCAGCTCGCCGGCGGCTTCCACCGCTATAGCGTGGACGAGCGCTGGGTGGTGCCGCACTTCGAGAAGATGCTCTACGACAATACGGAGCTGCTGCGCAACTATGTGCACGGGGTTCAGAGCTTCGGCCGAGAGGACTTTGCAGCGACCGCGCGCGAGATCGCCGGCTGGCTCGACGCGACCATGACGGATCGCGAGCGCGGCGGGTTCCATGCCTCGCAGGATGCCGACGTGGGCCTGGACGACGACGGCGATTTTTTCACCTGGACGCTCGATGAAGCGCGCGCGGTTCTCGGCGGCGAGGAGTTGGAATTTGCCGCGAAGTATTGGGACATCGGCGAGCTGGGCGACATGCACCACAACCCCGCCAAAAACGTTCTGTACGTGAGGCGGACGCTGGCGGAGATGGCGGCGCAGTCGGGCTCCAGCGAAGAATCGTTGCGTGCGCTTCGCGACTCGGCCCGCGCCAAGCTGTTGGCCGCGCGCGCCGGGCGACCCACTCCGTTCGTCGACCGCACGCTTTACACGAACTGGAATGCGATGGCGGCAACGGCGTATCTCGAGGCCGCGCGCGTGTTGCGGCTGGACTCCGCGCGGGAGTTCGCGCTGCGCACGGTGGATCGGATTCTTAAGGATGCGTGGGACGGCGAGGCCGCACTGCGGCACGTGATCGCCTATCCAGACGGCAGCGCGCCCGGTGAGCACGTCCCCGGCACGCTCGATGACTATGCCTTCACCCTCAACGCCTGCATCGATGCATGGCTGGCGAGCGGCGAGATGCGGTATTACCGCGCAGCGGCCAGGCTGGCTGATGCGACAATCGCGCTCTTTCACGATCCGGCCGCGGGAGGGTTCTTTGACACCGCCAGGCCGCAAGGCGCGCAGCAGGTTCAGCTCGGCGCCCTGTCCGCGCGGCGCAAGCCGCTCCAGGATTCACCCACGCCGGCCGGCAATCCTACTGCTGCTTTGGCTCTGCTGCGGCTCGAAGCCTTGAGTGGGCGCGGGGAATACCGCGAAATCGCGGAGGGCGCGCTGGCCTGCTTTGCCGGCATTGTGGAGCACTTCGGTCTGTACGCGGGCAGCTATGGCCTTGCCGCCGAACTCCTCCTGAGCGATCCCGTGCAGGTGGTCATTGTTGGATCGGGCCCAGAGGCGGAGAGTTTGGAGACGCTGGCCGTGGCAGGCTTCGCCATCAACAAAACGGTGTTTCGCGTTGATTCTTCGCGGCTTATTCCCGGCGGGCTTCCCGAGGCGCTGGCCGAAACTCTGCTTCAGGTTCCCCGACCTGCCGGATCCTCGGCATGGGCGATGGTTTGCCGGGGGCGCACCTGCCTGCCACCCGTTACGGATCGGGAAGCCCTTTTGAAAGCGCTGGCGCCGACTCCCTGATTCCGCTTCGCGGGACAAACCCGCGCTGGCACGGCCAAATGCATCCCTAGTGGGATTGAACGGGATGCCGCGAACAGCCGATAAGTATTAGCACGGTGAATTGTTTTCGGACAGGGAGGGGTATGCGCCGCCTGAGCGCAGCCAAAGTGTTGGCCTGTCTGCTGTTAGTCGCAACAGCGGCACGGGCGCAGCAGTATGTCTTTAACTCCTACCGCCAGCCTGAAGGCTTAAAGAACCTTTCGATCAACGCCATGACCTCCGACCGGGAGGGGTTCCTGTGGGTCGCCACGGAAAACGGCGTCTTCCGTTTCCTCGGATCGAGCTTTGAGCGATTCGGCACCGAACAAGGGATCGCCGAGATGGACGTGCTCACCATCGTTGCCGACCCAAATGGAACAGTCTGGGCGGGAACCGAGGGAAATGTCTATCGCTGGGACGGCCATCGCTTCCAGGCCGCAGGAAAGACTCCCATCAGCACGGTGAATGACTTCGGCATGGCCATTCAGGACGACCGCCACCTGCTGGTTGTCGACAACCGGCATCTGTTCCGCCTGGAGCACGACGCCGCAGACAAGACCCTGAGTTACACGCCGGTGTTTTCCGATGCGCTGATTGCCGCACATCCCCTCCTGGGTCATGTGGTGAGCGTCAGCGTGGTCCGCGAACCTGGGGGCGGCATTCGAATCTGGTTCGGGTGCGGCACGAAGCTTTGTTCGCTGGCCGATCGGCATCCGGACAGCCAGGCTCGCGAGGAGGACCTCACCGAGTGGGGGACCAACCGGGACCTTCCTGAAGACCGTTGGGACAGCGTGCTGCTGGACCGGGAAGGTACGCTCTGGGCCGGAGCCGACTACCACGTGGCAGCCTTGCCGCGCGGGCGGCAGAATTTCATCGACCGCACGATTCCCGGCTCCGATCCGCGGAGTATCCATAGTCACGCGCCGCTGGTTGAGGACCGCCAGGGCCGGGTGCTGGCGCCGGCCAATACCGAAGTCGCCCGCTGGAGCGGCGGCAGTTGGCAGAACATCGGCGGGAAGAACGGGCTTCATCTGACGGGCGGCGTTGTGGGCATGACCTTCGATCAAGAGGGCGACCTGTGGCTTTCCGTGCAAGGCAATGGGCTCTATAACTGGGCTGGTTACAACGAGTGGGAAGGCTGGACTGCGGATCAGGGACTTCCATCCGCCATGATCTGGGATCTGATCCCGTTCGGCCAAGGCCGGATTCTGGCCGGAACCGACAAGGGTCCAGCATGGATCTCGAAAGAGACTGGAACTGCAGCTCCGCTTTTTCAAGGAAAGTGGTCATTTGGCGAAGTCAACATAATGGGTGTGGATCGGGATGGAAGCCTGTGGGCAGGTACTTCGTCGGGAGGAATTCTTCGCGTCGACCCGAGGATGGGAGGCGTGAAGCAAATCGCCAAACTCCCGGTCTCGATCATCGACGGAGTGATCGACCGCGCCGGACGGCTATTTCTCGGAACCATGGACGGGGTTTGGACGCGCGGAGCCGGAAGGGACGGGGTCCGATTCAACCATGTGGATTTGCCGCTTCCCAGTCGCACGAGGGTCGAGGCCGGTTGTCTGGCGCCCAATGGCGATGTTTGGTTTCTGGCCCCCAACCGAATCCTCCGGGAGATAGACGGGGTCTGGACCGAGCCGCCGATCGATGGGCTGCCTCAATTGCCGAGTGGTTTGCTGACGCTTTCCTGCGCCAGAGACGGCTCGTTGTGGACCACTGGAGAACAGACCGGGGTCTGGAGGCTCACGCCACACGGGGACCGTCTGCAGGCGCAACAACTGCAGGTTCCACCTGAGATGCAATCGCTGGCGCCGCTGGCCATTCTAGCCGACCGGCGCGGGTGGATCTGGCTGGGAACCGACCTTGGCGTGTTGGTTTGGAACGGACACGAGTGGAGGCACCTGAGCCAGGAGAGCGGCCTGATCTGGAACGACATCGATCAAGGCGCCCTGGCTGAGGACCCTGATGGCTCGATTTGGATCGGCACCAGCGCCGGGCTATCGCATCTTTTGCATCCGGAGCAGGTCTTCGATCCGCAGCCCATCGGGATCTCCGTGGCAGGCATCGAAAATGGCAGCCAGCACCTGAGCGACACGAACAGCCTGGTGCTGCACTGGACTCCGTTGCCGTTCGCAATCCAGATTACGTCGCCGACCATGAGAAACCGCAGCGAGCTGATGTTCGAGTATCGGATGAAAGGGCTGCATCCAGGCTGGATCGAGTCGAAGAATGGCGAGGCAATCTTCTCCGAGCTGCCGCCCGGCAACTACACGTTCAGCGCGCGGGCCGTGAACCCGGACCTGAACGCTACTTCGGAAACGCTTCAGATGCACATCTCGGTTTTGCCACCCTGGTGGCGAACCTGGTGGATGCTGGCGCTGTATGTGCTTGGCCTGGCAGGTGGGTTGTGGGGCCTTCACCGTCTTTACGAGAACCATTTGGTGGCCCGCGGCAAGGAACTGGAATCGCTGGTCTCGGAGCGCACGCGCGAGCTGGAGGACAGCCGGGCGCAGTTGCGCATCCAGGCAACGCACGACGAGATGACCGGGATGCTGAACCGGACGGCGATCCTCGCGACCCTGTCGAACGAGATGCGGCGGGCGGTGCGAGATTCCATCGCCATCGCGGTCGCGCTCGTGGATCTGGATCACTTCAAACGCATCAACGATGTCTGCGGGCACCTGGCCGGCGACGACGCGCTGCGGCTGTTTGCCGAAGCGGTGCGCAAAGCCGTCCGCACCTACGATCACGCCGGCCGCTATGGCGGAGAGGAGTTTCTCCTGGTGCTCTGCGGGATCCCGCTGCCGGAGATCCGTTCCAGAATGATTGAGGTTCAGCGGGCGATTTCCAACCTCCCGTTCCAGTGGAAGGACAAGGAGTTCACGCTCAACTGCAGCGCCGGCGTGGCGGTTTTCGATCTGAGCGACTGCCTGTGCACGATCGAGTCGCTGCTGTCGGCGGCCGATCAGGCGCTCTACCTGGCCAAAGCCTCAGGCCGGAACTGCGTGGTCTTCAGCGAGGACTGCCGGCCCGCCGCAAAAGACGGCCAGTTCGGCGAGCGTCACCTGTCCATCGTCTGAGAGCGACCTGCTCGGGCAGGTCAAACCAGACTTCCATCCGCGTTTCATTCGCCGGCGAGAGGATTGCCGTCCTGCGGCTTTGCCACCGTCGGATCGCGGACGGGGATGGGCTCCTCGGCCTCCCGGGAAATGGCGTTCGCTCCCGGCTCGCCGGGCGGCATGAAGACCCGGTAGGGATCGCCGGGCAACAAGTGGTGTTCTTCCAGCGCCAGACGGACCCGGCGCTGGAACTCGCGCATGGGAGCGAACTGCTTCGTGGCGCGGGTCTTGAAGGTCACGGGAAAGATCATCTGCGACCCCTTCACCGCGTCCACGCCCAGCACCTGAGGATCGGCCACAAAAAGCTCCTTGAACTCCGCGCTGTTCCGCACCTCCATGGCGATCCTGGCGAGCAGATCCGTGACCACGTCGGGATTTGCCGAGAAGTCCACGCTGACGTTAATCGTTGCAAGTGAATAGCCGGCGCTGAGGTTGGCCACGGTCGCGATCTGCGAGTTGGGAATAACGTAGAGCGTGCCGTCGGCATCGCGCACGGTGGTCTTACGGAGGGTGAGGGCCTCGACGACGCCGCTCACTCCGCCCACCCGCACCGTATCGCCCACGCTGAACTGGCCCTCGACCAGGATCAGGAAGCCGTTGAACATGTCTTTGACGATGTTCTGCGCCGCGAGGCCGATGGCGATCCCGGCCACGCCGGCCGAAGCCAGCAGCGGCGCCAGATTAAAGCCCATGGCGTCAAGGAACTGCAGCGCGGCGATCAGGCAGATAATGGCCACCCCGGTGGCGCGGATGACGCTGGCCAGCGTCTTGACCTCCCGCAGGCGGCCCGGGCCGGCCCCGCTCCGTTCGGCAACCCGCGTCATGTGAACGGTGATGAGCCGCAGCAAGCGGCTGAGCACAAAGGCGATAATCGCAATCACGATCAGGCGCGGCAGCTTGGTATGGATGAACTCCTGGCTGTCGTCGATCCATTCGTCGAGCACGCGGCCCAGGAACCGCCCCTCCTGGAACCAGCCCCACCGCAAAAGCATCAGGAAATGCGCAGGAATCGAAGAAAGAATCATGCCAAAGCTCCTGATACTAGACTAGACTGTGCGCGGGAGAGGCCGAAACCCCAGGGCCGGCTCCTTGCCGCCAGCCCGAGGCAGAGCACAAAGGCCGATGAGAAACCAGCGGCATCGCGACTCGATCGGGCCGCCTGTTCCATTGCGCAGGCGGGCAGGATGGGTGTGCTTGGCGGCATCGTGCGTTGCCGCCGCAGCTCTAGCGGCCGGCGCGGGACGGATTGGCGGCCATGCGCAGGCCTCGCCCGCGGCGCTGGCACCCGACTCTGCCGCGGCGAAAACCGTCCAGGCGTCAACGGCGGCGCAACCCAATCCACCGCAAGCCGGAAACCCGGCCGCGAACGCGCGCCGGCAGCAACTCGCCGGTGAGTGCGCCGACCTTCTGAAGCTGGCGACGGATCTGAAGACAGCGGTCGATCAGTCGACCGCCGACCAGCTCTCGGTGACCGTGGTCCGCAAGGCAGGCGAGATCGAGCAGTTGGCGCGCAAAGTCAAGGCTGGAAACGGCAAGAATTGAGGCGTCTGATGCAGGGGACTGCCGGGGCAAACCAGCGAGCGGGATGCGTAGAAACGCTGCGCGAGAGTGCAAACCGACTCGCGCGCGCGGGGTTGCGCTTGGCGCTGCTTCTCGCTCTGGCCTCCGTGCCGGCGGGCCGTTCCCAATCGAGTCGAGGTGACAGAATGCCTTTGCCGTCTCTTCCATCGGCGGAATCTGCCGCGGACAATACCCCTCAGTTCGGTAACCCGGCGCAACCGTGGAACACCGGCGATGGCGGGGACAACATCGGCATGGAGAGGCGCCTGCGCGCGCTCAATTCCGCGCGCCAGAAGGAGATGGTCGCCGACACAAACAAGCTGCTGAAGCTGGCCAAAGCGTTGAACGACGAGGTGGCTGCGGCAGGTACAGGCACCTTGACGGAGGACCAGATCCGCAAGATCGCCGAAATCGAGAAGTTGGCGCGCAACATCAAAGAGAGAATGGTGAACGGCGCAGGTCCGCCGCCGCTACAGCCGCCGATCCTGCCGCCGATCCAGGCCCCCATCCAGGCCCCGATCTTGTTTCCTGCTAATTGACGGGGGCCGCGATCGCGCCCCAGCGCCGGGACGGCGCCTGTATCTACGCGTCCAAACGAGCCTCTCGCGCATCCATTAATTCAGGATTGATACAATCCAAAAAGAACGCATCCGGGTTGCGATTCGGGGGTCGACCGGAATGGAATTGGCAATTCCCAGCGCTCGTGTATCCGGATCGACTCCGGCCACGGACGAGCTGACCGCGCAGCAGTTGGTGGAGATCTACCGGCTGATGTTTCTCTCCCGCACGGTGGACGACCGCGAGATCAATCTCAAGCGCCAGCAGAAGATTTTCTTCCAAATTTCTGCCGCCGGCCACGAGGCATTGCAGGTGGGTGCGGCGCTTGCCCTGCGCCCAGGCTACGACTGGTTCTTCCCCTACTACCGCGATCGCGCGCTGTGCCTGGCGCTGGGAGTCACTCCCGACGACATGATGCTGCAGGCCGTGGGCGCGGCTGCCGATCCGGCCAGCGGCGGGCGGCAAATGCCAACCCACTGGAGCAGCCGGCCGCTGCACATCGTCAGCACTTCGTCTTCGACCGCGACGCAACTGCTGCACGCCGTGGGCTGCGCCGAGGCCGGCCGGGCGTTCGGCCGGCGCCCGGAATCCGCCGAAAGAGCCGAGGGCGACTATCGCGCCTTCCGCGATGTGGACTTCCGCGGCGACGAGGTGGTGCTGACCTGCGTGGGCGAAGGCTCGACTTCGCAGGGCGAGTTCTGGGAGGCCATCAACACGGCGTCGAACGCCAAGCTGCCGGTGATCTTCTGCATCGAAGACAACGGCTACGCGATCAGCACGCCCGTCGAGGTGCAGACGCCCGGCGGCAACATCTCGCGGCTGGTCGCAAACTTCCCCAACTTTCACTTCGCCGAGGTGGACGGCAACGATCCCGTGGCCTGCCTGCGCGCGTTTCGGCAGGCGGCGGCGCACTGCCGCGCCGGGCTTGGCCCGGCTCTGGTGCACGGTCATTGCGTGCGGCTTTACTCTCATTCGCTCTCCGACGACGACAAGAATTACCGCTCGGCCGCCGAGCGGGAGGCCGATGCGCTGCGCGATCCCGTGGCGCGGATGCGATCGCGCCTGATCGGCGAAGGAATTGCCTCGGCCGCGGAACTGGACGAACTGGAGGCCAAGCTGGAGCGGGAAGCGGCCGAGGCTGCCGAGCGGGCGCTCAAAGCGCCGTTGCCCGGGGTGGAGACGATCGCGACGCACGTCTATTCCGAGGATCTCGATCCCACGCACGCAGACTTCGCGACGGAGGAAACGCAGCCGCCGGCGGAGACACCTGGCGTTCCGGCAGCCGGCGGCGTGAGAGGCGCGGGCGCGCACACCATGGCCGATCTGATCAACGCCTGCCTGCACGACGAGATGCGCCGCGATCCGCGAATTGTGGTCTACGGCGAGGACGTGGCCGATGCCAGCCGCGCCGAGGTTCTGGCCGAGGCGAAGGGCAAGGGCGGCGTCTTTAAGCTGACTGCGGGGCTACAGGCCGAGTTCGGCTCGGAGCGCGTGTTCAACTCGCCGCTGGCCGAGGCCAACATCGTGGGCCGCGCCATCGGCTACGCATTGCGGGGTATGAAGCCGGTCGTGGAAGTTCAATTCTTCGATTATATTTGGCCGGCCATGCATCAGATTCGCAATGAGTTGGCGCTAATGCGCTGGCGGTCGAACGGCGCTTGGGCCGCGCCGGTTGTGATCCGCGCGCCCATCGGCGGATACCTGACTGGCGGCGCCATCTACCACTCCCAGTCGGGCGAAAGCCTGTTCACGCACATCCCTGGGCTGCGCGTCGTATTCCCCTCCAACGCGCTCGATGCCAACGGCCTGCTGCGAACGGCCATCCGCTGCGACGATCCGGTTCTTTTCCTCGAGCACAAGCGGCTTTACCGGGAGACCCACGGCCGCGCGCCCTATCCGGGGCCGGAGTTCGCCATTCCGTTTGGCAAGGCGAAGGTGGTTCGTCCGGGCTCGGACGTCACGCTGATCACCTACGGAGCTCTGGTGCCGCGTGCCGTGCAGGCCGCGCAGCATGCCGAGCGCGAGCACGGGATCGAAACCGAGATCCTCGACCTGCGCACCCTCAGTCCCTACGACTGGAAGGCCATCGCCGCCTCGGTGTGCAAGACCAATCGCGCGATCGTGGCCCACGAGGACATGCTGAGCTGGGGCTACGGGGCGGAGATCGCGGCGCGCATCGGCGATGAGCTGTTCGACGAGCTGGACGCGCCCGTGCGGCGCATCGGCGCCATGGATACGTTTGTCGCCTACCAGCCGATCCTGGAAGACGCGATCCTGCCCCAGCCGGAGACGATTCTCAAGGCCATCGTGGAGCTGAAGGCGTACTGAGCCGCGCGGCGAAGCTTATCGGAGCGCGTCCAGCAGCGCGTCCACCGCCTCGGGCAGGGAAGCGAAGTGCAGGTCCGCCAGCTTTGCGGCCTCGTCGGCGTGCGGGCTGCGACGTTCCCCATCGACTTCAATAAAGATCGTGGCTATGCCCAGGCGGCGGCCGAACTCGATGTCGGCGAGCGAATCGCCGATCATCGCGCTGGCGGCGGCGGTGATCTCGGGGAACCGGGCCACCGCCTGTTCGAAGAGCCCGGGCAGCGGCTTGCGGCAATTGCACTGGCCGTTGTCGTGCGGGCAGACGAAAAACGCGTCGATGCGCGCGCCAGCCGCCTCAAGCTGCCGCTCGAAGGCGGCGTGGATGGACTCGACGGCCGCCAGGGTGTACAGCCCGCGCGCGATGCCGCGCTGGTTCGAGACCACGATCGCGCGCAATCCCGCCTCGTTCAGGCGCCGCAGGGCCTCGGGTACGCCGGGCAGCACGTGAAACTCCTCCCAGCGCGTGACGTACTCGCCTTCGGGCATCTTCTCGTTCAGGATGCCGTCGCGATCGAGAAAGACGGTGCGAAGGGCGCGCGGGATAGCTCGGCTTGGGGGATTGCTCACGCGTCCATCATAGCAACGCGTGGGACCGGCGGCGGATCGCGAAGCGGCAGGCGCGAATGGAGCGGCGGGGCCGAACAAGGATTGCGAATACGGTTGGTCGAAGAGGGCTCGCGCGGCGGCCCAGAGCGCCGGGCGCGGATACAATACTGGGATGGACTTCTGCGCTCTTCTTAAGAGCCGATCCAGAACCTCAAAGAGCGATGCGGTGCGCAACGCGGGCGGAGCCTCATGAACCAGGTTTTGCGCCTGCTGCGCTATGGATGGCGGTATACGATCGAATGGCTGCCGGGGGTCGTGCTCTCAGCGTGCGTCGGCCTGCTCGACCTCTTCCGCATTCTGCTGCTGCAGCCCATCTTCGACCGCGTGCTGGCGCCGAGCGCTCCCGAGGGGCCGATTCTGCTCGGCGTTCCCCGGTCGAATTGGCACTTCGATCTGCGGGATCTGGTCCCACATTTCCTGCACCTGCATAATGCCTGGGACGTGGTGGCCTTTGCGCTTGTCTTGGCCACGGTTTGGAAGGGCCTCTGCGACTACACCGGGAACTACCTGGTGAATTACGCCAGTTTCGG
The DNA here is from genome assembly GCA_963804155.1 of uncultured Acidobacteriaceae bacterium. Taxonomy (GTDB): domain Bacteria; phylum Acidobacteriota; class Terriglobia; order Terriglobales; family Acidobacteriaceae; genus Telmatobacter. The sequence continues at coordinate 611,562 of CAWDPG010000006.1, forward strand.
AACGATCACCGACCTGCGGAACCACCTGTACGAGACCACGCTGCGGCGCTCCCTGAGCTTCTTCCACCAGCATCCGACGGGCTCGATTCTATCCACGCTCATCAACGATGTGGACCGGGTGCAGGTTTCGCTGAGCTCGGTGCTGGGCGAGTTCCTGCAGCAGTTCTTTACCTTCGTGGTGGCGATCGTGCTCGTGATCCGGCTCGGCGGGTACCTGAGCTGGGTGCTGGTTCTCTTTATTCCGGTCGTCATCGCTTCGGCTCGGCGGATCGGCCGGGAAGTCCGCCGCCGCACGCGCACCGGCCAGGACAAGCTGGCTGAGGTGCAGAACATCCTGCACGAGACGGTGACAGGCAACCGCATCGTGAAGTCGTTTAACACCGAACTGTGGGAGATCGTGCGCTTCAAGAGCGCGGCCAGGCGGCTCTTCCGCGCCAATTTGCGCAGCGTGCGCGTTCAGTCCATCAGCTCGCCGCTGATGGACGCAGTGGGCGCCATCGCCATGGCATTGATGCTCTGGGTCGGCCGCACCGAGATCAAGAACGGCCACATGACGATGGGTGTCTTTGCCGCGTTCCTCTTCCTGCTGTTCAAGCTCTACGATCCGCTGCGCCGGTTCGCGTACTTCTACAACAGCTTCCAGTCGGCGATTGGCGCATCGGCGTCGATCTTCGCGTTTTTCGACGAAGAGGACGACGTGAAGGAGCGCCCGCGCGCGGTGGCGCTCACGCGCTTCCGCCAATCCATCAAATTCGAGGACGTCGGGTTCTCCTACTCGACCGGCGAAGGCGAGCACAAGATTCTTCACAACGTCGACCTCGAGGTGCAGGCTGGCGAGGTGCTGGCGGTAGTCGGCCCCAGCGGAGCGGGGAAGTCGACGCTGGTCAATCTGATTCCGCGCTTCTTCGATGCAACGGCGGGCTGCATCCTGATCGACGCCCACGACCTGCGCGATTTGACGCTGGGCTCGCTGCGTCGCCAGGTGGGGCAAGTCACGCAGGAGACCATCCTCTTCAACGACACGGTGCACAACAACATCGCTTACGGCCAGCCCGACGCCAAGCGCTCGCTGGTGGAACACGCGGCGCGCAACGCACTGGCGCACGACTTTATTATGAACATGCCGCTGGGCTACGATACCGTGATCGGCGAAAAGGGCTTTCGCCTGTCCGGCGGCGAGCGGCAGCGCATCGCCATTGCCCGCGCCATCCTCAAGAACGCGCCTATCCTGATTCTGGATGAGGCGACTTCGGCGCTGGACTCGGAGAGCGAGTCCCTGGTGCAGGAGGCGCTGGCGAACCTGATGCAGAACCGCACCGTGCTGGTGATCGCGCACCGTCTCTCGACGATTCGTCGCGCCAATCGGATCGTCGTCCTGGAAGGGGGCCGCATCACCGCGATCGGCACGCACGACGAGCTGCTCAATGCCTCGCCGACTTATCAGAGGCTCCATCAGTTGCAGTTCATCGACATGCCCGAGACGATCGAGCCGGAATTCCCCGACCCCAAACTGCAGTATCACTTGTTCGAAGGCAAGGCGGCGCTGGCCGCGGAAGCCAAGGAGTAGGCATGGCGATTGCATCGATGACCGGATTCGCGCAGGCGCAGGTCCGCGTGCCGCTGGGTGACGAGGGCCAGCTCGGCTACACGCTCGCGGTGAAGAGCGTCAATCACCGGTTTCTCGATCTGCAACTCCGCCTGCCGTCCGGCCTCGATGCCCTCGAGATGGAGCTGCGCCGCGTGCTGAAGGAAAATCTCATTCGCGGCCACGTCGACCTGACGCTTTCCGTCGACCGCGCCTCGCAGGCCAGGACCGGCTATAACCGCGAGCTGATTGCCGGCTACCTTGCCGCCTTCGATGCGGCGCGGCGCGAGCATGGGATCGAGGGCCAGCCGGACCTGAACGCCGCTCTGCGGCTGCCCGGCGCGCTGCTGGGCGAAGACCGAGGCAATGGCGACATGACCGCGCTGGCTGGCAGCGTGCTCGAGCAAATCCGGCCCCTGCTCGATCAGTTGAAGGCCATGCGCGCCCGCGAAGGCGAAGCGCTGGAGTCGATCCTGCACGGCACGCTCGACCGGCTTGCCGCCGCCACGGCCAGTGTGGCCGAGCTTCGTCCAGAGATCGAGCAGCGCAGCCAGGAGCGGCTGTCGCAGCGCCTGGCCGCGGTCGCGGGACCGGAGTTCAACCAGCAGCGAGTCCTCGAGGAGGTGGCCATGCTCGTCGAGCGGAGCGACATCTCGGAGGAGCTGGCGCGCATGGCCACGCACATCGAGCATTTCCGCGAGCTGCTGAACGCCGGAGGCGAAGCCGGAAAGAAGCTCGACTTCCTGCTGCAGGAGATGAACCGTGAGGCCAATACGCTGCTCTCCAAGACCGCCGGCGTCAGCGGCAAGGGAACCCGGATTACTGAACTTGGACTGGCCATGAAGGCGGAGATCGAAAAGGCGCGCGAACAGGTGCAGAATGTGGAGTAAGGCAGGGAACAAGGATTAGGGAAGGGTGCGAGTGTGAGTGGACAGTGTGCACCGATCAACGACCACTCACACTCACACTCGCACTCGCACTCGCACTAACCACTGAACGGAAAGGGATCGACAAACTTTGGCAGGCATTCTCTTCATCATTTCGGCGCCGTCGGGATCGGGCAAGAGCACGCTGGTGAGCGAACTGCGCAAGCAGGTGAGCGGGATCGATTTCGCGGTCTCCTGGACTACAAGGGCGCCGCGCGGCTCGGAAGAGAATGGGCGCGAGTATCACTTCACAACGCGCGACGAGTTCCAGCGCATGGTCGAGGCCGGGCTTTTTCTGGAGCACGCGGAGGTCTTCGGGCACCTGTACGGCACGACCTGGCAGTCGCTGGATGACGCGCTGACCGCGGGCCACGACCTGATGCTCGACATCGACGTGCAGGGCGCCGCCCAGGTGCGCGCAAGAAAGCCGGAAGGCGTGGGCATCTTCGTGCTGCCGCCGAACCCCAAGGTGCTGCGTACTCGCTTGCGCAACCGCAGCCGCGCCGAAGGCGTGATGAACGAGGCGGAGCTCTATCGCCGCCTCAGCGAGGCCAGCCGGGAGATTGAGAATTATCGCGACTACGGCTATATTTTGGTCAACGACGTTCTCGACCGGGCGGTGGCGCAACTGGAGGCCATCGTCCTGGCTGAACGCTTCTACCGCAACGGCGAGGTGATCGCCTACCGTTCCCGCCGTGTGTTGGAGGTCGCCGCGGCCTGCCTGCAATCGAACTCGCAGGAGCGGCTTAAACCTGTGCTGGAGGCATTTGGGATCGACGGACACTCCGGCCAGCAGCAACTCCTCTTTGGAGACGACTCCGATGACGATTGAGACCAGTTTCGACTCGAATTACCGCAAGGTACTGGTGGCGGCTCGGCGCGCCCGCCAGTTGCAGAACGGATCCCAGGCGCTTGTCCCCACGCGATCCAACAAGGCTTGCCGCATCGCCCAGGATGAGATCGAAGCCGGCAAGATCGCCTACGTGAAGAATGAGGTCGAGGTCGTCAAACCACTGGTGGAAGGGCCGGCGATCCCCATTTTGATTCACCAATAACGGACAATTGGCAGTTCCCGGTTCGGGCTCCGATCTTGGCGCCCGTGGCAGCCATCGTTGCGAACGCGGAGCGCTGGGAGCGCGATCTCGCGAAGTTCTCTTTGTTCTACAATTGAGCCATGCGCGTGACGGTTGGCGTGTCGGGCGGGATTGCCGCGTACAAGGCGGCCGAACTGGTGCGCGTCTTGCAGCGTCAGGCCGTCGAAGTGCATGTAGTGATGACCGCCTCGGCGCAGAAGTTCGTTCAGCCGCTTACCTTCGCCACGCTCACCGGCCATCGGGTGATCGCCGGCCTGTGGGAAGACTGGGATGCGCGTGAGGCCGCGCCCGAGCAGAATGGCGTCGACCACATCGCCGAGGCGCAGTGGGCCGATGCGCTGGTGGTGGCGCCGGCCACGGCCAACATCCTGGCCAAATTTGCCCACGGCATCGCCGACGATTTTCTTTCCACACTTTATCTGGCCACGGCTGCGCCGGTTCTTGTGGCTCCGGCCATGAACGTCAACATGTGGAATCATCCGGCCACCCAGGCAAACCTCGAGATTCTGCGCCAGCGCGGCGTTGGCATCGTCGAGCCGGGAACGGGCGAGCTGGCCTGCGGCATGGTCGGTACGGGGCGCATGGCCGAGCCGGAGGCGATTGCCGCCGCGGTGCTCGGCGCGCTCGGCCGGCGGCGCGATCTGGCCGGCGAGGTGGCGCTGGTCACAGCGGGCGGAACGCGCGAGGCGCTCGATCCGGTGCGCTTCATCGGCAACCGCTCCAGCGGCAAGATGGGCTACGCGCTGGCCGAGGCCGCGCGCAGCCGCGGCGCCAGGGTGATCCTGATCAGCGGTCCCGCAAGCCTGCACGCGCCGGCGCACGTCGAACTGGTGCAAGTGACCACCGCCGACGAGATGCGGGCCGCGGTGCTCGATCGCATGAGCGAGGCCACGATGGTGATCAAGGCCGCGGCTGTCGCCGACTACCGGCCGGTCGCTGTTTCGGCCCAGAAGCTCAAGCGCACGGGCCCCATGTCGCTCGAGCTCGCGCCGACTGAAGATATCCTTGCGGAAGTCGTTCGGCGGCGCAGGCCCGGCCAGCTCATCGTGGGTTTTGCTGCCGAGACCGAGAACCGCATGGAGAATGCGCGAGGGAAGTTGCTCGCCAAGGGCGCCGACGCCATCGTGGTGAACGATGTGAGCGGCGAAGGAGCCGGCATCGACGCCGACATGAACGCGGCGACGTTCCTCACCTCCGCAACCGCCGTCGAGCTGCCGCTGATGCCCAAGCGCGAGCTCGCCGACCGCATTCTCGACGAAGTCCTCACCCTGCGCCGGCCGCGGTCCGTTGTGGTCGAGATCGATGGCCACGCGCCTTCGGTCGCCGATCCGCATTCGTCCCAGGACCGCGTGTTGAACGAAAGCCTTTCCGCTGGCGTCCGCCGCCAGCTCATCGTGGAGTAAGTCAGGTGCCGCGCACGCTCGATCCCGCCACTCGCGAAGCTCTGGCCGAGCGCCTCCGCTTCTATCGCGACCTGGGGCTGACGGATTTCTACCGCCGGCCGGTGGGCGCGGCGGACGAGGCGCAGGAGGCGATCGAACAGGTGGGTGCCCCAGAGCCTGTCCTGAGCCTGCCGAAAGCCTGCCCTGAGCCTGTCGAAGGGGATCCCGATTCTGGGACCTGGGAAGGGAATTCCGCAGCCGAGACGACACCCCGTGCCGCATCCTTGCGGCCCTCCTTCGAAGAAGGAGCCGGCGCGAGGGTGGGAAGCCACATCGTGCCGCCAGCCGCTCAATCGGCGGCCACACCTCCCCCCAACCAACCCAATTTCTTCGGAGAGGAACCCGCCATCAGAACACGCAAGAGCTTTCACACGCCGGAGATCGGCGCCGTCGTTCCCGCCCAGGAGCGCGCCGCCGCGCTCGATGCGATCCGCGAAGAAATGGGCGAGTGCACCCGCTGCGCTCTGCACACGGGCCGCCACACCATCGTCTTTGGCGTGGGCAACCCCGCCGCGCGGCTCATGTTCGTGGGCGAGGGGCCGGGCGCCGACGAGGACGCGCAGGGCCTGCCCTTCGTGGGCCGCGCCGGGCAACTGCTCAACAACATGATCGCGGCCATGGGCCTCAAGCGCGAGGACTGCTACATCGCCAACGTGGTCAAGTGCCGTCCGCCGGGCAACCGCACGCCTGAGCCCGACGAGGCCAACACCTGCTCACCGTTTCTCTTTCGCCAGATCGACGTCGTGCGTCCGCAGGTGCTGGTCGCGCTGGGAGCCACCGCGGCCACGTATCTGCTCGGCGCGCGGCAGCCGCTGGCCGGCCTGCGCGGCCGCATCCACGCCTTTCGCGGCATGAGCCTCATCGTCACCTATCACCCGGCGTTTCTGCTCCGCGATCCGCGCCAGAAGAAGGAAGCCTGGGCCGATCTGCAGATTGCGATGAAGGAGCTGGGGCTGAGGGCGCCGGGGAAGGGGTAGCTCCGTTAACTCCGCTCTCGCCACAGCGCCACGCCGCCCAGAATTCCCACTTTGTTCGACACGATCGAGACGTCCGGCGGCAGCTTGAACGTGATCTTCTTGGTGTTGCCGCCGCCCAGGTAGAGATGGTCCCAGTTGAAGGTGGCCTGGGTCTGCGCGATGGCTTCCTCGAGGAACTTGTTCCAGCGCTTCTTGCCGAATTGGTCGAGGCCGCGGCGGCCCAGGTAGTCTTCGTAAGTCTGCCGCTTCCAGGGGTGGTGGCCGAGCTCGAGACCGGGGCAGAGCCGGCCTTCGGTGAAGAGCGCGAAGCCCATTCCCGTGCCCAGCGTGATCGTCAGTTCGACGCCGTGGCCTTTGACCGCGCCATAGCCCTGCACGGCGGCGTCGTTGGCCACTCGCACGGGCTTGCGCCAGCGCTTCTGGATCTCGCGCTGCAGAGGGAAGTTCCACCACAGGCGATGCAGGTTGGCGGCGGTGAATGTGGTGCCATCCTTGATGACGCCGGGAAAGCCAACCGAGACGCGATCGAACTTCGGCAGGCGCGAACGAAGTTCTTCGAGCACGCGCAGCACGGCGCGCGGCGTGGGGATTGCCGGCGTCGCGATGCGCTCCCGCTCGCTGACCGGCCTACCGCGCGCGTTTAGCAGCATGCCTTTGATCCCCGAGCCGCCGATGTCGATCGAAAGTGTGATGGGTGCGAGCGAGGCCGCCCTGGATTTCGAACCGGCCGACATGGGAGCAATAGATCCAGGTTTGGGAGTCATCAGGTGTGAATTGTACTGAAAAGCGGTGAACCGGGAACAGGGAGCAAGGTAGCAAGGGAGCGAGGGAGCGAGAAAGCTGGGACCAGGGACGTAAGGATGAGAGGATGCACAGCACGCCGTGCCGCATCCCCTACACTGATTGTTGTCTCCCATGCCTGCGTACTGCGAAGTCGCGCTGCCGGTGCCGCTGGACCACACGTTCACCTATGGCGTGCGGCTGGGCCAATCCCCGCAGCGCGGGGCCCGCGTGATCGTCCCTTTCCGCAACGAGAAGCTCATCGGCGTGGTGACGGCCACCGGCGCCAAGGCTCCTCCGGCGGAGATGGAAGTGCGGTCCCTCGAAGCCGTGCTCGACGAGGAGCCGCTCTTGAGCGACCACCTTCTGGAATTGGCGGAGTGGACCGCGCAGTACTACCTGGCGCCGCTGGGCGAGGTGCTGCGCGCCATGCTGCCGCTGACGGCCGAGGTGAAGCGCACGGTCTACTACCGGCTTACCGATCTGGGCCGCGACGTGCTCGCCCGGAGTATCGACGGCGACGAGGGGAAGGGAATCGGTGCACTCGGCCGCCGCGGCAAGCTCTCGAAAGAGAATCAGGACATGGAGCGGCGCGTGCTGGAGCGGCTGGCCTCGGGCGAGCCGGTAAAGGTGTCCACGCTGCGCACGGCCACCGCGGCATCGCTGCCGCTGCTGGCCGCGATGGTGCGCAAGAAGTGGATCGCGCGCGAGACCGCCGCCGCCGAGCGAGACGCGCGGCGCATGGAGCGCGTCGCCGTGCTGGTGGGTGACGGGCGGCTGCCCCGGTTGACCGAGAACCAGCAGGCGATCCTGGCCGAGCTGGCGGCCTCGGGCGGCGAGATTCACCTGGCGGAGCTACGACGCCGCGAGCTGCCCTCGTCCACGCTGCAAACGCTGGTGCGGCGCGGGCTGGTTCGCATCGAGGAGCGGCCCGAAGCCTTTCACCTGGGCGGTCTGACGCCCGCGAATGGTCCGGTCGAGTTGAACGAGGCGCAGACCGATGCTCTGGCCGCGATCGGCAGCGCGCTGGGCGCGTTTCATCCGCTCCTACTCTACGGCGTGACCGGCTCGGGCAAGACCGCCGTCTATCTGGCCGCGATGCAGAAGGCGCTCGACCGAGGCCTCTCGTGCATTTTGCTGGTGCCGGAGATCGGGCTGACGCCGCAGACGGTCGGCCTGCTGGATCGGGCCTTCGGGCAAAAGGTGGCGCTGCTGCACTCCGCGCTGACGCCCGAGGAGCGCAGCGAGCAGTGGCGGCGCATTCGCCGCGGAGAAGCGCCCATCGTGGTTGGCACGCGCTCGGCGATCTTCGCGCCCGCGCCGAATCTGGGCTTGATCCTGGTCGACGAGGAACACGACCAGAGCTACAAGCAGGAGGAGACGCCGCGCTACAACGGGCGCGACGTGGCGGTGATGCGCGCCAAGCTGGCCGGCGCGGTGGTGGTGATGGGCTCGGCGACGCCGTCGCTCGAAAGCTGGCAGAATGCGGCCAAGGGCAAGTACGCGCGCATCGAGCTGCGCGACCGGGTGATGAACCGGCCGCTGCCCGAGGTGGAGCTGGTCGACATGCGCCGCGAGTTTCAGGAGACGGGCCGGGAACAGCTCTTCTCGCGCTCGCTGGTGGAACAGACCCGGACGGCGCTGGAGCGCGGCGAGCAGGCGCTGATCCTGCTGAACCGGCGCGGCTACTCGTTTGCCGTGATGTGCCGCGCCTGCGGCGAAAAGCTGGAGTGCGAGAACTGCGCCATCGCCCTCACGCATCACAAGGCGGCGTCGGAGGACGTGGAGTACGCGCGAGCCGGCCAGCGCCTCGAATGCCACTACTGCGGCTACAGGCGTACGGTGCCGGCGCGGTGCCCCAAATGCGATAGCGAACACCTCTACTATCTCGGGGCCGGTTCGCAGCAGGGCGAGGAGCGCCTCAACGAGATCTTTCCCGGCGCGCGCATCGGCCGCATGGATCGCGACACGGTGCGCGGGCGCTACGATCTGGAGCATCTGCTGGCGCGGCTGCATTCGGGCGAGATCAATCTGCTCGTCGGCACGCAGATGATCGCCAAAGGCCACGATATCCACAGCGTCACGCTGGTCGGCGTGGTGGGCTGCGATCATTCGCTCTCCATGCCCGACTTTCGCGCGGCGGAGCGCGTGTTCCAGCTCATGACCCAGGTGAGCGGGCGCGCCGGTCGCGGCGATCTGCCCGGCCGCGTGGTGGTGCAGACCTATTATCCCGATCACTATGCGATTCTGGCGGCAACGACGCACGACTATATGGCATTTGCCGAGCGCGAACTCAAGTACCGCCGCTGGATGCATTACCCGCCGTTTGGCGTGCTGGCCAACGTGCTGGTGCAATCGCAAAAGCTGGAGGAGGCGGCGGGATGGGCGGCTCTCTTGGGCAAGTATCTTGTCCAAAACCAGAACACCGGAGGTGTGCGCGTGCTCGGTCCGTGCACCGCGCCCATCGCGCGCATCAAGGGCGTCTACCGCTTTCACATGATTCTGAAGAGCGTCTCGCACAAGGCGCTGAACGAAGCGCTCCGCGGCATGTTAGCGCACGCGGAGCGGGAGGGCGTGCCGCGGCGCAACGTGATCGTGGACGTGGATGCGCTCAGACTCATGTAGCCAGCCAGCGAGCCGGTCGCTCGCCCGGCCAAAGCCTGGATGGGACGCCAGGCGACAGCGCACCAAACTATTAACTTGCCGAGTGGCGATACGGCCGGTATCATCCGGGGCAGCTTCCGTGCGGTCAAGAGTAGCGCGGTCTGTGGACTCTGGAAGCAGTCCTTCGGCGGATCGCAGTCCTTTCCCGGCAATGGTTGGCGCAGCAACGATGAGTGCTCCGGCCACCTGCCACAGCGTTCGACAAACCACGGACCCTGTTCATGGGCGCGAAGTTCCTAGTCCCCTGGAACGGAGATGAGCAGCGCGCCATGAATTGGTTCCCGCCGGTTTGAGGAGGAGAATATGCGAGCCTTTACGAGACTGCTTCTAACTGCGGTTCTGCCGGTGGTTCTGCTGGTCTGCGTGTTTCCGCAGCAGGGAATTCCGCAGAGCCGGGCGAACTTCTGGTTCCTGAACAACACCGGGAAAACACTCAACAACCTGTATGTTTCGCCGCACTCGCAGAATACGTGGGGCACGGATGTGCTGGGGCGCTCAACCCTGCCTGACGGGATGGGAACCTTGATTGTGTTTCCGCCCCAATGGCGCGGTGTTTGCCACGAGGACTTCAAGCTGGTTTTCAGCGACGGAACCACCGAAACATACCCGCAGGGCATCGATGTGTGCCAGTTGCATGCTCTGCAGTTCGACGCGGCCACGGTGGAAGGCTTCTGAGAAGCGCCTCGCACAGGGCGCTGAACGAAACGCTCCGCGGAATGTGAGCGCGCGCGGAGCGCGAGGGTGTGCCGTGGCGCAACCTCGCCGTATGTGTCAGCGCGATCCGGCCGATGGGCGCCGCGCGCAGGCGGAGCGGCGGCGCTGCCCGGCGCCGAATCCTGCTGGCTCCTACGCCGTGGGCGCGGCCGACTCGAGGGTGTGGAGATCCTTGCCGGGCTTGAAACGCACAGCCTTGCCGGGAGCGATGCTGACTTCGGTGCCGGTGCGAGGGTTGCGGCCGATGCCGGTCTTGCGGGCGCGGACGCTGAAAACGCCGAATCCGCGCAGCTCAATGCGCTCGCCGTTTGCGAGGGCCTGTTTCAGGCCTTCGAAGACTGTGTCCACTGCCGCCTCGGCCTTCGTGCGCGGCAGGCCTGTGCGCTCAACCACGTTATGAACGATATCCTGCTTGATCAATGGAGTCTCCTCGCTCGCCGTGAAGTCTGGCTGCCAGCCCAACGCCCTACACCGCTCATATTACAGATTTTATCGCGGCAGGGAAACAGAGAAGTCAAGAGGCCGTTTTTTCGGGCCGTTGCGGCAGGGGCAGACGCAGTTTTTTTGCGGCAATGAGAGCGTGAATCGGGTTTGTCAACGGGGCGGATGTTCCGTAAGATGGGGACTCAAGCAGGGAATAAAACCAAAAGGCTATCGGGGACGGTTCGAGCGCATACTTTTCATCGAGGCTGCGGTGAAGCGGCGGTGCATTTGCTACGGGGCCGGCGACCGGGCGGAGCGGCACTGCGTGGCTTGCCGGAGAGCCTCGAGCCACTTGAGCTGCCGATACCGGGACCGGGAGACGCATGTCAATTCAGAGCGACCGTTGGATCAGGGAACAGGCTCTCAAGCACCGCATGATCGAGCCCTTCAGCGAGAAGCAGGTGGCCAGCGGGGGCATCTCCTACGGCCTCTCGTCCTACGGCTACGACCTGCGCGTCTCCGACGAGTTCAAGATCTTTACCAACGTGAACAGCGCCATCATCGATCCCAAGGACTTCGACGAGCGGTCGTTCGTTTCGGTCAAAGGCGAGTCGGTGATCATTCCGCCCAACTCGTTCGCGCTGGCGCGCTCGGTGGAGTACTTCCGCATCCCCCGCGACGTGCTGACGATCTGCGTCGGAAAATCGACCTACGCGCGGTGCGGAATCATCGTGAACGTGACGCCGTTCGAGCCGGAGTGGGAGGGGTTTGTGACATTGGAAATCTCGAATACCACGCCGCTGCCGGCCAAAGTCTACGCCAACGAAGGTTTGTGCCAGATTCTGTTTTTCCGTTCCGATGAGCCCTGCGAGATCAGTTATGCTGATCGACAAGGCAAATACCAAAAGCAGCAGGGAATCGTACTTCCCAAGCTCTGAACAGTTCCGGCGTTTTAGCCGGACGCGAGGGATGCGGGATCCGGGCCGTGCAGTTTCCTCCCGGTGGGTTTACCCTGCGGGGTGTACGCGGATCCCACCTTAGCGTTACGGCAATAACACCGATTTCGCAGGCAACGAAATCTAAGTTGTATTCCGGTTCCTATGCCATGTTGTCCATGATTCAACGCAAGGGTTTCCCACAAATTTGGGGTGTTGGTGAACCCCCCGGTCCGATTTGCAGAGTCTACCGGGACGATGCACGCTGCGATGCACGACGCCTCCGCAGCCTCATGGACAGCGTGCCGTGTCAGAAATCCCGCGGACTTCCGGGTCAGTCCCTTCCGCTTCTGTTCTTTCGTGCCCCCCGAATCCTTGCCTTGTTTCCTTATTTGGAGGGGGACATGGCCATGCCGATGAATCTTTCGCACGCCAGAATGACCATGGCTGGCCCAGGACGGATGGGTCGATGACATCTTCAAAGCAGTATCCCGACGCAATTCGCATTGGGGTGGCGGCGGACGAGCCGATCCGCGTAGCCGGCCTTGCAACCATCTTCGATCAGCCGGCGGGGGAGAACTTCGGTCCGCTGATTCCTGTCGTTGGGAAGCTGCCGGAACTATTAGCCGACGGCGCCATCCGGTTCATTGTTGTCGATCTGAACTCGGCACATGGGGGCTTGGCGGCGTTGGAGATCATTCGTCACGAGAGGCCCGACGTTCGATCGATCGTCATCGGGCCGGAAGGCGACGACGAGCTGGTCCTAAGCTCGATCATCGCCGGGGCCAGGGCCTATCTTGGCCAGTCGGCGGGGCCGGAGATCGTTCGCCAGGCGATCGATGCGGTGACAGACGGCTCCATTTGGGCGCCGCGACGGCTTCTTTGCAGGACCATCGACCGGCTGCTCAAAGTCCCCGGACAGGCGCAGTCGCACGCGGGCGCGCCGCTCACCCTGCGCGAACAGCAGGTGCTCGAGTTGCTGCTGGGAGCCAACTCCACGCGGGAGATCGCATCCCATCTGGGAATCGAGCAGAGGACCGTGAAGGCCCATATTGGCCGGCTGATGCAAAAGACCGGTACCGACAATCGGGTCAAGCTGTCGATATCGGCCTTGGGCGGAAGTCAATAAGCTCGGGACGTTCGCCAGTAGACTGCCGGGAACGGATAAGGGCGCTGCCGTTAACACATAGGAAAATTTTAGTTACCTAGAGTCAAATCCCCTAAGTACTCTTGTGGATTTTTCCTATTTTCCACAGTATAGTTCCCAGAAACAACGCAGATCTGGGGAAAGGAGTTCCCAGGCAGCATGATTCCGTGATGCGTGGGAACTCCTCTTTTTTAGGATTTATGCTCCATTAACCCAGATGGCGGCGGCTTTCTAAGCCCTCCCCCTTATTGGCTTACGCATCGTCCTTGTCCACTCACTCCTCAACCAACCAGGGCCCGCCGTTCGCGGCGGGCGCCTGAGTTGCCAATATTTACCAGCTTGATCCCTGCTTCAACACCCATCTCCACGAATCGAGATTTCATCCGCGGCGCGCACGGCCCCGGCGTCGAATGCTGTAGCCTGTTCGAGGAGGTCTCGCCGCCGGCTGCCAGCGTTTGCTTTCGCGACCTGCCGATCGATGTTTCCCCCCGGCCGCCGCTCGAACACCTCCGATTCAGAGTTTCGGATTCCCCGGCGCTCTGCCGCCCGAAAGGAAAGGACACGGACATGAAAAGAGCCATTGCATCGATTTGCCTTAGCCTTCTGCTCACATCCACTGCCGTCGCTTCTTCGAAGGAGGACCTGCAAAGCCGCATCGATTCGGCAAAGATTGTCCTGGACCAGATCATGGGCGCCCAGGACAAAACGATCCCATCCAACATCCTTAAGTCCGCTACTTGCGTCGCCGTCGTGCCCGGAATGGTAAAGGGCGCATTTATTGTGGGTGCGCAGTACGGCCAGGGCGTGGTCACGTGCCGCACCGGCCACGGCTGGAGCGCTCCGGTCTTTATCCGCATGGCGGGCGGATCGTTCGGCTTCCAGATCGGCGGCCAGGCCACGGACCTGATTCTGATTGCGGTGAACGATCGCGGCATGCAGGATCTGCTCAAGAGCAAATTCAAGATCGGCGGCGACGCTTCGGCGGCGGCCGGCCCCGTGGGCCGCGCCGGAACGGCATCGACGGATTGGAAGATGAGCGCGGAGTTGCTTAGCTACTCGCGCGCCAAGGGCCTGTTTGCGGGCATCGATCTGGATGGCACCAGCGTGAGCCAGAACAAGGAAGACACCGAGCTATACTACGGCTCCGCCTATCCCTTCGAGACCGTGCTGAAGGGCGATGTGGCCGTTCCTCCCGGCGCGGTTGCGTTCGTGCGCACCGTGGTCCAGTACTTCGTTCAGGCCAAGGGGCAAACCCACTGATCGCAGCGCGTCCGCAAGCCGGGCGCCCGAGCGGCCCCTTTCCCGCCCACCTTTCCCGTTCAGGCAACGGGGGAGGATGGGCGGGCAGGGGATAGCGGCCCCGCGGCCGCACCGGCCACGTCGAGAATCTAAACTGGTCCTTGCGTTCAGCGATGGGTGAAACCCTCCAGTATTGGCTTGTTGTCGCCATTGCAGGCAGCCTTGGCAGCCTGCCGCGGGCGCTCTCGCGCCGTTTTGCGGATTTGCTCGCGTTTGGGGTCTACTGGGGCTTCGGCCGCCTGCGCCGCGTGGGGCGGCGGAATCTGCAGCTCGCATTGCCGAATCTCTCCTCCAAAACCAGAGAAAAGATCCTGCGGCGCGAGTACATTCATCTTGGCTGGCAGCTCGTCGAGTTCTGCCGGATGACGCGCTACACGGCGGAGAACACCCGCGGCTGGCTGCGCACCGAGGGACTGGAGCACTACCGGGCCGCGCAGGCTCGCGGCAAAGGCGTGCTCGTCGTCACAGGGCACCTGGGCGCGTGGGAGCTTTCCAGTTTCTATCACTCGCTGATGGGCTATCCCATGGGCGTCTTGATCCGGCACATCGACAATCGCCGCCTCGATGAGTGGGTGAACGGGATCCGCTGCCGGCATGGCAACTTCATCCTCTCGAAGGACGATTTCGGCCGCGGCCTGCTGACGGCCATGCGCAAAGGGCAAACCGTCGGCATCCTGATGGACACGAATATGACGCCGCCGCAGGGCGTGTTTGTGAAGTTCTTCGGCGTCGACGCATGCACCGGGACGGGAGTCGCGCACATCGCGCGCAAGACGGGCGCGGCGGTTCTGCCGGGCTTCATGTTCTGGGAGGCAAGCGAGCGCTGCTACGTGCTTCGCTTCGGCGAGGAGATCGAGATTCCCCACACCTCCGATGCGGCTGCCGATATTCTGGAAGGCACGCGGCGCTCGACGGCGGAAATTGAGACGTGGATCCGGCGCTATCCCGACCAGTGGCTGTGGATTCATCGCCGCTGGAAGACGCGCCCGCCGGGGCAGCCGGGGCTGTACTGAGTTCCAGGTGCCGACTAGGAGAGGATGCATGACGCTGGAGAAGCTGATTGAGACGCTGGGCGGGACACTCGCGCAAGGAACTCCGCTTCAGGAGATCGATGGGGTGAGTTCCAGCAAGTTCGCCAGTCCCTCCGAATTGGTATTTGCCGAAAACGCGGATTCTGCTGCGAAGGCGTTGAACAGTTTTGCAGGGGCTGTTGTGCTTCCCGCCGGTTGCGTTGACAGGTATCCGCCCGATCGGTGCGTCGTCGAGGCCGGCCATCCACGCCTCTGGTTTGCGTTGGCTGCCAAGCTGCTCAAGCCGCTACCGGCGCCGACAGGAATCCACCCCACCGCTATCTTCGGCGCGCAGGTCGAGCTTGGCGAAGGCGTATCCGTCGGCCCCACAGCGGTAATTGGAGACCACGCGGCAATAGGCGCCGGAACGCATATTGAAGCTGGCGCTGTGATCGGCAAGCACGTCCGCATCGGTAAGTTTTGCAGGATTTATCCCCGCGTCGTGATTTATCCGGAAACAGAGATCGGCAATTGGGTCACAGTTCATGCCGGCGCGGTCCTGGGGGCCGACGGTTTCGGCTACGTCCGCGACAAGGAGACCGGCGCGTACACGCAGTTCCCGCAGCAGGGTGGGCTGATCGTCGAGGACGACGTGGAGATCGGCGCCAACAGCACCATCGACCGCGGCGCACTGGGCGCGACGCGCATCGGCCGCGGAACCAAGTTTGACAACCTGGTGCACGTGGGGCACAACTGCGAGATCGGCGAGGACGTGATTCTGGTGGCGCTGACCGGGATCAGCGGGTCGTCCACCATCGGCAATGGAGCTATTCTCGCCGGCCAGGTGGGCATCGGCGATCACGTGCACATCGGCCCCGGCGTGATCCTGGGCGGGCAGGCCGGCGTCTTCAGCGGCAAGACCGTGACCAACGAAGGCCTCCAGCCGGGAACGGTGCATTGGGGCACGCCGGCGCGGCCTCTGCAGCAGGTGCTGCGCGAGCAGGCGACGTTGGCGCGCCTGGCGAAAAGGCGGGGAGCAGGGGAACGAGGAAACAAGGAAAGCGCGGAGAAGGGAAGCCGGACCTAGGCGCTCATGCGTTACTAGCTCTCTGACCGCATGATTTTGAACCATTCTTTGGGTGCCCCACCCTCGCCGCGTCTTTGTTTTTGCGGCTAGGGTGGGGTATCGCGATCGTCAATTGAGACACATCTTCATGCGGTCGGAGACCTAGTACGCCTCTCCGTACGGCGCCGCGAATCTCTGCTCCCACGCACCGTTCTTCTTCAGCTTGCTGTTCCAGGGGAACTGAATCAGGGGCGCCTTGCAAACCAGCGCCGCGATTGCGGCCGTCAGCGGCGAAAGGCGCTCCATTCCGGCAACTGCTTTCAGTTCGCCGGCGCCGAAGCGGCCATCGCGCGCCAACTGTTCGCCCAGAACCTCGAGCCGCGCCCAGAGTTTCCTGTTCGCCTCGTAGGGCATCGACTGCAGCGCCTCGCCGCCGCCGCGCACGATTGTGCCCGCGTAGGGAGAGCCCAACCGCCGCGCCAACTTTTCCAGATATCGCTCCAGCGGGCGCGAGTGCAGGGTCTCGGGGAAGCCGGATTGCACGAGGAATGCAAGCGTAGGATTGGTTTCCCCTGACTTGGCCGCATCGGCGCGCGGCGCAAGCGCTTCGATGTACTCCTTGACCAGGGCGGGCATGGCATCGGTGTAGAGCGGCAGGCCCAAGAGAACCGTATCGACGCCGGCGAACGCAGCGGCCGCCCGGTCGAACTGCGCGCGCCGCGCCAGGTGCAGCACCTCGGGCGGCGCGCCTCCGCCGCGCTGCCAGCCCTCGGCGATGTGCGCGAGCATCTTCATCGAGTTCGAGCGCTCGCCGCGCGGCGAGCCATTAAGCAGCAAGAGCGATTTCATTGGCTACCTCCTCGGCGGGACGATCGACGACGGTTGCGAATGCCAGGCGCGACTTCATGTTGCGCGCCATGCGCCGCCACATCGCGGTTGCGATCTCGATATCTTCGTCGTCGGTGTCCGGGGTTGCGCACAACAGCAGCCCGAACTTGGGATATCGGGCGTAGCGCGCGCGATGATGCAGCTCGCCGCCCTCCACGACGAAGTAGGGGTGGATGAGCGGGATCATCTGGTCGGCGGCACGCTTGAGCAAGGCGGTTGTGAAGCCCATCGTGATGGGCGCGGCCAGCAGCACGAGGTCGCAGTTCATGACGGCGCGCCGCACCGTGGCGCTGTCGTCGGATTTGGAGCACTCGCCCGGGGTTTTTATCCAGCAGTTGAAGCAACCGGTGCAGCCTTTCAGGTCGAGCGCGCGCAAATCGAGCTTTTCGACGGTGTGACCCAGGGCATGAAGGCGGCAGGTGAGCGCGCACTGATAAGCGTCGAAGGCCGACGCGGCGTCGGGCTCTCCGTTCAGGATGGTAATGCGCATGGGGAAACTCCTTTGGTTGGCGATCTGAATTCTACGGCGTAGAAATAGTGGATCGATTCTGATTCTACGGTGTAGAATGAATTTGTCAAGCCCCCCACGCCGATTCTTCCGGTTCGCCGGCGGCCAGGGGGCATCTTGTTGATCTCTCGGCTGCCAATGCAGGGTGGCCTAGAATGGAGCCGATGCGGAAGGAGCCGAAAAAGCGCGGCAAGGCGCGCCAGAGCGGACAGGGCAACGGCAGGAGCCGCGTCCGCGCCGGAGTCGGGCGCGATTCGCGTCCGCCGGCCGGCAGGCGCCGGCAGGGCGCCGCAACTCCCCTGGAGCGTGGTCGCATCGTGGCTGCGGCCCTGGCGATTGTCGACCGCGAGGGCTTGAAGGCGCTCTCCATGCGCCGCCTGGGCGCGGAGCTGGGTGTCGATCCCATGGCCGTCTACTATCACCTGCCCAACAAGCAGGCGCTGCTGGACGCGATCGTCGAGGCGGTGATGGCGACGATCGATTTGTCGGTCGACGACCCCGGGAGACCCGCCGAGGAGCGGATTCTCGCCGCGGCGCGCGCGTATTGCGGCGCGCTGGCGGCCCATGCCAACGCCTTGCCCATCCTGCTGGCGCACGGCCCGGTGACGCCGGCGGCCCTGCGGCCGGTCGAACTGCTGGTCGGCATCCTGCGCGACGCGGGTTTGCCGCCGGCCGAATCGCTGGCCGGAATGAATCTGATCGCAGCGGCGGTCCGCGGCGCGGTCGGCATGGGTGGGATCGACGAGCCAAGCAACGAGGAGTTCGACGAGCACTGGCGTCGAATGGCTTCGGCCGAGTTTCCCCGTTTGTCCGAGGCGATGGCCGCTTCTCCCCGCTCGTTCGAGGAGTTCTTCGAGTTTGGCATCCGGGCGGTCGCGCGCGGGTTGCTCACCCGAACGGAACTGCCCTGACCGGCATTTCTCTTGACTTCCGGGGCGACATGCGGGTAACGTGAGCGCATCCCCAGATCTGCGCTACTTCTCTCTCCAGACGTAAGCCGGAGTGTACGAATCTTGGACACTGTACCGATTTCGGACACAGGTGTGGATGGCTTGGCTCCGCAGCAGGGAATGGCCGCCCCCGCGCCGCCGCTCGACGAGAATCGCCTGGCGTGGCTGGCGCTGGCGCTCGCGCCGGGCCTGGGGCCGAAGCGGATTCTCGATGCGGCCGGGCAGCTCAAGCCGGTGAGCCAGATCTTTGCCCTGTCGCTCACCGAGCTCGAAGGACTGCGGTTTCCCGCCGAAGCCGCGCAGTTTCTCTTTGACGGCAAGGGGCGGCGCGCCGCGGAAGAAGAGTGGGCGCGCGTCTGGGCGCAGGGCGCCACGCTGATCAGCTATTCCTGCGCCGAGTATCCGGAGCGGCTGCGCGAGATCTACGATCCGCCGCCGGTGCTGTGGGTGCGCGGCGATGTGAAGCTGTTGAGCCGTCCGGCGATCGCCATCGTGGGGACGCGCCATCCCACGCCCTACGGAACCGCCGTGGCGGAGATGCTGGCGCGCGATCTGGCGGCGCGGCGGCTGCTGGTGGTCAGCGGAATGGCGCGGGGAATCGACTCCTGCGCGCACAAGGGCGCACTGGCGGCGCGCATGCCCACCGTGGCGGTGTGGGGAACAGGAATCGACGTCGTTTATCCCAAGGAGAACAAGAAGCTGGCCGAGGAGATTCTGGCTACCGGCGGGGCCATCGTCAGCGAGATGCCGATGGGCACTTTTCCGGCGCCGCAGAATTTTCCCCGGCGGAATCGCATTCTGAGCGGGCTTTGCGTGGCTGTACTGGTGGTCGAGGCGGGCGAGAATTCCGGCACGCGCGTGACCGCCCGGTGCGCCGCCGAACAGAACCGCGATTTGTTCGCCGTGCCGGGCAACGTGACCAACAAGGGATCGTGGACGCCCAACACCTTGATAAAACAGGGAGCTAAGCTCGTCGCAACATGGGAGGACGTCTGGGAGGATCTGCCCTCGCAGGTGCGTATGGAGCTGGAGGCCGAGGTTCCGTCTGAATCCAAGCCGCAGCCCGGCGCATCTCTACTGCCTGATCCGGTGCTGCGGCCCCAGGAGGCCATGGTGCTGGAGATCCTCCGCACCGACGAAAGCCTCCAGATCGATGAGATTCTTGAGCTTCTGGAGGCACAACTCACGTCATCCGAAGTATTTACGGCCCTGTTCGAGCTGGAGATGGCGGGCCGGGTGCGCCAACTGCCGGGGAAGAACTATGTTCGGACCTTGTAGGCGCCGGATCGGAGAGGGCAAACAAGGGCCTGCCGGTCCGGCCCGGGAACGTGCCTGGAAGCGTGGCCGCAGCGGAGCCGCTCCGCCGCCGCACAGGCAAGAAAGGCTGCCTGCCGGTGGAGTCACCGGGGGCGTCGGCGCAAAATTCTGTACCCTTTCAAAGTACGATAGTAACTTCAGGGGTACATTTCCATATACTGATGCAAAGGAATGGCTTTTTCGCTTGTTTGAGGCAGATAATCTGCGTTTCTGTGCGCGGAAATGGGAATCGAAAGGGAGAAAAATCGGGACGCAACGGTAGAAATCGGAGGGGGTTCCGTGTTAGGTTCCAACCTTTGCGGCTGATTTTTTTTGCAGGGGGCCGGGTGGAGGCGCCGGGGGAAGCAATTTGGCGCAATCGCTCCAGTGACACATACAGCCTGTTCGGGAGTCCAACAGGCCAGAAAGTTTGAAGAGGAAATCGGGTCCAGGAATGGCAACAAATAAATCATTGGTGATCGTTGAGTCGCCGGCCAAGGCGAAAACGATCGAGAAGTATCTGGGCAAGGGCTTTGAAGTGCGGGCCTCGGTGGGCCACATTATGGACCTGCCGAAGAACGAGCTGGGGGTCGAGCTGAAGAAGCGCACCTTCGAGCCGGAACTGAT
Source organism: uncultured Acidobacteriaceae bacterium (assembly GCA_963804155.1). Classification (GTDB taxonomy): domain Bacteria; phylum Acidobacteriota; class Terriglobia; order Terriglobales; family Acidobacteriaceae; genus Telmatobacter. The sequence continues at coordinate 631,893 of CAWDPG010000006.1, forward strand.
TGTGTCTCCGGGCAAGGAAAAGGTGGTCGAGCAGCTCAAGAAAGCAGCGGCAAAGGCGGACGAAATCTATCTCGCGCCCGACCCGGACCGCGAGGGCGAGGCAATTGCCTACCACCTTGCGCTGCAACTGGGCAAGAACGCCAAAGAGAAGAAGAAGATTCGCCGCGTCACGTTTAACGAGATCACGAAGAAGGCAGTGCAGGAGGCCTTTGCGCACGCCCGGGACATCGATCAGCACCTGGTGGACGCGCAGCAGACCCGCCGCGTGCTCGATCGCCTGGTGGGCTACCAGATTTCGCCGCTGCTCTGGGACAAGGTTCGGCGGGGGCTTTCGGCGGGCCGGGTGCAGACCGTGGCGCTGCGCCTGATTGTCGAGCGGGAGCGCGAGATTCGCGCTTTCCAGCCGATCGAATATTGGACGCTGGAGGCTCTGCTCCATCCCGAGCGCCAGGCAGACCAGAAATTCAAGGCCAAATTCGTGGGCATCGCCGGCGAGCCGGCGCGGGTGGCCAACGGCACTGACAAGGACGGCAAGCCGCTGTTCATCGCCAGCGCGCTACCCGACAAGATGACGATGGACGAGGTCCTGGCGGCGCTGGAAAAGGCCGACTGGAGCGTCACCGCGGTGCAGTCGCGCGAGCAGCAGCGGCGGCCGCTTCCGCCGTTCATTACCAGCCAACTGCAGCGCGACGCGGCCAACAAGCTGGGCTTCAACGTGCGGCGGACCATGGGCGTGGCGCAGCGGCTTTACGAAGGCGTCGCGGTGGGCGACGAGGGCGCGACCGGCCTCATCACCTATATGCGTACCGACTCGCCGCGCGTGGCCCCCGAGGCGAAAGACGGAGCGCGCGAGTGGATCGCGAGGGAGCTTGGCGAACAGTATCTGCCCGGCACGCCGAATGTGTACAAGGGCAAGAAGGACGCGCAGGACGCGCACGAGGCCATCCGGCCCACCGACGTATCGCGCACGCCGGAATCGATGGCCCGCTATCTGACCGACGAGCAGCTCAAGCTCTACACGCTCATCTGGAGGCGCTTCGTGGCCTCGCAGATGGTGCCCGCGGTCTTCGACGTGACCACGGCCAATATCGCCGCGGTTTCGGGCGCGACGCGCAAGACCTACGACTTCCGCGCCAGCGGCTCGGTCATGCGCTTCGACGGATTCCTGAAGGTCTACGAAGTTTCCGAGGAGAAGAAGGACGAGGACGACGAGACCGCGAACCGGCTGCCCAGCCTGGACGGGGTGAAGAAGCTGGAGAAGGACGAGCTCGAGCCCGAGGATCACTTCACGCAGCCGCCTCCGCGCTACAACGAAGCCTCGCTGGTCAAGGAGCTGGAGGAGCGCGGCATCGGCCGCCCGTCCACCTACGCCTCGATCATCAACACCATCCAGGACCGCGAATACGTGGTCAAGCACGGCGGATCGCGCGGCCGGTTCTACCCCACCGAGATCGGCGTGGTGGTGTGCGACCTGCTGGTGGAGAATTTCCCCTACATCTTCGATACCGCCTACACGGCCAAGCTGGAAACCGAGCTCGACGACATCGAGGAGGGCACGGAGAAGTGGACCGATCTGCTGAACGGCTTCTATAGCTACTTCGAGCAGGAGCTCAAAGATGCCGGCAAGCACATGCGCAACATCAAGCGCATGGAGCAGGTGACCGGAGAGAAGTGCGATCTGTGCGGCTCGCCTCTGGTCTTGAAGTGGGGCAAGTTCGGGACCTTCTTTGCCTGTTCGGCCTACAACAAGAAAGACCCCGCGAGCTGTACGTTCACCAAGGAGAACATCGCCGCCAAGCCGGACCTGAACACGCCCGAGGCACAGGAGGCCGGCGATACCGAGGAGTACTGCGAAAACTGCGGCAAGGTGATGGTGATGCGGCGGGGATTGTTCGGCCCCTTCATGGCCTGTCCGGACTACAACGCCGACCCGCCCTGCAAGACTTTTCGGAAGCTGAGCCAGAAGCAGCAGCAGAAGCCGCCCGAGCCCACCGGCGAGGATTGCCCGGCGTGTGGTAAGCCATTAGTGCTGCGCCAGGGAGCCTACGGGGAGTTCGTCTCCTGCTCCGGCTATCCCAAGTGCAAATACGTGAAACAGAACCTGATCGAAGGCATGAAGTGCCCCAAGTGCGGCGACGGGGACCTGGCCGAGCGCCGCGCGCGCAAGGGAAATATCTTCTGGGGCTGCACCAACTATCCCAAATGCGACTTCACCTCGAACTTGAAGCCGGTGGCCAAGAAATGCCCGGAGTGCGGCAGCCCGTACCTGGTGGAGAAGACGCTTCGCTCGGGGATTTATCTGGAATGCCCGAACAAGAAGAAGACGTCCGAGGAGGAGTCCGCGACGAAGAAGCGCGGCAGAAAGGCCGTGCCGGTCGCCGGAGCGAAGGCTTCCGGAGCGAAGACGGCTGCCTGCACCTATTCCAAGCGCATCGGCGATGCGCCGCCCCCGCCGACGGCCGAAACCCACGGTCCGGTGGTGGAAAAGAACGGGGAGAAGCGCGAGCTGCTGCCGGCGTAAAAAGTTACATCGATACGAGTGAAAGAAATCGTTATTATCGGCGGCCCAAACGGGGCGGGGAAGACAACCGCGGCGCGGGTGCTGTTGCCGGAGTTCTTGCGCGACCATGAATTCCTGAACGCCGATGAGATTGCGCGAGAGATTTCGCCAGACGATCCTGAAGCTGCTGCCCTAGCCGCGGGTCGTGTCCTCATTGAGCGAATGAGATGGCTTGTTCGAGAAAGTCGCAGCTTCGCGCTTGAGACGACCTGTTCGGGCAAGTCGTATCTCCGTCTCCTCGATCGATGCAAGAGGGAAGGGTGGCGAATCGCCCTCTTCTACTTCTCGTTGCCCTCGCCAGATGCTTCACTGGCTCGCGTGGCCCAGCGTGTCCGCGAAGGCGGGCATAACATTCCTACAGATGTGATTCAGCGCAGATTCCGGACGGGATTGTGGAACATGCGCAATCTCTACCTACCACTGGCAGATACTGCGGCAATCTACGATAATAGTAGCCAGCGCCGGGTGCTGGTCGCCGAGAAAGAACCTGGGCTCCCGCTGAGGGTTGTGGATCCGGCACGTTGGTCGAAGATGGAGGAATTGATCTTATGGAAATGACCTCCAGACAACTTCTGGACTCAGTCGATAAAGCGCTCGCCGAAGTCGATCGTCGTCTCGCCTCCGGCGAACTCGACGGATCGGGCCGTTTCTGGACCGACGAGGAGCTGGCTGCCGGCGCGGCGACCGGCGATTTGAAGAAGCCCGCGCGCAAGAAGAGCGAAGCCCCCGCAGCCTGACGTCCCCGTCTCCTGCCCCGCTGGTTCATCGCCGAATTCGCGACACCTCTCCCCTCCATCCTGTACTATTGGCTGCGGAGACCTTCCCCATGGAACGAATGCTGGCTACTGCGGCCGATGCCGAAATCATTCTGAAACTCTACGAACTGCGCACCGAGGCGGTGATGCGCCAGGCTCGCGCGTGGGTGGGGGGCGAGTTCTGGCCCCAAACCGCCGACGATTTCTTCGCCGTCCTCAACAATCCTTCGGACCCGCACAATCCCTGGCTCCGGCAGGTCATCACCTACTGGGAGATGGCCGCGGCATTGGTTCTGCATGGGGCCGTTTCGGCCGAACTGTTTGTGGACTGCAATGGAGAGGGATTCTTCCTTTTGGCCAAGTTCGCTCCCATTCTCGATGCAATCCGGGAGAAGAACCCCACGTTTCTGACCAAGACCACGGAACTGATCGACCGCTTTTCGGCAGCGGCGCAGCGCTATGAAGTGACCCTGAAACGCGTCGATGCGATGCGCGGCGCCCGCTCGTCGAAGTAGCCGGGCGGCCTGCGGAATTTGGCGCCGGGCGATATTCCTTGCCGGAAGCGGTTCCGTCAGGCATCATAAGAGCGGGTCAAGGTTCGTCAATTCCCCAGGAGGATCCCACCCATGAAACGCAACCTCTCTCTACTGGCAGCCGTTTTTGCCATGTCCGTCACGATGGCGATGGCCGCCGGCTCGACCAATGTCACCGGATGGATCTCGGATTCGATGTGCGGCGCCAAGCACCTGGGCGACAACCCCGAATGCGTGAAGAAGTGCATCGCAGGCGGGATGAAGCCGGTTTTCGTCGATGCCGATAAACAGGTCTGGGCCATCGACAACCCGGATGCGGTGAAGAGCGAATTTTACGGCGCGAAGGTGACCGTGACCGCGACCGAGGACACTTCGGCCAAGAGCGTGCACATCGAGTCCATCGCCGCGGCGAAATAGGGCGCTCGCGGGGGCCGGAATCTGGTTGGTACTCGCCACGCCGCGCAAAGTCTGGTAGTGTCGTATCGGTTCCCCACGCCGGCCCGGGCTTCGGCTCGGGATGGCTTTGGGTGCAGAACGACTTGAAGCGACCGGACATCCCATGGCGCGAGCAATCTGGAACGGCAAAGTCGTCGCCGAAAGCGATCGGATCGAGGAACTGGACGGGAACGTTTATTTCCCCGAATCCAGCCTGCGGCGCGAATTCTTTCGGCCCAGCTCCACCACCTCCACCGATCCCGCCAAAGGCCTGGCGCGCTACATGAGCATCGTGATCGACGGGCAGGACAACCAGGACGCAGCCTGGTACTACCCCGATCCCAAGCCCATCGCGCGCAAAATCAAGGGATACGTGGGCTTCTGGCGGGGTGTGGAAGTGGTGAAATGACAGGGAACAGGGATTAGGGATCAGGGATCGGAGCTGAGGGACCGCTCGCCCGAACTCCGAGATGCACCTCTGCTTGCCCACCACATCGGCAAGTTCCCGCGATGCGCCCCATCGACCGGGACCCCGCATAAGTTCGCGGTCGCCGCGCTGCCCGGTCTTTCTGTTCCCTGTTCCCTAATCCCTGTTCCCTGTCTTTCAGTACGCCTGTAACAGCTCAATATGCCTGGAGCTGCTCCAGCGGCAGCCGCACGCGGAAGCAGGTCGATCCGGGTTCCGATTTCACGCTCAAATGCCCGCGATGCTTGCGCACAATGCGCATGGCATTGTCGAGGCCCAGTCCCAGCCCTTTGCCCGGCGCCTTGGTGGAAAAGAACGGCTCGAAGATGCGTTCCTGCAGCTCGAGGGGAATGCCCGGTCCGGTGTCCCAGATCTCGACCAGCAGCATGTCGCCCTCGCGCTTGCAGGCCACGCGCAGCTTTCCCCGGCTCCCGAGCGCGTCGAGTGCGTTTTCGATCAGAGCCGTCCACACCTGGTTCAGTTCGCCACCGTAAGCGCTGATGCGCGGTAGATCCGGCTCGTAGTCGCGCTCGATCTCGACCTGGCTCATGCGCGAGCGGAGCATCTGGAGAGTGGCGTCGAGCCCTGCCGCCACGTCTACCTCGAGAATCGGCGCGCGGTCCATGTTGGAGTAGTCCTTGACGGCGCCGATCAGGTCGAAGATGCGGGCCGTGGAGTAGCCGATGGTCTCGGCTGCCCGCGCGGAGCGCAGATAGCGGGTGAAGTGCTCCAGCGAAAGACAGCACTCGGCGGCGCCGAGGAAGCCGCGCAGTTCGTCGAGGTCGGCCGGCGTCACGCCCTGCTCGGCTAGTTGCGCGGCGGTCTCCCAGGCATCTTTGCAATCCACGTCCTTGAGCCAGGCGCGGAGCGATTCCTCGCGGGCGATGAAGTCCAAGGCAGCGGATTCGGCTGCGGGTTCGAGGGAATCGCCCGCGCGCTTCAGAATCCGCTCTTCCCAGGCCGCGAGCCGGACGATCTGCTCCTCGGCCAGATGCAGCTTCATGAGCTTGAAGCGGCTGGCGCGGTTGGCCCGCAATGCCGCCTGCAGGCTGGCCGCGGCGCGTTGAGCCGCCGAGGCGGGATTGTTCAGCTCGTGCGCCAGATTGCCGGCCAGTTGCCCCAGGGCAGCCAGTTTCTCGGCCTGCTGCTCGATTCGCGTCACCTCGCGCACGCGGTCCAGCAGCGTCGAGACCACGCGCTGCGCCATGGTCGGAATCGCGGCCATCATCTCGGGAAACAGCGAGCGGTGAATCAGCAGCGCCCAAACCGGAGTGACGGCGAATCCCTGGCCGCCGTAGCCTTTCATGCGCGAGAAGGGCAGCAGGCCGGTCATTTGCCCGGTGCGGCCGATGAACAGCGCCATGGGACCGCCGTGCTGGCGGCGCACGTGGATCTCTCCCTTGAGGAGCAGCATCATGTGCTCGGCCGGCGCGCCCTCTTCGAAGAGGATGTCGCCGGCGTTGGCCTTGAGCTCCTGCCCGTGGCGCGCCAGCCAGAGGCGATCGTCGAGCGGCAGATCGTGCAAGGCGCCGATGGCTTGGATGGCCGCCACGGTCAACTCGATAGGCGTGGGCACGGCGGGCGATGCAGCGGTGGAGGGAGACATAGGGGAACCTCCAGGGTACGAGGACAGGATATCCGATGGGCGTTTGCGGAGCAGCCGGCCCGAGAATTGCCGCTGGGACGGGACGCTACGGCAGGAGCCGCCGGGCGAGGTCGCGGGGAAGACGATGCGGGGCTATTCCTTCTTTGCCGCTGCCTCGGGCGCTTTCGCCGCCTCCAGCTCGCTCCTCTGCGAAATGTTCCACGCGTCCGCCACGATGTAAAGCGGCCGGCCCTTTTCTTCCTCGAAAATCTTGGCCACGTACTCGCCCAGAACTCCGAGGATCGTCAGGAAGGCGGTGTTGCTTAGGCAGATGACGATCATCAGCGAGGTCCAGCCGGGCACCGTGCGGCCGTGGAAGTGCGCGATCAGCGCTCGTACCGCCTCTTCAACCGCCAGCAGCGCCATCACCCCGGCGGCGAAAAAGCTGATGCGCAGCGGCAGCGGCGAGAAGGAGACGGCAGCGGTCCAGGCCAGGGCGATCATCTTGCGCAGCGGATACTTGGTCTCTCCCGCCGCTCGCGCGCCGCGCTCGTAGCGCACGCAGATCTGCGGGTAGCCCACCCACGCCACCATGCCGCGAAGGAAGCGGTGCAGTTCGCGCATGGAGCGCAGGCTGTCGACACAGCGGCGGGACATCAGCCGGAAGTCCCCCACGTCGCGCGGAAGCGACTTGAGGAAAAAGAACTGCATCAGGCGGTAGAAAGCCCAGGCAGTTGCGCGCTTGAACAGGTTTTCGCCCGCCCGGAACGTCCGCTGGCCGCAGACTACGTCGTAGCCGTTGCGGTACTGCGCCACCATGTCGTGGATTACGTCGAGCGGGTCCTGGAGATCGGCGTCGATCAGCACCACTGCATCGCCGGCCGCGTGGTCCACGCCGGCCGTCGCGGCCAGTTGGTGGCCGAAGTTCCGTGACAGGCTCAGCACCTTGATCCGCGCGTCGCGCGCGCTCCAATCGGCCAGCAATTCGACGGTGCGGTCGGCGCTGCCGTCGTTCACCAGCACCACTTCGCACGCATACGGCGTGCCGTCGATGAAACGCGTGATCTCCGCCTGAAGCAGAGGCAGGCCCGGCTCCTCGTTGTAGCAGGGAACCACGATCGATAGAAGGGCAGGATCGGGCCGCGGGCGGAGATAGGCAGAAGACTGGGTCACAGGATCCTCGCCGGATTCGATGTTCGCGCCATCGAGGTTGATGGTATCGCGGCCGGGCGATTCGCCGCCACCGGCGGCATCTAATCAGTCCCGGGCTGGATAGGGTTCGCCACCGTCGCCGGCTTGACGGCCTTTGCGCGCCGGAGCGAAAGCGCTCCCGCAACCGCTAGAACAATCGCCGCCGGTTCAATGGGTTGACGGTAATCCATCATGGGATGCGTGAGGTAATAGGTGATGGGAAAGGTCGCGATCAGCAGCAGATACGGCATCAATGCCATGCGATCCGCTCGCCAGAGCGCGCGAATGCCGAGCAGCATGAACAGCGTCACAGCCGTGATGTAGAAAGCCAGTCCCGGCGTGTACGGTTGGTCGCTCAGCTCCTGGGCCGAGAAGCTCCAGAAGCCGGTCCAGTAGTAGAGAACGCGGCGCAGCGTCTTGACGATCAAGAAACCGTAATGCGGATTGTTCCTGAGATCGTTCAGCGACAGGGCCTTCTTTTCCGCGAGATACGGAATCTCGCCCATGGCCAGGTACTTCTTCATTTCGGCAGGATTGCTGGCCGGGTAGGGGCGGTCACGGCAGGTGGGCGGCGAGGTGTTGTCGTTGATCGCGTTGCCGAAGTTGTCGGCGTACATTTCGAGCCAGATGTTGTCGCGGATGGGGCAGAGCACGCCAAGTGCCCGATAGTTCCGGATGGTCCAGGGCGTGAGGACAACGAAAAAGGCAAGCATGGCGGCCGCGCCGTTCAGCATCCAGCGCCGGCCCTCGCGGTGCGCCTGATAGAGGGCGAAGCCGAGCAGAAAGGGCAGCGTGGACATGATCGACGGGTTGGAATGCGCGGTGAGCCCGTAGAGCGCGCCAAAGCCGATCCAGGCCAGCGGCTTTGCCGACTGGTGCAGGCGCTGCGCGATGCAGAAGCAGGTCGTGAAGAGCAGGCCGGTCAGAGAGTACTCCCACACGCGGCCCGCGGAGAAGTAGATGGCGAACGGATACAGCGCCCACACCCAGGCCGCGATTCGCGCCGGGCGCTCGCCCAGCGCATATTTGGCGCTGAAGTAAACGGGAATGCAGGTGAGCGTGGAGAGCAGGCTGTTGATGGTCAGAATGACGAACGCCGAGGTGAGGGAATAGATGCCGAAGAGCCGGAAGACGAGCGAGAGCAGGCCGGGATAGAGCGGAGATTCGAGGGCCGTGGGGCCGCTCCAGGGATAGTACGGCGAGGAGAAGCCGTGACCCGCGGCGATGGCCCGCGCAATCCAGCCCATTTCCCAGCCGAACTGCTCGTAGAACTTGTCGGCGTCGGGCAAGTCGCGGTAGCCGAATACAACCACGATCATGCGAATGGCCAACGCCACGGCGAAGACGGGAAGAAGCAGCCGCAGCCAACTCTTTTGCGGCGCCCGCGGCGCCAGGATTTGTCCGGGTTCCTGAGGGATCGTGCCCATGATCAATCGATACCGCCGCAGTGGATTTGAATCGACAGCCCGTTCCTCGGATCGAGCGAATTGAGGTCCGTGCTTCCGGTAGAAAGACGGCCTTCGCTGCTCCACGCCGGAACCCGATTCACAGGCCTACTCGATCCTTGCGCCCGCACGATACCCGGTCGGAGTTGATGGTCGTATCAAAGCAATTCTACGGCAGTTGATGCCAGAGCCGGCCCCGGATGGCGCTTATCGCTGACCCGCCGGAGGGCCAAGGATCGGCGCGGCTCGGCCTTCGACCGTTCTGCCGGGTGCGCCTTCGAGATCGAAGACGATCACGTCGTTTGCGCCCTTGTGCAGCCATGGCCCGGGCAGGTAAAGAGTCTTTTGCGGCCCGATGTTCCAGATTCGGCCCAGCGGATGGCCGTTCACCCAGACAAAACCCTTCGTAAACGCGCTGGTGTCGAGGAACGTGTCACCGGGGCGATCCACCGCAAAGCTGCTCCGGTAGAAGCAGGCTCCGGTACACGGATCGGCGCCAAAGTGGAGCGTCGCCGGGTCCAGCATGGGCAGGGAGTAGATTTGCCAGCCGGTCAGCGGCTTGCCCGCCAGCGTTACCGACTTCGTGATGCCCTGGCGCTCGCCGCGGATGGCCGTGGTGAAGTTCACGCGGCCCGTGTTCTCCACCAGGATGTCGAGCCGCGATCCGGGGACATTCAGATCGACGGCAAGACGATTCTGTTCGAGGTGGCGATCGAGCGTTCCGGCGAGCTTGCCGTTCACGTACACCTGCGCGTAGTCGTGCAGTTCGTCGAGAACCAGTTCGCCCTGGACCGTCCCCGGAACCGAGGTCCGGTAGAGGATGTAGCCATAGGCCTGGTCGAGATCCTCCATGGTGAGCAACTGGTCTGAGCGGACCCAGGACGGCAGATTCTGCCACAGCGAGGCGGACTGGCTGAACCCAACGGGCGGGATCGCAATCGGCGGATCGATGACCGGGATCGGCGGCGGGGTAACTCCGGTGGCTCGCGCAATCGCATCGCGAAACAGGAAGTACTTCGCCGTGGGCCGTCCGCTCTCGTCGATTGCCGAGTCGTAGTCGTAGCTGGTCACGTCCGGCTCATAGGGAGTATTGTCCATATTCGCGCCGTTCATCCAGCCGAAGCTCGTTCCCCCGTGGACCATGTAGATGCTGATTGAGTAGCCCTGCTTGAGGATCCACTCCAGTTCATTCGCCTGCATCTTGCCGTCGGTGGTGTGGTGCGGGCCGCCCCAGAAATCGAACCAGCCGTCCCACCACTCGCCGGCCATGAACGGGCCGCCGGGGCGTAGCTTGTGCAGCGCCTCGAAGGCCTGCCGGGCGTGGCCGGGCGAGAAGTTGATGACCGCCGGCAGCTCCGGCAGCCCTCCGTTTGGGATGTTCTCCGGTCCGTCGGCGGTGTAGAGCACGGACTTGCCGAATCCGGCGTCCACCAGGTCCTGGCGAATCTGCTCCATGTAGCTGTGGTCGCTTCCGAACGAGCCGTACTCGTTCTCGACCTGCACCGCAACGATCGGCCCGCCATTAGCCAGTTGCAGCGGCGCCAGCTCCTGGCCCAGCCGCAGCAGCCAGCGACGCGCAGGCTGCATGAACTTCGGATCGGTGCTGCGCACCACGATGCCGTGGTCCTTGAGCAGCCAGGCAGGGAAGCCGCCCCACTCCCACTCCGCGCAGGAGTACGGTCCGGGCCGCAGATTCACATACAGGCCTTCGCTTTGCGCCTCACGGACGAACTTCGCCACGTCGTGCTGGCCGCTGAAGTCGTATACGCCGGGTTGCGGCTCGTGGAAGTTCCAGAAGACGTAGGTGGTGATTGTGTTCAGGCCCATCGCCTTGGCCATGCGCAGCCGCGCCCGCCAAACCTCCCGCGGAATCCGCGCGTAGTGCATCTCGCCGGAAACGATCTGGAATGGCCTCCCGTCGAGCTGAAACTTACCGCCTTCGACGCGAAAAGAATGCCGCGCCGCTGGCGAGCCACTTTGAGCAGAGGCAACAGCGGTCTGCGCAGCGCAGAAAGCGGGGAGCAGCGCCGCCAGGACGAAGGCGGCAGCAACTAGACGGCGCGAATCTCTAAGGGCGGATCTTGCAGACGTTCCCATTAATTCAGCCTCAACTGAGCTTTAGCGTTCCAGCGCGCGGAAGAGCCGATCCGCGGGCCCATTCCATCATAGGCGAGCGGACGTCCTTTCCGGCGTCGCCAAACCGCGGCGTTTCCCGGATCCCAGTCCCGCGCTCGATTGGATTGCAGTGTAGACTGACCGTGGATTCCGGAAGGGGGAGACTGTTTCATGCGGATTGCGTTTGCCGCCTCGGAGTGCACGCCATTTGCCAAGACCGGCGGCCTGGCCGACGTTGTGGGCGCCTTGCCGCGCGAGCTGGCTAGGCTCGGACACGACATCTCGGTCTATCTGCCGTTCTACACCCGCGTTCGCCGGACCATCAACAGTGAGCCGCGCACCGCCATCCGCTCCCTCACCATTCCTTTCCGCTACTACAATCGCTTTGCCGGCATCGTCGACGGCGGCAAGCGCGACGGCGTGCAGTTTTATTTCGTCGATTGCCCGGAGATGTTCGGCCGCGCCGAGCTGTATGGCCCGGGCGGCGGCGAATACCCCGACAACGCCGAGCGCTTTGGCCTGTTTTGCCGCGCCGTCATCGAGGCGGCGAAGCAGCTCGGCGTGCCCGATATCTTTCATGTTCACGACTGGCAGGCCGCGCTCATTCCGGTGTATCTGCGCACGGTTTATGCGGCCGACCCGGCACTTGACGCCGCGGCCACCGTGCTGACCATCCACAACGCCGCCTACCAGGGCAAATTTCCTCCCAAGACCACCGAAGATCTGCTGTTCCCATGGGATGTCTTCACCATGGATCGCGTCGAGCAGTTCGACCGCTTCAACTTCCTCAAGGGCGGCCTGGTATTTTCCGACCGGCTCACCACTGTCAGCCGCCGCTACGCCCAGGAGATCCAGACGCCGGAGTTCGGCGAGCAACTGGATGGCGTGTTGCGCGACCGCGCCGCCGACCTCCGCGGCATCCTGAACGGCGTGGACTACGCGCTCTGGGACCCGGCCACCGACGGCAACTTGGCCGCGCACTACTCGCCGAAAAACCTGGCCGGCAAGAGCGCCTGCCGCGCCGACCTGCTTCACGCCTTCGGGTTCGACAAAGTGGCCGCCACAACCCCGGTGATCGGAATCGTCTCGCGGCTGGCCACGCAGAAGGGTTTCGACATGGTGGCGCAGATCGCCGAGGACATCGTGTCGCGGGAGCTGGTTGTCGTGGCTCTTTGCTCCGGCGATCCCTTCTACGAGCGCCTCTTCCGCGACTGGGCCTTCCGTCATCCGGATCGCGTGGGCGTGCGCATCGGCTACGACGACGCGCTCTCGCACAAGATCGAGGCCGGCGCCGACATGTTCCTGATGCCATCGCGCTACGAGCCCTGCGGGCTGAACCAGATTTACTCGCTCAAGTACGGCACGGTGCCCATCGTTCGCGCCACCGGCGGCCTGGACGACACGATCGACGAGTGGAACCCGAAGAAGCGCACCGGCACGGGCTTCAAGTTCGCGGGCTTCGAGCCCGGCGCTCTTCTGAGAGAGATCGACCGCGCCCTGGAGGCCTTCGCCAACAAAAAGAGCTGGACGCGGTTGATGCTCAACGGCATGGCGCGCGACTACAGTTGGGCCGGGCCGGCGAAGGAATACGAGCGCGTCTACCAGAAAGCCGCGCGGCGCAGGGCATGAGAATCGCCGCGCCAATCGCGGCGATTAGCGTTTTTTGACGGCCGCGGTTTCGGCGATGACTCGCGTTTCGCGCATCCGCGGAGAGCCAGATCGTGCCGGACATTTCGCGAGCGGGTCGGCGCGCGCCGACGACTGCGGCAGCCGTCGCGGCTTTCCGCATCCGGTCCCGCTGCCGATTCCCAATTCCCACTTTTTCCACAAGAAATATCGGCTCACCCGATTGACAGATATCCACAGCCATCAAGCTGCATTAAAGTGAATTTAATTCCGATTTCAATGAAGCAGCGAAAGAGATTCTTTCTCTAGGGCTTGCTCGAAGGGTGAGTCGATGGAAGGAGCCTTCCGCTCTACGCGGCCTCGAAGGCGTTTCGCCTGGAAGTTGATCCTCCTCTGTTGGCTAGCTGCGTTCGCAGCCGGCCGCACCCCTGCACAATCTACGTTCGGCGTCATCCTGGGCAACGTGCGCGACGCGACCGGCGCCATCGTTCAGGATGCGAAGGTGACGCTGCAGAACACGGGCACGCAGAGCACGCTGATCGCCATGGTCGACACCACCGGAAACTACGCCTTCAGAAACATCGACGTGGGCCAGTACAGGCTGACCATCGCCGCGCCGGGCTTCGAGACCGAGTCGCTGCCTTCGATCGCACTGGCCGCGCGCGAGACCCGCCGGATCGACGCCACCCTCAAGCCGGGCGTCCAGACCGAGACCGTCGAGGTGAAGGAAGACTCGGTCCCGGTGATTACCACCGACGTTTCGAACGTGGCCCAGACCAAGCTCGGCGACGAGCTCGTCGACCTGCCCGTCGCCATCTACTCGCGCTCCACCGGATCGACCAGCCCGATCTCGACGCTGACTACCGAGTCCGGCGTGCAGACCGACGACAGCGGCGATCTGGCGGTGATGGGCGCAACGCCCGCGCTGCTCAGCGTCACCATCGACGGCATCTCCTCGGTCGGCGTGGAGTACTCCGGCCCGGTCAACGAGATGTTCCCGTCGTTCAATTCCATCGAGGAGATCCGCGTCTCGGAGTCGAACAACAGCGCCGAGTTCTCCGGCGTCGCCGATATCACCACCGTCTCCAAGGCCGGCACAATGAACTTTCACGGCGGCCTTTTCGAGAACAACGAGAACACCGTTTTCAATTCGAACAACGTGTTCGCGCTGACCAAGCCGCGCATCATCATGAACGACTTCGGGGCCACGCTGGGCGGACCGCTGCGCCTTCCTTTTCTCGCCGCCAAGCCGGATCGCACGTTCTTTTTCCTGAGCTACGAGGGCCTTCGCCTGCCGCGCGAAACGCCCATCCTGCTGAGCGTTCCCTCGGCCGCCATGCGCACGGGCGATCTGACCAGCTATCTCGCCGGTCAGGGCGTCAGCTCCATCTCCTTGCCCGATGGCACGCCGCTCGATCCATCCGGCGTCACTCCGGGCCCGGTGGCCGCAGCCGTGCTCAAGGTGCTCTTCCCGGCGCCCAATTACGGCTCTTCCGACTCCTACGCCAACAACTACCAGATCAACTTCCCCTCGCCGATCTCCGCCAACCAGGGCGATATTCGGCTGGACCGCACGCTCTCCCCGCGCCAATCGGTCTTCGCGCGCTTCTCGTACAAAAATCGCCAGGTCATCACCGCGCCCTCATCGACCTGCGTCTATACCTACTGCGCCGAGGCCGGCAGCCCCTTGCAGGGCGGCTACAACACGCCGGAGATCGACGAAGGGCTCACCTTCGCCCACAACTTCATCTTCAACGCCAGCCTGCTGAACGAATTCCGCGGCGGCTTCAACGCCCAGCACGCCTCGGAGGCGCAGAGCTACTCCACCGCCGATCTGCTGGCCAGCACCGGATTCTCCGGCGTTGTTCCGCAAACGGACACACTGTGGTCCGAAGCGCCGCAAGTGCTCATCAACGGCTTCATGTCCACCGGGGCAGGCAACCCCGGCATGCAGCGCGGGCAGATCGTGCAGCTTCTCGACAACCTCACCTGGACCCGCCGCGCGCACACCTTCAAGTTCGGCGGCGACTTCAAGCGCCTCGCCGACCACGACGACAACGTCTACGGCAACTACCGCTCCGGCTGGTACGTCTTCAACGGCAGCTCCGGCGTGGGCCAGGCCATCGGCGATCCCTTCGCCGCGTTTCTGCTGGGATACCCCGATTACACCGAGGTCAGTTCCACCAACGACCCGACCATGAACGGTCTCGGGTCCTCCTGGGCCGTCTTCGCGCAGGACGACTGGAAGCTGACCCAGAACCTGACGCTCAACCTGGGCCTGCGCTACGAGCTGCATCCTCCCATCCACGACACCGGCTGGAACACGGCCACGTTCCTGCCCGATTGGAGCGGCATCGGCGCCGACGGCGTGACGACGGTCAACGGCGCGGTCGTCGTTCCCAACACCCAGGCCAGCAACAGTGCATCGCAGGCCTTTCGCAGCGGCATCGCGCCCACGCCCATCCTGACTACATCCCAAGCCGGCATCCCCGAGTCGCTGCGCTTCACCGACCACACCGATTTCGGGCCGCGCCTCGGCTTTGCGTGGCGCCCCTGGGGCAACGACAAGACTGTTCTGCGCGGCGGCTGGGGCCGCTTTATCGAAACGCCGCTCGGCTTCTCGCTCGTCGCGGGCTGGGCCGTCGCCGCCAGCTACGTGCCCACTTACAACCAGGATTACAGCTCCGACGGCGTGACGCCGCTGCTCTCGCTGGCCAACCCCTTCAACTCGGCGGCCGCTGGCACTGGCGGCTTCTACTACGCGTTTCCCATCCACTACAAAGACCCCACCGTGCAGCAGTGGAATCTGACCTTCGAGCAGAATCTTGGCCAGAGCACAGGGCTGCGGCTCTCCTACTCGGGCAGTCATGGCGCGAATCTGGAGGCTATGGAGGATCTGAACCAGGTGCCCGCGAACACCGCCGGCTACTCGGTTGCCGCCGCCAGCCGTCCGTACCCGCTATGGAGCATCATCCAGAGCGTGGAGAACGCGGCTTTCAGCAACTACGCGAGCGGCACGGTGGAGCTTTCGCGCCACAGCGGCAAGTCGCTCAGCTTCGACGGCAGCTACACCTATACGCGTGACCTGTCGAACGCCGGCGGTGTCGCCCCCACCGCGTTTGCCGTGGCCGGCGGCACGTATCTCACGGATCGCTTCAATCCCGGTCTGGACTACGGCAACGTCGTCTACGACCGCCGTCACCGCTTCCTGGCCACCTATCTCTATAATCTTCCCTTCGGCGCCGGCCAGCGATGGTTGACCCACGGCGGCGCGGCCAGGGCGGTTGCCGGCGACTGGCAGTTGGCGGGCGTCACCGTGCTCCAATCGGGCCCGTTCCTCACCCCATTCGAGCAATCCGTCGATCCGGCCAACACCAACATCCTGACCACCGTCGGCCTGGCGCGCACCGACCAGTCGCACGGCGTCTCTTCCTACGCCGCCAATCGCACCACGACGCAGTGGCTCAATCCCGCCGCCTTCCCCTATCAGAATCTCGCCGTGGACTACAGCTCCGGGAATCTGACAGGCATCGGCCGCTTCGGCAACGCGCCCGTGGGCGGCGTGGTCGGCCCCGGCACGGCGAACTTCTCGCTTTCGCTGATGAAGAGCGTCTCGTTCCGCGAACAGACGGGCTTCCGCTTCAGCGTCGAGGCCGCGAACCTCTTCAACCATCGCAACTACGAGCCGCCCAACATGCAGGTTGATTCGGCCGGCTTCGGCTCCATCACCGCGCTGCAAACCGCCGAAGGCGCCGGCCCGCGGAGCCTGGAGCTGACTGGCCGGTTCAACTTCTGAGAGTTGCGGCGGGCGGCGGGAGGCTTCGGCTCTCAGCGTTCATGCGCGAAACTGATGCGCAAGCGCGTTCCAGTGGCTTCGGCAAATCGTTTCAGCGTGCGCGTCGATGGCAGAACCTTTCCGCTTTCCAGCCGCGCGATCACTGCTTGCGTCGTCCCCATCTCCCGGGCAACCTGCTCCTGTGTCATATTCGCCGCGGCACGCGCTTCGATCATGGCTGAAGCAAGAGCGAACTCGGCCTCCAGCGCGTCATAGGCCGCAACGTATTTCGGGTCCTTCTTCCACTGCTTGAAAGACTCTTCCACGGGGATGAATTTCGCCTTCATTGAACCTCTCTCGCTTTCCTCAGCGCTTGAACGATTTCCTTGCGCGGCGTCTTCTGGGTCTTTTTGGCAAAGACATGCACAACCACGATCCGCATGCCGGTGGCCGTGACGTAAATCGCCCGGGCAATTCCGCTTTTGCCTTTCAACCGCATCTCCCAAAGCGGTCCTTCCAGGTGCTTCAGGTAGGGCTCGCGGACGCGCTCCAGGCCATGGGCCTGAACGAGTTCGACGATGCGCTGGAAGCTGGCTCGGATGTCCGGAGGAAAGGCGTCGAGTGCGGCCTTGGTCTCCTCATCGATGAATCCGACGGACCATCGCATGTGTCCATTATACCAAATATGCAATACTCCTCCAGGGGTGAATCCACATCTCAAAGCTGGCGCGTCGAGCGCTGAAACGGCGCCGCGCGTAGGCGAGATGATCGTGATATCCATGAGAAATCATCGAAATGATTGACACAATGTTCAATCTGGCTTAGATTGTCTCAATGGAGGCGCCATGGCTGCCGTTCTGGAGTCAATCGAAGTCGGTCTGGCGGCGGAAGTGTTTGTTGCGACAGCACTTCTGCACCGCGAGCAGCCGGGCCGCAGCGAATTCACAATTCAGGAAATCGTCAATCGCGCTGCCCAGGAGAATATCGCGGGGAGAATTCGCTCGGGCCTGAATGTCCATGCCTCTCTGCACTGTGTCGCCAATCGCGCGCCGAACCCGGCCAAACATCGGATGCTGTTCGCCACCGGAAAGCATACCCGGCGCTTGTTGTTGCCGGAGGACGAAGTACACCCTGGACGAACCGGGAAGATCTTTCCGGAGACAGACGATCTGCCCGAAGAATACTGGCCACTGTTGCAGTGGGCAAAGACGAGATACCAAGAAGCGATGCCTGGCGCAAGGGCCGGAGCGTCGGCCGGGGAAACGGGGACTTCGAAGGAGCAGCAGCGCGCGTCCGGGACGCCGCAGAGATGGCTGGAGTCGTTGTTCGAGCTCGAGGGATTGGGACAGGAGTATTGGAAGGGCGTGGACCCGGACGAATTTGTGCGCAAGCTGCGCGAGGGCTGGGAATGAGCCGCATCTTTCTGGATACGAATTTCTTCATTTACCTGATCGAGGGCGCCAGCCCGCAATCGGTGCGGGCGCGAACCCTTCTGCGGGCGTTTTCCGAACGCAAGGACGAACTGCTCACCTCGGTGATGAGCCTAGGAGAAGTCCTGATGACGCCGTTGCGCAATGGGGACCTTGCCCTCGCGCAGCGCTATCGTCGGATCTTTCGCGGGCCGGGCATCGCGATGTTGCCTTTTGCGGAACAGGCCGCGGAAGCATTCGCGCGCATCCGGATTCGCGGATCGATCCGGCCTCCCGACGCAATTCAACTCGCCACCGCGGGAACCGCAGGCTGCGATCTCTTCTTGACCAATGACGACCGGCTCCTGGGAATTACCGTGCCGGGAATTCAATTCATCGCGTCATTCGAGAAGGCGCCAATCTGAGCAAACGTTACTGCCCTTCATTCGAAAACCGTTTGCCCGAGCGGCTTTTGTCTTTCCGATGGCGCTTTCGGTCGGGATTGCTCGCCAGCCAGGTTTAGTGCGCCGGCGGAACAGCATACTTACCCGCCTTGACCCAGAGGAAGTCGCCGCTCTCCGAGGACGTGCCGTAGTCCTTGACCACGTAGAGCAGGACCGTGGTTGGAGCAAAGCACTGGCGATAGACCAGCCCCATGCCGCCCGCGTGGCCGGGCTCGATCGGATTCACGCCCAGCATGAAGTAAGCCGGCGGAGTTCCCAGGCGCGCCACGCCGTCGTGGACCAGGTTCGTGATCTCATGGATGCCGCCGCCGGAGTAAGTTTGCGAACCGTCGTTGTGTACGCCGAACTCGTAGTGGGGCGGGTTGTTCTGGTTGTAGGTGGTGTCGATGGCCACCTGGATGTGCGTGATCGGCGTCATGGTCTTGGCTTTTACCACGCGCAGCACCACGGAACAGGAGTTCGTCGAGCCCGGCCCATAGATGCCATTCACGTAGTTGGCCGCGTCGTCTCCGGTCTCTGCGGCAATCAGGTCTGCAGGACTGGCCGCCGGATTGACGCCGGCGCAAGCTGCCGGCAGGGCGAAGACGGACGCGGGAGGTGGTGCGAGGGAGACCTTGCGGATGTCGACCAGCGTCAGCAGCGGACCGCCGGGAGCGCCGTAGGTGGCGCGGATGACGAGGCCGTCCTTTCGATCGAGCCATGCCTTGATGTTGGTCCCCTGCGTCGTGCCCTCGTAGACCGTAGTTGCAATCCCGTTGAGAGTTTCCTCGCCCGTGGGCTTCAAGTCGCCTTTGGCGATGTCGCCCGAAAGATCGGCCGTCATGGCAAAGGGATCGCCCCAGTCGCCGGAAAAACGGCCTGCGCTGCATTCGACGGGAGAGGCGTCGGGAGTCCAGGCATGATTGACGCCCGCTTTCAGGTCGTACAGGCTCACGGTGCGGCTCGCGGCAGTGGTGCCTGGCTGCGCCGCCT
The DNA here is from genome assembly GCA_963804155.1 of uncultured Acidobacteriaceae bacterium. Lineage (GTDB taxonomy): Bacteria > Acidobacteriota > Terriglobia > Terriglobales > Acidobacteriaceae > Telmatobacter. The sequence goes on from CAWDPG010000006.1 coordinate 651,224, forward strand.
GGCGAATGTCGATCACGGCCTGATTGCCGTTTCGGTAGATGGTTGTGGTCCCGGGGTTGGCAGCGTCGCCGGTGGCTTCGGTGATGGTGTAGGCAGTTGGCGGCGGCGTTTGCCCCTTCAGCAGAGGGGTGAAGGCAAGCAGGCTGAGGCACGCGAGGACTCGCGGAGTCGGCATCGAGAAACTCCCTTTTGAGATTGATGAATGAATCCGGAAGCAGGGTACGAGTTCCGACCGCGGGGAAGCTTCGGAAAGGGATAGCCGATGATATCGGCCTTTGTGGCAGTCGTCAAGAAGCAGCAGAAATGCGCGCCGGCCGGCGTTGGCGGGCCTAGAAGATCTCGCTCAGCTTGGCGAACGCGTCCAACTCGATCAGATGCTGGCCCTGGGGCGCGGCGTCGACCTCGGCGTGCTCCAGCACCCACGTGTCGGGATGGACAAGAAACACCGCGTGCAGCCCGGCGGCCAGCGCGGGGTTGATGTCGCTCTTGGGGCTGTTTCCGATCATCCAACTGGTGTGCGGCGCGAGTTCGTGCCGCGCAATTACCGCGCGATAGGTCGGCGGGTCTTTTTCCGCGACAATCTCCACCGCGGCAAAGTGCTGTGCCAGCCCCGAGCGCGCCAGCTTGTCGGCCTGCTCGGCGTGGTTGCCCTTGGTCATCAGGATCAGGTGATGCCGCCCGGCAAGCTCGGCGAGAGTCTCGGCCACGTCGGGGAGCAATTCGATCTCCTGCTCGGCGATGGCCCGCGAGAAGCCGCGAATCCGCTCGCGCTTTTCCTCGGTCACCGGCTCGGGACTCAGCCGCTCGAAACAATCCTCCAGCGACCGGGTGAAACTCGATAGCCCGTAGCCGTGCGTCAAGATCGTCTCTCGCTCCACGGCGTTCAGCGCCTGCCGCACATCGGCAGGCGAGTGCTCCTTGTGGTCGAGAAAGCCGATGAACGCGGCGATGGCGCGCTCGAAGTAGATGTTGTTCTCCCACAGGGTATCGTCGGCGTCGATAAGCAGGGTCTGGCCGGCAGGGAAGCGGGGCATAGATCGAGGATACAAGCCGATGGTTAAATGCCTCCAGTCCGTTGCCATTGGCGTCCCATGGAGCGGTTGACAAGTGTTAAGTGACAGGCTACACTCCTTGAGGTGAAGATTCGGAACTTCACGCACAAGGGGCTGAAGAAGCTCTACGACGAAGACGATGCCAAGGGTGTGGGATTTGCAACGTCCGACAAGCTCCGCAAGATGCTTCTTTTCCTGAATGAGATGGAGGAGCCCGAGGAATTGCGCGCGCTTCCATCATGGAGGGCGCATATGCTAACCGGCAACCGCAAGGGGACTTGGAGCCTCAGCGTTACCGCGAATCGGCGCTTGACATTTTTCCCGGACAAGGCGAATCGCGAAATCCGCGATGTAGATCTTGAAGATTATCACTAGGGCAAAAAGGAGAACCACGATGCCGATGAAGAATCCGCCGCATCCGGGAAGTTTTATTCGGACGGAGATTGTTGAAGCGGCAGGCCTGACGGTCACAGCCGCGGCGCGTGCGCTCGGTGTCTCGCGGCCCGCATTGTCCAGCCTGCTGAACGGAAGTGCGGATCTTTCCGGTGAAATGGCGTTGCGCATCGAGAAGGCCTTTGGAGTGCGAATGGACACCTTGATGCGGATGCAGAATGCGTACGACATCGCGCAGACGCGGAAGCGCGCAAGCCAAATCGATATTCCTCGCATTTCGCTTGCGAACGTCGCAGATTTGCGCGCTTGAACGGGGCTGGCGGTCTCTTCACGCGCCGAGTTCGGAGCGGATCGCCGCCGCAATCGCCTCCGCGTGCCGCCGCATCGCCTCTTCGCTTTCGGCTTCGATCATCACCCGCGCCAGCGGCTCGGTGCCCGAATAGCGAATCACGACGCGCCCCGTATCCTTCAGTTCCTCTTCGGCGGCGCGGATCGCCTCTGCAACCGCCGGAATCGTATCCAGCGGCTTCTTCTCCCGCACCTTCACGTTCACAATCACCTGCGGGAAGACCTTGAGGTCTGCCATCAGCTCTCCGATTGACTTGCCGCTACGCGCAACGAGATCGAGCACCACCAGTGCGGTCAGCAATCCGTCGCCGGTTGTTGCCAAATGCGGGAAGAGGATGTGGCCCGACTGCTCGCCGCCAAGGGCCGCGTCGCGCTTCTGCATCTCTTCGAGCACGTAGCGGTCGCCCACCGGCGCGCGCAGCATCCGGATTCCGCTGTGCTTGAGCGCCGCCTCCAGCCCCATATTCGACATGGTTGTCGCCACGACCACATTCCCGGTCAACATGCCGCGGGCCTTCAGGTCGCGCGCGGCCATCAGCAGAATCGCGTCGCCGTTCACCACATTGCCGCCGGCGTCGGCCAACATGCAGCGGTCGGAGTCGCCGTCGAAGGTCAGCCCGATATCCGCGCCGCGTTCTCTCACCTCGCGTGCCACGTACTCCGGATGCAGCGCGCCGCACTGCGCGTTGATGTTGCGGCCGTCGGGCGCGGTGTTCAGCAGAGTAACGTTTGCCCGCTCATCGCGATTCAGCTTGCGGAACAGCTCCGGCGCCACCGCCGCCGCCGCGCCATTGGCGCAGTCGGCCACGATCCGGAGTCCCGCGAGCGAAAGCCCCGGCGCCGAGTCGATGAGGAACTGGACGTAGTCGGCCAGGAATGCCGGATTGTCCTCGACGGGTCTGAAGCAATGCGGATCGTCGATCTTCGACTGCCCCGCGTGGAAGAGAATCTCTTCCTCCATGGCCAGTTCGTCGGCGTCGGGCAGCTTGAATCCGTCGGCGCCGAAGAGCTTGATGCCGTTGTCCCGCCAGGGATTGTGCGATGCCGAAATCACCACGCCGGCGTGGAATCCGTGTCTCCGCGCCAGAAATGCGACCGCGGGAGTGGTCACAACGCCCGCGCTCTCCACCTGCGCGCCGGCCTGTCGCAGTCCCTCGGCCAGCGTGGCGGCGATCCATGGGCCGGACTCGCGCGTGTCGCGCCCGAAGAGAACCCTGGGATCTTTCGTTGTCTTGCGCAGCGAGTGGCCGAGCGCCAGCCCCACGCCGTAGACCGTTGTTGGGTCGAGCGGATATTCGCCGGCGATGGCGCGAATGCCGTCGGTGCCGAAGAGTTTGCGTGCGTCTGCGGTCATGATGCCGATTTCTTGCCTCGTTGTTTGCGGGATATTGGCGCATTGGCTGCGCTGGATAAATTGGGCGCGCTGGGCGCGACGGACTCGACTTGGCTCGCGAATGTTCCGTCGGCCAGACGCGTCGTGAGCCGGTCTCCCGCGCCGATCCGCGCCGTGGAGCGAATCAGGGCGCCATCGGCCGCCAGAACCAGCGCGTAGCCGCGGTCCAGCACGGCCAGCGGCGAGAGCGAACGAAGGCGGGCATCGAGCGCGACCAGCCCGGACGCCGACTCTGCAATCAATCGCTCGATCGAGCGATGGAGCCGCGCGCGCAGATCGTTGAGATGCACGCGCGCTTGGCCCAGCCGCTGGCGCGGATCGTGGCGCAGAACCGCCGCGGCCAGCTCGGTCAAACGATTCTGCCGGAGCCGCGTTCCGCCCATGACCGCAGCATCGAGCCTTTGCCCCGCGTCGTCGAGCCGCTGGCCAAGCCGGTAGAGCAGAGCTGTCACCCGCGACTCGGCCCGGCTCACCGGCAGTTGCCCAAGCCGCTGCCGCGCCTGCAGAAGCTGAAACCGGGCGGCGCGTTCCAGCCGGTGCTCCTGCGCCGCCAGATGCTCGGCGATCTTGTGTTGCGCTTCGGTGACCAGCTCCGCCGCGGCCGACGGAGTGGGCGCGCGCAGGTCGGCGGCAAAATCGGCGATGGTGAAGTCGGTCTCATGCCCCACCGCGGAAACCACAGGAAGCCGGCTCGATGCAATCGCGCGCGCCACGCGTTCGCTGTTGAATGCGGCCAGGTCTTCGAGCGAACCTCCGCCGCGCGCCACGACGATCAGGTCGACGAGACTCGATGCGTTCAGATCGGCGAGTGCGGTCTCGATCTCCGCCGGCGCGGATTCGCCCTGCACGGAGACCGGGCAGAGGAGCACGTTCAAGCCGGAGTGACGCCGGCTCACGATGTTGAGGAAGTCGCGGATCACCGCGCCGGTGGGCGAGGTGACGATTCCCACGGTGCGGGGAAACAAGGGCAGCGGCCTCTTGCGCTCGGCGTCGAACAGGCCCTCGGCCTTGAGCCGCTCCTTCAATTGCTCGAAGGCAAGCTGCAGCGATCCGGCGCCCACCGGCTCCAGGGTTTCCGCCACCAGTTGCAATTGCCCGCGCTGCTCGTAGACGCTCACTCGTCCGCGGACCAGCACGTGCAGGCCGTCCTCGGGACGGAAACGAAGAAGCATGGCCTGGCGGCGGAATAGAACGATGGGAAGCTGGGCGTCGGCATCTTTCAGCGTGAAATAGACGTGTCCCGAAGGGGCCGGGCGGTAGTTCGAGATCTCGCCCTCCACCCAGACGTCGCCGTACTCCTGCTCGACCAGCCCGCGCACCTGCGCCACCAGGTCGCGAACCGCCCAGATGCGGCGGGTTTGGCTCGGCGCCTCGAAGCGCAGCCCCAGTTGGGGCGAATCTTCAGCAGGGAACGAAAATGGATCGCGGGAGACCACTCCAGATGAGTTTAATTGCTTTGCCGGTCAGGCCGAAGGCGGGCGGTCCTCGATCAGGCCGCGGAGCGCACCTGCAAGGTCGGCGAGGCGCCTGGCAGCCTCCGGGCCGGGAGCGGATTCGCGCGAGTAAGTGACCTCCAATTCGCGCGCCAACACCGTGCCGCGGGTCAGGCTGAACGTGCCGAGCACGCCGGCCAGCTTGTGCGCCGCGGCTTTGGCCGCCTCCAGTTGGGACTCGCCCAGCGTCTTTGCCGCAACTGCCGCGGCGGCGGCCTCGAGCACTGCAACTCTCTCGCGGATCTCGGGCAGAAATCGCACCCAGAGGCGGTCGATGGCCTGGGAAAGGGCCGCTTCGGCGGGCGTTCCGGGTTGGCCGGGAGATTCCATGTTTGGGTCGGTTAATTCCAGCCCAGGGCGCTCGCAATCTGCGTCGAGAGCGTCATGGGATCGAAGGGCTTGAAGAGCACGGCCTCGACTCCGAGGTCGGCGAAGCGCCGCTGGTCGCTGCCTTGAACCTTCGCGGTGAGCAGCAGCACGGGAATGCCGGCGGTGGCCGGGTTCTTGCGCAGTTCGCGGAAGGTCGTCGGGCCGTCCATGCCCGGCATCATCACGTCCAGCAGAATGGCGTCGGGCTTGTGTTCGGCGGCGCGCGCCAAGCCCTGCGCGCCGGAACTGGCTGAAACCACCTCCCAGCCGGCTACCGTCTCCAGGCTCAGCGATGCCACCTCGCGGATATCGTCTTCGTCGTCGATGATCAGGATTTTGCGCGCCGCCACGAATGCCCCTCCCCCGAGACCATTGTCGAATGCGCGGGCCGGGTTGTCGATGGGGCGATGGACTTCGATGGGTTACGAGTTCGGTACAACCGTCTGCGGCGCGGCCGTTTCGCTCGCCTGCCGCGACGAGCGCAGCATGGTCAGCACCAGAGCTTCCAGTTGCTGCGGCTGCACGCGGGTCTTGGCCAGAAAGTAGGTGGGGCCGAGCGTCAGTTGGCTGCGCTGTTCCGGCGAAAGCTCGCGGCCGGAGTAGACCACAAGCGGCAGTGCGGAGAGGGTTTCGTGCTGGCGAAGCCAGTCGACCACGTTGAACCCGTCGCCGTCCGGCAATCCGATATCCAGGACGATCAGATGCGGCTGAAAGGTCGAACAGACCTCGATCGTCTCGCCGAACGAATGAGCCGCCTGCACGGCGATGCTGTCGCGGGCGAACACCTCGCCGATTACGCCCACCAGATCGCGGTCGTCCTCGACGATGAGGATGCGCGCCTTCTCGCCCGATCCGCACAGCACCCGGGCCAGCTCGGCCAGCAGCGCATCTTCGCGCAGCGGCTTTGGCACTACCCCATCGGCGCCGGCAGGCAGATCCTTGTCCAGTTTTTCGTCTTCCACGCTCAACAGCACTACGGGGATGTGCGCGGTTGCATCCGTCCTGCGCAACAGCGGCAGGATCTCCCAGCCGTTCATGCCGTCCAGTCCGGTATCGAGAAGAATGGCCTGCGCTTGGCTGCGCGCCGCGGTCAGGGTTTGCTCCACCGTCGCGGCCTGCACCACGGAATACCCGTGCCGGGCCAGTTGGGCGGCGATCCGCGGGCGCGATTCCGGATTGCTGTCGGCCAGCACCACCACGCCGTTTCCCGACTCAGCTTCAGGCAGGCTGCCCGGAGCCGAGGTCGGCGCGGGCTGATAGGGCAGGAAGATACGGAAGGTCGATCCGCGCACCGGATTCCGCTCTGCCCAGATGCGGCCCGAATGCTGCATCACGATCGAGCGGCAGATGGCCAACCCCAGCCCGGTGCCGCCTTTCTGGCGCGAGTCGGAGGCATCCACCTGCTGGAACCGCCCGAAGATCGACTCCAGTTTGTCGGCCGGAACCCCGCGCCCGTGGTCGATCACCGACAAAATCACGCCCGTCACGCCGGGCCGCAGCATCACGCTCACCGGCGAATTTGGCGGCGAGAACTTGACCGCATTCGAGAGCAGGTTGGTGATCACTTGCAGCAGCCGATCCGGATCGGCCGTAATCTCGGTCTTGGTCGAATCGTGAATCAGTTGCACCCCGGCTGCGTCGGCCACCGGCTGCATGTCCTCGATCGCCTGCTTCACGATCTGGTCCAGTTGCACGGCGCGGAAGGCCAGCGGTTCGCGCCCGCTCTGGATCCGCTCCAGGTCCAGGATGTCGTTGATCAGACGCACCAGCCGGTCGGAGTTGGTCAGCGCGATGCGCAGCAGATTCGCGGCCTTCTCGCTGGTGTCGCCCAGAATGCCGGAAGTCAATAGTCCCAGGGCGCCGCGAATCGAGGTCAAGGGTGTGCGCAGCTCGTGGCTGACCGTGGAGATGAATTCGTCCTTGAGGCGGTCCAGCGCGGATCGCTGGCTGATGTCGCGAAAGCTCAGCACCGATCCGGCATGTCGGCCCTGGCTTCGAATCGGCGTCAGCGCATATTCGGCGGGGAACGATCCCCCGTCCGCACGATAGATTGTCTCCTCGCTGCTGGCTGCCTGAGCCGTCGTGGTGCGCAGCGGGCAGTCCGGCCCGCAGGCGCGATCGGCTGGAGCCGCGCCATGAAGAAGATCGTGAACCGGCTGGCCAATCAGCACATCGGTCGGCGCTCCCAGCATTCGTGCCGCCGCGGGGTTGGCGAAAGTGACGTTTCCCTGGCGGTCGAGCCCGCAGATGCCGTCGGCCACGGAGTCCAGCAGGACCTCCTGCTGGCGGCTCAACTCGTCGGCTCGCCCGCGCTCCTGGTTTCGCGCCAGCATCTGTCCCAGGGATGCGGCCGCCGTCCCGACTGCGGCCATGGCCTCGCGGTCCTCGCGCAGCCGGAAGCGGCAATAGAACTCCAGCACCGCCAGAACTTTGCTGCCCGCGTGCACCGGCACGGCCCAGCCCGACACCATCTCCTGGTCCAGGACCGCGGTCATTCGCGGGCTTGCGGCGGCTGCCGCCAGGTCGGTCACCCAAACCGTGCGTCCCGCCCGCCATGCCTGTTCCGGCAACTCGTTTTCTCCCGCCAGCATCAGCCCCGTGCTTCCCTGAATGAGCGCTTCGGTTTGCCGCCCCGGCGCTCCCCATGCGGTTCCGAATTCCAGATGATTCTCATCGGCGCCGGCCACCCACTCAATCGCCACATCCCAGCCCTGCGACAGGCATAGCGCCTCCAGGATGCGCATTGCGGCCGACTCGCCCGGCGCGTTCTCGCCGACGATCTGGCTAACTGTCACCTGCAGCGCCAGGCGGTTCTCGCGCTGCTTTTGCTCCGTTACGTCGCGCATCAGGCAGCGCACGGCGAGCGGTACGCCGGTCTTTTGCCGCCGGCTCAGGCTCAACTCCAGCTCCAGCGTGCGGCCGTCGGGAGTATGATGGCGGACCGGCGCCCGCTCCAACATCTCGCCATCCAGCGCCCGCCGGAACAGCGCTGCCACCTCTCCGCGCGCGTCGGGGGAAAATAGGTCCTGGAACGAACCCAGGTTCCCGAGGGCGGCGGCGTCCACGCCGAACCAGCGCTGCCAGGCCGGATTGGCGTTCAGGAACTGTCCCGCGGGACTGAGCGTGGCGATCATTTCGCTGGCGCTCTCGAACAGGTCGCGGAACCGCTCTTGAGCTTCGAACTGCGCTCGCTCGCGGTCCAGGTCGTCGCGCTGGTCCACAGCCACGGCCACCGTCCCGGTCAGCTCGCCGAGGGCGTCGCGCAGCGCCGAGATGTGCAGCTTGACCGGCACAGTCACGCCGTCCTTGCGCACCACCTTGGCGTCGAAGCTCGGCACCATGCTGGGTGGCAGCATGCGCACGCACTCCAGATACCCTTCCATCCGGCCCGACCATGTGGCCGGCTGCGGGCGCTCGAGCCGGCAGAGCTTCTGCAATTCCAAAAGAAGACGCTCCGCTTCACGGGGCGCCAGAATATCCACCGTGCCCCAGCGGGTAAGAAGATCCACGGCTCGATAGCCCAGCAAACGCTCGGTCGCCGGGTTGCAATAGATCAGCCTTCCGTCGAGATCGATCGCCACGACCGCCGGACCCGCCGAGTCCAGCAACTCCCTCAGGCCCTCGCCCAGAGGCTCCGTGACCGGCGACCCTTCGGGACGAAGCAGGAGCCGGTTGAGAAGAACCGCGAACAGCCCGGTGGCGATGATTGCCGCCACGATTGGCAAAGACCCCCACGGGAAGTTCGGGAACGAGTGAGCCACAGCGGCGCCCACCGAAAGAGCCACCAGCGAATAGGGCAGAAGCAGCCAGAGCTGCGAGATTCTACCCCACGGCGCAGCAGCCTGCGCAGGATCGCTCCGTCCGTCTTCGTTCGCCCGCACGCTCATCGGTTCTCGCATCTCCCTCCGGCGCCAATTTGCCCACCTGCAAGGCCGCTATTCTTGCTTGCGTTGCGGCTGTCGCTGTTGGGACAAACCGAGGCAGGCTCGACGCGTCACCCCACTCGCCGCCAGCCTCTTGCACCCCGCACTCGGCCTCGCAAATCGGCTATCTGCGCGAGAAGAATCGATTTGCAGGTAGTATATGCGTTCGATTCCAGACTCTCTAGCCAAATCGATCAAGCGCTGGGACGGGTGAGCCGTTCCAGTTACCCGCTCGCCGCGCCCACGGCTGCTTCCGGATCGCCGCGGCGTCTGCAACGCGCCCGCAGGCGCCGGCGTGCCGAACTCGGCCCGCCGTATACTGGCTCCATGCTCCGCCCAATCGGTTCTTTCCGCGCCTGCCGCGTCGTTCTCGCTTCAGCCGTCCTGTTCAGCCTTTTTCTCTCTTCGAGCCTGGCCCGCGCCTGGGAAAACGACGGCCATCGCATGATCAACCGGCTGGCGGTGGCTACGCTTCCGACCGACACGCCGGCCTTCCTCCGCACCCAGGCGGCTGCCGAGGAGATCGAGTATCTGGGCCCCGAGCCCGACCGCTGGCGCTCGCCGGCCGAGCCCGAGCTCAATGCCGCCCAAGCCCCCGAGCATTTCATCGATCTGGAGCTGGCCGACGTCTTCGCGCCGCTGCCGCGCAAGCGCCTCGACTTCGAGGCTAGGGTCTTCGCCGCCGGCCAGCGGCCGGAGAAGATCGGCCTGCAGCCATGGGAGACCGACGAGGTTTGGGAGCGGCTCAAGGCCACCATGCGCCAGTACCGCACGCTCTCGGCAGCCGGTCAGAACACCAAGCCGGTCGAGGCCGCCATCCTCTTTTACGCCGGCTGGCTCGGCCACTACGTTGGCGACGGCTCGCAGCCTCTCCACGTTACCGTGAACTACAACGGCTGGACCGGCCCCAATCCCAACGGCTACACCACCGGCCATCAGATTCACCACCAGTTCGAAGGTCCCTTCGTCGCCGCCAACATCCACCTACCCGACGTGCAGGCCAAAATGACGCCGGTCAAGCTGATCGACGGCGACATGTTCGACGCCTACCTCGCCTATCTGCGCCACTCGGCCACGTTCGTCGAGCGGGTCTACCAGCTCGACAAGGCCGGCGCATTTCTCGGCGCGGGAACGCCCGAGTCGCGGGACTTCACCGCCCAGCGCCTTGCCGCCGGCGCCAGCATGTTGCGCGACATGATTTATACGGCGTGGATCTCGAGCGCCCAGCCCGTGCCCGATCCGTACGCCGGCAAGTGAGAACGCCTTTTCGCTTCGGCAGACAACCCGGCGCTGGACGCGGGGCGTCTAAGGCCATAAGTCTTCCCCCGAGGCCTGCTGCGCGTCCCATGCGGCTGGACGCGACGTAGACTCGTTGCGGCTCGCCTTGAGCGCAACGGCGATCCAACCGAGACCCGCACAGGGGGATCCTCTCATGTTCGTTCTGCCGCAGTGCACGTTCTTGCCGGTTTTCGGCTCCCTTCCGCGCGATCGCAGCCGCCGGAGACTTCGCCTTGGTTCTCTTCTCGTGGCGCTCCCCGCGCTGCTATGCATTGCGCTCCCTGCGGCGGCCCAAACGCCGAACGCTGCGAACGCCTCTGGCCCGAGCCCGCTGATCACGCGCGCCGTCGACGAGTCGCAGCGCACTACGCTCCGCGGCAACACGCATCCTCTCGTGCGCCGCGCCGCCGACCAGGGCATCGCGCCATCGAGCCTGCCCATGCAGCGCATGATTCTGGTCCTCAAGCGCAGCGCCGAACAGGAATCCGGCCTGCGCGCCCTGCTCGATGAGCAGCAGACGAAGGGCTCGCCGAATTATCGCCAGTGGCTTACACCCGACGAGTTCGGCCGCCAGTTTGGCCCCGCCGATAGCGACATCGCTGCCGTCGAGGCATGGCTCGAATCGCACGGATTCCAGGTCGATAGCGTCTCCAGAGGCCGCACCGCGATTCAGTTTTCCGGAACCGCCGGTCAGGTCCACGACGCCTTTGGCGCCGGCATCCACAGCTATCTTCTCAACGGCGAACAGCACTGGGCCAACGCGAGCGATCCCTCCATCCCCTCGGCTCTTGCGCCGGTGGTCAAAGGGGTGCTCTCGCTGCACAACTTTCCCCGCCATCACCAATTCACGGTCGCTTCAGGACCGGCCCAACCGGCGTCCGGCGCGCTCGATTTACCGCTCTTCACCTACGTCTCAGGCACGAACACCTATTACGGGCTCGGCCCGGCCGACTTCGCCGCCATCTACAACGTGCTGCCGCTCTGGAATGCAGGCATCGACGGCACCGGCCAGACCATCGCCATCGTGGGCGAAACCAACATCCATCTGACGGATATCGCAGACTTCCGCAGCCAATTTGGATTGCCCGCAAACCCTCCCAACGTGATTCTGAACGGTCCCGACCCCGGAATCAGCGACGCCGATGAGCCCGAAGCCGTGCTGGACGTTTCGTGGTCGGGCGCGGTCGCTAAAAACGCAACCATCGATCTGGTAGCATCGGCAACGACCTCGACGGCAATGGGCGTCGATCTCTCGGCGCTCTACATCGTCGACAACAACCTCGCTCCGGTGATGAGCGAGAGCTATGGCGAGTGCGAAGCTGCCCTCGGCGACGCGGGCAATGCCTTCTACAACGCCCTCTGGCAACAGGCCGCGGCCGAGGGCATCACCGTGCTGATCGCTGCCGGCGACGGCGGCTCGGCCGGATGCGACGATTTCAACACCCAATACGCGGCCAGCCAGGGCCTCGCCGTCAGCGGCCTCGCCTCCACTCCCTACAACGTCTCCGTCGGCGGCACGGATTTCGACCAGACCGCAACCACAGCACCGAACTACTGGAGCGCGACCAACAACGCGACCACCGGTCTTTCCGCCCTCGGCTACATCCCCGAGACCACGTGGAATCAATCCTGCGCCGGCCTGGGTGCGGATCAGTGCACGTCGAATGCCCAGTACATCAACATCGTTGCCGGCTCCGGCGGCCCCAGCAATTGCGCGACATCCAACGACGGCGCCTGCGCGGGCTGGCCCAAACCCTCTTGGCAAACCGGGAACGGCGTTCCGCAGGACGGCGTGCGCGATCAGCCCGATGTCGCTCTCTTTGCCAGCGCGGGCTTCAACGGCAGCTTTTACATCATGTGCGAGGCGGACCTGGGGCCCTTTGGAGTCATTTCGACTGCCGACTTCCCGTGCAGCCTGGCCACGAAGAGCTTCATTGGCGTCGGCGGCACCTCGGCTGCCGCGCCCAGCTTCGCCGGAATCATGGCGCTCGTGGATCAGAAAGCCGGCTCGCGCCAGGGCAACGCCAATTACGTTCTCTACAACCTCGCCGCGCAGCCGGGGGCGTCGTGCAACTCGTCGTCGGCGCCGGCAAATGGAGGCGCGTGCGTCTTTAACGACATCACCAAGGGCAACGATTCCGTGCCCTGCAGCGCCGGCTCAACCAACTGCGGAAGCGCGCCCCTCGGCGGCTACGGAGTTCTGGTCGACCCCAACAACCCCACCGTACCCGCCTGGACGACTACTCCGGGCTACGACCTGGCCACCGGCCTCGGCTCGGTGAACGCCGCCAACCTCGTCAAAGCCTGGAGCGCCGCCACCTTCTCGCCAAGCGCGACCACGCTGGTGAGCCTCTCGCCGGTGAGCCCGACGCACGGTCAGGCTGTGAATGTGAACATCACTGTGGCCGCCAAGAGCGGCTCGGGCACGCCCACCGGCTCGGTGGCGCTGATGGCTGCGCCCAGCGGCAACGCTGTCGGCGTGACCAACTTCTCTCTTGTCAACGGCACGGCCACCGGCACGACGACCCTGCTGCCCGGCGGCGCCTATAACGTGACCGCGCACTATCCCGGCGACGGCGCGTTCGCCGCCAGCGACTCCGCGCCGGTTCAGGTCACCGTGGGCAAGGAGAACAGCCAAACGGCACTCTCGCTGGAAGCGTACAACTCCTCGAACGGCACATTCTCCCCGGTGACTACTGTTCCCTACGGGTCCATCTTCTATCTTCGCGGAGACGTTACCGGTGCGGCCGGCACGTCCTGCGCGCCCGGCCCGCTTCAGACGCAGATCCCCTGCCCGACGGGAAGCATCTCTCTCACCCAAGGCGGAAAGGCCGTTGACGCCGGGAACTACGCTCTCAACGCGTTGGGGTTCACGGAAGACCAGTCGCTCTACGGAAAAATCTCATCCGTGGGCAGCTACGCCATTCAGGGGCAGTACAGCGGCGACGCCAGTTACAACCCCGGCAATCCTGCCACGATAAACCTGGTTGTGACGCCCGCGCCGACGTCGATGTATTCCTTGGAAATCACCGATCTTGGCCAGCAGTACAACGGAAGCGGTATGAATTATCTTGCCGATTCCGGCCAGTCGTTCATTGTCGAGACGGCGGTGACGGCGGATAGCGTTCGTCCTCCTCCCACGGGCAGCATCGCGTTCCTCGAGAACGGCACGCCGGCTCAGGGGACGATTGCATACTTTCCATTCAGCGACAGCCCCAACCCCTGGGCCTATCTCAACGCTCAGTTGACAACCTCCATCGATACCCCCGGGACCTACAACTTCACGGCCTCCTATCCTGGGGACGGGAACTACATGGCCGCACCGAGTTTGTATTCGATCAGCGTTGTTGTTTCCGATACGACCTTTCGAATCACTCCGCCGATTCCGAATGTGAGCGTCACCGCGGGACAAACTGGGACGACGAATGTGACCCTGACTGCCGTGGATTATTTCGGCGGGGTTGTCAACGTGACCTGCACATTGCCGGCCACGATGGCGGAGGCAACGTGCCCGGCCTCCAGCGCGGCTCTGGGCAATAACACGACAGCCACCGCGCCGTTGACGATCACCACGACGGCTCCGCATACCGTGACCACAAGCCAGGCTGCCGGCACACGGACATACGGTTTTGCCGCACTGGCATGTGTCCTTCTGTTCCTGCTGCCGGTCGGCTTCAGACGCAAGCTTCCGCTGGCGATTCTGTTGGTGGTCTGCGTGGCGGCATCTGGCGGCTGCGGCGGGGGCAGTCACCCGGCCCAGGACCAGGGAACCCTGCCGGGCACTTACACGGTGAGCGTGACAGCGACTTCTCAGAACATCACCCGCACGGGCTCCTTCACCGTGACGGTGCAATAGCCGAGTCCCTTAAGACGGAGAGCGCCCCCGGTCTCGATTCTGAGACCGGGGACTGCTGACAGCGCAACCGGCGCCAATCGAGGTCGGCGCGGCTTCGGCTCTTTGGCGACAGCTTCGCCCACGGATCGCTTGACCTGGATGTCTCTCAGCGCAGCGGCATTGCTTTGGCCCACGCTTCGATAGCGTGCTACCGCCGGAAACCTCCCTCGGGCCGGTGCAGTTGCTCGCTGCCGCTATAGCGGCTTTCGTTGCACCGGTTGTGCGCCTCGTACTCCAGGCGGGCGCTGTCCCCACCGAAGAACCTGACCGTGACGTCGTAATCGATGCATCCACCCTGTCCGCGATGGACGCGGAAGTCGATCTCGTCGCCATTACGATTCCCGTCGAATGGATCGCCATCCCAGATGCCGCGAGCCCTGTCGTTATACGCCTCTTGGATCTCCAGGCGTCCTTCGCCGCTTTGCCCGAGAGAATTCTGCCAGTGACCGACCCAGACGCCGCGGAGATCGCCTCCCCAGTGGCCGCCCTCGTTCATCTCGGCCCGGTGCAGGCGCTGCCAGCCGTCGTAGTGCTGGTTTGTGCAATGGTTGTGTGCATCGTAGGTCAGGCGCGCGGCGTCATCGCTATAGAACGCGATGCTGCCTTCGTAGTTGACGCAGCCGTTCAGTCCGCCCATGATGCGGAACGAGACCTGATTGCCATTGCGGTGGCCCTCGAAGTGGTCGTTCCCCCAGGTTCCGCTGACGTGATCGCCATCCTCATAGATGGTCAGCGCGGATTCGCCACTTTGGCCGAGAGAGTTTTCCCATGGGCCAGCCCAATTCCCGCGGATCATCTGCGCAGAGACAGAAACGGGCATGGCAAACACGCAGGCGAGAGCCGGAAAGAGAATGAAGAGAAAACAACGGACTATGGAGCGTGACGAGACTCGCATTCGGAGGCTCCTTTCGTAGCTCGGAAAGGAGATGCAGCGAGAGGATTGCCGGTTTTGCAAGCCTCTGTTGCAGGCCCTTCCGGCAGGAGGATTCTAGCGCGGACCCGGTCTCTCGCGATACAGCAAAACGGCGAAAATCGTGCAACCGGAGCGCGAACCATAAACTCACGGTTCGAAAACGAATCAGGGGAGATTCGGCGGGCGGGCAGCCCGGCCGCACGACTTCACCGCCGCCCGCTTGGCCGACGGCGCCAGCATGTTACGCGACATGATCTACACCGCCTGGATCGATAGCGCGCAGCCCGTCCCCGACCCGTACGCCGGCAAGTGAACGCTCGTCGGGCGGGGTGTCTTCGGCCTGGGTCTTGCAGATCACCCGTGAACCGGGCGGGAAATGAAAGAGAAAAGAGCCGGAATCGAAGTCCCAAGCAGGACAGCGAGACGCTTCACAACGGATGCGTTGAAACCGTTTGGTCGACAAGATGTGCGAAAGCCGGATTTGAGCGTAGCTTGTCGAAGGCCGGTTCAACGGCAAGATAAACCAACCATCCGCTGCGGCGAGCGCGTGCTCGCTCAAGCAGCATCGTCGCCTTGTCGGTGTCGCCGAGCATTGCATACAGCTTGGCTTTATCGTAGTCGGAGTAATACGGCGCTGCGTCGGGTTTTTCCGTCTCCGCAACGATGGTGCGCAACACCCTTGGGTAACCACCTCGTGCATAGGCGTCAGCCAACGCTTGCGCGATTTCCGGATGTCCGGCTGCGATGTAAAAGCTTTGACGCGCCTGAAGCGCCTCCTGCCACAGCCCCTTCTGCTCACAGGCCCACGCCAGTTTCATCTCGGCAGTCTCGAATCCGCTGTCCAGTTTCAGCGCTTCATGGTAACTCTGTATGGCTGCGCCGTAATCGCGCGCAAAGTAATTCACCCACCCGATATTGGTGATGATGATGGGGGAAACCGGATCGAGTTCCTCGGCCTGGCGTAGTTCGTTGCGCGCTTCATCGAAGCGTCCACGCGAGGTCAGAAACATACCATACCAATGGTGCGCGGTAGCATTGTTCGGGCCGAGGTCCAGCGCTTTGTGAAATTCGGACTCTGCTTCAGGGAACTTCCACTCGTAGCGCCACAAGCTGAATGCAAGCGATGCGTGCGCTTCAGAAAGGTTTGAGTCGAGAGTCAGCGCCTTGAGCGCGGCGTCTCTGGCCGATGCCGCCTGTGCGTCGCTTGAGCGGCCCTCGTAGTACTCGTGCAATAGGTTGTACGAGTCCGCAAGGCCGGCCCAAGCTTCGGCGTATCCGGGGTCTTGCGCGATGGCCTCCTTGAAATACTCGATCGACTTGAGGAAACCATCCTCGTTGCGTTTATTCCATTCAAAGCGGCCTTTGAGAAAGGCCTCGTATGCGGCCTGACTGGCCGTTGTGCTTCGCGGCGCGCGCACTTCGGGCAGCACCAGAGAAAGCGACCTGGCCACGCGGTCGGCCACCGATTGCTGGAATGCAAGGATGCGCTCCGCACTGACCTGACCGTCGTAGGTGTCAGCCCAGAGTTCCGTTTGGTCGTCCGATCGAACCAATTGCGCGGTGATCCGGATCGTCTGTCCGGACCTTTTCACTGTCCCTTCGAGCAGGTACTTGACCCCCAGCTCGCTGGCGATCTGAGGCAGGGGCTTTACTGAGTGCTTGTAATTCATGGCTGAAGTGCGCGCGATCACCCCGAGGTGGCTGGGGCTAACCCTGCCGAGATGGACAATCATCTCGTCGGTCACGCCATCGCTCAGGTATTCCTGGGCAGGATCGCCGGTGAGGTTTTCGAAGGGCAGTACCGCTACCATTTGCCGAGTGGGAGGAGCCTCATGGCGTGCTTTGCGCTCCCGTTGAAAGACAACCAGGAGGCTGACGCAGGCCAGAACAATCGCTGTCGCGGCCAAACCGATCCAGCGCCGCCGATTCCACGTGCGTGCGTTCCGATTCCCGCCTGCCGGGTGCGAGAGCGCAAGGAGTGGTTGAAAGGAGCGCTGCTCGGCCGGCCTAGGATGGTTGACCACCTTGACCGGGGCGACAAAGCGATAGCCGGTTCGGGGAATCGTTTCAATATAGGTAGGTGCGCCGGGATCGTCGCCGAGCACCGCGCGAATCTGGCGGACGCAGTGGTTCAGGCCGCGCTCGAAGTCCACGAAAGTGTGGGCGTCCCAAAGCTGCTCCTGAATCTCCTCGCGACGGATGATCTCGCCGGGTCGAGATGCCAGTAGCGCCAGAAGCTGGAACGGCTGCGGCGCAAGGTGCAGGGCCGTGTTCAATCTCTTCAGTTCGCCCTTTTCAACATCCAGACGGAAGACGCCGAAAGTGATGACTGCCGAAATGTCGTGCTCCAAGCTCATTGATCTTACCCACGTCAACGATCGAGCCCGGGAGAGATTGGAGAAAACATTATAGCTTGAAGGCCTGAATTCCCATCGTGAAGCTGCGTTCAAACCGCATTGGCGCTCACATAGACTGGCAACTCATTCCATTTCTGCCAATTACGCGCACACAATCTCGCTGTGAAAAATCATGACTTATCCATTGCCTTTCTCGTCAGGGAGGGGGAAAGTAGGACGAAATTCGCCCTACACGCCTTTTGCCCAAAAGGAAAGAACTGCCATATGCAAGCTTCCGTCTCCCTTCCTCATCTTGTATCTGACGGCGTGCGGATGCGACCGGCGGTGTGTTCACACGCTGCCAACAGGCAAAGTGGAGATCTGGAACTACGAGTACTTGAAGGGGATCTTTTCGAACGGAAAGGCCGCCAACGCCGAATGGAAGTTCGCGCATCCGGATTCGCGCACAGAGAATGGAGCGCGGAACCAAGAGACTGAAATGGAAAAGAGGACACGATGACGATCCAACTTCTCCGCAGGGCTATTCGAAATTGCTCCGCAGTAGCGATTCTTGCCGTGCTAGTGGGGTTGAGCGGCGCAGGCAGCCCAGCCGCTTCGAGTCAGTCCGCTCCCAAACCCGTCACTCCTCCCAGACCCGCCCCCGCTCCCAGGCTCGCCACTCCTCCCAGAGGTGTGGCTCCTTCCAGGCCCGCCCCAAGGCCAGCCGGAGGAGGCGCGGTACTGCACGGACCAACCACCGGGGGATCCACCATGCACGGGCCAACCACCGGGGGTTCCACCATGCACGGACCGACCACAGGCGGGTCCACCATGCACGGGCCGACCACTGGGGGTTCCACCATGCACGGACCAACCACAGGCGGGTCCACCATGCACGGACCGACCACTGGGGGTTCCACCATGCACGGACCAACCACCGGGGGATCCACCATGCATGGACCAACCACTGGAGGGACCACCACGCATGGACCGACCACCGGCGGAATCACGCACAGCATTCCGCGTACCAACACGCCGGCCACCGGCGGGACCACCATGCACGGGCCAACCACCGGCGGGACCACCATGCACGGGCCAACCACTGGAGGGACCGCCACGCACGGACCAACCACCGGGGGATCCACCATGCACGGGCCAACCACCGGCGGGACCACCATGCACGGACCGACCACCGGGGGGTCTACCATGCACGGACCGACCACCGGCGGAATCACGCACAACATTCCGCGGGCCAACACGCATGGGCCAACCCCCGGCGAGGCCACCACGCACGGACCGACCACCGGGGGGTCTACCATGCACGGACCGACCACCGGAGGCACCACCAGCCATCCCGCGGTCACCACTGACGGCGGAATCACGCACAACATTACACGTCCCATCCCAGGCGGCACTGCCAGCCATACCGCGGGCGCCACGGATGGCGGAATCACGCACACACCTATGAGTGCAACCACCGGCGGGGCCACCACGCATGGGCCGACTGGCGGCGGTGCCAGCCATGGGCCATCGGGCAACGCCGCAAGCCCGCCCCCAGCGGGCGGAGGCGCCAGCCACGGGCCATCGGGCGGAGGCAGCAGCCACGGGCCAACGACCACTACCGGAAGTAGCAGCTCTGGGCCGGCCAGTGCCGCGGGCGCTAACGCTGGCGAAAACACGCACCCAACCCCACGCAACCTCACCGGAGGCACCGCCGGCCAAGCGGCGGGCGCTACCAATGGCGGAACCACGCATACACCTCCACTCGACCTCACCGGGGGCACCAGCGGCCCCACCACGGGGGCTACCGATGGCGGAATCGCGCAAACACCCCCACTCAACCTCACCGGAGGCGGCAGCCAAGGGGCAACGGCCAATGCCCCAGGCAGTGGTTATGCACCAGCGGCCAATGCCGCGGGAAGCGGTAGTGCGCCAGCGGCCAATGCTCCAGGTGGCAGTTATGCACCAGCGGGTAATGCTGCGGACACCGGCCAGGCGCCAGCAGCCAATGCCGCGGATACCAGCCAGGGGCAAACGGCCGATGCCGCGGCGAACAGCAATGCGACTGTTCGCATCGGAGGGGAGTCATTGCGTGCCAACGGTGAAGTTGCTCAAGGCTTTCAGTACACGGGCCCATGCCCGGTTGAGCTGCAATTTGGCTGGGGCGTGATTGGTACTCAGCCCACGACGATCGACTATTGGTTTGTCCGAAGTGATGGCGGGCAATCTTCCCATTCGATGGCGGTTGATCTCCCGCAGGCCAACCGCTCTGTGCCGGTCTACGATGTGTGGCGTCTGGGCGCGAATTCTCCCCGATTCGCCAATTACACCGGCTGGGTGAAAATTGTCATCGATTCTCCCAATCAAGTCGAGGATAAGATCGGATTCACGATTCATTGCCAGTAGGGAAAGCGGGTATGTTGCAAGTTGGTCAAAATTCACTGAGTCGATTCGATCTGTTTTTTTGACAACTACGGACTTTACCGCGTCGAACTCGCTTGGGGCTAAGGAGTTGGTTGGTGTTAAACGGCGGAACATATCGCTCTGCCGATCCGGAGGCGCGTCGAAGGTTTTGGCTATGGAACGAGCACAAAAGAGATTGGGAGGGGATGCGACCGGTGGTTGATTCGCCCGCACACGAGAAACAAAATGCAAGTCCTGATTCAAGAGGTGACAGAAAGATGAAACATTCTGCATGGAGAGCGATCAGTGCGGTAGCAATTGCGGTCATGATGGCGGCAAACTGGGCATGGGCGCAATCCGGCGTAACCGTCAATCCGGCTTACGCAAAACTGCTGACTCCGGCCGACGTTTCCAAGGTGACCGGACTGTCTGGAGTTGTCTTGATCCCTCGAGATCCCCACAAAGGCGCGGGTGGCGATCTCAACTTTGCCTTGCCCAACGGGAAACAGATCCTGTTGGTCGGCTTCCTGGATAAAGAAAACTACGAGCAATCGAAAGCCCAGAAAAGCGTTTATGGTGGCCAGGTCCCGGGCGTTGGCGACGATGCTTTCATCGGCAAGGTCATGGGAATTGAATCGATCCTCTACTTCCGGAAGGGCGCACGAGGTGTAGCCCTGTCCTCCTTCATTGACGTGGATCATGGTTGGCCCGGAAAGCCTTATGTCAATCAGCCACAGTTGCGGCAGTTAGCCGCGCTAATGCTCTCTCGAATGTAATGGAGATGAAGGCAACTGGACCTTCATTTGTTTTTGTTCCATTTCGCATGCCCGCAAGGACGGCTGCAATGGTTGCATCACTCTCCAGATCAGGTCCTGGACTTACGGCCCTCCCCCATAAGTCTCTCAGCAGTTGCGGAACGAAGACGCCGCTCCGGCCCTTTCCCGAGCCGCCGGTCGCTGGCAACCGGAACAAGACCGCCGATAGCCCGCGAAGGGAATATACTTTGCGGCTGTTCTCATCTGAACGAAAGTACCGATCTAGGAGGAGTCCATGACAGCTTTCATGCGCACAGTATTCGCGGCCTGCTTCGTGCTAGGCCTAACGGGGCCCTTCGCAGTTTCACAAGACCAGGACGTAGAGGGGAGCAAGGACCATCCCTTGATCTCGCGATATCCCGGCTCGTATATCGCGAAGTATCTGACCAAAGAGTTCGATGAGTTCAGCCTTCCGCTGGGTCCGGTCGATGAGGAGAACACGATTACCAAGAACCAGCATCTGGAAGGGAAGATCACCCGCATCGTTTACGTGGCGCCTCCGGGACGCACGGTTCTGGAGGTCTTTCGCAACTATCAAGAAGCGTTGAAGAAGGGCGGGTTTGAGACGCTCTTTACGTGCGGCCCGCGGGGTTGCGGGAGCACGATTGCAAATGCGTACGCCAACAGCGGCGACAATGCCGATTACTGGGGGCCCGAGCACGGAATTCACTACATTTCGGCGAAGCTCGCGCGGCCGGAGGGCGACGTTTATGTCAGCTTGCTGGTCGACGATCAGGGCGGTGATTCCCGAGCCAATGCTGAGCTCTACGTTATCGAAGTGAAGCCGATGGAGTCGGGTCTTATCACGGTGGACGCCGCGTCGCTGGCCAACGACATCAACCGCACCGGCCACGCTTCGGTTTATGGGATCTACTTCGACACCGGCAAGGCCGATGTCAAGCCGGAGTCCGACGCGACGATGAAAGAAATCGCCAAGCTGCTGCAAGGCGATTCCACGCTGAAACTCTATGTTGTTGGGCACACCGACAACCAGGGCGCGCTCGACCTGAACATGGATCTTTCCCGCAAGCGCGCGGACGCGGTGCTTGCCGCGCTCACCACCAAGTACGGGGTTCCGGCCGCTCGGCTACGATCCTATGGATGCGGGCCCTACTCTCCCGTGGCGTCGAATGACACCGAAGACGGCCGCGCCAAAAACCGTCGTGTTGAACTGGTGAAGCAGTAAGCGGTTGCGCAAGCGAAATGCGACGAATTTCCCCAATTCCGTAGACCTGCAGGTCATACCCACACCCGATTCGTGCACCTGCAGGTCGTCACTTTCAACCTTCTCAAAATGCGACGTTTTTCCTGCGCGGCACTCGACGCCATTTCGATGACCTATAGGTGGTCGGTTTTGGCGCGCGCTCACGACCGTGGCCGCGCATCGGGCAAACCGCGCCGCAGGCGGCAATCGACGGTCCGCAACCGGCCTTTCTCCACCAAAGGCCTGTTCTCTGATCTCTGTTCTCTGACCCCTGACCCCTGATCCCTGTCTTTCTCAGTCGCCGGCTTCGGCGCTGCGGACGGCCGGAATCCGGCGCAGAAGGCCGGTCAGCATCGCGGTCATCAGGACAACCGCCGGAATCGCGGCCACCATCCAGGCCAGCAACGCCTGTCCCGCCATGCCGCTCACGCGCGTAGCCAGGTTGAGAGCCGGCAGATGCGGCAGGGCGAATGGGGCAATGAAACGGACGGGCCGTGCCGAATTGAACCCCGACACAATCCAGCCTCCCAACCGCACGAACGGGACGATCATGGCCAATTGAACCGGCATCGCGGCGTAGTTGGCGGCCTGAATCGCGGGCAAGTTCAGCCGAAGGGCCATGGCCAGCGCGGCGCACAGAACCGTGGGAACTCCGACCACGGGAATGCAGCCGACCGCGAATCCCAGCGAGAGCGTCAGGGCAAGGCGGCGGGGCGACATCCCCTGGCTCAGCCAGTGGGCGGCGCGACGCTTTGCGGCTGCCGGGATTCTACCCATCGTTGCTTCCCTTCGCGAAATCAACTCGCTGCTTCCAACTTATCGGCACTTCTTGTAACGTTCTGCACGCTTTTGATGAAACTTTTGGTTCCGAACCAAATTGGTCACGGGAGTTGCGTGC
Organism: uncultured Acidobacteriaceae bacterium; assembly: GCA_963804155.1. Classification (GTDB taxonomy): domain Bacteria; phylum Acidobacteriota; class Terriglobia; order Terriglobales; family Acidobacteriaceae; genus Telmatobacter. Next base: position 673,937 of record CAWDPG010000006.1, read on the forward strand.
CGGGACATGGTTTAGACTCCGTTTGCGCTCAAAGGGCATGGCCGGCCGTAGAAACGAGAGGCACGAAGCGGAGCCCGAGATCGAGGGATGCGCTCTGCGGTAAACTTGGACCCGATGAGGGTCTTTGGGATCGACTGCGGGACCGAGGTTACGGGCTTCGGCGTCGTGGACTTCTGCGACAGCGCACGCGGGGAACAGCTCAAGTTCCAGGCGATGGGCGCCATTCGTCAGGCAAAGTCGCGATCCCTGCCACAGCGGCTGGATCAGGTCCACAAGGAGCTGACGGCCGAAGTGCTGCGATGGCAGCCGGATACCGTGGCGGTCGAAGAGGTTTTTTACTCGGTCAACGCCAAATCGGCGCTGAAGCTGGGGCAGGTGCGCGGGGTGGCATTGCTGGTCGCCGCTCAGCAGGGCATTCCGGTGGCCGAGTATGCGCCACTCAAGATCAAGTCCAGCGTTGTCGGCTACGGTCTGGCGAAAAAGGAGCAGGTGCAGTTCATGGTGGCCCGGCTGCTGGGCCTTGCCGAGCTGCCGCAACCCTCCGACGCGGCCGACGCTTTGGCCATCGCCATCTGCCACATCCATACCGCGCGGACCCTGGCGCTCCAGGGGGCTGCGCGATGAGGTTCGCAGGACTGGTTCTTGCCCCTCTGGCTCTGGCGCTCCTCGCCCAGCCCGCTTCGGCTGCCGATCCGGTGATTCAGGTCGACTTCTCCAACCCCGGGCTTTCGCCGTCGCAGTGGACACTGATCCTTCACCCCGATGGCTCGGGTCATTTCCGCTCGCAGATGGGCAAGATCCCCGACGGCGGATGGAAGGAGATCGAGACGCCGGGCGTGGACCGCGATATTCGGGTGAGCCAGCGGTTTGCCGCGCATGCCTTCCAGGTGGCCCAGCATCATGCGGGCTTCAATCAGGACTGCGAAAGCCACTTGAAGGTGGCTTTCGAAGGATGGAAGACACTGGCCTATCGTGGCCCACAGGGGCAAGGTTCCTGCACCTTCAACTACTCCAGGGATCGGGAGATCGAAGAGCTCGGCGATTCGATGCTCGCCGTGGCCCAGACCGTTCTGGAGGGCGCGCGGCTTGAGTTGCTGCTGCAGCACGACCGCCTCGGCCTGGACCAGGAAATGGAGTTCCTGGTCCAGGCCGTGGACAGTGGCCGGGCACAGGAGATTGGCGTCATTCGCGACATCCTGGAGCGGCTGACGCAGGACGATACTGTGCTGGAGCGGGTGAGAAAACGCGCCCGGAGCCTGCTTTTGCGCGCATCAACATAAATGTCGGCGTTGGGGCGACATTTTTCTCGTTTTCTGTGTCCAACAAATGTTGGGCTCCTGATCGACGGGGTCAGGCATTCGGCCTTTGAAAGGGGAAGCGCCATGATGCTAACAAGGATTCGCAGGGTATGGGTTGGGCTGGCGGCGCTGGTTCTGGGCGTCGTAGCGATGGCGCCAATGCTGGCGGCGCAGCAGGCACAAGGACAAGGACAGCCGGCCAGGGCCGTGCGCTTGAGTTACGTCGATGGCCAGGTGACGCTGGCTCAGAACGGCCAGGTGCTGGCGGAACAGGCGGTGGCAAACACGCCGTTGTTCGAGGGCATGCAGCTCACCACGGCCGACAACGGAAAGGCCGAGATCCAGTTCGAAGATGGCAGCATCGCTCGCCTCTCGCCCGACAGCTCGTTGACGCTCGCGGTCTTGCGCGGGGCCGGCGAGTCGGCGGAGGCCGATCTGCTGCTCAATAGCGGCCTGGCCTACTTCGAGCTTCAGGGCGGCGGACTGGCGGGCAAGATGAGCGTCCAGTTTGGCGGCGCTTCGGTCGTTACCAGCGGATTCACGGTGATTCGAGCGACCCTCGATAGCCCTCCCGGCGAGTTGGCCGTCTTTACCGGAAATGCGCACCTCGAGATTGCCGATGGCGGTTCCTCCGGCGCGGCATCGGTTGACCTGCACGGCGGCGAGAGCATCGCTCTCGGCGGCGCGGGGTCGCTTGCCGAATCGGTTCCCCCGGATTCGTGGGATTCGTGGAACTCGGACCGCGACCAGGCGCTCACCGCTGAGGCGGCCGCGCAAACCGGCGCCTCGGCCAATGTGGGCGCGAACGAGAGCCCCGAGTGGAACGACCTGGATGCCAACGGCAACTGGTACGACGTGCCGGGGCAAGGCTATGTCTGGTCGCCCGAGGAGGCGGCAGGTGCAGGTTTCGACCCCTATGGGAACGGAAACTGGATGTGGACTCCGGGGTATGGCTATCTCTGGGTCTCGGGCTACTCCTGGGGCTATCTGCCATACCAGTGCGGCTTGTGGAACTTCTACGACGGCTTTGGATGGGGTTGGGCGCCGGGAATGGGCGGCTGCATGCCGTGGTGGGGAATGGGGTACTACGGCGGCATGAACATCGGCCAGGCGCCTCGCGGATATCAGCCGATTCCGCGCCCGATTCTGCCGCGGCGTCCGATCGGCATGAAGCCCGTTCCAATGGTTGCCGTGAACCGGGGTGGACCAAACATGCACTTCACTGCGCCGGTGCGGGACCGCAATACTCCCGTAACGATCGCCGGGAATACGGTGCTGCCGCTTCGTCCATTGCCCGCGCGCCAGGTCAGCAATCAGGGATTCTACGCCACCGGCTCGAGCCGGCCGCAGCCGGGCGGTCAGGGGACGCAGCCGGGACGCGGGCAGATTACCGTCGTCCGGCCCGGATACTCCTCCGCTCATCCTACGACTACGGCGCCGGCATATGGGCCGGGCTGGCAAAGCGAGCCGGCAGCGAATCCGAATCCTGTTCAGCCGAACCGCGGCGTTTCAGGCGGCGGGGCAGCGAATCAACCGTCCAGCCAGGGTTTCACGAACCGCGGCTTGAATCCGGGCAGCGGTTCCACGGGAGCGAGCCCAGCCAGCAGGAGCAGCTCCGGCAGCGCCTCGCACAGCAGCAGTGGAGGTTCGGGCAGCAGTGGCGGCTCGCACAGCAGCGGTGGTAGCTCGGGCGGCGGCGGCGGTGGCTCGCACAGCAGCGGCGGCGGCGGTGGTGGTGGCGGAGGCGGATCCCACGGGGGCGGTGGCAGTAGCGGTGGCGGCGGAGGCGGTCACCACTAATCGTCCAAAAGTCTCAGGCGCGAGGCCGCGGAAACGCGGCCTCCTTTTTTTGCACGTCTTTCGGTCTTTGCCGACTCTGCGCGGAATCACCTCTACGCTTCAAGCAGAATCGCGCTGAATGCCGGGACGTGCAGAACGCCGCCGCGAATCGGCTGGGAAGGACTTTCCCGAAGCGCAACACCTTCTTTGGCGTCGATCGACGGCCCGCTCAAATGCCATTGGCGCTTGCAGCGAGGCAAAGCGGCATGGACGTTCGCGGGTCGATCGGTCTGGTTGATGAGCAATAGGAGAAGCGCGGTATCTTTGCGCGCGGCATAAGCGCGGATCCGGTCGCTGTCGGATTCCATCGAACAGGTCACGAGCCTGGCGCCGATGAATGGCTGGATGAGTTTCATGCCGAAGAATTCGGGGCGGCGCGCGAATCCCGTTGCAACGCTGCCCGCAATGGGCGTGTAGAATCCGTTTCCGCCGCCGTGCAGGTTGGCGCCGGCACAGCCGCCGGCGGCCAGGTCGAGCAGGAAGCCGGCGGCCCACAGCGCGCTCGCATAGGTATCGCTGACGCCGGGCTGGCCTCCGTTCCAGCAGGAGTTGCCTTCGCTCATGCGATAGGAGAGGCCGGCGCTACGCGCGGCGGCCATCGCGATCTCGAGGTCGCGGTCCAAGCGGGGATCGGGAGTCAGCAGTTTGTCGATCGTCATCCCTGGGCTGCCTGCAGGACCCATCCGGTAGTAGTGCGAGGTGAGCATGACGACGTCGTGCGCGCTCTTCTTTACGTCCGCCGCGAAGCCGGTGACAAAATCCATCTTGCTCGCGGCGTCCGGGCCGGCGAATCGAGCGCCGGGAACGCGGGCGGCGATGGCGGCGTAGGCCGGCGACCATTCCTTCCAATAGTCGGGATAGCTCCACGTGGACGGACGATAGCGGTTGCGCCACGCATCCGGTTCGTTGCCCAGTTGCAGGGCGACGAGGCGCGGGCCCAGAATGCTTTGCACGGCGAAGGCTTCCTCGGCGGCGCGCGGAACCGGGCCGCGCCCCAGGTTGAGGCCGTAGAGGCAGCGCCAGCCCGTCGCGTCGAGAAAGGCGCGCAGGTTGCGCAGGCCGCGCGGCATGATCGGCGTATCCGTCTTGACGTTCTTACTGGTGTCAGGTCCGACGGCCGATCCGGATGATGGGCCTGCCTGCTCATCGGTCGTGAAGGCCGTGAAGTCGCTGGTTCCTCCGCCGAGGCGCAGCACACCTTGGTCGCCGAGCTCGCGAAAGAGCGCGATTAGCGCGGCATTCTCCGCCGAGAAGAATGCCGGGTCGGCCAGTTGCGCCGACTCGTAGCTGAGGCCGATGAAGTCTTGCGGCACGGTGGCAAGCGCCGCGGACTCATCGATTGCGAGCCTTGCCGAAATGGGCTGCTGGCTGTCCTGCGCGCCGGGGAGGCGGTGCGTCAGGCAGGATATCGCCGCGGCGGCGCTGGCGTTGCGAAGGAAGGTGCGGCGCTTCATTGCAGTTTGACCTCGACGGTGGTCGTTTTGCTCGCTTTCCTTAGTGACACGTTGTCTTCGATCCCGGTTGTCTTCCCGTCGATCGCGATCGAACTCACGGATTTGAGGTCGACGGGCACGTGGAGCACGAAGTCGCGTGTTTCACCGTGCGGATCGACGGTAATTCGCCAGAGCTTTGCGTCCACATGCTCGACTCGAAGGCTGACCTCGCCGCCGGTCGTCACGGGGGCATTTTCGAGCACCAGAGTCTTGCCCTCGGGCACCCAGCTTGCCAGCAGGCCGGGGAGCAGGTGAAGCTGGCCGCCGCGCTCGTTCAGCAGCATGTCGCGCAGCAGAAGCACCAGGTTCGCATTGGCCCACGCCTCGGGCATGTCGCCCGTGCCTTCCATGTTTTCGCGCTTGCTGTGCGGCGTGTCGCAGGCCCGCGGCGCGTCGACGTCGACCAGGATCTCTTCCTTCCACACGTTGGTTGTGTAGCTGTGATTGAGAGCCGCGGCCAGCATGTCCGCGGCCTTCTGCTTCTCGCCGCGAAGCAGGTAGGTCTCGGCGATGTTCATGGCCTCGCCGGCCCAGACGCCGGCTGGCCCAGCCCATGCCACATTCGTCGGCAGGCCCTGTTTCTCCTCGCGCTCCATGCGCGCCACGAGGCCGCTGACAAGCGGATCGCCGGGCGCGTAGAGACCGGTGGGGTAGACGGCCAGAAAGGTCTGCGAATAGGCGGCCTCGGGATCGGTCGGCATCGCCGGCAGATCGGGCCCGGCGGGGCCTTCGAGCGTGACGGCCCGGCGGATACTCTCGCGGATTGCCGCTGTATAGTTGGCGGATTCTCGATCCAGCCATGCCGCGTCGCTGGTATGGCCCAGCGCCTGCGCGGCCTTTTCTGTGACTTGCAGGGCATAATCCGCGAGAAAATTGTGCGAGAAACTGTGACCCTCAGGTAGTCCGGAGTCGCCATAGCTCCAGGGCAGCAAACCATCCCAGTACGGTTTCTCGCCAGGCTTGAGCGGGGGCTCGGGCTCGGCGCGGCAGTGGGACGGAATCATGCGATGGATCGGACGAGCGCCGGGAGGAATGCCTTCCACGCCCTCGAGCGTCGATTCCTCGCGGTGGTCCCGGATCCACTCCGAGGAGCGAAGCAAGACCGGATACGCACGGGCGAGCCACTGCCGATCGCGCGAGAACAGATAGTAATCCCACACAGCCGCGGCGTTGCCGCCGGAGTTGTCCCACGCCGGCCAGCCGCTGGTTGGCGGGAAATCCCATTCCCCGTCGTCGTTGATTTCGTGGAAGGCGTGCTCGATGCTCTGGCGCGCCGGCTCCAGGAAGCCGGCCACTTCCATGGCCCGAGCCTGGAAGTATTCTCCGCGGCCCCAGTACTGCCGGTAGACCGCTGGGCCGTCGAGCGCCCAAAGATCGCCCCGCGCATCGTACTCCGTCAGGATGAGGACGTAGGCGATGGATGAGTCATAGAAGTCGGTCAGTTCCTTTTGGGGGAGCTCAAGCCTGGCTGCGCGGGCCCACAACGCATCCCATTGCGCGACGGCCTTTGCCAGCAGGGCTTCGCCATTCTCCCGAGAGAGCTCGCTGTTGCGCGCGGCGGGCCACTCGTAGGGCAGTTCGATCCAGAGCGATTTCTCCGAGTGGGCTGGAACGGTGAGAAAGAGCGCCAGCGTCAGACCGTTGTCCTCGGGGGCGACCGAAGCGCCCGCGGTGTCGGCGACCAGAGCGACATCCTCGCCGGCAGCATTCTCGAGCGTTTGTCCAACGGCGTGGCCGGGAAGGTTGCGTTCGCGTCCGCTGAGCTTGAGCGTCACGTTGGATGCGGCCGCGCCGCGATTGCGGAAAGTAATGCGCACGGCGTCGAAAGCCCTCACGCCGGAGTTGGCGGTGGGGAGTTCGCCGAGCCGCGCGTCGGGATCGACCGGAAACGCCAGTTCTTCCAGGTCCAGTTGGCCCGCGTGGGCAATCGAAACGACGAACGGGTAGCGGCCTCGGTAGAGTTGCTGGCTGGTTACGGTCAGCGGCTGCGATTCGACGAAGGCCTGAATGGCGAGCTCGCCGTCCATCTGGCTGCTGAAGCCGATGGGCGTGTCGAGGGGCTTGCGTTTCAGGCTCCATTGGGACCACTTGAGGTCGCCTTGCTTGTCGACGATGGTCTTGTGGTTGCCCATGGGCAGGCCGATGAGACTCTGCGCGTCGGTGTTTGAGTAGCGATGGTCGACGACAACCTGCGCGGAAAGGGCGGCCGCGCAACCGAGGAGCAAGAGGCAAGTGGATGAGGAATGTTTCAGCCGCGCGGGAAACCTCAACCGATACATGAAGAACCTCAATGGGCGATGATTCCTTATTGATCTGGCCCAAAGGTGATTGAACAGGGTGCCCCATCCTTTCCGCGTAGTTTGCGGAAAGGGTGGGAAAGCACCGAATCCTGGGGGCCGGATCAATAGTTCGCGGCAAACCACCGCGGCAGCGCCGGCGTTTGCGCGGACGCGAGTCCGTCGGGTCATTGAGCCTTGACCGTGGAGAGAACGAGAATCTCTCCGGGTTGAACGACGATCTCGGGCGGGACAGCCGAGACGGAGTTCTCTTCTTCCAGGCCGGTGCGTTCCATCTCGGCCCACTGGTGGGTGGCGCCCCGGACGGCGAGCTTGCGCCCGATCGTGGAGCGGTTCATGACGACGAGCGTCTGATTCTGTCCATCGGCAAAGGCGGTCGCGAGCAGGCCGGGGTCGGCGGATTCGGCGCCAATGCGCTTCATGCCTTTGAGAATATGCCGGCTGTAGGCGCCGAGCACGCGGAGCTGAAAGCTGGAGGGGACGGGAATCCAGCCGCGGGTGCGATCGGCGGCCAGAAGCGAGCGCGAACCGGCGAAGGTGGGCTGCTCCACGTCGAGCAGCAGCCAGCAGTACATGAGGCCGACCGCATCGAGCTCAGTGAGGTTCTTGTGGTAGAGCTGGGCAACGGAAAGAGCGATGCGGTAAGAAGGTTCCTGGTAGTGAGGGTCGTTGATGCAGATCTCGGTGGCGAGAAATGGCTTGCCCTGAGCCGCGGCGCGCATGGCCTGCAGGCGGGCGTCGTAGAGATCGGGGTTGGCGATGAACTCCTGGAAGTCGTACTCGTGGGCCGCGGAGTAGTCGATGGCCTGCCAGGCGGCGGGGTTCTTGCGAAGTTCGTTGGCGCGGTCGACGCCGAGAAACATGTAGCTGGCATCGGCCATGTGGATTTTGGTCTGCGTGAAGCCGGCTTTGTCCAGTTCGCGGCGCACGGCCAGAGCCATGGCAGCGGCGACATCGGGCGGTTGGTCGACCTCGTTCTGGAGGCCGACGATCGCCGGCGCGGAGCCCGTGGCGGCCTGCGCCTTTCTGCAATAGGTGACGACGATGCGCGCGTACTCGTCGGGGTTTGCCTGCTGAACGGGCTTGGCTCCCGTGCCGGGGCTGGGACCGCCGGAGGGAGCTTGCGCCCAGGAGGGAAGCGCCCAGAGCTCGTAGATGATGCTTCCGCCCAGATCGAGCACGTGACGGCTGTAGTCGAAGCTCGACAGCTCGCTGTTGGGAAAGTTGTCGCCGTAGTAGTGCGGCGTCGCGTCGGCCAGATCCTCCAGGTTGCTCAGATCCGGCTTCAGTTCGGTTCCCATCGGGTATTCGCGGAAGAGCAGCAGGTTGTATCGCTTCAGAATCTGCCAATACTCGCGCTTGCCTTCGCCGCTCAGTTCGCCATAAGCGGGAATGCTGGGGCTGCCGCCAAAGCCGAGCATCGTCTGGTGGACCTCCGCGAGGTCGATGGCGATGGTTGCGTCCTCGATGCCGGGTTTGAGCAGAGATCCGTCAACGACCTGGTGCGCGGATCGCGAGGCCGCGAGCATCAGTTGGTGGCGCGTGAGGTCGAACAGCATCGGCGCTTCGAGCATTGGCTGGCCATTCAAGAGCACGCGAACGGCAAGATGCGCATCCGCGACGACGGTGAGCGCGCGCGCATCGCCGGTGTACGGCCGCTCATCGCTGAAGACCGTCTTCTCGGGATAGTTGCCCTGGCCTTGGTAAAGGGCCATCGAATCGTAGTAGCGTTCCGAGATGCGGACCTTGCTGGAGGTCAGCTCGACGGTGAGGCCGGCGCGAGGTCCGGTAAAGATCCAGCGGAGCGTGGCGCGGGGTACAAGAGCATCGCTCAGCGTGAGAGTTCGCTCGAAGAGAGCGGGCAGATCTTCCCGAAAATACTTGCGGGGGATCTCGTCGGGATGGCCCCAGCCGGGTCCCTTGAGGCCGTCGGAGACGAAGTGGAAGGTGTCGGCCGGCGGCAGAGCGGTGGAGGGCGGCGGCGGAAGCTGGATGGCTTGCTGCGCAGAGGCAGCGGCAGAGAGCAGGAGCGCGAAGAGTCCAAGCCAGCGCATGGCCTCGATTATCCGCGTGGGAGGGATTGCGGTGTCAAGCGCGGAGGCGGGCACAACGGTCCCGTGCCGGGGTTCGCGGGGCGGCGGGCGGCGGAGGTGACGACTTCGCTTCCGGTCGGCTCTTTTCCGGGCGAATCGCCGATCGGGGATTGGTAGTCTAACGGATGTGAATCTCGGGTGCGACGCACGGTTGCGGATTGCGGCGATCGGGTTCCTCAACCCGGCGCCGTTGATGTGGGACTTCGAGCACGGGCCGCTTTGCGAGGCGCTTCAGGAGCGCTACCAGATCGAGCGCATGACGCCGTCGGAGTGCGCGGCGCAGTTGGCCGACGGACGAGCCGACATCGGCTTGATCCCGATTGCCGCTCTGGCCACGACGCCGGGGGTGCAGATCCTGCCGGGGTGCACGATCGCGTCGAAGGACAGGGTGCGGTCGCTGATCCTGGTGCATCGCGCCAGCCAGCCGTTGACCGAGCTGCGATCGGTGGCCGCGGATACGGCGAGCCGGACGACGGTGGCCTATGCGCGCCTGCTGTTTCATCTTTGGGGCAATTCACAAGTTCCGTTCGTGCCGCTGGCGGCCGATCTCGAAGAGATGCTGCAGCGCGCCGACGCCGCGATTCTCATCGGCGATCCCGCGCTGCTGGCTCTGGAAGAGCAGTTCAACCGGCGCGAGCAGACCGGCGAAGAGCTTGTCTATCGCGATCTGGCGCACCAGTGGCGCAGCCTGACGGGACTGCCGTTTGTGTCGGCGGTTTGGGGCGCGCGCGAAGGCGTTTCTTGCGACAGCGTGGCACAGGATTTCGTTCGCTCCCGCGATCATGGTCTTGCAAACGTCGAGGCGCTGATTGCCGAGTGGTCGGCGCGGCTCCCCATCTCCGAGGAGACAATCCGAAGCTACCTGACAACCAACATCCACTACGTGCTGGACGAGGAGTGCATCGAGGGGATGAAGGGATTCTTCCGCATGGCGGCCGAGTGCGGCGTGCTGCCGCCGTATGCGGTGCCAGTAGAGACTTTGACGGCCCGCTACTGATCCGGCAATTCAATAGAAGCACCGTGCCCCATCCTTTTCGCGGGCTTTATCGCGAAAAGGGTGGGAAACGATCACACTGTTTATTCTCCGGATCAATAGTCAGGACTGCCAGGTCTTGTCCTTCGAGCGGCAGAGGGGCTCCAGGTTGCAGACGTTGCATTTGGGCTTGCGGGCATCGCAGACTTGGCGGCCGTGGTGAATGATCTGGTGGGAGAAGCCGATCCAGCGATCGTGCGGGAGGATCCGCATCAGTTCCTGCTCGACTTTTTCGGGCGAGTCGCCTTTGGCGAGTTCCAGGCGGCGCGCGATCCGGAAGACGTGCGTGTCGACGACGACGCCTTCGGCCTTGCCGAACGAGACGCCGAGAACGACATTGGCGGTTTTGCGCGCTGCTCCGGGGATGGTGGTCAGTTCGGCGAGCGTCTGCGGAACTTGGCCGCTGAAGTCGGCGACGATCTTGCGCGCGGCGCCCTGGATGGATTTGGCCTTGTTGCGGTAGAAGCCAGTCGATTTGATGATCGCTTCGAGTTCGAGCAGAGATGCCTTGGCCATTGCGGCGGGTGTAGGGAAGCGCCGAAAGAGCTCTGGCGTGACCATGTTGACGCGCACGTCGGTGCATTGGGCGGAGAGGATGGTCGCGACGAGAAGCTCCCACGGCGAGCGGTGATTGAGCGCGCACTCGGCGTTGGGATAGGCCTCGTCGAGAGCCTTGAGGATGGCGGCGACGCAGTCGGGGGCGAGGGGGCCGCGTGTGGCCGACTTCGGCGGAGCCTTTTGTTTGGTCGATTGCTTGCGGAGCGGCATGTGTACGAGTCTAGCGCGATGGGTCGCACACGAACGGCAAAATCAAGAAGGCCGCGCCGGGAGGCCACTCAGGCGGGGCGCTCGCGAATGGACTGTGGAATAGACTGTGGAGTACAATCGACATATGGAAACGATCCAGGTTGTGCTCGACAAGGAGTTGTTGCGTGCTGCCGACCGTGCGGCGCGCAAGATGAAGGCCAATCGCTCCGCGTTGATGCGGGACGCCCTGCGGGAGCATCTGCGGCGGCTGGAGATCCGGACCAAGGAAGACCGCGACCGCGAAGGCTACGCAAAACAGCCGGAGATCGGCGACGATATGCGCGCGTGGGAATCGGAGGCAGCGTGGCCGGAAGCGTAGTCCGAGGCGATGTGCGCCTCTATCGCTTTGCGGCGCCGGACAAGGAGCGGCCGGTGGTAGTGCTGACGCGCAATAGCGCAATCCCTTACTTGGCGACAGTCACTGTTGCGCCCATTACGTCGACGATCCGCGGAGTGCCGTCGGAGGTCGTCTTGAACGACGAAGATGGGATGAAGGCTCCGTGCGCCGTGAACCTGCATAACGCCGTGACGATCGGCAAAGAGCGGCTGGGGAAACGAGTGGCGCAGTTGCAACCCGCACGCATGAACGAGATTTGCGCTGCGCTGCGATTCGCTCTGGGGTGCGATCGAGGCTGATGAGCGCCGCGGCTCAGGAGAGCAGACGGGCTTTGCGGCCTTGGGAGCGGAGGAGGGAGACGGCTTGCCTGTCGAAGCTGACAAATTCCTCGGCGCCGAGCCAATGGCCTTCGTAGGCGATGACGCCGTCGGCAAAGTCGCCGCCTTTATCGAGAACCGACAATCCAGCCTCAACCGCGGGGAGGTTCGTCACCACGTTGGGGCTGGTGACCAGCGAGCGAATCGAGCGGGCGACCTCTGGAGCGGGCCTCCTATAGGCGCTTCGCATCACCCAGGCAAATTCGCAGAGAGCCGCAATGGGAACAGCGACCAGGTCGGCCGTGCGAAGCACATGGGCTGCGGAGATGGCCTGTTGCGGTTCGTCGCGCACCGCGGCGCGCAGTAGAACGTTCGTGTCCGCGGCAATTCTCATCGTTTGCCTGCCCAGGCGTCTTCGGTGATCTTCTTGATTTGGGCGATGGTGAGCCTGGGGCCGCCCTTTTGTTCGAGGCTGCCAATGAAATCGTCGATCGAGCCGGTCTGCGCGGGCTGCACCACGAGCCGACCATCCGGCAGCTTGTTGACTTGAACCTTCTGGCCGGGAGTGACGTTCAGGTGCCGGAGCAACTCCTGTTTCAATGTGATCTGGCCTTTGGCGGTGACGGTGAGTGTGGCCATGGCAATTCCTCAGTCTCGATTGTAAGGCGAAAATGCCTTACCGTCCAGGCGGGCGGGATGAAGAGGACTCACGCTACAGCTTGCCGGAAAGCCATGCGGGCAGTTTCTCTATGGCCAGGCGAAGGCCGATGAAGAACTGGCCGAAGAGGGCGTATACGGCGCTGACCTCGTCGAAGCGCATCTCGTAGATGAGCTTCTTGAAGACGACGGGATCGTCGGCGAAGAGATCGACGCCCCATTCCCAGTCATCCAGGCCAATCGATCCGGAGATGATCTGCTTGACCTGTTCGCCGTAGCGGCGGCCGACCAGGCCGTGCTCCTGCATCATGCGCTGGCGCTCGGCGAAGGGGACGGTGTACCAGTTGGCCTGGTCACCGCGCTTGCGATCCATGGGATAGAAACAGAGAAACTTGGCGTCGGGGATGGCAGGAAAGAGGCGCGGGGCCATGGCAGTGGAGGCGCGCTCGATGGCGAAGTTGATCTCGGCGTCCCACTCCGGCGAGTGGGGCTCGAAGCCCTTGGCCGCGGCGGCCTCGTAGGTCTTGCGGCTGGATTCGTAGAGGCCGAGCTCGACGACGGAGACGTAGGAGTGCGTGGGCGAGAGGAATTCGTAAAGCGGAGTGTGCGCCAGCGAGATCTCGACCTGGTTGAGCGCTTCGAACGAATTGCGGAAATGAAGGAAGATGAGGTCGCCCTTGTGCCCGAGCTCGGAGTAAAGAGCGGTGCGCACGGGTGCATCGGCGGCGGCGCGTTCCAGAACCTTCAGCGTGGCGACGGTCTCGGCGGCGATGCGGTTGCGCTCGCCTTCCGAGCAGGAGCGCCATGCCTTCCAGTCGAAGCGGAAGAACTCGTGGAGCACGCTGGAGCCTTCGAGCGTGAGCGGAACGGCGGGAAAATCGGACACTGGAACCTCCTGGGCGAAACGCGCCAGCTAAACTCATCCTAACAAATGGGAATTGCAGACGTGTGCAGAAGATTTTTCGAAAATGCAGACGTGTGCATGCGATTTTTCGAACAACAACGCGCGGAGAAAGGCGCAGGAGTGCCTATACTGGGAACGCTCATGAGCGAGAAAATTCTGGCCCTGCTGGTGGAGTTCATTACGCGGGTGATTAGCGGCGGAGGCTACGCCGGCATCGCGGCCTTGATGGCCATCGAGTCCGCGTGCATTCCGCTGCCATCCGAAATCATCATGCCGTTCGCGGGCTACGTGGCGTACCTGGGACGGTTCAACCTCTATTGGGCGGCGACGGCCGGCGCGATCGGATGCAACCTGGGCTCTGCGGTTGCGTATTGGATCGGCGCCAGGGGCGGACGGCCGCTAGTGGAGCGATACGGCCGCTGGGTGCTGGTGAGCCATCACGATCTGGCGATGGTGACCCGGTTCTTCGACAAGTACGGATCGATCACCGTTCTGATCGCGCGGCTGCTGCCCATCGTGCGCACCTTTATTGCGTTCCCGGCGGGGATCGCGAAGATGAGCCAGTTGCGGTTCCACGTTTATACGTTTGCGGGCTCCTGGCCGTGGTGCTTCGTGCTGGCGTATGTGGGCCGCGAGCTGGGCGAGAAATGGCACAGCGATCCACGGTTCGAGGCGGTGTTTCACCGCTTTCACCTGGCGGTTGAGCTGGCGGTGGTGGCGCTGATTGCGTGGTTCCTGTGGGCCCACCTGAGCCGGAGGCGGAAAGACAGGGACTAGGGAGAAGGACTCATCGAGAGTTTGGCTCGCGGATGGATGCGGGCCGGAGAACGAAAGGCTGGAGCAGGACAAGCAAGAAGAATTCGAAATCATTTGCGAGAAAGGGAAGGAGAAACAATGGCAACGAAGAAAAAAGGCGGCCAAAAGAAGGGGGCTCCGCGGTGAGGTCTTTGTCCGCGGGGTCAAAGACCGCCGGGAAGAGGATCGAGCCCGCGAAGGGCAAGCTGGGCGTGATGGTGGTGGGATTGGGCGCGGTGGCGACCACGATGATTGCGGGCGTGGAAGCGGTGCGGCGCGGACTGGCCAAGCCCATCGGATCGCTGACCCAGATGGGGACCATCCGGCTGGGCAAGCGGACCGACGAAAATTCGCCGCTGATCAAGGACTTTGTGCCGCTTGCGGATCTGAATGATCTGGTGTTCCAGGCCTGGGACATCTTTGAGGACAACGCCTACGAGGCGGCGGCGCACGCCCAGGTGCTGAAGAGCGAGACGATCAAAGAGCTCAAGCCTCATCTGGAAAAGATCAAGCCCATGCCCGCGGTGTTCGACCGCTACTACGTGAAGCGGCTGAACGGCACGCATGTGAAGAAGGGCAAGAACAAGCGGGATCTGGCCGAGCAACTGATCGCCGACATTCGCGCGTTCAAGAAGACCGTGGACCGCGTAGTGATGATCTGGTGCGGGTCGACGGAGATCTTCCTGGAGCCGGGGCCGGTGCACCAGACGCTGGCCGCCTTCGAAAAGGGATTGGAGAACAACGATCCGGCGATTCCGCCGTCGATGATCTACGCCTACGCGGCGCTGAAGGAGGGCGTGCCGTTTGCCAACGGAGCGCCGAACCTGACGGTGGACATCCCGGTGATGGTGGAACTGTCGAAAAAGAACTCGGCGCCCATCTGCGGGAAGGACTTCAAGACCGGGCAAACGTACATGAAGACGGTGCTGGCGCCGGCCTTCAAGGCGCGCATGCTGGGCGTGAAGGGCTGGTTCTCGAACAACATCCTGGGCAACCGCGACGGAGAAGTGCTGGACGAGCCGCAGTCGTTCAAGACCAAGGAAGAGTCGAAGCTGGGGTCGCTCGAGCACATCTTCCAGCCTGAGCTATATCCCGATTTGTACGACGATATCTACCACAAGATCCGGATCAATTACTATCCGCCGCGCGGCGACGAGAAGGAAGCGTGGGACAACATCGACATCTTCGGCTGGCTCGGGTATCCGATGCAGATGAAGGTGAATTTCCTGTGCCGCGACTCGATTCTAGCGGCGCCCATCGCGCTGGACCTGGTGCTGTTCCTGGATCTGGCCAAGCGCACGCCGGAACTGAAGTCGATCGGGATTCAGGAGTGGCTGAGCTTCTATCTGAAGTCGCCGCAGACGCCGCCGGGGCTGTATCCGGAGCACGATCTGTTCATTCAACTCACCAAGTTGAAGAATACGCTGCGGCACATCAAGGGGGAGAATCTCATCACCCACCTGGGACTGGATTACTACGAATAATGCGGCGGCCATGCGGCCCGCGGCATGAGGCAGTTGAAACGGTGAAGGCTCCACGCACCAGCGTGGGGCCTTTGCTTTTGCGGCGGGTTCCGTTCGCACTCGGGAGGGCGGCCTGGGGTCGGTGTGGATGGCGTAATCTGTAGTCAGAATGAAAGATTCGGCTGTTTTATTGATCGATTGCCCCGACCGAAAGGGGCTCGTGGCGCGCGTGTCGGGACTGCTCTACGAGCGCGGCGCGAACATCCTGCATGCCGACCAGCACCGGGACCAGGAACTGGGGCTGTTCTTCATGCGCGTGGAGTGGGAGCTGAACGGCTTCGAGGTGGAAGGCTTCAAAGCGGCATTCGGGCCGCTGGCGCAGGAGCTGAACATGACATGGAAGCTGACGACGAGCGCGCGCCGGCCCAGGGTGGCGCTCTTCTGCTCGCAGGTTCTGCATTGCATGGCGGACCTGCTGCACCGCTGGAGGACGGAAGAGCTGATCTGCGAGATTCCGCTGATCGTGTCGAATCACCGGGCGGTGGAGAGGCTCGCGGCATTCTACGGCGTGCCGTTCGAGTACGTGCCGGTGACGAAGGAGACGCAGGCGGAGGCCGAGGCGCGGCAACTGGAGCTGCTGGCGAAGAACGAGATCGAGCTGGTGGTGCTGGCGCGCTACATGCAGATTCTGTCGCCGGCGTTCGTGGCGCGGTATCCGGCGGCGATCGTCAACGTGCACCACTCGTTTTTGCCGGCGTTTACCGGCGCAAAGCCCTATCACGCGGCGCATGCGCGCGGGGTGAAGTTGATCGGAGCGACCAGCCACTACGTGACCGAGGTGCTGGACGACGGACCAATCATCGAGCAGGATGTGGCGCGGATCAGCCATCGCGACCAGGTTGAAGACCTGGTCGCGCGGGGGCGGGACCTGGAGCGGCTGGTGCTGTCACGGGCGGTGCGCTGGCATCTTGACCGGCGGATTCTCTGCTACGGGAACAAGACGGTGGTGTTCGACTAGAGAGCGGAGCTAGCGGAGTTAGGAACGGTTGCGGTGCGAGGCCCTGCAGACGCGGGCGTGGCGGAAAGCGAGGTCGTATGAGCGAATCGGCGGAAGGGGTCGTAGAGGCGTTTGTGCGGGCCATCAACCGGCAGGATGTGGAGGCGCTGGCCGAACGGATGACGGAGGAGCATCGGTTTGTCGACTCGTTGGACAGGGTTGTGGAGGGACGAGATGCGATGCGGGCGGCATGGAAGGGCTATTTCGCCCTGGTTCCCGACTACACAATCGTGGTGGAGGAGACCTTCTGCGATGGGCCGATCGTGGTGCTGCTGGGCACGGCACAAGGGACCTATGCGGGCGGCGGACAACTAACGCCTGAGAACCATTGGGAAACGCCCGTTGCGCTCCGTGCTTTTGTCGAAGACGGCAAGGTGGCGGCGTGGCGGGTGTATGCCGACAATGAACCGATGCGGCGGCTGATGGGGCGCGGGGAAGACCGGGAGTAGGGAGCAGGGAGTAAGCATCCTGCGGCAGAGCTGGAGGAACCATCCATCCGCGTCACCGAATCAGGAGATCGCGCAGGGCGGGGTAATCCACGATGGATTGCCCGATCTTGAGTTTCTTCCGGTTGTCGTTGAATTCGATTTCGATCCAGTAAGTCTTGTTACCGCGATATGTCCGGGATTTCTGCGAGAGCTGGCGGATATCGCTCCAGGCGGCAAGCTGCCACCGGAGATCGCCGCGGCCGCGCGCATAGGCGATGCCGCCGGGCTGGACGCAGACGGTCAGGAGGGAATTGCGGGTGACGTAAACGAAGAGAACTCCGAGAAGGACGGCGAAGGCGAGACTCCCGTACGGCAACATCATCATGGTGGAGCTCATAAAGCCATCTTGGATGGAGAAAAAGGCCATCATGCTGGCGGAAAAAGCGCCCATGCCGACCACGATCAGCCAGAGGGTCCACTCCGCGACAGGGTTTGGGTAAAACGTCCGGGGTAATCCGGCGCCCTGGGGCGCGAACGCCGAAATTCGCGAACGCTTTTCGCCTCTCAATACGAATGCCCAGCCGATGGAGTGCAGGAGAATGCCGAAGGGCAGACCGGCGGCGAGGGCAAAGACGAACCGCGCCAGCGAGAGCGTGGAGGCGTTCTGGTAGGTGGTCACCTGACGAATGACATAGCGGCCCGTGCTGTCTTTCTGATAGCCGCCGGAGCGGAAGGTGATGTTTTTGCCTTCGAATCCCGGAACCACAGGGAAATCGAGATAAATGGAGCCATGTGAACCGTTGGCGGAGGTGGAGGGAGTATCCCACCGGAGCTGAACGGTTAGGGCCGCGCCGGGAGCGGTGATTTTGGTGCGGTTTTCGGTCCAGGACACGTTCTTGGGCTTCACGTCAACCGTGGCTGCAAGAATCCGCGGCGGGCCATCGGTATGAAGAGCGATGTGGCCCTCAAGAAACTGCGCCGTGTCGGGATCGATGGTGTAGGTATGGCTGCTATCGGCATCGATCGTAAATTCGAACGGCAAGGTCTCGTCAACGGCGTTGCCGCTCAGGACTTGGGAGAGGGTCACGAACTTGCCCGACGCAGCGGCAATCGTGACCAGAACCACGGTAATGATCAGAGTCGTGAGGTACTTGGGCGCCATCGATGGCTGCATCGTAGCACAACCGAAACTGCTTGTTCTTGCGATGTTTTCGGAAGAACGGAGCTGAACAGCAAGTACTCGATGCGAGCGCGTGGAGCCTTTGGTTGATAGGGCCTCAGATTTCAGAGATCCAGGGACGGGTGGTTTTCCGAGGCAGGAAGATTTCACAACCATTGATATATCAATCAGATAGAGGTTAGAGGAAGAAGAACCGGGGGAAGGGGCTTGTGTTGCAAGGCAGGTTTGAGGTAATTTACTAACCAGTTAGTTAATTATGACAAGCCACCCAACTACCGAGACGCAGGCCGAACGGTCGGCCGAAACGCGGAGCCGGATTCTCGAGGCTGCAACCGATGAGTTTGCGGCCAACGGCCTGGCCGGCGCGCGGACGGAAAATATCGCCGCCGCAGCCGGAGTGAACAAGGCGCTCCTCTACTACTACTTCGAGAGCAAAGAGAAGCTGTACGCGGCCGCGCTGGAGTCAGTCTCGCTGAAGGTGCGCGACCGGACGATGGCGGTGTTTCTCCGCGAGGCGAGTCCGGGGGAACGGGTTCTGCGGCTGGCGCTGGACCACTTCGACCGGATTCTGACGCAACGGGCGTTCCAGCGGCTGATGCAGCAGGAGATGCTGCGGCTGCACCGGGGCGAGCAGGGAGAACTGCCCATCCTGGTGAAGCGGGTGTTCGCGCCGGGCATGGCGATGTTTGAGTCATCGATCCGGGATGGGATTGCGACGGGCGAGCTGATCTCCACGGAGTGGCTCCAGATTGTGATGGCGGCGCTTGGCGGGAACATCGTGTACTTCATGAGTTCGCCGGTGTGGCGGCTGCTGCTGCCGTACGAGCCGCTGGCGCCGGATGCGCTGAAGACACGAAGGGCGTTGGTGGTGGAGTTTCTGGGACAAGCGATCTTCGTGGATCGGGCACGCGGCGCGGAGCTTGCGGCGAAGGTGCTGGCCGATACTCCGATGCCGGAGTTTGTGGAATTTGAGAAGTCGAGGTGATGGCGAGTGAGTGCGCGGAATCGAGTCTTTCTTCTTTTGGGTTTGCTGACGGTGGGATCGCTGATCTGGTATCTGGCGACCACGCGGCGCAGCGGCGATCTGCAACTGATTGGGACCGTGGACGCCAACGAAGTCCTGGTGAGCTCGAAGATTCCGGGGCGCATCCAGACCCTTACGGTGGAAGAGGGCCAGGATGTGAAGGCCGGCGAGCTGATTGCGGTGATCGAGAGCGACGACCTGCACGCGGCGGCGAAAGCGGCTGAGGACACGGCGGCGAGCGACCAGTGGAAGCTGCGCGAGGCCATGGAGACGGAACGCCAGAACGAAGGCGAGACCACGAACGCGACAGCGAACGCAGAGGCGCAGGTAAAGGCTGCGCAGGCCTCGCTGGCGCAGGCGGAGGCCAACCTGGCGCACCAGCAGGCGGATACCACGCGGACGGTGGCGCTGGCCGAGCAGGGAATCATGAGCGCGCAGGCGCGGGACGAGGCGATTGCGAGCCTGCAGGCTTCGCACGCGGCGGTCAATACGGCGAAAGGGAATCTGGCTGCAGCGGAGGCGGCGCTGAAGCAGGCCAAGGCGCATGAGCTGCTGACGCAGGTTTCGGCTCGGAATGTGGACGAGACGCGCGACGCGGCGGCCAATGCGAAGGCGCTGGCCGAGGAAGCGCAGGTGGAAGAAGGTTATGCGCGGGTGGTGTCGCCGATCGACGGCAAGGTGGACGTGTGGGCGGCGCGGCAAGGCGAGGTGGTGAGCGCGGGAAGCCCGATCGTGACGATTCGCGATCTGACCGAGACCTGGGTCTACGCGCCGCTGCCGGAGACGCAGGCCGACAGCGTGCAACTGGGCGACTCGCTGCGCGTGGTCATGCCGAGCGGCGAGACGGTTTACGGAAGAATCATTGCCAAGGCGGCGGAGGGAGACTTTGCAACGCAACGCGACGTGAGCAGCATGAAGCGGGACATCAAGACGATCCAACTCAAGCTGCTCATCCCGAATCCCGGCGAGAAGTTTGTGCCCGGCATGACGGCCGAGGTCTATATCCCCAAGGCAAAGTTGGTGAAACGGTGAGCGCGGGACCCAATAACGGCGCTGCGGGCAGCGGCAACAGTGCTCCGAAGCCCACGGCGATCGCGGTGGAACACATCTGGAAGCGCTACGGCGACTTTGAAGCGGTGAAGGATGTGAACTTCAGCGTGGCCGAGGGTGAGATCTTCGGATTGCTGGGGCCGAACGGAGCGGGAAAGAGCACGCTGATCCGCATGATGACGACGCTGATCCCAGTGACGGCGGGAAAGGCGATTGTGGGCGGGCACGACGTGGCCAAAGACCCGGACGACGTGCGGCGGGCGATCGGCGTGATCCCGCAGGCCCTGACCAGCGACCAGGATCTGACGGTCGAGGAGAACCTGCGGATTTATGCGAAGCTCTACAGCGTGCCGCGCGCGGAGCGCGAGAAGAACATCGAGGAAGTGCTGGAGGCCGTGGACCTGACGAAGTGGCGCGAGGCGCAGACCAAGACACTTTCCGGCGGCATGAGGCGGCGGCTGGAGATCGCTCGGGGACTGGTGCACAATCCGCGGATCTTCTTTCTCGACGAGCCGACCACGGGGCTCGACCCGGTGTCGCGCATCGCGGTGTGGGAGATGCTGAACAAGCTGAAGAGCACGCGCAACCTGACCATGCTGCTGACCACGCACTACATGGATGAGGCGGACAAGCTGTGCGACCGGATCGCGATCGTGGATCACGGCAAGCTGGTGGCGCTGGGAACGCCGGTGGAGCTGAAGAACAGCGTGGCGGGCGCGAACGTGGTCGAGGTTCACTTCGACCGCGAGGACGAGCAGTGGCAGGGAAGGCTCGAGAAGCTGGACGAGGTGACCAGCGTGCAGCCGGAGGGCTCGGGATTCTACCGCGTGATTACCAGATCGGGCTCGAAGACCACGATGCAGATCGTGGAGCTGGCGTCGAGCCTGGGCGAGACGCTGACCTCGCTGAGCGTGCAGAACACCACGCTGGACGACGTATTCATCCACTACACCGGACGGCAACTGCGCGATGAGCAGGTGACGCCGGAGAAATTCACTCTGCCGCCGCGGCCGGGAGCGCGCCCATGAACCGAATGATGGCCATTGTCGAGCGCGAAATGCGCAAGTTTTTCCGCTCGCCGACTCTGATGATCATGTCGCTGATGATGCCGATTCTACAGTTGGTGATCATCGGCAACGCCTTCGGCGGCAAGATCGTGGGGACGCACGTAGCCGTGGTGGATTACGACCACGGGCCGCAGTCGGTGAAGGTGCGCGAGGCCTTCGATGCGGTCGCCGCGAACATCAAGACGTTCACGACGGTCGATTACACGAACGAAGTGCAGGCGCGCGAGGACGTGCGCACGGGCAGGATCGACGCCGCGGTGATCATTCCCGCACAATACTCACGGAAGGTGTACGCCGAGGACGCGCCGAAGCTCGGCTTCGTGGTGGACAACTCCGATTTGTTTACCTCGGCCAGCCTCGAGGCGGAGATGCAGTCGCTGGTGAACGCGATGAATTCGCCGGCCGTGCAAAGCCGGCTCGACAAATCGATCGCGCTCGAAGTGGTGGAGTTGTATCCGTACGTGAATTATCTGAAGTACCTTCTGCCGATGACCGTGGCGCTGGCCATGTATATCTCGGTGATGATCGGCGGCGGTATGCTCTACATCGACGACAAGGCGCGTGGCGTGCACGAGGGCTACCTGGTCACGCCGATTACGAAGTTCGAGCTGGTTTTCGGGTTGAACATTGCGGGAGCCATCAAGGCCACGCTGAGCGGAATATCGATCGGGGTCATCGGGTCGCTCATAGCAGGCCTGGGCATTGTCTTTCATCCCATGATCATGATGCAGATGTTAAGCCTCATCCTCGCCGGCTCCATTGCCTTCAACGGCATGATGTTTCTGCTCATGGTGCGTGTCGACGATCCGCTCGTGCCGCGCGCCATGTTCGGCGTGCTCAATGTGCTCCTCTTGTATCCATCGGGAGCCATGTATCCCACAGAGTCGTTCCCCAAGTGGATGCAGGCCATCGGCATTGTCGATCCGTTCACGTACGTGATCCACGGGTTCAAGGCAGTGCTGCTGAAGGACGGTGGTTGGGTGGCGATCCAGGGCGACCTGGCGTTTCTGACGATCTTCGGCTTGGCGACGCTGTTTATCGCGACGCCGCTGTTCAAGCGAACGCTGTAAAGGCAGAGAATAGGGACAGGAGCGCGGATCATCGGCTTGTCAAGGCCTCTGCGCCAAACTTTCTTGCCCGTCCCGCCGCCCTCGCCTGCCAACCCCTTTCAATCCTTCACTTGCGCCGCACCTCCCGGCGCACTTTTTCCGCCCCAACTTTGCCGATAATTTCCCCCTTTCGCCGCATCATGGCTTAGTGCCAGTTCTCATCGAGGTATTCTGCCATGACGCAACTTCAGAACCCCTCTCCCTCCGCGGCCAGCTCTGTCGCTGTCGCCGAACCCGAAAAGTGCAACGAAATCCCCAACAATCAGGCCATTGAACGCTGCATCAAAGCTTGGCATCGCACCTTCGACCTCGCTTCCATCGATCCCGAAAACGACAGCCTCACCCCTTCCGACGACGACGACTCTCTTTTCGCCCGCGAACAGGCTTCTCTCTCCTTCCGCGATGCCATGCCTCCGCTCGTGGGTTACGAGAACATCGGCGATTTCATTGCCTGCACCACCTATGCCATGCTCATGAACATCTTCGACAACGACGAGTGCCAGCGGCTCCTCGGCGCCGCCAAAATCGCCATGGCCCTCCTCCGCGCGCGACCCAGATCATGACTGCGGGGCAGGAAAAAATCCTGAGCAAGAACTGCCTCATTTTCGGTGCAATTGGGGCGCTTTCTCATCTGGCTTTCAATAGAATCAATAGCTTATCTGTTTATACATCGATAAATAGCCCATGAACTCATCCATTAACCTTGCTGCCTCTTCACCGGTCCGCGCGGCCGAACGGTGCATCTGCAAGTGACCGGCTCACTATTGCGCCGGCGGCGAAGGCCGGGATGGCTTTGCCGCCGAATGCGAGGGGGAGGGAAATGCGGACCGGGAGGCGTCGCCGTCAGGCGGCGGGAGTTGGGCCGGACGGAGGAACGGGCCCGCAGCAGGAGCGCATCTGTTCGCGGAACTTCTCGCGCTCCTCGGGGGTCATCTTCTCCCAGCGATCGCGCATTCGGCCACGCCAGGGTCCATGGCCGCGGGGACCGCTGAATCCGCCGAAGAGAAGCCGGAACAGAAGCATCAGTCCGATGGCTTGCCAGTAGCCGATGATCTTCAAGCCGAAGAGGGCGGGCATGAGGCAGTTCCAGAGGCTCATGACGACCCAGGCCAGCAGGGCGAGCGCGGCGAGGGCGAGCAATCCGAAGAGGAAGAACTTGGCGATGCGAAAGGGGCGGTGGCAATTCATTGGGGTCTGTCTCCTGTGTTGAGAAAGTCGTTGTAGACTGCGCTCAAGCGGCGGCGCAGGTGGGCGACGGCGTAATGCTTGCGGGAGAGCAGCGTGTTGACGCTGACGCCGGTGCGGGCGGCGATCTGTTTGAAGCTTTCGCCGTCGATTTCATGGGCGATGAAGACCTCGCGCTGTTCGGCGGGGAGCTCATCGAGGGCGTCCTCGAGCTCGTCGAGAAGAACCCCGCGGACGTAGGCGGCGGCGGGGCCGGCGCCGGGTGAGGGAAGCGTGTCGAGAAACGAGGTTTCGGCTTCGCCGGGTAGCGGCTGCGGACCGTCGGCGAAGACCCACAGCCGCTTCCTGCGGAACAAGTCGACGATGCGATTGCGAGCGACCCGGAACATCCAGGCGCTCCACTGCACCACGGGCTCGCGGAGGCGAAAGGCCTCGAGAACCTCGAAGAAAACCTCCTGGAGCAGGTCTTCGGCATCGGCCTCGTTGGGCACGCGCTTGCGGATGAAGTTGCGCAGCCGGGAGCCTTCTTCCGCGATAATCCGGGAGATTTGCCGATCCTGCTCGATCATGAGGGCGACGCTCATCGGCGCGTTCATCAATTGTGAAGACGAACGGAGGCCGGAAATATTGTTGAGATTCGGCTACGCCCCCGATTGTCCCAGAATCTGCTCGTAGAAGCGAACATAGCGGGGAACGACGAGGTCGGCGCAGAAGCGCTTTTGTGCGGTTTTGCGTGCGGCCTCGCGCATGGCATTCAGGCGCGCGGGATCGCCGAGGAGGCTGAGGGCGCCGGCGGCCATGGCGTCGACATCGCCGGGGGGATAGAGAAGGCCGGTGACGCCGTCGTCAATCAGCTCGGGAACACCGCCGACGCGAGTGGCGATGGAGGGAACCTTACAGGCCATGGCTTCGAGAGCGGCGAGGCCGAAGGACTCGAGCTCGCTGGGCATGAGAAAGAGATCGGCGAGGGCGATGATCTCGCTGACGCGGTCCTGCTTGCCGATGAAGTGGACTCGGGCGTGAATGCCGAGGTCGTGGGCGAGCCACTCGGCGGTGGAGCGATCGGGGCCGTCGCCGACCAGAACGAGCTGGGCGGGAATCTCGCGGGCGACACGGGCAAAGATCCTCACCACGTCGGGAACGCACTTGACGGGGCGGAAGTTGGAGAGATGCATCAGGATCGGCTCATCGGGCGCGGCGTAGTGGGCGCGGCAGCGGGCGCGCGCCGCTTCGTCCTTGATCGGGGCGTAGACATCGCAGTTGACGAAATTCGAGATGGTCTCGATGGGACGCGTGATGCCGAAATCGGCGATGGTCTGGTCGCGGAGGTAATCGGAGATGGCGGTGACCCCGTCGCTCTCCTGGATGGCGTGGCGGGTGATGGGCAGGTAGCAGCGGTCGAGGCCGACGAGGGTGATGTCGGTGCCGTGGAGAGTCGTGACGAACGGCAGGCGGCGGCCGCGCGTGGCGAGCATCTGGCGGGCAAGAAGCGCCGAGACCGAGTGGGGGATGGCGTAGTGGACATGGAGCAGGTCGAGCGAGCAGTACTCGGCCACCTCGGCCATGCGCGAAGCCAGCGCGAGATCGTACGGGGGAAACTCGAAGAGCGGGTAACTGGAGACCGGGACCTCGTGGTAGAAGATGCCATCTTCGCGGCCGTTGAGGCGGAAGGGCTGCGAATAGGAGATGAAATGGACTTCGTGGCCCAGGTTCGACAACTCGATGCCGAGCTCGGTGGCGACCACCCCGGAACCGCCGTATGTGGGATAGCAGGTAATCCCGATGCGCATGAAGCCTTCTCTGTGACGATTGTAGCCGCTGCAATTTGGACGTGCGGAACGAAACAAGGATTCAGCAAGTCAGCGGGCCGGCAAGTCGGCAAACGAGATCGGGTTGGCTCCGGGGAAGTCCTTGAGGGTGAGCAGGGCGGAGCGCTCGACGTCGCGGGATTCGCGGAGGCGGGTGCGCACACGGGCCAGCTCAGCGTCGTTGTAGCCGGGGTGAGTCACCAGCTCCCAGGTGCCGGCGGGCATCTGGCGCAGAAGGCTGTGCAGCATTGCGGCGTCCAGGACGCCCGTGCCCGCGACAGCGATGGTGCCGTCGGTCGTGGTGAAGGAATGCTCTGCGAGGATGCGCCGCGAGACGGGCTCGAGCCAGCGCGCGGCGGCGGTTTGAGCCAGACGCAGCCAGGGCGCCCCATGCGCGGCGCGCAGCGCCCAGGCCGGCTCGAAGGGGTTGCGGATGGCCGAGATGCCGCGGGCCCGGGCGGCGCGCAGCAGGGGACGGAGCACCGAAGGAAAAATGTGCAGGTGCTTGTGCGTGTCGACGTGCGTGAGACGAATGCCGGTGTTCTGAAGAAGGTCGATCTGCGCCGCGATTTCGGCCTCGATTTCGGCGCCGCGGATGCGCCGCGTGAGAAGGCGCAGCAGGAACGCCGTAAGTGTGGTGGGAAAGCGCCCGGTGCGGGAATCGACGAGGCTGGGAATCTGGCGTGGGGGAAGGACCGGCTCGCCGTCGACCAGAACGATGTGGCAGCCAACGCCGAGCGAGGGCGTGTCGAGGGCCATCTCGATGGCTTCGGCAGTGGCCGAAGCGCAGGCCATCAGAGAAGTGCTTTTCAGCGCGCCGGCCGCGTGCAGTTCGCCGATGGCGCGGTTCACGCCGGAAGTCAAACCGAAATCGTCGGCGTTGACGATGAGTGTGCCCACAAGGCGAGTGTATCAACCAGCGCAGCGGAGTGAGCAGGGTGAGCGGAGTTGGCAAGACGGTGCGGAGCCAATGCTGGCGCTGGTATGATGAGGTCAGCCCGTGCGCCCTGCGCGGCGAAGTGGGCGGTTAGCTCAGTTGGTTAGAGCGCCTGCCTTACAAGCAGGAGGTCGCAGGTTCGAGCCCTGCACTGCCCACCAATCAAGCGAGCAACAGTGACGGTGCGGGTCCTTCGTCCGCGGAGAAGGACTCGGTACTCGTGCCCGAAGATGGGGGATGAAAGCCGGGGGTCACCGAAAGCTGGATACAGGGACCGACACATCGCCGCGCAACGCATTATTGCAAGTTCAGATTGAATTTCCACCACAGGTAGTTGTATTCGCCGGTCACGACGGGTAGCATTCCTGCTACGACGGGCACTTGCAATAGGTTCGACATGCGCTGGATGCTGAGTCCAAGGGTACTGACGCCGCTGTACTTGTGCTCGAGCTGGATCGCGTGGGTCCCAACCGGGAGATCGAATTCGACCGTTTCCCCCATTTCAATTGTTCGCACTGCATAACCATCGACGAAGACGGTGTTCGTGTAATGAGCGAGTCGGAGGTTTTCGTTCAATTGAAGAAGGGATGGCTTAGGGATTGTGAACCGGACACGGCCCAGTGTCATCGACCCCTGGGCCGCATAGGCGCCGGTGGGTGGCGCCGAGGGGGAAACACTCGCCCCAAAATCGGGACAAACTTCGTTCGCAGCGGCGCCACAGTGAGCACAAAACATCGCGCCCTCTTTAAGCGGTTGGCCGCATTTGAGGCAGTACCTGACGGCGGCTCCGCACTGAGCGCAAAACATCGCGCCGGCTTTAAGCGGTTGGCCGCATTTGGGGCAATACTTGACGGCGGCTCCGCACTGGGCGCAGAACTCCGCACCATCTCCAAGCGGCTGGCCGCATTTCGTGCAGTTTGGCATCGATATGCCTCGAATCGAGAAGTTATCCTGGGGTCGTGAGAAGTATAGGAGCAAGCCCCAGGAACGTCAACTAGTTCGCGCGCCGCATTTGGAAACCACTCTGGGAGATCGGGGAGCTTCTGCGACCTGCGCGCAGTTCGGGAATGTCCGTCCCTGATCTGGGCAGCCTGCGGCTGAGCGAAGGGTCCGTTGTTCGCCGCGCCCGCGGCGGGGCGATGTGCCATCGTTGCTGTCTTCTTCGCTTCGAATCCCAGAGCGCAATATTCCACGCGATTCGTTAGAGGACGCTCATCCTGCACGCAAGCCCCTCAAGACGGCCCTCAATTTCGACGATAAAGGAATGAGCGACTGTTTTCCGTCGTGGGCTGCGGTGTGTGTTAGGTGGATGGCGGTTTTGTGGTGCAGGGCCATCGCACAGCCAGGAGCGCCGGGCAGGAAGGAGCAAAAACGATGCAGGGGCGCGCTTTCGGGAGGAGATCGTTTCCTTCGGTACCGCTTCGCGTCAGTGCCTCGGTGACGGTGCTCGGCGCCGCCGGGTTGCTGGCGATCGTGCAGTGGACGACGCTGTCGGTCCGCGAACATACCCGGATCGCATCCACGTTCGTCTTCCCGGCGGCGCTCGAAAGCGAGCGGGCAGGCACGGCATTCGTGCGCATGAACCGAGCCTATAGTGACGCCGTCCTGCTCCAGGAGAAAGCCGACCTGGACGATGCGGACCACGAAGCCGCAACGGTGATTACCTCTCTGGCCAGTGCTGCGAAACTGATGGAGTTCAACCGCGGCCGGCAAGGTCAGATTGCCGCATTGCAGCAACGCATTGCCGCATTGCACGCGCGATCGAGAGTTAGTTACGCATCCATCGCCGAAAACAGCGCTCACCTTCCGTCGCGGCGGGAGATGGCGGACCTTACGCAGGAGAATCAAGCTGTTCAAGAGGCCCTAGAGAGCTTGCAGGGTAATCTGGCAAGCGACTTGCGATCCGAGCTCTCGCTCATCAACCGGCTGCTGGTGATTCAGGAGTTTTATGGGCTCGCGGTGTTCGCCGGAATCGTTGTGGCGCTGATTCTCGGAGTTCGATCCTGGATGCGAAGCAAAGCAGAGAAGCAGCAAGACGAGATGGCGCGACAAGCCAGCGCGGTTCTGGAAAACGAGCGGCATCTGCTGCGTTCTCTGATCGACAATATTCCGGATTTCGTCTACGTGAAGGATGCAGAGAGCAGATTCCTGACTGCCAATGCGTTTCTGGTGCGGGCGGTCGGAGCGCAAAGCCCGGACGAAGTTTTGGGGAAGACGGATTTCGATTTCTTCCCCGAGGAACTGGCGCGAGGCTATTTCGAAGACGACCAGAATGTGATCCGCACGGGAACGCCTCTGTTCGGCCGCGAGGAGAGGGTGATCGACAGGGAAGGGAAGGAATGCATCGTCTCGACGACCAAGGTGCCGCTGCGTGACAGCAGCGGCCGGGTGACGGGGCTTGTGGGCATCGGACACGACATTACAGAGCGGGTCCGGATGATGAGCGCCGTGCGCGAAACCGAACTGAAGTACCACAGCATCTTCGACAGCGCCACTGTGGGCATCTTCCAAAGCACTCCGGAGGGCCGCTTCATCAATGTCAATCCCTCCATGGCCGCAACCCAGGGGTACGGCTCGCCGAAAGAGATGCTCGCCGAAAGCTCGGGGCTGGGAGAGCGGTTCTTTGTCGATGCCGGGCACGGCGCGGAGTTTATGATGACCATGGACCGGCGGGGAGGAGTGCGGGACTTCGAGTGCGAGGTGTACCGCAGAGACGGCAGCACCATCTGGCTCACAATGAACATCCGTGCCATTCGCGAGAATGGCGCGGTGGTTCGCTATGAAGGCATGTGCGAAGACGTCACCGAGCGGAAGTTGCTCCGGGCGCAGCTCTTGCAGGCCCAAAAACTGGAGTCGGTTGGGCAGCTTGCCGCCGGAATCGCTCACGAGATCAACACCCCGGCCCAGTACGTGGGCGACAACGTCCGTTTTCTCAAGGACGTGTTTCCCAACTTGCTGGAGACTCTGGAGGTCTACGGCAGGCTGCTGACAACGGCAAAAGGCGGCGCATGGTCGCAGGAGGCCGTTGCGGCCGCCGAAGCGACGGCCGAACGGGTGGATCTTCGTTTTCTAACCGAGGAGATTCCCAAGGCCATCGATCAGACCCTGGAAGGGATAGGCCGCGTAACCGCCTTGGTGGCGGCGATGAAGGAATTCTCGCATCCCGGCACCACGGAAAAGGCGGTGCTGGATTTGAATCACGCCATCGAAAGCACGATTACGATTTCACGCAACGAGTGGAAGTTCGCGGCGGATGTGGAAACGAAATTCGATCGTTCGCTTTCTCCGGTGTGCTGCTATCCGGGCGAATTCAACCAGGTAATCCTGAACCTGATCGTGAATGCGGCGCACGCCATCGAGGACGCCAACCGCCAGCGGGGCCTGGATAAAGGCAAGATCACGGTCGAAACAAGAAACGAACCGGAATACGCTGAAATTCGCGTTCAAGACACGGGCACGGGCATTCCCGAAGACGTGCAAGCCCGCATCTTCGATCCTTTCTTCACGACCAAGGACATTGGCAAGGGAACGGGGCAGGGATTGGCCATCGCGCGTTCCGTAATCGTCGACAAGCACGGTGGAACCATTCATTTCGAGACTAAGGTGGGAGAGGGCACAACGTTCATCGTGCGCCTGCCGCACGGGGACAAGACTCCGAAAGAAGCGGAGGCGCAGGCATGAGGCGCCTGCTGTTTTCCTGTGACGTGTTTTGTGCTCCGAGAGGGGCCATTTTGCAGGGCAAGTCCAGTGAAACTGAAGTGAGCCTGGCTTTTCGCCGCCCAAATGGCGGTAAGATGCGCCGTAGCGGATCCGGGGCGGAGCCATCTACACTGCGAAAGAAGCGGTGCATGGGATGGAAAACGGCGCAGAGAAGGCCGTAGCCGTGGTCGGCGGCGGCGTGGCGGGCATGAGCGCGGCGTGCGCCCTGGCCGAGGCCGGGCTGCGGGTGAAGCTGGTGGAGCGGCGCGGGTATCTGGGCGGGCGAGCGAGCTCGTACCGGTATCCCGGCGTGGATGAAGTCATCGACAACTGCCAGCATGTGCTGTTCGGGTGCTGCACCAACCTGATCGGGTTCTACCGGCGCATCGGCGCCGAGAAACAGATCCACTGGACAAGCGAGATGACGATGCTCGAGCCGGGCGGACGGCGGTCGGTGCTGGGTCCGTCGCGGTGGCTGCCCGCGCCGCTGCACGGCGCGCCGCGGCTGATGACGGCGCACGCATTCACCCGCGAGGACAAACGGTCGCTGGCGCGGGCATTACGCGCGTTGCTCAGGCCAGTAGCGGCGAATTCGATGGAGACGCTGGGCGCGTGGTTGCGGCGAAATGGACAATCCAAAGGCGCCATGGAGCGGTTCTGGCGGCTGGTGATTGCCAGCGCGCTGAACGGCGATGTGGACGAGATCGCGCTCCAGTACGCGGCGAAGGTGATCCGCGAGCTGTTCATGAATTCCGCTGAGGCGGGCGCGATGGGAATCAGCACCGTGCCGTTGAGCGAGTTGTATGGCGGCGCGGAGCGATTCCTGGGCCAGCGTGGCGGCGAGGTTCTGCTGAATGCGGGCGTGGAGGGCGCGGCGTGGGACGAGGAGACTTCGCAGTGGACGCTCGCGACGCGCGCGGGCGAAGTGGTTGCGGACTATCTGGTGCTTGCCGTTCCGTTTGAGGCGATGGCGAAGCTCATGCTGGCCATGCCGCCGGCGGAGGGCGCGGACACGCTTGGGGAGCAGATCCTGCGCCACGAGCACAGCCCGATCTCGAGCGTGCATCTCTGGTTCGACCGCGAGATTACGGATCTGGAACACGCGGTGCTGCTCGATCGCACCATTCACTGGATGTATAACAAGGGGCGTTTGCAGCCGGGGCGCAAGACGAAGGGTAGTTACCTGGAGCTGGTGGTGAGCGCGTCGCACAAGTTCGCGGCGCTGAGCCGCGGAGAGGCGATCGAGCTGGCGGTGCGGGAGCTGGCGGAATTCTTTCCTGAAGTTGCGGCGGCGAAGCTGGAGAAGGCGGCGCTGGTGAAGGAAGTGCGGGCGACGTTCACCGTGCCGCCAGGGATCGATGCGGCGCGGCCGGAGAGCGAGGCGCCGTGGCCGAATTGCTGGCTGGCGGGAGATTGGATTCAGACGGGTTGGCCTTCGACGATGGAGAGCGCGGCGCGCAGCGGGCATCTGGCGGCGGAGGCGGTGTGCTCCGCGGAGGGGCAGGTGAAGGACTTCCTGATTCCAGACCTGAAGCCGCGGGGGCTGATGCGGTGGGTGGGACAAGGAGCTAGGGACTAGCCCGCATTTCTCACAGGCGGATTGCCGATTGCGGGGACGACGGATAGGAAAAGTGTTGGAAAGGCCGTCTTTTCATGGCATAACTGCGTTGTCGAGGCGTAGTTGTAGCCGAGGAAGGGCGGCCTTTCTGATGACAGAGTGTAACCAAGAAACGTTCGCATTTACAGCTCATTTTTCGCGCCGCGTGGAGGCCGGGTTCAGCGCCGGCCAGGTTTCCAGCGATGGCGGGGCATTGTTGCTGCGCGCAGTTGATCGCAGGATCAACCTGCTGGGCCGTCTGGCGAGCTGCTTCACGGACGGGCGCAACCAGGAGATGGTGGAACACCCGCTTGGGGAGATGCTGGCGCAGCGCATCTACGGGCTGGCGCTGGGTTACGAGGACCTGAACGACCACGAGCAGTTGCGCTCCGATCCGCTGCTGGCGGTGCTGAGCAGCAAGCGCGATCTGGACGAGCCGCTGGCCGGCAAGAGCACGTTGAACCGGCTGGAGCTGGTGGGCCGCACGGGGCGCTATCACAAGATCACGTACTCGGCCGAAGCCCTGGACCGTCTGCTGGTGGATCTTTTCATCGAATCGCATACCGCGCCACCCACCGAGATCGTGCTCGACCTGGACGCCACCGATATCCCGCTCTACGGCCATCAGCCGGAGCGGTTCTTCCACGGCTACTACGACAGCTACTGTTATCTGCCCTTGTACATCTTCGCCGGCGACCAGTTGCTCTGCGCGCGGCTGCGGCCGGCCAACCAGGATGCGGCTGCGGGCTCACTCGACGAGGTCAAGCGCATCGTGGCGCAGTTGCGTGAGCGTTGGCCGGAAGTGCGGATCGTGCTGCGCGCCGACTCCGGCTTCTGCCGCGAGGCGTTGATGGCTTGGTGCGAACAGAACTATATCGATTACGTCTTCGGCCTGGCGCGCAACCAGCGGTTGAGCAAGATCATCGGCGCCCAGATGCATCAAGCTCACATCCTGCACCAGACCAGCGGCAAGGCAGCCCGCGTCTTCACCGAGTTCGACTACCAGACCCGCAAGAGTTGGTCCTGCGCCCGCCGCGTGGTGGCCAAGGCCGAATATCTCGACAAGGGCCAGAACCCGCGCTTCGTGGTTACTTCGCTCACCGCTGAGCAGTGGGCCGCGCAGGACTTATACGAGAAGTTCTACTGCGCCCGCGGCGAGATGGAGAACCGCATCAAGGAACAGATGTGCCTGTTCGCCGACCGGCTCTCCACCGACGAAATGAAGGGCAATCAGCTCAGGCTCTACTTCTCGGCGCTGGCCTACACGCTGATGGAAGCGCTGCGCCGCCTGGGACTGAAAGGCACCGAATGGGCTCAGGCCCAGGTCGATACCATCCGCCTCAAGCTACTCAAAATCGGCGCCATCATACGCATCAGCGCGCGCCGCGTCGTGCTGGCAATGAGCAGCGCTTATCCCTGGAAAGACATCTACGCACACGCCTTCCACGCCCTGCGCTGCTGACCGGCGCGCGTCGCTCAGAAGACTCCGCTCCGTACCGCTGCTGAACTCATCGGCCTGGCGGAGCCATGCGCAAAGGACACACCGGGAATCGGAACCAGGCCATAGCGAGGACGTAACAGGGTTCCTCCGGCCAGTACGCCCATCGAAAAAGCCAACCGTGTCTCCAATACCAACACAAACACTCCCAAAATCAGTGCTTGTGAGAAATGCAGGCTAGGGGCAAGGGACCAGAAGACCGTTGCTTTGCCGGTCAATGCGCCAGCAGGTAAACCCCGATGCACACGAGGATCGCGGCGGCCCAGCGGCGGCGGTCGACGTTCTCTTTGAGGAAGATTTTTCCGGCGATGGCGTTCGTAACCAGCGTGAGCGAAGCCGAGGCGGGGGCGACCAGGCTTAGGCTGAAGCGATTGAGAGCCAGAAGCAGCGAGAAGAAGGCGGCGGCGAGGAAGAAGACTCCGGCAAAGAAAAGAGGGCAGGTGAGGACGGCGCGAATGGCGCCTTTGAGGCCGGAGTGCGCGCGGATGAGGTCGAGGTCGCCGATAGACTTCATGGCCGCGGCGGTGAGGACTTCGCCGGTTGTGGAGGTGAGGACGACGGCGGCGATCATCGCGGTTGCGAGCCAGGGATTGGGACCGGCGGCGAGAGGCGCGGCTGGAAGGGCGATGGTCATCGCGGCTCGACCTCCGTTGCGGCGGGCTCTTCGGAGGGCGGGGTATCTTCGGCGGGGGACGGGGGCTGGGTGAGGGAAGGTCCCTGGGCGACGAAACTGACGCCCAGTGTGATGAGAACGATGCCGGCCCAGCGCTCTGGAGAGATGGTTTCCTGGAGCCAGAATCTGGCGAGCAGAGCGATGACGACGTAGCCGAAGGCGGTGGCGGGAAGAACGAAGGTGAGGTCGGCCCAGGAGAGCGCGGTGAGATAGCTGGCGAAGAATCCGATCAGGAGCGCAATGCCGAGAGCGATCCAGGGCGTGAAGACGGCGGCGATCAGGGCTCCGGGATGGGCGAGAGAGATGGGAGGCATGGCGGCCATGCCGCGGGAGAGACAGGCGTCGCCGAGGGGCGCGCTGATGGCAACAATGGCCAGGATCAGGGTCTGGCGCGGCGTGAGAGAGTGATGGGACATTGGGTCGTTCGACTGAATGCAATCGGTGCGGCCGCTGCCGCGATGCCGGTAATGCCCCCCACTCTAGTCACGAAAACAAGAGTGGGGGCGCCCATTCCGGGGTCTCAACCCGATCGCTATGCGCCGGCGCCGGCAGGAGCCTGCTGAGTGCGCGCCTGCTTCACCATCTTGTTGCGCTGCGCGCGCAGCTTGAGAAACGATTTGGCCTCGACATAGAGCCGGGGCAGGTCGCGGTTGAGGACGGCCTTCCAAACCACGCGGAAGGCGGCCTTGGGGCGGAAGTAATACTCGTCGTAAAAGCGGTGGACCATCTCCATCACGTAGTCGGTGGGCAGGCCCGGATACTCGATGTGCGCCATCTGGTGGCCGCCGCCGTCTTCCATACTGGCATTGGTGATGAAGCCGTTCTTGGCGGCGTACTCGTAGAATTCGGTGCCGGGGTAGGCGTGGGCGATGGAGACCTGGATGGTCTCGCAGTCCAGAGTCTTGGCGAAGTTGATGGTGTTGCGGATGGACTGCCTTGTCTCGCCGGGCAGGCCGAGGATGAAGTCGGCGTGGATGGTGAGGCCGAGGTCGTGGCAGTCCTTGGCGAACTGGCGGGCGCGCTCCACGGTGGCGCCCTTCTTGATGTTCTTGAGGATTTGCGGATCGCCGGACTCGAAGCCCACGATGAGCAGACGGCACCCGGCTTCGCGCATGGCCTTCAGCGTCTCGCGGTCGGTGGTCACGCGCGAGGTGCAGCTCCAGGTGAGGCCCAGGGGCTTTAGCTTTTCGCAGAGCTCGATGGTGCGCTGCTTCTGGATGTTGAAGGTGTCGTCGTCGAAGAAGAATTCCTTGACCTCGGGGAAGTTCTGTTTGGCCCAGGCCAGCTCGGCGGCAACGTCGTCGGTGGAGCGCTTGCGCCAAGCATGGCCGCTCAGCGTCTGCGGCCACAGGCAATAGGTACACTGCGCCGGGCAGCCGCGCGTGGAGTAGAGCGCGATGTAGGGGTGGAGCAGGAATGGAACATTGTAGCGCGTGACGTCGAGATCGCGCTTGTAGATCTTGGTGGCCCAGGGCATGGCGTCCAGGTCCTCGGCCTGAGGCCGGTCCGGATTGTGAACGATCTGGCCGTCCTTTTTGTAGCTGATGCCGAGGATCTCGTTGAGCGGCTTGCCCTGCGCGAACTCCACGACCGAGAACTCGAACTCGCGGCGGCAGATGAAATCCAGCACCGAGCACTCGTTGAGGGCGCGCTCGGGATCGGTGGTCACCGGAGGCCCGACGAAGGCGATGCGAATGGACGGATTGGCCGCCTTGATGGCTTCGGCAAGGCGCTGATCCACTGTCCACCCGACCGTGGACGTGAACAGCACCAGGAACTCGTATTCCTTGCAGATATCGATCGTTTGCTGGGCCGAGATGTGGTGGGGCGGAGCATCGATCAAGCGGGAACCTTCGAGCATTCCGGCCGGATAGGTGAGCCAGACCGGGTACCAGTAGGACTCGATCTCGCGGGTGGCCGGCCAGCGCGAACTGGCGCCGCCGTCGAAGTTCTCGAACGAAGGAGGGTTGAGGAAGAGTGTTTTCAGGGGCATGGCCATCCCTTCTATTCTACCATTTGCGTTGTTTCATTAGACGCGTTCGGGGCGAGCGCCGATGCAGGCGGTTTGGACGATCTTTCACGCTGACAGCGTATACAACCCTCGTAAAATCAGCGGATTAATACAAGTTTTGAAAGCGAGAAGTGCGGTTCTGGGGTTGTTTTGCGGGTACCCGTCGGGGACTATTTCGCGTGCAACTCGTCGAGCCAGTCCTGGATATGGCCGAGAGCGTGGAGCAGATTGAGTCGCGCCCGGCTCAAATCGAGCGAAGCGTCGGTTGCATCGAGAAACTTCTGGCGCTCGTCGATGCGGGCTTGCTGCTCGGCGGCCGGTGAAAGCTGCGCCGGGGCGCCGGGCGTATTCGTGGCTCCGTTGCCGAGCTCGAGCTGCGCAAGGACGCTCTTCAACTGCTCGTTGGCAATCTGTTGCTTGAGCGAAGCGATTTCGGCCTGGGCGTCGAGCTCGCGCAGGCTGGCCGTGAGCTCGGTGATTTGAATGTCGTTTTGGTGCTGGACCTGCTCGGCCTCGACCTTGGCGCGCAGGGCGTCGGCCGCGGAGACCTTCGCTTTTGCACGAACGGCAAAGTCGAAGAAGGGAACCGAGATCTGGAGACCGAAACTGATGTTATTAGGAGTGAAGTTTTTGTAATAGGTGCTATAACTGTTCAGCTCATTGGAGTCGTAGTTATAGACGGCGCCGAACCCGATCGATGGGCGGCGCCATGCCAGATCGTCTCCCTTTGCCTCCAGCAGTTTGGAGCGCGCTAGGGCAGATGCGGATTGAATGCCCGGAAGGGGGCGTGGAGCCTCATCGGCCGACACGGCGGGAATTTCAGGAATGCTCGCGTGGTCAGGCGTGATGGCGCCGACCGGCAGGCCGGTCAGCGCGGCGAGCTCCTTGGCGAGCGTGGCCGAGCGGGTCTCCAGATGCAGGCGGCTCAGCTTGAGCTGCGCGGCGGTCAACTGCGCTTGAAGGAGGGTGCTGAGCGGATCGACGCCGGCATCTATACGCTGCTGCTCGATGGCTACGAGACGGACCGCATCCTGCTCCTGCGCGTGAACGGCATCGAGTTCGCGCATGACTGTGTCCAACTCGATGTAATCCGTGGAGGCGTCGAGAGCGACCTGCTCCTTTGCGTCCTTTAGGCTCAGGTTGGCGGCCTCCACACCGGCCCTTGCAGCCTTCGTGTATTGACGCTGAGAGAAGCTGAGAACCAGCGACTGCATCGTAGCGCTTCCCACAGAGGGCTGGCCGGTTGGGAAGCCGTGAGAGTAGCCGATCTGGGATCCGATGACGAAGTTGGGGATATATGCGTCTTCAGTCCGGTCAAGGGCAGCCCGCGCCTTCTGAAGGTCGGTGTTGGCGAGCTTGACGGAACTCGAGTTTTCCTGGGCCAGCTCAACCACGGAAGTGAGCGACACCTGCGCACCGGTCTGAATGGACGCAGCGGCAAAGGCCAAGCCGGCCAGAATCGGCGCCGCGAGCCTGCGCCTTTTGCCTGCGGTCGAGTTGTGCGTTCTCTGGGTCAATGTCTGGATTCCTGTGGCGGATTATATTCGTGCGCCATTTCACGGGCGGCGGCGAATTCACGATCGGCGCCGGCGGCGTCGCCGAGCTGTTGCTTGAGGCGCCCGAGGCGAACGGCGGCGATGAATGCCGGTCCCTCCTCGGTCTTGGATGAGCCCGCCAGATAAGTCTCAAGCATTCTGGCGGCGAATGCGGGGTCGCGGTTGGTCTCAATCAGCACTCCGGCGCCGTCGTAGAGCGCGGAGCTGGGGTTCTTGTCGTGCTGGGCTGCGTTGAAGCTGCTATGGATCGCATTCTCCATGTCGCTCCAGCGCTGATGGTGGCGGAAAAAGATGGCGAGATTGATCCATGGAGAAGCCGGGTGGGGACTGACAGCGATGGCCTGCCTGAAGTCGCGCTCTGCGGTGTCGTAGTCCTTGCGCGCCTCGGCCATGTTGGCGCGCAGTTGAGCCGCCCGGGCGGGATCGATGCCGTCCAGTCGCCGGGCAATGGATTCGGCCTTGTCCATCCCGCCGCCGACGATGCCCGGAGCTTCCTTGTAGAAGTCGCCGAGGTCATAGAGGGCATCTGCATTCCGGGGATCGAGGCGCACAGCCTCCTCGAACTCGGTGCGGACGCGCTTGCCCAGCGAGTAAGCGTTGAGGAAGGAGGCGCGTCCGGCCTTCTGGCCCAGGGCGCGGCCGAGCCACATATGGTCGATGGAGCTCTGTGGATCGAGCCGCACCGCGTTTTCGCAGGCGGTGACCGCGGCATCTGCCTGCTGCAACGTCATGCGCACGCGGCACAGGAGATTCTGAGCCTGCGCGGCGCCGGGGCCGGAAACGGGCAGCGAAGAAAGCAGAGCGATGGCCTTGTCGGCCTCGCCGGCCTGCAAATCGGTGTTTGCCTGTGAAAGGGTGCTGGGTGCTATCTGTGCATGAGCCCAGCCTCCGCTAGCCGCCAGGCAGGCCGCCGTCAACGCAAGAGCCATTGTCGGGAGGCGTCTCACCGCTCGACCTTGACCGGTATGCCCTCCTGCAAGGGCTGCCCGTTGGTGGTGCCGATGGCGACCGTATCCCCGTCCTGGAGGCCGGAGACGATCGGCACCTGAGTCAGATTCGGAGAACCGATGGAGACGTTAGTGCGCTTGAGTTCGCCGTCGTCGAGCTTGTAGACGTAGTACTGGCCGTTCAGCTCGTGAAGAGCCTCGCGCGGCATGCTGAGCGTGTTCGGCTCGCTGGAGGTGGTCACTTTGACGGTGACATTGGTATCGGGCAGCAGGCCGTCGTCCGGACCGTCGAGGGCGATGAGGACCTCGCCGACATTGCGGGTGGTGTAGGTGACCACGGCGGCGGGCATGCGGGTGATGTGGCCGTGCCATTCGCGATCCGGCTTGGCGTCCCAGTGGATGAGGACCTTCTGGCCGACGGCCAGGCGGCCCAGGTCGGGCTCGTCGAAGTAAGCGCGGACGCGCTCGTTGCTCAGGTCGGCCATCTCCAAAAGCAGCTTGCCGGCTTCGGAGAATTCGGAAGGGTCAGCATCCATCGTGTAGATGGTGCCCTTGATCGGAGCGCGGATGACGGTCTGCGACTCGACATGCTGCGCGGCGGCCAGCGCAGCTTCCGCGTCGGCCAGGGCGGCCTGCGCACGGGATACGTCGCCGGAGGAGAAGCGCTGGTGCGCATTCTGCTCGGCCGCATTGAGGCTGGCCTGGGCGGAGGCCAGATGCTGACGGGCGGCGGCCACTTCGCTCTGCGCGGCGGCGCCGGTCGAAGCCAGCTTCGCCAGTGCATCCATATCCCGCTGGGCCTGGTCGCGAGCCAGGCGGTCCTGTTCGATCTCCGCGGCGGAGGCCTGGCGTTCCGCAAGGGTGCCGTTGTGCTCGATCGCATCCAGGTTCGCCTGGGCATTGCGCACCGCGCTCTGGGCGCTGGCAACCTGCGCGCGGGCCGCCACGTCGTCGAGCACCACCAGCAGTTGGCCGGGCCGGACCAGATCGCCCTCCTGCGCATGAACCTCTTTTACGGTCGTCGCCAGAGGGCTGTAGAACTGGTAGTTCAGCACCGGCTCAACGCGGCCATTGGTGCTGACCGTGTTGAGAACCATCGCGTGGCCCACCTGCGCCACACGGACGGGGAGTCGCTCGCGGAGAAAGTAGCGTGAGGTGAAGAAAACGACAAGCAGGACGGCGAATGCACCGGCCCAAAGCCATCGGCGGCTCGTTTGCGATCTTGCTTCAGCCATGCAATTAACCAAGGTCAGTATATAGGACGCAGAAACCCATGATAAGAAGCGGGAAAACGAATGGGAAATGAATCGAAAGGGGCACAGGTTCCGGCCCTTACAATACCGCTATGGGAACCAAGGCGAGATATACCGACGAACATGCCAAGGCGGGACTGAACTTTAACTTTCCGGCCATCGAGACCTGGCAGAACCAGTTTCCGGGGTATGTGATTCAGATCGACGATCCGGAACTGACCTCGGTCTGTCCGAAGACGGGGCTTCCGGACTTCGGAACGCTGACCATCCGCTACATGCCGCGGAAGCGGTGCCTGGAGCTGAAATCGCTGAAAGAATACCTGTTCTGCTACCGCAACCTGGGAATCTTCCAGGAAAACATCGTCAACCAGGTGCTGGAGGACGTGGTAAAAGCCTGCCACCCGGTGTGGGCCACGGTGAAGGGCGAATTCCGGCCTCGGGGCGGAATCGGGACGATGATCGAGGCGAGCTGGCCGCGGCCGAAGAAGTGACCGGGCCGGCGATTGGGCGGGCGTCAAATCGACCGGAATTAGAGATGTTTTCGTAATTCAGTGGGCGGGACGCCGTGCGCTGTGGTATTCGTTGTGTTCCTCCAGATTGAATCGGACTGGACGCACTTGTCGACACCGATCTTTTTACGCGCTCCGCGCCCCCGGATCAGTCCCGCAATGGGGACGGTTCTGCTGCTTTTGGCGCTGAATCTTCTGAACTATGTCGACCGGTACATCCTGCCGGGAGCGCAACCGCTCATCCAAAAAGAATTCCACGCGACCGACCAGCGGATGGGCGCGCTGACGACGGCGTTGTTCTTCTTCTACATGTTCGCGGCGCCGGCAAGCGGCTGGCTGGGCGACAAGTTCAAGCGCAAGCCGCTGATCATTTCGGGTGCGGTTCTATGGAGCCTGGCCACGCTGGGTACCGCCTTTGTCCACACCTACTGGAGCCTTTACACGCGGCGGGCGCTAGTGGGCGTCGGGGAAGCGACATTTGGCATCTACGCGCCGGCAGTGTTGTCGGACTTCTATCCGGAACGGGAGCGCAACCGGATTCTCTCGATCTTTTATTTGGCGATTCCCGTGGGCGCGGCGGTGGGCTATCTGGTGGGTGGGGAACTGGGCAGCCTGTGGGGCTGGCGGCGGCCGTTTCTGATCTGTGCCATTCCGGGGCTGGTGGTGGCGGCGCTCTACGGAGTATGGGGCCGCGAACCCGAACGCGGAGCGAAGGACCGCTATAGAGCCGCGCCAACGCGGTTCGCCTCCTGGGATGCGCTCGAGCGTGTCGTCAAACGGCGGCTGCGTCTGTTCAAGATGGGCGCTTTCCTGACGGCGTTTAGCCTGGCGGCGATCACCTTCACATTCGGCAGCGTCCGTTTCGTGCGGCCGCGCCTGCGTCTCTTCAGGAATGGCGCATTCCTTACCTCGACCTTTGGTCTGGCTGCCATCACCTTTGCGCTGGGCGGGATCTCGGCCTGGGTGCCGACTTATCTGCACCGCGTCAACGGGCTTTCGGTGGCGAATGCAAGCCTGGTGGTGAGCGCGATTACCGTGATCGACGGCATCGGAGGCACCATCGCCGGCGGCTGGATTGCGCACCGCTGGCAGCGAACCGATCATCGCGCGCTGTATCTGCTATCGTTCTGGAGCGTGGTGCTGACGCTGCCGTTCGGGATTCTGGTCTTCTTCGGGCCGCACTCGATGACCATTCCCGCACTGGTTCTGGCCGAGTTCTTCATCTTCCTGAATACCGGACCGCTGAATGCGGCCATCGTGAACTCAGTGAGCGGTGCCGTGCGGGCGACGGCGATTTCGCTCAACCTGTTCTGCATTCACGCCTTCGGCGACACCTTCTCGCCGCAGATCATCGGCGCCATCAGCGACCGCTCGAACCTCAGCATCGGCCTCGGCGCGACCCTCGTCTCGCTGTTCGCTGCTGCGTGGATTCTATGGTATGGTGCGCGTTTCGCGCCGCCGTTCGAAGAGGCGCAATTGCCGTGATGGGGCTTGGTCCTCGATCGGGCAAACCAAATCTGCGGTCAGGCTATCTCCCTTAACGGGGTTCCCGGGCTTGCTTCCGCATGAATCCCGCCGGCCCCGCTATTTCGCCGGCAACGTTTCCTTGTCCCTGGTGTTCATGAAGGAACGGTGGCCGCCCTGCGATCGCAGGTTGGGGTCGTTGATGGGCGGGCGGTCCTGCTCGGCCGAGAATCCGCGGGCGAGCAGGGGGTTGGGCCGGAACCGGGGCGGGCCGCCGTTGAACTGGCGGGCGTGGCTGAGGACGATGCCCGATCGGCCGTGCATAGGCTGGACGATGCCGCGAATCTCGACGTTCTGGTCGCGGTACCTTCCGAGCTCGCCGACGGTGTCGCGGTCTTCCCTGAGGCTTACAACGGTGAACCGGCATTGGTCGTCGGGTGTCTGGGGCGAGCAGACATCGAGGAATTGCGTGCCGTCCTGAAGCGCAACCACGTCATAGATATGCGCTGAGATGCAGATGTCTTTATTGAGCAATTTCGCGGCCTGGTCCGCGGGAATGCAGGGGCGGGGTTTGGCGGCGAAGCCCAAGGCGGGCGCCCCGAGGACGAGGACCGCGAGGGTACGGCGGAGGTGTGGCCGCATCGCAGGTCTCCGTGAAGAGATAGGGACAGAGTAGCGCGATAGGGACGGCAAGCGAAGTTACGAAGGTCCAGGGACCAGCGAGTGCGTCGCCCGCAGGGATCAGTGCGCGCCCACGGCGGTTCCGGCCGGAGCTGCCTTGCCGTAGTGGCTTTCGACGTACCTGTCGAGGATCTGCTTGAACTCCGCGACGATGGTGTCGCCGCGCAACGTGGTCGCCAGCTTGCCGTCGATGTAGACGGGCGCCTTGGGCTCCTCGAAGGTGCCGGGCAAACTAATTCCTAAGTTGGCGTGCTTGGACTCGCCGGGGCCGTTGACGATGCAGCCCATGACGGCGAGCTTGAGTTCCTCGACGCCGGGATACTTCTTGCGCCACTCGGGCATCTGCGTGCGCAGGTAGTTCTGGATCTGCTCGGCCAGCTCCTGGAAGTACGTGCTGGTCGTCCGGCCGCAACCGGGACAGCTCGTCACCTGCGGCATGAAGCTGCGGATCGAGAGCGACTGCAGGATCTGCTGCGCGGCCAGCACCTCTTCCGTCCGGTCGCCGTTGGGCTTGGGCGTCAGCGACACGCGGATCGTATCGCCGATGCCGTTCAGTAGCAGCGGCGCGAGTCCGGCGGTCGAGGAGATCAGTCCCTTCGCGCCCATTCCGGCTTCGGTCAGGCCGAGATGGAGCGGATAGTCGCTGCGCGCGGCAAGTTTGGTGTAGACGTCGAGCAGGTCGCGAACGCCGCTGACCTTGGCGGAAAGGATGATCCGGTCGTGGCCGAGGCCATAGCGCTCGGCTGCGGCGGCCGACAAGAGCGCGCTCTCGATCATGGCCTCGATCATCACGTCGCGCGTGGGCAGCGGCTGTGCCGAGCGCGAGTTTTCGTCCATCATCCGCGTCAGCAGCGACTGGTCCAACGAGCCCCAGTTCACGCCGATGCGGACCGGCTTCTGGTTCTCGACGGCGCACTCGATCATGGTGCGGAAGTTGTCGTCGTCTTTGCGGCCGATGGACACGTTGCCGGGATTGATGCGGTACTTGGCGAGCGCGCGAGCGGCAGCGGGGAATTTCTTCAGCAGGATGTGGCCGTTGTAGTGGAAGTCGCCGATGATCGGCACGCGGAGGCCGCGCTTCTCGAGGCCTTCGACGATGGCCGGAACCGCGGCCGCGGCGGCTTCGGTGTTCACCGTGACGCGGACCAGCTCGGAGCCGGCGAGAGCCAAGGCCACAACCTGCTCGATGGTGGACTGAACGTCGGCCGTGTCGGTGTTGGTCATCGACTGGACGACGACAGGAACTTCCCAGCCGACGCGAACGTGCCCGATGTTGACTGTGGGCGTTTTTCTGCGCTGAATCTCCGCCATGAGGACAGTTTACCGAAAAGGAGGGAGCAAGGCAGCAAGGGAACAGGGAGCAAGTCAGCGAGCCAGCAAGACGGCGAGATAGCAATTTGGCGACGAAAACCCTGAAAAAAGGCTCGTTTTCTGAACTTTTGACGCCATTTTGCGACGCGGTTTTGGGGAGGTTGTGTTGATTACAAAAGGGTTGTTGCGAAAAACGGGCTAAAAAGGGGGGTGGGGGGTAGGGGGTCTCCAGCTTCTAGCTGCTAGCTCCTTGCTTCCAGCTCTTTTTGCGGGGTGGGAACAGGGATCAGGGAACAGGGAACAGGGAGCGGAAAGACGGGGAACAGCGGACGGAGGGGGAGCGATTTTGGGCTGCGCGTCGATCATGGAACGATTGTGCGCCTGAGGGGGGAAATGATCTGCAAAAACGGGCGGAATCTTTTTGCGCTGTGTTTTGAGGGGGTTACGGGGATTTCTGGAGTCTTTGGGCGCTTGACAAGGCGGCGGAGAACCGGCGAGTCGACAGCAAAGGTTGAATGCGCTGGCGGTCGATCCGGTTCAGGCTGAGGCGGCTGCAGCGCGCTCGTGGTTGAGGGCGAGGAGCCGGGAGAGAATTTCTTCGTTCGAGAGACCGGAGGGCCAGCCGTAGGCGGCAAGGACGGCCTTGTCCAGTTTACGGTGGGCGTTCTCAAGCCACGCGCATTTGCCGTTGGCGCGCTTGTTGTAGAGGTTCGTGAGCGTCAGCTTCGCGAGCTCCTCCGGCGCGGCGTGGGGTGGATTGAGCCAGTTATCGCGCTGCTGCACAAGTTCCCGCGCGGCTTCGGCGATGGCTTTGACTAGGGGCGAATCCTTTTGCTCCGTGCCTGGCGACCAGGGAAACGGGAAGGTCTCGAATGTCGAGGTGGGCGTGTAGCGAAATCCGCTCTCCACTTCGCGGAGTTGTGTGCCTTGCGCCCTCGCCCAAACCTCGTGTGCGCGAGAGTGAAGTACGCCGAAGAAGTAATCGTCGTCGCGGGCGATGGCGAAAACAGCATGGTCAGGCAAAACCTCACCCGACAACCAGAGGAAAGTGCGGTGCTTGGAGACCGCAGGAGTGGCGATGTAACGCTTGAGCCCGGCAAGTGCCGCGCGTAGATCCGGGCGCGGACGCGCGTGTAGCCACTTCGGCTTTTCGCCGAGGTCGCGATTATCGGACTTGCGCTCGGGGTACACGTGCTCGCGCACGTATTCGAATGGCACCTCATACAGGGCGGCTTGTTCCTCCGGCATATCCACGCCGAAATCGACGATGTACATGCCGCGCGGGCGGTGCGTGATGTCGAAGGCATTGACCCAGGGGTGAACCACGTCGGAGTTGGGCCGGCCGTTGGGATTCAGCGGCGCGGCGAGCATTTTGCGGGCTGTCTCGGGATCGAGATCGAAGGCTCCGACTTTTGTGGTGCCCATAAAGCAGAGATTTGCGTTTTCCGGGAGCGGGCGG
The DNA here is from genome assembly GCA_963804155.1 of uncultured Acidobacteriaceae bacterium. Lineage (GTDB taxonomy): Bacteria > Acidobacteriota > Terriglobia > Terriglobales > Acidobacteriaceae > Telmatobacter. The sequence goes on from CAWDPG010000006.1 coordinate 718,773, forward strand.
GCGAGGGTTGCGTCCGATCCGGAGGTCAGGTCGGGGTTGATCGCTTCCACCGGCGCTCCGTTCAGCATATGCCCCGGCTCCTCGCCGCCGTCGAAGCCCACGATGGAGATGTGGACCGCCGCGCCCTCGTTGATCCAGTCGCGGTCGCTCCAGGCCATGAAGATGTTGCCGGTTTCGGCGACGCGTTTGAGCACTTCGCGGTTGGCGCCGCCGCGGATGCCTTGTGTGGCGACCAGTCCCACTGCGCGTACTTGCTTGCGCTCGACCATTTCGCGGGCTTTCTCAAACCAATACGTGACCAGGTCGGCTTCGGCGGGAACGCGATCGCGGTAAAGCTTGAGAAGAGCGTCGACATAGGCGTCGCCCAGGTTGCGGCGCAGGAGCTTGCCGCCGAGGAAGGGCGGATTGCTGACGATGAAATCGACCTTGGGCCAGGCCGGCTCGCTGGGGTCGCCCGCGGAGTCGAGGTTGGGAGCGCCTTGGGCGTCGAGTTCGATGATCGCGTCGCGATGCTGGATGTTCGTAAGCACCCGCAGGATGGGCTCTTCCGGCTCGCCCATGCCGTTGTCCTTGCGCCATTGCAGGTAGCCAATCCAGACCACCACCGAGGCCATCTCGTGCGCGTAGACGTTGGTTTCGATGCCGTAGAGCTGTGAGGGACCGACTTTGCAGGACAGGTAGGCCAGATGATGGTCGATGGAGAAGATTTGCGTTTCCCGCCAAAGGTCGAGCAGGAGCTTGAGAGCGACGTAAAGGAAGTTGCCGCTGCCGCAGGCGGGGTCGAGGATGCGGACACGGGCGAGTTCGTCCATCCAGTCGAGGAGGCGCGCTTCAAGTTGCGCGCGAAGCTTGGCGCGCGTGCTGTTGGAGGCGGTCTGGATGGCCGCGGCGATTTCTTCGGCGCCTGCCTTGACCTCGGCCCAGCGCCGCCTGAGCGGGGCCATGACAACCGGTTCGACGATGAGCAGGATGTCTTCCCGGCTGGTGTAGTGCGCGCCCAACTGAGCGCGCTTTTCCTCATTGAGGATGCGTTCGAAGAGCGTGCCGAAGATGGCCGGTTCCACGCGGCCCCAGTCCAGTTGCGCGGCGTTGCGCAGAATGCCCATATCTTCGTGCGTAAGATCGAGCACCGTATCGTCGCCGGAGCGAAAGAGGCCACCGTTGAAATGGTGAATGGCGGTAAAACCGAATTCGCTGTCCCCAGTGGCCATGGCGGCGAAGAGCTTCTTGAGCTTGCGGACGAATTTCTTGGGCTCCTGGCGGTCGACCTGAATCGTTTTTCGGAAGAGATTATCGGGAAGCAGGCCGACGCTGTCGGCAAAGAGGCAAAACAACAACTGCATGACAAAACGGGCGACGGCCTCGTTGTCGGTGTGGCGGTCCCGTAGATTGTTTTTGAGTTTCGTGAACTCCTCGGCTGCCTTTTGTGTCACTCGGACTTCAAGCGCGCCAGGCTTGAGCTTGTCGGGTTCCTGAAAGACGGCTCGGAGGATATCGAGCGCCGACAAATCGGAGCCCGGAACGGGAGTGGTGAGGATCAGATCGTCGAGCGTGAACTTGTGGACGACTGGCGGAGTGTTGTTGAAGTTGGTGTGAACTTCGAAGCGGGCAAAATCACAGACCACCAGCAGCGGGGGATTTCCGAGGTCCTCGCGATAGGTGAGGAGTTGCCGGTAGGCAGCTTTTAGGTCCTTATGAGGTCCCTTGTATTCCCATCCGAAAAAGTCGCGTTTCCAGACGTCGGCAAAGCCTTTGTCTTCGCCGATCTTGTTGACGTGTTTCTCGAATGTGTATTCGGCGCCTTTGGGGTCGGCATGGGCGGGGTGCGGCTCGCCGAGGATGTCGCACAGATCGTTGAAGTGCGACTGCGCTCCCGCGCGCTCGCTCAACTCGCTATCCTTCCAGCAGCGTATGAACTCAGGGAGGCTCGGTTTCATGGCTCATACAGAGTCTACAGTGGCCGCCGGGAGACGGCGCGGAAAACGTGGGGTTAGGGTGATGAGCGAGAGGTTCTGGCGCTCCTGCGGGGCTCGGAAATTCCGGGGACGGGGTGGGTCAGGGCTGACGCCCCGGGCTATTCTTTTCCTCCCTCCGGGAGGGGCCATCGCGGCCTCGCCGTGTACTTAATTCTTCAAAAGAGTAGTGACGGCTTTTGGCCCGAGTCAACTCGTGCCCTGATACGGGCCTTCCGGGGCTGAAGCCCGGATTGGTTTGAGGTCTTGTTTCAGGAGCCTGAAGGCCCCTGCTCCCTCCGCAAGGGCTAGAGGCTGCGCTCGCGCGGAAAGACAAAACCAGATCCCTCTTCGACTCCGATTGCCTTCCCACGCCGGCGACGGAGACCTGTGACGCCGGCTGTCTACTTCTGGTCTGCCGCGCCTAAGCAGGCGAATTTCGCCAGCCAATTGTAGAGCCAACCGAAGATCGCGCCGCCGATCAGCCCGTCCGCGACTGCATAGAGCGTGACGATCACAACTTGAACAATGGTCCGTGCGGCGTGATAGCCCGGATAGCATGAGGACAGCATTTGCAGGAATTGCTGGCCGTAGGCGGCGCATATCAGGTTGGCCAGGGCCACCCCCAGCACCGCAGCTCCCCACAGGATTGCGCAGGCCAGGGCCAGAGCCTTGACATTGAATTTCATGGCTCGCACCTCACTTTTTGCGGTCTCCAGCATAGGACTAGGGAGTGTGAAGTGCAAGGACTGGCAGGATGACACCGCGCGGGTGGGGCGGGCCGGGGCGGGATGGAACTTTGCGGAGAGGATTCCCGTATTGCTTTCCCATAGGACAGGTTGTATGTTCTGATCTATGGGTTTCCCATAGGAGGATGCGGAATGGGCGGCAAGGCCGATGTGTGGCAGGGGACGCTGGCGCTGATGGTGTTGCGCACGCTGGAGACGATGGGGCCGCAGCACGGGTATGGACTGGCGCGGCGCATCGAGCAGACGAGCGGCGAACTGCTGGAGTTGAACTACGGCACGCTGTATCCGGCTCTGCTGAAGCTGGAACAGGAGGGGTATGTCCGCTCGCGCTGGGGAACGTCGGAGAATAACCGGCGGGCGAAGTTCTACGAGCTGACGAAGGCCGGACGGAAGCAGGTTGTCAAAGAGGCCAGGGACTGGGAGCAGACAACCGCGATCCTGGACCGCTTTTTGAAGGCCGCGAGCGAGAGCGAAGGGTAACGGGGGCGGAAATGAAGGAAGTGCGAGTTCTGTGGAAGCGGCTGTGCGGCACGTTTGGCCGGGAGCGCGCGAATGACGAGATCGACGAAGAGATCGAGATGCACGTGGAGTTGGACACGGAGCGCGGCGTGCGCGAGGGGCTGAGGCGGGAAGAGGCGCGTCGGCAGGCGCTGATCCGGCTGGGCGGCGCGGAGCAGGTGCGGACTGCCTATCGCGAGCGCAACAGCTTGCCCTGGCTGGAGTCGCTGGCGGGCGATTTGCGGTATTCGTTCCGGACGCTGAGGAAGCATCCCGGAGTGACGGCGGCGGCGGTGCTGTCGATCGGGTTGGGGATCGGCTGCAACGCGACGATCTTCTCGATGGTCAGCCGGTTTGTGCTGCGGCCGGCGCCGGTGGGGGATGCGGCGACATTGGTGGCGGTAAATCCGGAGAGCGGAGTCGGCGGCTTCTCATGGCCGCTCTATGAGGACATTCGCGATCAGGTCAGGAGCTTTTCCGGTGTTGCAGCGTACTTTCCGCTGCTGCCCGCCTCGGTGAGTGGAAGCGGGGAACCGGAGCGGGTGTGGGGACAATTGGTGACCGCCAATTTTTTCGAAGTGGCGGAATTGAGGATGCTGCGCGGCCGCGGCTTCGTGAGCGGCGAGGAGCAGGAGCCGGTGGCCGTGCTGAGCGCGGGGCTCTGGCGACGCCAGTTTGGGGGGGATCCCGCGATTGTGGGCAAGTCCATCACCATCTCGGGACACAGCTTCGTCGTGGTGGGGATCGCTCCGGCCAGTTTCCACGGAATCGATCAGCTTCTTTACGCCGAGTTCTGGGTTCCGCTGGGCAATGCGGAGCGGATGATTCCGAGCTTTCCGAGCAGAACCGACCGCAACGATTCCATGGTGTGGATCACAGGGCGGCTGCGGCCCGGCGTGACTCGCGCGCAGGCAGCCGCCGAGCTGGATGCGCTGACGCAGCGTCTGGCGGCAAGCTATCCGAATATCTACAGTCACCACTCCTTTGTGCTGACCGAGGCTGGGATGCTTCCGCCGAGCTCGCTGAAGCCGATCCTGATCTTCCTGACCGCGCTGCTGGTGGTGGTGCTGCTGGTGCTGGCCATCGCCGCGTTCAATGTGGCCAATTTGTTGTTTGCCCAGGCAGTGGCGCGACAGCGGGAGATGGCAGTGCGTCTGGCTTTGGGGGCCGGCCGCGGACGGCTGAGGCGGCAGATGCTGATGGAAAGCGTGCTGCTGGGACTTTGCGGGGGGGCGGCGGGCCTGCTGCTGTCGCTCTGGGCGACGCGGGGGCTAGCTTCGTTCCGCCTTCCGGTGCAGATTCCGATTGACCTGAGCGTGGGGATGGACTGGCGGGTTCTGGCGGGCACATTCCTGCTGAGCGCGGTGAGCGGGTTGCTGCTGGGCGCGGCTCCTGCGTGGGCTGCGTCGCGGCCTGCGCTGATGAACGCGCTGAAAGGCGAAGACGCGCTGGCACGGCCGGCGCGGCGATGGACGCTGCGCAATCTGCTGACCATCGCGCAAATTGCAATGGCCACGATTCTGCTGTCGATGACGGGGCTGTTTCTGCGAAGCCTCGAGAGCGCCGCCACAATCGATCCCGGATTTCAGCCGCGCGGCATCCTGACGATGTCTGTCGATCCGCGGCTTTACGGGTATTCCGCCGAGAAGACGACGCAGTTTCTGAGCCAGGTGAGGGAGCGGGTGGCGGCCTTACCGGGAGTGGTGTCCGCAGCGTGGACCGATCACATTCCGCTCTCCATGATCAACTATAACGACGCATTCGGTATTGCCGGAGAGCAAAACAGCGGCAAGGACAAGGTGAACGCCGACCTCTACCTGGTGACGCCGGGATATTTCGGGACGATGGGCATTCCACAGGTGGAGGGCCGCGATTTTCGAGAGGGTAAAGGCGGAGCAATGACGGCAATCGTCAATCGCGCGTTTGCCGAGAAGGTCTTTGGAGGAGCCAGTGCCGTCGGCCAGCAGGTGACGAACGGGAAAGATATCTACGAAATTGCCGGGGTGGTGGGAGACGTGAGATCCACCCTCGGCGAGAAAGCGCAGCCGACGCTGTACCGCTCGCTCGATCAGGTTCCGGTTGTCGATCCCTTTGTGGGCTACACATTAGTCGTTCGTGCGGCCGGCAAGCCCGGAGCGCTGATGGAAGCAGTGCGGCGGCAGATCCGGATGCTGGCCCCCGGCATGGCCATTTATGGCGAGGAGACCATGGATGAACATGTGCGCAACGCCTACTTTCTGCCGCGGCTGGCGGCAACGCTGTTCGGAATCTTCGGAGGCATCGGGCTGGCGCTGGCCGCGGTCGGGCTGTATGGAGTGATGAGTTACGGGGTCAGCCGCCGCAGCCGGGAAATCGGCATCCGGATGGCGATGGGAGCACAGCCGGGCAGAGTGGAGCGGCTCGTCTTGCGGCAGGGACTGGTTTTGTCGGTGATCGCTGTGGCGCTGGGCTGGCCCGCGGCGTGGATGCTGGCCAAACTGTCCGCGAGCTTTCTGTACGGGATCGAGCCGCACGATCTGGCGACCTTTGTCGTTGTGCCGGTGATCCTGGCGGGCGTGGCGCTGGTGGCGTGCTGGATTCCGGCAAGAAGGGCGGCATCCATCAACCCGATGGAGGCGTTGCGGGCGGAGTAGCGGCGGAGCTTGCGACGTGCCGAATGCGCAAGACTCGACGAGTCAGCAAGACGGCGAGTTGGCAATTTGGCGACGAAACCCCCGAAAAGGGGCCAATATTTTGAACTCTTGGCGACGTTTGGCGACGAAAATTGACGCGGTTTCGGGCCTTTCTTGGAATCCCTCTGTTGATTCTGAACGACGTAGGCTGCGAAGAGGGTCGTTTTGATACCCCGGTGGGGTATAGGGGGGTGGGGGGGTAGAAGGCAGGGGTACGGACCGAGGGAACAAGGGAACAAGGGAACGGTGGGGGAGCGATGGTGGTCTGCGCGTCGATCATGGAATGATTGTGCGCCAAGGCGGCGTAATTACCGGCAACGTTGGCGGAAATTATTTGCGCTGTGTTTTCAGTGGCTTGGGGGTCGGCCAGGGCGGGCACCTGGCTTGACAGCGGGGGCCTTTTGGGTCGGGACGGGCTCAGGGGCAATGCCTTTGGAAGAGGATCGGGCGGGGGGTTGATAGCTGCAGTAGCGCTTGGCGGGACTGCCCCGGCGCCTCCGATCCCGAGATTGATGTGGGTCCGCGCGGCGCGCGATTTTCCCATCCAAGCAGGGGTCTCAGAGCCAGTCATGCGGAGTAGCCGGGCCCACACATTTTGCCGCAGGGTTCCATAGGAATAAAGATTGTCGCTCAAAGAAGCATCTTTTGTCGCACTGCATACCGCAACGGTTTTGCTCGTTTCTCGAGAACGTCCTCGTCGATGAGCTTCTTGAGCCATGTTCTGACCTGTGCGCTCGAAACCTGCAAGGCGGAAGCAATTTCGCTCTCGCTCATCGGTGTCCGCAGAAGGCGGGCGAGAATCTCCCGTATGTACCCAATCAGCGCTTCGGCGGGATCGAGAGCCGGTTCTTGATCCGTGAAAGTTTGTGCGATTTCTGAGCTCTGCCTACCGTCGGAGGGTTGTTCTTGTTTCGCGGCGCTTCCGGGGTTCCAACCGTTCCCTGCCGCCTCGTTTGAGTCGTCAATCAGGGGGGCCTTCGAGGTCGTGTGCTCGGCTGACAAAGGTTGGAATGCAAATTGTGGCTGCTCAATATCTGGGCTCCGCTCCACCTCATCAAAGACAGCAAGGAGTTGGTCGGAGTTTTGCGGGTTAGGCCAGAGCTTTGCTCCCATCTTCACCAGTGCCTGGAGTCCCCGTTCTAACTCTCCTGAGGATCTGACATAAACTGGAACGAATCGTAGTCTCTGCAGTTGCTCAGTTGCACCGGCCCACGTACCGCCCTTTTCGAAATCAGCGCTCACCACCAGTGCCGCATCGGCCAGGGCATAGATCAGCTTGTTCCTTTGCATCGCATGACCGATGTTGAATCCAGCGCTTGGGTCATAAGGCGAAACCAGAGCAAGCTGCTCTTCAAGTAGCCAGTTGCGATTCTCCCGGTTGAGCGCTGCGCGTTCCAGGCCGTCAGCGAGAATGCCCGTTGCGGCACCGCCAGCTTCCAAGGCTCCCCGCATAGCCGCACGGTCTATGCCTTGGGCACCGCCTGAGATCACGCTCTTCTTTATCTGTGCGCATTGTCGGCCCACTGCTTCCGTGTATTCGATGAAGACCTGATCGGCATGGCGAGACCCTATGACGGCGAGACCGCCGAAATCCAGCAGCTTGGCTTGGCCGCATCCATATAAGACGGCGGGGGAATCGTCCTTGAGCTGACTTTTTATCCTTCTTGGGTACTCCGAATCTGCTCGGCTCAAGACCCAAATTGCGCGTGACTGCCATCGTTCGATGGCTTGGCTGATCAGAAACCCACGATCAAGCAGGCGACCGACTCGGTCACCAGGAACGATGTCGTTCAGTTCTCGGAGCAATTGGGCCGAGCCGTTCTGCAGCAGGTCAGAAGGTGAATGTCCAAGCTCTCTCAGTCTGCGGGCAAGGCGGCGATACTCGCTAGGCGTGAGCAGTTCTTCGTTCATTATCCCATTGCGGCCTGTGATGAGAGGCGCGGTGAGGAGCAAGATGGCCTGCGTGTTGGCGGAGATTGATGAGCTCATTGGCCGTTCCCCGCATACGAAAGCGCCAACGGAAACACCTGACCGGAGCCGTGCGATCGCAGCAACCAGCCAGCCACTGTCATTGTCCAGCGCGAATCGACGAGATCGTCGACCAGCAATACCGCCCCAGCAGGCAGGCGATCGACGCTAAGTTCGAGAGAACCGTCGAGATTTCGTGCCTGCTGCGTGCTATTAGCCATACTTTTTTGCTCGGGCCGGTTGTCCGTCTTTCGGAAAGCAACCTCGAAGCGCAATCCAAGCGATTTGGCTAGCTTTTCCGCAAAGTCGGGCACGAGCCTCGGGTGGCGCAGCGAGGGAATGCAGGTGACCCAAGTTGGTGTCGGCTGCGGATTCCAAGCCCTTACCATCGCCGCACAGGCTTGCACCAAGTCGTCTCCGAACCGACGATCTGAGTACTTCCCAGCCTTCACTTTCGCGCCCCACCCAGCATCATCCCAAATCGAGAGCGCCTTACCTGGCTCGACTCGTTGTTCGACAGGGATTGCCCCTCGGACTCCGTACCTCGGCATCCCGCCGTCTGGCCACTTCTTTCGCGGCTCAATTGGCAAGTTTGTGCGCTTGAGGAAGGTCACCGCGTCCCGCACGAGGACAGGGTTCGGCTTTGTAGGAAGAGGCCCCATCTGGGGCGGCTGATGCCTGTCTGGCGTTCCGTCGAGAGCGCGAATTAGGAATTCCATGTGCCCTGTCGGTAAGGCAACGTATTCCTGCATTTGTTGCTGTTCGAGTCGTCTCAAGGCTGTGAGTCTCTCCGCCCTTTGCCAGAATCCATCGCTCAGCCGCGCAGCCGTGAGCTGCCACTTCGCTCCTTGCTTGGCGATTGGGGATGGCGATTCCAGCGACAACAGTTCCATAGTCTTTTCGATGCGCCCTTTTGTCAGGTTCACTTGAGCCATCAGTTCGGGAATCGACAGGCCATTTGGGGCAGCTTCAAGCGCGTGAAGTACCTCGGCAACTTCTGATCGGGTGGGGAAAGCACTTTCAATGAAAAAGCCCGTGATTTCTTGGTCCTCGTCACCGGCCAGCAGAACCCCATACGCTGATGGTATAGCACGTCCTGCCCGTCCTACCTGTTGGTAATAGGCGACCACCGATCCAGGTGTCTGATAGTGGATTACGAATGCGAGGTCCGGCTTATCGAAGCCCATTCCTAGGGCGGTTGTCGCCACGAGCGCCTTGACGCGATTCGCGAGCAGAGCCTGCTCTAGCGGTTCACGCAGATCGCCCGTTTGGCCTGTGTAGGCTTCCACGTTCAGGCCGCGCGACTTCAACCATTCGGCAACCAAATTTGCATCCCGGACTGTGAGCGTGTAAATCACTCCGCTTCCGGCTAGCTGTGAAAGCCGCTCAGCGAGCCACGCAAGGCGTTCCGCTTGCGATCCCATTCGGATTGTTTGCAAGGTCAGGGATGGCCTACCCAGGTCACCGCGCGAGACTTCCAACTCCGGGCCGAGCACCTCCCGAAGATCGCTCATCACTCGGTTGTTCGCGGTGGCTGTGGTTGCGAGTAACCGCAGGTTCCTGGGGAGCGTTCGCGCGATTCGTTCGATGAGTCGATAGTGCGGCCGAAAATCGTGTCCCCAGTCTGATATGCAGTGTGCCTCATCGATGACAAGCAGAGATAATTCAGCAGCAATCTTAGCTAGGACGTTGTCTCGGAATCGCTCGTTGGCCAATCGCTCCGGCGATATTAGAAGGATGTCAACCCGGTTCTTGCGAACCTGTTGTTCAACCTCGTCCCACTCATTGGCGTTGTCTGAGTTCATTGTGACTGCGTGGACACCCATTCGCTCGGCCGCGGCAATCTGGTTTCGCATTAGTGCGATCAATGGCGAAATCAAAAGTGTCGGGCCTGCGCCAGATTCGCGAAGTAGCTTGGTCGCGATGAAGTAGACAAAGCTCTTACCCCAGCCGGTTTTCTGTACGACGAGAAGCCGGCCGCGGCCCTCTACAACGTGGCGAATTGCTTCCTCTTGCCCCTCCCGGAATGTTGCTGTCGGAAGGGTTGAGCCAGCTCGCAGCAGTTCTAAAGCCCGTCCGACATCGTAGGTCATGAAATGCACTCTCCCTGTCCGCAACGAAATCTGCTTCCCATGTTAGACCAATAGTTTGGCCGCACCGACTTGGACTGCCTCAGATCTGAGGTAGGAGGAAGACGGCCGCGGTGCGTTGACGCTACAGGCTGCGCTGGTAGCGGAGCTCGTTGAGGGGGATGCTCAACGAGGGACCGGGGACTAGGGAGCGAGGGAGAAAGCCAGCGAGGCGGCGGCGATTCCACCTTCCGCCCAACGACGCCCAAGAGTGTGGGGAAGCCGCAAGGTCCTGTAGAATCAGCGCGAACCGGGTCATTTGCCGCCGGCAACGCCTGATGCAACGACCGAGTGTGAAATTCTCAGCGAACCTTTCGCTGAATTCCGAACTTTATTTGGTTACCTTCACCCTCGATTCGCAACTTTTCTTGGTGCATGTCTCCGAAAAACCTAACCATTTAAGCGAACATTTGGGGGGCAAAGCTAACCTTTTCAGCGAACATTTGGCGGGGTGTCCGCACGATTAACGCGAACATTTCGCTTGATTTGACGGGACTTGCATGCTCGCACGGAAAACGCAGCCGGAATCCGCCGATTTCCTCAGATCTCGATTTTGACGGGCCAGGTTTTCCAGATTTCGGAGCAGTAGTCGCGGATGGCGCGGTCGGAGGAGAACTTGCCGATGCGGGCGACGTTGAGGATGGACATGCGGGTCCAGCGGTCGGCGTCGCGGAAGGCCTCGTCGACGCGGTCCTGGCAATCGACGTAGGACTGGTAGTCGGCGAAGAGCATGTAGGGGTCGAAGGTGAGCAGGGAGTCAGTGAGCGGCTGGAAGAGCGCGCGGTCGCCGTGGGAGAACTCGCCGGCGGCCAGAGCGTCGACGATCTCGCGCAGATGGGCGTTGGCCTCGTACCAGGAGCGGGGATTGTAGCCGGCGGCTTTCTTCTGCTCGACCTCCTGTGCGGTGAGGCCGAAGAGGAAGAAGTTTTCCGCGCCGACTTCCTCGCGGATTTCGATATTGGCGCCGTCGAGAGTGCCAATGGTGAGGGCGCCATTCATGGCGAACTTCATGTTGCCGGTGCCGGAGGCCTCGAGGCCGGCCAGCGAGATCTGCTCGGAGAGGTCGGCGGCGGGATAGACGCGCTGGCCGAGCTTGACGTTGTAGTTGGGCAGGAAGACGATCTTGAGGCGGTCGCGGACCAGCGGGTCGCCGTGGACGACGGCGGCGACGGAGTGGATGAGCTTGATGATGAGCTTGGCCATGCGATAGCCGGGCGCGGCCTTGCCGCCGAAGATGAAGGTGCGGGGCGGCAGGACGATGTCGGGATCGTGCTGGATGCGCTTGTAGAGGGTGAGGATGTGCAGCACTTTGAGGTGCTGGCGCTTGTACTCGTGCATGCGCTTGACGAGCACGTCGAACATGGAGGCGGGATCGACGGCGATGCCGAGGGAGGTGTGAATGTAGTCGGCGAGGCGCTGCTTGTTGTGGAGCTTGATGTCGCGCCACTCGCTGCCGAGTTCGGGATCGTCGAAGAGGTGCTCGAGGCGGCGCAGCTTCTCGAGGTCGTAGACCCAGGTGTGGCCGATGCGCTTGGTGAGCAACTGGGAGAGGCGGGGATTGGAGAGGACCATCCAGCGGCGGGGTGTGACGCCGTTCGTCTTGTTGGAAAACTTGTCGGGGGTCAGCTCGTAGAAATCGCGCAACACGTTGGCCTTGAGCAGCTCGGTGTGGAGCGCGGCGACGCCGTTGACAGCGTGGCTGCCGACGGTGGCGAGATGGGCCATGCGAACGTATCGCTCGCCGGCATCCTCGATGATGGACATGCGGCGCAAACGGTCCTGATCGCCGGGGAAGTGGGCGCGAACGTCGTCGAGGTGGCGGCGGTCGATCTCCTGAATGATCTCGAGGTGGCGCGGCAGAAGAGTGCCGAAGAGGCTGACGGGCCACTTTTCGAGGGCCTCGGGCATGAGCGTGTGATTGGTGTAGGAGAGGGAGCTGGTGGTGACGCGCCAGGCGGTGTCCCAGTCCATCAGGTTCTCGTCGATGAGCAGGCGCATCAGCTCGGCGACGGCGATGGCCGGATGGGTGTCGTTCATCTGGATCGTGAAGTTGCGATGCAGATCGACGAGGGGGCGGTTCTGCGCCTTCTGGATCCGGATGATGTGCTGCAGGGAACAGGAAACGAAGAAGAACTGCTGTTCGAGGCGGAGCTGCTTGCCCTGAATCTGCTCGTCGTTGGGGTAGAGAATCTTGGAGATGTTCTCGGAGTCGACCTTGTCGCGAACGGCGGCGAAGAAGTCGCCGGCGTTGAAGTTGGAGAAGTTGAAGGAATCGACGGCCTGGGCCGACCAGAGGCGCATGGTGTTGGCGGTGTTGGTGCGGTAGCCGAGGATGGGGGTGTCGTTGGGGACGCCGCGAACGACCTTCTGCGGGACCCAGCGGACATGGAAGCCGCCCTTGCCGTCGGGGTAGCGTTCGGTGTGGCCGCCGAGGCTGACTTCGACGGCGTCTTCGGGGCGCTCGATGGCCCAGGGATTGCCGAGGCGGAGCCATTTGTCGGTGGTTTCGACCTGCCAGCCGTCGCGAATCTCCTGGTCGAAGATGCCGTACTCGTAGCGGATGCCGTAGCCGATGGCGGGAATGTCGAGAGTGGCGAGGGAATCCATAAAGCAGGCGGCAAGACGGCCGAGGCCGCCGTTGCCGAGCCCGGGCTCTGATTCCTGCTCGATGAGCGTATCGAGATCGAGGCCGAGCTTTTGCATGGCCTGCTCGGCTGCGTCATAGATGCCGAGATTGATGAGGTTGTTGGCCAAATGAGGGCCGGTGAGGAACTCGGCGGAGAGGTAGCAGACGACGCGGACGTCCTGTGCCCTGTAGTTAAGGACGGTATGGTTCCAGCGCTCGACGAGGCGGTCGCGGACGGTGTGGGCGAGGGCCATGTAGAGATCGTTCATGGTGGCGCGTTCGCGCGAGCGGGCCTGGACGAAGAAGAGATTGTCGAGGAAGGAATGTGCGAGGGCGTCGACGCCGGAAGCGGTGCGCTGACTTTTAAGGGAGCCCTCGGGGCCAAGATCGGGAAGGACGGGAGCGGTCATGAGCACCTCGAATGAGAGCGGCTGCGGCGGATCGCAAACCAATGCGAGCGCCGCGGCGGGCGAATCGACCAACCAATACCACGATAGAACCGGGGGGCGGGGTAAGGATGAACAGCGTATCAAAATTGCAACCGGGGGCGTGGGGCCGGGAAGGCCGGGCGGCGTCCGCGCTGAATTGGGACGGACTGCAAGTGCGGTACTCTGGGCAGGTGGATGAAGTGAGAAAGAGTGTTGAAGTTGGCACTTCAAGCAGACCGCAGGCGGCCGGCGCGGCGCTGCGGATTTGCGGGCTGAAGAAGGCGTTTGGGGATGTGCGGGCGGTGGATGGGATCGACATGGAGGTGGCCAAGGGTGAGTGCTTTGGATTGCTGGGGCCGAACGGGGCGGGGAAGACGACGACGATCGAGATCTGCGAGGGGCTTTTGGCTGCGGACGAAGGGACGGTGGAGCTGCTGGGGCGGAACTGGCGGACGGACGCCGAGGAGCTGCGGCAGCGGATCGGGATTCAACTGCAGGAGACGCAGTTCCCGGACAAGATGACGGTGGAGGAGGCGCTGCGGCTGTTCCGGAGCTTCTACCGGCAGGGGATCACGGTGGATGCGGCGATCGGGCAGGCGCAGCTTGAGGAAAAGCGGCGGGCGAGAGTGGGCGGGTTGAGCGGCGGACAAAAACAAAGATTGGCGATGGCGACGGCGCTGGTGGGCGATCCGGAATTGCTCTTTTTGGATGAGCCGACGACGGGGCTCGATCCGCAGGCGCGGCGGCACCTGTGGGATCTGGTGGAGGGGCTGAAGGCGACGGGGCGCACGATCATTTTGACCACGCACTATATGGATGAGGCAGAGCGGCTGTGCGATCGCGTGGCGATTATGGATCACGGACATGTGATCGCGCTGGGCACGCCGAAGGAATTGATTGCGACGGTGGGCGGCGAGGACATTGTGGAGTTTGCGGTGCACGCGCAGGCGCCGGAAGCGAAACCGGGAGCGCCCGTAAACGCAAGCGCAGAAAAAGCAGCTGCAGGTCCTTCGACTGCGCCGTTCGCAAGAAGCGCGGGCGGCTCCGCTCAGGATGACAGCGGAGTCAAGAGGGTGGCAGTTGTGGATACGGAGGCGCTGAAGGCGATTCCGGGGGTACAGTCGCATCGCGTGGATGAGGCGCTGCACCAGCTTTCGGTGAGCGAGCTGCACACGGCGGTGCCGCGAATCTTCGCGGAACTAGAAGAGCAGGGGCTGCACCTGAGCGAGTTCCGGACGCACTCGGCGACGCTGGAGGATGTGTTTGTGCGGCTGACGGGAAGGAATCTGCGGGATGAGTAGGCTTGAAACCAGCAGCCTGTATCAGTTGACCGCGACGCGGCTGAAGCTGACGCTGAGGGAGCCGGAGGCGATCTTCTGGATCTTTGTGTTCCCGATTCTGCTGGCGGTGGGGCTGGGGATTGCGTTCCGCAACCGGCCGGCGGACGTGCTGCCGGTGGGAGCGACGACGGAGCAGATGACGCGGGCGCTCGCGGCGGATAAAGGGCTGAAGGCGACGGAGATGAACGAGAGTGAGGGCGTGCACGCGCTGGCCGTAGGAACGATTGTGCTTTTGGCCGAGCAACGCGGAGATGGAGTGGCGTACCGGTACGACGATACGAACCCCGATGCGCGGACGGCGCGGATGCTGGCCGACCGGGCGATTGAGATTGCGGCGGGACGCAAGGATGTGGTGACAGCCGCGAACGAGCTGGTGCACGAGACGGGCTCGCGGTACATCGACTTCGTGGTGCCTGGACTGCTGGGAATGAACCTGATGGGCTCGGCGATGTGGGGGCTGGGATTCGCGATAGTCGATGGGCGTCAGAAGAAGCTGCTGAAGCGGATGGTGGCGTCGCCGATGCCGCGGTGGCAATATCTGGCGAGTTATTTGCTTTCGCGGCTGGGAATGCTGGTCATCGAGGTGGCGGTGTTTCTGGGGTTCGCGAAGGTGGCGTTCGGGGTTCCGTTCCGCGGGCCGCTGGTGGAGCTGGGAGTGTTGTGCGTTTTGACGTCTCTGGCGTTCAGCTCGCTGGGGCTGCTGGTGGCGTCGCGGGCGAGGACGATCGAGGCGGTGAGCGGGCTGATGAACCTGGTGATGCTGCCCATGTGGATTTTGTCTGGCGTGTTCTTTTCGGCGTCGCGATTTCCGGCGGCGATTGTGCCGCTGGTGCGGCTGCTGCCGCTGACGGCGGCGATCGATGCGCTGCGCGGAAACATGCTGCAGGGGATGCACCTGGGGCAGATGATGACGCCGTTCGGGATTCTGCTGTTCTGGTTTGCGGCGCCCTTCGTGGTGTCGGTGAAGATCTTCCGGTGGAGGTAGTGCAGGGGGCAGGGAACAGCGAGTAGGGAATAGGAGAAGCGGAGCTAGAGGGACGCTCGCGGCGAGAGAGCAAGGGGGCAGGGTCGGGCGGCGCCGGGCCAGCATCCATTCAAGGCCAGTAGAATCGAAAAGATATGGAAGCGAAGAAACAGAAGCTTGGGAGCGGGGAGAAGCTTACGGGCGGGAGCCGGTTTGTGCGGGCGTGCCTGCGGCAGCCGGTGGACCGGCCGCCGGTGTGGTTCTTAAGGCAGGCGGGGCGGTACATGCAGGAGTACCGCGAGGTGCGCAAGCACCATACGCTGGTGGAGATCTGCAAGAATCCGGAGCTGGCCGCGGAGGTGACGATCACCGCGGCAGAGAAGCTGGACGTGGACGCGGCGATCATCTTTGCCGACCTGCTGCTGCCGCTGGAGCCGATGGGATTGGACTTCGAGTTCCAGGCAGGCGAGGGGCCGGTGGTGCACCATCCGGTGCGAAGTGCTGATGATGTGAAGGCGCTGAGGACGGACCGCGCAGGGGATCTCGCGTATGTGGCGCGGGCGATCGAGAAGGTGGCGGCGCACTTCGGCGAACGGCTGGGCATGATCGGGTTCTGCGGCGCGCCATACACGCTGGCGAGCTACATGATCGAGGGCGGCGGATCGAGGAACTACGTCGAGACGAAGAAGCTGATGTATGGTGAGCCGGTTGCGTGGAGTGGGCTGCTGGACAAGTTGGTCGCGGTGCTGACGGAGTACTGCCGCTTGCAGGTGGAGGCCGGCGCCGACACGATTCAGATCTTCGATAGCTGGGTGGGGTCGCTCTCGCTGAGCGACTATCGCGCGTATGCGTTCGAGGCGTCGCAGCGGCTGGTGCGCGCGGTGCAGGCGATGGGCGTGCCGGTGATCTACTTCGGCGTGGAGACGGCGGGGCTGCTGGGGCAGATGGCGGAGACGGGAGCGGACGTGATCGGGCTGGACTGGCGGCAGCCGCTGGACGTGGGTTGGGCGGCGGTGGGCGAGGGACACGCGGTGCAGGGGAATCTCGATCCGATCACGCTGTTTGCGCCGCTGGAGGTGCTGGAACAGCGGGTGAAGGAGGTTCTGCGCGCGGCGGGCGGGCGGCCGGGGCACATCTTTAACCTGGGACATGGGATTGTGCCGGGAACGCCGGTGGAGAGTGTGCAGGAAGTCGTGCGGATGGTGAAGAAGTTTGGGACGTAAGGAACAGGGAACAGGGAACAGAAAGAGGGAGACTCGCGGGCGGGAGATTGGCGAGTTTTCGCTGCCGCAGCGGTTGTGCTTTGCAGAGATGGACGCCGGCTGGACGAAATCTGGAGAAGAGTTGAATGGGAAAACAGGCTGTGCTGCTCGTGGCGCATGGGACACCGGAGACGGTGGAGCAGATCCCAGAGTATCTGCGCAACGTGGTGAGCGGGAAGCCGGTGCCACAGGCGGTGGTAGAGGAGATCCAGCACCGGTATGCACTGATCGGACGGAGTCCGCTGACGGAGATCACGTTTGCGCAGGCGCGGCTGGTGGAGGCGGAACTGGCGGCGGCGGGCGAGGCGAGTTCTACTCCCCACCCGAGCGACAAGAACATAGAAGCCGCGAGCATGGGGCGCCCGGCGGTTCCGGTGTACGCGGGGATGCGGAACTGGCGGCCGTACATTCCGGAGGTGGTGCGGCAGATGCGCGCCGATGGGATCGATGAGGCGGCAGTGATCTGCATGGCGCCGCAAAACTCCCGCACGAGCGTGGGCCTGTACCGGCGGGCGGTGGAGGCCGAGGCGCGCGGATTGCGGATCGACTTCACGGCAGGATGGGCGGACCATCCGCTGCTGGCCGAGGCGTTCGCCGAGCGGTTGCGGCCGGCGGTGGCCAAACTAAGCGCGGAGGTGGGAGAGCGAGTGCCGGTGTTGTTTACGGCGCACAGCGTGCCGACACGAACGGTAGAGGCGGCGCCAGAGGCGGAGGGGCGCGGCCGGCAGCGGCTGTGGCCGGGACCCGCCGCGACGGGCGATCCGTATGCAGAGGACGCGAGGCGGACGGCGGAGATGGTGGCGGAGCGGACGCCGGAGGTTTCACGCTGGTGGTTTGCCTTCCAGAGCCAGGGCGCGAGCGGAGGACCGTGGCTGGGGCCGAGCGTGGAGGAAACGCTGGACAGGCTGGCGGGTGAGGGCGTGAAGGCGCTGGTTCTACAGCCGATCGGATTCCTCTGCGACCACGTTGAAATCCTTTACGATGTTGACATCCTGTTTCGCGAATACGGCGTCAAACGAGGTATCCGGGTCGAGCGGCCCGAGTCGCTGAATGCATCGTCGACGCTGGCACGGGCAATTGGGGACTTGGCGGGAAGAGGGCTGGAACGGTTGAGACTCGAGGCGCCGGCGAGGTAGGCTGAGCCGGGGATTGTGGTCCTCTTTTCCACAGGTTTTTCTCGGAGTTGCCTCGCCAGTTTCCTTCTATCGTCAAGCAGTTAGCGATTCTTGTTTTCTCAAGGTAATCTCCCGAGGTAAGATCGTATGCGGAGTCATATTGGGTACTTATGTACTCACGACTCTCGGACGTCCGGTCGATGGTGAGATTCAGAAGGAAAAAGGAATTTGGGGGAATGCTCGCCGATTTGGGCCCGTATTACGGATTGTTCAGGAGACGGAAGTGAGCGAGAACAGCGCAAGGGGAGCGCTCGCAGGGAATGTGGTGGAAATGGGCGCCAAGAGAGACGTGGTTTATTGTCCGGATTGTGGCGGCGACAAAGTCTACCGCATTGAACGAAGAGGGATTTTTCGGCGCAGGGTGTTTCCGATCTTCGGCTTTTATCCATGGGTTTGTAAGGACTGCGGCCGGGAAACGTTGTTGAAGAAGCGCAACCGGAGGCGGAGGAGACACTCTCCGGTCGTGTAGGGCTAGATTCCAACAGGCCTAAGCGCGGAAGAAGTTGCGGGCCAGGAAAAGGACATTGGCTGGCCGCTCGGCCAGCCGGCGCATGAAGTATGGGTACCACTCGGTGCCAAAGGGTACGTATACGCGGACCTTATAGCCGTCCTTTACGAGTTGGCGCTGTAAATCACGGCGCACACCAAACAACATTTGAAATTCAAAGTGAGCCGGGTTGATTTTGCTCTCGGCGGCGAACGCTTTGACCTTGGCGATCAGAGCTTCGTCGTGGGTGGCGAGCCCGTGGTAGACGGGACTGTCGACGAGCAATTTGGCGAGCTTGAGAAAGTTCGCGTCGACCTCGGACTTGCGCGGGAAGGCGACATCGGTCGGCTCGTTGTAGGCGCCTTTGCAGAGACGGATGCGAATGCCGTCGGCGAGGAGTTGCTCGACATCGGCCTGGGACCGATAGAGGTAGGCTTGGATGACGATGCCGAGGGCGCCGCGAAGGCCGGCGCGGGCGTGAACGCGGCGCACGATGTCGAGCGTGGTTTGCGTGAGGCTGGAGTCCTCCATGTCGATGCGGACGAAGCTGCCGGTGGCGCGGGCGTGCTCGGCGAGCGAGGCGGCGATGGACTCGGCGAGCTCTGGCGACTGCTCGAGTCCCATCTGCGTGAGCTTGACGCTGATGTTGGCGTCGAGGCCGTTCTCGGCGATGGCATTGAGCAGGGTGTGGTAGACATCGGCGGCGCGATGGGCTTCGGCCGGAGAGGTGACGCTCTCGCCGAGCGAGTCGAGCGTGACGGCGATGCTCTGGCGGTTTACCGATTCGGCGACGCGAAGGGCGTCGTCGATCTTCATGCCGGCGATGAAACGTCTGTTGAGGCGGGTCCCGATGCTTGAGTGCTCGAAGAAGCGGCGTAATGGGCGATTGTGGGAGAGAGCGATCAGAAAAGAGCGAAGGACTGGCATGACATGGCCTCGGCGAAGGGCGCCGGCTGCGGGCAATTTGCGAGCCGGCTAACGGCGCACTGCGCGGACAGAAAAGTATCGCACACCGGAACGGGGTGGGGAGTGGCGCGAAGGTGGGAGAAGCGGGGTTAAGGGCTACGCGACCGGCCAGCGGTAGTGGCCGATGGCACTGTGCGGCCAGAAGTAGGGAAGCGGGGACTCTTCGGCGCCGCGGCCGATGTTGTGGACGACGTGGACTTGACGTTTGTAGCGATCGGGCCCCACGGGCGGAGAAAGAGCCGGGACACCGACCACGATGCCGATGTGCGGTTCGCCTGAGGAGAGCAGCCAGGTGAGGATGTCGCCGACTTCGAGCGGAGGAGGGAAGGCATCTCCGGGAACACGATCGGAGGCGCCCCAGATCTGGGCTCCCACACGCTGAAAGTAGCATTGGAGATTCAACACGCGGCGGTGGTCGATGCGTGAGTCGGGACGAGATTGATGCCAAGCCTTGCGCGCGGGATAGGCGTCGAAGTGTTTGAGCATGTCCTCGTGGACGAGCTGCTGGAGGTCAAGGCCAAGCCCGTCGCGGGCGGCGCGGATAACGACGTCGGCGCAGACGCCGGTAGAGCGGGGGACGTCGCCGTTGGGATAGGGGATGGCGGCCCATGAGGGATCGTAGCCTGTGGTGACGCCGACCTGGGCGCGGGCCGCAGCAGCGAGGCGCTGGCCGTTGGCAGAGGCGCGGGCAAGCGGCTGCGAAACGAGGCAGGCGACCAGCGCACCGAGGAAATCTCTTCTCCTCATGACGCGCTCCTCGGCTAGCGGAGTTCGAACAGGGCGCAGCCGTGAGGCGGCAGGGTGACGGAGATGTCTTTGGACTCCTTCGTTGTGGAATCGTCCCAGACGCTGCGTGCGGAGTGCTTTGCCGAGTCCAGACCGAGGTCCTTCCAGGTAGTGCGCAGAGTGACAGAGGCGGCGGAGAGATTGAAGAAGGCGAAGTACTCGGCGTAGCCGCGGTCGCCGGGCTGGCTGATGGTGGCGCGCCAGACGCGGGCGTCCTGAAATGCGGGACCAAGAGCGGTAGTATCGACGGGCCGGCTGTAGGTGGCGTATTGATCGACGAAGAGGACGGTTTGGTTGGTGACGAGCGCGCGGGTGAAATCGTCGAGGCGAGTGAGGTTCGTGCCGAGAATGAGGGGCGAGCGAGTCACGGCCCAGAGAGTGAATTCGGTGCGCTGCTCGTCTGGAGTGAGGCGCGATTGACGGGACGGGCCCAAGCCGGGATTCGGCCCGAGCCAGCCCTCGGGAAGCATATCGGCGTCGGGCCAACTGCCGGGGCCGGCATAGGGGAACCATTTGGCGAGGATATCGAAATCGCCGCGCAGGCCGAAGGGGTAGCCGTCGGGAGTTTGCTGCTGGAATTCCCAAGCGTCCCAATGGTCGTTGGTGATGCGCCACATTTGCGCGTATTTGGCGATCTCGGAGGCGTGGCTGAGGGCGGTGGGGCCGGGCGAAAGCGAGAGCACGATGGAGCGGCCGGACTTGCGGATGGCTTCGGCGATCTGGCGAATCTCGGTGGGGCGATAGGGGTGGTCGGAGATGCAGTCGACCTTGAGGAAGTCGAGGCCCCAAGAGGCGTAGAGGCGGAGCATGGAGTCGTAATAGGCCTGGCCGGCGGCGTTATCCTTGATGCCCCAGTTGCCGTCATCCCATGGGCAGGGCGAGGAGGTGTCGGCGGCGTCGGCGGCGTGGAGAGAGGTGCCAGCGATGGGGAGATTGGCGGCGACCACCTGGCGGGGAATGCCGCGCACGATGTGAATGCCGAACTTGAGGCCCTGGGCGTGGAGCCAGTCGGCGAGCGGGCGGAAGCCGGCGCCGTCGGCCGAGGAGGGGTAGCGGGCGGGATCGGGGATGAGCAGGCCGTTCGAGTTCCAGAGGTAGCGGCGCTCGCTGAGATTGCTGCCGGCCGGATTGGCCATGTACCATCCTTCGTCGATCACCGCGTACTTCCAGCCGTATTGCTGCAGCGAGGCGAGTACCGTGGCGTTGGCCTTGAATTGGTCCTCGTCGATGGTGAGGCCGTAGGAGTCCCAACTGTTCCAACCCAGGGGAGGGGTGGGGGCGGGGTTCTGCGCGGAGATGTGGGAGGGGATCGAGCACACGGCGGCGAGGAGAGCGGCAGAGACGAAGCTGCGAGAGATCATGGGAACGGTATAGCACAAAAGAGCGGGCCGGCGGAGCGGGAGGAATGAGCGGAGTTCGTGAAGCGTCGGGGGAGCAAGCGAGCAAGTCAGCGATTCAGCGCGTGGAAGGGTTATTCTGGCGGAGGTCCGCGTGGTGAAAAGGAAGTGAGCGAAAGAGGCGTAGGGATGAACAGGGTGCGGGAATCGGAAGCGGCGCGCAGATGGGCAGCGGTGTGCGTTTTGTGTGTGTGCTGTGCGTGGGGGAGCGCGGGGGCGTGGGCGCAAACCGCCGCGACTGGTGAGGCGAAGCCAAAGCAACCGGCGGCGCCGGCGGTCGAGGCGCTGTTTGTAAGCGACATTCACTTCGAGCCGTTCTGGGATCCGGCGAAAGCGGTGAAGCTCCAGAGCGCGCCAGTGGAGCAGTGGAAAGCGATTCTGGCGGGGCCGGAGGCGGCGGACCGGGAGGCGAAGTTCGCGCAATTGCAGCAGGCATGCCATGCGCGCGGCGCGGATACGTCGAACACGCTGTTCGAGTCGAGTTTGAGGGCGATCCGGGCGAATGCGGCTGGGGCAAAGTTCGTTCTGCTGAGCGGGGACCTGATGGCGCACAGCTTCTCGTGCAAGTTCGATCAGATTTTTCCCGATCGGAAGCCCGGCGCGTACGGGGCGTTCGTCGAGAAGACCATCGAGTACGTGATGCGCGAGTTGCGCGGGGCGGTGAAGGGCGTGCCGGTGTATGCGGCGCTGGGAAATAACGACTCGGACTGCGGAGACTACCAACTGGATGCGAAGAGCCCGTTCCTGGAGGAGAGCGGCAAGGCGCTGGCGGCGGATGTTCCGGCGCTCGAGCGGGCGGAGGCCCTGAAGACTTTTGGGATGGGCGGATACTACAGCGTAAGCTTGCCGGCGCCGATCAAACACACGCGACTCGTGGTGCTGGACGACGTGTTTGAGTCGTGGAAGTATGCGACGTGCGCCGGGAAGACGGATGAGGCTCCGGCGGAAGAGCAGATTGCGTGGCTGAAGGGGCAACTGGACGAGGCGCGGAAGAACAAGGAGAAGGTGTGGGTGATGGCGCACATTCCGCCGGGGGTCGATCCCTACGCGACGGCGATGAAGATGGTGGATGTGTGCGGCGGGGGCGCGCCGCAGATGTTCCTGTCGTCGGAGGCGCTGCCGGAAACGGTGGCGCGGTATGGAGACGTGGTGCGGCTGATGGTCGTGGGACACACGCACATGGATGAGGTGCGGCTGCTGGAGCCGGTGGACGGCGAGGGCATGGCGGAGCGGGGGATCGCGGTGAAGCTGGTGGGGTCGATTTCGCCGATCAACGGAAACGCGCCGTCGTTTACGCTGGCGACGATCGATGCGGGGACGGCGGTGATGAAGGACTACCGGGTGATTGCGGCATCGAACGAGACGGGCGTGAATGCAAAGTGGACGGAGGAGTACGACTGGGCGAAGACGTACAAGCAGGATGGGTTCACCGCGATCGGTGTCCGGGACGAGATTGCGGGGTTTGGGGCCGATCCCAGTGCGCAGCAGAAAACGAGCCAGAGTTATATCCGGAACTATGGGTCGGGGATGGGGGCGCGGGAGTTGAGCTTGTTCTGGAAGCCGTATTTGTGTTCGCTGGGGAGCGACGGGGCGGATGGGTTCAAGAAGTGCCTGTGCGGGGAGTGAAAGAGCGGGCAGCAAGGGAGCAAGGGAGCGAGTTGGCGAGTGAACGATATGAATGCACAAATTACTGAGTGGGTGGATATCGGTTTGAGAGTGGTGACTGCTTCGGCCGCCACGGCTGTGGCAATTTACGTTGCGCAGATCAGTAGGCGTCAATGGAAGACGAATCAGGAGAAGCTGCGACTCGATCTCTATCAGCGTCGGTTCGAAATCTATCTCCGTGTGCTCGAGTACCACTGGGCGCTCCTGGAGTGGAAAGGTGAGCCCGAGCAGTTTGCACTACGTGGACCTTTTGTAAAGGCATTTTGCGAGTCCAGGTTTATGTTTCCGAAAGAGTCCGGGATTTACGATTTTCTAAGCGCATTCAATTACCACGCCTTCCGGATCGTGAACTTCAAGTCAGGTGTGGAGGTATTCGGAGACGCCTTCTCGGAAGAGCGAGCGAAACTTTCCCAGCAGCGGATAGAAGATGTGAATTGGGTTCTCGGCTCAATCGACACACTGATTGACAAATTGGCGCCGTACTTAAACTTCCATTCGTTATAGAAGTGGCGCTCTGACGAGGGCTAACAGTACGCGCATAGGCAGATCGCTAAGTGTGGAGCGAAGCTGCGGCGGAGTGGCGCAGGCGAGGCGGAGCCTCTTCCTTCGCGGCGAGGTAGTCGTCGACTGCTGCGGCGGCTTTGCGGCCTTCGGAGATGGCCCAGACGACGAGCGACTGGCCGCGGCGCATGTCGCCGGCTGCGAAGACGCCTTCGCGCGAGGACATGTAATTCGTGGTGGCGATGTTGCCGCGGTTGTCGAGGGCAAGGCCCAACTGCTCGATCATGCCGTTGCGGACGGGACCGAGGAAGCCCATGGCCAATAGCACCAGATCGACATCGACCGAAAAGTCAGAGCCCGGAAGGGCCTCGAACTTCGGCGGAGGGCCGACGCGGACAGCGTGAAGTTGCTTGACGTTGCCGTCGGCGTCGCCGATGAATTGGACGGTGCCGATCGACCAGTCGCGGATGCCGCCCTCTTCGTGCGAGCTTTCGGTGCGGAGCTGCAGAGGCCAGAGGGGCCACGGTGTTGAGGGCGCGCGGTCCTCGGGCGGCTTGGGCATGATCTCGAACTGGTGAACGCTCTTAGCGCCCTGGCGATGGCTGGTGCCGAGGCAGTCGGCGCCGGTGTCGCCGCCGCCGATGATGACGACGCGCTTACCGGTGGCGAGAATGGGGGCAGTAGCGCCCATCGATGCGAGAAGTTTCTCTTCCGTGTCGCCTTCGTTGCGGCGATTTTGCTGGGGCAGGAACTCCATGGCGAAGTGAATGCCTTTGAGCTCGCGGCCGGGAACGGACAGGTCGCGAGGCTGCTCGGAGCCGCCGCAGAGGAGGATGGCGTCGAAGCCGTCGGTGAGCGACTCGACGGAGACGTTGACGCCGACGTGGGCGTTGGTCTGGAAGATGACGCCCTCGGCCTTCATTTGATCGATGCGGCGGTCGATGACGTGCTTTTCGAGCTTGAAGTTGGGAATGCCGTAGCGGAGAAGGCCGCCGATGCGGTCGTTCTTCTCGAAGACGGTGACGGAGTGGCCGGCGCGGCGAAGCTGCTGGGCGGCGGCGAGCCCGGCGGGGCCGGAGCCCACGACGGCGACGCGCTTGCCGGTGGCCTGCTCGGGCGGCTCGGGATGAATCCAGCCCTCGTCCCAGGCGCGCTCGACGATGGAGCGCTCAATCAACTTAATCGACACGGGCGGCTGATTGATGCCGAGCACGCAGGCGGCTTCACACGGCGCGGGGCAGATGCGGCCGGTGAACTCGGGGAAGTTGTTGGTGGAGTGGAGGCGGCGAACGGCGGCCTGCCATCGGTTGTTGTAGACGAGATCGTTCCAGTCGGGGATAAGATTGTTGACCGGGCAGCCGCTGTGGCAGAAGGGCACGCCGCAGTCCATGCAGCGGGCGCCCTGCTCGCGCTGCTTTTCTTCGGGGAACGGCTCGTAGATTTCGAACCAGTCCTTGATGCGCTCGTCGGCCTTGCGGCGCGTGGGCTGTTCGCGTTGAATCTCGAGAAAGCCGGTGACCTTACCCATGCTGTACCTCCGCGGCGGCCGCCACAAGAGGCGA
This sequence comes from uncultured Acidobacteriaceae bacterium, assembly GCA_963804155.1. Taxonomy (GTDB): domain Bacteria; phylum Acidobacteriota; class Terriglobia; order Terriglobales; family Acidobacteriaceae; genus Telmatobacter. The sequence goes on from CAWDPG010000006.1 coordinate 743,900, forward strand.
CGATTGAATGGGTGGAGCGTAGACCGAAGTTGCGCGCGCGACCCCCAGGACGCGCTTGTATTCGTGGGGGAAGACCTTGATGAAGAGCGGCTGGGCTTGGGCCCAGTGCTCGAGGACCCAGGCGGCGCGCGGGCTGCCGGTGAGGTCGCGGTGGCGGGCCAGAAGGCCTTGAACCTTCTCGATGTCGGCCGGATCGGCGAGCGGCTCCAGATCGACGCTGGCCTTGTTGCAGCGGCGCGAGGAGAAGTCGCCCCGATCGTCGTAGACGTAGGCGATGCCGCCGCTCATGCCGGCGGCGAAGTTGCGTCCGGTGGAGCCGAGGACGACGACGAGGCCGTTGGTCATGTACTCGCAGCCGTGGTCGCCGACGCCTTCGACGACGGCGACGGCGCCGGAGTTGCGGACGGCGAAGCGCTCGCCGCCGATTCCGTTGAGGAATGCTTCGCCGCTGGTTGCGCCGTAGAGGACGACGTTGCCGACGAGGATGCTTTCTTCGGGAAGGAAGCTGGAGGTCTTGGGCGGATAGGCGACGAGGCAGCCGCCTGAAAGACCCTTGCCCATGTAGTCGTTGGCGTCGCCTTCGAGCTCGAGCGTGACGCCTTTGGGGACGAAGGCGCCGAAGCTCTGGCCGGCGGAGCCGCGGAATTTGAAGTGGATGGTGTTATCCGGCAGGCCGGCGGAGCCGTAACGGCGGGCGATCTCGCCGCCGAGCATGGCGCCGACGGTGCGGTGCACGTTGCGGATGTTGAAAGCGGCGGCGACCGGTGTTTTGGAGACCAGCGCAGGCCCGGCTTTGGCGATGAGGGCGTGGTCGAGCGCCGGGCCGAGGCCGTGATCCTGGGCGATGGTGCGGCGGCGGGCGACGCGAGAGGGAAGCGGCGGCACGTGGAGGATCGACGAGAGGTCGATGCCCTTCGCCTTCCAGTGGGCGTCGTCGATGTGGACGTCGATCTTTTCGACGCGGCCGACCATCTGGTCGACGGTGCGGAAGCCGAGCCTGGCCATGTGCTGGCGCATCTGCTCGGCGATGAAGAAGAAGTAATTGACGACGTGCTCGGGAGTGCCGGTAAAGCGGGCGCGGAGCACGGGGTCCTGGGTGGCGATGCCGACGGCGCAAGTATTCAAGTGACACTTACGCATCATGATGCAGCCCATTGTGACCAGGGGCATTGTGGCAAAGCCAAACTCCTCGGCGCCGAGCAGGGCGGCGATCACGACGTCGCGGCCGGTCTGGAGTTTGCCGTCGGTCTGCACGCGAATGCGGCTGCGGAGATCGTTGAGGAGAAGGACCTGCTGCGTTTCGGCCAGGCCGAGCTCCCAGGGCAGGCCGGGCATGCTTGATGGAGCTGAGCGGGGACGCGCCGGTGCCGCCGTTGTCGCCGGAGATGAGAACGACATCGGCGTGGGCCTTGGAGACGCCGGCGGCGACGGTGCCGACGCCGACCTCGGAGACGAGCTTGACGGCAATGCGCGCCTTCGGGTTGACGTTCTTGAGGTCGTAGATGAGCTGGGCCAGGTCCTCGATGGAGTAGATATCGTGGTGCGGCGGAGGCGAGATGAGGCCGACGCCGGGGATGGAGTGGCGGGTTCTGGCGATGACTTCATCGACCTTGTGGCCGGGGAGCTGGCCGCCCTCGCCGGGCTTGGCGCCCTGAGCCATCTTGATTTGGAGCTCGTCGGCGTTAACGAGGTAGTTGGTGGTGACGCCGAAGCGGCCGCTGGCGACCTGCTTGACGGCGGAGCGGCGCGAGTCTCCGTTGGGATCGGGCTTGAAACGCTCCTCCTCCTCGCCGCCTTCGCCGGTGTTGGACATGCCGCCCAGGCGGTTCATGGCGATGGCGAGGGTCTCGTGGGCTTCCTTGCTGATGGAGCCGAAGCTCATGGCGCCGGTGGTGAAGCGCTTGACGATCTCCTTGGCGGGCTCGACCTCCTCGATGGGGATGGGCGTGTCGAGGGTTTTGAGCTGGAGCAGACCGCGCAGGGTGCAGAGAGTGCGGTTCCGGTCGTCAATGAGGTCAGTGAATTCCTGGAAGGTGGCCGGGTTGTTGGTGCGGACGGCTTGCTGCACCTTGCCGATGGTGAGCGGATTGAGGAGGTGATACTCGCCACCCTCGCGGTACTGGTATTGGCCGCCCACGACGAGGTCGGTTTCGGAGTCGGTGAGGGGCTGGAAGGCGTAAGTGTGTTTCATCTCCGCTTCGCGGGCGAGCACGTCGAGGCCGACGCCCTCGATGCGCGAGGCGGTGCCGGGGAAGTAGTGCTCGATGAGCGAACGGTTGAGGCCGACGGCCTCAAAGACCTGGGCGCCGCGATAGCTCTGCAGGGTGCTGATGCCCATCTTGGAGAAGGTCTTGAGAAGTCCCTTGTCGATGGCCTTGATGAAGTTCTTTTCCGCCTGCTCGGCGGAGATGTTGTCGGGCAACATGCCGCGGCGCTTGAGGTCGTGGACGGTCTCGATGGCGAGGTAGGGGTTGATGGCGCTGGCGCCGTAGCCGATGAGCAGGGCAAAGTGCATGACTTCGCGCGGCTCGCCGCTCTCGATGATGAGCGCGACCTGGGTGCGGGTTTCTTCGCGGACCAGGCGGTTGTGGACGGCGGCCATGGCGAGCAGGCTGGGAATGGGCGCGTAGGTGGGATCGATGCCGCGATCGGAGAGGATGAGGAGCGTGTAGCCGGAGTTGACGGCGTGCGAGGCGCGTGCGCCCAAGTCCTCTAGCGCGTGGCGCAGGCCCTTCTCGCCTTCCTCGGCGCGGAAGAGCGTGGGCAGGGTGGTGGCGAGCAGGTCGCCGGAGGAGACGCGGCGCAGCTTCTCGAGCTCACGATTGCTGAGAATGGGATGCGGCAGGCGGAGCGTATGGCAGTTCTCGGGCTTTTCGTCGAGGATGTTGCGCTCGGTGCCGATGTAGCTGATGAGCGACATGACGAGCTCTTCGCGAATGGGATCGATGGGCGGATTGGTGACCTGGGCGAAGAGTTGCTTGAAGTAGTTGAAGAGAGGCTGGGGGCGGTCGGAGAGGCAGGCCAGAGGAACATCGCTGCCCATGGAGCCGACCGGCTCCTGGCCCTGAGCGGCCATGGGGGTGAGGAGAATGCGGAGATCCTCCTCGCTGTAGCCGCAGGCGCGCTGGCGGCGCAGAAGGGTCTCGGGATTGAAGGCGATGGTGCGCGCGGGCTCGGGGAGCGAGTCGATGGTGACCTGCTGCTGCTGGAGCCATTCGCCGTAGGGCTGGCGCGCCGCAAGAGACTTCTTGATCTCGGCGTCGGAGACGATGCGGTGCTGGACGGTGTCGACGAGGAACATGCGGCCGGGCTGGAGGCGGCCTTTCTTGAGAACGTCTTCGGGCGGGACCTCGATGACGCCGGCCTCGGAGGCGAGAACCACGAGGTCGTCCTTGGTGACGATGTAGCGGCCGGGACGCAGGCCGTTGCGGTCGAGGGTGGCGCCGATGACGCGGCCGTCGGTGAAGGCCATGGCCGCGGGGCCGTCCCACGGCTCCATGAGCGAGGCGTGGTACTCGTAGAAGGCGCGCTTGTCCTCGTCCATGTCGGGGTTGCCGGCCCAGGCTTCGGGAATCAGCATGGCCAGGACGTGCGGCAGGGAGCGGCCCGACTGAAAGAGAAACTCGACGGCGTTATCGAAGGAGGCCGAATCGCTGCCGCCGGGAACAACGACGGGGAACAGGTCGCCGATCTTGTCGCCGTGGAGCGGGCTGTTCAGAATGGACTGGCGCGCATTCATCCAGCTCACGTTGCCGCGGATGGTGTTGATCTCGCCGTTGTGGCAGACGTAACGATAGGGATGGGCCAGCTTCCAACTGGGGAAGGTGTTTGTGGAAAAACGCTGGTGGATGAGGGCCAGGGCGCTGGAGACGAGGGGATTGGCCAGCTCGAAGTAGAACTTCTCGATTTGGGGGGCCAGCATGAGGCCCTTGTAGATGATGGTGCGACAGGAACAGGAGGGGACGTAGAAGGTTTCCTTGTCCTGGATGTCGGACTCGGCGATCTCGTTCTCGGTGCGGCGGCGAACGCGGTAGAGCAAACGCTCGAAGGAGTCTTCGTCGAGGCCCTTGGGACAGCCGATAAAGAGTTGCTCGATGTAGGGCTGGGAGTTGCGGGCCTCGCGGCCGATGGCGTCGCCGTTGACGGGGGTGTCGCGCCAGCCGATCAGGGTACAGCCCTCTTCCTGCGCGATGCGCTCGAAGACGCCTTCGCACTGCAGGCGGCTGTGGCGCTCGACGGGCAGGAAACACATGGCTACGCCGTAGGCGCCCGGCTCGGGCAGGGTCATGCCGAGCTCGGCGCATTCGCGGACGAAAAAGGCGTGAGGAATCTGGATGAGAATGCCGGCGCCGTCGCCGGTTTCCGGGTCGCAGCCGGCAGCGCCGCGATGGGTGAGGTTGATGAGGACCTCGAGGCCTTTGCGGATGATCTCGTGGCTCTTTTCGCCGCGGATATTCGCGACCAGTCCCATGCCGCAGGCATCGTGCTCATCGCGCGGATGATAGAGTCCTTGCGGGAGCGGAGGGCGGAGACGGCGATTCATCGATTCCATGGCAGCCTTTTTGCGATTCCAGAATTTTCGTTGCGGGGTGAAAATGATGCGAAATACACAGACCCTCTGCGACTTTTTCCAAAAAATCGCTTCGTTGGCAGATCAAGAGGGAGTGCGTGAGCAGAACCGGCCGCATCCGGAAGCTGCGCTGCTTTTAATATAGCGAAAAACCGCAGTCGCTGCAGAACTTCCTTTCAGGATGGGGACGTACGAGGCGTGTTGGGCGGGCTCGCAGCGACGGGCGCGGATAGCGGATGTGGTTCATAGAACGCAGGTAGCGCGTTTTGTGCCGTATACTCTGGGTCAATGACGCGCGCGAACGAAACCATCCTGGTTACGGGCGGGGCGGGGTTTATCGGCTCGAACTTTGTGTTGAGCTGGATGAAGGCGGGCCGCGATTCGGTGGTGAATCTCGACCTGCTGACCTACGCGGGCAATGCCGCGAACCTGGCGCCGCTCGAGACAGAAGAGCGATACAGGTTCGTGCGCGGCGATATTTGCGACGCGGGGCTGGTGGGAGCGCTGCTCGGCGAACTCCGGCCGCGGGCGATCGTGCATTTCGCGGCTGAGAGCCACGTGGACCGGTCGATCGTGACGCCGGATGCGTTCATCCGGACCAATGTGCAGGGAACGTTCGTGCTGCTGGAGCAGGCGCGGGCGTACTGGAAGGGATTGGACGCAGCGGATCGCGCGGGATTCCGGTTCGTTCACGTATCGACGGACGAGGTTTATGGAACGCTGGGGCCGGACGATCCGGCGTTCAGCGAGACGACGGCGTATGCGCCGAACAGCCCGTATGCGGCGTCGAAAGCGGGGTCGGATCACCTGGCCAGGGCGTACTTCCACACGTACGGGCTGCCGGTGCTGACGACGAATTGCTCGAACAACTACGGGCCGTACCAGTTTCCGGAAAAGCTGATCCCGCTGATGATCCTGAATGCGCTGGAGGGCAAGGCCCTGCCGGTGTACGGGGACGGGAAGAACGTGCGGGACTGGCTGTACGTGGAGGATCACTGCTCGGCGATCCGGACGGTGCTGGAGCGCGGGCGGCCGGGAGAGACGTACAACATCGGCGGCAACAGCGAAAAGGCGAACATCGACGTGGTAACGGCGATCTGCGACTTGGTGGACGAGATGCGGCCGCGGCCGGGAGTGGAGCCAAGGCGCAAGCTGATCACGTATGTCGAGGACCGACCTGGGCACGACCGGCGGTATGCGATGGACGCAAGAAAAATTGCGCGGGAGCTGGGCTGGAAACCGGCGGAGCCGTTCGAGAGCGGGCTGAGGAAAACGGTGCGCTGGTATCTGGAGCATACGGAGTGGGTGGAGAACGTGCGGACGGGCGCGTATCGAGACTGGATCGCGAAGAACTACGCGGACCGGGCGACGCTTTGAGGCCCAGGTTATGAGGATCGAGCGATGAAAGGGATTATTCTGGCCGGCGGATCGGGGACGCGGTTGTATCCGATGACCCACGTGGTGTCGAAGCAGCTTTTGCCGGTGTACAACAAGCCGATGATTTATTACCCGCTGAGCACGCTGATGCTGGCCGGGTTGCGGGAGATCCTGTTGATCTCGACGCCGCAGGATACCGGGCGGTTCGAGAGCCTGTTGGGCGACGGGAAACGGTGGGGACTGGAGATCCAATATGCGGTGCAGCCAAGCCCCGACGGGCTGGCGCAGGCGTTCCTGATCGGGCGGGATTTCGTCGGCGGACAACCGAGTGCGCTGATTCTGGGCGACAACATTTTCTATGGGCAGGGATTCTCGAAGCAGTTGCAGGCAGCGGCGGAGCTGAAGGAAGGGGCGACGGTATTCGCCTACCCGGTTGAGGACCCGCAGCGGTACGGGGTGGTGGAATTCGATGAGGGCGGCCGGGCGGTGAGCCTGGAGGAGAAGCCGGCAAAACCGAAGTCGCGCTATGCGGTGACGGGACTTTATTTCTATGACGGCGACGCAGCGAAGATCGCGGAGACGCTGAAGCCTTCGGCGCGCGGAGAGCTGGAGATCACGGACCTGAACCGGCGCTACCTGGAAGCAGGGAAGTTGAAGGTGGAGATCCTGAGCCGGGGAATGGCGTGGCTGGACACGGGTACGCACGACGCGCTGCTGGAGGCGGCGACGTTCGTGGCGACCATCGAGCGGCGGCAGGGGCTGAACATCGCCTGCCCGGAGGAGATCGCCTACCGGCAAGGATTCATCGATGCGGAGCAATTGGAGGCGTTGGCGCAGCCGATCGCGAAGAGCGGCTACGGGCAATACCTGCTGGAGCTGCTGCGCGAACCGTACTTCGCGGCGAAGGTCGAGTCCCTATGAAAATCGAGCGGACATCGTTGCCCGGCGTGCTGGTGCTGACCCCGAAGATCTTCCGGGACGACCGCGGCGCATTCTGCGAAACGTTTAATTTGCGGCGGATGATCGAGGCGGGACTGCCGGGAAACTGGGTGCAGGACAACTTCTCGATTTCCCAGAAGAATGTGCTGCGCGGAATCCACTACCAGATCGCGCACCCCCAGGGAAAGCTGGTGCGGGTGACGCATGGGGCAGTGCTGGACGTGGCCGTGGACCTGCGGCGGAGCTCGTCCAGCTTCGGCCAGCATGTGGCCGTGGAGCTGACCGCGGAAAACGGCGAGATGCTGTGGATTCCCGAGGGGTTCGGGCACGGATTTCTTGTGCTGAGCGCGGCGGCCGGCCTGGCGTATAAGGTGACGGACTACTATTTCCCGGCCGGCGAGCGGACGATCGCGTGGAACGATCCGGAGCTGGGGATCGATTGGCCGATCAAGGCGGACAAGGCGATCGTGTCGGAGAAGGACGCGAAGGGAAAGCTGCTGAAAGAGGCGGAGGTGTTTCCCTGAGGCGGCCGCGGGCGGGAGGTCATGAGAATGGCACGGCTGCCTGGCCGTTCTTTTCGTCGGCCTCGGGAATGAGCGGCAATCGGATGATAAATGTCGTCCCTTTTCCCTCCTCGGTTTCGAAGTCGATTGTGCCTCCGTGCTTGTCCACAACCACTGAGTAGGCAATGGCCAACCCCTGGCCGCTTCCCTTGCCGACGGGTTTAGTAGTGAAGAACGGATCGAAGATCTTGGAGCGCACGGACTCTGGAATACCGGCGCCCGTATCGGAAATCCGGATCTCCGCGGAACCGTTCACGTGCCGGGTGCTCACGAAGATCTTCCCTTTGCCATGACTTCCGTCGCCGACGATATCGGCGATCGCGTGGGCGGCGTTGATGAGGATGTTCAGGATCACTTGGTTGAACTCACCCGACAGACATGGCACCAGGGGGAGTTGGGGATCGAGATCGGTCTCCAGGTCGGCCACATACTTCCATTCGCCGCGGGCCACCGTGATCGTGCTTTCGATGGCCCGGTTCAAATCCACCGCAACTTTGCTGTCGGAGCCGGGATGAGAGAACTCCTTCATGGCCAGCACAATCTTGGATACGCGCGACGAACCATCCAGGGAATCCTGAAGGGCTTTGGGCATCTCCTCCATCAGGTAATCCAAGTGAGCGGCTCGCGCCGAATCGTCCGCTTCGGGCGCGATCTGGCTGGCGACGGCATGTTGTTTGGCTTCCCGCAACAGGGAATGAAATCGCTCGAACGCGGCCTTGATCTCCTGAAAGCCGTCGCGCACGAAACAGGTGTTGTCGCTAATGTATTGAAGGGGCGTATTGATTTCGTGGGCGATGCCCGCGGCAAGGCGGCCGATGGCTTCAAGTTTCTGCGCGTGTCGCAACTGCACTTCCATTGTCTCGCGGGCCCGCTCCGCCTGCTTAAATTCGGTAATATCGCGACCTTCGGGAATCAAGTACTTGATGATTCCCTCGTGGTTTCTCTGTGGTTTCAGTGAGAAGTCAACGTAGTGGACGGCCCCGTCACCGCCGGGGTGGGTGGCTTCGAAGCGCACCGTCTCGCCCCGCGCGGCCCGTCTAATGGCGTCGCGAAGCCGCTCCTGCAGCTCTGCTGAATGTGTCCACCAGGGCGTTTCCCAGAACGGCTTCCCGATGACCGCCGCTTTCTCAACGCCTGCCAGCGCCAAGGCTGCTTCATTGGCTTCAATCAAAATGCCGTCGGTGGTCATCAAGCCGATGAACTGGAAGGTTTGATCGAAGACGCCGCGGATTCTTTCCTTGGCTTCGCGCAGGGCCTCCGCGCGAACGTTGCGCTCGGTGACATCGTGCCAGAGGGTCACGAGATAGTCCCGGCCGCGGATGTGAACCACGCGGTTGGTCACCTGCACATCGCGCAGCGAGCCGTCCTTGCGGCGTTGCTGGTGTTCGAATTGACCGCTGCCGGTGAGCACGATGGATTGTACGCGTGCGCGTGTTTCCTCGGGAGTCAGTCTGCTCTGGATTTGAGGGAGAGTGAGGCAGGCGAATTCCTCCCGCGTGTAGCCCAGGTCCTGGCAGGCGGCATCGTTGAACTCAGAGAACCGCAGAGTCTCCGCGTCGATCAGGACAATGCCGTCAACGGCCGCATTCACGATAGCGCTGTAAACTTCCTCCCGTTCGCGCAAGGCATCTTCCGCCAGTTCCTGTCCGGCGACTTCGGCCTTCCGAAGCTGCGCGTGCTCCGGGATTTCGGCGTCGGGCGCCTGTGGAGCAAGCGGGCCCGGCGGAAACGCAGACGGATTCCGGTCTTGCTTCATGGCATTCCTCGAGTGAACAGCTCCCTGATTCCGTTGATCGGCAGGAAACGGCCTGGACTTGATGGAGAAGAGTTCAGGTGAACGTGTCGCATTGGCACGCAAACTGCGTGACGTGGAACCGCACACATCTGGGACCGGTCCATTAGAGGATCTTCAGGAACCAGCTTTTCGCCCGAGCGCGGCAGCACGCGGGTGGGGAAGGAAGGGGCGGTACGAAGAAGGACGGGAGGGAAAGCGGCTGCCGGAGGCGGCGGTGACTCCGTAGCGCCGTGTCACGGCGACCGGGGGGGCGCCCAAAACGGCGGCCGGCTCAGCCGGCAGAACCGCCGGTTTTTCGGGTGCATCTCTGGGTTATACTTGCATGGGCAAGGCGCGCTTGCGCCGCCATCTTTGGCAACGTCCGAGGTTCCTATGTCCGGCCATTCGAAATGGGCCACCATCAAGCACAAGAAGGGCGCGCTGGACGCGAAGCGCGGCAAGATTTTCACACGGATCATCAAAGAGATTACGATTGCCGCCAGAGGGGGCGGCGACCCGGACGGGAACCCGCGGCTGCGAACGGCGATTCTGGCGGCCAAAGCGGAGAACATGCCGCAGGAGAACATCAAGCGGGCGATTCAGCGCGGCACGGGTGAGCTGGAAGGGGTCAATTACGAGGAGGCCACCTTCGAGGGGTACGGACCCGGCGGGGTGGCGATCCTGGTGGAGGTGCTGAGCGACAATCGCAACCGCGCGGTGAGCGAGATTCGGCACACGCTGGCGAAGCACGGCGGGAACCTGGGCGAAGCGGGATCGGTGAAGTTTCTGTTCGCGAAGAAGGGCCTGATCGCGGTGGAGAAGGCGGCGGCCACGGAAGAGCAGTTGATGGACATCGTGCTGGAGCACGGCGGCGAGGACCTGACGGACCAGGGCGACACGTGGGAGATTCTGACTGAGCCGGCAGCGCATGAAGCCGTGGCGAGCGCCGTGAAGGCAGCCGGGATTCCGACGGTGATGAGCGAAGTGACGATGGTGCCGTCGACCTATCACAAGCTGGAAGGAAACGCGGCGGCGCAGATGATGCGGCTGCTGGATGCGCTGGAAGATCTGGATGACGTGCAGAACGTTCACTCGAACGTCGACATGGATGCCGAACAGATGGAGCACGCGGCCGGATAAGCGGACCCTTGGCAGGGAAAGAAAAGGCCGCCCGGTTGTGGCGGTCTTTTTTTAGAGACGCAGGGAGCAAGGGAACAAGGCAGCGAGGGAGCAGGGCCGAGGGAACAGGAAATAAAGGACCGGGGGATCGAAAGGTGGGGAAGGATTTGAGGCGGATTGAGGGGATTCTTGTGTTGCTTTTGCTGGTGGGAACGACAATGGCTGCTGCGGAGACGCCAGATAGCGCATTGGGGAACGGAGACGACGCCGCGAATCCCGTGGCGCAGGTGAGGAAAGCCCAGAGCTGGGAGTACGGACCGTTCCTGAACTGGGGCTCGGGGGTAGGTTACCGGTCGGACTTCAAGTTTTTCTGGGGCGGATTCGAGCTGGGCAAGGTGCTCACGCCGGTGGTTCATGCCGGTTTCATGACCGGCCAGTTCGAGTTTGCAGGCAACGTCATGCCGCTGTGGCAGGCGTACACGCCGGCGCCGCATCTGAAGCAATACACGTGCGAAGAGACGAACGGGCTGACGTATAGCTGCATGTTGCCGGTTGGCGGGGGGACGTTTCGCGGTGTGAGCCTGACACCGGTGATCTTCCGTTGGAATTTTCTGACGCATTCGCGGCGGATCCAGCCGTGGTTCCAGGCGGCGGGAGGATTGATCTATACGACGCATGAATTTCCGCCCAACCTCGACAGCAACGCGTCGGAGAACATCGATGGGTCGACGAGCGTGTGGAACTTCGCGCCGCAGGGTGGCGGGGGGATCCACTGGTTCATCCGGCCGAAACGGTCGATTGATATTGGAGTGAACGGAGTGCACATCTCGTCGGCATCGCTGGGAGACAGGAACCCGGGAGTGAATGGCAGCGTTCAGGTGCAGGTGGGATACACGTATTGGAAGTGAAGGCAAAGCAGGCGACGCCGGAGAGTCGAAGAGAGATGACGGCGAAGCCCGTATTGGAGTGATTGGAAGATGAGCGGACCGCTCGTGGAGTGCGTCCCGAACTTTTCCGAGGGCACGGATTCGGCGCGGGTGGAGGCGATCGTGGCCGCCATGCGGGTGGATGGGGTGCACCTGCTGGATTGGTCGATGAATGCGGACCACAACCGCTCGGTGGTGACGGTGGCCGGAGAGCCGGCGGCGGTGGTGGAGGCGGCCGTTCGGGCGACGGGCAAGGCGGTGGAACTGATCGACCTGACGCGGCAACAAGGAGAGCATCCTCGGATCGGGGCGGCGGACGTGATTCCGTTTGTTCCGGTGCGAGGGATCAAGCTGGAGCAATGCGTCATGCTGGCCCGGCAAGCGGGGCTGGAGATCTGGCGGCGGTTCGGAGTGCCGGTCTATTTCTACGAGGCCGCGGCGTCGCGGCCGGACCGGGTGAACCTGGAGGATCTGCGCCGGGGGCAGTTTGAAGGGCTGCGGGACGCGGTGGAGAAGGACCCTTCCCGGCGGCCGGACCTGGGCGGGCCGGGGCTTCATCCGACGGGAGGCGCGTGCGCGGTTGGAGCGCGTAAGTTCCTTGTGTCCTACAACATATACTTCGAGTCGGCCGACGTGGCGACGGTGCGGGCGATGGCGCGGGAGATCCGCGCGGCGGGGGGCGGATCGAAGGGCGTGAAGGCGATGGGTCTCCTGTCGCATGGCCGGGCACAGCTCTCGATGAATATCACGGACTATGAGGCCACGCCGATCTCGACGGTGTACCGGAAGGTGGCCGCTTTGGCAGCCAAGCACAAGACTCAAATTGTTGAGGGCGAGGTGATCGGGCTGATTCCCGAGGCGGCCTGTGAGCGGGAAAGCGATTGGATGCGTCAATTAGTAGAGTTCGACGGGCAGACCAAGATCCTGGAGCGGCGGCTGATGCACCCGCTGGCGTGGCCGGGAAAATGATGCGTGTCGAAGATGGTTCGCTTGGCGCATCCGGAAGAAGGCCAAAGGTAAAATGAAAATCGAAGCGGACGGGCAGCCGGTGGGAGAAAGAACCAAGCCCAGTGTGGCGCCTATTCCAGTTGCCCAAGTAAAGATCAAGTGTTTTGAAGCAGGAGGATCAAATTGTTGAAGTCTTTCCTTAAATACTGCAGTTTCCCTGTGTTGCTGCTGGGCGCAACGGTGGCTCCGGCGGCGCAGTTGTCGACCGACGCGCGCGGCGCGATTCCGCACGAGGTGCAGCAACTGGTGGTTGTCGATTACCGCGCCATGCAGAACTCGAGCTCGGCAATGAACCTGAGGGACAAAGTTGAGCCGCCGGAGCTGAAGCAGTTCGACGAGGCGCTGAACAAGTTTACGCTGGCGAAGACCGCTTCGGGACAGGGCGGTGAGCCCATCGATCACTACGTGGACGAGCTGGCGTTCGCGCTATTCCGGCCGTCCGCGACCAGCGATTCGCTGCAATCGGTGGGTGTGGCGCAGGGGCAGTTCCCCACGCAGGAGATTCTGGCCGGCTTCAGGGCGCAAAAGCTGAAGCCGACGATGGTGAGGAGCAACAGCATCTACCCGATGACGAAGACGGGGATGGTGCTGTGCTTTGTCGATCCGTCGACGATGGTGTTTGGCAGCAAGGACGCCGTGACCAAGGCCCTGGATGCGCGGGACGGGATGGCGCCAAGCATGCTGACCAACAACGCCATGATGGACGCGATGCAGAGCGTGGACTCGGAGCCGTTGTGGAGCATCCTGGACAACAAGGGCTCGCAGACGATGATGAAGCAACTGCTGGGCGAGGCCGGTTCGGTGACGGACTTCGACAGCGTGAAGTCGCGGCTGGAATCGTCGTGGTACTCGATGAACTTCTCGCACGGGGTCAAGTTCGACCTCACGATCCAAACCGGAGACACGTTCGCGGCGGCCACGGTGTCGTCGCTGCTGTCGGCGGCGGTGATGCTGCGCAAGATGACGGGATCGGACACGGAGAAGGCCGCGCTGAGCGCGACATCGATCGATTCGAACTCGGGGAAGCTGGAGGTTCACTTCTCCGCCTCGGACACGGAGTTTACGGCGCTGCTGCAATCGCCGTTGTTCCAGAACGTGCTGCACTGACGGCGGGCCGGCGAGGGCCGGGCCGATTGTTGAAGTCGAGTTTAACTATTGAGCGGGCGGCCATGAGCCGCCCGATTCATTTGCGATGAGGATTGGGAACTGGCTTGCCGGAGCCCCTGCAAGAGGAGAGCAGTGGTGCGCGCGGCAGGGCGCTTGGGTGGGGATCAGGGCGCTGGAGCGACTTGGGGGTGAAACTCGGCCTGGCCCGCCGGCAGGAGAAGAATGTCGAATTGGCCCTGCTCGCGCTCGACCAGCGCGGGACCGGCGATCTGGACCTGCTGGCCATTGGCGGCGGTGTAGTTAATCTTGAGCGGGCCGCTGCCGCGAACCTGGAAGCGATAGTGGAAGACCGCACCGGAGGCGAGGTGATCGGCGCCGAAGCTGGCGCTGGGGTAATCGACTTCGAGGAGCTGGATGTCAGCGCCGGTGCGGTTTTCGATGGCCGCGTCGATGTGGTAGGAGTGGCAGGCGGCGAGGAGGGTGGCGGCACACAGCGATGCGGCCAGGGTCAGCTTGCGCACGGTGATCAAGGCGGTCATTCCTTAGTCTCGCTTTTCGGTGGCGCGGACTCCTGAGCCGCTGAAGGGAAGAGCTTCGCAGCTAATTTCTCCAGGCGGTCGAGGCGCTTGGCGAGCTCGGGGAGGCGCTGGAAGAGTGTGACCGCGCGAAGCCAGGTGCGATTGTCGAAGCCGGGCGAGCCGGAGATCATTTTGCCGGGCGGAACGTCGTGGGAGACGGCGGACTGCGCGGTGAGGATGACGCCGTCGCCGACGGTGCAATGGCCGGCGATGCCGACCTGGCCGGCGAGAATGACGTTGTTGCCGATGATCGACGAGCCGGCGAGGCCGGTCTGGGCGCAGAGGAGCGTGTTCTGGCCGATGCGGGAGGCGTGGCCGACCTGGACGAGATTGTCGATTTTCGTGCCGTCGCCGATTTCGGTTGCGCCGACGGTGGCGCGATCGATGGTGGCGTTGGCCTGGATGTCCACGTGGCTGCCGATGCGGACGGGGCCGGATTGGGGGATCTTTTCCCACTGGCCCTGGTCGTTTTTGGCGAAGCCGAAGCCGTCGCCGCCGACAATGACGCCGTTTTCGAGGGTGACGGAATCGCCGAGAATGCAGTCTTCGCGGACGACGGAGTGGGCATGGGCGAAGAAGTGGCTGCCGATCTGGACGCCGGGATAGAGGACAACGTGGGGCAGTAGCGTGGCGTGCGGGCCGAGGCGAACGCGGGGACCGACGACGACGTATGCGCCGATATGAGCATCGGGGCCGATTTCGGCGGTGGAATCGATGACGGCGGTCGAGTGGATGCCCGGCGGATAGGCGGGCGGCTGATAGAAGAGGCCGAGAGCGCGCGAGAAAGCGAGATAGGGGTTCTTGATGCGGATGGTCGCGGCCGAGATCTCCTGGAACTCGGGCTCGACGATGACCGCGGCGGCGCGCGTGGTGCGGGCCAGCGCCGTGTAGCGGACGTTGGCGACGAAGGTGATCTCGGTGGGGCCGGCTTCTTCAATGCCGGTGACGCCGGTGATCTCAAGATCGGGGTTGCCGCGGAGTTCCGCGCCCAAGCGGCTTGCTAATTCGCCTAGCTTCATTGAGGAGATTGTAACGGAGCGGATGGGGTGGGTGCGCCTTGCCGAATTGGTAATCTCCACATGGCCAGTAAATCACCCGGGACAGCATCGGTGATGCTCAAACGGGGCTTCACCGTGATGCAGAGTCTGATTTTTGCGCACTATCGGGCCGAGTCAGGCGCTGAATCCACCGACGGATCCAGATGGCAGAGCCGATGATGCCAGCGAACATAACGACTACGCTGAATTCCGTCCAATGCACGACGTGGTACGGATCGCCCCTCCCCAAATCGCGGGCCATGGAGCTAATTTGCAGTCCGAGCAGCAAGGAAAACATGGCGAGACAAAAGATCGAGCCGTAAAGGTCCGAGACGAACCGGTTCCGGCCTAGATTCCGATCATTGAAAATTCTCGGGCGAAGCATGGTCAGAATTATAGCTCGGTCCGCCGGAGAGTTTCCGCGTTCCGGCGGGGTGGTTGGCATGCCAAGGATTCTCCGTAAACCGGCTCGCTCCTACCTGGAGCCAATGCGTCCAGCAAGCTAATGCGCCGGCGCTGCGGGATCGATGACCGGCGTCGCCGCGACGGGTGCTTGCGGCGGGGCTTGGAGGGTGTGGGCGGCGGACTGGGCGGCGCCGAGGGTCGCGCCGGGGATGATGCCGAGGACGAGCGTGGCGGCGACGGCCAGGAAGACGGCTGCGAGGACGGCGGCGCCGATCTGAGGCTTGGGAGCAGCGGTGCGGGCTGCATCGGCGGAGGAGTCGGCGAGCGGGCGCTGCGCGGCGGTGGCGGCGAGGCGGAGGTAGTAGGCGGCGGCGAGGCCGGAGTTGAGCAGGCCGATGATGGCGAGGGCGATTGCGCCTCCGCCGACGGCGGCGGTGAAGGAATAAAACTTGCCGAAGAAGCCGCCGGTGAAGGGAATGCCGATGAGCGAGATGAGGAAGAAGATGAGAAGGCTGCCGAGCCAGGGCGAGCGGTAGATGAGGCCGCGGTAGTCGTCGATGAGGGAGAGCTGCTCGTCGTAGCCGGCGACGAGAGTGACGACGGCGAAGATGCCGACGTTCATGGCGGCGTAGGCGGCGGTGTAAAAGGCGGCTGCGGCGATGCCGGTTTCGCTGAATCCGGTGCTGTCGCTGGCCGCGGCGAAGGCGGCGAGCAGATAGCCGGCGTGGGCGATGGCGGAGTAGGCCAACATGCGCTTGACGTTCTGCTGGCGCAGGGCGGCGAGGTTGCCGACGGTCATGGAGAGGACGGCGACGATCCAGAGCAACGGCGCCCAGAGCGAGCGGAGGTTGGGAAAGATCTCGTAGACCACGCGGAGAAGCAGCGCGAAGGCGGCGGCCTTGGGCGCGGTGGAGAGCAGCGCGACGACGGGCGAGGGCGCGCCTTCGTAGACGTCGGGGGTCCAGACGTGGAAGGGCGCGGCGGAAACCTTGAAGAGAATGCCGACGAGCATGAGCGCCAGGGCGGCGTAAACGAGGGTCTGGTTCTGCGCGATGGGGGCGAGGAGCGCGAGCTGGTAGATCTGTGTGGTTCCGGTGGCGCCGAAGATGAGGGCGATGCCGTAGAGCAGAAACGCGGTGGCGAAGGAGCCGAGGAGGAAGTACTTGATGGCGGCTTCAGGGCCGCGGCCCGTGTTCTTGCGCCAGCCGGCGAGGATGTAGGTGGAGATGGAGGAGATTTCGAGTGCGATGAAGACGAGGAGGAGCTCGACGGCGGCGGTGAGCAGGCACATGCCGACTGCGCCGAAGACGATGAGGGCGTAGAACTCACCCTGATGGTGCGTGGAAGCGGGCAGCGTGTCGAGCGAGAGGAGCAACGTGACGAGGATGATGCCGCAGATGAGGACGTGGAAGAAGACGGTGAAGGCGCTGGTCTCGACGGTGGAGAAGAAGCCGGTGCCCTGAGGCAAGGAGAGCTGCCAGAGGCTGGCCCAGAGGGCAATCGTGGTTCCGATGGCGGCGACCCAGCCGAGCGGCCGACGAGGCCACGCAGGCGGGAGCGAGGCGTCGAGGAGCATGACGGCGACGCCGGTCAGCGTGAGGACCAGCTCGGGGAGGATGCGGTCGATGTCGGGAACGGGATTCACCGCTGGACCTCCGAGGGAGATGCATTGGGGCTGGGCGGTGCGGATGAGTTCTCTTCGATTTGCAGCGAACGAATGTCTTGCGGTGGATGGACGCCGGTTTGAATCGAGTTGAGCCAGAGATTCGGCGCGAGGCCCATCACGAGCATGAGGACGACGAGCGGCGTGAGGATGGCGAGCTCACCGAAGCGGAGATCGACGGGCGGCTTGGATGCGACGAGTTTGCTTTCGGAGCCGTAGAAGAGGCGCTGGACGAGCCAGAGCATGTAGGCCGCGCCGAGAATGACGCCGAGAGCCGCAGCGATGGACCAGCTACGGCTGACATCGGTGAATGTCGTCGAAAGAATGATGAATTCGCCGATGAAACCGCTCAGCAGGGGCAGGCCGATCATGGCGAGCGCGGCGATAACGAAGTAGGTGGCCGCGCGGGGCAGACGGACGGCGAGGCCGCCGTAGTCGGCGATGAGGGTTGAGGCATAGCGGAGCTCGATCGCGCCGAGGAGCAGGAAGAGCGCGCCATCGACGACGCCGTGCGAGAGGATCTGATACACCGCGCCGGACCAGCCGGTGAGCGTGAGGCCGTAGAGGCCGAGAACGATGAGGCTCAGGTGGCTGAGGGCGGCGAAGGCCATCAAGCGCCAGAAATCGCGTTGCACGAGGGCAAGACACGCGCCATAGAGAACGCCGATGACGGCGAGGGCAATGAGCCAGGGAGCGATGGCGCGCGCCTGAGCGGGGAAGAGACCGACGTGGAAGCGGAGCATGGAGTAGAGGCCGAGCTTGCCGGCGACGACCATGGCGAGCGCGACGGGAGCTTCGTTGTAGGTGTCGGCGAGCCAGCCGTGAAGCGGAAAGATGGGGACCTTGACGGCGAAGGCGAAGAGGAATGCGAGAGCCACCCAGAAGAGCGCGCCGGCGGGAAGCACGCCGCTGGCGGTCTGATATTGGAGATCGGTGAAGTTGAAGGTGTGAGTGCGGACGTAGAGCCAGAGGATGGCGACCAGCAGCGGCGCGGAGGGAATGAAGGTGAAGAGGAAGAACTTGAGCGCGGCGCGGGGGCCTTCCTTGCGGCCGAACATGGCGATGAGAATGGCCATGGGGACTAGCGATAGTTCCCAGAAGGCGTAGTAGAGCATGAGGTCGAGCGAGACGAAGACGCCGAACATGGCGGTCTGCTGGACGAGGAAGAGCGAGTAGAAGACCTTGCGGCGGGTCTGGATGGCGTTCCAACTGGCGACGACGCCGACGGGCGCGAGCAGTCCGACGAGGACAACGAGCCAGAGGCTGAGGCCATCGACGCCGACGTGGTAGAAGATGGCGGGACTCTCGATCCAGGGAATGTTGCGCTCGAATTGGAAGCCGGACTGGCCGGCGATGAAGTGCGCGGGGAGATGGAGCGTGAGCACGAAGGTGACGAGGGTGGTGAGCAGGGCGATCCAGTTGGGCAGCTTGACGCGGTCGGGCACGAGCGCGACGAGGACTGCGCCGCCGAGGGGGACGAGCAGGATGAGAGTGAGGATGACGGGATCGAATGCGCGCATCATCTCAACCCTCCTGCCTGCCCGAAGTGCACGACAGTGATTTGGCCGACCTTGACGAACGGCGCGGAGTGGAAGATGGGCAGGCTCCACGCGATGTGCGAGCCGGAGAGCAAGACGAACAGCAGAACGGCCGCAGCCGCGGCGGCGAGCCACGCAGCATAGGAGCGCAGGTTGCCGGACTGCCAGCGCTGGAGAATCATGCCGGTGAAGTTGGCGATGCCGGCGAGGAGCCATGCGATGCCGCCGAGGATCGCGGTGTCGACGACCCAGCCGAGAATGTAGCGCGAGGTTGCGAGCAGCGGCTTGACGATGGCGGCGCCGTAGATCTCGTCGACGTAGTACTTGTTCGAGAGGATTTTGTAACCGGTGGGAAGCGCGGCGGCGAGCTGCGCGGGGCGCTTCGGCTTGCGGCGATAGTACTTGTCGGCGATGAGCCAGCCTTCGATGGCGAAGGCGACAGCGGCGAGCGAAAGAAGGAGCTCAAGCTCGGGACTGCCTGTGGGCATGATGCGGCGCGCGGCGGTGGCGGGCGCCAGGTAGGCGCTGAAGCGCTCGATGCCGATCCATCCGCCGCAGACGGAGAGGATGGCGAGAATAATCAGCGGCGCGCGCATGGACCAGGGGCTTTCGTGCGGGTGGGCCTTGGGCGTGCGCAGCTCGCCGAAGAAAGTGAGGTACCAGAGGCGGAACATATAGACCGCGGTGAGCAGCGCGGTGATGAGGCCGACCGACCAGAGGACTTTGCCGCCGGTTCCCTCAAGAAATGCCGCGTAGAGGATGGCGTCTTTCGAGAAGAAGGCGGCCAGGGGCGGGAAGCCCGCGATGGCGAAGACCGCCGCGGTCATGGTCCAGAAGGTGACAGGGAGTTTCTTGCGCAGGCCGCCCATCTTGCGCATGTCCTGCTCGCCACCCATAGCGTGAATGACGGAGCCCGCGGCGAGGAAGAGCAGCGCCTTGAAGAAGGCGTGCGTGAAGAGATGAAAGATGGCGGCGGAGTAGGCCGCGACGCCGCAGGCCAGGAACATGTATCCGAGCTGGGAGATGGTGGAGTAGGCGAGCACGCGCTTGATGTCGTTCTGGGCCAGGGCAATGGTGGCGGCGAAGAGGGCGGTGGCGGCGCCGACGATGGCGACCACGCCGAGCGCGACCGGCGAGCGATCGAAGATCAGGTGCGTGCGCGCGATCATGTAGACGCCGGCCGTGACCATGGTGGCGGCGTGAATGAGCGCGGAGACGGGCGTGGGGCCTTCCATGGCGTCGGGCAGCCAGACGTAGAGCGGGAGCTGGGCGCTCTTGCCGGCAGCGCCGAAGAGGAGGCAGAGGCAGATGACGGTGAAGACCCCGCCATGCGCGATGGGATTGATGCCGAGGCGAGCGCCGATCTGGACGAAGTTGGGCGTGCCGAAAGTGGCGAGGATAAGGAAGATTCCGATAAGGAAGCCAAAGTCGCCGATGCGGTTGACAATGAATGCCTTCTTGCCGGCGTTGGCGGCCGAGTCGCGCTGGAACCAGAAGCCGATGAGAAGGTAGGAAGCGAGGCCAACGCCCTCCCAGCCGACAAACATGAGGAGGATGTTGCCGGCGAGGACGAGCAACGTCATGAAGAAGAGGAAGAGGTTGAGATAGCTGAAGTAGCGCGCGTAGCCTTGGTCGCCGTGCATGTAGCCGACAGAGTAGACGTGGATGAGGAAGCCCACACCGGTGACGACCAGGAGCATGACGAGCGAGAGCTGGTCGAGGACGAGGCTCAAGTCGACGTGAAGCGAACCGACGGAGATCCACTGAAAAGGCAGCGCCTGTGCGATGGGCAGCGAGAGTGCGGTGATCGGGCCGCAGCCGGGGCAGCTCGTTGCGGCGGCGATGTTGCACTGCAGGAATGCATTTAGTACGAGAAGGAAAGACGCGAGCGGAGCGAGAATACCGACGATAGTGACGAACCGCCGAGGCAAACGGGCACCGAGGATTCCGTTGAGCAGGAACCCGGCGAGCGGAAACAGCGGAATGAGCCAAAGATAGGGCGACTCGGTCATAGCTTCATCAGGTCGATGCGGTCAACGGACAATGTGGCGCGGGCGCGGAAAACCGCGATGATGATGGCGAGGCCGACGGCGGCTTCGGCGGCGGCGACCATCATGACGAAAAAGACGAAGATTTGGCCTCGCACCTCGTGCCATTGAGAAGCGAAGGCCACGAAGGAGAGGTTGACGGCGTTGAGCATGAGCTCAATGGACATAAAGACGGTGATGAGATTGCGCTTGATGAGAAAACCGACGACGCCAAGCGAAAAGAGGACGGCGCTCAGGAGCAGATACCAGGAGAGCGGGACGTCGTGCTGAAGAAAGCTCACTTTGCGGCCGTCCTTTCCGTGCCGTCTTTGTGGGCGAGCGCGACTGCGCCCAGGATGGCGACGAGGATGAGCACGGACGTGACCTCGAAGGGCAAAAGCAGCTCGTGGAAGAGCACCTGGCTGAGGACGACGAGGTTCGATTGATCGGGATTGCTGGTGAGGCCCTGGCCTAGATGGGCCGCGGTGAGGCCCTGCGCGCGGAGAATGACGGTGGCGAGGGCGGCGAGAAGAACGGCGACGGCGGGGAATCCGATGGAGAGGGCGGCGCGGCTGCCGAGGGTGCGCTCTTCGCGGCCGGCGTTGAGCAGCATAACGACGAAGGTGAACAATACCATGACCGCGCCGGCGTAGACGATGATCTGGGCGATGGCAAGAAACTCGGCGCCGAGCAGGAGGTAGAGCACGGCGAGGGAGGTCATGACGACGATGAGCGAAAGAGCGCTGGAGATGGGATGGGTCTGCACGAGGAGATTGATGGCTCCCGCGAGGCAGAGTCCGGCAAAGAGGAAGAACAGGATCAGGTGCATCGAGTCCCCAGGAAAATCTCTCCCGATTGTAAATCGGCGCGAGTCCGCATCGAGGCGGAGATGCGCGGTCAGCGGTAGGCGAGCCAGAGGCTCGTTCCGACGATGTTGAGCATGGCGAGCGGCAGCAGAACGCGCCATCCGAAGTTCATCAGCTGGTCGTAGCGGAAGCGGGGCAAAGTGCCGCGCACCCAGACGTAGAGACACAGAAAAGCGAAAACTTTGATCACAAACCAGAAGAGCGGCATCACGGCGTTGATGAAGGTGTTCTGAAGCGGCGGCATCAGATCGCCCAGGGGACTGGTCCATCCGCCGAGGAAGAGCAACGTGGCCACGCAGCCGACGTTGATCATGTTGCCGTATTCGGCCATGAAAAACATGGCGAACTTCATGGAGCTGTATTCGGTGTGGTAGCCGGCGACAAGCTCGCTTTCGGCTTCGGGTAGATCGAAGGGCGAGCGATTGGTCTCGGCGAAGGCGGCCATGAGGTAGATGAAGAAGGCGAGGAACTGGAAGCCGCCAAAAATATTCCAGGAACCGATGCCGAGGGTGGCTTGCTGGTCGACGATCACGCGAAGATTTAAGGAGCCGGCGCGGAGGACGACGCCGACGAGAGAAAGGCCGAGGGCGAGTTCGTAGCTGATGAGCTGCGCCGAGGAACGGAGGGAGCCGAACAGGGAATATTTATTGTTCGAGGACCAGCCGGCGAGGGCGATTCCGTAGACGCCCATCGAGGTGATGGCGAGGATGACGAGCAGACCGATGTTGATGTTGGAGATCTGGAAAAGGTCGACGCCGTGCGGGCCCATTTGCGCGCCGAAGGGAACGACGGAGATGGTGAAGAGCGCGCAGCCGAGAGAGAGGATGGGCGCGAGCAGGTAGAGCGGCTTATAGACGGCGGTAGGAATCAGGTCTTCCTTGAGGAAAGACTTGGCGCCGTCGACGAGCGGCTGGAGAAGGCCGAAGGGACCGACGCGGCTGGGGCCCCAGCGATTCTGGATGCGGCCGACCAGCTTGCGCTCGAGCAAGACCGTATAGGCGATGCCAAGCAGCAGCACCACCGTGACTACGGCGACTTTGAGCAAGCTCCAAAGAAAGAATTCGAGAATCGTCACGTGCGTTTGGCCTTGTTCGAACAGCGAGTCGGCAAGTTAGCGAGTTAGCAGGTCAGCGGCGGCTGCGGTCGTTCTTTCAGCCGGCTGCGGATTTTGCGAGTTCCTTTGACTGATGTTCCTCAAGCTGCTTGAGCGTTGAGCTGTAACGGCCCAGCGTGCCGGAAGTGAAGAGCGTATCGTGCGCGGGAACGACGAGGTCCGGGCCGGCGAGCGCGGAGACGGGAACGAATCCGGGCGGGGCGGGCTCGGTGTGCACGTCGTTGCCTGCGAGAAGATTGATGCGGTCGAGCGAATAGCCGGGGACGAGACGGGCAATCTCGTCAAAAACGGCAAGCGGATCGAAGGGGCTGAGTTTGGGCTCGAGGCCGTTGGCTTGGAGCCAGACGCCGTGGCGGTCGGCCTCGCCGGCCTGCGCTCCGCGCGACTGGCCGAGGTCGCCGGTCGAGCCGGAGCGGCCGAAGGGGACCAGGGACTTGAGATCGGCGCCCATGGCATCGGCGAGGCGGACGAGGATCTCGAAGTCGGGCTTGACGCCGGGCCGGTCGGCAGCCTTGCGGACCATCTGAACGTCGCCGAACGTGTTGGTGACCGTGCCGGACTTTTCGTAGAGGCTGGCGGCGGGAAGGACGACATCGGCGAGGGCCGCGGTTTCGGTGAGGAAGAGATCCTGCACGACAAGGAATGTGTTCTTGAGCGCGGAAGGATCGAGCGAGGCGCGGGAAAGCGGATTGGCGCCGACGATGAGCAGCGCACCAAGATCGCCGGCGGCGGCTGCATCGAGCATTTGCGGCAGCGACTTGCCGGGGGCGGAGGGGAGATTGGGGTATTCGGCGAATGCGCCGGGCGCGATGACAGGGACGTAGCCGGGGAGCAAGTCGGGGAAGAGGCCCATGTCGGCTGCGCCGCGCGAGTTCGAGTGATCGCCGATGCAGGCGAAGCGGATGTTTCCGCGCTTGAGGCCCCAGGCCACGAGGTTGTCGATGTCCGCGCCGCGGAATTCGCTGCCGAAGAGGACGACGAGCGATTCTTCGGCGAGGCTGGCGCTCGAGAAATCGAACTTGCCGGCGTCGAGGAAAGCGGTGAGGTCCCTGAAGCCGTCAGAAGGAATCTGCTGGACGGACTTGGCCTGACGGTCGAGCTTGATGGGCGCGGAATTCGCGATGTAGAGCCGCGCGCGGTTGAGGCGCACGTTGGTGCGCAGGAGCCAAGCGAGGAGCGGGTGCTCTTCGGTCGGGTTGCCGCCGACTAGAAGGATCGCGGGGGCGGAAGCAATGTCGCGCAGGCTGGCGGTTTTGCCGGAGCGGCCGGCGAGAGCCTGGGCGAAGGCAGCGTAGTCGGTGGTGCGCTCGTGGTCGATGTTGTTCGTGCCGAGAACGGTGCGGGCAAACTTCTGCAGCAGGTAGTTCTCTTCGTTTGTCGTGCGGTTGGAGCCGATGACGCCGATGGCGGAACCGCCGCGCGTGTCGCGAATTTCTTTCAGCTTGGCTGCGGCAACGCCGAGCGCGTGCTCCCAAGTCGCGGGCTCGAGCTTGCCGGCGGAGTTGCGTACCAGCGGCTGTGTGAGGCGGTCGGGACTGTCGACGAAGTCGAAGCCGAAGCGGCCCTTGGCGCAGAGGAAGTCGCCGTTGATGCCGCTTTTGTCGCGATTGTCGGCGCGGACGATGGCAGCGCCGTCGGGCGTGGAGCGCACGCCGAGCGTCACCTTGCAGCCGTCGCCGCAATGGGTGCAGACGGTGGAGACGTGGTTCATCTCCCAGGGGCGAGTCTTGTAGCGGTAGCTGCCGCTGGTGAGCGCGCCGACGGGGCAAACGTCGATGCACATGCCGCACTGCTCGCAGTCGAGCTGGTGGCCGTCATTGGGGACGATGACAGAATCGATGGCGCGGTTGTGGACGCCGAGAGCCCAGACGTCCATGCCTTCGCCGCACATGCGGACGCAGCGGTAGCAGAGGATGCAGCGCGGGCGGTCGTAGAAGACGGCGGGCGACCATTGCTGCTCGTCGCGGTGGAACTTAACCTCGACGAATTGGCTTTCGCCTGCGCCGTACTTGAAGTTCATGTCCTGGAGCTCGCATTCGCCGCCGGCGTCGCAGACGGGGCAGTCGAGCGGATGGTTGCCGAGGAGAAGCTCGATGGTGGCCTTGCGCGCCTGCGCGATCTCGGGCGTGTCGGTATAGAAGACCTGGCCTTCGGCGACCTGCGTGGTGCAGGCGGTCTGGAGCTTGGGAACCTTCTCCTGGCGCACGACGCACATGCGGCAAGCAGCCTGGAGCGAGAGGCCGGGATAGTAACAGAAAGCCGGAATCTCAATGCCGGCCTTGCGGCAAGCGTCGATCAGCAACGTTCCCGCGGGAGCGGTGAGCTTCTTTCCGTCGACAGTGAAGGTGACGTCGGGCATCTTGGTCCCTAGGCGGCCTGTGTCTCTGTTGTGGGTGACAACGACTGCGGAAGCGACACGCGGAGCCATTCGACAAAGTATTGCTTTGCCTCGTGACCGGGATCGAACTCCTCAAAATCGACGCTCGTTGCGCATGGCTCCGGGATGGGTTCTCCGGCGTTGGCGGTTTCGGCCAGATACATCTCCATCGCTTCGCGCATATTTGCGCGCGTATCTTCAATCGCATCGCCGAGTGAGCCGCATCCGGGTAGATCGGGAGAAAACGCGCTCCAATTCATTGCGCCTTTTTCGTAAACCACCAGGTATTCTCGTGTCATTTCAGACCTGCCTTCTTCAGAATACTGTGAAGGAGTCCTTTCCCGATCTCTTTGCCTGCGTGCATCGGGACAATCAGCAAACCGGGCTTTGTCGGGTGACGGAACTGCCGGTGGCTTCCCGTCTGGCCAGTGCTATACCATCCGTCTGCTTCGAGTACGCGTACTAGCTGTTGCGGTCTCACATCTTCTCTATCGTTCGTGCCTAGAACTCAGACCACAGTGACTTGTGGCACGCCTTCCCGTCCGAACGGGCACGGCTTGCCATTCAGGTGATCTTCGAACTCCTTGCGAAACTTTTTGACGAAGGCGATGGTTGGCATGGCGGCTGCGTCGCCGAGGGGGCAGAAGGTGCGGCCCAGGATGTTTTCGGCGAGATATTGGATGTTGTCGATGTCGCTCGCTTTGCCGAAGCCGGCGTGGAAGCGGGTGAGGGATTTCTTGAGCCAGTCGGTGCCTTCGCGGCAGGGGATGCACCAGCCGCAGCTTTCGTGGGCGTAGAAGCTGATGGTGCGGAGGGCGAACTCGACGATGCAGGTCTGGTCGTCGATGACGACGACGCCGCCGGAGCCGAGCATGGAGCCGGCCTTGCCGACCTGGTCGAAGTCCATGCCGATATCGATCTCTTCGGGGAGCAGAACGGGCGTGGAAGAGCCGCCGGGGACGACGGCCTTGAGCTTCCGTCCGCCGCGAATGCCGCCGGCAACCTCGTAGATCATCTTCCGGAGGTTGTAGCCCATGGGCAGCTCGTAGACGCCGGGGCGCTCGACGTGGCCGCTGATGCCGAAGAGACGCGTGCCGCCATTGCGCGGCGTGCCGACGGCGGCGTAGGCCGCCGAGCCCATGGCGATTACGTGGGGCACGGTGGCGATGGTCTCGGCGTTGTTGATGACCGTGGGACCGCCGTAGAGGCCGACGACGGCCGGGAAGGGCGGCTTGATGCGGGGAACGCCGCGCTTGCCTTCGAGCGACTCCATGAGCGCGGATTCTTCGCCGACCTCATAGGCGCCCGCGCCGGTCTGAGTGACGATCTGGAACTCGACGCCGGAGCCAAAGATGTTCTTGCCCAGGAAGCCGCGATCATAGGCGTCGGCGACGGCGCGCTCCATGATTTCGAGCAGGTAGCGGTACTCGCCGCGCAGGTAGATGAAGCCCATCTTCGCGCCGACGGCAAGACCAGCGATGATCGTGCCCTCGATGACGGAGTGGGGATCGTGAAGGAAGATGAGGTGATCCTTGCAGGTGCCGGGCTCGCTCTCGTCGCCGTTGACCAGGATGTACTTGGGCTTGGCGGACTGCTTGGGAACGAAGGACCACTTCATGCCTGCAGAGAAGCCCGCGCCGCCACGGCCGCGAAGGCCGCTGGCCTTCATCTCCTCGACGATCCACTCGGGAGTTTGGGCGAGGCACTTGCGCACTGCCTGATAGCCGCCGAGTTCAATGTAGCGGTCGATCTTGTCTGCTCCCATGCCGAAACGCCGGGAGACAATCTTGACCTCATCGGGATGGGAAACGAGCCTAGGCACGCTGATCCCTCCCTTTGGACTTGGCCGTACCCCGGCGCGACGAAGACTCGTCGCCGGAGCGCTTGGCCTTTCCGCGATAACCGGAAAGGATACCGGGCACGAGATCGGGCTTGAGCTCGTCGTGAAAGTCGTAGTTGACTTGGATGGCGGGGGCCCAGCAGCACGCGCCGATGCACTCGACCTCTTCGAGCGAGAAGAGGCCGTCAGGGGTAACGCCCTTGGGATCGATGCCGAGCTCTTCGCGGAAGCGATCGAGGACTTCGTAGGCGCCACGCAACATGCAACTGATGTTGGTGCAGACCTGGATGTTGAAGCGGCCAGCGGGCTTGAAGCGGAGCATGGAGTAGTAGGTGGCCACGTTGCGGACTTCGAGTTCGGTGATGCCGATGCGCTGCGCCACTTCGGCGATGACGGCGTCGGAGAGATAGCCGACTTCGTCCTGCGCGTAGAGCAGCATGGGGATGAGGGCAGACCGCTTGAGGGGGTATTTGTCGACGAGCGCGTCGAATCGTGCCACAAGCTGAGGCGAGAAGACCGACATGGACTCAAGGTTCGTGTTGTTCGCGCTCATTGTGTCGACTCTCGGACCAACTCCCGCATCGGATCTAGTAAATCTTCTTGCATCAACTCCCGCGCCCAGGCTTCGGCGGCCATGTCGAGTTCCTGCTCGCCTGCGGGGCCGCGCAATCGGCCGTGGGCCGTCAGCTCCAGCGTACCGCTCTCTCCATTTTCTCGCATCCAGGCGACGATCGCGCCCTGGCGTTTGAGGTCGAGCCGCTTTTCGGCATGGCGCACGGCGATCGTGTCTCCGTCCAGGTCGACGGTGGCCTTGCTGTTGGAATTCAGCCCATGCGCGGCAGTGTAGCTGGAGAGCAGGGAAGCGAGCGAGATCCAGAGTTCGGCAAACACTTGAGAATCGCTGGCGACCGTCGGGCCCTGGCGGGAAGGCTTGACGACCGCGGAAGGTTGAAGGGTCAAGCGAACTCTCCCGTCAGGAGCGCGGCGACGATCTCTGCGGCAATCTGGTCGGCGCCGACTTCGACGGCCACCTTGGTTTTTTCCTCGGCCGAACCGGTTAGAAGCTTGGCCGCATCCGGATACAGGAGATACTCCTTTCTCGCAATTTCAAGCCGGTTCGGCGGGCCGAGGATGACGGCCGAGATCCGGCCTTTCGATTCAAGGAGTGCGACGTTACAAAGGAATGCGGTTCCGAAGGTGAGCGAGAGCTTGCCCAGGAAACTGGGCAGGAAGATCCGCTCAATGGTCGGAAGGCCGCGCTTCCGCAGTTCCAAGTTGGCCTTCTCGACTTCCACCTCGATCTGCGCCTTCACACTGTCGTAGAAAGCCGCGGGTGCGATGCCGGAGGAGGCCTGCCGTTCGTGATCCTGCCTACCAGCTTGTCCCGAGCCCTTCAGTTTGTCTGCCAGCGCGCCGTAGTCGGTCACTGTGCCCCCTTACCGATCAATCTCGCCCAAAACGATGTCGATGGACCCGATGACAGCGACGAGGTCGGCAATCAGACGGCCCTTGCTCATGGTTTCGACGGCTTGTAGCGTTGCGAACGATGGGTAACGCATATGGACCCGGTAGGGCTTGGCTGTGCCGTCGGAGACCACATAGTAGCCTACTTGGCCGTGGCCGCACTCGATGCCCTGATATACCTCGCCGGCCGGAACGTTGAAGCCTTCGGTAACGATTTTGAAGTGATGGATGAGGGCCTCCATCTGCGTCTTCATCTTCTCGCGATCCGGCAGGACAATCTTGGGCGCGTCGGCCTTGACCGGCCCGCCCGGTAAACCGTCGAGCGCCTGCTGGACGATCTTCGTGCTTTCGCGCAGCTCGACGAGGCGAACCTCGTATCGCGCCCATGTGTCGCCAACCGTCGAAGTGGGGACGTGGAACTGGAACTTCTCGTAGCCGGAGTAGGGCATGTCGCGGCGGAGGTCGATATCGACGCCGGAGGCGCGAAGAGGCGGGCCGGTGACGCCGAACGCAACTGCATCGGCCGCGGAGAGATAGCCGACACCCTTCAGGCGATTGATGAAGATGGGATTGCCCGTGAGAAGGTTGGAGTACTCGTCGATCTTCTCGGGAAAGATGTGGATGAAATCCTGGACGCGCTGGAACCAGCCGAGAGGCGGCTCCATGGCCAGGCCCCCGATACGGAAGTAGCTGGTCATCATGCGCTGGCCGGCGACGGCCTCGAAAAGGCGGAGAATCTCCTCGCGCTCGCGGAAGGTATAGAGGAAAACGGTGAGGGCGCCAATGTCCATGGCATGGGTGCCCAGCCAGATGAGGTGGGAGTTGATGCGGCTGAGCTCGGTGAGAAGGACTCGAATCCACTGTGCGCGCTCGGGAATTTCGAGCCCGAGGAGCTTCTCGACGGCCAAACAGTAACAGAGATTGTTGGAGAGCGGATCCAGGTAGTTGATGCGGTCGGTGAGGGGAACGACCTGCTGGTAGAACTTGGCCTCGCAGGTCTTTTCGATCCCCGTGTGGAGGTAGCCGATCTCGGGGCGGACGCTGACGACGACTTCGCCGTCCAGCTCGACAACCAGGCGCAACACGCCGTGGGTGGCGGGGTGCTGGGGTCCCATGTTCAGGATCATGCGGTGCTCGCCGGAGCTCTCGGCAACCGGGAGGTCGAGGACGGGCGTGGCGGGCTTGTCGCTCATCAGCGGTATCCCTCCACGGGATAGTCCTTGCGCAGGGGATGGCCCTGCCAGTCATCGGGCATCATGATGCGGCGGAGGTCGGGGTGGCCGCCGAAGTGAATGCCGAACAGATCGAAGACTTCGCGCTCGAAGAAATTGGCGCCCGGCCAGACGGGAGTAATCGAGTCGACTCTGGGATCGGACTCATCGAGCAGTACGCGCAGGCGGATGTGCTCTTTGAAGGCGTGGGAAAGGATGTGGTAGGACAACTGGAAGCGCGGTGAGGCGGGGAACCAGTCGACGGCGGTCATGTCCTCAAAGAAGTTGTAGCCGGCGGCCTGAAGGGTGGAGCAGGCGGCGCGAATCTCGGCAGGAGCGATGGTGAGGGTCAGCTCACCGAAGTCGAACTTGGCGTCGGTCAGGGCCAGCGGATTCCACGCAAGGATGGCCTTGATCGCGGCGTGATCCGAAAGCGCGTCGATCACAGCCTGCCTGCCGGAGATTGTTGGCCGCTCGCTCATTTTCGTCCTGGTTCGCCCTCTCAGAATCCGTCCCTTTGGAGATCCGCCCGATTGCGAGTCTGCCAGTCTAAAGATCGGCCCTATCCTGGCTCCAGTTCAGGATGCCTTTTCTAACGATGTAGTACAGGCCAACAGCCACAAATCCGAGGTAGACGAGCATCTCCCAGAAGCCGAAGAGGCGAGACCCGGTGATGGCGGGGAGGCGGCGGTAAATGACCGCCCAAGGCATCATGAAGACCACTTCGACATCGAACAGGATGAAAAGAACAGCGACCAGATAAAAGCGAACGCTGAAGCGGCCGCGGGCATCGCCGACGGCCTGGATTCCGCACTCGTAGGCATCGAGCTTGACCGCGGTGTTGCGATGGCGGCCGACGAACCAAGAGGCCACGACCATGGCGACACCGATCAGGAACGCGGCGAGGATCTGCATCAGCAGGGGAAGATACTGCCACGCGTAAGGGATCGGATTCATCGTCGTCCAGCCCCCAGGAAATCGATGCCTATGCGCGGGTTTTCCCCGAGGGAGAGGGAAAGACAGCCCCGATGAAGCATAAACCTAATCTGAGATTAGGTTTTCGGGCGCATCCCGTCAAGGCAAAACGAGGGGTCGCGGACGCCAGGTGGTAAAGGGAACCGTGGCTGCCGGAAAGGGCGCGGCTGGGCAGTGAGCAGGTTGGAAACAGAGGCATCGGATGTGAGCGGAGTCACTGGAATTTCCGGTTGATTCCGGCATAAAAGGGAGTGTGCCGTTTTGAGACAGTACGTTGGTGATCTAACGAAACGGGCACACGCCGCCGAAGAACCGGGCGAGGATGGACTGCATGGGCTCTCTGTCGACGATGAGTTCTTTCCCGATCCCGGATTCTGCCGCAGGCGCGAATGGAGCGCACAGCGCGACTTGCCGGCGGAAGATCTCTCCGCAAGCGGGCCGCGCACTGGAGATTCTGGGCCACGCGATCGAGTACCTGGCCGACGAGTTCGTTCAGGCGGGCGGATCGTGCAGCGCGCACGACGCGCAAGTAGAGGCCATGCAATTGCTGATGGGGATCAACCGGCAGATCTACTTCGATTGCCCTGCAGTGCCCAGTTTTGGCGAGCGCTGGCGGGCGTTGCTGCATTTTGGCGTGGCGTAGGCAGGCTTTTGGCTCCTGTCTTCTGGCCTCTAGCTTGATTGAGCGGTTGGTGCAGCCCTTTTTTCTCCGAGACGTTTTACAAAAGCAGCGATTGATTTTGGCTGTCCTGCTCCCGGCGAGGGGATCCGCTTCGGCGGAGGCCGAGAGCGGGGCGGCCGGTTTTTTTCTTAGGCGGCCGGCGTGCGGAAGCGGTCCCCTACTGTCCCAGGACCAATACAGCAAAGAGGATTAGCCAGGCGAGGCCCATGGCGTGCCAGAACCAGGCGGTCGAGTCGACGGCGATCTGGCGGGACTCGACCCGCCGGAGGCGCGTGAGGGCGAGCAGGCAGAAGAGCAGGGCGAGGACGCCGACGACCAGGTGGGCGGCGTGGAAGCCGGTGATGACGTAGAAGAAATAGCTTGCCGGCGTGGCCCAGCGATCGAAGGCAAAGCCCTGCGCGGTCAACTGCTTCCAGGCAAGGACCTGGCCGGCGAGAAACATCAGCCCCAATGCCAGAGTGAGGCCGATCCAGGGCAGGGTGCGCCGAAGAGCGGGTTTGCCCAGTCCGAGCCACTCCTCGAGCACGTCGAACTCGCGGAAGATGTGACGGCGAGCCACCTCCATGGTGAGGGTGCTGACGAGCAGAACCGCGGTGTTGAAGAACAGGATGCGCGGCAGGGGAACGGGATGCCAGTCGCCGATCTGGCGGAGGGTTTCGGGATCCATACGCGTTCCGGCCTGGCGTGCGTAGAACAGCGCCACAAGGACGGCAAAGAACATCATGTCGCCCGCCAGGGCGCAGAAGACGAAAGCGCGCATGCGATGGAGGTGTTCGCGGGGTCCTCGACGGGGAACTCGCCCGTCGTCGTCGCCTCCGCCTCCGCCCCCGCCGGTGGGCCGGCGATCGACAGGCGGCAGGCCGCCGGCGCCCGGCGACTTGCGCTCGACCTCAGGAGGGACAGGGGTAAAAATTGGGGTCATGGGGAAACCCTGTGAGAATGAGGTTACTCTCACTTTTGGTTGGACGCACCGAAAATCGGAAGAGTGGGCCGGGGCTCGGGAAAATGAAGCCGGCCGGGGTTCAGGACGGAATCCGGTATGAGGTCCTAGCCGCTGATTCTATTTGCTGGTAAACGGGTTGAAGACCCGAACCCCGAAGCGTGCGAAGTCCTTCACGTTTCTGGTGACGACAACCATGCCGTGGACGCGCGCGGTAGCGGCGATCATGGCGTCCGCGGCAAGGTCATCGGATGTACTGGCCATGAGGCGAGCCCACTCGCGGAATGCCTCGCCGTCCATGCCTTGGACCATCCATGTGCGCATGATCCGATCGATCCATTGTTCGATTTCGCTTGCCTTCAGCGGGTCCTGCAAACGCGTCTTCTCGACACCGGCCTGGAGTTCGCCCAGTGCCACAGCCGGGATCTGAATCGAGTCGGCGGGAGTTGCATCAAACCATGCCAATACAGCACCGTGCGGCTTCCGCTTGCGCAATTCAGAAACGACGTTGGTGTCAAGCAGATACATCCGGGTCACTCAAACTTGACGGGGCGCAGACGAAACTTTCTGCGGGGCGGGATGTAAATATCGTGCGGGCCGTTCGGGTCGAGCAAAACGTCCTTAATGGACTCTCGCTTCTCGCCCCTCAGGCGTTTCCACTCGTCGATGGGAACGAGGACGGCGGTTTCCACACCGCGGCGCGTGACCACCTGCGGGCCATCCTTGAGCGCAGTGTCTAGAAGCTCGCTGAAGCGGGCTTTTGCGTCGTAGACTTGCCAGGCCATGCGTGTGTCGCCTCCTGATATAGTCATATGACTAGTCCGATGACTATGTCAAGTCGCTGGCGGCGGGGCACGCTGCTTCGGCTGCGGACGGGTCGGGCTCTCGGGCAGCAAGGAGCAGAGAAAGGCGGTGGAGTGCCGGTTGCATTCGCTCCCAGTTATTCCCTTGACGATATATGTAGAATAGTACATAATCAGCTAATGGCCTGGGAAGTCGAATTCACGAATGAATTTGGCGCGTGGTGGCACGGGCTGACGGTCGAAGAGCAGAACAGCGTCGCCGATGGCGTGTACGTCTTGGAAGAATTCGGGCCAGCGCTCACCCGCCCGCTGGCGGATACGGTTCGCGGCTCCGAGTACCCCAATATGCGGGAGTTGCGAATCCAGCATCAGGGCCGCCCTTATCGGGTTCTGTATGCTTTTGACCCGCGCCGTGTGGGCGTCCTGCTGATAGGCGGCGACAAAACCGGAAACAGCCGTTGGTACGAGGAGTTCGTACCAACGGCGGACGCAATTTATGCGCAGCATCTCCGTGAGATCAAGGAGTAGAGATATGGCACACAAGTGGTCTGAACTGGAAGCCAAAATGGGGCCGGAGCGTGTAGCCGCCGCCCGAGCCCGCGCCAAGAAGCTGATCGAGGAAATGCCGCTTCAGCAGCTCCGCAATGCGCGGGAGATGACGCAGACGCGGCTGGCCGAGGTCCTGGAGATGGACCAGGGGAACATCTCCAAGCTGGAAAAGCGCACCGACATGTACCTCAGCACGCTGCGCAGCTACGTGGAAGCAATGGGCGGGACACTGGAGATTCGCGCGGTGTTTCCGGATGGGGATGTGAAGATCGACCTGCTGAACAAGCTGTCGGCGTGAGCGACGGGAGCAAGGCAGACGCTCGATCTTCGCGCAGAAGGGCAACCGGGTACGCGGCTTACTTGCCCGCAATCAGGTCGGCAATCTTCTTCAGTGCGAAATGCGGATTTGTAGCCAGGGCACGCTGTACACGCTGGGCCGAAGTCACGCCCTTATAGCCCGGCATTTTTGCATCCGCACCGAGCCTGATGAGCTCCTCAACATGTCCCGCTACCCGCGTATCGACAACACCGTGCCCTTGGATGCACTGCCCGAGCGCCCGCATCAAAGGCGTTTCTCCAGTTTTATCGCGCACGTTGATCTTCGCGCCGTACTTGACGAGCAGGCGCGCGACTTCGGGGCTCTCGGTGAGATGAAGGGGAGTTTGTCCCTTTTCGTCCCGCGAGTTGGGGTCTGCGCCCGCGCGCAAAAGTATCTCAGTAACCTCCGTGTTGCGCTTATTCGCTGCCAAATGCAGCGGAGAAAGATCCTGGTATTTTGGGTAATACCTCGTCTTCTCATTGTTATAGCGGGCCTTTATCAGATCAGGATTGCGGGAGAGTGCCGATTGTACCTTGCCCACATCGTGAGAATAGATCCCCTCTCTGAGCAACGTTTTGGCGGATTCCATCTCCGGATTGCCATCAGCAAACGTCTCCCGATGACCTTCAGGAATACGTGTCTTCGCTTCAGAACCGTGAGCGGATTTGCGCGTCTTGTCCAGTGCAATTCTTGCGGCGCGACGTACCGCTGCCGAAGGATCTCCCGTCGCAAGCTCGTCCAGGCGCGCCGCCGCACCATCTCTGCGTTGCTGCTGGCGTTCGCGGGCTTCTTTGAGCGCCGACTTGAGTTGGTCCAGGTGCTGGAGCTGGGCCTGAAGTGCAGGGCTGTTCCCACCAAAGCCGACAAAGCCGACCGCATCGCCCAGTGCACCCACCAGCGGGTTCGCGCGTTCGAACGCGTCGGTTTCCTTCTCCAGGTTGAGAACCGCAGGATCAATAAAGTTGAGCTCTTGTATGAGTTCTTGGACTGGATTCCTTCTGGTGAACGGCCACATTGAACTTACCTCGGCGATTGTTCCTCGGAGCCGGGCACCGTTTATGGCAAGGCTCTTGCGTTCTCAAATTCGCGCAGGTTTTCCCAACCGCGCGGATTTCCATATTGGCCCCGGGATCAGTCGAGTATACGCCGGATGGGAAGCGACGATGCTTTTTACGCTCGAAGGGCGAGCGTCTGCGGGACCGCAGATGGTGCGAGCGAGCAGCGAGGCACCTGCGGTGCGGCAGCCGCCTTCGGCGCGAAGGGCCAGCATCCGCCTGGACGGCCAGTCCTCACCAGCCGCGGGTTTGGAGCTGGTCTTTCTCTTCGATGGCGGCGGCGGCCAGGCCCTTCATCGTTCCCGTGACCTGCTCGCTGACCTCGGCGAGAATCTTGGGGTCGTTCCAGTGCGTCGTAGCGACGACGATGGCTTTGGCGCGCGAGACGGCTTCTTCGCGCTCCTTGGGATCGTTCTCGACATCGAGCGGGGTGGCGCGCTCCTTCATGAAGATTCCCGAGCCGACGAAGATGGCTTCGGCGCCGAGCTGCATCATGAGGGCGGCGTCGGCGGGGGTTGCGATGCCGCCGGCGGAAAAGTTGGGCACGGGAAGCTTGCCGGCCTTGGCAACCATGGCTACAAGTTCATAGGGAGCCTGGAGATCCTTGGCGGCGGCGTAGAGCTCCTGCTCGGTGAGGATGGTGAGGGTGCGCATCTCGCGGGTGATCTGGCGCATGTGCTGGACGGCGTGGACGACGTCGCCGGTGCCGGCTTCGCCCTTGGTGCGGATCATGGCCGCGCCTTCGGCGATGCGCCGCAGCGCCTCGCCCAGGTTGCGCGCGCCACACACAAAGGGTGTGGTAAAGGCGTGCTTATCGATGTGGTGGGCCTCGTCGGCGGGCGTGAGGACTTCGCTCTCGTCGATGTAATCGACGCCGATTGCCTGAAGAATCTGCGCCTCGGCGAAGTGGCCAATGCGAGCCTTGGCCATGACGGGGATGGAGACGGCCTGCATGATCTGCTTGATGAGGGCGGGGCGGGCCATGCGGGCCACGCCGCCCTCGGCGCGGATCATGGCGGGGACGCGCTCGAGGGCCATGACGGAGGCAGCGCCGGATTCCTCGGCGATGCGGGCCTGCTCGACGTTCATCACGTCCATGATGACGCCGCCCTTGAGCATCTCGGCCAGGCCGACTTTGAGGCGCAACCCGGTTGCGGTGAAGCTTTTGTTTTCTGCTGATTCAGGCATGATTTGTGACCTCGGAAGGCGGACAATCCCGATCCGGGCGGGATGAGAAGCCGCAAAGTCTTTCCAACTTCAAGTGTAGCAGCGAATGAAGTTCGCTGTTGGGTCGGCGCGTGCGGGCAGGGGGGCGGCGCGCGGTGAAGGGCTGGCCTCGCGCGAGAATTAACCCCTTCCAATTCCCACATCCCTTCGCTGGACCCCTTTCTGCAGGGGAAGTGTCCGAAATGGCGACAGCGACTCCAATCGCGCCGGGGCAGAGGGCTCCGGCGGCAGGGCAGCCGCCTGCGATGCCGGCAGCTGAGTTGCGCGAACGAACCGCCGAGGCGGCCGGCGAATCCGCGCCTGGGCAGACGCTGGTTCCTGCTACCCAGGCGGCGGAAGAGGTGAGCGGTCCGGCGTTCAGCGGCTTGGTGGCGCGATTGCCGGTGGAGATGGATGTTGCGGTGCCGGTGCGGGAGTTTCGCGTGCGGCATCTGCTGGCGCTGGAGCCGGGACGGGTCATCGAGTCGCAGTGGAGCCACGGCAACGACGTGCCATTGTCGGCCGGCGATGTGCGGCTGACGTGGAACGAGTTCGAAGTGGTGGATACAAAGCTGGCGGTGCGCGTGACGCGGCTGGCGTGAAAAGGCAGGGAATAGGGAGTAGGGAACAGGGAATAGGGGCGGCATGAAGGAAAGTTTTGGGGGATTGGCCGGGTGGCTGCTCGCGAGGATGCGCCGAAGATGCGCGGAACCGCCGCGGCTGG
The DNA here is from genome assembly GCA_963804155.1 of uncultured Acidobacteriaceae bacterium. GTDB lineage: Bacteria > Acidobacteriota > Terriglobia > Terriglobales > Acidobacteriaceae > Telmatobacter. The sequence continues at coordinate 780,656 of CAWDPG010000006.1, forward strand.
CGGTCCTGGAGCGGGTGGCGCTGGCGCCCAGGCAGTCGCTGGCGCTGGTCGAGGCCGAAGGGCGGCGGATTCTGGTGGCGACCTCGGCTGAGGGCGGACCGGCGTTCTACCCGCTGGACGGCGAGCGGCGCTTGAGCCAGGCGCTGCCGGCGGCGGCGCGGGGAGCAGGCCGCGGCGCAGCGCATCGGCAGCCGAGGGTCTCATGGTAGCTGCGTGGGTGGCGCGGGCAGCCGTGGCGGCGCCGGCAAGCGTTCCTCTGTTGCCCGATCTGAACGCCAAGCTGCATCCTTCGGACGCGACGCCGTGGACGATTCTCCTCGTTCTGACGCTGATCACTCTGCTGCCGGCGATTCTGATGGCCATGACGCCGCTGGTGCGGCTGCTGGTGGTGTTCCACTTCCTGCGCCAGGCGCTGGGAACGCAAACGGCGCCCTCCAATCCGACGCTGCTGGGGCTGGCGCTGATGATGACCTGGTTCCTGATGACCCCGGTGATGAACCAGGTGGATCAGCAGGCCGTGGAGCCCTATCGCGCGGGCCAGATCACGGGCCTGGAGGCGATCGAGCGCGGCACGCAGCCGGTGAAGCACTTTCTGCTGAAGTACGCGCGGGAGAAGGACCTGGCGCTGTTCACGGCGGCGGGCCAGATTCCGCGGCCGGACACGCCGGACGATCTGCCGCTGCGCGTGGTGGCGCCGGCCTACATCCTGTCGGAATTGAAGGCCGGGTTCGCCATCGGCGCGGTGCTGTTTCTGCCGTTTTTGCTGATCGACATGGTTACGGCGTCGATCACGACCTCGATCGGCATGTTCCAGTTGCCTCCGGTCGTGGTGTCGACGCCCTTAAAGATTCTGCTCTTCGTGATGGTGGATGGATGGAACCTGCTGGCCAACTCGCTGCTGAAGAGTTTCTGAGAGGACGCGAATGACGCCCGACCTGGTGGCCGAACTGATGCGCCAACTGATGCGCGAGGCGATGATTCTGGCCGCGCCGCTGCTGGTGGCGGCCGTGGTGCTGAGCTTCGTGCTGAGCCTGATGCAGACGTTGACCAGTCTGCAGGAGCAGTCCATCACCAGCGTGCCGCGGCTGGCCATGATCGCGCTGATTCTGCTGGTGGGCATGCCGTGGTTTCTGGAGCGGCTGGCGACGTACACGAGGCTGCTGCTGGGGGACTTTCACCGGTACCTCGGCTAGGCCGTGAATCGTGAGTCGTGGATCGTGAACCGTGCGGGGTTGGCGAATCACGAAACACGATACACGAACCACGAAACACGATCTGCGGCACACGGCGAACGGAGAAGAGCGATGCCGGACTGGACGAGCTTTCTGAGCGCGATGACGCTGGCGCTGGTGCGGTTGAGCGGGATGGCGGCGTTCGCGCCGTTCTTCTCTTCGACCGCGCTGCCCATGCGCGCCAAGGCGGTGTTTGTGGGTCTGGTGGCCGTGCTGGTGGCGCCGCTGGTGGCTTCCTTGCCGAACGCCCACGCGACGCTCGGCTTCGCGGCCATTCTCGGCGAGTTGGCCGTCGGCCTGGTGTACGGACTTTGCCTCACGCTGCTGAACGAAATGCTGCTGTTTGCGGGCCAGATTGCGGGACTGCAGTTCAGCTTCTCGCTGGTTAACCTGATGGACCCTGGTTCGGCCATTCAGACGCCGCTCCTGGGCGACCTGTTTCAACTGATGGGCACGCTAGTGGTGATTACCGCGGGGCTGGACCGGATCCTGCTGGCCTCGGTGGTGCGCAGCTTCCGCGTGGCGCCGCTGGGCGGGTTCGCGCTGGCGCCGCCGGCGGCGCTCGAGATTGTGCACGCGGCAGGAGGGATCTTTCTTGCGGCCCTGGAGCTGGCCGCGCCGGTTCTGGCGGCGACGCTGCTGGTCGAGCTCGCGGTGGCGCTGGTGGGCAAGTTGAGTCCGCAGCTTCCCGTGATGATGCTGACCGTGCCGCTGAAGACGCTGACGGGGTTCGCGATTTTGACCGGATCACTGGCCTTGTGGCCGCGGTTCATCGAGGCGCGGTTCGCGGGACTGCTCGACATGGCCGAACGGCTGATCGCCCAGCCCGGGTTCGGAGGATAGCCGATGCCCGGAGAGCGCACCGAACAGGCCACGCAGCACCGGCGCGAGAAAGCGCGCAGGGAAGGCGACATCCTGCACAGCCGCGAGCTGGCGGCGGCCGCGGGAACCCTGGCGGGGGTGATGACGCTGGGCCTGGTGGGCGCCAGGACCATCGCGGCGTGGAAGATGGCCTTCGACGGGTTCCTCCAACTGGGCGCGGCGGCCAGATGGGAGGCGGCGACGATCGAGCCGACGCTCGTCGAGCTGCGGCGGCTGGTGATCGCCGTTCTGGCGGGGCCGGCGGCGGTGATGGCGCTGGTGGCCGCGGCGGCGCTCGGAGCCGGCATGGTGCAGACCGGCGGAGTGACCTTTCATGCCAATGCGGTCGGCTTCCGGCTGGATCGGATCAACCCGGCGACAAACCTCAAGAACGTCTTCTCGCTGCGCGGGGCGGCGCGTCTGGGCAAGTCCCTGGTCCCGGCAGCATTTCTGGCCGTGTTCGCCGTGCAGCGCATCGGCCGCGAGTTGACGGTGCCTCCGTTCTCGACCGCGCGGCTGGAGATGTTAGGCAACGACGCGTACGGATTGATGCTGGCCGCGGCGTGGCTGCTCTTTGGCTGGTCGGCGATCGACTACCTGGTGGAGTGGCAGACGCGGGAGTCGCGGCTCAAGATGAGCCGCCAGGACCTGCGCGACGAGTTCAAGGACACCGAGGGCAACCCGCAGATTCGTGGCCGCATTCGCAGCCTGCAGCGGCAGATGCGCCGCCGGCGGGTGAAGGCCGACGTATCGCGCGCGGCGGTGGTGGTCACCAATCCGACGCACTATGCGGTGGCGCTGGGCTTCGACTTCGCAACCATGGAAGCGCCCAAGGTGGTGGCCAAAGGGCGCAACCTGCTGGCCGAGGAGATCAAGGCAGAGGCGCGCTGGGCGGGAGTGCCGATCGTCGAGAATCCGCCGCTGGCGCATTCGCTCTATCGCACGGTCGAAGTCGGCCAGGCGATTCCCGTGGAGCTGTACGCGGCCGTGGCGGCGATTCTTGCCTATCTCTACCGTCAGCGCGTGGAGGCCGAACTGAGGGAGCGGCAGATGCGCGAGGCGGCGGCCCGGGCGCGGACTGGGGCTTGGGCGCGCCCGGCCGACGCACGGTTTGACGGAGGTCCGCGATGAGTACGACGGCGCTTGCCGCAGGATCGATGTCCGCGCGAATGTCGATCTGGAGCCGGCTGCGCGACTACCTGCTTCCGCTCTCGGCCATCAGCGTGATCTTCGTGATGCTGGTCCCGGTGCCGGCGGCGGGCTCGATCTGCTGCTGGCGCTCTCGATGGCCGCGTCGATCATCGTGTTCCTTTCCGCGGTGCAGATCCGCCGCGCCGTCGAGCTGTCGGTGTTCCCCACGCTGCTCCTGCTGCTGACCTTGTTCCGGCTGTCGCTGAATATCGCTTCGACGCGGCGGATTCTCCTGCACGGCCAGGAGGGAACCTCGGCGGCAGGCAAAGTGATCGAGGCCTTCGGGCAATTCGTGGTGGGCGGCAACTACGTTGTGGGCTTCGTCGTGTTTCTGGCTTTGGTGGCGATCCAGTTCCTGGTGGTTTCGCACGGCGCCGTGCGCACGGCGGAGGTGACGGCGCGGTTCACGCTGGATGCCTTGCCGGGCAAGCAGATGGCGATCGACGCCGACCTGAACGCCGGGCTGATCGACGAGGCCGAGGCGCGGCGGAGGCGTCAGGCAATCGCGCGCGAGGCCGAGTTCTACGGCGCCATGGACGGCGCCGCCCGGTTCAACCAGCGCGACGCATTGGCCACCATCCTGATTACGGGAATCAACATCGTCGCCGGCTTGCTGATCGGAACCCTGCAGCAGGGGATCGAGCTGGCCGAGGCGGCGCGGACCTATACGGTGCTGACGGTGGGCGACGGGCTGGTGACGATCATTCCGTCGCTTTTGGTCTCCGTGGCCGGCGGGATCACCCTGACGCGGGCTAACTCGGCCGGGCTGCTCGGCGGCGAGATTCGGCAGCAACTGCTGGCGCGCCCTGGGACGCTCTACATGGCCAGCGCGGTGTCGGCGTGCATGTGCCTGATCCCAGGGCTGCCGAAGATCACTTTTCTCCTCGTGGCCGGGGGGCTGTTCCTGGGCGGAAGGCGGATGTCGGCCGCAGGTCCTGCGGCGCCGCCGGCGGAACTGACGCCGGCGGAGAAGAAGCGGGCCGAGGGAGCGCAGGGCTCGGAGATGACTGCGCTGCTGCGCCTCGAGGATCTAACGCTTGAGATTGGGTTCCAACTGATTCCCCTGGTCGACGAAAAGCAGGGCGGACAACTGTTGAACCGCGTGCGGGCGCTCCGGCGGCACTTGTCGTCGGAGATGGGATTCCTGGTGCCGCCGGTGCATATCTCGGACAATCTCCGGCTGCGGCCGCGGGAGTATCTGATCTCGATGCGCGGAATCGAGATCGGCCGCTGGCAGACGGAAGGGCCGAACCTGCTGGCGGTTTCCGGCGAGCCGGGCCGGCGGCCGCTGACGGGCAAGGAGACCCGGGAGCCGGCCTTCGGGGTTCCGGCGATCTGGATCGCGCCGGCGCTCGAGGAGCAGGCCATCGCGGCAGGCTACTCGGTGGTCGACGCGGTCACGGTGATCACGACGCATTTGGGCGAGCTGGTTCGCCGGCACGCGTGGGAGCTGCTGGGCCGCGCCGAGGTCAAGCGGCTCGTCGATGGGCTGAACGAGAGCCACCCCAAGCTGATGGAAGAACTGGTGCCGAAGCTGCTCACGCTGGGCGAGGTGGCGCGGGTGCTGGAGCAACTGCTGCGCGAGCGAGTGTCGATCCGGGACCTGGGTTCGATTCTGGAGGCGCTGCTGGAAACCGCGACCGCCAACAAGAGCCTGGTGGCGCTGGTCGAAGCGGCCCGGCAGGCGCTGGGACGAAGGCTGGTGCAGCCGCTGGTCGACGGCGACGGATTGCTGCCCGTCTTGCTGCTCGACCCGGCGCTCGAAGAGGAGATCCTGGCCACGGTTGCGCCGGAGATGGGCGGCGGACAGCGGCTGCTGCAAGCCGCGGCGCTGCCGACAACGCCGGTTGTGCGCCGCCTTGCCGATTCTGTGAGATCCCTTATCGGCTCCACATCCTCCGCGGCCCTGCCCGTGCTTCTTTGCCCCAGTCCGGCGCGATATCACGTGAAGCGATGGCTGGAGCCGGTGTTGCCTCGCCTGGCCGTGGTTGCGGCCAGCGAGGTGCCGCCCGAGATCCGGCTGCGCCCGGTGGGAACGGTGCGGTAGGTGCGGCCACGGAGCGAAAGAACCGCCTGAGGTCGAGAGGGGAACGGAATGGGAGCTGAAGCGGCGGCCGCGGGACGAGAAGCGAAGGCCGTCGGCCGCGCCACCGGGGGCGGCACGTATCCGCCGCAGGCGGGGGCGGTTCCGGCGCTTTCGAGCGAGCAGGAGCGGGTCCTGCTCGAGCATCTGCCGATTGTGCGCTTTCTGGCCCGGCGCATTCACGAGCGGCTGCCCCAGCATGTTGACATCGAGGACCTGGTTTCGGCCGGGGTGGTGGGGCTGATGGACGCCTTCGCCAAATTCGATCCCGACAAGAAGGTGCAGTTCCGCAGCTACGCGCAGTTCCGCATTCGGGGCGCGATTCTGGACAGTCTGCGGACGCTCGACTGGAGCCCGCGGGAGCTGCGGCGCAAGGGACGCGCGGTCGAGGAGGCGATTCGCCTGTTGACGTCGCGGCTGGGCCGGGCTCCAGGCGAGGCCGAAATCGCCGCCGAGTTGGGAGTGGAACTCGAGGAGTACCAGCAGTTGCTCGGCGACCTGAAGGGGTTGGAGATCGGCACGCTGCACGTGGAGCGCAACGAGAACTCGGGCGAGGACGAGCTGGCTTACGTGCCGGGGCGTCCCGAGGAAGATCCATTGTTTCGCTGCCTGAGGGGGGAGCTCGAAGAGCGGCTGGCCGAGGCGATCTCGAATCTGCCCGACCGGGAGCGGTTGGTGATGACGCTCTACTACTACGAGGAAATGACCATGCGCGAGATCGGCTTGGCCCTGGGCGTAGTCGAGTCGCGCGTGTCGCAGGTGCACGCCTCGGCGGTGGTCCATCTGCGGGGCGCTTTGCGCGATCTGGGGGCGAAGGCGGCCAAGAGGACGGCAGAGAAGCAGGCGGCGCGGAGGAAGTGAGCCTTGACGGAAAAAACGCTCAAGCAGGATGAGCCCGAAGGAAGAACGCTTTGACGGAAAAAACGCTCAAGCAGGACGAAATCGACGCGCTGTTCGAGGCGGCGCGAAGCCAGACCCCGGAGTCGGCGCGGTCCGAAGTGCGGGCCAGGGTGGTGCCGTACAACTTCTCGTCGGCCGGGCAGATCTCAAATGAGCAGTTGCGCGCCATCAGCATGCTGAACGACCTGTTCGCGCGCAACCTGACGCACAATCTGGCGGCCTGGCTGCGCACGCGGTTCCAGGTGAACCTGGTTTCGGCCGAACAGATCCAGTTCAACGAGTTTCTGCTCAGAATTCCCGAGATCTGCTACGTGGCCTCGGTGCGGCTCGATCCCCTGGGCGCGCTGTCGGTGCTGCAACTGGACCTGGGGCTGGCGCCGCCGATGATCGATCTGCTGCTGGGGGGCGACGGCAAGGACGGCCCCTTGCGCGAGTTGACCGACATCGAGGAGTCGATCCTGGGCAGCGTGGTGGAGATCATCTGCCGGGAGCTGACCGTGGCCTGGCAGCCGGTGGGACTGAGTTTTCTCTTCGAGCGCCGCCAGATGCAGACCCAGGTGGCGCGGATCATCTCGGTGGCCGAGAAAACGCTTTGCCTGAGCTTTGAGATCCGCATGCCGCACAGCTCCGGGCTGCTGAACCTGGCCTTTCCGGCGGTGGTGGCCAACACCATCCTGCGACGGCTGACGACGGACTGGGGCCGGCGGCGCCGCCATGCCAACGACGCGCGGGCGCGTATGGCCGAGATCGCGCAGGCCATCCGGTTCGGCTGCTCGCTGCAGTTGCCGACCGTCCGGCTGGCGGCGACGGAACTCGAGTGTCTGGAGGCGGGCGACGTACTGCGCCTCGGCGTGGCCGCGAGCGCGCTTTCCGAGTGGAGGGTGGCCGGCCGGACGCTGGGCGAGGCGCGGGCCATGCGCCACGGCGCGCACCGCGCGGCGCGCATCGAGCGCTCGGCTGCCGGAGGGGAACCATGAAGAGCTACTTCGAGTGCTGGTCGTCGGTGGCGGCGGCATTGTTCTCGCAGGCTTTGGCGGGCGAGCCCGAGCTGAACGAGTCGTTGCCCAAACCGCTTGGCCCGGGAGCCTTTGGGTGGGCGGCAACCCTGGCCGGAGACGTAGAAGGCCGGTTTGCCGTGCTGCTCGACGGAACGGTCCTGGAAGCGCCCCTGATGGGCGAAGGCGCGGACCAGAAGGCCGGATGGAAGGAGTTGCTTCGCGAGGCCGCCGATGCGGCGGCCGGAGAGTTGCTGGCCAAGACTGGCAAGAAGTGCCGCGTGGCCGGCTTCGACGAGATCGCCGAGGAGAGCCAGCTCACGCACTCCTTCCAGCTGCGGTCCGGGGAACGGGCCTGGACCGTCCTGGTGCGCGACGAGGTGCGAATTGTCGAGGCGCAGCAGGCGCCGATGCCGGCAGCGGCCGGAAGTGGCTTGAAGGCCGAGCCGGGGAATGGCGATCGGCTGTTGCCCCCTTCGCCGGGGCTCGGTCCGGGACTGGAGCTGCTGCTGGACGTCGAGCTGGACGCCTCACTGCGCTTCGGGTCGCGGGAGATGCCGCTGGGCGAAATCCTCGACCTGGGTCCCGGAGACGTGGTCGAGCTCGACCGGCACGTGGCCGATCCAGTGGATCTGATCGTGGGCGACAAGATCGTGGCGCGGGGCGAGGTCGTGCTGGTCAACGGCAACTTCGGGCTGCGCGTGACCGAGGTGGCGGCACCGAAAAAGCGGCTGGAGTCGATCCGATGCCTGTTCTGAACCGGGAACTGGCGCTGGTTCCGCGCGGCGCGAGGTGGGAGGAGACGGCCCGAAGGACGGAGATCTCCGCGGGGCCCGTTGCGCATCCCGAGGCGCCGGGACGCGAGGCGGCGCGGCGGCGGAGAGGACTGCTTTCGACCTGCTCGAATCCGCGCTGTGATTCCGGGTGGCTGCGCCTGTGGCGGCGGCGCGACGTGCCGGTCTTCGAGGGAGGATGGTGTTGTTCGGAGGCCTGCACGGCGGCGCGGATTGCTTCCGCCCTGGGCCGGGAGATGGACGGGCGGGGCACGGCGGGCGAGAGCCACCGGCACCGCGTTCCGCTGGGCCTGGCCATGCTCGAGCAGGGCTGGATCACGCAGGCGGACCTGCGCGCGGCGCTGGCGGCACAGAAAGCAGCGGGCGGGGGCCGGCTAGGCGGATGGCTGGTGCGGCAGCGGCGCGCCAGCGAAGAACGGGTGACGCGCGCACTCGGGTTGCAGTGGGGATGCCCGGTACTGGACATGGATTTCCACAACCCGGAGGGGCTGACGGTGCTGGTGCCTCGGCTGTTCGTCGATGCTTTTGGCGCGCTCCCGTTGCGCGTGGCCGCGGGCAAAATCCTCTATCTGGGGTTCGAGGACCACCTCGATCCCGCTCTGGCGCTGGCCGTTGAGCGAATTACGGGACTCGAAGTGGAGAGCGGAATGGTCGGGGAGTCGGCCTTCCGGCCGGCGCACAGCCGGATGCTCGAGGCGCGCTATCCGGCGGTGGAGCTGATCGAGGCCGGAACCGAGCCGGCGCTGGCCAAGGCGCTGGCCAAGGCGGTTGAGCGGACTCGGCCGGTGGAGGCGCGGCTGGCGCGGGTGCACGAATGCTTATGGTTGCGGATGTGGCTCAAGCCCCAGGGCGGGCCGCTGCCGGAACCGGATTCTGTGCGCGATGTGATCGGCTCGGCCGCCGCGCATTGATGGCGCGGGCGGGAGCGGCGGCTCTCAAAGAGAGGTCGGCGAGCGGGGGAATACGCGAATCGCGGGTTAGAAATCAGGCCAGACAGTGGCCTCATGGACGGGCGGAAAGCGCCGATAAGGTCAGGTGGGGAGGGGCCGCGGCATGAGTGAGATTCGAGCCCTGATTGTTGACGATTCCTCGGTGATGCGCAAGATCGTGGAGCGCGCGCTGCGCCAGGCGGGACTGGACGCGCTGGTGGTGCATGAGGCCGGCAGCGGCAGCGAGGGGCTGGAGTCATTGAAGGCCAAGCCCGTCGATCTGATTCTTTCCGACATCAACATGCCGGCAATGGACGGGCTGGAGTTTCTGCGCCAGGTCCGGGCGCAGAATCTGGCTCCGGGCGTTCCGGTGGTGATGATCACCACGGAATCGAGCGAGGAGCACGTGAAGCAGGCGATTCTGGCCGGGGCCCAGGGATACATTCGCAAGCCGTTCACGGCCGAGCAGGTGAAGGAGCGGGTGTTGCCGCTGTTGAAGGCGGCGTAGCCGGAAGGCGCAGGGAGCGGGAGAGCACGTAGAGCGCCAGCCGGAAGGGCGAAATGGATTTGAGTAGGAGGGCGCTGTGCTACTGAACGGTGTACGTGCGGCCGCAATCGCGACGCGAAGCGGCGGCGCTGGCCAAGGAGAGCGCGAGATGGCGGTGTCATTACGGGAATCCGTGCAACGGGTCTCCGATCCGCGGAACCTGGACGAGAGCGTGGAAGAGGTCTTCCGGCTGATGTTGGGGCTGGAGTGCAAACGCGAGGGTGGCCCGGCCGTGATGGCCAAGGAGTCGGTGACCGCGGTGGTCGGATTCGGCGGGCTGTTGAGCGGCGCCTGCCTGTTTCGCTCCGGAGCCGAGACGGCAGTCAAGATTGCCGCGGCGATGACGGGAATGGAGTTTGCCTCGGTCGACGACACGGTGAAAGACGGGATCGGCGAGATCTGCAACATGCTGGCGGGGGCCTGGAAGGGCAAAGTGCCCGAGCTCGCGGCCAACTGCGGGCTGTCGATTCCGGCGGTCATTACCGGCCGGGACTACAACCTGCACGTGCAGGCGCCCGAGTTTCAATTGCATCACAACTATCGCTTCGGCGAGGAGGTCTTCGAGGTCAGCATCGTCTGCGACGGCATCCAGTAGCCCGGACGTCAGGGCGGCCAGTGGTCGGGCCGCTTCGGCTCTCCCTGATTTCTCTCTAATCTTTCGTCCCCCCCTTCGGTCCTCTTTCTGCAGCGAGTTTTGCTGCACGGCAAGAGGACCTTCTTTATGGACAGCGGGTATTACGCGGCGATGACCGGGCTGGTGGCGCGAACCCAGGCCCTGGACACGGCCGCGTCCAACCTGGCCAACGCGCAGACGCCCGGTTACCGGGCCGAGCGCGAGTACTTCCGCTCGGTGCTGTTGGGGCCCGATGCGCTGGACTCGCAACTGGGCGAAACCGTAAACAACTATGGGCTCCTGGGCGGCGACCAGTTGAGCATGGCGCAGGGCGCGATCGAGCAGACGGGCAATCCGCTCGATCTGGCGATCGAGGGCCAGGGATTCTTCCTGGTGCAAACGCCCAACGGCGTGCGCTACACGCGAGACGGCAGCTTCCACCGCTCGCAGAGCGGGCAACTGGTGACGCGGAGCGATGAGCCGGTGCTGACGGCCACCGGGCAGCCAATCGTGATTCCGCCGGGCGAGGTGTCGGTTGGCGCCGACGGAACGGTCTCGGTTGCCGGCGGAGCCGTGGCCCAGGTGGGAGTGGTCACTTTTCCCGCGGGAACCGAGCTAACCCCTGAAGGCGCAAACCGTTATGTCGCTCCAGAGGGGGTTACGGCCGTGGCGGCGAAGGACGCCTCGGTCCACGAGGGGGCATTGGAGGCCGCGAACCAGGACACCGTGCAGGGATCGCTCGACCTGCTGATGATGCAGCGCCAGGCAGAGATGATGCAGAAGGCGCTCACGGTGTTCCACACCGAGTTCAACAAATTCGCCACCGAGGATCTGCCCAAAGTGTAGTCGCGCCGCGGGCGGGATGGGGGAGAGATGATACGGGCTTTGTACACGGCGGCCAGCGGCATGAGCGCGCAGCAGATGAACCTGGACACCATCGCCAACAACCTGGCGAACTCGTCGACCACGGGCTTCCGTCAGTTGCGGCTGCAGTTCCAGGACATGGTGTACCAGAACCTGGTCACGCCGGGAGCGGCGCAGAGCCAGAACACGGTGTCGGCGGGCTTGCAGATCGGGCTGGGCACGAAGTCGGCAGCCACCGAAGTGATCAATACCCAGGGCGAGCTGAACGAGACCGACAACCCGCTCGATGTGGCCATCCAGGGTGCGGGCTTCTTTCAGGTGCAGCGGCCCGACGGAACCATCGCCTACACGCGCGCCGGACAGTTTCACCTGAACAACCAGGGAACGATCGTGACCACCGACGGCGACCCGTTGATTCCGACCATCACGATTCCGTCGAACGCCACGGCGGTCACGATCACCGAGTACGGGGTGGTGAACGCAACCCTGGCCGGGCAGCAGAACCCCTCGCAACTGGGACAGATTCAACTGGCCACCTTCCCGAATCCCGGGGGACTGGAAAGCATGGGGAACAACCTGCTGACGGCAACGCTCAGCTCGGGGGACCCGGTGCTGGGAAATCCCGGCGGAACCGAGGGGCTGGGCACCCTGCAACAGGGGTATCTGGAGAACTCGAATGTGGACGTGGTGACTGAGTTCGTGCAGATGGTGCTGGCGCAACGGGCCTACGAGTCGAACTCCAAGGTCATCAAGGCGGCAGACGACATGTATTCGGAAGTCAATAACATGACGCACTGACATGAATTTCTTTGTTGAGGATTTGAGATCGGCGGGAAGAACTGCGAACGGGCGGGCGATTGCGTGGGCCTGTGTCGCGGCGCTGGTGATCGCCGGGGCCCTTGCGGCCGGTGGGCAGAATGCGCAAAGGGCCGAGGGGAACGGGCGAGGCGCCACGCTTCGGCCGTCGGCGAGGGAGTCGAGCTCAGAGGTGATTCGGGAGATCGACGATCCGTCGAGCGGCGACCGATGGCTTCTGATGCGCAGTGATCGGAGCGCGGGAGGGCCGGGACGGCTGGTGCGGATCGAAGAAACGGAGAACAGGACGAGCCGGGAAAGCGCGGGGGCCAGACCGGCGGACAACGAGCCGGCGGCGCGTCCAGCCGTGATTCGTGCCGGCGACAGCGTAATCGTGGAGGAGCACACAACGGTGGTGGATGCGCGCCTGGAGGCGATGGCGTTGAGTTCGGCAGCCGCGGGGAAAGAGTTCAAAGTTCGGTTAAAGATTGGCGGCAAAGTCATTCGTGTAATCGCGGTTGAAGCAGGACTGGCGACGATAGTGCCGGAGGAGCGGACGGGGCGATGAGAGGGGTTTGGGCAGTGGGAGGCTTGATGTGCGCGATCCTGGCGGTTCCTTCCGCGGCGACGGCAAAGAAGCACAGCGTGCCGCCAAGCGCCGCCAAAGCGACCCCTCCCGAGGAGGCTCTGCGCAACTACATCGCCCAGGTGCGCGCCCAGCAGGCGGCCGAGGTCCGAACCCTGGGGTCGATCTGGAGCCCGAACGGGCAGTTGGTGCGGCTGGGCACGGACGTGAAGGCCTTCCGGATTCACGACGTGGTGATGATCGTGGTGGGCGAGAGCCTGACGGCCTCGACCGACGGGCAGGTGAAGAACTCCCGGGCGTCAAGCGCCAACTCGGCAATCACGTCGCTGTTTGGAGCGATCAAGTCCTCCAATGCCCTGCAAAACCTGCTCGGCGCGAACGCCTCGTCGGGACTGACGGCGCAGGGGCAGAGCACGACCGACTCCAGCCTGGCGACGACCTTCGGCGCCGAGGTTGTGGATGTGCTGCCGAACGGGATGCTGGTGGTGCAGGCGACGCGGCAACTGACCTTCTCGCAGCAGACGCAGCTGATCACCCTGCGCGGGCTGGTGCGGCCCGAGGACGTGAGCAACCAGAACCAGGTGCTGTCGACGGCCATGACGGACCTGGAACTCGAGGTGACGGGCAAGGGAATCGTGAACGACTCGACGTACCGGCAGAATCCGCTGGTGCGGTTTCTGGAGAAGCTGGTGGTTTTCTAGGGCGGCAAATCCGGCGACGGGAATCTTGATCTGGGAGCGAGGTTTCAATAAGACATGTTGTAAGAGACGAATACGGAGAATAGCTGAAGTTGCAGTTTCAGCCGGAATGACGATGACGATACGGGCTGGCAATACGAATTGGGCAGAACAAAACGCGGGCAGCAGGAGCCGCGAGAGCCAGGCGCTCTGGTGGTGGCTGGCGGTCGTGGTCGCCTGGCTGCTTGCGCTCTCGCTGGTTTTCTCCGAGGAGCCGGGAAGGAAGACGCGGATCAAGGACGTAGCCAGCATTGAGGGGATTCGGGACAACCAACTGGTGGGCTACGGTCTGGTGGTCGGGCTGCACGGCACGGGAGACAGCTCGCAGACGGTGTTTCCCGCGCAGACGTTGGTCTCGGCGCTGCAGCGGATGGGCATCACCGTGCCGCAGACCGGATCGAATAGCGCCAGCAACATGCAGGTAAAGAACATGGCGGCGGTGTTTGTGGTGGCGACGCTGCCGCCCTTCAGCCGGCCGGGGTACAAGATGGACGTGACCGTGTCGTCGGCCGGGGATGCGCGGTCGATCGAGGGCGGGATTCTTCTGATGACGCCGCTCTACGGCGTGGACGGGCAGATCTATGCCGAGGCGCAGGGAGCGCTGGTGCTGGGCGGCTATATGGCTTCGGGTGGCGGCAGCGCCAAGCTGATGAACCACCCGACGACGGGGCGGATTCCCGGAGGGGCGCTGGTGGAGCGGACGGTCTCGTTCGACTTGAAGTCGGTGCACACGGTGAGCGTGGTGCTGAACGACGCCGACTTCCACACCGCCGAACGGATGGCGGCGGCAATCAATGAGGTTCTGGGATCGGCGCGGGCGCACGCGATGGATGGGCGGCGGGTGGAGATTGCAACTCAGGCCGACGAAGACCTGGCGGCGCTGCTGGACAAGGTGGAAGAAGCCCAGATCGACGTGTACCCGCGGGCGCGGGTGGTGGTGAACGAGCGCACGGGGACGGTGGTGATCGGGGGCACGGTGCGGCTGCAGCCGGTGTCGATTCTGCATGGCGGGCTGAGCGTGAACGTCATCTCCGAGGTCGAGGTTTCGCAGCCCAATCCGCTGTCGAACGGGACCACGCAGGTCGTTCAACAGACCACGGTGCAGGCGCAGGACAAGCCGGTGAACCGGATCGAACTGAAGGAGGGCGCGACGGTTGAGGACCTGGTGCAGGAGCTGCAGCGAACCGGGGCCGGCGCGCGGGATGTGATCTCGATCTTGCAGGCGATGAAGGCCGCCGGAGCGCTGGAGGCGGATCTCGAGGTTCTGTAGGGGCAGGGAGCAAGGCAGCGAGGGAGCAAGGGAACAAGCAGGCAGCGACTGGGGATAAGAGACAAGCGGCCAGGGACGAGGAGATTCACGTGCTGGTTGAAGGGATGAGCGGAAACGTGGGAGCGGGGCAAGCGGAAGCTGCGCCTTCGCCGCGGCTGGTGAGGGCGGCGCACGAGTTCGAGGGCCAGATGATGAAGGAGCTGCTGAAGCCCCTCACGGACGGCGATCCGCTGACCGGAACGGAAGAGGAATCGGGCGCGGGGTCCGAGGGCGCACTGGGCGAGTTTGCCTCCGAGGCGATGGGTCAAGCGCTGAGCGAGCATGGCGGACTGGGAATTGCGAACCAGATTGTGAGGGAACTCGCGGGTAACCAGCGCGGAAGCGGAAAGGTAACCATGAATCTGCACCGCGATACCGTGATGAGAACTCCTGAATGACTCTAGTGATTAAGTGCGACGCCGATAGACCCAACAAGGAGCAAAAAGCATGGAAATCAGCAACAGCCTGGACGGATTGAGAGCGCTGCTGGGGGTGAACCCGGCCGACCCGGCTGGGCAGCAGAGCAAGAGCAGCGGAACGCCGGCGGCTGGGAGCGCGCTTGAGGCGGACCGGGCGACGGTGAGCGACGCGGCAAGTGAAGTGTCGCAAGCGGCTTCGGGCGAAGGGGTGCGCACGGAGAAGGTCGAGGCAATTCAGGCGGCGCTGGCGGCCGGAACCTACAGCGTGCCGGCATCGGCGGTGGCGTCGAAGCTCGTGGACGCGATGCTGGCCGGCGGAGAGTGATCGCGTCGGGGAAGAATCCGGCGGGTCATTGCGGCTAAGAGACACAAATCCCGGGCGGGCCTGCCGGCGGGAGGGGAATCGAGCGGATGCAGGAACTTGAGACGCGGCCGGCGAATCCGGAACTCAGGGAACTGGTTGTGGCGGCGTCGCGCGCGCTGGCGCGTCTGGACGCGGCGCGGCTGGAGGAGTTGGCTCTCAGTTGCCAGGCATTGAACCGGGATCTCGAGACGATGGATCCGGAGCAAAGGCGGGACCTGGAGCGGCAAGCGCGGGAGGCTGCTCCAGACCTGGCCGTCTACGCGAGGGTGCTGGAGGCGACGCGGGCGAACCGGAATGTGATGAGGCGGCTGCACCAGTTGCGGGCAGTGCGACTGGAGTATAGCGAGCGGCAAGTGCGAGGCGGATCGAAGGTAGAGGCCACGCATGGGGACAATTAACGCCGCATTGAGCGTGGTGAGCGGAGCGCTGGACGCCGACCAGGAAGCGTTGAGCGTCGTCGCCAACAACGTGGCCAACGCCAACACGACCGGATATACGGAGGAGACTCCAAACTGGCAGGAGAACACGCCGATCGAGGTGGGCGGCATCCTGATTGGCGACGGAGTCACGGAGACGGGAGCCACATCGCAGAGGGACCGCGTGCTGGAGGAGCGCCTGAACCAGCAGCAGCAGCTTGCGACGGCGTCGGGGACGCGGCTGACGGCGCTGGATAACATCCAGGCGCTGTTCACCCCGGATTCGGGTTCGTCGAGTTCGACGGCCGGCGACATCGGCAGCGACATTACGAGCTTCTTTGACTCCTTTTCCTCTCTCGAAGCCAATCCGACGAACAATGCTCTGCGCGAGCAAGTGCTTTCGTCGGCATCCACGCTGGCTGGAGATATTTCGAGCGCGGCGAGCAGCCTGAATTCGCAAAGCGCGGCGCTGGACCAGGAGGCGTCGGGGGTCGTCAGCCAGGTCAACTCGCTCACCAGTGCGATCGCGCAGTTGAACCTCCAGATTCAATCCACGTCTCCGAATTCGGATGCGGGAACGCTGGAGGACCAGCGCCAGGAAGATCTGAGTCAGCTTTCGAAACTGATCGGGATCAACCAGATCACAACGGAGGACAACGGACTGTCGATCACTACGACCTCGGGGCAGTTGCTGGTGTCGGAGGGCCAGAGCTTCCAACTGAGCACCGGAACGGTGAACGGGGTCACGGACTTCTTCCTGGGCGGGACGGACATCACGTCCAGCTTGACTTCGGGCGGCGGGGAGTTGGGCGGGTACCTGACCGCCAGAGACGTGGACATCCCCAACGCGCTGAGCTCGCTGGATCAACTGGCGTACAGCATCTCGACATCGGTGAATGCGCAGAACAATGCGGGCGAGGATTTGGATGGCGTAACGGGCACGGCGGCCAACCCTCTCTACATCTTTAACGAGCCGGCGCAGGTGGCAGGAAGTGCGGCGGCGATGACGGTGGTGATGACCGATCCGAGCCAGATTGCGGCAGCAGGCGCGGGCGACGGGACCGGGGACAACTCGAATGCGGTGGCCATGGCCAGCCTCGGCAACCAGGCGATCGTCAACGGCGAGACGCCGAGCAACTACTATTCGAACTTCGTCTCCACGCTGGGCTCGACGGTGTCGGAGGTGCAGACCGAGAACACGGCGCAGGAAGCGTCGGTAACGCAGTTGCAGACGCAGAACAACGCGCTATCGAGTGTGAATCTGAACGACGAGGCGGCGGCGATGTCGAAGCTGGAGACGAGCTATCAAGCGGCGTCGCAGGTGTTTACGATCCTGAACACGCTGATGGCGTCGGCGCTGAATCTGGGAGAAGAGACGACGGTGACGTAAAAGCAGGGAACGAGGGAGCGGCGATGCGGGTGGATCCGACGTATGTTTCGAATCTGGTGGGCTCGCTGGACAATACGCAGGCCAACGAGCAGCAGTTAAGCGCGGAGCTGTCGGGCGGCGTGAGCATCACGTCGCTGAGTCAGAATCCGGTGGGCGCGGGCGAGAACGTGCTGCTGCTGAACCAGATCCAGCAGGACGATTCCTTTACCGCGAGCTCGAACCTGGTGACCGGGCAGTTGCAGGTGGCGGATTCGGCGCTGGGCAGCGTGGTATCGGAGCTGACGCAGGCCATCTCGCTGGCGACCAGCGCCAACAACGGAACCATGAATTCGAGCGACGTGAAGTCGATCGCCAACCAGATCTCGGGGATTCTCGACGAGGTGCAATCGCTGGCCAACACCAACTACCAGGGGCAATACATCTTCGCGGGCGGACAAACGGAAACGGCGCCGTTCTCGACGTCGACGGCCGCGTCTCCGGGGGTGACCAGCTACAACGGCGATGAAGACGTGAACTATCTTGAGCTGCCGAACGGCCAGAAGATCCAGTTGAATGTGCCGGGCGACCAGATTTTTCTGGGCAGCGGAACGAGCAGCGTGTTCGGTGCGCTGAACGCGCTGGTGGCCGACTACTCGAGCGGCACGGTGGACACCACGCAGGCGGTGAGCGACACGACGGCGTTGAGCACGGCGCTCAATTACGTTTCGCAGCAGCGGGTGACGATCGACAATTCGATCACGGAGCTGAGTTCGGCGACAAGCGCCGTGACAAACGCGAAGACGCAGTTGACGACGGCGCAAACCGATCTGATGCAGGCCGATCTGCCCACGATTTCCACACAGCTATCGCAGGCCGAGACGCAGCAGACCGCGCTCGAAGACGTGATTGCGCAATTAGAGTCCACATCGAACAGCCTGTTCAGCAAGCTGCAGGCGTAGAGGCGGCGGATTCCCGCAGGCACCAGGAAGCGATAGGAAACGCTGGCGCCGATTCATTTCTCCAGGGTCCAAAGTCCTGTCGAATTCTGGACAAGTGCTTTCGATCGACTCCGAATCCGGAGCCGTTCTTGTCTTGCTCTTCGCCGGAGCGGACCGGATTGCCTCGCGCGAACCGCCAAACCGATGGATGCTTTCTATCCTGCCACAAGCTGCAGCTAAGCCGTGGAAAGAATTCTTGGCTCGCGTGTTTCGGCGATGTCTGGCGGGTTAGTCGCCAAGGGCCGGGGCTTGTGGGGCGCGGGAAGTTGCTATCCTCGTGAGGGAAGGATTGGATGTGTTTGCATCGCTTCGATTTTTGTGGAATTCGACGCGGGGGCAGCGGCTGACGCCGTGGAAGAGCGATTTCATCCGCTGGCGGGTGGAGACCTACTCGGGCAAGCGTGCCGAGACGCTGACGTCGAAGGACGTGATGGCCTTTCTATGGGCGTCGCGATGGGAGATGCTGCGTTTTCTTCACTGGACGGGAACCGTGGAGCGGGAGGCGCGCAAGCGGGTGTGAAGAAGGCAGGGGCTGAGGGCCGTCCTCGGAAAACGGTAACCCGTTGACTGGTTTGCTGAAGGGCACATGACGGAATCCGGCGAAACGGCGCGAGAGGCAGGGCATTTAACGCGACGGCAGTTCGGCTGGCGCGTTGCAGGAGCAAGCGCGGCGGTTTTGGGCTTCGGGGCGGCCGGCGAGTGTGGATGGCTGCGGGTGAAGCACAAGCGACAGTACGCGAACGCGGCCGATCCCAATGTGACGGGGCCGAATTCTCTTCAGGCACACGCTGCGGCAAGAGGATTGGTCTACGGGACGGCGGCAAAGCCGGGGAAGCTGGATTTAGAGGGAGTTGCGAAGGGCAACTCCGCGGACGGATACACGCAGCTGGTGATGGCGCAGGCAGGAATGCTTGTGGACGAGTACACGACGTACGGGCGCTGGCTTCGGCCGACGCCGGAGAAATTCGATTTTACGAGCGTGGATCGGTTGATGCGGTTTGCCCAATTGACGGGCAAGCGGGTGCGGGGACATGTGCTGGTGTGGCACGAGGCGATGCCGCGGTGGTTCGGGAGCGTGGCGAACAGAGAGAACGCGCGGAAGTTGCTCGTCGACCATATCCACACGGTGGCGGGACACTTGAAGGGCCGGATCGACACGTGGGACGTGGTGAACGAGGCCGTGGAACCGCACGATGGGCGGCCCGACGGGTTGCGCAAATCGCCGTGGCTGGAGCTGATTGGGCCGGAGTATATCGAGATGGCGTTTCGTGCGGCGGCGGAGGCCGATCCGCAGGCCAAGCTGGCATACAACGATTTCGCGATCGAGACCGACTCCAAACGCGATGCGAAGAAGCGGGAGATGGTGCTCGCGCTGCTCCAACGGTTGAAAGGTAGCGGAGTGCCGATTCAGGTGGTGGGCGTGCAGAGCCATCTGTGGCCGGCAAGGGGAGAGGCGGGCCGGGGACTGCAAGAGTTCATTCGCGAGGCGGCGAAGATGGGGCTGGAGGTTCACATCTCGGAGCTGGACGTGAGCTGTGCCGCACTGAAGGGCGGCCCAGCGCAACTGGATTCGACGGTGGGGCGAGTCTACGGAAACTATCTGAACCTTGTGCTGGCCGAGCCGAACGTGACGCAGGTCATTACATGGGGAATTACGGATGCGGATACGTGGCTGAAAACGACGTGGCTGTACAATCCCGCGGACAAGAGGGGAATTTTTGTGAAGTTCGTGGAGGGGCTGGGGCAGAGGCCGCTGCCGTTCGGCGACGATTATGCGGCGAAACCGGCGTTCTGGGCGCTGCGGGGGGCGCTGGATGGGAGAAGCCGGGAACAGGGGACCACGAATGCAGGGAATAGCCAGTAGGGAGAGAGCGCGCGAGACGAACAGCCGGAGCAGTGAACCGCGGAGTTTTGCGCGGGGTAACGAATTCTGAGGAAATGATTCCAACTCTTTTATGCAGATCCGGGGATTTCTTCTGTTCATAACTTTGATGACGCCGGCGCAGTCGGTGTTGGCTCAAGGGCAGCAGTTGCCGCCGGTTGAGCCGCCGCAGCCGATGCCCGTAGCGCCGGGGGAAGCGCCGACCCTGCGCGTGACGACCACCGAGGTGCTGGTGCCGACGCTGGTGGAGAAAAAGGGTGGAGGGGTTCTCTACGGACTCAAGCCGGACGACTTCATCGTGGAAGACAACGGCGTGCCGCAGAAGATCCGAGTGCAGGAGGAGATGGACACAGCGCCGGTGGCGCTGGTGGTGGCCGTGGAACTGGGCGGGGTGAGCGTGCTGGAGTTCGACAAGCTCGCCAAGCTGGGGCCGCTGCTGGACCTGTTTCTTTCCGATCCGCGGAGCCAGGCGGCGCTGGTGGGATTCGACTCCGTGCCGCACCTGATCCAGGACTACACGCACTCCAGCGACGACGTAAATGAGGAACTGAAGCGGTTGCAGCCAGGAGACGGCGGCGCGGCGGTTCTGGACACGGTGAATTATGCCGTGACCCTGCTGGAGATGCAGCCCAAGGATTACCGGCGGGTGCTTCTGCTGATCAGCGAGGAGCGGGACCACGGCAGCAAGCACACCAAGCCGGTGGAGCTGATCCAGAAGATTGGCCAGTCGGACGTGCTGGTGCTGAGCGTGTCGTTCTCGCCAGCGGCCGCGGAACTGGCCCACGACGCGAAGGACTCGGAGCTGGACGACCGGACGATGAGCCTGATGTCGGTGCTGGTGATGGCAGTGGAAGCGTTCAAGAAGAACGTAGCGAAGGAAGTTGCGGTGGAAAGCGGGGGCGAGTACACGACGTTCTTTGGCGATAAGGCCTTCGAGGCGCGGGTGATGCGGGCGGCGCGGGACACGCGGAACCGGTACCTGATTACCTTCAGCCCGACCGACAAGACTCCGGGGTTGCACACGATCAAGGTGCGAACCAAGGACGATTACGGGGCTCGGATTGTGGCCAGGGCGAATTACTGGAGCAGGGAGTAGTCAATAGGGAGTAGAAAGCCAGGACTAGGGAGGCGAGTCATGTAACTGGACGCATTATCAATAGCCTATGATGGCAGGACAAAATGCCGCGAAAATCGTGGCATAATGTCCCTATGAGCCAAGCTGTCCCAGTTCCGGCGTCTCCGCCTCCGTTTACTTTTGATTGGAAGGACGTGGAGCGCGGGCTTCCGCTTTCGACTATCGAAGAGTTTTCTGCATATTCAGGCATTGCTATGAAGAGTCTGCTAGGGGTGGTAATACCGGCGCGGACACTGAAGCACCGGCGCGAGCGCAAAGAATCCCTGAGTATCGATGAATCGGACCGGCTGGCTCGCGTGGCGAAGATGTATGAGCTGGCGGTGAAGGTGTATGGAGACCGCGAGGCCGGAACGAAATGGCTGATTAAACCAAAGGACCGGTTCCAGGAACACTCGCCGCTGGATTTGCTGCGCACAGAAGCCGGAGCAGACGCGGTGGAAGAGTTTCTTTACCAGATCGATGAAGGGGTCTTCGCATAGCCAGCGAAAATACGTTTCTGCCAAGATCGATGAAGACTTTTTGGCGAATCAGCAATCATGTCGATTTGAATGGGTTGGGCGGACGAAGGTTTGCTTCGCGCTGGACAAGCCTTGGAAAGCCTGTAGTTTATTTTGCGGAATCGCCCGCCGGAGCAATGCTGGAGGTTCTCGTACATTTGAAGCCTCGCGATGAGGATCTTCCGCGCACTTTCAAACTCATGGAGATTGCGTCGCCCGAGGAGCTTGCAGTCAAGAATCTGTTGCTTTTAGCAAGCGTCGATTGGAAGGAAGACCAGGAACTGACGCGGCGGATCGGGGACGAGTGGCTGGCAAGCGGGGAGACAGCACTGGCGCGAGTACCTTCTGCGATCCTGCCGCGCACATGGAATGTTCTGCTCAACCCGGCACACGGGGAGGCGAGCAAGATCGAGATCGTCGAGGTCATCCGCGAACGCTTCGACAACCGGCTTTTCCGGTTTGGAGAGCGGTGAGGGAACCGAGGATGACGGGGCTGGTTCCCGACGGCGTTCCGGTTCCCTCGGGGGCGGCGTTCATGGTACTCTCACATTAGACACTGAAGAGTGGAAACGAGAGAAAAGTGAGGAGTAACTGACGCCGTGCTGGCGACCGAGAAAAAGACTGACCTAATCCAACGCTTCCGCACCCACGAGACGGACACCGGGTCGCCGGAAGTCCAGATCGCGATTCTGAGCGAGCGGATCACCGACCTGACCGAGCATTTCAAGACCCACAAGAAGGATCACGCCTCCCGGCGTGGGCTGCTGATGCTGGTGAGCAAGCGCCGCCGTTTGCTGGATTACCTGAAGACGCACGACACGGATCGCTACCGCGACGTGATCGGCAAGCTCGGGATCCGCAAGTAATCAGAAAGACAACGTTGAACCGGAAGCACCCAGACCGGACATTGGTCCAGGTCCCCATGCCAACGAGCATGCGGGTTCAAGGCACGCTTGGCGGCCCGCAAACGGCGCCCAAGCGGACGCCGGGGTGTTTTCCGCGCGCGCAAAAGTGCGGGTCAGGAGACCCGCATGCCAGCCGGTCAACCGCCCCAGCAAGCCAAAAGCAGGTTTGCCGGGGACCCCAGTCAGGAGACCGGCGATACGAGCGCGCATTCCCCAACCAAATTTCCCAAGTGAAACCAAACGAGAGAGGACACTATGTCTACAAAGCATGAAGTGGCCGTCGAGCTAGCCGGCGGCAAGCGTCTGGTATTTGAGACCGGGCGCATGGCCAAGCAGGCCTCCGGCGCAGCGCTTGTGACCACGGGCGAAACCGTGGTTCTGGCAACCGCCGTGGCATCGTCCGACCCCAGGGAAGGAATCGACTTCTTCCCCCTGACCGTGGATTACCGCGAATACACCTACGCGGGCGGACGCATTCCCGGCGGCTTTATCAAGCGCGAGGGCCGTCCCAGCGAGAAAGAGATCCTGACCTGCCGTCAGATCGATCGGCCGCTCCGGCCGCTGTTCCCCGACGGATTCCGCAATGAGACGCAACTGATCGCGCTGGTTCTCTCCGCTGACAAGGAGAACGACCCCGACGTGATGGGGATCAACGCGGCCGCGGCGGCCGTGGCGCTGTCGGATATTCCCTTCGGCGCGACGGTGGGCGCGGTGCGCGTGGGACGCGTGAACGGCGAGTTCGTCGTGAATCCCACCTACGCCGAGCGCGCGGCGACGACGGTGAACATCATGGTGGTCGGCCACAAGGACGGCATCGTGATGATCGAGTCGGGGGCCAAAGAGGAGACGGAAGAGGTCATTCTCGCGGCCATTGAATTCGCGCACGAGGAGATCAAGAAGATTGTTGCGGCGATCGACGAACTGGTGGCGAAGGCAGGCAAGCCGAAGCGGGCATTTGTTGCGCCGGAGTTCGACGAAGCGTACTACGAAGCTCTGAAGGCCAAGATCGGCGAGCGGCTGAAGGATGCTCTCGACACCAAGACGCACGGCAAGACTGAGAGTTACGCGCTGATCAAGCAGATCAAGGATGAGCTGGCGGCGGAGATTCCGGCCGAGGAGCCGGAGGCCAAGAAGAAGCTGGCGCACTACTATGAGCAGTTGCGCGAGCGGCTCTTCCGCGAGCAGGTGACAAAGGAGCGGATTCGCCCGGATCGCAGGCAGTTCGACGAGATCCGGCCGATCTCGATCGAGACCGGCGTGCTGCCCCGGACGCACGGATCGGCGCTGTTCACGCGCGGCGAGACACAGGCGCTGGTGACGGCGACCCTGGGCACCATGGACGACAGCCAGCGGCTCGAGTCCTACGAGGGCGAGCAGCGGAAGAGCTTCATGCTGCACTACAACTTCCCGCCGTTCAGCGTGGGCGAAACGGGCCGCATGACCGGCGTAGGCCGGCGCGAGGTGGGACACGGAGCGCTGGCCGAGCGCGCGATCAGCGCGGTTCTGCCGGGTGCCGACGAGTCGCCGTACTCGATCCGCATCGTCTCGGACATTCTGGAGTCCAACGGATCTTCGTCGATGGCGACGGTTTGCGGAGCCAGCCTGGCGCTGTTCGACGCGGGCATCCAACTGAAGGGCGCGGTGGCCGGCGTGGCGATGGGATTGGTGAAGGAAGGCGACGACTACGCCATCCTGACCGATATCGCCGGCGCGGAAGACCACTACGGCGACATGGACTTCAAGGTGGCCGGAACGCGCAAGGGCATTACCGCGCTGCAGATGGACATCAAGATCGGCGGCCTGAGCCGCGAGATCCTGAAGCAGGCGATGGAGCAGGCGCGGCAGGGGCGGCTCTTCCTTCTGGACAAGATGGATGCGGAACTCGATGGACCGCGCGTGGAGCGATCGAAGTACGCGCCGCGCATCGAGACCGTGATGATTCCGACGGACAAGATTCGCGACCTGATCGGCAAGGGCGGAGCGACGATTCGCGGCATCGTGGAGCAGACCGGCGCGAAGATCGACGTCGACGACACGGGCAAGGTGAGCGTGGCGTCGAGCGACGCCGAGGGTCTGAAGAAGGCGCTGGCCATCATCAGCAATCTGACCGCGGTTCCCGAGGTGGGCAAGGTCTACCTGGGGAAGGTGGTGCGGATCGCCGAGTTCGGCGCGTTTGTTGAGATCTTCCCGGGCACGGACGGCTTGCTGCACATCTCCGAGATCGCCGAGCACCGGGTAAAGGAAGTGAAGGACGAGCTGCGCGAAGGCGACCAGGTGATGGTGAAGGTTCTGGCGCTGGAGGGCAACCGGATCAAGCTGAGCCGGAAGGCGCTGATCAAGGAGCAGAAGGCGAAGCTGGCGCATGCGGCTCCGGCGGAGGCGTCTCCGGTGGCGGCCGAGGAAGAGGAAGCTCCCACGCCGCGGCCAGCGGCTCCGGCGGCCCCGAGGATTGCTGCGCCTCGCAGCGAGTTCGACGAACGGCAGCCAAGCTCGAACCAGAGCACGATCCTGATCGAAGGCGGAGACGACTTCGACGAGGAGAACGGCGCAGAGGTCGACGAGGAGAACGAGCCGAACTTCAACCGCGCGGACGGCGCGCCGGCTCACACCGGCCAGCCAGCCGGCGGGGGAGGACGGCCCGCAGGCGGCGTGAACCGGAAGCGGCGCCGTCGCCGTGGCGGCCGCACCGGCAGCGGCGGACAGGGATGAGACAAACTCGCGCCAGAAAGTGGAAGACCCGGACAACTTGTCCGGGTCTTCCGTTTTATGGGTTTATCTATGTTCTAGCTATAAGCGCAAAATCTGGGAGCGCTCCTATTCGGCGGCTTGCAGGCCACTCTGCACCTTGCCGGCGTTCTGGGGCTTTTGCTCGGCGAGAGGGCTAGTTTCCGAAGCCACCGCCTTTCTGTGCGGCGAGACGGTCGATTTGTCATCGCGGTTCTTTCCGGCGTACATACGGAGGTCGGCGGCAATGCACAACTGCTCGGCATCGGAGGCGTCGTCAGGGTAGAGGGCGATGCCGACGCTGGCGCCAACGCTCACGGAGTGGCCGTCGAAATCCATGGGGTCGTCGAGGAGTTTGGTCAGGGCGTGGCCGACACGGGCGGCGTCGGCCCGGCTCATGGGCTCATCGAGGATCACCGAGAACTCGTCGCCGCCGGTTCGCGCCACGGTGTCGGATCGGCGCACGCGGCCAAGGAAGAGATTGCTGACGCGCTTGAGCAACTCGTCGCCGGCGTGATGGCCGATCGTGTCGTTGACCTGCTTGAAGTGATCGAGGTCCACCAGGAGGAGCGCGACCTGGGAACCGGTGCGCCGTGCCCGCTCGATCGCGTTGATCAAACGATCCTGGAAGAGGCGGCGATTGGGCAAGCCGGTCAGCTCATCGTGCAGCGCCAGATATTTGTTGTATTCGAGCTGATCCTCCAGCAGCAGCAGAATCATGCCCACGGCGACGACATATTTCGGAAGGTTCCAGACTTCTTCTTCAATGTGGGCGCCTGGGAAGATCGCGAGGATGGAGGGTCCAATCACGAAGACACTTGCCCATGCAAAGAAGCCGGCGATGGTAATGAAGGCTCCGGTTGTGGCGCGCCGGTATGCGTACCAGAAGTGGATGCCGCAGCCGAGATAGACCGTAAACAGAATGCCGTTCAGGGCCAGAGCACCGCCGTTGCCGGGGTGGTTCTGAAACAGCAGAAGGAACATGGCGAGCGCCAAATTGAGGGCCACGATGGCGATGCGCAGCCGATGGCGAAGTTGAGCGAAGAAGAGAAGCGCAACCAGGAGAGGCAGCGTCCCAATCAAAACCGCGGCCAGAACCATCAACCGGGATGAAACGGAAGGGAGGAAAAGGAGGCCGATATACAGCGTGTAGGACCCGACGAGCGCAACAACCATGAGAAGGCTGGAGATCTGTGCCCGGTAGGGAACCGCAGCCCACATGAAGAGCACGCCGCCGCAAACAAGGGTCGAAATGCCGACGAAAAGCGCCAGATCGCCCCAGGGTCCAGGCGCCGGAGCAAACAAAGAAGCGGCAAAGTGGAGCACGATCATGATCCAGGCGGTGAGCCAGACGTTGGTGCCTGCTGTCCGTCGATGGCGTGCAACCGATGCAAACGCAGCCGTAAGCAAGGCGACAGCACCTAGATCCGGAAGTTTGCTCCAGTCCACCAAGGCACTCCACAGAAGCGCTTAAATCACACTTCGTCGTTCGATACTGAAAGAATCGATCATTTCGCAAGAAACCGCGATAACGCTTTCGTTGGATGCAGGGATCAGGAGTCTAAACTTTTGTAACTTTGGCTCGGGATTTGGCTTCGCCTTGGGGAAGATCGGATCGACAGCGCACATCCCAGTTTGGCTGAAGGATTTGCACAGTACTTCAAAGGGCATTGAATTGCGATCCGCGCCGCTTCCCGCTGCGCGGCGAGGCGCGAATCGGGCCCATGCCCTCAAGACAGCGCAAATCCCGCCGATAACGCAAGATGCCAAGCTCAAGCGGAAGGGAAGCGAGAATCTTCCGCGGATTCCGATGATTTCACTGAAGAAATACCTGGATTCGACCCAAACCGAGCCGGTCGCGATCGACGCGATCGA
Source organism: uncultured Acidobacteriaceae bacterium (assembly GCA_963804155.1). Lineage (GTDB taxonomy): Bacteria > Acidobacteriota > Terriglobia > Terriglobales > Acidobacteriaceae > Telmatobacter. Next base: position 807,676 of record CAWDPG010000006.1, read on the forward strand.
GGGCGGAGACCTGCTGGCGGCGGCCATGGATTGCTACGGGTCGGCGCTGGCGGAGATGGGACACTGCAGCCTGGACGCCTGTCCCGGGATAGGGGACGGGCTGAAGCGCGACCTCGGTGAGTTGCGAGCCGGCATTTCACCGCAAATGAGCCGGGAGACGCTTCGAGCGACCGAGAGCGGCGTGCGGGAGAAACTACGGGAGTGGGGGCAGGAGACGGCCCGGCACTATCAGCAGAAGGCCTGCGAGGTGAAGGAGATGCTGCTGATGATGGCGCGCACCGCGGAGTCGGTGAGCGCCCGCGACCAACGCAGCGCGGGCCAGATGAACGAGGTGACGGAGCGGCTGAGGGCCATCGCGAGCCTGGACGATTTGACCCTGATTCGGGCCTCAATTGAAAGAAGCGCCACGGAACTGAAGACCTCGATCGACCGGATGGCGGAGGAGGGCAAGGCGGTTCTGGATCATCTTCGGGAGCAGGTGGCCACTTACGAAGCCAAGCTGGAAGAGGCTGAGGAGATGGCTTCACGGGATTCGCTGACGGGGCTGAGCAGCCGTCTGTATGTGGAGGGGCAGATCGAGAAGCGGATCGCGGGCGGAGCACCGTTTTGTGTGGCCATCGTGGACGTGGACCGATTCAAGAAAGTAAACGACGATTACGGCCACCTGATCGGCGACGAATTGCTGAAGCAGTTCGGGGCCGAGCTGAGATCCGCCTGCCGGGCGACGGATGTGATCGGGCGCTGGGGCGGCGACGAGTTCATCCTGCTGTTCGATTGTGGAGTGGAGGAAGCCGAGGCCCAGACGGAGAGGCTGCGCAAATGGGTCTGCGGCAGCTACTCGGTAGCGGGGAAGCAGGGCGCCATTAAATTGAACGTGGCGGCGTCGATCGGGCTTGCGGCGCACGTTGCCGGCGAGGGGATGAAAGAGTTGCTGTCGCGGGCCGACGCGGCAATGTACGAGCAAAAGGCGGCCGGACGGACGGCTGCGGCTTAACCGCCAGGGCAGAAACTCGGCTACCGGGATGCGGCGGACGATCCCTGTTAGCACGGGATCTTCGCGTCTGCAACAAATTGGCGGATCCGGGCTAGAAAATACACACCTTGTTGCCGATATAAGGTTGCCGCGCGCCTCGAAGCGCGCGACGCATTACTCTCTGTGCGAGGGATGGATGATCTCCATCAAGAGATACCTGGATACGCCGTGGGAAAGTCCTGCCGAAGATCGTGAGCCGCGAGGCCTGGACCTGTTCGTGACCGCGATGAAAGCTTATGCGTCGGCGCTTCGGGAGATCGGCAACTGCAGCGTGATTGCCTGTCCCGGAACGGGAGATGGGCTGCAAAGGAAGCTTGCCGGCGTGAGGACGGAGCTTTCCACCGTCGTCACCGAGGAGGCGCTGACAGAAGCCGAGAAGCGCGTCCGGGAAGAGCTGCAGAACTGGGGACGCGGCACGGCCGAGCACTATGAACAGAAGGCGTCCGAAGTGAAGGACATGCTGCTGATCATGGCCAAGACAGCGCAAAGCGTCAGCACCCGCGATGAGCGCAGCGCCGATCAGTTGACCGAGGTCACAGAACGGCTCCGTGCTCTGGCCAGCCTGGACGATCTGAAGCAGATTCGCACTTCGGTCGAAAAGTGTGCTACCGATCTGAGGAGCTCCGTTGACCGGATGCGGGAGGAAGGCCAGTCCGCCGTCAATCAACTGCGGAGGCAAGTGGCCGAGTATCGAAGCAAGCTGGAAGCGGCAGAGGATCTTGCCTGGCGCGACGAGTTGACCGGCTTGAGCAGCCGCCGCTATGTGGAGGGACAGCTCGACGCGCGGATCGCGGAGGGCCTTCCGTTCTGCGTGGCCTTGCTCGATCTCGACGGGTTCAAAGGCGTCAACGACCGCCATGGTCACCATGCCGGCGACGAAGTCCTGAAGCAGTTTAGCGCGGAACTGCGAGCCGCGCGCCGGGCGACGGATGTGATCGGACGGTGGGGCGGCGACGAGTTTCTCCTGTTGCTGGATTGCAACCTGGCTGAAGCGAAGGTGCAAATCGAACGGCTGCGGGAGCGAATCTGCGGGGTTTACACGATTCAAGACAACTCCGGCACGATCAAGCTGCGTGTGGAAGCGTCGGTCGGGCTGGCGGAGCGCAAAGCAAATGAAGAGATGAAGGAACTGGTGGCGCGCGCCGATGCCGCAATGTACCAGCACAAAGCCACCCGGGCCCGCGCCTCCGAAACCGGCCAGCGCGCAACAAAACAAGCGGTTTTGCCGATTGGCGGTTGGTGCGCTCGCCAAGTCGCGAGTGATTCAATGCGCCCGTAGCGAGGGATCGATGATCTCGATCAAGAAGTACCTTGATTCTCCGTGGAGCAACCCAGTCGAAGATGCCGGCGTACAGGGGCGGGACCTGCTCGCGATGACCCTGAAAGCCTACGGCGCGGCGCTGGAGGAGATGGGCAACTGCAGCCTGGACGTGTGCCCCGGGATGGGCGACAGCCTGAAGCGGAACCTGTCCAACATGAGGATGGACCTATCCGCGGACATGAGCCGCGAGGCGCTGGCGTCGACCGACAAAGGGATACGGGAGCAGTTGCGGGAGTGGGGGCGGGGGACGGCGCAGCATTTTCAGCAGAAGGCGCGCGAAGTCAAGGAGATGCTCTTGATGATGGCGCGCACCGCCGAATCGGTGAGCCAGCGCGACGAACAAAGCGCCGCGCAAATGACGGAGGTGACGAAACGTCTGAAGTCGATCGTCAGCCTGGAAGACCTGACCCAGATCCGGTCTTCGGTGGAGAAGTGCGCGACCGATCTGAAGGCTTCGGTTGACCGGATGCGGGAAGAAGGGACGGCCGCCGTCAGCCAGCTCAGGAAACAGGTGGCGGAGTATCGAAGCAAGCTGGAGGCCGCCGAAGAACTCGCCTGGCGTGATGGGCTGACAGGACTGAGCAGCAGGGCCTATGTGGAGAGTCAGATTCAGAGGCGGGTGGAGGAAGGCTTCCCGTTTTGCGTGGCATTGATGGACCTGAACGACTTCAAAGCGGTCAACGACCGTTTCGGTCACCAGGCCGGCGATGAACTGCTGCTGCAATTCAGTTCGGAATTGAGGTCTGCCCGCCGGACGGCCGATGTTGTGGGCCGATGGGGCGGCGACGAATTCATTGTGCTGCTGGATTGCGATCTGGCCGAGGCCACGATTCAAGTGGAGCGGCTGCGGGAGCGGGTCTGCGGCGATTACACGGTCCAGTTCAAGTCCGGCGCGATGAAGTTCCGCGTTGACGCGTCGGTTGGGCTGGCGGGGAGCCAACCCGGCGAAGGAATGAAAGACCTGGTAGCGCGCGCCGACTCGGCGATGTACATGGAAAAGGCCGCCTGGCGGCGGAGACGGGAGATGCGCGCCTCGTAAGTTGTTGACAGCACGGAACCTTTGTCCGGAACTTCGTAGAAGCTGCCGGGATTCGAAAATCTTGTATCTTCCATCACAAATCCGCTGGTCTGTGTTCGCTTTTGGGACAATTCTCCGGTCCCACTCCATCCTGCAACTGGTCTCTGGTTTTCTCCCCTCCACAGCTTGAGTTCCCACTGTTCCCGCGGGAAGGTTAAGGAGTCCCGCATCGCGTTTCGCTCGATCCGGCAATAACCGGGCCATAGCAGCGGGACGAGGGCAGCGCCAGCGCGATCGGCGCGAGGGGATCAAGGGGCTCCGATGAGACTACTCATAGCCGAAGACGACCGGGCGCTGGGGCAGTTCCTGCGGCGCGGTCTGGAGGCCGACGGACACCGCGTGCGGCTGGCATTCGATGGCGGCGCAGCGGTCGAGGCATTTCGCGAGGAGATGCCGGACCTGACGATCCTGGACCTGAACATGCCGGTCAAGGATGGCGAGCAAGTGCTCGAAGAGGTTCGGCTGCTGGACGCCGATCTGCCGGTGCTGGTGCTGACCGGGCGGCAGGAGGTGGACACGCGGGTGCGCTGCCTGGACCGGGGCGCCGACGACCTGATGACCAAGCCGTTCAGCCTGCACGAGCTGCGGGCCAGGTGCCGGGCGCTGCTGCGGCGCAAGCGGGAGACGCGCCTTCAGTTGCGGGCGGGCGATCTCGAATTGGACCGGCTGGATCACAAGGCGCGGCGCGGAGGCCGGCAGATCGATTTGACGAACAAGGAGTTCGCCCTGCTCGAGCATCTGCTGATGAACCGCGGCGAGTGCGTCTCGCGGGTGGAGCTGCTGGACTCGGTATGGAACCTGGAGCCGGCGCAGACCACCAACATCGTCGACGTGTATGTGAATTACCTTCGCCGCAAGCTGGAGGATCCGCCGCCCGGCCGCTTGATTCGCACCGTGCGCGGCCACGGCTACATGGTTCCGCTCGAGGGCGAGTTGTCTGCCCCGGCGCCGGTTGCGGCGCCGCCTCCGCCAATCGTCGGCCCGCCCGTCTCTGCCGCGGACGCCCAATAGGACCGAGAACCCCCAAAGAATTCTTAGCGATGCGCTAAACAGGAGCCCTGCGATGCAACCCTCATCCATTCCCATTCTTCCATTTCCCTCCCGTATTCGGCCGCGCACGGCGCTGGTGGCCAGCGCCGATCGCAGCTTCCGCCAGCGGCTTTCGCACGTGCTCGGCGGGCTGCGCTGGCAGGTCCGGGAGGCAGAAGGCGGGGCCGAGGCGTGGGCCGCCGCGGAGGCGGCTGCGCCCGAGGCGATCATCGTCGATTCCTGGCTGCCGGACCTGGATCTTCGGGAGTTTCTGCGCGATTTCCGAGGCAGTTTTCCTGAGGTCGATGTCGTGACGGCGGCAGGCACCGCGGCCGGGGAAAGTCCCCGTGGACCATACCGGCAGGAACTGCTCTACGCGCTGCGGCGCTGCCAGGAGACCGACACGGCGGCGTGGAATGCCGCCCCTGCCCTGGGCGCCGGCCGGGCGGGCACAGAACCGAGCGGGAGGGTGCCGAAGGCGGAGCGTCCGCCGGCGGGGCCTCCGGAGACGGGCGGATCTGAGCCGGTCGAGGCCGGCGAAGCAGGGGTCGAGGAGAAAGCGATCGAGATCGCGCGGGGCGCAAGCGGACTGGCGAAAGAGCCGGACGTGGGGGAGCGGCTGCCGGAATTGGTGGGCAACGCTCCGTGCATGTTGGACGTCAGCCGGCGGGTGCGCCTGGTTGCGCCGCGGATGACCCCGGTGCTGATCGAGGGACCGACGGGATCGGGCAAGGAACTGGTGGCCGAGGCCCTGCACCGGCTGTCGTCTCGCAGCCGTAAGCCGTTTGTTGCGATCAACTGCGCAGCAATTCCCGAAGCGCTTCTTGAGGCGGAGCTTTTCGGGCACACGCGGGGCGCCTTCACCGGCGCCGTGCAGCGGCGGACGGGACGGATCGAGGCCGCCGACGGGGGAACGCTGTTTCTGGACGAGATCGGAGAGATGCCGCTGGGGCTGCAATCGAAGCTGCTTCGGTTTGTGGAGTGCGGCGAGCTGCAGCGCGTGGGCGACAACGAGACGGTCAAGGTGGACGTGCGGATCATCGCCGCGACGCATCGGCCGCTGGCCGAGCACGCCCAGGCGGGAAGCTTTCGCCCGGATCTCTACTATCGGCTGGCGGTGTTCCTGATCCGGACGCCGGCGCTCAACGATCACACCGAGGACCTGCCGCTGCTGGTCGAGCACTTCCTCGAGGAGATGGGCCGCGAGACGCCGGTCAAGCGGCTGGACGAGGGGGCGCTGGCCAAGCTCACCGGGCACGCGTGGCCGGGCAACGTGCGGGAACTCGAGCACGTGCTGGAAAGGGCCATGATCCTGGCCGGGGACAGGCCCGTGCTGACGGCGCGGGAGATCGACTTCGGGCTGGCGGTGAATTAGGGGAGGTTCCCGGCGTTGGCAAGGAATGCCGGAAGGGATGGGCCAACACCGCCGGCGAAAGGACGGAGCAGACGGGCGGGGGAAGGAGGTTCGCATGGGCATGGAGATCGAAACGCGCCTCAGCGAGGAGATCGCGCGATACCTCGACCTGTCCGTGGCCGAGGCCAAGCTGACGGCCGCCAACATGGCCAACGTGGACACGCCCGGCTATCGCACGGTGGGCATGGACTTCGAGGCCGAGATGCGGCAGGCGATCGACGACGTGGACCGGGGGCGCGGTCCGAGGAAGGTTCGCGTGACCGAAGTGGATGGGCTGATCGCGCGGCCCGACGGTAATAACGTGTCGATCGACCGCGAAAGCCTGAACCTGGCCGAGGCGCAACTGAAGTTCAAAACCGGTGTGGCGCTGCTCAGGCAGGAGTACCAGCGGGTGATGGACGCCATCCACGCCGACAAATGAAGGCAGGGAACAGGGATTAGGGAACAGGGAATAGGAAGAGCAAATACAAAAGCGGAAACAAGAGCAAGGCCGGGAGGTTGATGCATGAACCTGTTCGGAATGATGGAAGCATCCGGCGAAGCGATGGAGGCCGAGCGGATGCGCGCCGAGGTGGTAGCGGCGAATATGGCGAATGCCGAAACCACGCGCACCGCGCAGGGAGGGCCGTACCGCCGGCAAGAGGTGGTTTTCGCTGCCGACCGGGGCGACGCGGGGTTCCTGGATTCGATGACTGCGGCGGCCGGCAGCGGAGGTGCGGGGACGGCGGGCGCTGCGGTCCAGCTCTCGCTGCCGCTGTTCGGAGCGGCTTCCGTGGCGCCGGGCGTCCACATCGCGCAGGTGGTCGAGGACCCCTCGCCTCCGCTCAAGCGCTACGATCCCGGCCATCCCGACGCGGGACCGGACGGCTACGTCGAGTATCCCGACATTAATCCCCTCACAGAGATGGTGGACCTGATGGGGGCGACGCGTGCATATGGTCTGAACGGTTCTGCGGTGCAGGCCGAGAAGAGCATGATCGGGTCGGCGCTGGAGATCGCGAAGACGTGAGAAGAGCAGGGAACAGGGAGTAGGAAATAGGGAACAGGGTGCGGGGATTCGGGAATCGGGACGGCGGGGGAGGTGCGCGGTGATGTTAGCTGGAATCACGGCCGTCAATGCCGCATCGGGCGCCGAGTCGTCGACGGCAAGCGCGAGCAGCCTGTTGCAGAGCAACGGGAAACAAAGCGGGAGCGGCGCTCCGGCGCCATTCGCCGATCTGGTGGCCGACGCCGTGGGCCAGGTCGGCGAACTGGAGGCGCAGGCCAACGCGGCTGTCAGCGGACTGGTGAGCGGCTCGGGCGTGGACGTGCACCAGGCCGTGATCGCGTCCCAGAAGGCGTCGATGGCCTTCGAACTGGCGCTGGCGGTGCGCAACAAGGCGGTGCAGGCCTACGAGAGCGTGATGGGAATGCAGTTTTAGCTGCCAGCTTCTAGCTCCTAGCCTGCCGCGTCAAAGGCCAAGCGGTCGGTTGATCCCGCGGATGATGGGAGCAGGATAACGGGGCCAGCGGCCTGGAGCGAACGGCGAAGCAGAGAAGCGATGCCTACGGGAACACAGTTGGAGAAGCGCCCGCCGGCGGCGCCGGGATCGGTCGAAGCGGGCGGCAGATGGTCCGGGTTATTGGGCCTGGCCCGTCTGCGCTGGCTGCAGATGGCGCCGAGCCAGCGCGGCTGGGTGGCGACGGCGGCGGTGCTGGTGATCGCGGTGACCGGCGGGCTGATCTGGTACGCGACGCGGCCTGACTGGCGTCCGCTCTACGTCGATCTGGATCCGGACGACGCGCGGCAGGTCAGCCAGATTCTGGCCCAGGCGCAGATTCCCTTCGAACCCTCGCCCGACGGAGCAGGGATCGAGGTGCCGGCGGCCGAACTGGACAAGGCGCGCCTGGCGACGGCGGCCAAGGGGGGCGTCAGAAGCGGGCGGCTGGGCTTTGAGCTCTTCGACAAGCCGAACTGGGTGGGGTCGGAGTTCGACGAGCAGGTGAACTACCAGCGCGCGCTCGAGGGCGAACTGGAGCACACGGTGGGCACACTGTCCGACGTCGAATCGGCGCGAGTCCATCTGGTGCTGCCGCACGACTCTCTGTTCCGGGACCAGGAGCGGCCGGCGAAGGCATCCGTGGTGCTGAAGCTGCGGCATCGTTCTTTGGCCGGCGGCGAACCGGAGGCGATTCGGAACCTGGTGGCCTCGGCGGTCGACGGACTGACGCCGGACCACGTGGTGCTGGTGGATGCGGCGGGCAACGTGCCGCTGGGCCCCAAGACTCCCGACACCCTGCGGCTGACCGCCGAGCAGGCGCTCGAGGACAAGCTGGTGGCCACGCTGGAGCCGGTGACCGGGGTGGGCAACGTGCGCGCCTCGGTGAGTCTGGATTACGACGCGACGGCGGCCGACGAGACCCAGGAAACCTACGATCCGGACAAGACGGCGACCCTGGCCATGCAGCGCTCCGAGCAGACCAGTGGAGCGCAGCCGGTGGCGGCGGGCGTTCCCGGTACGGCGTCGAATGCGCCCAACACCCAGGCGCTGCCGGTCTATCCCAAGGAAACAACACCGCCGCAGACCGCCAAGAGCGAGTCGAGCACATTTGGGGTATCGAAGACGGTGCGCCATGTGGTGAACAACCCGGGGCGGGTGAAACGGCTGACGGCGGCGATCGTGGTGAACGACCGCCTGATGCAGCCGGCGAGCAAGAATCACGCAGCGGTGTGGCAGCCACGCACAGCCGACGAGTTGCGCAACCTGACCGCGCTGGCGCAGGCGGCGGTGGGGTACGACACGTCGCGGGGCGATGTGGTGACGGTCGAGGACCTGGCATTCGACGGGAATCGTCCGGAGCCGCCGGTCGCGGCTCCGGAGCGCGTGCTGAACGCGGTCCAGACATCGCCGGTGCTGGTGCGGTATGCGGCGCTGCTGGTGGCGCTGATGGCGGTGCTGTTGTTCGCCGTGCGGCCGGCGATTCGCCATGCTGGCGCGGCGCTGGCCAAGGCTCCGGCGCGCGCGCCGGGCAAGGAAGCGGGCGCGCCAGCCGCGCAGACGGCAATGCTGAGTCCTCCCGAGCCGGCGCCGATGGATCCGGAGCGGCAGCGTTCGCAGGAGATCTTCGAGCAGGTGACCGCGCATGTGAAGCGCGAGCCGACGCAGAGCTCGCGGCTGTTGCAAAGCTGGATCCACTCCGATTGAGGGGCGGGCCAAACACAAAGGGAAAGGGAACGCGCCTTGGCGGATCAGGGGAGCGAAAGCGGATCGGGGCGGCATCGCGCGGCGGCGGGGCTGACCGGAGTGCGCAAGGCGGCGATTCTGCTGGTTGCCGTCGGCGAGCAACTGGCCAAGGAGGTGCTGCGGGAATTGCCCGAGCCCGACGTGCAGCAGATCACCGAAGAACTGGCCGATTTGCGCGGCGTGACGCCGGAGGTCTCGGCAGAGGTGATTGAGGAGTTCTGGGGGCTTCTCGACACGCAGCACTTCAATGTGCACGGGGGCATGGACTATGCGCATCGCGTGTTGATCGAGGCCTTCGGCAAATCGAAGGCCGACGACGTGATGGCGCTGATGCGGCGCTCGCAGGAGGCGGCGCAGGGGAACCTGGCCAAGCTGCAGCGCACCGATCCGCAGCAACTGGGCAAGCTGCTCGACTCCGAGCATCCGCAGACCATCGCCCTGGTGCTGGCCCACCTGGACCCCAAGCGGGCGTCGATCGTGCTCGACAATCTGACCGAAGAGCACAAGGTGGTGTCGATCCAGCGGCTGGCGGAGATGCGGCAGTTCTCTCCGGAGATGGCGCAGAAGGTGGCGCTGATTCTGCACCGGCGAATGGAGAGCGTGGGCGACACGGCGCGGCGCAGCTACTCGGGGTTCAAGGCGGTGGCCGACCTGTTGAACCGGCTGAACGCCGAGGAGTCGAAGAAAATTCTGGAGACCATCGAGGAGAGTCAGCCGGAACTGGCGTTGAGCATCCGGAATTTGATGTTCACGTTCGACGATCTGATCACGGTGCCGCCGGCAACGATTCGCGAGATCGTCTCCGGTGTCGACAAACGGCAACTGGCGCTGGCCTTGCGCGGCACAAACGACGAATTGAGAGCACAGATTTTCAAGGCCATGAGCTCCCGCGCGGTCGAGATGCTGAAGGAGGACATGGAGGTGCTGGGACCGGTACGCTCGCGGGAGGTGGCGCAGGCGCAGCAGGAGATTCTGAACCTGGCGCGGCGGCTGGAGGCCGAAGGCAAGGTCGTGCTGAAGCTCGAGACGGGCGACGAGATGCTGGCGTGAAAAAGGCAGGGAACAGGGAATAGGGATCAGGGAACAAGGGGTTGTGACGGCGATGGCGGCAGAGGGCATGGCGACAGGCGGAGAGATTGAGGTGCTTCAATACCCCGCCTGTCCTGGCGTGCCGCCCGCGCCGGCATGGGACGGATGGGAGGAGGTCGAAGAATCGAAGGCAGAGCAGCGGCAGAAGCGCCCGCACGGCGCGCAGGGAAATGCGGCGGGCGGCGATCCCGCGCCGCCGTCTGGCGAAGAACTGAAGCGGTCTTTCGAAGCCGGGCGCGAGCGGGGGCGCGAGGAGGGCCGGCGGGCCGAGCGCGAGGCGCAGGCGGCGGCCAGGAGCGCGGAGGGGGACCGGTTCAAGAGCGAGCTGGCCGGAATCGTGAAGCGGTTCGACGACGCCAGCGAACAGTATCTGCACGCCGTGGAGCAGGAGGTTGTGAAGCTGGCGCTGGCAATTGCCGCGCGCGTCCTGCGCCGGGAGGCGCAGATGGATCCCCTGCTGCTGACCGGGGCGGTGCGGGTGGCGCTGGGACAAATGGCGGGGTCGAGCGAGGTTCGGCTGCTGGTGCCTCCGGCGGAGTTCGAGATGTGGACCGAGGCCATCGCGCACCTGCCGAAGCTGACGGTGAAGCCGGAGGTTGTGGCGGGCGAAGGAATGCGGCTGGGCGACTGCGTAATTGAAAGCAAGGTGGGACGCGTCGAATTGGGCGTACGTTCGCAGTTGAAAGAGATTGAGCACGGATTCTTCGATGGCGCGGGCGCGGTTGAGAGCAGCGCAGCCGCGAGCGTCGCAGGTCAGCAACACGCGGAATCGGAAGAGGCGCGGGAATGACGCCGCTGCTCGAGCGGTACTTTGCGCGGCTGGAGCGCGGGCAGCCGTGGCGCTGGCAGGGCCGGGTGATTGAGTCGGTGGGGCAGACCATCGAGTCCGCCGGGCCTCCGGTTTCGGTCGGCGAGTGCTGCGAGATCGTTGACCCGTCGGGCCATGCGCATGCTGCCGAGGCGATCGGGTTCCGTAGATCGAATGTGCTGGCCATGCCGGTGGAAGCGGCGGAGGGAATTCGCTACGGGGACGCAGTGTGGTCGCTGGGCCGCAAGCCGGAGATCGAGGTTGGGCCGGCGCTGTTGGGACGGGTGCTGGATGCCGAGGGAATGCCGATCGACGGGCGCCGCGCGCCGGCCGTGTCGATCGCCATGCCGCTGGACGGCAAACTGCGATCGCCGCTGGATCGCGTGCCGATTCGCGAGACGCTGGGCACCGGGATTCGCGCCATCGACGGAATGCTGACGGTGGGGCGCGGGCAGCGGGTAGGCGTCTTCGGCGGCTCAGGAGTGGGCAAAAGCACTCTGATCGGGATGATGACGCGGAACACCGAGGCCGAGGTGACGGTGGTGGGCCTGGTGGGAGAACGCGGGCGCGAAGTGGGCGAGTTTTTGCGCGACTCGCTGGGCGCCGAGGGGCTGAAGCGTGCCGTCGTCGTGGTGTCGACCTCGGACCAGTCGCCGCTCAAGCGGATGCGGGCGGCACTGGCGGCAACGACCATTGCGGAGTTCTTTGCCAACGGGGGCAGCCATGTTCTGCTGGTGCTCGATTCGCTGACACGATTCGCGATGGCGGCGCGCGAGATCGGCCTGGCGGCGGGCGAGCCGCCGACGGCCAAAGGATACACGCCGTCGGTGTTTGCCCGGCTGGCGCGGCTGGCCGAGCGCGCCGGGCGTTTCCGCAAGGGGTCGATCACGGCCTTCTACTCGGTGCTGATGGAGGGCGACGACCAGCAGGATCCGCTGGTCGACGCGGTGCGGTCGCTGCTCGACGGACACGTGGTGTTGTCGCGCGCGCTGGCCGCGGAGGGTTGGTATCCGCCGATCGCGGTGCTGGATTCGATCAGCCGGCTGATGCCGGTGGTGACGGCCGACGAGCACCGGGAGCACGCGGCGCTGGTGCGCAGGCTGATGGCAGTCTGGGCACGATCCGAGGACCTGGTTCGGATCGGGGCGTACAAGGCGGGCGCCGATCCGGAGCTGGACCGGGCGCTGCGCGCGCGCGACGCGATCCGCGCATTTCTGATGCAGGAGCCGCACGAGCAGGTCCGGTTTGCCGAAGGACTGCGCCGGCTCGCCCAATTGGCGGCGGAGGTTTAGGCGATGGCTGTCAGCCGTTCAATGCGGCGTTTGCTGCGCATCCGCGACATGGAAGAGGAGTTGAGCCAGGGAGCGCTCGACGCGGCGCTGAACGAACTGAAGCGACTGCAGGCGGCGTTGGCCGCGGCGCGAGAGAGGGAGCGCGGCGGACGGCGAATTGTTTCGGCCAGCGCGCGCTCCGGCGAGGTTACCGACCGGATCGCCGGGCTGGAAGAGATCAATGCCGGGCGGCGTCACGCGGCGGCGTTGACGCCGATCGTCGCCGAGGCGGAGTCCGCTGTAGGTGCACGGCGGCAGCAGCTCCTGGCCAAGAGGACCGAGCGGAAGCAGGTTGAAACGCTGATCCGGAAGACGGAAACCGGAGACGCGGCGGAAGCCGTTCGCCGTGCGCAAAGAGAGGTCGACGACTGGTTCCTGAACAAGAGGCGGCGAAGCAAGGACGCGGACAAGCCGGAACGCTGACCAGACACGGCGAAGCATCCGAACCATGACGCGAGCGCCTCGAACGGCCGGGGGTCGGGGCAATGGAGAAAAAACTTGAGGGAATTTTGAGGCGTTTGGGAGAGAGCGTCCCAGGTCGGGAATCGCAATCCCAAACATGACGAACTTCTAACCGCCGCCATCGCCCTTTGGCACAGCTTCTGCACAGTCCCATCGCGTGGCGGTTGCGGCGAGCATCGATGTGGGTGCGCTGGTTGGCGCAGGGAGTCTCTCGGCAGCGAGCGGCGCGCAGGGCGGCGCAGGAACCGCGGTCGCGGCTTCCGGTAACGGGAAGAGCGGAAACTTGTTGGCGGCAAGGACCGGGGCTTCGACGGGGTCGTCCGCTTCCGGCGCGGAGAGCTTCCGATCGAGCTGGGAACTGTTCTGGAGCGCGCTTGGCTCTGGTGCGGATGAAACCGCCGAGACCGGCGCTGAGGCGACGAATCCGCAGGCGCCGTCGAGTGCGGAAATGGCTGCGCAGCCGAAGACCATGAGCGCGCGGCAAGCCGGGACACCGGGAAGCGCAAAAGCGGCATCGGCAGGACAATCGAAGGCCAGCGCCACAATTGCGGGTCCAACCGCGGCGGACGTGGCGGCTCTGCGCACGAATGCACAGACTGCCGTGAGCACCGCGACGACCGGCCAGAGCGGCAGCGGCACGGAAACAGTGCGCGCCGCCAGAAGCGAGAAGCCGGATAGCGAGGCGCAGAAGACAGCCGGGGACGGCACCGGGAACTCGCAGGCACAACCGCAGATTGGTGGCTCGCAAGCAATATCGGCATCCGACTCGGCCATTGCGTCGGCATCGGCGACACAGGTTCAGCCGCAAACCACTCTGGACGATCTGCCACAGGTTGATTTTTCCGGCGGGGTCGAGGAACGATCGTTCCTCTCCACCTCAGAACAGGGAAGCGCGCAGGGGGCGCAGCGAGGACCGGCGGGCGCGGCAACGACTGCTTCGAGCAGCCGGTTGGCAACCGAGAGCAGCGGGGGCCGAGGCGGAACAAGCTCCGAAGCGACCGGCGCGATGTCGGGCCCGCAGCCGCAGAGCGGAGAGAGCGAACTGTCGCCAGCGATCTCGTCGAATGCCTCGGAAATCGCCGCCGCGACGGTGGCCGCGCCACCGGATGCGAGCGAGCTCGCGGGAGGGAAGTCGCAAGAAGCCAAGCCCGGCCGAGCGCTCGAACAGAGCGCAAGCTCGACCGTGGGCAAACCCGGCGCCACCGGAGCGGCGTCCGTATCCCCGTCGCAAAGCGGCGTGTCGAGCGATACCGTGACCGCCTCCGGCACCGGGAAAAGCGGACCGGACGCCGCCACGGAGTCCTTCGCGCAGAGCACGGTGCGGCTGCTCCATGGAGCCGCTGCAGACGCTAGCCTCGCGACGGTGCATCTGAGCAGCGCGCAGGGGGCGAGTGACGTAGACGGCGCGCAGGCGATGGTCCGCGATGCGGCCGGCGTTCATGGGTTGGCGAACGCTTCAGGAACGGGCGGCGGCGAAACCGGCCTAGCCGGAGCCACGGCCCATGAGGCGTTCGATGCGCTTGACGCCTCGGCGGAGCCCGGAACGCCGAACTGGACTCATGCCGGAGGGCAACGGGCCGAGGCCGGGTTCGAGGATCCGGCGCTCGGCTGGGTCGGGGTGCGCGCCGACCTGAGTGGAGGAAGCATTCATGCCGCGGTCGTGCCGGCGTCGGCCGATGCGGCGCAGGCCCTGAGCGGGCACATGGCCGGACTGGGCACGTATTTGAGCGAGCATCATTCAACGGTTGCCACGCTGACGATGAGCTCTCCCGCAGGAGCCGGTACGGAGTCGAGCGCGGAACAGACCCTGCAGCAGAATTCGGGCGGGCAGACAGATCGAAACACAACGGCAGAGGCGCAGGCGAGTGGGCAGTCGAACGAGGACGCGCGGGCGCAGGAACAACAGTTGAGCGACGCGGCGCAGGGCGCCGGGTTCGGTGCGATTGCCTTCGCCAACGAAGGACGGGGAATGCATGTCTCAGTTCTGGCATGAGAAAGACAGGGAACAAGGGAGCCCGGGAGCGAGGGCGCAGGAGATTGAGGGAACAAGGAGCAGGAACCGAGGGAACAAGGGAGAGCGATCGTACGGCGCGGAAAAACGCGGCAGGGAGGGAAGATGACGGCGGCGGGAATTTTGAACCATGTGGCAACGGCGGCGCAGACGCTGACAGCGAAGAATGCGGCTCCAACGGCGAACTCGACGACTGGCACGAGCGGTTCCAGCAGCTCGAGCAGTTCGAGCAGCGCATCGGCGACCATTTCGGCCAACGATTTTCTCACGCTCCTGGTCACCGAGATGCAGAACCAGGATCCGACCTCGGACACGGATCCCAACGAGTACATCGACCAGCTTGTGAACGTGAACAGCCTCGAACAACTGATCGACATCAACCAGACGCTGAGCACGGCCCTGGGCAGCACGTCATCGAGCACAACCACGAAAGACGCCCGAAGCACGACGGGCGCAGCCAGCGCGAGTTCCGGCGCCGGCACAACACATGGCCTCGCGGCTGCAACGGGAAGTCTGACGGCGTCGCCGTTGGCGCCTGCTGGCGTCAACTCGCGGGCGACGCAGTCCGCATCGGGCCACGTGGCAGGGAATCTCAGTGTGCCTGGAGCGAGCATCTCGTCGCGCCGCGTCGCTCATGCCCTCGACGGCCGAACGCACGCGCCGGCGGTCTCGGGAGGCGCGATCGCGGCGCAATAACGCTAGCGGCCTGCGAGTCATGGGAGGCCGAATCAACGAAAAGACGATCGAGAGGAGATGAATCATGGCGAGTTTCTCAATTCCGCTGACCGGGCTTCAGGCAGATTCGACGGCCCTGAACACGATTGCGAACGACTTAGCGAACATGAGCACCACGGCCTTCAAGGCGGAGTCGACGAACTTCTCCGACCTGTTTTATCAACAGATCGGCTCGACAGGCTCCGGCGACCCGATCGAAGTGGGCGCCGGGACGAAGGTTGCGACGAACGAGATTGCGTTCACGCAGGGCTCGATCAGCTCGACAGGCAACTCGACGGATGTGGCGTTGGACGGGAGTGGGTTCTTTGTTGTCAGCAACGGATCCGGGGGTTACGAATACACCCGCGCCGGCGATTTCTCGCTGGATTCGAGCGGCAACCTGGTGACCTCGAATGGGCTGAGCGTGATGGGCTATCCAGCCGTGGACGGCGTGGTGAATACGAATGCGTCGTTGACGGCGATCAACATTCCCGTGGGACAGGTCCAGGAGCCGAAGGCAACCACGACGCTAAGCATGACGGCGAACCTGGACTCGACGACGGCGTCGGGAACCACGTTCCCGGCCGAGATCACGGTGTACGATTCCCTCGGCGAGCCACACCAAGTGACGGTGACCTTCGAGCCCGGCGCGACCGTCAACACCTGGACCTACTCGGCTGCGTTGCCGGCGAGCGACTATTCGACGGCGGGCACCGACGTGGCTCCGGCGGCGATTACTGGGACCCTGACGTTCGATGCCAACGGAAACCTGACAACCGTCACCCCTACGGGCGGAGCGGCCGAGACGGTCGGAACGGCGACAGGCGATGTCTCGTCGATTGACCTCAACTTCAACCCTGCCGCGACGAACGTGCTGGCCGATGGAGCAACAGGGCTGGACATCCAGTGGAACCTGCTCAGCTCAAGCAATAAACCGACGATCAGCCAGGTGGACACGACCTCCGCCGTATCGGCCACCTCGCAGAACGGCTACGCCAGCGGACAGTACCAAAGCTTTGCCATCAATTCCGACGGAACGGTTACCGCCAGTTATTCCAACGGGAAGACGCAGGACGTGGGACAGTTGGCGTTGGCCAATGTGTCGAACCTGCAGGGGTTGTCGCTGCTCGGGAACGGAGACTACGCGGCCACGCTTGCCAGCGGAACGCCGATCGTTGCAACTTCGGGCACATCGGGCTTGGCGACAATGGAGGACGACTCGTTGGAAGCGTCCAACGTGAACATTTCGTCGGAGTTCTCGGCCCTGATCATCGCCCAGCGCGCCTTCGAGGCCAATGCCAAGTCGGTGACGACCTTCGACACCGTCACGCAGGACACGATCAACATGGTCCACTAATCGGATTCGTCCTGGGCGCAAGTTTAGGGGGCGGTCTTCGGGCCGCCCCCGATTGTTTTGCCCAGACGAGTCTCGAAGAACAGTCCCTTGCCGTGAGCCAAGACGACGCCTTCGGCATTAACGATGCTGGCTTCGGTCCAGTGCTTGCGGTGGTCGCTACGGACGACGTGCGCTTCGATGCGGAGCTCGGCGCCGCTGGGAACCGGACGCAGGTATTCGACCTCTAACTTGCGCGTGACCGAGGGGTGCCCCTGTGCGCGCACTGCCTTGCTCATCGCCTCGTCGAGCAGAGTAGCGATGATACCGCCGTGCAGGTAGCCGGGATGCCCGTCGAAGGCCCCGGGCACAACGGGCATGCTGACAACGGAGCCGTCAGGCGCGAGAAAGAATTCAAGGCGCAGGCCGGTTGAGTTGGCCGGGCCGCAGCCAAAGCAATGGTTGTTTGCCGAGTGAGCGAGAGGCGTGGCTGGCTCGTGAGGTTCGTTCATGCAGGCCTCGCTTCGGAGAATTCGCCGCGCAGTGCCGCGAAGAACAGGTCGCGGTCGACATTGCCGCCGGTAAGGGCAATCCCCACCCGCTTGCCGGCGAGGGAATCTTTCTCTTTGAGCGCGGCGGCCAGTGAAGCGGCGCCGGCGCCTTCGGCGACGTTATGCGTGTCCTCAAAGTAGATGCGCATTGCCTCAGCGATCTCTGCGTCGGAAACCTCGACGATTCGCGCAACATTGGCCCAGATGATCTCGAGGGCCTCTGGGTTGGGCGTGCGGCAGGCAAGGCCGTCGGCGATGAGGGAACGGGCGGGCGCCGAGATGAGCTTGCGCTCGCGGAAGCTGAGCGCGGCGGCCGGACACGCGGCAGCCGTCACGCCGACGATTTCGGTCGACAGATTCAGTGCGTTGCGCACGGCAGCCATTCCACAGATCGAGGAACCTAGCCCGATTGGAACGTAAACGGCATCGAGGGGCGGAGCGGCCTGAAATAATTCGAGCGCGAAAGTGGCCGTGCCTTGGATGAGGCGCTCGTGAAACGGCGCGGTCACGGCAAAGCCCCGCTCCCGGGCGATGACGCCGGCACACTCAAGAGACTCCTGAAAGTCGTCCCCGTGCTCGATCAGTTCTGCGCCCTGCGCCTGCATGGCGCGATTCTTGTCGGGACTATTGCCATGGGGAACCACGATCACTGCCTTCATTCCAAGAAGGCGGGCGGCCATGGCCACGCCCTGCCCGAAGTTGCCGCGCGTAGCCGCTACCAGGCCCGCGAGAGCGGGCTGGGTTTGCTTGAGCCATGTCGCATAGACCAGGGCGCTGCGCAGTTTGAATGCGCCAACCGGTGTGTAATTCTCGTGCTTGACCCAGGCCTCGGCGCCCAGGCGCTCGTTGAGGAGCGGCCAACTGAACTGCGGGGTGGGAGGCATGTAACGGTAAAGCAATGATTGCGCTTCACAAATCTGCTCGAACGTAGGAAGAAGCATGAGGTCAGAATAATAGATGGATAGCGCGGATGTGGTTGGACACCGAGGAGGCGTTGAAGGCGGTTGGAGTACGGCGCGCTTCCCTTGACCGGTTTGGAGCAGGCAATCAGAATGGATGAACGCATGGACGGGGAAATCGGAAGCCGCTGGGTTGCGGCCTGCGTGGGCGTATTCTTCTGCACATGGGCGGGGATTGCCGGCTGCCGACCGGCGCCGGTCCTCACGCCACAGCAGGCCGAGGGCAAGCATCTATACGACGTGGGCTGCGCGCACTGCCACGAGGAGAACGACCTGCGTCTGAAGAAGGTGCCGCCGAATCTGCATGGTCTGTTCGGCCGGAACACGCTTCCGGACGGAAGTCCGGCTACGGATGCGGAGGTGGAGAAGGTCCTGCTGACCGGTAAAGGACTGATGCCGTCGTTTGCCTATCAGATGACGAAGGAGCAGATGGACGCGTTGGTGGCTTATCTGCACACGGGGCTGCGCGACGAGGAGAGCGGGAAGTAACCAGGATTGGGCTGCCGTGGCGGCCGCGAAAACCGCAAAGCCCGTATACTGGGGGTTGTTATGGCAACCGACAAGACATTCTATTTGGAAACATTTGGCTGCCAGATGAATGCCCACGACTCCGAAAAGGTGATCGGCACATTGCGCCAGCAGGGGTACCGTCAGGTGGAGTCGGAGCAGGAGGCCGGGCTGATCCTCTACAACACCTGCTCGATCCGCGACAAAGCGGAACAGAAGGTCTTTCACCGCCTCGCCGACACCAAGCGACTGTTCAAGGAAGGGAAGCGGTTCGGGGTTCTCGGCTGCGTGGCGCAGCAGGAGGGCGAGCAGATCTTCCAGCGTGCGCCGCACGTGTCGCTTGTGTCGGGGTCTGCAAGCTACCGGAAGCTGCCGGAGATGCTGATGCGTCTGGAGGCCGGTGAGAGACGGATCACGGGACTGGATGACCGGCAAACCGATCAGACGTTCGAGACAGAGTTCACGGAACGGTTGAATCCTTACCGCGGATATATCACGATTATTGAAGGTTGTGACAAGTTCTGCTCCTACTGCGTCGTGCCGTTTACGCGCGGCAAAGAGCGCAGCCGGACTTCGACTTCGGTGCTGAACGAGGCGCGGCGGATCGCGGATCTGGGCTATACGGAGATTCAGATCCTCGGCCAGAACGTGAACAGCTACCGCGATCCGGAAGGGAAGCGGACGTTCGCCGAGCTGCTGGCAGCCGTGGGCCAAGTGCCCGGCATCCGGCGGGTTCGATTTATGACGAGCCATCCCAAAGATTTCACGCGAGATATCGTTGAGGCCATCGACCGTGTGCCAACGCTGTGCGACCACGTGCACCTGCCGGTGCAGTCAGGGTCTGCGGCCGTGCTGGAACGGATGGCGCGAGAGTATACCCCCGAGTGGTACCTGGAGCGGATCGCGTGGATCAAGGCGGCGCGGCGACCGATCTCGATCTCGACGGACATTATTGTTGGGTTCCCCGGTGAAACGGAAGAGGACTTTGCGAAGACCATGAAGCTGCTGGCCGGCGTCGAGTACGACTGCGTGTTCGCGTTCAAGTACTCCGGGCGTCCGAATACGCCGGCGCTGGCGATGGCGGATACGGTGCCGGAGGCGGAGAAGGCGGCCAGACTTCAAGTTCTGCTTGAACAGCAGCGTGAGATTCAGAGAATCAATTATTCCAAGGAGATTGGCGGCGTTCTTGAGGTAATGATTGAGGGCGTGAATCCAGCACGCGGACAGATCGCTGGGCGCAGCAGCCAGAACAAACCTGTCAACTTCACATGGGCGCAGCCGATTGCACCGGCGCCGGGGAGCTATGTTCGAGTGCGGATCACGGGGGCGTATCCTAACAGCCTGGTTGGGGAGCCCGTCTAATGGCGGTGGCTGAAAAGAGGGAACGGATGGACATCGAAGTTCGGATTCGTGGCCTGATGCTGGACCCGTCGACCAATATGCCGATCGTGGTCCTGAAGGACGTAGGATCGGATGCGGTGATGCCGATCTGGGTGGGAATCTTCGAGGCGAATGCGATCGCGCTGGAGATCGAGAAGATGAGCGTCGGCCGGCCGATGACGCACGATCTGGCGCGAAGCCTCGTGCGATACTTGAATGGAGAGCTGGAACGCGTTGTAATTACAGAACTTAATGACGATACATTTTATGCGGTTTTGTGGCTAAAACAGAACGGGGAGCCGGTCGCCGTCGACGCCAGGCCCTCGGATGCCATCGCCCTGGCGCTGCGCGCAGACTGCCCGATTTATGTCGCCGAGAAGGTAATGGAGAAAGCGAAGCTGAACACGAGCGGGCCACCCGAAGGCCCGACGGCGGAACAGTTGCGTGGTTGGCTTGAAGGCCTAAACGATGAAGACTTAGGGCATTACAAGATGTAGTTCAACCAAAGATTCCAGAACTGCGCGGCCGCCTCTTGGAGCGCGGGAGCATGTTTCTGTGTGGCGGAGCGGAGTTCGGCCACAGAGATTCCCCTTAGGTGGAGTTCGCAGGTATGGCCGACATACCAGCGCTCCAGGCCCATAGCGGTGACCTCTGGGTGAAATTGAAGCGCAAGGGCGCTCTTGCCGATAGCAAAGGCCTGGTTCTCGTACATTGGGGTCCGAGCCAAGTGTCGTGCGCCAGAACCAGAGGGAAGGTCGAAGGTGTCCCCGTGCCAATGAAGCATGCGGACACCGTCGGCAAACAGAGGCGAGAGCCAGGCGGGTGAAGGTTCTGGGCCGGCGGGCAAGATGGGGAACCATCCGATCTCGAGGCCGAGTGTGCCGGGGTAAACCCGCGCGCCAAGAGCCGCGGCGATGAGCTGCGCGCCTAGGCAAATGCCAAGTGTGGGCTTGCCTTCGGCGAGACGCTGGCGCAGAGAGTCGATCTCCGCGGTCAGGAAGGGGTAGTCGGCGTCGTCGTAGACACCGATGGGTCCGCCCATGACGACGAGCAGGTCGCAAAGTTGTGTCTCGTGTAGGGGGAACTGCGCGGTCGCAACGTCAACTGTGCGTATCGTGAAGCTGCGCTCGACGAGGGCCGGCTCAAGGGAACCGATGTCCTCGAAGGGAAGGTGGGAGAGGACGAGTGCCTGGCGGGATACTGGACTCATGGGGATAGAGTAGCCGGTCCAGGGCGATGCGCAGTATACAGAATATCCGTTATCGGACGTTCCAGATCTTGGCCCTCTGTGGCCAGGGCTACGATTCCTGCCCCCGGACTGCGGCATCATCCTCCCCCGAATGGCCTCATTTTATAGAGGTTGAACGGAATCGCCGAGCAGTCCGCCGGGGGAATCAGACGATAAATGACCGGAGCTTCCGTTCCGACTCCCTCCGCCGCGAGCAGCAGGATCTTCTGGTGCTCAACCACCTCATCTGGAACTGGATACTCCACCGGGTCGCGCGGCCAGATTGCGAACGCCGGCGCATCGCAGGCGGCCGCGTCGAGCGCGCGTGCGTGGTAGGTCTGAGAGTTGTCGCCCTGGGCCAGGCCCGGCGTAATGTCGTCCGCCAAGTAGAGATAGCGCGAACCGCTCTGCTCCACGGCAAAGAAATACCGCGATGTCTGCCCAAACACGATCGAGCCCGGAGGAATGTTCTGCCGAATCTCCGCCAACAGGAGCCGCGGGGCCCTGCCCTTCCAGAGCCTGAGGGCAGTGTGCATCCGTTGAATCTCCATGGCCGCCGGCAGCAGCAACTCCAGGCCGACAAGGGAGGCAATCAACAAACGGATTCCTTGGCCTCCAAGGGACTTCCACTCAATCCACGAAAACGAGGCCACCACAAGCAGCGGCAGCCAGAAGATGGCGTACCCGAAGAAGCGGGAGATCAAGATCGAACTGACGGCCACGTTGACCAAAGCCATGACTGCCAACGCGATCCGCCATGTGCGAGGCGCATCCGACGGGCCGCGGCGCGGAGCACAAGCGCAAATAACGCCGACGAGGAGTAAGAGAGTGCTGACCGCGATGACCGTTTTGTGGGTCGCCGGCCAGAAATCGAATTCGCCACCGAGCAAAGGTGAAGCGTCGACTTTGTCTCCCTGGGTGGTGCTTCGGACGAGCAGCAGCCAACTCCAAGGCGTCAAGCCGATCGGGGCCAGGAGCATGGCATCGGTTGCAAAGCCAGAGACCGCGGCCACGATGCCCGCACCGAGAAAGCGAGATCGCCTGCCCGCGTCAACGAAGGCTCCGGCCAACATTCCGCAGCCGACTGCGAGCAGAGGAGGCAGCGCGCGCGGTGTAGATCCGGCGGCAAGCCCGAACAAGATGCCCGCGGCAACTCCTTGCCATGCCAGCCTCGCCCAGGGGCCGTTGACGGCATAGAGCAGGAGCGCGGCGCCGGCGAGGATCAGGCTAACCGTGACCGGGTCAAATCGGCCGGGAAGGAGGATGCAGTAGGCGCTCGATACGACGGCCACGGCGGCTTCCCCAAGCAGGATCCATCGCCTTGCCCCGGCAAGGCGAAGAAGCAACAGCGACGAAAGCGTCATGAAGGAGATGCCAAGAAGAAAGCAGAATGCGCGCCAGGGCAGAACCTTCAGACCGACGATCTTCTGCAACGCAATTCCAGCGTAAAAAGAAACCGGGCCGAAGAAGCGAAGAACCGTGATGTTGTCTGGATACAGCCCGTTGACGCTCATTCCCGCAGGACCGCCATGTACGATCGACCAGGCCGTCGATTGTACGTAGAGCTCGTCGACCCAGGCTGGTTCCCTACCCTCGACGATCGCGAATGTGACCGCGAGGTAGATTGCTAGGAGGCACCAGCCGAGAATCAACAAACCCGTGGAATGCGGAGAACGTGCGGCCTGGCCGGCGGATGCCACCGCACGATCGGGATCAACCCGCGAGTGTTCTTTCTCCATTTTGGTCCGATTCTCCAGGGCGCGGGACGCTCAATTCTCCTGACGGCAGTTCGAGGCAATGCTGTTCACTTAGGGGATATGATCGCGCGGCGGTATGTAGCGCCGGCCTCCAGGCCGGCTGTCGTGCGGGCGTCCACGCCCGCACTCCTCCTCAACTGAACAGCATTGCAGTTAGAGGATACAACACGCTCATGAGCCAGGAATTCGTTGACCGCGTGACTGTTATTCTACGATTTGGTTCATTTGCGGCGACGGATGGCTTCGCCGAGGAGATCGGGTTGTGGCCCTCAACGAACCTGCAGTGGCCGGGGCGAAGACTACAAGAATGGCTCAGGCCGAGGTGAAGGAATCGACGCTGGACGCGACCGGGGAGGTCAACATGAAGATTCCGGGCGAGGAGTTTCCATGAGGCCTCCGCGTTACTGGATTCTCTTTGCGGCTTGTGCTGTAGGGTGGCTGATTCTTTCTCTCCTGATTGCTCCGTCTATAAGTGGCGTCGATGTTTTTGTGTTTCGTGATGCGGGCTGGAATCTGGCGGCATGGGGCTCCTTTCAGTCCGCCGCAGGGCCGTATTCGCACGATTTGATTCCCAGGTTTTACGCACATTACACGCCGATCCTGCCGCTGTTGTTCGCGGGGTACGCCACGGTATTCCCCCGCAACGCCTATGCCGGGACGGTCTTCAATCTTGTGCTGGGCTTGTCGGCTGCTGCCGTTGGCCTGTGGTGGGTGCTCCGCCAACCGCCAGGCAAGCTGCGCGATACAGTGGCATGGACGGTCGCTGTCCTGGCGCCTGTATTCATGACCTACGACCGCCCCGAAGTTGTGGCGTTGATCCTGTTTAGCGCCGTCATATCGCTTGGCGTGAAACCGGGTCCACGGCCGCTGGTTGCCGGAACGCTCATTGCACTCACATTTCTGGCACAGCCGTTTGTCGCCATCGTGGCTGCGGTGTGGACATTCGCACTCTTCCTGTCCCACGATTGGAATCGCCCGCGACGTTGGCTGCTTTCGCTGAGGCAGGCCGCCATGTCAACTGTACCGGCGATCGTCATTCTCGCCGCTGTGGCCCTTCTTTACTATTCGATCGATCGCGCCGCTCTCGCACGCTTTGCCGCGAATGCGTTTGGTGTTCGCAGCGGACTGGGCATGACTCTGTCCATGAGGTCCTTCGGGCGGCTTCTCAGTGTGCTGCACGAAACGATATTCGGCTCCCCCATCGTGTGGGGCGTTGAGTATTCTCTTTCGCTGCTTTCCTGCGGTCTGCTTGCGGCCTGGTCGATTCTCCATCGCAAGGAGTTGCGCTACTCGGAATGGCTTCCGATTGCGGCCGGCCTGGCTTGTCTTGTTCTCGCCATTCTTCTTGTCCCGTATCAGCATTCCTATGTGAACTTCATGGCATATTCGATCCCGATTGGCCTTCTGATTTGGAGCCGGCCGGGAGGCCGGCTGGCTAAGCCGGCATTAGGCCTGCTGCTTCTCGCCGTTCTGTTGGGCCTGCCCAGCCTAACCATCAGCCTGATCATTCGCGCCGAGCAGGGACCTTCGTTTCGGGCCGCGCGCGAACAACCGGCCTTTTTACGGGCAAACCTGAAGTCGCCCAATGCGGTTGTGGTGTTGTCGGGGAGTTTCTACGATTTCTACAAGCCTGAGTTCCGCCGCATGGTGGAGCTGAATTATCTCGAGGACGATGTGAACCACTTTGCCGAGGTGGGCGCGGTCGTCAATTGCTATAACAACGATCGCGATGAAGCCGGAATCGTGACCCCCTTCCCGGAACTACTGAATGCGGCGGAGTTTCACATGATTCAGCCGGCGCCAGAACATTTGTGGATCACGATCTTCGGACGCCGGGTCATGCGCGGCCAATGGGGATACGGATGCGATCTTTACGTGAGGAACAACGCGCCGCCCGGGACGGGGACGCACTAAGGCGTCCTCGGAAAGCCTGTGCCCGCTTCAGTTCCGAATTTCGGCCAGGAGGCGCTCCACCTCGGCCTTCTCCGCTGCCGTGAGTGGCAGGATTGGCGCGCGCGGACGGCCACCGAAGGTGCCGTTGAAGTCGCAAGCGTACTTAATACCGGCCAGTCCGAGTTCGCCGACGACCCGTTTTTCCGCAGATGCGATGCGCTGCTGTTTCTCCGCGGCAAGCGAAAGGTCGTGGTCCCTCCACGCCAGGTAAATTTCCTGACACGCCTGCGGTGCAAAAGTGGCAATGGCAACGATGGCCCCGGTCGCGCCGGCCTGAAGCGCGTCGAAGATCAATGCCCCGGAACCGTCCAGCACCTGGAATCCGACTTCCCTGCTGCGGGTCTTGGCCGGGGGAACAGGAGGCGCTGCAGCAACGGCGACGCCCCCGGCCAGATCGCCGACGGCCACAAAGGCTTTAGAGGTTTCGGCTTTCGGGGCGAACATGCGGGAAGTCACCGCCTCGAAAACCTGGGTGACGGGGACGGTGCGCCGCGGGGCGCTCCCCGTGGCGGCGGCCAGGGCACGGATGCGATCGATATTGCCGCTCGAGTCCTTGATCCCGATGATGTTGGGGTGCTGGGCAAGCTCGGCCACGACTTCGACCGGGATCAGGCGCGGGACAAACCTGGGAATGCTGTAGATGACGACCGGGAGCGGAGAGCGGTCGGCGATGCTGCGGAAATAATGGAGCAGGGCCGGGTCCGGCAGTTGGCCCGCGTAATAGCTCGGAGGCCGCACGAGCACGGCATCGTAGCGGAACTGCGCCGCCGATTCGGCCAGCTCGACCGTGGCTTTGACGCTTTCCCGGCCGACGCCTGCGATCAGGACCTTCTCCGCGGCCGTGGCTTCGGCCGCGACGCGGAGCACATCGCGCGTCTCGCTGTCGTCGAGTTGGACGGCCTCGCCGGTCGACCCCAGCACCACCATTCCCGCCAGCAGGCTGCGCGAGTAGCGCGCCATGTTGGCTTCCATCTTGCGGAAGTAGATGCGCTCGTCGGGGTAGAAAGGCGTTGTAACCGGGGCGAAGATTCCTTCCAGCAGCATTCGTTCATTGTAAAACCGGCGCTTGCGAATTCCCTGCCGCAGCCTTCGTGGAATTGGCCGGCACGGCCATCGCAGTGTATTGTTGAGTGTCAAATGGCGCCGTGTCCTGCGGGCCGTCGATCGAGGAGCCAGGACGATGGAATCGTTGCTGCACAGCGATGAGTCTCACAAGAAGCCTGCGACGTTTGCGCCGCAGGCCATGTGGTTCGCTCTGCACGCTATGCTTGCCCTGGCTTCATGGCTCGCGCTGATGCTGGTTGGCTACGCAGTCAGCCCGGTGGGTGTTTCACAGACTGTGATTCTGCTGCTGTCGATCGCTGTGCCGCTCGGCGCAGGCTACATCGCGATGAAGATTCGCCCGGACGAAACCGCGACCGCGGTCTGGCTGCTGGGAGTGATTTGGGCCTTGACCTTCTGTCTCTACGTGCTTGACCTGCCGACGGGGCCGGGTCGGTGCCTGCAGTGCGGCGCGGCGGAGAAGCTGACGCGAACGCTCTTCAGCCTGCCCAGCCCGAGCGGACTGATCGATGACGACGGGCCGTTCCTGGGCACATGGCCCGCGGTCGCGCTGATTGGCTACTCGATTGGCGCGAAGCTGGGGCTGCGGAAAAGCGCGTAGCGGCACAGCGGCCAATTTCCGGCCCCGATCCTCCTATTGATCCGGCCCAAAAGTGATTGAACAGGGTGCCCCATCCTTTCCGCGTAGTTTGCGGAAAGGGTGGGAAAGCGTGATGCAAATCTTCGGGGCCGGATCAGCGGCCGTTGGCAGGCGTGCAGCGCCTGCAGCGCGAATACCGTGACGCGATGGCGCTGCGTGGCCGCGCGAAGCGCTTGCGCCTATTTTGCCAAATCGGAGACGTCCCACAGCTTGATGGTCTTGTCGTCGCTTCCTGAAGCAAGCGTGCGGCCATCCGGGCTGAAGGTGACGAACCAAACGGTGTTGGCGTGTCCGGAGAGCGTTTGGATGAGGGCTCCCGAGGCCACGTCCCAAAGCTTGATGGTCTTGTCCACGCTTCCCGAAGCAAGCGTACGGCCGTTGGGGCTGAAGGCGACAGATTCAACATAGTCCGTGTGTCCGGAGAGCGTTCGGATGAGGGCTCCCGAGGCCACCTCCCAAAGCTTGACGGTCTTGTCGGTGCTTCCCGAGGCGAGGGTGCGGCCGTCGGGGCTGAAGGCGACGGACTCAACGTCGCCGGTGTTTCCGTAAATCGTCCGAATGAGGGCTCCCGAGGTAACGTCCCAGAGCTTGACGTTCTTGTCCTCACTTCCCGAGGCGAGCATGCGCCCGTCGGGGCTGAAGGCGACGGAGTTCACCCACGAGGTATGTCCGGAGAACGTTCGGATCAGGGTTCCCGAGGCGGCGTCCCAGAGTTTGATGGTGTCGTCTTCGCTTCCTGAGGCCACCGAGCGGCCGTCGGGGCTGAAGGCAACGGAATAGATCCCGTTCGTGTGTCCGGAGAATGTTCGGATCAGAGTTCCCGAGGCCGCGTCCCAGAGCTGGATCGTCTTGTCGTCGTTTCCCGAAGCGAGCGAGTGGCCGTCGGGGCTGAAAGCCACAGACATAACAGAACTCGTGTGCCCGGAGAGCGTTCGGATGAGGGTACCCGAGGCCACGCCCCAAAGCTTGACGGTACCGTCCCAGCTTGCTGAGGCCAGCGTGCTGCCGTTGGGGCTGAAGGCTACGGAGCCGACGGCGGCTGAATGTCCCGTCAGGGTTCGCAGCGGCCGCAAAGGTGCAAAGAACCAACTAGGTCGCAGCCACAGGAACAAGCCCGCTGACAGAGCCACAAGCACGGCGGCGGCAATCGCGAGATTGCGCCGCGAGGTAAGGACACGCAGTTTCGCACTCACCTGGGTTGAGCCCGCATCGAGATTGGGCTGAGCCGTTTCCGTCCCACGCGGTTGTTGTGCTCCAGTCGGCCGCTCGTTCAGTTCAGCTTGCCGGCGGGCAGCTTCGGCTTCGCCGGCCTGCCAGGCGCCATGGCGCTTCGCTTCATCCTCTACGGCCTGGTCGAGCACCGCTTCATCGGGCTGCGCCGCACCCAGAAAGGCGAGCAGATCCGTGAGCCCGCGCGCGTAATCTGCGCTCAAATCGATGCGCTGCGCCCGGCGCAGTTGGAGCGGGACCATGCACTCCTTATGCAGCACCGGAACGACGATTTTTCCCTCTTCGAGCGCAAACGCGATCTCGTTGCGTACGTTCTCTGAGTTCGACGACGCCGGCGAAAGGATCACCAGCATGAATCGTGCTGTATCCAGCGCCGCCTCGATGGCCCGGTCCCACTGATCGCCGGGGCGAATATCCAACTGGTCCAGCCACACCATCGCGCCCGCGGCCTTCAGGTCGCGCGCAAGCCGCAGGGCAAACTCGGAATCTGCCCGGCTGTAGCTCATGAATGCCGCGGAGGGTTGGTCTGGCACGCTCTCGGACTCCTTGGGGAAGCCGATGCACAGTCAACTGCGCCGTGAAGACTCGTCTTCAAGACGTATTCGCTGGGAGGATTCCCAGCTTATCACAAAACCAATCTCCCTGTGCCTAAGCAAGCGGGCCGCGCCAACCCTCATCGCCCATTCGCCGCGTGCAGCGCCTGCAGCGCGAATACCGTGATGCGGTGGCGCTGCGTGGCCGCGATTCCCTCGGCGGCGGCCTGGGCGGCGGCGAGCGTGGTGATCGTGGGAACGCGCTTGAGGACCGCGGCGCGGCGGATGGCCTTCTCGTCGAAGATGGCGTCCTGGCCCCGCGGCGTGTTGACGATCAACTGAATTTGGCCTTCTTTGATGAGGTCCACGGCGTTGGGGCGGCCTTCGTTCACCTTGAAGACGCGCTCGACGACGAGGCCCGCGCCTTCCAGTGCGTTGGCCGTGCCTTCCGTGGCGACGATCTTGAATCCCAGATCGACATAGCGGCGCGCCAGCGGAACCACGGCCTGCTTGTCGTGGTCGTTGACGGTGAAAAACACCGTGCCCCCGGTGGGCAGGATCTGGCCGCCGGAGAGCTGCGCCTTGGCGAACGCCTCTCCAAATGTGGACGCCACGCCCATCACTTCGCCGGTGGACTTCATTTCGGGGCCGAGAACCGTGTCCACGCCGGCGAACTTCGACCAGGGGAAGACCGGCGATTTGACGTAGTAGTGCGAGCCGGTCCCGAGATCCTTGCCCGAGGCCAGCTCGCCCGGAAGCAGCTCGCGCAGCTTGCGGCCGGTCATCAGGCGCGCGGCGATCTTGGCCAGCGGAACGCCCGTGGCCTTGGAGACGTAGGGTACGGTCCGCGAGGCGCGGGGATTGACTTCGATCACGTAGACTTGGTCGTTCCCCTCCTCGTCGTGCTGGATGGCGAACTGGAGATTCACGAGGCCGACGACCTTGAGCGCGAGAGCCAGCTTGCGCGTATAGGTGCGCAGGGTTTCGAGCGTCGCGTCGGCGATGCCGACCGCGGGCAGCACGCAGGAGGAGTCGCCGGAGTGGATTCCGGCCTCCTCGATGTGCTGCATGATGCCCGCAATCAGCACGTCCTCGGAGTCGCAGAGCGCGTCCACGTCGACCTCGACGGCGTCTTCGAGGAAATGGTCGATCAGGACGGGACGCTCCTGCGAGTATTCGACGGCCTGGCGCATATAGTGCGAGACGGCGTCGGCGTCGTAGGCGATGACCATGGCGCGCCCGCCGAGCACGTAGCTGGGGCGAACCAGAACCGGATAGCCGATTTGCTCGGCGACGGCCAGAGCCTGCTCGACGCTGGTAGCCGTGCCGCCATTCGGCTGCGGAATCTGCAAATCCTCGAGCAGCTTGCCGAAGAGCTTGCGGTCCTCGGCCAGGTCGATCGAATCGGGCGACGTGCCGATGATGTCGACGCCAGCCGCGCGCAGGCGCTGCGAGAGATTCAAAGGCGTCTGGCCGCCGAACTGGACGATCATGCCGAGCGAAGCGCCGGACTGCGTCTCGTGATGGGCTATCGCGAGCACGTCTTCGAGCACCAGCGGCTCGAAGTAGAGGCGGTCGCTGGTGTCGTAGTCGGTCGAGACGGTCTCGGGGTTGCAGTTGACCATGATCGTCTCGTAGCCGTCGTCCTTGAGGGCGAAGGCCGCGTGGCAGCAGCAGTAGTCGAACTCGATGCCCTGGCCGATGCGGTTGGGGCCGGAGCCGAGGATGACGATCTTGGGCTTTGAGGTCGGCGGGGCCTCGTCCTCTTCCTCGTAGGTTGAATAGAGGTAGGGCGTCATCGACTCGAACTCGGCGGCGCAGGTGTCCACGAGCTTGAACACGGGGCGAATTCCCTGCCCCTCGCGCAGTTCCCTCACCTGCCGGGTGCCGTCGTGCCCCAAGAGCTTCCACTCGGTCGCGATGCGCTCGTCGCTGAGGCCGAGGCGCTTGAGTTGGCGTAGTTGCTCCGCGCCCATCTGTTGCGGAGTGGTGCCGGCGATGGCCGACTGCGCCAGCGTGATCTCGCGCAACTGGTAGAGGAACCAGGGATCGATCTTGGTAAGGCGCGCCACGTCGCGCACGCTCATGCCGCGCTCGAACGCGTAGCGGATGTAGCCCAGGCGCTCGGGCCGCGGCGTGACCAGCATCTGCGTGAGGCGGCGCGGCTCCAGGATTTCCGCGCCCGTCTTCTTGCCGGTTTCGAGCGAGCGCCACGCCTTCATCAGCGATTCCTTGAAGGTGCGACCGATGGCCATCACCTCGCCGACGGACTTCATCTGCGGGCCGAGCGTCTCGTCGGCGCCGGGAAATTTCTCGAACTGCCACTTGGGAATCTTGACCACGACGTAGTCGATGGTGGGCTCGAAACAGGCCGGCGTTTTGCGCGTAATATCGTTGGGAATTTCGTCGAGCGTGTAGCCCACGGCGAGTTTGGCGGCGATTTTTGCGATCGGGAATCCGGTGGCCTTCGACGCCAGCGCCGACGACCGCGAGACGCGCGGGTTCATCTCGATGATCGTCATGCGTCCGTCTTGCGGGTTGATGGCGAACTGCACGTTGGAGCCGCCGGTCTCCACGCCGATCTCGCGGATGCAGGCAATGGCCGCGTCGCGCATCCTCTGGTACTCGCGGTCGGTGAGCGTCTGCGCGGGGGCGACGGTGATGGAGTCGCCGGTGTGTACGCCCATGGGGTCAAAATTCTCAATCGAGCAGATGATGATGACGTTGTCGGCCAGATCGCGCATCACCTCGAGCTCGAATTCCTTCCAGCCGAGCACGCTTTCTTCCACCAGGCACTCGTGGACGGGCGAAAGATCGAGCCCGCGGGCAAGAATCTCCAGTAGCTCTTCGCGGTTGTAAGCGATGCCGCCGCCGGTGCCGCCGAGCGTGAAGCTGGGGCGGATCAGGATCGGGAAGCCGTGCTTCGCGGAGAAGTCGAGGCCGTCGCGCAGATTGTTGACCAGCGCGGAGCGCGGAACCTCGAGGCCGATGCGGACCATCGCGTCCTTGAAGAGCAGACGGTCTTCGGCTTTCTTGATGGCTTCAAGCTTGGCGCCAATCAACTCGACGCCGTAGCGCTCGAGGACGCCAGAGTCGGCGAGATCGACGGCGAGGTTGAGGGCGGTCTGTCCGCCGACGGTGGGCAGCAGAGCGAACTTCCCCGAGGCTCCGCCCGTGCTGCTGGCGCCGGCCAGCATCTCGGCTTCAATGCGGATGATCTCTTCGACGTACTCGTGGGTGAGCGGCTCGATGTAGGTGCGGTCGGCCAGCTCGGGATCGGTCATGATGGTGGCCGGATTCGAGTTGACCAGCACGACTTCGTAGCCCTCCTGCTTGAGGGCCTTGCAGGCCTGCGTGCCGGAATAGTCGAACTCGGCCGACTGGCCGATCACGATGGGGCCGGAGCCGATCACGAGGATTTTCTGAATGTCATTTCTGCGTGGCATTTCGTTGAGTCGATTCCTCAGATCTCTTCTTGTTGCCGTTGATGATATTCCGGAATTCCTTTTCGCTTGTAGTGACCCATGGGCAGAACGTGCCCGCCATCCCAAGGACCACGTACAGATTGCGCGGGTGAACGAGACCGGCCAAATCTTCGCCGACGCTCAGCTCGGTCTGACTGGTCTGAAACATTGGCAAAACGGCCGTAAAGGAATACTCGCCGGGTGGAGCGGCAAGGCGAAAGCGCCCCTGACCGTCAGTCGTTGCCTGCAGTGTTGAGCCTCGTTGGTCGACGAGCTTGACGACAACGCCGGGCACGGCCGTTCCGAGGGGATCGAAGACCTGTCCCTGAACGCGCGGTACGGACACTCGACCGGGATACACGCAGTCGACTTGGGCTGCGGCAAACGAAGTGGCGTTCATGGCGACCGCGGCGACCGCAACGCTCAAAAAACAGCGGAGCCAGGGCCCCGCTGCTTTGGTCGAATTCGCGCTCCACGCAATCGGCCGCTTCATCCCTTCCACTCCTCCATCATCCTGCGGAAGTCGCGGAACAAATAGTGCGAATCGTGCGGGCCGGGGGCGGCTTCGGGGTGGTATTGCACGCTGAAGAGCGGGAGCGTCTTGTGGCGCAGGCCTTCGAGCGTCTGATCGTTCAGGTCCACGTGCGTCAGCTCGACTTCGTTGGCGTTGATCGAATCCGGATCGACGGCGAAGTTGTGGTTGTGCGCGGTGATCTCGACTTTGCCGGTCGCGTTGTTGCGCACCGGATGGTTGCCGCCGTGATGGCCGAACTTGAGCTTGTAGGTGCGCCCGCCCAGAGCCAGCCCCGTAAGCTGATGCCCGAGACAAATTCCAAAGATCGGCACGCGGCCCATCATGCCGCGAATCGCGTTGACGGCATAAGTGACCGGCTCGGGGTCGCCCGGGCCGTTCGACAGGAATACGCCGTCGGGCTTCAGGGCGAGCACGTCGGCGGCGGTGGTCTCGGCCGGCACGACGGTGATCCGGCAATCCTCGCGCGCTAACATTCGCAGAATGTTCTGCTTGATGCCGAAATCGTAAGCCACTACATGCAGGATTTTCCTGTGCGGCAAATCCTTGGAGATAAACCCGTCGGCCAGCAGCGGCTCACCCATCTGGCTGCGCGGATCGGCAGCGTCGAATTCGTAGCTCGACTTGGTGGAGACGACGCGCGCCAAGTCCGTGCCCTCCATCTTGCGAATGCCGCGGGCCTTCGCGACGAGCACGTCGGGGTTCGACTCGGCCGTCGAAATCACGCCGCGCATCACGCCGCGGTCGCGCAAGTGGCGAACGAGGGCGCGGGTGTCAATCTCCGCCAAAACCGGGACGGAATAGCGCTCCATGTACTCGTCGGTCACCTGCTCGGAACGCCAATTCGAGCTGATCGCGGAGAACTCGCGGACGATCAGGCCCTCGATGTAGGGGCGGATGGACTCATTGTCGGCGCGATTGGTGCCGTAGTTGCCAATTTGAGGATTAGTGAGGACGACAATCTGGCCGGCGTAGGAAGGGTCGGTCGCAATTTCCTGGTAACCGGTAAGGGAAGTATTGAAAACGACTTCTCCCTGGCATTCGCCGGGGTGTCCGTGGCCGTGCCCGCGGAAGACGCGCCCGTCTTCGAGCGCTAGGATCGCCTGCATCGCCTCTCCGAGGAGTGGATTCAATCGATTTTAGCAGGTTTGCCGGACAAATTCGGTCCGGTTTTCCACGCTTCAGTGCACCACGCCCACATCGTGAGCGGGCCAGTAGACGAAGACAGCCTTGCCGTAGATCAGCGAGCGGTCAACAGGACCGAATTCGCGGCTGTCGGAGGAGATGGAGCGATGGTCGCCCATGACGAAGTAGGTCTCCGGGGGAACGGTCATCTCGGGCATGGAGCTGGAGCCCCGGTAGATCTCCGGGACGTAGCTTTCGCGGAGCTGCGTGCCATTGAGCCAGACATGCCCATGGTCGACGCGGATTCGGTCGCCGGGCAATGCGATCACGCGCTTGATGTAGCTCTTCTCGGGGTCGCGCGGATAGCGGAAGACGACCACGTCGCCGCGCTCGATGCCCGCGAAGTGGTAGACAAACTTGTTGATGAAGAGGCGGTCGCGGTCTTCCAGCCGCGGCAACATGCTGGTGCCTTCCACGCGCACCGGCTGGTAGAGGAACAGGATGATGAACGCCGAGGCGGCAGCGGCAATGGCCAGATCGCGCAGCCAGAGGAAGATGCCGTCCTTCTTTCGCTCGGCGCAAAGGGGCTTATCCGGCAATCGGGGATTGGCCGGGGGCGCGGCCGCGGATTGGCCGGAGTCGTCGCCCGGCGCGGTCTGCGGATTGGTTTCGGTTTCAGATTTGGGGTAAGTGTCTGGGCCGGTTTGCATCAATACCTAGTGTCCTGAGTCAGAAGTTCGCATCACAAACAAACTGTCATCCTGAGCGAAGTTTGCCGCGCGTTTTGCGGCAAACGGAGTCGAAGGACCTGCATTTAGGACATTCAATGAATGCAACAAATCACTGACTCACCACACTAGATTACTAGATTAGCCACACCCGAGGCTTCCTGGCGGGCACAGGATGCGCGGTTTGTGCTGCGTAATCGGTTTGGGTTGCTGCGCAGCGGGGACCAGCGCTGGAGCCGATCCCGGCTGTCCAACGCCGGAGAGGTTCTCTTCTTCCAGAAGCAGCGGGCGCTGGAGCACCATTTCGACTTGGCTGCCGACGGGGATGTCGACGTCGGCGTTGCGGGTGAAGAGCGAGACGATCCCGACGGTCGCGAGGCCCGCGCCGAGGCCGGCCAAGCCGCCCTCAATGGGATGACCCGATTCGGCCCCGCCGATAGTGCCAACGCCTGCACCGGTGGGAATAGCGATCTTGGCCGTCTCGCCCGCGTTACGGCCCTTGTTGCCGTTCTGCTCGATGGTTCCCTCATCGTCGTTCTTCACATTCTGGTTCTTAGCGCCCGGCAGATCCTCGACCACGCCGGGAATCTCGACCACCGATCCGTTGGGAAAGATGATGGAGGTAAAGTGCATGTCGAGCTGCGCCTTGCTCCTCACCGTGCCCCGCTGCACGCGGTCGACGACGCCCTGCACATACACGCCGGTCGGAATCATCACGCGGTTCCCCACCACGACAGGAAAGGACGAGGCCAGGTAAACGCCATCGCCCGGCTTGGCGCTCCTGGTGTTGATGGCGCTGCGCAACTGCAGAAGCACCTTGGTGCCGGCGGGAACGGTGTAGATCTTCTTTGCCGGCGCAGAGCTTTCGGGAGCGGCGGGTTCAGCAGATGGCTGGGCCGATGCGTCGGAAGGCGCGGCCGGGGTCGCGGAGGGAACGGGTGTGGCGGAAGGACTCGCGGGTTGAGCCGCAGCCGGAGCCGGCGAGATCTGTGTCGATTCCTGCGTCTGCGCCGCGTTCTGGGCTGCGCAAAAGCAGACACTGACGGCGAAAAGGCCGATGAAAGCTCCTGCCGGAAACCACCTGTGCGGGGGAAGCATGCAATCCTCCTTACCTCCTGAATAGACGGAGATTTCGCCCTCAAGGATAGCTCGACTGGGGCGCCGCGGGAACTTGAAGCGGCGGCCGGTGCGGCACAGAGGGACCTTGCGCGGTACCATGCGGGAAGAAGATGCGAATGGAAGATCATCCATCGGGAGGCTCACGGGACCGGTTTGAGGGCGTCTATCGCGTGCTCGAGGACGCCATCCAGGCTAAGGCGTTCCCTGGCTGCGCGTTCGGGGTGCTGGCGGGCGGCGAAGTGGCGCTTGCGGGTGCCTTGGGCCGCTTCACCTACGAGCCGGAATCGCCTGCCGTGAACGCGGAGACGGTTTATGACGTGGCGAGCCTGACCAAGGTGGCGGCGACAACCGCGGTGGCGATGTTGCTGGCGCAGCGCGGACAACTGGAGCTGGATGCGCCGCTTGGCGAGTTGCTGCCGGGCTTCGTGGAGGGACGGGGCGGCGGCGATCCGGCGCGGCGCGTGACGCTGAAGCACCTGCTGGCGCACAATTCGGGGTTGCCGGGGTATGTGGAGCTGTTCCGCAACGCGGCCCATGCCGACGCGCTGCTTGACGCTTGTCTTCGGCTCCCGCTGGAGGCCGAACCGGGCACGCGGGCTGAGTATTCCGACCCAGGGTTCATTCTGCTAGGCAAGGCGCTGGAAACACGGATGGACGAGCCCCTGGATGCGTGGCTGCGGCGCAAAGTGTACGGACCGCTGGGGATGGCGGCGACGGGGTTCTGCCCGGCGGCAGAGCGGCGAGGGTCGATCCCCCCCACCGAAGAGGACACGTCGTTCCGCCACTGGCGCATCCAGGGCGAGGTGCAGGACGAGAATGCCTGGGCGCTGGGGGGCGTAGCGGGACATGCCGGGCTCTTCTCGAATGTCCCGGACCTGCTGCGATTTTCGCGTGCAGTTCTCGCCGCCGCAACGGACAGCGATCACGCCGGCGAGCGCCATCTCTTTGATCCGGCGACGCTGAAACGGTTTACCGAGCGCCAGAAACCTGCCGGGAGCTCCTGTGCGCTGGGTTGGGATACACCGTCGAAAGACTCGTCTTCTGGAAACTGTTTCTCAGTGCACTCGATCGGGCACCTCGGCTACAGCGGCTGCTCGCTGTGGATCGATTTGGATGCGGCGATCGGCGTAGTTCTGCTGACGAATCGGACCTGGCCGGATCGAAAGAGCCAGTCGATTCGTGCCGTTCGCCCCGCCTTCCACGATGCCGTCCGGGAGTCTCTCTAGTACTCAATCTTGCCGGTACGAACGCGTGCCTGCGAACAAAAAACTCTGGGCTTGCGCGCTTTTATCGCTACAATAAAAGCTGGGGACAGACGCGATGCCACCAAGCACTATGCTGCAGGAGATGCCTGGCGCACGAGCAAGAGATAACAATCACGACCAGGCCGCACTGCTTCAGGAATTGACGACGGAGAGCCAGAACGAGGCTTCCCAGGGGCTGGACACCAAGTCCGCACTGGAGATTGCCCGGATCATCAACCACGAGGACGCCAAGGTGTCCGCGGCGGTGAAGAAGGCGATCCAGGAGATTGCGGACGTAATCGACCTGGTGGCGCGAAACCTGCGCGACGGCGGGCGCCTGATTTACGTCGGGGCCGGGTCGAGCGGGCGGATTGCCGCTCTGGATGCCGCGGAGTGTCCGTCCACGTATTCCACCGCGCCGGGCCAAGTGCAATACATCATGGCCGGCGGACCCAAGGCGCTGGCGTCGGCGGTCGAGGTCAATGAAGACTCCGAGGATCTGGGCCAGCGCGACATCGCGCGCCGGCGTCCCACGCGCAAGGACGTAGTGATCGGCGTTTCCGCTTCCGGCCGCACGCCCTACGTGGTCGCGGCCGTGGCCTATGCGCGCGCTCGCGGAGCGCACACCGCAGCGGTCACCTGCAATCAGGGCACCCCCCTGTCGGCGGCGGCCGACATCACCATCGCCATCGACGTTGGACCGGAAGTGGTTTCCGGATCGACGCGCATGAAGGCCGGCACGGCGCAGAAGATGATTCTGAACATGATCACCACGGGCGCGATGACCCGGCTGGGCTATGTGTACGAGAACCTGATGGTGAACGTGCATATGCAGAACTCGAAGCTGGTGGAGCGCGGCATTCGCATCCTGATGAGCGCCTGCAAAATCGACCGGGCAGCCGCGGTGGAGACGATCAAGAGCGCCGGCCGCAGCGTGCCCGTAGCGCTGGTCATGCTGAAGGCCGGCGTCGACAAGCCGGAGGCGGTGCGGAGGCTGGCAAAGTCCGACGGCAATGTGCGGGTGGCGATCGAAGACAACGTCTCGGAGATCTAAGCGCTGGCCCACAATTGCCGGAGGGCCGCGTGGACTCGATCCAGGACCGGCCCCCACTCCATCACCTTCTGCTGCCGGAAGATCCGCATGGATGGGTACCAGGGACTGTCTTCCCGGTTCAATTGCCATCGCCAGTCGGGGACGAACGGGAGCAACAGCCACACCGGAACTCCCAATGCGCCCGCCAGGTGCGCGGTGGAGTTGTCGATGGTGATCACGAGGTCCATGGCGGCGATCTGGGCGGCGAAGAGATCGAGATCGGCAAACTGATCCACGCCGCGATCGACGACCAGGGAAATGCCGCCCGCCTTTGCCTCGGCCGCCAACTCGTCCGCATCGCCGTATTGAAGATTGACCACCTGCAGTTGGCCGCCCGAGAACAGCGGGGCGAATGCCGCAAGATCGATGGAGCGCAGGTGCCCGCTCTTCTTGCTCTTGGTCTTCCATGCCAGACCGACAAGCGGCCGGCCATCGCTATAACGAGCACGAAGAGTTTGCCGCAGTGCAGCGTCGGGGACGAGATAGGGAGCTGCCGTCGCCTGAAATGCCGAATGGCAGGAACGGAAGAGCCGGGGAAGGCTTCCGCTGGGAATGTGCGCGGCAATGTCGAGCGTCTTTTCGTCCGCTGGCCGGCTGACTACCAATATGCCGGGAAACGACCGGCCGAATAGAGGCTGCAATCGCCTGTCGCACTCCAGAATGCAGCGGTTGCCGGTGCGAAGCACATCGGGCAGAAGGCCCGCAAACATGATTTCGTCTCCGATTCCCTGCTCTCCCCAGACAAACAAATTGCCGTGGGGCAGTTTGCCTCCCGTCCATTGCGGCTGCGCGTAGGTGCGGCGGGGCGTGTCGTGATCGGGAGAACCCCAGCGCCGCTCGTAATGCTCCCAGCCAACGGCCAAGTCGCCCCGCACCAACTCAATCAGGCCCTGGAGAAACAGGACCTGATCCGGAGAATCGATCCCTAATTCGAGAGCTTTGCGGCAATGGTCGAGCGCCTCGTCCAGGGCGCCGAGATCGTTCATCAGCGAGGCCAGGTTGTAATGAGTAGCCGCTCTGCCCGGATCGAGGTCGAACGCCTTGCGATAGGCGGCCAGAGCCTCCTCGTGCCGGCCCATGAGGCGCAGCGCGTTGCCCAGGTTCTGATGAGCCCCGATCAGGCCGGGCTTGAGCGCTATGGCCTGGCGGTAACAACCGAGCGCATCGTCAAACTGCTGCCCATCCTTGAATGCATTCCCCAGGTTCACATAGGCTTCCGCGCATCGCGGGTTGAGGCGCAGAGACTGGATGTAGCTTTCCGCGGCCTGGCGAAGTTGTCCGAGAGCGCGAAACGCCGTGCCCAGGTCCATGTAAAAGGAGGCCCGGCCGGAATCGATCGAGATTGCCTGTTGAATCAGGTCGATCGATCTCTGGAAGTTCCCGTTCTCGTATTCAACCAGACCGAGCAGATGCAATGCGTCGGCCCGATGGGGATCGGCTTCCAAAACCTGCCGATAGAGCCGTTCCGCCGCGCTCCTCTCGCCGGCGATCTGAAGTTTTACTCCGCGCTTTAGCATTGCAGCCAGCTCGCCGGGTTGCTCGCACCTTTGCGCCCCTGCCGGGGGCGCCGATGCTTGTGTGCCGGCTTGTTCGAATGCGCGCTGGGTCATGCCCGGTAGCTCCAGTTCCCCTTCCCCGCCGGAAGTCGACTGCCGTTTGCCCTGGCCGTTCTTTGTCCTCGATGCCGGCCGAGACCTCAACTTGCTCTCCATTTCGCGGTCGCCGCACACTGCGGTTAGAAACAGATGAGAGGGACACGATCTGCTCTACTGTTTCCAGCAATTCCGCAGCCAAATGCAGCGCGAGGCCCATCCGGCGCCCGCGATTCTTCCGTTTTTGGGTGCGATCGTTGTCGCGCTGCGCCGAGAGGTGATCGAAGGCAATGAGACGGATCTAAAGGGAGAGGAGATCCCCCGGCTCTGCCGGGGTGGCAGTAGCAGTTTGACATTTCCGGGAGTCCATCCAAGAAGCTCCAGATGTGAGCCGACCAAAGCACACATCAAGGAGAATCTGGATGGACCAATTGGAGAGTCTAAGTCACTCCGTATGGGAGTGCAAATACCACGTAGCCTTTATCCCCAAATGCCGCCGTCGAGTGCTGTATGAAGGGCTTCGGCAGCATTTGGGAGAGGTCTTTCGGCGTCTGGCCGAGCAGAAGGAAAGCCGGGTGCTGGAAGGCCACCTTATGCCGGACCATGTGCATATGCTGCTTTCGATACCTCCCAAGTATGCGGTGTCGGAAGTGGTGGGTTTCATCAAGGGCAAGAGCACGATTCACCTGGCGCGGACCTACGGTGAGCACAAGCAGAATTTCGCAGGCCAGCATTTCTGGGCGCGCGGGTATTTTGTGTCGACGGTGGGGCGTGATGAAACGGCGATTCGCGAGTACATCCGCAATCAAGAAGTTGAGGACAAGCGCCTGGACCAACTGCGAATGTGGAAATAGCCGCCGTAAGGCGGCCCCAATCACGTCGGGGCCGCGTTAGCGACCCCGCTCAAGCCGCTTTGAGCGGCTCACACCGTAAAGCCCCCGGCTCTGCCGGGGGATATTTACAAAAGAAAAGCCGCCAGCCTCTGCGAGATCGCGGGCCAGCGGCTCTTCAACCTGGTGGCAAATCCTACTGCGGTTGATAGACCCAAAGATCGTTGAGTTGGCCTGCGGTGCCGGTGGAGTCTGCGCCGTTCCCGCCAAAGAGCCAAAGATTTCCTGAGGGATCGATCCATGTTTGCGAAGTGTCGCGCGCTCCAGGAACGTTGCTGGAAGCCGGAGTTCCCAGGATTCCGTACGTCCCGCTCTGGCTCACGAACTTCGACCCGCTCACCCATGTCCACTCGCCGCCACTGTACTTCCAAAGATCGTTCAGATCGCCCATCGCCCCCGCCGAGTCGTAACCGAGTCCGCCAAAGAGCCAGAAATCTCCGGCTGCATCGGTCCAGCTCATAGCGCTTTCGCGCGCCCCAGGGACGTTCCCGGGAGCTGGCGTGCCCTGAACCCCATAAACTCCGGGCTGGCGCACAACGCTGCTCCCGCTCACCCAGATCCATTCGCCGCCGGTGAATTCCCACAAGTCGTTGAACTGTCCTGCTTCTCCCGACGTGGGCAAACCGTAGCCACCGAAGAGCCAGAGATTTCCCGACGCATCGGTCCAGCCCACTGCGCCTTGACGAGCCCCAGGAACGTTGCCGGAACTCGCGGTTCCCTGGGTTCCATAAGCGCCCCTCTCGTCGGCGACATTCGAGCCGCTGACCCAGGTCCATTCGCCGCCGTTGAACTTCCAGAGATCGTTGAGGGTCCCCGCGCAGCATGATGTGGAGTCGCCTCCGACCCCGCCAAAGAGCCAGAGGTTCCCAGACTTATCCGTCCAACTCACCGCGCTGCTTCTCGCCCCTGGAACATTGCCGGAAGCCGCCTGCCCCAGCGTTCCGTAAACGCCGATCTGATCGCCGGCATTCGACCCGCTCACCCAGGTCCACTGGCTCCCGTCATACTTCCACAGGTCGTTGAACATTTGCCCCGAATTGTTCTGGTCGAATTCTTCCCCGCCGAAGAGCCAGAAACCTCCGGACGCATCCGTCCAACTGACCGCGCCGCTTCTCGCCCCAGGAATGTTGCCGGAAGCGGCAACTCCCTTCGTCCCGTATGTCCCTGACTGATCCGGTGCATTCGAGCCGCCCATCCAGGCCCATTCGCCGCCGCTGAATTCCCACAAGTCGTTAAAGTAGTCCGAGACAATCCAACAGAGCGCATGAGTTGTTGCGCACCCGGTGCCAACAGGAACAGTGCCGCCGAAGAGCCAGAGATCCCCGGACGCGTTCGTCCATCCCACAGATGCAATACGCGCTCCTGGGGCATCGCCGACCGCGCCCGACCCAAGTTGTCCGTAGGCCCCCGCGATGTTGGCCAGGTCCGAACCTCCCGCCCAGGTCCACTCGCCGGCGGCGGTAGCGATCGTCGTCGGCGATGTCGAAACCGAAGTGCAAGTCACCTGAACGCTCGTCACATCGGCGCCCGCGACGCCGCTGGAATTGCGCACCATGCAGGATTGCGCCGGGCTAGACGGCTGCGTAAGGATCGTGACCATGTAAGCTGCGCCGCTGCTGATCGAAGTTGTGAAGGTGAAACTTCCATTTGCGCTGACGGAAAGGCTGTTGGCCCCGTTCGCCTGCAAAACAAGCTGGCCGCCGGAAAGCCCGGAAACCGTGCCGCCGATGGTGTAAGTCGAAGTCTGGTTTTGAATCTGGCTGGAACTATTGCTATTACACCCTGCAATGATCAGTGAAGCCAGCGGCAGGAGCAGGAGGACAGAAGGGTAGCGTCGAAAACCCATACGGAACCTCACCGTGCACATCGAATTCGATTGTGATCTTTAACTTCTGTTTGGTTAGACGCCGGGACCCAAAGCAGGGTTACCCAGGTTGCGGACCGCGTTTGCGCAGCAAGCTCCGCGTTTGGGTAGAAGGCCTCGGTGAGAGGCTCAGGGCAGAACGCGCTGAATGTGGAGCAAGAGGATCACATTGATGACGATGCCCACGCCCAGCAGGCCGATGGCAACCATGGCCGCCACCTTGATCTTGCCGCTGAACGATTTCAAGTCCTCAAGCAGCTCCTGCTGCTCCAGCGTGTTGCGGTCGGTGGCTTCGCGCACCATCTCTAATTGATCTTCGACTCGCTTGAGCGAAGTGTTCTGCTCGGTCACCTGGTCGCGCAGCGCCCGGTGCTGTGTCTGGATCTCGGCCAGACTGTCCTCG
The DNA here is from genome assembly GCA_963804155.1 of uncultured Acidobacteriaceae bacterium. Classification (GTDB taxonomy): domain Bacteria; phylum Acidobacteriota; class Terriglobia; order Terriglobales; family Acidobacteriaceae; genus Telmatobacter. Next base: position 850,377 of record CAWDPG010000006.1, read on the forward strand.
ATCGGCGCCAGATCGATCTTGGGCGCAGGCGCGGGCGCCTGAGGCTGCTGACGCGGCGTGAGAAGGTTGCTGACCGCGGTGGCGACGTTACCGTCGATGAGCGGCAGCAGGCGCTGGACGAGCGGAATCACCGTGCGCACCACGCTGATGGCGCGCTGCACGGCCGAGGATTCATCGCCAGCCGTGGGGCCGGGCAGAGCGCGGCCGGGGGCATCGGGCGGAACCTGCCGGGCGGCGTCTTCACCGGCAGCTTGTGTACGGCGGCTCGAGCCCATGGGCAGGGGCGACCCGATCGCGCGCCCGTGCGGCGCGGCAGATCGCGGACCCAGCGGGTCGCGATCGAAAGAATCGATCTGTGCGGGTTCGTTCATGGCCATGCTTCCGCCTTCACGTGAGGGATTTCTCATATATAGCTCATTTCGCGCTCGTTGGGAACTGCTTTCTCCGGGCAGGCGTTCCGGGGCGCGCACCGAAGCGGTATGCTGGGCGGTAGACTCGAAACGAGGATAGGCGCGTGACAGCACACCTAAGCCGATCGCTGCGCAGCGTGCAGCGGAGCATCCTGGCTGGCATCATTACGGTTGGCCCACTCTTCGTCACCTACCTCATCTTCAGCTTTCTGCTGGGCGAGTTGGCCAAGGCCGGGCTGCCGGCCGTGCAGTTGGCGGCGAAGGTCTTCCCCCAGAGATGGCTGAGCCTCCCCTGGCTGCAGCCGGTGCTGGCGGTTTTGCTCACGCTCGTGCTGCTCTACGTCGTGGGACGGGTCACCTCGCTAGTCATCGGCCGCCAGGCCTTCGGCCTCTTCGAGTCGATCCTGGAGCGGCTGCCTTTCGTGGCCAAGGTCTACACCTCCGTGCGCCAACTGCTGGACTCGATGGCGGCCAAAAAGGATTCGAGCCAGCGCGTGGTGCTGATTGACTTTCCCATCGCCGGCCAGAAGAGCATCGGATTCCTGACGCGCACCATGACCGATGCGGAAACCGGCAAGCAACTGGCGGCGGTGCTGGTGCCGAACGCGATCAATCCCACGTCGGCGTTCTTGCAGATCCTTCCCCTGGATCGCGTCATCGAAACCGATCTGACCATGGAGCAGGCCATGAGCATGGTCATGACCGGCGGCGCGGTCGGGCCGGAGACAATCCAGTACTCAAAGGCGGACGGTCAGAATCTAACCGTCCCCAAATGATCGGGTGCCCCATGTCCCAATTCTGAGACTTGGGATTCAGCGAGAAGCGCGGACAACATTCAGCTTGGCGTAAGCGGATTCGCTCCAGCTATCGCGGCGCGGCTGCCGGATCGGGGTTCTCTTCGTCTTCCAGATTCACTTCGACATGCTCGCTTTCGAGCGTCACTTTGCGCAGGTTGATGTGCTCGAATTGCGCTCAGACCGGGACGACGGGGGCGATTCCCAGGTCTCAAAGGCGAGACACGGAACACCCACATTATGGTGGCTAGTCAGGCGCGGCGGCCCGCCTCGAGTTGTTGGTCTGGTATAGTTTTACCCGCGACGCCGGCTGCCGCGCGGAGGTCGCGCATCCCAGGCCGCATTGAAAGACCGATCAAAGGAGAAAGTGAAAATATGGCAAATTTCGTCTTCATTTCACCCGGCGCGCTCAACTTGAACGACACACAAACCCAGGTTCTTACTCTTGCGAAAAACTCGGCGTGTCGCATGTGCGGCAATGATCATGGTGTTGCAAAAACGGCTGTCGCAGTGACGATTCAAGAACCCGATCAGCGGCATCGAGACCCCCTGGTACGTGTTGCCGGGGTTTGCGACGGCTGCAAGGCTAAATTCACCGAAGGAGAGATCGTCGCCAGAATTGCTGGTTAGAAATGGTTGTGCGTCGCCAAAATACTATCCGGCGCGACAAGCACCTGCTTCTTGAACTCGGAGACCGTTCTGGGAGGGTCTCCTAACTGCCGAGGCGGCCGGGTGCCCCATGTCTCGATTCTGAAACATGGGACACCACGAACCATCCCACAGCGGATTACGAGCTGGCCCCGGCCGAAAACCACCTTGCACCCGCCCCCGCGCAAGTCCCGCCCCGCCCACATTTCCCCTTACCCATTGAAAACAAACGCTAAATATTTCTTCCCCGCGTTGCAGATAATTATTCGCATTCGCCGCACAATAGAAGAAAAGCGCCAGAAACCCGCGCAGAGCTCTGTCGCATTGCCTTCGCGGCAGCCGGACCGCTCTGCCGTCTGAAAGGAAACCAGAAGATGTCGAAACCGGATCCCGCGCCATTCATCTTTGCCATCGCGGCCAACCCATCGAACCCCGCGCTTGCCAACCCTGCCGTCGCGCACTGCTGCGAGGTCTGGCAGCGCGCCGCCCGTTTATTGGTGGCGGCCGACGAGGCGGAAATCCGCATCGTTCGGTACGCTGGAGCGGCCTATCGCAGCGCCATGCCCCCGCTCGCTGGCCCCGGCAGCGTCTCTGACTTTGTCGCCTGTGTCACCTACGGCATGTCGCTTGGCGTCATCGACCCAAAAGAAGCCAGCAAATTTCTCTACGCCGCGCAGGTCGCCGCCGCTGCGTTCCGCAACCCGACGAAACCCTCCAAGCCCCCGCCTGACCCCCCCCCCCCCGATAGGCTCGCTGCAAGTCCCTGAAAAGATTGGGTCGATGGTTTCGTCATTCCTTCGCCTTCATCCCGGCGGCGACCGCGCGGCGCGAACCGAATCGCTCGAGTTTACCGCGGTGCCGCTGCAGGATCGGGGCTTTCCTCGTCTCCCAAGTCCTCGCCGGCGTGCTCGCTTTCGAGCGTCACCTTGCGCAGACTGATGTGCTCGAACTGCGCCCAGACCAGGCCGGCTGGAATCACGCAGAGGAAGGTGGCGAGCAGGATCGTCGTGGAGCAGGCAGTGGCGGCTTCGGGAGTGGCGCCGAAGAAACTCGACAACGCCGCGGCAACGAAGGCGATCTGCGAGAACCAGCCCAGGATCGGGAGTTGCAGCGCGCTGACGCTGCCGCTGATGATCAGCAGCAGGACGCACTTTGGAACGCTCATCCCAGCCAGCGCGGGGCTGGCCGTGAAGGCGTGCACCGTTTCCACATAGGAGAGCGCGATCAGCACCCACATGCCGAGTGAGAGCGCGGCGGAGACGCCAAAGTCGGAAAAGCTGCGCATGACATCGAGGCCGGCGTGAAATGTCCGGATCTTCTGGCCGGCCGCATGGCCCAGGCTTTTGGAGATCAATCCAAACGATGCCTCGAAGAAACGAGCCACCACGTTTCCCGACAGGCGCACGGCGACAAGAACGAGAACGCCAATCAAGGTGAGGAGCAGCGCGCCGAAGCGGGCGAAGACGACCGAAAGAATGGGAAAGCGCTCAAAGAGCGGCGCGAAGAGATGGCTGAGAAAGCCGGACTGGCCGGGCGCCACGGCCAAATCGGGCTGCGGAATCCAGAGCAGCGCCAGCGAAACGATGAGCGCCATCGTGCCAAAGTCGAAGAGTCGCTCGACGATATAGACCGCGATCTGCGATCCCAGTGGCTCGCCGGTCTTCTTGGCGACAAGGTAGGGCCGGACGGGATCGGCGACGCGGCCGATCAACCCGACGGCGGTAAAACCGATCACCTGGGTCCCCAGAAGCGAGAAGAGTGGAACCCGTTTGTTGTGCCGCATGAGCAGGCCCCAGCGGACCGCGCGGATGACGAAGGCGAAATAGATGCAGGCGACCGCAACGGCAATCCTGCGCCAGTCGGCGACTACGACCTGCGCGGCGAAGAGGCGGAAATCGAAGTGAACCCGGGAGCGCGCCCAGAGAATCAGTAGAGCAAGCGCCGCAAGCACGATGAGGCCCAGAATCCACTGTCTCTTCTTCACGCGTTCTCCGTCCGGCATTTCCCGATTGGGGCCTGTTGATATGTTCTCACGCGCCCTCAAAGGGAAGTTTGCGAGACGGCGAAAACCGTTTCCGCGGAATCAGCGGACACAACGGGAGGCAACAGCGCCGGGCGCTCCCGGAGCGCGCGGAACCGCTAGTGTGACGGCGGCGGCTGCGCGGCCGCCGGGGTTGCAGAGGCCCCGCTCTGGCGCCCCAGCGCCTCGCGGGCCAGCACGCGCCGATTGAACTCGTGGATGACGCGCGCGACGTAGGCCCGCGTCTCGTGGTAGGGCGGAATGCCGTGGTACTTGTCGACCGCCTCGGGACCGGCGTTGTATGCGGCCAGCGCCAGAGCCAGGTTGTCGTGATAGTGGGTGAGCAGCGCGTCGAGATAGGTTGAGCCGCCGCGAACATTCTGTTCCGGCTGGAAGCTGTCCTGGACGCCGAGATCGGCGGCGGTTCCCGGCATCAGTTGCATCAGGCCTTTCGCGCCGGCGCGGCTCACGGCGCGGCTGTTGCCGTCGCTCTCGGCTTTGACCACGCTGGCCAGCAGGTCGACGTCGAGGTTGTGCTCGACGCCGGCGCGGGTGAGCATTTCGCGCAGGTCGGCTTGAGAGAGCTGCGCTGGCGCCGGATGCGCGGGCGCGGGGCCGGGGATCGGCTGCGGCTTGGGCGGAGACGGCGGATCGGGAACCTGCTCGATGGATGCGATCTCGGCCGGAGCGAATTCGATGTAGTTGTCTTCGCCGGGGCTCAGATAGAGCCGGACGCGGCCCTCGACCTGGCCGTGATGGTCGCACTGCTCGACGAAGCCGTTCGCCAGCGTGACGCGTTCGCCGGCGCGAGCCAGGAGCGGCGCCGCAGCGAGGGCTGTCAATGCAACCAGGCCGATTGCCGAGATGTGAATCCTAGCCTGCATTCCGGATCGCCGACCTCGCGCGGCGATTGCTTCACGACGTGGCCGAAGCCGCCTTCTCGATGACCCGCTCCAACACGACCGCGACCCCATCGTCGTCGTTCGATGGCGCCTGCTTCCAACCGCGCGACTTGGCCAAGGCGCGAAGCTCGGGAGCGGCATTGGCCATGACAATTCCCTGCCCCGCCCACTCCAGCATATCGGCATCGTTCCAATTGTCGCCGATGGCCATGGTCTCCTTGCGATCAACGCCGAGGCGTGCGGCCAGCCGCTCCAGCGCCCATCCCTTTGATATCCCCGGCGGCAGCAGATCGAGGATCGACAGATCGCGCGCCGGATACTCGGTGCGCACGCACTCGCACTGCGTTTGCCACTCGCTGGCCTTCAGCGCTTTTTCCGCGGCCTTCATCTTCTCAATGCCGCCGGCGACCATGCCCTGGATGGGATCGTTGCCGTCTGAAAGGGCGAGTTCCAGCGGTTTGACGATCTCGATCGCGTTGCGATTGGCCTCGACCCACAGCGCGATGCTGCGATGCGCAAGGTCGAGATCCTCGACCACCAACTCGCCGCGCCCCGGCCGGTCGAAGGTAAAGACGACGGATCCGAACGGCCGGAAAAGGCCGCACAGTCCGCGCGCCACGCGAGCGTCCATGTGGCACCGGTCGATGGTTTCGCCTGCCAGATTGCTGGTCACTGCACCATTGGACGCCAGGATGGGCGTGTCCGCTCGCAGGCCGAGACCTTCGAGCAGGGGCACCGTGTAGGCCGGACGCCGCCCGGTGGCGATGGCGACCATAATTCCCGCCTGCTGCGCCGCGCGGAGCGCACGCGCGTTGCGTTCGCCGATTGCGTGCGCCAGCGCCGGCAGAAGGGTTCCATCCATGTCGATTGCGACCAGGCGCACGGGAGGGTGCATAGAATCAGTCTAAGGGAATCGGGGAGCAAGACGAGCAATCGGAGCCATCATGAGCATTCCGGCACAATGCCATCTCTGGCAGGCGGAGAAACCGACGATGAAGGATTTGCTGGAATCTCTCACCGTCGTAGAGACCTACCTGGATGAATCGCATCTGACCAGAGATCTCCGCAAGTGCAAGTTCTGCGGGCAGCTCTACTTCCATGAATTCGTGGAATCGATCGACTGGGAAAAAGGGGATGACCCTCAGTATCAGACTTTCATTCCAGTCGATTCAAAGGAAGAGATCGGCCTGTTCCTCGATGTCGATGAATTCGGCCTGCAATCTTTCTCGCCGCGCCTGCTGGCCGACTACCCGAAGGGAGCAGAGCAGCATCGAATCCAATGGGTGCGCTGAGATGTCGGCTACTGGGCGCGCCGGATCTCCGCGTTGGCAGGGGCCAGGGATACAGGATGCATAATCTTTGAATATGGAACGAATGTGCAGCCAATGCCATGCGGTTCTGGCGGAGCAGACGAAGGCGGACTGGTGCCCGGCGTGCGGCGGTGCGTTGATCGAACGTGCGGAGCTGCCGAAGGCGCACGAGGGCGCGGCGCCAGCCGAGGTGGATCATCGCGGGATTGTGTTGCCGCGGCGCCACGCGCTGGGCGGGATTATTACGCCGCAGTAGGAGCCGGCCGAAGAGATTGCCGCGCACGGAGCTTCAGTTTTCGTCGGCGTAGTAGCCGTCGCGCGCCTGAACTTTTAGGCCTTTGCTCCTCAAGGTCACCTGGATGCGTCGATAGCCGGGCAAGGCATTCGCCTCCGGCGTGTAGCCCAGGCTGTATAAACTGCGCAGTTCATCCTGAATCTGCGCGAAGACTTCGCCCAGCGAGACTTTCTTTGTGACTTCGAAGAGCTCGCCTCCGGTTTGGCTTGCTAGAGCCTCCATGTTTCGCTTGCCCTCGCTGCGGTCCATGCCGGAACCGCCAGGGCCTTGTCCACCGCCTGGCCCACCGCCGCCAGGGCCGCCTCCGCCCGGACCTTGCTCGCCGCCCTGACCGCCTCCACCTGGTCCCCCACCGCCCGGACCGCCCATTCCGGGGCCGCCCAGGCCAGGAATGCCGATGCCGGGAATCCCGATCCCGGGAATGTTCCAATGCCGCTTCTTGCCCTGCTCTTTTCCGAAGCCGTTATCCACAATGCGGATGCAATAGATGAGCACATCGGCCTGCTGTGCCGCCCGGATGGCTCTTTCTTTCGAAACCGTGCTGCCCATGTCGTCGCCGTCGCCGATAACAATGAGCGCCTTTCGGCCCGGCTGCGAATTCATCACTCGCTTCGAAGCCAGATAGACAGCGTCAAAGAGATGCGTGGTGCCGCCGCTGGCGCCACCCGAAGGACCGCCGCGTTGGTCCCCGCGATCGTTCTCGGTATTGGCGGGCCGATCGTCGCCGGTCTGTCCGGAGCTCTCTCCACTCCGCTCCAGCGAGGGCTCGCCCTCCACGTCCTGCAAGCGGTCGAGAGCTTTCTCCATCTTGCCCAGCGACGGTGTCAGTTCCTGGAGAAGCTCGACCTTGCGGTCGAAATGAATCAGAAATGCTTGGTCCTTCTTGGGATCCATGACGCTGGTCAGGAAGGCGCGGCTGGCCTCGCGCTCCTCGTCGATCATTCGGTCCTCGCTGGGACTGGTGTCAACCAGAAGGCCCAGAAGCAGCGGCAGGTCGCTTTCCCGCGAGAAGAAACCGATCTTCTGCGGACGGCCGTCTTCTGTGATGAAGAAATCTTCTTTCTTGAGGTTCTGAACCAGTTTGCCATTCTTGTCGCGGACCGAGACGTAGACGTTCACCAGTTTGGTCTGCGCGTGAAAGGTCGCCACCGGCTGCATGTCCTGGGCGCGGAGAAGGCCGCGGAACAGAAGACCACAGACGATTGCCGGCAGGATTTTCTGGGCGCCGGACCAGGCAGAAGGAGCTGAACCGGGGAACATGGAACTTGTCGAAGGAGCAAGCACAGCGATCATGGGAGCCGTTTCTTAGAAGCGGAGGGCGATCCAAACAGAGTTTGACTTAGGTTTGACGGGGAAACGGGCGGGGAGCGTTACAGACGAACGGTCCCGCTGCGGTGAGGCGCGGCGTTCAGGGATTGGTGTCGAGCCCCACTGCTTCGGCCAGCTTTGCCTGGCGCTCGTCGAAGGTCCAAAACCTGTCGACCCTTAATTCCAGCGCGCAAGCGACGTGGAGCGAGTCGAGGGTGCGCAAGCCGAGCGTCGGAACGAAACGACGGGCAAGATCGAGGATTACATTCCAGGCAGTTTCTGGAAACGCCGCCATCTGCAAGGGACCGGAGTGGCAGTCGAACTCGAAGTTCTCCCATGCGCGCCTGGCATCGATCTCCGAAATACGCCGGAGGAACACCTGTCTATGGATCGCATTCGCAAATTCGGCGCGGCCGAACGGGGAGATCGGCAGATTCGGACGCAACGCCATCCGGCTATATGCCTCGCGCGAATGCGCGTCCCGCAGGTAGACGGCCGTTAGAAAGCTCGTATCGGTATAGACAGTCAATACCGGCTCTCTTCTCGATCCCGTATCAGATCATCCACGGCTGTGAGGACACGATCACCGAAGATCTCTTTCGCGCGCGCCTCAAAATCGGGCCACTCGACGGGTTTGGTTCTCGGCGTCTCGGGCACAATCCGAGCCACGACACGGTCGCGTTTCCGGAGCTCGACGACCTCGCCAGCCTCAAGCCAGGTCAGCAGTTGGCGGGTGTCGCGGAGTTGACGGAGGTTTACGCTCGGCATGGATCAAATGTGGCACGAAATGTGTCACAAAGTCAATTTGCGACTGATCTGACAGCACTTATTCGTAGCGCAAAGCTTCGGCGGGCAGGATGCGCGCGGCAGAAGACGACGGGTAGAGCGTGGCCAGAAGCGAGATTCCAATCGAGACAGCCGAGACGATGACGCCGTCGAGCAGGCGCGGCGCGAAGGGCAGTGTGTCGATGGAGTAGACCTCCGCGGAAAGATGAATGAAGTGATAGTGGCCGCCGGCCCACGAGGCAAAGTAGCCGACCGCGAGGCCGAGCACGGTGCCAGCGACGCTGATCAGCAAGCCTTGGAGCAGAAAGATGCGGCGCACCTGTTCCGGTGTGACGCCGAAGCTCATCATGACGGCGATGTCGCGGGTCTTCTCCATGACCATCATGGTGAGCGCGATGAGAATGTTAAGCGCGGCCACGATGACGATGAGCGCGATCACGATGAAGGTGACGACCTGCTCCAGCTTGAGGGCGCGAAAGAGCTCGCGGTTCTGGTCGGTCCAGTTGGTGGTCATGTAGCCGGGGCCGGCGGCCTGCTCGATGGCGTGTGCGATCTCCGGCGCGCGATTCAGGTCGTCCACCTTGAAGCTGATGACCGAGAGCAGGTCGGGCTCGTCGAAGAGGCGCTGCGCGTCGGCGAGGCGCAGGTAGCCCAACTGGGCGTCGTATTGATAGAAGCCGGAGTGGAAGGTGCCGGCGAGGCGGAAGCGGACGTATTTCGGGATGATGCCCAGAGGCGTCATCTCACCCTGGGGACTGATGACCATGACCGAGTCGCCGGTGGAGGCGCCGAGGGTCTGGGCGAGGTCGCTCCCGAGGACGATGGGAGGAAGGTCCGCGTTCTGCGTGGAGGCCGATTCGGGCTGCGGCTCGAGCGCCGGCACCGCGCCGGGAGTGGCCGTAGAGAGCAGATCGCTGACCGTTCGCTCGTCGTCGGGCTGGATCCCTTCGATGAGCGCGCCGCCATCGCGCGGGCCGCGAGCGACCAGTACCTGCTCGTAGAGACCGGGAGAAGCCGCGACGACGTGCGGGAGCTGCCGCAGGCGGGCGAGGAGCGGGCGCCAATCGCGGATGCCGCGGTCTTCTACCTGCATAAGCTGGACGTGCGCGCTGGAGCCGAGGAGCTTGTCCTGGAGGTCGCGGCGCATGCCGTTGGTGATGGCGAGGGCGATGATGAGCGCCGCGACGCCGGCCGTGACACCGGCGACCGAGATAGCCGTAACCACGCCCACGACGGCCTGCCGCCGCTTGGCCTTCAGGTACCGCGCCGCTACGTAGAGTTCGAAACGCATGGCTCTTACTGTCCCTGTGCCGGAATGAGCGTTTTGGCCACGCCGACGTTGTCGTAACGGTCGGTCGCGCGGACCGTGATGAGATGCTCGCCGATCTTGTTTGCCTCAGCGTCGAAATCGATGCGGAACTCGTAGTGCTCGCGCTTGGAGTCGGAGAGCTTACCGGCGGGATCGACGACCTGCCAGGGACCGGCGTCGAGCGAGTATTCGGCGCGGGCGATGGGCGAGGTGGAATCCTCGGCGTCGAAGCTGACGAGGAAGGGCTTTGAGCACTGGGCGCCTTTGCATTCGGCAGGCTGGCCGGCAGCCTTGAAGTTGGTGATCGCCGGCGGTGTGGTATCGATCACGAAGCGGTCGCTGATCTTCTCGCCGGTGAGCGCGTCGGTAGGCGTGTGCGAGGGCGCGTCGGAGGCGACGACTTTGATGCGGTAACCGCCGTCGGGAATCAGGGTAGCGTCGAAGCTGTACGCTTCCTCGTTGATCTTTCTCTTGAGCGGCAGCCACTGGGTCTCGCCGTCGCCGCGCAGGAAAAGAGAATAGACGAGCTTGTCGCCATCGTCGTCGTGCGCGGCCCAGCGAACGGTCACCGAGGTGCGGTCTTTCGCGGCTTGCAATGGCTGGTTGGCGCCGGGCTCGAACGAGATCCCCGTGTTCTGGCTCGGCGAGGGGAAGGCGATGTTGACGGTCTGCGACGCAGGATTGATGAGGTTCTGTGGATTGAGGCGCGCGCCTGGCACGACTACCATCTCGTCGACAACGGGGGCGGAGTTGACGGGCAGGTAGTTGACGCCCACGCTGCCGAGGACGCCGCCCGCGTGCAGCACGGCCTTCCACTGCAGAAAGCGGCCCGGAGGCGAGGCGACGGCGCCGTCCTGCAACGGCTGCCAGTCGCTCCAGCCGCGGACCGGCTGTTCCACGTTGCCGCTGCGAGTAAGTATCTCGTAGGCGGACGAGCCGGGTTCGACTTCGACGCGACCGAAACGGGCAAAGGCGCCGGCATCGAGAACGTCGCTCGCGTACTCGTGGGTCTGGGACGCGCCGAGCAAATAGACCTTGCCGGTGTTGCCCGTGCCGACGATCAGCCCGCCCGTGCCTTCCGTGCTCTGCACGGCGGTCAAGCTGAGGCCCTGCTGGGCGCTGAGGTGGCCCACGTCTGCGTAGCTGCCATCGTCCTGGATGCGGAAGATGCGGCCGCGATTGCCGCTGAGCGCGATGAGGCCATCGGGCCGCGCGGCCAGGGCGTAGACGATCTCATCCTTGCCGGACCAGAGCTTGCGCGGCGCCTGGCCCTCGGTCAAGGCGTAGATGTCGGTTCCTTCGGGGACGGAACTGCTGGCGTTCGCCGCCTGTAGCGATTGCGGCTGAACAATCGAGATGGTGATTGCGGCGATTCCCTGCACAGGCAGCGGAGGAAGCGGGTTGCGGCTCTTGTCGCCGGCGCAAGCGGCATAGATAGTCCCGCTGGCGCCGATGGCGATGGAGGTGATCTCGCGGCGGGACGCCTCGAAGAGCACGTAGCCCTTACCCTTCGGATCGATGCGATAGACAAGACCGGAGCCGTCTGAGCCGGCGATCAGGTTGCCTTTGGCGTCCCAGGCGAGGGTGCGGATGTGCGCCTCGTCGCTTTTGAAGAAGAGCTCTGGCGCGGCGGAAGGCTTGGAGGGGTCGATGCGGTAGACGGCTCCGGGATTGCCGGTGGCGATGTAGAGTCGGCCGGCGGAATCGAAGGTCAGGTCCCAGACATAGCGGGATTGGGCGCTCGGCGCGGGCGATGAAGGCTTGGTTTCCCCGGCAGGATCGGTCAGCTTCGCGGCGTCGAAAACGACCGGCGCGGTGGATTCGTCGAGCTTCGTGGCGGCGCCGGGGTTGAGCTTGTAGACTTTGCCGCTGGGCAGCGTGGCGGCATAGAGCGCACCATCGGGACCAAACCGGAGGGCCTGGACGCTGAGATCGTGTGTCTCGAAGACGGTGAAGGGCTTCTCTCCCTTCTGCGATCCCAGGCGCAGGACGGCGCCGGGGGAGCCGGTTCCGGCGAAGACGACGCCAGCCTTATCGGAGGCGATCGACCAGACGAAGGTCGACGGCGTAGTGAGCTGCTCGGTCAAGCCGGGCCCCTCGCGCAGGTGGCCGTCGCTTTGGATGGAGACTCCGGCGGGAGTGCCCTTTTCGAACTCGTCCATCTGCGACTGGGTCCAGAGATGTGTGCCCTGCGCGGCAGCCGGCGAGGCGGTCAGGAGTGCCCCAGCCAACCAGACGGTGGCAAGCACAGTAGAACCGAAAACTGAGGGGCGACGGCGAAAGAAGCGGGACAGAGGAGACATTCTGCCGTTGAGTCTACTAGAGTTCGCCAGGTTCCGACGATGAGGCAGCCGGATGTGTGCGGTGAGCCGGAAGCAGCAGACGCCTTAAGCCTGCCCCCTGTGGAAAAACGAGGCACAACGGACCCCCTCGTGGGGTCAGAGAGGCCAGATGACATGGGGCACGGGGATTTGGCCCGGTTTGTATCGCTATTTGCCTAAAATTCGTGCGCCAGCGCACAAATTCGACTCGGTCAATCGGGGCGTTTGTAATACGAAAGCGACTTTTGCACAAGGTGCGGGGCACGGGCGCTTTCTGCGCGGCGGGTGTTGCCAGTCGTATTTTCGGAAGGCTACTATTCCCGGTAGTTAGTGAGGCTACGGACAGGTTTTCTCCCTAAATCCATCCACTATGCATGCAGTTGTTCTCAAGTTCACAGAGCTTCATCAAACAGCGGCGCCAAAGACTTGTCGCGCACGCGGACGGAGTGTCTCGTCATGGCATGGTATGCCTACTGCATCGGTGAAAGACAAGCGTTTCCGGCGTTAGACCGCCATCGTAAGCCGGTTCCGATGGAATCGGTCTTTGGAGTCAGTGGCAATCAGGTTTTCCTCTACCCAGCAAGCGACCTTGCGATCATCGTGAGCGAGCACAACCCCCAGGAACCCCTGAACCAACGGTCGGGCATGGACCACGCGCGCGTGGTGTCCGACTGCTTCCAGCACTCGACAGTGCTTCCGTTCCGGTTCGGCACCGTGTTCAACGACGACGAATCGCTGCGCAAGTCCATCCGATCCAATCAACGTCAGTTCCTTGGCAACATCGATAAGCTGCGCGGCAAGACCGAGATGCACCTGAAGATCTTTGTCGACGACTGTTGCGGGCACGAGGCGGAAAAGCACCTGAGCGCAGAACACGTCGGCCGCGAGTATCTGACGAATCTGCGCGAGAACGCCTCACGGGCACGGGAGAGGCAAACGCGGGCTCGCGCCGTGAGCTTCCAGATGCACCGGTTGTTCCTGCCTTTGGACGAAGAGGTGAGTTGCCGGCTGATGGAAAACGGCAAGATGATGCTGGATATCGCCCACCTGATCGACCGCAAGTGCGTGGAGCGGTACCAGAACAAATTCGTGACCACCAGCACGGTGATGCGGGAGTGCCAGATGCAACTGTCGGGTCCGTGGCCGCCCTACCATTTCGTTCATCGGCTGACGCGTACGGTTCATGCGCAGGCGCAGCCTTCGGCCGAGCCAGCTACGGTTCAGACGGTTGTTCCCGCTCAGGCACAGGCGATTCCCATGATGGAGCCGACGCCGGCGATGGCCTAGACGATCCTGGCTCGGGAGACTGGCTCCCCAAGAAGCTCCAGCTTCGGCTGGGGCTTTTTTGCCGATGGGATTCCGCCGCCCGGCGGGAGCAGCGATGGCCTAAGCTAGATGCATGAACGATCCAACGCTGGCTGCGGCCGAGAAGTGTGTTTTCGATCTCCTTGTTGTCGGTGCGGGCCCAACGGGTCTCGCCTGCGCCATCGAAGCGCAAAAGGCTGGATACCGCGTAGTGCTTGTGGAGAAGGGATGCATCTGCAATTCCATCTTTCACTATCCCGCGCACATGACGTTCTTTACGACATCGGAGCTTTTGGAGATTGGGGGGATTCCCTTCCCCAGCGCCAACGCCAAACCAACCCGGACCGAGGCCCTCGAGTACTACCGCCAGGTGACGGCATTCTACCGGCTGGACGTGCGCCAATACCATCGCGTGGAGAGTGTGAGCGGAAGCGATGGGTCCTTTGCCGTGCATACCTCCGATCGTTTTGGCCGCCGCGGAGAATTGAAGGCCCGCAAGCTGGCCGTGGCCACCGGCTACTACGATCTGCCCAACTGGATGGAAGTTCCTGGCGAGAATCTGAGCAAGGTCCACCATTATTACGACGATCCGCACCCCTATTCCGGGATGGATGTGGTGGTGATCGGAGGCAAGAACTCGGCGGCCATCGCCGCGCTCGAGTTGTGGCGCCACGGCGCGCGGGTGACGCTGGTACACCGCGACTCCGCCCTGCGCGGGCACGTCAAGTACTGGATCAAACCGGACATCGAGAATCGGATCAAGGCGGGTGAGATCAAGGCCTGCTTTTCGTCGCGGGTCGTGGAGATCACCCAGGACGCGGTCGTTGTAGAGACTCCCGGCGGACGCGAGACGCTGGCCAACGATTTTGTATTCGCCATGACCGGGTACCATCCCGATTTCTCTTTTCTAGAGCAGTTGGGCGTCCGCTTCGAGGGGCCGGACCGGCTGCCGGTCTGCGATCCGGAGACGCTGGAGAGCAATGTGCCGGGCGTATATCTGGCCGGGGTGATCGTAGCGGGGGCGCGCACCAACGAGATCTTTATCGAGAACGGACGCTTCCATGGGCGGCAGATCGCGGCTTCGCTGACGGCCGGGAAGAGAACAGATGGCGCGGCGACCGGCAAACGTCCGTTAGACTAGGCTACGAACTTCTTTCCAGGGGTAGACCTTGCCCAGGCAGTGGTGGCCTCGATCGATACGCTGGCAGATGCTGGCCGGACTTGTACTGTTGGAGATGCTCTCCATCGGCCTGTTTGCGCTGCTGCTGGTCCGGCAGCAGATGCAAGAAACCACTGGGCGCGCCCACACGCGCCTGGCCTACGAAGCCATGTCCCTGGCGCTCCAGTCGAGCGGGGCGCTCCAGCAGCAGCGGCCGGAGTGGGTCGGCCTGTCGGTTCAAATGATGGGTGACGCGCCGACGGTGGCGGTGGCCAAGGTAACCGACCCGGCAGGAAAGGTTCTGTCGATCAGCAGGGGCGTGGCGGCCGAATCGCCGTTGGAGCCGGCGGAACTGGCTGAGATTCCGGCCATTCGACTTGACGCGCAGAACTGCCTCACACTTTCGGGCGACCAGTGGGAGTGCGCCTATCCGATCGAGACGGCGGGGGCTCTGCGCGGCTTTGCCTGGGTGCTGTTCGACAAGCATTGGATGTACGAGCAGATCGACTCGATCCTGCGCAGCACCATGATCTTCGGAATCATCTGGATGATTGCCTCAGCGCTGCTGGTACTGCTGATGGGGCGCGCGATCACGCAGCCTCTAGCGGTGCTGCACGGCGGCACGGCGGCCCTGATGACCTCGCCCGAGGACGTGAGCCGTTTTCCGCTGCCGGTGAAGGTGCACAACGAGATCGGCGACTTGATTGAGACCTTTAACCGCATGGTGGCGTCACTGGCCGAGCAGCGCGCCGGGCTAAACGACACGCTTTCGCTGCTCGACTCGATGCTGGCCAACGCCCCGATCGGCCTGGCATTCGTCGACCGCAACGGGCGCTTCGTGCGCGTGAATCAGATCTTCGCGGACTTGACCGGGGTGGCCGTGAGCCGTCATCTGGGCCGCACCCTGCCGGACCTGCTGCCGCAGTTCATGGCCGCGGAGATCGATAGCGCGGTCGAGCAGGTGTTCGCGAGCGAAGAACCGGTACGCAACCTGGAGTTGAATGGCGCCAGCGGGAAGCCGGTGCGGCCATGGACCTGGCTGATCAGCGCCTACCCCGTGCGGACGACGCCCAACCAGGTGCGCTGGGTGGGAATCATCGCCCTGGACGCGAGCGACCGCAAGCGCAGCGAAGAGGCGCTGCGGCGCAGCGAGAAGCTGGCGGTAACCGGGCGGCTGGCCGCCTCGATTGCACATGAAATCAACAATCCGCTCGAAGCCATCACCAATCTGCTCTTTCTGCTGCGCAGTTCCAGCGAAGTCCCTGAGACCGCGATGCAGTACGCCGTGATGGCCGAAAACGAAGTTCGGCGCATCGCGGAGATTACCCAGCAGACGCTTCGGTTCTACCGGCAACCGACGCAACCGGCACGCGCCACGCTGGCCGAGCTGCTGGATTCGGTCTTGAGCTTGTATCAGAGCCGAATCAACGCACTGGACTTGCACCTGGAGCGCGATTACGATGCCGGGCTGTCGCTGTTCTGCTTCGCCGGAGAGATCCGGCAGGTGTTCGCGAATCTGGTGGGGAACGCGATCGACGCCAGCCACAACGGAGGGCGGATTGTGGTGAGGGCGCGCAGGTCGCATCGCTGGAAGCACGGCGAGCAGCCGGGAATCCGGCTGGCGATCGCCGACAGTGGCACGGGCATGGACCGGGATGTATGCGAGCACATCTTCGAGGCCTTCTTTACCACCAAGGAGCAGACGGGCACTGGGCTGGGGCTATGGGTGAGTCACGAGATCATCCTGAAACACCAGGGATCGGTGCGCGTGCGCAGCTGCACTGGGGCAGCGGCGTCCGCAGGAACCAGAGCAGGATCCGGGACCGTTTTCGAGCTGTTCTTGCCTGACAGTCCAGAACTCACGGTTACATAACCGGCCGAGCGCAATCTCTCGATGCGCCGCCTTTACTAACCGGAGATTTGACGCGGCGTTGGAAAATGGCACTTCTGCCGATTCTGTGGAGTGAAACCAGGTTGAAAATTATCTTCCGGCAGGTATTGACAGCTAACGGATTTGATGTGTTACAGTCAGTAACACTATGGAGCGTAACACTCTGCCCGATCACGACCCGAGCGACCTGGGCGAGCTGGAACGAAGCATCCTGCTGACCATCTGGCGCAAGGGGACCTTGAACGCCGAACAGGTACGCGAGGAACTCGGCCGCCCGCTGAAAGATTCCACGATCCGCACCGTGTTGCGGCGGCTGGAAGAAAAGGGCTACCTGGCGCATACGGTGGCGGATCGAACGTTTGTCTACCAGCCAGCCGAATCGCGGCAGCGCGTGGCGGGCCGCGCAGTCAAACGCATCGTGGATTGGTTCTGCGAGGGATCGGTCGAGGCCCTGCTGGTGGGGATGGTCGATTCGAAGGTTCTGGACCGCGCCGAGCTGCAACGCCTTGCCGAACGGATCGCCGAAGCCAGTAAGAAAGCGCCGCCCGCGAACAAGGGGGCGAAGCCATGATGTCCGCTGCGTACTCGATCCTCTTTGCAGCCGCATTCCGCGCACTCCTGGCCGCCAGCGTCATCTGGATCGGCCTGCGCCTGCTGCGCGTGAAAAACGTGCGTGCACAGAAAGCGGCCTGGAGCGTGATGCTGTTCGCCGCCCTCACCATGCCCCTATTGATGCTGGGACACAGCCTCCCGGCGTGGGCCGAGATCCGCGTACCGGCAGTCTCCTGGCCGACCTTCTTTGGCGAGAACGCCGCTCCGGCACAGAACGCGAGTCCGGTAGCGCCAGCCGTTCAAGAAGCCGCAGCGCCTGAGCAATCCGCGCCTGTTGCGACGAATGCGGACCCTGCGCCCGAAGCCGCGGGGCCCGAGTTCGAAGCTCCGCGCATCGCAACGGCCCAATTGGACTCAGTCCCGCCGATCGCAGCAGGGGAAAATGCCACAACTCCTTCGCGGCCGGTTCCGGCGCTTCGGGAGGACGTGCAAGCCAAGGCCAGTCGAACGCCGATTCCCTGGCTCTCGATCGCCGGGCTGATTTACCTCGCGGTGAGCGCCGCGTTTCTGCTTCGGTGGCTGATCGGGCTTGGGTCGTCGATCCGGCTGTGGCTTCAGGCAAACCCTGTGGAGGCCGTAAGGGTGTGCGGACTGCCGGGGGCTGTGGCCACGCGGGCGAGCCGGCGGATCTCGTCTCCGGTCAACATCGGCTCCGGGATCGTGCTGCCGGCAAACTACACGGAATGGGGAACGGAGAAGCTTCGCGCGGTACTGGCACACGAGCGATCCCACATCCGCCAAGGGGACTTCTATCTGCAACTGCTGGCCGGCCTCTATACGGCCTTCAACTGGTTCAGCCCGCTGGGCTGGTGGCTGAAACACAATCTCTCGGAATTCAGCGAGGCGATCAGCGACCGCGCTGCTCTGGAGGAATCGGAGAGCCCGTCCGCCTACGCCCAACTCTTATTGGAATTCGCGGCACTTCCGCGCCCAACCATTACAGGAGTAGCTATGGCTCATTCAAGCAATCTTTCTCATCGCATCGAGCGCCTGCTCGACGACTCGCACTTCAAACAAGCGTTTAACGGAACGCGCCGCGCGCTGGTTGCCGCTTTGATCGTTCCCGCGGTTCTGGTGGCGGCAACGGCTCTGGTTCGCGTGCAGGCCGCTCCACTGGCTCAATCGGCAGCGGCACAGACGACCGCCGGACAGGCGGGCGATCCGGCCCAGATGCCAGCTCCGCCGCAGACGCCCGACGCGGGAGCACCTCCCGCTGATCAAGGGCCGGGGCAGCCCTTCGACCAAGCGGCGCCTCCGCCGCCGCCACCGCCCGGGCAGGGGCCTGGGCCAAACGCCGAAGGCGCTGGCGCTCCGCCGCCTCCACCGCCGGGACCAGAAGGTGCACGTCAACAAGGTGGGCCGGGCGGACCGCACGGACCCGGCGCCGCACCAGCTCCGAATGGTCAACCGGCCCCGCAGAACCGCTTTAACGCTCAGTTTCCGCCCATGCCCCCGATGAATGGCGGCTTTCCCTTTGAATTCGGTGAACACGGATTTGGGGGCGGCACCTTTGCGATTGTCGGAGATCCCGGAAGCGAGCCGCGTTTCTTTGGCATGTGGGACGTCGATCGCTCCGTGGAAGTGGAAAAGGCGCGCAAGATCGCCCATGGGCACTTCCTGCTGTTCCGCCGAGATGGCAAGTCGTACGTTATCGACGACCCGGCGATCGTGAGCCAGGCCGAAGCGATGGACAAGGCGATCCGCGAGCAAGGCGAGCAAATGCGGGCGCTGGGCCAGCAGATGCGCGAGCTTGGCGCGCAGCAGAGAAAGGCGGGCGAAGAGGCCCGTGAGGCGGGACGCAAGGCTCGCGAGGCCGCGAAGGACATCCCGACGCCGGACCTTTCCAAGCAGATGGCCGAGCTGAACGCGGCGGTTGCGAGCCTGCAGGCGAAGCAGGGAGGAACCGTGAGCCGCGAGCAACTGGCGGAGATCCAGCGCGACGTGAACGAGCTGCAGCGTCAACTAATCGGAGCGCAGGTCAAGTTCGACATCGATCTCGACATGAATGGCGCGATGGGCCAGTTCCGCGAGGAGCAGGCCAAAATGGCGGAAGAGATGGCGAAGCTGGGCGGCGAGATGGGCGGGCTGGGCGAGGAAAACCACCGGAAGATTCAGTCGCTTCTCGATGACAGCCTGAAGAACGGCAAGGCAAAGCCGGTCGAGTAAACGCAGACGGGCCCGGCTTCAAAAGGACCGGGCCCGACGCTGCCTATCGGAACAGATTCAGGCGCCGCCGCCTGAGTTCGTGGAAGAAATCGGCGTCGTTGGGATGCGCGGCCGGCGCATGGGCCATGCAGTGCCCCTGCTGCCGGACCGGTCCCTTCAAGTAAGAGCGCGTGACGTGAAGGCGGTCCATGACGATGTAGCGGGTGCGAATGCCATCGATGGTGGGCGGCAGCGTGGCTGGAATCCGGTTGCGGTCGACGAAGATGGCGAGCGCCGCTTCTCTGGGATCGTCGAGGCTCTGACCTACGCCGACGCCGAAGAAGGCTGGATTCTGCTTCATCAAGCTCTCGGAAAGCTGCTGCTTGACTGCGACGGCCCGGCTGAGCACGGCCGGAGCCAGAGCCGGGAGGGCGCGGGATTCGGCGGCGACCTGCGGCGCCAAGCCCGCGGCTACGGCCTGTGCCGTGGTAGAGATCACCTCCGTGCGGACGCCACCGACGGTTTGCGGTACAACGGGGTTCTTGCTCTCATCGACGTAGAGGATGACAGCGGCCTCGCCTGCGCTGTCGCTGCTCTTGCCCGCCGCGGCGCCCAGAATTCCGGCCGAGGGCCTGACCAGCATGCCCGCCTGTGGAAGGGCCTGCTGCAGGGCGTCGGATTGAGCTGCGGTGAGCGTGCGCGCCTGCGCCGCGGTTACGGTGCTGTCGCTGTAGTCGAGGCAGGTGACTGCGTGGTCCGTAGTGCCGACGAAGGTGTATGAGGTTCCTTCGAGCGCGCCAAGCTCTGCCAGCACAGTGGGCGCCGGGCTTGCGATTCCCTCCCCTACGCCGGAGGAATTGACGCCGCCGGCGTAGAACAAGCCGACGGGCTCGGCATTGCTGGCGTCGACGACCAGCGATCCGGAGTCGCCCGCGTCGCTGAAGTTGTTGCCCTCGATGGCGATCTGGTTGGTGTAGGTCTTGGTCAGGTAGGACTCGGTTTCCGCGCAATCCTTGAAGTAGCTCACCTGAACATCGAGGCTGACGTAGGCAATGCTCGCGCAGGTCAGACCCGTGGTTCGCCCGCTCTTGGCGACGAGCATACCAACGGAGCCGGTCTCGCCTTGTCCGCCGGTCGAGGAGATGCCCGGAGGCGCAGCGGCCAGCGTGCCGTTGGTCTGCTGTGCGCCCAATTCCTGAATCGCGCCCGTGGAGCTGACGGCGTTGGAGTTCACCTGGGCGATGGCGGCGTCGACGTTGGTTGAACTGGAGTTGAGCGGGAGCCATGCGGTGAGAGTGCCGACCTCGGCTTCGGTGCCTCCGTCCCCGTAGGGATAGCAGCCGTCGTCGATGAGCCCCGGCTGAACAATGGGTTCGAGGCGCGAGGCCTGGTCGCTGCGCGCCAGCACGTGGTTGCAGCTGAGGATGTACTGCGTGCCGCCGCTCGACTGGATTAGCGCGCCCAGCGTGCCGCCGCAGCAATCCGCGATGTAGGTCGAGCCCTTGTACGTCGTGGTGTCGTAATCGTCGTTATTGCCGCCCGACGAACCCAGCGCGATGGGCGTCGCCAGCTGCGTCTGGTGGGTGGTGGGGTTCGAGGAAACTCCCGCGGTGTTCAACAGCACCAGGGTCGAAGTCTTCGAAGAAGAGCTGCCGACCGTGGCGACAACGTAAGTGCTAGCGGTGGATGAGACCGTGGACGGCGCGGTGTAGGCGACGGTGCAGTAGGTAAAGGCGCTGCTGCTGCGAACGCAGACCGGAGACCCGAGTGTTCCCTGCCCGCCAGTGGAACCCGTGGACGTGCTTGAGACCCCGTAGCCGATGCCGGCGCTGCCGCCAGCTTCGGCAATATAGCCGGTGATGCTGACGGTCTTGCCGGCGCCGAGGGCCACGTTCTCCGGAGCCAGCGGCTCGAGGAATCCCGGCGTGACCGTGATCGTGGCGCTGCCTGACACGCCGGTACTGGCAGTGGCCGTCACGGTGACCTTAACGCTGTCCGCGGTCAGGTAGGAAGGCGGAGTGTATTGGCCGCTGCTGCTGATGGAGCCGGCGCCGGTGCTTGCATCCCCTCCGCTCACCGTCCAGGTGACCGAGGGAGTGCTGCCGCCTAGCGTGGCCGCGAACTGCTCGACCGTGGCACCAGACGATGTGGTGTTGCAGCCGGTGCAATTGGTGTCGATCGATAGAGTGCCGGGGGAGACCGATAGTGAACCGTTCGACGAGCCCGCCGCCGACCCACCGCAACCGGCGAGCACGAACAAAGCGGGCACGACGGCGGCCGCCAGCAGGCGGAGCGCCCGGCGCCCTACCCTGTTCCGCTCGATCTGTTGGTCCGTGTGATGCGAAGGGGAAATTCGCCGATTTGCCGTCACTGCCGTCTCCTGGCTGGATCGATCCAAGGCCATCCCGGGCGACTCTCGCGCCTTTCGCTTCTTGGACTTAGCATTCCGTTCCCGCGTTAGCGCCGAATCGCGCCGCACAGGCCGAAAAAGGCCACAACTTCCTACTACAATTTTAGACCCTGTTACGGGGGCAGAAGTTGTCTAGTGAGACGCATACACGGGAAAATCCAATCACTTTGGGATGTGGGGCGCAAGGCACAAAAGTGGTATGTGCCTGGAATTGAAACATTCGGCGACTGGCGGGCCTTGCCCGGCGAATCCGGGCGGCGCGCAGCCGCTTTCGGATCGGGGCGCAAGTTGGCGCGAGCAAGAACGGCGGGACACAATAAACTCAAGAGCAGGAGGACCCATGGAAGTCGTCAATCTTGGCCGCACCGGGCTGAAAGTCTCGCGCATTTGTCTGGGATGCATGACCTACGGGAGCCCCTCGGTGGGCAAGCCGATGCCGGGACGGCACGCGTGGACGTTGAATGAAGCCGACAGCCAGCCGTTCCTGCGCCAGGCGCTCGATCTGGGCATTAACTTCTTCGATACGGCCAACGTGTACTCGAACGGTGAAAGCGAAGCGGTGCTGGGACGATTCCTGGAGGCCAATGCGCGGCGCGAGGCGGTGGTGATCGCGACCAAGGCGCATGGGGTAATGCGCGAGGAGCCGAACGGGCGCGGCCTTTCGCGCAAGGCGATCCTCTTCGAATTGGAGCAGAGCCTGAAACGCCTGGGGACCGACTACGTGGACCTCTACCAGATTCACCGCTGGGACTACGAGACGCCGATCGAGGAGACGTTGGAGGCGCTGCACGATGCGGTGAAGGCGGGAAAGGTGCGCTATATCGGCGCTTCGTCGATGCACTCGTGGCAGTTCGCAAAGGCGTTGTACCTGGCTGACCGGCACGGATGGACGCGCTTCGTATCGATGCAGAACCACTACAACCTGCTCTATCGCGAGGAAGAGCGGGAAATGATCGGACTGTGCCGGGAGGAAGGGATCGCCGTACTGCCCTGGAGCCCGCTGGCGCGGGGCCGGTTGACGCGCGCGTGGAAGGCGGAGACAACGAAACGCTTTGAGACCGACGGATTCGCCAAGTTTCTTTACACGGCGTCGGAGGAAGCCGACCGCAAGGTTGTGGACCGGCTGGGCGAGGTGGCAGAAAAGCGCGGAATTCCGCGGGCGCAGGCGGCGCTAGCGTGGCTATTGGCCAAGCCAGGCGTGACGGCGCCGATTGTGGGCGCGACCAAGCCGCATCATCTGGACGATGCCGTGGCAGCGCTCGAGGTGAAGCTGACGGCGGAGGAGATGGCAGCGCTCGAGGAGCCGTACGTGTCGCATGTGGTGGTGGAGTATAGCTGAGGCCTGTCTGAGACGGTCGCATTCTTCCGGGATTGTTGCGCGGCGTCCGCGGCATTTAGCATTCGGGTGTGCCTTCCCTCGACACTCCGGTGAAGTTTGTGCGCGGCGTGGGGCCGCGCGTCTCGGAGATGCTGGCCGAAAAAGGCATCCAGACGGCCGAGGACCTGCTCTATCATCTTCCCTTCCGCTACGAGGACCGGCAGAACCCGAGGAGCCTGGACGAGTTGAAGCCGGGCGAGGTGGCGAGCGTGATCGCCGAGGTGCGCGGGGCGATGCTGATGCGCACGCGGCGCGGGCCGATGTACGAGATCACACTGGGCCAGGGCCGCTTCGCGATGAAGTGCCTCTGGTTCCACGCGGCCTACCTGGACGGGAAGTTCCATGCCGGGCAAACGGTGGCGGTGTACGGGAAGGTCGAGCCGTCGCGGTCGACCAGCAACTTCAAGATGATCCAGCCGCAGTTCGAGATTCTGCCTGACGCGTCGGATGACGCGGAGACACGGCTGCTCGAGGTGGGCAGGATCACGCCGGTGTACGAGTCGCTGGGCGGGAGCCGGCTGGCGTCCCGCTGGCAACGGAAGGTGATCTTTAACCTCCTCGAAGGGATGCGCGGAGCCGTGCCGGAGTGTCTGCCGCGGGCGATGCTCGATCGGCTGGATTTGCCGGACCGGGAGAAAGCGCTGCGCGAGGTGCACTATCCGCTGGAGGGGACGCCGTTTCCCGAGTTGCAGATCGCGGCGACGCCGGCGCACCGGCGGCTGATCTTCGAGGAGCTGTTTTTTCTGGAGCTGGGGCTGGAGCTGAAGCGGCGGCGCATGAAGGAGCGCAAGGGCGTGGCGTTTGCGGCCAACGACAAGGTGCGCGAGGCGATCCGCGAGGTGCTTCCCTTCCATCCCACGAAAGCGCAAAAGCGAGCGCTGGGCGAGATTGTGGCCGACATGCGCGCGGCCAATCCGATGCGGCGGCTGCTACAGGGCGACGTGGGGTCGGGCAAGACGATTGTGGCGCTGCAAGCCATGATCGTGGCCATGGAGAACGGGTACCAAGCAGCGCTGATGGCGCCGACCGAGATTCTGGCCACGCAGCATTATCTGGCGGCGCGCAAGCTGCTGGAACGGTCGAGCCGCAAACCGCGGATCGTGCTGCTGACTGGCTCACTCGACGACGATCGCAAGCGGCATACGCGCGGGCTGATCAACCGCGGCGATGCGGACCTGGTCATCGGGACGCACGCGCTGATCGAGGAGAAGGTGGAGTTCGACCGGCTGGGGCTGGTGGTGGTTGATGAGCAGCACCGGTTCGGCGTGCTGCAGCGGTTCAAGCTGATGAAGAAGCCGAACCAGCCGGAGCCGGACGTGCTGGTGATGACGGCGACGCCGATTCCGCGGACGCTGGCGCTTTCGCTTTACGGCGACCTGGATTTGAGCGTACTGGACGAGCTGCCGCCGGGGCGGATGCCGATCGTGACGCGGCGCATGCCCGGCGAGCGCGCGGACGAGGTGTGGGAGTTCGTGCGCAAGCAGGTTGCGCAGGGCCGGCAGGCGTATATCGTCTACCCGGTGATCGAGGGGGCGAGGGACGACGAGCCGGAGCTGGATTTCTCGCACGATCCGGAGAACGGAGCGGCTGCCGCACCCGCACCGCCGCGGCGGAGCACACGAAAAGGAAGAACGGCGGACCTGTTTCCCGGATCGGCGCAGGAGGCGAGTCCGAGCGCGAAATCGGGCCTAAGGTCAGCGGTTGAGATGCACGAGAAGCTGCGGACCGGGGCGCTGAAGGGCCTGCGCGTCGGATTGCTTCACGGACGGTTGGATGCGGACGAAAAGGACGTGATCATGCGGCGGTTCCAGCGCGGCGAGATCGATGTGCTGGTGTCGACGACGGTGATCGAGGTGGGCGTGGACGTAGCCAACGCGACGGTGATGGTGGTGGACCACGCCGAACGGTTCGGGTTGTCGCAACTGCACCAGTTGCGCGGGCGCGTAGGACGAGGCGCGGCCAAGAGCTATTGCATCCTGATGACCGGCGAGCGCGTGACGGAGCTAGCCGAAGAGAGATTGAACGCCATGGTGCGCACGCAGGATGGATTCGAGCTGGCCGAACTGGATCTGGAGATGCGCGGGCCGGGAGAGTTCTTCGGGACGCGGCAGGCGGGCTTGCCGGAGTTTCGCGTAGCGAACCTGCTGCGCGACCGGCAATTGTTAGAGATCGCCAAGCAGGAGGCGGCGCGGTTTGTTACCCATCCCGACCCCGATGTGACGGAAAGCGAGAGGGCGCACGTGTGGGCGCGGCTGAAAGAGGCCTGGCAGCGCCGGTACGGGCTGGTTGAGGCGGGGTGAGGGCGAAAAGGGGCGCCGCGGAGGGCGGTTGGCTGCAGGACTAAACTGGCCCCGACGACTGGATGACGTTGACGATCTCGGGCGGGAAGGTCTGGACCTCGAGATCGACGCTGGCGATCTCGTCGCCGCAGTCGCGCTGTCGGCTGCGGGTGCACTGGCAGAGCTCGGTGAAGCGGATGTGGCCGTATTGGCTCAATTCGACGCCAGCCGCAATCAGCACCGTGTAGATATCGATGCACGAGTGCCGTTCGAACTCGAACAGCATGTTCACGGTTCCCGTGTCGTTGGCGCCCCGGCTGAGGACCCAGCCGCCGCAGGCGAGGATGGCGCCGGTAAGCGATTGGACCAGCCGCGAAGGTTCCTCGGTGGAGACTCCCTTCATCTGCAGGGCCCAGGGGATGGGTGTTGTCTGTTCGCTGCTCCGGATGAGTCCACTCGGCTTCACAAGCACCTTATCGGAGACCTGACGCGACGGTTGAAGGCTGTTGCGGAGTCGAACGCGCTTGACCGCCTTTGGAACAGACTCGGACATTAGAGACCGTGCGCAGGTAATTCGACGTGCCGCCTCCGTTAACGGACCCTGGCTGGTGGTCTTCCTAGAACGGCGCGGAGCGCGACGAGGCGGGAATGTTGTAGCTTGGTATTTAAGATGATCGTGGGTTCCGGAATCGACGCCATAGAAATCGCCCGAATCCAGCAGGTGGTCGACCGCTACGGGGAGCGGTTCCTCAACCGTGTCTTCCTCAGTGCGGAGCAGGCCTACTGCATGCGCAAGAGGAATTCGGCGGAGAGCCTTGCGGCGCGGTTTGCCGCCAAGGAGGCGGCGGCGAAGGCGCTGGGGACGGGCATGAGCCACGGGGTAAACTGGCTGGAGATCGAGGTGGTGCGGGAGCCGAGCGGGCGGCCCAGCCTGCGGTTCCACGGGCGCGCCGCGCAAATGGCAGACAGGTTGGGCGTTGTGCGTTCCGCGCTATCGCTGACTCATACCGTGGAACTGGCGATGGCCAGCGTGGTGCTGGAGGATCGACGCTAAATCCGTCCGGTCTGGTATCCTCATAGGCGTCGGCCCACTCAGTTCCGCAAGAGGAGACCAGTGCCCAGCCGCAAAGAGATTCAATGGTCGCAGTTGAAGGTGGGTTCGCTGGTTCTGGCCTGCCTGGCGATTCTGATTGCGCTCATCTTTCTCATGACCGCCTCCTCGGGCGGTGTTTTCGCGCACAGGATCGTGCTGCGCTGCTACTTTCCCAATGCCGCGGGGATCAAGGACGGCGCGGTTGTGTCGCTGGACGGCGTGACCATTGGCAACGTCATCCATACGCGCGTGGTCCCGGAACGGAATCCCAATCCGGTCGAAGTGCAGATGCAGGTGAGCGATCGGTTCCTCAAATCCCT
Source organism: uncultured Acidobacteriaceae bacterium (assembly GCA_963804155.1). GTDB lineage: Bacteria > Acidobacteriota > Terriglobia > Terriglobales > Acidobacteriaceae > Telmatobacter. Next base: position 877,072 of record CAWDPG010000006.1, read on the forward strand.
GCATATCGATTCGACGGCGTCGATTCAGGCGGCAGGTGTATTGGGCGACGCCTATATCGACATCGATTCCACGCGCGCCACCGGCCCGCCGCCAAAGAACAATGCCGAGCTGGTCCAGTCCGGCTCGCCAACGATTCAGTCGGTCATCAACAGCAGCCAGGTCTCGATCGAGGAGATCAACCGTCTGATGCAGAAGATCGAGGTTCTGATCGACACGCTCAACACCAAGCGCGGCCCGGCGGGCGAACTAATTAACGATCCAGTGCTGGCCAAGAAGTTCGTGACCATCGCCACCAACCTTGAGACGATGACCAACGCAATGGCGGAGGGCAAAGGGTCGCTCGGACGCCTTGTCAACGACGACTCGCTTTACGTCAAGCTGAATTCGGCAGCGGATCACCTGAACGCTATTACCGCCGACCTGGATGCCGGCAAAGGCACGGCCGGAAAGCTGCTGAAGGACGAGACGCTCTACGACAACCTGAACGCCGCCGCAGCGAACATCAACGAGCTATCGTCCCAGATCAACTCCGGCAACGGAGCCATGGGCAAGTTGGTGAAGGATCCCGCCTTTGCGCAGAAGATGGACGATGCCGTCACGAACCTCGACAACATCCTGAAGAGCATCAATGCCGGCCAGGGCACGGCGGGACAACTGGTGCAGAATCGCGCGCTCTACGACCACATGGACCAGGCAACGGACCAGGCGCAGCAACTGCTGAAGAGCATTCGCGAGGACCCGAAGAAGTATCTCGTGATCCGGATGAAGGTGTTCTGAGGCGACCGGCGCGGACCTGAAAGGCGTTGCGCATCCGGCGAAGCGGCAATCTGTTCTTTCGCCAGGCTGCCTGCTCAGGATCCTCGATAGATTTTCCAAAACTCAGCAAATGCTTTGAGCCGGACCACCTGGAAGAAATCGTCCGCGACAAAGAAGAAGACGACCGAGGCGGCTGCGACGAGGTGCAGAGCGCCTGGGCCGAGCTCGTCGCTGAACGGCAGCGGCGCGGCGGAAAAGACCATGGCGACGACGACGAGCGCCAGCTTGACGATGCCGAGGACGAGGTTGATCTCGACGAGCTTGCCGGTGAAGGCCCTGCCGAGCCTGAGGCTTTGAGCGAGCGCGGAAAGCGCGGAGCGGTCTTCGAGAACCGCGATCAGCGGCGCGATCGAGGCGATCCAACTAACCAGCGCGAACGCCGTGAAGAAGCCGAGCGACAGAAAGATAGCCCAGACGGCGTAGCCGACGAGGTCCGGCTCAATGCAGCCGGCGATGTGCAGGGTCGCGTCCCAACTCATGCAGTTGAGCCAGCCCCAAAATGCGGCGGCGAACAATGCCAGCCAAACGGATTGGAGGACGACGATCGAGAGGAGACGAGAGGCGAGCCGCGGACAGCGATCGGCGGCGATGCGCGTCAACAGAATGTGCCGGCCCAAGCCTGAAAGCGCGATCCAGACGAGAGCGGCGAGCGGCAACAGCCAGCGCAGCACGGCCAGAACGTGCGGCTCGTAAAAGGAAGCCGCACTGTAAAGTTGTCCCGCAGCGACCCAGGGATTCTGCGTGTCGAGCGAGGCCGCAGCGGAGGATTCAAGCGGAACGGCGGCGAGGATTCGCTGCACCCGGCTCCAGCAGACGAGAAGAAACGGAATGCAGAAGAGCCAGCGCCAGGCGATCTCGATGGCGACGAGCGACGGCCGGCCGAAGACGCTGCCCATGTGCTCGACCAGCAACTGCGTTCCGCGGACGGGCGAATTGGCGGGGACGCCGGCCATCGAGGCGCTCCTCACTTCACAACGAGATTCACTGCCCTGCCCGGCACGACAATCACCTTGACGACGATCTTGCCGGCCGCGCGCGCCTTGACCTTTTCGTCGGCCAGAGCCGCAGCCTCCATTGCTTTGGGGTCGGAGCCAGCGGGTACGCGCACCACGGCAGCCAGCTTGCCGTTGATCTGGACGGGAATCTCGATCTCGTCTTCCTTCGCCAGTTCGGGATCGCTCGTGGGCCAGGGCGCACGGAGGATTGCGCCCTGCTCGCCGAGTTGCTCCCAGAGTTCGGCGGCGAGGAACGGGGCGAAGGGCGCCAGAAGCAGAACCAGATTGCGCAGAATCTCGCGGACGACCGGAGCCGGAATTTCGCCGGCGGTGAGTTGCGCGTCGGCATCCTGCATCTCGTTGACGAGTTCCATGATGGCTGCGACGCAGGTGTTGAAGTGCCAGCGGCCTTCGAAGTCGAGCGTGATTTTGGCGATGGTCTGGTGGAGCTTGCGGCGCAGGGCTCCGCCCTCCTGTGACTTGGACGAGTCCTGAGAAGCGCTGTCGGATCGCGCCAGCGGAGCATGCTTCGTCGCGAGCCGCCAGACGCGGCCGAGGAAGCGGCTTACGCCAGCCACGCCATCCTCCTGCCAGTCGAGATCGCGGTCGGGCGGTGCGGCGAAGAGCGCGTACATGCGCGTGGCGTCTGCGCCGTAGCGGGCAACCATGTCGTCGGGCGAAACGACGTTGCCCTTCGACTTCGACATCTTGGCGCCGTCCTTAATGACCATGCCCTGAGTGAAGAGACGCCGTGCGGGCTCGTCGTTCGTGATCAGGCCCAGATCGCGCATCACCTTCGTCCAGAAACGCGAGTAGATGAGGTGCAGAATGGCGTGCTCCACGCCGCCGATGTACTGGTCGATTGGGAACCAATACTGCGCCGTGGGCGAATCGAACGGGGCCGTGGCGTTCTTCGCGTCGGTGTAGCGGTAGAAGTACCAACTCGAATCGACGAAAGTGTCCATGGTGTCGGTTTCGCGGCGCGCGGGACCACCGCACTTGGGGCACGCGGTGTTGACGAACTCCGGCACGCGGCCGAGCGGCGAACCGCCCTGCTGGGTAATCGCGATCTGGTCGGGCAGGATCACCGGCAATTGCGAGTCGGGCACGGGGACCAAGCCGTCGCGCTCGCAGTGGATCATGGGAATCGGCGTGCCCCAGTATCGCTGGCGGCTGACGCCCCAATCCTTCAAGCGGAAGATGACCTTTGCCTCGCCAAAGCCCTTGCCGGCGGCAATCTCCTGGAGCTTTTTCTGGGCCTCGGAACAGCTCAGGCCGTTGACGAGAGGATCCGAGTTGATCAGGATGCCTTCTTCGGAGCAAAACGGAAGCTTCGCTTCGTCCTGGTTTTGGACTGGCTGAATCACTTGCCGGATTTCGATGCCGTACTTGTTGGCGAACTCGAAGTCGCGCTCGTCGTGCGCCGGAACGCTCATGATGGCGCCGGTGCCGTAGTCCATGAGGATGTAGTTGGCCACCCAGATGGGCACGCGCTCGCCATTGTAGGGATTGATGGCGAAGCGGCCGGTGGGCACGCCGTGCTTCTCGATCGCGCCCACATCGCCGGCTTCGCGCGCCTTCTTCTGCTCGTCGAGCAGCCCGTCGACCTTCGTCTTCAGTGCGGCGTCGGATGCGCAGAACGCAGTAACGAGCGGGTGCTCGGGCGCGAGCTGCACGCTTGTCGCGCCGAAGATGGTGTCGACGCGGGTGGTAAAGACGCGAATGCGCGTCTTTTCCGTTCCCTGTTCCCTTTGCCCTGTTCCCTGTTCTTCCAGGAAGAAATCCACCTCTGTGCCTTCGCTGCGACCGATCCAGTTGCGCTGCATGGTGCGCACTTTCTCGGGCCAGCCGTCGAGCTTGTCCAGGCCGTCGAGCAATTCCTGAGCGTAGGCGGTGATGCGAAAGAACCACTGCTCAAGGTCGCGCTGCTCGACCAGCGTGTCGTCGTGGCGCCAGCAACAACCATCGACGACCTGTTCGTTGGCGAGCACGGTGGCGCACTCGGGGCACCAGTTCACCTTGCTCTTCTTGCGGTAGACGAGACCCTTCTCGGCCATGCGCAGAAAGAACCACTGGTTCCAGCGATAGTACTCGGGAAGGCAGGTGGTGACTTCGGTGGCCCAGTCGTAGCTGAGGCCGAGCCGCAACATTTGCCGCTTCATGGCGGCGATGTTGGAGAGCGTCCACTGGCGCGGGGGCGTGTTGTTCTTGAGCGCGGCGTTCTCGGCGGGCAGGCCGAAGGCATCCCAGCCCATGGGGTGGAGCACGTTGTAGCCGCGCATCCACATCTGGCGGGCCAGAGCGTCGCCGATGGTGTAGTTGCGCACGTGGCCCATGTGAAGCTGGCCGCTGGGATAAGGCAGCATCTCAAGGACGTAGTACTTCGGTTTGTTGGCCGAGGCCGGCTCGGCGGCGTAGAGCGATGGGTCGGCGGCCCAGCGCTCCTGCCACTTTTGCTCGATCGCCGCCGGATCGTAACGCAGGTCTTTGTCTTCCGCCATAACTTTTCAGTGTAAACGGCGGAGCGCGTTACTTTGTGGGCTGTCTCACGAGGCCTTTGAGCGTCAGCACGTTGCGCTCCTCGTCGCCGGGCTCGTCGACGGGGGTTTCGGCGATGAAGGCGCAGTGCGAGAAGCGGGGATCGTTGAGCAGGCGGCAGAAAGGCTCGAGGCCCATGGTTCCCTGCCCGATGTGCTCGTGACGGTCGAGCTTCGATCCGCGAGCGGCCTTGGCGTCGTTGCAGTGCCAGACGCGGACGGCGTCGAAGCCGAAGGTCGCGGCGGCCTGCTTCATCGTCTCGTCGTAGCCTTCGGCGGTGACGAGGTCGTAGCCGGCGACGTGCGTGTGGCAGGTGTCGAGGCAGACGGCCACCGGCGCGTGGCTGCGCAAGCGCGCGACCAGTTCGGCGACCTGCTCGAAGCTGCCGCCGAGCGAGAACTGGGCGCCGGCGGTGTTCTCGATGAGGATGTGGAACGTCGTTTCCTGCCAGGGCAGACCGTCAATGGCGCGCTGGATGGAGTCGGCTGCGAGCGAGAGGCCTTCGGCGCGCGTGAGTCCCTTCCACGAGCCGGGATGCAGGACCAGATACTCGGCGCCGAGGATGAGGGCGCGTTCGATCTCGGCGCGAAAGCCCGCGACGCTCTTCTCGCGAATCTCTTCGGACTGGCTGCAGATATTGATCAAGTAGCCGGTGTGAATGACCAGCGGACCGACGTCGAATTTGGCGCGCAACTCGATCATGCGCTCGGCCTGTTTGGGATCGACCTTGGGCGCGCGCCACATGCGCGGGCTCGAGGAAAAGATCTGGAAGGTGTTCGCGCCGATTTCGCGGGCGCGCTCGACGGCGGTCGATGGCCCGCCAGATGTGCCCAGATGGATGCCGATGCGCTTGGTCATGCGGACAGTGTACAAGGCAGCTCAACGCGCTGCGGAGACTGCCAAAGAAACGTCGATTTCGGGGCGAAAAGAGCCAATTTTGGTGACAAAAAGGCTCATTTTGCGTACGTTTGACGCCATTTTCTGACGCGATTTTGAGGTCGATTGGTTGATTCCAAACGAGTTATGGTCGAAAATATACCCCCCTGGGGTATAGGGGGGTGGGGGAGCTTCCAGCTTCTAGCCACTAGCTTCAAGCTCTTGCCGCCGGTGGAAGGGGAGAGCGATTCCGGGCCACGCGCCGATCATGAAACGATTGTGCAACAAAGAGGCGAAATTATCTGCAAAGTTCGGGAAGAAAATTTTCGTGGCCGACGCCTGTCCGGGGTTTGCTTGTGCGGCGTTACGCGGCGTCGAGATAAAGGCGCTTGCCCAGTGCTCGCAGCGCCGCATCGATGCGGTCGATCTTGGTGGGGTGACGCAGGTTGGTCAGGCGGTTCACTTCCTGTTTGGTCGTGCCCAGCCGCCGCGCCAAATCGATGGGGCGGACTTTCTGCCGGATCATTTCGTTCAACAGGAGCACCTTCGCCGCAACGCTCGGAGATAGTTCAACCACCGCCTGGCCGCGCTTGGGTTTCGATGGCATGGGGACGGGACGCATGTCGTCGAAATAGAATTCCATCGACAGCTCGAGGGCTTCTTTCGCCATTTCGAGAGCATGGGCGCGATTGTTGCCCTGCGTGATGGCTTCGGGAATATCGGGGAAAGTTACGAGGACAAACCTCCCATCCTTGCGCAGATTCACCGGGTAACCGTGCATTGCTTCACTCCTTGCCTTTGAGGTCAGGCCACTTCTCAGTCGTCTTACGCCCGCTCAAGCGGGCTGGGTATGCGGACCCGCGCTCTCTCCCCAGGCTCGCGCCTGGGGCTACCATCTTCTGCCCGCTACGCGGGCTCCCTTCCAGCGAAGCATATCTCAAAAGCTACTCGAGATCGTACACACTTTTGTTTACCAGCGCAAGGCTCTCTCATTGGGGAGATCGCGAGTGGCCTTCCGATCAGATTGCGATGCGTGTTTCGATGGCGTCGTAGTCGGCGCGGACGCCTTTGGAAGAGGTGTCCAGCAGGCCAGCTCCGGCCAGCGCCTGCACGTCGGAGTGGACGTTGCTGTAATCGCGTCCGAGAGCCTTGGCGAGGGCGCGGATGCTGGTGACAGGATTGCGGCGGACGTAGCTGAGCAATTCCATGCGCTTGCCCGTGAGAACGCGGGCCAATGTGTCCCAACTTTCGAACGCCAGGTGGCGTTCATGGAAGGTTTCTCCGCGCTCGGCGCGATGCCAGGCGTCGATGAACTGCTGGGAAGCTTCCTGCTCCATGTCACCGCCAACCGTAATCTTGAGATCGCTCACTGCACACCTCTCAATCGCCGCACGTCGAGCCAAAAGTTCGCGAGTCTTAGTATGGCATGGTACACCATATGGCATATAAGAACCATGCAGGGCACGGTTGTTCGCCTGTTTCCAGTGGCGCGGCGTTCTATGTCGATTGACGAGACGGTGCCATTGGCATAGTATCTTGTTGTGCAAACGGTGGTGGAAACGCCGATGTACCTGCGCGCGGCCAAAGCTGTCTACAGTGAGGCGGAGCGGGAGGAAATCGTTCTCACCATTGCCGCAAATCCGGAGGCCGGAGGCTTGATGCCAGGCACCGGAGGATACCGCAAGCTGCGCTTTGCACGTCCCGGCATGGGCAAACGCGGCGGCGCACGAGTGATTTATCTCTATGGCGGTGAGGATTTTCCGATCTTCCTCATCACGGTGTATGCGAAGTCGGAGAAGGGCAATTTGAGCAAGGCCGAAGAGAATGCGCTGGCAAAGATGGCGAAGAGTTTCTTTGCCGATTATCGGGGGACGCGATGAGCAAATTGTTCGAAGAGATGGCCCAGGGAACGGCGGAAGCCCGCGCTTACATGGAGGGAAAACGCAGGGGATACAAGGTCACGCTGCCGGAGACCGTGGATGTACGGGGCATCCGCAAGCGGCTGCGCCTCAGCCAGGAACGTTTCGCCGACCGTTTTGGTTTGTCCGTGGATGCCGTTCGTCATTGGGAGTCCGGCCGCCGCCAGCCGGAAGCCGCCGCCCGGGCGCTACTTACCCTCATTGCCGCCGATCCTCAATTTGTGATGCGCACACTGGCTAAGAGCGCGTGAATCTGCGACAAGACGATCTCGATAGTCCTGTCGGTTGTTCCCCGGTCCCCAAATGCGAGGGACCGGGGGCACCCACATCATCCTCGCCGAAGGCGGCTTATTGCAATGTAAGGCAGTTAGTATTAAAATGTAAGGAGGTCGAATTATGTCCCCAACCTCTTTCAGCCCGCTACTACCGTTGACGCTACTGTCACTTCCAAGGGGCAGGTAACGCTGCCCAAAGAACTGCGAAAGCGCCTTGGAGTCCAAAAAGGCAGCCGAATCCGGTTCAGTATCCCTGTCAGCGGCGCCGTTCATGTCGAGCCAATTCTGTATGACGTCGAAGATCTTTGGAGAATGGCCGATGAGGGCGGACGACCCGGAAGGGCGATGACTTTCGAACAAATGGATCGAGCAAAGGCTGGGAGGAAGTGGTGATGCTCGCAGCCGATACCAATGTATGGGCTCGAGCTTATCTGAACGATGACAAGGCGCAGGCAGCGAAAGCACGCTCTGCCCTGGCGCAAGCCGGGTCCACGGGCGGAGTATTCGTTCCTCTCATTGTTCTTGCGGAACTGTCATGGGTGCTTCGAGGCAGATGGGACAGGGATAGAATCCTGAACACCATCGAAAGCCTTCTCCGGACGAGAGGCGTGGTTGTCGAGTCACCGGCCTTGGCGTGGAAGGCTTTGAAAGCCTCCCGTAAGGGCGCGGTAGGCTTCGCCGATCACCTCATTTCAGAAATTGCCTTCGAGTCTGGCGCCAGCGAGATCATCACTTTTGACAAAACCTTCGGACGCTTGCCCCGCGTCCGCCGCTTGCGATAAGGTTGGCGCACATTCCCAGCAGTGAATTGTGCGCGCGCCTTGTCCATTGCCGCCGACCCGCAATTTGTGATGCGCACGCTGGCTAAGAGTGCGTGAATCTGTGACAAGGTGATCTCAATCTCTGGCGGTTGAGGTTTCCGGGGTCTCAAATGTCGATTGCGCTTTTCGACCTCAAGGTGTACTCTTAGGTGTACACATGGAGGGACGATGCCCGCCGTCAAAGTCGGAGTGCGCGAGTTCCGGGAACAGGTTGCGCGTTTTCTAGAGTCCGATACGCCCATCGCCGTGACGCGCCGCGGCGAAACGCTTGGGGTATACGTCCCAACGCCTCGCAAGCGAGTTAGAACGGCCGATGCAGGGGAACTCAAGGCGGCGGCCGAGCGGCTGGCAGAGGCTCTGGCCGATATGAGCGAGGAGGAGATCGTCGCGGATTTCAAACAATGGCGCCGCGCACGAAAAGGCGCTGGCCGCTGAGATGATCGTTCTCGACGCGAACATCCTGATTCGCGCCGTTCTCGGAAAGCGCGTGCGCCAGCTTCTGGAAGAATACTCCCCGCAGGGCGTGCGGTTTTATGCACCCGACGCAGCCTACGCAGACGCCGCGGAATACCTGCCATCTCTGCTTCAAAGGAAAGGCAAGCCCGGCGCCGATGTGGAGGCAGCTCTCGGCTATCTACATCGCTTTGCGGAAACGATGGCGCGGGACTCTTACGGACTATTTGAAGATGAAGCGCGACAGCGTTTGCGCGGCCGCGACGAGGACGATTGGCCCGTGCTCGCGACCGCTCTGGCGCTTGGTTGTCCGATCTGGACAGAGGACCAGGATTTTTTTGGAACCGGCGTTGCAACCTGGACGACCAATCGCATCGAATTGTTTCTCAAGGCGCAAGTGAAAAACCTGCGATCGGTCTGACGGCTGGTGTCGGAACGCCGACCCAGCCATTATCTGAGGGCGCCCCGTGGAGTGGTGAGTTTGCGGCGTGGGGATGTGGGTCGCCCATCCATGCAGGGACAGAGCGGGTTGTTATCGAATGCGGAAAATCGTCGGCGATTCAATTACGACACCATTCACCCACGAAGGGGCAAAGCCAACGCGGAAATCTACACCTTCGACAGGCAACCAACTGTAGGTGAGGAGTTCAGATATTGTGGCGTGTAAGTCGGCGCTCTCGGCAAACTGCGTGAGAAATACTTGGAAGTCGAGAATCGCAAACCCGTATTCTCTCTCAACCCAGAACCAGTGGTCTGCTGCGATCAATAGGTAATGGACGTGCGCATAAGAATCAATTGATTTGTTCAATCTCCGGCTGCTCTTTAAGAACTCAGGATGGCCAAGTGCATAATCGCGCACTGTATGTATCTGATGAATCCCCTTCTCGATTTCCGCATCACGTGCTTCACGTTCCCCTGGTTTTACAGGCTTGCGTACCCACTTCAGCTCGGCTAAAACCAAAGTGGAGCTTTCGGAATCCTCAACGATCAGGTCTAAGTCGGTTGACTTGTCCGGCAGGCGTACTGAATCCGGGATGTTGAACCTGCGGTTGGCTTCTATTATTCTGCCGCGCAGGATTTCCTCCTTTTGTGTGTTCGCTCTAGAGAATTGGGCTGGCGAACGATAGGAGAATGCTCGCAGGACGTTGTCGTCGAACCGCGCCGCGAGTGGAAATTGCGGTGCTACAGCCAACTCCCAATTGGCTTTGTCCAAGGGAACAAATGGGTACAAGACCATAGAGATCGCCTTGCCCGGCGTCGGGTCTAGTGTCAGGTGGCTGATGATTCTGGAGCATATGTCCTGCCCTAACCCGGAAGCACGCGCAAGTTCGGCAATCCACGAAGGGCGTGATTTCACCATAACCATCGAAGATTCTGGGATCGCGTGCCCCGTCCCTAAATACGGACAGCAGATTCGCTCATGAATTCCGCACAATGCGAGCAATCCGGCGAAAAATGCTCTGAACTCCGCTAACGAATAACCTTCTAATTCCTGCGAGTCAGGATATCGACTTATATGGTCGAGGGCCTCAGAGAAATGGTCGCGTACAGCATCGATCAGTTGAGCGGGTGCCTCGTACTTCAATTTCTTGGACGAGCCTCTCGACTCGGCGGACTGGCGCAGCTCGGCGAACAGGCGCTCCTGTTCCGTGTTGAGTTTCATTCGGTGGCGCGTAGAGGCATCCTTCATCCCGATTTGGGGCCGAAACGTTTGCTGGAATGCCACTACACGCCTCTGGGCAGGCGATTCTCGCTCAAATGCGAAGCGTACGCGGCCGTCTGGGAGCACCTCGGCCGCTTGGCGGTCCCGGTGCCACAACGGAAATAGGTTTTGGAAATGTGTGTATTCTTGGCAAAGCCTCCAATCGGACGCGCTATCTGCACCGAGCATCTTGGTCCAAGTGTAGGTCCGGACGAGCTTCGACTCTGGCTTCCCGCGAGCTGCAATGAATACAAAACCGATTGTGCACACGTCCCAAAACGTGAAAGCGTCGCGGAGCCTCTGGCTATCCGCTCCGGCGTTTTGCTGCACGAGTTCCAGATCAATAGCCATGCGCGTAAGAAGCGCCCAAGTGGCCAAGTTTCGCGGCTGCATCAATAGGCGCATTTCTTTCCAACAATCGTCAGCGCGGCCCTCAACCGCCGCTACAGCTTCGCGAAGCTCTTCCGTCGCCTGAGATTTGAGGAACGCCATAACCCCGGCCACCTATTTTCGCCACATATTCGCTTCTTTAGTATAATCCGCGTATGGACTTTCAGCTTGTGACCAGCTACCAGCCGAAGGGCGATCAGCCGCGGGCGATTGACCAGCTTGCGGAGGGGTTGGCGGCGGGTGAGAAGCACCAGGTGCTGCTGGGAGTGACGGGGTCGGGCAAGACGTTCACGATGGCCAAGGTGATTGAGCAGTCGAACCGGCCGGCGCTGATCCTGGCGCACAACAAGACGCTGGCCGCGCAGCTCTATCACGAGTTCAAGCAGTTCTTCCCTTCGAATGCGGTCGAGTACTTCGTCAGCTACTACGACTACTACCAGCCGGAGGCGTACATACCGGCCGGGGACCTCTACATCGAGAAGGAAGCGACGATCAACGAGGAGCTGGACAAGCTGCGGTTGTCGGCAACGCGGAGCCTGTTCGAGCGGAGGGACGCGATCATCGTCAGCTCGGTGAGCTGCATCTACGGGCTGGGGTCGCCGGAGGCGTACTACGGGATGCTGCTGCTGCTCGAAAAGGGGCAGAAGATCAGCCGCAAGGATATTACGCGGCGGCTGGTGGAGATTCTCTACGAGCGGAACGATACGGACTTCAAGCGGGGAACGTTCCGGGTGCGCGGGGACACGATCGAGGTGTTCCCGACGTACGACGAGAGCGCGTACCGGATCGAGCTGTTCGGCGACGAGATCGAGACGCTGGCGCAGATCGATCCGCTGTTTGGAACGGTGAAGCAGAAGTATTCGCGGCTGCCGATTTATCCGAAGAGCCATTATGTCGTCCAGCCGGAGCGGAAGGCGGAGGCGATTGACTCGATTGTGGCGGAGCTGAACGAGTGGGTGGCGCAACTGGAGGCCGAGGGGCGGATGGTGGAGGCGCAGAGGGTGCACCAGCGGACGCGGTTCGACCTGGAGATGATCAAGTCGATGGGCTACTGCCACGGGATCGAGAACTACTCGCGGCACTTTAGCGGACGGCTGCCGGGCGAGGCGCCGCCGACGCTGCTGGACTATTTTCCGCGGGATTTCCTGCTGTTCGTGGACGAGAGCCACGCGACGATTCCGCAGGTGCACGGGATGTGGCACGGGGACCGGAGCCGGAAACAGACGCTGGTGGACTACGGGTTCCGGCTGCCCTCGGCCTTGGACAACCGGCCGCTGACGTTTGAGGAGTTCGAGAAGCGGGTGAACCAGGCGATTTATGTTTCGGCGACGCCGGGACCGTACGAGCTGACGCGGTCGGCGGGGGTGGTGGTGGAGCAGGTGATCCGGCCGACGGGGCTCGTAGACCCCGAGGTGGAAATCCGGCCGGTGAAGGGGCAGATCGACGACTTGCTGGCGGAGATTCGCGACCGGGCGAAGCGCGGCGAAAGGGTATTAGTGACGACGCTGACGAAGAGAATGGCCGAGGACCTGGCGGGCTACTACACCGAGGTGGGCGTGCGGTGCCGGTATATGCACTCGGAGATCGAGACGCTGGAGCGGGTGAAGCTGCTGGCCGGGCTGAGGAAGGGCGAGTTCGACGTGCTGATCGGGATCAACCTGCTGAGGGAGGGGCTGGATTTGCCGGAGGTGTCGCTGGTGGCGATTCTGGATGCGGATAAGGAGGGATTTCTGCGCTCGGCGGGGTCGCTGATCCAGACGATGGGGCGGGCGGCGCGGCACCTGGAGGGCAAGGCGATTCTCTATGCCGACAAGGTGACCGACTCGATGCGGCGGGCGATGGACGAGACGGACCGGAGGCGGACGATCCAGCGGGCGCACAACGAGGAGAACGGGATCGTGCCGCAGTCGATCATCAGCCAGGTGGAGATGGGGCTGGCGCACATTCTGAAGGCCGAATACGGGGAGATCGAAGAGGAAGAGACGGCCGGGATTCCGGAGGGGTTTGCCACGCAGGCGGAGCTGGACGGGTACATCGCGAAGCTGGAGACGGAGATGCGCGAGGCGGCGAAGAAGTTCGAGTTTGAGAAGGCGGCAAAGCTGCGGGACGCGATCAAGGAGCTGCGGGAGAAGGAGTTTCTGTTCGGGTAGACCGGATTAGGAATTCACGTCGGGCATTCGACATTACATTGTGCGGGCGTGGACGCCCGCACGACAGCCGGCCTGGAGGCCGGCGCTACAGGGAGCAGGCGCAGTCCGAAGCGCGCTCGGGCACGGCAGCTCTGGAATCGGTCTAATCCGGTGTAGCGGGAAATTAGGGCCTTACGGGCAACCGGAAGCGGGTGGCCGCCATCCTAGAAAACGGGTAAGCGAATCCGGACGGTGAAGCTGCGCGGGACGGTCGCGCTGCCCATAGGCCCATGACAACCATTCTCCTCGTCGACGACGATCCCCTGCAGGCGTCCTGCCTGACGTCGCTCCTCGAAAGACAGTTTGGCGACGTGAGGCGGGCAAACGACGCCGCTGAGGCTCTCTGCTTGATCGAGCAGCCGGAGTTCGCGGGCAAACTGGGGCTGGTGATCTCCGGGCACCAGACGACGGGGATTGGCGGGCCGGCGTTCGTGGCCGAGCTGCGCGCGCGGATGCCGGAGTTGCCTGTTTTGGTGCTGGGATCGCCGGACGCGGCCCAGGCAGACTACGCGGAGGAGAATGTCGCTTTCCTGCCGCGGCCTTTCGTGGGCAAGGAAATGCTGGCAGTGGCTGGCCGGATGCTGGAAGGACGCAGAAACTCGGCGGCGTGAGCGCCGGGGTTGTGCGATTCGCCTGCCATCGAGCCAACGTGTGAGCCAAATCACACCCTAAGCCCCTATGATGGATAGAGAATAAGGTCGCTTGCGGGGACTACCCTTTCCTTTCCCGCGTGCAAGAATGTCTCTGGAGCCATCATGGCCACGTTCGGCAGTGCCTGTCTTTACATCGCTTTAGCTTTGGCCGCCTACAACCTGCTGGCCGGAGCGCTGGCCTTGCGGCTGCTGGCCACCGGTCAGCGTGCGGCCATTTCTCCCGAGCGGCTGGCCGATTCGGCGCGGCGGGCCGGGATCGCCGGATTCGTAGCGGTGACCGGGGCGGCGTTCGCGCTGATCTGGTCGGTTTTTGCGAACGATTTTTCGATCACGTATATCCTGGAGCACTCGAACAGGGCGCTGCCTTTTGCCTATAAGTTCGCGGCGCTGTGGAGCGGGCAAGAGGGATCGCTGCTGCTTTGGGCGTGGCTGCTGGGGACGTATGGATTCGTCCTGCGGCTGCGGCACAAGACGGATGTGCGGCTCTACGCATACGCGGGAACGATTCTGGCCGGTGTGCAGGTGTTCTTTCTGGCCTTGCTGGTGTTTGCCGCGACGCCATTCGCGCTGCTCCGGGGCACGATTCCGGACGACGGCAACGGGCTGAATCCGCTGCTGCAGTATCCGGAGATGGTCATTCATCCGCCGCTCTTGTACCTGGGCTACGTGGGTTTCTCGGTTCCGTTCGCCTTTGCGCTGGGCGCTTTGATGATGCGCTATCCCGGCGAGAAGTGGATCAAGATCACGCGCACCTGGACGATGGTGACGTGGCTTTTTTTGACCTGCGGAATCTTTCTGGGCATGCACTGGGCCTATGCGGTGCTGGGGTGGGGCGGCTACTGGGGATGGGACCCGGTGGAGAACGCGAGCTTCATGCCATGGCTGACCGGGACCGCTTTTCTGCACTCGGTGATGATGCAGGAGCGCAAAGGCATGATGAAGAGCTGGAACGTGTGGCTGATCTTCTCCACGTTTCTGCTCACCCTGCTGGGAACGCTGCTGACGCGCGCGGGACTGGTGAGCTCGGTACACGCCTTCGCGCAGTCGTCGATCGGGACCTGGTTCATTGTGTTCATGTGCATCGTGCTGGCGGTGTGCATTTTTACCTACATTTTGCAGCGCGGACATTTGAAGACGGAGCACCACCTGGAATCGCTGGTCAGCCGCGAATCGAGCTTCCTGTTCAATAACCTGGTGCTGCTGACGGCGTGCTTCGTGATTCTGTGGGGGACGCTGTTCCCGATTCTGTCGGAGTACGTGGAGGGCAGCAAGGTGACGGTGGGGGCGCCGTTTTATAACCGCGTGGCCGTGCCGATCGGGCTGTTCCTGCTGTTTCTGACGGGCGTTGGCCCACTGCTGCCGTGGCGAGCGACGTCGCTGAAGGCCATCCGGCGGAATTTCGTGCTGCCGGTGATCGCGCTGTGGGCGACGGTGATTGTGTGCCTGGTTGCGGGCGCGTGGCCGTGGAAGGACGGGGCGTTCGATCAAGGCAGCTTCTATGCGATTGTGGCGTTTGCGCTGTCGGCGGCGGTGCTGACGGCGATTCTTGCGGAGTTCGGGCGCGGCGCGGCGGTGATCGCGAAGCAGACGGGGCGGAACCTGTTTGCGGCGACATGGCTGCTGGTGCGGCGGAACACGCGGCGCTATGGCGGATACATCGTGCATATCGGCGTGGTGATTGTGGTGGTTGGGCTGGCCGGGGCGGCGTTCAACCGTAACGTGGAAAGCGAGCTGGGGCTGCACGGCAAGATGAGTGTCGGGCCGTACACGCTGGAGTGCATGGGCTTCACACAGGATTCGAACGAGAACTACAACTCCGAGTACGCCGTGCTGGATGTGTCAAAGAGCGGCAACAAGCAGTTCCAGATGACGCCGGAGAAGCGGTTCTACCTGGCCAGCGGGCAGCCGCAGACCATGGTGGCGATTCACTCGACGCCGGAGTGGGACCTTTATGTGGTGTATGAGGGCACGAATCCCGACACCGGGCAGCCGATCATCAAGGCGTTCCTGAATCCGCTGGTGGGCTGGATCTGGTTTGGGCTGGTGGTGATGGTCATCGGGACGTTCGTTGCGCTGGTTCCGAGTCTCAAGCCAACAGGGGTCAGTGGACGCGCTCCCGCGGCGGAAGCTGCGCCTGCCGAAACAGTGCTGAAGGGAGGCGCCTGATGGCAACTCCGTTGCGCTTGACTTTTTGGACGAGAGTTGTGGAAGCAACTGCGCTGGCTGTCGTGCTCTGCTTTTCGCTGGGCGCGACGGATGCCGGATCGAGGTTCAACAATCTCGGCCACCGGTTGATGTGTACCTGCGGCTGCGCGCAACTGTTGGGCGAGTGCAACCACGTGGGCTGCCCGGAGTCGGGCCGGATGCGCAATGAATTGACTGCGGCGATTGCATCCGGGTTGACGGACCAGCAGATTCTGGATGGGTTCGCGGCGAAGTACGGAGCGACCGTGCTGGCCGCGCCGACGACGAAGGGATTCGACCTGGTAGCGTGGATTGCGCCGTTCGCAGTTTTTGGCGCGGCGCTGTTGGGAACGATTCTGTTGATCAAGCGGTGGGGCGGATGGGGCGGCAAAGCGGCGGCTGCGGCGAGCGCCGATGCGGTTGCGACCGATCCGGCGGAGCGCGAGCGGCTGGAGCGGATTCGCCGCGAAACCGGCAGCGACGGAGGGTTCTGAATATGACGGAAACGCAGGGTTTGATTGCCGGAGCGATCCTCCTGATCGGACTGTTTCTTTACACGTTCTGGCCGGAGGGCGGTATCGCCAGCCAGAGAGAAAAGACGCGGCTCGACTATCTGCTGGAGCGCAAGGATCAGCTCTACGAGAACCTGCGCGACTTGAACTTCGAGTATCGCGCGGGCAAGTATCCCGAGGAAGACTTTGAGGCGCAGCGCGCGCTGCTGGAGCACGAGACGGCGGAACTGCTGGCGGAGATCGAGCGGCAGGGACTAGGGGCTAGGGGCTAGGACTAGGGAACGGAAGCTCATCTGGTTTGGATTTGAGAGTGAAGGACGACGAGACGAAATGAGATTGAGACGAGTTTTTGCGAGCGCATTTATGTTGAGCCTTTTGGCCGGCGGGATAGTGGCGCAGGCGGCGACGGTGAGCGGCACGGTGACCGACAAGACGACCGGCAAGCCGGCGGCGGGCGATGCGGTCGTGCTGGTTGAGCCGATGACGGGCATGGGCGAGGTGGGCCGCGCGACCACCGACGCGCAGGGCCGCTACAAGCTGAATCTGCCGGGGAACAATCCCTACCTGATTCGGGTGACGCACGAAGGCGCCGACTATTTTCTTGCTGCGCCGCAGGGCGGAGGGACGGGCGATGTTTCGGTGTACGACGTGACGGCGAAGGTGAGTGGGGTGTCGATCGCCGAGCATGTGATCGGAGCGGAAGTCGATAACGGGCAGCTTCGCGTGGTCGAGCGGTACGAGCTTCGGAACGAGAGCGCTCCGCCGACGACGCAGTGGAGTAAGAAGTCGTTCGAGGTAATTCTGCCGGAGGATGCGGTGCTGGGCGAGGCATCGGCGCAGCGGCCGGGGACGAGCAGCCTGCCGACCAGCGTGAAGCTCGATCCCGATGGAGCGAAGGGCCACTACTCGTTCAACTTCCCGATTCAGCCCGATGAGGGCGGCAAGGGCACGCTGTTCCAGATTCAATACAATCTGCCGTACAGCAGCGGAAAGTACAGCTTTGATTCGGTGGTCACGCTGCCGGCGGCGACGGTCTGGGTTGTGCTGCCGAAATCGATGACCTTTGCGGGGGGCAGCGGATCGGGATTCGAGTCGTCGCCGCAGGACCCGACGGTGCAGACGTTCCTGAGCCGCGACGCAACGCCGGGCAAGGCGCTGGAGTTTTCGGTGTCAGGCAACGGATCGTTCGGCCGCGACGAGCAGGGCGGGCAGGGCGACAACGGCGGACAGGAAGCCGCAGCGCCAGGGGCAGGGCCGGGTGGCGGGATCGGCGCGCCGATCAATACGCCGGACCCGCTCTCAAAGTACAAGTGGTGGATTCTGGGCGGACTGGCGTTGCTGCTGGCGGCCTCGGCGGCGTTTCTGCTGCGCAGGCCGGCCGGAGCGGCTGGGGTTGCTCTGGCTGGCGGAGCGCCAGCAGGAGTGCCCGTGGCGCACGCGGGGCCGGCAGCTCCGGGCGCCGGGAATACCCCGCTGCTGAATGCGCTCAAAGAGGAACTGTTTGCTTTGGAGAGCGAGAAGATCGCGGGCACGCTGCCGGAAGGCGAGTACGCCGAGCAGAAGGCGGCGTTGGAGACGGTGCTGAAGCGGGCGCTGAAAAGACAGTGAGCCGTGGTTCGTGATCCGTGGTTCGTGATTCGTGTGTGTGGGCAGACAGATACATGCAACCAGTAGATGCCGCCGCCGATGGTTTCTTGCGTGATGCGCCGCTGTCGCATCGAATCGACTGATCACGATTCACGGTCCACGGATCACGACTCACGATCAACGACTCACGGTGTGGTCCTTATGAGAACCTTGCTTCGCGCGCTGCTTGCCTTCTCGCTCATCGTCTGGCTGGGCGGTGAGATCTTCTTCCCCATCGTTGCGGCCATCACATTCACCACGCTGCGGCCGGACACGCACACAGCCGGCACGATTGTGGGCCAACTGATTCGCATCCTACATGGGATGGGATTGGTCTCGGGGATGGTGGCTCTGGCAGTGATGGCGCTGGCCCCGGCCTGGGGAATCTATAAGCCGCGCGCGGTGCTGGCGCCGATGATTCTGGTCGTGCTGATGATGGCGGGGACGGTCTTCTCACAGTTTGGCATCATTCCCGCGATGGAGCGCGACCGCATCGCAGCGGGAGGCGCGATCGTAGGGGCCGATCCGTCCAATGTCACAACTGCGCACTTCAACAAGCTGCACAACCGGAGCGAGCAGGTAGAAGGAGCGATCCTGCTGCTGGGACTGGCGACGGTGGTGCTGGTGGCGCGGGCGGAGACGACGCGGAGCTGAGCGCCGTGCTTGGAGGCCGCGGTACCAAGTACAATGATGCGGCAGGTGAGGCAAGCCGTGTCTTCGGACGATCACGCCACACTCGAAGCTGCACTTCAAGCCAACGCACCGCCCTCGATACGGCAGCGCGTAGCCGCCGGGCGCATCGCATGGACCGGGCCGCTACTGCTGGTTACGGCAAGGACCGTGTTGCTGATGCTGGCCCAGGGCCTGGTCGCATTGATTCTTCTGGCGCGGGGTCAGGCAACACCGTGGCGGGCGGCGGGCGACTGGTGGACAGTGTATGGGACGCTGGTCGACATCGGGTGTCTGCTGGGATTGAAGTACTTTACACGGCGTGAGGGGATCCGGTTACGCGATCTTATAGGGCCGGTGCATTTGCGGCTGGGCCGCGATGTGTGGCTGGGACTGGGGTATTTCCTGCTGATCTTTCCGTTCTTTCTCGGCGGCAGCTACGCGGCGCGGCTGCTGCTGTACGGGTCCACGGATAATTCCGTCAATCGATATCTGCTCCATATGCATGCGCTGCCGGTTTGGGCCACTATATACAGCGTCACGCTGTGGTGGATGATCTGGTCGCCAACGGAGGAAGCGACGTACAACGGATATGTCCTGCCGCGCATGCGGGCGCTCACAGGCCGCACGTGGATTCCGTGGTTGTTCGTGGGGTTCTGGTGGGCTCTGCAGCACTGCGCGCTGCCGTTTGTGGCGGATTGGAAGTACTTGGCGTTCCGGTTTCTCGGGTTTCTGCCTGGAGTACTGGTGATGATGCTGTTCTACATGCGCACGCGGCGCCTAGCGCCGCTGATCGTGGCGCACTGGCCGATGGATATTGCCGCTGCTGTGATGACCGCAATCTATTAAAAGAGAACTGTTTCCTTCCAACGTGCGCTGGCCGGTGGCGAGAATCTGCTCGCCTCTCTATCGTCGCGGCACCTGCAAACCGCGAACTGTCGGCTCCTGTATCATCGGGAAGGGCCGCACGCGCGATGAATTCCCCGCAGCGGCTACGATGGAACAACTATGAAGACCGGCATTATCGGCCTGCCGCAGGTGGGCAAGACGTCGCTGTTCAAGATTCTGACCAAGGCCAAGATCGAAGAGCACGGTAGGGCGAACCCGCGCGAAGCGCACATCGGCGTGGCGCGCGTGCCCGACGAGCGGCTGGAGAAACTGTCGGCGCTTTACTCGCCGAAAAAGACGACCTTCGCGTCGGTGGAGTACGTCGACGTGGCGGCAATCGGGCAGGAGGCGCTGAAGGAAACCACGTACCTGACGAACCTGCGCAACGTGGACGCGCTGATCCACGTGCTGCGGACGTTCGAGGACGAGGCGATTCCGCACACCGGGCCGATCGACCCTCTGCACGACGCGAAGAACGTCGAATTCGACCTGATGGTGAGCGATCTGGGACAGGTGGAGAAGCGGATCGAGCGGGTGGAGAAGGATCTGAAGAAGGCGCGCACCAGCGATCTGGAGCGGGAACTTGCGCTGCTGCTGCGGTCGAAGGAATCGATCGAAAAGGGGATTCCGCTGCGGGAACTGGAGATGACGGCGGAAGAGAAGAAGCTCATCAAGGGCTTCATGTTCCTGTCGCAAAAGCCAATTCTTTACGTGCTGAACGTGAGCGAGAGTACGACTCTGGGCGACGATCTGGATGCCGCAGTGAGCCGCTGGAAGCTGGATGAGATTGCCCGCAGGCCCAATGCGGGCGCGACGGCCATCTGCGGCAAGGTGGAGGCGGAGCTGGCGGAGATGGACGACGCCGAGGCGGCGGACTTTCTGGACAGCTACGGGCTGCACGAGAGCGGATTGGTGCGATTGATCCGGAAGAGCTACGAACTGCTGGGCTTGATCAGCTTCTTTACCGCGGGCGAGGACGAATGCCGGGCATGGACGGTGCCCGTGGGGGCAAAGGCGCCGCAGGCGGCAGGCGTGATTCATACCGACCTGGAGCATCATTTCATCCGCGCCGAGACGATTCGCTGGGACAACCTGCTGGATGCCGGCTCCGAGGCCGCGGCACGGGCCAAAGGGACACTGCGGCTGGAGGGCAAGGAGTACGTGGTGCAGGACGGGGATGTGCTGCACATCCGGCATAGCGGGTGAAAGACAGGTTTCAGGTTCCAGGTGTCAGGTGTCAGCTAACCGGAGGCGCTCTGCTTTAGAAAGGCGGGAATCGTGCTGCGGTCGTTTCGTGAGTTGACGGTATGGCAAAAGTCGATGCAACTGGCAATAGGAATCTACAAACTTACGCAAAGTTTCCCGCGGGAGGAAACATACGGGTTGACGAGCCAACTTCGGCGTGCCGCAGTTTCGATTCCAAGCAACATTGCCGAGGGGCATGGCCGATCAGGCATCGGAGAATACAGGCAGTTTCTTTGGATTGCCCGAGGATCAAACTTCGAGATCCAAACGCAGTTGGAGATTGCAAGGTCACTCAAAATGGGCGACTCGAAATTGCTCAAAGAATCCGAGGGGCTTTCACAGGAAATCGGCAAGATGCTTTATGCGCTTCTCGACAAACTACGGTCAAAGGCTTAGGCGCGTCCCGTCTGAAACCTGACACCTGACACCTGGTTAGTAAATGCTCAAGATTTCTCTCATTCTCGGAACGATCGCGGCGCTGGCGGATGTGGTTGGCGGGCTGGTGCTGGTGCGAGCCCGAGGCATCGAACGATATCTGCGCTACTTTGTCGCGCTGGGCGCGGGATTCCTGATGGCGACGGCGCTGGTGGAGATGGCGCCCGAAGGGTTGCGGCTGAATCCAAAGTGGGGACCGGCGCTGATCATGGCCGGTTATTGCGTCATCCATCTGCTGGAGCACACGATCAACGCGCACTTTCACTACGGCGAAGAGACGCACGCGGACGAGTTTGTGTCGGCGCGCACGAGCTACTCGGTGCTGGGCGGGCTGAGCTTCCATGCGGTATTCGACGGCGTGGCAATCGGGTCGGGGTTCGCGCTGTCGAGCCGGCTTGGGTGGCTGATCTTTCTGGCGATCCTGCTGCACAAAGCGCCGGAGGGATTCACGATGGCGAGCGTGATGCTGGCGGGCGGACGGAGCCGGGCGTCGGCGTTCTGGTCGGCGGTGGCGCTGGCCGGGGCCACGCTGGCGGGCGTGCTGGTGATCCAGCTTGTGCCGCGGTGGGTTCCGTATGGACTGCCGCTCTCGGCGGGCGTGGCTCTGTACGTGGCCGCGACCGACCTGGTGCCCGAGGTAAACCGGGAGCCGGGCATCCGCATGGCGCTCGTCTTCTTCGCCGGAGTGGGCGGCTTCCTGCTGCTGCGGATGCTGCTGCCCGCGCTGTGACGTGCTTTTCGATTGCGCCTGCGGATTTCGGATGCATGAATTTCCCACCCTGTTCGAGTATCCTCAGAGTGTCTTTTGACTGGTCGATCAAAGCTGTACCGGTGCACAGCCTGAAGAAGCGGAGCTTTGTCCATGTGCGGAATCGTCGGCTACACACATGTTTCGCGAAGGCTCCCGGAGGGGGTGCTGGCGAATGGGCTGCGCGGGCTGACGCACCGCGGACCCGACCGGCAGGATAGCTTTTCGACGCCGAATGTTTCGCTGGGAGCTGCGCGGCTGCGGGTGATCGATCTCGCGGGCGGCGAGCAGCCGATGCGCAGCCAGGACGGCGACTGCACCATCGTTTATAACGGCGAAATCTACAACTTCATGGAGCTGCGCTCGGAATTGGAGCAGATGGGCCGGCGATTCGTGAGCCGGTCGGACACGGAAGTACTGCTCAGCGCGTACCTCGAATGGGGGAACGATTGCTTTCGGCGGTTGCGCGGGATGTTCGCGGTGGCGATCTGGAAGGAGTCGGAGCGGCGGCTCGTTCTGGCGCGGGACCGGATGGGGATCAAGCCACTGTATTACAGGATTCAGGATGGCGAGATTTTCTTTGGTTCGGAGCTGAAGTGCATCTTCGCCCATCCGGAGGTTCCGCGACGGATCGATCTGAACGGGCTGAACTGTTTTCTGAGCCTGAATTACGTTCCGGGGCCCTATACGCTGATCGAAGGCATCACGAAGCTGATGCCAGGATGCCTTCTGGAGTGGCAGGACAAGAAGGTAACCGTGAACTCGTATTTGCGCCCTGCTTCGCCGGCTTCCCCGCCCCGGAGCCTGGACGAAGCGTGCGAGGAACTCGACGGCCTGCTGAAGCGATCGATCGCGGAACAACTGGTGGCCGATGTGCCGGTGGGCATCTGGCTGAGCGGCGGACTGGATTCATCGACGCTGCTGCATTATGCGATGCAGGCCGGGGGGCGGAATCTGAAGACATTCTCGATCACGTTTCAGGGCAAGTCGTTCGATGAGAGCCGGTACGTGAAAGAGATCACCGAGCACTACGGTGTGGAGCACAAAGAGCTGGACTTGAACGAAGGCATGGACCTACCGGAGGTTATCGCCGAGTTGGGCTACTATTCCGACGAGCCGAGCGCGGATGCGGGGGCGGTTCCGATCTGGTATCTGGCGAAGATGACCCGCCGCGACGTGACGGTGGCCTTGAGCGGCGAAGGCTCCGACGAACTGTTCTGCGGATATCTGACGTACAAGGCGGACTGCTACCGGCGGATCGCGGCCCGTATGCCCCGGCCAACGCTGCGAGCGGCGCTGGGACTGGCGCGGACGCTCCCGGCCAGCGACGAGAAGATCGGATTCGAGTACAAACTGCAGCGGTTCCTGCAGGGCTCGCTGCTTTCGGCCGAGGCGGCGCATGTGTTCTGGGACGGCGCCTTCACCGAGGAGGAGAAACGACGCATCTTCCGCTATGCCGACGCCGCGCCCCTGGGCGGAGTGCTGCGCCAGATGCAGCCGGGGCGAACGATTGAGCGCTTTCTGGACTTCGACCAGCGATATGCGCTCCCCGACCGGTTGCTCTACAAGGTGGACCGCATCAGCATGGCGCACTCGATCGAGGTTCGACCGCCGTACCTGGACGACCGGATCGTCGATTTCGCGGCGAGGCTGCCGGAGAGCTTCAAGCTGCGGGGCGTGCAGACCAAGGTCGTGCTGCGAACGCTGATGCGGCGCACGCTGCCGCCGGCAATCCTCCAGCGGCCGAAGGAGGGCTTCGACATACCAATCCACGAATGGTTCCGCGGCGTGCTGAACCCGCTGCTGCGGGAGACGCTGAGCCGGGAAACCATCCAGCAGACTGGACTGTTCCACGCGGATGCCGTGGAGCGGCTGATCCAGGAGCACATGGAGCGGAAGGCGAACTGGGGGTACCACCTGTGGGGACTGTTCATGCTGATACTGTGGATGAAGCGATGGAAGGTGGAACCGGTCCAGGAGCGGAACACGGAGGCGGAGCGGCTGGAGCCTGCGCTGGCGGAGGATTCCTCGTCCTCCTGACGGCGGCCCTCGTATTCTTCCCCGGCGTCCTAAGTCCACCGCATTTGATGGATGACGTGGATGCGGTTCAGGCACAGATTGCGCGCACCATGCTGGCCAGCGGCGATTGGGTGACGGCGCGTCTGGACGGCGTAGCGTATCTGGAAAAATCGCCGCTGGTGTACTGGATGATGGCGGGCTCGTTCCGAATCTTCGGAGTGAGCGACTGGGCGGCGAGGCTGCCGCTGGCGCTGGCTGCAATTCTGCTCTGCTGGGTGACGTACCGGTTCGCGCGCTGGGGGATCGGAGGCAGAGCAGCGGTTTTCGCCGGGGTCGGGCTGGCGACCGCCACGGGACTGTATCTGTTCACGCGGATTCTGATTCCGGACGCATCGCTGACACTGACGATTACCGCAGCCATCTGGGCGTGGATGCGGCTGCTCGAGGAGGGTGAGAAGCATCCGCGGCTTTGGGCGCTGGTTCTGGGGATCGCGCTGGGATGCGGGCTGCTGCTGAAGGGATTGATCGCCGGCGTGTTTCCCGTACTGGCGTGCCTGGTGTATATGGGCGTGACGCGGCAACTGCTGCGGCGGGACTCGTGGAAGCGACTGCACCTGGGGATCGCAATCGGCGCGGCGTTGCTGGTGGCCGCGCCGTGGCACGTTCTGGCGACGCTGCGGAACCCTCCGTATTTTGCATTCACGCTGCACAGCGGGCCGGGCCAGTATCACGGCTTCTTCTGGTTCTACTTCTTCAACGAGCACCTGCTGCGCTTTCTGAACCTGCGCTATCCGCGCGACTACAACACCGTTCCCCGGGCGGCCTTCTGGCTGCTGAACCTGGTGTGGCTGTTTCCGTGGGCGGCCTACTTGCCGGGTGCGGCGAGGCTCGGCTACGGGCGATCGACGCGCGCGGGCCGGATGCGGATCATGGCCCTGTGCTGGATCGCGGTGGTGATGGTCTTCTTCACTTTCTCGACAACGCAGGAGTACTACTCGATGCCGATCTACCCGGCGCTGGCGATTCTGGCGGGCGACGCGCTGGACGAGAAGCGATTCTTTCGCTGGAGCACGGGCGCGCTGACGGCGATCTTCTTCTTGCTGTTCGCGGCACTGGGCACGGTGTTTGCGCTGGTGGCGCGCGTTCCGGCGAGAGGAGAATTAGCGCAAGCGCTCACGCAGAACCCGGAGATGTATACCCTCTCTTTGGGCCATCTGGCCGACCTGACTCTTCCTGCATTCGCGTATTTGAAGCTGCCGCTGGGGCTGGCCGCGGCAGACTTCGGGTTAGCCGCGGCTGCGCTCTGGCTCTTCCGGAAGAGCGTGGCGCGCACGGCAGCGGTGCTGGCGTTGGCGATGATTGGCTTTTTCGGGACCGCGCATATCGCGCTGATCCGATTCGACAACTATCTCGGGTCGTATCCGCTGACGGCAGCGCTCGAACAAAGCCCGCCGGGACAACTGATCGAGTCCGATGCCTACTACGCGTTCTCTTCGGTCTTCTTTTACACGAATCGCTCCGCATTGCTGTTGAATGGGCGAAGCAATAATCTGGAATACGGATCGAATGCGCCCGATGCGCCAAAGGTGTTTATCGACGACGCCGGATTCGTGGAGCGATGGAAGAGCAAGGATCGCACCTACCTGCTGACTTGGGGCGACGACATGGGTCACTTGCAGGCCGTCGTGGGGAAAGACAGTTTGCACGTAGTAGCAGAGAACAGTGGGAACTATTTGCTAGTGAATCAGCCATAGCGGGAGCGCGAGGGCGCGGAACGATGGACGAGCTTTCTCGTATGGTGAATTCTGAGGCTCGTTGAAAAGCAACTGCAGATCCTTCGACTCCGCAAGCCGCAAAAACGCGGCTTGCTGCGCTCAGGATGACAACTGTATTTGTGCTGCGAACTTAAGGGACAGGGCACCAACCGATCTGGAGCGATGACAGAGTGAGGATTCCGGAGCTGATGCAGAACAAGTTGGCGACTGTCGTGGCTCCGCTGCTGTTGTTCACGGTTCTCGGCTTTCTGGTGATGGGTTATCATCCGGGCTACGAGGACGACGGCGTGTACCTATGCGCCATCAAGGCCGATCTGAACCCGGCGCTCTATCCGCACGACGCGGATTTCTTCCGTTCCTCGATGCAGGTCAGCATCTTCGACAAAGCCGTCGCCGGAATCGTGCGAGCGACCCGGATCGATCTGGCGTGGATTGAACTGATTCTGCAGCTTCTTTCGCTGGCCGCAATCCTGTGGGCCGGACGCGGTATCGCGCGGAAACTGTTTGTGGAAATAGCCGCGCAGTGGGCGGCAGTGGCCATGCTGGCGGCGATGTTTACGCTGCCGGTGGCGGGCACAGCGCTGTTCATTGTCGACCAGCATCTGCACATGCGGAATCTGGCGACCGCGTTGACCGCGATCGCGGTGTGGCGGATTGTGGAAAACAAGACATGGCAGGCAATTCCCTGCCTCGCTTTGGGTTTCGCGATCCATCCGATCATGGGGGCGATGGGAATCTCGTTCGCTTTCTTCACCTGGCTGATCTTCCTTGAAGGGGGCGCGAGGTTCTTCGGCAAATGGCGCAAGGCTTCGCTGGGGGCGCTGGCAGCGATTCCGGTCTTCGGCCCCCCGAATCCGGCCTGGCGGCAGGCGGTTGAAGGCAAGGACTATCTTTTTCTGGGCCGGTGGGCGTGGTACGAATGGCTGGGCGCGCTGGCGCCGCTAGCGCTGTTCTGGCTGCTGGCGCGAATTGCCGGGCGACGCGGCGAGATGAATCTGTCGCGATTTGCGTGGGTCGTGTTCGCGTTCGGGGCCTTTCAGCAGACGGTGGCATTCGCGATGCTGGCGCCGGACGCGCCGATCCGGCTGGCTCCGCTGCAACCCATGCGGTATCTGCAGCTCGTCTATCTGTTTCTGGTGCTGATTGCCGGGGGGCTGATTGGGCGCTTCTTGCTGCGGCGCGCGATCTGGCGCTGGGCGGTCTATCTCGCGCTGATCGATGGCGGGATGTTCGCGGCGCAGCGAGCCCTGCTGCCAGCGAGTCCGCACCTGGAGCTGCCGGGCGTTACGGCGGACAACGATTGGCTGCAGGCATTTGCGTGGATCCGGCAAAACACGCCGGTGGACGCCTACTTTGCGCTGGACCCGCACTATCTGGATGCTCCTGGCGAGGACGAGCACGGATTTCGCGCGCTGGCGGAACGGAGTGCATTGGCGGATGCGGCAAAAGATGGGTCGGTGGTGATTCAGGTGCCGAAACTGGGGCCGGTCTGGGCACGTCAGGTAGCGGCGGAGGAGGGCTGGCGAAGCTTCGAGCTCGCTGACTTCGAGCGGCTGAAGTCGGAGTTTGGCGTGGATTGGGCGCTGGTGTCGATGCCGGCGCCGGGGGGCCTGAACTGCCAGTGGCATGACCGGACGCTGGCGGTGTGCCG
The DNA here is from genome assembly GCA_963804155.1 of uncultured Acidobacteriaceae bacterium. Lineage (GTDB taxonomy): Bacteria > Acidobacteriota > Terriglobia > Terriglobales > Acidobacteriaceae > Telmatobacter. The sequence goes on from CAWDPG010000006.1 coordinate 904,452, forward strand.
GATTCCGTAACTCCAGGAAACAGGGCGAGGAAAAGGCGGAGTTTGCAGGTCGCGGCTGTATCCGCGAGAATGGAATGGTCATCATTCTCCGGCGCGGACACCAACCATGCTGAACCTGACCCAGCGATTAATTCTCGGCTGTGTACTGCTTTGCTGCCTGACAGTTGGGCTGGTGGCAGTGGCGCATCGAGCGCTGGCGGCGAGCGGGCAACTGCACCTGGGATACGCGGCGGGCGTGGCGGCCGCCGCGATCGCCGTGGCGACCATCGTTCTGGTGCTGCGGCCGATCAACACGCTGGCGCGCGACGCGCATCGCATCGCGCAGGGCAACCTGGAGCACCGCGTGGAATGGAGCGGCCGCGACAGCTTTGGCGCGCTGGCCAGTGAGCTAAGCCGGATCGCTGTCCGGCTCCGCGAGATGCGCGATACCGAGGCCGGGCGGCGGCAGATGGAGTTCCAACTGTCCGACGCGGTGCTGCAGTCGATCTTCGAGCCGATCATCGTGACCGACGGCAAGGGACACGTGCTGAAGGTGAACCAGGCGGCGACGGAGTTGCTGGGCGAGGCGGCCGGCGATCGAATGGCACTGACGAACGCGCCGGGCGGGGAAAAGATTCTAGGCGCGATCCGCGACGTGGTGTCGATGCAGAAGGCAGTGGCCGCGGAGGGAGAAGCGTCGATGCTGCCGATGCGGATCGGCCAGCAGGAACGCAGCTACCGGCTGCGCACGACGCCGATGCGCGACTCCGACGGCCGCCTGCTGGGCGCGGTGACCACGCTGGAAGACGTGACCAGCCTGCAGGACACGGACCGCTTCAAGACGCAGTTCATCGCCGTGGCAAGCCGCAAGCTGCACGATCCGCTGCTGCAATTGAGGCGCGGGCTGTACGCGATGGCGCAGGGCTTCGGCGGAGAAATGACCCATTTGCAGACCGAACTGGTGGCTTCAGTGAGCCAGGAGGCGGAGCAACTGGATGACCTGATGAGCGACCTGATCGAAGTGTCCGAGCTGGACACGGGCAAGCGCGAGCCGAAGCTGGAGCCGATTCTCCCGCTGCAGGTACTGAACGAAGCACGCGACCGGCTGTGCGACGAGGCGGCGAAGAAGCACATCCGCGTGGAGGTAAGCGCCTACGCGGATCTTTCCGCCGTACAGGCCGACCGGCGAGCGCTGCGGTCGATTCTGGACAATCTGCTGTCGAACGCGCTGCGGTACACGCCGGAGGACGGCGAGGTTCTGCTGGCCGCCGAAGAGGTGAAGAACTTTGTGCAGTTCAGCGTGCGCGACACCGGGCGCGGCATCGAGGCGGAGCGGCTGAGCTCGATCTTCGACCGCTTCAATCCCTTCTCCGAGCAGGGCTCGGGGCTGGGACTGGCGCTGGTGCGGCGGCTGGTGGAGTCGCTGGGCGGCCAGATCGCGGTGGAAAGCCGCCTGGGGCACGGATCGACATTCCGATTTACGCTGCCCACGGCTGTGGCACAAGAGGTTCATCATCCCGTCGAGGTGGGCTAAGGCATGGCGGAGATCGTCTTAGAGAAGAAGCCGGAACTCGCTCGACTGAGAATCTACATCGGCGCAGCGCCAGGTGTGGGCAAGACCTACCACATGTTGAACGATGCCTACAACATGAAGCACCAGCAAGGCATCGACGTGGTGATTGGGCTGGTGGAGTCGCATGGGCGCAAGGACACCGAAGCTCGCGTCCGCGACCTGGAGGTCGTGCCGCAGAAGGAGATTCCTTATCGCGGCGTCACCCTGAAAGAGATGGATGTGGACGCGATCATCGCGCGGCATCCGCACACCGCGATCGTGGACGAGCTGGCCCACACCAACGTTCCGGGCAGCAAGAACCGCAAGCGATATGAAGACGTGCTGGAGCTGCTCGACGCGGGCGTTAACGTAATGACCGCGGTGAACATCCAGCACCTGGAGACGCTGAACGATACGGTAAACCGTTCGGCGAACACCACGATCCGCGAGACGGTGCCGGACAGCTTCTTCAAGCGGGCCGACGAGGTGATCAACGTCGATCTGACCGTCGAGGAGTTGCGGAGCCGCCTGCGGCAAGGCAAGATCTACGCTCCGGAGAAGGTGGAGCAGTCGCTGGCCAACTTCTTCCGCAAAGGCAACCTGAACCTGCTGCGCGAGCTGTCGCTGCGGACGACGGCGGAACAGGTGAGCAACCGCGCCGCCGAGTACCGGCGGACGCAGGGGCTGGAACAGGCGCCGATTCCGGAAAAGGTGATGGTGTGCCTGAGCACGAGGCCGGGCACGGAGAGGCTGCTGCGCGTGGGATCGAGGATTGCCGGCCGTCTGGCGACGAACTGGTACGCGGTCTACGTGAACCGGCCGGACGACAAGGGCCACAGCGATCCCGAGGCATATCACCGGCTGGAGGAATACGCGCGGATGGCGCGCGACCTTGGGGCAAAGGTCGTGATGCTGACGGACCGGAACGTTTCCGACGCGCTGATCCGGTTTGCGCAGCAGGAGAGCATCTCGCACGTGGTGTTTGGGCAGTCGGCGCGGTCGCGGTTCGACATTCTGTTCCACGGCTCGGTGCTGAACCGGTTTCTCTCAGAGGTGCGCGACGTGAGCGTGCAGGTGGTGCCGATGCAGAAGCCATTAAGACGGCCCTAAAGCCGTCGAGCGTGACCGGAACCCGGGCCCACAACCCCAGAACGCGAGATTCGTCTAACCAGACGGGAATTCCACAATACAAATTGGATCAGGGAGGTATCTGAAATGACTTCCCAGGCATTTGCGAGATGCGCACGCTGCGTCGCCGCTCCGATTGTGTGTGCCGTTTTAACGGCCGGCACGATGGGCTGCGGGGGGAAGAATTCCACAACTTCGGGCGTTCCCGCGAACATTACGGGGAACTGGGAGTTCACTGCCAACCTCACGACGGGCGGAACTGCTCCCATTGCGGTCTATCTGACATCCAATGCAGGAAGCGTATCGGGCATCGCGATGGGCCCGGCAGCAACTGACAACGTTTGCTCGAGCAACGGCTGCTGCGGGAGCCCCATTGGATTCTTCAGCGAGGCGCTGACCGGAACAGTCGATGCCGACGGGAATCTAAAGCTGGGCACTGCCGTCGCCGGAAATCCGGCCTTTTCCTTGAGCGCCACGGTGAGCGGATCAACCATGACGAACGGAAGCTTTACGCTGAGCGGCTCCTGTACCACGCAGGGAACTGTTACCGGGATCGAATATCCGGCGCTCAACGGAACCTACTCCGGCACGCTCGCGTCGCAGATCACTGGGCAGAGCTTCACGGTTTCGGTAGCCCTCGACCAAAGCAGCGCGCCGAACTCCTACGGGTACCTCGGCCTTGGAGGAACGGTAAATGTGACGGGCTATTCGTGCATCTCGTCCGGCGGCGCCACACCGATCAGCTTGAGCGCCAGCTACATTGGGAACTACTTCGGAGCCAGCCTGACTCCAGCGTCGAGCGAAACACTCGGTTTGCTCGGGACACTTAGCCCGGACGGAAAGACGCTTGACGTTACCTACGACGTCCTTCTCAGCGGCAGCAGTTGCAACCTCGACTACGGCAGCGGCACTCTGACATTGCAGTAGATGTGGTTCGGGCCGCGCAAACTGCGGCGGGCGCGGCCATCCGCCCGCCTGGCCTTACTCGCAGAAGACGCGGACCTTGGCCTTTTCGTCCTTGGCGTCCACGTCGACGGTGAGGTCCTCGAGGTGGTCGATCAACTCCTCGAGGTTCTCGGGCTTGATTTGCGAGACGGTGAGCGGTACGCCGTGGCGGTTCAGGGCTTCGTCGAGCTGCTCCTGGGCCTGGACGGGGATGAGGCTGGCCAGGCGGACACCGGCGCGCAGCAACTGCATGGGGACGCGGACGTTGACGGTCGTGGGGCCCCTCGTGCCGTTCTTCGATTCGTCCGCTTCGACGAGCACGCGGAGATACTTGGCCTTCGTCTTCCGGGGCGTATCCTGCGTGCTGGCAAAGCCGCCAATGTTGGCGGAAAACGTGCCCGGCGCGGCGGTCGATTCGGGTTCGAGGGCGGCGAGCAGGCGATCGGCCTCGTCGGCGGTGATCTTCCCGGCGGCTAACATGTCGAGGATCTTGCGGCGATGTTCGTTCATAGGACTCCTCCTCGCAGGCGCATAACGGTTGAAAGTACATGATCGAAGCCCCCGGTCAACCGCGGCAGCGAGGACCTGGCGATATCGAGCATCCACGACAAGGACGCGTGGGGCGAAGCCAGCAACACGATCAAAAAACAACCCAGCATTACCAGGAACGCCTCCCGTCCCTCATTCCAAACGGCGAGCAGGCGCTCGGCCTCGGCTGGCGTGATGCGGCCGATGGCGATCAGTTGCATGAGTTCGCGATCACGAGTCATGTTGAGGTCTCCTTTAGAGAATGCGAACCAGGACCTTGTTGTAGCCCGAGCTGACGTGGACGTGCAGCCCGGTCAGGCCGCAGGACAGCGCCCAGAAGGCGGCAATGGCACGACCGGGGGCGATGCGGCCGGCCAGGCACACCGCGCACACGACCAGAAGGATCAGCGGCGAAAGCAGGATGACGGGAATCCAGAGCAGAAAGAGCGGGAGCCAGAGCCGGGGCATGCGCCAGTACGGGCTTCGAATCTCGAGAACGGCGAGGTTGGGAATCATTTGAGAGCCTCCAGTTCGCGAATGGCGTCAGCGGCCGAGATTTCGCCGCTGCTGAGGCGGTTCAGGACTTCAGTGGGCGATGGGGCGGGGTTGGTTTCGACGAAATCCAGTTGGCTGGAGATGCGGTTCAGGCGGGCCTTGATGGTGGGATAGCTGACGCCGAAGGTCTGCTCCATGTCCTTGATGGTGCCGTGGGACCGAATAAAGGCAATGATGAAAACCTGATCCTCGAGGCTCAGACTGGCTAACTGGGGGAGGGTGAATTGGCCTTCGATGGCGATCTGCTTCTCGGGGATGCGGACGCGCTCGATGACGAAGGGAGCGCCCTGGGCAATGCGAAGGAGGTCCTGCCAGTCGGAAGCGGGTTTGGGGTCTTCGGGCATCGAGAAGGTTCTCTTACTTAATGTCTAAGCAGACAATAATCGTCTTTTGTTGGTTTGTCAACTGCATATCTTAATTTTCTTAAGTATTCGAGAAATTGAGTGAGGTTGAGAACCTCCACTAGCGTGCTCAGGTCCTGATTCGGGGAAAACAGGAAGAACGCCAAAGAGGTCCGAACAGCCGCAGGACAAAACTTGACCGTTTTTGACCGCGATCTCGGGATCACTCGATTGATTCTGAACGAGTTATGCCAGAAAATATACCCGCCCGGGGTATTCGAAAAGAGCACCGATTAGTTTTCGTGGGCTCGGGGAGGGACGAGGGGCCGATTCGATCCGAGGCGGAGATGGCTGTAAGGAGGTTCATGCAGACATTGTGCGCTGGAGCGGGGAAATAATCTGCAAGAACGGGGAGCGAGGGAACAACAGAGCAAGGGAGAGCGAAATCAACGAGTTAGCGGCTAGGCACAGACTCTTCGAGCGATTTTGGGGATTGACATTTAACGATCCCTGGCAGATTCGAGGCAGGAATCGGTCACGGCGACGATATCACCGCCGCTCACAGAATCTCAATGAGCAGCCTGGCAACGCCTTTGTCTCGGAAGCCCAATAACTTGGCCGCGCCTTCGCTCAGATCCAGATCCCGTCCTTTCGCGAAGGGGCCGCGATCGTTGATTGTGACTACAACGCTCGTCCCGTTCTCGGGGTTGGTTACACGGACGCGGGTGCCGAGCTTCAGCGTGCGATGCGCGGCGGTCATCTGTGTAGGATCGAAGATCGCCCCGGAAGCGGTGGGCCTGCCGGCATAGTGCTGGCCATACCAGGAGGCGGTGACAGCCTGCGCAGCCTGCGGCGCCAAGTGCATCCCCCGCAGTGGCACGCGATGGATAAGCATGAGCCGATGGGGATAGACCGGCTCAAGCGGGCGTGCGTGCGCGGGAAGTGCAGTGAGAACCAACGCAAAAATGAGGGCGACCTTCATGGTGTTTCTCCTGACCAGATCGTTGTCTCTTGAGGATCGAGCGCCCCGTGTGCGTGATCATAGATCAGCTCAGAGGGTCTGCCCGCTTCCTTGTGCGCTGACAGCTTGAACCAACGTAATTGCTTCTGGCCCTTTGGTAACCCATCGTAAGGCGGGATTCTGACTCAAGGACGATTTGCGGAGGATGAATCTGCTCGACCCGTGTCTTCCATAAATGCACGCTTCCCTGGCAGCCTGATCCACTCGATCGTCGTCATGCATTGCGGCCAACGATTTCATCGCCCGCTTGCAACGGCAAAGGCAATCCCGGCGCCGGCCGATCCGCTGAATTGAATTCCATCAGCGGAGAGGTTCCGGCTTTTCAGGTTCATAGACACCACAAAGGCCCAACGCCCATGAGGCGCCTAAGAAGCAATGAAGCCCTGAGAGAAATAGAGTCCCGATGTTGCTGAAGAAGATCCCCGCACGGATCGTCTCACTGGGCCCGTCGTTTCGGCAACGTGGAAATAAGGGCGGAAATTCCTGGCGCGCTTCCGCCGCCAGCGGCCGGTGAATCAGGGAGCCGGCAAACCAGCACCGCGAAAAGTCAATTCGCCTTGGGGAGGGTTGGCGGCGGCGTTTGCTCCGCCGGCTTGCGGCTGCGAACGGGCGAGCGGAATTGGGCGAGAAGAGCCGCGATGAGGGCAATACACATGAACAGCAGGCCGAAGAGGACCAGTGGAAGGCCGAGGAGCACGGGCGCGCCGGTGCTTGCGACGTCGACCGTGAGCTTGGTCTGGGCCAAGGGAAGAGCGAAGCTGACGCCCGCAGTGCCGTGGCACCACTCAAGAAGGCTCCAGATGCCAGAAACGAGCAGGAGCAGGGAAAGAATCAGCCAACGATCGGTTCTCATCAGTCGTTCTCCTTAAGACGGGGCAATTGTAATACAGGGAACGAGGAAACAAGGGAACGAAAATACAGGGAGCAAGGGAGCGAGGAGTCCGGGGCCTACGGGACGGTGAAGGGGCGTGGGCCGTCGACCGGGAACAGGCCGGTGGGGGCAGTGGCGGTGGAAGGCTGCTCGCGGAACAGGAAGCGGACGAAGAATCCGACCGAGGTGTAGGTGTAGTCGCGGGTGTTGTTGGCGGCGAGATAAGCGCCGGCGAACCAGTGCCTGCCGATCTGGTAGGCCGCCTCGCCGTGGAGGTCGTAGTTGGCGCTCACACTGGTGACGGCGGGCAGCATGGGATTGTTCTGGCTGGTCTCGAGAGCTTTGTCACCGGCCAGCGGCCAGAGGGCGGTTGCGTTTTCCTGAAAGGCCTGCACGCCAAGCGCGCCAACGATGTTGTAGTGCCAGCGGGTTTCGTAGTGGCCGGACCAGGTGAAGGGGACGTTGCCGAGAAAGTAGGCCTGGGGGCTGAAGTAGCCGCCCATGCCGTGGGTGAAGGCGTTCTGGTTGTGGAGATAGTGCATGGCGAAGAAGTTGGCGCCTACGGTGAGGTTGCCTAGTTCGGGCGAGGCGAAGACGCGCCAGTAGGCGCCGCCGGTGGCGTCGAAACGGCGGTTCTGCTGGACGTTGTAGCCGGTGAGGATCTGGCCGCCGGCTGAGAAGTAGAAGCCGGACTCGGCATCGCCATGAGAGAGCTGAACCTGGCCCTGGTTGGCCACGACGCCGCCCCAAATCTGACCCTGGGTCGAGAGCGTGTTGCCGGCGGGATCGCGCAGGCCCGCGTAGGAGAGCTGCGAGTCCTTGACGGCGTCGCGGACGAAGCTGAAGGTAACGGGGCCGTTTGCAGGCTTCCACTGGAATCGGCCGGTGATGTTGGAGACGAGGAAGTAGTAGGGAGTGTAGCCGCCGGCGATGGTCAGATTCGGGAAGGAGATCTGGAGCTCGCCTCCGAGGCCATAGGAGTTCTGCTGCGCGGGCGGGATGAAGGAGCCGATGGACGGGGACGAGCAGGGCGTGTCGTTCTGCGTGGCGACGTAGGTTCCGATAGGCTCGGGGATGGTGACGAGGCAGGTGCGGCTGGATTCGGACTCTGTAACCGAGAGGTCGGCGGTTCCGATGGCCTGGCCGGAGTCAAGGAAGACGGGGCGCGGTATGACGGTGATGCGGGCGTGGGTTCCGAGCGGCGTAGAGGCCTCGAAGGGCGCCTCGATGGCGGCGAGTTGATCGTAGCCGGGCGAGCCGCTGCGATAGTTGAACAGCATTGAACCGCCCAACCAGCCGCTGTAACCGCTTTCGATGGCCTGCAGTTGCTGTTCAGCCTGCTCACGGGGGCTCAGGGGGTTGGGCTGGCGCTGAATGCGGACCCAGGGACCGCGCAGCGGGGGCAGATTGCGCTGCTCAAGCTGCTCGTCGCTGAGGCCCGAGCCGGATGCGGGCGCGGGAGCAATCGGCTGCGTGGTTTCTGCCGGCTGCTGCGGCTCGACTGGCGGGACAGGCTCAGCAGCGGGAGCTGGGGCGGGGGTCACGGTTTCGGCCGGCGGGGCCTCGACGGGCGCGTTGGCGAGGGTTTGGGCGGGCTCCTGGCGCAACTGCTGAGCCGGCTTTGCGGCTGGCTTTCGATGGGCCGTGCTGGCGCCGGCGCCGGGCTTTGGCTTTGGCGGCGAGGCCGCAGGCGGGCACTGCGGACTGGCCGCGGGCTGCTGCGCTGATTGCTGCGGCTGCTGCGGCGCGGAGAATGCGCCGGAAGCCGCCTGCTGCGCGGAGGGGCTGTACTGGGCGAGGTTGTAGTTGCCCTGGCCGGCAAGGGCGGGTTGCACGGTTGGTTGTGGCACAGCGGGCGCGGCCGATTGGGGTTCGTGCTGTCCCAGGTCCCCGAAGTACGGGGAACCAGGGACACCCGACTTCGTTTGGTTGGATGCAGAGCCCTGCGTGAGCTGGCTGTCGGTTTGCTCGGCAAAGCCGGCCTGGGCCTGAGCGGCCACGGGATTCATGGGCTGTGGGGCAATGCGGAGCGGGGCTGAGGGAGTGGAGGTGCGCTGATTCCGTTGCGGTTGCAGGGCGACGGGAGTCGACGCTTCGGCGGGGCCGGTTGTGTCGACGTTCTCTTCCGATGGGGGCAGATTCATGCTGCCCACCAACGGAGGCGGGAGAGCGCCGGAGGGATTGGCGTTGCCGGCGGGGCGAATCCGGGTTGGGCGGGCGCTGCTTTGATCCACGAAGACCGGGGCGTTGGGGGGCGCAGGGCCTTGGCCGGAAGGAGCGGAAGCTGGAGATTCGGATGGGAGGGGCAGCGGGTTGCTCGACGGGGCGGTTGCAGGTTGCGCGGGAGCCTCGGGCGGAAGCGCCCCGGTCATCGGGGCTTGTGCCGGAGGGTTCGATTTGTACGAAGGCAACGGGGCGAGCTCCTCGTATGCGGGGCGCGCGTCGAGCCGGGGATCGAGGAGGCGCTTGGAATCGCCCGGAGCGGGCGTTCCATAGGGGCCGGGAGGAACCGGGGGGCCGCTGGAGAGACCCGGAACAGAGGCGCCCGGCGGGATGGCCGCCAGAGCGGCGCGCCAGAATTCGGTTGCACGCTGCTTATTGCCGCGAGCCTGCTCGAAGTGCGCGGCCAGGCCGAGGATGCTGGGGTCCGAGGGAAAGCGGCCGAGCGCGACGCGAAGCCAGATCTCGGCCTGGGCCAGATCCCTGGCGCTGAGGGCCGCGCCAATGGCGCCCTGATAGTCCGCCGAAGTGGCGTTGGCCATGGGAATGGACTTGTAGAGGGCCAGGGCCTCCTGCGTGCGGCCGATGCGGAGATAGGCGCCGGCTGCGGCAAAGCGAACGGTCGAATTGCCGGGGTAGTCCTGCGAAGCGGCCTGAAGAATCTCGACGCCGCGAAGGAGATGGCCGCTGTCGATGGCTTGGTTTGCGCGGCGGATGGCCCAGTCGACCCAGAGGGTCTGCACCTTTTGCCGGTCGTCATCGGTGAGGTCGGTCCGGGCGTCGAGCGCGGTGAGGACCGGATAGAGGCCGGCATCGTCATTGATGTTATAGAGGAGCCAGGCGTGCTGGACTTCGAGGCTTGCCGGCGCCTGGGCGCGGTGCAGGAGGTAGAAGTTCTCGACGCGCCTGACGGCCTGGTTGGCGCGCGGAACGTCACCGACAGCCACGTAGAGGCTGGCGATTCCCTGCACCCAGGCGACGTCAGAGTCGAGGATGCGGCGGGTGGCGGCGGGGATTTTGTTCAGCTCTTCGAGGGCCTCGGCGTTGCGGTTGGCGGCGATGAGCGAAAAGACCAGGCCCTTCCATGCATCGGAGGCGAGGGTATGGGGCGGGTTGAGGGACAACTCGGGCAGGCCGGAAGGCTCGGTAGCGGATTGGAGGGCGGCGGGACGGGCAAAGCCGAAGCGGAAGGCGGCTGGCGCGACGCCGAAGCGGCGGCGGGGCGGGGTCCAGGAGGCGAGGATGAGATGGGCGGAGCGCGATGATGGACGCGGATCAAGGCTCGATCGAGGAACCGGTGGGGGAAGCGGAAGGTCGTGCGTGTCGGGCGTTGTGACGCCTGCGGGAGAATTTGAAGCCGGCTGGGCTTGCGGGAGGACGGCGGGGGGCTGATTGCCGTAGGGGTCTGGTCCGTAGGCGGGCGGAGACGGAAGCTTAGTGGTCTTGGCAAAGGGCTCGTAATCGGGGTCAAGGAGGCGCTGGAGGTCGGCTGCGGTGACGGCGCGATGGGCCTTGAGGTCCTGCTCGGGGTAGACGAGCTCGTGGGCGAGACGATCGACGGGCGTGACCGCGGGCATGGCGGCGATGGAGGCGCGGTAGTATTCGGCGGCGCGCTCGTTGTCGCCGCGGGCCTGCTCGTAGCGGCCAGCCAGAGAGAGGATGGCCGGATCGGCCGGGTAGCGCTCGAGGGCCTGGCGGAGCCAGAGCTCGGCCTGGGTCTTGTCGCTGGCGGCAAGGGCTGCACCGACGGCGCCTTCGAAGTCGCCCGCAGTGCCGTCCTGCATGGGGATCGTCTTATAGAGAGCTAGAGCCTCTTTGGCTCGGCCGACCCGGGCGTAGCCGCCAGCAACGGCCTTACGGACCGCGAGGTTGTTGGGAAAGGCCTGCGACGCGGCGTCGAGGATGTCGACCGCGCGCTGGGCGTTGCCGTCATCCATTGCCGCGGCGGCACGACGGACGCTCCAATCGGCCCAGATGTTCTGGACGGTCTCGCGCTGGGCGACGGAGAGGTCGCTGCGCCCGCCGATGCGCATGAGGGCCGGGTAGAGGGCGCGGTCGTTGCCGGTGCTATAGAGCAGCCAGGCATTCTGGATGTCGACATCGGGTGGGGGCTGCTGCTTGAGGCGAGCATAGTACGCCTGGACGCGGTTCATGAGGTCGACGGCGTGGGCGGTGTCGCCGGAAGCGACAAAGAGGCCGGCCTCGGTCTGGAGAAAGGAGATATCGGATTCAAGCTGCTTGCGGACCACGGTGGGAATCCGGGCTAAGTCCTGCATCGCCTCGGGGCTGCGGTTGGAGGCGACCAGAGTTGCGATCAGGCCCTTCCAGGCATCGGCACTGTCGGGATGCGCGGCGAGGACCTGTTGGAAGAGGGTGTAAGCCTGATCGTTATCGCCGCGCAGGACAGCGATGGCGGCCAACTGCAGTTGGAGCGAGGCGGAGGGCTGGCGACCTGCAGCGGCATCGAGCTTCACCGCACGCTCCAGCATCTCCTGGGCGACATCTAACTGATTGGCCTGCTGGTAGATGGCGGCGAGCACCGAGAGGAAGGCTGGGTCGCCGAGGATCTTCTCGTAGGTGGCCGGAGAGATGCGCTGCACGTCGGCGAGGGCCAGCGAATTCTGGGTCATCTCATGATGGGCGCTGATGAGGCCCATCCACGCGGAGTCGTTCGCGGGATCGTCGGCGACGACTTGGGCATAGAGCGCGGCGGCCTGCGAGAAGTGCAAGGCCTGCATTAGGATTCCGGCGTACTGCATTCTTGTGTCGGCTTTTAACGTGCTGCCGTTGCCGGGAAACGGCAGTGCAAGTGCGAGGGCGAGAACCCGCTGGGCGTCGGCAGTCTGGCCGCGGGACTGGTAAACGGCCGCCAGCGTGCGGAGGAACTCCGGGTCTTTATCGAGGGCGGTTCGAACGGGAGCTGGGATGCGCGCCATGACGGCGAGGGCCCGGTCGTTCTGATTGGCGCGAGCGCAGACGAGGAAGAGGCCGCGCCAGCCGTCGTAGGAGCGAGGCACGAGCTTGACGAGCTGATCGTAGACCTGGGCAGCGGCTGAGTATTGGCGGGCCTTGACGTAAACGCCGGCAAGGCCGTTGAGAGCCTCAGGGCTGCGCGGGCTCAACTCAAGCGCCGAGCGGTACTTGGAGGCCGACACTTCAAGTTGATTCTGGGAAAATGCTTGCTCCGCCTGACTCATGTCGAACCAGAAACGGGAAGAAGCGAGGCCGTCCTCGACGATTTTGACCTTGTACCCGTCGCGTTCGGCCCGGAGGAAGAAGCCGATGGCGTCGCCGAAGTTCTGCTGGCGCATGCGGAGGAAGCCCATGCCGGCTTCGATGCGGCCGTTGTTCGGCTCCTTTTGGAGCAGATCGGTAAAGCGGCTGTTGGCTTCGTCGAGACGCCGGGCGTTGAGAGCCTCAAAGGCGGCGCGTTCGGCCGGGTTGCGCGCGATACCGGAGTTCATCTCTGCGAGCTTGGCTTCGTTCTGCTTGAGGCGAGTGGCGACGTCGATATCTTGCGGATGGTTCTTGAGATAGTCGCGCAATTCGGCTGCCGAGGCGGGGTTGGCGGAGTCCCAGACAAGCGCCTGGCGCAGAGCGGCCTGAGCGCCGGCATCGATGGGGTGCTCGTGCAGGATGCGGATGCCCTCGGCGCGGGTGCCCGGATCGTAGGTGAGCATTGTACCCAGCGCGATGGCATAGCGCGGATCGGGGGGGTTGCGTTCGACCAGAGCGCGCATTCCGGCGATGGCAGCCGGCCGGCCACCGGAGGCGCCGAAGAGTGTCTGGTAGTAGGCCAGAGCAATGTCGCCGTTGGGTGGCTGATCGCCATAGAGCTGGCGATAGATGCGCATGGCCTCATCGTTGTGGCCCCCGCGCGCCAGTTCGCCCGCCTGACGAAGCTGGTCGCTGGCGGTACTGGTGCTCACCATGGACTCGATGCGGGCGATGTCGGGGTCGTTGGGGCTGACGCGGCGCAGGCGGTCGAGGGCCTGATTGGCCAAGTCGTTCGATCCCATCAGCTTGTAGTCGCGGGCAAGACCGGCAAGGGCTTCGGTGTTCTCCGGCGCCGAGAGCAGGATCTGCTGCCACAACTGGGCCGCCATGTCGGGCCGTCCGCGCGCCTCGAGGGCACGGGCCTTGCCGGCCAGGATGGCGCGGGCGGATTCAGCGGAGTTGGCGGGGGAAGGCTTTTGGGCAGGGATCACCGGGAGCGTCAGCAACAGGCAGCCCGCTACGAACCAGCTCGCTTTCCAAGCTCCCCAGCCCAGCCTCATTGGCGCTTCCATTCTACGGTCAGTTCACCCCCGGAACCAAAGCGAAATCTGGCTTCGAGAAACCCAGTTGCAAACAGGACAAGGCATTGATCGTAATACGCTTTGTCTTTTCCGTACAATCCGGATGCCAAGTCCTCCTGCTGATCGAGGCGAATCATCTGGCGGGCGCTGGCCCTGGAGAGACCAGGAAAGGCGCGGAGATAGGGCAGCAAGGCGGCGGAAAAGCCCACCGGGCCGTCCTGCGGAGCGGGAATACCCTGGTCGCTGACCTTCTCGGGTGGAGCATCGCGGCCCGCAAGAACGACGCCCATAGCGGGGATGGCATTGAGGATGGGACCGCGCATGGGATCGTCGCGGCCGGTCATGCCGGCCCAGAGGTAGACACGGATGGCATCGTAGCTGCCGATCGCGCCGTCGCTATTGGGGTTGGAGGAAGTTGCGGCGGCCGGCGAGACGGCGGGATAGAAGCCGTCGCCGGGGACGTACTCGATCCAATCCATGGCGTAGCCGTGGCTGGAGCTTTGCTCAAGCAGGGGCGGGATGTTGCGAGCGATCTGGCGCCACGGGCCGGAGGGGTCGACTTCGGCAAATCGCTCGAAGAGAAAGGGCGGGAGGTAGCTGGGATTCAGCGTCCAGTTGTTGCCGTGCTGAAAGCCGGACGGGCCGGGCATGAGCATGGGGCCGAATCCGGGCAGATTGGCGACTTCGTTTTTGGCGATGAGCTCCAACATCGCGCGGCCGATGTCGGCGTCGGCAGGAGCGTTCCACAGGCGGCCGGCTTCGATGAGCGAATAGGCGATCCAGGTATCGGCGTCGGAGGCGGAATTCGGGTCAAGGATCTTCCATTGGCCGTCTTTGTCCTTGCCCCAGAGCCATGCCGGGAGATGAGTGGCGAGATCGCCGCCGGCGAGGTTGGTCTGGGTGAAGTCGAGGATGCGATTGAAGGTGGGGCGATCGTTGGCGGCAAGCGCAAAGAAGAGCGCATAGGCCTGGCCTTCCGAGGTGGTGTGGCGATCGCCCTGGGGATCGAAGACGCGGCCGGTTTTGGGGTCAATGAAGCGTTCCACAAAGGAATGCCAGAGCTGCCAGCCGCCTTGCCTGCAGCCGGCGGCGAGAACGAGCACCGAGAAAACCGCGATCAGGAAGAATCGCTTCCCTGCCCGGGATATCGAGACGTGCATCGTACGTGTTCTCCCCGAAGAGCAGCTTCCAGCTTCTAGCTGCCGGCTCGCGGCTTGTGGACCGGTGCGGCAGCGGTGAAGCGGCCAGAAGCTAAGGTACCGCGTTTTTCGCACAGATTTTCGGCCTGCGAGAAGAATCGTGCCCGAATGCAGGCCGTTTGACGAAACGCGCTGTGGAGGCTGGAGGCTATTCCCCGGTCATCGTCAGGCGGGCTCTGGCCTTGGCGCGCAACCATTGGCGGGTCCAGATGGCCAGCAGGAACGCCAGAACGACAACCACCACCGCAATCAGCCACGGGTATTGTGCGGCCCACAGCCTCAACTGCGTGGTCCAAGGCAACACTCCCACATGATAGACCGCGGCGCCAATGCGGAAGGATTGAAACTCGGTTCCGTGGAGAACGGAGACGGAACCGGAGATGTCGTGGGACTGCTGAACGGCGAGGAAGGTGTCGATGAAGGGATCGAAGGCAGCGCCGTCTTTGAGGTGAATGGCGACGATGCTGCGGCTGCCGCCAAGGTCGAAGGGAGACTGGATGCCTTCGATCACGGCATCGGGAGTGCCTCTGGCGGCGAGCTCGCCGGATTCGGTGTGCTCGGCGGATCGAACCTTCCACCATGCGTTGTGAAGGAGGCCGATCAGCAAGCCCTGGGTGTCGCGGACCTGGATTTGCCCGCTGTGGAGGGAGACGGGGAGGCGGGTTCCGAGCTTGTCGAAGGCGGGTTGATCGTCGCCGGCGCCGATGATGAGGAAATCGGTTGCGGCGCCGTTGCGGAGCGCGTCCGGACCGGAGACGGTGACACGCAGGCCGGGGAAGCCCGTCTGGCGGCCAAAGTGGGCCATCAAGGTGACAAAGGTCTCGATCTCCTGCTCGGTGGGGGCGGGCGGCAAAAGGACGGTGGTTTCGCTCAGGTCCGCGAGGCGCGTAAAGGGAAAGCCGGCGTTGGCGAAGAGCTCCAAATTGGGCATCGCCGCCCAGTGCGGATAGCCGCGCAGATCGAGATGGGAGTCGCGCAGAATGGCGCCCTGCAGATCGATGGGCGTGGTGTCCTGGCAGTTCTGCTGCTTGTGAACCTGGAAGGTGAAGTCGAACGACAACGAGTTGGAGAAGGGGCGCAGGTTGACGACGGGAACCGGCACATCGGTCTGCGTCGCGCGTGAGGCGTCCTGGCCGGGCACGAGAGGCGTGGAGCCGAGGAACGCATTGTCGATGCGCACCTGCAGGCTGGAGATGGGGCCGATGGGAATCGAATTGTAGCGATAGCCGAGATGGAGCTTGGCGTTGGGGCTGCCCGCGTCGAAGTAGAGATCGGGAGGAATGCGGAAGTAGGCGCTGAGGGGGGCGGTTCCGTCGCCCTGCAACTGCTCGGCGGAGGCGTAGTCCCAGAGGGAGATGGTGCGGTCGGTGCGGGCCCAGCGCGGGGCGGCGTCCGGGGCCTGCTTGCGCGGCAGCTCGAGGCTGGTGAGGCCGGTCTGCGCGCCGCTCAGCATGTCGCTGTGGAGGGCCACGGCCTGAGCGGCCAGGAGCGCGTCGCCGGCGCTCGAGCCCGTAACAATCAGAATCTTGCCGTAGGGGTCGTTGGGGTTGGTGCGCATGGCCACAACCGGACCCGTGACCGCGGGAAGACTCAAGCCGGACGGAAGGTTCGCGGCGTTCTCGGCGACGAGGATGACGTTGCCCTGCGGGACGGCTCCGATACGAACCGGGAAACGCAGGGAGCGATCCTCGGAGACGAGGCCGAAATAGCTGGCGACAATGCCCGCGGCCTGGATGGCTTTGTAGGAAGGCGGCGCGGGAAATACAACTGGAATGCTGAGCGGCCCAACGACGGCAGGATCGACGAAGGGGACGGGAAGCTGCTTGAGATCGTCGGCGAGGGGGAGCAGATCGCCGCGGATGTCGAGGTAGGTGTTGCGATGAACGCGAGCCCAGAGCACGGTGTTGGCGGGGTCCTCGCAGATCATGGTGTAGTGGCCCACGAACTCGATGGTCAGCGTGTTGTTGTGCACCAGCAGCTCGGGAGGGATGGGGAACTCGGCTTCGGCGTCGCTGGGATTGGGGCCGCCCGAGTTTCCCGGAGCGGGCTGGATGGTGGCGATCAGCGTCCCGTTGAGCAGCAGCTTGAGTTGGCTCATCTGCGGGATGAGCGACGGGGAAAAAGCATAATCGACGTGGATCTTCGCCGCGCGCGCGACGTGCGTCTGCGGCAGGGTGAAGTAGATGTTGTGCTGGCGGTCGATGGAGTGCAGCTCGATCTGCGGGGAGCCGGCATCGGCGAGGGTGAAGAGGTCGCGGTATTGGCCGGGAGGGACAGCGGCGTCAGCGGGGTTAGCGGAGTTGGCGGGGCTAGCGGAGTTGGCTGAGCGCGCAGCGTGGTGCGGGGATTGGGCGAAGGACTTGGCGGCGCAGAGCGAGAGCGCGACGGCGAGGAACACGAGGATCGCCGAGCGAACGACGGACAGCGTGACAGGCTTGCGTGCGGAGTCGTCGTCTTTTCCGAGAAGGCTCAGGAAAGTCGCCTTGAGGCCGTGCATGGAGATGAGGAAGATGCGGCCCAGGCTGCGCAGCACGCGATCGTTTTCGCGGGCCTCACCCCAGCCCAGCCAGGAGTCAGCGCGGGAATAAAGCGCGATGGTCAGCAATTCCTGCTCGGCGATGGACAGGTTCTCGAAATGAACACGCAACACCGCTCCCTCCAGGGAAACGACGGTTGCGTGCAGATCGGTGGTGACCGAAGGAAACGGAAAAGCCAGATGGACCTGGGAGCCAGGAGCGAGATCGAGCGGCTCCGGAAGGCGGATACCCGCGCCGCCGTTGGACATGTCGGTGGTTTCGGCATCGATCGATCGGCCATCGGGCAGCCGGACGGCGAGGGGAGTGACGAGGTTGATGCGGACGGAGGTCCGAAGCTGGCGTAGCTCGCGGGCGACCGCCGTGCAGACGCCGAGGATCACGATGTTGAAGCAGCACCACATGACGTTCATCAGCACCGTGCCGCGCCGGTCGGCATCCCAGATAAAGAAGCGCGGAATGGCGACGAGCAGCCCGGCAATGTTGAAGGCGAGCATGACGATGAACGGCATCGCGATGTGGGAATCGAAGTAGGTGCGCCGGACCACACCGCCCTTGGATGTGACATTGAACCGGCCCAGCCGCGGACTGATGAGCGCCATCATGGTCGGCAGCAGGATAAACGGCGAGAGCACGGTTTCGTAAATCTCGTTCCAGAAGGAATGACGGTGCTCGCCCTGGATGCGCGAGTTGGTGACGTTGGAGAGGGTAAGGTGCGGCAGGGCGTAAGCCAGGATGGCCGCCCAGTAGCCGGGGATGTTGGTGTGGTTCAGGAGCAGGTAAATGAGCGGAGCGGTAAGAAAGATGAGGCGCGGAACGGCGTATAGGAAGTGGCCGACGGCGTTGAAGTAGCAGAGGCGCTGGGGGAACTTGAGGCCGGGAGCAAAGAGCGGATTCTCCATGCGCAGGACCTGAATCATGCCGCGCGCCCAGCGAATGCGCTGGCCGACATGGGCCGAGAGGCGCTCGGTGGCGAGGCCGGCGGCCTGGGGGATGTTGATATAGGCGGTGTTCCAGCCGGCCATCTGGAGGCGCAGAGAGGTGTGCGCGTCCTCGGTGACGGTCTCGACGGCAATGCCGCCGATCCGGTCGAGGGCCTCGCGGCGCAGGATGGCGCAGGAGCCGCAGAAAAACGAGGAGTTCCAAAAGTCGTTGCCGTCCTGGACGACACCGTAGAACAGCTCGCCCTCGTTGGGGATGAGACGGAATTGCTGGAGATTGCGCTCGAACGGATCGGGCGAATAGAAGTGGTGGGGCGTTTGGAGAACGGCCAGGCGGGGATCGCGCAGAAACCAGCCGACGGTCATCTGGAGGAAGCTGCGGGTGGGAACGTGATCGCAGTCGAAGACGGCGATCAGCGGCGAGTTGGTGGTTTTGAGCGCGGCATTGATGTTGCCGGCCTTGGCGTAGCGGTTGTCGGGACGGGTTCTGTAGCCGATGCCGGCTTCGTATGCGAATTGCTCGAAGTCCTCGCGTTGGCCGTCGTCGAGGAGGTAGATGTGGAGTTTTTCGGCTGGCCAATCCATGTTGAGGGCGCCCAGAGCGGTGTAGCGCACGACGTCGAGGGGCTCGTTGTAGGTGGGGATGAAGACGTCGATGTCTGGCCAGCCGGCGGTGTCCTCGGGCAGCGAGACCGGCGCGCGGCGCAGCGGCCAGATGGTCTGGAAGTAGCCGAGGAAGAGAATAACGAAGGCATAGCCTTCGGCAAGCAGCAGGCAAAGGATGAAGAAGATGTCGAGAGCTCCCCAGTGGTTTCCGGGGTCGCGAAAGAACCCGATGACCTGCGCAATGCGCCAGTAGCCGTAGCGCAGGGTGCAGAACATGGAGAGCATCATAAGGGTGAGTGTGACGAGATAAGAATCGGAACTGCGCCCCAGGGCCAGCGCCGTCAGGAGGCTGACCAAGCCGAGGACGGCCTGCTGCTCCCAGCTCATGGGCAGGATGGCAAGAAAGCAGAAGACGGCTGCGGCGGCGAGGAGGAAAAGCAGACGGATGAGCCGCGTGAAGCGATTCTCCCCTGCTCCGATTTCCTGCCAGAGCCCGGAAGCCGTCATCGCTCGCTCCAGCGCACCCCGCGGAAACTGGTTGAGGCCGGTGCGGAGAGGCTCTTGACCCAACCCGCAAGGCTCGAGAAGTCCTCGGCCACGGCGGAATTGGGAGCGTAATCCATCACCGTCATGCCCTCGGCCAGGGCTTCACCGATGGCCGGAGCGCGGCGCAGTACAAAGGGGAGAAGGCGCTCGCCCAACTGTTCGCGAAGCACCTCGCGAACGTCAAGGTGCAGAGGCAGCGCGGCATCGAACTGGTTGAGCAGGTAGTGCGGCAGAGGCGAGGTTCCGGGCGAGCCGCCGTTGCGCTCGAAAAAGGCGTCAATGGAGTTGACGCTAACCACGGAGTTCATGTCGGGAACGAGCGGCACGAGCACCTGAGGCGCCAGGCGCATAATGCGGCGGGTCGTGGAGCCGGACGCGGTGGCGAGATCGACAATCACGCGGCCCACGGCGCGTGCATGCTTGGATATTTCGGCCGAGAGCATCTCCTGGCCGTTGTCGGGGCCGAAGGACTCGGGATCGAGGGTGATCATCTGGATGGGCGCGTCGCCGCTGGAGGCCGGCGGGCTGAAGGTGCGCAGCAGGCCGGGGCGCTGATCGCAGGCTCCGAAGAAGAATGGGAGCAGGCCGTAGGCCGCGGTGTCGACGAGCAAGACACGCTCTCCACGCGCCGAAAGAGCGCGACCGAGAGTGGCGACAAGGCTGGTTTTGCCGACACCGCCAGCGAGGGAAAAGACGGCGAGGACAGGAGGCCGCACCGCGGCCAGCGCCGGCGCCGCCTGCGCAGGCGGGAGCCCGCTTTCGAATACGCCCCGGAGGGCAAACCAGCGCGTGGCAAGGCGATCGCGCGAGCCCTGCAGAGTGTCTTCCGGAGCCGGAGGCAGGCCGGACTGGCCCGCGGCTTCGCTGTTCTCCGGCATCAACCAAGCCAGGCTTGCGGGCTCGCTGGAATCGAAACCCGACCACGAAGCCCTGGGAAGCGGACCGCTTTCTTCCTGCATTTGCTGAGGCGCATTGGGCGGTTGACGATACGACGGCGGCACGGCAAAGCCGCGCAGCGCCGAGGCGAGATCGTCGTGCGCCTTTTCGTTAGAATGCTGTGGCTCGGATGCCGCACCGGGCGAAGCCAATGAACGGTCGGCCCACTGCGATGGTCCCTGCGGCAGTTGCGCGCCTGGAGCGATTGCGGCTTCGCGAGACCGTGTGTCGCCGTTACCGGGCTTGGTCTCGGCCTCGGGATTCGAACGATGGCGTTCTTCTTCCATGGCCTGCTCAACCCGTTGCCGGGCCCTTTCGCGCGTCTGCGCCCGCGACGCGGAGAAGTCGCGGTACTTGGCCCCATGAAGATTCGCCCAGGAGTAGAGCGACGCCACGTCTTCGGGGGTCTCGTTCGAGTCGAACTGCCCTTTTTGCTCCGCCATGGATTATCTCAACGGGATCCGCCACTGCGCGATTCCCGTTCTTCCAGAGCCCCGCCGCGGTTGCAGCACTACGGAACGCCGGAAATTCGCACCCAGATGGCGGTCGTCCTTAGGGGCAATCGTAGAGGCTCCAGAGATGGTGGAACAATAGCACTTTCCCGTCATTCAAAGGGCACGAAATGCCCCATTTTCTACGCGATGCGGCCATTTTGTGGTCCTTAGTAACCGATCTTATTCGGTCCACGGGTACCATCGTACCAGCATGACTGATTACGTCCGAGAGAGTGGTTGCTGGAGCCGATGCGGAGCGCCGAGGATTTTCCGAGTCGGGCAGCAACCGCGGCGCGGATGGTTGGGTCGATACCCGGACGCAAAGATCCTGTTTTTCCACAGGGAAAAAATGTTCTCCGTCGCCGCTGGCCCCAATTGAGGTACCATCCGCCTAACAAATCTCCAACCCGTAAATTCTCATCGAAGCGGCGATAGGCAATGGAGCGATTGACCTGGAACCCGCGCGTATCCGTATTCCGCCAGGATGGGAGTATCTACCTGTACGACCCAGTCAGCCGCACCTGTGCATCGATGAATTCGTCGATGCTGGCCTGGCTGGAAGGCTTTCCGGAATCCAACCCCGACCTTGAGGCGCAGAGCATCCCGGCGGAAATCACCGAACTGGTGGCTCGGCTGCGAAGACTCGGCATCCTGATTC
Organism: uncultured Acidobacteriaceae bacterium; assembly: GCA_963804155.1. Lineage (GTDB taxonomy): Bacteria > Acidobacteriota > Terriglobia > Terriglobales > Acidobacteriaceae > Telmatobacter. Next base: position 925,804 of record CAWDPG010000006.1, read on the forward strand.
CGCCGGAGGCCAGCGCGGGCGAACGGCAGACTGCAGCAGACGATTTTCGCCCGCTGAGCTATCTCACCATCTTCGTCACGACAAAATGCAACCTGCGATGCGCCTATTGTTACGCGAACGGAGGCGATTCGGGAAAGACCATCGGCAAAGAGACCTGGACGATTGCGATGGAACACTTTTTCTCGACGCTGCGGCCTGCGCCGACCCGACCGAACGGCACCCGTTCGAAGCTGAACCTGACCATTCATGGCGGAGGAGAGCCCACAACCGAGTTCGCGGTGCTGCGGGAGATCGTCGACGACTTCCGCGGCCGCGCCCGGGCAATGGGATTCGAGCCGGCAGTGGGGATGGGCACGAACGGGACTTATGACGATTCCGTGCATCGGTGGATCGTAGAAAACAACATTGGGGCAAACTTCAGCCTGGACGGCCCGCCTGCAATCCAGAACCGGCTGCGGCCGTTTCGCTCGGGCCAAGCGAGCTACGACGTTGTTGCAGCGAACATTCAGCGCCTGGTTTCGGCCTGCCGGCAGGTCTCGATTCGGGCCACGATCCCCAGCGACGCACTGGAATCGATGGCCGAAACCGTAGAGACGGCCAGGCAACTGGGCATCGGGACGGTGCACTTCGAGCCGGTTACGCTGACGGGCCGATGCGCGGCTGGATCGCTGGCAAGACCGTCCGCGGATGCATTCGCCGATGCCTTTTTGAAGTGTTACCTCCAGGGACTGGAGCACGATATCAACGTCACGTATTCCGGCCTGCGCTGCTTTCAAGGCGGCCACTCGCGATTCTGCGCCGCCTGCGGACAGAACTATTGCGTCACTCCCGACGGCAATATCACGACTTGCTTCGAAGTCCTCGATTTGGAAGACCCAGCGGCAAGCGAATTCATCGTGGGGAAGGTCGACCCGATCGAGAAGCGGGTCATTTTGGACGAAGCGAAAATCGATCGGCTGAAACAAAGGGTCGGCTCGAATATGGAAGGCTGCAGGAACTGCTTCATCCGAACCCAGTGCGCCGGGGACTGCCCGGTGAAGGGCTTTCGATACTCCGGCGAGGATCTGTACTCTCCCGATCCCTACCGCTGCCGGATTGCCGAACGCATCAACAAGCAACTCATCGTCTGGCTGGCCGATGGGGTGATCGAATGCCGGGATGCCAGACAGTCGACGATCGTTTCCGTCAACCGAAGTCAAAACGAAAGCGAGGAGCCGTATGGCCGAACAGGAACTGCCCGAAATCCGAATGGTGTCGCTGGGAGCAGCATCGCCGGGCGCGATGGGGGCGCGAGCCCAGTCATGCGATAGCGATATCTGCGCGTGTCAATGCCAATTTGACGCTCCCAAGTGCACATGCGAATTCGACCATCCGCGTTGTTCCGGAGAGACGGTGCCCTGCGCGTGCCAAACCGATCCTCCGCCGCAAGCCGCCAGCTACAAGGCCGCGGCGGATTGCCCGTGCGAAGTCGACCCTCCTCCTCCGCCGCCCTGCGAATGTTTGTGCGACGCCATTCCGACGCCGCCACCGCCGCCGCCCTGCGAATGTTTGTGCGACGCCATTCCGACGCCGCCGCCTCCGCCACCGTGCGAATGCTTGTGCGACGCCATCCCAACGCCTCCGCCTCCGCCGCCATGCGAATGTTTGTGCGACGCCATCCCAACGCCTCCGCCTCCGCCGTGCTCGAGTGACGATTCTCAAAGCGCCGCGCAAAGGGCATGTTCCTGCGAAGACGAGCCGGCGCCGCCGTGCATCGATATCTGTTCCTGCGAGAGCTATGCCGATCCGTGCGGGTGCGAAGCTGTGAGTGTTCCCTGCCCTTGCCAATGCGTGAACGAGGGGCCGACGGCGCAGGGAGTTCCAGCGGGCATGCCGAGGACTTTCTTCCGGGTCGCCGATGCTGCCCGGACGACATCGCAGGGGACATCGATTCAGTAAGGACCACGCGCCGCTCGTGGGGCCGATTCGACGCGGGAAGCGCGGGGGCCGGGAAAGCCGTGCGGAATCCGGGGACTCAGGAAGAAGCCTGGACGGGCGCGATGACACGCCTTGTGTAGCCGATTGGCGATGGCTAGGGTAGACTGAAGAACAGCACAGGAAGAGGTGAGAGGGGCGACGGATCGCGCGATCGTCCGGACTGCTCACTTCCCCTTGAAGCAAACTCTCTGCCGCCGGAAAATCCGGCGCGGTCGGTTTCGGCATTGGCTGACCGCTTCAAGGCGGCCGGAGCTGAAACGGCGTAGAGAGACCGCAAATCGAATAGCCGTCAACTTATGGAAATTGAATGAGTTGACTGAGATGTGAGCTCGTAGCTCAGTTGGTAGAGCAACGCCCTTTTAAGGCGTGGGTCGTGGGTTCGATTCCCACCGAGCTCACCACACCTTGTCCGCAGCTTCCCGATCCCAACCTGTGCCTGGTTCAAGAAGCGCTGCTGGAGCAGCGCCCGATTGGTGTGCGCGGATTGCGGCAGCGCATCGGCGGGCAGGAGTCGCGGCGGGTTTTTTCGAGATTGGACCACCCGACTTTGATGCTGGAATCGGATCGTTCTAGGATGGTACCTGCGGTGGCGCGCGCTGCCCGGCGAAAAGGAAGACCGCGGATGGTTTCGGCGAAAGAAATTGTCGCGCTGCAGGATGAGATGACGCACGCGTGGCACGTGACGTCGGATGCGCGGGGCGACGGCTCACAGAGCGGCGCGACGGCCGGGAACGAGAAGGCCGGCCCCGGAAACTGGCTGGCGATGGTGGCGCGCCACCATCGCGCCAACTTCGACCTGTGGCACATTGAGGACGAGGCACGCGCGCCGGGTGCGGCCGACGCGGAGCTGGCCGCGGTGAAGCGGCGAATCGACGCGACGAACCAGCGGAGGAACGACCTGGTGGAAGAGCTGGACCGGGCAATGCTTGGCTGGCTGGAGGGGCGCCGGCTCCCGAAACCGGAGGCTGCCCTTCACTCCGAGACACCGGGAATGATGATCGACCGGCTGTCGATTCTGTCGCTGAAGATCTACCACACGCGCGAAGAGATGGACCGGATGGACGCGCCGGAGGGCCACGCGGCGCGCAATCGCGACCGGCTGGCGATTCTCGAAGAGCAGCGAGTGGATCTTGCCGGGTGCCTTGACACGCTGTGGCAGGAGGTCCTGCAGGGGAGAAGGCGCATCAAGCTGTACCGGCAGTTGAAGATGTACAACGACCCTTCGCTGAACCCGGCGATTTATGGCAAGGGCGCGGGAGAGTCTGGCCAATAGCCGCCCGGCAGAGGCCCCCCATTGACGGAATGCGCGGTTCTGCGTATAAACATGGCCTAAGTAGCGTAGTACCCTGGCAAAGGTTCCCCGTCCCGCCGTCACGGGCGCAAGGGGGAAAGGAATGTCTGCTTTCGAGAAGACCATGACGCAAGAGGCACAATCCGTAGCGCCCAGCCGCAGGAGATCTTCCTCACCGGCCGACGGCCAAGCATCCGCCAGCTCGGCAGCTGTCTTTCAGCACTATCAAGCCGCCGTGCAACTGCTGCAGCAGGGCAAGTACGAAAAAGCCCTGGGCATCCTGGAGAAGTTGCTTCCCGACGCGCCCATGGAGATCAAGGACCGTTGCCGGATGTATATCGCGACCTGCCGCCGGCAACTGGAGAAGAACAACCTGTCGTTCCAGACGCCCGAAGAACACTACGACTATGCGATTTCGCAGTTGAACACCGGCTACTACGAGGACGCCCGGGAGCAGTTCGGCGTTATATTGACGGCGCATCCCGATGCCGACTACGCGTTTTACGGGTTGGCTGTGCTGGAAGCGATCACGGGACATGTGCAGGAGTGCTTGACGAATCTGGAGCGGGCCATCGAGCTGAATCCCAAGAACCGGCTGCAGGCACGCGTCGACAACGACTTCCAGAACATGGTGGACGATCCGCGGTTCACCGAACTGCTTTATCCCGAGGTTCCATAAGGCCTGTTTTGAACGCTGCCAACGGAAACGACGGAGTGGCACGGGCGACAAATCCCGGGCAACCTTCGCTGTCGGCGAGCCGGCCGATTCGTGTGGTTGCGATCGGCGGCGGAACCGGCCTTTCAACGCTGCTGCGCGGGCTGCGGCGTCACGTTCCCGCGCCCGGACAGACTCCCGATGCGACCCAGGCCATTGCCGACCTGGCGGCGGTGGTGACGGTGACCGACGACGGCGGATCGTCGGGACGGCTGCGCCAGGACTTCAACATGCTGCCGCCAGGCGATCTGCGCAACTGCATGGTGGCACTGAGCGAAGAAGAGGACCTGCTGGCGCGGCTGTTCACGCATCGCTTCAAAAGCGGCGACGGACTGAAAGGGCACAATTTCGGGAACCTGTTTGTGGCGGCGCTGACCGAGATCACGGGGGACTTTGCACAGGCTGTGCAACTGGCGTCGAAGATTCTGGCCACGCGGGGACGGATTTACCCGGCGACGACGGTCAACGCCACGCTGGTAGCGAACATGGACGACGGCTCGGTGGTGCGCGGCGAGACGAAGATTACCGCCAGCAAGCGTCGAATTATGGAGCTGATGCTGGATCCGCCCAACCCGGCGCCGCTACCGGAGACACTGGAAGCTATCGAGCGCGCCGACCTGATCACGGTGGGGCCGGGATCGCTTTACACGTCGTTGATCACCAACCTGCTGGTGGATGGAATCTCTTCCGCCCTGGGAGCGGCGCGCGGCATGCGGGTGTTCGTCTGCAACCTGATGACGCAGGCGAACGAAAGCCTGGGCCTGACGGCCTCGGAGCACATCGAGCGGATTTACGACCATACGCGGACGAACATCTTCGACTACGCCATCGTGAATACGGGCCGTTTTTCCGAGGAGACTGTGGCGCGCTACGCGGCCGAGGGCGCCGCGCCGATTGTGCCGGACGTTGAGCGAATTGAGGCGCTCGGAGTGCGCTGCGTGACCGGCGACTTCGCCAGCGAAGAGAACCTGGTACGGCACAGGACGAGCCGCGTTGCCGATGCGCTGCTGGAGTTGATGAGGAATCCCGCCGGGCGAGCGCGAAATTCGCAATAAAAAGCTCTTTGCAGTGTGCCGGACCATCGGATAGAGTCGAGGCACGCGGTTCCCTGCCGGAGCTCGAAGAACGTCCACTGCGAGGAGGAAAAATGAGCAAGATGCGGATTTGGTTGATGCTGGGCTGTTGCTGCATTGCGTTGGCTGCCGGTGCACAGGGCCAGTCGAAGCAGAAACCGGGCCTATGGGAAATGACGACCCAGATGAACATGGGAGGCGCGGGCGCGCCGCAGATGCCCCAGATGCCGCAACTGCCTCCTGGAGTGCAACTGCCGCCGGGCGTGCAAATGCCGCAGATGGCGTCACCGTTTGCGCCGCGCACGATGCAGGTGTGCGTGACACAGGCGATGATCGACAAGTATGGGACCCCGTACTCGAACCCGCCGCGCGGCAACTGCCAGGTGACAGACATCGCGATCACGCCGAGCGGAATGACGGCGAAGCTGGTCTGCACCGGGCAATTGAATGCCACGGGCACGGTTCAGGCGACGTTTGTCGACGCCAACACGACCAAAATGACGATGCACATGACGGGGACAATGCAGGCCGGACAGAACTCGATGCCGGTGGACATGACGGTGCAGTCGACCTCGACGTACAAGGGGCCGGATTGCGGCAGCGTGAAGCCGCTGGCGATGCCGAGCAACTGAGTCAGCCCCGAACCTCAAGCAGGTCGAATCGCACTCACGCTTCGACGGTGCGCCTGAGCTGGCCGCAGGCGGCGAAGATGTTGCGTTTCACGACGGAGTGTAGCCAATGACTTGCGCAGCTGAGTCTGGCGAAGGATTCACATACTATATCCCCATTCCGTATCCGTATCTGATTCGTGTCATCGTACTCGCTTTTGCGGCGTTCTTTTTGTGCGTTTTCCTCTCAATTCCAATACGCATTGGTCCTGAGCGCACCTTTGAATCGGTGAAAGCTGATCCGCTCCTTTGGCTCCTTCTGATCGGCGTGTTCACGCCGGCAGTCGCTTTATTTCTGCTCTTGGCTTTCCCACCCCGGAGTTGGCTCGCCAGGTTGGAATTCGACCGCAGTTGCATTCGCCTTGTTCCCAAGTCTCTCTTGCGCTGGATCGGCGAGCCCTCCGTTGAGGTTCCGATGAGTTCCCAGACGCAAGAGATTCTCGTTTGCAAAGGGAGCAAGGACTTCTACAGCGGAGTTTTCGTTACGACCCCGGGTCCGTACCCGTACGGGCTTCGTATATTGGCCCGTTCTGCGGGGGGCCATGACCGCGAACTGAAAGTTGAAACCGGGGGGCGCCTGAGCGCACATCAGGCTGGTTTTCTCATTGAGGGTATTACCGCCTCAACAGGCCTTCCTGTGCGATTTATCAAACGAGAAGCTGACGACAAAGGCGTCATTCAAGAACTTCCATGGAGCCCGGAAGAACATTTCACACATTTTGGCGGTCTTCTCAAGCTGGCTTTTGCAGCAACGCCCCTCATCGGCGGCGCGGTAGTTGGGTATTTGAGAGCACCTGGATTTTCGGTAGCTTTGGCCGGCACCGCGCTTTGGCTGGTCCAGATGTTTGCCCTATTTGCATACGCCCGCTTCACAAAGCAAAGATCGTGGAGTGCCGCCCTTTATTGGCTCTCTGCCCTTTTCACCTTTGCAGCCTCGTACTCGATGGCGTTCGTTCTCGTGTACTTTCTTTTCACCGCGCACTAGAACGGAAATCGCAAAGGAAAGCTTTCAACCCTCGAGGGTGCGCTTGAGCTGACCGCAGGCTGCGAAGATGTCGCGTCCGCGGGGCGTCGCGAGCGCTCACGCGCAGCAATTCAAATTGGGACCCACCCAGCACTCAATCTGGCCGGAGCCAGCGCAAAAAGGGCCTACGGCACGGTGAGATTGAACGACGAACTCACGGACGCGGCCGTGCTGACGTCTGTGGCCGTCAGCGTGTAGGCGTAAGTGCCCGGCGTGACGACGTTGTTGTTTGCGCCGCAAGCGCTGATTCCCGCCAGGCCGGCCAGTGTACCTGCCGCGAGTAGAAACAGCGTAAGCCAGTGCGCCGCCCTGCGCCGGAACCCAAACCCCAACAGCAGCGCACCGGCGAGCGCCAATCCCTGCGCCAGTCCATGGCCCCGGTGACGCGGCAGGTTGGCGGGACAAGGATTGGTGCAAGGGACGGGAGCGTTAATGAAGGAAAAGGTTCCGGTCACAACCTCATTCGCGGTGAGTGTAATGGGCGGCTGCACAGGGACTGCAGCGGTCCCAACCGCCCCCATATCACCGCAGTAGGGCACTTTAACTCCCGACGGAGGAGTCGGCGCCGCACAACCGATGTGAACTGAGCCGGTGTAGCCATTGACCGAGGTCAGGGTGAAGTCTGTGACTCCAGTTCCGCTGGAGCCGCTGGAGGACATGGTCACGTTGGTTGTCGCAATGGTGAAACCCGGCGTTGCGGCAAGCGCCGGCGAAGCGGACAGCGCAAGGCTGACGATCAGCAGGAGGCCCAAAAGAACGAATGCGCGGCAAAAGCGCATAGCAGAGTCCTTTCTGTGGGTGGGTTACACCCTGCCCGACCGGTTGGACGGATTCTAGCTCCGAGAGTTGGCAGACGTTACAGGAGTTTTCCGTGGTATTTCATGGGCGGCGCAGCAATTTTGGAAGGGCCCGCGCTTCAGGTCTCAACGGTGCGCTTGAGCTGGCCGCAGGCGGCGAAGATGTCGCGTCCGCGGGGTTGGCGGATGTAGGCGGGAATGCCGTCTGAAATCAACGACTTCTGAAACAGTTCCGCTGTTTCGGGCTTTGGAGTCGAATAGTGGAAGTCCGGGCCGGGATTCCAAGCGATCAGATTGACCTTTGCCGGCAAGCCCGTGCGGCGGATGAGGCGAGCAAGTTCGCGTGCGTGGTCGGGACGGTCGGTGACGCCGGCGAGGAGGACGTACTCGAATGTGACCCGCTCGCGGGGGCGTAAAGGAACGCGGCGAACTGCATCCATGACTTTCGCAATTGGCCATTTATTGTTGATGGGCATGATCTTGGTGCGAACCGAATCGTTAGGCGCGTTGAGGCTGACGGCGAGCTTAGGGCGGAGGTCGGGAGGCTCGGCGGCGAAGCGTTCGATGCCGGGGACGATGCCGGAGGTGGAGACGGTCATGCGCTGCGGGCTCAGGCCGACCTCGCGCACCAAAAGCCGAACTGCGGCCATGAAGTTTGAGTAATTCAGGAACGGCTCGCCCATGCCCATGAAGACCAGATTCACGCGGTCGCGGCCGATCTGGACGGCATGACGGTCGAGGACCGCGACGACCTGGCCGGCGATCTCGCCCTGGGTCAGGTTGCGCTGAAGGCCGAGTTTGGCTGTGAGGCAGAACTGGCAGTTGACGGCGCAGCCGACCTGCGAGGAGACGCAGATGGTGGCGCGAGTCCAGTCCTTCGCCTCATCGTCGCTTCCGTCGCCGGCCTCGCCTCCGTCCCCTGCGGGCATCCAGACGGTCTCGACCGTCGAGGGATCGTTGGGACCAAGCTGCACAAGGTAGCGTTCGGTGCCGTCGGCTGATTGGAAGACTTTGGCGACCTCTGGGCGGTCGATTTGCCAGCCGTGAACGGACAGCTTTTCGCGCAGATCAGTTGATAAAGTTGTGATTGCAGAAATCTCTGTAATAAACTGACAATACATTGCTTGAGAGATCTGCTGACCGCGCCATGCGGGCTCGCCTTCTGCGGCCAGAATCGACCCGAGCGCCTCAGCATCTAAACCAAAGAGAGGCCTCCGGCTCTCGGCCGGCCCTGGCTGAATCCAAGGAAACGAGTTGGCCTGGACTTTCGGGCATAGCGGCCTGAGCATAGAGTACCGCAGGCCGAGCGCAGGAGCAGTTCCCGCGAGGTGACCGGTTCTTCGCGGAAGCACCTAAGAGGAGCCTAGACGGGACGGTTCCGTGTTCCGACACACGAAGACTGGCTGTCGGGGACCCCGGTTCCGCCAGATTGGCCTACAATCGAGGTTCGACACGATGCCGATGAACGGCGAACGAAATTTACGGCGAACCGTACTCTCGAACGGACTGATCGTCCTGACCGAGCGGATGGACTATCTGCGCTCGGTGGCCATGGGGGTGTGGGTCAAGTCGGGTTCGCGCTGCGAGACGGCGGAGATGAACGGCATCTCGCACTTCGTGGAACACATGCTGTTCAAGGGAACGCGGTCGCGGTCCGCGCAACGGATCGCGAGGGAGATGGACTCGATCGGCGGCAACCTGGACGCGTTCACGAGCAAGGAAACGATCTGCTTCAACGTGAAGTCGCTCGCGGATCATGTGCCGATCGCGCTGGACGTGCTGGCCGACATGGTGCTGAACCCCATTTTTGCGTTGCCCGACATTGAGCGCGAGCGGGGAGTGATTCTGGAAGAGATCAAGATCGACGAGGACAGTCCGGAGGTGCTGGTGCACGAACTGTTCACGCAGAGCTTCTGGAAGGGGCATCCGCTGGGCAAGCCGATCCTGGGCACGACGGAGACGGTGGGCAAACTGGGGCAGCAGCAGCTCTTCGCATACCACGGCGACCGGTTCCATGGCGGGAATATGGTGTTCTCTGCGGCAGGCAACCTGGATCACGACCGGTTTTTAGAGGCCGTGACGGAGAAGTTCTCGACGCTGGCGGGCGGCGAGACGCTGCATGAGCTCGAGGCGCCGGAGCCGAGCGCGCGCATTATCCTGCGTAACAAGAAGGCGCTGGAGCAAGTGCAGATTTGCCTGGGCGTGCCCGCACCGCCGATCACCGACGAGAACCGCTACGCGACTCTGATTCTGAATACGGTTCTAGGCGGCGGCATGAGCTCGAGGCTGTTCCAGACGATCCGCGAAGAGCGGGGGCTGGCGTACTCGGTTTACTCAGACCTGAGCCCGTACCGCGACACGGGGAACCTCTGCGTCTACGCGGGGACCTCGGCGGGCAAGGCTCTCGATGTCGTGGACCTGATTTTGGCCGAGTTCCGCAACCTGAAGGAGACGCCGGTGGGGGCCGAGGAACTGCAACGGGCGAAGGACCAAGTGAAGGGCAATATTCTGCTGGGGCTGGAGAGCTCGAACTCGCGCATGGCGAACCTGGCGCGGCAGGAGATGTACTTCCACGAGTTCTTCTCGGCCGACGAGGTGATCGCGCGCATCGAAGAAGTGGATGCCGCACAGGTGCAGGCGATGGCGCAGAAGCTGTTTGAGGCCGAAAGCATCGCCGTGACGCTTCTGGGACGGCTGGACGGGGTGAAGCTGAGCCGGGCGAAGCTGGTGTGCTGAAGGACGTGGATCGTGAGTCGTGGGTCGTGAAGCGTAGGCAGCGCGTTGGTGGCGATCCAGGTTCACGGTTCACGATCCGCGGTTAACGGCCTTTTCGAGCGCTACATTTCCCTTTCGCGTCTGTACGTTGTAGGATTTGGACGGATGGGCCGGGAAGCGGCGGCCCGCCTGAAGAGGCATTAGAAACTTTATGAATCGCAAGCCTTCGTTCTGTTGCCGGGATCGTGCGCGACGCCCCGTTGTGGCCAATGGCTTCACCCTGATGGAACTGCTGATTGTTATCGCCATCATTTTGATTTTGATGCTGATGGCCATTCCGACCATCGGCGTGATGAAGAAGCACGCCAACGAAACGTCGGCGATCAACTCGGTGCAGGCGATCATTAAAGCGGAGATTCAGTACGAGACCTCCTACCCGGCGAACGGCTACGCCTGCTCGCTGACCGCGCTGGGCGGCGATGCAGATTCCGGTTCACCGTCGCCGACATCGGCGCAGTTGATCCAGGCCGATCTGGCGTCAGGCCACAAGTCGGGCTACGTTTTCGCAATTACGGATTGCAGCAAGGTGACCGTGGCCGGGACCGACAAGATCACGGGGTTTACGGTGACGGCGGTTCCTGAAGACCTGCACAAGACCGGCGATCGCGGCTTCTGCAGCGACCAGAACGGCGGGTCGCCGAAGTACGATCCGGCGGGCGGCACCAACTGCACGCAGCTTCTGCAATGACCTTCGCATCTGGGCTGCGGCACGCTCGCGGGCGAGTTCAGGCAGGCGCTGCCGCGGTCCTCCTCTGGCTTGCCGCCTGCGCAAACCTCTCTCCTGGACAGGCATCGCCTGCGCTGAACGCGCATGAACTGGCGCAGCGCGTCGACCGGCATTACGACCGCCTGTCGTCGCTCAAGGCGGAGTTCACCGAGAGCTATGCCGGACTCGGCGTTACGCGAACGGAGAGCGGGACGCTCACTCTGGGCAAGCCGGGCCGCATGATGTGGCGATACAGCTCGCCGGCGGGAAAGATCTTCCTGCTCGACGGCAAATATGCATGGTTCTACACCCCGGGCGATGCGCAGGTACAGCGCATTCCGGCCAAGGAGCTGGACGATCTGCGCTCGCCTCTGCGCTATCTGCTTGGACAGACGCAGCTCGAAAAGGAGCTGACCGGGCTGACGATGGCCGCCGCCGCGAATGGCGGCTTCACGCTCACGGGCCTGCCCAAAGGCCAGGAAAAGCGGGTGACGCGGCTGGCGCTGACGGTGACCGCGGCGGGTGCGATTACGGCCATTGAGGTGGAAGAGGCCGACGGGGCGATCACGCGGTTCACGTTCGCCGCGGAGCAATCGAACGTTGCGATCCCCGCCGAGACCTTCCGCTTTACGCCGCCGCCCGGTGTGCCTGTGGTGGATGCGATGCCGCCGGTGTGAGAAGCAGGGATCAGAGAACAGGGATCTGGGGCGAGCCGCTCGCGCGGGCGTGAATCGCCCGCCAGAAAATGAAACGAGGGAATAGGAACTAGGCCGCCCGGTGGGCGGCCGCTTGCGACAAGACTACTTGCCGGGCTTTGCCGGAGCGCTGGCCGGAGCCGTGTGCGAGCCTTCGAGCACCGAGTGCGAAGTGGTGGAACGCTCGAAGAGAACCACCAGGCAGATCGACGTGCACATGAAGATGACCGCCGACCAGGTGGTGAGCCGGGTGAGCACGTTGGCCGCGGCGCGGGGACCGAATGCGGTCTGCGAGCCCTGGCCTCCGAAGGCGCCTGCCAGATCGGCCGAGCGTCCCTGCTGGAGCAGGACGACGCCGATCAGAAAGAAACAAACGAGAATGTGTACGACCATGACGACGTAGAAGAGAATTTGCATGTTCTGAGCTGCTTTCCTAATGCGCCCGACAGGCTGGGCGCCTGCGGCGCCGGTCTGGAGGCGAAGATGGATGGTGCGGAAGGCGGGACTTGAACCCGCATGCCTTTTGGGCGCCACCCCCTCAAGATGGTGTGTCTGCCAATTTCACCACTTCCGCACGAGTGTACCCCTGAAAGTATACCAAACGCTGGATTCGCCGGGGCGGATGCGGAAATGCCGTTACGCTTGGAGGTTCGGGCCCAGCAATCGCTCCATCCAGCGCGCGAGGGCTTGCTCGTCGGGTGAGCCTGCGGACTGGGCGGCCTGCACGTTGCCGCGCTCCTGGGGGGCGCGGTTCTGGCTCAGCTTGAACTTGCCTTCGATGGATGCGATGGGAATGCGAAAGCCTATAATGCCAGCGAGCATCGTGCGCCGAAAACCCTCCGACAGCCCGCGCCAATGTTCCATGTAAGCAGGTTCATGCGTGGCAATGAGATCGGCGAGGAGGGCCTCTTTGCCGGGATCGTCATCGACGAGCGAGAGCGTGCCGCGGGCGTGAACCGCAATGTAGTTCCATGTCGGCACCGAGAGGGGTTCGGTGTAGAGGGATGGGGAAACGTAACCGTGCGGCCCGAGGAAGACGACGAGAGTTTCGCGGCCGGTGAGCGCCTGCCAATGGGGATTGGCTTTGGCGAAATGGCCTTCGAGAAGGCCGTGCTCTCCCTCATCCTTGACGACCAACGGAAGATGGGTGGCCGTGGCGCCGGCGCCCAGTTGCCCGCCCGACACCGGCCCGTAGAGCGTGGCGAACGAGTAAGCCCGCATGGCCTCAAGCAGGATGCCGCGATCGTGAACCTGGTTGAATCTGGGTGAGTACATCGCTGGCGAAATGGCCTCCAATCGCAACGCGCCTCTGGAGTCAGGATAGCAACTACCGATCGCGCGGGCCGGCGGCGCTTGGCGGGTCGCGACGACTGCGCCGGTGGTATAGACTCATCGCAAGCCTATGCGTGCCGTCGTGTTGTCCGCCCTGCTGCTCATCGCCGTTCCGGCCCTGGCCTGGGGCCAGAGTCCCGCAAGTCCTCACCCGACGCCTATGAAACCAAAAGCGCTCAGTCCGCAGGCGGTCCATGCGTCCGCCATCGTGATCGACACCCACGCCGACACGCCGCAGCGATTTCTCGACGAGCACTTCGACCTCGGCGATCCGCTGAAGGGCGGCGACTGGAACCTGGAGACGGCGCGCAAGGGAAACTTGGGCGCGGAATTCTTCTCCATCTGGGTTCAGCCGGACCGGTTCAAGGGCCAGTATGCGCACCGAACACTGGAATTGATCGACGCCGTGAAGCAGCAGGTGGCGAAGCACCCGGACCAGATGGAGCTGGCGACTTCGGCCGCGGATATCGAGCGCGCGCACCGGGATCATAAGCTGGCCGCGCTGATGGGGATCGAAGGCGGGCACTCAATTGAAGATTCGCTCGGGCTGCTGCGGCAGTACTACGCGCTGGGCGTGCGCTACATGACGCTGACGTGGACCAACTCCAACGGATGGGCGGACAGCTCGGGCGACATCGACGACAAGAGCGTGCCGCACACCGAGCAGGGACTGAGCGAGTTCGGCAAAGACGTGGTGTACGAAATGAACCGGCTGGGGATGATGGTGGACGTGTCGCACGTGTCGGACAAGACGTTCTACCGGACGCTGAACATTTCCCGCGCGCCGGTGATTGCGTCGCACTCGTCGGCGCGGGCGCTGTGCGATGCACCGCGGAACATGAGCGACGACATGCTGCGCGCGATTGCTCGCTACGGAGGGCCGGACTCGAAGGGCGGCGTGGTGATGGTGAACTTCTACGACGGGTTCCTGTCGCAGGAGTTCCGCAACGCGCAGAAGGCGATGGAGCCGGAGGTCGAGAAGCAGATCGCGGCGCTGAAGGCAAAGAACCAGGCCGAGGGACGCGAGACGACGGAGGCGGAGATCGACGCGATCCGCCGCACGGCGGCAGACAAGATTCCGCGGCCGCCGCTTTCGGTGCTGATCGACCACATCGACCATATCGCGAAGGTAGCGGGCGTGGATCACGTGGGCCTGGGATCGGACTTCGACGGCATCAACGGGCAGTTGCCCGAGGGGTTGAACTCGCCGGCCGATTTGCCGAAGATCACCGAGGCGCTGATGGCGAGGGGGTACTCGGCCGAGGATTGCCGGAAGATTCTGGGCGGGAATCTGCTGCGGGTCTTCCGCGAGGTGGAGCTTGTGTCGAGACAGTTGCAGGCGGAGGAGCGGCCGAGGATCGTGGAGAAGCAGCCGTTCGACAAGCCATAGAACCGGCGAAGATCGAGCAGTTTACGCTGAATCGTCTTGCAAATTGCATGTGGACCACATATAATGGACCATATCGGAGGTCGATCATGCCCGCAGGAACGGTGAAGAAGACAGCCATCGGCGTTACTGCCTTCAAATCGCAATGTCTTGGGCTGATTGACGATGTTGCCCGGGGCAAAACGGATCGCATCGTTCTGCTCAAGCACAATCGTCCGGTGGCTGCTGTTGTTCCCATTAAAGAGAAAAAGGGCGCCAAGCATTTCGAACTCTGGGGCGCGATGAGCGGCACATTTACCGTTGCCCCTGGCGTCGATCTGACGGAGAGCACCGGCGAAGTCTGGGACGCGGAGCAATAAGTGGCCGAACCGGTTCTCCTCGATACGTGCGCAGCGCTGTGGCTGGCCGGTGGAGAATTCATGTCGGACTTGAGCGTCGCAGCAATGCGGGCTGCTTACGAAGCGAATGTGGGTGTCTACGTCTCGCCTTTCACTGCCTGGGAAATTGGCACGCTGGTAGCAAAAGGGAGAATGCAATTCGCTGTCTCTCCCGAGGTCTGGTTCGAGACATTGCTGAACCTTCCCGGCGTGCGCCTGGCGGAATTGACGCCGAGGACTCTTCTTTCGTCCACAACCCTTCCTGGAACGCCGCCTTCCGATCCCGCGGACCGGATTATTGCAGCCACAGCTCGTATTTACGGCTATGTGGTCATTACCCGGGATCGAAAGTTGCTTGAGTACGCGCGTAAGGGACACCTTCGTGTGCAGGCATGCTGAGAATTGGGTCGTGCGAGGGGAAAGGGTTCTATACTGATCTTTCGCTCAATTCCCTACCCGGAGAAAATCAAATGAACTCAATTTGGCGGCGGTTCGCCGTGCTGTTTGCGGCGACGGTTTTGGTCATGACACTCTCAGCGCGCGCTGAGGACGATAAAACAGCGGCGAAGCCCGCAACGCCGGAGAAAACCGCGGAGCCGGCCGCGCCCACTGCGCCTGCCGATTCGACGACACAGGGATCGATCGACCTGGGCGGGCAGCATATTGCATATACCGCCGTCGCAGGAATCATCTCCGTGGGCTCGACCGACGAGCAGGATGCGCAGCTCGGCGCCGATGGGAAACCGCAGCCGGGGAGCCAACTGGCGCTGGACGAGCCGAAGGAGCCGAAGGACGCGCCGGCCGTGGCGCGAATGTTCTACGTGGCGTACTTCAAGAAGGACGCGAAGCCGGAGGACCGGCCGGTGATGTTCTTCTACAACGGCGGGCCGGGCAGCTCGACGGTGTGGCTGCACATGGGATCGCTGGGACCGAAGCACGTGGTGACGGCGGGCGACACGCATCTGCCGGCGGCGCCGTACACGATGGTCGATAATCCGGACTCGCTGCTCGACGTGTGCGACCTGGTGTTTGTCGATATGCCGGGGACGGGGTTCGGACGCCTGGTGGGGAAGGACGCGGAAAAGTCGTTCTGGGGAGTGGATGGCGACGCGAACGCGTTTGCGCGGTTTGTCGCGCGGTTCATCACAAAGTACGGGCGGTGGAACTCGCCCAAGTTCATCTTCGGCGAGAGCTACGGGACGACGCGCTCGGCCGTGCTGGCTAACCTGCTGGAGAACAAGCTCAACATCGACCTGAACGGAGTGATTCTGCTGTCGCAGATCTTCAACTTCACCGCCGACATCGACCGGCCGGATGCGAATCCCGGCGTCGATCTGCCGTACGAGCTGGGACTGCCGACCTATGCGGCGACGGCTTGGTACCACAAGAAGCTGCCCAACCAGCCGGCGGCGCTGGAGCCGTTCCTGAAAGAGGTTGAGGAGTTCGCGACGGGGCCGTACGCGCACGCGCTGGCGCTGGGCACGGACCTGAGCGACCAGGAGAAGCAGCAGGTGGCCGAGAAGCTGCACGAGTATACGGGCTTGCCGGTGAGCTATCTGTTGAAGGCAAATTTGCGCGTGAACGGCGGGGAGTTCGAGAAAACGCTGCAGGACGATGCGGACCTGACCACGGGACGGCTCGACACGCGCTTCTCGGGGCCGAATCTGGACCCGTTGAGCCAATACGCGGAGTACGATCCGCAATCGACGGCGATCTCGTCGGCCTATGTCTCGCTGTTCAACGTGTATGTGCGGCGCGACTTGAAATACGGCGAGGGGCTGACGTATTTGCCGGAGATTTATAGCGAGGCGCATTGGGATTTCAAGCACAACGGAAATCCCGTGAGCGTGAACGTGTCGCCGGACCTGGCCGAGGCGATGAAAACCAATCCGCGGCTGAAGGTGATGGTGAACGGCGGCTACTACGACCTGGCGACGCCGTTCTTCGCCGCGCAGTACGAGGACAAGCACCTGCCGATTCCGCAGTCGCTGGCCAAGAACATCGAGTACGACTGGTACGAGTCGGGACACATGGTGTATGTGCGCGACGAATGCCTGAAGCAACTGCACGACCGCGTGGCGGGGTTCGTGAAGAGCGCGGACGCGCAATGAGGGACGGAGGGACTAGGGAGCGGGCTTCGATGCCGAAGCGATCGGGAGCTGCTTGGCGTAGATAAGGGCGGGGCGGTGGCGGGCGTAGTAGTGCTCTTCCCTGCCCTGGCGCGCATAACCGCGGCGTTCGTAGAGGAGGATGGCGGCCGCGTTCCCCGCATCGACGTGCAGCCAGATGGCCTGGGCGCCGGCGGCGCGGGCGGAGTCTTCCGCGCGGCGCAGGAGTTCGGCAGCGATCCCCCGCCGCCGCAGATCTGGGTGAATTTCAATTGTCTGAATGTAGGCGATGGTCCCCTTGGGCATCGTGGTCCACTCGACGATGGCGAAGCCGGTGAGCTCCGCGTTCTCTTCCGCGATCCAGGTGGAGGCGTTGGTGCTCGTGACGAGCCGGCGCATATAGGCGCGGGGAAAGCGATCCGGCGGCTGGAAGCAGAGTTCTTCGACCGCATAGAGCGGAGCGAAGTCGGCGGGTTGGTAGGGGCGGTAGAGCATAAACAGAGATCAGAGATCAGGGGTCAGGGGTTAATGGTTAGTGAGAGACAGCGCAGGCCGCCCTGGGGCGGCCTGCGTGATTCCGGACGATCGCGCGACAAACTAGACCTTGGCTTCGAGGTCGGCGATGACGTCGAAGAAGCGCTGGTCGAGGCGGCGGTTGGTAGCGATGGCTTCCTTGATGGTGATGTCGGTGATGTCGGTGCCGTGGAGGACGGCGATGCGGCCCCACTTCTTGTCGTGCACCATGTCAATGGCGTGGAGGCCGTAGCGCTGGCCGAGGAGGCGGTCGAAGGCCGTGGGCACGCCGCCGCGCTGGGTGTGGCCCAGGTTGACGGAGCGGGTCTCGAAGCCGGTCTTCTTCTCGATCAGATCGGCGAGGGCTTCGCCGATGCCGGAGAGGCGCACGTGGCCGAAGGAATCGACCTGCTCGGAGCCGACGACCTGGCCGACCTCGGGCAGATGGCAGCCCTCGGCGACGACGACGACGCCGTAATGCTTGCCGTGATCGTAGTTGTACTTGAGCAGCGCGCAGACGTGGTCGATGTCGATTTCTTTTTCGGGAACGAGGACGACGTGCGCGCCGCCAGCGATGCCCGAGGCGTAGGCGATCCAGCCGGCATCCCGGCCCATCACCTCGATGACGACGACGCGGTTGTGCGAGTCGGCGGTGGTGTGGATGCGGTCGACGGCCTCGGTGGCGATCGCAACAGCCGTGTCGAAGCCGAAGGTCTGGTCGGTGCCGCTGATGTCGTTGTCGATGGTCTTGGGAACGCCGACGGCGTTGATGCCGTGCTCTGCGAGGAAGAGCGTCACCGACTGCGTGTCGTCGCCGCCGAGGGCGATCAGCGCGTCGATCTTATTGGTCTTGAGGACTTCCTGCACCTTCTCGATGCCACCGGGAATCTTCTTCACGTTGGTGCGCGAGGAATGCAGAATGGTGCCGCCCTTCAACTGAATTCCATCGACCGCTTCGAGAGTGAGCGGAATGAAGTTGTTGTCGAGAACGCCGCGCCAGCCATTCAAAAAGCCGATAAATTCGTCGCCGTAGTGGTTGATGCCTTTTCTGACGGCCGCATAGATGACCGCATTCAGTCCGGGGCAGTCTCCGCCGCCGGTCAATAGAGCAACTCGCATCGGTAATCTCCTCGTAAATTCCGCCCGGTTCTTCGAGCCGGGCTTGAAATGCTGCGCGTGATAACTGCGTAGGAGGCGGAGAAAATCACCGGCCTCAACGCCCTATCCAGTGTATCGCGGCCCTGTAAAGGAGATCGTGATGGATGATACAGGAAACAAGGGCGCAAGGAAGTGAGGGAGCAAGGGAGGGCGCGATTCCTTATTGGGAATCGGCGGGTGGGGTGGTTCAATAAGGTATGCCGGAAAATGGCGCATTATCGCTGCTTGCGTTCGTGGGCGTGGTGGTCGCGGTTCTGCTCGTGCTGCTGCAGTTGACGCGGCTGGGCATCCTGATCCGCGCGACGATTCCCGACCGGCCACGGCAGCGGATGTTTATTGCCTCGGTGTCGTTTCTGATCACGTTCATCGGCGTGCGCATGCTGGTGCACCGGATCGTGAATCACGAGGGACACATGCACTGGGTGGTGGTGCGGGGGATGCACATCCACCACCTGGTCTGGGGGATTCTGATCCTGCTTCTAGTGGGATACGGCTGGTTGCTGGACCTGGGGTGGTCGCACTCCCCGATGTCGATGTTCTTCGGGAGGCTGATGGCGGTGAGCTATGGAATTGGCGCAGCGCTCACGCTGGACGAGTTCGCCATCTGGCTGAGCCTGGAGCCGGACGCGTACTGGACGCGGGAAGGGCGTCTGAGCATCGACGCGGTGATCGTCTTCGGCGCCGCGCTGGCTGCGGGGGCGTGGGGCGCGCCGTTCTTCGGCGCGCTCAAGCGCGCATGGCGCAACCGGGGCGCCGTGCGCCGGGAGATGGGCCTGCTCAGTTCGACGATCCGCCGCGGGCGGTTGCTTCGTCGGCGTAGAGTTCGGCGATCACCGACGCATATCGGGCATTGAGAACACGGCGCTTGATCTTCATGGAGGGCGTCAGCTCTCCAGACTCCTGCGACCACTCTTCGGCGACAATACGGAAGCGCTTGATGGTCTCGAAGTTGGCCAGGGTGGCGTTGATCTCCCGGACCAGATCGCCATACAACGCAACCACACGCTCGTCGGCGATCAGTTCGAGGCGGGATTGAGCGTCGATGCCCTGGTGACGCGCCCAAGCCTCAAGGGCGTCGAAGTTGGGCGAAATCAGCGCGCAGATGAACTTGTGACGATCGCCAACCAGCACTGCGTGCCCCACATAGACACTGTTCTTCAGCTTGGCCTCGATGGGCTGCGGGGCGACGATCTTGCCGCCCGAGGTCTTGAGCAGCTCCTTCTTGCGATCGGTGATGAAGAGAAATCCATCAGCATCGATGTGGGCGATGTCGCCAGTGCGGAACCAGCCCTGGCCGTCGAAGCATTCGGCGGTGGCGGAGGGTTTTTGCCAGTACCCGCTGAAAACCGAAGGCCCGCGGACCAGCAACTCGCCGTCCTCGGCAAGCTTCAGCTCAAGGTTGGCCAGCGGCATGCCCGCCGCGCCAATGCGGTGATGGAGCGGCGTGTTGAGGGCGATGACGGGCGAGGTTTCGGTGAGGCCGTAGCCCTCCCACAGCGCGATCCCTGCGGCGGCGAACCAGCGCGCGGTGTCGATGCCGAGGGGCGCGCCGCCGGAGACGAAGATGCGCACACGGCCGCCAAAGGCCTCGCGGACCTTGGAGTAGACCAGTTTGTCGGCCGCCTTCCAGAGGATCGACTTGGGCCGGCGGCCGTCGTATACGGTTTCGGCAAAGCGCGAACCTAACTGGATGGCCCCGGCGAGCAGACGCCTCTTGATGGGCGATTCCCCAGCTTTCAGCTCAACGGCCTGGCGAATCTTCTCGTAGACGCGGGGCACGCCAACCAGGACGGTTGGCCGGATGGCGCGCATGGCCTCGGCCAGCTTGTCGAACTTGGAGCAGTAGGCTAGTTGAGCGCCGTAGTTGTACATCACGTAGTCGAGGACGCGTGCCGTGACATGGGAGAGGGGCAGGAAGGAGATGCAGGCGTCGCTGGAGTCGAAGTGGAAGTCGATTGGCGCGAAGCATTGATTGGCGGCGATGTTGCCGTGGGTGAGGATGACGCCCTTGGGCTCGCCGGTGGTGCCGGAGGTATAGATGAGCGAGGCGGGATCGCGCGGCTCGATGGAGTGCGCCAGGGCGTCGAAGACGAGATCGCGCTCGGCGCCGCGGGCATCGGCATCGTCGATCAGTTCGCTCATCGCGATGCCGCCCTCGGGAGCGGGGGAATCCATGACCACGATGCGCTCCAGCTCGGTCTGGGAGCGGACCGAGTAGAGCTTGTCGAACTGCTGCCGCGTGGAGACAACAGCGATGCGGGAGCCGGAGTCGCGGACCTGGGCGGCGATCTGCTCGCCGGTGAGGGTGGGATAAAGGGGCACGTTGATGGCGCCAATAGCCAGAGAGGCGAAGTCGGTAACCGCCCATTCCCAGCGATTCTCGGAGACGAGGATGAGCCGGTCGCCCTTCTTTACGCCCAGCCGCAGAAATGCCGTGGCCAGTGCGCGGATGCGCTGATACAGCTGATCCGAGGAGATGGGGTGCCATTGGCCGAACTCGTCCTGCCAGAGGACGGCGCGCGGATTGCCGGCCGCCGCTATGCGAAAAAAGAGGTCGTTGATCGTGGTGATCTGAGGTACAGGTGTCATTGCGGAATTGTTAAAAAGAACGGGAACCATCCTAACACCCGGGACGGGGAGGGTGTCTCAGATGAAGCAGCTTCCGGCCTCTCGCTTCTAGCTTACAGCTTGTAAGTATCCACCGGCAGAGCCGGTGGCTTTACGGTTGCTGGCCCCTCAAAGGGGCCTGACCGCAACCGTCCGAAGCAAAAGCAAGAACAAAAGCAAAGACCTCGTACTGCTGTCTTCACTGCCGCAGCGCAGGCAATTCGGGGGAGAACATACTCCCGGAATTCTCAAAGTTCTACTGCCACCCCGGCAGAGCCGGGGGATCTCCCTTTTGGATTAGCTGTCAGCGATCAGCTCTGGCTGCTCCATCGCAGGCATTGCAGGGGCGAGCGGGTGCGGTGGGCGATTTGCCGAGGGCGACATTCCGGGATGGCCGCGGGGGAAAGGGGAAGCCGCGGTGGTTTCGGCAACGGCGGGCGCCGCAGCGTGGAGCGAGGCATTCGAGATGGACGGGCGAGGAGTCCGGCGGGGCCGGACTCCCCTGGGTTTGGCTACGGAAGCGCGTAGACGGATTGGAGCACCTTGGCTTTGAGTGCGTCGGGCAACGGAGCGTAGGAGTAGGTGGAGACTTCGCTTTCGCCCGACTTGATGCACCAGCTCAGCATGTCCTTGATGACCTTCTCCTTGGCCATGTCGGTGGGATGGGTGGGAATGAGGAGGTAGGTAAAGCTGGAGATGGGATAGGAATTTGCGCCGGGGGCATTGGTAATCGAAACGCGGTAGTCGGCGGGCATGTTCTTGACCGTGGCGGCAGCGTCGCTGACGCCGTCGATGGAGGCCTTGAGCCAGTTGCCGGCGGCGTTCTTCACGTAGCCGTAGTTGATATGGTTCTGCAGAGCATAGATCAGCTCGACGTAGCCGATGGCGCCGGGGAACTCGCGGACCTGCGCGGCGACACCCTCGTTGCCCTTGCCGCCCACGCCGGTGGGCCAGTTGATCGCAGTGCCCTTGCTGGGTCCGCCGGCCCAATCCTTACTGACCTTGCTGAGGTAGTCGGTCCAAATAAAGGTGGTGCCGCTGCCGTCGGAGCGGTGGACGACGATGATCTTGTCATTGGGCAGCGAGACGCCAGGATTGTCCTTGGCGATGCGCGGATCGTTCCACTGGGTGATCTTGGCGAGATAAATGTCGGCCAGCACATCGGGGCTGAAGCGGAGATCGCCGACGCCGTTCACATTGAAGATGGGAACGACAGCACCGAGCACAGTGGGAATGTGGACGAGCTTGACCTTGGAGGCAGCCAGCGCCGCGTCGGTCATGGGCATGTCGGAGGCGCCGAAGTCGACGGTGCCGCTGGTGACCTGCTGAATGCCGCCGCCGGAGCCGATGGACTGGTAGTTGATCTCGACACCGGGATGCGCTGCGCTGTACTCGGTGAACCACTTGGAGTAGATGGGATACGGAAACGTGGCGCCCGCAGCGGTGATCTTCTGAGCCTGAGCCGCACTCAGCGCTCCCACAAGCAATGCTATGACGACCAATGATTTTTTCACGGTTGACTCCCTTTCAAAGTTCCTGCCGGGAACCATTGTCTACGCGGTGTGTTACGGGGAGTTGAAAAAAGCAGGGAACAAGGGAGCGAGGGAGCAAGGTGGCGAGGCGGCGGATCAGCAGTGCGTCAGAAGCAGCGGCGCGGGCGACAAGAGCCAAAGATTCCCGACAAAAAGGGCCTTTTATTTGACACTTTGCGACGTTTGGCGACGAAATCCGCCGCGGTTTTGAGCTTTTTGAGAGGACCTGCTGCTGATTCTAAAAGTCTTATGCTGCGAAACGGGCGTTTTTGATACCCCCATGGGGTATAGGGGGGGCAGGCGGCGGGCAGAGGCCAGGGAACAGGGAACAGGGAACAGGGAACAGAAAACAGAGAATAGGCGGCCGTTTCATTCTTTGCTGGATTTATTGTGCGACGGAAGCGCGAAATTACCTGCAAAGCGGCGAGACATTATTTTGCGGCGTGTTTTCAGCGGGTTGCGGCCGACGGGGTGAGTTGCGAGGCTTGACGGGCGGGTTCTTTCGCCCCTACGGGGCTCGGTGGTTGAACCGGGCGTGGTATCCCAGGGCTTGCGCCCTGGGCTATTCTCTGCCCTCCCTCCGGGAGGGTGTTTGCGGAAGCGCGAGGGTTGGGCGCGGCCTAGCGAGTCAGCAAATCAGCGAGTTAGCGCCCACCCAAGCGGAGCTTGGATGGGGCACCCCCGGAAGTAGCGAGTCAGCGAGGCCGCAGCCTCGAAAACTGCGCGGCACGCGCATGGAAGCACCGATAATTTACCATTCATTTCCATGGTTCCGAGCGACGCACCGCTCACTGGCGGCGAGGTTCTTCGTGCCTTTTATCGCGATGCACCCTACCTGTTTATGGGGGCTGCGTTTATCAGCGTAGGAATTGTCTCGACAGCCTATTGCATCTTGCGGCGGCGATTCGACGCGCTGCTGGTGTGGATGGGGCTTTTCGCGGGGCTGTACGGGCTGAGGTTGTGGCTACAGTCCGGGATGCTCGACGTCACGCTGCGGACGAATCTATTTACCGACCGGCTCCGGTGGGCAGTCGATTTTCTGGTGCCGATTCCGGCGTTCACTTTCTTCCGCTCGGCGGGGTTTCTGGGCCGGGGCGGAAAGCGTCCGTGGATCGTGCCGGTGACGAACGCGGTGTTCCTCGGCATGTTCGTGGGGACCTTTTTCTTTGGGCCGCTGCACGCGTTCTATGGCGTCAACGGAGCCATTGTCACCACTGTGCTTTGGATCCTGCTGGCGCGATCGCTGGGCAAGACGCAGAAAGACCGCGACTTCGCGGTGGTGCGGATTGGCGTGCTGATTTTCGTGGCCTTCTCGCTATGGGATAACACGGTGGCCAGGGTTTGGCTGCCGTCCAAGGTGGAACCGTATGGATTTGCGGCATTGCTGGGCTGCCTGGGATATGTAGCCGCGCGCCGCACGCTCGAACGGGACGTGGAATTGGGAGAGATCCACCGCGAGCTGGAACTGGCGCGCCGCATCCAACTTTCGCTTCTGCCCGCAGCCTTCCCGGAGTCCGCCGACTTCCGGGTCGCGGCCCGGTACGTTCCCATGACTTCGGTTGCCGGCGATCTGTATGACTTTCTTGCCGCCGGCGAGCGGCAGGCGGGACTGCTGATCGCCGATGTTTCCGGGCACGGAGTCCCGGCTGCGCTGATCGCGTCGATGGTGAAGATGGCGGCCACATCGCAGCGCGCCCATGCGGCCCATCCGGCGCGATTGCTGGAGGGAATGAACAGGGCGCTGTGCGGCAACACGCAGGGACAGTTTGTGACCGCGGCGTATGTGTATCTGGACGCGAGCGCACGGGAGCTGCGGTATGCGGCTGCCGGGCATCCGGCGATGCTGAGGCTCAGGGATGGATGTGTGACGGAGGTCGCGGAGAACGGGCTGTTGCTGGCGGCCGTCGACAGCGCGAGCTACTCCGACAAGACGCTGGCGCTCGAGCCCGGCGATCGCCTGCTGCTTTATACCGACGGGCTGGTTGAGGCGAGGAATGCCGAAGGAGAACTTTTTGGCGAAGAGGCACTGAGCGCCGTGCTCCGCGAGACGATGGGGCTGACGACGGATGAGGCAGCGGACCGGATCATTGCATCGGCGCAACAATGGGCGAAATCGCAGGACGACGATCTGACCGTGCTGGTATGCGATTGCCTGGGCGCAGGATGAGGCGGGGCCGCGAGGCCGCGAGGCCGCAGTTGCGGTTCCCGGGTCTTCCGCCGAGGCGGACCGCGGCGGAGAGACCTTGATGGGGCACCCCTTTTGGTGGTCAATCGGCGGTTGCGGATGCAGGCCAGGCGTCAGGAGCGCCCGATGCCGGCTCCGATTCGGCTCGGGCGAGGTAACTCGTTGTCTATCGTGCGGGGAAACTATTCGGTTGTTACGCGGCCGCGGCCGGCGGCTTTGCTGGCGTACATCAATCGATCGGCCCGCTCGAAAAGATTCTGCGGGCTTTCATCGTCGCGAATCCGCGCCGCGCCAATGGAGACGGAAACAGGGATCTTGTCATCCGGCTTGCCGGGAATCTCCACTTTCCCTGTGATTGCCGCACAACGTTCCGCCAACAAGCGGAGTTGCTCGCTGTCGACGTTCCCTACGATAGCGACAAATTCGTCGCCGCCCCAACGGCCGACGACATCGCTGGGGCGCAGAGACTTGGCGATGGTATGGCCGACCTCCTGCAGAACCCGGTCTCCCGACGTGTGGCCAAAGCGATCGTTGATGTCCTTGAACTGATCGACGTCGATGACCATGACGCCGAAAGGACTGTGGTGTACTTGATATTCGGCCAGCGCGGTTTGCAGCGCCATTTCCAAAAACCGGCGGTTTGGCAGCTCGGTGAGATGGTCCAGGAACGCCATGCGCCGCATCTGTTCGGTCTTCCGCACCGCCTCAGTCTGGGCGGTGTTGTCGCTGAAGATCTCAACGGCGCCTTGAATGCTCCCATCCTTGCCGCGAATGGGCTGTACTCTGACAAGAACCGGAACGCGATGGCCCTGCTTATGCCTGAGAAACACCTGGGCCTCATGTCCTTCGCCGTCGGCAATCGAAGCGACCAGCGGGCAAGAGCTGTCACAGAGTTCGGTACCGCAGCTATCGATGTGAGCCAGGATGTTGTCGTTGCAGAGGTGTCCTACGATCTCTTCCTGAGAGTATCCAGTCAGCCGGGCGGCCCCTTCATTCCAGTAGAGGATCTTCCTATCCCGATCGACGAAGTAGACGCCGTCCCGAATGTGGTAGAGGAGATCCTCATAAAAGCCCGGATCGTCGGTAAGCATTATCTCCCCCCTCTCCGCGGACTATAGCCGACGCCGGAACCGGAGAGCCCTGCCGCCTGCCAATCCCTCAAAAAACGCTGCGCCGCGAGTACGGCCGCGAATGCCTGGTCTCTTCCCTGCAACTTCACGGGAAAGAATCCCATCCTTATGAGGATTCCGGATCGTTGCAGGTTATTTTAAACCTGCATGGTCCAAATTCGCATCGACCCAACCGGTCTATTGCCAGAGCCGGGCTCCGCAGAGGGGAAAAGGAATGCTCCGTGCCGCCAATGCGCAGGTGGTGAGGATTTTGCCGCAGTGCAAAGGTGTGGATGAGAGCGGAAGCTTCTTTCCGCTCCCAGCTCAGCTATGAGAGGGGGTCCGCCCAGCCGGCAGAGGTTGCTCGGTCTGGGGCAGTGCGAGCGACTGGGGCGCGGGGGCGAGCGGCAGGGTGAAGTGGAAGCTGGCGCCTTTGCCGAGGACGCTTTCGCACCAGATGCGTCCGCCGTGGGCCTGGACGATGTGCTTGACGATGGCGAGACCGAGGCCGGTGCCGCCGGATTCGCGCGAGCGGGCCTTGTCGACGCGGTAGAAGCGCTCGAAGATGCGCTCCAGGTGCTCGGAGGCGATGCCGGGGCCGAAGTCCTGAACGGTGAATTGGACCTCAGAGGCGAGCAGGCGTGCGCCGGCGCGGATGCGCTTGCCGGAATTGGCGTACTTGAGCGAGTTCTCCATGAGATTGCCGAAGACCTGGTGCATGGCGTCGGCGTCGGCCATAACGAGGGTATCGGGCGCTCCGGTGGACTGGAGCTCGACGCCGGAGTCGACGAAGTTGCCGCCGAGGGAGTCGATGGCGTCCTGAAGGATCACGCTGGCGCGGACGGGCTGGAGGGTGAGCTTGTAGTCGGGGCTTTCGACGCCAGCCAGAGCGAGGAGATCCTCGGTGATGCGGTTCATGCGGGTGGCGTTCTTGAGGATGATGCCGAGGAATTCGAGGGTGGTTTCGGGGCTGGGGTTGGGGTCTTCGATGAGGGTCTCGACGTAGCCCTGGATGGAAGTGAGCGGGGTGCGGAGCTCGTGGCTGACGTTGGCGACGAACTCGCGACGGGACTTCTGCGCGGCCTCGATGGAGGTGACGTCGTGGAGGACGGCGATTGCGCCGCCGGAGGGCAGCGGTGCGGCGTTGACCTCGAAGACACGGCCGGGGGCGAGGACGCTGGCGCGGCCGACGCAGAGCTCACGGCGCTCGAGCGCTCCGCGGACACAGGCCAGCAGCTCAGGATCGCGGACAGAGTGGACGAGCGGGCGGCCGGGCACGAGCTGCGAACCGGCGATGCGCTGCATGACAGCGTTGGACCAGCGGACCTGGCCGGCGGCGGTGATGGCGACGACCGCCTCCTGCATGGAGTCGAGCATGACGGCCAATTCGTGGCGGCTGTGCTCGAGATCGTCGAAGTCGCGGCCGAGGCGGTCGGCGGTGCGGTTGAGGGCGGATTCGACCTCGGAGAGCTCGTCGGCGGCGGTCGAGAGATCGGAGGCATCGATGCGGGCAGTGAGGTCGCCCTCGGCGATGCGGCGGGAGAAACCGACGATGCGGCGGAAGCGCGCGGAGAAGCGGGCCGCGGTCCAGGCGGCGATGGGGACGGCGGCGGCCATGGCGATGAGGGCGGACCAGAGAGCCGCGTGCGGAACGTCTCCGAGCGCAAGGATCTCGGCCACCCCCGCTTGAACGGCGAGGAGCAGCAGCAGCAGACCGAGCAGCTTGACGAATACGGTGCGGGTCATGGAAGAACAGCTTTCAGCTTTCAGCTTTCAGCTTTCAGCTTTCAGCCTTCAGCCGTCAGCTCTCAGGCTTTGCCTTCGCGATGCTCGACGCTTGCTTCCAACTGCCAGCCCGTCGATCGGCGAGCGAGGCGCATTGGTCCCCAAGAAACAAGCTGAAGGCTGGGAGCTGACGGCTGTTGGCTGCTTTTACTCGCCCTTGGGCAGTTCGAAACGATAGCCGGCGCCGCGCACGGTTTTGAGGTAACGCGGGTTTTCCGGGTCGATTTCGATTTTCTCACGAATGCGCCGCACGTAGACGTCGACCGAACGCGGAGTGACGAAGCGGGCGTCGCCCCAGACGGCGTCGAGCAGATGGTCGCGGCTGAAGACGCGGCCGGGATGGCGGGCCAGGTAGTCGAGGAGGCGGAATTCGGTGGCGGTGGTGGTGGTGAGTTCGCCGCGGACCTTGAGCTGCATGGCGCTTGCGTCGATGACGATCTCTTCGAAGGTGACGATGGAGGGCGAACTGGGGCGCTCGAAGCGGCGGAGAACGGCCTTGACGCGAGCGACGAGCTCGCGAGTGGAAAAGGGCTTGGTGATGTAGTCGTCGGCGCCGAGCTCGAGGCCGAGGACGCGGTCGTTCTCGCTGGCGCGGGCGGTGAGAAAGACGATGGGGATGGTGGAGAGGCCGGCGTGATTGCGCAGACGCCGGCAGACGTCGAGGCCGTCGCCGCCGGGGACCATGATGTCGAGGAGAAAGAGCGCGGGAGGTTTGCGTTCGGCGTCGGGAATGAGATTGGTGGGGGTGTGAAAGAGGCGCGCTTCAAAACCCGCCGCTTCGAGGTGATGTTGCACCAGCCGTGCGATATCGGCGTCGTCTTCCAGGACAAATACGGATTGGCTCAAACCGTCATTCCTCGTCCCGCGGCCGATTGAGATGGTCGGGATGGGTAGACCGCAGGAACCATTCATAGGCTAATTCAGGCAAGCGAACGAATTGCAAATGTTTGATGAAAAAGACAGGGAATAGGGAGTAGCCAATAGGGAGTAGATCGACATGGACAGCCGCTGAGCGGCGGTTCAGCGGCAGATGGGCGCGTAACCGTTGTGCTAGCGCTTCCTGGCGGCCTTGGCGGGCTTCTTCGGGGCCGGCTTTGAGGGCTTGGCCGGGCCTTTCTTTGACGGCTTCGCGGCCGGCTTGGGCTTGGCTTTGGGCTGGGGAGCCTTCGCCGGAGCCGGTTTGGCGGACTTCTTGGGGGGGGCTTTGGGCGCCGATTTGACGGCCTTCGCGGGTTTCGGCGGGGCCGGCGCCGACTGGGCGGCGGGCTTCTTTGCGGGCGCAGGCTGGGCCTTGGCGGGCACGGGTTTGGCGGCGGGCACGGCCTTTGCCGGGGCGGCTGGCGCAACGGTTTTAGCAGGCACAGGTTTGCCGGCTGGCGCGGGCGGCTGCGCAGGAGCGGGCTTTCCGGCCGGGGCCGGCTTGGCGGCCTTCTTTCCGGCGGCCGACGCAGCTTGCCCCTTTCCTTTGGGAGCAGATGTCTCTTCCTCTTCCGGCTCCTCCTCGCCTTCCTCTCCTTCCTCCAGATCCACCACAGCAGCGCCGACCGGAAGGACGCTCAAATCGAGCTCCTCCTCGTCCTCGGCGCCAATCGGCTCGATATCGTCGTCTCCGGCGAGACCCTCTTCGGACTCTTCCTCCTCCTCGTCGAATTCCGGCTCCTTGAGACGGGCTTCGGCGCGGCGGGCGCGTGTCCGCTTGACGCTGACCTGGGGCGGCGGCGCCGGTGGAGAGAATGGTTCAAGAAACGCGCGCATCTCTTCGGGAGAATTGAGGTTGCCGTCGATCAGATCGAGGAAGATCTTCTGCACGACCTCGGCATAGACGGGCAGCTCTGGGGTGATGCGCATCTCCTGCATCAGGACATAGGGGATGCGCTGGCGAGACTCAGGCCAGACTTTGAGGAAGTTGTTGAAGCGTTCCTGGACTGCCTTATCCTTACTCGTAAAGCCAAGCCAGAGAATTGCTTCTGGATCATAGCTCATGAAAAGGTTGAAGCAAGCGGAGGGCTTGGCATTCTGCTTGGCGAGGAGTGCTTTGGCGAAACCGGAAGCCAGCGAGTCCAGGCTATTCCACTCGGCGACAAAACCCGGGCGCAGCATGGACTTCTTGAGGGCCGACAGGTCCTTGGGGGGCAGCTTTGCCGTGAGCAACTCCATCTGAGCCGCGGACATGTCGGGATGAATGCCCTGGAGTTGGAGCTGGACGGCCAAGTCGTGGAGGGCGTTGAGCTTGGCCTCATCGGCCTTGGCGGAGGTCCAGGCCGGGAAGAGAACCTTCATCCAGCCTTCTACTTCGAGGCCGCGGAGGACTTTGAGGCCGTCTTCCTCGTGGCCGATCTGCTCCAGTTCCTGGCGGCGCGCATCGGAGGAGAGGAATTCGATAACGTTCTCGGCTTTGGCGTTGTCATAGCGGGTTTGAGTTCGAGGGTCCAGGTCCCAGCCCAGACGCGTGCGATAGCGAACCGCCCGGATCAGCAGGGAGGGGTCTTCGATGAAGCCGTAGTTGGAGACCAGGCGCAGGATGCGCGATTCGATGTCGGCGGCGCCGTTCAGGGGGTCCATGAAGAGGCCAAAGGAGCCCTCGTTGAGGGAGATGGCCATGGAGTTGACGGTGAAGTCGCGGCGGCGGAGGTCTTCGTGGATCAAGGCGGGATGAAAGACGGGCTTGCCAGGTTTGGGGTATTCGACGCGGTGGGCACTGACGACGCTGACGCGGACGGTTCCTGGAAAACACAGGTACAGACAGCGGAAGGCCTCGTCTTCTCCCCACATCTTCGCGCCGAGTTTCTCCAGCGGTTTCTTGAGTTTGAGGGCGTTGGTCTGGACGGTAACCTCGAGCTCGCGGACGGCATGGCCGCTGGTGAGATCGCGAACCGCGTCTCCGGTCAGAAAGAGCAGGATTCCGGCATCCCTGGCGGCAGTGCGCAACTGGGTGAGGGCATGGCGCTGGTCGGCCGAGAGCCGATTTTCCAGGAGGTAGATGAAGTCGGGCATGCGCTATCCTGTCTTCGCCATCTTAAGCCCAGCCAAGTATCTGAAGATGTTGCCCTTATGGCGCAGTTCGCGAGTCGGCAAACAAAAACATTAACACAAGTTCGCCAGGAAAACTAGCAATCTTGCACTGGTTTTACAACTTTCTGGTATTGGATTCGCGGGCACCCCGGTTTGGTTCTGTTTCGGGGAGGTCTCAGGAAGTACAACAGGATGGGCCGCCGGCCAGCGGCGAGGCGTGCGAAAATCCAGATCGATGGCCTCAGGACGTAAGCCCGTCATTGTGCGCAAGTTTTCCCGCGACTGGTTCGCCGGCTTTGCGACCGGCGATTTCGGGCAGAACCGGCCGGAGCTGGAAGTGCTGGATCTGGGGGGCAAGGTGGTGCGCGTCGGGTGGGAGCAGGTGAAGTGGGTCTGCTATGTGCGGGACTTCCCGGCAGGATCGGCGGACCAGGCGAACCCGGAGCGGCTGCTCCGGAGGCGGTTTTCGCTGCGACCGCGGACGGCTGGCTTGTGGCTGCGACTGACTCTGGCGGACGGGGAGGAGCTGGAGGGACTGGCGGCCAACGACCGCTCGCTGGTGGATGGGGCCGGGTTGCTTCTGACGCCGCCGGATACGCGCTCGAACACGCAGCGGATGTACGTGCCGAGGCAGGCGATCCATGCGTTGGAGGTTGTGAGCCTGATTGGGGCGGCGAGCCGGAAGCGGGCGGAGGCGGCACAGCGCGGCGAGCAGCGCGATCTGTTTGGCGGCGAAGGGGAGATGGGCTGACGGGGGAGTCACACAACGGGCCGGCAATCCCCGTCTCAAGCGGAGTTTGGATGGGGATCGCAGTTTTCCCCTTAGAGATTCGGCTGGGCCGCGCCCAGGCCCCTTCTGGACGGAGGCCAAACAACGGATTATCTTTGCCATAATGCAGGCGCTCGTCCTTGAGAACTACAACGAACTGAAACTGAGAGACGTTCCCATCCCGGATTTCGGACCCGAGGATGTGCTGATTCGCGTGAAAGCGTGCGGCATCTGCGGCAGCGATGTTCACGGCTACGACGGCAGCACCGGACGCCGGATTCCGCCGGTCATCATGGGCCACGAGGCTGCGGGCATCGTTGAGGGCGTGGGAAGCGCGGTGCGGAGTCTGAAGCCGGGCGACCGTGTGACCTTCGATTCGACGATCTCCTGCGGCGCGTGCCGGTTCTGCGCGGCTGGCGCGGTGAATCTGTGCGAGAGACGCCAGGTGCTGGGAGTATCCTGCGACGAATACCGGCGGAATGGGGCGTTTGCCGAATATGTCTCGGTGCCGGCGCGGATCGTTTACCCGCTGCCGGACGAGTTCCCGTTTGCCCACGCGGCGCTGATCGAAGCGGTTTCGGTGGCGGTACACGCGGCGAAGATCACGCCGATCCAGCCGGGCTGGACGGCGGTGGTGATTGGCGCCGGCATGATCGGCCTATTGAGCGTGCAGGCCTTTCGCCACTACGGATGCGAGCGCGTGTTCGCGGTGGACGTGGACGAGAACCGGCTCAAGATGGCGCGGGAACTGGGGGCGACGGATGCCTTCCTGGGCACGGGGGCCGAAGCCCTTTCGCAGATTTTCGCGGTTACGGATGGCCGCGGGGCCGACCTTGTGGTCGATGCAGTGGGCGCGCAGGCGTCGATAACAACGGCGATCGAAAGCGTGAGCCCAGGGGGAACCGTGACGCTGATCGGGAACTTTGCGCCCAAGGTGGAGATTCCGTTGCAGAGGGTCGTCAACCGCCAGCTCCGACTGCTGGGTTCGTGCGCGTCCGCGGGAGAGTATCCGGAGTGCATTCGGCTGATGCAGAGCGGGATTGTGCGCGTCGATCCCCTGATTTCGGCGGTAGCGCCTTTGAGCGAGGGAATCCTGTGGTTCGATCGCCTATATGCGCGCGAAACGGGACTGATGAAGGTGGTTCTTGAACCCTGAGAGATACCGATGAGCGAGACATTGTTCGATTTGACTGGCAAAACAGCGGTGGTGACGGGCGCCAGCAGAGGACTCGGCCAGTATCTGGGCCGGGCATTGGCGCGGGCCGGAGCCGACCTGGCGATCACGAGCCGGCGCCTGCCGGACCTGAAGCCGTTTCAGGACGAGATCGAGGCGATGGGCAGAAGGGTGCTGCCGCTCGAACTGGACGTGCGAGATGTGGATGGGATCGGGCGAGCGGCCGAGAGCGCGTGGAAGTTCTTTGGCAAGATCGACATCCTGGTGAACAACGCCGGGTGCAACGTGAGGAAGGCGGCGCTGGAAATCACGCCTGAGGATTGGGACCTGGTGCTCGAGACGAATCTGCGGGGATCGTTTTTCGTGGCGCAGGCCTTTGCGCGGCAGATGGTGAAGCGTGGATCCGGGCGCATCATCAACATCGGCTCGGTGACGAGCGTATTTGGAAGCGCGGGGATCGCGCCCTATTGCGCCAGCCGGGGAGGAATCAAACAACTGACCATGAGCCTGGCGGACGAGTGGGGAGCGGCGGGAATCACCGTGAACTGCCTCGCCCCAGGATGGTTCCGTACAAAGCAGAACGCAGTTCTTTACGAGAATGAGAAGTGGGTCGAGTACATCACCGACCGCATCCCCCTGAAACGCACGGGACAGCCGGATGACCTGAGCGGCGCGGTGGTTTTCCTGGCGTCGGACGCGAGCGCCTATATAACCGGCCAGACACTGCTGGTGGATGGCGGCATATCGACGGGCGCGACGCGGGCGACGGTTTGATCAGAAGGTTTTTCACGGGCCGGCAAGCAAATGCCGGGTAAGATGCCGGGAACCAGTACCGTGTCCGTAAAGTTTTGTGCTATCCCAGGTCCCAAAATCGGGACATGGGGCACCCAGGTTCATTCGGTCCATTACGGAATCACGAAAACACGGAACCAGCGCCATGCCCGAAGAGGCCCTCTTGAACGATCGACCGATGAAGTCGCAGCAGCGGATTCCCATGTACCGCTGGCGGATCGCCGCGTTGCTGGGCATTGGGGTGCTCGTCAACTACTTCGATCGCATCAATCTCTCGGTGGCGCACGCCGCCCTGATCGCCTCCTTCGGCATCTCCAACATCGCCTTCGGGTACCTTTCCAGCGCGTACAACATCACGTATGCCGCGTTCCAGTTGCCCATCGGCGTGATTCTCGACCGATTCGGCGTGAAACGAGTGGGCCGCATCGGCACGCTGCTATGGAGCCTGGCGACATTCGGCGCAGCAGTTACGCCAACTCTCGGGGGTCTCTTCGCCGCCCGTTTCGTGCTCGGCGTAGGCGAAGCCCCCACATTCCCTGCAAATGCCAAGGCGATCGGCCTATGGTTCCCGCCCCAGGAGCGCAGCTTTGCGACCTCGTTGTTCGATGCCGCAGCTAAATTTGCCTCGGTGATCGGGATTCCGGTGGTGGGCTTCGTGCTGCTTTCAGCCGGCTGGCGTTGGAGCTTTGCGCTCACCGGCTTGATCAGTCTTGTCTACTTCGCCTGTTTCATGCGCATCTATCGCGACCCCGGCGATGAGCCGCGCCTGAGCGACGTGGAGCGCAGGTACATCACGGAGGCGAGCCAGGAATCGGCGAGCCGCGACGCGGCCAAGGAACCCGGCTCTTCGCTGCTCCATCTGCTGGCTGACCGCAAGGTGCTAGGACTTGCGATCGGCATGGGCTCCTACAATTACGTCTTCTATCTGCTGCTGACCTGGCTGCCCAGCTACCTGTCGTTCTACCTTCACATCGACCTTCTGCATTCGTTTTTGTACACCAGTGTCCCCTGGCTGTTCGCTACGTTCACCGATCTGGCCATCGGGGGCTGGCTGGTGGACATGCTGTTGAAACGCGGCTGGAACGGGAGCGCGGTGCGGCGCACGATTCTGATTGGCGGAACGGCGTTCGGCCTGGGCATCTTCGGCGCCAGCCATGCACACAACGCGATGCAGGCTCTGGTGTGGATCACCGTCTCGATCGGCGGCCTGTCCGCCGCGGCCCCGGTCGGGTGGTCCCTCCCTTCGTTGATCGCCGCGCGCAACGATGTTGGCAAGGTGGGAGGCATCGTGAACTTCAGCAACCAGATTTCGGGAATCGCCGCGCCGATCGTGACCGGCTATTTGGTTGCGGTTACGCACTCTTACGTGTGGGTATTCCGCGTTTCGGCAATTTACCTTGTCATCGGAATCGCCGCGTATGTTTTCCTGCTCGGAGAGATCGCGCGGCGCGGCCACGGCACTCTACAGAAGCCGGCGTAGGAGCTGCCGCGCCCCGATCTCAGCACGGGACGCCGTCCCCACCCAGCGGAGGCTGGATGGGCACCGCGCACACCGGTGATCGGTCAAAATACGACTCCGAAATCCGGGACGCCGTGAGTTAGCGTCCAATTCGAAGAGCGATTCCTTTCACTCCCACGAAAACTTGATTGCAAAAGAGCCCCAGAATCATGCGTGCTGGAACTCCGTAGTGGGCTCGGCTTCGAGCAGGCTGAGGTAGTAGTTGGCGGTGAGGGCGAGGACGCGGCTTTCCGAGTAGTGCTCGACGACCCAGGCGCGGGCGGTGAGGCCCATGCGCAGGCGGCGCTCCGGATCGCGGAGCAGTTTGGCGACGGCTTCGCGGATGGCCTCGGGATAGCCGGGCGGAACGAGCAGGCCGGTGACCTCGGCGACGACCGAGTCGCGCGCGCCGGTGCATTCGCTGGTGACGACGGGTATGCCGGTGGCCGAGGCCTCGAGGACGGCGTTGGGGAATCCCTCGCGCCAGGTGGGCAGAACCATGACGTCCATGGCGCGGTAATAGGGGGCGGTGTCGGAAACGAAGCCGGTGGAGTGGATACGGCGATTGTTGACGATCCGGGCGCGGAGATCCCAGTCGACCGAATCTTCGGCAGCGTCGAACCAGCCGACAAGCAAGAGGCGCGCGGCAGGCTGGGCAACGAGAATCCGCTCAAAAGCCTCGATCAACTCGGGCAGGCCCTTGTCGCGGGTGAGGCGCCCGACAAAGCCGATCAGCGGGGCGTCTTTGGGAATTCGGAAGCGTTCGCGGACGTCGCTTGGGCCGGGCGAGAAGTGGTCGACATCGACGCCGATGCTGCTTCCCTGCCCCAGAACACACAGTTTTCGCGCCGGGGCAATCCGGAGTGCGAGCGCTTCGGCGCGAAGGCTGTCGCTATTGCAAAGAACGCTGGTTGCGCAGGCGCAGGCCATGCGCTCGGCGGCGAGCAGGATCCGGCGCTTGAATCCCGAGGAGCACTCGAGCTTGAGGCCGCGCAACAGGTAGACGCGCCGGGGCACCGCGCGAAGCCGGGCGGCAAGCATACCAAGCAGGCCGGCCTTGGGCGTGCTGAATTCGACGACATCTGGGCGTTGGCGGCCCATCAGCCATCCGAGACGCAGGAGGGCGACGAAGTCGGCGAAGGGAGCGATGGAGCGCCGCATGGAAAGGACGACTCGCTCCGCGCCCGCGAGCGCGGCAGCGCGATCGGCGAGTCCGCCGGGACTGCAAGCGAGAGTGACACGGAACCCCGCTTCGCGCAGCGTTCGCAGGCGCGGGCCCCAAGCGCGACACGTTTCCTGCGTGGTGACGCCGACAAGAATGGCCGGCGAATGGCTGCAACGCGGAGAGAACCGAAGGGCAAGCAACCCAGAATCTGCCATGTGGCGCATCTCCCAAGGAGAATTCCCCGTTCGCCGGGGTGTGCGCGCAGATTCCAGGTGAATCTTCAAACAGTGGAGCAGATTGAGACACTATGATTAGGCTATTCCAAAAATCATCGTCTGTGATTGCGGACACACATCCATGGTTAGAACCTGAGCCACAATTGTTCCCCTTGGAAAAAGCGCTTGTGGAACGGAAGAGAGTTTTGCTGCTGATCCCGCACCTGGGCGGGGGAGGGGCGGAGCATGTGATGACCCTGCTGGCGCAGGGTCTGAAGCGCGAGAAGTACGAAGTCCATCTGGGGCTCGTGCAGCAGGGCGAAGCAGCAGAGGGCGCGGTGGGGCCACAGGTGACGATCCACGCGCTGGGGACGAGACGAGCGCGCGCCGGCGCATACCCCCTTCTGCGGCTGGTGTGGTGTCTGCGGCCGGAAGTAATCGTCTCGGGAGCGGTCGAGGTGAGCTTTTTGGCACTGCTGCTACGGCCGTTCTTCCCGCCGAAGACGTGCCTGCTGGTGCGGCAGAACGCGACCGTCTCGTCGACGATTGCATCCGGGGAGCTGCCGCGATGGTCGCGGCTCCTCTACCGCGCGCTTTTCCGGCGTTCGGACCGCGTCATTTGCCAATCGGTGGCGATGGCGCGGGATTTGACGCAGGCGATCGGAATCGCGGAGGAGCAGATTGCGGTTCTACCGAATCCGGTGGATGTGGAGGCAATTCGCGCCGCGCAAAACGGTCCATCGGTGTGGAGCGGCGCGGGCCCGCATCTTCTGGCCATGGGAAGGCTCTCGCGCGAGAAGGGATTCGATCTGCTGCTCGAGGCGATGGTTGCAGTCCGCGAGCGGTTTGCCGATGCGGATCTGATTCTGGCGGGAGCGGGCCGGGAAGCGGCGGCGCTGAAGTTGCTCTGCGGCGAATTGGGGCTGGAGAATGCCGTGCGTTTTGCGGGACGGGTCGAGAATCCGTACGCGTTGTTTCCCGGAGCGACGCTGTTTGTGCTGAGTTCGCGGCACGAGGGAATGCCGAACGCGCTGCTGGAAGCGGCCGCTGCAGGGCTGCCGTTGGTTGCGACGCCAGCATCGGGCGGAGTCGTGGATCTGCTGCGGGACCGGCGCGGCGCGTGGCTCGTGCCGGAGATTTCTGCCGAAGCGCTGGGCGAGACGCTGATCGCGGCGCTTGAAGCGATTCGGCCAGGCGAGCGGATTGTGCAGCCGTTCTTTTCGGCCCTTAAGCCGGAACCAGTGCAGTCAAGGGCACGGAACGAAAGTGTACCCGAAAGGCCGAATCAACCCCTGCCCGATCGTAATCCGTCCTAGTTTTCCCCAACAAGTTTATTGCTTGACAAGTGTTCGCGGCTGGATGTTTCCTTTCGGTACAGTTTCTCATTAAAACTTTCCCACTTATCGAAGGGCCCGACCGCGAGCCATTCGAGCGTTGCAAAGGAAGGTTTGCTGCGGCAAAGAAAAGTCGGGCGTGCCGGGCCAGTTCGATCCAGCTCCGGGATTTCTTAGAGCATCGCCCCACTTCGCCGAGCAAGCTCCCAAGTAAAGCGGTTCTAAATCGTCTGCCCCGGTTCCTGCGCGCGATGTGGTCGCACGTGTAGCGAGCGGAGGAGTCTTTCCCGTCGAAGCAAAGTGCGAGACATCGTCATTCCGCCGTGGCGTTGGCGGGCGGCTGTGCCGGCCCTTGCGTCGCGACGAAGCTGCCGGAGGAATCCGTGTCCCGCTCTTGGTTCAGTCTCGCTCTCGCTGGAGTCCTGTGCTTTCTCTCGCTTCCGATCTTCGCGACATCCCTGCTGATGGCCGGGATCGGCACGGCAACCGATTTGTTTGCCGGCCGGATTCGCCGTCGAAGACGCTCCGTGGAGAGCGAAATCGATAATCCTCACACGACGAGGGAATTCGCGTTCGAGCGCGCAATTGAAGCGTATGAAGAATTGATCGATTCCTACGCACTCAGGAGGACGTGATGCACGCGGCGATTACAATTCCCGGCATCGACCGCATTGGCGGCGCGGAGCGGCAAGCGATGCTGCTGGCGGAAGGACTGCGAAGGCGCGGCTGGCGAGTGAGCCTGGTGGCGCTAACCGGCACGGGCGGCACGGCTGCCGAGGAGCTGCGGCGCTGCGGCGTCGAGTTCGTCAGCCTGGAGATGCGCAGGGGGCTGGCCGATCCGAGGGGATGGATCCGGTTTCATCGCTGGCTCAAGCGCGAACGGCCGGATGTGGTGCACGCGCACCTGCCGCACGCCGCGTGGCTGGCGCGATGGTCGCGCCTGGCAGCGCATGTGCCCGTGGTCGTGGATACGCTGCACAGCTCAAGCACCGGCGGAATGGGGCGGCGAATCGGCTACGCCTGCAGCCGTTTCCTGCCCGACCACGTGACCGCGGTGAGCCATGCGACGGCCACTGCGCATGTAGCAGCGGGCATGGCGAGCGCGCGCCGCCTGTCGATCGTGGACAACGCAGTCGACGTCAAGAAATGGCGGCCAGACACGCGGAACCGGCTGGCAGTTCGGGGCGAGCTTAGATTGAGGGATGAGTTTCTCTGGATTGCCGTGGGACGGCTGGAGAAAGTGAAGGACTATCCGACGCTGCTGCGGGCGCTCAAGTGCACGAGTGCGCCAGCGCGGCTGGTGATTCTGGGGACAGGCCCGCTGGAGACGGAACTGGTTCGGCTGGCCGCAAGACTTGGAATCGAAAAGCGGGTGCGGTTCCAGGGGCATGTGCCCAATGTCCGGCGCTGGATGCAGGCCGCCGATGGGATCGTGCTGTCGTCGCGTTACGAGGGGCTGCCCATGGTGCTGCTGGAGGCGGGCGCGTGCGGTTTGCCCGCAGTGGCCACCGATGTTGCGGGCACGCAGGAGGTGATCGTCGACGGCCTCAATGGCTGGCTTGCACGCGCGGGCGATGCGGACGCTTTGGCCCACGAAATGAACTGCCTGATGGAAATGCCCGCCGAAGAGCGGTGCGACATGGGCGAGTGCGCGCGGCGGCTGGTGGCCTGGCGTTTCAGCATGGAATCGGTAATGGACCAATGGGAACGGCTTTATGACGATCTGCTCTCGAAGAAAAGAGGCGCCTGGCGGAGCCGCCGGCAACCCGACGAGAGCTTCAATCGCCAGAGCGCGGCTTCTGCCTGAAGGCGCTCGGGAAGGGTCAGGTGGGTGGGATGAGATTGGAAGAGCACCTTGTCGACGGAGGTGAACTGGTCGGCGCGGACAACCAGGAAATGTCGTAGGGTCGCGATGTCGGCGGCACGCGCGGTATTCGAGTGGATGCAGATGGTCCACAGGCCCCTTGGTTTGTCGACGGGACCCCAGAGCTGCTGCGGAATCCAGGTGAGACCGGCGCGCAGGTGAGGACCGCGGGCAAAACCGTCTGAAATGAGGGCGATTCTCTCGGCGCGAAGGGCGAGGAGGGTACGGGCGTCGAAGCCGTGACGCGGGGCGACCCAGATTCGGGGATTGAGGCCGTGGCCGCGGAGGATGCGGAGCCCGGCGGCGATCCATGCGCGTTGGATCTCGGCCGACTGGCCGGCAAACTCCGATGTGCGGGCAAGGCCCAACAGGCTGCGGGCGCGGCTCAAGCAGAGATGGCGATAACCGTGGAGGCCGATGACAGCGCCGGCGCCTTCGAGGGCGCGCATGCGGCGCCAGAAATCCGGGTCGGGCGGCGACAGAGCGAGTTCGGGGTCGCAATTCAAGGGGACAACGGCGACAATCGGCTGCAGATGGAACTCCTCGATGAGGGACTGGAACGGCAGCCAGCGATCAGCGGCCATGGTGGGGCATAGATCGTCGAAGCGGAGCAGGTACTCGGCGGAGCTGGAAGTCATGGGAGCACCTCCGCGGCGAATGCCCGCGCCAGCAGCTTGCGGCTCCAGTACCAGAGATAGAAGAACGTGCCGACGGTCCAGAGCGAGGTGGCGAGCGCGATGCCCGCGACTCCGAACCAGTGCATCAGGATGAGATTAAGCACGACATCGAGGGCGAGATTGAACAAGCCGCAGTAGAGGATCAGGTCAGTGCGGCGCATGGCGACGATGAAGCGATAGTAGACGCGGCTGGTGACGAAGAACGGGATCTGGATGGCGTACATGGCGAGGACCGAGGCAACAACGCTTGTGTCGCGCGGACCGAACTGGCCGTGCTGGAGCGCGACGCGAACCAGAGGCCGGGCTCCGGCGATGAGCAGAACCGAGACGGGAACGGAGACGAGCGCCGTGAGGCGGACCCAGGTGCGCAGGGTGTGACGGCAGCCGGACCAGTCGCGGACGGCAACCATGCGCGAGAAGTAGGGGACGATGGCGGTGGAAAGCGCGCCGGCAAGCAAAGTGAGCACGACACTGACGAAGCGATTGGCGTAGACCAGCGCGGAGACGCTGCCGGCGACGAGCATCGCGGCCATGGATTGATCGACGAGCAGCCCACCGGAGGCGACAACACTACTGAGCAGGACGGGGCCGTATTGGCCGGCCACCTCGCGGGTGGCCTCGGTCATTCCGTGCCAGCGCAGGCTGAAGTGGTAGCCGCGCGCGTGCATCATCCAGCCGACAATGACCGCGTGGAGCAGCGAGCCGGCGAGAGTCGAGTAGACCATGGCCCAGACGCCGAAGCGGACGCCAAAAAGAAGCGCGCCGAGGAGGATGGCGACGGATACGACCGCCGGCGCGAACGCGGGGAGGGCGAAGCGGTCCAGCGTGTTGAGGACGGCTGTGCAATTGGTCGCGATGCCGGTGATGAGCACGACGGGCAGAAGCACGTAGAAGAGGCGGATGGCAAGCGCGAGTTTGGCGGGGGCGAAGTGCGAGGCAATGAGCGGGAAGAAGGCGTGTGCGCCAAGCGCCATGACAGCACAGGCGGCGGCGAGGAGGAGGCACATCGAAAGCATGGCACTGGAGAGGAGATGCTGGGCGCGATCGCGGCCCTCCTGTTCCCTGACCCGGACGAGCGTGGGCACGAGGGCCTGGTTCATGGACTCGGAGATGAGGTTGACGAGCAGGTTTGGGATGAGGAGGGCGGCGAGGAAGGCGTCCATGGCGTCGGAGCGGCCAAAGACAGAGGCGACGGCGACTTCCTTGAGGGTCGCGACGAGCTTGACGATGACGCCCGCGGCGGCGACCGAGACGACGGCGCGGAGGATGCCGCGGTTGACGCTGGCGGAGTGGGGGGGCACGGCGATGGAGGCGGCGAATGACATGTCGGCCGACACGGTCCCTACGATTGCGGCAGAGCGGTGAGCGGAGGCGCTGCGAGCTCCGGAGACAACGACGAAGAGGAGAAACAAGCGGCAAGTTCGTCTGGCTCTGTGTCGGCGAGGCGTCCGGCGACGACGACGATGGCGAGGAGCA
Organism: uncultured Acidobacteriaceae bacterium; assembly: GCA_963804155.1. Taxonomy (GTDB): domain Bacteria; phylum Acidobacteriota; class Terriglobia; order Terriglobales; family Acidobacteriaceae; genus Telmatobacter. The sequence continues at coordinate 967,594 of CAWDPG010000006.1, forward strand.
GCCATGTGGTTCGGTTCTCCTCGACGGTGGCGACGAAGCATGTGACAGCCCAGACGGCGAGCGAAGTAACGAGGGCGAGACGCAGTGGACCGCGGGACCGAAGCGCGTGGTGAAGGGCCAAGACAACAAGGAGGGCGGCAAGGGAGAGCGCGCAGAGGCCACCGCCGACGGCGATGGAGAGCGGGGTGTTGTGCGCGGTGTCGATGGGCGCAAGGCGCGCGGCGCTGACAAACGAGCCGGCGCCGCTGCCGATCCACGGCGCGTGAACGAAGGCGCGCCAGCCCGCGGACCAGATGTTGAGCCGTTGGTTCAGGTCGCGGGTTTGAACCTGCTCGGGGATGGTGGCGAGACGGGCGAGGGTCTGGTTGGGAATGACGAACCAGAGGCCAGCTAGGGCCACCGGAACCGCGAGGGCCGCGGCGGCGGCGCGGCGGGCATGGCCGCGGGTGAGGAGAACGAACGAACCAGCCAATGCGATAAGGGCGGCAACGAAGCCTTCGCGCGAGGCGGTTAGGAGGACCGCGACGAGAGCGAGGGGGAAGAAGCCAAGGCCCAGGAGGCGCGCCGGCCAGCGGCGCTCGCAGTGGACGAGCAGAGCGGCCAGTGGGAAGCCGAAATCGAGAAAGCGGGCGACTTCGTTGGGGTCCTGGCCGTAGGCAGCAAAGCGAACCTGGCCGGCGGCAATGGCTTCCGGCGAGCGGAAGGCGGCAAGGGTGAGCAGCGCCAGAACCCAGGAACCGGCCACGGTCGAGCGCAGCAGGGAGCGTAGGTCCTCGGGCGTGTCGGCGAACTCCCAAACCAGCCAGACAATCATCATCTCCTGGAAGAAGCCGCGCATCTTCTCAAGAGTCGTGGTGGGATCGATCGACCAAAAATAGGAGCAGCAGAACCAGAGATAGAGGAGCAGCGTGACCCACCAAAACGCTCCCGGCAACCTCATGCGGCCGGCCTGGAGCACGGCGGGAACGGCGGCCAGGAGCGCAAGCAAACCGGCAATGCGAGCGGCGTTGCCCAAGAGGCCTTCGAGATCGAGGGAGTACTCCCAAGGGATGGCGAAGGCGAAGACGAGGAGCAGGGACCAGGCGATTCGGCGCACGGATCAATACCTCTGCGAATAAACCAGGGCGGAGTAGATGGTGACGCCGATGGCCGATTGAATAGCGGACTCGAGGGTTCGGTTGGCGAGGTTCTTAGCCACTGAGTCGGGAACATAGAGGATGTCGCGGTCCTGCACCGGCTGGTCGGGGTCCTGGCCGTGCAACATGCGCTTGAGGTTGAGGGAGATCATGGTGCGGCCTCCCTTTTGCTCACGGATGAGCAGGGCCTTGGTGAAGGCGGCGTTCTGCGAGGGGCCCCAGGCAAGCGAGAGAGCCTGCACGACGGTGAGTCCCTGCGCAGGATCGACGGCGAAGCCGCCGGGGCGGATGACATCGCCGACCACGTAAACAAGGCCGGCGCGACTCACCTGCACGGTGTCGCCGGGGCTGAGTTCGGGATTGTGGTCGGATGCCGTATCCGTTGCGCTGGGATCGAGCACGACCGAGTGCGGCGTCTTGGGATCGGTCTGATGGAAGATGTTGACCAGGCGGCCGGCGTTGGGCGAGAGTCCCGCGGCGGCGGAGATGAGGTCGAGCAGGCGATGGTGGACGGTGTAGGGGTAGACGCCGGGACGGGCAACCTCGCCGAGCACGCTCACGTCCTGGCCGGAGTAGGCGGTGACGAAGACCGAGACCAGCGGATGCAGCAACATGCCTTTGGCGACAAGCGCGGCCTCGATGGCGCGTGCGGCGGACTGCTCGTCCATTCCGGCGACCTTGACCTCGCCAATCAAAGGCAGAGTGACGGCGCCCTCGGCGGAGACGCGCACCAGAGTGTGGAATTCGGGCGTGTGGTACTCGCCGATATCGAGAGAATCGCCGGGGCCGATGGGCGCGGGCATTGGCGCCGATGACTGAGGAGCCGTGAGAGGCGCCGCACCGGCGGGTCCCGGTTCGCCCACGTTGTTCCAGATGGGAGGCGCCTCTCGCGGATTCGGACTGCTGTGGGTCTCCTGGGACTGCGGGAAGGTGGCGACGCCGGTGGGAATACCCGAGGTGCTGGGAGTCGGCGGCTGGGCCTGCAGGTACAAGGAGGCCGAAGCCAGCGCGAAGAGCACGATGACGGCGCGGGGCGCCGCGGGCCAGAGGGACTCGCGGAACAGCGCCGCCGCGACCGCCAGCCAGAGACCGACGAAGAATGCGATCGCGAGATCGAGCGGCAGATTGGGCGAAACGGGCTTGGCGGGCTGACGGGCATCGTCGATGACGGAGATGTTCGATGGGTGCACACCCGCGGCCAGTCCGGCCTCTTCGGCCTTGGCCTGCACGCGCAGGTAGAGATCGTGGCTGGCGTTGGCTTCCTGGCGCATAATGGCGTACTCGGTTTCGGCCTCGTTCAGCTTCATGCCTTCGCCGGTCACCTGTTCGAGACTCTTGCGGACCAGTTGCTCGCGATCGAGGGCGGTCTGCCAGTTACTGAGGAAACGCGTGACAAGTCTGGCGTCCTCGGCCTGTTTCTGGCTGTCGAGATCCTGCAACTGACGGCCAATCTCGACGACGCGAGGAAAGCTGGGGCCATGCTCGGCGCTGAGCTGTGCCTGCTCCTGCTCGAGGTCGCTGCGGTGGGCGTGAATCTGCTGCAGGAGCGCGGTAGCGAAGTTTGCGGAATCGGCCTGAAGGCGCGGATCGGAGGCGACGACCATCTCCGGGTCGCCCTGCGAGGCGGCGCGATACTCCGCCTCGGCGAGGATACGGTCGGTGGTTGCGGCGACGAGTTGGCGGCTCAATTCGTCGATCTCGAGAAGCGGGGCGTTGTGCTCGGCTTCTCCCGGCTGGCCGCTGGCCATCATTTCGGGTGTGCTCACGATGCCGTGCTGGCTTTCGAACGCGGCGAGGCGCTGCTGATCGCGGTCGACACGGACCTTGAGATCGGCGAGCTGGCCGCCCAGCCATCCCGAAGCCTGCGCTGTGGCCTGAATTTCGGACTCGTTTTGCTGCTCCTCGTAGGCGCGGATGAGGGCGTTGACCACCGCGGCCGAAAGAGCCGCGTCGCGGGAACGAAAGCGAACCTCGACCAGAAGCGTGCGCGCCATGGCCTGCACGCGCAGCCGCTTCGAGAAGCGATCCAACAGCCAAGCCTGCGCCTCGGGCGAAGGCTTGCCGGGATCGAAGGCGGGAAAGCGGCCGGCGAAGTTGGCGCGGAAGCCCGGCGCCTGGTAGAGCTTGAGGCTTGTAATCACGCGCCATGCGACTCGATCGCTGCGCAGAACGCTGGCGAGAGTTTCGAGAGCGATGGGCGTGGAGAGGATCGAGGCCGGGACTTGCTGCTCCGCGCCGTCGAGCGAGAGCGAAGAGACGGGCGTGGTGCGCAGCTCGACGCGCGCGGCGGCTTCGTACTGATTGGGCGCAATGAGCCAGTAGACGAAGCAGAGCAGTAGAAGACAGCCTTCGATGCTGGCAATGAAACGCCGCTTCCTCCACAAGACATGCCCGAGGTCTCGCAAGGAGGTCGAGCCGGAACGGGGCGCAGGTGGAACAACTTGCGGCTGCGAACTGCTTGGATAGACTTCTCGAATCGATAGGATATGAGGCAACGAAAGAGATCCTCAAACGCCGGAGCCATCGCGATGAGCGGGTATCTCTTTCCGTTCCAGCCGGATTTCCGTGAGAGAACCTGCTGCTCAACAGCGGGAGACCGCAGCGAACAATCGCCATGGGCCTCGTGTTGGTTTGCCGTCGCGGCGGCAAATGAGGTGGCCCTGACGTTCAGGACGAAAAACCTAGCTGGGGAAAACGCTGTTAGTTTCGCCTAATTACCGCCCTTCGTCAATGGCTCTTGGCGGTCAGCAACAGCACGACGGTCATTGGCCGAAAGTACCGAGAGATCGGGCGCCGGGGCGCGCCGGGCGGGACGGGATTTTAGCGGACTGCGCGCACTAAGTGCTCTTTTATGACGATCGATACCACTCGACGGTGCGGCGGATGCCCTCGCGGAAATCGACCGAGGGCGTGAAGCCAAGCAGCTCGCGGGCCATGCCGATGTCGGCCAGCGAGTGGCGGATGTCGCCGGAGCGCGGTTCGGCGTAGGCAGGCTTGCCGCAATAGCCGGTGAGGCCGGCGATGATTTCGAACGCCTGGTTGAGCGTGATGGCGGCCGAAGTGGCGACGTTCATCGCCTTGCCGGAGACCTTCTCGGCCGGCGCCGCTGCTGCGAGCAGATTGGCCTCGACGACGTTCTGGACGAAAGTGAAGTCGCGGCTCTGCTCGCCGTCGCCGAAGATGGTGGGCTGCTCGCCGGCCAGCAGCTTGCGGCAGAAGATGGCGAGGACGCCGGAGTAGTGTGAGGTGGGGTCCTGATAGGGGCCGAAGACGTTGAAGTAGCGGAGGGTGACGGTCTCAAGACCGTAGACGCGGGTAAAGGCGCGCATGTAGTGCTCGCCGGCCAGCTTGGCAACGGCGTAGGGCGTGATGGGATTGGGCAACATGCCTTCGTGCTTGGGCAGGGTGGGCGTGTCGCCGTAGACCGACGACGAGCCGGCGTAGAGAACGCGGCGCACGCCGGCGGCGCGGGCGGCGATGAGCACATTGAGCGTGGCGTCCACACAGTTGCGGTTGGTGGCGGCGGGGTCGGCGACGGAGCGCGGGACCGAAGCCAGCGCGGCCTCGTGGAAGACGATTTCGACGCCCTCGCAGGCTTTGGCGCAAACGGCCGGATCGGTCAGGTCGCCCTCGAGAAACTCCATGGCTTCAAGGCCGGCGAGGTTGGAGCGCTTGCCGGTGATGAAGTTGTCGACGCCGCGCACGGTGTCGCCGCGCTCAAGCAGAGCAGCAGCGATCGAGCGCCCGATGAATCCAGCGGCCCCGGTTACAAGGTATTTCGCCACGTGCGTACCTCGGAGGAAAAGGTCGCGCGGGCCCGATAGCGGCCCGCACAGGGTAGGATACTATTGCAGCTTGGCGCGCCCCGGATGCGGTGGCAGAACCGGTACCGTAGATGAAACGGGCTGGCTGCCTCAAGAGACGGAGGCAGGAGACCGCACGGGAATCGCCAGATGCGCTCGATCATGGTTGCTTTTTTCCCAACTCTGGCAGAACCCCAGCACTTTTCGATCTGGGAGAAGGCGCTCTTCGCGGCGCTGGCGGCGGCGTCGGTGTGGGGATTCTGGCGGCGGTTCCGCGTTGTCCTCGGCAAGATCCTGCAATCGAAGAAAGACCCGGAGTTTCATCTGGCGCCCATCGTCAGGCGGGTGCGGGACTTCGTTTGGGAGGTCGTGTGCCAGGCGAAGGTGATCCGCGAGCGACCCCTTGTGGGAGCGGCGCACGCGGTGGTCTTCTGGGCGTTCTGCGCGTTCGCGCTGGTGACGCTGAACCACTGCGCGGCGGTCTTCGGATTGGGATTCATCGATCCGGCGGGGCGTGTCGGCCGGTTCTATTTCGATTTCGCGGCCGTCTTCGCGGTGGCGTGCTCGGCGGGGATCGCCGGGCTCTTCGTGCGGCGATTCCTGGTGCGGCCGAAGTGGCTGGGCGAGCAGCTTTCGTGGGGATCGGGGCTGGTGGCGCTGCTGATCTTCGTGCTGATGGTCACCTACCTGGCTGCGTTCTTCGTGCCGGAGACGGGAATCGCGGTGCGGACGCTGTGGTGGGTACACATGCTGGCGCTGCTCGCGTTTCTGCCAATCATTCCGCACACCAAGCATCTGCATCTCGTGCTGAGCCCGTTCACGGTGTTTTTGTCGCGCGGGGGATTCGCGCGGATTCCGCCGCTCGTGGGCGACGAGGATTTTGGGCTCGTCGCGGGAAAGGATCTGACGCGGATCGTGGCCTTGCAGGCTTACTCGTGCGTGGAGTGCGGGCGCTGCATGGAACACTGCCCGGCGAACTCGACGGGCAAGCTGCTGAACCCGAAGGAAATCGTGCTGGGGCTGCGCGGATATTTGAACGAATTCGGTCCGGGGTCGGAGGAGCCGCTGCTGGGCAAGTACAACGCGCAGGAGGCCGCGTTCGAGTGCACGACGTGCGGGGCATGCGAGTTCCAGTGCCCGGTCGGGATCGAGCATCTGCCGATTCTTGTTGGGCTAAGGCGCGGCGCGGTGAACACCGGCGCGTGGGAGAACGATTACGGGGCGAAGCTCTTCCTGGCGCTGGAGCGCGGCAGCAATGCGCTGGGCATGAGCGCATCGGAGCGCGACAAGTTTATCGAGAAGAGTGGGCTGCCCTTCTTCGACGGCACGCAGGAGTACTGCCTGTGGCTGGGGTGCATGGGCGCGTACGATCCGCAGGGGCGCGAGATTGTGCTGGCGCTGGTGCGAGTGATGCGGTACCTGGGCGTGAGCTTCGGCGTGCTGCGCAAGGAGAAGTGCACGGGCGATGCGGCGCGGCGGCTGGGCAACGATCTCGTGTTCCAGCAACTGGCGGAGGCAAACCTGGAGACGCTGAAGCAGGCCGGCGTGAAGAAGATCGTATCGATCTGCCCGCATTGCGTGCGGACGATCGAGGAGGATTGGAAGGAGTACGGAACGCCGCCGGAGGCGGAGCACCATAGCGAGTTTCTGGCGCGGTTCGCGGACCGGCTGCGGGCGCCCCAGGTCCCGAATTTGGAACCTGGGAAAGAGAAAATTGTGTTCCACGATCCGTGCTATCTGGGGCGGTATCGGGGCGTGTATGAGGAGCCGCGGCGGGTTGCGGCGCTGGCCGGAGAATTGGTTGAGGCGCCGCGGTCGCGGGAGCACAGCTTCTGCTGCGGAGCGGGCGGCGGGTTGTCGTTTCTCGGCGAAGAGAAGGGCGAGCGCGTAAGCGAAGTACGCGCGGCGGAACTGGCAGCGACGGGAGCGGAGATTGTGGGCGCGGCGTGCCCGTTCTGCAATTCTATGTTCCGGGATGCGCTCGCGAAGAAGGGCGAAGGGGCGCCGGAGCTGATGGACATTGCGCAGATTGCCGCGCGCAATCTTCCCTCGGCAGACAAGGCCCGACCCAGCTAAGGCCCATTCCACCGCCCCTCGCTCAAAGCCCCGTGCCCATTCATCCCGCGTTGTTTGCGGGATGGGTGGGACAGAACAAAATTCCCCACTGCGCCTTGGAACAAGACCTTACCTCACAGACTCCCGATCCCTTACCAACTCGCCGTCATGGGCGAAGCGCAGCCAAGTCGAAAGATTCGCATTCGTCGCCGGAGATCCCGGATGGCGAAGTCGAAAAGCGCGGCTACTTTTGTTTAAGTGCCTTCTGGACTGCTCGATCAACTTCACCAACGGCATCCGGATCGAAGCCGAGCCCCTGATAGACGATGATTCCGTGACGGTCGACGACATAGGTGCGGGGGATTCCGCCCGCAGCGAAGAGCGCGTATGCCTGCCGCTTTGGATCCCATGCGAGCGGAAAGGTAAAGTTCGGATGGGTCTTCTGAAAGCTGAGGACAGTGTCCTTATCCTGCTCACGGGCGATCGCGATGAAGGCGAAGTCAGGCGAGGACTTGTATTTCTGCCAGACTTGCTTTTCCAGTTCAGGCATCTCGATTTGGCAGGGGGCGCACCATGTGGCCCAGAAGTTAACCACAACCACCTTGCCTGTCTCGGCAGCGAGCGAGAAGGTGCCGGAAGTCCCATCGACGGAGATGGCGGGCATCCTGTCCCCGACCTTGGTGGTGGCGGCATACGGGTCGGTGCCGTTCTGACACGAGGCGGGCAAAGTAAAAATCAAAACAGCGAAGTAAGAGAACGCGGCGAAATGGCGTAAATTCATGCATTCATTTGTAGTCGATGAGGTTGGTTCGCGGAAGGAGATTATCCGCGCGTTGGTCCTGGGGACTGGTCTTCGTCTATGGAGTGATGGGGGTGCCCAACGGTTTTCCACAGCCATTCTCGATGAGCCACACCGCGGTGCCGCAACTCACCACGGTGCTCCAGGCAATAAGATGTTGTGGAGCACTGAACCATGAAAATCATTGTTGCTATCAAACAAGTACCGGACCGCGATGCGCCGGTGCGCATTGCAGCTTCGGGAAAGTGGATTGACGAAACGGATGTGCAGTGGGCGATGAACGAGCCGGACGCCTATGCGCTGGAAGAGGCACTGCAACTGAAAGAGAAGCACGGTGGCGAAGTGATCGTGCTGAGCGCGGGGCCGGAGCGCGTGGGCACGACGATTCGCGAGGCCTTGGCGAAGGGCGCGGACCGGGCGATCCAGGTTGTCTGCGACGACTTGAACGCGCGCGATGCGCTGGGCGTGGCGCGATTGCTGGCCGCGGCCATTCAGCCGGAGAGTCCGGACCTGGTGCTCACGGGCTTGCAGTCGGAGGACCTGGGATCGGGGCAGACCGGCGTGATTGTGGCCGAATTGCTCGGACTGCCGCACGCGACTCTGATCCTGCACGTGGAGAAGACCGATACGGGGATCCAAGTGAAACGCGAGCTTGAGGAGGGGTGGTTCCAGACGGTCGAGATGCCTCTGCCCGCCGTGCTGACGATCCAGTCGGGTGGGAACAAGCTGCGCTACGCCACGCTGATGGGGATCAAGCGGGCGAAGACGAAGGAGCAGCGCCAGGTGAACGCGGCGGATTTGGGCGTGGAGGCTGCGCCGGTGGTGGTGCTGGAGCAGATCGCGGCGCCGAAGAAGCAGAAGTCGACGCAGATGCTCGCGGGATCGGCGAAAGAGGCCGCGGCGGCGCTGGTGGAGAAGCTGAAGACGGAGGCGCGAGTGCTATGAAGGTTTTCCTGGTTTTGGAAGAGAGCAAAGGCAAGATCAAGCGCACCAGTTGGGAGACGCTGGCCGCCGGGCTTCGGCTTGGCGATGCGCAGAGTGCGACAGCGGTCGTGATCGGGGCGCAGACGGAAGCGCTGGCTCAAGAAGCGGCGGCGAAACCGATTGGGAAAGTGGTGCGCCTGGAGCATCCGCTGCTGGCGCAGTACACGGCAGACGGGTACGTGCTCGCCTTCGAGCAACTGATCCGCAAGCTCGAGCCGGCTTTTGTCGTCTTCCCGCACACGTACCAGGCGCGCGATTTCGTTCCGCGGCTGGCGGCGCGATTCGGACAAGTCCTGATCGGCGATGTGACGGCGATCGAGGCGGGGCCGCTCTCCCACCCCACGGACAAGGACCCGTCCGTGGGGGCCCCGCTGTTCACGCGGCAAGTCATGCAGGGAAAACTGAATGGGAGCTACCGGTGCAGCGGAAGCGGACCGCGCTTCGTCTCGATCCAGGCGGGAGCGTTTCGCGCCGACGAGCTGGATGCGCGGGCGGGCACGGGACCGGCGAAGATCGCAACGTTCACCCCCGACATCGATCCAGCGCAGATTCGCACCCGGCCAGGCGAGCCGTTTCGCGACGCGGCGCAGACGGTCGATCTTGGCTCGGCGCAGCGGATCGTGGGCGTGGGGCGCGGGATCAAGGAGGCGGAGAAGCTCGCGCTTGTGCGGGAGCTGGCCGCGGCGCTGGGGGCGGAGATCGGCGCCTCGCGGCCCATCTGCGACAACGGATGGCTGCCGATGGAGCGGCAGGTGGGCAGCTCAGGGCAGACGGTCGCGCCGAAGCTCTACGTGGCCGTGGGCATTTCCGGAGCCATTCAGCACCTTGTGGGTATGAAGGGCTCGCAGTGCATTGTGGCGATCAACAAGGACCCCGACGCGCCGATCTTCGAGGTGGCCGACTACGGGATCGCGGGCGACTTGTTCGAGGTGGTTCCGGCGCTGACAGAGGCGGTGAAGGCGGCGAAGCAGTAGGGCATCCATAACTGCTCGCGCCGCGTGAGGGCGAGCGGCGGATTTCCTGGGGAATTGCTTCCAGCTTGAGCAGTAAACGGCAGCGGCGCCGACGTGCTATGGTCCCTTGTTTGCTGCGGACCGCTGTTTGAAGGGAGTGGAATCCGATGCTCGTGCCGGAAACCTATGTCGCAGCGCTGTCGTTGACGATCCTGACGATGCTGTGTTGGGGATCTTGGGCGAACACACTCAAGCTATGTCCCGGTTATCGGTTTCAGCTCTTCTACTGGGACTACGTGATCGGCATGGCCGTGGGCGCGGTGTTCTGGGGCTTGACGGCGGGCAGCATGGGGCACGCAGGAACGCCGTTTCTGATTGACGTGAGGCAAACGGCAACGGGACCGATGCTTTTCGCCGTAGCGGGCGGCGCGATCTTTAACGTGGCAAATCTGCTGCTGGTCGCGGCGATCGATGTGGCGGGGATGGCGGTTGCCTTCCCTGTCGGGATCGGGCTGGCGCTGGTGATTGGAGCGGTGTCGAATTATGTAATCAAGCCGGTGGGCAATCCGTTTTTGCTGTTTGGCGGAGTGGCGCTGGTGGTGGTGGCAATTGTGCTCGACGCGGCGGCGTACCGGAAGCGAGAGGCCACAGCGAAGGCGGCAACCGCGCGCGGCATCGTGATCAGCCTGGCGTGCGGCGTGCTGATGGGGTGCTTTTATCCGTTTGTTGCACGGGCACTGAATGGCGAACCAGGCCAACCGGCGCCGGGCCCCTACGCAGTGACGCTGTTGTTCACCGTCGGCGTGGTTGTCTCCGCCTTCCCTGCGAACTGGCTGCTGATGAAGAGACCGCTGGATGGGCGTGAGCCGGTGGATGGCGCAGGCTACGGCCGCGCGCCATTTGGCTGGCATTTGGCGGGAGCGCTGGGCGGAGCGATCTGGTGTACGGGCGGTGTGGCGAACTTCCTGGCATCGGGTGCGCATCTGGTGGGACCGGCAGTGTCCTATAGCATCGGCCAGGGCGCCACGATGGTATCGGCGTGCTGGGGCGTGTTTGTGTGGCGCGAGTTTGCCGGCGCTGCCCGTGCGGTCAATATGCTTCTGGTGCTGATGTTCTTGTGTTTTCTGGTGGGGTTGGGCGCAGTGGCACTGGCCCCGCTGTATTGAGGTCACGCTCATGAGCGACGCGCGCAAACCGATTGTCGTTGTCGGCAGCATCACGATGGATCTGGTGACGCGGACGCCGCGGATTCCGGCGATCGGACAGACGCTGATCGGGACGGGATTCGGAACCACGCCCGGCGGAAAGGGCGGGAACCAGGCGGTGGCGGCGGCGCGGCTCGGCTATCCCACGGCAATGGTGGGCAAGGTGGGCGACGATGCCTACGGGCCCGCGCTCATGGAGAACCTGAGGCGGGCGGGCGTGAACACGGCGGGCATGGGGCAGACAAGCGGGTCTTCGGGACTGGCGCCGATGTTTGTGGCCGACGATGGGCTGAATGCGATCGTGGTGGTTCCGGGCGCGAACGGCAAGATGGATCGCGCGGCGGTGGACGAACATGCCGAGCTGATCGGCTCGGCTGGAATGGTGCTGTGCCAGCTTGAGCTGCCGATGGACGCTCTGAGCTACACGCTGGACCTTTGCGAGCGGGCGGGCGTTCCGGCGATGCTCGATCCGGCGCCGGCGGCGGAGCTGCCCGATGCGGCGTGGGGACAGTTGGCGTGGTTCACGCCGAACGAGACCGAGGCGGCGTTTTACGTGGGTGACGGGACCGATGCCGAAGCGACGGCGAAGCGCCTGTTGGACCGGGGGCTACGCGGGGTCGCGCTCAAGCGTGGCGGCGAGGGCGCGTACGTGGCCATTGCGGGTGGAAAAGCCGAGTGGGTGAAGCCGTTTCCGGTGGAAGCCATCGACACGGTTGCCGCGGGCGACTGCTTCAACGGCGCGTTTGCCGTGGCGCTGCTCGAAGGCAAAGATCCGTGGGCCGCGGCGCGATTCGCCAATGCGGCGGCGGCGATTTGCGTGACGCGCAAAGGCGCAGCCGCCTCGATGCCCACGCGCGCCGAGGTGGATGCGTTTCTGGCAAACCGCGAGTGACGCGATCATCATCAAGCGGGGGATCGTGGGGCGTCGGTTCGATTGGGCCGGGAGCAAGCAGTAGTTTTAGTCAGAGCAAAGAAAACGAAAGAGGCCGCGGATGAATTCGCAGGAGGCTGCTGCTCTTTGGGAGGGAAACGCCGAAGCGTGGACGCAACTTTCGCGCGCCGGCCACGACGTTTATCGCGATGCTCTGAATACGCCCGCCATGCTGGCGATGCTGCCTCCGATTGCCGGGCTCAAGGGCCTGGACATTGGCTGCGGTGAAGGGTCGAACGTACGGCGGCTGGCGCAGCTCGGCGCCCACATGCAGGCGATCGACATTGCACCCACGTTTATCCGGCACGCTCGCGAGGCGGAGGCCGTAGATCCGCTCGGCATCGAGTATCAGGTGGCCGACGGCATGAACCTGCCCTTCCCCGACGGCTCTTTCGATTTCGCCACGGCGTTCATGTCGCTGATGGACATGCCGGAACAGGCGCGCGCCCTCAAGGAGGCGCATCGCGTGCTGCGGCCGGGCGGCTTCCTTCAATTTTCGATTCTGCATCCCTGCTTCGCTCCGCCCTACCGCAAGGTGCTGCGCGAGTCAAACGGCGAAGTGCGCGCGATCGAGATCGCGCGCTACTTCGATGGCGCAGACGGCGAGGTGGAGACATGGTGTTTCTCGAGCCTGACTCCGGAGGAGCGGCAGGAGCTTGAGCCCTTCAAAGTCCCGCGCTTTCACCGCACGCTGAGCGAATGGGGAGAAATGATCTGGCAGGCGGGGCTGGTGATCGAGAAGATGGGCGAGCCATCCGCGTCCCCGGAGTCGGTTCAGCAGTTTCCCATGCTGGCCGACACCCGGGTCGCCGGACTATTCCTTCATATTCGAGCGATCAAACCGCGATCGCTCGCGGTCTGATCAAGCATTTAAGCCTGCTCTCAACGCCAAAGCGTGGAGAGCCTTACCAGACGCGGCAGGCGTTGGCCGGCATCATGGGCTGGCCCACTTTGCAGCCAAAGGCGGCGCCGAACTCAGGCATGTTCTGGACCACGCCGTTCACGCGGAACTCGCGCGGCGAGTGCGGATTGGTCTGGACCTGAAGCCGAAGGGTCTGCGGCCTGGTGTCGCCGCACCAATCCTGCCCGAAGGCCAGGAAGAACTGCTGCACCGGGGTGAAGCCGTCCTGCCTGGCGTTCAGATCGATTCCCTTCCGCTTTGCATCCTCGAGGAACGCAACGTAGGCCAGGCGCAGGCCGCCGTTGTCGGCCGTGTTCTCGCCGAGGGTGAGTTTTCCGTTGACCTTCACGTCATCCACCACCGTGAAGTTGCCGTATTCCTTCACCTCGCAATCGGTCATGGCGTCGAAGTTCTTCTTGTCGTCCGGGGTCCACCAGTCGGAGAGATTTCCGTTGCCGTCGAACTGGCTTCCCTGGTCGTCGAATCCGTGGGTCAGCTCGTGGCCCACGATGGCGCCGGCGTGGCCGTAGTTGGCGGCGTCGGGCGCCTTCGGATCGTAGAACGGAGACTGCAAGATGCCGGCGGGAAAGTTGATGTTGTTCATCGAGGGATCGTAGTAGGCGTCGACCGTCGCCGGGCTCATGAGCCACTCGCCGCGATCGACGGGCTTGCCGATCTTGGCCAGTTCGCGTTTGTTCTCGAAATCCGCGGCGCGCAGAGCGTTGCCGAGCGCATCGCCGCGAAAGACCGCGAGAGTCGAGTAGTCGCGCCAATGGTCGGGATAGCCGATCTTGTCGGCGACCATGTGCAGCTTGGCCCGCGCCTTGTCCTTGGTTTCCGGGCTCATCCAGGTCAGCGTGCCAATCTCCTTGTCCATCGCGTCTTCGATGTCGAGGACCATCTGGAGCGTGAATGCCTTGCTGGACGGCGGGAACTGGGAGGCCACGTAGACCTGGCCGACGGCCTCGCCGAGCGCGCCATCGGTAGCCGCCGCGCAACGCTTCCAGCGCGCTTCCTGCTCCGGCTGGCCGCGCAGCTTATGGCCGAAGAAATCGAAGTCCTCGGCGTCGAGCTTCTTGGGCAGCGCGTAGCTGGGCGAGGCGTCGATCAACTGCCAGCGCAGATAGGTCTTGATGGTGTCGAGATCGGTGGAGTCGAGGACCGCGGCGAGGCCTTTGAAGAAATCGGGATTCGTCACGTTCAGATCGGCGAGTCCCGGCTCGCCGGTGGCGGCAAAAAGCCTGGGCCAATCGATCTCCGGCGTCAGTTCCGCCAGCTTCACGGTGGTGATGGGGTGATAGATGTTATTCGGATCGCGCCGCGACGTAATGTCCATCGAGACTTTGGCTAGCGCGGTTTCGAGCGCCATGATCTTCCCGGCGTCGGCGGCGGCCTTGCCGGCCGGCTCGCCGATCAACTGGAGCACGTTGGCGATGTGGGCCACGTAGTCCTTGCGGGTCTTCTCGGCGGCGTCGCCGGTGCGGAAGTAGTAATCGCGCTCGGGCAATCCGAGGCCGCCCTGGTCGACCACGGCAATCTGTTTGCGCGCGTCCTTGAAGTCCTGCTGCTCGCCGTAATTGAAGAAGGCGCTTACGTTGATCATCTGGTAATGCGCGAGCAGATCGGTGAGCTGCTTCTTGTCGGTAATTGCGGCGATGCGATCAAGCTCCGGCTGCAACGGTTTGAGGCCGGCGGCGTCGACCGCCTGCTCGTCCATGCAACTCGCGTAGAAATCGCCGATCTTTTGCTCGTTCGGCGTGTGCTGCCCACTTTTGACGGCGACTTTCTCGAGGAGTTCCTGCAAAACGTCCTGGGTGTGGTCGTAGACGATGGCGCCCGTTCCGTAGCCGGACTTGTCGGGGGGAATTGGGTAGAGCTTGGTGAAGTTGCCGCACGCGTACTGGACGAAGTTCACGCAGGGATCGGCGGTGGTGTCGATCAGTTGCTTGTCCAGGCCCGGAAGGAGCTGGACCTTCTTCTCCGGGGTGCTCGGGGTTGCGCTTGCAGCCTGTGCGTGCGCGAGCGCCGCTGGCGCTGCAAACACAATTCCACCCAGCAGCAGAAATGCTGCGGTGCGACAGAGATTTTTCATTCGATTCGCCTCCAGATGCAACTGTGACAGTGTAATTGGTGGCAGGACCGGCCCGCCAAATGGAAGTACGGAGCGAAAAGGCAGGGAGTTCCATGACGAAGAGGGGACGAAGAATTCGGGGACAGAAATGACCTGGCCGATGTCCGAAAGGACATCGGCCGGAAAACCGGAACATGCGCCCGCGGAGGAGTTGAGCCGAGGTCTACGCCACGAGCGCCATCTCGCGGATGGTCTGCTTGCGGACGGTAAGCTTGTCGACGAATTCGGCGCGGACCTCGTAGCCGCGGCCTGGCGTGTCGGGAATGGCGATTTCGCCTTCCGAGGAAACGGCAATCGCTGGTTCGACGATGTCGTCGGCAAAATAGCGCTTCGAGGCCGACACGTCGCCGGGCAGGGTGAAGCCTTGGAGCGACGATAGGGCGATATTGTGCGCGCGGCCGACGCCGGACTCCAACATGCCGCCGCACCAGACGGGGATGCCCCGCTCGAGCGCGGCGTTGTGCACGGCGATGGCCTCGGAGAAGCCGCCGACGCGGCCCAGCTTGACGTTAATGATGCGGCAGGACTCCATTTCGATGGCCGCCAGGGCATCACGCCGGTTGCGGATCGATTCGTCGAGGCAGATGGCCGTGTTGAGTCGCTTCTGGAGCACGGAGTGGAAGTAGAAGTCGTCGTGCCAGAGCGGCTGCTCGATCATGAGCAGGTCGTAGCCGTCGAACGAGACAATGTGCTCCTCGTCGTGGAGGCGATACGACGAGTTGGCGTCACAACTGAGCAGGATGCCGGGCCAGCGATGGCGGACGCGCTCGAAGACCTCGATGTCCCATCCCGGCTTGCACTTGAGCTTGATGCGCTGATAGCCGGCCGCCAGTTCCTCCTCGACGATGGCGAGCAGCTCGGGAATCGAGGACTGGATGCCGATGGAAGCGCCGCAAGAAATGGTTTCGCGGACGCCGCCGAGCAAGTTGGAAAGCGAGACGCCTTCGCGCTGCGCTTCGAGATCCCAGATGGCGTTCTCGAGCGTGGCCTTGGCCATTGGGTTTCCGCGCACCGAACGGAAGATGCCCGGACAGTCGCCGCCGTGCTCGGGAGACGATGCGGCCAGCATGGGCGCGAGTTCGTTGATCAACACCTGCCAGGCCGAGTCGGTCGACTCACCGGAGAAGTACGGACGCTCGCCAGCCGTGCATTCGCCCCAGCCGGTCAGTCCTTCGGACTGCACCTCGGCGAGAACGATTCGCCGGTTGCGGGTGACACCAAAGCTGGTCTCGAACGGGCGCACCAGCGGCATTTGCAGCTCACGCAGAACGATGGAATCGATTCTCATAAAGTTTTGTTTTCCTTCGATGAACCTGAACCTGGACTCAATTGCACCGCAGAGAGAGGACCCAACTCAAAGGCTCCGTTTCCTTCGGCATCGCGAGAGAAGCCGATGACCGCCAACCCTCGCGAAAACGCATCCTGAAACTTCTGGCGATTCTCTTGCTGGACAGCGACAGCTCGAGCGCGGGTTTCTTCGCTGCCCTTCCACTGGTCGATGGGGGATGGGACCAGTATGCGTTCGTCGATTCTGTCGACTGCTGCCAGGCGCCGAGCGAGAATTGCTTCCACTCGAGGGGAATCCAGCTCCCACTCGGCCAGGAGACGGTCGGTCGGGAGCCCACCCTGCAATCGAGACGAGGATACACCATAGAAATCCACAAGGTATGTGCGGGAGATGGCGCCCAGCCTGTGGATATTGAGGAAAGCGTTGGGAATGGCCAGCGGATCGAAGGTCCACTCCATGTGGCGAATGCCGCGCGAGAGGGCGTCACGGCGTTGTTCCCATTTGAGTTGCGCGCCAATGCCGCGGTTGCGGTGGGAGGGGCGCACGGCCAGCATGTGCGAGTGGATGTAGGGCAAGGGGCCATTTGGGGTTTGCTTGATGGCCGGCAAAGACATGGCGAAGCCGACAAGTGTCCCGGGGCGCGCGCCCGCAGATCCGGCGCCGGGGTCCGTGTCGAACGCACCGATCACTTGCCCGCCGATCTTCTGTGCCAGCACGAACGTCTTGCGGGGAATGACGTCGCTCTCATCGTAGCCCCATGTTTCTATCTGGAGCTGGACGCACTGCTCCATCTCGTCGAATCCCGCGCAGGAACGAATCTCGATCATGGCCGGACCTGCGATGTGGTTTGCGACGCGGAAGCGGGCGCGTTTCCCTGAGCCAGTTTCTTCTTGGCCTGCACCCAAAGCGATTCGAGTTCCTCGGGCGAAAGTTCCTCGAGCGGACGCGACGCGACGCGCTCCATCTCGCGAAATCGCTCGCGGAAGCGCAGATTGCATTGGCGGAGGGCCATCTCGGCGTCGACGCCCAGATGACGGCCGAGATTGACGACGGTGAAGAGCAAATCGCCGAGTTCGGCCTCGATGGCCGGCTGGCGGGCCGGATCGCCGGAGGCGGCTTCGGCCTCAAGCTCCGCTGTTTCCTCGGCAACCTTGGGCAGGAGTTCGCGCCAGGTTGGCCAGTCGAATCCGGCCTTTTGCGCCTTAGAGCCCAGCTTGGCGGCTTCAGCCAGCGCGGGCTGGGCGCGGAGAACGCCGTCGAGCCGCGAAGGCGGATTCCCTGCTCCGGAAGCGACCGAGGGATGGCCAGCGCCGGCGGTTGCGGCGGTTTTCTCGGCAGCCTTGATCTCCTCCCAGTTGCGCAGAACCGCTGCCGAACCTTCGACTGAAGCATCGACATCCGCGCGGTTGCCGGCGGCACGAGAAGCCTCCTCGCCGAAGACGTGCGGATGGCGGCGGATGAGCTTACGGTTCAGATGGTCGAGCACGTCGGCGATGGTGAAATGGCCCTCGTTCGCGGCCATCTCGGCGTAGAAGAGCACCTGCAAGAGCAGGTCGCCGAGCTCTTCCGGCAGATGGGCGAAATCCCGGCGCTCGATGGCGTCGAAGACCTCGTAGGCCTCTTCGAGTGTGTATTTGCGAATGGAATCGAAGGATTGTTCGCGGTCCCAAGGGCAACCGCCGGGGGCGCGAAGCCGGGCCATGATGGCCACGGATTGTTCAAATAATTCTGCCGCCCGCGCCTGGTCGGTTGGAATGGGGCCCAAAGGGCGCCCCGGCGCGGGATCTTTCGCACTGGAGCTCTCTGGCGGCAGACCCATGCACTTCCAGTTTACGCCGCGCGGCGGGAAGGCGGCGCAGAATGCGTCCCACGGCGCGCAGCACGCGACTCACATGATGAGATTCCGTGCCGAAGGGTTATACTCTCACTGCAATGATCCCCCTCCTAGGAACGGTTTTTGCAGGACTTGTAGGTCTGGCTTTTGGGAGTTTTCTAAATACCTGCGCGAGCCGCTGGCCCGAAGACGAGAAGGTCACGAAGCCGCGTTCGCATTGCCGCAGTTGCGGACGGACGCTGGCGTGGTGGGAAAACGTGCCCCTGGTGAGCTGGCTGGCGTTGCGCGGCCGGTGCAGAACCTGCAAGGAATGGATCGGCTGGCGATATCCGTTGGCGGAACTTGCGGTTGGGGCCCTATGGGCCTATAGTGCCTGGTCGGCATTCGACACAGCGCCCGAACTGAGTTCAGGCGTTTTTTCCGCCAATGCGATCCTGGCTCTGGCCACTGCAATTGCCCGCATGATCTTCCTGTGGCTGCTGGTCGCCCTGGCCATCCTGGATGCCGAAAATCTCTGGCTACCCGACCGGTTGACGCTGCCCGGAATCGGCGTGGGACTCTTGCTGGCCGTGACGCGCGCAACCGTGGATGCGGTGATGAATCTTGGCGGAGGGTTTTTGGTCTGGGTGCACATCGTACCGGGCACCGTCGCTCTGTTCTGGTTCCTGGGCGCCATTGTCGGCGGCGGTGTGCTGCTGATTATCCGCTGGATTTATGAGAAGATTCGCGGCATGGAAGGCATCGGGCTCGGCGATGTAAAGCTGATGGCAATGTTGGGCGGATGGGTTGGCATGAAAGGCGCAGCGCTCTCGCTCTCCGTCGCCGTCTTCGCGGGGCTGTTGCTTGCGCTGGCCTGGGGCGGCAAACCCCCTGCGGCCGATGAAAGGACTCCGTGGCACCTGAAGAAACTGCCCTTCGGGACTTTTCTCTGCCTCGGCGGGATCATCGCGGGACTGTGGGGTCAACCCATCATCAACTTGTATCTGCGTCTGTCTGGCGCGCAGTAGACAGGCAGATAATACGTTATTTTACAACCGCCTGGCGCAACAACCTCAAGTAGCTTGTAGAGCGGCGCAGATGGTTCGGACGGCTGCTCTCAAGGATTATTGCGGGGCCGGACTGTCCGATTGAGGGGGCGCCGACGCAGGCGCCGCCGGCTTGGCGTTCGCGATCTCGGGGTCTTTGAGGGCCTTGCGGGCGTCCTTGCCGTGGCGGCTGTCGGGGTCGTATTCGGTGACCATCACGTAATTGGCGCGGGCATCGGCAAAGTCGCCCAGGTGGCGTTCGCACTCGGCCAGGCCCCAGTACACATCGGGATTGGCCGGATCGAGAACCAGCGCGGATTGGAACCGGGAGAGCGCCGCCTTCCAATTCTTCTGGTCGAGATAGTAGCTGCCGACAGTTTCGTCTTCGGCAGCCGTCTCCTGGTGCTCGACGACAGGCTGCTGGTTGTTCCTGCCGTGCCTTCCCGGTTGCGGCGTGTTGTCGTCGGCCGGGGGAAGGAGATTGACCAAACCTGCCGTGCTCGAGCTCGAACTGGACTCGCTGGATTCATCGGCAGCCGCGGCATCTTCCGGACTACGCACGGGGTCTAAATCCTCTGTCGGCATTGGGTTGCGCGCGTTCGCGGCATCGTCGGCGACTCCCGGCGGCAAGCCTGCAGTGCTGGCGTTCGGCATCACTGGAACCGTGCTGGTGTCGTCGGGAAAGGGATTTTGATCGGACTGGGTTTTAACGCGGGCGGGCGTTTCGCCGGAGGCCGGGGTCTGCGGATTGGCGGCCGGTGGACTTTGGCTGGAGGAGGGCGCGCTGCCGCTGCTTGGGACTTGTGAGGAAACCCTTGGCGCAACGAGCAAGCACACGAGAATCATCCCTGTTGGAAAGAAAGTTTTCATTCCACACCCACCGTTTTGACCGGCGCACGCAAATATCGTCATCTCGTGCCCGGGGTTCAATCCGATGCAGGTTTTGCCCTGCCTGCGACATCTTCTATTTGATCGAGTGCTTGTCTGATCTCATCCGAGACGAGGGCATCCGGAACATGAGGAACCAATCGGTAGTAATCCGCTTTCCGGCAATCCATGTACAGCCCCATGCGGCGGTAGAAGTCCGGAAACACAAGGTCAAGGAACTCATCGGTTGCCTTGACGGTTCGCCACCACGGGTCATTGGGACTTCTCAATGCGGCAGGAATAACGCGATCACGCACGGCATCTCGCATCGCAGAAACGGCAGCATCGATGGTTGGCTGTTCCAGTAATGGTCCGCCTGCCACCTCAGCGCCCACCTCTCGCGCAAACGATTCGAGGGTTTCCGGCTGGCAAATGTAGTTTTCAATTTCCCGGCGCTCCCATTTCATGCCTGGGAGTGCAGGGTCGTCTTGAAGATTTGGTGCATCGTCGTCCACGATGAGGAACCCCACCAAATCCGGCTTAGCTTCCAGCAGGTCGTGGAAATGCTCCCGTCCTTTGTTGGGCTGGTTCCCAATGGAAAACAAGAATGGATCCCTTAATGGCTTTTGGGCAGGGTGTTTTAGCTTTTCAGCAAATGCTCTTAGGATGTTCAGGTCGGTATAGTTCTCCAAATAGAGAACCCATCCGACTTGCTCCGCCAAATAGTATTGATCGTATCGAAGTGTGCTTAGAGCACTTCTCACGCGTCCCCTCGCTGCATTCGTGCGCGGAACGGCGTGTGGCTTGCCGAGGAACGCTACAACTCCATCATCCTCCATGCTGGCAGCCTGATTCAGAACTTCCTCGGAGTGGCTTGCCATGATGAGCTGGCTGCCGCTCGCGCGCGCCGATTCCCGCAGCCTTTGGTAGATTTCGCGCTGTCGCAGAATTTCAAGATGGGCGTCTGGCTCGTCGAGGAGAAGAACTGCCCTCGGATGCAGTGCAAGGTAAGCCAGGAGAAGGAGTGTTTGCTGAAGCCCGCGCCCCGAAGACGACAAATCGAGTTGGGTGTCGTTTTCATCTCGATAAGTCATCTGGATTTCGCCGCGCTCCGGGATATATTCCGGGATCTCAAGGCTAACGTTGAACAGATCCTTCATGTGGGAAACCAACGTATCCCAAGGAGGGGCCTTCCCTTGGTCCGTGGCTTGATTGGAAAGCGCATAACAGAGATTCCGCAGTACTTCCGCAGTCCTGCCTTCTCCGAGTCTTACAGTGATCGCGCCAGTATCCAGACGGGTTTCGTTGGAAGCAAGCCCGGACATCGGAGGGAGGAATGCGACCTGCACTTCAAATGCTTCGTTTGGGATTGGCATCCTCTGGGGCTGCTTGCCCTCCTCAGTTCTAAGAGGACGGCAGAAAAACGACTCGTCATTTGAGAAGTCGAACTCGAGCCCGCATTCCCAATCCTTGCCCGCTGTGTTGCCGCTCACAACGATATCGATGCGAATGTTCTCTATGATTTGTTTCCCGTTCTGTTTCTGAACATTCCTCACGTGCAGCTTGCGCCAGAGCTGATTGGCGGCTGGCGCTGGGACCATCAACAAATCTCGCCTGTTGATCGCGACTCCAGGGCGCTTCTCTGGAGCACCTCCGACCCGCTTTTCGCGCCAACGGCGCAACCCTAGCTCCCAAAGAGCAAGCGCCTGCAAGGCCGTGGTTTTCCCTGAGTCGTTGGGCCCGATAAACACGACGGGGTTCGCCAATGGAATCTCAACATCCTCGAACCTCTTGAAATTCCGAATCACCAGTTTCGTCAGCATCGGCAAGCCTCATTCAACCCGATTCTCCATGGATTGTAGTTCATTCATAACCTTAATTTAAGGTCCTGCCGAGACGGGGCGGTCCTTTTCCATCGATTCCCGATTGGCCCGGGAGGCTGCCTGATTTCCACCCCGCGATTCCCCGCCCCGGAACGATAGAATCACACCAGGCTTTCCGCCGCCGGGCGGGGGCAGAGGAGCGTCGACTGCATGGGCTACCAGGTTCTGGCCAGGAAATACCGTCCGCAGCGCTTTGCCGACGTGGCCGGCCAGGATCATGTGACGCGCACGCTGCTGAATGCGCTCGGCCAAAACCGGATCGCGCACGGATACATCTTTAGCGGGCACCGCGGGATCGGGAAGACGACGATCGCGCGCATTCTGGCCATGGCGCTGAACTGCCGGAATGCGGTTGGCTCGGTCGAGCGGCCCACGCCGGAGCCGTGCGGAGCGTGCGATGCATGCACGGAGATCCGCCAGGGCAACGCGGTGGATGTAATCGAGATCGACGCCGCCACCAACCGCGGCATCGACGAGATTCGCGAGCTGCGCGACGCGGCGCGCTACTCGCCGGCACGCGACCGGTACAAGGTCTACATCCTCGACGAAGCCCACCAGATCACCGAGGCGGCGTTCAACGCGCTGCTCAAGACGCTCGAAGAACCGCCGGCGCACGTCATCTTTATGATGGCGACGACCGAGCCCGAGAACATTCCGCAGACCATCCGCTCGCGCTGCCAGCATTTCAGCTTTCACGCGGTCAAGTTCGACGACATTCTGGCGCAGCTCAAAATGATTGCGGCCGAGGAGCAAGTGACGGCGGAGGCTGAGGCGCTGGCGTTGCTGGCCGAGGCCGGCGACGGCTCGATGCGCGACGCGCTCTCGATCATGGACCAAGCGATCGCGTCGGCGCCTGTCGAAGCGGGCCGACCCGTGCTGTCTTCCGAACAAATCCGCGAGCTGATGGGGTCGGTGCCGAACACAGTCTTCGAGCGATTGATGGAGGCCGTGGCCGCGGGCCAGAGCGCCGAGCTGATGGAGCAGGCAAACGGGCTGGTGAACGCGGGACACAGCCCGCAATCGCTGGCGCGGCAGATGGTTCGCTACCTGAGGAACGCTCTGATGGCGAAGCTGGGCGGCGAGCAGACGGAGTTGCTGCAGATCTCCGCCGACGAGCGCGCCCGCGCCGCGCGCTCGGCAATGCTCTTCACCGAGGAAGAGCTGACGCGGAACCTGCAGATCGTTCTGCGGACCTTCGACGACTTGAACTACCGGCAGGAGCAGCGATTCCACCTGGAGCTGGGACTGCTGAAGCTGATTCACGCGCAGAGGCTGCTGCCGATCGAGGAACTGCTGAGCGGCGTGGCCAGCGGAGCGGGCGCAAGAGTGGCGGCGCCGGGTGGCGTGTCGAGGGCGAACGCAGCGCCGCCACGGCCTGTGGGTGCGGCGGCTGCGGTGGTTGGCGGCGCACCGCGAGAGGCTGGCGGCTGGAGCCGAGGTTCCGCAGGGCCGCAAAGCCCGTCTCCGAGAATGGAAGCGGCGCATGGGGAATCGGCTGTAATCGGCACATCAGCAGGTACAAACGAGTACGCCCGGCGTAAGCCAACACCCTTCCCCGCAGTGGCGGCGCAAGGACCGGTGTACGGCTCGGCGGAGACCCTGACCGAGGGCGCGCTGGCCAAAGCGCCGGAATCGGAGACGGCGCCCGCAGCGAGCTTGACCGCCGAGCACTTGCGCGAGGCGATCGTGTCCGCGCTGGCAACATCAGGGCACAGCTCGGCCGCGCAACTGCTGGGATCGGGCTCGTGGTCGATCGAGGGCGGCGGCCTGCACATCGCCGTCCCGACCCTGAGCAAGAAGATGCTGAGCCTGACGGTGAACGCCGCCGCCGAAAAGGTGATCCGGCATGAGCTGCAGCGGTTAGGCGCGGCTCCGAAATTCACGGTGATCGCCGGCGTGGGTGCTGGCGGGACGATGACTTCGCCGCCCGTCATTCCCGCAGGGAGCGTGCAGGCGGCGGCGCTCGATCATCCAATCGTCCGGCGAGCGCAGGAGCTGTTCAAAGCCGAAGTCCGCAGCGTGGTCGATCTTCGCCAGAAGTGAACGAACAGCTATCAGCTCTCAGCTATCAGCTTTTAGCTTTGTCGTGCGTAGGCGTGGTCTGAGCACAAACCAGCGCGGAATCGGTGAGAAACTAGGGAGTAGAAGCCAGAGGCAGGAAACAGACAGGGGCACAAAGAATGATCAATCCGCTCAAAATCTCGGAGATGCTTTCCCAAGCCAACCAGATGCAGGAGGAGATGCAACGCAAGCTGGCTGAGACCGTGGTGGAAGCCTCGAGCGGAGGCGGAGCCGTGACCGCGACGATGAACGGCAAGAAGGAACTGCTCAAGATCCGCATCGATCCGTCGGCGGTGACCAGCTTGACCGGCGGCCAGGCCGACGTGGAGATGCTCGAGGATCTGGTCGTAGCCGCGGTGAACGAGGCGGGGCGAAAGTCGGACGAAGCCATCAAATCGAGCGTGCAGGGGATGCTGGGCGGGCTGAAGCTGCCCGGGATGAGCTGATCGAAAGGCAAACCCGATGAAGCAGGAGATGGATCGCAGGCATTTTCTGGAGATGGGCGCGGCGGCCGGAGCCGCCGCCGTTGCCGGACAAAGGATGCTGGCACAAGCTGCACCCGCGCCGGCGCGGCCTCAATCGCAACAGGTCGATCCGGCGAACGTTCCGATCCGCACCACGCAGCTTTACGACAACGTCTATCTGCTGCAAGGCGCGGGCGGCAACATGGTGCTGCAAACGGGCGCCGACGGCTGCCTGCTGATCGACGCGAGCTTTGCACCGGCCGTTCCGCGGATTCGCGCGGCGATTGCCGCGCTTGCTCCGCAGGCGGCGGGCGGTCTGCTCATCAATACGCACTGGCACGGCGATCACACCGGCGGGAATGCGGGGATGCACGAGGCCGGATTCACGATCTTCGCCCACCGCATGACCCGCGAGCGGCTTTCGACGCCGCAGACGATGCGGCTCTTTCATTACACGGTCCCTGCGTCGCCGCCGGGAGCGCTGCCGGCGATCGGCATCGACCAGTCGCTCGCGATCTGGCGCAACAGCGACGCGATCGAGCTGGCTCACTTCGCTCCGGCGCACACCGACACCGACATCTCGATCCACTTTCTAAAGGCGGATGTGCTGCACGTGGGCGATGTCTGGTTCAACGGAGGCTATCCGTTCATCGACGAAGGCGCCAACGGCTCGATCGGCGGCATGATTCGCGCGGGCGACCAGGTGCTGGCATTGGCTTCGGGGTCAACGAAGATCGTTCCCGGCCATGGACCGCTGGGCAGCAAGAGCGATTACCTGCGGTACCGCGACATGCTCATCGCCGTTTGCGACAAAGTGGCCGCACTGAAGGCCGCAGGCTTGAGCGAAGACGAGGCAATCGCCAAGAAGCCCACGGCGGCGTTCGACGACGCGGTCGGCAAGGGCTTCATGAACGGGGATCAGTTCGCCGGGATCGTCTACCGGACGCTTTAGGAGGCGCTGCGTGGCACGTTATGCCGAGCCGATGGCCCGGCTCATTGAAGAATTGAAGAAGCTGCCCGGCGTGGGCACCAAGAGCGCGCAGCGGTACGCGTTTCACATTCTGCGCTCGAGCGACGAAGACGCGGCCGGGCTGGCCGACGCGGTGCGCGGGCTGAAGGCGAGCCTGCGCCTCTGTTCGGTCTGCAACAACGTGACCGACATCGATCCCTGCGCGTACTGCGCGAGCCCGACGCGCAACCCGCGCGTGGTTTGCGTGGTGGAAGAGGCGACCAACATCGACATTGTGGAGCGGTCGCAGATGTATCAGGGCGTTTACCACGTGCTGCACGGAACGCTATCGCCACTGCACGGAGTGGGACCAGACCAGTTGCGGGCCGGAACGCTGATCGGGCGCGTGGAGCGAGGCGAAGTGGACGAAGTGATCCTGGCGACGAGCCCGACGCTGGAAGGCGAGGCCACGGCCGACTGGCTGGCGACGGCGTTGCGCAGACCTTCGGTCAAGATCACGCGGATTGCAACCGGCGTTCCGGCCGGCAGCGACATCGAATATGCCGACGAGGTGACGATGGCGCGGGCGATCGAGGGGCGACGGGCGATCTAGCTCTGGCGTTGATACAAAGAGGCGGTCAAAGGGCGGATTTGGGCGGAAAAGAGCCGATTTTGTGCTCAAAAAGGCCATTTTTCGACCGTTTTTCACCTCGATTTTCGGGTGGTTTTGTTGATTCCAAAGGAGATCGTGGCGATACCCCCCCCAGGGGGGTGGGGGTGCCCTTTCCGGGTTCGTGCGCGGCGGCGGGCCTGGGGTCCGGACGGAGGCGCTGGTGGAAGATCATGGGTTGAGTATGCGCCGAAGGCGGGAAATTCCCTGCAAAGCTAAGTAGTTTGGATGGAGCGGGTTGGGCGGAGGGGGGATTGACAACTTGGGGCGGGGCTGTTGAGGAGTCCGTCCCAGGCCTCAGAATCGAGGCCGGGCCACCCACGATGGGTTCGAGGTACGTCGCTGGGACGGAGCCATCTGCCGCTGCCGGCTTGGGTGTGGCGAACCACCCCGGTAGATTCAGTCTGCCTCAAGTACGATTTGGCCATTGTGAACTGTCCAAGAGGTGCCGTCGGGCGCCGGCGGCACGAGCTTTCCCGAAGGCAGCTTTGTGTTGCCTAAGTCAGCTCCTTCCTGGGCGTTTTGCAAAAACTTACGATCCTTCTTGTCTCGCACCGGAAAGACTTCACCCACTCTCACGATGGTTCCGTCTTCAAGTCTGGCAACGGGCGGCGGCGGAGCGGAATCGAGGAACTGCACGAAAGGCTGCAGTTCCTCGCTGCGAATATAGATTTGAATGCTGGGTTGGAAGCTATTCAATTCGCTGCTGAAGTAAAGATCTCCAAATGACTTCGTCGCAAGGATTCCGTTTGTTACATTTCCGTCCACTAACGGAATATTGCGTGCAGATTGACCCGCCGCGGATTTGCAGACGATCGAGCCAATCGATTGCAGAACAAACTTTCCATCTGTCGATGCGCCCCCTGCCGACATAAGGTTACCCACCCTGCAGTTCACGCTATTCGGCATTGGGACGAAACCTGCTGGCGGTGATTGGGGAAATACCGGTTGGGCAATCAGGACGGCAGCAACGGCGGCAAAGGTAACACCAGCACGAGCTACCAAGATTCCTAGACGCATCATCAGTTCTCCTTTGTTAGCCGGGATTTCCATTTTGGTTTGCAGGCAGGCGCAATTATACAGTGCGCGCATCTCACGCAAAGGGGTCCTTCAGGCTGATTTTCTGCGTGACACCGACGGGCACGTAACCCGGAAGTTCTGCTCGCCAAGCGTCCAGGCTCCTGTTGTCTGGCTTGTCGTGGCGTACAAAGAAATGCGGGATCGGCTGGTTAGCCGATCCCGCCAAGTTGGCTTGGGGAGCCGCTGCCAAAAACCTATTTCTTGATTCCGTCGAGCGCGAGGTTCAGTTCCAGAACATTGACGCGGGGCTCGCCGAGGAAGCCGATCTGGCGCCCGGCGGTGTGCTCGGCGATCAACGTGCGGACCTGCTCTTCGCTGAGGCCGCGGGCTTTGGCCACGCGGGGCGCCTGGAAGGCCGCGTTGTCGGGCGTGATGTCGGGGTCGAGGCCGGAGCCCGAATAGGTCACCATGTCGATGGGCACCGGCTTGCCGCCGTTGTCGGCGGAGAGCTTGTCGATATCGGCCTGCATGCGCTGGGCGAGCTTGGCGTTGGACTGCGCCAGGTTCGTGCCGCCGGAGGAGGTTGCATCGTAGCCGTTGCCCGCGGCCGAGGGGCGCGGATGGAAGTACTTATCGGAGGTGAAGCTTTGGGCGATGAGCGAGGAGCCGACGACCTGACCGTTCTGAAGGATGAGGCTGCCCTCGGCCTGGTGCGGGAAGAAGATGTGCGCCAGCCCGGTGAGAAGCAGCGGGTAGCCGAGGCCCAACAGCACCGCGGTGACCAGCGTGAAGAGAATCGAGGTTCTCCAGATGGAGTGCGTCACGGGCGCTTCCTGCACATGGGCGACATGCAGCCCGCCGAGTTTTGCCGCATCGTTGTGAATCGTCGAAACCGAATGCACGGTCAATCTCCTAAAAACAGCTACTAGCCATTAGCTCTTAGCTTTTAGCTCCGGTCTTCCTGCTATCAGCTTTTGCCGATTGCGGGGACTTCGTTGCCAGAAGCCAGTTCTTTTACAGTTCGCGCAAAAGACAAAAACGCCCTGCCGCGCCTTAAGCGACCATGTGGAGCGCCACCAAACACACGTCGATAGCTTTGATGCCGATGAACGGGATGATAATGCCGCCGACGCCGTAGATCAGCAGGTTGTTGCGCAGCAGCACGTCGGCCGCCTTGGGTTGGTACTTCACGCCCTTCAGCGCCAGAGGAATCAGCGCCACAATCACGATCGCGTTGAAGATCACCGCGGAGAGAATGGCCGACTCGCGCGAGTGCAGGTACATGATGTTGAGCGCGTTCAGCACCGGGAAAACGCCGGCGAACATGGCAGGAATGATGGCGAAGTACTTGGCCACGTCGTTGGCGATGGAGAAGGTGGTCAGAGCGCCCCGCGTCATCAGCAATTGTTTGCCGATCTCGACGATCTCGATCAGCTTGGTGGGGTTGGAGTCGAGGTCGACCATGTTGCCGGCTTCCTTGGCGGCCTGTGTGCCGGAGTTCATGGCCACTCCCACGTCGGCTTGAGCCAGAGCCGGCGCGTCGTTGGTGCCGTCGCCGGTCATGGCGACGAGCTTGCCCTGGCCCTGCTCGCGCTTGATCAGGTCCATCTTGTCCTTGGGCTTGGCCTCAGCCAGGAAATCGTCGACGCCGGCTTCGCGCGCGATGACCGCGGCGGTGAGCGGGTTGTCGCCGGTGATCATGATGGTGCGAATGCCCATGGCGCGCAGGCGCGCAAGCCGGTCCTTGAGGCCGCCCTTCACGATGTCCTTAAGATGGATGACGCCGAGCGCGGCAGCGTTTTCGGCCACGACCAGCGGCGTGCCGCCGGCGCGCGCGATCTCTTCGACGGCCTCGCGGACTTTCTGCGGCAGCGTCGAGCCCTGCTCCTCGAGGAATCGCGCGATGGCGTCGACGGAGCCCTTGCGAATGCGCGTGCCGGGCAGATTGACGCCGCTCATGCGGGTTTGCGCGGTGAAGGGGACGAACTCAGCGTGCATGCCCGCCATGTCGCGGCCTCGCAGATTGTATTTCTCCTTGGCCAGCACGACGATCGAACGGCCCTCGGGAGTTTCGTCAGAGAGCGACGCAAGCTGCGCGGCGTTGGCCAGCCGTTCGTGGCTCACATCGGGCGCGGGCAGGAATTCGGTGGCCTGGCGATTGCCGAGGGTAATGGTTCCGGTCTTGTCGAGCAGCAGGGTGTTCACGTCGCCGGCCGCTTCGACGGCGCGTCCGCTCATGGCCAGCACGTTGTACTGCACCAGGCGGTCCATTCCGGCAATGCCGATGGCCGAGAGCAGGCCGCCAATGGTGGTCGGGATGAGGCAAACGAGCAACGAGACGAGGACGAAGACCGTCTGCGGCGCTCCAGTGTAGATGGCGAACGGCTGCAGCGAGACGACGGCCAGCAGAAAGATGATGGTGAGGCCGGAGAGCAGAATGCTGAGCGCGATCTCGTTGGGCGTCTTCTGGCGCTGCGCGCCTTCAACCAGCGCGATCATGCGGTCGAGGAAGGTCTCGCCGGGGTTGGAAGTGATCTTGACCTTGATCCAGTCGGAGAGCACTTTGGTGCCGCCGGTGACGGCCGAGCGGTCGCCGCCGGCCTCGCGGATCACGGGAGCCGACTCGCCGGTGATGGCCGATTCGTCGACCGAAGCGACGCCCTCGATGACTTCGCCGTCGCCGGCGATGTAATGGTTGGCTTCGACATAGATGATGTCTCCGGCGCGGAGCGCGCCGCTGACGACTTCCTCGAAGCTGCCGTCGTCCTTGTAACGCTTGGCGATGGTTTCGCCCTTGGCCTTGCGCAGCGTATCGGCCTGCGCCTTGCCGCGGCCCTCGGCCATGGCTTCGGCAAAGTTGGCAAACAGCACGGTGAACCACAGCCAGAGGGTGATCTGGAGGTTGAAGGCGAAGGAGCCGGGGTGGTGGCGGTAGTTCTCGAAGAGCAGGATGGAGGTGAGCACGCTGCCCACCTCGACCACGAACATGACCGGGTTCCTGACCATCCAGCGCGGATCGAGTTTGCGAAAGCTGTCGACAATCGCCTGACCCATGATCTGCGTGTTCCAAATGCTTATCTTTTCAGCCATGACAGTCCGTTTATCCTCGTCCCGATGCGGGCTTCAGCCGGTTAGAACAGCTTTCCAGATTGCAGCAGCAGGTGTTCCAGAATCGGTCCCAGGCTCAGCGCCGGGAAGAAGGTGAGCGCGCCAACGATGACCACTACGCCGACCAGCAGCGCGGCAAACAGGGGCGTATTGACCGGGAAGGTGCCGGGCGATGGGGGAATGCTCCTCTTTTGCGCCAGGTTGCCGGCCAGGGCCAGCACGGGAACCATCATGAGGAAGCGGCCGATGAGCATGTCGAAGCCCATCGCGATGTTGTAACCCCAGTTCGAGCCCAGGCCGGCAAAGGCGGAGCCGTTGTTGCCGGCGCCGGAAACGAACGAGTAGAGGACCTCAGTAAAGCCGTGAGGCCCGGGGTTGGCCATCGCCGACTGCCCCACCGGCAGGAGCACGAAGATGGCGGCGAGCGTGAGAACGACGAGCGGAAAGATGAGCGCGTAAAGCATGGCCATCTTGACGTCGTAGGCTTCAATTTTCTTGCCCAGATACTCGGGCGTGCGGCCCACCATGAGGCCGGCGATGAATACCGAGAGGACAACGAAGATCAACATGCCGTAGAGGCCGGAACCCACGCCGCCGAAGACCACCTCGCCGAGCATGATGTTGGTGAGCGGGACCAAGCCGCCGAGGGGCGTGAAGCTGTCGTGCATGCCGTTGACGGCGCCGCAACTGGCGTCGGTGGTGATGGTGGCGAAGAGCGTGCTCTCGGCGATGCCGTTGCGCACCTCCTTGCCTTCCATGTTGCCGCCGGGAGCGGCTGCTGTGAGCGTTTGCTGGGCGCCGTGGATCGCGTTGTAGGGGTGTGCCTCAGCCCAGTAGCAAACGGTGAAGCCGGCCGCGAACAGCACATACATGGCGGCGAAGACCGCCCAGCCGTGGCCCGGCGAGCCAGTCATGCGGCCCAGCGTGTAAGTAAGGCCGGCGGGGATGATAAAGATCGACAGAATCTGGAGGAAATTCGAAAACGGCGTGGGGTTCTCGTAGGGGTGGGCACTATTGGCGTTGTAGAAGCCGCCGCCGTTGGTGCCCAGCATCTTGATGGCTTCCTGCGAGGCCACCGGCCCCTGGCCGATGGTTTGCGTTTGAGCGGGCTGGGCAGCATTCGTTTGTTCGAGGGGATGGGCGACGGTGTACGCGCTCAGGTTCTGCGGAACGCCCTGCCAGACCAGCAGCAGAGCGTAAACGATGCAGGCCGGGGCGAGGATGTAGAGCAGAGTCCGGGTCATGTCGACCCAGAAGTTGCCGATGGCGCCCGAGGTGGTTCGCTTGATGCCGCGGATCAGCGCCACAGCCACGACGATGCCGACCGCGGCCGACCAGAAGTTGTGCGTGGCCAGGCCGAGCATCTCGGTGAGATAGCTCATGGTGGATTCCGGCGTATAGAACTGCCAGTTGGTGTTGGTGGTGAAGCTGGCGGCGGTGTTCCAGGCCAGATCCGTTCCGACATTGGCCACGTGGAACGGGTTGAGCGGCAGGTAAGCCTGCAGGCGCTCGATGGCGTAGGTGAACAGCAGGGTCGCGCCGGAGAAGCCCAGCATCGCGAAGGCGTATTCGCGCCAGTTCATTTCCTTGTCGGCCCTGATGGCGCACAGCTTGTAGATGAGCCGTTCGATGGGGCGAAAGACCGGCGTGAGCCAGGTCCACTCGCCTTCGAGCACGCGCGTAATGTAAATGCCTACGGGACGAACCGTGGCCAACAGAACCAGAGAGTAGATGGCAAATTGCAGCCAGCCGTTTACCGACATGTCAGAATTTCTCCGGGAACAGCAGTGAGGCCGTGAGATACACGAGGAGGAGGACGGAGAGGACGAGGCCGGTGACCGAAATCCAATCGTTGTGCATGGGTTACCTCAACTTCTGGCATGCCTTGACGTAGAGAAACGCCACGGCGAAGAAAGCCACGGTGAACAGAAGCATCACAGCATCTTGCATTCAAGATCTCCCGTTGCGCATGGACCGGCGCTTGTCCTGGTCCGGTCGAGGAATCGGCTTCGGTTTCGCAGAAGCATCTCCGGACTTGGGTGGCACGTTGGTCCACAAGCCTGCCCGGGACCGAACCAACCGGCCCGACTGAAGCGATTTTCCTGTTCGGGGAGTCAGATATTCGAAAAGAATTCGTAAAGAATCCGTAAGGGTTCGTTTTGGGAGCGAATAAGCCCTTTGGAATCAGCGGGCCGATTTGGAAGCGAATTTACGAAGCAAATTTTGAGGAACGGTCACTCTTCCGCGTCGGTCCAGCCCTCGGGGATGAACCGATAGCCGACCCAAGGCTCGGTTTGGATGTACTGGCGGTCGGTTTCGCCCTCGAGTTTTTTGCGCAACTGGCCGACGAAGACGCGCAGGTACTCCGGCTGATGGGCGGACTGCGAGCCCCAGACGGCGGTCAACAGGGCGCGATGGGTCATGACCTTGCCGGCGTTGCGGGCCAGGTGGAACAGGAGATCGAACTCCTTCGGCGTGAGGTGGATGGGCTTGCCCTGGACGGTAATGGTGTGGGCCCGGATGTCGATGACGAAGTCCCCGGCCTCCAGGGCCGTTTCGGCACGTTCCGGCGCGCGGCGCAGATGCGCCCGGACTCGCGCCAGAAGTTCCTGAATGCTGAAGGGCTTTGTGACGTAGTCGTCGGCGCCTGCGTCGAGCGCCTCAACCTTGGATCGCTCGTGTTCCCGGACCGACAAGACCAGCACCGGCGTGGCGCCTCGCGAGCGAATTGCGCGGCAGACCTCGACGCCGCTCAGGACGGGCATCATCAGGTCGGTAATCACAAGGTCAGGAGGCCAGTCGCGGAAGAGCCGCAGTCCCTCTTCGGGATCGTTGGCCGTGCGCACGTCGTAGCCTTGAGCGGAAAGCGCGGCGCGCAGCACTCGCGTGATCTGCGATTCGTCGTCAATGACCAGAATTCTTCCCGGCATGGAAGTTCTTTCTACCTACGGAAGATTACACCACTGAGGGGCGGCATTCCAGAAGACGCGGCGGGCGGTTATGATTCCGGTGGTGAACCCGATGGCCGGGAATGCGAATGGAAGACGGACTCTGCGCTGGCTGGCGGCCACGGCCGCGGCGGTTTTGACCACAGTTCTGCTGGTCTGGCTGGGCGCGAATGTGACCGTCGCGGGCATGGTGTTTCTGGTGCTGGTGGTCTGGTGGGCGACGCAGTCGGGCTTGGGGCTGTCGATCTACATCGCGATTCTCTGCGCCCTGTTCTTCGACTTTTACTTCCTGCCGCCGGTGCGCACGCTGTGGCTGGAGGGCGCGCAGGCGTGGGTGGCGATGGTTTCCTTCGCCATCAGTTGCGTGGTGGTGAGCCGGCTGTCGGAGCGCGCAAGGCACCAGACCCGGCGGGCGGAACAGCGGCAGGCGGATGTGGGAAAGCTGTATGCGCTGAGCCAGGAGATGATGCTGTTCGAGGACGCCGACCGGCTGCTCCGCGACCTGCCCGGCGCGATGAACCGCATCTTCGCGCTGCAGGGCGTGATTCTGTTCGTCTCCGACCAAAACCGGTTTTATTTCTCGGAAAGCGACGCTCCCGCCAGCGTCAAGGCCCACATGCAGGCGATGGCGCAGGGACTGAGCCCCACCGCGACGTCGTTCGCCGGCTACCAGGCGACACCGCTCGCGCTGGGCTTGCGGACGCTGGGCGCTTTGGCCTGGCGGCCCAATGCGCTCTCGCTGGAGGTCGCCGCGGCGGTGAGTGCGCAGGTCTCGATTGCCGTGGCGCGCTCGATGGCCATCGCCGCAACCACGCGCATCGAGGCGGCGCGCGAAGCCGACCGGCTGCGCACCGCGCTGATCGATTCCCTCACCCACGAACTGCGCACCCCACTGACTTCGATCCGCGCCGCCGCCACGACGCTTTTGCAGGGCGAGGGGCTGGACGAGGCCGGACGCGACGACATGGTGCGCATCATCGACGAGGAAGCCTCGCGGCTCGATCTGCTGATCGGCGAGGCGGTCGAGATGGCCGAGATCGACGCCGATGTGATGCAGGTCAAGATGTCGCCGCAGAATCCCCGCGAGCTTCTCGAGCTGGCTCTGGAGAAGTCGCGCAAGATTCTGGCCGCGCACAGGGTCACGATTCTGGGGGACGCGCCGGACAGCTCCGGCGGCGAAGAGGCGGTCTGGTTCGATCCCCACCTGCTGGACCGGGTCCTGCGCCACCTGCTGGAAAACGCCGCCAGCCACACTCCGCCGGGCACGCGCGTGACGCTGAGCAGCAAACGCGTGGACGACCGGTTGGAGTTCTGTGTGGAGGACAACGGCCCCGGCATCGAGGCCCAGGACCTGCCGCTGATCTTCGACAAGTTTTACCGCGGGAAGCGCAGCCCGACCAAGCATAAGGGCTCGGGAATGGGCCTTGCGATCACCCGCGCCATTCTGAAGGCGCACGGCGGCGGGATTGAAGCTTCGAGCACACCGGGCAGCGGGGCGAAGTTCCGGTTCTGGGTGCCGCTGATCGACCGCGAGCCGAGCGGCTACCGGTAGCGCCATCAAGGACAGGTGGCAGGAGCTTGAGTCTGAGCAGCCCCGGACGGTCTTCTTGCAGATTTACTTCGGGGTTCTCCTGGAAGAACAATGACCTGAGTACCATCTTTGACACCGCATTCACGCAGATGCTGTTGCCACTCCCCTTCCTTCCTCAATCGCTTCGTTTCGTAAATCACATAAATGAAGGCGTCGAACTCTTTTGAGGCGTACCCTCGCGTGTCGGCCAGAACCTCGTCAGATACCCTCTTCAACTCGGTCTCCGAGCTGACGTATTTGTACTCGATCAATGTGCGTTCGGTGGGGAGCCCAGTGTCGGGCTCGAAGTTCTTAATTGGTTTTGCTATTGGCGGCTTGTGGCGAAGGTCCTTGAACAGGCAGCGCAGAACGGCCTCGATGCGCGCGTGAACCTCACTTTCGTTAGCGGGCGGCGCAACAAAACATAAAGGGTCGGTAATAGCGTAGAGCGTGTCTCTTAGGACCTGAACCAGGTCTCTGGTAATGCTCCGGGCCTTCGGTTCGCCCAGGATGTTCTCGATTGAATCCAGGTAAAGGCCGAGCTTGGAGGACCAAGTCAGATATACGCCTTCAAAATACTCAAACTCGGAGTAGTCCTTCTTCGCAAGTTCGTTGAGGGATTGCACCGAGTCTCTCACGTGTGGCAGCCCAATTGCCTCGAGCAGAACGAGCGTTTGCGTGAAGGCCCGCTCCACAAAGTACCTTGCAACTTCTTTCTCCTCGGAATCGATGTCATGGCCCATGCAGATCGGACCGTCCCACTCATTTGCTATCTTATTGGCCCCGGCGAGAGATTCGCGGACAGCATCTAAAGCAGTCTTGATCTGTGCTCCGGATAATTCCATGATGTGCTCTCCCTACAACACAATTCGACCGTAAGCCAAAGGGGGGCGTATCAAGCAACCCACGGTTCATGGCTCCAGTCGCACGCGATTTCGCGGCGCTCGTCGGAGCTTTGCGCGGCGTATTCGAGCAGCCGGGCGACGCGCCAGCCGTCCACTCCGGCGACCGGAGCCGGAGCCTTGCCGAGCAATGCATCGCGAATGCCCGCGTAAAAGAGCCGGTAGTCTCCCGGCAGCGCGGGAACGGGACGGCTGACCGATCCGCCGTCGATATCTGTGTGCAGGACACCCCAGTTTGCGGCTGGCTCCTGGCCCCAGGCCGGATCCCCGGTTCGAGTATCGATGCGCACGATCTTGTTGAGCGCGGCCTCCTGCGGGTCGACGCCGTTCTTCGAGTAGCTGCCCTTGGTTCCGCGCAGGTGGAAGCGCGGCCTGGCGGGCAGCGACAGGCTGTTGGCGCCGAGTGTGACTGCGAGGCCGGGGTAGCGAAGACGGATCGCGATGGCGTCGTTCGCACCGGGACCGTCCTTCTCGCGAAGAACGTCGGCGCTCACCGCCTCCGGCTTGCCGAAGAGCACGAGCGCCTGGTCGGCCAAGTGGGGTCCGAGGTCGTGCAGCGTTCCGCCGCCGGCTTCGGCGCTTTCCTTCCACCGCCGCTCAGTCAGCGGAAGGGGACGCCAGCGGTCGAGTCGCGATTCGAAGGCCACAAGGCACCCCAGCAAACCCTCATGGAGCACTTTCCGGACCGTTAGGAAGTCGCTGTCCCAACGGCGGTTGTGGAAGGGCGCAAGGAGCACGTTGCGCTGGCGGGCGAGACCGATCAGCTCGGCCGCCTCGGCCGAAGTCAAGGTCATCGGCTTGTCGACGATCACGTTTCGGCCCGCGCCGAGGATCTCTTTGGCGAGAGCAAAGTGCGTGGCGTTTGGCGAGGCCACCACGAAGAGGTCCAGCGAGGCGTCGGCGAGCAGATCGTCGAGCGAGCGGTGGACGGCGATGCCGGGGTAGCGCTCCGCAGCCTTGTTCGAGGTGCGCTCCAGGACCGCCGCCAGTTCCAGCCCCTCGACCGACGAGAGCAACGGAGCATGGAAGACGCGGGCGGCCATGCCAAAACCGATGAGACCGACTCGAATCATATCGACTCCTCGAACCAAACTAATCGATTGCGGCTGCCGCTGCAGAATCGCATTGCTCGAAGCGGATTCTTCTGGAAAGTGTCTTGCTGACGGGACAGGCCGATGCAACTCCGAGCAACCGGGCCTTCTGTTCCTCCGTCAGATCGCCGGTGACCTCGACCTCGTATCGAAAGACCGCCGCGTCGGGATCGGTCCTGTCGAGGCTCACCTTCGTCGCTACGTCCCGCAAAGGGATGTTGCGACGATCGGCGTACATGCGCACCGTCATGCTGACGCAGGTGGCCAGAGCGGCTTCCAGCAACTCGTGCGGGCGGAAGCCGGAATTGGCGCCACCCTTGTCCGCAGTCGTGTCAGCGTAGCCCTCGTGTTCGCCGTCGGAGAAATGCGTTCGGTATCGAGCCGGCTGGCTCTTCGCACAAATCATCCTTCGAGCTTATACCGGGTTTCGGCCAGGCGGTAGAGGCGGCGCCAGACCAGGCGGTTCATGGTGACGACCATGAGTGAGATGAAGATGGTGGCCAGCAACAGCATGGCGAAATGGCCGCTGTCGGTGGCGGCATCGATCTGCGCGCCGAGGCCGATGGTCTGGAGGGTGCGGTCCGCGACATGCGAATACTCGGCCATTACCGATGCGTTCCAGGCTCCGCCCGAGGCCGTAACCATGCCCGTGATGAGATACGGGAAGATGCCGGGCAGGATGAGCCGGGTCCAGCGCTGCCAGCGCGTGAAGTGGTACACCGAGGCAGCTTCCTTCAAATCGGAGGGAATGGCCATGGCTCCCGCGATCACGTTGAACAGGATGTACCACTGCGTGCCGAGCAGCATGAGCAACACGGAGCCGACGCCCAGCCCGAGGCCGATCCGCACCAGGCCCATGAGCAGGATGGGGAAGAATGCCGTGGCCGGAACCGAGGCCATGATCTGCGCCACCGGCTGCACGATGCGGCCCAGCTTGGGATTGAGTCCGATGGCGACGCCGACCGGAATCGTCCACGCGGCGGAGATCACGAGCGACGCGTTCACGCGCAGGAACGTGGCCGCCGCGCCTTCCAGCAAGAGCCGCAACTCGGGCCAGGTGATATGCCGGAGCATAAACATGGCCTGGATGGCCATCCACAACACCGCGAATGTGCCCGCCGCTGCCAGCGCCCACAGCGCCGGCGACGCCTTGCGCGATCGGGTTTCGTCCAGAGGCCTGATCACCCGGCACTCCCGTGTGTGCGCCATGTACCGGTAGACGGGCTCCGCGACGCCATGCCAGATGCGGCCGGGAAGCGTCTGCACGATGCGCGAACGGCGCAGCAATTCGAGGATCGGCGACGTAACCTGCTCGGCGGACTCCACCTGCTCGAACTTGAATTTGTCGCTCCAGGCGATCAGCGGTCGCCACACAAGCTGATCGGTAGCCACGACAATCAGGATGACCGTCACGATGCCGGCAAGCAGCGCGCGCACGTTGCCGGTGTAGGTCGCGGCCTGAATGTAGCTGCCCAGGCCGGGAAGCTGGAAGTTGCGATCGCCCATGGTGAAGGTCTCGCAGAAGATGAGCGCAAACCAGCCGCCGGCCACCGAGACGATGGAGTTCCACACCAGGCCGATGGCCGAGAACGGCATCTCGAGCTGCCAGAATCGTTGCCAGCGGGAGTAACGATAGATGCGCGACGCCTCGATCATGTCCCTGGGAATCGTTTTGAGCGAGGAGTAGAAGCTGAAGGCGAGGTTCCAGACCTGTCCGGTGAAGATGAGCAGGATGACGCCCATCTCGATGCCGAGCTGATGGCCGGGAACGAGCGCCACCATGGCCAGCACGACCGGTGGCAGGAAACTGAGCACGGGGATCGATTGCAAAATGTCGAGAACGCCGACCATCCAGGGCTCGACACGGGGATTGTATGCGGCGAGGTAGCCGTAACCGATGGCAAAGGCCAAGCTAAGCCCGTAGGCAATAGCCATGCGCACGATGGAGTAAAAGGCGTAGAGCGGCAGAGCGCCGATGGAGCTCGAGATCGGCACCACGGAGACTGGCTTCTGCAGCCAATACACGCCGGTGTGGACGACGGCAAAAAAGAGCGCCAGAGCGCAGGCCATCACCGCCAGGTCGACAGCCAAGGGCCGGCCAGCGGCGGTGACCAGCGTCCGCGCGAGCGTGTGCTGAACCTTCACTTCGTTGCCTCGCCGGCGGCAGGGCTTTCCTCCAGCGCGTCGGGCATCACGAAGCGGCGGCGCGCGGCGTCGAAGTCGAACAGCTCGGCGTAGCGGCCCCAGGTGACGGCAGTCTCCATCTGGCGCTGGCACTCCTCTTCGCTGAATTGCTCGTCGAGCAGGTCGAGGAAGAAGTCCTCGGGCACGGTGTGGTCGCTCTTGGAGTCCAGCGCGCGGCGGATCTGGCGGAGCAGGAGCACGTTGCCGACTGCGGCGTTGCGGAACAGTTCCTTCTGGCGCAGGATTTCGGAGTTGGCGAACTCCTCGCCGCTGGGCGTGATGGCGGCGTCGCCCTCTTCGACGGTAAGGAAGCCGAGCAGTTGCGCCGCGTCGACGATGGGCAACAGATCGTCGATCTCGAAGGCCAGGTCGTCGGCGAGGCGATAGATGTCGTCGCGGCCGCCCTTGTCGAGCAGCAGCTCAAGCAGGCCGGCGATGCCGCCGGGGCGCGCGTGGGGCAGCATCTGGTAGTGCATCTGGCGCTGGTCGCGGACGCGCGGCTCCGTCACCTGGCCCGGCGCCTCGGCGGGCACGGTGTCGGGCCGCGTAAGGACCTTATAGATGTAGTCGACCAACTGCGTGAACGGCTCCGATTTGCGATCGCGCGGCTGCGGCAGTTGCACCTTGAAGTCGGTGCGAATGTGACCGGGGTTGCGGCCCAGCACGACGATGCGATCGGCCAGCAGCACGGCCTCCTCGATGTTGTGCGTGACCAGAAATATCGCCTTGGTCGGCATGGTCCCTTTTGCCCACAGCTCGAGCAGCTCGCTGCGCAGGTTGTCGGCCGTCAGCACGTCGAGCGCGGAGAACGGCTCGTCCATGAAGAGCACCTCCGGCTCGACGACCAGCGCGCGGGCGAAGCCGACGCGCTGTTTCATGCCGCCGGAGAGCTCCTTGGGGTAGGCGACCTCGAATCCGTCGAGGCCGACGGTGTCGAGCATCTTGAGGCTGCGCTCGCGGCGCTCGGCAGGGTCCGCGCCGCGCGCCTGCAGCGGGGCCTCGACGTTCTCGAGGACCGTGAGCCAGGGAAAGAGCGCGAAGCTCTGGAAGACGATCGAGACATTGATTTCGGCATCGGCGATCGGGGTTCCGTGCCAGTAAACCTGGCCCGCCGTGGGCGTGGAAAGCCCGGTCAACATGCGCAGCATGGTCGATTTGCCGGAGCCCGACGGGCCCAGCAGCGCGAGAATCTCGCCGGGGACGATGCTGAGATCGGTTGCGGAGATGACCTGAATGCGGTTCTGGCTCGGCTGCGCGTAGTACTTCTCGATGCCCTCGGCGCGAATGATTACGTCCATTACCGGGGGCGTGTCGAGAGTCAAGCCGGGGGCCGGGTTTGGGGTAACCGTTTCCTGCATTGCCGGTTCTCCGATAAGAGGGTTGAGCAAAGTTGCAATCCGCTGTTGCCAGTATATGTTTGCCGGTTTGACGAGAGATGAATGGAGCGCGAATCCGGCGCGAACCGGCCAAATTGCTTCTCGTTCCGGCGCCGATCCACCTGCTCTGCCGTCCCGAGCGCGCCGTGCAGTACACTGGAATGCGTATCGTTTGGCACCTCCGGCCCGGGCGCAACGACGGCGCCGGTTCTCGGGTGGGCCGGACGATTCGGGGTTGAAGTCCCTTTCCCGAGCGCAGGTGGCGATGGCGAACACGGCAAGACCGAAGGTCCTGGTGGCGGACGATGAGCGCATCATCGCCGACACGCTGGCCATGATCCTGAACCAGAGCGGTTTCGAGGCCCGCGCGGTGTATTCGGGCGAAAAGGCGCTTGAGGCAGCCAAGACCTGGGGGCCGGACATGCTGATCTCCGACGTGATCATGGCCGACCTGAACGGGATCGACGCCGCGATCCGCATCCGTGCGCTGCTGCCGGGGATCAAGGTTCTGCTCTTCTCCGGCCAGGCCGCCACGGCCGATCTGCTGGAAAAGGCGCGCGCCGAGGGCCACGAATTCGACATTCTCGCCAAGCCCGTTCACCCGCAGGATCTGCTGGCCAGGCTGCGCGGGTAGCGCGGGCGGCCCGTCAACGTTCCTCATAATTCGATCATCCGCGACCGGCGACCCGGTGCTTCCTGCCAGGACGCGACTTGCATTTAGTTGCCGGCAGGTCTTGCTCTCCGCCTCCCCAACAGGCGAAAGTGGAAAGACCATGGCAAAGGTGTTGCGCTCAACCCGCGTCCTGACGCCCGAGGGGCTCGCGCCTGCGGCGGTGATCGTGGACGGGGAACGGATCTCCGCCGTCTGCGGTTGGGGGGACGGTCCGTCCGGCGTCGAGCTCCGCGACTTCGGCGACTTGGTGCTCCTGCCGGGCCTCGTCGACACGCACGCGCACATCAACGAGCCGGGCCGCGCGGAATGGGAGGGATTTCGGTCGGCGACGCAGGCCGCAGCCGCCGGAGGCGTGACGACGCTGGTCGACATGCCGCTGAACTGCGCGCCGGAGACCATCGACGCCGCGGCCCTCGATGCCAAGCGCGCAGCAGCGAAGGGAAAGGCATGGGTGGATTGGGCGACGTGGGGCGGCGTGGTGCGCGGCAACTCGGATGCGATCGCGCCGCTGGCGCGCGCCGGCGTGCCGGGGGTCAAGTGCTTCCTGATTCATTCCGGGATCGACGGATTCGCGTGGGTGGATGAAGCGGATCTGCGCG
Source organism: uncultured Acidobacteriaceae bacterium (assembly GCA_963804155.1). Classification (GTDB taxonomy): domain Bacteria; phylum Acidobacteriota; class Terriglobia; order Terriglobales; family Acidobacteriaceae; genus Telmatobacter. Next base: position 1,009,004 of record CAWDPG010000006.1, read on the forward strand.
CGGCGCTCGACGAGCTGCGAGGAACGGGGCTGCCGCTGCTGGCGCACGCCGAGCTGGCTGGGCCGGTGGAGAGCGCTACGAGCGGCCTGAACGCGGCCGGCGCCGACTGGCGCAAGTATTCGACCTATTTGGCGTCGCGGCCGGATGCCGCCGAGGTCGATGCCATCGCACTGCTGATTCGCCTTGCCGAGGAATTCGCGACGCCGATCCACATCGTTCATCTGTCCAGCGCGAAAGCTTTGCCGCTGCTGGCTGCGGCGCGCGACCGCGGCGCGCCAGTCACCGTCGAGACCTGCGCTCACTATCTCTGGTTCGCGGCGGAAGAGATCCCCGACGGCGCGACCGAGTACAAATGCGCGCCGCCGATTCGCAGCGCGGTCAACCGGGAAGCGCTTTGGAACGCGCTCGATCAGGGGCTGATCGACATGGTGATTACCGACCACTCCCCTTGCCCGCCGGCGATGAAGAACCGCGAGGAGGGCCGCTGGGACCACGCCTGGGGCGGAATCGCGAGCCTCGGCTTGGCGCTGCCGGTGCTGGGTACGGCCATGCAACGGCGCGGGCTCAAGCTCGACCGGATCGGCGAGTGGATGGCCGCTGCGCCCGCGCGGCTTGCCGGAGTGGCTGGGCGCAAGGGCGCGCTGATCCCCGGCGCGGATGCGGACGTTGTCGTCTTCGATCCGGATGCCGCGTGGACGGTGACGGCCGCCGACCTCAATTTCCGTCACAAGCTCTCGCCTTACATCGGCGCGAAGTTGCGCGGCCGCGTGCGCGAAACGTGGCTGTGCGGCGAGCCGGTGTATTCCGCGGGCGGGGGCGTGAGTCAACACGCGGGGTGTTTCGCCGGCGAGCCGCGCGGAAGAGAGTTGGTGCGCCGATGATCGACCGTGTCCGCATTGACCTCGGCCTGACGGAACGCGCCCAGCGCGCGATTGCAGAGTGCCGTCGCATCGCGGCGATGAGCGAGGAGCCGGATCGCATCACGCGCTGCTTCCTCACGCCGCCGGTTCGCGAAGTTCATGCGCATCTGCGCGGCCGGATGGAGTCGCTCGGCATGACCGTCCAGGTTGACGCGGCGGGCAACCTGCGCGGACTGTGGCGGCCCGCGGGCGCGCGGGACAAGCGATTGATCCTCGGATCGCACATCGACACGGTGCCGAATGCGGGTGCATTCGATGGCGTTCTGGGCGTGGCGCTGGCGCTCGAATGGGTCGAGTTGGCGCGGGAACTCAATCTCGCGCTGCCCATCGAGGTCATCGCCTTCTCCGAGGAAGAGGGCGTGCGCTTCGGCGTTCCCTTCATCGGCAGTCGCGCGGTCGCCGGGCGATTCGATCCCGCATTGCTGGCGCTGAAGGACGCGGGCGGCATCACGATCGGCGAAGCGATTCGCGCCTTCGGCCTCGATCCGAGCCGGATCGGCGACGCAGCGATCGACGCCGGCGTGCTCGGCTTTGTCGAGATGCACGTCGAGCAGGGGCCGGTTCTGGAGGCTGAAGGGCTCGGTGTCGCGGCTGTCTCGGCCATCGTTGGCCAAACGCGCCTTTCGCTCGAATTCACGGGCCACGCCAACCATGCCGGCACAACGCCGATGCATCTGCGTCGCGATGCGCTGGCCGCAGCCGCGGAGTGGATCGCGGCCGTCGAATCGCTGGCGCTTTCGACCGGAGGTCTCGCCGCGACCGTGGGCAAAATCGAGGTCGAGCCCAATACGTCAAACGTCGTCGCCGGGATGGTTCGCGCGAGCCTCGATGTGCGCCATGCCGAAGACGCGGCGCGCAAATCAGCCGTCGAATCGCTGCTCGAGAAGGCGCGGGCCATCGCGGACCGGCGCGGCCTCGCACTCCAATGCGAGCGACCCATGGATCAGCCGGCCGTGCCGATGGACGAGCGGCTGACGGCCTTTCTGACCGCTGCGATTGAGGCAGCAGGGTTGACGGCCAAGCAAATGCCCAGCGGCGCCGGACACGATGCCATGGTGATGGCCGCCCGCGTTCCGACTGCAATGCTCTTCCTCCGCAGTCCTGGCGGCATCAGCCATCACCCCGACGAAGCGGTGCTGGCCGAGGACGTCGAAGCCGCGCTCCGCGTGGGCTGCGGATTTCTGGAGCGCATGGCCGCCGAGGTTGGATAAAATCGATCAGCCGGGCTTCCCCGCCCGGCTTTATCCCATACCCGCTCGAACGAGGTCGCACGTGCCCCAACTTGGTTCAACACGCAGCAGTTTCAAGCACGACCATCTGCTGCAGACGCCCGACACCTTCGTGCGCTCACCGCTGCCCGGCGCCGACGGAGTCGAGTTCATCGTCCATGCCGCGCCGCAACTGGGCGCGCGCTTCACCCAGATGACCGCCGAGTTCGCCGCCGGCTCCTCGCTGCCGCCCGCAGTGGCGCAGCGATTCCTTTACGTGCTCGACGGCAGGATCGAGGTGAAGGCCGGCGGCAGAAAGCACTCGCTCAAGCCGGGCGGCTATGCATACCTGCCGCAAGGAGCGCCGCACACGGTGCGGGCGCCGGGAATCGCGCGCGCAGCGTTGATCGAGAAGCCGTACGAGCCGCTGGAGCGCGCGGGCGCCCCCGAGATCGTCATCGGCGATGAAGCCGCAGTGACGGCGACGCCGCTGATGGGCGACGAGGGGGTGCGCGTGCGCGCGCTGATGCCCAGTGGACCGGAGTGCGACTTCGCCGTCAACACCATGACCTACCATCCCGGAGCATCGCTCAGCATGGTCGAGATTCACGTAATGGAGCACGGTCTGCTAATGCTCGAAGGCGGCGGCATCTACCGGCTCGGCGACTCGTGGTACCCGGTGCAGGCCGGCGACTTCATCTGGATGCGCGCCTACTGCCCGCAGTGGTTCGGCGCGCTCGGCAAGCGGCCGGCAAAGTACCTGATCTATAAAGACTGGCAGCGGCATCCGCTGGGAGAGCGAAGCGCATGACGACCGATCGCCCGAATCTTTCGATTGACGGCCTGATGGCCGAATTGATGGCGCTGGCGCGGATCTCCGAGGCCGAGCCTCCGGTGGTGACGCGCGTGGTGTTTGGCGAGGCGGACCTGCGCGCTCGCGCGTACGTCAAGGGCCTTTGCACTGCTGCCGGGCTCAGGGTGCACGAGGACTCGATCGGCAACACCTTCGCGCGCTGGGAAGGAAGCGATCCGTCGCTCGCGCCGGTTGGCACCGGCTCGCACATCGACGCCATCCCCAACGCCGGCCTCTACGACGGCTGCGTGGGCGTGCTCGGCGGACTGGAAGCGATTCGCGTGCTGAAGAAACTCGGCTTCGCGCCACGCCGTTCGATCGAGCTTGTGATCTTTACCGCCGAAGAGCCGACGCGTTTCGGCATCGGCTGCCTGGGCAGCCGGATGATGGCCGGCGTGCTTTCGCCCGAGAAGGCGCTCGCACTTCGCGACAAGGAAGGCCGCGGCCTGGAAGAGTGGCGCACGCAGGCAGGATTCGCGGGACCGCTCGAGTCGGTTGCCCTGCCCCGCGGCCGGTTTCACCAGTTCGTCGAGCTGCACATCGAGCAGGGGCCGCTGCTGGAGCAGGAGGGGCTCGACCTCGGCCTCGTGACGTATATCGCCGCGCCGGCAAGCCAGCGCATCGCGATCGAGGGCGAGGGCGGGCACGCCGGCGGCAAGCTGATGCCGGGACGCAAGGATGCGCTTGCGGCGGCAGCAGAGCTGATTCTGGCGCTCGAATCGGCAGCTAAATCGACGGGGGCAATCGACACCGTCGGCACGGTGGGTGTCTGCGATGTCTTTCCCGGCGCGGTGAACAGCATTCCGTCGCGCGTTTTGCTCACAACCGACGTGCGCGACATCGACGGCGCGCGCCGCGACCGGGTGCTCGCCGCGCTCGACGCCGCCGCGCAGGACGTAATCGCTCGCCGCGGAGTTCGGATCGCGACGGAGCTGGTGAACGCCGATCCGCCGACGACCTGCGACCCGGCAATCCTTGCCGCGCTCGAAGAGTCGGCCGTCGCCGCGGGCAAGACGTACAAGCGAATGATGGCGCGCGCTTACCATGACTCCTCGTTCGTCTCCTGCATTGCACCGGTGGCGATGCTGTTCATTCCTTGCCGCGGCGGCGTCAGCCACAGGCCCGACGAGTACGCCTCGCCGGAATGGATCGGCGGGGGCGTACACGTGCTGGCGCGCACGCTGGCGAAGTTAGCAGGCTAGCTCACGGTTCATACGCCGCTCGCCGCTGTTCACCGCGAGCTGCGAATTGTTGTATGCTATCCCTCAATCTGTTCGGCGATGTTGGCCTTAGCACCCATGAGCAAGCCTGCGGCAACCCGCATCGTTGGATCCCCCGTCCCCCGCAAGGAAGGCGTGGACAAGTTGCTGGGCCGCGCCTGCTACATCGACGACATGGAGCGCGAGGGAATGTGGCACGGGGCCACGGTGCGCAGCTCGATTCCCCGAGGGCTGATTCGCTCCATCGCCTTCGATCGCAACATCGACTGGAGCGAGTTCGCCGTCGTCAAAGCCGCCGACATTCCCGGCGAGAATTGCATACAACTGATCGTCGACGACCAGCCATGCCTCGCCGATGGCAAGGTGAATCACTGCGAGGAGCCGATCCTGCTTCTCGCGCATCCCGACAAGGCCAAGCTGCGCGAGGCAGTCGCCGCCGTGCATATCGAGTACGATCCGCTGCCGGCGGTCTTCTCGATCGAGGAGAGCGAGCGGCAGGATGCGATCGTCTGGGGCGCGGACAACCTGCTCAAGAGCTTCCTGCTGGAGAAGGGCGACGTGGACTCCGCGTGGGCCCGCGCCGCACACGTCGTCGAGGGCGAGTACCGCACCGGCGCGCAGGAGCATTTGTACATCGAGAACCAGGGAGTCATCGCGGAGTACAGTGAGGAGCGCGGCGTGACCGTGTGGGGCTCGCTGCAATGCCCTTACTACGTGTTTAAGGCCCTGCGCGCGGTGTTCGACTTGCCCGAGGACAAAGTGCGCGTGATCCAGACCGAAACCGGCGGGGCCTTCGGCGGCAAGGAGGACTATCCCTCCACGCTCGCTTGCCACGCGGCTCTGCTGGCCATGAAGAGCGGCCACGCGGTCAAGATGGTCTACGACCGCATGGAGGATCTGGCAGCGACCACGAAGCGACACCCCGCTCGCGTGCGGCACCGCACCGCACTCGACCGCGACGGCAAACTGCTGGCGATGGAGATTCAACTCGACACCGACGGCGGCGCGTACGCCACGCTCTCGGCAACGGTGCTGTCGCGCGCTACGCTGCACTCGACCGGGCCGTATCTTTGTCCCAATATCCGCGTCCGCTCGAACGCCTGGGCAACGAATCTCGTCCCCTACGGCGCCTTTCGCGGCTTTGGCGCGCCGCAAGCGGTCTTCGCCATGGAGCGCCACATGGACGAGATCGCCGCGGCGCTGGGAATCGATCCCGTCGAACTGCGCCGAAAGAACTTTCTGCACGACGGCGATACCAACGCGACCGAACAGGTGATGCGCGAGCCGCTGATGCTGGACAAGCTGCTGGATCGCGCGCTCCGGGAGAGCGACTTCCATGCCAAGCGCATTCGATTCGCCCAGGAGAATCCGCGCTGCCCGGTGAAGCGCGGCATGGGGCTGGCCGCTTTCTATCACGGTTCCGGCTTCACCGGCTCGGGCGAGGTCTATCTGAACTCGCTGGCCGGGATCGACGTCACGCCGGAAGGACAAATCCGCGTGCTGGTTTCGAACACCGAGTTCGGCCAAGGCACGAATACGGTGCTTACGCAGATTGCCGCCGAATCGCTGGGCCTGGATTTCCGCGACGTCGCGATGGCGCCGCCCGACACCGGAGTGGTGCCGAACAGCGGGCCGACGGTGGCTTCGCGCACCTCGATGGTTGTGGGCCGCATCATCGAGCGCGCCTGCGCGCAGTTGCTCGCGATGCTCCGCGATTTCTCCGGCCTGCCCGCGAGCTACACCCGCGACGAATTCCTTGCCGCCTGCAAGCGACATCGCGCCTTGCATGGCGAGGTCGTTTCATTGTGCCGCTACGAAGCGCCGCCGGACATCTTTTGGGACGATCGGCGGTATCGCGGCGAGGCATACGGCGCGTACTCGTGGGCCATCTACGTGGCCCAGGTCGCCGTCGATACCGTCACTTACTCCGCCGAGGTCGAAGACTTCTGGGCGGTTCAGGAAGTGGGCCGCGTGCTGCATCCGATTCTGGCGGCCGGGCAAATCGAAGGCGGAATTGCGCAGGGTATCGGCTATGCGCTTTACGAGAAAGTCGTCTTGCAGGACGGCCGAATGGTCAACAACCAGATGACGAACTACATCATGCCCACCGCGGCGGATGTTCCACCGATCCATGTGTATTTCGAGGAGATGCCCTTCCGCTTCGGCGGATTCGGCGCCAAGGGTATCGGCGAGCTGCCGCACGACGGTCCTGCGCCGGCAATCGTGAATGCCATCCGCGACGCGACGGGCGTCGCCTTCAATTCCATTCCTCTGCTGCCCGAGGATCTAACCCTCGGTCTCGCCGAGAGTTGGCCGGTCGAGGAGCCGGCCACGCGATGAGCCCCGCACGAAAGAGCAAGTTGAGCGCCGCGCCGCGCCCATTATGGCCCACGATCCGCTTCACGGTGAACGGCGAATGCCGCGCCGTGAACGTGCCGCCCATGAAGCGCCTGCTCGACGTGCTGCGCGAGGACTTGCATCTGACCGGAACAAAAGAAGGATGCGGCGAAGGCGAGTGCGGCTCCTGTTCGGTGCGCATGAACGGCGAACTGGTGAACAGTTGTCTTGTGCCGGTGCTGCAAGCCGAAGGCGCCGACATTCAAACGGTCGAAGGACTGGCTCTGGGCGAAGAATTACATCCGCTGCAGGAGGCGTTTCTAGCCCATGGCGGCGCACAATGCGGCATCTGCACGCCGGGAATGCTGATGGCCGCGGCGCAGCTTCTCGATCGCTGTCCGCATCCTTCCGGCGCGGAGATTCGCGAGGCGCTGGCCGGCAATCTCTGCCGCTGCACCGGCTTCGTGCGGATCTTTGAGTCAGTGGCCGCGGCGGCCGATTCAGAGCGCGCCGTAGCGGCCGAAGAGCCGGAACTGGAGCGAACGCACCATGCGCGGTAATGCGGCAGCACACGAATTGGTGGCGCCCGGCAGCCTGGGCGCGGTGCTCGATCTGCTCGCGGCGGAGCCCGGCGCGTGGACGCCGATCGCTGGCGGGACGGAGCTGATGGTGGCGTTCTCGGCCTGGCTCAGCGCGCCCCGGCTCGTGAGCCTCTGGGGCATTCCCGATCTGCGCACCATCGACGCTACGCCGCAGAGCGTCGTCATTGGCGCGGCGGCAACGTTTCTCGAACTGCGGAGAAACGCAGTCGTCGCCGCCGAGCTGCCGCTACTCGCTCGGGCTGCAAGCTGGATCGGCTCCGTCGCCAACCAGGGCCGCGCGACCATCGGCGGCAACCTCGTGAATGGCTCGCCCGCCGCCGACTCCTCGCCTGCGCTGCTCGCCTACGACGCGGAAATCGAGGCCATCTCGGTGCGCGGACGGCGCCGGGTTCCCTACTCCGAATTCCACACCGGCTACAAGCGCAACGTTCTGGCCGCGGACGAATTGCTCTACGCGGTTCATGTGCCGCGGCGGTTCGCGCGCCACAGACAATACCTGCGCAAAGTTGGAACGCGGCGCGCCATGGCGATCTCGAAGGTTGCGCTGGGCGCGACCGCGCTGGTCGAGCACGGCGCGATCCAGGAGATTCGGCTCGCCGCAGCCAGCCTTGCACCGTACCCCGTGCGGCTGCTGGAAACCGAAGCCGCTCTCGCCGGCCGGCCGGTCACGCGTGAAACCGTGCAGGCCGCGCGCCGCGCGTTGCTCGGCGAGGCAAAGCCTATCGACGACATCCGCTCCACGGCCGACTACCGCCGCCGTGTAGCAGCGAATCTGATCGAGGAGTTCCTGATCGAGCTGCGCCGGGAGGGATCGCGGCCATGAACTCCAAGCTTGCAGCCTGGAACGCGGCGAGCGATGCTTCGGCGGTTGAGGCGATGATCGCTTGCTGCGGCTCGAAGCGATGGGCCGCGGGGATGGTGGCGCTGCGCCCAATCGATGGCGCGGACGCGTTGAGCGCCGCGGCCGACCGCGTGTGGAGCGCAATGCAGGAGCCGGACTGGCTTGAGGCCTTTGCATGCCATCCGCGCATCGGCGAGCGGAATGCGGCGGAGCCTGCGGGCGCAAAATCGACGATCTGGTCGAGGCAGGAGCAGTCTTCGGCGAGCACGGCCAGCGAGCGCGTGCTGGCCCAGATTGCCGAGGGCAACCGCCTTTACGAGCATCGCTTCGGCTTCACGTACATCGTGTGCGCCACGGGCAAGAGCGCCGAAGAGATGCTCGCGATTCTCACGCGCCGCCTGGACAGCAGCCGCGACGGAGAGTTGCGCGAGGCGGCCGAACAGCAACGCCAGATTCTGCAAATTCGTTTAGGAAAGTGGTTGATCGAATGAGCGACATTTCTACTCACGTGTTGGACGTCGTGCTGGGCGCGCCGGCTGCGGGCGTCGCGGTACGGCTGGAGCAATTTGAAGGCGGAGGCTGGATCGAGGTCTCCGACGGCGACGACGTTGAGCAGGTGCAGAGCGCGCCCGGCGATTGGATCGAGGTGGCCGCCGGAGCCACCGACGCCGACGGCCGCTGCGGCGGCCTGGCGCAAAACGTCGCCGCTGGCACTTACCGGCTCACGTTCGACACTGGCGCATACTTGAGCGGCCTGGGCCGCGCAAGCATCTACCCAGAGATTGCGATCACCTTCAACTGCGACGGCATTGCGAACTACCATCTGCCGCTGCTCGTGAGCGACAACGCCTACACAACCTATCGAGGAAGCTAGCGAATGGCCAAATTGGGAGAGAATCGCTACGGAAAGTCACGAGTGCGCCTGTCGCGCATCGCTCGCGTCAAGGATCCCGTTCATGGGGACCTGCACGAGTTCAACGAATGGACCGTGTACGTGATGCTCCAGGGGGATTTCGACGCCAGCTTCACCGCGGCCGACAACAGCAAGGTTCTGCCCACCGATACGATGAAGAACACCGTCTACTCGGTGGCGCGCGGCTCGAAGGCCGCGACCATCGAGGAGTTTGCCTGCGAGCTCGGCGACTATTTGCTCGACAACCATGTGCAGATCGCGAAGGTGAGCGTCAAGGTCGAGGAAAAAGCGTGGGAGCGGCTGACGATCAACGGCTCGCCCGAGCCCACGACATTCCGGATGGGCGGCCCCGAGCTGCAGACGGCTCATGCCGAGCGCGAGCGCGGCGGCGCGTGGGCCGTGACCTCCGGCGTCGATGGACTCACCCTTCTCAAGACAACCAAATCGGCCTTCACCGGCTACGTCGTGGACCGGCTGACCACTCTGAAACCCGCGACCGACCGCATCTTCGGCACGCGCGCGACTGTCACGTGGGATTACGCCGCCGCCTCGCCGGACTTTGCCGCAACTCGCGTGCGCATCGTGGCCGCGCTGCTCAAAGTATTTGCCGCGCACGACAGCCTGAGCGTGCAGCACACGCTCTTCGACATGGGCAAAGCCGCGCTGGATGCGGCTCCGGAGATCGCGCGGATTCATCTTTCGCTGCCCAACCTGCATCATCTGCTCGCCGACCTGAGCGCGTTCGGCCAGGATAATCCCAACCACATCTTCGTGCCCATCGACGAGCCGCATGGCGCCATCGAGGCCACCGTCGAACGCTAAACTAGGAACAATCCACCGAGAGACAAGCACAACCGTGACCGCACCATCGAATCCGGAAGCCAAAGTGTACGCGCAGAACGGAGCCGACGAGAGCTACGGGCTGCACGCGGGCGTGCTGGGCCCCGTCGAGACGCTGGCACAATCCGTTTCGGCCATGGCGCCGAGCACCTCAGCATCGCTGACCATTCCGCTGGTCTTTGCGCTGGCGGGCAACGTGACCTGGTTCGTCTATCTACTCGCCACCGGAGCCATGCTGCTGATCGGCGTCTGCGTCAGCCGCTTCGCGCGCCTCTCGGCCTCGCCGGGATCGCTCTACACCTACACCGCCGAGACGCTGCCGCCGGTGTTTGGCGTCGCCGCCGCGTGGGGATTGCTGCTCGCCTATCTCGCAACCGGCGCGTCGGTCGCCGGCGGGGCGCTCTACTACGCGACGGTCCTCTCGCAGCAGTTCCTTCACTGGACGCCGCCAGCCATCCCCACGCTCGTTGCCGTCTGCGCCATCGCCGGTTTCATCGCCTATCGCGACGTCAAGCTCTCGGCCGAGGTCATGCTCTGGATTGAAGCCGTCTCGGTCGGCCTGATCGCGATCGTGCTGGTTCTGTTGCCGGTTCACATCGGCCTGCAATTTGACACCAGCCAGTTTCATCTCACCGGCGTCTCGTTCAACGGGCTGGGGCCCGCGCTGGTGCTGTCGATCTTCAGCTTCGCCGGGTTCGAGAGCGCCACCACGCTAGGCGGCGAAGTGCGCCAGCCGCTGCGCACCATTCCCCGCGCCGTGCTGCAGTGCGCGGCGCTGGCCGGCGGTTTCTTCATGCTCTGCGCGTACTCCGAGGTGCTCGGATTCCGCGGCCAATCCGGCGCGCTCTCGAGTTCCACCAGCCCGCTGCACCTGCTGGCCGCAAAGGCGGGCGTCTCGCCGCTGGGCGTGGCCATCGACTGCGGCGCGTTCATCAGCATGTTTGCCTGCGTGCTGGCCTGCGCCACCGCAGCGGCGCGCGTGCTGCTGCGCATGGCCCACGACTCGCTGCTGCCCGCCGCGCTGGGGCGCACGAACAGCCGCCACGGAACTCCCGGAGCGGCGATCGCGTCTTCCATTGCGCTCATGTTCGCCGCAACCGCCGCGATGGCGCTCGCTGGAATCACGGGATCGACGATGTACGACCTTTGCGGCTCGCTCTCGGTTTTCGGATTCCTGACCGCCTATGCGCTGGTCGCCGCCGCGCTTCCCTTCGCGCGCCGCGCCCTCGGCCAGCACTCGCATCTGCTGGCGGCGGTCAGCGTCCTCACGGTCGCGGTGATCCTCCTGATCGCGTTCTACGATCTCACTTCCGCCGCCGACCAGGTCCACGCGCGAATCCCTTATCTTTATCTCGGCTACATTGTTGCGGGCCTTGGCTGGTACGGTCTGAGGCAGTGGAAAACTGGAAAATCGGGATGAGATGTGGAAAACGCGTCCCGAGGCGCGGTTTCTCACAGGATTTTTTTTACGGGAACCTTATACCCTGGCAATTAACATTTTTGTAAATCTGCAGCGTGGGCGGGACCAGAGCTACGTTCAGCCACCGATTCATGGCTCTGGCTAGTGTCCTGCCTGGAACCAGTCCAATCCAGAACCGTATCACGACCGTTCAACCAGACAACTGCTTAAAACAAGCTGAAGTTGCAGAGGAAATCTCTATTCAGAGGTCAGCTCCGTGAACCGTTCCAAGTGTACGTTCTCTTTCTTCATTCCTGGGCTGCTGGCGGTTGTGGCAGCCGTTGCGCTGTGGACCGGTTCCGTGGCGGCCCAGCAAACGCTTGGCGGAATCACGGGCGAGGTGACCGATGCCTCCGGCGGTGTGATTCCCAACGTTACGGTCACGTTGACCGACGAACAGACCTCGCTGACCCGCGTGACGAAAACCAACGGCTCGGGCGAGTACTCGTTTGTGAACCTCGCCATCGGGACCTACACGCTCACCTACACGGCCGCAGGGTACCAGGCGCAGAAGACGCCGCACATTCCGGTGCAGGCCGACCGCACGGCGACGCTGAACGTCTCGCTCAAGGTAGGCCAGGCAACGACGACCGTCGAGGTTGAGGCGGCGCCGCTGATGAACGCCGTGGATACGACCAACGGCTACGTGATGGAGACGCAACAGATCGACGCCGTGCCGTTGCCGACCGGCAGCTTCACCGGGCTGGCGATTCTGTCGCCGGGCGTGAACGCGGAGCTGGGCGGCGGCACGGGCGCCAACTCCGGCCTGGGCAATTCGCCCATCTGGGCCAACGGCCAGCGCGATACCTCGAACGCTTTTCTGCTGAATGGCGTGGATGCCAGCAACCTCTTCAACGGCAAGACGACCAGCCAGGTGGACTCGTACCGCGTCAACAACAACACCGGCCAGGCCAACAACGCGGCGGGCGGCGTGGTGCCCAGCGCCGCTTCGGTCTATCTGTCGATCGGCAACGCCATCCCCACGCCGGCACCCGAGACGCTGGCTGAAGTCCGCGTGAACGCCTCGATGTACGATGCCCAGCAAGGGTCCGACAGCGGCGCGCACATCGACATGAGCACTAAGTCGGGGACGAATCAGCTTCATGGCGGCGTCTATGCGCACCGCGGGACCAACTGGATCAACGCCGCGCCCTTCTTCTTCAAGAAGGACGACAACATTCCCGCCGCCAACAAGAACCCGCAACTGCACCGCTACACGCTGGGCGGCGATCTGGGCGGTCCGATCATCAAGGACAAGCTCTTCGGATTCATCGGCTACCAGCACCTGCACATCTCCGACCAGGAGACCGGCGACGAACTTCTCAACGTGCCGGCGGGGTTGAGCGACTCCAACCGCAGTGCCGGCGGGCTTGCTGATCTTACGAATAACGATTGGCAAACAAACGAAACCACTTCCTCATACCAGTACCCTGAAAACCCCGCGGCTGCGAGTGTCACTTCTGCGGCCTGGGCGAGCAATTCCGTGGGCCTCAAACTCTTCACTCTCCCGTCGCTTTCTGGAGAGCCTGGGAGCTGGCTGATCCCCAATCAGAATGCCCCAGGTAGCCCGAATGTTTTCTCACCCTACAATGCGTTCATGCCGGGCACCTCGCGGTTCATTTCCGACCAGGGCGTCGCCGATCTCGACTGGAACGTGAGCGCAAAGGACATCCTGGCGGCGAAGTACTACTACCAGCACGACCCCAGCACCTCGCCCTACGCCTACTCGAACGTACCGGGATTCACGGCGCTCATGGACACCGGCTCGCAAGTCGCTTCGCTGAACAATGTGCAGACTATCGGCTCGGACCTGAGCATCTCCGAGACGGTCGCCATTCTCCGCGAGAAGGCGTACGCCACGAACGATCAAGCCTTCGGCCCCACGGACGTCGGGATGTCGTCGGCCTTCGGCAGTTACTTCCCCGGCATCACGATCAACGACGCCATCGGCGACCAGTTCGACAACCCCAGCGGCCCTCTATACGGGCTCACCTCTCCGTCGCTGGCCATCGGCCCGAACGCCGAGTATCAGGGCACCAACACGGGCGTTTTCCAGAACCGCATTATGCCCTCGGGGACGGCCATCTGGGCCAAGGGCCGCCACTCGGTCAGCTTCGGCGGCAGTTGGTCCTATACGCAACTGAATGTCCGCGACCACCGCACGGGCACGGGCAATGTGGCCTCGCCGGACATGGTCGCTTTCGCCAACAACTGGGTGACGCCCTACTCCACACAGAACTTCACCGCCACCACGTTCCTGCAGGGCAATGCCGACCGTTATTACCGGGCCAATGAAACCGGCCTCTTCGTTCAGGACAAGTTCCAGCTCAAGCCGACGCTGAGCATCACCGCCGGCGTGCGTTACGACTGGAACGGCGGGCTGACCGAGAAGAACGGCAACATCTTCAACTTCGATCCTTCGCAATACAGCTATGACGTAGTGAACGACGCGATCACGAGCTCGGGATTCATCATCGCCGGCAACAATGAGAACGGCACAAAGGGCGTGAGCAAGACCACGCTCACCGGACGCCAGTGGGGCATCGCTCCACGGCTGGGGTTCGCGTGGCAGCCGACGGCTTTCCACTCCAAGTTCGTGGTTCGCGGCGGCAGCGGCTTCTACTACGACCGCGGCGAGCTGTTTACCTACATGTCCCCCGGCTACGCGGCGGGCGAGGTGAACGGCGGGCCGATGGGCGTCTTGCAGACGGAGCCCTTCGTCAGCCAGCAGCACTGCCCGTACAGCGCCTCCTATAACGCCGCGAATCCAACCTATATGTATCTCTATTACATTCCCATCTGCGGCGGGAACGGGATCACGAACACGGTCGACAACTCGAGCTACAACCTCGCGACCCCCTGGGGGCCGACGCGCTCTACTCCGCCCTCCAACCCCAAGGCCTCCGACATCTCCAACTACCTGCCGAACGCGGCGGAGATTATCGACGGCACGGTGTATAGCAACAACGCCGACCAGCCCTACACGCTCGGCGTCTACAACCGGGCCAACAAACTGCCCTACAGCATGAACTTCACGCTCAACCTCCAGTTCCAGCCGCGCAACGACGTGATGTTCGAGGTCGGCTACGTAGGCAATCTGGGCCGCCATCAAGTCATCCCAGTCCCCTTTAATCAGTCCCAGATCGCCACGCAATCCAGCCCCACCCACCCCGGGGGCCTGGCGACACAGGACTTCAGCTACGGCTACACGGTGCTGGACCCGAACACTTATCTGCCCGAGTGCGTGAATCTCGATACGAATTGCACCTATGGCGCCATGCTGAACAACTACGAAGGCGGCAACGTCGACCTGCGCGTGCCCTACATCGGCTACTCGTCGGAGTCGGAGGCCTACACCGCCGCCGGCATCGCCGCCTATCATGCCTTGACGTCGCACCTCGAAAAGCGCTTCAGCCACGGCTTCCAGGCCGGTGTCTCCTACACCTACTCGCACGCCACCGACGAGCAGAGCGGACTGGGGTTGTTCTACAACGGCAACAACCCCAAGAACCTGCGCAGCGGCTACGGCTCGGCCGACTTCGACCGCACCCACGTGCTGAACTTCACCTACGGAGCAACGCTGCCCAAGTTCTTTTCGACCGGCACGCTGAAGGGCAAAGTGCTGGATAGCTGGGCGATTCACGGCCTCGCCGTGATCCAAAGCGGCCAGCCCTACAGCATCATCGACTACTCGGGCGCCGTCGGCAGCATCTACTACAGCACGTTCGACGGCATCATCAACCCGGTTGTTCCGCTGGCCCCCGGCTGCAACCGGCATAATGCGCTCACCGGAAAGAACGGCGCGTTCTACAACACCAGCACCGGAGAAGGCGCGGCGCTCAAGGCCGACTGCTTCGACGTTCCCATCATCCAACCGGGAACCATGGGCGTTCCAGCGGGCGACGATTTCGAGACCAACTTCGTCACCGGCGAGCGCAATATCTTCCGCCAGTCGTGGCAGCGGCGCGCCGACGCCTCGCTGGTCAAGGAGTTGCCCATCCACGACCAGTACACCTTGCGCTACAGCTTCGACGTCTACAACATCACCAATACGACCAGCTTCGACATTCCGCAGAACAACGTGAACCAGAACTACGCGTTCAACAACGTTCCCGTGGCCGTCAGTACGACGTCCGAGGCGCTGCCCACCGGTTGCGGCACAAACAACCCTCTGCCCGGCGGACTCTACAACTGTCCCGCGGGTCTTGGAATCACCAAGCACACCATCGGCAGCCCGCGCCAGATTCAGATGTCTCTGCACCTGGACTTCTGATCCGCGGATGTTTCTAGACGGAGGGCGGTCCCGCGCGGGCCGCCCTTTGCCTTTTGGGACGCAGAGCGCGTCTCTGGCGCCAGCAATCCGCCGGCGCGACGGGTTCTAGAATCTCCCTATGGCCTCCGTTCCGGGTACGATCCGCGAACTCCGCCGCGCACTGGCGGCCGGAGCCGTGCGCCCCTCCCAACTTGCCGAATCGGCGCTGGCCCGCTCCAACCAGAACGCCGGCCGTAATGTTTACCTTTGGCAGGATGCGGCGTGGACGCGGATGGAGGCGGCCCGCGCCGAAGCGATGCCAGCCGGGCGCGGCGGCGCGTTCGGCGACAGCCGCCCGGCGCTCTGGGGCCTGCCCGTCTCGGTCAAGGACTGCTTCGATCTGGCCGGCGCTCCCACGACCTGCGGCGTGCGTTTCTACCGCGACCGGAACGGCATCGCTGCTCGCGACTCGTGGCTGGTGGAACAACTGCGCGCGGCCGGAGCGGTCATCGCAGGCAAGACCCACCTGCATCCGCTGGCCTACGGAATTACGGGCGAGAACCCGGAGTTCGGCGATTGCGTGCAGCCCGGAGATCCCGGCGCGCTCACCGGCGGCTCGACGAGCGGCGGAGCAGCCAGCGTGCTCGAAGGCTCGGCCGTAGCCGCCATCGGCACCGACACCGGCGGCTCGATTCGAGCGCCCGCCGCGCTTTGCGGGCTGGCCGGATATCGCGCCACTCTGGGCCGCGGCGATTGGACCGGTGCAGGGCATCTGGCCGAGTCCTTCGACACCTTCGGCTGGCTCTTCCGCGACCTCGAAGACGCGCCGCTGCTGGCCGCTCCGTTTGCGCTGCCCGAAGCCGCACCGCCGCGCCAGTTCACCCGCTTCGCATTTGTCGCCGAGAGCTTCTTCTCCGACTGCGAGCCGGAGGTGCTCGAAGGCTTCCGCGGTGTGATTCGCCTGCTGCAGGAACTCGGCCTTGAATCGGAGCCAGTCCAGACGGACTGGTGGGCAAGTGCGGCCGAGATCTTTGCGCCGATCCAGGCGTCGGAGGCAGCGCGGCTGCACGCAGGCAACTTCGACCAATTCGAGCCGGCGATTCGCGACCGCCTGAAGTGGGGCGCAAGCCTCACCCCCGCCGAGATCTCCAGATTCCGCCGTCGTCTCGACGATTTTCGCGCTCGCATGGACGATCTCTTCGCCTCACACGACCTGGTTCTGCTGCCTTGCGCGCCGGTGGCGCGTCTGACAGCCGGCGCCGACCACAGCCAGACGCGCGCTCGCCTGCTTCGCTACACCGCGCCCTTCAGCCTGGCCGGCGTGCCCACCGTCGCGATTCCCTGCGCGCGCGGGGGGATGCAACTCGCTGCGGCGCGGGGTCGCGATGAGGCGCTGCTCGCGCTCACCGCCAGGATCGGCGCGCACCGCAAGGCGGCCGGCTCAGCCTGATTGTCTTTTGAGAGCGGGAGGGTTCGCTCAGGCGGACTTGTCGGTTAGGAAGGGTTCCACTTTCGCCGATCCGTCGCGCTGTTTCACCAGCATCTGCACCTTGCCCTCGGCGGCATCCAGCTCCTGCTTGCAGGCCGCCGACAGGCCAACGCCTTCCTCGAAGAGCTTCAGAGACTCTTCGAGCGACCGGTCGCCCTTTTCCAACTGCTCGACGATCGTCTCCAGCTTCTTGAGCGACTCCTCAAACGACGGCATGGCGTTTCCTTTTTCCGCATTCAGAATACAGGATTTCCCGCGGCAAAGCGGGTCGATCCGCAATGCAGCTTGCCGGCAGGCGCGCAGTTCGCTTTTAACGTGCCGCCCGAGCCATTGCAAAGAACAGGATGTTGAGCGCCAGGAAGAGAACCAGCACGCCGGTCACCGCGATGCCGGTCCATTTGACTGTGCTTCGCGCCCTGCGGAATTCGGGGTCGTCGGTCTCAATCCCGCGATACTTCAGCAGCCAGCGCAACGCCCAAAGCGGAAGCGCCACCAGCAAGCCCCAGAATCCGATCGTGCCGGCCGGAGCAATGAACGGAACGAAGCGAACGAGAAAGAACACCGGCAACGTCAGAGCAGTGCTCTTCAAATAGCTGGCGTCGCTGCACGCCTGATTGACCCTGGCCAGCAGAACGGCGGACCTGCGCGCGGCTTCGTGGTCCACCTTCACACCGCAAAAGCGGCAGGTCTCCGCGTTGGCGTCAATTGTCTCCTTGCAGTTCGGGCAATCGAAGATGGTTGGCTCGCCCATGGCCGCGCCAATGGTAAATCCGTCGGACATCGCGGAGAACTCCCTTCGGCAAGCGGCGATTTCTCGCTCTTACTTCTTCCGTTTGGCTGGAATTGGAGAGCAGTTTACGCTCCCCGGTCGCACACGGCAAGGGGGTTCCCGGCGGAAAAGTCCTCACTTCCCCTTGGGCAGCGCGCTGGCGATCACTTCGGCCGCGGCGTCGTAGTCGCCGAACGGCGCGCTCACCTGCACGCCCTGGACCAGCGGCCGCACCGCCTCCAGCATCTCCTGCGCGATCCGGATCCCCTCGGCCCGCGCGGCCTCCGGCGTGCCGGCCTGCGCCATGCGCAGCATGATCTCCTCGGGCATGGCGATGCGCAAATCGTTCTTCAGATACTCCGCGTTGCGCAGGCTGGTCAGCGGCCAGATGCCCGCGATCACCGGAATGCGGTGGTCCCCGATCCGGCCAAGAAACTCCTGCAGCAGGCGCAGGTCGAAGACCGCCTGGGTGATGGCGTACTCGGCGCCGGCCTCCACCTTGTAGGCAAAGCGCCGCAGCTCGTTGTCGATGTCCGTCATGCCCGGATTGGCCGCCACGCCGATGACGAAGTTGGTGCTGGCGCCGATGGCGTTGGAGCCGATGTCGAGCCCGTGATTGAGGCGCCGCGCGATGTTGACCAAACCGATCGAATCCACGTCTGACACTTGAGAGGCGTCGGAATAGCCGCCCTGCTTGGGCGGATCACCGGTGATGCAGAGGATGTTGTGCAACCCGATCGACGCCGCGCCCAGCAGATCCGACTGGATCGCCAGCAGTTTCCGGTCGCGGCAGGTGTAATGCAGGATCGTCTCCATCCCCGTGTGCTGTTGAATCTGGACGGAAAAACTCAGCCCGCTCATGCGCGCCGAGGCCTGGGCCGGATCGTAGACGTCGATGGCGTGCACGCCGAGCCTCGCCATCAGTTGCGCGCCCTCGATCTCCCGCGAGCAATCGATGCCCTTGGGCGGGATGACTTCGACCATGGTGACGAACTTGCCTTCCGCGATCAGCGCGCCGAGGCGCGAGCGCAGGGCCAGCGGCGCGGGCGGGGTCTCCCGGCTGGCTGCCGGAGCGGCGCCCTTGCCTTCCACGTGCGCTTGCTCGTCCATGGCCCGGATGGCCTGGCGCATCGCCCGGATATGGTTGGGCGTCGTGCCGCAGCACCCGCCCACAAACTGCACCCCCGCCAGAATTGCCTTGCGAGCAAAGCTGGCCATGTATTCCGGCGAGCACAGGTAGATGTTCCGGCCCTCGACGGCGCGCGGCAATCCGGCGTTGGGCATGGCCGCCAGCGGCAGTGTGGTCGCCGAGCGCATCTGCTCGATGGCCGTCAGCACCGTTGCCGGTCCCGTCGAGCAGTTCACGCCCACAGCGTCGGCGCCCCACTCAGTGAGCAGCGCCGCGGCCTGCTCCGCCGACGCCCCATCCAGGCACTCGCTTTCGTCGTCCACGGTCACCATGGCCAGCACGGGCAGATCCGGCGCCACGGCTTTGGCCGCCTCCAGCGCCTCGCGCGCCTCGTTCAGCGCCGGCATGGTCTCGAGAATCAGCAGGTCAACCCCGCTTCGGCTCAGGACGGCTATCTGCTCGGTAAAAGCGGCGCGCGCTTCCTCCAGGCCGGTCTTGCCCAGCGGCTCCAGCCGCACTCCGAGCGGCCCCACCGAACCCGCCACCCAGGCCTCGCCAGCCTGCTTTTCCTTCAGGCGATCCGCCGCCTGCCGCGCCAAGCGGACGCCGGCCGCGTTGATCTCTTCAACTTTCCCGGCCAGTCCGTGCCGGGCGAGCCGGAAGCGGTTGGCGCCGAAGGTGTTGGTCTCAAGAACCTCGGCGCCGGCCTGGAGATATTCCTCGTGCACCGAGAGAATCAGGTTGGGGTCCGAGAGGTTCAGCTCGTCGTAGCAGCGGTTGATCAACACACCGCGCGCGTAGAGCACCGTGCCCATGGCGCCGTCGGCGAGGACGGGGCGGTCGGAGAAGATCTCGGCAAGTCGGCTCATCTTGTTGTCATGCTACCGCATCGTCCGCGCCAATGGTTCCACGGGCCGCACTTTCCGGCCGCCGATCGCCACAGCCGTTCGGATCGAGGTCCCGGGAACGGTTCGCGGGCCTCGGGCCGCGCTCTGAATCCGCCTTTTCCTGCGATTCCGTGCGCCGGCCCGGCTCAACGGGAGCATGGGTCGCTTTGTTATACTTTCAGCGTCATAGCCTGCGTGGAAACCGGTTCGGAACCGTGGGTTCCTGGGCTTGTCCGTGTGTCCATGAAGCTCTTGGGTTGTCGAGGCCGCGGATTGTTCCGCTCCATCAAGCGAGGGTTCGAATTTTGAAGAAGAGAAGTCTTTTCGTGAGCGCCGGAGCAGCCCTTGCGGCAGCCGCCGTGCTGGCCGGCTGTGGCTCAACATCGTATTTTGCAGGCCGCACCCTGCCGCCCAGCGGATTGTCGTACCGCGTCATGATCGCCATCCAGAATCCCGGCACCCTGACCAAGGGTGAGCTCGAGATCGTCGACGCGTATTACGACATTCGCAGCGGCTACACCGGTTCGCCGGCCAGTTACGCAATCTCCGGTTTTAGCGGTGCACTGCCCGTCAGCATTCAGAACATGCCCGAGGAGCAGTTCGCCGCCGTCTACTCGTCCGGCGACGGCAACCTGGCGATGGTCAGCTACTCCAAGGAGCAATCCACCGGCAACGTCAGCGGGCTCACCAGCAGCAACCCTTCGTCCAGCGTCTTCATGACCCGCGACAAAGCCTTTGTGTTCGCGGCCACCCAGTCCAGTCACGGGCTAACGGTGATCAACCAGTCCGCAGGCACCGCGGTCGGCCTCGGCCTTCCCAACGTATACCGGGTCAGCGTGAATCCGGGTGGGTCCGTGGCCCTGGCTTTCGTCGAGAACTCCAATTACGCCTACTACCCACGGCAGTTGACGACGGCCCAGACGATCGCCTACTCCGGTGGGTCATCCACCTGGCCCAAAGCGGCCGTCGACTGCGAGCCTCAGAATGCACCCATCTGGTGCCTGTTCCAGATGCAAAGCCCCGACAGCATCGACTCAACGGGCAACTACTACGGCGCTCCGCTTACCTTCGATCACCCCATCAAGGCTGTCTTCTCCGCCGACGGCAGCGAAGCCTACATCCTGAGCTGCGGACCGGAGTGCGGCGGCTCTAAAGCCTCGGTTTCCGTGGTTCCGACAGCACCGCTCATCTTTACCGTCGGCAAGCAGTCCGGCCTGCTGCCCTGCAATCTGGCGTCCGTTTCGTCCTGCCCCAACTCCGGCGCCGCGCCCATGGTGAACATCTCCATCCCGGGCGGCGCCAGCAATGCGCTCGTCGATTCCTCGACCATGTACGTCGTGGGACAGGAGGCGGAGACCGTCAGCGGACAAACGCTGTTTGGCGGCAACCTTACCGTCGTCAACTTGACCAGCAACACGGCCGGCACACCGGTGGCCATCAGCGACGGGCAGCCCGGCGCTACGAGCCGCATGATTCTGGCCGATGACGACACCCTGTGGATTGGCATGAGCGGCTGCACCACCGGCGTTCGCTACGCCAGCAACCCCTCCGGCGGTTACGGCTGCCTGACCGTGTACAACACCTCCACGAACAAGGTCGTAATGCTGGAGCCATACCTGGGCGACGCTACCGGAATCGCCGCCGTCACCGGGTTGCACAAGATCTACACCGCGGAGGGCGGACAGGTGTACATCTACTCGACGGTCGATGGTTCATCGATCGACAACCAGTATGTGACCGTGACCGGAACGGCCTACGACGTGGCCTACATGGACGCCGTCACCGACGGCGACAACACCGTCTATTGATTGCGATGCCGGACCAGGCATTCGACGTTCAATTCGACATTCTCGCCATCGCCGCTCATCGCGACGACGTGGAACAGACCTGCGGAGGAACCATGCTGCGCATGGCCTCGCGCGGCCTGCGCACCGCCATCCTGGATCTGACCCAGGGCGAGGCAGGAACCCGCGGCACCGCCGAGGAACGGGCCCGCGAGGCCGAGGAGGCCGCGCGAATTCTTGGCGCCGCCTGGCGGCAGGCGCTCGACCTGCCCGACGGCGCCGTCGCCAACACGCTCGATAATCGCCTGGCCATCGTTCGCGTCCTCCGCCAACTCCGTCCCCGCGTCGTGATTCTTCCCTACTGGCAGGCCCGCCATCCCGACCACGCCATCGCCGCGACTCTCGGCTACGAAGCCTGCTTCCTCTCCGGCCTGAAAAAAGTCGAGACGGGAACCGCGCCGCACCGGCCCTTCAAGATCGTCTACGCCAGCCTCTACGCCGACGTGCGCCCCAGCTTCGTTGTCGACATCGCGCCCTTCATCGAACAGCGCCACCAGGCCCTCATGGCCTACCGATCGCAGTACGCCAACCAGCCCTCCGGCAGCGGCCTCTTCGTCCCCGAGGATGAGATCCGCGAGCGCACTTTCGCCGAGGCCCGCCACTACGGCCTGCTCGCCGGCGTCCGCTACGGCGAGCCCTTTGTGCAAAAGGAGGTCGGCCTCGTCGACGACCTCACCCTCCTGCCGGTGCAGTCCATCTAAAATGGATGGCTGGATTGTCTGACGAAACTTCCGGAGCGAAGCCCATGAACCCGATCAGCCGCCGCCGCTTTGTTGCTACCGCCGCAATGTCCCTTGCCGCCTCCCGCCTTCGCTCTCAAAGCCCAGCCAAGATTTCGGTCACCCTCGTCATTCCCGCGGGGGCAAAAGGGCCTCATATTCCCTCGAATTTCGTCGGCCTATCCTACGAAGTGAAACAGTTCGCTGCGCCGGATTTCTTTTCGCCGAAGAACACCGGCCTGATTCGCGCATTCAAATCGATTTCTCCCAGCGGCGTTCTCCGCATCGGCGGCAACACCGGTGAGTTCGCATGGTGGAAAGCAACGCCCGATACTCCCGAGCCCGCGCATCCGAAAACGCGCGAAGTCGTCGGCGAGCCCAAGGCCGAATACTATGCGGTGACCCCGGAGTCGGTCCGCAGCCTTGCGGCCTTTCTCGACGCCACCGGCTGGACTTGCATCTATGGCATCAACATGGGGACCAATACGCCGGAGCGCGCCGCCCAGGAGGCCGAATTCGCGGCCAAAACTCTAGGGTCCCGCATTGAATACTTCCAGGTCGGCAACGAAGTGGACTTGTTTGACCGTCACTTACGCGATCCGCAGACGTGGTCGGCCAGGACCTATCTGGACGAGTGGCTTGCGCTGGCCCGTGCTGTCTCCGCCCGTGTTCCTGGGGCCCGGTTTGGCGTTCCCGACGTCGCATCCCAAATGTCGTGGCTCACCCAGATTGCCGATGCCTGGAGCGCGATTCAGAATCCGCCTCAAATCACGGCCCTCACGCACCATTACTACTTCGGCGGCCCGGCCACCAATCCCGATGTCAACATCCCCAACCTGCTGAAGCCCGCCACAATGGCCAAGGTCCAGCGGACGGCAGATACTGCCTCCGCAGCCGCGGCGAAGATGAATGCCCGCGTCCGCATGACCGAAGGCAACACCTGCTATCGCGGCGGCAAGCCCGGAGTCTCCGATGTTTTCGCGGCGGCGCTCTGGGCCGCCGACTACTCGCTCCTGCTGGCCAGCAACAACTACTCGGGGATCAACCTGCATGGCGGCACCGGACTGACGATCGCCAGCGGCTTGGGCGGGTCACTGCCCGGTGACGATCTTCTCCAGGAGCAGGGCGCAACGCCGGAACAGATCGCCGCACATCCGCATCCGTTTTACTCGCCCATTGCATCGTTCGATTCCAGCTATGTTCTGGAGCCGGTCGCCTACGGCCTGATGTTCGCCGGCTCGCTCTGCGGAGCAACGCTGCTCGAGGCCGATCTTTCGTCGCCGCTGCAAGCGGCCGGTGTCAATGCCACCGCCTACGCCGCGAAGCACGCGGACGGAAAAGCCTCGGTGATCGTTCTGAACAAAGACGCGGAACACGACCTCGCGCTGCGCCTCGATTTCGGGACCCGCAAGAGTGGGACAGTGGAGATCGAGACGCTGCATGCGCCGTCTCTCGATAGCCGCGAGGCGCGGATTGTGCGCTCGGAGAAGCACGAGAGCCTGAAGGACGGAGAGGTTACCATCTATGTTCCTCGTGCGTCCGGTCTGCGTTTGACTGTCGTCTAATGCGCGCGGAAAAAGTGTAACCTCCGCAACAGGGTTGTATATCTGTGTTTTTTCGCGGCTATGACGGATCTCCTGTTGGAGTAAAGCAAAGCCAACATCGCTAAGTGTTGTTTTCCTTCAGGAAGACGCTGCCTTGAGCAATGCTGGATACTCCACGGAAATTGGAGAACCGCAGTAAGTTCGCCGCCTTTCTCCCGGTCAGCGCTGTTGCCTGCGATCGCTCGGTTTTCTCGCATGCGTGTGTCCTGAGCGAAATCAATCTGGGAGAGATATCCATGTCTCAAACCTGGGACCCCGACGTCTACAGCCGCGACGGCGCATTCGTGCACGAACTCGCCAGCGGTGTGCTTGAGTGGCTCGCGCCGCAGTCCGGCGAGCGCATTCTCGACCTTGGCTGCGGCGACGGCCAACTGACCGAGCGCATCGCCGCCGGAGGCGCCATCGTCGCGGGCGTCGACTCCTCGCCGGAAATGGTGGCGGCGGCGCGCGCACGCGGAGTGAGCGCCGATCACGGCCCTGCCGAGTCGCTCCCCTTCCCCAGCCATCTCTTCGATGCCGTTTTTTCTAATGCCGTTCTGCACTGGATTCGAGGCCAGGACGAAATGATGGCCGAGGTGCGCCGCGTTCTTCGTCCCGGCGGGCGCTTTGTGGCCGAGATGGGCGGCCACGGCAACATCGCCGCCATCCGAGTGGCCTTCGCCGTCGTGCTCGCGCGCCATGGATACGAATCGCTCGGCGATCGCTGCACCTACTTTCCCACACCGGACGAGTATGGTCGCCGCCTCGAGCGGAACGACTTTGCGGTGCGGCGGATTCTGTTCTTTCCTCGTCCCACGACACTCCCGGAGAGCGGCATGGCCGGCTGGCTGAACGTATTCTGCCGCGGCGCGCTGGACGCTTTGCCTGAGAATCTGCGCGCCACGGTCGTCGAGGAAACCGTGGCGCTGCTCCGTCCCGTCCTGTGCGACCATGAAGGTCACTGGACCGCCGACTACGTTCGTCTGCGCTTCGAAGCGACAACCTGACGAGCTTTGCGGCGTTCTCTTCCTTGAAGCCTCGGTAAGTCGCGGGTAACTATTCGAACGCCCGGGAAATATTCACGCAAACCCTTGCATTTTCCCGCGACTTATGGCACATTAGTCAATGCGTAGGAGAACGCCCGATGAACATCAAAACGCAAATCTCGATGCGTAGGCTGGACTCAACCGGCCGCCGGGCATGGTTTCTCTATCTGCCGTAACCCGCTGCGGTCCGCCTCCTGCGCATCCCGCATGAACACTGAGTGATCCCGAGTGGCGTAGAGGACGGTTCCTTCGTCTGTCAAACGCAATGCCGTTCTTGCTTGTTCCCTCGGGGACGATTGTGCGAGCTCGATCCGCTGTTTCAGCTCATTTGGCGCCGCGATCGGTAATGTGGCGTTCTGAGGAGATTTATGTCCCTAAGTCGAGCTAGGTAAGTTGTTGCACCGGTGGTGA
This sequence comes from uncultured Acidobacteriaceae bacterium, assembly GCA_963804155.1. Classification (GTDB taxonomy): domain Bacteria; phylum Acidobacteriota; class Terriglobia; order Terriglobales; family Acidobacteriaceae; genus Telmatobacter. Next base: position 1,034,326 of record CAWDPG010000006.1, read on the forward strand.
TGAAATGAGTTACTTCCTGCCACGAAACGCAGGGTTGAGGAAACCCTGCCGGAGCGGGCCGTTTGGGGGTAACAGTCCGAACGGAGGTTCCGAACTCCTTTCGCTGGTTCCCCGGCGCAACTTTCTGCGCAGGATGTTGTTTGACACTTTGTTTGGCCGGTGGTGGTTGACGCGGTTACTTCGCTTGATAAGCCGGTGGTTGCGGGTTCGATTCCCGCCTGGAGCGAATGCTCCGGTAGCTCAATGGCAGAGCGCCGAAAAAGTCCGCATCTGTTTGTTCCCCGGCTGAAGCTTTCAACTGACGATGCACTCGTCCAAAACCAGGAAAAGAGCCGGTGGTGTAGGCAACGGATACTTCGCCTTGGGAGCCGGTGGTTGCGGGTTCGAATCCCGCCCGGAGCGAATGCCCCGGTAGCTCAACGGTAGAGCACCGCGTTCCGTGGCCGCTTTGTTCCCCGGCTTGAACTTTGACCCGACGATCCACTCGTCCAAAACCAAGAGAAGACTGCCGGTGGCGCAGGGCACGGATACTTCAGTGGGAGAGCGCCGCCCTAAAAAGCGGAAGTCGCGGGTTCGATCCCCGCCATCGGGCTTCGGTCCGGTGTAGCATGCCGTACCCGATCTTCCCCGGCAGGAAGTTATTCTTGAGTTTCAACAGAAAGGAGGCGCGCCATGCGCCTGAACATCTTCAAGCCGAAGCCGCGCCCGCGTACTCACGAGGGAGCCAGGGCCAGCGTCATCACTCCGGAGCAGGCTCTGCGCCGCTCCGTTCTCTCCTGCATGTTGTGGGAGGGGGAGTTCTACGAGGACGGCGTGCAGATCGCCGGGCGCATCCACGAGCTGGTTCCTCAGGTCGAGGCGGAAAAGGTCGCCGCGCTGGCCGTCGAGGCTCGCGAGCGGATGAAGCTGCGCCATGCGCCGCTGTTGCTGGTTCGCGAGATGGCCCGTTCCGGCCCACATCGTGCTCTCGTAGCCGAGACGCTGGCGCGCGTCATCCAGCGCGCCGACGAGTTGAGCGAGTTCGTCGCCATCTACTGGGCCGGCGGACGCCAGCCGCTCTCCGCGCAGGTAAAGAAGGGCCTGGCCGCCGCGTTCGGCAAGTTCGACGAGTACGCCCTGGCCAAGTACGACCGCGCCGGCGCCGTTCGCCTGCGCGACGTGCTCTTCCTGTGCCATGCGCGGCCCGTAGACGAGGCGCAGGCCGCGCTGTGGAAGCGCCTGGTCGACAACGAACTGGCCACGCCCGACACCTGGGAGGTTGCCCTCTCGGCTGCCGGCCGCGGCGAGGGCGACAAGCGCGCCGCCTGGGAGCGACTGCTCGCCGATCGCAAGCTCGGCGCGCTGGCTCTGTTGCGCAACCTGCGCAACCTGCGCGAAGCCGGCGTAAGCGAGGAACTGGTGCAGGCCGCGCTCGCCGCCCTCAAGACGGACCGGGTTCTTCCCTTCCGTTTTCTGGCTGCCGCGCGCGTGGCTCCGCAGTGGGAGCAGCCTCTGGAGGCGGCGATGTTCCGCTCGCTCGAGAGTCGTTCTCACGAGGGCCGCGCCAGCCGCTTGTCCGGGCACACGGTGCTGCTGGTCGACGTCTCCGGCTCCATGGAGGCGCCGCTCTCGCGCCGCTCCGAGATGCGCCGCACCGACGCCGCCTACGGGCTGGCGATTCTGCTCCGCGAGATCGCCGAGAAGGCCACGATCTACACCTTCTCCGATGACGCGAAGCTGGTGCCATCGCGCCGCGGCATGGCGCTGCGCGATGCGCTCGAAGCCAGCCAGCCGCACTCGGCTACTTACCTCGGTAAGGCGCTGAGCCACGTCGAGGCCGAGTGCCGCTCGGCCTACGATCGGCTGATCGTCATTACCGACGAGCAGTCGCACGACACCGTCCCCGCGCCGCGCGGCAAGGGCTATGTGATCAACGTGGCCTCGAACCGCAACGGCGTCGGCTACGGCCCGTGGACGCACATCGACGGCTGGAGCGAGGCAGTGATTGATTACATTGCCGAACTCGAGGCCGCCGAGCGTGCTTGAGCGCGCCTGCACCCTTCAATTCACGACAACCCTTCGGGGAGCAGCCTCACTGGCTGGCTCCCCGATTTCTTTGCGCCCAGTTCTCTATTCAGCGGCCAGCAGCTTGGTTCGGAACAGCAGCCCCGCAACAAGCCCGCCCAGGCTGGGGAAAACCAGGAACAGCCATACCTGCGACAGAGCCGTGCCGCCCACCAGCAGCGCCGGTCCCAGGCTCCGCGCCGGATTCACGCTCACGCCCGTGATGTGAATTCCAAAGATGTGAATCACCACCAGCGTGATGCCGATGGCGAGGCCGGCAAATCCGGTCGGGGCGCTCTTCTGCGTCGATCCCAGAATCACGATGACGAAGATCAGCGTGGCCACAAACTCAAACACCATGGCCGACACCATATCGTAGCCGCCCTGATATCCCGGCCCCCAGCCATCCTGGCCAAGCCCGTTCGCCGCGATGCTATAGCCCGCCGCGCCGCGCGCAATGACGGAAAGCACCCACGCAGCCAGAATCGCGCCCGCAAACTGCCCGACCCAGTAGCCGATCATCTCCACCGCTTTCATCCGGCCCGAGATCCAAACACCCAGGCTGACCGCAGGGTTGATGTGGCAGCCTGAGATCGGGCCGATCCCATACGCGGCGCCGATGAGCGCCAGTCCGAAGGCGAACGCGATGCCCAGAATGCCGACCTTGTCGCCGGCAACCACCGCCGTTCCGCAGCCAAACAACACCAGAATGAAAGTGCCCACAAGTTCCGCCAGGTATTTCTTCATCGTTCCTCCTTGTTGAAACCGGCTGGTTCAGGCGCCAGCAGCCGGCACACCGCCGCGCATCGGAATTCAGGCGCCGCACGCGTCCGCTCAGATAGGGAAACGACGGTGGGCCCGATGAGAAACGGACAAGCGCGGGGGTAAAGCGCGCCAACGCAGTGTTCCAGAAGCGCGAAGGCGCAGTCAAGGAAAAATCCGATCAATCCGGCCATTCCCATTCCGACGATTCCGCACCTCGCGGAATCTCCGCTCGCTGCGGCTCTTCCTGCGCTACGGGCAATTCATCGCCACCGCGGCCATCCGTTGTGCTAAGTTTCAAGCGTGAGCGCCCGAGTGCCGGCCAAATCGCAGACCTCAAAGGCAAAGGCCCGCCGTCTGCCCGGTCTGGCGCGGAAAACCGGCCTGATCCGCCACCCATTCGATCTGGAATTCGGGGTCCGCACCAGCGGCTTAGTCGCCGGACGGCACCTGGGCTCCGGCCATCGCCACGACCGCCACATCACGGCCTACTTCGCCGTCGCTCCCTCGGTGTTTGAGGGCATCCTTGTGCGCTGGCGGCGCTTCCGCCCGCTGGCCCCCATCGACGCCTACACCTTCGTCGATCTCGGCGCCGGCATGGGCCGCGCCCTGCTGCTGGCCGCCGCCTACCCGTTTCGCGCAGTGGTCGGCGTCGAATTGCATCCCACGCTGACGCGCATCGCCCGCGGGAACCTCGCGCTTTGGCGCGCCGCCGGCCGTGCTCGTGTGCCCACGCGGGTTTACTGCCGCGACGCGGCCGAGTTTCCCCTGCCCCACGGCCCCTGCGTCGTCTTCCTCTTCAATCCCTTCGGCGCGCCGGTGCTCCGCCGGACGCTTCGGTCCTGGAGCCGCACCTTGTCCGGCCGCGCGCAACCGCTCGATATCCTCTACGTCAACAACGAGCAGGAGGACGTGCTAAAGCGAGAGCCCGGCTTCGAGCGGCTCTTCCACGGCCAGATCCGCCGATCCCACACCGACACATTGGCTGATCGCACAATTCTTCAGCGCCAGCCTGACGCCGAATACGCCGCCACGAGCTGGGAGGATTGCTCCATTTACCGCTGGGTAGGACTGCAAAAATGACAGAACCGCATCTGATCCTCGGCATCGGCGAACTGCTGTGGGACATTCTGCCCGACGGCCCGCGCCTGGGCGGCGCGCCGGCCAACTTCGCCGTCATGGCTGGCCAACTTGGCAGCCGCGCAGCGATCCTGAGCCGTATCGGACACGACGATCTCGGCCGCCAGGCCGTGGCTCGCCTCGATCCCATGCCCGTAGAAACCGGCGCCCTCCAAGTCGACCCAATCCACGAAACCGGCCGCGTCACGGTCAGCTTCATGGGCGATGAACCACATTACACCATTCACCAACCCGCGGCATGGGACTTCCTCGATCTCCAGGACGAGTGGCTCCAGTTGGCCGAGCGGGCCGACGCCATCTGTTTCGGCTCGCTCGCCCAGCGCAATTCGCAGTCGCGGCAAACCATCCAGGCGCTGGCCGCCGAAACCTCCGCTGCCTGCATTCGCGTTTTCGACGTGAACCTGCGCGCGCCGTTCTACTCCGCTGAAGTGATCGAGGAGTCGCTCGAGCTTGCGACGGTGGTGAAGATGAACGAGGAGGAGGCGCCGCGGCTGATCGGCCTGCTTGGTCTGCCCGGGTACGGCGCAGCGGGGAGCGGCACAGGCCAATCCCTGGCCGAAGGCCAGAGCCTGCCCGCACAGTTTTTGCGCTCGGTCGCCGAACGCCTGCTCAACGAATTCCCCGCGCTGCAGATGGCGGCCATTACCCGTGGCAGCCGCGGCAGCCTGCTCGTCACGCGCGACGAGTGGGACGAGCATCCGGGTTTCCCGGTCAAACTTGCCGACGGGGTCGGCGCTGGGGATGCCTTCACCGCGGCAATGACACACTACATGCTGCGCGGAGCCGATTTGGGCGTCTTGAATGAGGCCGTCAATCGCTGGGGCGGCTGGGTTGCTTCGCGGTCCGGGGCCATGCCCGCGCTGCCCGGCTCGGTGCGCGACGCGATTGCCGCAGCCATCGAGGGAAGCGCACTGTAGGGATGGTCGCGGACCCGCCTTCCGCGGCCGGTAAGCGCTTTCCAGATTGCCCCACGCCCCGTCCCGGCAGTACCATGGCGGGGTTATGAACAAGACATCCGGATTCGTCGCCTTTGCCGCTGCGCTCGTCTTCGCCGCCACCCTTTCTGCCCAGACGCCCTCGTTCACCATCCAGGTGGACCACCCCACCGCCAAGGTCAGCCCCACTTTCTACGGCCTGATGACCGAGGAGATCAACTTCTCCTACGATGGCGGGCTCTACGGCGAGCTGATCCGCGACCGCACGCCCAGCCGCTCCTGGGACGCGCTCACTCAGTGGCCCATGGTGGCGCGCGGCGACGCCATCGTGAATGTCTCTCTCGACCAGAGCGACGGGCCGAGCGAGGCGCTTCCGCGCAGCCTTCGCGTGACGGTGACCAAGGCTTCCGCTGCCGCGCCCGCCGGCGTGGAGAATGCCGGCTATTGGGGTATCCCAGTGCGCCCGCTCACGGAGTACAGCGGTTCCTTCTATGCCAAGACCGACGCGCCAGGAATCCCCGTCACTGTCACTCTGCAGAACGACCAGACGGGCGTAGTGGCTGCATCGGCCACCGTCGGCATTCTCACCAAGGATTGGAAGCAGTACAGTTTCACGCTAAAAACCGGCGCCGTGCCCGCCTCGGCAAACAACCACCTGATTCTCACCATCGCCAAGCCCGCGACCGTCTGGTTCGACCTGGTCTCTCTCTTCCCGCCCACCTACAACAAGCGGCCCGGCGGCAACCGCGCCGACATCATGGATAAATTGGCCGCGATGCAGCCGAAGTTCCTGCGCTTCCCCGGCGGCAACTATCTCGAGGGCGACCACATCGCCGACCGCTTCGACTGGAAGAAGACCATCGGCCCCTGGGTCGACCGCCCCACGCATCCCAGCCCCTGGCGCTATCGCTCCTCCGACGGCATGGGCCTGCTGGAGTTTCTCGAGTGGTGCGAAGACCTCAAAATGCAGCCCGTGCTTGCGGTCTACGCCGGCTACTCGCTGACCGGGGAGCACGTCGATCCCGGCCCGGCGCTCGAACCCTATGTGCAGGACGCGCTCGACGAGATCGAGTATGTGACCGGCGGCGCCGACACCAAATGGGGCGCCGTGCGCGTCAAGGACGGCCACCCGGCCCCGTTCCCGCTGCGCTACATCGAAGTGGGCAACGAGGATCAGTTCGATCGTTCCGGCTCCTACGAAGGCCGCTTCGCGCAGTTCTATAAAGCCATCAAGCAGAAGGTTCCCGACCTGCAGCTCATCGCCACCACGCCCATCAAGAACACCGCTCCCGACGTGCTCGACGAGCATTTCTACATGCCGGCCCAGGAGACGTTCTCCGAAGCGCATCACTACGACGCCTACGACCGCAAGGGTCCGAAGATCTTTGTCGGCGAATGGGCGACGCGCGAGGGCGATCCCACGCCCAACCTCGAAGCGGCCCTGGCCGACGCCGCATGGCTCACCGGCCTGGAGCGAAACAGCGACCTGATTATCATGACCGCGTACGCTCCCCTCTTCGTCAACGTGAATCCCGGCGGCATGCAGTGGGCGCCCGACCTGATCGGCTACGACGCGCTCAAGAGTTACGGATCGCCCAGCTACTGGACGCAGCAGATGTTCTCGACGCATCTCGGGACGGAGGTTGTCGCCAGCACGCTCTCCAGCGCGCCGGCGCGCGTGTTCGCCTCGGTCACCCGCGACGATGCGAAGCACAAGCTCTTCGTCAAGGTGGTCAATGCGAACTCGACTCCGCAGCCGCTCGCGATCGACCTGACCGGCGTCAAGAAGGTCGCGCCACAGGCAACGCTCACCACCATGAGCGGCAAGACGCCCAACGCGACCAACACCATCGCGCATCCCGACGCCGTCGCGCCGGTCGCGCACGCGGTCGCGATTTCCGCTCCGAAGTTCGCCCAGATCTTCGCGCCTTATTCAGTGAATGTGCTAGAGGTGAGCTACTGACGATTGACGAATGTTAACTGATAGTTTACAGTTTACACGTGATCAAGAGCTTCCGGCACTCAGGTTTGGAAAAGTTCTTCAAGACCGGCAGCAAGGCCGGCATTCAACCTCATCATGCAGCCAGGCTGCAGCGGCTGCTGACCGCGCTGGATGCAGCGAAAGGCCCGGTTGACCTCTCAAGACCGGCCTCCTATGGCCTGCATCGGCTCAAGGGTGCGGAAAAGCATTGGTCTGTTTGGGTGGATGGCAATTGCCGCTTGACATTTGATTTTGAGGAAACGGACGCAGTCCTGGTCGATTACCGCGACTACCACTGAGGCGGCACAGCGTCGCCGGAAGGAGAACCCATGCCCAGCGAAATGTATAGCCCGGCGCATCCCGGGCTGGTCTTGCGCGACTACCTGGAGGGTCACAATATCACGCAGGTGGCAAAGCATATTGGTGTGTCGCGTGTGACGCTCTCCAAACTCTTGAACTGCCGCACTGGCATCTCCGCCGAAATGTCGCTTCGCCTGTCGGCGGCTCTCGGAACCAACCCCAGCTTCTGGCTCGACATGCAGAGCAATTACGATATGTGGCAGGCCAAGAATAGAAAACGGCCGCGTATCCGTCCGCTGGGCATTGCCGCGTAGCCCGCGACCGCGGCAGAATCGGGCGTTGAGATGCGCGTCACCGCCGACCGTTCCAGGCGTGTGTCATGTCGAACTTCGCGCCGTACTCAGTGAATGTCATCGAGTTGACCTACTATTGATCTGGCCCTCAAATACTGCTTCCATACCCCATCCTTTCCCGCGTTTTCTGCGGAAAAGGGTGGGAGAATGTGACACTGTTTATGGGCCGGATCAATAGGGAATCATGCCGCCAAAAGCCACCGCGCGGAGCGCATTCCCCGCCCCGAGGAGCCAAACCCATGCGTGCCCTTCTCACCGCCCTCGCCGTTCTAACCCTGTTGCCCGCCGCCGCCCGCGCTGCCGATGGCCAGAAAACCGATCCGCCACGCACATGGGTCGACAAAGACACCGGCCATCGCGTCTGGCGCCTGAGCGACGAGCCCAACTCCGGCGGCTTCTACTTCAACATCAACGCCTACACGCCCGACGGCAAGTCGATGATCTACACCGCGCCCGACGGCATTCACGTCTTCGACCTCGGCACGAGGAAGACTCGCCTCCTGGCGCCGAATCCACCGCAGCCGGCGAATCTCCCGCCCAGTCCTGGCGGACCGATGCGCTTCGGCGTGCACGCGCTGGTCGCCGGATTCAAGACCAACAGCGTCTTCTACACCCAGACCAACCCGGCAACCAAGGTCACGACCGTCTACAAAGCCGACGTCGCCACCGGCCAGATCCGCAAGCTTGTCGACCTGCCCGACAAGCTCACCATCGCCACCGTCAACGCCGACGAGACTCTCGCGGCGGGCACGTATATCGAGGGCGACGCGACGGGGAAGGAATTTGGCTCGAACATGCCCGCCCCTCCGCAGCTGCAGAGTTCGGCCGACAATCGCGGTGCGAGTCAGGAGCAGGGACCGCACTACCAGCCGCTCGACAAAGGCCAGATGATGGAGCGCCGCCTGGCCGCGCGGCTGCCAATCGTGCTGTTCACCATTCGCCTCGAACCCGGCCCCAACGGCGAAAAGCCCGGCGACATCAAGATTTTGCTTCACTCCACCGATTGGGTGAACCATCTGCTCTTCTCGCCCACCGATCCCGAGCTTCTGATGTACTGCCACGAAGGCCCGTGGCAGAAGGTCGATCGCATCTGGACGATCCACACCGACGGCACGCACAACACGCTCATCCACAAGCGCACGATGGCCAACGAAATCGCCGGCCACGAGTTCTGGGGCCTCGACGGCGAGACCATCTGGTACGACTGGCAGTACCCCAAGGGCGAGGTTTTCTATCTCGCCGGCTACAACCTCAGCACCGGCGCGCGCACCGCTTACCACATGGAGCGCAACGACTGGTCGATCCACTTCAATCTCACGCGCGACCTCGACGTCTTCTGCGGAGACGGCGGCGATCCCGGCCAGGTGGCGCACGCGCCCGACGGCGAGTGGATCGAGCTCTTCCATTCGCAGTTGCTTTCGATCTCCGCCAACACGCTCAACGCACCGGACTTCTGGCAGCCCGGAGTCTTTCACTCCGAGCATCTGGTCAACATGTCGCGCCACAACTATCGCGAGGAGCCGAACGTGCGCTTCTCCCCCGACAGGAAGCTCGTTTTCTTCACCAGCAATATGTTCGGGCCGAGTTACGTCTTCGGCGTCGAAGTGGCGAAGGCCGTCGATCCGCCGGCCGCCAACATTCAATCCACGCCCGATTTGGCGCGCCGGTTCAACCTAACCGGCCCCGCGCCGGCGCATTAACGGCGATGGGATCGCCGCGCCGCCTTTCATCGAACTCGGCATCGGCCCCGACACGCCGAAACTTGAATCGCATCGAGGCCTCGGCCTCGCCGGGAAAGCTCGTCATGAAGCATGCCGTTCTCTTTCTTCTCCTCGCCGCTTCTCTCGCCGCGCCCGCGCAGAAATTCGTCTGCGGGAAGACCCAGCCGGGCGCCATTCTGCTCAGTGCAAACTCGATCTACTCCGCCGCCTCTCCGGGCTTCGATCTCGGAACCGTCCCCGAGATCGCATCGGGTTCCTGCTCCAGCTCGAAGCCCTTCTTCTTTTCCGTCGCGCTCGGCGAGGGCAGCTACCGCGTCACCGTCCGGCTCGGCGGCGCGCAGGCGTCTACCACCACGGTTTGGGCCGAGGCGCGCCGACTGATGCTCGAGAAGATTGCCGTCAAAGCCAACGGCTCCGTTACGCGCACATTCGACGTGAACCTGCGCGTGCCCGCCATCGGCGGCGACGTCGCGCACAGCGTCCACCTGAAGCCGCGAGAGACGGCCAGCCTGGATTGGGATAACAAACTCACGCTGGAGTTCAACGGCGAGTACCCCAGCTTCCGTTCGCTCTCCATCGAGCCGATGAAAGAACCCACGATCTATCTGGCAGGCGATTCGACCGTCGTGGATCAGGACACGGAACCCTGGGCAGCCTGGGGCCAGATGCTGCCGCGCTTCTTCCGCCCCGGCGTGGTCGTCGCCAATCACGCCGAGTCCGGCGAAACCACGCGCAGCTTCCTCAGCGAGCAGCGCCTCGCCAAGATCATGTCACTGATTCAGCCGGGCGACTATCTCTTCATCCAGTTCGCCCACAACGATCAGAAACCCAACGCCGTCTCGCTCGACGACTACAAGAAGCTCCTTGCCGATTCGATTGCCCAGACGCGCGCCAAGGGAGCGACGCCGGTCCTCGTGACCAGCATGAACCGCCGCATCTTCAATGCCCAGGGCCAAATCGTCAACTCGCTCGCCGGGTACCCAGACGCCATGCGCGAAGTTGCCGCGCGCCAGCACGTCGCGCTGATCGACCTGAACGCGATGAGCAAGACTCTGTTCGAATCCATGGGGTCCGACGGCTCCCTCAAGGCCTTCATGCACTACCCCGCCAACGCCTTCCCCAACCAGACAGAACCCATCAACGACGATACGCACTTCAACGGCTACGGAGCGTACGAACTGGCGCGCTGCGTCGTCCGCGGCATTCGCCAGGCCAAACTGCCGCTGCGCAAGTTCCTCGTCAAAGGTGTGCCCGTCTTCGATCCGGCAGCGCCCGATCCCGCCGCAACGTTCAGCCTGCCCGCGACACCGATTCCGCCCAAATAAGGAAATGGAATAAAGAATCCGTAGCTCCCGCTGCAATGCCCGCGGGATCCTGCATGTGCGCAGCGCGAGCACCCTCACCCACGGAGCCCAATCTTCGCCGCCGCTTTCAGTCCAATGCGCAACTCAGGTAAAGTAAGGTCATCGTGATTATCGACCTCGCCCGCCGCGCGCACGATCACAACTGGGAGATGGACCCCATCACCCGCTCCTTGCTGGACACCGATTTCTACAAGCTCCTCATGCTCCAGTTCATCTGGAAGAACTTCCCCCAGACGCGCGCGACATTCACTCTCATCAATCGCACTGCTTCGGCTCGCCTGGGCGAAATCGTCGCGGTGCAGCAGTTGCGCGAGCAGCTCGAAGCCGCACGCAAGCTTCGCTTCCGCAAGTCCGAGCTGGTGTGGCTCGCCGGCAACACGTTCTTCGGCCACCGCGGCATCTTCGAGCCCGCTTTCCTCGACTGGCTCGAGCGCGAATTCCGCCTCTCCGACTACGAGCTCTCCATTCGCGATGGCCAGATCGAGCTCCGCTTCGAAGGCCTTTGGTCAGGCGCCTCGATGTGGGAAATCTACGCCCTCGCGCAGATCGGCGAGCTGAAGTCGCGCGCCGCGCTCAAGCGCCTCACCGAGCTGGAGCTGGACATCCTTTACGCGCGCGCCAAGACCCGCCTATGGGAAAAGATGGAGCGGCTGCGCGGCGTGCCCGACCTGAGCATCAGCGACTTCGGCACGCGCCGCCGGCACAGCTTTCTCTGGCACGAGTACGTGGTCAATGCCATGAGCGCCACGCTCGGCGCCAGTTTCACCGGCACCTCGAACGCCTACCTTGCATACAAGCACGACCTTGAGGCCATCGGCACCAACGGTCACGAGCTGCCCATGGCCATGGCCGCGCTGGCCCGCGACGACCAGGAGCTGCGCGCTTCGCAATACCGGCTGCTCGAGCTGTGGCAGCAGAGCTACGCGGGCGAGCTGCTCATCCTGCTCCCTGACACATTCGGCACCACGCAATTCCTGCGCGGCGCGCCCGACTGGGTGGCCAACTGGACCGGCCAGCGCATCGACAGCAAGGACGCTTACGTGGCCGGCGACGAATACATCGAGTGGCTGGAGCGTCAGGGTTGCGATCCGCGCCAGAAGCGCCTTATCGCCTCCGATGCGCTCGACGTGGAGCAGATTCTCGGCCTGCACGCCTACTTCGCCGGAACGCTCGGCAACGGCGCCGCGCCCGACGACTTCCGCACCGCGGCGGATTTCTACGATCCCCATCGCTGGACGCCGAACCGCCGCATCCGCTTTAGCGCCGGGTGGGGCACCCTGCTCACCAACGACTTCCGCGGCTGCAATCCGCAGGGCGGCGACGGCTTCAATCCCGTCGGCCTGGTCTGCAAGCTGACCGAAGTGGACGGCCGCCCCGCCGTCAAGCTCTCCGACAATTACTCCAAGGCTCTCGGCGACGCCAAGGAAACCGCGCGCTACCGCCGCGTCTTCGGCGTTGCCGGCGTCACCGACGTTCCCGTACTCACCTGAGGCCGCCCGCCGCGGAAAGACCGCTGCGATCCGAAGGTGTACCCTGCTCCGTATGGACGGGCACGCTGGCTGGTACGCAACCCAGCTTCGTAGCGAGTTGATGGCGCGCAATCGCGCCCACGCGCGCGGGCGCGCGTATGTCGAAAGCTACGGCAGCGCGCCGGTCATCGTCTACGAGCCGGACGGCGGCCGCCATGGCAACTTTTTCGACGCCGCCTACGCCGCCATCTGCGCGCGCCCCGAGTGGATGCGCCGCTTCGACAAAGTCCACGCCCAGGCCGCCCGCTCGCTGCCCAAACCGCGGCTCGACCCCGCCCGCCGCTGGCGCGAGCTTGACTCCTCGATGAGCTCCGACGCTCTGCTGATGAACATTTTCTGCGCGCCGGGAGTCGCCGAATCCACCGCGGTGCGCGACGCGCTCGGCCTCGACGCCGAATCCTCTCCGATTTTCGGCTGGAAGGCGCGCGTACCCCTGGCCAGCGGCCGCTTCGACCGCACGGAGATCGATATGCGCTTCGGATCGCTGCTGGTCGAAGCGAAATTGGCCGAGGCCGGCTTCCAGACCCGCGCTGCCGGCATCGTCGAAGCCTACCGCGACTTCGACCTCGTATTCGATCGCGACCGGCTGCCGCGCGTCGAGATTCCCACCATGCGCTGGATGCGTGCGAGCGAATTCCCCGAGAACGATTCGCAGGAATTCGAGAGCGTGGTCGGCGATCCCGACCTCATCTCACCGATCGACGCGAGCTTTCGCCCGCCCGGTGAGCCCGGCTACGCGAGTTATCAGCTCATCCGCAACGTGCTCGCGGCGCATGCCGCCGATTCGAGCTTCTGTGTGCTCCACGACGAGCGCCGTCCCGACCTGCGCGAAGACTGGTTCGAGGTTATGTCCGCTGTAAGAAGCGCCGCCTTGCGCGTTCGCCTCAAGGTGCTCACCTGGCAGGAGCTGGCCGCGTTCCTCCCTGCCCCACTGCAGGAATTTCTTGACGAGAAATACGGCATCGTCGCGCCGGGAAAGACGCCTTCGCCGATCGGCGAATTTTCCGAACTCGACGATTGATCCCGTCCGCCAACTCTACAATCCCAGGAGCTTCCGGTTGCGCGCCGCGTCCGTGCCGCCGCCTGCGAAATCGTCAAACGCCCGATCCGTCACGCGGATGATATGGTTGCGCACGAATGCTGCGCCCTCCGCCGCGCCCTGTTCCGGATGCTTAATACAGCACTCCCACTCCACCACGGCCCACCCCGGATAGTCGTACTGCGCCATCTTGCTGAAGACTTGCTGGAAGTCAACCTGCCCATCGCCGAGCGAACGGAAGCGCCCCGGCCTGTCGATCCAGTCCTGATACCCGCCATAGACGCCCGCGCGCCCGCTCGGCAGGAACTCCGCATCCTTCACGTGAAACGCGCGCACGCGCTCGTGATAAATGTCGAGGAATGCGAGATAGTCCATCTGCTGCAAAACCATGTGGCTCGGGTCGTAGAGAATGCAGGCCCGCGCGTGACCGCCAACCGCGCCCAGAAAACGCTCGAAGGTCGCGCCGTCGTGCAAATCCTCTCCGGGATGAAGCTCGAAACATACATCCACGCCCGCTTCATCGAACGCATTCAGGATCGGCCGCCATCGCCGTCCCAGTTCTTTGAACGCTTCGTCGATCAGCCCCGCCGGCCGCTGCGGCCACGGATAGAAGAACGGCCAAGCCAGCGTGCCGGAAAACGTAGCGTGCGCCGTCAGCCCCATATTGCGGCTCGCCTTCGCCGCCCACCACAACTGCTCCACGGCCCACGCAACCCGAGCCTTCGCGTTCCCTCTGAGCTCGGCCGGTGCAAAGCCATCGAACGAGGTTTCATAGGCTGCGTGGCTGGCCACTAGCTGGCCCTGTTGGTGAGTTGCGAGTTCCGTGATCTCAAGTCCCGCCCGCTCGGCGATGCCCTTCACCTCGTCGCAATAGGTCTGGCTTTCGGCGGCGCGCTCCAGGTCGAAGAGCCTTCGATCCCAACTCGGAATCTGGATGCCGACATACCCGTGTCCTGCCGCCCACTCCGCCAATCCCTCCAGCGTGTTGTAGGGCGCCTCGTCGCCGGCAAACTGCGCCAGAAAGATTCCCGGTCCCTTGATGGTTCTCATGGCATTCCTCCGTTATGGTCGCTTCTTACAACTGGTTGCCGTCAACCAACTCCTCGTTGCTCGCTTCCCGGACCGAACCTCGCGTCCGCACCACAAAGCTGGACGCTAGTAGCTAGAAGCTAGAAGCTGGCTCTTAGAACTCCACCCAGCCTTCCCGCTTGCTGCTCTCAATCGTCCTCTCAATGAACCGCATTCCGCGCACGCCCGCCTCAATGCCCGGCAATGTGGCCGGCAGTGAACTCGCCTGCCCCTGCATCCCTGCGATCAACGCATCGGCAAACTCGCGATACAGCACCGCGAATGCCTCCAGGTACCCCTCGGGGTGCCCGGCCGGCGTGCGCGCCACCGCCTGCGCGTCGCGGCTCAGGTAGCCCATCGACGCGTGATGAATCTCCTCGGGCCCGTTGAGCCCCTTCACGATGAGCCGGTTCGGGTCCTGCTGCCGCCACTCGACCGATGCCTTATCGCCAAAGATGCGCAGATGCATCTCGTTCATCTCTCCCACGGCCACCTGCGAGCAAGCCAGGGTTCCCGCTGCCCCGTTGCTCAGGCGCACGAACGCATTGCAGTCGTCGTCCAGCTTGCGCCCCGGCACCACCGCTCGCAGCGTCGCATTGATCGCCGTCACCTGCAGGCCGCTCACATATTCGAGCAAATGAAACGCATGCGTGCCGATGTCGCCGATCGCGCCCCCGGCTCCGGAGCGCGCCGGATCGGTCCGCCAATCCGCTTGCTTGTGCCCGGTCGTCTCCAGCGGCTCGCTCAGCCATCCCTGGAAGTACTCGACGGCGACCTTGCGGATCGTCCCCAACTGGCCCGCCGCGCACAACGCCCTTGCCTCGCGCACCATCGCATAGCCCGCATAGGTGTGCGTCAGCCCATACGGCAGTCCCGCCTTCGCCACGGCGTCTTCGAGTTTCAGCGCCTCCTCGTAGCTGGCCGTCGCCGGCTTGTCGCTCATCACCGGGATTCCCGCCTCCAGCGCGGCCAGCGCAACCGGAAGGTGCATGTGGTTCGGCGTCACGATCGACACAAAGTCGATCCCGTCGGCTCGCCGCCGCTCCGCCTCGATCATCTGCCGGTAGTCCGGATACGCGCGCGCCGGATCGATGCGGTATCTCTCACCCGCCTCGCGCGACCGCTCCGCCGACTGGGAGAACGCCCCGGCTACCAGCTCGATCTTCCCATCCATCTCCGCCGCGATGCGGTGTACCGGCCCGATAAACGCGCCCGGCCCTCCGCCCACCATCCCCATCCGCAGCTTGCGTTGCTCGGCCATCGATCCTCCGCCCTACCGCCGCCTTTGCCGCTCCCGCGCCGGTCCCGCCGCCGCTCCTCGCGGAAGCCCGTGTTGGCGCTCTGCGCGCAGCACCAAACACAACTAGCCTACATGATGCCTCCAATCGCGGCTTTTTGGCACTGCCGCCCACTGACTGTGCAGGCCCGCCTGCGCTAAAGTTATGGTCAGATCATGAAACCACTCTCGATTCCCGATTCGAACCGCCGCTGGGACTCCCTGAGCCTCGGCGAAGTGATGCTGCGCCTCGATCCCGCCGAAGGCCGCATCCACACCGCGCGCCAGTTCCAGGTGTGGGAAGGCGGTGGCGAGTACAACGTTGCGCGCGGGTTGCGCCGCTGCTTCGGCCTGCGCACCGCCATCGCCACCGCGCTCGCCGACAACCCCGTCGGCCGCCTCGTCGAAGACTTTATCCTCCAGGGCGGCGTCAGCACCGCCCTCATCCGCTGGGTTCCCTACGACGGCGTCGGCCGCACCGTTCGCAACGGCCTCAACTTCACCGAGCGCGGCTTTGGCCTGCGCGCCGCCGTCGGCTGCTCCGACCGCGGCAACACCGCCATCAGCCAGGTGAAGCCCGGCGACTTCGACTGGGAGTCGATCTTCGGCCCCGCCAACGGCTCACGCTGGCTGCATACTGGCGGAATCTTCGCCGCGCTCTCCGCCTCCACCGCCGAAGTCGCCGTCGAAGCCATGGACGCCGCCCGCAAATATGGCGCGCCGATCTCCTACGATCTCAACTACCGCGACTCGCTCTGGAAGGCGATCGGCGGCAAGGGCAAGGCGCAGGAGGTCAACCGCGCCATCGTCCGCAAAGTCGACGTGCTGCTCGGCAACGAGGAGGATTTCTCCGCCATGCTCGGCATCGCCATCAAGGGCGTCGGTGAGGATTTTGCCGAGCTGCCGATTGCCGGGTACGAAGAGATGCTCCGGGAAGTCGCGGCGGCATATCCCAACCTGAAACTCGTCGCCAGCACGCTGCGCACCGCGCAAACCGCCAGCCGCAACGCATGGGGCGCCATCGCGCTCTACGAGGACAAGATCGTCCACGTCCCGCAGCGCGACATCGACATCTTCGACCGCGTCGGCGGCGGCGACAGCTTCGCTTCCGGCCTCATTTACGGTTTGCTGGCCGCGAAGGGCATCGACTGGGCCGTCCAATGCGGCGTGGCGCACGGCGCGCTCGCCATGACCACCCCCGGCGACACCAGCATGGCCACGCTCGCCGAGGTCGAGCGCATCATCAAGGGGGGATCGGCGCGCATCGCGCGCTAGGCTTTGTACTGACTTGCTGGCTTGCTACCTTGCTGACCCGCTGTCTCTCTAACTCCGCTAACGCCGCTAGCCCGGCTTCTTTGAGGTGCTTTCCATGTCCGAAACCACGCAGCAAATCATCGAACGCGTCGGTCTGATTCCGGTTCTTCGCGCCAAGAGCGTCGCCCAGGGCCGCGCCGCGGTCGACGCCATGATCGCCGGCGGCGTCACCATCGTCGAAGTCACCATGACCGTCCCCGGCGCCATCGATCTCCTCAAGGAGCTCAAGAAGGCCCACGGCTCCGCGCTCCTGCTTGGCTCCGGCACCGTCACCACCGCCGATCAGGCACAGGCCACCATCGACGCCGGCGCCGAGTTCGTCGTCAGCCCGAGCCTGCATCCTGAAGTGATCGCCGTGACCAAGGCCAACAAGAAAGTCTCCTGCCCCGGCTCGCTCACTCCTACCGAGGCCATCACCGCGTGGAACGCCGGCGCCGACTACGTCAAGATCTTTCCCTGCTCCGCGGTCGGAGGCGCCAGCTATTTGAAGGCGCTGCTCGCGCCGTTCCCGCATCTCAAGCTGATTCCTACCGGCGGCGTCACCTTGCAGACCGCCGAGAGCTTCATCAAGGCCGGCGCACGCGCCCTCGGCGTAGGCGGTGATCTCGTGAACCTCGGCGCGATCGACTCGGGCCACCCCGAAATCATCACCGAAACCGCCCGCGCGTATCTGAAGGTGCTGGCCGACGCGCGGAAATAGATTCCTGAGCAGAAACAGGTGCGGCCGAACCGAACTCCGCCCGGCTGGACCGAGTTCCGCTGACTCGCTGGCTTGTTAACTCGCCGGCTCGCCGGCTTGCTGTTCCTTTGCCTCCGCGAACAGCCACCCGTAGAGCGCGACGCCGATGTAGCACACCACGGGCACCAGGTACGCCGCCCGCAGCGGCAGGGCTCCCATCAACTTCGTCAACACAGCTCCGCCCAGAATCGCCATCACCAACAACGATCCCGCGGTCTTCGTCTTCTCGCCCATCCCCTTCAAGCCCAGGGCAAAAATAGTCGGGAACATGATCGACATGAACAGGCTGGTCATCAGCAGGCATCCCACTCCCAGCCAGCTTGGATGCACAACTGCTACCAGGCACAACGCCACATTAATGATCGAATAGAGCACCAGCATCAACCGCGCATGGAAGTGCCGCATCAGCCACGCCGAGCTGAAGCGGCCGACGGCAAAGGCCGCCAGCGTGCCCGTCAGCATGTAGCCCGCCGCCTTGTCGCCCACGCCGGTTGCCGACTCTACGTAGCTGATGAAGTAGCTCCATGTACCCACCTGCGCGCCCACGTAAAGAAACTGCGCCAGCACCGCGAATACAAAGTGTGTCTGACAGAGCCGCACGTGCATCCCGCCGGAAGGCGCGCTCTCGGCCACGTCTTCGGTCCCCAAATCCGGAAACTTGATCGTCAGGATGAGCAACGCCCAGAGAAACGCAAAGCAGCCCAGCACCAAATACGGCACGACAACGCGCAGCGTCTCGGAGTGCAGATATGCCTGATATGTTCCGGCCGCTTGCATCGCCGCCACCTGCGCATCGCTCAGCCTCTCGCCGGAAAAGATGAACACCGTCCCGATCAGCCCGGCGCTGATCGATCCCAGCGGATTGAACGCCTGCGACAGGTTCAGCCGCCTCTCGCTCGATCCCGCCGGTCCCAGTTGAGCAATGAAGGGATTCGACCCCGTCTCAAGAAATGACAATCCGCTCGCAATGACGAACTGCGCCACGAGGAAGAACGCGTACAACCCCGCCTGCGCTGCCGGATAAAACAGCAGGCACCCGCTGCCCAGCAGGCACAACCCGGTCACAATGCCGGCCTTGTAGCCGAAACGCCGCATCAATTGCCCGGCCGGAACCGCAAGCAAGAAGTAGCCAAGGTAAAACCAGATCTGCACTCCCGCGGCACTCGACCGATTGATGTTGAACGACTTCATGAACTGCCGGATCAGGATGTCGTTTAGGTTGTTGGGAATCGCCCAAAGAAAGAACAGTACCGTAACCACGAGGAACGGCAGCAGCCGCCCCGCGGGAATCAACCGCGCGTGAATGTCTTCGTTGTTCTGCGGGTTTCCTTGCTGGATCGGCCCGACGGAGTTGCTCAAGTCAGTTCCTTCCTTCCACTGCGCCGCGATCGGCGTCCCTCGGCCTGCTGCGTCGCTATCCTTCACCGCTGATTGATCCGGCCCCTAAATACTGCCTCCGTGCCCCCATCCTGTTCCGCGTCTTCCGCGGAAAAGGGTGGGAGAATGCGCCACTGTTTATAGGCCGGATCAATAGTTGCCTTGCGATGAAAAGGCCTTCCCTTTTTACCGAATCCACGGTTCGGCTGGCAAATTCGCAGTCCCAGCGAAGGCAATTGCCTGCTCTGCCCTGCCGCGCCCAATTCGCGCCTATAATGCCAGCGTAAGGCGGCGCCGCCTCGTGTCAGCCCTCACTCACGCCGCCGGCGAGCGCCATGCAACCTCCAACGTCCGACGCGATCGAATCCGCTCGACGCTTCTATGCGGAGGAGCTGTGCCGCATCAACCACATCTCCTCGCCGGCCATCCTCGCGGCATTCTCGACTGTGCCCCGCGAGCACTTTGTCGGTCCCGGCCCGTGGATGATTCAAACCAGCGGCACGCACTGGTTCACTGAGAGCGACGATCCCCGGGCCGTCTACCGCGACTCGCTCATCGTGCTCGACGCGGCCCGGCACGTGAACAACGGCCAGCCCAGCCTCTGGGCCTACTATCTCAGCCTGCTCGACATCCGCCCCGGCGACCGCATCCTTCACCTCGGTTGCGGCACAGGATATTACTCCGCGATCCTCGCCGGTCTTACCGGCCCGCAAGGGATAGTCACCGCCGTCGAGATTGACGAGGGCCTCGCCAACCGCGCGCGAGAGGCGCTCGAGCCATGGCCTCAGATCACCGTGATCCAGGCCGACGGCGCGCAGGGGCCGTTCGAGCCGGCCGACGCGATCGTCGTCAGCGCCGGCGCCACGCATCCGCTCCCTGCATGGCTCGTAGCCCTCAAACCCAACGGCACGCTGCTCTTTCCGCTCACGTCCACGCGCGGCCCCGGCACGATGGCGTATATCACCCCCAAGAGCGCCGGACGATTCGCGGCCACGCTCTGCGGCTCGGTTCTCTTCGTCGATTTTGCCGGAGCACGCGACCCCGCCGTCGACGACGAGCTGGCCCTGGCGCTCCGGCGCGACAACGGCGCCGGCGTCCGCAGCCTCCGTTGCGATCCACACGAGAGGGACGATTCCTGCTGGCTGCACGTCGAAGGCCGGTGCTTCTCGCGCCTCGCAGCAAGCGCTACGCTGACCGAGTAGCCCCGCTCACAGCATCCGCGCCAGCCACTTCCCCGTGTGCGAGTGCAGATTGCTCGCGATCTCCTCCGGCGGACCCTCGGCCACGATGCGCCCGCCGGCCTCGCCGCCCTCCGGTCCCAGATCGATCACCCAGTCGGCGCTCTTGATCACGTCCAGGTTGTGCTCGATCACGATCAGCGATCCGCCGCCGTCGATCAGCTTCCGAAAGGCCGTCAGCAGCTTCGACACATCGTCGAAGTGCAGCCCCGTCGTCGGCTCATCGAGGATGTAGAGCACGCGGCTGGCCTCGGAAGGCTTCGCCGCCGCATTCACCGCGCGCACCGCGGCCAGATGCGCCGCCAGCTTGACGCGCTGCGCCTCTCCGCCCGAAAGAGTCGTCGCCGACTGGCCGAGACGCAAGTACCCAAGGCCGATCTCGTCCAGCACGGCCAGCTTTTCCAGCAGTTTGTTCTGTCCGGCGAAGAAGCGCAGCGCCTCCTTCACCGTCATCTGGAGCACGTCGTGGATGTTCTTGCCTTTGTACTCGATATCGAGAATTCTTGCCTGATAGCGCGTACCGTTGCAGTCCTCGCAGGGCAGCTCCACGTCGGCCAGGAACTGCATCTCGACGGTCACCGTCCCATCTCCCTCGCAGGTGTTGCAGCGCCCGCCCGGCACGTTGAACGAGAAATGCCCCGGTGTGAGCGAATGCCGTTTGGCCTCGGGCTGCGCGGCAAACAATTCTCGGACCAGGTCGAAGCCCTTGATGTAGGTGATGGGATTCGAGCGCGGCGTGCGCCCGATCGGAGTCTGGTCCACGAGCACCACATCGTTCAGCCGCTCGACGCCGTTCAGCGACGAGAACACGCCCGACGGATCGCTGCCGTCGCTCTGCCCCAGCGCCCGCGCCACCGCGCGATACAGCACCTGGTGCACCAGCGTCGACTTGCCCGAGCCCGAAACTCCCGTCACCGCCACCAGCATCCCGAGGGGAATCGTCACGTCCAGCCCGTGCAGATTGTTCGCCCGCGCCCCGCGCAGCACCAGCTTCTCGCGGCCCGGCGTGCGCCGCCGCGTGGGCACGGGAATCGCGATCTTGCCGCTCAGATATCGCCCCGTGAGCGACGCCGGATTGGCTTCGATCTCCGCCAGCACGCCCTCGGCCAGCAGCTTGCCGCCGAACTCGCCCGCCCCCGGCCCCAGATCGAGCAGATGATCGGCCGCGCGCAGAATGTCGGCGTCGTGCTCCACCACCAGGATCGTGTTTCCCAGGTCGCGCAACTCTTCGAGAATATGGATCAGCCGCGCCGTATCGCGCGTGTGCAGCCCGATCGACGGCTCGTCGAGCACGTAGAGTGCGCCCACCAGCCGCGACCCCAGCGACGTCGCAAGCTGAATCCGCTGCGCCTCTCCGCCGCTCAACGTGGATGCCAGCCGGTCCAGCGTCAGATACTCCAGGCCCACCGCGACCAGGAAGCTCAGCCGCTGCCGAACCTCGGTCAGGATCGGTCCGGCGATCTCCTCCTGCATCGGCGAAAGTTTCAGCGAGTCAAAGAACTCTTTGGCCTGCGCGATGGTCATCGCCGACGCCTGACAGATGTTCCGGCCCGCAATGCGCACGCCCCGCGCCTCGGCCCGCAGTCGCTGTCCACGGCAGTCCGGGCACTCCGCGTAGCCGCGATACTTCGACAGCATCACGCGCACGTGCAGCTTGTACTTCTTGCGCTCCAGTTGCGCGAAGAAGCCCATCACGCCGGAGAATCCATCTTTCCCGCGCAACACTGTCTCGCGCACCGTCTCCGGCAAGTCGCGCCACGGCACGTCCAGCGGCACGCCCAGCTCCGCGGCGCACTTGCGCAGCTCGCTGAACCACGGCCGGTACTTCGGCCGGTTCCACGGATCGATCGCACCATCCTGCAGGCTCCGGCTTTGGTCCGGAATCACAAGCCCCAGATCGTAGTCCACCGTGTTGCCGAACCCCTGGCACCGCGGGCACGCTCCAAACGGATTGTTGAAGCTGAACAGCGGCGGCTCCGGCTCGCGCCCAGGCCGGTGGCAGCTCGTACACTCGTACGCTCCCGAGAACCGCAGCCGCCTGCGCTCCGCCGTCCCGTCGCGGGGCTTCGGGGTCCCCTCCGACAGGTCTTCGTCCGTGGGGTGGCGCGGCGACTCCTCAAAAACAACCTCGCCCGCCTCGCGATACGCAATCTCGATTGCATCCACGATCCGCGCGCGGTTGTCGGCGCCGGCGACGATTCTGTCCAAAAGAACAAACACCGGCGCTGAGAGATCCAGGTCGATCAGCGATTCCGGCGTCGAGAACTCGAAGATTCTTCCCTGCTGCCACAAGCGGTTGAATCCGCTGGCGCGCAGATCGGCCAGCCGCGCCTTCATGGCCTCGATGTGCCGTGAATCGCCGTGCTGCGATTCGCCGCTCTTCGCCGCCGGCTTCGACTTGCCCGCCGCTTTCGGCGCGCGCCGCGCGGGCTTTGCCGGATTTACTTCCGGCTCCGCCGCCGCGGGCGCCGCGCTCATTGCGGGAAAGAGAACATTCAGCCGGGTTCCCTCGCCCAGCGCCAGCACCGCCTCGGCCGCCTCGTCCACCGAGTCGCGCTTCACCAGCCCGTCGCAGTGGACGCAGTGCACCTCTCCGCACCGCGCCCACAAAAGACGCATGTAGTCGTAGATCTCGGTCGCCGTCGCCACCGTCGACCGCGGATTCCGCGTCGTGTTTTTCTGCTTGATCGCAATCGCCGGCGCCAGCCCGTCGATCTCGTCCGCATCCGGCTTCTCGATCCGCTCCAGAAACTGCCGCGCGTACGCCGAAATCGACTCCACATACCGCCGCTGCCCCTCGGCGTAGATGGTGTCGAAGGCCAGCGAACTCTTGCCCGACCCCGACACCCCGCTGATCACCGTCAGCTTGCCGTGGGGAATCTCGCAGGAGAGATTCTTCAGGTTGTGTGTCCGCGCGCCGCGGATGACGATGGCATCGTTCAAAGGGAAGGCACCGCAGAGATTATTTCGGCCGCGACCCAGTAAACTTTCCGGGGCCTGAGGCGCAACCGTCCATTTTTATTATACGGATCATCGAATCTTCGCGATCCACACCACCAACGCCCCACCGCGTCCAACCATTGCGCCCACGCGCCGATTAGACTGGTTGTTGAGGAGTTCCGTGCGCCGTTTCGTCTTTTTCGTCCTGCTTTTCCCGCTGCTCGCCCACCCCGCGCTCGTCTCCGCGCAGAATTCTTCCTCGCCGCCAACTCCCTCAGCCACTCAGCAGCCGGCGCCCGGGCCATCCGCCGCCCCATCCCAGCCTGTCCCCTCCGAGGTCGCCGCCGCCGAAGCCGCCATCGCCACATCCGGCTGGAAGGCCGCCGAGGCCCGGCTCGACCCATATCTCGCCGCCCACCCCACCGACGCGCGCGCCCTCTTTGACGCCGGCTACGTGGCCGACGCGCAGGACCGCCTCGACGACGCCACTGCGCTCTATCGCCGCGCCATCGCCGCCGATCCCAGATCCTTTGAGGCCCACATCTCGCTGGGCCTGCTTCTGGCGCGCCAAAACAAGCTCGACGAGGCGCGCCCCGAACTCGTCACTGCCACCACGCTCGATCCCGGCGGGTCCGATCCCGCGCTCAAAGCCCGCGCCTGGCGCGCTTTGGCCCGCATCGATCGCGACTCCGATCCCACCGCAGCCTCCAACGACCTGCTCGAAGCCCTCAAGCTCACGCCAGAAACTGCCGCCGACACGCTCCTTGCCGCCGAGCTCGCCGAGAAATCCGGCCAGGACGAAGCCGCCGCCACCGCCTACCGCCGCGTCCTGGCCGAAGATCCGGCCTCCGCGCCAGCCAGCATCGGCCTCGCCCATTTGCTCATCCGCCGCAAGCAGTATCCCGAGGCGGAGACACTTCTCCGCGCCGCGCTCGACAAGAATCCCGGTGACCCCACACTGACCGCGCAGCTCGCTACCGTGCTCGCCGACCAGGACAACGCCGAGGCCCTCCCGCTCCTCCAAAAGCTCCACGCCGCCCATCCCGCCGACCCCGCCATCTCCGGCATGTTGGCCGCGATCCTCGCCGATGCCGGCGACTACGCCGGCTCCGACCAGCTCTACATCCAGCTCCTCGCCGCCAAGCCGGACGACCCCGGCCTTCTCGTCGCCCACGGCCAGAATCTCGTCCACCAGGCGCAACTTGCCCAGGCCTATGCCGTCTTCGACAAGGCCACCCAAATCGACTCCTCCAACGCCGACGCCTGGAGCGGCCTGGCCTTTACCGCCTCGCGCACCGGCCGGCCCGACGTCACCCTGCACGCCCTCACCATGCGCTCCCGCTACCAGCCGGAGAACGCCTCCACGCTCTTCCTCTGGGCCACGGCCTACGACTCGCTCCACCAGAAAATCGAAGCCGCCGCCTACTATCACCGCTTCCTCGACGCCTCGGCCGGTAAGTACCCCAACCAGGAGTGGCAGGCCCGCCAGCGTCTGCAACTCCTTGAAAAGAAATAGCCATCCAGGCGCCCGTTCCTCCGGATCTCCTCCTCGATTCCCCTCCCGGCATCCCTTTCCGGAACCCGTCCGCTCTTGGTACTTCCGTGATTCATCTCATCAAAAGCCGGAATTTCCCTCCTTGCGGGCGGCTGCGGAATGCGCGTACTATTGCCACAATTCGTGGGGGCTGCACCAAGTTCGTGGGGCTTCCTTATGCGAACCCTGATTCCCATCGCCGCGTTGCTCGCGCTCAGCCTGAACCCAGGTCTTCTGCGCGCCTCGTCCGCGAACTTCGTCCCCGACCAGCAAAGCATCGATGCTCTTGAGGCGCGCGCCGACCAGGCCCAGCCGCGCGAGCAGTGTTTCCTCTACGCCGAGCTGGTGCAGCAAATGACCGAGCTCAGCATCCATCAGTACGCGGCCGGCGACGTCAACCAGGCAGCGGGCCTGCTCAAGCGCATCCAGCGCATAGCGCAGCGCATCCACCTCTCCCTGGCCGACAACGACAAGCGCCTCAAGAACGCCCAGATCCTGCTCAGCCATACCGCCTTCCGCCTCCACGAGATGCTCCAGTCCAGCAGTCTCGAAGACCGCGACCTTGTGCAGCAAACCCTCGCCCAGGTCACCGAGGCCAAAGACGCCGCCATGATGCAGGTGTTCCAAAAGTAGCGGTCTGTGATCAGCTTTCAGGTGACAGTCGCTGGAGAGCAGTGTTCCCTGTTCCCTGTTCCCTGTTCCCTGTTCCCTGTTCCCTGTTCCCTGTTCCCTGTTCCCTGTTCCCTGTTCTCTGTTCTCTGTTCTCTGTTCTCTGTTCTCTGTTCTCTGTTCTCTGTTTATGCTTCAATAGAACCGCCGGAGGCTCGCCGCCATGCGCACCCTCGCCGTTACTCTCCTCTGCCTCTTGCTCGCCGCGCCTCTTGCCGCGCAAAAGCAAAAGCGCGAGCCGCTTACCGAGGCGCAGCAGGACCAGATCGCCGAGGCCGGCATCGATCCCGTGGCCCGCGTCGGCCTCTACGTCAAGTTCCTCGACGAATCCTCCGAAACCATCAAGGGTCTGACCAGCCGCGCCAAATCGCCCGCCCGCAGCCGGCGCCTGAGCGACGAGCTGCTCGATTTCGCCTCCCTCCTCGACGAACTGGGCGACAACCTCGATGTCTACTCCGACCGCAAGGCGGACATTCGCAAATCGCTTAAAGGTCTCAACGAAGGCGTCGCGCGCTGGCAAGGCGTGCTCCACAGCCTGCCCAGCGAGCCAGGCTTCGAACTCGCTCTCAAGGAAGCGATCGACAGCGTCGGCGACCTTGCCGATCAAGCGAAACAGATCACCGTCGACCAGGAGGCATACTTCAAAGCTCATCCCGATGAGAAAGGCCAGGACCGCTGGGAGCCGAAGTGAGATCGGCTCCGTCTGCAAGTGGTTCCGTCGCCGCATCGTGGTTCCACTCGAACCAGGTGCGGTCTGAGCTGAATGGAATGACTCGCTGCCTGTACTGGGTAGGGAGGATTGGCGTAGGATGGAGCCGCTTTCATCTTCTGATTGGAGATTGCTGTAAGTATCCACCGGCAGAGCCGGTGGCTTTACGGTTGCTGGCCCCTCAAAGGGGCCTGACCGCAACCGTCCGAAGCAAAAGCAAGAACAAAAGCAAAGACCTCGTACTGCTGTCTTCACTGCCGCAGCGCAGGCAATTCGGGGGAGAACATACTCCCGGAATTCTCAAAGTTCTACTGCCACCCCGGCAGAGCCGGGGGATCTCCCTTTTGGATTAGAAAGGCGGCTTAAATGGCAATCGCATTGCCGAAAGTCAAGTTCACACTCGCCCAGACGAAACTCATCGGCCGAATGACGAACACCATCCTGGTCGATGGTCGCGCGCAGCGGACGATTCAGATGGGCGAGACGGTCGATTTCGAGGTACCTGTTGGGAAGCACCAGATTCAGCTTGTGCTCGTGGCACGCAGCATCGCCACTCTCTTCATTCCCATTACGCGCAAGTCGAATGTATTGGAACTGGCCGCCGAAGCGGAATCGCAACCTGTCGTGTTTGCTGAATACGATCGCGTCTGGGGTAAATTCAAGCTGCGACTGACCTGAGGGATTGCACGACCTGCGTAGATGAGGAAGCTTCGCGCTTGAAGCCGAGGCCTCTGCTCCCTGTTATCCTGCTTTCGGTGACCCCCGACTTCGCCCCCATCTTCCAGCACGAGTACCGCGCCCTCCGCCCCCGCGCGCCGATGCCGCCCATCCACGTGCGTTTCCGGCGCTTCACTTCGCTCAACACCACCATCCGCCTGCGCGAAGGCGAAATCTTCGTCTCGCTCTCCGACCTGCTCGAAGGCGCGCCCGAGTCCGTCCTTCACGCCATCGCCCACATCCTTCTCGCCAAGCTGTATCGCAAGCCGATCGATCGCGCGCATAACCTCCGCTACAAGCGCTTTGCATCGAGCGCCGCCGTCACACGCCAGACCGATCTCATTCGCACCGCGCGCGGCAGCAAGCGGTACTTCGGCCCTGAGGGCCGCTTCTACCATCTAGAGGAGGTTTTCGACACGCTGAACGCGCGCTTTTTCCGCGGGCTTCTCGGCCGCCCGGAGCTCACCTGGAGCGAGCACCACGCCAAGCGTTCGCTCGGCCACTACGACGCCGCCCACAACACCATCGTTGTCAGCCGCGTCTTCGACCGGCCCTCCAGCCCTCGCTACGCCATCGAGTACCTGCTCTACCACGAGATGCTGCATCTCAAGTACCCGGTCCGCACGCGCGGCCTGCGACGCTGCGTTCACTCGCGCGAATTCAAGGCCGAAGAGGCGCGCTTCCCCCAGCTCGCCGAAGCCCTCGCCTTCATCAAGCGCCTCTGATTCTTCCCAGCGGCCTCAATCCATCGATTGTCCCGCTCCGGTTTTTTGGGATGGGAAACCTCAGAAGTGAAATAACGCTGTCGCGGCTTCCACTGCCTGTTTCGCCGACCCCAGATCGCCGCCAAACGTGTCAAGTTGCTTCGCGAAATCGAGCTCAGCCCGTTGCAATGTATATCCGCTGGTCCAATTCTTCTTCTGCGCGACCATCGACATGTAAGCCGACACCCACTCGCCACCCACCTCCGGCGAGGTTCCGCTCAGATCCTGGACCAGAAACGAATTCGGCCGCCCCGTTAGCCGGATCACAGTCGAGACCAGGTACGGCCCATCGCCGGATAGTTTCCCGGCGCAATTGCCGCGATTCGTCGTGCGCTGGCATTCCAGGTTGCTCAGCAGCGTCCCCGCGAATGCCGGATCGTAGTGGTCGTACAACCATTGCCCGGTGAACGTCGGCCCGTCGGAATCGACCGGTACGACGATCGGCGCCAGCTCGCGCCGTGAAGTGGCCTGCGTCCCGGCGATGCGCGGCGGCGCGCCGTGCTGCGGCTCCGGGGCCAGGGCTGCCTGCCCAAAGTCTTCCGGCGAAACGTGCGCGGCCACCGCTTCCAGAATGTTCTTGAAGCGTTGCTGCTCTTCGTCCGAGACCGGGCGCCGGCGGTAAAGAACGTAGGTATAGACCGCAAAGCCGGCGCTCTCTTGCTGGCCCCTCACGAGCGGAATCCGCACAATATTCAGCGTCGGCCACGGTGTCACTGGCGCGTTGGGGTCCACTGTGAACGACGCCGTGCAGCCGCCCACCTCTTTTCCGGCCCGCATGACGGTCGCCAATGACTCAAACTGTCCTGCTGCAACGCCCTTCGTGTCCAACACCGCGCTCTGAACGCCGGCGTCCAGAATTCCCGGACCACCCCGCCACTCGACGGAATTCCCCTCAACCTTCGGCTTAACGGAAAGCACCACCGGATCCCCCGCTCGAACCTGGGAAGGAGTCGCGATGCACGAATAGTGCTCCTGCAGCGAAGGAGGCGGGGGAGGCGGCAGCAGAATGTTGAGCGTTGTGCTGGCGGAAACCGAATTGCCTTTGTCGTCCGAGACCTTGCACACGATGCCGACCGCTCCGGGCTGCGCGCCGGCCGAGGAATACTCGGCCGTCTTCCCGCCGCCCGACACCGCACCCTCTGTCGACGAGTAGCTGTAGGTAAGCGGAAGATTCTGCGGGCTCACGCCCACTGCTGCGATGGTCGCCGAGGCGCCCGGCGAGATGGTGCTCGGGCTGACCGAGCAGCCAATCGTCGGCGGCTCGAATCCCTTCACCGTAAACGCAGCTTCACAGGTCGCGAATTCCCCCGGCTTCGGGCCCACCGAAACCCGCCCTGTCAGGGTGTAATTGCCAGGACTCAGGCCAGCGGTACCCACCGATGCGCTGTTTTCATTCGACGCGACCGTCCCGCCCGTCGATTTCCATTCCCAATGCTCCGGCTTCTTCGGATTCAATCCGGACGCGCTGCCCGTAATCGTAACCGGATTTCCGGGGTATATTGCCGCTGGGGCGGTGCTGCAAGCCAGAGTTGCCGGCGGCGGTGGCGCCTTTACGCACCCCGCCAGGGACCCGGCTAGCAGAACCGAACTGACCCAAGCTAATGCCGCCCATGCACTGGCGACGGGGACTTCTTGCCAATTCTTCTTTTCATCCATCGAATGCCGCTCCTGACACCCATGATTGCAAGAAAGAAAAGCACCGCCAGCGCGATTTCCGCCCTTTTGGGCCAAGGCACAGGGACCAGCCACGTTGTGATCGCCACCAGAAAGACGACCACAGCCGTCGAAATACCGGAGTCCTTAATTAGGGGATGCATGATGCCGACCGGGGAACGGAATGATCACTTATAGCACGATTCGCCGCCGGCGCTCTCGATTTTTTACTCTCTTCGTCCGAACTTCCCGGTTTCCTACTTTCTATTGGCTACTCCCTGCTCCCTGTCTCCAACGCCCCCGTCAGGGTCGCCACCTTCGCCACGTCGTGGCTCTTGCACCACGATTCAAGTCCCTTGGCCAGCCGCTCGGTCGCGCGCGGATCGGCAAAGCTAGCGGTGCCGATCTCGACCGCCGTCGCTCCGGCCAGCAGGAACTCCACAATGTCTTCCGGCGTCATGATCCCGCCCATGCCCAGAATCGGAATCCTCACCGCCTTCGCCGTTTCGTACACCATGCGCAGCGCGATTGGTTTGATCGCCGGCCCCGACAGCCCGCCCGTCACGTTGCTCAGCCGCGGCTTTCGCTCCTCCGCATCGATCGACATCGCGAGGAACGTATTTACCAGGCTCACCGCATCGGCGCCCGCGTCGGCCGCCACCCGCGCCAGGTGCGCGATTGAGGTGACGTTGGGCGTCAGCTTGACGATCAACGGCCTGTGCGCGATCGCTTTCACACGGCTCACCAGGTACTCCAGCGATCCCGCATCCGCCCCGAACGACATCCCGCCCGCGTGCACGTTCGGGCACGACACGTTCAGCTCGTAAGCCGCGATCCCTTCCGCCTGGTTCAGCCGCTCGACCACCCCGATGTACTCGGCCACCGTGGTCCCGAAGACATTCACGATCACCTTGCACTTCGGATAGCGCTTCATCGGAGGAAGTTTTCGCTCCACGAAATCCTCAACGCCGACATTCTGCAGGCCGATGGCGTTCAGCATTCCCGCCGCCGTCGGCACGATGCGCGGCGCCGCGTTGCCCGCGATCGGCTCCAGAGAAATGCCCTTGGTGACGATCGCCCCCAGCCGCTCCAGCGACACGATCTCTTCAAACTCAATGCCGTAGCCAAACGTTCCGCTGGCCGCGATCACCGGATTCACCAGCTCCAGTCCAGCGAACGAAACTTTCATGTCGGGTTTCACGGGATGGCGATCTTCCTTTCCTGCGGCGCCAGAAGGCTTCGCCTCGAGCGAAGCATTTGCCAGCACTCGGTTTCATGATAATTGGCTCGTGCGCCGCAGGCGCAGCGGGATCGGCTTGCCAAGCTCCACCATCGGCTCGGCGATCCGATCCGGCGCTCCGCACAAACACGAACAGCCCTTCGACGAACGCCGAAGGGCCGCTGCATTTTCCTGCTCTCTACTCCCTACTCCCTATTCCCTGCTTTTTACGCCGGACCCGGATACGCGCCACCCCGGCATCCCGCATCCACCGGATAGACGTTCTGCCCTGCCTGCTGTCCCAGCAGCCACAGATACGTCGTTAAATGGTGCTCGCACTCCACGTTCGCCTGGATCGCATCCTTCGGCGGCACCAACTCGGACAGCGCATTCGTATGTTCATACGGCAGCGGGAGAATGGGCGGCAGATTCGGCACCAGGTCGAAGCGATTGAAGAGCCGGTAGCTCTCCGGGATCGCCGCGTTGAATGAGCCTGCAAAGAGGTGATCACCAACCCGCGGACTCGCGAATGTATACACCACCGGTGTGCGGCACGTTGTGTTCAACGCCACATCCAGGGTCAGCAGTGTCGCCAGAGCTCCGCCCAGGCTGTGCCCCGTCACGGTCACCTTTTGCTGCGCCCGCCCCGCCTGCAACAGTCCCGCGATCGACTGCACAACCGTCGCCGCATGTTCGTCGCGTCCCGTGCGTAGCGATTCGTAGATTGCCGTGAACCCATCCTCCGTCATGCCCGCGCCCTCGCGGACCGGGTTCGTCACCATCAGGAACGCCGCGTCGTGAATCCACTCCAGGATCGTGTCCGTCCCGCGCAGCGCCGCCACAATTTCCCCTGCCTGCGAGACCGCCAGAAATCCATACGTTACCGTCTCTCCCGCATGAGGATCGATATCGGTCGCCAGCTCGTCCCCGTAGATCGTCTGCAGAAACGTGTACCCCAGTTCCTGAATCGCGTCGATGTTTCCCTGCGAATACTCGTTTGCCGGATCGACACTCTCCGCGGCTGCCACCAGACGCGCATAGAGGATCGCCTCATCCCAATCGATTCCCGCCATCGCCTTGCCTCCGTCTTCGATCCCAATCGAAGCGAGATCAGCGTATGCCTCGCCCCGCCCCAAGACAAGTGAATTTCAATTGAATCCTCGTGCCGCGTTTGGTTTCACCGCTCCGTCCCTGCAATAACACCAAAGGCCCCTCGGTGCTCGCCGAAGGGCCTTCGATCTTCTACTGAAAGCTGAGAGCTGACGGCTGAAAGCTGTTCTTACGCCGTCACTGCTTCGCTCGCATCCACCTTCACCGGCGTCAGCCAGCCAAATCGATCCGGCTTCAGTCCATTGGCCATCGCGAAAAACTCGTCCGCGATCTTCTTCGTGATCTCGCCCGGATTCCCGTCCGCGACCAGAACCCGGTCGATCGAGCGGATCGGCTGCACCTCGGCCGCCGTTCCCGTAAAGAACACCTCGTCGGCGATATACAAGAGCTCCCGCGGGAGCGCCCGCTCTTTCACCGTCAGCCCCAGGTGCCGCGCAATCGTCAGCACACTGTCGCGGGTGATTCCCGACAACGCCGAGTTCGCTAGCGGCGGTGTATACAGCACGCCGTTGCGCACGATGAACAGATTCTCGCCCGACCCCTCGCTCACCAGGCCGTTCACGTCCAGGGCGATTCCCTCCTGGTAGCCGTTGGCCTCGGCCTCCATCTTGATGAGCTGCGAGTTCATGTAGTTCGCCCCGGCCTTGGCCAGCGCCGGCATCGTATTCGGCGCCAGGCGGTGCCAGCTCGAAACGCAAACGTCCGCGCCTCCGTGCCCGGCGATGTACTTGCCCCACGGAAAGTTCGCGATGTACACATCGATCGGGCACCCTTTCGGATTCACGCCGATCTCCCCATACCCGCGCAGCACGATCGGCCGGATGTAGCACGGCGCCACTCCGTTGGCCTCAATCGTCTCTACCACCCCCGCGCACAGTTCCTCCAGCGTGAACGGAACCTCCATGCGGTAGATCTTCGCCGAATCCAGCAGCCGCTGCATGTGCTCCGGCAGCCGGAAGACCGCCGATCCGTGCGGTTGACCGTAGCAGCGAATCCCCTCGAACACGCTTGAGCCGTAGTGAATCACGTGGCTCATCACATGGATCGTCGCTTTTTCCCAGGGAATCAATTTGCCATTGTGCCAGATCTTCTCAGTGGTTTGGATAGGCATGGTGAATTCACACACTCCTTCGCCTGCGCGATTCGCGCACTGCATCTAAGGTTGTCACGGCCCGCCGCCCGCTGGCAAGCACCATGCAGCAGGGAACGAGGGAACAAGGGAGCAAGGGAACGAAAAAATCGAGCACAACCGGCGGCAGTGATTGCTGGGCAAACAAAAGAAAGCGGAACCGCCGCGCTCTCCGTTGATCGCGACCATGGCCCCTATGTCCCTCGCCTTCTCGCTCCCTCACCCCTCGCTCCCTGCTTCTCTCACCAGGGAATGACCTCGTCCATGTGGAAAAACCCTCCCGTGGGCCCATCCTCGCCCAGCGTCGCCAGCTTCACGCTCGTCTTTGCGCCCTCGCTCAGCGGCATCGGCGCCTCCGGTCCGCCCATATCCGTCTCCACCCATCCCGGATGCGCCGAGTTCACCTTGATCTTGGTGTCCTTCAGTTCATGCGCCAAATGCACCGTAAAAGCATTGAGCGCCGTCTTCGATGCGTCGTAGGCAAACGTCTTCGAGTCGTAGACTCCCGACCCGGGATCGGCATGAAGCGCCAGCGACGCCAGCACGCTCGAGAGATTCACTATCCGCCCCGCCGGGCTTTTCCGGATCAGCGGCAGCAGCGTCTTGGTCAGCGCCACCGGCGAAAAGAAATTCGTCTCGAACACCTCATGCAGCAGCAGCACCGAAACGCCCTCCACCGTGTCCTCCGGCCCCTTCCACGGATACGGCGTTCCCACGATCCCCGCGTTGTTCACCAGAATGTCCAGCCGCCCGTACCGCGAGTCGAAGTACGCGTACGCCGCCTTGTGATCCCCGTGACTGATCACGTTAAAGTGCAGCATGTCCGCATCAACGCCCGCGGCGCGCAACTTCTTCACGGCCTCCAGGCCGTTCTTCAGGTCGCGTGACCCGATCACCACCGTGGCCACGTCCTTCAACTCCAGCGCCGTCTGGAACCCGATTCCACGATTCCCGCCCGTAATGAACGCAATCTTCTGTGGCATACGTTTGGTTCCTCCTCTCTGCGCTTCGAAGCGCAGTCTCTCGTGTCCAGATTTCGATTCCTAGCTCCTTCCCGAAGATGCCGACCCACACTTCTGATCCCTGTTTCCCGGATCCACGCTCACTCGTCCCTGCGTACTTTGGCCCCCGCCTTCTCGTTGCCTGGTTTTCTCGGGCCCCCGACGACAGGTCTTCGTCGTTGGGGCGGCGGCCGGGATCCCCAGCGAGACATCGTAACTCGATATCGCGCCCTTGTCCTCTCTTATTTGTCCTTCTGCTATCATCCGTACCGTGCAACCCGAACAATTCACCTATCCTCCCTATACCGACCCGCTCGTCGAGGCCTATAGCGGGCTCTTCGAGGCCGTCTTCATCGTCCTGCATCCCTTCGTCCGCGTCCCCGAATCGCTCTCCTGGAGCGCCACGCATCAATACCCCGCCGACGCCGACATCCTCGCGCAGGGCGCCAAATTCCCCTGGGCCGAGATCGCCGCCCGCGCCAATCTCTCCTCCTGCGCGCGCATTAACCAAGCTCTGCTCACCTCGATCGGCTCGCTCGAGGACCACGTCGCCGACCCCGCCGCCCGCGACACTCTTCAGTCTTTCCTTCAGTCCCAGCCCGTCTGGATGCCCGTCGAAGGCCGCTTCGAGCCGCTTCTCCGCGCCGACTTCCTCCATGCCTTCTCCACCGCCGGCGCCGAAGAACTCCTCTTCGTCCCCGAATTCCCCAACACCGACCCCGTCGTGCGCCTGCCCATCGCCGCCCTGCGCACCGGCGCCGTCCCGTTCCCCTCGCGCGGAACCCTCCTCGCCCCGGACCACTCCTTCCTTTTCACCGTCGACTGGGACAGCTTCTTCACCCTCTTCTACAGCTCGCGCGCTTTCATCACCCGCGTCGCCGCCGCGCGCAACATCGAAGGCTTCTTCGCCACCCCAAACACCGAGCACGCCTGGTACAACTACTCCTTCGGCTGCGCCACCATCACCCTCTCGCCCGAGCACTGGCAAACCGTCTGACCGCCGCGAAAGCCTGTAGGTCGTCTGTGGCTTCGGCTTCCCGCAGCCAGCGCTTCGCCGAAACGAGATACCATGATAGGTTCATCAGGATGGTCCTCGG
The DNA here is from genome assembly GCA_963804155.1 of uncultured Acidobacteriaceae bacterium. Taxonomy (GTDB): domain Bacteria; phylum Acidobacteriota; class Terriglobia; order Terriglobales; family Acidobacteriaceae; genus Telmatobacter. The sequence goes on from CAWDPG010000006.1 coordinate 1,069,047, forward strand.
TCGTAGACGCGATCGCCGATGCAGGAATGCAACAGCAATTCGATGGTGCAGAATTCCGGCGGCCTTCCGGATGAGACGCCCGTGTCGATCGACGGCTCCTCGCGTCTGTTGCGGCTCGGCAAATTGGCTCAGGAACTTGGGGCCGAGCCTGTCGCCGGGGAAGCGCTGGAGCTCGCTGCGCGGATCTCCGAAGGCCGCTTCTATGTAGCCTGTGTTGGCCAGTTTAAGCGCGGCAAATCCACCCTGCTCAACGCCCTGGTCGGCCAGACAGTTGTCCCCACGGGGTTTGTTCCGGTCACCGCAGTGCCGACGGTGATCCGGTTTGGCGGCGAACCTCGCGCGCGCGTTCGCATGAGGGACGGCTCCTGGCAGGACGTTGCCCTCACCGCCCTGAAGGAATATGTCACCGAAGAATTCAACCCCGAAAACAAAAAGGCCCTGGACGGCGCGGAAGTCTTCGTGACCAGCCCCTTGTTGTCCTCCGGCATGTGTTTTGTCGACACGCCGGGCTTGGGCTCGGTCTTCACCGGAAACACGGCCACCACGCAGGCGTTCATCCCTCACATCGATGCGGCATTGGTCGTGGTCGGAGCCGATCCGCCCATTGCCGGCGAGGAGTTGGCGCTGGTGGAGGCCATTGGCAGGCAGGTTCGGGACTTGATCCTGGTCATCAATAAGGCCGACCGGACCAGCGATCCGGAGCGCGCGGCGGCGGCCAGGTTTACGCGCGAGGTTCTCGAAAAGCGGCTGCACCGCCCCATGGGCGAGGTCTTCGAGGTGAGCGCCGCGGAGCGCATGGAACACCGCGGCCCGCTGCGCGATTGGGAAAAACTGCTGGCGTGCTTGCAGAGCCTCGTCGAAGACTCGGGCACAAATCTCGTTCGCGCCGCTGGCGATCGCGGGCTCCAGCGCTTGAGCGAGCAATTGCTCGTCACGATCGGCGAGGACCGCGACGCGCTTCTGCGCCCAGTCGAAGAATCCGCGCGGCGCATCGCGCTCATGAAGGAAACCATCGGCGAGGCAGAACGCTCCATGCGCGAGCTGGGTTTCCTGTTTATGGCGGAGCAGCACCGGGTCTCCGACCTCTTCGTCGAACGGCGCCAGCGCTTCTTCCGTTCCGCCTGGGCGGAATCGGAAGCCGAATTCGGTCGCGAGCTACCCTCCCTGCCCCTCGGCCTTGGCCCGCATTATCGGCGCCGCCTGATGCGCCTCGCTCAGGAGATCTCACGCCGCAAGGTCATGCCCTGGCTCAAGCCCGAGCAGGAAGAGGGCGAGCGCCAATATCGTGCCGTCGCCGCTCGCTTTGTCGAGATGGGAAACGACTTTCTGAAAAGGCTCGCCGGCGCGGGCCTCGGCGAACTCACGCGGATGCCCCACGCGCTCGATCCCGAGAAAGGCTTCCGCGTCCGCTCCAGGTTCGCATTCGAGAGCTTCATCGGAACCGCGGAACCTCCGTCGCCGCTGCGCTGGCTCGCCGACGTCTTTTTGCCGTTTGTGGGCGGACGCAAACTGATTGCGCGCGATGCCCGGGAATTCCTGAGCCATCTTCTGGAAGTGAACAGCGCGCGCGTGCAAAACGATGTTCTCAATCGCATTCAGGAAAGCCGCGACCGCCTGGAGGTGGAAATTCGCAAGCTGCTGCATGAAGTCAGCCGCATTGCCGAGCAGGCGCTGGACCGGGCGCGGAAAGTCAAAGAAGACGGAGAGCCCGCCGTGCAGTCGGCAATCGAGCGACTCAACCGGCTGGAACGCGATGTCTCGGCACTCGTTTAATCCCGTTCTCGCGCCGCGCTCCCGGCTCTTTTGTTCCCTCGTTCCCCGCCACCGCGCTCAACCTCCACGGCTTCTGCGCTACGCCCGCCACCGAGCACACCTGGTAGAACGACTCCTTCGGCTGCGCCACCTCCACTCTCTCACGAGCACCGGCAAACCATCTGACCGCCGCGGCCACCGGGCGCGTGCTTGCCGGCCCCTCTTGCGTTGCGGACCATTTCGTAACTATACTGATTACAGATGAACGTCAGCACCCGATTCACTGTCGCATTACACATTCTGACGCTTCTCGCCTCTAGCCCTGGCGAGCCTCTCACGTCGGAGTTCATTGCCGGCAGCGTCAACACCAACCCGGTCGTCGTGCGGCGCCTGCTCGGCGTGCTCCGCAAGGCTGGCATCGTTTCCTCGCGGCCCGGCAATACCGGCGGCTGGGAACTGAACGCGAACCCCGCCCGCCTCACGCTCGCCAACGTCCGGAGCGCCGTCAACGAGGGCTCGCCCTTCTCCATGCACAGCCAGCCCCCCAATCCCCGATGTCCCGTCGGCCGCAATATCCAGCAGGCCCTCGGCCAAGTCTATGACCGGGCCGAGCACGCCATGGAAAAGGAGCTTTCGCACACGACAATCGCGGCGCTTCTCCGCTCCGTCCAGAGCCGGAACCGAACCTGAACCTTTTTTCTTCTCATTCGTAACTATTGTTGCTACGAACGAGGATCCAACCGCATCAAAAGTAGTGAAGGAGAACACTCATGACCATCGCCATTACCGGAGCCACGGGCCAACTTGGCCGTCTCGTCGTCGAAAACCTCAAAGCCAAAGTGCCCCCATCCAGCATCGTCGCACTGGCCCGGACGTCCGCCAAAGCCGCCGGCCTCGGCGTTCCGGTGCGCGAAGCCGACTACAACCTGCCCGCCACGCTGGAGTCCGCGCTCAGCGGCGTGCAGACTCTTGTGCTCATCTCGTCCAATGAACTCGGCAAGCGCGCCGCACAGCATCGCGCCGTCATTGACGCGGCAAAGAATGCCGGCGTCGGGTGGATTCTCTACACCAGCCTTCTCCACGCCGATACCTCGGCAATCACCATCCTCGCCGGCGAACACCTGGCCACGGAGACCGACCTCAAGGCCTCTGGCGTGCCGTTCACCATCCTGCGCAATGGCTGGTACACCGAAAACTACACGGCCTCGGTTCCCGGAGCCGTTAAGAGCGGCGCGTTTCTGGGCAGCGCCGGAGGCGGAAAGATCTCCTCGGCCGCGCGCGCCGACTACGCGGAAGCGATTGTCGCCGTTCTCACCACTGAAGGCCACCATGGGAAGGTTTACGAACTGGCCGGGGATCAGGCCTACACGCTCAGCGATCTGGCTGCCGAAATCTCCCGCCAGACCGGAAGGAACATTCCCTATAAGAACCTCACCGAAGCGGAATACGCCGCCGCGCTGACCGGCTTCGGCCTACCCGCGCCCATGGCGCAAGCCTACGCCGCCTTCGACGCCGGCGCCGCCCAGGGAGCGCTTTTCGACGACGGCAGCCAGTTGGCAAAGCTCATCGGCCACCCCACGACGCCGTTGTCCGTCTCCGTCGCCGCCGCGCTCAAGTTCGAAATTCCCTGCAAAACTCTTCGCAAGGAGCACTTATGATCCATACGAACGGCATCTCTAATCGGCGTAAGTTTATGAGGATGTGCGCGGCGTTCGGCGGGTGGCTGTTCGCCGGATCGGCAACGCGGGCCGCTGAAGCGCCGGTTCCGGCAGCTGCGCCGGTCAATGAAACTTTGCGCACCATTCACGCACTGCATAGTACCCACGGCGACTTCTCAGAACGGGCGGTGAGTGACGCCGACCTCGACACGATTCTTGCAGCCACGGTGCGTGCCGCCAACGCCTCCAATTCGCAGAGCTATTCGATTGTGGTTTCCCGCGATGCCGACAAGATTCAAAAGCTCACCACCTACCGCGCCGGTTGTCTATTGCTCTATTGCGCCGACGATACGCGCCTCACCGATACGGCCAAATATATGGGTTACGAGCACTTTCCCGGCACCGCCGGAGAATTCGTCTGGGCGAGCACCAATACGATTCTGGCCGCGCAGACGGCGGTGATCGCGGCGCGTTCCTTGGGCATTGACTCGCTGTTGACCAACGGCATACATCGCGGCGACATGGAGCGCGTTTGGGAAATTCTCGAATTGCCACAGCAGGGCTGCTTTCCGCCCATCGCGCTCTTGCTGGGCTACGGGCGCAGTACTCCGGCGGTGAAGCACGGACGGCTGGAGGGTAAGGGCGTGGTGCATCGCGAAAAATACCAGCGCCTCAGCAAGGACGAGTTGAAGGAACTGGTCCGCACATACGATGATCCCAACCGCCATCTTTGGCTGGCGCAATTCGGAGAACATTGGAAGGAGAAGGGCTACCAGCACTACCTCGACTGGTATTACAAGGAGTGGGAGGGCCAGAATGGTCCACCCACGGGCGAAAGTCAGCTCCTCCGCCTGCTGAAGCGCAGTGGCTACCTGAACGCGTAAGCTCTGGCTCTTCCTTGCGACAATCCGGTGGCTGAAAGTTGGCGAACTTCCCAGCTTCTCGCGCGGTCTGGACCACTTGGTATTTGTACCTTTACGGCCATTCTTCGCCTGCTCTGCCACTCAGGCCCGAGTGCCCCATCCTTCCGGCGCCCTTTGCCGGAAGGATGGGCGGCGCTCCTGCGCTCAACTCCCGCAGCACACGCTCAACCGCGGCAACCAGGCCCGGAATGTCCGACACGCCGGCCTCGGCTGCCGGCTCCCAGCCGGCCTCGCGCAGCGTCTGGCTCGTAATCGGCCCGATCGACACCGCCGCCATCCCGGCAAACGGAAACTCGATTCCCGCCTGCCGCGCCGCATCTGCCAGATGCGTCACGCTCGAAGAACTCGTGAACGTCGCCGCATCGAGATGCCCGGCCAGCGCAGCGCGCAAAAGCTCCGGCGCCGACTCCGGCATCGCGTTCCGGTACGCGTCCACCACGTCCACCGCCGCGCCCGCCGCTCGTAGCGCATCGGGAATCACGTCGCGCGCAATCGCGGCCCGCGTGAGCAGGATGCGCTTGCCCTTGAAGTTTGGCTCTGGGGCTAAAGCCCCTACCTCTTGCGATTCGCTTTCGGCACGACTAAAGTCATGCCCTGACACTTCCGGTCCCACTGCCCTCTTCTTTTCGCAACTTGCGATGCCGCGCCCTGACACGTCTGGCCCGCGCTGAAAAAGTTCCTTGATGAGACTTTCGGCCACGTATGATTCTGGAACCAAAGTGATGGCAAGCCCCGCCTTTCGCGCCGCCGCCGCCGTCGCCTCGCCCACCGCGGCCACTTTCGCGGTGCTCGCGTCTCTTAGCGGCACTCCGATCGCTGCCGCGCGCTCGCCGAGCGCGCGTACTGCATTCGCGCTAGTCAGGATCAGCCAGTCGTAGCCATTGAGCGCCCGCAGTGCCCGGTCGAGCGCTTCGTAGCTTTCCGGCGGCCGGATCTCGAGTACCGGAACCTCAACCGCCTCGGCGCCCAACGCGCGCAAGCCTTCGCTGAGTTTGCCAGCCTGCTGCACCGCGCGCGTCACGAGTACGCGTTTACCAGCAAGCGGCAATGCCGCCATCAGGCCGCTCCGCCGGCCACTTCGCCCGCGGCCTCAATGAGCGGCCCCGCTCCCTCTTCGATCAGCACCTCGGCTGCTTCGCGCCCCAGCGATTCGGGCTCGGAGTTCTCGCGCGGCGCATGCAGGTGCACGCGCACTACCTGTCCCGTTGTGGGCGATGCTACCACCCCGAAGATTTCCCACCACGCGCCGCCCGAACCGTCCTCGGCGAACGACGTCCTGCAATGAACGCCGATCGGCACCTGGCATCCGCCGCCCAGCGCAGCCAGCGCCGCCCGCTCCGCCGTAACCGCAAAGCGCGTATCGGCGTCGTCCAGGAACGCCACGGCCTCCCTCGCCGTGTCGTCCTTGCGCGTCTCGATCCCCAGCGCTCCCTGTCCTGCTGCCGGGCAGAAGTCCCTGGGCTCGAACCGCTGCTTCACAAGATCCGCCTTGCCCAGCCGGTCCAGCCCCGCAGCCGCCAGCAGAATTGCATCCACCTGCCCCTCGCCCAGCTTGCGCAGCCGCGTATCGACGTTGCCGCGGAACTCCACGGTCTCAATGTCCGGCCGCAGCACCCTCAATTGCGCTCTGCGCCGCTGGCTGCTAGTGCCCACGCGCGCGCCTCTCGGCATTTCCGCCAGACGCGCATACTCAACCGACACCAGCACGTCTCTCGCGTCGACCCGCGCGGGCGTTGCCGCCAGCGCAAACGGTTCCGGCAGCTCGGTCGGCAGATCCTTCAGGGAATGCACCGCCAGATCGATGCGGCCCCGCGCCAGCGCCTCCTCGATCTCCTTGGTAAACATCCCCTTCGATCCGACCTGCGCGAAGGTCACATCCTGCAGCCGGTCACCGGTGGTCCGGATGATCTCGATTCCAACCTCGTGCCCCTGTTCGCGCAGCAGCTCGGCCACGTGATTTGCCTGCCACAGCGCCAATTGCGATCCCCGGCTTCCGATGCGCAGCTTCATCGCGCCCCCGCTTCACCTTCGAACACCCTGATGTTGATCACGCGCTGGTCGTCGCCCGGTTCTGCGCTCTGGCTCTCCGGATGCGCCCCATCTCCGGCCTTGCTCGGGCTCGGCGGATCTGCAGCAGCAGCCGGTGACACCGACCATTCCTCGCACAGCGCCTCCAGCCGCACCGTGTCTCCCTCGCGCGCTGCCTGCTTCAGGGCCCGCATTGGCGGATGCAGGAACTTGTTCACCAGACTTCGTGTCAGCGCCTCTACCGCCGCCGTTTGCTCCGCCGAAAGCGACCCCAGGCGGCCGTGAACCCGCTCGATCTCCGCCACCCGAATCTCTTCGGCCCTCTTCTGCAGCGCCACAATCGCCGGCGCCGCGGTCACCGTCCTTTGCCGCTCGTGGAACCGCTCCACCTCCGCGGCAATCAGCGCCTCGGCATCGATCGCCTCCCGGCTGCGCTGGTCCATGTGCGCGGCCGCCACCTGCTGCAGGTCGTCGATGTCGTAGACGAAGATGCCGTCCAGCTTGTTCATCTCCGGATCGACATCCCGCGGCACGGCAATATCGATGAAAAACATCGGCCGGTTGCGCCGCCGGTGCAGGAACGTCTGCCCGTGTTCGCGGCGGAAGATCGGATGCGGCGCGCCGGTCGAGCTGATCACAATGTCCGCCCGGATCGCCGCCTCGTAGAGTTGCGCGAAGTCGACGATCTGCGGAACCACGGGCCCCGAGAACTCCTCGGCCATGCGCCGCGCCCGCTCCGCCGTCCGGTTGCTCACCAGGATCGTCCCGGCTCCCTCATCGACCAGGTGCCGCGCGGCCAGCTCGCTCATCTTCCCCGCGCCCACCAGGAATACCGTCCGTCCCTGCAACGACCCGAAGATCTTCCGCGCCAGGTCTACGGCCACCGACGCAATCGACACCGGGTTCGACCCGATGCCGGTCTCGCTCCGCGCCTTCTTGGCCGCCGCAAACGCGCTCTGCAGCAGATACTCCAGTTGCCCCGCAACCGTCCCCGCCGCCCGCGCCACCGCGAACGCCTCTTTCACCTGCCCCAGGATCTGCGATTCCCCCACCACCATCGAGTCCAGGCTCGCGGCCATGCGGAACAGGTGGCTCACGGCTTCTTTGCCGCGGTATTCGTACAGGTGCGGCTTCAGCACCTCGGCGTCGATCCCGAAGTAGCTCGACAGAAACCCGGCCACCGGCGCATCTTCGCCGTCAACCGCCGCCAGCAGCTCCACCCGGTTGCACGTCGAAACGATCATGCATTCCGTCACCCCCGGCGTCGCGGCCAGCGCGCGTGTCGACTCCGGCAGCTCGGATTGCCCGAAGGCGATCTTCTCCCGCAGCGCGATCGGCGCCGTCTTGTGGTTCACGCCAATGAGCTTCAGCGCCATTACGGACCAAACCTATGCACGCGGCTGAAGAGATTCGCGGCCCACACCGCCATCATGATCACCAACGCGGCGCCGGATACGTATGCCGCTCTGCGTCCGCGCAGCCCCGCTCCTCGACGCACCAGCAGCAGAACCACGTAGATCGCCCACATTCCGAACGACGCGATCACCTTCGGGTCGAGGAAATATCCCGCACCGGCCGTTTCCTGCGCCAGCCACGTTCCGATCGCCAGCCCCACCGTCATACACGGGAATCCGAACTCCAGCGTTGCGTGCGCCACCCGCTCCAAAGTGTCCAGCGGCGGAAGCCAGTCGACCGGCGACCATCCGGACCTCCCCGGCTTGGGTTTGGCCTTGATCCGGTGCTCCTGCACCAGGTACATCATCGACGCCAGCAGGCTGAAACACAACGCGGCATAGGCCAACAGCAGCGCCACAATGTGCACCACCAGCCAGCTCACCCGCACGCCCTCCGACGGGAAATGATAGGTATCCGGTCCCAGCGCCGGAATAAACACAAGGAAGAACGTCGCCGGCAGCGCAAAGATCCCCAGCGAGACCGCATCGTAGAGCCACCAGACCAGGAAAAACAGCCCGGCCACGGCAAATCCCAGCAGCGACTCGATCTCGCGCACTCCCACCGGCATCCATCGATGCGCCTGCACCAGCATCTCTACGACCGACACAAAATGGAAGAAGAATGCCAACCCGCCCAGGTGAACGCAGGTCTTGCGCCATCTCTGCAAGCCATAAAGCACTGCCGGGAAGACCGCGACACTCCCTGCCGCGTAGAGAATCGCCGCAACTCGTAGCCAGAGCAAATACATGGCAGCTTTAACCTTATGCCGCAACCACTCAGTATACTGTGATGCAGCTCACTCGGACGGGCGGTTCCATCGCTCGGATCGCACCGGCAACCGACCGCCGGGCGCCCTGTGTTTTCCAACCGTCGCGCGTCCGCTGTGCGCCTCGCCCAGACCTGAGTTAGAAGCGACGCGGAAGAACGTGCCGGTAGCCTCCTGTCGAATTCAGAGCCCCGTGCCCTGGCCGCAGAAAACCGCCGTCAGGAAACACGGCGAAGCATGTTCGGACGCGGGATTGCATCGCGCCAAGCCTCCGTCAGAAGGCCTTCCGCTCTTTGTTTCTGCATTTGCAGCAGGCAATCCTGGGCGTCTTCCACCATTTCCCGGATCGTCTTGTTCGACTCCACTCCAATCGCCCGCTCAATCGCAATGAGTTTGTGTAGCAGACCGCTGTAATCCATCCTGGGCCCCTGAAATTCGCTGTCAAGAGTCCCAGTGTCCCTTGGAACCGGCCCTCTCGCATGTGATCCAAATCACCTCACATTGCTCCACGTTGCGGGGTCGCCAGCGCCCGCGATGCCCCGCTCCCGCCAATCTCGTGAATTCGCCTTCAATCCGACGGTATCGCCCAGAGGCCGTCCAATCTTCTCCGCTGCATTTCGTTGCGCGGTCGGAAGAAGCTAAATGCCCGGGTGATCATCGTCACTGCGCTTCTTCCGCCGGTCCGATAAGGTTACGGCGATTTCCCTCCCCTTTCTTCATCGGACCCGGGTAATGTTATTCGCAGAGGCTGCACGCTTCGCAAGGCCATAACACTTGAGTCCTTCTGCTGCGGCGTGCCGTCTGTTGATCTGAACACCATCCCGTAGTTGCAAGGTGATTCGCGATGAATACCGTCGTTTGCCCCCGGTGTGGCGGATCGAATCCGCCCAATGTCCCGTTCTGCGCAACCTGCGGCTCCCCGTTGAACGCTCAACAGCCAGGAGCCTCCGCGGCCGGTTCTCCGCCCCAGGGCTGGCAGCCTGTCAACTTTCAACCGCCGCCGGATAGTTTTCCTCCTCCACCGCCGCCAGGTTTTCCTCCTCCGCCCCCGGGCGCCTACCCTCCGCCGTTCCCGGCGCCCCAGATCGTCGGCGACAACACCAAGTGGGCGGTCGGACTCGGCATTGCCGGCGTATTCTGCTGCGGCCCATTCACGGCCATACCGGGGATCTTTCTTGCCAAGAAAGACATGGATGAGATCGCTGCCGGGCGGGCTCCGCAGTTGAACGAGGGCTGGGCCAAGGGCGCCTTCTACCTCAACATCGTTGCCTTGGTGATCTTTGTGGCGAGTCTTTGCCTGTTCTGGGGCAGGCTGGGTCTCCATCACTTTTAAGATCGGCGGGAGTATCCGCATGGCCGACCGAACCGACAACTCGGTTGCTGTAGGTTTGCTGGTCTGTGCCTGCAGTGTGCTCGCCGTCGCTTCCTGGCTCCAGCCGGCGGCGTGCGGCTACGGAACGCACACCCAGCTCGGCCTGCCACCCTGTAACTTCCTGCGCATCACGCATCATCCCTGCCCCAGTTGCGGCCTGACCACCAGTTTCGCGTGGGCGGTCCGGCTCCACTTCTGGAAGGCATTCCTCGCCAATCCATTCGGCCTGCTCGCATTTTTCGGTACCGTGTCCCTTATCCCCACGTCGATTGTTCTCCTCTGGCGGCGAATTTCGTTCCGACGGATTACGGAGAGTGCGGGCTTTACCAAGGCCGTGTATACTGCCACTGCTCTTTACTTCCTCAGTTGGCTCTTCAAGCTAGCGGAGTTTCACTTCGCCGGCACCTAGAGGACTGGCTTGCGACCGAAGAAGGAGGCCTCATGACGACCATCGACTCCCCGCTGATTTGTCCGCAAGGACACGGGCCAGGAACTCCAGGCACGCGATTCTGCACTTGGTGCGGAGCCCAGCTTGTCGCCCCTATCGCGCCCGGGCAACCGGTTCCTGGCGCCCCCAGCCAACCGACGCCCGATGCACCCTTTCAGCCTTTGACTGCGCCGTCAGCGCAACCCGTGCCCACTGCTGCTGCCCAGCCCTGGCCGGCGACCTCGGTGCAACCGCCGCCTCCCGGCTCGCCGCAGCCTATGCCCGGCGGCGCGCCGCCGCCACAAGCCGGCGCCCCCAATGCCGCCCCCTGCGATGTCTGCGGCGGCAACGGGAGTCGTCTCGCCCCCACGGAATTGGTCTGCCCCAAATGCGCATGGTTGCGTCCGCTGGTCCCCGGTTACACGCTCGATCGATCGGTCTTCCTGTACGCCCAGGACGGCCAGGCAATGAACCATCTACAGAGTATTTCCGCGCTCCATGCGGCCGTGCGCTCTGTCTCCGACAAGGTCGGCCGTCCCTGGATCGAATCCACCTTCAATGGCATTCGCCTGGGTCCAAGGCAGTTTCCGGATATCTGGGTTCGAGCCGTTCTGGCGGCCCGGCTGATCGGCCTACCCTCCATGCCCGATGTCTATATCTCGGGCGATTCACAGTGGAACACCTATACCTACGGAACCGAATACAGTTTCTTCATCGTCCTGGGCACCGCGATCCTCAACAACTTCCAGAACGACGATCTGCTCTTCGTGCTCGCGCGCGAGATGGGCCACTGCCGCGCCGGCCATGCCCTTTGGAAGACGGTATCTCGCTTCCTGGTCGGCGACACCAGTACGCACGGTCTGCTTTCCAACGGAGTGTTGAACGCCATCAGCCTCAGCCCGACGAAATGGCTTCAGGATGCCGTGGACTTGCCGCTCATGGCCTGGTCGCGTCAGGCCGACATCAGCGCCGATCGCGCCGGGCTGCTCGCCGTGGGCGACGAGCAGTTGGCGCGGCGCGTGCTGCTGTCCTGGTCCATCAAATCCGCCCGCCTGCTGAAGCAGATCAACATCGACGAATGGCTCAAGCAGGAAGAGGGCAGCGACGATCAGATGACGCGCTTCTCGGAAATGACGACTACTGCCTCGATGTACACCACGCGGCGCCTGCGGCTGCTCGGCCAGGCGGCTCGCGAGCCTGAGCTCATGCGCTGGAGTCAGACCATCCAGCCGATCCGCAAGCAGCTCGCGCCTCCGCCTCAGGCTGTGCCTGGTGCGCCGGCTGCCCCGCCGCACCCCAAGCCCGTTCCGGCAGCGGGCGCGCCTCCGCGCGGTCCGGCGGCGCCGCCCGCACCCGCCGATTCGATTCGAGTGGTCTGCAACAAGTGCCAGGCCGCCATGCGGGTTCCGCTTGCCGTGCTGCGAGGCAAGACGCAGCTGAACGTCCGCTGCCCGCAATGTCACACCGTCATCGTGTTGCGCCCAAAGCCGGCTGCGCCTTCGCCGTTGCCCGCGCCCGCCGCCACAACAGCCCATCCGGCTGTTCCGCCACCTGCGTCGGCCGGCGCTGGAACAAAACCAGTTGCCCCTCCGTCTACTGGGACAGGAACAACGCCGTCAGCACCGCCATCCGGGCCCTCCATCGCAAAGACCAAATCGGCCGCCCCGGCCTCCGCCGGCGCAAAACCAAAATCGATTGCTTCGCTGCCGGCAACTGCTGGTGCAAAGAAATGATCGAGGCGAATTAGAAAAGAGAGGAAGCCATGCCAGACGAAAGTAGCAATCAACAGGTTGAGGAAGTGGTTGTGGTCGTGCCGGAAGGCACCGGCACAGCGGCCGCGAACCCGAGTGACGCCCCCAGTCCCTCCGACTCCGGATCGGTGACGGAGGAGGTTATCGACGTTGTTCTCGACCCGGTCGGGGCTGTCGAGGGCTCTGCGGACGCAACCGGAACTCCCGCGGAGGTGATAGAAGAAGTGACTCCGGAGGGAGTGGTAGAGGAAGTGGTCGTCGTCGAACCCGCCGACGCCTCAGGATCCGGAGACTCCGGGACTGCATCCGATCCCACAGACACAACCCCCTCAGGATCGGACGAGCCGACTGGCGTGGTGGACGGGACGCCTGATTCACCCGGTACCGGAGACACTGGAACCGACCCGACGGACACAACCCCGGCGGACGAGCCGATGGGCGCGGTCGATGGAACCACTGACTCCCCTGGAACCGGGGACGAGGGAATCGCAACCGACCCTACCGACTCAACGACAGCGGATCCGACCGACACGACCGGAACCGACACGACTTCTGGCGACCCGTCCGATCCGGACGCAGGCGATCCGACGGCCGGTGTCGACAGCACCGATCCCGACGCCTCATCCACGGATTCAACCACCGGCTCCACTGACCCCGATTCTCAGTCCGATTCGGGCCAACTGGCCGATGACCAGCAAACGCTCCAGCAGGATGAACAACAGGAGAGTCAGGACGTCCAATCGGGCGACTATTCAGCCGCATCCAACGATGCCCAGCAGGCCTATCAGCAATCAGAGACCGTGGCCAACGAAGGAGGGCCTGACAACACGGACGAAACCTGGACGGCGCAGCTGGACGAGAGCTGGGCCGCCTCCGACCAGCAGACTGCGCAGGAAGATCAGCAGACTGCTGACAGTTACCTCAACGACCCGACTGGGAATCCGGACACAGATGCGGCCGACGCGCAGCTCTACGGCGACGCGGCCGCAAGCCAAGAGCAGAGTGCCGACAGCGCCGGTGAATCGGGCGAGTACGGCGACCCGGTCGGCCAGGAGGAAAACGCGCCGACCGCGGACGAAGCCCCGGCAGACGATTCCGCCCCGGCAGACGACACGGCCGCCACGGATGATTCTGCCACGACAGACGACACAGCGGCCGCCGACGATTCGTCGGCCAGTTAGGAGTGAATCGATCTACAAGAACGCACTGGACGACGCCAGCCGGGATTTGCTCCGTGGGCTGGCGAGCAATCTGCTTGCTGTAGGCACAGCATTCCCGGGTCTGGCGCCTGCTGGTGCAAAGGTACGATCGAGGCCAGTTAGGAAAGAGAGAAAGCCATGCCAGACGATAGCAGCAATCAGCAAGTTGAAGAGGTTGTGGTGGTCGTGCCGGAAGGCTCCAGCACACCGGCCGCAACCCCAGGTGACGTCACGAGTCCCTCCGACTCCGGATCGGTGACGGAGGAGATTATCGATGCCATCCTCGATCCGCTGGGGGCCGTCGAGGGCTCCCCAGACGCAACCGCAACGCCGGCGGAAGTGGTGGAGGAAGTCACTCCGGAAGGAGTAGTGGAGGAAGTTGTCGTTGTGGAACCCGGCGACTCCTCTGGATCCGGAGACTCCGGGACCGCATCCGACCCCACGGACACAACCCCTGCGGGATCGGACGAGCCTGCTGGCGTCGCAGAACCGGGGACCGATCCCTCTGGAACCGGAGACTCTGGAACTGGGACAGACCCGACGGACACAACCCCTGCGGGATCGGACGAGCCTGCTGGCGTCGCAGAACCGGGGACCGATCCCTCTGGAACCGGAGACTCTGGAACTGGGACAGACCCGACGGACACAACCCCGGCGGACGAGCCGATGGGCGCGACCGATGGGACCACTGACTCCCCTGGAACCGGGGACGAGGGGATCGCGACCGACCCCACCGATACCGGAGATCTAACCGGGACCGACACGACCTCGACCGATTCGTCCGATACCGGCGCCGGGGATGCGACGGCCAGCATCGATTCCACCGATCCCGACGCCACAGCTACGGACCCGGCCGCCGATCAAACGGATCCCGACGCCCAGGCCGCTGCCGACGCCGCAACCAACGATCAGGCCGCCGCCGACCAGGCAGTCTCCGATGGCGACTACGCCACGGCTGCCGACGATCGCGCGCAGGCAGAAGACGAAGCCGGACAGGCCGGCGACAGCAGCATGCTCGCTGACACGGATTCCTCCGAGTTGCAGCAATCGGCTGACGAGCAGGCGCAGGCGCAGCAGGACCAGCAGCAGGAAGGACAGGACGCTGCGTCGGGCGACTACGCCGATGCGCACGACGAAGCCGTGAACGCCGAAACAGAAACCGGGTGGGCGGATGGCGATGCCGGGGGCTCCGACCACTCCCAAGAGGCTGGCGACGAAGCTCAGAATGAGGATTGGGCCAATTGGGACCAGCAGATCGCGAATGAGGATGCGGATTCGGCCCAGTACGAAGCCGACGCCGGCAACGAGAGCAGTGCCGAGGACTACGCCGAACAGGCGGACGGCGAACAGCAGACCGCCGACGAATACGGTGCCGAGGGCGAATACGGCGGAGAGGACGCACCAGCGGATGAGGCGCCGACTGACGACGCTCCGGCGGATGACGCTCCGGCAGACGACGCGGCGGTCGACGACGATTCGTCGGCTGGGTAATATCGGCTCGCTCAGAACAAGTCGCGGCGGGCCGGCGCCAGTCGTCCCGCCGCTGATTTTTGCTCTGCCCCTGTTCCTCGTCCCGCTACCCTCGCCCGCGCCGCCGCGTTAGTCTTAGAACCAGCGTGATCCAGGACGATTCCCAAAGCGCGGGCGCAGCCCCAGCTCCCACTCCGGGCGAGCCCGAGTTTGCGCTCACCTCCGTTTCCGGAGACAGCGTCTCGGCCAACAGCGCCGCCCCCGAAAAGACCTCGCCCGACCTCACGCCCTTCATGCGCCAGTGGGCCGCGGGCAAACGCCAGAATCCCGACGCGCTGCTCTTCTTCCGCATGGGCGATTTCTACGAGCTCTTCTACGACGACGCAGCCGTGGCCAGCCGCGAGTTGCAGCTCACGCTCACCGCCCGCGATAGAGAGCGCCGCATCCCGATGTGCGGCGTGCCCTACCACGCGGTCGAGCAGTATCTGACGCGCCTGCTCCGCAAGGGCTACCGCATCGCGCTCTGCGACCAGATGGAGGATCCCAAACTCACCAAGAAGCTGGTGAAGCGCGAGGTGACGCGCGTCCTCACGCCGGGCACCGCGCTCGACGCGGCACTGGGGCAGGAACAGAACAACTTCCTCGCCGCGCTGTTTGAATCTTCGCCACCGACCGGCCGCGGGCACGGCTCGGTTTGCGCCCTGGCGCTGCTCGACGTCTCGACCGGCGAGTTTCGCACCTCCGAATTCCGCGGCGAGAATGCCCGGGCGCAGGCTATCGACGAGTTGCTGCTCGCTGCGCCCAGCGAAGTTCTCCTGCCAGCGAGCGCCGAACTTCCCGCGCAACTGGAGCGGATTTCGGCGCGCACGCGTGTCGAGGATTGGGTCTGGACGCGAGAGTTCGCCGGGCCGCTGGTCGAGCGCCAACTCAACGTGCAATCGCTCGAGGGCTTCGGCCTGCACGGCCACGAACCGGCGGCAATCGCGGCCGGGGCGGTGCTGCACTACGTGCGCACCACGCAAAAGAACGAAGCCCTGCACATCGACAGCCTCAAGTTCGAAGAGCACTCCACGGCCTTGGAGCTGGATCAGGTGACGGTACGCAATCTCGAGCTCGTCGAGCCGCTCTTCGCAGGCCAGGATGACCGCGTGACGCTCTTTCGCACTCTCGATGCGTGCCTGACACCGATGGGCAAGCGGCTGCTGCGGGCGACAATCCTGCGCCCGCTCAACAGCGCGCCCGAGATCGAGGCTCGCTTCGAGGCGGTTGGCGAAGCGCACGGCGACCTGCTCAAGCGCGAAGAGATTCGCAGGGCCTTCGGCGGAATCCTCGATCTGGAGCGGCTGCTGGCGCGCATCTCGCTCGACTCGGCGGGCCCGCGCGATGTCCGCGCGCTTGCCGCGAGCCTTTCCCGGCTTCCCGCGCTCAAGACCGCGCTCGATGCGATGACCGCGCCGAAATGGCGCGCGATCTCTGCCCAACTCGACACTCTCGACGATGTGACTGCGCGGATAGCGACGACTCTGGTCGCTGAGCCGCCTTTGACTTTGGTCGATGGCGGCGCCATTTCTGCGGGAGTCGACCCGGAACTCGACGACTTGCGCTCCGTTTCGACGTCGGGTCGCCAGTCGATCGCCGCCATCGAGGAGCGCGAGCGCCAACGCACCGGAATCGGCTCACTCAAAGTGCGCTATAACTCCGTCTTCGGCTACTACATCGAGATTACGAAGGCCAACCAAGCCCTGGCGCCTGCCGACTACGAGCGCAAGCAGACTCTCGTCAACGCGGAGCGCTTCACGACACCGGAATTGAAAGAATACGAGCGCAAAATCCTCACCGCACACGACCGCTCGATCGAGATCGAGAAGCGAATCTTCGCCGAACTGAGGAGATTCGTGATCGGCAACGCAGGGCGCATCCGGCGCAGTTCCGCGGCGGTAGCCGAGGCGGATCTGCTGGCCTGCTTTGCGCATTTGGCCGTGCTGCGCCGCTATTCGCGTCCTCAATTGACCGAAAAGCAGTTGTTGGAGGCCGTCGCCGCGCGCCATCCGGTCATCGAGCAATGGATGGAAGAGACCCGCGAGGGCCGCTTCATCGCCAACGATGTCTACTTGAACGCCGGCGACCAGGGCCCAAGCCTGCTGCTCGTCACCGGTCCCAACATGGGCGGCAAGAGCACCTATCTGCGCCAGGCGGCCATGCTGGTGCTGCTGGCGCAGATGGGCAGTTTTGTGCCGGCAGAGAGCCTCCGCTTCGGGCTGGTCGATCGCATCTACACGCGCATCGGCGCCAGCGATAATGTCGCCCGCGGCCGCTCGACGTTCATGGTCGAGATGACGGAGACGGCCACCATCCTCAACACGGCGACGAAGCGTTCGCTGATTCTGCTCGACGAGATGGGCCGCGGCACAGCCACATTCGACGGCCTCTCGCTGGCATGGGCGACCGTCGAGTACCTGCACGCCGAAGTCGGCGCCAGGACGCTGTTTGCTACGCACTATCACGAGTTGACCATGCTGGCCGAGAAGCTGCCTCGCGTGCGCAACCTGCGCGTCGGCGTAAAGGAAAGCGCCAGCGGAATCGTGTTTCTTCACAACATCGAGCCGGGCGCCGCGAGCAAGAGCTATGGCATCGAGGTCGCGCGGCTGGCCGGGCTGCCGTCCGCGGTCATTGAGCGGGCGAAGCACGTTCTGCGCCAGCACGAAAGACAGGAGCGCCAGAGCGTGCAGGTTGAGACCGAAGTCGATCCGATGCAGATGACGATCTTTACCCCGCTGTCGCAGAAAATCGTCGACCGGATCGAATCGACGGACGTGAATTCGCTCACCCCGCTGCAGGCGCTCAATCTTCTGGAAGAGTTGCAACGGGAGCTAAAGGAGAAGGGATGACGGCGAGTTTACGCCATGCTGTAGGCAGTCTGCTGGTGGTGGGGTTGACCGACAAGGAGCTTTCGGGAATGGAGCGCGCCTGGCTCAAGCTCATGCGGCCGGCGGGGATCATTCTCTACAAGCGTAATATCGCCGATGTTACGCAAACCCGCGCCTTGCTCAAGCAGGCCACGCAATTTTGCCTGCCGCATTGCACAACCTTCGTCGATGTAGAAGGTGGAACGGTGAACCGGCTCAACGAAGCGCTGGCCCCGATTCCCTCCGCGCAGGCTGTAGCCACGGCCTCGCGGCAAAAAGGCAACGGATCGCTTGCTCACGTGCACGGCGAGTTGATCGCCCGCGCGGTCAAGGCCTTCGGCTTCAACACGTCGCTGGCGCCCATGGTGGATCTCGCGCTTCCCGAATCCGCCGAAGTGCTGGGGTCGCGCTGCCCCGCCCCAACCGCTGCGCAAACGGTTTCGTATGCCCGCGCATTCTTGGCCGGGCTCGGGGGCCGCGGCGTGGCCGGTTGCGTCAAGCACTTTCCCGGCCTGGGCGGCGGCACGCGCGACTCGCATTTGGAGACTCCGGCCATTCGGCGCCCATGGCAGAAGCTGTGGCAAGAGGATCTGGAGCCGTACCGCGCCCTCCGCGACGAAATGCCCATCGTCATGGTCAACCATGCCGCATATCCCGAGACTGCGGACAAGAAGCGTCCGGCGAGCGTCTCGAACTTCTGGATTCAATCCGTATTGCGGAAGAGAATCGGCTACCACGGCATCATTCTCTCTGACGATCTTGAGATGGGCGGTGTGGTCAAGTTCATGCCCATTGAGGAAGCGGGGATTGAGGCGGTGCGCGTTGGATCGGACCTGGTCGAGATCTGCCACCACCCCGAGCCGATCCTCCGCGTGTTTGAGGCGCTGATCGCCGAGGGCGAGAGATCTGCAGCGTTTCGGGCGCTGCTCTTTGAGCGATCGCGCGTGTCGGCGCGCAAACGCCTCAAGGTGTTTCCAGCCGAAATGCCGCCGGCTTTGACCAAGGCTCAATTTGACGCGTTGCGCGGGCAGGTTTTGCGCTTTAGCGAAAGGGTCGCCCGGGCCGCCGAAGTTCAGGAGATTGCACCGGCATGAGCCTCCGCCCAATCACCGTCGCCGGAGTCATGAGCGGCACCTCCGCCGACGGAATCGACGTCGCCATTGTTCGTATCGCTTCGGGAAAGCCAGTCCCAAAGCTCAAGCTGCTAGCGCATGAGCACTTCCCCTATCAGGCGCCGCTGCGCCGGGCCGTGCTGGCCGCAATGAACGCGCAATCGACGTCAACGGCCGAGCTGGCGCGCCTCAACTGGCGCCTGGGACTCGCGTACGCCGAGGCCGTCGCAGAAACGGCGCGGCGGCATCACGCGAAGCTCGACCTCGTCGGCTGCCACGGTCAAACCCTCTATCATCAGCCGCGCTGCGAGAGCTACGCCGGCCGGCGATTTGCCTGCACGTGGCAGGCTGGC
This sequence comes from uncultured Acidobacteriaceae bacterium, assembly GCA_963804155.1. GTDB lineage: Bacteria > Acidobacteriota > Terriglobia > Terriglobales > Acidobacteriaceae > Telmatobacter. The sequence goes on from CAWDPG010000006.1 coordinate 1,088,219, forward strand.
GAGGCGCAAGCCATCGCCGCCGCCCTCCGTTTGCCGGTCGTCTCGAACTTTCGCCCAGCCGACATGCTGGCCGGCGGGCAGGGCGCGCCGCTCGTTCCGCTCCTCGACTTCGTGCTCTTCGCCGATGCCAGGCGCGGCCGCGTTCTGCAGAATATTGGCGGCATTGCCAATTTGACTGTCATTCCTCCAAAAGCTCCGCTGCACGCAGTGCTTGCCTTCGACACCGGGCCAGGCAACATGATCCTCGACTGGCTCGCGCAGGAGCTTCTCGGCAAGCCCTTCGACCGCAATGGCGCGTTCGCCGCCAAGGGCGCCGTGATCGCGCCCGTCCTCGCAGAAGCCCTGCGTCACCCATTCTTCCGGCTCAAGCCGCCGCGAACCGCGGGTCGCGAACAGTTCGGCCGCGCTTACGCGGCGGATTTCTTGGACAAGTGTCTTGCGCAATCCAGGAATCCGAACGATGCGCTTGCTACCGCCACCGCGCTCACGGCCGAGTCGATTGCGCGAAGCTACGCCCGATTTGCCGCGCCCACGATGGCGGGATCGAGCGTTGACTTCATTCTCTCTGGCGGCGGAGCGCGAAACAGAACTCTCGTCGCAATGCTTCGCGCGCGCCTCGAGCCCCTGGGATGCACGGTCGCGGCGAGCGAGCGATTCGGCATGCCCGCCGAAGCCAAGGAGGCCGCAGCCTTCGCGTTGCTCGCTTGGAACACGTGGCATCGTCTCCCCGGCAACGTACCCGCGGCAACGGGCGCGAAGGCGCCGGCGATTCTAGGGCAGATCAGCTATGCGTAAGTGTGTTCGGCGCCGACGGCCGTCGAGGCGCAGCAAATCCTGGCCCACGATCTGCCCTCGGTCAACCTTTGGTATCTCGACACACTCGTCGTCCACAACCGGCGGCTCACCCACGTGGTTCCCTCGCACTCGGGCAGTCATTCCTTTCTGGAATCGGCGGGACCCGCTCCGGACTGATTCGGCACAGAGGAGACGCGCCTTGCGCATGCGACCAGCCAATCACACCACGGACCTCGCCTCCCTCCTTGGCGGTGGCGAGCCCCCGGCCTAGTTTGACCGGGTGCTTTCTCCGTCTTGACTTGCCGATGGTGGTAGAGCCTTTTCACTCTGCCGACTGAGGGTGTCGATCATCGGTTGCACGATTGGGACCACACCCGTGAAGGGATTCATGTTCAGACGGGAAAGATCAACATGCTTCAAGACTTCGATGAGGCCAACCTTTTCCTTCCCTATGACACCCGCCAAGCCTTCCAGGGCAATGACTTGCGCCCTTGTGAGCGCTGTCGCTTGAGTTGGCTCCAAGAACGCGACGCGGACAGCCTCAAGCTTTTGCTGGTAGACCGGCGGGAGAATGAGTTCCTGCACCTCGAGCCTTTCGATCTCGATCCCATATTCGATTGTCTTTTTCTTAAGCTCCTTTTGAGCTTCGTCTAATTGGTCGGAGAAATTCGGCACCGGCTTCTGCTGAGGAGCAGAGCCATCCTTCGATCCTGAGCTAACCTGCAAATACGCTTCAACGTATGGGGAGATCAGCTTTTCCGCAGGCAACTGATTCACTTCCGCCCGCAACGTTCCTGCCGCCAGCTTCTTGATCCAAAACTCGGCCGCTTCTGCAAGGTTTTCGCCAGTGTGATGATCGCCTTCGTGATAATCTGCAGCGATCCGGGAGACGTAGAGGCCCGCGTCAACAATTCGCCACCAAATACCGACACCGAGGTTCACCGCTAATCCGTCGCTCGTAATAATCGGATCGCTCTTCCAAGTCGAAAATTGGGTCTTATAGGATATTCGTCCTTTGTATTCCTGGCCGTTCCACGCGGAGATTGTTCGATATCCCCCGTCCCGATCCTTCATTGGAACGAGTTTCTTGTGTTCAAGAAGAACGACGGTTTCACCCGGATCCCAGAAAATCCACTCGGCGTTTCCTCCCCAAAACGGCGACCTCTTTAGGCCGAGACGAAAGGCGCGGAATTTCGCGCGAGTGCGGTCCGTTGCCACCCAGGCTAACGCGAGCAGGAATAGTGCAGCGAGCACGTAAATCGCATATTTCATGAGTCGCCCAATCCTTTCCTTGTTCTCCTCGTTCGTGAGTTGATTCTTCTCGGCCGTGGCAGCTTCAACTCGGTCGCCTAAATCTTTTCGGAGCAAATACGCATAATTCAGACCCTGATCCTTGTCCACTCCGTTCAAGGCGTTGGCGAGCCTGCCAGCTTCCTCGTATCGCAAGAATGGGAGGGCCGCGGTGTAGAACGCCTTTGTGCCCTGATCAAGCGACGAGCTTTGAATCATTGCGTTCAAGTTGGGGTAGTCCTTGCCGATGTCGGGATCGTCGAATTTTATGGTCGGCTGGTTATAGAAGCTCCTCGTCTCCGCTTCGTAAACCGCATTCATTTTGCTGGTAATTCCGTCGGCAAAATCTTTCCCCTGATCTCCAGCTGATTCCTGCCATCTTTCAGCAGCCCGCCGCACCTGGGCAACTCGCGCATATTCAATGCTAGGGAGGCGTGAGGTATCCGATAGTCGAATCTTGCGCTCACATGAATAAACCTCGAGACCCATAATCGTCCGACGGGCCGCGAATACCTCAGTTGCCGCAACGTAATCTGCCCAATCGGACACGGTGCTGTTTGTCGCGGCAAGACCGTCGGCACTGGCGACCGCCGCGAGCGGCGAGGCAGTGATGAAATCCTGCTGATCTTGCGCAATTCGCCGAACTTCACTCCGCAAGAAAGCGCACTTAGGGTCCACTAACGCCTTCTTTGGAGCGGTGGTCCTTGCCTGCTGTGACCAGGCGGACATAGAAAGGAGAATAAGAACCCAGCAGATTCGATGCTTGGCGGCATGCTGTCTGGCAAGAGACATCATTGAATTCTCTCTTTCCCGGGGGAATTCCATGATCCTCCAACAACCTGGGGGAGTGTCAAGCATTTGCAGGTGACGCAGAGCACGTCGACCTGTGAGTCGGATGGGAAATGCACGCGAACCGGTCTCCCGAAATGAGCCGGCAGGTCCACTTTCAGAAAGCTGATTGGCAGTACAAACTGGTCCTCTGCTTTCTCGGCCGCGCCTCTGCTACCATAAAGTTGATTGGATTTTCTGCGGCCGGCCTGCTTTGCGCAAGCAAAGACGCGGCTGAAGCCAAACTAAAGGAGATTTTTCATGCCTCTTGTCTCGATGCGGCAGCTCCTCGACGAAGCTGCGAAGGGCGGATACGGCGTCGGCGCGTTCAACGTCAACAACATGGAGCAGATTCAGGCCATCCTGGCGGCAGCCAAGGAAACCAAATCGCCGGTCATCATCCAGGCCAGTCGCGGCGCGCGCAAGTACGCCGAGGATCGCTACCTGTTCCACCTGATTCTGGCTGCGAGCGAGCTGAATCCCGAGATTCCCATCGCCATGCACCAGGATCACGGCAACAGCTTTGAGACCTGCAAAAGCGCCATCGAGCTCGGCTATACCAGCGTCATGATGGACGGCTCGCTCAAGGAAGACGGCAAAACCCCGGCTACCTTCGACGAGAACGTGGCCGTTACGAAGAAGGTGGTCGAGTTCGCGCACGCGCGCGGCGTCACGGTCGAGGGCGAAATCGGCGTGCTGGGCGGCGTCGAAGACGGCCACGGCGCGGGCGGCTCGGGCCTCGAGCACGTTACCGACCCTGATCAGGCGGTCGAATTCGCCGAGCGCACCGGCGTTGACGCGCTGGCCATCGCCATCGGCACCAGCCACGGCGCCTACAAGTTCTCCAAGAAGCCGGATGGCTCGGTCCTCAAGATGGACATTCTTATCGCGATCCACGAGCGCCTGCCGCACACCCACCTCGTCATGCACGGCAGCTCCTCGGTGCCCAAGGACCTACAGGACATCATCAACAAGTACGGCGGCCAACTGAAGCCGACCTGGGGTGTGCCCGTCGAAGAGATTCAACTCGGCATCCGCAACGGCGTGCGCAAGATCAACGTCGACACCGACAACCGCCTCGCCATGACCGGCGCGATTCGCAAGGTCTTCGTCGAAACACCCGAGAAGTTCGACCCGCGCGACTACATGAAGCCCGCGCGCGAAGCCATGGAGAAGGTGGTTGCGCAGCGCATGACGCAGTTCGGCCAGGCTGGCCACGCCGGCGATTACACGCCGGTCCCGATCACCGACATGATCGCCGGCTACGCCTCGGGCAAGCTCGACACGCGGCCTTCGGTAGTCAAGTAGCTCCGCCCCCGGAACGCGACCAAAACCAAATGCGCCACCTGCAACCGCGGGTGGCGCATGTTTTTTGGGGCGCGAACTCGCCGCGATCTCAGGCGCTTTGCGGCGACAGTTGTCCCGGCTTTTCACCCGCCGCGCCGGCCGAATCCTCCGACCGCACCAGCAGCCAATGATGGAACCCATCCACGATGGCCATCAGCGCCGCCTGGTTCAGGTCGCTGCTTACGCCGGCGGTGACCCACGGCTCCCGGCCCGCCGCATTGAAGCTCACCGTCACGCGCACGTGCGCCGCGGAATCGTGCGCCTTCACGTCGAGGGCTGTAACAGTGAACGTTCCCAGGTGCATCTCGGCCAAGGACGGGTACGGCTTGTCGAGCACGCGGCGCATCGCCTTCGTCAGGGCATCGACCGGGCCAGCGCCTTCGGCGCGCGTCGTGGCGACCTTGTCGCCGAGCATCAGCGTCATAAACGCAATGGCGTAGTGGTCCCCAACCTCGTCGCACTCGTCAAAGATGCGCCAGCTCTTCACCGTGAACCAATCCGGCAACGTTCCCAGCACGCGCATGGCAGCCAGGCGGAACGAAATCTCGCTGGCCGTGTATCCGCCGCCCTCGATCATCGCCTGATTCGAGTCCATCAGCGTCTGCGCCTGCGCGGAGTTGAGCGGCACGCCTAGCGATTCGGAAAGCAGCAGGACGTTGGCTCTGCCCGACTGCGCATTCACGCCGATGGTCGGCACAGCGCCGATCTGCGCCGGATCGCACCACAGGTACGCTCCGGGATTCTTGCGCTCGCTCGAGCCGTGCATCCCGGCCCATGTGCCGAAGGCGCCCGCGCCGACGATCGGCGTGCTGTGCGGCGCCTCCAGCCCGAATGCCGCATAGGCCGAGTGCGCCAGACTCGTGAGTCCCCTCAGCGCTTCGGGCGAAACGAACTCCGCCTCGCCACGGAGCTGCATCGCCCCAACCACCGTGGTCAGGTTCACATTGCCGCAGCGTTCGCCGGTCCCGATCACCGTGCCCTGCACGTGATCCGCGCCCGCCAGAATCGCCGCCCGCGTGTTGGCGATGCCCAAGCCGCGATCTGTGTGGCCGTGAAATCCAAAATGCGCATCGGGGAAATCGCGTTTCAGACCGGCCAGCGCCTGCGCGACCTCTTCCGGGCTTGAGCCGCCGTTGGTGTCGCACACCACGATGCGGCTCACCTTCTGCTCGACGCATTGCTCGACGAGCCGATGAAAGTGCTCGCGGCTGCGCTTCGTAAAATCGTCGCTGCAAGGGTTGCCGTTTTCGCAGCGCCCGCAACTGGCGTCCATCCCGTGTTCCAGATCGACCAGAACCTCCAGCCCTTCCGCCTGCAACGCGTCGATGGTCTCCCGCGTCATCAGCAGGTTTTCTTCCGGCGTCGTCTCCAGCGACCGCTCCACGTCGAGCAGCCGCGATTTGACCACGATCACCGCGGCGGGGATGCGCCGCTTGTTGCGCACCATGACCTGCACATCGGGCCAGTCGGCCACCTTGGCGCCGCGGCCGCGCGTACGGCCAAACAGAGCCAGCCGCATCGCCCCGGTATCGACGGATTCGAGCGCGGCGGTCAGCTCGCCGACGAACTGGTTGGCCCCGGCAAATCCGATCTCGGCATAATGCACTCCGAAGGCCGCCATCCGCTTCAGCAGAACGACGGCATTGGGCACCGAGATCTCCAGGTCCGGCTGCTGCAAGCCGTCGCGGAGACTGGTGTCGAAGAGTTCGACTTTGGGGGTCGCGTTTTCTTTCATTGAATCCTGCGCTCTAGCCGCAAATGCTATGTCAGCAAGCGAACCACTGAAATGCTTCCAATCCTCTCATCATATCCCGGCCGTTTCTTCACAAGCCGCAGGAGGCCGGCCAGTCACCTGTTCCCTGCCCTGCTTCGGGGATAAAAGACCGCCCAGATATACGACCATCGTAGCGCCCCAAGCGCTAGAGGCTCCCTTTATTCATCATTCTGAACCCGGCCCAGAGGAGGAGGTTTATCCATGCAGCCGAGGCCAGGTAGAGCGTAAGAGCCCACGGGAGCGACATTTGTCTCTCAATGGCCGTTGTCGCGGAGAAGAAAAAGTCGAGAAGTTCAGCACCGTGTAGCAGAACACCTTGAGTTTGCGGCTGACTTTCTTGGGTTTGGCCGCCTTATCCTCCGTCGGAAGCCTGGACGCTTTATCCTTCGTTCTGAACGCGAACCAAAACATAAGGTTTATCCACGCCGCAGAGACCAGGTAGATCGTAATTCCCCACTGGAGCGACAATTGTCCCCGAGTGGCCGCCACCGCAGAGAAGAAAATTGCCGAGATGTTTGTCACTGTGTAGACGAGCACCTTTTGTCTACGGCTGACTTTCATGGATCTGACTCCTTTCATCCATGCTCTTCTCACACCGCCTGCGCGGCGGACGCCTCCCGCGGCGGCGGCGCAAGGAAGCCCGTCTCCTGGTCCTTGTATTGCAACTGGTAGAGCTTCCAGTAGAGCCCGCGCGCGGCCAGCAGTTCCTGGTGCGAGCCCATCTCGCGCAACTGGCCCTTGTGCATCACCAGGATCGTGTCGGCCCGCTGCACGGTGGAGAGCCGGTGCGCGACCAGAACGCTCGTCCGCCCCTCGACCATGCGCTCAAGAGCCGATCGAATCCGGATCTCCGTGTCGGTGTCGACGCTCGAGGTCGCCTCGTCCAGGATCAGGATGCGCGGATTGTAGGCCAGCGCCCGGGCAAAGTTGATGAGCTGCTTCTGCCCCGTAGAAAGCGCGTTGCCGCGCTCCCGCACCGGCTCGTCGAATCCCCGCGGCAGGCTCTCGATAAAGTCCAGCACGTTCACGTCTCGCGCCGCGCGCCGCATCGCAGCTTCGTCGATCTGCTCGTTGCCCAGGCGAACATTTTCGCCAATCGTGCCGGAGAACAGGAACGGGTCCTGCAAGACCACCGCGAAGTGCCGCCGCAGCTCGGTCAGGTCGTGCTCCCGCAAATCGACGCCGTCGAGCAGGATGCGCCCTGCGGTGACATCGTAAAAGCGCATCATCAGGCTGGTCAGCGTCGTCTTCCCCGCCCCCGTGTGACCGACAATCGCCACCGTCTGCCCCGGCTCGATGGCGAACGAAACATCCTTCAGGATCCACTCGATGCCGTCCAGGCCGGCCAGTGCCGCGCCGTCTGTCGCCGACTCTTCGGCCTTTGCCACCGCGGCCTTTTGCTCTTCGGTCAGCTTCTGATACGTAAACCACACATGCCGGAACTCGATGCGATTCGAGCCATCGCCGGCCAGGGGATGCGCGGGGGGCACGATCTCCGGCGCCGTGTCCATCAGCTTGAAGATGCGCTCGCAGGCGGCCATCGCGGCCTGCAGGATGTTGTATTTGTCGCTCAGATCCTGGATCGGCCGCCAGAACCGCAGCGAAAACTGCGTAAACATGATCAGCACGCCGATGGTCACCGTCGGCGGCAGACGCAGCACGCCTGCGCCGCCCCGCCAAACCACCAGCGCGATCGCCACCGCGGAAAGAAAATCGACTGCCGGATAGTAGAGCGCATAGGCGAAGATGGTGTCCTTGAACGCGACCATGTGCTGCCGGTTCACGTCCTCGAAGTCCCGGTAGGCGCGCTCCTCGCGGTTGAAAAGTTGCACCACGCTCATGCCCGAGATGTGTTCCTGGGTAAAGCTGTTGATCCGCGCGATGGCCGTGCGCACACGCCGGTAGCTTTCGCGCACGTGATCGCGAAACAGCCGCGTGACGATCAGGATCAGCGGCAGCACGGAGAATGCCAGCAGCGCCAGCCACCAACTGATCGCCAGCATCACGCAGGCCATGATCGTCAGCATGAAGACGTCGTTGATGATGGCCAAAACGCCGTCGGTAAACATGTCGTTGATGGCGTCCACGTCGGAGGTCAGCCGTGTGACCAGCCGCCCCACCGGATGCACGTCGAAGAATCCGACATGCATGCGCTGCATGTGCCGGAAGATATCCCGGCGCAGATCGAACATGATCTTCTGGCCCGTCCATTGCATCAGGTAGACCTGAACGAACTGGAACAGGTACGCCGAAACCAGCATCGCCAGGTAGATCGCGGCCAGCCGGGTCACGCCCTGCGCCGCCGCCGTGGGAAGCACCCGGGCCAGCGGGCTCGAGTTCGCTACCCAGTGGGCGACGAAATCCGAGGGCTCGCTCGTAGCCGACTGCGGCGTCAGGTAGCGGTCCACGGCCACCATCATCAGGATCGGCCCGGTCACGTCGCACAGCGATTTCAGCGACACCGCGAGCGATGCGACCCCGGCCTGCAGCCAGTACCGGCGCACGTAGTGGCCCAATCGGCGCATCAGCCGCGCGTCGTAGACCTTGCCCGCCACCTCGTCGTCGGGCTTGCGCTTCGGCTCTTCGGAGCCGGGCTTTCGGATTTTCTTTTCGTCTTTGTCCGCCATCGGCCGGGAGGGTTGGATTCCTTCTCTATTGTACGGGGACGCGGGAACAGACCGAGCCACGTGCTGTAGCTGCAGCCGCTTCGTTATAGTGAATACAGCCGTTCGACGATAGTGGTGGCGAAAGAACGGCGAATCTCCGGTTTTCCATATCTGGCCGGTTTTGAGGCCAAAGTTTATCAACTAGTCACTAGAGGTTGAAGCTGTCCACGTTCGTCTCATTCTTGACCGGGAGAGGCACTGTAAACGACAACAAAACGAATACACCAGTTCCCGGCGTTGGACCTTCGGCATCGACAGATGGCGTGATCCCTCCCGTCAAACTCGGATCATTAATGTAGAAGGTCCACGAATCGATCGTCGGATCGCACGAAATGTGGTTCTTCACGCCCGCCGGATAGGTGAGCTGCTTCCCGCCGGCGAGAGTGATCACAATCTCGGTCCAGGAAGCGGTCGAAATTAAATAGTCGGTGAAGGAACCGGTCCACGGTGTGCTGATCGTGAACAATGAGTTGCTCGACAAAGCCCACCCAGCCCCATACGCGGAGCTGCCTGCATAAGGGAGCTGGCCAGGCACCGTCGCGAAGCTCGAATTCGCGGCCACCGGCGCGTCAGTAAAGATCGCGGCGCTGCGGTTGAAAGTGCGCAGCGTGAGCTGCAGAACACCCGATCCCTGGTCTGTGCCATTGTTCATCGCGGCCTGGCGCGAAACGGGAGTTATAAAGCTCCCTGTGGTCGTATCTTCAACTTCCTGCTGGAAGTGACTCACGTTCTTGGCGATGATCTCGTAGTCGCCTGCCAGTTCAAACAGGATCGATGGGTCGAGAGTAATCACATCGCCAACCTGTTGCGCCTTCAGCGCACGCATCGAGCTGTCGACGCTCTCGGAATAGAAGCTCAGCGTGAACTGCCATGGCGGCTGGTAGGGAGATCCCAACAGATCAGTGTTGCCGTAGACTTGCTGCAACAGGTTCGGATTGAGCCAATCGATTCCCAGGTCGCGATAGACCTCGTACTGCAATAGCCGCAGCGCTTGATCGATCGTCATGTTGGCGTAGTTATAGGAGACCTTGACCCTCTTGAGGCGCGTCCCAGTAACATTCGGCGGCAGAATCTGCCCGAGGGCCATCTGATGCTGGATGTGGTTGATCTCAGGCGTTCGCTGGCTGAAGCGCGACTGAATGTAGCCGATCGATCCGCCTGTCCCGCTAAGCGCCGTACCGTTGGCGACTGAACAATCGACCTCCAGCGGATTTGAGGACGGTGTGGCAGTTACAGAGTAGGCGGCATCAAGGGTCGAAGGGTTCACGCCGCCCACGCTGATCACATCGCCCACTGCGCACGGGCTGTCGTGTTCGGTGATGATCACGACTGACGCTGCCGTGCTGCCGGATGCTGGGGTCTCGGTGATCGTATTGATCGCGGCGACGGCTGGAAGCCCCAATTCGAGAAACTCCGCGATGTACCGATTTGCGTTCTGGTCCACCTGGGATTGATCCGCCTCAAGGCTCGCGCTGGCCAGGTGGTCGGCCGTTGCCAGGAATGTCGAAGCTCGCGGTTGGTCGATGAAAACGTAGATCTGGCCCGCGTACTCGTACCAATATCCGCGGCAACAGAGAAGCACCTGCTCCAGCATCGCTGCCAGCGTGGATCCGCTCGCGAAAACATAGCTCCCCGAGAAACGCGGCAATCCGTTCGCCAGCAGTTCATCGCAATACTGAGCCGCGGCGAAGATAGAAGGCCAATTGAACCGTGCGCTCTCATCAGCGGTCAGAGCGTCGGGACGGCCACCTTGCGGGATCGCGTATTCCGGTTTAATCGCGCGTCTCAGCCAGAGGTCCACGAAGTGCCAAATCGGGTTAGTCGTGAACTTATAGGCGATGTAGTCGCCGTTGCCGTCGAAGATCCGGCAGCGCATCCCACGAAAGTCAGCCACCGGAGACATCTCTGAGTTGTCGTCGCTGGCAGGCGTCCACGCGATGGTGTAATACGCGCGCCTGGACCAGCAGAGCGGAGTAATCAGACTTCCGATGAGATCGAGGATGGGGTCGACGAGCTGCTCGGTTTGCGAAACGCCGCCTCCTGAACCCAGTGGCGCATCGCATCCTGTGTGAAACGAAAAAGAGCTCAGCGCCGGCGTGGTGGCGATGTTGCTGGACGGCTGGCCGACAAGGTTCGGTCCCATCGGAAGGCCGGTCGAATCGTAGGCAAACTGAAGCTCGTCATTGATCCAAAGCGCGTTGCAGCCGTCGAGTTCCCCTTCGCCAAGATCCCACACCCCAAGCTGCATGTCGGCGGGTTGCGGCGTCTCATCAGCCGCGGGAACGGAGTAATTGATCTTCCGCATCCCGGTCGCGCGAAAGAATCCGTAGGCCAGGGACCACGGCGTCCCCATGTTCGCGGTGCAGATGTCGCCACTGGCCATCAGACAAATCTCCGGTACTGCACCTGGTTCGAGCTCGTTTGCGCCGTCGTGGGACTCTGCGGAAAGACAACCGTATTCAGCTCGCCGCCGAAGCGATTGAGCTGGTGACAAGTGGTATAAGTGTTGTCGCACGGCGTCGCGAACTCACTGTCGTTTACCGCCGTCGATCCACATTGAGGACTGCCGAACCGCCACTGGCACGTCTCGGAGTAGGTATATGGCTGTCCATCATAGTCATTCGGGTTGAACAGAAGATTCGCGCCAAAGGTGCAGATGCGCTCACTGGCCGGCACCACGGTCAAATGGCCATGCTGCTCGAACTCCGCTTCCTGCGAGAGTAAGTTCCACTCCCGGAAGCAATAGATCGCTCCCTCGAAAGTGCGCGCGGTCAGCATCCCCATCAGATCGCGTTTCAGCGAGTCGCCGCTAATGTTCTGCACCATGACCGAAGCCGTCACGGCCTGCTGGGCGCGGTTCTGATTGAAGCCGCTCACGCTCAGAAGCCACGGAAAATAATGCGTGTCGTAGTTTGCCGGCGGGTTGGCAAGCCCGGCGAGCCAAGCGGCGGGCGGTGTGCCCGGCAATGTCTCTGGATATACCGGCGCGACGTCGATCTCTTTGCTCGCCCAATGGTAGCTCGTGCCGTCGATAGCCACAACGTCGAGCAGCAGCACCGGAGCGGCTCCGCTCCTGGCCGACATGATCTGAATCAACTCGGAGCTATAGGGAAAGGGCATCTATCGCATCACCTTCAGCGCGTCCCACCACACGGTCATTCCGCTGCTCGCCGCGTTCTTCGTGTTCAGGGGAAGCAAGCTCACCGTGTGGATTCCGAGCGAAACGTTTTGAACCTGCAACAGCATGGAAGAGGCCGCGGCCGCGGCAGAATAGAAATCGATCGTACCGACCGCTGTGCCGTCCAGCAGCACCGTCGCTTGCCCGCACGCGGGTCCCGTTGGCGCCCAAAATTGAAAGCCGTAGCCGGCATAGACATAAGAGCATTGGTCGGTTGTGACTGTGCCAGCATCCGTGAAGAGATACTCGCTTTTGGCTAGAGCGTTTGCGCCGAGCGTCCACGTTCCCGAAACCGCCGCGGCCATCCTGTCGCCGAAGTCATTCAACAGTAGGCGCCATATGGCGTCGTTGTTCCAGTCATTCGGATAGATGAGCATCGGCGCGAGCGGAACTTCGTCGAATAAAACCTGCTGCACGCTCCAATGGTTGTGCGAAGTGGGGATCGGCTCAACCGGCTGCGAAAAGCGGCCCACATAGTGTCGGCCGCAGGCCTCGTGATCCACGATCGTGAAGAATCCGTCCCGGTACTGCTCGTAATACCACTTCAGTTTCCGGGCGTGCGTCGCGAGCTTATCGTTCCAGCTCAAAACGAACTGGTGGCCCGTGTCGGTGATCTCGCGGAAATACGGAGATCCCTGGTTCGCCTTCGCATTCAGGTGGGTCAACGGCCGCTTCTTCTGGAAGCCGTAGTCGGGGTTCAGCGGGTGAGTCGGCGTCGGATTCAGAATGTCGGTCTGCGCCATCTACCCTCTCCCCACGCCGCTGTATTGGCGCTGTGCCTGGTTCAGCGCGGCCATCAGCGCCAGGCCTCCGCCGGCCTTCGCCCACTGGGCCACGCTCTTCGAATCGAGCGCCTGGATCGTCAGTTGCATGTTGCCGCCGCCAGCGGAGCCGGCAGGCATCCTCGGCTGCACGCTGTTCGAATAGGCGAAATTGGTTCCTGAGTTCATGGCCTGCAGGATCGGCGCGTGCGCCGCGGCCGCGATCGGGTTCACCACGAATTCGTTCTGCATCGCGTGAATGAAGCCTTCGGTGTCGCTCGTCGCCAGATCGCCAAAGTCGCCCGTCCAGCCGCCCTCGTGATACTGCGCCGCGGAGAGAGTGACGGCGCTCCGGCCGCCTCGCTCCTGCTTTTGCAGCGACGCAAGCACGGCGTTGATCTCCGGCTGAATGTTGTTGCTGAAATAGGCGCGCGCGCCGCTGCCCATCTGCTGGGTCTCGTTTTGCGCGCTGATTAGCATACTGTTGAGCGCCGGCGCCAGCGTCTCGTATCCGGACCGTCCCGCTTCGTAATCCTGCACGTCCTTCGCGAGCTCCGGCTGGATCGTGTTCACATCGAGGCTTTCAGCTTCGCTTCTGCCCTTGTCGCCAAGCAATCCTGCGACCACGCCAGCAATGCCGCCGATGATGGCGCCGACGACCATCCCGGCCGGTCCGCCGATCGCGCCGCCGATCATCGCGCCGGACTCCAGTCCTCCGACTCCTCCAGCGACGGGGTTTGAATCTTGATAGGCCGAGTAGAGCGTTCCCGCGCCGAGCATCACGCCAGCCCCGATGTTCGCCGCGGCCGACAATCCCGACGCCCCGCTTGCCGTGGCTCCCGCTGAGCCGGGAACGCTGGTGCCAAGCAAAGAAGTGGGCTCTCCCGCCATAGCACTCACACCGGGGAGCATCATCGAATTGTTCCAGCTTCCCGCGGAGATCAAAGAAGAAGACGTGCTAGAAACCCCCGGCAGCATCATCGCGTTGCTGTCAGAAAGCGAGGAGAGGTCGAAACTGCCGCCGCCGCCGGAGGACGCGCTGGAGCCCGCGCCCGCGAACCCCGGCAATGAAAGGCCGCTGCTTGCGCCCGAGCCGATTCCCAAACCGCCGCTCGCGCCGATGGTGCCCGCGGCGGACTGCAGCGAACTCGCCGCGCTTACGAGCATCTGGCCTGCTGTGAGCAGCGTCGAGCTGCCCTGCTGGAACTGCACCATGGTGGGGTTGATGGCGGATGTCGACGAAAGTCCGGCGGTCCCATGACTTCCGAATCCCAGCGCGGAACTCATTGCGTCGACCGGGTTCGTGCTTGTGCTCATCTGCGGCCCCATGCCGAAGAGATATTGCAGAATGCCGCCCGCGGGCGTGCTGCTTTTGAATGCCGAGAGCATCTCATTGGCCATCAACTGAAAGGCGGTGTCCATGGCCCGCTTCTCGAAGAACTGCTCGGGGTGGCTGAACAGGCTCTGCAGACCGTTGGCGAGCTCTTTGCGCATCTCCTCTTCGGCCTGCGTCATCTGGGCGACCATCAACTGATGGGCTGCAACTCGCTTGGCGTCGGCCTCCTGTTCAATCATCACCACTGCGTCTATGTTCCCCTGGACATGAGCACGTTGCTGATCTTCGTCCGCATTTATCGCGCGGACTTTATCCGCCCAATCGTCTTGGATTTTGAGGGCGGCTTGTTCCCATGGGGAAAGCGTGTAGCGCGCGGCCTGCTCTTCTTCCTTGCTGATTTCACTCATCGTCCGCTGGTGGAGCTGCAGCATTTCCCGATCAGCGGCGGTCTGGATCTGTTTTTTCTCCTCCTGGTAGCCTGCCCATGCGCTTCGATCCTCGCCGTATTGAGCTTCATAGTCTTTTGCGAGGGTCTCTAAATGCTTTCGCGTGTCCGCTTCGATGCGCGCGTAACCGGTAACCTCAGAGTCATTTGCGGATTCGTTCAGGGCGCGAATCTGCTCGGTAAATCGCTGATGGCTTTCAACGATCTTCTGGTCTGAGATGCGTTGCGCGGATACTCTTTGCGAGGCATAATCGGCCGACTGCGCTGGAATCTCGACTCCGCCGCGTCCAACGGCGTTCTGCTCGGCCGCGTTGATCGCACCCATCTGAGTTTTAAGTTGCGCTTCAATCAGCGGAATGCCTTTGAGACCGGCCTGCGCAGCTTCGTCCGCCATATGCTTGGTCTGCTCGTCAAGCGGTTCCTGGAGCTTCAAGGCCTCGGCCGCGAACTTTTGCTGCACTGCCGCCGTCTCTCCGGCCGCAGTGCGCTTGTTGATTTCTCCTTCCAGGAATTTACGCGTGATCGCCTCGATCGCTTGTTGTTCCTGCGCAGCGCGCAGCGCATTACCCGCTAGGCCGGCATCCATCGCTTCATTCTGCATCTGAATGACCTGGGAGGTTTCCTGGCGCCGGAGTTCGATCTCATCCGCCTTGGCCTTCGCGCGCGCACCCGCGTCCTGTATCGCCTCCAACGATTTGCCTGCGTCGTGGGCGCGGGGATTGCCACGCTCCCCCTCTTCGATGGCCGTGTAACGTTGCATCTCCCGATGAAGAGCGAGTTGCTTTTCTAGTTCGGCACTGATTTTCGCTTCGCCCCTTAGCTTCGCATCTCCCGCGTGTTGCTCCTCGATCTCCGCTAAATTCTGCTGATGCTGAAGGTTCTGTTCTTGCGGCGAGAGTTCCTGCGTTTGACCGGCGGCTTTCGCTGACTCCCCGGCTAACTTGTGCGCGCCAGCGACTTCGCCCACTCCCACCGCGAAAGCGTTCGGATTTGTCATCCCTTGCAAGATATTCAGCCAGCCCTCACTCGAGAACTCTCTCGATGCATCGCGAAGATTGACCATCGACGAAGCGGCTTCATCTATACGCAGACGTGCCGTCTCGATCGAATGCACGTTGACAAAATCCTTATCCTTAGCCTCATTCAGATTCTTCAAAAAGTCGGTCTGGGCCGCGTTGATGTCGATATATTTCTCGTACAGGTTATAGGCTTCTTGCGCCATGTGGACCAGGATGTCGACGCCGCCGATCGCGATCATGGCCGGCGCGATCGCCCCGATCGCGGCAGACATCGCCTGGCTGTTGGCAATCACACTCTGCATGGCCCGCGGCACGCGCAGGCCCATCTCTTGGCTCAGCAGCCGCACCTGCTCGCGCGAGGTGATCGCATGTTTGCCCACCTGGTCGAGCCCAGCCCCGGCTTCGGCGCCGGCGGCTTGCCCGGCAGGGCCCAGCGCATTGAGCTGCGTAACGATCTGCTCGACGGCCTCCGACGCGTTGGCGTCGGTGACGTTGATCGTGATCTGCACAACCTGGCCGGCCATCTAAGCGACCCTCCGCACAAATTCCGTGTTGCACTTGCAGCAGCTCGTCGCGAACGGGCTTTCCTGCCGAGCCCCGCAGACGCCGCATGGCGGGTGATTCCGCTCGAACTCGGCGCGCGCCTCGGCCACGGCCATCAGGCCGTCCGCTTCGGGCATCGTCAGGCCCCCCATTTGATCGAGCAGGCCGGTGCTTTTGCATTTCTCCAGCCACAGCAGATACTCTGCCCGCTTGTAATAACCAGGCGAAAGCGTGATTCCCGGCAGCGAGCCGAAGATCCTTTCACCGCCGTTCTCGTCGGCGGAATCGAGTGACCGCGAGACGCGCGACTGGGCGTAGCCGCGCTCCAGCATCTCGCTGAGAGCCTGGCGCAGCCCTTCCATGTCGCGCGTCACGTCGATCGCCATCTATTCTTCTTCCTCCTCCATCTCCAGCTCCGCCGGAGCGAAGAGCTGCGCGGCCGCGGCCACCTTGTGGTAGGCGTCCATGTGCCGCGCGATCTCCTCACGGCCTTCCAGCGCCACGCCGTTCACCGCGTAGCCGGCCACGCTCACGATCAGCTCGTCATAAAGCGCGGCCAGCGTGCGCTGCGCGCCTTTGAAGATGGTTATGCCCCTGCGCGAGCCGCTCACGATCTGCGCGCGGCTGTCATCGCGCCGGTAGCGGCGGTTCTGCTCGGCCGTGGGCGTCTCGAACAAGTGCACCAGGTTCTTGTAGCGCCGCATGGCATCGCCGTCGCCGGCGCCCCAGATGCAATGCAGCCGCACCGCTTCGGGACCGAGATCCGTCTCGCCGGCGCGGCCATCGATCGACGGTGAAAAGGCCGAAGTGAGAACCGAGGCGATGGCTAGTTTGTGAGCGAGAGAAATTCCGGTCGAGCCGCCGGAATGCGAGAGCATCTCTTCGACCAGGGCGACGCCGGCGCTGCTGGCGTCGGTATGCTGGACGACTTGCTTCCCATCGCGCTCGGCCGTCGAAACAATGCGATCGAAGTACCGGAACCACGCGGCCTCGGGAACGGGCTTGAGAGAATACTCGATGCCGAGCGATCCCTGCCGGATGATGATCTTGCGCGGACGCGCGAGGTCGACGAAGTTGAAGCCTCCGCGCTCTTTCACCGGACCATCCTGTGTGTCGAAGTGCGAAGGCCGATCACTGGATTGCGCCGGCAAAATCATCGTGGTGTCGTTGATAGACCAATTGGAGATTTCTTCAGACATGGGAATCCTTCCTTTGGGTGTGTGATTTTTGATTTATTCCCAGGGTGAAGGACCCTGTATTGCCCGAGGCCCGCGTAGCCGTTGCGTTGCCTCGAAACGGGCGCCGTAGTCCGCAGCCGATTCAGCAAAAAGGCGGAGCGCCGAGACCCCGGCGCTCCGGAAGGAGAACTATGCGCCGACCAGGTACGCCGGCTGAGAATTCACGACCGTCGCGTTCAATACGCCCGCGCCGCCCACGTTGAGAATCGAAGTCTCGTCGGCTTCGATCTGCCAGACCACCATGTTGCCGCTGATGCCGAGCTTTGTGCTCTTCAGGTGCACGTTCGGGAAGTCGAGAACCAACGACGACGCTCCGGAATCGACCGTCCAGTTCACTTCCTGCAGCGTGTCGTTCCGCAGCAGTGTGAAGATGTCATCGGCGCTGGTGGCTGCGATCGTGGTCTGGAAGCTATATTTGTACAGCCCGGTGCGAATGAACGCCCCGAAGAGCCCGAGGCCCGGCGCCGTGTGATTCACCGCTCCGGTCGAGATCTTGATCGTCGTCGACATGTGGCGCCCGACCTTGCTCACCGTCGCGCCCGAAGCGCCGATCGAGAATACGCAGTCGGAGCCCAACAGATAGGCATAGGATGCGGGAAGCGCCGGCACCGCCGCGATCACTCCGTAAGTGTAATGACCGGTGCCGATAAAGTTGATCTCAAAGGTGATCGGGCCCCGCGCCGGAATGGTGATCGTCACGTCCACGACGCCCATGTCGATCAACGTCCACAGCACGTCGTTCGTGTCAGCCAGGTAGATCGACGTCATGCACGCCTGCGACGTCGTCTCGTCGAAGGTGATGGCGTGGGAGTACGGCGCCGCCGCGCCGGTCACCACGTCTTTGCCCATCAGGAACGCGAGGATCCAGCCCGCGATGTAATCGTCCATGTCGCCCTTGAAGCCGCCCGAAGTTTCCCACGCGGTGACCAGGCCCTGAGTCGCGAACTGGGTGCCCTTGCCCGAAACCGCTTTGTCGCCATAGCGCGTTTGCTTCAGCTCGAACACGGCCGATCCATCGAACTTTTGCCGACGCGTCATGTCGGCGGTAGCCACGGCCGTCCCGGCCACGGCCTGTTTGTTCGGCGTCAGGACCAAATTCCGCGCGGATACTTTTTGGGATTCGAAGTTATACGGTCCGGCCATCATTCACCTTTTTCCGGTTCCACGTCGGCCGGGGGATGAACCGCCATGGGCAGTTGCGCCTCGCCTTCGGGAACCTCTTCAAAAATCGGTTGATCTTCAAACATTTCGTGGCGCAGCAGGTGGTTCCACTCGAAGCTGCGTTCCACTTCCTGCGTTTCTCCGGCTTTGAATGCAAAGTGGCGGCGTCCGTTCGCCCAGCGGATCACGCCATGATCGCCGGCCATGCGCTTGCCGGCATCACTGAGCCGAATCGCCGCGAAATCGGGCCGCGCCTCACGCATCGTCTTCTTCAGCCCTTTCGCCATCACTCACCGTCCTGCGGCGGGAACTGGGCGATCCCCGGCACTTCCACCTTGATGGTGTATACGGTGGCCACCGGAGCGCCCTGCCTGCCCTGTAAGCTGCCCACGACGCTTTTGAGGCGGATGGGCTCGGTCGCGCCGCCGTCGGCCAGCACGAGCCGTGCGCCTGCCACCAGGGGCAATATCTGAGCCACCAGGCTCAGCGTGTCCATGCGCTGCGCTTCGAGCGACTGGAGGTTCTCGGCCGCGCACCAGATATCGATCTCGTGGGAGGCGTCGTCGTAGCAGAGCGCGAGATTGTCACTGCTCTCGCCATAATCGGTGGCGCCGAAGAAAGTGCGCGCGCAGGGCGGATCGAAGACAAGCTCCCCGTTCTGATCCGTGTTCAGGTCTCCGAGCGAGCCCACGTTCACGTTTGCCAGCGAGGCGGTCAGAAGCGCCTGGAGCGCCGCCTGCGTATCGCCGGGCAGGAACTGAGAGGCAGACATCACTTCGCCTCCAATCCGGCCTGCGCGGCCGATGCCTTCACAAATTCCTCAACCTCGCTGTGGATCCGCGCCGGATCTTCGGGGCGGAAGACGAGAAAGGACCGCGCCGGGATGCGAATGTGGCGCGTGAACGCGCGGACGTTGACGGTCGCGATGCCGCTCGACAGCTTCCGGCGCACGCTCTGCGAGCGGCCGAGCTTGTTCGTGATCTGCTGGCGCCCGAACGTGTCGCGGCTGCGCTGGCGCCGCGTGTAGCTGTACGGCTTCACGCTTTGGTCGCCATCGAAACCTTCCTGCTGAACGGCCGCGTAGCTCAGGCCGGTGCCGATCACGACGGAATTGCCCTGGACTGCGAACGTCACCGAGTTCAACAGACGCCCGGTATCGATCAGCAGCTTGTGACCGGCGGAGTATTTCCGCCAGCTCAGCGACGCTGGACTCAGCGGAGCCCACGATCCAGCCGGAGATCCGCCGTCGCGAAACGTCTGCCGCACGCTCCGGAGCTGGCCAACACCAATCGTCCGCATGAGCTGTTCGCGCGTGCCCAGCGAGAGCTGGAACTGCTTCAGCGAAACGGTCACATGCGAGGCGTTGGATTGGATGACGACGGACATCAGATTCCTTCCGAACCTAGCCTCGCGCTTCTGGCCGCGCAAATCAGCTTCTCTAATTCGTCGTAAATGCCGAGCAATTTGGCACGCTCATAATCAGGTTGACCGTTTTTCGGAATCGCCGCCCGGACCTTCAGCCGAGAGAGCGTCTTCAGAGACTGATCCAAAGAGCCGCGCGCGCTTGGACTCGATTGCCGTTGAATCTCTCGCCGGTTCGCTCATATGAATCCTTCGATGTTGCGATCGCTGAACTGCAGATGCCGATCGCGCTGGGAGACTTCGGCGCCGCCCATCGAGGTCTGCGGGCTCTGCGCGCTGGCCGGCTGGTCGAGCGAAGCCCTGCACGCCGCCACGTCCTTCAGGAACGCGATCGCGTCCTCGTAGCGCTGCCGGACCAGCTCCGTGGGTTGCAGGCCGCCGCGGCGCCGGCTGAAGAGCAGGTAGACCGCGATGTCCAGCGTGCGCGCCGTCACCATATCGCTCTGCTGCAACGGGGTGACGTAGCGAGACCGGCAGTAGGAATCGACTGTCCCGCTGGCCTCTTCGAGAACGCCGCTCACCACGGCCGCATTCACCGTCGCGGTGTTGTCGTCACAGGTGAGCTGCACCAGCTCCGTTTGAGTAATGCGCACCGGGACCAAGTCGGACTGTTGCGCGTAAGCCAACGGCTATTTTCCTTCCTTCAGCTTGATCGCACCCCGCGCGATGATGGGCGCAGCCTCGGCATCGGTGAACTCGGCCAGCCGCGGGCTGGTGTAGATCCGGTTTTTGAAGAGGAAGTTCTTCAGCACCTTGTAAATCTTTTTGGGAACCTCGACTTCGAGCGGTTTTGCTGGCGTTTTCGCCATTTTCGGTCTCCTTGTTGAAAGAGCGCGCGCTTCTCGGCGCGCGCTCCGCTGTCTACCGCGTTACTCAGCCCTCAACGTCGGCGGGGATTGCGCCCATCACCGGCGCAGCCACGGCGTTCAGAATCGGGATGCCGGTTTCCTGGGCGGTCACCTTGAGCCCGTAGTACCAGTCGGCCGACTGCCAGTAGGTCTTCTTCGAGAGATGCGGATCGACCCACTCCAATACCGCAAATCCATCCGCGCCGGGCGCCACCAGGCCGTTCGCCAGGCCGCCATCCTGGGCGCCGGTCCAACCGAAGGTTTTCATGCAGCTCACGTCCTGCATATCTGGATTTGGCTGGCTGAAGCCGAGGAAAGCGTTCGTGCCCCAGACCCACGACGCCACATTGTTTTCCGAAACCTGTACGGCGCTCGCCTGAATGCACTTGACCTTGAATACCTCGGTGAGGTCTTCAAGAGAAATCGAGCCGCCCACCGCATACCGGAAACGGCCAACGACATCGGGATGCGATTGGAGGGCCGTCACGACTGGATCCGAAAGGATGAGAAACATATCCCCATCCTCCACACCGGCCTGGCGGATCAGCGCCTTGAGAGCGTTGACGGCCGCGATGGGATGCGATCCGTCGTATCCCTGATCCATCACGGCGGGATAGGTGTCCCACTGACTGGCAGGCGTCGCTGCTGCAATGACTGCTGGATTCGTGAGGCTCACACCATTGGGGAAGTTCACCGTGCTCAGCGCCATCGCGGCGATCTCAACCTCGCGCGCCAGGTTGAGCCTGTTCGCAAGACGCTTCGTCGCCTTTTGCCTGGCCGAGAACCCCAGGCCGAGACTGTACGCTTCGCTTTCGAACGGGATGCTCGCATCCAGCGCATGTGACCGGCAGAAGTAAGTGTCGGTCGAATAGTTGTCGCGGATCGTGGCCGGCGCAGTGCCGGGCGCCCGCAACGTGCTGGGCGCACGAAAATCGTCCCGATCCCAGACAACATATTGGAAGCTCTGTCTCTCGACGGGGACCCGCGGCGCAAGTATATCGCCCACGAACTTGTTGTTTCGAAATTCCTTGGCCAAATTCGAAAGCGCCACATTCGGGAAACCCGCTGGCGCCAGACCGACATAACCACCCATCTTGCTACCTCCATCCGCTCATGCGAGCGGGCGAACCCGTTCTTCCTGCCCGAAGACCCACACCGCGCTCATTGCGCCAGGCGCGCGCTTCGCGAACTAGACTTCCGTCAACGCCGCCGGCGTCGGACCGCCGATCGCCTCAACCATCCACTTGCCGCCCACGGCCACCAGCTTGACCGCATCGCCGATCGCCGCGAACGTCACGGTGTCATCCGCCCCGTTGATCGTGTTCGCCGGCGTCACTACCTTGTGAGCGTGCGCCGTCTCGGCGACGATAAAGAGGGCCGTTCCGTCCTGCGCGTTCGTCGGAGCTGCGAGCGTCAGCGCCAACGCGGCGCCGCTGCCCAGGCCGTACGTGCCCGCAACCACGGGGATCGCCCCGGAAGCCAGAACATGCGTGACCGGGAATCCGGTATTCGCCGATCCGGGATAGGTGAACCCGAACAGCCCCAGCACCAGCACCGTAGCGAAGCTGCCCGGAGCCACGTAGACCTGCGCTTCGAGCGCAACCGCCAGAACCGCCTGGCCGACTGCTGCCGGGATCAACTGGCCTGCAGCGTTCACGGTGAGCAACTGCGCCGCCGCAACGTTGGCGCCGATCTCGGCCACCGCGTTGCCGAATTCAATCACCGCGCAGGGATTGTTGACATTGATTGCGTCCTCTTCGAGGATGCCGACGCAGGCTTGCGCCAGCGCCGATGCCAGAGCGCAATGATTTGCGTCCGCGCCGTAGACTACCGCAAGGCCGCGTGTGTAACCGGCTACGGCCGCAGGCAGCAGCGATTCCTTCAACTGGACGCCCTTCGGACCTTTGCCTTCCACGTAGATGTTTGCCACGTCTCACCCTCCTCGGACTGCTTTCAAAAGCTGCGGGGCAATCGAGTGCCCCGATTCTGCGCCTGCGCACTGTTATGCGCAGGCGCTCGGAACTTAGACCGCGCCTCCGGCCGCGCTTCCCGCCACGGCCAGTTCGGGCTGCTCTTCGGCGATCTGCGCAAGCGCTTCGCCGAAGGTGATGTTCTTTTCGCGCTGGCGCGCTTTGGCCGCATCGGTCAGTGGGTCGCCAGTCGAGCCTTTGCCCTGCTTCCCTTCGGCGCTCCGGCCGCTCTCGACCAGTCGTCCGCCGGGAACGATCTTCGGCAGGCCTTCAAGGAACAGCACCAGAGTTTCGAGTAGAGTGACGGTCTTCTTTGCGTCGCCCTCGCCGAACTCGATGGTTGTTGTGACCTTGGCCAGCTCGTCGAATACCAGCGGCAGCCCCTGCTTCTCGAAGGCGGGAATCCACGCCCCTTTGCCCTTCAGCCGATTCACGGCCGCGGTCGCGCGCTGCTTCACTTCCCCGCCGGCCAACGCAGCTTCGCGCTCGGCGAACTTCGCGGTTTGCGCTTTCAGATCGGTTTCGAGCGTGGCGATCTTCGCCTGGAGAGGCGTGGCGGCCGCGTTGGCAGCTTCAGTGGCGACGCGCTTCACGTCATCCTCGCTGAACGTCTTCGGCCCCTGCTGTTTGCCGAGTAGCTCGGCGAAAAATGTTGCGACCGCTTCCTTGACCTGCTCGGTCATCGTCTTGTCAGCCACTGTTTCCTCCCCGAAGTCCACCGTGATGAACTTCGATCCGTGATCGTTGAATGACACGTCCTGCAGGCCTTTGACCTCGGGAATGCCCGCGCCAAGCCACGCCAGATGGCGCAGCCCGGTGACCTGGCCGTCCTCGTTGGTATAGAACGCCGCCGAACGTTTCTTGAACTTGCCAGCCCTGCGCGCTTCGTCGAACTTCGGATCCACCTGGCGCTCTCGCGCAAGCAGCCGATCGCCATCCGCCATCAGGCCATCAATCCATCCGTAAGCCGGCTGATCGTCGGAGCGGTGACCGAGAGTCTCGGGCGCCTCGTGATAGGTGGGATCGTAGTTCTGCACCACGCGCTTGAGATCGTCGGGCGTGATTACGCCCTTGCCAGCCTTCGTGTAGTCGCCGGCGCGGAAGATCTCGAACCACGGCCGCGGCGCCTCGCCATGCTGCGCACTCTTGCAGTATTTGCTCTCGAAGTTTTTAATGCGATCGCTGTCGATGCCCTTGGCTCGCGCGGCCGCCGCGATTTTTCGCGCCGCGGCGCTTTTTTGATCGCCGGTGCCGTGCGTCTCGTGCCCGAACATGTCCAGGGCCGAGTCGATATGGTCGTCGTCGATCGGGAGATGCCAGGTGGAGATGTCATCCGGATCGCCAACCATGGCGAACTTCTCGGCGGGGAGCGGCTTGCCGTCAACGGTTTTGGTTTTGCCTGCCACTTCGGCCATCTTCAAACTCGACGTTTGTGTGCGCTGCACACGGCGAGGAATTGGCCTTCCGTGGCGAGGATTGGCGCGCTACGCGGCCATCGGGAACACTTTCGCGAAGCCCGGCTGAGGCACCAGAAGCCGGGCCAGCAATGGGAGCCGCGCGTAACCAGGCTCGGTCGCGTCTTTAGGCGCTTCTTTCGCCAGAATCGGCACCACGCTGCACCGGCAGTTGAATCCATTCGGTGGGTAGATCTTCATCCACACCGGATCGTCGGCGTGCGCCGCGAAGCCGTCGAGCACCGCGTGTTCCGGCCGCACGCGATCGTCGCCCACCGTCCAGTACTGCCAGATCGGCAGCACGTTCATCGTCGCCGGATCCTTCATCTGCTCGTAGCGCCCAAGCGAATAAGCGCGCTGCATCGCCGTGTTGAAGGCCGTGTCCAGCGTGAAGGAGCTCAGCTCGGCCACGCCGGCGTCGTCGGTAATCTTTTTCACCGCCAACTGGAACTGATCCGCCGTCTCGCCTTTTTGCGCGGCGTCGGCCAACGCGTCGCGGATCTTCTCGATCAGGCGCACGTCGGCCGCGCCGGCCAGCGTGAATGCGCTGCTCTGGTACTGAGCGCTGAGCCCCTTGAAGATTTCCTTGGTGACTGGCGTCAGATCGGCGAGATAGCCGGCGGCATCGTCGTTCGGCAGATCTGTCGAGAAGCTGCCGTAGATCGAATCGTCGTCCTGCTCGTCGAAGTGCCGAAGCCGCGAAACAGCGGTGATCGGAATGACCTGGCCCGTCTTACGCCGCGCGTGCTTGAGGATCTGCACGCGGCCGAGCAGATTCGCCGCGGCCAGATGGCGCGCCAGCAGGTCGCCCATTCGCAGCTGCACCTGGCTCCGCCCGGTGGGGTTGAGATGAAAGCGCAACGCCACGCTACGCCTCCCGGACTGGAGTCGCGCTGGCGACCACCTCGGCCGTGCGTTCCCGGGCGAGCTTGAGCGCATCGGCCTTCAACTGCTCGACCACCTGGTCGAACTGATTCAGCTCGGCCTCTGCTTCTTTTTCCGCCTCACTGAAGGAGGACGCCACTGTGTCGCGAAGCGCAACGCTTGGCGCGCTCACGTTGGGCACCAGCACATCCTCTGGGTTCTCGCCGTTCTCGCCGGCGGCCAGCGGCACGTCGTAGCGCTCGGCCACGTAGCCGACCGTATACTTCTTTCCCATGCGTTGCAGGCCGGAATCGATCGTGAGCCGTTCTTGCAGGTCCTCGCCTTCTTTTACCTCGAGCTCCCATGACGGCATCAATGCCTCGGGGCCAAAGTTCCAGAGCACCAGCGGTCTGACGATTTGATCGTTCACCGCCGACATCAGCATCTTGGCCAGAAACACCGATCGCTGATCCTTGGTCTCAGCGTGCGTTTCGCCTTGGGCGTTCGAGCCTTTGCCGCCTTCATTGCCAAAGCTGGTGAGTGTTTCGCCGAGAACGGAGCGGATGATTGAGTACTGCATCGTTCGGTAGAAATGCTCGTAGACGTCGGGATTCTGCGATCGCGCGACCTTCAAGAGCTCCGTTTCGAGCTTGAACGTCTGCGGAACTCCAATCGCTGTCGAGTCGACGATACGCTGCGCGATCTCTGCCGCCTTTTTCCGGTCCGATTCGTTGTCGGGATCGCTGTAATAAACGACCGCGGTTCCGGGACCTTTCTCCGCGAACTGCAGCCACAGCCGCTCCATATTCCGTTTGAACCAGCTCGGCCAGAAGACGGAGCGCAGCAGCGGACGCCCCATGCGGTTGCGGCCGCGTTTGCGATAGCTGAAAATGAGGAATTTCTGCTCTGGAACCTCCTGGCCTTCCGATGACCATGGGTTCTCGAGGAGCTGCAGCGGACCAACCTGCGGCCGGAAGCGGTTGCTGAACAGGAAGAGCTCCTGAGGGCAATCTTCGATCTGGATCAGAGATGCCTGTCCCGCGCTGGTATCGAACATGAGCTCCTGAACGCTGAAGCCATAGCCCACCGCATCCAGGACGCAATCGAGGACTTCGTCGAACTTCACAGCCTTCAGTTGCTCCTCGACGAACTCCTTTACATCGACGGCAGCAGAATCGTTCTCATTTGCCGGGACGACGGAGATGTTGCGGCTCATCACGCTGAGCTTCAGATCGTTCAGGGCGTTCGAAACGTCTTCGTCTTTATCCTCCAGCTCGCGATAGTAGGCCATCACCTGCGCCATGTTATAGGTCATGGCCGCCCAAATGTCCGTGGGATTCCGCGTGCCACCGAAGGCCAGCGTGTTGCGATAAAGCGAAATCTGCTGCAGGTAAATGCTCTGTTCCGAAAGCATCTCGCCTTTTGGCGGTAACGGGGGGACGGGCAGACTCTTGACCTTGGCCATCACAGATACCCTTTCAGTTGCGAATAAGCTGTCGGCACGGGCGACGTCTCGATATCGAGCGCGCAGGTATCGGAGTCGCCGGCGAGCTCCGACAGCGCCTTGGCCCAGAAGGCGTCGGCGTGGGCAAATACCTTTTTCTTGGCGCCCCGGGCCACGGCCGTGTCCACCTCGATGCGCGGTGCATCGAAGGTCACGCCGGTGCTCGTGGCCTGGCGCTTGATCGCCAGCAGCTCCGCGCGAATCTGCGCATCGTAGGGAATCCGCGCGCGCGCCTGCTCGAACCGCTTCTTGATGCGAATCGCGAGATCGGTCTTCAGCCGCACTCCGTTGTCGTTGGTGCCTGCGAAGCTCACGCCGAGAATGCGGCCGGGGTGCGCTTCGTTCAGGGAATCGTAAAGCCCAACGCCCATCCCGGTTTTGTCGATCGCCGCGCGGCTGCACATTTTTATGATCGGGCTCAGGATCCTAAATTGGTTGGGAAAGGTGATGCCGTGCAGCCAGAAAACTCCGCGCGTCCACATCACGTCGCCCAATTTTTCATCGAGCCAGCAGCAGGTGGCGTCGTGGTCGCGGCCCACGTCGATCCCGGCGAAGAGCGGTCCCCGCTGTTTGAAGTTCGGATCGAGATCGATCTTCAGTCCGGCGTTCGGATCGAGATGCAGCAGCCTCGCGCCCGTCTCCGCATCTTCGCAGGCGGAAATCAGATCGAGCGTGAGCCACGCGCCCGTGGACTTGAGGAACACGCAGCAGAATTCCTGGTTCCACGTATCGTCGTCGTTGAGCCCGCGGCGCATCCCTTCGATGTCGATCGGGCAGCCTTCGGCCACGGCGCGGTGCACATCCACCCAATGCCCGCTCCAGCCATCTTTCTTTACCGGCAGCTCAGCCGGCGCCACGCCCAGATCGAGGCCGAGGTTGCGCGCAATGTCGTAGAACTTACCTTGCTCGCCGTTTGGCGTCGAGAGCACTTCGAGCGAATTCCCCAACGCGACCTGGCGGAAGACTGCCGCGAAGATCGCATAGCTGTCGTCGTGATGCGCGAACTCGTCGAGCACAGCGTCGCCGGGATAGCCGCGCGCCGTCCGCGGATTGGCCGGCAGCGCGATGATGCGGCTGCCGTTCGGAAAGGTGATCTTGCTTTGGATCGCCTCGATGCGCCCCAACGCGTCGACGAAGTCCTCGTTGGCGATCATCTGCGCCGTGCCCCCCATCAGCTGGCAGAGCTTCGCGCAGGTCTCGACGAATTCGACCGACTGAGCCTTCGATGCCG
Organism: uncultured Acidobacteriaceae bacterium; assembly: GCA_963804155.1. Classification (GTDB taxonomy): domain Bacteria; phylum Acidobacteriota; class Terriglobia; order Terriglobales; family Acidobacteriaceae; genus Telmatobacter. Next base: position 1,115,893 of record CAWDPG010000006.1, read on the forward strand.
ACAGCACCGTCGTGGTGCGCCCCGGAACGCGCATCGAGATCTCCACGCGCCGGTACGCGGTGGCGAAGCTATAACCAATCCGCGCCGATTTCACCGCGCATTTGAATCGTGTGTCGTCGTCGATCCATCGCTGCTGGTACGGCCGCATCTGCAGCACGGCCGGAATTTTGCTTTGGCCATCCAGACGTTTAGCCATTTGCTGCCTTGAGCGGCGGCAGCCCGAAGGTGCGCTCCCGCAGCAGATTGATGTCGTCGAGCGAGAATTGACCGTCGCCCTTCTTCGCCGCGCGCTGGGTCTCCCGATCGAGGCGCTCGCGGGCGTGGCGTTCGCGCTCTTCGAGGAGCTTGATCTTCAGCGCGTCGATGCCAACCTTCCGCTCCTTGATGTCGTTGGCGCGCGCCGCCTGCAGGATCTCGGCCAGATTGATCAGCCCTCTGGCCGCGTTCGTTCGTCCTCTCGGCGTCAGATCCTCGGCCAATAAACTCATCAACTGATCGCGCGCCGCGTTGGTCACGGCCTCGTTGCCGCCATTGACCACACTTTTCGCGAAGCTCTCGGCGATCTCGCGCGCGATCGTGCTGCGTTCCTCCACATCGCGAATCACCTGAGTTCTGCGCAAGTCGAACCAGCGATGAAGCGTGCTATGCCCGAGCCGCTTCTCTGGGAACAACTTTTTGAGAGGCGCGGGCAGCCTATCCCAATCGACCAGCCCGGTGCCTTTCTTCTGGTCGAAGGGCTGCGCCGAAATCGCTTCGATCTCTTCCCACGTCTTATTTTCCCGATCTCGCAATACGAGGATCCTGTCGTGGACTTCGGGAGGGAGCTTGTCGATTTTCAGGGGCTGCTTTACCTGGCGCCGCTCGCCGGTGCGCGGACGTTTTGTCGTTGTCACGATCGCACCCTCCTAAAAATTGACTGCCGGATTGGCGGTGGTTCCTTCGCAGAGGTCGCGCCCGGCGGGTGTCAGTTGGAGTTTGAACACGTTCACTCGATTGGTGCGCCGGTCCCGGGTTTCCTCAAAAACGATCAGGCGCCGGTCGCAGAGATCCTGGAGCAGCGTGAGCAGATCGTTCTCGCCAAGGTCGAAGCGCAGATCCAGCATGACGTGCCAAAGCGCGACATGGTCCAGCCGCGTCTGCTGCGCCTGGTGCCGCGTATTCAGGATCTCCAGTATCGCGCCCCGTAACCGCTTGTTCTGCTGCGCATCCAGCGGTGCCATTTCAGTCCCCCGCGTTCTTCGTTCCTAACTTCAATTCGATCCGGCTCAGTTGCGCCGCGACGCTCGTCACCAAGGCGTGCGTTTGATCCATCCGCTGAGCCATGTACTGCGTCTCCGTCACCATCCGGTCCCGATCCCGATCGTCCCGCTCGGCGAGCTGGGTAAGCGCCACGGCGACCTTTTGCTGGGCATCAACGCTCGATCTCTGCGCGTCAACCATTTTGTCCAGGAAGACGCCGACGACGACCAGGGCCAGCAGCCCGAACACGAAGCCAGGTCCCCATCCCTTCAGCAGATCCATCCCGGCCTCGGGATTGCTCTTCAGAAGTTCCATATAGGTCAGCATGATCGTGATGATCACGCCAGCCACTCCGGGGAAGATCAAACTGCGGATCCATTTGCCCATCCCGCTCCCGATCGCTACCGCTGAAACCTCATCGCTCATTTGGCCGCGCCGCCCGGAGCTGGAGGCACCAGCGAAAGCCCGATCGTCACTGCCGCGTCCTCCGCAACCTGGACCGCGGCATCCGCGTTCCCCGCGCGCTCATCGGCAGCGACCTTGCTTACCGCTTGCAGGGCGTCGAGGAGCTGCGCCTGGTGGCGGTTCGCCTTGGCGCCCATCCCGGCGATCGACAGCCCAAATCCCAGGACTGCCAGCCCCGTCGTCGCATCGATTTTTCCGACCCAGACCCCGGCCACTCCGGCGACCATCACGAGGCCTCCGCCGAGGATCGTTTTCTTGCCCTCGAACCAGTTCACCGCCGCCGCCCAAATCTTGCCCATAAAACCCCCTCACTTATCCAATCCAAACTTCCTCAGCGCCGCAGCAAAATCGCGAGCTTTCAATCTTCGATCTCGCCTTCCCGGCAGTTCTCTTCATTTCCGCCCCCCTCAGATCGTTCAGGATACCCGGCAATCGAATTCTTTGCCGATTGTCGCCCCCGTTCACGGGGGGACGACGGCGCTTTCCCTCACCTTCGCCGTTTCGACGCGTTAAAACGCAATTCTGGCCGTTTTCGCCTTCGCTTCGCCTTTGACTACTTCCCGCACGCCTCTTTGTGCGCCTTATGCCACCCTTCGATATCGGCTGGCCAGGGCGCCGTCGCCGACTCGCCCAGGCCGAAATGGATGCCCGTTTCCTTCTCGATCGACTTCACCGTCACCAGCCACGGCGTCACGTCTCCCTTGTCGATCGCTGCCTGCGGCATCTGGAAGGCCAAAACTTCGCCTGTCTTGCGATCAACGACGATCTTGAAGAACGCGGTTGGGACCGCAATGTCGCCGAGCCGCTTCGGCTGTTCCTGAAGCAACAGTCCCACGTAGACGAGGAGATCGCCGCGCTGCTCGGCCCACGCCCGCACGTCCTCTTCCAGCCGCTCCCACTCCTGGCGGTTCAGGCCGGGGAGCTGCGGAGCGATGTTGAACATGCTGAAGCTGTCATGGCTCACCGCTTCGTCCCAGGCATTGTCCTGCGCCGGATCCATGTGGCCGAGATCGTATCCGCTGCCTTCGTATTCCGCCGGCTTGGCGCTGTCGCCTTCGGAATGAAAGCCCGAGGCGCGCGGAATGCAGCCAAGAGTGTGGGGTCCCGTCAGCTCGTATGCGACGAGGCGGGGCACCTTGAAGTTTGCGTCGTAGAGCGAGACGTATGCCTGGTGACAGATCTTCTCCGCGCCGGCGACGGCGGGAACGGGAATCTGCGGACACTGCGCATAGACCGGGTGCATCCCGCAGCTCACGGCCCAGAGCGCGATCACGAAAAAGAAAAGCCCCGCTAGGCTAGCCCAAAGCGGCAGTCGGCGGATCGCGAAGTGTTGAGTGCGCAAGGTCATGCGTTGACCGATTCCACAATCGCCCGCATCCTGCTGGCCATGTAACCCTCACTCACCAGGGCCGGCTTCTTGGTAGGCGTCACCACCAGGGTTTGAGTGGGCTCGTCATAGGCCCACGATACGGAGAACTGGCCGAGAAGAGGAACGCTCCCGGTGGCCGATCCCGTGTCCCCGTTATTCACCATTGTCGTGGCTTCCGCGTTGACGCGCGCGCGGATCGCCTGAAACTTGGCGCGCGTGATGCCTATAAATCGAATTGGCTGGTACGACGCCATAACTTCCTCCGTCTGCGATACGGGGCGGCTGTGCTCCCACGCCGCCCCGCTCAGTTAGGTTCCCCCGGTACGCGTCCCACATCTGTCAGGTCCTTCAGAGAGCACGACCGAAACATGAAGGGACAATCGGGGCGTCTGATATGCGCCGCTGGGGCGCTTTAGAATCCCGTTTGTGCCTCGTACGCGAAGAACTGGTCCGTCGTGGGGACCTGGTTCAACGCCAAATCTTGAGCGACCTGCGCCGACGCCCGGCTCAGCGCCCGCTCATCCATGTAGGGTCGCACCTGGGCCAGCGTCACATGCACGTCCCGCGCCATCGCCGCCACCTGCGCCTTGGTGGAAATGCTCTGCACCAGCGCCAGCACCGTGTTGGTGATCGTCGCCAGCAGATTGATGTCCTTCGTTGCCAGAGCCTGGCTATCCGCGTTCACTACCCTGGCCGCCGCCAGCAGCGCCGCGTTCGTATCCTGCTGGATCTGCGTAACCAGCGATTGCAGTACCTGAAGCGTCGTCTGATTGGGATTGGCGAGGTAGGCTTGCGCCGCCTTCTGGAACTCCGGCCCGAAGGCGTTGATCGCGGCTGTAATGGGGCCAAGCACCGTCACCGTCGCCGGATCGAGCGCCATGATCGACGCATTCACCGTGTCGGCCGTCGAGATGAATACCGGCGTCCAGTTCACAATCTCCTGCGCCACTGTGATCTTCTGCTGCTGCGTGCAGCCCGTAACCGGCAGCGTGCCCAGCAGCACCAGCGCGGAGAGAAGAACTCCGCCCAGCAACCGCGTGCCAGCCTGCCGAAATGTCGTTGCGCCCGTCTTGAATTGGTTCACGCTTTCACCTCCGCCGGCGCTGCCGGCTGCGAATTGGTTTGCGCGTCGTACTGCGTCAGATCGAACTCCTTCACGATCTGTATCAGCAACGCCGCGTAATTGGGATTGGTGGAATAACCGCAGCGCTGGATCTCCGCGGCGAACTTTGCCGGATCGTTTTTGGCAGCCATGGCCGGCGCGTAGCGCGGCGCCATCGACAACAGAAGTGCGTGCGCCTTGAAGCCTTCAGCGACGCTCTCAAAACGCGCGAACTTGTCGGTCTGAGCGATGAGCTCGCCGTGGATGAATTCGTGCGTTGCCGCTTCCACGTATTGATCGGGCGTGGCGAAACGCGAAGCCTTGATGCCAAAGTAGTTGTTCGAGCCGGCCGGAACCGATTTTCCCCAGCCGGATTCGAGCACCGCCTGGGCGATCGTGATCGAAGCGGGAACGCCCGTCGCCGCTTGCGATACGATCGCCGCCGGCGCGGCCAGCTTCAAAAAATTGGATATGACCTCGGTCACCGCATACGCCCTCGCTGGCGATCTCTGGAGGCGCGCCGAAACGAAAGGGAGACCAAACGCTTCGGCGCTTCCAGGCCCAGGCTCTCCACGACTGCCTTTCGCAGAGTTGTCAGATCACAGCGTATGGACGGCGCGAACACAGGGATGCGCTCGGCGAGGAATTGGCCTTCTGTGGCGAAATAGGCGGGAAGCAGCGATGCGTCGAGCTAGCTGAAAAGCACCTTGATCAGGGGGGCGAGCATGAGATACAGAATCGCAGCGGATAGAGTGAAAGCCCAGAGCGCGCCGAAGATCGTCCAGAAGATCGTTCCGGCCGTCAGCGCCTTGGGCGTTGAGCGTTGGGCAACGGAATCGCCTTGGCGCGCCTGGACCTCCTCGGCTGTGAGCCCATCGGCGGCCAATCTTTTGCAATCCTGATGTTCATGATCGAAAAATCCCGCCCACTTCCCGCAGTGCGTGCAATTGGGCATCGCTTCTCACTTTCTGATCGGAACGTTCTGGGCCGTCGCGCGTATTCTCCTTGCGAGCTCGCCCGACGCCGCCTCCATGATAAAGCAAAGCCGTTCAGCCGCCAGCGATTTGATCGTGTCAGAATCGAGGCCAGTTGGAAGCAAGTCGGCGGAGAGCATCGGCCCTCGGCCTGTAAGCAGCCAATTGATATTCGCGCCCAGATCCGCAAGCCCTCTGAGAACCGGCGCCCCCGGTGCGCTTTTGCCCCCCTCATTATCTTGAATGCCCCGCAACCGACTGGAAATAGCGGCCGCGAGTTCTCTTTGTGTGAGTCCCTTACTTTCTCTGAAGGCGCGAAACCTAAGGGCGATTTCTACCGCAAGCTCTTTCGTATCACATCTTTGCACAGGGAACTCCTCCCGCCTTTTCCATCCCGCCGTACCAAACCAGGGGAAAATCTTTGCCTAGCACGAAGATTCGTGTTGCACACCACGTTTTTTCGTGCTATCGTCTCTTTCGTACTGAGGTTTCAACTTGACCGACAAAGCCAACTCTATCGCGCCGGAGCTGCGGAAGGCCGCAATTTTTTATGGCATTTATAGCCGCCTCGCGCGGAGGCTCGGGGTCACTCCCCAGCACGTCCGCCAGGTGGCCCGCGGAATCCGCCGATCCGCCCGCGTAGCGCGGGCGATCGAGCGCGAGATTCGGCGACTCAACGCGGCGGCTGAGGAGAAGGCAGCATGAGCAAGAAACCGTCGCGCATGGAGCAGCTCGGCAATCTGCTGACCGCCATGGCTGCCGAGCTGGCCAAGAACGGTGGCAATAAGTGAGCGCGGGCCGTTCGGCACTCGCAATCGTCCCGCAGCCCGCGGCGGCGCGCATTCTGCCGCCAAGCCCCGAGGCGCGCGCTCAGGCCGAAAAACGATTCGCGATCATTTCGCCGTTGATCGAGCACCGGAACGATCGAAGCGGTTTCAGCATTACTTCGTTCTCCGCCTTGGTGTCTCGAGCGGCCTCGGAGAGCGGCGTTTCTCCGAGTACTCTCTACATCTGGCTGCGCCGGTTCAGGGAAAACGATGTCGCAGGCCTGGCGGATTCAGCGCGCGCGGACAAGGGTGTCTCGCGATGGGGACGAAAGCATCCGGACCTCGCGGATTTGGCCGCTTACGCGTACCTCCAGGAGCATCTTTCGAAAAGGATGGCGTGGGAGATCGTCGCCAGCCGGGCACAACAGCTCGGCATCGAGGCGCCAAGCTACGAGACCATTCGCGCCTATCTCGAAAACCTTCCCCGCGCCGTGAAGACGCTGGCTCTCAACGGCCGCAGAAAATACGACGAAATCTTTGCGCCATATATGCGCCGCGGCTACACCGACTTCGAGGCTGGCGAAATTCTATGCTCCGACCACGCCATACACGACGTCATGGTTTCGAACGATCTTTTTGACGCGAAGGATCGGCAGCACATGCGGCTGAGGTTCACCGGACTTCAAGACATGCGCAGCCGGAAATTCCTGGGCTACGCCTGGTCGCAGGAGGGATCTTCGCGTTCGATCGTTACCTGCCTGCGCCATTCGATTCAGAACTTCGGGCCATTCCGCAGCCTGTACGTCGATAACGGCCGCGATTTTCAGAAAGTCGGAAAAGGCGCGCGGACTTCCGCTTGGGACGTGCAGGAGCTTCCCCCGGAGGCGCTCGGTGTCATCGCGCGTCTCGGCGCCACCATCAAGTACTGCCAGCCGTTTCATCCCCAAGCAAAGTTGATAGAACGGGCAAATAAAACCCTGCACCAGCGTTTCGATCGGCGATTCCTTACCTATACCGGTCCGACGCCGGAACAGCGCCCCGATCGCTGCGTCGCAGCGATTGAGCGGCATAAAAAGCTGCTCGCGCACGGTCGGGCGGACGAATCCGATCTTCCTCTCGCCAGTGAGTTCATCCGCGCCGCGATGGTATGGATCGAAAGCGAATATCACGAGATGGTGAAGAACGTTCCGGGCATGGAAGGTCTGACTCCGAATCAGGCCTTCGAGCAGTTTCGCTGGAGCGAACAACCGCCGGCGCCCGAACCGCATGTTCTCGCCGCCTTATTGGCCGAGCGAACTACGCGCATCGTTCACGAGTGCTCCATCGAGATGGTCAATTTGCGCTACGTCGGCGTGGACGCCCTGAGCGAGCGCGCGTTGCATGACCGCACCGGGCAGCGCGTGATTGTGGCCTTCGATTCCTTGGACCTCGACTCCATCGCGGCCATCGACGAAGACGGAAACATCATCGCATATCTACGCCCGGAGATTTTCCTTCACCAGGCCGACGACGAGGACACGCGCGCGGCCATCGGCGCCAGCATGGCAGAGCGCGGGCGGCGGTATCGCGAAACGCGCGATCAACTCGACGCACTGAGCCGCCGCGTTCGCACAACGGGCTACATGCCGCAACATGAGCAAATGCTTCGAATTGGGAGGCTGCCCATCGAGATCGATCGCCTGATCGTTCATCGCCCACAGCCCCGCCTTGTTCCAGAAAACCCGGAACCCACGAACGATTTACAGCCCGGCGAACTCACCGACCGGCTGACTGCCGCACTTTTAAGGAGAACCGGTGCCACTAACAGCCGAACGTAAAGTTCGTTTGCAGGCCCTTGGATTGCCTTCCGACCTTGAGATGATCCGCCGCGCCCGCGCGTTCGCTCTGCGCGCCGGGCTTACCTACGGCGAGCTGGCCGAAATGGTGGGCTACAACGCGCATTCTTTCCGCGTATGGGTGGCGGGAAATTATGATCGCCACCACCAGCGCGACTCGAACACGCTCGCGATCCGCGCGGCCGTGAAGCGTGTCATTGATCGCTACGAGGTTGAAACCACAGCGCCGAGCGCGGGGCCGCACTACTCGACCAGCGAATACGAGAAGGTGCGCCGCGCGATGTGGTCGGCGCTCCGGCAGAGCACCGCGTTCCTTCTCGACGGGCCGCCGGGGACCCAGAAGACCTACACCTTTCGCCGCGTGGCTGACGAAATCAACCGATCCGGAGAAGGCCGCGCCGTTTACGTCTATGCCCGCGTCGACCACGCGCCGCAGGCTTTTCTTGTCGAGGCGTGCAGCGAAGCGGGGATTCCGAACCGCGGCCTAATCGATCAGCTCCTGCGCAAGCTGCGGTTCTTTCTCGGCAGCCAGCGGGCGCTGGTGCTGGTGGACGAAGCGCAGCATCTGCCGCTGAATACGCTCGAAGTCCTGCGCCAGCTCCTGGACATGCCGCCATTCTTCGGCGTCGTGCTGGGGGGCAGCCACGATCTGTCGGTGCGGCTGCGGAATTGGCAGATGGAGCAGTGGCGCAGCAGGTTGCGGCGCAGCCACTTGCTCAACGGGCTGACCGCGGAAGAAGCCGAGCGCATTCTGGTCTCCGAGCTGGGGCCGCTGGCGCCCAAGGACATCGCGGATGTGATCGAAGGCGCGTCGGTCGAAGCCGTGCGCAACCGCAAGCCGTTCCACTACATCTCCGCGCGGAATCTGTTCTTCGCCATCGAAGACGCCCGCGCGGCCATCGTGGGGGCGGCTCAAACAGCAACACCGGAAGAGGCCTTGGCATGACAGCAGGACCAGCGATCCAAATCATAGTGATGGGCCACCTTTGCAAGCGATGCACTCTTGCTCAGGCTTGCGCGCCGACATTTTCAGCTATCTCTCGCTCAAATTGCCCTGACTTTCTGCGGAAGTTGCTGGATATGGACTTTCCCGAGCGCGCGGAGATCGCGGAACGCATCTCGCGGCGCGAAGGCTCGCTGATCACCAGGGTGCGCGGCAGCCATGTGAGCATCCCCGTGCGGCTGCGCCGGCGTTGGGCAATGTTCCTCGATTGGACGCCCACCCCCGAACAACTTCGTAAAATGGCCGCGGCGGTGGAATGCGTCTGTCGCGTGGCCCAGAACACGTTGAAGGTCAGCGTGATTCTTGCCGGAATCTATCTGCTGCTGGAGATCGGCGCGGCCTTTCTGCCCGGCGGCACGGTGGGCCGCGTGATCACTGCGCCGAAGCAGGCACAATCCTGCGCGCAGATCGGCGACCCGATCGCCCAGGCCGAATGTGTGATCGCCGCCGAGAAGGCGCGCGGAGGCAAGCAATGATCCACGAAGTACTACAGCCTGAGCGGCAGGACCGCGTGGCCTACATCGACGCGAACGGCGACGCCGCGTGCATCACCAGGGAAGGCGGCGTCGCCGAAGTTCCCCGCGAGTTTTCGACTACTCTCCGAACGCTTTGCTCCGACCTCGAGCTCGCGCTCGATTGCATCGAGGTGTTTGGCGGCGTGCCGCTGTCCGTCGCCCGCGCGATTCTGCGCAATATCGATCCCGCGCAGGCCGCGCTCGACCTGGCCTTCAAAAGCGGAAAGGGGGCGCCCAATGGCGAAACTCAGAACGGTTAAGAACGAAGCGACCATCATCGCCGAGGATCGCGGCCACGGTCTCTTCCTGTGGAAGAAATCGGTTTGCGGTGATCGCTTCGTCCTCGATGCGCTTGAGCGCTTCGGCCGCGGCGGCCTGCGCGAGCTTGGAACTCACCATCACCAAGGCCGACACCCTGGTGATCGTCGACGAGCGCGTGAACACGTTGCGCGACGCCCTCCTCGCGAACGGCTACGGCCAGTTCTTTCAGAAGCTCTTCGCCGAGCGCAAGAAGTGGGAAGTGGTCGAGGGCGCCGAGGCCGCGCTGAAGGCCGAGGCGCTCCCCAAGCGGCTCGCGGAGAAAGTCCTGAACCTCTGGGGCCGCTGCATCACCGTCAAGCCCAAGAAACCATCGCTCAAAGTCACCCTCGGCGATCCGGCCAAGCCCGCGAAGCGGGCGAAGAAAGTCAACACGAAATGATGCCGCGGATCACCGGCGCGCCGCCCAGAAATCGCTGCTCGCAGTGCCTCTGCTGCGAAGCTGTGATCGCTTTCGACGGCGAATTTCTCTGCGCGGCCTGCGACGACGGCACGCATCCGCCGCTGCCGGAGGGCCAAAAGCCAATGGTTCCAGCGATAGCGGAAGCCTTGAAACCGGCACAGGTCTCGGCGATTCTCGACGCCGCAATTTCGAGCTTCCACGAGGCGCACGCCGGGCAACTCGATTATTTCCTGCCCGGGTCCACGCCAAACCCGAATGAAGGAGAAACTGCCATGGGTAGGATTCCGAGCAACCGACGCCGCGGAGAGCGCGTCGATCCCGAAATCAAAGCGCTCGTTCTCGCGGCGTCCCCTAAGATCTCGAACTGCGCGCTCGCCCGCAAATACCACATCACCGACTCCTGCGTCAGTTACTGGCGCCGCGACGCCGGCATCAAATCCCTCGCGAAAGGCGGCCTGCGCGTGACGTGCGCGCCAGTCGAAAAGAACGTTGCGCCGGCAACCGAAATCAAGCCCCCGGCGGCGGTCGCGCCGGCGAGCCGCGCTCCGGCCGTCGAAAGCACTCCCGGCGTTCCCGTTCAACTGATGGTCGACGAAAAGACGCTCGATCGCTGGTGGGCCAATCTGGATCCGACCGATAAGGCCGCGATCTTCGGCGGGAACTACGTGATCCGGCTGGAAGGCGTCGTCTCGTGAGCGAGCAAGGAGCACATCGCGAACGCTGGGCATTCTGGGTACGGTCACAGGCCGCGCTGGACGAATTGGCCGCGCTGATGCAACAGGTTGCGACCGTGGTCGGTCAGGACGAACCCGTTATGCCCATTCCGCGCACCCTCGAAACGAACATGCGCCACGCGATTTACTGTTTCGAGGAATCCTTCGGGCAGCTCGCGCGTGAGCAGAAACGAAAGGTGGAAATGCAATGAATCCCCTGAGCCCAGCGGACGCCGTGCGCCTGAATCTGCTCTACGATCTGCTCGACGCGAACTATGTCGCGCTGCGCGAATCGGCGCGCATTCACCGCGAGACCATTCTGCGGGGACTTCTGGCACCGGCGCTGCTCGCCGACACGAACCTCATTGTGCTGTCGAAGAGCATTTGGACGGCCTGGGCTGAGATCCAACGCATCTTGAATCCCGAACCTGAAGCCGCCACTGAACCAGCGCCGGAGACGGCGCCTCCGCCACCGGAGACCATGCAATGACCGGATCGCTCTTTGAAACCCGGACCGACGCCGAGACGCGGCGTGACGCTGTGAATGCCAATGAGCGCCGCGTCCACGACGCTCTGATGGGCCGCGGCGTCTGCGAACTGACGGAGCGCCAGCGCAGGCTGCTGGAATGTTTGCGCGGCCGCCAGGGGCGGCTGCTGGCGATCAGCATCGCCGAGCTCGTGGCCAAGGTCGGCGGCAGCCCGCGCGAAATCAAGGCCGATGTGCGCGAGTTGGTCGTCACATTCGGGTTGGCCGTCGTGGCCAGCCGCGACAGCGAGGAAGGCGGCTATTTCTTCGCGACCACGGTGGAAGAGCGGATCTCGGGCACCGCGGATTACGTGAAGGAGATCGTGGCCCTGGCCGAGCGCACGCGCATCATCCGGAACCTGCACGACCTGCGGACGCTCTTCGGCCAGATCTCGAACGAATTTGAAGTCGAAAGGGAGAACGGAAATGGCTAAGCAGCAGGTCTATACCCGCGCGGAGATCCGCTTCGATCTCTATGAAGTTCTGAACGAGATGCAGCAGCACTGGAACGATCACCTGGCTTATTCAGTCGAGGAGGGGAAAGCCCACATAAGACCCTGCTGGGTCTGCAACATGTGGAAGGAGCGGATGACCGGCATTGGTGAGGCGATTCGCCGCTTTGGAAGCCGCATATGCCGCTAAGAAAGAAGGGCGGAACGAAACTCCGCGAGAGCGATCCGCTGGCCATGTTGACTTTTGTCCTGATCCTCGCATTCTATTCGCTTGCGTTTTTCGGGATCGGGCTGGCGCTCGGCTTACATCTGAGGTGATTCATGATCGCACGATCGGTACACAAAGACAGCTCCGAACCCGCCGTGGAACGCCGCCTTCCGGCGGACCGGACCATCTGCCAGATCGCGGGTTGCGCCGTGCAGATCCAGCGCAAACACCTGATGTGCGCGCAACATTGGTTCGAAGTTCCCGAAGAGCTGCGCGCCGAACTCGAATCCTCGCTACGGGCATGGCTCGCCGGCCACGCGCTCATCCACCGCTACACGATCTGCCGGCTTCGCGCGCTGATCCATGTCACCCAGCTGCACGGTGGCAAAGTGACCAATTACGAGAATCGGCTCGCTTTCTGGATCGATCTCGAAGCAAAACTTCCCCCAGGAGAACGCTGATGGACGGAAAATATGTTGGAACATTTGGGATCTGCGAGACGGCCGACCGGCTGGCGCACGAGCTCGCCGAAGCGGCCGCGATCGTTGCGCTCGAAACCGATGGCGTTGCGGTTGAGGCAGACGGTGAGATCTTGATCGATACGGACACAAGCCGCCTCCGCGATGTCACCATGCGCGGAGATCCCTCGAATGAGCTCGCGTATCTCAACTGGGCCGGCCTCCTGCGCCATCACCCAGAGCTACCTAACTTGGTGCAACTTTTGAAGGAGAACAATGCGACCGAAGAAGAAAATCCTGCTCGTTGATTCCAGCGAGGCGCGGCGATCCGTGCGCGCCTATGCGCTCCGACTCCACAACTTAACGGTACGCTGCGCTGGCACGAGCGACGAAGCGGTCCGGCTGGTCGAGGAGTTGCCTCTTGACCTGGCAATCGTCTGCTGGCCGATTACAAAAGACGGCCGCGGCGCGTGGCTCGACGACCTGCATCGGCGCTTTCCGCATTTCCGTTCGATGGTTCTAGCCGAGGATTCCGCGAAGCTCCCAGACGGCATCATGACCGATGCGCTGTTGCTCGGTCCCGAGTGCTCGACTTTCAACGTGGTCGAACGCGTAAAGGTGCTTTCGGCGCATCGCCGCGGGCCAAAACGCTCTCTGCCGCCCGGTTACAGAGATGCAGAACTCTTAGCCCTCGCGCAGCGGAGGATCGCATGAGCGCATACCTCGAAGAATTGCGGCGGTGCAAGCAAATCATTGTGCTGCGCGCCGTGCTGGAGGCTGGCGGCAATCAATGCGCAGCCGCGCGAAGCACCGGCCTCGGCCGCAACACAGTCAACCGTATCGTCCATGCAGCCGGATATACGCCGAAGCAGTTGAAACGGATGGCTCGGGCGCGCGCCGCGGAAAAGAAGCCGCCAGCGAGCGAGCCGATGCCGATGGTCGAAGAACGAAGAATCGCCTAGCACGCATGGGGAGAGCATGGAATCTGTCTATAACCGGCAATGCCAAAGGATGGGTTGCAAAAACCTGATCGATCCGAAACACCGGACACAGAAGTTCTGCTCGGATGCGTGTCGGCAGAAAGACGGCCGGGAGATGCGAGCGGCTGCGCGGCGAAATAAACCGCCCGCCCTCTGCAATCGCTGTAAGGAAGAGATGAAACAAAAGGGAATTACATACTTAACTCCCTTGGATGAGAGGAAACCATGAAAACACTTACACTTACGCAACCGTGGGCTTCATTAGTCGCGATTGGAGCGAAGCAAATAGAAACGCGCTCATGGACCACAGCGTTCCGAGGAAGGCTAGCAATACATGCCGCAAAAGGCTTTCCGAAATGGGCAAAGGAATTTGCTGGTGAGCCGCCGGTCAGCGTTTTGTTTGGAATGAATTATGAATATCCACGCGGTGCAATCGTTGCCACATGTCGATTGGTATCCGTGTTGCCAACAAGGGAGTTACAGAAAAACGGCGTCATCCGAATGGACGACACAGCGCGCTGTCCAGACTTTGAACTGACAGAGCAAGAACGGGACTTCGGAGATTATGAACCGGGCCGGTACGCATGGTTGCTCGCTGACATTAAGCCTGTTTCTCGGCCAATCATCGTCAACGGGGCGCTTGGACTGTGGGAGTTTCAAGGATGGGAAACCGGGGAGTTATGTATATAAGTCCCAAACAAAAGAGCTGAGATGCAGATCACGAAGCCACAACTCGCCAGGCTGCAAACGCTGTACGGCCAGCTCGCCGCGCGCGAGATCGGCCTGGACAGCGGCCGCGAGTCGCGGCTGCGCTGGGCGAGCGAGCGGCTGCAGCGCGAGGTCGCTAGCTTCAGCGGTCTCTCGCTGAACGAGGCGAACTTTCTGATCGATAGCATCCAGCAGGAGCTCGGCGTGAAAGCCGCCCCCAAGAAGCGACTGAAGCGGGAGCAGGCGCGCCGCGCTGGGCTCGATGGGCGGTCGGATGGCGCGGAGTACTCCGCGGCCCCACAGATGGCCACCAGCGACGATCTGGACCGTATTCAGCGCCTCCTGGATCAGCTCGGGTGGGACCAGGATATCTTCCGGAAGTTCCTGAAATCGGCGCGGTCTCCGCTGGCCAAGCGCGGCGACAAGAGCATCCGCACGACGTCCGACGCCAACAAAGTCTGGTGGGCGCTCAAGCGCATTGCTCGGAAAAAGGGCATCTGGAGGAAGCGCGCATGAGCCAATTCCGCGACGCCGACGACCAGCTCATCCTGCCCTTCGCCGAGAAGGAATACGTGGACGTGTCGCGCACCGCGAAGATCTTCGGGGTGAGTCTCCAGACGGTCTACCGCATGGCCGAGATGAAAGACCGCGGAGGGCGGGCGCTCCTCACGTTGATCTCCTACCGGCGCCTGGCGCGGAAGCGGATTCTCTATTCCTCGATCGTGGCATTCTGCGATTCGCTTCGGGCAAAGTACGGCATCGAGGATCGGCGTCCAAAGCTCGATCACCCCGTGCTCCGTCACCGCGACGAGGATCTGCTGCCTTTTCCCTTGAGCGACACGGTTTATTCGGCCGAAGTCCTCGCCGCGCTCGGCTACGAGCACACGCGGCCACTGGTTTGTCTCATCGAAGTAGGCCGATTCGATGCCTACCAGATCATTTCCGAGTCGCCGTGGCGCATCTCCCGGAGGTCGCTCAGCCAGTTCCTGATGCGAGAGCGCGACAAAGTCCGCACCGAAGGCCGCCTTTCCATATCGGGACGCTGGTAGATCGCGCGCGCGTAAAGATCGGAGCTAAATGGCTTCGATCGGTATCGCCTCCGCCAGCATCAACAATTGGGAACTCGGGGCAGACGTGCAGCTTCGGATCTACGCGCTGGAGAGCTTCGTCGCCGCAGACAACAGCATCGTGAATGCCGGCGTTCCCAGTGAAGATTCCGCGCAGAATGACAACTTCTTCCAATCCGTGGCTTGCACGCTGACCGGAACGACGCTCGCCATCGCCGCCTGCACGCTGGAGTCGACGATGGACTCGGTCGACAATCCTAGCGCCGAGTACGGCGCATTCTTTTTCACAATCGAAGGTCAGAACCTCGGCGCATTCGCCGAATTCGCGGCGTTCAGGCTGCCAGCAACGCCGACCAGTACGACCTGGGCGGCGATCGCTCAAGCTCAAGGAGAGGCGCAATGAAGCGATTCGGAATTTGCGCATTGCTAATTCTCGGAGCCGCGGCGCTCGCGGCGCAAACCACGCACATCGTGGGCACGATCATCGTTGGCGCGGACAACACGGCGCTGCAGCGCGGCCAGATCACCATGGAGCCGACCGATCTCAATGGGAGCCCGCTGGACGTGAATCTGGGATCGACCGGAGGTCTGATGGTGCCGCGGCCGGCCGTGTGCCTCATTTCGGCAGGAGCCATCACCACGGCGCTGAACGGAACGGCCTGCACCGTGATCGATACGACGGTCACTTCTCCGCAGGATTTTTGCTATCGAACCACGATTCGAGACATGGTGAGCGGATGGACGGCCCCGGTGATGCCGTGCGTGCAGCCCTCGGGCGCGACGTGGAGTTTCAATACTTACGTTCCCTCTGCTGGCAGCACGGCCTTGCAGGTTGTCGGGCCGCCTGGCCCAGGGGATTCATTGTCGATCGGGACGGTGAGCACTCTTTCTCCCGGAACTACGGCAACGGCTTCAGTTACGGGCAGTTCTCCTTCTCAAACTTTGAATCTAGGCATCCCACGAGGAGCGACAGGGGCCGTAGGCCCTCAAGGTCCAACTCTGAATCCGCGCGGCGCTTATAGCTCCTCCGTCACCTATGCCACTGGCGATCTGGTGAGCTACAACGGCAGCGACTACGCCTGCATCAGCGGCTGCACCGGCGTGACTCCGGTCGCAGGATCCAACTGGCTGCTGGCGGCTCCCCAAACGGGCATGACTCAATCGCAGATGCTCTCGCTGGTCGACTCGCTGCCGATCTCGCCGAACCTCTTTAATGTCGCCATGGCGCAATCGGCTCATTACATCGCGCCCGGAAGTGGCAGCCTGGTTCCGATTCCCGGTAGCACGCTCACTGCCAGCGGCTTCATTCCTGTCATCGGCGGCGAGCCGATGATCAGCTCCGAAGTAATCTCCAACGCGGGCTCGCCCAACGGACTTGCTTTTTACGATTCGACTCAGACTTACGTTTCGGGGATCGAGGGGGTGGCGGCCGCGACGGCATTTTCCGTTCCGTCCAGCGCAGCGTGGGTCCGGATCACTTTGCCGGATCCAGCTGCGGCTGATTCGGAAATGCTCGTCGAAGGGACGGCGCTGCCTTCCAGCTATGTTCCGTTTTTACCGGGCAGCGCGCAGACGGTAGCCAATGAGGTCCAGATTCAATCTCAGATCGATGCAGCTCTAAGCGATGCGAGAAACCTGATTGACCCGGCCGCAATCACCTGGGACGGATGCATTAATTCGACCGATGGAACCGTTGACACATTCCCCGGCGTTGGGTGTGGCTATACGCCTTACATCAACGTCATTCCGGGCGCGACGTATGTCATCGGCGAGACGGACGGCGTGTCGCCTCCGTGGGGCGCAGCGTTCTACGATGCGCAAGAGAACTTCGTCGGCGCATACTCGTCAGGCGGATTCACGGCTGGCCAGACGTTCACCGTGCCAGCAGGGGCAGTTCTCTTCCGAATGTCGGTGAGCGGTGGCAATCCGATGCATCAGATGCTGATGAGAGGAATGATCGCCCCCACCAACTACGTTCCGTTCGGCGTGGCCGAGGCAACCGTTTCACCCGCGAACGCCAAGACGATCGGGCTCTGGGGCGACAGCATCTCAAACACCGGGTGGGGGAACGGCTGGTGGAACGTCGTAACGGCCAGGACCGGCGCCAATCTTGGCTTTGTTGACGCCGTGCCCGGTCGCGGCTTTTACGATGCGTTCAGCAACTATTCTGGCGGTGCGTGCAACGGAACGAACACCAAAACCGGCGTGGCCCCGAACACTGGGACCCTGGGAAATACCGTCGCGCAAGACATCGCGAATCTCGACGGGATGATTGTGTTTTTAGGGACGGGCGACGTCGCGCAATCGATCGGGGCTCCGGGGGACGCGACGACCGCGGGCACGACTTACGGGAACGTCCGCGAGACCATTGAGTGCCTGCTGACCGCGAAGCCAACGCTTCGCATCATGATGGTGACGCCTTACAACTTCCAGTCGGCAACGCCGGCGGTCATCGTTCCAATCGTCACCGCGATTCAAACCGTGGCGGCGAACTACGGGATCCCAGTTTTGGACATGTACACAAATAGCGGGATCAACTCATTCAACGCCTCAACGACTCTGCAGAGCGGCGTCTTACACCCCACCGCCTGGTCTGCACAAAATTTGGTCGGGCCAGCCGTGGCTGAATTCGTGAAGCAATGGTTCTGACGGAGAAGGCATGAAGCGCATCTCGTTTTATGCAGCGCTCGGGCTTCTGACGGCCACGATCAGCGGCGCGCAGACCACGGAAACGCTTGTTGCGAGCCATCTCACCGACTCCTTGCGTGTTGCTCTTAACGGCTACGTGACTCTGCAGCCGACACTGACGTCAGGCGCGCCCACCTGGTACCGGATGCCCGGAGGCGGCGTTGTCTCGAATGCGGCCGTCAAGATTTTGGTGGTCGATGGCGCGCTCTCGGCAGTCCTTCCCGACGTCACACTCACCGAGCCTGAGAATATCTGCTTCGCGATGAGCTATAACGGCGTCGCGCCGGTCGCGGGCTACCAGTGCATCCAGCCGCACGCGACCGCGACGAACGGATCGGATTGGTGCCAGGCTGGAGTTTGCAATCTGGATAATTACACGCCGAACCTCGCGCCTCAGGCGACGATGAGCACCGTGCTGACGATCAACGGGGCGCCGGGGAATTGGGTGTTCTCAGGAAACGTGACCTGCAATAGCGCCACTCGAACCTGCGTTGTGAACAATGGCAGTGGAACGGCCAGCGTGGGAGATTCTGACGTAACCGGGCAGACAACCTCCCAATCGACGGTGAACATCGTGGGCACGGTTCCGTTTACTGAAACTCAGAGGTTCCGCATCAGCTACTACGCGAACCAGAATGCGATGTGCACGACGGGGATGGAGTCAGTCCGCTTTAGTTTTGGCTGGACCGACGCCGTCGCCAACCGCTCCGTCAGCAGCGTGGCGCTGACTCTCGGATCGGTGCAGCTCGCAGGAACGGGCTCGATCCAGGGCACGATCACGATTTACGCCACAGCTTCGACCGCCATCACCTATATCTCGACCGTCACCGGATCCTGCGCGACCGGTGGGCCGGCCAGTTACGACGCGCACATCGCCGTGGAGAGCATCCAATGAAAAAGATTCTCGCATTGCTTCTGTTCGGCCTCGCATTCCTGAGCGGATCGATCGCCAGCGCGCAGACCGCCAACGCCAACTATCCCGAAGTCTGGATCATGCCCAGCTACGCGGCCGACACCGGCTCGGTCAACGTGATGACGGCAACCGTCACCAGCTGCCCCAGCGCCTACGTGACCGGCATGGCGATCAAGATCCTGCCCGCTCACGCAAACACCACCACCACGCCGACCGTGAACCTGTGCGGCTTGGGCACGAAAACGATCACCAAGTTCGGAACTTCTGCGCTGGCTGCGAGCGATTTACTGACAACTGCGGTCGCGGTGATGGTCTACGACGGGACGTACTTCGAGCTTGAAGATCCGGCCACGCTGAGCGTTAGCGGCGGCACGGTGACCGATTCGAGCGGCGTCACGACAGCCTATGAGCTGGCGGAGTCCACTGGAACCGCACATCAGGTGCAATATAACGCGAACGACCTGACGAACAGTGCGGGAATCTTTACCACCTACGACGGCATCACGACGGCCGGGCTTGGCCTCGACGTGGTTGAGGGCGTCTCCGACGTAACGGCTCAGTCTACTTCGCAGTCCACGGTGAACCTGGTTGCCTCGACCAGCGCTGCGGGGCATTATCTGGTGCGGCTCTACCTTGATCAGAATGCGCTCTGCACGACGGGAACGGGCTCGGTCTATGCGACCGTGAGCTGGACCGATGCGACTCACGCACATACGGCGCAGACGATTCCGCTGACCCTGAACAACACATCGATCTCGGCGGCGGCCGGGTTCATCGATGCCGCGATTCCGCTGTGGTCGGCAACATCGAGCGCGATCACTTACACCACGACTTACACTGCCTGCACGTCGGGGACGGGAACCTATGATCTGCACGCCGAGGTTGAGCGCACGAACTAAGACGTTTGCTCGGCTTATCCTGCTGGCGGCTGCGACGTTGCCTGCGCAGTCGGGCAACGTGAAGTCCGCGCATGATTTGTCGGTCCCCCGCGTCTGCACGACGACGAACAGCGGGAACGCCTATTCCTGCACGACTGCGCCGAGCTTCACGCCCAGTCCCGGCGATTCGATCATGGTGAACTTCAACGCCGCAAATACGGGCAGCGTGACGCTGAACGTGAACTCTACCGCCGCCGACGCGATCTATAAGCTGGGAGGCACAACGGCGCTGGTCTCCGGCGACCTCGCGGCGAATCACTGGGTATCGCTGATCCTGGATTCGAGCGGCCATTGGCAGCTCGAAGGGCAGATCGCGAATGCCCCATCCGACTCCGGCAACGTATCGGCCTCGGGAACGTTCGTGGCCGGCGATATCCCGACGACAACCAACACCAGCGGCACTGCACAAACCGACTCTGGTGTGAACATCAGCGGCACGGGGAAGATCACGACTCCGCAGCAGACGACGCCGGACACCATCGCCCTTCGCCCTGGAAGCGGAGCGACGAATCCGACCTATTCCCAGGGTTGGGAAGGGCCAGCCGCTCCGACCGCAGGCGCGATCCTCTTTCGACTTCCGAATGCTGCGCCGACGGCGAACCAGTCGATGATGATGGCTGCGCCTTCCGGCGGCGTGTCTCAGGTAAGTTGGGGTGGGCCGTTCGCGGCGACGGGCGTGCTGAACAATGTCCAGGTCTTGACTAGCGGTTCAGGCGCAACCTATACCCCTACGAGCGGAACAACCGCGATCCTCGCCGTTTTGATCGGCGCGGGCGGCGGCGGGGGAGGGGCCACTTATACGTCCTCGTCGGATTGGGCAAACGGCGGCGGCGGCGGCTGTGGGGCGGTTGTCCAATACTTCGTCTCTGGCATCTCGTCGGGCCAGACCGGCACTTACACGGTGAGTAGCTCCGGCGGCACTGCAGGAGCGAACACCGGCGGCACGGGAGGGACAGGGACCAGTACGACTTTCGCGTGGAACAGCGGTACTACAATCACGGCGGGTGGAGGAGCCGGGGGCGTAGGCGAGACCTATGGAACATCAGTTGCGATGATCGCAGGGGGCGCAGGGGGAACTGGATCGAATGGCACCATCAACGGGGCAGGCGGCGCTGGCGAGTTTGGCTATCGCGCATCCGGTACGGCGGGCTGGAGCGGGAACGGCTGCTCGAATGGGTGGGGTGGAAGTGTGGGCTTATCCGCTAACGGCGCCGGGAATGCAGGCAGCGGTTATGGAGCAGGTGGTGGAGGCGGTGTTGCTCACTCCGCTGCAGAGGCTGGTGGAGCAGGTGCGCCGGGATTGCTGGTGATCTATGAGTATCTGTAAGTTAAAAACGCTGCCTCTTGTTCTGCTGTTGGCGACAGTCGCGGACGCTCAGGTGAGCGGTGTATTCGACGGCATACTTTCAGTGGGGAGTGCTGTGGCCACGCCAACTTATATCTCCTCGGTTGGGGAGGCTGGCTCGCAACAGTACCCGAATGGGGGGACGGCCGAGGTCAACCAATATTATTTCTGGACGACTCAGCCGATGCCGGTCGGTGACTGCGCATTTGTGTACATCACCAACGCTTCTTCTGGTGCCGTCGCTGGCATGGCGTCGGTTGACAACGCCGGGAACATTTACTCTGTGCTGGCCAGCTCTTATGACGCGACGGATGGCGGTAGCATTACGATGTTTGGTGCTCCGATCACAAATTCCGGGGCTAACAAAATCACGGTGAGCTGGACCGGGGAGCAGGAGTATGTGAGCGGCGGAGTTCTCGTCGAATCTAATGTAACGAGCTGCGGTTCGCCGGATCAGACCTGGGTCAACTCGTCCAGCAGCGCGAGCACGTCGATTACGGCTGGCTCAGGAACGGCTTCGCCTTCAACGAGCGGAGATCTGATGCTCATGTGCGCGATCGGAACGGACGGCGGAACATCCACTTTTACGCCCGGCTCGCAATCGATCGCCTGGAAGATCGTTCCTGGAACTCCTCAATACACCTTTCCCTCCGGCTGCCAATATGGCACTTACTCGTCAACGGCGGCGATAAACCCTGCGATGACGGCGGGGACATCGACCACCTATGCTGCGCTGGCGGTGGCGATCAAATCGGGGACGTCCGGCTCGGCAGCGCCGACGAACAAGTACGTGAGCGCGATTGCTCACTGGGACGTGTCCGGCTGGACAGGGAACAACAGCACTACCGTGACCGAGCAAATGGCAGTGCAGGGAACTACGCTGGTCATCACCGGGTCCGGTTACTGCAATTCTTCCGGAGCGGGTTACTACATCAAGGCAATCATCGACAGCCAGAGTGGAATTTGGAGTCAGGTGACCGGGTCGCCAGTCTTTTATAGCGGGGAGTGCGCCGCCTCGGGCTATGCTTACATCTGGTATCGGAATGGAGTGACACCAACTTCTAACCTGACCGTGACGATCACAATGAATTCCGTGGCCGTGTCGGGTGACGAACCGGATACCGCGCTGACCGTCTATGATTGTCAAAACGTGACCGCGTTCGATACCGCCGCGACGGCCACAGGGAACCAGACGGCCGCAGGCACACTGAGCACGGCGAGCCTCACACCGGCTGGCGCAAACGAGCTGATCATTGCGGTGGAGTCGGAAGACTACTACGGAGTGAACGGCGCGAGCGGATCATTCACGAACTTTGAAGCTGGCTCATGGATCAACGGCTCGTCGGCTGATCAATGCAACGCCAGCTATTCTCCGCCGAACGTTCCCGATGAGTGCAACGGGGCGGAGTGGGTGACCTACTCGGGGACCTCGGCGATCACCGCGCAGTATAGTTCGACAGGAATTGCGGCCGCGTATTGGGCGGCGGTGATCGCTGCGTTCAATTAGGGTCTGTGCGTGGGGTTCCGGGGCCCTGATTGTTATTAACTGGTAAATAGGTATGGATTTTGGGAGAGCACACTGGTTTTGGGTCGTTGCGCGTTTCATCGAGGACTGAAAAGTGGTTCTCGACTTGATTTGACGCGGTGTTTGCAGGTTTTGCACATTCCAGGAAAGGCGGCTTTTAGGAGTGTCTCATATTTTGGGATGGAGCCGGGCGAGCCCACACCTGGAATCAATGACTTACGAGGTTTTCGGGGGCGTTTTTCGGTGACCACTATAATCTAATTCCTGTATTTCTATCTCGGGGCGCGGCTGTGGAAAAGTTCGTTTCACCCGCTCCAATCCTGCCGATTCCCGCTGCCTCCCGCGACGTCCCGCCACTATAACATAATTCCTGTATTCACACGTGCGCGTGGCAGCGCGGAGCCGGTCGCGCGGCGCACCGGCCTCGCGCGGCCTATTGGCCGCTGTCGGTTTTCGGCGCCGGCCCCGGTGTGGGCTTCGCCTTTGGCGCAGGCCGCGACACGCCCATGCTCAGCAGCAGAAATCCAAATCCCTTGCGAAGTACATCCATCGCGCTCATTGCAGGCTCCCCTCTCAATCCGCCGCCGGCAGCGACACCCCGAATCATCCCGAAAATGGCGCCGTCGGCCGTTCCGCGCCTTTGCTGGCTTCCATCCTATCGCGTTCGAATCTTCCACGGGATCCCCGCTCGCCTGGCGCAGAGTTGTTCGCCGGATTTCAGAACAATTCCGTCCAGCCGATGTTCCCGAGCCTATACTGGCTACGCGCGACACTTCCCCGGCAATCGTCCCCCGCGCATTCAGCGGCCATCCGGATCGCGCAATAAGGAGATTCCCCATGGCAGATCACTCGAAAATGAAGCTGGGCCGCAAGGCCATCAAGACCGACTCTCGCACGCTGCTCCTCGCCAGTTACTTCACGCCCGCCCTGCCGCCTCCGCCGCCCAAGTCCGATTGGACCAAGGGCATTGCCTCCTGGGGCATGATGATCAACGGACCCGATCCGGCAGAACCGAAGTATCCCGATGGATTGGGAGACTGCACCATCGCCGGTGTGGCCCACGCCATTCAAGTCTGGACCGCAAACACCAGCGGCATGGTCACTGTTCCCGATGCCACTGTCCTGAGCTATTACGAGAAGTGGGACGGCTACGTCCCCGGTAAGCCCAACACGGACAGGGGCGGTGTCGAGCTCGACGTTTTGAACCACTGGCAAAAGCAGGGCTTCGCCAGCAACGCTCTGCTGGCCTTCGCCGACCCCAAACCTGCGAGTCTCGCTGAGGTGCGCCAGTCGATTGCTCTCTTCGGCGGCGTCTACATCGGGTTGTCGCTGCCATTGTCGGCGCAGACCCAGGACGTCTGGGACGTGGTGCCCGGCGGCGGCGCCGGCACCAAACCCGGCAGTTGGGGCGGCCACTGCGTCTTTGTCCCCGCCTACGATCAGAACGGCTTCACCTGCATCACCTGGGGTCAACTCAAGACCATGACCGTGGCCTTCTGGAACGAGTACTGCGACGAGGCGCATACGCTGCTCGGCCAGGATTGGCTCACGGCCAAGGGCGCGCCCAGCGGCTTCAATCAGGTCCAGCTCGTGGTAGATCTCAAGGCCATCGCCTGACCTGCGACAGTGCCGGCTCGCCGGCGCCCGCGTCTAACCCTCGCGGTTCCACTCACCGGTCCCGGCACAAAGCTCCCCTGGGATGGTTTAATACCAAGTGGGGGGAGCACGGACCGCGATCGCCGTTGAACCTTGTTCCACAGGAAGCATTTCCGCCGCGGCGGACTTCCTGGGGCGGTCGGCCGATGTGCTTCCGCACTCCCGTGGAGGAAATCCGAACCCGATGGTCTCTTTTCGCCGTCTTGCCCTTTTGCTCGCGCTGGTCTTACTTGCAGTGCCTGCCCTTCTGGCCCAAAGCTCGAGCAGTTCTTCCGCCGGTCCGGGGCCGGATCAGAGCCTGATTCTGGCTCAGAATTCGTCCCCAGCCAACTCCGTTCAGCCCGAGAGCCAGGGCCAGATCAGCGTGCAGGAGCGCATCCGGCAGCGCCGCACGCAGCGCCGCGCCACGGCCATCCACGACGCCTACGATCACCACTGGGAAACCTACATCGACACCGGCTACCTGCGCTTTACGCCCGGCCCCGCGCGTCAGCGCCTCACCTACTATGCCTGGGAGACCGGCCTCACCCGCTTCTCGAACGAGCGCCTCGGCTATACGCTCGACGGCCGCGGCTACTACGGCACCGCCTATGTCGGCCTGAATTTCTCCAACATCACCCGGCCGGCGATCAGCCAGTACGACCTGCTCCTCGGCCCCGTCTACCGTTTCTACGTCCAGCCCCGGTACTCCATCTCCGGACGAGTCCTCGGCGGCGCAGCCTACGGCAACTTCGAAGGCGACACCAACGGATTCAAGAACATCTGCCCGCCAACCAGCAGCACCTGCCTCCTCTATCCTTCCGGCTACACCTTCGCCGCCAGCGCCAGCATCATCGGCGAGCTCAACATCTCTCCGAGCCTCGCCCTCAAGCTCGCGCCCGAATATTTCTTCACCGGCTTCGGTTCCACCATCCAGGCCAGCCGCGGTTTCACCGGCGGATTGGTCTACCGCTTCGGCAAACTGTAGGCCGCTGGCGAAAGAATCGACCCGTCAGCGCTTCGCAAACCCGAGCCTCGGCTGCCGCTTCCCGCGCCTCCAACCGGGGCCGATTCACCGAAAGACACCGGGGCAAGTGTTATGACGAGCACCGTTTCACGCCGCAACTTCATCCAGTCCAGCGCTCTCGCCGCGGCCTGCGCCGCTTCGGGAGTTGTTCCCGCGCTGGCCGGTTCCGCCCTGGCCCGCGCCGAGGCCCTTCCAGCCTCGGGCAAGCCCTCGCCCATCCGCCTTGGCCTCGCCAGCTACACCTTCCGCAACTTTACCCGCACCCAACTCATCGCCTTCATGAAGCAGCTCAACGTCGCGGACCTGAACTGCAAGGACGTGAAGGATCATCTCCCCATGGACCCCGCCCTCGAGGCCGAGGCCCTGGCCGACTACGCCGCCGCCGCCATCCGCCTCCATGCCGCCGGGGCCATCTACTTCCCCAAAAACGACGAGGCCGACATCCGCGCCAAGTTCGAATACTGCAAGCGGGCGGGCATCGCCACCATCGTTGCCGGCGACCCTACCCCCGATTCCCTCCATTGGATCGAGCGCTTCGTCAAGGAGTACGACATCCGCATCGCTATCCATAACCACGGTCCCGAGGACAAGTTCTTCCCCTCCCCGTTCGACGTGCTCAAGGCCATCCAGGATCTCGACCCCCGCATCGGCTGCTGCATCGACATCGGCCACGCCGTTCGCGCCAATGCCAACCTCGTCCAGGCCATCCACGCCGCCGGCCCGCGCCTCTACAACATGCACGCCAAGGACCTGACCAGTTTCCAGAGCAAAGAGAGCCAGGTCCCCGTCGGCGAAGGCATCCTGCCCTTCCGCGAGATGTTCCAGGCCCTCATCGAGATCAACTACCAGGGCTTCGTCGATCTGGAGTACGAGATCCACGCCGACGATCCCATGCCCGGCGTCATCGAGAGCTTCGCCTACATGCGCGGAGTGCTGGACGGCATGGGATATCGGCCGCACGCGTAACCGAGCCGTCAGCCCTCAGCAGTCAGATCTCAACGCGCCGCACAGAAAACCTCCGGCATCGCCCTCGGCGAAATTCGCTGGCGGCGAAACCTGGATGAAATCGGCGAACTCCGACTGAGCTTGCCGTGCGGGCCGCAAGTCCCATGGAATCAAACAGAATGTTCGCTTGAATGGTGCGAAACCCCCGTCAAATGTTCGCTTAAATGGTTAGGTTTACCCCCCAAATGTTCGCTTAAATGGTTAGGTTTTTCGGAGACATGCACCAAGAAAAGTTGCGAATTGAGGGTAAAGGTAACCAAATAAGGTTGCGAATCGAGCGAAAGGTTTGCAGATAATTTCGTAGTCATTTTGCATAATTGTCGGTAGAAGCCAGCTTTCAGTCTTCAGCTATCAGCTATCAGGTTTCAGCTCGTTGGCGGCCTTCGGGCCGTGGGGGCGGGAGTGTGTGAAAGACAGCCATTAGCTGTTAGCTCTTAGCTTTTAGCTCGAAGGTGGTCGGGGAACGTCAGCGGCGTGGGCCGTGAACCGTGGACGGTGGGAGGGAGATGGGCGATGCGGAAGGTGTTGCGGGAGAGGGCGAGGCTGGATTTGGAGCGGAGGGTGCGGTGGTACCGGCGGGCGCGACTGCATCCGCGCCCGCCGGAGGGATGGCTGCGGGCGATGCGGCTGGCGGTGGGGATTCCGGTGGAGCAGGTTGCGGACGCGATGGGGTTCACGGACAAGATGGTCTTCCAGATGGAGCGGGCGGAGCAGAACCGGAAGATCAGCTTGGAGCGGCTGGAACAGATGGCGCGGGCGGTGGGATGCGACCTGGTGTACGGGCTGGTTCCGTGGGAACGGTCTCTTGAGGACCGTGCGCTGGAGCTGGTGGAGCGGGAATTGTGGCGCAAGCGGTACACGGCGAGAACGCAGTGATCAGGGATCAGTGGTCAGTGGTCAGAAAAGCAGGGACGGAGGGACTAGGGATGACCTTTCAATGGGTTATCCATTCGAGCTAGACCGGAGAAGCTAATTGGGACGAGTTTTCAACACGGTGAAGAACTGCCCCACAGAGCTCAGTCTTACGGCTCGGGTTACAATCCGAACAAAACCGGAGGGGGCGATGGGGAGAGAGGTAGGCAAGTTATACCAAGACCCACTGTACGGCGCTAAGGTGTTGAGCCGGCTGGCTGTGGCGCTTATCGACTCACCCGAATTCCAGCGCCTCGCTGGACTTCGTCAGCTCGGATTCAGCGATTTCGTCTATCGAGGGGCCACCCATACCCGCTTTCAGCACTCTGTGGGAACCTATTTTGTCTGTAGGACACTCCTACGGAGAATCGTACAGAACCACGAGCGGCTGGTGCTCGAGCACCCAGGAAGCATGGTTTCCGCACACTTCCGCGTGGCACCAGAGAACTCTGGTCTCAGCCAAGGCACCACGACCCATCAATCAAAATGGCGAGGTGTAACGGAGGTTGTTAGCATAGCTGCTCTCCTGCATGACATAGGTCATGTCCCCTATGGACACACACTGGAAGACGAATTCACGGGAATATACCCGAAACACGACGGCCTCGGCGGTTCTCGGGTGTACGAGATGTTATTCAGCGAAAAGAGCGACCTCGCGGCGGTATTTTCCGAATCAGAAGAAAGATGGATTGAAAAGATCTCTAACGAGGACCTTCGACGGCTCATCTATTTGATCCTCAGCTGGAAGGAGAGCGTTGATCCACCATTTGGCTTCCAGCGGCTTCTGACCGAGAAGATAGACGAAGTGGAATCAGGCCCTTTAAGGGAGCGGCTCGATCGGCTGAAATCATGGCATAAAGAGCTCACGGACGCAGCCCTATTCCACCCTTTTATGAGCGATGTCGTCGGGAATACGATCTGCGCCGACCTCCTCGACTACCTTCCCAGGGATCGCCAACACCTCGGGATGGAACCACGCCTCCACGCTCGTCTCCAGAGGTACCTGACCGTTCGCCCCGGAACCTTGTATCCGGGTGAAGGAATGCGCCTATCAACGATGGTTACGAGAAGACAGCATGGTGGGCAACGCAGGGACGTGGCGACGGCCGTTCTGGACATCATGCGCGAGCGGTACGAGATGTCTGAACGTGTCTTCTATCACCACAAGAAAGCTGCGGCAGGAGCAATGCTGGCGAAGTTAATTGCTGTTGCGGGACCGCGCAAACCGAGAGATTCCAGCTCTATTTACCCGGCCCCATGGGACGCCCAACCTTCAGTTGCCGACGCGCTCCCGCATATTGTGCATCTTTCCGACTCCGAGCTCATCGACTACCTCGGAAAGCTGGAGCTTGGCGATGCTCAACAGCGCGTTCTGCAGAGGCGCCTCTTTGCCGCGCTCCGTTACAGGCGTCGCGATATGTATCAAACCCTCTTGGTCGTCGATACCGATCTTGCGCAGTCGAGCAAACACTCCGTGAGTTATTTCGCGGCCGAGCTGCGCGACACTGACGAAACGGGGAGAGCAGCCGGGCGAGAAAAACTGGAAAAGGAACTGGAATCCGCCGGCGGTGCGAACGCGGGGGATGTGGTTCTTTACTGTCCATCTCCACTGATGCAGGTCAAGCTCGTAGATGCCCGGCTCGAGATTAACGAAGGCCGCGTTTTGCCCCTTCGCGTTCAAAGCGAGTCTTTTGCGTACGCTGCCGATCTGGCTGTGCTTCAGCAGTACTACCAGGAGCTATGGCGAACCTACCTGTTCGTCGCCCCAACCGTGTTTCGTGATGCGGCAAAATCCAAAGCGATTGTCGACGCCTTCTCTGTGCACTTTGGGATTCCGCCTGCCCTGGCGTACCGTAAGGTCCGCACGCATGATTTTAGTTTGATCGAAGGCGTGACTGTTTCACGCGCGTTTTCGTCAGTACGCGCTTTCCTAAAGGACCTGCCAGTGACCGATCTGCCCCCCAGGATCTCCGCGGCGTTACTCGCCGAGGCGGCCAATGACAGGGTGTTTCTTTCGACGGTGAGCAGAAATGGCGATCCGAGCGAAAGACTCACGGCGTTGCTCGATGTGGCGATTCTCGACACTCTTCCAGGTCCAAGTGGCCGAAAGCTGAGAAAGGCTGAGACTGCAAGTGTTGCAGAATACGTCGCATCACTTCGAATGGGACAAAATCCTCTCCCGCGTGCAGCGCGAAATGCTGGAGATTCTTTTCAGGTGCTAGTAGACGCTTTGTTTGACGTCGTTGTTCCACCCGCGTAGGGCCGAATCACTATGCCAACTCGATCAGAGACATATTTCTTGGGGTTGTTCCGTTCAACCACTCTCCGCAGCGCGATCGAAGCTGCGGTTCAGGCTGAATTGTTTGCCGCCGGCGAAAGCGCGATCCCGGTGGACGTTTATAGGGTAGCTGCGAGCAAGAACTTCTCTGTGGTGCACGATTTAGAGGAGCCTGATTGTGGGGAGGGTCAACTCGTTCCGATCCGGGGTGGCTACCGAGTACGACTTCGAGCATCCGTCTCTGAATCACGTGCGCGCTTTTCGCTCGCACACGAGATAGGTCACAGCTACTTCTATGTGAACGGGGGAAGTAGACCCCGTCACGCGGTCGGCTTGCTGAACTCCGCCGAGCGCAACGCAGAGGAAAGGATCTGCAATGCCTTCGCTGGCGCACTACTCATGCCAAGCGCGGCACTCCGCCTTACCCTTCAGCGGAGCCCCGC
Organism: uncultured Acidobacteriaceae bacterium; assembly: GCA_963804155.1. Lineage (GTDB taxonomy): Bacteria > Acidobacteriota > Terriglobia > Terriglobales > Acidobacteriaceae > Telmatobacter. Next base: position 1,145,704 of record CAWDPG010000006.1, read on the forward strand.
CAGATCTCCGTCGTCCATTATTCGCGTCTTGCAACAGGCCGCCGCGAGTTTCAGGGTCAGCATGTCCGCGCTCTTGGCGCGAATGGGGAGTCTGGAACTGCGTTGGCCGCCATGCCTGATCGTCTGTTCCAGCGTGAGACCGAACATCAAGACGGGGCTCGATCCAAAACTGCGCATCGAGTTCTCAGTCGGTCTTGGAGCGTGGGCAAACAGACGACTTTGGAGTGGGACGCCAGTGGCGGAAGTGAACCTCATCTCGGCGCGCCAGCTAGCCGAGAGATGGGAAGCGACTACGCCACTCCGCGAGGCTGGGCAGTTTGTACTCGTTAGATCAAAACTGGAACGCGATATGATACCTACAAACCAACCCGAACTAGGTGTTTTCATGTCAGCGAATGTGATGGGCCTATGGAAGCGCGAGATGGTCCAGTGCGTTTCGTCCAGCACTCTATACGCACGCGATCCGTATGGAAAGGCATCGAGTGGCTATTTGGTTACTGTGATTACACCTTCGGAGGATGAAGTACAACCCCCGCTCTTTTGCAGCGAACAAGAATGCCTGCCTTTTTAGCCTGCGTTATCGGCGAATCCACACTCCACGTCAAGTAAGAAGAACCGCTACCGGTCTTGGAGCTTCCGCACCGGCTCTACCCAAGCCTGGAGCGCTTGCTCCTGAACCCACCTTAGCTGGAAGAACAAGGATCCGGCGAAGGTGGGGCACCCGGCAGGCTTTGAGCTCGTGCCCTGATACGAGCAACAGTGGTCAGGGGTCAGGGGCAGGGGTCAGTGGTCAGGGATCAGTGATCGGTTGTCAGTGGTCAGTGGTCAGTTGTCGGATATCCGTCGTCGCCATCAGGCTTGGGAGCGGGGAGGAGTTTGGGTTTGGGTTTGTATTTGTCGGGGTCGAAGATCGGGAGGGGGTCGCCGGGGCGGTAGTTAGCGAGTAGCCGGAAGTATTCGGGATAGTCTTCTTCGATACCGGGGTACCATTCAGGCTCGGCGGTGAGCAAATCGGCCATGCTGGGGCCGGTGTCCTCTTCCTGAAGGGGCGGCTTGCCGGCGAGCTCGATGAGGATGCGGGCGCTGGACATGTTGCCGGCGACGGTTTTGTCGATGAGGGCCTGGGCGATGCGGTCGGATTCGCGGCTGACGAGGGTGTTGACGGAGTCGCGCAGGCGCGTGGCGCCCTGGCCGGGCGGGGTGGGCTCGGCGGGCGTGGGTTTCCTGGAGGGTTTACGGCCGCGCTTTTTGCGTGGCGTTTTGGCCGTCTGCGGTTTTTCGTCCTTCGGTTTGGCGGATTTGCGCGTCATGACAGCTCCCCCGTGCGCCTCGCTGGGGAAGATAGTTTGAGAATAGCGGGAAAGCGAGTAATTCCCTGCAATCGGAAGATGTTGGTGGCGTTGGAGTTACCGTTTTTGGGGCTTGACGCGGAGGGTTCTTTCGCCCCTGCGGGGCTTGGACGTTGGAACAGGGGACGAGGGAACCAGGGGACAAAGGAGCGGGGGAAGACGGGTTAACACGGGTGCAAGGGAGCGGGCCGGCGGGTGGATTGAACTCACGGCCTGCGGACCTGAACTAAGCGACCCCCTCGCGCCCCGATGCAAATCGAATTGTTAAATCATTGCTGGTTCTGGTCGTCGCGGCGGTGCAGCGTTGGCGGGCCGTCGCCGGAATCGGAGGTGCTGCTGCCGGTTTGGGAGCCGGAGTCGCCGGAGTTGCCGCTGTCGTTGGGGTTGGTGCTGGCGCGGCGAAGCGAGGGATGCGTGACGCCCTTGGTGTCGGTGAGGCGGCGCTTATTCTCGATGCGCGCCAGGCGGGCCTTGACGTCGTCGAACTCCGAGGTGGTGACGAGATAGTCGGACTTGGCCGGCAGGATGCGGGCGATCTCCTCCTGCGAGTGGAGGATGCGGTCGGGAGTCTGCGGGTGATCGGAGAAGGCTCTGGCGACCAGTCCCGGCTTGCGCTTCTGGAGCGCCTGGATCTTCTCAAAGAAGGTGATGAAGGCCTGGGGATCGTAGCCGCAGCGATACATGTACTGCACGCCGAGATAGTCGGCCTGGGCCTCGAAGTCGCGCGAGAACTGGAGGAAGGTGATAGGGATGGCGAGCTGCGCGGCCTCGTAGATGCCATAGCCGGTCCAGTCGTAGGGCAGCAGGATCATGAGCGGGACCATGCCGATCTGCGCGTAGTTGAGGCGGGTCATCTCGCGGGCGGCGTGATGGGCGCAGACGTGGGCCGTCTCGTGGGCCATGACGCCGGCCAGCTCGGCCTCCTCGTCGGCGGCCAGGATGAGGCCGGAGTTGACGTAGAAGAAGCCGCCGGGCAGGGCCATGGCGTTGATCTCGTCGGAGTCGATGACCTTGATGGTGAAGGGCACCTTGCAGTCGGAGTTCTTGACGATGTTCTGGCCGATGCGGTTGATGTACTCGAGGACCACGGGATCGGTGATGAACCGGGTGCTCTTCTCGATCTCGTCGGCGTACTGCTTGCCCATCTTGATTTCGCTGTCGGTGGAGTACCAGTTGCCCAGGCCGCGCTTGCCGATTTCGCGGTTGCCCACCGCGCTGACGTCCTCCTCGCTGCCGGGCTTGACCTTGATCATTTCGCTGCCGGGATCGACGATCTTGTCGGGATCGACGGCGACATTGGGCCCGGCGCAGTCGCTGCCCACGGCAGTTGTGCCCGGCTCCGGATCCTCGGCGTTGGCGTTGTCTTTATCCTTGCTCTTGTCCTTGTTCTTCTTTTTGTCACCGGAGCTGGCGGGGCACGGAGCCAATTGGGTTCTGTCGGAACCGGAGGGGGCCGCAGTGGCGGGCTGGCTTGCGGGGGCAGGCGAATCGCCGCCGACAGGGGTGGTTCCGGGAGCCGGTTGCGCCGCGGGCTGGGTGGTCTGGCTGGCCGCCGGGGTGGTCTGGGCGCTGCTCGAGTCCGGTTGCGTGGCGGCAGGAGCCTGCGCCGCGGGCGTGCTGGACTGCGCCGTGCCCGTGGCGGGTGTGCTCGATTGCGCCGCCGACGTGCTCGATGTGGATGCAGGCGCGCCCGACGTCGACGCGCTTGTGGCTGGCGCGCTGGACTGCGCTGAGAGCGCCGCTGCCAAAGCCAGCGCCAATCCTGCCAAAACCGCAGCTCTTGTTCCGATGCGATCCATTGCCGTCATGGGTTTGCCTCCGCGGCCGATGCCGCCCGAACAGAATGCCCGCTTCGCTCAATCTATTAGACGCAAGTATCGGCCAAATTGACAGCAATGGGAAGGGGGACCTGGTTTGCCGGCCGGCCGAGGAACGGCTGAAGGGCGGGCGTTCGGCCGGAGGGCCCACGGGTTGGCGGTTCGTGCGCCTGCGCGATTGGGTTCTTGGAGGAGGGAAGCATCTGCGGTTAGAGTGGTGGTGACACGATACCGGGAGGCGGCTTGAAGCGGAGAACCGTTGGCTTGGTTTGGTTTGCCGTCTGCGGGGCGGCGCTTGCGCTGGGCCAGTCCGCGCCGCCGGCGCCTACCCCTGGGGCAAGCGCCGCGGCGAATCCCGCACCGGCCGCCGCGCCCAAGGCCCGAAGCCAGGCTAAACCAGCGAAGCCCGTGGCACAGGCCGCTCAACAGGCGATCTTCGACGCCACGAGCCTTGGGTCGCCGCTGGTGCTCGACAAGGGCTGGCGCGTGGGGATCTCCTCGGATCCCGCAGCCGCCGCGACGGAGTACAACGACCTCGGGTGGGCGATCCGGAATGCGGGAGTGTCCTTCGACGAGGTTCCGGACGAGGACGAGACGGCGCCTGCGCCGGCCGCAAGCCCGAACCGGTCCGCGAAGAAGCCGGCTCCCGCGAGGCCAGGCAGCGGGGCCGCGGCAGCTCCAGCTCAAACAGGCCATTCGCAGCGGTACGTCTGGTTCCGGATGCACATCAATCTGGCGCCCAGCCACGGGCCGCTGGCGCTGCTGATCGAGCTGCCGGTGTCGAGGAATGCTTCGATCGGACTGGACGCGCTGGAATCCAGCCCCGACGTCTTCGTGAACGGCAAACAGGTGGCGGCGGAGGGGCCGCACGGGAATTCGCCGGGCGACTATCAGCCGATCTCGCGCCTCTATAAGATCGATCTCGATCCCTCGCAGACCTCGCTGACGCTGGCGGTGCGAACGATGTACGTCCCGTTTGGCTACGGCGCGTACACGAGCTTCTTCGCCAACCGCACGCTGCGCCTGGGCAATCGCAACGATCTGGACCGCGAACTGACGGTGTGGTCGAATCAGGGCCTCTTCGAGCGCCTTCCGCGGCTCGTTTACTCGGTGCTGCTGGCGGTGCTGGCGGCATTTCTGTTGGCGCTCTATTTCGCGCAGAAAGGGCACCCGGAGTATCTGTGGCTGGCGCTGCACGAGCTGGTGCAGGCGCCGATCGGGTTTATCGAGCTGGCGGGAAGCTCGGCCCGCTTGAACAGCCTCTTGTATGCGGCGCTGGTCTTGCAGCTCGTCCTGATCTCCGCCTACTTCTTCTTCGAGTTTCTTGCCGCCTTCCTGTATCTGAAGCGGCGGTGGACCCTGCGGACCCTGCGCTACACGGCGCCGGTGCTGGCGTTCGTCGGCCCCGTGCTGCTGCTGATCGGCCACCGGGGAGCCGTTGCCGTGCTGCTGGCCAGCGTGTTCTTCTGCACGTTCCTGTGGTTTATCGGGTGGTCGATTTTTATCTTCGGGACGCTGATCTCGGCTACGCTCAAGCGCAATTTCGAAGCGGGACTGCTGCTGATCCCGCTCGTCTTCGGGGTGATCGGGCTGGTCGAGCCGATCGTCACCTCGATCCTGCACCAAGACACAGGCCAACCGGCCGTTTCGCCGCTGACCTTGCAGGCCGGGCCGATTCCGATCAACTTCTCGTCGATCGCCGACTTTACCGGGATCCTGGTGATCGTGCTCATCATCTTCTTCCGCTTTCTGCACGTGCAGCGGGATCAGGAGCGGGCGACCAACGAGCTGGCCGCGGCGCGTAGCGTGCAGGAGTTGCTGATTCCGCAGGAGAAGCTGGCCACCCCGGGCTTCGAAGTGGAGTCCGTCTACAGCCCGGCGAACGAAGTGGGCGGCGATTTCTTCCATGTGCAGACGGTCAGCTTCGACGGAATCCTGGTGGTAATCGGCGACGTGGCCGGCAAAGGACTGAAGGCGGCCATGAATGTGTCGCTGCTGATGGGCGCCCTGCGGCGGACACCGGACCGGAGCCCGGCGAGGATTCTGCAGGCGCTAAACGGCGTGCTGGCCGGGGCCGACAGCTTCACGACTTGCCAGGCGCTTTGGTTCGGCGCCAACGGCGAGATGACGATCGCCAACGCCGGGCATTTGCCGCCGTACCTGAACAGCCAGGAGATCGCCCTGCCCGGCGGACTGCCGCTGGGCGTGCTGGCCGACGTGAGCTACGAGGAGGCGCGATTCTATCTGCACCCCGGCGACCGCGTGCTGATGATGTCCGACGGGGTGGTCGAGGCGCGGCAACCCAGCGGCGAGCTGTTCGGATTCGACCGCGTGCGCCAATGGGCGCAGCAGCCGGCGGAGTCCCTGGCGGAGGCCGCAAAGGCCTTCGGACAGCAGGACGACATCACGGTGCTGACGGTGCGGCGGCAGGCGGCGGCGTAGGCACCGTCCCATCCCTCAATTCCCTTGCCTGACATGCTTCGCTCACTCCTCGCCGATTCCCGGCGTTTTGGGGTGAAATTTCCCTGCCCGCGCCGGTTCAAAGGTGCTAGGATTACTGCGCGGATGATTTTGAAATTGTTTCTTAGGTGAAAAGAGAGACAATGCGTACCTGTTTCCTGCTGAAGCTCCGCCCCGACAGCATCGAGGAGTACAAGACTCGACACTCGAAGGTCTGGCCCGAAATGCGCGCGGCTCTCCGCGAATCCGGGTGGCGGAATTATTCTTTGTTCTTGCGGCCCGACGGCCTCGTGGTGGGGTACCTCGAGGCGGACGATTTCGAGAAATGCCGCGCGGAGATGAAGAGCCGGCCGGTGAACGCGAAGTGGCAGGCGGAGATGGCCCCGCTGTTCGAGTCGCTCGACGGCGACGGGCCGGATGATACGATGCTTCCGCTGGCAGAAGTGTTCCACCTGGATTGAACGGGCCACAACCGGCGTTCAAGCCCGCCGTCGGCACGCAGGGCGCCAAGCGCGACAGATCGGCGAGCGCACCAGGCCCACCGCAAACCGAAACAAACACACGGGAGGAGTCCAATGAACCGATTCGATTCCATGCGCCGCGATTTTCTTCGCGTGGGCAGTCTTGGCATGGCCGGAGCCGCCATGCCCGCCGTTTCGCTGGCCGCTTCAAAAGCCGACGCCAATCCCGCAACGGGAACCGCGCCCGGTTCTGCTGCCGGCATCTTCGATGTCCGCCTGTACGGGGCGGCGGGCGACGGAAAGACCCTGGACACCGATGCCGTAAATAAAGCGATCGAAGCCGCGGCCGCGGCTGGTGGAGGCCTGGTTCTGTTTCCTCCGGGAACGTACCTTTGCTTCTCGATTCGTCTCAAGAGCCTGGTGCACCTGCATCTGGAGCAGGGCGCCACGATTCTGGCCGCCGACTCGCCCAAACCCGGCGAGGCCACCGGCTACAGCGGCGGCGTGTACGATGCGGCCGAGCCCGTCACGGCGTGGGACCCTTACCAGGACTACGGCCACAACCACTGGCATAATTCCCTTCTCTGGGGCGAGGATCTGCACGATCTTTCGATCACCGGAAGCGGGCTGATCTACGGCAAGGGCCTGAGCTTCGGCGCGGGACCCGCGCCCGCTCCGTCAACCGTGCTGCGCGGTTTCGGCAGCGAGCCAGTCGGCAGCTCATCCGGAAGCGGCAAGGCCGCGTCCGCCCCATCGGGAGCTACCGCCGCTCAATCCGCGCACCATTACGGACCGCGCGGCGGCTACCCGATGTACCAGGCCGAGCAAGTGGGCGTGGGCAACAAGGCGATCGCGCTCAAGAACTGCCGCAACGTTCTGTTCCGCGACTTCTCTCTTCTGAAGGGCGGCCACTTCGGATTTTTGCTCACCGGCGTCGACAACCTGACCATCGATAACGTCACCGTCGACACCGACCGCGACGGCATGGACATCGACTGCTGCCAGAACGTGCGCGTATCGAACTGCACGGTGAACTCGCCGTGGGACGACGGCATCTGCCCGAAGTCGAGCTTCGCGCTGGGATATGCGCGGCCCACGCGGAACATGACGATCACGAACTGCTTCGTGACCGGCTGCTACGAACTGGGCACGGTGATCGACGGCACGTGGAAGAAGTTCCCGCCGAGCCCGCGGCCTTACGGCACCGGCCGCATCAAGTGCGGCACCGAGTCGAACGGCGGGTTCATCAACATTACGATTTCGAATTGCGTCTTCGAGGGCTGCCTGGGCTACGCGCTGGAGACCGTTGACGGCGCGCTGCTCGAAGACATCACGATCGCCAACACCACCATGCGCGACCTGGCCTGCGGACCGCTGTTTATGCGGCTCGGAGCGCGGCTGCGCGGGCCCAAGGAATCGACGAAGGCCGGCACGCTCAAGCGCGTGCTGATCAGCAACCTCGAGTGCCACAATGCCCCTATGGCCTATGCGTCGATCTTGAGCGGAATCCCCGGCTACCCGATCGAGGATGTGAAGCTCTCGAATATCTACGTCGAGACCTTGGGCGGTGCGACGGCCGAGGCCGCACAGATCAAGCTCGCGGAGAAAGAGGATGCGTATCCCGAGCCGTCCATGTTCGGGAAGACGCCAGCCTCGGGCTTCTATCTGCGCCACATCCGGAATCTGGAGATGAGCCACGTGGAGATCGCCAACGCGACGGCGGATGCGCGCCCGGCGTTCTATCTCGATGACGTGGAGCGCGCGGATTTCTTTGCCGTGACGGCTCCGCGGACGGCCGGCGGCGCCTTCGCGCTGAACGGCGTGAAGGATCTGCGCATCGGCTGGAGCCGCGCCGCCGCCGACACGGTGCTGGCAAGCGCCGATTCGAAGCTGTTGTGACCGCCGCGCTGCCCCCTGGCCGCGAAGAACGGAAACTCGGCGAGGACGGGAAGCGCGCGGATTTTTGCAGATTCGCCGCTTGAGATTGCCCGGAATCGCAGGGCCGATGGCGCCAGCCTAGAGCACCTCGGCCCATTGCGGCGACGCGGCAAACGCCGCATGAATCAGCCCGACGTGGGAGTAGGTCTGGGGAAAGTTGCCCCACATGCGCATTTGCGCGGGGTCGTAGTCCTCGGCAAGAAGCCCCAACGGAGACAGCGTCGCGTGTACGCGATCGAGCACGGCTTTGGCATCGTCGCGCCGCCCCACGGCCGCCAGCGCCTCGATGAGCCAGAATGTGCAGATCGCGAAGGCGACGGAAGGTTTGCCCAATCCATCGTTCAGGCTGTAGCGCTGCAGCCAGTCTCCAAGCGACAGGTCTTTGTGAATCTTCTCGATGGTGCTGATCAACTTTGGATCGCCCGGGGGAAGAAAACGCAGCCGGACCATCTGCAGCAGCGATGCGTCCAGGTCTCCGCCGCCGTAGTGGCCCACGAAGCTCTTCCGTCCCTCGTTCCACGAGTTTGCGATCACCTCGGCGTGAATCCGCTGTGCCGCGGCGCGAAACTCGGCGGCGTCTTCCGGCGCGCACAGGTCCGCGATGCTCGCCATGCGGTCGGCGGCGGCCCAGGACATAAGGCTGGAGAAGGTTTGCGGCGTCCATTCGGTTCGGTACTCCCAAATCCCCGCATCCGGCACGCCGGTTAGAGAAATGGCTTTCCGCGCCAGTCCTTCAATCAACTTGAGCGCCGCCGGCGAGCGCTCCGCGCTGAGGCGCTCATCGAGAAAAATCGGCGTCAGCGCCAGCACCATCTCACCGTAGATGTCGTTCTGGTGTTGCAGCGCCGCGCCATTGCCGATCCGCACCGGCTTTTCGCCGTTATAACCCGGCCAGTTCTCGAGAATGGATTCCTCGAGGCTCCCCGATCCGTCCACACGGTAGAGCGGTGCCAGCGTGAGCCCCGCAGCGCCACCCGCCACGTTCAGCAGGTACTGCACGAACTGTTCGCGCTCCTCGCATTGGCCCAGCAAACTAAACGCATTCAAGACGTAGTAGGAATCGCGCAGCCAGCAATAGCGATAATCCCAGGTTCGCCCGCTCCCCGGTGATTCGGGAATCGATGTCGTCATGGCCGCGACGATGGCTCCCGTGTCTTCGAAGCAATGGAGCTTCAAAGCCAACGCCGATCGGATCACCTCTTTCTGGAACAAGGGCGGGATGTCGCACTGTTTCACCCACCGTTGCCAGTAGCGCGTGGTCTCATTCAGGAATCGCTCGCACAATGGCGCCAGCGGTTCCTCCACCGGCGCGCCCCAGGTGAGCACCATGTGCTGGCGACCGGTGAGCGTGAACGGCTTGCCGTTCAGGTAGGAAAGCGGAATGTCGGTGGTGAGCCTCAGCTCACTGGAGAAGCCTTCGAAGCACAGATGATGCGAACCCAGTACGGACTTCGGCTCCCTTTTCGACCAGCCCAGCCTCGGCTCGCAGACGATGGCGATGCGCGGAGTGCCCTCGATCGGCTCCAGAATCCGATACATCTGCACCGGGCGGAATGCGCGATCGTAGTGAATAAACCGCGGCGCAAAATCGATCAGCCGGAAGGAACCTGTTGCAGTATGGAAAATTGTCTCTAGAATATTGGTGTTGGGCAGATAGCGCTGCGATCCGGCTTCCCCATCCGCCGGGCCGACGCGGAAGCATCCGCCATCCCGTTCGTCCAACAAGGTCGAGAAAACCGGCTCGGAATCGAACCTGGGTAGGCAGCACCAGACGATCTCTCCGCTTTTGTGAACCAGCGCGGAGAATTGACAGTTCCCAATCAACCCCAGGTCTTCGATCCGCATCCTTCCAGTTTGACGCACGATCGCTCTCCGTAGCTTCTTAAATCGACGATGACGCGATTAGCCCGATTCATCTTCGGCCTGCTGATCGCCCTGGGGCTCTTGACCTGGGCGGTATCCGGCGCTGTGCAAACCACGACACACGAATGGTTTGAGCGCGATGTGAGTTCGCGCGCGCGTCTGGTCATGGTCAGCGCCACGCAATCCATGGCTGCGGCGTGGAATGACCCCGAAAGCCTTCAGAAACAGTTAATTGCCATCGATCGCGACGAGCGCGTGATCGGCGTCGCAGCCTGCAATCCCGACCTGACGACGCGCTCCATCACCCCGGCATTTCCCGGCGACTTCAGTTGTCTGGCGGTCGGGTCGCGGGTTCGAGCAGGAGGCGATGCAGACCCCAACCTGCAAGAGTGGAGCACCATTACGCAGTTGCCCACGGGCCGCGTTTATGTCAGCGCTATGCCGATTTCGAGCCAAGGCTTGGTGCTGGGCTTTGCCATCCTGGTCCAGGACTTGAGCTACATCGAGCGCCGCGAAGCCGCGGCCCAGGAATTTCTGCTGGTTGTCTTTGCCTTGATGGCGGTGTTTGCGCTTGGCATCCCTTTGATCGTGGCCCGCCATGTCCGCCAGGATTGGAGCACGGAATTGCGCAGGCTGCTGCGCGGCGGCGGGAAGCGGAAGAGGGAGTTCCAACCCATCCTGAGCGATATGCGCGAACTGGTGGCGCGCATGGCCGATGAACGCGACGATGCCCCAGGACAATGGACGGCGGAGCGGTTGAAACAGACGCTGAATCGCAACCTGCACGGCGAGCAGATCGTGATTCTGGCCAACCGCGAGCCGTACCTTCATGTCGATTGCGGCGACGGCCGAATCGAGGTGCAGCATCCGGCAAGCGGCCTGGTCACGGCCCTCGAGCCGATCATGCGCGCCTGCTCCGGCGTGTGGGTGGCCCACGGCAGCGGCAGCGCCGACCGGCAGACCGTGGACGCATTCGATCATGTTCGCGTCCCACCCGAGGAGGAGTCCTACCATATACGCCGCATATGGCTCTCCGACGAGGAGCAGCAGGGCTACTATTACGGCTTCTCCAACGAGGGGCTGTGGCCGCTCTGCCACATCGCGCATACCCGGCCGCAGTTCCGCGGCGAAGACTGGGCGCAGTACCAGTTGGTCAATCGGAAATTCGCCGATGCGGTGTCGAGCGAGGTGGATTCGGACGATCCTGTCATTCTGGTCCAGGACTACCACTTCGCGCTGGCGCCGGCGATGATCCGCAAGCGGCTGCCGGCCGCCACGATCATCGCATTCTGGCACATTCCCTGGCCCAATGCCGAGCAAATCGCGATTTGTCCCTGGCACAACGAGCTATTGGAGGGATTGCTGGGCGCGAGCATCGTCGGATTCCACACCCAGCTTCATTGCAACAACTTTCTGGATTCCGTCGACCGCTACCTGGAGACGCGCAGAGATCGCGAACAAAACGCGGTCGTGATGCAGGGGCATAAGACGCTCATCCGGCCTTATCCCATCTCCCTGGAGTGGCCGGTTCACTGGGCGGAGTCGGCGCCCAGCGTCGAGCAGTGCCGCGAGCAAGTGCGGCAAAGCCTGGGTTTGGGGGGCCGCGTTCGGCTGGGTGTCGGAATCGACCGCCTGGACTATACCAAAGGAATCGAAGAGCGATTGCTGGCCGTCGAGATGCTTCTGGAGCGGTACCCGTACTACCGCGGCCGTTTCACCTTCGCTCAACTGGCCGCGCCCAGCCGTACAAAGATCGAGCGCTACCGGCAGTTGAACCAAACCGTCGAGCAGTTGGCGGAACGCATCAACCAGCGATTTGGCAGGGGCAGGTATAAGCCCATCGTTCTGCTGCGATCGCACCATGAACCTCCCGAGGTATTTCGTTTTTATCGCGCCGCGGATCTCTGCTACGTGAGCAGCCTTCACGACGGCATGAATCTTGTGGCCAAGGAATTCGTGGCCGCGCGCACCGATCTCCGGGGGGTTTTGATCCTCAGCGAGTTTACCGGCGCGGCGCAGGAACTGACCGAAGCGCTGGTCGTGAATCCTTACGATCTGAGGGCCAGCAGCGACGCCATGGCCGCCGCGCTGGCCATGCCGGAGGAGGAGCAGGGGGACCGCATGAGATCGATGCGCTCGGTTATCGGCCGCTTCAACGTCTATCGCTGGGCGGGCAAGATGCTGGTGGATGCCGCGCGCCTGCGCAACCAGGAACGTGTCGCCGCGCGGCTGGCCGACGGCGCGCATGCCAACTCCGAAGACTGACCATGGAATACATTCTCTCCAGCAAATCGGTCGCCATCCTCAGCCGCCTGGCCAGGGAGCGGACTTTGTGCGCCTTGGACTTCGATGGAACGCTCTCGTCCATCGTCGATCGCCCCGATGAAGCCGCCATGCGGGCCCGGACGCGAGAATTGCTCATCCGGCTGGCCTCGCTCTATCCATGCATTGTGATCTCCGGCCGGAGCAGGCGCGACGTTATAAAGAAACTGCACGGCATTCGTGTCACCGGCGTTTTCGGCAACCATGGCGCCGAGAACCCTGGAGGGCGCAGGTTGGACCGGCGCGCGACGCAATGGAAGACGGCGCTTCAAGCCCAGCTTGGCTCTCTCTCCGGCGTCTGGATCGAGGACAAGGGAACCTCGCTGGCTGTGCACTATCGCCAATCGGCCCGGCAGGCGGACTCGCGCCGCCGGATTCTTGCCGCCATTGCCGGGTTGAAGCGGGTCCGCGCCTTCGGAGGCAAAGCGGTCGTCAATGTTGTAGCCGATGACGCTCCGACCAAAGGCGACGCCGTGGCCGCCGAGCGCGATCGCTTGCGCTGCAATTGGGTCCTGGTGGTAGGCGACGATGAGACCGACGAAGACGCATTTGCTCTCGACGGGAATGTTGTTTCGGTCCGCATCGGCAGCAAAAGGCAGTCCCGCGCCCGCTACTATCTGCGGACTCAGGCGGAGATCGATCTGCTTCTAAAGCATCTGATACGCCTGCGCACCGCGAGTTCCGGGTGAATCCGCAACGGGCGGTGACGCGCCGCGGCCGATATAGTGCTGGCGACGGCAGACGGCAAGCTGATCTAGAACTCTGAATAATATTGCCCACTCTCCGCGCAGGCAGGTCGCGCGGAGGGTGGGAGTGCAGATTTCCTGCCCTCCGATCCGATCCGTTCAGGCGACGTTCTCTGCATCCTTTCCGCTCCTTCACACATCTATTAGTTGTTTGAACAACTAATCGACCGGCGACCCCATCCGGAAGCCCAAGAAGGAGACCCCATGCCCGCCACAACTCCGCGCCAGCCCGCGATCTTTCTTCCTCACGGCGGCGGCCCATGCTTTTTCATGGACTGGACCTGGGGCCCGGCCGATACCTGGCACGCCACCCAGCGCTTCCTCGAAGGGCTGGCCGCCACGCTGCCCATGCCGCCCAAAGCGATCGTCGTCGCGAGCGGCCACTGGGAGGAGCCGGCGTTCACGGCAAGCGCCGCGGCACGACCGGAGCTGATCTTCGATTATTCCGGCTTCCCTGCCGACACTTACCGGCTGACGTGGCCCGCGCCCGGCGAACCGGCCCTGGCCGAGCGCGTGGCCGATCTGCTGAAAGACGCCGGACTGCCCGCGGCGATTGACGAGCACCGCGGATTCGATCATGGCGTCTTCGTGCCGCTCAAGGTCGCGTTCCCCGAGGCGCATATTCCTGTCGTCTCGCTGTCGCTTGCCGGCTCGCTCGATCCCGCGCTGCATCTCGCCGCCGGGCGCGCGCTGGCTCCGCTGCGCGACGAAGGCGTGTTGATCGTGGCCAGCGGCATGAGCTTCCACAATCTGCGCGCCTACTTCCGGCCTGAAACGCCGGCCCGGGCGCGCGCTTTCGACGAGTGGCTCACGCGCGCCGTAGTGTCGCCCGCGGCGGAGCGCACTTCCCTGCTCGCAGGCTGGCGCACGGCGCCATTCGCCGAGTTCTCGCACCCGCGCGAGGAACACCTGATCCCGCTGCTGGTGGCGGCCGGAGCGGGCGGCGACGCGCCGGGAAAGCGCATCTTCTCAGACGAGCCGATGGGCGCGGCGATCAGCGCGTTCCGTTTCGACGGCTGAACCGATCGCGGCCCGCTGAATTCTTCATTCTGCTTGCCGCCTGCCTCCTGTATACTGCGCTCTGCCAGACTTCCCTAAGCTGAACTGGCCAAGCAGAAAACTGGAGGAAAGAATGAACAAGAAAATGTGGTCCGCATTCGCGGGCCTGTGTGGCGTTGCTGCGCTTGCGCTCGGCGGAGTTTCCGCCGCCCATGCGCAGGAGATCAAACCAAAACCGCCGATGTATTCCTATGTCGCCAACTGGCAGGTTCCCCGCGCCAATTGGCCCGACGTGGGCAAGGCCCTGCAGTCCGCCAACGACGTCCTGGCTCAGGCGCAGGCCGACGGGATTGTCGTCGGACATGGCACCGATACCAACCTCATCCACCAACTCGATGCCGAGACCCACGATCTCTGGTGGTCGACCACTTCGCTGGCTAATGCAGTCAAGGCGCTCGACCGCATTCACGCGGCCAGCGACCCCAACTCGGCCGCGCTGAACGCCAGCAAGCACTGGGACAATCTCTACGTGAGCCACTACTACAACTGGACGTCCGGCTCCTACAAGGGCGCCTATACGCACGTGGGAGTGTACAAGCTCAAGGCCGACGCACCCGACGATGCGCTCGACACTCTTGCCCAGCAACTGATCGTGCCGCTGCTTGAAAAACAGCTTGCCTCCGGCGCCATCATCGAATACGAGATCGACACCCTGGCCATTCACACCGAGGCGCCCGGCACCTTTGCGGTCGTTTACCTGACGCCCACGCCGGAGGGCCTTGACACGGTGCAGGCTGCGGTTCACGAAGCCGTGAAGGCCGCGCCGCTCTTTGGCCAGGCGTTCGACTCCGTGACCGACGACAGCGGACACCGCGACGAGTTGCTGAAGAGCGACGGCGTCTACAAATAGGCCGCCGCTCAGGCGCTGGCGATTCCGCCCGGCGCCCATTTCTGGAACCCCACCCTGGCAACGCACTTCCGGATCATCGCTGGGGTGGGGCCCGGCCGAACCCCTCTCGCCCCGCCCGCTCCGCTGCCTTGCTTCCTCGCTGCCTTGCTCCCTTGCTCCCTCGCTCCCTCGCTCCCTCGCTCCCTCGCTCCCTTGTTCCCTGCCCCATTCGCACGAATCACGTATTCGTACTATCATCGAATTACCGATGAACCGCGCTGCCGTGAAGTCCGCGCCGTCTTCCCGCCGTACGATCAGCGCAGTCGCGCCGCGTCCCGGTCTCCGCACGCTCTTCGACGACGCCGCGGGAAATCTCCGCGGCAAAGTCATCGGGATTTACGGCCTGCTCTTCGCGTTCAATGCCGGCGCGTGGCTTTGGGCCGTCGTCGCTTTTCGGCACTATCCGCTTCTGCTCGGCACGGCGCTGCTGGCCTACAGCTTCGGCCTGCGCCACGCCGTCGACGCCGACCACATCGCCGCCATCGACAACGTGACCCGCAAGCTGATGCAGGAGGGCAAGCGGCCGGTCGCCGTGGGCCTCATGTTCTCGCTCGGCCACTCGACCATCGTGGTCGTCGGCGCAATCGCCATCGCCGCCACCGCGCTCGCCTTGCAGCACCACATGGACGCGGCGCGCTCCATCGGCGGCCTCATCGGCACGCTCGTCTCGAGTCTGTTTCTGTTCGCCATCGCCGCGGTCAACATCGTCGTTCTCGTATCCATATATAAAGCGTTCCAGCGCGTGCGCGGCGGCGCGCCCTATGTCGAAGAGGACTTCGATCTGCTGCTCGCCAGCCGCGGATTCCTCTCGCGGCTCTTCGGCCCCATGTTCGCGATGATCCGCCGCAGTTGGCACATGTATCCGCTGGGCGTGCTGTTCGGCCTCGGCTTCGACACGGCCACCGAGATCGGCCTCCTCGGCATCTCCGCCGCCGAAGCCTCGCGCGGCCTGCCGCTGGCGTCCATCCTGGTCTTCCCTGTCCTGTTCGCGGCGGGCATGTCGCTCATCGACACCACCGACAACATCCTCATGCTCGGCGCCTACGGATGGGCCTTCATCAAGCCGGTGCGCAAGCTCTACTACAACCTCACCATCACCTTCGTGTCGGTGCTGGTGGCGCTGGTGGTGGGCGGCATCGAGGCGCTGGGACTGGTGGCCGGGCAACTCCATCTGACCGGCGCGTTCTGGCAGGCCATCGTGCGGCTGAACTCCAGCTTCGGAACGCTCGGCTACGCCATCATCGGCCTCTTCGCGCTGAGCTGGATCGTCTCCATCGCGATTTACAAGTGGCGGCGGTTCGACGAGCTCGACTTCGGCGACTGAGCCCCGGCTAGCTAGGCTACAGACCCAGGGTGCACGGAGGGTGCGGGCTTCAGCCTGTGCATCAACCCGCTCACTCATTTTTGAGGGGACGTGCGCGGCGAAGCCGCGCACATGGCTGCGATGGACTGGGGAAGACGCGCGACGGAGAAGCCACACGCCTGCCCATCGCTTGAGGCCCGGGCTGAGACACGCTTACGGCCGTTTTACAAGGGCCTGAAGCTGGCTTTCCACGAGCCTCCAGTTTTCCGACTTCGTTTCCCTCATCCGCTGAATTATCATGCGCTTCAGAGCGGAAACCGAGATCCTCAAGATGCCCCTCTTTTGTAGATCCTTAAATAATCGTTTGCCGTCGCAAACCTCTTTCCACCTCGGCTCCCACTCCAGTTGCAGCTCAGTTACTCTCGAGGTGACCGCGTCCTCAAAGCTCCTCTGCCAGACACCTTCGTCTGTGTCAGGCATCGAGTCCCGCGCAGTGCGCATACGCGAGAACAAGGCGGCGGCGATCTCGGTCACTGATTTTTCTTCGATGTCCTCCGCATAGAACCACGGGCTAAGGTAACCGAAGCCCCGGTAAATCTCTCGCGCAGCGATTGCGGGCAGCTGTGCGAACGCCAAATCTTGTAACATCTGGACAACCTCTCCCGAACCCTTAACTGGCGTTCTCGCAATCTTATCGCTCTTCAGGAGTTCCGTTATCACGTCAAAGTCCAAGAGATAATTGTCAATGCATCTCCTCTGCCACTGCAATATCCTGACCGAAGGAGAGCTTTGGATATCCGTAATCTCGTCGTCTTTGTCCAAGATGATAAAAATCGGGGACACTCTGTCGCCCCTTGCTTCAAGCTCTTGCAGCTTCTTCGCTGTATTCTCGACCTCCTTTCGCCCACCCCTATCCTTTATGTTGTATTTTCGGAGAAGTTCGTCGAATCCAGCTCGCAAGAAATCGACGTCGTCGTCACCCTCAACCAGAAGAGTGCCCTCATAAAGTAGTGCCTCCCCTACGGAGGTTCCAAGCTTCTGCAAGGCGTTAGCATATTCGTCAAGCGCGCCTCGGCCCACCTTACCTATACTCGTGGAGGATTCGAGATGGTACAGGGCACACTTGTCTGTGTCAAAAGCGGAGGCGAGTATTTCGGGTGAATGCGAGCAAACGATGAATTGAAGGTCCTTCCTATCCGCGTAGGCCTCAATCACGAACGGAAGCAGCTGTTTACACACCGACGGGTTTAGGTGCAACTCGGGCTCATCGAATAGAACTATTCCGCCATCCGACACTGCCTTTGCAATGAGTAAGAAGGTTAAAATCAAATTCTTTTCGCCACTGCTCAGACTGTCAATCTCGGTCGTGATCCCGGCCTCTACATCCTCGATGAAAACCGACAGGAGGCCAATTTCGTTTATCCCAAATTCTCCGATCCGCTTGCCGCGAAGCATCCCGTCGAAAATCCTTTGGAACTCGTTCCGAAAAGAGGTTCTTTCCTCCGCGCCCATGACCATAGTGCTAAACAGCATGTTCTTCAGGCGCGAGTACTTCAGCTGCGGTTGAGAGTTGTGCGACTCAATTTGCTGCAACACGTCTGCTGACCCCAACTGGACGCCAATCTCGCCAACCGGTAGCGCTCTGTCCGCCGGGAAATAACTAAATATTGAGGTACGCGGCGGCAACTGCGCGTCTATGAACCCGACGGCGATTCCAACTATCGGGTCGACAGGGCTTATCTGACCGCTTCTGGGATCGAAACTGATTCCCAACGTGCACGGCTCGCCGCTCCGCAACCTGCCAAAGAAGGGGTCAAATTGTTGGTTCGCCATCTGCAAAGCTTGGGCTCCCTGTGGCGAGGCAAAAAATTGGATCAAGTTGGCTGGGCTCTGGAAAGAGAGCCCGAGCTGTGCCGCGACTAAGTCACGAACAATTCCGGGGCGCTGTTTTTCCAGAAAATCGACCTCAGCTGTCGAAAAGACGAGAGAAGCCCGCACCTCCAACTGCTTCGAGACATCCCTGGCTAGAGCAGCTCCGTGAAGTCGGTTCGGAAAATGCGGTGAGGCGGCACTGAGGGAGATAAGCGTTTGCTGCGCTTCGCTCTGCGCGCGTGGCGCCAGGAGCGCTTTTGCTAGGCGAAGCGCCTGCAGGATAGTGGTCTTTCCGACGGCATTTGGACCGACGATCACGTTTACGCGAGGAATAAGGTCGAATTCTATTTTCTCCAGCGCCCGAAAGTTCCGGATCACCAGATGCTTGATGTACATAGCACCCCGCCCCCTTAGGCAGTTAACCTCCATTCTGCGCCCAAACTGACGAATTCTCGCGGCAAAAAGCGCGATCCTCGTGCCCCTCTGCCCCCGAGGCGAAGCTGAAGGACCCCTTCGCCCCCAGCCCGCATTGTTATGCCCCGCGCCGCCGAAATCGATCCGTCCGTCCCGCCGAACGCCCGACTCGCCGACCCGACGCCTCTGCGTCCCGAAAGCTCTGCTGGCTCCGCGGTAGCGCAGACCCCTCCCAGCCCATTTCCCCGCAATCCCCTGAGAACACGGCGGCAGCCCGGCTCCAAAGAAGCTGGCGGCACCACGAATTGGCTTGCCCCTGCGCCTCTTGGCCGCGGCGGATGAGACCAGGGCTGTTACCGGGCCTCAATCGATCCGGTCTTCGGGGCGGGGCGGCTCGCCGCCTTCGCGATTCAGGATGCGCAGGAATTCCTTGTCGTTCGCCCGCTTGCTACGCTCCGCGAAGAACCGCTCCGTCTCCATTGCGGAGATCTTCTCGGCCGCTGAAATCTGCCTTTCCTTGCGGTCTTCCATGTGTCAAGCCTACCTGCTTTCAGTTTTGCCCCGCAACCCGCTGAAAACACGTAGCAAAAATAGTCTCCCCGGATTGCAGATCATTTCGCGGTTCTGTTGCACAATATCCCCATTAGCGTTCAACCAAGCCCTCGGCGCGGCGGCTCAAACCCGCCGCTTTCGCGTCTTTGTGCCGGCTTTCCACGAAGAACCGGCTCCAAGCGCGGCTACAGCGAAACCAGAGTGACTGTATCCCGAAGCCTCCGCACCCAAGTCGACGCGACCAGCAGGGAGCGGCGACCCTTCACGGAAATTGACAGGTCACACCAACTCTGGTTTCGCTCTAAATGCCCGGCAGAACAGGGTGTAACCCGCGTGAATTGAAATATTTGCGAAAAGCGGCCCTGTAAATATCCCCCGGCAGAGCCGGGGGCTTTACGGTGTGAGCCGCTCAAAGCGGCTTGAGCGGGGTCGCTAACGCGGCCCCGACGTGATTGGGGCCGCCTTACGGCGGCTATTTCCACATTCGCAGTTGGTCCAGGCGCTTGTCCTCAACTTCTTGATTGCGGATGTACTCGCGAATCGCCGTTTCATCACGCCCCACCGTCGACACAAAATACCCGCGCGCCCAGAAATGCTGGCCTGCGAAATTCTGCTTGTGCTCACCGTAGGTCCGCGCCAGGTGAATCGTGCTCTTGCCCTTGATGAAACCCACCACTTCCGACACCGCATACTTGGGAGGTATCGAAAGCAGCATATGCACATGGTCCGGCATAAGGTGGCCTTCCAGCACCCGGCTTTCCTTCTGCTCGGCCAGACGCCGAAAGACCTCTCCCAAATGCTGCCGAAGCCCTTCATACAGCACTCGACGGCGGCATTTGGGGATAAAGGCTACGTGGTATTTGCACTCCCATACGGAGTGACTTAGACTCTCCAATTGGTCCATCCAGATTCTCCTTGATGTGTGCTTTGGTCGGCTCACATCTGGAGCTTCTTGGATGGACTCCCGGAAATGTCAAACTGCTACTGCCACCCCGGCAGAGCCGGGGGATCTCCTCTCCCTTTAGAATCAATCATTTACGGCAATACCCCCTCCGCAAGCCCTTTGCCTTCAAATATTTGGATATGGAGATAGGGGGAGGGGGTCGCACGAGGGCTAACCGCGCCAACCTGCCGGCTTGCTGACGCGCCGCCCTACACAAGAGCGGCGCGTTATCTCGCTCGGCCTACAATCCCGGTTTATCCGGATATGCGGGCAGATCCGGCGGCACCGGCGGCAGCGTCTTGGGATGGGCCTCGATCTGCTTCATCACCTCCTGAATGGCGCGATCGAGCTGCGCGTCCTTGCCGCGGACCACGTCGTCGGGGCGATTGTCGACCTCGATATCGGGCGCGACGCCGTGGTTTTCGACCAGCCACTTGCTGTCGAGCGAGTAGAGCGAGAACTCGGGGCGCGAGAGGGAGCCGCCATCGATCAGCGGCATCATGCCGCGGATGCCGCGCACGCCGCCCCAGGTGCGTTCGCCGATGAGCGGGCCGAGCTTATAGATCTTGAAAAACTCGCTGAAGATGTCGCCGTCGGAGGCCGCGTACTGATTGGTGATGGCGGCCATGTAGCCGTGGAAGACCGCCGGCGGGGTCGTGCTGGCGCTGCTGATTTCCCAGTTGCGGGCCGAGTCCATGCCGGAGAGCACGCGCCGCAGCCGCTCGAAGATAAGCTGATCGACGAAGCCGCCGCCGTTGTAGCGGACGTCGACGATCATGCCCTCTTTGCGAATCTGCGGGTAGTATTGCTTGACGAAGGCGTTGAGGCCGTCGTCTTCCATGTCCGGAATGTAGACATAGCCGACGCGGCCGTTGGTGGCCGCATCGACTTTCTTGCGGTTGGTCTCGATCATGTCGTTCATGCGCAACTGGGACTCGTCGGCCAGCGGCCTGACGGCGATGGTGCGCGCTCCGTCGAGCGTGGGCTTGGAATTGACAGTGATCGCGGTGGTTTCGCCGGCCGTGTTGACCAGCAGCTCGTCGGGAGATTGAGGCGCCTTCAGCGGGCGGCCGTTGATGGCGAGGAGATAGTCCCCTTCCTTGACGTTAAGGCCCGGCTCGGTGAGAGGCGAGCGGGATTGCGGATCCCAGTTTTCGCCGGGATAGATCTTCTTGAAGCGGTAAGTACCGGTCGCCGCGTCGAGCTCATAGTCGGCGCCCAGTAGCCCCTCGGCCACGGGATGCAGGCCGGACTCATCGGGGCTATTGACGTAAGTGTGGGAGTTAGAGAGTTCGCCGACCATCTCGCCCATAATGTAAGTAAGGTCATAGCGGCTGGCGACATAGGGCAGCAGAGCCTCGTACTTCTTGCGCACGGCTTCCCAGTCGACGCCGTTCATGCTGGCCTCGAAGAAGTAATCGCGCTCCTGGCGCCAGACCTCGTTGAAGATCTGCCGCCATTCGGCGGGCGGATCGACCTCGAGGCGCAGGCCGGAGAGATTCAGCGCGCCGTCGCCGATCTTCTGGCTGGAGCCGGGTTTGGCGTCGATGATGCCGTAGACCGATTCGGCGCCGGCCTTCGCTTCGTAGAGAATCTTGGATCCGTCGTGCGAAAGCCCCCAGCGGCCGATGCCCCGGATCACCGTCTTATCCTTGCGCTCGGTCAGGTCGAAGGCGTGCAGGACAGGGTCTTCGCCGGGAAGCGGCCCGGAGAGTCCCTGTACGGGCTGCGTGGAGTAGTAGACGAATCCCTTGGCGGCGTCGAGAGCGGTCATGCTGGCCGGGGGGATGGGCAGCGCCACGATGCGGTTTTGGATGCCGTCGAGATCGACGCGGAAGTTCTTGAGGACATCGTCCGCAGCGGCGGGGCTGGCTTCGTTTTTCTTCGCGGCGTCGGGATTGGGCGTGCTGCCGGCGCTCGGGGGTTTTGCCTGGTTGGTCGCAGCGGGCGCGGGCGGCGGCGGCTCGCGCTTGATGGCGGTTTCGTCGCTCAGCGCCGGGAAGGGCGACGGAAGATCGGCGCGCAGCGTGAGCAGGTAGACGCGGGTCGTCTTGGGATTGGTGAATTCGAAGTCGAAGCCGCCAATCACCTCGTTGTAATCGCGGTCGGAGAAGAAATAGAGGTACTTACCCTCGGGGTCCCAGATAGGTAACTGACTGTTGACCAGATCGCCGGTGACCGCGGTGAATTGCTTCTTGTCGAGCGAGTAGAGATACACGGCGCTGAAGTTACTGATGTTCTGCTTGTCGTAGGCGATCCACTTACTGTCGGGCGACCAGGAGTAATCGGCGATCTCAGCGAAGCGGCCGCGATCGACCTGTACGGGCTTCTTGTCGGCGATATCGACGTACCAAAGGCGTAGATCTTTATCGGCCCAGGCCAGCTTCTTGCTGTCGGGCGACCAGAGCGGCGCGAACATGAATCCCTTGGAGCCGCTGGTGATCTGCTGCTCCTTATCCGTGCCGCGTTCCTTGGCGGCGATGGCTTCCTTTTCCTTGTCCTTGGGATCGGTGGAAGGCTCCCGGCCCAGATCGACATTGCCCATGCCGTCCTGCGGAGTGATATAGATTTCGTCCTCGCCGGAGCGGTCGGAGACATAAGCGATCCAGCGGCCGTCGGGCGACCAGGCAACTTCTTTCTCGCGGCTGCCCTGGTCGCGGGTGAGAATGCGGGTTGCGCCTTCCTTGGCGGGCACGGTGAAGATCTTGCCGCGCGCCGTCATCACCGCGCGCTTGCCGTCGGGAGCGATATCGAGATCGGTGATCAGGCTGGCCACGCCGGCCCAGTGCTTCATCGCCTGATCGCGCTCGCCGGGCAGCGTGATCGTCAGCTTGACGGTCTGACGGGTCGCCAGATCCAGAACGTAGAGATACCCGCCGTTTTCAAAGACGATCGACTGCTCGCCCAGGCTGGGCCACATCACGTCGAAATCGGTGAAGTGAGTGATCTGGTCGACCTGCTTCGTGGAGAGGTCGTAGGAGTAGATATTGAGCCGGTGCTCGGCGCCGCGATCGGAGGTGAAGTAGACCGTGTCGCCGCGCCACATGGGGAAGCTGTCGGTATAGTCGGTGTGGGGAATCTGCTGCTCGAGGACGTTCTTCTTCAGGTCGTAAATATAGATGTCCTGCGCCAGGCCGCCGGTGTAGCGCTTCCAGGTGCGGAAGTTGCGGAAGATGCGGTTGTAGGCGATCTTGGTGCCGTCGGCGTTGAACGAGGCCAGCCCGCCCTGATCGAGAGCCAGCGGCTCGGGCTGCCCGCCGTCAATGGAGACGGTATAGAGGCGCTTGGTCCAGACGTTGGGAGAATCGCGGCGGGAGAGAAAGAGAACACGCTTGCTGTCGGGGGTCCACGCCATGACCTCGTTGTGAATGCCCATGCGGTCGCTGAGCGGCCGGGCGCCGCCCTGGTAGAAGGTGAGTTGGCGGGGCTGGCCACCATCGGCCGGCATCACGTACACGTTGAAGTTGCCGTCGTACTGGCCGGTATAGGCGATCCACTTGCCGTCCGGAGAGAACTTGGGAAACAGTTCGCGGCCAGCATCGGCGGTGATGCGGCGGGCGGCTCCGCCGGTGGCCGGAACCAGCCAGAGGTCGCCTTCGTAAACGAAAGCGACTTTGCCGCCGTGAACGTCAGGAAAGCGCAGCAGGCGCCCTTCCGGCAGTTCCTGGGCAACCATCGAAACCGACGCGAACAGCGCCGCGCAGGCGAAGAATCCTTTCAACCAACTCATCTGACGAGCCTCCTAAAGCCTTCAGCCGGGACTTCGATCATGGCTTCCCGGCACTGCGGAATTATACCCATTGGAGCCGCAGCCGCCAGGGCATCGGTGGGTATCGGCTTCAGGGGCCTGAAGGCCCCTGCTGCCTCCGGCACGAGGCCCTACCCAGAGGGCGCCCCGGCGCCCTGTCGTCCCCTGTTACAAAACGGTCTTTCTGAAACACACTCTAGAATCCGAGAAACTTCTTCAGGCTGGCGATCTGGCTCTCAGTCATCTCGTACTTATCGAAGGATCCATTCGCATTGCCCCTGAAGACAACGCCGAAGTCTTTGGTGACGATCGCGACCTTTCCGTCGCTGGTAGGCACTGCAGACTTCAACTCAATGGCGGTTTTCTTCCCGCTGCTGCTGGTGCAATCGAAGTGATCGGTGGTCCCAGAGATATTGCCGGAAAAGTTGCCTCCAATTGAGAGGGACAGATCCTGAGAGTAGGCGCAGGACAAGCCGTCGGCTGGCGTCAAAAGCCGATATGTCGCGCTTCCATTTGCCTCCGGCTGCGATGGCTGCAGGGGAGGAGGCGCAAGCAGCGATCCCTCTCCCGCAGGTCTCCACGCCGCCACCCTTCGCTCCGCCTCAGCGATCTGGACGCCGGTCATTCCATTGGCCAGCGAATCTCTTACCTGGCCCAGATCATCCAGCGTTTTGCCGCTAAAACCGTTGTCTTTCTCCGAAAGGACAATCGATAACCACACATACGCGCTTGCATTGTCCTTGGGAACGACTTCTCCGCCCAAATATTCGGAGCACAAGCGCATCTGAGCCCGCACATCTCCCTGATCCGCAGCTTTGCTCGTCCAACGGAAGGCCTCGGCGCCGTCCTTGGCGACGCCGTTGCCGTCGCTGTAGAGGAGGCCAAGATAGCGCTGAGCGATGGCTTTCCCTTTATCGGCGGCTTTCTGGAACCACTGCGCGGCCTGAGCGTAATCCTGGGTGACTCCCGATCCCAGCTGATAGTCGAGGCCAATGCGAACCTGGGCATCAAGATCGCCCAGCTCCGCAGCCTTCAGGTACCAGCGCGCGGACTCGGCATCGTCCTGAGGCACTCCCAACCCGTCATCATAATCGGCACCCAGCTCGGTCTGAGCCGTCGCGTCTCCCAGGTCGGCGGCTTTGTGCGCCGCGTCAATGGATTTACTTAAATTGGGGTCGATTGTGGGTTTCCACTCACTCACCCTACGCTGCGCCTCGTCGATCTGCGCGGGAGTCAGATGCCCGGCAACCGACTTCCGCAATTCGTCGATTTGTTTTTGAGTATCGGTTCCAAAGCGCGAATATGCGAGGCTCAACCACACATAAGATTCCAAATAGTCCTGTGGCACACCGTTTCCCGCGGAAAAGAGACCACCGATCGCGTACTGCGCGGTCGCATTCCCCTGTTCAGAGGCTCTTTTCAGCCAGAGAGCAGCATCTTCAGGGTTCTTCGAAACGCCTTCTCCCAAGGCAAGTGCAGTTCCCAGGTTCAACTGAGCGGTCATGCTGCCTTGTTCGGCAGCCTTACGGTTCCAGTTGGCGGCCTCGGCGTAGTCCTGCGGAACAAAATCGCCCTGGTAATACAACTCACCGAGCCTGGCTTGGGCCGATGCGTATCCCTGTTCGGCAGCTTTGCGCAGCCAGTCGATCGCTTCGGCGTGATCCAGCGGTTCCTGCCAGCCTTGGTCGTACATCAGGCCCAGCGTGCACTGCGCGGACGGAATCCCTTGCGCAGCAGATTTGCGCACCGCTTCAGCAGAGAACGCGCGGTCAGCGGATTGCGGAGGTTTGCTTATGGGCGTGCTGGCGCCGAGTGCCGCAAGCGTCTTCTGGTCAAGCTGGCCGGTGGGCGGAAGGCCATGGTCTGCCTGAAACTTCTTGAGAGCGGCAATGGCTTTTGCGCCCATCACGCCATCAGCCGTTCCAGGCTGGTAGCCGAGAGCCAGAAGCCGCTCTTGCGCTCCCTGAATTGTTTTCTTAGCGGCAGAGGTTGACGTTGCAGGGGCCGTGGATTGTGCCTGTGCAAATGTCTTGGCCGTGAAACCGATGAAGGCCGTTAAGAGGAGGACGGTCGCCACATTCAGAATGAGTGGACTTGCCTTTACTTTCATGGCGCGGATTATATCAGTGGACTCAGCTCACTTGACGCACAATGGGCGCGCGATACGCCTCCACGCGAGGGACACGCACGCCGGCAGGCGAAGCGTTGAAACGCAGAAAGGCCGCTATTCTGCCCATGCGGCCTTCCTGCTCTTTCGTTTCGTGAGGCTGGGTTCACTTCGATGGAGCGATCACTTCTTCCACTTTGTAGAGAACGGTGTGCTCGATGGTGCAGGCCTTGCTCAACTGCGCGACCCCGTCTTCGAACTTCACGTCGGGATGAACCTTGTTCCAGCGGGTGAAGATGCCCGGGCCGTAGTAATTGAAGATCGCGTCCCAACTGGGGAAGATGTCGACGGTGCTGACGAGGCTGCGGTCCTTGGCGCCCCAGGGAAATGTCTGGATGTTGACGGCCCAGCCGTCCTGCACTCCATCCTGAATTCCGGCTGCGGCGACCGGTTGCCAGAGCTTCTTCTGAGTGGCGACGCACTCTTCCACGTTGGACGCGCTCATGGAGTTGAAGACCAGGTAGTCGCCCTTTTTTGCGCCGCCAAGCAGCACCTGATATTGAGTGATGTTGTTGGAGACCAAATCGCCCACCGCGGAGAGGCGATCGCGCCACTCCCCAAGCGATGAGGCGGCGCCGGCTTTCTGGAGGGCGGCCGTCATCTGCTCGTCGCCGAGAGGCGCTGGGGGAAGGCCGGGGTAGAAGGTGACGAGAACGTAGTCGCAGTCCGCCGCAGTCCCTGCAGGAATGCTGGTGTGCAGCGCAATCCAGCCCGAAATCGCTCCCGAGTCAATGCGCGCCTGCTCTACCTTGCGATAATCTCCGGCGAGAAGAGCGTGAAAGGCAGCGGACTCACCGGGTTTGACCTTGACGCAGGAAATGCTGTGATAGCCGGTCGGCGCCTGTTGAGCGACAAGCGTCGCGGAGAGCGCCGCAGCCACTGCGACGCCCAGAACCATGTGACGAATACCCATTGCAAGACCTCCTTGGTCTTTGTGTTTGTTTTTGGGGATTAGTGCTCGACTCTGCAGGGGAAGTGAACCTGGACGATGGCCCGGCAAGACAGAAAGCTCCAAGGGCAGTGGAGCAAAGAGAATTGTTCCGCGTGTTTGGCGGCCTCGCTGTTTTGATGCCCGGGGGAAGCACACACGACGAGCGGGAAAGTGGCTCGCCGCAAACGATTCGCAATGAAGGCCTCAAGGGGAATCGGGGAATTTTCGCCGGCCAACTCTCGTCCGGCACACAAGCGGCCCAACTGTCATACTCCGGGGCGGATCTCCGTGCCGTCAAGGAAAATCTTCGGCGGCGTGCTTGGCTGCGGTCGTGTTGGCTGGAGCTGACTCGCTAACTTGCTGACCGGCTGGCTCGCCGCTTTCTAGCTCTTGAGCCAGTCCTTGACTTTCTGCACCATGACGTCGCGGCTAATGTCGGAGATGGCGTTGGTGAGGGGGAGTTGCTTGGGGCAGGCTTCGACGCAGTTCTGTGCGAAGCCGCACTCCTGCACGCCGCCGTCGCCGGAGAGAGCGCGGAGGCGCTCCTCTTTGAGGACGCGGCCGGTGGGGTGGTTGTTGAAGAGCTTGACCTGGGCGATGGTGGCCGCGCCGACGAAGTTGGTGGACTCGTTGAACTGCGGGCAGACCTCCATGCAGCAGGTGCAGCTGATGCAGTTCGAGAGCGGGTAGTTGATCTCCTGCTGCTGAGGCGTGACGCGCGGGCCGGAGCCGAGGTCGTAGGTGCCGTCGATGGGGACCCAGGCCTTGACGGCCTTGAGGTTCTCGAAGAGGACCGAGCGGTCGACCTGAAGATCGCGGACGAGGGGGAACTTGGTGAGGGGCTCGACGCGGATGGGCTGGTCGAGATTGTCGATCAGCGCGGAGCAGGCCATGCGGGCGCGGCCGTTGATTCTCATTGCACATGACCCGCAGATTTCTTCGAGGCAATTGGAGTCGTAGGTGACCGGCGTGGTCGCGCGGCCGTCGGCGGTGACGGGGTTGGCGGCGATCTCCATCAGCGCGGAGGTGACGTTCATGCCTGCGCGCCAGGGCAGGTCGAAGCGCTCCCAGACGGCGGGAGCGTCGGGGCTGGGCTGGCGCTTGATTTCGAAGGTGACGGTTTTGGTGGACATGGCGCCTTTTCGTTCGTGGTTCGTGGGTCGTGAATCGTGAGTCGTGAATCGTGGATCGTGGACGGGCTAGAGCCCGTCGCATTCAACGCCGCTACGACGCGTCGTAGCGGCGGGGGCGCGGCTTGATGAACTGCGTATCGACTTCCTCCCATTCGAAGCGCGGCCCCTCGACCGAGCCGGTAAAGATGGCCCGGGTGGTCTTGAGGAAGCGCTCGTCGTTGCGATCGGGAAAATCGGGTTTGTAATGCGCGCCGCGCGACTCGTCGCGCAGGATGGCGCCGAGAACGATGGCGCGAGAAAGCTCGAGCATGTTGCCGAGCTGGCGGGTGAAGGCGAAGCTGGTGTTGGCCCACTGGCTCTTGTCGCTCAAGTTGACGCGCTGGAAGCGCTCGAGCAGCTCGACGATGGTCTCGTCGGTCTGCTTCAGGTTCTTGTTGACGCGGATGACGGTGGCGTTGGCGGTCATGGTCTGGCCCAGTTCGCGCCAGAGCTTGAAAGGATTCTCGCCGCCGCGATTGTTGAGCAGCTTCGAGTTGATCTCTGACTGGCGCGCGACTTCGGCCGCGGCGCCGCCGTCGCCCTCAATGGCGGGCGCATTCTTCGCGTAGGCGACCGCATTGGGGCCGGCGAGGAATCCGCCGAAGATGCAACTGACGAGGGAGTTTGCGCCGAGGCGGTTGGCGCCGTGGTACTGGTACTCGCACTCGCCGGCGGCGAAGAGGCCGGGGATGTTGGTCATCTGGTTGAAGTCGACCCAGAGGCCGCCCATGGTGTAGTGCATGCCGGGGAAGATCTTCATGGGCTCGACGTGGGGATCGACGCCGACGAACTTCTCGTAGATGTCGAGAATGCCGCCGAGCTTGCGGTCGAGAGTGGCGCGGTCGATGTGGGTGAGGTCGAGGTAGACCATGGGCTGGCCGTCGATGCCGAGGCCGAGATCGAAGACGACCTTATGGATGGCGCGAGTGGCGACGTCGCGGGGGACGAGGTTGCCGTACTTGGGGTACCACTCCTCGAGGAAGTAGAAGCGCTCGGGCTCGGGGATGGATTTGACGGCGCGTTTGTCGCCGGGCTTGCGGGGAACCCA
This sequence comes from uncultured Acidobacteriaceae bacterium, assembly GCA_963804155.1. Lineage (GTDB taxonomy): Bacteria > Acidobacteriota > Terriglobia > Terriglobales > Acidobacteriaceae > Telmatobacter. Next base: position 1,174,758 of record CAWDPG010000006.1, read on the forward strand.
GACGCGGCCGCCTTCGCCGCGTGCCGACTCGGACATGAGGCGCAGCTTGTCTTCGCCGGGAATGGCGGTGGGGTGCACCTGGATCAGCTCGCCGTTGGCATAGACCGCGCCCTGCTGGAAGACGGCCGACTGGGCCGAGCCGGTGCAGACGACGGAGTTGGTGCTCTTGCCGAAGATGGCGCCGATGCCGCCTGTGGCGAGGATGACGGCGCCTGCCGGGAAGGCCTGGAGTCTCCATGGTGCGCAGATTCATGGCAACGATGCCGCGTGTGATGCCCTTGGAGTCGATGACGGCGGAGAGGAACTCCCAGCCTTCGTACTTGCGAACGCGGCCTTCGGCCTCGTAGCGGCGGACCTGCTCATCGAGCGCGTAGAGGAGTTGCTGGCCGGTGGTGGCGCCGGCAAAGGCGGTGCGGTTGTAGAGCGTGCCGCCAAAGCGGCGAAAGTCGAGAAGGCCCTCGGGGGTGCGGTTGAAGGGGACGCCCATGCGGTCGAGCAGATCGATGATGCCGGGCGCGGCTTCGCACATGGCCTTGACGGGGGTCTGGTTGGCGAGGAAGTCGCCGCCGTAGATGGTGTCGTCGAAGTGCTGCGCGGTGGTGTCGCCCTCACCCTTCAGGTTCTTGGCGGCGTTGATGCCGCCCTGCGCGCAAACCGAGTGGGAGCGCTTGACGGGGACGATGGAGAACAGGTCCACCGCGCCGCCGGCCTCGGCGATCTTGATGACCGCCGCAAGCCCGGCGAGGCCTCCGCCAACCACGATGATTCTGGGTGCTGCCATGAAGTACCTTTCCGTGGACCGTGAATCGTGAACCGTGGAGCGTGAACGATGGGTAGTGGTTAGTGCAAATCCCTTTGCGACATCCAATCAATTGCGGCCCGAACCTGCCCGACGAACAAAAACGAAGCGCTAGAGGCTGGGGATGGGTGCGTTGGCGAACCAGGGGCCGACGAAGGCCCAGAGACCGGCGAATCCCATGACGGCGAGCGCTAGGCCGAGTGCGACGCAGATGTAGCCGAAGCGGCGGCGGGCCTTGTCGCCAGACGTGATGCCCCACTTGGCGCAGAAGAGCCAGACGCCGTAGGCGAAGTGCCAGCAGACGGCGGCCATGGCGACGATGTAGATGGCGAGAACCCATGGATTGGCGAGCTCGTGCTGGACCTTCGAGAACGCGGCTGCCGGATTCTCCGGCAGGCTGACGCCAAGGAATCGCTGCGTGGCGACGTGGTAGCCGATGTAGGCGAAGGCGATGAGGCCCGTGTAGCGCTGGACTTGGTACATCCAGTTGCCGGCCCACGGGTAGTAGACGATGTTCGACTTGCCGCGCAGCCAGATGTAGACGCCGTAAATGCCGTGGTAGAGGATGGGCAGAAAGATGAAGACCCATTCGAGGACGCGGACCAGCGGCAGGCTGTTGAGGAGCTTGACCTGCTGGGCGTAAGCGAGGGGCCCCTTGAGCGCTTCGAAGTTCGAGAGCAGATGCTCGAGAAGAAACGCGCCGATGGGGACGATGCCGACGAGCGAGTGCAGCTTGCGCCACAGGAAGCTGGTGCCCTGCGCGGCGCGCAACGGCTCGACGCCGCGGCGAACTTGTGGCACGGCGGAGGGTTGGACGGTGGCCATGGAGAAGTTGGCTCCTCAGAGTGCAGGTTGCAGCGGTCCCGGAGGGCGAGACGCGGCTTTGGTGTTTTGTATCACATGCATTATTCGAGGCCGACGCGGGGGCCGTCAAGGCGGGCGCTCCGCGCTTTTGGGTTTTGGACGAGAACGGTGGAAAGTCAGCGCGCGAGCATGGGCAGCAGCACGGCGATGGCGCGGCCGCTCACTTTGAGAGATGTCTCCCGTCAGAGGGCAAGAGCCCATGCGCATTTTTGGCCGTCTGTAACACGGAGTTCGTGTCGTAGCGTGCCCCTGGCGTATTGGCGCGCCCCTTCTGGGCGGATAGAAACTGCGAGGCGCCACTCGACACGGAGGACTTTGCTTGATTCGCCGCTTTGAGAACCGCGATTTCGACGAGATTCATGCCGTGATCAACGACGGCGCGAACGCCTATCGAGGCGTGATTCCCAGCGACCGCTGGACCGAACCCTACATGCCTGTGGAAGAACTGCGCCACGAGATCGGCGATGGCGTCGAGTTCTGGGTTTACGAAGAGGACGGTGAGATCACCGGCGTGATGGGGATTCAGCCGGTGCAAGATGTGACCCTGGTCCGGCACGCTTATGTGCGGACCGCTGACCAGAGGCGCGGGATTGGAGCGCTTCTGCTCGCTCAACTGCGCGAACTGGCGACGACCCCGGTGCTGATCGGGACATGGGCGGATGCCGAGTGGGCGATCCGGTTTTATGAGAAGCACGGATTCCGCGTGGTCTCGCCGGAGACGAAGGAACGGCTTCTGCGGAAATACTGGAAGATCCCGGAGCGGCAGGTGGAGACATCGGTCGTACTGGCCGACGCGACGTGGTGGGAACTGACCGGCGGCGAGTGAACGGCCGAAGCGTTCGGGCCGCGGCGCGATCAGCGCGCGAGCATGGGCAGCAGCGCGGCGATGGCGCGGCCACGATGGCTGAGGAAGAGCTTGGTCTCGAGATCGATCTCGGCCATGGTCTTTTCGAGATCGGGGAGGAAGAAGAGGGGATCGTAGCCGAAGCCGCCGGTTCCGCGGGGCGCTTCGAGGATGACGCCTTCGACTGCGCCTTCGGCGGTGTGGCAGACGGCTCCGTCGCGCGCGGCCACGAGCACGCAGCGGTAGCGCGCGGTGCGCAGATCGGCGGGAACGCCTGCCATGCGCCTGAGGAGCACCATGTTGTTCCAGACGTCGGTGTTGTCGTTGGCGTCGGGCGAGTCGATCATGCCAGCATCGGCGGCAAAGCGGGCCGAGCGCACGCCGGGCGCTCCGGAGAGCGCATCGGTCTCAAGGCCGGAGTCGTCGGCGATGACGAGCTCGCCCGGAGCGAAGCGCGAGTAGTAGACGGCCTTGAGCGTGGCATTGGCGGCGAAGGTCGATCCGTCTTCGGCGGGAGCGGGGATGTTCTCGATGCCGGAAAGGGGTTCGATGGCGACGTTATAGGCCTGGGCTGCGGTGCGGAAGTCGCGCAGCTTCCCGGCGCTGGTGGTGGCGGCGTAGAGGCAAAGGGCCATGGACTGAGTGTAAGAGACAGGGATCAGGGAACAGGGAACAGAAAACGCGGGACGATGAGCGGGGGAGCGAGGGAGCCAGCTTGTGCGGGTCTGGAGACCCGCACGACAGCCGGCCAGGAGGTCGGCGGCACGATATGTGGGCCCGCGGTACGATGCGATTCGACGAGATTGACAATGCTTAGAACGGTTTCTTAAGGTTGTTTCGCCCGAGAAATCCTTCCTTATGAAAAATCCTGTGTTTGGTTCGATCGCGTGGGGAGTTGTTTTGAGCGTGGCGGCGGCAGGCCTGGCTGCGCAAAAACCGGCAGAAACCGCTGGTCCGGTCAATCTGCTGGTGGATAACCTGAAGACGCCGCTGGGAATCGACGACCCGGCGCCGAAGTTTTCGTGGCAGTTGCGCGATCCGGCGCGGGGCGCGAAGCAGACGGCGTACGAAGTCGAGGTGGCGACGAGCGGCGAGTTGCTGCGGGCGGGAAAGCCCGACGTGTGGGACTCGGGGCGCGTCAAGTCGGACCGGTCGATCCATGTTCCGTATGGCGGACCGGAGCTGAAGACGTCGACACGGTACGCGTGGCGGGTGAAGGTGTGGGATGCGGCGGGCAAGCCGTATCCGGCGAGCGAGGCGAGTTGGTGGGAGACCGGCCTGATGACACAGGACGGCTGGCGCGCGCAATGGATCGGATACGAGACGCCGGAGGAGGCCACGGTGCGGCAGGCGCCGGCGGAGTGGATCGCGAATCCGGATGCCAAGTCGCCGGAGCTGAAGGGCAAAAATGAACAGCGATTCGACTACCGAACCACAGTGACGCTCACGAAGCCGGTGCAGTTCGCGGCACTCTACGCTACGGGCCAGGACTCGGTGGCTGCATGGATCGACGGTGCGCAGGTGCTGAGCGAGGACCCGCTTCCGCCTTACAAGCAGTTGCCGTGGAAGAAGTTCGTGCGCGCCGAGGTGACGGCGAAGTTGAGTGCGGGCGCGAACACGATCGCGATTGAAGGGCTGCATTATGTCGTGAATCCGAACGGAATGGCGACCGACGATGCGCCGCCCATCATCGCGACGCTGGTTGTGGGATTTACGGATGGGAGCTGGACGAGCTTTGCAAGCGGGACGGAGTGGAAGACGGCGATCGACGCGGGGGAAGGCTGGCAAAAGACTGGGTTCGACGACAGCGGATGGAAGAAGGCGCCGATCTGGACGCCGCTCTCGTCGCAACGGCCAGGATCGCTCGGTAAGCCGTGGATTCCCGATTCGGTGAAGGCACTGCGGCATGAGTTTGCGGTAAGCGCGCCGGTGAAGTCGGCGCGGCTCTATGCAACGGCGCTGGGCGCGTACGAGATGTTCCTGAACGGCAAGCGCGTGGGCGACCAGGTGCTAGCGCCGGGATGGACGGACTATCGCGAGCGGGTCGTGTATCAGACCTACGACGTGACGGACCTGATTTCACAAGGACAAAACGCTATTGGGGCGATGCTCGCGCCGGGGTGGTACGAGACTTCGCTCGAGTGGTACCAGCAGCCAAACAATTATGGGAAGACGCCGCCGGCGCTTCGGGCCGAGTTGCGCATCGAGCATACGGACGGGAGCGTGGAGTGGGTGACGACGGATCCAAGTTGGCAGGCAAACACGGCGCACATTCTGCATTCAGAAATCTACGACGGCGAAAGCCAGGATGCACGTGAGGCTTTTCGGACGCTGGGGTCTTTCGTCAACAGCGTCATCGCAGATAAATGGCCCCTGGCGACCGCAATCGCCCCCAAACCCGCAGAAATCGTCGCGCAGAGCTTTGAGCCGATCCGTGTGGAGCGCGAATTGAAGGCCGAGTCGCTAACGGAGCCGAAGCCGGGGGTCTTCGTCTACGACTTCGGGCAGAACTTCTCCGGCGTGGAGAGCTTGCGTTTGAAGGGACCGGAGGGGAGCGGTCTGCAACTGCGCTTCGCCGAGGTGCTGAACGCCGACGGAACTGTCTATACCGACAATCTGCGCACAGCGAAGGCGACGGATCACTTCATCTTCGACGGCACAAGAATCGAGGGGTTCACGCCGCAGTTCACGTTCCATGGCTTCCGCTATGCCGAACTGACCGGGCTGAAGGAGGCGCCGGGCAAGGATGCAGTGACGGGGCTGGTGTTTCACACCGATGCGGCGTTCACGGCGAAGCTCGATACCGGAAGCGCGATGATCAACCAGCTCTGGAGCAACATTCTGTGGGGGCAGCGGTCGAACTTTGTCGGAGTGCCGACGGATTGCCCGCAGAGGGACGAGCGGCTGGGGTGGATGGGCGATGCGGAGGTGTTCTGGCGCGCGGCCGGCTACAACATGGACCTGGCGGCGTTCTCGCGCAAGTTCGCCGCGGACATGCGCGGAACACAGGCCGGGGTCCCCGGCGACAGGTCCATGTCGCCGGGGTCGGAGGCAGGAACGCCGTACTACGGGATCTACTCGCCGGGCACGGCGCAGCAGAATGCGGGCTGGGCCGCGGGGTGGAGCGACGCGGGCGTGATTGTGCCGTGGACTTCATGGCTCGAAACCGGCGACACAGCGATCGTCGATGAGAACTGGGCGGCGATGACGAAGTACCTCGACGCGATCGAAGCGGCGAATCCCGATGGATTGTGGAAGAACGAGTCGGGGACGCCGTTCGGCGACTGGCTTTCGCCGGAGGGCAAGACCGACTACGCGCTGATCGCGACGGCGTACTGGGCATACGACACGACGCTGATGCGGGAGATGGCCCACGCCACGGGGCGCACGGCGGAGGAGCAGAAGTACGCGGCGTTGTTCGAGAAGATTCGCGCAGCGTTTGAGAAGCAATTCGTTCATGCGGACGGATTCGTGGCCGGGGCCGACAACAGCCCGTCGGTGTTCGGGGTGATCAACAATCCGAACGCCAAGAGCGCGGGCGGCGACACGCAGACCGGATACGTGCTGGCCCTGCACATGAACCTGGTGCCCGAAGAGCTGCGGGCCGCGGCGGCCAAGCGGCTGGCGGACAAGATCGAAGCCAATGGCGAACGGTTGGGCACGGGCTTTCTGGGCACGCCGTATTTGCTCGAGGAGCTAACCAAGGCAGGGTACACGACGCTCGCCTACACGCTTCTGCTCAACACGCAGTATCCGTCATGGGGATACATGGTGGAGCACGGGGCCACGACGATGTGGGAGCGGTGGAACGGCGACCAGATGCGCGGCGACCCGAGCATGAACTCGTACAACCACTACGCGTACGGAGCGGTGGCCGACTGGATTTACCGCTACGCAGCGGGTGTGGATGCGACGCCGATCGATGCGGGGTTCCATACGATCCTGTTGCATCCGGTGTTCGACGAGCGGCTAGGGCACATCGCATTCGACTACGAGTCGGCGTATGGGCGGATTCACTCGGATTGGACGGTGAAGGACGGAACGGTGGAGTGGCACGTGACGATCCCGGCGAATACGACGGGGTGGCTGCCGCTCAAAGCGGCTCAGGCACTGAAGTACAGGCTCGATGGCGCGCCGCTGGCGGGCAGCCCCCATGCGATGTTCACGAAGCGTGGTGATGAAGACGGCTTTGAGATTCAGCCTGGAAGTTATGTGTTCGAGGCTGAGTTGTATCCGGCGGTCTGGTTTCACAGCTCGTGAGCTGGGGCAGCTAGACGCCATGCTGGCGGCTCACCCGACCAAGAACGCGAGAAAAAGAGAGGGTTGAACAATGAACGCTGTGAATGCCTCGAATCCGATGCTCGGCATCCTGCTTTTCATGCTGGGAGGGCTGGCCGGCGCGGTTTTTTATCTGCCATTTTCGAGAGTCAAAAAGTGGGCGTGGGAGAGCTACTGGCTGATTTATGCGCTGGCGGGGCTGGTGATCGTGCCGTGGATTCTGGCGCTGGCGACGTCGCCGAATACGATTGCGGTGCTCGCAGCCGCGCCGCGCAAGGAGATCGTCTACTGCCTGGTGTGCGGAATGCTGTGGGGATTCGGCGGGCTGACGTGGGGGCTGATGATCCGCTACCTCGGCGTGGGGCTGGGGCTGGCGATGGGCGCGGGGCTGACCTCGGCGGCGGGGACGTTGATTCCGCCGATGCTGAAGGGGCGCGAGGCCACGGCGGCGATGTTCTCGACGGCGGGCGGGCAGGTTTCGGTTTTGGCCGCGGCGGTGTCGCTCATCGGCATCGTTTGCGTGGGGCTTGCCGGGCGGTCGAAGGAGCAGGAGCTGCCCGAGGAGGCGAAGAAGAAGGCGGTCGCCGAGTTCAACTTCCGCAAAGGGATCATGGCGGCGATTTTTTCGGGCCTGATGAGCTCGGCGATGAGCTTCGGATTGCAGGGCGGGCCGGAGATCGAGAAGCTGGCGCTCAAGACGCAGCCGGCGACGAGCGTGATCTGGGCGGGGATTCCGGTGCTGGTGGTGGTGCTGATGGGTGGGTTCCTGATCAACGGCGGATGGTGCGTGGTTCTGGGATTGAAGAATCGCACGCTCGGCAATTTCGTGAGCGGCGGCGCGCCGATCGGGAACAACCTGTTCTTCGCGGCGATCGCGGGCGTCATCTGGTGCATGCAGTTCGTCTGCTTCAAGACCGGCGAGCCGCGGATGGGCAGCACGTCGTACATCGGATGGGCGGTGCTGATGGCAGCCTCGATTCTCTTCAGCCAGTTGCTGGGGATTCTGCTGGGCGAGTGGAAAGGGACGGGCGCGAAGACACGAGGTCTGCTGGCCTCGGGGCTGATGCTGCTGATCGCTTCGTCGGCGCTGGCCGGGGTTGCGGGGTCGCTGTAGTCTTTGACCGATTCGGTCCGACTTCATAATGCCGGCGATTCTAGCGGTTTTTTCGACAGAGGACGGCAAGTTGGTGTGCGCTGGTGCGCACGTTCGCAAGTTCGCAGGTTCGCGGGTTCCCTGAGCCCCCGGCTGGAGCGCATTCGCGGGCGCATGGGAAACCTGCAAAGTGCGTGCAGCAATTGCAGGGTTAGGAGAGTGAATGACATCGGTCGTGGCGGGGATCGGCTGGCATGTGCTGGGCGCGGCGATGGCCGCGAGCTTTTATGTGCCCATTGAGAAAGTGAAGAGGTGGTCGTGGGAGACGACGTGGGCGTTTTCCGGCTTGTTTTCGTGGATTCTGCTGCCCACCTGCGTCACTCTGGCGCTATTGCCCGACTTTCGCGGGTTCTATGCCGCGATGGGCTGGCCATTGCTGATTCGAGTGGCGCTGTTTGGCGCGCTGTGGGGCGTAGGCAGCATCACCTACGGGCTGACGATGCGTCACCTGGGGCTGTCGCTGGGGATCGGAATGGCGATCGGGCTCACGCTGATGGTGGGCACGTTGCTTCCGCCGCTGGTGGCGGGACAGGCGGGCGTGCTCTTCGCGACGCGGAGCGGCCTCATCACGATGGCCGGCGTCGGGGTAGCGCTGGTGGGCGTGGCGGTGGTGAGCTTCGCCGGCCATCTGAAAGAAGTGAAACGGAGAGGCCATCTGGAGGAGTTCAACGTGAAGCTGGGCGTCGCGCTGGCGATCCTGTGCGGCTTTTCGTCGTCGGGGATGTCGTTTGGCATCGCCGCGGCCAAGCCGATGGAACGGGCGGCGCTCGACCTGGGCGTGAACCCGCTCTACGCCGCACTGCCCGCTTACGTGCTGATCATGGGCGGCGGAGCGTTCGTGAATTGGGCTTACTGCGGTTTTCGGTTGTGGACACTCAAGCACAACCCGCTCGACGATCTGCGCCTGCCCGGTTCGGCTCTGGGCAGAAACGCCGCGCTGGCCGCGACCGGCGGCGTGATGTGGTACCTGCAGTTCTTCTTTTACGCGTGGGGCGCAGCCAATATTCCGCAGCAGCTCTCGTACGTGAACTGGATGCTGCACATGAGCCTCTACGTGTTGTGCGGCGGGCTGGTTGGCCTGGTGCTGGGCGAGTGGGCCGGGGTAGGTAGCCGGCCGGTGCGCGTGCTGTGGGCGGGGATTCTGATCATCATTGCCGCGGCGAACCTGGTGGGGCTGGGGATGGCGACGTAAAGACAGGGAGCAAGGGAGCGAGGGAGCAAGGGAACAAGAAAGCTGGGCGCGAGGAGCGAGGAAGCGGGATCAGAAGCGCGCGGGGATGGGACGATCCCGGTCAGGCGGGCAGCGGAAGCTCCGAATCGAGTTTGAGGGCGATGAGGTCGGCGCGCAGATTGCCGATGGTGGAGAAGACGAGGGCTCTCATGCCGAGCGTAGCGGCAGCTTCAACGTTCTCGGGCTTGTCGTCGAGGAAGAGCGCCTCTTCGGCGCGGATGCCGAGGCGGTCGAGAGCGTGGCGATAGATGACGGGATTGGGCTTGACGACGCGAAGCTGGTAGCTCCAGACGAGCAGGTCGAAGCGGTTGAGCCAGTCCAGTTGGCGCGCGATGTACTCGTAGACGTCGTCGCCCATGTTGGAGAGGATGGCGGTGAGAAGGCCGCGCTGCTTGAGCTGGAGCTGCCAAGCCAGCATGGCCCGATCTTCGCCGGCCCACATGCGCACGTCCCACTGGTTGAGCTGTTCGATGGCGGAGGGCGGCAGGGAAAGCCCGGCGGCGCGAGCGAACCGGCGCCAGAACTCGAGGCCGGTGAACTGTCCCGCGTCGTAACCCGGCCTGTCTGCCCAGTAGAGGCTTTCGAAGCGCTCGACGGGCAGGCCGGCGATGCGAACCAGCGCTGCGTGCGCCGCCGGGTCCGGCGGGCCGGTGAGGACCCGTCCATAGTCGAAGACCACCGCGCGCAGAGCCAATATCCCTCCGAGTGACGCCCGTGTATGGTTGGAATGGGCGCTGCTTCTATTGTGCACGACGGAGCGCGCCGACCAATTGAGCGGCGATGAACCGGGAATGGCGGCAGGGATGCGTTTTTCGCAAAGGACGGAATGGAATACGGAGGAGAGCGAGCTGGCGCGGGCGCACCGGCTGCGGCAGGAAGCCGGACTGCCGATCGCCGATCTGACAGCGGCGAATCCGACGCGCTGCGGGTTCGCGTACCCCGCTTCCCTGCTGGATGCCCTCGCCGATCCGCGCGCGCTGGACTACGATCCGCAGCCGAAGGGGCTGAAGGCGGCGCGAGAGGCGGTGTGCGAGTACTACGCGGGGCACGGGGTGAAGCTCGATCCGGGGCAGATTGTGCTGACGACCAGCACCAGCGAGGCGTACAGCTTTCTGTTCCGGCTGCTGTGCGATCCGGGGAGCGAGATTCTGACCTTGCAGCCCGGCTACCCGCTCTTCGACTTTCTTGCGGACCTGGACGACGTGCGCCTGAAGGCCGTGCCGCTGGTGTATGAGAACGGATGGCAGATCGATCTGGAAGGCGTCCGGCAGGCGACGAGGGCGAGCACGCGCGCGATCGTAGCGGTGCATCCGAACAACCCGACGGGACACTTCATCAAGGCGCGGGAGGTCGAGGAACTGGGCCAACTGTGCAGCGAGCACGATCTCTCGCTCATCGTGGACGAGGTGTTTCTGGACTATGCGACAGGGAGCGAGGGAACAAGGGAGCAAGGGGGCGAGAAGGCCGGAAGCTTTGCCGCGGGGCTGGCGGGAGTTCCGGTGTTCGTGGTGAGCGGGCTGAGCAAGATCGCCGGGCTGCCGCAGATGAAGGCGGCGTGGATCGCTGTGACCGGGCCGGAGCGGCAGCAATCGCTGGCCCGGCTGGAGGTGATCGCGGATACGTTCCTCTCGATGAACGCACCGGTGCAATGGGCGCTGCCGAAGTGGCTGAAGGACTGCGGGCCGATCCAGAAGCAGATCCGGGAGCGCGTAGCCGCGAACCTGGCGACGCTCGACCAGAGGCTGAAGGCAGTTCCGGCGGTGCGGCGGCTGGCGCTGGAGGGAGGCTGGTACGCAGTGCTGCGGATTCCGGCGTTGAAGCCGGACGAGCAGACCGTACTCGAGCTCCTTGCGCGCGGCGTGTGGGTGCACCCAGGCTACTTCTTCGGGATGCCGGAATCGGGCTGGCTGGTGGTGAGTCTGCTCGCGCCGGAGACGGAGTTTGTTGCCGGAGTAACCACCCTCATTAATCTTCTGGGAACGAATCACGGAGGTAACATTTCCGGGAGATTCGTTTAACTTCCCCTTAAAAGAGATTCCGCTTCTATCTCACAAAGAACGAGTTGCCGCGAATGGTGCGGCTTGAGTCACGGCCTGTGCAAAAATGGGTTGGTCGCGCGCTCCTCGCCGATGGTGGTTTCGGGGCCGTGTCCGGTCAGGACGCGGGTGTCGTCGGGAAGGGCGAGAAGCCGCGTGTGCAGCGAGTCGATGATCTGATCGAAGTCGCCTCCGGGCAGATCGGTTCTACCGATGCCGCCGGCGAAGAGCGTGTCGCCAGCGATGAGCAGCTTGAGCGGGGCAAAGTAGAGGCAGACCGAGCCTTGGGTATGGCCGGGGGTGTGGAGCACCTGGGCGGGGTAGCGGTCGAGGCCGACGATCCGGCCGTCGCTGAGGCTTTCGTCGGGCGGAGCGGTCTCCGGCGTTTGCATGCCGAGCCACGACGCCTGCGCTCCCATCGTCTCGAGCAGCGGCAGATCGTTCTCGTTCAGGAAAATGGGCGCACCGGTTAGGCGCTTGAGCTTGAGTGCGCCACCGACGTGGTCGATGTGGGCGTGCGTCAGCAGAATCTGCTTGAGATTGAGGCCCAGCTTGGTGAGGCGGCCGTGGATGAAACTCACATCGTCGCCGGGATCGACGACGATGGCCTCGCCGGACTCCTCGTCGCCGAGGATGGTGCAGTTCGAGGCCAGCGGACCGACGGGAAAGGACTCGAGGATCATGGTTCGATTGTAGGACCGGCGGGGCGGGGGCCGGAAAGCACTCAAGAGGCCGCGCCTGCTGGCCGAGAGTGTGTGCGGCTCCGCAGACCGAGTTTCAGATATAATCCTGACTCAACAACGCTTTTCCTCCTCAAGCAATCGGACTCGTCGAGCCGGAGGTCCGCATGAAAGCTCAGGTTTCATGGGCGGTTTTGCTGCTGAGCCTGTGCATTGCGCAGAGCGCGGCTGTGGCGCAAAAGACTCCTGCCCAGCGAACGGTACCCGTAGTGGTGGCGGATGCGCACACTGAGCCCGCCCAGCCCGTGCCCACCGTGCGTGTCTCGCTCGGTTACCTCGACGGCTCGGTGCGAGTGACTGAATCCCGCGATGTGACCAACCCCAAAGGCCAGGCGTGGCTGGAGGTGTCGGAGGATGCAGCCCAACGCGGGGGCCTGCGCATCGAGATCGACGGGGCCACCAATCTGGTGATCTATCAACCGGCCGACGGCCAGTTGGCCGCACTCCCTGCGACCATCAATGTGAGCTTGCTGCCCAAAGGCTCGCCCGCGCTGTTGGGGCCGGCGCAGATCGAGGCCATGCTCCACCGGACGCTGGTGCAGGTGAGCAGCCTGCAGAAGCAGGTCGCCGCGCTTAAGCAGAATGCCGCGGCGGCGCAAAACCAGGAGCCGGACCTCGGCGCCGCGATCGCCGAATGGGCCCAGGCCAACGGCTTCTCCGCCACGCAAGCCGATGAGCAGGTACAGCAATGGGCGGAAGGAATCCAAAAGCAATCGGGCCAGGTTACGGCCGAGCAAAAAGCTCTGTCTGAACTTGCGCTGAAGCACTATGCCGCTGCCGCGCAACTGTTCAACGCGGCCGGCGACGCGGACCGCCAGGAGATCCACGCCGAGGATGCGCAAGAGCAGGCCCTGGAGGCGCAGGTGAAGGCGCTGCAAGCCGCGCAGCAGGCGCTTCTGGGCAAACAGCGAAGCACGTTGCAGCAGCTCCTCGACCACAGCCAGCAGGCGGCCGGCGCGTATCAGTTCAATCTGCAGTATCACCAGGCCACGCAGACCCTCGAAAACGCCGAATCCACCGTGGCTGCCGAATACAAGAAGCATCCCGACGACAGGGGTTTTCACGAGCTGTGGCTGCGAGCCGTTTCCGATGTTGGCGCTGCGCGCACGGCTGAGGGTGAGGTGTCGCCCGCGAGCGAGAGCCTGGGCCTGCTGGATCAATCCGCGGACGATTTCGAGTCGCTGGCGCGCGACTATGCCGCGGTGGGCGATCCGCGGGAGAGTGCGGCGGCGCAAGACGGCCTCGGGGTGGCGCTCGAGAACGAGGCAGAGCGGGCCAGCGGAGACAAGGCCGCTGTATTGTTCGGCCGGGCGGTGCAGGCGTATCGCAGTGCACTGGAGGTCCGCACCAAAGCCGATCTGCCCCAAGACTGGGCCGCGACGCAAATCAATCTCGGGAGTGCGCTCGCGAACGAGGCGCAGCGTACCAGCGGCGAAAAGACCACTGCGCTGTTCGACCAAGCTGTGCAAGCCTTCGATCAAGCGCTTGAGGTCATCACCAAGGCCAACCTGCCCCAGGAATGGGCCAGAACCCAATACAACCTCGGAATTACGCTGACCCAGGAAGGCCATCGCGCGGTCGGCGCAAAGGCCGTTGCTCTGCTTGATGATGCGGTGCAGGCCTTCGGAAAGACGCTTGAAGTCGATACCAAAGCCGACGTTCCTTACAGTTGGGCCAATACCCAGGATGCCCTGGGCCTTGCCTTGATGGAGGAGGGCGAGAGATCCAGCCAGGCGAACAACTCCGCTCTGCTCGATCAGGCGGTGCAAGCCTTCAAGAGCGCACTTGAGGTGATCACCAGGGACGGCCTTCCGCAGGATTGGGCGCGGATCCAGAACAATTTGGGAAGTTCGCTCGAGAATGGGGCACTTCGCGCCAGCAGCGAAAAAGCCCCCGCCCTCTTCGATCAAGCGGTGCAGGCCTATCAAAGAGCGCTGGAAGTTTACACGAAGGCCGATCTGCCTCAGGAATGGGGGCAGGCGCAGAACAACCTCGGCATGACATGGATGCAGGAGGGGCTGCGCACCAGCGGTGATCGATCTGGCCCTCTCTTCGCTCAATCCGAGCAGGCGTTCGAGAAGGTGCTTGAGGTCTTCACCAAGGCCGATCTGCCGCAATACTGGGCCGCGGTGCAGAATAATCTGGGCGACGCGCTGGCATTCGAGGCGTTGCATACCGGAGGGGACAAGGCCCCGGCTTTGTTCGACCAGGCCTTCCAGGCCTTTCAGAGGGCGATTGAGGTGGATACCAAAGCCGATCTTCCCGAGAGTTGGGCCGAAGATCAAATGAACATCATGGAAGTGAGTTTCATGGCGGCGCGTTACTCCACGTGTATTCAGCAAATGGCCATCCTCACCGACGACGCCTTGTCCGCGCCGCAAACCGTCGTGCGCGACACCCTCGAGCTGGCCTGCCAGTGGGGCGCGGGAGACAAGAACGCGGCTCGCCAAACGGAAAAAACGCTCCTGTCGAAGTCGCCCATGCTGCAGGAGTCGGTCTGGGATTTTACCGGATCGCTTCAGATCCTATCGGCCTCACCCTCCTTCGGCAACGGGCGCGCCTCGTGGATCGCGCTCTTCACCGCCGTCCAGAACGGCGACCGAGCAGGCATGACCGCGGCCCTCAATCAGCTTGAGCCGCTTTTGCAGCAATAGCTGCGATGCCGACGGCCAGGTACGACGTGTTCCTGAGCGACTCGCGCGCGGACACGGAGCGGGTTGCGCCGCTAGCGGAGTTGGCGGAGCGAGCGAGGTTTGCGGGGCGAGAGCTCGGAAAACAGGTCGCGCGAGCTTGCCGGGTTGTTCTGTGCTTCCCTGCTGGAAATCGATCGTTTCCGCGACAAAAATGAGCGAAATTCGATGCGTTTTGCGACGTTTGGCGACGTTTAGCCCGCATTTCTCACAGGCGGATTGCCGATTGCGGGGACGACGGATAGGAAAAGTGTTGGAAAGGCCGTCTTTTCATGGCATAACTGCGTTGTCGAGGCGTAGTTGTAGCCGAGGAAGGGCGGCCTTTCTGATGACAGAGTGTAACCAAGAAACGTTCGCATTTACAGCTCATTTTTCGCGCCGCGTGGAGGCCGGGTTCAGCGCCGGCCAGGTTTCCAGCGATGGCGGGGCATTGTTGCTGCGCGCAGTTGATCGCAGGATCAACCTGCTGGGCCGTCTGGCGAGCTGCTTCACGGACGGGCGCAACCAGGAGATGGTGGAACACCCGCTTGGGGAGATGCTGGCGCAGCGCATCTACGGGCTGGCGCTGGGTTACGAGGACCTGAACGACCACGAGCAGTTGCGCTCCGATCCGCTGCTGGCGGTGCTGAGCAGCAAGCGCGATCTGGACGAGCCGCTGGCCGGCAAGAGCACGTTGAACCGGCTGGAGCTGGTGGGCCGCACGGGGCGCTATCACAAGATCACGTACTCGGCCGAAGCCCTGGACCGTCTGCTGGTGGATCTTTTCATCGAATCGCATACCGCGCCACCCACCGAGATCGTGCTCGACCTGGACGCCACCGATATCCCGCTCTACGGCCATCAGCCGGAGCGGTTCTTCCACGGCTACTACGACAGCTACTGTTATCTGCCCTTGTACATCTTCGCCGGCGACCAGTTGCTCTGCGCGCGGCTGCGGCCGGCCAACCAGGATGCGGCTGCGGGCTCACTCGACGAGGTCAAGCGCATCGTGGCGCAGTTGCGTGAGCGTTGGCCGGAAGTGCGGATCGTGCTGCGCGCCGACTCCGGCTTCTGCCGCGAGGCGTTGATGGCTTGGTGCGAACAGAACTATATCGATTACGTCTTCGGCCTGGCGCGCAACCAGCGGTTGAGCAAGATCATCGGCGCCCAGATGCATCAAGCTCACATCCTGCACCAGACCAGCGGCAAGGCAGCCCGCGTCTTCACCGAGTTCGACTACCAGACCCGCAAGAGTTGGTCCTGCGCCCGCCGCGTGGTGGCCAAGGCCGAATATCTCGACAAGGGCCAGAACCCGCGCTTCGTGGTTACTTCGCTCACCGCTGAGCAGTGGGCCGCGCAGGACTTATACGAGAAGTTCTACTGCGCCCGCGGCGAGATGGAGAACCGCATCAAGGAACAGATGTGCCTGTTCGCCGACCGGCTCTCCACCGACGAAATGAAGGGCAATCAGCTCAGGCTCTACTTCTCGGCGCTGGCCTACACGCTGATGGAAGCGCTGCGCCGCCTGGGACTGAAAGGCACCGAATGGGCTCAGGCCCAGGTCGATACCATCCGCCTCAAGCTACTCAAAATCGGCGCCATCATACGCATCAGCGCGCGCCGCGTCGTGCTGGCAATGAGCAGCGCTTATCCCTGGAAAGACATCTACGCACACGCCTTCCACGCCCTGCGCTGCTGACCGGCGCGCGTCGCTCAGAAGACTCCGCTCCGTACCGCTGCTGAACTCATCGGCCTGGCGGAGCCATGCGCAAAGGACACACCGGGAATCGGAACCAGGCCATAGCGAGGACGTAACAGGGTTCCTCCGGCCAGTACGCCCATCGAAAAAGCCAACCGTGTCTCCAATACCAACACAAACACTCCCAAAATCAGTGCTTGTGAGAAATGCAGGTTAGTGACGCGATTTTGAGCATTTTGGGACGAGCCCTCGCTGATTCCGAACAACTTAGCCTGCCGAAACCCGGTTTTTGGTACCCCCGGGGGGTATATGGGGGGGTGGGGGGAAGAACAGGGATCAGGGATCAGAGAACCTAGAGTGGTGGACGGAGGGGGAGCGATTCTGGTGTGCTCGTCGATCATGGGACCATTGTGCGCCGAGGCCGCGTAATTATCGGCAAAGAAAACAGAGATCAGAGATCAGGGGTCAGGGGTCAGAAAAAGAACGACTTAAGCTGGAGGTTGGGGGCTTTCTTGTGGAGCGGGGGGCTTGACAGAGGGGCAGGGATCAACGGAACGAGGGGACTGGAAGGCGGCCGGAGGTGCGCGGCCGCCTTTCCGCCGATGGAGTTAGTTGCTCGCCGGCTTGAAGCCGATCAAGGCACGGTGGTAGGAGGTGTAACCGTCTGTCGGGGCAAGCAGCGCCGGATCGTACCAGCCTCTTGAGTCCGGAACATCGAAAGCGACACCTCCGGCGTCAACGTGGAACTGGCCGCTCGAGTTGTAGCCGTCAATCAGGTACCAGCCCGCGTTTACCGTGCCACTGACACCCGGCGCAACGCTCGCCGTGGTTCGGCCGATGACCATCACCGGCCTCCCAGCGGCGATTTCGGTCTTGAGCAAGTTGGCCCAATCCGTTGCCGTGTAGTTTTCCTGCTTGACCAGGGTGAGGCCGGAATCCAGGCCCCAGGCGGCGATCAGGTTCGGCACCACGTAGGCGTCGGGATCGGTGGTGCGGAGGCTCCCGTTGCCTGTTCCGGTTGTGCCGAAGCCGAAGATTTCAGCCGCGGCGACGAGCTTGGCGACTTCGCTGTACTGATCGGAGGTCGCCGTGGACGAGAGCTGGTTGACCATCTTGCCGTAATCGAGGTTGAGGGAGCTGAGATCGGCGATCAATGTGAGATCGGTGCCATTCCAATTCATGCTCGCGTTGAAGGTACCCGTCCCGTTGGCCGGGGAACGCCAGTAGTGAAGCAGACGAGCCAGCGCGGTAGCGCCTTGCTCGTTGTAGAAGTAGCCGCCCGGGCCACTGGCGTAAGCGGGCAGGCCGGCGTTGTATGGGTAGGTATTCACGAGCCACCTGTCGGGCAGCAAGGGCATGACATCGGTGGGAGTCACGCTGGAGGCCAGCGTGGTGAACTGCTGCGCTTCGCCCGTGTAGCGTTGGCTTGCACTATCCGCATAGGCCGTTACCTGGTAGGTTGCGCCCGGCGTCAAACCCGTCAGCGAGGTGTAGAAGTGCCCCTCGCCGTTGCCGGCCTCGACATCGTATGCCGCGGTTGTGGCGCCGGAGATGGCTTCAACGTGGAAGCCGCGCGCCGTGAGCGTGGCGCTGCCGGCGCCCACCACATCGCCGCTCAAGCGGACCGTGGTCTGCGTGGGGTTGTTGGCCGGATAGGTCTCCACGACCGGGCTGGCGGTGGAAGCGATCTGCGGCTGGAAGTCGAAGACGACGTAGTGGTCCTTTGTGTAGGCGGCCCATTGGCCGCTGTCAAAGGTGAGCGGCCCCATCGAGTCCGTGCCGTAATATCCGGCGATCGGATTGCCGCTGTAATCGTTGAAGTTATATGTCGCGTGAATCTGGTCGCTGCTGTTGTATCCGTCGACATTCCACCAGTGGCCTGCGGCTCCGCCGCCCGTCCAGGGATCGTTGCTGGCGGCCGTGCGGCCGGCGACGATCAGTGGCCGTCCCTTGGAGAGCTCGTACTCGACCAGATGGGTCCAGTCGTCGGCTGTGTACTCCCAATCGTGCTCGACGTGGACCGCGGGCGACATGTTGAAGTAAGGCGCCATGCTGGGATAAAGCGTATCGGCAACGCTTCCGCCGCCGATGCCATGCGTGAAGCCGACGGCGCCGGCAGCCTCGAAGAGCGTAGCCACATCTTTGTACTGTGCCTCGGTTGCCGTAATGGCCAGCGTATCGGGCATGTTGCTGTAGTCGATGCTCATGGCCGACAGATCGAAGGTCCAGTGGATTCCCGAAAGAGTATCGTCGTCGGCGTCGATTTTGCCGGAGCCGGTGGCGACCTTCCAGTATGCGAGGGTCTTGGTCAGCGAAGTGGGGCCGCAGGCGTTGCCGACGTGACCGTCGTTGGTGTTGTTGGAGTCCGCGGAGTTCGTGTCGACCGGATAGTAGGCGTTGTACGGCCAGGTGAAGACCAGCCACTGGTTCGAGATGAGCGGCGAAACCGACGCCGGCAGATTGTACTGGTTCAGGGTCGCCAGGGTCACAACGGCTCCGTAGCCCGTGCCCGCGCTGTTGGTGGCGTAGGCGCGGACGTAATAGGTGGTTTTGTTGGAGAGGCCGGAGAGGTTAGCCACGAATGAGCCGGAGACGCCGGTGCCGGCTACCTTGCTGTCAGAGATCGTGGGCGTACTGTTGGTGGCGCTCCACACAACGCCGAAATCGGAGATGGTTGCGCCGCCGTTGTCGGAGACGCTTCCGCCAGCCTGTCCGGATGAGCCGGTGACGTTCGATGCGGCGGCGGTTGTCACCGTGGGAACGTCGGCCAGGGTAGTGAATGTGGCGCCGGCGCTGTAGCCGGTTCCTGCGGAGTTTGAGGCGTAGGCACGCAGGTAGTAGGTGGTAGCGCGCGTCAGGCCGGTCAGGCTGCTGGTGAAGCTGCCGGTACCGGAGCCGTCGCTGGTCAGTGAATCTGCGGTGGTGGGGTTCGCGCTGGTGCTCCACACGACGCCACGGGAGGCGACAGTTGCGCCGCCGTCATCGGTGACTGTGCCTCCGGAGGTTGCCGAGGATTTGGTAATGGAACCCGCGCCAGTGAGCGCGACCGTAGGAACGGAGGGGGACAGCGTGGCGAAAGTCACGTCGGAACCATAGGCGGTTCCGTCTGAGTTCGTCGCGTAGGCGCGGATATGGTAGGTCGTTCCCGCAGTCAGTCCGGTCAAGCTGCTGGCGAAGGCACCGGTCCCGGTTCCATCGGATGTGACGGAGCCAGAGATCGTCGGGTTCGCGCTGGTGCTCCAGGCAGTGCCGCGGGCGGTGATGGTTCCTCCGCCGTCGTCGGTGACATTCCCGCCGGCGCTCGCCGCTGTACGGGTCATGCCGCTAGCGGCCGTTGTGGTGACGGTGGGAAGATCCGCGAGCGTGGTGAAGGTTGTGTCGGCCGTGTAGGTTGTGCCGACCGAATTGGTGGCATAGGCGCGGACGTGATAGACGGTGTTGCGAGTGAGGCCGGAAAGGGCGCTGGTGAAGGCGCCCGTCCCCGAGCCGTCGGAGGTCTTGGAGTCCGAAATGGTCGGGTTGGCCGCAGTGCCCCAGACAACGCCGCGCGCCGTGACGGTGGCATTGCCGTCGGAGGTCACGTTGCCCCCGGAGGTGGCGCCTGTCTGCGTTACGCCGGAGACGGCTGTCATCGAAACCGATGGCGCCGTCGGTGTGTTTTGAGTTTGAGGACTCGAGTTCCCGCTGCCGCAACCTGCTAGGGCGAGGAGAGTGATGAGGACGAAGACGAAGGATGAGACACGGATGACTGCAGCCCTGCGAGCCGCCATGACAGAGGAACCTTGCTTTCTGATTTGTCGAAATTCAAGCCGATTGTAATCCTGGAGGGAACTTCCCACGTCTAATGGAGGCCACATTCTGGAACATTGGCCAAACCCGTCTGTTCCCGGATACGCAGAGAGGTCATCCGACCCCTGTCTTTTCGGCGGATCATCTTGCGTCAGGCCGACGCCATTCGCTCTGTGAATCAATGAGATAGGAGGCATGAGCGCGGCCGGGAGCCGGAGTCAGAACGGCTGCTAGCGCGCGGGAGAAGGAGAGGTTACCGGACTGATCCGAAGTTATCCCCTCTCACCACGATCTGAGACAGGAGAGGCGCGGAGCCCAGGCGAGAAATTCATCGGCGGCGAGCTGCGTACTTTGTTTTTCAAGAATAGGGCGGACAGTCTCGGCAGTCGGGGATGAATCCCCGACCTACCAGTCATGCCCTGGCACAAGACTCGTCGGGGTGGGACGCGGGGAGAGCAGCTTTCAGCTGTCAGCTGTCGGCTTTCCGCTCCGGTTCCGGGGTAGGACGCGGGGGCCGGTGTGCAAAAAAAGTAAACAGGAGGCGAAAAGATTGCTTGCGATTCGCTTTTTATTCGCTATAATGCGCGCATGGCCGTTACACGCAGACAAAAAGAGATTCTCGACTTCCTGGGGACGTTCGTAAGCCGCAACGGGTACTCGCCCTCCTTCGAAGAGATTGCGCGGGGCATGGGGCTGAAGAGCCTGGCCACGGTGCACAAACACATTACGAACCTGGAAAAGAAGGGGATGCTGGACCGGGTGCACAACCGGAGCCGTTCGATCGACGTGCTGCCGCCGGGAACGCAGTCGCGCTTCAGCCTGAAACTGCCGCTGGCGGGGCGCATCGCGGCCGGCCAGCCGGTGGAGCAGGTGGAGAGTTCCGAGACCATCTCCCTGGCCGACGTGGTGGGCAATCGCGACGTGTTCGCGCTGGAGGTGCGGGGCGACTCGATGCGCGACGAGCACATTATCAACGGCGACTACGTGCTGGTGGAGAGCACCAAGACGGCCCACCAGGGGGAGATCGTGGTGGCGCTGGTGCACGGCGCGGAGACCACGCTGAAGCGATTCTTCCCCGAGGGGAACCTGGTGCGCTTGCAGCCGGCAAACTCGGAGATGGATCCGATCTATGTGCCGGCGGCGCAGGTGGCGATCCAGGGACGGGTGCTGGGAGTGCTAAGGAAGTATCGGTAAGACAGGGAGCGAGGGAACAAGGGAACAAGGGAGCGGCGAGTGTGGGGCGCTCGATTGAGCCGCTCTCCGCGTAGGCCAGCGCAGGATCGGCATCGACAATGGATGCGCGGGTGCGCGTGCTGCGGCAGTCGGTGCCGAGAACTACGCTCATGGCTTCCCTTCCCTCGCGAGAGGCTGTTTCATCACCGGATTCCGATCGCTTCAGAGCTTTCCCGCAGGGGCTAAAGCCCACGTTTATTTTGCGTTGCTTGCGGCCCGACTAAAGTCGTGCCCTTGTTACAAAGCCTGTTCTTTTCACCCAAGGCGGGTTTTTCCCTCGCGCTGCCGCCGTGCCCTGATACAAACAGCATCCAATCCTGACGCCTCGCGCTGCCGCCGTGCCCTGATACACGCCTATTCGTGGCGCGGCGACTATGGTTCGCGCGCGGCGCCGCCATCGCGCAGCGTGGACGAGAGAATGTTGAGGCTGCCGTCGGACTTGGGTGCATGGAGTCCGAGCAGGTGGGCGAGCCACGGGTAGAGGTTGACGTTCTCGAAGGGCGCGACGGTTTTTCCGGCGACGATGTCGGGACCGGCGGCGAAGAAACTGGCCTTCATCTCGGGCATCGCGCTGGGATCGAAGCCGTGCATGCCGGTGGTTGGCGGGCGGCTGGGCTGGCTGGACGGCGGCGCGTGCGCGCGAATGGCGTAGGGGCCGGTGGGCACGACGACCGGGTCACCTTCGCGCGGATTCTGGTTGAAGTTGAGGCCTGCGGGCACGTTCTTGAGGCGGTAGACGGCGAACTCGGACGAGGCGTGCTTCAACTGGTCGTAGACGCGGGCGCGGTCGGCTTCGGATTTGCCGTAGAGCAGCGAGCCAACCGTGTCGAAGCCGGTGAGGTCGGCGAACTGATCGAGGTCGATCCAATCGCCTTCGGACTTCACCATGCCGTGATCGCTCACGACAACGAGATCGATGGGAAGACCGGTGGACTTGAGGGCGGCGCGAAGCTTGCCGATAAGCGCATCCATCTTGAGCGCGGCGGCGCGGGTTTCGGGAGCGTCGGGGCCGAACTCGTGACCCGAGTGGTCGGGCTCGGAGAAGTAGATGGCGATGAAGTGCGGGCGATCGGCGGCGGGCAGGCGAAGCAGGGCGACGGCGTCGTCGATGCGCGCCTGCTGGGACTCGGCCGAAAACTCGTTTTTGGCGTCGTAGTGGGCGGTCCAGGTGGGACGGAAGCCGGCGATTTCGGCTTCGGAGCCAACCCAGAGAAGAGAGGCCGTGCGCATGCCCTGGCTTTCGGCGAGGCTCCATAGAGGGACACCGCCGTACCAGGAGCCGTCGGTGACGGCCTGCGGATCGGACATCGAGTAGCGGGCGTTGCGCGCGGGATCGAGGAAGCTGTTGGCGACCAGGCCGTGGTGCTCGGGATAGAGGCCGGTGACGATGGTGAAGTGGTTGGGGAAGGTGAGCGAAGGATAGCTGGGAAGCATCCCGTCCGGGGCCAAACGCCCTGCCGGCCGAGCGCGAGCAGGTGCGTGGCGTTGTCGCGCTTGGCGTAGTCCCAGCGGAAGCCGTCGAGCGAGACGAGCACGACATAGTGCTGGCTCTGGGCCCAGGCGGAGTTGGGACCGTGGTCGACGTGGGTGAGGGGCAGCGCAGGGTTGAGGCCGCCGGCCTGCGCCGCGAGGAGATGCGGAGCGACGGCAAGTCCGAGGGCTAGAAGAGCGGCGAAAAGCGTGCGCGCCAGGGCGCGAAGTCGCATGGGAGTACCCCCCGGATCAGGGTATCGCATGAAGTGGATGGGAGACGGCAGAGAATGGCTATGTCTCTGACCGTGTGAATTTATTCCGTTTGAGATTCATGCGATCCAAGGTTAGGCGCAAAAACAAAGACGCGCCGAACGAGGGGCACCCAAACGCTGGTACAACAACACGCGGTTAGAGAACTAGCCGAAGATGCGCGCCCAGAGCATCCAGAGGAGGCCGACGGCGAGGATGGCGAGCTTTTTGATGAGGGGCACGCTGGCGCGGCGCGAGAAGACGTCGTAGCGGGCGCGCTCGATGCGCCTGAGCAGCGCGTGGTAGATGGTGACGAGAACCCAGAGCGCGGGACGGCTGGCGGGGTCGATGAGCGGCATGAGACTGTCTGACGCGCGGTAGTAGTCCTCGGCGCGCTGGGCAATTGCGGCAAAGAGCGCGCGCTCGTTGTCTGCCGGAGGCGCGGAGGGCGGGCGGTGGAGCAGCGCGTCCAGGGTCACGCCGTGGCAGGAAAGATCCTCGATAGGCAGATAGACCCGGTTGCGCGCGGCATCCTCGGCCACATCACGCAGAATGTTGGTCAACTGGAAGGCGATGCCGGTCTCCTCGGCGAGTTTTTCGGCCGCGGAGTCGGAATAGCCGAAGATGCGAATGCAAACCAAACCCACAACTGATGCGACCAGGTAGCAGTAGCGATACAGATCGTCGAAGGTTCGGTAGGTGACGGGCGCGCCGGAGGAATCCTGGTCGAGATCGAGGATGACGCCGGCGACGAGCTCGTCCAGCAAGTCGAGTGGAATCCGGAAGCACCGGACGGCGTCGCGCACGGCGAGAAATACCGGATCGCCGGTGGTCGCGCCCTTCGCCGCCTCATGCCACGCCGTGAGCCACACATTGATGCGGCGGCGGCGCTCGTCACGCAGCAGGCTCTCGTCGTCGGCCAGGTCGTCGGCGTGGCGCATGAAGGCATAGATGGCGCAAATGGCGTTGCGGCGCGGGGCGGGGAGAGCGACGAAGGCGAAGTAGAAGTTCCGGGCTTCGCGCCGGGCAATGGCGCGGCAAGCCGCGTAGGCGCGGGCAAGAGCCGGGTCAGGCGATGGAGAGGTCTGGGTCAAGCGTTCGATCCTGCCATTCGCGCGCGGAGCCGGAGAAACGGCAGCGCTTTGCCGCCCAGCGCGCGGGCGGCGAGCGCGAGCTTGGCGCCTTTTGAAATTGCCGGCCTCGCGCCGAGTACATCGTAATCGAGCCGCTCGATGGCGCGCAAAACCTCAAGTCCGCCCCGGCTGAAGAGGTCGAGATCGAGAGCCAGATCGCGGTTGACTCTGCCGATGAGCGGCAGGCCCTGCGCGAAGAGCGAGCGCGCGGATTCGACTTCGTAGCGCATGAGCGCGCGGAACTCCGGAGTGGCGATTCCCTGCTCGATCGTCTCGTCCGTGACGCCGAAGCGGCGCATGTCCTCCTGCGGCAGGTAGACGCGATCCTTCAGGAAGTCGACGCGCACATCCTGCCAGAAATTGGCCAGTTGCAGCGCGGAGCAGGTGGCGTCGGAGAGGCGGAAGTTTTCTTCCTGCGTCTCCGGGCGCACCTCGCCGCTGGCGTAGAGCACGAGGCGGCCTACGGGATTGGCCGAATAGCGGCAGTATCCGAGAACATCGGCCATGGTTTCGTAGCGGGTGACGGTCTGATCCTGGCGAAACGCGACCAGCAGGTCGGCAAAAAGCTCTTTGGGGATTTGGCACGCCTGGATGGTCTCGGCCAGGGCGACAAAGACGGGATGGCGCGCGCGGCCTGCGTAGCAGGCGTCGAGCTCGCGCTCCCAAACATCGAGCAGGAGCAGCGCCACGGCGCGGTCGCCGACCTCGTCGCCCAGATCGTCGGAGATGCGGCAGTAGGCGTAGATGGCGTGGAAGTGGGGCCGGAGCGCCCTGGGCAGGAACCATGAGGCGACGTGAAAGTTCTCGTAGTGCGTCTCGGCCAACATGCGGCAGTAGGCGCGCGCATTCTCGAGCGAGGGCGTGATGTGGGGAATGCGATAGCCGGGCGGCAGCGCTGCCCAACCGCGGTCCAGCAGTTCCTTGGATGATGGCTGGGTGGGAGTGGCGGTCATGGCCCTCCTTGCATTCCTTCAGGGATTAAGGCCCTTCTCTATTTTGCCGCATCGATCTACGGGCGCAAGCCCGTATACCCTTCAAAGCCTGGTTGCCGACGCGCCCAACCGCTCAGGGCACGATGGCGGTCTTGATCTCGGTGGAACGGTTCATCAGGTTCTCGAAGACGCGATTGAGCTCGTAGAGATGGGCGCGGCCGGTGATGAATGCGCCGGCCTGGAACTTGCCGCCGGCAATCAGGGCCAGCGCCTTGCGGCACATGGCCGGCGTGTGATGGAAGGTGGCGCGCATGGTGATGTCGGAGTAGTGGATGCGATTGGTGTCCAGGTTGACGTGGGTGTTGGCGGCGCAGCCGCCGAAGAAATTCACGGTGCCGCCCTTGCGCACCAGCTCGAGCGCCTCCTGCCAGGTCTCGGTCATGCCGACGGCCTCGATGGCGATATCGACGCCGCGGCCGTTGGGGGTGAGGGCGCGCGTATCCTTGATGGCCTTGCGGATGGACGAGGTCTGTACGATGTGCGCGGCGCCGAGCTGGGTTGCCGCTTCCACCTGGCCGTCGTGCTTGACGATGGCGATGGTCTCGTAGCCGGAGAGGGCTGCGACATGCAGGATCATGAGCCCCAGCGGCCCGCCGCCGATGACGGCAACGAGGTCGCCCTTGCGCGGCTGGGAGTCCTCGAAGCCATGCACGGCGCAGGCCAGCGGCTCAGTGAGCGCGGCGTGCTCCAGGGGCACGTTCTCCGGCACCACCAGCGTGTTCTTGGCGACGATGCGGGCCGGAATCTTCATGAACTCGGCATAGGCGCCGTTGTTAAACAGCAAGTCGTCGCAAAGATTCTCCTGCCCGCGCGAGCAGAAGTAGCACTTGCCGCAGGGCGCGGAGTTGAGCGCCACCACGCGGTCGCCGGGCTTGAACTCGGTGACGCCCTCGCCGGCTTCGACGACGGTTCCCGCCTGCTCGTGGCCGAACAGAGCCGGGGGAACGATCATGCGCGCGTGGTAGCCGCGGCGGAAGACCTTGAGATCGGTGCCGCAAGTGAGCGCGGCGCCCACCTGGACGACCAGTTCGCCGGCTTCGGCCTTCGGAATGGGGACCTGCTCGATGCGGACATCTTCGCGGCCGTGGAGGACGGCGGCCTGCATGGTGCTGCGGCCGTGCAACAGCGCGTGCTCGACCGTTTTGCGGCCCAGACTGACGGCGGATTCGACCTTCTTGCGGCCTTCTTCGACGACCGTCTCGACGGTGTTGAGGCCGACTTCAACCACCGTTTCGACGGTATTGAGGCCGTCCTCGACGACTTTCTCGGCTTTCTTGCGGCTTTCTTCGACAACCGTCTCGACGGTCTTGCGGCCCCGGAGGATCGCGGCCTTTACCGTGCCTGCCATCTCTCTCCTCCCCGCTCAGCCCCGGCCCCGGGCGTAGGCTCCATCATAATCTTCATCGAGGAGGGCTGGGGGTTCGACGCCAGATCGATGGCGGCGTGCGCCTCTTCCAGCGGGAAGCGGTGCGAGATCAACTGCGTGAGATCGAAGCCGCTGCGGTAGCCGGAGAAGATCAGATCGAGCACCTCGTCCTGAATGGCGATCGAAGCAGAGTATGAGCCGAGGAGGGCCTTCTCGTCCATACAGACCGCGGCGGGGTCGATGGTGGCTTCGCCGTGCTGGGTCTGGGCGAAAAGCATCACCTTGCCGCCGGGGCGGGCGGCGTCCATGGCGGTGCGGATGAGGGAATTGCCGCCGACGGCCAGGATCACGGCGTCGGCGCCGCGGCCTTCGGTCTCGGCCTTCATGCGCGCGACCACGTCTTCTTCGCCAGCGTGGATGGGATTGGTGAGGCCGAAACGGGCGGCGATGGCGTGGCGCTCCGGGAAGAGGTCGGAGGTGAAGACGCGCGCGCCGGTGCGGGCGGCGAGCGCGGCGTGCATCAGGCCGATGGGACCCTGGCCGATGACGAGAACCGTGTCGTCCGGCTCCAGGTTGAGCATCTTGACGCCTTTGAGCACGGTGTTGAGCGGCTCGGCGAAGGCCGCCTGCTCGAAGGGAACGCCGTCGGGGATGCGAACCACGCCGCGGTTGGCGACAATCCAGTCGAAGGCGCGGATGTACTCGGCAAAGCCGCCGCCGGAAGGCTCGAAGCCGGCGGTGGTTCCGGTGCGCTTGTAGACTTCGCACTGGGCAAAGGTCTGTCGGCGGCAGTAGTGGCATTTGCCGCAAGGAATGTGGTGAAAGGCCACGACGCGGTCGCCGACGGCAAAGCCTGTGACGCCGGCGCCGGCCTCGGCGACGACGCCCGCCATCTCATGGCCGAAGATGCGCGGGGCCGAGTGCGAGCCCATGTGAATTTTCTTCAGATCGGTGCCGCAGATGCCGCAGGTGGCGATGCGGATGAGGAGTTCGCCGGGTCCGATCCGCGGAACGGGGACGGATTCGAGGCGTA
Organism: uncultured Acidobacteriaceae bacterium; assembly: GCA_963804155.1. GTDB lineage: Bacteria > Acidobacteriota > Terriglobia > Terriglobales > Acidobacteriaceae > Telmatobacter. Next base: position 1,202,339 of record CAWDPG010000006.1, read on the forward strand.
TGTCGTTGATTCCGCGGTAGACTACGGCGCGCATGGCCGCTGGGGTGCGGAACGCGATCTCGGAATCAGGATTTGGGGTTTGGGTCGCCATTCTTCTCGTGAATAGGCCCTGCCGCGCCGAGAAAATCGACCAGCGACTCCGCGATGCGCCGGGAAGCCTTTCTACTATTTTCGCCCATCCGGACGAGGGCGTGCCAAACCCACGGCCGGATCATGGCAAAGAGAGTAAACCGAACGATCTGAAACCGGCCGTTCGGGGAAATAAAGCGATTGAAATCGGGCAGGCGGTCGTTGAAGCCGTCGCTGACTCCTTTGATGCAGTAGAACGGGATTTGGCGCATGGCGGCGAGGCGGGCGATGGCGGCGGCCTCCATGTCGACGAGGCAGGCGTAGTAATCGATGTTGAGGCGCTCTTTTTCGTGCCGGTCGGCGACTTTGGGGCTGGTCGCGACCCAGAACTCGCCGGCGCCGGCATCGCAGCGGAAGCGTTCGCCGGTGCGAATGTCGACGACACCGGCGGCATTGTGGACCGTGCCGGGGAGGATGTCGCGGCGAAGCGATCCGGCCCAGCCGACGGAGAAGACGAGATCGATGGGGCCGCCGTCCTCGATGGCGGCAAAGGCGCGCGTGGCGGCGTCCTGGCCGGCTCCGGCGCAGGCTGCAATCCATTCTTCTTCCTCGGTGCGCTGCGCCCAGAAGTGGATGCCGTTGCGGGTCGAGTGGGGCCAGTTGCGGACGAGCGGCTTGAGCTCACCGGGGAACGCGGCGACGATGGCGAGGCGGGTCATGCGCGGGCCTGCGCGGTTGCGGCGGGCGCATAGCCGTTGGCGCGGAACCAGTCGATTGCGGCGCGCATGGCGGGGTAGACGGGCAGGATGCGGAAGCCGAGCTCCTGCTGGGCGCGGGCGCTCGACGCGAACATCTTCTTGCGGCCCATGCGAACCTCTTCGAGCGTAGCGCGCGGCTCGCGGCCCCGTATGCGGCCGGTGATCCATTCTTCGAAGAAGGCGTATGTAGCGGCGACAGCGAAGGGAATCCGCACCGTGGGCGAGGGGATGCCGGTGATGGCGGCCATCTTGTCGAGAATCTGTTTGAGAGTGAGGTTTTCGCCGCCGAGGATGTAGCGGCGGCCGGGTGTGCCCTGGGTGAGGGCGAGAACGTGGGCGCGGGCAACCTCGGAGACATCGACGAGGTTGAGGCCCGTGTCCATGTAGGCGGGAAACTTGCCGTTGAGGAAGTCGAGGACGATGCGGCCGGTGGGCGTGGGTTTGCGATCGTTCGAGCCGATGGGGCTGGTGGGGTTCAGAATCACCACCTGCTGTCCTTGGGCCGCTGCATGCAATGCTTCCTGCTCGGCGAGGAACTTGGATCGCTTATAGTGGCCGACCATGTCGGCGAGGGAGACGGGCGTGTCCTCGTTGATGACCATGCCGTCGGTGCGGAAGTGCATGGTGGCGACCGAGGAGGTGTAGACGAAGCGGGGAACGCGGGCCTCGCGGGCCAGGCGTAGCAGCTCGCGCGTGCCGCCGACGTTGGCGCGGAACATGGCGGCGGGATCGGGAATCCAGAGGCGGTAATCGGCGGCGACGTGGACGACGGCGTCGGCGCCTTCGAGAGCCGGTTTGAGAGAGTCGGGATCGGAGAGATCGCCGACGTGCGTGTCGCCGCGAATGCCTTCGAGGTTCGCGAGGTTGCTCGACTTGCGGACCAGCAGGCGCAGGCCGGCGCCTTCGGCAGCCAGTGCCTTGGCCACGTGATGGCCTACGAAGCCCGTCGCGCCTGTGACGAAAATCTTCATCGGGAGAACGCAGTTTCATTCTATATGGCTTCGTGCGGCGCGATTCTCGTTCGGTTGTCAGTTGTCCGCTTGTTTGGGGGTGAGGCGTCGGGTCGGCAAGTCGGCAAGCCGGCGCGGGATCGGAGTGCAGGCGTGGACGCCCGCACGACAGCCGGTCTGGAGACCGGCGCTACAAATATGGCCGCAAACAGAAATCGACTAATCGTGGAGAATCACGTTCAGCAGCGACTTGTGCACCCGGATGCCGCCGTTGTAGTGAAGGAAGCCCAGTTTGCGAAAGCGATTCATGAAGAAGCTCACGCGCGAGCGCGTCGTGCCGGCCATCTCCGCCAGCGTCTGCTGAGAAACCTTGGGAATCAGAATCTCGCTCCCGCCCGGGTTGCCAAACTCCGCCATCAGCAGCAGGATTCGCGCCAGCCGCTTCTCGCTGGAATTAAAGAGCTGATCCACGAGATCGGCCTGGATGCGCATACTGCGGGCCAGCAGAAACTTCAGGAAGAGATCGGAGAACTTATGCTCGTCGTGGATCACGCGGACCATCTCGTCGCGCCGAATCTTCAGCGCCGTGCAGGCGGCGAGGGCCGTGGCCGTGGTCAAACGCAGTCCTTCCGCCCCGGCCAGCGCCTCTTCGTCCACAAAGTCGCCTGCGGTGAGAAGCGTAATCGTGGCTTCCTTGCCGGCTTTCGATACCACCGTAACCTTGGCCCGGCCTTTCTGAAGATAGAAGACCGCATCGGCCGGCTCGCCCTGCGCAAAGAAGGTTTCCTTGGGCTTCAATTGAACGAGTTGCCGCCCCAGTCCGGCGGTGGCCAGAAAGGCGGCTGCATCGAATGAGGGTTTCTCAAGTTCAACCATTGTTACGCTCCACCATGCGCAGTACTGGCCCAGAACCCTGCGCCGGGAACGCGGCCCCGTCGAAATACGATCTCAAATGGAATTGACCCGGCCTGCTCAATGTCGCCGCTGGGAACTGTGGGCTTCGCTTGCCCTTAGCTGCCCATTCAAAGCAGCGTCGACGACACTCCACATGACTTCACGATTTCGACGGCGCGATACCGCAAGCTGCGTACCCGCGCCTGGGGATTCTGATCTATTTTGGTCACCTTCCCCGGATTTTTCAAGACCCTTTGCGATTGCAGGGGCCTACGAAGCTGTCCGTGCACAACCCCTGCCCTCCACCGGTGATTGGATCTCACCGCCGTACTGACCCACCTTAGTTTCCGGCCCCATGTCGATCACCCCGTTCGCTCGATCCCGATCCCCGAGGCTCACATCCGAAAACTCGACCCTTGAAAAACCAAATGAGGCACTGGAACGATGTTCCAGTGCCTCATTCGATCAGGAAGCCGTGTTGTGAGTGCCAAACGGCTGGGGAATAGCTGGCTCCGGGTGGAATCCGGGACCACGAACGCTACAGGGTGTGGCGCGGCAATTCTCTCGTGCGCATGGAACCGGTGACTCGCATTTCGCTTCGCCGCCGCAGCGCTCCTTGTTCACAAGGTCACGGCCGACCTGTACTTCATTGCACTTTGCTTGCGTTTCCTGAGAGCTTCTTACTGCTCTACACGGTTATCGCATCTCCGGGTTTAAACCCAGACTGCCTCATTAAGCCATCCCAAGCGGCGCATGTCTGTTCAAAATTGCACACTTCTTGCAGAAAGTGACTTCAGTACCGAGGTCTGGAGCCCGGCAGCGCTCAGGATCGCAGCGTGTCAATCCACCCCAGGGCAAATTAAGGACGCGCCGAGGGTAGGGTCCACGCTTTCGGGATTCGGTCGCGGTTTAGTGGTGGTCGCCGCCATGGTCTCCGCCGTGGCCGCCGCCATGATATCCGGGAAGCGCGTGTTCATTGCCCGCGTCGTGATCGCCGGGACCTGCGTGGCCGCGGCCATCGCGCGCCTCGTTGCCTTGGAAGTGGTTGAACGGCTCAGCGCCGCGCCCAGGCAACGGTCCACGATACCCGTGATGGGGATCGAAGCGGTTGTCGACGTGGCCGTAGAAGTGGGCAGGGCCGTGGAACCAGCGGCCAGCTCCGATAAACACTCCATTCACGAACCAATCGGGCCCGTAGTAGCCGTAGGGAGCGCAGTTATATGGAGCGTAGTCGAAGTACCCATAGGGGCACACAGGCTCCACTCCGATGGCGATGGAAATCTGGGCCGACGCCGGAGGCGCACAGGACAGCAGGCCAATTGCGAGAGCTGCGAAAGCGAGGACTTTGACTTTGGACATGATCTCTCCTTCATTCGTTTGAGTTGAGGGGAAAGCCACGGGTTGTATCTCTGGCCGCGGTTTTGAATCTGGGCCGTTGAACGACAGGATCATAGCACGGATGAGTAAGAGGCCGGCGGGGCCAGAGGGCGGAGATCGGCGGTCAGTTGTGAGGGGCCAGCGATCAATTCCGACCCACCCGAGCAGGACTCAGATGGGACACCCGGGGTCGTGGTCAATCTGCTACCCCATGAAGCCGAGGTAGGGGCTGGAGCCGAAGTTGGCGAAGTTGGGAAAGACGGTGCGGATCTGCGAGTCGGAGAGGCCGAACCAGCGGGCGAGGGTTCCGGCGTACTGCTCGACGGCGGTGGTGGGGATCAGGCGGCCGGCGCCGACGTCGTTGTCCTGGTTGACGCCGACGACCGGGTACTGCCCGTACATGTCCTGGCCCTGGACGGCGCCGCCGACAACGAAGTGGTGGCTGCCCCAGCCGTGATCGGTGCCGTTGGTGTTGCAGGTGAGGGTGCGGCCGAAGTCGGAGATGGTGAAGGCAGTGACGTTGTTGGAGAGGCCCATCCCGACCATGAGACCGTCGAAGTACTCGAACGCCGCGCCGAGCTGGGTGAGAAGCTGGGCGTGAATCTGCGCCTGGTTGTTGTGGGTATCGAAGCTGCCGAGCTGGACGTAAAAGATTTGGCGGGAGACGCCGAGCGAGGCGCGGCCGGCGATGATGCGGGCGACGGTTTGCAGCGAAGCGGCGAGCGGGTTGTCGGTGAGCTTCAAGGAGACGGGATCGAGGTACTGCGGCGGATTGGCGACGCCTCCCTGCCCTGCAGGAGCCATGGCGGTGGACAGCGTGGCCTGCGCCTGCATGGAGCGGTTGATGACGACCTGATACTCCTGCGCGAAGAGATTGGTTTCTTCGGCGGTGAGGATGGAGTTGAGCGGGTTGACGGATGCGGGCAGGCCGAAGGGAGGCTGGCTGACGCCGTAAATGGGGATGGGGCCGGCGGACGTGACGTTGAGCTGGTACGAGGATTGGCCGGAGAGGAAAAGCGCGTTGCCGGCGGTAGAGATGCAGGTGAACATGGAGTTCGAGTTCATGTTCATGGCCTCGATGGCGTCGGCCACGGCGCCGCCCCAGCCGGTGTGCTCGCCGCTGCCGAGATTTGACGCAATGGCCTGCCAGGCGGCGGTCTGATCGAAATGCGAGAAGAGCGAGTCGGGCAGAGCGACGGAGTTCGAGTCGATCTGCGTTTTTGTGGCGGGCACGACCAGAGTGCCGGTGTTGGCGACGATGGCGGCGCGGCCGGCGCTGAAGAGATTCTGCAGGCCGATGAGGGCAGGATTGAGAGCGAAAGTGCGGCCGGTTTGCGGTGTCTTGAGCGTGATGGGCAGCAGCTCGCTCATGGGATAAGCGAGGCCCGGCGCGCCGGAACGGGCGGTGGTGAACGCGGCATAGGAGCTCGGATCGGTGGCGATCACCGTGCCGTGGCCGTCGTTGCCGCCCTGCAGGTAGACGCAGACCAGCGCGCGATAGTCCGACGCGCCCGTGCCCTGCGCCATGGCGGCGAGCGAGTTGAGCTCGAGAAAAAATGGGCTCACGTAGAAGCCGGCCATGGAGGCCATCGAGGCCGTGCGGAGAAACTGGCGGCGGGTCTGGTGGCAATTGCACTTGGACATGGACGGGCTCCTATTGCTGCGCGGCGTAGTCGGGCGACGCGACGGTGAGGTAGACGGCTGTTTCGACGCGGCTCAAGAGCGCGGCGTCGATCGAGTTCTGATCGCCGGTGGGGATTGGGATGGCGCTGACGGCGGAGAGAATCTGGTTGTAGAGCGCGCTGCTCATCTGGCCGGACATGAGCAGGAGGTTGATGCGGTCGAGAAGCTGGTCGGGCGTGGCGGCGAGGCTCATCTCGGTCGAGTAGGACGCATAGACGTCGGGGCCGGAGGCAGCGCTAGCGCCGATGGCGCTCTGCATGTAGTTGATGAAGCCGACGACGGAGGAGACGTTGGCGATCTGCATCTCCGGCGCGAGTAGGCCGTCGGTGACAAGGACCGAATCCGGCGGTGTGTAGCCGGGGCTGAACCAGTTGAAGACGGTGGGCGAGCGGAGCCACATCTCGCCGTAGCCGTAGATCGGGTCTTCGGGCGAGCCGATGTCGAACGAGCCGGTGCGCGATTGCGCGGTGAAGGCGCGCGCCCACTCGGCGTAGCGCAGCAGCGGCTCGCGCACCTTGCCCCATTGCGGATTGGCGGTGTCGGTGGCCGTGTCGCGGGCTTCGGGGTCGAGCAGGATGGCGGCGATGACGGCTTGCAGGTTGCCGCGAACGCCGGTGCCGTCGTTTTTGAAAACTTGCGCAACGCGATTGATGTAGGCAGGGCTGGGATTGCTGGTGACCAAGTGCTGGATCATCTGCTTGGAGAAAAATGCGGGCAGATTGGGATGGCTGAAGAGCGTGTCGAGAGCGATCTTGAGGTCGCCGTTGGGGTCGGGGCTGGCCGAAGCGGGAATGGTGACGCCGAGAAAATCCTTCTCGACGGTGGAGTGGTGGCTGGGGAAGCTCTGCATGGGCAGAAGCTCTTCGCCGTAGCCGGGGCCGACGTAGAGGCAGCAGTTGGACCACGCATCGTCGCTCGAATCGCCGGGGATGTTCCAACTGAAGCCGGTGAAGACGGCGGCGAGGCCCATCACGTCGGTGTTCGAGTAGGTGGCGACGGGCTGGCCGGTGGGACCGATTTGCTGCGAACCGTCGTCGTTCAACTGCCAGAGGCCGATGGTGAACAACTGCATCACTTCGCGCGCGTAGTTCTCGTCGGGATCGGTGGTGGCGTTGCCTTTGTCGTTGCCCAGCATGGAAAGAAACTGGCCCATCATGGGGCTGAGCGTGACGTCCTGCAGGAGCTGGCGGAAGTTGCCGAAGGCGTCGTTGCCGAGCGTGTCGAAATAGCTGGCCTCGCCGCGCGGCATGTTCTGGATGGCCGTGGTGTTGTCGCTGGAGATGACGAACAGTTGCGAGAGGGAGTATTTGATGCGCTGGCGAAGCTCGTCGGGCGCAGTGAGCGATTGCTGCCAGAAGGCATCCTGCACCAGGCCCTCGTTCTGGTTGTTCTGGACGAAGAGCGCGGCGTTGCACTTGACGTTGTTCGAGGCGCAGGGCGGGTTGTTGACGATGACAGCCTGCTCGACGGCGGGCTCGGACGGCGTGGGGGAAATGGCGAATTGCTCGTTGAGCCAGGCCTGGTAGCCGATGAGCGACAGTTCGCGGATGTCGGAGTCGGTGGCGCCGAAGGTAGCCTCGTCGAGAAAACGCGCCGCCTCCTGCGGGCTGACGACGGGAACGGGCGGCGTGCCGCTGACGGTGGCGATCAGATCGGCCGAGGTGGCGGGGCCGGGAGCGGGATTGAGGACCTGGAGATCGAGATTGCCCGGCTCGGTGAGGTCGACGCTCGCGGTCAATTGCGATCCGCTGTTGAAGGTGGTCGAAACCGGGGCGCCGTTGACGAGCACCTGCGCGCCCGTGATGAACTGCTGGCCTGAGAGAACGATGGTCGCCGGTCCGGGATCGAAGGCCATGGGAGTGGCGGAGGTGAGAATCGGAATGGGATTCATTACCGAGATGTTCTGGGAAATCGAGACCGTGGGATTGTCGAGGCTGGTGATGGTGAGCTGGACGATGTTGCTGGGCGTGGGAACGACCGGCGGCGCGGTGTACGTGATGGAGCCGTCGGCGTTGGAGACCGCCATGCCGATTTGCGCGTTGCCGCCGGCGACGCCGTTCACCTGGAGCGTGACGCCGGGATTGTCTGTGCCGCTGACCGTGAGCCCGAGGACGAGCGAGTTTGAGACGCGCACGTCGGTGCCGGAGTTCGGCTCGAGCTGCAGCACCACCTGGCCGGGGCCAACGACGAGGGAAAGCGGCGTCGCGGTGGCCGATCCGGGATTGGGATTGACGACGGTGAGCGGGTAGGTGCCAGGCGTGGGCGCGGAGATCTGCGCGACCAGCTCCGTGCCGGAGACATAGGTCGTGGGGACGACGGCGCCGTTCCAACTGATTTGCGCGCCGTAAACAAACTGCGAGCCGTTGACGATGACGGCTGTTGTGCCCTCGGAAAAGCCGTTGGGCGTGACTGCGGTGAGCGCGGGGATCGGGTTCCAGACCTGGACCGAGACCGAACCGGGCGTCGCGTCGGGGTACTGGTCAATTGAGCTGGTGATCTGGACGGTGTAGGGATTGGGCACGGCCGCGGGAGCCGTGTAGAGGCCGGTGCTCGAAATAGTGCCGACTTCGGAGTTGCCGCCGGGGATTCCGTTGACGGAAAAGACCATGGCCTGGCCGGTGGCGAGGTAGGTCGAGTTGAGTTGGAGGGTCTGGTTGACGCGGACGAAGCTGGACGGGGCGGAGATGGCCGCGATGGTCGAGAGATTGACGATGATCGATCCGCCAGCACAGCCGGAGATCAGCGAAGCTATGAGGAAGAACGATGCCGAAAGAAATCCGGCCTTCGGCAGGGGACGGCCGACCCACAACCCTCGCATAGGTGCTCCTCGATGGGGAACTCCAAGGCAGGCAAATGGGAATCAAAGAAAGGGAGTCAGGGGAAGAGCGAACCGGCAGATTTAGATTTTGAGGTTAACGAAGCCGGTTTGGAAAAGCAAACAAAAATATTGTGAACAATTACCGAGGTAATGAAAAAACGGCGGAGTTGGCGGGGCTGGGGCGTGAGCGGAGTTGGCGGGGCGATGTCGAGGCTGCGCTGACACGTTATTCTCCTAGGAGGGGCGAAGGCCAGCGATGGGACAAAAAGGCGAGAAGAAGAAGGAACGGAAGCGGGCGGTTCGGAGCGAGGAACCGAATGCCGAGACTCTCGCGGCGATCGCGGAGGGCGAGGCCGGAAAGGTCAGGAGGGCCGCGACCGTCGAGGAGCTGATGATGAAGCTGAATGCGGAGGATTGACTTCCGATTCGCTGGATATGCCGAGACGCGCAAATATGGCAGACCCAAAACCATGGACGAATGACGAAGGCGAGGTTCGCGAGCTCACCCAAGAGGATTTCGCGCGCACGGTTCCCTTCTCCGCGCTGCCTGACGAGCTCAAGGAGTTACCCCGTTCGCCGGAGCGCACCGTTGTGCCCGATGCCGAGCCGAAGAAGAGAAAGCGGACGGCGGCGTAAGGATTGTGGTGCGATCTCGGGCCTCAAAGGCGAGACTTGTGACACACGGCTACCGACTTCGGTCAAACTTTGCCTGACAGAAGACTGAGCCTCTTTCCCTCAATATGCTCCCTCATCAGTAATTCAAGGTCTTTCATTCCATCGTTGAATTTCTCCAGGCACTTCGGCCCGTTATCCCTATATTCGCGGCGCACTCCAGGATCGTGATGCTCGTGAAACAGACTATAAAAGTTGCATTCCCTGATAGCCTCCATTAATGTTGTTTCCGCACAGTCTGCAATAGCTTTCGGAATGAATAGCTTTTCTTCCAAGAAGAACTTGTGCGCTTCCGCTCGCGCATTCTCGTAACTCGAGCGCAGCATAGCCTCAAATTTCTCGCGTTCGTCCTTGTCGGCAGGAACGATTCGCAGGCCCAAGCTTGCAGTGTAATTGAACGCAGATGACAGAATTGCCATATATTTCCAGAGCTGGCCAAGACGCGAAAACTCTTCAGTCATCCTAAGCTTGTGTGCGAGACTTAATGAGTCCAGTTCGACCTGATAGCGGTTAGTAGCTTTGTCGAGTTCACCCTTTGCGGTCTGAAGTATTTCAGCGTACTTATGTTTTTCCTTCTCTATCGCTCTGTCCGCCCACAGTTTCCCAAGGTAGTTTGACAAGCCAAAGACAATCCCGCCGCCCCCACCGAGAGATACGATAATGGCCGTTGCGAGTTGAAACGCTAAAGTCCAATTCATGAGGTTGTCCTCCTCCCATAACACATCTTCAACTGTTCGGGACGTTTTTCAAGGTGATCACTTTACCGGCTGCCGGCGATCATCTGGGCGGCGTGCTGGAGGCTGGTGTCGGTGACTTTTGCGCCGGATAACATGCGGGCGACTTCGTGGGTGCGGGCGCGGTCGTCGAGGACGCGGATGCGGGTTTGCGTGCGGCCGTCCTGCTCGCGCTTTTCGACGGCCAGATGCTGATCGGCGAAGGCGGCGATCTGCGGAAGGTGGGTGACGCAGAGGACCTGCTGCGCGCGGCCGAGGGTTTTGAGCTTGTGGCCGACGGCTTCGGCGGCGCGGCCCCCGATGCCGATGTCGATTTCGTCGAAGACGAGGGTGCGGGGCGTGGTTTTCTTTTTGGTCTTGGAGGAGGAATCTTCGACGGCGACCTTGAGGGCCAGCAGGACGCGGGAGAGTTCGCCGCCGGAGGCGATCTCGATTAGGGGCTTGAGGGGCTCGCCGGGGTTGGTGGAGATCAAGTATTCGACCGCGTCCCAGCCGGCGGAGGTCCAATGCGCATTCTCGGAAGAACTTCCCTCAGGGGCTAAAGCCCCACTCTTTGCTTTATCGCTGACGGCACGACTAAAGTCGTGCCCTGACACAAGACTTGAGCCCTTCCTTTGACTCGCTGGAGCAGGTTCATCGGCAGTGTTTGAGGCTTGTTCTGCAACGCCAACAAATCCCTCGGCGGCGGTCACGGCAACCTGGAAGCGGGACTTCATGGCGAGGGAGTTGATCTGGGCTTCGGCGAGCTTGGCGAGCTTGGCCGCGGCGGCCTGGCGCTCGGCGGTGAGGGCCGAGGCAGCAGCGCGGTACTCGGCGGCGGATTCTTCCAGATCGGCGCGGAGGGTCTTGAGAAGCTCGTCGCGGTCCTCGACTTCGGAGAGTTTGTGGGCCACGTCTTCGCCGAATGCGATGACCTCGGCGACGGTCTTGCCGTATTTGCGCTTGAGGCGGTCGAGGAGGGCGAGGCGGTCCTCGATTTCGGCGAGGCGCTCGGGCGAGGCATTGATGCCCTCGGCGTAGTCGCGGAGACTGGCGGCGATATCGGAGACGGTGGCGCGGGCCGAGGAGAGCTGCACGGCGGAATCGGCGAAGCGGGCGTCGTAGCGGGCCAGTTCCTCGACGTTGCGGAGGGCGGCCTCAAGAGCGGCCTCGGCGCTGGAGCCGCCCTCGTAAAGCTGGTCGAAGGCGCCCATGGCGGCGGAGTAGAGCTTTTCGGCGTTGGCCAGGACGCGCTTCTCGGTCTCGATGGCTTCGTCTTCGCCGGGCTGGAGCTGGGCCTGCTCGATCTCCTTGCGCTGGTAGGTCCAGAGATCAACCATGCGCAGGCGGTCCTGCTCGCCATGGAGGAGATCGCTGAGCCGATCGGCGGCGGCGCGCCAGCGGGCGTGGGCCTCGGAGACGGCGTCGAGCGAGACGCCGGCGAAGCGGTCGAGGAGAATTCGCTGCTGGGACTCGTCGAAGCTGGCGAGCGACTCGGTTTGTGCATGGACGAGGGCCAGCTCGGGAGCGAGCTGCTTGAGGACCTGGACGGTGGCCGGCTGGTTGTTGACGAAGACGCGGCCCTTGCCCTCGGAAAGGATCTCGCGGCGGAGGATGATGTCGCTGCCGTCGGCGTCGATGCCGTTCTGTTCGAGGATGGACTCGGCGCCGGGAGTGGACTCGAAGACGCAGGAGACGACGGCCTTGTCTGCGCCGTGACGGACCACGTCGGCGGAGGATTTGCCCCCCATCAGCAGGGCGAGCGCGTCGACGAGGATGGATTTGCCTGCGCCGGTTTCGCCGGTGAGCAGATTGAGCCCGGGGCCGAACGAGGCGATGGCGTGATCGATGACGGCGTAGTTTTCGGCGCGCAGTTCGACGAGCATGGTTGATCCGTTCTAACGCAGACGGGTTGGTAAGTGAGCGGAGTTCGTTTCCCACCCTAGCCGCAAGAAGCAAGAGCGCGGCTAGGATGGGGCACCCCAATCCGAGGTGTACCGCCCCAATCAGAATCCGAGCGCAGCATAGCATGAATCGCGGCCCGTCCGGGCAGGGGAATCGGCGGCTCGGAGACCTGGAGGCACCCAGGCGGTCACTTGGGCGGGGGAACGCGTTCTGATACCGTAAAAAATGAGGTGACGGACGATTTTTACCGCGGCATTGGCGTTCTTTTTGCAGTCTGACAGCGGAGCGGGCGCGGCACAGCCGACGCAGGGCTTCGGGGCGCTGGCGGAGATGATGAGCAACATCGGGCCGATCGCGATCGGCACGCTGGCGCTGCTGCTTCTGGCCAGCTTGTACTCGTGGACCGTGATTCTGGGCAAGATGTCGACGTTCGCGAAGGTGACGGCGCAGAGCCGGAAGTTCATCCGCGCGTTCCGCAAGGCGAGCCGCCTGCAGGAGATTGCATCGGTGACCAGCGAATACAGCGCCAGCCCGCTGGCGCAGGTGTTCGAGGATGTGTACGAAACCTATAAGCGGCAGACGGGCGGATCGGGACCGCCGAAGAACCTGGCTCCGCTGGAGCGCTCGGCGCAAACGGCGTCCAGCGCGGCTGTGACGGCGCTGGAGCGGCGTTTGACGTGGCTGGCGACGATCGGGGCGACGAGCCCGTTCGTGGGGCTGTTCGGAACCGTGATGGGCGTGGTGGATGCGTTCCACGGGATTGGGACGGCGGGCGGCGGGTCGCTGAAGGCGGTGGCTCCGGGCATCAGCGAGGCGCTGATCACGACCGCCGCGGGACTGTTCGTGGCCGTGCCGGCGGTGGTGGCGTACAACGCGTTCTCGGCGCGGATCCGGATCTTCGCCTCGGCCACCGACGACTTTTGCCGCGAGCTGCTGAATTCGCTCGAAGACATGCCGATGCGCGGGCCCGGCGGACCGCGCCCGGCGGGCAGCGAAGGCGGCCCAAAAGGCTGAGCGAGTATTCCCACCCTAGCGGCAAGAACAAGAACGCCGCGAGGGTGGGGCACCCATGAAGGTGGGACGCCCACGAAGATGGCACAATCTCTTCTCCGCGGCGTCTAAGGAATGGAAGCATGGCGTTCACAACACTCAACGGACAGACGCGGAGTTCGCTTGCGGAGATCAACATCACGCCGCTGGTCGACGTGGTGCTGGTGCTGCTGGTGATCTTTATGATCGCCGAGCCGGTGCTGCAGTCGGGGATCGAAGTGAACGTGCCGAAGACGCGGACGGTGAAACAGATCACCGAGCAGCGGATGGTGGTGACGATCGACCGCGACCAGAACGTTTATCTGAACGACCAGCCGGTGAACGTGCACGACCTTCCGGCGAAGCTGCATGAGTCGGGCATCGATCCGGCGCACCAGGCGATCTATCTGCGCAGCGACGAGCGGGTGCCGTTCGGCGCCTTCGCCAGCGTGATGGATGCAGTGAAGCAGTCGGGGATCACAAATGTGTCGATCGTGACGCAGCCGTTGGAGGCCAAGGGACCGGCGCAGAGCGGGAAGTAGAGCGGGACTGTGCGATCCCAGGTCCGAAAATCCGGACCTGGGGCACCCGCAAGCCGGCGGGACGCTCGGGATGACGGCGTAGCTTCTATGGACAGCGTTCTGGATAGCAGCGAACACGTAGAGCGGGAATTGACGCCCGACCCGGTAGCCGGTCCGGCGGCGGGCGCGGTGGGGCTGCATCTGATGGTGGCCGTGTTCCTGGTGCTTTACGGCTGGATGATGGGCGTGTTCCACCACAACATCTGGGGCAGCGCGGGATCGGGGGGATCGATGGAAGTGACCCTGGTGAGCAGCGCGATTCCGCTTCCCGCCGACCAGATGAACCAGAACGTGCTGGCGACGGAGACGCCGAGCCAGGCCCCGGCGCAGACGAATCCCAAAGACCAAAAGCACGAGGACGCGACGGCGATCCCGATCCAGGGCCGGCAGGCCAAGCCCACGGCGAAGAACATCCCGAAGACACAACCGCACCAGCCGGCGCCGCGGCAGAACGTGGCGCAGTACGGCGAGCAGGCGGGATCGAACATGCCGCACCAGATGCAGCCCGGATCGACGGGGCCGACCACGGTGGGAGACAACGGCTTCGCGAACTCTTATCCCTGGTACGTCGACCAGATCAACCGCAAGATGGGGAGCAGTTGGAACAAGTACGACGTCGATCCGCGGACGCCGAAGGGAGCGCGCGCCTTCATCGTGTTTACGATTCACCGCGACGGGGGATTGAGCAACCTGCAACTGGATCAGTCAAGCGGCAGCCCCACGCTGGACACGTCGTGCCAGCGCGCCGCGCAACGCGTGGACACCTTCGGCTATCTTCCGCCGCAATATAATCAGAGTACGTTGAAGGTTTCGTTTTACTGCGAGTATTGAAGAGCAGCTACTAGCTTCTAGCTGCTAGCTCCTAGCTGGTTCGGTGGTGGAAGAAGCAGTTGTGGTGAATGGCGAAGATTGCGGTGGCTGGGTGAAAAGACGCACCGAGGCCTGAAGTTTGTTGTGGGATGCGTGCGGTCGGGAACAGACGCGAGCATTTGGACTGCACGGATCGTCAAAGAAATGGGCTCCCTTTTGAAGGGCGTGCGCACAATCATCTGTTACCAAAACAGGAAGGATTGCAGATCGCATGAAGGTAAAATTCCGGTTCTTCCCCCTGTTCTTTCTTTTCCTGGCGTATCTTTCAGCGCCGCACATCTCGGCCCAGGACTGGGTCCGCACGGGAACGAACCTGGGCAACGAGCGCATCCGGCTGGCCGCGGCGGACTTCAAGCCGCTGGGCGGCGACCCGGAAACGGCGCCGCTCAAAGCGGTCTTCGACTCCACTCTCTATAGCGACCTCGCGAACGCGGGCATCTTCGATATGGTGTCGAAGAGCCTGGCGCCGCAGGCGATGCCGGGCTCGCCACAGGAGTTTGTGGCGGGGCAGTGGTCGGCGGCTCCGGCCAACGCGGCGATGGTGGCGTTCGGGGCGCTCTCGATCGCCAACGGAAGGCTGGTTGCCTCCGGCTGGCTGACGGACGCGCGCACGGTGGGCAGCGCGCCAGTGCTGGCCCGGCAGTACAACGAGGCGGCCAGCGACGAGATGGCGCGAACCGTGGCCCACCGCTTCGCCGACGACATCATCTACCGGCTGGGCGGGGCGATCGACGGCATCTGCGAAACCAAGATCTACTTCGTGAGCAACCGCACGGGAGCGAAGGAGATCTGGGCGATGGACTACGACGGCGCGAATCAGCATCCCGTCACCCATCTGGGCAGCATTTCTCTATCGCCGCGCATCTCACCGGATGGATCGCGCATCGCGTTTGCCTCGCTGAGCAATTCGGGATGGGCGATCCGCATGTACTCGCTGGACCTGGGACGGCTGGTGGGCTTTCCCGCGGGCTCTGCGGGCGGAAGCAACCAATCTCCGGCGTGGTCGGCGGACGGAGCGAGGATCGCGTTCTCCTCCGCGCGAGGTGGGCATCCGGACATCTGGATCGCCGACGCCAACGGCGCCAATGCGCACAGCGTGACGGCGTTCGGATCGGACGTGTCGCCGGTGTGGAATCCGCGGACCGGCAATCTGCTTGGGTTCGTGAGCGGCAGGACGGGCGAGCCGCAGATCTACGTCATGGACAAGGATGGCGCCAACGTGCAGCGTATGACCGACAGCGGTTACGCCATCTCGCCCTCGTGGGCGCCGAACGGCGGGCTGCTGGCCTTTAGCTGGAACCGCAAGTACGGCCCCGGCGATCCCGGCGGGCAGGACATCTACGTGATGGATATCGCCAGCAAGAACTGGCTGCAGGCCACGCACGAGGCGGGCAACAACGACTTCCCCTCGTGGTCGCCCGATGGACGGCACATCGTGTTTCAGCGGCAGATCGGGCACCGCACGCAGATCTGGACGATGCTGGCCGACGGGACCGAGCAGCACCAGTTGACGGAATCGGGCGACAACTCGATGCCGAACTGGAGCTGGAAGTAGGCACGGCTTGGAGGCTCGCGCGGCCGCGACGCGTTCCCGCGTTGTAACCGGGACCGCCGCTGCGATGAACTATCATTTATGGTGCTGAGGCTCCACGGCAGCACGCGGGGCGACAAAAAATCCCGGATGCCGGGACGACTCACCTGAGCTTTTCGAGAAGGAGAATTCCCTTGAAATTGCGCTATAGCCTGTTGATTTCTTCCCTTCTGCTGATTGCATTGACGGCGATTTCCGGATGCGGCAAAAAGCCACAGCCCTTGCCGCCGGCCGCGGAGGCCCCGGCAGCTGCGACGGCGCCCGCTCCCACGGCGCAACTGACCGCAACGCCCACGGTGATCTCGGCCGGGGACCAAGTGCAATTGAGCTGGCGCACGACCAACGCGACGACGATCTTTATCGACGGCATCGGCGACCTGCCGTCGGTTGGCGTGAAGACCGTTCTTCCCACGCAGTCGACCACCTATCACCTGGTGGCGCGCGGCGAGGGCGGCTCGGCCGACGCCTCGGCGAGCGTGACCGTGAATGAGCCGCCGGCCATCAGCGTGCCCGCCAGCACCATGAGCGAAGCCGACGAGTTCAACGCCCGCGTGCAGCCGATCTTCTTCGACTACGACACGCCCGACATCCGCGCCGACGCGCAGGCAGTGCTGGCCAAGAACGCCGACTTCCTGATCGCGCACCCCGGCATCAAGATCGTGATCGGCGGCTATTGCGACGAGCGCGGCTCGGACGAGTACAACCTCGTCCTGGGCCAGAACCGGGCGGAATCGGCGAAGACCGCGCTGGTGACGGCCGGCGTGGCGGCCGACCGCATCCGCGTGATCAGCCTCGGCAAGGAAAAGCCGTTCTGCACGGAATCGAACGAGGAGTGCTGGCAGTTGAACCGCAGAGACGGGTTCACGATCGATAAGTGAGGCAGCTCTAGCTCTTCGTACCGTGTCCGTCAGGTTTCGTGCTATCCCAGGTCCCAAAATCGGGACCTGGGGCACCCATCTCGTGGCGTTTGGCTATCTGCTTGTTCGCAGGCTCGATGTGTGACCGTCCGGTGGCGACGGTTAAGGCCTGTCGATGGCCAAATCGGGTTCACGCGGCAGTCTCGTCCTCGCGGGCCGGCTGCCGTATCGTTGAAGTTAGGCGTATCGCGTTCAGGAAGGTCGAAATCATGGAAAAATCTCGCGTTTTTCGCAATCGTCTGCTCGCCGTCGCGGCGTTGGTGGTGTTCTTCGGTCCCGCGGCCGTGCCGGCGCACGCCGTGTCCAAGGAGATCGTGGAGCTGCAGACCCAGGTGCAGCAACTGATGGACATGGTGCAGCGGCTGCAGTCGACGCTCGACGCGCGCATGGGCGTGCTGGAGCATCTGGCGCAGCAGACCTCCGACCAGGCGACCCAGGTGACGGCGACCGTGAACGCCATGCAGCAGAAGCTCAACGCGCAGGGCGACGCGGTGGGCGGAAAAGTGGACGCCGTCAGCGGGCAGGTGCAGTCGCTGAACGACTCGGTGGACGAGCTGAAGGTGCGCATCACCAAGTTGGACAAGACGGTTCAGGATCTGCAAGCCCAGTTGCAGGCGATGCAGGCGCAAGCGCAGGCCCAGGCACAGCCGGGCGGAACGGCGAATCCGGGCGCGGGCCCGGGAGCGGCGCCGACTGGTCCGGCGGCCGGCCCGGCGGGCGCAACGGCCCCCGGAGCGGCGCCAGCGTCACAGGCCCCGCCTTTGCAGGAGACCCTGCAGGCCGGAGTGCGTGACTTCAACGCGGGAAAGTACCCGGTGGCGCAGGGCGAGTTCCAGGACGTGATCCACTACTATCCGCTGGACGAACTGGCCGGTACCGCTCAGTTTTATCTCGGTGAGATTGCCTACCAGCAGAAGGATTATGCGACCGCGATCAACCAGTACAACGCGGTGCTGGAGGGATTCAGCGGCAATGCCAAGGCGCCCGCGGCGCAACTGCACAAGGGATACTCGCTGCTGGCAACCGACAAAAAGGACGCCGGCATTCGCGAACTGCGGCTCTTGATCCAGCGGCATCCGCAGACGCCGGAGGCTCGCGCGGCACGCAACAAGCTCAATGCGATGGGCGTGAGGATCACGCCGGCGGCGCATTGAGGGAAGCAGCTTTCAGCTTTCAACAAAGTTCGCTCCGGATGACAGCGTGATTGTTCAATGAACTTCAGATTCAGGATACGAGCGAGTCAACTGAATATGCCTTGCGCCAACGACAAGCCCCGCGATGAGCGGGGCTTCTGTTTTGGACCGGAATCCTGACCGGTTCAGCTCTGGGTAGGAGCGGCGCCGGCGGGAGCCGGATCGGCCGGAGACGTCTCTGCCGATTCGACCCCGCCCGCCATGGCGGCTTCGGCCGCGGCAGCGGCGGCCGCAGCTTTGGCGGCCTCGATCTTGGCCAGACTCTTGTAGTGGCGGACGTCGGCGCCCTGCACCCAGAAGATGACGTCCTCGGCGATGTTGGTGGCGTGATCGCCGATGCGTTCCAGGCTGCGGGAGATCATGAGCGCATTCAGGGCCTGCGGGGCGTTGTGGCTCTGCTCCTCCATCACCTTGGTGAGCGCCTTGAAAGCGGCCCGATTCATCTGGTCGACGGCGTCGTCCATGGTGAGCACGGTGCGGGCCACCTCGGCGTCGGCCTCGATGAAGGCCTGCAGGCTCTTGCGGACCATGTCGGCAGCCATCGAGGCCAGCCGCGGAATGTCGACGGGCAGGTCGACGGCAGCCATCTGCTGCATCATGCGCACGCGGTCGCTGATGCTCTTGGCGGCGTCGCCCACGCGCTCCAGGTCGGCGTTGATCTTGATGACGGCGAGGATGAAGCGCAGATCGACGGCCATGGGCTGCTCCATGGCCAGCAGGTCGAGTGCCGACTGGTCGATGTCGCGCTCCATGCGGTTGATGGCGATCTCGCTGCGACTGACCAGGTCGCAGATGGAAAGGTCGCGAACCCGGTAGGCCTCGATGGCGCGCTGAATGGCCTGCTCGGCCAGGCCGGCCATCACCAGCAGGTTCTCCTTCAAATCTTCCAGGCTCTGTTGAAAGCGAATCCGTGTCATCCGAACCTGCCCGTGATGTAATCCTCAGTCCGTTTATCGGAGGGATTGGTGAAGATTTTGTGGGTCGCGTCGAACTCGACCATGCGGCCGTTGAGGAAGAAGCCGGTCTTCTCCGCGACGCGGGCCGCCTGCTGCATATTATGCGTCACAATCACGATCGTATACTGCGACTTTAGTTGGAAGATGAGGTCCTCGATTTTGGAAGTGGAGACGGGATCGAGGGCCGAGGCGGGCTCGTCCATCAGCAGGACTTCGGGATCGACGGCCAGCGCGCGGGCGATGCAGAGACGCTGCTGCTGGCCGCCGGAGAGGCTGGCGCCGGATTTCTTCTTCAGCTCGTCCTTGACCTCGTCCCAGAGCGCGGAGTTCTTGAGGGATTTCTCGACGATCTCGTCGAGCGCGCGACGGTTGGTGAAGCCGTTGAGCTTGAGGCCGGCGGCGACGTTGTCGTAAATGGACATGGTGGGGAAGGGATTGGGGCGCTGGAAGACCATGCCCACGCGGCGGCGAATCTCGACCGGCGAAGCGTCCCCGTAGATGTCGATGTCGCCCATGCGGACGGTGCCGGTGACGCGCGCGATGGGGTTGGTCTCGTGCATGCGGTTCAGGCAGCGCACGAAGGTGCTTTTGCCGCAGCCGGAGGGGCCGATCAGCGCGGTGGCGTGATTGGCGGGTATGTTCAGATTGATGTCCTGCAACGTGTGATTCGATCCGTACCACGCGTTCAGGTTCGATACTTCGATGCTGACACCCACTTAGCTTGCCCCTTTCAGGACGCCGCGGCTGGTGACCCAGCGAACCAGGGAGACGGCGAGCACGATGAGAACGATGAGAACCAGCGCTCCCGCCCAGGCCAGCCGGTGCCAGTCGTCGTAGGGAGAGATGGCGTAGACGAAGATTTGCAGGGGAAGCGCGGCGATGGGCTCGTTGAGGCTGGTGCTCCAGAACTGGTTGCCCAGCGCGGTGAACAGCAGCGGCGCGGTTTCTCCGGCGACGCGCGCGAAGGCCAACATGCAGCCGGTGATGATGCCGGGCGAGGCGGTTTTGACGGTAATGGAGAGGACCGAGCGCCAGTTGGGAACGCCGAGGCCGAGCGCGGCTTCGCGCACCGCGTGAGGCACCATGAGCAGCATCTCCTCGGTGGTGCGGCAGACGGTGGGAATCATCATGATGCCCAGCGCGACGCCGCCGGCCAGAGCCGAGAAATGCTTCTGCGGCATGACGATGAGCGAGTAGGCGGCGATGCCCATCACGATCGAAGGAACGCCGTTGAGGACGTCGGCGGTGAAGCGGATGGCATTGGCCAGCTTGGTGCCGCGGCCGAACTCGGCCAGAAAGACTCCGCCGCCGATGCCAATGGGCACGCCGAGCACGCTGGCAATGGCGAGCAGCGTGGCCGAGCCCACGATGGCGTTGGCCATGCCGCCGCCGGCTTCGCCCACCGGCTTGGGAGTGCGGATGAAGAAATCGAGGTTGAGCGAGCTGGCGCCCATGATAATGAGGTAGACAAAAATGGCGACGAGCGGCGCGATGACGAGGATGGTCGACAGCACCGCCAGGCCCGTGGCCGTGGAATCGGTCAGGCTGCGAAGGCGTGTGCGAAGTGGGAATTGATTCTGCATGATTGAAGTTCTTAGTTCACAGTTCGCAGTTCAAAGCGTTGTTCCGTTCGTTCCCGCTGCCGAGTTGCATTCCCTAGTCCCTGCTCTCTGTTCCCTGCTTTCTAATTCGCAGTCGCTGGGGTCCCGCGCGTAACCGCCCAGACGAGCAGACGGGCGATTGCGTTCACGATAATGGTGACAATAAACAGCGCAAGGCCGATCTCGATCAGGGCGCTGCGATGCAGATCGCTGAAGGCCTCGGCGAATTCGTTGGCGATGACGGCGGCCATGGAGCTGCCGTTGGACAGCAGCGATTTGCGAATCTCGGGGCTGTTGCCGATGACCATGGTGACGGCCATGGTTTCGCCCAGCGCGCGGCCCAGGCCGAGGATAATGGCGCCAACGATGCCGATGCGCGCGTTGCGCAGCACGCCCATGCGGATCATCTCCCAGCGGGTGGCGCCGATGGCCAGCACCGCCTCGCGCTGCGAGTGAGGCACGGCCATCATGACCTCACGCGTGAGCGAGGAGATGATGGGCAGGATCATGATGGCAAGAATGACGCCGGAGGCGAAAAAGCCCAGGCCGGTGGGGTTGTCGTCGCCGAACAGGCCGGTCCATCCGAGCCCCTTGATCAGCGCCGGGTTGACGTGCTCGCGGAGCAGCGGAACCAGGATGAGCATTGCCCACATGCCGTAAATGATGCTGGGAATGGCGGCGAGCAGCTCGGTCAGGAAGGCCAGAGGCGCGCGCAGAAAGCCGGGGCACATTTCGGTGAGGAAGATGGCGACGCCGACCGCCAGCGGAACCGCGAACAGCAGAGCGAGGAGCGAGGAGACCAGCGTGCCGTAGACGAACGGCAGGGCGCTGAAGTTGCCGTTGACCGGGTCCCAGTAAGAGATCGAGTTCGTCGTGGGGTCGAAAGTGCCCTTGTAGAAGAACTGCAGGCCGAAGCTGTGCCAGGCCAAACCGGAGCGGCGGACGAGCTCGGTGGCGATGAGGACCACGATGCCGAAGATGCTGAGCGCGCACAGAGTCATGAGCACACGGAAGGCGCGGTCGGCGATGGCGGAGTTCCCGCGCGAAAGCAGGAACCGGCGAACCGCCGAGTACTCCTGGACCGCCGGAGCCTGCTGAGCCGTTGCGGCCTCGGCCTGAGTCTGAATCTGGGGCTGGGAGATGCGGATTTCAGGCACGGTGGTGTCCACAGAGTCAGGCTAACGATCGAAGATGAATGGCAGGTTACAAGTCAGAAAAATCACATGCATACACAGGAGTTACCGGGAGAGTTCCGGGGCCTTGAAATGGCCGGTCCGGACCGTGGGATCGGCAGCGGCAAGGCAGGGCGTCGGCCGGACGGAGACCAAACCGGAGGGGTATTCCGAAGGGAACTCCGCAGCCCGTTGCAGCCAGAAAATCGATTCACCCGCCGAATATCGGTGTATCCTCCTGGCAGGAGAGGTTTTAACTATACGGACATGACAAAAGGGAAGAAGCCAGCGCCCTCCGGGCATGTGAATCTGCGCATGCTCGCCGAGCACCTGGGCCTGTCACAGACTACGATATCCCTGGTCCTGAACAACTCGCCCAGCGCCCGGTCCATTCCTCAGGAAACGCGCGACCGGGTCGTCGAGGCTGCCAACCGGCTCGACTACCGGCCAAACTACTTTGCCCGGTCGCTGCGGCAGAGCCGGTCGATGAGCGTGGGCGTGCTGGCGCCGGACCTGAGCGAGGGCTACTTCACCCGAGTGATGAGCGGCGTGGTGCAGGAGCTGACCGCAGCCCACTACTTCTACTTCACCGCCTGCCACGACTGGAAACCGGAGCTGATCAAGAAGTATCCCCGGATGCTGGTGGAACGGGCGGTGGACGGATTCCTGCTGCTGAATACGGCGGTGGAAGAGCTGGAAGTGCCGGTTCCGGTAGTGGCGATTTCGGCGCACTGCGCGGCGGAGAACGTGACCAATATCGTTCTCGATCACCACAAGGCAGTGGAGCAGGCGCTGAAGCACCTGTACGAACTCGGTCATCGGCGGATCGCGATCATGCGCGGCCCACGCGCGATTCCCGACTCCGAGTACCGCTGGGAGAGCATCCAGCAGGTGGCACGGGAGATGGAACTGGAGCTGGATCCGGCGCTCGCCATCCGCATCGATTCGGCGGGCTGGAGCATGAAGGCCGGGCAGCACCCCATGGCCCCGGAGATCGGTTACAAGCCCATGTGGACGCTGCTGGAACGGACACGCGCGTTCACCGCGGTGTTTTGCTTCAACGATATTGCGGCCATCGGGGCGATCCGCGCGCTGAGGGACGCGGGCCTGAGCGTGCCGGGAGACGTTTCGGTGGTGGGATTCGACGACATCCTCTCGGCGGCTTACGTTACGCCGTCGCTGACCACGGTCCGCCAGCCGCTTTCGGAGATGGGCCGGCGCGGCGCCAAGGCGCTGCTGGAGCGGATTGCGGACAAGAAGAAGGAGTTTACGTCCGACATCGTGGTTGAGCCGGAGTTCATCGTCCGCGAGTCGACGGGACCGGCGAAGGGCGGGGCCTGAAGCAGCACCGGCCAAGCTGCTCGGTGGAACAGTGGCTAGCTGAGAATGTTTCCCTGCCCTACTCCAGCATCTGCAGATCGAGCGGCTCGACCAACATGCAGTCCATGCTGCGGACCTGGGCCAGGGCGCGCTGCAACGCCGAGGTCTTGCAGGGCTCCACGGTGACGACGAAGGGCAGAGCGTCGGCTGGGTAGCCGGGCTTCTGCACGATGGCGCGGATGTTGATCTGCTGCTGGGCGAGCGCGGTGGTGATGGCCGCCACGATGCCCGGCCGGTCACGAACCAGGAAGCGGATGTAATGGGGCACCTCGAACTCGGCGCCGACATGCGCCGGAACCGAGGGAATGTCGACGCGGCGCGAGCCGTGAGCGAGGGCCAATAGGTCGCTGACCACGGCGACCGCCGTCGGCTGGCCGCCGGCGCCGTGGCCGGAAAAGACCACGTCGCCGCCGTAGCGGCCATTGACGACAACCATATTCTCCATTCCCTGCGACCAGGCCATGGGCGAGCGCAGCGACACCAGCATGGGACCGACCGCGGCCGCGAGCCGTCCTTCCACCTGCTCGGCGCGCGAAACCTGGCGGATGGTGCAGCCCAGGTCGCGGGCATAGCTGAAGTCGACGGGCGTGATCGTGGTCAGCGAACGCGGCACAACTTCATCGGGATTGATTTCGACGCGCAGCGCGAGGCGCATGAGGATGGCGAGTTTGGCGCGGGCGTCGAAGCCGCCGACGTCCTCGGTGGGGTCGGCCTCGGCATAGCCTCGGGCCTGAGCCTCGGCCAGCATCGATGGGTACTCCGCGCCTTTCTCCATTTCGCTGAGGATAAAGTTGCAGGTGCCGTTGAGGATGCCTTCGATGCGCTGGATGCGGTCGCCGGCCAGGCCCTGCTCGAGGCCGGGAATGACGGGGATTCCGCCGGCGACGGCGGCGCCGTAAATCAGATGGCCGCCCGTGGACTTGGCCAGCTTCTCCAGCTCCACGCCGCGATAGGCGATCAGCTTCTTGTTCGCGGTGATGAAGCTCCGGCCCGCTTCGAGCGTGCGCTTCGCCCAGCCGCCGGCGGGATCGAGGCCGCCGATCAGCTCCACGATTACGTCCACGTCGGCTGCGAGCACCTCTTCGGGGTCCTCGGTCCACACCACGCTCTTGGGCACCCAGTCGACGCGCTTGCGCGCTACACGGCGATTGAAGACATGCGTCAGCTCGAGGCCGGCGGGCTTCGACTCGACCAGAATGCGCGCCACGTTGCTGCCCACGGTGCCAAAACCGAAGATGGCGATGCGCAGGTGGCGGACCGAGTGGCGCTCGTGCGAATGGGAGGCGGAATCGGCGACAGGCGATGCGGAACTGTGTGCGTCAGGCAACGGCGGATCCTTTGTTTTGTGCGATCGGAGTCAAATCGAACGATATTTCGATGATACGCGACAGGCGCGACGAACACGCATCCGGCAACACCGCCGGTTGGAGCGCGGCGCAGCCGCGCGAAACAGCGGCCGCCGCGGCCATCGGAGACTTCCCGCGGATGCCGCGCCGCGCGCGGATCGAAGGAGGACGGGGCCGGGAGTATACTGGATCGTCCTGCGAGCCCGGAATCGGAATCCCGAGTCGATTCGGAGCGGGTTCGGCGCCTCACAATCTCGCGGACATGCGCTTCATCGCGCATGGGAAAGGCAACCGATCATGCGGTACATCTCTGCAGCTTTCCTGGCCGCTGCCCTGTCGCCGGCCGTTTTGTTGGCACAGTTTCAGGCGCCCACTGCCGACGAACTTCGCATGACCTCCGACCCCAAGGCTCCTGGCGCAGCCGCCGTATACCTCAACCTCTCGGAGACCACCGACGACCACTACCATTTCTACAAGTTCTATGCGCGAATCAAGGTCCTCAAGGAGGCGGGCGAGAAGCTGACCAGGGTGGAGATTCCGCCCCAGTTGGGAGATTCTTCGGCGACCAGCGTGAAACCGAAGTACATCGGCCAGGATTGGACGTCCCCATTCAATTCCGAGCCAAAGAACCACCCGGCCGGCGCTCACGCCGCGCCGCAGGGCGTCTTCAAGGTTCAGGAGATCCGGGCTCGCACCATTCACCCCGATGGGACCATTGTTCCGCTCGCCGTGCCGCCCGAAGATTTGGCGGCAATCAACGCCGCCGGAGCGCGCGGTGAGCCGATGACCTTCACCCTCCCCAGCGCCGAGGTGGGCAGCATTCTGGAGTACAGCTACTCGATCGGCTACGGCGACAAGCATTTCTCCTCGCCTTTCTGGCAGGTGCAGGGCCCGCATTTCGTGCATCAAGCGCACTTCGCGTTCACGCCCTTCAACGACTTCCTCGCCGACCAGCAGTCGATGACTAGCCAATACATGGTGGACGCCAACAGCAAGGTCGTGAACACGCTGATCTGGTGGCCCGTTCTTCCTCCCGGCGCGGCCATGAAGAAGGTCGGTTCGGGCCAGTTCGTCCTCGACATGAGCGACATCCCGCCAATCCCCGATGAAGAGTGGATGCCGCCGGCGAGCGACTTCGCCTACCAGGTCCGTTTCTATTACAAGAACGAATACAGCGGAAACGAATACTGGACGTCGGAAGAAAAGCGCTGGGCAAAAGAACTGGACCGCTTCACGAAGACGACACCTTCGCTGGCGCAGGCCGTCAGCGCGCTTGTCGCGGCCGGCGATAGCCCGCTCGACAAGGCGAAGAAGCTCTACAAGACCGTTCAGGCTCTCGACAATTCCGATTTCGATGCCGGGTCCGCATCGAGCGGGCAGGCCGCGCCGCCTGCCGCGGACGCCGGCGAAGTCCTGTCCCGGAAGCGCGGCACCGGCCAGGAGATCTCTCTGCTTTACCTCGCCTTCTTGCGCGCCGCGGGCCTGACCGCCTACGACATGAAGGTTGTGAATCGCGACAAGGGAGCGTTTTCCTCCGGCTACCTGTCGTTCGATCAGTTCGACGACGATCTGGTAATCGCCGCCGTTGACGGCAAGGAAATCTTTCTCGATCCGGGCCAGAAGCTGTGTCCGTTTCAGACTCTGCACTGGAAACATGCGGGGGCCAGCGGCATTCGCCAAACGGCCAGCGGATTTGCCGTGGCCACGACGCCGCTGCTGCCTTACAGCGCCAATGGAGCTTTGCGCTCCGGCGACCTTTCCCTCGATGGCCTGGGCAACGTCACAGGGTCGGTGCGGTTCGTGCTGACCGGGCAGGAAGCCCTGAACTGGCGCCAGCAGGCCCTCGTCAACGGCGTGGATCAAACCAAGCAGGCCTTCGATGCCTGGCTGCGGTCTGTTGTTCCTCAGGGCGTCCAGGCGCATCTCGATCGATTTGCCGGCCTCGACGACCCCGACCTAAACCTGGTCGCCATGGCCAACGTGCAAGGCTCGCTCGCCGCGCCTGGCTCCGGCCCGCTCGCGATTCCAGCCTTTTTCTTCGAGGCTCGCGGCCGCGAGCCCTTTGTCGACGCGCCGCAGCGGCAGGAAGTCATCGATATGCACTACGGCGAGCGCATCACGGACCAGGTGGTCTACCACCTGCCCACCGGCTTTGCCATCCAAAGCGCGCCGGCGGGCGATAAGATCGCGCTTCAGCCTTACCTGGCATTCGGCACTACTGCGGTCAGCGAGCCCGGCCAGATCACAATCACCCGCTCTCTGGCCCGATCGTTCACGATTGCCGGCGCATCGGAGTACCAAAACCTGCGCGGTTTTTACCTGAAGATCGACGCCGCGGACCGGCAGCAGATTGTGCTCCATGGCGGAAGCAGCCCGGGCAACTGAGCGCGGCCCCTGTCTCTGATCGGTGTTCCGTGTTCTTCGATCCCTGTCTACGGTCTGCTAGCATCGAATTCAGAAGTAGTGCGGTTTCCCTGTTGTCCCGATCCATCTGTTCGGACGGAGATTGCGATCGGCGATTCCCCAAACGCTGACGGAATCGCTTGGCTGCGTGCGCTGTTCGCAGCGTGCGCCTGCGTTCGAGCACGAAAAGTACCGAGGTCGGCCTTGATGCGACGTACTCCTTTCCTGGCGGCAGCGCTGCTGCTGGCCGCTTCCCTTCCCCTGTTCGCGAATGTTTTTGCAACGCTGCACGGAGTGGTTCACGATCCGGGGCACCGGCCGATTGCGGGCGCGGCCGTCACGCTCAAGGCCGCGGATTCCGATTTCGCGCTCCATGCCACGACAAATGACGATGGTGAATTCGAACTGCCGCAGGCGCCGATCGGCGTCTACCGGCTGACGGTGACAGCCGCCGGATTTGCCGCCGCGACGCAAACCCTGACGGTGGCCTCGGGAACGAATCCCGTGCTGCACATCCCGCTCCAGGTCGCCGGCGCCGCGGAGTCCGTCGTTGTGCACGGCGAGGCCAGCGCGGCCGATACGGCGACGCCAACGACGCTCATCACGCGGCAGACGATCGAAGAGACGCCCGGCGCGGACCGCACCATCGGGACGGAGATGATCACCGACTACGTGCCCGGCGCGTACATGACGCACGACATGTTGCACATGCGCGGCGGCCACCAGACGAGTTGGCTGATCGATGGCGTGGCGATTCCGAATACCAAGATCGCGTCGAACGTAGGCCCGCAGATCGACCCCAAAGACATCGATTCACTGGAGGCCGAGCGGGGCAGCTACACGGCCGAGTTGGGCGACCGCACCTACGGAGTCTTCGACGTGCTGCCGCGCAACGGATTCGCCTTCAATCGAAACGGCGAGCTGACGCTCTTTGGCGGCAATCTCTATACGGCCGAGGCTCAGGTTGCATTCGGCGACCACTCGGAGAAGACCGCGTGGTACGCGAGCGCTACGGGGTCGCGATCGAACTACGGGCTGGCTACGCCGGTGGTGGAGATCCATCACGATGCGACGAATTCTGCGAGCGGCTTTGCGTCGCTCATCCGCAACCAGACGCCGAAGGATCAACTGCGCGTGGACGCGCAATACCGGCAGGATTTCTTCGAAGTACCCTACGATCCCGACCCCAACGATTGGGAGCAGGGGAGCCAGTACTACGAGAGCTACGGGCTGCGCGATGGGCAGACCGAGCGCGACGCTTTCGCAATCGCAAACTGGGTACACACGTACTCGGCCAAGGCGCTGGTGAGCGGGTCGCCGTTCTATCACTTCAACCAGGCCGACTACGACTCGCCGGCGACGGACTACCCGGTGGCGACGACGTGGCATCAGCAGTCGAACTACGCGGGCGCGCAGGCAGATGCGCGGCTTGACGCGGGCTGGAACAGCTTTTCCGGCGGGCTCTACTCGTTCTACCAGCGGGAGAGCGACCGGTTCGGCGTGATGGTAAACGACGGCAGCGGGCCCTCGCAGGCCAACACGCCGGGCAACGCCAATGCGGGCCTTGTGGAGTTCTACCTGGAGGACCATCTGCGGCTGGGCCGGTACGTGACGCTGCTGGGCGGCGAGCGCTTCACCGTCTACCGCGCGGAGCTCGATGAGAGCGCGATCTATCCCCGCATCGGCGCGTCGGTGCGGATTCCCCGGCTGAACTGGGTGCTACGCGGGTTCTACGGGCACTTCTTCCAAGCGGCGCCGATTCAAACGGTTTCGGTTTCGGTGCTGAACTACGCGGCTTCCCTGCCCAGCACCGAGGAGAATGCGTTCGCGCCGATCCCGTCCGAACGCGACGAGGAACACCAGTTCGGCATCGAAATTCCCTATCGCGGATGGATGCTGGACGTAGACACGTTCAAGAGCCGCGTGAACAACTTCCTCGACCACTCGAACCTTGGCGAATCGAATATGTACTTCCCCATCGCGGTGGATGGAGCGCTGGTGCGCGCGTGGGAGATGACGCTGCACTCGCCGGAGCTGGGCCGGCTGGGCCGTTTCTATGCGACGTACTCGAACCAGATCGCCGAGCAACGAGGCGACATTATCGGCGGATTCATCTGCAACAACGGCAATCCCGCCAATCCGATCGCGAATACCTCCTGCGACCTGGGCCCGGACTACACGCCGGTGGACCACGACCAGCGCCAGACGCTGAACACGGGGTTCACGGCGAACCTGCCGCTGCACACCTGGTTCGCCAGCAACGTGTACTACGGGTCGGGGTTCTCGAACGGGCTGGCCGGCCAAAACGAGGGACCGTACAACGGGCCGTACTTGCCGGTGCACACGACCTTCGATGCCTCGGTGGGCCACACGCTGGGCAAGAACTGGAAGCTGTCGGCGACGGTGGTCAACGCCACCAATCACCGCGTGCTGCTCGATAACTCCATCACAATCGGAGGGTTCCACTGGAACGATCCGAGGATGTTCGCGGTAGAGGCGCGGTACCGGTTCCGATTCTGAACATTTTTTGCGGCAAATTGCAGATTAATTCGACGAAACGCGTAGCATGAGGAACCATGGCGACTGTATTTGGGAAACTCAATTTTGGAAGCAGGCAGGAGCTCGTGGTGCTCGGGGCGCCTACGAGCTTTGCGCCGGAGCTGGCGAAGCTGCCGGCAATTACGATTCATCATCACCTGGAGTCGGTGGCGGAGGCCGATTTCTGGCTGGCGTTTGTGACCAAGAAAAGCGAAATCGACCGGCTGGCGCCGCAGATCGCGAAGCGCGCCAAGGGCGACGCGATCGTGTGGTTCGCGTATCCCAAGGGCGCGTCGAAGAAATACACGTGCGACTTCAACCGCGACACGGGGTGGGACGCGATCAAGGCGCTGGGCTTCGACACAGTGGGGATCGCCGCGATTGATGCGGACTGGACGGCGCTGCGCTTCCGGCGCAAGGAGTACATCAAGAAGAAGTAGCGGGGCGAGCAGACCCTTGCGCGAGCGGCGAGCGGGATATTTGTGCCTTCCCACCCTTTCGCCAATGAACGGCGAAAGCATGGAGCAACCCACGATTGCAAATCTTGTGCTTTCCCAGGTCCCAAAAGCGGGACCTGGGGCACCCCACCTCTTGCGAGCTCACACTTCGACCTGAAAGAGCCCTGGCATCGCTTCGCCAGCCTTGCCTTCCACGATGTGGGTGAAGGCGGAGGCGTTGAGCGGCGGCTCGGGACCGATGTAGACGGTGCGCGCGCCGTATTGGCGGGCCCAATGGACGAAGTTAGCCGCCGGATATACGTTGCCCGATGTGCCGATGACGATCGTCACCGTGGATTCGGAGATCTCGCGCTCGATGCGCGGCATCTCGAGGGGAATCTCGCCGAAGAAGACGATGTGGGGGCGCAGGCGGCCTCCGCAGGGGCAGCGGCCGACTTCGTCGAGGCTGGCGTAAATGGCGCGGTCTTCGACGGGCTCGCGGCCGCACTCGCGCTCGCAGCGCGCCTTGTTCAGCTCGCCGTGCATGTGGATGAGGTTTCGCGAGCCGGCGCGCTCGTGCAGGTCGTCGACATTCTGCGTGCAGAGGAAGAAGCGGCCGCGGAGCTCGGCTTCGAGCTCGGCCAGGGCGATGTGCGCGGGATTGGGCTGGGCTTTCGAATTATCGGCCCGGCGCTTGGAATAGAACTCCCAAACCATCCATGGATTTCGCTGGAGCGCCTCGGGCGTGCACACCTCTTCGACGCGATGCCCAGCCCACAGCCCGTCGGAGGCGCGAAAGGTGGGCAGGCCGCTCTCGGCGCTGATGCCGGCGCCGGTCAAAACGAAGACGCGATCGCGGGAATGAATCGAGATGGAGGACATGAGTTAGCTCCTGGCTACCTGCCAATAGCTATTAGCTCTTAGCTATTAGCTATTAGCTACTTTCGCTCTGCGACAATCACCGGTCGATGCCCCCGTCTTTCGGGTTCGCGACACACGCTTGATATACCCTCCAGAGGAGCTAATGGCTAAAGGCTAAGAGCTAATAGCTGCTTTTTTACGGCACGAGCAGAATCTTGCCCGTGGTTTTGCGCGCTTCTATGTCGATCTGGGCCTGCGCCGCTTCGGCCAGCGGATAGGTGTGCTCGGTGCGCAACTTGAGTTCGCCCTTGGCGGCCCAGCCGAGCACGTCGCCGGCTCGCCTTTCGAGCTCTTCGCGCGTGGCGATGTAATGCCAGAGCGTGGGACGCGTGATGAAGAGCGAGCCTCTGCCGCTGAGCTGGATGAGATCGAAGGGCGGAACGGGTCCGCTGGAGGCGCCGAACAGGGCCAGCAGGCCGCGGGGCCGCAGGCAGTTCAGACTTTTTTCGAAGGTCGTTTTGCCCACCGAGTCGTAGACCACGTCGACGCCTTTGCCGCCGGTTAGGCGCTTGACCTCGGCCTCGAAGTCCTTTTCGGTGTAAAGAATCGCGTCCGAGGCGCCGGCCTCGCGCGAGAGTTTGGCCTTTTCTTTGGTGGAGACGGTGGAGATGACGCGGGCCCCGATACGCGCGGCGATCTGCGTGAGCAGCAGTCCGACGCCGCCGGCTCCGGCGTGCACCAGCGCCGTGTCGCCCTTCTTGAGCGGAAAGGTGGAGTACGCAAGATAATGCGCGGTCATGCCCTGCAGCATGGCGGCGGCGGCTTGCTCCATGGTCAATCCGGCGGGAACCTTGACCAACTGCGCCGCGGGAACCAGAGCGTACTCGGCGTAGCTGCCGATGACGCTGGTGGAGGCGACAGAATCGCCGGCGGCGAAGCCGGTGACGCCGGGACCGAGCTCTTCGACCGTGCCCGCCGCCTCGCTGCCCGGAGTCAGGGGCAACGACGCCTTGTAGACGCCCTTGCGGAAGTAAATCTCGATGAAGTTGACGCCGGTGGCCTCAATGCGAATCAGGACCTGCCCAGGCCCTGGTTCTGGAATCGGCAGGTCGGCGAGCTCGAGAACTTCCGCTCCGCCCGTTGAACGCATCTGGATCGCTTTCATGGCTGGGATAAGGATGAACCTTCGGGGTGGGAGGAAGCAAGGGAATAGGAAGTGAGGAAGCAAGGGAGCAAGAGTACCAATGAGCGGTACAGCGCTGGAAGGCGCGGACTGCCGCGGGCGCGCGCCGCTCCAGCGTGTTGTGCGAATTTACCTTTGCAGCGCACGGCCTGAAGCGTTCCATCGAATGCGCTGGAACAGCGCACCTGCATGGCGCAGCGAACCGATGCAACTTGGCGAACAAAGACGGAGAGAAGCCGCTGCATCGGGAGCACTGGCTGAGACACCGCGTTTTCTCGCTCCCCTGCTCCCTCGCTCCCTGCGTTTACGCCATTCCGTCCCGGCGATCGGAGAGCAGAGGCTGCTCGTCGGCCGACTCCAGCCGCACCATGCGGTCCACAGTGTAGGACGCGGCGCGCTGGCTGCTGTAGTGCTGGCGAACCTGCAGCTCGCCGATCAGGCCGAAGGCCATGAGCTGGATGCCGGAGACGATCAGCAGAGCAGCCAGGACAACCCAGAAACCATACTCATGCATGACGTCGATCCGGGGATCGAACAGTTTCGTGCACAGCAACACTGCGGCCGTGACGCCGCCGGCCAGCACGCCCGCGCATCCCCAGCCGCCGAAGAAGTGCAGCGGCCGGCTCATGTTCTTGAGAAGGAAGCGAATGGTGATGAGGTCGAAGAAGACACGATAGGTGCGGCCCAGGCCGTAGTGGCTGCGGCCCCGCTCGCGGTTCAGGTTGCGGATGGGGATCTCGCAGATCGACGCGCCATAGGAGCTGGCCAGCGCGGGGATGAAGCGGTGCATCTCGCCGTAAAGCGGGATGTTCTGGATCACGTCGCGGCGATAGGCCTTGAAGGTGGTGCCGAAGTCGTGAATGGGCACGCCGGAGAGCTTCGCCATGATCCAGTTGGCGCACAGGCTGGGCAGGCGGCGCAGAAAGAAGCTGTCGATGCGCGCCTTGCGCCAGCCGGAGACGACGTCGTACCCCTCGTTGAGCTTCTCGATGAACGCGGGAATGTCGTTGGGGTCGTGCTGCAGATCGCCGTCCATGGCCAGGACGAACTCGCCCGAGGCGTGATCGAAGCCCGCCGCCAAAGCGCAGGTCTGGCCGAAGTTGCGGCGGAGCTTGATGACCAGCACGCGGCTGTCGACGGCGGCGATCTCCTCCAGCAGCTTGTAGGTGCGGTCGCTGGAGCCGTCGTCGACGAAAATGAGCTCGAACGAGTCGTCGACCTGCTCCATGGCCTGCTTGAGCCGCGCATACAGCACGGTCACATTCTCTTCTTCGTTATGAAAGGGAACCACAATCGAGTATTTGGCCATAAAAGTTCTTAGACGCTGGTTCAATGCGCGATGGATGCCGAAGATCGAGGAAAATCTGGCGGATGGGGCGTGCCACCCGGCCTGGAACTCTGAAGGTGCAGGGGGTCTACCGATACTGTTCGCATCCAGACTACATCCGTGCCTCCAAATCGTCCAGCATTGTCTGCATCTCGCTGGCGGCGTGGCTGTTGCCACTTTGCTGAGCGCAGCGAATGCCTGCCCTCAGGCGCTCGATGGCCTCCGGCTTTCTTCCCGCGCCAGCCAGAGTCTGCGCGGCCATGAAGTAGCCCGCGGTGTAGCCGGGATCGTTGTCCAGCAGCGCACTGAACTCGGCCAGCGCGGCCTCCGTCTCGCCCTGCCGGGCCAGTTCCATGGCCAGCCCATAATGGGCGAGGCTGTTGCTGGGATCGACCGCGAGAATCTCCCGTAATCCTGCCACTTTATCCATTTCGCTCGCGCCCCGTCCGGCCTGGACGATCCGGACCCGCCGGGATTTGCTTAATCCGCGGGGATTGCCGAAACTGGAATCAGGACACGCGGACGCGCGGTCCCGGCGAATCCGCCGCCGATTCAATTGTATCTGCCCGGCGATCGCGGAATCGCAACGAGAGCAAAGAGTGACGGGAACGGAGGCCGCATGAGCAGCCCGGAGAACCAACCCAAAGTGCGCACGGTCAAGAGCACGCAGTCGGAAAAGACAGAGATCGTGCTGCCCAACGACACCAATACACTGGGCCACCTGCTGGGCGGGCAATTGATGCACTTCATCGACCTGACGGCGGCCATGGCGGCCTACCGGCACGCGCGCAACAATGTGGTGACGGCGGCCATGGACCACATCGACTTCATCCGGCCAGTGCGCCTGGGTGACCTGGTGACGCTGAAGTCCAGTGTGAACCGCGCGTTCACAAGCTCTATGGAAGTGGGCGTGAAAGTGTGGGCGGAAAACACGCGCTCGGGCGACGTGATGCACGTGGCTAGCGCGTACCTGGTCTTTGTCGCGGTCGACGAACAGGGACAGCCGCAGAAGATTCCGCTGTTGCAGCCGGAGACACCGGACGAAATTCGGCGCTACGACGACGCGCTGCGCCGGCGCGAGCATCGCGAGCGGGAAAGCGTCCGGCGCAAAGAGGGAAAGGCGGCTACGGCCGCGCAGGAAAACGCCCGAGCGAATGAATCATAACGGCTCGCATCGCGTCCCACCCTAAACGCCAAGAACGCGTTTCGGATGGGACGCCCAAAAGAAAGACCCGATCGGCAAGCCGCTCGATCCTACGAAATCAGATAAGGAGAAACCAGAAAAATGGCTCATTCCCATGCCCTGCCCCAGCCGGTCGCATTGCCCGGCGTGAAGAAAATCGTCGCCATCGGTTCCGGCAAGGGAGGAGTGGGCAAAACCACCGTGGCCGTCAACCTGGCCATTGCGCTCCAAAAGCTCGGCCAGCGCGTGGGCCTGATGGACGCCGACGTGTACGGTCCCAACGTACCGCTGATGATGGGCTCGTCGCAGCAGCCGAAGGTCGGCCCCGGCAACATGATCGAGCCGAATCTGACGCACGGCCTGAAAACGATTTCCATCGGCTACATCTCGCCCGGCGACAAGCCGATGGTGATGCGCGGACCGATGCTGCACCAGATCGTCCGGCAGTTTCTGCAGCAGGTGAACTGGGGCGAGCTCGACTACCTGATCGTCGATCTGCCGCCGGGCACCGGCGACGTGGCGATCTCGCTGGTGCAAACCGTGCCATTGACGGGCGCGGTAGTCGTCTCTACGCCCAGCGACGTGAGCCTCGAGGACGCGCGCAAGGCTCTGGAGATGTTCGCGCAGGTGAACGTCGACGTGCTGGGGATCGTGGAAAACATGAGCCACTTCATCTGCCCGCACTGTCACCAGGAGATTGATATCTTCTCGCGCGGCGGCGCGGAGCGCACGGCGAAGCAGTTCGGCGTGCCGTTCCTGGGAGCGGTCGAGCTGATCCCGGCGATCCGCGAAGGCGGCGACCGCGGAATGCCCGTGGCGCTCGCCGGACCCAAGAGCCCGCAGGCGGCGGCGTTCTACTCGATGGCGGAAAAGCTGATGGAGCAGGCCGAGAAATCGGCGGCCGCGGCGTCGGATGTGATCGAGATCAGCTAAGGAACACTGACAAGCCGGGGCCTGAAGATTCATGCAAAATCGCGGTCCCGGCCAATCGGGATTGTGCTATTATCTCCGGCCATGCAAGCCAAATCAGTTCTGCGTCTTCTCAAAGCCACGAAGCGGATTGCCCTCTGGTCAATGGCCATTACCGGATTGGCAGTGTCGGGATTGGCCCAAACAACCGCTGCGCCGGAACAACCAGCCCCAGCGGCGGCACCAACGGAGCAGACGACGGCTGCGCCGGCCCCAGCGACCACCGCTCCGTCGGGATACAGGGTCGAAGAGACACGCCTTGGACCATGGGACGAGTTGATGGAGGACTTCGCATTCAGCAGCGACGGTCGCCATTTTGCGTACGTGAGCTCCCATGTCTGTCAGAGGTCGAAGTTTTGTGTTGTTGTGGACGGCAAGGAGGTGGAGGAGGCGCAGGATATACGTATAGGCACCCTGGCCTTGAGCCCCGACGGTAGACGCGTCGCCTACGCAGCCAAGAGGGACAAACAGTCAGCTCTGGTCGTGGAGGGGCAGGAAGGTCCTACATATGACGATATAGAACTTGGCAGCATTGTATTCAGCCCTGATAGCAAGCGCATCGCGTTCGTAGCCAAGGTGGGCGGACGCTATGCGATGGTGGTGGATGGCCACTCGGGCGCAGGGTACGACGAGATTAGGAATGATGCCCGCAACTGTAGGGTCGAAGAAGATCGTGGCAACATACTCTGTAACGGTTTTGGAACCGTGATTGCACACCCCAGTGAAAATGCGATAAGGGTGATTGATTTCGACGTTTTGCATTATTTATACATGCCTGCCCCTACCTTCAGTCCCGACAGCAAACATGTGGCCTATACGGCTAAGAATGGCAAGCAGTGGAACGTGGTAGTGGATGGCCAGGTGGTCGCGGAGTTCGACTTCTTTGGCGAGCCCTCGGCCTTCGCCTTCAGCCCTGATTCTAAACATGTCGCCATCACAGGTCGGCAGGACAAGCGCTATGTGCTGGTGGTGGACGGCCAAAAAATGGGCCAGGACTACGACGAGGCGTTGGGCTTCTCTTTCAGCCCCGATGGTAAGCGGCTGGCGTATTCTGCCCGGAAGGGAAAGCAATTCTTTGTCGTTGTGGACGGACAGCCGGGCCCGGAGCACGATGCACTCTATTCCGCTGTAGCCTTCACCCTCGATAGCAAACACGTAGTATATCTCGCCGGTAAGCCCAAGAATAAGCGTGTACTGGTGGTGGACGGCCAAGAGCGCCCAGAGCTCTCCGCAAGTCAGTTCATCTTTGGTCTCAGTCCCGAAGGTATACCAGTGGCGTCTGATGGCACACCCAAGGTGCCCGAAGCCCCTCAGAAACGGGGGGGGCGCAGCATCACTCGGATAAGTCCCGATGGTAAGCACATGGCGTGGTTATCCGGTCTTCCTTCAACGCTGTTTTTGGACGGCCAAGCCACCGGCTCGTATCATGTCCTTAACGGCTCCCCTAGTTTCAGCTCGGACGGCGTTCTGGAAGCACTTGTGGGAAGGAAGGAATCGTTTCGTGAATTGGGCCTCTACTGCCTCAGGTATATCCCCACGCCGTAGAGCGGGCAGTCTTCAGCGGCTTTTTCCGCCGAAGGGCGCTGCAGGTCTCGATTCTGAGACTTTGGCAACGATAAGTTCCTTCCGCACCCCATTTTGGGCAAACATACAACAGAAAAAGCGGGGCGAGCACCCCGCTGTTCTACTGATGAGTGCAACTTACCGCCAGTAGCCTTCGATGAGGACCCAGCCTTCGCCGCGCCGCTCCCAGTGGTGCGCGACCCAGACGGCGCCGGGATGCGGCGGGCGGTTGTGGACCTCGACGATCGGCGCAGGCGGCGCAATGCGCACAACGATCTGCGCCATTGCAACCGCAGGAGTGAGGCACAGAGCAAGCAGCCCTGCCAAAGAAGTCTTTTTCACGGGAATCTTACCCTCCATGGGGTTGAATGCGCCGGAATCGGGGAACCTTTTCCTGGCGGCTAATCGTATTAACGCAAGCGGATGGAGTTTGTTGCGCCGGCTGAAAGAGGCTCTGCCGAAATGCCTTCCGATTAGGCTGCGAATTCCGGCCGAACAGTCGATCGGCGGCCGCGGCGGCATCGGCGGCGGATGCGATCGGAATCCAGTATCGAATCACGATCGCGACAGACAGCTCAGGCCCGCCCTGCGAACTCCCGCGTTTCCGTATACACCTTCACCTTTTCGCCGTCCCCGATGTAGAGCGGAACCTTGATGGCCAGGCCGGTCTCAAGCTGCGCAACCTTGGTTACGCTGCCGCTGGTGTCGCCGCGCACGCCGGGTTCGGTCGAAGTCACGGTCAGTTCCACCTTTTCCGGCAGTTCCAGGCCGATCGGGTTCCCGTTGAACTTGAGCAACTGGATCATCGCGCCCTCGACCAGGAATTCCAGAGCATCCCCCATCATCTGGACCGAGAGATTGTGCGTCTCAAAGCTTGCCTGGTCGAGAAAGTAGGAGCCGTCGGCATCGCTGTAGAGATAGGAAGCCTCGACCGTCTCCAGGTCCGGCTCCTTGAAGCGGTCGCCGGCCTTGAAGGTCTTGTCGAATACGGCCCGCGTGAGCAGGTTGCGCATTTTGAGCCGAACCAGCGTCTGGCCGCCGCGCGCCGTGGGCGTCGAGACTTCCACATCCATGCAGTAGTAGGGCGTGTTCTCGAACTCGAAGAACATCTTGCGTTTTACGTCGATCGCTTCAATCAGTGCCGCCATTGACCCCTCGAACAAACGAACTTGGGACCCGGGAGTCCGGTGAGATTCCCGTTCGATCCCTCAAGAATTATAGGGTGCGAACGATCGTCACCCGGCAGTGGCCGCGACCTCTTTCGGAGCGAAGACGTTGCCCATGCGCTGGATCTGCGCGCCCACTGCGCAGAGTTTTTCCTCGAAGTGCTCGTAGCCGCGGTCCATGTGGTAGACGCGGTCGACGATGGTCTCGCCCTCGGCGACCAGCGCGGCCAGCACCAGCGAGGCCGATGCGCGCAGGTCGGAGCACATCACGGCGGCGGCCGAAAGCTGCGCCGGGCCGCGCACCGTTGCGGTTTTCCCGTCGACTTTGATGTCGGCGCCCATGCGGACCAGTTCCTGCACGTGCATGAAGCGGTTCTCGAAGATGTTCTCGCGAATCTGGCTGACGCCTTCGGCCTGCGTGGCAAGAGCCATGTACTGGGCCTGCATGTCGGTGGGAAAGCCCGGATACTCTTCGGTGGAGATGTCGGCGGCGCGCAGGCGGCCGCAGGCGCGGACGCGAGCCGCTTCGGGGCCGAGAATGTCGACGCGCGCGCCGGCTTCGCGCAGCTTGGCGATGACCGCGCCCAGATGCGCGGTGTTGCAGTTGGCCACGATCAGGTCGCCGCCGGTGATGGCGCCGGCCACCAGGAAAGTGCCCGCCTCGATGCGGTCGGGGTTGATGCGGTAGCGCGCACCGTAGAGCCGGGACACGCCGCGCACGCGGATGGCCGGCGTTCCCGCGCCTTCGATTCGCGCGCCCATGGCGGTGAGCAGCGCGGCCAGGTCGGCGACCTCCGGCTCGCGCGCGCAGTTCTCGAGCAGCGTCTCGCCGTCGGCGAGCACCGCGGCCATCAGTAGGTCTTCGGTGCCGGTGACGGTGATCTTGTCGAAGACGATGTGCGCGCCGCGCAGGCGGTCCGCGCGGGCTTCGAGGTAGCCGTGCTGCTGGGTGATGGTCGCGCCCATCCGCTCCAGGCCCTTGATGTGCAGGTCGATGGGACGGCCGCCGATGGCGCATCCGCCGGGCATGGCGACGTGGGCCACGCCGGCGCGCGCAACCAGCGGGCCGAGCACCAGCGAGCTGGCGCGCATGGTCTTGACGATCTCGTAGCGCGCGATGGGATCGGAGAGCTTGCTGCAGCAAATCGTCGTGCTGCCCTTCTGTTCGCCCTCGCTCAATTCGACCGCCGCGCCCATCGAGGCCAGCAGCCGCCGCTCGGTGGCGATGTCGCGCACCTGGGGAATGTTTTCCAGCGTGACCTCGCCGTCGGTGAGGATGGCCGCGGCCATGCAGGGCAAAGCGGAGTTCTTCGCGCCCGACACGGCTACGGTTCCGACTAGTGGATTGCCTCCGCGAATGACGTACTTATCCATAAAACAGCTTTCAGCGATCAACGCCTGGCTTCCAACTCCCGATCGCCAGCCGTTCGCGCTGGAGCGGCCGAGGGCGATCTTCGGCGCGCGCACGAACGAGTAGCGCGCATGGGCCTGCGCCAGACAGCTAATTCACCAGTGTAAATGCGGAGCGGCGCGCCCGCCTGCAAATCGAGGCCGGGGCGCGCCAGGAGGGATTCGATTCGTCAGTTGGCCGTCGAATCGGCCGGAGCGGCTGGACCGGGCAGGCCGGGCGGATTCGCCTGTGCGGTGGCCGGAGCCAGACGCAGCGGCTCGTTGAGCGTGAACAGCAGGACGGTCCCGTTGTCGAGCGTGGCCTGGGGATGGCTGACGAGCAGGTGCACGGTAATGACGCTGGCGCCGACGATGCCGCCCGCCAGCGCGCCGCCCGGGCCGCCCAGAATGGCGCCGGTCACAAGTCCCGCGCCCGCCGTGGCGCCGTATTCGATGCCGTCCTTCTTCAGGCGCGAGCCGGGCGTAATGGCGCCTTCGTTGCTGACGTGGTCACCGGACCCCGGAGCGCCGCTGGTCTGGGCGTAAAGATGGTAGCGCGAGCCGTCCTCGAGAATGACGGTGTCCGGACGCAGGCGCATGGAGCCGTGGCCGCCGAGATGGCCGGTCGAAACCGAAAGCACCTTGCCGTCGATCTCGGCCCCGGCGGGAATCAGCACCTGGCCGTCCTGAATCACGTCGGAGGCAACGCGCGTGCGAAAGCTGTCGCCGTTTTGGTTCTGGGCGGTCGAAAGGCGGTCGAGCAGACGGACGCGGATGACCGCGCCCACACCCACCGTTCCGGGAGGCAACGGAGCTGGGTGCACGATGTCGCCATCGGGATCGTTCGGCTCCATGCGGTCGTTCAGCGCCGGATGGACGGACGTGTCGGGCGCCACCTGCACGATGCCGTCGTCGGTGCCGTCGAGCGGGTTTGAGGCGGCGTTCGGCGGAGCATCGGATGGGGAGGGCTGCGCCGGGGGCTGCGGTTGCGCCGGCGCCTCAGGCTGTGCATTCATGTACCGGCTCGGGGATGGCTTGGCCGGCGGCGTGGGCTGCGCATCGGGCGTGGTAATGGTTGTGTCGGGTGGAGGGTTCGACGTGCCCTGGTAGGGGTTCGACTGGCTGGCCTGCTGGGCCGCCAAAACACCCGCGGCCG
Source organism: uncultured Acidobacteriaceae bacterium (assembly GCA_963804155.1). GTDB lineage: Bacteria > Acidobacteriota > Terriglobia > Terriglobales > Acidobacteriaceae > Telmatobacter. The sequence goes on from CAWDPG010000006.1 coordinate 1,242,989, forward strand.
CGGCCAGCACGGCGCTGACAAGAATAGTCCGCTTCATCCCGATCTCCTTCCGCCTCAACGGCCCCGGCTCTTCGAGCCACGCGCCGCCGAGGACCCGGTTCGACTGGCGAGCAAAGAACTCCTTGCCTCTCTTAGACCCGGCTGCGCGCCGAAAGTTCCGCACTTCCTGCCGGCGGCGCGCGAATTCCGCACGTAGACCCGCTAAAATCAGCGTATCGCGCAAGGGGAAAGGCCGCTTTGGCAAGCGGTGCGGCAGTGCCCCGGCCGCCAAGAATCAAAAGGGTAACCGCCGCGCCACATCGGGAAAGGCTCCCGGCATGTGACAGCCGCCACACTGGCCCGCCATGCCGGGTTTGCTAGAATCCGAACGGAACCAGCAGTTCTTCTGCTTGATCTGTTTCTGTTGGACGGGGAGTTGACTTGTGCGCACGCAGGAGCTTTTGAATACCATTCAAAGCGCCGCCGGAGAAGCCCTTGCCGTGGATCGCCGTCCCCAACTGAACGACCGGCTGCAGCACCACATTGTGAGGAGCGAAATGACCGAGATTGTTGCCATTCGTGCCCGTGAAGTCCTGGATTCGCGCGGGAACCCGACCGTGGAAGCGGACGTGGTATTGGAAAGCGGCGCGCTGGGCCGCGCCATTGTGCCTTCGGGCGCCTCGACCGGCGAGCATGAGGCCGTGGAACTGCGCGACGGCGACAAGAGCCACTACCTCGGCAAGGGCGTACTGCAGGCCGTGGCCAACGTGGAGACCGCGATCGCGCCGGAGCTGGAGGGCATGGATGCGGCCAACCAGCGGATGCTCGACAAAACGATGATCGAGCTGGATGGAACGCCGAACAAGGGCAAGCTGGGGGCCAACGCAATTCTGGCCGTCTCCATGGCCGCGGCGCGCGCCGTGGCGCAGACGCTGGAGGTTCCGCTCTATCGCTATCTGGGCGGCGTCAACGCCTGCGTGCTGCCCACGCCGATGCTCAACGTGCTGAACGGCGGTGCGCACGCCGACTCCAACGTCGACTTTCAGGAATTCATGATCATGCCCGTCGGCGCCGAGCGCTTCAGCGAGGCGCTGCGCTGGGCCTCCGAGACCTTCCACACGCTGAAGGGTGTGCTGAAGAAGAATGGCTACAACACCGCCGTGGGCGACGAGGGCGGATTTGCGCCGTCGCTCAAGTCGAATCACGAAGCGGTTGAGTTGATCCTCGAAGCCATCGAGCTGGCCGGCTACAAGCCCGGCGAGCAGATCGCCATCGCCCTCGATCCGGCGTCGAGCGAGTTCTACGACGCGGAAAAGAAGAAGTACGTCTTCAAGAAAGGCGACAAACGCGAGCTGACCAGCGAACAGATGGTGAGCTACTACGACAACTGGGTGCGGCAGTATCCCATCGTCTCCCTCGAGGACGGCCTGGCCGAGGACGACTGGGAAGGCTGGCGCGTTCTGACCGACAAGCTCGGCGGGCGCATTCAACTGGTCGGCGACGACAACTTCTGCACCAATATCAGGCTGTTGAAGCGCGGCATCGAGGAGGGCGTGGCCAACTCCATCCTCATCAAGCTCAACCAGATCGGCACCATTACCGAGACGCTGGACGCGATCGATCTTGCGCGCCGCTACGGCTACACGTCGGTGATCTCGCACCGCTCCGGCGAAACCGAAGACACATTCATCGCCGACCTGGCCGTGGCCACCGGCGTGGGGCAGATCAAGACCGGATCGGTCAGCCGCACCGACCGTATCTCCAAGTACAACCAGTTGCTCCGCATCGAGGAAGAACTGGGCGCCGGCGCGGTCTATCTCGGACTTGAGGGCCTGAATTACAACGAGTAACTCGGTCCGGCGGATCGGCTTGCCGAAAACCAAGCAAGTGAGCGGGTGGTTATCTCCGGATGAGGAGTGGCCACCCGCTCTTTGTCGCATGATATTCTTTGCCGTGGGATCTCGCAGCTCCCGGAGGCCGCATGGGCGCGACAACACAGCCCGCTCTTTCCGACCGCCGCTGGAGCGGCCTGAAAGGCCTGTCGCTGCCCGCAATTCTCGCCGTCTTCACGCTGATCGCGCGCGTTCTGTGCCGCGGGCCGCTCTACTTCGCCGACGGCCCGGAGCATATCGCCAGCATTGCCGCCAAAAGCTACATCATTCAGCCGCCGGGCTATTGGATGTTCGCCCGGATCGCCGGTCTTTTCTCTGATCCCGTGCTCGCCATCGCGGTGATGAACATTTCGTTCTCGGTGGCCGGCGTCGTGGTCTTTTATTACACCGCCCTTTTCTTCACTAACCGCGTGAACGCCTTCCTGGCCGCGCTGGCTTACTCGACAGTATTCTATATCTGGTTCTCCGGCGAGGTTCACTCCACTTATGCATCGCAGATACTCTTCCCCGCCGCCACTTATCTGGTTCTTCTATGTTATGAACGCCAGCGAAGTCAGCGGCTGATTTGGATTGCGGCGCTGGTCTTTGCCGTGGGCGCGGGATTGCGTCCCACCGACGGCGCATTCCTGATTCCGATGCTCCTGTATTTCGCCGCATTCCGGATGCCGCGCCGGGATGCGCTCCTGTTTTTGTCGCTGGACGTTTTGTTCTGTCTCGGCTGGCTGATCCCGACATGGTTTGCCTTCGCGCGCTACGACCTTGGCGCAGCGGGGTTCGCCCAGTACGTCGCGTTTATCACCACCAAGCAGTCCATGCTGACCGGATTCCGGATGTACACCCTGGCCAATCCGGTCCGCTACATTCTCCCCCTGATCGCCGGCTTCTGGCCGATCCTGGGCATCGCGCTCACGAACATGGTCCGCACCTGGAGCGACTGGCGCACCAGGTCGCTGGTCCTCTGGATCGTTCCCGGATCGCTGTTCTTTGTCCTGGTCCTGATGGCCTGCGCGCCGTACCTGAACTTCCTCACTCCCGCCATCTTTCTACTGGCGCTCATGGTTCCCAGGCCGTCGCTTCCCAGATGGCTGGTGGTGACCGCGGTGTGGAATGCGTTCTTCTTCCTTGCGCTGGGCCCCATCCCCTCGCACAAACTGCCGATGAACATCCTGAACAGCTTCGTGCTCCGCTGCACGCGCGGCGGCATCGAACAGCGATACAACACCATCCTGACGCAGATGCAGCACCTGGACAACGCGCAATGAAGGCGAGCTGCGTGTTCCATTGCGCGGCGCGCAGGTTCGCTGGGGCGACTGAACCTCGCTCGTCGATGAAGAGATCTCGTGTCCTATTGGCCGATTAACGAGCCGCTGCGCCGGTGCTTTTAGCCTTGTTCACCGCCTGCTCGATTTGCGCAGCGTCGCCCAGATAGTAGTGGCGAATCGATTTCAGATTCTCGTCGAGTTCCTGCACCCTCGGCACTCCCGTAGGGATGTTGAGATCGACAATCTCCTGGTCTGGAACATCTTCAAGATACTTAACGAGCGCCCGCAGGCTGTTACCATGGGCCGCGATCAACACCCGCTTCCCCGACCGGATACTGGGAGCGATTACTTCGTGCCAGCAGGGCAGAAAGCGGTCGACGGTGTCCTTAAGGCATTCGCTGAGGGGGAGTTGCTGCATTGAAAGGTTGTGATAGCGCGGGTCCTTCCCTGGATAACGCGGGTCAGCTACTTCCAGCGCCGGAGGGCGGATGTCGTAACTGCGGCGCCAGATTTTCACCTGATCCTCGCCATACTTCGCTGCCGTCTCAGCTTTATTGAGCCCTTGCAACGCCCCATAATGCCGTTCGTTCAGCCGCCAGTCGCGCTCGACGGGAATCCACATCAGATCCATCTGGTCCAGCGTGATCCACAGAGTGCGTATCGCGCGCTTGAGCACCGAGGTAAAGGCGATGTCGAAGCAGTATCCCTGCTCCTTCAATGTCCGGCCGGCCTGCGTGGCCTCTTCCCTGCCCTTTTCCGACAGGTCAACATCCGTCCAACCGGTGAACAGGTTTTCCTTGTTCCAGATGCTCTCTCCATGGCGGAGCAAAACGACTTTGTACATCTCAGCCCTCTCCTTCCCTGCTGGAATCTCTTTTTGATTTATGATTCGCTCTAATTATACGGAACCTGGCCGTTGCGTTTCGGCTGCAAACCGATCTTCCTCTATCCGCCCCGGCTCACCGTCGTTCAAGGTGCGTCCCAAGGCCAAAAGGGGAATCATCACCCGCAGCGGAAAGACGGCTCGCTACGCGACATCTCGCCGAGGCTGCTGGGAATCCTGGACCTGGGCCTGCCCAAGGAGATGACGGGCGGGGATATGCGGGTGCCGATTGCCAACTAATTCCGCTACTTAGCTATGCGCCAGGCTGTGCGATCGTGGGCGGCAAGGCTCTCTTGGCCTTTGCCGCTCATCTTTTTTTCAGTGGACGGCGGGAATTGATTGATCTAGTATATCCGGATAATCAGCATAACCTCACGGATGGCTCCGATAGTGTTCGGGGCCCTGGCGACGCCGATCCGCTGCAGGGTGAAAATTCCATGAAAGGCGGACTCCCCGCTGCGAAACGCGGTTGTCCGATGGAAAGCGCACATGACGAAGACTGTTATCTGCGGTGTTGTTCTCCTGGCATTAGCAGCAGGAACAGGCTGCGGTCCTTCGACGCCTTCCGAATCCCAAGCGAAGAAGGTCTCCGAAGCACCCTTCGCGGGAATGATCAAAGATGGCGCAAAGCCGATCTACTTCACAAAGCTGAACGCGGTCCGAAAGGAAATCGAGGGCCAACCAATCTATGAGTATTCGTTCCTTGCGGCCTACGAGATGCCATCGGGCTACGCGTGGCAAAAAGGCGGGCTCGGTGGTGGAGAGGGGTTCATAAAGGATCCTGGCGTGAGCACTGGCCCTTGGGGAATCCACTACTACAGCATTGCGAAAGGGAGCACTGCTGTTCAGCGGGGAAAGATCACATTTCGCCTGACAGAGAAGGGATGGATGTCGAGCGATCTCCCCGATCACTCAGATGTCGGCTATTGCAACGGCAAAGATGATATCGTTCCGGAGGTCTGCCTCAAGAATCTCGGCTGGGACAATCCAAATTACTGATCCAAATCGGCATAGGGGGAGCGGCTAGCCGCTCTCCCCTGCCACACCACCGGACATGCGGGTCCGCATCCGGCGGTTCAAGAAGTTGAGGTCAACAGAGACGGGGTATGCCCAGCCTGTCTGCCCAGGCAAGGTTCAGCACCGAGTTCAAAAGCATCCCGCTGTTGCGCCACCAGCGACAAGAGTTACCCGCCACCTGTGCCGCCACCTCGGAGGATGCTTTCCGGGCCAGCAGTTCCGAGTAGATGGTCTCAGCGCGTTTCCAGTGCTTGAGTTGGATCGCGCGCATCCGATGCCGCATCCACTTGTCCAGTTCCTGCCAGACTCGCGGAGTTTGCGCCAGCCGGAAGTAGGCCTTCCATCCCAACACATAGACTCGCAGCTTTCTTACCACCTCTTCGAGACTGCGTCCGCCCGAACGACGAGTGAGTCGCCGGACACGCTGCTTGAACGTTGCTATAGGCTTGTCTGCCACTCGGCGATTGATCGTGCCGCCGGGAGCCACCCAGAAGCTGTAACCCAGGAACTTGCGCTGGAACACGCTGGCCACCGCGCTCTTGGTCTGGTTAACCTTGAGACGCAGTTGCCCATAGAGTTTCAGCAGCAGAACCATCACCCGCTTGCCCGCCCTACGGCTGCGAACATAAACATTCGCGTCGTCGGCGTAGCGCACGAAGCAGTGGCCCCTTCGTTCCAGTTCCTTGTCTACCTCGTCGAGCAGCACGTTGGCCAGCAACGGTGACAGCGGTCCGCCTTGCGGCGTCCCCATCGCACGCTCTTGAACCACACCGTCCATCATGATGCCGCTATTCAGATAGGCGCGAATCAGCCGGATTATCCCGGCGTCTTCGATCCGTTTCTGAACGCGGTCGATGAGGATGTCATGATTGACTCGATCGAAGAACTTCTCCAGGTCCACATCCACCACCACCCGCCGACCCGATTGCACATAAGCTTGCGCCGCTAAAACGGCCCCATGTGCGCTCCGAGCCGGCCGGAAGCCGTAGTTGTGAAGGCTGAACGTTGGATCAAGGATGGGCTGCAACACCTGAAGCAGCGCCTGCTGGATCAGCCGATCCGTTACCGTCGGGATACCAAGCTCGCGCTCGCCTCCATCCGGCTTCGGGATCGTTACCCGACGCACCGGCTGTGGCCGGTACGTGCCTTGCAACAGTTGGTCCCGGATTGCCGGCCATTCGCTGCGCAACCGGTCAGCAGTCTGGTCGATGTCCAGCCCGTCGATACCCGCTGCGCCCTTGTTGGCCCGCACCCGTTTCCATGCCTGTTGCATGTTCTCTCTTGCCAGTGCCGCTCCGAGCAGCCCTGGCCCCGTGCTCTTCGCTTCATGTCGCGGGCGCGTGGCTTCGTCACTGACTGGATCGGACAGAGCTTCACCCTGTCCTGCTCCAGACCGCTCCGCCGAGGCGGACATCTGACGCATTGCCCTGCGCATCGTCATGCCGTTGAACACTCCTTCTCGTTCGGCCCTTCGGTCACCACGGCGACCTACTGCGACCTTTGCTGACTTCTCGCTCCGGCTCGACACCGTCGCCCTTTCGGGCATAACGCGAGATCTCCCCAGGTAAGAACGCACTCCTTCGCTGCACGACCGCCGGATCTACGCCGCCTCCCCTTGGTCACTAGAGCTTCGCGGTCACGTGCCCGCTCGCCCTGGTCGGCAGCGCCTTCTATCCGGTTCTTGTTCATCGGCCCGCAGTTTCGCTCCACGCTTCCTCCCCACACTCGGTCACCCTCATGCAGTTGCGCTTCGCTTCGCTCGCTGTGACCTGCTTACGGCGGGACTTACACCCGCTAGAGTGCGCCCATGCTGGGCGCACACGCACAAAGGCCTCCCACCTGGGAGGCCCTTGAACTTTCAGCGCCGGAGCGGCGCTATCGGGAGCGAAGAGAGCGAATGGCGGCCACGCGCGCCTCGATCAGCCGCCGGTGCTCGGCGGCGATGTCGCCCAGATACGCCGGAGCGGGGGTGGTCATCAGCACCAGCGCCAGCGCGATGACCGAGAAGATCAACCCGGCGACGCCTGCCGAAAACAGCATGTGATACATGTCCTCGATGTCGAGGCCGAAGTAATTGAAGGCGACATGCTCCAATGGCCGGATGTGCTTGAGAACGGCCAGAGCGAAGAGAAAGAAAAGCGCGGAAGTCGACGTGAGAATCGCCAGGGTCACGTCCAGCGAACGATGGAACTTCTGGCGTGAGCTGCAGTGTGCGCATTCGACAAAATGAAGCTCGTAATCGCGCCGCATCTCCGGGGAGATCCCCGAGATGTCGTACCGCCAGCTCGCCAAAATCGCGCCTACGACCCGGTCGGTGCAGCGGTTCTTTGTTGCAGACATAAAGACTCACCTGGGAAACGGTTCACTACGGCTAAAAGCTCCCAAATCTCAATCCAGCGTGGAAGCCACATCAATTAGACGCCGAATCCGGGGGTACGGATGCGCATTGGCCTGCAAATAGGACTCGCCATGCTGTGCGTGGCGACAACTGCCGGCCTTTTTCAAGTCTCGGATGTGTAGCCGTGACTATCCCTATTCTAATCTCTTTGTCTAAAAACGGATAGCGGAAAGTGGCTGGTGTTGTTCGGCAAGGTACAGCCGGTTGGCCAAAAGGCTCGCGCGGCCCAGGAGCGCGCGCTCGGCCGCGACGCGGGCAAGCTCTGGAAGATTATTATTTTCAGATAGATGCGCCAGAATCACATGGGTGGCCTGGCCGTCGTAGTCTGTGGAAAGAAACTCGGCCGCGGCATCGTTCGAGAGGTGGCCGACGCGGGAAAGCACCCGCTGTTTGACCGACCAGGGGTAGGGGCCGTCGCGCAGCATCTCCAGGTCGTGGTTCGACTCGAGCAGGAGCAGGTCGAGGTCCCGGAGCTGCGCTTTGACGTTGGGCGGAACGTATCCGAGGTCGGTGGCAAAGCCCATCCGGACCCCCTCGGCGCTGAAGACAAAGCCCACCGGATCGGCGGCATCGTGGGGAATCGTGAACGGGCTCAGGCCGATGTCGCCGATCGAGAACGGGACGCCGGCCTCGAAGTATTCGACCCCGGGTAGCCAGGTGGGGTCCTGTTTGAGCGTCGGTGGAATCGGCGGAGCGGCGCCGGGCGTCGAGCCCTCGGGCTGGGCCGCCGCGGCGTCCTGCGGCTGACCGTCGGACTCCGCCTCCTCCGGATCGCTTTCCCCATCGCCGATTCCCGCAGAGGCGTTCTCGAGCTCGGCCTGCCGCTCGGCAGCCTGTTTGCGGCAGAGCTCGATCCACTGGCCGTAGGTCATCTGGCGGCGCGGCGTCAGCCAGCGCATCCAGGCGCGGTGCGTCGCCTCGGTAAAGTAGACCGGAATTCCCAGCTTACGCGCCGTGACCGCCAGGCCGCTGACGTGGTCCGAGTGCTCGTGGGTGATCACGATGGCGTCGAGAGTTTCGGCTCCTCGCCGGCCAGCTTCATCCGCCGGAAAAGCTCGCGGCAGCTCAGGCCCGCGTCGACAAGGATGGTCGTGCGCCCGCCGGAGACAACCGTGCTGTTGCCTTTGGAGCCCGAAGCCAGCACCGTGAAGCGCACCATGTTTCGAGGATAGCGCGAATGGTTCCCTTCCCCGCACCGGCGGACAACAAAGGCTCGACTGCGTCTGGCTTCACGCTATATTGAATGCAAATCATCCGGGTCCGCTTGCCGGATGCGCCAACGTCCGCGCCCCCGGCTGCGAGAAACAGACCCCGCCCAGATAAAGGCTCCCGCGAGATGAGCGGGGCGGCAGGCAACGGCCGCAGGGAGAGGAGGCAGAGCGAATGGTGTTAGTCGCCTATTTGATATCCAGCCTGATCGGGTTTGCTATCGGCCACTATTTTCTTGAAGGCGCGGTGGCCGCGTATGCGTCAATCCTGATCTCCTACCACTTGTTCCTCATCTACCTGATCGTCTCCGCCGAGCACGAGAAGGGTTTGTCATTGCCGATCTTCTCGACGATTCTGACGCACCTGGCATTTCTGGCGCTCGTCGTTGGGATCGCGTGGGGAAGAGCGCATATCCCGTTCTTCGGCGTTATTCGATGGTTGATTCCCGCCTTGGCGCCGTTTGAAACGAAGTGGCTTTTCAGCGGAAAAGGAAAGGCCGTTCAAACCGTGCAAGAGACGCCTCACGACATGGCCACTGCAACCATCGAAGAGCATGAAGCGTTCCGCGAGCATCTGCACCAGAAGGAACGCCCGTTCCGCAAGCCGGGTCTTTCGCTGGACGAGGAGTTCAAGCTCTGGATGGCCGACCGCGTTAAGAAGAGAGCGGAGGCCGAGGCGTTGGCGGCCGCCGCATCCGCCGCACCCGGCGCCTCCGGGAACGGCGGCGCTGTCTCCGCCGAATAGACCGGGCGGACGATCCCGGTTGCATCCGCGGCTGCGAGCGAAGGGAGTTGAACATGAAGTTCCGCCCGATTTCGACCATCCTGCTGATCTGTGCCGCGCTCGCGCCCGCCGGAGCCAGCGCGCAGGCGGCGCCGGCCCAGAGCCCGGCAACAGCCGCCGCGCCCGCGCCAATCGTCTACAGGAACACGCAATACGGCTTTTGTTTCGCGCTGCCCGCGAGCTGGAAGGAATTCACGATCGTCACGGAGCAATGGCAAGGCACGGTGTTCAGCTCCGGCCAGGTCGTTCACGGGCCGCAGCTCCGCGTCCGCCATCCCAAATGGACCGCAGACGAGCCGTACCAGGACATTCCCCTCATGGTCTTCACGCCGGCGCAATGGCAGCATGTGGAGAAGGCCGACATGTCGGTAAGCGCAGCGCCCATCGGGCCCGCGAAGCTGGGCCAGAACAGCCGTTTCGTCTTCGCGCTACCGCCGCGGTGGATCGGCTTTACCGACGATCTCGGATGGCAGGACCTGGAGGGATGGATGCAGCAGAATCGCTTGCAAGCGCCCTGCGGGAACAAACCCGCCCCGATTACGACCATTCCCTGACGGGCCGTCCGAGACTCCCGGCCCGCGAATTGGTCAGGACACGCCGGGCCTGGCCGCCGGAATCTCGATGGAAACCGACGTGCCTCGGCCGGGGCTGCTGACCACGTTGAAGCGCGCCTGGTTGCCATAGAGAACTTCGAGCCGCTCCTGCACGTTCTTCATGCCGATGCCGGCGCCGTTGCTTCGCACTGCCGAGGCCGCGCCGCCGCCAATGCCCACGCCGTCGTCTGCCACCTCGATCAGCACCCGGTCGCCTTCCAGGCGGCTGCGCAAAGTGACCGTGCCGCCGGCTATGCGCGGCTCCAGACCGTGCTTGATGCTGTTTTCGATGAGCGGCTGCAGCAGAATGCTGGGCACCAGGACATCGAGCGTGCGGGGATCGATCTCTTTCTCCACGCGCAGCTTGTCGGCGCCGAAACGGACCACCTCGATGTCGATATAGTCGTCGGTGAACTTGAGCTCCTCGCGCAGCGGAACGTAGGTGTCGTGGTCCTTGAGCAGGGCGCGCAGGATGTTGGCAAGCTTGACGGTCATCTCGCGCGCCAGCTCTGGCTGGCTGCGCACCAGCGACGCAACGGAGTTGAGCGTGTTGAACAGGAAGTGGGGATTGATCTGGCGCTGCAGGGCGTCGAGCCGCGCCTCCAGCACCAGCCGCTTCTGTTCTTCGAGCGACATCTCGACACGGAGCACGTTCCAGACTTTGAGGGCCACGCCGACCGAGATGGGCGCGCTAAGCCAGACCAGAGCCTGCATCCAGATCCGATCGGAAAGCAGCGCGAAAAGGCGATGCGGGAAGAGATGCGCGATCCAGTCGCGGATCGTCTCCATGGCCGCGATCAGCACCAGGAGCAGGATCTGGCGGTCGATGCGCGGCTTGATCACGTTGCGGCGCACCCAGCGGTAGAGGCTGAGGTCGACAAACGGCGTGAACGACCAGATCTCTTCCTTCTCGACGAAGCGGCCGATCGTGCCGGCGGCGAAGCCAAGGACGACGTTGAACGGCAGCGCGAGGAACTCGTGATGCAGGACGGCGGGACCGCTCAGGACCGCGCCGCCGAGCATCGCCCATCCGGGGCCGATGAGCAGTCCGAGCAGGACCACGGTCTCAAACGAGATGTCTGCGGCCAGAAAGTTGGGCACGACGAGGCGGATCCACACTCCCAGCGTGAGGGGCACCAGGAAAAACGCCAACAGCGCGACGGTCTGGGCGGGACGGCGCTTCTCGGCGAAGAACAGCCGACGGAAGCTGGACGCCCGCGCCAGAATGCTGGCCACCGAGGCGACCACGCCCAGCTTGACCAGCAGCGTGATGAGAAGCAGCTTATCCGTCACACGATCACTGTATCGCGGCGCGCGGGTCGAAGGCGAGAATCGCGGCGGCAGGCTACCGGCAAATGGACCGCGGCGCCGCAATCGGCCACACCTCGTAAAATAGAAGCATGGGACTGGAGGGCGTGAAGCAGATCGCCGAAGCGGATTTTCCCACGCGCTGGGGAGCGTTTCGCATTCTGGGTTTCGAAGGCGTGCAAACCGGGGGTCAGCCCGGCTGCGAGCCGGCTCGCACCGTCGAGGGCCTGGTGGCGCTGGTCATGGGAGACGTGCATTCGGCGCCGCCGCTGGTGCGCATCCACTCGCAGTGCCTCACCGGCGACGTCTTCGGCTCGCTGCGTTGCGATTGCCGCCTGCAACTGGAGCTGGCGCTCAGGAAGATCTCCGAAGAAGGCGCGGGAATCCTGCTTTACGAGCAGCAGGAGGGCCGCGGGATCGGGCTGATGGCCAAGCTGAAGGCCTACGAGCTGCAAGATCGGGGGCTCGACACGGTCGAGGCCAACGAAGAACTCGGCTATGCCGCAGACTGCCGCGACTACGACCTGCCGGCAGCGGTGCTGAAGCTGCTCGGCGTCTCGCGCGTGCGGCTGATGACGAATAATCCCGACAAAGTGGCTGCGATGGAGTCGTCCGGAATCACGGTTGCTGAGCGCGTTTCGGCCGAGGTCGAGGCGCAGGAAACCTTCGAGCGCTATCTGCGGACCAAGCAAGAGAAGATGGGCCACATCTTCGACCAATCCAACGCCACGAACGATTGACAGAGAGCCGGCGGCGCCGCGGCTTGCCTTTCCAACGGCATCGAAGAACAACCGCGCAAATCGCTTTAATAGGCCCCGGCTCTTCATTCGCCATGCTAGAATCGCTGTCACTGGAATTTCGATGATCGCGCCCGAAGTGGAGTACGGAACGACGCCGGAGTTGACCGCGGACATGGTTCGCGAGCAGCTCGAGCTGCTGGTGCACGACGACGTCTTCCGCTCCAGCAAGCGCTCCGTTTCGTTCCTCCGCTATGTGGTGGAACAGACGCTGAACGGATCGGCGGAGCAGATCAAGGAGCGCACCATCGGGATCGAAGTCTTTGGGCGCGATCCGGCGTACGACACGAACCTCGATCACATTGTGCGCACCGCCGCCACCGAACTGCGCAAAAGGCTCGCCACCTACTACGTCGACGAAAAACACCGCAACGAGCTGCGGATGAGCCTGCTGCCGGGCTCGTACATTCCGCGGTTCGCGCTACCGGGGCACGGCCACCACCCCGGTGCGGAGAATGAAGCCGACGCGGAGTCCGCGGAGTCGCTGCTCGATCCGCACGGCGCACATGCGGCCAGTGGGCTGGCAGCCGCGACCGAAGACGGCAGGCTGGCAAAACGATCCGCAGCGAAATGGCGCCGCTGGACCTTCGCCGTAGCCGCCGCCGCCGCAGCCATGGTCGTTGCCGCGCTCTGGTTCGGCGGCAACGGGCCGCGCAGGACAAACCCCGAGGATCTCTTCTGGAAGCCGGTCGTCGATACGCCGGGCCCGGTGCTGGTGGCCGTGGGCGATCATCCCAATGGCCCGCCGACGGTGCCTTCCATGGATGCCACTGGGAGCCAGGTGACCCCGGTTCCAAGCTCCGACTCGTCCCAGACGGTCCCGTTCGCCGATACAGTCACCATTGCCCAGGTGGTCGGCGAATTGGAGGCCCGGAAAAAACAGGTCCTCATCCGCAGAGGAAGCGAAAGCTCGTTTTCCGACCTCAGGAGCGGCGCCGTGGTTCTGATCGGCGCCTTCAACAACGAGTGGAGCCTGCGTCTGACCCGTCAATTGCGCTACAGCCTGGCCATGGATGCGGACCAGCACCTGATTTACATCCGCGACGCCAAAAACCCCGCCTCGCGCGGTTGGAGCTGGGCCACGAATCAGCCGCCCCGGCCCGTCACCGGCGCCAACAGCCCGAAATTGCAGGACTTCGCCCTGATTTCCCGGATCCGCGACTCCGAGACCGGGCACGTCGTGGTTGTGATTGGCGGGCTCTACACTTACGGCACCGAGGCCGCCGGCGAGTTCCTGACCGACCCCCGCCTCATGCAGACCATCGCCAGCCAGGCACAGTTGAGCGGCGCGGAACAGAACCTTCAAATCGTCCTCGGAACGACCGTCACGGACGGAATTCCGGGACCGCCCAGAGTCCTGGCCGTGGCGAGCGAATAGAAACCAGATTTCGCCGGCCGTTCCTTCCGGAAGCCGGACTGGATAACTCGAAGTTAATCAATTATTTAGAGGAATTCCTGACCGTCAGGAACGGTCCCTGTCTCATCAATCGTCCATTCACTCCAATACAAACTCTCCGGCTCAGGTTTTGGCCTGTCCGCAGTCGTCTGTTCCGGGATGAGGAAGTTAGCTCGACGAGCCCGGACACAGCGAATTGGGGCTCGGCAGGCTCAGAGAAGCAAGTTTCAGGAGGCTAATATGAGAGGTTTACCCAAGTGGATCGGGTGCTTTGTGGCGATTTGCGCACTGTGCGTTTTCGCCTCAGGCCGGTTGTTCGCTCAGGGCTTTGGCAGCATCAACGGAACAGTAACAGACACCAGCGGCGCTGTGATTGCCGGCGCGGAAATCACGGCAGTCCAGGCAGCCACCGGGATCTCTTCGAAGACAACCACAGGCAGTCAGGGCAACTTCGTTTTTCCGATCCTGTCGCCGACGGTCTACAACGTGACCGCCACGGCCCCGGGATTCCAGTCCTATACCGAGAAGAGCGTGCAACTGCGCGCCGACAACGCGCTGACGGTGAACATCACGCTTCATCCCGGCAAGGCCAGCGAGACGGTGACCGTGACCGCAGAAACCGCGCAGGTGGACGTAACCACGGGAACCTTGCAGCAGGTAATCGGGACATCGCAGGTGAACGACCTGCCGCTGAACGGCCGCAACGCGGCCGCACTCACCGAGGAGGTGGCCGGCATTACGATCGCGCCGCCTGCCCAGGCCGACCAGGGAAACACCAAGACCTTCCCGATGGTCGTTGCTATTTCGGCTAACGGCACGTTCGTCGGGCAGACCAACTACATGCTCGACGGCGGAAACAACATCGACGAATACACCAACGTCAACCTGCCCTTCCCCATGCCCGACTCAGTGCAGGAGTTCAGCATCGAGACCAACAACTACAACGCCCAGTACGGCCAGAATGCGGGCGGCGTTGTGAACATCGTCACCAAAGGTGGAACCACCCAGTACCACGGCGATCTATTCGAGTATGTCCGCAATCGCGCGCTGAACGCGGCCAACTACTTCACCTATAGCGCCTCGACAAACTCGAAGACCCCCGATCCGCTCAAGCGCAACCAGTTTGGCGGAACCGTCGGCGGACCGCTGGAGATTCCGCATCTCTTCCACAGCAACAAGACCTTCGGGTTCTTCGGATATCAGCGGACGATCAATCGCGGGGCGGCGAGTATTTCCAGCTCCACCATCCTGCCCTCGATCGCCCAGGCGGGCGCCAACTCCTCGGGCGCATCGCCGGGCACCAACAACCTGGTGTTCACCGATTGCGTCAGCGATCCTCTGGATCCGACGGCCATCCTGACTCCCACCATCACTTGCGCCAGCGGCACTTCGAACGTTTGGAGTTCGAGCGCCCTCAGTTCCGTCGCCGTGAACCTGCTCAAGTATCTTCCGGCGCTGACCACCAGCGGCAACCCCGGCAACGTCACCAAGCCGAACAACTACGGCCAGGCCGAAATCACGGCCCGCGTCGATCAGGAGCTGACGCCGAAGGACAAGCTGACCCTTCGCTACTTCTCCGACTCCTACATTCTGAACGGCGTCCTGAACACCGCGGACCTGCTCACCTACATGGACGGGGCGGCGAATCACTACTACAACTCGCTGATTTCCGAGACGCACACCTTCAGCGACCATATCGTGAACAACTTCATCATCAGCAACCAGCTCGATAACGACTCTCGCGGGCCGATCTCGAGCAGCGTCGATGTGGCCGACCTCGGCGTCAACGTCTGGCAGCCGGCGTACAAGCAGATCAACCAGTTCCAGGTCTCGGGTTATTTCAGCATCGGCGACAACCCGCAGGCTTTCTTCCGCCGCGGCAACTACACGCTGACCGACGACATCCACTTCCTGCTGGGCAGGCACAACATCGACGCCGGCTATCACGGCGAGGTGTCGAAGATCGACGTGAACAACCTCTACGAACAGCCGGGACAATTCACGTTCAACTCCAACATCAGCGGCGACGCGATGGCCAGCTTCGAGTTCGGCTACCTCTACCAGTTCGTCCAGGCCTCCGGCCAGTTCTTCAACCCGCGCGGCAAGTTCCAGGGCGCGTACGTTCAGGACAGTTGGAAGGCGACGCACAATCTGACGCTGAACTACGGCGTGCGCTACGAGCCGTTCGTACCCTGGCACGAGCTTCAGGGGCGCATGGGCAGCTTCTTCCCCACCCTCTGGGCCTCGAACACTCACTCCACAATGTATCCGCTGGCGCCGGCCGGAATGCAGTTCGCCGGCGATTCCGGTTTCAACCGCAACGGCGTCGCGTCGGCTTTCGACCACTTCATGCCCCGGCTCGGCTTTGCCTACGATGTGTTCGGCAACGGAAAGACCAGCATTCGCGGCGGCGCCGGGATGTTCTATGACAGCCGCATCAACAGCACGCTGTTTAACATCTATTCCAACCTCGCGCCGTTCATCACTTCGATCACCTTGAACTCGAGTAAGACGATCTCCATGAACGTCGCCAATCCCTTCACCACCTACGGGACCACGAATCCGTTCCCGGCGCCGCAGCCGCCGACTTCGACGACGCCAATCAACGCCAACCAGAGCTGGCTCACTTACGACCCGTTCAAGGGTTTCCACGACCCGCTCACCTACGCCTGGAACCTGACCGCGGAGCAGCAGCTCACCGGCAGCCTCTCCCTGCGCCTGGCTTACGTTGCCACACACGGCAGCCACGAGTGGGCGCCGATGGAGCTGAACCCGGCCGTGAGCGGCACGCGCCTTTACAACCAGTCGGGATGCTCGACCACCAACAGTTGCTATCCCGGCACCATCACCGCGGCCAACACCGGCGGCAACACCAACTTCAACTCCATGCAGCTTTCGGCCGAACAGCGCATGCGCTACGGGCTGACCGTGCTGTTCAATTACACCTGGTCTCACACGCTCGACAACATGCCCTGGAACCAGGCCGCCACCTCGATCGGCAACAACAACTCGTTTGTCTATCCGATCACGGTTTCGAACTTCAAGGCACTCGACTACGGACCGGCGGACTTCGATCACCACAACGTCAGCGCTTTGTCGTACGTGTACTCGATTCCGAAGCTGAGCAATGGAACTCCCGAGGTCGTCCGCTACATTCTCGGCGACTGGTCCACCACCGGCCTCTTCCAGTACCGCAGCGGCGACCCGCTCACCGTCTGGTCGAGCCAGTCCAACAACTCCGGCTCGGATCAAAACCGCGATCGCGCCGTGTACAGCGGAAGCGGCGCTTATGGCGGAACGGCTTGCTCCACCGGAGTGAACTGCCGCAATTACCTGAATCCCTCCAGCTTCACCGTCAATCCTGCCGGCACTTACGGGACCATCGCCAAGGGTTCTTTTGTCGGCCCGCACTACGTCGACTGGGATGCGAGTCTGACTCGCAAGTTCGTCTTCAGCGAGCGGACCAATCTGCAGTTCCGCGCCGAGTACTTCAACCTGATGAACCACACCAACCTGGGCGATCCTGCCACAACGTTGGGCTCGACGTTTGGCCGCATCACAAGCACCACCCCCCAGAACTGGGCCGGCACGGCTCCGCAGAACGATCCGCGCATCGCTCAGTTGTCGTTGAAGCTGCTCTTCTAACAACCGTGGGGAGTGCGGCCTATCTCCGCACTCCCCATTTCGTCCTGTATTTATTATTGGATCTCGGAAGCCAACAGAATCGCCCATTGCAGCAGTCTGTCACGGGTCGAGTGCCCAAGGGCAGCGGCCGCGAGGAGCCGCTTCCATCTCTAAAGGCAACGCGAGCAGAACGTGAAGGCCACTCGATGATCAAAACAGCAGGTTGCGAAGGACGCCCCCGGCCACAGAGACTACTGCTGACGGTTCTCCTTTCGGCGATTACGGCTATCGTTCCGGCGCGGGCGTCGCAGCCAGCCGCGCAAGAGACCTATCGCAATCCCATCCTATTCGCCGACTACTCCGACCCTGACGTGATCCGGGATGGCCCGAACTACTACCTCATTGCCTCCACTTTCCATTTTGTCCCCGGCATTCCCATTCTGCAGTCGACGGATCTTGTGCATTGGACGATCCTGGGCCACGTGGTCGACCGCCTCGACATGGACCCCCGCTACAACCTGACTGGGGGCGATCGGTACGGCGATGGGGTTTGGGCGCCTTCTATCCGCAAACACGACGGGCTGTACTACGTTTACTTCCCCATGCCCGACGCGGGAATCTTCGTCAGCACGGCAGAGAAGATCACCGGCCCGTGGAGCAAGCCGCAAGCCATCCTCGCCCAGGCTGGCCTCGAGGACCCCTGCCCTTTCTGGGACGACGACGGCGAGGCCTATCTGATTCACTCCATGACCGGAGCCGGCCCTCTGATCCTGCACCACATGTCGCCCGATGGTAAGCGCTTGCTCGATGCCGGCAAGATCATCGTGCAGGACCACGACAAGCTGCCCACTCTGGAAGGCCCTAAGCTCTACAAGCGCAACGGCTACTACTACATCTTTGCTCCCTTCGGCGGAGTCAACGGCGGAGCGCAGGCGGTGCTGCGGTCGCGCCAAATCTACGGCCCGTACGAATTTCGCGTGGTTCTTGCGCAGGGCTCGACGCGCATCAACGGCCCGCACCAGGGCGGTTACGTCGAGACTCCCGGCGGCGAAGGATGGTTCGTGCACTTCCAATCCGACGGAGCGCACGGCCGCATCGTCCATCTCGAGCCGGTGCGCTGGCAGAACGATTGGCCGGTCATCGGCGCGGTTCCCGACGGCGCCACGACCGGGCAGCCGATGCCTTCGGGCCCGATTCCCGGCCACCCCGGTTCGATTTCCGACGAGCGGCCGCAGACCTCAGACGACTTCAGCAGCGCGACGCTCGGCCCGCAGTGGGAGTGGAACCATAATCCCGACGACGCCCACTGGTCCCTGAGCGCGCGGCCCGGCCATCTGCGCCTCCTCCCGATGCCTGCGGATGGACTGCTCTCCGCGCGCAACACGCTGACCCAGTGCATGCAGGACAACGCCTTCGAGTTCACCGTCCGCATGGACCTCACCGAGATGAGGTCCGGCGTTCATGCCGGCCTGGCCATGTTCGAGCAGTCCGCGACCGGCCTGGAGATCGTGCAGACGGGAACGACGCGTCGATTGAGCTTCTTTCATCTTCGGGACCGCGCTCCCGGACCGGATATTTCGCAAGCCGCCATCCAGCTTCGCGTGCGCGTCGACGGCGACATGGCTCGCTATTCCTACAGCCTCGACGACGGTAGGACGTTCCTCCCGCTCGGCGAAGCGACACCCATCCGGTTCAGTTGGTGGAAGGGCTCGCGGCCCGCTCTTTTCGCCTTTACAACGGCCGCCACCGACCCAGGGTCCGTGGACTACGACTGGGTGCGCTATCAGCCGCTCGGCCAGAACCCCTGGTAGGCTGAGACCTGGGTTCGATCGGTTCGCGGAAGGGACGGCTCATTCGGCATGAATACACGGCGGGAGTTCATCGTAAAGGGAGCTGGGGCCGCGGTTGCAACCGCCGCTGCCGGCTCGGTGGCGTCACTGCTTGCCGGCTGCGCGCATCCCGCTGGAATCCCGCCCGTCCTGCCCCTCTCGTTTCATGAGGTTTCCGGCTCGCGCTCGCTTCAGGCGCATGCCCGCCGCCACGGCCTGACCTTCGGCTCCGCGGTCATCGTTCGCAATGTGCAGAGCGATTCCGATTTCGCCGAGCTGATCCGCGAGCAGTGCGGCATCGTCGTTCCCACCGGCGAGCTGAAGTGGATCGCCCTGCGCCCAGCTCCAGACAAATTCGATTTTGCCCGGCCCGATTTCCTGCTCAACTTCGCCGAAAACAACCACATGCTGATGCGCGGCCACACGCTCTGCTGGCATGAGTCGGTCCCCTCCTGGATCCAAACTCCCGAGAACCGGCCGAACACGCGCCAGTTCTTCATCGACCACATCACGACCGTCTGCAAGCACTATGCCGGCCGGTTGCACTCCTGGGACGTGGTCAACGAAGCCATCCTGCCCAGCGACGGCCAGCCGGGCGCATTGCGAAAGTCGTTCTGGTACGAGCAGATGGGGCCGGACTACATCGACCTGGCCTTCCGCACGGCGCGCGTCGCCGATCCGCACGCCCGCCTCACCTACAACGACTACGGCGTGGAGTACGACAGCGAGGAAGACGGCGAGCGGCGCCGGCTGATCCTCGATCTGCTGCGCGGCATGAAGAAGCGCGGCGTTCCCCTCGACGCCGTGGGAATTCAGAGCCACATCAAGGCGGCCCAGCCCACAACCTTCGGCAAAGGCCTGGCCGACTATATCGAGGCCATCCGCCAGATGGGCCTCGAGGCTTACCTGACCGAGCTCGACGTCAACGAGGACGACATCGCCGGCGACGATCCCGTGAAGCGCGACGCCCTCATTGCGCAAACCTACACCGGCTACCTCCGCATCGCTCTGGCGAATCCGGCGGTGAAGCTGGTGCTGACCTGGGACTTCAGCGACCGGTTCACCTGGCTCAACAACGGGCCCACGCACCACCGCAAGCAGCCCAATCGCCCGCAGCGTTCCCTTCCCTTCGATCTCGACTACCGCCCCAAGCAGGCGTTCTTCGCCATCCGGAACAGTTTCGACCGCCGGCCGACCCACTGAAGCGGGCGTTTCTGCCGCGGTCCGGCCGCACGCCGGGAAAACCGGCCTCGTTTCGCACAGTTTGCCGCGCTCAGAGACTCGCTGCAGGGGGTGCCGTCCCGTGTATCCTGAAGTTACTTTCGTGGGACTTTGTCGGTGAAAGGCCCCTATTTTTGCGGATAATGAACTCAGACTCATGGATGGAGGTCCGCATGGTTCGCCGCTGCTCCTTTGTTCTGGCCCTGATGCTGGCCGCCATTGTTCTTCCTTTGCGTGCGCAGGACGATGGATGTGTCGACTCGCCGGAGGACCCGACCATTGTGCTGGCTCTGGTAGGCGGCATTGGAGCGCTGGTGGCAAGTGTGCGGGCTGCGCGCAGCCGGAAGCACTAGCCCGAGACGCCGGACCGGCCGTGCCCATTCGTTGCATGGCGATGCCGATTGTGAACCTCCCGCGGATTGTTTTCTCCCTTTCGCTCGTAATGTCGTTCGCCGCCATCGCAGGCTGCGGCGGAAGCATCTCTTCCGAAGGCGGGTCAGGCGGTAGCTGCACCCCAAGCGTGCTTTCCACCGCGTCCGTTTCCTGTCCCGCGCGAACCGCCGTTGCCGGCGTCTCCTTTTCCGGAAAGGTTCTCGCCGCTTCACATCCCGTCAGCGGAGCCTCGGTCCAGCTTTATGCCGCGGGAATCGCGGGCAACGGCTCGGCGCCCACCGCGCTGCTGGCGGCCGCGTTGGCGTCCGGCTCCGATGGCTCGTTCACCGTTCCCTCCGGCTACTCCTGCCCTTCGGCGCGGACTCCGGTCTACCTGCTCTCGAAGGGCGGCCAACCCAGCTCCGCCTCCGCCGCGAACTCATCCCTCTGGCTCATGACCGCGCTTGGCCCCTGCGGCAACATCGCTTCAGGCAGCTCTTTTGTCGTGAACGAAGTCACGACCGCCGCTTCGGCCTGGGCTCTGGCTTCTTTTATGACGAGCGGCGGGAATGTGGGCGCAAGTTGCACCAACACCACCGGCATCGACAACGCGTTCCAGACCGCGAGCAGCCTCGTGAATCCGTCCACGGGCGCGTCTCCGGGCTCCGGGATTCCTTTGACGCTCACCGTGCCAACCGCCAAGCTGAATTCGCTGGCCAACGCTCTCGCCACCTGCACGACGACTGCCGGCAGCAGCTCCTGCTCGCCGCTGTTCAACGCCGCGGTCTCCGGCAGCAGCGTTCCGGCCAACACTCTCGACGCGGCGCTCGACATCGCTCACTCGCCCGCCGGGAATGCCGCCGCCATCTATGCGCTGGCCGCGGGCAACTCCGTGTTCTCGCCATCGCTGTCCGCCGCGCCGCCCGACTGGATGCTCCACAACACCATCTCCGGCGGAGGCATGGACCTGCCCACGTCGATCGGCGTGGCTGCGTCCGGTGACGTCTGGGTGGCGAGCTACTTCGGAACCGTATCGGAGTTCTCGTCCGCCGGCGCCGCGCTGTTCCCTTCCGGCATCGCCGGGTCCGGCATCAACCAGTCGTACGGCATGGCGCTCGATACGCAGGGTAACGTCTGGATCGCCAACGAGCAAACCACGATGAACAGCGGGTCGGGCAACGTGACCGAACTCGGCCCTTCCGGCCAGGCGCTCGCCACCGGGCTTACGGGCGGCGGCATCGACTTCCCCATCGCGGTTGCCGCCGACACCAACGGCGACATGTGGTTCGCCGACTACGGCGACTCGAAGGTGACTTTGTTAGACAGTTCCGGCACAGCGCTCTCCAGCTCCGGCGGCTGGGGCGGCACGTCTCTCGCCTTCCCCGTTTCGCTGGCCGTCGACGCCGGCCACAACGCGTGGGTCCCAAACCAGGGCGGGCTGCTCCCCATCACCAAGATCTCGGCCGACGGATCGGAAGTCGTCAACTACGACTGCAACTGCAACGGGGCGTCAGGCGTAGCCACCGACCAGAGCGGCAACGTCTGGATCGCGAACTACTACGGCAGCAGCATCAGCGAGGTCGACACCTGCGGGGCGCTCAAGCTGGATGCCGCGGCCGGCGGCGGCGTGAATCATCCCCAGGGAGTTGCGGTCGACGGCGCGGGAACCGTCTGGGTGACGAACTACCAGGGCAACTCTCTCTCCGAGATCGATGGCGCTTCGAGCGCCACGCCCGGTACGTTCCTCTCGCCCTCCACCGGATTCGGCAGCGACGCTTCCCTGCTCGAGCCCTACGCCCTGGCCATCGATTCCAGCGGAAACATCTGGGTCTCGAACTCCGGCAAGAACACGCTCACCGAGTTCATCGGCGTCGCAGCGCCGGTCAAGACGCCGCTCGCCGGGCCGCCGCAGACGCCGTAAGGCATTTCTCCCAATGATGGGGAGCGATCTGATGAATCGGAGGTTGTCGCTCACTGGTGTTCGCGGCAACTTGGCCGTTTTGACTTCCCGCTCTCCATTGGGAGAAATGCCAGGGCGCGGCAGAATGCGATGATGTTGAAGAGAAGGCGGCCAGTCGCCATGGCGGAGAATTCGCGGAACCCATCGTCGAACGAGGTCGCGCACGCGCCGCAAACTCCAGCCGGCCCTCTCTCCGCGTCTTCTCTCGCGCTTTGGTGCGCCGTCGCGATCCTCGCCGCCGCCGGTTGCTTCGGCATCGGCCGCGAGCTGGCCCTGCTCTGGCGGTGCTGGACCACCGATCCCCTGCGCTCCATCGGCATCTTGATTCCGCCCGTGAGCCTCGTGCTCACCCTTCGCGTTTGGCGGCAACACGGCTGGCGGATGCGCGGGAGCTGGTGGGGCCTGTTTGCCGTCGCGCTTGCCTTCGTCCTCAGCCTCGTCCGCGAAAGCGCGCTGCTCTTCGTCGCCGCGGGCGGAGCGCTCGTCTCCCTCATCCCGCTATCGCTTCCCGTCTATCTCTACGCGAGCGGCGCCGTCCTGCTCTTTGCCGGGACGCGCGTCTGGCGCGGGGCCTGGTTTCCACTCGGATTGCTGCTGCTCTCGCAGCCCGTGCCGATCCTCTCGAACAGCTTGATTGACCTGCCGCTGCAGAACATCTCCGCGCACGTCGCGCGATCCTTTGCCACGCTCATCCGTTTCGTGCCCACTACCCCGCAGTTGCGCCTCATGTTCTCGCCGGACTTCGGCATGTTTATCGCTCCCGGCTGCGACGGCATCCGCGGCGCGGTCGCCCTGGGCTATGTCGCGCTGGTGCTCGGCTATCTCAAGCGCGTCTCCCTTCGCCGCTGGGCCGCGACCGTCGCCGGTGGAGTGCTCTTGGGATATCTCTTCAACCTCATCCGCCTCTGCGTTCTCGTTCTCTACTACCGCATCGCGCTCGGCCATTCCGCGCTCCAGGCCGCCGCCAAGCAAGCCGACTACGCCATCGGCTCATGCCTGTTCCTGATCGCGATCCTGCTGTTCCTCTGGGTCGCGAGCCTGAAGCAGCCGCTGCCGCCTTCGCCTGTCGCGCTCGATGTCTCCGGCCCCACTCCGCAAAGCCGGAGTCTTTTCTTGAAATGCGCGGCCTTCGCCGCCGCGATTGTCTTCGTTCTCGCGCTGCCTTCTTCCGCGATCCGCTCCCGCCGGCCCGCTCCGGCCGCGGCCGCGCCGCCCGCCGCGCGCTTCCCCCATCAAATCGGCGCCTTCACGCTCACCCGCACCTGGGACGAGCAATCGGGCGGAAAAACGCTCGTCGAAAGCGCCGCCTACTCCGCGCCCGGATCGGACGAAGTCGTCGTCGCCGTCTGGGTTGCGCCGGATGTCACCTTCCACGACGCGAATTCGTGCTGGCTGGCGCGCGGCCTCGAACCCGATCTGCTCACCACCCAGACCTTCGCCACATCGCAAGGAAAGCCCGTCGAGTTCAGCACCGGCTTCTACAGCGACGGAATCACCGACAGCATCGTGGTCAGCGCCAGTTGCACTCCCGGGTCCTGCTCGCAGGCTCAGCAAATTTCACCTGCGAGCCGCTTCCGCTTCATCGTTCTGCGCCCGAGAATTGGCGAACTGGCTGGCACGGGAGCGCATCCGGTTCCCCTCATGATCCGGATCGACCGGCTCCACTCCAACGCGCCGAAGAGCGAGACGCACGGCATTCTTTCCGCCGAGGCCCGGCAGTTCCTCTCCGCCTTCGATCCCCTGCCCCTGAGCAGGGCGTTTCAGTAGTCCGGCGGCGACGTTCCCGCGCCTCTCGCCATCCATTGCGCCACCTGTTCTCGCGGGGCGGCCGTCACTTTCGGAGCCCGGGCTGAGAGCCGATTCGCATTCCATGGACTTAGTTAGGAGTTAGTTAGTTAGTTAGGTAGGTAGGTAGTTAGGTAGGTGGGTGGGTAGGTAGGTGGGTGGGTAGGTAGGTGGGTGGGTAGGTAGGTAGGTAATTAGTTAGTTCGTTAGTTAGTTGATTGGTTGGTTGGGTAAATATCCCCCGGCAGAGCCGGGGGATCTCCTCACACTTTAGTGAGTGAGTTAGTTCGTTGCCTCGACAGAGGCAAACCCCGAGTTCGTCACCGCTGCGGATTCTCTGCGCGCACTCCGGCGTCATGAAACAAGCGCCGGTCCGGTGCGATGGGACGAAACTTGTTCCGCATCTCCAGTTTCCCGCGCCACCAGCCTTCGTAGTCCTCGATGTTCTGGACTTCGATCTCTTCGGGGTCTATCCGGGAGCCGATTTCCAGGGTAACATCCAGGTTTCTCAAGTCCGGAACAGGAAGCTTCCCGGACTTGTACTCTTCCCACATTCGGCTGTACCGGTCTTCCAATTCCCTCACCAGCGTTGGCGTATCGAACAGGACACAGGAATCGCGGTTCTTCGAGAGCTTCTTGCGGAGGGACTTCAATCGCACGCGGTCGTTGCCTAATTCGACCGCCAGACGCACAAAATCTTCCGCGGAACTCGTAACCAGCTCCGGCAGCCCGGCGGCGCGAATCAGGCTTCCGCACACACGGGAAGCAAAGGAACGGCCGCTCTGCGTCAGCACCGGAACCCCCATCCAGAGCGCATCGGAGGCCGTGGTGTGCGCTCCGTAGGGAGTCGTGTCGAGCATCAGATCGGCCAGCACATAACGCGCCAGATGATGCGGGTTGGCGACCTTGTTGGCAAAAACGATTCGCTCCGGCGAGATTCCAAGTTCGGCGGCATACTGCTTCAGCCGCGCGTCGACGGAATCGATGCTGCTGAGAAGCCACAAAACACTGTTCGGCGCCTGGGCCAGGATCGTCATCCAGCGTTCGAAGGCGAAACGGGAGATCTTATGCGCTCCGTTGAAGCAGCAGTAGACCATCGCATCGTCCGGAAGGCCAACTTCGCGCCGCGTGGGAGATTTCGGCGCCACCGCACGTTTCCGGTTGTTTGGCTGATAACAGGGCAGACGCAGCACCTTCTCCGAGTAGTAGATCTCGCTCGACTCGGGCAGGACCCATTCGTCCGCCAGCACATAGTTGTGATACGGGCTGCCCATCGTGCCGGGATAGCCCAGCCAATTCACGATGACCGGCGCCGGCCGTAGCGCAACTACTTTCAGCCGGGCTTCGCGGGTGTAGCCGTTCAGATCGACCAGAATCTGAATGCCGTCGTCCCGGATTCTCTTGGCTGCCGCTGCGTCGTCCATTTCTCTGATTGAAACCCAATGGTCGGATGTCTTCTTGAAGTGCTCGTGCAACCGGTCCTTGGCTTCGGGACCGCAGTAATAGGCAAAAACCTCAACCTTGCCGCGGTCGTGCAGGCCCAGCACTTCTGCCGCCAGGTAGCCCACTGCGTGCTCCCGAAGGTCGGAAGACAGATAACCGATTCGGAG
Source organism: uncultured Acidobacteriaceae bacterium (assembly GCA_963804155.1). Taxonomy (GTDB): domain Bacteria; phylum Acidobacteriota; class Terriglobia; order Terriglobales; family Acidobacteriaceae; genus Telmatobacter. The sequence continues at coordinate 1,268,907 of CAWDPG010000006.1, forward strand.
GGGACCGCGATTCTTCTCGGCTTTTGGCCAGGACAGAACGGCATCCGTCAAAGTGCCCACATCGAGCCGGTTGTAGTTCCAGGCAACCGCCAGGTGATACATCGGATCGTCGGTGAGGGCCGCCGCGGATAGCGGCGAGATGCCTTCCAGCAAAGCCTGGCGGCTGACTCGCTCCGAAGGAAGCACGACTGGGCGGTGGCACTGCCGCTGCCGCAGTGCGATGAGGTGTTGAATCACTTCCCGCTGCGTGCAGTCGATCTCCAGGCTCTGGCGCAGAAAGTCCTCGGCGGCCTCATCTTGATTGGCTGTCTCCAGCGCGCGCGCGCTTTGATTCAGCGCCGTCGTCTTGTGAGCAATCGCGGTGCCGTTAATCGCCGTGGTTCTGGCCAGAGCGGCCGACCATTGCACGACCGCCATCCCTGCCTGCCCAAGACGTTCGTAGATCCGGCCCAGATTGATGTACGGCGGGAGAAAGTCGGGGTTGATCTTGATCGCCCTCTCCAGGCACTCCCGCGCTTCCTGCAGTTGACCGGCATCGGTCAGCGTCACCCCATAATTGAACAGAACCGCATACAGCAGCGGATGGTCCTCGTTATTCCGGATCCAGGTTGAGTAGAGCGCCGTGACCGACTGTGCCTGATTGCTCTGCTTGAGCGTGTCCGCGGTGCGAATCAGATCGGCAACACTCAAATTTCGAGTCATGGAATGAATGACGGCGGATGAAAGCAGATCCTTGGGCATAAACACTTCACTCATTGACCAGTAAAGCACGTGTTTCCCGCTGGATGCCGCGAAATCCCGCGCGCAGAACCTCTCCAGTTAAGCCTCGGCATCTTCGAGAGCCGCAACCTGGCTGCTGCTCAACGCGTCAAGCTGATCGCTGGTCAACGCGGCGATCTGCGTGCCGTTCAGCGCCTCCAGTTGTGTGTTCGTCAAACTGGAGACGGTGGTTGTCGACAATTCCGAAATTGTCGTTGTGGCGATTTCGCCCATCTGATCGGGCAACACCTGGTCGAGTTGCGAGGTTGTCATTGCGCCAAACTGGGCGGCCGTCAACTCGGCTACCTGGTCCGCGGTCAGAGCACCCATTTGCGTCTCTGTCAGATCGTTCAGTTCCGTCGCAGTCAGGGCCGCAATCTGCGTCGCGTTCAGCGATGAGATCTGCGTGGTGCTGAGCGTGGCGAACTCGGTTGCCGTCAGGGCGCGCATCTGCATCCGCGTGATCCCATCCAGTTGCGCCGTGGTCAGCGCCGCCAGTTGCGCGGTCGAAAGTTCCTGAATCTGCGTGGTGGTGAGTTCGCCGATTTCGTCTTCCGTCAGCCCGCTTTCCTGCGTCGTGGTCATCAGGCTCAGGTCCGTCGGCGTCAGTCCTACGATTCCGCCAGCCGATAGCGCGCTCAGCTGCGTTGCGGTCAACGCCTCAAACTGCGTTGTCATGAGAGCCCCGACCTGGGTTGAGGTGAGTCCGCTCAGCTCCGTCGCGGTCAGAAGAGCCAACTGCGCCGTCGTGAGTCCGGATAGCTGTGTCGCGGTCAGGCCCTCGATGCCGGTCGCCGAAAGCGCGCTGAATTGCGTCGTGGTCAGGGACGAAAACTCTGTGCTCGTCATGCCAGAGATTGCGGTCCCCGACAGGGCGGCCATCTCCGTAGCCGCGAGTACGGCGAGCTGTGTTGTCGCTAATGCCGCCATTTGCTCCGCCGTGATTCCCGAGATTCCCGACGCGCTCAAGGCGGCAATCTGCGTCGTCGTCAGCGCCTCTAACTGCGCGGTTGATAGCGCCGCCACTTGCGTGGACGTCAGGCTGTTCATCTGCGTTGCGGTCAGTGTATTCAGCTCTGTCGTTGTCAGGCTCTCGATTTGGGTGGTCGTCAGCGCCGCGATGGCCGTCGACGAAATGCCCTCAAACTGGGTGCTGGTTAGCGCCGCGATCTCCTCGGTGCTCATTGCGGAAATCGCCGTGCCGGAAATTGCCGCAACTTGGCTGCTGCTCAGCGCCGCCACCTGATTTGTGGTCAGCTCTTCGATCTGGCTCGCCGTCATTCCCGAGATTGCACTCGCGGAGAGCGCGGCGATCTGTGTTGTCGTCAGAGTGTCAAGCTGGGTCTCGCTGAGCGCCGCGACTTCTGTCGAATTGAGACCTTTGACCTGCGTCGTCGTCAGATTCCCGATCTGGGTGGTGGTCAGTGCGTCGATCACGGTCGTGGTCAGCGCGCCGATCTCGGTCGACGTCAGCGCCGCCAACTGCTTGGTGGTCAACTCCCCAAGTTCGGTAACAGTCAACCCGGAGATCCCTGTTGTGCTCAGGGCCGCTATCTCGGTCGTTGTCAGGCCGCCAAGCTGCGTCGCGGAAAGCGATGCAACTTCCGAACTTGCCAGAGCATTCACCTGGGTTGAAGTCAGGTTGCTGACTTGAGTTGTGCTCAGGGCCGCCAATTGTGCGGTTGTCAGCGCGCCAATTTCCGTTGTCGTCAGGCCCCTCACTTGAGTCGTCGTCAGCCCCGGCAATTCGGCGGTCGTCAATGATTGCAGCTGCGTCGTCGTTAAATAGCTTAACTCCGTCGGAGTCAGCGCGGCCCATTGCGCCGTGGTCAAGGCGCCAAGCTGGTCGGACGTCAACCCCTCGACGCCCCTTGAGGACAGCGACGCAAGCTGGGTTGTCGTCATGGCGCTCAACTGCGCCGCGCTCAATGAGGCAACCTCCGTCGACGCCAGACCCGAGATCTCCGTTGCCGTTAGCTCGTTCAGCTCGGTTGTCGTCAACGCATTTAGCAGTGTCGTAGTCAACGATCCGACCTGAGCGGCCGTCATTGCCTGTGCCTGCTTCAGCGTCATTTCCGCGAACTCGGTCGCCGTCAAGCCCGCGATTCCAGTGGTGCTCAGATCCGCAATCTGAGTGGTCGTGAGCGATGCCAGTTGGTCGCTGGACAAAGCCGCAACTTCCGTGCTGGTTAAGGCACTCAGTTCGGTAGCATTCAGGGCTCCGATCTCAGTGTCTGTCAAATCGCCCAGTTGCGTGAGCGATAGCGCGGAGATTTCCGTCGACGTCAAGCCCGCAACTTGCGTCGTCGTCAGTGACGCCAGCTGATTGTCTGTCAGCGACGCCAACTGGGTCGTCGTAAACGCGGCCAGTTCCGTTGCCGTCAGTTGCTCGATCTGAGTCGTTGTCAGGTCGGCGATTTGCGCGGCGGTTAGTCCGCTCACCGCCGTCGTCGACAGCGATGCGATCTGCGTCGAGGTCAGCAAGCCAAGCTCGGTTGCCGTGAATGCCGACATTTCCGTGTCCGCCAGTCCGCTCAGTTCGGTGGTGGTCAATACGCCGATCTCCGTGCTGGTCAAATCGGCGATCTGCGTCGTCGTCAACGCCCCGAATTGCGTGCCCGTGAACGCCGCGAACTGGCGCGTGGTCAGCTCTCCCAGTGCGGACATGGTCAGTCCGCTCACTGCCGTCGTGCTGATTTCCGAGAGCTCGGTCGTTGTGAGCGCCGCGAGCTGGCTGGCGGAAAAGGCGTTGATCTGCGTGCTGGTGAGCGCACCAACCTGTGTCGATCCTAGTTCCGCGACCTGTGTTGCGGTCAGCCCTGCGAGTTGCGCCGTCGAAAGCTGAGCGAACTCGGTCGCATCCAGCCCTTGGAGTTGCGTAGACGAAAGTGTCGCGATCTGCGTCGCCGTCAGAGCCGCCAGTTGGTCGGCGCTCAGGCTGGCCAGTTGCTCCGTCGTCAGCGCGGCAATCTGCGTGGTCGTCAGTTGGGCAATATCGGTCGTCGAGAATCCGTCCAGCCCGACCAAAGACAGTTCCGTCAGTTGATCCGCGGAAAGAGCTGCGATCTGCGTCGCCGAGAGGACATCGACCTGCGTTGAATCCATTCCGCTGATTTCCGTGGTGGTCAGACTGGCCATCTGCGACGCAGTCAGCGATTCGATCTGATCTGTCGTCAGCGCGTCAAACTGCGCGGAGGTCATCGCTGCCAGTTGGCCGGTCGAAAGCGCTGCCAGGTCGGACGCCGTTAGGCCCACGATCGCCGATGTCGATATCGCCGCGATCTGGGTGGTGCTTAGGTTGCCCAATTGATCGCTGGTCAACGACGCCACTTGTGTCGAATTGAGCGCGCCGACTTCGGTTGTCGTCAGGGCCTCGATCTGATCTGTGGAAAGCGCGGCCAATTCCGCCGCCGTCAATCCGCCGATCGCCGTGGTCGATAGACCCGCGACCTGCATAGTCGAAAGAGCTTCCACTTGATCGGTCGACATCGCGGCCATCTGCGTATCGACTAACCCGCTCAGCGCCGTGCTCGACAACGAGGCCACCTGCGCGTCTGTCAGGTCCTGGATTTGCGCCGTTGTCAGCGCCGCCAGTTGCGAGGCTGTAAAAGCCGAAATCTGCGTGGACGACAAGTCAGCTAACTGGGTTTGCGTCAGCCCGGCGACCGCATCCGCCGCCAGAGCCGCCATCTGCGTCGCGGAAAGCGCCTCGGTCTGGCTGGCCGTCAAACTTGCAACTTGGTCCGACGTGAGCCCCGAAACCCCCGTCGTGGTCAGAGCCGCTATTTGATTTGTGCCGAGACTGTTCAACTGGGCCGTTGTCAAATCGCCCACTTCCGTGGATGTCAGCGCGGCGATTTGTGCGATCGTCAGCGCGGCGATTTGCGCGGCGGTCAACGACACGACCTGACTGTCGCTCAGCGCGCTGACCGCGGCGGTGCTCAATGCGGCAATCTGAGCTGTGGAGAGGGCCGCCAGTTCCGTAGTGGTGAATCCATCGATAGCCGTGGAGCTTAGCGCGCCGATGTCGGAAGTCGTAAAAGCTGCTAGCTGGGAAAGCGACAATGCCCCGATTTGTGTGTCGACCATGCCGCCGATTGCGGTCGTGCTCAGGGCATCGATCTGGCTTGAACTCAAGGCCGCAATTTGCTGTGTCGTCAAAGCTGCAAGTTGCGATGAGGTCAGCGCCGCAATCTGGGTTGTGGTCAGCTCTTCAATTTCAGTGGTTGTCAGGCCGCCAAGAACGCCGGTCGACAAGGCCGCAATTTGCTTCGCGCTCAGCGCACCAAGCTGTGCCGCCGTCAGGACGGAAAGATCGTCTGAAGTCAGCCCGGCGATTTCCGCCGTTGTCAGAAGGCTCATCTGGGTCGCGGTCAGTTGCGCCAGTTGCGTCGGCGTCAAAGCCGCAAACTGAGTCGACGTTAAGGCGGTCAGTTGCGTCGTGGTGAATGCGGCGATTTGCGCGGTCGTGAGTCCGGCGATTGCCGAAGTCGCCAAAGCCGCAATCTGCGTTGCGCTCAGCGCGGCGATTTGTGTCGTCGACAGCGCTTCGATGTCGCTGTCATTGAGCCCCGCCATTGCGGTCTTTGTCAAAGCCGCCAGTTGCGTCGCGGAGAGATCCGCCAGTTGCGTCGCCGTCAGCTCCGACACTTCCGTGCTGCTCAGCGCCTTCACTTGAGCCGTCGTCAGCGCGGCCATTTCCGCATCGGTCAGCGCCGACAGTTGCGCTTCCGTCAGGGCGGCAATTGCGGTTTGGCTCAGGCCTTCCAGTTGCGTCAACGTCAACCCGTCTACGTCTCCGGTCGACAACCCGGCGGACGCAGTCGAAGTGAGCGCGCTGAGTTGCGTCGGCGTCAGCACACCGAGTTGCGTCGACGTCAGGTCCGCAATCACGGTGCTGGTCAGCCCGGCGATCTGGGTGGTCGTCAGCGCGGCCATTTGCGTGGTGCTCAAAACCGCTAGCTGTGTGGCCGCCAGAGCGTCCAGCGCTGTGCTGGTCAGCCCTTTGAGCTGAGCCGTGGTCAGTGCCTCAAGCTCCGTCGTCGTCAGTCCCGCTGCCGTCGTCGAGGTCAGCGCACTCAATTGCGTTGAGGTCAACGCCTGCAGTTGGGCTGCACTCAGGCCACCAACCTCGGTACTCGTCAGGCCTGCAATCTGCGTGGTGGTCAGCGACTTCACCTGAGTCGTGGTCAACGCCGATTCCTGATCGCTGCTCAGCGCCGCGATGTTCGTCGCGCTCAGGCCTCTGAGTTGCGTTGTCGTCAACCCCGCGAGTTGCGCGTCGCTCAGCGCCGCTACGGCCGTCGTGCTCAGGCCGCCGACCTGATTGGAGGTCAATCCGCTCAATTGCGCCGCGCTCAGCGCTTCGATGTCGTCGTCGCCGATCCCCGCCATGGCGGTCCTCGTCAGCGCCGCCAGTTGCGTCGAAGAAAGGTCCGCAAGTTGTGTTGCCGTCAGTTCCGACACTTCCGTGCTGTTCAATGCCGCCACTTGCGTCGTCGTCAGCGCGGCCATCTGCGCATCGCTCAGCGCCGCCAGTTGCGTCTCCGCCAGAACGGCAATTGCGGTTTGGCTCAGGCCTTCCAGTTGAGTCGTCGTCAGCCCGCTCAGGTCCCCGGCCGGCAAACTGGCCACTGCGGTCGAGGTGAGCGCTTTCAGTTGCGCCGGCGTCAACGCGTCGAGTTGCGCCGTGGTCAGTTCCGCAATCACGGTGCTGGTCAGCCCGGCGACCTGCGTCGTCGTCAGCGCCGCCATTTGCGTGGTGCTCAAAGCCGCTAGCTGCGTGTCCGCCAGCGAGCCCAGCACCGTGCTGGTCAGGCCCATCAGCTGAGTCGCGGCCAGCGCCTCCAGTTCGGTCGTCGTCAGTCCCGCTGCCGCGGTCGAGGTCAACGCTTTCAATTGCGTTGAGGTCAACACCTGCAGTTGTTCGGTGCTCAGGTCGGCGATCTCGTCGCTGGTCAGGCCCGCAATCTGCGTGGTGGTCAGCGACTTCACCTGCGTCGTGGTCAACGCCGATTCCTGATCGCTGCTTAGGGCCGCAATGTTGGTCGAGCTCAGGCCTTGGATTTGAGCCGTCGTCAGCCCCGCGATCTGCTCGTCGCTGAGCGCCGACAGGGCCGTCGTGGTTAAGCCGCCGAGTTGACTGGAGGTCAATTTGCTTAACTGTGTCACGCTCAGCGCTTCAATGTCGTCGTCGTCGATTCCAGCCATTGCGGTCTGTGTCAGCGCCGCCAGTTGCGCCGAGGACAGATCCGCCAGTTGCGCCGCCGACAGCTCCGATACGTCCGTGCTGCTCAACGCCGCCAGTTGCGTGGTCGTCAGCACCGCCATTTCCGTATCGGTCAACGCCGCCAGTTGTGTGTCCGCCAGGCCGGCAAGCGCGGCTTGGCTCAGGCCTTTCATTTGCGTCGTCGTCAATCCGCTCAGGTCCGTGGCCGACAAACCCGCAGCCGCTGTGGAAACGAGCGCGCCAAGCTCTGTCTGCGTCAGTGCGCCGAGTTGCGTCGTGGTCAGGTCCGCAATCACGGTGCTGGTCAGCCCGGCGATCTGCGTCGTCGTCAACGCCGCTAATTGCGCGCTGCTCAACGCCGCCAGTTGCGTAGCTGCCAGTGCGTCCAGCGCAGTCCAGGTCAGCCCTTTCAGGTGATTTGTGGTCAGGGCCTCCAGCTCGGTCGTCGTCAGTCCGGCCACTGCGGTCGAGGTCAGTGCGCTCAATCGCGTTGCAGTCAGCACATTCAGTTGGTCGGCGCTCAGGTCGGCGACCTCGGTGCTGGTCAGGCTCGCAATCTGCGCCGTCGTTAGCGACTTCACCTGAGTCGTGGTCAACGCCGCTTCCTGATCGCTGCTCAAAGCCGCGATGTCCGTCGTGCTGAGACCCGCCAGTTGCGTCGCCGTCAGCCCCGCGATCTGTTCGTCGCTGAGCGCCGCCACCGCCGTCGTGGTCAAGCCGTTGATTTGGTTGGAAGTCAATCCGCTCAACTGCGTCGCGCTCAGCGCTTCGATGTCGTCGTCGTCGATCCCCGCCACGGCGGACTTCGTCAGCGCCGCAAGTTGCGTCGAGTTGAGATCCGCCAGTTGCGTCGCCGACAACTCCGAAACGTCCGTGCTGCTCAATGCCGCCAGTTGCGTCGTCGTCAGCGCGGCCATCTGTGCATCGGTCAGGGCCGCCAATTGCGTGTCCACCAGGGCGCCAACAAATGTGCTCGATAATCCCGTGAGCTGCGTCGTAGTCAGGGCCGAGATTTCGCTTACCGTCATCCCCAGCGCGGCGGTCGACGTGAGTTTGCTCAACTGTGTCGAGGTCAATCCCGCCAGTTGCGTCAAGGTCAGCTCAGCCATCTCCGTGGCCGTCAGTCCCCCGATTTGTGTGGTCGTAATGGCCGATAGATCTGTTGTCGTCAGAGAAGCAATCTGATCGCTGGTGAGCCCCTGAATTGCCGTCGACGTGATCGCCGCCATTTGCGTAGTGCTAAGCGCGTTGAACTGGTCGTCGCTGAGCTCGGACAATTCGTCGGCGCTCAAACCGCGAATCGCCGTTGTGCTCAGGGCCGCGAACTGCGTGGAACTCAGCGCGGCCAATTGATCGTCCGCCAGGGCGCTGACATCGGCGCTGCTGATTCCCGCAACCTGGGTCGTTGTTAAGGCGCCGATCTCGCTGTCGGTCAGAGAGGTAAACTGCACCGCGGAAAGAGCGGAAATATCCGTGCTGCTGAGCGCGAGTAACTGCGTCGTGGTCAGGATGGCGAGTCCATCCTCGCTCAAGCCGCACAATGCCGTCGATGTCAGTGCTGCCAGTTGAGACGATGAGAGCACGCTGATCTGGGTCGTGGATAGAGCGCTCACTTCTGCCGATGTCAGGACGGCAACTTGCGTCGTCGTTAGAGCGGCGATTTCCGTCACCGTCAAGTCGGATATTTCTGTCGTCGTCAGCGCGGCGACTTCCGTCGTTGTCAGTCCGGCAACCTGGGTTGTCGTCAACGCGGCGACGTTGTCGTCGGATAATGCCCTGACGGCAGTCATGCTTAGAGCGGCGATCTGCGTGGCTGTCAGCGCCTCGACCTCGGTCAGCGTGAAATCGCCGGCCTGTGTGCTCGTCAGGCCGTGGATCTGCGTCGTGGTCAGCTCGGAGAATTGGGCCGCGGACAGCGCGCTCAATTGCGTATCGGATAGCGACCCCACAACAGAACTCGACAGGCTTTCGAGTTGCGAGGCCGTCAGGCTCTCCAGATCCGTGGCCGTCAGCCCTTTGGCGGCGGTCGCCGTCAATGCACTTAGTTGCGTCGATGTCAGGCTGTCGATCTCGTCTGACGTCAGCTCGCTGACAACGGTGCTCGTCAGGCCCTTTATTTGCGTCGCCGTCAGCGCGGCCAGTTGCGTTGCATCCAGCTCGGCAAGCTGGGTTGCGTTCAGTACGGAAATATCCGTCGAACTCAGACCCGTGATTTGACTCGTGCTCAATATGCCGATCTGTTCGGTGGTGAGCCCCGTGATCGCCGTCTTGGTCAGGTAGCCGATCTGCGTGGCGGTCAGCACGCCGACTTGTGCGGTGCTCAGTTCAGCCACTTCGGTTGAAGTCAGCCCCTTCATTTGCGTGGCTGTCAGAGCCGCAACCTGCGTCGTGGTCAGGGCCTCGATCTCCGTAGCCGTCAGTTCGCTGATCGTTGTGCTGCTGAATCCATCGATCTGAGTGCTCGTTAGTGAAGCAATCTGGGTCCCCGACAGAGCGTTCAACTGAGTTGTGCTGAGATCTCCGATCGCGGAACTGGCGAGCCCGGCAAGTTGCGCGGTGGTCAGCGCCGCCAGATCCGTGGCCGTCAGGCCCTCCGCGGCGGTCGCCGATAATGCGCTGAGCTGGGTCGATGTCAGGCTCTCGATCTCGTCTAGCGTCAGCTCGCTAACGTCGGTGCTTGTCCAGGACGCGATTTCGGTCGTTGTGTACGAGGAAACCTCGGACGAGTCGTCGGACTCCGAAACCAGGGACGAGAAAAGAGACGCAAAGCTCGACGCGTCACTCGATGAGCTGCTGCCCGTCGCGCTTGAGTAATCGCTGCCCGTCGAACCGCTGAGAGTTGTCCATGAAACGGATGACATTGGCCCCTGCTTCTCCCGACACTTTGTCCCCAATGTCGCTGCAATTTCGTGGCCAAAGCGGATTCATCTTCAGGGGCCAACGAAATGCCGCTCGTGGGGCGGGATCTCCCGCGCCTTTTTCGGCAGTGCCGGCCTAAACCCATGTCAGTTGGAGGCTTGGCGAAACTTCCAGCGCGCGCCCCTTGCGCATTCATGCGTGGATTCCAGAGAACACATAAGGCAGAAACCGCCCCCATCGATCGGCAGATTTTGCCCAGTAGGCGCCAATGGAGCGTCAGCAATTATTGCCTAGGCGCCCGTGCGGAAGAGTTCGGCTCTCGCTGACCTCGGAGGCGATTCCACACGCTGGAGGGTAGTCCCGATCTCCCGGCCGGTCTGCATCATTCACGTTCTGCCGATTGCCCGGTCTTGCTTGTGGTCCGCGGCAGGGTCCGGCCCTCCGCGATTGCCACTGCATTACTCGGACCTCCTGCCGGAGAACATACCACCCGGTTCTTGCCGCCGTGCTTGGCCATGTACATCGCTTCGTCGGCTCGCGTCAGCAACTCGTCCACCGAGATCGCCGTATCCCTGTTGGTTGCCACGCCAATGCTGGCTCCGATCCGGCACTCATTCCCTTTCAGTTGGAACGGAACCACTAAAGCGGCAAGAAGAGTCTCGGCCACCGTGCACGCGTCTTGTTCGATTTTCAGTCCCGGAGCGATTACCGTAAATTCGTCGCCGCCCAGGCGCGCAAGCACATCGGTCCGCCGCAGCCGGGCATTGAGGCGCTTGGCAACCCTGCGCAGCAGCGCATCGCCGAGTGCATGGCCGAGGCTGTCATTGACCGATTTGAAGCCATCGAGATCGATGTAGATGACTCCCAGCAGGGTTCTATCCCGGGCGGCGCGCGCCAGTTCCTGGCGCAGACGTTCATAGAACTGGCGGCGATTGGGCAGCCCGGTCAGTGCATCGGTGCGCGCCAGTTCCTGAAGCCGTGCCTCCGCCGTGCGCGCCGCCTCGCCCCGCCGGCGCAATTCGCCAAGCATAGTGTTGAAACTGGTCGCCAGGCGCGCGATCTCGTCATCCCCGCCCTCCGGGACATTCACCTCGAACGTGCCCTCGTCCGATACCTTCTTCATTGCGCCGGCGAGGTCGGAAATGGGCCTGGAGACGATCTTCTGCAGGGCCAGACCCGCCGTGCTTCCGATGCCCAGCGAGAACAGGGCCAGCAGAAGCACAAGTTCGACGGTTCTGCGGATCCGCTGCTCGAGCTCCGTCTGGTCGGCCAGCAGGAGGATTGAACCAATCTGCTCGTGGTCGCGGAGAATGGGGCGAGAAAGGGCCTGAGACAAGGGGGGATAGGCTATCGTGCCTCGCGCATCGTATGCGCAGTCCGGGCTCAATGGATCCCGGCGGTAACTGGAGAAGAGCGCACCATGTGCGTCGTACAAACATCCGGCGATGATCGTCGGATCGCCCTGCAATGCATGCAACACTGCGTTGGCCGACCGCCGGTCGTTGAAATCCAGGGCCGCGGTCGAGTTCTGCGCGATCACGTCCGCCATGGTCAGCAGTTCGTGATCCAGAATCCGCGCATAATCGTGCGCAACCATGGTCAAAGCCGCGGCCGCAAAGATGGTGAGCCCCATTCCGCTGGCCAGCACAACCAGCAGCGAAATCTTGGTGCGCAGCGATCCTGGACGGAAATGGATCAACGCGGCCTCCGGGAAGAACGAACCAGAATGGCCACAGCCATCAGGCGGGAACTAAGAACCATGCCGTTCTTCTGCGTGGCCTCCAGGTTAACCAGGATCTGGACCTGATCTCCGCTTCGAACCAAGCCCACCATGCCGCCTTCCCGAACGAATCGTTCGCTTTCGCCGACCGTGAGACACGGCTGGCCCTCCAATTTCTCTTTCAGTGATTGAACGGCGGCTCGCTCCGACTGGTCGATGTAGATAACATCGCACTTGCGCAACTCGGCATCGGACGGGTGAACGACAACCTCGATGGGCCGGCCATCGGTCGTCTTGTTGCTGAGGATTTGCCGGAACGCGGTGGAGGTGGAATCGTCGCCCATGATCTCCACTACGATGCGCTCCCGGGACGGCGGCCAGTTCACGTACTTCGTCAGATTGAACAGGTATGCCGCGCGCACGGACAATTCGTCGCTCTGCTGAGCCGCGCCCGGACTGCTGAGCAGCACGCCAAAAAGCCCCATCGCGATCGCCAGTCTCCTCGGCGTTCTCTGGGAGCGTGAGGCCGTTGCTGCCATGGGGAGTTTCACTTTTTGGCGCCCCCCTGCCGATAGTCCAGGCGAATCCTCCACGTGCGCCCGACGCCCAACGACAGCGGCATGGCCGGGTCGGTCTCCGGCACGGGCGCGGCTTTGCGATCCAGACAGTCGTAGCAACTGGCTGAAATCCGAAGACCGCCCCACAATGGGCGCGACAAAAGCGTCACGTTGCTAAGAAAGAGCGGGGAGATGTGATTGCCCCCGCCGGACAGCTCGGAACTGTTGTACTGCAGTTCGATGCCCAGCGAGTTGCTGCCAAACAAAGGCGACGAGACATTGAGTTTTCCCAGATGGGCGGGCGAGTACTCCAGCGGGCTTCGCGTCTCGATCGTACCGGATCGCGTAAAGGTGTAGCTGGAACGCCCCGACCAATCCCGGGGCAGTTTGACACTGGCCTCCAGTTCCAATCCCTTGCCGCGGTCTCCTGCGTTGTTTGAGAAGCCCGATCCGGGACCCGTCTCGTCGCCAGGTTGCTCGATTAGATTCGTGATCTCGTTGCGGAAACCGGTCGCCGACAAACTCACGCGAGCGTTGATCTTCTCCTCGAACGTAAGCACATCGGACCGCGTATGTTCCGGCTCCAGAGACGGCGCGGTCGAAGAACACGAGTTCGCCGGGCAAAACCGCGAATTGGGGTCGGGAGTGCGATAGGCCCGGCCGAAGATGTACTTGACCGATGTCTTCTGCCCCGGAAAATACATTACGGCAACCCGCGGACTGAATGCGCTCGGATCCAGACGGCTCATGTCCTCACGGCCTCCCAGACTCACCGTCAGATGAGGTCCGAAGTTCAGCTCGGCTTCCGCAAAGACCGCGGCCATCCACTCCTGCAGTTGCAACTTGCCGGGAATCCCCGCGCGCGATTGCGAGAGATTCAGGTCGTCTTCACCCTGGGCGCCGGCCACCAGTCGATGCTTTCCAACGTGCCTGGATAAAACGGTCTCGAATCCAAGCCAGCTCGCCTTCCCCGTCGTGATTTCGTAGTCTTGGCCTCCGGATTGGGTGTTTGCGGATGGGAGATCGCTTCGGATCTGGAAGAAATCGTAGTACGAGCGCAGATCCCATTGCGTCCGCGGGCCGAAGTCCCGGCTATAGGAGGCATCGACAGTTCCCCGGTCTGTGCTTTCCCGGTCGACGGGCCCGTTGGAGCCTGCTGTCTCCGGCGCGCCGGGGATCAGCTTGTCCCGCCTGCCGAACATACCCTCAATTCGCAGGCCGCCGCGAGAAATCGATCCGTAGAGGTGATCGGTTCGATCCCCATCTTCATCGACTGCCGTTTGTGGGGCCGCATTCAGTGAGGGAATTCCGGGCAGATCGATCGACTGCGGCCCATTCTCGCGGTAGATGCTGCCTTCCACCATCCCCGAGAGCGTTCCCGAGCGAAACGAACCTCGCACCTCCACCGCCCGCCCGAGAAATGAGTCCGCCTCCGATGAGACATGGAACGCCGGCCGGACCTCGGACCGCCGCGTCAGCACGTTAACGATGGCCAGTTCCGCATTGTTGCCGTAGAGCGATGCTCCGGTGCCCCGTAGAACTTCGACGTGGTCGATCACAGAAAGATCGAGTGGAAAATCGAATCCCAGTGTTGCCATGTCCTCCAGGTTGTCGTTGATCCGGTGTCCATCGACCAGAAGAAGGACACGCGCGTTGAAATCTCCCGGTTGCAGGAAACCACGCACGCCGAGATAGGTATTCGTCAGAGAAGACGCCGTGTAGAGCCCCGGAACGCTTCGCAGAAGATCGCCCAGCGTGCGCCAGCCGTAGCGGGCGATCTCATCCGAACCGATCACCGTGATGGCCGCTGGCGCCTTGCGTGGATCGTCCAGGTGCCGTGACGCGGTAAGAAGACGCACCTGGACAAGCTCTTCCAGGCTCAAACCCGTCAGATCGCTGACCGGCTCAGTGGGGGGCGAAGGCGCCTCCTGCGCAAAAACCGGGACACGCCACCAGAGGGAGGCGATGAAAAGACAGGCTCCAACCGTTCGCCTCAAGTAGCAACGATCCGCGAATCCCATATTCCCGATTGCTCCGGCCCGCCAACAGTGATTCCAATCCCATCTATATATCGGCTCAAAATGCCGCCCGCTTAAACCGGACTACCGCCGGCCCGCGCCCGGAGCGTGCCGTCGAGCGGAAACACAACTTCGATCGAAGTCCAGCCGGATCGGCGGTCCATCGTCCGCAATTAAGTCCTTCATTATCAATTGTTCAGAAGAACACCTCGGACTCTCCGTCATTTTCACCCGCAACTTTGCGGGTTCTTCCCTCATGAAGCCGCTGGGGAATCCACGACGGGGGTTGACTGGCCGATGGGGACTGGTTCCAGGAAAGTGTTCCGCGCCTCGGCCTCGCAACGCTCTCCGTTCCACGTTCATCACAGGGGCCGCGACGCTTCTTTCTAGAAAATAACCGCATAATTGCGAAAATTATTTGAGACGCCCTTCGACCCGGCAGGCAATCTCACTGCCGTCTCGCATTGGCGCAACAAGACTCTGCTGGATGCCGCCTTCCCGGCCAGCATTCCAGCGCGGTAACAGTTCGGCGCGGCTCCCGAGCGCGGCCGGCGACGCCTATTCGAAGAGCCAATCCAGGTTGACGCTCGCCTGCCCCGATTCGCTTGAGCCGAAGTGAATGTGCGGCGCCACGTGCGCGTCTGCGGGAACGAATCCCAGCACGACATAAGCGCCTTTCCCCAGGTCCAGCTCGTTCGCGCCGGCCGGCAGCGGCTTTGCCCACACGGCCATCGCGGGCATCTTCGCCGCTGTCACGGCATTCAACTCCAGCAGGTTCCACTGCTCCGTCTCCGGGTCGAGCACCGAGTTTTTCTTCGATGCATTGTGCACAAATCCCACCAGGATCTGCGCGGGCTGCGCCAAATCGAAGCGCAGCGTGCCGCCTTCGGCGCGATCGATGCGAATGCCCCGCAGGCCCTCGAGTTCCGGCGCCAAATCGGCGATCGCCGTTTGCTCCTTCTCGAAGAGCGCCGCGCCCTTCCCCACGGTAAAACTCTCGCCCGCTCCGGGCTTCAGCGTAAATTGCACCTGCTGCAAAGGAACCGCGGCCTGGGCGCTGGTTTCCGCGCTGCTCGCCGTCAATTGCGCGCGCCGGCGATGAAAGGTCTCGAGTTCCTTCTCGTACCGGGGCAGGCACTGCTCCCAGTTGGGATACTCCTCGACGCCGCCGGGGAAAGGAATCTGGCGCTGCGAGGTCTGCATGGCGGTGGCAGTGCGATACGCGGGCCCGGCCACGTGCGCCAGCTCTCGATAGCGATCCACGCTCTCGCCCAGCAGCCGTTCGGCCCGCTCCAGATGCGCCGCATCGCGATCGTACCCGTAAAGCATCGTCTCCACCGCGGCCTGGGTCTTCGCGCGGTAGAACTGCATCAGCAGTGCGATGCAGCGCAGGTCGTTCACCACGCGCTCGTACTCTTCCCGGTTGGCCGTCACGAATGGCGCTGCCGATTCCGCCTGCTCCAGCGCCTGCTGCGCGGCCGCGGCCTCTTCTTCGCTTACGCCGATGGGAGTCTCGCCCTGATGCGGCAGATGCCGGGCCTCGTTCGCGGCAAATTCGCGCAGCCGTTCTCCGGGCGGCGCGTCGCCGGTCCAGAGCGTTTGCGCGGGATTGAATCGCTCGTCGTCGATCAGTTGCGGCATGGTCATGCCCAGCGCGAAGGCCTGACGATTCCCCTCGGTAATGCCGATGCGCGGCAGCAGGCGCGGCTGGCAAGGGCCGGCCAGCGTGTATGCGGCCAGCAGCTTCTCGCCTGCCTCCCGCGATCCGAAACGCTCGGCGAAGCGTTGCACCCAGTACTCGTGCTCCCGGTCTGGATCGCGATTCGGATTCCATGCGTAGCGCCCCCAGGCCTCGTACCAGATCCAATCGCGATCGGTCTGCTGCAAGAGAGGATTGGTGTTGTCGCCGGCCACCGGCCAATCCCAATAGCGCAGCGGATAGAGATGCAGTCCGCCGATCCCGATGCGCTGGAAGTTCATCAGCGTCTCGCGCACAAAGTCCGGATCGCCCCAGCGAAAAGGCTCCAGGTCCGACAGCAAGTGAACGTTTGCAATCGCCACGTTCGAGTTCTCCGCCAGCATTTGGAACCGGTCCAGCACCGGGCCGCGGACATTCGTCCAGGTCAGCGATTCGCCATTCCACTTAAACATGGTGTCGATGTTCGAGTAGAGCGGCAGCGCGGCCTTCAGCACGGCGTCGATGTCGGTTGCGTGGGCGCGCACCACGATCGGCGGCTCGGCCGTCGCTCCAATTGCCCGCAGGCCGTCTTTCACGCCGGACAGAATCGCATCCGTCAGCCACTGCGCGCCATAATGGGGCGACAGCGCCTCGCCCAGCGTCATCATCAACCCTGCGTGCGGATAGTGGCTCACAAACTCCGCGATCGCATAGCGCGTATATGCGGTCGCTTCCGCATTGGGAGCGGAGAGATGATAGGGCAGATTGTGCGCCCGCGCAAAAGCGTGCGAGAGATGGATATTGTAGAAGCCCTGCAGAACCCAGATGCCGCGCTTGTCGGCCTCCTCCGTGATCCACTGGAACATTGCGATGTTCTCATCCAGTTGCGCGGTGGGCAGCTCCTGCGCTTCCGGATAGCGGGGCAGCTTCAGGAGGCTCGTAAACGGATGTCCGTTCCAGAGATAGAGCGTGTTGAAACGCCCGTCCGCGAGCAGGTCCAGGTAGCGGATCCACCCGGCCTTGTCGTAAAAGAAGGGGAAGTCGCGCCGCGTGTAGGGATAGTCGTACTCCGCATCCTCGTAGGTGATCTCCGGCTTCTGCATCCCGATGCACGTGCCGCGCAGCTTCAGCGCCGGGTGTTCCATATCGTCGATTCCGGCCGGCAGCGTTCCCGCGGCCTTGACCCGCGCAGCCAATTCCAACTCTCCGTATAGAACGCCGGAAGGATCGCTGCCCTCGACCACCCAGACCTTGCCAGCCTCGCGAATCCGGAAGGCCTCCTGGGCCTGCGGCTGGAATTCGGGTAGCGAAAAACGTTTCAACTCCGGTGCGTTCCACACCGCGGCAACAACCAGAGCGCCCGGCGGCGTGTGCGCCTTGCTCAAAGCCGCGCGCAGCCTCGCCGCTCCATACAACTCCCGCGGGCTGGCGTCTTTGGCCAGCGCCACCGGGGCAGTCTTGGCCCACGCCGCAGCCGGCACGATCACCGCAAGCAGCGCCGCACCGCCAATCATCGCTCCCGCGCCCATCTTGAACAATTCTCTGCGGTCCATCTCTTCTCTCTGCCGGGCTACAGCGGTTCCAGAATTGCTGTACCCCGGAACCACTGCAGTTGAGTGGCGTCTTCCTTTAGAAAACGCCGCCTTTCGCCACCCTCAAAAGGGCACGTGAATTCTGGAACCGCTCTAGGCGTCCCAATCTCAGGAGCCACTTGCAAAATTCAAAACGAAGTGCACGAAGTGTCAGGGCACGACTTTAGTCGTGCCGATAAAGCCAACAAAATCAATGGGGCTTTAGCCCCTGCGGTGATTGTTTCCTGTGTTTGCCATTCCGCAACGGCAATTTTGCAAGTGGCTCTCACTGCCCGTCCCGCCCGCACGAACTCTCCGGGCATCGTTCTACACGGGAAAGCGGGAACAGTCAAACACGATTCCGCAAAGAATGAAAGGGCTGTCCTGGATCGGCAGCGAAGAGCTAGCGTTTCTAGCATGGCGAAGATGCACAAGAGCCGTCTGGCCTGGAGCCAGCAGCAACGCCTGATGGAGCACTTGCAGCGAAACCAGAGTGACTGTATCCCGAAGCCCCTGCACTCAAGTCGACGCGACCAGCAGGGAGCGGCGACCCTTCACGGAAATTGACAGGTCACACCATCTCTGGTTTCGCTCTAGTTGCGGGTACGACAGCCCGCACGGCGGGCGTGCTGTCGCGTACAGCGAACACACGCCGGGATAGCCGCCTGCAACTATAGCGCTGCGAAGCGATCCTGCCTGCTTCGTTGCTCCTTCAACAAGCGGCGCACCGCGATCCACCGGACCCACCCGGGGATGCATCGGAACCTGTACCCCGAGGCCCGGGCCAGAACATAGGCGCGGCTGCATTTTTCATAGAGTTCCAGGTTGTTGACGGCGCTTTCGATGTCCGCTCCAAGGCAAACCGCTTGCTCGCCCATCTGCACGGCGTTCACTCCCCTGCGCAGGACGCTTGTCAGCAACTCCTCCCAGGTTCCTTCTTCTTTCTTCGGCGGTTTCTTGAGGAGACCGAGATGGCGCACCTGCTCGTCGAAGAGAGGAGGCAGCACGCCTCCGAAGCGGGCCAGCAGGCGCACACCGGGCGGAGAGCAAACCACGATCGCATTCACATCGGGCCGCAGACGATAAACCAATTCGTGCAGCGCATCCACGCCGCCAGCCGCCGAGAAACCGGTGGTGCGAAGATGCCCGCTTTGCACCGGCCGCCAATCGTCGCAGCCGGTGGCCAGCAGCGCTTGCCGGCTACCGGCAATGCGCACCGAGAAACTGTCGGAGGGCGAGCGAAGAAGGTTCTTTCCGCCCAGACGCCGGCAAGCTTCGATCACTTCGTTTTCTTGCGCTGTCTGCATCGGATCTTCACCCGGCATCAAACCATCTTCAGCACGTCTTCGAACCGGTTCAGCGCCTCGTCGATCGTTGCGTCGGTGTCGGCAAGGCCGGTATAGATGCGGCTCCCGGCCAGAGTCACGATGCCATGCGCGCTGAACGCCGCGCCCATCTCCTCCATCATGTGCTTGCGCGCGCCCGCTTCGCGCATCACCTTCACTGGGTGGCGCATGCTCATCAGCATCACCCCGGAGGTTTGCAGATGCACGATTGAGCCCTGGTTGTAAGCGACGTAGGGCAGGCAGAGCCGCTCGATGATCGCATCCAGTCCCTTGCGCAGCCGGTCGCCGGCGCGTCCCGCTTTCACCGCGGCGTCGGTTCGCTGCATTTCCTCGATGGCGAAACAGCCTGCGGCGCAGGACAGCGGGTTGGCCGAGAGCGTGCCGCCCACGAAGGCGCGTTTGGAGAGGTTTCCGATGCCGCCAGCCAGGAGCATCATGATCTCGCGCCGCCCGCCAACGCCGCCGGCCATCGGATAGCCTCCGGTCAGGCACTTGCCCAGCACGGTCAGGTCCGGCCGCACTCCGAAATAGCCCTGCGCGCCGCCCATTCCGACGCGGAAACCCGTCACCACTTCGTCGAAGACCAGCAGCGCCCCAAACTCGTCGCACAGCTTGCGCAACCCGCTGTTGAAGTCGCGGTGAACCGGCCACGTGCCGCTTTCCGGGCCCAGCGGCTCCACAATCACCGCCGCCGTGCCCCCGCGCAGCCGGTTCAGCCACAGCTTGCGGCGCAGCGCGTCCAGATCGTTAGGGAACGATTCCTGAACATAGGCCATCGAACCGCGCGGAATGCCGTGTGCCTCGCGGCTGCCGGTGCCGGGAATGCGCATTCCGTAGACCATCTGGTCGCTCCAGCCGTGGTAGGCGCCGCCGATCTTCACGATCCACTTGCGGCCCGTGAAGAGCCGCGCCAGCCGCAGCGATGCCATCACCGCCTCGGTGCCCGAGCCCAGCATGCGGAACATCTCCACACCCGGCATGGCCGTGCAGACCAGTTCCGCGAGCCGGACCTCGTACTCGTGCAGAAGCCCGGTCAGCGGTCCGCATTCGTCCAGCACCTCTTGCACGCGCCGCCGGACGAACTCGTTGTTCGCGTCCAGCAGCGTCGCTCCGCCGCCTTTCAAAAAGTCGATGTAGCGGTTGCCGTCGATGTCGGTCAGGGTTGCGCCCTGCGCGCTGGTCATGGCCAGCGGAAAGGGAAAATTAAAGGCCAGATTATGTTGCACGCCGCCCGGAATGAACTGCTGCGCGCGCTCGGCCAGCCGTCGCGAGCCGTCGCACTTCTCGTCGAAGTAGCGCAGAACCGCTTCCATTTTGTCTCGGCGGATGGGCCGCACCGGCTGCCGCACCAGTTCCTTCAGGCGCGCATAGATCGCATCCGTGTCGGGCCACTCCGCGATGGCATAGGCGGGCTCGCGGGCCAAATTCTCCGTTTCGTTCAGTGCAGTGCCGGCGGGGTTCATATCGAAAACTCCTTCAGATCCAGCAGCCCGCGCGCTTCACCCGGAAGCGGATCGCCTTCCTCGGCAGCGCGCCGGCCAATGACCCGGGAAAAGAACTCCGCGCACGCGGCTTCCAGCGCCGCCGTGCGCGCCACGGCTTCGCTCAGCGTCGCCGCGCAGCACAGCGCGCCGTGGTTTCGCATCAGGTAAGCATTGATGTCCGGCCGCAGCGCCCGGCGCAGCTTGGCCGCCAGCCAGCCGGTGCCCGACGGCGCATAGCCAACCACCGCCACCGTGCTTCCCAGAATCTGTTTCTGCGCGGGATCGGAAATCGTCGGCGCGCGCCCCAGCAGGCTGCAGGCGCTGGCGATGGGTTGATGCGTGTGAACGCTGGCTCCGCAATCCCGCCGCAGGCGCAGAACGTAGGCGTGCAGCCGGTGCTCGATCGACGGGCGCAGGCTGCCTTCCACCCGCTTGAGATCGCTCAGCCGCAGCACGCAAACATCCTCCGGCCGCATCGTGTTGTAGCCGATCCCGCTCGGCGTCACGGCAAAGTGCTCGGCGTCGCAGCGCAGCGCCACGTTGCCGCCGGTTCCGGGAAGATAGCCCCGCTCCGCCAGCTCCAGGCAGGCGGCGAGCACGTCGCGGCGCGCGGATTCGAAGTTCATCGCTGCGCCCTCCCCGGACGATTCCACCGCCGGTGCAGGGCGCTGAGTTTCCGCCCCGCCTGCTTGAAGCCGAGATACATTTCCCCGTAGAGAGCCCGATTGGCGGCGTCGGGCTGGTAGGTCCTGCGAATCTCGATCCGCGATGCAATCTCCTCCCATCCCAGCGCGCCAATGCCCACGAACCCGATCAGCGCCGCGCCGATGGCGTTGGCCTGGATCGGCGATTGCACTTGCCGGATGGGCACACCGAGGACGTCGGCGAAGATCTGGCACCACGAATCGGAAGCCGCGCCTCCGCCCACCATCGTGATGCTCCGCGGCGGCTTTCCCAGAAAGCGCGCGAAGGGCTCGAACATCCAGCGCGTGTTCAGCGCCACCCCTTCGAAAACGGCGCGCAGAATCTCGCCGCGCCCGTGTTCCAGCGAGAGATTCAACAGGCTGGCGCGCAGGTTCGCGTCATTCGCCGGCGTGCGCTCCCCGCACAGCCACGGCGTATAGAGCAGTCCCCGGGCGCCGGCAGGCGTACTCGCAACCAGTTTCTCCACTGCTTCGTAAACCGCCTCCGGCCGTTCCCCGCCGTTCTCGCGCGGATAGAGCACGCGATCCAGCAGATGGCTCAGATTCGCGCCTGCCGCCGACTGCAACGCCACCGCCAGATAGCGGTCGGGAACGGCGCAGGGCACCGAGGCAACCTGCGAAAAGACATCGGTCCGCATGAACGGCACATGCGCTCCGAGCCAGGAGGAAGTGCCAATGTACAGATGGGTGTCCCCATCGGCGATCGCGCCTGCGCCGATGGCGGCGGCCGAGTTGTCCACCGCTCCGGCGACAACCGGCGTATTCTCGGGCAGCCCCAGTTCCGCGGCCACGGCGGGAACCAGCGTTCCAAGCACATCCGTCGATCGCACAATCTCCGGCAACTTCCCGGCATCAATGCCCGTCTGGCGCATCAGCGACGCATCGTAGCGAATGTGGTTCGGATCGCGGTTGTCCGTCACCCATGTGGTCAGGATCGAATCCGCCGTGGCCGCGAAGCGGCCCGTCAGGCGCAGATTCATGTAGTCCAGCGCGTTCAGGAACTTGAATGTTCGCTCATAGAGATCGGGCCAGGCCTCGCGGATGAACGCGATGTGGCCGGCCGGGTCCTTGCCGGAGAGCGAAGGGGCGCCCCCGCTCAAGCGAATCCAGCGCCACAGTTTCAGCGCGTTGTATCCCGAAATCGCCAGTGGCCCGCGGCCCGCGATGCGGCGGATGGCGCCTGCTCCGCGCATGTCCATCCACGAGAGCGCGCGGTGCAGCGGCCGGCCGTCGCCATCCACCGCGACCGTGCACTCGCCCTGGCAGGAGCAACAGATCGCCGCAATCTCGCCGCCCTGCTCCCTTACAGGAGCAAGCACCTCCCGGGCAGCCTCGAGAAAGGCGCGCCACCACTCTTCAGGCTCCTGCTCCACGCCGGTTCGATCCACCACATGCAGAGCCGCCGGGCGAAAGGCCCAACGACGCACGCGGGCATCGCTTCCCACCAGGGCGCACTTGCACCCCGAGGTGCCTAAATCGACGGCCAGCAGCAATCGGTCGCGGAGTGCAGTCATCGATTTCTCGATCCCATCTCAGGCGATGCACGGCCCGGCATTGGCCTGCGATTGATTCCGGCAGCCGGCGGACCGGACTTGCCAGCGCCATCTTCGCAGCATAATATGAGCAATAGTCACATCTGTCAATCGGCCCTCCCGCCCCCCATGTCCCCGCGTTCGCCGGCCATGCGGCAATCGGAGATTGGCAGGATACGATCAATCATCGCAGCCCGGACCCGCCCGCTGCGATTCCGAGGCGTCCATGTTCGAACTCGACGTGAAAACGCAGATCAAGCGCATTCCGCAACAGGAGCGCAGCCAGGCCCGCTTCGAAGCCGTTCTTGCCACGGCCATGCAACTGTTTGCGGCGCGCGGCTACGAGAGCGTCTCCATGCGCGAAATCGCCCGTGAAGCCCGCATGCCGATCGCCACCGTCTATCAGTACTTCCCCATGAAGCTGGCCATCGTGCGCGAGATGTGGAGCCGTTACACCGGCACCATCACCGAGACCCTGGCAGCCGGGATTCCCAGCTTCAGCCAGGGAAATGCCAAAGGCCTGGACCGGTTGATCGGCAGCGTCGTCGACCGGATGGCCGAGTTGCAGAGCGCCAACCCGGCCTTCATCGAGATCTGGAGTTGCGTGGCGGCGTCCATGGAACTGCGCGAGCTGGACGTCGAAGACACATTGCACAACGCCCGCACCGTCGCCGCCGGCCTGCGCAAGATGTGCCCCCATGCCGACTCTGGCGTCGTCTTCGACCGCGCCTTGGTAGTCGTTGAGGCGGCCAGCGCCACAACCCGCCTGGCCCTCAGCCTGCCCGAGCCGCATCGCGCCCGTCTGCTGCTTTCCTTGAAGAAAACGATTCCGCTTCTCCTCGATCCCGCGACGCTCGGCGGGGCCGAGCCAGCTCTGTCAAAGCGGAAAGGCCGCGCGGCCAAACCCGGAAAGGCAAAACCCAAGAGCCGCAAACCTCTCAAATCGGTTTCGGCTGCTTCCCTCCAGAAAGGACGGCCATGAAACTTGCTCCAGCCGCTCTTGCCGCCTCCGGCCTGGTTTCGATCGCTCTTTGCTGCACTGCGCAATCCGGCGCGGCGCCCGGCGGTTCGGTGCGCATCAACCAGATTCAGGTCATCGGCACGCACAACAGCTACCACGCAGGCCTGCAGCCCGGGATCGCCGCTCTGCTCAAGCAGAAGGACCCGGAACTGTTCGCCACTCTCGAATACGCGCACGCCGGCCTTGCCGAGCAACTGGATCGCGGCGTTCGCCAGATCGAGCTCGACATCTATGCCGACAGCCAGGGCGGCCGCTATGCCCATCCCTTTGGCCCGCGGATGGTGGCGCGCGCCGGCTTGCCCGCCGATCCCGATCCTTACGCGGATGGCCGGATGCTGCGGCCCGGCTTCAAGGTCATGCATGTGCAGGACATCGATTTCGTCAGCAACTGCCAGCCCTTCGTGGCTTGTCTGCGGATCGTGCGCGACTGGTCGAGAGCGCATCCCGGCCACGTGCCCCTCTTCATCCTCGTCGAAACGGTGCAGAGGATTCCCCCCGGCGATTATCCGTGGACCGCGACCGAGCCCTTCACTCCGGCGCTCTTCGATGCGCTGGACGCCGAGATCCGCTCGGTGTTCGCGTCCGGCGAGATCGTGACCCCCGATCGGGTGCGCGGCCGCTACGGCAGCCTCAACCAAGCCGTGCTGCACGGCGCCTGGCCCACCCTGGCGCAGGCGCGCGGCAAAGTGGTCTTTCTGCTCGACCAGGACTGGGCCGGCCCAATCTATATGGAAGGGCACAAGGGCCTGCGCGGACGCATTCTCTTCACCAATGCCACGCCGGGACACCCCGACGGCGCGTTTGTCGAAGTCAACGAGGCCGATGCGGATCGAATCTCCGCACTGGTCCGCCAGGGCTATCTGGTCCGCACGCGCTCCGACGCCGAAACCGTCGAGGCCCGCGGCAACAGCACCGCGCGCCGCGACCGGGCCCTGGCCAGCGGCGCCCAGATCGTCAGCACCGACTTCCCGGCCTTCGAACCTGCGCGATGGACAGGTTATTCCGTCGCTCTTCCCTTGGGGTTGCCGGCTCGCTGCAATCCCGTTGCCGCAAACCCTCTCTGCCGCGACGCCGGGCTCGAGTTGCCCGAATCGCACTGACAGCGCCACGCATCTTATTTTGATTCAACGTTTTCTGCTCAACGCCCGCCGGCGGGCAGCTTCGCGCCGCGAATCGCCGCCGGCCGTCCCGCCGCGTGCTGCGAAGCCCGCCGGCCTGTCATGAATTTTTCATTTGACTAATGCGAGCAATGCTCATATTGTGGATTCACTCTTTTGAACGCTCTGCTTGCGTATTTCTGGGAGGTGTATCGTGCGGTCTCGCATCAATTTCCTGTTAAGAAACATCCTGCCTCTTCTCGTATTGCTTTCGGCGGCCCTGCAATTGCCCGCGCAATCGACCGAATCGGCGCTTCTCGGCGCCGTCAAGGACGCCTCCGGCGCGGTAATCGTCCATGCTTCGGTCGTGGTGAAGAACATCGACCAGGGCATCAACTCAAGCTATCGCACCGACGCCGATGGCGTCTTTCAGGCGCTGGCGCTGGCGCCTGGAAACTACCAGTTGACGGTCTCCAAGCCCGGATTCGAGACCAAGCGGGTCGAAGGCATCGTTCTCGCGGCGCGCCAGCAGGTTCGCGTCGATGTCACGCTGCCCGTCGCCTCGGCCAACGCCGAGGTCACCGTGCGCGCCGACTATGCCGGCGCCATCGAGACCGAAGGCGCCTCGGTGGCATCGTCGCTGAACGCCCAGGATGTCTCGAATTTGCCCGTCAACTACTACGGCACCGGAGGCACCAGCCCGTTGAACGCTCTGCAAACCGTGCCCGGCGTGCAGTCCGACACCGCCTCGGGAACCGTCTCGCCGTCAGCCAACGGCACGGCCACATTCAGCTTCTCGGTGCAGGGCGGCCAGCCCTTCCAGACCGAGACCGCGGTCGACGGCATCTCCACACAGAACGTCCGCTACAATTCGCCGCTCTCCGACGCATTCCCCTCGGCCGAATCTATCGCCGAGATTCGCGTCGACGGCGTCAGCAACGACGCTGAATTCGGCCAGGCGGGCGAGATCACGACCGTCACCAAAAGCGGGACCAACCAGTATCATGGATCGCTCTTCTGGCACTTCCAGAACCGCGACCTCGACGCCACCGCGTTCGGCGAGGCCACCAAGCCGCAAAAGGTCGGCAACGACTTCGGCGTCAGCATCGGCGGGCCCGCAACCCTGCCGCACGTCTATCGCGGACAGGACCGGACCTTCTTCTTCGCTACCTACGAGGGTTTCCGCTTCCCCAAGCAGTCGACGATTCAGGATCTGGTGCCCACCACAGCGATGCTGGGTGGTGACTTCAGCGCCGAGACGCCGGAGCTGATCAACCCGGCTAATGCCACACCCTACTCCGGCAGCAAGATCAGCTCCATCAACGCCTCGGCAAAGCCGTTCTTGAGCTTCTTCCCCAAGCCGAACTATCCCGCAGCCTCTCCCTATGCCACCATCGCTGCGGCCACGGCCAGCGGCGCGGCGGGCTACAACTACACCGCCAACCTGTCGTCGGACTACAACTCCAACCAGTTCGACGTGCGCCTCGACCATCGGCTGAGCAAAAAGCTGCAGTTGTTCGCCCGCTACACCCAAAAAGATGTCTCGCTGCTCTCCCCGCAGGACCTCAATGTTCCCTCGGTGACCAACTTCGACAACTACCGCATTCTGGCCGGATCGGCCGTGTACGCGGTGAACGATCGCCTGCTGAACGAGTTCCGTTTTGGCATGACCTGGGAGCGCAACGGCCAGCGTAATGCGCTGAACGGCGCGCCGTACACCGATGAAGCCGCCTTCGACGACGTGGGCGGAACCTACGCCGCCAACGGTATGACGGCCGTCGTCTTTCCCACCGACCTGACCTCGCTCTATGCCGGCAACATCAACCAGACCACAGCCAGCCACCTGTTCCAGTACGACGACATCCTCACCTGGAGCAAGGGCCGCCACACCATGAAATTCGGCGCCGACATCCGCCCCATGCTGTCGGTCTCGACGCTGGGCACCGCCAACCTGAACAACGTGGAAGGATTCGCCTTCGCCGGCCTCTACACCAGCGGTTTCGAAACCATTCCCGAGGCCGTAGGCATTCCCTTGACCATCTTCCAGTTCGCGGATTTTCTGGCCGGCGCGCCGTACGAAACCGAGTACTACACACTGGTTCCCCAAAACCAGGGACAGAGCGTCTACTCGGCAGCCTTCGCCCAGGATCAGTGGAAGATCTCCAACCGCCTCACGCTTTCTCTCGGCCTGCGCTACGAATACCATCCCGCCCTGCACGACACGCACGGCGAAATCGGCAACTTCGATCCCAGCGTGTCGACGACCGGAGAAGCCATCTACCCGGCCGGATACTCGAGCGCGCTCAGCGCCCCGTACCTCACCGACTTCGACGCCTGCGGCTACGGACCGGCAGCGACCAGCTATGCAGCCTGTACGCCGGTGGTCTCCAGCTCCCAGGCCGGGCTGCCTTCGAGCCTGCGCAAGACCCAGAAGGATCGCTTCCTGCCTCGCGTCGGGCTGGCCTGGCTGCCCTTTGGCGGCGACCGCACAGCCATCCGCGCCGGCTTCGGCATGTACAACACCACGCTGCTGGGCAGTAACTTCTTCTCCCTCACCGACACCCTGCAGGCGGCCACGCTCGTCTACTACAACACCTTCCCGCCGTATTATCCGCCCACCTACACTTGGCCCCAGACCACTCCATCGACCAGCTCCTCCTCGATCACCTACGGCACTGCGAGCTTTGAGACGGCGAACCAGATCGACTGGAAAGATCCGTACTCGCTGCAGTGGGATCTTTCGGTCGACCACGCCTGGTCGGGTGGTATCGGCACGCGCATCTCCTACATCGGCATGAGGACCGACGATCTCGTCTGGGGCTCCAATATGAACGACATGAGCTACTCCAGCACCACCAAGGCCGCCTCGCGTCCGCTCACCGACCGCCCCTTCCCCAACTGGGGGACCATCAACGACCGCCTGACCGGCGCCATCGCCAACTACAACTCGATGCAGGCCGAGGCGGACCGCCGCTTCCAAAACGGCTTCACCTTCCAGTCGGCCTACACCTGGGCCAAGAACCTGTCCGACAATCTGGGCGCGCGCTCGACGGGATTCGGTCGCGAGAACGGAAGCAACGTCGGCGGTGTCTCCACCTATCGCCTCAACCCCATGCTCGATTACGGCAACGTTTACGGAACCCGCCGCCATCGCTGGACCACTTCGGCCGTCTATGCCGTGCCCTTCGGCCGCGGGCAGCGCTACGGCGCCAACATCCCGCACCTTGCCGACTCAGTCGCCGGCGGCTGGCAGTTGAGCAGCATCTTCCTGCTGCAAACCGGCCCCTATCTCACGGCTTACATCCCCTCCGCTTCGGCCGATCCCTCGGGAACCGGCTCCGGCGTCCTGTTCGGCCGCGATCAGCGCCCGGACGTGAACGGCAACTGGAAGCCGGCCAGTCAGACCCGGAACCAGTGGGTCAATCCCGCTGCCCTTGTCTGTCCCAGCAATTCCGGCTATACCAGCTCTTCCTATGCCGGCAACTCCTGCGGCGTGGGCGTCACATCCACTCCCATCGGGCGCTTCGGCAACGAACGTGTCGGAACCATCGTCGGTCCCGGAACGGTCAACCTGTCGCTGGGCCTCAACAAACGCTTCAGTCTCGGCGATCGTTTCTCGCTGCGCGCGGAGGGGACCTTCACCAACGTCCTCAACCACGCCAACCTGAACGATCCCGCTCTCGACATCACCAACTCCAACTTCGGCAAGATCACCACCTCCCGCGGCTCCGATTTCGGCGGCAGCCGTACTGGGCAGATCGCAATCAAGCTCGAATACTAAACTGAGTTATCGGGATAGAGAGACGCGCTGGCGGGCCACAATTCGGCCTGCTGGCGCATCTCGCCTTTCCTCTGTCCTCTCGGAGGGATCGTTCGATGCCTGGATTCTCCCTGCCGGTTGATTTCTGCCGGCGTTCCGCCTGCTTGTCCGCGGCAATTTTGCTGGCAGCATTCGCCGTCTGCGCCGTCATCCCGCCCGCCCTTCACGCGCAGAAGGAATCTGCTCCTTCCGCTTCGGCGGCGGATTTCACCGCCAGCGTCTATCCCTTTCTCGGAGTGGATTGGGGCGGCAACACCTTTGTTGGTGCGGCTCTTCCCTTCGGCATGGTCAAGCTCGGCCCGGACATGGAAAGTTTCGACGGCCGCCCCTCTAGCTTCGGTTATCTCAGCGGAGGCCGCATCGTTGGCTTCAGCCATCTGCATCTCAGCGGCGCCTCGGGCAAGTACGGCAACATTCTCCTGATGCCCTCTACCGGCCCGCTCGATCTGAAGGATCTCAACTCTCCGCGCATCGACGAGCAAAACCATCCCGGCTATTACGCCGCCACGCTCACCCGCTACAACGTCCGCGCCGAGCTGACCTCAACCCGCCGCGTCGGCCTGCACCGCTACACGTTTCCCGCGGCGCAAGAGGCGCATCTGGTCATCGACATCGACCATTGCCTCAACCGCGGAACCGATAGCGAAGCGCAGCGTTTTCTCGGCGGCGATGTGCATATTCTTTCCAATCGCGAGGCCGAGGGCTTTGGCCGCTACGCCGGCGGCTGGAACCTGGGACGCGAGTACCGCGTGTATTTCGATCTCCTCCTCGACACCCCTGCCGTCAACGCCCAAACCTGGAGCGGCGGCGAGCCAGCCACGGCGCTCGAAGCCTCGATCTCCGGCGACCGCCCCATCGGCGCGGTCTTCCACTTCCGCACGCGCGCCGGCCAGGTGGTTCGCGTCAAAGTCGGCATCTCGTTTGTCAGCGCCGAGCAGGCCCGGCGCAACATCCGCGACGAAGCTCCCGGATGGGACTTCGACGCCGCACGCGCGGCCGCGTCGAAGACGTGGAACCAGGCGCTCGGAGCCATCCGCATCCACGGCGCAACGCCCTCCAAACAGCGCCAGTTCTACACCGCGCTCTATCACACCATGCTGATGCCCTCCGACCGCACGGGCGAGAATCCGGACTGGCAGTCCAGCGAGCCCTACTACGACGACTACTACGCCATCTGGGACACGTTCCGCAGCTCCGGGCCGCTGCTGACGCTCATCGCGGCCTCGCGGCAGCGCGACATGATCCGCTCCCTCGTCGACATCTACAAGCACACCGGCTACATGCCCGACGCGCGCAGCGGCAACGACAACGGCCGGACGCAGGGCGGCAGCAACGCCGACGTGCTCGTCGCCGACGCCTTCGTCAAAGGCCTCGACGGCATCGATTACCCCACCGCGTTTGAGGCCATGCTGAAGAACGCCACCGTTCCTCCCGACAATCCGCGCAAAGAAGGCCGTGGCGGCATTCAGGAATACAACGACAAGGGCTATCTGACGTTGGCCAACGAGCGCTCCGGCTCGCGCACCGTCGAGTACGCCTACGACGATTTCGCGATTGCCGAAGTGGCTTGCGGCCTGCACCACCCGGACCAGGCGATCCTCTTCGCTGCCCGCGCGCGCAACTGGGAGAACCTCTGGGACAAGGACCTCGCCCAGGAAGGCTTCAAAGGTTTTCTCCGCCCCCGCAATCCGGACGGCGCCTGGGCCGAGCCCGACCTTCAGGTGCGCGGCGCCTGGCCCGACTTCTTCTACGAGGGCGATCTCTGGACCTATTCCCTATACGCCCCGCAGGATGTGCGCCGCCTCATCGAGCTGGCCGGCGGCAACCAAATGTTCGTTCGCCGCCTCGACAATTTCTTCTATCGCGAGCACTTCGACGTGACCAACGAGCCGGGCTTTCTTATCCCCGTCCTCTACAACTGGGCGGGAAGGCCCGATCACACCGCCGAGGTGATCACCGAGGTCCTCGAAAAAGCCTTCACCGACCAGCGCACCGGACTGCCCGGCAACGACGATTCCGGCGCCATGTCCAGTTGGTTCATCTTCCACTCCCTGGGCTTTTATCCCGATGCCGGCCAGGATTTTTATCTGATCGGCACTCCCAGTTTTCCTGAGGCCGCCATCGTGCTCGGCAACGGCAAGACGCTGCGCATCGTGGCCCATAATATGGATCGCGAGCACATCAACCGCTTCATTCAGTCGGCGCGGCTAAACGGCCGGCCTCTCGACACCGCATGGTTTCGCCATGGCCCGATCGCGCAGGGCGGCACGCTCGAGTTGACCTTGGGCTCAGCCCCTAGCCGCTGGGGAACCACCAACCCGCCGCCATCGATGTCCGACAGCACGCGCCCCTTTTGCTCCGCGACGCATCCATGATTCTGTCCGTGCGCAACGGGACGCCCACCTCTCCTCCAGTTGCCGTGCGGCCGCCGCGCGCCCTACGCCTGCTCTCTCTCGACGTGCTGCGCGGAATGACTGTCGCGTTGATGATTCTGGTCAATAACGCCGGCGACGGCGCGGTCTCCTATCCCCAGCTCCGCCACTCCGTCTGGAACGGCTGCACGCTCACGGATCTCGTCTTCCCTTCGTTTCTCTTCATCGTCGGCGCATCCATCGCGCTGGCCTTCAGCGTCCGCCTGGGCCGCGGCGCCTCGAGAAAGTCCATCCTGCTCCAGTCCGCCAAGCGCGCCGTGCTCATCTTCCTTGTCGGCCTGCTGCTGAACGCGCTTCCCTTCTTTCATCTTGCCGATCTGCGCGTCTATGGCGTCCTGCAGCGCATCGCCCTCTGCTACTTCCTTGCCGCCGCGCTTTACCTGGCGGGCGGGACGCGTCTCTGCGCGGCTGCGACCGGCCTCGCGCTCCTGGGCTATTGGGCTCTCTTGCTGCACGTCCCGGTTCCCGGCTTCGGCTTGCCCGCAGTCGATGTCCCCGTCCTGGACCGCACCGCCAACCTCGCCTCATGGCTCGATCGTCTCTTGATTCCTTCCGCGCACCTCTATCGCCACGGCGTCTACGATCCCGAGGGCCTGCTCAGCACGCTTCCCGCGCTGGCCACGACGCTGCTGGGCCTGCTCGCCATGCGCTGGCTGCAAGCCGCCGCTCCCTCTCGAAGCCGTTCGCTGCTGTTGGCCGCCGCGGGGCTCGTCCTGCTTCTCCTCGGGCTGCTCTGGAGCTCCAGTTTCCCGCTCAACAAGCGCCTTTGGACCAGCTCCTTTGTGCTCTTCACGGGAGGCATCTCCGCCATCCTCCTTGCCCTTCTTCACTGGGCGATCGATGGCCCCTGGCAGCTTCGCAAGGGTCTCGCGCCGTGGCTCGTCTTTGGGACCAATGCCTTGAGCGCTTACGTGCTCTCCGAAGTGCTGGCCGGCCTTCTGGCCGCCATTCCTTTTCCGGGCGCGTCGAATCTGCAGCAAGCTCTCTACCGCCTGCTGCCCCAGTGGCTCGGCCCCCCGCCGTTTGTCTCCCTCGTCTACTCGATCCTCTTCGCCGCCGTCTGCTTCCTCCCGATCCTGTTTCTCTATCGCCGGAAGATCTTCATCAAGCTGTGACGGGAAAGCGGGCAGGAACACTCCGGAGGGCCGTGCTCGGCAAACCTAAGCCATCCGTGACTTGCGCGATCACTCGACGAAATCTGTTCAAACAAGCGGAACCACCTCCGTCCCAAGCGAATGATCTTCGATCGTCGGGCTGGAAGGTTGAGCCGCCTCGTACGGCGCCGGAAAAGGCCTACCGGCTCTGGAACCTCGTTAGTACTTCGGCACCGAAGGATCCACCTGATCGGACCAGGCCAGGATTCCTCCGGCCAGATTCGCCACCTTCTCGTAGCCCGATTGCCTCAGGAACTCCGCAACCCGCTGGCTGCGCCCGCCCGACTTGCACTGCACAATAATCTCGCGATTGCGGTCGATCTCCACGAGCCGCTGCGGAACCTCATTCATCGGAATCAGCTTGCCGCCGATGTTCGCGATCTGGTACTCGAAGGGTTCGCGCACATCCAGAATGAACAGGTCCTCGCCTGCATCCATGCGCCGTTTCAGGTCGGTCACTGCGATCTGCGGAATTCCATTCTTCACTGGATTCTCCTCTTTCGTTGCCGGCTTGATGCCGCAGAACTGCTGGTAGTCGATCAATTGAGTCACGGTCGGATACGTGCCGCACACCGGGCACTCGGGATTCTTGCGCAGCTTCAACTCCCTGAAGCGCATGTGCAGCGCGTCCACAAGCAGCAGCCGCCCCACCAGCGGCGACCCCTTGCCGAGAATCAGCTTGATGGTCTCGGTCGCCTGGATCACCCCGATCAGGCCGGGCAGAACTCCCAGCACCCCGCCCTCGGCGCAGCTCGGCGTCAGCCCCGGCGGCGGCGGCTCCGGATACAGGCAGCGATAACACGGCCCGTCCTCGGCGCAAAATACGCTGGCCTGGCCCTCGAACCGGAAGACCGAACCGTATGCATTCGGCTTGCCCAGCAGCACGCACGCGTCGTTCACCAGGTACCGCGTGGGAAAGTTGTCTGTGCCGTCCGCGACGACGTCGTAGTCCTTCAGGATTTCGAGCGCATTGGCACTCGATAGCAGCGTGTCGTGCTTGATGACGCGCACATCTGGATTGAGCGCCTTCAATTTCTCCTCGGCCGAGTCCACCTTCTTGCGCCCGATGTTCGCGGTCGAGTGGATGATCTGCCGTTGCAGATTGCTCGCGTCCACCAAGTCGAAATCCACCAGGCCCAGCGTGCCCACTCCGGCCGCGGCCAGATACAGCGCCAGCGGGGAGCCCAACCCGCCCGTTCCCACGCACACCACGCGCGCCGCCTTCAATTTCCGCTGGCCCTCTTCGCCTACTTCGGGCAGGATCAGGTGCCGCGAGTAGCGCGTCCGCTCATCCTTCGTCAGTTCCGGCAGTTTCTCCGGCACGATCCCTCTCCTCCGCTTTGTTTGATTCAGCTCCAGCCTCCGGCGGCTCGGCGATTTCAGCCACATCGATCTCTTCCTGTTCAAATCGCCTATCTTCTTCCGTCGTGCCCGCTAGCAGAAACGAATTCGTCTTCGCGGCCTTGCCCTGCTCCACGGCGGTAATGACGTACGAGCAGCCCACCCAGTGCGCCTCGGCAAAGTCCGTCTCCGACCACTGCGCCGGGTGATCCGGATGCGAATGATAAAACCCGGCGATGCTCAACCCCCTGCCTCGCGCTTCCCGCTCGATTCTCACCAGCTCTTCCGGGGCAATCTGGTACCGGTTTTGCGCCGAATCGGTTCGCGTATTGCCCGCCTTTACGGCCGCTCCAATCTGCCATCCCTCCGCCGTCGCGCGCCCCAGCAATGCTCCGCAACACTCGTGCGGGTAGGTCTCCTCGCCATGCGCGCGGATCGCCTCGTAGACCGTTTTGGTTACTCGCAGCACGCTCACGCTTCCTCCCGGGACCTCTCGCTCAAGTATCGTCCGCGCCGAATGAGAACGATTCTAAAACGGTCGGCAGATCCGGCTTTTTGTTCGACCGAATCCCGGCGAAGCCACCCAGCATCGAAGATAATGGACTCGCGCGATTGCCGACGATCGCTGTTTGGAGGGCCTCCGATGCCGATTCGCTGCGCAACACCTTTGTGCCCGGTCCTGCTTGCGCTTCTACTGCCGCTCACCGCCGCCGCGCAGCAGGCGCAACCTGGCGCTAGACCCCAGGTCGGCCTGGTCCTGAGCGGAGGAAGCGCCCTTGGACTGGCCCATATCGGTGTCATTCGCTACTTCGAGGAACATCGCATCCCCATCGACCGCATCGGCGGCACCAGCATGGGAGGCCTCGTCGGCGGCCTCTATGCCGGCGGCATGGATTCATCCCAGATCCAGTCCGTCGTCGCGGACGCCGACTGGAACGCCCTGCTGAATCCGAGTCCTCAGTTCCAGGACCAGCCCATCGTCGACAAACAGGAGTGGAACCGCACCTTTGGCGATTTGACTTTTCGCTTCGGCAAAGGCTTTTCGCTTCCGCCGGGTCTCAATCCCGGCGAAGCCCTGTCGTTGTTGCTGAGCCGTCTCACATTGGCCGATTCCGGTATCTCCGACTTCGACCAATTACCCACTCCTTTCCGATGCGTCGCCACCGACCTGGTGAGCGGCGGCGCGGTCGTGCTCTCCAAGGGCTCCTTGCCCGTTGCCATGCGCGCCACCATGTCCCTGCCCGGAGTCTTCACCCCCGTCAAGCTCGACCGGATGGTTCTTGTCGATGGCGGTGTGCTCGAGAACATCCCCGTCGACGCCGTTCGGGGCATGGGCGCCACGTTCGTGATCGCGGTCCAGCTTGAGACGCCCAATCCGCGCCCCGATCAGATCAAATCGCTCTCCGATGTCTTGCAGCGGACTATCTCCGTGGCCATCTCGGACAACGAGAAACGCTCCCTCGCAAAAGCCGATCTCGTCATCGCCGTCGACACCTCTCGCTTCTCGGCCGCGGATTTCGAGCAATGGAAGGAACTCGAACAAGCCGGCTACGAGGCCGCCAAAGCGCACGCTTCCCAACTGGCTCCCTATGCGCTCTCGCAGCAGGACTGGGACGCATATCTCGCCCTGCGCCGGGCGCGCATGAGGCCCGCCGGACAGCGCGGCAAAGTCCTTGAAGTTTCAGCTCCGGATCCTTCGTTCCAGAAGAACGCGCAGTTTGAGGTCCGCCGCGCCCTCGACGATAAGCCGGTCTCCGAGCGGCAACTCGAGAAAACTCTCTCCGACATCGTCTCCACCACCACCATTCCGGGGGCCGCATATTCATGGGACCAGAACAGCGCCGGCCTGAGCGGCTACGATGTCAGTTTTGCCGAACGTCCAACCGATCAGTTGCTGGCGCGCGTTTCCGGCCAGTACGCCGTTTCGCCTGGCGAGCCATCGCGCTTCGAGGTCAAGTTCTCCACGGTCATGGTCCCCCAGAACGCCTACAAGGCCCGCCTCCTGACTGCGGCGAGTCTCGGCTTCGACCCCGGCCTGCAAACCGAATTCTACAAGCCGTTCGGAGGAAGCGAGCACTTCATCGCCCCTCAGTTCTTTGTCGGAAGAACCCACTTCGAAAGTTATGCCGGATCGGCGCGGCAGAGCAATTTCCGTGACCGCGTCGGCGGAGCGTTCTACACCGGAACCGGGACTTGGCGCTTTGCACAGCTTCGCCTTGGCGCGCAGGCCGGGTATGACTCCTACAGCGCCTCGGTCGTCACGGAGGGCGTTCCTTCGCGCGACGGAGGCTTTGTGCAGCCCGAGCTGCGATGGATTCTCAACACCGAGAACTCCGGCGGAATGCCCACTCACGGAGTGCGCGTCGAGGGATCGGCCGGATATGCGTTCCGCCGCGCCGTCGACTATCCGTTCCTTCAAAACGAAGCCAGCGCGTTCGAGCCTTTGAATCGGCACATCACCTTTTTCGCGCTCAATCACACCGGCACGGGCTTCGGGCGCAAGCTCGACTACTACGATCAGTTCACGTCCGGCGACGTCGGCGACATGGCCGCATTCCGCTACCAGGAGTTCCACTCGGATTCGCTCGTCACAGCCGGCTCGGGCCTGATCCTCAATGGCCCCACGATTCCGCCCCTTTCCTCGCATCCCGGCATCGCCCTCTGGTACGAGGCAGGTAGATTCGATTCCGTCACGCAGGGATGGACGACGCATCAGAGCACGTCGGCCGGCGCTTTCTTTCACACACCGGTCGGCGCGGCAGGCCTGCTGCTGAGCTTCGACGAAGACGGCAAAGCCCGGCTCCGGCTCATGCTCGGCAGTTTCTAGTGGCCTGTCGCAGTGAAAACGTTAGTAGCAAAACAGTGGCGATTGAGCCTCACCGGCTGCGAGCAACTCTCAACCGCGATGTCGTTCGGTTCTTCGAGCCAGTAACGGACTCTCCGCGACAAGTCACTAGTGTCCTATCTCCAAAGTTCGCATCAAAAATGCTCTGTCATCCTGAGCGGCGTTTGGCCGATTCTTCGGCCAAACGGAGTCGAAGGACCTGCATTTCTGGGCTTCGACTTATGCCGGGTGCTCCAGGTCCCGATTTTGGGACCTGGGATAGCACGAAACCTGACGGACACGGTACCAGAGCCTGTTTCAAAAATCGGTTTTGTAACAAGGGCACGACGGGGCGCCCTCTGGGCCTCGGGCCAAAGAATGCAGGAGAGTTCGGGGCTTCAGCCCCTCAGGGATCGTCCTCCCGACTCTCGTCACCATTTTTTTGAAACACGCTCTGAGAGCCGCGTGCAAAACCTGGCCCCTCCGGCGTCGCGAGCCGGATGCCGCCGCGCCCCGCCGTCCTAACCCGCAAATGCCCCTCCTCCTCGAACCCATCCCCTGCGCTCTGGTACAAAGAGAAGTGTCACGGAAGGCGGCGCCATTATGACGAAGCTCTTGCACGAAGCCATCCTGGAGCGGCCCTTGCTCGCCGATGGCGCCATGGGCACCCAGCTCATGCTCGCCGGCCTGGAGCAAGGCGGCTGCGGCGACGTCTGGAACCTCACTCATCCCGATCGCGTCCTTGCCATCCAGCGCCGCTATGTCGAAGCCGGCTCCGACTGCCTCATCACCAACACCTTCGGCGCCTCCCGCATCGCCCTCCATCGCCACGGCCTCGCCAGCCAGGTCGCCGCCATCAACAAGGCCGCCGTCCACATCGCCC
The DNA here is from genome assembly GCA_963804155.1 of uncultured Acidobacteriaceae bacterium. Lineage (GTDB taxonomy): Bacteria > Acidobacteriota > Terriglobia > Terriglobales > Acidobacteriaceae > Telmatobacter. The sequence goes on from CAWDPG010000006.1 coordinate 1,305,936, forward strand.
GCCAGGCCTTCGAGGGCCGCTCCGGATACGTCCTCGGCGACATCGGCCCCTTCGGCGGCCTCATGGAGCCCCTCGGCGATGTCCCCGCCGATCGGGTTCGCTCGGCCTTCGACGAGCAGGCGGCTGCTCTGGTCGAGGCCGGCGCCGACGCCATCATCGTCGAGACCCAAACCGCCCTCGAAGAGCTCCTGCTCGGCATCGAAGCCGCTCGGAAGGCCGGCGCCCCGTGCATCGTCGGCTCCATGGCCTACGATGTCGGCGCCGACGGGTCCAAGCTCCGCACCATGATGGGCGTCACCCCCGAGCGCGCCGCCAAATTCATGGCCGAGCACGGCGTCCACGTCGTCGCCCTCAATTGCGGTTCCGGCATGGACATGCCCCACGCCCTCGCCGCCGTCGAACGCTACAAGTCCGTCACCAGCCTGCCGGTCATGGTCCAGCCCAACGCCGGAAAGCCCCGCCTCGCGGATGGAAAGATCGTCTATGACGAAACGCCCGAGCAGATGGTGAAAGGAGTCAAGCCGCTTCTCGAAGCCGGCGTAAACATCGTCGGCGCCTGCTGCGGCACGACGCCGGACCACATTCGCGCTTTCCGTAAAGCCCTGGACGAATTCCTGGCATCGAAAGAAATCCAAACCCACGGAGCGTCCGCGTGAATGTCAACTCCTGTCAGGTAAATCCAGACGACTAAAGAGCCACTTGCAAAATTCAAAACAAAGTGCACGAAGTGTCAGGGCACGACTTTAGTCGTGCCGATAAAACCAACAAAATCAATGGGGCTTTAGCCCCTGCGGTGATTGTTTCCTGTGTTTGCCATTCCGCAACGGCAATTTGCAAGTGGCTCTAAAGCAAGATGCACGCGCTCCCCGGCGAATCCGGCTGCTTCTGTTACGCTCAAGAAACAGCGCTCATCAGAATTCCCCTTCAAGGTGAAAGCTCGGCATGGATCTGAACCTCGATACAATCAAGGCTCTTTCGCACCTGCCCATCCGCAAACGTGCCATCACCAACCATCGTGTGCTCAACGAGGCGCATAGCTACGCCAAACCGAGTTCCTTCTCGCGGGGCATGCGAATCGACATCGGCAGCCTCGTAATTCTCCTCATCTCGGGAACCGGGAGCGTCGACGAAAACGGCCGGAGCGTTCATATCGGCGACTTCCGCGCCCAGGTGCGCCGCACGTTCGCCAATGTCACGGGCCTCCTGGAAAGCGCGAGCGCAACCTGGCACGACGTTGTCCGAACCACGATCTACCTGCGCGACATGGAGCGCGACTACGACGCGTTTAACGAGGAGAGGACAGCCATCTTCAAAACACTCGGCCTCGACCCTCTTCCCGCGTCGACGGCGATTCAGGCCGCGCTTTGCCGTCCTGAGCTTCTGCTTGAGATTGAAGCCATCGCTATGTTCCAAACCGGCGAACCCTCGCCGGCCAGCCGGTAGCGCAGCCCGCGGTCGCGGCTTCCTGCCGCCGCATCGCGCCCTCCGGAGTTCGCCCGGCGGATTTCCCCTGCCAGAATCGAATATGCTTGAATGCGTTCGGCACGCAGATTTCTGCTGAACTGGTGGCAGGGGAGTCTGCCTGCTCGCCTCCTTGATCGTGGAGCCGATTGGATGCCTCGTTCCGTGTCAGCCTTGCTTGCGCCTATCGCACACCACGCTGAGCTCAACCCGCACGCCCCCGCGCTCATCGTTCCCGGCGGCGCGGTCCTCGGCTTTGGCGAGTTCTGGGCGCAGGTTGAGGCGTGCCGCCTGCGTCTCCAGCAAGCCGGCATCCCGCCAGACGGCGTCGTCGCTGTGCTCGCGGCCCAGGGCGCGCCGCAGATCCTCGCCATCGCAGGCGTCATCGGCCACTGCGCGTGCGCCCCTCTTCAGCCAAAAACGACCGCGGCCGAGGTTGCTTCCCTTCTCCGCCGGCTCTCCGCATCGGCTCTCATCGCCACTCCCGGGTTCGACGCGGAGTCCCAGGCCGCCGCTTCAATGGGTCTCGCCGTACTTCGCGCTCGCCCTGGCTTGTCTCCGAGCGATTGGGAGCTTTCCCCAGCAGCCCCGCGCACCCCACTCTTGCGCGGCCCTTCCGATGCGAAGTTGATCTTCGCCACCTCCGCCACCACCAGCACGCTCAAGCTGGTGCCGCTCACTGAATCCAATCTGATCGCGGGCGCCGAGGCCAGAAGAGACACACTCCGCTTGACCGCATCGGACCGCTTGCTCCTGATGACTTCCCTCAGCCACATCACCGGCGCCGAGAATTCCCTCGCCCAGCTCCGGTCCGGCGGTGCGGTGATTGCAACCGGCGGGTTCGACCCCGCGTCGTATCTCCGCTGGCTCCGCGAATTGAAGCCCACCTGGTACGGGTGCGCGCCGGCGGTTCATCAGGCCGCGCTCGCCCAACTCCTGCGCGACCCTCCCCAGCCTCCGCTCTCGCTTCGGTTCCTCCAATCGGCGGGAGCTCCGTTGCCCGCCGCGGTTCGCAATGGATTGGAAGAAATCCTTCAAATCCCCGTCTTCAACGACTACGGAATGACCGAGGCCTGCCCTATCGCCGTCGACGCGTTCCTCCCCGGCGGCAGGGTCCCAAACTCCGCTGGGCGATCCTGTGGTCTGGAAATTCGGATCTTCGGTCCCGCAGGCGAGCCCGCCGCGCCCGGGGCCGACGGAGAGATCGCCGTGCGCGGCCCCGCCGTCTTTCCGGGCTACCTCGATGACCCCGACGCCAACCGCGCCGCCTTTCTCGACGGCTGGTTCCGCACCGGCGACCTCGGCCGCCTCGATCGAGACGGAAACCTCTTCGTCGCCGGCCGCCTCAAGGAGATGATCAATCGCGGCGGCGAAAAGGTTTCGCCGGCCGAAGTGGACGCGGCGATCGCCTCTCATCCTGCCGTGCTCGAGGCCGCTGCGTTTCCCGTGCCTCATCCCACCCTGGGCGAAGACGTGGCCTGCGCCGTCGTTCTGCGCCCATCCGTCGACTCGCCTCTCGGCGTTGGCGAGCTTCGGCGCTTTGCCGGAACACAGTTGGCCCGCTTCAAAGTTCCCAACCGCTTCTACTTTGTCGATGAGATTCCCCGCGGCGAGCTCGGCAAGCCGCAGCGTTGGCTACTCACGGAGCGTTTTGCCAAAAAGCGTCGCGAGCTGCCTTCGCCCGCCGAGGTCAGCAAATACAAAAGCGACCAGGTATTCTTCCGGACCTACGAGATCTGGTCCAGGATCCTCGACCGCGACGACCTCGGGTTCGACGAGAACTTCTTCGACGCCGGCGGCGACTCGCTGGCCGCGATCACCATGCTCGCAGAAGTGGATCAGCGCTTCGGCAGCCAGACTAGCGCCATGGCCGCCAGTTTCCTCGATGAGCCCACGCTCGCGCATCTCGCGGAACTCGTCGGCAAGGCCCCAGCTCCGCGGCTTGCCTCGGACTCATCCAGCGAGATTCGCGTCTTTCCCGTTGGCGACGAAGCCGCTGGTCGGCGCCTCTTCTCCATCCCCGCCGACGGAGAAGAGGGCCTCTACTTCCGCCGCCTCGCAACCCATCTCCGCGGCCGCATGGATCTTTCCATCGTCCGCCCCGCCTCCACCTGGTACGGCAATTCGCTCTTCACCTTCGAGCGCGCCGGAGAAGCAATGGCGCAGGCCATCCGTCAGGCCCAGCCCGGAGGCCCGGTCTTTCTCGCTGGATTCTGCTACGGCGGCGTGGTCGCTGTCGAAACCGCTCGCCAGCTCATCCGCGAAGGCCGCGATGTTCGTCTGGTCCTGTTTGATGCCTATATGCCGGGCTTCCCTTCTCCGCTCCGCGGCGCCCGCGCCTGGATCGAGAGCGCCCGCTGCCAGTGGCGCGCACGCGGCAGCGCCCAAAACGAAAACTACGCGCTGAATCCCTCCTACCTCGCGAAACGCCTGGCTTGGCCGGCCGTCATCCCCTTCCGCCGCCTTCTCGTTCCCGTCGCGCAAAGGGCAATCGTCAAATCGCTCCTCAGCCGCATCGAACGGGGCAATCTTCCCTTCTACAAGCCGCGTCCCATCGACGCTCCGATCCTCCACTTCGTTTGCTCCAATGAGCCGAATCTCATCGACGGCGCTTCCCGCTTCGGATGGCGGTCGATGGCGCGACGCGGTATTCAGGAGGAAACCACCGCCTTCGACCACTCGAACATGTTCCACGAATCCAATCTCCCCCGGATCGTCGAGACTCTCCTCCGCTGGTCGGCCGCCCACGAACCCGGGGACAATGCGCGCCACAACGCGCTCTAGAACCGCTTCCAAACCTCCTCCGCAGCCGCTCTTGCCTTCGCCCTTACTTCTCGTTCATCGACAGCCGCGAGCTTGCGTTCCTCCATCACCACCTGGCCGCCGGCGATCGTTGTCGCCACGGCGCCTCCCGTGAACCCGAACAGCACGTGGCTATTCAGATTCGAGGCGGTCATCGGCGTCGGCGGGTTGTAGTCGACGACAATGATGTCCGCGGCCGCGCCCGGAACCAGCTTGCCGATTGTCTGCCCGAAGCACTCGCTGGCGATCGCGGCGTTCTCCTCGAAAAGCATCTTCGGTGGCTCGGCCCACCCGGCTCGCGGGTCGCCGTTATGGTGCTTTTGCAGCAGATTCGCCGCCTTCATCGACTCGAATAGGTCCGTGGTATAGCCGTCGGTTCCCAATCCCACGCGCACGCCCCGTCGCATCATCTCCAGAACCGGCGCGCAACCAACCGCATTACCCATGTTCGACTCGGGATTGTGCACCACGGCGGTCTCGGAATCGCGCAGCAGATCCACCTCGTGCTCGCTTACGTGAACGCAGTGCGCCGCCAGCGTGCGCCGGCCCAGAATGCCGGCCTCGTGCCAGCGCTCCACCACGCGCTTACCGTGCTCGCGAATGCAGGCTTCCACATCGGCCAATGCTTCCGCGGTGTGCACGTGGAACCCGGCATCGAGGCCGGCCGCAGTCTCGCGGCAGCGCTCCAGCGTCTTGTCGCTCAGCGTGAACGACGCGTGCAGTCCAAAGAGTCCGCGCAGCCGGTTCCCCTCGGCTCGCCTGCAGTGCCTCAGAAAAGCCCGGTTCTCCTCGATGCCCTGCGCGGCGATTTCGGCGCCGTCACGATCGGAGACCTCGTAACACAGGCAACTACGCATGCCCGTCTTGTGCGCCGCCTGGGCAATGCGGGGCAAGCTGCCCGTCACGGCATTGGGACTCGCGTGATGATCGAAGATCGTTGTCACTCCGTTGCGGATGCAATCGATCATTCCCACCATGGCGCTCCAATAGACGTCGTCGAGCGTCAGCGTCTTGTCCAGCCGCCACCACAGGCGATCCAGAATCTCCGTGAAGTTGGCCGGCGCCGCGTCCTTCAGCGCCATGCCCCGCGCAAACGCGCTGTAGAGATGCGTATGCGTATTGATGAGCCCCGGCAGGATCGCGCGCCCACCCGCGTCCAGGAATCGCGCCCCGGGGTGTGCCGCCCGGATCTTCGCCGTCGGCCCCACCTCCGCGATCGCGCCGTCGCGGACCGCAACACAGCCGTCCTCAAGGAGGGGCTGGCGTTCGTCATGCGTGATGACGGAACCGCCGCCAACCAGCAAATCCACAGGCTTCTCCATGGTGCGTGGATTCTAGTCAAGCGCCGCGCCCAAGTGTTGTGATTCAAATCACAACGGCTTCCAGCGCGCTGCAAGACAATGGCCTTACACAACCGCGGTGCGCCATCGGTCGCTGGCTGCCGCGAAATGTCCCGGCCTACGGGACTTATCAACCTCGATGGCGGGACGCCGGGGCCATCCACGGCGTTCGGAACCTCGGTTGAACGGAAAGTGCGATGGCAAATCTGTGCGTAAATGTCTGCGGGTTGGAACTCCGCAACCCCATCCTGCCCGCCGCCGGACCGCCCTCCAAGGACGGCGCAGCGCTTCAGGCGGCCGCAGACGGCGGCGCCGGCGGCCTGGTCACCAAGACCATCTCCGTCGCACCCGCCGATGTTCCCCGTCCCTGCATGGCCGAAATCCGGGGCGGCTTCCTCAACACCGAGCTCTGGTCCGAGCTTCCCAAAGAGCAGTGGATCGAAACCGAATACAAATTGGCCCGCAAGACCGGCCTGCCCGTCATCGTCAGCCTCGGCTACACCGCCGCGCAGATTCGCGAACTCACGCCGTTGGTCAAGCCGTTTGCCGACGCCCTCGAGCTCTCCACGCACTACGTCGGCAACAACATCGCGCCCATCATCGAGGCCCTCGGCGCCGCCAAGGAAGCCGTTGACGTCCCGGTGTTCATGAAGCTGAGCCCGCATCCCAACATTCAGGAGATCGCACTGGCTCTGGAAGAAGCCGGCGCCGACGCGCTCGTCATGATCAACTCCTTCGGCCCGTGTCTCGGCATCGATCTCGAAACCGGCCTGCCCCTGATGGGCAGCAAAGATGGCTTCGGTTGGCTCTCCGGCGCAGCCATCAAACCGCTTGCTCTGCGTTGCGTCTACGAAGCCGCTCGCGCCGTGCGCATTCCCATCTTCGGCGTGGGCGGAATCTCGAACGGCCGCGATGTGGCCGAGATGCTGATGGCCGGCGCATCGGCCGTGCAGATCTGCACCGAGGCGATTCTCCGCGGCCCCTCGGTCTACTCCAGGATCGCTCTCGAATTGAACGCGTTTCTCGACGGCCACGGATACTCTTCGGTGGACGAAATCAGCGGCCTCACGGTTCGTCTGATGCGGCAGCGCGGCGCTCCGCGCGCCGAGTGCGCGCCCCGCGTCGACATGGATCGCTGCTCTCTGTGCGGCCTCTGCGAGAAGAGCTGTCCCTATGGCGCAATCCACCAGGATAAGGATGCGAAGCGCCTCGATATCGACGAAGAAAAGTGCTTTCACTGTGGGCTCTGCCTCACCCGCTGCAAGTTGCGGGCGATGACCATGTCGTTCTGATTCCGGCGCTGCAGAAGCCGACACGGAGTCGGATGGGAAGATACGAATGTTCGTGACCGGACTTCAATGCGTTCATTGCCGACGCACGTACTCGGCGGCGGAGGTCGATTACTACTGCCCTGTCTGCGGATACCACGAGGGCATCCTCGATGTCCTGTACGACTACGACGCCGTCAAGAACAGTTTGAACGTGGAAACGCTGGCCGCCAATCGCGATCTTGCGATGTGGCGCTACTTGCCGCTCCTTCCCATCGCATCGCCCGAGCTCATTCCCCACTTGCAGGTCGGTTGGACGCCGCTCTACGAAGCGCCTCGCCTTGCGGACGGGCTGGGCGTCGCGCGCTGTTGGGTCAAAGACGAGGGCCGCAATCCGACCGCGTCGTTCAAGGATCGCGCCAGCGCCGTCGGCGTGGTAAAGGCCCTCGAACAGAAGGCCGCCCAGGTCACCTGCGCCTCCACCGGAAACGCCGCGTCGTCGCTGGCCGGTTTCGCGGCGGCGGCCGGAATTCCGGCGACCATTTTTGTTCCCGCGCGCGCGCCGCAAGCCAAGGTCGCGCAGTTGCTCGTCTTCGGAGCGCGCGTCTTCTCCGTCGAGGGCGCCTACGACGAAGCCTGGGAGCTGTGCATGAAGGCCGCCGCCGAGTTCGGCTGGTACAACCGCAACTGCGCCATCAATCCCTATCTGATCGAAGGTAAGAAGACCGTTTCCCTCGAGCTCGCCGAACAATTCGCACAGATCTCCCCTCGCATCTTCCCCGACTGGGTCGTGGTATCGGTCGGCGATGGCTGCACCATCGGCGGCGTGTGGAAGGGCCTCACGGAAATGCACCGAATCGGCATCCTTCCGCGCTTGCCCCGCATTCTCGGAGTGCAGGCCGAGGGCTGCCAGCCCTTCGTCGCCGCCTGGCGCGATCGCAGCGGCTTGGCTCCCTGCGCCGCCAACACGCTTGCCGATTCCATCGCCGTCGGCCATCCGCGCAACTTTGCCAAAGGCATGCGCGCCGTCTCTGAGTCTTGCGGCGCATTCGTCGCCGTCTCCGACGAGGAGATTCTCGAAGCCATCCCCCTCCTGGCGCGCCGCGCCGGCGTATTTGGCGAGCCTGCGGGCGTGGCGGGCGTCGCGGGCATTCGGCGCGCCGTCTCGTCAGGCATCATCGGCCACAGCGAGAGCGCCGTTCTCGTCGTCACCGGCAACGGACTCAAGGACATTCAAAGCGCAATTCGCGCCGCCGGCCGTCCCATCGCCGTGCGGCCCGAAATCGAGCAGGTTCGCAAGATTGTGCTTGCCGCGACAGCCAACTGACGCTGCGTGCACGGAAAAGTCAAGAAAGAGAGAAAGCACGATGCCAAAAGTACCCTTCGGCCCCAATTACGACGAAATGCTCGATCCGAGCCTGATCGACAAAAACGTACGCGCCAAAGCTCTCACTGCGCTGCACGAGAACGAGCTGGACCCCATCAACCTCTTCAACATCACGTGGAAGGACGCGGCCAACCAGGTCCGCAAGGTCGTTCTGCCTCCGGCGCTCACGGGAATCGACGCCAACGTCGTTGTCTTGCTCGGCTGCGGATTCCCCTCCGGCTCGCACAAGGTCGGCGCCGCTTACAGCACGTTGATCGAGGGGCTGGTCGATGGCGAAATCGTTCCCGGCGAGCACACCATCCTGGGCCCATCGACAGGCAACTTCGGCATCGGCACCGCTTACATCTCCCGCCTTCTCGGTTTCCGCGCCATCGTCATCATGCCCGACAACATGAGCAAAGAGCGCTACGAGCGCATCCGGAAGTACGGCGGCGAGCTGGAGTTGACGCCCGGCTCCGAATCCGACGTGATTCTCACCCTCGAGAAGACGCGCGAATTGATGAAGAATCCCAAGAACAAGGCGCTCGCGCAATTCGAGCTTTTCCCCAACTACCGCTTCCATCGCCACGTCACCGGCGGCAGCGCCATCGACGCCGTGAAGGATGTCGGCAACGGGCGCATCGCGGGATTCACCTCGGCGCCTGGCTCCGCGGGCACCATCGCCGCCGCCGATCGGATCAAGACCGCATTTCCTGAGGCCAGGATCGCCGCTCTCGAGCCTTATGAGTGCTCCACGCTCGCCAACGGCGGCCGCGGCCAGCACCGCATCGAGGGCATCGGCGACAAGATGTGCACGCTGATCCACAACGTGCTCAACACCGACTTCGTCATCCTCATCAAAGACGAGGAAACCGTTCAGGGCGTGAAGCTCTTCCACGACGGCGCGGATGCCCTCGTTCGCATGGGCGTGAACCGGGAGTTCGCGCTGGGCTTGCGCGACTTCTTCGGGCCGTCGGGCATCTGCAACGTCCTCGGCGCCATCAAGCTGGCGAAGCATCTTCGCCTCGGACCGGGAGACAACGTGGTCACCGTCGCGACCGATGGCTTCGACCGTTATCGCTCCGTCCTCGGGGATCTGGAGGGTCGCTATCTGGAACTCACGCCCGCCGTGCTCGATCGCTGGGCCAGCGAGATCTTCCTCGGCGCAACCACCGATCATGTCTTCGACTTCCGCAAGCTGGCAGCCAAGGAGCGTCTCTTCCAGCAGAAGGAACAGGACTGGCTCAAGTTCGGTTACACGAAGGAATTCCTCGACTCCATGCGCAGCCAGGACTTCTGGGATGCGCAATACGCCAAGGTAAGCGAGTACAACAAGAAGATTTGTGCCTTGCGGCCACCCGCGGCCGCGGAGTAAACGCCATGTTCCGCTTCACGCTGAACCAACGGGAAGTCGCAGCCGGCGCGGACAAGAGTCTGCTCGCCTATCTGCGCGACGACGCCCGCCTCACCTCCGTGAAGAACGGATGCGACGAGGGCGTTTGCGGCTCCTGTTCGGTGATCGTAGACGGCAAAGCGGTACGGGCTTGTACTCTCACCGTGGCCAAAGTTCACGGCAAATCGGTCACGACCACCGAGGGCCTTTCCGCGCGGGAGCGCGAAATATATGGATGGGCCTTCGGCGAGGTCGGCGCGGTGCAGTGCGGTTTCTGCATGCCGGGCATCGTCATGAGCGCCAAAGCGCTCCTCGATGCAAGCCCTGCGCCTTCAATCGACGAAGTCAAGTCCGCCATTCGCTACAATCTCTGCCGCTGCACCGGCTACGCCAAAGTGGAGCACGCGATCCAACTGGCGGCAACCGCGCTGCGCAATGGTGAGACGCACGAGCTGGACGAGACCGCGGTTCAGGTCGGCGAGCGCGCTGTGCGGCCTGACGCCACTGAGAAGCTGCTTGGAACCGGCGAATTCGTCGACGACATGCGGGTTCCCGGCATGTTGTTTGCCGCCGTGCTTCGATCGGAGCATCCGCGCGCGCTGGTTCGCCGCATCGATGTCGCAGCCGCTCGCGCGCTGCCCGGCGTTGAGGCGGTGCTCACGGCAAAGGACGTGCCCGGCGAGCGCCTGATCGGCCACGTCGTGTACGACTGGCCGGTGATGATTGCCGAGGGAGAAGAGACCCGCTACGTGGGCGACGCCCTGGCGCTCGTCGCCGCGGCCACAAAAGAAACCGCGCAGCAGGCTGTCAGCCTGATCCGCGTCGATTACGAACAGCGCGAGCCGCTGCTATCGCCGCAAGCGGCGCTGGCGGAAGGCGCGCCTCGCTTGCACCCCGGCGGAAATGTGCTGTCCACAACCGTCGTCAAGCGCGGCGACGTGGACCGGGCGATCGCGGAATCCAAACACGTCGTCACGCAGCACTATTCCACTCCGCGCCAGGAGCACGCATTCCTTGAGCCGGAGAGCGCGCTGGCCGTTCCCGATCCCTCCGGATCGCTCACCGTTTACACCGCCGGACAGAGCGTCTACGACGACCATCGTGAGATCGTGCGCATGTTGGGCGTCTCCGGCGACAAAGTTCGCATCATCAGCAAGTATGTGGGCGGCGGCTTTGGCGGCAAAGAAGATATGTCCGTGCAGCATCACGCGGCGCTGCTGGCCTGGCGCACCGGACGACCGGTCAAGCTCACTTTCAGCCGCGACGAAAGCCTCCGAGTGCATCCCAAGCGCCACCCCATGGAGATCGATTGCACCACGGCTTGCGATGAGCAGGGCAAACTCACGGCGGTGCGCGTCCATCTCGTTGCCGACACCGGCGCCTACGCTTCCTTGGGAGGTCCGGTGTTGCAGCGCGCCTGCACCCACGCGGCCGGCCCTTACCAGGTCGATAACGTCGAAATCGAGGGCCGCGCGGTCTACACCAACAACATTCCATCCGGCGCCATGCGCGGTTTCGGCGTCACGCAAACCTGCTTCGCCATGGAGAGCAATCTGAATCTGCTCGCCCGCGCGGTCGGCATCTCCCCCTGGGAGATTCGTTTCCGCAACGCCATCGAGCCCGGCGGCGTGCTTTCCAACGGCCAAATCGCCGACGAAGGCACCGCCCTCAAAGAAACGCTGCTGGCCGTCAAGGACGTCATCGACGCCCATCCCGATGCCGGCGTCGCCTGCGCCTTCAAGAACACCGGCAAAGGCGTGGGCGTAAAGGATGTCGGCCGCGTCAAGTTGATCGTCGAGCGCGGTAAGGTCGTCATCTGCACCAGCGCTGCCTGCATGGGACAGGGAATCGCAACGGTTGTGCTGCAGATTGTGGCCCATGCGACCGGCCTCGACAGGTCCGTGCTCTCGGTTCATGCGCCCGACACCGGCGTCACCCCAGACAGCGGCACCAGCACGGCTTCGCGCCAGACCACCATTACCGGCGAGGCAGCCCGCAGGGCCGCCCTTGCGCTCCGCCAGGAGTTGGACCATCATTCTCTCTTGGACTTGGAGGGCCGCGAGTTCTTCGGCGAATTCGATTGCGTCACCGATCCCATTACATCCCCCAAGCCGAACCGTGTCAGTCACGTCGCCTACGGCTACGCCACGCAGGTCGTGCTGCTCGATGAATCCGGTAAAGTACAAAAGGTAGTGGCCGCTCACGACGTGGGCCGGGCCATCAATCCCAACGGCGTGGAAGGGCAGATCGAGGGCGGCGTGGTGATGGGAATGGGCTATGCGCTGACCGAGGAGTTCCGCGTGCGCAACGGCGCGCCCGCCGTCACGTACGGAACCATCGGCCTGCTCCGGTCCACGCAAACGCCTCAGGTCGAGTGCCGCATCCTCGAGAAGAATCCGGCCGAGCTGGCCTACGGAGCCAAGGGCGTCGGTGAGATCGTGAGCATTCCCACCGCTCCAGCCATCGCCTGCGCCTATTGGCAGCGGGACGGCAAATTCCGCACCAGCTTGCCGCTCAAAGACACTCCATACAGCCGCCAGCGCACCGGGGAAAGCAGGTGATCGACATGCTGACCAGCGAACGGGAACAGCGGGTCATCGCCCTCGGCCAGGAGTTGATTCGCCAAAAGAGTGATTTCCGGAAACAACCGGTGCGTCCGGATGACGTACCCCAAACTCCCACCGAACGAACCGCATCAAGAACTGCCGACTGAGGATCGACATGCCAGCCAAAATTACCATCGACTCTGCACGTTTACTCGCCGCCGCAAATGCCCTGGAAGCTGACATGGTCCGCTTTCTGCGCGACCTGGTCGCCATTCCCGGCGAGAGTTCTCACGAAGGTCCTGTCATTCAGCGCATTAGGCAGGAGATGGAACACGTGGGCTTCGACGAGGTCCGCATTGATGCCATGGGCAACGTGCTGGGACGCATCGGCTCAGGCAAACACGTGATCATGATGGACGCGCACACCGACACCGTCGGTGTTGGCGATCCGAAGGAGTGGGCCTGGGATCCGTACCAGGGCAAAGTGGAGGATGGTTTCATCTACGGACGCGGCTCCAGCGATCAGCGCGGAGGCATGGCCAGCATGGTTTACGCGGGCAAGTTGATAAAGGATTTGAAACTGGAAGACGACTATACGTTATGGATTGTGGGATCGGTGCAGGAAGAGGACTGCGACGGCTTGGCGTGGGTCTACATTCTCAAGGAAGACGGAATCCGGCCGGAGTGTGTCGTGCTCACCGAGCCAACCAATCTGAACGTGTACCGCGGACATCGCGGGCGCATGGAGATCGAGGTTCACATGCGCGGACGTTCGTGCCATGCCAGCGCGCCGGAGCGCGGCGACAATCCGATTTACAAGATGGTGCCGCTGATCGCGCAGATCGAGGAATTGAATACGCGTTTACGCGACGATGCGTTTCTCGGCAAGGGAACAATCGCCGTAACCGGGATTCGCTCGATGTCTCCGTCCCTATGCGCGGTGCCGGGCGCATGTTCCATCCATCTCGACCGTCGGCTCACCGCCGGGGAGACGATCTCGAGTGCGGTCGCCGAGGTCAAAGCGCTGCCGGCGGCGCAAGGCGCGGAGATCGAGGTGTTGCAGTACGAGACGCCCAGCTATACCGGCCTAACCTATCCCATGCAGAAGTACTATCCGACGTGGGTGCTCGAAGAAGACCATTCGCTGGTGCGCTCCGCCGTTGCGGCGTATCGCACGCTCCACAACGCCGATCCCGTTGTCGACAAGTGGATCTTCAGCACCAATGGCGTCGGCTCGATGGGAATTATGGGCGTGCCGACCATCGGCTTCGGTCCCGGTGAAGAAGACGTCGCGCATAGTGTGATCGAACGCGTCCCGATCCGCCACTTGGTGGAGGCGGCGCAGTTTTACGCCGCGTTCCCATTGGCGTATGTTGCCACACTGGAAGGCGGGAATGGCTGAACTGAAGTCCATTCCGCCGCCGGTACTGCGGATCAGCCACGCGATCATGCTGTCCACGTTCCACGTTTGCCCGGTGGGTGAATCTTTTCTGCGCGGCAGAAATCGATGAGGAGGAGTACGTTGGAAACCAGAAAGGCGCTGTTGAAAGGCAAGGACTACATCACCACGGAAGAATACCGCGAAGCAGAGATCGAAATCCTGCTCGACGTATCCGCCGATTTGAAGCGAAAGTTCAAGACCCGCGTTCCGCACCGCTATTTGCCCGATCAGACCATCTTCCTGATGTTCTTCGACAAGTCCACGCGAACGCGGAACTCGTTTGAGGCGGGAATCACGCAGCTTGGCGGCCACGCCCATTTTTTGACCTCCGATGCCATGCAAATCTCCCACGGAGAGAGCGCCAAGGACACCGGAATCATTCTCTCCAGCTACGGACACGCCATCGCCATTCGCCACGATCTGATTCCGGGCGAGGGCAACGCGTACATGCGCGAAGTTGCGCACTGGGCCGATGTGCCGGTCATCAATATGCAGTGCGACATCGACCATCCCTGCCAGACGCTGGCCGACCTGATGACCATCCGCGAGAAACTGGGTCGCAACCTCCGCGGACGCAAGCTGGCGGTATCGTGGGCGTACGCGCCGAGCTACGCCAAACCGCTCAGCGTGCCCCAGGGATTGATCATGTTGATGCCGCGCTTCGGACTGGACGTTGTGCTGGCCCATCCACCCGAGTACGCGCTGATGCCGCGGACCGTCGAGGCGGCGCGAGAGAACGCGAGGCGCGCCGGAACCAAGTTCGAGATCGTGGACAACATGGACGACGCCTTTCGCGACGCCGACATCGTCATTCCCAAGAGTTGGGGCTGTCTCGACACCATGGGAACGAATCCCCAGGAATCCCTGCGGATCGCCGAAGGATACCGGCACTGGATTTGCAACGGCGAGCGCATGAAGTTGGCTGCGGAAAATGCTCTGTACATGCATCCGCTGCCCGCCGATCGGGGCAACGAGGTCACCGACGAGGTCATCGATGGCCCGCACTCTGTGGTGTACCAGGAAGCCGAAAACCGCCTGCACACCGCCAAGGCGATCATGGCGCTGACCATGTCGGAGCAGGAAGTTGTTTATGAGATGACAGGTTCCTAAGACTATGACCGAAACGTTGGTGATCGCTTTAGGCGGCAACGCCATTACCAGGCCCGGCGAACCCGGCACCATTCCCTCGCAGTTTGCCCACACCGCGGAGACGCTCGAACATCTCAAATCCCTGTTCCACGCCGGTTCACGGATCGCCATCACCCACGGCAGTGGACCCCAGATCGGCAACATCCTGATTCGGGTCGAAGAGGGCGAGCGGCGCGTTCCCCGCTTGCCGCTCGACACCTGCGACGCCGATTGCCAGGGCGGCATGGGCTACATGATCCAGCGGCTGGCTTGCGAGTTGTTCCGCCGCGAGGGAATCAAGCGCGAAGCGGCTACCCTTATCACCCAGGTGCTCGTGGATCGCGACGACCCGGACTTCCAGCATCCCAGCAAACCGATCGGGTCTTTTTATGACGCGAACGAGCTCGCTCAAATCCGCGGCAACAGGCCGGACTGGATCATGCGCGAAGTCTCACCGGGAGCCTTCCGCCGCGTCGTGCCTTCGCCCCGCCCGGTGCGAATTCTCGAGGTCGAAGCCATCTCCTCGCTGCTCGATGCCGGCGTTGTCGTAATCGCCTGCGGAGGCGGGGGTATTCCGGTGGCCTGGGAAGACGATCGCTTGCTGGGTGTGGAAGCCGTTGTCGACAAGGACCTCGCTTCAAGCATGCTGGCGACGCAGGTGCGCGCTCATAAGCTCATCATCGTCACTTCGGTCGATCGCGTAGCCCTCGACTATGGCCAGCCCAGCCAGCACTGGCTCGACACGATCACCCTGCAACAGGCGCGCCAGTATTTGGCTGCTGGCCAATTCCCACCCGGCTCGATGGGGCCAAAAATCCAAGCCGCAATCGACTTCCTCGAACACGGAGGTGAGGAGTGCATTATCACTTCCGTGGAGAACGTAGCCGGCGCGGTAGTCGGCAATGGCGGTACCCACATCTTCGCCCCCTGGCGCAGAGCTTCCCTGGGTTTTGCCGAAGTGAGCGGGGACGCGAGATGACTCGAACCAACGAATCCTTTCGCGCGATCGAGACAATCGTGTCTTTGATTCCGGCAGCGTGAAGATCCGCAAGGACGGACCCGATCGGCAGCAGCCTGCTTGAGCTCGCGAAGCTGCGCGGCAAGCCTCCGTTCGACGCCGCCTTCGATCTGCTCGTCGAGGAAGAGAACGCCGTCGGCAGGTTCGATTTCTACGAAGCCACTTGCAAAATTCAAAACGAAGTGCACGAAGTGTCAGGGCACGGCTTTAGTCGTGCCGATAAAGCCAAAAAATCAATGGGGCTTTAGCCCCTGCGGTGATTGTTTCCTGTGTTTGCCATTCCGCAACGGCAATTTTGCAAGTGGCTCTCCCGTAGGAATCGAGCATGTCCTGATCAATGGCTACAGCGGTTCCAGAATTGCTGTACCCCGGAACCACTGCTGCTGAGTGGCGTTTTCCTTAAGAAAACGCCACTTTTCGCCACCCTCACAAGGGCACGTGAATTCTGGAACCGCTCCATGCCATCTTGGATCGCGGTATCTTCCATCCCCAGCCGGCTGGCAAGATCCCGCGAAAGGCCGCCGGATGACCGGCAAAATGCCCCTCGTGCAACTATTTCCCCATCTATTGCGTCCATCAAACTACGTGCTCTGGCGCGGGAGGGGAGAACTATAGCACTGGTTCCCTCCGCTTGCCTCCATTCGATCCGATTTGGGACGAGAGGCGCGCCGGCTCATAAGCCCAGGAGATCGTGGCGGGCTTCTGGCCTGCGGGGTGTTTCTGTGCCCCGGCCGCGATTTCTAGTGTGAGAGAATGTCTTTAATCACCATGCGTTTGTAGCCGGTCATACGGGAAGAAGAAGACGATGGATCAACCCTTGTCCGTTTCGCATTCCGCTTCTGGGCAACCGCCCGCCGATTCACCCCAAAAACGCCGTCACCTATGGATTTGGGCAATCCTCCTCGTGGCCTTTGCCCTCCTGTTTGTGTGGGTCTGGAGGCAGCACAGCGCGAGCACCGCTGCGCCCGCTGCAGCCGCGCGCCGTAACGCGGCGGGGCAAGTTCCGGTCACCGTCGCCACCGCCCAACAGGGTAGTATCGGCGTTTATCTCGACGCCATCGGCACAGTTGCACCGATGTACCTCGATAACATCACTTCCCAGGTCACCGGGGTCATCACCGCAGTCCACTATCGCGAGGGGCAGACGGTTCACAAGGGCGACCCGCTGATCGATATCGATTCGCGCCCCTATGAAGCGCAGCTCGCCCAGGCCCAGGGCGTTCTGGAGCGCGACCAGAACCTGCTCGCCGAAGCGCAGATGGACCTGCAGCGCTACCAGGATGCGTGGGCCAAGAACGCCATCCCGCGACAGACCCTGGAGGACGAGGAAAAGGTGGTGCTCCAGGATCAGGGAACCGTGAAGAACGACGAGGGGACCGTCCAGTACGACACGGTGCAGGTTGCCTTCTGTCACATCCCATCGCCCATCGACGGCCGCGTGGGGCTGCGCCTTGTCGATCCCGGCAACCTGGTTACGGCCAACTCGAGCACCGCGCTTGTGGTTGTGGCGCAAATCCAGCCCATCACCGTGATCTTCACCCTGGCCGAGGACAACCTTTCCCAGGTCCTGGAGCAAACACGTGGCGGAAAAACTCTGGAAGTTGATGCCTTCGACCGTACTCAGCAGAAGCTGCTGGCGAAAGGGAAGCTCATCACCGTCGATAACCAAATCGACACCGTCACCGGAACCGTCAAGCTGCGCGCGCAGTTCGACAACCGGGACAGCGCGCTTTTCCCCAACCAATTTGTCAATACCCGCCTGCTGGTCAAGACACTCGATAACCAGATTCTCGTTCCTTCCTCGGCGATCCAGCACAACGGCTCTGTCGACTTTGTTTATCTCATCCAGAACAACAAAGCGGTGATGAAGAAAGTAAAGTCGGGCATCTCCGATCAAGGCAACACCGCGGTCACCGGCCTGAATCCCGGCGACGTAGTCGCCAACAGCAGCTTCCAGAAGTTGATCGACGGGTCCGACATTTCCATCTCCAAGGTCGTCATTCCGGCCGCATCCACCGACACCACCGAGGCCGCTCCATGAGCCCATCCCGGCCATTCATTCTTCGGCCGGTGGCAACCTCGCTGCTGATGGCCGCAATCCTGCTTGCTGGCATCGTGGCTTATTTCCAGTTGCCCGTATCGGCATTGCCGCAGGTCGACTACCCGACGATTCAGGTGGTCACCTTTTACCCCGGCGCCAGCCCCGACGTGATGGCCATGACCGTGACCGCCCCGCTGGAACGCCAGTTTGGCCAGATGCAGGGCTTGAGCCAGATGACCTCCACCAGTTCCGGCGGCGTGTCGGTCATTGTTCTCCAGTTCAGCCTTTCGCTCTCCCTCGATGTGGCCGAGGAAGAGGTGCAGTCCTCGATCAACGGCGGACAGACTTTCTTGCCTTCCGATCTGCCCGTGCCGCCGGTTTACACCAAAACCAATCCTGCCGACGCGCCCGTCCTCACCCTTGCCATCAGCTCCGACACCTTGCCCCTGTCCCAGGTCGAGGACATGGTCGACACGCGTCTGGCGCCGCGCCTCTCGCAGTTGAGCGGAGTGGGCCTGGTCTCGATCAGCGGCGGCCAGAAGCCCGCCGTCCGCATTCAGGTGAACCCGGTCGCGCTGTCGTCTCACGGCTTGAACATGGAGGACGTGCGCACGGCGCTGACTCAGGCCAGCGTCAACTCCGCCAAGGGCAACTTCGACGGACCCCGCCAGGACTACCAGATCGACGCCAACGATCAAATCTCCACGGCCGACGACTACAAGAACGTTGTGATCGCGTACAGCAACGGCGCCCCAGTTCTTGTCAAAGACGTCGCCAACGTCGTGAACGGCGTTGAGAACACCAAGCAGGCCGCATGGATGAATCAGACGCCTGCCGTCATTCTCAATATCCAACGCCAGCCCGGCGCCAACACCATTATCGTCGTCAACGAGATTCAGAAGGTGCTGCCCCAATTGGAGGCCAACCTCCCGGCATCCATCAAGGTCACCACCATGACCGACATGACCACCAGCATTCAGGCGTCGGTGCACGACGTGGAGTTCGAGCTGATGCTGACCATCTGTCTCGTGGTCATGGTGATTTTCTTCTTTCTGCGCAGCCTGCGCGCCACCATCATTCCCTTTGTCGCCGTCCCGCTTTCGCTCATCGGCACCTTGGCGGTGATGTATCTGCTCGGCTACTCGCTCGACAACCTCTCGCTGATGGCGCTCACCATCTCCACCGGCTTCGTGGTCGACGACGCCATCGTGATGATTGAGAACATCACCCGCTTCCTGGAAGAAGGCATGTCGCCGCTGGAAGCCGCGCTCACCGGCGCCGGCCAAATCGGCTTCACCATCATGTCGCTGACCGTCTCGCTGATCGCCGTGCTCATCCCGCTGCTCTTCATGGGCGACGTGGTGGGCCGTCTCTTCCGCGAGTTCGCCGTCACCCTGGCCGTCACCATCGTCATCTCCGCCGTGGTTTCCCTCACCCTCACCCCCATGATGTGCTCGCGCATCCTGAAGCACGATCCGGGGAAACAGGAGGGCAGCTTCTATAAAGCGTCGGAACGCGCGGTCAATGCGCTCATTGCCTTCTACGGGCGGACTCTGAAGGTCGTCCTGCGCTTCCAGCCCGTCACCCTGCTCGTGGCCGTGGCCACTCTCGCGCTGACCATTATTCTCTACATCGAAATCCCAAAGGGGTTCTTCCCGGTGCAGGACACCGGCGAGATTCAGGGCATCTCGCAGGCCTCGCAATCCATCTCCTTCACCGCCATGAGCGAAAAGCAGCGGGAGTTGGCGGAGATTATTCTTGAGGACCCCGCGGTCGAGAGCCTGTCTTCGTTTATCGGCGCCGACGGCATCAATACGACCCTCAACAGCGGCCGCATTTCCATCAATCTGAAGCCCATCGAGGAGCGCAAAATCAGCGCGTCCGACGTCATCCGCCGGTTAGAGTCGAAGCTGCAGCAGGTGCAGGGCATTCACCTCTACATGCAGCCGGTTCAGGACATCACCGTCGACGACCGCGTCAGCCGCACCCAGTACCAGTACACGCTCGAGGATCCCGACACCGATGAGTTGAGCGCCTGGACCGATAAATTCACTGCCCAGCTGAATCGTCTGCCCGAGCTGGAAGACGTGGCTACGGATCAGCAAACCGGCGCGCGCGCAATTCAGCTCGTCATTGACCGTGTGACCGCGTCGCGGTTGGGCATTGCGCCGACCACCATCGACAACACCCTCTACGACGCCTACGGGCAGCGCCAGATCAGCACTCTCTACACCCAGTTGAATCAATACCACGTGGTTCTGGAAACCGCCCCCGAATGGCAGCAGAATCCCCAGAAGCTGAACGACCTCTACATCCAGTCGAACGCTTCGTCGAGCGCCACCGGCGCCAGCGCGTCCACCTCCTATTCCTCTTCTGCGTCGGCATCCGCCGGATCCAGTTCGCTGACCTCGACCGTCCGCTATACGCCGTCGTCACAGGTTCTTAGCGCCCCGGCCTCGGTTCTGGCCGGAAGCTCCACCGCAACCTCCAGCACCGCATCTTCCTCGGCCGGAGCCAATGCCATTCCTCTCAGCGCCTTCACCCAGGCGCACAACACCACCGAGGCTCTCTCCATCAACCACCAGGGTCAATTCCCTTCCGTCACCGTTTCGTTTAACCTCGCTTCGAATGCCTCTCTGGGCACGGCCATCACTGACATCGAAAAGGTGGTCAAGAATCTTCACTTCCCTGCCAGCCTGCAATCCGACTTTCAAGGCACGGCCGCGTCCTTCCACAACTCGCTCTCCAACGAGGCGTTGCTCATCCTGGCCGCTTTGGTCACTGTCTACATCGTTCTCGGCGTCCTCTACGAGAGTTTCATCCATCCGGTCACGATTCTCTCCACGCTGCCATCAGCCGGAGTTGGCGCGCTTCTGGCGCTCATCCTCGCCCGCCAGGATCTTGACGCCGTCGGTATCATCGGCATCATTCTGCTCATCGGCATTGTCAACAAGAACGGCATTCTGATCGTGGACTTCGCGCTGGAGGCGGAGCGTAAGCGCGGCATGGATTCGACGGACGCCATCTACGAAGCCAGCCTGCTGCGGTTCAGGCCCATCATGATGACCACCTTGGCCGCCATGTTGGCCGGCATCCCATTGGCTCTCGGAACGGGCCTCGGTTCGGAACTGCGCCGCCCCCTGGGCATCGCCATGGTCGGCGGCTTGTTGTTGAGCCAGTTGCTCACTCTTTATACGACGCCGGTGATTTACATCTTCTTCGATCGCCTCGGCCAGCGCATTACCGGACGCCACATCTCCCATCTCGCGGGCAAGGAAGCGCAGCCGGGCACGGAGAGCGCATGAACCTCTCGGCTCCATTCATTCGGCGGCCCGTGGGTACATCGCTGCTCACCGCCGCCGTAGCCATCGCCGGCGCCATCGCCTTCGTCGTGCTGCCGGTGGCCCCGCTCCCGCAGGTGGATTTTCCCACCATCAGCGTGAATGCCGGTCTTCCCGGAGCCAGCGCCCAGACCATGGCCGCCTCGGTCGCCACACCGCTCGAGCGCCAGTTCAGCCACATCGCCGGCATCACCGAGATGACCTCATCGAGTTCCCTCGGGTCGACCGGCATTACCATGCAGTTCGACCTGAGCCGGAACATCGACGGCGCGGCGCGCGACGTGCAGGCCGCCATCAATGCCGCTCGCACCTATCTCCCCGCGAATCTGCCCTCCAATCCCTCCTATCGCAAGGTGAACCCCGCCGATTCGCCGATCATGCTCATCAGCCTCACCTCCGACAAGTACGAGGTGACCAAGCTCTACGATCTCGCCTCCACGGTCCTGGAGCAGAAACTCTCCCAGATTCAGGGCGTTGGGCAGGTGGGAGTGCAGGGCGCCGCCACGCCGTCCGTCCGTGTCGAGGTCGACCCCAAAAAGCTCGAGAGCTTCGGCCTTACGCTCAGCAGCGTGCGATCGTTGCTGAGCCTGCAGAACTCCCATGAGCCCAGGGGTCAGCTTTCCAACAATGGCATCAGCGAAGACATCCTCACCAACGATCAGATCTCCACGGCTGCCGATTACCGGCCGCTGATCGTAGGCACTCACAACGGCCAAGCCGTCCGCCTTTCCGATGTTGCCGATGTCCTGGACTCGTCCCAGAATCTCCGCTCCGCCGGCTACGTGGACGGAAAGAGAGGGGTCGTCCTCACCATCTTCCGCCAGCCCGGCGCCAACATCATTCAGACCGTCGAGCGCGTCAAGGCGCAACTGCCCTTTCTCGAGGCCGTGCTTCCCCAGGGAATCAAGACCACGGTCGTCCTGGACCGCACGACGACCATTCGCGCCTCCGTCGACACTGTCGAAAAGACGCTCGTCGGCTCCATTTGCCTGGTCATTTTCGTCGTCTTCCTGTTTTTGCGCAGCCCGCGGGCAACGCTCATTCCCGGCGTTGCCGTCCCGGTTTCGCTGGTTGGAACCTTCGCCATCATGTATATGCTTGGCTACGCGCTCGACAACCTGTCGCTGATGGCCTTGACCATCGCTACGGGATTCGTAGTCGACGACGCCATCGTGGTCATGGAGAACATCACCCGCCACGTCGAGGCCGGCATGGAGCCCTTTGCCGCCGCGCTCAAGGGCGCGCAGGAGATCGGCTTCACCGTCTTCTCCATCAGCATGTCGTTGATCGCCGTCTTTATCCCCATTCTGATGATGGGTGGCATCATCGGCCGCCTCTTCCGGGAATTCGCGGTCACCCTTTCCACCGCCATCCTCATCTCCATGGTCATTTCTCTGACGGCCACGCCGTGCATGTGCGCGCACGTCTTCAAACCGCACCAGGAAGCTGAAAGGCACAACTTCTTCTACCGGGCAAGCGAGTGGACTTTCAACCGCATGGTTTCGCTCTACCGGCATTCCCTCCTCTGGGTGCTGGACAATCCGGGATTGGCCCTGGTGGTGCTCATCCTCGTCATTGTGCTCAACGGTTTGGTCCTTTACAGAATCCCAACCGGTTTCTTCCCCCAGCAGGACACCGGCGTCGTGATGGGGGGGCTGCAGGGGCCGCAGGACGCTTCCTTCCCCTTCATGAGTTTCTCGACCGTTTCGGTAGTCAACATTGTGAAGGCCGATCCCGCCGTGGCTCACGTCATGGCGTACACCGGGAGCGGCAACGGCGGGTTCCTGTTTAGTGCGCTCAAACCGCTCGGACATGACTGCAACGAGCGCGACCCGAATTGCGGCGAGCGCCAGACTTCGGCCATGGACGTAATCAACCGCGTCCGGCCCAAGCTGAATCGCCTGCCCCTGGCCACCGCCGTCATGCAGCCGGCGCAGGATCTGCGCATCGGCGGCCGCCAATCGAATGCCTTGTACCAATACACCATTCAGTCCGACAACATTGAGGACCTGGCGCACTGGGGCCCGATCCTGCTTCAAAACATGCAGAAACTTCCCGACCTGCAGGACGTGACCACCGACCAGCAAAACGGCGGCCTTCAGGAAATGCTCAACTACGACCGGGTCACCGCGGCGCGCCTCGGCCAGACCCCGCAATCGCTCGATACTTCGCTCTACAGCGCCTTTGGGCAGTCCGAGGTTTCGGTCATCTACACCCAGCTCAATCAGTACTACGTCGTGATGGAAGTGGCGCCGCCCTATTGGCAGGACCCGTCGGGCTTGAATAACATCTATTTCACGCCGGCTAAATCTTCGACCGCCGGCCTCAATGAAGTGTCGCCTTTGCGTACCGTGATGAAGGCTAGCACCAACACCACCCCGCTTCAGGTCGCTCACACGGGCCTGTTCCCCTCGGCCACTGTCTCCTTCAATCTCAAAAATGGCGTCTCGCTGAGCGATGCGACCCGGGAAGTTACGCAGATGGAGCAGAAACTGGGCATGCCGGGGACAGTACGCGGATTCTTCGCCGGAACCGCCCAGGCTTACCAGGATTCGCTGAAGAGCGAGTGGTACCTGGCCATTACTGCTTTGTTTGCGGTCTTCATCGTCCTGGGAATTCTCTACGAGAGCCTGATTCACCCGCTGACCATCATCTCGACCCTGCCTCCGGCGATCGTCGGCGCCATGTTGGCCCTCATGCTCTTTCATATCGATCTCAACGTGATCTCGATCATCGGGATCATCCTGCTCATCGGCATCGTCAAGAAGAATGCCATCATGATGATCGATTTCGCGCTCCAGGCCGAGCGCCTGGAAGGCAAATCCACTCGCGATGCGATCTTCGAAGCCTGTCTTCTGCGCTTCCGCCCCATCATGATGACCACCATGTGCGCGATCTGCGGAGCCTTGCCGCTGGCCTTCGGGACCGGCACGGGCTCTGAGCTGCGCCGCCCCCTGGGCATCACCATCGTCGGCGGATTGATCTTGAGCCAGGCCCTGACCCTCTACACAACCCCCGTGATCTACCTGATGATGGACCGCCTCCGCCTCCGCGCGCTCGGCCGGACAAAAGATGTGCTTCCCTCGGCGGCGGAAGGAGCCGTCTCGTAATCCATGAAGGATGCTAACCATGTTTGATCTGAAGAATTTGACTCCGGCTTCGTTCACTGCTCCCGCGATGGGTTTGATTTTGGTGATCGGCGGGTGCCGCGTCGGCCCGCCGTATCACCCGCCTGCCCCGCCCGCGGTCACCGCGCCGAACTACAAGGAGTCCACCGTCAACTTCCAGGACACCGCCGGCTGGAAGGTCGCTAGTCCGCAGGACGCCATGATCCGCGGAAACTGGTGGGAAGTCTTTCAGGATTCCGACCTGAATGCGTTGGAGCAGCAGCTCAACGTCGACAATCAGAACATCAAGCAGTATTTCGAGAACTATATGGCGGCTCGCGCGGTGATCGCGGAGGCTCGCGCGCAGTACTGGCCGACGATCACCGTGAATCCAGCGTGGAATCGGTCGCGGACATCGAGCAACCAGCATGTCTCCTCTTCGGCGACCACCGGAACCACGTCCTCCCTTTGGACGGCGCCGCTTGAAGCTTCGTGGACCCCCGATTTCTGGGGCAAAATCCGCAATGAAGTGCACGGAGCCCAATACGCCGCCCAGGTAAGCGCCGCCGATCTCCAAACCGAAAAGCTGACCGAGCAAGCCAGCCTGGCCGAGTACTTTTTCGAGATTCGCGGCCAGGATATGCTGCAGCAAATCCTGAATCAGACCGTCGCCGCCGACCAGAAATCGCTGGACTACACCCAGGCGCAGTTCGATACCGGCGTCGGCGATTACATCTCGGTCGCCGAGGCCAAGACGACGCTGGAGTCGGCCGAAGCGGCCGCGACCAATGTCGGCCTGCTGCGCGCGCAATACGAGCACGCCATCGCTGTGCTGCTCGGCAAGTTCCCCACCGACTTCTCCATCCCCGTGAAGCCCATGGTCTTCACCCCGCCCTCCATTCCCACTGGGGTTCCATCTCAACTGGTCGAGCGTCGGCCCGACATCGCAGCCGCCGAGCGCACGCTGGCCGAGGCCAATGCCACCATCGGCATCGGCTACGGGGCGTTCTTTCCCCAGGTCACGATCTCTGCCGATGCCGGCTTTGAATCCGCTCTCTTCAAACACCTCTTCGACTGGCCCAGCCGCATCTGGTCGGTCGGCCCCTCAGTCGCCGAGACCGTCTTCGACGGCAACCTCTACCGCGCCGAGTTGCATCAGTACGTTGCCCAGTACAACGCGGACCTGGCCGCATACCGGCAGACGACGCTGAACGCCTTCCAGCAGGTCGAAGACTCGCTGTCGGCCACACGAACCTACTCGCAGCAGATTCTCCGCCAGCAGCAAGCGGTCAAGGATGCTCAGGATTCCCTGGACCTGGAACTGGTGCGCTACAACACCGGAGTCGATCCGTATGTCGATGTGGTCGTTGCACAGACCACACTGCTCAATAGCCAGGAAACTCTAAACACCCTCCATGTCGAGGAGATGACTTCGACCGTTCAGCTCGTGCAGGCATTGGGCGGAGGTTGGGATCGTACTCAGTTACCCACACCCCAACAGGCTGGCGCCAAGCCGGCCAAGGCCGACTATTCGTTGCAGCAATAGCGCTTATTGAGACTTCCTGTAGCAGATCGCGTCGCCGTCGAGCCGGTACTCGGCCGAGCAGTTGTCGCCGCCGCAGATCATCGGCTCCCCGCTATAGAGCTGCCGCCGAGTGATTAATCCCAGTGTCCCGCAGCGCGGACAGGACATAACCGCGACATAGGGATTCTGGGCTTGGCCCAACTTTGCCTGGTTTTCCAGCACAAAGACCGTTCCCGGCTCCATTTGCTCGGGAATCCATTCCTCCAGAAACTGCAAGTCGCCTGACATCGTTCCCTCCAGCGTCCATGGAACCGAGCCGCGACTTTGGTTCCGCCGGGCTCTGTCGATATCGAACAGCAGACTGCAAAGACCGGCCGGAATTGCTAGTGCCCTATCTCTAAAGTTCGCATCGAAAGGAAACTGTCATCCTGAGCGGAGTTTGGCGCGGTTTCTGCGACAAACGGAGTCGAAGGATCTGCAGTTGTTCTTCAACGAACTTCTGACTCACCACAGTAGCTTCCGGTCAAGCACAGTGTTGCCGGGCAGTTTGCCGAAGTCAATCCGAATCGGCGTCGGGCAGTGGCAAGTGGGATTCCTCCGTAACCAGCGGCCTTTTTTGGTACTACCAGGAGGCCGTCGCGCCACTCCCGTTGTGCGTGCGAACGAATTCATCGATCGCCCGATAAGTCTCTTCGTTGCGCCGAATGGCTTCGACGTACTCCCGGGTTTGGGTGAACGGGATCGACTCCACGAACTCGTCGATGCCCGAATAGGGGCCGGCCGCCTGCCAATCCACCACCCGGTTGTCGCCGGCGTTATAGGCCGCCAGCGCGTACTCCTCGACCCCGCCGAACCGGCCCAGCATCTGGCGCAGGTACCGCGTGCCAAGCCGGATGTTCGTCGCCGGGTCCAGCAACTGGAAGGTCTGGAAGTTCGCCAGGCCCTCTTCCCGCGCCATCTGCCTCCCGACCGAGGGAAGCAGTTGCATCAGCCCGTAGGCATTGGCATAGGAAACAGCGGAGGCGTCGAACTCCGATTCCTGCCGGATGAGCGAGACAACCAGGTACGGATCGAGGTTGTTCTTGGCCGACTCGGCCTGGATCGTGTCCCACCATGGCTTGGGAAACAAGATCCGCCAGTAGGGGATCGGAATCGATTGGATGGAGGCCGAAGCCGCATTCGGCAAAGCCCGCTTGATCGCCCGAACCGCGCGGTAGGTCTCTCCGTAGGACGAGTAGATCTGCGCTTCGGCCAGCCCGCTCCAGGTGGACGCATTGGGATCGGCCTGAATCTCCCGTGCAACGTATTCGTTCAGCCCCGCGTTGGCCAACAGGCGCGCTTTGGCCAGGTGCGGGCTGTCCTCGGGGAATGCATTCACCAGTTGTGGCGTTGGCGGAGGCTGAAACTGATCCAGTTGCGGTTGCGGCGCAGGCTGCGTCCCGCCCAGCGCACCCAGCCGCTGCCGCGCCATCTGGGCGTAGAAGAAGTGCTGGTAGGCGCGGATGATTGTGCGATAGTTTGCGGCAGCCAGAGCCGGGCTATGATCCTGCGTCTCGTAGAGGCGCCCACGCCAATAAAGCGCCGAGACCGTCTCAGTGGCCGCGGGATAGGAGCGGATCTGCTCGTCGAAAATGCGCTCTGCCTCGCCGTATTGTCCCAAACGGTAATTCAGCCAGCCTGCGCGCCAGTGTACCGGCGCGGCGTTCTTGTCGCCGGGAAAACGCGTGGCCAGATCCATGTAAAACTGGATCGCCGCCGGGTAGTCGCGCTTCAGCAGATACATGTTGCCGGCGGAAAACAGCGCATCGGCCAGCCAGGAACTGTGCGGAAATCTTGTCTCCATCTCCGAGACGATCTCTTTCTGCGTAGCGGCGTCGTCTTTGTCGCGGGCCAGTTCCATTAACAGATCGAGACGGCGGGCGCCGTTTTCGTCTTGCGTGTCGGGCAGCGCGCGGGCCTCGGCGACAGTCAGGAGCTTCCGCTTCAGTTGGCAGGCCGCCTCTGCCACCGCAAAGCCCTGGCGGGTGCGGGAGTCGATCCCCGGCGCGCGCGCCAGCACGCGGAACTGCTCGTCCGCCTCGGCGTAGCGGCCGGCGTTGTAGTAAGCGTCGGCCAGCGTGTGCAGGTCGCCGAGAGTCAGCGTCGATTCAGCGCCCAACTGGGTCAGTTTGGCGCGGGCAGTTTGCGCTTCAGTGCTCAACGGGTGCCCCAGGAGGAGCTGCTTGTATGTGGCCGCCGCCGCTTGCTGCTGGCCCAGCGCCTGCTCCACCTGGCCCTCGACAAGCTGGAACCCAGGGCGGTCGGCGGCGCCGGTCCCTTGCGCCGCGGCCAGAACCTGGCGCGCGGCGGCCAGCTTGTTCACAGTCAGCAAGACGCTGGCCTCGACCTCGGGAGCTTCGTCGTCGAAGATGCTCTCGGGGTAGCGAACGGTGAATCCGTGCAGGATCGACTCCGCCGCGGCATCGTCACCGGCCTGGTGGCTCGCCTCGGCATTCAGGAAATCGGCATAGTCGGCCAGCTCGCCGTCGGCGCGCCGGGATTGAGCCAGGGCCGCCTCGGCCTCTGCATAGCGTTTGTCCAGCAGATAGGCGTGGCCCAGCGCCAGGTAGGCGGCAGCGGCGGCATCGCCGGTGTGGCTGTGCGCATAGGCAATCACCCCCGCGTAGGCCTGCGGCGTGCGTAGCGCGGCCAATTGCTGGGCCATCGGCTGCAGCTCTTTCGAGGCGACAAAGGCCTGCTTCAGCCTCGCGGTGCGCGCCATTCGGGCGGCACGGCTCGATCTCTGCGCGGACTTCTTCTTCGAGGATTTCTTCTTTGCCCCCGCGGTTTGACTGGCCGTCTTTGGCTTGGCGGACGAAGTACCGGCAGAGCCCGCGGCTGGCGTCGAGGCCGGCTGGGGCGCCGCCACGGACTGCGGCGCCGCGGTCGATTGCGGCGCGCCGGCGGACTGGGACGCAACCGGCAAAGCGGCTACCAGCAATGAAAGCAGAGCCGCCAGCGTTTGGCGCGGACAGGAATGAACAGCAGCAGGGGAGGAAGAGCCGGGCATAGTTCCACTTTATGCTGAATTGGACGCAGCCGGACCACGCGGGGAACCACTGGCGTAACGGGAAATCCCAAACGGGAGGGCTTGGTTCCCCCAGGCTGCGTCCGTTACACTCATCTTTTGCCGGGCATTTCAAATCGTCCCGCGCCTGCGGAGTAAATTCTCCGCCGCGATTTCCGCAACCAACTTCCATGTCGACCATCCAATCGGTAGCAGGACAAGACGAGCAGCATCCCGACGTGGCCCTGGTAGAAAGGGTACGCGGGGGTGATATCTCGGCCTACGACACGCTGGTGCGCAAGTACGAGCGGCAGCTCTTCCGCATTGCGCAGCACATCACGCAGAACCGCGAAGACGCCGAAGACGTGATGCAGGACGCGTTTCTCAAGGCATACGAGAAGCTCGATCAGTTTCAGGGAAACTCGAAGTTCTACACATGGCTGGTGCGAATCGCGGTAAACGAAAGCCTGATGCGGCTGCGCAAGCGGCGCACCGGCAAAACGGTCTCCATGGACGAGGACGTGCAGACCGAAGAAGGCAGCATGCCCCGCGATTTTGCCGATTGGGCTCCCAATCCGGAGCAGAACTACAACCAGTCGGAACTGGCCGAGATCCTGAAGAAAACCATTCAGGGCCTGCCCCAGGGTTTCCGCGTGGTTTTTGTATTGCGCGACGTGGACGGGCTCTCCACCGAGGAGACCGCCGAGACGCTGGGATTGAGCATTCCCGCCGTCAAGTCGCGTTTGCTTCGCGCGCGCCTGCAACTGCGCGAGCGGCTGACGCGCTACTTTCGCAAAAAGGCCCCGGCGGCTCCGCAGGCAAGTGGATCGCCGCTGGCAAACGGAGTTGAGTGATGACCTGCACCGAGTTCCTCGAAATCCTCGACGACGTGATCGACGAATCGATTGCCGCGGAGACGCGGGCCGAGATCGAAACCCACCTCAAAAAGTGCGGGCACTGCGAAGTGGTCCTGAACACGACACGCAAGACCATCGAAATCTACCGCTGCCACGACATCTATGAGCTGCCAACCGACGTCAGCGAGCGCCTCCATACCGCGATCATGGAGCGCTGCAAGAAAGCCCGCTAGCCTCCTGCCTCTAAAGTTCGCGGCAATATGTCGCTGTCATCCTGAGCGCCGTTTGGCCGTTCTTTCGGCCAAACGGAGTCGAAGGACCTGCATTTCTGCGCTGGACTGATGTCGCGAACTTCGGATCCACCACACTAGTTACGTGTCTTCGTGATTTCGTAACGGACCAAATGAATCTGGGTGCCCCAGGTCCCGATTTTGGGACCTGGGATAGCACAAACCCAAATCACAAACCATGCGGTCGGATCCCTGGTGTCCTGCCTCTAAAGTTCGCGCCAATATGTCGCTGTCATCCTGAACGTCGCTGTCATCCTGAACGTCGCTGTCATCCTGAACGTCGCTGTCATCCTGAACGTCGCTGAGCGGAGTTTGGCCGGTTTTCGGCCAAACGGAGTCGAAGGACCTGCATTTCTGCGCTGGACTGATGTCGCGAACCTCGGACTCGTTACACAACCTCCCTGCGCCGCGCTTGAAACTTCCTGCAGCCGGTGCAAGACTGCCTTCATGGCGGCTGCACGCATCAGCGTCTTACTCCTTGCTGTCTTCTGCGTCAGCCTTCCCGCCCAGCAACTCCAATACGGCCACGTCACGGTCGCCGTCACGGACGCAACAGGAGCGGTCGTCCCCGGCGTGCGATCCCTTCAATCCTGCCGCTCGCCGCTTAAATGAGTGCGCCAAGTCCGGTAACCCTCCGGCTCGTCCAAATTGCCCACTCCCCAGCCCCGCTCCTTCGATGTCAAGCCCCACCCTCTCAGCCTGGACCGTCCATCGCCTCTTAACTCATTCACTTCAAATCACTTATTCGCTCTCTCACTTTCTCTCCGAACCTTGCAGATCATTTCCCTGCCTCCGCGCATAATCGTTACATGACCTGGCCTCGACCCTCATCGCGCGGCGCAAATCGGCTCCCATCGGAGAAATTAAATAAAAAAGAAATTTTATACCCCCCTGGGGTATATTTTCGCCCGTAACTCCTTTGGAATCGACCAGCCGTCCTCAAAAAATACGGTCAAAATAGCCGAAACGGCCAGTAATTATTTAGTAACCATCCGCCGCTCGGCTGCGGCCTTCCGTTCCCGCGTCCGATCCCTGCCTCCCCGCCTGCAGCTTGGGCGCGTAGCCGCAACCCCCTTCCGCGGCAGAAGCCGGCGCCACAACTTTTGCTCTCGAGTTCGCGTCTGACCCTTCAGTAAGCTTGCGGCGCGCGAACAAGCGCCGGCCATTCCCCAGCCAGGAGCACAAACGATGGAGTCTTTGCGCGGGCCGATCTCTCGACTGGTCGCCATCGTTCTTTGCTGCGGCTTTTGCTCCCCTGCCCCGCTCGGCTTGGCTCAGGAGGCGGCGGCCAACAGCCCCGCACCCGCCCAAACGAAACATCGGCCGGAGTACGCGTCCGGGCAGCTTCGAGGCGACCAGCGCATCCTTCACGCGCTGGACCGCTTCACCTTCGGGCCGCGGCCCGGCGACCTGGAGGCCGTGCGGCAGATGGGGCTCGAGCAGTGGTTCGACGAGCAACTGCACCCCGCAAGCATCGATGAATCCGATCTGAACGCGCGCCTCGCCGACTATCCCGCCATGCAGTGGACCACGCAGGACCTTCTGTTCCGGATGCCGAGCGCGGCCATCGTCCGCCAGGCAGCGAATGGCAAGATCGAAATCCCCCCCAGCGGCACGTTGCACGCGGTCTACGAGAACCAGATCTACCGCATGAATCTGAGGAAAGCGGCGCAGGCCGATAAGCAGGCAGCGAATGCCGCGCCGCCATCGGTCGCCGGCGCAGCGCAGCCCACGATGGCAGAGCCCGCGGCAATGCCGCCCACGACGATGCAGCCGGCGGCGATGAATGCCACGACTCCCGCGGCGCCGGTCGTCGACGAGGCGCAGATCGCGCGAATTCTGGCGCTCGCGCCGGCTGAACGTGTGCGGCAGTTGCAATCGATGCAGCCGGAAGAGTTCGAAGCCTTCATCAAATCGCTCAAGCCCGCGCAGCGCCAGGCGCTGACCGGCAAGATGACTCCGGATCTGAGAGAGGCCGTCGCGGACCTCGAGCATCCGGAAGAGACGGTGGTCCAGGAGTTGATGGCCGAGCGGCTGGCGCGCGACATCTACTCCAATGCGCAACTCCAGGAGGTGATGACGGACTTCTGGCTGAACCACTTCAACATCTACCTGCGCAAGAACGAGCAGATGCCCTACTACCTGGTCGGTTACGAGCGGGACACCATCCGGCCGCACGCGCTGGGCAAGTTCGAGGATTTGCTGGAAGCGGTGGCGCACAGCCCGGCGATGATGATTTACCTGGACAACGCGGCGAGCATGGGGCCGGATTCTGTGGCCGCGGAGCGGGCCAAGATGAATGCTGCGCGGCGGCCCGACGCCAAGCGGCAAGCGCCGGAGGGACTGAACGAGAACTACGCGCGCGAACTGATGGAACTGCACACCGTGGGCGTGAATGGCGGATACACGCAGGCCGACGTGATCCAGGTGGCGCGCGTGCTCACCGGTTGGACCGTGGATCGGCCGCAACTGGGCGGAGGATTCCAGTTCAATCCCAACCGCCACGAGCCGGGCACGAAGAAAGTGCTGGGCGCGAAGATCAAGGATGGCGGCGAGGCGGAGGGCCGCGAGCTGTTGCACATGCTGGCCATGAAGCCGGCGACGGCGCAGTTCGTTTCGCGCAAGCTGGCGGTGCGGTTTGTGTGCGACGATCCGCCGCAGGCGCTGGTGGACCGGATGGCGAAGGCCTATCTCGCGAGTGGCGGAGACATTCCGGCGGTGCTCAAGACGCTCTTCCGCTCGCCGGAGTTCTGGGCCGCGGGCGACCGTCGCGCCAAGGTGAAGACGCCGCTCGAGTACGTCGTGAGCGCCGCGCGGGCGAGCAACGCGCATGTCGAGAACTACCAGCCGCTGGTGAATGCGTTGCGCCAGATGGGAATGCCGCTCTACGGATGCATCCCGCCGGTAGGGTACAAGTGGGACGAGGCGGACTGGGTGAGTACGGGCGCGTTGGTGGACCGCATGAACTTCGCCCTGGCGCTGGCCGCCAACCGGCTGCCCGGAATCACCGTGGAGTGGGCGCCGGACTTCGACCTGAGCACGCTGGACGGTGACGCGCCCGCGATCCAGGTGGTGCCGACGCCGGAGAGCGAAGAGGCGCGGCTGGAACAGATGCTGGCGCCGGGCGGAGTGAGCGATGCGACGCGGGCGGCGGCGCTGAAGCAGTTCGCGGCACAGAGCGGGCTGAATGGAATGGCGGCAACGCCCGTGGTGGCGCGCAGAGCGAACCGCGCGCCGGCGGATGCGACCGAGAAAGAAGATCAGGTGCTGGCGGGTTTGCTGATGGGTTCGCCGGAGTTTCAGCGGCGTTAGCGCGCGAGCCGCCAGCTTTCAGCTATCGGCCGTCAGCTTGGTGCCGGGATAGCCGAATTTGGAGGAACGCCCGAAGAAGATGTGAGCAATTCGAAGTATGGCGCTAGGACGAGTTACAGGCTGACGGCTGAAAGCTGATAGCTGACGTCTGTTAGCTGCAACGTAGAGGAGAATAGCGATGCGGATGAACCGGAGATTCTTCCTGCACAAGGGCGCGCTGGCGGTGGCGGGGACGACGGCCATGCCGGGCTTTCTGGTGCGGAGCGTGCTGGCGCAAACAGCGGACGCGCCGGGGCAGCGGCTGGTGGTCGTCTTCCAGCGCGGCGCGGCGGACGGGCTCAACGTCGTCGTGCCGTACCGGGAGAAAAATTACTACGCGATGCGGCCGAGCATTGCGATTCCCGAGAACCAGGTGCTGGATCTGGACGGATTCTTTGGGCTGCATCCTTCGCTGGCGGCGTTCAAGCCGCTCTACGATCGGGGACACCTGGCGATCGTCCATGCCTGCGGTTCGCCGGACATGAGCCGGTCGCACTTCGACGCGCAGGACTATATGGAATCGGGCACGCCGGGCGTGAAGGGCGCCGAGGATGGCTGGCTGAACCGGGCGCTGCAGGCAGAGGATGCGTGTAACTGCGCGCGGCACCGGCAGGAGCATACGGCGTTCCGCGCGCTGGCGCTCGGCGCGGAGGTGCCGCGAACGCTCGCGGGAAAGATTCCGGCGATTGCGATCGACAACGTGAACAACTTCAACGTGGCGGGACGCGGGCCGGCGCCGTCGCCGGCGGCGAGCGCCTTCGAGGCCATGTATGCGGACACCGGCGACCGGATTCTGCACACCGCGGGCGACGAGACGTTCGAGGCGGTAAAGATGCTGAAGGCCGCGAATCCCGCGCAGTACACGCCGGCGCCGGGCGCCAACTATCCGAATTCGGAGTTCGGAAACAACATGCGGCAGATCGCGCAACTGCTGAAGGCGAACCTGGGCGTGGAAGCTGCGTTCACCGACCTGTCCGGGTGGGATACGCACCAGAACCAGGGCGGCGTGAACGGGCAGCTCGCCAACCGGCTGAGCGATTTTTCGGCGAGCATCGCGGCGTTCTGGCGCGACATGGGCGACGCGGCGGACAACGTGACGCTGGTGACGATGTCGGAGTTCGGCCGCACCGCGCGCGAGAACGGAACGGGCGGCACGGATCACGGGCACGCGAATGCGATGTTCGTGCTGGGCGGGCAGGTGAAGGGCGGCAAGGTGTATGGACGCTGGCCGGGCCTGGACAACGATCAGCTCAACCAGGGTCGCGACCTGGCGTTGACGACGGACTACCGGCAGGTGCTCGGCGAAGTGGTGACGCACTCGCTGGGCGCGGAGAACCTGGAGCCGGTGTTTCCGGGGGCGAAGCTGAGTCGCGCCGGATTCTTGGGGCTGGTCTGAAAAGACAGGGACCAAACATCTAGGGCGGATTCTCGATCGATAAGGGGTCTTTTATCGATCGCTTTGCCGGCAGATCCAGGCGGCAAGCAGGTCGACGTTGGCCAAACTCCAGAATATAAGGGCTCCAGGGTTGCCGTTTTCCGCCGCTGGAGTCTTGTCGTTCCGTTGTTTCCCCGTCCCTTAGAATGGAACCATGTTCACCGGCATCATTGAACAGACTGGGACCCTTGTGAGCCTGACGGATCGCGGGGGCGTGCGGCGGATCACGATCGAGGCGCCGGGCGTGGCCGAGCGGCTGCGCGAGGGCGACTCGCTAGGCGTGTCCGGTGTTTGTTTGACGGCGCTCGATCCCGATCCCAAATACTTTTATGCGGATCTCGCGCAGGAGACGCTGGACCGGACGTCGCTCGGGTCTCTCGATGCGGGCGCCAAGGTGAACCTGGAGCTGCCGACGGCGGCCGGAAGCCCGCTGGGCGGACACGTGGTGCAGGGGCACGTGGATGGGACCGGGCTGATGACGGCGCTCGATCCCGTGATTCCCGAATCGAGCCCGCAGTTCAACAAAGAGACGACCGACTGGACGCTCAAGGTGCGCGTGCCAGAGAACGTGCGACAGTGGATGGTGCACAAGGGGTCCGTGGCGGTGGAGGGCATCAGCCTGACGATCGCCGCGTTCGACGGCGAGGAGATCGCGATCGCGATCCTGCCGCTCACGTATTGGCGGACGAACCTGCACACGCTGGCCGTGGGCGCGCCGGTGAACGTAGAGGCCGACGTGCTGGTGAAGCTGGCGGCGATGCAACAGGCGGCGAAGAAGCCGAGCTTGGATTTGACGGCCGGATGGCTGGTGGCGAACGGCTACTGACCCGGCCGGTGCGGGAGAATTTCCGGCGGGGCGACCTCGACCCAGCGGGCCTTGGATGCTTCCGAACGGCACTCCGACCACAAGGCATAGATCTGGCGCTTGGGGACGAGGGCGGAATCGACGAGAACCGCGCTGCCCTGGTCGGCGCCGGTGTAGCGCTGGCGACACCAGTGGACGAACGGCTCGCCGCGGCGGCCCTTGCGCATCGTGAACCAGTCGATGATCTCGTGGGGCGACTCGCGGTAGACGTTCTCCGGCGTCCACCAGAAACGGACCGGACCCTTGGGGGAGAAGCGCTCCTCGATGCAGGTCCCGCCGCGGGTGCGCATGGCGTGCAGGAAGTCCTGCCAGCCGATCCATCGGCCCTGCGACCTCATGAGCGCGCGGAGTTGGAGCTCGCGGCGCTGGCGGGTCCAGCGCAGAAATAAGCCGTACGGGATGGCGAGACAGGCGCCGATGAAGACGACGGGGATCAAAAAGACCCCAAGCATCGCTCCCAGGAGCGTGTCGCGCCGGCGCTGCTCTTGTGGGCTTGCGGATTCCGTCATGCCCATCCTCGCTGCGTTTCTCCGTTACGGCTTTGACGGGAGCCTGGGCGGGGCGGTCACGTACTCGTCGCCCGCCCGCGCGAGAATCTGCGCCCGCCGGTCTGTGAGCAGCTTGAGCTGCCGGGTAAGTTCGATGTATTCCTTCTTCTGATCCGCAGTCAAGGCCGCACTTCCCTGCTCCGGCGAAGCGTTTTTCGCGCCGGGGACGGATTCGGCGTTCGGCCCGCCGACCGGAGTGGGAGCAATGGTTGCGGTTGAGCCCGCCAGTTTGTTCAGTTCGTCGAGCCGGGCCTGCAGCGCGGGAATCTCGCGGTCGATGAGCGTGGGTTTGATGACCGGCGTCTTCTCGCGGCCGGCGGCAAGGTCGTTGCGGTTGTTCTCTTCCCACACCGGCAACATGCCGACGTGGCCGAGCTCGACGCGCACGCCCGCCGGGCCGTAGTCGCGCTTGACTGCGGCGAAGAGACCGATCACCTCGTCGCGCGGCTCGCCGTTCGAATCGGGGTTCAGGCCGTCGACGTAGCTGCGCGATTGGTTGGAGAGGAAGTTGCCGAGCGAGTAGAAGATGACGGTGTCGCGGCCGTCCTGTGTGCGGTAGGTCTCGATGGGCTGAAGCACATGCGGGTGCGCGCCGACGATCACGCTCGCGCCGGCTTCGAGCATTTTGTGCGCGAGGTCGATATCCTCGGGGCGCGGCGCGGTGGCGTACTCGATGCCCCAGTGGACGCTGACGACGAGCAGATCGCACTGGGCGCGGGCGGCCTTGATTGCGTTCAGAACGGTCGCCTCGTCGGCGCCCGGCGCGCCATTGGCTTCGCCGGGATAGGGATAAAAGTTGACCTGCGGCTGGTCCGGCTTCTCGGGATTGCGGTTGCCGTTGAGCCAGCGGGTCATGCCGAGCCAGCCGACCCGGATGCCGTTGGCTTCGGTGATCACGGGCTGCCAGGCGGTGGCCGCGTTGTCGGACGTGCCGGCGAAGAGCAGGCCGATCTCCTTCAGGTGGTCGCGGCTCTCGGCGAAGCCGGCCCAGCCCTGGTCCATCACGTGATTGTTGGCGAAGGAGACGATCTTGATGCCGCTGGCCTTGAGCGCCTGGGGCAGCTCGACGGGGGCGTCGAAAAGAAAGGGCTTGGTTCCGCGGGAGTGATTCGGGGCGACGGGAGTTTCGAGATTGACGAAGCCAAAGTCGGCGCCCTCGAAGACGTCGGCGACGTTCGAGAAGAGCGCGGCCCAGCCCGGCTCGCCGTCGCCGGCGGCTTTGGCCGCGGCGCGGACCGGCTCGTGCGGGATCACGTCTCCCGCGACGGCAAAGGTGACCTGGGCGAGATCGTGCGGATAGGGGTTGACGACGGCCGCGAGCCGCTGGCTGTGGAAGGCCATCAGCAGCGCGGCGGAGACGGCGAGGAGGGCGAGCGCGCCTTCGATCCAGCGTGCGAGGTTGCGCACCAGGGCTGAGTGCCCCAGGCGGACGCCCAGTGCAATCGGCCTTCCGTGCCCCATCAGCTTTCCCTTGATCACCCAGTCCATCATCTGCACCACTCCGCCGCGCTTCGCCGCCCATCTGCGGAACCGTTTGAACTCAGAATATAGGCAAGGGAAGAGAGCAGTATAATGCTCGCGATCTTTCAAACCGCGAAACTGGGAGCTTGAAGATGAACAGAAGATTCCTGACATCGCTAGTCGTGGTCATTGCCGTCTTCCCTCGTGGGCCCGCGACACATGCTTCCGCACAAGCTTACGCTGCAGGCGGATTTCAAAGCAATCAGATCGGGCCCAATTCCTTTGTGTCAAGCCCCACTGGAGAAGTCTTCCTCCTCAACACCCACGATTCAGCGGATTCTTGGGACCGCCGCTTGAACAATCCGCTCTACCACAACACCGGAGATTCAGGGGATTCTTGGGAGCGCCTCGCTTCAAACATGAAAGCAGTCGCACTTGATCCGCAAAACGAAAAGGTGATTTATGGAATAAACACCGAAGACCACCTCGTCAAATCTCTTGACGGAGGGAAACAATGGTTAACGCTCAATATGGGATTTCCGAACCTCTCCTTATCCACCATATACGTGAACCCGGCGGATTCCCAAGAGATCCTCGTTGGAGGCGCCAATGGACTATTCAGAACCACCGACGCCGGATTTAGTTGGCATCCCACTTCTTTCGTGCTCCCCGTAAATCTAATAGTTATCAATCCACATGCTCCATCAAGCCGCTATTTACTGAGCGCAGGAATCATCTTTGTTTCGACCGACAGCGGCAGCACATGGAAGAAATCGGAAACGGGTTTACCTACCGAGCTTCTTCGTGGGGCGGGCAGAACGGCAACCAAAGTGACTG
Source organism: uncultured Acidobacteriaceae bacterium (assembly GCA_963804155.1). Classification (GTDB taxonomy): domain Bacteria; phylum Acidobacteriota; class Terriglobia; order Terriglobales; family Acidobacteriaceae; genus Telmatobacter. The sequence continues at coordinate 1,344,403 of CAWDPG010000006.1, forward strand.
CTCGTGTTTCTCTTCTATTTTACGTCCCTTGGGAGAGACCGTTTCTATTAGCGGCCACATATGGCAAGGGTGTCTTCCGCAGTGATGACGGCGGCATTTCCTGGCGGCCTACTGGGACAGGTCCCGGCTTGCCTGAGACATTTATCACAGCTTCAATCGGGAAACAACGGATTGTGCTTTCATCCGCCAACAGTCTATATCAGTCAACTGATGGAATAAGCTGGAAGAGGATCAGCATAAACAGTGGCAAGAACATTCCTGTGTCATTTACGGGTGTGATTGAGTACCCAAAGCGAGAAGGGCTGCTCCTGAATTTCCGCTTTCCTGACGATGGGGAAATCGTAGAAGGTGGAGGACCAAGGAGAAGACTTGGATTTCTCGATCCGAAAGGTTCGCTTGTTGGTCTTAACTACGGCGTGCTTCTTCACTCCGAGGTTGACCATCTGTGGGCCGGCAACATCAACGGGCATCCGGCAATCTTTGCCGTTACGGCAAATCTAGACGACCTAGACCAACCCGGCAAATATCGCCGCCCAACCTTCCTATCTGTCTCCACGGACGATGGCTACTCCTGGGAACTTCTCGGCGAGCCAGTATGCGGCGGACTGGTCGCCAGCCCACGGAGCTCATCAACTATATGGGTCTACGGTAAGGGAACCTGCATAGCGCGGTCGCAGGACGGCGGACTCACATGGAATGTTATGCCCGGAGTTCCACCCAGATCTTCAGATGCACCCATAGATCGTCTCGTATTGGATCCAATCGACCCGAATATCGCTTATTATTCCGTAAACAGCAGCCAAAACAGAGTTTACCGTTACCAATATAATCCCGCGACAAACCAAGGCGTGGCCGTTGCTTTGAAATCACAAGCCAGGGAAATCCTCGTTGACGAAGGCAACCGCTTGTCTCTCTACACAAGCGACGGTGAGCTGAGTACCGATGGGGGTTGGACATTTACAGATAAATCATCGTCTCTCAAAAGGGATCTTGGTATACCTGGTTATTACAACCCGAGCCTCACACTTATCTCATTCCGGAATGGGGAAATTCGTGGTGTTGCAGGCCATATCGAAGATGTCATGAGCGGGAGCGGAACTATAACAGTCGTTCGGTCAGTTGATTTAGGTAGCACGTGGCAAAAGGTATCGGCCGTTAAAACCCGCATCCCGGGGTATGGCAGCAACCCGCAAATATTTTTTAACGAGAACGATTCATCCAATGTCTTTGTGGTCAGCTCAGATTCTTCCATGGCTCGTCTCCTTGAAACCAAGGATGGCGGCAACACATGGCGAGAACTATACTCCCGTCCAATAACACGGAACGATTTTGATCGATATGCGGAAGTCATTCGCGCTGTGGCCCAGACGAAAGACAGTGAAGGGCGACGCCTACTCATTGGCGGCCGCTATGGATTATGGGCATCTGTCGATGAAGGCGCAACATGGAAAGGACTTGGGGGTATACAGTGAGGATCAGCTACTTTTCATTGCCTATTCTGTTCCTCCTGCTCCCGGTCCTCGGGTGCGGGAAAAAGCTCCCCGACGCCTACGGCATATATGCTGACACAAACCACGGGTTAATTCTGCTTCAGGGGCAAGGCGTTCATGCCGCAGGCAATTTGATGAGCTATTATTCTGGACTACCCGGGCCCTCTGGGACAGCATGCGATTCTCTTAATGGGTTCATTGTCTACGAGAAGGATATCGACCCAAACTCGATTGGATTGGTGAAATTGCAGTTCTTGAGAGAGGGAAACATTTCATCATTGATGGGTTTTGGCGCAACACGCGTCGAGGTCAATTTATGGGTGCCGATCAAAGACCACATCGATCTCGCAGTTGAACCGGTGGAGCGGCGCCGGGATATGTATCTCGTTAGCCCTCGAGCCACGTTGGAGAAGGGTTTTTATGCCCTTTACATTGGCCAGTTTGGCGCAGAAATTGGATCGGAACGCCACGTATACGATGTCGTGGTTGGCTCAGCGGGGGATTTCCCCTCATATGCTTCGGCTTTAGCAACCCTTCAGGACGAAGTGAAGAAGAATGCTCCGGCATTGCTGGATAGAATGAATCAAATGCTGAATCGGGGCGATTATGCACATTTAGGTGACGTTTATCGACCCGGCGGCAAGGTACTGTCGGGCGCAGAGTTGCAGGCGTTTTCGGAGGGGAACAAGACTTGGCTGCTTGACTCTGGAAGGATTCTAAAATCGGAGATAATTAGCGTGACACCGCTAGATGAAGATGGCGCTCGCTGTGCAGTCAGAACGTCATACGAGAAAGCCGGAGTACAAGAGGAGTCGGTGATTGTGAGAAAAATCGCGGGCCAGTGGTTTATCACAGACCTTAAATAGAATGGCAAAACCGGTTTAGATCCAGCCTGAATCGTGAAACACCCATCGTTTCCTGAGACTACAGGATTATGCTGCGCACCGCTACGCCTGAGGGAGTGTCCTCCTGCTTGTACCGACCTCCCAAGGATAAAATTCGAATCAAATGTGCGAAAACAGGCTACGTTATCTCTCGAGCCTCGGGTAAAGAGGAATGTCATCGCCCGCGGAACTGTTTTTCCACCGCCGGCGAGGCTTGGCGCCCCCGAGCGCCGCCTGCCCCTTTCGCGTCTATCCGTTACGAGACCAGCAAGCAGAAGCTGGTACCCTGAAGTCTGAGAAATCCGACCAGGGAACGCCGGTCCTTCACGACTGGCAAGCGGAGTTATGGCAGAGTTCGTCATCAAGCTGGCCGATGAGCGGGGCCACGTGCAGGAGCAGGTGCTGAGCGCGGCCACGGCCGAGGAGCTGCGCGCCCGCTTCACCCACGCCGGGTACCACGTCTTCTCGGTGCGCGCACGGGGCGGCATCGGCTTGGGGCGGCGCAAGGTCAAGCTGGAGCCGTTTCTGATCTTCAACCAGCAGTTCCTGACGCTGATCCGGGCCGGACTGCCGATTCTCGGCTCGATCCAGATGCTGGGCAAGATCCAGAAGCAGGCGCTTTTGGCCAGCCAACTGGACGACGTGGCCAGCCGCGTGAAGCGGGGCGAAGCGCTGTCGGCGGCTTTCGAGGCGCAGAGCGGCTTTCCGATCATGTACACGACCACACTGCTGGCCGGCGAGCGCTCGGGCAACCTGCCCGAAATCCTGGAGCGCTACGTCAACTTCCAGAAGGTCTCTCTGGCGCTGCGCAAGAAACTGGTCGGCTCGCTGATTTATCCGAGCGTGCTGCTGACGCTGGTCTTCAGCCTGCTGACCTTCATGTTCACAGTCGTGGTGCCGCAGTTCGCCAAGCTCTACGACCAGTTGGGGGGCAAGCTGCCGGCCATCACCCTCTTCCTTCTCGCCTTCGGAAAGTGGATGCAGCACAACATTCTGTGGCTGGGTCTTGCCGCGCTGGTGGTGGGCGCGGCCGGCTACCGCTTCGCGATTACCGAGCGGGGCCGGGACTTTATCGACGGGGTGAGGGTGCGGATGCCGGTGCTCGGCAATATCTGGCTGAAGTACCAGGTGGCGCTGTTCTCGCGCACGTTGTCGACGCTGCTGACCGGCGGCCTGCCGCTGGTCCCGTCGCTGGAGACCGCGGCGCGATCCATCTCTTCGCGGCGGGTGTCGAAGGCCGTCGAGGCGTCGATCGTGACCGTTCGCGAAGGCAAGAGCCTGGCCGACTCGCTGACGAAGACGGGCGTATTTCCCGATCTGGCCGCGGAGATGATCACGGTGGGCGAGCAGACCGGCGCGCTGCCGCAGATGCTGAACTCGGTGGCCGAGTTCTTCGAGGACGACGTGGCCGCCGCGCTGGCCGCCGCGCTGGCGCTGATCGAGCCGGCGATCCTGATCTTTATGGGCATTGTCGTGGTTTTTATTCTGATTTCGCTTTATCTGCCCATCTTTTCGCTTGGGGAGGCCGCGGGGATGTAGCCCGCGGCATTCGAGGAGGTTGTCTTCATGGCCGAATCCAACGTCGTGACGCTGCCCGTTCCCACCGGCTTAGACTCGCGCGGCGACGAGCGCGCCCAGGCCGAGGCGCTGGCGCGCCGCTATCATGCCGAGTTCGTCGACCTGAAGAACTTCAAGATCCAGCACGAGCTGCTGCGCACGGTGCCGGTGGAACTGATGTTCCGCTACAATTTCGTGCCCATCGAGCAGGCGGCGGAGGCGCTGGTGATCGCGGTCAGCGACCCTTCGCGGCTGATGGTGCTGGACGAGATCGCCGGGCTGTTGGGCCAGCGCGTGGCGCCGCGCGTGGCCACGCTGTCGCAGATCACGGACCTGCTGAAGAAGACCGAGCAGTCGCAGCGCGTGCTCGACGAGGCCAGCGAGGGATTGACCTTCGACGTGCTGACCGGCGACGAGAATAGCGATGAGAACATCTCGATCGAGAAGCTGACCAGCGAGGCCGAGGACATCAGTCCCATCATCCGGCTGGTGGACACCACGATCTTCACTGCTCTCGAACGCCGCGCCTCCGACATCCACATCGAGAGCTACGACGACTCGGTGCACATCAAGTACCGCATCGACGGCGTTCTGCAGGAAGCGATGGCGCCGATCGCGCGCGAGCATCACGGGACGATTCTGGGGCGCATCAAGATCATGAGCGAGCTGGACATCGCGGAAAAGCGCATCCCGCAGGACGGGCGCTTCCGGGTGCGCTACAAAAACCGGCTGATCGACTTCCGGGTGTCGATCATGCCCACGATCTACGGCGAAAACGCAGTGCTGCGCGTGCTCGACAAGGAGTCGATGAGCGAGAAGTTCAAGCGCCTGACGCTGGACGTGGTGGGCTTCGCCGACGAGGATTTGCGGCGCTTCCGGCGCTACATCCGCGAGCCCTACGGCATGGTGCTGGTGACCGGACCGACGGGCTCGGGGAAAACGACGACGCTTTATGCCGCGCTGAACGAGATCAAGAGCGACGAGGACAAGATCATCACCATCGAGGACCCGGTGGAGTACCAGATTCGCGGCATCACCCAGATCCCGGTGAACGAGAAGAAGGGGCTGACCTTCGCGCGCGGACTGCGGTCGATTCTGCGCCACGACCCGGACAAGATCCTGGTGGGCGAGATCCGCGACCAGGAGACGGCGCAGATCGCCATCAACTCGGCGCTGACCGGGCACCTGGTGTTTACTACCGTGCACGCCAACAACGTGGTGGACGTTCTGGGCCGCTTTCTGAACATGGGCGTGGAAGCGTACAACTTTGTTTCCGCGCTCAACTGCATCCTGGCGCAGCGGCTGGTGCGCACCATCTGCGAGTATTGCGCCCACGATGTGACCTACGACGACGACGCCCTGCTGGGCAGCGGGATGAATCCCGACGACTGGCGCGGGTTCACCTTCCGCGAGGGGACCGGCTGCATGGAGTGCGGCGGCACCGGCTACCGCGGCCGCACCGCAATCCACGAGCTGCTGGACCTGACCGACACCATCCGCGAGATTATTCTGGCCAAGAAGCCCACGTCGGAGATCCGCAAGCAGGCGCAGAAGGAAGGCATGACGTTTCTGCGCGAGTCGGCTCTGGAACGCGTCCGGCGGGGGATCACTACAATCAAAGAGATCAATAAAGTCACGTTCATTGAAGCGTCGAGGTAGGGCGTAGGGAGTAGCCAGTAGGGAATAGGGACGATGGGATCGATTTTGAGCAGGGCGAAGGTGGGTTTGGAACAGGGCGGACGGCCGCCGGCGGCGATCGAGATTTCGCCGGCGGGCGTGCTCGCCGCGGCGAAGCCCTCGGCGCGCACCCGCCGCGATGCCGTGGCGACCGGAGAGGCGCTAGTCTACGCCTTCGTTCCGCTGCCCGCGGGCGCGCTGGTTCCCGGCATCGAGGAGCCGAACCTGCGCGGGTCGGAAGCGGTGTCGGAGGCGATTCGCTCGGCGCTGGACCAGGTGGCGCCGCGCAAACGGGCCGTCACGGTCGTGCTGCCAGATACGCTGGTCCGCATCTTCGTCCTGGACTTCGATTCCCTTCCCGCCAAGAGCGCCGAAGCTCTGTCGGTGGTGCGCTTCCGGTTGCGCAAAATGGTGCCCTTCGAGGCGGAGAACGCCGGGGTCAGCTTCCAGATGCTGTCGCAGACTGAGACCGAGTGCAAGGTGCTGGTGGCGGTGATGCCGGGCCCTATCCTGGAAGAGTACGAGGGCGCGGTCCGCGCCGCGGGATACGAGCCCGGCGCGGTGCTGCCGTCGAGCCTGGCCGCGCTGGAGACTCTGGATTCGATGGAGGCGGCGTTTGCCGTCAACCTGGGCGCGCGGTCGATCACGACCTCGATCGCCAATGGGCAGGACCTGCTGCTCTATCGCACGCTCGACCTTCCCGAAGATCCCGGCCAGCGCACGGCGGAGGTGCAGCGCAGCATCGCCGTGGCCGCCGCGTACTTTGAAGACAAGCTGGGCTCGCGGCCGCGCCGGCTGTTCTATTCGGGCGTCGAGAACCTGGCGGAGTTCGCCGCATCCATCGGCGAGCCCGAGCTCTCGGTGGTGGATTGGGTATCGCGGCCCGAGGAAGGCGCGATGACCGCGCTTCCGCAAGCCAGTTTTGCCGGTGTGGCGGGCGCGCTGGTGGGAGCGAGCTAGACCCATGAGAATCACACTCAATCTCGCTTCCCGCCCCTTCACCGATCTGGGACCGGTGCTGAAGCGGCTGCGCATCGGGATGGGCGTTCTGGCGGGGCTGTGCCTGATCTTTCTGCTTGGCCTGCATCTGTTCGATCGGCAGGCGGCCGCGGCCCGTGCCCGCGACCACTCGCTGGACGGCAGGATCGCCCGCGTTCAGGCCGAGCGCGCCCAGGCCCAGGCCTTCATGAGCCGCCCGGAGAACGCGCTGCTCCTCGACCAAACGGAGTTCCTGAACCAGCGATTTGACGAGAAGGCCTTTTCCTGGACGCTGGCCATGCAGGCCATGGAGACCGTGCTGCCGGCCGGCGTGCAAGTGACATCGATCGAGCCCTCGCGCGACAAGGACGGTCACATCACCGTACACGTGCGCGTGGTGGGTCCGCGCGACCGCGCCGACGAGCTGGTGAGCAATCTGGAGCGCTCGCGGCGGTTCCTGGTGCCGCGGATCGTGGGAGAAAACTCCGAGTCGGAAACCGGGCCGACGAAGCGGCTGGAACCGATCAGCGCCTCGAACCGGTTCGAGTTCGATGTGCTGTCCGACTACAATCCGCCCACGCCGGAAGAGCGCGCAGCCGCCCGGCAAGCGGCGAAATCCGCGGCCAGGAAGGCGGCGCAGATTCCGCCGGGCATGGAGAATCCCCAGCACAAGCGGCCGTCGCCGGCCGGTCAGAGTCTGCCCGGCGGACGGCAGCCATTCACCGGCCCCGGAGAGCCAGGCTCGGGCGCCAACGGGCCGTTCTACCGCAATCCTTCGAACGGAGGCCGGCAATGAGCGCCAACGGATCTCTGTCGATCTGGCGGGAGCGGCTGACCTCTCCGCTCACCTGGCACCTGGCCGGCTTTGCCCTTCTGCTGGTGCTCACTGCGGGCCTTGCCATCCGCCTGGGAATGGACGCCAGCGCCATGCACAGCAGCTCCAGCGATGTGCTGGCCAACAAGCAGACCCAGTTGCAGGCGCTGGAAATTCAGACCGCTCCGCTGCGCGGGCTCGACCAGCGCGTGGACAAGACCCGCGCCGAGGTGGCTACGTTCTATAAGAAGCGCATTCCCGCCGACTACTCGTCGATCTCGACCCGCTTCGGCGGGCTGGCGGTGGGTTCGGGAGTGCGGCTGACGCGCGTGCAGTACTCGCAGGCCAAGCCGGACAGCGGGCTCACCGAAATCTCGATGGACGCCAGCATCAGCGGCGACTATCCGTCGATCATGCGCTTCGTGAACGGCCTGGAGCGCGACCAGATCTTCTTCATCGTCCGCGCCATGACGCTGACCAGCCAGCAGGGCGGGCTGGTGAATCTGCGGCTGAGGGTGTCGACGTGGCTGCGGCCGGCCGCCGCCGCCGCCAGCGGCCTGCCGGCGACGCCCGACCCCAACGATCCCGATGCCGCGGCCCAATCCGGCAAGGAGGGCGAATAGCCATGGCTCTCGCTCTGGGCACGGAAAACAAGAAGCAAGTGATTCTGGTCGTTGTCTTGTTCGCGGCCGTTGCGGGCATCGGCGGCTGGCAAATTTATAAGGCATTCTCTGGCCCGTCGCAGCCGCCGGCTCCAACTGCCGCGGCGCCCGCGCTCCGCAACGCCCCGTCCGCGACGGCCCCCGGCAGCGAGGCGCAGAAGCTCACCAATGCCGGCATCGACCCCACGCTGCACTTCGACAAGCTGGCGCAGGCCGAAGAGGTGGAGTACACCGGCGGCGGACGCAACATCTTCTCCGCCGATTCCACGCCCATTTCGATTCCGCAGCCTCTGGCGCCGGTTCGCCCCGGCGGCGGCAGCGGCGGCAATGCGGTCGCGCAAAGCGGGCCTCCCGCGCCGCCAAAGCCCCCGGCGATCGACCTCAAGTACTTCGGCTACAGCCAGAACAGCGACAAGACGCTGAAGGCTTTCTTCAGCCACGGCGAAGACATCTTTATGGCGCAGACCGGCGAGATCGTCGACCATCGCTACAAAGTGATCGCGATTCGCCCGCTCAGCGTGCAGATCACCGATCTTGCCTACAACAACACGCAGACCCTGGAGATCGCGCCGTAATAAGCGGGGTTAGCGGAGCAAGCGGAGTTGGCGGGGTTCGCGGAGTTAGCGGAGCAGAATATCGGACAATGACCAAAAGAGCGCCAACTCGCGGCACGACCCGTAAGGCGATTCCCGCCGGCGAACAGGGATACGTGCTTCTGCTGGCCATCTTCCTGATGGCCCTGCTGGTGCTGACGCTGGCGATTGCCGCGCCCAAGATCGCGCGCTCGATCCAGCGCGACCGCGACCTGGAGACCTGGCACCGCGGGATGCAATACCGCCGCGCCGTGCAGCTCTACTACCGCAAATTCAAGGCCTATCCGCCCAATGTGCAGGCGCTGGTGGAAACCAACAACATCAAATTCCTGCGCAAGAAATACAAGGACCCGCTCACCGGCCAGGACGACTGGAAGCCGGTGATGTTCGGGCAGAACAAGACTCCCACCGCGATGGGGTTCTTCGGCCAGCCGCTGTCGGGCAACGCGTCCACGCTGGCGGGGATTGGCCCGTCGGGCGGATCGGCTGCGAGCACAACTTCGAGCGGCAGCTCGTTCGGCAACAGTTCGTTTGGCAGCAGCTCGTCTGGCAGTAGTTCGTTCGGCAGCAGTTCGTTTAGCTCGAGCAGTTCGACTTTCGGCTCGTCGGACACAGGGAGCGGGCAGTCGTCGTCCGGCACCGACTCCAGCAGCAGCGGGAGCGCGAGCGGGACAGACAGCTCAGGCTCGGCAAGCTCTTCCGGCGGCACAACGTCGGCGGGGAGTTCGAGCTCGGGCAGCAGCTCGAGCGGCAGTTCCAGCTTCGGCAGCGGCCAAACCTTCGGCGGCGCGGGAATCATCGGCTTCTCGCCGGCAAGCCCCAAGCAATCCATTCTGATCGTGAAGAAGAAGAACCACTACAACGAGTGGGAGTTCACCTACGACCCGCTGTCGGAGATGAAGACGATCAGCGGAAACACGGGCATGATCGGCCAGTCGGCAGCCAGCACGTCGAGCGCGGTCGGAAGCTCCACCTTCGGAAGCTCGAGTTTCGGCAGCTCCAGCAGTTCCAGCAGCTCCGGGTCGAGTTCGTCGGGCTCCCAAAGCACGTCCCCGTAATCATCCGGCCGCCAAGGCATGAGCGTCGGTTCCGGTTCTTGTCATTCGCCCCAAAACGCAAAAGACCCGCCCTGGGCGAGCCTCTGCGTGCTTGTTCCTTTGTTCCCCCGCCGGACCCGGAGGGTAAAACTCGGCGGCTGAGCTGCTGGCTCGCCGCGTTAGACGTTGAACGACGATCCGCAGCCGCAGGTCGACTTCACCTGGGGATTGTCGAACTTGAAGCCGGCGGCCTCGAGGGTCTCGACGTAGTCCACCGTGCAGCCATTCAGGTACATCAGCGAGGTCGCGTCCACGAATACCTTCAAGTCATCGAAATTGAATACTTTATCCATCATCCCGGCCTGGTTCTCGAAGGCCATCGAATACTGGAAGCCGGAGCAGCCCCCGCCGACCACACCGATGCGGAGCCCTGCCGGAAGCGGGTCCTGTGTGGCCATGATCTCGCGTACCTTGGCGATTGCCTGCTGCGTCAGCACGAGCGGCTGCTTCTTTACTGTTTCCTCGGTCGGTGCAACGGTGGTTGTGGCCATGTCTTCTCCCTCGGTTGTGGATATTCGTGCCTTGTAGGTACTGTATCGTCCGGCGAACCCTGGCACAAGCCCGCATGAGTACCCTTTTTGTTGGATGCAGTTCGGGCTGGATGGTCGCGCGGATTCCCGAGATCCGGAAGAATTGGTCCGCAACGCGCGGCCCCCCGGCCTGTCGCTCGGCGTTGCCCTGTGGGCGGCGGGTGTTCCTTTTGCTCGAGAATCCCGATCGTGGTTCACAAACTCGATGTTTCGGGGCTATGATGGTTGACCGTAAGGGCCCCTCTGGCCGCGAGACCGCTGTTCCCCACGACCCCGCTGGTTCCTGGGACCGGAATTCGAACGGAGGTGGAACATGTTCGTCCCCGTGATGTGGATCGTCTGGTCTGCATTTGTCGTGATCCTGGCGGCGCTGTACATCTATCGCTCAAGCCTGACCAAGGACGAAGAGGACCAGATCTTCCTCGACGACTCCTTCGAGCACGAGAAGTCCGAGCAGGCTGTGATCGTCGCGAAAGTGTCGAAGGTCGAGCCGTTGCTCGGCGTTGCCCGGTGGATTGTCATCGTCGCGACGGTTTTTGTCGCCGCGTACTATGTCCGGGACATCCTGATCCAACTGAACGTCATCCGGTAGGGCTTGAGCCCGCACGGCGCCGGACCGCGGAGCGCAAGCTCCAGCGAATGAGGGGGTATGTGTCTTGTGCGGCGTCGGAAGCTCCGCCGCGGACTGCGGTATGAACCCGCGACGGGGCAGGGGTAATTGCCCGGCTTTTTTCTTCCTAGTGGCCGAAGCGGTGCGCCACGTCGAGAAGGTAATAGCCAACGACCAAAACCGTCATCGCGCCCGCCAGACCGAGCGCGGTCAGCCGGACCGGGCGGATCCTGCTGAGCTTCTCGGAAATCTCGCTTTGTTCCGACTTGGCATAGCTCGACGAATCAGCCAGGAAGAGTTGATCTTCGCGGTTTCTGCCCAGCCGCGCGGCAAAGATGCTGACGCCGCCCATAAAGACGAGAGACGCACCCCAGACAGCCCACATTAAACGAACAAAGTCCATCCCACACTCCACGATTTGAAAGTTCGCCAAGCATCGGAGGGGAGCAAGCAAAATACCGCATTACGGCACGTCGTCCCCTAGCTTGCGACTTTTCATCATAGTTGCAATAAAGACATCGCCAGGGTGACCGGAGTCACGGGAACGGGAAAGGAGGCGGCGATTGAACCGCATTCTGGGATAAAAGGCTGTACTGCGGTACGGACAGGCAGAAAGCTCCGACGAGTGCAGTGGGCGTCTGCGAATAGGCTGAACCAGCCTGCCGGCCGGCGGAACGACATTCCCGGGAGCTGAAAGGGGAGTTGTTCGTGCGGCTCCCCGCCGCGCACAAGCCCGCTCGCGCCGCGGCGCAGGGCCGTCCACGGAACCGCCTCCGGTCTTACTCCACTTCCTGGCGGGCGCGGTAGCCGTTGCGCACGATGAGGTCGTACTTGAGCGGCTTGTGTTTTTCGTCTTGCATGCGCAGCGGCTGGCCCTCGTCGTCGACCAGCTCGACGTGGATCTTGCGCCAGGTCCCATCCTGCTTGGAATTGGTCGGGCGGTAAACCAGCTCGTACTTGGCGCGGATGTTTTGGTTGATGTCCTTCATGTCGTCGGGCAGCTCGCCCGAGAAGCGCGGCTCGAAGTGCATGCCGCCCGTCATGTCGGCGAAGGTCCTCATCTGATTCTCGGCCTGCAGGTAGGTCATGTCGCGCATCCCGCCCATCATGCCCCCCCGGCCCTCGGTCATGGCCAGCAACATGCCGCCGGTGGAGATGGAGAAGATGGTGATGTCGCGCGAAGCCTTGACGCGCTTGAGGATGTCGTCCAGGGTCAGCTTGGACATGGTGTCGACGCCGGAGGCGATCAGCACGATGTACTTCTGCCCCTGAATGCGCGACATCCGGTCGAGAGACTCGTTGAGCGCGTCGAAGATAGCCGTTTCCTGGAACGCGGCGGGCATGTAGACTTCGTTGCCCAACTGGTTGATGCCGGTGAGGATCTGCTTCTTGTCCTGGGTAAAGTCGCTCACGATGTGCGTGTTCAGGTCGAAGGTCATCATGGCGACGTAGTCGTTGGGGCGCAACTGCTGGGTGAAGGCCCAGGCGGCGTTCAGCATGTCGATGCGGAAGGCCATGCCGCGCGCCGCGAACTCGCAGAGCATGAGAACGGTGATCGGAGCTTCGGTGCGCCGGAAGCCCTCCACCTTCTGCTCCACGCCGTCCTCGTAGACGCGGAAGTTCGAGGGCTTGAGCCCCGGCACAAACTGGTGGGTTTTCTCGAGCAGCACGCCGACGTCGACGGTGACCTCGGGAACTTCGACGCGCAGGCTGAAGTTGGGCGCGCCCTCGGGGGTTTTGAACTTCGGCTCAGCGGGTGCCGGCGGAGGCGTATTGTCGGGGTTCTCGGCCTTTTTGGGGACGACGATCACCCCGGAGTCCCCGCTAGGACCTCCCGCCTCCGGCGCGGACTGGTCGGGCTGCTGCGGCTGCGCCGCAGGCTGCTGGCTTTGCGCCTGGCTCTGCGCATGCCCGGCCAGCACCGCCGACCCAACCACGACGGCCAGCAAAAGCAGTTCGGCCAGCGATCGCCCTGAGAATCCGACCAACCAACGCGGTTTTGACATGACAACCTCTCGTGCTCACAAGAATACGCGATTGGGATCGCCCGAATCGTGCATCGCGTTGACTTGCCGGCGTGCTTGCGCCCGGGGAACCGGCTCCAGCTCTGCCACCCGCTCACTGGGCCGCCTTGCCGTACTCTAATAGACGTGGAAACTCGTCCCAGGGAACCCCGCGGCACCTTGATTGCGCGCGGCATTCTCGCCGGCCTGGCGCTGGCGCTCTCTTCCTGTCTGTTGCCGGCGCAAGGCGCAACGACTACAGCACGTCCGCCGTCTTCGCAGAGTCCCGCACCGCCGGGCGCGGCATCCGAGTCCGGCCCGCCGCCGAACCCCGGCATCTTTCCGCTCGGCCAGGTGCGCCGCGGCCAGACGGGCACCGCATGGACGGTGTTTGAAGGGACAGCCCCGGAGCCGATGCAAGTGGAGATTCTGGGCGTACTGCGCGGGGCGCGCGGCCCAGGGCAGGACCTGATTCTGGCTCGGCTTCACGGCGCCAAGCCGGATTACACGGGCGTCGTGGCCGGCATGAGCGGCAGCCCCGTCTATATCGACGGCAAGCTGGCCGGGTCGATCTCCTACCGCATCGGTCAGTTCGCCAAGGAGGCCATCGCCGGCATCACGCCCATCGAGCAGATGCTCGAGGTCCGCGACCTGCCGGCGGGCGATGGCGCCTCGGCCGAGACAGCGGCGGCCGAAGCGGCCCAACCCGAGAGCCTGGGCGGCGACCGGCAACTGGCGAGCAACCCGCTCACCGGAAGCAGCACAACCGTTCAGCCAATGGAGACGCCGCTGGTCATGAGCGGATTCCGGCCCGATGCGATCCGCTTCTGGGAAGAACAGACCGCGGGGACGAGCCTGGGACCGGTTGCGGCCGGCGGCTCGCTCTCCGGAATGGCCTCGTCCGGCTCCTCTGCCCCCAGTCCCGCCGCTCCGGCGCTCGAACCCGGCTCGGCAGTCAGCATGCAACTGATCCGCGGCGACCTGGAAGTTGCCGCCACGTGCACCGTCACCTATGTCGACCCGAAGCAACTGCTGGCCTGCGGGCATCCGGTTCTCGGTGCCGGGCCGGTTTCACTGCCCATGACGACGGCCGAGGTTGTGACGACGCTGGCCTCGCCGCTGGACTCCTTCAAGATCATCAACACCGGCGCGACCGTGGGCGCGTTCACAGAGGATCGGGAGTCGGCGATTCGGGGCGTGCTCGGCGCCGAGGCCCACATGATTCCCGTGCACATCGCCATCGATGCGCCGGAAGGGCCGCGCAAGGTGAACGTAGAGATTCTGGACCTGCCATCGCTGACGCCGCTGGCGGCGCAGGTGGTGGTCTACGATTCGCTGCTGGAATCGAACCAGAGCACGGAGGCGAAGAGCTATCACGTGACGGGCAGCATCGACGTGGCGGGATTCGCGGCGGTGCCGCTCGACCTGTGGGCTCCTGCCGGCGAATCGATGCCCGCGACCATGCAAGCCGCGATGCTGGCCGGGAGCCAGTTTACGCGCCTCTACTCGAACGGCGCCCGACAGGGCGCGATCCGGGCCATCGATCTGCACATTCAGGCCGTCCCGCGGAACGTTCAGGTGGCGCTCGATGCGGTGCGGCTGGTCTCGGCGGATATCGTCCATGCCGGCGACACCATTGAGGTCGAAGCCACCGTGCGTCCCTGGCACGGCGCGGAGCGCAATGTGCGGATTCCAGTGAAGCTGCCCGCCCGGCTGGCCACGGGAAACCTGCGCGTGCTGGTCTCCGATGCCACCACGCTGGACCGCACGCTCCGGCAGCCGCGTGCTTTCGGCGGCGCGGAGGCCGATTTGGCCCAGGTGCTCGTCGAGGCCAGGAACCAGCATCCCGCCGACCGCATCTACGTGAGCCTTCTGGCTCCGGAGACCCAGGCGGAGATTCGAGGCCAGACGCTGACCAGCCTGCCGCTTTCGGTGGCTAATGCCCTGGAGCCGATGCGCAACCAGCAGAGCGCCGGGCTCAACGGCGAATCCGCCGAATTGGCGGGAGAGGCCCCGGCGGGCGGCGTACTCTCCGGGTTCCAGGTCCTGAATCTCCACATTGAGCCGGGAGGCGGGTTAAACTAAAGACAACGGAAAATTGATGTCCTGCCAACAGTGCCGGCTCTTTGGGGAATCTGTCGGCCCGGCAGTCAAATTATTTTGGGGTTTCCGGAGCAATCATGGCTCAGATTCAGGGTCTTGCAGCACATGCGGCCGGTGCGGAGCTTTTGCCCTTTCGTTATGAACCGGGCAAGCTCGGCGCGCACGAGGTCGAAATCGCCATTACCCACTGCGGCATCTGCCACAGCGACCTTCACCTGATCGCCAACGACTGGGGCATCAGCCAGTATCCGTTCATTCCCGGCCACGAGGTCATCGGGACGGTTTCCGCCGTGGGCGCCGAGGTGCGATCGGTCGAAGCCGGCCAGCGCGTGGGGCTGGGCTGGCAGTCCAACTCCTGCGGCCAGTGCGAGTGGTGCCTGAGCGGCCAGGAGAACCTGTGCCCAAGTTCCGAGGGCACCTGCGTGCATCGCCACGGCGGCTACGCCGACCGGGTCCGCGCCAACGCCCGCTTCGTTTTTCCCATTCCCGACGCCCTGCCCAGCGAGCAGGCCGCGCCGCTCTTGTGCGGCGGCATCACTGTCTACAACCCGCTGCGGATCAATGGCGTGAACCCGTCGTCGCGCGTCGGGGTCGTCGGCATAGGCGGTCTCGGCCATCTGGCCATCCAGTTCGCCCGCGTCTTCGGGGCGCAAGTGACCGCCTTCTCCAGCTCGGCCGCCAAGGAAGCCGAGGCCCTGGCGCTGGGCGCGCATCAGTTCGTAAACAGCCGCGAAACGAAGGCCCTGAAAGAGGTGGCCGGCTCGCTCGACTTCCTGCTGACGACCGCCAACGCCGACCAGGATTGGGGAATCTACTTGCAGGCTCTGCGGCCCAACGGAAAGCTCTGGTTCGTCGGCGTTCCGCCGTCTCCGGTCTGCGTCCACGCGTTCCCGCTCATCTCCGGCCTGCGCACCATCGGCGGCAGCCCGGTGGGCAGCCCGTCGCGCATCCGCGAGATGCTCGATGTGGCCGGCCGCCACGGCGTGAAAGCCACCACCGAGCGCTTCCCCATGGACAAGGCGAACGTGGCCATCGAGAAGGTGAAGAAGGGCAAGGTCCGGTACAGGGCGGTGCTGGCGAACTGAGCTGGCGTGCGCCGGCTCAGCGGTGGGGCTCGATTACGGCATTGGGCGGCTCGGGGCGCTCCGCCGCGGCGGATGAGATCGGGAAATCACCGCCGCCTGGTTGACTCGCTGGCTCCGCTAATTCCGCCAACTCCACTGCGTGGCTGGCCACCACGGCCCACTTTTGGGTAACATATTTTTGCGCATGTCGTTCCCGATCAAAACCTGCGTCGTCTGCGGCGAGGAATTCGAGCTGAAGCCGGGCAAGCCGGGCTTCGCCAATCGCTGCCCGTCGTGCAGCGAGCCGGAAAGCGAGCCCGAGCAGCAGCGCTCAGCCGATTCCGCCGGGCTCAAAGCCGAAGCCGAGTTGAACGCCGCCCGCCGCCGCGCCATGCGCGATCTGCTGTATCGCAAAGACATCTGATCCCAAACCCCTAAACACCCAGAGAACTTCCCTGTTCCCTTCCGCCCCCTTCTCCCCCGCTACAATGAACAAGTGAAGCAAAGCTCTCCGCCCGCGGCCCCTTCCGTGGGATTCGTCTCTCTCGGCTGCCCGAAAAACCTCGTCGATTCCGAGGTGATGATGGGCCTCATCGACCGCGCCGGCGGACGGCTGACCGCGCGGCCCGAGGATGCCGACATCCTGGTCGTCAACACCTGCTCGTTCATCGACACGGCGAAACAGGAGTCGGTCGACACGATCCTCGAGATGGCGCGGCTCAAGAGCGAGGGGCGCGCAAAGAAATTGATCGTCGCCGGCTGCCTCGTCGAGCGCTACCGCGACGAGATCCGCAAAAACATTCCCGAAGTCGACGCCGTCGTCGGCACCGGCGAGCTGGAAGCGATTCTGGAAGCGGCGGGGCTGAAAGGCTCAAGCGGCGATGCGGCAGGCAGCGGTCCGGCAAGCGGCGATGCGGCGGCTCCATCCGCACTGTCGCCGTTCAATATTCTGACGGGCGCGCCGGCAGAGGTTCGGACTGGAAAGGAAGCGCAGGCCGGGTCGCACAAATCGGCCGGCCCTGTGCACGGCCGGTCCGACTCGACCATCGAGCAAAACCAGAACGGCCCGAAGGGCGGCCGCGCAGAAGGCGACGCGCGCGAACGCGCGGGCCGCTTCGCCCGCGACCAATGGGCCGGCGCAACTCATCTCTTGCCCACCTATCTCTACGACGAAAAGACTCCGCGAGTCCTGTCGACGCCACGCGCGTCGGCCTACATCAAGATCGCCGAGGGCTGCGACCACCCTTGCAGCTTCTGCGTCATCCCGAACCTGCGCGGCAAGTTCCGCTCGCGGCGCTTCGAGTCGGTGGTGGCCGAGGCCGAGCAGCTTGTCGCCCGAGGAGTCTGCGAAATCACGCTCATCGGGCAGGACACGACCTGCTACGGCGAAGACCTGGGGCTAAAGGACGGGCTCGCCGCGCTGCTCGACGCGCTGGCGCGAATCGAGGGCCTGCGCTGGCTGCGCTTTCTCTACGCCTATCCGAACCGGATCACCGGGCGGCTGCTGGAGACGATCGCGCGGCACGACAATATCTGCAAGTATCTCGACCTGCCTCTGCAGCACGCTTCGCCCGATGTGCTGAAGCGCATGAAACGCGGCGCGTCGGGCGAGATCTTTCTGAAGTCGCTGGCCAAGGTGCGCGCGATGGTGCCCGGCATCGCGCTGCGCACGTCGTTTATCGTCGGCTTCCCCGGCGAATCCTCCTCGGACTTCGAAGTTCTGGAGGAGTTCATCAAAGAAGCCAGGTTCGACTGGCTGGGCGTGTTCGGCTACTCCGACGAAGAAGGCTCGGGCGCGCACGCGCTCGACGGCAAGCTGCCCAAGCGCACCATCGAGTCACGGCGGCGGCGGCTGATGAAGGTGCAGCAAACGATCTCGCGCAAGGCGAAGCGGGAGTGGGTCGGCCGCGAGCTGGCGCTGCTCGCCGAGGGCCCCAGCACCGAAACGCCGCTGCTATGGGAGGGCCGCAGCCAGTTTCACGCCCCCGAAATCGACGGCAAGGTTTACGTCAACGACTTCGGCCCGTTCGACTCGCTCGAGGAGGGCCGCTTCTACCGCGCCCAGATCACCGAGAGCCACGACTACGATCTGGTGGCGCGGATCGTCGCGGCCGAGCCGTAGGCCGGAGTGCTGGCTCAACGGGTTGCCCCCTTGCCGCGTGATTTCTTGTTCCCTTGGCCCCTCGGTCTCTTGTTCCCTGCATTATCATCGGCGCATGGCCATTCCCCGCCGCAGCTTCCTCAAGTCCGCCGCATCCGTCGTTCCAGTCGCAGCTCTGCACGAGCTCATCGCCCAGTCTTCCGCGCCGCCGACACCCGCGCTCCATCCCGTGGGCGCAGGCGAAGACCGCTTCGGTCACCTCCATTCTCTTGGCTTCAGTTCCCTCGCCTTCAAGGTCTCAACTGCTGACACTGGCGGCAACCTCTTCGTCATTGAGCACCGGGGCCTGACGCCCGGCGCAGGACCGGCTCTCCATCTCCACCTTTCGCAAGAGGAATGGTTCTACGTGATGGAAGGCGCCGTCATCTTTCAGGTCGGCGAACAGCGGATCACGCTCCACTCCGGCGACTCGGTTCTCGCCCCGCGCCGCGTTCCGCACACCTTTTCGGCGGTGGGCGCGCCCGCGCACATGCTCATCGCCTTCACGCCCGCGGACAAGATGGAGCAGTACTTCATCGACGCCTCCGCGCAGCCCAAGCTCGCCGCCACCGAGGACTTCATGAACCGCTACGAGATGAAGTGGATCGGCCCGTCGCCGTTCTGGAAGGCGTGACGCGCATTTTCTTCGCACCGTCCTCTCCCCAGGTTCAGCGGCCCTGTAGTATCCTTCCCGCATGAAAAGCCCGCTTCCCCGCCCCGCCCGCTTCGCGGCCGCGATTCTTTGCGCCGCGCTCGTCCTCGCCGCTCCCCACGCCTTCGCGCAGGAATGGGCCAAGACCATCCTGAACAAATCGCCGCGGCACCAGGAATGGGTCAAAGTCGCATACGGCAGCCGCACCGTCGACGCCTTCGTCGTCTATCCCGAGGTGAGCCACAAGGCGCCGGTCGTTCTGCTCATCCACGAGATCTTCGCGCTGAGCGACTGGGCGCGCTCGATGGCCGACGACATCGCCGCCATGGGTTACATCGTGATCGCGCCCGACCTGCTCTCCGGCTTCGGGCCCAACGGCGGAGGGACAAGCGCCTTTCCGGATCAGCAGGCCACGATCAAGGCGGTCAGCGGGCTCGATCCCGCGACGGTGACCGCCGACCTGAACGCCACCGCCGATTTCGCGCTCAAGTTCCCCGCCGCGAGCGGCAAGCTCGCCGTGATCGGATTCTGCTGGGGCGGAGGGCAATCGTTTCGCTTTGCCACCCAGCGCAAGGACCTCGGCGCGGCGTTCGTGTTCTACGGACCTCCGCCGGCGAACGATGCGCTGAAGGGCATCGCCGCGCCGGTTTACGGCTTCTATGCAGGCAACGACGCGCGCATTACGGCCACGGTTCCCGACACCAAAGCTGCGATGGCCGCGGCGGGCAAGACGTACGATCCGGTGACGTACGACGGCGCTGGTCATGGATTCATGCGCGCGGGCGAGGACCCGGCGAGCACGAATCCCGCAAACACCAGCGCGCGCGCCGAGGCGTTGAAGCGGCTGGAGTCGCTGCTGAAGAACATGTGAGGTGCGCGCCTCTATTGCCCGAAGGCCGCCGCAATGGCCGCGAGCTTCTGCTGGATGGTCTTTACGCTATCGCGGAAGTAGTGCCGCGGGATGTCGATTCGCGCTCCCGTCTTGAGATGAACCCGCAGCTCGCTCGACACAGGAATCAGGTTGACCCGCTGGACGAAGCGCACGATCTGGCCGATCTGGTTCCAGGGAACGCGGGTTTCGACGACCCGGAATCGCCCGAACCATCCCTGCTTTGGGACGCGGATGGCAATTCCTTCGGGCCCGGCCATGAAGCTGCAGTTGCGGGCGAACGCGCTCACCATGCGGCCCAATCCGCCGCTGAACAAGGCAAAGCCGCCAAAGGCCAGAGCCGCGCCCACCACGACCATTCACCACTGGGGCATGTCGCCCGGCTTGGTGGGCCGCATGTCACCGCCGGCTGTCGCCCAGATGGCCAGCGCGTCCATGCCCAGAATCATCAACCCGAAGATCGACCGAACCGCGCCGACCAGCAAAATGCGCGCCGGCGCGTAGGTCGTTACGCTCTGCATTCCTGTTGCGTCCAGGTTCTCCACTCGCCCGCTCCTCCGATAGAACGAATGCGCACAGCCTATCCGTGAACTCGCTCGCCCCGCAAGGGTCGATGGGAAACCGCGCAACTCCGGCGCGGTACTATATTGGTTGGCCGCGGCGCTTGCGCGCGCGGCGTAGACAAATGCCCGCACGAAAGAAATCCGTCAAGCTGCTACGCTGCCCCACCTGCAAGGCGCTGGTGCGCCGCGAGGACGAGGACTTCCCTTTCTGCAGCGACCGCTGCCGCAAGATCGATCTCGGCAAGTGGGCCTCGGGCGCATACAAGATCAGCTCGCCGGTGCTCGATCCCGACGTGCTCGAGGACTTGGGCGGCGCCGGAATGGACCGCAGCGCGGGAAGCGGAGGCTCGGATGAAAGCTGAGAGTTCGTCCGCGGGTGCGGGCGAGAAGCGCGGGAATCCACAAAGCCCGAACGGCCAAAAGACGCTCTGGGCGTGGGCCGTCGCGACATTTTTCGGCGCCGGCTACGGCAAGCCGGGGCCCGGCACGTGGGGATCGGCGGCGGCGGTGCTGCTGTGGGCCACGTATGCATGGCTCGTGCATCCGGCGCCGGGCGGGTTGCTCGTTGCGCTTGCGATCGGGATCGTGGCGGCGACGGTGCTGGGCGTTCCCGCGGCGACGATTGTGGAGCGCGAAAGCGGGAGGACCGATCCGGGTTTTGTAGTGATCGACGAGGTGATCGGCCAGTGGATCGCTCTCCTGGGAAGCCCGGCCGATTGGCGGCACGGATTGATCGCGCTGGTGCTGTTCCGGCTGTTCGATATCACGAAGCCGTTCCCGGTGCGGCGATTCGAGCGGCTGCCGGGCGGCTGGGGTATCGTTTTCGACGACGTGGCCGCGGGACTGTATGCTTTGTTAGTAGCATCCGTTGTGCGCATCTGGTTCTGACATGGATTCGACCTCCCCGCAACCCGCTCGCAATGCCGGCCAACTGCCGCGCGTCGACGACGTGTTCCCCGCCGCGGCGCTGCCCAACGGAGAGGTGGAGCTGACGGGAATCTCGCTGGGACCGGACGGCTTCGGAATGCCGACCGTCTTCGTCGACGACCAGCCGGCGCACGTGCTGATGAGCCGGCCGACGCGGCTGGCGTTCCGCGTGCCCGCGGAGGCTTCCGCCGGGCTGGTTGAGGTGCGCACGCCCGTGGGAACGTCGAACGCCGCGGGGCTTCGCGTGGCGCGGAAATTGAACGATGGGCTGCACCCGGTGACCAGTCCCGCCGTGAGCCGATCGGGAATGGTGTACGCGACCATCTCCGGCCCGCGCGGCAAGATGACGCCGGTCTCGGTGGTCCGTGTGAGCCCCGACGGCCGCGCCACTCCGTTCGTCACCGGCATTCTGAACGCGACCGGGCTGGCGTTTCATCCAGACGGCGATCTGTTTGTAACCTCGCGCGCCGAGGGCAACGTGTATCGCGTGGACGCCACAGGCGACTTCTCGGTCTACGCCGAGGGCATGGGCGTGGCCACAGGCGCCGTCTTCGACGCCGAGGGAAATTTGTTTGTGGGCGACCGCAGCGGCACGATCTTTAAGATCAATCCCGAGCGCAAGATCTTCGTGCACGCCACGCTGGAGCCGAGCGTGGCCGCGTACCATCTGGCAGTCAACGCCGCCGGCACGCTGTTCGTGACCGCGCCGTCGCTGGGGTCGAACGAAGCCATCTGGGCCATCGAGCCGAACGGCGACACGCGGGCTTGGTTCCGCGGCCTCGGGCGTCCGCAGGGATTGGCCATCACGCGCGAAGGCGATATCGTCCTCGCGGCGTGCCTGCGCGGGCGGCACGGGCTGGTCCGCGTGACGCCGCAGGGCGAGGCCGAGCTCGTGGTGGCGGGAAACAACATTGTCGGAGTTGCCTTCTCGCCGCTGGGCACAGCGATTCTGGCCACCAACGAAGCCGTTTATGATGTGGACTTGGGAGTGGAAGGCCTGAACCTGTTTTAGCTTTCAGCTATCAGCCTCCAGCTTTCAGCCGTCAGCTATCAGCGATTCGCTGTTCGCACTCTGTTGATTGACTCCATTGTTTTCAAAAAACCTTCGGGCTTGATGAAAAGCTGGACTTGTAACGATCCGAGCTGAAAGCTGAAGGCTGAGAGCTTGCCGCTTTATGAAATCCGAGATCATCGCCGTCGGCTCTGAAATGCTCACCCCGTTCCGCCAGGACACCAATTCCCTGGCGATCACGGGGAAACTGAACGGACTCGGCATCGGCGTTGCCTTCAAGACCGTGGTCGGGGACCGGCGCAAGGACCTGGTGGGCACGATCAAGACGGCTCTGGGCCGCGTCGACGCAGTCGTCGTGATGGGCGGACTGGGGCCGACCGAGGACGATCTGACGCGGGAAGCGGTGGCCGAAGCGCTCCAGCTCACGCTACGCCGCGACGCCACGCAGGTGGCCGCGCTGCACGCCCGCGCCGCCACCTGGCGCATCCCGATGCCGGCCAACAACCTGAAGCAGGCCGACGTGCTGGAGGGCGCGACGCTGCTGCCCAATCCCAATGGCAGCGCGCCGGGCCAGTGGCTCGACACCACCTACGGCGGATATCGCAAGCTGGTGATGCTGGTGCCAGGCCCGCCGCACGAGTGCGTTCCTCTTTTCGACGAGGAATGCGTGCCGCGTCTGCGCGGGATCGTTCCTCCGCACAGTATCGCGGTGAGGACGCTGAAGGCGGCGATGATTCCCGAATCGCAGGCCGACAAGCTGCTGGCGCCAATCTACTCAACATACAAGGACGTGGAGACGACGCTGCTGGCTCATGCCGGCGACCTGCAAATTACGCTGATCTGCTCCAAGCCTTCGGCCGTAGCGGCGCAGGCGCGCGTCGACGAGCTGGCCGGGCGTATCGAAGAGGCGCTCGAAGACTGGCTCTATTCGTCGCAGGGCGACACGCTGGAACAGATCGTGCTTTATTATCTCGGGCTGCGGCAGGCCACGCTGGCCGTGGCGGAAAGCTGCACCGGCGGCCTGATCGAGCAGCGCATCACCTCCGTTCCCGGCGCTTCGCGATCGTTCGTCGGCGGCGCGGTCGTCTACTCCGACGCGCTCAAGACCGCGTTCGCTAACGTGCCTGCCGAGCTGATCGCAAGGCACGGCGCCGTCTCGGTCGAGGTGGCGAAGGCATTGGCTTCGGGCATCCGCGGGCGCACCGGCGCCACCATCGGCCTCGGCGTGACGGGCATTGCCGGGCCAACGGGCGCGACCGAGACAAAGCCCGTCGGGCTGGTGCACATGGCCGTGTGCGACGCGCAGGGAACCGACACCCTGGAGCGCACCTTCCGCGGCGACCGCACCCGCGTGCGCGAGTGGGCCGCGCAGCAGGCGCTCGACCTGGTGCGGCGCAGGCTGATGTGATTTGAGAAAAATCCAATCGACATTCGCGCTCTGCGATTCGACTCCGCGGCCTCGGCAGGTACGCGGAGGTGAAGCCGAGTATGGCCCTCCGCGACGCCGCGGTTCATCGCCCGGGAAGTGCGCCTGGCTCGTCTAAAAGTCGGTCGCAAATGTTGGACTTTTCATCCAGTCGCTGCCGCTCCAGATCGAAAATGCATCGGCCTTGCGCCAGGATGTCGAGCACAGCAGCCATACCGAGACGGATGGGAATTCCACGGAAATGGCGTCGAAGAAGCCCTTCCACCATTGCGGCTGACGGACCGTGATATGCGCATTCTCGCCATTGGGAAGCAGGGCGCGGGCCGGATAGCAAGCCACATTCACCACCAACAGGCGTTCAGCAAGGGAATAGAGCTCGCGCACTACCTGGGGAAGGTCGGAAATGAAGACATGCTCCAGCACATCGAAGCAAAGCACGGCGTCGGCGCGCTGGCGCTCGTCGATGTTTCGGGCCGGCTCATAGCGAAAGACTTTTTCGAGATGAAAGTATTCGAGGGCGGAGAGCCCTTCATGGAACCCGGGCGACTCATAGTCGCTGCCGCCACAGCCATAGTCCAGCAAGGTCGCGATCCGGTGTTCCGCAAAAACCTTTCGCAGGGGCTCGCGGAAAGCGCGCATCTCCATGTCGTTATAGGCCGATTCGACGTTCTGCCGATCGGTGGTTGCATACCCGTCGCGCGCCATGGCGGCGTACAGATCCAGCAGTTCTTTCCCTTTGTTGCTCAGGGGCATCGGCATCTTTCCGGGGGTTCCCATCGCGATCTCTTGGAGCGCTGCCAGTATATCCGTTCGCGGCGTCTTCGCCGGAGATGTCGCCGGGGCTTGACCTCTGAGGCGCTCCGGCGCCGCGCGGGGACCGGCGCTACAGAGCGCAGTTTCAGCGGCGGCCGCACGCGCGTGCGCGAGTGGGCCACGCAGCAGGCGCTCGACCTGGTGCGGCGACGGCTGATGGATTTCCGCGAGGTTTGGGTGCAGCCAGGTATCCCTGCAACCGGCGAAGTGGGCTGGTTGTTTCGTGTTCGGCCCTGGCCGGCCGCGCCCGCAGGCGATGGGGAGTTACTTTGCGCCGATCGGCCTGTAGCCCGATTTCTTGGCCTTCCTCAGCGCCGCGGCCCCTTCCCGGATGCTGAGCAAAGGCGTGGTCTTGACGGCTTTGCACGAGCCTCCGCCGGCAATGGCCAGCGAAAAGGCAGCGGCGCCAATGTTGTCGGGCGCTTCGATCAAGCCCACTACGTCGTAGTCGCCGAAAGACATCCAGAACCCTTTTATGCGGCCTCCCAGCTTCCTCACCATTTTGGCCAACATTTCCGTGCGATCCTGCGGCTTTGCGATCAGGGCGCCGACCGCCTCAGGGGTGTACGCGACTTGCACGAGATAGCTTGTCATTTGATCTCCTCGGGGAAGTTTGCGTCTTCGGGGAACGAAGACCGCGCAAGTATACAGGCCGCAGCATACTCCTGGCGCGAGTTTTCTTCGCCGCCTGTCGCACGTGCGCGCGCGTGGAGCGCGCTTTGCTACACTGCTCGTGAACTTCAATTCCCGATCCGCCGTACTTCGATTCAAAGACCGAGCGCCAGGAGAATCCATGCCCGTCGTTAAACTCGCGGGAGTCACGAAGGCCTACGAGAGCAAGGTCGCGGTGCGCGACCTGAGCCTCTCCATCGAAGCCGGCCAGATGTTCGGACTGCTGGGCCCGAATGGGGCCGGCAAGACGAGTTCGATCCGCATGATGATGGGCATCACCATGCCCGACTCCGGGCGCATCGATCTGTTCGAGAAGCCCTTCGAGCGCAAGAGCCTGGAGTGCGTCGGCTATCTGCCCGAGGAGCGCGGTCTCTATAAGAAGATGAAGGTGCTCGACCAGCTTGTGTTCTTCGGCGAGCTGCACGGACTGCACGCCGAGGACGCGCGCAAGCGCGCCGCCGACTGGGCCGGGCGAATGGAGATCGCGGACTCGCTGGAACGGAAAACGCAGGATCTCTCCAAGGGCATGCAGCAGAAGATCCAGTTCATCGGAACGATTCTGCACGATCCCAAACTGATCGTGATGGACGAGCCGTTCAGCGGCTCGATCCGGTGAACACGTCACTGCTGGAGAGCACGCTGCTGGAGTTGAAAGCCCGCGGAAAAGCCATCCTGTTCTCGACGCATCGCATGGAGCAGGTGGAGAAGCTCTGCGACTCGATCTGCCTGATCGACAACGGCGAGGCGGTGCTGAGCGGCACGATGCGCGAGATCAAGAGCCGCTACGAGCGCAACCATGTGATCGTGGAATTCGAGGGCAGCGCGGAGTTCCTGAAGAGCGCCGAGATCGCCGATGTCAGCAACTACGCCGGGCACGCCGAGATCAAGCTGAAGCCGCACGGCGACGCGCAGAAACTGCTGCGCGAAGCGGTGGCCGCGGCCACCATCTATCGCTTCGAGCTCGTCGAGCCGTCGCTGCACGAGATCTTTATCCAGACCGTGGGAGGGAAAGCCAATGCGTAACGTGCTCTTGATCGCGCGGCGCGAGTACCTGGAGCAGGTGCGCGGGCGCGCCTTCCGCATCTCCACCGTGTTGGTGCCCGTGATCTTGATCGGCCTTCTTAGTGTGAGCGCCTTCACCGGCCGCAAGCTGGCCCGTGGGCGCCACATCGCCGTCGCCGCGGACAACGCCACGCTGGCCGCCGATATCCGCTCCAATCTGCTGAACGACAAGAATGGCGGTTACACGGTCGACACCGTCGCTCCGTTCACCGAGCAGGATCGCGCCAGCCTTCTTGCGCGCGTCGAGAACAAATCCATCGACGGCCTGCTCGTCGTCGAGGGCTCGGCCTCGGACACGCCAAAGGTCACTTACCTCTCGCAGTCCTCCGGCGACCTGATGGATATTTCGCGCCTGCGGTCGGCGGTCAACAGCGGTCTGCTCACTCTGCGCCTTTCCAAGCAGGGATTGAAACCGCAGGAGGTACAGGCGGTCACCAAGACCGTGCCGATCGATACTCGCCAGGTCTCGGGCAACGGCAAGACCGGCGAGAGCCAGGGCATGGCGCCCTTCTACAAGGCCATGCTGATGACGTTTCTGATGACCATGCCGATTCTTCTCTACGGCATGGACATGGCCCGCTCGATCGTGGAGGAGAAGAACTCGCGCATCTTCGAAGTGATGCTCTCAGTGGTGCGGGCCGACGATCTGCTCACCGGCAAGCTGCTGGGCGTGGGGGCCGTGGGCATGACGCAAATCGCCATCTGGATCGCCGCCGCGGTTGTTTTGAGCGGCTCGGCGCTGGCTGGCCCTCTCGCCAGCGGCCAGATCAGGATCCAATTCACGCTGCTCGAGGCGGTTCTCTTCCCGGTCTACTTCATCCTCGGCTTCTTCCTCTACAGCGCGTTCTTCTCCGGCCTCGCGGCCACTTGCGAGACTTCGCAGGACCTGCAGATGTACATTTCGCTGGCCGTCATCCCCACCTGGACGAGCTTTGCCATCCTGCCCTTCCTGCTGAACAACCCCAACTCGCCGTGGGTCGTTGCCGCATCGCTGTTTCCACCCACCGCGCCGCTGGTGATGGTCCCGCGGATCGGCATGTTGACGGGTGCGACTCCCTGGGGCCAGCTCGCCCTGTCACTGGCGCTGATGCTCGTCAGCATCTGGGCGGTGGTGTGGTTCGCGTCGCGGCTCTATCGCGTGGGCATCCTGATGTACGGCAAGCGAGCCACGTTGCCCGAGCTGCTGCGCTGGGTTCGGCAATCCTGAGCGCCCCCTTCGCCACTATGCGCGGAGGATGAGCGATCAAGGCTCTGAGCGCACCCGGGTTCGAGGGCGCCCGCCTCCGCAGCGGATTCCATCCCGAACCCGCGCTCGCCATTCCCCACTCTCCCTCCATTCCGTGCGGCATTAAAGCCCTCTAAATTTCGGACGATAAACAAAATGAATGGCTCGATCGGGGAACGCAGCGATCGAGGCCATGGAGTGCGCGGCTGCGCCAGGGCACGACGGAATCCGCCGAGCGGCACAGCGCACGACCATCGATGCGTAGCGATGAAGCCCTATGAGGGATGCACGATGATGAACCGAATTCACCAGCTTGTGCGTGAAGGCGCGATGGCGTTGCTTGCCATCCCGGCCTGCTTGCACGCCCAGTTCAGCTTTTCGGTGGATGGCCGTCCGGTTCAGGTCCACAGCTTTGCTTCCCAGGGTTTCGCCTATTCGAACGACAACAGCTATCTAACCATGAACACCACCCAAGGCAGCTTTAACTTCACCGACGGCGGCGTGAATGTTTCCTCGCATCTGAACGAAAAGCTCCGCGCCGGGGCCCAGGCATATTGCCGGCGCCTCGGGGAACTCAATCGGGGACAAGTTACCTTGGATTGGGCCTACATCGATTACCGGCCCGTGGGATGGTTTGGCTTTCGCGGCGGCAGAGTCAAAACGGTGCTCGGTCTCTATAACGATCTCCAGGACGTCGATTCCCTGTTCACTTGGGCACTGTTGCCGCAATCGATGTACCCCATCGACCTGCGCGGCTCGACGATTGCCCATATCGGCGGAGACTTTTACGGAAAGATCCCGCTACGCCGCCTGGGCGAGGTCGAATATACAGCCTATGACGGCATGCTTCCCAACGATCCTCACCAGGGGTATCTGTACGCTTTGCGGGGCGGATTCCACTGGGAAACCCCATACGTTGGCCCGATCGGAGGAGGGGATCTGCGCTGGAATACCCCAGTGAACGGGATGCTGGCGGGCGCGTCGTACATGACCCAGCACCCCAGCGGCTCTGGAGAAGCCGCCATGGGAGGAGGCCCAGGATCCGGCTCCGTCCCTGGTTCAGGCTCCAATGCATTCACACAGGAATCCGTGAAGCGGCAGATCGCGCAGTTCTACTTGCAGCTCCAGGTGAAGAAATTCCAATTCGATGGCGAGTACCGGCGTGACTATCGGGATCAGGCGATCTACCAGCCCGGCGACCAGACCATGTACATTCAGTGGAACCAGAGGAGTTGGTATATCGCGGGGGCATATCGGCTGAACCGGCGCCTCGAAATCGGCAGCTATTGGTCGCGGTTCATCAACAATTGGACCCAGGATTGGAGCCAGCCCGGCAATCACATCTACGACAAGGTCGTAACCGGAAGAGTGGACCTGAGCCGGTTCTGGACGGTGAAGGTGGAGGGTCATTTTATCGACGGGTATGGCAACATGGACTCGACACGCGGATTTTACGGATTCGGCGGACCTGGCGGAGAAAACAGCCTCCAGCCGCAAACAAACGTGCTCATCGTTCGCACCGGATTCAGCTTCTAGCCCGCGGGGAATCGAGACGAGGAGACAGCCATGTGGCGCGGAACGTTTCTCTCAGCGATCGCGGCGATTCAACTCTGGGCATTCCCTGTGGCCGCGTACCCAGGGGGCTTCAAGATTATCGCAAACTCGAGCGTGTCGGCAGACTCCGTCTCGGCGGAAGAGCTGAAAGGAGTCTTCCTCGAGGACAGAGACTCCCTGCGCGGATCGCATGTGCAGCCGGTGTTGGAAAAAGGCGGTCCCGCCCATGAAGCATTCCTCAAGGAGTACATCGGCAAGAGCGATTCCGCTTTGCAGATCTACTATCGCAGCCTGATCTTCACCGGAAAAGGCGACATGCCCAAGTCGCTGGGATCGGACGCCGAGGTGGTGGCTTACGTAGCAAGGACCAAGGGGGCAATTGGATATGTAAGCAGCACAACGAGCACGCCTGGCGCGAAAGTGCTTGAAGTGAAGTGAAGCGCGCGTATTGCGGATGGTGAAAGAGGATTGAAACCGGCAGGGCCCTTGCGTTCCGTTCTTGGGGGATCCAACGCCGGCCACTACAGCGGTTCCAGAATTGCTGTACCCCGGAACCAACGCCGTTGAGTGGCGTTTTCCTTAAGAGAACGCCACCTTTCGCCGCCCTCAAAAGGGCAAGTGAATTCTGGAACCGCTCTAAAACCGGTAGCGCAGCGCAAGCTGCATGAGCCGCGGCGGCATGGCGCCGACGGCCTCGCCGAATGTGCCGCTGGAGACGTTGCCCTCGACGGCCGCGGCCCCGAAGAACTGTGTGTGATTGAAGACGTCGAAGGCTTCAACACGAAACTCGAGCGCTCGATTCTCGGTGGCCAGAAACTCGCGCGATAGCGTCACATCCAGACTTTCCATTCCTGGACCGGAAAAGAACCTGCGGCGCGCATTGCCTTCGGTTCCGAGAGCGGGCAGCGAGAATTGGCTGGCGTCGAAGACCGGGGCGCCGCCGCGCGGGTTCCGGTTCAGATGGAGCGCGGCGCCGCTCCAATCGGGCGTGTCCACGCCGTTGTTGTTGATGCCGTTGGGAATGGTGCCGAGCAGCGAAGTATCGTTGTTGTTGAGCAGAGTGACCGGCAGCCCGGAAGTGAAGCGCGCGATTCCCGCCACGGCCCAGCCCGACCCGATTGCATGGAGCCGCCCCTTCGACGCAGGCGCGGGCACTGCATAGTGGAAGCTCGCGACCACGTTGTGGCGGAGATCGAAGGCCGAGAGCCCGCGGCTCAATGAAGGATCGACGGGATTGACCGGCTCGGGCAATCCTGCCGATTGATCGATGGACTTCGACCAGGTGTAACTGGCGAGTAGTTCCAGCCCATGCGCGCGATGGTTCAGCGTGAGTTCGAGCGCATTGTAGCTGGCATTCGCGATGGTCCGCTGCAGCTCCACGCTGCCGAAGTCCGGGCCGAACCCCGTGCGCGCCGCCTGCTCGTTGAACGGTCCGCACACCGAGCCCAGGCTCAGGCAGAGCGTTGGACTGGCCGGGTTGACTTCTTCGAGAACCAGCAGATGATGCGACGCAGCTCCCACGTAGCTGATGGTCGCCAGGGTCGCCCCGCCAAACTGCCGCTCGACGCTCGCCATCCAATGCTCCGCGTACGGGGTCACGTCGTTCGGGTCCACGGCGGGAATGCCGACCAGCGGCTCGAATTGGCTCCAGTCGACGCTGGCGTTGGGATGCGCGGGGCTGGCGCCGAAGGCCACATGTTGCAGCGGAAAGCGCTGCCCGGCATCGGCGCCGGTCGCAGCCACGGTAAACGGCGACTCGAACAAGGGCGGCGCGGCCGAGGTGTACGTGTACCCGTACGGCGGATTCGCGCTCATGATGCCCGCGGACAATCCTTCGTACGCCGTGTAGAAAACACCGTAGCCGAGGCGGACGCTGGTTTGGCCCGGCGTGCCGGTGAGCTTGTGCAGCCACGGAGCCGGGAAGGACGGCGACCACGCGACGCCGATGCGCGGCGCAAGATCGTCGCACGGCGGGGCGAGCGACCGCGGCACACCTGCGTCGCCGGGAAACACGAGCCCCAGAGGCGCATCCGGGAAGACCTGCGATTGTTCGCCGTTCACCAGCGTCTGCAGTTGGTTGAACTTCTCGTCCCAGGGACGGATGCGCTCCCAGCGCGCGCCGAAGTTCACGGTGAGGCGGTCGGTCGCCTTCCAACTGTCCTGGACGAACGCCGCGAGGTACAGATTGCGATTGTTGAAAGCGCCCGCCTGGCCCTGCGTGTAGCTCGAGGGCGCGCCGATTAGAAAGTCGGCGAAATCGAGGCCGGTCTCCGATCCGTTGAAGGCGAAGCTGCCGTTGAACACGACGTCGGGGTGGGTGTCGATCTGGTTGATGTGCGCCTCGCCGCCGAACTTGAGCCCGTGCTTGCCGGCGATGCGCGAGAAGGCGTCGCTGGCCTCGACGATGTTCTCGGCCTGTACGAGCGATGTGGTGTCGACGCCCATCGTGAAGTCGTTGAAGGCTACGTTCTCGATGCCCTCGGTGGAGGGCTTGAGCGGAACAATCCCGGTGAACCCCTGCGCGGCAAGCGACGGGCCGACGCCGCCCTTTGGTTGGCCCACCGCGTTCGAGTTGCGCATGTAGCTCAGGTGGAATTCGTTGAGCGCCGTGGCGGCGAAGGTGGCCGTGTGCGCCAGGCTCGCCAACTGCGCGCGGCCGTTTGAGGTCGCGTCGAAGCCCGGCACGCTGGCGCCGCCGGTACCCGTCGGATACGGATTGTCGAGCGAATAATTGTCGAGGAAGTAGTAGGCAGTCAGCGTGCGATTCGCGTGCGTCCAGTCCGCGCGCAGAGCGCCCTTGTCGTCGTCCAGGGTCTCGGCTTCGGCCGACGTGGCGAACAGCGCCGCGCCCGCGTTGGGCTGCGGGATGGAGGCCAGCAGATATTTGGCCGGAGCCGACCATACCGACAGTGGGATTTTCCCATCAGGAAAAACCGCTGTGTATGGCTCACCTGCCGTCACGGTTCGTCCCAGACGCACCGACAGAAGCCCCGCCCAGTAGTCGCCGCTGACGCTGCCAGCGAGCGGAATCCCGCTGAAGTCGCCGCCGCGCTCGGCCAGCGACGGCACCGAGATGTTGCCCGTGTCGATGCCCTCGGTGAGCCGCGTGCCCTGGTAGTCGCCGAATAGCTTGAGGCTCTTCGAGCGAAACGGCGCGCCGCCCAGCGTTCCTCCGAACTGGTTTTGGCGGTAGGCCGCGCGATCCTGGGAAAAGTAGTTCCGCGCGTCGAGCGCCGTGTTGCGCAGAAACTCGAAGACGCTTCCGTGCGGCTTGTCGGCGCCGGACTTCGTCACCACCAGGATCTGCCCGCCGCTCGAATTGCCGTACTCGGCGTCGAAGTTCGAAGTCAGCACGCGAAAGCTGTCGATGGCGTCGAGGTTGGGCACGATCGACGTGCCCATGTTGACGTCCTCTTCCACGTCGCTGCCGTTGACACGAAAGCCGTTCGAGGACTCGCGCTGCCCGCTGATGGACAAGTTGCCAGGGTTGGCATCGCCCGAGGGCGGCGTGGACGCAACGCCCGTCATCACCACCGCGCCGGGCTGAGCCGTGTTCTCCGGCACGATTCCCGGCTGGACGGCCATCAGATCGGTGAAGCTGCGGCCGTTCAGCGGTACATCCTCGATCTTTTTCGTGTCCAGCGACTCGCCGAGCTGGGTGCTCGTCGTCTCAGCGGTCAATTCGTTGGCGATCACTTCCACCGTCTGGTCGCCGCCGGCGACGATCAGCGTCACGTCGGACTGGGCGACGGGCCAAGCGACTGAGAGCAAGATTTGCTGTTTGTAGGGAACGAATCCGGCGGCTTGAACCTCGAGTTCGTAGGCGCCAGCGGCTGGAGCGGCCAGGCGGAAGGCCCCCTGATCGTCGGTTTGCGAGGCAATTGGCGGGTTGTTCGACGGTTGCCGAAGGGTGACGCCGGCTCCGGGGATTACAGCGCCCGATGGGTCGTGGACGACGCCGGAGACAGCGAAGTCCTGTGCTCGGAGAGGGATACGAACAGCCAAGCAACAGAAGAAAAAGGATATAAGGGAGAAAATTGCGCGATTCACTTGGCCCTTCTCTTTGGATTGCCGGGGGAATAATCGCTCCGAAGCCGCGAAACGGCGACCGGCGATTAACTCCGACCTAATTGGTCGCCTTTCAATATACGACAGATTTGGTCGGAGTTCAAGGCGACGGTTCTGGCCAGACAAGATCGCGGGATGAGGTCGGATTCTGCCGGCTTGTTCTCCGCGAAGCGAAGACGCCCCGGCTTGCCAGCCCGCCAGCTTGCCGAACTGCCAAGCTGTCACTCCGCCGGCCTGCCATCGCGCCGTAGAATCGACCCAGTGAGTTCTGAAGCCAGTCCCAAGTTCACCTTTGTCCAGCGTCTGGTCCTGGCGGTTGTTCCACGCCTGGTTTGGGCGCTGCTCCAGATCGTCGGCCGAACCTGGCGCTTCGAGGTCATCGCCGAACCGGGCGTCGAGCCGTGTCTGGAAGGGGAGAAATCAGGGAACTACACCTGCTGCTTCTGGCACCAGTGCGTCCTGCCCTGCACGGTCTACTTCCGCGCCTCGCACGCCGTCATCCTCATCAGCCGCAGCTTCGACGGCGAGTTGATCGCGCGCATCCTTGGGCTCTTCGGCTTTGGCGCAGTGCGCGGCTCCAGCACCCGCGGCGGCCGCGAGGGACTCCTGGGACTCAAGCGCCTGCTCGACAACGGCGGCACGGCGATCTTTACCGCCGACGGACCGCTGGGGCCGATCTATCGAACCAAGATGGGCCCCATCAAGCTCGGCGCCCTCAGCGGCAAGCCCGTCGGCGCGTTCCATCTCCAGCCCGAGCACGCCTGGACCCTGCCCTCGTGGGACCGCTTCCTGATCCCGAAGCCGTTCACGCGCATCGTGGTCAGTTGGGCGCAGTGGACCCACGTTCCCGCGGATCTCGCCGAGGACCAATTCGAAGCCAAGCGCGAAGAACTGAACGCCGCGATCGAGCGCGCGCGCTTGCAGGCGCTCGCCCACTTCGGGAAGGCCCCGCAATGACCGATCTGCTGGTCACGGACTTCGACTACGATCTGCCCGAGGAGTTGATCGCGCAGGAGCCGCCCGCCGAGCGCGGCGCGAGCCGCATGTTAGCGATGGACCGCGCGACGGGCGCACTCCAGGACACCGTGTTCTCCGATTTTGCGGCGCATCTTCGGTCCGGCGACCTGCTCGTCCTCAACGAAAGTCGCGTGATTCCGGCTCGGCTCTATGCCCGCCGCACGCTGGTCCGCGAGCGCGAGCGGCCGACGGGGCAAATCGAAGTCATGCTGCTTGAACCGGCCGAAGAGAATCAATGGCGCGCGCTGGTCCGGCCGGGGCGAAAGGTCGCGATCGGCGAGCGGCTGGTGTTTCCCGCGCCCGGCGGCGGAATCGCTCTCCAAGCCGAGGTCCTCGAGCGCGGCAAGTTCGGCGAGCGGCTGCTCGAGTTCGCGCCGGTGGACGATTTCTTCGCCGTGCTCGACCGCATCGGCCACACGCCGCTGCCGCCGTACATCCACCGCGATGATGCCGGCGCGGACCGCGAGCGGTATCAGACGGTGTTTGCCCGCGAGCGCGGATCGGTGGCCGCGCCTACGGCCGGTCTGCACTTCACGCCGGCGATCCTCGACTCGCTGGCCGCAAAGGGTGTCGAGATTGCGCGCGTCACGCTGCACGTTGGTCTCGGCACCTTTGCGCCGCTGCGCGTCGAGCGCGTGGACGAAGTTCGCCTGCACCGCGAGCGGTATTCGATCGGCAGCGCCGCCGCCGAGGCGCTGAATCGCGCTGCTTGCGAAAGCCGCCGCATCGTGGCCGTCGGCACCACCGTGGTGCGCACGCTCGAAGCTGCCGCGCTTGAAGCCGGCGGCGCGGGCCGCGTCGAGCCGCATTCCGCCATTACGGAAATCTTCATCTCACCCGGCTTCGAATTCCGCCTCGTTTCCGCGCTGCTCACCAACTTTCACCTGCCGCAATCGAGCCTGTTGATGCTGGTGAGCGCATTCGCCGGACGCGAGCGCATTCTGGCTGCTTATCGCCACGCCATCGAGCAGAACTACCGCTTCTTTAGCTACGGCGACTGCATGTTCGTGAGTTGAGTGCGAGCTGCAAGAACCGCGCCGCGTACCAGCGGAGTCAATGATGGAACAGATTCCGGCGGCCCGCCGCGCCAGCCCGGCCATGCGCCCGGCAGTGCAGCACGGCGCTTAGAGTAGGGACATGAGCGACGAAAAGGACGCGCGGATTGCGGCTGGCGCCGGTGCGGCGCTGCCGGAGCGAACAGGCCGCCTGGCCCGCCTCTTCCGCCGTATTTTCGGCCAAGATCTGTTGAATGCGATGCTGCTCGCCGGTTTGGTTGCGGCCATCGCCGGCCCGATGCTGGCGCCGAACGATCTGGTGAAGGATTCGGACCTGTGGTGGCACTTAGCGGACGCCCGCATCCTCGCCACGACGCATCACTTCATTCGCGTCGAGCCATACTCGTTCGCCGTCGCCGGCGAACGCTGGGTCAATCCGGAGTGGCTGGCCGAGATGCCATACTGGCTCGGCTACTCGTCGCTCGGCCTCCGCGGAATCCACCTCGCCGCCCTCCTCGGTCTGTGGGCTAATCTTCTGTTTGTCTACTTCCGCAGCTCGTGGAAGACGCAGCATCGCAAAGCGGCGTTCTGGACCACGGTTCTCGCATTTTTTCTGATGACGGTGAACGGCGGCGCGCGCACCATCGTCGTCGCTTACCTGGCGCTCTCCGCGGAGATGGCGATTCTCGAATCCGCCGAGCGCGGCAAAAAGTGGCTCCTGTGGCTGCTGCCTCCGCTTTTCTGCCTCTGGATCAACCTCCACGGCAGTTGGCTGATCGGCCTCGGGTATTTCGGTCTTTACATCGTCTGCGGCCTGTTCCCCGTCAACATCGGCGCTCTCGATCAGCGCGCATTCTCCGCGCCCGACCGCAACCGGCTGATCGGTACGTTCCTCGCGAGCGCAGCGGCGCTTTGGGTGAACCCCTACGGCTGGCGCCTGATCTGGAACCCGTTCGACATGCTCTTTAACCAGAAGCTGAATCTGGCGGTGGTCGAAGAGTGGCATCCGCTGAGCCTGAGCTCCAGCACCGGCATCGCCGCCGCCGCCGCCATCGGCCTGATGCTCCTCGCCAACCTGGTGCGCGGGCGCAAATGGAAGCTATACGAGCTGGCATTCATCTTCTCCGCGTGGTATTTGGCTTTTTCGCACCAGCGTTTCGCTTTCCTCGCCTGCATCGTGACCATGCCGTGGCTGGCGGCCGACTTGGCGCGCGCCTTCTACGGCGAGTTGAGCGAGTCGACAATCCCGGCGCTGAACGCACTCTTCGCAGCGGTCATTCTCGGGTGGTGTATCTATTCCTTTCCCTCGGAGCCGGAACTGCAGCGGGATCTCGCGGCCGGATTGCCGCTCCAGTCCATTCAGTCGATTCTGCCCTCGGGTCGCACGTTCAACGATTATTCCCTGGGCGGGATGATGGCGTTTAAGTCCAAGCCCAACTTCCTCGACTCGCGCGTCGACACCTTCGAGCATCACGGCATCCTGCAGCAGTATCTTCAGATCGAGAATTTACAGAATCCATTCGGCCTCCTCGACGCCAACCGCATCGATCACGTTCTGACCCACGCGAATGGCGCGCTGGCGTTTACGCTCGAACATTCGCCGGTCTGGCGCGTCGAGACGCGGGAAGGAACGGGCGACAACGCCTACGAGATGTTCGCGCGTGTGCCGCGCCCATAGCTTTTGGGTTCTATTCCCTACTGGCTACTCCCTATTCCCTGCTCCCCAGCTTTCTCGCTCCCTTGCTCCCTTGCTCCCTTGCTCCCTCGCTGCCTTGCTCCCTGCTACACTCACAATCGTGACCGGCCATGCCAAGCCGCCCGTTTTTCTGCTGGACGCGATGTCGTTCATTTTCCGCGCCTATCACGCCATGCAGCATTCGCGGCCCATGTCCACGCGCTCCGGCCTGCCAACGGCGGCCACCTACGTCTTCGTCAACATGATTAAGAAGCTGCGCCAGGACTTCGCGCCGCAGTATTTCGCCGCGGTCTTCGACGTGAGCGGCGAAGTTTTCCGCGACGAGCGCGCCCGCGCCATGGGCCCGCTGCGCAAGTGGAACGCGAAGAAGCAGAGCTTCGATGAGGTCACCTACGAGGGCTACAAGGCCACCCGCGAATCCATGCCCGAGGACCTGCGGCGTCAGATTCCCTACATTCGCCGCGCGCTCGAGGCGCTGCGCATTCCCATCCTCGAGGCCCAGGGCTTCGAGGCCGACGACGTGATCGGCACGCTGGCGCGCGAAGCCGCCGAGCAGGAGCACGAGGTCTTCATCGTGAGCGGCGATAAGGACATGATGCAGCTCGTCACGCCGCGGGTAAAGGTTCTGAACCCGCAGAAAGACAACCTGATTCTCGATCCCGCAATGGTGACCGAGACGCTGGGCGTGCCGCCGGAGAAGGTCGTCGACGTGATGGCCCTGCGCGGCGACTCGGTCGACAACATTCCCGGAGCTCCGGGCATCGGCGACAAGGGCAGCGTGGAGCTGATCAAGGAGTTCGGCACCGTGGAGGCCGTGCTCGACCGCGCGTCCGAGGTCAAGCGCAAGGCCTATCGCGAGTCGCTCGAACAGAACCGGGATGCGGTCCTGCTCTCGAAGGAACTCGTCACCATCGACTGCCATGTGCCGCTCGCGCTCGACCTGCCGGCGATGGAGACGCAGCCGCCGGACGTCGAAGCGTGCCGCACGCTGTTCACCGAGCTTGAGTTCACTTCGATGCTGCGCGACTTGGCGCCTGCGGCGGGTGGTGCGCCCGTTGAGCTGGTCGAGGAACCGACGCCGGAGCAGATTGAAGCGTTTTATGCGGCCGCACGCGCGGGCGGATTCGCCTTTGCGCTTGACGCGGCCGAGCCGGCGAAAGACGAAACCGAAGACGATGAGCCACCGCCGCTCTCGCTCCTCGACGTCGCCGAGGCCGCAGAGAAGAAGACGCATTTCAGCGTCGGCGTCTGCGCCGAACCCGCGCGCGCGCTGCGTTTGCCGCTGACCGCAGAGCTGCGCGCGCTGCTCGAAGACGCCGCCGTACCCAAGTGCGCGCACGACTGGAAGCTGGCGCTGCACGCACTGAGCAGCGTTGGCGTCCCTCTGCGCGGAGTCGTCGACGACACGATGCTCCTCTCCTACGCGCTGAACCCCACCCACACCACGCAGTCGCTGGCCGACGTGGCGGCGCGGAACGTGCAGCTGCCTCCGTCGTCTCTGCCCGCCGCCGGTGCGGCGATTCATGCGCTGGTCCCCGAACTGCGCGAGGAGGTCGAGAAGGCCGGCGTCTCGCGCGTCTATTCCGAGATCGACCTGCCGCTCGCGCCCGTGCTCTATCGGATGGAAGAGGCCGGCGTGCGCATCGATACAAATGTGCTGGGCAGTCTTTCGGAGAAGTTCGGCGGTGAATTGACTCGGGTCGGCGAGCGAATCTTCGAGCTGGCCGGGAAGCGGTTCAACATCAACTCGCCGAAGCAGCTCGCGGTGGTGCTCTTCACCGACCTCGGACTGCCCGCTCCGCAGGCTCGCGGAAAAACGAAATCTGTATCCACCGCGCAGGATGTGCTCGAATTCCTGGCCGAGAAACACGAAGTCCCGCGGCTGGTCCTCGAATACCGGCACCTGGCCAAGCTGAAGTCGAACTACATTGATGCACTCCCGCTGCTGGCCGACACGGACTCGCGCGTACACACCACGTTTCAGGCAGCGCTAACGGCGACCGGGCGGCTGTCGTCGGTCAATCCGAACCTGCAGAACATTCCCGTGCGCACGGAGCTGGGGCGCGAGATTCGCGCCGCATTCACCGCCGCGCCGGGCACGCAACTGCTCTCGGCCGACTATTCGCAGATCGAGCTGCGGCTGCTGGCGCACTTCTCGGGCGATCCGCTGCTGATCCGCGCCTACGCGGAAGACATCGACATTCACGCGCTCACCGCCAGCGAGATCTTCGGCGTTCCCGTTGAAACAATGGACAAGGAGACGCGCAACCGCGCCAAGGCTGTGAACTTCGGCATCGTGTATGGGATCTCGGCCTTCGGCCTGGCCGCGCAGTTGGGCATTCCGCAGTCCGAGGCGAAGGCGTACATCGAGCGCTACTTCGCGCGCTACCAGGGCGTCCGCGCGTTCATCGAGAAGACGCTCGACGAGACGCGCAAGGAGGGCTCCGTGCGCACGCTGTTCGGGCGCGTGCGGCCGATTCCGGACATCGAGAGCCGCAATCCGAACCAGCGCGGATTCGCCGAGCGCACCGCGATCAACACCCCGCTGCAAGGGACCGCGGCGGACCTGATCAAGCTGGCGATGATTTCGCTCGACCGCAAGCTGGCCGAGCGGAAGCTCAAGACACGGATGGTCTTGCAGGTTCACGACGAATTGCTCTTCGAGGTGCCGCTCGACGAAACCGCGGAAGCCGCGGCGCTGGTGCGCGCCGAAATGGAAGGCGTGGTCGCGCTAAAGGTCCCGCTGGTCGCCGATCTGGCGTTCGGGCCGAACTGGCGCGATCTGAAGTGAGCGCGGCTCCGCACCACTGAAACTGCGTAGCTCGCTCTTCAATCGCCCCAGGATCTCCGCAGCCCTTCCCCATCGACCGGCCGCCCAAAACCGCGCTTGCATACTTATACACAGATGTCGTATATTTATACATGTGCGGTCGATGGCCGCAGGATGGTGCAGCGCGCCGGCTCGGCCAACCTCGGTATTGGATAATGAAGGTACAGCGTCTCAACGTGATTCGGGAAGTGCTAGCCAGCACGCGCGTGGCCAGTCAGGACGAGCTGCGCCGCAAGCTGCGGCGACGAGGAATCCACGTCACGCAGGCCACGCTGTCGCGCGACATCCACGAGCTGAGACTGTCGAAGGGGCCAAGCGGCTACTCGCTGCCCAACGGCAACGGTGGCTCGGCGGCGCTGGCGGCGGTGGACGATCAGCCGCCGACGCTCAAGGAGATGATCGACAGTTTCGGCCTGCGCGCGCGGCAGGCGATGAACCAGGTGGTGGTGAGCACGGTGATGGGCGGCGCGCAGCCGGTGGCCGCGGCGCTCGATCGCGAGGCTTGGCCGGAGGTGGTGGGAACGGTCGCCGGCGACGACACGGTTCTGGTGATTTGCGCCGACCTGCGAAACGCCGGCGAAGTGGAATCCCGTTTGAGGACGATGCTCGAAACATGACCAAGAAAGTTCAAACCGCGATTGTGGGAGTCACCGGTTACTCCGGCGCCGAGTTGGCGCGCCTGCTGCTGCATCATCCGCGCCTCGAAGGTAAGCCGCCGGTGTTTGCCGGGCGCGTGGACGCCAAAGACATGGCGCACGGCGGCATTCCGCTCACCGAGATTCATCCGCAACTCGGGGACAACGGCGCAGCCGCCCACCTGAAGCTCGAGCCGTTCTCGTGGGAGCTGCTGACGGAGCTTGGCGCGGAGGTTCTGTTCCTCGCCACCCCGCACGAGCAGTCGCGCGAGTGGGTTCCCGAGGCGCTGAAGCGCGGCATGCGCGTGATCGATCTGAGCGGCGCCTGGCGGCTGACGGATGCGGCCAATCGCGCGGTGTACGCGTTCAGCGATGAAGGAACCGAGCTGGCCGCGGCCACGCAGGCCGAAGCGGTTTATGGCCTGCCCGAGCTGCATCGCAAGCAGATCGCCGGCGCGCGGCTTGTCGCCAATCCCGGCTGCTATGCCACATCGATTATTCTGCCGCTGAAGCCGCTGGTCGCGGCGGGACTCGTCGATCTCACGCACGGAATCGTCGCCGACGCCAAGAGTGGCGTGAGCGGCGCGGGCAAAGCGCCCTCGCCGAAGACGCACTTCATGTACGCGGCCGACAATCTCTCCGCCTATGGCGTGTTTACGCATCGCCACACCGGCGAATTGCTCGAGCAGATCGGCGTTTCCGCCGGCGAGATCGTGTTTACGCCGCACCTGTTGCCGATACCGCGCGGGATTCTGTCGACGATCTACGTCAGCTTCAAGCAGCCGCAAACCAAGGATTCCGTAACGCGGGTGTATCGCGAGTTTTTCGCCGCGAGCCCCATGGTCCGGTTCTACGAGAAATTCCTGCCGCAGATTCAGTATTCGGTGCGGACCAATTATGCCGACATCGGATTCCAACTCGACGCGAGCGGCAAGCGCGCAGTGATCGTGAGCTGCCTCGACAATCTGCTGAAGGGCGCTGCCGGCCAAGCCGTGCAGAACCTGAACGTGATGCAGGGCTGGCCCGAATCGGAGGGTCTCGCATGAAACTCGCCGCGGAGGGGCTCGGATGAGATACGTCGTGAAGCTGGGGGGCGCGGGCCTCGAGAATCCGGCGCTGTTCGAAGGCTGCATGAAGGCCATCGCCGAGCTGGTGCGCGACGGCCACCAGGTGGCCGTGGTGCACGGCGGCGGCGTGCAGTTGACGAATATGCTGAAGGCCCTGGGAAAGAAGAGCGCGTTCATCGACGGCCTGCGCGTCACCGACGCCGAGACGCGCGACGTGGCGCTGATGGTTTTTGCCGGGCGCGTGAACAAGAAGCTGGTGGCGGCGCTGGGCGCGCTGGGCCAGCCGGCGGTCGGGCTTTCCGGCGGCGACGGGCTGATCTTTCGCGCGCGCAAGAAGCGCCTGGCGCCCGATCTTGGCTATGTGGGCGAGATTGCCGCCAGCGATCCGCGCTGGCTCGACGCCATCTGGCAGTTGAACGGCGTTCCGGTCCTCTGCTCGATGGCCCTCGGATTCGACGGCGAGTACTACAACATCAACGCCGACGAAATGGCGTCGGCCTGCGCCATCGCCTGCCGCGCCGACGCGCTGGTGTTCCTGACGGACGTTCCCGGCGTGAAGGGCGCCGGCGGCGAGGTGCTGCGATGGCTCTCCATCGATCAGATCGCGGAGATGGCCAAGCACGCGATCATCACCGGCGGCATGTTGCCCAAGCTGGGCGCCTGCCGCGAAGCGCTGCTGAACGGCGTGAAGCGCGTGCGAATTCTGCCCGCGGAGGCCGCGGGTTCCCTGCCCGACCTGTGCAGCTCAAGAGTTGCTCACGGAACCGAAGTGATGGTGGCCTGAGGAGGTCCCGTAGACGATGAAACTGGGTGAAATTCAAGCCGCGGAGGCGCGGCTGCTGCTTTCCACTTACGACCGGAGCCCGATTCTGTTCGTAGGCGGCGAAGGCGTGCACATCATCGACGAGAAAGGCGAGCGCTATCTCGATCTGCTGAGCGGCATCGGCGTCAACGCGTTGGGATACAACCACCCGGCGATCGTCGAAACCGTCGCTCGCCAGAGCCGCGCGCTGATTCACACCTCGAACCTCTACTACCACGAAGGACAGGTGGAACTCGCGTTGCGCCTGACCGAGCGGACCGGCCTCGACCGCGTGTTCTTCTCGAACTCGGGCACCGAGGCGT
Organism: uncultured Acidobacteriaceae bacterium; assembly: GCA_963804155.1. Lineage (GTDB taxonomy): Bacteria > Acidobacteriota > Terriglobia > Terriglobales > Acidobacteriaceae > Telmatobacter. Next base: position 1,386,833 of record CAWDPG010000006.1, read on the forward strand.
GGGAGGGTGCGCTGAAGCTGGCGCGCGCCTATTCGACTCTCCGGCGCGGGGAGGGCGCGAAGATGGGGACAAAGTTTCTGGCGCTCGAGCAAAGCTTCCACGGCCGCACCTTCGGCTCCATGTCGACTACGTTCAAGGCCAAGTACCGCGAGCCGTTCGCGCCCGTAGTTCCGGGCGTCGAGTTCGTGCGGTTCAACGACGTAGCCGATTTGCGCACGAAGTTCTCGAGCGACGTCTGCGCCATTCTCGTCGAGGCCATTCAGGGCGAGGGCGGCGTGCGCCCGCTGACTCAGGAGTTCTTCAACGAGGCGCGCGCACTGGCGAGTTCGACCGGCGCGCTGCTCATCGTGGACGAGGTGCAGTCCGGCATGGGCCGCACCGGTAAATGGTGCGCCTATCAGCATTACGGCATCCGGCCCGACATCACCACGCTGGCCAAGCCGCTGGCGGGCGGGCTGCCTCTCGGCGCCATACTCTGCACCGAAGAAGTCGCGCGCACGATGCACGCCGGCATGCATGGCACGACCTTCGGCGGCGGACCACTGGCCTGCACCGTGGCCGTCACGGTCATCGACACCATCGAGAAGGAAGGGCTGCTCGCGCATGTGACCGAGTTGGGCGACTACTTCCAGCAGAGACTGCACGAGCTCGCTGCCCGCCACGAGACGATCGTCGACGTGCGCGGCAAGGGCCTGATGGTTGCCGCCGAACTCGACTCGGCGGAACTGGCCAAGCTAACCGTCGCGGAGATGTTGAAGCGGCATATTCTCATCAATTGCACCAGCGATACCGTGCTGCGCTTCCTGCCGCCGTTCATCCTGGAGTGCGAGCACGTCGACACGGCGATTGCCGCGCTCGACGAGATCTTCACAGAACATGCGGCCGCTCGCCGCGGCGAGCCCGTAGGAGGACACCATCGTGGCTAGCAGAACGACTCTGGAACGCAATGAAGCCGCCGTTCCTGTGCAACAGGACCCCGACATTCTCGCCGCGGCCGTGCGTATGGCCGGCGAGGACCTGTGTTCGATCACCGATCTATCGAGCGCCGAGACGCGCGCGATCCTGAAGCTGGGCGGCGACGTCAAGCGCAATCCGCGCGAGTACCGGCGCGCGCTTGACGCCAAGCAAATGGTGCTGATGTTCGAGAAGGCCAGCCTGCGCACGCGGCTCAGCTTCGAGACCGGGATCAATACATTGGGCGGCAGCGCGATCTTCGTCGACCAGACCAGCTCGCCGCTGGGCGAGCGCGAGACGATCGCCGACGTGGCGCGCAATTTGGAGCGCTGGGTGGACGTGATCGTGCTGCGCACCTACGCGCACGACACCATCACCGAGATGGCGGCGAACTCCTGCGTGCCGGTGGTCAATGCGCTCTCCGATTTCGAGCATCCCTGCCAGGCCTTAGCCGATTTCATGACCCTCGAAGAACACAGTGGCGGAAGCCTGAAGGGCGTCAACTTCACTTATGTCGGCGACGGCAACAACGTGTGTCACTCTCTGATGCTGACCGGCGCGCAACTCGGCGCCAACGTAACCGTAGCGACGCCCCGCGGCTACTCGCCCGACATCGAGATCGTGACCAAGGCGCGCGAGATCGCCGACGCCAACGGATGCGAAATCCGCCTGCTGCAGGACCCGCAGGCGGCAGCCGAGGGCGCGGATGCGATTTACACCGATGTCTGCGTCAGCATGGGCATGGAGCACGAGTTGACCAAGCGGCAGCCAATCTTCCGGCCCTTCCAAGTGAACGAGGCGTTGATGTCCAAGGCCGCGCCGAATGCGAAGTTCATGCACTGCCTGCCTGCGCGACGAGGGGAAGAAGTGACCGACGCCGTCATCGACAGCCCGCAATCGATCGTCTTCGATCAGGCCGAGAATCGCCTGCACGCGCAGAAGGCGCTGCTGCTGCTGCTGCTCGGCGGGTTGGCCAACGTGGAGAAGTTTCAGGAGGCAGTTCACAGTTCATAGTTCTCAGCCGATCGCGGCGTTGCCGAGAGCATATGCGCTGCGAACTGCGAACTAAGAACTACGAACTTCAAGGAGAATCATGGCAAAGGACGCCGTTCTTGCAGCCTCCGGAAGCCAGATGCGCTAAGAGGTCCGCAATCATGTCCGTAATTCTCGAATCCCTGCCCGCCGGCCAGAAAGTCGGCATTGCCTTCTCCGGCGGGCTCGACACCTCCGCCGCCCTGCACTGGATGAGACAGAAGGGAGCCATTCCCTACGCCTACACGGCCAACCTGGGCCAACCAGACGAAGCCGACTACGACGCGATTCCGCGTAAGGCGCTCGAATATGGCGCGGAAAAGGCCCGCCTCATTGACTGCCGCGGCTCGCTCGTTCGCGAGGGGATCGCCGCGCTGCAGTCTGGCGCTTTCCACATCTCGACCGCCGGAACTTACTACTTCAACACCACTCCGATCGGACGCGCCGTCACCGGCACCATGTTGGTGGCCGCAATGCATGAGGACGACGTCAACATCTGGGGCGACGGCTCCACGTTCAAGGGCAACGACATCGAGCGCTTCTACCGCTACGGCCTGCTCGCCAATCCTGACCTCAAAATCTACAAGCCCTGGCTCGACGCCGCATTCATCGACGAGCTCGGCGGCCGCGCCGAGATGTCCGCGTACATGCAGCGCCACGGCTTCGCCTACAAGATGGCCGCCGAGAAAGCTTACTCGACCGACTCCAACCTGCTCGGCGCAACCCATGAAGCCAAAGACCTGGAGCATCTCTCCTCCTCCGTCAAAATCGTCGTCCCCATCATGGGCGCGGCCTTCTGGCGCGACGATGTCGAAATCCAGCGCGAACAGGTCTCCGTCCGCTTTGAAGAGGGCTTCCCGGTGGCCCTCAACGGCCGGCAATTTGACTCACCCGTCGAAATTCTTCTCGAAGCCAACCGCATCGGCGGCCGGCACGGCCTCGGCATGAGCGACCAGATTGAAAATAGAATCATCGAGGCCAAGAGCCGCGGCATCTACGAGGCGCCGGGGCTCGCTTTGCTCTTCATTGCTTACGAGCGGCTCATTACCGGCATCCACAACGAGGACACCATCGAGCAGTACCGCGACCATGGCCGCAAGCTCGGCCGTCTGCTCTATCAGGGCCGCTGGTTCGACTCCCAGGCCATCATGCTGCGGGAATCCGCCCAGCGGTGGGTCGCCAAACCCATCACCGGCGAGGTCACACTCGAGTTGCGACGCGGCAACGACTACTCCATCCTCAACACGGAGTCGCCCAACCTCACCTTCCATCCCGAGCGTCTCAGCATGGAGAAGACCGAATCCACCTTCTCCCCGCGCGACCGAATCGGCCAACTCACCATGCGCAATCTCGACATCGCCGACACACGCGATAAGCTGCTGACCTACGCCACAACCGGCCTCCTCACCCTCGGCAAGAGCGACGAAATGCCCCGGCTGAACAGCGCCAAAGAGAAGGAATAGCAAAATCGATGTCGAACGAACAACAGTCCGGAAAGATGTGGTCCGGCCGCTTTCGCGAGCCGCTCGACGCGGAATTCGAAGCGTGGCAGCGCTCGATCGGATTTGACTGGCGGCTTCTCGATCAGGAGGTGGCCGCAAGCAAGGCGCATGCGTCTGCCCTATGTGCCGCCGGGATCCTGACCAAAGCTGAAACAACGGAGTTGCGCGCGGCGCTCGACGCGATTGCAGCGGAGTCCGCATCGGACGAGGGCAAGGCCGCGGTGCGCGGCCACGCAACCGCCGAGGACATCCATCACTTCGTTGAGATGAAGCTGGTGGAGCGCGTCGGACATCTCGGGCTGAAGCTCCACACCGGCCGCAGCCGCAACGAGCAGATCGCGTCGGATCTGCGGCTGTATGTGCGCGCGCAAATTGAACTGGCGATCGAAGGGTTGGCCGCATGGGCCGACGCGCTCATCGAAAAGGCGCGCGCGGCGGGCGATGCGGCAATGCCGAGCTACACGCACCTGCAGCGGGCCGAGCCGGTGCTCGTCGCGCACTGGCTGCTCGCCTACGTCGAGATGGCGCTGCGCGATGCGGACCGGCTGCGCGATTGCGCTCAACGGCTGAACCTCTGCCCGCTTGGATCGGGGGCCGTGGCCGGAGCGACGCTCAAGCTCGATCGCACGATCGCCGCGCGCGAGCTCGGCTTCGCAGCGCCGACGGCCAACTCGATCGATGCCACGAGCGACCGCGACTTCATCCTCGAATATCTCAATGCGCTCACGTTTGTTGGCCTGCATCTGAGCCGCTTCGCCGAAGAGATCACGCTCTTCGCCACGGCGGAGTTCGGATTCGTTGTGCTGCCCGAGGCGTTCTCGACGGGCTCCAGCGCGATGCCGCAAAAGAAGAATCCCGACCTGACCGAATTGATTCGAGCCAAAGTCGGACGCATTCACGGCGCGGCCGAGGCAGTGGCGATGCAGCTCAAAGGGCTGCCTTTGGCCTACAATAAAGACATGCAGGAGACACAGGAGCCGGCCTTCGCCGCCGGCTTTGTGCCGCAGATGCTCGATCTCGTTGCGCGCTTCACCGCGGCCCTTCAATTCAATTTCGAGCGCATGAGCGCGGCGGCGCAGGCCGGCTATCTGAACGCCATGGCTGCCGCTACGTACCTCGTACACAAGGGCGTTCCCTTCCGCACGGCCCACGAGAAGATCGGGCGCGCGGTGCGCTTTGCCATCGAGAAAGGCGTCGAGCTCAACGGTCTCACGCTTGCGGAGTTGCGACCCTTCGGCGAGGAGTTCGGCGAGGACTTCTTCGCAGCGATCACGCTCGAAGCCACGCTCGACTGCCACGACGTGACTGGCGGAACGGCGCGCGACCGCGTGCACGCGGCGCTCGATGCCGCGGCGGAGCGGATCGGCGTGCTCAAGAAATCCGCAGCCGGGGAGGCCGTTCATGCTGGTGCGTAAGGCCCTGCTGCACGACGCCTCGAACATCTACGATCTCGTGAATTCGCTTTCCACCGATGGCACGCTGCTCAAGCGGCCCTTCGCCGAGGTCTGCGAGAACATCCGCGACTTTACCGTCGCCGAGTCCGATGGCGGCGTGTTCCTGGGTTGCGGCGCGCTGCACCTCTACGGGCCGCATCTCTGCGAAGTGCGCTCGATTGTCGTGCGGCCGGAGGCCAAGAGCAAGGGCGCCGGCGGCCGCATTCTCAGCGCCCTCATCGAAGAGGCCGAGGCCCACGGCGTTCAATCCGTCTGCCTCTTTACGCGCATTCCCGATTTCTTCTTCAAGTACGGCTTCCGCACCGTGGAAGACAAAGCCGAGCTGCCGGACAAGATCTTCAAGGACTGCCAGTGCTGCCCGCGGCTGCATCGCTGCGACGAAGTGGCCATGGTGCGCGGCCGCATTCCGCGCATGTCGATCCTGGGGCCGAAGGAAGAGGCGCAGGAGCTGGTGCGGCTATCCGGCTGATTCGCGCTTCATCAAAATTGCCGCACCCACCACAGCCTGTCCGTAGCTGAGTCCGCCGTCGCCGGGGCTAACCTGCACGTGCCGGAAGACCTGGAAGCCTTCCGCTTCGAGGCCGGCGCGAAGCAATCGCGTCAGGCGGCGATTGTGCAGGCATCCTCCCGATAGCGCCACCTGCCCGATGCCGGTTGCCGAACGCGCCAGCACCGCCGCGCGAACGAATGCCGCGGCAACGCCCGCATGGAATCGCGCAGCGATCCGCGGTTTGTTCGTGCCGGAGCGCAGATCGCCGAGCAGTTCACGCCACAGCGGAGCGGCGGAAATGCGCACTGGCCCGCGCGAGGTCCAATCCCCACCAAGCAGTTCGAGCGGGTAGCCGGAATCGAGCGCGGCAGGCCCGTCAAAGGGCTCGTCGACGCCGACACCTTCCAATTCAATCGCCGCCTGCGCCTCGTAGGCGACTACGCCGCGCCCTAAAACCACTGCTGCTACCGCATCGAAGAGTCTCCCGAGGCTCGATGTGAGCGGAGTATTGATTCCGCGCTCGATCATGCGGGCGAGGACGTGCGCGTCCTGCGGCTTCACGCCCACAAGCTCCAGCGTCTCCGGCGATTCGATGTCGAATCCGCCCGCTTGCAAATGCCCCAGCGCCATCCGCCAAGGTTCGCGAATCGCCGCTTCGCCGCCGGGCATGGGAACGGATTCGAGGTGCGCGAACCGCTCGAAGGAATCGAGGCGGCTGATGAGCACTTCCCCACCCCAGATGCGGCCATCGGTGCCGTAGCCGGTGCCGTCGAGCGCGAGCCCGATGACCGGCCCCGCGAGCCCGTGCTCGGCCATGCAGCCGGCGATGTGCGCGTGGTGATGCTGCACGGCGATGAGCGGAAGTCCGCGTTCGCTGGCCCACTGCTTCGCCCAGCTCGTCGAGAGATAGCCGGGATGCAGATCGTGGACCACGGCCTTCGGCTCGATCTCGAAGGTGTGCATCAGGTGGGCGAGCGATTCGCGGAAGAAATCGAGACCGGTGACGTTCTCCAGGTCGCCCAGATGCTGGCTCTGGTAGGCGAAGCGGCCGCGGGCGAGAGCGAAGACATTCTTGAGATGGCCTCCGACGGCGAGCAGCGGCGGCGACCCCTCTTCCGATAAATTGCCAGGCAGCGGCACGGCGAGCGGCACGAAGCCGCGGGCGCGGCGGACGATTTGCGGCGCGCCATCGACGACCGCAATCACCGAATCGTCGCAGCGCTGCAGAATTTCGCGGTCGTGCATCAGGAAGGCGTCGGCGATGAGCCGGAGCCGGGTGATCGCCTCATCGTTGTCGATCGCGATGGGCTCTTCGCTCAGGTTGGCGCTGGTCATTATGAGAGCGTGCACGCGCGAATCGGCAAAGAGCAAATGCTGCAACGGCGCGTAAGGCAAAAATACACCCAGCCAGGGAATACCCGGTGCAATCGACGGCGCGATCCCGCTGTCTTTTCGTCGACGCGCCAAAACAATCGGGCGCGGAACGGTAAGGAGCAGCTCCTCTTCCTTTGTTGTCAGCTCACAGACCGCGCGCGCCGCGTCGAGATCGCGGACCATAATCGCCAGCGGCTTGCCGTAGCGGTGCTTGCGCTCGCGCAGGCGCATCACGGCCGCCTCGTTCGTCGCGTCCGCGGCAAGATGAAAGCCGCCGATGCCTTTGATGGCCATGATGGCGCCGGCCATCAAGCGGCCAATGGTTTCTGTGACCGGGTCGCCGGAAGGAATCGCAGTTCCGTCCGGCGCAACGAGCCAGACGTGCGGGCCGCAAACGGCGCAGGCGTTAGGCTGCGCGTGGAAGCGGCGATTCAGCGGGTCGTCGTACTCGGCCTGGCAGGCCGGGCACATCTTGAAGCGCGCCATCGAGGTCTGCGGCCGGTCGTAGGGGATGCGCCGCGTGATCGTGTACCGCGGACCGCAGTTGGTGCAGTTCAAAAACGGATAGCGATAGCGGCGATCGTTCGGATCGAGCAGCTCGCGCAGGCAATCGGCGCAGGTGGCCGCGTCGGCGGGGATGCCGGTCGAGACGTGGCCGCCGGAATCGCTCAGGACGATCCTGAATTCTTTTTCTCCTTTTGGAAGAGAGCTGTGGGCGATCACAGCATCGATGCGCGAGAGCGGCGGAGCTTCCGCCTCGAGACGCCCGCGAAACGCTTCGACCCGCTCCGGTGGCCCTTCGATCTCGATGGTCACTCCGCCGGTATCGTTTCCGATGTAGCCGGCCAGGCCCTCCTCCGTCGCCAGGCGGTAGACGAAGGGGCGAAAGCCGACACCCTGCACCACGCCGCGCACGACGAGTCGCTGACGCTCGATCGGATCTTCGGCCTGTCCTGGTTTTGGATGCGATTCCGGGGTCAAATCGGCGCCTCGCTCAGGGAATCAGCATACCGCATCGATTGGCACACTTCGCAGGGCCGCCGCCCGCGGCGCATCTGGCTGCGCACGGGCCAGGGCAAACGCATCTAAATTTCGACTCCGAGTAGTCGGAGCAGGTATTGGTGGTCCCAGGCGGCCTGCAGGCGTTTGCCGTGGATGCCCAGTTTGCAGGTTTTGTCTTGTTTGAGCATGTTGAGGGCGATGCGTGTGAGGATGGAGTAGTTCTGGGCGGCGTGACCGGCACGTTTGCGGCTGAGGTCCTCGCCGAAGCCGACATCGAGTACCCAGTGCAACTTGTTTTCAATGCCCCAGTGCTGTCGGATGGCGGCGTTCAACCGCGCGGCATCGGGCTTGAGGCTGGTGATGTAGTAACGAACTTCGCGTTCGCTGGCGCCGGTCGCCTTGTGGTAACGCTGGGCCTGGATTCGCACCAACCCTTGTAAAGAGGCCCATTCTCCTGGCGCATTCAATAAGCTCAGATCTGCCAGCACCGAGCAGGTGCGGCGTTCCACTCGTCCATGGCCGCAGTCAATTTGATCATCGACGCTATCGGCGGCGAGCATTTGAAACGAGTCCTTGATGTCGGCCAGCAGGGAAGGCTGATTTTCCTTCACCGCCAGCACGTAGTCGGCCCGTTGTGTGACGATCTGGCGGGCAATGGACTTCTGGCAGCCGATGGCATCGATGGTTACCACCGCTCCGCGCAGTTCCAGGGCTTTGAGCAGCTTGGGGATGGCCGTAATCTCGTTGGACTTGTCATCGACCTTGCGCTGGGCAAGCACCAGGTTGTTGGCGTTGGCCCAGGCTGAAACCATGTGCACCAGCGCCTTGCCAGCCGTAGTCCGTGTCCCACGCAATGTCTTGCCATCGATGGCCACCACCTCGCCAGCGCTCAGGCGGGCAATGGAGCCAATCCACGCCGCAAAGCCTTCTTCCAACTCCTCGGTGGCCAGAGCCGCAAAGACACGGTTGAACGTGTCATGAGACGGAATCCCGCCTGGGAGGCGCAGAAAACCGCTCAGCCACGCGCGCTTCGCCTTGCCATAGTTCTCGATCTCGTTCCAACCGTTGGCGCCGCTCAGAATCGCCGCAATCGCGATCAAAAGAATCTCTTCCAGTAGATGCTCCCGCGTTCGCTCCACACGCGGGTCCTTCAACTCAGCAAAGTACTTCAGGGGATTTTCCATATCCCCATCTCACTTCTACATCGCCGCTTGGCATATAGCGATTAAGATGCGTTTGCCCTGGCGCACGGGCCCGGTCGGCACCGGCCGGGAACAAAGACGGATAATCTGAGTCATACGGGAGGGTCCGGATGGGTCTTCGGCGATGGATGGCGTCAGGCACGCTCGCAGGGGCTGCGATTGCGGTCCTGACTGGCGCCACGGCCCCCACGCAGCAGCCCGACGAGGCGGCTGTGATCCGCAGCGTGGATGCGGCGGTGAAAGCACGCTTCGGCAACATCCTGGGATTCACCGACGTGGAGCACTACGCTGTGTACCGGGGCGGCGACGAGACGCATCCGGCCGCCCAGATGACGGTGCTCGACACTTACCGGAAAGGCGCGGGCAAAACCTACACGGTGCTTTCGGAAAGTGGATCGGGAATCCTGATCCGGTTCGGATTGAAGCCGCTGCTGGACAACGAAAAGACGATCAACCTGCCCGGAAACGTGGAGCAGTCGTGGTTTACGTCGGCTAACTACGAGATGAAGTTGAAGCCCGGAGGCGCGCAGAAGCTCAACGGCCGCGACTGTTACGTGCTGGCCATCTCCCCGAAAGCGAAGGCGCCGAACCGGGTCGAAGGAACGATGTGGGTCGACGCGCGCGACGGCACGCTGGTCCGGATCGAAGGGGCGGCGTCGGAAAACCCGTCGGCCTTCTCGGGAACCACACACATGATGCGGCAGTATGCGAACGTCAACGGGTTCTCGATGGCCCTGCACGCGCGCGCCGAGTCGGACAGCTTTCTTTTCGGGCGCACTATTGTCACCATCGATTACAGCGGCTACAACCTTCAGGTGAGGACGGCGAATTAAGGGAGGCGCGGCGGATCGCACCGGCAGTGGAAAACTGGGGCGGATCGCGCCCGCGGCGACCGCGGCGAGCCGTGCAAATGCCGTCGAAAGTGATCTTGCGCACAGCTATGTGGGGCCGGATGATCGCTGATTGTGCTCAGCGACACTTGCGGGGACTGTCCAGCGCGCTTGCTCAAAGGAATTTCGTTTTGGGAATGTCCGAAACCCAAGCCGGTAAAGGGGATACCCACACTCCGGTGATTGCTGTCACGGATTGCACAAGGCTCCTGCTCGTAGAACAATGGTAGAGTCTTGCAGAGCGAGACGGGTGCATTGTTCTGCGCGCTATGACCACCAATCGTTTGCGCACCTTGATCGAGATCAGGAGGAAATGTGTCCACATTCACTCCCCCGCCCCTTCCCAGCGAAGATAAACGGTGGAAGATCGTCAACGGCACCATGCGCAAGAACGGATTTGCGCGCCACGCTCTGATTGAGACCCTGCACACGGTGCAGTCGTCGTTTGGCTATCTGGACGACGATTCCATCAAGTTTGTCGCGCATTCGCTGCGCGTGCCGTTGAGCCAGGCTTACGGAGTCGCAACCTTCTACCACTACTTCACGCTCAAGCCGCCGGGCAAGCACACGTTGACGGTGTGCGCGGGCACCGCCTGCTACATCAAGGGGGCGGACAAGCTGATCGCCTCGGCCGAAAAGAAGCTCGGCGTCACGCAGGGCCAGACTACGTCCGACGGGCAGATCAGCCTGATGGTGGCGCGCTGCGTGGGCGCCTGCAGCCGCGCCCCGGTGGTGCTGTGTGACGGCGAGGTGGTGGGCGAAATGACCGGCGAACAAGTGCTCGAGCAACTGGAAAGGTGGACCGTGGAATGACAATCGAGGAGCTCGAACAGATCGCAAAGAGCGTTCAACAGGAGAACGCCAAGTACGACTACGAAATCAATGTCTGTATGGACCTGGCGTGCGCCAGCCAGGGCGCCGATAAGCTGAAGACGGCGCTGGAACAGGCGGCCGAGGCCTCGGGCAAAAAGGTGCTGGTGCGCCGCACCGGGTGCATGGGACCGTGCTCGCACGGCCCGCTCGTGCGCGTCGATCCCGAGCAGGAACTCTACCACCGCGTAAAGGCGGACAAGGCAGAAGCCATCGTGGCCGGCCTGGGCGAGAAGCCCGTGGCCGAGCTGCAGTGCGACCTGAACGACCACTTCGACAAGCAGGTCCGCGTGGTGCTGGAGAATGCCGGCTACATCGATCCGGAAAAGATCGACGACTACATCGCGCGCGACGGCTACAAGGCGCTGCTGACGGTGCTGACGGAGATGACGCCGAACGGCGTGATCCACCGCATCACCGAGAGCGGCCTGCGCGGGCGCGGCGGCGGCGGATACCCCACGGGATTGAAATGGGGCACGGTGGCCAAGGCCAAGGGCGACATAAAGTACGTCGTCTGCAACGGCGACGAGGGCGACCCCGGCGCGTTCATGGATCGCAGCGTGATGGAAGGCGATCCGCATCGCGTCATCGAGGGCATGGCGATCGCCGCCTACGGTGTGGGCGCTAGCAAGGGATTCATCTACGTGCGCGCCGAGTACCCGGTGGCGGTTTCGCGGCTCACGACCGCGCTGCGCGAGGCGCGGCGGCATGGGCTGCTGGGCAACAACATCGGCAACACGCCGTTCAACTTCGATGTCGAGATCCGGCTCGGCGCCGGCGCCTTCGTCTGCGGCGAGGAAACGGCACTGCTGGCCTCGATCGAAGGCAAACGCGGAACGCCCCGGACGCGTCCGCCGTATCCGGCGGTGAGCGGCCTGTGGGGCAAGCCGACGCTGCTCAATAACGTGGAGACCTACGCCAATGTCGCGCCCATCATCCGCAACGGCGGCAAGTGGTTCCACGACATGGGTTCGGAGCGCAGCAAGGGGACCAAGGTCTTCGCTCTCACCGGCAAAATCACCAATACCGGTCTGGTCGAGGTGCCCATGGGCATCAAGCTGCGCGAGATCATCGAGGACATCGGCGGCGGCGTGCCGGGCGGGCACACGTTCAAGGCCGTGCAGACCGGCGGACCGTCGGGCGGCTGCATCCCGGCGGAGATGCTCGACGTGGGCGTCAGCTACGACGCGCTGCTCAAGATGGGCTCGATCATGGGCTCCGGCGGCATGATCGTGATGGACGACACCTCGTGCATGGTCAACGTGGCGCGCTTCTTCATCGAGTTCTGCATGACCGAGTCCTGCGGCAAGTGCATTCCCTGCCGCGCGGGCACGGCGCAGATGTACACGCTGTTGACGCGCATCTGTACCGGGACCGGCACCATGGACGACCTGGCGCTGCTCGAGGATCTCTGCGCCACGGTCAAGGAGGCCAGCCTCTGCGGCCTCGGCCAAACCGCTCCCAACCCCGTCCTCAGCACCCTCAAGTACTTCCGCAACGAGTACATCGAACACATCCTGCACAAGCGCTGTCGGGCCGGCGTCTGCAACATGGAAGCGATCAAATCTGAAATCCAGAGCGAGGTGGTGGCATGAGCCCGATGGATACCGACGTCAAAACTCTTGTCATCGACGAGCAGGAAGTGAGCGCGCGAGCTGGCCAGACGATCCTGGAAGTGGCGATCGAGAACGAGATCAACATTCCCACCCTCTGCCACGTCGAAGGCCTGAGCGATGTGGGCGCCTGCCGCATGTGCCTGGTCGAGATCAAGGGCTCCAACAAGCTGCTGCCGGCCTGCGTGGCCACGGTGCAGGAAGGCATGGAAGTGACCACCAACTCCGAGCGGCTGCAACAGCACCGCCGGACCATCCTCGAGTTGCTGTTCGCCGAGCGCAACCACATCTGCTCGGTTTGCGTGTCGAACGGCCACTGCGAGCTGCAGGCGCTGGGCCAGGAGCAGGGGCTGACGCACGTGCGGCTGCCCTATCGCAATCCCGAATTGGCGGTCGACGCTTCGCACGAGCGGTTCACCGTGGACCACAACCGCTGCATCCTCTGCACCCGCTGCGTGCGCGTGTGCGCCGAAATCGAAGGCGCGCATGTCTGGGACGTGATGGGCCGCGGCATCAACTCGGTCGTAATCACTGACCTGCACGAGGAGTGGGGCAGCTCGACTTGCACGAAATGCGGCAAGTGCGTGCAGGTATGCCCCACCGGAGCCCTCTTCGAGAAGAACAAGGTCGGCTCCGATCGACCGAAGAACCCTGAATTTCTGCCCTATCTGAACCTGATGAGGGAAGCGCAATGAGCAAACTGAAATTGGCGACAGTCTGGCTGGACGGATGTTCCGGCTGCCACATGTCGTTCCTCGATATGGACGAACGGCTCCTGGAGCTGGCTGACCTGGTGGACCTGGTCTACAGCCCGCTGGTCGACACCAAGGAGTACCCCGGCGAGGTGGATATCGCGCTGGTCGAGGGGGCGGTAGCCTCTGTGGACGACGAGAAGAAGATCAAGAAGATCCGCGAGCACACCAAAACGCTGATCGCCATGGGCGATTGCGCCATCACCGGCAACGTGCCCTCGATGCGCAATCCCATCGGGCCGGAGGCGATCCTGGAGCGCGCCTACATCGAGAACGCCAGCGCGCAGGCGCAGATTCCCTGTGTCGTGGTGCCCAAGCTCTTGCGGGTCGTCCGTCCCATTCACGAGTACGTGAAGGTGGACGTATTCCTGCCCGGCTGCCCGCCCTCGGCCGATACTTTTCACACCGCGCTGGTTGCGCTGGTAACCGGCGGGCCGCTGGATATTCCGGCGCTGACCCGCTTCGGAGCTTGACGAATCGGAGATGTCCCCTATGACCCAGACCATCACCATCGATCCGGTAACGCGCCTGGAAGGCCACGGCAAGATCACCATCCAGCTCAACGGCCAGGGCGAAGTCGACGACGCGCACTTTCACGTGACCCAGGTGCGCGGATTTGAGCGCTTTAGCCAGGGCCGGCCGTTCTACGAGATGCCCAGCCTGATGGCGCGCATCTGCGGCATCTGCCCGGTCTCGCACCTTCTGGCCTCGGCCAAGGCCTGCGAGGCCATCATGTCGGTGCGCATTCCGCACACCGCGGCGCAGTTACGGCGCCTGCTCAACCTGGCGCAGATGGTCCAGTCGCACGCCCTGAGCTTCTTCCACCTCAGCTCGCCGGACCTGCTTCTGGGCATGGACACCGACCCCAGCGTGCGCCACATCCTGGGCGTGGCGGCCGCCAGGCCCGAGCTGGGCCGCGCCGGAATCGGCCTGCGCCGCTTCGGCCAGACCATCATCGAGACTCTCGGCGAAAAGCGCGTGCATCCGGGATGGGTTGTCCCCGGCGGAGTGACCGAGCCCTTGACCGCCGAAAAACGCGAGAAGATTCTGGCCATGATTCCCGAGGCCTTCTCCAATCTCGGCCTGGCCATCGGCGCCTACAAGAAGATCGCCAGCCAGTTCAAGGGTGAGATCGAGGTCTTCGCCAATTTCCCGTCGAACTACCTCAGCCTGATCAACGAAGACGAGTCCATCGAGTTCACCGACGGCGCTCTGCGGTTGATCGACGCCAATGGTGGCACCATCGAGGACGGCATGGACGCCAACCGCTTCGCCGCAGGCTTTGGCGAAGCCGTCGAGAACTACACCTACACCAAATTTGTTTACTACAAAGCGCTGGGCTATCCCAAAGGCAGCTATCGCGTCGGACCTCTCGCCCGCCTCAACATCGTCAAGTCCATGGGCACGCCCAAGGCGGACAAGGAACTGGCCGAGTTCAAGCAACTGGCGAACGGCCCCGTGGAGAGCTCCTTCTACTATCACCATGCGCGGCTGGTCGAAATGCTCTTCGGGCTGGAAAAAATCGAACAGATCCTCGCCGACCCGCGGATCCTCGACAAGCACGTACGCGCAACCGCCGGCGTCAACCGGCTGGAAGGCGCCGGGCAGATCGAGGCGCCCCGCGGCGTGCTGCATCATCACTACAAGGTCGACGACGATGGCAAGATGACCTGGGCCAGTCTGGTTGTCGCCACCGGGCACAACAACAACGCCATGAATCAGGGCGTCTTGCAGGCGGCCAAGGCCTACGTCAAGGACGGCAAGTTCACCGAAGGCGCGCTCAATCGCATCGAGGCGGTGATCCGCACCTTCGATCCGTGCCTGAGCTGTTCGACGCACGCCGCCGGACAGATGCCGCTCGAGGTGACCCTGCTTTCCCCCGAGGGCGAAGTGCTCGACCGCGCGGTCCGCTGACCGGCGCCGCGCGTTGATTCTGAATTGACGGTTGTTTCGGAACGGCTCTCGAGAGAATGGAGAAGAGAGCCGATTCCCTGAGGGTTCCCATGACGGAAAAGACGGCTCGTTGTCTCGTGCTTGCGTGCGGCAATCCGTTGCGCAGCGATGACGGAGTCGGGCTCCGTCTTGCGGATTGGGCCACGCAACGCTTTCAATCCGACGCCAGCGTCCGCGTTCTTTCCAGCCAGCAGTGGACACCGGACCTCGCCCACGAGATCGCCTCGGCTGATTCCCTGCTCTTTGTCGATTGCTCCGTCGAATCCGCTCCGGGACGCATCGTCCTGGCGCCCGTGTCGATGGCTTCCGGCGAACCCGCCTCCACGACGCATCACATGGACCCGCCCGGGCTGCTGGCCCTGGCCCATTCGCTCTACGGCTCGCGGCCGGCCCACGCCATGCTTCTCACCGTCGGTGCCAGCTCCATGGAACTGGGCGAAACGCTCACCGGCCCGGTTCAGGCGGCGATGCCCAGGGCCCAGCGCGTTCTGGAGAAAACGGTCCTGCGGTTCCTCGGCAACTGATGCCGGCCCGATCGGCGCATCCACAGACCAAAACGGCCTCACTTTCGTGAGGCCGTCCTGGTTCTCGTGCAACCCAGCGCGAGGATGAGATCAGAACGCCGCCACCGTCTGGCGGAGGCTGTAGGAGCTGAGCGTCTTGATGTAGTTGCCGCGGTCGTATGGCGAGGTGTCGGGCACCGAGCGGCGGCTGAGGCAGCCGCGCGTCTCGGCGAGCGAGGTGTACTCCCGCTTGTCGAGCCAGTAGCGCAGGTCGGCCAGCACGCGTCCGATGTGCTCGATGCCGTGAATGTGCAGCGCCGAGACCATCATCGCCACGCTGCCGCCAGCCATGATGGCCTTCAGCACATCCTCGGCGGAGTGAACGCCGCCGGTGATACCGATGTCGCCCTTCAGGTGGCCGTAGAGAATCGCCGCCCAGTGCAGCCGCGGCAATAATTCCGACGGAGTTGAAAAGTGCAGCGTGGGCCGCACCTCCAGCGCCTCGATGTCGAAGTCGGGCTGATAGAAGCGGTTGAACAGCACGACGCCCTTGACGCCTTTCTCCTCAAGCCGTGCGCACAGGTTCGGCAGACTGGTGAACATGCGCGACAGCTTGACGGCCACGGGAATCTTGACCGCGCCGCAAACGGCGCCAACCAGATCCAGAAGCTGATTCTCGAGCTGGGCCGAGGTCTGTTTTGCGTCCGTGGCCAGGGCGAAAGTGTTCAACTCGATCGCGCTGGCGCCGGCCTGTTCCATCTCCTGGGCAAAGCGCACCCAGCCGCCGCTGGTGGCGCCGTTCAGGCTGGCCATAATGGGAATCCCGGCCGCCTCGCGGGCGCGCCGCAGATGCTCCAGGTAGCCCTCGTGCGTCATGCGGTAGTCGCCCAGTTCCGGCAGGTAGTGGAGCGACTCGGCGAACGATTCGGTGCCCCGCGAAAGGTCCTCGTCCAGCGCCCGCGACTCCAGCGCCAGTTGCTCCTCGAAGAGCGACGTGAGCACGATCGCCGAGGCGCCCGCGTCCTCCATCAGGCGGATGTTGTCGATCGACTCGGACAGCGGCGTGGACGCCACCACGATCGGGCCGCTCAGTTTCAGGCCGAGATATTGCATCGAAATATCGGTCATTCCTCACCTCCGGCTGCCGTGGCCGCCAACTTCTGTTCCGGCTTTTCTTCGGGTTTCTCGGGAGGCGCGATGTGCGGCGTCTCTCCGCGGCCGGGCATCGAGGCCCGCGCCGAGTAAACGCGCCACTGGCGCTCCACGTCGTCCTGCGCTTCCTTGAGCAGCTCCGCCGCCAGCTCCGGATTGCTCCGCGCCAGCATGGTGTAGCGCGCTTCGCGGTACGAGTACTCCTTGAGCCGGATCGAAGGCGCCTTGGAGTCGAGCTGGAACGGATTCTTGCCTTCCTCGCGCAAGCCGGGATTGTAACGCATCAGAGGCCAGTAGCCGGACTGCACAGCCAGCTTCTGCTGCTCCAGGCCATGGACCAGGTCGTAGCCGTGGGCAATGCAACTCGCGTAGGCGATGATGATCGACGGCCCGTCGTGCGCTTCGGCCTCCTGGAAAGCCTTGACCACGTGCATGTCGTTGCCGCCCAGCGCCACCTGCGCCACGTAGACCGAGCCGTAACTGACGGCTTCCATGGCCAGATCCTTGCGGCTGTTCGGCTTGCCGCTGGCGGCAAACTTGGCCACCGCGCCGCGCGGCGTGGCCTTTGAGGCCTGGCCGCCGGTGTTCGAATAGACCTCGGTGTCGAGCACCAGCACGTTGATGTTCTTGCCGGAGCCGAGCACGTGGTCCAGGCCGCCGAAACCGATGTCGAAGGCCCAGCCGTCGCCGCCCAGGATCCACACGCTCTTACGGACCAGGGCATCGGCGATGGCCAGCAGATTCTGAGCGTCGGAAGAGCTGTTTCCGGCCAACACGGCGCGAAGCGCCTTTACGCGCTCGCGCTGCTGATCGATCTCCGGTTCGGTCTTCTGCGACGCGCCGACCAGACCGGCCGCGAGCTCGGCGCCGATCGCCGGTGCCATTTTCGCCACCAGCATTTCGGCGAAGGCTTTCTGCTGATCGAGGGCCAGCCTCATGCCGAAGCCGAACTCGGCGTTGTCCTCAAACAGCGAGTTGGACCACGTCGGGCCGCGCCCCTGCGCGTTGTGCGTGTAGGGCGTGGTCGGCAGGTTGCCGCCGTAGATCGACGAGCAGCCCGTCGCGTTGCCGATGTAGAGCCGGTCGCCGAACAACTGCGTCAGCAGCTTGATGTAGGGCGTCTCGCCGCAGCCGGAGCAGGCGCCGGAGAACTCGAACAGCGGCTCCAGGAGTTGAATGTCCTTCACCTGCGTGTGCGACAGCTTGGTGCGGTCGACTTCGGGCAGGTTCAGGAAGAACTCCCAGTTCTCGCGCTCGGGCTCGCGCAGCGGAGCCTGCGGCGCCATGTTGATGGCCTTCTTGCTGGCGTCGCTCTTGTTCTTTACCGGGCAGACCTCGACGCAAACCCCGCAGCCGGTGCAATCCTCGGGAGCCACCTGCAGCGTGTATCGCTGATCTTCCATGCCCTTCCACTTGGGCTTGGCCCACTTCAGGGTCGCCGGAGCCTTATCGCCCAGTTCGGGACTGTAGATTTTGGCGCGGATCACGGCGTGCGGGCAAACCATGGCGCATTTGCCGCACTGGATGCAAAGATCCTTGTCCCACACCGGGATGAACTGCGCGATGTTGCGCTTCTCCCACTGCGCCGTGCCCGACGGGAAGGCCCCGCCGGCCGGGAAGGCGCTGACCGGAATCAAGTCGCCCTTGCCTTCGGCGATCTTGCCCAGTACGTCGTGAACGAACTTCGGCGCATGATCGGAGAACGCGCCGGTGACGTCGAAGCTCGACGAAGGCGCCGCAGGCAGTTCGACTTTCTCCAGATGCGCCAGCGCGTGATCGACGGCGGCAAAGTTCTTCTCGACCACCGCCTCGCCGCGCTTGCCGTAGGTCTTCTTGATCGACTTCTTGATCTGCTCGATCGCTTCGTCCTTGGGCAGAACGCCGCTGATGGCGAAGAAGCAGGTCTGCATGATGGTGTTGATGCGCGAACCCATGCCAGCATCGCGGGCCACCTTGTAGCCGTCGATCACGTAGAACTGGATCTTCTTGCGCAGCAGCTCTTCCTGCATGGAGCGCGGCAGCTTGTCCCACACCTCGGCCGCCGAATAAGGCGAGTTGAGTAGGAACACCGCCCCCGGCATCGCCGCCTCCAGCACGTCCATCTTCTCCAGGAAGCTGAAGTTGTGGCAGGCAACGAAACTGGCGCGCGTGATGAGGTAGGTAGACCGGATCGGGTTGGGGCCGAACCTTAGATGCGAGGTGGTCATCGAGCCCGACTTCTTCGAGTCGTACACGAAGTAGCCCTGCGCGTAGTTCGGCGTCTCGCTGCCGATGATCTTGATCGAGTTCTTGTTCGCGCCCACGGTGCCGTCGGAGCCCAGACCGTAGAACAGCGCGCGCACCGTCTTCGGATCCTCGGTCGAGAACTCGGGATCGTAATCGAGGCTCGAGTGGCTCACGTCGTCGACGATGCCGACGGTGAAGTGGTTCTTGGGGGAGGGCTTCTTCAGCTCGTCGAACACGCCCTTGACCATCGCCGGGGTGAACTCCTTCGAGGAAAGCCCATAGCGCCCGCCGATGACGGTGGGCGTTTTGAACGGCAGGCTGGAGGCATTCTCGGCCAGTACGGTCAGGATGTCCTGATACAGCGGCTCGCCCGCGCCGCCCGGCTCCTTGCAGCGATCCAGAACCGCAATAGACTTCACCGTCTTGGGTAGCGAGGCCAGGAACGCCTTGCTGTCGAACGGCCGGTAGAGCCGAACCTTTAGCAGGCCGACCTTCTCGCCCTGCCGGGTCAGCGCATCCACTGTCTCCTCCGCCGCTTCGCCGCCCGAGCCCATCAGCAGAATCACGCGCTCGGCGTCTGGCGCTCCGTAGTAGTCGAACAGGCGATAGGCGCGGCCGGTCAGCTTGGCGAAGCGGTCCATCACCGACTGCACGATGCCCGGAACCTCGACGTAGAACGGGCTGCACGCCTCGCGGGCCTGGAAGAACACGTCGGGATTCTGCGCCGTGCCGCGGATGAATGGACGGTCCGGCGTCAGAGCGTTCTGCCGGAACGCGATCAGGTACTTGTCGTCAACCAGAGAGCGAATGATGTCGTCGCCGATGGGAACGATCTTGCCGACTTCGTGCGAGGTGCGGAACCCGTCGAAGAAATGGATGAACGGAATACGGGATTCGAGAGTCGCGATCTGCGCCACCAGCGCCAGGTCGTGCGCTTCCTGCACGGAGTTCGACGAGAGCATGGCCCATCCGGTCGATCGGCAGGCCATCACGTCGGAGTGGTCGCCAAAGATCGACAATGCGTGGGTGGCCAGAGTGCGGGCCGTCACGTGCATCGTCGCCGGGGTCAGTTCGCCGGCAATCTTGAACATGTTGGGAATCATCAGCAGCAGGCCCTGGGAGGCCGTGAACGTGGTGCCGAATGCCCCGGCCTGCAGCGCGCCGTGGAGTGCCCCGGCCGCGCCGCCTTCGCTCTGCAGTTCTTCCACGATGGGCGTTCCACCCCAGATATTTTTCTTCCCCTCCGAGCGCCACTGATCGGCCCACTCGGCCATCGGCGACGAGGGGGTGATCGGGTAGATGGCGATGACTTCGGAGAGTCGATAGGCTACCGAGGCCGCGGCCTCGTTCCCATCCAGAATCACGGTGGGAATCACAGTCTTTGGTTCACTCATTCGCTTTGCTCCACGAGGCGGCCCTTGGGAAGATCGACCGCTATCGTGAGTCTCAAGGTTGAGGGGGTTAGCGGCAGTGACGAAGGGCACAAGGAGGGGCGGAATTCCCACTCTCTGAAACGATGTTCATATGATGCAACGATATTTGGATCGTGTAGCGAGGCGGGAATCGAAAACCTGGCCGCTTGCCCGGCCTCATGGACCCGCAATGCCCGCCGCCGGTTCGGCTTCCCTCTGGCCATTTCCGGCCTCGTTTCGCGGCGGAATCACGTTCCTAATGCGTTGTTCTGGCTTGAGTTAACCGGCGAGGATACTCCCGGCGGTTTTTCTCGCTCGTCCGCTGAAATTTTTCTGGCATGTGCCGATATCAGAACATCCTTGGTAGGCCATCACGGGCTCAAATGCAGGAGTCATGACCATGTCCACCAGCGGGATCACAAGTATCTTTGCTGAGATCGCACATTCACCTTCGTCGGACGATGTGCTGTCCCCTGGTCCGAACTTGTTGTCCGGAGAAGTCGAGATCGATCCCCTAGCTAGGGCACAGCAGCAGGACCATGCCACGCTGTCGGAAGAGGCTCTGCATGCGTCCTCCGCGGCCGCCTCAGCTTCCAGTTCCTCCGCCTCGCACGTCGTCACGGCCGGCGACATTCAGGCGGAGATTGTGAACTTAGTCGACTCGGTCGTGAGGGCCATGGAAGCCGGCGACGCCGCCTTTGTGCGCGCCGCGAGCGGCGGGTCCGGTGCGATGGGCAAATTGATGAGGAGCGCGGAATCGAGCGGTTCCAGGTCCCATCTGAGCGAGGTGGTGTAGCTCGGCAGATCGCTCTGCCCAAACCTCCGCCGCAGCGAAGCCGATGGGCAGTCCCTTCCGATCTGCGGCACGCGACATCCGCCGACCCTTTCACCACACAAGTGAATCCCGCGCCGCCGGCAAGTGTTCTAATCGGGTCAATGAGCTCGCTTGAAAACTTCCGGCTCACCGTTTTCCGCAAGGTGGCCAAACAACTCAGCTTTCGCAAAGCCGCCGAGGAACTGTACCTCACGCAGCCCGCGGTCAGCCTGCAGATCAAGGCCCTGGAAGAGGAACTCGGCGCACTCCTGTTCGACCGCTCCGGCTCGCAGGTCCGGCTGACGTCGGCCGGCGTCCGGTTGCTGGAGTACGCGGGGGAGTCGAATCGCGTGCTGCGCGAGGCGCGGCACGAGCTCGCGTCCCTCGGCGGAGCGCAAAGCGGCGCCCTCGCTCTGGGAGCATCCACCACCATCGCGCAGTACGTATTGCCTCGCTTGCTGAGCAGTTTCTGCCAGGCGCACCCGCGCGTGCGTCCCACGCTCATGAGCGGTAACACGGAACAAATTGTGGCGGGCGTCGAAGAGGAGAAGTTCGCACTGGGATTCATCGAGGGCCCGCCCCGCAGCCGCGATCTGGCCCTGTCGCCATTTCTCGAGGATGAGTTGTTGTTGCTTGTCCCAGCCGCGCACCAGTGGACGAAGCGGTCTCAAATCCCCCCTGCCGAACTTACCGGCGCGCCGCTGCTGATGCGGGAGCGCGGTTCGGGGACGCGGCATATCGTCGAGCTGGCTCTCGAGCACCACCACATCCGGCGCAGTTCGCTCAACGTGGTGATGGAACTGGACTCAACCGAGGCCATCAAAACGGCCGTGCAGGCGGGTTTTGGCGTCGGCTTTGTCTCCCGCTGGGCCATTGCCAACGATGCGCGCCTGGGTCCCGCGTTCCGGACCGTGGAGATCGAGGGAATTCGATTTCCCCGGCAATTCGTGATGATTTCGCTGAAAGGCCCTGGGGCCTCCGGCCCCGCCGCGGAGTTCCGGAGCTTTGTCCTGGCAAGCGCCCGTCCCAAAGGCGCCGGCAAACCCGCCGTTTCGCGCAAGGCCGCCGGACGCGGATAAGCCGAACTGATGCGGCATTACTCTTTCTGCTTGGACGCGAGGGGATTCGCCGGTCAAGACTGACTGTGTGCCAAAGATTGTTTTTATCGTTGGATTGATTGTTGCCGCAAGCGGGTTGCTTTCTCCGCCTGCCGCGCTGGCCGCTGGAATTGCTTTCGGATTCGCCTTCGAGCACCCGTTCCACTCCTCCGTCCGGCGCGGCTCCAAGCTGTTGCTGCAACTATCGGTCATCGGACTCGGATTCGGAATGAACCTGCAGCAGGTGCTTCAGGCGGGCCGGTCGGGATTTCTCTACACGGCTTGCAGCATCGTTTTTGCGCTGCTTCTTGGCTGGGGCCTTGGCAAGCTGCTCCGCGTCAAGGCGACAACCTCCTTCCTCATCTCGACCGGGACGGCCATTTGCGGGGGCAGCGCCATAGCGGCCATCTCGCCCATCGCGGAAGCCAACGAAGAAGAGATTGCGGTGTCGCTCGGCACCATCTTCATCCTCAATTCCATCGCTTTGCTGGTGTTCCCCTTCATCGGATGGCGGCTTCACATGTCGCAGACTCAGTTCGGTCTCTGGTCGGCGCTGGCCATTCACGACACAAGCTCCGTGGTGGGCGCGGCAGCAAAGTTCGGCGCGCTGGCTCTGGCGGTGGGCACCACGGTGAAACTGGCTCGCGCGCTCTGGATTGTGCCTCTGTCCCTTGGGACCGCTGCCGTGAAGAAGAGCAAAGCCCGAATCCACTGGCCGTGGTTCATCCTGTTCTTCTGTCTGGCCGCGGTGGCCAACACCTACTTTCACCTTCTGCAGCCCACTTACCCGGTGCTGAAACACGCGGGCGTGCTGGGCCTCACGGCCACTCTTTACCTGATCGGCACGGGACTTTCGATGAAGACCCTGCGGCAAGTTGGCCCGCGGCCGCTTCTGCAGGGTGTCTTGCTCTGGATCGCCGTCGCCGGAGGATCGCTCTCCCTCATTCGTCTCGGCTGGATTCATCTTTGATGGCCCGGCAAGCCGAGGATGTGCGGTCGGCCCGCGCCGATCGCCGCTTCCTCAGCCCAGCATCGCCGCCACCTTCGGCATCCACTCCGAGATCGGGATCTGCTGCGGGCACACGGCCTCGCACATGCCGCAGGCGATGCACGCTCCCGCGCGTTCCCCTTCCTTGAGCAGAAAACCGTAGCGGAAACGCGCCGAGCCCACATCGTCGTAGGTCTGGGCGTAGTTGTAGAGGTAGAAATTCATCGGGATGTCGAGGCCGGTAGGGCATGGCATGCAATAGCCGCACTGCGTGCACGGAATCGCCGTCCGCGCCCTGTATTGCTCGCGCACCCGCCCGATCAGCGCCTGATCGGCCTCCGTCATCTTGCCCACGGCCGCTTGATCGGCAAGCCGCAGGTTTTCGATCACCTGGCCCATCGTGCTCATCCCGCTCAGCACCACGGAGACTTCCGGTTGATCCCACACCCAGTCGAACGCGATCTGCGCCGGGCTGCGCCGCGCCGGATCGCCCGCAATTGTCTCGCGAATCGCCGGCGGCGGATCGGCCAGCCGCCCGCCCATCAGCGGCTCCATCGCCACCACGGCCAGCCCCTTTTCCGCGGCCAGCTTCAGTCCGCGCGTACCGGCTTGGTTCTCGATGTCCATGTAGTTGTACTGGATCTGGCAGAACGTCCACAGGCCGCTCGCGTTCACGATCTCTTCGAAGCACTCGGTGTTGTCGTGAAACGAAAAGCCCAGGTGGCCGATGCGCCCGTCGGCCAGCGCGCGCTCCGCCTCGCCCAACAGGTTGTGCTTCAGGACAACGTTGGCCCATGTGGTCTTGTTCAATCCGTGCAGCAGGTAAAAATCGATTCGATCGGTTTGAAGTTTCTGGAGTTGCTCATTCAGAAAGCGGTCGAAGCTGGCCGGCCCTTCGACCAGCCACGTCGGCAGCTTGGTGGCCACGCGGACCTTCTCCCGATATCCGTCCCGGAGCGCCCTGCCAACGATCGACTCGCTCTTGCCCCCGTGATACGGATAGGCCGTGTCGAGATAATTGACGCCGTGGTCGATGGCGTGGCGGATCATGCGGATCGCTTCGGCCTCGTTGACATTGGGGCTCACGCGCTGCCCATCCGCGGTCGGCAGACGCATGGCGCCGAAGCCCAGCGCCGATGCCTTCCAGTCCAGCTTTCCGAATTTGCGATATTGCATGGCCTGCGCCTCCCGCACGCTCCGATCGGCGAGAGGATTTTACACCGAAGCGTCCGGCGGAATCAGTGCCATGCACCCGCCTGCCGTTGCACCGGCGACCGCCACTCCGCTGCAAGCGCCGGCCGCCGCAATGTGCAATCGGGCTGCGGAGCAGCTCAGTGCTCGGCATGGTCCCTGCCGGTGTCCGGCGACCGGACCGGTGCTGCCAGTTCGAAAACCTGGATGGCGCCGGCGCTGAGGATGGCGACGCGTCGCCCCGACGGCGAGATGGCTACATTGCCGCCGGCATCGAACATCGGGCTGAGGGGAGCCTCCAACTTGACCTTGCCGTCGGATACATCGAATACCCTCACCATCTGGCCTCTGAGATCCTGCGCGCTCAGAAGGTGCTTGTATCGGTCGACCGGACGCTTGAGGACCAGCGTCTCTCGCGCCACACGCGAGCTATCCGGGGCCATCGCCAGCAGCGGCCAGATAGTATTCGTCGAGGTCTTGACCTCCCAAAGCCGGGCGCCTCCGCTCGACATCGCCACCAGCTTTCCCCCGCCCCCGGGCTCGCAGGTGCTCACCAGCAGCTCGGCCTCGGTGACAAAGGCAGAGTGCGGCAAGCAGGTCGAATCCACGGCGGCCAAGAGCCTTTTTCCGCCGGCAAAGGAATTGAAGCTCAGGAGCCACTGCGTGCCGCTGCCTTTCACGCTTTCCACGTAACCGCCGGAGTCGATCGGCCAATCGGCGGTCTGGGAGGTCCAGGGCACTCGGGTCGTGCGGATCGATTCGCCCGATTCGCGCCGCAGGGTTCGCACCACCAGCGTCTGCTGCGCCTCCGGTTTCTGCCCGTTGGGAGCCGTCGCGTCCTGGCCGGCGACCGGACTGCCGGTCTCGCCGGGCTTTTGCGGCGCCGCTTCCGATTCCAGGGAGTTGGCAACGATGACCTGTTGCGCGGGATCCATCTCCACCCAGAGCAGGCGTCCCGGCAAACGCAGGTAGGGCGTCAACTTCAGCGTGGCATCGCCCTGCTCCAGACCGTCCAGATCCCGAAGCAGGAAATGGCCGTCCTTCAGCATCCATAGATAGCGCGCCGGATCGGGCACGATCCACGCGGCCTGGGACTCGATCTTCCCGTCGGGCAGCAACACGACCACGGCTCGAATTTGCCGCTCCTTTCCGTCCGCATCGTCTTGGGCGTCGCGGCGCACGAGCCCCGATCCGTGAAAGGTGAACAGCAGCCGGTTCTCGTCGAGAAAATCGAGGCTCACCAGGCTATGACGCCGGAGAAGGTAAAAGTCTCCGGGCGCGGAAAAGCCCAGCGGGCCGGCAGGGATCGTGAGCACGGGCGCCAGGCTGGGTTTATCGGGATAGCGGTCCAGGAGCTTTGGTTCTTTGTTCAGGTCGGACGGGAGCGGCGGAAACCTTAGATCGACCTGCGCACTCGCGGCGAGTGCTCCGCAAAGAAGCACAGCTGCGGTTGCCAGCCCCAACTCCACCCGGCCTGCCGAAATGGGTCGCCATTTCGCCATCGAATCCTATTCTCCCTCGTGCAACCCGCGAAATTCGTCAACTGCCATGGAACTCTTGTAACACGGGCCGGTCCTTGCCGCGCGGTGGACCGCGCCGGAAGAATTGGCCGGGAGCCTGAGGCGTATCGCAGCATCGATCGCATCGTTGTGGAACCGCTGACGCCGGGTACGCAGCCGGCTGAAAGCCCTGCGCCGGCTTCCGGCGTCTCACATTCCGCAACTCCCTGAAATTTCGTGTGATTTGAATCACATCTCGGGAGCTTCGCCGCTGTTAGAACAGAATCAACGTTCCGATAGAGAAAGCAGAGGGGCCGCCAGGGGGCTTGGGAGGGGCTGGGGATCCCCGCCAGATCATCCCTTCCCGGAGGTCGATGATGGGAATGTTCGATGCGGAAATCGCCGAAGACGCGGTTTGCCGGCTAGGGCGCTTTCGCCGTATACTTAATTCCGACCATTCCGGTCGTATATTTCTACTGCCCCGACCTCGCGGGCGGCACGATGGAGTTCGGCGGGTGAGCGTCCTTAGCGAATTGGCCGTTGGAGAACAGGGAGTGCTGGTTGCCCTCGACCTGCCTGAGTCTGTCCAAAACCATCTGATGCACATGGGCTTTGTGGCCGACGCGCTGGTGACTGCGCTGCGCCGCGCGCCGGCCGGCGACCCCACCGTTTACGGCGTCGACGGCATGGAGATCGCGCTCCGCCACGAAACCGCCTCGGCCATCCGCGTTCGCCCCGTCGAAGCCGATTCCGCCCAAACCGCCGCCAGCTCCGCCAGCAACGAATCCGCTCCCCAATTCGCCGAGGCCGCGCGATGAACGCCTGCTGCGACACGCCGGCCTTTGTGCCGCCCGCAGTCCAGCCGCCCGGAGGCTCGCTCCGCACAGTCGTCCTCATCGGGCCGCCCAACTCTGGCAAGTCCACGCTCTTCAACCGCCTCACCGGCCTGCGTCAGAAGGTCGCGAACTATCCCGGCGTCACCGTCGAGCAGCGCATGGGCCTGATGGCCGGAGTGGGCCGCGAAGACCTCACGCTGATCGACCTGCCCGGAATCTATTCGCTCACGCCGTACTCCGAAGACGCCCGCGTCGCCGTCGACGTGTTGCGCGGCCGCATGGCCGACACGCCCAAGCCCGACGCTGTTCTTCTGGTTTTGGACTCGCTTCATCTGACCCGCCAATTGATGCTCGCCGCGCCAGTTCTTGCCGTCGGCCTGCCCACGCTCGTGCTCCTCAATATGACCGACGTGATGGAAGCGCGCGACGGCCACATCGACACGCTCAAGCTCGCGCGCGAGCTCGGCGCACCCGTCGCGCAGATCAGCGCCGTCAACGGCGCCGGCCTCGACGCCGTTCCGCTCTTCCTGAATCAGCTGAACGGCCATCGCGAAAAGACCAAGCCGCTCACGCTGCCCGTGCTCGGCAACCCGACCAGCACCCACACCTGGGCCGCCCAGGTCAGCCGCCGCACCGGCTACCAGGCGCCGCTCTCGGCCGAAAATACGCGCAAGATCGACGACATCCTCCTGCATCGCATCTGGGGACCGCTGCTCTTCCTCGTCGTCGTCGTCGCCGTTTTCGAGGTTGTCTTCTCCGTCGGCCAGCCGCTCTCCGATCTCTGCGGAGATTTGCTTGCCTGGCTCGGCGCGCTCCTCCGCCCCCTCATCCCCATCGGCTGGCTGCAATCGCTCTTGCTCGACGGCGTGTGGAAGGGCATCAGCTCCGTGCTCGTATTCCTCCCCCAGATCCTTCTGCTCTTCCTTTTCGTCGGCATCCTCGAGGACACCGGCTACCTGGCCCGCGCCGCGCTCATCGCCGACCGCGTCATGCGCACCATCGGCCTCAACGGCAAGGCCTTCATCCCCCTGCTCTCGGCCTACGCCTGCGCCGTCCCCGCCATCATGGCCACGCGCACCATCGAGAACAAGCGCGACCGCCTGGCCACCATCCTCGTCACGCCCTTCATGACCTGCTCGGCGCGCCTGCCCGTTTATCTGCTGCTCATCGCCGCCTTCATTCCCAACATTTACTACCTCCACGGCCTCCTCGGCCTGCAAACGCTGGTCATGCTCGGCCTTTACCTGGCCGGATTCGTCGCCGCTTTCACCACCGCGCGCCTGCTCAAAAGCTCCATCCTCAAGTCCAGCGACACGCCCTTCATCCTCGAGCTGCCGCAGTACCGCATGCCCACTCTCTACTCGCTGGCCCTGCGGCTCATGGACCGCGCGCGCATCTTCCTCCGCAACGCCGGCACCATCATCGTCGGCGTCACTCTCGCCCTCTGGGTTCTGGCGCACCTGCCCGTCATCCAGACCGCCTCCGGCGCGCTCACCGCGCCGCAACTCGCCGACAGCCTCATCGGTCGCCTCGGCCACTTCATCGAGCCGGCCATCGCCCCCCTCGGCTTCAATTGGAAGATCGGCATCGGGCTGCTGTCGAGCGTGCTGGCCCGCGAGGTCATGGTCAGCACCATGGGCACTCTCTACGGCGCAGACCCCAGCACCCAGACCCTCAGCCTGCACTCCGCTCTGCACCACGACATGACCCTCGGCGGCGCGATGGCCCTCATGATCTTCTTCGCCTTCGCCATGCAGTGCACCTCGACCATCGCCGTCGTCCGCCGCGAGACCAATAGCTGGCTCTGGCCCGCCGCGCAGTTCCTCTACATGCTGGCGCTGGCCTACGCCGCCGCCTTCGCGGTCAACCACATCGCCATGGCGTTCCTCGGCTAGTCCCTACTCCCTATCTTTCCGCTCCCTCGTCCCTTGTCTTTCTGCTCCTTATTCCCTTGCCCTGCCCGTCCCTGCGGCGTAGAACGGATAGCAGCACGATCCAGAGAGGAGCCTGATGAAGCCAGCCCTGCTGCTGGTCGATGTGCAGAACGCATTCGTCCCATTCATGAGCGAAAGGGACCGCAGAATCGCCCCATGGTTGATCAACATGGCCATCGATTCTTTTCACGAACGCGGTCTCCCCGTCTACGTCATCTGCCACACCGATCCGGCGCTCGGTCCCCAACCCGGCTCCGAGGCGTTTTCCTACGACCCCGCGATCAAGATCGCGCCTGGCGACACGCAAATCGTCAAGAATTTCCCGAACGCCTTTAAGAAAACGACGCTTCAGGAGTCGTTGCGCAACGCGGACTGCGACACGCTGTTCTTGTGCGGCCTCAGTTCCACCGGCTGTGTGCTGGCCTCGTACTTTGGGGCGACGGACCTGGACTTCAAGGCATTCCTCATCCGCGATGCGCTGCTCGGCCCCGACGCCGCTCAGACAGACTGCATCGAGGACATCTGCGACTCAGTGAATCTGAACGTTCTTCAGACGATGTTGGACTGCGCCGGGCTCGCTTAGCCGCGTTCGCGGTGAACCATCTGGCGATAGTCTTCCTGGGCTAGCCCGCGTATCAGGCCACAAACGGCAACCCCAGGCCTGAGCCTGGGGTATAACTCCGGAGCCGTTCTAGCCGATGGCCGGCGTTCGAGAAGCGGACCGCGCAGCACGGAAGCCGCCATCGCAGTTCCGAAAACACCTTTCCGCCGTCAATGAATCATCAAGGTCCCCTCGCGCACTTCGTAGTTCTGCGTCTTCACCTTGCCGTCTTTGCCCGTATACGAAATCTGAATGATGTGCTGCTCGTCGCGGAACCGGCCGTTTAGGACCGTTCCGGGATTGAATATAGGACACGAACGCAGAACCGATCCGCCCTTCACGCTATATTCCACCCCGCTGCTAACGAAGCTCATGTAACACCCGCCGGAATCGAAACTGGCCGCCTTCACCGTGAATTGCACCGGAAAGCCGGGCTGATCCGCTGCCGACACAAAAGAAGGAACCAACATCACCCCAACCAAGAGCAACCAAACATACCGAAAAACCCGCATAGACGCGCCCCTTTCTCCTGCCGTTCTTAGCCGTGCTCGCGGTCAAAGTCTATCGTGGAACATCGAAAGTGTCCAACGAAAACATCGCCGCTCGCACAACACGATTCGTTCTTACCGTGAACCGAAACTTCCGTTGCGTCACCGGATCCGTTCGACAATCCCTTGCTCCGCATTGTCATCCGGCTTGGCCCTAACTGTTATTGCCCCTGAAGGGCAGACATACGCGGCCCGGTAGCGCCAGGCACACAAACTGTCGATCGGTCCCTCCCCCTTTGGGCTCGATGCCTGCTGGCGCAGCGGCTTCAGAAATCGAAGTCTCCGCGCCCGCGGCCCCTTCGGCGGCCTTTCTTCAAGCGGCCGAAATGGACGTGCGGCCCGCCAGCGCGCCGCGCTGTCCCTCAGCGCCCCTGCGGATGCGAAAGATCGTATGCGATGCCGAGGGTGAAGCCCTGGGGGTTGAGCGTATTCCCAATGAGCGGGCCAATCCAGTACTGATACTCGTAGTCGGCGCGCACCTTGAAGGGGCCAAGAAACCGGTACTCGATACCTCCGCCCGAAGCGACCAGCAAACGCGTGTCGTGGGAGTATTTCGGGGTCGGATAGAAATCCACGCTGCCGTCCTCGAGCAGGCCCTTGAAATAGGGGTGGAAGCGCTTGGTCAGATGCCAGTTGAAGATCAGCCCGCCACCCGCCGTGTCCTGGCGCATGTTCTTTTGCGTGGGCAGGTTCTGGTCCAGACTGATATCGCGGGCTTCCATCTCCACGCCGAGACCGCGCACGTGGGTGAATGTTTCAATCGCCTGCGGATACCAGTCGGCCCAAACGGTGCCGCCGATCATCCGCCCGTGACCCCAGTCGACATCGTAGCTGGAGGGTCCGATACCAACGCTCCACGGCGCTGCGGGTACCGAATAGGCCGCAGCGACCTGGGAAAACGCCGGCGCCGCCGCCGTCAAAAGACTTACCGCGAGAATGAGGGGAACGAACAACCTGAAGCGCATTCTGTTTCTCCTTTACCGCCGCATGTTACGACTCATCGCAAATTCGCCGAGCGTGCCGACTGCTGCAATTCCGGGCGCCAATGCAAGACGGGAATTCGGTTGGGTGCGGATCGAGCAGTCATTCAAAAGAACCTCCGCACTCGTTCGTGTTGTCCCGAGAGCACAAACCGCCAACGCCCTCTCGGGTATCCTTAGCCCGGCATTTCCGTTTCACCTGCCAGGGTGCCGGCAGGGTTCCGTCATCGCTCCACCACGCTTTGAGCCGATAACATCGTTTACCAACCGTTGCGTGAACACTTACCTGGTAGTCCTTCTTAGTCCTGATGCTCCTTGGTCCGTACCTGTAGCGTCGGGCACGGTATATCGGTGATCCCGCCGCAATTGGGCATATTTTGCTCTGCTGGATTACTCGACAGGGTCGGCCGCGATAGCATCTCGGCGGGCACCGGCGCCACGGCCGTTTTCACGGGGATCGCCCCCTTGACTGCACTCGGAATGCCTGCTGGGGCGACCTTCCCGTAACTTCCCGCCCCGGCCGTTCCCTTGGCAGTCGGAAGGCCTGTGGGGGTGACTCCACTCCTTTCTTTGGCGTTCAAGCCCGACTCGGCGCCATTGCCAATCCCTGTTGAGCCGACCACTTTGCGGGGCGGCTCTGCCGAGCCCCGCATGCCGCCAACTGGGTTGCGGATCGCGGCTGCGGTGGAAACCGGAGTGACGCTGGCATTCAAGCCTGCGCCCGCGGCACGGCTCGGATTTCCCTGCCCCGTCGAGGGCTGGGCGACCGGCGTCGGTTCCGGCGCCGGCAGCCAAATCTTTTGTCCCACACGAAGGTGATCCAAGTCCGTCAGTTGTGGATTCAACGCCTGGATTTCGCGCAGCCGTTTTTGATCCCAGACTCCCAGGTAGCGCACGGAGATCTCGCGAAGCGTCTGATTGGGCTCGGCTGTAATTTGAAACGACCCGGCCTTCAACCCGAGCTCTGCGACGGTATTCTTGCTCGCGTTGACTACGGCTGGTGCGGGATTTGGTGGGGAAACAGCGGTGCTGGCCAACATCGTGGACTTCGATGGAGCCTCCGGCGCGTTGACTCGATCTGCGTTGGCTCTGGTCGGCAACGAATCTGTCTGCGGCAGAGCTCTGGCGGCCGGGGCCTCGGCCTTTGAATGCTGTCCCGCAGCGTCGGCTCGATCTCCGTTTGCCGGGGCTGGCGCCGAACTTGGCGCCGATAGTGGCTTGCCCGGCGATGGCTTGGTCTTTACAGGGGTCTCTGTCGTGGTTGCCCCGCCTGTGTCTGCAGTGGCTGGCGTAGGGATTAGGGTGGGCAGGTCATAGGTACTCGGAGACGAGGGCTTCGACGCGGGCTCGGCGGCGTCTCGCCTGCCTGCGGCTGCGTTCGAGGCCCGGCCGCCTGGCACAGGCTGACTTCCTTTTTCCAAAGACTGCATGGAGCCGATCAGACGAGACCAGGGTTGCCAGCGCGCCGGCAGAGTCAACTGGCCTATCCCGGACGCGACCAGCAGCACGGCCGCTGCCGCAACTGCGAGCCGATCAACTCTCCAAACCCGCTTTGGTCCTTGAGCTTGATCCGTCTGTTCCAGTTCAACCGGTTCTTCAGTCTGAAGCGCCCGCTCCGGCTGAATTTCCGGTTCGGGCTGAATCGCCAGTTCGGCTTGAAGCAGTTCCTTTCCTCGATCCGGTTGTTCCAGTTCAACCCGCTCTTCGAGCTTAGGCGCTTGCTCCCGCTGTGTTTCTGGTTCGGGTTGAATCGCTGCTTCGGGCTTACTCGGTTGCTCGATCTGGACCGGCAGCTCGGATAGCACCGGCCGTTCGGGCTGGAACGCTGGCTCAGCTTGAAGCAGTTCCCCAACTCGAG
The DNA here is from genome assembly GCA_963804155.1 of uncultured Acidobacteriaceae bacterium. Taxonomy (GTDB): domain Bacteria; phylum Acidobacteriota; class Terriglobia; order Terriglobales; family Acidobacteriaceae; genus Telmatobacter. The sequence goes on from CAWDPG010000006.1 coordinate 1,419,560, forward strand.
CCGGTTGTGCCAGTTCAACCCGCTCTTCGAGCTTTGGCGCTCGCTCCGGCTGAATCGCTGGTTGGGACTGAATCGCTGGCTCGGGCTTGCGCGGCTGCTCGACCTGAACCGGCCGTTCCGGCTGAAGCGCTCGCTCTGGCTGAAACGCTGGTTCGCTGCTAGCCATCCAGCGGTCCGTAATTCTCTTTCTCGATTCGGGATCCAGTTCCTGGATGGCAATCGCTTCAGCCGCCAACCTGCCGTCGACTTGTTTGAGCTCTCTTTCGCGGCACAGCGAGAGTGCGTTAAAGCAAAGGTTATTGACGATCCGGGGAACGCCATGGCTGGCTGCCAGGATCCGTCTCAGCGCATCCTTCCTGAAAAGTGGTGCACCCCGGTATCCGGCTTGCTCCAGCCGGTGACGGATGTAGGCCGTTGTCTGCTCAATCGAAAACGGCTCAAGCCAGCAACTGGCCGTAACCCGCTGCCGAAGCTGTTCCATCGAAGGCTTCATCAACGTTTCGGCCAAGGCCGGCTGTCCTGAGAGCACGATGTGCAGCAGTTTGGCCCGCGGCGTCTCGTAGTTCGTCAGCAGGCGCAGCATTTCCAGCGCTTCATCCGACAGATTCTGGGCCTCATCGACGACCACCACGACCGTTCGCCCTGCCCGAGCCTCCTGGACCAGAACGCCTTCCAGTTGCTCGTGCATCTCGTCGCTGGTCATTGCCGGCGCGATCCCAAGGCCGCGCAATATGTACCGCAGCAATCCCAGCGGCCCACACTGGGTATCGAACACAAACACAATCCGGGCGGAATCCCGAATGTCATGCAGGAATTGATACAAAAGCGTCGTTTTTCCCAGGCCGGGGGGCGCAATCAGTGCCGAAAAGCCTCGATTGCTGGTGAATCCATAGCGCAGCGACGCCAGCGCCTCCCGATATTGGGCGCTGCGATACAACCATCGCGGATCGGGCGCGGCCCCGAACGGCTCTTCCCGGAATCCAAAATACTGCGCTAGCATCTCCAACCTCCGCCCTGCGGCGCTGTACCGAGCAGGGGCGCGGCCAGGCGGCCAGTCAATTCGTCAAGTGTGCGGGAGTGTTGGCTCCATCGAATCGAGTTCCAATACCGTGAAACAGCCGAGGGCTTCGGCCTGCCGGAGCGCAGCCGCCTGACGAGCCACCCGAATACACGAGTCGCGTTCGAACGCCGATGCAGATAGTTCCGCCTCATTCGCTGCTGGAACGAAAGAAAAATTGAGATTTCCCCCTGATTTGACGCCTCAAAGCACACTTGTGGCGTACAAGTACCCGGGCTCACAGGGGGAGGACCTGAGGTGGTGGGAACCCGTCAGATTTTCAATTCTACTGCACAATCCGCGCTCTGGTAGCCCGAAGGCCTTGGCGCATCAACAAAATCCTTTCATCCATCTTGACCCGCGCCGCAATCCAGTCAAGATTACCACAGCGTAAACCTTAGTTAACCCCATGGCGGTTCGAGGGTTGCGGCACTGCAAAGCCCCTATTCCCTACCCCCGACTCCCCGCCTTTCCCCCAGCCGCCCACCTTCGCCGCCGATTGGTCCGAGCTCAAGTATTGGCGTTGAGTGCCAGGAACATCCGCTGTGAGTCCGCTTAGCATGAGCGGAATCATGGCAAACAGACCTCGGCGCCCGGATATCACCACCAACCCGCCGCGTTTCTGCTAAACTCCCTGCGTTTCCCGTTTGGAGGAGTTCTATGGCTTCATTGAAAGGGACGCGTTTGCGGAAGCTCCCGTTGATGCTGGGCATTGTGGCTGTATTGGCTTGCGTTTTGGCAGGCTCGCGGGCCAACGCGCAAGCACAAAGTCTCATCGATGCGGCTTACAAAGGCGACTTGCCCCGTGTCAAGGCGCTGCTCGCTGCCGGGGCCGATGTGAACGCCCATGGGGACCACGGCTGGACCCCGCTGTATGCGGCCTGCGTTGGCGACAACTTCGATGTGGTGCAGGCGCTGCTTGACAAGGGGGCCGTTGTCGACGAAAGCCCGGGAGAACGATTTACCCCGCTGATGATGGCCTCAGAAGAAGGCGAACTTGATATCCTGCAGGCGCTGCTTGCCAAGGGAGCCAATGTCAATGCTAGGACTACCGAGGACGATGGCACGACCCCGCTGATCTTCGCCTCGGAAGAAGGCCACGCTGACGTGGTGCAGGTGCTGCTTGCCAGGGGAGCCAACGTCAACGCGAAGAAGAAGGATGGCGGCACCGCGCTGATGATCGCCGCCTACAAAGGCCACCCTGACGTAGTACAGGCTCTGCTCGCCAAGGGCGCCGAGGTCAATGTCCAGGATAAGAGAGGCTGGACCGCGCTGATGTATGGCGCCGATGGCGAGAACCTTGCTGTGGTGCAGGCCCTGCTCGCCAGCGGAGCGAATGTCAATGCCAGAATGAAGGATGGCGGAACCGCGCTGATGGATGCTGCGGATAACTGCACACTTGACGTGCTCCAGGCCCTGCTTGCCAGGGGGGCCAACGTTAATGCCAAAACGGGCGAAGGCGAAACCGCGCTAATGGATGCCGCCTACAAGGGCTGCCTCGATGTGGTTCGGGCGCTGCTCACCAAGGGGGCCGATCTCCGCGCCCAAGCGAAAGACGGCAAGACCGCTCTCGATGTGGCAACGGCAGAAAGACACGCCGATGTCATCGCCTTGTTGGAGCAGGCGGCCGCCAAGCCATGACCGTCTGCCTGGTTCCTCCTTTCGTCGTTCTCTACCCCATCGTTACTACCGGGTAAGAACCTATGCCACGTCTGGACGAACGCCGGTAATTGTGTCGCCTCTATCACTGATGGTGAAGGCAATACCCGCCCCGCTGAAAGAGTTCCCATGAATATCCGTTGAGCCGAACCAGCCGAACTGCGCGGAGTCCAGCGTAGAACTTGAAATCACTTGATTCCCTCTTATTTCAAGGGTAAGCGTCTGAACAGAATGGACGCCGGGTGTCGCTGAGATCCTTGCGGAGGGAGGCGGGGGTTTCAACCCCGGCACAAACTCGTCCCCACATTTTCGACAAACAAAGTCCGCAGCGAAGCCGCGCAGAGATCCCTCCCGGAGGAAGGTCGCGAGAATAGCCCAGGGCTAGTCCACCCAGGCGGACGCGGCCCTGGGAACGCCGGACAAAAAAGAAAAGTGCGCCCCGGCGAGTCCAGATTCGAGCCGGGACGATGAGAGTTCAAGAGCCGCCTGCGGACAAAAAGCAACCTCGTTGCGCCCGCAGCCATCACGGCCAAGATCCCTGCCCTGCCTTCTCCCGCCCCGTCAACCCCCCGCGCCCCTCTCCGCCCGCCCGCAAATCCCCTAACTCACTGATTCCACAACCGATCCCGGTTCGAAAAATTTCCACTCCCTGTTTGCAGAGTATTTCCCCCTCCCGGCGCACAATCATTCCATGATCGACGCGCAGGCCACCTTCGCGGCGGGAACTTCCCGCCGCGTTCGCGTCTCTGCGTCCCTTTTCCTCGGAAAATCGGCCCGAAACGCGCCGAAAGCCTCGGCAAAACAGGGAGTAACCCGCATGAATTGAAATATTTGCAAAAATCGGCCCTTTAGAATCAATCATTTACGGGAACACCCCCTCCGCAAATCCTTTGCCTTCAGATATTTGGATATGGAGATGGGGGGAGGGGGGTCAGAAAAACGGTCAGGCAACAGCCAGCCCGCATCAAACGCTCCACTGCCACTTGACCCCTGATCCCTGATAACCGATCGCTGGCAACCGACCACCGCCCGGCCGCGCTATTCCAGCGCTTCGGGCTGGAGCGCGATGTTCTTCTCGCCTGCGGCTTTCTTCTCGTACCAGGCTTTAACCCAATCTTCCCAATGCTTGCCTGCGGCGCGATCTTTGCCGCTGAATTCCAGCCGCGCGATCTGCTCGTAGCTGAGCTTGCGCTTTTCGGGAGCGTTGGGCGCGAAGTATTGCACCCACGAATCGGCCAGCGTCGCGCCGGTCTGCCGATTGAAGATGAAGGCTTCGATCTTCTCGCCGGACTTGAGCGTGATGGTGACGTCGCCGCGATAGTCGAAGGCCTTTTCCAGAGCGCTGCGCAGGTCTTCGTCGCTCGCCAACTCGGGAATCCAGCCCTCAAGCTCCTCGTGCTCGGCGGCGGGCGCTAGCTCCAGCGCTTCGATCTGCTCGCGGGTGTACTTCTGGACTTCGGCGGTCATGCGCGGGTCTCCTCGAGTTCACGGTCGGCTTGCTCGATCTGCACCAGCGGCGCCGGTCCTTGCGGCATCGGCTCGCTGAGCAGGTCGAGCGCGTGCCGGTCGGGGTAGAGCGAGAAGTTGCCGCGCACCATGGCCCAAAAGCCCTTCAGCGACCCAAAGCCTTCGAGGACCGCGGAGGGCTCGTAGCCGCAACTGACCATGCAGTTGGCGCACTTGGGATTGCCCGAGGCGACGCCGTATTCTTCCCACTTCGTCGTCTCCATCATCTCCTTGAACGTCTCGGCGAAACCATCCTGCAGCAGGTAGCACGGCCGCTGCCAGCCGAAGATGTTGTAGGCCGGCGAACCCCACGGCGTGCAATCGTAGTTGCGCTTGCCCATCAGGAATTCAAGGAACAGCGGCGACATGTTGAACTTCCAGGTCTTCTTGCGATTCGAGAGAATGGCGCGGAAGAGGCGGCGCACGCGGGCGCGGCCGAGGAAGCGGTTCTGGTCTGGCGCCTTGTCGTAGCTGTAGCCGGGCGAGAGCACGATGCCCTCGACGCCGATGGCCATCATCTCGTCAAAGTGGGCGCGGACGTGATTGGGGTCGGTGCCGTCGAAGAATGTCGAGTTGGGAGTGACGCGGAAGCCGCGCTTGACGGCCTCCTTGATGCCTTCGACCGCGAGATCCCAGCCACCCTCGCGGCAAACGGAGAAATCGTGGTCCTCGCGCTGTCCGTCGAGATGCACGCTGAACGTGAGGTACTTCGACGGCGTGAACTCCGGCAGGCGTCGCTTGAGCTCCAGCGCGTTGGTGCAGAGGTAGACGTACTTCTTGCGCGCCACGAGGCCGTTGACGATCTCGACGATCTGCGGATGGAGCAGCGGCTCGCCGCCGGGGATCGAGACCATGGGCGCGCCGCATTCCTCCACGGCGCGGAAGCATTCCTCGGGCGTGAGCTGCTTCTTGAGGATGTGCGGCGGGTACTGCACCTTGCCGCAGCCGGCGCAGGCCAGGTTGCAGCGGAAGAGCGGCTCCAGCATGAGCACCAGCGGATAGCGTTTGTTGCCCTTGAGCCGGTTTTTGAGGACGTATGTCGCCACCGTCCACATCTGTGAAATGGGAACTGCCATCTTGGGGTAAACCCTCCGTTGAAGCTTCTAGCTCCTAGCTACTAGCTTTTAGCCTCTAACAAAAAGAACGAATCGCAAACGCTCCAGCAGCCATTGGAAAGCTGGTAGCTAGGAGCTAAAAGCTAGAAGTTGTTTTTCCGTTCCATCGCCCGCTTATAGGCCGTAAGCGCCATCAGCGGGAAGTACTGGCGGTACAGCGTATAGGCCAGATAAAAGACCTTGGGAAATCCGGTTCCGGTAATGATGGCCTGGCGCGTGGATCCCTCGCCCATCGACTCGTCCCAGCCTCCGTCGGCGCGCTGCTGTTCAAGCAGCCAGCGGACGCCCTTGGCGATGGAGTCGGAGCGGTCGTCGCCGGCGGCCAGCAGCCCGAGCAGCGCCCATGCGGTTTGCGAGGGCGTGCTTGTGCCGATGCCGCGCGTATCGGGATCGTCGTAGGTGCCGCAGGTCTCGCCCCATCCGCCATCGGAGTTTTGCACCATGCGGATCCACTCGGCCGCCTGCAGGATCTGCGGCTCGTTGTGGTCGAAGCCGATCGCGTCCAGGCCGCGCAGCACAAGAAATGTCCCGTAGAGATAGTTCACGCCCCAGCGGCCGAACCAGCTTCCGTCCGGCTCCTGCTCGCTCAGAATGAACTTGATCGCCCGCTGCACGCGCCTGTCCTGGCGCGTGTAGCCGTAGACGGCCAGCATCTCCAGCATTCGCCCGGTGATGTCGACGGTGGGCGGATCGAGCATGGCGTTGTGGTCGGCAAAGGGGATGTACTGGAAAATCATCTTGGTGTTGTCTTTGTCGAAGCTGCCCCAGCCGCCATTGCGGCACTGCATCGCGAACTCCCACTCGATCGCGCGCTCCGCCACCTGGTGCTGGTATCGCTCGCGGGGATTGTCGACCTTGGTGAGCGCCAGCAGAACCTGTGCGGTATCGTCGGTGTCGGGATAGAACTCGTTGTTGAACTCGAAGTACCAACCGCCGGGTTCGGCATTGCGTACTTTAACCGCCCAGTCGCCTTTGTGGCGGACTTCCTTCGACAGCATCCAGTCGACAGCCTTTAACATGCGCGGATCGTTGCGCGGCACTCCGGCATCGCCCAGCGCGGTGACCGCCTGCGCCGTATCCCATACCGGGCTCATGCAGGGCGTCATGCGGAAAGTCGGCTCAGGCATTTCGGGCGTGGGCGCCTGCTCGATGCCCAGCTTCTCGAACTCGTCGCGCGCGCGGATAACCTGCGGATCGTCTTCCGAATAGCCAAGACAGCGCAGTGCGATGATGGCGTTGAGCATGGCCGGATAAATTGCGCCCAGGCCGTCGGACATCTCCAGCCGCTCGAGCAGCCACTTCTCGGCGCGTTTCAAAGCCAGCTTGCGCACCGGGCGCAGATGTACTGCTTCGGCCCAGTGCATCAACCGGTCAAGCGCGATAAAGAAATTGCGCCAGGAGATCAGCCGCTTGCGGTCGTGGCGCAAGCGCAGGATGGAGTTGGCGCGCCCACCCACGTAGAGCTCGTCGATTCCCTGCTCCGGCGGAACCTTCTTGTACGGTTTCTTGGCGTACATGATGGCCAGCGGAACGATGATGGACCGCGACCAGGACGAGATCTCGTAGATGTTGAAGTAGAACCACCGGGGAAACAGGACAATCTCCGGCGGGATGGCGGGCACGGCGTCGTAGTCGTACTCGCCCAGCGCGCAGAGATACATCTTGGTGAAGGTGTTGCACGCGAGGACGCCGCCATGGGCCAGCACCCATTCGCGGCATTTGGCCAGACGCGGATCGTCGCCTGGAATCCCCATCAGCTTGGCCGAGGAATAGCACTTCACCGAGAGCGAAATGTTGCCCGGCCCGCCGGGATAGATGCTCCAACTACCGTCCTCGTTCTGGTAGCGCATCATCTCGGTGCAGGCGCGCTTGAGCCGGCCGGGGTCGCCGCTCTCCAGCAGCGTGTGCAGAAAGATGTAGTCGGCCTCGAGCATCGAATCGGCTTCGAGCTCGCCGTTCCAGTAGCCGTCGGGATGCTGCAATGACAGGAGAAACTCGCGTGCGCCGGCGATGGAAGAATCCACATCGGCCATATCCGCGTCGATTCTGCCAAAGCGTGGCGCCACGGATTGGGTCTTCTGCTGATCTGAAATCATGCGGTCTGAAGAATCTCGACTTTTCCCCGGAGCACTGGAATCTCTCCCAGCTTCCGGCGCAATGGCGCATCCGCGGGTCGCGTGTCCTTACTTCACACGCTTTTCTCTGTCACCGTACAGGAACAGAGTCGGCCCCACTGGCGCTGCCAATGGCTTGCACAATCTCGGGAGGCAGGCCGAATCGAACGTTTTCCGGCATGACCTCAACTTCTTCGACGTTCTCAAAGCCGTTTTGACGCAAATAATTGACCACGTCTTCGACCAGAATCTCGGGAGCCGACGCGCCCGCGGTGACGGCCACGGTGTCGATTCCCTTGAGCCATGCACGGTCGATGGCCTGCGAGTTATCGATGAGATACCCGATGGTGCCGAGGTTGCGGGACACCTCGACGAGGCGGTTGGAGTTGGAGCTGTTGGTGGAACCCACAACCAGCACGAGCCCGGCGTTATGAGCTACGTTGCGCACGGCCACCTGGCGGTTTTCCGTGGCGTAACAGATATCCTGCGAGTGCGGACCGACGATGTCGGGATACTTCAGCTTGAGGGCGTGAATGATGTCGCGCGCCTCGTCGAGCGAAAGCGTGGTCTGGGTGAGATAGGCCACGCGGTTGGGGTCGGGTACTTCCAGCGCCTCGACCTCGGCCACGTTCGAGACCACGTGGGTCACCGCGGGCGCCTCGCCGAGCGTGCCTTCGATCTCGTCGTGATCGCGATGGCCAATGAGCACCAACGAATATCCCTGCTTGGCAAATTTGACGGCCTCGAAGTGGACCTTGGTTACAAGGGGGCAGGTGGCGTCGATGATCTTCAGGTGGCGCTCCTTGCTGCGCTCGCGCACGGCCGGCGAAACGCCGTGCGCCGAATAGATCACGCGCTGGCCCTCGGGAACGTCGTCGATTTCGTGCACGAAGATGGCGCCTTTTTCGGCCAACTCGTTGACGACATAGCGGTTATGCACGATTTCGCGGCGGACGTAGATCGGCGCGCCAAAGGTGTCGAGTGCGATTTTGACGATGTCGATGGCGCGCACCACGCCGGCGCAGAAGCCGCGCGGTTTCAGCAACAACACCCTTTTATTGCTTGGGGAAGCGCCTGCCGGATCGTGATGGGGAATGGATTCGAGGACAGGTGTGGTCACGTCCTTAAGTATACCAATGGGCGGGATGAAGCGACAGGGAGGAAATTGGGCTGCACGCCCACGTCCGGGAAAGTGAGCCGCGCCTCGGGTCGGCTGCGACACACGAATACTCTGCTGCGCCGGTCCCGGGCCCGCGCACCAGCGAATGCAGGAGTCAGGAACTCATGCACTCGCCGGATCGCCGGTGAAGCTCGATGCACTTTGTGCTGCTGTGTGTTCTGGGCCCGGAACTGCCTGACCCACGCCGGAGCGCAGGCCAGTCCCTGCGGGAGGAATCTAGTGCTCGTGGCGGTTTGCCGCCTCGGCTGCCAGCCTGATTTCCCGCTTTGCCTGGTCCAGCAGATCCTTTGCACGAGCGGCATGACCGTCCATGTCCCACTCATTGGCCTGCTGCGCGGCGGTAATCCGGTCATAGGCCTGGTTGATAAGGTCCTGCGCCGCCCTGAGGTTGGGGTGCCGGGGTCCCTGCGCAACGAGCACGCCGCCCACAAAACTTGTCAAACAGAGAACGGAGCCCAAAACGAGTTTCCTTCTTGTCATACGGAAATCCTCCGGAGGCCACCATAGCAGACGGGAGTCAAGCTCTGGCAACAAAAAAGATGACCAATGAGCGAATTAGCGGCCGCCTGAGCCGGAGTTCTGAACCCGCGGGTCGAGCACGGCAGCACGCTGACGTTCGATGGAAAGGCCGTGTGTCTTCCCGGATTTGGGCTTCGATGACCTGCTCCCCGCAATTCGGAAGGCAACACCCACCTTTTCCTCAGCCGACTCGGATTTCAACCGCGTTCCGAACTGCCCGGCACTCCTCTGCCCCGTCTAGAATTCAGCTAGCCATGTCCGAATTCACCCACCTGCATTTGCACACCGAATATTCCCTCCTCGACGGCGCGTGCGACGTATATAAGCTCGTGGACCGCGTGGCGGCGCTGGGGCAGAAATCCGTCGCCATGACCGACCACGGGAACATCTACGGCGCGGTGCACTTCTTTAGCGCGGCCAAGGAAAAGGGCATCAAGCCGATCCTTGGTTGCGAACTCTACGTATGCAAGGCGGAGGATCATCGCGCCGAGACGCCGAACGACCAGTACAACCATCTTCTGGTCCTGGCCGAGAACGAGGAGGGATACCGGAGTCTGATCCGGCTCACGTCGGAGGCCAGCCTGCATGGCTTCTACCGCCGGCCGCGGGTGAGCAAGAAATATCTCGCGGAGAACTGTAAAGGCCTGATCGGCTTCTCCGGCTGCCTGAGCGGCGAGCTGTGCGAGTCGCTCGTCGCTGGCCAGTACGAAAAGGCCGCGCAAGTCGCATTGCAGTACCAGGACATCTTCGGCAAGGGCAATTTCTTCCTCGAGATTCAGGACCAGGGCCTGGACCTCGAGAGAAAAATCAATTCCGACCTGCTCCGGCTGGAGCGCGAGCTCGAGATTCCATTGGTGGCGACCAACGACTCGCACTACCTGTGCGGCGAGGACTCGCACGCGCACGACGTGATGCTCTGCGTGCAAACCGGCGCGAAGATTCACGAGACCAACCGCTTCAAGTTCGACTCCGACCAGTTCTTCGTGAAGAGCGCCGACGAGATGGCGCGGCTCTTCAGGGATTCGCCGGGCGCGCTTCAGCGGACAATGGCGATTGCCGAGCGCTGCAACCTGAAGCTGCATAAGGTCGACGATCCGTTCCCGGATTTCGCGGTGCCCGAGGGCCACACCGTCGAGAGCTACTTCGAGCAAGTATGCCGCGAAGGCTACCGGCACAGGATCGAGACCGCGGTGCGGCGGCTGGAAGCGAGCGGAAAGCTGCGCATGCCGCTCCATGAATACGATGCGCGGCTGGAGCGCGAGATCGGCATCATCAAGCAGATGAAGTACGCCGGCTACTTCCTGATCGTGTGGGACTTCATCAAGTACGCGCGCGACAACGGCATCCCCGTGGGTCCGGGGCGCGGCTCGGCGGCCGGCTCGCTGGTGGCGTACTCGATGGGAATCACCAACATCGATCCGCTGCAAAATGCGTTGCTCTTCGAGCGGTTTCTGAATCCGGAGCGCGTGTCGCTGCCCGACATCGACGTGGACTTCTGCATGAACCGCCGCGGCGAGGTGATCGACTACGTGACGCGCAAATACGGGCGCGACCAGGTGGCGCAAATCATCACCTTCAACACCATGGCGGCGAAGGCGTCGATCAAGGACTGCGGGCGTGCGCTCGACATGCCGTATGGCGACGTGGATCGCATCGCCAAGCTGGTCCCGGCCACGCTGGGCATGACGCTCGAAAAGGCCCTCGAAGAATCGCCCGATCTGCGCAAGGCATACGACGGCGACAAGCAGGTGCGCGAGTTGATCGACACGGCGAGGAAGTTGGAGGGGCTGGTGCGCGGCGCGGGCGTTCATGCCTCCGCGGTAGTGATCGCGCCGCGGCCGCTCACCGAACTGGTGCCCGTGGCCAAAACCAAGAACGACGAAATCGTGACCGCGTACGACATGAAGGCCGTGGAGAAGATGGGCCTGCTCAAGATGGACTTCCTGGGCCTGACCACGCTGACCATCATCGACGACTGCGTAAAGCTGATCGAGCAGTATCGCGGCGAGAAGCTGGATATCGAGGCGATTCCGTCCAACGACGAGGAAACCTACAAGAAGGTATTCCACGCGGCGCTGACCTCGGGCGTGTTCCAGTTCGAGTCCGGCGGGATGCGCGACGTGCTGCGGCGCTACAAGCCGGATACGGTGGAGGATTTGACCGCGCTGAACGCGCTCTACCGGCCGGGGCCGATCCAGGGCGGAATGATCGACGACTTCATCGAGCGCAAGTGGGGCCGGCGCAAAGTGGAGTACATGCTGCCGGAGCTCGAGCAGATCCTGAAAGAGACGCTGGGCGTGATCGTCTACCAGGAACAGGTGATGCAGATCGCTAACGTCCTGGCGAAATACTCGCTGGGCGAGGCCGACCTGTTGCGGCGCGCGATGGGCAAGAAGAACGCCGAAGAGATGGCCAAGCAGCGCGACCGGTTCATCGGCGGCGCTGTCGCGCAGGGGGCTCCCAAAAGCACGTCGGCCGACATCTTCGACCAGATGGACAAGTTCGCCGGATACGGATTCAACAAGTCGCACGCGGCGGCCTATGCGCTGCTTGCCTACCAGACGGCGTATTTGAAGACGCACTACCCGGTGGAGTTCATGGCCGCGCTGCTGACGTCGGAAACGTCGAAGCCGGAGAGCGTGGTGAAGTACATCGGCGAGTGCCGCGAGATGGGCATTCCGGTCGAGCCGCCCGACGTGCAGGTCTCGGGCGCGCAGTTCACGCCGCACGGCGAGGCGATCCGCTTCGGGCTGGCCGCGGTGAAAAACGTGGGCGGCAACGCAATCGAGTCGATCCTCAAGGCGCGCGCCGAGGTGGGCGGGCGCTTCCGCAGCTTCTGGGAGTTCTGCGAGAAGGTCGATTTGCGGCTGATGAACAAACGGGTGATCGAATCGCTGATCAAGGCCGGCGCGCTGGACTCGCTGGGCGCGCGCGGGCAACTCATGGCCGCCGTGGACAGGGCGATGGAGCGGGCGCAGAAGGCGCAGCGCGACGCCGAACAGGGGCAGAGCGGCTTGTTCGGAATCTTCGACGAAGCGCCGGCTCGCGGACGCGAGGCCGATTCCCTTCCCCCGGCCCCCGATTGGGAAGAGGGCGAGCGGCTGGCGAACGAAAAAGAGGTGCTGGGATTCTTCGTGTCCGGACATCCGCTGGATAAGTACGCCGAGAAGCTGCGCAACCTGCCCAGCGTGATCACGACGGCCGAGGCGCTGGAGCGCAAGCCGGCGGAGCGGCGCTGGGGCGCGCAGGCGGACATGGCGGACGAGATCCAGGTGGCGGGCTTGCTCGTCGGAGTCGTACCAAAGAAGAGCAAGAAGGATCAGCGGCTCTATGCGCAAGGAGCGCTCGAAGACGCGACCGGACGAATCGAGATCATCTGTTTTGCGCGCGACTACGAGCGGCTGGCGCAGCAGCTCAAGATCGAAGCCCCGGTGCTGATCCGCGGACAGTTGATGGGCGACGAGGAAGCGGCGCCGAAGATCGCAGTCAGCCAGGTGCAGGCGCTCGAAGAGGTGCAGGTGAAGCTGCCGGCAGGCGTGCGCATCCGCATCAATCTCGATCGCGCGACGGAGGAGATGCTGGCGGAGATCAAGCGTGCCGCGGACGCCGCGCCGGGGCCCGGCAAGCTGATGCTGCAACTCGAGAAGAAGGGCGAGTACGCGGTGATCCTGGAGCCGGAGGGATTGAGCGTGGCGGCGGACCGCGGCTGGGTTGAGCGCGTGGAGGAGCTGGCCGGCAAGGGCTCGGTGCAGGCAGTGGGATAGCCTGCGAACAGAACAGGCGGCCGAGTTCGGACTCGCCAGCGCATTGTTCCAAGCTTCGATCCGGCCACAAATCAGCGGTTTGCCGCGCTAGAATGATCGTCATGCAAATCCGAAAGGCCGTGATCACCGCGGCAGGGCGGGACCAGCGCAACCTGCCCATGCAAACTCTGTTCGACCAGCAAGGCGTCGAGCGCTCGGTCCTGAGCCTGGTGGTTCGCGAGGCAGTGCGAGCTGGCGTCACCGATGTCGGCATCGTGGTGTGGCCGGGCGACCAGGAGCCGTATGCGCGCCTGCTGGCCAACGACGGCGCGCGGCTCACCTTCGTCGAGCAGACTGAGGCGCGCGGCTACGCACAGGCTGTGCTGAGCGCGCGCAGCTACGTGAACGACGAGCCTTTCCTGCACTTCGTCGGCGACCACATCTATGTTGGGGCGGAGGCCGGCGGCAGCGCCCGGCGGCTCGTGGATGCGGCAGCGGCCGAAGGATGCGCCATCTCGGCCGTGCAGGTGACGCGCGAGGGTTTGCTTCCCTTCTATGGAACCGTCGGCGGGCAGCCGGTGGCGGGCAAGCCGGGGTTCTATCGCGTGGACACGGTGCTCGAGAAGCCCACTCCGACCGAAGCGGAGCAGCGGTTGATCGTTCCCGGTCTGCGCAGCGGGCAGTACCTGTGCTTCTACGGAATGCACGTGCTGACGCCGGCGATCTTCGAGATTCTCTCCGCGATGCTGGCCGATGGAGGGAACCGCGTGAGCCTGTCCGCGGCGCTGGCGGTGCTGGCGCAGCGCGAGCAGTACCTGGCGATGATCCAAACCGGGCAGCGATTCGACGTGGGCGTAAAGTACGGACTGTTCACGGCGCAACTGGCGCTGTCCTTGAGCGGGCAGGATCGCGACGAGGTGCTGACCCAGCTCATCAACGCCCTGGCCGCGCGCGAGATGCTCTCCGCGAAGGGAGCGGGCGCGTGAGCGGACTGAGCTCGATCGTCACCGCGGCCGATCCCGCGCTTCGCAACCGTTCCCTCGACGCCTTCTGCGACGGCGCAACGGCGAAGCAACTCATGGCCGAGGCCGAGGATCTGGAGCGGCTCCGGCGCTCGAGCGACAATCTCTACGAGCGCGTCCGTGCGCTCTTCTTTCTCTACGCCATTCACCGCTTTCACTTGCCGGCGCGGCGCACCGGCCTGGGCGCCGGCAACGCGCTGGTTCCCTTCAGCGGCTTCGAGAAGCTGCTGAGCCGGCGCTACGAGGAGGCGATCGGCATTTTTCTCGGCGCGCAGGCCGCCGCGGGCTGGAGCGACGGCCTTTCCAGCGCCCTCGCTGCCGCATATCGCGGGCTCGGCTTCCAGACGCTGGCCGACCAGGTGCGGCGCAGCGTGCGCTCGGTGCGCGGCAATCAATGGATGTTCCGCAGCGGACACCCCGCCGACTACGCGCTACGCATTCGCCGCGAGCTCCTCGATCGCAGGAACGGCGATCCCTTCCCGATCCTTCACGAATCCACGCCCGTGCGCATGGACCTGAGCCACTCGGGCTGGAGCGACATCTTCTTTCTCGGCATGGACCTGCCGGAGATGGCGCGCGTACTGAACGTTTCGATCGACCTTGCGATCCACCAATCGGGCGCGGGATCGGGCGCGGCGGCGCCGAAGCCGCCCGTCGAAGCGTATCTGCGCGTGATCGACCGGCCGGTGATCCGGCTGGTCAGCGTCGATCTCGATGCGACGGCGGAGATTGGCGACCTGCAGGAGCTCTTCGATTTCGGCCGCGACTATCTTGGCCTGCTCAAGGCGGCGGTGATCGCCTCAGGCATCGTGCCGCCGGGACTGGAAGGCTCGGGCCAGCCGCTCCAGTCGGTTCTGGCGCGGCTGATGCAGCGCGAAGGACTCGGCATCGAGATCGTGAGCCACGTAAACAATATTCCCAAAGGATCGCGTCTGGCCGTCTCGACCACCTTGCTGGCTTCGCTGATCTCGGTCTGCATGCGCGCCACGGGACAGGCCTCGTCGCTCACCGGGCAATTGGCTGAGCCGGAGCGGCGGCTGGTGGCGGCCCGCGCCATTCTCGGCGAGTGGCTGGGCGGCTCCGGCGGCGGATGGCAGGACTCGGGCGGAGTCTGGCCGGGGATCAAGCTGATCGAGGGCGTGCTCGCGGCCGCGGGCGATCCGGAATTTGGCGTCAGCCGCGGACGGCTATTGCCGAATCACCGCATCCTGCCGGAAACCGAAGTCGGCGCGCAAACGCGGGAGCGGTTGCAGGAAAGCCTCGTGCTGGTGCACGGCGGCATGGCGCAGGACGTGGGGCCGATCCTTGAGATGGTCACGGAACGATACCTGCTGCGCTCCGGAGTCGAGTGGGACGCGCGGCAGACGGCCGGGAAAATTCTCGATGAGATTTTGGACGATTTGCGCAAAGGCGATGTGCGCTCGATCGGCGGCGCCACGCAGCGGAACTTCGAGGGACCGATCCAGACCATCATTCCCTGGGCCAGCAATCTCTACACTGAAACGCTGATCCGCGAGACGCGCAAGGTCTTTGGCGACGCCTTCTGGGGATTCTGGATGCTGGGCGGCATGTCGGGCGGAGGCATGGGATTCATCTTCGATCCCCAGCGCAAGCCGGAAGCGCAGAACCGCCTCGGCGCACTGATGCGCGAGGTGAGCGGCCGGCTTGCCGGCGGCGTGGCCTTCGCCATGCAGCCGGTGGTCTACGATTTCGCGATCAACGAGCGCGGCACATTCGCGGAGTTGAAGGCGGGCGCCGCGGCCATCCTGCCCGACGGCTACTACAACATCGTGCTGCCTGCGCTGCTCAGAAAAGACCAGCGGCTGCTCTCGCTCGGCGAGCGCGTCGACCTGGAGCGATTCAGTTCGCTCTGCCACGACGTTCCGGGCGCCCGCGAGCGCAGCCGCGGGCTGCTCGACCGCCTGTTGCCGCACGGCAATCGCGCCGACGAGCAAACGGAATCGCTCGATTCTCTTCTTGCCCAAAACGGATTCGATCCCATCCAGCACGAGCGCATCCAGGCGGAACTGCGCGCCGGGCACATCGGGCTTGCGCAGAACCGCCTTGCCGCGTCCGTCCAGATCGAGGACGTGCCGGCGGAGCAACTCTTCGACGCGCGCCAGGGCGTGGACGCGAAGATTCGCGCCCTGGGCGAGGAGGCGCTGGCTGCGGGCGCGGTTGCCGCGGTCACGTTGAGTGGCGGGGCGGGCAGCCGCTGGACGCGTGGCGCGGGCGTGGTCAAGGCGCTCAGCCCCTTCTGCCGCCTTGCCGGCGCGCATCGTACGTTTCTCGAGACGCACCTGGCAAAGAGCCGCCGCACAAGCCGTCTCTACGGATGCGCGGTCCCCCACGCGATCACGACCAGCTATCTGACGCACAAGCCCCTCGATGAGGCGCTGCGCCGCGAAGGCAACTACGGATACACGGGGCCGCTCTATCTTTCGCCGGGCCGAAGCGTGGGGCTGCGGATGATCCCCACCGTGCGCGATCTGCGCTTTGCCTGGGAGGACACGCCGCAACAGATGCTCGATGAGCAGGCGCAGAAGGTGCGCGAGAGCGTGCGCGCGGCGCTGATCGCGTGGGCGCGGGCGAAGGGCGAGGCCAGCGACTACACCGACAATCTGCCCCTGCAGTGCCTGCACCCCGTCGGTCACTGGTACGAGGTGCCGAACCTGTTCCGCAGCGGCGTGCTCAAGACCATGCTGGACGCGCATCCCCGGCTGCGCTATCTGATGGTTCACAACGTCGACACCATGGGCGCCGATCTCGACCCCGGCATCCTCGGCTGGCACATCGCGCGAAAAGCAGCCATGACCGTCGAGGTCATCACCCGCCGCATCGACGATCGCGGCGGCGGGCTGGCGCGTGTCGACGGGCGCGTGCGCCTGGTGGAAGGTCTGGCGCTGCCGCAGGAAGAGATGGAGTTTCATCTCTCCTACTACAACTCGAACACCTTTTGGATCGACATCGACGCGCTGCTCGATATGTTCGGGCTGAGCCGGGCAGATTTGGGGAACGCGGAAAAGCTGGCGGCGGCGGTTCGCGCCATGGCCGCGCGCATGCCCACCTACATCACGCTCAAGGATGTAAAGAAGCGCTGGGGCAAGGGGCAGGAAGACATCTATCCCGTGGCGCAGTTCGAGCGGCTGTGGGGTGACATGACGGCTCTGCCGCAGATGGCGTGCGAATACGCGATCGTGCCGCGGGCGCGCGGCCAGCAGCTCAAGGAGCCGGCGCAGTTGGACGGCTGGCTGCGCGACGGCTCAGCCGAATACGTGACGGGTTTGTGCGAGTTCGGAAGCTAGGACTGCGGAGGCCCGAAGGCCCCGGTTCTCTCTGGCTCAGTGCGCCTGCGACTCCGACGCCACGCGAATCACCGCGTCGTATGCCGGCTTCGGCTTGCCCGCGCGATCGAACAGTAGCGGGTAATTGGTGCGTCCCTTCACCGGCCAGTCGTTCAGCCAGGAATCGCCGTCCGTGACGTTCCAGAACGTCACCCGTTCCACAACGTCGCGATGCTTGAGAAAGACGCGGAACAGTTCGGCGTAGTGCGCGGCGAGCTGTTGCTGCACCGCGTCCGGCAATCCGTTGACGTAGGGATTCAGCGCCGCGTTCTGCTCGATCCTCAGCGTCACATCCGCGGTGGGCTGATGGCCGGCATTGGGCAGCACGTTGATATCGAACTCCGTGATCGAGACCTTGACGCCCAGCGCCGCGAACGCCGAGATCGCCGTGTCCTCCTGTTCCGCGGTAGGCCAATCCAGGTGGTCGTGCCCCTGGATGCCGACACCCGTGATCGGGATTCCTTCGGCCTTTAGCTTCTTGATCAGCGCGACGGCGCCGTTTCGTTTCGCCTCGTTCTCCAGACTGTAGTCGTTGTAAATCAGTTGCGCCTGCGGGTCGGCCTCGTGCGCGAACTGAAACGCCTTCTCGATGTAGTCGGGGCCGATGATCTTGTACCAGAGTGATTGGCGAAGCGTGCCATCGTCGTTGAGCGCTTCGTTGACGACGTCCCAGCTTTGAATCTTCCCCTTGTAGCGGCCCACGACCGTAAAGATGTGGTCCTTCATGCGCGCGAGCAGCGCATCGCGGCTGAGGAGGTTGCCTTTGTCGTCGTGGAACACCCAGTCCGGAGTCTGGTTATGCCAGATCAGAACGTGGCCCACGATAAACATGTGGTACTCCTGGCCGAATGCCACGTACTTGTCGGGCAGATCGAAGTTGTATTTGCCCGGCTGCGGCTCAACCCGCTCCCACTTGAGCACATTCTCCGGCGAGATGGAGTCGAACTGCGACTCGATGAGGGCGTCGCCTCGCTGATCCAGCCCGTTGATCTGCGCTTCATTCATGGCCGCGCCGATCGCGAAGTCGCCCTTGTAGGCATCTTTCAGAGAAGCAGGCGCCTGTGCGGCGGCCGCTGCACAGGCGACAATCAGCGCCGCCGCCACGGCCGCGCACGCTCTTGCCCGCGATTCGATTGGCATGATTCCTCCTCTTCGGCGCCATCGCCGGAGCAGCGATCCCTCTACTGCGCGTTGCCCTGCACGAACCCTTTGCGCCGCTCGGCCAGCTCGTTGGCGATCTTCTGGTTCAGTTCGCGCGAGATGGGATAGAAGATCAGCGAGATCGCTGTGGCAACGAAAGCCAGCCCGGCCCAGACGCTCGCGGTGAGCAGGATTCCCTGCTGCGCGTGCGCCGACTGCACGGGGGCCTCGGAGACGAAGCCGTAGAGCGAGAAGAGCCATCCGGCAATGGCGCCGCCCAGCGCCAGCCCCGCCCACAGGGCGAAGACGACGGCGGAGGTCACCGTGCCGCTGGCGCGGCGGCCCGTCTTCCACTCGCCGTAGTCGGCCACGTCGCCCATCATGGCCCACAGGATGGGCCCCGACAATCCGAACGCGAACTGGCGAAGCACCTCGACTCCGACGATGACGGCGGTAGCATGCGACGGGATGAATAGCAGCGCCGCTGCCAGAACGCCCGACAGAAACATGCTGGCGAAAAAGAGCTGGCGCTTTCCTACCCGGGTCGACACGGCCGTGGAGCAGGCCACGCCCGCGATCAACGCGGCCAGTCCGAATCCGTTGAACCAGGAGAAGAGGTTCGCGTTGCCGGCAACGTAGCGGAAATAGGGCAGCATCACGTTGCCGCGAATCACGATGGCGGCAAAATAGAAGAGCGTGGCCAGAAAGAGCACGATCCAGGGCCCGTTCCGGAACAGGTCCGCGAGGTCCCGCGTGAGCGAGGTCTTCTGCTGCGGATCGGGCTGGATGCGCTCTTTTGTCGATAGAAAGGCAACGATGAAGAAGATCACGCTCAACGCCGACAGAACGCCCATGGTGAGCTGGTAGCCGCGCGCGTCGTTGCCGCGCCCGAGGAACGCGACCATGGGAATCGCCAGACTCTGCACGATGAACCCTGCCGTGTTCGCGAAGATCTGGCGATAGCTGGCGATGCTGGTGCGCTCGTCCGGGTCCGAGGTCATAACCGCCGTCAGCGAGGCGTACGGAACGTTGTTGACGGTATAGACCACGCGAAGCAGGATGTAGGTGGTCCAGGCGTAGGCGATCTTCGCGGCGGGGCCGATGTCGGGCGTAGTAAACGTAAGCACGCCGATGACGCCGAAGGGAACCGCGGACCACAGCAGCCAGGGCCTAAACTTGCCCCATCGCGTGCTGGTGCGGTCGGCAATCACGCCCATCACCGGATTGAGGCAGGCCACCCCCAGGCCGACGACGAGGAACAGCGTGCCCGCCTGCGCGGCCGTCAGGCCGAAGGTGTGCGTGTAGAAGTCCAGTTGCAGCGCCAGCATCGCCTGGAAGACGAAGTTGGCCGCCATATCGCCCAGGCCGTAACCGAATTTTTCCCCGAATGTGAGTTTCTCTGTCATGACTGCCTCGTCTTTTTGCCGGCGAATACCCCGCAACGCCTCACAAAAGAATTACCCGCGAACCGGAATTGCTCCCGAGAAACAAAGCCTACCACCGCAATCGAACCCTGTGCCACGAGGGAATCCGGTGGCGATTTTCCGTGTGCGTGGATGTGCAGACCAGTGTATTCGCCGGAAGGACCGCTGGCAACCGGAAAAGCGATTTTCTTAAGGGGATGCGCCGCTGCCCGGCGTTGCGAACGGGGTGTGACCTGGTAGCCGCGATGGGGATGGCGAGACCCGGCCCGGAAGCGCAAAGTGGCCGCGGCTGGCAGGCTGGGCGCGAGAAGGGTCGTCGATGCTCGGGACTAAGCCCTCAGCGCCTTGAGCACTTGGGCCGTGGTGACCACCTGCCCAACGTGGCGTTGCGTGTAGTCCGCCACATGGATCAGCGCGCTACCGGCGCGGCGGCATGCGCCGGCTTCTTTCTCCGCACGCGCCACACGATGTAAACCGCCAGACCGGCGAGGAAGCCGCCGATCTCCGTCACCCAGACTGCCGTGAGTGAGCGATAGAGACCCAAGCCAACGAGCGGCGAGTTGCCGAAGGCAATGGGTATGCCCTTGTCGCTGGGCGCCAGCGCCGTCATCGGATGCGTGATCCAGTCAAGCACCCAGTGCGAGAAGACCATCAGGCCGAAGACGACCCCAATCCGTGTCCGGTAGCGGGAGCGCCGCCCCAGCCAGAAGGCCAGCAGGCCAAACAGCACAGACCAAACTGCGGCCATCAGCAGACTGTGGTCCCACCACGGCGGATGCGCGCCGGGCCCATGGTATGCGGGCGAGGTTTCAAGGCCAACGCACCAGAAGGCGATCCACAGAATGTCCAGCACGGATGTACCGAGGATAAGCCAGCCAACATTGACTTCGGGAACGAGCGGCTTGACGGCCAGCCCAACAGCCGCATGCGCTATACCTGCCATGGAAAACTTCCTCCCTTCGGCAGACCTCACAGGTTTTCAGGAAGCAAATTAATTCTACGCGCAGAGTGCATTGAAGACCTGTGAAGGGCGCGTGAATTCGCTGCACGGCCCACGGCGGGAACGTCGGAGCATGTGCCACGTGGCCAGGGCTCCGCGTAGGGCTGAGGCACCGACGAAGCGCTCATGGCCGTAGTCTAACGCCCCGAATCAGCCATTCTGCCGACTCCCTGCACTGCGCTCCGGTCGCTCAGGATGACAGCTTATACGTTTTGATTCGCAGGCCTTATGTCGTCGTATTTTTTGATGAATTCGATCGTGTTCTCGTATTTCGCCTTTTCTGCGGCCGGTGCACTCTTCAGCATTTCGTCCAGATCGCCAAGCAAGGGGTTGGAAAAGTTGGCACTGCCTTGACAAAACGTATACGCAAAAACATCCAAATTGAATATCGAATGCCGTCTCAATGGAATATCCCGATTGATGTAAAAATGGTGCAATGGATTCAGAGAATACTCGGACACCTTTCTTGTTGCAGAAGGCGTGAGGAGAAGTCCCAGCCAATTCTGATCTTCGCTATACTCGTAGCTTTCGAGAAAAGCCTTTCCCATCAAAATCTTCTTTTCATGCCCGAAGATCAATTCGCCAAAAGAGATTGCGCCCCGGACAGGAAGCTTGATGGAGATGCATTTACGAATAAACTTCTGTGCAACAGACAGCATTGAAGGGTAATCTTTAACCTGGTCCGACTTGGAATAAAAGATAAAAGTATCTGCGTAAAACAAGTAGTCGATATGCTCACGATGCAATGCTGGCATATCATTTATGGATTCAATAATGTCGTCTATCTTAGACTGCGACAGTACGGTTTTAAACTCCATCCACCCTTGGTCCAGGAGTGATTTAAAGCCAAGAATATCGAAGTGAGCGACCCAGCATTCGTGTGTTTCCCATTGTTCCAGCATAAGATTCACTCCCTCGAGTGCCGCTAGGACAAGCATGTACAGCAGTGAACCAAGATATGCGCAAGACCAATTGCAGACTTCCCAAGTTCAATTCTCGAATCTGGGAAGTCTGCAATTGTCGCAGATCGCTAATTTGCGCTCTTTACGCGCACCACGGTGATCTTCTCGAATCCTTCTTCAAAGACCGGCGGCTTGAGTTTTTCGGCCATGCGGCGCATCACGTCTTCGCTCACCGAGCGGTCGCGCTGACGATTGCGATCGAGACACACATCCAGCGGCACGTCGAAGAAGACGGCCTGCACCTCGTAGCCGAAACTCTTGGCCATCTTGATCCACTGGCGGCGCTCGTGGATCGAGAGGTTGGTCGCGTCCACGTAGTTCATGGGCATGCGGGCGATGAGCCGCGCGCGCAAGAGCGAGCGGAGCGTGGAAAAGACCAGTCCCTGGTAGCGCTGCTCCTCCACGTCGTCGAAAAGAATGTTGCGCAGCAGGTCCGAGGAGAGCGGGGTGATGCCGCGCCGGCCGAACCACGTGGTCTTTCCCGAGCCGGGCAGGCCGATGGCCAGCACCACGAAGCCCTTGGGCGTTTGCCCGGCGGCATTGGGCTTGGGAATAGTGACCGGAGGCATCTCGGGCTGATCTTCAACTTCGAGGCGTCCCGAATCGGGCGGTTCGTTCCATTCCGCCTTCGCCGGCCGCGGTGCCCGCTGCGGCGCGCGGGGTCCCGAGGGCTGTCCTGGGGCGCTGTGCCGGACCTCATGCGGCCTCTGCTGAGCCTGCTGCGGGCGGGAAAGTGTGTCGTCGGGATAGAGCGGCACGAGCGGAGCCGGTTGATTCGATGGGAGTTCCTGCCCGATCTTGCCCGTGGATTCCGAAATATTAGGACCGCGTCTGGAGCGTCTTCTCATGCTGCCTTTAATCCTTGCTGAAAGCTCTGCTTCAACCCGAATACCATACTCGGCACGTGTGCTGCAAATTGTGTGCACTCCGTCACATACAGTTCCATCGTGGGAGCTTCACCCTAACGGAAGGGAATCGTATGCACGAGCGGGCTCGGCGCGCTGTTTTCCACCGCCGCCCGCAATGATACGATCAAGGGTTTGGTGGAAATCGATCCAGACACCGCGGATTTCATGTTTTCGACACTCATGCCTCACCGATCACCAAGGAGAACTCACACATGGCAGTAAAAGTTGGAATCAACGGCTTCGGCCGCATCGGCCGCAACGTGTTGCGCGCCGCTCTTGGCAACAAAGAAATCGATTTTGTCGCCGTAAACGACTTGACCAGCCCGGCGACGCTGGCCCACCTGCTCAAGTACGACTCGATCCTGGGCAACCTGCCCAACGAGATCAAGGCAGGCGACGACTTTATCTCCGTCGACGGCAAGAAAATCAAGGTCTACGCGGAAAAGGATCCCGCCAAGCTGCCCTGGGCCGACGTGGGCGCGCAGGTGGTCATTGAGTCGACCGGCCGCTTTACCGACGCCAACCAGGCCAAGGCGCACCTGGGCGCAACCGTGAAGAAGGTCATCATCTCGGCCCCGGCCAAGAACGAAGACCTCACCATCGTCCTTGGCGTGAACGACGACAAGTACGACGCGGCCAAGCACAACATCCTCTCCAACGCCAGTTGCACCACCAACTGCCTGGCCCCGGTCGTCAAGGTCATCCTCGAGACCTGCGGCATCGTCTCCGGCATCATGACCACGATCCACAGCTACACCAACGACCAGGTCATCCTCGACTTCCCGCACAAGGACCTGCGCCGTGCCCGCGCCGCCGCTCTGTCGATGATTCCCACCTCGACCGGCGCCGCCAAGGCTCTCAAGCTGGTCATTCCCGAGTCCGCCGGCAAGCTCGACGGCTTCGCCATTCGCGTCCCCACCCCGAACGTGTCGGTCGTCGACCTGACCTTCATCGCCGAGAAGCCCATCACCGCTGAGGCGCTGAACGCCGCCATGAAGGCTGCCAGCGAGGGCTCGCTGAAGGGCATCCTGGGCTACGACGACAACCAGTTGGTCAGCTCCGACTTCAAGGGCTGCCCGCTCTCGTCGATCTTCGACGCCCCGCTGACCAAGGTGGTCGGCCAGAGCGTCAAGGTGCTGAGCTGGTACGACAATGAGTGGGGCTACTCGAACCGCGTGGTCGACCTGATCGGCTTCCTGGCCAAGAAGGGGCTGTAAGAAATCGTGAATCGTGCTTCGTGAACCGTGCAAAGCGAATCGTCAGCAATGAGGCGAACGCAGTCCACGGTTCACGGCCCACGGTCCACGGTCCACGGCTCACGGTCCACGGCTCTCGATCACCGTCTTTAACCTTGCACGAAAGGCATCCTCCCATGTCCAAGCTCTCGATCAAAGACATCGATCTGACCAATAAGCGGCTGTTCATCCGCGTCGACTTCAATGTCCCGCTGACCGAGGACGGCTCGACCATCACCGACGACACGCGCATTGTGGCCACGCTGCCCACCATCGAGTACGCGCTCCGCCACAAGGCCAAAGTCCTCCTGGCTTCACACCTCGGCCGGCCCAAGGGCAAGCCGAATCCAAAGTACTCGCTCCGTCCCGTCGTCGTCCGCCTGCGCGAACTGCTCGACAAGAAGCTGGGCGAAGACATGAACGTGGCCTTTGCGCCGGATTGCGTGGGCGAGGTGGCCGAAGAGATGGCGCGCCAGCTCGAGTCGGGCCAGGTGCTTCTGCTCGAGAACCTGCGCTATCACGCCGAAGAGGAAGCCAACGATCCGGCGTTTTCTAAGGCTCTGGCCTCGCTGGCGGAGATCTATGTGAACGACGCGTTCGGCTCCGCGCACCGCGCGCACGCCTCGACAGAAGGCATCACTCACTTCCTCAAGCCCGCCGTTGCCGGCCTGCTGATGGAAAAGGAAATCACCTATCTCGGCAAAGCGCTCGAGTCGCCCGAGAAGCCGTTCGTCGCCATCATCGGCGGCTCCAAGATCTCCGGCAAGATCGACGTCATCCAGAACCTGCTCGACAAGGTCGACACGCTGGTCATCGTGGGCGGCATGGCCTACACCTTCCAGCGCGCGCTCGGCGTCAAGACCGGCAAGAGCCTCGTCGAAGAGGACAAGATCGAAATGGCGAAAGACGCGCTCGCCAAAGCCAAGGCCAAGGGCGTCAACCTCCTGCTCCCGGTCGATAACATCCTGGCCGACAACTTCGCCGCCGACGCCAAAACCCAGGAGTGGGACTGCTCGAAAGACTTCCCGGACGATTGGCAGGGCCTCGACATCGGCCCGCAGTCGATCGCGGCCATCGAGCACGTGGTTGCGACCGCCAAGACCATCGTCTGGAACGGCCCGGCGGGCGTCTTCGAGTTCCCGCGCTTCGCCGTGGGCACCAACGCCATCGCTCACGCCGTTGCGGCCAACCGCACCGCCACGTCGATCATCGGCGGCGGCGATTCGGTCTCCGCAATCAATCAGGCTGGCGTTGCCGACCAGATCACCCACATCTCGACCGGCGGCGGCGCCTCGCTCGAGTTCCTCGAAGGCAAGAAGCTGCCCGGCGTCGAGGCGCTGACTAACAAGTAAGACAGTTGTCAGGGATTAGTTGTCAGTTGAAACGCATCCGGTGGGAGGCCGCCGGATGCGTTTCTTTTTGTGCACGGAACCAATCAGCGGCGTCGGGCGTCCTGAAATGCCCCTTCTTTGAAAGTTCCAGTAATGCTTGGCCGGCCGTGACGAGCGTTGCGCCCAAATGCCGCGCAGTGGCGACGATAATACGGTCGGCGGGATCGGCCTGCATCTCAAAGGGCAGAAGGCTACTGGCCTCGGAGCTCTCGGGACTTAAGAACCTTGACACCCGCCTCAGACGACTTGTCCGGCTCACTATTCGACGGTATGGGTACTACGCGAGCCACCGGCTTTCCCCTCTTAGTAATCACGATCGTTTCGCCCGTCTTTGCAACCCAATCGAACAGTCCAAGGCATCTTGCCCTGAACTCAGTGGCTGTCATTATCTTTGCCATATTCTTTGCCGTACCTGAGAGTCTATCGGCACCCCTCGCGATCTCGCTAGGCCCTGCCGCATTGTGCCCACCGTCACCCAGCGCGCAGGGAAGCTAATGAGCAGGAGCCTATAGTGTTTATGCGCACAAACAGATGAATGTTTGTATGTTTATCTGTTTAGGTGTACACTGGACGAAGAAAGATCGACTATGGCCGCTTCTTCAACCCGCTGGAATCTGGTTGTTTCTTCCGATCTTGACCGCTCACTGCGCCAATTCCTGGCCCGCGAGGGCCGCGGGAAAAAAGGCGAGCTTTCGCGGTTTGTCGCCGAGGCCGTCAACAGGCACATCTTCGATACGACTCTCCGAGCCGTTCGCGAGAAAAATGCCAACGTGAGCCAGGAAGAGATCGATACGGCCGTCGAAGAGTCGCTCGCCTGGGCTCGTGCGCGGCGGCGTTGATGCTGGTTCTCCTTGACAGCAACATTCTCTTCAGCGCTCTGCTCAAGGCGGATAGTCTGCCCGCCCGGATCGTTGACCTTTGGCTGGAAGGCGGTTTTCGTCTTCTGACCTGTGGCGAGCATATCGAGGAAATACGCGCCGCTTCGCGCAATTTGAAGTTCCGCAGGATTCTTCATCCTTACGATGTTGGCATCCTGGTCAACAACCTTCATCGCGCGGAGGTTTGGCCCGGTCCTTTGCCGCGCAAGCACGAAGCCATCGATCCCGCGGATAACTATCTGCTCGACCTGATTGAGGCGGCGCAACCCGATTATGCGGTCACTGGCGATAAACGATCGGGACTCCTGCAAGTTGGAAAGTTGGGCCGCACCAGAATTCTGAAGGCGAATGTTTTCTGTGCGAAGGTGCTGCATCTGTAAACGCGGGTCGAAACAGCACTGGAAACGGCGCCCTGTGCCCACGGTCACCCTGCGCGCCAATGCGATCCTCTAAAATCAAATTGAGGAACCAACCAACATGTCTCGTAAAGCTCTTATCGCCGCCAATTGGAAGATGTACAAGACGCCCGCGGAAGCCAAGGCGTTTGTCGATGCATTTTTGCCGCTCGTCGCCGGCCACACCCGCGACGAGATCGCCCTGTTTCCCTCCCCCGTTCTGCTGCCCACGGTCGTTCCCGCCTGCAAGGGATCGAACGTGGCAGTCGGCGCGCAGAACATTCACTTTGCCGAGGAGGGCGCCTACACCGGCGAGACCTCGATCGGGCAACTGAAGGCTATCGGCGGAACGCACACGCTGATCGGCCACTCCGAACGCCGGCAGTACTTCGCCGAGACCGACGAGATCGTGAACAAGAAACTCCACACCGCGCTCAAGCACGGCATCGTCCCGGTAGTTTGCATCGGCGAGGTGCTCGCGGAGCGCGAGGCGGGCAAGACCGAGAGCGTGCTGAAGACGCAGATCAACGGCGCCTTCGCCGGAATCGCGCCCGAGGCCGCCGCGCCCATCGTGATCGCCTACGAGCCGGTCTGGGCCATCGGCACGGGCAAGACCGCAACGCCGGAGATTGCCGAAGACGCGCACAAGGTGATTCGCGCCGAAGTCGCGAAGCTGCTCGGCGCCGAGGTGGCCGCTGCGATGCGGATTCTCTACGGCGGCAGCGTGAAGCCCGACAACGTCACCACTCTGATGAGCCAGGAAGACATCGACGGCGCATTGGTGGGCGGCGCGAGCCTGAAGCCGGATTCGTTCACGGCGATTGTGAAGTACTGATTGCGCCTGTACGCGAGGATGGAGCCGGCGATTCCACCCTCGCGTACAATGGCTCATGCCGCAACGCGAGCTTTACATTGACCGCCTGCGCGCGGTGATGACGGCCTTTGTGGTCTTGCACCACACAGCCATCACGTATGGCGCCATCGGCGGCTGGTTCTGGCACGAAGTCCCGCCCTCCCACTCGCTGTCCAGTGTGCTGCTCATTCTCTTCTGCTCCACCAACCAGGCTTATTTCATGGGTGTCTTCTTTCTGTTGGCAGGCTATTTCACGCCAGCATCGCTAGAGCGCAAAGGCTACCTGCGCTTCATTGCAGACCGCTTCCTCCGCCTCGGCCTGCCACTACTGGCATTCGGCTTGATCCTGGGACCGCTGACCGCCGCGCTTGTGACCGCCGCGCAGGGCGACGGATTCTGGCCCACCATCTCATTTCTCTGGCAACGCAAGGAGTTCATCAACGGCCCGCTTTGGTTTGCGCAGGCGCTCCTGCTCTTTTGCCTCGCCTACTGCGGTTGGCGAGCAATTTTCGGCTCACCTCTGGCCCAATTTCAGCAGACTCCGAAGCCCGCGCCTGCATATCGCTGGTGGTTGGTGAGCGCTCTCGCAGTCGCCGCCGCTTCTCTCGCCGTCCGTCAGTTCGTGCCGGTGGGCCAGAATGTCTTTGGCTTGCAGCTTGGCTACTTTCCCGGTTACATCTTTCTCTTTGCGGTGGGACTTGCAGCGTGGCGCTTCGACTGGCTGCGGCAATTGGGCTGGCGAGATGCGCGGCCCTGGATCATCACCCTGTTCATTGCATGGCCCTGTCTTCCGATTGGCATCACGATCCTGAGGGCTTTGAATGGCGCTTCAAAGGCCGACACTTCAGGCGGGCTTTCCTGGGCCGCGATTCTCTACGCTCTTTGGGAACCCTTCATTGCCTGGGGTCTGATCGCCATCTGGCTGCTGGTTTTCCGTGAGCGGATGAACCAGCCTTCGACTTTCTGGTCGTGGCTCAATCGGCGGGCTTACGCGGT
Source organism: uncultured Acidobacteriaceae bacterium (assembly GCA_963804155.1). Classification (GTDB taxonomy): domain Bacteria; phylum Acidobacteriota; class Terriglobia; order Terriglobales; family Acidobacteriaceae; genus Telmatobacter. Next base: position 1,448,001 of record CAWDPG010000006.1, read on the forward strand.
GTACATCATTCATCCGCCAGTGCTGGTAGGTATCAGCCTGCTTTTACGCGGGTGGGCTGCACCGGCTCTTGTGAAGTTCGGCGTCACGGGCACACTGGCTTGCGTGGCCTGCTGGCTGCTGGCCGATCCGTTCATCCGCATGCCCGGCGTGCGGCGTGTCGTGTAAATGCCCGGCAAACCAAGAGAGACTTCGGCTTTGTTGCGTGCGCGCCATCACTCGGCGCGCGGTAGGCCGCGGAAAGCTACCCGCTACGCGTAGAAGCTCGCGATCCAGTTCTGCAGCAGCGCCGGGAAGCAGCCGAGGAGGAGCACGGCGGCGGCGATGGCGATGAGCACGGTGAGCGTAACCGGATGGGCCTTGATCGGCGACTCGTCGGCCGCGGGCATCACGTAGGCGCGCTTGAGCACCTGCAGGTAGTAGTAGAGGGACACGGCGCTCAACGCGATGGCGAGAGCGACGAGGGCAAAGGGGACCGGGCCTGCGCCGACGCCGAGAACTGCAGCGAAAAGATTGAACTTGGCCCAGAAACCAGCCAGCGGCGGAATCCCGGCAAGCGAGAGAAAGAGCACCAACAGCACCGCGGCGAGCCACGGATTGCGCTTGTGCAGGCCGAGAAAAGAGTCGAGCTTGTCGGAGCCCGTGGCGCGCTCCACGACACCGACCACGCCAAATGCGCCGATCGTGGTGAGGCCGTACGTGAGGATGTAGTAGAGGATGGGCGTGTCGTGAGCGATGATGGCCTGCAATAAGGCTGCCATGCCCCCTATCTGCCGCTGCGAAAATGGAACAAGGTTGACATGCGGCAGCTGACAGACACCAAGCAGAATGTAACCTGCGTGGGCGATTGCCGAGTAAGCGAGGAGGCGACGGACGCTGGACTGTGCCAGCGCAGCCAGGTTGCCGACAACCATGGAGGCCGCGGCAACCAATAACATCACCTCGATCACATGAGTTGCAGACGCGACATATTGGCTATAAAGCCGATCGATCGCACTTTCGGTATAGCCCTCCAGTGGGATGCGAATCGGAATGCCACCGCCGAAAAAGGTCAGCAGCAGTGCAAAACTCGCCACCTTGGATACCGAAGCAATGAAAGCCGCGGCAGGAGCGGGCGCGCCTTCATAGGTGTCCGGCGCCCACAAGTGGAACGGGACTGCTGCTACCTTGAATCCGAGACCTGTGATTACCAGAGTCCACGCAACGTAAAGGAGCGGAGTCGGCCCGGAGCGGAAGATTGCTTCCTGAATTCCGGCCAGAGACGTGGTGCCGCTCAATCCGTAGAAGTAGCTGAAGCCGAAGAGCAGAAACGCCGTCGACATGCCGCCGAAGAGGTAATACTTAAGCGCCGCCTCGGCGCTCTTGCCCGATTGCTTCGCGAAGGCCGTCAAAATGTAGAGCCCGAGCGAAAGCAGCTCCAGGCCTATGAAAATCACGAGCAGGTCCAGCGCCGCGGCGATAATCAGACCGCCGGCTGCAGCCATCAGCACCACAGCAACGTACTCGCCTGCGTTGCGCGTGAATTCGGAATCGATCAGCAGCAGAAGCGTGAGCCCCGTGAGGACAAGGATCGCGATTTGTGCGACGGGAGCGGGGCCCCAGGCACCGAGCACGAAGTTGCCGTCGACGCGAAGGCCGTCCCGTCCAGCCGCGTAGACGGCCCAGATCGCGGCGGCGCACCCGCAGACGCCAAGCAATGCGGCGACGGCGACGCGGCTCTTTGTCGCGGCCCTGCGCAGAAAGCCGAGATCGACAACAATCACCAGCAGCGCGGCGACTTCGAGAGCCGTCTCCGGCAGCGTGGCGCGGAAGAGATCGGAGTAGTTCATTGCATCCCTCCCGCAAGCAGCGCCTTCACGGCCGGCTCGATCGAATCGAGAAGAATGCGCGGATACAAACCGACAACCAACGTCGACGCGCCGAGCAGCGCGACCCCGGCGATTTCGGGCCACGTAATGGCGTCGAGCTTGTGCGCGTGCTCGGCCTCGAGCTCATGCGCGGTGGGCTGCACGTCGCTGAAGAATGCCTTTTGCAGCGCGCGCCAGACATAGGCCACGCCGACGACAATGCCTACTCCGGCAACCACCGTCCACCAGGGATTCACCTTCCAAGCGCCGACGAGCACCTGCAGCTCCGCCACGAAGCCCGAAAAGCCCGGCAGCCCCATCGACGCAATGCCTGCCACGACAAACGCCCACGCCGCAAAGGGCAGTCGCCGCGAGAGATGCATCGGCTCGAGCTCGGCAAACTGGCGCGTGTGCGTGCGGTCGTACACGATGCGTCCGACGATGGCGAAGAGCAGCCCGGCGATCACGCCGTGCGAGAACATCTGCAAGACCGCGCCGTCGACGCCGATCTGGTTGAGCGTCACCAGTCCGAGCAGCACGAAGCCCATGTGGCTCACGCTCGAGTATCCGATGACGAATTTGAAGTCGGTCTGCGCCAGGGCAACGAGCGCCCCGTAAACGATGCCGATCACCGCGAGCCACGCAAACACGTCGCGCCAGGAGCCGATGCCGAGCATCGAGAATCCCCACGGATCGAGGCCGTGCGGAAAGAGGCCGATGGCGACGCGCAGGCAGCCGTACGCGCCGAGCTTCATCACCACGCCGGCCAGCAGCATCGACGCCGCCGTGGGCGCGGCAACGTGGCCGGTCGGCGCCCAGGTGTGAAAGGGCCACAGACCGGCGAGAATGCCGAAACCGACAAAGACCAGCGGGAAACAACCCATCTGGAAGCTGACAGGCAGGCCCGCGCGCGCCAGATCGACGAGCGCGGTAGAGTGCGAACCGGCAGTGACGTAGGCAGCGAGCAGGCCGATGAGCACCATCGCCGAGCCAACGAAGGAGTAGAGCGCCAGCTTCATCGCGCCGTACTCGCGCCGCGTGGAGCCCCAAATCGCAATCAGAAAGTACTTGGGAACGATGGCGATTTCGTAAAAAACGAAGAGCAGGAAGAAGTCGAAGCTCAGGAAGACGCCGTAGACCCCGCCGATGAGCGCGAGATAGAAGGCGAAGAATTGGTTGGTGCGGAGATCGATGTTCCAACTGAAGAGCACGCCGGCGACAGCGGCGATGCCCGTGAGCAAAACCAGCACGCGGCTGATGCCGTCGGCCGCGAGCAGGAAGTGCACGCCCATCGACGGCACCCACAGCACATCGACGATCGTCTGCCGGCCCTGGCCCATTCCGGCGGCGTAACCTGCAACGGCGATCGCGAGCCCCGCCACGGCCACCGCGAGCGCCCACCAGCGCGCCAGGGCAGGCTTGCCCTTGGGCAGCAGCGCGGAAACCAGCGCGCCGGCAAACGAGATGACGATCGACCAAGCCAACATTCAAAATCTCCAGTGCGCCAGCAGGTTCACCACCGTTGGATTCACGGTGGCCACGATAAGCTGAGGCACAAGGCCAAGCAGGAACATCAGTCCGATCACCGGCGCCAGAGCCATCCGCTCGCTGTGATGCAGATCGGGAAAATGGGCCCAGTGCTCCGGCACGGGACCGTTAAAGACTTTCTGAATCACGGTGAGAATAAAGACCGCGGTTACGAGAAGGCCGAGGACGGAGACCGTTGCCGCAACCCACGCCAGCGGAAAGACGCCGCGGAAGATCAGAAACTCGCCGACGAAGCCGTTCAGCCCCGGCAGTCCGAGCGACGAAAAGAGCGCGATGCCCATGAGGCCGGCAAAGCCTGGCGCGGGCTTGCGCAGGCCGCCGAAATCATCGATACCGCGCAGACCGCCGGTGCGGAACTGAATCATGGCGATGAACCAAAAGATCGCCGCCGCGGTCACGCCGTGATTGAACATCTGCAGGATGACGCCGTTGAGCGCCGCGGCCTGGCTCGCCTGAGCCGCTGCGCCGGAGGCCGGAATTGCCAGTGCGAAGATACCGAGCAGGCAGTAGCCGAGGTGATTCGCCGACGAGTACGCGAAGACGCGCTTCAGATCCTTCTGCGCCGCCGCGGCGAAGGCGCCCATCACGACAGTCGCGGTGGCAAGCACCAGCAGCGGCGTGCGCATCGCGGCGATCTGCGGACCGAAGATCGGAAGCGCAATGCGCAGCAGGCCGTAGAGGCCCATCTTCGACATCGCGCCCGTGAGCAGCATCGTCACCGGCGAAGGCGCCTCGGCGTATGCGGCGGGCAGCCACGTGTGGAAGGGCATCAGCGGCACCTTGACGGCGAATCCAGCCAAAACGCCAATCGCGAGCCACGGCATCGCCGCGCCGAGGTGCGCTGTAACCATCTGCGTCAAGCCGCCCGATGAGGCCATTGCCGCAAGGTCGACGAAATCCATGGAGCCGGTGGCGACGAAGATCGCGAGGAACGAGATCAGCAGCGCTGCCGAGCCGGCCATGGTGTAGACGAAGAATTGCGTCGCCGCGGGCCCGCGCCGCGGGCCGCCCCACAGCTTGATGAGGAAGAACGCGGGGATCAGGCTCAGCTCCCAGTAGAGGAACCAGTGGAAGAAATTGAGCGCGGTGAACGAGCCGAAGAGGCCTGACTGGAGCAGCAGCACGAGGCCGTAGAACAGGCCGGGCATGTGGTGCACGCGATGCGCCGCGTCGATCGCCATCAGCGTGACGATGGCCGAGAGCACGAGCATCAGCGCGCCGAGCCCGTCGACGCCAAGGTGATACTCGATGCCGAGCGAAGGCGCCCAGGAGTGCAACTCGACCAGGCCGATCTTGCCATTGGCCGGCACGCGCGTCCAGATGAAGAGCGCCAAGCCCAGGCTGGCGAGCGACGTAAGCAGCGCCACGCCGCGCGCATGGTGCTTCGAGAAAAGCGCGATGGCCGCGCCGATGAGCGGCAGCACTGTGAGCAGCGTCAGAATCGGGAATCCAGTCGCGAATCCGTTCATGGCCGGCTGCTCCAAAAGAGAATTGCGGCCAGAGCGATGACGGCCACTGCCAGAATGCGCAGATAGTTCTGCACGCGGCCGCTCTGCACGCGCGCCAGCAGGCCACCGCTCGTAGAAAGCTCCTCGCAGGTTTTGTCGAAGCCGCCGTCGACCCAATCCACGTCGAGCAGGCGATTGAGCTTCGCCCAAAGGCCGAAGGACCCCGCAACGGCCGCAACCATGCCGCCCCACACGCGGCGGTCAAACCAATCGGCTACGCGCGCCCACCATGCGTAGAACGCAATCACCGTTACGCCGTAGAGTTCATCGACGTAGAGGCGATCTCGCAAGCCGGCCCACAGCCATGGCGCAGCCTTCTCGAGCGCGTCCGGCTCTTCCGGCTTCGGCGATTTATTGCCGTAGAGCCACCAGCCCAGGCCGAGGCCGAGAAACACGACCAGCGACGACGCGGCCATCAACGCAAGCAAGCCGGGTTCTGCGAAGCCGTGCAGATCGAATGTGGCTGCGCGGTTCTCGAGGAACGCGTGGAACCACGGCCACGCGGGCGTTCCGATCGCGCCCAGGGCAACGGCGAAGAAGGCCAGAATCGCGAGCGGTAGCGTCATTACGCGCGGGCTTTCGTGCGCCACTTCGCGGCCGCGCCATTGGCCAAAGAATACCGAACAGACCTGCCGCGTCATGTAGAACGCGGTGAGCAGCGCGCCGAAGACCAGCAGATAGAACGGCCCCTTGATGGCCGCGGAGTTGTGCGCGGCTTCCAGAATTCCGTCCTTCGACCAGAAGCCCGAGAAGAAGATCGGGAACCCGCACAGCGCCAACATGCCGATGGAGTATGCGGCGAAGGTGAGCGGCATGTCGGCCCTGAGTCCGCCCATGCGGCGGATGTCCTGTTCTTCGTGGCAGCCGTGGATCACCGAGCCCGCGCCGAGGAACAGCAGCGCCTTGAAGAAGGCGTGCGTGATCAGGTGGAACATGCCCACGGCCACGCCGCCCAGGCCGAGCCCGGCCATCATGTAGCCGAGTTGCGAGACGGTCGAGTAAGCGAGGATGCGCTTGATGTCGTTCTGCGCAACGGCGATGAGCGCGGCGAAAACCGCCGTGGCCGCGCCGGCCCACGTCACGATGGTGAGCGGCACGGTGGTTCCATTCGCGGCCGCGCCGATCGACAGCAGCGGGTACACGCGCGCCACCAGAAATACGCCGGCGGCAACCATCGTGGCCGCGTGAATCAGCGCGGAGACCGGCGTGGGGCCCTCCATCGCGTCGGGCAGCCACACGTGCAGCGGAAGCTGGCCGCTCTTGCCCACCGCTCCGGCGAAGACCAGCAGACCGATCGCGCCGGCGGCGCTCAGGCCGAGCCCAGCGTGCTGCGTGAGCAGCCCCGCGAGCTTCAGACCCTCCAGCGATCCGACGCCATGGTTGTAGAGAAGCAGTGTGCCGGTCTGCGCGAAGAGCCAGACGATTCCGAGCAGGAAAAAGATGTCGCCCACGCGCGTGGTGACGAAAGCCTTCTTGGCTGCCGCCGCGGCCGCGGGCTTCTGATACCAGAAGCCAATCAGCAGATACGACGTAAGTCCCACGATCTCCCAGCACATGAACAGGAGCAGCAGGCTGTTCGAGATCACCACGCCGAGCATGGCCCCGGCAAAGAGCGACATGAAGCAGAAGAAGCGCGTGAAGTTCTCGTCGCGGGCCATATAGCCCACGGAGTAGATAAAGATCAGCAGCCCGACGAAGCTGACCATCACCAACATGATGGCCGCCAGCGGATCGAGCACCCAGCCGAGATCGACGCGCGCCGCGCCCACTTGAATCCAGGTGAAGTTGACAACGTCGCGGGTCAGCAAGCCGTGAGCCCACTCGTCTACAACGTACACAAAGGCCCAGAACGATAGGAGCAGCGAAGCGCTTAGCGAGCCAATCGCGATGCTCGCGGCGAGCTTGCGGCGCGCCTGTTTCAGCAGCGCAACGATTCCCGAGGCGAGAATCGGAAGCGCGGGAATGAGCCAGAGAAAATCGACAATCCCCGGCGAACCACCCCGAGTGGCGGGCTGAAAAGGCACGGAAGCGAAGTCCTGCATCAGCATCCGCTCACCCCTTCATCCTGTCGATCTTGTCGAGTTCGGTCGTGCCGGTATGGCGATAGATCGAGATCACGAGACCCAGTCCCACGGCCGCCTCGGCCGCCGCCACGGCAATCGAAAAAATCGCGAACATCATTCCGGTCAGCGCCTCGGGATGAGGGCCGAAACGCCAGAAGGCGATCAGATTCAGGTTGGCCGCGTTCAGCATCAATTCAATCCCGATGAGCACCATGATGGCGTTGCGGCGCACCAACGCGCCCGACAGACCGATGGCGAACAGCATCGCCGCGACGAGCAAATACCCGGCAAGAGGAGTCGGGCCCATCATCGCGGCCTCTCTTTCTCGTGCATGGCCACGATGACCGCGCCGATGGTGGCCGCGGTGAGCAGCAGCGCGACGATCTCGAGCGGCAGCACGTAGCGACCCACGAGCGCCGTTCCGATATCGCGTACGGTCACCACGGGCACGCTCGCCTGCTGCGGCACGGCGTGCACGCTTTGGAGCACGGCCCACGCCAGCACGGCGAAGACACCTGCGGCAATCACGAGCCCCACGAGCCACGTTTTGCCAAAGACACCCCCCTCCGGCAGCTCCGATCCGCGCGTGAGCAGAATCGCGAAGACAATCAAAATTGCGACCGCGCCGATGTAAACGAGGATCTGCGCAAAGCCGGCGAACTGCGCGTCGAGCTCGAGGAACAGCATGGCCAGCCCGGCAAAGGCCACGGTCGTGGCCAGCGCGCAATGGACCAGCGGCTTGAGCAGTACGGCCGCCAGCGCCCCGCCCAGCGTGAGAGCCGCGAGAATGTAAAAAAATGGGCTCACCGGCCTCTTGTCCTTTCTCGCATCGTTCGGCGCATCGTTCTTTCCCACTCTCGCCGCAATCCACTCCGTCGCTCGGTGAGGTTGCCCGGTTCCCTCGGTCCGTTGCTCTCTCGCTCCCTCGCTGCCTCGCTCCCTGTCTTACTCAGCATAGCGGTAGCTCCTGGGGCCGAAGCGCTCTTTGCGCATGCCCACGCGCGCCATCACCACGTACGCCGCAACGAGAATCGCCGAGCAGACCGCCCAGCGCGCCCATCCCTCGCCCAGGAAGCGCCATAGCGCGGTCACGAACAGGTCGAGCAGCGTGAAGGGTAGAACGAATTTCCAGGCAAAGTTCATCAGCTGGTCCTGGCGCAGGCGGGGCAGCGTGCCGCGAATCCAGATAAACACGAAGATCGAGACCATCACCTTGCCGAAAAACCAGATCCACGACGGCACCCAACCGAGAAACGAAAATGGCGCCGACCATCCGCCGAGGAAGAGCGTGGTCCCCATTCCCGAAATCGACAGCATGGCGAGATATTCGCCCAGAAAGAACAGCGCGAATTTGAAGCCGGAGTATTCGGTATGATAGCCGGCGACAAGCTCCGACTCGCCCTCGGGCAAATCGAAGGGCGAGCGGTTCGTCTCCGCCGTGGCGGCGATGGCGTACATCACGAATCCTGCCAGTCCCCACGGCGTAAAGATGTACCAGTGCGGAAGGCCGTGGGAGTACTGGTTCTGCGCGTCGACAATCTTCGTCAGCGAGAGGGAACCGGTGATCATGACCACCGAAACGGCCGAGAGCAGCAGCACAACCTCGTAGCTGATCATCTGCGCCACGGCGCGCATGGCGCCGAGCAAAGAGTATTTGTTGCGGCTCGACCATCCGGCCATAAACACCGAAAGCTCGGTCGCTGCGCCCATGGCGAAGAAAAACAGCACGCCCGAGTCCATGTCGACCAGCACCATGTTGCGGCCCACGGGCAGCACCGCGAACCCCATGAAGACCGTAACCACCAGCACGATCGGCGCGAGAAAATGCACGGCCGCATTCGCGCTCAACGGAACAATATCTTCCTTGGTCAGCGACTTGATGGCGTCGGCGATCGGCTGCAGCAGGCCGAAGGGGCCGACGCGGTTGGGTCCGATGCGGTTCTGGATGCGGCCCAGCCCTTTGCGCTCGAAGACTGTGGTGAGCGCGAAGAGCGCCGGAAAGACAGAGATGATGCCGACGACGCCGAGCACCACGCAGGCTGCTGGCCGCAACGCTGCGGGCAAAAATCCGACGAGCCAGTCGCGCAGGAGGATAAAGATCTGGTCGAGCGTCGTCGCCATGGGCTAGCTACCTCCTCCGGCCGCTGGCGCGGAGTTCGGCGCGGAGGCCCTTGCCGCCGCGGCCTCCGCCGCAGCTTTGGCCTTCGCCTCCACCTTCGCCTTCTCTGCAGCCAGGCGCGCATCCACTTCGGCAGCCTCGGTCGGATGAATCGAGTGATAGTACTCGTTCGATTTCGCCAAATGCTTGCGGTCTAGCAGCAGCCCGCCGAAGCGATCGTCTGTCGCCAGCTCAAACTGCTGATCCATCTTGATCGCTTCGAACGGGCAAACTTCCACGCAGATCTGGCAGCTCATGCAAACCGAAATGTCGATATCGAACCGCGCCGGAAAAAACTGCTGCTTGCCCACATAGTCCGGCTTCTTCTCTTTGCTCTTCTCGATGAGGATGCACTTGGGCGGGCACTCCTTCTCGCAGATCTGGCAGGCCACGCAGCGCAAACCGGCCTCCCAGTCGCCGCCGTCCCCCGGGTTCTTGGAATCGTAGACCAGAAAGGGGAACACGCGCGCATTCTCGATCGCCGGTATCCGCTCCTCCGGATATTCGACCGTCGTCAGCCGCTCGGCGAAGACGAAGCTGCCAAAGAAGTTCTTCGCCGTCTCCCCCAGCCCCTTCAATATTCCGTCACCCAGCAAGGCAAACCTCCGGTTTGCAGTTCATCGTTCGCGGTTCATCCACCTGCGGGTCAGTCCGCAAAGGAAAATGTTTGCGCCTCGATCGTCGCTTGCATCGATCCCTGAGGGGCGCCCGTTGTGCTCTCGCTTCCCGTCGCCGTCACGCTCGTGATGCTTGCGTTGGTCAGGATCCATTCAAGAGCGCCGCGGGTTGTCGATGCCGGTTCACTGGTCTTGCTCTTGTTCTTTCCTTTGGTCACCGACATTTGGTTCCAGTTATCCGTGGCGGCCGCTCCCTCGCTTTCGCCATCGACCAGCTTGCAGCTTCTCAGGTTTTCATTGTCTTCGAGCATCGACAGAAGCGCACCGTAGTCCTTGCCCGAATTGAACTGAACCGTCAGCTCGAATTTAGCGTCGCGCTTGCCGGCAGCCGCGCTCGCTCCCGATGCGTCGCCGGATCCAGTCACCACCATGTTGAAGCCGGTCAGCGTAATGCTGAACGCCCCGCTGCGCGAAGCATTGCACGTTAGGGTGTACGTGCCCGCTGCGCGCGCTCCGGTTGCGGAACCAACGACCAGACCAATCAAAAGCAAGACCCTTGTTCCCTTCATGATCTTCATATCGACCTCCTCCTTGTTGCTCTTGCGTTTGAACCTGGGCCGGCTTCAACGCAAACATCTCTACCGGTCCACTTCACCGAGCACAATATCCACGCTCCCAAAGATCAGCACCACGTCAGCCACGTTGTGCCCCAGCGCCATATCCTCCAGAACCGTCAGGTTGATCAGGCTCGGCGGGCGCACTCGATAGCGATAGGGATTCGGCCCGCCGTCGCTGATTAAATAAAAGCCCAACTCGCCCTTGGGCGCCTCGATCCGCCCGTACGCCTCGCCAGCCTTGGGCCGGAAACCGCGCAGCTTCGCCTTCGGATCCATAATCGGCCCGCCGGGAATCTCCTTGAGCGCCTGCTCCAGTATCCGGATCGACTCGCGCATCTCGAGAATGCGCACCATGTAGCGGTCGTAGACGTCGCCGCGGTCGCCCAGCGGCACGCGGAACTTGAATCGATCGTAGATGCCGTAGTGGTCCACCTTGCGGATGTCGTAGTCGACACCGGAGCTGCGCAGCATGGGTCCCGTCACACCGGCGTTCACGGCCAAATCCGGCTTCAGAACGCCGACTCCCTGGCAGCGCGCCATCAGAATCTCGTTGGTCGAAAGCAGCGCCTCGAACTCGTCGACAAACGCCGGCAGCCCTGCGACCACCTTGCGCGCCGCGTCGAGCCACGCCGCGGAAAAATCCACGCGGCAGCCGCCGAAGCGCAGGTAGTTGCACATCATGCGCGAACCGGTCAGCGATTCGAAAAGATCGAGAATCTTCTCGCGCTCGCGGAAGGCGTACATCAGCGGCGTGCCGCTGGCGCCCATTTCCTGAATGAGGAATCCGATCGACGACGCGTGGTTCTGCACCCGCGTCAACTCGGCCAGAATCACGCGAATGGTCTCGGCGCGTTCGGGAACCTCCTGGCCGGCGAGCTTCTCCACCGCCAGCGCATAGGCCCAGTTGTTGGTCAGCGAGCAAATGTAATCGAGGCGATCGGTGTACGGCATCGACGCCAAATAGGTTTGCCCTTCGCCAAGTTTTTCGTGGTTGCGATGCAGGTAGCCGAAGACCGGCTTGAGGCGTACGACGCGCTCGCCGTCGAGCGCCAGGTCCATGCGGAAGACGCCGTGCGTCGAGGGATGGTGCGGCCCCATGGCGACTTCGAGCAGTTCGCCTTCGCCGTCCGGCTCAATCACCGGCGGCCGGTTCCAGCCCGCCGCCTTCTCCGCTTTGGTTCCTGCCAAACTCATCTGGCGACCGATCCTTGTTCCCTCGCTCCCTCGTTCCCTGGTTCCCTGTCTTTATGCTCCTGCGCTCTCTTGAGCACAGCATCGTGCGCCGTTGGCTCGTACTCGTAGTCGTCCGGCTCCACGTAATCCTTGCGCATCGGATGGTCCTTGAATCCCTCCCACATCAGCAGCCGGCGCAGGTCCGGATGGCCTGCGAACACGATGCCGTAGAGATCGAAGACCTCGCGTTCCTGGAACTCCGCCGAGCGCCAAACCGGCGTGAGCGACGGCAGCTCCACCCGATCGCTCCGGTTCCCCGTCCTCATGCGAATCACCAGCGGCCCGTGCTTCTTCGCGACGGAGTACAGGTGAAAGACCGCCTCAAGGCAGCCCGGCTCCACGCGCTTGCGCGTTTCTTCCACGGTTTCCTCGACGGCCTGCTCGACTCCGTCGATGGTCTTCGTGACCGTCCGCGTCACCTTCACCTTTTCCGCGATCTCTTTATCCGGCCAGTCGACGCCGGTGACGTTCGAGAGGAAGTCGAAGGCCAACTCCGCATCGTCGCGCAGAAACGTCGCCACGGCGACTGCGCTCGCCGGCGCGATTCGCAGCGAGTGCTGCGCCGACGGGCTCGGATTCGGCACAAACTCCACCTCCGCGCCGGCAACCGCCGCCTCAATCGCCGCCTTGATCTCTTCCACCGTCTTCAAGAAATCCGCTCCCAGCTTTCAGCTATCAGCAATTCCTCGCGCCCGCGAGGCTTCCCTGTTCCCTAGTCCCTAGCCCCTAGTCCCTAGTCCCTATCGTGATCGGCACCGGCCAAACTCCCTTGTTCGACGTCGGCTCCAGATCGTGCGCGCCCTGCTCCGGCACCGGAAACTCGCCCTGCGCCTCTGCATCGAGAAAGCGCGGCCGCCCTTCCCCGGTCAAGGGCTGCGCGTCGATCTTCTTCTGCAGCGTCATAAAAGCCTGGATCAGCGCCTCGGGCCGCGGCGGGCAACCGGGAATGTGCACGTCCACGGGGATGTATCGATCGATCCCCTTCAGCACGTTGTAGCCCTGCTTGAACGGCCCGCCGGAGATGGCGCAGGCCCCCATCGCGATCACGTAGCGCGGCTCGGCCATCTGGTTGTAGAGGCGCACCACTTGCGGCGCCATCTTCTTGGTCACGGTGCCGGAAACAATCATCAAATCGGCCTGCCGCGGCGACGGCCGGAAGATCTCGGCGCCGAAGCGGGCCAGATCGTACCGCGCCATGGTTGTCGCGATCATCTCGATGGCGCAACAAGCCAAGCCAAACTGCATGGGCCACACCGAGCTGCGTCGGCCCCAGTTGTAGAGCTCTTCGATGGTCGTAACGAAGACGCCCTGTTTGCCCAGTTCGATCTTCAGTTGTTGATCAACCGCCATTCGTCGCTTCGCTCCGCTTCAGGGCTCAGGTTTCAGGTTTCAGGTTTCAGAAATGCCAGAATCCTGCCACCACCTTGGTTCCGATCGCTTACCGTCTTACCTTTGCCGATCAACCGCGCTTTATGGATTCCTCTGCTGTGCGATCATGCGCGAAGAAACTGCCCCCTGACGCCTGCCCCTGTATTCACGACCACGTCAGCACGCCCTTGGCCCACGCCCACGCTAGCCCCTCCACCAGCATCAGCACAAACACCAGCATCGCCACGCACGCCGCCGCGCTCAACCCCGTAAACGCCACCGCAAAGGGCAGAAGAAACACCGCCTCCACATCGAAGATGAGAAAAATGATCGCGTAAAGGTAGTAGGCCGAGCGGAACTGCATCCAGGCGTCGCCCTTCGACTCCAGCCCGCACTCGTAAATTGCGTTCTTCGTCGGGTTCGGCTTGGCCGGCGAAAACATCCGCGCCCACAACCATGCCAGCCCCAGTGGGCCGAGGCCAAACATCAGCGCCGCCACGAACAAAACGGACAGTGAAAAATAGGGACTGGAAGCCATTAGGGAAAGAGAATCCTTCTCTTTCAAGCTACCAGTTTGGGGCCGGTTTTGGCTAAGGCGTTTCGTCCCGCCGCTCCGCCTCGGGACGCGTTTTCCACCGTTCTCTCATCCCGCGAAGCCCCGTCCGGCCGCGGCTTCGTCAGCAGACCTGATGGAAGCCGATGCCCATCAAAGCGGCGATCTTGCGCAACGTTGCGGCCTCGCGGCCCACACCCACGGCACAATGGTGTGCGGAGCCTTGCGCATTCCACGCTTCCGCGAATCCCCGCGCGCCCAGGGGGAACCGATAGCGGCTGTTGGTATTGCCGATCTCAAGAATCTCTCCGGCAACGGACTCGCCCTCGGCCGCGAGCAGCTTGAAGCGCGATTCCGCGTCTTCCACCACCGAGAGCAGCGTCACCGGACCGTACCTCACGCTCATCTCCACGGACAATCCGCGCCCCACCTTGCCGTGATAGACCTCGAGCGGGCGCACCTTGGTCTTGCCTTCGGCAATCGCGAGGTGGCCGGGACCGTCGTGGCCCATCAGCACCAGATCGTCGTTGAAGTCCATCGCGTAGTACTCGGTAAACGAACCGCCCGCGCCCAGCAGGTCCATGATCTTCATCGCCATCGCATTCTTCACCTCGTACTCGCCGGCCACGGGAATGTGCCGCGAGGTGAGCAGCGACGTGCCCAGAATGATAGAGCTTATGGTGTCTTCGTTCGCCGCGTTGCCGGCGCCCTTGTAGTAGTAGGCCATGGCGTCTAGATCGTGGTGCGCGACAAAAGCGTCGAGAGCCACCGACGTGCGCGCGGCGCGCCGCAGCTCCTCGGGCGGGCACTCCGGCTGCACGTCGAATGCGCCGTGAAACTCATGCACGCGGCGAACAAGGTCGGCCTCGTCCACTGCCGCGCAAAGCGCGCTCAGCTCATCCACTTCCAGCAGCTCCACGTGCGTTCCGAAAACGATCGACAGCAGCGTCACATCCGTCATGATGTCGAGCATGCCGCTGTAGTAATGCCCCATCAGCCCCAGCCGCGCCTCCGCCAGCGCGGAGCGTACGCGCGCCGCGGCCAGCCATTCCTCGATCTCGAGCCACGTACCGGCGTCATCCAGTACGCCCGTAACCTGGTGAAACGGAATCCCCGCGCGCGCGAAGAGATTCGCAATCTCCGGCACCGGGCATGCCGAGCAAAAGGCAAGCCACTCGCCGGTCATCTTGGTGCGATCCTCCAGACGGTTGAAGAGCTTGTAATCGATGGCCGCCTCAGGCTGAAGATTGAGCACCACGACCGGCACGCCTGCCCGCTGCACCACGGGCAGCACGGTGTTTGAGAGGGCGTAGGTGGTTACGTAGAGAAACAATACGTCGATGTCTTCGCGGCGGCACTGGCGCCCGGCTTCGCGGGAGCGTGCGGGCGTGTCGATGAGCCCCAGATTCACCACCTCGACGCCGGGTCGCGTGAGCCGCGAAGCCACCTGCGCCACGTAGCTCTTCAGCCGCTCTTCAAGTCCGGCAAATTGGCTCCAGTAAACGTCGAGACCGATGCCGCAAAGACCGGCACGAAGTACATGCTTCTTGCTCATCATGCTTCTTCCTTTTTGAGCAGCGCTCACCAACTGACGACAGTTACAGCGAATGGTTCCAGTTTGATTGTGCCTGCGGCGAGCGCCACGCTGTGCGCGGCGCTGTCGCCGGTCTCTGGATCGACAGCGAGCGCACTGGCCCTCTCAGCATCGGGCAATGGAATCTCGATCGTTCGATTCCGCTTGTTTACCAGCAGAAGCTTGCGTCCGGCGGGCGTGACGAACGCTTGCGCACTCACATTCCTCGAGTCCAGAGATGTCTCAACCAGCTTATCGCCAGGATGGAATGAGTCCTTGATGAGCTTGAGCACCCAAAAGCGCGCGTTGGGCTGGTTCGTGGTCCAATCCATCATGCTCACGCTGGGAAATTGCGTGGGATAGCCAACAAGCTGCGACTCACCCACAATATCGATCTGCAGGCGTGAGAGCTCGATGAAAAGATCGGCGTAGAGCGCGCCGGCAAGATTCCAGTAAGCGGCCGGCGGCGGCACGGTGTCGCCGGGCGTGTTGTCGGTGGGCAGAATCACACCAAGCTCGTCCAGGTCGGTCTTCGTTTCCGGCGAAAGCCGTTTGCGGATCGCCTCGACAAAGTGGACGGTAGTGAGGAACCCGGCTTCCTGGTCGAAGAAGGAATACTGCCAGTTGTCGAGCGTCTCACCCGTAACCGGAGTTGCGTAGAAGTGGTACGAGATCATGTCTAGTGGCGTGCCGGGTTTGTGGTTCTTGTGATTGAGAAAGTACTCGAAGAATCCCGGCTCGTTCCCAGGCACGGCGAGCGCCAGACCCACGAACTTGGTCTCCGGCGAGACAGCGTGAATCGCGCTCACGATCGCGTCGTAGCGTTCGGTGTATTGTTCAGGAGTCATCCTGTGCTCGAAGTCGACTTCATTGAGCACTTCCCACCACAGCAGCTTGTAACGGTAGCCTGAGCCGTGACGCGCTCCGTTCTCGTCGGTGAATCCGCCGTTCGTGTACCAGCTCACCAAGCGTGCGTAATAGGCGCCTACCTCTTTGCCCGTGGGATCGCGCAGCTCAGTGCCCTGCGTATAGTTCCAATCCACCTGGTTGGGATCGGCTGGATAGGTGACTGGCATATCCGTCTTGAAGAGCCAGGCCGGCATCGTGCTGAAATTGAGAATCGTCGAGTGGCCCTCGGTCGCTGCGAGGAACTCCTTCGTTAAGGGGTCGATCAGGCTGAGATCCCAAGAGGTTCTCTGCGGCGTGGGCGGATCGAGCTCTGCAACCGCCAGCTTTGGATAAGGCAGCCAAGGAACGTAGCGAACGTATTCACCGCCCAAGTCCTTCAAAGCCTCGTATGAAGCGGTGCCGAGCGGCTCGCCGGGACGCAGCAATGGATTCACTACCACCTGCAGTGTTGGTGTGGTGTTGGAAACGACAGTCACCTTGTCCCAATGAATTGTGAGTTGCGGCGGCTGGCTCTTCTGTGCTGCGGCGCAGACGATGCAAGCTGAACCCGCGAACAGCAGGCAAATCACAGAAGACGTTTTCCCATGTGAAACAGACTTACTCATGGCCCCTCATTCCCGTTCAAAGAGCACCAATCCGTGAGCCATCTTAGCACTGAATTCCTGCGCGCATCCGTGCGCCTGCGCGGCCGTTCCGGGCGCCGGAACCAGGCGGCACTCGTTCAGCGCGTGGCCGCAGCCTTGCTAGTCGTCGTCGTCCTTTGCGGACTTGCTGCCGCGCGCCTTCAGCATGGCCGGCGCCGGCGCCGATCCCATGGCGTCCTTCCAAAGAATTACGTTGAGCTTCTCCGCTGGCGCGCGGTCGGCGTGGCTGAAGTCCATCTTCATGCTGGCCCGTCCGCCGGCTGCGTTCTTCGGGTTGGCGGTAAAGATCAGCCCATTGTCGCGGTTGGAAGTGTCGGCCGTGTAGGGCAACTGATCGCCCGGCCCGGTAAACAGCGGCGCGATCAACGAGCAGAAGGCGTCGTTGTTGTTCATCGGCGGCATGCCGAGCAACGCCTCCATGGTGCGGACGACGCTCACCGTCGAGTAGAAGCGGCTGTCGACGAACGGCGCGCCGCCAGGCCCGCGCGGCGAGTACTTGCTGACGACCAGCGCGATGCTGCGATGCGCGTCCACGTGGTCGGCGCCGTTCTGCGCGTCGTCTTCGAGCACGAAAAAGGCCGTGTCGTCCCAATACGGCGAGTGCGAGATCGCCTCCACGGCGCGCCCGACGGCGAGATCGTTGTCGGCGACCGAGGATTTCGGCGTCGGCCCGCCGGGACGCGTTCCCGCGGTGTGATCGTTCGGCAGCCGCAGAAGAACGAAGTCCGGCATGGTGTCGCGGCCGCCCTCGCGGTCCGCGACCCACTGCTTCAGGTGACGCAGGAAGATCTCGACCCGAACCTGGTCGGGAATCATCAGGTTGAAGTCCGGCGCCTCGGGCGCGAAGTGACCCACGAGTTCCGGCTTGGTGGCGATGTTCGCCGCAAGCAGCGGAATCGGCCACGGCCACTTGTTGATGCCGCCGCCCCACTCCGCGGGCAACGCCTCGCTCGGCTTGATCTCCTTGCGCGCGCAGTTCGGGCCCGCCAACATGGCGCCCAGCGTCGGATCGGCGACCGCACTCTCGCCGCAGAATGTCGACGAGATGAACTCGCCGAAGTGATAGTAGCTCTTGCCGTGCGCGGCCAGGTCGCCCCACAGGTAGCCGCTGGCCGGCTCGTTCACGTCGGGAATCCTTTGCAGCAGCGGATAGCCGTCGGCCACCACCCCCTCATAGTCGTAGGTGCGCTGCTCGCCGCGGTAATTCTGTTGCCAGGTTTTCTCCAGATAATCCGTGCCGATCGCGGCGTTGGACCAGACGTGCCCGTCGCCGGAGACTTCGCCGGAATCGAAGAAATTGTCGAGTACGCCGAACTGGAGCGCCAGCTTGTGCAGGTTCGGCGTCGTGGCCTCGCCGTACATCGCCAGGCTCGCATTGCCGTTGCCCACCGGCTTTCCGTCCTGCTTCAGGTCGCCGAAGACCTGATCGTAGGTGCGGTTCTCCTTGATGATGTAGATGACGTGCCGGATCCGGTGCTCGGCGCCGCCGGCAAATGCAATCTGCTCCTGCGCGGCCTTCATGCGGTTCAAGTCCAGCACCGTCGCTGTCCATTCCGGCAGATTGCTCGCGATCTCCCGCTCGTCGATCGCCGCCAGCGAACCGTGGAGCAGCGTTGCGATGTACGTGCTGCTCCTGCGCCCGCCGGCTTGCTTTTGTTGCGCCTCCGTCATTCGCTGCGGAGAGTTGTTCGGCCCGGTTCCCTTCCCCTTCGCGGAGGCCACGTATAGCGTGCCGCCGGTGGGCGAAGCAACGAACGCCATCGACACCGGCATCCATTCCGTCGGCACAAAGCCGTCCGGCTCCACCATCCCGGTCTTCTCAACCTTCGGCGTCAGCTTGCGCGTGTCAATCACCGCTACCGCATCGCTGGCCATGTCCGCAACGTATAGCCGGCTGCCGTCGGCGTTCACGGCAAGTGCGTCGGGCTCGGCGCCGAAGAAACTTTGCTCCGGCAGGCGCGTGTCGAAGGTGCCCTTCACGGCCAGCTGCCCTCCGCCCAGACTCACTGCCGCAACCGCGTCCCGATTGGCCAGCGCCACGTAAAGCGTCTTCTCGTCGGCCGAGAAGGCGAAAGCGCAGGGATGCGTGCCCGGCGCGACCGGGCTCGACGGCTTGAGCAGCGCCAACTTGCGCGCCACCTTGCCGCGAACCAAATCGAGCTCGGCGATCTCCGACGCATTCCAAAGCGCAACGAAGGCTCGGCGGCCGTCCTTTGTCACGGCCAAGGCGATCGGGTAAGTCGAGGGCACAGCGTCGCTCTCGGAGAGATCGAATCGCTTCTCGACCGCGCCTGTCGCGGCATCCAGCAGCACCACGTCGTCGGAGAGATTCTCGGCCACCAGCAGCTTCTCGTGTCCGGCCTCGCCCAACACTGCGATTGCCGCAGGGTACGGCACGCCTTCGCCGCTCTCACGCCCCTCCGGCAGCAGGGTCTTGCGGCCTTTGGCGAGCGGCTCGATGGGCAAGGGGATCAACCGCTCCGGCACGATCTGGCCCATCGCAAAGCCGTACACCGCGATCCCGCTGCCCACGTCCTTCTCGCCGTCGCCCTTGGGATCGCTCAGTGAAGCCATGCTGGCGTAAATGCGGCTTCCGTCGCGGCTGAATGCCAGGCCCGAGTACAGCGTCTGCTTTGCGTGAATCAGCGTGCGCTCATCGGGAAAGTCGGCGATCGCGCCAGTCTCGGTGTCGAGCACCGCAAGCGACTGCTCGTACTGCGACTCGACGGTCCCATAACCGGCATTCAGCGTCACGACGTACCGGCCATCGGGCGAAACGGCCATCGAGATCGGCAAGCTGTTCGTCCGTTGCGGATGGCCGGGAGTCTCGCCGATCAGTTGCTTGCTCGACGGTAGATCGATGGCCTGTGCGGAAAGAATCGTCGGTGGAAAAACTGCGGCGGCGGCGATTGCCGCCAATAAAGAATTCGATGGCATGTGGAACGATCCCTCGGCCCCATTGAATCCCGAACCCATGAACGAGCGATGAACGGCGATCGAACTGATCGCCCGCGGGAATCAATTGGGTCCGCCGGTCAGAATACACCTCATCCCTTCCACGCGCAGCGCGGAAAGGATGGGGGCGGCGCTGGTCTCGCGGAATCGAGAAGATCGACCCCGTGGTGCCCAAGTCCCCCGTATAGGGACCTGGGCGCCCGCGAGTCTTGGTTACGGATAGATCCCGCGAATCTGCACGGCCTCGGCCACGCGGCCGATGCCGAGCATGTTGGCGGCGATCCGCATGGGCACTTTGCGCTCCAGGTGAATCTTCAGCACATCGCGGAAGGCCGTCTTCATCACGCGATCCAGGCGGTTATAGATGTCCTGTGCCTCCCAGAACAGGTGCTGCTCGTCCTGCACCCATTCGAAGTACGACACCGTGACGCCGCCCGCGTTGCACAGAATGTCCGGGATCACAAAGATGCCTTTGCTCTCCAGGATTCTGTCGGCCGCGGGAGTGATGGGCCCGTTGGCCGCCTCGGCGATGATGCGCGCGCGCACCGCGCCTGCGTTTTCGGCGTGCAGGGCGTTCTCCAGCGCCGCGGGCACCAGAATGTCGCACGGCAGGGCCAGCAGCTCGTGCGGCAGGATCGGCTCGCTCTCCGGGAAGCCTTCCACGTGGCCGCAGAGCGCCTTCATGTGGATCAGCTCGGGAACGTTCAGGCCATTCTTGTTGTACACGCAGCCGGTCGAGTCGCTCACGGCGATGACCTTTGCTCCTGCTTCGTGCAGCAACTGCGCGGCGATCGAGCCGGCATTGCCGAAGCCCTGAACTACGACCGTGGCGCCCTTCAGCGGGATGTGCAGATGCTCGCCGGCACACTCCACGGTATAGTAAACGCCGCGCCCGGTCGCCTCGTTGCGCCCAAGCGATCCGCCCAGGCTGATCGGCTTGCCCGTCACCACTCCGGGGACCGAATAGCCCTTGGTCATCGAGTAGGTGTCCATGATCCAGGCCATGGTCTGGGAATTGGTGTAGACGTCGGGCGCGGGAATGTCCTGCTCCGGCCCGATCAGCGGCAGAATCGCGCTGGTGTAGCGGCGCGTCATCCGTTCCAGCTCACCCTGCGACATCACCTTCGGGTTGCAGGTGATGCCGCCCTTGGCTCCGCCAAAGGGTATGTTCACCACCGCGCACTTCCACGTCATCCACGTGGCTAGCGCCTTCACCTCGTCCAGCGTCACCTGCGGATGGAAGCGAATGCCGCCCTTGGCCGGCCCGCGCACCGCGCTGTGCTGCACGCGATAGCCCACAAATCGGTGAATGCTGCCGTCGTCCATGCGGATCGGCACGCCCACCGTCAGCATGCGTTCCGGCCACTTGATCATTTCTCGCGTGTTTTTGTCCAGGCCAATGGCGTCGGCCGCGGTATCGAAGTTCTCCATGGCCACGTCGTACGGGTTCGTTTGAATCACTGCTGTTGGCATTCGGTACTCCTCCTTGCCCGGGCCTCACAGCCGGCTGTCCGCGGTTGCTCCACCCTTTTCCGCGAATTCATCGCGGAAAGGGTAGGGACGGCGGCGCGCCGGCATTCGCTCAGGCGAAGCTCGTTTCCTCGACGCGCGTGGCGTCCCACTCCGGCATCTTCGCGCCGCGATAAACCGGAAGCAGCCATTTGCGGTACGCCGGCAGGTGCCCGCGCGTGGCTTCGAAATACAGATGGCGCAATTGGCGCGTCACCGGTCCAATGGCGCCATTCCCGATTGGGCGATGATCGACGCGCACCACCGGCGCCACGCCCACTGCCGTCCCGGTCAGGAAAAGCTCATCGCATATGTAGAGCTCGCTACGGTCGATCGGCCGCTCCACGATCTCCACTCCCAGCTCGCGCTGGGCCAGCTCCATCACCGAACTGCGTGTGATGCCCTCCAGCACGTTCTCGGTGACGGCCGGCGTGATCAGCCGCCGCTTGCGCACCATGAAGAGATTGCAGGTGGCGCCCTCGGTCACGTGGCCGCTCTCGTTCAGCAGAATCGCCTCGTCGAATCCGGCCCGGCGCACCTCGTCGCTGGCCAGCGCGCTGTTCGCATACGCGCCGCAGATCTTGCCGCGCGCCGGAATCGCATTGTCCTCGATCCGCCGCCAGGAGCTGATGCCCGCGTGCAGTCCGTTCTCGCTGTGCAGGTACTCGCCGAAGGGAATCGCAACGATCGCGAAGGCGTCCTGATCGTCGATCGCCACGCCGATGCGCTCCGCGCTCTTGTATGCCAGCGGCCGGATGTAGAGATCGGTATGGAATGCATTGCGCCGCGCCAGCTCCAGAGTAATCGCGCAGAGATCCTCCGGCGGCGGCACTTCGATGCGAAGGATTCCGCAGTTCTGCTTCCAGCGCCGGTAGTGCTCCGCGGGCCGCAGAATATACAGCTCGCGCTCTTCTTCGTCCCAGTAGGCGCGGATCCCTTCGAAGACTCCTGTGCCGTAGTGCAGTGCGTGGGTCAGGATTCCGACGCGGGCCTCGTGCATGGGTACAAACTGCCCGCCGAAATATACAATCCCGTTTGGATCGCCGTCCGCCTTCATCTCACACCTCCCAGCGAGATCGCGTGATCCTGCTGAGATCGCCGGCGAACAACCGCCAAATCGGCGTTGGCCGCCGGCCCTCCGCTAATGCAGAGGCACGTGCTCTCGCGATTCCGCGAGCGATTGCCGGTACAGCTCCCTGCCCCGCGCCATGGCGCGCTCGTCCACTTCCACCCAGCGTGGGTTCTTCACCAGCCGGCGCAGCGCCGCATCGATGCTGGCCTGCGGCAGCACGCCGGAAATCTCCAATAGCGCGCCCAGCATTACCATGTTCGCCGCCCGCTTGGCGCCCAGCTCATCGGCCAGGCGGGTAAACGGAACCGCCAGAACATGCACGCCTTCGCGCACGCAATCGGCCGGGAACTCGTCGCCGTCGTAGATCACCCACCCGCCGGCCCGCACGCTTTTGTCGAACTTGCGCAGCGACGGCTCGTTCATCGCTACCAGCACGTTCGGCGCCGAAACCAGCGGCGAGTCGATGGTCTCGCGCGACAGCCGTACATGGCAGTTCGACGTTCCCGACCGCATCTCCGGCCCATACGACGGCAGCCACGAAACCTCCAGCCCCGCGTCGAGGCCGGACTCGGCCAGCACCTCGCCCAGCAGCAGCACTCCCTGGCCGCCAAAGCCCGCGATCCGCACCTGCAGGTCGATCTCTTTCTCACTTGCCAGCGCCGCGGCGTTGCCTTGGGGCAGGCTTTCTTCGTCGACGCCCAGAATGCACGGCAGCTCGCCGAGTGGCGGCGCATCGTGCTGCGGAGCCATGCCTTCGGCCTGTCGCTCCTTCGTCCGGTCGCAGAACACGCCCAGCGGGAACGTCTTCTCCATCACGTCGCGCACCCAGTGCTGCGCTTCAACCGGGTTCATCTTCCAGATCGTCGGGCAGGGCGAGAGCACTTCGATCAGCGAGAATCCCAACCCGCGCACCTGGTTCTCCAACGCACGCTTGATGGCGCGCGTCGCCTGCACGATCTGCTTGGTGTCGCCCAGGCCCACGCGCTCGATGTAGACCGGCGCCTGAAGCGTGCTCAGCAGCTCGCTCACATGCAGCGGATAGCCCTCGGTCGCCGCGCTGCGGCCGTTCGGAGTTGTCGTGCTCTTCTGTCCCAGCAGCGTGGTCGGCGCGGCCTGCCCGCCGGTCATGCTATAGATTGCGTTGTTGACGAAGATCACGGTGATGTTTTCACCGCGATTGGCGGCGTGCAGTATCTCCGCCGACCCGATCGCCGACAGATCGCCGTCGCCCTGGTAGCTGATCACGATGGCTTCTGGGCGGCTGCGCTTCATCGCCGTGGCCACCGCCGGCGCGCGCCCATGCGCGGACTGCACGTTGCCTACGTCGAAGTAGTAATACGTAAACACGCTGCATCCCACCGGCCCGACCATGATCGTCCTGTCTTGCACCCCCAGGTCGTCGATCGCCTTGGCCACCATCTTGTGCACCGTGCCGTGGCCGCAGCCGGGGCAGAAATGCGTCGTGTGCTGCAGCTCGTCCTTGCGGTCGAAACGCTCGTAGAAGGACTTCGCCCTCCCATGCGCCACTGCGTAGTCTTGAACCGCCTCGCTAGACATTTGCCATCTGCTCCTCGTTCACACTTGGCTCCGCCGATCCGCTGCTTACGCCCGCGACGCCGCGCCGCGCCAGGTCGCGGACAAACGCTAGCACCGCTTCGTGCGACGGCACATTGCCGCCGACCCGCCCCAGGAACTCCACTTGCCGCGACCCGTTGAGCGCCAGCTTCACGTCGTCTACCAGTTGCCCCAGGCTCATCTCCACTACGACAAAGATGCGCGCGCTGAACGCCAGCCGCTGGAACTGCACCACCGGGAACGGATAAAGCGTGATCGGCCGCAACACGCCGGCCTTGATGCCCGCGGCCCGCGCCTCGGCGGTCACGGCCTTCAGGATTCGTCCCACGATGCCGTAGCCCACCAGTACAATCTCCGCGTCCGCGGTCTGCCATTCCTCGGCCCGCGCCTCGCGCTGCTCGGCGATCTTGTACTTTGCATCGAGGTCCAGAACATGCTTCTCTAATCCATCGCTGTCCAGATAAAGCGAGTTGATCAGATTGCCGCGCGACGCCGCCGTGCCCGCCACCGCCCACTCGGGCAGGTGCGGCGCGGAGGCGGTCTGCGGAAATTCAACCGGCTCCATCATCTGCCCGATGAAACCATCGGCGAGCAGCACCACCGGGTTGCGATAGCGGTCGGCCAGATCGAAGGCCAGCACCGTCAGATCGGCCATCTCCTGCACCGAGTGCGGAGCCAGCACGATGGTGTGGTAGCTGCCGTGCCCGCCGCCCTTCACCACCTGGTGGTAGTCGGACTGCTCGGCGGCGATATTCCCCAGCCCCGGCCCGCCGCGCGTGATGTCGGCGATCACGCAGGGCAGTTCCGCGCCGGCCATGTAGCTGATTCCTTCTTGCATCAAGCTGATGCCGGGGCCGCTGGACGCGGTCATGGCGCGCACGCCCGCCGACGCCGCGCCGTACAGCATGTTGATCGCCGCTACCTCGCTCTCCGCCTGCACATAGACGCCGCCCGTCTTGGGCATATACTCCGCCGCGGCCTCGGCGATCTCGCTGGCCGGCGTGATGGGGTAGCCGTAGAATGCGCGGCATCCCGCCAGGATGGCGCTCTTGACGATGGCTTCGTTGCCCTTCATCAGTTGCTTGCGCATTCGCTCATCCCCTCCAACCTGTCTCCCGCACCGGCGCCCCTTGTAGCGCCGGTCTCCAGACCGGCTGTACTGGCGGCGTCCACGCCGCCAGACTGCGCCATCCCCGGCCGCTCGCCAACCTCCTGCGCGCTCACCAGCCGGTACACCGTGATCGCCCCCGGCTCCGGACACACCATGAAGCAGATGCCGCAGCCCGTGCAGCCCGAGCCCGCATACAGCGCCGTGTTGTAGCCGTAGTGATTCAGCCGCTCGCTCATCGAAATCACTTTCGGCGGGCAGGCCTCGATGCACAGGCCGCAGCCCTTGCACTCCTGCTCATCCACCCGCAACAGGCCTCGGTCCCGCTTCCCGTTGGGGTTCTTCGCGTCGTTCATTCCGCTCGTCTCCTCACGCAGCTCGGCTCAAACCAGCACCGCTGCCGTCTTTCTTTCCATGTAATGCGAGCGTATCGCAAACTCCTCCAGCTCTGCACGGAAGCGCGGATCGGCGATGGCGATCAGCGCCTCGGCCCGTTCGCGCAGCGTTTTGCCGTGCAAATAGGCAACGCCATGCTCAGTCACCACGTAATGCACGTCGGCGCGCGACGTGACCACGCCAGCTCCCGGCTCCAGCATCGGCGCAATGCGCGACACCGTATCTCCCCGAGCCGTCGAAGGCAGCGCGATGATCGGAATGCCGCCCTTCGACCGCGCCGCGCCGCGAATGAAGTCGATCTGTCCGCCAAACCCGCTATAGGGCCGCGTTCCGATCGAGTCGGCGCACACCTGCCCCGTAATATCCACCTGCAGCGCGCCGTTGATGGCCACCATCCGGTCGTTCTGCGCCACCACAAATGGGTCGTTGGTGTAGCTGATGGAGCGGAACTCGAAGCTGGGGTTGTCATTGATGAAGTCGAACAACCGCTGCGTGCCCAGTACAAACGAGAGCACCGCCTTGCCCCGGTGCAGCGTTTTGCGCTCGCCGTTGATGATGCCCGCCTCCATCAGGTCGATCACGCCGTCGGAAACCAGCTCGGTATGGATGCCCAGGTCGCGCTTGTCGCCCAGGCAGTGCAGAACCGCCTCGGAGATGCCCCCGATCCCGGTCTGCAGCGTCGCGCCATCGGGAATCAGAGACGCTACATTGCGCCCCACGCGCATATGCGTCTCGGTGAGGGGCTCCGCCTTCAGCTCCAGCAATGCCCGGTCGCTTTCCACGATGGCCGAAATGTGACTCAGGTGGACAGCGGTTTCGCCGTGCGTGCGCGGCATCTGCCGGTTCACCTCGGCGATCACCGTCTTCGCATGCCTCACCGCGGTCAGCGTGCAATCCACGGTGTTCCCCAGGCTCACGAATCCGTGGGCGTCCGGCGGCGACACCTGCATCAGCACTACGTCCAGCGGCAGAGCGCCGGTCTCGAACAGCCCTTCGATCTCGCTCAGGAAAATCGGCGTGTAGTCGGCGCGCCCATCGCACACCGCCGCGCGCACGTTCTCGCCCAGGAAAAGCCCCCGATGCCGAAAGTGCCCCTGGTACTCGGGCCGCGTGTACTCTGCGGCGCCCAGCGTCTTCATGTGAATGATTTCAACGTTGCGCAGCGAGTCGGCCCGTGCCACCAGCGCGTCCACCAGAACGGACGGTGTGCCGCAGCTCGACTGAATCCATACACGATCGCCGGATTTTACGGCTTCCAGCGCCTGCGCCGCGCTCATGCACTTGCGCTGATACTCCCCCGTCAAGGTCATCTTGAGCCGCCTCTGCACATCCCTATCGGCACGTGCTTCGGCGTTCATCGTCCCATCACAGGCCGCGCCTCCGGGCATTACTTCGACTTCCACTAAACCGGCGTCATTCTGCGCCTCAGCATTTGGGACGCGCTGTGATGGGAGTCACCCCACCCCTTGCACAATCGGGGCGGAAATCTGGCTTGAATTCGCCGCCATTTTCCACATCGGCCAGAAACCGGGTTGATTCGTGCACAAATATGCCACTCAATGCATGAATCGAGCGCGACAATCGCCCTTTCCCTCGCTCTTCGCACGGATGTTGCGAGAACACCCGTTCCGGCGCATGAGGCCGCTTGCCAGTGCGCGCCGCACTGGGGAACCAATCGGCTGCTAAGTCCGCATGGGAGCAATGACTTCCGTCACTTGCGAGGCGTCGAGGCCCCTTGGCTTCGGGGCCTCTCCGCCAGATTGCGCACCTTTGCTTACGCGGTCCGGCTCGAACACCTGCCTGCCGAACCGCACGGTTGCGTTAAGCGCTCATCGGCGCTACGGCTTGCCGGCGTCCGGCGGCGGAACCGAGCCCGGAAACAGACCGGGAATCGGCGCGCGCGCCTTCTCTTCGCGGTCCGGCTGCGGCAGCGGCTTGCGCGGCAGCATCTGGTCGCGCTGGGCCGCGTTGTACACGAAAATCGCCTCGACCGTCGCGATCTGCTTCAGATCCGCCGCCTGCAACCGCTCATACACGTCCTCGTTCGAGTGGTGGGTGCGCGACTCGTAGTCCAGCATGTCCTGGATAAACTGGAACCCCGGAATCCCCACCGCATCGAAGCTCAGGTGATCCGTGCCGCCGGTGTTGCGCTCGGTGATCGTGGTTACGCCAAGATCCTTCAGCGGCGCGATCCACTGCGCGAAAATCGGCGCAATGGCCGCATTGCCCTGCGTATAGATGCCGCGGATCTTCCCGGTCCCATTGTCGACGTTGAAGTAAGCCGTGATCAGCTTTTGCTCCGGCGTCACCTCCAGCGGCCCAGCCGCGCGGCGCATGAACTCCGGCAACTGCAGTTGATCCGGCTCCGTCGAGGTCTTTGCCGAACCGAAGTGGTCCCGGCAGTAGCCGTGCGAGCCAAAGATGCCCTCCTCTTCGCCGGTCCACAACGCAATGCGGATCGTGCGCCGGGGCTTCACGTTGAGCGCCTCCAGAATCCGCATCGCCTCCATCGCCACCACGGTCCCCGCGCCGTTGTCCGTCGCGCCGGTGCCGGCGATCCAGCTATCCAGGTGCCCGCCCACCATCACCACCTGATCCTTCAGCTTGGGATCGGTCCCGGGAATCTCGGCAATGGTGTTGTAGCCGTGCTGGTGCTCGCCGGTGAACCGGGTGTCGATATCGATCTCCACGCTCACCGGCACGTGCGCCTGCGTCAGCCGGTAGAGCCGTCCGTAGCTCTCGATCGCCGCCACCGCCACCGGAACCTTCACGCGATGATCGGCCAGATATGGAAAGCGGCCCAGCGTGGCGCCGTTATCGTCGAAGATCGTGCCCCCGGAGCCGCCGCCATTCTTGCCGTCCCGGCTGGGCTCGATCACCGCCGCCACCTTCTCATCGGCAAAAAACTGCGCAACCTTGTCCAGCAGCTTCGCGCGTTCCACATACGCCTGCCGCCGCGCCTGCATCTCCGGCGAGCCTCCGCCAGCCCCGCCCGCGCTGACCGGGAACTCCGCGATATCCTCCAGGTCCTTGTCGGTGTCGCGGCTGAAGAGCGGTTGATCGACGGGAGGCACGTCGCGCATCGCCCCGAAGAGAACGATCTTCCCAGCCAGTTTGCCCTTGTACTGGTCCAGGTCCTTCTCGCTCTGGATGCTGACGTAGACCACATCGCCGGTTACCGGGCCCGCGGTCGCCGGCGACCACGGCGTCGCCTGCACGATCAGCACCGCCGTATCCGGCGTCACCATGCGCGCCCACGTATTCAATTGCTGCCATCCCAGCCCGAATTCGCCCCAATCCTCGAGATGCGCGTTCGCAAGACCTAGCTTGGTCAGCGTGTCGCGCGTCCACTCGTTGGCCTTCGTCAGGTTGGGCGAGCCGGTAAGCCGCGGCCCGATGCCATCCGCCAGCGCGCTGGCGAACTCCATCACGTGCGAGTTGTTCAGCCCCTCGTTCCGGATGCGCTGGTACATCGCCAGGTCCAGCGATTCCGTGGCGGGCTGCACCTCGGCGTAGGGATCAGCTGGCGCCGCAGGAGGAGGCGCCGGTGCTGGCTTCTGCTTGTCGGCTGCGGAAAGCGGGAGCGCCGCGGCCAGCAGGGCCGCAGCGAAGAAACAGTACACCTTGCGCATAAGTTTGGCTCCAGGCGAAATGTTCAACTTCCGACTGGTAATTGTAGCCGGGCAGGCCACCCAAACGGCTTCGCGGAAACCGGCTTAGTCGCTCGCGCCCGACTTCCCTTCGGTCCCCGCCGGCAAATCCAGCGCAACCAGCGAAAACCGCGTCTGGCCCGGCGCCGAGCTCTCGAACCCCACAATGTGCTGGTGCCGCTTGGAGCCGGCCTTCAGTTGAAACCCGTTTCCGTTCGACTGGTATCCCTGGCCGCTATTGTCGATCTTCACATTGCCGCCGCCGTCGTCCGCGCAGGTCAGCCCCTCGGAGGTCTGCGTCGGCGTGCCCACGGGCGTTTTGTCCTGGCACGCGATCACATCGCCGTAGCGGGCCAGCGCCTTCTTGTAGAACGCCGCCACCTTGTCCTGGCTGTCGGGCGCCGAGTAGCTGACCACCTTCACCCGCAGCTCCCACTCGCCGAAGCCCATGTGCACGTCGGCCGACTTGTGGTTGTCGTCGCCGTTCGCCACTTGCGCCCCGGGATACACCGGCAGCCCCAGGTCCGCCGCGGTCGTCTGGTCGGTGTTCACATGAATCCCGCCGAATGGCATATCGATCTGGACGTGCTTGTCCTCGCCGTTGGCGCCCTTGTCCACGTGGATTCTGCACCCGGCCACTCCCGCCGCCAGCGCCAGGCAGGCAATCAGGCCCATCGCATCGAGAGCCGCATTCCGTATCGAGCTTCCAGTCATGGCATTCGCCCTCTGGCAAGTTTATACGCCGTCCGGGGCCAAACAGTTCCGGGAAACGGTGTAGCGCCTGCCCCCACCGCCCAACTGTAGCGCCGGCCTCCAGGCCGGCTGTCGTGCGGGTCTCCAGACCCGCACTTGCTCGAATTCCCTCCCGCACTCCCCCACTCGGAGTAGAATCCTCATCGAATGGCAAGCAGAACAACCCCGCACGACGCCGTTCATGGCGCCCTCCAGCCTCGTTTTGGCGAGGTTCGAATTCGCCAGCGCGGCCGTCTCCCGCACTGGGAAAAGGACGCTGGACTCTACTTTGTCACATTCCATCTCGCGGACTCCCTGCCCTTACACGTACTGGGCAAAATCGTCGAGCGCCAGCGCCTGCTCTTGGCGGCCAATCGCGCCGGAGCTCATCTGCTACCGGACCACAAGACGCTGATCGACGAATTCAGCCCTAAGAAGGTCGAAGAATACTTCGATCGCGGAATCGGCGGTTGTGCGCTCCGTGATCCACGAATTGGCGAAATGGTTGCCAACGCTTTGCTCTTCTGGCACGGCACAAGATACCGGCTGTTGGCCTGGTGCGTGATGCCAAATCATGTGCACGTGATCCTTTCCTTGTTCCCAGGTCACGAGTTGGCCGATGTCGTGCGGAGCTGGAAGTCCTACACAGCGAGGAGGGCGAATCGAATCCTCGGCCGTACCGGGACCTTTTGGCAACGGGAGTATTACGACCGATTGATTCGGAAGGAAGGTGAATTGGACCGCGCGGTTCAGTACGTTCTGAGTAATCCGGAACGGGCTGGGCTTCGAGATTGGAAATGGGTTTGGTGTGCAGACGATCCAATCTGCGCGGACCTCATGTAACACCGACCTCCGTCTGATTTGTACCGCCGGCTTCAGGCCGGCTGTCGTGCGGGTCTCCAGACCCGCACTCTTCGCACAGTCCCCGTCCACACCGGCAACAGGACGCGACGAATAGATAACATCTCGGAGATAGGCCATCAACTCACGGCAGTTCTTGACCGGCTCGCAACTCACTGCGCCGCCGGCCCGTCTTCCTTGCTGCTGGTCGAGAACAGAATCGCCGCCACAAACACGGCAATGATCACGGGTACGACGACAAAAGGGGAAGTAATGTCCATCGTGCAGGGCTCCTTACTGATTCCAGAGTAGCAAAGGCGATTCACAGTTCATAGTTCGCAGTTCTCAGTCCGCGGAGCGCTTCGGAATTGTCGATGTAAGCCGAATGGCCTCGAACCAGGATCTGGCATTACGAAGCCCAACTCCTCCGGCGATGAACCGCGAACTATGAACTGTGAACTGACCTGCGTCACTGCCTCGCGTAGTCCACCCGGATCGTCAAAATCTCGTACGGATGAATCGGGACCTTGACGACATCTCCCTCGACCTTCAGCGGATCGCCCTCCGGCTGCTCCATCAGGTTCGTCACCGTTGCTCCGGTCGCCCCCGCCGGCACGTGAAACTCCGCCATCGTCTCCTTCCCTGCCCACTCGTACACGCGGAAGATCAGTCCATTCGCATCCTCGGCCTTCTTCACCGCGGTCAACACCACGTTGTCGGGCTCGACCGATGCGAACGAATGCTCCGCCGGCAGCGAGCCCGGGTGCGCCGTCGTGACGACCGCTTGCAGCGGATAGTCGTACTCCCACCCGTGCCGCACCGTCAGCGCATCCTTCCACGTGCCCGCGTGCGGATAGAGCGCGTAGTGGAAGTGGTGATGCCCCTGGTCGGCCTCGGCATCGGGCCACGTGGGCGAACGCAGCAGCGTCAGCCGCAGCACGTTGCCCGCGGCGTCGTATCCGTACTTGTCCTGGTTGAGCACGCTCAGCCCGTGGACTTTGCCGTCCGCCCCCGCGCCCGAAAGATCGGCCCACCGCATCGCCGGAACCTCAAACTGCGCCTTTTCCCAACTGTTATTGCGCGTCGTCGGCCGCTCGATCGTGCCGTAGGGAATCTCGTAGGTCGCAAAGTCGCTCGTCACGCTGAGCGGGAAGGCCGCCTTCAGCAGCACATGCGTTTCGCGCCAATCAATTTCGGTGTCGATGTCGACGTAGTCTGAGCCCTCGGGGAGCGAAATCGTCTGCACGAAGTCAGATCGCTGCCACCGGCGCCTTATCCGGATGATTGGCGCGC
This sequence comes from uncultured Acidobacteriaceae bacterium, assembly GCA_963804155.1. GTDB lineage: Bacteria > Acidobacteriota > Terriglobia > Terriglobales > Acidobacteriaceae > Telmatobacter. The sequence goes on from CAWDPG010000006.1 coordinate 1,479,767, forward strand.
CGCCTTGCCAATCCTGATTGACTGCTGTCGTTTCGTGAAGAAAAGCGGGCGCTTGATCCAGCGTTCCCGGGTCGATGTTCCACGCGTCGTATTGCCTCGGCGTGTCCCGAAACGCTTGCAGTTCGTTGCCGCATTCCCCCGACGCTAAGGCCTCCGTCTTGTTCTTAAGATCGTAGATGCTCGTGATACAGCCCGTCGTGCTGTCGACTGTCACGCGAAGCGTCTTGTTTCCAAGTGTCATCCTGCCGCTCTGTGATTCGAAATCTGTTTCGGAAGGCGTGAACTTGTTCTCGGTCTTCGCCTGAGCCAGATTCAGAAGCTTGTATCCATATGCCGGAACGTCGGCCACATGAAACGTAAGGTCAGCGAGCCCGCCGGGATCGTGAAAGCCCGGCTCACCGGATTCGAAGATGATCTTGTGTGATGCCGTGTCAGTTACCACCACATTCTCAGGCTCGGCCTTCGAAAATTGGACTGTGACAGACACATCGCCCGAACGCTCCCATCCGAGCGGGTTGTAAACCATCACAGGAATCCCTACACCGCTCGTATTCACTTGCTCCGTCACCGTCTGCAGCGCCGTCTCCGAAATCTCCTCCGTCGACATCCGCACCCAGTCGTAGTCCTTCTGCGCATCCTTGTAGATCACTCCAATCCCCGACCCCGCCCCCAGATCGTGGAACTGGTTGAACAAAACCTTCTTCCAGTCCTCGGTCAGCTCTGCTCCGGGATAGCTCTTCCCATCAAGCCACGCTAAAGACGACCACTTTTCCGCGTTCAGCACCTCTTCTTCCGCCGTCCGCATACTGTGCTTGTGGTTGGCCTGCGTGGTGAAAACGCCGCGGTGGTACTCGAAATAAAGCTCCGAATTCCACGTCGGAATCGCGGTCTTCCCCGGCACGGCCGCCGGCGGCTCATATCCTTTCGCGATCGACTGGTAGTTCCACACCGGGCTCTCGGGCGCAACCTGCTTCTCAACCGACGAGAAGAAACTCTGCGCGGTGCCAAACTCATATTTCGGCGTCACCGGCGCACCACCATTCGCGGACCCGCTCGCGGCGCTTGGACTCGCCCAGTGGAACCCCTCGTCCAGCATCGCCCGCGTCGGCCCGCCGCCGTGATCGCTCACGCCGTAGAGGTCCATCATCTCCGTCATGCCGGTCGCCCGCTTGCGCGCCGCCGCCAGATCTTCCGCTAGCCGCAGCGGCCGCAGGTCCTCGTTGCCGTAGTCGTGCGGAAAATAGGTCAGCACCTTCGACCCGTCCGGCGACTGCCACCAGAACAGCTTGAACGGCAGTTGATTGGTGTCATTCCAAGTCATCTTCTGCGTCACGAAGTAGTCGATGCCGCTCTTCTTATAGATCTGCGGCAACTGCCACGTGTACCCGAACGAATCCGGGTTCCAGCCGATGCGCACGTCCACGCCGTAGGCCTGCTTGTACCAGCGCTTGCCCACCAGCAACTGCCGCACCAGCGATTCGCCGTCGGGCATGTTCAGGTCCGGCTCCACCCACATGCCGCCCACGATCTCCCACCGCCCCTCCGCGATGCGCTTCTTGATCTCGGCGTTCATGTCGGGATACTTCTGGGCCATCCACTCGTTGTAGGCCGCCGCCGACTGCGTAAACGTGTAGCCGGGATACTCGTTCATCAACTGCAGCGCCGTCCCGAACGTGCGCCGCACCACGTCCACCGTTTCCGTCCACGGCCACAGCCATGCCGCATCGATGTGCGCGTTGCCGGTCAGATGCAGCGTCGCTGTCTCCAGCAGCGGCCTCAGCGCTTCCAACTGCCCCTGCGCCGCCTTCAGGCTCGCGTCGAACTTCGCCTCGGCCTGCGCCCTTGCGTCGCCGTTGGCGGTCTGCGCCGTGTCCAGCGCCGACCCATCCACCGCCCCGATCGCCGCATTCAGCGTGTCGATATTCGTTTTGCCTTCGGGTTTGCTCGCGTCTCCGGGCGCGAGCGACGGCAGCAGCACCGCCGCCGACAAAAACTCCTGCGCCAGGTCCTCGGGATTCGGCCGGTTCTCCGGAAAATCGATCTTCAGCGTCGCGCCGCGAAAGCCCTTTGTGTCCACGGTCGCGAGCAGCTTCACCGCCACAACGACCTTGTCTCCCGGCCGCGCGCCGTCGAGGAGCACGATCGGCTCCAGGTCCTCGCCCATGGCCACGCGGCGGCCGTTGAAGTAGAGAATCTCCGGCATCGGTCCGTTGGCGTCGGCGTGGAACTGGAACCAGATCCGCGCCCCGGTCAGGTCGTAGCCGTGCAGCGTGTCGGGAACCTCAAACGTTTGCCGGAACCAGACGGCATCGGTCGGCGCCTTGGTTCCCACGGCCACCGCCTGCCAGCCGCTCTCGTCCAGGTTCACCGCTTCGCCGTGCGTCAGGTCGCCGGCGTGCATCTTCCACGTGCCGCCAGGCAGTTCCGAAAAGCTCAGCAGCCGCTCCACCACCGCGCGCGACGGCGCCGGCAGTTGTGCCAATGCCTGCTGCAGCTCGCTGGCGCGCTGGCCCGCAGCGGGCCGCGCCGCAAGAAGAACTCCCACACTCAATATCGAGACCAACACGCCGCAGAAACGCACTTTCAACGATGCCATCATGGCCGATCAACCCTCCGCAGAATTGTAGCGTTGCCGCCCCATCGGCGGCCTGCGCAAGCCGCGCGCGCCAGCCAGGGCCACGCCTGCCGCGCAGAGCCACCCCGCCGCCCAAACTCCAGATTTCCCACATTGCGGCACAAAATACCGGCCCTCAATCGCTCCGTTTCCCTTCTTGTGTGCTGCGTCACATCACCCTGTTCATCCCCACCGTCAACATGAAGGCATGGATGCCCCGTCCCATATTTCGACCCTGATTTTGCTCGCTCCATGCTCGCTCATCGCGGGGGCTGTGCTGCAGATTCTCATTGCGCCTCTCCGCTCCGCCCGCTTCAAGGGCATCCTCGCTTTCCTCAGTTGTTTGCCCGCCTTGGCGGCCGTCGCCGGCATCGCCCCATGGGTGCGCAACGGAGAGGCGCTCGATCTGCATCCGCTGCCCTGGGACGGGCCTCTGGCCTTTGTCCTGCACATTGACGCGCTCAGCGTCCTCTTTGCCTTCATGGGCGCCTGCATCGGCGGCCTGGTGCTGCTCTACTCCATCGGCTACATGGCGCACGACAAGTCCGCCACGCGCTTCTACGCAACGATGCTGGTCTTTATCGGCGGCTTCATCGCCCTGGTGTACAGCGCCAACCTCTTCATCTTCTATCTCTGCTGGGAAGTGGTCGGCCTCTGCTCCTTTTCGCTGGTCGGCTTCTGGTACACCAACCGCGAAGCCGTCAACGGCGCGCGCAAAGTGCTGCTGATGACCCACATCGCCGGCTACGCGCTGCTGGCTGGGATTCTGCTCCTCTATCACCGCGCCGGCACCGCTCTCTGGACCGATCCCCGCGTGGCGCACAGTTTCACCGGCGGCATCTTCGCCCTGATGCTCATCGCGCTGGTCGCGAAAAGCGTGCAGGTTCCACTGCACACCTGGATTCCCGAAGCCATGGCCGCGCCCACTCCGGTCAGTGCGCTGCTCCACGCCGCCTGCTACGTCAAGGCCGGCGTTTATCTGGCCGCGCGCATGCACAGCTTCGGCGCTTGGCCCGCCGCCTGGGGCGAAAGCCTGATGTGGGTGGGCACGGTCACCATGGCCGTCGGCGTCATGTACGCCATGGTGCAGACCGATCTCAAGCGCATGTTGGCCTACTCCACCGTCAGCCAGATCGGCTACATGATGATGGGGCTCGGCATTGGCACACCGCTCGCCATCACCGCCGGCCTGCTGCACTGCCTCAACCACGGCTTCTTCAAGGGCGGCCTGTTCCTGACCGCCGGCTCCGTGCAGCACGCCGCCGGCACACGCGACATGAACCAGCTCGGCGGCCTGGCCGCCAAAATGCCGCGCACCACGCTCTCCTGGCTCATCGGCGTCGGCAGCATGATGGGCATTCCCCTGATGAGCGGCTTCGCCAGCAAGTGGATGCTCTACGCCGCCGCGCTCAAGGCCGGCTGGGCCGTTCCCGCCATGGTCGCCTGGGCCGCGAGCCTGGGCACGGTGTTCCTTGGCGCCAAGGCCACCAGCGCAGTGTTTCTTGGTCCCACCACCGAGCACACCAAAGACGCGCACGAATCTCCGCCCACGATGATCTGGGGCATGGGCTTGCTCGCCGTTGGCAGCGTGGTCCTTGGCATCGCGCCGCAGTTGGCCGTCAACTATCTTCTCAACCCGATCCTCGCCGCTCTCGGCCTCGGCACGGGCGTGCAGGTTACTTGGTTCGGTCTCTCGGCCGATGCCGGCAGCTTCTCCTCGATCGGTGGCCTGGTGCTGGCGATTGTCTCGATCGTCCTCGGCGGCGCCATCTACGGCGTCGCCTACATCGCGCGCCCGGCCGCTGCCACCGGCGGCGCGGCACTGGCTGGTGCAGGCGGCGGCATCTTTACCGGCGGCGAGCCGCTGTCGGATCAAGGCCGCCTCACCGCCGGCGACTTCTCCGAGATCTTCCACGAGCACTGGCACGCGTTCTTCCGCTGGTCGAACGTCGACAAAGCCTACCTGGCTGTGTGGTCGGGCTTGCAGGCCATCTCCGGCGCGCTCGGCAATGTCTTCGCCTGGATGGAGCGCCGCTCCGCGGCGCTCGTCGTCGTCTTTGCCGCGGCGATCTTCGCGCTCGCTCGCTGGATCGTCCCCGGAGCGGCTCAATTTCACATGCCGGCCCTGATCCCGCTGGAGCAGGTCCCGCTCATCCTGATCTTCGCCGTCGCCGTTGCGGCCTTGGCTCTGCTGCTCGCGGCCCTTTCCGCGAGCGCCGGCCGCCGCGTGGCGCTCCCCATCCTTCTGATCGGCGCGATCGCGGTCGACGGCCTGCTGGTCGGGAATTCGTGGGCGCGCCTTGGCTTGCTCGAGCTTGCCGCGCTGCTCACCGCCGTCCTGGTTTGGCGCACCGCGCGCTCGCAAGCCGCCAAGCTCACCTACCTCGTCGTCGTCCTCATCTCGGCGGGAGCGACGGTGGCCAGCGACCTGCTCGTCGATCGCGGCCAGCCCGATTGGGCGCGCGCGCTGCTCATCACCGGCATTTGCGTCAAGCTGGCCGCGGTCCCTCTGTTCTTCTGGCTGCTCAAGCTCGCCGACGAAGTTCCGGCGCTGGTGCTCGGCGTCGTCATCGCTGTCGTCGACATGGCCGCCTTTGGCGAGTTCGTCGTCGCCGCGCAGGCCTCTCCCGTCGCGCTCACACCGCAAGGGCTCTGGATCTGGATCGCCGCCGGAACGTCGTTCCTCGCCGCGCTCCTCATGCTCACCCAGCGCAGCCTCAAGCGGCTGCTCGTTCTGTCCACGGCCGAAGACGCCGGCTTTCTGCTGCTCGGCATCGCCTCGGTCAGCGTCATCGGAACGCAGGGCGCGCTGGTCGCGGCTTCGACCCACGCTCTCGCCAAAGCTCTGCTCTTCGCCTGCCTCGCCGCTCCCGAGGCTGCCGGCGCGCTGGACGGCGAACCCGTGGCCATCGCCGCGCGCTACCCCGTCAGCGCCTTCGGATTCCTCTTCGGAATGCTCGCTATGCTCGGCGTGCCGCCCACGCTCGGCTTCATCGGCCGCTGGCGCCTCTATGCGACGGCCCTTGAACTCGGCCCCGTCCCGCTGGTTCTCTTCATCCTCTCGTCCATCTTTGCCCTCATCGCCTACGTCCTGGCTCTCACGCGCAGTTGGTGGGGTCCTCCGCCTGAGCCGGCGCCTCCGCCCGGCAGCGAGCCCTTCCTTCTCAAGGCTGCCATCGTCCTTCTGGTCGTCATCGTCCTCGCCGCCGGTATCTGGCCCAGCGCGTGGCAAATGCTTGTGGAGGTGCGGCCATGAAGCTCTGGAATCGCCTGATGTGCAATGCCCGCCGCCGCAGCCCATGGCTCTTCCACATGAACTCGGGAAGCTGCAACGGCTGCGACATCGAGATCATCGCCGCGCTCTCGCCGCGCTACGACGCCGAGCAGTTGGGCGTCCTGCTGCAAGGCAGCCCGCGCCACGCCGACATCCTCTGCGTCACCGGCCCGGTTACCCAGAAGGCCGTCGGCGCCGTCAAGACCGTCTACGACCAGGTCTGCGGACCCAAGGCCGTCATCGCCATCGGCTCCTGCCCGGCCACCACGAATGTCTTCATCGACAGCCGCACCCTGGACGGCCCGCTCGACAAGCATCTGCCGGTCGACGTCTTCGTTCCCGGCTGCCCGCCGCGGCCCGACGCTATCATCGCCGGCGTCGCCAAGGCCGCCGAAATTCTTGCCGCGCGCGGCGACGCTCCACCAAAGTCCGCGGTTGTCATAGCCAATGGGTCTGAGGAGGTGCAGCAATGACCCTGCTCACCGTCCTCACACGATTGCTGAACGATCCTCTGATCACCGCCCTCGCCCGCTTGCTCATCTTTCCCGGCCTGGTCTTCGCCGTTCCGGCCGCGTGGTTCTTCCTTTGGGTCGAGCGCGTCGCCGTCGCCCGCATGCAGGAGCGCGTCGGCCCGCCCTTCATGCAGCCCTTCTGGGATTTCGTCAAGCTGCTCGGCAAAAGCACTCCGCCGCGCCCGGGCGTCGCCGGCCTTCTCATGCGCGCATGGCCGCTGATTGCGGTCTCCGCCGCCGCAGGCGCCGTCGGCCTGCTGCCCGTGCTGCCCTCCTCGGGTGGCTTCGAAGGCGACCTCATCCTTCTTCTCGCGCTGCTGGAGTTGCCCTCCATGTGCATCATCGCCGCCGGCTTCTCGTCGCGGTCGATCTTCGGGGAAATCGGCTCCGCGCGCGAGGCTGCCCTCAGCGTTTCCTACAACATCGTCTTCCTGCTCGCCATCGTCTCCATTGCCGCTTCGCAGCATACTTTCCGGCTCGATGCGCTGGCCAGTGCGCCTTTCACGCCGCTCCACTGGCTCGGCATCGTCGCCATCGTCATCTGCCTGCCTGCCAAGCTGCACATCAACCCCTTCTCGCTGCCCAACGCCGAGCAGGAGATCTACGCCGGCCCCATGACCGAGTACGCCGGGCCGGAGCTCGCCATGTGGGAGCTTTCGCACGGCCTGGAGTGGGTCGCCGCCACCGGTCTCGTCGCCACGCTCGTCGCGCCGCACGTCGCCGCCGCCTGGCTCGCCGCCATCCTCTTCGTTGTCCTCTCCTTCGCCGTCGTGCTGCTGCTCTCGGTGCTCGCCGCCGCCACCGCCCGTCTGGCCATCGACTCCAGCGTGCGCTTCTACTGGCAGTGCACGCTCATCTTCGCGGTTCTTGCCATTTCGTCCGCGCTCTTCATGAGGTTCCGGTCATGAACATTCTCACCATGATGTGGAAGAATCTGCGGCGCGGTTATCAAACCCTGCTCTTTCCCGCGCATCCCAGGGTCACCGCGCGGTTTCGGGGGCTCGTTCAATTCAATCCCGAGTACTGCAGCGGCTGCGCCATCTGCAAGATGCGCTGCACCTCGCGCGCCATCGAGTTCAAGGGCGGCAAAGGTGAGTTCACCTGGAGCTACAACCCCGGCCAGTGCACCTTCTGCGGGCGCTGCGTCGAGGGCTGCACGGAGCACGCCCTCAAGGAGGGTCACGCCGAGCACGCGCTCTCGCAGCAAGAGGCCGTCCCGCCCATCTATCTCGAGCAGGGCGAGCTCAAGAAGTCCTACACCGTGGCCCGCAAGCCGCCCGCGCCCAAGCCGGCTGCTGCGCCGGTCGCTTCCGCAGCGGCCCCCGCCACGAATCCCGCCTCCGGAGGCGCGCAATGATCCCCCTCGAATCTCTTCGGCAAAAGCTCGGCGCAACGGAACCCTGGGTCGAAACCCACGGCGTCAACTGGCTCACCCCCGGTTCGCTGAGCGTTCGCGACCTGGTTCTCGAAATGAACTCGATCGGCGCGCGCTTCATCACCATCACCGCCTATCAGTTGCCCGGCGACACGGGCTTCCGCCTCGAGTACCACTGGGACCTCGAAGGCCGCCTGCTCGGCTTCCCATTCCAGATCGCCGGCAACACCGTCGAGAGCATCTTCGATCTGTGCGAAGCCGCCGACTGGATCGAGCGCGAAATTCACGAAGAATACTCCATCGATTTCACGGGCCGCGAATACGAACCGCTGCTGTTGCGCCAGGGCGATCAGTCCGGCGTCAACTTGCGCGAGGAGGTCAAGAAGTGAGCTACAAAATCCCCATGGGGCCCTATCACCCTGGCCTCGAAGAACCCTACAAGCTCGACATGATCTGCGAAGGCGAAACCGTCCAGGACGCCGAGCTGCATATCGGCTTCAACTTCCGCGGCATCGAGCATCTGGCCGAGACCCGCAACTACTACCAGGTCATCGCGCTCATGGAGCGCGTCTGCGGCATCTGCTCCTTTATCCACACCCTCACCCTCTGCCAGGCCATGGAGAAACTGGCCGGCCTCGATGCGCCCCCTCGCGCCAAGTACATTCGCGTCATCATGGCCGAACTGGAGCGCCTGCACTCGCACGTCCTCTGGGCCGGCATCGCCGCCAAGCTCATGGGCTTCAAGACCATGTTCATGACCTGCTTCGCCCTGCGCGAGAAAGTCATGGACGTGCTCCAGGCCATCAGCGGCAACCGCGTCAATTACTCCATGAACTGCGTAGGCGGCGTCAACCGCAACGTCGAAGACCCGCAGGCGCTGCTCCCCCTGATCGACGAGCTGGAGCGCGAGATGACCCGCACGGTCATTCCCATCTTCACCACCAGTCACACTGCCATTTCGCGTTGCGCCGGAATCGGCGTGCTCACCCACGAGAAGGCCGTCTCCTGCGCCGTGGTCGGCCCCACCGCCCGCGCCTCGGGCATCAATCAGGACCTGCGCCGCGACGCGCCCTACGCCGCCTATGCGGAGATGGAGTTCAGCGTTCCCGTCGAGCCCGCCGGCGACGTCAAGGCTCGCCTCCTCGTCCGCGCCCTCGAAATCCTCGAAAGCTGCAAGATTCTCCGCCAGGCCCTCGCAAAAATCCCGCCCGGCGAAATCTCCTCCGCCGGCGACAAGCTCGTCTTCTCCACCGGCACGGCCACCAGCCGCGTCGAAGCTCCTCGCGGCGAGGTTATCTACAGCGTCAGTTGGAAAGAGGGATCGCGCAACCCCGCCCGCGTTCACGTGCGCACGCCCACTTACGTCAACATGCCAGCCGTGCGCTGGATGGTCCGCGGCGCACGCCTCGCCGACACGCCGCTCATCCAGGCCTCCATCGATCCCTGCTACTCCTGCACGGACCGCTAGTACCGTGTCTGCTTGATTTCGTAATGAGCCAAACGAATCTGGGTGCCCAGGTCCCCGTTTTGGGACCTGGGATAGCACAAAACCTCATGGACACGGTACCAATGCGCTGTCTCTGGAGCTCGTAGAAGAATAGACCTGTCATCCTGAGCGAAGTTTGCCGCCTTTTGTGCGGCAAACGCAGTCGAAGGACCTGCATTTCACGCCCTCGCCTTAGCAAGGAACTTCGGAGACAGCTAGCAGCCTGTGGTAGACGTATTTTGAAAGGGCACGGAGGGCGCCGCGGCGCCCTCCGTGTCGCGCTCCGTCCCGCAACCCACCGCCCACCCAAACCTACAACAAAGTCCACGGCGAAGTCGCCAGCAGCCGAATCCTCAACTTACGCCT
>CAWDPG010000007.1:0-1100358 GCA_963804155.1 uncultured Acidobacteriaceae bacterium
ATCTTTCTCTGAGAGATCAAATTGGTCACGATATCAAACATAACTAGGCTCCTTCGCAGGGTGGATTTGCCTCTTTTCGGCCCTGGTGGGCCAAAAAAAGACATTCGTTTCATGGCTGGCGAAGGAAGAGCGGAGAGAGGCGCTGTCAATCCCCGAAGCCCGCAGGGGCGCGGAAGCGAGCACGGCGCGCACGATTGCGCCGCGCGGAGCTGCACAAGCGGGATTGACAGAAGGAGCCGAACGGAGCCTAGAGTTCGCCCGGAAACGAATGTCGAAAGAGGAGATCAGCCGAAGGCTGCGCCGAATACCTCAAAGTGAGGTGAGAGCCAAGGCAGGCAGCGCACTCAGCGACATTAGTACTACAGTTGTAACTATAAGTGATAAGCTAGAGGTGCTCGGGCGGACTCTCCGCGGGAGGGATGAAGCGATCGATACAAGGGTGGAGGGGCGAGTTGGTGCGAGCGCGCCAGCGGATCGGGGATGTTTTTGCGCGCTCTGAGGTGCGGGAGCGCAGTCTGGCCTATCTGGAAGGTCTACTGAGCGGCTGCGAGCGGAAGAACAGTTGGCAGGTGGCGGAGTGGGCCGGGGAAGCATCGCCCTATGCGATGCAGTATCTACTGGATCGGGCCCGTTGGGACGCCGGTGTGGTTCAGGCGCGCCTCAGCGAGTATGTGAAGGAAGAGCTGGGCAGCCGGGGTGCGGTTCTGGTGTTGGACGAGACCGGATTTCTGAAGAAGGGTGTTCATTCAGCCGGGGTGCAGCGCCAGTACAGCGGTACGGCGGGGCGGATCGAAAACAGCCAGGTTGGGGTGTTTCTTTGTTATGCCAGCCAGCGGGGTTATGTGCTGCTAGATCGCGAGTTGTATCTTCCTCAGAGTTGGGCAGAAGACGGTGCACGCCGCCGGGGCGCCGGCATTCCGGATGAGATCGAATTTGCGACCAAACCGATGTTGGGCAAGCGCATGCTGGAGAGGGCCTTTCAGGCGGGGATGCCTTGCGGCTGGGTGGCGGGAGATGAAGTGTATGGCCATGACAGCAAACTGCGCCGCTGGCTGGAAGAGCGCCAGCAGCCCTATGTGCTGGCCGTAGCCGCAGATCAACGGCTGTGGCGATCGGACCTGCGCCAGCACCGCGTCGATGAGATCGCCGGTCAATTGCCCAGGCGGTCGTGGAAGCGTCTTTCGGCCGGCCACGGCGCCAAGGGAGAGAGGCTCTACGACTGGGCCCTGCTGCCTTGGGCAGAGCAGGAAGGCCGGGAACATGCGCTGCTGGTGCGGCGCAGCCTGGAGGCCAAGCCGGAGTACGCTTTTTATTTCACCTACGCCCCAAAAAAGCAAAGCACCTTGAAAACCTTGGTGGGTGTCGCCGGACAGCGTTGGGCCGTCGAGAGCGCATTCCAAATGGCCAAAGGCGAGTGTGGCTTGGACCACTACGAAGTCCGGCACTGGCAGGGCTGGTACCGGCACATTACCTTGTCCATGCTGGCTTTGGCTGTATTGGCCGTGCTGCGTGCCCGAGAGAAAAAACCCTTCCGTCAAAAAGGTTCCCTTCAGCGTGCCGGAAATCCGACATTTGCTCGCTTTCGTGCCGCGCGGCGGCTGGCGAAGCCTGGAGCATCTGCTGCATTGGTCTGATTGGCGACGACGGCATCAATTCCTCGCTCAGTTCTTCCACTACCGAAAACAACAGCTTCTGCTCTTTGCCCATTAGCTACAACTGTAGTATTAGAGCATTTTAATAAATAGTGTAGACTGTAGTTGGCGATTCTCCGCGACGAAACGAGTATGGCGAAGGCATACGGAGATGATTTGCGCCGAAAATTCTTGACGGCCTATGAGAACGGCGACGGAACTCTGGAAGAGCTGGCCGAAGATTTCCGGGTAAGTGTGGGTTGGGCCAAGAAGATCTCCGCGGCGCACACGCGGACGGGGTTGATGGAACGAGCCGTGCATCGACCAGGTCGGAAGCCGGCGGTGGACGAAGAGCGACGGAAGCTCTTGCTGTCTTGGATTGCCAAGGAGCCCGATTTGACGCTGGCGCAGTTGCAGCTCAAGCTCGACCAACAATCCGGGGTGGCGGTGAGTCGGGTGGCGATCTGGCGCTGGTTGCAACGGCTTGGCTTGCGTCTTAAAAAAAGTCACTCCACGCCCAAGAGAGAGACACGGAAGCCAACCTCGAGCGGCGCCGGGAGTTCCTGAAGGTAATCGCAAGTATCGATCTGGAGCGGCTGCTTTTTCTGGATGAAAGCGGCATCACCACAACCATGACCCGCCTCTATGGACGTGCTCCGGCGGGTCACCGCGTGCATGAGGCTACGCTCCAGTCGCACTGGAAAGTCGTGACCCTTATCGGCGCTTTACGGCTGTCCGGCATGGTCGCTCCCATGACCGTCGAAGCGGCTACCGATGGGGAGATCTTCCTGGCCTATGTGGAACATTTTCTCTGCCCCGTGCTGAGGCCAGACGACGTGGTCGTCATGGACAATCTCAGTGCACACAAAGTCGACGGAATTGCTCAGCTGATTGAAGCTACCGGAGCCAAACTGCTCTACCTTCCACCTTACTCACCCGATCTAAACCCCATCGAGAAGGCTTGGTCCAAGGTCAAGCAGATCCTGCGCGCCATCAAGGCTCGTTCCACCGAAACCCTCGACCAGGCAATCACGGAGGCTCTCCATCACATCACCCCTGACAATGCCACAGCGTGGTTCAGACTCTGTACGTCCAGTCTACAGTAAAAGGTAAAATGCTCTAGTGACTGGCATATGTACCGAAAAGACCCACGACGTCGCATTTATGTTGCTGCCGGACTCAATCACGGGTACTCTGTTCACGATCCACGAGGCCGATCACATTGGTGCGAACTGCCACAAGCCTTCCATCGTGCGTATCCAGCGACGCGCAAACCCGCATGTTTATTGACTCCAGCGAGGTATAGCACTATGTCACTGCTCTCTGCCGCGCAATGGCAACGATGTTGCCAAAGCTGTAATTGTGGAAACGCGCCATCGCGGTCAGATACGCGGCCAATGTCTCGCTTTTGCCCGCCTCTACCTGCCGGATGAGGAAGTCCACGGCCTGCTTAATGATGAGTTGGGTTGGATTGTCTTTCTGTGCTGTACGCCCCTGATAGGGCGAATCGCTGCGGTTGCGCTGCGCCGCATTTTTCCTGTGCGGCGCAGCTTGGCTGCTGGCTGTGCCATTGCTGGCAGTGGTGGAAGCGATGTTGGTAGTGTGGTTGCTGAGTTCCATGACGATGCTCCTCTGGAAGCCCCGTTGGGGCCGATTGGCGTCCAGAAGCAAGAGCACCCAAACCTAATTTTTTTCGTTGAGTGCCCCCGCTTCATGGCTCTTGCAACGGGCGGAGGCGGAAGGTTCTGTCAAGGGCGGGCGTTTGTTGCCCGTTCATCGCAGCGCAGCGGAGACCCTTTACGGGTTCTTCCGCCTCTGCCAAGCCCGTTGCCTGAAGCGGGGGTACTTGACGAAGAAAGAAATTCGGTTCACTTCCTTATTGCTTTGCGCTCGTGCGCACGTAGGGGTGGGCGTTGCGGGGCAGGAGACAGCCCCGCATGGATGGGGAACGGAAAACGCCCGGCACTTGGAGCGGTTGCAGCACGGGAAGGGCGAAGCAGTGCAACTTGAAGCTGTTTGAGTGACCGGCTGCGCTCGCGCGGGGCTTACACACTGCTTGAGCCGGATGACGGGAAACTGTCATGTCCGGTTCTTATAATAGGGGAGGGAGCGGCAGCAATGCCGTTCCCTTACCCGACCCCCTCGAAAGGGTTAGCAGCAATCGTAGCTGACTTCCATTTGCACACTCACGTCAACGCTAGTCAGTTCACGCGCTATGATGCCTCGTTACTGCCGGGCGAGCAAGCAAATGCACTCTGAGTGTCCGGTAACGAAACTTCAATCTAGGCCGCCATGCGGGTCATTCTGATGCTGGCACATGTTTCAATCCGCGCCCCCCGCGCGGGGGGCGACGTCTCTTCCGTGTCCAGCCCTCGCAGGTTGAACGTGTTTCAATCCACGCCCCCCGCGCGGGGGGCGACGGGTCCTGAGCGGAGTCCCCGACGCTCCATTCAAGTTTCAATCCACGCCCCCCGCGCGGGGGGCGACATCCGGCTCGGGATCATCACACCGAAGGAAGCCGAGTTTCAATCCACGCCCCCCGCGCGGGGGGCGACGCTCCTGCCCAACCACTCTTCCGCTCAAAGTTGTGTTTCAATCCACGCCCCCCGCGCGGGGGGCGACGGCACATGTCGTAAACAGCTCCATGCGCTATAGATAGCTTGCCACAAATGCGATCCTAACTCTATTCCCATCGTATCGACCATTCGTTCAAGAGTGCCCTTAAGTATCTCCTGATAGTCAAGGCACTTAGCTGATCTGCGAATGATCTAGAGAATCCGTGTTCGCTTGGGGTACGCGCAAGTTCTTGCGCTCATCGAAACGACTAATGGATGAGCGGCGCTTCCGGGTCGTAGGAGACCTTGGTGCCAACGTGTTCGACACGTCTTCTCCATTCGGTTCCAAGAAAATAAAACCGGAGACTGTCCTGAGCAGGATCGGCTTCCGACACAAGACTCGCTCGAAGCACCACCCATTGCGCGGAGTCCACGACGCACTCGAAGACGGAGTTCTGAACCCTTTGCCCATGATCCTCGCACAACCGGGCCACCCGGCGCAGTCTGCGGCGTCCGGCATCATCACGGGTGCTTACGTCGTAGCTGACAAGAACCATCATGGCCTTTCCTCGCTTGGGATCGTCAAGGCTGTCCTACCTCCAGAAGAATGCGGGATAAGCGTCGAGGCCGCCGCGCACATGACGTGCCAGTAGCAGTGCTTGCACATAGGGCACCAGTCCGAGCGGAATGCGCTCCTTCAGATAGGGGTGCTCGATCTCATCCTGCTTACGCAACTGCCAGGCTGAGACAACCTGTTTGCGAGTGTCGTCGTCCATCTGAATGCCTCCCCCGTCCTGCTCCGTAAAGCCCGATCCCTGTACCTGACGCCGGTTGATGAGCGTTAGCACCAGGCGGTCGGCCAACGCGGCGCGTAGTTCCTCCATCAGGTCGAGCGCAAGACTCGGACGCCCTGGTCGGTCGGTGTGGAGGAAACCTACTGCCGGGTCAAGACCTACGCTTTCCAGAGCCGATTCGATGTCGTGGCGTAAAAGCGCATACACAAATGAAAGCAGCGCATTCACCCTGTCCAGTGGAGGCCGGCGCGAGCGACCTCCAAAATGAAACGTCTCGCGGTCGCCGCCGATCATCTGGTCAAAGACCGAAAAGTAAACCTGTCCTGCCACACCTTCATGTCCCCGTGCTTCGTCGATGGATGCCGCCCTCGCCGCCTCCAAGCCAGCCCAGGAAAGACGATCAGCCGCTTCGCGTAGCTCCTTTTCGCGGACTTCATCTACGATCTCGCGGGCCGCGCGCAGTAGCACGACGCGGCTGTTTGCGATCTTGGCAGCTACGATAGTTCGCACAACCGGAAGCGCACTACTCCCCTCATCGGCTATGCGGTATTGTTGCCTCCGCAACAGCACGTTGCCAGAGACAGGCCCGTTTACGCGGGCAATAAACCTTCCCTGTTCGGAGAGAAACGAGATGCCCACGCCCCGTTCGCAACACAGCCCCAACACTGGCGGACTGCACGACACACGGCCCCAGCACACCAGCCCTTCCAGCGTATGCACGGGAATGCGCAGCTTCAATTCGTCGCCAACCTTGATCGCAACAGTCTCGCCGTCGCGGTGCAAGTATGCGCCTTGAGTCATCACATGCAGTGTGTTGAGAAGTTTTCGCATGAGGGGGAACTAAACCTCCTGCTGTAGAGAGCGCAGTTGTAGCGTCACCCAACGCGCGGCACCATCATTATGAGAAGTGGCCTCTGGAAGACACACATCAACCAGTGAGCAGTTGCGGCAGTAAGGTCCCGGAGTCGCAGCGGGTGTAACGCCGCTTCGGTACAAACGGTGCATGGTGGCGGCGAGTTCTTCGGTTCGTACACGCAGCTCCGGCGTGAAATCAACCTCCAGCCGCCGTCGTGGGTTGCCATAGAAGATGGCACCGCGCGCAATAGCCGTCTGTAGCATCTCCTCCAGACAAAGCGCCTGCGCGCAGAGTTGCACTGTATCGCAGTCGTTCGGCTTGCTCTTGCCGCGCTTGTACTCCACCGGAAAGGGCGCGGGCCTGAACTCCACAATGTCGGCGCGTCCTGTCAGGTGCAGTCTCTCTGACCGTAGCCACATCCCGCGGACCGTGCGCACGCTGGCACGACGACTCTCTCCGGGCAGGTCGGCACGCTCATGCAACAGACGGCCTTCGGCGGTCCTGACGTTCTCCACCCACACCTGCTCAAGATGGATAAGAGCCCACTGACGCGGACAGAATGCAAGATGCTGTAGCCCGCTAATTGGCAGCGCATCGTCTTGCTCCTCGAATCCTTTGTCAGACATTCGAAGCCTCCAATCTTAGTTTCCAAACAGCGCCGCTCCTCGGTACACACTCTCAGATCAGGGCTAACCTCGCACGATCATATTCCTCCAAACTCAGCACATACTTCATGATGCCCAGAAACTCAGAGTCATACTCACCTTCTGGCCATGCATAAAGCTCACGTTCTTCCGCGAGTGGGTTTGGTGCCACTCTTTCCAGAACATCACGCCGAATCGATACGCTGCCTTGCAAAAGTCTGCTCTGCGAAACATACCGCCCACTGCGAATCTCCTTCGCCAAGGCGGCATCCACCACAGCCAAAGCTCTATCCTCATCTATCAGCCTAGCCCTCGCTGAGACCGATTCGAAGGCATACTCTTTTTCCAGATGGATTAACTCATGGACTTCCTTGGTCTTCGCCCACTGCTTCCATTCCTCTGCGACTGCCCAGGTCATCAACTCGGTCAAGGTCATCTTCCACTTATCCTGTGCAAAAGCATCCTGCACAACGCGGATACTCCGGTCGAGCACAGGATTGCGATTGAGCCATGGATCGTTCGTCACGAAATCCCAAACTTCGGCCGTAATTCCGCGGCTTGAATGGCGGTTCACGCGTCCGCCAATTTGAATCAGGCTGGAGACAGAGCTTCGTTCCCGAAAGGCGGTGTCAAACGAAACATCTACGCCAGCCTCGATGCAACTCGTAGCTACCAAAACCCAGCCGTCTACGGGCTCCCTTCCGGGAGTTAGCAACACCTTTACTCGTCTCAGAACTGACTCGCGATCAGCCGGACTGAGAGCGGTAGAAAGATGCATCGTCGAGACACCATCGGCTTTCAGCTTTCTAGCAAGGACTGCGGCGGACTGGACGGTATTCATCACCACGAGTCGCGCACCTGAAAATCCGCGAATCCACATGCAGAGTGAGTCGAGAGTGTGCATTTGCGGGCAAGTTTCGACGCATACGCGTTCCTTTTCCCCCTTACTTCCTCTCTCTGCCAGTTGCGGTGAAAGCATCGAAGGAATGCTGGCGGAGCCTTCGCCGAACAGGCGGATATTCTCCCAGAAGCGTGGAAGCGACCCTGAACCGAGTACAAAACGGCAATTCCACCGCGAACTCAGAGAATCCAAATGACCCCACATGTACGGCCAAAGAAATAGGGGCATCGCCGCATGTGCTTCATCGATAAATACTGCGGAACCGGGCAGAGCATGGAGCTTGCGAAGGCGCGGCGTAGCCGAAGCCGCAAGAGTCTCGAAGAACTGCACCGCGGTCGTCACAATGATAGGACTGCTCCAAGTCGTCGTCAGCGCACGCAATGTTGGTGTCTTGAACTCCGTTGCATGATGATGGGCGGCGACAATCGTTAGGGGATCTTCGTCAGGCAGCACGAGCGCCTTCCGATAAACATCTACCGACTGATTGACAATGTTTGTGAAAGGAAGCACTACGAAGATGTGCCTCAGCTTCAGCGCGATAGCCGCCTGAAGTAGATAGGCCATCACAGCCGTCGTCTTACCGCTTCCGACGGGTGCATCGCAGGCCCAGATGGGAGTCTCTGATGCGGTTTGGCGACAAGCTGAGTAGATAGCCTGGCGAAGATCGTTGCGCGTTCCCGAATGAGAAGCAAGTTCCGCAACATACCTGTCGAGCGCTGCAAGGCGTTCCTCCCAACGGGTCGCCGGAGGTTCCAAGGCCGGCTCCTGTTGATAGTGCCGCGCCGTGTCGCCGTGATCTCCGGCGACCAAGCAACTCATCAATAGCCGCACGTCCCAGGGGGTTCGCCCCGGAACGCCAACGCCTCTGGAATCAAGTTTCAGTTGACCGCAAACCTGCTTATGGAGACTTACCAAAGAGCCAAGCCTCGCATCCGTGTCCAGTTTGACCGTCGGATTACGAAACAATCCCGAGGCAGGATTCTGGGCGCTAAGTTCGCCCTTTGTCTTTTCCTCCGCAAAGTCTTTGAGTCCCGAATGATGTTGTGCAATCACCCATGCAGCCGCGCTTTGCTTGCTCATGATGCAATGGGCTGCTCCCGCATCTTCATGTGGGATTGGCAGGCTTTCGCCACTCGTTCCTTGTAGGATCGTTTGATTCTCTTGCGTAAGCTTTCCGAGGTCATGGAAGACACTAGCCCATCGGGCGGCTGAGAGCAACTTGGTGTCCGGCCCCTCTGACCGATACGCCTGTGCCTCAACCATCGCTCCATAAGTGCATCGCGAGACGTTAGCAATATGATCGGGATAGCTCTGCGCTGGGATACTCTTCGCAGGCTTGGCACTGTGTGCGAGAGGGCCACCGGATGGCAACGATCTATCCACGCACTAAGTCCGTAATGGTCTTAAGACGTTTGACAAGATCGTCTGGAAGCGATGGCGGAAAGTCGTAGTCTTTCCAACTGGTACTGGGCTGGTCTGTAAGCGACGCGTCTTTGCGTTTCGGCGTCATGGCATCGAGAAGCAGAAAATCCGGGCAGGAGCCCAGTGCGGAGGTGTGTTCCATGTGCCAAGCGTGACGAAGGATAACCTGCGGGCGAATCGCCGAGGCAGTCTGACTGTATGCATAGGGAATCAATTGCTTCATCAATGTCACATCGACGTCTGTGCAGCCGGAGTTTCGCGCTGCTGCCGCGTTCAGGAAGTAAGGCATCGTGTATACACCATGCGGCACGATCCGATACGCAAGCGGAGCCATGCCTCGATCCTTGCCAGCTTCCACACCAGCCTTGTTTGTATTGGTTTGACGGTCGATCCGCACTGGAGAAATGGAAACCCCCATACCAAACTGCGCTACGCCAGTTCGAATGAAACTGCTGTCCTTACCGGCACCCTTTTTTTCTTCCAGGAAAGTCGATCCAAACAGCCTTGCATCCCAATATTTCGACGTGAACTGATCTTCAGACAGAGCAGCTATCTCTTTGCGGTCTCGTCCCCTCGATTCTAGAATCTGGAATTTTTCCGATTCCAGAGCAGGCTCGAAAGAGCCACTAAACTCCATCCATGCAGGACCTTCCTTGTCCTCGACCAGATCACGAAGCTTACGCTTGAATGACACGGGCGAAATCATTCCGCGTTCGTCTGGCCGCTGACGCGGATCGCTCTCCTGATCCGGATTGCCATTGGGATTGGAGTTGATGACTTCGATGACGAGTAGTCCAGTAACACGATTCATGCGTTTTCTCCAGTGGCAATAGGGAGTGAGGCAAATACTGATTGATCTTCCGATGAGTCATACGTCTTTGGCTCTCGCGCAAGATACCCAAGCAACAGCTCCGCTCGTCCTGTCAGCGAAACCGGCGTGTCGAGCTTGCCCTTGAGTTCAGCACTGAGTTCTCCCAGACGGCGGGAGATCGATTTGGCCCTGAGCGTGCTCTTCTCCGCGTCGTTCATGTCGGAAAATTTTCTCTGTGTCACGCCATCGTCGGCAGGGCGAACCTTTGCGCTCGCCTTCTGGGTCAGCCACGCAAAATAGACTGGCACGCGAGCACCGAGAACCTCCACCGCCTTCGCCGGGTTTTCGAGCGCCATTGGCATGGCCGCATTTCCGATCAGTTGAGGGGGCACACTGCCACCCCGCACATGCTCACAATAGAGCAGGTGCAATTCGTCCGCACATTGTAAGAATTGACCCAATAGGTAATCGCGACCTTCCATATAGTTCTCCTTGTACCTTCCAAGACGATGAAGCAGGATTCCGTAGAGGGCTATTACGGTGAGCAGTGGCCGTCTGGCCTCTACCGGAAGACCGGCACCAGCCTGAAGAGTATGCACCTCTCCTGTTTTCTTTTGATCGATATAAGGTCTTCCAGCTCCGATCAATAACACTTGGGACAATGGCAATAGCCGTTCCAGCATCCACATCGCTTCTCGTTCTGCGCTCTCTTCGAGCAGTAGGCTGTAAACGCGGCGCAAATCTACGCCCGGCACCGTCTGGTTCATAGTGCCTTCGCAAATCCATTGCTGACGCAAACTCTTCAACACAGCGACCGGCGTGGGAACATGCTCGCTATAGAGCCGTGCCCTCTTTCCTTTGCCCTGGGGAAGGAAGATCGTGATCGGAGGAACATTTCGCGAACCTGTGATCCACCGCTCCCGCGCCCGGAAAAGAGCACTTACGCCGTAGCGTTGATCGAATAGCACCTGCTTCCGTCCCTTGTCGATCGTACTGATGACAAAGACTCGCAGGAATGCGTCGTCCTGCATGAGATCTGGCTTCAACTGAATAGACTCGATCAAGCGTTTCGTGCGGCTCTCGAAGGAACTAGGACCATTAGTGAATCTCGCCCCTGACGGCTGTTGGTTGGGCGCATCGGAAGTCTCCCCGTCCTCCTCCCAGTCTTCATCGTCACCAAGCGCACTTGCGAGTCGCAGCTCGCCTTCTGTGTCCTTTTCGAGATACACAATTAGCAGGTCCGGCTTGTCCTGCGTACCGCTAGCCACCGGCCCCCACGTCTTTCCCCTTCGCGCAGGAGCCGTGATGTGCAACAGGGAATCATTCAATTCCTGCACGGTCTGTTTCGCCAATGGAAAAATATCCGTGGAACTCCTGCCATAGCGCGTCTGTGCCGGTATATCTGCATTCATCGCCATCAAATAGGTACCACCCAACAGAGGGAGACTGGGACTCGGCATCTTGTTGCCGGCACTCTCGCCTTCCTCCCCGGAGAGTGAGCATCTCAGTGTTGTCGCGGATGTAGATTCCGGGTCTGCCGCAGTGAGCATTGCATGGCTCCATGCGACCGCGACGGCAGGATCGACAACACGATGCGAGAAGCCGGCGGCATCGGCAATATCAAGAAAGAGTAGAAGCTGCCATGTATCTCGTCCACCATTCTTATTGAGTTTGCCGAATAGAATCTGGAGCAGAAGGTCGTTATCCAGCGTACCGACAAGCACGGAACGCAGTGCGGCCAATGCAAAGGCACGCAGAAATCCCTCCGCATCCAAAGTCCTCTTTGCCAGCGCCTGAAGTAGCGCATGGGTCGATCCCAGGACAGGATTGGTCGCGGCAGAACCCGACATGAGAACAGAAACAAGTTCGCTGGCAGGAAACTCATATAGCGAGCGCCCGATCCGAACAATGTCTTTCCTCTTACATGCCAGAGCTGCTGTCGCAAGCAGTGGTTCAAGTATGTCCAACTCCGCAATCGCTAGGGAAGCGTCCTGAAACAGCGGGCAATCTAGATTGAAAGCGGGAAATCTCTTCTGATTGTCAGGCTGAATGTTGCGAAGCTCTACAGCCTGAGCGGGAAGGAGGCTACTCACGTGTGCAGGAGAACCTTCAACGTCCAATTCGACGATAACGGCTATTCCCTTTCTCAAGGGCTGGAGGGAAGGATGCCAGGGCGCGGTCTGTATCCCCTGCTCAGCTAGGCTTCTACGCAAATCGGCAAGTTCATTCAGCAAAGCGCAACACTCCTTCCTTGATCTTTACTGCTTGCCGGTACTCGGGCAAGTAGTGTCCCCCTTGAGGGTGATCAAAGACACGGTGCAGCATACTCGGAATCTCCATCGAGAGATCGGTGCAGGCCCTCGTGCTCTCGCGCAATGGTCCAAAGTAGCGCGGCGTGAACTCTGACCATCCAAGACAAGGAGTCCGGTAGAGCTTGCCCTGTTTCAATCTCCGTTCGAAAAGCTCCTGTACCGCATGGAGTTGGTTGTTTGCCCCAGGCGCTCGTCCACTCTCACGTGCGATCGCATGGATCTTATAGATCACGTCAATCAGGATGGTGGAGTAAAGTTGGTATCCCGTTGCGCCCGCGAAGTTCTTCGGATGGCGTAGCGGGCCGCCATAGTTCGTCGCATACCGGAGGGTCTGAATCGGCGCGCATATCTCCACCGATTGCGGCTCCAAATAAGCGGTCTTCCACCGCGCAACACAGTCAAGAATGCCTTGAGCGGCTGAAAACGTGGGAGCAGGGTACGTCGTGAAAGAAGCTCCTGAATCCGGGCGCACCCAGATTGCAGCCGGCCCCGCGATTTCCACGGCAACATGATAGAGACGCAAGGCATTCCTCCGGTGCGTCCATTCTACTATTTAATGGGCTACCTAACGGCTACCGCTTTTAACTGGTCTTCACTGCTGCCACATAGTGCCATCGAACATGATTTCCAGTAGCGATTCAGGAACCCGTCTTCGGATAGATTTTTGACTCGCGTTACTGTCTCCCTTGGGGAATCAAGTTCCCACATTGAGCCGACGTTCCAGCTCTGCGATAGCCGTGACAACCGCATCCACGGTGGGTATCGGCCCGAAAACCATGCCGGACATGGCTTGATAGTCTCGCCGCAGATCGGCGAGCATCCCGTCGTGCGGAGTTAGGGCGAAGCTGCCGGGAACGGCGGAGGCCAAGTCAAGATCGGACCGGTTGAAGAACATCCGTGCATGGCGCACACAGTCTTCGGCCATCTCTGCATCTTCCGTTGCCTTCTGGCCTGTCTCCGAAGCCAAGAGCCGGTAGACATCGTAGTAGTGGCGCGAGACGCGCTGCCCTCCTCCCCTTAGCTCTCCACGGCGGTCCCACCACCGGCGCAGGCCATGCAGGATAACAACCTTGTCCCAAAAGGTACGGCTCGGGGCAACGGTCGTCACGTTGCCGACCGCCAGATCAAAGTTTGGAAGGTCGTCCGCAATGTACGGCTTTACGAGGACGGGAGCGTGAGGGTCGAGGGCGGACTTCGCGCCCGATTCGATCTTGATGGCTCGACGGATATACGCATTGCCCTCGGCGGTCGCGGTGGGATACCAGAGAAGCAAGCTCTGGCCGTCCGGGTCAGCGGGATCGGTTTCCACACGCGCACGATTCGCGTTCAGATTCGCAGCCTGGAGCGTCTGCCGTAGCAGTACGCCTAACTGCTCCAGCATCGGGCCTTGAATGTACTCCTGGCAGGCGGCTTTGATGGCCTCCAAGCGGGCGTTGCGTTTCTTGCCGCTCAGAGCTTCCAACTCTTCGACAGTTGCGGGCTGTCCAATATCTTCCCGGAAGACGGTAACGTCGATGTCTTCGGAGAATCGTTCGATCAAGCCGTAACCTTTGGAGAGCGAGGTTCCGCCTTTGAAGAGCAGGCGCGGCCCACCGGCGTCCAGTTCATTGAAGAGCGCATCGAGCGTCCAACAAACCCAGAAGTCCTTTTCGATGTTCTGCTCATTGGTCCGCAGGCGGTTGGCAGTGCCGACAAGGAGGTCGCGGCGCTCCTCGTCGCTCGCAGCCAGTACGGTTTGGAAACCCTCGGTCATCGGCTGCTCGAACCCCTCGCCCTCTTCATGATAGGGGCCGGTGCCGGTGCGCGTCTGGAGGGCTTCGCTTTCTCTTCCGGCGGCGACGCTCCAGCGGTCGCCTGCTTGAGCAGGTCGCGCACAATCACCCGCATCCACTCCGGCAGCGCCGAGAGGCCGCTGCGCAAGTCGTCCTGAATGGCCTGTCCATGATCGGGGTCTTTGAGGATAGAGACAAGGCGCTTGCGGAAGCTTCCGTCGTCGGACGGAAGCATGTCGCGGAGCCAATGAAGGGCCTGCACGAAGCGCATGGCTGGACGGCCCGCCCAGTAGAGGCGGCTGGGCGCGGCGGCCTGGAAGTCGAGGGTGAGGTTGCCGAGGGCGATGGGCCGCAGGCGGCCATCGGTGAGCACGCCGATGCGTGCCGGGACGGCGTCGGTGAGTCCGAGGTCGTTGGCGGCGGTGAGGCCATCGACCACCACCCGAACCTTACCTTTCCGGGCCAGTGCGTCGATCACGTCGCGCGGATTGGGGTAGGTGGGCTTGCCGGTGAGCCGGTTGTCTTGGGGGGTGTCGTAGAAGCCGCGCGCTATCCGCCGCAGGCTTCGAGAAGCAACCAGCCGGTGGAGGGCCTGATCGACTGCGGTGCGCGGTCCCAAGTCGGCAAAGTCCTCCGGGGTCCAGACGCGCGGCTGTGCCGGGGCGGAGATGCGGTCCCGGATGGCGGCTGGGATGCTGAATGCCGGAGTGGGCATGGGGTGGCCTCATGTCAGATAAATGCAACAAAGTTCTAACTTCATCAGTATAGCCCTATGTCAGAAAAATGCAACAAACTTCTGACTATGATTTCGCCTTCGCGGGGAAGCGCTGCATCGTTCGTATGCAGAAGCGCCTTGCAGCGCCGGACTAAGCGCGGGCCGAACCGGCCCTAGTCCGGCACTGCGGAGAACATGCCAGGATGAGCACGCACGAAGACAGCCGCCAGCGGCGGCACGTGCGCGCAGATTTGCCGCTAAGAGCGCCCCAGCGGGGCAGCGGCAAATACGAAACCATTCCGTTCCATCCACCTCCGCCGGCGGCTCCGGTGAAACACTGCTTCGGAGGTTCACGGTCAGCGCGGCCTGTTGCGTTGACCTCTTTTGGATCTATCGTGGGTCTCTGCCGCTTTCGACGCCTTGGCCTTGGCGTCGTCCGGTTGCGGCAGTTCCCACCCCGCCATCCCCTGCAACACGCGGTCCGCGTGCTTGATGGTGTTCACGTGTCCATAGTGGGTTTCAATCATGTGGACGGAGGTTCCCATCTGCTCGGCAAGGAAATATACGTCCACGCCTTCCTGCAAGCGGAGCGTGGCGTAGGTGTGCCGGAAGCAATAGGTCGAGCGCGGAACGCCCTGCGTGCCTTCGCGCAAATTCGCCTGGTTCAGAAGGTTTTCAATCAGCTTGCTGTAAAGAGTTTTTTCAGGCTTGCCCGTGGTGTTGGTAAAGACTCTGTCGTCCGGTTCCGTGGCTTTGGAGATCGCGCGGATACGTTCCAGATAGTCTCCGACGCTCTTCGGTGCCACCAGCTTGCGCGACTTGCCTTTGCCTTGGACAAACAGCACAACGATCTCACGCCCCTCGCGGTCTTTTGCAGGCATAATGTCGCGCCAGCGGAGATTCTTCATCTCCGCCGGCCTCATGCCTGTATTGCAGGCAATCAGGATCATGTTGTAGGTGACGGTGCGATACCAGATGCTTGAAGGTTTATCTGTCTCGGCAATCCACTTCCTTCCCACAGTGTGGAGTTTGCGGTATTCCTCCAGCGTAAACTCATCGCGCCTCATCGTCTTGAGCTTGGGGCGTTCGTCGAAACGCTGGCTGGCCGCAACGTAGCGTTTCTTGATGGCGTAATTCATCACCGCACCGAAGATGGACATCTCCAGACGGATGGTGGAATCGCTAATAAAAGGAACGGTCCGTTCTTCGGAAGGTTTGACTTCAATCGGTTTCAGAACCCTGATGCCCAGGGTTTGCTGAACCTTGGTGCGGCGCTCGGCTTCCGTATCCGCGAAGGCTTGCGCCATGTCGGCAGTGACTTCCCGAACGCCGTTGCGCCTGTTGCGTCCCGCGCCGTTCTCCCGCCGCCATGCCGGATAGCCACCCCAAAGCTCATCGCCAATAAGGTGGACCTGCGTTGAGCCTACATATCGGTCTAAAGCGCCTTCGATGATGGCGCGAACTTTCCTGGGCCGCGCCGCGCTGATCTCTCCGCGTCTCGCCCGCGCCTCCTGCATCAGCAGATACTCTCGCCCCACCTCGCGGAAGGGATGGTTGAACACAGGAACGTCATGCTTTAAGCGGAACCGGATGTCTGCGTCCTGGTCGAAGGCGCGTTCCCGCGCCACCTCAATGTCGGTCGTCTTGAGCGAAACCGTCTTGTAGCGGTCGGCTTTGGGTATCTTCATGCGGCAATACCACATCCGATGATCCACGTCGCCACGCCGGAAGAGAACCAAGCCCGGCTTGAGTTCCGCTTTGTCGGTGACGAATGCCATATTCGCCTCTATTGTTTTCGATGCGTCCTGTGCAGATTCCGTGCAGATTTTTCCGGCAAGTCATTGACTTTGCGTATCTGTGCAGGACTTGTATAGATGATATCAAAATATTATGTTGCTTGTTTATATATATTTACGATATAGTTGTCATCCTGAGCGAAGTTTAGCGCGTCGTTTGCGCCAAACTGAGTCGAAGGACCTGCATTTAGGACATTCAATAAATGAAATGAACTTCTAGGACACCACACTAGTACGAGATCACCTGCTCCGACGTCGCGGCCATGTTGAGCGCGGGCGTAGGAAGGAACGGAAGGATGAAGTGGAAAGCGTAGGTCACCTGCACCTTCACCAGGCAGCCCTCACTGTTTTGCAAAGTGGTCGAGTTGCACCCCGTCGACGATCCGCTTTCCGTCGTTTGCGGCCAGCTCGGCGTAACCACAATGCTGCTTGAGCTGATGCCCATCGGCGCCAGGCCCTGCACGTAACTCTTGATATTTGCCCCCGTGGCCACGCAGGCATTCGACGTTGCCGACGCGCACGATGTAGACCCCCAGTCATTGCCGCGCACAATGGCATACCGCGCCCCCTCCTGTGCCGCGTAGGCGACGAAATGGTAGGTGTACAGTGCGCGCGCGCAATCCAGCACTCCGAAGATCACCATCAGCAGCAGGCTCGCCGACATCGCGAACTCCACCATCGAATATCCGCTCTCTTCCCCGGACAATCTCCGCCATTGTGTCTGCTTCGGCATGATCTCACTCGGTTGCCGAGCGCATGGTCACGCTCCGGCTGATGGTGAACGACGATCCGATCCCCTTCGACGACCCGAACCCCGGCCACGGGATCATCGGCTTGTACGTCACGCTCGTGGTCACCGTCGCATAGTAGACAAGGTTCACTCCGCACGCCGGCTTCGCGGCGCAGCTCGTCGACGGATTCGTTCCATCGGAGCACTCACAGCCCCACGAGCCCGTTGCCGTCATCCCGCTCACGTCCGGCGCGTCCAGCTTCGCCACGTTCGCCATCCCGCTCGTGTCCGTGATGTTCTGCGACCCATATACCGCGCCCGCCTGCGCCGCGCCTGCCACCTCGTCGGCCAGATAATACGCGCGCCCGAAGTCCACCACCCCCAGCAGCAGAAGAAACAGCAGCGGCAAGAACACCGCCGTTTCCACCAGGCTGCTGCCTGATTCCGAACTCAACAAAGTCGCGCGTTTCGATCGCATAACCTACTCCACCAGTGCCGTGGCCCCGCTTCCGCTTTTGATTGGCGACCCCCCCGGCAACGAGGAATAATCGTTGCCCAGTTTGAAAACGGCTCCTGAGTCCACCATCAGCTGTTCCACATCCACAATCGTGTATGCGGCCGTGTTTCCCCCGGAGTTCAACGTCAGTTGCGCCGTCGGTGCATAGATCGCGCCCTGGTACTCTGACGACGAATTGCTGTCGATGTTGATCTCCGCGGTATCGCCGCTGGCCTCCCAGATCGCAATCCCCGCCAGGCTGCCCGTCGTCGGCGCTACCAGTTGCACCGTGCTGCCGCTGTTAATGTTCAGTTGCGACGACCCGGTCATGTACAGCGTCACCCCCGACGTCCCCACCAGGCTGCCGCCCACGTTCACTCCGCCCTCGAAGATGTAAGTCCCCGCATTCAGCGTGACCGTTACCCCGGAGTTCACATTCATTCCGCAGTACGTTCCCGGACCGATTGTCGTCGAGCTGTTGATGGTCAGGCTCGTGCAACTGCCTGCCGGCGTCGGCGCCGTCAGCGAACTCAGCGGATCGGTAACCGCTGACGCGCCTACCGATGGAGTCGAGGTATTGAACGTCCCTCCGTTGTCCGGCTCCATCCCCCGACAACCGAGAATTTCGTGCTCGTGAAAGTGGCGCCGCTGTTGCTCTCCAGTGCATTGGCCGAACTGGAATCGTCGTAGACCCCGCAGGACGAGGTGACCGTCCCCCCGTTCAGCGTGATGCCCCAATTTGTGCCGGCGCCGGTGCTCGTCGCGCCGACGTACATGCAGTACTGCGACGAAGCGCTCGCCGTATGCCCCTCGGCTCTCACCGTGATGTTGATCGTCTTGAAGCCGATCAAGCTCGCAAACAACGTCTTCACCGGCCCGCTCAGCACCGCCTCCACGTAGCTCGTGCTGCCGTAGTTCGGATCCGCCGCCGTCGAGCCCAGATAACACGGGCCCTGATTCACCCACAGCGTCAGTGTCGTGCTCGAGCCGTTCGCGCAATTGGTCAGCGGCGTGCCCACCGTCACTCCGTTTTCGGCCAGCGACGATTTCATCGCCGTCTGCATCGCCGTGCACGCCGCCGTGCTCCCGCAGCTGCTGATCTCGATCGCTCCAGCCACCGCCGCCGCGTCCACCGCCGCCTGCATCTGCCGCTTTTCGTACCGGAATTGCCCCACGTCGATCGCCAGTGCCAGAAACGGCATCACCGCAAGCAGGCTGATCGTGCCCACTACGAGAGACTGCCCGCTCTCGTCGCGCACTCCACGCCACAGCCGCTTCAGCACTCTGTTCACGCTCCCCACCTCCTGATAGGGACCGAGCCTCGGATGCGTCCGAAAGCCCCGTGCATCCCTTCTATCGGCAGATTCCGCCTGGTTTCTCAATCCAATTTGATGCCGTCAAAAACCCGCGGTCAATCACCCCTTGGTGTCACCCCAACCCGCCCGCACAGCCCCAATGGCCCCGCCCTTCCCCATTCCTTCCAACCACTTGCCGGCGTCCAGCACTCCGGCCCTCGGTGAGATCGCCTTCGTTCTTCCCATCTGCCTTCCTCCCGCGGGCGCTCAAATTCACCGGTTCACTCCCCAATTCGGTGCTACAGTGTTGCCTGAACTCAATTCGGAGGAACCGCCATGGCTTCTCCTTCCTCACGCTCCCCACTCAGCGACGATCCCGGCGATAGCAATCGCCTCCTTTCCCGCCTCCAGATCCTGGCCGCCATCGGCTGCCTGCTGATTCTCGTTTACGCGTTGCGTTTCGTTTCTTCCGGAGACTGCCTCCGCATCTTCGCCGTCGGAACCCTCGTGGGCTTCGCCGCCCTCACCGTCGGCTTCCTCATGGGCTTCATCTTCTGCATCCCGCGCGTGGATACCGAAAAACAGCCCTCCGCCGCGCCCGCCGGCCGCGTCGCTGCTCAATCCGACTCCGCGCTCGCGCCGTCGAATTCCGTCAAACAAAACAGCAACCTGGTCGACATCTCCGACTGGCTCACCAAAATCATCGTCGGCGTCGGACTCGTCGAACTGAACTCCATCCCCGGTAAGCTCGGAAAGCTCTCCTATTACCTGGGGCCCAGCTTGCGGCCCGCGCTCAGCGACAAAGCCCCATCCTCCGCGGACTCCGTCCTCAGCGGCCAGGCAGCTGGCCTGGCCATCATCGCCTTCTACTTCGCGCTGGGCTTCCTCTGGGGCTATATCTGGACCCGCCTCCACTACCAGCGCGAAATCGAAGCCGGAGAGAAGGTCAAGGCCCTGCAGCGAAGCAATTGGGTCGCCGACTTGATCTTCCTCGCCGAGGCGTCGGTCACCGAAGGCCAATTGGACGAGGCCTTGCTCTATACCGACCAGGCCCTTCAGAACGACCCTATGGACGGCCGCGCAGTCCTCACCAAGGGCCGCATCCTCAAGCGAAAGGCCGTGGCGTCGGGAACCTCCGAGGCCGATCGAAAGAAGCTTTTGGGCCAGGCTGTCGAGAATGCGGATCGCTCAATCGCCCTGTTGCCCGGCAAGGCCGAGCCGATATACAACAAGGCCTGCTACCAGGCGCTGTTGGGAGAGGACAAGAACGAAATCCTCACCACTCTGAAGTCCGCCCTCGCGCTCAATCCCGGATTGCGCAAGGTGGCGTTGGAAGATAGCGACTTCGGTGCACTACGGCAAGACAATGATTTCAAACAGCTTACCGGAGACGGTGCGCCGCCGGCCGCTTGACTTTTCCCCTCGGCGTCGCTAGCATCGAATCTGCAGGTAAGGAGCGAACAACGATGAGAGACATCGGATTCAAGCCGGACCCTCCCCTGCCGGACCCCAGGACCCTGAGTAATTAAGTTAGATCGGGTGACCGGGAAGGCGGACGCAGGCGATCTTGCCAGCGGACGCCTTTTTGCTTTTGGCTCGCTCCGTCGCTGACAGAAACCTCTCTCGCTTCTTCCCTTCTCACCACATTCGGGAAGGACAAGGGCGCCACTCCAGCGCAGATCTCCCTCGCATGGATGCTGCACAAGAAGAACTTCATCGTGCCGATCCCCGGAATGCGCAGGATCGAGCGCATCGAGGAGAACCTCGGCGCTGCCGACGTCGATCTGACCGGCGAGGAATTTGAGCGGATCGAGGCGGAGTTGGCGAAGATCGAGATCCATGGCAACCGGACCGACGAGGACATTGCCAGGCTGCGCGATATGAGGTGACCGCCTTTGCCGAACGAAGCAACATTGCCTCGGCTCAGATCGCACTCGCATAAGCGCGAAGAAAGGGATGCAATGAAGACGCGAAAACTAGGAAAGAGCAATCTTGAAGTCTCGGCGCTGGGGCTCGGCTGCATGAGGTTGAGTCCGGGTCACGGAGCAGTGGCAGGGACCAGGCAGGAGATGATTGCCCTCATTCGGGCTGCGGTCGAACGCGGCATCGATTTCTTCGATACCGCTGAAGTCTACGGCCCGTTCGTGAACGAAGAGCTCGTCGGCGAAGCTCTC
Organism: uncultured Acidobacteriaceae bacterium; assembly: GCA_963804155.1. Classification (GTDB taxonomy): domain Bacteria; phylum Acidobacteriota; class Terriglobia; order Terriglobales; family Acidobacteriaceae; genus Telmatobacter. The sequence goes on from CAWDPG010000007.1 coordinate 20,905, forward strand.
CATCCCGTGCGCGACCAGGTGGTGATCGCCACCAAATTCGGTTTCCAGATTGACTCCGAAAGAGAACCGCATCCCGTGGGGCTGAACAGCCGTCCGGAGTACATCAAAGAGAGCGTCGACGGTTCGCTGAAACGGCTCAGGATCGACACCATCGATCTGCTCTATCAACATCGCGTCGATCCGAACGTGCCCATTGAAGACGTGGCGGGCACGGTCAAGGACCTTATTCAGCAAGGCAAGGTCAGGCACTTCGGCTTGTCTGAAGCTGGCGCGCAAACCATCCGCCGCGCGCACGCCGTTCAGTCCGTCACCGCTCTTCAAAGTGAATACTCGCTCTGGTGGAAACGCCCCGAAGATGAAATCCTTCCCGCGCTGGAAGAACTTGGCATAGGCCTGGTTCCATTTAGTCCGCTTGGCAAGGGCTTCCTCACCGGGGCGATTACGGAGAACACACAGTTCGATCCGGAGGACAATCGCGGCAGTTTCCCCCGCTTCTCGCCTGAAGCCCGCAAGGCAAATCGCGCTTTGGTGGATCTGATTGCGACTTTCGCTGCGAAGAAGAATGCGACATCAGCCCAGATCGCACTCGCCTGGCTTCTGGCACAGAAACCCTGGATCGTTCCCATTCCTGGCACCGCCAGGTTGCAGCGTCTTGAAGAGAACATCGGAGCGGTTGCCGTCGAGCTCTCCCCGGATGATCTCCGCGAACTTGACGCCGCCACCGCCAAGATCTCCGTTTTCGGAGACCGTTATCCAGCGGCTCTTGAACAGATGACCAATCGCTAGACGCAACCCTGCGCTCCAACCTCAACGCCGTCATTCTGCGCTCCAACCTCAACGCCGTCATCCTTGTATCTCTAAATGATCGGCAGTGAAGAATGTTGGAGACTGTCGAAGTGGGGGAACCGAGGCATCGGTTCCCCCGCGGGCGGGCGGCTCCCGTTCATCCTGAGGTGTTTCCACCGTCGCTCAGCCCAGGGACCGCTGCCCAAGTCACGCACGACCGAACAGTCGCATGACTTTCCAGTCGCACATACAAGGCAGGTTACCGTGACCCGGATCATTTGTGGAGTGGATGTTTCGTCTTCCTCACTGGAAGCTCGCGTAGGCCGCGACGGAGCGGCAGGCTCGTTTCCCAACACCCCCCAGGGCATCGCCGCTCTGGCCACTTTCTGTCAGGCCTACCAGGTAGAACTGGTGGCCATGGAAGCCACCGGCGGCTACGAGCAGCAGCCCTTCGCGCTGCTGGCCGAACGAGGCCTGCCCGTCGCTATCGTCAACCCGCGCGCTGTGCGCCGCTTCGCCGAGGGCGTGGGCCTGACGGAAAAGACCGACGCCATCGACGCCGGCGTCATCGCCTGGTTTGCTGAAGTCAAGCGCTCGGCACCGCAAGCGTTGGCCTCGGCCAGCCAGCAGCAACTCCGCGCCCTAGTCACGCGCCTGCGCCAGCTCACCCAAGTCCGCACCGCGCAACGCAACCAGGCCCGCCTGGTCAGCGATCCCGCCGTGCTGGTTTCCTTCGATGAACTGCTGTCTCTCGTGGCCCGCCAGATCGGCGAACTGGAGACCGCCATCGCCGCGCTGATCGCCCAGGACCCGCTGTGGCGTGAACTCGACCAGGCCTTCCGCTCCATCAAGGGCGTCGCCGATCGCACCGTGGCCCGCCTCATGGCCGAAATGCCGGAGATCGGCACCTTGCCCCACAAGACGATCTCCAAGCTGGCCGGGGTGGCGCCGCTGGCCCGCGACAGCGGCAAGCGTCAAGGCAAGCGCATCACCCGCGGCGGCCGCGCCCCGGTGCGCGAGATCCTGTTCATCGTGGCCAGCGTGGTGGGCCGCTACGAACCGGACTTCAAGGCCTTCCACGAACGGCTCAGCGCGGCCGGAAAGCCGGCCAAGGTCATCCGCATCGCCCTGGCCCATAAGCTCCTGGTGCGGCTCAATGCCAAGGCCCGCGATGTGCGCCGCTGCGCTTCCGCCAGGCAAACTGTGCAGACGACCTTGGTTGCCGTGTAGGTGAACTCTGTTCGCCGTCGCCGCCGGGGTTATGGGAAAGACGGAAAACAGCTTCATCGTTTTCCGCCTTTTCCATAACCCTTACCGCCACCACCCTTGACAAAAAAGACAGTCGCTGAGCGAAGCGTTTTTCAGCGGAGCCGAAGGACCTGTAGTTGCCTTTCGTCTCGTTTCAGTGCACGACTGGGCGCCCTCTGGGCCTCGTGCCGAAAACATCCGCCCCATGCTTGAAGAATCGAGTACGCGGCGAAGCCGCGATCAACCCTCGCGTTCCTAACCCTCCCGGAGGGAGGGCAGAGAATAGCCCAGGGCGCAAGCCCTGGGACACCGCGCCCCAGCAACCCACCAGCCCCGTAGGGGCGAAAGAACCCGCTCCGCTCATCAAGACCCCGCCGCGCTCCAACCTCGACGCCGTCATTCTGAGCGAGCGCAGCGAGTCGAAGAATCTGCGGTTGCTTTTAGGTTCGTATCAGGGCATGACTTTCAGTCGTGCCGCAATCGGCCCCAACGTCTGTGCGGGCTTTAGCCCCTGCCATACATGCTTCGCCGTTTTTGCCCCTTGTCCAAACTTTTTCCGCAGCCCGTTTGGCCCGTACTTCACGCCCACCCACCCCAGAAGAACAACGTCCGCGGCGGGGCGCCGGGGCGCCCCCTGGGTCGGGTCCCACCACGCTTCCGCGAACCCTCCCGGAGGGAGGGCAGAGAATAGCCCAGGGCGCAAGCCCTGGGACACAGCCCCAACGAACGCCCAAGCCCCGTAGGGGCGAAAGAACCCGCCCCTTGATCCCCAAGGTTCGCCCGCGCGCCGCCCCTCCCTGTGCTACCCTCAAGCCAAACCGTGAGCACCGAAAAAAACCATCTCTATTACGGCGACAACCTCGATGTCCTCCGCAGGTACGTCAAGGACGAGTCCGTCGACCTCGTCTACCTCGATCCGCCCTTCAACTCCCGCCAGGACTACAACGTCCTCTTCGCCGAGAAAGACGGCTCCCAGTCCAGCTCCCCCGGGTCCCCCGCGGACAGGTCTTCGTCCGTGGGGCGGAGAAATCCACGCCTTCGAGGACACCTGGGAGTGGAACCCCGACGCCATGCGCGCCTTGCTACGTCGCCGTTAGTGCGTCGATAGCGTTGTTCCAGGCGACTTTAAGCGGTCGCGGGGCGGAGGAATCGCCGATCATGTCTAGCAGCGCTGCGCTAAATAAACTGCGTCCGTCTTTCCCGATCGTTGCGAGAACCATTAATATCCACTGCTTGATCTCAAGAAAGTTTACCTCGTGCCCCTGCGCGAAATACTGCTGTGCTTGCCGGCGCGCCTCTACCGACAGGGCTTCGGAACGCACGAAGAAGAGATAATCTTCGATCCCCTGTGGGGCAATCTTCATGTTGAACGTTGCGACGACCCGAGAGGGTTCGACGGGACGCTCAGTGACCTCTGCGGCAAAGACCACTCGCCCGCCGCTCGAGATGGTTATATCCCCGCCGACTCCGGTCTGCGAATCGGCGACATTGATACCCTGGTAATTAACTACCCAATCCAGTCCGAATCTGTCACGAATCGACCGGAAGGCAGCGACGACCAGGATCACGGGAAAACGCCCGCCACTTGGAGTCCTCAAGAGAGACGTGATTAAAGCCTCGTACTGCTCAAGACTGATCCGATGAAGCCGTGAGAGCGGAACCTCGGAAGCCTCACGAAGCCGAGCGAACCTGAACATCAAGTAGCGAAGAAACTGAAGAAGCACATCGCCGTCATCCGTCTTCTCTAGGTACCCAACGAGAGCGAGGAACCCGCGGTAGGCTCCCACATCCCGAACCCCACGTGTTGTTCCCTCGTCAAATTGGATTCCCCTCCTAAGAGCGCTCAGAAACGGTGCGCGCGAGCAAGGCACACGATGCTCAACCAGAAAGGGATTCACCACCCTCTCGTCGAGTGTGCGGCCGTTATAGGCACCCGGCCCTTGTTTTACGTATGGCAAACGAATATTGATTGTCCTGTCTTGGATCCGAGCGATGACACAGCCAACGAGCGCTTCCCGGTAGGCCTGCGTTGCGGAGCCAAAGATCAGGTCGAAGGGTCCCCTCAGCGCCTCCGGGACCAGTTCGACCGCTCCACTCATCAAGGACGCTTCGGCGCTGGCAAATGTCTCCTCTAGAAGCCTGCGCGCCGCCTCGTAGCCAATCTGTTTTCCCTTCAGAAGTTTACCCACAACGCCTCAGTGCGGCTCTTCTTGACGGAGTGACACATCTTCTCTGGAGCGTCGAACCGCTTCCACCCTTTGTAAAGCTCGTCCATCAGGTCGCAGCGGTAACCCGAGATAGCAACCTTGCCCTTGCAGCGATGAAGTACGAATGACAGCTCACTATGCTCGGCATCTTTCATCTCGAACCCATACGCCTTCTTGTCGGTCCGAGAGTCGTGAACGTAAGGCGGGTCGCAATAGAAGAGGGTATTTCGATCATCATAGAGCCTGATGACCTCCGTTGCGGGCCGGTTCTCAATTTGGACACGCATTAGCCGCATGGCGATGTGCGGAAGATCCTCTATTGCCCCAAGCCACCGCGATACGACCCCCGACATACCAGACCGGCTCGTGTTCTTGCAGTTCGCCCACCTGCCAAGGGAGGCGGTCTGCGCCAGCCCGGTGCGCGCTTGGCGCGCCCGAACGTAAAACAGGCGAGCTCGCTCAACTTCATCTGAAACCTGAGCTGGGTTCTTGCTCACGCTGTAGTAGAACTCCTCTCGGGAAAAGGGAGAAAGGCCGATCTTCTCGACGAGTTCATCTTTACGATCACGCAGCACCCGAAAGAAGTTCGCGACCTCTCCGTCTATGTCGTTGTAGGTCTCAACTGGTGAAGGCCTGCGGTTGAACAATACGGCGGCCGATCCGGCGAACGGCTCACAGTAGTGGTGGCACGTAGGAAGCAGCGGAAGCAGCCAGTTAAGATGGCTAAATTTCCCACCGTACCATCCAAACGCAATGAGCTTTCCCGGCGGCCGTTGGTAGAGTACCTCGGCGTCTGAATCGAGAGGAAGGGAAGCCTGCCTTGAGAGATAAATAGGCGACAACCGCCTTGCTGTTTGACCCATCGATCAGCCCCCGCTCCGCCAAAGTGCCTTTTCAGTCTCCTTGTACCATACCGGCCCCGGATGCGCACAAGAATCCACCGCATTCGTTCCCTTTTCGGAATGGGCAAAGCCGTAAAACCAAAAGCCTTGTCTCGAGGGCACAATTTATCGAAGGCCGGATCGGCGTCTCTCTGACTTCTGACGAACCCACCCGCCCGATGATCCGCGAAGCCGCCGAAGCCGGGCTTTACAGATCCACTGACGCCAGCACCTACCCTCGCCTGCAAATCCTCACCATTCAGCAGATTCTGCACGGCAGGCAGCCCGACTATCCCGCCCATCGCCGCGACGCCACCTTCAAGAAGGCCCCGCGCAGCCGCCCCGCTCCTGCCGAAAACCTTACCCTGCCGTTGCTCCCCGGCGAAGACTGAAGCCGTCACCTCGCCGCTCCGCTCCTGTTCCCTGATCGTGTTCCTGATCCCCGATCCCTGTTCCCTGATCCCTGTTTTCATGTCAACCCCCCAACGCCGCCAACCCTCCCGCCCGATAGCGCATTAACTCATTGATTCCAAACCTCATCTCTGACCTGAAATTTCTGGCCCCCACTTTGCAGATAATTTTCCCCTTTGGGCGCACAATCATTCCATGATCTGCTTCCACCCAAAGGCCCCTGCCCGCCGGCAGCACGAAGCTCACCCGCCCAACCGGCGGCTTACCGGCCTGCTACCCGTACAACGAGCGAGAGGATCGAAGCTGCCTTTCGGGCCTAACTCGTTTGAAATTAAATATTTACAGAAAGCGGCCCTTTAGAATGAGATACTTACGGATACCCCCACCTCGTAAGTCCTTTGTTATCAAATATGGAGATATGAATATAGGGGGAGGGGGGATCGATCGAAAAGTTCTCACCCCGCCGCCGCGATCAAGCGGATCGCTGCCCGGTGGGAGCTGATTTGCTGACTTGCCGACTCGCTGACTTGCCGACTCGCTGACTTGCTGTCTCGCTGCCTCGCTGCCTCGCTGAGTCGTCCTCGTTCCCTTGTTCCCTTGCTCCCTTGCTCCCTGTTCTTACGCCTCCGCCCTCAGTTCCACCGCCTTCGTCGTGATCGTGATCTTCGCCGGCGCAACCGTGCTGCCGCGCACCTTCGTGCTGGCTTCGATTTCAATCGTGCCCGCCTTCTTGGTCGACTGCACAATCGCCTGCGCCAACCCGTTGAACAGCGACCGCTTCGGCTCCTTGTCGCTCTCCTGGCAATTCGGATCGCCGTTGCCCACGCCGATCAGCGCGCCCTCTCCGCTGATTTTGAACTCGATCGGATTCGCCGCCGTCGGAATCGCGCGCCCCGCGCTGTCCAGCGCATCCACCGTCAGCACCACGACGTCCTCGCCGTCCGCGTCGATCCCTCCTCGGTCCAAAGTTGTTCGGTCCGCCGTCAGCCGCAGCGACGCGATTGCGCCCGTCGTCTCGCGCTTCTCCGTCAGCACCAGCTTTCCGTCCTTCCAGCCGTGCGCCTCGATCATGCCCGGCTCGTAGCGCACCTTCCACTCCACGTGTCCCAGCCGCGGAACCTTCTGCTTTCCCGCGCTCTTGCCGTTCACCAGCAACTCGACCTCGTCCAGGTTCGAGTACACCCACACCGGAATCTCCTCGCCTTCCCTGCCCTCCCACGTCCAGTGCGGGAACAGGTGCAGCACCGGCTCCTTCGTCCACCACGCCTTGTAGTAGAAGTAGTTGTCCTTCGGGAATCCGCATAGGTCCACGATGCCGAAGTTCGAGTTGATCGACGGCCATTCGTACGGCGTCGGCTCGCCGCGATAGTCGAATCCCGTCCACGCAAACCCGCCTGCCTCCCAATCGCGCGTCCCGTAGAACGTCCACCACTCCTCGGCCAGCTCGCTCCACACGGTGTGGTTCTCCTCGTAGTCGTAGGCGCCCAACGTGTTGCGCAGAGGATCGGTCTGATACACGCCGCGCTGCGTAATCGTGCTCGCCGTCTCCGATCCGTAGATCGGCCGCGTCGGATGCTCCTTGTGGAAGCCGTCGGGACGATTCAGGCCGTAGTTGAACCCGACGATGTCCAGCGCGTCCGACAGCCCCTTCTCGTTGTCCCCGTTCACCGCCGCCGAGACCACGCGTGTCGGATCGAGCTCGTGACAGCGCCGCACCATCGTCGCCGCGATCTTGGCGCCCTCCTCGGCGTCCTCGTTCTGCAGCCTCCACTCTTCGTTCCCGATCGACCAGATGATGATCGACGGCGAGTTGCGGTAGCGCTTGATCATCGTCTCCAGTTGCGCCAGCCCCTCGGGACTCGAGCTCATCTGACGCGTCTCGCACATCATCATCATGCCCATCCGGTCGCACGCCTCCACCAGCTCCGGCGTCGGCATGTTGTGCGAGGTGCGGATCGCATTGCAGCCCATCCCCTGCAGCACGCCCACACGGAATGCCTGCATCCGGTCCGGCAGCGCCGCGCCCACGCCCGCATGATCCTGGTGGTTGCAGGTTCCCTGGATCTTCATCGATTGCCCGTTGAGGAAGAACCCGTGGTCGGCATCGAACTTCACCGTCCGCACGCCAAACGTGATCCGCTCCGCGTCGCGCACCTTGTCGCCGGTCTTGACGGTCACGATCGCCGTATAAAGATTGGGCGTCTCCACCGACCACAGCGCCGGCCGCATGATCGTCGCCGTTGCCGCGAAGCTCCCGGCCCCGTCCGCGGCAATCTGCTGCGCCGGCGCCTCCGCTGCCACCACGGTATTGCCGCTCGCGTCCAGAATCTCCCACCTCACGCTTGCCGCCTCCGCATCCTTGCCCTCGTTCACGACCATCGTGCCCAGCGAAACGGTTGCCGCGTCGCGCTTCATCTCCGTCCGCACCCAGCTCTCCCACTTGCCCAGGTGCAGCGCGTCGGTCTTCGTCAGCCACACATGCCGGTAGATTCCCGCGCCCTCGTAGAACCAGCCGTCGCCATAGGTCGCATCGACGCGCACCACGACGCAGTTCTTCGCCCCAACCTGCAGAAAGTCGGTGATGTCGAACCGGAACGGCGCGTACCCGTTGTCGTTGCGCCCGATAAAGCATCCGTTCACGAACACCATCACGTCGCGGAACGCCCCGTCGAACTCGACCGCGATCCGGCGCCCGGCGTCGCTCGCCGGAATCTCGAACTCCCGCCGGTACCACCCCACGCTGGTCTCCGGATACCGCCGCCCCAGCGGCTTGTACCCGTGCGAGTTCAGCTCCTTGTCCCAGACAAACGGCAGCTCAACCGCCCAGTCGTGCGGCAGGTTCACCGCGCGCCACTTCGAGTCGTCGTATCCCACCCGCGCCAACTTGATGTCGCCGGTCTTGGCAAATACCTCCTGGTTGGTCCCGAATCCCAGGTCCTTGGCCGCGTCATCGGCGTCGCCGAGCTGGAACCTCCACCCAAAGTCCAACAGCAGTTGTTCGCGGGCCGAAATGGCGGCCGTCGCGCCAGCTACCGGGGCACCCGCCAGCAGCGTAGCCGTGCGCGCCCATGCCGACCGGGCCACGAGCGAAGAAGTTGTGAGCGCCAACCCCGAACCAAGCAAACTGCGGCGGGAGATACGAGACATAGAAGGCCTCTTTCCAATGAGATCGCGCCGTGGCCCAAGGCAGAGCCCCGTGCCGCGCGTAACAGGGCACTATAAACGAACGCCCACGGTGCTGTATACGGTTTCATCCGCTATCGCAAATCCTCTTCGCGCCCGCACCAATGACGGCGCCTGCAGTGAAACGAGGTTTGGGGGTATGCTAGATTTAGAGTATTGTGGGCTGCGGAGAGATGGCCGAGTGGCTGAAGGCGCACGCTTGGAAAGCGTGTTTAGGGGAAACTCTAACCAGGGTTCGAATCCCTGTCTCTCCGCCATTAAGTCGTTTAAATTCAATATATTTGCGCAATAATTCGAAACTTCGGTACTTTTCCCCGCAATTTCGCAGATTCTGACCCGATAAAGCGACTGGAGAGTTTTCTCCGCGCCGGCCGATTGTCTCGAAATCCCTCTCTTTTCTCTGTTCGCAATTTGGCTGGTCGCTTTACGATGTGAAGTTCGGCCGGAGAATTTGACTCTCCCACAAATGTATGATCGGCACCGTCGAGCAACTCTTCCCGCTTGGAAAGCGATGCGATTTGAAGTGCAGACAGTGTGGATTATTGGACACTGGCCGATTTTCAGAGAGTAATCCGGGGAGAACCTGTAACGGGAAGAAAACGGCACTGTTATTCAGATTCTTGTACTACTGAATGTATTGGCTGCGGACTTTTGGCTGGAGTGCATTATGCCGCCCAATAGCGTGCATTGTTGCTACAAAGACTGTCGCGGCACTCGGCACGGCCCAGGTGTCTCGGTAGCAGGCAAGTCTATTTCAAGCTCTTTTGTAACGAAAAACCTATTCTGGGACTTTATTCATATGAATGCACAATCCATGGACATCCCACCGAATAACTTTTCACCTGTTTCTATCTCCCGGCGTTTTTCTCTTGCTTTGCATGGGGGGATTGGTCGCAACGGGGCAGGAACCGCTGACTCTTCGGCAGGCCATCAATAAGGCTCTGGGGCAAAGCCCCCAGGCCGAAATAGCGCGCGCCGACCAACAGGTGTCCAAGTCGGCAGCGGCGATGGCAAGAACGCAACTTCTGCCGCAACTCAATTTCACTGAAGACATCTCGCGTGGTAACGATCCGGTCTATGCCTTCGGCACCCGTCTTCGGCAGCGACAATTCACGCAGGACGATTTTGCGCTGAATTCACTTAACTTTCCCCAGCCCATCGGGAATTTCTCTACGCGCTTCTCCGGCTCGTGGACGGCGTTCGATTCTTTCAAGACTCAGAGGAAGATTCGAAGAGCTGACCTCGCTCAAAAAAGTGCCTCCTCATCTGCCAAGGCAGTAGACCAGCAGATTGTGTTCCAGGTTGTCGAGGCGTACCAAGCTGTGCTGTACGCAGAGCGAGAAATCGATGTCGCCGGGCACGAGCAGGAGACGGCGGCGGCACTGCTGGCATCGGTTGAGGATCACGTTAAAGCCGGTCTTGCGGTGGAGTCGGACCGGATGGCGGCCCAGGTCAATGTGGCAGCGCGCAAAGAAGAATTGATTACGGCTCAGGGCGATCTGGAATTGGCGTGGGCGCGGTTGCGCGAGGCGATGGGAACTCCGGACCTCAAGGCATCCGAGTTGAAACCAATTGAGCCGCACACTTTCCCGCAAGCCGCACTCGACGACGAGCTGGTCACCGCCGCAAAGGCGCGGCCCGATCTGATGGCGATGGGGCTGGCGCAATCGGCGCAAGCGTCAGCACTGGAAGCGGCGAAGTCTGACTTTGGCCCACGCGTGAGCGCCTATGGGAACTGGGAGGAAGACCGGACATCCTTTGCCGGTTCGGGCGGGAACAACTGGGTGGCCGGCGTTCAGATCAGCATTGACATTCTGCCACTTGGCAAACGCGCCCAGCTTGCGCAGGAGGGCGCTGCCAAGCAGCGGATCGACGCACAGCTGACTGCCACGCAGCAGCATGTGCGCCTTGAGGTAAGCCAGGCGCACATTCATCGACAGACGGCTACGCTCTCGCTGGAGACGGCACAGGTCGCGCTGGACCAATCGGCCGAGAGTCTTCGCATCGTCAAGAACCGTTATGGCGCGGGGCTTGCCACCATCACCGATCTGCTGCGGGCCGAGGATGCGGAACGGCAAAGCCAATCCAGCTACTGGCATGCCGTCTTCGGCAATGTCATGGCCTATGCGGAACTGCTCTATGCAACCGGGACATTAACTCCCGATGCAGCGGAGGAATTGCAATGAAGATTTTTATCGGGGCGAGTGTGCTTGCTGTCTCCACGGCGATGATGGCCGGCTGTCATGGCGGCGAATCAGCCACGGCAGGTGCCGTCGAAACCCTGCAGGCGCGGGTCGTTGAGAGCCAGCAGCGAGAGGTGCCTGTCAATGTTCGCGCCACTGGAGCCGTCCACGCTCACGAAACCGCACTTATATCCGCGCAAGTTCCCGGTCGCATCCAGCAGATGTTGGTGCGTGAAGGAGATACGGTAAGAGCAGGACAAACTCTAGTCGTGCTCGATGATGCGGCACAGCGCGCTGCAGTCGATCAGGCACAGGCGGGAGTGAAGGTAGCACAAAGCCAGCAGGCGGCTGTACAAACAGACGCCAGCCTTGCCGCCAGCACTTTAGGACGATACCGGCACCTGGATGCGGAGAAGAGCGTAAGCCCGCAGGAGATGGATGAGGTATCACGGCGAGCCGAGGCAGCAACGGCCAGGTTGGATGCGGCGCGTGCTCAGACTGAAGCGGCACAAGCCCAGGAACGCAACGCGCACACCATGCTTGGCTACACGCGTTTGGTGGCGCCCTTCGCCGGCATCGTAACGGCACGGATGGCCGATCCGGGAACGCTGGCTTCACCAGGCGTGCCCTTGCTCCAGATTGACAAGGCCGGAGGCATGCAATTGCAGGCCACGGTGGATGAGTCGGAGATCGGGGCGATCCACAAAGGGATGAAGCCGCAGGTTGCAATCGATGGCGCGTCATCCTCGAGTTTGGCAGGTACGATCGCGGAGATCGATCCGGCTGCAGACCCCTCAACCCACAGTTTCCTCGTCAAGATTGACCTACCCTCCTCAAGTCAACTGCGCGCCGGAATGTACGGCACCGTGGAGATCCCGAACGGCGTTCACACCGCGATTCTTGTTCCGCGCTCTGCTGTGGTCGCGCGAGGCTCGCTCAACTGTGCATACGTTCTCGACAGCCAGGGAATCGCGCAACTCCGTTATGTCACCCTTGGCGCGCCGCGAGGCGATCTCGTTGAAGTTCTATCTGGCATCTCCGCGGGCGAAAGACTTGTGGACGCACCTTCGGACCGTGACCTTGCCGGCAAGCGCATTGAGGTCCAGCCATGAAGCAAGACCTCGGGCTTGCCGGCCGTCTGTCGCATGCATTTCTCAACTCGAAGCTGACGCCGCTCTTCATTGCTGCGTCGCTGGCTCTGGGCGTCTTCGCGGTCGCGATCATCCCACGTGAGGAAGAGCCGCAGATTCTGGTTCCGATGCTGGACATCACCACGGCGATGCCGGGCGCATCTCCCGCCGAAGTTGAGGAGCGCGTCACGCTGCCGATCGAGAATCTGGTACATCAGATTTCCGGGGTCGAGTATGTATATTCGACGTCGTCTCCAGGGCAGAGCCTGGTTATCGTGCGCTTTCTGGTCGGGACGCCGCAGGAAGATGCCCTGATCAAGGTCTATAGCAAGCTCTACTCGAATTTCGATCGCATGCCGCCGGGAGTCTCGCAGCCGCTGATCAAGGCTCGGTCCATCGACGATGTCCCGATCCTTGCCCTCACGCTGTGGGGCGAGCACTACAACGGCTATCAGCTTCGCGCCATCGCCGCCGAAATGCAGCACAACATCGGGCAGATCACGGATGTTTCAGAAACGGCCATTATCGGCGGTCTTCCGCGCACCATGCGCGTGGTGCTCAGCACCGAAAAGTTGAACGCTTACGGCCTGTCGCCCTTGGCCATTGCCGGGCATCTCGAAGCCGCAAATGCCAGCGTGCAGGCAGGGACCTTCGCTGAAAACAACCACGAGATCCAGGTTGATGCCGGCAACCTCTTCACTCGCCGTGAAGATTTGGAGGCAGTTGTGGTGGGTGTGGTTCGCGGCCGTCCGGTGTACCTGCGCGACGTTGCCGAAAAGATCGTCGACGGAGCTGCCGACCCCGCGGACTATGTGGTCTACGGCACGACGAAGTCGGGCGCATCGGCAGCGCGCCAGTATCCCGCCGTCACGATCACTGTAGCAAAGCGCAAGGGCACCAACGCGACCGATATCGCCAACGCCGTCCTCAAGAGCGTTCACCGCATGCAGGGCGCAACCATACCCAGCGACGTGACGGTGACCACCACTCGGAACTACGGAGAAACGGCAAAGAACAAGTCGGACGAGTTGCTTGAGCACTTGCTGCTGGCGACGTTGTCGGTGACCTTGCTCGTCGCGATCTTCCTGGGGTGGCGCGAGTCGGGCGTCGTGTTGCTGGCCATTCCCGTCACGCTCGCCCTCACCATGTCTGTGTTCTACTTCCTCGGCTACACCATCAATCGTGTTACGCTCTTCGCTTTGATATTCTCGATCGGCATCCTTGTCGATGACGCGATCGTTGTCGTCGAAAACATGGTGCGACACTACCGGCTTAGGGAAAATCATGGCCGGTCGATGAGCGAAGTCGCCGTCGAAGCGGTGGCCGAAGTGGGCAACCCTACCATCTTGGCCACTTTCGCCGTGATCGCGGCGGTATTGCCGATGGCCTTTGTCCGCGGCCTGATGGGACCCTACATGCGGCCGATCCCAGTTGGGGCCTCGGCGGCCATGCTTTTCTCGCTCCTGGTTGCTTTTGTGGTTTCACCGTGGGCAGCCCTCCGCCTTGTTGGCAGGCATCTTGAAGGCGCCAAAATCCTGGAGCCTGAGACCGAGAACTGGCGAACCAAACTATATCGCCGCATCATGACGCCGCTGATCCACTCCTCGCGCAATCGCGTTCTGTTCTTCATTGGAGTGGCTTTGCTGCTCTTGATTTCGGTGGCGCTCGTGCCTCTGGGATTGGTGCGTGTGAAGATGTTGCCGTTCGACAACAAGAGCGAGTTGCAGGTGGTGATTAATATGCCAGGCGGCACTCCGCTCGAACAAACCGCGCGCGTCGCACAGGCGTTGGGCGAAGAGCTTGCGCGCCAGCCGGACGTTTTGAATTACCAGGTCTATGCCGGAACTTCCGGTCCCTATAACTTCAACGGGTTAGTGCGCCACTACTATATGCGCCGCCAGCCGAATCAGGCCGACATCCAGGTCAATCTGTTGCCAGCCAAGCAGCGCAGCGAGCAGAGCCACGCGATCGCAAAACAGCTTCGCCCGCTGCTGGATTCGATCGGCAACGCATATGGAGCGCGTATTCAAGTCAGCGAGGTTCCCCCAGGGCCGCCGGTTGTGCAAACTCTGGTGGCGGAGGTCTACGGTCCCGATCTGGCCGGTCAAACCCAGGTCGCCCAGCAGATCAAGTCGATCTTCCAAAATACTCCGGGCGTTGTTGATGTCGACTGGTACGTCGAGGACCCCGAGCTAAGACTGATCCTGCGCGTAGATGAGGTCAAGGCGGCCGAGCACGGCATCGCAGTCTCCGATGTGGCTCATGCCTTGGCGCTTGCGACCTCAGGAACCGAGGTTGGCCTGATCCACGATCAGACCGCGCGGGAGCCTGTGCCCGCAATCGCCGAGATTGACCGCGCCGATCGCTCCTCAGAGCAAGGTCTGGAGAATATCCGTCTGCCCGGCGCTGACGGCGGCATGGTCTCACTGCGCGAGTTGGTCGCCATCGAACGCACGACCATCGAGCCCAGCATCTACCACAAGAATCTGCGCCGCGTCGTGTATGTCACGGGCGACGTCGCCGGCGCCGAAGAAAGCCCGGTCTACGCCATTCTCAAAATGAACAAGGATCTCGACCATCTCGCTCTTCCGTCCGGATACACATTGACCCGTTACAACGCCTCCATGCCGGATTCTTCCGACCACTACTCGATGAAGTGGGACGGCGAATGGCACATCACGATCGAAGTCTTCCGCGATATGGGGCTCGCGTTCGCCGCCGTGCTTGTTCTCATCTACGTTCTTGTGGTCGGCTGGTTCCGTTCCTTCATCGTGCCGCTGATCATTATGGCGCCCATTCCGCTTACCCTCGTCGGCATAATGCCGGCGCATGCCATCTTGGGCGCGTTCTTCACGGCAACATCAATGATCGGCTTCATTGCCGGCGCCGGTATCATCGTGCGCAATTCGATCATCCTCGTCGACTTCATCGAACTTCGCATTCGCCAGGGAATGCCGCTGGCCGAAGCGGTGATTGACGCCGGCGCGACTCGCTTTCGGCCCATGCTGCTCACCGCGGCCGCAGTGGTGGTCGGCGCAAGCGTCATTCTCACCGACCCGATCTTTCAGGGACTCGCCCTGTCATTGATTGCCGGAGCGGTGGCTTCGACATTCCTCTCCTGGCCGACCATCCCGGTGCTTTACTTCATGGTTCATTCCCGGCATCAATCGGAGCCCGAGCTCCAATTCAATTCCAATCAAGGAGATTCGTTATGACAGTTGAACGCGGTCTGCGCCTGATGGCGGGCGTCATGGTCCTCCTGTCGTTTGCCCTTGCTCATTACTTTTCGCTCTACTGGCTGTGGCTGACGGTTTTCGTGGGGCTCAACCTCCTGCAATCGGCTTTTACCAATTGGTGCCCAGGCATGGCTGTCCTGCGCGCCATGGGACTGAAGGATGCAAATTACGGCGCGAGGTAGTGAGCCAGCTATGCGCGCCAGGCTTCGCAGCGGACGAATTCGGGATGAGGTTTACCGCCAGATGTTCCGGCTAGAAGAAAGCCGTCCCGGCGCAGAGACAGATCTCGCGCTTGCCTTGTTGCGTGCCTGGCTGGCCGTTGAATCCCTGCCCGAACACCTTGCTGAGCAAGAATGGTTGAAGAAGATCTCCCCGATCTGTCTTCGGATGATTGAATCGGCTTTGAGAGCGGACAATGCCGCTGTTCACTGCCTCAAGTGAGACCTTTTTGGCATGGCCTGTGCGGTCGGGCTTCGGGACCCTGCATTCATTCCAGCACGCCGGCGAATATACTGATCTTGCTTTAGACGACTCCAAACGATGCGACCTGAACTGATTCGAGCCACGGAACTCCTGCGCCGCAACACTCCTGAGGCTGTCGAAGAGGCGATCGCCTTGCTGCAGAATACGGTCTATTCCTTCAGCATGAAGGTCTGCGGTCACCCCGAAGACGCGGAAGACACCATGCAGGAGGTGCTTTTCCGCTCGCTCGGGCACCTGGCCAAGATTCAGGAGCCGCAGCAATTGGCTGTCTGGTTGTATACCGTCACCAGAAACCGCTGCTGGCGCATGCGCCGTAAGCCGGCTCACGCTCCGATCCACACCTTCTCATTGGATGAATTGATGCCGGATGAGGCTGAGATGGAACGATTGCTGCAGGATGCCGGCGAGAGCCCTGAAGGCAATCTCCTCCATGCCGAGCAGCACCAGCTGTTGCATCAGGCAACTCTTCGCATCCCGGCGCCCTTACGCATCGTTCTCGTGCTTCATGATATGGAGGAGTTAACGACCGGGCAGGTTGCGCAGATTCTCAACCTTCAGCAGGGAACTGTCCGGATTCGCCTTCATCGTGCGCGTCTTAGCGTGCGCAAGGAGATGAGCCAGGTTCTCAGCAGCTCATCGCAACGCAAGAAGAACAGCCAACCGTTGGCAACGAAGCCCAAGAGGCTCAAGCCCAAGGGCCGGCAACGCTCCGATGAGTGCAGAGAGCTATTTGGCAATCTTTCAGAATACCTGGATGGCAGGGTGGAACCGCTCACCTGCGAACAGATGCGCAGTCATATCGAGGCTTGCCCGTCCTGTGTGGCATTCCTGCGCGACCTGAGGTCCGCCATCGACCGCTGCCGCACCCTCTATATCCCCTGTGACTCGGCCGTCGCGGCACGGTTGCGCGCGATCCTCACGCGAGAATACTTGCGCATGATAGTGATTCCCCAAGTTAGCAAGACCCCCGCACATCGTAACCTGGCCAATAAAGTCCGGAGACAATAATCAATCGCATGTTCCTGAGCTTCGCAGCCGAACCGATTTTCCTGATGCTATCCCGTAATTATGAAAACCGGCATCAGGAGATGAATCGCTCATTCAGGCCTGATAGGGTACAGGACTGCGATTTTGAATGGATGGTCGTCTAACCGTAAATTATTAGTTGAGCAACACCCCGCCATGGCCTGTGAACATGCGTCCTAGCGTCGGCAGGCGATTCCGTTTGCTGACACCTGAAAGCGTCCGTTTTCATTCAGGCGCGTAGGATCAGTCCTCGAAAACGCCGTTATCTAAACAGACCCAATTCTAGGGTGACGTCATATCGCTGCGTCGCCATCGCAACAAGTTGCAAGTGTAGAGACAAGTGTTCCACGGCGACTTTCACCAAGGTTGCCCATACCAATTATTGAATCAATCAATTGCCTAACCGTTCCAATGCATGGTGATGTCGCCGAGTAAGGAGTCAAGTGAGATGGCAGCGGCGGTACCAGTGAATAGCGCCTCGATACGTGTAGGGCTTAGCAGTGCGAGCGGAAAGATTTTCTTTACATAGGCATAATTGATCTTTTCGCGGCGGGCGATATCGGGCAGGCTTGCGACTTCGCCGTCGATGATTTGTTCATACCAGCGGCGGGCGCGAGCGATGGCTTTAGGGATGGCCTGGCGGCTGGCGTCGGTGATGATCTGGTTGTTGCCGACGATCAGGCGCAGGGCGCGGCCTTGGGAGACGTGGTGGAACGGGCATTCGATGGAGACGACCTGCTGGAATGGAACGGCAACCAAATTGTCCGGCACTTTGGCGAGGTTAGAACCGGCAGTCCGGTTGGTGCCAACGAGCTGCTGGATCAATTGAGGGACGCGAATTCGGATTTCGATGTGGTCGGCGTGAATGAGGACGCGATCGAGGATCGATCTCAGGAAGTGCCCGCGGTCAAATTCGGTCCTGGATTCCCAGGTGGCGGCGATATTGGCCGAAATCTCCAACCTCTTCTGGCAGAGTTTTCCGGGGCGGGTCAAGGCCTCGCTGGAGAAGGGTGGCTTCATTGGTAATCTCTATAACTTCGGTGTGTTTTCTTTCTCCACAACCGCACCAACCACCACCGGGAACGCAATGTCGGACTTTGTGACCGGTCAGTTGCTCTCGATGGAACAGGACACGCCATATCACGGTCTGATGGCCATCTACTATTACGGATTCTTCCTGCAGGACGACTACCGCCTGCTCCCCCATCTCACTGTGAATCTGGGATTGCGCTGGGATGTCGAGGTTCCTCCCGTAGAGGCGACGAACCTGACCTGCACGTTCAGGCCGAATGTTCAGTCCAGTGTGGTTCCTAGCGCACCTGTTGGGCAGCTTTTTGTTGGCGACAGCGGAGTGCCTCGCGGAATTACTTCCACGCGGTACCATCACGTCTCCCCGCGTATCGGCATTGCGTGGGATCCCTTCGGTGATGGGAAGACAGCCGTTCGCGCCGGCGCCGGCATCTTCTATGGCAGTGTCGCTATGAACGAATGGAATCAACCGGCGAATGCCCTGCCCTTTGCGGTTCGGCAGACGTTCAATCCGGTAGGCACTTTCAGCAATCCCTACGCGAACACCACGACCTTCCCGAACGGCGATCCGTTCCCTTACACGTACAACCCGAAGAGCCCGCGGTATCTGCCTAATGCGGCGATCGAAACTATCGATCAAAACTATCAATGGCCGTTGACGTACCAGTTGAATGCAGCCGTCGAACGCCAGTTGCCCGGACAAGTGAGTCTGACCGTTGCCTACGTCGGCAATCTGATGCATGACATTCCGTTTTCCACCGATGCCAACTATCCCGTCTACAGCGCCACAGCAACCTCGTCGAACACCAACGCGCGGCGGCCCTACAACAACAACGGCAGCCTCGGGCAGGTGCAGTTCCAGCAATCCTTCCCGACCGGCTCCTTCCACTCGATGCAAATCACGGCTCACCGGCCTATGACCCACAACATCATGCTGAATGGATTCTATGTCTGGAGCCACTCGTTCGAGAGTGCGAACGGAGCGGGGACGGGCATCGGCGGCCAAACTCAGGATTACGACAATATGTTGGAAGAACGCGGCCCTACAGACTACGATCGCCGCCACATAACGGCCATCTCCGGCGAGTGGGCGATCGAATACTATCACGGATCGAGTCTGCTGCTGAAGGAGGCGTTGAACGGCTGGAAGGTCTCGCCGATCGTCAGCTTGCAGAGCGGCGCTCCCGTTAATATGACTACCGGGACCGAATATAACTACGACGGCTATTCGAATGAAAGGCCAAACCTGGTCGCCGGACAGAATGCGTTTCTTGACCCACACCGCTGCCGCATTTGCGCCGGAGGCACAGCCGCCCAGTGGTTCAACACCTTGGCATTCAGCAAGAACGCCCAAGGCGCGGGTATCGGCCCGTTGGGCATCGATGGCAGCACGCCACGGGACTATCTGCGCGCGCCCGGCTATCGAGACATCGATCTGGGACTCCTGCGAGATATTCACTTCGAGCGCGGCATTGTTCTCGAGCTTCGCGGTGAAGCAATCAACGCCTTTAACCTGGTCAGCCTCAGTGGGCCGACCGCGAACTTGTCGTCCGGTAACGACGGTAAGATCACATCCGCCAGCACGCCGCGGCTGATCCAGGTTGGCGGCCGCCTCACCTTCTAGGCATCCGATCCCGCCGGTGCGCTTATTCCGCACCGGCGGGACCGGATGATGATCGCCACACCTACACCGCCAGCCTCGTGTCCTTTGCGCTTCCAACCCAAGCGGGGACCGGACAGTGCACTGCCCGTCTGGCAATTGGACGGGAAGTTCTTCGCCAGCTTCGACAGAACGTCGGCAACTCCCGCTCAAGAATGAGCCTGCTCATTCATCCTAATTCTGTTCCGGAGTCTTCAATGATCTCTCGCCGTCCTGCTTTTCACCGTGGAGATGCGCTCGCCGTGCGTGTTTTCAGTCATCTTGCACTCATCCTTCTTTTCTCATTCCCACTCCATTCCATGGCACAGAACGAGAATGTCCAGCTTGCCGGGCCTGGCGACTCGGTGGCAACTCCAGGGCCGCGCGCAAAGCTCTCGCCGGCAATCAATCGCACTGACCTCGCCAAGGCCATGAAACTCGTGGGCGATTGGCAACTGAAGCGGCTCCCTCAAGAGGCGCAGTACGACTGGACCTTCGCGGCGCTCTATGCCGCATACATGGCCGTCCCCGATGAGGCCGGCGGCGACTCATACCGCAAGGCGATGACCCGCGTGGCAGAACAGCTCAACTGGCAGCCTGGGCCGCGCGCCGAGCATGCCGACGACCAAGCCGTCGGCCAACTGTACCTTGCCCTCTATCAGATCAACAGGGATAAGAAAGAGATCGAACCCATGCGGGCAAGGCTCGACCAGGAGATTGCAACTCCGGACAACCCCGCCAAGCCGCTCTAGTGGTGGTGTGACGCACTGTTCATGGCGCCTCCCGTCTTTGCTGAGATGTCCGCAATTACCGGCGACTCGAAGTACGTAACTTTCATGGATCGCGAGTGGCAAATCACGACGGAGCTTCTCTACGATCCGGCAAAGCACCTCTACTCGCGCGACGCCGGATACCTCGACGAGCACGAAAAGAACGGGGAGAAGATCTTCTGGTCGCGCGGTAATGGCTGGGTGATGGGCGGCATCGTACGCGTTCTGCAGCAACTGCCCAAGGGCTCGCCGCTCCGTCCAAAGTACGAAACGCTTTTGCGCGACATGGCTGTCGAAGCAATTTCGATCCAGGGCAGTGATGGGTTGTGGCGGCCCGGGATGCTCGATCCCGGCAATTACCCACTTCCTGAGATCTCCGGAAGCGCATTCATCACCTACGCCCTTGCGTACGGAATCAACGAGAACATTCTCGACCGAACGACCTATCAGCCCGCCGTGGAAAAGGCCTGGACCGGCATGCTCAAGCACGTATACGCGGACGGGCGTCTTGGTTGCGTCCAGCCCGTTGGCGCAGCGCCCGGAGCTTTTACCGAGAGCTCGAGCTTTGTCTACGGTGTCGGGGCGTACCTGCTTGCCGGCTCCGAGATCTATCGAACGGCCCCTCCCGCATAGACTCGATTCGCGGAACACTGATCGGCCCCGTTTTTCGAACTACGGCAAATGTTAGTTTTCAGACAGCAGAGAAAATCGTAGGCCAGCAGTTGCAAGTGATTTCGCGGTGCCAAATGGTTCTGCATCAGCTTGCTCCGGTGGCGTAGCTGGGAAATCAATTCCCTGCTATGCCCCTGATAATTCCCTGTTCTGTTTGCCAAGATCAATAGCGAATATCAGCCGTAACCATCCTTAATTCAACTTGATAGAGCGATTCTGGCGTGTGTTCTTGCCGCCAAAATGATGAAATTCCCTGTATTTTTCCCTGTTAGCAGGGAATTTGGCGCGGAGACGGGTTCGCTCAGGACTGCGCCCACCGCCATGTTCCTTATAATCAATACCTTGCGCGATGCGAATCAGTGGATTCTAGCGAATTCCCCCGCAATTTTGCAGGACTCCCCATCGCAACGGAAATGGAGTGCGCTCTCCGGCGGGAGCCATATACGCCCTTTTGTCAGCACTTCTCTGAACGCAATTTCGGCAGTTCCATTTCGAAGCGGAATGGAACTGGAGAAACTTGACTCTTCGGCGATTGCACGACTCGGCCCAAGGTGGCGCTGAACTGCTTCACCTTGCTGTGGGAGGACCGAATCCGCGCGGCCACTGGGACACAGCATCGTCTTGCTTCGCCCCGGATGATCTTCGCCACGGCCGGCTGCGGCCGCTTTCAACGGTTTGCGCTTCGCTCCGATGAACGCGCCGACGAACGCGACCTTGACTCCGGTCCTCGCCGGCCCAACCAGCCAGATCGCGGATCACTGACCTCGGGGGGCTGATCGCTGTTTTCTACTCCCTATTGGCTACTCCCTGTTCCCTGCTTTTCTGTTCCCTGTTCCCTGACCCCTGATCCCTGTTTCTCTCCCAGCACTTCGTCCATCAGCATTCGCAGAGTGTTGGCGCGGACATGGCCCAGTTGCAGATCGGCCGAAGTCGCCTGCGACACCTCGTCGGCCAGGTTCAGAGCGGCCAGAACGGCCACGCGCAGCGAGTCGGCCGTTCGGCCCTGCGCGGCCACGGCCCGCATCTTTGCGTCGACCACCGCCGCCAGCTCGCGGATGTGCGCCGGATCCTGCCCGGAAAGATGGTAGAGCTGGTCGTAGATTTCGACCGTCACGTATTCGCCGGAAATCATGCGAGGTTTTTCGGCCATCGCGGTCTCAGATCTCCAGTGCATCCAGTTGCTTCAGCAGTCGCTCCACGCGCTGCCGCACCTGTTCGCGTTCGGCGCGCAGCGCGCCCAGCTCGCTTTGCAGTTGCTCGACCTTCGGCGACTGCGCCTGCACCTGCGCCTCAGCCTGCACCGCGCGAGCGTCGAGCTCCGCCGCTCGAGTTTCGGCCGCCTTCCGCGCCTCGCGCTCCCGCTTCACCAGGTCCACCGTGCGATGAACCCGCTCTTCGAGCGCGGCAAAATCGTCCACGCTCACCGCCAAAGCGCTCGCTTCCTCGTGCGCTGCCTGCGGCTGCTCCGCGGCCTGCGCCTCCACTGCTTGCCCTTCCCACGTCTCCGGCATCGAGTGTTCCTCCGAACAGGCCCTGTTTGCGTAAGAGTATAGCTCGGGCAGAGAACGCCTGCCTAAACCCGCAGCCGTGCCCCAGCCTTGCCAACAGCCTCGATCACCTGCGCCTCGAAGCTCTTCAGCTCCTCCTCGCGTAGCGTCCGGTCCTGCGCCTGGAACGTCGCGCCAACCAGCAGCGAGTACTCGCCCTTGCCCAGCCGCGCATCCCGGAACACCTCGCGCGCGCGCCAATCCACCAGCTCCGGAATGCCCAGTCCCGCCATTGCGCGGTCGATTGCTTCCCAGGCAATCCTCCCGTCCAGGACCAGGGAAAAGTCCCGCTTCACCGGCTGATAGCGCGAGATCTCCCGCGCCGCGGGCTTGCGCAGCGCCAGTTTGTACAGCCGATCCAGATACAGCTCGCCCACCAGCACGGCCTGCCGGATCTTCCGCGCCGCCGCCTCGCGCGGATGCAGTTGCCCGAACCAGCCAACCGTCACGCCATCGACGACCGCGCGCGCCGCGCGATACGGATGCAGCCACTCCGGCGTGATTCCCGCTTCTGCTGGGAACCGGTCGAAGTACACGGCCCGCGCCTCGAACCGCTCCAGCACCTGCTCCACCACGCCCTTCACGTCGTGGACCTCGATCGCCCGTCCCGCGTGGAGCGCGCTCTCTTCGGGCAGGCTGCCCACCGCGCCCAGCGCCAACGCCGGCCGCTCGTCCACCCTGTCGGTCGTGCCGCCGAACACCGTGCCCACCTCGAACAGCCGAACGTCGTCCACGTCCCGGTTCAGGTTGCCCGCCACCATCGCCAGCATTCCCGGCACCAGCGACGGCCGCAGTACACCCGCCTCTTCGCTCAACGGATTCCCCAGCGGAACAACCTGCCCAGGCTGCGGCGCCGTCAGCGCCGCTTCGGCCGCCGAGCAGAATGTGCTCCCAATCGCCTCGTGGAACCCGGCCGCACGCAGCACGCCGCGCACCGCCGCCTCTTTCTCCGCCCACGGTAGCGCCCGCACGCCCTCGCCGTACGCCGGTAGTGTGTTGGCGAACCGGTTGTAGCCGTAGACGCGGGCGACTTCCTCGATGAGGTCGATCTCCCTTTCCACATCCAGCCGCCAACTCGGCAGCGTCACCTGCCATACAAAGTCGTGCTTTCCTAACTCCGCCAGTTCCGCTCGCCCCGCTAGCTCCGCTAATCCGCATCCCAGCGCCGTCAGCACGTTCTCGACTATGCCCGCAGTAATTCCCTCTTCATCCTCGGTCGCGCCCAGAATCCGGCCCACCTCGCTGAGCTGGAGCGCCACGGGCTTGCGATGCGCCGTCCGCTCCTCCGCAGCCGTCACGCGCGCATCCACCAGCTCACCCTCGATCCATCCGCCGTTCGCCAGCAGAATCGCGCTCACCAGCGCCGACGCCACCGGCCCCGCGTTGAAGTCCGCGCCGCGCTCGAACCGGTGGCTCGCGTCGGTGTGCAGCCCGTGGCGCCGCGCCGTTTGCCGCACCACCATCGGATCGAACCACGCCGCCTCCACGAGCACGTTCTTCGTCTCCGCCGTGATCATCGTGTCCCAGCCGCCCATCACCCCGGCCAGTCCCAGCGCCTTCTTGTGATCGGCGACCACAAGATCCTCCTCGAACAGCACACGCTCCACGCCGTCCAGCGTCTTCAGCCGCTCGCCCTTCCGCGCCCGACGCACAATGATTCCTCCTTCGATCTTGTCCAGATCGAAGGTGTGTGTCGGCTGGCCCATCGCGAGCCACGCATAGTTCGAGGCGTCAACGGCGTTCGAGATCATCTTCTGATCGAGCAGCCCGAAGTACGTCGCCACTTCTGCGCCCAAGAACCAGTCGCGCGACTCGCCGATCGTCACATCGCGCAGCACCCGCGCGGTAAACCGGCCGCAGGCATCCTCGGCCTCAATCTGCACGGAGAAAGGCTTGGCCGCCGGCCTCGCCGCGGGTAGCCGGAAGTCCAGCTCCGGCAGCGTCAATCCATAGATCGCCGCCGCCTCCCGCGCCACACCGTAGTGGTTCATCGCGTCCACGCGGTTGGTGGTGATGTCCATCTCGTAAACCGAACCATTGTCGATCGAGCCGTTCCGCTCGCCGAGAGAGTAGTTCCCCTCCACGGCGATCCCGCGCAGGGTCAGGTCCTCTGCTAACTGTGCATCGTCGACAGGGAGCGCGGGCAGGTAACTACGAAGCCATTTGGTGAGAACTCTCAATTCCGTTTGTCCTAATCCTGATTTTTGGGTTCCTCTGAACTGGGCGCAACGCATTTGTACTTGACTTCTGAAGCGGGCAGAAGGACTACCTTCTGCCGCTTACAGAATCCGCAGGTCAATTGGATATCACTCAACCCACTCGGCCCAGAGAAGGCGCGGACTTTCACCTCAAATTTCGCGCCGCATTCACATTGGAATTCGTATGGCCAATATTCATCCAACGACATCTTCCCTGCTCCTAAATGAACTGTCCAAGAAACCGCATGTCCCCGGCAAAGAACTGCCCGATCTCGCTGATCCCGTACTTCATCATGGCGATGCGCTCCACGCCCATTCCAAACGCAAAGCCGGAGATGACCTTTGAGTCATATGCCGGCTGCTTTTGGGCGGCGAAAGCGAAGACCGCCGGGTCGACCATTCCGCAGCCCAGCAGCTCGATCCAGCCCGAGTCCTTGCACTTGCGGCAGCCCTTGCCGCCGCAAAAAATGCAACTGATCTGCACGTCGGCCGAGGGCTCGGTGAACGGGAAAAACGACGGGAAGAACCGCGTCTTGACCGACGAGCCGAAAAGCGCCTTCATGGCGTGGTCGAGCGTACCTTTGAGGTCGCTAAAGGTGATGTTCGTGTCCACGCACAGCCCTTCGACCTGATGGAATATCGGCGAATGGGTGGCGTCGGCCGCGTCGTTGCGGTGCACTTTGCCGGGAATCACGATCCGCACCGGCGGAGGCTGCTGCTCCATGGTTCGCATCTGCACCGGCGAAGTGTGCGTGCGCAACAGCAGGCGGTCGCGCAGCGGGCGGCGCTCCTGATTGGCGACCACGAGCGTGTCCTGCGTGTCGCGCGCCGGATGGCCGGGCGGAAAGTTCATGCTCTCGAAGTTGTAAAAGTCAGTCTCGACCTCCGGCCCCACACCCACCGAGTAGCCCAACGCGGCAAAGACGGAGACAATCTCGTTCATCGTGCGCGTGATCGGGTGCTCGGCCCCAGTCAGCCGGCGCGTTCCCGGCAGCGTGATGTCGATGGCCTCGGCCTTGAGCGCGGCATCGCTCGGGCCGCCGCCCAGAGCCGCATCCAGAAGGCTCTCAACCACCGCCTTCAGCGCATTGAAGCGTAAGCCCAGCGCCTTCTTCGCCTCCGGCGGAGCGGCCTTCAGCCACCGGCCGGAAACCTCGTTCAACAGGCCCTGCTTGCGCCCCAGCCACTCCAGGCGGAAGGCCTCCACGGCCGCCTCGCCGTCGAGCGCGGAGGCTGCCTCGCGCGCCTGCCCCTCCAGCGCGGCAAACGCCTTGTCCACCGCGGCCTCGTCAAATGTCGTCAGATTCGGTATCGCTTGCTTCGTCATGTGTAATGTTCAGGATAAAGCATTCCATGCGGCAGCCGCGCGCTTAAGCCCGCCGCGGGCGCCGGCGCCAGATTTGCGCCACAGCGGTGCGATCGTGCCGTACCATGATTCCCATGAGAATTCGCGCCCTTGCACTCGCATTTGCTCTCAGCGCGGCCGTCTCCGCCGCCCAGCCCGTCTCCGCCGTCTTCCCCGTGCAGCAGGGCTACGTCGATGCCCACGGCGTGCTGATCTACTACGTCGAGTTCGGCCATGGCGCGCCGCTGGTGGTGCTGCACGGCGGTCCCGGCGCCGACCACACCTACTTTCTTCCCTGGCTGCTGCCGCTGGCGCGCACGCACCGGCTCATCTTCATCGACGAGCGCGGCTCCGGCCAGTCCGAGCGCCTCGAGGATGTGCACCAGTACACGGTCGAGGGCGACGTCGAGGACATCGAAGCCGTTCGCGTGGCGCTCAACCTGGGCAAGATCGACTTGCTCGGCCACAGTTGCGGCGGCGTGCTGGCGCAGGCTTACGCACTCAAGTACCAGCAGAACGTCAACCATCTCATCCTGAACAGCACCTTCGCCTCAACCCGCGAGATGAACGCCGTCCTGGCCCGCGAAAAGGCGCAGATGCCGCCCGAGAAGCTCGCCCGCCTGAATCAGCTCGAAGCGGCCGGCCTCTTCGGCAAGGGCGCCCTCTGGGAGCGCGGACGCTACCCCGCCGAGTACGAGACCCTCGCCTGGGGCGACGGCTACTTCCCGTTCCTCTACGGCGCGCGGCCTGACTCCAACTACGATCCGGCCACGGGCAACGCCCCCACCAACTGGGAGCTTTACCGCGAGATGTGGGGCTCGGACGGCGAATTCGTCATCGACGGGAATTTGAAGTCTGTCGAGTACCTCGGCCGGCTGCATACCATCCACGTTCCAACGCTGATCCTCGTCGGCGATCACGACGAGTGCGACCCGAGCCTCAGCCATGAGATGCACGAAAAGATCGCCGGCTCGAAGCTCGTCATCCTGCCCAACTCCGGGCACATGAACTTTGTCGACCAGCCGGATCTGTGGCAGCAGGCGGTCGGCGGATTCCTGAGGGACTAATTAAAGCCGGTTCAACAGATCGATCTGCACAAGAAAGTTTCGTAGATCGGCCTCGACCGTCACGGCCTGCCGGAGAGCTTTTGCATCAATCCATGATGCAAGCTCCACTGCTGGTGCTCCCTTGCGGTATTCGGGCCGGATCGTCTTGAGAGCCTCCAACGCCAGTTCCGCGGTCTGAGGCCTCATCGTCCCTTGATTCGGCAGGTGTCTCAGGAGGAAGCCTTCATGGCAGGGATATTGCCAGATGAGATGAATCCTGTGCTTTTGAGCGAGCGATGCAACTCGCGCATCACGCTCCGGGGCGTTTCCGAGCTTATCCGCATCCAAGACGATCGCGCGGTGAAGAAACGCGCCGCGCTTCGTCACTCTTTCGTGAATGTGTCGAACGGCAAGCTCAACGAGAAATAGAGGGTCCCCTCCGCCCAGAACGTCGCAGTCCAGAAACAGAGGCAAACCAAGCGCATCGGCAATTGCGTTCAGTCGCTTCCCGTACGACTGTTCGCTTTGCCCCTCACAGCCCAGATAGACTCGGGTCCGTTGCGGAATCCGCAGCGTGCTCACCCAATTCTCGGTACGGCGCCATACACGCCCCCCAAATATTTTTGATAGAAGTTATCCGCGCGCCGCACCGACTCAATATCGCCGAGTCCGTAAATCCTGGTGCGCCCTTGCTGGTCCTTTTCGGTGAAAAAAATCTCTTCCTTTTTTAAATCCTCGAGCAGCGAAGCGCTGTGCCCGCTCATCCAAAGTTGCGCATTGTGCGGATTCTCCTTCGGATCATGAAACCAACGCAGAATCTCCGGGAGCAGCATAGGGTGGATGGTCGAGTCAATCTCATCAACGATAGCAATCCCTCCTCTTCGCAGAGCCTCCCAGAGGTGTGGGTAAACTCGAAGGAATTGGCGGGTACCTTCACTTTCAAAGAGAAAGAGAAGCGGTCGATTCAGCCCCAAATGTTCGAACTGCGGTTCCAGCCCATCTGGGGTGTTCACTATCGACATTGAACGAATTCCAATATCCACATGACCAAGTGTGCGATTCAGATCGTCTACCATAGACGGATTTAAGGCATAGTATTGAAAAATCGCCTGTTCAACATATTCCGTCTTTTGCAGCCAGATATTTGCAGTGATGCGCCGCGCCCAATCGAGCAAGACCTTCGTCGGTGTATGTTCTGCAAACTGTGCGATCGTTGAAGTTGTACTAACATTTGGCCGGAGTTTTGCCATCACATGGCGCAACCCCTTCAACGAAAAGCTCGATCCGCTCTCAACCTCGCCGTGCTCATTCCGTTCGAAAACTCTACGCGACTTTCCTTTTTCGGGCTGAAGCCGAAGCTCTTCAGAAAGCACAGTCATCCGCCCATCGAGGCCTCCGCCCATATTGATTTCGTATATATATTGTGCGAATGGAGTCTTTCGGAGCATTTCGGGATCAACACTTCCCAACTCGGAAAACCAGTTGAAATATACTCTTAGCCTAGTTGGATCGAGATTGCCATCAGCAAAACGCAGAACGGGGAGTCCCGCGTCTGGAGGAAGTGCGAAGCTATCCACCAGGAACCACCGCAGAAATGCCAGCGCCTTCAGCACATTCGATTTTCCCGATGCATTGGCGCCGAACAACGCTATGGTTTTGGGGACCCGTTCCCCGCTGCCGTCGTTAATCTGGCCAAATCGCCCCTCGTCGTCCGGCACCTTCGCGCCGATCCGCAGATCGATCACCTGCGTCTCGCGTATGGAATAGAAGTTCTCGATCTCCAAACGATGGATCATAGGTCGCCTTAATAGCCCAGTATTTCTATGCTATGCTCTCATTATCGACACGTAATTGTCAATATGCATATTATAGCCTCCAATTCGGCGTTTATTCTTCGCCTTTCGCTTTCGGATCGCTAGGTCGCCTCACACCCCCGTTCTTGTCATGGATGAGGGGCGGGTTCTCGTCCGTCCGAGTACCTCTGCCCACCCCGAACGAGGACTCGTTGGAGGAGAATAGGCTTAATTTCCACTCATATATGATCGTTATCGACGTTTCGTCGTCAATAACGCGAGTATGGGAGACTTTTGCTCAATTATTCCGCCGAACGCAGAGCGGCCCGGAGTCCTTTCGAACCCCGGGCCGCATTGTCCGCCAGTCAATGATCTGTTTAAGCTGCCTTTGCCTTGTCGGCTTTGGCCTTGGCTTCCTTGGCCTGCTCCACGAGCTTGGTGAAGCCCGCCGCATCCTTCACGGCGATGTCGGCCAGGACCTTGCGGTCGAGCTCGATGCCGGCCTTCTTCAATCCGCTGATGAACTGCGAATAGCTAGTCCCGTTCAGCTTGCAGGCCGCGGCGATGCGCACGATCCACAGCGAGCGGAACTGGCGCTTCTTCAGTCGCCGGCCGATGTAGGCGAACTTCAGTCCGCGCTCCACGGCCTCCTGGGCCGCCTGGTAGAGCTTCGATTTGGTGAGGAAATAGCCGCTCGCCCGCTTCAGAATCTTCTTGCGGCGGTCGGTCCGCTTGGTGCCACGTTTTACGCGGGGCATGGTTGGGTTCTCCTTTTTGCGTTTCGGTTACGCGGCTGGAGGCAGGAGGCCGTCGCGGCTGTGCGCTTGGGCTCGGAACCTCTTCACTCGCTCGTTCAAGCCTGATCTCTCGCCGGCGGCGAACGCATTTCGCTGGTCGGCGGGGGCCAATACAACGGCCCAAAAGCAGTGGCACAACCCTCGTCCAAAGGGCTGCCCCACGCAGGGTTCAGGCGTAGGGAATCATGCGCGCAACCTTCGCGTGGTCGCCGTCGGAAACGATCACGCTCTTGCCGAGCTTGCGTTTCGTCTTCGGCGCCTTCGACGTCAGGATGTGCCGCACCTTGGTATGGCCCCGCTTGATCTTGCCGGTGCCAGTCTTGGAGAAGCGCTTGGCCGCGCCCGTATGGGTCTTCAACTTGGGCATTTTGTCTCGTTTTTTTCTGGTTTTGGACAGGCGGAAATCGCCATCCCTTGGCCTTGCAGACAGGGACCTCCCTGCCCAGATAGGCCTCAAACAGTATATCCCAAGCTCGATTCCAGGCCAAACGGGCACTTCAGCTGCGCCGGTCGACGGCCCGCTGAATCTCGTTCCCAATCAGCCAGATAACGCTGATCACAGCCCCCACAGCCCCGGCAACGGACATGACCGCGAATGGCGCTCCGAAACGATCAGCATTGGGAATCCCCAACCACGACACGCATCCACATACCCCGGGAACGCATACCGCGGACCCAAGAGCGATTAGCCCTACGGAGGTCCCAAGAGCGATCAGAGGTCTCTTCAGCCGCAACGGCTTCCTCGGAGGATCGACGGACCCAGGCATGCCTGCCCCTTACTCCGCCGGATCGTCAGCCGTAAACGCCGAGCAGCACGGCTTTTCCGTCGCGTGGAAGTTCATCAGCTCGATGCGGATGCCGTCGGGATCGTAGAGGTTGAACTGGAGCTTGCCATCGCGGCCGACCTTTGGCCCCTGATCGTGCCGTCCGGTCAGCCGATCGCCTTTTGCCAGCACCTGATACGCGTCCGGCACCGACGCCTCACCGATCGACAGGTGGTCGAGAACGCCCAGAGCGTTCTGCGACATGTCCGCCGGGATCCCTTTGCCTGGCCCCGCCGAAAGCATGTACTCGAGCCAGTCGCGGCCGTCGGGCGTCTGCTGGCTCACCCAATCCACGACGCCCTCCTTCATTCCGCCCCACCAATAGGGCCGAAAGCCGAGCAGATCGCGGTAAAACGCGTCCTCCGCCTCGCGGCTGTGGACCATGATGCCAACGTGGATGATGTGGCGGCCGATCGCGTTCGGCGCGTCAACGGGCCTGGGATGCGCGGGCGGCTGGACGAACTCGACTTCATTGCCCTCGGGATCGAGCACCGTGAACCAGCGGCTGCCGTCGGAGCCGCGCTCGACGCGCGACGGCGTATTCCACCCCTTGGCCGCCAGGTACTTCCGCATTCCCTCGGCGCTCTCGGTGTTCCACGCCGTATGGTCCAGGCGGTCGATGCCCGCGCCGGCCGGCAGCGGCAGCACTTCGACGAATTGCGTCGCGCTCACCGCATAGCGCACGCCCTTGGGATTCTCGGGATCGGGCAGCTTGGCCGCGCCTACGACCCCGGTGTAGAAGCGCTCGGTGGCCGCGGGATCGGAGGTGTATACCGCCAAGTGCGAGATGCCGGTGATCTTCGGCCGCACCGGAGCGGTTTGCGCGGCAGCAATGCCGAGTGCGAACACGGCGACGAGAGCAGCGGAAAGAGGTTTGGTTTGCATGGGATTTCCTCCGGGCCGATCGGGCCAGACAACAATAAACCGCCGCTGGCGCGGCGCGCAAACCGCGGCTGAAGCTCGCCGCTTCCCGAAGCTGGCGCGGCGGCGATTGGCCACAAACAGAATGCCCCACCCATTCCGCCGCAGTTTCGCGGAATGGATGGGGCACCTGTGTTGTTGAACTCCGGCTAAAAGCCGGTGTACCCGGTGCTCCGGCAAGAGACCGCTCTGTTGCACGGTCTCTTGCCAATGGGACAAATCGGACAGCTTAGAAGTTGTACTTCAGCGCGAACTGCCCGATACGCGGTCCGGCGCCGTTCTCACCCGTGATCGCTCCGAAGGACGTACTGCTGCTGAGCGGGTTGGAGGTGCTTGGGTTGTTGAGAATGGTGTGGTTCAGCACGTCGAAGTACTCCATGCGGAACTCCATGTTCGATTCGCGGAAGACCGGGAAGGTGCGCACCAGAGCGCCATTCCAGACCGTAGTTCTGGGGCCGCGGAGCGAGTCCTTGATCACGTTGCCGAAACCGGTTCCGGCGCCGGTGTTGGCGGGCACCGAGAAAGCCGACGGGTTCAGCCAGCTTTCGCAGTATTTGCCGGAGGCGCAATCTCCCCCGTCGATTTTGGTCTTCAGGTACGGCGACTGGGAGTAGTCGCGCTGGCCGCGGTCCTGGGTCAGGCCGGTGGATGAGTTGTCGGTCCCCGTCCATACGGTGAGCGCATCGCCGGAGTGGGACTGAACGAGACCGGAGGTCCGCCAGTCGTTGACGATGGCGCGGAGGACGCGGAAGCCGCTGTTGAGCTTCGGTATCGCCCATTCATAGGAGACCGAGAGGGCCTGTGGATGGTCGATGTCCGACAAGCCACGGTCGAGCGCCTTGATGTCGGTCACCAGAGCCGCCGAAGGGATGTTGGTCGCGTTGGAGGGATACAGCGGATAGACATACGACTCGCCCGCGTTGAGGTCCTCGGTATTGGAATCCCGCGTCGCCTGCGGCATGTCGTCGTAGGACTTGGACCAGGTGTAATTGGCCATCAGCGAGAGCCCGTGCGCCATCTTCTTCACCAGAGTGGCCTGGAGGGAGTTGAAGTGGGCATTGCCGATCATGGCCGCTTCGACGATCTGGGAGTAGTTCTCGTTGCAACCCGTGGTGGTCAGGCAGGGCCCGACGGTGGGAGCGGTGTTATAGACCCTTCTGGCGTTGGCGGCTGACGTGCCGCCCGGGAAGGTGAGTTTGCTGCTCGCGTAGGTGCCCGTGTTCACCGAGGGATTGACTTCCAGTTCCACGAACTGATGGCGCGATGCGGAGCCGACATAGGCCAGCCGCATGGCCCAACTGGAAGCAAACTGCTGCTCCAGGGTCAGGTTGTAGTCGTAGGTCACCGGGACGTGGAAGACGCCCGAAGGATCGTACTCGTTGACCTCGATCTGGTTGGGAAATACCTGCGAGGACTTGAACGGCAGGGTGAACGGGAACGGATTGGTGTACGAACCTTTCGTGCAACCCGTGCAATAGGGATTGCTTAAAGGTCCGCCGGGACTGCCGGTGGTCTCGTCCAGGTTGTTGAGGGTCACGGTGATGGTATTGGGAGCAAACGTGGACTGGCTGAGGTTGAAGAAGCCGGGCAAGCGGTCCTGGAAGAAGACGCCATAGCCGCCGCGCAACGCGGTCTTGCCGGTGCCGAATACGTCGTAGGCAAAACCGACACGGGGCATGAACTGCTTGTAATGGTTGCCGACGCCGTTGGCCGGGAAGCCTGGATCGCCCGAGAGCACAAAGCCGGCCGGCAGACCGCCGGTTCCCGATGCCGTGGCAATCGCGAATTGGGACGTGCCCGTGTTGGCCGCATACTCGGTGGGGCTGAATGCGGTCTGGACGCCGATCTTGTTGTGCCAGGGGGCAAACATCTCCCAGCGCAGGCCGTAGTCCAGGGTCAGGCGGTGATTGACCTTCCAACTGTCCTGGGCGTAGATGGCCGGGAAGTGACCGCGGTCGTTGGTCTCCTCGAATTCGCCCTGGACGAGTGCGGATAGGAAGCCCTGCTGGAAATTGGCCATGGCATTGACGTTGGCGGCGGCGAGGGAGGTTCCGGCCAGGCCGGAGGTGAAGGCGCCATAGGAGTTGTACACGTTGACCACGTCGAACTTGCTCAGCTCGTAGTGTCCGCCGAAGGCAAAGTCATGTCTGCCCTTGACCCAGTGCAGATCGTCGTTGAAGGTGTAGTTATTGCGTTCAAACAGGGCGCTGGCCGAGGACGCGGCCTTCATATAGCCGCTGACGGTGAGCGACATGTAGGGGCCAAGATTCGGCTGCCAGAGACCGGCGAGGCCGGAACCCGATGCGCCGAGAGCCGTGACGTCGAAGCTGCCTGGAGGTCCGCCGCGCTGGGAGACCTCGCGCTGGAAGTTGAGCACCAGGTTGTTCAGAATGTTGGGCGTGAAGGTGTGGGTTTCAGACAAAAGCGCATTCTGATAGCGGGTCTGGAAGTACGACGTGTAGCTATAGAGGTTGGCCGTGTTGTAGATGGCCGGCTGCTGGTACCAGTCGTAGAAGTAGTGGCCAAAAAGATGGTCGTTGGCGCCGAAGCTGTGATCGACGCGCGCATCGTACTCGTCGAAGTAGTTCTGCGTGGCGGAGAAATAGTTGACGGTGTTGCCGATCTTTCCCGCGGCCGCATCCCCGGATGCCGTGGGGAAATACTTCTCGAAGGCTAACGCAGCCGCATCGAAGTCGGCGCTGGGGATGTGGTTGTAGGTGTACGCCGAGCCGCTGAACGGGTTCGAGATCTGCTCGGCTGGGGCCAGGGCTCCCGTGGATGTAGTCACGCAGAGGCCGGACCCGTTGAACGAGTAGGTGGATGTGTTGCAGAGGCTGCTGTAGTCGGCGTAGGCTCCGCCGGTGGAGCTGGTGGAGCGGCCTTCCTCGGCGGCGGTAGGCGCGGTGAACGAACCCGCGCTCGATCCGGAGTGAATCTGCGTGTGCTGATAGCCGAAGAAGAATTGCGTGGACTTGCCGCTCGAGATGTGCGGAATCTTCACCGGTCCGCCGATGGTGCCGCCGTACTGATGCCGGTGCAGCGTGTCCTGCGTGCCCGCCGGTGAAAAGTGCGACTCGGCGTTGAAGAATCCGTTGCGCAGATATTCGAATAGGTCGCCGTGGAACTGTTCGCCGCCCGATTTGGTGACAATGTTGACCACCGCGCCGGCGCTCTGGCCGAACTCCGCGTTGTAGTTGCTGGTCTGGACGCTGAACTCCTGGATCGAATCCGGCATCGGGTACGGATCGTTCACGTTGGTCATTTCGTCCAGGTTGTTGCCGCCGTCGAGCAGGAAATTGTCCTGATTGGGCAATGTTCCATTCACGGTGGCTACCTGAACGGGGCTCAGCAGACTGCCGGAGAACGTCTTTCCGCTGCCCTGGT
The DNA here is from genome assembly GCA_963804155.1 of uncultured Acidobacteriaceae bacterium. Taxonomy (GTDB): domain Bacteria; phylum Acidobacteriota; class Terriglobia; order Terriglobales; family Acidobacteriaceae; genus Telmatobacter. The sequence goes on from CAWDPG010000007.1 coordinate 55,644, forward strand.
TGACGCCGTTCCCTTCATTGGTGGCGTCGACTACACCGGCGACCAGCGTAACCAGCGAGGCCGCGGCTCTGCCGTTCAGGGGCATATCCCCAACGCTCGACTGGTCGATAACCTGCGACAAGGTGCCGGTGGTGATGTCAACCTGGGGCGCGTCGGCCGAGACACTGACGGTTTGCGTTTGCGCGCCAACTTTCAGCTTGATATTGACGGTGAGCGCCTGGTCGGCTTCGAGCACGATTCCGGACTGTTTGTACAGCTCGAACCCGGCCGCGGCAACCGACACCGTGTAGTGCGCTGGAAGAAGAGTCGGAAACACATATCGACCGTCCTTGCCCGTGACCGTGGTCATCGTGGCGCCGGTCTGCACCTGCGTTGCAGTCACACTGGCGCCGGGAATAACCGCGCCCGAGGGATCGGCAACCGTGCCGCTGATGGTTCCGTAGCCTTGAGCATGAAGACCGGCAGCGGAAAGAGCGAGACCCATCAAAACGATCGGTACGATTCCCAGCCGAATGGGGAACCACCGGCGCGCAGCGCCTGTCAATCGTGTGAACGCACCAAGGCGTTCACTCGCCCTGGAAAGCCTGAAAAATCGATTTTTCTCAGAATGTGCTGTCATAATGATCCGCGTGGATCGCCTCCTAGAAGTTCTCTCGGTTCCGAAGCTCCCGCAACGTAAAGGCCAGACCGGCGCCGTTCTTGCGCACCAGACATCGCAGGCCAAGACACACGTTCTTCGTTGCGCAAAACAATAGCCACGCGCGCTGCCACTGTCAATAGAAAACTTTTTTAAATTGAAACTAGGACGTTCTTGTGGCAGGAGAGGGAATATCCTCTAAGCATTCTGGAATCTATGATTTCTCTGGTACACCGTCAGGACGAGCGCCACCAGAGCAGTCAGCAGCGAAACCGCCGCAAGCGCCACGAACGCAGCCTTCCATCCGAACGCGACGCTGATCCGGGCCACGGTATCGCCCGACAACCACCCCGCCAGATAGCCAAAGCCGTCGATGATCCCGGCCGCGGTGGCGCTCCCGCGCTGGCCGCCGAAGTCGAGCGACATGGCGCCGGCAAGGTAGGAGTACGGCCCGAGCAGGGTGAACCCGACCAGCGCCACCAGAATCGTCGGCAGCCACGGGCCGGCGCCGCCGGGCACGTGGCCCATCAGCAGCAGGAAGATCGTGCATGCCGCCATTCCCCCGGTCATCAGCAAATTCCGCCCGTTGGAGCCGAGCTTGTCGCTCAGGAACCCGCCCAGCAGCACCGAGATTCCGCCACAGAGCGGGAACAGCGCGCTACGGCTGGCAGCCACGCTTGGCTGCAGGCCGGCGAACTGAACGAAGTAGGTCGGCGTCCACAGATTGAAGGTTTCGCGCAGCAGTGTTGCCCCGAAAGCCAGCACGCAGACCAGCCAGAACGCGGGGCTCTCGAACAGCGGAGCGAGAATCGCCCCAAGCCGCACACGGTTTCCATGGATGACTGGCTCTTCGTCCGCGTAAACATTTCTCGGGTTCACCTCCGGCTCCGGCAGCCCGCGTTCGTGGGGCGTCTCGCGCAGCAGCAGCAGATTCGTCGCCATCAGAACCGTCAGCGCTCCGGCCGCGAAGAAGAACACGCCCCGCCAGCCCACGCCGTGCGCCATCAGTTGGCTCATCAGCCAGCGACAGCCCGCGTCGCCGAAGAGAAAACTGAGGCTGACGACGGCCATCACACTGCCGTAAGTGGAGTAATGGAACCAGCGCGACGAGACCCGCACCAGGCCGGCCCAGCCCTGAGACTGGAACAGCCGGTTGCCGATCCACGCCAGGGTGAAAAGCGGGAATCCTCCGCTCAGGGCAAACACGATCGTGAACACAATCGATCCGGCCATTCCGCCGAGGAAGTTCCGCCGCCCGGAGCCGGTGTCGGCCAGAGCGCCGGAGACGAATTTGCCCAATGCGTACGCGATCGTGCCGACGGAAGCGATAAAACCAATCCGGATCTGCGCAGCGTTCGCCGTCATGCCGTGGCGCGCCAGGTCCCGGATCAGATCGGGCAGCACCACGGAGAGATCGGAGCGGCAGAAGTAGTAGCCGGAGTAGCCCAGAGCGAGGAGGATGGCGGTCGCCGCGTGCCACACCGAGAATCTCGGCCTCGAAGCCGGCTCGGCAGGCTCAGACTGACCGGGGGAAAGTGTGGTCGTGGCGGACACACTAGAAAACTAACACACGCCAACCCCCGCCAACATTAACGCGTCCCACGACCGCAGATGCGCCGCGAAGGGGCTGGGATTCGTGCGCTTCATCCCCCCCCCGCGCGAAGCCGAAGGGGTATCCCGCTTTCGATTTCCCGCCGGGACTCGTTTCCAGATTGGCATCGTCACCGGTTACGATGGACCGCCGAGGGATGCTGTCCGGCTCGCGGCCATAGGAACAGGGTGCGGCACGGAGCCGGCGGCCATCCGAAGGGAGGATCTTATGGCGCACCATGGTACGAGCAGGCTTCGTTGCCGACTGATTGGCCTTTCTTTTCTGGCTGCCATTCTGCCGGCACTCCCCGCCTCTCCGCAGGCGCCGGCACAGGCATTGGGCTCGCCGGATCCCATTGCCGCCCTGCGCGCGGGTTTCGCCGCTCCGCCCGCCGATGCGCGCCCCATGATGCGCTGGTGGTGGTTCGGCCCCGCCGTCGAGAAAAGCGAGCTGGCCCGCGAACTGGGCGCCATGAAGGCGGGCGGCATCGGCGGCGCCGAGATTCAGCCCGTCTACGCGCTCGAGCTCGACGATCCGGCGAAGGGCTTTCGCAATCTTCCTTATCTTTCCAAAGATTTTCTCGGCATGGTGGGCTTCTCGGCGCAAACGGCTCACGACCTTGGCCTGCGCCTGAGTCTGACCCTGGCCAGCGGTTGGCCCTACGGCGGTTCCTATGTTCCCGTCAGCGATGCTGCCGGGCGCCTGCGCGTCGTATCCGGCGCTATCCCTCCCGGTAGCGCTTCCCTTCCCGTGCCTTCGATTCGCAACGGAGAAAAGCTGCTGGCTGTCTTTCTGGCCGCCGGAACTCCGGCCCAGTACGACGCGGACCATGCGCAGCAACTCAAGCTTCCCGCCGGCGATCGCCTGACGCTGCCGGACGGCATCTCCGGCCCGCACGTGGCGCTTTTCTTCATTTCGAGCCGCACCGGACAGCAGGTCAAGCGCGCGGCCGTGGGCGCGGAGGGTTTCGTCCTCGACCACTTCAGCATGGAGGCGATCCAGAACCACCTCAAGACCGTCGCCGATCCGCTGATTGCGGCCTGCGGCCGCAACATTCCCGACTCCGTATTCAGCGACAGCCTGGAGGTGTACGAATCCGACTGGACGCCGAATCTCCTCGATGAATTTCGCGCCCGCCGCGGCTACGATCTGACCGGGAGCCTGCCGGAGTTGGCCGCTGGGACCACACCCGATGCCGCCGACCTTCGCTACGACTGGGGCCGCACGCTGGCCGAGCTGATCGACGAGCACTACCTGGCGCCGCTCAACGCATGGGCGCGCGCGCATCACACGCGGTTCCGCTCGCAAAGCTACGGCGAGCCTGCCGTCACCCTCTCCAGCAACGCCCTCGTCGACCTGCCCGAAGGCGAAGGCTCGCAGTGGCACGGTCCCTTCTCCTATACGCGCTGGGCGACATCGGCGAACCACGTCTACAGCCGGCCCATCACCTCGTCGGAGACGTGGACCTGGCTGCACTCGCCGGCGTTCCGCGCCACGCCGCTGGACATGAAGGCCGAGGCCGACACGTTCTTCCTTCAGGGGATCAATCAGCTCGTGGGCCACGGCTGGCCCTATTCGCCGCCGTCGGCAGGCGATCCCGGCTGGTCGTTCTACGCAGCCGCCGTGCTCAACGACCACAACCCTTGGTGGATTGTGATGCCGGAGGTGACGAAGTATCTGGCGCGGGTAAGCTATCTGCTGCGCCAGGGCGAGCCGGCCAACGACATCGCCGTGCTGCTGCCGGAGGAGGACGCGCAGGCACAGTTCCGGCCCGGCCGCGTCTCGGTGAGCGACGCCATGCCGCAACTGCTGGGCCCGGATCTGGTTCCCGCAATTCTCGATGCGGGCTACGGCTTCGACTTCATCGACTCGGCGGCGATCGATCGCCAAGGGATTCGCTATCCGATTCTGATCCTGCCTGCAGTGGAGCGGCTGCCGCTCGCGACCTACCGGCGCATCGAGGAGTACGCGCGCAAAGGCGGAGTCGTGATCGCGTTGAAAAGCGCGCCCTCGCGCGCACCCGGATTCAAGGAGTCGCCGCGCGATTCGGCGGCCGTCGAGCAAATCTCGCAGGAGCCGTTCGCGCCCGCCGCGAACAGCGGCGCGAAAAACGTCCGGCTTGTCGCGGGTCCTGCCGGCCTGGGCGCGGCGATCGGCTCCGTGCTCGAGCCAGACGTCACGTTCTCTCCGGCCACGCCGGAGGTCGGCTTCATCCATCGCAGGCTGCCCCATGCCGACATCTATTTTGTAGCCAACACCGGCAATCGGCCGCGTACTCTCGTCGCGAGTTTCCGCGTGAAGAGAGCCGCCGCGGAGCGATGGGATCCGTTCACGGGCAAGACCGCCGTCGCCGGTCCGAGCACCGTGCAGATCCTCACGCTGGCGCCGTACCAATCGGAAGTCGTCGTGTTCACCGATCGCCTCGGCCCGCCCACCCCGATGCCCGACGCCAAGCCGTTCGATGCGATCGACCTCAAGCATGACTGGAAGGTGACGTTCGACAGGACGGGCGCGACAGAGGCGATGCCGACTCTGCACTCGTGGGCCGACGACGAAGCGGAGAAGTATTATTCCGGGACCGCGACATACGAGCGCACGGTCGAGATTCCCGCGGAAATCGCAAAGGCGGGCAGCGTGTACCTGGATTTCGGCGAAGGGACGCCGGTGGAGCGGGAGCCGCAGCACCAGCCGGGGATGCGCGCTTGGCTCGATGCGCCGCTGCGCGATGCGGCCGTCGTCTATGTGAACGGCAAGCTCGCGGGATCGGTGTGGCGTCCGCCGTTCCGGCTCGACGTGGCGCCGTTCCTGCATGCGGGCGCGAACACGCTCAAGATCGTGGTGGCGAATACGGCGATCAACGAGCTGGCCGGCCGCGCTGCGCCGGACTACCGGCTGCTGAACGCGCGCTACGGAGCGAAGTTCACCCCGCAGGACATGGATCATTTGGAACCGCTGCCTTCAGGAATTCTGGGGCCGCTGCGGCTGGTCTCGGCGCCGGAAGAGGAAAAGAACGACCGTCAACCGTGACCCACGAGTCGGCTTCGGGGGCCGGCAGGCCCTTGAACGGATGACCTGCAGGTGGCCGGAATCGCACGCGGAACGTGAATCAAAAAGTGACGCATTTCGAGAGAGGCGAAACCGACGACCTGCAGGTGGAGTAAATGGGTGAATTTGTGACCTGCAGATCGCCGGAAATGCGAAAAAACGTCGCATCTTGCATGCACGATCCGCTTTTTCTCTCTCCGTGGGCAGGGCCTTTGCTTCGGGAGCGCCGGACGGGGCACCGGTGGGGACCTCCGCGGCGACGCGGGGGTTGGGGTCAGCCGAGCCGGGTTGCGGCCTGTGGTTTCCTGGGTCTCACCCGCTGCGGCGGAGAGATCCGGGCCGCCCCATCTTTTGGGTGGTCCAGCTTCCCAGGAAGCTGGGCCACTCCTCGTCCAGAAGAAAGACCTTGCAATTCAGGGCTTTCGGAATAGACTTGTTTTTGACGGCGTAGCCGGTTCACTTCCTCACCTAAGTCCAACTTCGAATTCGTTTGGGCCCCTCCCCAGGGCTTACGTGTCTGGCCGGTTCGCTCAAAAGAGATGGACCAACTCCCCACCAGCACCGATGGCGGATTGGCGTCTGCCAAAGGACCCGGCATGCGCGAGCGCCAGGCCAATGCGGCGGCCCCTGGCCGGGGTTTGCCCAAGGAGGGTCCGGGCGCGCCGGGAGCCGCTGCACAGTTCAGGCCGGGCGACCTGATCGACGGCCGTTTCGCCGTGGTTCGATTCATCGCGCGCGGCGGGATGGGCGAGGTTTACGAGGTCGAGGACCGGCAACTGCGCGGGGTTCACGTAGCGCTCAAGACGATCCTCTCGCACTATGCCGACGATCCCACGATGCGGCAGCGATTCGAGCGGGAGGTCCTGAGCGCTCGCGAAGTGGTTCACCCGAATCTTTGTCCGATCTACGATCTTGGATACTGGGAGCGGCCGGAAGGACAACTCGCCTACCTGACCATGAAGCTGCTGGCGGGCGAGAGTCTTGCGGCGAGGCTTTCGCGCCAGGGACCGCTGCCGGGCGAGGAGGCGTTTCGCATTCTGCGTCAGGTGGGAGCGGGGATCGCGGCGGCGCACGATGCCGGAATCCTGCATCGGGATATCAAGACCGCGAACATTATTCTGCAAGGCTCGGGCAAAGAGGTGTTTGCCTGGGTTACGGATTTTGGCCTGGCGCGGGCCGCGTTGAGCGAGGATACGGCAATAACGATTCACGGGGTCGCCGGGACGCCCGGCTTCATGGCCCCGGAGCTCTTCTATGGAGGGACGCCGACAAAGGCCAGCGATGTGTATGCGCTGGGGGTGGTGGCTGCCCTGGTTTTGACCGGTCGCCAACCGAGGATTTCCATGCCGCGCGGCAAGAGCGCGGAGGCAACGTTCGACCCCGCGGAGATTCCCCAGCCGTGGAGGCGATTTGTGGAGGGGTGCCTCAGGCCCGCGGTGGAGGAGCGATTCCAGACGGTCCGCGAGGCGATGCAGGCGATGCCCTCGCAGGCCGCGCTCGCGAAGGTCCGCGCTTCGAGCGGGCAGCGCATCTCGCGCAGGAAGATGCTGATGCTGGGGGCAGGCGCGGGCGCGGCAGCCGGAGCGTGGCTGGAGTGGACGCACATTCTGAACCTGGTGGACCCGCTGCCCGCGACGAAGTTCGTGGCCCTGCTGGCGCTGCCTGCGGACCGGCCGCCGGCGCTGCTGTTCACAGTGCTGGATTCGATCGGCCAGCGGCTCGCGCGCGCCGAAGCGTACGTGAAGAATCTGTTGATCATCACTCCCCGAGACAGGCCGGGGCGCGGTGCGGCGATCGACACGCCGGAGGAGACCGAGAACACGCTGGGCGCGAACCTGGTGCTGGCGGCGTCGCTCGATCGGACGGCGTCGCAGGCGAGGCTGAATCTGCGCCTGCTGGACGCGCACTCCCACCGTGTGCTGCGCAAAGGGACCGTAGAGTGCGCACTGGGCGAGATCGGCAGCCTGGCGGAGAAGGCGTCTCACGAGGCAGCCGTTTTGCTGCAACTGCCAACCGGCGACGTGCAGTTGAGCGATCCCGAGGAACTCAAAAGCGTCCCTCCCGATGTCTTCCAGACCTACAGCGAAGCGGAACAACTGGTCAATGAACCGAATCATGCCGGACTGGAACAGGCGATTGACACGTACCAGCATGCTCTCGACCTCGATGGCCACTTTGCCTTGGCTTACGCCAAGCTGGCGATCGCCTATGTGAGGCAGTTCTATGTCGCCAGGGAACCAGCCAACCTGGATCTTGCGGGCAGGAATGCGGTCAGCGCCCTGCTCTACAACCCACATTCCGCGATGGGCCTGGTCAGCCAGGCGCTGGTCTTCGTTTGCCTGGGCAAAGCGGAAGATGCGCTGGCTTATTTCGAGAAGGCGCAGCAGGCGGACCCCGGAAACCCGGAGATTCTGTATCAAAAGGCGTGGGCGCTCGAGCACCAAGGGCTGTTGCCGGAGGCCGAGCAGACCTATCGCGACATTTTAGGCAAAAGGCCGAATTTTTGGCCGGCGTACAACAACCTCGGAGTGCTGCTGACGCGGCAGGCCAAATACGGCGAGGCGGCAAAGGCCTTTGCCGCGGCCGGAGCGGCGGCGCCCAAGGTTGCCCAGCCGATGGCCAACCTGGCACAGACCTACCTTGAGATGGGAAGGCGCGACGACGCCCGGGCGGCATTGAACGAGAGCCTTGCGCGCGCCGAGAGCGAGGATGCCTACCTGACCCTGGGCGACATGGACTTCGAGGATGGCAAGTACAACGATGCCCTGACCGACTACGGACGCGCGGCCAAGCTCAACCCCAGGAATCATCTGACGCAGCGGAACATGGGCGACTGCTACACCGTGCTGGGTAATGCGAAGATGGCCAAGGAGTGCTACGGGCGGGCCGCGCAACTGTTGTCGGCGCTGCTCGAGACGAACCCACTGGATGGGTTTGGATGGGCCAATCTGGCCTTCTATCAAGCGAAAACCGGCGACCGCCAGGACGCCGAGACGGACATCGAAAACGCCCGATCGCATGGAGCCACCGACGTGGCTTCCCGCTTCATGATCGTGCAGGCGCTGGACGTTCTGGGGCGAAGGACAGAGGCGCTGGATTTGTTGTTGTGGTGCATGGACAAGGGACTGTCGCCGGCGGAGGTCGACCTGGCAGTGGACCTCAAGGATCTGCGCAGCACGGAGGCGTACCGGTCCAAGCTGAAGAACCTGAAGGGCGCCAGGACGGCATCTTCGAGCTAAGCGTTTCTCAATCCATCGAAGGGAAAGGACAATCCAATGAAAGCACGTTCAATTCTGCTGTTGCTTCTGTTTGCGTTTGTTGCCGGGGTCTTCTCGGGGATCTGGATGGACTGGTCGGTGTGGAAAAACAAGGTGGGTGTGCAGGACATCAGGTACCTGGTGCAGAACTATGCAAGCGCGAATCTGCAAGTGCACGCCGGAGACAGCATCACGCTGCTGGGGCCGGACGGAGGCAACAAAGCCGGCCTGCAGATGAACTTTGTCGGGTACAGTCCGTGCGTGGATCAGACGCCTTCGGGTACCTGCACGATTGCCGCCGACTCGACCCCGGGACCCTACTTCTTCACTTGCTCATCGAGCTCCGGTGACGGGTACAGCTGCCCGGATCCGGCCATCCAGCAATCGCCGACAGGTCCCATTTGGAAATTCAGCTTCGCGCGAGCCGTGGAGACGGATTTCGCACATCTCGTCGGTGGACAACACCCATCCAAGGAGAATCCCGAACCGGCGAAAACGAATAGCGGTCCTCCTGCCGCCAGTGCGATTACGGCGTATGTCTCCTGCCAGGGCGGCAACACGGTGCTGCAGGATTTGAATGGCAACTCGGAGACGACGATCACGGCGTCGACGGGACAGTCGGTGTTCTGGATCAGTTCCAAGCCGTTTTCGCTGACCACATCCGGTTTTCCGGCCGGACTTTGCTCGAACGGCAACCCGGGAGGAAGCAACCTCCAGGAAGCCAAGTGCGCGGTTGCACTGGGCGGGCAAAATCTGCAATACGGGGTGCAGGCGCAAACAACACCGACGAGCTGCACGGCGCTCAACGCGAATCTGAAGACAAAATAGCGGATCGAGCAGTGGCTTGGCCCTGGCATGCCCGATTTTCTACGCGCAGGGCTCCCGGGGCGGCAAAGCTGTGAAGAGCCAGTTGCGCGCGGAAATCGGCGTTTGCAGCGGCGATCAATCCCGGTCGGCGCCAAATGGCCAATGCGCCGGCTGGGGACCGCGCTTGCCGAGCGCGACGAGCTGCTGGCCATTTCGCGCCGCGGAACCAGAGATTATGCTAGAGCGGCCTGCGCAGTTTCTTTTGCACGCACCTTGATCCGCACTTCGACCTGCGAGCCGAGCCTTTGAAGGATCGTGAGAAGGCGATCGAGCGTGAAACGGCCGAGGTCGGCGTTGCGGAGGCGGGAGAAGTCGGCAGCGGCGATTCCGGTTTGGGCGTGAGCGGCGCGGACGGTCAGCCTCTTGCGGTCCAGCATCTTTACGATTTCGGCGGCGAGGACGGCTTTGAGTTGCGCAACGTCCGGGCTGGGATGGCCCAGGTCGCGAAAGACGTTGCCGCTGCCGCGGACGAGTTCGATCTTTTCGCTCTTCATCCGAGAATCTCCCTCAATTGTTTCAATCTGCTCTTGACGAGTTCCACTTCGTGCCGCGGGGTCTTGATTCCTTGGGTCGATTTCTTCTGGAACGCGTGAATCACCCAGATTTCACTTGCGATCTGCACGGCGTAGATGACGCGAAATGCGTTCCCGTGAAACGGAAGGGCAATCTCAAAAACTCCCGAGCCCAATCCCGTGAACGGCTTGGCGATGTCGGCCTTCGCTCCCTCCGCGGCTATGGTCAATGCAGTCAAGCAGATTGACTGCGCCTCTGCTGGGAACTTCTCGAAGTCCTTGCGGGCGGCCTTGATCCACGAAACAGGCCTCGTAAAACGGGTCATAGCAGATTCCTATTGAGCCTTGACCTACCCCAAATTGGGGTTCCCTATCTCTGGTGCGGCTTTCTCTCATGCCATCGGCGAAACTCCCCTTGCCTATTTCGATTTGGATCGGGATCGACTAACCTATTTGGAGTGTAGTCATATTTGACAACGGATGTCAACTCTGAAACCCCTGAAGGGCGCAGAGAACGATTCAAGAGTTGTTCAAGTGAACGCCTGGCGATTGGCGACCGCTAAGGCTATTTGGAATGCAAGCGCGATATACGCTAGCGCGAAGCAAGAGAGCGCTCCAAACCCGAGGCCAAACATTGTTGAGGAGGCAGCCGCATTGAAGTTGGCGGGGTTATATAGGGCCTGTTCATAGCAGTACGACATCCACGCGATGAAAAGCACACCCCACAATACCGCGAAGCCCAGCAGAGCTACCGAGAATGCGAGCGAGGGCCTGGTGTTAACGTGAGACGGAATAAATATGATCGATGCGGATGCGAGCGTGATCATGATCTCAGCGATCTTCGTGTATTGCTGCATTCTCGGCACAAAATCTACGAGATTGGGGCCAAGCAGGTATCGCTGTCCTGATTGCCGCCAATCTGGATTCAGTATCCATTCCTGCGGTGACAGAACAATGAACTGCTTGCGCTCAATGCAGAACTCGACCAAGCCGAAAAGGATCGGCAAGGCTAGCCCTGCGGCCATGCCCAAGTAAAGCCACATAGGAAATTCTCCGGCTCTGATACTAGCACTACCAGAACTCCAATACGCCGTCATATCTGCGCGGGTGGGCGCTTGAGCGACAACAGTTCGCGGGCGGTTTGGGCGATGTGCTCGGCGCTGACCTCGAATTCCTTCACCAATTCCCAAGGCGCGCCGGACTCGCCGAAGCGGTCGTTGACGCCGATGGCGCCGGTGAGGATCGGAATGCCGGAGAGCGCGGGGCTGCCGGCGACGATCCGGCAAACGCGGCCGGCGAGAGCGCCGATCTGGTGCTCCTCGGCGGTGACGACGACGCCGGTCTCGCGCGCGGCGCGGACGACGGCTTCGCAATCGATGGGCTTGAGGGTGTGCAGGTTGAGGATGCGCGTCTCGAAGCCGAACTCGCGCTTCAGAATCCAGGCCGCGCGCATGGCCTCGGGAACCATCGGCCCGCAGGCAACGATGGTGAGGTCTTCGTGCTCGTCGGCGCAGTCCGCAGCGAGGCGCGTCTCGAAGGCGTCAACAAAGTTTGCCTGCTCCGAACGCAGGCGGATGCAGTTCGCTTTGCCGAAGACGAAGGGCGTGGACTCACCGGTGACGATGGGCGTGGCCTCGCGCGCGAAGCGGATGTACTTGGGGCCGACCTGATCGAGGAGCAGATGGCGCGTGGCCTTGCGCGTCTCGATGGCGTCGCAAGGGACGACGACGGTCATGTTGGGCAGGCCGAGCATGGCGAAGAGATCTTCGAGCGCCTGGTGCGTGGCGCCATCGGGGCCGACCGAGACGCCGGCGTGGGCGCCTGCGACCAGCACGTTGAGGTTCGCGTAGCAGATCGAGACGCGGAGCTGGTCGAGGTTGCGTGCGGCGGAGAAGGTGGCGTAGGAGCCGAGCACGGGCAGCTTGCCTTCGCGCGCCAGACCCGCGGCGGCGGCGGTGGCCGACTGCTCGGCGATGCCCATCGAGATCCAGCGGGGGGCGCGCTCGGGGTGACCTGCGTAGAAGTCGGCAATGGTGATAGAGCCGGAGATGTCGAGGCCGAGGCAGACGACGCGCTCGTCGCCGCCGCATTCGGCGAGGGCGCGGCCGAAGCCTTTGCGCGTGGGCTCCATCTGGACCTGCATCGCGGCCGGATCGGCGTTCCACCAGAAGTCGCGCGAGAAACGCGGCTGGCGCGCATCGAGCGCGCGCGTGGCCTCGGCCTGCCAGGCTTTGGCTTTGGCGAGCAACTCCTCGACGGGGATGCGATCGGAGAGGCCGAGCTCGTCGAGGGCTTTCGTCAGCTCGTCGCGATTGGGCGATTTGCCGTGCCAGCCGGGTTGGTTCTCCATGAAGCTGACGCCCTTGCCCTTCACCGTGTCGGCGAGGATGACGACGGGCTTGCCGGTGATGGCGCGAGCACGCTCGAAAGCCGCGACGATCTGGCCCATCTCGTGGCCATTGATCTCGATCACTTCCCAGCCGAAGGCGCGATACTTCTCTTTGAGCGGCTCGACTTCCATCACGTCCTTGACCCAGCCGTCGATCTGCAGGCGGTTGCGGTCGATGACGGCGACGATATTGTCGAGATGGAAGTGGCCGGCCTCCATGGCTGCCTCCCACACCTGGCCCTCCTGCTGTTCGCCGTCGCCCATCAGGCAGAAGATCTTGTGGCGCCGGTTGTCGAGGCGCGCGGCCAGCGCCATGCCGACCGCGATGCTGAGCCCCTGGCCGAGCGAGCCCGAGGAGACTTCGACGCCGGGCAGCTTGAGCCAGTGCGGGTGGCCCTGGAACGGCGAGCCGAGCTTGCGCAACGTAACGATATCGCTGATCGGGCAGAAGCCGGCGATGCCCAACGAGACGTAGAGAGCGGGCGCCTTGTGGCCCGCCGACCAGAGAATGCGGTCGCGGTCGGGCCAGTCGGGGTTTTTGGGATCGTGGTCGGCGGCGCGCAGATAGAGCGCGGCGGCCAGGTCCATGATGGAGAGCGTGCCGCCGGCGTGGCCGGAGCCGGCCGCGCAGAGCGCGACCAGGTTGTAGCCGCGCATGAGGCGGGCCGCGTCGCGCAGCTTGTCGATCGTGTATTCCTTCGTGATTCGCCCGGTCGTTGCATCTCTCAGCGACATCGCTGGTCTCCTATGGGTAGCTTCAGTTCCCGATTGAAGTGCGGGTCTGGAGACCCGCACGACAGCCGGCCTCCCACCCCACGGGCGAGGACCTGCCCGTGGGGACCCCGGCCTGGAGGCCGGCGGTACGTTCTTTCACGGGAGCGGACATAAATCGCATCGACGCGCTCATAGATTCGCTTCGGCCCAGGCCTCGATCCGTTTGAGCGCTTCCATCAGGTTGTCCATGGAGTTAGCCACGCTGAAGCGCAGGTAGCCTTCGCCGTAGGAGCCGAACGCGGTGCCAGACAGCGCGGCCACGCCCGCCTCTTCCAGCAGCACATCGGCCAGCCGCTTTGACTCCCAGCCGGTGCCGGTGATGTTGGCGAAGACGTAGAAGGCGCCCTTTGGCATGCGGGCGCTGAAACCGTGGATGTGGTTCAGCCCGTCGACAAAGGCGCGGCTGCGCCGCTCGAATTCGGCGCGCATGGCGTCGACGCTGCTCTGGTCGCCGGTGATCGCCGCCAGGGCCGCGCGCTGCGTGAAGGCGGCGGTGCAGGAGTTCGAGTTCGTTACCAGGCGCGAGATTTGCGTGGCGAGGTCCGGTCGCATGACCCCGTAGCCGATGCGCCAGCCGGTCATGGCGTAAGTTTTCGAGAAACCGTCGAGGAGGATGGTGCGCTGCTGCATTCCGGGCACCGTCATGATCGAGAAGGGCTGACCCTCGAACTGCAGGCGGCAGTAAATCTCGTCGGCCAGCACCATGATGTTGCGGTCGCCGATCACCTCGGCCACGCGCTCGATATCGCGGCGCGAGAGCACGCCGCCGGTGGGGTTCTGCGGCGAATTCAGGATGATGAGCTTGGTCGATGGCGTGATCAGGCGCGCCATCTCGTCCACGTCCATGGCGAAGTCGCGTTCTTCGCGCAGGGGAATTGGGACCGCCGAGCCGCCAACGTAGCGAATCATCGACTCGTAGATAGGAAAGCCGGGATTAGGGTAGATGACTTCGTCTCCGTCGTCGACCAGGGCGAGCATGAGGTAAAACATGATGGGTTTGCCGCCGGGGACGACGACCACCTCCTCCGGCCGCACAGCGACGCCGCGGGATTGGCTCACCTGTGCTGCGATGGCCTCGCGCAGCTCGGGCAACCCGGCCGAGGGAACGTAGTGCGTCCAGCCGCCGCGCAGGGCGTCTACCGCCGCATCGACGATGTGTTTCGGGGTGTCGAAGTCGGGCTCGCCGATCTCCAGGTGAACGATTTGCTTGCCCTGGCGTTCCAGAGCCTTGGCCTTGCTGAGGACTTCGAACGCCGTTTCGGTGCCCAGGCGCGACATCCGCCGCGCCAGAATCAGTTCGTGTTCCAGTTGTTGAACCATCATGGGAAAATGCTCCAATTCGTCGCCTGGGGCGGCCCGCGGGCAAGGTGCATCCGCGCGGCGGCCAGTCGCAGGCCGGATGGCATTATACCCCCGCGCGAAAATCGCGCAATGTGACCGCCAACGCCCCGGAACCACCATTTGCACATGCCCACGGCGGCTCGGGGATGTATAGAATGTCGGAAGCGCGGGGGCCAAACTTTCGATGAGCTACTATGAGCAGGTTGCGGAGGCGGCTCGATTCGTGCAGACCCGGCTGGGCTCGCTGGAGCCGCGAGTGGGGATCGTGCTGGGCTCGGGCCTGGGTGCGGTGGCCGAGGCCGTAGACGATCCGGTCTTCGTGCCCTACGCGGAGATCCCTCACTTCCCGCAATCCACGGTCGAGGGCCACTCCGGGCGTTTGGTGGCGGGGCTGCTGGGCGGCGCCCCGGTGGCCGTGATGCAGGGGCGGGTCCACTATTACGAAGGTTACTCGCCGCGCGAGGTCACGTTTCCCATGCGCGTGCTGGGCGCGCTGGGAATCGGCGCGGTGGTGCTGACCAATGCGGCGGGCGGCATCCTGGCGGGGCTCCACGTGGGGCAGTTGGTTCTGCTCTCCGACCACATCAACCTGATGGGATGGAATCCGCTGAACGGACCCAACGAGCCGCGGTTCGCCGTCAAGCCCGGGGCGGGCCTGCGCTTTTTCGACATGACCGAGGCCTACAGCCGGACGCTGAGGAACGTGGCGAAAGAGGCGGCGCGCGAGGAGGGTTTCGCGCTCGATGAGGGCGTGTACCTGGCCACGCCGGGGCCAAGCTTCGAGACGCCGGCCGAGATTCGCGCCTTCCGCTCCCTGGGCGCAACCCTGGTCGGGATGTCCACCGTGCCCGAGACAATTGTCGCGCGGCACATGGGCATCGCGGTACTCGGCATCTCCTGCGTTACGAACCTAGCCGCGGGTCTGGGCATGACTCCCTTGAGCCACGAAGAGGTGAACGAGACCGGGCGCTGGGTAGAAAGCCGGCTTGCCGGATTGCTAAAACGGCTGGCGCCGAAAATCGCCGAAAAGGTGGACGCAGAACCGTGAGCCCGCATCCCAATGGCAAGAGCGCCGCTAGCAACGGCGCGGGCGCGGCCCATCTGCCGTTTCCGCCCACGGTGATGGGCATTGCCGGCTGCTCCGGCTCGGGCAAGACGACCCTGGCCAACGAGTTGGGCCGCCTGCTGCATGGCTTGCGCTTCCACATCGACGACTATTACCTCGATCTCGGCGATCTGCCGCTGGAGGAACGCACCCGGAAGAACTTCGACGATCCGAGGCTGATCGAGGTTCCGCTGCTGGCCTCGCACGTTGCGGCGCTGGCGCGCGGCGAGAGCATCGAGCGGCCATGCTACGATTTCGGGACCTATACCCGGATGGTGGGACGCACGCAGACGGTCACCGCTGGCCCGTTTCTCATCGTCGAAGGCAACTTCGCGCTCTATTATCCCGAGTTGCTTCCCCACTACGGCCTGCGCGTCTACATCGACACCCCGGACACGCTGTGCTTCGAGCGGCGGCTGAAGCGGGACATGGAGGAGCGCGGGCGCACGGCCGACGTGGTGCGGACGCAGTACGACGAGAAGGTGCGGCCTTCGAGCGAGGCCTTTGTACGGCCTTCGGCGGCCAACGCCGACATCTCGTCGACGGCGCGGGCTCGCTCGACTGGAAGGTGGAGCGGGTCGTGACGGAGATGCGCAAGCGGGGGCTGCTGACGCAAACGGCGTAGACGACAGAGATCGGCGAGCAGGCGCCGGGGAGCCGGTAGAGGTTATTGCGGAAGAACTTCGATTCCCGTGACCGTTGCGTAGCCCCGCACCGGAACGAAGTTGAACAGCAGCTTTCCCTGGGCGTTCGGCTCCAGAGCCGTAAACCTGCGAATCGCAACGTCGGAGCCGGCCGCTTCTTTGGTCAGGTCGAAGTTGGCGAGGAGCGCCTTGCCGTTGCAGAAAACGTTAAAGACATGGGCAACTCCCGGTTTGTCCTCGAGGGCCGCGGAGGAAGGCTCGTCCCATGCACCGTGGCGAGCCGCGAAATACAGGGTCACGTTGTACTTGCCGGCGGAAACCGGAATGGCATAGGAGAAATTGCCCCAGCGCTCGGTTTCGTAGAGCTCGGGATCGTCCGTGCCACTGACCGGCGCCGTGTAGGCCGCCATCTGCCCGCCGTCGAAGTAGTCGTCCGGACCCCACCAGTGGCTATCGTTTGAGTAGTAGGGCGTCTCCCTGGCCAGGATTCGGACGGGACGAATGCGTCCGCGGATTCCGGGCAGGATCTCGATCGCCGAGAGAATCGCCTCCTGTCCATTGCCGGCCGCAAACTCCAGGTGCAGTAACCCGTCGGCGGCCGGCGAAACGTCGGGAAATACCTTCACGTCGGCGGTTGAGCCCGCGCCTGCGTCTGCCACCACGTCGAAACCGGTCAAAAGCTGCTTCCCATTGGCGCGCACGGTCATGATTCGGCTGCCCTCGCCCCCGGCGCCGGTGGACTCAGGGCCAAAGACGGTCTCGGCAAAGTGCAGCCGCAGCTCGTACACGCCCTTGCGCAGGGGGATGTCATAGCGGAATTGCCCCTGTCTGCTGGTGCGGTAGAACCCCGGATCCAACGTGCGCGAAATGTGCTGAGCCGAGCTCTTGACCGGAGTACCGCCGGTGAACCAGGCGTCGGCGCTCCAGAGTTTATTGGCGTGATCCACGAAGCTGCGGCTGGCTCCCGCCAGGATGCGCACCTCTTCCCCGCCGGGCGGACCAAGCGAAGGCTCCCCTGGGAGTGCGGCGAAAGGATTCGCTTCCGCATTCTGTTGCGCCGGTTTCTGCTGGCGGGTGAACCGCCATGCGACCGCCAGAGCCAGCAGAAGAACCAGAAACGCCCCGGCAAGCCAGACCCAATGCC
This sequence comes from uncultured Acidobacteriaceae bacterium, assembly GCA_963804155.1. Lineage (GTDB taxonomy): Bacteria > Acidobacteriota > Terriglobia > Terriglobales > Acidobacteriaceae > Telmatobacter. The sequence goes on from CAWDPG010000007.1 coordinate 72,950, forward strand.
GGGCCGCCACGGCAAACCACCGATGCGCCCGCTCCGGCGGCGCTCCTGCGTTCTGGTGCGCCTCCCGCTCTGCGTCAAGGCGTTCGCCGCCCGGCGTGGCCCTTGGCTCGAACTTCGGAACGTACTGGCCAAGCGGAATCGAGATCTGTACCGGGTTTTCCGCGCCTTCGCCCCGGTAGTAATCGGCCAGGCGCTTGCGCAGACGATTGGCTTCCACACGAACAATGGAATCCGCATCCTGGTCAAAGGACGGACCGCGGCGAAAAACCTCGACTCCGATCGAGTATTCCTTGATCTGGTTTGCCTGGCCGGCAAAATACCTCTCGCAGAGATAGGAGAGAAGATTGGCCAGCGTTGGAGCGCGAGCGAAGCCCTTGGACGCGAGAACACGCTCCAGTTCGGCGCGCCGCCCGGCGAGTTCGATCGTCTCGAGGCTTTCCACAGCCATCGTCCGCCGCCTTCACACCGAAGCTTCGATGGTTGGATCGATTGTAATGTTATCGCTGCTTTCCCGGAGCGCCAGGGTTTAACGGTGTAGGGATCGGCGGCACCGAACGATGTAACTGCCGGTAACCCCCAGCGCCTTGCGCGGGCGACACCCGCCAGGCAGAATTTCACCTGGCAGCTAAGCCGCGGCGTCGCAGCGGGTTTAACGGAGCGCGCCCGCCAGGCCCGCTGCCGACACGGGAAGGTAGCAGGATTAGCGTTGTGGACCGAGGCCAGCCGGGTCTCTACTCGAGTCGATCCGGGGAGCAGAATGCCGGGGCGAACCAGCAAGCCGCCCAGGGCGCGAGCCGGGATCGAGAAAGAGGTGCTCCATGCCTAGATTTGGAACCATCATCGCCGTACTGAGCCTGGCCTCTTGCGCCCTCGCGTATGGTTGGAGGGCTCCGTTCCGGGACCTGCCCCAGGGAATCAAACTTGAGACTGCAGCCGCCGCCGAGCAAAAGGGCGACATCGCCCGCGCCCGCAACGACTATTTGATGGCCGTCTCCTATTACCAGAGGGCGGTGCGCGCCGGCGCCCCGAATTCCGAACTCTACACCAAGCTGGGCATCGCCCAATTCCAGCTGGGGAACCGGGGTGCGGCGCGAAAGAGCTTCCTCGAAGCCGTCAAGATCGATCCCCGGAACGCCGATGCGCTCAATAACGTTGGCGCGCTGCTTTGCGTCGACAAGAAATACAAGCCCGCCCTTCACTATTTGAAGCAGGCGCTGGAGATCGACGAAGCCAACGCCGCCTATCACGTCAATATTGGAGAGGCGTGGGCCGGCCTGGGGCAGATCGACCGCGCGATGACCGAATACGCCCGGGCTCTTCGAGCTCGATCCCGACTGTTTCGCGTCCAACCAGGGCGGAGTGGTCGCGCAGCTCCGGACTCCGGAGCAGCAGGCACGCGTGGATTTCCTGATCGCCAAGGCCTATGCCAAGAGGGGGAACCTGGATGGGTCGCTCGATTATCTGCGCCGCGCCAGGGACGGCCATTATCCCCAGATGGCCGACGTATACACCGACAAGGAGTTCGCCGCACTGTGGCAGGATCCGCGGCTCAAGAAGATCGTGAAACCATAGGGCCAGTTGCGATTTTCCTTGGCTCTCTCAACTGCGAGGCAAAGCGGGCGATTGCGATGGTGCGCAGTCGCCCGCTGCCGTTACAGCGGTTCCAGAATTGCTGTACCCCGGAACCACTGCTGTTGAGTGGCGTTTTCCTTTGGAAAACGCCACCTTTCGCCACCCTCAAAGAGGGCACGTGAATTCTGGAACCGCTCTAGAAACCGATCGCCGGATCGGGTCAGAGAACAGCGCATGGAGATAAATTTGCTCGAAGGCCGGGCGCTCCGGCGAGAACCCTCAGGCAGCGCCCTTCGGCAAGGGTAAGCGGGACGCGGACTGTGGGGCGTCAGCGCCGTCGCGCGATAAAGGCTGGGGCGCCCAGACGTGGAACCGGTTTTTGCCCTTTTCTTTCGCCGCGTACATGGCCTGGTCGGCGCAGCGCATCATGGTGTCCGGGTCGGAGCTGACGCCGGGGTAGGTGACCAGGCCCACGCTGACCGTGACGGCGGCGTGCGCCCGATCGATCTCGTACGGGCTTGCAACCGCGGCAACAACCTTTCCGGCGATGAACTCGGCTTCAGAGGCAACGCGGAGGTCGGGCAACAGAATGACGAACTCGTCGCCGCCGATGCGGGCGACGGTGTCGGTCGATCGCACGCAATCGTTGAGCCGCCGGGCCAGCTCGCACAGCATTCCGTCGCCCGCCTGATGGCCGAGAGCGTCGTTGACCTCCTTGAACTCGTCGAGGTCGACCAGCAGCAGGCCGAGGCATGTTTGGAAGCGCTCGGCGCGTTTTAGAGAGGTCTGCAGGCGGTCGTTGAGCAGGATGCGATTGGGCAGGCCGGTGAGCGCATCGTGCTCGGAGAGGTGGCGCAGGCGTTCTTCGCTGGCGCGAAGTTCCTGAGTCTTCCGCCGCACCCGGTGGCGCAGAACGATGATCCACGCCAAAGCGGCGCAAACCATGATGAGCGCGGACGAAAAAGCCTCGGCGATCTGCTCCGGGGTCCACACCGGCGTATGAATCACGGAGATATCGTCGACGGAGCGCAATAGCAGGCGCATCGACTGGGGGCGAATGGCGCCCTCTCCCATGTTCGTGCTCAGGGGGTCGACCTGCACGTCGCACACGCCGGTGACTCTCAATGTGCTTCCCACCTTCCACGGGAGGGTATCGCCGAGGGCGGTGTGGGGTGGAAGAAGCGCGGGCAAGACAGTGCGCCCCGCGCGCAGGATGAGAGTGGGTTGCGCGGCAGCAAGGTCCATGCCGATCAGGTCGGCGTCCAGGCGCACAAGCTGGCCGTCGAGATCGTCCTGCATGGCCCGATCGGCGGTGATGGCGACGGGCTGCACGGGCAAGGAACTATGGCCGGCGGCGCGAAACGCGACGTCTTGCAGGGTGGGCTTGAATCGATCGACGGCGGGGAAGCCCACAACGTCGACCAGCGCTCCCAACGGCGCCGGGGTAAACTGCTGGCTCTGGAGGCAGAGAGCGTTTTTGCCGTCCTGAACGCAGAGCATGCGTCCCGGCCAATCGAGGGTTACGGCGCCGCGCAGGTGGACACGATGCAGGAGCGCCGGATCGGGGGAGTAAAGGAATAGATTCGAGATCGGAGTGGCGGGCACTGCGAAGGGATCGCGTGGAGCGGGCTGAAGGACCTTGACCTGGTCGAGGGTTGGAAAGAACAGATGGGCGCCGACCATCTGGCGGCGCCGATTAAAAACCGGCGCGGCGTTGCCGCGGATGCGCACCAGCGAATCGACCAGCGAGCCATAGTCGACGTCCGCCCGCCGCACAGAAACGGCGGAAAGCGATCCACCATTGACGGCCAGGTCGACAGACACGTTTTGGGTTGAAAGATGCACCGACCGGACCCGGCCCTCGATCTCCACCCACTTGCAATCCAGGGCGCCGGAGAGCAGCTCCGTCAGGGTCGCCTCGATGGCCGTCGCGGGCAACTGCGCGTGTCCGGCAATCCGCGCTGTGTGAGCGCGAACGACTGCCGCATAGTCTCCCTGGCCCGTGACCCCGACGACGTCCACAATGTCGCCTGTGTTGATCGGAAGGATTGTTCCCGGATCGAGTGAGACGAAGACAAAGCCGGTCTGGTCCTGGACAAAGAGCGCGCCGCGCCGGGGATCGATGTAGGGGTCGTAGTAGGTGGCTACGGCGTGCAGACGAACGGGAAAACCGCGAGCAGCCACGTCGGGCAGGAGATCGTGGATCTGGCGCGCCGATGTCAGTGTCGGAAGCGGCTGTGGTAATTGTGCGCGTCCCTGGAGGGCGACTGAAAGCGTGGCCACAACGAGCGCAACCGCCAACCCAGAGCGGCGCTGGAACGGCATCCGGTCCCCCTTTTGCACCAATCGTTCAGGTCCGGCACACCCCAGACGCCGGGCTCGACCGCCGGGCCGAGCACACTGAAACCAAGTCCAAGTATCTCATCGGAAAATAGAAATTCAACCCGCCGAAATGACCTCCGTAATGCCTCGTAAGTCGGATCAAAACCGGGTTGCAGTCCGAGGGGATCGCAGAGCGCACACGGAGAATTGCAGCGGTCTGGACGTGGGAGACGGCCTGGAAAAAGTGGCCCCTATTTCGCCGTCAACGCGGCCACCGGAACCAGCATGTCTTCCTTGCGCATGACCAGATTCGTGGCGTTCAGCGTGGCCAGCTCGAAGCCGTGGCCGTGGGTAATGGCGTCGGTGGGGCAGGCCTCGACACAGTAGCCGCAGAAGATGCAGCGGTTGTAGTCGATGTTGTAGACCTTGGCGTAGCGTTCCGACGAGGAGATGCGGTTCTCGGCGGTGTTTTCGGCGGCCTCGATGTAGATGCAGTTCGCCGGGCAGGCCGCGGCGCACAGGAAGCAGGCCACGCACTTTTCCAGCCCGTTCTCGTCGCGCTCGAGCACGTGCGCGCCGCGGTAGCGCGCCTCCAGAACCGCTCCGCGCATCGGACCCGGACCGTCGGGGTAGTTCTCCACCTCCGTGGGCGCGAACGTCTCGCGGAAGGTGATGCTCATGCCCTTGGCGATGCCGGCGATGTTGCGCACGATCGACATGCGACCAGTATACGATGAAGTCTGGGAGGAACTCATGAAGCGTTCGCACCTGTTTTTAGCCATCTCTCTCTGTTTTCTGTGGGTTGCGGGTCTGTCGGCCCAGGCGCAGAATCAACAGCCATCCAACGGCTCGATGGAGGGGATGGACATGAGCAAACCCTCTGGCACGGGCCAGGCGGCGGGCTCGGCCAAACCGATGGACATGAGCCACTGCATGACGGACATGGGTTCGAGCGGGGGCAAGCAGATGGACATGGGCGGCGGCTCCGGCTCGAAGTCCATGAACATGGGCGACTGTATGGGGATGATGCACGGCGCGATGAAACCCGGCAACGCAGCTTCGATCCCCCCAGGCGTGTTGCGCGTTGCGTTCGGAGACAAGTCGGCGGACTGGACGCCGGCCAAACTCGCCCCGCTGGCGCACGTCAGCGTGACGGTCCACAACATGCATACCCAGGCCGACGAAACCTATTCCGGCGTGCCGGTGATGGCGCTGCTGACGCCGCTGGGCGTGAGCGACAATCCGCATGGCGGCAATCTGCGGTTTTACGCCGTGGCCATGGGATCGGACGGATACGAAGCGGTATATTCGATCGGCGAACTGATGCCAGAACTGAGCTCGGGCACGGTGATCGTGGCCGACCTGGAGAACGGCAAGCCGCTGGCCGGCGACGGCCCGCTGAAGATCGTTGGCGCCGGCGACAAAGGAGCGGCGCGCCGGGTGCGGAATCTGGTGGCGATTCGCGTGGAAGCGGCCAAGTAAGCGCAGTCACGCCCGCAGGCGCCGCGCAGCACGGATGCGGCCCGCGAACCGGGCGAGCAGAGCCGGCGCCTCAGCTGCTGAATGGCCTGAGGCGCGCGAGTCTGCGCGTTGCTTGCCGGCACGAGCGGCGAAATCCTCAGTGATGGTGCCCCTGGTCCTGCCCGCCATGACTCTGGTTCGAAGGCGCAGGCTTCGTGTTGCGGTCTGCCGGAATTGGCCGGCTGATGGCCGGAGTGGCAGGCTGTCCGTGATTCTGGGCCGCTGACTGACCGCGAAACCCGCCGTAGGTCTGCTCGTGCTGCGCCTGCGTGTTCATGCGCGGTGCAGACGGCTCGCGCGCCGCCGCCGCCTCCGATGGCTGAGGCCTGACCTGCACGCCCGCTCCCCCTCGGAAGCTCGGGCGAGGATTGTTGTTGTTACGGTCGTTGTTGTAGTTGTTACGGTTGTTGTTGTAGTTGTTGTTTTCGCGATTCGAGGGTCCGCGATTGTCAAAGCCGCGATTGCCGGCGTTGTAGCTGTACACGTTGCGGACCACGCGCTCGTTGATATGGTTGTACACCCGGTTGTAGAAGAAGTGGCCGGCATTCCAGTAACCGCCTTCGTAGCCGAAGCCGATGTAGCCAAAACCGTAGTTGATGCCGCCGTAGAAGCCGATGTGCAGGCCCCAATGGCCGGGATAGAACAGGTAGCGGCCACCGTAAAAGCCCCAATAGCCCGGCGTCCAAAGCGCGTTCATGTAAGGAGGCTCAACCCATGCGCCTGGCACCCAGTAGTAGCCGTCCGGGCCCCAGGCCCAGTAACCCGGAGTCCAGATGTAGCCGTCGCCGGGCGCCGGGGGCTGATCGTAGTCGGGGAGCGGCGGCGGAGGCTCCGTTGCCTGTTCAGTGGGCAGCCCGGCGTACGTTGATTCATCGGGAGGTTGGCTCTGCGCGGCCGACTGGTCGGCTGGAGGCGGAGCTTCCGTTGTGTAGGACGGTCCACTGGGCGCCATGTTGCCTGCCGCCGGGTCCGGACCCTGATCCGGCGTGCCCTGGTCCTGCGCCGCTGCGACCGCCGCCTGCACCGTGAAGGCCGGGGTCAGTTGGTTGTGAAGTCCAACAATACAGAGCGCAACTGCGAGCACAAACGACATCGCAAGAACAATTCGAGGGAGCCAGTTCATCTCATCCTCCGGGAGACCGGATGATTACGGTAGTCCCTAGGAAGTCTAGCGCGTCCCGATGGGCGGCCGCCATCTGAATCGCTGGTCGAGAGTCGGCGAACCAGTCCGCGCGAATCGGCGGGCGGCGGAGCATCAGGGTCGGACTACGGGCGGGGCGGGCTCAGTGGCGCACCGCGGGCGGAGCGGAGCGGCCGCGATTGTTGGCCGGCGGCGTGGTGACGGGCTTGCGTTGCGGCTGCGCGGCCAGCAGTTGCTGGCAGAGCGCCGAGTCCTGGCCGCGCCCCAGACCCTGCACTATGTCCTGCCCCCGGCACAGGCGCAGTTCCATTTCTTCCGCATCGTCCCTGGTCAGATCGGTGGTTCGCTCCTGCCCGGTCTGCGGATCGACATCGTAGCGGAAGACCGTGTTGCTGGGCGGTTTCACCTTGCCGTATTCGAAGTGGTTCCAGGTGCTCAGGTATGCGCGTCCGTCCGCGCCGCCCATCACGCCGAAAATCTGCGTCCAGACGATGCCGCTGCTGGCGCTGGGCCCCGATGCATTCCACACCAGAACGCCCTGCCCGCCGCGAACCCACCGCGCCGCCCACATGTGGTGCGCAACGTCGTAGTGGAACGACGTGAAGTAGGTGCTGGCCGAGCAGTCGTGGCAGTTGTCGTAGAGAATCGTCAGTTCGTCCGGCGAGTCGTCCGTGAAGTGCTCGCGGTCGAACCAGCGCAGGTTGACGCCGGTCAGCAGCGGAGCGACGACATGGCTGGTGAGCGACACGTTCCAGACGGTGAAGGCATCGCCGTTGGGCGGCGCCTGCGGCCCGGAGCGGTTGGTCGTGACGACCAGCGCCGCATCGTAGACGACGCCGATCTCGCGAATCGCCGTCCAATCCTCCACCTGCAGCGACCGCGTGACCCACGCGACGATGTTCTGATCCTTCTGGTCGTGGAAGTCTATCCAGCGGAAGGTGCCCGAGGTCTGCTGGGCGCAGAGAGGAACGGAAAAGGCCAGCGCTGCCACTGCAGCGATGATGCGCATGGAAGCGTCAACCCGCATGGCACTAGATATACCAGAGCGGGCTCGAGCGCGGCCCGCGGTGCGGGATCGGCGCCGAGAGGCCGGGCACGAGGCCCGCGCGCAGCGCACAGCCGCTTACTTCTGCGGCGGCGCAGTCGTGGCCGTCGCGGGCTTGATCTGCTTGGCGAAGTTCGCCGGAGGAGCTTGCTGCATGGCCGCCCCCGCAACCAGCGCATCCCATCCGTCCGCGGAGCCGCGGTATTGCGCATACTTCGCTTTGCAGTACGCCGCCATGCCGCTCGCGTCCTGCGGGATCGCCGCGCTTAGCGCGAGATGAATGGCTCGAGCACAGTACCAGAAGCCGTTCGCGTCAAGCGGTGCGGATTCAAGGTCGGCGATGGCCAGTTGATCCATGTCCTCGACGTTCCCGGGGTCGATCTGGAGCGCGCGAGTGAGCCAGTCTTTGGCCTGCGAGTAGTTCTTCTGCTCGACGGCGCAGTAGCCTTCGGCGCCCACGAAGATCCCGCTCATGAGCTTGCTCAGGGCGGCAAAGTCGGCGTCGCTCATGTTGGCCGGCCTGCGCCACATGGGCACGGCGAGCATTCCGCCCGAGGCATCCACGCACATCTCGTTGAGCGCATTCGCGTCGCCCTGCATGGCGCTCACGCGGTCCAGAGCCACCACAATGCCGAGCACGCGCACATTGCCGGGATCGGCGGCGAGCATCCGCTGGGCGACTTTCCTGACTTTCGCCGAATCTCCAGCCGTCTGCCAGGCAGCCATCTCCTGCTCCAGCGCGTCCTTGAAAACCACACTCTGCGGGTACTGTTGCACGAAGGCCTCGAGCGCTTCGCCGCGGGCCGTCGCGTCCTGCACATGCAGCGCGGCCATGTAGGCGTTGTACTCGGCCGGGTCCCCGATCACCTTTGGCCCCGCGGGCGCCTGCGCGGCCAACGGCGCTATCAGCGCCACGGCAGCGCAATACAGCGCCAGACGCGTGAGGACGGATTTCATAAACCCAGGTATAGCAAAGTTCCCCTCTGCGGCGGTTGAAAAGCAATGCCTCTTAGAATCTTTCGTAAAACACCGCCTTTCCGAACGGAGCCAACTGCATCAAGAAATCGAAATCTGCCACGTTGCGCGTCAGTACGGCACAGCCGTGTTTGGCCGCGGTAAGAAAGATCAGCGCATCGTTCAGGGCGCGCCGCTGCTCGCCCTTGCCGTACTGCTGCAGCCGTGCGAGCAGACCGGTGAGGATTCCCGCTTCCCTCCAAATCTCCGCGTCCGGATTCAGAACGCGGTGGCCGGGCCGTCTGTCGACGGATGCCGCCACCTGCCGTACAACCTGGGGCGTATCCCGGTGCCGTGGATCGAGAAGACCGGCGAGCGCAACCAGCTCCGCTTCAGTCACCGTGGAATGCCACAGTTCCGACACGCGAAGTGCGACTTCAACGCCGTGCGAAAGGCGGCCCTGGAGTCCGTCGACATAGACCGTGGTGTCGAGGAGGAGCCGGGGAATCGGGTGCTGCGCCGATTCGATAAACGTCAGCCTGGAACGGTCGCGGGGCTTGAGCCGAGTCGTGTGCTTTTCCGGCTTGAGCCGCCGCAGCGACCGGTAGACGCCGGAGCTAGAACTCAAGATCCAGCTCCGGAGCAATTGTGCTGCGCTGGGAAATCAGCCACTCGCCGTAATCGTCGGCGACGGCGATGCTGGCGAGCGCGGCCTCCAGCAGCCGCGAATCGGAGGTAATCCCCGTCTTCCTTTTCGCGTGGGCGACAAGCGCGGCCGGCATGCGGCCGCGGACCACCAAAGTCCGGCCGCCCTCGAACAATCCCCTGGCTTCGGCAATCCGGATGGATTCCTGGACGCGCCTTCCTGTGCGGACAAGGCCGTGGGCTGATCGCCCCGCCGCGCCTGTGCTGCCCGAAAGCGCCTTTTTCGCCGCCACTGCTCCGCTTGCCATTTTACCCCCGCGTCGTGTAGCACATCGCCAAACAAATTGTAGCACGATCCGGGGTTGGACGCCGATGGCCCGTCCGGCCTCCGGCTTCACGCACCGCTGCCTGGCTTCGGTCCCGGCTCCGGCGCCGCGATCTCCACTTCGAGTTCGCGCACCACTCGCTCGAACTCGCCAACAATCCGGCTGCGGATGCGCGGCTTGAACACCGCGAGTAATTCGTTGAAGTACCAAAGCTGCTTTTCCGGGCCGCGCTTGAACCGCTCAAAAACCCTGGCCCCGATCTCCTTGAAGTCGTCCAGGATCGCCTTCGCGTTGTAAAGCTTGTCGGCGGCGGAGATGAGAAGCACGTCCTCGGGCTCGTGGCGCAGCCGTTCAAGGTAGCCTGTCTTGCGCTCCTCCCAGCCTTCCTTCTTGTCGTGATCCTCGGCCAGCGTGTCGGAGAGCCCTTCGACCATGCGCGCGACATTGGCGCCGAATTCCTTCTTCACGTCGTCGAGCCGCGGCTTGCCGCCGTGGTCCTCGACGGTGTCGTGCAGCACGGCCGCGATCACCATGTCTTCGGTCACCGGAACCGGGCCGCCCGCTTCGCCCATCACCAGCGCTGCGACGCCAATCAGATGCGCCATGTACGGGATCTCGGTTCCCTTGCGGGTCTCGGTGTGGAGCACGCGCGCGTAATCGACCGCGCGGGTGAATCGATCGGTCAATACAAGGCGCTGCTCAGGCTGATCCATTCCCTTCCCTCGTTGCGCGTTTCTCTTCCGATGCGGCGTTGCGTTACAGGCCCAGCTTCGCCCACATCGCGTCGACTTTTGCCTTCGTCCCGCGGTCCATCTCGATCATCGCCGGCCAGGGACGCGTGAAGCCTTCGGCCTTCCACTTACGCGTCGCGTCTATTCCCATCTTCGACCCGTAATTGGGCAGGCGGCTCGCGTGGTCGAGCGAGTCGACGGGACCGAGCGTGAATTGGATGTCGCGCTCGGGATCGATGTTGTTGGCCACGCGCAGCACGACCTCGCCGATATTCTGCACGTCGCAATCCTCGTCGACCACGACGATGCATTTGGTAAACATGGCCCCCCCCAGCGACCAGATCGCGTTCATCACCTTGCGCGCCTGGCCGGGATAGCTCTTCTTGATGGACACGATCATCAGGTTGTGGAACACGGCCTCGACGGGCAGATGAATGTCGACCAGTTCCGGAATCGTCATCCTCATCGCCGGCAGAAAGATGCGTTCGACTGCCTTGCCCATCCATGCATCTTCCATGGGCGGCTTGCCGACGATGGTCGCGGCGTAGATCGGGTCCTTGCGATGCGTCACGCAGGTGAGATGGAAGACCGGGTAGTCATCCGGCAGCGTGTAGAAGCCGGTGTGATCGCCGAAGGGGCCCTCGGAGCGCAGCTCACCCAGCTCCACGTAGCCTTCGAGCACGATCTCGGCGTGCGCCGGCACTTCCAGATCGACGGTCTCGCACTTCACGATCTCGACAGGCTTGCCCCTCAGGAATCCGGCAATGAGGAATTCCTCGACCTCGGGTGGCGCGGGCACAATGGCCGCGAAGGTTGTTGCGGGATCGGTGCCGATGGCCACAGCCACTTCGAGCCGCGAACCCTTCAGCTTGCCGAGCGAGATTTGCGGCGTGCCGGCGAGCGGGCCGTCGGGAATCGCCACCGCGCCGCCGGCCGACTCGGCCATCATGGCGACTCGTGCTCCCTCGGCGCTGAGCGTCGGATCGGCGCCGGACGCCGCGGCGTTGCGCAGCGCCTCGCGATAGTGCTCGGCCGCGACCTTCTGCCGCTGCCAGTGCATTCCGGTGGTCTGGCCGTCGTAGACCTGCATGCGATACATGCCGATGTTGCGTTTTCCGGTCCCCCCTCCTCTTCCAGGATCGCGCGTGTGCACGCAGGGCAGCGTAATGAACCGCCCGCCGTCGTGCGGCCAGCACTTGAGGATCGGGAAATAGTTGAGATCGAACCCTTCGCGCCGGATCATTTCCTTGCACGGCGCGTCTTTGGCGCCGACGGTCTTGGGGAAGGCGCTCGCCAGCGCGCCGAGATGCGGCAGCATCTTGAGCTTGTCGAGCAGGCCCTCCGGGGCCTTTACGTTCATCAGGCTGCTGATGCGCTCGGCGATCTCGTCGAGGCGCTCGACGCCGAGCGCCAAGGCCATGCGGCGCTCCGAGCCGAACTGATTGATGAGGACCTTGTGGCCGGGATGGCCTTTCACCGTCTCGAAGAGCAGCGCCGGGCCGCCCGGAGCGTATTGTTCTTTCGTGGCGCTCTGCGGCGTGCCGCTACGCGACCCAAATTTCGACACGCGGTCGGTGATCTCGGTGATCTCGAGCTCCGGCGATACCTCTTCGCGGATGCGCCTGAGCTCGCCGTGTTTTTCGAGCGCCTGAATCCAGTCGCGCAGATCGTCGTAGGCCAAGGGAACTGCTCCCGGCAGGCGTTGCCCACCGTCCCTCATAGTAAAGCCTGGAACCGCCAAATTGCCGCCTGCCGGTGGCTGCGACTACCCGCCGTTGGTGTGCCGGCTGTCCCACTCGCCGCGGGCGCGCAGGGCGTCGATCTCCTCGCGGGCTAGTTCGTGAGCGCGCTGGACGTCGGGCTTGGCGACGCGGTTCAGCGGCATCTTGCCGGGATCGAGAACGATCCAGTGGCGCGGCCGCATGTAGGGTGGCAAGCTGCGCGCGTGGCGGTCGAGCTCCCCGGGCCGAGCTCGACGCCCGGCCGCTTCTCGACCAGAGCCACCACGCCTTCGCCGACCACGTGATGCGCCACGCCGACCACGACGCAGCTCGAAACCTTTTCCGCGAGGGCAGCGATGTGCGCCTCCACGTCGCCGGGAAAGATCTGATAGCCGTGCGACTTGATGACCCACTTGGCGCGGCCGGAGAGATGGATGCCCGCGGCGCTCCGATAGCCGAGATCGCCGGTGTAGAGGAATCCGTCGCGCGAGATGGCTTTGGCTGTAGCCTCGGGATCGTTGAGGTAGCCGAGAAAGGTCTGCGGTCCGCGAAAGCAGATGTGCCCGATCTCGCCATCGGGTAGTTCGTCGCCGGCCGAGCCATCGTCGCGCATGGGCTGGCGGATGGTGCAGGCATAGACGGGCATGTCGTGGCCCAGCCCGTCGAGAATCTTCTCGCGCTCGGCGGCGTCGACGCCGACGTAAGTGCAAAAACCGGCGGACTCGGTCAGCCCCAGGCCGGTGCCGACCACCGGCGCCATGGTGGCGAGCTTGTCGACGAAGGGCCGCGAGACTGTGTTACCGCCATAGGCCGCGAACGTCAGGCTCGACAAGTCGAACTTGTCGAAGTCCTTCAGCATCCACTCCAGGTTGAACATGACCGGAATCTGGCCGAGGAGATGGACGCGGTGCCGGGCGATGGCGCGCAGCGAGCGGGCGGCGTCGAACATCTCGAGAAGCACGGCCGTGCCGCCGCCGAACAGCGTGGTCATCAGAATCTCGGTCTGGCCGCCGACGTGCGAGGCGGGCAGATTGACGAGCGAGCGGGTGCCGCGGTCGCCGCCGAAAAACGCGCCGCACAGGCTCATGTTCTGCGAAGTGATGTTGCGGTGCGAGAGCAGCGCGGCTTTCGGTGAGCCGGTCGAGCCGGTGGTAAAAATCACCAGCGCGCCATCGTTCTCGTCGGTTGCGGGAGCGTTGGCGGTAAGAAAGGCTGTCGCCTCATCCGGCGATGCAGACGCGGCACGCCAAGCCGCTTCGGCAAGCGGAGCATACGGACGGGCGCCGGAAACGGCCTCGGCCGAGTTGAGGACGAAGGAATGCTCGATCCAGGGGCAGCTCGCGTGCACCGCGTCAATCAGCTCACGGAAGTCGAGCGCGCCGGCGGCGTCCAGGCAAACGAAGCCACGCGGGCGAAGCATCTCGAGCGCGCGGATCACCTCGGCGGGAGGCAAACGCAGGTCGAGAGGAACGGCGACGACGCCAATCTTGAACAGACTGTATTCAAGCAGAACGTGATCCACCGACATGGGCAGGATGGTGACGAAGAAATCGCCTTTCGCGAATCCCAGTCGCAGCCATTCCCCCGCCAATGCCGTCGTGAAGCGGTCGAACTCCCGCCATGAAACCGTGCGTCCGTCTTCGGAGCTCACAAGCGCCGGAGCGTCAGGCTTCTCGGCTGCCCACTTGGCGACGACGCCGTGCAGCAGATGGCGATCGGCAAAGCGATGGTTGTAATCGTCGAGAGTGAATTGAGGCAGTCCCATTCGCTGGCTTCGTTCCTGGATCAGTCGAACATGCGAGCCGGGAGGCGTCAAGCGGCGAAGCGAGGTATCAAGAATGTTCTCGGCGCGAATAACTACCGCGGGACGATGCGCTCGTCGGAAGAGATCGAGCGCCGCAAGGCCGCGGCAAAGAAGGCGCTGAAGCAGGCTGCAAGTTGAAGCGCGGCGCCGATGCGATACTCCGCGCCATTGCGGTTATTGAAGGTGTTCCGGCGCGTACCAGGTCTTTGTATCCGGCGAATAGCACCAGTCGGTCGGCGTCGTAGCACGTCTCGGCCCCTCGTAGCTTCCCTTGGCCTTATCGGCATCGGTGAAAAAGACAGCCGCATCCTGAACATTTGCATCGTCCGAAGGAAACCAGCCTTGGGGTTCCCACAGCTTATCCGAGCTGGTATAGAAAAAAGTTCCGATGGGGGTTTTCAAGGTACCCGGCCACTGCAGTGGCCGGGTATTGAAAAGCAGCGCGCCGCGCTCTCCGGATGATTTTCCACTTGAAGTTTTCGATAGCGTGTAGATAAACACGCTGGATTGCGGGTTCGGTCTTTCAGGCGTGTTGTTCGAGGAAGGCGCATTGTCGTGAAGCAACGAGGAAATCGGAGAGGCCTCCGTATCGGGTGTGTTCTTGAGAACCGTGTCCACAAACTGCTGCATGGACCCGGGATCCAGCCAATACTTATATGCCGGCAAATAAACCCACGTGCCGGGAGTTCCCGGCCGTTTGCCGCCAGAATACCAATGCGCTTCTTCCGGCTTGCTCGAATCGAATACAACATTGGATTCAGCGGCAATCGGCAGATTCGAAGTCTTCAGCCAGCCGCGATGCGTCCATGGAACTCCTGAATACGCCTTGAATGCGTACTCACCAATCGGAGTGACAATCTGGCTCAGTTTGGCGGGAACACTCGTGTTGTGGTACGACAAATCCCCAACAAACCCCTCGCTGCGCGTCCCCTTATTGGTGATCTCTCCGCGATAGCTCCAAAGATCTTCGGTATGCGCTAACTTGCCCAGGAAAATCGTCCCCAAAGCCAGTATGAAAAATGCCGATTTCAATCTCGATGATGTGCTACGCAAATTGCCCCCTTGCCAAGGCGCCATCGTATGATCCGGAATCTCTGTTTTGACGACAAGTTCGATAGAATTGTACGCCCGTTGGCGTAGATTGCAGACCAGCGCGGTGGTGAAACGGTCGAACATGCGAGCCGGGAGGCGTCAAGCGGGGCTGAGCATTGGCAGTATCCTAATTTGTGCCGTTGCCCTCAATTCCCATCGCGGCAGCCGGCATGCTGCGAATCCAATGGGGGACAGCTTGATTGTTCGAATTGACCGCACTCGCCATGCGGGCTAACTCCTCTGCCACAAAACCGAACCGGCGCGATCCTCCCTTTGCCCTCACCCCTGGAAGGTTCTGGGCGGCCGCGTTTCCGTTTCATGGGCTGCCTCGGCATTTTCTAGCTCCTTCATGGTGGCGGCAATGACTGCGGTCTCCGACGACAGGGCCTATTTACGGGTTCTTGACGTCGACTCCCTTTCGCTCCAGCGCGGCAATAACATCTGCCCTAGCGGGAACACGCATCAACGTGACTGTCTCAAGATTTGGAAGCGCCAGCAAAGGAGAAATCTCCACGACAGGCACATCAATTAGGGATATTCTCTTCAGAGTCCGCACGGCCGCCAGATCATTCAGCGAAGTCAGAGGAATATCCCTCAAATTGAGTTCCGTTAGGGACACGCACCTGGGCGCGAAGGTCAGGGACGGAATTTGCAGTGCACCCAAAGTTAACGTGTTCAGTTTTCCGCCAGCGCATATGGATTCACTGCCGGTGACCTGCGATCTCGGTCCGACAGGAGCGCCAAATCCGCTTATTTGAATGTCGGTTAAATTCGGCAGCCTGCTTAGAAAACCGAGATTCATAAGGGGCGGACCCCAGACAAACAGGCTCGTCAGGTGGCTCAAGCTGGCAATCGGAGAGAGGTCAACCGGAACTTGGCCAATCACCATGAGCTTATGAAGTTTCGGCAGAGGCGCAAGTGCCTCCAAGCACATGACCTGGCTCACGTCAATCGTTAGCTCCTCAAGTTCTTTAAGCTCAGACGCAGGAGAAAGGTCGACAATCCTTGAATCCCTCACATCGAGAACTCTTAACACCTTCAGGGAACGAATCGGCGAAAGATCACGAACCAAGGTGCTTTCAATTATCAGCCTCTCCAATCGAGGCATTTGGGCGACAGGAGCTAAGTCGGACACGCGGGAATAATTGAGAACAAGACTTGTGAGATTTACCAATCCAGCCAGAGGGGCACTGTCGATGTCCTCGTGGGTGTTCAACGGTACCTGCGAAATCTCAAGCTTTTGAAGCGATTTGAAACCGGCAAGCTGAGAGACACTGGTCAGATCGCTGGCTGACAAGACAATCTCCTTGCATTTTTCAATCCCCCGAAGGCGCTCCAACCCGTCAAGGTTCGGAACCGACTGAAGATGAAGACCAAAAGGTTCCCTAAGTTGGGCGAAGTATTGCTGGGACTCCTCCATCGGAGGGATCGGCTTGCTCGTCACCTCGAACGTAAGGAAACCGGAATCGCGCTTGACCGTCCACCCTAGACCGCTCAGTTTTCCGATTGGGTCGAGCAAAGAAGAGGCAGGAGCGCGCTTTGCTGCAATCGGCAACGCGGGAGCGCTTGGCGCCAGCGTAGGTGCAGATGTGGATGTAGGGTTTTGCGGCTTTTCAGGCGGACCTTCCCGCGGCTGGGTAAAGGCCCTAATTGCCCACCAAGCCCCAGCTCCAACGACGCCTCCAACAAGCACAAAAAGGATTAGCGACAAGGCAGCGAACCTCCTTGTATTTCGCTTAGCCCAAGGCCAAATCTCCCAAGCAACGTATAGTGGCGCTGCTATCAAGATTATGATTCCAATAACCCTTTGAATCCACCCCATCAGCGTCGCCGCCACGCCTACGATGGCGATAAGGTTGAGAATTGCGCGGAGCCATGCAGGTAAGTCTCTGGGTGATGCCATGCCCGTAATCCTTTCACCGACCCCGCGAGCACGTCCACACTTTCTTGTATTACGCGATTCACGCTAGGGCAATGCTCGGCGAAAGACTCCTGAAGCAGATTAGGACAGGAGCGCGAGCGTCAATCGGCCGTCTGCGCGGCTGTGAGCGGAGCTTGGAACGGCGGGACCGCGTCCAGCGGGAAGCCGAGGCGCTTCCACTCGTCGAAGCCGCCGCGCAGTGGGCGCACGCGATGAATTCCCAACTTGCTCAATGCCATTGCGGTTTTGGCCGCGGTGGCCTCGCTGGGGCAGGTGCAGTAGAGCACCACTTCGCGGTCGCGCGGGATCTCGTGGTGGCGCTTGGTGAGCGCGTCGGGCGAGAGGTGCAGCGCGCCGGGCAGCGTGAATGGGTCAGGCAACAATTCAAGCGGATGGCGCAGGTCCACGATGAAGATGTCTTCGCCGGCGTCGAGGCGCCGCTTGAGTTCCTCCGGTTCGAGGCGCGAGGCGGCGAGCCGTTTGAGCTCGATGCGGCGACGAACGAGACGAGCCACGAAGAAGCCCACGATGCCTAGAAGCAACAGCGCGCCGGAGAAGCGTCCGACCCAATCGAGCGCGCTTGGATTGCGGCGGAGCACATCGCCGAAGAAGCGGCCCGCGGCCAGCAGCGCGGCCACCCAAAGCGCGGAGCCAAGGCCGTCGTAGAGCAGGAATGCGCCGAACTCCATGCCGTTCTGCCCGGCGACCGGCGGCGCCAGCGTGGAGAGGCCGGGAACAAACTTGGCGAACAGGAGCATCGTGCCGCGGCGGCGGCCAAACGAGTCCTGGGTGCGGCGCACGCAGGTGCTCGGCTCCAGCGACATCTTGCAGAGGAGGTTCAGCACGCGGTGCCCGTGCCGGCGGCCGACGAGGAACCACACGCTGTCGGCGATGAGCGAAGCGGCGACGCCGACGGCTAGCGCCAGCGGAAAGCTGATCTGCCGCTGGGCCGAGAGCGCTCCGGCGGCCAGAAGCACCGGGATGGCCGGCAAGGGCAGGCCGAGCTGCTCGATCAGAACCCAGGCAAACAGCACCAGGTAGCCGTAGACGAGCAGGATGTCGGTAGGCAGCACCATGGGGAGTTCCGTTGTCCGGAGGTGAAGCATCAGACCGCCCGGCTCCGCGGGCTCGATCATGGAAGGGGAAGCGGCCTCACTCTATGAGATGTGTTTCGGCGGAATCGGTCGCAAGAGAGCGGCGGAAAGCCGTTGGGCGCTCGGAACCGGGCGCGGAATCGCGGGCGCCGATGCTTTGGCGCTCTCGCGGCTACGATGCCGCAACCCTCTCGATTACCCAGTCTGTCCAGGCGGCCTGTTCGGCGGGACAGGCAAGGCGCGCCGAATCGCCGGCCAGGACGGCATCCACGAAGTTCTCGACGATGGGATAGTGGAGGTTCGCGTGGGACGGCAGCATCTCGACGCGGCCAGCCACGCGCAGCTCGGGCCCGTTCAGCGGGTCCAGTCCGATTTCGCCGCTTTCGCCGAGGATGCGGAACTGGTCGCGCGCAACGCGCGAGTTCCAGCGCACGTCGACCACGGCGTGGACGCCGCCCGCGAATTGCATCAGCAGGGTTGCCGAGTCCTCGACGGCGATGCGGTGCACCGCGTTCGAGAGCAGGCCGCAGGCGCGCTCCGGCTTGCCAAAGAGGAAGTTCATGGCGTCGATGCGGTGCGAGGCGATGTCGTAGAGCGGGCCGCCCCCGGCCAGCGCCGGGTCGGCAAGCCATTCGCGGCCCTCGATCTCGAGCCAGCCGTGGCAGTTAGCCTCGGCCAGCAGCGGGCGGCCGATCGCACCTTCGCAAATAAGCTGCCGCGCGCGGACGAGCTTGGGATAGAGCCGGCGATAGTAGGAAACGCCGAAGAGGCGGCCCGAAGCGCGGTTCGACGCGCGGCCCTCGGCAACCATGCGCTGGGCCTCGGCGAAGTTCATGGCCATTGGCTTTTCGCAGAGCACGTGCTTGCCAGCGCGGAGCGCGGCGATCGCGGCCTCGGCATGAAGCGCGACGGGCAGCGCGATATAGACGGCGTCGACCGCCGGGTCCGCGGCGGCCTCGGCGACGCTTGCCCACGCCCGCACGCCGGGATACGCCGCAGTCTTGGCCGGATCGCGTGTGACGAAGCCGTAGAGCATGCTGCGCGGCTCGGCCTGGATGGCGGGAATCACGCGCTTGCGCGCGATGTCGCCGATGCCGGCGACGACCCAATGCACGGTGTTCATCTCATGGCCAGAATAAATCTCAAGGGATAGGCCAGCAAAAAGCCGCCCGAAGGCGGCTTGGTGCGATTGAATTGCGGAATCAGATCCCTGCCTACTGCTCTGGATCGGCAGATTGCGCAGGAACCGGCGGCGGATAGACCGTCGCGGGCGCAGCCGCCGGAGACGCGGTCGTCGCTTCCTGGTTCTTCATCCCGAAGTAGTCGTGGTCCCAGAGATTCTGGTAGAACTCGCCGGTCAGCTCGGCGGCGCGCGGGCCAAACGTGGGCCGGCCGCCTTCGAGGAAGAAGACCGTCACTAGGCCGCCCTGCGGCGATTCGGAATAGGACGCGAACCAGCCGAAGCGCGTCCCGTTGTCGGAGCACGTTCCCGTCTTGCCGAAGACCGGCAGCTCGCGGAAGTTGGCGCGCAGTCTGCGCGCGGTTCCATACTCGACCGCGCCGGCCATGCCGTCTTCGAGGTCGGGAAGATACTGGGCGATCTGGAGCGTGCGCTTGATCCGTGGCTGGAAGGCGGCGGCTTCTTCCGGCGTGTTGGGGTGCTGCAGGTAGTAGAGCGTTCCGCCGTTGGCGATGGCGGCCACGAATGCGCCCAGTTGCAGCGGAGTCAGCGACACGCCCTGGCCGAAGCTGCACATGCGGCCCACGCCGCCCTCGGCCTCGGGAATCGCCTCGTCCGGATAGACGCCCAACTGCTCGCCCGCAATGTTGTAGCCGGCCAGCTCGCCCAGGCCGAACTCGTTGGCGTAGTGGTGGACGCGCTCGAATCCCAGCTCGCGGCCCAGCTCCTCGAAGTAGAGGTTGTTGCTCTTGGCCAGCGCCTGGGTCATGTTCATGTGGAAGCCGGGCAACTGCACGGGCGTATCGCGCGTGACCAGCCCCTCTGAGAGCGCGGCCAGGGCCACGGTCAGCTTGATGGTAGAGCAGGGCTCGGCGCCCGGCGAAAGCGCGAGCTTTTGGTTCACCATGGCCAGGATGCGGCCGTTGGCGGGATCGATCACCACCGCCGTGCCGTTCATGTCGCCCAGGGCGTCGATGGCCGCCTGGCGCACCACCGGGTCCTCGCCCGCAACCAGATCGCCCTCCCCGACTTCCCCGTGAATGAAGGAGCTGGCGGTGAAGCGCTCGTAATAATGATGGCGGCGCCGGTAGGCCGTCCGGCGTGCCGCCGTGCTCGATCCAGCCGTCGTGCGCGCTGCTGTCGTGCGCGCTGCTGTTGTGCTTCTGGCCGTCGTGTGTGCGGCCGAAGCAGGGTGCGCCGTTGTCGCGCGATGCGCCGCGGATGAGCGCGATGCCGTGGAATTCGATGCCGTCGTGTGGGCTGAGCCGGAACGGGTTGCGGCGCTGTGCGCCGTGCCGCGATGCGTGCTCGATGCGTGCGACTCGGACCGGGCCTTCGAATGATGGAGCTTGGTCTGCGGAGCATCCGGCGCCGCCGCGCAGACGGAACCGAACGCGAACAGGAACAAAGCCGAATTAACGAGCCCCGCGCGGAACAACTTCATGCAGCCAAAATCCTCTCTTATCTCGTGCTGCGCCGGTCTTGAAGCCTCGAACCTTGTCTTCCTAACTCGTGGCGCGTCCGGCCCTGATTGCGTCCGCGGGCCCATCAACTTCTACTGCCCTGCCCTGCCGTTCTATGACAACCCTATTGCGCGGTCGAGAGTTGCGCTGCGTGCCGGCGAATCCTAGTTCCGCTCAATCGCCCGGCTGGCAGTAGTCTCTCCCCATCGCCGGTTCAAAAAAATGCAACTTTCGGGGGCGTTTTGCTTAATATACCCCTTTTCCACCCGTTTTGAAACGTTTTCCGGCCCTCCCAAGCCAACCGTTCCGGCCGGCCCCTACCGCGGTTCCAGAGTTGCTGTACCCAGAAGCCACCGAGGCCGAGTGGCTCTTTCCTCAAGAAAGAGCCGCCTTGAACGTCGCCAGGGAAGCACACGAACTCTGGAACCGCTTTAGAACTTGATCCGTCGCATGAAAGTAGGGACGTCCAGGTCGCGATCCGACGGCGATCCGGGCTCGGCGAACAGCGTCGAGCTGGATGGCTCGGCAGGCTCCGGCGGCGGCGGTAGCGGCGGCGGAGCGGCAAAGTCCGCGGCAAAGTCCGGGGGCGTCGGCTCCGCGGCCGCGATCTCGGGCTCGGGCGCCGAAGGCGCTGCCGCTTTTTGCTGCTCCACGCCGAATTCTTTGGCGTAGTCGGCGTCGGTCTTGGTCGCCTCATCCGCCACGGTGACCGTGGTGGCCACGCCGGGAGCGGCCGAGGCAAAGAAGAAGCCGTCGTCGGCGCTCTCCGCCAGAATCTCCTCTTCCTCGCTCAGGAAGCGCGGAGGCGCGGCGGCCGGCTGCGGCGGGGACGCCTTTTCCGGCATCCAGTTTTCGGGCGCCACCACCGGCACCGAGACCACCGGTGTCTCCTCCACGTTCAACATGCGGGCGCGCCGCTCCGGCATCTGGTCGCGGAAACCGGTGGCGATGACGGTGATCTTGACCTCCTCGCCCATCTTTTCGTCGAGCACTGCGCCAAAGATGATGTTCGCGTCTTCGTGCGCGGCCGACTGAATCAGCGACGAAGCCTCGTTCACCTCAGTCAGCTTGAGCGAGCTCGATCCGGTGATGTTGATCAGAATGCCGCGCGCGCCGTCGATGGCGCCGGCTTCGAGAAGCGGCGATGCCATGGCTGCCTGCGCCGCCTCTACGGCGCGATTGTCGCCCGAGCGCACCGCCGTGCCCATCACCGCGTGGCCCATGCCGGCCATGGTCGTCTTCACGTCGGCGAAGTCGCGGTTGATGATGCCGGGAATCGTGATGATGTCGCTGATGCCCTGCACGCCCTGGCGCAGCACGTCGTCGGCGATGCGGAAACTCTCGAAGAAACCGGCGTCCTTGGCCACGGCGAGCAGCTTTTCGTTGGGAATCACGATCATAGTGTCGACGCTGTCGACCAATTCCTTCAGTCCGCGCTCGGCCTGCATCATGCGGCGCTTGCCCTCGAAGGCGAAGGGCTTGGTGATGACCGCAACGGTCAGGATGCCCATCTCGCTGGCCAGCGATGCGATGACCGGAGCCGCGCCGGTGCCGGTGCCGCCGCCCAGGCCGGCGGTGACAAAGACCATGTCCGCGCCTTCGAGCGCCTCGATGATCTTTTCAGAATCCTCAAGCGCGGCGCGCCGGCCGATATCGGGATTGGAACCGGCTCCCAGTCCCGAGGTGAGCCGCACGCCGAGCTGCAGCTTCACCGAGGCCTGCGACAGCTTGAGCGCCTGCACATCGGTGTTGGCGGCGATGAAATCCACGCCCGCCAGGTGGGCCTGGATCATGCGGTTGACGGCGTTGCCGCCGCCTCCGCCCACCCCCACCACCTTGATCTTGGCACCGCGCACGATCGCATCGTGATACTGGATGCGCATCTCTCCGGCTTCGTTGATTGGCTGTTCCATGGCCGCTCCAACTCCCTTGTATCTAGTATCCCGGTTCGACGTCCAAGGTTCAAAAGCTGGCCGCGAACATGGCGCGCAGCTTGTTGCGCAAGCTGCTGTCGCTGCTCTCGGCGGCGCGCGTCATGCGGGTCCGGTGGGCGTAAAGCACCATGCCGATGCCCACCGCCCAGGCCGGGTGATTCAGCTCCGACGGCATGTGCGACAGGCGAACCGGCATTCCCGTGCGGGCCGGCGCGCGCAACTGGCTTTCGGCCACGTCCAACATGCCGGGCAGCATGGCGCCGCCGCCGGTCAGAACGCATCCTGCGCCCAGCGCTTCCAGCACCCCGCCTACGCGCAGGCTTTCTCTCACGTAGTACAGAAGCTCCCGCGCCCGCGGCTCCAGAATCTCGGCCATGGTGCGCAGCGACAGCGAGGCCGGCGCGCCCTGCGCCGTCGTGATCTCGATCTCCGCAAGCTGCGGAACCGCGGTCACGACGGCGTTTCCGTATTGCCGCTTGAGTTCCTCGGCCTGCGCCACCGGCAGTTGCAGGCCCACGGCAAGGTCGTTGGTGAAGTGCGCGCCCCCGATGGGAACCGACGCCGTGTGGGCCACCGCGCCTTCGAAGAAGACCGCCAGATCGCTGGAATGCGCGCCGATGTCGAGCACGCAGACGCCCAGCTCGCGCTCGTCGGTGGAAAGCGTGCACTCGGCGGCGGCCAGCGACTCCAGCACCGCCTCCGTCACCTCGAGACCGGCGCGATTGGCGCAGGTGACCGTGCTCTGCAGCGCGCTGCCGGCGCAGGTGGCGATGTGCAGCTCGACCTCCAGCTTGGCGCCCACCATGCCCACGGGATCGAAGATACCGGGCTGCTCGTCGAGGATGAATTGGCGGGGCAGCAGGTGGAGAATCTCGCGGTCGGCCGGCAAATCGATGGCCCGCGCGCGGCCGATGGCGGCGCGCACGTCCTCGCCGGTGATCTCGCGCACGCCGCGGCTCAACTGGAAGCCGCCGCTGGTGTTCAGCCCGCGGATGTGCGGTCCGCCCACACCCACCACGCACTCACCGATGTTGACGCGCGCCGAGTGTTCCGCCTGCTCGTTGGCCGCGCGCACCGCCTTGGCCGCCGGCCCAGCTCCGCGATCAGCCCCTTGCGCATCCCGGCCGACGGCGCGATGCCATGGCCGCGATAGCGCAGCACGCTCTCGTTCACATCGGCCGCCAGCACGCGCGTCCACGCACTGCCGATGTCGAGAACCACAATCAGGTTGTCCTGCTTCTGACCCATGGTTCCTCACCCGCCTCGCCGCTCGTCCGCCACGGGAATTCTGGATGCCGGGCGGGTTGTTGCGGCGGTGTTCCGCCGCGTTGAACTCTTCGCCGGAGCGCGCCGATTGACGGCCGCGCGCTTGCTCGTCTGCGCTGGCTTGTTCTTCTTCGCGCCCGGCTTGCCGGTCGCCGCCGGGCCGGAATGAGCCGCGCCGCCGGAAGGCTTTGGCGCCGCATCTTTCTTCGCGCCGGTTGTGGGCGCGCCGCCGGCCGCCGGAGCAGTTGTTGCGTCGCCCGTCTGCCCGTCCGCGGTCTGCGACGCCTCCTTGCCCGAAGCCATGTCGAGGACCACCTGGTTTTCGTAGCGCAGATCCACCGACGCCAGGTTCGGGTACTGCTGGCGCCACTCCCCGATGTGCGCCTTGTACCGCTGGTACCGCAAGAGGAATTGCTCGTCGCCGAAGTGCGCCAGAATGTCGGCGCCCTGCTCAGGCATCAGCACGCGCGCGTCCTCGGGATCGGTGAGGTCGATTTCCGAGATCTGTTCGGAGTTGTGCTTGCCGTCGGCGTCCAGATCGGCCATGAACTCCAGATACACGGCCATGCGCTTCTTGCGCGCCTCCGGCGAGTCGCCGGGATCGATGCCCGTCAGCACCGGGAACGAATAGTGATGGCGGATCATGGTGGCCGGAGCCATGGTCAGCAGCACGCCGTCGGCGTCCACCAGGTCGATCTGCTGGCCGTGGCGGGTGAATGCCACCGGCTGGCGCTCGACGATATTGACGCGAATCTGGTCGGGCAGCAGGCGCATCACCGTGGCGTGCTCGATCCAGGGAATCTGCTCCAGTTGCCTGCGCCGCTCGTCCAGATGCACGAAGAAGATGTTCTTGCCGATGTCTTCGCCGAAGACGGGCAGCAGCTCCGCGCGGCTCACCTCGGTGAGGCCGGTGGCCTGAATGTTCCCGGCGCCGGCGATGCGGAAGCGGTCGTCGCGCTCAAGAGAACGCCGCAGCATGAGTCCCGACACGACGAACGCGCCCAGCACTGCCAGCGCGCCCGCTGCCAGAAACACGCGGCCCACTGTGCTCGATGGAAGGTACCAGCGCTTCTTTTTTGCGGAACCGAAACGATTGGCGCTGGGACGCAGCACGCCATCGCCGTCGGGATCGTCGAACTCCAGCGGCATGCCCGGTCCGCCGCGGCGGCCCGCCCCGGATGGACGAAACGGATCCGGCGGCGATGCGTCGTCCCGCGTCCGCCTCAAACGGATGGGGGCGGGCGGTTCGTCATCCCACAGCAGGGGTCGATTTGTGTTGTTCCCTTGATTCGTCACGCCTGAGCAGGGTCGTGAGAGTCGCCAACCTTCACTATAGCCCGGCGCGAAGTGGCGGTTTTCCGCGGCTTGGCCGGGGGGAACCCGTAGCGTTACGGGGTGGAAAACAGAGAGCAGAGAACATCCGACCCGCTCACCGCGGCGTGAACGGAACCCGGTCCTGTTTGCAGATGGCCTGGATGGCCGGGCGGGCCGTCATCGGGCCGGAAGGCAACCCACCTCCAGGCGACACCCATTGGCCGACAATCATGAACTTGTGCAGGCCGGGCAGCGTCCGGGACATGGGCTTGAATCCGGTCTTCGGCGTGGGCAGCCAGCCTTCCATGCTTCCCTTCCAGTTGCCGGTATAGCGAAAGATGGAAGCGGGCGTCGAAACGTCGACCACTTCGACCGCGGCGCGAAGGCCGGGAATCCTCTTCTCGAGCTCATCGATCACCGACTCGGCTACGCGGTGCTTCTCGGCCCGGTATTGCTCCGGATGCTCGCTGCGCAACTGCGCCCAATACTCGAAGTTTCCCGTCGCCAAAAAGCAGGTGACCGCTGTTTTGCCGGCCGGAGCGAAGGTGGGATCGAAGTGGAAGATCCGGAAGGAGACATGCCTGGACTCGGTCCCGGGGTCGATCGTGAGCGGCGACTTGAGCAGACGCGTAATGGAGCGCGGCTGATCGTGTAGATCGAGCCCCACTCCAAGCGAGACCTGAACATAGCTGGGAAAGAGCTCCAGCGTGCGATAGGCTTTGTCGACCGCCGGATCGACGTACCTGCCGCCAAGAAGGTCGTAGATCGTAGCGTGACCGTCCGCGGCCGAGATGACCCAATCCGCCTGGATCGTTTCTCCGCCGGCCAACTCGACGCCAACCGCCGCGCCGTTCTCCACGAGAATGCGCTCGACCCTGGCGCCGAAACGCACCCGGCCGCCCAGGCGGGCGAGATTCTCCTCGATGAGGCGGACGATGGCCTGCGCTCCTCCAACCACGTACTTCGCCTCGTCCGTGCTCATCCATGCGAGAGAAAAGACGATGGCGATCGCGGAGAGCCCGCTCATTTCGCCGTCCGCGAAGAAGCCTCTCAGGAGCGGATCGGTGAAGCGCTTGCCGTAATCGCGCAGGGAGAGCCGCGATAAGGAGCGGAGCAGAGGAAGATCCGGCAGATCGCGGAGCAACACAGGCGCATTCGCGATCCAACTTTTCGCGGGATCGAGCATCTTGAACGTGCGCAGGCGGCGGACTTCCGACGCCAGCCGCCGGATCGCTTTGGCGTCCTGCGGAGCGCGCGCCAGCAGTTCTTTTTCCATGCGATCGGGATCGGTGGGAATGGCGAGGGAGTCTCCGTCTTCGGTTTCGAGACGCGCGAACTCCGGAAGATCGACGAAGGTCAGTCGATCGATGTCGAAGACCTCGGCCCACTGGGCGTGCATCGCTCCCTTGGGGTCTGAGCCGAAGAACCAGTGCAGACAGGTCTCGAACGTGTAGCCGCCTCGGCGCCAGCTCATGGCCAGACCCCCTGCCATGTCGTGCATTTCCAGCACCTCGGCCTGATAGCCGCACTTCTGCGCATACACCGCGGCGCACAGGCCCGCGATGCCGCCGCCGACAATGACGATTCTTCTGCCATTTGGATTCATGCACACCCTCCCGCGGCGCGAGGATAGGAGCACTTGCTGAGTCACGGCTGTGACCGATGGCACAAGGGCCGCGGACAAGAAGGCAGTGTCCGGAGGAGTGCGCCGCGCTGCGCTTTGCGCTTCCCTAGGCCGCTTCCAGCGCGGCCAGAATCTGCGGCGCAAGCTGGCTCACGCTGCCCGCGCCAAGCGTCAGGATCAGGTCGCCCTCGCGCGCCGCGGATGCAGCAACCTGGACGGCGGCCGCGAAGTCCGGCGCGAACTCGACCCGCGGGCCGCCCGGCTCGTCTCCGATACGCTCGGCCAGCCGCTCCGCCGTGACGCCGGGGATCGGCTCTTCGCTGGCCGCGTAGATGGGCAGAACGATGACCGTGTCGGCGTCCTTGAACGCGCCGCCGAACTGGTCCAAAAGATCGAGAGTTCGCGAGTACCGGTGCGGCTGGAAGACGACGTGAATCCTGCCCCGCGTGCTTTCGCGCGCCGCGGCCAGGGTGGCGCGAATCTCGGTGGGGTGGTGGCCGTAGTCGTCGACCACCCTCACGCCGCGCGCCTCGCCGCGCTGCTGGAAGCGCCGGTCGACCCCGCGAAAGTGCGCGATCCCCTCGGCGATTCTGCCGGGCGCAACCTCGAGCTGCCGCGCGATGGCCACCGCTGCGGTCGCGTTCAGCACATTGTGCCGCCCTGGCACGTGCAGCTCGAACTCGCCCAGCGGCCCCGCGGCCGTGTGCACCAGGAAGCGCGAGAAGCTGCTTCCCCGCCCTGTCTGCGGCGTGTGCGGCGCAATCAGCTCCAGCCGGTAGTCGGCCTCCGCAGCCACGCCGTAAGTAAAGACGCGCCGCCGCACGCGTGGAAGAATCCCCTTCAGCAGCGCGTTGTCGATGCACGCCGTGGCCGCG
This sequence comes from uncultured Acidobacteriaceae bacterium, assembly GCA_963804155.1. Lineage (GTDB taxonomy): Bacteria > Acidobacteriota > Terriglobia > Terriglobales > Acidobacteriaceae > Telmatobacter. The sequence continues at coordinate 100,495 of CAWDPG010000007.1, forward strand.
CCGTAGAACGGCACGCGGTCCATGAAGTCCACGAAAGCGCGCTCCACGTCGGCCATGTCGTGGTAGCAGTCCATGTGCTCGCGGTCCAGGTTGGTGATGACGGCCAGAATCGGCGACAGCTTCAGGAACGAGCGGTCGCTCTCGTCGGCTTCGGCGACCAGGTACTGCGAGGCGCCGAGGCGCGCATTCGATCCGATCGCGTCCACGCGTCCGCCGACGACCACCGTGGGATCGAGTCCCCCGGCCGTCAGCACCGCGGCCACCATCGAGGTCGTCGTGGTCTTGCCGTGCATTCCTGCGATGGCGATTCCGTATTTGAGACGCATCAGCTCGGCCAGCATCTCCGCGCGCTGGATCACGGGAATCTTGCGCGCATGCGCCTCTAGCACCTCGGGATTGCTCGCGTTCACCGCCGAACTGGTGACGACGACCGTGGCCCCGGCAACGTTCGCCGCGCCGTGGCCTTCGTAAACCGTCGCACCCAGTTGCGCCAGCCGGTCGGTGACCGCACTGCGCCGTAGATCGGAGCCCGAGACCTTCATGCCCAGGTTGAGCAGAATCTCGGCGATGCCGCTCATGCCAATGCCGCCGATTCCGATGAAGTGCGCGTGCTGCGAGGTGGCAAACATGGGGTTGAAACTCCACTCTACCATTCGCGGACGCCGCCCGGCAGCGGCCGGCCCGCGCGATCAGGAGCCAGCCGCCCGCTCTTCCACCTGCGCGCTTTCCAGCAGATGCTCGAGGGCCTCGTACTCCTTCTCGGTCAGTTGCCGCACCGGCTCGGTGTCCGTATCCCACCAGTCGTCGAAGTCGCCCTTGCGGCCGTCGGGAGCGGTTGCCGAGTCGGCGTAGTCGAGCTCGTTGCAGTCGTTGAAGATCGCGACCTCGTAGTCGCCGATGCGGAAGCGGACGTTCCCGGAATTGACGTCGTTCCAGGACTCGCCTAGCGCAACCGTCGCTGCTTCGCCGCGGATCGCTTTGCGGAAGAGTTCGACGATCTCCTGGCCGGTTACCTTGCCTGCACTGCGAGCGGAGGAATTCGTCATGGCTTGCCGATCCTTTTCACCGCCCCTACTCGGGCAGCGTGTACTCGAAGTCGTAGAAGTGTACTCCGTCTTCGGCGCGAATCTTGAACGTGCCAGCGATGCCTTCGAGTTCGCCCTGGCCGGTTCCCGGCGCCACAATCACGTGCATGCTCGACCCATTCGCGTCCATCGTCGCAAAGTGCTGCAGCACGAAGCTGCCATACCTTCCGCCGAGCTTGCCGGTCACCAGCTCGATGGCCACGTATCCCGCCGCGCCCTGTTTGGGATCGCCGCCGGTGAACATTTCGCCGATGGTGGTCGCTTCCAGATCGCCCTGGATCTCCTTGTTGATCGTGAAGCGGCCGATCCCTTCGGCGGGGGTGGGCGCGAGGGGATGAATGTCGACGGTAAATTTGCCTTGAGCGTGGGGCATGGTTCTCCTTCGGCCATGGGACGGCTCGTTGTGTGACCGGCGCCGAGCATTGTGGCGCCACCGTAATGACGGGCATCGATCGCTATTCAGCATACCGCGATGCGCCTTTTGTGCGGCGTTTTTCCCAGTCCGGGTGCACGCGCCATAAACCCCAATCGGCCCGAAAGTCGCGCAACTTTATTTTCCGGCCGATGCCGCAACCTTTTGAGCCGGGAGTGTTTGCATAGGGCAGAACCGGCAAGCCCAGGGGGCGGCAAGAACCAAGCTCCAGAAGGGCTGAGAGCCGGGGCGGACCGGCAGACGGGCCGCCTGAAACGGAGGTTATATGGGCAGCATGAAGCAGTGGATGTTGGGAGCGGCGGTGGCCGTTGGAGCGCTCGGATTGAGTGCAGCGCCCGCTCAGGCGGCCCGGATTGGAATCTACGTCGGCGCGCCGGCAGCGTACGTTCCCCCTTGCCCCGGACCGGGGTATGTGTGGGAGGCCGGCTACTGGGCTGATGGCTACTGGGTGCCGGGCTATTGGAACTTCGGCGGCGGCGGCCCTCGCGTGGTCGTTCGCGGCGGCTTCGGCTGGGGCCATGGGCCGGCCGTTTATCACCGCGATTTCGACCGGCACGACCGCGGCGATCGCTTTCGCAGGTAGTTTCGCCTTCTGCTGCCTGCACCATGCGGCCTCTCCAAACCGGAGAGGCCGCTTTTTCTGCGCCGTTTTGCTCGCGGTAACCTCTGCCGGGGTGCGGCGAAGCTCACTTTGGTTTGGTCGAAGAATGACTGAGGTGCGCCAACCTCTTGATCTTTCTCCAACATCGTTCGATTCTGGCGACGGACCGCAACATATGAGCGAAAATGCTGTCTAAGAGATTGGAAGCCGGCTGAAGAAGATCGGAAAACAGCCGGGTGGTGCTGAAACCGGAGGCGACTCCGGGTCCCGGTCCGGGAAAGCGGGGACGGGCGGCACAAGGAGGGAGTTATGAAACAGCTCCGCTTCATCTTGTTGGCATTGCTTGTGGTTCTCCCGTTCGCCGTTTCGGCGAACGCCCAGGTCGCGGTTGGGGTCGGCGTCGGGCCGGCGGTTGTCTCCGCTCCCGGCTACTACGACGACGCTGGAAACTACATCGAGTACGGCCCCCCGGATTGCTCGTGGGGCTATTACCCCTATTACCCCTATGCCTGCGCGCCGTATGGCTATTACGGCCCCGGCTGGTTTGCCGGCGGCCTGTTCATCGGCGCCGGACCTTGGTACGGATGGGGCCGGGGGCACGGATGGGGCCGCGGCTGGAATGGTCCCAGATGGGGCGGCGGCGGACGCGGCTACTATGGCGGTCACGGCTATGCCGCTGGCGGAGCTCGCGGCGGGTACGCCTATGGCGGACGCGGCGCTTACGCGGGCCATGCATATGCGGGAGGCGCGCCCCGCGGCTATGCGGGCGGCGCGGCTCGCGGATACTCGGGAGGCGCGTCTCGCGGCTATAGCGGCGGCAGCGCCCGCGGCAGCTTCGGCGGCGGCGGCGGCTCCCACGGTGGAGGCGGTGGCGGCTACCACGGCGGTGGCGGAGGTGGCGGTGGCCACGGTGGTGGTGGCGGACACCGGTAACTCCGGCTGATCGGTTCCAAGAAAGCCCGCTTGCTTCGGCAGGCGGGCTTTTTCTTTGCGATGCCCGACAGATCGGACCGCCAACTCTCGTCGCTGTCATTCTCGGCGATGGCCGTCGTCCGCTGTGGCGGACGGCGACCCGAGTCGAAGAATCTGCGGTTGCTTTTCCCCAGCAAGATTGAAGCAGACGGTCCCCCGCGCGCGATCAGCCGCACTGCACCCAAATCCCACTCTCGCCTTAAGAACGCACCGGGCTGTCATTCAATCGGTAACTTCCGCATTGCCGGTAATACGTCCAGCGCGGCTTTTGGCTCGGTGCACAGCTCACGATCAGGCACTAACTGAGATCATTCACGAGCCACAGAGCCGTTGCTGGTTAATTTGTCACCAACACATTCGAGGCAGAACGTCAGGAGATGCGATGTGGGAAACGACCGGGCTGCCGCTAGTCACGCCATTCCGGGCTCTTCAACTTGACCTTGCCCTGGCTCGCTGCGGCTTTCAGGTTCCGATCTGCCCAAGCGATGGCTTTCTTTGTATCTTTGTTATGCGTGTCGAGCTTCAGCGCAGCCTGAAAAGTCGCCAATGCCTGGTTCCATTGTTTGAGAGCCGCGTAACAAAGGCCGATATCGAACGCTGCGGAAACCAGATCTGGCTTCAGAGCCAGCGCCGCCTGCGCCTGCGAGATGCTCTCTTGAAAATTGCCTTGCTGATAGAGGATGTAAGCATGCCGGAGGGGAATACCGGCTCGGAGGGTCCGAGCGTCTGGCACCGGATGCGAGACCTGGGCCTCCTTAGCCGCCGAGAGGATGTCCGGCTCCATGGGCCGGACGCAAAGCGTGGCCAATCGGCCCCTCCCGGGACTGGTGTTTACGGTCGAATTGACGCCGAGGGGCTGAATGGTGAAATAGTTGTTCTTACCAGCCGCGGTCGACGTCCACACTTTTGCAGTCTCAGGTACGTATAGAGGGGCCCTCAGCACTTGGGAAGGGTAGAAGGGATTCCAAATTGTAGGGCGGTCACTGGGTGGGGGCTGCTCCGACATGTGCACGGCAGGGACGGGTGCGTCCACGAGCAGGTTGTCCGCCTCATCGATGGTTGGCAGCCGCCAGCCAGAAAAGCCACCAAGCTGCAACGTAGAGCAGTATTCGTTGGCTTGACTCCAGGTGATCCCCCTCCACGAGTTCCAAGCGGCTTCTCCGGTCCACATAAGACCGGTAGCAGGGTCAGGCCACCAGTCTTTGGGCGGCGTGAGGGCCGACGTATACTGCACCGTAGCAAACGCGAGAAACAAGAAAAGAAACAGGCGACTGCGCAACAGTTCCGCGGCCATGAGGTGCCTCTTTCAGTTCGTTGGTCTATGTCTAGGATGACATCAAATGCCTAAGATGTTGCACGAACCCTACTCGAAAAGGTCTCTTCGTTCAGTTCCCGGTGGGGAGCTGGCGCAGCACGGGAGCGGATTGATCCTCACGCCCCAGCCCGGTTTGACGGTTTGAGGAATGCAGTACCTGTTCTTCGACAGGGTCGCGGGAGTCTTGTCGGCAATCCGGACACAACGAATTGTTCCAAGCGCAGCCCGCGCATCCGCTCAGCACGCCGATGTCCTCCTAGCTCCGCCAACTCCGCTAACTCCGCTGAACCCCCGCCATCTCCGCCAGCTTGTCGGCAATCCGCTCGGCAGCCCAGGGACGGGCCTGCGTTCGCGCCGCGGCAGCCCTGGCCGCCAATCGCGCCGGGCCATCACACCTCCCCCGAGTCTCGCGCGCACCGTTGCCTATCGTCCCTGCTTCGAGTTCCCCCCATGAACCAGTACGCCGCGCAAAATCTTGCCCCGGTCACGTGTTCGGATATGAACAGGCATTTGCATTTACGGACAAGTCCAGAGAAATGCCAGTGGCGCGTAGGATTAGCTATCGCCTTGCTTCTATTTGGACTTGAGTCCCCTGGGGCGCAACGCATTCCTGGCACTTGAATTGCACAGACAAATGCATGACGGGTTTTCAATGAGGATTCGCAATGGCCTATTTTGAGCGGATGCGCGACATCGTCTCCGAGCCGTTCAGTCCTGACGTGATCCGGCAGCGCACGGCGGCTGGGTGGCGGATGGTTGCAATCGAGTGGCGGCGCGAGCTGCCGAACGCTGAGGCCCCTGCCGAAAATGAGTTCGACGAGGACGTTCCCTACGGACTGCGCGTCTCCGGCGACTGCAAGCGGTTGGAGGCCGACCCCATCGAGCACCAGGTGTTGATGCTGATGATCGATCTGGTGACACAGGACTTTTCCTATGCCGAGGTCGTCGCCAGACTCAACGAAAAAGGCTTCCGCATGAGGACCGGCCAGCCCTGGAACCGCGTTGCCGTGTTCAAAATGACCCCGCGGCTGATCGAAGTGGGGCCGCGCTTCTTCTCGTCTGGCGAGTGGGCCGAACGCCTGCAGCACTTCGAGAATCCTCGTCCGGCGGAAGAACTGGATCGGTCTGCAACGCAACCGCACACCGGCCGCAGCCTCTTTTCGCGCCGCTCACGCGCTTAGGGTTCCCGACTGATCCCGGAACCATTCAGGGCCGGGAGACCGGATTGCGCCAATCTTCCCGGAAGAACCTCGAACCGATCTCAAAGGCCATGCAGAACCAGTGAGCTGAGCGTCACCAGCCCCGCTAATTTGCTGACCCGCTAACTCGCTGACTTGCTGCCTTTTGCCATCTCCGCCAGCTTGTCGGCAATGCGCTCGGCAGCGCCGGGATGCGCCTGCGTTCGCGCCGCGGCAGCCATCGCCGCCAGGCGCGCCGGATCGCTCAACAGGCCAACCAGCGTCTCAAGCAGCTTGCCCGGGATCGCCAGATCCTTCTCCTCGAGCATCGCGGCCGCCCCGGCCGCGACCATGGCTTCGGCGTTGCGGCGCTGGTGCGCGTCGGTCGCGGCGGCAAAGGGAACCAGCAGCGCGGGCTTGCCGGCCGCGGCCTCTTCGGCCACCGTCGAGGCGCCGCTGCGCGACAGGATCAGATGCGCCCGGGCAAAGCGCGCCGGCATGTCGTCGAGAAACGGGAGCACCTGCCAGCGCGTGGGATCGGCGCGGCTGGCCCGGTAGGCCGCATGGGTGGCCGCGGCGTTGCGCAGCCCGCTCTGGTGCAGAACCGTCAATCCCGGAACCGCGTCGAGCAGCGCCGCGATAATGTGCGGCGCCTTGGTGTTGAGCAGTCGCGCGCCCTGCGAGCCGCCGAAGACGAGCAGATGCGGCGGGCCGGTGGGCGCGGCGAGCGAGAAAAACTCCTGCCGCACCGGGATGCCGGTGATCTCGGCGTTGCGGAACCATTTGCGCGCCCTGGGAAAGTTGATGGCCGCGGCCTCCACGAAGCGGCCCACCAGCCGATTGGCCAGGCCGGGCGCGGCGTTCGGCTCAAAGGCCATGGTGGGGATGCGGAGCCGGAGCGCGGCGGCCATTCCCGGACCTGAGGCATAGCCGCCCACGCCGAGCACTGCGCCGGGCCGGAACTCGCGCATCAGCTGCTTGCAGTCGCCGATCGAGCGCGGCAGCCGCACCAGAGTGCTCAGGCGGGTAATGAGCGAGACGCTCTTCAGCGGGCCCACATCGATCAGGTGCAGCGGGAATCCCGCCTCCGGCACAAACCGCGTCTCCAGCCCCCGCGCGGTGCCGACAAAAACCACCTCCGCCCCGTGCCGCTCAACCAGCGCGCGAGCCACGGCCAGCGCGGGAATGATGTGCCCGCCCGTTCCACCGCCGGCGATCAAGATGCGCAGATCGGCAACGCCCTGGGGCATTGCATTTTGGAGTTCGTCGTTCACCGTATTTAGTGATCGGTTATCCGCCGCCGGCGGCCCTGGTCCCTATTCCCTGGTCCCTGTATCTTATTCCCTGCTCTTCTCACTCGGCCTGTCGCGAGATATTCAGCAGAACCCCGATCGAGGCCAGCGTGCAGAACAGCGACGTTCCCCCGTGCGAGATCAGCGGCAGAGGGATCCCTTTATTCGGCACCAGTGACAGCACCACGCTGATGTTAAAGAACGCTTGCAGAAGAATCGTCGTCGTGATGCCGAATGCCACGAGCCGCGCGAATGGATCGCTGCACTTGAACGCCGTGCGCAGCCCCCGCACGCCAAAGAGCGCGAACAGCAGCACGATAAACATGGCCCCGATGAAGCCCAGCTCCTCGGCGATGTTGGCAAAGATGAAGTCCGTCGAGGCCTCGGGCAGATAGAACAGCTTCTGCATGCCTTCCATGTAGCCGCGGCCGGTCACGCCGCCCGTGCCCACGGCGATCAGCGACTGGTAGATGTGGTAGCCGGGCCCCGTCGGATCGGATTCGGGATGCAGAAAAACCAGTAGCCGGGCAAAACGCCACGGCACCAGGAGCAGTTCCGCCGCCAGAATGGGCAGCGCCGCGCAGACCGCGCCCAGCAGGATCTTCCACTCCATGCCCGCCAGCACCAGCAACATGCCGGTGCCGCCGGCCAGCACCAGCGCCGTGCCCAGGTCGGGCTCGGCCCCCACCAGCAGAATGAACAGCACGGGAATCAGCGCCGCCGGAATCAGTGTGCGCTTCCAGTCGGTCATCGCCCCCAGGCGCGTGTGCAGAAACCACGCCAGAAAAATCACCAGCACGGGCTTGGCGATCTCCGACGGCTGCAAGGTGAAGAAATCGCCAAAGCGGATCCAGCGGTGCGTGTTGTGCGAGTGGGGCATCAGGAAAACCAGCACCAGCAGCACCGCCGTCATGCAAATCGCGGGATAGATGAAGCGCGGCGAGTTGTAGCGGCTCACGTCCACGTGCATCAGCACCAGCATCGCCAGCACGCCCAGCGCGGCCCACACCGCCTGCGTCAAAATGAACGTGTACGCCGAGTGATACCGCTCCTGATCGACAACCGCCGAAGCGGAGAACACCATCACCAGCCCGGTCACGACCAGCACCAGCGTGGTGAAGAACAGCCATTTGTCGATGCCCACTCGCTTCGCCATGGTTCCCTACTCGCTCTGCTTTGCCTTCCAGTCCTTCAACTCCGCCACAAGCTGCTTGAAGACCTTGCCGCGCTGCTCGTAATTCTCGAACTGGTCGAAGCTGGCGCAGGCCGGCGCCAGCAGCACCACGTCGCCGGGCTGCGCTGCCGCGGCTGCCGCGCTCACCGCCTTGGCTAGCGTCTCGCAGGACTGAATCGGCGCCGTGCCGCGCAATTGCGATTCGATCTTGGCCGCCGCCGCACCGATCGTATACACCGCCCGCGCCCGCGCCCGCACCAGCGGCGCCAGCGGCGTGTACGGCGCGCCTTTGTCCTTGCCGCCCAGGATCAGATGAATGCCGCCGCCAAACGCCAGCACCGCCTTCTCCGTCGCGTCCACGTTCGTAGCCTTCGAGTCGTTGTAGTACTCGACGCCGTTGATTGTCGCCACATACTCCAGGCGATGCTCGACCGCGCTGAACTTCTCGATGGCCCGCGCAATCGCCGCCGCCGGCGCTCCGGCCAGCCGCGCCGCGCACGCCGCCGCCAGCACGTTCTCAACGTTGTGCTCGCCCTTCAGCGGAATCCCGGCCAGCGGCAGGATGGTCTCGACGGCCGCCTCCGGCGCCGAGCGATAGACCACATTTCCCTTCTCCACCCACGCGCCCTGCTCGACCGGGTGCTTTGTCGAGAACCAGGAAACCGGAGCCTTCGACCGTTCCGCGGCATCGGCGGCGCGCGCGTTTTCGGCGTTCAGCACTACCGAGTCGCTTGCGCCTTGGTTGGCGAAGATGCGCTCCTTGGCCCGCGCATAATTCTCGAATGTGCCGTGCCGGTCCAGATGATCGGGCGTGATGTTCAGAATCACCGAAATCGCGGGGTGGAACTCGACGGTGCTTTCGAGCTGGAAGCTCGACACTTCCAGCACCGACCACGTATCGTCCGCGCTGTCTTCGACCAGCCCCACAACCGCCACGCCGATGTTGCCGGCCACCAGCGTCCGGAATCCGGCTTCCTTCAGCATTTCGCCCGCCAGCGTCGTCGTCGTCGTCTTGCCGTTCGAGCCGGTGATGGCCACGACCTTGCCCTTGAGGAAGCGCGCGGCCAATTCCAGCTCGCCGATCACCGGGCGTCCGAAGTTCTTGGCCTGCACCAGCTCCGGAGTCTCGAGCGGCACGCCGGGGCTCACCACGATCAGGTCCTGCCGGCGAAACGTCAGCAGCCCATGGCCGCCGGCCTCCACCATGATCCCCTCATCCAGCAGCGCGGGAATCTCCTTGGCCAGCGACTCGGCCGAGCGGATATCCGAAACCGTCACCTGCGCGCCCTGGTGGCGAAGAAACAGCGCAGCCGCAAGCCCGGACTTGCCCAGGCCCACAACCAGAACCTTTTTGCCCTTCAAATCCATCATGGGATCGATCCTATCGCCGCGGACGCACTCTTCATTTTGCACCGCGCGGCGCGCGGCGCGAACCGTCTCAACGCAATTTCAGGGTGGTGAGTGCAAACAATGCAAACACCAGGGCGCCGATCCAGAAGCGCGCGATGACCTTCGACTCGCTCCAGCCCAGTTGTTCGAAGTGGTGGTGCAGCGGCGCCATCTTGAAGATCCGCTTCTTGCGCAGCTTGTAGCTGCCCACCTGCAAGACCACCGAAACCGCTTCCAGAATAAAAATGCCGCCGATGAACGGCAGCAGCAGTTCCTGCCGGATCACGATCGCCACCGTGCCGATCGCCCCGCCCAGCGCCAGCGAGCCCACGTCGCCCATGAAGATTTCGGCGGGGTGCGCGTTGTACCAGAGAAATCCGATCGACGCGCCCACCATCGAGCCGCAGAAGACCGTCAGCTCGCCGGCCATCGGAATGCGCTGCAACTCAAGGTAGTCGGCGAAGACCACGTGGCCGCTGACGTAGCTCAGCACTGCCAGCGCGCCCGCGGCGACGATGGTGCAGCCAATGGCCAGCCCGTCCAGACCGTCGGTCAGATTCACGGCGTTCGACGTGCCCACCAGCCACAGCATCACCCACACCACGAACGGCACAAACGCCAGCAGGCCGAGATGCGGCAGCGTCGCCGGCCACGCGTGCCACAGCAGGTCGGGCCGCAGAGTCTTGATGAAGGGCACCGACATTCGCGTCGAAAAGACATCGAACTGTTCCAGCACCACCAGCGCCACCGCCACCAACGCGCCCACCAGCCCCTGCCAGAAGAGTTTCTGCCGCACCGTCAGTCCCAGGTTGCGCCGCTGCACCACCTTGATGTAGTCGTCGGCGAATCCGACGGCGCCGTAGGCAAACGTGGCGAACACCACGATCCACACGAACGGGTTCGCCGGATCGGACCAGAGCATGGTGGGCAGCAGAATGGCGATCCCAATCAGCACCCCGCCCATCGTCGGTGTGCCCGTCTTCTTCAAGTGCGACTGCGGCCCGTCCTCGCGCACGAACTGGCCGATCTGGAACTCCCTGAGCTTCTGGATCACGTAAGGCCCGATGAACAGCGCGATCAGCAGCGCCGTGAGGAAGGCGAACGCGGTACGAAACGTCAGGTAGCGGAAGATCCGGAACGGATGGAAGAACGGAAACAGCTTTTCGTAGAGCAGCCAGTAAAGCAAGTTGCCTCCCAAGCCGGGCTGAGGCGGGTTTTAGCTTGATTTTACAGGCTTGGGGCGACCAAGCCGATGCGCGCGTGGATCAACGTCGAACTAGCTGCTAACCAAGACCAAGAAAGACGGCGAGCGAACGGTCAACTTCCTTCATCGTGCGCGCCTCTAGCTCACCGAACCGCGCGCCCGCCTTATCGCGCGGAATCGTGTGCGCCTTGTCCACCATGATCTGCGAAGGAGCGCGGAGACCGTTCTTCTCTGTCGGGCTGACAGCAACGCGGAACGTTTCGACTGACCGCAGCTCAGTTGTGACCGGCAGAACCGTCACCGACGGAAGGCGCGCGAAGAGATCGTCCTGAATGACAAGAGCCGGTCGCGGCTTTCCGTACGCTCCAGCCAACACCACTGGAACCAGATCGCCTCGTTTCATACCCATCCGTCCGTGTCGGCCACTTCAGCGATCCAGGCGAGCACTTCGGCCTCGTGCGGATCGTTGGCCAGCGACAGCGACTCCCGCTCACACTTTCTGCGGAAGCTCTCGGAAGAAGTATCGGGCAGCCAAAGCTGCACCGGTCTCAACCCGGCAGCGCGGAGATGCTCCCTGTGCTTGCGGACGCGGACGGTCACTGCATTTCGGACGGTTCCCATACGTTTCATGAAACATGATACTGCAAAACCTGCGTTTCATGCAACACATTTCAGCACAACATCACACGTTTAACTGAGCGAGGTTTTCCAGATTGTGCACCGATTTTGCAGCAATTCCACAGCCGTTTCGCAAAAATGCACCTTTTAGATAACCATTCTGTCCGCAAAATGTTGTGATTGGGTCTTGACGCACACCAATGGCAGGGGTAAGTTGGCATCTGCCGCTGTGCTTTTCGCACGGAAAACGCCGCCCGAAGGCGGCGTTGGTCAACAGATGAAACCGGCTAACCCTCAGAGAGTTTTCGGTTTCAACTGCTCCGGCACCCTAAGCGAGGGGTGCGAGCCGATTTTTTGATCGAACTGTATTGTTGTCGGCCTTCCCCACGCTGTCAAGAAAAAACTGCTGCAGTGAACCGCAGCCGCACAGTACGGGAGAATATATGCCGACAAGCACACAATACGACCACGCCACATTGAGCACAATTTGGGCGAAGGCCCAAATCGTGCCAAACTACGACCCCAATGTGTTCCGTAAAGACCGCTACGGGACCTGGATCAAATGGAATGAATATGGCGTCACTTCCCAATACGGATGGGAAGTTGACCACATTACTCCAGTTGCACGGGGAGGCTCAGAAGCCCTTAGCAACCTGCAACCACTCCACTGGCAAAACAACCGTCAGAAGAGTGACAACCCCTGGTAGCTCTTTGCCGGTCGCCTCTAGCTAGAAGCTACGAGCTAATAGCTAGAGGCTCTTTCTCTACCGCGTCTTCGCCACTTCCTCCACCGTCACCGGATCGAGGAACGGCATCTGCGCGCGCAGTTGTTTGCCGACGATCTCGACGGGGTGCTTGGCCTCTGCTTCGCGGAAGGCCAGAAACTCCTTCTTGCCCGAGTTCTGGTCGGCGAGGAATTTCTTCGCGAATGTCCCGTCCTGAATCTCGGCCAGAATCTGCTTCATCGCCTTGCGGCTCTCGGCGCCGACGACGCGCGGGCCCGAAACGTAGTCGCCATACTCGGCGGTGTCCGAGATCGAGTAGCGCATGTAGGCCAGGCCGCCGCGATAGATCAGGTCCACGATCAGCTTCAGCTCGTGCAGGCACTCGAAGTAGGCGCTCTCGGGCTGATAGCCGGCTTCAACCAGCGTCTCGAAACCGGCTTTAATCAAGGCGCTCACGCCGCCGCACAGCACCGCCTGCTCGCCGAAGAGATCGGTCTCGGTCTCTTCCTTGAACGTCGTCTCCAGAACGCCGGCGCGCGTGCCTCCAATGCCCTTCAGATAGCTGAGGCAGAGAGCATGTGCGTTGCCGGTCGCGTCTTGATGGACCGCGATGAGACAAGGCACACCGCCGCCCTCCTGGAAGACCTCGCGCACGCGATGGCCGGGCGCCTTGGGCGCGGCCATGCCTACGTCGATGCCCGCCGCCGGCACGATCGTCTTGAAGTGAATGTTGAACCCGTGCGCGAACATCAGCAGCGTGCCCAGCTTGAGGTTCGGGCCAATCTCGTCCGCATAGAGTTTGGCCGCGGTCTGGTCGGGGACAAGAACCATCACCACGTCGGCCCACTTGACGGCGTCTGCGACCGTTGTAACTTCCAGCCCCGCCTTCTTCGCTTTGGCAATGGATTTCGAATTCGCCGCCAGGCCCACCTTCACCTGCACGCCCGAGTCCTTCAGGTTGAGCGCGTGCGCGTGCCCCTGCGAGCCGTAGCCGATAATCGCCACCTTCTTCGCCTGGATCAATGTCAGATCGGCATCCCGATCGTAATACGTCTTTGCCATGTCGTTTTTGCCTGTCCTTTGCTGGTCAAAATGTTTTGGAACTTCTGCCGCCGCAAACGCGCGCGGAGCCGATGGTGCGTCCAATTCCCGGCGTGAGACTGCGGCCTCCGCCGGGGTAAACCTCTATCAGCCGGCCGGCGTAGACGCCAGCCGAGCGCCTATTGAACCTCATCCGCCGCGTCTTCCTCCGGGAGCTCGTCTGCCTCTTCGGCAGCATCGCCCACGCCCATCGCCTGGACCACGCTGCTCGTGTGGTGGCCGCGCCGCATGGTCATCTTCCCGCTGCGGCACAGCTCCAGAATACGGCCCTCGTCCTCGCGCAGAATCTCGATCAGCCCTTCGATCTTGCTTTCCACGCCGGTCATCTCGATGATCAGCGACTCCGACGTGAGATCGACGATGCGCGCGCGGAAGACCTCGGCCAGGTCGAAGATCTGCGAGCGGTTTTGCGGTGTGGCGGCGACCTTGATGAGCGCCAGCTCGCGCGTCACCGACGGCGCCTGCGCGATGTCGTCCACGTCCACGACATTCTCCAGCTTGAACAGGCTGGCGCGGATGCGATGCCCGGCCTGCTCCGACGCCTCGCACACCAGCGTGATGCGCGACAGCCCCTGCCGCTCGCTCCGCCCCACGGTCAGCGAGCTGATGTTGATGTTCAGCCGCCGGAACAGCGACGCCACGCGCGTCAGCACGCCCGGCAGGTCCTCGACATAAGCAACGAATGTATGCAGCATAAAAGCCTTTCCAGAGAACAGAGATCAGAGAACAGAGATCAGTTCTCCGGCCCCTCGCTCCGCTTAACTCTTCAACGACTTCAGAGCGGCGTAAATCATCTTGCCAACTTCATGGGATAAATTCTCAGCTTCTTCGAGCCGTTTCAGATCTCCCATCCTCAGTTCGCGAGCAATCAGCAATTGCGTCTGCAATTCGAAGTTTGAAGCGCGGGCGATGCCCAAAAACTGGCGAAATTCAGCCGTGTTCAATCGTCCGTGCCCTTCGGCTATGTTGCTCGGCAACGAAACTGCCGCTCGACGAATCTGATTTGTGAGTCCGTAAAGCTCCTCCCGCGGAAAGTCTTTGGTTAGCCGATAGACGGCCAACGTCAATTGCATTGACCGTTGCCAAACCACCAAATCCCGAAACGAATTCGCCATAAAGCACAGCTCCCGTCCGGCCTCCGGCAAAACTGATCTCTGATCTCTGAACCCTGATCTCTGTCTACTCTTCCAGCGGGTCCCGTCCCGGCCGGCGGATCATTTCGTGAAGCGCGCTGCCCACCGGAATCATCGGGTACACCGAGTCTTCCTTCTCCACCATGAAGTTCAGCAGGAACGCGCCCTCGGCCGACCGCGCCGCGTTCACCGCGTCCTCAACCTCGCTGCGTTTGCGCACCGTTCGTCCCGGGATGCCGTGCGCATCGGCTAGCTTTACAAAGTCCGGGCTCACCATCGGCGTGGCCTCGTAATTGCGTTCGTAGAAAAACTCCTGCCACTGCCGCACCATGCCCAGGTAGCCGTTGTTGATGACCGCGATGTTGATCTTGATCTTCTCCTGCGCGATGGTGGCCAGTTCCGCCGCGGTCATCTGGAAGCCGCCGTCGCCGACCACCACCCACACTTCCTTCTCCGGGCAGGCAACCTTGGCGCCGATGGCCGCGGGCAGCGCGAATCCCATCGTCCCCAGTCCGCCCGAAGTAATCAGCGTGCGCGGCTGCTCGTGATGGTAGTACTGCGCTTCCCACATCTGGTGCTGGCCCACGTCGGTCACCACAATGGCGTTGCCGCCGGTCATGCGCCACAGGTCGTGAATCGCGTGCGCCGCGTATAAGTGGCCGGAGTCGGGCAGGTTCTTGATGTCGCGCACCGCCGCCGAGCCCTTGCTGGCCTCGATCGTCTTCAGCCACGCCGCGCCGTCGCGGCCCGCAATGCGCGGCAGCAACTGCTCCAGCACCTCGCGTAGATCGCCTACCAGCGCCACATCGGCCTTGACGTTCTTGTTCACCTCGGCTGGATCCACCTCGATGTGAATCTTCTTCGCTTTGGTCGCGTAGGTCGCCAGCGTGCCCGTCACGCGGTCGTCGAACCTCATGCCGCAGGCGATCAGCAGATCGGCTTCCTGGATGGCGGAGTTCACCCACGCCTCGCCGTGCATGCCCATCATGCCCAGACACAGCGGGTGCGACGCGGGAAAGCCGCCGATGCCCAGCAGCGTCAGGCCCACGGGAATCTGCGCGCGCTCGGCCAGAGTGCGCACCTGCTCCATCGCATCCGACTCCATCACACCGTGCCCGGCCAGAATCACCGGCCGCTTTGAATTGCGAATCAGCTCCGCCGCCTGCGCCAGTTCCTCTTCGCCCACGTGCAGCATGGGATGCGGGCGATACGGCCGCGGCTTGGCGGCCTCGAAATCGAAGACCGCGCTGTTGATCTCGGCGTCCTTGGTGATGTCCACTAGAACCGGCCCGGGACGGTTGGTCCGCGCGATCTGGAACGCGTGGCGAAGCACCGGCGCGATATCTTCGGCCTTGTTCACCAGGAAGTTGTGCTTCGTCACCGGCAGCGTGATGCCGGTAATATCGACTTCCTGAAACGCGTCGGTGCCCAGCAGCTTCGAAGACACGTTGGCGGTGATGCAGACGATGGGAATGGAATCCAGCATCGCGGTGGCGATGCCGGTCACCAGGTTGGTCGACCCGGGGCCGCTGGTGGCAATGGCCACGCCCACCTTGCCCGAAGCGCGCGAGTAGCCGTCGGCCATGTGCGCCGCGCCCTGCTCGTGGCGCACCAGGATGTGGCGCACGGGAAACTTGCGCAGAGCGTCGTAGGCCGGCAGAATCGTGCCTCCGGGATAACCGAAGACGGTGTCGACGCCTTCGCCGACCAGCGTGGCCCAGATGATCTCCGCGCCCGTCAGCCGAGTCGGCGTTGTCAGATGCGCATTTGAATCCGCCTCGTTTGCGGCGGGCGCAGGTGCGTTCCCGTTCGATGCCTTCGTCTTCGTGTTCCCCTTGGTTGACATAACGGCTCCTTGGAAGATCCGCGTTTCGTTTTCTTGAGGTTCCCGCTAACTGCCGGAAGTTGCTCGTGGCTTCAGCCACGCCGCCGCATCGTGCGCGACTTCGAACTCATCGAGCGCCGCAGCGTGCCGCAGCGTCAGGCCGATGTCGTCGAGCCCTTCCAGCAGGCAGAACTTGCGGAAGGGATCGATCTCGAACTTGGCGCTGAATCCGCGCCCGTCGGTCACCGTCTGCGCTTCCAGCGACACGGTGAGCTCGTAGTTCGGAATCTCGCGCGCGTTCTTGAGCAGCGTGTCGACTTCCTGCTCGCTCAGCGGCGCCAGCACGATGCCGTTCTTGCCAGCGTTCGAGAAAAAGATGTCGGCGAAACTGGGCGCGACGACCGCACGGAAGCCGAAGTCCGCGAGCGCCCACGCCGCATGCTCGCGGCTCGATCCGCAGCCGAAGTTCTTGCCCGCAACCAGAATCTTCGCTCCCTTGTAGCGCGGATCGTTCAGCACGAAGCTCGAGATCGGCGCGCCCTCGGGCGTCTGCCGCCAGTCGAAGAACAGAAAGTCGCCGTACCCTGTGCGCTCGATCCGCTTCAGGAATTGTTTTGGAATGATCTGGTCGGTGTCGACGTTGGCGCGGTCCAGCGGGGCCGCCAGCGAGGTCAATGTGCGAAACGGTTCCATCAGCCCTTCACCTCCCAGTTGCGAATGTCCACAAAATGCCCGGCGATCGCGGCTGCCGCGGCCATCTCCGGCGAAACCAGGTGCGTGCGTCCGCCGCGGCCCTGCCGTCCTTCGAAGTTGCGGTTGCTCGTCGACGCGCAACGCTCGCCCGGCGAAAGAATGTCGGGATTCATGCCCAGGCACATCGAGCAGCCCGGCTCGCGCCACTCAAAGCCCGCCACGCGAAAAACGTGATCCAGGCCTTCCGCCTCCGCCTGCGCTTTCACCAGTTGCGAGCCCGGCACAACCATCGCGCTCACCTTCGCCGAAACCTTGTGGCCGCGCGCGATCCGTGCCGCCGCGCGCAGATCCTCGATGCGCCCGTTGGTGCACGAGCCGATAAACACGCGGTCGATGGGAATTTCTTCCAGGCGCGTTCCCGCTCTCAGCCCCATGTATTCGAGCGCTCGCTCGTAGCCCTTGCGCTCGATGTCCGTCTCCGCTGCCGCCGGATTGGGCACCGTGTCCGTGACGGGAGCCACCATGCCGGGCTCGTTCCCCAGCTCACGTAAGGAGCCAGCGTGGCCGCGTCGATCGTCAGCTCGCGGTCGAACTTCGCGCCGGGATCCGTCGGCAGCTTGCTCCACTCCGCCACCGCCTTGTCCCAATCCGCGCCCTTCGGCGAAAACTTCCTGCCCTTCAGATACGCGAAGGTCGTCTCGTCCGGCGCGATCATGCCCGCGCGCGCGCCCGCCTCGATGCTCATGTTGCACACCGTCATGCGGCCTTCCATCGACAACGATCGAATCGCCGATCCAGCGTACTCGACGACGCAGCCCGTCGCGCCGTCGGTGCCGATCTGGCCGATGATCGCCAGGATGATGTCCTTGGCCGTAACGCCCAGCGGCAGCTTGCCTTCGACGTTAATCCGAAACGTCTTCGGTTTCGACTGCTGCATGGTTTGTGTGGCCAGCACGTGCTCCACTTCGCTGGTGCCGATGCCAAACGCCAGCGCGCCGAACGCGCCGTGCGTCGATGTGTGCGAGTCGCCGCAGACAATGGTCATACCCGGCTTGGTCAGTCCCAGCTCGGGACCGACCACGTGCACCACACCCTGGTTGGGCGAGTCCACGTCGTAGAGCTCAATGCCGAACTCCGCGCAGTTCTTGCGCAGTGTGGCGATCTGCGTGGCCGCGATCTGGTCTACGATCTTCAGCCGGCCCTCGATCGTCGTCGGCACGTTGTGGTCCACGGTGGCCACGGTGCGATCCGGCCGGCGCACCTTGCGTCCCGTCAGCCGCAGCCCTTCGAACGCCTGCGGCGAGGTCACCTCGTGCACCAATTGCAGGTCGATGTAGAGCAGCGACGGCTCGCCCTGCGGCTCAACCACCAAATGCTGCTCCCAAACCTTCTCGAATAGAGTCTTCGGTTCGCTACTCATGAAACTCCTCGATGCAAGTTATTACCCATTGGCTATTAGCTCCTTCCGCACGGTCTCTAACCTCAATGAACCAGCAGATCGATCGGCTAGGCCGATGGGCCAAACAGCAAAAGCCCCGTTCTACGCAACCGAAGCTAAAAGCTAAGAGCTAGGGGGCTAATAGCTGCTCCTTCACTGTCTCCCGCACCTTCGCCCCCATCTCCTTGGTCGAGAGCACGGTTAGCCCCTGCTTCTGGCCCCGCGCCAGGTCCGGCGTGCGGAAGCCCTGCTCCAGCACCTTGCGCACCGCCAACTCGATTGCCGCGGCCTCGGCTTCCAGATTTCCCGAGTAGCGCAGGATCAACGCGCCGGTCAGGATCGCGCCCAGCGGATTCGCCAATCCCTTGCCGGCGATGTCCGGCGCCGAGCCGTGTACCGGCTCAAACAAATTGACCTTGCCGCCGATCGTCGCCGAGGGCAGCATGCCCAGCGAGCCGGTGATCACCGCCGACTCGTCGCTCAGGATGTCGCCGAACAGGTTCTCGGTCAGCACCACGTCGAAGTCGCGCGGCCGGTTCATCAGGTGCATCGACATCGCGTCCACGTATTGGTGCTCCAGCGCCACGTCCTCGAACTCCCTGGCCACTTCGCTCACCGTCGCGCGCCACAGTTGCGACACTTCGAGCACGTTCGCCTTGTCCACGCTGGTCAGCTTCTTGCGGCGCTTGCGGGCCAACTGGAAGGCGATCCGCGCCACGCGGTCCACCTCGCTGCGCGTGTAACGCATGGTGTTCCACGCCTCGCCCGAGTTGCGGCTCCACGCGCGCGGCTGGCCGAAATAGAGGCCGCCCAATAGCTCGCGCACGAACAGAACGTCCGCCCCTTCGACGATCTCCGCCTTGAGCGGGCTGTTCACCGCCAGCTCCTTGAAGGCGAACGCCGGACGCAGGTTGGCGAACCCGCCCAGCGCGGCGCGAATCTTCAGCAGCCCGGCCTCGGGCCGCTTGTCGGGCGCCAGCGCGTTGAACTCGTTGCCGCCCACCGCGCCCAGCAGCACCGCGTCCGAGCGCAGCGCCGCTTCCAGCGTCTCCTCGGGCAGCGGCGTTCCATCCTGCACAATCGCCACCCCGCCGATGCGCTTCTCGGTGAACGCAAACTCGTGCCCGCCCTGCTCCGCGATCTCCTTGAGCACCGCGACCGCTTCCGCAGTCACTTCCGGGCCTATGCCGTCGCCGGCTACAACTAGAATGTTCAGTTTCATCGTTCCGTTCCCAGTTCCTTGTACTCGGTAATCGGCGATTTGCGGCTCGACACCCGCCGGATGCGGGGTTCCCCACCCGTGCCGCGTCAATATTGTTTCTGTCGGGTGGTTCTTGCTCAGTCTAGCTCCGCAACCGGCTCCCGCCGCCGTTCGCGAATCCCATCCGGCAACAATCCGACCAAGTCTTGATCGTAAATGTTCTTCTTGCGATCGGCCAGGGCCACGAACCGGTAGTAGACGTGCTGCAGCTCGTCGCGGCTGACGGTGAAGCCCATCGTCTCCAGGCGATGACGCAGCGCGGCGCGGCCGGAGTGCTTGCCCAGCACCAGGCTGGTCCTCGACACGCCCACCAGTTGCGGAGTCATGATCTCGTAGCACAGCGGGTTGGCCAGCACGCCGTGCTGATGGATGCCGGACTCGTGCGCGAAGGCGTTGGCGCCGACCACCGCCTTGTTGGGGGAGGGCTTGAAGGTAATGAGGTTGCCCAGCACTTCGCTCGTCGGGAAAAGCTGGTCCAGCTTGATCCCCGTCGACACGCCGAAGCGGTCGGCGCGCACGTAAAGCGCCGCGGCGATCTCCTCCAGCGCGGCGTTGCCGGCCCGCTCGCCGATGCCGTTCACGGTGCACTCCACCTGCCGCGCGCCGGCCTGAATCGCGGCCAGCGAGTTGGCCACCGCCAGGCCCAGGTCGTCGTGGCAGTGCGACGACAGAATCACTCCCTTTTCGTCGATCGCCGGCACCCGCTCGCGCACCTCGCGGAACATCGCCCCGTACTCCTCCGGAGTCACGTATCCCACCGTGTCCGGCATGTTGATCGTGGTCGCGCCCGCCTCCACGGCGATGCCCACCATCTCCACCAGGAAGTCGCGGTCCGAGCGGGTCGCGTCCTCGGGCGAGAACTCCACGTCGTCGCACAACGAGCGCGCCAGCCGCACCGATTCCCCGGTCAGCTCCAGCGCTTCCCCGCGGCCCATCTTCAGCTTGTACTCCAGATGCAGATCGCTCGACGCCAGAAACACATGGATGCGCGCGCGGTCGGCGAACTGCAGCGCCCGCGCCGCCATCTCGATATCCTCGCTCTTGGCCCGCGCCAGCGAAGCGATGCGCGGCTTGCGCACCGCCTGGGTGATGGTCGCGATGGCCGCGAAGTCGCCCTCCGAGGCCATGGCGAAACCGGCCTCGATGATGTCCACGCCCAGATCCTCCAGGCCGTGTGCCATGGTGAGCTTTTCCTGCGTGGTCATGCTGCAGCCCGGCGACTGCTCGCCATCGCGCAGCGTGGTGTCGAAGAAATATACCCGCTCGCTGTCCATTTTCCCGCCTGCCGGCATACCGGCGCCTAGCTTTCTTTTCTATTTTCGTTGGTTGTTCTTCATAACGCAAAGTTATAATTCTTTTGGAAATGATTAGAATTGCTTATATGTGCAGCCGTTAGCTTCTGGCCCCTTGCTCCTGGCTTGGCGGTCCAGCTCGAGACCGGGCCGAAAGAAATTGGCGAGCGAGAAATCGCCGTAACAGCCGACTCCTTCGGCATTGTGGGAATGAGCTGGAGGCTGGGAGCTGGAAGCTAGCGGCTGCCCTCCGAAGGAGCGCCCATGGAACTCAGCCAGCTCGAAACCTTTCTCGCCGTGGCCGAGGAGCGCGGCTTTTCCCGCGCCGCGCAGCGCCTGCACCGCACCCAGCCGGCCGTCAGCCAGGTGATCCGCAAGCTCGAGGACGCGGTCGGCGAGACCCTCTTCGACCGCTCCTCCCGCGACGGCTCGCTCACCGCTGCCGGCGCGCTGCTGCGCGACTACGCCTTGCGCCTGCTGGCCTTGCGCCGCGAGGCCACCGGCGCCCTCGACGAGCTCCGCAGCCTGGAGCGCGGCCATCTGCAACTGGCCGCCAACGAGTACACCTGCATGGTTCTGCTGCCGGCCATCGACGCCTACCGCCGCCAGTTCCCCCACGTCGGCGTCACCGTGCAGCGCATGTTGGCCTCGCATATCCCCGACGAGCTCAACCGGCGCACCTTCGAGCTGGGCGTTGTCTCTTTCCGGCCCGATCCGGCGCAGTTCCGCTCCATCGCCGTCTACGGCGACAGCCTGGCCTTCGTCGTCGGTCCCCGCCACCCGCTGGCCCGCAGGGGCCGCGTCGCCATTCGCGACCTGGGCCGCGAGAACTTCATCGCCCACAACGTGGCTTCGCCCCTGCGCCGCAAGGTCATCGAGGCCTTCCAGCGCCATCGCACCCCGCTCAACATGGCCATTGAGCTGCCCACCATCGAGGCCATCAAGCGGTTTGTCGCCATGGGCAACGGCGTCGCCCTGGTGCCTCACCTGACCGTGGCGCGGGAGCTCGAGGCCGGCGACCTGGTTTGCGTGCCCGTCGACGAACTCGAGATGCGCCGCGTGCTTCGCCTCGTCCATCGCCGCCAGGCCACGCTCTCCTACGCCGCCAAGGCCTTCCTCCGCACCCTCAGAACCCTGGCCAAGGAGCAGGGCCCGCCGTTCTATTACCACGCGGAGCCGGCCGGCGGATAAAGCCAGGGAACAGGCAACAGGGAATAGAAGATGAACCTGTACCAGCGGTTCGACGAATTTCCCGTTTTGGACGGCCACTTCGCGCCTGATCGGGCGACGCCGGTGCGCAGTCCTGATCCCTGATCCCTGTTCCCTGTTCCCTCCCGTCCCTCTCCTCTTTCCCCCCCATCCGTCTATACCTTGGCAAGATTCCGTTTGCCCCGCCTTCCCCCGGACCCGCCCCGGCCATTTACAATGCTTGGAGCGGGGGCCGGGGCCATCCGGCGCACCGGAATCGACATGCCTTTTGCCAGCCGGACGGTTGTGCAGCCGTGAGGATCAGGATCGAATGAAGAAGCTCGCCTTTTTAGTCTTTCTGCTGGCCGTTTGCCAGGCCGCAGTCCGCGCTCAGGAAAGCCGCCAGGACATCAGCTTGAGCGGGACCGCTCTGATCGAGCCTTACAAGGCTTCCTCCACCGACGTGCAGGTGCACTCCAACCCGGCCTACGGCGGGTTGGTCAGCTATCGCTTCATGCTCACGCCGACGAGCGCGCTCGAAGTCAACTACGGCATCACCTACGAAAACACGCTCACCTACTACGGGCCGTCGTTCCAGAACGGCATCGGCATCCTGACTCGTACCCAGGAGATCTCGGGCGCCTACGTGCGCTCCTTTGTCTTCAAGAACTTCAATCCCTTCATCGAAGCCGGCCCGGCTGCCAACATCTTCCTGCCCATCTATAACTCGGGCACCAAGACCCTCGACGCGCACCAGCAGACAGGCGTTGGCGCGATGTACGGCGCCGGAATCGCCTACGAGGTCAGCCCCAGCTTCGACATTCGAGCCGAATATCGCGGCATCGTCACCAAGGTGCCCACCTTCGGCGTTGGGGAGAGCAATTACAACTTCACCACCAACCGCTGGTGGAACATGTCGGTTCCCGCCATCGGCGTGGCCTACCACTTCTAGATTCCCGCTTTACGCGGCGCTCAATGCAAAGGGGACCGGCCTCGGCCGATCCCCTTTTTGCTGCGCCCACGCTCCAAAAGTTGGGCGCAAAGTAACCTTTCGATTACTAATGAGTAAATATCGCTCTCTTTAGTTACCAACAGCGCGGCTGGATTTCAGCAAAAAGTCACTTGACGTCGTGTGACTTTCGTGTACGCTTCTGGCGAACACCCAGAGCCACATTTCTGAGTCTTGAACATGCAGTTCTGGCCCCGCGACTGGGTCCTGGAGGGGGCGGGTAAGCGTGTCTGTCTTGGTTTGCCCCTCAATGAGCGTGATCGAGGCTGTCTGGTTCAAGGAGCGTCTCCACAGCGTGTTTCAAAAATAGGTTTTGTAACAAGAGCACGGCTGTAAGTATCCACCGGCAGAGCCGGTGGCTTTACGGTTGCTGGCCCCTCAAAGGGGCCTGACCGCAACCGTCCGAAGCAAAAGCAAGAACAAAAGCAAAGACCTCGTACTGCTGTCTTCACTGCCGCAGCGCAGGCAATTCGGGGGAGAACATACTCCCGGAATTCTCAAAGTTCTACTGCCACCCCGGCAGAGCCGGGGGATCTCCCTTTTGGATTAGCCGGGCCGAAAAAATGCTATAAAACCGGGGGTTTTAACCCCTGAGGGTTTCGGCCCAAGTCCGCCGGAACATTTTTGAAACACGCTCTAAGCAAAAACCAAGCCTATTTCGGAAACGAAAGGATTCGGAAAAATGAGCAAAGGCGTGAATTTCGCATGGCTTGTGTTGATTCTCGCGGCCACGGGCGCGGCAGCGCAAACGGTGACCGGCAGCGGCACCTCGGGCACGGTCCCGGTCTTCACCGGGAGTTCGACGGTTGGCAACTCGCCCATCTCGGTTTCGGGCAGTAACGTCGGGATTGGAACGACGCAGCCAGCAGAACCATTGGAGATCGCCGGAGCGGACAGCGGTGCTGAGCTATTTATAACAACTCAAAGCACGTGGGCGGCTGGTGACAGTGTCGCCATCGATTTTGGGGACACTGGGGGATGGTCGGCGCTAACGATCCCTTATTCCACATATGGCACATTTGCGGTTTCACAAGGGTTGGCGTTCAAAGTTGAGGGTTTATATATACCACTTACTGTAGGCGCTGGAGCAACAACCAGTGTGGCGCTCGGTGGAAACATAAACCCAACCACGTTAGCTGGCGCAACGATGGTTGCACTAGGTGGTGGCAATGTCGGCATTGGCACGACATCTCCACAGTACCCGCTCGATGTGGCCGGCATGGTCCGCTCCTCTACCGGCGGATACGTATTTCCGGACGGCACCACGCAGACCACCGCATTCATCCCCGCCAACTGCGGCGCCGACTTTGCGGAGGCCGTGGGCGTCACCGGCGAGAAAACGAAGTACGAGCCGGGCGACCTGATGGTCATCGATCCCAACGCTCCGGGCAAATTCCTCAAATCCAGTCAAGCCTATTCCACGCTGGTGGCGGGTATTTATTCCACCAAGCCGGGCTTCGTCGGCAGGCTCGATCCGCCCAATCCCAAGACCGACGCCAGCGAGGTGCCCATGGCCATGGTGGGCCGCGTTCCTACCAAAGTCAGCGCGGAGAATGGTCCCATCCAGGTTGGCGACCTGCTGGTGACCTCTTCCATCCCCGGCTACGCCATGAAGGGCACGGACCGCAACCGGATGCTCGGAGCTGTCATCGGCAAGGCGCTAGGGTCGCTCGATTCCGGCACCGGCGTCATCGAGGTGCTGGTTACGCTGCAATAGAACCGCAGTGCGCATGGGAGGAATTCGATGAAGGTTTCAACTTGGTATTTTTGGATCGTTTTGCTCGCCGGCTTTGGCCTCGGAAGCTCAAACTCGCCTTGCGTCCACGCGCAACAGCCGCCGACGGGAGGTGGAGGGTCAGGCACCGGACCCGCCGCGGCGTGTGACAATCCGCCGTGCGCGACAGTGTCATGCGGCGGAGGACCCTGCAGCAGCTCGCCGGCAAGTGTGGCCACGGGCAGGCAACACTCGATCCCACCAATGACTCCGGAGCGTGCAGCGCGGATGGACGAGGAGAAGAGGTACTCGATGCTCTTTGCGAGCATCGGGGCGGACGAAGACCTGGCACGGCGCGAGGCGGCGGCGGGCCGCCCCGACGAGGCTGCTTCTTGGAGGAGGGATTTTGCCAGGAAGTCTGGGCTGACGCCCGAGGAAGCCGAGATTGTAAAGAAGATCGCGGCGCAATACAGGAAGGACCAAGTCACTCTCAACGCGAAGTGCCGTGCGGACCTGCTAGCGATGAAGGCGACCTTCGATGCGGAGCATGCAGCCGGGGAAGAGTATTCGCCCGTGCCGTCCTGCGATTCTCTGAAAACGCTTTTCCCGAAAGCCATGGCCGACTTGCTCACCGCCTTAGGATCGAGGTCGTTCAGTCGGTTAGATGGATACTCGCGGCATTTTCTCGATAACGCGCGGGTGCTTTCCCGCCAGGGGCAGCCTGTTCAAGCTGCCGGACAGGCGAATCCATCGAATGCAGATGGGACGACGGAGAAGCCGCGATGAAGCGATTTCTGCTGATTCTTTTCGCTGGACTTTGTTTGTTGCTCGGCGCCCAGAAGGCCTTGGCGCAGGCCTATGCGGAGACGGATGAGGCTGAGACGCTCGATGACAATGGGCACCTAGCAATCAAGATTACCTGCTACGCATACGGCGACTGGTCTGACCCGAATGACAATAATCCATATCAAGAAGGTCAGGACTATGCTGGCGTCAGCATAGGCAGTTCCTCGTTGCACGGGTGCCAACTTAACGACCCCAATGGACAATATAACTGGCAGGATTTGGGCCCCTTCTTTGGCGGAAATAGCGTGACCTTCACCCTGCCCGTGACATCGTCCGGGACCTGGGACTATTGGGCGAGCTACTCCCTGTTGATGTGGCAGTGCAATTCCGATTACGAAGATTGCTTTGAAGGGTACCCTTACGATGACCCTTGGGGATATACAGCATACGCCGGCGACCCGGTAGACTGCCCCTTAAACGGGAGCGAGTGCGAAGGCAATTACGACGGAGAGGACTATGTAGCCAGCTACGATGGGCTGGAATACGCGTACACAGGAGACTCGAGCACCGGTGCCTTTGGGACCCTCTATGTGAATGCCCTCGCGATCGACATTTCGCCGGGTTACTACACACTAGAAGCGGGGCAGCAGGTCACATTCACGGGAGAGGCAAGCAATACATCGAACTTTTTGCCCTTCTTTACGTGGACGCTGCAGAGTGGGCCGAGCGGCCCGGGCAGCGGCACCCTAGGCGGTTCCGAGGATCAGAACTACACCTACATTGCGCCCTCGCAAATCTCCGCTGGCAATACCACGGCGACGATCCAGGGATGTATCAGCAATCTGGCGGCAACCCCGGTGTGCGAGACGGTGACGGTTGACTTGATTCCGGAAACGGTCACGGTGAATCCGCCGAGTCCCGGCGTACTCTTGGCAAATGAGCAGTCAACTTCGTACTTGAGCGGGTACGTGACCAACGGCACGAGCGACGCCTCGATCGTCTTCACGGCTGTCTACGGAACGGTGGGAGCGCCGTCCAGCACGAGCGCGACCTATCAGGCGCCAGGCCCTACCCTGAGCGCGTTTCAAACATTGAACTCCAACGTTGTGCCCGACCCGATTACCGGGACCATACAAGGGACCAACTCAGCCATCCAGAATCAGAACCCACCGACGATACAGCTGGTCCAGCCGGTCAGCATTACGCCCGTTTCCCCGGCGACATGGACGGCTGGAACGACGATCGCAGTCAACATCGCGGGGGCCGGATTCGGTACGGCTGGCAGCTCTGCGAACGTGACCTTCACCAGCCTAAGTTGGGGCGCGATCGCAAACAACTCAGGATGCAGCGTAACCAGCAACA
Organism: uncultured Acidobacteriaceae bacterium; assembly: GCA_963804155.1. GTDB lineage: Bacteria > Acidobacteriota > Terriglobia > Terriglobales > Acidobacteriaceae > Telmatobacter. The sequence goes on from CAWDPG010000007.1 coordinate 127,283, forward strand.
CAGCGATCAGTTGTCCCAGTGTTACGATCCCGGCCAACCTGGCGAACGTTGGGGCGTCACCGACAGTGAGCATCACGGTGAGCGTCACGACGGATGGGTTGACCAGTTCGGCAACGTCAAACGCAATCAATGTCGCGCCCATTGCCTACACGTATGCCATCAGTATTCTGCCGAGCACCTCTTCCGTGACGTATGGGTCTTCATCAACGATCACTCCCGTCGTTACCTGCAAGACGAGCAACGGCGCAGCTTGCGCGAGCGGTGTTTATAATCCACAGCTAGCAAATTTTTCGATTATCAATGGGGCTGGGCTTGGCTCGCTTTCGAATACGAGCAATGCGGCTTCGACGGTCTTCACGGACATCGCGCTGATCGGCTATCCAGCGCAAAATGCTACCGTGCAAGGGTGTGCGTCGGCAGCGCCCACTGTCTGCGCCACGACGAATTTCAGCATCCCGGCGACGACCATCACGCTCAACCCCGCGAGCCTGAGCGGCCCGATGACGGCGGGGAAAACACAGCCGTTTACCGCCTCCATCCAGAACGAGGGCACAGCAACCGGGCTTACCTGGACGCTGACGCCCTCGCCGTCAAGCGCTGCGTCTGGGACGCTGACCTCGGCTACCACTACCATTACGCAGCAGGGTTCCCCAGCCTCAGGCACGAGCGGACCAAATACTTACACCGCTCCCGCTGCGATCACGTCGGCGGCCGCTGTCACGCTGAATGTTTGCATGACCGCGAACACAAGCATCTGCGCGACGTCGGTGGTCATTCAGCTTCCGGGGTTCAGTATCGCGGCAACGAATAACAATCCGTCGCAGACGGCTTTGTCTTTGGGGCATTCGATGGGCTATACCGTCAATGCCACCGCACTGGATGGATTCTCCGGAACAGTAGGTCTGTCAGTAAGCGGCTTGCCGGCTGGAGTGACCGCCGCGCTCTCCGCGCCGTCGATCACCACGTCCACTTCGGGAAGCGTAACGCTGACGCTTACTTCGGCCTACAGCACCTCCACGTACATCGGAAACTCCGCCGTGACCGTTACCGGGACAAGTGGGAGCGAAGCGCAATCCGCGCTGTTCACGCTGACTACGAGGCCCTTGCAGTACAAAGGCGACTGCGGTGTTCAATAGGGACAGGGAAGCGCACGGCATAGTCCTGCGTCGACTCACCCGGCTTGCTGCGCCTCACGGTACCACCCCAACTCCTTCACCATGCCGCAGTGTGCGCGCAGAGCCTCAAGGGCACGCGCCCCCTCCTCGCTCGAGCCGATCAGGCAGTCCACGTAGAAGACGTACTCCCAGGGCTTGCCGTGCACCGGCCGCGACTCGATCTTGGTCAGGTTGGTGCCCATCGCGCTCAACGCGCTCAGCGCCGCCACCAGCGAGCCGGCCCGATGCTCCAGCGTAAAGGCCACGCTCATCTTGCTTGCCGCGGGATCGGTCTCCGCCTTGCCGCTCGGCAGCACCAGGAAGAACCGCGTGTAGTTTTCCGGGTCGTCCTCGATTCCGGCGGCCAGAATCTCCCCACCGTAGGTCGCAGCCGCCGCCGCGCTGGCGATCGCCGCCTCATGCCGGTCGCGCGTCTCGGTCACCTGCTTCACGCTTCCCGCCGTGTCGTAACTCCCGATCGCCTTCATCCGCGGGTGGGCGGCCAAAAAGCGCCGGCACTGCGCCAGAGCCACCGGATGCGAGTACACGCGCTCGATCTCCTCGAGCTTGGCCCCGGCAATCGCGATCAGGTTGTGCCGGATGCGCAAAAGCGTCTCCCGCACCACCTTCACGTCGTGCTTCAACAGCAGGTCGAAGTGGTCCAGAACCGAGCCGGCCAGGCTGTTCTCGATGGGAATCGCCGCGGCATCGGCCGCGCCCGAATCCAGCGCCGCAAACACCTCCGGCGAGAGCGCGCAGGGCAGAATCTCCGCGCCCGGCGCCAGCTTCAGCGCCGCCTCGTGGCTGAACGAGCCCGGCTCACCCTGGATCGCAATCTTCATGGCGTCGCTACCCATCATTGCATTTCTATCACCGCCGCATCCACACATCCGCCGACACGAACGCCAGAAACACCATCGCGATCACGCCGTTCATCGTAAAGAACGCGGCATTCAGCCGGCGCAGGTTGCGCGGCGAAACGATGGCGTGTTCATAGGCCAGCAGCAGCGCCACGGCCGCCACGCCCAGCCACCCCGCCAGGCCGAATCCGAACAGCCGTCCGAACCAGACGAGCAGCGCCAGCATGGCCAGATGCATGGCCCGGGCCGTCCAGAACGCGGCCGCGAGCCCGCTGGCCTGCGGCAGCGAGTGCAGTCCTGCCGTGCGGTCGTGCTCCAGGTCCTGGCAGGCGTAGAGCACGTCGAATCCGCCCGCCCACAGCGTCACCGCCGCCGTCAGCACCACGATCCGCGGGTCCAGGCTGCCGCGCACGGCGATCCATGCCGCCGACGGCGCCAGACCCAGCGCCAGGCCCAGCCCCAGGTGCGACCACCGCGTCATCCGCTTCAAATAGCTGTAGCCGAGCAGCACCGCCAGCGCCAACGGCGCCAGCTCCAGCGCCAGCCGGTTCAGCTCCGCCGCGGCCAAAAGGAACACCGCCACCGCCGCGCACGTGAATCCCAGCACGAACTGCCGGCTCAGCAGCCCTGCCGGGATCGCCCGATCCTTGGTGCGCGGATTTTTCGCGTCCAGCTCCGCGTCGGCCCAGCGATTAAACGCCATCGCCGCCGACCGCGCCGCCACCATCGCCACCACGATCCACGCCACGGTCCGCCAGCCCGGCAGACCGCCCGCCGCCAGCAGCATCGCCGTCAGCGCAAACGGCAGCGCGAACACCGAGTGCTCCCACTTGATCATCTCCAGCGTCGTATGAATCCGCGAAAGAACTCCGGCCATGGCCCCAACCTCATCCCAGTGTAGCGGAGCGCTTCGCGCGCCTCGCACCCCGCTTCCGGCCGCGCCAACCGCCGCCCTTCTCGCTACCGATTTCTGCCATTTCCTGCTGACGCACATTCCGGGGCCCAAGCGTAACCATTAGAACGTGATACAGATCACAAAAACGCACCCCAATTCAATGAAATGATAGCTCCCATGTTCCCCCGCGGAGCCCACGCATGAAGACTGAAACTCCTCAGGGTCGGCATTTCGCGACGCTCGATCCAGCGTCGTTTGTCGCCGATCAGGAGCTGCTCCAGGCGCTCGACGCACGATCCACGCCGGTGCCGTGCGAGTACGCCCGCGTGCTTTTCCGCCAGGGCGAGCCCCCCGCGGGCCTCTACATCTTCCATCGCGGCGCCGTCACCATGAGCATGCTCTCTGAGAGCGGCCAATCCCTCTTCGCCGTTCAGGCCCTGCCCGGCTCCGTGCTCGGCCTGCCCGGCTTGATCGCCAACCAGCCCTACACGCTCAGCGCGACCGCCAGCGCCGGCTCGCAAATCGGCTTCGTCGGCCGCGACGACTTCACCGCGCTCATGCAGGCCGACTTTCGCCTGTCGCTCAAGATGCTCCAGGTCCTGGCCGCCGAGGTCCGCAGCGCCCGCAAAGCAATCTACTAATCTGGGATCGTGCTCTTTCTCGCCGTTGCCCCCTACATCGCCGGAATGCCCGGCTCGCGCGTCTCCCACGCACGGGCCCCCACGGACAGATCTTCGTCCGTGGGGTGGACCCCCGCCGCATCCTGCACGCCGCTGCCCAGGTCGGCCCGCAACACGCGCCCATCCTCGCCCCTCACCTGCTACACTCTCTCGTTGTGTTCCTCCCGTACGTGATCGTCGCCGTGGTTGCTTATCTGCTGGGGTCCATCCCCACCGGATACCTGCTGGTCCGCATCTTCCGCCGCCAGGATATCCGTACCATGGGCAGCGGCAACATCGGCGCCACCAACGTCGCGCGCACCGGAGCCTACGGCCTGGGCGCCGCCACATTTGTCTGCGATGTGCTCAAGGGCTGCGCCTCGGTCTGGGCAGCCGCTCCGCTTCTCGGCCTGCTGCTGGCCCACGGCCCGCTCGGCTACCCGCCCGGCCCCGGCACGGCGCTGCGCAACCTTCAAGCGCTCGCTGCGCTCTTGGCTGTCCTCGGTAACATTTTCCCCGTCTGGCTCAGGTTTCGCGGAGGCAAAGGCGTATCCACCGGCTTTGGCGTCTTCCTCGTCGCCGCACCCGCTGCCGCGCTCGCCGCCATCGGCGTCTTTGCCCTGTTGCTCGCTCTCAGCCGTTACGTCTCGCTCGCGTCCATCCTCGGCGCGGCAAGCTTTCCCGTCTTTGCCTGGTTTTTCGTCACCGGCCCGCGGCCGCCCTTCTTCTTCGCCGTCCAATGCATCGTGGCCCTGCTCATCGTCGTCAGGCACCACGCCAACATCCGCCGTCTTCTCGCCGGCACTGAGACACGCATCGGAGCCAAGGACCAGGCATGAGCCGCATCGCCATCTTGGGTTGCGGGGCGTGGGGAACCGCCATCGCCCTCTCGCTCGACCGCCGCGGCGGCCACCAGCTCACGCTCTGGGCGCACTCCCACGAGCTCGCCCGCCAGATCGCCGCCGCCAGGGAAAACACCCAGTTCCTCCCCGGCTTTCTCCTGCCCTCCGGCCTCACCGTCACCGGCGACTGCGCCGCCATCGCCGACGCCGACATCCTCGTCTCCGTCATCCCCTCGGAGTTCCTCCGCGCCACCTTCGCCCGCATCGGCCCGCACCTGCGCAAAGGCCAGATCGTCCTCAGCGCCACCAAAGGCATCGAGGACCGCAGCTATCTGCGCATGACCGAGGTCATCGCCGATTGCCTCGGCCAACAACAGCCGTCGCCCCAGAACGCGACCGGGCGCCCTCCGGCCCTCGCATCGCAACCGAAGCAAGAAGACCCGGGCGCCTCAGCCCCTGAATCGCCGTCCGCTAGCCCCTCGTCCCTGGTCCCCAGTCCCTCGTCCCTGATCCCTGCTTTTCTCCCCATCGGCGCGCTCTCCGGACCCAGCTTCGCCCAGGAAGTGGCGCAGGGCCAGCCCACTGCGGTCACCGTGGCCTTTCGCCAGCGCTCGGCCGCCGCGCGCATCCAGCGCGAGTTCTCCTCCGAATCCCTCCGCCTCTACACCACCACCGACGTCACCGGCGTCGAGCTGGGCGGCGCGCTCAAGAACGTCATCGCCATCGCCGCCGGCATCGCCGTGGGCGCGGGCCTCGGCCACAACTCCATCGCCGCCCTCATCACCCGCGGCATCGCCGAGATCACCCGCCTCGCCGTGGCCTGCGGCGCGCGCCGCGAAACCCTCGCCGGCCTCTCCGGCTCCGGCGACCTTGTGCTCACCTGCACCGGTAGCTTGAGCCGCAACCGCTCCGTCGGCCAAGCCCTCGGCCAGGGCCGCAAACTGCCCGAGATCCTCGACTCACTCGGCGGCAAGGTCGCCGAAGGCGTCCTCACCACCCGCGCCGCCCTCGGCCTCGCCCGCCAACACTCCATCGAGATGCCCATCGCCGAGCAGATGGAGCTCATCCTCGACGAAGGCAAAGACCCCCGCCTAGCCATCCGCGACCTCATGCTCCGCCCCGGCAAAGAAGAGCACTGAGCGGAGGCGAAGAACTGCCGCAAGGGCGCGCCGGGCGGCGATCCGGCGTAAACCCCTTCAAATCAAGCGAAATGTTCGCGTTTGCGGTGCCGGAACCCCCTCAAACGTTCGCTGAAATGGTTCGCTTTGCCCCCCAAATGTTCGCTTAAATGGTTCGACTTTTTCGAGACATGCACCAAGAAAAGTTGCGAATTGAGGGTGAATGGCACCAAATCAGGTGCGAATTAAGCGAAATAGCACCAAAGAATTTCGCGGTGAACTTTGAAATGCAGCCGGGCGCCCCAGAGCCTGTCCTGAGCGAAGTCGAAGGATCTCGATTTTGGGGACCTGGGAACCTCTGCTGCTGACTCGCCGACTTGCCGACTCGCCATCCAAAACGGGTGCCCCGCAAACCCTCCCGGAGGGAGGGCAGAGAATAGCCCAGGGCGCAAGCCCTGGGGCGCCGCGCCCCCTTCGACCTCCCAGCCCCGTAGGGGCCGAAAGATCCCGCCCACTGCGACCGAACCCGAAAAACGTCCGAGAAGCCGACTAGTCAGGACTAATCTGCCGTAGACGAGTGACTTGGCGATTATGTGCTCACCGTGATCTCAAGAGTGGCCGAGTGGCCACCTGGGTGAAGTTTTCTCTCGGTTATATATCCTGCCGTACCGAATCCGTGTTCACAAGATCCATACTCGCGTAGTTGACTGGCTGGACGCTTACCTATACTATTGTTCTATGCCCAGGCCAAGGAGTGATGAGAAGCGGAGGGCGATTCTGGAGGCGGCGACGCGCTCTATCGTTACGCATGGGTTGAGTGCCCCAACAGCGGGCATAGCGAAAGCGGCTGGCATTCCAAACGGGTCTCTCTTCACATACTTCGAGACCAAGGCGGATCTTTTCAACCAACTCTATCTTGAGTTGAAGACAGAGATGGCATCCGCTGCCATGAAGGACTTTCCGGAAAAAGCAAAACTTCGCGACCAGGCTTTCCATGTCTGGCGAAACTGGATGGAGTTTGCGGTGTCCTTTCCCGAGAAGCGGCGGGCACTCGCGCAGCTTGGCGTTTCTGAAGAAATCACGCCAGCTACCCGCGTTGCGGCGCATAAGACAATGAAAGGCTTCGCCGATTTGATGGAAAAGATACGGGCCAATGGCCCCTTGCGTAATGTCACTATGGGATTCGTTGGCGCAATTATGAATTCGCTGGCGGAAGCGACGATGGATTTCATGATTCAAGACAAAGCCAATGCAAAAAAGCATTGCAGAGTCGGGTTCGACGCTTGCTGGCGCGCGATGACCTGATTATTCTTTGTTTATTTATGACTGACTGGACAGGCAACTAAATAGGAGAAAAGCATGGCACGAGTTTTGGTTACGGGAGGCACGGGGTTCGTCGGTGCCCATTGCCTGATCCAACTGTTGGCGGCGGGGCATGAAACGCGCACCACCGTAAGGGATCTGGCGCGCGCAGATGATGTGCGCGCGATGTTGCGAAGGGGCGGGGCCGGCGACGCAGGCAATCGCCTGACGCTGTTCGCCGCCGATCTGAAAGCTGATGCGGGTTGGGCTGAAGCAGCAGACGGATGCGACTATGTGCTCCACGTCGCCTCACCCTTTCCCAGCGCGATCCCGAAGGACGAGAATGAGTTGATCGTCCCGGCCCGAGACGGGGCGCTGCGCGTGTTGCGGGCATCGCGCGATGCTGGCGTCAAGCGCGTGGTGCTGACCTCATCCTTCGCGGCTATCGGATATGGCTTCAAGGGCCGCACTGCCATGTTCACGGAAGAGGATTGGACAAACCTCAATGATCCGAGCGTTCAGCCCTATCAGAAATCAAAGACAATCGCCGAACGGGAAGCTTGGGATTTCATCGCGCGGGAAGGTGGTGGACTGGAAATGGCCGTGGTCAATCCGGTCGGAATTTTCGGGCCCGTGCTGGGGCCGGACTATTCGACCTCGATCCTGATCGTGAAGCGCTTGATGGACGGCTCCATTCCGGGCTGCCCCGATCTCTGGTTCGGCGCAGTCGACGTGCGGGATGTCGCCGATCTGCACCTGAAGGCCATGACCGACCCGGCCGCACGTGGCGAACGGTTTCTCGCCACCGGAGGGAACCTTGTGAGCATCCGTGAGATCGCTCAAATTCTTAAAGAGAACCTCGGCGACGCCGCCCGAAAGGTTCCAGTCCGCCCCTTGCCCACTTGGTTGCTGCGTTTTATCGGGTTGTTTGACCTTCAAGTTAGAGCGGTGTTGCCCGAACTTGGCAAACAACACAAGAATTCTTCCAATGAAAAGGCGCGTCGACTGCTGGGCTGGTCACCGAGGAGCCCGAGAGATGCGGCTCTAGCAACGGCGCGGAGTTTGTTGGAGCTTGGACTTCTGAAAGCATAGGTGAAGAAAATGTCAAAGATCGTTTCTGAAAACCGCAAAGCATACATCATCACCGGGCCGACATCTGGCGCCGGACGTGCGACCGCGCTTGAAATGGCCAAGCACGGTACGGTCGTGCTCGTAGGCCGGAACAGCGGCAAGCTCAACGACGTGAAGAAAAAGATCGAGCGACTGGGCGGGCAGGCGGTGCCGGTTGTGTGCGACATGTCGGACCTGGCGAGCGTACGCCGCGCCGCCGCGGAGATTATCGCGCTCAACCTGCGGATCGTCGGATTGCTTAACAACGCGGGTATCCAGAACCCAAGCGTAACGAAAAACGCAGCCGGTTGGGACATGACGTTCGTGACGAACCACCTTGGGCCGTTCGCGCTGACGGAGGCACTCATACCTCATCTCGAGGATGGCGCGAATGTCCTCTTCGTCGGCTCGGCCACCGAAGATCCCGAGCGCAAACCTGCTGTGCGAGCCGGCTTTCGCGGCGGGCGTTACATCTCCGCCGAGGCGAGCCTGCACGGCGAATGGCAACCCGGCGGATCCACCAACCCTGGGATGGACGCCTATGCCACGTCGAAGCAGTGCAACATCGTCACGGCGATGGCGCTCGCCCGTGAAAACCCGCAGCTGCATGTCAACGCCATCGAGCCGGGCATCATGTTCAGCACCGGCCTCCACGACCACATGAGCACTTTCCGCAAGATTCTGACGTCTGTGATCGTTCCGTTGCTGGTGCCGTTTGTAAAGGTCTTGAGCACTCCCAAGCGAGCCGCGCGAGTCTTCACCAAGATCCTGACTGATACCGCCAGGCAATCCGGCGTCTACTACGACGAAGGCGGCCACCCCATACAAGGCTCCGCGCTCGTGCGCGATCCGAAATTCCAAGACCGCGTACTCGCCGAGACACGCGCCTTATTGGCCAGTGGAACAGCCTGAGTTCGGGCTATTACCGATCTCTGACAGAGATCATTACCCCATTTACGCATTTCTGGGGGACAGACGAATTTTTGTGGGTGGAAATGCCGGCTAATGCATACAGGCCAAGTCACTCATCCAGAATAGGCTTGCGGGTTCTGCGGCGGATCAGTAATGAAAAACGCCGATCTCGCCACCGACCCCTCACCCTGCCCCCTCACGCCGCTTCCGGCCGGATCTTGATCCCCAGCGCCTTCATCACCCCGATGAACGTCGATAGCCGCGGATCGCCCGTCGGCGAAAGCGCCTTGTAGAGCGCCTCGCGCGTGACGCCCGCCTGGCTGGCGAGCTGCGTCATTCCCTGCGCGCGCGCCACGTCGCCGAGAGCCGCCGCGATCAGCGCCGGATCGCCGTCTTCAAACGCCGCCTCAAGATACGCGGCAATCGACCCCGGGCTCTCCAGATACTCCGCCGGGTCCCACGCGGTCGTCTTAAGCGGCGTCTTCACTCTCTTTCGCAAGCTTCTTTGCTTTGGCAATGTCTGCCTCCTGCGTCTTCTTGGCGCCTCCGGCAAGCAATAGAACCAGCACCTCGCCGTACTGCCGAAGATAGACTCGGCACAGCGGTTCCGCAGTTACTGTGTCCTGAAGCCATTAATGCCAAGTGGATTTTTCCTCAAGAAAAATCCACCCTGCACCGAAGCCCGAAACAGCTACAACAACTGCGGAACCGCTCTAACCCGGCCCGTAATCGATGCGCAACTCGCTCACGCCTCCGCCAGCCGGTTTCACGTCTCCGAAGTTTCCCAGCGACAATCGGCGAATCCGAATCTGAATCCGGGCCCGCGCATTCTCGTCGCGCAGCCTCCTGAGCCAATCCGCAAAGACTTCGGTCTGGCGGATTTCGATCACCCGTTAACTATAATTCACAACTTGGCCTCGCGCAAGCGCCGCTCGAATTGCCCTGGTCAAGCCCCCCACCTCACTCAGCCCGCCGCAACCCGCTGAAAACACGCCGCAAGAAATTTCTCGCAGCATTGCAGATCATTTCCCCCTTCTCGCGCACAATGAATGCAGCAAAGGAAGAAACGGGCTCCTGTTCCCTATCTCCTGGCTCCTGGCCCGTACCGCCGCCACCGCGACCCCCACCCCCCTATACCCCACAGGGGTATCAAAAACAGGGTTTCGGCTGGCTAAGTCGTTCAGAATCAGTTTGGACTCGTCCCAAAATGCCCAAAACCGCGTCACCAAACGGCGTCAAGTGTCAAGAAAATGGCCCTTTTGGTCGGGAAAATTCGCCTCTCAGTCAGGCTCGCAGGTTTCCTGGTCAGCTGCGCCCAGCGGCGCGCACCCTTGCCTCGGCCGACTTCGGCGTCAGGTTCCACAGGAACGACATCAGCAGAGTTCCCACGAGCACCGACGCCAGAATCCCGTAGAGCGCCGCATTCCATCCGTAGTGCTGCGCCAGCGCGCCGATGCCCTTCGACTCCGCCACGCGGCCGAGCGACCCGAGAATCGAGAGCAGCCCGTTCGCCGTGCCCACCGCTTTTTTCGACGTCACGTCGAGCGCGCAGATTCCCAGCAGCATCTGCGCCGGATAGACGAAGAAGCCGATGACGCCGAACAGCGCCATGTCGATCCAGACCTTGTCGTTGGGACTATAGAGAATGCCGACGAAGGCGAGAAACGCGGGAACCATGCACACCACGCAGATCATGCCGCGCCGCCCGCCGATCTTGTCCGAGAGCCATCCGGCCAGCACCGTGCTCGCCATCGCGGAAAACTCCAGCGTCAGAGTCCCGATTCCGCCTTCGCCCAGGCTCGCGTGCTTCACTTCTTTCAGAAATGTCGGTCCCCAGTCGAGCATCGCGTAGCGCGCGATGTAGACGAAAAAGTTGCCGCCCGCGATCAGCCACAGAGTTCGGTTCTTGAGAATGTAGTCGACGAACAGTTCGCGCGTGCTCAGCTCCTTTTCGCCGGCGCTCGTCTTCTCGCCGGGATAGTCGTTGCGGAACTCCTCGATCGGCGGCAGCCCTTCGGACTGCGGCGTGTCGCGCAGCCGCAGCGTCAGATAGATCGCGCAGAGCGTCGCCAGGATTCCCGGCACGTAGAACGCCGACCGCCAGCCGAACCACTCCGCGGAGTACGCGGCAATCACGCCGATCGATCCGCCGCCCACGTTCTGCGCCAGGTTCCAGAATCCGAAAACGGTTCCCCGCTCGCTGGTGCTGTACCAGTGGCTCAGCGAGCGCCCGCACGGCGCCCATCCCATGCTTTGCGCCAGCCCGTTGACGGCCCACAGCGCCAACTGCGCGTGAAAGCTGCTGGCCGCGCCGAAAGCAAAGTTGCACGCCGCTGTCAGCAGCAGACCCAGCGGCATGAAGTAGCGCGGATTGCTGCGGTCAGAAAGCGAGCCCATGAGGAATCGCCCCAGCCCGTAGACGGCGACCATCACCGCCATCATGTCGCCGATCTGGTCCTTGCTGTAGCCGAGCGCCTGGCCCATCTCCTTCGAGACCACGGGCAGATTGTTCCTCACCAGATAAAAGGCCGCATAGCCGATGAACGTCGACTCCAGGATTTGCCAACGCAGCCGGGGATAGATTCTCCGCGCCTGCTCCAGGGAAACTCGCGCGGTGTGCGGCGCCGGCCGCAGGAAACCTGGAATCCAGCTCACAGAAAACCCCATTTGTTTCGGCTGCTCATGCCATTGCACTCGAAAACCGCAGGCCTGCGCTGCAAATAATGCCACGTGGCGAGCAATCTGCTTAGTATCCGGTAGCCGTTGCCGCCGGTGCAACCTTCGTGATCGCTTCTAGCCCGAGCCTCTTTCGCAGTTCCTCCAGAACGGCTGCGGTGCTCCGCATGCCTACCCGGCTCACGCCGATGGCGCGGATCTTGAGCAGCATATCCAGATCGTGCACTCCGCCCGCTGCCTTCACTTGCACGCGGGGCGGCGAGTGTTTGCGCATCAGTTCGAGATCGGCAATGGTCGCTCCACTTGGGGCATATCCCGTCGAAGTCTTCACCCAATCCGCCCCGATCTCCGCGCATATCTCGCACAAGCGAATCTTGGCGGCACCGTCCAGATAGGCATTCTCGAAGATCACTTTGATCTTGGCGCCGCCCGCGTGCGTGGCTTCCGCAAGCGCCTGCAACTCGTTTCGCACGTAGTCCCAATCCCCGCTCCGAACCTTGCTGATGTTGGTGACCGCGTCGAGCTCTCTTCCGCCATCCTTCAACGCCTGCCGCACTTCGGCAAGCTTGATCGCGGTGGTGTGCACGCCGTGGGGAAAGCCGATGGTAGTGGAGGGCACAACCGCGGAGCCAGCCAGCAGCTCGGCTCCGCGCGCCAGATAGTAGGGCACGATACAGATGCTTGCAACGTTGTAGCGAACCGCCAGGTCGCATCCATCCTCAAGCTCCCGATCGGTTAGCGCTGGGTTCAGCAGCGAGTGATCGATCATCTTGGCAATCGCTGAATACTCATTCGATTCGTTCACTGGCGCCTCCATCGATGCCGCGCGGTTTCGCACGCCGGATTCCGTCGGCGGCTGGTGCTTTAACTGCTGCACTCGGAATTCCACCCGCGACGATGCCGCGGGACGGCCTCCTGATGCTCTGTCCTCCTGGAATCCTGGCGGAAATCGTCAGCGCGCTACCGTGCCTCACTCGCTGATTCGCAGCTACGCGCACAACGTTGGACAGCAAAAGAGCAACATACGCGCCCCTGCCGCACAAATCAACAGGTCTGCCGGTGTGTTTCTTGATCCGCCCCCGACGCGGATCGGGGTTCGTTGTTCCCGTGTTCCTGCTTTCTTGCTCCCTTGTTCCCTCGTTCCCTGCTCTTTTCACCCGCCAGCAATCGCGCCCAGGATCAGCAGCGGCTCTTTCCCCGCAGCGACCGCATCGGGCAGTACTTTGTCGGGCGATTCCAGCGACCAGTCTTCTTCGCAGGCAAAGAAGCGGAGGAATTCGCGCCGCCGGCCGGTCGAGTAGTCGCGGACGGTTCCGCGCAGCATGGGATAGCGCGCTTCGAGAGCATCGAGAACGGCGCGCAGAGTCACCGGCGTGCGCACTTCCAGTTGCACATCGCCCTCGACATGCGCCAGGTTGCGCAGATGATACGGCAGCGCCACGCGCACGAGCGCCGCTCCTGACTTTGCGCCCTCGCTCATCACACAGGATTCCTCCGAGTCTGTATTCTTGCTCCCTTGCTCCCTTGCTCCCTTGTTCCCTTGTTCCCCGCTTCATTGAAGCGTTTGCACCTCGACCGACAGCACCGCCGGCAAGTCGCGCACGATCGGCGCCCAGTTCTCGCCGGCATCCGAGGAAGCATACACCTGCCCGCCGGTGGTGCCGAAGTAAACGCCGCACTTGTCGAGCGTGTCAACGGCCATCGCGTCGCGCAGAACGTTCACGTAGCAGTCCCGCTCCGGTAGCCCCTTGGCCAGCGGCTCCCACTCGTTGCCGCCCGTGCGGCTGCGGAAGACGCGCAGCTTGCCGTCGAGCGGAAAGTGCTCCGAGTCGCTCTTGATCGGCACTACGTAGAGCGTCTCCGGCTCGTGCGCATGTACGTCGATGGCGAATCCAAAGTCCGTGGGCAGATTGCCGCTCACCTCGCGCCAGCTTTCGCCCGCATCGTCCGAGCGCATGACGTCCCAGTGCTTCTGCATGAAGAGCACATCGGGCCGCGAGCGGTGCATCGCAACGTGATGCACGCAGTGGCCCACCTCTGCCGCCGGATTCGGCATGAAGTTCGACACCAGCCCTTTGTTGATCGGCTTCCACGTCGCGCCGCCGTCGTCGGTGCGGAACGCGCCTGCGGCCGAAATCGCGATATAGATCCGTTTCGGATTGCTCGGATCGAGGATGATGGTGTGCAACCCCATGCCGCCCGCACCTGGCTGCCACATGGGCCCTGTGCCATGGCCGCGCAGCCCGGCAAGCTCCTGCCAGTTCTCGCCACCGTCGGTCGAGCGGAACAGCGCCGCGTCCTCCACGCCCGCGTACACTGTGTCCGCCTCGTTGAGCGACGGCTCGATGTGCCACACGCGCTTGAACTCCCACGGATGCTGCGTGCCGTCGTACCATTCGTGCGTCGTTAGCGGCTTGCCCGTATTCTCCGAAGTGTCGTACACGAACCGGTTCGGCAGCGCCGTGGGCGGGCCGGGCGGCGGAATCGCTTCATTGGGCAGGCCCGGCTGATGCCACGTCTTGCCGCCGTCGTCCGAGCGCTGGATCAACTGCCCGAACCACCCGCTGGTCTGCGAGACGTAGATCCGATCCGGATTCACCGGCGAGCCTTTCATGTGGTAGATTTCCCATCCGGCGAAGAACGGCCCGCTCACCTTCCAGTCTTTCCGCTTGCCGTCGGAATTCAGAACGAACGCGCCCTTGCGCGTCCCTACGAGCACACGCACATCGCTCATCGCGACCTCCAGCATTCGGCAGTCCGCCGAATCCTTTACCTGCGGCGCGTCGGACCGGGAAGTCCTCGCTTGGGGAACGCCGCTCAGCCATTCTTGCCGCTTTCCCGTGCAATTCGCAAGTGTTTTCGCGCGTCGACTCGGCCGCGCGCCGGGTTCCCGCGCACGCTCCTCACCCGCCCGCGGCTGCTACGGCGCGACGACAGAAAGCAATCGCACCGGCCCAAGAAGCCCAGACGGCAGCAGCGGCGAATCGGCCTTGTACGGTGCGAAATCGCTGAACGTGTACTTCTTCATCGCCCACGGCTGCTGATCGCCGATCATTCGATTCACCCAGAGATTCGTCACCTGGATCACTAGCTGATTGCTGCCCGGCACGAGCACGCCCGTGAGGTCGATCTTGAACGGCGTCTTCCACAGGATGCCGAGATACTTGCCGTTCACCGCAACCTCGGCCACATCCCGCACGTCGCCGAGATCGAGCCATACACCCGCTCCCGCCGCGAGCGCACTCTCCGGCGCCTCGATGGTCTTCGAGTAAGTGGCCGTCCCGGAGAAGTACTTGATCCCCGTATCCGTACTCTCGCTCCAGGAAGTAAGCCGGTCGAACTCCGCCGCTTCCGGCGCGCCTCTGCCGGCCTGGAAGCTGACATGCCAGCTCCGATTGAGTGCATCGTCGAGCCCCGCGACCGCCGTCTCCGCAGGCTCGGACCCTTGCCGCGTGGCGCTCTCGGCCGGCGCGCGGAAAACGACAAACGTGGTTCCATACGGGTCGAGGTGCAGCGGAACCGTCGTGCGTCCATCCGCGATTCGATACGATGCAGGCCGCGTCTTGCCGGTCGCCGGATCCCATAACTCGGGCGCCTTGCCCGCGACGCGGAACGTTGCATCCACGCTCTCCGCGCGGCCTACGCGGTTGTCGACAAAATAAACGTCTCCGTCGTCCAAGCGGCGGTGAACGAACATCAGCGCCGTGTCCGGCTCCGGTCTCGCGTACTCCCAGTCGCGCGCTGCATCGAGTTTCGCCAGCGCCTCGTTCGCGCTCGCCCCGGCGAAGACGAGTCCCTGTCCCACCTTGCGCACAGCAGACCCTGTTGCATCTTTCCTTCCCCTTAGTTGATCCGCGATTCGCCGGCCCCAGAACTTGTCCCCTGCCGGCTGGCCCCACAGCCGGTCCGCGATCCGCGCGAACTCCTGCTCGTCGTCCGCCAGGCTCGGCGAATCCACTGGCCGATTCCCGGCTAGCACAGCCCCTTGCTCGACCAACTTCTCGAGCTGCCGCAATACCGGCAGGGTCATCCGCTGGCTGCGCCCGCCGAGATACAACAGGCGATAACTTGTCCCACCCGGAGTTACTAGCCTCCCATCCTTCACCGATAACTCACGCAGCACAACGTCGCTGTTCACGAAGTCGAAGCCGTACCCGTCCGGCGCATCGTCGATTCCCTTCCAGCCGAAGACCGCGGTCAGCGGGCCCTCTTCGCCGTAGAAATAGGCTACGTCGGCGGAGAAATGCCCCTGCTGGAGCAGGTAGGAGCAGCGCGCCAGGTAAGTCACCCACGGCGCAGCCTCCTCGGCCCATGTTTCGTTGCGGTTAAACCAGAGTCCGAAAGGGCCGAGAGTCAGACCCGGCGCCATGTCGGCCACGGGCTGGTGCGTCGACTCGTGAATCTCGAAGCGATTCACGCCCAGCGCGAACTCCAGATCGGCGACTTTCTTCAGGCTGTTGGGCGAGAACGACCAGGCCGGCCCACGCGAGGTCATGGACTCGGCGCCCACCAGATTCTGGCCGTAGATGTGCGCCACGGACGCCGCCCCGCGCAGATCGGAGACGTAGTCGACGTTCGGTTCGGGGCTGTTCGCATAGGTCCACATCGCGCCCATCGGCACATCGGTCTTGCTGCGCATCTCCATGTCGTCGCCGAGCGAGGGCCGGTGATATTCGAGCGCCTCTCCGTAGTAACTCAATCCATGCGCGTGCAGGTCCTCGGCGATCTCTCCGTAGTGGTTCTCGGCGAGCAGTTGCCCAATCGTGCGCCGGAAGTCCCAGAGAAACCGGTCCGTGTCCGCCGTGCCTTTGATCACTACGCCAGTCAGCGCGGGAAGCCAGGGATGCGGATCGTAGCCGCGTCTCTGCTCGAACTCCTTCAGGATGTTATCCGTCCAGTTCTGCGGACCAACCTCGATGCTATCGGTTAGCAAGTAAGAAATCCCATTCGCCCCCAGCTTATCCGCGCCGATCGCGTCCGAGTACATCTTGAGATAGCCGTCAACATAGTTCTTTACATAATCTCGATTCAGCTTATCCACTTCCAGGCCCGTCGCCTCCGCCGGAGCCGGGCCGTTTTCGTGCCCGGTCAGCGAGTAGCCGATGCGCAGAACCATCCACTCGCCCGCCGGCGGCGTCCAGTCTAGCGTCCCATCGGAAGTCATCCTGCGCGTCAGGTCGAGCACGTCCGCCCGCGGCACGACGAACTGCGGCGAGGCCTGCGGATCGTGAATCGCGAAGAAGTCCCGTGAATTCGCGTACCCTGCGCGCTTTTCCCACTCGTTCATCCGAGCCCCGCTCGAGAGCACAAGCTCGGTGATCGCATGGTTGTGCTCGGGCGTTCCGGCCGGCTGCGCGGGATAAACCACGCGGAAATACCGCGCCGTCACGGCTTCAAATGCGACCGTGCGCTCGACGAGGCTGCTGAAGGGAATGTCGGCGACTTTGCGGAAGTTCACGCCGTCGTCGCCGGCCTCGACGCGCGGCGGAATCGCCTTGCTGTCGTGGTCGAAGACACTGATCGCATCGTTCAGGCTGGCCAGCGTCACCGCCTGGATCGTCTGCGGACGGCCGTAATCGAACTGTACCCACGCCTCATTGCCCGGCGCGCTCGCCGGCAAGTCCAGTGCAACCGCGCTCACGTCGCCGTCGGAGAGCGCGGCCGTGTTCACCGTCCCGCTGCTCGCGGTCACCTGCGGATTCAGCTCCGCCTGCGTCTTATCGCCCGCGGGAATCCGGTACGCGATCACCGCCGCATCGGCGTAGAACTCGGGCGGCGTCACCGTCTTGCCGTCCGGAGTCTTACGGCCCGGCACGCTGAAGTTCTGGAAGGTTCCACTCACCTCTGGCGGATGCGCCAGCGTTCCGCTGAGCGGCTTGCCGCCCTCGACGCGCGTCGCCGACCACACCATCTTCTTCATGCCCTCGGCCGCCGGCACCCACGGCCCGCCGGTCTCGCTCCATCCCGGCGAGCTGGCGATCGCCACCTCCATGCCCATGTTGTGCGCCGTGGTCACAGCGAAATCGAATGCGTGCTTCCACTCCGGCGTCATATAGACCAGCCGCTCGGGAACCACCTGCGGCGTGTTGATCGCGCCCTCGAAGATGGTCACTCCGCCCAGCCCCGCGCGATGCATCCATTCCAGGTCGAGCTTGATCCCCTCCTGAGAGATGTTGCCGTTCATCCAGTGCCACCACACCCGCGGGCGCGCACCGTTGGGCGGATTCTCAAACCCGGCGAGCAATGCGTCCGGCTGCGATTGCGCGCCCTTCTGCTGAGCGGCGGGACTTTGCGCCGGCAACGGGCAACTCGCGATGCCGGCAAGGAAAAGAACGGCAATTGGATTGGGACAGTGGCTCTTCATCGGACCTCATCCTCTGACTCTTGTTCCGCAGCGGCGGCAACACGCGCACCCGCACACACTGCGGTGCGGCGGCTGGCTCCGTTTTGCTTTCTTAGCGATTTTAGAAGGTGAACGCGAGGCCCGCTTGCAGGCTGCGTTGATCGGTGGCGAACAAAAGCAGGGAACCGTCGTTCAGGATGTAGGGGCGATAGCCCTCGGCAAGCAGATTCCTCACTTCGAGCATCGCCTCCAAACCGCCCGATCCATCGCGCACGAGGTGAATCGGCTGGCTCAAGCGAACGTTCAAGAAGGGATCGTCGGCATCCTTGGCAAACCGGGCAACTTCGGTGACGGTGTCCTCGGGCTGCCAGCGGTAGCTTGCGCGCCAACGGGTTTGGGTGCCATCCAGGGTGCCCGAAAGCGAGATCGAGTAACTCTGCACATGCCGGGGGTGGGCATTGGCGAGCACGTCGGCGAGCGGCGCCGGTTGCGGTAGCTTGGGCATCGAAAGCGCGCTACCGCTGGCGTAGGAGAGGCGAATGCGGTTGTCGCCGCCGAAACGGTGTTGGTAGCTGGCCTGCACGCCCGTCGTTGAGAATCCCGGACCGGCCGCGCGCAGCAGATGGCTGGCGGAGTCGATGAGCATGAACCCGGCGGCTGCCGAATCGCTGCCAGTAAAGTGCCCCATCGCCTCCAGCACTGGATTGGCGATGCTGTCGGAGTAAACCGCAAGCGCGACAGCCGACGCGTCCGTCTCCCGCGCCCATCCGATCTCCTGATGCATGCCGTGTTCGATCACTAGGCGTCCGTTGCGTTCCGCGATCGCCGGCAGCCACAGCGCGGCTCCGGATTCGTCTTCCCCATTGGCGGGATTGGCGGCCATGGTGGTCATCCGGTAATGCAGCGTCGAAGCGCTGCCGCGCAACTCGATGCTGGCGAAGGGTAGCATTGCTGTCGCCATATGGGGAGAGTCCCCGCCAAAACGCCCGGCGACTGCGGTCGAGCCCACTTCCGCCTGGAGATCCGGGCCGAACCGCATCACTTCCGAGGTCCGCACTGCGGCTTCGTCCAGCCCCTGGTCTCCTGCTCCGTCCACCTCCGGCTCAATCGAGATCGCGGCAACCGACTGCACCGAACCCGCCATCCCAAGATCCTGCCGGAAGCCCAGCATCGATTCCATCCCGGCGTCGCTGCCCGGCGCAAAGTCCACGCGCGCCAGCAGCTCCTGGCTGTTGGCCGGCGTATCTTCCACCGTCGTCGAGAAGCGCTCTCCGGTCTCCCCAAAGGTTCCCGCCTGGCCGGTCGCCATCAGGCGGGCCTTGAGCTTTGGCTGGGTCCCCGGACCGTCGGAAACCACCACCAGCGGTCCGTTTTCGAGCCAGCGCAGCAGCGGCCTGTTCGCGGCCGAGCGTAGCGTCCACGCCCAGTCGTCCTTCTGCGAATCGCCGGCGCGCGGCTGGGTCGGAAGCCATTGGATGACTTCGTAAAGGGTATTCAGCGTGAGATTGACGACGACTGAGCCGCGAACCCTGACGTTTTCTCGCAATGTCGGCAGAAAGTAGGGCCCCATCGCCTTCAGGGCGTAGCGCCCCGGTTCCAGCGACGAGATGAGGAATCGGCCGGCGCCGTCGGTGTAAACGGTGGCCACGACGCTCATGTCGGGGCGCAGCAACTCAACCTCGGCGGCGATCTGCGGCACCCCGGCCGAGTCGCGCACCACGCCCGTGATCGACGCAGGCGTCGCTCCCAAGGCTGGAGTTACCGCAACGACAAACAATACGGCCAAACCGGCGAGATGAGGATTTCCCTTCATCGACTGATCTGAGTCCTCGCCGCGTCTCTGGCGCTCATCCTCGAAACGCTTTCCGCGCAGGCTACCGAATTCTCTGGCTCAGTTGGCGGCTGCACGGATTGTTTCCTATTCCACGACAAAAGGAGCCGACTGCGCAATCTCTTGTTTGGTGATCGCGTCGTCGACCCTCACCGTCACCTTGTACTTGCCCGGTTCCAGCCCGGCGATGGGCAGTGTCTTCTGTACCGTCAGCTGGTCGCTGTGCGGACCCAAGTCCTTTGAATCCAACTGCTTCTCCAGAATTACCGCCCCATCGGCATTGGTAATCTGGTAGGTAACCGTGGCAGAGTTACTCTTGGTCGCATCGTCGATGCCAAGATTGTAGAACTGCAGCCAGAAGTTCAGGTCCTGGTTCCGCTTGAAGCTCACCGGCGTCGCCAACCCTGTCGCCACGCGAGGCCGGATAAACGTGTTGCTGATGATGAAGTTGCCGCTTCCGATCTGGTGCGACGACACGGTGTTCATCTGGTCGGCCAGGATCAGCGACGACACACCCAGTTTGTCGTCCTCATACTCCTGAACATCCAAGGCTCTTCCGTAGATTCCAATATGATCCTGGTTGTTCTCGTCTTTGATCGCGATATCCAGGCGGTAGTGCCCAGGCGGCAGCGGCAGCGCCTTCCAGTAGAGCGACCGGCGATCCAGGCTCTTGCCCAGCAATTCCGACGGCTCTTCGATCTCTACGGTGTCCTCGAAGCTCTGCACCGTCTTGTGCATGATCGTAGTCACCCGGCCCAGAATGTTCACCACTCCCTTTGAAACCCCGTCTTTGGTCGCAAAGGTGATGTCCCGGTTGCGGATCTGGAGAGTAATCGGCACCAGGTCCATGCCGTCGGTCACCTTCACGCAATCCGTGCGCACGTCGAACGGAAATGGCGGGCCGTTGAGAAGCTTGTGCGTGGAGCTGAAGGCGTCCAGCGCCGCATCAAGGTCGCCGAACTTGATCGGCGGCGGCGCGAACAGCTTGGCAGCCATCTCGATGCGGTCGAACTCCTTGCCCTGCTGCTGAGCGCCCATCGGGCCATTGCCCAGTTGCTCGAGCCCGCCGCCCTGGAACCGGTCCTCCTTGCCCTTCTTGTTCATCTCCTCATACTGAGTCAGCCCCGCGCCGGGCACCATCTTCAGCGCGTCCTTCTCGCTGCGATCGATGGTGTAGTGATAATCGCCGCACTGGCAGGTGTCGACGAACTCCAGGTCCACGTTCTCGCCGATGCCTTCCAGATAGCGATAGTGCCAGACCTCGAAGGGGAACGTCGACGTCTCGCCGCCGCCCTCGTCCATGGGCCGCTCGTACATTCCGCCCGAAGGATGCGAGTCGATCGAGTCCGCCGGGCCCCACATAATGTAGATGCGCCCGCGGTCCGTCTTCCATCCCGGCTTGCCCGCCGCAAAGTGATCGTTGGCGTACTGAATCCGCCGGTAGTGCTCCTCGCGGAACTCGTTCTCCGGAGAATCGGGGTTGGGGTTGCGCCGCTGCCAGAAGTTCTCGATGAACGCCTCGCGCTCCTCGTCGTTACTCAGGCTCATGAACGCTTTGCGCTCGTCGTCGGTGATGATGTAGGGAACTTCCTGGTCGAGCCAGACCCTGTAGGGCCCCTTCAACTCGATCCGGAGGTTCTTCTGCGCCCTGTACCGCTCCTTGTCCGACATCTGGCGCTTGAGCGGATCGGCTTCCTGGCCCTGGTCCTGGCCCGCCGGTGCGGCCTGTTGCTGGTTTGTGGCCGGCGGCGCGGCATTTTGTTGGGCCAGTAGCCCTGTCGCGGGTATCGACAGAAGACCGCAACCAAGAGCTTGGAAAAGAAAACGGCGGCTGATGAACGTCATTGCCTGCAACACTCCTGCAATCCCTTCATTCTACGGCTCGGCGATACGCTGGGCAAGGTTCGGTAGACACTCCGCTGCGTGTTGGACGCGCCAGCCGTCCCGCAGTCAACCGCGCGGCAACCCCCGACGCTGAAAATGCACGGCTTTTGGGCCCTTGCGGCTCGCCGCAACCCGCCT
This sequence comes from uncultured Acidobacteriaceae bacterium, assembly GCA_963804155.1. Lineage (GTDB taxonomy): Bacteria > Acidobacteriota > Terriglobia > Terriglobales > Acidobacteriaceae > Telmatobacter. The sequence goes on from CAWDPG010000007.1 coordinate 149,007, forward strand.
CCGGGAGTCTAACCCGCGGGCGGGCATGTCCCGCCTTGGCCCCTTCCGGTGCGCAGACGGTAGCCTTTTCCGGATTTTCCTTCCCGGAACCGGCAGCAGGCCGAAAACACTTCTTAACCGCCATTCGACCTCCAATGGAACCGACAGCCGTATCCTCGCGTACACTGAAATGGAGACAAATACCGGAATAAGAAGCGCCCATGAAGAAAATTCTTCTCATTTCTCTTGCCGTGGTTGCGGCCGTCATTCTGATCGTCGTCATGGTCGTCAAGCAGCAGGCCGGCTACACCAAGGTTCTTACCGCGACCGTGGTGCGCCAGGATCTGTCCACCGTCATCAGTGGCACCGGGCAGATCAAGCCCAAGAGCTACGTCAACGTGGGAGCCACGTCGTTTGGCCGCATCACCCGCTTCTTCGTAAAGGAAGGCGACCGAGTAAAGAAGGGCGAGATTCTGGCCACGGTCGAGAATGTGCAGCAGGAGTCGACGGTCAACGCACAGCAGGCCACCATCGCCGCCGCCAAGACCGACATCGCCTCCTATATCGCCGCTGAGAAGACCGCTCAGGCCAATGTCGAACACGCTCAGGCCGACCTTGAGCAGAAGAAGCTCGACTGGGACCGCGCCCAGGCTCTCTACAAAGACGGCATCCTGGCCAAGCAGGACTTCGACGCCAAGAAGGCCGCCTACGATCTGGATGTCGCATCATTGGCTCAGGCCGTTGCCGGACTGAATCAGGCCAAGGCTCAGACCGATTCAGCCCGCGGCCATTTGCAGACGGCTGTCGCGAACCTCCGCGCCGACCAGGATCTCCTCAGCAAGACCATCGCCACGGCTCCTTTCGACGGCATCGTGACCAACGAGCCGGTCCGCGAAGGCGAGACCGTCGTCGAAGGCATCCAGAACAGCGAAGGCTCCACGTTGATGACCCTCGCCGACATGAGCATCATCACCGCCGAGGTCAAGGTGGACGAGACCGACATCATCAACGTTCAGTTCAACCAGCCGGTGGAAGTCACCGTGGATGCGCTCCCCAACAAAGTCTTCAAGGGCCACGTCACTCTGGTCGGCGATCAGGCGCTGTTACGCTCTACAGGCGTCGCCACCTCTCAATCCACCACCGGCACCGAGGAAGCCAAGGACTTCAAGGTCGTGGTTACGCTCGACGGCAATCCGGCCGAGCTCAACGATCTTCGCCCTGGCCTCTCCTGCACGGCCAAGATCACCACCGCGCATAAGACCAACGTCCTCTCCTTGCCCATCCAGGCTCTCACCATGCACGATCCGGCCACCGACGCCCAGAAGGACAAGGGCGGCGTTCACGCGGCCACGGCTTCTTCGGGTTCCACTGCAAAGTCCAACCCCGTCCAGGGCGTCTTTGTCATCGACAAGGATCCCCACGGCCGGCTGCGCGCCAAGTTCGTGCCCGTCACCACCGGCATCTCCGGCGCCACCGACATCGAGATCCTCTCCGGGCTGAACCAGGGCCAGGAGGTGGTCTCAGGTCCCTACAAAACTCTGCGCGACCTCAAGGGCGGCGCCCTGTTGAAGCGCGATACCGCAAAACCGGCTTCTTCCACCAGCAGTTCAAGCTGATGTTCCGCCGCTCCGGCTCGCCGGAGCCAAATTCCAGACGAAGGTGAGTTTCGGATGGCTTCCAACGGCATCGGGATCGAGGAACTTCCGCAAACCACGGTGGTCTCCGCGGACGACATGATCGTGGTCGAGGACCTGTGGCGCACCTACGACATGGGATCCGAGCAGCAGGTGCAGGCCCTGCGCGGCGTCTCGCTGCGCATTCGCCACAACGAGTACGTCGCCATCATGGGACCCTCGGGCTCGGGCAAGTCCACGCTGATGAACCTGATCGGCTGCCTCGATACTCCTTCCAAGGGCCGCTACTGGCTCAACGGCCAGCTCGTCAGCGAGCTCGACGACGACCAGCTCGCCCGCATTCGCAACAAGGAGATCGGCTTCGTCTTCCAGACCTTCAACCTGCTGGCTCGCGCCACCGCGCTGCACAACGTCGAGCTGCCGCTCATCTACAATGGCACCCCCGCCGCAGAACGCATCGTGCGCGCCAAACAGTCCCTGGCCGACGTGGGCCTCGAGTCGCGTATGATGCACAAGCCCAACGAACTCTCCGGCGGCCAGCGCCAGCGCGTCGCCGTGGCCCGCGCCCTGGTCAACAGCCCGTCGATCATCCTCGCCGACGAGCCCACCGGCAACCTCGACTCCAAAACCGGCATCGAGATCATGGCGCTCTTCGATCAGCTCCATGCCCGCGGCAACACCATCGTGCTCGTCACCCACGAGGCGGATATCGCCCAGTACGCGCATCGCGTCGTTCATATCCGAGACGGCGAGATCTTCTCCGATGAGCCTTCTGCACGTGCCCGGTGACCTTTCGTTCCGCGAAGGGTCAAAACCTTCGAAGAGGGAAGCTCGAAGGCGAATGGAGTAATTTCCACAACGTTCGGCCCAATTTCTCCAGACCTTCACCGAATCGTCTTGACATCGATTCGAGTTTGGTCCAAGATTCCCACAGAAGTTTCAAGGGGCCGAGCCCCAGCGGTCAGGGTGACAGCAATCCGCAAGCTAGGTCTCATCCTGACTCTCCTTTTTCCCCTTTTCGTTCGTTGATCGTGTGCGAGTCCGTGTCCGGGATTGGTGTGCCTTGTCGTGTCGACTGGCGGCTCCCGGATTTGCTCGCCGGGCGCGACGCCGGTTCTCGAGAACTGGCGCGGGATCGGTCGCACACTCCATGCCGGTCGTGAGAGGCCTTCTCGTTTCGGCAAATCATTGAGTCCCGTGGCGCAGTACGGGCTCGTGGCAGCGAAGATTCAATTCCCAGATCGATGTGGGCCGTGGCGATTTTCGCTGCGTCCGCGGATCCTTGTCGCCGCAAGCCATCGGCCGGCCGCCGATGGATTCGATGCCAATCGCGGACCCGGCGGAGTTCGCTGTTGTCGAGAGAACCCGATCACCGCCTGTCGACTTTCGGGTTAACACCTTTTGTGCACCTCAAGAACCTCTGACGGCAATATTTACCGCGGCATTGACATCAAGGCTTAACGGAAACCGTGCTACGCTTTGGGCCAAGATCACCTCCCGTCTCCGGGTCGGCCTTGGCCGTGATGCTCGAGATTGACATTGACTGACGTCGAGTTGAGCGGAGGAACCAATGGTTGTTACATCACTTTGCATGGGGAGCCGGGTCACCGGTCTCTACGTAGGCGAGGGCAACGTGCGCCGCTACTTTCGCGAGGGCGTTGCCGAAATTGAATTGCAGCTCGATCATCTCCGCATCCAGTGCGGACTGACGCCTGCCTTCTGGCGCGATCAGCCGGAGATTCACGATCCCCGCCTCAGCCTCTGGCTGCAATCCAAGCAGCGCAGCGAAAAGTCGCGTGCGCCCTTTCCCCTGGCCATGATCCGCTCGGGAAAGAACTCCTTCATCCTCGCACTACTCAACCGGCGAAGCGACAAGCAGACCCGTTCCGACAAGGGGGACTCGCATGAGAACCAATCGACATTCGCCTGAGTTGATCGACCGTGCAGCCGGTGCATTATCGGCGTTGCTCGCGCAGGTCTCCGGAGTCAGGCTCGAAGAGATTCGGCGCGAATCCGCGGGCCGTGGCGCCGCCTTGCTGGCGCGCATCGACGTCTTCGGGCACAGCCACTTCCTCGCCTGCGCGGTCGATCCCGCCGGCGAGTTGGAGCCTTTGCGAGCCTTGCTCAACGACTATTGCGGCGCCTTTCCGGCTCCCGCCGACGCCACGCGTCTGGTCATCGCGCCCCGGCTCTCGCCCGATGCACAAGCCCTCTGCAAGGAGCATCGCGCCGGATTCCTCGATCTTGAAGGTAATGCCCGCTTGTCGGTCGGCGAACTTTTCATCTGCATGCGCGCGATCCCCTGCCGCAACGCTGACGCATCCGTCGTCTCCACCGGGCCGCAGGTCCGCGTGCCTGCGCATTCGGGCGACCGCAGCCGCGTCTGGGAGCTGCCGCATCAACCCGCGGGAGCTCCGCTCCCCGCCTGACCAACGCCAACGCTCGCCGTGTGCCCAACCAACGCCCGGCGAGTATCTCCCTGTTCCCTGTTCTTCAGATCTCCAGGATCACCGGCATAATCATCGGCCGCCGCCCCGTGTTCTTCTGGATCAGCCGCTTCAGATCGACGCGCACTCGCTCGTTCACCAGACCGTAGTCGGACTTCTGTTCCGCGTTCAGTCCGTCCAGCGTCTTCAGCACCGTCTCGCGCGCCAGTTCGGTGATGTCCGCGCCGCCGAATCCGCGCATCAGCACCTCCGGCTCGCGCTCCACCTTGCCCGTCTTCTTGTTGATGGCCAATACCGCCAGCACCACGCCGTCTTCCGACAGAATGCGCCGGTCGCGGATCACCAGGTCTTCGACCACGTCGATCGACGAGCCCGAGTCGATCAGGATCCGTCCCGCGGTCACCTTCTCCTGCTTGCGCGCATCGTCCTTGTCCAGCTCCAGCACGTCGCCGTCCTCGATCACGATGGCGTGATCCACCGCGCCCGTCTCCATGGCTACCTGCGCGTTCCGCCGCAGGAACCGGTAGTCGCCATGAATCGGAATGAAGAACTTGGGCCGCACCAGGTTGATCAGCAGCCGCATCTCTTCCTGGCTGCCGTGGCCGCTCACGTGGATCAGCCCGTGCTGCCCATCGTCGTAGATGACGTTGGCTTCCCGCCGGCTCAGGTGATCGATCACCCGGAAGATTCCCTTCTCGTTGCCCGGAATGATCCTCGAGCTCAGCACCACCGTGTCGCCCGGCTCCACGTGCGCGTGCTTGTGATTGTCCACCGCGGCGCGGCTCAGCGCGCTCATCGGCTCGCCCTGCGTGCCGCTGATCAGAATCATCATCTGTTCGGGCGGAAAGTCGCGAATCTGGCCCGGATTGACGATCAGTCCCGGCGGCACGTCGATGTAGCCCAGGTCCTGCGCAATCTCCGAGCTCTCCACCATCGAGCGGCCCACCACCGCCACCTTGCGCCCGTGCTTGCGCGCCAGTTCCATCGCAATCCGGATACGGTAGATCGACGACGAGAAGCAACTGAAGAACAGTTTCTTCTTGGTCTCCATAAACACTTCGTCGAGCCGTGGGATCACCGCGCGCTCGCTGGGCGTATAGCCCGGCCGCTCCACGTTGGTCGAGTCCTGCAGCAGCGCCAGCACGCCGCGCTTGCCATATTCGGCAAAGGTATGCAGGTCGAAAGCCTTCTCGTCGAGCGGCGCCAAGTCGATCTTGAAGTCGCCGCTATGAATGATCACGCCCACCGGCGTCTCGATGGCCAGCGCCACGGCGTCCACCAGCGAGTGCGTCACGTGGATCGGCTCGATGGTGAACGGCCCCACGGTGAACTTCGACCGGGGCTGGATCTCGATCAGCTCCGTCTCGTCCAGGAGCTGGTGCTCCTCCAGTTTGTCTTCCACGTAGGCCAGCGTGAACTCGGTGCCGTACACCGGCACCTTCAGCTCGTTCAGAATCCACGGCAGGCCGCCGATGTGATCCTCGTGCCCGTGCGTCAGCACAATCCCGCGCACGTGCTTCTTGTTCTCGATCAGGTAGGTGATGTCGGGCACCACGATGTCCACGCCGAGCAATTCCGACTCCGGGAACATCAGGCCCGCGTCAATTACGAGAATGTCGTCTTCCCAGCGCACCGCCAGGCAGTTCATCCCGAACTCGCCCAGCCCGCCCAGGGGAATGATTTGCAGTTTTTTGTTTGGCATCGGTCAATCTCGATGCTAACACCGGGGACTCTATCTGACTTGAAGAACTAAGGTGCAGGGGCAGGCTTGCAGGCGGCCCCGCCTCGCCGCTCATGCCCCTCTCTCCGCTGGTGTACATTGGTCACTGCGCCGCACGGTGCGCCGGAGAATCCTATGAAGTCCACGAGACGCACGTTTATCCAGAGCCCCCTCACCGGAGCCATTGCCGCTGGTTTTCCCGCCATCGTTCCCATCTCTGTCTTCGGCGCTACCGCACCCTCCAATCGCATCAATATCGGCGCCATCGGCGTCGGCCGCATCTCGCGCGGCCACGACATGCCGGGAGTGCTCCAATACACGGGCGTCGCCGGCCGCGACAATCGCATCGTCGCCGTCTGCGACCTCAGCGCCGAGCGTGTCGAACTCGGAAAGCAGTTCGTCGATGGCGCCTACGCACAGAAACTCGGCAAGCCCTATACCGGCACAAAAGGATATTCCGATTTCAGAGAACTCCTCGCTAACAAGGAAATCGATGCAATCCTCATCTCCACGCCCGATCACCAGCATGCACGGCTGGCTGTCGCTGCCGTGGACTCGGGTAAGGACGTGTATCTGCAAAAACCGGCTTCGCTCACCATCCGCGAAGGCCGCATCATGGCCGATCGCGTGAAGGCCGGCAAACAGATCCTCCAGGTCGGATCGCAGCAGCGCTCGTGGAAGCAATTCGCCCGCGCCGTCGAGCTCGTGCGCAACGGCCGCATTGGAACACTGCTGCGGGTCGAGATCGGTCTCCCCGGCGACCCCTCCGGCGGCAATCCGCAGCCCATGCCGGTTCCAGCGGGGTTCAACTACGACGCTTGGCTGGGCTCAACCCCTGAGGTGCCCTATACCGTCGATCGCGTCATGCCGCAAAAGGGCTTCGACCGCCCTGGCTGGCTGCGCATGGAACAGTTCGGAGCCGGAATGATCACTGGCTGGGGCGCACATCACGTCGATACGGCGCACTGGGGAATGGACACCGAGCTGACCGGCCCGGTCGAGGTCTGGGGCCGTGCGGAATTCCCGGCCGAAGGGCTTTGGGATGTTCACGGGCCATTCAAAACCTATGGCCGCTACGCCAACGGCGTGGTCATGACCATTTCAGGCGATTTCGAAAACGGCATCAAATGGATTGGCGACAAGGGCTGGATCTTTGTCTGCAGAGATGGCATGACCACCCCGACATCCACCGGAGCTTCGGCTGTCCCCATCGTCCCGCTCCGCGCGAGCGACCCCAAAATCCTCGACTCCGTCATTGGGCCCGCGGAGTTCCACGTCTACACCTCCGATGATCAACACGGAAACTGGCTCGATTGCATTCGATCCCGAAGGGCGCCCGTCGCGTCTGCGGAGGTCGGCCACCGCGCATGCTCCACATGCCTTTTGCATTGGATTGCGATGAAGGTGCAGCATCCTGTGCATTGGGATCCGAAGACGGAGACAATTCTGGGCGACGACATCGCCGCCAGCCTGCTGTCACGGCATCAGCGGCACCCCTACGAAATCGTCTGACGCACTGCCATGCTTCGCCCAAAAAAACAAGGCCGGCCGTTGCCAGGCCGTCTCGGGGAGGGCTACATGCTGAAGGTGATTTAGTGTCGCAACATTCCGTAGAGGCAGATTGCGGTCACCGCCGCGGCCGCTTCGATTCCCAGCGCCATCATCGCGCCTCTCGCGCACCCGAGGCCCGACGCAACTGAAATCCTCGCGCCCGGAACTTTCGGGGTCGAAATCTCGGTCTCGCTCAGGGGTAGCTCCGGCAACCAGCCGGCGTAGATCCCCACCACCCGCAGCAATCCGCTCGAGCGTTCCACTTCGCTATGTATCAGAGCTTGGGTCGCCATGCTGGCTCCTCTCCACCCGGGAGTTTCGCCCGGTCCTTCCGTTGGCGAATCTTGACCTATTATTGGCATTTGCCGGTCCAAACTCCGGATCGCGTCAATCGCATGAATCCAAAAGGATTGTCTGAGATATGCACCGAAGCTGCACGGTCGCGGGACGGGTAATTCTTACTCGGCCGGGTAAGAAGTGCTCGCCTCGCGGCCCACGGCCCCCCGGCGGCCGCGCTCAGGCAGCGCACGCCTTCCCGGGGCAACGCCCGCGTCACGCAAAAAGCAAAACCCGCCGATCCGGCGGGCCATATCCGTAGCTTGCAGACTGTTTGGTAGCGCTACCGCCTACCCAATAGCCAGTGCAACGTATTCATTTTATTGATTTGGCGATTCTGATACTTTCAAAGTTGCCCTCAATGTTGCCCCAACACAGGAAGAATCTTTGAGCCTTGTCTTCCAGGGGAGTTTGGCGACCTTTCCGCCGGACTAACAGAGCAGTGGAGCATACCAGAGGCCGTTCTTTCACCCGGAGCTGTGCTTTACAGACATGTCCAAAGCGTATGAGATTTTCGAATGAAGGAAAAGAAATCCCCTTTGTGGATGTGAAAATGCACTTGGCAACACGGTTTAGGCGAGCCTTCACGCGAAGGATTTTGACCCCCTATCCCTCCATCTGGCCGATCAGTCTGACCTGCTGGTGCTGTCCTGGGCTCTGCCGTTTCACAACGAAACAAACGAAAGATACGAACTAAGCCGCATGGCGGGTGGCGCTCGGTATTTCAACTTGCGCGGCGATCGAATTTGCTTCGCCAAATACCGCCGAGTTCACCGCAGAAGTGCATCAGTAACCGTCATGAAATTGGCATTCCGGTGAATCGCACGAATACATAAAGGTTTTGCAGACCTCTCAGGGCCACTTATGCTGGTTTGTGTCTGCTTCGCTACCCTCATATTCTCAACGAGTTATGGCTCTTCGATTCTAGCCAGTACAAGCCCATCTAGACCGGCACCCGCTACATTATCCGCTACAGTCGCTAGACCCTAGAGGCCATCACAATCCGGGCCCCGCCGGTGACGAGCCGCCTCCCTGATCTGGAGGGCGAACATTCTAAACGGATGTCTAGTCGCATTACCTGTGGCATTGTTCGAATTTTGGGTGAAGCGAGTCATTTCAATCGATCTGGTCGCCGGAAAGTCTTGGCGCTGAACCCTGGGACACCTGGAGACTTCCCAAGGCCTTGTCATACACCGGGGGCCAAGAGCTTTCAGCCCAACTTGACACCTGAAGAACAAGCCCGGCAAACGATTGACAGCCTGCTGACGGCCGCTGGTTGGATCGTCCAGGACCGCGTCGACGCGAATATCGATGCCGGCCCCGGCGTCGCTGTACGCGAGTTCTCTCTCGGCCACGGCTTCGGTGAAGCGGACTACCTGCTCTTTGTCAAAGGCCAAGCTGCGGGAGTGGTTGAGGCGAAGCCGGAAGGCCACACGCTCGTCGGTGTGGAGATCCAGACGAAGAAATACAGCGAAGGCATTCCGGAGGGTCTCCCAGCCCCGCGCCGACCGCTGCCTTTCTGCTACCAATCCACAGGTGTCGAGACGCGCTTCACCAACCTGCTTGAACCCGATGCCGCCAGCCACCCTGTCTTCAGCTTCCATACGCCGGCAACACGAGCCGAGTGGCTGCAAGATGAGATTGCCAGCCCTGGCTCAACGTCCAAGGCTCTCTTAGCCTCCATGCCGCCGCCGCGCCCTGATACAGATGTCCAGCGGCGCCGGAAAGACCTACACCGCATGCAACTTCCTCTACCGGCTCATCAAGTTTGCGCGTGCGCGCCGCGTAATCTTCCTGGTCGACCGCGCCAACCTCGGACGCCAGACCCTTAAGGAATTTCAGGCCTTCCGAACGCCCTGATGCCGGCCTTCTGGACTATCCGAACGACGGGCATCTCCTCTTTGGCGGGTTGAAGCGCCTCAAAGAAACGTTCCAAGTGGGGGTCGCTGATCTTTCATCGACGGGATCCTGCACCGATTCCCGTGTCATTCGCTCTTGCTGGCGACCAGCCTTCCATTTGGTCCAGTGGTAGTCGAGCCCCTCAAGTCGAGCAGTGAGGGGCTGGGATATTCTGTTTGAACACGCCGTGCGTCGCGCGTGACAGGTGACTCACCAGAATGCTTTAGCCTCCACTCTGGGCTTGCCTTGCATCCCGTTGACTACCTGCGAGCTAAGGACGACTTCGAAGTTCTTTTTGCCCCAGTCGGCGCCAGCGCCATCTGCCAACTGCTTCAGGTCCGCTGCATCGGTTAGGAATTCACCGGCAGCCCTGGTTCCGCTGCCCGTAATTCCCGCCGCGACCAGAACCACCTGGCCGGTGCTCTCGTCAGTGAAGCGAGCGGCTATTGCATAATCTTTGACAACATCGCTCCGCCCAGTCTCTGCTCTGACTTGCCAGGCGCGTGACTCGGGGTGCTGTGTGTCCGCGATCCAGTAAACCTTGTCGGGGCCCTCGGGTCCTTCCAGATGAAACCTGAGTGAGGACGTTCTGTTCAGCGTCCATTCATTGTTTATCGCGCCAATCAGAACAACCGGCCCTTCCCGAAGCTGAGAGGAAACGGTCGTCCTGAAATTCTGGATCCTGAAAGCATGTCCATGAGCTCCGACCAGAGACACAAATCTGCTAAGAATCTGCACGTCGGAAAAAGGAACAAAGTCGTTCTTGTCCGCCAACGCCTGAAGAGACGAGTCTTCATCGGCCACGCTCTGGAGCTCAGTCAGCGGGGAATCATGAGGGGAAAGAAACAACTCGGTTCCGCCAATACAGAACAAGACGGGCTTGCCGCTGGTGAGCAACGGAGACCAGACTTCTTCGAGAGCGGACTTTTGTTCCTCGGATTGCCTCCAATATCGAGTGCCCAAGACCAATATCGCCACGACGATCAAGCCAGAAACGATCAAACCCGCGGGCCAATAGATTTTTCTCGTCCGCTTGGGCTGGCTGACCAGCTCTGCTTTTGAGGAAACATCCGCCGGAATTACCTCGAGGCTGGGCGCATCCGGTGCGGGTTGCGAGAAAACGGGAACATAGGACCCCGGATTCAAATCAATTCTTAGCTCGGCCCCATTCGCCGGTGACTGGTAATACTGGGCGAGCCTCTTCCTTACCTCCGCAGCACAAAGGCGCACAACAGGATCGAGATTGGTGTCGTAATCCGGCGGCCGATGAAATACCTCTACCCCAATGGTGCGCTCTTTCAGGTTGTCTTCGTTTTCCGCAAGAGTCTCTTCCACGATGTAGCGGAGCAGGTGTGGATAACGTTTGCTGGCAGCGAATCTACCGTCGCTCAAGATCTTTTCGAGCTGCGAGCGCACGAGCTGTTTTTCGCTCGCTGTCTTGGGGTGCCAAGCCCCTGTCACTGTCCCAGTGGACGTCATGGTTTGACTCCGCGCGCAAGAAATCGGCCGATGTCAACGTAACACCAGCCTGATACGGTCCGCAACCGGTTCGGGGGATCTCCATTGCCTGCAATGATTTGCATCACGTATCAAGCCGTAGGCGCGCGCGGGCTACCAGAACAATCTTGACTCGTTCGGGCTTAACCGTTCGAATGGGGCGCGGATTTGGGAAGTCGTATTCGCACACCACCGTAATTTTCGAACAAGGGAAGACGGTTACGGCTTTCTGGCTATGGGACCGTTGCTAGCGAACTTCGTAAGAAATCACGCAGCATTAGCTCAAGGGATTCCATGAGGCAATTCATTTGCTCACGGGACCCCACCTGGAGGGGAAATGTCAAGGAGACGCATAAGGCAATGCTTGGTGGTCCTGGTGGCCGGCTTGTTCAGCGCAAGTCTGCTGCCGGCGCAGAACACATCGGGCACGATTACCGGCACAGTTTTCGACGCAACCGGGTCGGTCATTGTTCAGGCATCCGTTAAGATCGAGAACGCCGACACGCACGTGTCACGATCAACGGTCACGGATACAAGTGGCAATTACACAGCGACACTACTGCCCCCCGGACACTACTCGGTGGTGGTGAGCAAATCGGGATTCAAAAGCAGTACATCGCAAGGGCTTGTCCTGGATGTGGATCAGGTCCTGAGGGTCGACGTTGCATTGTCGCCTGGCGCGGTGACCGAAAACGTCACCGTGTCCGCGGAACAACTTGCCGTAGACACAGATTCAGCCTCGGTGGGACAGGTGGTTTCCGGCGAACAGATCACCGAAATGCCGCTGAATGGCCGCATGTTCACCGATCTGCTCTTTCTGACACCGGGCGCAGTGGAAACCGGCGGCGAGCAGGGGCAATACCGATTCGGCGAAGGCGATGCCACCAGCCTGGGCGGCGGGAACAGCGACTCGAACGGCTACACCGTCGATGGCACCACGATTTTGGACACCTCCTACGACACGCCGATGTACGAACTCTCGATCGACGCGATTCAAGAATTCAAGGCACAGACCAAGACCTATTCCGCGGAGTACGGATTCAGCGCAAACCAGGTAAATATCAGCACCAAGTCCGGCACCAACCAGTTTCATGGCACGGTGTTCGAGTTCCTGCGCAACAACGACCTCGATGCTCGAACGTTCTTTAACGCCAAGCCTCAGGTGGTTGCGCCCTTCAAACAGAATCAATTCGGATATTCGCTCGGCGGCCCGGTTCTGGTCCCGCACCTGTACGACGGGAGAAACAAGACCTTCTTCTTCGCCAACTACGAAGGCGAGAGAATCTCCACGTCCGTTACGGAGAAAGGAATCGTTCCAACCACAGCCGAGCTCGGAGGAACGATTCCCGGGACCAGCGCGCCGATCATCGATCCTGCCACCGGGGATCCGTTTCCGCAGGATTCGAGCGGAAACTACCTCATCCCGACTACCAGATTCTCGCGGTTGGGCACCATGGCCGCGTCGCTCTTCTTCCCCACCCCCCAGAATGGATCGGGAGTCTACAATTTTGTGGGAAATTTGCCGGAGCCGACGGTGTCGGATCAGCAAACGTATCGAATCGATCACACCTTCGGGCCTTCGGACTCGATCTTTGTGCGCGCAACCAAGGTGGACGCCACCCAGACTCAGCCACAAGGCCTGAACGCAATCACGAATCAGATCATCCTGCAGACGGCGCGGCACTACCAGATCACCGAAACGCACATGTTTACGCCGAAGCTGCTCAATCAGGCGCGTATCGCTTTCGTGGAATCACAGGGTAACAGGACCGGCTACCAAATTCCTCAATCGGCCATCACAACGCTCGGGTTCACCGGAACTTTCAACATGCCGGAGTCGAGTTATCCGGTAATGAATTTCAATTCGACGGGAGCCGACTCTGTGGCGTATTCGGCCGCGGGAGGCGCGACAAACCTACCGAACAACCAGACGCAGCCGACCTGGGATCTGGGAGACTCCCTGTCCTGGAATCATGGCAGACAAACGATCGGGGCGGGATTCGAGTTTCGCCACTGGATCCTCGCTCTGCTGAACACGTCCAATCCGTACGGGAACTTCACCTTTGACGGAGAATACACGAACAGCAACCTTGCGGACATGCTGCTTGGATACGTATATCAGGTCAGCGTGGACCAGCCCGGACCGCTTGCGAATCCGTCCACGGGCAACGCGCCTCATCTGCAATTCGCGGCGTGGGCGCCGTATTTTGAGGACGACATTAAGGTATCGAACAAGTTGACGCTGAACCTGGGGATTCGCTACGACTTCTCCGGCGTGGCCACAGAAGAACAAAATAACTTCGCGTGGTTCGATCCGAACCTGCCCGGAGGCGGCCTCTACATGGCGAACCAGTCGATTGTCAAGAATTACGGGAACGGCTATTACGCCTACGGGGGCAGAAGCAACGGGCCGGCGCCGCGGAATGTCTGGGCGCCCCGGGTCGGTTTTGCCTACCGTCCTTTTGGCAACGATAAGACCGTAGTGCGCGGCGGATACGGATTGTTCTACGACTCGTCGGAGTCGAATGAGTACGAGGCTTCAACGGCGGTCTATCCGCTGGCGCCGACGCAGCTCTACACATCGAACAAGACAACGGGAGCAATCTACACCACCAACAATCTGTTCCCCTCGTTGACCACACTGGGACCGGTGGAGCCCTCGGACCTGAGCTTTCTGCAAATCGCCGCGACAAAGAAGCTCGATCCCTACATTGGCGACTGGTCGTTCGGAGTTGAGCGGGAAGTCCTGAAAAATACGATCCTCGACGTCGACTACGCAGGCAATAAAGGGACTCACCTGAATATCAGAACCGATCCCAACCAGCCGACCGAGTGCATCCTGACTCAAGCTGCGGGCACCGGCTGCGCGGCAACGATCGCGGCACGCACCCCGTACTCAACCGTCGGGTATCTCGTTTACGAGGGCTGGAACGGCTACTCGAACTACAACGCGATGGATGTGAAACTTGAGCATCGCGGAACGAACCTTGCTGTTCTGGTCGCCTATACGTGGTCCAAGGCAATGGATGTGAAGTCGGCTGCGGCGGCCGTGTCCGGCGATGCGAACGGCGCGGGATGGGCGGGGCCGCAAGACGACCACGACATAGGGGCGGATTATGCCCGTTCCAGCTACGACGTGGGGCAACGGATTGCCGTGAGCGCGCTCTACAAGCTGCCCATCGGAACCGGCAGGGCAGTGGCAGGCAACGCCAACCATGTTGAGAATGCCTTGATCGGCGGCTGGCAGGTGAATGGCATTGGAATTGCGCAAGGCGGATTCCCGTTCTCCATTGGCGCGAACGATATCGGCTTTGTCAACGCTGCATATACGGAGCGCGCGAACATCGTGGGGAATCCGTATCCAAGCGGTTTTAGTAAGAACTATCTCCACTGGTTCAATACGCAGGCGTTTCAACAGCCCCTGGAAGGTGCGTTTGGAAACAGCTCGCGCAATATCATCCGCGGGCCGGGAATCGCAAACATCGATTTCTCGCTTTTCAAGGATTTCAAAGCGGCCGAGCACTTCGATGTTCAGTTCCGCATGGAATCTTTCAATGTGCTGAATCACCCGGAGTTTGGCTTCCCGGATTCCGGCGTCGACGATGGCGCGGCCTTCGGCGTCATCAGCTCCATCAACACGTACCACCCGGGGAGACAAAATCAATTTACTTTGAAGGTGCTGTTCTAGAGGTCAGGACGGGTGCGGGGATTCGGATTCTCCGCACCCGCCCGAACCTTCGGGGCGAGAGCCCTGGACCGGCATTTCCGCGCATTCATCAAACGCGCCCGTGCATTCCGGTCAGGAGCCAGATAGCGTGGATGCGGAGAGAATACTCAGGAGTGGCCAGGAACATGCATCCGCGATCAACTATGACCGTCACTCTGCCCGCTCTCTTCGTCCCTTCGATCGGCGCCGATTTCGCAAGCCGGACCGCTTTCTGCGCTCATTTTGCTCCGGTCCTCTTGCGGCCGGCCCAATTTATGCAGCATGTTTGTGCGCATAATCATGCCGTCACCGATAGTAGACTGGCGGCGCTGGAAAACTCCGTTCCCGATCGCAGCAAGCTCGTCTACATCCGGGCTCGCAGTAGCGGCTCGGGCTATCCTTGGACCTTACAATGATCCCGTCTCTTCTACGTCCGTGGCTTCTGCTGACTTCGATATTCCTGGCACAGGCCTTTGTCCCGTCCATCTGTTCGACGCAGGAGCTGCCGGCAGGCTCGGCCACTGAAGATGAGGCCCGCAGCGCGATGTTGCACGGCGACTATGCGGGAGCAGAAAAGTTGTATCGAGGCGCGATCGAGAAGAATCCCGCCTCGGCAACACTCCTTACCGATCTCGGAGTGGCTCTCCAAATGCAGGGCCGGGCAAGCGAGGCAATCCAGGTCTTTGAGCGTGCTCTCAAAGAGAAGTATCTGCCTCAAACCTATGCCTTACTCGCGGAGCAACGTTGTATCTCGCGCGATTTGGACGGCGCGCGGCCCATGCTGAGCAAGATCATCCGCGATTACGCCGGGGAGGCAAAACTCATCGCTATCGTTGCTCCGTGCTATCTCGATCTCGACGAGCCTGTCGAATCGGTGAGTGCCTACACAGTTCTGCTGCGCGACGCAGCCTATCCGCACGACCTGGCGTTGATCAGACTGGCCAAGTCGTACCTGGCGGCTGCGCAATACTTCGTCAGGAAGCTGGAGGAACGGTCAGACAGTAATGCCTATGTCACGGCGCTTAGCCAGGCAGGCGCTTCGGGCGATCCGCGCAGCGCCTTCCCTATAGCGCAACGCATGTCTCCGAACTTCCACGCCGATCTTGGATTCGACGAGGTTCTTGCGATCTGGCATCGGCACCCAGACGATCCTGCTCTCCTCTACCAATTGGCTGTAATTAGCGGAGAGCAGAGCATGCGGCAAATCGGACTTTGCAGCCAGATGTATCCCGACTCTCCCTATCTTGCTCAGCTCCAGTTTGAGATGCTCGCTGACCGGGGAAAGGAAGAAGATGCGGCCGGCGGATTCGAAGGGTTACTCCATTCGCATCCAGAACTGCCGGACTTGCGCTACGACCTTGGCATGCTCTACAGAAAACAGCGTCAGTGGGACAAGGCGCTTGCCGTCTTTCGCGATGAGCTTTCCGCAAATCCGAACGACGAGCGCGCAGCTGCACGGGTGAGTGAAGCGCTGGTCCAGTTGATGCGATGGACAGAGCTCCGCGACTTCCTTTCGCCGCGACTGCAGGAAGCAAAAGCGCCGCTTTGGGCAACTCTGGATCTTGCCGAAGCGCTTGAGCAGTTGGGAGAGCCGCGAAAGGCGATTGCTCTTCTTTCAAACGCCGAATCGGAATATCCATCCAGCAGGGCAGTGCACTTTCGCCTGCTCCATCTTTATCGCAGCACCGGGGATATGCCGAAGGCAGTTGCCGAGGCCAAATGGCTCAAGAGCCAACCAGGATAAGTATCTTTGTTCGCGGGATCGCTATCCAGAGATCGCGAATGTAAATCAGACCACATTGGGCGAAGTGTGAAGCCAGCCGATCACGTGCAGCAGTCTAAACCGAATGAGAAACCAAAAGGCAGAAGAACGAATGACCCCTATCTCTAGACGTGATGTTTTGGCGGGATTGGCCGCTTCAGGTGCTGCCTCTTTCGTGACAGCTCGCAGCGAAGAGCGCCTAAGCCCTGCCGCCAGCGACGCGGCGGTCCTCTCCAGCGACGAGCGACGTCAACACGCAGATGCGTTGGTCCACTATTTTGCAGAGTGCGCACCAAAACTCCTCCGAGATCCAGTGGGTATCCTGAAGTATCCCAGTGTTGCGCCCAGTCTGCCGGGCAAAATGTATTCAACGGAGCTTTGGGATTGGGATACGCTTTGGACTAGCCAGGGACTCTTTCGACTCGCATCGTTGCTTCATGACGATCAGCTGAGAGAGAAGTTATGCGACCATGTCTCCGGAAGTCTCGTGAATTTTCTCGAGCACGCTTCACCGGGTGGGCAAATCCCAATCATGATGGCCGCGGACGACCCGGACGCGTTCCGAATCGTGGGCAAGAATGCGACGTCGAGAAACCAGGCCAAGCCTGTTTTCGGTCAGCTTGGGCTGCTGGCCTGCGATCAACGCGGAGATGCGAATTGGTTGGAGCCTCATTTCGATTCGATTCTGCGTTTTTACGATTCCTGGATCCGGCACAACGCCTCGCCGATTGGCCTGCTGGTGTGGGGCGACGATGTTGCAATCGGTGATGACAATGACCCATGCACATTTGGCCGGCCTTTCTTTTCCTCGGCCAACTTGCTTCTCAATTGCCTGTTCTATCAGGATCTTTTAGCATCCGCCGAACTCGCGCGGCGGCTTGGACGCGCGGCGGATCATGATCGGCTTTCAATCCAGGCGGAAGAGTTGGCGCAGCGGATCCAGAGGTTCTGCTGGGACCCCAGAGATAGTTACTATTACACCGTCGATATTCAATGTGTCGATCGGCGGGCTGAGCTCATTCCAAACGTGCCACGAGGAATGGACATGTCCTGGAGATGCCTCCCGATAAGGATCCAGATGTTTACGGGCTTCCTGCCGCTCTGGTGCGGCATCGCGCCCCAACAGAGCGCACATGAACTGGTTAGCGCAAACTATCTCGCGGACGACCGCCTTTGCGCTCGATGGGGCGTTCGGTCGCTTTCGGCCCGCGAGACCATGTATTCCCTGGAATTCAGTTCCAATCCGAGCAACTGGCTTGGGCCAGTCTGGATCATTGTGAACTACTTCGTATGGAAAGCTTTGGAACGATATGGATACAAGAAAGAGGCGGATGCGCTGGCCGACAAGACTCTCCTTCTTCTGGCGAGGGATCTTGAGGCAAACGGCTCACTGAACGAGTACTACCATCCCGATACTGGAGCAGCACTGAGCCACAAGGGATTCATGGACTGGAATCTCCTTGTCCTGGAAATGATTTGAAAGAGAAAGTTTGGCCTGACCGGTCTTTCGTACCATCCGTAAGGGCAAAGGCTTTGTGAGGGCAAGAGATTCCTAACCGGTGCGATGAGCAACACTTGATAGCGAAGGACCCAAGGTGATGAGTGAAGCCACATTCGGCGATCTGAAGACGGCAGAGGAGCAGGTGCAGTGGCTCCATCGCAAAGCCAATTGGATCCGGCTGAGCTCGATGACCATGACCCATCATGCGCGGCTGGGGCATACGGGCGGCGATCTTTCGGCGGCGGATATTCTCGCCGTGCTTTATCTGGGCGGAATCCTCGGCGTGGATCCGGCGCAGCCGCGCTGGCCGCAAAGGGACCGGTTCATCCTGTCGAAGGGGCATAGCGCCGCGGCTCTTTATTCGACGCTGGCTGCACACGGCTTCCTGCCCATCGAGCAACTGAAGACCTATATGGATCCGCTCTCGATGCTCAACGGGCATCCCGACCGCAACAAGCTGCCTGGGGTCGAGGCCAACACCGGGCCGCTGGGCCACGGCCTGCCCATCGCGGTGGGCGCGGCGCTGGGCGCCCGGATGCGGCACGAGCCCTGGCGCGTGTTTGTTCTGACCGGCGACGGCGAACTGCAGGAAGGCTCGAACTGGGAAGCGGCGATGACCGCTCAACAGTACGGCCTCGACAACCTGACGGTGATTGTCGACCGCAACCGGATTCAGCAGGGCGACTTCACCGAGAACACCATCCGCATGGAGCCGCTGGCCGAACGCTTCAAGGCCTTCGGCTTCGCGGTGGAGGAGATCGACGGTCACTCGATTGCGGCGCTGATGGAGCGCTTTTCGCATCTGCCGATCGAAGCGGGCAAGCCGTCGTGCGTGATCGCGCGAACCGTCAAGGGCAAGGGCGTGTCGTTCGCGGAGAACCGGCCGGAGTGGCACCATGGCGTCCCGACGCGGGAGCAGCTCGCCACGGCCGCCGCGGAGCTGGGAGTGGAGGGGCCATGGTCGTAGGAGCCGTTTCGCCGGAGGCGCCGCAGCTCTTCGACTGCCGCGATGCTTACGTGAGCGCCCTCGAGGAGATGGCCGCGGCCGACGAGCGCGTGTGCGCCATCGCCAACGACTCGCTTTCGTCGGCCAAGCTCAAAAACTTCAAGGCGCGGTTCCCGGAGCGCTTCGTGAACGTGGGCATCGCGGAACAGAACATGGTGGGAGTAGGCGCGGGGCTGGCCAACGCAGGCATGATTCCTTACGTCTGCGGCGCGTCCTGTTTTCTGACCGCCCGCGCCATGGAGCAGGTGAAGGTCGACCTCGGCTACTCGAAGGCCAACGTGAGGCTCTGCGCCATGTCGCCGGGAATGGCCTACGGGCAGTTGGGGCCCACGCACCACTCGATCGAAGACCTGGCCTGGATGCGGGTGATTCCGAATCTCTCGGTGATCGTTCCGGCCGATCCGGTGGAGACGGCGGCCGCGATGCGCTACTCGCTCCGGCACGAGGGGCCGATGTTCCTGCGCATTGCCCGCGCGCCGGTTCCGCGCGTGCATGGCGACGATTACGAGTTCCGTCTGGGCAAGGCGGTAACGCTTCGCGACGGCAACGACGTGACGCTCGTCGCCAACGGCCTGATGGTGTGCCGAGCTCTCGATGCGGCGCGAACTCTCGAGGCGCGCGGAGTCTCTGCCCGGGTGCTGAACCTGAGCACGCTGAAGCCGATTGATCGCGAGGCGATTTTGGACGCGGCGCGGACGACACGCGGCATCGTGACGGCCGAAGAGGCACTTGCCGCCGGAGGGCTGGGCGGCGCTGTGGCGGAGATCGTGGCCCAGGAACATCCGGCGCCGATGCGCATCCTGGGCGTGCCGGACACGTTTGCGCCGACGGGCACGGCCGAGTTTCTGCTGGAGCACTTTGGCTTGACCGCGGCGGGGATCGAGCGAGCGGCATTGGATCTGCTGAAGAGCGAGGGATAGATGGCTGCCGAATGGATTCTGGCGATCGACCAGGGAACGACCAACACGAAGGCGCTGCTGGTCGATCGGGAGGGCCGCACGGTTCATCGCGCATCGGCTCCGCTCGAGATTCTGCAGCCGCAGCCGGGGTTCGTGGAGCAGGATCCGCTGGCCCTGTGGCAGTCGGTGGTCGAAGTCATCGCGGCTTGTGTCCGCTATGCGGAAGTGGAACACGCATCGATCGCCGGCATCGCGATCGCGAACCAGCGGGAGACCGCGGTGGCGTGGCGGCGGGCCGGCGCCGGGAGCAGGGCCGCGGGAGCGCCCGTGTGCAACGCGATCACCTGGCAGTGCCGGCGCTCGGAGCCCGTGTGCGAGCGGCTTCGCGATCGTGCGGCGGCGATCCAGGCGGCGACGGGTTTGCCGCTCGATCCGCTGCTCAGCGCGACGAAGTGGGCCTGGGTACTGGATCGGCAGCCGGAGTTGCGCGGCGCGGCGAAGAACGGCGAGCTGCATCTCGGCACCGTCGATGCATGGCTGCTTTACAACTTGACCGGCGGGCAGTCGCACTCGACCGACCACACCAACGCCTCGCGCACCGCGCTGATGAGCCTGGCGACGCTCGACTGGGACCCGGCGCTGCTCGATCTGTTCGAGATTCCGCGCGCCGCGCTGCCTGAAGTGCGGCCATCGAGCGGCAACTTCGGCGTGTGCCGCGCGATTGCCGAGCTGCGCGGAGTTCCGATCGTGGCCATGATCGGCGACTCCCATGCCGCGCTTGTGGGCCACGGATGCTACGAGCCGGGCACGGTGAAGGCAACCTACGGCACCGGCTCTTCGCTGATGATGCTGACGCCGGGCCTGGTCGCCGAATCGAAGCAGTTGGCGCGAACCGTCGCGTGGTCGGCCGCCGATGGCGCGCATTTTGCTCTCGAAGGCAACATCGCCATGAGCGGCGCGGCGGTGCAGTGGGTGGGCGAGTTTCTGGGGCTCGCGAATCCGATCGAGGACGCCGCGGCGCTGGCCGCCACAGTCTCCGGCTCAGCGGGTCTCATTCTGGTTCCGGCGATGGTCGGGCTGGGCGCGCCGCATTGGGATTCCGCCGCGCGCGGATTGATCGCGCAGATCGAGCGCTCGCACACCCGCGCTCACCTGGCCCGCGCCGCGGTCGACGCAATCGCCTACCAGGTGGCCGACGTTCTCGAAGCCATGGAAGAGGCTGCGCACGTCAGGCTGCCGCTTCTGCTGGCCGACGGCGGGGCCACGCGCAACGACGCGCTGATGCAGATGCAGGCCGACATTCTCGACCGGCCGGTGCACCGCTCCACGCAGCAGGATCTGTCGGCGCGCGGCGCGGCGCTGCTGGCCGGCCTCGCGCTCGGCTGGTGGCGCGGGCTGGATGAGCTGGCCGCGCTGCCCGCTGACGTGCAGCCGTTCCAGCCGCACATGGACGCGAGCCGGCGCGAGAAGTTGCGCGGGGCGTGGCGGCTTGCCGTGCGGCGCGCCCGGCTGCGCGGCGAAGGAAAGAAAGAGAGCAAACCATGATCGCGATTCACAGCTATCCCGTTGCTGTTCTGCTTTGCGTACTCACCATGACCTGCTGGGGTTCGTGGGCCAACACGCAGAAACTCGCCGCGCGCTCCTGGCGCTTCGAGCTTTTCTATTGGGACTTCGTCACCGGCCTCGTGCTCACTTCGCTCATCGCCGCGCTGACCCTCGGCACTCTCGGCGCAACAGGCCGCCCGTTCCTTGCCGATCTTGCCCAGGCCGACGCTTCGAGCATCGGCTGGGCGCTTTTGGGCGGCACGGTGTGGAACCTTGGGAATCTGCTTCTGGTTGCGGCCATCGCCGTGGCGGGAATGGCGATTGGCTTCCCCATCGGCGGCGGCATCGCGTGGGTTCTGGGCATCGTCTTCAGCTTCGTGCTGGTGGTCGTCGAAGGCGGCATAAATCCCGGCAGCACGCGGCTCTTGTTCGCCGGGGTAGCGGTGATCGTGGTCGCCATCCTGCTCAGCATGAATGCCTACGGGCGGCTGGCCAGCGCGGTAAAGAAGCCCAGCGCAAAAGGAATCCTGCTCTCGGTGGCGGCGGGCGTGCTGATCGCGTTCTTCTATTCCGTCACCGTCAAGTCCATCGATCCCGCGTTCGTCTCGGGCGGCTCGGGCAAGCTGATGCCGCTCACCGCCGCGTTCTTCTTCACGCTGGGCGCGTTCCTGACCACCTTTCTCTTCAATCCGTTCTTTATGCGCAAGCCGGTGGAAGGCCGCCCGGTCTCGATCGCCGAGTACTGGAAGGGAAGCCCCGGCACGCACCTCACCGGCGTACTCGGCGGCGCCATTTGGGCCATCGGCATCACTTCGAGCTTCATCGCCGTGGGCGCGGCCGGGCCCGCGGTTTCCTATGCCCTCTCGAACGCCGCGCCGGTTGTCGCCATTTTGTGGGGCGTGTTCGTGTGGCGCGAATTCGCGCAAGCTCCCCGCGGCACAGGCCGCATCCTGACGGCGATGTTCGTCTGCTACCTCGTGGGGCTGGCTCTCATCACGGTTTCGCGGTTGTGACACGGAAGCGGCGCCGCGGCGTGCACGGCCGGCGGCGGTCACGGTGAATTTGGCGTCCGCGAGTGCGATCGGCGGACGGGCTCGGGTTGGAACTCAACATGGAAAGGCATGGTGATGTGAAATGGCTCCCTTGGCGACTCTTGGCGTGATCCTCGGAAACCGCGACTTCTTCCCTGACGTGCTGATCGGCGAAGCGCGTCGCGACCTGGTCAAACTGTTTGCGGAAATCGATGTCGAACCGGTCTGGCTTTCTCCGCAAGACACGAAGCTGGGCGCGGTCGAGACCTGGGCCGATGCGCAGAAATGCGGCGAACTGCTGCGCCGCAATCGCGACCGGATCGACGGAATCCTGGTCTGCCTGCCCAACTTCGGCGATGAGAAGGGCGTGGCCGACTCGATCCGCCTCGGCGACGTGCGCGTGCCGATTCTGGTCGAGGCCTGCCCGGACGATCTCGATCAGTTCGGCCTCGACCGGCGGCGCGACGCGTTCTGCGGCAAGATTTCGGTCTGCAACAACCTGCGCCAATACGGGCTGAAGTATTCGCTCACTCGCGATCACACGGTCGCGATCGCCGATCCGCGCTTCCGCGAGGACCTGACCCAATTCATCGAGACCTGCAAAGTAGTGCGCGGGCTCTCGCGCGTGCGCATCGGCGCGGTCGGCGCGCGCCCCAACGCCTTCAACACCACGCGCTTCAGCGAAAAGCTCCTCGAAGCCTCCGGAATCTCGGTCAGCACCATCGATCTATCGGAAATCTTCGGCGATGCCGCCAGGATCTCGAACGACGACCCCGGAATCAAGCAGCGCATCGATCAGATTCGCGCCTATGCCGAGTCGGCGTCGGTTCCCGCGGAGTCGATCCTGCGCATGGCGAAGTTCGCCAAAGTCGTCGACGACTGGATGCAATCGCTCGGCATCGCCGCCACCGCGATCCAGTGCTGGAGCTCCCTGCAGAAAAACTTCGGGGTCAACGTCTGCACCATCATGTCGATGATGAGCGAGCGCATGATGCCCTCGGCCTGCGAGGTCGATATCGCCGGTGTGGTCGGCATGTACGCGCTGCAGTTGGCCAGCGGCCGGCCCAGCGCATTGGTCGATTGGAACAACAATTACGGCGGCGATCCCGACAAATGCGTCCTTTTCCACTGCGGAAACTGGGCCAAGGACTTCCTGCCCGACGTGCGCATCGCCACCGCGCCCATCCTGGGAACGACGCTGGGCGAGGAAAATACGTTTGGCGCGTTGGAAGGCCGCACCGGGGCCGGTCCGGTGACCATCGCCCGTGTCAGCACCGACGACGTCGCCGGTAAGATTCGCGCTTACGTGGGCCAGGGAAAATTCACCGACGATCCGCTGAAGACCTTCGGCTCCCGCGCGGTGGTCGAGGTTCCGGGGCTGCAAAGCCTGATGCATGTCGTCTGCCAGAACGGATTCGAGCATCACGCCGCGATGAACCGCAGCCACACCGCAGCCGCGGTCTCGGAGGCGCTTGCCCGTTATATGGGATGGGACGTGTACCACCACCAGCGGCCAAGCGATCTGCCGCCGCTCACCGCCCGTTGACGCAATCGCGCCCTCGAATGCGGCGCGCGGGGCGATCGAGCAGCAAGCATGGAGTGACCGGTTGCTCTCCGCTTCTGGCTCTAAACTGTGCTTCGTTGTGACTGCACAGATTAGCTGACCATCGCACTCTAACATGCCCATTGCGCAGCCGGGGCTACTCCAAAGGCGCCACCACTCTATTGGAGACCCTTGCTTGAATGTCCCCGGAAGGATCGTTCCCGGTAAGTCGGCTTATCGGACGTTTCCTGAGATTTCGGATGTGTCCCAAGAGGATTACCCCGAAAGTCAGCCAGACTGCACGCGCAAGCCGCAGAACTCGAATTCCAACTCGTGCCGGTCAATTGTGTTCCTTAGGAGAGCCGGGGAAACTCCCACTTCGTATTAGGAAGCTCCGATCCATTTGCTTTTCATGGTGTTTCATCTTCCCTGACTTCCGATCGCCAACCGAGATCCGGAGCGATGCTGGTCAGAATCGAATCGGGACGTGTGCGTTGCGAACGGGGTGCGGTGACTCCCGGGTGGGCCCAGTAAAGGCGAAGAAGATCGCCTACTAGCGAAACAGCCGCGGCGCAAAATCGTTCAGGTCACGCCGCCAAGTGAGCCATTCGTGCGCCGTGCCGGGCGAAGAGAAGTAGACGTACTTGATTCCCGCCTTGTCCAGCATCGCGCGGAATGCCCCGACGGATCGCGGGAAGGGCATGGGTTCTTCGGTGCCCATCCCGAGCCAAAGCAGCTTTACCTTCGCGCTAAAGGCCGCGCCGTCCTTGAATACGCCATTGAAAGCGGTGGCCGGGTCGAGCGCATCGGTGCTCAGGCCGTTCATCGTGCCGCTGAATCCGCCCAGATACGCAAACGTGTCGAGATTGTCCGTTCCGATATGGAGCGCCTGATTGGCTCCCATGGAGAGCCCGGCGATCGCCCTGTGCTCCTGGTCCGGAATGGTCCGGAAGGTCGAATCGATCATGGGGACGACGTCCTTGACGATCACGTCCTCGAAGGCGTTGAAATCGGGCACGCCCGCAGCGATGGGCGGCCCGAACGGCCCCGCCGGCCGCGACGCGTAGCCGTTGTCCATGACAACGATCATCGGCACAGCCTTCTTCGCGGCGATCAGATTGTCCAGGATCAGGTTGGCGTGGCCTTGGAAGATCCATCCGGTTTCGTCCTCGCCCATGCCGTGCTGCAGGTAAAGCACCGGGTAGCGCGCGCTGGGGTTCGAGTCGTAATCCGGCGGGGTGTAGACGAAGCACCGACGCCAGGCGCCCGTCACCTTCGAGAGGTAGACACGAATGCGAACGTCGCCGTGGGGCACATTCTCGGTGAGGTAATACTCAACGCCATCTTCGGGAATTTCGATGCCGCTGAAGTCTTTGCCCACACCGAAGTAGGTGTGGCTGCCCGGATCGTCGATACGGACGCCATCGACGACAAGCTGGTAGTAGTGGAATCCCACCACGAGCGGCGGAGTGACGCCGCTCCACACGCCATCGTCGCCACGGGTCATCGGGTACTGCTTGCCCATGATGTCGACGACTACGCTCTTGGCGCCGGGCGCCTTGAACTGGAAGGCCGCGCTGTGGTCCGGCAGGACCCGCGGATACTGGGCGCCCATCACGTTCGTGCTCGCGGGCTTGGCGTCCTCGATCGCGGAGGCGCGCGCGCTATCGGGCGATCGGCGCCAAGCGAAGTAGGCGTCGAGTGCCTTGAGCCCTTCCAGGGTCGGAACCGGACCCGTGTGCGGCGTTCCGGCAAAGTACATCAATTGCGAGTTGCTGTCGCTGAATGCCGGCCACGTCGGCAGGCCCTTGCCGTTCGGATCGCCGCGCTTGGCGAAGTTGGTCCAGTAGGTGGCCATGGCATCGGAGATCGCGCGGTCCGCATTGGTGGGCTGCTCGCCCCGCAGTTCATTCAAATGCTCGAAGACGTAGGCGACCTCCCTGCCATGCGGCGCTCCGAGCCCGGCCTGCGGCGAACCGGCGGGATAGTCCGGGTGCTGATCGAAGTAGTAGTAGAAGACCTTCGAGTTGCCCAGCCTCGACTGCAGCGTGGCCCAGATCCAGGTGTGCCAGCCGAACGCCGCGTCGCGGCTCAAGTCGCGCGCGGTCTTAGGCACGGCTTTGTCGCCCACGGGATAAGCCTTCAGCAGGCTGTCGGCGAAGCCGTCGTAGCGCCTGCGCAGGCTGTCGATGTACTCCTTCGGCGTGCGGTCGTGGGAGAAGCTCGCCCCTTCATCGGAGTTGTATCCGATCAGGACCGGCACATCGTTGAACTGCTTCTCGGAATACATCGTGTACTGGTCCGTCGGAATGACCCAGCCATCGACGATCGGCCAGGCCATGCCCCGCGCCGCGGCCTGCAGCTTCTCCGCGGACAGCTTACGCAGTTCGGCAATGGAAGAAGCGCCCGCGCTGGCGGCAAAGGCCTGGCCGTCCTGCTCGGCAGTGGCCAGCGTGCGCATGTTTTCGCCGGGCCCACCCTGAGGGCGCGGAGGGCCGAACGAACCGCCGCTCTCGGAGATCGCGCCTTCGAAGAGGCCTTTGGCCAGGGGAGAAGCGCACAACATGCTGACGGCGATGCCGCCGGCCGACTCACCGAAAATCGTCACTTTGTTGGAATCGCCGCCGAACGCCGCGATGTTCGTCTTGATCCACTTCAGCGCGGCGATCATGTCGAGCAGGCCGTAGTTGCCCGAGACGTGTTCAGGCGACTCGGCGCTCAGCTCCGGATGCGCGAGGAAGCCGAACTGGCCGACGCGATAGGCGATGCTAACGAGCACGACGCCCTTGCGGGCGAGGACCTCACCGCTGTACGTGGGGATTGAGGTGGCGCCCCCGTTGAATCCGCCGCCGTAAATCCAGACGAAAACGGGGATCTTGTCCGAGGCCTTCTTCGCCGGCGTCCAGACGTTCAGATACAGGCAGTCTTCGCCCATCTCCGGAGCTTTTTCCCCATTCGCCGGCGGTCCAAAGCTTGTCTGTACGCATTGCGGCGCGAACTTGTCGGCTTGGCGCACTCCGTCCCATTTGGTCGCTGGCTGCGGAGGACGCCAACGCAGATCGCCCACGGGCGGCGCGGCAAACGGAACGCCGCGATAGACGGCAAGCCCGTCTTCGATTGTTCCTGCCAGCTTGCCCTGTTCCACTTTCACAGTGGGATTCGCAGCCAAACTCGTCCACGGCATCGCGGCCATGGCGACTGCAAGCAGAACCGTTCTCATTTTCGATTCCCGTTCTTTCTGTTGGCTGTTGTTCGTCTGAGCGAAAAGCCCCCGACGGATACACCCAGGAGTTGAGGGCTGCGAATTTTGTTCAAGGGCATACTATTCCTAAGAGCTTTCGAAGGGAAAGTCGCGTTTTTGTAGTGAATTGATCGATTCGTTCGATATATTGAGCTGGGATGCACACCACACTAGATGAATGGGAAGTCCTGAATGCCGTTGTCCATCTGGGAGGCTTTGCCGCGGCGGCCGAACAGCTCAATCGCTCCCAATCGACGATCAGTTATGCAATCGGCCACCTGCAGGAGAAGCTCGGGGTCAAGCTATTCGAGTTGAAGGGCCGGAAGGCCCACCTGACGGAACTGGGGCGCGCGCTGCTTGCCGATGCTGAGCCTCACCTGACCGGATTTGACCAGCTTGAGCAGCGGGCGCGTTCGCTGGCTTCCGGCGGGAAGCTGGAGATCCGACTGTCGGTGGACAGCATCTTCCCCAACGACCGCCTGTTTGCGGCTCTGGCGCAGTTCAGCCGGCACTTTCCATTTGCACAGTTGAAGCTGCGGCAATCCACTTTCTTGTCCGCGGATTTCGAGTTTTCAGCGCACAGCGCGCATCTCTGTATTTCGGGTCTGGTTTCGCGGGAGTACTTCGTCCAGCCGATCCTGGAAATCAGGATGCTTGCCGTGGCGCGGCGGGATCACCCGCTCCATTCGCTGAGGAGACGGGCCTTCCGGGCCGACATGATGCAGCACATGCTCGCGACCATTGAGGAAGCGGTTCCGATCGGCACCAAGCGGCAGCCGCGCGGGTTGGCGCAACGGTTCCTGCCTCTAGGCACCATCGATGGCGCGATCGACGCCGTGCGCAGCGGGCTTTGCTTTGGGTGGCTGCCGGTTTATCGCATTCAACCCTACCTGGATGCGGGAGAACTGCTTCCGCTGCGCATGCCGACCGGAGGGACCCGGGTGGTGCGATTGAATCTTGTTTGCAAGGACCTGAATCCGAGCAGCCTGGAAGTGATCGCCATGGCGGAACTTCTCGGGATGAACCGCAACGTAGAAGTAATCTAGATTCGTTTCGCAATTGCCATGCCGGCCAGGACAAGCGCCAAGCTCAAGTTGTCACGACTGCACGGCGATCGGATTGGCCATCGATAGCTTGCGGCAAAAGGTGCAGATCGAGGAATTCGATTGCCTTCGATCGATTCATTCGTCTTGTTCCTTCTTGCTCCATCCAAATATATATAGTTGAGAGTTCAACGTTGCCCAGAGAATGCAGCGCAGGGCAAAGAGAGCGCTCGGACAGGTATGAAGCGCGGATGCACCGAGAGGTAAACGCTTCCCGGGTCAAGCCAGTCCGCGGAGCGCCGGGGCAATCGATGGCGCGATGGTCCGGACTGGCGCCAATCGCGCGAACGCCAACCGGGACGGCGAATGCGGCGGCGCCATGGACCGCGACGAGGGTGAGCAATTCTCGCGACGCCACGCATGCTTGTGCCGTATCGGTCGCCAAAAGACGAGTGGACGGCCAGCGCGTGTGACGATCGAAGATCGCAGAGATTTGCAGCCGTTAACCCAATTCGCGGGAAGGCTCGATAACCCCAGGAATCTGAAGCAAGCTGGGAGACAACCTGCACACAAGAATGACCTGGTTATTTTATGGAAGGTGCTCCCGATCGGCGCGAGGCAGACATTCGAAAAGAACCGGCGAGTATTCTTGTCGTTGATGACCATCCCATCACACGCACCGGCCTCATTGCGATCCTGCAGACAAAACCCTTCTATCGCGTGCGCGGCGAATGCGGAACGGCTCATGAGGCCATCGAGATGTTTCAGCGGCTCCGGCCGGCAATCACTCTGATGGATCTCAAACTGCCGGACGGCTATGGAGTCGATGCAATCCGAGAAATCCGGCGGATCGATCCTGCCGCGAAGATTCTCGTCATCACGACCTATGAGGGCGATGAGGACATTCACCAGTCGCTGCAGGCTGGAGCGATGGG
This sequence comes from uncultured Acidobacteriaceae bacterium, assembly GCA_963804155.1. Classification (GTDB taxonomy): domain Bacteria; phylum Acidobacteriota; class Terriglobia; order Terriglobales; family Acidobacteriaceae; genus Telmatobacter. The sequence goes on from CAWDPG010000007.1 coordinate 178,282, forward strand.
ATATCTGGTCAAGGGCGCCTCCCACGAGGTCATCTTCCGGGCGTTGCGCAGGATCGAGCAGGGGCGCATGTTCCTGCCGGAGCCGGTGGCCCACGCGCTGCAGAGCCGCAACTACGAGCGGCTTACAGAGCGGGAGCGTCAGGTGCTCTCACTGATGGTGGCGGGCAAGAGCAACCGCGAAATCGGAGATGCGCTGAACATCAAGGAAGTGAGCGTAAAATCGCACGTGACTCTGATCCTCTCCCGGCTGCAGGTTACAGATCGCACGCAAGCGGTCGTGATGGCGCTCAAGCGGGGTCTGGAACGCCTTTAGAACTTAGGCCAGGAAGCTTTTGTGAGAATCCAGACGGAAAGCCTGCGGACCGAGCGTCGATCAATCGAGAGAAGTCCAGCCTTCATACACAGAACGGGCGCGGGGTTGGCGAGCATATTGAGGATCGTTCCAATCCTGTTTCTTGTTCTTCCTTGTCTTGTCACGGCCCAGTCGGGCGACTTCAGCATCACGTCCTGGGACACGCGGAATGGCCTCCCCGAGCCGTTGGTGCCAGCGCTTGCGGTCCGGTCCGAAAGCGGCGTTTGGGTTGCGACCGAAGGCGGACTTTGCCTCTTCGATGGCTCAAACTGCAAATCTCTCCCGGTCGGCCAGACCCGCAGGCTCCCACGGAACAGTTTTACCGCTCTCCTGGTTGCACACGATGGATCCCTCTGGGCGGGAACCGAGGGAAGCGGTTTACTCCATATTGCGGAAGGACGCCTGGAGTCTTTCACGCGCGAGAATGGCCTGAGTGACGGCTACGTACGCGCGATTTACGAGGATTCGCACGGCCGTCTCTGGGTTGGCACCGACTACGGGCTCTTTGAGAAGAAGGGCGCCGCATTCCAAGATGTGCCGCTCAGCAAAAGCGGCCCCCCGCAGTATGTCCATGGGATCGTCGAAGACGAAACAGGCCGCCTGATTGTCGGCGGCAAGTCACTCACCTTTATCGATGGCGACTCGGTTACTCCCGTGCAATCGTGGGGAAAATCAGCGCGTTCGCAAATCAAAAGCCTCCTCTACACCCGGCAGCGCCATCTGATCGTAGGGACTGTCGACGGAGCCTTCGAGATGGATGGCGAGCGTTTCAGACGGTTGCTCTTTCCAAAGGACGATATCGAGTCGCTCTGCCAGTCGGGCGATGGCGCTATCTGGGCAGGCACGGTTTCAGCTGGCCTGTGGCGCTTGAAGGATGGACAAGCATCAAGGGTCGGATTCAGGGAATGGAGCATTGCACGGACCATTCTTGCAATGACGACAGATGCACGGGGGCGTCTGTGGGTTGGCACACAGCGAGGCCTGAGCAGAATCGAGGAAACGCACGTCCACTTCGTCGGGTCACCGGCACTGGACGTTGACCGCGAAACCCTTGCAGTTACGGCCGATGGTGATGTCAATCTGGTCAATAGCGGCGTTTTCAGGATCGAAAACAGGAAACTCCGGCCACTCGCGTTTCCGATCCCGAGGAACACGAGGATACTCGATGCCCTCTATTCCAAAGATCGCTCTGTCTGGCTGGGGACTGCGGGCCTGGGCGTGTATCGCGTGGACCCATCGGGCCGCGTAACACAGTACTCGACTCAGTCTCATCTCAAGCTATCGACGGACTATCCGCGTGGGATCGTTGAGGGAACCCACGGCGATATCTGGGTGGCCACGGAGTTTGGCGTGAACCTGATCCGACGTGGCAGCGTCGAGCTGCTTAGCGCGTCGGATGGGCTGCCTAGCCGTGCAGTCCGAACGCTGTTTCTCGATCGTCAGGGCTGCATGTGGATCGGCACCGACGCCGGTCCGGCGGTTTCGTGCAACGGGGCGCTAGTTCAGAATCGAGCGACGTCTGTGCTCAACGGCGAGGAGATCTGGGCGATTGCGCAGGACGAGAGCGGCACGATGTGGTTCGGAACGCAGAACAACGGGATCTACGCAGTCGGGGATTCCGACGTTCGCCATCTCACTACGGCAAATGGACTTCCGAGTAACGATATCTGCGGTCTCATCGTGGACCGAACCGGGAACCTCTGGGTGTCCGCCCTCGATTCGGTCTTTTCGATCTCCTCCCCGCCTGCCGCCGCGAAACGCGGGGAAAAGGAATTCATCATCCCGCGATCCTATGTTCTGCCCAGCGACGCCGAAGGGCTCAGATTCACGCGCGGCAGAATCTCGAGCGCAACGCTCGACGCTCGCGGTGCTGTATGGTTTGCGACGGATCGCGGTGCGGTGTTCATTGATCCGCCGGCCCATTCTTCGGACGGATCCGCGGACGAACCGACACCCGTCATTCGGTCCGTAGCGGCTGACAATTCGATGCTCTCCGCCGCGGCGAAGATAAGAACGGGACCAAATCCGCGCCGTCTCATCATCTCATTCGGCTCCGACTATCTCGGTCCTGCGCAGGAAACCTTGCTCATGTACCGGCTGAAGGGAGTAGACGAAGGCTGGGTCATCTCTTCGAACGCTCAACAGGCCGAGTACGGCAACCTTTCGGCAGGTTCGTATTGGTTCGAACTGAAGGCATGCGATCGGACACAGCCCGACGGCTGGAAGACGACCAGCTGCCTGATTGTCGTTCCCGTCGTCTGGTATCGGAGCCTGTGGTTCTTCGTGGCTGTTCTTGCCGCCATCCTAGGGACGGCTTTTCTTGCATACTCCATGCGTATTCGGCGGATTCACTATGGATTCCGGCTGATCCTGGAAGAGAGGAACAGACTAGCGCGAGAGATGCATGACACACTCATTCAGGGCTGCAATGGCGTGGCGATGTTGCTCGAAGCAGAAGCAAGCCGTCGCGAGGAAACCGGCGACAGCAGCCTGCTCAGCGTCGCTCGAGCTCAGATTCGCGCAACAGTCTCCGACGCCAGAGATGCGCTCTGGAATCTGCGACAGTCCCATTCGGATTCGAATTATCTCTATGACATGCTCAAGAGCATCGCGGCACACGCAACCAAATTCTTCGACATCCCTGTCGAAGTGCATTTTCCCAAAAAGCTCCCCACACTTCCATCCAGTTCAGCGCACGAACTCATGATGATTGTGCGCGAGGCCGTCACCAACGCCGGGACGCACGGCTCGCCCCGGAGGATCGTGGTCTTCGCAAAGGCGGATTCTGAGCGGATTTCGATCGAAATCTCCGACGATGGGATCGGCTTCGATGTCGGCGGTGCATCCGTGCCGGTTTCCGACCACTACGGCATCCAGGGGATGCAGGAGCGGGCCGCGGCCATCGGCGCGTCGTTCGAAATCGCCAGCAAGCCCGGCGCTGGAACTCGAGTTCGGGTCTCCCTGCCCTGCCGTTGAAGCGGCTGTTCGATATAGTTCGACGTCAGCAATAATTGCCTGTCTGCTCCGGAGTTCCTGCAGCGCTGTGGTTGAAGTTCGTGGCCCTTGGGTTCCGCATTCTGAGCCGGCGCCGAACGACTGAATCATCCTCTTTGGTTCCTTCGATTTACAGCCCTGAATTGGTGGCGAGACGGGCGACAAAGAAATTGAGCAGCACCTACTTTGGTCGGTTGCCGAACCAATTCCGCGAAACCTAACATGTTTGGCGGAGCAGAGAAGCCGTATCTCATGGCTGTGTTGTGGGTGTGACTTCTGCCTATTCCAGCCCTTTGGCACGATCCACGCGAGGGGATGTGGGCTGCGCCCGGGCGGCAGGGCGAATGATTGTTCACTCTTGAGAGATGCGATGCGGTTGGCGACCTGCAACCAGATCGGGGCGGCCAATTTGTTGCAGCAAAACACTAGTTCATCACGGGATCTGCGCGCAGGCAGGATCTGAGCCTCGCTTTCCGGGGATGTGAGCCGAATCGGTGTATCAACCTACCTTTACTCCAGACCAATCTCGGATAGGGACGAGCGAAAGGTACACAACATGAATCCGTCATGGAGGAACCTATGTTTGGCAGGCCAAGAAACTTGTTCCGAAACATCGGAATTTTGACTCGACTAGCAAGAATTGCGGCGGTGGCCGGCGTCATGCTCCTGTTTTCCCTCTCTGCGTCGGCGCAGATACTCTACGGATCGATCACGGGGACGGTGACCGACAAGACCGGCGCGGTGATTCCGAACGTGTCGGTGACGATCACCGACCAAGGGACGGGCGCGACGCGCAGCGTTCAGGCGAGCGGAGTGGGCGCGTACAGCATTCTGAACGTGCTGCCCGGCGTGTACACGCTGTCGGTGGCCAAGGCGGGGAATTTCGCCGGATTCAAGCAAAAGGACATCACAGTCGATGTGAACAAGCAGGTTCGCGTGGACGTGACGCTGCAACCGGCGAGCGTATCGACGCAGATCACTGTAACCGAAGCTTCGGCTGCGCTGCAGACAGAGACGGCGGAGGTCAACGCCGAGATCAGCCAGACCGAGTTGGGCCAACTGCCGATGACTTCCAGCGCGGGGCGCAACTTCCAGAACCTCTACACGCTCCTCCCTGGCGGCGCGAACGTCAAGGAACAAAACTCAACCGCTTCCAATCCTTCGCGATCCATGTCGGTCAATGTGAACGGCGTGAACATGAACGGCAACACGACGCGTATCGACGGGGCGATGAACTACTATGGCTGGCTGACCTACCTGATCGCCTATGTTCCGCCAGCCGACTCGATCGAGAACGTCAGCGTGACGACCAACGACTTCAGCGCCGAACAGGGCTTGGCGGGCGGGGCGTCGATCAAGATCACGACCAAGAGCGGCGGGCACGACTTCCACGGCGGCGCGTGGGAGTACTACCAGGATGCGGGGATCAACGCCCGCAGCTATACGGCGACGGCAGCCTCACTGATCACTGCGATCAACCCGACCGGTTCGGTGCCGAAGAACGTGTTCAACGAATACGGCTTCAACATTGGAGGCCCGGTGTACTTTCCCAAGATTCTCACCGGCAAGAAGAAGCTATTCTTCTTCGACAACTGGGAGCGGACGACGCGGCGGCAGTTGATCAGCGGCCTGCAGACGGTGCCGGACAGCCTGATGATTGGCGGCAACTTCTCGGAAGCGGTTTCCAAGACGACGCTGTACGATCCTCTGCCGCAGGTGGCGGGCTGGGAAAGCCTGGTCAATCCCACGACCTGTCCGAGCCCCGATACGTCGTACACGAGCGGTTATCTGAACTACGCCTGCCGGCCGAGCTTTACGGCGGAGTATGGCGAAACGGGGAGCACAGTCAACACCATTCCCACGTCGCGCCAGTCGACGGCCGCGCAGACAATGATCGCCAACCTGAACAAGATCGCGGCGACGGTCGGCACGCCAACCTCGACGATGATCAACAACGTGATGGCCAACGACTACTACGGCGTGGCGACATACGCGTATAACCGCACGAGCAATGACGCGAAGATCACCTACATTCCGAATGAGAATACGCAGGTCTTCGGCAAATACAGCGTGGAGCCGTTCCAGGTGAACGATCCGCAGCAACTGGGACCGGCGGGCGGTGGCACCTTCGATGGCGGGCAGCCGGGCGCGGGGCATGGCCGGATCCAGAATGTGGGTCTGGGCGCCAGCCATGTGTTCAACGCCAATCTGGTGGTGGACGCCGATTTCGGCTACACGCGCCAGTGGTCGGGAGCGCAATCCACGCTGGATCTATCGCTGGGCGACTACGGACTGACCACATTGAAGATTCCGGGAACGAACATCAACTCGAACGATCCGGATTATTACGGTCAACCGTTGTTTAGCTTCAACAGTTCCTTCAGCTCGATCGGCAACTCCAATACCGCCAATCCGTTCAGTTTCCGCGACAACCAGTTTACCGGCGACGTGAACCTGAGCTGGATCAAGGGCAAGCACCAGACCAAGTACGGGTTCACGTACTATCACTTCGACCTGAACCACTTCCAGCCGACCAGCGGGGGCGGAGTCTCGAACGTGCGTGGCGGCTTCCTGTTCCAGGGCGGCATGACCTGCGGTGAAACTTCGTCGGCCACAACCGCTACCTGCGCCGTTACGGGATACAACTCGATGGCCGACTTCCTGTTGGGCCTGCCCAACAACGGGACGGGCAACGCCATTCAAAAGGCACAACAGACCTTCGATCCGAACTCGCTGCGCTGGACGGAAATTGGCGCCTACGCGCAGGATCAGTGGACCGTGAATCCCAAGCTGACCATTAGCTACGGCGTGCGCTACGAGAAGTATCCGGCGGCGTATCGCGACCACACCGGCATCTATGTTGTGCGGTTCGACCGGCCGAATACCTCCAATGTCGAGGTCGGCGGCATCATGGGCAATCCCAAGGATGCCGGCGTCGACACGGGGAGCGGATTCTTCGCGCCTCGCCTCGGCATCGCGTACCGCCTCAACGAGAAAACCGTGATTCGCACCGGCTTCGGCCTCACCACCGATCCGGATAGCATGCGCTATCTGCGCGACTCGTTCCCCATGGACCTGGCGCCGAACTACGCCGGGACCGGAACGGGAACCATCGCGGTCGATACGGCAAACACCACTACCTATGCGACGGGCCAGCCGATGCCCCTGACCTACGGCATCCCCATTCCGGCCGTTCCCAATTACAGCTCCGGCTTTGCGGGGTTGCCTGTTACAGGGTCGACCAACTCCGTCTGGCAGAATTTCCACCGCGGCTACATCGAGAGCTGGAACCTCTTTGTACAGCGCGACATAGGCCGCCAATTCGTCGCCAACGTGGGCTACGTGGGCAATCTGTTCGTTCGCCAGCAGGCTCCCGTCAGTCCTTACAATGCGGCGCCGCTGCCAGACAGCACGAGTACACCTTGCATGCCCAATGGTTACTTCAACCCATCCATTACCGGGATTGGTACCGGCAGTAGCGGGAGTGTGAAGTGCAACTTCGCCGTCAACCAAACCATCAACTGGCTCAACTGCCTCAACAACTGGTCGGCCTGCACGTCCACCAGTAATTTGTGGAACACCGGCGGCGTCACGATGAACGGGCCGGAGTTCAGCTCGAACTACAACGGCTTGCAAGCGCAGTTGACGCGCAGCGCGGGCAAGAACTCAACCTTCGGCGCAGTCTACACCTATGCGCACGCCTTCGATTATGTCGATAATGGCGCCGGAACGGGGACTAGCGGGACAACGTTCAACTATCCCGCGTACTACAAGCTGAACCGGGCTTCGGCGAGCTACGACGTCAAGCACAACGTGCAGGTGTATGCCGTCTACGGCCTGCCCTTCGGCTATGGCCAGAAATGGATGAACCATGGTCTGGCGGCGCAGATCGTAGGTGGATGGCAGTTGAACGGCCAGTACAGCTACTTCGGCGGCATGCCATTCTCAGTGAGCGCCAACAGCAACCTTATTGGCAACGTAACGCCTGGCTGGGGCACAACCTATGCGCAGCTGATTTCGCCCTACCAGAAAGAGGGCGGCCACGAGCGGACACCGGGAATCACAAATGTTTCCAGCGGCAAGCCGTGGTTCAAACCCAACTCGTTCGCCAACCCGACCGAGCCGGCGGCGAGCGCCAACGCCACGCCGGTTCTGCCCAACACCCACCGCAATCAATTCCGCGGTCCGGGGAACTCGCAGTTCAACGCCAACATCTTCAAGTCCTTTCACATTTACCGTGAGAGCGAATTCAAATTCGGCGTAGAGGCGTTCAACCTCTTCAATCATCCCTACCTCAGCAACCCGAACACGACGGTCGGCGGCGGAACGTTTGGTTACATCACCAGCTTCGGCCCCGCCTATTCGGTCACGCAGGGCGCCCGCTCGCTGCAGTTCGGCGGACGGATCACCTTCTAACCTCGCTTCGCGTTCGCGTTCGCGGCAGCTCCCTTCGGGGCTGCCGCGTCGTTTTGAATGGATTTCTTTGGTATTCATGAGTCACTAAGCCTCGGCGAGTGGTTCACCGCCTAAGACATATTGATTGCGAGCGCCTTCTGTCCGGAAAAGCTCGGGTGGAGCAAGCGTCCACGGGCCATTTGATGATGAAAGCCGTGAGGAATGCCTGTAACGGATAACGCCACTCGGCCGCGCCGCGCTGTTGCCTCGAGCGAAACGGTGCGGGAGATCAACCGCGACATTCTTCTGCGCGCCATCCACTTGCATCAGCCGGTGAGCCGGGCCGACTTGGCGCGGCTGAGCGGCCTGCGGCCCAGCACGGTATCGGCCATCATCGGCCAGCTCATCGACCAGGGATGGGTGGTGCCGGGGAGCCAGGGGCGGCTGCCGCGGGGACGGCGGCCGACCTTCGTGACGCTCAACGACCGGCACGTGACGCTGGCCATCGACCTGCAGCCGAGGAAAGCCAACCTGGCGGTGGTGGACATCAACGGCAAGATTTTGGGGCGGGATTCGGTGGCCTACGAGCTCCATGCCGGCTCGACGGCCGAGGAGGCCAGTACGGCCCTTGCGCGGATTGCGCAGGCGGCGCGCCGGCTGCGCGCGGCTTACGGCGATCGCCTGCTTCAGGGGCTGGGGGTGAGCGTCTCGGGCCGCGTGGATCAAAAGACGCATCGCCTGCTGTTCTCGCCCAACGCGCCCTGGGGTCAGATCGATCTGCACGCGGAGCTGGAGCGGGCGCTGGAAGTTCCGGTGGAGATGGAGAACGCGGCCAACGCCTGCCTGTTCTCGGAGCGATGGTTCGGGAACTTCAGCGACGCATCGAACCTTCTGGTGGTGTCGGTCTCGGAGGGCATTGGCGCGGGCATGCTGGTGGATGGGCGCGTAATGCGCGGCCGGGACGACATGGCGGGCGAATTCGGCCACATGGCGATGGAGGAATCGGGCCCGGTGTGCGGCTGCGGCAACGTGGGCTGCTGGGAGACGTTCGCCTCCAACCGCGCCGGCCTGCGGTATTACCGCGAACTGGCGCCGGAGAGCGCGCTGACTTCGTTTCAGGAGTTGCTCGATCTGGCCCTGCAGGGCGACATCCGCGCGCTGCGCTCGATCGACAAGATGATGACATCGCTGGCGCGAGGGATGACGATGCTTGCCGCGGGCCTTGCCCCCGAGGCGATCATCGTGGTGGGCGACTGCACGGCGCTGTGGCCGCGCATCTGTCCGCTGCTGGAGAGCCAACTGATCGCCAAGTCGTTCACGCATCATACGCCGCGTGTGGTGGCGGCCATGGATGGCGAAGCGGCGCGGCTGCGCGGGGCCGCTGCGCTGGTCCTACACAAGGTTCTTTTCCGACAAGCAGACTGGTCCACCGCGCGTTGATCCGGTGGCAGGTTTGGGTCAAGATAAGCCGGCTTCTGCTGCGCTCCAGCGCCCCTCCTCCCCCGAAAACCCATCTCCGATTCGTCTACTGGCTCCCTTTTACGCCGCCACAGTGGTCCCCTTTTACGGCGCCCTTGACAGTAAAGCCCGGACACGCTGAGATCGCTATTATCTTCGCCGTCGGAAGGCTCCTGCTGTTGGTCCGGAGCGCCTAAGCTTGCATTCCGATGAATTTCCGCTCTCGCTCCAATGAGAAGGTCCTCGAATGCAGAGAAGACTCGGACGATGCCGACCTGCGAAAGAAACCTCTTGGTTGCGGGGACTTTCTTAGCTACATCTCTACATAAGGTCTGCTTGCCCCACGGCTCCCCCAGAGTCGGGAGCCGAAGCACTTTCCTCGGCGATCCAGTTGGCTTCTTCAGGGCGATAACGCCCAGCGCGCCCACCGCAATCCGAATGTTGCGGTTGAATTCCTCGTTGAAGCGATGAAAGCGGTGGAAAGGCTCGGTGCTGGCGTTCGTAATATCCACGATGCTCGCCATTTTATCCGTTTCGGGGTATGTTTGCGGACGGAAATCAACCTCAAAATCACCACCAGATCTAACCCGCATTTCTCACAGGCGGATTGCCGATTGCGGGGACGACGGATAGGAAAAGTGTTGGAAAGGCCGTCTTTTCATGGCATAACTGCGTTGTCGAGGCGTAGTTGTAGCCGAGGAAGGGCGGCCTTTCTGATGACAGAGTGTAACCAAGAAACGTTCGCATTTACAGCTCATTTTTCGCGCCGCGTGGAGGCCGGGTTCAGCGCCGGCCAGGTTTCCAGCGATGGCGGGGCATTGTTGCTGCGCGCAGTTGATCGCAGGATCAACCTGCTGGGCCGTCTGGCGAGCTGCTTCACGGACGGGCGCAACCAGGAGATGGTGGAACACCCGCTTGGGGAGATGCTGGCGCAGCGCATCTACGGGCTGGCGCTGGGTTACGAGGACCTGAACGACCACGAGCAGTTGCGCTCCGATCCGCTGCTGGCGGTGCTGAGCAGCAAGCGCGATCTGGACGAGCCGCTGGCCGGCAAGAGCACGTTGAACCGGCTGGAGCTGGTGGGCCGCACGGGGCGCTATCACAAGATCACGTACTCGGCCGAAGCCCTGGACCGTCTGCTGGTGGATCTTTTCATCGAATCGCATACCGCGCCACCCACCGAGATCGTGCTCGACCTGGACGCCACCGATATCCCGCTCTACGGCCATCAGCCGGAGCGGTTCTTCCACGGCTACTACGACAGCTACTGTTATCTGCCCTTGTACATCTTCGCCGGCGACCAGTTGCTCTGCGCGCGGCTGCGGCCGGCCAACCAGGATGCGGCTGCGGGCTCACTCGACGAGGTCAAGCGCATCGTGGCGCAGTTGCGTGAGCGTTGGCCGGAAGTGCGGATCGTGCTGCGCGCCGACTCCGGCTTCTGCCGCGAGGCGTTGATGGCTTGGTGCGAACAGAACTATATCGATTACGTCTTCGGCCTGGCGCGCAACCAGCGGTTGAGCAAGATCATCGGCGCCCAGATGCATCAAGCTCACATCCTGCACCAGACCAGCGGCAAGGCAGCCCGCGTCTTCACCGAGTTCGACTACCAGACCCGCAAGAGTTGGTCCTGCGCCCGCCGCGTGGTGGCCAAGGCCGAATATCTCGACAAGGGCCAGAACCCGCGCTTCGTGGTTACTTCGCTCACCGCTGAGCAGTGGGCCGCGCAGGACTTATACGAGAAGTTCTACTGCGCCCGCGGCGAGATGGAGAACCGCATCAAGGAACAGATGTGCCTGTTCGCCGACCGGCTCTCCACCGACGAAATGAAGGGCAATCAGCTCAGGCTCTACTTCTCGGCGCTGGCCTACACGCTGATGGAAGCGCTGCGCCGCCTGGGACTGAAAGGCACCGAATGGGCTCAGGCCCAGGTCGATACCATCCGCCTCAAGCTACTCAAAATCGGCGCCATCATACGCATCAGCGCGCGCCGCGTCGTGCTGGCAATGAGCAGCGCTTATCCCTGGAAAGACATCTACGCACACGCCTTCCACGCCCTGCGCTGCTGACCGGCGCGCGTCGCTCAGAAGACTCCGCTCCGTACCGCTGCTGAACTCATCGGCCTGGCGGAGCCATGCGCAAAGGACACACCGGGAATCGGAACCAGGCCATAGCGAGGACGTAACAGGGTTCCTCCGGCCAGTACGCCCATCGAAAAAGCCAACCGTGTCTCCAATACCAACACAAACACTCCCAAAATCAGTGCTTGTGAGAAATGCAGGCTAATTCGTGCCCGCATACGGAACCGCTGCCGAAAGCAGACCGGCCGATGCCAAATCCCAAAGTCGCTCGTCGAAGAGCCGATTACTCACGATAAGTCGGTTTCTCGGAAGCTTTGCGCTCAGGCGGTGCTGCATGCCGACAGCGGACAAAGGGAAGGCCACCGAAGACTTCTCCAAAACCAGCCTGGGAGCTTGCCCTTTCACTTTGATGAGATTCTGGCCGATGGGAAACTCGGGTGCGAAGAGGACTACAGTTTGGCGGATGTCGGAAAAGGTGCTCCCAAGCGCCGCAGCGCATGCGCGTCGCTGTTTATCCCGCTACGAGCGCACCAGAGGGCCAATTCCGGTCTTTGGCACTATGCTCAGCGGCGGGATAGAGACACGGTGCAATTTCGGTTCATTTTTCGAGAAAACTTTGATTTTGTGGACGTGTAAACGTGGTTCCATGACGGTCTAGGCATTGAGAGGCTCCAGAGATTTTGACCCCCCATCCCTCTGCCTTGCAGATCAGTCCGCTTGCTGGTGCTTTCCTCGACTCTGCCGTCTCACAACGAAACGAACGAAAGATACGAACTAAGCCGCATGGCCGGCGGCGCTAAACGTCCTCACTGGAATTTTGGTGACCATCTTGTATGCGATTGTGAGGCCTTCGTCACAAGCGTAGCGCACAGCGCCCGCAAATGACGCTAAGACGCGCGGCGCTATACGCTCACTAGATGCAACACTTCCAAAGGCCGGCCTCGAGTGTCGCGCCGTTCGATGCGGAGCAAGCCATTCGACTGTGCGAGCGCGATTGAAGTGTCTAGCTGTGCCTTGCTCTTGTTGCGGTCAAAGTGCGCACTCAGATCAGTGCGCGTCATGCCTTCAGGGTGAGTGCGGAGCTCTCCCAGGATGGCATCGGCCAGGGGATCGCACAAACTCGCTCCAAAGATGAAAGCGGCGGAGTCTGAGCAATAGCGCCACAGCTCCAAGGCCGCGCGCAAGTGTTCCATGCGAATCTCTGCCGATTTGTCCAGGAGAGCGCACACCAGCGCAAGGCGAATGGTCTGTGCCTCTGCGCGCGCCGTCACCAGTCCAAACAAGCCCGGCTTGCCTTCGCTAAGTTGCGGGTATTCGTCTGCCCATCGCTGCGCGGCGTTTGGTGCCCAAGCCACCTCTCCCACGGTGCGGGCAAAATTCACGGCGGCCCGCACGCGCTCACAAAAAAGAGCCAGCGCGTCTCTGTCTACCTTGCCCCCAAAGGCCAGGCACTTGCTGCGCGTGGAACACACCCAAAGAAAGCGATTCGCAAAGCCATTGGCAGCATCAGACTCGGAGAGCAGCCTTTGCAGCTCTGTATTCGTGATGTGTCCAATGATTGAAATGTGCGGCCCTGCGCACGTCTCCCTTGAGTTTTTCGTAAGGACTCGCAGCGCGTCTCCATCCCATGCCAGGCGGATCACCGGAGAGAGCGTATTGCCATCGCGCGCCGCCGATTGCAGCGCCCGCCCCAGCTCGCTTTCCACGCACAGCAGCCGCTTGTCTGGCTCCCCCGGATCGGTCACTTGCTCCTGATACTCAGCCACTTTGCCCCCTTCCTTGATGGCGACAGACTCTCGAATCTCATCCCGCACGGCATGAATAAGCCCCTCTCCCGTAGAAAGCCCGGATGTGATTCTTCTCTTCCACCAGCTCAGGTCTATCAATTCGCAAGCCCCGTGAACCTCACCCCATGATGTGCCCTTGCGCGCCTTGGCTGAATTGCCCACGATCACCATAAACAGGTTCGCGTAGTGCTTTGCAGCTCCCACGCGATAGTGCGGCCCGCGCCCGATGATTGAACCTATTGCAGCGAGAAACTGAAAGAGCAAGGCCGCCGGGTCTGCCTCTGTCTCCGGTCCCACCAGCCGCGCGAATTCACCAGCCAGGCCGTAGTATGCTGCCTCTCCAAGCGGCGCGGGCATCTGGCGCGGCGGCTTGCTTGCTACGGGTTCCGGTGCCAGCTCTGTGCCGCGCACTGGTGCGGCTGGTGGATAGCGCGCAACGCTCCGGGCAATCTCCCGCACTTCGCTTGCCGCAAGCGGCGGCTTGCAGCGCGCGTCATTCTCTTTCATCAGCGCGGCTTCGATTGCCTCTGGTGTCATCCCGCGCCGCCGCATCGACCCCGCAAGGCTGGCAAGCACATCATTGCGCCTGCCCTCTGCGATTACTTCGCCTTGCGCCGGTGGAGTCTGTGCCACTGGTGCGGGCTTCGCCCCCACCAGCTTTGCCAGCATCCACGGCGGAACATCGGAAATCGGCTGCTCTGGTGCCAGCCACTCATACACCAGCCCGCTAGGGTGGAGCGAAGGCGGAGCCACCACGTACCCACCATCTGCGCGAATATCCAGGCCCTTGCCAAGAATGCCCGCGCTGTTGCGGATCGGCACTCCAACGGGCGCGCGAAAGTAGTAGTGCGCGCCCTTGTGCTTGCCATCTGTGCCCGTTCGCCCGGTTTTCACGCACAGCGCCTTGGGAAAGCCGCCATGCGCCGCCGTCAATGCCTGCAAAGATGCCTTGCCGTCTATGCCGTCAACGTCCAGGACCACCAGGCCGCTTTCCTGTCCGGTGAGAATGCCAAGGTTCGCATCCGGCCATTTCTCCCACCAGCGCGCAATCTGTTTTGGATCTTTTGAAGCATCGTTAAGGCCGTGCTCTGTGCGCGGATGCTTGCCAGGCGAATTGCAACCTTTCTTGCGGCATGAGCACACGCCTTGTTTGGGATTGTGGAGCGGGACCACCAGCCAGCCCCGCGCTGCATAAGCCAGCGCCGCCTTGAGAGTAGTCACGCGCGCTCGTCCCTTCCAGCACTGGCGCGCCACGCCCGCTCCACTTCAAGTTTCAACTGTGCCACTGCGATATTTCCCAGCGAATTGCGCCAAGGCCACAACATGCACGCAAGGCGCGCGATTCGGCGCAGCTTGTGCCAGTGCGCATTCACCCGTTTGCGGATTTCTCTAGTACGCTCGAAAGGCGCGCTCATGCTGACACCCCCGCGCGGCCATTGCCCAAGCGGGCCGTGCGCTTGCGGGCTTCCCGGACTGGTGCCAGGAGAGCAGGCGCGGTTTCATTCTTGCCCCGCAGTGATTGAAGCCAAGATTCAATATCGGAAGCACGCCAGCCAATGGCTCTCGCACCAAGTGCCACGGGACGCGGGAAGCTCCCGTCTGCCATGCCTTGATAGATTGAGCTGCGGCTCTTGCCAGTGGCGGCTTTTACCTCTGGAAGCCTTAAGATCTTTTCCATGTGTGCGCTCCATTCCGGGATGATTTGGGTTGATCCTGTATCATCCACCGAGATAGTCTGACTTAACGAATCGAACATTTCTCTTCCATCACGAAAGGAGCATAATGCCCGCCTGTATTCCGTCAGAAAACGAGCCGAAATACTTGGGTGAGAGGTACGGCGTAGAAAATGAGCTTTACCTCGATCACCTCAACTATTGGCTTGTTGGCGTGCAACAGCGATACACCCTGATAGCAGAGGACTCTCGAAGCACTCCGGGGCTGGACAGTTCAGGTGATTTTTGGGAGCGCTTGGCAAAGATCGAAAACACTGACGAATCACGCGAGCGTGTGTGTCGAGTGGTTCAAATGGTGTCTAGGCGTGAGACTGCCGAACTCAACAGAATCCTTGCCGATTACATCTGCATACCGTGGGTAGGCTGCGGGAAGGAAGATCGGCTAGAAGTGCGGTTCGATTCGGTCGATCCAAGCTATGAAATTCTGCACGGCCATCCAGAAATACCGCGCTTGTGTCGATTTCCGGCAGAGGAAGTGATGGCCGTTCTGTCCGTGCTTCATCTCGCCCAGGCCGGCTTCCTTCACAAACTACGCGTCTGTCCAATTTGTCGTGTGGCCTTCATTTCCTCCAAAAGGACATGCTCCACCAAGTGCAGCAAGCGCCTTTATGCAAGCACTCCTAAGGAGAGAGCGCGCAGAGCAGCAGTGGCCCGCGCCAAGTACGACAGATTGTTTGGAGTACCGAAAAGGCGCAGAGCCAAAGACGCCCAGTAAGCTAGACCGCATCCTTACTTCGTATCTTTCGTTTCTTTCGTTCCGGCACAGAGGCACATGGGGCGGGTTCGCGCCTTGAAAATTGGAGTGCCAGGCCGCGCGCGGGCTGGTGCGACAGAAAGAACGCGCCAGAATGCCCTACAACGCGCCGATGGACGCGGGGGGATGGTTTCCCCCCGGCGCTGGTGCTCTCCCGGCTGGTGGTCAGCCGACTGGTGCTAGGCCGCGCCGCCTCCGAACTTGCCCACGATTACATTTGCGGCCTCTCCGGTCTTGAGCTGGTCCAGGTAATCGGCCCACCGTTGCATCATGCGCTTGCGCTCAGGCAGGAATGACGTGCGATTGTAGGCGGTCCCGTTCGCATCCTTGACCGCATGAGCCAACTGGTGCTCCATGAGGTCAACTCGAAACTTCAATACCTCAGCGCCAATTGTGCGGAATGTGGCGCGGAATCCGTGCCCCGTCATTTCATCGGCGGGAATCTCCATGCGCCGCATTGCAGCCAACACAGCGGCATCAGACATCGGCCGCTGTGCGCTCCGTGCGCTCGGAAACACAAAGCGCCCGTCACCAGTGAACGCTTGCACCTCACGCAGAATTGCCATCGCTTGCTTGCTCAGAGGCACAAGGTGATTCGGGTTAGTCTTGGATGCGACAAAGCGCCACTCTGCTTTGTCCAGGTCAATATCCTTCCATTCGGCCTTTCGCAATTCTCCAGGGCGCACCACCAGCAGCGGAGCAAGCCGCAAGGCACAGCGCACAGTCAACGTGCCCTCATACGAATCCAGTGCGCGCAGAATCTTCGCCAGTTGCTCAGGCTCAGTCACAGCCGCAAAGTTGCCTTTCTTTACCGGCGTGAGTGCTCCGCGCAGATCGGCGGCGGGATTCCTCTGACTGCGCCCGGTCGCAATGCCATACCGGAACACCATGCCCACATACTGCCGTGCAAGATGTGTTGTTGTGTCCTTGCCGCGCGCCTCAATCACCCGCAGTGCACTCAGCAGCTCGGGGGCTTCAATCTCGGCAATCGGCCTCTGTCCGAGACTCGGAAAGATGTACCGCTCCATGCGCCGGAAAACGCGCTCCGCATGGGCGGGAACCCATGCAGTCGATTGCTTGCGGTGCCATTCACGCGCTACGGCCTCAAAGGTGGTTTCCGACTGGTGGGCAGCGCGCAGCTTTTCGGCCTTGCGCTCTTGGCTGGGGTCCACTCCATCGCGCAACAGTTGCCGGGCTTCCTCAGCAGCCTTGCGCGCGACTTCCAGGCTCACTTCCACAGCCTTTGAGCCAGCAGCGGTAAACACGCCAAGGGAAAGCCGCTTTTCCTTACCGCTGATGCGGTACTTAAACCGCCACCACTTACCCCCGCTGGGGGCAATCTCCAGATACAGGCCGCGCCCATCAAAAAGGCGCTGTGTCTTATTCGCATGAGGCTTGACGGTGCCAATCTTGAGTGCTGTGAGTGCCATGCTTTCAAGGCTCCAAGGTGGACTAGGGGCAACTCTTGGGGCAACTCTCGCCAATCTTTGCCGCCCTGCCCCATGCCTTGCACCAGTTGCCCCCAATATTGCCCCCAGTTGCCCCCGGTTGTCAACGGACAGCCAAAGACACCAGTAAACACTATTTACTGATTTTACTGAATTTAATCTGTGACTGAGGACATGCGGGGAACTTAGCGGAAGGAGGATTGGTAGCGCTACCGGGAATCGAACCCGGGTTTTAAGATTGAGAATCTCACGTCCTAACCCCTAGACGATAGCGCCACGCTGTTTGCAGGGGGCCACCCGCGGACGCGGGCGCCTCTATTAATCTAACAAAAATCCGCTTCCAGGCCAACGCCCGACCGGCCCCTTACGCGCTTCGCCGCTCGCCTAGATCCCCAGCTTCCGCACTTCCTCGTTGTAGTACTTGCGGTACAGGATGTCCCACTCCTGCGAGCCCTCGAGGATGATCTTGCGCTGGTTGGCGATCTTCTGTCGCGCCATGGTGTCGATCTTCGCCTCTTCAATCAGCAGAAGCTCCAGCGCCTTGCGCGCCTCCTGCCGGATGGTGTTGCGATCCTCCAGGAACCCCACCTGGTCGATTTCGGCCAGCGTGTCGGCCACCGTGTGAGCCAGCTTGTTCAGCTTGTCGCGGCTGATCCGGGTCGGGTTGTTCTCGAGTTCCGCGATCCTCATAGCACCGCCTTGTACTTCTTGGCCAGCTCGGTCTTCACCTTCTTGAACATCTCGGCGTACTGCGCGCCGCTCTTGCGCATCTCCTCGGAGTAGGCCTCCAGGATCACGCGCACTTCCTCGTTGATCCGGTCTTCGAGCGAAAGCTCGTCGAGCATCGCGGCGTTCACGCGCTCTTCGGTCGCCTTCACGTCGCTGGTGGTGATCGCCTTGGCGTCGATGAGGTGCTTGACCGTGCGGCGGGCAAGGTAGCCTATGTAGTCGCGGGAGAAAATCATGGGTGAAACTTCAGGATACCGCACTGCCCGCGCGGCTGTACACCTTCACCCCGGCTTGCCACGGCATTTTCGCCCTCCCGCCCCTCGGCCCATCCCGTGAAAAATCACGAAATGGTGGCGACCCGGTTCATCCCCGTGCGGTATAGTGGCGTATCCCCCAGTGCCAGGAAGGCACCTTCCCGAAACAACCAGACAAAAAGGAGATCATCGTGGCAAACACTTGTTCGAAATGTGGAGCGGAGTTGTTCCCTGGCGTGCAATCCTGCACCTCCTGCGGCACATCCGTGGAAGGCGCCGGCGAAGCCGCTACGCCCGCGCAGCCCGGCGCAACTGCAGCCCCCGCGCAACCCGTCGCCGTGCCGCCGCCCGCCGCGCCGGCCAAGTCTGGCAACACCGCCCTCAAGATCGTTCTCATCGTGGTCGCGGTGTTCATCGCGCTCGGCCTTCTCGTGGCCGGCGCCTTCGGGTTCTTCGTTTGGCGCATTGCCCACGCCGTTCATGAGGCGAGTTCGGGCCATCAAATCACCTTGCCCACCGGCAACGGCACCATCACCGCCGGCACTTCGGAGAACTACACCGCCGCCGACCTCGGCGTCGATCCCTACCCCGGCGCACAGTCCGCCAAGGGCGGCATGCGCATGACCCTGCCCACCGGGACCATGGTCTCCGCCGTCTACGTCACCTCCGACTCCAAGGACCAGGTGGTGAGTTTCTACAAGAGCAAGCTCGGCAGCGACGTCTCCGTGTTCGACACCTCCGAGGCCTCCATCCTGACGGCCAAGAAGGGCGAGCAGGAATCGGTGATGATCACCGTCAAAGGGAATTCGTCGGAGTACAGCGGCAAGACGCAGATCACAATCGTGCACACGACGGCTACCAAGCCTTCGTAGAGCGTACTGCCAAATGGGCGCGCGGAGCCTCGCGCATCTCACGGTGCTTGCCGTGTGTCTCCGCGCCCGGCCCCGGCAGGCGGTCTGTTTTGTCGCTCTTTCTTCGGCTCACGCCCCAGCGCCACACTCTCCTTCAATCGGCGCCCTCTGGTCCCTCGTCCCTACTCCCTATTCCCTGTCTTTAGGCCCGGTGCGGACAGCTCTTCGTGTTCAGGCACTCCTCGGCGATGCGCAGCCGCTCCACCGGCCGCCCGCCCACCAGATGCTCGGCCACAATCGCCTCGGCATCCTCCGGCCGCACGTTCGAGTACCACACCGCCTCGGGATACACCACCACCATCGGCCCGTGCTCGCACTGGTCCAGGCATCCCGCCTTGTTGATCCGCACTCTGCCGTCCAGCCCGGCCGCGCGCGCCAACTGCTGCAAGCGCGTATGCAGCTCGCTCTTTCCATCCGTCGTGCACGACCGCCGCGGCGCATCTGCGGGCCTCGTGTTCAGGCAGACAAAAACGTGGTGTTCGTACGCAGGCATGCAGGGCCCCTCCTGGTTTGCAGACATTCCAGACTACCTCTTCCATCCCGCGCGCGGAATTCTTTTCGCGCCGCTCCGCAATTCGGCTTGTCCGCCTCGCCCGCTTCCCACAACGCCCCGCCCGTCCGCCAAAGATTTCCTGATTCACCCCCGCCTCCATCTGCGAGAATTAGTGATTGACGATGAGTACCGACAACCTTCTCTCCCTCAAAGACGACATGGTGGCTTTCATCGAGGGCCATGGCATGCGCCGCCTCCCCGGTTACGTCACCGACGACATCCCCACCATCCTCTGGGAAGGCCGCGGCAATCCCGACGCCTGGAAGGACTTCGTCGAGATGGCCAAGCACGTGGGCGCTCCGTTCATTACCTTCAGCGAGATGACACTCGACCGCGAGGAGCTCGACGCCGTGATCGAGGACGCCGGCGAGATGAACTTCCCCGACGAGGAATCCGCCGAACTCATCGAGGCCAAGTGGCTGCGCAAATACTCGGGCAAGCTCGGCTACCTTCAGTTGGGCTTCGTCTACCAGGGCCTCGTCTTCCTCCACGAAACCACCACCGAGTGGTACGAGCGCTACCAGGCCCTGGTGGAGAACATCGAGAGCTTTCACGACATCGTGATCGACGACACCCACTCGCACGACGACGAGGATGAGTAAGCCCCGGTGGCCGATTTCAGCCGGCGCCGCAGGGAACGGCAACGAATCCTCTTCCGCGCCCCACGCGCTCCCGCCCCAGCGCTGGCTCCTTGCTGAGCCGCATCCTGACCAGGCCGCCGCCCTGGCCCGCGAGGCGCGCCTCCCGCTCGTCCTCGCCGAACTGCTCGTCGCGCGCGGCATTTCGACCGCCGCCGAGGCCTTCGCCTTCCTCAACCCCGAGCCGGCGCACCTCCACGATCCCCTCCTCATGCTCGGCATGAGCGCCGCCGTCGAACGCCTCGAACACGCCATCTCCGCACGCGAACCGATCCTCCTCTACGGCGACTACGACGTCGACGGCACGGTTGCCGTCGTTTTGCTCAAGACGGCCATCGAGATGCTCGGCGGCGAAGCGCGTTTTCACGTCCCTCACCGCCTGCGAGACGGCTACGGCATGCAGTCTTCCGTGCTCGAATCCGCCCACGCCGAGGGCGTCCGCGTCGTCGTCACCGTCGACACCGGAATGCGCGCCTTCGCCGAAGCCGAGACCGCGCGCCGCCTCGGCCTCGACCTCATCGTCACCGATCATCACTTGCCCGCCGGGGCCCCGCGGACAGGTCTTCGTCCGTGGGGACTGGGGACGCGCACGACGCGCTCCCCGCCGCCCTCGCCATCCTCAATCCCAACCAGCCCGGTTGCGCCTATCCAGAAAAAGACCTCTGCGGCGCCGCCATCGCCCTCAAGCTTGCGCAGGCTCTTCTCGAGCGCCGCGATCCAACGCGCGTCCGCGAGAAAATTCTGCCCAGTTTTCTCAAGATGGCCGCCATCGCCACCATCGCCGATGCCGTTCCCCTCCGCGGCGAGAACCGCACCATCGCCGCACTCGGCCTGCGCGAGTTGCGCCGTCCCGTCGGCCCCGGCCTCCGCGCGCTCTTCGCCGCTGCCGCGCTCGACCCCGCCAGCAAACAACTCACCGGCTACGACGTCGCCTTCCGCCTCGCCCCGCGCATCAACGCCGCCGGCCGCATGGACGTTGCCTCCGATGTCGTTGAGCTTTTCTCCACGCGCGACGCGCTGCGCGCGGCCGAGCTGGCGAACAAATTGGAACGGCTGAACCGCGAGCGCCGCGACGTCGAGGCCGCCGCGCTCACCATCATCGAAGCCCGCCTCGCCTCCGACGCCGAAATCGCCGGCGACCGCCTGCTCCTCGTCGACGGCGACGGCTGGCACCGCGGCGTCATCGGCATCCTCGCTTCGCGCGTCGTCGAGCGCACCGCCAAGCCGGCCATCGTGGTCAGCGTCGAGGACGGCCCCCAGGGCCGCATCGCCCACGGCTCCGGCCGCTCCGTCGACGGCTTCCCGCTGCTGGCCGCGATCGAATCCTGCGCCGACCTCTTCACTCGCTTTGGCGGCCACGCCTTCGCCGTCGGCTTCGCCCTGCCCGCCGACAAGCTGCCCGATCTCAAGCGCCGCCTGCGCGCCTATGCCGAACAGCATCTTGCCGCCCGCCAGCCCGAGCGTCTGCTTCGCATTCACGCCGAGCTTCCGCTCGACCGCATCACGCCCGTCCTTGCCGGATTCCTGCGCAAGCTCGAGCCCGTCGGCCACGGCAACCCCGAGCCGGTCTTCCTCGCCCGCCGGGCGCGCTTGCTCTCGGCGCCCCGCATCCTAAAGGCGCGCCACCTCGCACTCAATCTCACGCAGGATTCCGCATCCCCGCCCGACGGTTCCCCGGCTCGCCTGCCTATCAGCCCTGCGCCCGCCAGCTCCATCCGCGGCGTGGGCTGGAACCTCGCCGAGCGCGCCATGAAGCTCCGCCTTGAGCAGGGCTCGCTCATCGACCTCGCCTATCGTATCCGCGAGAACGATCACCCCGACTTCGGCGGTCTCGAAATCGAGATTCTCGGCATCAGGCCCGCCGAAGCCTGCTGCCCTGAGTCCGAAATCGGTTGAACGGTTGCGGGTGCGCGCACCCCTGGGACCGCTACAGGAGAGAGTCGAATCCGTTGGTAAAGCTGCCTCTAGTCCCCACCCTTCCCCGATGGGATCCTTACGGCCACACCGGGAAAGTCTCCCAGAACCAGCGTTCCCTCCGATTGCCCGGCCGGGACCTGAAAGATCGCGATGATCCATGTCTTCTGCTGGCCAGCGAGGTCGCAGTAGGCCGCTCCGGCCACCTTCAGGTGCACGGTGTTACCCGAGGGTGGTGTCGGCGAGAGCTGGAGTAAGCGAACCAGGCCATCGTAATCCGACATGTTCGCAAGAAGGTACTCCCACGGCTCGATCTTCTTTCCCCCTCCCACGACGAGCGCCGGCGTCGCGAGTTGGAACCGGCCGGAGGTAGTGCCAGTGTTCTCAATCTGCGCCAGGACCTCAACCCACTTCCGCCCAAAGCTCCGTGGCACGCCAACCACCTCTTCGGAGACCGCGGCTGCATCGTCCATTCCCCAGCCTTGCCAATCGCCGCCCTGGATCTGCTTCATGGTTGTGTAGCGCGCGCCAATGTGAGGCAGAATCGCAACTCCATTCACTTGGATCCGGAAGCTCGCGGCCGTCTCCTGCCCGCGTGCCTCGGGCGGCGCGAGCCATGGAATGATCAGGCCAATCAAGACGATGAGGCCGCTCGGGTTCCTCATTTCACTCTCCTCTGATGGTCGGCAACTTGGGTGGGCCGAAGTGTAGCATCTCTCGGAAACAGGCGCAACAACCGCCCTTCCGCAAAGAAACACCGGGGCTTCAGCCCGTGCGGATCATCCATCGTTCCACACGCGGCCGTTTTCCAAACAACGCATCGATTGCCACCGCTGATACACTCAAGCGGGCCGTGATTCTTGAGTTGCCATCTCCCCAGCCAGGAGGATTCCATCATGCGCCGCTCCCCAATCCACCATCTGCCTCCGTTTGCCGTTCTGGCCGCCTTCGCCGCCACGCTCTGGCCGCAGGCTCCGCAAACCTACTCGTTCACCGAAGACCCCGCGCCCAATCCCATGGGAGTCTCCGTCGTCAAAGTCGTTCGCGACGGCCCAAAGGAAGCCGTCGACCAGTTCTTCCCTGTCGGCCCCGGCCGCGACAAGGAATTCCACAATCACATCCTCTACGACTTGCAGGCGCACAAGATCTACACCAGGATCGTCAGCGATCCCTCCGTCCCCTGCACGGTGATGACCTACACCTCGCCCGCCGTGCCCGACGCGTTCGACGTGATGAACCCCTCGCCGGATATGGCGGACTTCCTCGCCCACGCCGCGCTGCTGCGACGGGAGACGGTGAACGGCATTCCTGCAAAAGTGATGGAAATGACCGCTGACCAAATGAAAGTCACGGCTTGGATCGCCGATCCCGGCGGCTACCCCGTCAAAGAGGTCATGGTCCCGCCCGGCGGCACGGCCACCACGATGCTCGAGGTGAAGCAACTGAGCTTCGCCCGCCCGCCCGCATCCGCCTTCGCGCCTCCGAACGGCTGCACGCCAGTTCAGGGCGAAGCTACGGCCACCGGCGTCCATGCCGAGTTCGGCACGGGCGATTCTGCATCCAAGCCCACCACCAACGTCACCGACGTGACCCTCCAGTCCGTTCCCGACTACACCGGCCCCTGCCCCGCGCACATTCGGCTCACGGGAACCATCACCGCCGATGGCCCGGGAAAAGTCTTTTACCAGTTTGGAGTGGGCACGATGGAGCCCGGCGATACCGTTACCTTTGCCGCCGCCGGCACAAAGACCGTCAATCACGTGGTCACGTTCAAACATCCCGATCCCGGCTTCGGCAACGAGATCGGTGTCGGCGCGATCCTTGAAGCCATCGGCGAGGACGCAGCCGGCAACCACGATGCGTTCATGAAAGGCTCCAACAACGCCAGCTTCACGGTCAACTGCACCGGCACGGCCTCCACCGCGCCCGCCAGAATCCCCGCGCCGCAGCCTGTCCCCGCCTCCCCGCCCCACGCAGGCGACGCTCGGGTGACCTCCGTCGATCTGCAGGTCACGCCGCTGCATTACACCGGCGCTTGCCCAGTCACGGTTAAGCTGGTCGGCACAATCAAGGCCGACGGCCCCGGCACTGCCTACTTCCAGTTCCAGGCCGGAGCGGTCAGCGCAAACTCCTCCGGAGACATCGAAGTGGGCGCCGATCGAACAGCCACTGTATTCAGTCAAGGAATCGTGCGCCGCACTCCGATGGTGCAAAGCGTCCGTTTCCTTGCCGGCCTGGAGCCGCGCGGCCACCAGGAAAACGCCAAGTGGGCCGACGCCGGCCTCGACATCCACTGCTCCAACTGACTCTGACAAACCAGGTCGGCCCGCGCGCTCTCGTGCGGACAGACCTCGCCGTCCTCGGATCGCGGACATTGCGCAATCCGGGACACGCCGCGGAAATGTCGCCTCGCCGTTTCGCAAATTGAAGCCGTGTCCCGGAACAGCCGCCCGCCGTCGTGGCTCTTGCGCGCGCCACACGCACAGAATCGCGCGTGGTCGCGAAAAACCCCGCGAAAACAAAGGCGACTCTCCCATCAATCCCGCCGTACTCCGGCGCGTCGTTTTCGTGCGCATTTGCCGTGCCGGAGAATCTCAACGAGCAATTTTGTTCCACATCGCAGGACGTCGGAGCCCCGTTTGCGCCTGTTTGAAGGCAACTCCTTGTAGAAATCCCACGCAGTGACACAAATTGATCCCGCGCAAATTGACTTCTCAAAAGTGCGGGTTTAGTTTATTGCTAATTATCGCTACAACTCACGAGAGCATTTCTGTCTCTGGCGATGTTCTTGCCGCGATACCAGCCTGTTATTGGCGCCCGCGAAGGCGATCCTCTCAGCGCCCGTCTGCGCTGAATCCAGACGCAGCCCCTCAGGTCCGGCAATTTGCATCCCTGCAGTCGCTCTCCACGGCACGCCCTCGATCGACGGCCGGAAAGGATACATCATGAAATTGAAACTCCTCTTGAGCGCAGCCCTGCCGCTGATCCTGCTCGGCGGCTGCAAGCACTTCACATCCGCTTCCTATTCGGGTCCTTTGGCCGATTTTGCAAAGAAGATAGATCCGCTCTATTCGCAATACGTCGACACAAACCAGCAACTGACAAAACTGTCCGCCACCGTCAACCCCAATGACTCCGGCCAAGTGCAAAAGCTCATGGCTCTCTCCACGAAGTTCAATACGCTCGGACCTCAGGTCAGCTCCGCCATCGATGAAGCCCTCAAGACCGAAAAAGGCAAGCAGATTCCCTTCTCTCAGACGGGAAGCAAGGAAGGCTTCACCATGAACTCGATCACATTCGAGGGCGCCTTTCTTTTCCAAGGCGACGTTTCCTTGCACTTCGAGGGCCATGCGACTCTGAATTCGCCTGCGCAGCACTGGAAAGCGTCCATCTGGAAATTCGTCGACAAGAATGGAAACGTCTTGGCCAGTGATCAGTTTACCGATACCAGCAACGCGCGTTCCGGGAATGTCACCTACTACGGCAACGTGATGGGACTCAACGAACTCAATAAGAACTTCGACCACATCGTTATTGAATAGGCACAAGGAGCCAAAATGCTACGAATCGTACGCTGGATGGCAGCTCTAGTGTGTTTCTCCGCAGCCGCCGCCATGGCCCAGTCAACCGCAAACGTAAACAACGTGAACGGCAACTACGTCTGGGACGCCGTCAAAGCAGTATTGGCTGAGCGGCATTTGAATATCGATGTCTTCAACGAGCAGACCAATCGGCTCGTTACCGTGTACTCGGAATACACCGCGCACTTCATGCGCTACCGCACCAAATTCGCTTTTGAGCTGGATGGAACTACGCTGGTGGTGAGCCTCGATAGCAAACAGCAGCAGTTGTCTTCGGGCTGGGGCAACCCGCAGATTCCCTCCAAGGGCGCCGACGACAAGATGGTGCAGGATCTGGCGCAGGCTGTCGGAACGGCCTACGCACGCATCGCCGCCAACGCTCCGCAACCCGCGGCGTCTGGCGCACCCGTCGGCCAATCCGCCACGCAGGTCGTGCGCGACGGCATTCAATATGATTTGCTCGGCTGCTACCGGGAAGAACTGAAAGTGAAGTGCAAGGTGGCCCTGACCAACGTGACCGCCAGCGACATCAACTACCAGTTCGACTGGCACGGCGGCTTTATTATCGACAGTTCCGGTGTCAAGCACCCGCCGGTTGGCTCTTCGTTGGGCAAGCAGCCCTACGGGCCGGTCCTGATGCTGTCCGGGGTCTCCGTCCCATACGAAGCAACATTCGACAACATCGGGGTCGAGGTCACCCAGTTGGCGCGTCTCCAGTTGTTCGGCAGTGCAAAATACGCAGGAGATCTTGCCGCGCAATTCGCCACTATTCCGATCGGTGACTCCGACCCGGCAGCTTCGGCGCCCGTAGCCGCTTCTGCGCCGGCCGCAACAGCACCTGTTGCCCCCGCCGCTGCTCCAGGCAAGGTGCTTCGCGGAGGCGTGGCATATGAATTCCAGCGCTGCCTGCGTGAGGGCGACCGCGTCGATTGCCGCCTCACTGCCACCAACACTACGTCCGACGACATCAACCTCCTGTTCGATTGGCACACCCCATACGCGATCGACGACGCCGGCGTCAAAATTTCCCCGGCCGCCGCCTACTTTGGCAAGGTGCCGGGCGGGGTCATCCTGCTCGTCTCCGGGGTTCCCACACCTATCCGTCTGGTCTTCGGCCAAGTCAGCGCCGATGTGAAGCGATTCGCGCGCATTCAGTTGTGCGGCGACACAAGAGATCATGGGAACCCGACCGCGCAGTTCTCTAATCTCCCTATCGCCAACGCCGACGAGGGAGCGCCTGCAAACACAGTCTTCCGCGGTGGCGTGCGCTTCAGCCTCGTTGGCTGCACGCGTGCGGCGTCCACGGTCACCTGCTCATGGAAACTCAACAACCAGCTCCAGTCCGACGCCAAGGTTGCGTTGAGAGGCGACCTTACCTACGTTCTCGACAGCGATGGAACTCGCATCGGCGTCGACAAGATCATGGCGTCTGGAGTGGAAGCCGGCGAAGCCGAACTTTCACCTGGCGCGGACGTCCCCGTGACCGCCACCTTCCAGGGAATCGGCTCGTCGGTCTCCACGCTGGTTCGCGTCGTGCTGGGCGGCGGCGACGGCTGGGACTTCACGGCCCGCTCCAACAACGTCCCCATCACCGCGGCAGCGGCTCCCAAGCCGGCCGTCAAACCCGCTCCCAAGCCGGTGCGCCACTGACCTCCGCCTATTCTCTGGTCAGCCGCACCAAACACGAAGGCCCTCCGCACCGCGGAGGGCCTTCCCTTTTCATCCCAACGAAACGCGAGCCTACCCGACGACCTCAATCCCCATCGACCGCGCCGTTCCCTTGATGCTCTTGATCGCCGTCTCCACCGACGCCGCGTTCAGATCCGGCATCTTCAGCGTCGCGATCTCCCGCACCTGCTTCTCCGTCACCTTGCCCTTCTTCTCCTTGTTCGGAGTGCCCGAGCCCTTCTCGATCCCCGCCGCCTTCTTCAGCAGCACCGCTGCCGGAGGCGTCTTGGTCACAAAGCTGAAGGTGCGGTCCGCGTACACCGTGATCACGACCGGAATGATCAGCCCGGCCTGGTCCTTGTTCTGCGTCTTGGCGTTGAACTGCTTGCAGAACTCCATGATGTTGACCTGCGCCTGGCCCAGCGCGGGGCCGACCGGCGGCGCCGGCGTCGCCTTCCCGGCTTCGATCTGCAGCTTCACGTAGCCGGTAATTCTCTTCGGAGGTGCCATGTTCTGTTTCCTCTTCAACCAGCTCCGTGCTTCTAGCGTTGAGCCCGCAGTTGGTCTGTTCCTTTTACAAATTTTGGTGCCAATGCCTTAGCGCTCGCTCGCAACCGGCGGCAGCTAGATCGCCGAACCGGCTAGAAGCTGAAAGCTAATAGCTAAGAGCTTCGGCTACTCAATCTTTTCCACCTTGCCAAACTCGAGTTCCACCGGCGTCGACCGCCCGAAGATCGTCACCATCACCTTCATCGTCTCGCGATCTTCGTTGATCTCGTCCACCACGCCGTTGAAGTTGGCGAACGGCCCATCCGTGATGCGTACCTGCTCGCTCTTCTCGAATTTGATCTTGAGCCGCGGCTTGTCCTTCGAAGTCTCCGTGCGGAAGAGAATCGAGCTCACCTCTTCCTCGCTCAGAGCCACCGGCTTGTCACCCGTGCCCAGGAATCCCGTCACCTTGGGCGTGTCCTTCAGCACGTGCCACAACTCGTTGTCCAGGTCCATCTCCACCAGCACGTAGCCGGGCAGGAAAACCCGCTCCACCGTCCGCTTTTTCCCGTTGCTGATCTCCGTCACCGGCTCGGTGGGAATCATCACCCGTCCCACGCGCGGCTTCAGCCCGAAGGCCTGCACCCGGCTCTGGATCGACTCGCGCACCTTGCGCTCGAAGCCCGAGTAGGCATGAAGGATGTACCACTTGAAGTTCTCGTTGCGCACCGGCTCTTCTTCGGCCGGCTGCGGCTCCTCCGCGGCTTCGGCCTTCTCGGCCTTCGCGGCTCTCCTCTTCTTCCCGACCGGCTTCTCCGCTTCTGCCGCCGCTGCTTCCGCTTCTTGCGGCTCCGCCACTTCCGTCACGGCTTCGGGCTCCGCCACTGCTGCCGTGGTTTCCGGTTCCGCCACTGCGGCCGCCGCTTCCGGCTCGGCCTCGACTTCCGCCGCGCTCTCGGCCTTCGGCGCCTCGGCTTCCGCCGCCTGCGCCTCGGCTGGCGTCTCCGCCTGCGCTTCTACGGGTTGATCCAACTCATCTGCCATCTTGTTCTCGATTCCGTGCCGTGCCGCTTACTGCGATCCGCCCAGCATGCTCAATAACCCATGCTGCCCCATTATGGCGGTTTTGAAAATGAAGTCGACAATCAGGAAAAACAACCCAAACAGAAAGGTCGCGACAATCACCACGCCCGTCGTCACCCGCACTTCCTTCCGCGAGGGCGTAACCACCTTGCGCATCTCCGCGCGCACGTCGCTCAGAAAGCCCGTGAACTCGCTCCACTTGCCCACTGCGCTGCTGCCAAATTCAGCCATAGCTCCAGGCTCCTGTCGCTTCTGCGACCGTTCTTCGCCTTTTTCGATTGCCGTCTTCGTCGCCATGCTTCAATTCCTTCTCTAAGGCTCAAGTTTCAGGGATCGGGGCCCAGTCGCTCTCTCCGGTTTGAGCCCCATCGCTCGCCCCGGCACAATCTTTACTGATCCCTGTTCCCTGATCCCTGTTCCCTGGTTCTCTGGCAGGGGCGGAGGGATTCGAACCCCCAAGTCCGGTTTTGGAGACCGGCAGTTTAGCCGTTGAGCTTACGCCCCTGTAAAGAGATCAGCGGTCAGAGATCAGAGATCAGTTCTTTTCTTTCTGCTACCAGCCGTTGCGTCTCCGCTCCGGCCTCGCTTCCTGATCTCTACTCTCTGATCTCTGATCTCTGTCCTTACTTCGACTCCTTGTGCGGCGTGTGCTTGCGGCAGCGCTTACAGAACTTCTTCAACTCGAGACGACCGGTCACCGTCTTCTTGTTCTTCGTCGTCGAGTAGTTGCGCTCCTTGCACTCGGTGCACTCCATCGTGATGATTTCCCGCATGTCTTAACCCTTCTCGTGATTCGTGGTCCGTGTTTCGTGGCCCGTGTTTCGTGAATCGTGATCCGTGCCGTTTGTGCTCGTTCGAATCGTCGCGGCTTCCCCGCGCTTACCGGTCACGATCCACGATTCACGACTCACGATCCACGACTTACTTGATGATCTCGCTGATCGTGCCCGCGCCCACCGTGCGTCCGCCTTCGCGAATCGCGAACCGCAGGCCCTTCTCCATGGCCACCGGCGTGATCAGCTCCACTTCCAGCTCCACGTTGTCGCCCGGCATCACCATCTCCACGCCCTCCGGCAACTCCGCCACTCCCGTCACATCCGTCGTCCGGAAGTAGAACTGCGGCCGGTAGCCCTTGAAGAACGGCGTGTGACGGCCGCCCTCTTCCTTGCTCAGCACGTACACCGAGCTCTTGAAGTGCGTGTGCGGCGTGATCGAGCCCGGCTTGGCCAGCACCATCCCCCGCTCCACGTCCTCCTTCGGCGTGCCGCGCAGCAGGATCCCGGCGTTGTCCCCGGCCATGCCCTCGTCCAACTGCTTCTTGAACATCTCCACGCCCGTGCACACCGTCTTGCGCGTCTCGCGGAAGCCGACGATCTCTACGTCCTCGCCCACTTTCACCTTGCCGCGCTCGATTCTTCCCGTCACCACCGTCCCGCGTCCGGAAATCGAGAAAATGTCCTCGATCGGCATCAGGAACGGCAGGTCCACCGAGCGCTCCGGCCGCGGCACGTACTTGTCCACCGCCTCCATCAGCTCCTCGACCTTCGCTTCCCACTGCGGCTCGCCGTTCAGCGCGCCCAAGGCCGACCCGCGAATTACCGGCAGATCGTCGCCCGGGAACTGGTACTTCGACAAGAGTTCCCGAACTTCCATCTCCACCAGGTCGATCAGCTCGCCGTCCTCGACCGCGTCGCACTTGTTCAGGAACACCACGATGCAGGGCACGCCCACCTGGCGCGCCAGCAGCACGTGCTCCTTGGTCTGCGGCATCGGTCCGTCGGTCGCCGCAACCACCAGAATCGCCCCGTCCATCTGCGCCGCGCCGGTGATCATGTTCTTGATGTAGTCGGCGTGACCCGGGCAGTCCACGTGCGCGTAGTGCCGGTTCTTGGTCTCGTACTCCACGTGCGCCGTGGCGATCGTGATGCCCCGCTCCCGCTCTTCCGGAGCGTTGTCGATCGAGTCGAACGAGCGGAACTGTATCTTGGGGTTGTTCTTCCCCAGCACCTTGGTGATGGCCGCCGTGAGCGTCGTCTTGCCGTGGTCGATGTGGCCAATCGTCCCCACGTTCACGTGCGGCTTCGAACGATCAAACTTTTCCTTCGCCATAAAACTCCCGCATCCCTTTCATCGCTCGTACTGCCCGTTTCTCCTCGGGGCGCCGGCGGTCCGGCTCCAGCCCCAAAACCCTTAAAACCAGCTATTAGCCTTTAGCCATTAGCTATTAGCCTTTAGCTGTTAGCCCTTAGCTTCTTTCTCCCCGCATTCGACTTCATTCCAGTCCGTCGCCGTCAAAGCTAAGAGCTAAAAGCTAATGGCCAAAAGCTGCCTTTCTCAGTAGTACGCGTACGCCTTGAAGTACCTTTGCCTCAACTCCAACGGCACCGCTTCAACCAATTGCAAATACCGCTCGCGCGTCAGCGCCTGATCCGAAACCGGCAGCGCCTTGTACAGCCCGGTCGCTTCCTTGCCCAGCAGCCCGCGCTCCACAATCCCTTCGTAGTCGCGGACTCTCCGCTTGGACTTGACCACCCGGTTCAGAAAAACTTCCACGTCGCGCGCATCGAACGCTCGATCGATGAGCGCATGAAGCCGCTCATATCCCCGTTCGTCCTGTACCGCGATCATTGCTTGCTCAAACATCCTCTGCAATCCTCTGTTCAGCTCTTAGCTAATAGCTATTAGCCTTTAGCTCCGTCCCGCTCATTCCTGCCGCTGTCGTCCAAATCCGCCACGGCAGAAGCTAACAGCTAAAAGCTAAAGGCTAATAGCTGATTTCTGGAGCGGGAGACGGGACTCGAACCCGCGACCAACAGCTTGGAAGGCTGTGACTCTACCACTGAGTTACTCCCGCCCGTAAAACCAGCCTTTAGCTGTCAGCCATTAGCTCTTAGCTTCATTCGGCTCGTGCCTGCCGTCTCGATCCGATTCGCCACTGCACAAGCTAAAAGCTAATAGCTAACGGCTAATAGCTGATTTCTGGAGCTGATGACCAGGATTGAACTGGTGACCTCTCCCTTACCAAGGGAGTGCTCTACCAACTGAGCTACATCAGCCCGCAAACCCTCAAAAACTGCTTCTGGCTCCCAGCTTCTAACCTCTAGCCCGATCTTGCAGGCATCAGCCACAGCGGCTCAATCCTGCAACCTAGGAGCTAGAAGCTAGCAGCTAAAGGCTAGCAGCTAGTTCTTCTCCCCCGCCCTGCGGATCTTCTCCGCCTGCCGGGCCAAAACCGTTCTCACCGCCAGCCCGCCAATCACTACCAGCGGAACCAGCCTCAAATCCACCTGCTTGCCAAAAATGGGCGCCGTACCCTCGCCCATCGTCACCCAAGCCAGCACAGCCAAAACCGCGTACATCGCGAGAGCCGCCCAGAACTTCCGGTCGAGATCCGCATCGGAGCGGTCCATCTTGCCGTCTTCCAAACCGGCTCCCATCTCTCGCCGCGATCCCTCGCCCAATCCAAACTCAAACCCAGTTCCCAGCCAACGGTTCAGGCCCCAGCTTAACCGATCTCTGATCTCTGTTCTCTGATCCCTGTTTTCTGGTGCACAGGGGAGGATTCGAACCTCCGTAGCTCGCAAGGAGCGGCAGATTTACAGTCTGCTGCCATTAACCGCTCGGCCACCTGTGCCCAATCACCGTTTCCGTGCCCCATCCTTTCCGCGTCCTTTGCGGAAAGGGTGGGACTCGAAAAACGCCCACCAATCCATCCCCGCCCCACCCGCTTCCGCGCACGCCGCAACGCCCGGAAAGCCTCCGGACCCTGCGATCCTTCGCCTGAAGTGGATTCTCTATGGAGTCGAGGTCCGCCGCTCGCTCTCGCGCCCGCCGGTCAACGCTCGCCGCTTCCGTCTCCTCTTGGGCTTCCGTTTCTTCTGGAGCTGGCGAAGGGATTTGAACCCCCGACCCTCTGATTACAAATCAGATGCTCTACCAGCTGAGCTACGCCAGCTCTTCGGCTGCCCTCATCGGGCCGCCTTCCCACCCGGAAACCTTCCCGGAGGCCGGAATTTACGCGGACACACTTCAACTTTCCGCGTACACGGCACAGTAGTTAAGGTTAGCACAGCGCGGCATCGCGGGCAAACCCGGAACCACTGCCAAAGGTCGCTCCGCGAACCCCTTCGATTGTGCAAAACTCGCAGACCGGAAGTGCCGGACCGGGAATCCGCCGCGCTCGGTAGTCTTGCGTCCCAATCGATCCTTCTCTCGCCATGCGGGATCGCCGCACACGGCGCCTCCGTGCCAGCGCCGCGGACACCCCTTTTCTTAAAACTCGGTAAAGACCGCCGTCCGGCGCCGCCTCGACCGCCGATTTGCCTTGACAGGCGCGCGGGCCAGAACCGACGCTTCTTTCAGGCCCCCATCTCTCTCTCGAGGTCATCCAATGAAGTTGAATCGATTCGCTCCCGCCGCGGCGCTTCTGCTGGCCTTTGCCTCCATGGCCGTCCTGCCCGCCAGCGCCCAGAACGCCCCGCGCAAGCCCCGCGTCGCCATCCTGGACTTCGACTACGCCACGGTCCAATCGTCCTCCGCCGCCCTGTTCGGCACCAACGTCGATATCGGCAAGGGAATCACCGACCTCCTCATCACCGACCTGGTCAACGACGGAACCTACTCCGTCTTCGAGCGCCAGGCCCTCGACAAGCTGATGACCGAGCAGAACTTCTCCAATTCCAACCGCGCCGACCCCTCCACCGCCGCCCGCCTGGGCAAGCTGGCCGGCGTTGACGTCATCATCATCGGCGCCATCACCCAGTTCGGCAACGAAACCCAGAAGCAGAACATCGGCGGCGGCGGTGGCAACTGGCACGGTCTCGGCGTCGGCGGCTTCGGCCACTCCAACTCCAAGGCTGAGGTCGCCATCAACGCCCGCATCATCAATGTCGACACCGGCGAGATCGTCGGCGTCGGCGAGGGATCGGGCATGTCCAGCCGTTCCTCTACCTCTCTGCTCGGCGGCGGCGGCAACTGGCACGGCTTCGGCGGCGGTAACGTCGACTTCGGCACCTCGAACTTCCAGCAAACCATCATCGGCGAGGCCACCAAGGCTGCCGTGACTCAGCTCAGCGCCAACCTGATCGCCGATGCGCCCAAGGTCACTGTCCGCACCATCACCGTCGAGGGCCTCGTCGCCGCCGTCGACGATGGCCAGATCGTCCTCAACGTCGGCTCCAACGCCGGCGTCAAGGTCG
Organism: uncultured Acidobacteriaceae bacterium; assembly: GCA_963804155.1. Taxonomy (GTDB): domain Bacteria; phylum Acidobacteriota; class Terriglobia; order Terriglobales; family Acidobacteriaceae; genus Telmatobacter. The sequence goes on from CAWDPG010000007.1 coordinate 212,299, forward strand.
GCGATCAGCTCCAGGTCAGCCGCGTCACCAAAGAGATCAAGGACCCCTCGACCGGCGAGGTCATCCGCCGCCTCAGCTCCACCATCGGCATCATCCGCGCCACCGACGTCGACGCCAAATCCTCGGTTTGCGTCCCCGTCAACGGTTCCGGCTTCCGGGAAGGCGACCGCGTCTCCTCCGTCACTCAATAACCCGATTCCCGCTGCATCCAGCCCGCCGCGCATCCCACGCGGCGGGCGTTTTACTGCGCGCCGTTCCCCAGCCTCGCCGCCAGTCTCTACTAAATCGCTTGCGCAAACCGCTGTATGGGTCGATGATGCTATTGCTTCCCCTGGGCCATTTGTTCCGTTCCGAATTTCAAAGGAGAAGCTTCATGCGTAAGAACCCGCTCGCAGTCTTACTTCTGGTTGTCTGCCCCTTGCTCGCGGCACAACAACCGCAACCCGCTCCCGCGCCTACAGATCAGCAAAGCCCGCCGGCTGGTCAGGCAACTGGCCCAGCAGCTCAGTCCGCACCCACCCAGCCTCCCTCGCCAAACACGCTGCTGGATGGCACCCCTGTCAAACTCCGTATAAGCCAGACACTCTCCTCGGAAGAAGCGAAGACCGGCCAAGAGGTTCCGTTTGAGGTTCTCGAGGATATCAACGTTACTGGCGTGACTGTCATCAAGAAGGGCGATTCGGCATTCGGCACGGTAACCAATGCCGTACCCAAGCGGATGATGGGGCGCGCCGGCAAACTGGACATCAGCATCAATTATGTCCGCCTTGTCGATCAGGAAAAGGTCGCTCTTCGGGCAACCAAAGAATCCAAGGGCCACGGGAGCGGTGTTGGAATGGGCGTGGGTATCGGTGTTACAGCCGTTCTTTTCTTTCCCGCGGCGCCGCTGTTTCTTCTCATGCATGGCAAAGACGTCACCATCCCCCAGGGCACCGAGATCACGGCCTTCGTAGAAGGAGACACGCGCCTTGACATGGCCAGGTTCGTCGTTGCTCCTCCGGCTGCTGTCGCCCAGCCCGCCTTGGCCCCTGCCCAGGTTTCTCTGGCAATCGAATCCACGCCTCCTGGCGCCGATATCGAAATCGACGGCGCATTTGTCGGCAACACGCCCTCCACCATCCCAGTCGCCCCCGGCAGCCACCAGATCGTGGTGAAGAAGAAGGGCTTCTCCGATTGGACCCGAACCATGAGCCTGACCGGTGGATCGGCCCACCTGAACGCTGAATTGGATAAGGCGCTTGCGCCGATCCCTGCGCCCGCGCCGCCTCCTGTCTCCACCCCAGTTGCCACTCCGTCGTCAACTCCGGCGCCGCAGTAATCCCGCCCAGGCCCATCGATGGGCGCAGGCAACTTATTGATCCGGCCCTCCAGCATGGGACTCGGGTGCCCCATCCTTTCCGCGTAGTTTGCGGAAAGGGTGGGAGAGCACGGTTTCACCCAGTCGGGCCGGATCGATATTTAGAACAAAGTGCCCTTAAAAGTTTATTCGCTCAAACGACAGGCCGGGGAGATCGACCCCGGCCTGCGCAAAACGCTAAATAGCATAACAACTGATTGTGGTGTGGCTCGGTCATCGATTGGCAGAAGAACCCCCTTACTGCGCCGGCGCTTGCTCCAACTCGGCGCTCAAGTGAATCGTCCCGCCAGTGACAGTGAGGGTCTTCACCCAGTCCGTAAAGCCCTTCTTCTTGACAACGATTCGATGGCTTCCCGCCGTGACAGTGACCGTTGAGGGTGTACTACCCACAAAAACGCCATCCACCTCGATATCCGCAGCGCCGGGCACGGAGTCGATGACCAGCGAGGCCTGCGCGGGAGGCACTTGAACCTGCGGCGGCGGCAGCGCCGCAGGCACGGCTTCCGCACTGTCGAAGTGCTCTTTTTGCAGGTCGCCAAGGAAGTTCAGGATGAGTTCCTCGACGACTTGGGCAAAGGCTTGCTCCACGGTCATTCCGGGAACGTCTTTCGGCCCTTTCGCAAGGCCGATCGTGCTGTGAATCGCATGCTTGTAGCCGGATTTGCTTATGGTCTTGCCTGCGATCGTGGCCGTGGCCTCCATCTCGTAGTAGTCGGTCACCGTGCTGCCCTTCAGAAAGAAGGTAGACCCGGTTACAAAACCCTTCCTCTTCGCCTCGGCGAGATCGGCGACGTTGTTGACTATGACGTCGAGCTCGTTTGCGGCGGCTTCGCCGTCGGGAACAGGAATGGCAAACCCGGATTTCCGGATCACGCGATCGACTTCCTGCATGAGCACCTTATCGGCTCCCGGATGGGGTTGCCCGTTTAATTGGAAATGCACCTTGAGTCTCACACTGTAAGGCTGCGCGGGTTTGACGATGTCGCTGTAGTGAACTTTGCCATAGCTCGGATCGACGTAGGATTTCGACGCCCCTGCATACCCTGCTCCAGCGATGAGAATCGCCAGGACGATTGTGGCTTTCTTCATGATTTCTCTCTCCTTACCACAGTTGCCGTCCAACAACACAACCTGCATTCAAGGATGGGCAGAAAAGGCTATCACTGCGGCGCCTGCTCCAACTCGGCGCTCAAGTTGACTGTGCCGCCGCTGACGTTGAGGGTCTTCGTCCAGTCAGCGAAACCCTTCTTCTTGACGGTGATCCGATGACTTCCCGCCGTGACACTGACCGTTGAGGGTGTGCTGCCAACAAAAACGCCATCCACCTCGATATCCGCGGCGCCCGGAACGGAGTCGATGACCAGCGAGGCCTGCGCGGGAGGCGCAGGAACCGGAGGCGTAGGGGCGGTGGCTACCGGGGGATTTGCGGGAAGCATATCGTCCTCGATTTTTGGAAAGTACCCTTTTGGCCGCTCGGGAATATCGGCGAGGAGATTGGTAACGGCGGTTTGGGCCGCGGCATCGATCATTGCGCCCTTCATCGCCATCCCCAAGAGTCCGCCCTGGCCTTCCTTGCCCATCGCCGTTTTCTTCCATACAACGCTTCCGTCCCGCTTGTCGAACAGGAAGCCCCCCATTTCGGCGTTTCCGGTGCTGCCGAAGGTCATTTTGCTGTGAACGTCATTGAGGGTTAGAACCAGGACCCAACGTGAGTCCGATGGCCCCAGGCGCTTGACCCATTCGGGTTTCGCGTCGTCCAAGTCCTCCTCGGCAATTTCTCCTGCCGTGCCCCTGTCGTCGGTTGCGTAGGCAACATAGTTCTTTCTTTGCACGATTCCCGTGGCGATCTTCGACAGCCCCTGGAAATTGACTTTGTCCTTTTTGTCGATTCTGAAATCGAGTATGGGAAGAATCTCAATCCGGCTGATCGCCATGAATCTTGGCTCAACCGGCGGAGCCTCATGCTTCTTCCCAAAGCAGTTGGCCGGAAGAAGGGCCAAAGCGAGCGTACAAATCGAGAGATTGATTACGAATGACTTCATCAGTTTCCTCCTGCAGTGCCAAAGGTTTGATACAGAGTTTCGATTGATTTTGCGAACCGTGGGTCGTTGGCGGGAAACAGCTTCCGCACCAGCACTTCGTTCTTCCATACCACCTGCCCCGTGCGGGTGGAGATTAGAGCTGCCTGAAGCAGCGTGCTGGACATTCCGGAAGTGATCGCTCCGGACCAAGCGTTATAGGATGCGCCGGGAGCATTCTTGATTCTCATGAACTGCACCAGAATCAAGTACTCTCGCGGAAGAGTCCTGAGGTGGTCCAGAATCAGTTGCGCATCATCGTTCACGGCTCCCCGCGCCAGCCGGCTAGTCAGTGGTTCCAGTTGCTTGAGCCAAACGACTGCATCGGGATTCTGCAAGCCCTCAGGCGTAACCAACGAGTATTTATGCTCGCTGATCTCGGTAGTCGCAGCGTCTTTCAGAGCAGTTTCAAAGGATTCATCGCCCTGATCGCGCGTGCTCGAGTTCTCCGACAACCGCTCGGTAACAATCTGCGGCGGAAGGACGATCACCATCGTGGTCGCCTGGGGCGGGCTTGGCGGGGCCTGATTCTCCTGGGCTCCAACCCGCAAGGACGCCACGGACGGGACCAAGACAAGCCCCAGGGAAAGACCGAGCAAAACCCGCGGCCTCCAAACCTTCTTCAAGGCGGCGCCTGTCAAAGCAGTTTCGAGTATTCCCATTGCGCTCTCCTTAAGGCAACAGATTGTGGTGCGGCCCGGTTATCGATTGGCAGAAGAATTCCTTACTGCACTGGCGCCTTCTCCAACTCGGCGCTCAGGTGGACTGTGCCGCCGCTAACGCTGAGGATCTTCGTCCAGTCAGTGAAACCCTTCTTCTTGACGGTGATCCGATGACTTCCCGCCATGACTTTGACCGTTGACGGCGTGCTGCCGACAAACACACCGTCGATCTCGATATCCGCAGCGACGGGGACGGAGTCGATGACCAGCGAGGCCTGCCCAGTCGCTTGATTCGAGCCGGCCGCTGCCGTGCGTGGATTGGAAGCGGGGACGGAGGGCTGGGACGTCGATGGGGCGCTGGTCTGTGGAGCCGGCGCCTGCGGTGTCACTGGCTTGTCGGGGCCGAGAGATGCAATGCCTTTGACGGATGTGGGAACTCGCACCGTGAAATTCATTACGTCTTCTGGCAGAACGAATGCAAATTCCGCTGACCCCAGAGCCTGGAGGCGCACCACCCCGCCATTCATGATCGTGATATCGTTCAGTTTCATACTGGTCAGACTTGGCCCTGACTGTCCCTGATCGAGGAAATACCATTCCGCCCTGCCACCCATCAGGTCGATGATCTTGACCGCAATGGCAGGAGCAAGGCTGTACGGGATCTCCTTTGCTTCGGCAGGAACCCGGTAGACCGCTTCAATATCCATTAGGTCCGATAGCCATTCGCAATCCTTGGGCGTTTGGTTCGCCGGCTTGAGGTGAACCACGACGATTTTCTTGCCTGGCTTCGGCGTCACCGTCCTTGCTTCGCTGGTAATGGCGCCTATATTTGCGACGCTCGCGATTTCAAGGTTCAACGAGGAAGAATCGCAGATCGGGAGAGGCGCATCGCTGGCGTTGGCTGCTTGCACAGCCGCAGCCAGAAGGAAGAGAGACACAACCCCGGATAGTCGCCGCATTTGCCAGGGATCCTTTCAATTGTCCTGAACGAAGATGGAGGGATCATACTACAGGACGCCGTCGGAAGATCGCTGATCTCCGCAACGTGATGCAACATACATGGGCTTCGATTCGGCTCGGGATTAGCCGCGGAAGAATGGCTCTTGGGCCGTCTGCGTCCAGATGATACCTTGATCTCTGACGGTCCCTCATGAGCCGACGCACGCGCAGAACGCTCCTCATCGTTGCCGCGGTCCTGCTTTTGCTGGCCCTGGCCATCTTCCTGCGCTCCAAGGCCCCGCCCGAAGCCGCCCGCCTTCTCCCCGAGTCCGACGGCATCGTCTACATCGATCTCCGTCCCATCCGCGCCTTCTTCCACAAAGAAATCAAGCCGCCCAACCGCGTCCCCGAGTACCAGCAGTTCATTGACGCCATCGGCATTGATCCCGAGCGCGACCTCGACCAGGTGGCCATCGCCCTGCACCGCATGCCCGACCCCCACGGTCCCAACGGCCCCGTCGCCTATTCCATGGTCCTGGTCGGCAAAATCACCGGCCAGCGCCTCAACGCCTGGCTCGACTCCCACGCCGTCTCGCGCGAATCCTACGCCGGCCACACCATCTACAGCATCCCCTCCGAGGGCCGCATCGTCCGCGTCGCCCAGATCGGCTACGACATGGTGGCCGTCTCCAACACCCCCACCCCCGAGCAGATCCACTCCATCATCGACCGCCATCGCACCGCGGCTCTGCCCTTCGCCGGCTCCTCGCTCCTCGAGCGCCACTTCCACGACGTGCCCCTGCTCTCGCTCGCCTGGGGCGTCGGCCAAATCGGCCTTCCCTTCTCCGAGAGCGGCGCCATTCACGTCTTCGGCCTCGCCCTTCCCCTCCAGTCCGACTCCACCATCGTCGCCAGCGTCGCCCCCGCCTTCCCCGTTCCGGGCAAGCTCGGCTCGCTCAACGTCCGAGTCGAAGACATCGCCCCCAGCGAGTCCGCCGCCGCCACGCAGGCCGATTCGTTAAAGAATCTGGTCACACTCGCTCGCGCGCTCGCCCAGCCCCTCGCCAACAACACCGCCAACAACGCCTTCAACGACCTGCTCAAATCCGCCGAAGTCACCCAGCGCGGCGAGCGCGTCATCGTCACCGCCACCCTCCCTGCCAACTCGCTGTCCGGCCTCTAGTCTCCTGTCTCTAAAGTTCGCATCAAAATGAAACTGTCATCCCGAGCGGAGTCCGCCGTGGCGGACGGAGTCGAAGGATCTGCGGTTGTTCCTCAACAAACCTTTGATTCACCACACTATTTCTCGCGTCACGGGCTCCGGACTCCCCTAGCTCCGCCAACCTGCGCAATTCCTGACTTTTCACCAGAAAGGGTGCTCCGAGTCTCGCTTCTGAGACCCGGAAACCACGACTGCTGGCTCGATGTCTTGCTCCCTCGCCCCCTGCTTGCGCATCTGAAACAATAGCTGTGGGCTTCCCAGTCCGCCTGCTCCACTCCCCATTCCCCTTTGCGAGGTCCTATGAACCATCCGTGCCGCCTCCCCGTCGCCTTTGCCGTCGCCACGCTTTTCCTCGCCCCCGTCGTCGCCGCCCACGCCTCCGACCCCGCCAAATCCTCTGCCGCCCACCCCGTCCTCACCGGCCAGGCCGCATTCACCGACGCGGCGCACGAATCGCCCGGCATCCGCCGTCATCTGACCGTCGCCGACCTTCCCGCGCCCGCGCCCGAGCAATCCGTCGACAACGGTCCCAACATCGTTCCCCGCCCCGCCAACGCATGGCCCATCGCGCCCAAGGGATTCAAGGTTGAGCTCTACGCGACCGGTCTCGACAACCCGCGCCTCATCCGCTTCGCGCCCAACGGCGATTTGTTCCTGGCCGAAAGCGAGACCGGCAAGATCAAAGTCTTCCGCGGCGTCGACGCCTCCGGCAAGCCCAAGCAGATCTCCGTCTTCGCCGCCGATCTCCACCAGCCCTTCGGCATCGCCTTCTATCCCCTCGGCGCGAACCCGCAGTGGGTCTACATCGGAGACACCGACGCCATCCTCCGCTTCCCGTATCGCAACGGCGACCTCACCGCCCGCGGCGCTGCCGAGCAGATCGCCGAACTCCCAGGCGGCGGCCGTCTCCGCGGCGGAGGCCACTGGACCCGCGACCTCGCCTTCTCGCTCGACGGCAGCAAACTTCTCGCCTCCGTCGGCTCTCACTCCAACGTCGACGACGCCGACACCCATCCCGAGGAGTTCCACCGGGCCGATGTGTTGGAGTTCACGCCCCAAGGCAAGTTCATCGAGGTCTACGCCTCGGGCCTGCGCAACTGCGTGGGCGAGGCCGTCAACCCCATCACCGGCGAGCTCTGGTGCTCCACCAACGAGCGCGACGCTCTCGGCAACAACCTCGTCCCCGACTACATCACCCACGTCCAGGAACACGGCTTCTACGGATGGCCCTGGTTCTACATGGGCGGTCCCTCCGGCGGCCATTGGGACCCGCGCCACCAGGGCAAGCATCCCGAGCTCCAATCGAAAGTCCTCACCCCCGACATCCTTCTCGAGCCGCACTTCGCCTCGCTCGAGATGACCTTCTACGAGGGCTCGCAGTTCCCCGCCGAGTTCAAAGGCGACGCCTTCGCCGCCGAGCACGGCTCCTGGAACCGCGCCCAGCGCGCCGGCTACGAAGTCATCCGCCTGCCGATGCACAACGGCCACGCCACCGGAGAGTACGAGGACTTCCTCACCGGCTTCACCGTCGGCAACGGCGACGGCGACGTGTGGGGACGGCCAGTGGGAGTTGCAGTGGCGCCGGACGGTTCGCTGTTCGTCTCCGACGACGGCTCCCGCTCCATCTGGCACGTGATTTATGCAGGGAATAAGCAAAAGAGAAACTGAGGGCGGTGGACAGCGAGGACAAGGACGCGCCGCTGATTCGCTAGCGCCGTTCACTCCGCTGCCGCTGCTCAGTTACGATGGATTGCGAGGAGCCCGATCCCATGAAGCGCTTCATCGCCGTTCTCAGTTTTCTTTGCCTTGCCGCCGCGTGCGCCGCGCAGAAGCCCGCGAATCCGAGCCAATACCCGATCGCGGTGCACGTGTCTGCTGTGAAGGTGCAATCGTCGATACAGACGCTCACCGTCACGATTGCCGGGAAGCATTACCTTCTGTGGGGCCCCCTCATTTCCGGCAGCATGATCGATCCCGGCGACTATCGTGCCAAGCTCACCACGGACGTGCATAAAACGAGCTATCTGTCATCGCAGGAGTACGAGTTTCTTTTCCCCGACGGCAAGACCTGGAAATGCTTCCTAACCGGGGAGTCGGAGTAGCAGCGCGCCCCGTCCTAAAGTTCGCGCAACGCGTGGAACTGTAAATATCCCCCGGCAGAGCCGGGGGCTTTACGGTTGCTGGCCCCTCAAAGGGGCCTGACCGCAACCGTCCGAAGCAAAAGCAAGAACAAAAGCAAAGACCTCGTACTGCTGTCTTCACTGCCGCAGCGCAGGCAATTCGGGGGAGAACATACTCCCGGAATTCTCAAAGTTCTACTGCCACCCCGGCAGAGCCGGGGGATCTCCCTTTTGGATTAGGATGGGATCGCGCGATCCCTGACCGCCTCTGCCAACCCCGCTAGCTCCGCTCCTCCTCGTCGCTGAATATCTCCTCAATCGGCATCCCGAACAGCCGCGCCAGCTTGAACGCCAGCGGCAGACTGGGATCGAACTTCCCCGTTTCGATGGCGTTCACGCTCTGCCGCGACACCTCCAGCCGCTGGGCCAGATCCCCCTGCGACCAGTCCCTCTCCGCGCGCAGCACCCGCAATCGGTTTTTCATCTGTACCTCCAGCGGTTCGCTGCGATAGCGATGATTAGGACCGCACAGAACAGAAGCTGGACCCAAGAGATATCCATGTGCGGAACCTGACTGTACTTCTCCATGCTTCCCCAGAATGTGGTCACGGCCAGCGTCACCCCAACACCCCAGAGCATGGATTGAACAAGAACAGACTTCTGAAACTCATCCTTCTCCTCGGCCAGGTACAACCCGATGATCAAAATGAATGCGATGATCGGCGACGACTGCAGAGTGGCGCAAAGAACCGCCAAAGCGCCGGCCGGGTGAAGGTGATGGTAGTGGAATCCCCAAAAACCAAGAATTCCATCCAGGACGAACAGAGGCACGATGAAGAACAGGAACCGGTCTTCAAATCGATACTTCGCGGGACTGCCGACGCGACGATTCATGATTGGCTTCCTTTGCACATTGACACTGAACAATCTGTTGCCCGCGCGCAGACGGAGGTCATTTGTACCTCAGGCGGACCACCGGATACGAGACGCAAACGAATAGCCAGAAGATCGGATAGACCCAGACCAAATCGAGGTGTGGCGCGCGGGCGAAGTCCTCCAAATATCCCCAGATCGTGGTCGTGGCCAGAGTTCCCCCGGTGCCGCCCAGCAGGCATTGCACAAGAAGATTTCGCTGGAACTCGTCTTTCTCAACCGCCAGGAACCGGCCCGTCTCCACCAGCACCCACAGGATCGGCAGCGCGGGCAGAACGGCCGCAACGTAGGCCGGAGCCCCGTGTAGATGCAAAAAGCGAAACAGGAGGGCGACGGCAACCGCGAGCACAGTAACCAACCCGCCGCTCGTCCAGCAGGTACGAACGAAGCGACGTTGTGCGGGATTATGGAATGTGCAGAACATGATTGGTCTCCTTTACAGACTGACAAGTTAACATTACAGCTATTCGCGCAACTTGTCAAGTGTCATTGACAGGATTCGTTTGGCTCTTCCTTAAGTTGCTCAAAATCAGGGACTCGACTAGGAATCACCGCAGGCCCGCGAGCTCGCTAACCCGCCTGCCTGCTGGCCCAGCGAACTGCGGCAGCCCCGACCTTTCCACCGATCCTGTCCGCGGCTGACTGCTACGCTGAATGCGTGGGCTTCCAGGACTTCCTCGGCAACACGGCCACCGTCACGCACCTGCGCGAGAGCGTGCGCTCGGGCCGTTTTCCCCACTCGATGATCCTGGCCGGCCCGCGCGGGTCGGGCAAATATACGCTCGCGCTGATGCTGGCCCAGGCGGTCAACTGCCTCAAACCGGCCGAATCCGATGGCCTGCCCGATTTCTGCGGCGTCTGCTCCAACTGCAAGCGCATCGCCGATTCGGCGAATCTAGACGCCCTGGTCGACGAAGCCGTCGCCGCGCGCGAGGACCTGCGCGAAACCGACAAGCGCGAGACACGCATCCTCATCCAAACCCACCCCGACCTACTCGTCGTCCCGCCCGATCCGCCGCAACTCCTAATCAAGCTCGGCCAGGTCCGCCAGGCCATCCACGTCGCCTACTACCGGCCGCCCGTCGAGGCCCGCCGCGCCTTCACCATCTTCACTTCGTCGGCCTTCATGAAAGAGGCGGCCAACAGCCTGCTCAAGCTTCTCGAAGAGCCGCCCGAATCCACCACTCTTATTCTGCTCACCGAAAATCCGCAGGAGCTTCTGCCCACCATCCGCTCCCGCGCCGTGATTCATCGCCTGGGCGCGCTGCCGGCGTCCGACCTCGAGGCTCTCCTTGCCGATCGCCGGCCGGATCTCAAGCCCCGCGACCGCGCTCTGGCCGCGCGTCTGTCCGAAGGCGCCGTAGGACGCGCCATCTCGCTCGATCTCGCCGCCTGGCTCTCCAGCCGCGAAGACGCGCTCGTCATCCTCCGCACCGCGCTCCGCCAGCCCGCCGCCGCGACCTCCGCGCAGGGAGACGCGGACTACTCCGCGCTCTTCCATGCCACCGAAAGCTACCGCGCCGGCGCAGACGGCCAGGAAAAAACCGTCAACCTGCTCCGCGCCCTTTCCAGCCTCGTCGAAGATCTGCTGCTCATCGTGGCTGGCACTCCGGCTCTCATCCGCAACCTCGATCTCTCCGCCGAGCTCGCGCGCCTTGGCGAAGGTCTCACCGTCGACTGGATCGACGGCGCAGCCCGCGCTCTCGTTCAGGTCGAGCAGGGCATGCGCCGCAATCTTCTCCGCTCACTTTCCCTCGACGCCATGGCCCTCACCCTCGCCAATGGCCCCGGTTTCTGATCGCCGTTCTCTATTCTCTGTTCCCTGCTCCCTGTCCCCTCGTTCCCGGTCTGCTTGACTCCCTTCCATCCAGGCCGCAGAATAGAAGAGCAATCCCCAATCGGTCGCTGGCATCTAAACCAGTACGAGGTCACCCATCGAGTCAGGCACGCCGGGACGCGCATTTCCCGCCCGGACGACCCTGTCTCCCGATCGTCCTGAACTTCGATTCGGTTTTCGTCTCTCGCGAGATTACGGCTCAGGCCGCCTCCGCGAGCTGCCGCCGCAAATGTTCTCGCTGCAAGTTGCGGCACAGACTGTTGCTTCGGTTTCGGATCCGGCTCCCCACGGAGGTGTTGCCCCATGAGTTTTCCCTCGCTCCTGCCTTCACCCAATCCGTTTGATCCGGGCCGCTCTCCACGGACGAGAAGGAACACCTCCGCCCCGCTTCCCTTCCGCTTTGCGGCGCCGCCTGTCGAGAGTGTCGCTCCGAATCGCCACGCCGAGCTGTTCTACATGCAGAAGCAGATCCAGTCGCAGACCCCCATGGTGATTGTGCTCGAAGACGGCGAGCGCATCGACGGCTGCATCGAGTGGTACGATCGCAACTCGATCAAGGTCCGCGGACGCTCCCGCACCCTCGTCTACAAGTCCGCCATCAAGTACATGTACAAGCTCGGCGACAACGGCTAACCAGAGGAAAGAGATCGGTCGCCGGTCGCTAGCGATCTGTGTTCGGCGGCCAACCACCGGCAGCGCCACAATGAGAGGTCTCTTCCTGTTCCCTAGGCCTCTGTTTTCTTGTTCCCTTGCTCCCTCGTTCCCTTGTTCCCCGCCTTCTCGAGCCGGTCCCGAATCGCCGCCCCAATCCCCTCGGCCGGCGGCAGCGGGCACAGAATCGCCGTCGATCCCGCTGCATCCAGCGCGCGCAGCCCCGCGTAGAGCCTCTGCGCAAGCTCCTCCGGCGCGTCCCATCGGCCCCAGGCAAACACCCGCTCGGCCGCAATCTCCGCCGGCGCATCCACGCCCGCCGGCAGCATCGCGCCCAGCCGCTCTCCGCCCTCGCGCTTCGCCGCCTCTGCCAGAATTGCGCCCAACTCCTCCCCGCGCGCCGCTTCCACCAGCACCAGTCGCGCCCGCGGCGCGTAGTGACGCAGGCCCACGCCCGGCGACGGCAGCGCCTCGAGTTGCGTCTCGAGCGGCGTCTTGCGTAGTTTCTCGCTGCTCTTATACGTCTCCACTGCTCCCGCGATTTCGCGAATCTGCTCTGCCGTCACCGCGCCCGGCCGGTAGATCGTCATCGGCGCAGTGAGCGGATCGAGCACCGTCGACTCCACTCCGCGCGGCGTCGGCCCGGCATCGAGCACCGCGTCGATTCGTCCATCCAGATCGTGGAGCACGTGGTCCGCCGTGGTCGGGCTCACGTGTCCGAAGCGGTTTGCGCTGGGCGCGGCGACCGGAACTCCCGCCCGCCGGATCAGCTCCAGCGCCACCGGATGCGCCGGCATGCGCACGCCCACCAGCGGCCGTCCCGCCGTCACCACATCGGGCACCGCCCGCGTCCGCTTCAGCAGCAGCGTCAGCGGCCCCGGCCAGAACGCCTCCGTCAGCCGCCGCGCGGTCTCCGGAACCTCATCGACCAGGCCATCCAGCATCTCCATCGATGCCACATGCACGATGATCGGGTCCCACTTCGGCCGGCTCTTCGCCGCAAAGATCCGCTTCACCGCCGCTTGGTCCAGCGCATTCGCTCCCAGCCCGTACACCGTTTCCGTGGGCAGCGCCACCAGCCCGCCGCCGCGCAGGATTTCCGCCGCGCGTTCCAGAGCCTCGCGCGCTTCCGGCGTCTCCAGGTGCTTCGCGTCAACCGTGAGCCGCAATGTCTTCACGCTTCCATTGTCGCCGGTCCCACTCCGCACCCGCCAAACCGGCCGTGAGATGCCCCAGCCTGTTGAACCAAGGGGACATTTCTATTGTGGTATGACATGGAAGAGAGTCAACCTTGACGCCGGCCGCCAGCCGGCGTAGGATCGCAGCCAAATCCGAGTCTCCTGTTGACACTCATGCTTGGGATCCGCTTTCCGCCTGCTCCGCAGGTCGACCGTTCGTGCGGCCGGTTGCCACTCCAGCGCACCGCGGCCTCTCCGCGGGAACCGGCTCTCGACCTGGCTGCAACAGCGGGCCTGGAGCAAGGAGAATTCATGCGCCGTTTTTCTTTTTGCATCGCTCTGGCAATCATCGTTCTCGGGCCGTTGGCTCTGGCCGCACAGACTGTGAAGCCCGTGTCGAAGCCCGAATTCAAATCCATTGAAGTCAAACATTTCACCGCCGCCGACGGAGTTCAGCTTTCGCCCAACTTCGAAAAATTCTTCTACGCGAGTTTTCTCGCCGAGCTACAGAGGCTCAACGTTGCCGAACAGACTGTCGAAGATGGGACTCCAGTAGTCGACACAGACAAAACCGGGCTCTTTTCCATTCCGCATTTCCTAGTCGTGGAAGGCAAGTTCGTGAAAATCCAGGAAGGCAGCCAGCAGGGCAGCAACTTTGAGGCAGGCTCCGCGAACCTCGAAATCCGCTTTTTCCGAAGGGACAATCACAAAGAAATCCGTTTTGGAGGCTCCGGCGCCAATGGGGTGCTGTTCAAGCCAAAGGTTGCGCTCAACGGCTCACTCGAAAACGACGAACAGAAGGTAGCCGAAGCGGCCGGAGTTGAGGCCGCCGACCAGCTGCGCAAGCTAGTTTATCCAGGTTTCAAGTTGTCGGATTTGTGTTGCTGACGGACTGATTGCTGTCTGACGCCCGTCGGAAACGGGAGCCAGCCCCGGAAGGTGCACGCCATCCGTGGGGCGAATCGCGGCAGACCCGGCCCCGATCCCTGCCTGGGATTCCGCAAATCTCAGCCCCGCGGCCCCTGCCGTATACTCACTCCAACCGATGCCCATCGAAACCGAGATCAAATTCCGCGTCGCCGATCTGGCCGCTCTCGCCGCGGGCCTCGAGTCGGCCGGCTTCCGCCTCGAAACTCCGCGCAGCTTTGAGTCGAACGTCCTCTACGACACCGAAGACCGCCAACTGCGCGCACGCACCGAGATTCTCCGCATCCGCAGTTACGCCGGCCGCTGGACCCTGACCCACAAGCGCCTCCCCGGCGCCGGAATGCCGGGAGAAGACCGCCACAAGCATCGCGTCGAGACCGAAACCGAGATCGCCGACGGCGGCGCGCTGGCGCAAGTCTTCCTCTCGCTGGGCCTCGCCGCCGCCTTCCACTACGAAAAGTGGCGCACCGAGTGGACCGACGGCGAAGGCCACTGCGTCATCGACGAAACGCCCATCGGCGACTTCGCCGAACTCGAAGGCGCGCCCGCTTGGATCGACCGCGCCGCGGCCCGCATCGGCGTCGATCCCGCCCAGTACATCACGCTCAGCTACGGCCGCCTCTTCGACCAGTGGCGCGAGCAGCACCGGAGCACGGCCGAGAATCTGACCTTCGCCTCCGTCGCGGGCAACGCTCCGTAGAACCGCGCCAGCCATCGACAGCCACGCCATCGAAAAAGCCCTCGCCAGGAAGCCGCAATGGCGCATTCCCAGCGATTACCTCGCCGCGTGCGACACCCGGGATCGCGCCGGCCGCTGGCGCCCGGCCTTCAGCGGCGCGTTCCAGCACGCCGGCTAAGCCGGGCTATTCCGATCTACGGTTTATCATTGTCCTCTACTCCCTATTCCCAGCTCCCTACTCCGCGTCATTTCCCCCGTACCTTTTCCGTCTCCCACGAAAGCGTTAGAGCGATCCGTTTCTGCAATGGGATCGAATATCATAAGCCATTGGGAGAAACCCGCTCGCCATGCCTAGCATCCCAAGGGATCCTGCATTCGATGAGGCGCCGCTGAACGTCGCGCTTCTAGGACCCGACGAACAACGCCGCAAGGCGGTCGTCGGCGCCTTATCCAGGCGTCCCGAGGTGCAGATCCGCGAGTTCTCTTCCTTCCCCCCCAAGCTCGAAGACCTGCCCCAGATGCTGGCGAAAACCTACGACGTCGTCATCGTCGACGCGGATAGCGACCCCGATTATGCCTACGCTCTCGCGGAGAACCTCTGCTCTGTTGGGCGCACCTACGTGATGGCTTACTCCGCCAAGGTCGATATGAAGCTGGCGGTCCGGTTCATGCGCGCAGGAGTCCGCGAGTTCTTCACTCTACCGCTGGACCCCGCCGAAATCTCCGCCGCCCTGGCGCGCGCTACGAACCGTCACATCGGGTCGCTCCAGGAAGAAAAGAAGATCGGCAAATTGTTTGTCTTCCTCGGGACCAAAGGCGGTTGCGGCGCCACAACTCTGGCTTCCAACTTTGCCCTCGCGCTGGCCCAGGAGTCCGACAAGACCGCTCTGCTCATCGATTTCGGCCTGCCCCTCGGCGACGTCGCCATCAACCTCGGCATCGTCACCGAGTACTCCATCGCCACCGCTCTGCAGTATCCCAACCGCCTCGACGCCAGTTTGCTTTCCACGCTCGTGGTCAAGCACAGCAGCGGCTTGTCGGTGCTCACGGCTCCGACCGAGCTCCCCGACGGCCCGCCCACCAAGGAAGCCGTCGACAAGCTGCTCGCGGTCACCCGCAACATCTACGACTTCGTCGTCGTCGACGCCGGCTCCAGATTGGACCTCATGGATTCGGCCCTGTTCGACGAGTCCGCCCTCGTCCTTCTGGTCACCCAGGTCGGCATCTCCGAATTGCGGAACGCCAATCGGATGATCCTGAAGTATTTCTCGGCGCGGGAAGACAACCTCCAGATCGTCCTCAACCGCTACAAGCCCAGCGACCTGCTCTTCGACGACGCGCAGGTCACCAAAGTCCTCAACCGGCCTCCGCACTGGAAGATCCCCGATGACTACGCCGCCGCCCGACGCACCCGCGAGATCGCCACGCCCATGGTCATGAACGACTCCCCCATCGCACAGACGATCCGCAGCATGGCCAAGATCCTCGCCGGAGTCCTCCCGGATAAGAGCGAGAAAAAAGGATTCTTCCGCTTCCTGCGCTGAGTCGGGCAGCAAGTCATCGATCGCCGCATAAGGAAAGTCCGGTTGTTATCCCGAGTGAAGTCCCGCGTGAGGGGGATGGAGCCGAAAGACTGCCCCTTTGCTTCTCCACGTACAATTCGATATCGAGGACAACTGGAATGGAAGAGCGAATCCTGTTTGCCACGCATTGCCACTGGATGAAGTTCGATCTGGACCCGCAGCAAACCAAAGACTGGGGCGCGCCATTGAACGGAACGCTGTTTGTCACCGATACGGCCCTGGAGTTCTCGGGGAGATACAAAGCCTATGGCGGCAACCTGCTGTCGTCTGCCGTCACAGCCACGATGGTGCGAATGATCGGAGATGTCACTTTTGCCGTTCCGCTCCGGCTCATCCGCGGCGTGCAGGCGATCCAGACTTCCGAAAGCTTCCTCTTTATCAAAAAGGAAGCTGTGCGCCTCGAGGTTCTGTACCAGCGCGATCCATCAAGCAGCGAGATGCGGAAAGTTGTCTGCTATCCGCATTTTGGTCTGGCTCCGCCCAACGATCCGCAGTCCGTCCAAATCGCTCCCGAGATCGCCGCGTTGTATCAGCCCAACGTCGCCCAAGCCTTCAACTGGGAACGTGTATTGCGGCGCCTCACAAGTTAGCCGGTTTGTGAGCGAAGTATCTCCAGACTCCGCCGGGGGATATTTCCCGACCTCGCTAACTGGCTAGCTCGCCGCCCCGTGGCACTTCTTGTATTTCTTCCCGCTCCCGCACGGGCACGGATCGTTTCGTCCCACCTTCTCGCCCGTCCGGCGCTGCGAAGGCTGGCTGGCGTCTCCGCCTGACCGGCTCGCCGCGGCCAGCTCGCGTTCCTTCTTGCGGTGGAACTCCTTCTCCAGCGCGTCGATCGTCGTCGAAGGCTGCCGCGTCGAAATCGCAATCTCCCTCGGCGCGCCGTCGCCGTTCAGCGGCAGCGCGGCGCTGGCCACCGGCGGGGCATTCGGCACCGTCCCGCGCGGCCGCATCGGCTCGGTCACCGGCTGCCCGTCCGGACCCATGATCTGCATCCGGAACAGGAACCGCACCGTGTCTTCCTGAAACTTCAGCATCATGGCTTCAAAGAGATCGAACGATTCGCGCTTGTACTCCACCAGCGGATCGCGCTGCGCATAGCCGCGCAGATTGATTCCCTCCTTCAGGTGGTCCATCGAGAGCAGATGATCCTTCCACAGCCCGTCGATCACGCTCAGCATCACCATCCGCTCGTGATAGCGCATGGTCGCCGCGCCCAGAATCTTCTCCTTCGCCTCGTAGGCTTCGGTCAGCTTCTGGAACAGCGCATCGCCCAGCTCGTGCCAGGCTCATCTCCTCCAGCTTCAACCCCGACTCCGCGACGCGGAACCCGAAGTGATCCACCAGCTTCTCGGCCAGCGCCTTCAAGTCCCACTGGTCCTGCCGCGCGCGCTCCGGCACATGCAGGTCCAGCAGGCTGCTCAGAATCCCGCCAACGTAATCGTCCAGGATCAGCTCCCGCTGCTCCACGCCCTCCAGCAGTTGCCGCCGCAGCCCGTACACCGCCTCGCGCTGCTTGTTCATCACGTCGTCGTACTCGAGCAGGTGCTTGCGGGCCTCGAAGTTCTGCGCCTCCACGGCCTTCTGCGCGCCCTCGATGCGCTTCGAGATCATCTTCGACTCGATCGGCATGCCCTCTTCCATGCCCAGCCGCTCCAGCAGCGTGCTCACCCACTGCTTGGCGAAGATGCGCATCAGGTCGTCTTCGAGCGACAGATAAAAACGCGACTCGCCGGGATCGCCCTGCCGTCCCGCGCGCCCGCGCAACTGGTTGTCGATGCGCCGCGACTCGTGCCGCTCCGTGCCCAGGATGAACAACCCGCCCGCCGCGATTACGTCTTCGTGTTCCCGCTGCGCAGCCTCCAGGTGGCCCTTGTGCGTTTCGGCCCAATGCTCTTCGGCGACTTCGTACTCCTGCCCCTGGTAGTAGAACCGCAGGAATCCCGGCGGCGCCATGGGATTGATCGCGCCCTCGGCCACGCTGATCGCCCGCGCCCTCGAGCTGCCGTTCGCGTCCTTGGTCTTTACCATCTCCTGGCGCGCCATAAACTCCGAGTTGCCGCCCAGCAGAATGTCGGTGCCGCGACCGGCCATATTGGTCGCGATGGTCACCATCCCCTGCCGCCCGGCCTGGGCCACGATCTCCGCCTCGCGTTCGTGGAACTTCGCGTTCAGCACCACGTGCTTGATTCCCTTGCGCTGCAGAATCGCCGAGAGTCGCTCCGACTTTTCGATCGATGTGGTGCCCACCAGCGCCGGCTGCCCCTTCTCGTGGAGCTCGGCGATGTTGTCCGCTACCGCCTTGTATTTCTCCTTCTCCGTGCGGAAAACGACGTCCGGATTCTCTTTGCGTAAGAGCGGCTTATTGGTCGGGATCACCACGATCTCGAGCTTGTAGATTTTTTCGAACTCGGCCGCTTCCGTCTCCGCCGTGCCCGTCATGCCGCTCAGCTTCTGATACAGGCGGAAATAATTCTGGAAGGTGATCGTGGCCAGCGTCTGGTCTTCCTTGCGGATATTCACGCCTTCCTTGGCCTCGATCGACTGGTGCAGCCCATCGGACCAGCGCCGGCCCGGCATCAGGCGCCCGGTAAAGGTGTCGACGATGATCACCTCGCCGTCCTTCACCACGTAGTCCACGTCGCGCTTGTAGAGCGCGTGCGCCTTGATCGCCGTCTCCACGTAGTGCTTCAGTTCCCAGTTCTCCGCATCCGCGATGTTTCCGATCCCCAGCGCCTTCTCGATCGTCACCCAGCCCTCGTCGGTGACGCCGATCGTGCGATGCTTCTCGTCAACGACGTAATCGCCGCTCAGGTACTTCTGGCCCTCGCCCAGCCGGATGCCCAGCTCTTCCTGGCGCCTGGTGTCGCTCCACTCCACCTCTTCGCCCAGTTCCAGCGCCGGAATGATCTTCCGCGCCCTTGCGTACTTGTCCGTCGTCTGGTCCGTGGGACCCGAGATGATCAGCGGCGTCCGCGCCTCGTCGATCAGGATCGAGTCCACCTCGTCGACAATCGCGTAGTAGTGCCCGCGCTGCACGCAGTCCTTGATCTCGAACTTCATGTTGTCGCGCAGGTAGTCGAATCCGAACTCGTTGTTGGTGCCGTAGGTGATGTCCGCCCCGTACGCCGCCCGGCGCTCGTCGTCGCTCAGGTCGTGAACGATCACCCCCACCGTCAGCCCCAGAAACTCGTAGATCTTGCCCATCCACTCGGCGTCGCGCTTGGCCAGGTAGTCGTTCACCGTCACCACGTGTACGCCGTGCCCGGCCAGGGCGTTCAAATAACAGGCCAGCGTTGCCACCAGCGTTTTTCCTTCGCCGGTCTTCATTTCCGCGATCTTGCCCTGGTGCAGCACCATGCCGCCGATCAGCTGCACGTCGAAGTGCCGCATCTTCACCGTCCGCCAGCCGGCCTCGCGCACCACCGCGAACGCCTCGGGCAGAATCTCGTCCAGCGCCTCCCGCTCAACTTTCTTCTTCTCTTCCTCGTCGCTAATTCCTTCGAGCCGTGCCGCGATCCGCGCCTTGAATTCGGCGGTCTTCGCCTTCAGCTCCTCGTTCGAAAGCTTCTTCGTCTCCGGCTCCATCGCGCTGATTTGAATCACGATGGGCGTGAGTCGCTTGAGCAGCCGCTCGTTCGCGGTGCCGAAGATTTTGGTTAGGATCTTATCGAAAAACACAGGTTTCTCCGCTTCTTAGTGTAAATGCATGGGGTAAAGGAGCGTTTCATCGCTCCAACTCAGCGCGGCCTCGTCTCGCTCTCTCCGGTTCACAGCCGCAACACGAGTTCGTCGACCTTTTCGCCCCGCCGGATGCGCCTCAACTGCCGATCGACGCGCTTCTCCGGGCTCTCCGGATCGCCCTCATCGTCTTCGTCTTTATCCTCTTCCTGCTTCTCTTCGAGAACGTGCTGCAAACTGGGCCGGGCGAAGATTTGCAGGAACAGGAGTGCCATCCCCAGCGCTGAGGATGACGGACAGAAGCCAAGGTTCCGTTCACCTCGCCGCTGCTTCCTCTTCCATGTGGCTCGGCGCATGAAGTAATGAATGAGAATTACGCAAATCGCGACGAACGGCAGTCCCGCCGCGAAGAGGCAAAAAGAGAACACCAGATTCGAGCTCATCGGAATCCTTCTGGACAACGGGCAAGACTTCAAAGATGAAATAGACAGCGCCGCAAAGCAGCCTAAGCTGCCCTGCGAAACCACCTCGATTTTTCTTGAAGAATTAGCCGAGCCAGATGGGTGGCGGCCGCTGGAAGGACGGCTCGAAGACCGGAGCGCCTTGTGCGCGTCCCGGATCGGAGCGCTCCAGGAACGCCAACAAACAGAGCGGTACGATCACTCCGATGAACAGAACCGGCAGCACCGCGAGCCACGCGCCCGCGCCGCCGGAATGCGCTTGCGGAACCAGCATCAACACCAGCGCGACGACGATCGCGATTGCCGCAACCAACTGCCACGCACGCAGATGCCGGTTAGTAACCATTGAGGACCGTTCCGCAGTTCGCAGTATAGCAGTCGGAGTGGACGATCGCACCTGTCGATTGCATAGAGAATTGTGGCCACCAACAAAAAGCCCCCGGCAGTTTCGCCGGAGGCTTCGACTTTCGTGCAGATCGCGGCTCAGTTGCTGAACAACAGCACTCCCGCCGCTTTTTCCTCGTTCGCGTTTTCGTCCGCGCTCACCGGCCGGTAGAAGAGCTGGTTCGCGTCCAGATACACTTCGAGAAACGCCGGCCGGTCCTGGATCTGCCCTGCGATCAGCGCCTCCGACAGCGGATCCTCGACGTACCGCTGCAAGGCCCGGCGCAACGGGCGCGCCCCGTAGCTGCGGTCGACGAGCGTCTTGTCCAGAATCCACTTCTTGGCTTCGTCGGTAACCGAAATCGTGATCGACTTCTGCGCCAGGTTGGCGTTCAACTGCTGCACCATCAGCTCCACGATCTGCATCAGGTCGGCGTCGTTGAGCGACTGGAACAGGATCACCTCGTCGAGCCGGTTCAGGAACTCGGGGTTGAACGTCTTCTTCACCTCGTTCTTCACCAGCTCCTCGACCTTTTCGCTGACAATGTCTTCCCGCTCGCTCTGGAAGCCCAGCCCCTGCTTCTTCATCAGGTGCCGCGCGCCGATGTTCGAGGTCATGATGATAATCGTGTTCTTGAAGTCGACCGTGTTGCCGAGGCCGTCGGTCAATTGTCCGTCCTCAAACACCTGCAGCAGGATGTTGAACACATCCGGGTGCGCCTTCTCGATCTCATCCAGCAGCACCACCGAGTACGGCGACCGCTTCACGCGCTCCGTCAACTGGCCGCCCTCCTCGTAGCCCACGTACCCCGGAGGCGATCCAATCAGCTTCGACACCGAATGTTTTTCCATGAACTCCGACATATCGAAGCGGATCAGCGCCTTGTCCGATCCGAAGAGGAAGTTGGCCAGCGTGCGCGCCATTTCGGTCTTGCCCACGCCCGTCGGCCCCAGGAACAGGAAGCTGCCGATCGGCCGGTGCGGCGACTTTAACCCCGCCCGCGACCGGCGAATCGCCCGCGCCAGCGCCGAGATCGCCTTCTCCTGCGAGATCACGCGCTTGTGCAGCTCTTCTTCCACGCGCAGCAGCTTCTGCGTCTCCTCTTCCTTGATGCTGTTCACCGGCACGCCGGTCCAGCGGCTCACCACGTCCTCGATGTCCTCGCGGCCCACGATGCCCGCCGCCGAGTCGTCCAGGTGGTACTTGTCGCGCAGCGCGCGCAGGTTCTCGCGCTCCTTGCGCTCCTCGTCGGAGTAGAACCGCGCCTTCTCGAACTCGTGATTCGCGATCGCCGAGTCCATGCGGTGCACGATGAACTTGATCCGCTTCTGCACCTCGGTGATCTCTTCC
Organism: uncultured Acidobacteriaceae bacterium; assembly: GCA_963804155.1. Classification (GTDB taxonomy): domain Bacteria; phylum Acidobacteriota; class Terriglobia; order Terriglobales; family Acidobacteriaceae; genus Telmatobacter. The sequence continues at coordinate 234,342 of CAWDPG010000007.1, forward strand.
GGCAGCGAGGTTTGCCGGAGCTTCACGCGTGCTCCCGCCTCGTCGATCAGGTCGATCGCCTTGTCGGGCAGGAAGCGGTCCGGAATGTAGCGGCTGGAGTGCGCCACCGCGAACTCCACCGCGGCATCGGTATAGCTCACCGCGTGGAACTTCTCGTAGCGGTCCTTGATGCCCTGGATGATCTTTACCGCTTCGGCCTCGGTCGGCGGCGGCACCTTCACCGCCTGGAAGCGCCGCTCCAGCGAGCGGTCCTTCTCGATTGACTTGCGGTACTCGCCCGGCGTCGTCGCGCCAATGCACTGCACCTCGCCGCGCGATAGCGCGGGCTTCAGGATGTTCGCCGCATCCAGCGACCCTTCCGCCGATCCTGCGCCCACCAGGGTGTGCAGCTCGTCGATGAACACGATCGAGTTCTGGCTCTCCATCAGCTCCTTCATGATGGTCTTCAGCCGCTCCTCGAACTGCCCGCGATACTTGGTGCCCGCCACGATCAGCGACAGGTCCAGCGCCAGCACCCGCTTGTCGGCCAGAAAGCTCGGCACCTCGCCGTCCGCGATCTTCTGCGCCAACCCCTCGACGATCGCCGTCTTGCCCACTCCCGGCTCGCCGATCAGCACCGGGTTGTTCTTGGTTCTCCGGCACAGGATCTGGATCGCGCGCTCCAGCTCGCCTTCGCGTCCCACCAGGGGATCCAGTTGCCCGTCGAGCGCCGCCTGCGTCAGGTCGCGGCTGAACTCGGCCAGCAGGCTCGACTCGCGCTGCCGCTGCTGCGGCGGCGCTTTCTCCTGCGTCACCCGCGCCAGCTCCTCGCGAATCTGCCCCAGCTTCAGCCCTCGCTCCTGCAGGATCTCCGACGCGAAGCACTTCTCTTCCCGCAGCAGGCCCAGCAGCAGATGCTCCGTGCCGATGTGCTTGTGCCCGAGCCGCTCGGCCTCCTCCGCCGCATACGCCAGCACCCGCTTGCACTCGTTCGAAAGCGGCAGGTCGACGCTCGTCGACACCTTCTCCCGGATGGTGGTGTGCGCTTCGATCTGTTTCCGGATCGACTCCACCGAGGCGTGCGACCGCAGAAAGCGATTGGTTAACGCCTTGTCCTCGCGCAGCAGGCCGAGCAGCAGGTGTTCGGTCTCGATATAAGGCGACCCAAACTGGCTGGCCTCATACCGCGCGAAAAAGATCACACGCCGCGCCTTCTCGGTATACCGTTCGAACATTTTCGTTCCCCTGATTCAGGCGATCGATTGCAGTTGCCGTCCGCTCAACTTCTCGGCCTCGGCACCGCCTCCGCTCGCCCTCCTTTGACCTCACCGCCGGAGCGCTAGAAAAGAGATTCGCTCCGAACAGCTCTTGTGGATGGGTTCGGTTCCGTCTGCATCCCAACGCCGATCGTCCGTCGTTGAGACACCTCCGTCTCCATCCCGCCATATGGGACTGCTCCCGGAGTGGCCCTGGCAGCCCTTACTGAATAAGACTCCAAACCCGGCAGAAATGGTGCTTTTTCTAGCAGAGATTCCCAGCTTGCAACGACTTGATCGGAATGTCTGTGATTTCGGTCAATCTTCCGTTTTCCAGCCGCAGGGTCCGCGTACATCGCGCGGCCAATTCCGTGTTGTGCGTCACCAGAATCGACGTCAGCCCGTGACTTTTGTGCAGGCGCTCGATCAGTTCAAATACCCGCCCCGCCGTCACGCCGTCCAGATCGCCCGTCGGCTCATCGGCCAGTAGCAGCCGCGGACCGCACACCAGCGCCCTCGCCAGCGCCACGCGCTGCTGCTCGCCGCCGGATAGCTCGCCGGGCCGATGCTCGCTGCGATCCTCCAATCCCACTTCCCCCAGCCACTTCGCCGCCACCGCCATCGCCTCGGCCTTCCGCATCCCGCGCGCCAGCAGCGGCATCGCCACGTTCTCCTGCGCCGTGAACTCCGGCAGCAGGTAATGAAACTGCCAGACGTATCCAATCTCGCGATTCCGGAACGCCGCCGCCTCGCGCGCGCTCAACTCCGTCACCTGCGTCGCTGCGCAGGTCACCGTCCCGGAAGTCGGCGCATCCAGCGCTCCCAGAATGTGCAGCAGCGTGCTCTTTCCCGCGCCCGACTGGCCGACAATCGCCACCAGTTCTCCGGCTTTTACTTCCAGATCCAGATCCGTAAACAGCTCCAGCTCGCCGCGCGCGGTCCGGTATGACTTGCGCAGCCTCTGAACCGCGATTACCGGCGCCCGATCTCGATTGAATTCGGCTGCTCGCGGCTCCGGCTCCCGCGCCGCGCAGGTGGCCTGGGGATCGGCCGCTGGAAGGGTTTGCATCATCCGTTACCCCTCATTTTACATCGCCATCGCCTATTTCCAGGCCATCCCACACTCGGGGAACCATCGATCCCCCGCCGGGAACAACCCTCCGTACCTGCCGGCTCGCCGACTCGCTACTCCTAACTCCGCCAACTCCGCTAACTCCGCTAACTCCGCTGATTCACTGCTATCATCGAATCCATGGCCGTCGCGCCTTCGCGCGCCCGCCGCGTTCTTCCTTCATCCCCATGTCTCCCGCTTCCCAAACCGCCGCTCCGGCTGACCTCGCCGCATCCCACACCGAACCCTCGCCCCACCCGCACACCCTCCACGCCCCGTCTCCCGGCGCCACCGCCACGCTCATCCACGACCTCCGCGAGCTTTTCAAGGTCAAGGTCGTCGGCCTCGTGCTCGTCACCGGCTGGGGCGGCTTCTATCTGGGATCGATGCAGTCCGGCATCTCCACCCTCCAGCGCGGCCTCTTCGACGTGCTCATCGGCATCGGCCTCGTCTCCGCCGGCGCAGGCGCCCTCAACCAGGCCCTCGAGCGCTCCACCGACGCACGCATGAAGCGCACCGCCGATCGCCCTCTCGCCTCCGGCCGATGGCCGCTCGCCGCAGGCATCGTTGCCGGACTTGGCGCCATCGCCCTTGGCGCCATCTGGCTCGCCCTGCGCACCAACCTCCTCACCGTCTCGCTCGCCCTGCTCACCGCCTTCACCTACGTCGCCATTTACACGCCGCTTAAGCGTGTCACCTCCCTGGCCACCTTCATCGGCGCCTTTCCCGGCGCCATGGGCCCGCTGCTCGGCTGGACCGCCGCCCGCGGCCGCATCGAGTGGCCCGGCGTCGCCCTCTTCGCCATCCTTTTCGTCTGGCAGTTCCCGCATTTCATGTCCATCGCCTGGCTCTACCGCGACGAATACGCCCGCGCCGGCATTCGCATGTTGCCCGTCGTCCAGCCCGACGGATGGTCCACCGTCGTTGAAGCCCTCTTCTACGCCGTCGTCATGATCCCCGTCTCGCTCGTGCCCTGGCGTCTCGGCCTCACCGGCATCGTCTACGCCGTGCCCGCCGCCGCCCTCGGACTCGTCTACCTCGCCTACACCATCCGTTTCGCGCGCATCCTTCGCGCCAAGAACGAAGACGAAAGCCGCATGTTGGCCCGCGACCTCCTCAAAGTCAGCGTCCTCTACCTGCCGCTGCTCTTCACCACCCTCATGCTCTGCGCAACGGCAAAGGGATAGCGTGCTCGCCGCTGGTGTTCGTACAAAGAATGGGTGCTCCAGGTCCCCCGCGCTTTGGGGACCTGGGAAAACGAAAGCCTAAGGAAATATGACCACCACCGCCCCAACCGCTCCCCGTTCCGCCGCCCCAGCCATTGCCGCCATTCTCCTCGTCAGCGCCGCCGCTTCTCTCTTCCTCTTCTGGCTCATCTATATTCATCCCGCCGCGGCCACGAGCGCCCAATACGCCTTCCTCCCCGCGCTCAACGCCGTCTTCAACGGACTCGCCGCCATCGCCCTCCTCATCGGCTACACGTTTATCCGCGCGCGCCGCATCCGGCAGCACCGTGCGTCGATGATCGCGGCGTTTATCTTCTCCACGCTGTTCCTCGTGGGCTACATCGCCCACCACGCGCTGCACGGCGACGTCCGCTATCCCCTCCACGCCGCCTTCCGCACCTTCTACCTGTGCCTGCTCGCCAGCCACATTGTTCTCGCCGTCATCGCTCTGCCGCTCGTCCTCGTCACTTTCTTCTTCTCGCTCTCCGGCCGCATCCCCCTGCACCGCCGCGTTGCCCGCTTCACTTTCCCTCTTTGGCTCTACGTCAGCGTCACCGGCGTCGCGACGTATATGATGCTGAGACTTGCACTCGGATAGAGATCCATGCCCGCAAGCCCGCCGATTCCGGAGTCGTCCCGTTCAGCGTCGCCGAACGACGGCACCCGCCAGCTCCTCCAGTGGGGCGGCTCCATGGTCGCTGCTGGACTCCTCGCCGCTCTCCTGCTCCTCACCGTCCTCGGCGGCTACACGCGCCTCGGCGCCACCACCAACGCCGGCTGGTTCGCCCTCATCGTCGCTCTCATGTGTCTTCCCTTCGGCGGGCTGCTTCTTGCTCTCGGCCTCGCCAAGTGGTTCAGAAACAAGCGCGAATCGCGCGCAGCCGGGAACAGGCGCTAGCCTTGGGGCCGCGAGCCTGCCGATTTTTTCCCGGAATGGACTAGAACTCCACCCACTTTCTGCCGATAGATAGCGGTAGCGGAGTTCTGCGCGCGGCAAGAAAGGGCCAGAAACGATGTCGACCAGCGCCATTACCAGCAGTCTTCTCTCCGAAATCGCCAGCTCCTCTTCCACCTCCAACACCTTTCTCACCGACCTGAACCAGTTGGCGAAAGACCTCAAGAGCGGCGACCTGTCCGCCGCGCAGCAGGACTATGTCACACTCTCGCAGGACGCGTTGGATGGCGCCACCTCTTCGTCGGCAACCACCTCTTCGAGCGGCATCACTTCCAGCCTGCTATCGGATATCACCTCTTCTTCCGGCAGCCTGAGCAGCTTTGTCAGCGACCTCAACCAACTCGGCACCGACCTCGGTAACGGCGATCTTTCCAACGCCCAGGAAGATCTGCTGAACCTGGACTCGACGGCCTTGGGCTCGGCTTCGTCGGCCTCGAGCTCCAGCAGCACATCGAGCGCCAGCTCGGCCAGTTCTACCAGCTCGACTAGCCAGGCCGATATGCAGACCCTGATCAAGGCGATTGTGACGGCGATGTCTGCCGGCGACGACTCCGCCGTCAGCACCGGCCTCGAGCAATTGGCCTCCATCTCATCCAGTTCGGCGGGAGCCACCGCGCTGGAGAATGCCAGCTCATCGTACGGTTCCAGCTCCAGCAGCTCCTCGTCGTCCAGCTCGATCAGCCAATTGCTTTCGAGCCTCGATTCCGGCGATTCCAGCAGCTCCTCGTCGCTCCTGAGCTTACTGGCCTAATCTCTTCGCCGCACCAGACCGCTGTGTCCCCGGACTTCGTGTGCGGGACGAGTGCCTGGATTCCGCGGCTTCCTGCTCCTCACCCTGGGCCTCGCCAAAGGTCTGCGCACCCGCCGCCTCCGAGCGAAGAACCGATCCCGATCTCTGCCCCCAATCTCCGGCACGGCAATACCCCCAACCTGCCACCAAGCACGGTCAACAATCGCTTCGCGCAAGCCGACTTTTCAGTACCGATCCATGCTCGATGAGTGGTTTGGCGATTACCCGTCGACTGGCCCCGCGCGCCCGCCCCACCCTATTCCGTGTTTTTCCGATACACTGTCCGACGGAGGCTCTTTTCTTGGCTACGGCTGTCGTCCACTACGCGGCTGCTGCGCTCACCGACCGCGGCCGCAAACGCCCCACCAACGAAGATGCCTTCGGCTATTCCGTCGAACATGGGATTTACGTGGTCTGCGACGGAATGGGCGGAGCCGCCGCCGGAGAAATCGCCAGCTCCGTCGCCGTGTCCGAAGTCCTGCGTTTTCTCACCCACCGCGACGGCGCCAACCCCCTCGCCACCGATGCCGAGCGCGCCGTCGAGGCCGCCAACCAGGCGATCTTCTCCCGCGCCCAGCGCAGCCAGAAGCTGAACGGCATGGGCACCACGCTCGTCGCCCTCCTCGCCGACGACCGCCAGGCGTGGATCCTCAATGTCGGCGACAGCCGCGGTTACCGCCTCCGCAGCGCCTTCGGCTCCCGCAACCCCGCCGGCCCGAATGACGCAGGCAGCCCCCGTCTCGAGCAAATCACCATCGATCACTCCCTCGTCGAGGAACAGATCCGCCTCGGCCAGATGAGCCGCGCCGAAGCGCTCCGCTCCCCGCTCAAGAACGTCATCACCCGCGCCCTCGGCACTCAGTCCACGGTGACTGCCGACGTTTTCGAGCTCGATGTCGTGCCCGGCGACCTCTTCCTGCTGTGTTCCGACGGCCTCACCCGCGAGCTCTCCGACTCGGTGCTCGAATCTCTCCTCTCCCTCGACCTTCCCCTCGACGATCTCTGCGCCCGCCTGATCGCCGCCGCCAACCAGGCCGGCGGTCACGACAACATCACCTGCCTCTTGGTCCGCGCCCTCGCCTCGTAGACCGGCCACAAAAATCCGCCAAACGTTTTTCCGCACCGGAGCTCCGCGTGGCAAAATGGATGGTTCGCTGAAGTGAGCGTTCACCGATCCTCCCACGAGGAAGCTCGCGCATGCCGATTCCCGTCGCTTCCGCTCCCATCGATCCCGCGGCCGTTCCGCGGCGAACTCTCTCTACCGGCGCTGCAATTCCCGCCATCGGCCTGGGCACATTTGGCTCCGATCATGTTTCCGCCGTCGAGGTTGCCGAGGCCGTCAAGGGCGCTGCCGCCGCCGGCTACCGGCATTTCGACTGCGCTTCGGTCTACGGCAACCAGGCCGAAATCGGCGCGTCGTTCGAGGCCATTCTGCAAAGCGGAATCAAGCGCCAGGACCTCTGGATCACCTCAAAGCTGTGGAACGACAAGCACGGCGAGGATGACGTCATCGCCTCCTGCCGCAAGTCGCTCGCCGATCTGCGCCTCGACTATCTCGATCTCTACCTCGTCCACTGGCCGTTCCCCAACTTCCACCCGGCGGGCTGCGACGTGACCTCGCGCTCGGCCGGCGCCAAGCCCTACATCCACGAAAACTACATGCGCACCTGGCGCAAGATGGAAGAACTCGTCGATCTGGGCCTGGTGCGCCACATCGGCACCTCGAACATGACCGTCCCCAAACTGAAGCTGGTGCTGCGCGACGCCCGCATCAAGCCTGCCGTCAACGAGATGGAGCTTCATCCGCACTTCCAGCAGCCCGAGCTGTTCCACTTCGTGCTCGCGAACGGCATCATTCCGGTCGGCTACTGCCCCATCGGCTCGCCGGGACGGCCGGAGCGCGACCGAACTCCCGACGACACCTCGCCCACCGAAGACCCCGTCATCCTCCGCATCGCCAAACGCCACGGCCTTCATCCCGCCGTGGTCTGCATCAAGTGGGCCGTGCAGCGCGGGCAGATTCCCATTCCCTTTTCGGTCCACAACTACCGCGCCAATCTCGCTGGCGTTGTAGGCGATCCCCTCACCGATGAGGAGATGCGCTCCATCGCCGCCATCGACCGCAATTGCCGCCTAATCAAGGGCCAGGTTTTCCTTTGGAAGAACGGCCAGAGCTGGGAGGATCTGTGGGACCTGAACGGCGAAATCACGCCGCCGTAAAAAACCAACTATTAGCTCTTGGCTTTTAGCTCTTTCATCCCGGAACACGCCGGAGTTGGCTGCAGCGAGACCAAGCTAAAAGCTAAGAGCTTCATACAACGCTGGAGAACGAAGACCATGAACTCCACAATGACCGCAGCCTTTCTCCCCGGCAACTCGACCGTCGAGATGCGCACCGTGCCGGTGCCCGAGCCGGCTCACGGCGAAGTGCTCCTGCGCATGAAGGCATCGACGATCTGCGGCTCCGACATTCGCTGCATCTATCACGAACATCTGGGCAAGGGCCCCGAAGGATACCAGGGCGTCATCGCAGGCCACGAGCCATGCGGCCAGATCGTCGAAGCCGGCCCCGGCTGCCGCCGCTTCAAGGCGGGCGATCGCGCGATCGTCTATCACATCTCCGGATGCGGCGTCTGCAACGACTGCCGGCGCGGTTACATGATCTCCTGCAGCAGCGAGAAATACCGCCGCGCCTACGGCTGGCAGCGCGACGGCGGCATGGCCGAGTTCATGATCGCCGAGGAGAAAGATCTGATCGCGCTGCCCGATTCGCTCTCCTACGCCGACGGCGCACAGGTGGCCTGCGGATTCGGGACTGTCTACGAGGGCCTGGAGAAGATCGGCATCGACGGCAATCATGCCGTGCTGATCACCGGTCTCGGCCCCGTGGGTCTTGCCGCCGGCGCGCTTTGCCGCAAGCTCGGCGCCGAAAAGATCGTCGGCATCGACCCGATTCCGGAGCGCAGACAGCTCGCCCTCGATCTCGGCCTCTGCGACGCGGTGCTCGCCTCCGGCCCCAACAGCGCCGCCGAGGTGAAACAACTCACCGGCGGCCGGGGCGTGGAGCGCGCGGTCGACTGCTCAGCCAACGATGCCGCGCGAGCCACGGCGATTCGCGCCACACGCAAGTGGGGCCGGATCGTCTTCCTCGGCGAAGGCGGACACGTGGAGTTCAATCCCTCGCCCGACATCATTCACGACCAGAAAACAATCTACGGCTCCTGGGTGACTTCGACGTGGCTCATGGAAGAACTCGTCGAGCGCCTGGTCCGCTGGAACCTGCATCCGGCCGACATCGTCACCCATCGTTTCCCGCTGGAACGCGCCGGCGACGCCTACGCGCTGATGGCCTCGGGCAAATGCGGCAAGGTCGCCGTCTGTCAGGACGAAGAGCTGGCCGTCGGGGCGACGCAGGCCGCGTCGTAGCCGGCCTAGAATGAAGTTCGAAGCTTGCTGAAAGGAGCAACAACCATGGCGAAAGCCGCACGTTCTAAACCGGCCGCGTGGGAACGCAGGCTCAATTCCTGCCTGCCGCTCTACGGTCACCGCAACTGGATCGTCGTGGTCGATTCCGCGTTTCCCGTGCAATCGAACCCCGGCATTGAGACCATCCTGGCCGATGCCAGCCAGATCGCCGTGGTGCGCAAAGTGGTGCGCGCCATCGCCGCCTGCAAGCACATCCGCGCCAACGCCTATACCGACCGCGAGCTCCGGCTGATCGAAGACGCCGATGCGCCCGGCATGGACGAGTACCGCCGCCAACTCGACGCGATCTTCGCCGGAAAAACCCTCCAGGGGATTCCTCACGCCCAGATCATGACCCGGCTCAACGACGCGGCAAAACTCTACAACGTGCTGGTCATCAAAACCAATCTGACGATACCCTACACTTCGGTCTTCCTCGAGCTGGATTGCGGATATTGGGCTCCGGATGCCGAAAAGAAGCTGCGTCGGGCGATGGTTGCCGACGGAGCAAAGTAATTCGCCGGGCCGCGGCCGAAGCCAAATCGCGAGTCCGCGCGCCCGGCTGACTCAACGGGAGAAAGGAAGTGTTCTCATGAAGGTCGATCGCCGAACGCTGCTCCACTGGATGGGCGGTGCATATTCCGCCCTGGCTCTGTCGAAATTCGCGCCTTCGCAACAGGCGACGCAGGCCGCTCCCTTTGCTCCCACCCGGGACTCTCTGCGCGCCTACCAGATTCCCGATTGGTTCCGGGACGCCAAGTTCGGCATCTGGGCGCATTGGGGCCCGCAATCGGCCATCGAAGACGGCGACTGGTACGCGCGCAATATGTACATCCAGGGCCAAAAGCAATACGACTACCACGTCCAGACCTACGGCCACCCCTCGAAGGTCGGCTACAAGGACCTGGTCGGCATCTGGAAGGCCGACCAATGGGACCCCGACAGCCTGATGGGCCTCTATAAGAAAGCCGGCGCCAAGTATTTCGTCTCGATGGGCGTGCACCACGACAACTTCGACCTCTGGGACTCGAAGTACACGCGCTGGAACGCAGTGAACATGGGGCCGAAGCGCGACGTGGTGGGCGCCTGGCGCGACGCCGCCCGCAAGCACGGCCTGCGCTTCGGCGTCAGCGAGCATCTGTGGATCAGCTACAAGTGGTTCGCCGTGAGCCACGGCGCCGACAAGACCGGCCCTCTGGCCGGCGTCTCCTACGACGGCGTCGATCCGCAATTCGCCGACCTCTACCACGACGCCGGCTGCGTGCCCTTCATCGACGACCTCACGTGGAACGACGACGGCATCCCCGACTCCTGGCGCCGCCACTATCTCGACCGCATGACCGATCTGATCGACAAGTACCAGCCCGACCTTCTCTACACCGACGGCCATCTGCCCTTCGAGGAGTACGGCCTCAAGATGGTCTCGCACCTCTACAACGTGAGCGCGCAGCTCCACGGTGGCGAGGTGGAGGCCATCTACACCAGCAAGGAGGCGTCGGACTGCGCCGTCGGGACCTGCGTGCTCGACCACGAACGCAGCGTGACGGATTCGATCTCCGCGAACCCCTGGCAGACCGACACCTGCATCGGCCAGTGGCACTACAAGCGCGGTCAGAAATACAAGACCGCCAAGCGCGTCGTCGACATGCTCGTCGACATCGTGAGCAAGAACGGCAATTTACTGCTGAATTTCCCGCTGCCCAACTCCGGCGTGCTCGACCCCGAGGAGATCGAGGTTCTGGAAGGCATCACCGCGTGGATGGCCGTCAACAGCGAGGGAATCTACTCCTCGCGGCCGTGGAAGATCTACGGCGAGGGCCCCTCGACACAGATCGCGCCAAGCACTGAAAGATTCAACGAGAGCAAGCGTCCCGACTTGACCGCCGACGACGTCCGCTTCACCACCAAAGGCAGCACGCTCTATGCCTTTGTGATGGGCTGGCCTAGAAATGCGGCGGTGGTTCGCGCGCTCGGCGCCGGCAGCCCGCAGAACCCGGGCCGCATTCGCCACGTGAAGCTGCTCGGCCACTCGGGCTCGCTCAAATGGAAGCAGGATCAGGAGGCGCTCAAGGTCGAGATGCCCGCCGAAAAAGTCTCCGACATCGCCGTCGCGCTCAAGATCGAGCTGGCGTAGCCGACTCCGCGGCGCGCGCATGGCGCCTCTAGTGTGGCGTCCCAGAAGTTCAGTGCATTCATAAAATGCGTTAAATGCAGGTCCTTCGGCTCAGTTTGGCGCAAACGACGCGCCAAACTTCGCTCAGGATGACAGAGCATTTTTGATGCGAACTTCGGAGACGGTGCACCGAGCGGGGCAATGGGTCACTCCGCATCGATCAGAGACTTGTTCAGCGCGTCGACGTCACGATGTCGAGGTCGGTCTCGAACGCCAGCTTCGCGACGATGTCCTCGACCTGCGCCTGCGCCGCATCGCGCTGCTTTTCGAGGTCCTGCTCCGTCTTCCGCGCCGTCTGCAGCTCGTTCTCGGCCTGGTTCAGCTCGTCGACAAAGCGCTTGGCCGCGTCGTTGCCCTTCAGAGCGGTCAGGTTTTCGCGGGCCCGTCCCTCGTCGTTGGCCAGCGTGGCTTGCTGTTTCGCGTTCTCCTCGATCTTGCTATTGATTCCGCTTAGCGCCGCTTGGGCATCGATCAGCGGACGCAGCTTCTCCGCCAACTCCGGCGAATATTTGCTCACGTTCACCAGGTACTCGTCGCGGAACTGGCCCTGCCGGATGTCGATCCTCTGCGAAAGATTCGCGCGCTCCTTCACGTGCAGGTCCACGGACTGATGCGGCTCGACGGCGATGCGGAAGCGATAGGCCGATGCGGTGGTTTCCGCAGGCTTCACATCCGAGTCCAGCTCCGCGCCCCTGCGCCGCGCGTGCTCTACCACCACGGCGCGCGTTTCGTCGGCGGCGTTGGTCACGGTGTAGGTATTTTCGGTGACTTCGCTCGTCGTCTCCACCAGGATGCCCTTCGCGATCGCGATGTGCCGGAGCGTCCGAGTATCGTTCACCGTGGCGCGATGCACCTTGACCGCCTGGTCTACGGCATACGAGAGCAGCCGCTTCTCTCCGGGATGAATCGGATCAACGAGGCCTTCGCCGGCAAACTCGCCGTTCTCGAAGATCGAGAAGCTGCCCGAGTCGAGCGTGAGTTTGGAGTTGTTCTCGAGCCAAATCGCGCGCAGCGGCGTGGCGTCGTTCTCGCTCCACAGCGTTACGTGGCTCGCCGGCAGATCCTGCTGCAGGATGGGCACCATCGCCGACTCGTTCTTATGAATCGTTACCGGTGCGGCAAGCGCGTACTCGAAGAAATCGTCGAACGCGTTGGTCGAGACATCTCCCTCCTGGATGGCGTCGCTGGCGCGATAGACGCCGCCGCCATAGCCCGAGCCGATGCCCCCTCCGGAACCGACCCCATAGCCGCTGCCATGAAAACTGTTTGCGCCGTTCGCGACAAGACCTGCCCCCGGGACCTCCGCCATCGGGGGCGGCGGCGGGCCCGCATTGACCGTCACGGATTGCATCGCGCGCGGGGTCATCAGCTTCGCCGCCATCTCGGTTCTGTCGTACTCTCTGGTCTCCGCCGCCTCATGCGTCTGTGGCGTGGTCTGCGCTTCGGTCGCGATCGGAATCTCCGGCCGGCGCGTGTAGATGGGCTCCGAGAGCGGCTGGATGAAGCTCTGCGGCGCGCCCGCCACCAGCGAGAGCTGCACGTTGTTCCAGTCCACGCCCACGGTATTGTCGACCACCGCCCAGCCCTGCACCGTGGCGCTGCCGCCGGCCTCGCGCGGAAACACGATCCGGTAGGTCGACTTCCACACCGGCACTTCGCTGATGTAGCTCACCTGCAACTGGCGCTCGCCCTCGCCGCGGTCCTCGAGCGTCAGGTGACGGCCCTGCTGGTTCTGCGCCGAGCCGATGACCTCGAGATACGAGGCGAACTGCTTTTCGAGCGACGGCTCGACGATGCGCACGCTCAGCGCGTCGGTAATCTCCGCCGTGCGCAGCGCGCCCGAATCGGTCTCGAGGATCAGATAGTAGCGGTCCTCCGTGCTGTTGCCGTTCTTGTCCGTCACCGAGCGCGATTCGATGTTCACGAGCCGGCCCGTCAGCGGAGCACCCGCGCCCGTCACCTCGACTCTCTGTCCGCGCAGCGCCGCGTAGATCGCCGGCGTGTCCGCGTCGTCCTTCAGCCCCAGCGACAGCGACTCCAGTTGCTGTTCGATGGGCGTGGTCGAGTTGTAGCTGACCGCGCTCACCTTCCCGCCCCGGCTGTCGAGCGCCGTCAGCGACTGGAGCACGTCGTTCAGTTGCGACGACGTGAAGTCGATCGCCACGCGCTGGTTTCCGTTCACGGTTCCGGCGTGCTCAAAGTACCCCACGCCGTTTTTGTAGAGCACCACCTTACGCACGGGCAGGTCGCTCACGGCGCTGGGCGGCGCGCTCTTTGCGGCGGGCTGAGCGGCCTTCGCCGCCGGTGGCGTGCTGGCTGCGTTTTGGCTTTTGGTTGGGGCTGCAAGGGCCAAGGCAAAGACGGCGATCAGAACGGCGGGAAACAAGCGGCGCATATCTCCTCCATGGGGCGCGGCAATGCCTGCCCCCGATCATTGAACGCAAGGGCCCGCGAATCTTGCAGAAGGATTTCTGCTTATCTTTGACTCCGCCGCCAGGGAAAAGGTTCCCGGCGGCCTCGATATTCCCCGTGATTTCTCCGTCACAGACATTCCCGCCGTCGCGGCGCAGAATAGTCTGTTTGGAAGAAGCCGCGCCGGCGCTCCCGCGGCGCGCAATTCGAGGAGAACGATCCATGGCCGAACGCCCGCTGAAAGTCGTCGCCATCAACGGCAGCGCCCGCAAGGGCGGCAATACCGCAATCCTGCTTCGAACCGTATTGAAGGAACTCGAAAACGAAGGCATCGAGACCGAGCTGGTGGAGATGAGCGGCGCCAAAATCCACGGCTGCCTCAGCTGCCGCGAGTGCTCGAAGAACAAGGACCGGCGCTGCGGGCAGAAGAACGACATGGGCAACGTCTTCATCGAGAAGATGGACCAGGCCGACGGTATTCTGCTCGGCTCACCCACCTACGTGGCCGACATCTCGCCGGAGATGAAGGCTCTGATCGACCGCGCCTGCCTGGTCTCCAAGGCCAATGGCGGCATGTTCCGCCGCAAGGTGGGCGCCGGGGTCGTCGCCGTCCGCCGCGCCGGCGCCATTCATGCCTTCGACTCGCTGAACCACTTCTTCTTCATCAGCGAAATGATCGTCCCCGGGTCTTCGTACTGGAACATCGGCATCGGCCTCGAGCCTGGCGACGTCGAGAAAGACGTAGAAGGCATCCGGACCATGAAGACCCTCGGCCAGAACATGGCGTGGCTGCTCAAGAAGCTCCACGCCGCGCCCCAGCTCGGCTAATTTGCAGCGTGTGCTCCACTCTTCCGGCTTTCTTCGCCGGAAGGGTTGGATTGCACCGCAAGCCCGCACCGCAGTCAGTAGACTCCAGCCCAGCGCGCAAGCCTCAGGACCAAGCGGCACTACACCACACTCGGTCGTTCTTCGGCTGGCTGAAGACCGGCCGCCAGTTGGTGCGGCTCCAGAGCGGCGGTTCCTTGACAGACGATCAGCGGGTGAAGCAAGCGGCGGCAAGGGAAACCGCTTCCCATCGCTTTGTCTCGCGCAGCCGAGTGCGGTATCATGTGAAATCCCCCAGGAAAACCAGTAAATCTCGATGCGTGAGGCACCCATGCAAATACGCAAGATGTTGTTTGCCCTAATCCTCGTGTTGATCACCATTGCATCCGTTGCGGCCCAAACCCCTAAATCCGGCAGTAGCACGAACCAGGCTGCCGGCATGCATCCGGCCGCACTCCGCGGCCCCCTAGCAGTTACAGCCAACGTCGTGGCCGAGCCGGGTTACGGACTGTTTTCCTGCCAGGTCGGCCTGAGCGTTGCACAATGCTACGACCCCTTTCAGATGCGCACTGCGTATGGCATTGACGCTTTCATCAAAGCCGGTTTCGACGGCTCGGGGAAGACGATTGTCATCCTCGACGCCTACCAGGACCCCAACATTTATTCCCAATTCGCTTACTTCAACAGCTTTTACGGTCTGCCCAGCACGACGCTCACCCAGGTGTCTCCGGATGGCCTGGGCGCCTATGACAGCGGATGGGCAGAAGAGATTTCATTGGATGTGCAATGGGCCCATGCGATTGCCCCAGGCGCGAACATCGTGCTGGAGCTGGCCAAAGACAGCAGCGATACGGCGCTGATCAGCGCTCTCAACGACGCCATCGACAACCACCGCGGCGACGTGATCTCCATGAGCTTCGGCGCAGCCGACAGCTGCCTTGGTCCAGAGCTCACTGAAGCGTGGCATAAGGCTTTTGTCAAGGCAACTGAAAAGGGGATCACGCTTTTCGCCTCCACAGGGGATGAAGGAGCGGCGCAATCCTCCTGCGACGGCAGTTCATGGATCCAGGCAACATCGTCTCCGGCGTCCGATCCGCTGGTGGTCGGCGTGAGCGGGACCGAACTCCACGCCGCCGGCTACTGCCTCACCTCTCTCGGTTGCGATCCAACCAAGAATCCTGCCGCGGGAACTTACGTGGGCGAGATCGGCTGGAACGAAGGCCCTCCGTACGGAGACTATCAGCCTTACTTTTCCTCCACTGGGGCGGGCGGCGGCGGCTATAGCACGGTGTGGAGCAAGCCGCTCTACCAAGCCTTATCGATTCGCAGAGGAAATCAACGTGGCGTTGGGGACGTGTCCTATAACGCCTCCGTCATGCACGGCGTCCTCGTCTACCTGGATTTGCCGGGTATGTCAGACTCAGATATCGGCTTCTACCTGTTCGGCGGGACAAGCGCGGGATCGCCTCAATGGGCAGCGATCACCGCCATCGCCGATCAGGTCGCCCACCACGACCTTGGTTTCATCAGCAACTCCCTCTACGAGCTCGGACAATTCTCCGGGAATCCCTTCAGCGCGTTCCACGACATTACGAGCGGAAACAACTCGGCCGGCGAGTACGACGCCTCGAACAATCTGATCCTGATCCCCGGATACAGTGCCGGCCCCGGTTGGGATCCCGATACGGGCATTGGCACGCCGAAGGCAGGCAACCTGCTTACCGAGCTTCCGCTCTTCTGGTCGCCTTTTGACGCACAACAGGCAATCGCGACATCCAAGCCGGAAGGCGATTCTTCGCATCCCGGAAAGAAAAGGCCTCACTAGAGCGGTTCCAGAGTCGATGTGCCATGGCCAGCGTGGTTCAAGGTGGCTCTTTCCTGAAGAAAGAGCCACTTCGCCTCAGTGGCTTCTGGGTATCGCAACTGTGGAACCGCTGCAGTCAGCCGGTTGTCACCAAACATGAGCCGCTCCTTCGGGAGCGGCTCAGATCCCTGACTCGCCAACTTGCTGCCTCATCGAATCGCCTTGAGCTGCCGCAGATGATTCAAATCCTGGCCGGCCATGGTTTCGACGACCGTCTGGAAGGTCATCGCGCCGCGCTCGGGATGCGTCATCGTCCGGCCTGGCGATTACCCGCCCAGCCCGCGGCCGCGCCGAACTTGCCTCAAACGCCCTCTTTCAGCGATACTTAGTTGTTGTGATGTGTGCGGCCGGGCGCATCTGTCCGGCCGTTGTTGTGCCGGAGCGCCGCCATCGCGCCCACCGCGCGGACGCTGGACAGCAACCGGCAGGGAAACTCCCCGCAACAACGAAGCTTTCAGAGTCGAAAGGAACTCGTTCACCGTGGTCATGATTCGTTTGGCGCGAGTTGGCGCCCGCAAACAGCCTTACTATCGCGTCGTGGTCATCGAGAAGGACCGCGCCCGCAACGGCCGCTCGATCGAAGTCGTCGGCACCTACAATCCCCGCACCAACCCGGCCACGGTCGCGCTGAAGCACGAGCGGCTCGCCTACTGGCGGGGCAAGGGCGCGCAACTGTCCCCGACCGTTGCAAAGCTGGTCGCCAAGTTCCCCGCTGCGGCTGCCGCCGAGCCCGCGGCTCCGGCTGGCACCGAGGCTGCGGCCCCGGCGGCGGACCCTGCCGCCGCCTGACCGGCCGGTTGCGCCAGTGGCGCCGCGCCGCCCGATCGGCCAGATCGGTGGAGCATAAACCATTGCTCCCTGCCCCGTTGCGTGATACCATTCGCGCACGGTCCCAGAGTGCCAATCTCCGAACGTGGAAGGTCAGGGCTAGAGCATGACCCAAGCCGAATTAGTGCAAGTTGACGAACTGGTCCGCGAGATCGCCCGGGCCCTCGTGGATGAGCCGGAAGCCGTCGAGGTGGAAGCCGTCGACCGCGACGAGAATACTGTCCTCAAACTCCGCGTTGCCGCGCAGGACGTGGGCAAAGTGATCGGCAAGCAGGGGCGCACCGCCCGCTCGGTGCGCACCATTCTCGGCGCCGTCAGCATGAAGCTCCACCACCGCTACACGCTCGACATCCTCGAGGAGGACGACGAAGTCTAATATGACTTCCGCCCGCGCCGCGCGCCCGAGGGCACGGAGCTCCGGCGGTTCTCCAATATCCGTGGAGTATCCGGCGTGTATCAAGGTGGCGTTTTCTTAAGTGAAAACGCCACTGAGCGAAGGTGGCTTTGCAAGACGCCAATTGGAGAACCGCTATCGCCGTGCCGCAACCATCGGAAACCTGGGTCTGGCTGGCGCGGATTCGCCGCCCCCAAGGCCGCAAAGGCGAGGTTCTCGCCGAGCTCCTCACCGATTTCCCCGACAAGTTTGCCGACAGGCGAAAGCTGTGGCTTCTTTCTCCGGAGGCGTCTTCCGGCAAGCGAGAAGACGCGCCGGCGCGCGAGGTCGAGCTCGCCGCGCACTGGCTGCACAAGGGTGGCGTGGTGCTGCACTTTGCCGGCGTGGACTCGATCTCCGCCGCCGAAGAACTCAAGGGCGCAATCGTGGCCATCCCGCGGGGCGAGCGCGCCACCCTGGCCGCCGGCGAAGCCTACATCGGCGACCTCGTCGGCTGCACGCTCGTGGATGTTTCGGGAGGCACGCCGGTTGAGGTGGGAGCGATCGAGGAAGTGGACCGAACGGCCGGCCCCGCGCCGCTGCTGGTGGTGCGCGGCGCGAAGAGCGAAGTCTTGATCCCGTTTGCAAAGAGCTATCTGCGCAGGATCGATCTCGAAGCCAAGCGCGTCGAGATGGCGCTGCCGGAAGGGCTGGTCGACCTGAGCAAGGCCGAAGAGGCCTGACGCCGCGCTGCTCAGAACTTGAGCGGTTTCCAGGCGCCGTTGTCTTTCAATGCCAGTTGGATGGGGCGCGGCGGGCCCTTCGGCGGCACGGTCACCTCGATCCACAGCTCCTGGCCGGGCTTCAACGGCAGCGGGCTTTGCGCGGTGTCGGAGACGAAGAAATCGACGCCGGAATTGAGGCGCATCTGGTCGCAGGGAGCGCCCGGCGCGGCCGAAACCTCCTCGCCGATCTCCGGGTCTTCCTGGCCCTCCGGGCGCACGGCGACGAGCTTGTTGCCGATGACCTTCAGGTTTGCGCGGAAGTCCACGTTCTGCGGCCGCAGAACGTACGGCCCGGGCTTGACGGCGCCGTTCACGTCGCGCGGGAACGTGGCCAGCATGGCCGAGGGCAGCGTGCTCTGGCAGCCGTCGACCGTGAGCTGCAGGCTCAGGTAGCGCCCGCGCATCGGCAGGCTGGGATCGATGGCGGCGGCGCGCGTCCAAACACGCGGGCAGCGCCAGCGCTGGTAGAGATACTTCGCCGCGATGGTGGACACGATGCCCAACTGGATGACGAGCAGAAAGACGGAAACGCCGGAGAGCGTGAACCTGCCGATCTTCATTGCGCACCTCCCTTGGCTTCGGCAGCCGCGCCCGGCGCGGCCGCGTGCGCGGGCGCCATGCGAGCCAGAACCCGGCGCCGCATTTTTTCGAGCGCCCATCCGCCGGCCAGGAACAGCACGCCGAGTCCGATCAGTCCCAGCGAGCGATTCAGCTCGCTCATGATGTCGCTCCAGTAGAACCACCCCACGGCGGCGGCGAATCCCACGATGCCGAGGTTGACCAGCGCGCGGGAGACGAGCCGCACGCCCCACCAGCAGAGAAAGACGGCGAACGCGGCAACGAGCGCGTGAGCGAACAGATTCGGGCTGGTGCTGGTGTATTCGACCTTCACTCCGTTGGCGCCGTTGTAGCTCTCTGTCCAGGAGCGGTAGCACCACGGCAGCGCGAGGGAGAACGCAATTGCCGCCGCGATCGGAACGATCCCCTTGTGCCCGTGGAACGCGGCGATGAGGAGCGGCACGGCGGCAATGGCGATCCACGCCCAGACGCGCGTGCCGAAAGGAATAAAGGTGTCCTGGGCCGAGTACGACTCCCAGGTGGACAGCATGGCCACGACGCCGACCACCGAGCCGATGACGCCGACGGCGAAGAGGATTCCCTGCACCGCCTTGTGCCGCGAGCCGGCGAAGAACGTGATGGCGAGAATGGCCCACACGAAGTAGAGCCGGCCCATGTAGATGCCGCTGCCGATGTGGTCGCCGATGCGGAAGGCGAGCTCGGAGAAGATCCAGGCGGGCACCAGCAGCAGCGCCAGCGTTTGCTGCGCCGGGTCGCGGAGCAGCATCCAGCCGCACAACGCGGCCAGCGCCCAGAGCAGCACGGCGGCGGGCCAGTGCTCCTGGATGTTGAAGATTTGCCCGACGAGCGCGATGGCTGCGCCGGTGGACACGGTTCCCACGGCGTGCAGCGCCGTGGAGAGGCCGCGGAAGCTGGAGCGCGCCAAACCGCCGCCGACGTGGAAGACGGCGACCATGGCGCAGACCAGCGCATAGCGCGCGCCGGGGCCCATCTGGTCCCAATGGGCGGAGACGAAGAGCACCACGCCGCAGGCCAGCAAGATGGCGCCGAGGATGAGCGCCGTGACTCCCTGCCACTTGAGTCCGGCCGATGCGCCGCCGGCGGATTGAGCCTCGTGTGCGCGGATGCGACTTGCGGTCTCCGCATCCAGGACGCCGGCCGTTTGCCAGCGGGTTAGCAGCGATTCGATGTCGGCCATAACGATTGGTTGACATGATAGGCCGCGCACCCGGCCCGGTAAAGTCCGACGAGGTTTGAGCGGGCACACGAAAAGCGAGTGGACGGCGGAGCGCGGCGAAGGGGCGGAAATTGGCGTTAATTGACGCCATTTTCGACCATTTTTGGCCGCAATTTCCGGATTGGCTTGTCAATTCCAAAGGAGTTAACGCCGGAAACATACCCCCCTGGGGTATTGGAAAAATTTAATTAATTAATTTCCGTTTCCGGCGTCCATTCGAGCCGAAATTCACGCGGCGCGGCAGCCAGCGATGAGCGCGGCGCGTCGTGATCGAGTTCCTTTCCGCCACTCTGCGGCGGTCCTCCAGTTCCTCAAGAAAAACGGCGCTTGGCGAGAGTGGCTTCGCATTCCGCCAATTGGAGAACCGCTATCTCCCTTAACGTAGCAAGAAAGCGGGAAATTCCCTGCAAGGTTTGCCAGGTATTTTTCGTGGGTTAAGGCCAATGACGGCAACAGTTACGGCGGGAGCGCCTGCGCGCCGGACTTGACCTGATAAGTTCAAGTTGAGAATGGGCAGGCGGCGGAGCGAAGAAGATCGGATGGCGGCCGGCCGCGGAGGAGGGCGAGCGTGGGCACAGTGATCCCACTCGGAGACGCGTCGCGGCGGGCGCGCCGGTTTGCGGCCGTGACGGCGTCGATTATTGCCGTGAACGGAACCGTGTTCCTGCGCGAGCTGGTGGAGGGCAACGCGTTCGTCCGACGCTGGGCGGCGATCCCGATTCGGATCGACGACGGCCGCCACTGGATCACGCTGGTCACCGCCATGTTTCTGCACGCGGGCTGGCTGCACATCCTGGGCAACATGGTGTTTCTGTGGGCGTTCGGGCCGGAGATCGAGGAAGCCATGGGGCGGATGCGGTACCTGGTGTTCTATCTGCTGGGCAGCATTTTGGCGATGCTGGCGCAGGTGGCGGCAAGCCCGGCATCGAAGATTCCCTGCCTGGGCGCGAGCGGCGCGATTGCCGCGGTGATGGGCGCGTTTATCGTCACCTATCCGCGGGACCGGATCCGATCGCTGCTGATCATTCTGATCTTCGTGAGGGTCACATACATTCCCGCGGTGCTGCTGATCGGCATCTGGTTTCTGATCCAACTGGTGAACGTGGGCGCGGTAGCCACGGTGCAGACGGGCGGGGTGGCGTACCTGGCGCACGTGGGCGGGTTCGTTTTCGGCGCGGCGACGGCGCGGTTGTGGATCCGGAAAACAGCGATCAGTTATTAGCTTTCAGCGATCAGCTTGTGGCTGACTGGTGCAGGCGAGGCCGGCAGCAGGTGTGGGCGAGCTTCTATCATCGAGAGTATGCGGTTCGACATTGTCACCATCTTTCCGGGTTTCTTTGCGGGCATCTTCGAGCACGGAATTGTGCGCCGGGCGCAGGCCGAGGGATTGATCGAGATCGGGCTGCACGACTTGCGCGAGCACACGCACGACCGGCACCGCACAGTGGACGACCGGCCGTTCGGCGGCGGGGAGGGAATGGTTCTGAAGCCGGAGCCGCTGGCCGAGGCGCTGGAGGCGATGGGGATCAAAAGCAGAGATCAGAGATCAGAGATCAGGGGTCAGGAAGACAGGGAGCGAGGGAGCGAGGGAGCGAGGGAGCGAAAAGACAGGGAACAGGGAATAGGGACTGAGGGACCAGGGACTAGGGACGTAGGGACTAGAGTCATCCTGCTGTCGGCGCAGGGGCGGATGTTTACGCAGGCGGTGGCGCGGGAGCTGGCGGCGCTGGATCGTGTCGTGCTCGTCTGCGGGCGCTACGAAGGCGTGGACGAGCGGATCAACGATCTCTACTGCGACATGGAGCTGTCGATCGGCGACTACGTGCTGAGCGGCGGCGAGCTGGCGGCGGCGATTGTGGTGGACGCGACGATGCGTCTGATTCCCGGCGTGCTGGGCAACGAGGCCTCGGGAGAGTTCGAGAGCTTTGGCGCGGCGGACGCGGAAATCGACGCGGATGTGGAAGGAGTTCCGCGGTCGCAGCACGGCGCGGGAGGCCTGGTGGACTATCCGCAGTACACGCGTCCGGCGGAGTTCGCCGGGTTGCGCGCGCCCGAGGTTCTGCTGAACGGGGATCACGCCGAGATCCGGCGCTGGCGGCGCGAACAGCAGTTGCACAAGACGCTCAAGAACCGGCCGGACCTGCTGGAACGGGCGCAACTGAGCGCGGAAGACCGGCGGATTCTGGAGTCGATGCGGCGCGAAATGAGCGCAGAAAAGACTATGTGATGCCGCCGGGATGCCGTGCCGAAAATGCAGCTTTCCTGTCGGCGAGCGAATTAGAGCGAAACCAGAGTCGATGTGACCTGTCGGTTTCCGTGAAGGGTCGCCGCTCCCTACTGGTCGCGTCGACTTGAGTACGGTGGCTTCGGGACACAGTCACTCTGGTTTCGCTGTAGGCTCGACAGTCCGGCTTTCGGACACAGCATCCGTTGGTGGTTCGATCAGCGGGCGATGTTGACGGTGAGGGTCATGTCAACGGGGGTGGGCTGGTTGTCGACGGCGCCGGGCTTGTAGTGGAACCGGCGAACCGCATTGACGACGCGGGCATCCCAGAAGGGGTTGTAGGACTTGGTGACGTGGATGTCGGTCGGCTGGCCCTTCTCATCGATGGTGAAGGCGAGGCCGACCTGTGCGCCGGTG
This sequence comes from uncultured Acidobacteriaceae bacterium, assembly GCA_963804155.1. Lineage (GTDB taxonomy): Bacteria > Acidobacteriota > Terriglobia > Terriglobales > Acidobacteriaceae > Telmatobacter. The sequence continues at coordinate 256,841 of CAWDPG010000007.1, forward strand.
GGAACGGCTTCGAGGGAAAAGTCCTCAGGAAGAGCGAGAGCGGCGGAATTGAGCAGAACCGGTTCGGTGACGCCGGTGCTGACGCGAACTGGGGTTGGGGCAGAGGCATCGTCCACGGGCTGGCTGGCATTTGCCGCTGCGGGGAAGGACAGCGAGGAGAGGAGTAGGCTAGCTGCGAGGATACGGTGCATTGAAAACCTCCGTTTGGTTTAGAGTAACCGTTATTAGCTTTACCGATTCAAATAACGATTGTCAAGGATTTTTGTGTCTGCATTTATTTTCAAATGATTAAAAGAATGTATCTCCTTTGAATCGGAGATGCCATTCCGCATCGTGCGCAGTTTTCCACAGGGGATTCGGGCGCTGCTGTCTCGGTTAAGGATTTGTTTGGCAGGGTCGAATGAGAAGGGAGAGACGGGGGTCCCGGTCATTTGGCGGGCGCAGCGGGAGACTGAGGCTTGCTGGAGCGCGATTCAAAAATGGTTGTGCGGATTGCGGTTGTCATTCCTCAGGGGCTAAAGCCCCATGTTTTCTTGCATTCTCCGGCCCGACTAAAGTCGTGCCCTGATACAAAGGGTGGTCCGGAACTGCCTCAAATTCATGAGCATGAAGGAGGCTTCGCAATTCTAGTGTTGATTTTGTGCTGCGGCTGATCGCAAAAACCTAGAGTACGCATTCCTGCAACTGAAACTTCCGCATAGCCGGTGATCCGGGCGGCACCCTGGATTGTGTAGGATGGCCGTGTGAGATGAGGTAAAGAGAGGAGCCAGAATGGGAAGTCAAAAGCCTGGAAGTGAATTGAGCGCAGTCACCCGCCTATGCTGCGCCGTGTTCCTGTTTATGATCTCATTGGCTCCAGCCACGATCCAGGCTCAAATGAACCAGCAAGCGAAACCGAATGGCTCAGACCTTATCCCTCGACCTGCAGTGGCGGCCATACTCAGTGCCTACGACAAATACGAAGTGGTCGCTATGCCCGAAGCTCATGGTCAGAAAGATGTGGATGATTTCATTCTCACGTTGATCAGGAATTCGTCGTTTCCCGAAAAGGTGAATGACATTGAGGTCGAGTGTGGGAATTCACTTTTTCAGCCCGTGCTCGACCGTTATATAGCAGGAGAGGATGTCCCGTTCGCGGAAGTCCAGAAAGTATGGCGCAATACGACGCAGCAGATGTGTGGCACGTCGGAATTCTTCGAAGAATTCTTCCCTCTGGTGCGAGCAATCAATCGCAATCTCCCGCCTGAAAAGCGCCTCCGTGTGCTCGCCGGCGATCCTCCAATTGACTGGGACCAGGTCAAGACAACCCAGGACTTTATGAAGTTTATTATGAACCGCGGATCGAATAGTGCCGCGGTAATGGAAAAAGAGGTTCTCTCAAAGCACCGCAGGGCTCTGATGCTTTTCGGCACCTTCCACATCATGCACAGTGGTCACGACGATGTAACGATTTATGAGGCAGATTATCCAAACGTCACGTTTGTCATCTCCGACTTCGGCAACTTCGATACGGAGCAATTCTCAGGCTGGCCAGTTCCATCCCTTGTGACAACCAAGGGCAATTGGCTCGGCGCGTTAGGGCTGGACCAGTTTCTGCCAGCGCCGTTCCGCATCGACGATCCGAAGACCTGCGAAGTAAAGACCGATTTTCCCGGCGACTTGCAAAAGCCCATGGCAGATTTGGTCGACGCATTCCTCTACCTCGGTCCACAGAAATTGCTGCTCAATGAGAAAATGCCTGCTGACATTGCTTTGGACGTCGTTTATATGACTGAATTGCAAAGGCGGGCAGCCTTGTCGGGAATGCCGATGGGGACGCCTGGCGATCTAAAGGAATTCAATCAACGGATTGTGAAGGGCGCTGAAAACCCAGTCGCGGGAGTGCATAGGCCCAATCCGGCGATGAAGGCAGTGATCGAGAAGCAGTGCGTTGATGCCCAGAACCATGGAAGCACACCAAAATGAGCGAAGCCCGCAAATAAGCGGCGCAGACCAAGGCGCGTTCCCAGGCCATCTTTAGGCTGGCAGCGCAGGTTCCGGCAGGATCGTCGCCAATTGGGAGGTTTCGCCGTTCCGATGCTCAAAATCTGTGCTGGTTTTGTGCTGATACCCCGCACATCTGGCACTTCTTGCGCATTTGGCACATCGAAAGACCAATAAGTTGTGTCTTTTCAGTGTGCCCTTGAAGTCGTGCCCTTGTTACAAGACCGGTTTTTGAAACAGGCTCTAAAAGGGCTTGACCGGTTCGGGCTGCATGGGGCCGATTTGGCCAAGGGCGATAGCGGCAACGTAGAAGTTCTCGCCGCGTATCGGCGCCCCAGCCAGCCGCCGGAGCATGGCGAGCTGACCCGTGTGGGTGAGGGCGTCGGCAATGGGCCCCTGGAAGAGACGCTCGATGGGCGCCTGAAGCGGGACTGGCGAGGCGAGAAAGGCATCCAGCGCGGCCAGTGCGGCGAAGAAGCGCTGCTGCTCCTGGGGCCAGGCCAGCGGCTGGGAGGCGCGCCAGGCAGCGTTGCCCTGGGCCATGGAGAGCGACCAATCGAGCAGATCGCCCATGTGGGCAAGGATCTGGAGCGGCCGGCGACCGGCGTTGTCGAAGCCGGCGAACGACTGGGGCGCGTTTTCGAGGACCCGCGCCGTGCGGTAAGCCAGTGTGGCGAGCGTGTGGCGGAGGAGGTCGCGTTTTTCGTCCATGCGGGCAATATAACGCATCGGACGAGGGTGCGGTGCAAATCGTACGCCTAGCGAGGATGCGCTCGGCGGTAATGTTTGATAAACTTGAAGTTCTGAGTCCAATTGCAGGAAACGACAATGTCCATTCATCCCACGATGCAGCGCCTGGCCGACAAGCTGAAGCGCACCGATTTGCCGGCGTTTGTGCCGGGTGACCAAGTTCGCGTTCAGGTGAAGATCAAGGAAGGCGACAAGGAGCGGCTGCAGGCCTTCGAGGGCCTGGTGATCGCGATCAACAAAGGGCCGCAAGGCACGTTTACCGTCCGCAAGATGAGCTTCGGCCAGGGCGTGGAGCGCATTTTCCCGTTCAACTCCAAGGTGGTCGACAAGGTGGAGCTGGTGCGCAGCTACAAGGTGCGCCGGGCGAAGCTGTTCTACCTGCGCGGACTGCGGGGCAAGGCGGCCCGGCTGAAGGAAGTCGACCGCGTGACCGGCAAGGTGCGGGCGTAAAGACAGGGATCAGGGATCAGGGAACAGTGATCCGCGCACAGTAAAGATGTTCTATGGATAGCAAAGGCCCCGGCTTCGGCCGGGGTTGTTCTTTTTGAGACGGACAGGCGGCGAGGGCGCGGACGGCTTTTCCACGCGAGGCTTTGCGCAGATTCTTATACTGAGTGCATGAACCAGGGCGGGGCGTGCGGATTCGCGCTGGAGGAGGCCGCGCGGCGGCGAGGCGCGCGGCGCATTGCCGGCCTAGACGAAGTGGGCCGCGGGCCGATGTTCGGGCCTGTTGTTGCCGCTGCCGTCATTCTTCCGGAGGGCTGCCGCCTGCAAGGCCTGACGGACTCGAAACAACTGACCGAAAAGCAGCGCTACAATTTCGATGCGGCGATCCGCGACTGCGCCGAGGGGTGGGCGATTGCGGCGGTGGACGCGGAGACGATCGACCGCATCAATATCCGGCGCGCGTCCCTGGAGGCGATGCGGAGGGCCGTGGAGCAACTGGCGGCCGGGGCGGATTCCCTGCCCCCCGACTATCTGCTGATCGACGGGCGCGACACGATTGACTGGCCGTGCAGGCAGCAGGCGGTGATCGGCGGCGACGGGAAGAGCCTGTCGATCGCGGCGGCGAGCGTTCTGGCCAAGGTGCATCGCGACCGGCTGCTGGTGGAGCTGGACGCGGTGTATCCCGGCTACGGACTGGCGCGGCACAAGGGCTACTGCTCGCCGGAGCACCTGGAGGCGCTCCAGCGGCTGGGACCGACGCCGCTGCACCGCAGAAGCTACGGGCCGGTGGCGCAGCGGATGCTGTTTGAATGAAGAGGGAGCAAGGGAACGAGGGAGCAAGGGTGTAAAGAAGCAAAGGAACAAGAAAGCGCGGCGGCGGGCCGATGGATGAGCGGGGGGCTTGACGGTGCGGGGCCTGCGCGGCGCGGTCTATTTGAGCGGGCGCGAGCCTGCGATGAGAATGTCGACCAGCCTCCTGGCGCTTTGCTGCCAGCCGGGACCGAAGGGGACATAGGCGACACCGATCAGAGCGCGAAGCAGGTCGAGTGGGTCGAGATCTCTTCGCATGTCGCCGCTTTTGACGGCGCGCTTCACCAACGCATCAATCGCCGAGTGGATCAGGCTGCGAGAGCTCTCGTAGATCTTCGCGGGGCCTCCGACGACGCTGTTCAGAGCGGGGGCAATGATCTGCTTTTGCGCGATGTGGTCGACGAAGAGCAGCATCCAGCTCCGCAGAGCCTCAATCGGGGGCATGGCGGCGGCGAATTTGCGCCCGGCGGCGGCCAGCTTTTCCACTTCGCTGCGATAGACCGCTTCGATGAGGGCGTCGCGGGTGGGAAAGTGACGATACAGGGTGCCGGGTCCGACGCCGGCGTGGCGGGCGATGTCGTCCAGGCTGGCGTTGGCGCCAAAGCGGGAAAAGGCGTCTTTTGCCGCATCGAGAATGCGCTCGCGGTTGCGCAGCGCGTCGGCGCGCGACTTTCTGGGGACGGGCTTTGAAGGCTTCGGCGGCATTTTCCCGAAAAATTATTGCAACCGGAGACAGTCTCCGGTTATCTTATCTACTAATTCGGAGGCATTCTCCGTTTTATTCGAAGCGGCAGCGGTTCGTCAACGCCGGCTGCAAACGGAGAGGCCGGCAATGAGGCGGGGAGGAATGGAATGGACCAGGAAATAAGTATGGCCGGCAGGTTCACGCTGCCCGGCAGTTCACTCAGCGTGAACCGCATGGGCTACGGGGCTATGCAACTTGCAGGGAGAGATGGCGACAAGCTGGTGTGGGGACCGCCTGGAGACGTCGATGGCGCGATCGCGCTTCTGCGTGAGGTGGTGGCGAGCGGCGTGAACCATATCGATACAGCCGATGCCTATGGCCCCCACGTCACCAACCAGATCCTGCGAAAGGCGCTTTCTCCCTACCCCGGCGACCTGGTCATTGTGACCAAGGTCGGCGCCCGGCGCGGCGAGGATGGGTCGTGGATTCCGGCTTTGAGCCGCGAAGAGCTGACCGCGGCGGTCCACGAGAATCTCCGCAATCTCGGACTGGATGTGCTCGACGTGGTCAACCTGCGCAGCATGATTAACATCTATCAGCCGGCGGAAGGCTCGATCGAGGCGCCGCTGACCGTGCTGGCGGAGCTTCAGCAAAAGGGCCTGATCCGCCATATCGGGCTGAGCAACGTGACGCCCGCACAGGTCGCGGAAGGGCGACGGATCGCGCCGATCGTCTGCGTCCAGAATCATTACAATTTGGCACATCGCGCCGACGATGCGCTGATCGCGGAGCTTGCGCGCGACGGCATCGCCGCGGTTCCGTTCTTTCCGCTTGGCGGGTTCACTCCGCTGCAGTCGGGCACCTTGTCCGACGTGGCGTCGCGCCTCGACTCCACGCCGATGCAGGTTGCGCTGGCGTGGCTCCTGCAACGGTCGCCAAACATCCTGGTGATTCCGGGAACATCTTCTCTGAAGCACCTTCGCGAGAATCTCAAGGCGGCGACGCTCGAAATCCCCGCGGAGATGCTTGCCGATCTGGACGCAATATCCAGACAAGATGCCGAAGTTCGAACCGCCGGGCAAGAGCAGTGATTGGAATTGCGAACGTTCGAAAAACCATGAATAGGAGATCCGACATGCGTGTATTTGTTACGGGTGCGACAGGCTTTGTGGGTTCGGCAGTGGTTCGAGAGCTGATCGAAGCGGGACATCAGGTGACCGGGATGGCGCGGAGCGATGCGGGCGCCAAGGCTCTGACCGCTGCCGGCGCGGCGGTGCATCGAGGCGATCTGAATGATCTGGAAAGCCTGCGCAGCGGCGCAGCGAAGTCGGATGGCGCCATTCACTGCGCCTTCGACCATTCCGCTTTCGGCCAAGACTTCTCGAAGTTCATCGAGGTCTGTGAAAAGGACAGGCGGGCCATCGAAGCTCTCGGAGACGCGCTGGCCGGATCGGATCGCCCATTGCTCTTCACCTCCGGGACCGGAATAGGGAACGCGGTTCCCGGCCAACCGGCAAGGGAAGACCTTATCGATACCAACAACCCGCATCCCCGTAAAGCCTCCGAACTGGCAGGGATTTCCCTGGCAGAGCGCGGTGTGAACGTGTCGGTGGTGAGGCTTCCCCAGGTGCATGACACGGTGAAGCAGGGCCTCATCACCTACGCGGTCCAGATAGCTCGCGAGAAAGGAGTCTCGGCGTACATCGGCGATGGACTCAATCGCTGGCCGGCGGCGCACGTTCTCGATGTTGCCCGTCTTTACCGGCTGGCACTGGAGAAGGCTGAAGCAGGCAGCAGGTACCACGCCGTCGCGGAAGAGGGAGTATCGATGCGAGAGATCGCTGAAGTCGTTGGCCGAGGCCTGAATGTGCCGGTGGTCAGCCTCACTCCGGAGGAAGCGCCAGCTCATTTTGGCTGGCTGGCGATGTTCGCGGGCCGCGATGTGCCGGCCTCCAGCGCGCAAACGCGGGAAAAGCTGGGATGGGCGCCGACCGGGCCTGGACTGCTCGCCGACCTCGGGAATATGCGGTACTTCTAGGCGGACGCGGCCTGCAGTCTCGCAGTTTGCGCCCTGCGGCACCTCCGGGAGGGGTTGCGCCAATACATGGGTCGATTGGAGATTCGCCGTCCGTCGGCGGGAATTCCTCAAAGTGCACGGTGCCGGTCTGTATAATTCCTGCGGGCCAGGAAGCCGAAACGGGGACCTGGGTTCCGGTTTCCTGCGCTCGAGAAAGAGCGGAGGTTCCATCGTGAGACTTTGGATAGCGGCCGCGGTTATCTTTTGCGCGCCTCTCGGCGCATCGGCGCAAACCGCAATCAAACCGTGCGACGACCTGAAAGCTGAAATCGCAAAGAAACTAGAAGCCAAAGGCGTGGCGAACTACACGCTGACCATCGTGGACAAGGGGAAAGAACAGGGAGGCAAGATCGTAGGCAGTTGCGACGGCGGGACCAAGAGCATCGTCTACGAGAAGACGACGCCTGCACCGCAGCCGAAACCCGCGAACGAGAAGAAGCCGCAGTAACGGCGATTGGTTCTCTGCTGTTTCCGAGCCCACGCCGGCCACGGAAACAAAGGCGCGCGCCCGAACGTCACCCCGGCGCGGGGCCAATCATCGAAGCGCGATGCGCGCGGCGGTACAATTCCCTCAGTTCGGAAGCGCGATGGAGGGTGGATGTGACGCGGCGATGGTTGCTGGTATTGCCGGCCGCATGCCTGCTTTTAGGCGGCTGCGATAGCAAGTACCGGTCGAAGAAGCCCGATCCCACGAAAGGCACGGTCACGGGAATCGTGATCTGCGACGACACGGGCAAGCCGGCGCGCTTTGCCACCGTGACGCTGACCGCCGCTCCGGCAAAGGATGCAAAGGTCAACGACCAGGGCCCCTGCCGGCCCTGGAAAGCGCAGGCACCGATCTGGATGGCCGGTTCAGAATGGAGGCCGTCGAACCCGGCCGCTACTATGCGTTCGCCACATTGGAAGGGTATCTCGACCCGGAACGCGGCATCGATTTTGCCAAGCTCGAGGGCATGGAAGACGACCACCAACGCAGCCTTGAGGCAATCCGCGAGTGGAAGGAACAGATGGTGGAAGTGACGGTGGGCGCGCACCGCTCATCGGAAGTTGTGGTGCACTTAGTGCGCGCCGCTGAGATCGCCGGAGTCGTGACCTATGCCGATGGCAGCCCCGCCATCGGCATGCACTTCCAACTGCTCCGCAAGACGGGTTCGGACGGTTGGACGGGCGTGGGCCTGACCCTGTTCAGTGACTGGAAGTTTCCCGCGACAAGCGATGGCCACGGCCGCTACAGCCTCACGAATCTGCCCGCGGGAGAATACAAGGTCTGCGCGCTGCTGCCAGCCGAGGACGAGGATGCCGCGCCGAGCGTATGTTTGGGCGATACCTTTCGCATCAAGAATGCCGCAACCGTCAAAGTGCAGGCAGGTGAGGTTGCCAACGGCACAGACATCGTGATTCCCCTAACCGGACTGCGCAGCGTGGCGGGAACCGTGACGGACGTGAACGACGGGCACCCGCTTGGCCATGGAAAAGTGCAACTGCTCTACGCGGATGACATGGAGGTAGCGCGCAAGACATCGGTGCTCGAGGACGGGAGCTTCGCCTTCGAATTCGTCCCGGATGGGAGATACATATTGCGGGTCTCGGGCGCGGCCGATGCCGATCCAGATGGCGGCGGGCAACCAAAACATACACCGGCACAAACGTATCGGGATAGGGAGATGCCCTTGATTGTTGCGGGCGATATGGAGGACGTGAATTTGCCCGTCACCGCAACGCCTCCGGAAAAGACTCAAACGCCGTAGTGCAGATTGATCTGGCGCGCGGTCATCAAACTGCGGCAGCGCGGGCTTTGCGGCGCTGGCGCCATGCGAGCACGGGGCGGGCGGCGAAGAGCGCGGCGAGGATGACGGTCATGGTAATCGGCGTGAGCACGCCGGGCTTGACCTGCCACCAGTAGTGAATCACTCCACAAGTTGCGGCGACGTAGACGAGCCGGTGCAGGCGGTTCCAGCGCTTGCCGCCGAGCTTGCGGATGGCCCATGTGGTGGAGGTGAGCACGAGGGGCAGAAGAAGAAGGTAGGCGGCGACGCCGGCGGCGATGAAGCGGCGGCGGGTGACGTCGGCCAGCATGGACTGCGGATCGAAGCCGTTGTAGAGCCCAACCCAGGCGAGCATGTGGAGGGTGGCGTAGAAGAAGGCGAAGAGGCCGAGCAGCCGGCGGAACTTGATGAGCCAATTGAGACGCGCTGAGAGCCGGCGCAGGGGCGTGATGGCGAGCCCGAGGGTGAGCAGGCGCAGCGTGGCCAGGCCGGTGGAAAAAGCAATGCGAGCGGCTGGGTCGGGGCCGAGGTTGTTGGTGACGGCGCCGAAGACGAGCCAGGCAGCCGGCGCGAGGCAGGCGAGCCAAACGAGCGATTTGAGGAGGATCAGCGTTGGGCGGGTCATAGGGAGCGAGTTAGCGAGTCGGCGGGATCATGCTGCTGCCGGCCGACACGCGACACTCATTTGAAGGCTCCTCCTCACTGAAGGAAATCAATACGGCCGGAAGGATGATCCTCAACAGAACTTCGTCCACCGCTTTCTCGTTGGGAAGGGACTGGCCTTCCGTCGCACATGACGATCAAAAGACGTCAACCGCGAAGGTCGTTCACCGGAGAGCCTTCTTGATCAGGTCGGCGATTTGCCTTGCAAAGTCGGCCATTATCCTTCTTTGAACCGTGTCCGATTTGACGCCTTGGTCCAGATAGTCGGATTTAATCTTCTGCATGAGTGAGTGGTCGCTGAGCCGGTAGATGCCCACCTCCGCTGTCAGAGTGCGGCGGTCGAGGATATTTGCCTTGAATTCCGTGAAGGCGCCTTCGATCACAAGCGAGCCGGCAGTGTCTGAGGCGGCGACGCCGGACGCATCGGGGACAATCTGAACGGCGAGATTCATCTGCTGGAGTTTCGCGCTGAGCCGCGTGTTGAATTCATTGACAAGACCCGGCGATAAGGTTACGCCGTTCGCAGTCAGATTCACCCCATCCGCAACAGTGAAGGGCTTCACAACGATGTTCTTGAACTGCGGTTGTGCGTCTTTGGCAGCCAGCGCAGCCGGGAAGAGAAGAATGGAAAGAATGGCAAATAGGGCAATTCGTTTCATCGGGGTCTCCTTACAGCTTTGAACCCTCCCGAAGTGCAGGGTTTGTGAGCGGTTACGCGAGGCCGCGGCTGCCTCTTCGGGCTGGTTCAGGCAAAGCGCCGGTTCCTTGCGGCGATTGCCAGCGGACAAATGAGGCAATCGATGCCAGCACATTTCGATCTAGTTCGATCTCTTGGCTGGAGTGAGTGATTTCCTTGCATGTCACGTTAGCTTCACAGAGACGAAAAAGCAAATGCCCCATCCCTTGTGCGAGGAATACGCAGGATGGGGCACTTATCTGGAATCTCCTTTTTCGATCCAAGATCCTGGCGATTGTTTCGCTCCTATTGATTCCTGATTCCAGTTTTTGATCCCTGCTTCAATAGTATCTACGCAGGTTCATGCCGGTGTACAAGGAGGCGACCTGATCGGTGTAGCCATTGAACATGAGGGTGGTGCGGCGCTGCGCGTAGAAGGGCTGGCCGATGCGGCGCTCGGTTTTCTGGCTCCAGCGGGGATGGTCGACGTTGGGATTGACGTTAGAGTAGAAGCCGTACTCGTTGGGCGCCTGGTCGTTCCACGTGGTCGGCGGTAACTTCTCGACAAAGCGCACGGTGACGATGGACTTGGCGGACTTGAAGCCGTACTTCCAGGGCACGACGATGCGGACGGGCGCGCCGTCCTGGTTGGGCAGCGTTTCGCCGTAGAGGCCGAAGGTGAGCAGGGTGAGCGGGTTCATGGCCTCGTCGATGCGCAGGCCTTCGGAGTAGGGCCAGAGGATGGAGGACTGGTAGGTCCACTTCTCGACGTGGCGGTCGTAGTAGGAGAGGAACTGGACGTACTTGGCATTGGAGAGGGGCTGGCACTGCTTGATGAACTCGGAGAGCGAGTAGCCGACCCAGGGAATGACCATGCTCCAGGCCTCGACGCAGCGATGGCGATAGACGCGGTCCTCGAGCGGGTGGAGACGGAGGAGGTCGTCGATGGAAAAGGTGCGAGGCTTGGCGACGAGGCCTTCGACCTTGACGGTCCAGGGGCGCGTGGGCAGGACGCCGGCGTTCTTGGCGGGATCGGCCTTGTCGACGCCAAACTCGTAGAAGTTGTTGTAGTGGGTGATGTCGTCGTAGCTCGTGAGCTGCTCGCCGGTGGTGGTGAGCGGGGAGGGTACGGTTTGGAGCTTGGTACCGGCGAAGACGGTGCGCGGCGAGACGAGTTGGCTGAGGCGGGAGGCGCCGAGGGCTGCTGCGCCCGCCGCGGCGGCGCCTTTAAGGAAGCGGCGGCGCGAGAGGTAGCGGAAGTAGTCGTCGCGGGATGTGATTTCGGAGGAGGGAATGTCGGGCGGTTTGCCGATGAGCATGGGTGACCTCGCAGGGGGAAGGGCTGCTTCTTCTATTAGACACGGACGAGGGGGTGAACGTTACAGAAAAACAGGGAGCAAGAGAGCAAGGGAGCGAGGGACCAGTGATCGGGGAACAGGTTTGCTGGGCTGGCTGGTTTATTCGGGGCCGGCGAAAGGCCACTGGCGGAGGCGATGGGCGCGGAGGAGGTAGAGCAGCGTGCCGGAGGCGGCGATGGCGGCGGCGACGGCGAGACCGAGCAGCGCGCCACCTCCCTTCGATTGCGTGCGATGGGGATCGAAGAGCATAAACGCGAAGCCCACCATGGCGGCAATGGGCGGCAGCGGATAGAGAGGAATGCGGAAGGGGCGCGGCAGATCGGGACGTTGAAGGCGGAGGAGCATCACGCCGATCTGCTGGGGGAAGAACTGAAGCACGATACGGGTGATGACGAGCATGGTGATGACCTGGGTGAGGGTGAAGAAGCAGAAGGCGGCTCCCACGAGGCCGAGGGCGACAAGCGAGCGGTGGGGAATGCCGTGACGCGGGTGGACGGCGGCGAAGAAGCGGAAGTAGTTGCCGTCGCGCGCGGCGGCGTAGGGAACGCGCGAGTAGCCGAGCTGGAGCGAGAAGACGCTGGAGAAGGCGGTCCAGACGATAAGCGCGGCGATGGTGAAGCCGGCCCAGCGGCCGAAGGCGGAGGCGGCGATGTCGGCGACGAGTTGCATGCGGAGAGCGCCGGAGTCCGCGACATGCGAAGCGGCCGCGCGCAGCGAAGGCAGCGCGGCCAAATTCATGGCGACGTAGGCCACGGAGACGAAGAGAACGGAGAGCAGGATGGCGCGGGGGATGGTGCGCTCGGGGCGGCGAACCTCGGCGCCAAGGAAGGTGATGTTGTAGTAGCCCCAGTAGCAGTAGGTGGCGAGCAGCGTGGCCTGGGCGAGGCCGCCGAGCGCGAGAGTGGCGGGGAGCGCGGGCGCGGCGGGCATGCGCCAGCCGCCAGTAGCCGCGGCGTGGGTGAATCCCGAGACGATTACGCCGAAAAGCGCGGCGATGACTCCGGCGAAGAGCACCCAGGCGAGACGCGTGACGGAACCGATGTTGCGATAGAGGAGCGCGGTAACGAGCAGGCAGGCCGCGGCGGCGGCGAAGTTGGAAAAATGCAGCGCGGGGAGCGCGGCGATGGGAGCTGAGTCGAGGCCGGGCCAGAAGACGGCGAGAAAGCTGGAGAGGCCGATGCAGCCCGAGGCGATGGAGAGCGGCGCTGTGAAGGAGAGCTGCCAGACGTAGAGAAAGCTGAGCCAGTTGCCGGCGCGGGCGGGGCCATAGATTTCGCGGAGGAAAGCGTAGGAGCCGCCGGCGCGCGGGAAGGCCGCGCCGAGCTCGGCCCAGACGAGGCCGTCGGCAACGGCAATGACGGCGCCGAGCACCCAGGCCCAGACGGAGAGGCGAAAACCGGCGGCGGCGATGACCAGCGGCAGAGTGATGAAGGGACCGACGCCGATCATCTCGAGCATGTTGAAGAGCACGGCGGAGCGAAGGCCGATGCGGCGTTCCAGAGCGGCGGAGGATGAGGGCGGCGAGATCATCGAGCGGCTGTTAAACAGTCTATGTGGTGGCGGCGCCCCGATGCCTTCCCAGGTCTCAAAATCGAGACCTGGGGCACCGCCGGGCATTGACGAGTACGCCTGAGTTGGCAGAGACTGAGTGCTGCCGTACACGTGTGCATCAAGGAGATTCGCGGATGCCGACGAAGGATGCGAGCCGAACCGCGGTGACCGCGCAGCCGGTTGAAAGACATGCGCCGCGGCAGCTCGTGCGCCCGCCCTCGAGGCAGCTCTCGATCAAGGACATCGCGCGGCTGGCGCGGGTGTCGCATCCCACCGTGTCGCGCGCGCTGCAAAACAGCCCGCTGGTGAACGCGGAGACGGCAGCGAAGATCCGCAAGATCGCCGAAGAGGCCGGATACCGGGCGAGCGCGGTGGCGCGCGGGCTGGTGACGCGGCGGACGCGGACCATTGGGCTGGTGGTGACGACGGTCGACGACCCCTTCGCCGGCGAGGTGGCATGCGGCATCGAGCAGGCGGCGAACGATCGCGGATATGCCGTGTTTCTGGCCAACTCCAATGCCGATCCGGAGCGGGAGCGCAAGGTGGTGCAGGCGTTTGCCGAGCGGCGCGTGGACGGAATCGTTGTGACGTCGTCGCGGGTGGGCGCCGCGTATCTGCCCATGCTGGCCGAGCTGAATGTGCCCATGGTGCTGGTGAACGATCAGTATCCCGGAGCGTTCGTGCACTCGGTAACAATCGACAACCAGGCGGGCAGCCGCGCGGCGACGGAGCATCTGATCGCGCTGGGGCACCGGCGCATCGCGTTTATCGGCGACCGGCGCGGGTATCAATCGAATAACGAGCGGATGGCGGGCTACAAACAGGCGCTGTGGGCGGCGGCCATCGCGTACTCCGGCGAGATCGCGGTCGAGGGCGACGGCCTTCCCGAGGAAGCGGTCATCGTGATGAAGCGGCTGCTGGCGCTGCCCGAGCCGCCCACGGCGGTGTGCTGCTACAACGACCTGACGGCGCTGGGAGCGATGCGGGCGATTCGCGCGCGCGGGCTGCGCGTGCCCGAGGATGTGTCGGTGACGGGGTTCGACGATCTGTTCTTCGCGGCGTATCTGGAGCCGCCGTTGACGACCGTGCGGCAGCCCATGAGGCGCATGGGCGAGATGGCGATGGAAAATCTGTTCAAGCTGATGTCGGGCGAGGATTCGGTAGCGCAGATCAGAGTGGAGGCGGAATTGATCGTCAGAAAGTCGACAACCAAGGCAGTGAACCGGGGAAACGGGCAGCACGATGAGTGAAAAAGAAGCAAGAAACGGAGCGCCGGCGCAACTGACGCCGCTGAGCGTGTTCTGCAAAGATTGCCCGATCATCCCGGCCATTCGCAAGCCGGAGCTGGTGGAGCAGGCGGCCGCGTCGCGGAGCAAGCTGGTGTATCTGCTCACCGGCGACCCCGACAACGTGGAGTCGATGATCCAGAAGCTGCTGGCCGCGGAGAAAATTCCGCTGGTTAATCTCGATTTGTTGAACGGCTTTTCGCGCGACAAATATGCGGTGAACTACCTGAAGCGCGCCGGAGCGCGGGGAGTGATCTCGACGCATCTCGATCCGCTGCGGCACGCGCTGGCCATCGGCCTCTACGGAATCCAGCGCACGTTTCTGCTGGACTCGGGCGCCATGGATACGATCAGCAATCAACTGAAGAACACGCCGGTACACGCGCTGGAGATTCTGCCGGCGCTGGTGGCGCCGAAGATGCTGGAGCGCGTGCGTGCGATCTCCGCCGATCTGCCGGTGGTGGGCGGCGGACTGATCCAGACGATGAAGGAAGTGGAAGAGCTGCTGGCGCAGGGATTGAGCGCGGTGTCGACGAGCAACCCGATCATGTGGCTGAAGTAAGACAGGGAGCGAGGGAGCAAGGGAGCAAGGGAGCAAGAAAACGAGCGATCAGCCAGAGAATACCATCCCTTTCGGGCTGAGGGCCATGTGGCCAGCGTGGGATTTGTTTTATTCTGTCGCGGCATAATTCACATGCGTTGATCGGAGGAGTGTGGCATGGGAGCCTCGTTCATGGATCTCGTCGTCTGGCAGCGAGCGGTCCAATTGAGTATTGAGATCTACCGTCTCACCGCTGCGTTTCCAAAGTCCGAACAATTCGGGCTAGTCAACCAGATGCGGCGCGCTTCCGTGTCGATAGCGAGCAACATTGCCGAGGGGTACGGCAGATCGACAAAGGGGGAGTATCTGCAGTTCCTCGGTCACGCGAGAGGCTCGAAATGTGAGCTTCAGACGCAGCTAGTCATTGCAAAGGCGCTCGGATTCGGCGGGGGAAAGTCGTACGAGCAAGCTGAACAGCTTTGCGCTGACGTGAGCCGGATGTTGATTGCGTTAATGAACAAGCTAAAGAGTTGAGCGCCCTTGCTCCCTTGCTCTCTCGCTCCCTGCTCTTCGCTACTCCGTGTCGGGGTTGGGCAGAATCACGTCGCGCACGATGGAGTTCATCTCGACGACGGCGGCGATGAACTGGCGCAGGGTTCTGCGAGTGGACCCGAAGGTGTCGAATTCCGCGGGCGTGAGGCCGTCTTCGTTGTAGGCGCGCTCGAAGTCGGGGAACTTGCGAAGCAGACATTCGACGATGCGGGGTTCGACGGGCGTGTCGATGCGCGGGATCACTTCGATGTCGCTCTGGTTGTAGCGGCGCTGCCAGGCGCAGGGCGGAGAGATGACGACGTCGCCGCCGATGAACTCGCTCCAGTGCATGTGATTGCGGAATGCGGCCGAGAGCAGGCGTGCGCGATAGCCGCGCTCACGGAAGATCCGGTACGCCTTCTTAAACACGGCGACACCGGCCCACTCGAGGTAGCCGGGATCGACGGAGAGATTCTGTTTGTCGTGCAGGATCTTGAGCCAGTCGTCGAGGCGGCCGACCATGAGCGTACAAATGGGGCCCATGGTGGAGATATCGAGGCCCTCGGCTTCGCGGCGCTTGAGGCCGCGCTCGACGGCCTCGGCGACGGCGATGGCCTGGGGAAGGGTGAAGCTGACGGTGGCGTTGATGCTGATGCCGCGGTAGGTGGCTTCCTCCATGGCGGGGATGCCGGCGCGCGTGGCGGCGATCTTGACGATCATGTTGGGCGCGAGCTGGCTGAAGCGGACGGCCTGCGTGAGCATAGCCTGGGTGTTGCGGTAATTGCGCGGATCGGTTTGGATGGAGAGGCGGCCGTTGCGCCCTTTCTCGCGCTCGAAGATGGGCAGGAGAAGACGCGCGGCGTTCGAGGAGATCTCCTCGACGATGCGCCAGGCGAGATCGTCTTCGGTCAGGTTGGGCTCAGCGGCGGCCAGCGAGAGGATGCGCGGCCGCCAGACGGCCAGCTCCCGCTTGAGCACGGCGACGGCGATGGACGGATTGCAGGTGGCGCCGACGGCGCCGTGTTCGATGGAGTAGGTGAGGTCTTCGATGGAGGCCGAATCGTTCCACAGGCAGGTGGGCGTGGTCTGGGTCATTTTGTGGAGCGGGCTTTTGAACGGGAGCGAGGCGGCGGAAGCCATGAATCCTCCGGGCGATGCAAACGTGTGCAGAAAAACCCTACCACCGGAGAAAGTCTGCGGTCAAGGCGGCGTGGGGCGAAGCGGGTTTTCCTTGTTGACAGAAGCGCGCGCGGCGTGGATGATAGCTGGGGTGCACACGTGTGCACCACTTTTTGTTTTTTGGCGCATTTGGCGATTGGATCCGGTGAAAGAACAAGCCGGGATTTGGGTTTGCTTTGGTTGCCCTCCCCCAAGGAGAGACCATGCCTGACTTGCTTCTGCCGCAGGAGAAATTCCGGAACCGTATTGCCGATTTCGGCTACGAGTTTCTGACCTTTGAAAACCGCAAGATGGAGGCCGGCCAGACGTACCGCGGCGAGACGGCCGGGAACGAGCTGGCCATCGTGGTGCTGGGCGGGGTTTGCTCGGTGCGCAGTTCGCGGGGCGAGTGGCACGGGATCGGGCAGCGCGAGACGGTGTTCGACGGCCTGCCCTACACGGTTTACCTGCCCATCCGCACCGTGTTTACGGTGAGCGCCGACGCGCAGTGCGATCTGGCCTTCTGTTATTGCCGGGCCGAAGAGGAGTACCCGGCGCGGCTGGTTGCGCCGGACCACGTGGGGATCGAGATTCGCGGCGGCGGCAATGCCACGCGGCAGATCAACTCCATGCTGCCGCCCACGTTTCTGGCGCATCGCCTGATGGTGGTGGAGGTGTTCACGCCCGGCGGCAACTGGTCCAGCTTTCCACCGCACAAGCACGACGTACACAATCCGCCGGAGGAAGTGGATCTCGAGGAGATTTACTACTACCGCATCCAGCGGCCCGAGGGGTTCGCGATTCAGAAGGTTTATAGCGCGGACCGGCGGATCGACGAGACGCTGACGGTGCGGGACGGCGAGATGGTGCTGGTGCCGGAGGGATATCACCCGGTAGTGGCCGCGCACGGGTACAACGTCTACTATTTGAACGCGCTGGCTGGGTCGGCGCGCTCGCTGGCGGCAAGCGACGATCCGGATCTGGCCTGGGTGCGGAATGAATGGAAGACCAAGGACCCGCGGCTGCCGATGGTGAAACGGTAGGGAACAGGGATCAGGAAACAGGGATCAGGCACGGCTGCAGGCTGAGAGATTCGCGGGGCGGCGAGCGGTTGCGGCGTTGGGGAGGATAAGGATGAAGACGCGGCGCATGACGATGGCCCAGGCGCTGATCGCGTTCCTGAAGCAACAGTACGTGGAGCGGGACGAGCAGGAGCACGCGTTCTTTGCCGGCGTGGCGGGCATCTTCGGACACGGAAACGTGGCCGGAATCGGGCAGGCATTGCAGCAGAATCCGGACTTTCCTTACATCCTGGTGCGCAACGAGCAGGCGGGCGTGCATCTGGCTGCGGGATTCGCCAAGGCCAGCAACCGGCTGCGGACGCTTGCGTGCACGTCGTCGATCGGCCCAGGCGCGACGAACATGATCACCGGAGCGGCGCTGGCGACGATCAACCGGCTGCCGGTGCTGCTGTTGCCCGGCGACATCTTCGCGCGACGCAACGTCGCGCCGGTGCTGCAGCAGTTGGAGTCGCCCGCCACGCAGGACATGGGCGTAAACGATTGCTTCAAGCCGGTGTCGCGCTACTGGGACCGCATCTATCGACCGGAGCAACTGATCACTTCCCTTCCCGAAGCCATGCGCGTGCTGACGTCGCCGTCGGATTGCGGCGCGGTGACGCTGGCGCTGCCGCAGGACGTGCAAACGGAAGCATACGACTATCCCGGGGAGATGTTTGGCAAGCGGGTGTGGCTGATCCGGCGCGGCGAGCCGGACCGCGAGTCGCTGGAGCGCGCGGCCAAGGCGATTCGCGCGGCAAAGCGTCCGCTGATCGTGGCTGGCGGCGGCGTGCTGATGAGCGAGGCGTCGCAGGCGCTCGCCAACTTGGTTGCGAAGACGGGAATTCCGGTTGCGGAGACGCAGGCCGGCAAGGGATCACTTGCGTGGAATCATCCGCAGGTGATGGGCGCGATCGGCGCGACGGGTTCGCTGGCCGCGAACCGGCTGGCGCGCAAGGCCGATCTGGTGATCGGCATCGGAACGCGCTATTCCGACTTTACGTCGGCGTCGATGACCGCGTTCCAGAACCCGAAGGTGCGCTTCGTCAACATCAACACCGCGGAGTTCGACGCATACAAGGTTGGAGCGATCCCGGTGGTGGCCGACGCGCGGATGGCGCTGGAGCAGATGTCCGCGGCGCTGGCCAGCTACAAGGTGAGCGCGGCCTACGCGGCGGAGATTGCCCGGCTGAAGGCTCAATGGGACGCGGAGGTCGACCGGCTGTTCCATCTGAAGAAAACCGGCAAGCCGGCGCAGAGCGAGGTGATCGGGGCGATGAGTGAGGCGGCCGGCGAGCGCGACGTGCTGGTGTCGGCCGCGGGCAGCCATCCCGGCGACCTGCACAAGCTGTGGCGCACGCGCGCGCCCGGCGGATATCACATGGAGTACGGCTACTCGTGCATGGGGTACGAGATTCCCGGCGCAATGGGCGCGAAGCTGGCCGATCCCACGCGCGAGGTGTATGTATTTCTCGGCGACGGCACGTATTTGATGATGCCGGGCGAGATCGCGACGGCGGTGCAGGAAGGGATCAAGATCGTCGTCGTGCTGGTGGACAACGGCGGGTTCGCGAGCATCGGCAGCCTGAGCCGGTCGCTGGGGCAGGGCGGATTCGGGACGCGCTACCGGAGGCGCGGGGCAAAGTCGGGCCAGCTCGACGGCGAGCCGCTGGCAGTGGACTTTGCGGCCAATGCACGCAGCCTGGGCGCGCACACGATCAAAGCGGCGAATCTGGGCGAGCTGAAAGCGGCGCTCGGGGAAGCCAAGGCGCAGGATCGCACCACGGTGATCGTAGTGGAGACGGACACCGCGGTGAGCGTGCCCGGCTACGAGTCGTGGTGGGACGTGGCGGTGGCGGAAGTGTCGGAGATGGAAAGCGTGCGCGAGGCCAGGACGCGCTACGAAGAGGCGCGCAAGCGCGAAAGACATCATCTGTGAGGAGGGGTCGAGATGGAACGGTTGCAGAACTTTATTGACGGCGTGTGGCGGGCATCGAGCGGCGGCGAGGCGCTGAAGGTGGTCAATCCGGCATCGGCACGAGTGCTGGCCGAGGTGCCGCTTTCGCCGGCTGCCGACGTGAACGCGGCGGTTGAAATCGCGCAGCGGGCGTTCGCCGAGTGGCGGCGCACGCCGGTGGTGGATCGCGTGCAGCCGCTGTTCCGGCTGAAGACGCTGCTCGAAGCGCATCGCGAGGAGTTGGCGCTCTCGATCACCGACGAGTGCGGCAAGACGCTGGGCGAGAGCAAGGGCGAGGTCCTGCGCGCGGTGGAGAACGTGGAGACCGCGTGCGGAATGCCGATGCTGATGCAGGGCACGAATTGCGAAGACATTGCGGCGGGCATCGACGAGCACATGATCCGGCAGCCGCTAGGCGTGGCGGCGTGCATCGCTCCGTTCAACTTTCCGGGGATGATCCCGTTCTGGTTCTTTCCTTACGCGGTGGCGGCGGGCAACTGCTTCCTGCTGAAACCGTCGGAGCGCGTGCCGATCACTTCGCAGAAGATCTTCGAGCTGATCCGGGCCGCGGGCTTTCCGCCGGGCGTGATGCAACTGGTGAATGGCGGACGCGACACGGTGAATGCGATCCTCGACCACCCGGGAATTCGAGCCATCAGCTTCGTGGGATCGACGGCGACGGCGAAGTACATCTATAGCCGGGCGGCGGCCAGCGGCAAGCGCGCGCAGTGCCAGGGCGGCGCCAAGAATCCGGTGGTGGTGATGCCGGACGCGGACATGGAGATGACGACGCGGATTCTGGCCGACTCGGCGTTCGGGTGCGCGGGGCAGCGCTGCCTGGCGGCGTCGGTGGCGATCACGGTGGGCGGCGCGCGCGCCAGTTTCACCGAGCAGATTGCCGCGGCGGCGAAGAATCGCAAGACCGGCTACGGCGCGCTGCCGGGCGTCGAGATGGGGCCGGTGATTTCGGCCGAGAGCAAGGCGCGGATCGAGGGGCTCATCGCCAAGGGCGAGCAGGCCGGCGCGCGCGTGGCGGTGGATGGGCGCGGAAAGAAAGTGGAGGGATTCGAGGACGGATACTTTGTGTTTCCCACCGTGCTCGACGACGTGCCGCCGGATTCGGAGACGGCGAGGACGGAGATCTTCGGGCCGGTGCTGAGCCTCATCCATGCGCAGACCATCGAAGAGGCCATCGCGCTGGTGAATGGGCGCAGCTACGGAAACATGGCCTGCATTTTTACCACCGACGGCGCCAACGCGCGGCGCTTCCGCTACGAGGTGAACGCGGGCAACGTGGGCATCAACGTGGGCGTGGCGGCGCCGATGTCGACCTTTCCGTTCAGCGGCTGGGGCGACAGCTTCTTCGGCGACCTGCACGCGCAGGCGCAGCACGCAGTGGAGTTCTTTACGCAGACCAAGGTGGTGGTGGAGCGGTGGCCGAAGGAGTGGAGCCGCAAATTCTAAGAACAGGGAACAGGGAAAAGGGAAAAGGGAAAAGGGAAAAGAAAAACAAGGGACGTAGGAACTAGGGACGAAAAGAGGAACAGCGATGAAAGAACTGTTGGTTGGGAACGCGCCCTGTTCGTGGGGCACGCTGGAACATCAGGATCAGAGCAAAGCGATTCCGTTCGGCCAGATGCTGGACGAGCTGGTGGAGACGGGGTACACGGGAACGGAGCTGGGCGACTGGGGCTACATGCCGACCGACGCCGTTCAGTTGAGCGAGGAACTGGCGAAGCGGAACAACGTGGTCATGCTGGGCGCGTATGTGCCCGTGGCGATGAAGAATCCCGCGGCGCACGCGGCAGGCGTGAAGGCGGCGGTGCGAACGGCCAAGCTGATCGCCGCGGTGGCGACGACGCAGTCGCCGTACCTGGTGCTGGCCGACGACGCGGGCACGGTCGAGCTGCGCACGAACCGGGCGGGGCGCATCCGGCCGGAGGACGGCCTGAGCAAGGACGAGTGGAAGACCTTCGCCAGCGGCGCGGACCGGATCGCGCTCGAAGTTTTCGAGGAGACGGGGCTGCGCACGGTGTTCCATCATCACTGCGCGGGATACGTGGAGACGCCGGACGAGATCGAGACGCTGCTCGACCTGACCAGCCCGGACCGGCTGGGACTGGTATTCGACGCCGGGCACTACGTGCACGGCACCGGGACCGAGGATGGCGACCTGACGCCGGCGCTCAATCGGTTCAAGGAGCGCATCTGGTACATCCACATGAAGGATCTGGACCCGAGCGTTGCGCGCCGCAGCCGCGACGAGGGGTGGGATTACTTCACCGCGATGCGCAACGGCCTGTATCCGGAGCTGGGCAAGGGGTGCATCGAATTCCCTGCCCTGTTGCGCTGGCTGGCCGCACGCGACTATAAGGGATACGTTCTCGTCGAACAGGACATTCTGCCGGGCATGGGAACGCCCAAGGAGAGCGCGGCGCGGAGCCGTGCGTATCTGAAGTCGATTGAGTCGAATTTTGCTTAAAGACAGCTTCTAGCTACTAGCTTCTAGCCGCTAGCTCGTCCGCGGATGAGCCAACGGCTTTGCGAAACCGGGAGGAAGCTAGTGGCTAGCAGCTAGAGGCTAGGAGCTGCATTTCAATGAGCGGCAAGAAATTGCATTTCGGAATTATTGGAGCGGGACGGATCGGGAAGGTTCACGCGGAGACGCTGGCGTTTCGGCTGCCGGAGCCCGAGATCGTATCGGTCGCCGACGTGAACGCCGAGGCGGCACAGGCGCTGGCGGCGCGGTGCGGAATCGCGAAGGTTGTTGGCTCGCCGGAGGAAGTGATCGGCGATCCGCAAGTGGATGCGGTACTGATCTGCTCGCCGACGGGAACCCATGCGGATCTGATTGTGAAAGCCGCGCAGGCGGGCAAGCAGATCTTCTGCGAGAAGCCGATCGCCTTCTCGCTGGCCAAGATCGACGAGGCGCTGGCGGCGGTGGAGAAGGCCGGAGTGGCGCTGCAGATCGGATTCAACCGGCGCTTCGACTCGAACTTCGCGCGCGTGCGCCAAGCAGTCGTAAGCGGGGAGATCGGAGAGCCGCGCCTGCTGCACATCATCAGCCGCGATCCCGCGCCGCCGCCGATTTCGTACGTGCGCGCCTCGGGCGGCATTTTTCTCGACATGACGATTCACGACTTCGACATGGCGCGGTTCCTGATCGGCGACGAGGTGGAGGAGATCTATACGGCGGCGGGCGTGATGGTGGATCCGGCGATCGGCGAGGCCGGCGACCTGGACACGGCCATCATCCTGCTGCGCTACCGCAACGGCACGATCGGCACCATCGACAACAGCCGCAAGGCGCCTTATGGGTACGACCAGCGTGTGGAGATCCTGGGTAGCGAAGGCAAGATCGCGACCGAGAACCGCTACCCGAACCAGGCGGTGGTGAGCGGCGGCAAGCAAATCTATACCGACCTGCCGATGAACTTCTTCATGGACCGCTACACGGAGAGCTTCGCGCTGGAGCTCAAGGCGTTCACCGAAGCGGTGCTGGCGGGCAAGCCCACGCCCGTGACGGGCATCGACGGCCGCATTCCCGTGGCCATGGCGCTGGCCGCACGCAAGTCGTACGACGAGCACCGGCCGGTGAAGCTGGCGGAGGTGTCGGCGTGAGTCGAATAAGGCTGGGGGCCATTCTGACCGACGTGCATCTGTGGGTGCCGGTGGTTGTGCTGATTCTGGGAACCACGCTGCTGATGATGCTGAGGTGAACCAATGAGCAACACCACGGGCGCCGCGCCCGCGCGGTCAACTATTTCCCTGCACAAACTGGGCGTGTTCTGCGGCTCTCGGCCGCGGTGTGGCTGGGCAGCGCGGAGGCGCCGACAAAGCTGGTGAACGCGGGCTTCTCCCCGTTCATCCTTTCCATGGGCATGGTGATGGGCGCGTTCGTGGCGCGCTGGACGATTCCGACGATGCTGAAGGGCACGGGATTCGTCTTTCGCGACCTGATCGAGAAGCCGCATCTGATCGCATGGGCGCTGGTGGGCGGGATGCTGTGGGCGGTGGCCAACACGCTGACCATCTTCGGTGTGCGCAACGTGGGTCTGGCGATCGCGTTTCCGCTGTGGAACACGAACAGCCTGGTGGGGCTCTTCTGGGGCTGCCTGCTGTTCAAGGAGTTGCGCGGCTCGCGGGCCAAGGATTGGGCCAAGGTGATCGGCGGCGCGGCGGCGATCGTGTTCGGAGCGGCGGTGCTGGCCGTGGCCACGGCGCAGCAGAACGCCGGCGCGCCGGGCAAGGCGGCCATCGGGATCATTGCCGCGCTGGGCGCGGGAGTTTTGCTTGGCACGATGTACATTCCGTACCGCAAGGCGTATATCAGCGGCATGAATCCGCTTTCGTTCGTGACCGTCTTTACCTTTGGCGAACTGGCCACGGTCACCGTGCTGGGGCTGATCTTCTACGGCGGCGCGGGCCCGCTGGTGGCCGAACTGAATCGCGCGCGGCCCATGCTGTTCTGGCCCTTCGTGGGCGGATTCTGCTGGGTGATCGGCGATTTGTTCCAGCAGTACGCGGCGAAGTATATCGGCATCGGGCGCGGCATTCCGCTCTCCAACACCAACCAGCTCTGGGGACTGGCGTGGGGCGCGCTGGTGTTCGGCGAGTTCGCCGGGATGACGACCGGAGGCCGGCTGACGATCCTTGCCGGGTCGAGCATCATGATCGCGGGCGCGGTGTCGATCAGCCTGGCAGCGCCGCCGCCCGGGGAGATGGAGAACTGGCGCGCGGCCATGCACCGCGAGTGCACGCGCTACGGGCTGGATAAGGAGAACGTGGCCGCCGTGGTGGCTGGAAACGACCCGCTGGCGGACAACAAGCATCCGCGGCGTTGGTGGGAGGTGCTGATCGTCTGCACCGCCAGCGGCATCTTCCTGTGGCTGGCGCTGGGCACGCAGGCGCAACGCCTGGCCGTGAGCTTCCCGTGGATGACAGTGCTGATCGTGGGGACGTTCATTCCGCTGGGCCTGTGCGGAACGCTGCTGTGGCGGAGGACGCGGTTCTCGTAGGGCGCGGGCGTGACGGGCTAGCTATCTCAAGGACGCCGAGCCATTGTCTTCCCGGCGCGTGGCGGAGCCGGACGCGGTCGAGAGGAGACATCCTTCTATATATACCATTGAAACAATAGGGGTTAATGCGCTGGGTTGGCCGGCGTGCCGCTGCGGCGGCTGTGCGCCCCGCACGTCGCGAACGAGCCTGGATCAGCGCCGGGCTCTCAGCTGCGGCAAAATGCGCTCAGGCGCACGCGCCAATGGCCGGTAACCCGCCGGATTCCATTGATTTGGGGAAAGTGAAACTTATCACATCTGGAACATGTTGCCGGACGTTAAAATGACGGCGGTGCGAGAACGCTGTAGTGTGTCTTTAAGAGCCTATCGGCAGGGCCTTCGCAGAGATTGCAAGGTGTAGAAATGGCGACGCAAGATATGACCATAAAGATTAGGAAGATGGGCGATCGGATCGCCGAGTTGGCGGCGAAGCGCGCCCAACTGGAGCTGGGCGGCGGCAAGGAGCGCATCGATCGGCAGCACGCCTCGGGCAAGCTGGCGGCGCGGGAGCGCGTGGACCGGCTGGTGGACAAGGGCAGCTTCGAGGAGGTCGGTCTGTTCTGCCGGCACCGGGCGACGTATTTCGGCATGGCGGACAAGGAACTGCCCGCGGACGGCGTGATCACGGGATGCGCGACCATCGGCGGACGGCTGGTTCACCTGGCCAGCCAGGACTTTACCGTGGCCGGCGGCGCGGCGGGCGAGACGCACTGCAACAAAGTGGCCGACATGATGGCCATGAGCCTGAAGACGGGCAGCCCGTTCGTCTTTATCAACGATTCGGGCGGGGCGCGGGTGCAGGAGGGAATCGACAGCCTGGCCGGATACGCGCGGGTTTTCTATCACAACGTGATGCTGTCCGGAACGGTGCCCCAGATCTCGCTGATCTGCGGGCCCTGCGCGGGCGGTGCGGCATACAGCCCGGCGCTGACGGATTTCGTGATTCAGACCGAGCACGCACGGATGTTTATTACCGGGCCGCAGGTGATCAAGCAGGTGACGGGCGAAGAGGTGACGGCCGAGGAGCTGGGCGGGCCGCAATCGCAGATGCACTATTCGGGCGTGGTGCACCTGATCGCGCGCGACGACGACGAGGCGGTCGAGCTGTGCCAGCGTCTGTTGAGCTTTATGCCGTCGAACAACCTGGAGGATCCGCCGCGGGCGCCGTACAACGGCAAGCTGCGCGCCGACGCTTCGCTGAACGACGTGGTGCCCTCCGATCCCAAGGTGGCCTACGACGTGCGCGACCTGATTATTCGCGTGGTCGACAACGAGGACTTTCTCGAGATCCAGCCGGGATTCGCCGAGAACATCGTGATCGGGTTCGGGCGGCTGCAGGGAAGGCCGGTGGGCATCGTGGCCAACCAGCCGTGCGCGCTGGCCGGCGCGCTGGACATCGACGCCTCGGACAAGTCGGCGCGGTTCGTGCGCTTCTGCAACGCGTTCAACATTCCCCTGCTGACCTTCGTGGACGTGCCGGGATTCCTGCCCGGCGTGGAGCAGGAACGCGGCGGAATCATCCGCCACGGAGCGAAACTTCTGTTTGCCTACTCGGCGGCCACGGTGCCCAAGATCACGGTAGTGCTGAGAAAAGCCTACGGCGGGGCGTATATCGCGATGTGCTCCAGAGGGCTGGGCGCGGACCGCGTGGTGGCCTGGCCCACGGCGGAAATCGCGGTGATGGGCGCCGAGGGCGCGGCGGAGATCGTGTTCCGCAGGGAGATCGATGGCGCCGAAGACCAGGCGGCGCGGCGCAAGGAATTGGTGGACGAGTATCGCGAGACGTTTTCGAACCCCTTCGTGGCGGCAGGGCGACGGCTGGTGGACGACATCATTGAGCCCGCGGAGACGCGGAGGTATTTGGCGCGGGCGCTCGAGTCGCTGCACAGCAAGCGCGAACTGCGGCCGCAGAAGAAGCATGGATTGATCCCGCTGTGAGAATCCACCCCGGCGGCGAGGAATCGGCGCAGGGGATCCCGGGAGGAGACAAAGCGTGAAGTCCCGAGTCAAGAATGTGGCCGTGACGGCGCTGATGGGCGCGGGTTGCGTGGCGATCTATGCTGCGCTGGCGCGCGCCATCAAGCAGGTAAACCAGGAGCGGGAGCGGGCGAGCGACCGGAAGGTAAGGGAGCTCTCCGCGAAAGTCAAGCAGCTCAAGGCACGGGAGGCCGATCTCGCGCGGCAGTTCGCAGCACGGGAGCTGCAAGCGGCGATTGAGCGGCAGAACGAGGTTGCGGCGGCACGAGAGCGCGAAGCCGCTGCGGCACGCGAACGAGAGGAAGCAGCCGCGCGGGAACGCAAAGCGGCCGAGGCGCACGAGCGGGAAGAAGCTGCGGCGCGGGAACGGGAAGCCGCCGAGGCACGCGAGCGGGAAGAAGCCGCAGCGCGGGAGCGCGAAGCGGCCGAAGCACGGGAGCGGGAAGAAGCAGCGGCGCGGGAACGCGAAGCCGCCGAAGTACGAGAACGGGAAGAAGTAGCGGCGCGGGAGCGCGAAGCCGCCGAAGTACGAGAACGGGAAGAAGTAGCGGCGCGGGAGCGCGAAGCGGCCGAAGCGCGCGAGCGGGAAGAAGCCGCCACGCGCGAACGCGAAGCCGCTGCGGCGCGGGAGCGCGAAGCCGCCGAGGCTCGCGAGCGAGAAGAAGCTGCGGCGCGGGAACGCGAAGCCGCCGAGGTACGCGAGCGGGAGGAAGCAGCAGCGCGAGAGCGGGAAGCCGCCGAGGCACGCGAACGGGAGGAAGCAGCCGCACGGGAGCGCGAAGCGGCCGAAGCGCGCGAGCGGGAAGAAGCAGCAGCGCGGGAACGGGAAGCCGCGATCGCGCAGGAGCAACTGGCTGAAGTTGCGCAAGCGCCTGCGGAGGCAGAGACAATCGCTGTGCCTGAGGCGCACGAAGCGGAGCCCGGCAGGCTCTCGGCTGTGTGGGAAGAGCAGGCGGAAGTTCCGGAATCGCCTGCAACAGCGGAGACGGAAGAAGCTCAGGCGGCGCAGCCGGCGGAGCCCGGTTTGCCGCCGGCGCCGCGGGCGCAGTGGGTTGAGGTCTCGGAGCCTCCCGCGGCAAAGCAGACGGCGGCGGAAACGCAACCGGCGGAGCATAGCTGGGTACCGTCGTGGCAGCGGCCCGAGGTTCCTGTGCCGCCGCCATTTACCGAGACAACGAAAACGCCTGAGCCGCAGGAAGCACTGAGCGGTTGGACGCCGGCCCCGTGGGAGCGGGATGTGTTTTCTCAACCGCCTGCGACTCGGCCGGCAGAGGGGACGGCGGAATCGCGCGACGAAGCACTCAACAAGCTCCTCGCCTCATGGAGGAAAGAAGAAGAAGCCCAGCAGCTCTCCGCGGCGGCTCCACAGGCACAACAGGCGGCGCCTGAATTGACGCCGGCCCCGTGGGAGCGAGATGTGTTCCAGCAGCCGCCCGCGGCGGCGCCGGCCGAGCCTGCGCCGAAGGACGAATCCATACCGCCCGAAGTCGCGGCCGCGCTCACCGCGGCGGCGACAACCTTTCTGAACAAGAACGCGCGCATTGTCTCGGCGAATCCCGTGCCGGAGCACGATCGCGTCGAGCCATGGACGAAGCAGGGGCGCGTGCTCATGCTGAACTCGCATAACTTCCGCCCGAAGCGATAGGCGCAATGAGGAATCAGGCAAAGGAGAAGATACTTGAAGCTTCTGATCAAAATCGATGGCAAGGCTTACGAGGCCGAGGTGGAGATCCTCGAAGACGAGGGCGGCGCGCAGGAGACGGACAGCGGCTTGCATCCCGTGCCGGTTGCGGCGGCGCACGCTCCCGCGGGCGGCTACACGCCCAGCCGCGGAAGCATGTGGGACAGCGACGGGAAGGTCTGCCATAGCCCGGTGACGGGGCTGGTGATCCGGGTGAACGTGCGTCCCGGACAGACGCTGCAGCCCGGTGAGCCGATCCTGGTGCTGGAAGCCATGAAGATGGAGACGCACGTGACGGCGCCCCATGCAGGCACGATCAAAGAGGTGCGCGTGTCGCAGGGCGATTCGGTGAAGATCGGCGATGTTTTGGTTGAGTTCGAGTGAGAATGTGGGCATGGGGGCTGCGCAAGAGGCGCCCTGAGGGCCGAGAGGAGCGTTGTGCAGGAGGAGTTGAAGAAGGTCCCCGGGATCAAGTATGTCGATCACGTGGCGATTGCCGTAAAACAGGGTGAGCTTGAGAGCCAGGTGAAGGCATTCGAGCTGCTGGGATTCAAGGAGATCCATCGCGAAGAGGTGCTGGGCACGGATCAGGTGCGCGAGGCGCTGTTGCAGATCGGCGATGGGCCCAATCTGATTCAGTTGCTGGAGCCGCTCACCGCCGAATCGCCGGTGCAGAAGCTGATCGAAAGAAACAACGGGCGCGGCGGGCTGGCGCATGTGGCGTTCCGCGTGGAGAGCGCGCAGCGGGCCTTCGACGCAATGCGGGCCGAGGGCTTCAACCTGATCGATGCGGCGCCGCGCCAGGGCTCGCGCGGAACCACGGTCTTCTTCGTGCATCCGAAGTCGCGAGCCGAAGGCGCATTCGGGTTCCTGATCGAAATCGTGGAAGACCCAAAGGGCAACTGAGACGAAATGGCGACAGAGCACTTGCTTGACGATTTTCCGCCGGTGGGCGCCGCGGAATGGGAAGCGGCGATCGCGCGGGATCTGAAGGGCGCCGATTACGAAAAGAAACTGATCTGGCACACCGGCGAGTTGGCGGTCAAACCGTACTACCGCGCCGCGGATCTCGAAGGTCTGGCGTGCCTGGATGCGGCGCCCGGCGAGTTCCCTTTCCGGCGCGGTGCGCGTGCGGCGGGCGGCTGGCGGATTCGCGAGGCGATTGACGCAGCGGATGCGGCGACGGCGAACCGCGCGGCGCGTGAAGCCGTAGCGGCCGGCGCCGAGGAGATTTCGTTCGGCAGTCTCCTCGTTGAGAGCAGCGCCGAGCTGGACGTGCTGCTCGAAAAGCTCGACGCGATCCCGGTCCACCTGGAACGCGCCGATGAGCGGACGATCCGGCTGGCTCTGGATTGGCTGAAGAAGCACCAGCGGGCGGCGGAGATTTCTACCGGATGCGATGCCCTGGAGAGCCTCGGGTTTGCGGCGGAGGTGGTTGCCGCGGCGTCGGCGGGGTTCGTGCCCTTCAC
The DNA here is from genome assembly GCA_963804155.1 of uncultured Acidobacteriaceae bacterium. Lineage (GTDB taxonomy): Bacteria > Acidobacteriota > Terriglobia > Terriglobales > Acidobacteriaceae > Telmatobacter. The sequence continues at coordinate 286,322 of CAWDPG010000007.1, forward strand.
GATTCATAGCGAAGTGTTCGAAGATGCGGGGGCGCCGGCCGTGGAGGAAATCGGCTTCGCGCTGGCCGCCGGAATCGACTTCCTGGCCGAAATCGAGGAGCGCGGAGTCGACATCGGCCGCGCGGCAGCGGCGATTGAATTTTCTTTTGCCATCGGCGCGAATTACTTTTTCCAGATCGCCAAGCTGCGGGCGTTCCGCACGATGTGGGCGCGCGCGGTAGAGAGCTTTGGCGGAGCGCGCGTCGTGGCCAAAGCGCGGATCGCCGCCCGCACGACGCGGTGGAACAAGACCGTCTACGACCCGCACGTAAACACACTGCGCGCGACCACCGAGGCAATGGCCGCGGCGCTGGGCGGCGCGGACTCGGTCGCGATCGAGCCGTTCGATTCCTGTTACCGCCAGCCCAACGACGCAAGCCGTCGGTTGGCGCGGAACACACAACTGCTGCTGAAGCATGAAGCGAGCCTGGGCCGCGTGGCCGATGTGAGCGGCGGTTCGTACCTGATGGAAACGCTGACCGACCTGGTGGCCGGCGAAGGCTGGAAGCGGATGCAGGAGATCGAGGCGCGCGGAGGCTTTCGCAAGGCCCAAGCCGATGGAACGATCGCGCAGGCGCTGGAGCGGTCGATGGCGGAGAGAGAGAAATCTGTCGCCGCGCGGCGGCGCGTGTTCGTGGGAACGAATCAGTTTGCCGATCCGGCCGATCGGGCGCTGGACCGCGTGGATGGCGAGCGGATGAGCGCCGGGCGGCGCGGCGCGCGCATCTACGAGGAGCTGCGCCTGCGCACCGAGCGCCACGCTGCCGCGGGCGGAAGCAAGCCGCGCGTGCTGCTGGCGGAGATCGGCGACGCCAAGATGCGCGTGGCGCGGTCGAACTTCGCGGTGAACTTCTTCGCCTGCGCGGGATTCGAGGCCGTGACGCAGCGGTTCAAGAAAGCCGTGGAAATTGCCGAGGCCGATGGCGATCTGATCGTGCTTTGCAGCTCCGACGAGGAGTACGCGGACCTGGCCGCGGAGTTGATGCCGGCGCTGAAGGCGGCGGGCCACGCGACGCCGGTGATTGTGGCCGGGAATCCCGAGAACGCAGCGCAGTTGCGGGCCGCGGGGATCGCGGACTTCGTGCACCTGCGCTCGAACCCCGTGGAAGTGCTGACCAAGTGGCAGGAAGAATTGGGAATCAAAGGCTGACGATGCGTCCGGATTTTGCAAAAATCGATTGGAAGCCGGCAGCGGAGAAGACAAAAGCGCGGCCGGCCGAGACAGGCCTTTCGCCCGAGCACATCGCGCTGAAGAGCTATTACACGCGCGAGGATCTTGCGGGGCTCGAACACCTGGAGTATGCGGCGGGAATTCCGCCTTATTTGCGCGGGCCGTACACGACGATGTACGCGACGCGGCCGTGGACCATTCGGCAATACGCTGGCTTCTCCACCGCCGAGGAGTCGAATGCGTTCTATCGCCGCAACCTGGCGGCCGGCCAGCGCGGACTTTCCGTGGCCTTCGATCTGGCGACGCATCGCGGCTACGATTCCGACCACGAGCGCGTGACGGGCGACGTGGGCAAGGCCGGCGTGGCCATCGATTCGATTCTCGACATGAAGATTCTGTTCCACCGCATTCCGCTAGAGCAGATGTCGGTGTCGATGACCATGAACGGCGCGGTGCTGCCGATCATGGCGTTCTATATTGTTGCCGCCAAAGAGCAGGGCGTGAAGCCGGAGATGCTGAACGGAACCATTCAGAACGACATCCTGAAAGAGTTCATGGTCCGCAATACGTACATCTATCCGCCCGCGGGATCGATGCGAATCATCGGCGATATCTTCCGCTACTGCTCTGAGAAGATGCCGAAGTTCAACTGCATCAGCGTGAGCGGCTATCACATGCAGGAGGCTGGAGCGACGGCAGACATCGAGCTGGCGTACACGCTGGCCGACGGCCTGGAGTATCTGCGCACGGGCGTCAACGCGGGACTCGACGTGGACGAGTTCGCGCCCCGGATTTCGTTCTTCTGGGGCGTGGGCATGAACCACTTCACCGAAATCGCGAAGATGCGCGCCGGGCGCCTGCTGTGGGCCAAGCTGGTGGCGGGGTTCGGCGCGAAAAATCCCAAGTCGCTGGCGCTGCGGGCGCATTCGCAGACCTCGGGCTGGAGCCTGACCGCGCAGGACCCGTACAACAACGTGGTGCGGACCTGCGTTGAGGCGCTGGCCGCGGCCTTCGGCGGCACGCAGTCGCTGCACACCAACGCGCTGGACGAGGCGCTGGCGCTGCCGACGGATTTCTCGGCGCGCATCGCGCGCAATACGCAGATCTACCTGCAACAGGAAACCGGCATCGTGCACGAGGTCGATCCGTGGGCCGGATCGTATTTCGTGGAGCGGCTGACGCACGAGCTGATGCACAAGGCCTGGGACCTGATTCAGGAGATCGAGAGCCTGGGCGGAATGGCCAAGGCGATCGAGACCGGACTGCCGAAGATGCGCATCGAAGAGGCGGCGGCGCGGCGGCAGGCGGGGATCGATTCCGGGCGCGACGTGATCGTGGGCGTGAACGCCTATCCCGCGCCCGAGGAGCCGGAGATTCCCGTGCTCGACATCGACAACGACGCAGTGCGCCGGTCGCAGATCGCGCGGCTGGACGAGTTGAAGCGCGAGCGCGACGCGAACGCGGCGGAAGAGGCGCTGGCGCGGCTGGAGCAGTGCGCCAGGACCGGCGAAGGAAATCTGCTGGAGTTCGCGGTGGACGCGGCGCGCAAGCGCGCCACGCTGGGCGAAATCTCGATGGCCCTGGAGAAGGTTTGGGGGCGGTACGAGGCGGCCACACGCACCATCTCCGGCGTGTACTCGGCCGCGAGCGCGGGCGCGGAAGAGTTCAAGAAGGCCCATCGCATGGTCGAGGAGTTCGAGCGCGAAGAGGGGCGGCGGCCGCGGATTCTGGTGGCGAAGATGGGCCAGGACGGGCACGACCGCGGCGCCAAGGTGATCGCGACGGCCTTCGCGGATATTGGATTCGACGTCGACATGGGCCCGCTGTTTCAGACGCCGCGCGAAGTGGCGCGGTTCGCCATGGACAGCGACGTGCACGCGGTGGGCGTATCGAGCCTGGCCGCGGGACACAAGACGCTGGTGCCGCAACTGATCCACGAGTTGCGCGCACTGGGCCGTGAAGACATCCTGGTTGTGGTCGGAGGCGTGATTCCGCCGCAGGACTACCAATTCCTGTACGATGCAGGTGTGGCCGGAATCTTCGGGCCGGGGACCGTGATTCCCCTGGCCGCCCAGAGGATTCTCGAGTTGCTGAGCGCCGCGGTGACTGGCTGACGGCTCCAAAAGGTGGATGCGATGAAGAGCGCGCTGCATGAGCGGCCGGGATGCGGAGCGCCGGAGGCGCCGCGTGGGTCGATCCGGCGCAAGGCGCTCTCGCGCGAGGAATATCTGGACGGAATTCTGCGCGGCGACCGCACCGTGCTGGCGCGCGCCGTCACGCTCGTCGAGAGCGCGCGCGAAGCCGATCGCGAGCTGGCCGAGCAGATCGTCGAGGATTGCCTGCCTCACTGCGGGAACTCGATTCGCGTGGGCATCACCGGCGTGCCGGGAGCGGGCAAGAGCACGCTGATCGAAGCCTTGGGCCGGCATGTGATCGCGGAGCAGAAGCAGAAGATCGCCGTGCTGGCGATCGATCCAAGCAGCCAGATCTCGGGCGGCAGCATTCTGGGCGACAAAACGCGCATGACGACGCTGGCCGCAAGCGAGATGGCCTTCGTCAGGCCGTCGCCCTCGCGCGGAATTGCCGGCGGCGTGGCGCAGCGCACGCGCGAGGCAATGCTACTGTGCGAGGCGGCCGGCTACCGGAACATTCTCGTTGAGACCATCGGCGTGGGCCAGTCGGAGACCGCGGTGCACGAGATGGTGGACTTTTTTCTGCTGATCACGCTGGCCGGCGCGGGCGACGAGCTGCAAGGGATCAAGCGCGGCGTGATGGAATTGGCCGACCTGGTGGCAGTGAACAAAGCCGACGGCGAGAATGTGCGGGCAGCGGAACGGGCGCGCGCTGAGGCGGAGAATGCGCTGCACTTCTTTCCCGCGCAGGAGACGGGATGGACGCCGCGCGCAATCACCTGCTCGGCGCAGACCGGAGCCGGCATCCGCGAGCTGTGGGCTTGCGCGCTGGAGTATGGGTCGCTGACGCGAAGCAATGGATGGTTCGGCCGCGTGCGCCGCGCGCAGCAGAAGCGATGGATGCACGAGATGATCGAGCAGGCGCTCACGCAGCGGTTCGCCGCGCATCCGGCAGTGCGGCATAGCATGGAGGCGCTGGAGCGCGACGTGGCCGAAGGGCGCACGACGTCGTTCCGCGCCGCGCGCATGTTGCTGGAAATGTATTCGCGGACGATCGCGGACTGATCGAAAGATAGCGGCTTATGGGATGTGCGCGGCGAGCGCGGCCGCCTGCGCCGCGGCTTCCTGCGGAGTGGCGAGATTGACGAAGCCTGCGATCACGCGGCCCTTGCGGAAGATGCAGAGGCCGCCGAGATACTGCGCGTTGGCCTGGAATGCATCGTCGCCAACCTGCACCGGCGCGGCGCCGGGGAATCGTGCGCGAAGGGCTTTGAGCGCGAGGGCTGCCGCGTCCGGCGTTTCTTCGAGAACAACGAACGCCTGGCCTTTCGTATAGTTGGTCACGTAGCCGCGCTTGAGCTCGCGCAGGCCCAGAACGCTTTCGGGAACCATACGGATGGGCGCGACGTTGCCCGGCGGAAACCAGCGCAACTGCGCGGGCGGCGTGACAGCGCCCTCCAAGCGCATCTCAATTCCAGAACAAAATGCGCGCATCGTGGCGGAGTCGTCGGCGGAGGAGTCAGCGGCGGTCTCGACAATCTCGACGTAGTACTTGCCTTTAGCAAAGAGAGCGCTCTGGGCATCGACCTGGCCGCCCATACCGATCTGCGTTGTCGGCCGCGTTGGATCAAGGTTCGCCGCGAAGATGCCATAGGCCTCGTCGGAGCCGGTCATCTCCGAGACGTCGATCGTGACGGTGTTCGCGCCGGACTTGCAGTCGGTGCTGCTCATGCGGACAAAACCGAAGATGAGGTAGCCTTCCGCGCCGCCGTCCTTGTAGTCGAAGAGATTGGTGGCGTCGTATTGGCGTTTCGTGCCGGACTGCTCCCAGCCAGGAACGAAATGGCAGTTGAAGAAGTCCTGCGCGCCAGCGGCGCCTGCCGCGAGGACGAACGGGAACAGCAGTGCGGCGTGCTTCATGCGAAGAGCTCCTGGGCGCGGGCCATGCGCCGGGCAACAGCCACGCCATGCGGGCACTCGACGGTGCAGGAGGCGCAATCGGCGCAGCGGGCGGCAATCACGCCGGCGAGCTCGAGATAGCGCTCGCGGCCGAGCGCGAACTGGCCGTAGCCCTCGGCATAGGTGAGGCAGCGGAGAACGTCGGCGACGGGAAGGCCGTGCCTGCAGGCGCCGTCGCACTGGCCGCACATGCGGCAGTAGAGCGGGCGAATCTGCTCGAGGTGCGCGGCGAGGACCTTGGCGTCGGCCGGCGAGTAGGCTTGGGCCATTGCCTTCAGGTTTTCGTCGAGCTGATCCATACCGGTGATGCTGGGAATCGTAGTGGCGACGTGCGGATTCTTCACCACCCACTTGAGCGCGGCCAGCATGGCGCCCGGCCGCGCGAGCTGATCGGCGAGCGGGTCGCCGGGCTTGTGGCTGCGGAATCCGCCGGCCATCACCTTCATGGCGACCACGCCGAGGCCCGCCTTGGCGGCGGCATCGATCACCTGATCCATCGCAGGGTCCATCGAGAAGTTATAGGCGGTGAGCACGACGTCGAAGACGCCCTTTTGGACCATCCAGGGGATGAGTTGCGGCTGGCTGCTGTGCGTGCTGACGCCGATGAAGCGCACCTTGCCCTGCTGCTTCGCCAGTTGCTGGATCTCGATGTGTTCGTCGGAAATGTCGGCCGGGCCGGTGCGGCCATGAAGATACCAGATGTCGATGTAGTCGGTGTTGAGTTCCTTCAGGCTCTCTTCGAGATGCTGCAACATGCCGGCCTTGTCGGGGGCGTGGGTCTTGGTGGAGAGGACGACCTGCTTCCGTTTCGCGCCAAGAGCCGCGCCCACCATGCGCTCGTTGTTGCCGTGCTGGTAGCCGCGCGCGGTGTCGAAGTAGTTGACGCCGAGGTCCGCGGCGCGCGCGATCACGCTGGGGTCCGATGTGATCATGCATCCGAAACCGACCGTGGTGACCTTGAGGCCGGTGCGCCCGAGGGTCCGGTAGCTGAGCTTGACGGCGGCGGAGGGCGCGGCATCACCGCCCCGATTCAGGACGCCGATGGCCGGAGTGGCCTTGGCAAGCGGAGCAAGCAGACCGGCGGAGATGCCGGCGGAGAGAAAACTGCGGCGAGAGGTTCTGGACGGCATGAAGACACCTCGGGTTTCGGGGTCATCCTACCGGCGCCGTGAGCCGTGGGATAGGACGGGGATCACAGCGCCGTGGTCAGGGAACGGTGGTCAATGGGCTGTGGCCGGTGAACGACGACCGGCTATTCGTTTGTAACAGTAGCGGGTGTGCCCGAAGCCGGCTTGCGGAAGGTAATCGCGTAGCACATACCCTCTTTCAGCAGCGTGAATTTAATTCCTTCCATATCGGCGGGCACGAGTTCGATCGGCGCGCTGACCTCTTCCTTCCGGCCGCGGTAGAGACCGCCTGGCATCTTTTCATAGACTTCCTTGACGTGCTTTTCGGTCTCGTCGGAGATGAGCAACTGGCCGCCGGGCTTGCAGACGCGAATCATCTCGCGGATGGCGCCGGCGCGGTCGGAGAAGAAATTGATGCCGCCGACGTGGAAGACGACGTCGAAGCTGGAATCGGCGAACGGCAGATGCTCGGCGTTGCCGAGGATGAGATCGGCGGAGATCCTCCAGCGGCGCAGGTTGTCGGCGCAGTTGGCCAGCATCTCCGGCGAGAGATCGAGGCCGGTCAGCTTGGCTTCTCGGGGCAGGTACTGGAGGTTGAGTCCGGTGCCGACCGATGTCTCGAGCACCGAGTCTCCGGGCTTCACATCGAGCAGGCGCATATAGCTGAGGAAGTACGAGTCGCGGTCAACGCCCCTGAGCGCACAGAAGACGCGCTGCACGTCGTCGTAGAATCCGCCGATGGTTTCGTAGAGATGATGGTACTTGCCGTTGTCGCCGGTCAGATCTTCCGGCCGCAGAAAGACGGGCATGCCGCGGCGAATCGCGAAGTGCTCGCCCGAGGCGCTGACAAGCTCCTCGCGTCCCTGCTTGGCGATGGCTTTTAGCGCATCGCCGGTGTATGGGCTGCGCAGGCGCGCGACCGCATCCGGCCGCTGCGCCCAGGAGGCGCGCTTGCCTGCGTTCGCGAGCGCCCAGACGGCGAGCGCCAGATAGCCGGCGAAGCAGACCCCACCAATTGTGTAGTTGATTGGAATCGCGTTCGCCGCGCCGCTGAAATGGACCGTCAGGCTGAGGCCGAGAGATACGAAGAACGCGGCGCCGATGGCCAGCGGACGGAACTCCTCCCGCCACATCCAGACGACAAGCGCCGCAAGCCAGTAGAAGAGGAGCAGCACGCCGGATGCCGGCAAATCGGCCCTGAGATGCAGTGGCTGGGTAAATGCCAGAACCGCGGCGCCCGCCAGCGGCAGCGAAAGCGTGGAGACAAACCCCGGCAGGCGCGGACTGACGAGGCGATAGAGCGTGTTGGGCAGAATCGATATGGCTGCGGAAACAACCATCCAGATCAGGAACTTGGCTGCTCCGAGTGGATCGGAAAGCGGATTCATGCGCCAATGCCACAGGATCCCGAAGAAGAGCGAGAAGGCCATCAACCAGAGAAAGCCGCGGAGCGGCTTCTGCGTGCGCACGAACCACGCACCCGAGATCGCGCCGGTGCACGATCCCACGATCGGCGTAAACCAGCCAAGGACAAAAGCCACGGCGGCAATCCAGGCCGCGATCTGCAATGAGCGGCTGGAACGCTCGTTCTGTTGCGGCGTCGTTGCGGTGGCGGCGATCTCTTCATTCTTCTCTACGATCTGACTCATGACGATACTCCTGAACTTATTCGTTGGGTGTGGCGGGCTCGACGGAAATCGCGTTGGCGGATGGTTTGGCGGCTTCGGCCGGCGATTCGGCGGCGCCGAGTTCGGCCAGGGCGGAGTCGCACCAGTCGAGTGCCGCCTGGGTGAGCGCGATCCCGAGGCTCAGCGTCAGCATCCAATAGCGACGGTGCGGATCCTGCCAGGGGTTCTTTCCGGCAGCAGCCTCGATCCCGTGGAGCATCGCGAGCATCTGCCGGTTGCGTCGCTGGACTTCCCGGATGTGCTCGATGGGAACCTGGGGCTCCGCATCGCCGCCGAAGAAGAGTTTCAAGAGAAATTCGTTGCGCGGCGGATCGTTCTGGAAGGGCAGACGCAACCATTCGCGGAAGCAGGCGCGGCCGGATTCGGTGATCGCGTACTCCTGGCGCCGCTTGCTGGGCTTCGCGGCCGGCGATCTCTTCTCAACCAAGCCCTGGGAAGTGAGGCGGCGCAGGCTGGGATAGATCTGGCCGTAGCTCTCGCCCCAGAAGCTGCCGACGCTCTGCTCGATCCCCTTGCGGATCTCGTAGCCCGACAGGTTGTCCCCGAGCGAGAGGATGCCGAGGATGACGTAGTCGGTGCGTTTGGCCTTCATATATCTCGAAGATATATCTGAAAGATATATTTGTCAAGAAAGCAGACAGAATTTCTTTAATCGATTACAGATCAATGAGTTAAGAATTCGATGACTTCGCCGAGGGCAGACTCCCAAGGCGGGAGCTGGACGCCGAAGCGGGCACGCAGCCTGGCATTCGACAGAACGGAGTTACGCGGGCGGGTAGCCGGGGTGGGGTATTCGGCAGTCGGGATAGGCGTGAGTTCCGGCGGCTTGATGGCGAGCCGCTCGGCGGCGCGAGCAAAGATGGCCTGGGCGAACCCAAACCAGGAGACGGAGCCCGCGCAGGTCATGTGGTAGAGGCCGGTCCAGTCTTTTGCCTCTCCGAAGCGGCCGGCGAGAATGCCGGTGACGATCGCGTGCGTGGCGCGGGCCAGCTCGATCGACGTGGTGGGCGCGCCGAACTGGTCGTCAACGACGGAGAGACGGTCGCGCTCGCGGGCCAAACGCAGCATGGTGAGCAGAAAGTTGTTGCCGTGAGGCCCGTAGACCCAACTGGTGCGAAAGATGAGATGGCGGGCGCGGCTGTTTTGGATGGCCTGCTCGCCGGCCAGCTTGCTCGCGCCGTAGACGTTGAGCGGCGCCGGCGCATCGTCCTCGGTCCACGGGTCTTGCTTCGAGCCGTTGAACACGTAGTCGGTGGAATAGTGGACGAGAAGGGCGTTGCGCGCGGCCGCCTCTTCGGCGAGGACGCGAGGCGCGAGCGCATTGATGGCGTGGGCGGCGGCGATCTCCGACTCGGCGCGATCGACGGCGGTGTAGGCCGCGGCGTTCAGGATCACGTCGGGCGCGGCGCGGTGAACGAGCGCGCGTGTCTGCTCTTCATCCGCCAGATCGACGGATTCGCGATCGACGGCGACGATGGGTCCCACGCCCGCGAAGATACGCTCCAGTTCGCGGCCGAGCTGGCCGGCGTTGCCGACGATGAGGATGCGGGGAGTTTCCGTGGCGTTTGCGGGCGGCGCCGATGTTTCCGTCATGAGGGAGAGCCTTGAAGAATCGCGAGTGTGCTCTGCTCGCATTCTAATTGGCCCGGCACGGACTGACCGAAGCGGAAATCGCCCGGATGCGGCTGGCGCGCGAGCGTGCCGGGGCGTTTCGCGCCGCGCCGCGATTGCCCGTACAATCGGGAAGGAGAGATTTCCCATGCATAGGGTCTATTGCGACGCGAATGCCACTACGCCTCTGCTGCCGGAGGTGCTGGAAGCGATGCGCCCGTACTGGATGGAGGAGTTCGGAAACGCGTCGTCGATTCATCGCGAAGGGCAGCAGGCGCGCAAGGCGCTGAACCGGGCGCGGGAGACGCTGGCGCGATTCTTCCAGTGCGACGAGGCGGAAGTGGTGTTCAACTCCGGCGGCACCGAGGGCGACAACACCGCGATCTCGGGCCTGTTGCACGAAGGCGATCATTTCATTACAACTTCGATCGAGCACTCGGCGGTGCTGCGGGCGGCGGATCGCGCGGCGGGGTGCGGCGTCGAGGTCACGTTTGTCGCGCCGAGGGCGGATGGGCTGATCGATCCCGAGGCGATTCGACGGGCGATCCGGCCCGAGACGCGGCTGATCAGCACGATGCTGGCGAACAACGAGACGGGAGTGCTCCAGCCGGTCGCCGAAATCGGCAAGATTGCCGCCGCTGCCGGCGCGTACTTCCATATCGACGCGGTGCAGGGCGCGGGCAAGGTCGAGTTCGACGTGCGGCGGTTCGGGTGCCACCTGTGCACGATCAGCGCGCACAAGATGCACGGGCCGAAGGGCGTGGGCGCGATGGCCGTGCGGCGGGGAACGCCGCTGGAGCCGCTGATTGTGGGCGGAAGCCACGAGCGGCGGCGGCGCGCGGGCACCGAGAATGTGCCGGGCATCGTGGGCCTGGGCAAGGCCGCGGAACTGGCGATGAAGAGCCTGGAGGACGGAACCATCGAGCGGGTGGCGCGGCTGCGCGACCGGCTGGAGGCGGGGATTCTCGCCATCCCCGGCACGGGTGTGAACGGCGCCGGAGCGCCGCGCGCGGCGAACACGACGAACATCCGCTTCGAACACGTGGAGGGCGAGGCGCTGGTGATCGCGCTCGACCTGAAGGGCGTGGCGGTGAGCGGAGGGTCGGCGTGCCACTCGGGAGCCACCGAGCCGAGCCACGTGCTGATGGCGATGGGGCTTGACCGGAACGCGGCGCGGGCCAGCCTGCGCTTCAGTTTGCTCAAGACCGCGACCGATGCGGACGTGGACTACGTTCTGCAAGTCGTCCCCGAGGCCGTGGAGCATTTGAGGGCGCTGGCGCCGCAGGTTGCAGGTACGCGAGGATGAAGCCGACGAATGCACCGCTGTCGGCACAACCATGCAAAATCGACCTCGCGGGCGACCACCGAGAACTGTCGTGATGCAATCCGGAAGCAGCCTCGATGGATGCTGGGCTGCCCCGTTGGGTAATTGCGGAGGCGGCATCAGCCATGAACATTACGTTTCCAAGAGTGTGTTCCCGGACCAATCGATATTCGTGCGGGGTTTGGATTGGTGCCTAAACGAACCCAAAGAGTTTCGCATCGAAACACTGACGGCAAAGATCCTGTGCAAGGATCACAACTCAGCATTGAGCGAGATAGATTCCGAAGCTGGACGCGCCTTCAATGCCATCCGTGAGTTTGCGCGCACGACCACCGAACGCGAAAAGATGCCGTATGTCAATTGGGCATTGAAGCAGCTTTCGATTGACAGTCGCAAGCTGGAGCGATGGTGTCTCAAAACCATGCTCAATTTCAGCTTCGGCAGAAGCCTAATCATTGGTCCCGGATCGCATCAACCTGGGTCGATTCCTGCAGAACTGGTGAGAGTCGCATTTGGCCTAGCAGAGTTCACCTCGGGCCGGGGCATCTACACGGCGTACAAGCTGAACGAGACTTTCCGCTTCGACGACCATTTTTGTTATGTCGCAAAGGCGCAGGAATCGCACCTCGTGATGGGATCGTTTCGTCTCTGTGGGTTTCGCTTTTATCTAAATCTTTTCCCGGTTCAAAGCGCTCTGACCGCCATAGAGGACTCGAACGTCTTTTATCGGACTACTCATTTCAATCAGTCGGTAGGCTTTAGGCTTTCTCATCGGTTGTCTATCGTCTGAGTCTCTCGGGGGCCGCGATCGCCACAAAATAGTGGCTTCCGATTCGCGTCAGAAGCGCACTGATGGGAGAATAGAGTTGATTATTGTTTTCCCCGTGCCTAACACCACCATCGCCGTCGCCATGTCCGGAGGGGTTGACTCCTCGACGGCGGCGGCGATTCTCGTGCATTCGGGCGACGGCTCCGCCGATTCGCGCGATACAGTGGTTGGGCTGACGCTGCAGCTCTGGGATCAGACACGGCTGGCCGGACGGCACGGCATCCCCGACGCGCCGAAAGCGGGCCGCTGCTGCTCGATCGACGATGTGTACGACGCGCGGCAGGTGGCCGAGCACCTGGGCATTCCCTACTACGTGGTCAGCCAGGAGGAGCGTTTCGAGCGCGATGTGGTGCGGCCGTTTGTGGCGGAGTATCTGGCCGGCCGCACGCCGATTCCCTGCTCTCTCTGCAACAACCACCTGAAGTTCGACCAGTTGCTCAAGACGGCGCGCAGCATCGGGGCGGAGCGCATCGCAACCGGCCACTACGCCGTGAACGAGTTCGACGAGAAGCGCGGACGCTGGATTCTGAAGCGGCCCACCGACCTCGCAAAGGACCAGACGTATTTTTTGTTCGGGCTGACGCAGGAGCAGTTGGCGCACACGCTCTTTCCGCTGGGGCGCATGACCAAGCCGGAGGTGCGCGAGGCGGCGCGGAAGTACGGACTGCGGCTCGCCGAGAAGCCCGACTCGCAGGAGATCTGCTTCATCCCCGGCGGCGACTACAAACAGTTTCTGACGGCGTATCTCGAAGAGCAGGGCGAGCCGCTGCCGGAGACGGCGGGCGAGTTGGTGTCGTCTAGCGGCGAAACGATCGGCCGTCACGAGGGAATCTTTAACTTCACCGTGGGGCAACGCAAGGGGCTGGGCGTGGCGAGCCCGGAGCCGCTCTACGTGCTCAACATCGATCCCAAGAGCCATCGCGTGACGGTGGGCGCGGATGCAGAGCTGGCCACGCGCACGTTGCGCGCGCGCGACCTGAACTGGATCGCGATTGCGGAGCTGACCGCGCCGATGCGCGTGCGCGCGAAGATCCGGCACCGGCACGAGCCGGCGTGGGCCACGCTGGAGCCGGCGGGCGCGGGCGAGGCGATCGCGACCTTCGACGAGCCGCAGCGCGCGGTGACGCCGGGGCAATCGGCGGTCTTCTACGACGGCGACGAAGTGGTGGGCGGCGGATGGATCGTGTGAGCTGCCGGCCAGCGATGCGCAGGCCCGATAGCAGCAAGGGAACGGCACAGATGGGTCAAGTGGCTCGATGCCAGCAAGGACTCTCAGTAGGCCACGACGCTATCAAGAAAGTGATATTCGCCTTCAATCACGCCGGAGGCGACAGCGGCCTCGGCAGCGGCGGGGTTCGAGATAAAGGCCCGCGCCAAGCCCACATCCGTGACCTCAAAGAGGAAAAACACGTTGTTCGGATCTTCCACTGCTCTCCAGAGGTTGCGAAGCCGAAGACCCGCGTCCCGGTGACCTTGGGCGTGAGAAGTGAAGACCGCCTTCCATTTGGAAAAATCCGACACGCGGTTGCGACATAGCAGGCTCGTCATGGACTGCCGGCTCCTCGGCGGCAGGCGTTCCAGTTTAGAGAGTTGGCCAGAAGTACGGTCCTCCATATTCAGCCCTTGAGATTGCCGTCCTGACGGTCAGCTACCTTCGGCCGCTGCATGTTGAACCGGCCGTGCGTCCGCACGAATGTCGGCCCGCCCATGCGGCCGATGGCATTCAGCTTGTCCGGGTCGATCTTGTACCCGTCGAGCAGCGCCTCGAGCACATGGAAGCGCAGAACGTCGCCGAGCACGAGGATTCCGCCGCCGGGCTGGTCGCTGACAACCACAATCTGGCGCAGGCGGCACTCCATTTGCACTTTGCTTTCGGCCACGCGGGGCGGACGGACCAGGTCGCTGGCGAGGGGCGTGAGACGCGAGAGCTCGAACTCGTCGACCTCGGGCGGAACATCGGCGGAGCACGCATTCATCTGCGCTGCGAACTCCTCGGAGACGATGTTGACGACGAACTCGCCGGTTGCCTTGATGTTCTCAAGCGTGTCCTTGTAAGGGCGCGGGCCGGAGCGGACCGATGTGCAGAAACACACGACGGGCGGCTTTGAGCTGCAGGCGGTGAAGTAGCTGAAGGGGGCAAGATTCCTCACGCCCGATGCATCGACGCTCGACACGAAGGCGATAGGCCGCGGCACAATCATGCCGATCATGAGCTTGTAAATGTCGTTGGCCGCGATATCGGCCGGGTCGAGTATGCGCATTCGGCAATTCACTGTTGCAGCGGACCGGCCGCGAAGGCGCTCCGCGAGCGGTGCGGATTAGACGAACAGATCGGGGCCGCCGGACGGATCGTCCTGCGGCGCGGCCTCGGGAGTGCGCAGGGATTCGATGGTGGCTCTGACCGAGGCCAGGATCGCCGAGAGCTGGCGCATGGGCTTGGCGACGGCGTCGGACATGAAACCGCCCGCGCGTTCGACGGCGTCAAGAACGTTGGTCAGGAGGGTGTCGATGCGGTTGGTCTGGGCACGTACGCGCGCGATCACCTCGTTGGCCGCGAATCGCACATCGCCGGTCTGCACGCGCAGGGAATGGGCGAGTGCGGAAACGTCCTCGGTGGTTTGCTGAATCTTCGGCGTCAGGGTGGTCAGAAGCTCGCGCGTTTTATCGACGAGCGGCATCACCGAGGACCGGATGTCCTCGATCTTCTCGTCGATGGCGCGGGCCGCCTTGCGCAGGGCGACGAACGCGGCCAGAAGGACGATGGCCTGGGTCAGCATGGCCAGAGCGACCAATGCGATCAGAGCGAGTTCGATGGTCTCATTGTCCAGTTTCAACATGAACCTCATCTCGAACAGTAAGTCCTCGGTCTTCCGGCCCGTCGATCAACCCCTTGCTTCGAGGAACGCAACTGCATCGCCCCTGCCGGTGGCGCGCGCCTGAACCGAAATCGCTCCCGCGAACGGCGCCGGAAGCGGAGGGAGGGCCGGAGACCGGCCCTCGGGCCCAAAAAAGAACCGGCTCTCAGAACTCGTGCGACTCGGGCTCGCCGTTGGTTGCCCTGTACGCCTGACGGCCGGCGTCTACCGCCGAAGTGACGCGGTTGGTCTGGTCGGAGACGAGATTCTTGCCCCGCTCGACAAACTCTTCCCACTGCGCCCGGCCGCGATCGACAACATCGCCCACCTGCTCCTTGCCGCGATCGACGAAGGCGCTGACCTGCTCCTTGCCCCGATCCACCAAGGCGCTCACGTTCTCCGCGGCGTCGCGTGCGCGGGTGCGGATAAACTCGGCTCCCTCGCGGGTTCCGGTGGCGATATCGTCGCGGGTCTCGCGCCCGCTCTTCGGCGCATACAGGATGCCGACCAGCGCACCAATGCCCAGTCCGGCCAAAAACCAGGCCAGTCCGTATGACTTGTTGTCCTCTGCCATGCTCGAAACCTCCGCTCCGATCTGAGTTGAAAGAATGCCTGAGGGTACCAAACCCCTACAGTGTAGCGCAATAAGTCAATTGCCCAACGCGAGTTAGGGACCAATTCTCCACAGCCTGAGGCGCGTTTCCGAGGCGATTCCATGCCGCCTTCGCTGCTTCGGGCGTCCGTCAACCGGCGAGCAGCCTGGCGATCCTGCCGGTCAGCTCTTAGGCCAGATTTCCCGGACGCCGCCCACAAAGAGATTGTAGTCGCGGAGGGGCACGAAACTGAGGTTGATGCGATTGGAGAGGAAGGTGAAGGTGAAGCTGAGTCCCAGGGTAACGAACTGCATGAGGATGATGGCCAGGGCTCCGATGGAGTAGGTGGCCCAGCCGGGGATCGCCCGATTGGTGAAGATTCGGACCGCGGCGACAGCAGCGATGCCGGCGGCAGCCATCAACGATCCAACGATGGAGCCGACCATCAGCCTGACTCCCACGGCATCTCCGTAGACGGAGATGGCGCTCATTCCATGCGCGGCCAGCGAGGTGAAGTTCATCTTGGAGTTTCCCGCGATCCTGTACCCTCTCGGGATGGGGGTGGTGATCATGGGCAATCCGGAACGAATCACGGCAGCGGAAAAGTGGTTCCACAGTTCCGATGTGACGACCAGCGTGCCAAGGAACCGCGAAGGCAGAATGCTGAAATTCCCCACCTGGACCTTGACGCCGGTGAGCAGGAAGTGGACGAGCTTGTACAACCGGTAAAACAGCCGGAAGGTCAATGACTCGGTGCGCCGGCTGCGCTTGGCGAAGACCGCCGCCTCTCCGGTAAACGCACCCAACAACTGCATGGCGCCCTCCGGGGTATCTTCGCCATCGCCGTCCATCACAAGGACGGCGTCGCAGGCAACGGACTCTTCGATGTGAACCAGGCCGATGGCAATGGCGCGCTGGTGGCCCAGGTTGCGGCGGAGACGCAGGACGCGGATGCTTGCGATGGCGGCAAATGGGGACGCAAACTCCGCGGGATCGAGGTCCTGGCGGGAGCAATCGTCGACCAGCAGGACATCGATGGCGTACGGAGCGGAAGAGAAGGCTCGATCGAGCCGGCGGATCAGCTCCGCGGCGGAAGCCCAATCGTCGCGAAGGGGGATGAGGACTACGACGTGCAGCGGAGAGGCCGCCGGTGAGCCGTCAACGATCAAGGAAAGAACTCCTTTTCGGGTTTCGTCTCCTCGAATTGTACTGCCCGCTAGACCGGATCGGGAATTCAGGTAGGCTATTCGCCCCATCCAGTCCGGCAACGGAACGGCGGGTCGAAATCTAGCGCCGATCGGGGTCGATGCGGCGGTAAAAGTTCAGATCGTGATACCCGTCGCGATACACGTCGACCAGCTCGTACTTCTCAAGGATTTGGGGCGCCGGCATTCCGTTCTCGTAGAAGACCAGGGTTCCGAAATATCCCGCGCGGGCCAGGCCTTCCCATCCGCCATCTTCCAGGGGAACACCGGCGTCGCGGTCGTATCTGTACGTATCGGGAACGACAAAATAGGGCGGATTGGGCTGCACCCAGGGCAGGTCCGAATAGGGGTCGACGACAAAAACCGGGCTCGGGAGATGGCGCAATTTCTCCGCCACGGCGCGGCGTGGGGGGTCCTCAATCCGGTAGTTGTAGTAATACGTGAGCCCGGTGGGACTGAGCGCGATCGCGCCGATCGACAGAACCGAGCAGACGGCGAGGCCTGCCGGAATCCAACGGGAATGCGAGCCTTGCAGGAGGAGTGCGAAACCGAGCATCGCGGCCCATGCGGCCGGAATGAAGTAGTTGTCGTTGGCGCCGGCTTTGCACGATGTAACCAGCGCGAAACAGAAGGAAAAGAGGGCCACGAGCGTTAAGGCAGCCTCGATCGGCCGCGAGGCGAGATCACGAAGTCTTTTCAGGAACGAAATCGCGATGACGGCAAGGCAGAGCAGAAGGAACGGATTCTTGCCGAAAGCCCGCAACGCATTGGTCAAACCCAGCGAAACCGTCATGGGTAAGTGCTGTTGCGAAAACAGAATGTTTTCCCGGTAGAGCGGACCGCCTACGACGAGGGTGACGACGACCAGCGCCCACCAGATCGCGCTCAGCGTGAAGAAGGCCCGCCAGCGCCTGCACAGCAGGAGGGTGAGGGCCGATCCGGCCAGCATGGTCACCGAAGACTGCTTGAACGACCACGCGGCGTAGAAGAGGAGAGCGGCCGCGACGATGAGGCGGTGGTCCGGATGGCGCAGGTAGCGCAGAAACACATAGAGGCCCGCGGCTTCGAAGGCCAGCGCGCCGATATCGGACCGGACGGTGATGGACCAGAAACCGACCAGCGGAGAGGTTGCGGCAATCAGGCTCCACGCCCAGGCAACCGCCGGCTTGGAGAAGAAGCCAGTCTTTACGAACTCCCGGCCCGTCAGCCAGAAGACGATGCCGGTAACGACTGTGAAAGCGAGGCTGACGATGCGTCCGATGGTCGCGATCCAGACCGCATCCAGGTGGAATAGATGCAGACAAGCGTTTGTGATCCATCCATAGAAGTAGTAATAGGCCCAGTTGTAATAACTCACGGTGAACGGAATGCCGTGAGGGTCGGTGTAGACCGGCAGATGCTGGGTGATTTTCCAGACCGAATAGAGGTTCTCCCATTCGTAGCCGGTTGTGGCCAGCAAATAGGGAGTGACAAACGAAATTGCGTAGTAAATGCGAACCAGCAACAGCGCCAGGCAAGCGCCGGCGGTCAAAACAAGGGAGACTTCGGCGATTCTCGCCGGAATGCGATCGGACCGCTGGGACATATACCCGAAGAATAGCATTGCATCGGCCCGCGGGCGCCGCGCGGCCGCTAGGCGTCCGGTCTCTTGTAGTCTCCGCGGCTCAGGTGCTTTTCCAGCCAGAGATAGAGGCAGATGAAGAGATAGCGGCTGCCCATCTCCTGGATCTTGAGCTTGGCCACGCCGGTGCGGCGGTTGCGCCAGGTGATGGGGATCGTGGTCCAGGAGTAGCCGCGGACCATGGTCTTGAGCGGCAACTCGACTGTGAGATTGAAGTGCGCCGAGAGCAGCGGCTGACAGCCCTCGACGACCGTACGCCGGTAGGCTTTGAATGCATTGGTGGTGTCGTTGAGCGAGACCCCGAAGAGCGCGCGGATGAAGAAGTTCGCCAGCCGGTTGAGGCACAGCTTGACCCAGGGGTAGTCGATCACGCCGCCGCCCTTCATGAAGCGCGATCCGAAGACTGCGTCCCAACCCTCGTTCAGCTTCTCCCAGTAGCGGACCACGTCGCGGCAATCGTCGGACTCGTCGGCCATCATCACCACCGCGGCGTCGCCCTTCATTTGCATCAGGCCGGCGATGACCGCGCGGCCGAAACCGTGAGGTGGACCGCTCGAGACCAGCCGCGCTTCGGGAATCCGCTGGCCGAGATCGGTGACAATCTCCGCGGTCCGATCGCTGCTTCCGTCGTCGACCACCACGATCTCGTGCGGAACGCCGTGCAGACGCAGCTCGACATGCAGGTGCTCGACGGTCGACGCGATGCAGCCTTCCTCGTCGCGGGCGGGAATCACGATCGAGAGCAGCTTGAGTTCGGGCGCCGAGGACGGCGGCAGAGGGCTTTTCATGCGCCGCACCTTTCCAGCCAGCCGGGATTTTCGCGGACATGCGCGGCGATCTCGTCGAGAATCGCGGCGATGCCGATTTCCGGCCGCCAATCGAAAGCGTTCTTCGCGCGCGCCGAGTCCAGAATCAACCAGGGCACATCGTATGCCCGGTCCGAGCCGTCGGCCACCGGCGCGTGCGGCCCGAAGCGTTCGTCGCACCACGCGGTGAGCTGGGCCAGGGACATCGAGTTCCCGCCTCCGCCAGAGACATTCTGCAATCCGCCGCGGCCCGGCGAGCGCAGCTCGAGATCGATCAGCCGCGCCAGATCCCGCGGATGCAGCGCGTCCCGCACCTGGAATCCATGGCCGCCGAAGCCCAGATATTTGAGCGTGCGCCGCGCCGCGTGCGCGTGCAGCCAATAGGAGAAGATTCCCTGCTCCGCGGTGCCGAACTGGCCCGCTCCGGCGAGCACTCCGCAGCGGTTGATCCACACCGGCACATCGAATCCCGCCGCATACTCCAGCGCCAGTTGCTCCGAGGCCAGCTTGGTTGCGCCGTAGAGCGAGATGGGCGCGGCGGTCGAGAAGGCTTCCGTGACCCCGGCCGCGCCGACTCCGGCAGGCCAAGGCCGCGCGGGATCGAGCACGTACCGCCCCGCTTCCTCGACCAGCGGCAACTGCGCCAGCGCGGGAATGGAGTACACGCGGCTGGTGCTGATGAGGATGAGCCCGGCCCGCGAATTGCGGCAGTACTCGAGCAAATTGACGGTGCTGAGCAGGTTGTGTTCGAGCAGTTGGCGCGCGCTGGTTTTGCCGTCGCGGCCTGCCAGCACGCTGGGCTGCGCGGCGGCGTCGATCACCCAGTCAACCGCCGGCAGCGCGTCCACATCGCTGGCCATGCGCAGATCGCCGTGCACCAGCCGCACGCCCAGCCGCTTCAGCGCCAGGCGGTTGGTCTCGCTGCCCTGGCGCGCCAGGTTGTCGAGGCCGGAGATCTCGATTCCCTCATGGGAGTCGAGCAAGCAGCGGGCCAGGTGGCTGCCCGCGAATCCGCACACGCCCGAAATCAGAACCTTCATACGATCGCTGGTCCCTTCCGAGGCAACTCAAGATGCATCAACTCGCGGAATGTCAGCAAGGCAGAGCCCGTTCCACGAGAGAAGCATGTTTCTTCAGCAGGTCAATCTTAAGCATACTGGGCGCACGCGCCGGTTCAAAGTGAGAGCCGGTATCTATTTGGGTCACCGGCCTGTCAAATTGCCAACTGGCCCGCGGGGCTGCGCGAATCTCCGGCGGACAAGCCCCGCAGCACAGCGCAACACGGCGCTATTGCGCGTCGGACGCGGCCTCAAGGGTCTCGCGCGGCCTGATGGCCAGGCGGCGCAACAGCCATTTGCGCGCGGGCGCCTCAAGAAAATAGAAACTCAACACGCTGAGGCCGATGCACGTAGCCAGGTAGAACGGGAACCAGACGCGAACACTTCCGTAGTGAAACGCCCAATAGAAGTACGCCCAAACCGGCCAATGGATCAGGTACAGTCCGTAGCTGGCCTCGCCCAGGACCACCAGCCACGGAACGCTGAACCACCGCGCAAGCATCGAATCGGCGGAGGAGAATGACCAGATAATGCACGCAAATACCGGCGCCAGCAAGCCATTGGTGATGAGCAAGGGATGGGTCACTTCCAGCGGGCTGGTGACGACGAGAGCGTATACCGCCAGGGCCAGCAGGAGGACCAGGTACACGTGCCGATTCTTCTCGATAGGCGAATTCGGGCGCTCCCGCATTTCCTGCTGCCACCGGGCCAACAGGATTCCGAGCAGGAAGGTGGAAAGATGAAACGGAGGAAACATCGCCACGACGATCGAGTCGAAGTGCATGGCAGCGGTTCCGACAGCCGCCAGCCCGCAGACGTAGATCGAAAGAGCCGTCAGCCAAAGTTCCTTCCCTCGGAGCTTCCACAGAGCAGGACCAACGAACGGGAAGAGCGCATAGAAGAGAGCCTCCACTGAAAGGGACCAGTTCGGCCCGCAGATCATCCGCAGATGGGCCGCCCAGGCCTGGAGCATGGACATGTCGAAGAGGAAGGTCCCACCGGTAATGAGGACGGCCCTCCTGAGCCCATAGAGCGGAATTCGCCACAAAATGACGTCGGGGGTATCCAATACCAGGGTGACAAGAAAGAGCGGGTAAATGCGCGCGAAACGCGACGCCCAGAAACCGCGCCTGTTCACCGGCTTTCCATGACTCAGGTAGACAACCGACAGGATGTAGCCGCTGAGGAAGAAGAAGAAACTAACGGCGACACCCCAGGAGTTCAACCATCGGTGACCCAGGTTGCCGGGAGGGAATCCGGGGAACACGATGGGAAAGGAATGGAAAAACACGATCATTAGGGCGGCGAAGAACCGCAGCGAGGTCAAGGGATGAATTCTTCCGGCTTGCATCTTCGCGGTTGAAACCAAGGAGAATTCTCCGATTTCCGCCACCGGTGAGAGGCGCCTTCGCTCCATCCCGGCGCGGCAGATCTGCTAACGGCTCACCGCGCGGGCCACTCTTCGACAACGACGCCCAGATCGGTCAGGTCGCGAATAACGGCTTCCACGTTGCGGCGGACTACAGGCCGGTCCTTGGGCGCCACCGACGGCGACTCGGCGACGGCAATGACGCGGCCATAATGCCACGCACCGGCGGGAATGGCGACAACCGCCTTGTCCAGGTCGCCGGGGCGCAACTCGAGTTCCTGGCGCCGCGCCGCATCGGGCCGCACCATCGTTCCCTTCCCCACCGGGCTGGGATTCTCGTCGGGCAGAATGATGCGCAGCGTGATGGTATCGGGTCCGACGGAAAGAAAGGGATTTTGCCACGCCGAGGGGTCGTGAATGTCGACGTAGAGGCTCTTGGTGGGCAGCGGGATCTGCTCGAGTTGAGCGCGCTCCTGTTCCTTTTCCGTGGCCGTGGCCTGCGCCTTGTGCTCGGCCTGCGAGGCTTTCTTGGCCACGCCCTCGACGGCTTGCTCTTCCTTGTGGCAGGCGGCAGGCGTCAGGGCCAGCAGCACCGCGACCGCCAATATTCCTTTTGTGCCGGAACGCAGATCCACGGAAACCAGAATAACAGGGCGCGCGCCGGCGATTTCGCACAGGAACCCAAGCCAATGGCGCGGTTTCTGCGTGCCTCGGATCGCCGCAGCAAGCGCCCTTGCTCCCGCGCTCCCCTGTTCCCTATTCCCTATTCCCTGTCTTGTCGATCAGCGCCCGCGCGATTGAGTCCAGCACCCCGTTGAGGAAGTTGATCGACTCCGGGGCCGAGTAGCGGCGACCGATCTCGAGCGCTTCGTTGATGACGATGGGAAAGGGCGTGGACTTGAAGCCGACGAGCTCGGCCACGGCCATGCGCAACAGATTGCGGTCCACGGCCGGCATGCGTTCCAGGCGCCAATGCGCCGAGTGTGCGGAGATCAGCGCATCGATCTCCGCCTGGCGCGCCACAGCCACGCGAAACAGGTCTTCGGCAAAGCCGCGCACCTCGGCGTCGGCATCCTCGGCGGTCTTCCAGAAGGAGACGTTCACCTCCTCGGGCGACTGGCGGCCGATGTCCGCCTGATAGAGCATCTGCATGGCGAGTTCGCGGGACTTGCGGCGGTGTCGCGAGGTCAAGCGGGACCACCCTGGTCGAGCTTCTTTTTGAGGCTCACCATTTCGATGGCTGCCGCGGCGGCCTCGAAGCCCTTGTTGCCGCCCTTGATTCCGGCGCGGTCCAGCGCCTGCTCCAGCGTCTCGCAGGTCAGCACGCCGAAGCTGTGGGGAACACCGGTCTCCTGCTGCGACTGGCCGATGCCCCGGGCGACCTCGTTGTAGATGGCCTCATAGTGCGCGGTCTCGCCGCGCAACAAGCAGCCGAGAGTCACGATCGCGTCCACTTTGCCCGCATTGGCGACCGTGCGGGCGGCGGCGGGAATCTCCCATGCGCCGGGAACGCGCACAATCTCGATGTCGGAGCGGTCGGCGCCCGAGCGGAGCAGCGCGTCGAGAGCGCCCTCGAGCAGGCGGTCGGTGACCACCGCGTTCCAGCGCGAAACGACAATGGCGAACTTCATGCCCGTCGCCTCCAGATCGCCTTCCATCGCGACCGGCTTGCCCTTCACCGGGTCGGACCAGGCCCAGAAGCTGAAGCGGGCGCCAGGTTCGGGCTCCACGGTAAAGATGCGCGACTCCCAATGGGTCTCGGCGATCGGCGACAGGCGCGCCACGGCCGCCTCGCCGCCCTGTGTGCGCAGCCAGGCCTCCGCCACCTGATGGACGGAGTCGAGCGAAGTCACCTCGACGAGGACATCGGCGGTCGAGGGAAATTTGCCGTCGACGAATTCCAGGTTGCCGAGCGGGGCCAGGAACGAGGCGCCGCGCGATCCCTCCTCCTGCCAGCCCTTGCCGGGCGCAAAGCCCAGCGCGGCAAAGAACTCCGACAGGCCCTCATAGGCTGCCGCGCTCTTTGCAGGACGCAGAAACGAGATGCCCTTGATCATGAGTCGATTTTAGCCTGCGGGAGCCGGGCGCCCCGCCTTTTGCAGTCCAGTTGGGAACCCGTTACGGTGCATGGCTTGAGCGGGGCCTATCCGGCAAATTGTGTATTTCGCATGCAAGATGCGACGCTTTTTCCCGTTTCCGGCGACCTGTAGGTCATATTTCACCCCGTTTCGTGTACCTGCAGGTCGTCGTTTTTGCCTCTCTCAAAATGCGTCACTTTTTGCTTCGAGTTCCGCGCGCGATTTCGACCACCTGCAGGTCATACGCGCCACGTCGGACGCACCCAATCCATTTGGCGCTCGGCCAAATGGGTGGGGACGTTGCTGACTCGCTGACTTGCTGACTCGCCGACTTGCTCCCTGCCTTAGGTCACCGACCGCGGCTTGACGCCGATGGCCGTCGCGGGAACGTAGGTGTTCGACGATGGCGCGGTTGGATAGAGGCAGCCCGCGTCGTTGCCGCCGGCCGAGACCGGCGTGCAGGCGGGAAGATTGGGGCTGAACTGCTGGGAATCGGTGGGCGGCGCGGAGATGCTGAGGCTGGTGGGAATGCTGATGAAGTGAATTTCGTTGTCGCCCGACGTGGAGACAAAGAACAGCGTGTGATCGGGGGAGAAGGCGCCAACCAGCGGAGCCGTGGGCGGCGTGGAGGACGAGCTGCCCGCCAGGGTGACGTAGCCAAGCTGGCCCGTGCCGCTCGGCGTGGGCAAATAGTACGGCAGCGGCGCGGCGGTGGTGGAAGTGCTCGCCGTCGAGTAGGTGATGAACGCGACTTGCGGGGCGGTCGTCACCGAGGCCGTGGTGGGCGCCGTGCCGGTCGCCACCTGGTTGACCTGGGTGGCGTTGGTCACGCTGGAAAGGTTCACCTGCCCGAGAGGCGTGGGATTGGTGGAGAGCGAGGAAAGCGTCTCCGTAGTGCCGGAGGTTGTCTCCGGGCACTCCGCGGCGGTGTACAGAGTGTTGGGCGGAATGCTAAGGCCGATGTCGGAGAGCGCGATGCTTGTGCCGCTGAGCGTGGCGCCGAGCATATGGTCACCATCGCTGGTAGCGCCCAGCACGTCGGTGAGGACGTTGACCGAGTCGCTCTGGGGATAAAACAGGATACTGGCGTTGTTGCCCACTGTGCCCGTGGGGCACCAGGTGTGGGCCACCGTAGGACTGCCGCTGAGATAGGCGCCCACTCCGGGACTGGTCACCGCCACGGCTCGCCCGGTCTTGTTCGCGCTCCAGGAGCTGGGCGGGGCCGATAGAGAATAGGAGCTCCAGCCAGAGTAGATGTTGTAAACGTACAAAGTATCGGTGTGGTTGCCGCCCAGCGAGGAGCTATCGACGGCATAGAGCGTATTTGAGTCCGGGGTCCATTCGGCCGCGGTTGCCAGGCCGCCGAACGAGGTAGAGGCGCCGCTGGAGAGACTGTAAAGGTAGAGGACGTCGCGGACCTGATCGTTGATGAGCAGATAGCTGCCGCTCGGAGAAGCGGCCAGCACAACGCCGGGCACCGACGCGTCGGTCTTGGAGAGAACGTTGCCGCTGGTCGAATAGATCATCAACTCGTGGACGGAGCCGAAATAGAGGCTGCTTCCCACCTGGTCGGTGACCATGGAGTTTGGCACGTAGGGCAGGCGAACGGTAGAGCCGGACGTGCCGTTGAGCAGTTCGATCGACGCAAAGTACTGCGACTGATTCGGCGCCGCGAACCAGACATAGTCGCTGGTGGTGCCTGGAACGATCACCGTAACCGGATTGGAGGAGATGGAAAGGCCGGTTCCATTCAAGCCCAGCTCGTTGATGGGAGCGGGATTGCACGACGTGGGCTCGCAGACCGCGGTTAGAGTCGCCACGCCGGGGTAAGTCGGGGTGATGAGGCCGGCGCCGGATGTCGAGATATCGATGGGGTTGGTCGACTCGTAGTCCAGCGACAAGCCAGTGATCGAATTCCCCTGCGTATCGACAACCGTGGTGGTGAGGTTCTGGCTGACGCCTTGGGTGACGACTCCCTGAGTGCTGCCGTTGGCCAGCGCGATGCTGATGGACTTCGGCGGGCAGGTGGAAAAGTATCCGGCCGACGAGGCCGATTGCGCGATGGTTGCGGTGATGACGGTGGTGCCCGGCTGCTCCGCGGTGATGACGTTGGTGGTGGAGTCGATGGAGGCCACCGAGGAGGTGCCCACGGCAAAGCTGAGCGTGCCGATGGACGATCCACAGGAGGGGAGCGAAGAGACGCCGGGAGCCAATCCTGCCGAACACGCGTAATTGGCCGCCGCGGTCCCGGAGGGCGCGCAAAACTCGTACTGCTTGCCGCCGCTGACATAGCAGGCCTGCGCATCCAGTTGCGCCTGCTGGTTCTGCGAGTAGCATCCCGTTGCGCCGGAGCTCAAGGACGTAGAGACCAGACTGATGCTCGAGACCGGAGCGTGAACATAGACCTCGACGGGATTGGAGGTGACCGAGTCGGCCGAGGCCGTGATGTAGGCGATGCCGTAAGGCAAGCCTCCCGTGGAAGGCTCCGGATTGGGGTAGTTGCAATAGGTGTAGTCCGCGATGCCGCCGCCGGAGTTGCGGTTCCAGGTGCCGGCGCAGATATATCCGGCGGGCGAGATATCGACCAGTTGATTGTTTGTGGTGCCGTAGCTGAGCGCGTTGCTGCCAAGCGAGGCCGTGGTGCCCTTGCAGGTTGTGGCGGTGGGCGATTGAACCGTGGCGGTCTGGCCGTAAGCCAGCGAAATCCCCGCGACCTGCGGTTGCAGCGTGATATTGGCCACATCGGTGACCTTCGGGCCGTAGCCGAGGCCGTTGCAGTAGTTCCCTGCCGGGTTGCGGGTACAACCGGAGATCGAAATCCCGGCCGGAACGGCCAGGCCAAGCAGACAAACAAGGGTCAAGAACCGCCGCATGAATCCTCCCCGCTCCGCACTCGCGAACCACGGAACGGTCTTGAAAAAAAGCACGCCAGCATAAACGAGTGATCGCCGCCCCTTCGACTGTCCACTGCCGGCCCGCGGTCAGCGCGTCGCGCCCGGCCCACACAGTTCCCACGGCACACCGCGGAATGCGGCCGGAGGGGCGAAACGCACACCGAAAACACCAAAACCAAAGTGTATCAGGGCGGGCCCGCCTATGGCATCGAACGGCCCCATCGCGAGCCGCTGCAGAATAGACTGGCGGGGAGCCGGTTGGCGAGCGGGAAAAGACAGGGAGCAAGGGAGCGAAGACTGGGAGCGACGGGCCCGAATGGAAGCTAGGGAGTAGAGGGACCGGGCGGCATATAGCGGTCGAACCAGTCCACGGCGCGCTCCAGCACGTCGAGACGATGCGCGGAATCGGTGAACCCGTGCCCCTCGCCGGGATAGACAACCAGTTGCGCGGGAACGTGCAGGTCGCGCAGGGCATGCCAGAACTCGAACGACTGCGGCGCCGGACATTCGCCATCGCGATCGCCGACCACCACCAGGGTGGGGGTGGAAACGTTTCTGATGAAATTCACAGCGGAGCTTTTCGCATAGATCTCAGGAGTCTGGTAAACCGAGTCCCCGAAATAGGGGATCATCCATTGATCGATGGAGTTCTCGCCGTAATACGAAAGCCAGTCGGAGATGCCGGCTCCGGCCACGGCGGCGCGGAAACGATGGGTCTGGGTGACGGCGAACATGGACATGAAGCCGCCGTAGCTCCAGCCGAGGATGCCGACGCGATTGGGATCTACGGGGTACTGTTTCAGGACGGTGTCGACGCCGGAAAGGATGTCCTGGAGGTCGCCATATCCGAAGTCTCTGCGATTGGCCTGGGTGAAGGCCTCGCCCTGGCCGTAACTGCCGCGAGGATTGGGCATGAGGACAAAGTAATCGAGGGCGGAAAAGACGGTGGCGCCGAAGCTGCCGGCGTCGCCGCGCCAGCCGGAGACGACGGCCGCGGCGGGCCCGCCGTGAACATCGACGAGGAGGGGATATTTCTTTGCCGGATCGTAGTGAAGAGGCAGCAGGAGCCAACCCTGGATGTGGAAACTACCGTTGGTCCAGGTGAGCGACTGGGCCTTTCCCCAGGCCGGCTTGATGCTGTCGTTCCAGTGGGTGAGCTGGGTGAGATTGCCCTCTTCGCTGCCGGCACAGGCGGAGATGACGCTGTCGGCACGCGCCGCGTAAATCTCCTGCGGACGGTCGAAGCTGCTGGCCTTGAAGACGAAGAGATTGTGGGCGGCGCCGGCCGAGAGACTCATCTCCGCGCGGCCATCGCCGACCGTGGCGGGAATGCTGAAGACCGGGCCATGGACGCCGGCCGAAAAGGTGCAGCCGCGGCTGGCGTGGAGGCGCAGGAGAACCAATTGCGAATTGCCGCCGGCCAGCTCGCTGACGAAGAGCTCCTGGTCGCCGGCCCAGTCGATCCAGGCGGCGGAGGCGGCGCGGTTGGGGGTGAGATCGAGCGGCTCGCCGCCGGCGGATGGGACGACCCAGACGTCGCCTCCGGTGACGCCCTGATCGCTCATCAGGCCGCCGATAAAGGCGATGGACTTGCCATCGGGCGACCAGCGGGGAACGGCGATCTGGAGGCCGTGAAGCGGGCCGGAGACGCTGGGCGGGGAGAGGACGATCTTTGGATTCCCTTCCCAGCCTGCGCTGCTATCCCAGGTCCCAGAAGGGGGACCTGGGGCACCCACAGTCGAGGTGGTTCGGGCCGGGGCACCCGCAGTACTCGATAAGGATGGGGCACCCGAACCCGCAGTGGAGGTGGTTTGAGCGGCGAGTTGCTGGGTGTAGAGTTTGGCGACCCACCAATTGTTCTCGCCGGGCGGATCGGCAGCGATGTAGGCCAGGGCGCTGGAATCGGGCGACCAGTCGAACTCGAAGACGTGGAGGCTGGGGGGCGTGAGGAAGGTAGGCGCGGAAGGCTGAGGGGAATCGGCGGAGACCGCGGCGACGCGCTGAATCTCGATCCGATCTTCTCCGATGACGCCGGAGGGCAGCGGCTCGGCGGCCAGCGCATTGGCGGGACGGGTTGCGCCTGGGACGTAAAGGAATGCGATGCGCTTGCCGTCGGGCGAGAAGGCGGGGGAATCGACTTCACCATGAAGCTCGGAGAGGCGGCGGGCCGGCTGGCCGTCGAGACGAGAGAGAAAGATGTCGGACTGTCCGCCGGAGTCGGCGCAATCGGAGAGGAAGGCGATGGCATCGGAGCCGGGCGACCAGACAAAGCCGGATGCCCCGCAGGGCTGGCCCAAGAAGCCAGTGATTTTCCGGCTGTGGTCGAGGTCGCCGAAGGGCGCGACGAAGATCCTACCCGCTTCAAGCCAAGCGAGAAGTTTGCCGTCTGGCGAGACGCCGACCTGCGAGATCACACGGCCACGATGGATCGTGGGCAGGATCTGGTCGAGGCGGGACGAGGCGGGAGCGGGAATGGATTGCTGGGCGCAGAGGGGAAGAACGAAGGACGCGACGAGAGCGCAGAGGAGCGCGGAGCGATGGCGGCGGGGCATAGGGGAATGCTAGAGGAACAGGGAACGAGGGAACAAGAGAGCAAGTCAGCGAGTCGGCAAGTCGGCAAGTCAGCGGTGTGCCCTCCCATTTGGCAAGGAGCGCCAAATGGAGGGGTGTCGGCCCTTTAGCGGATGACCTGGAGGTGCACGGAATTGCGCGCGGAACTTGAACGAAAAAGTGACGCATTTTGAGAGAGGCAAAACCGACGACCTGCAGGGGTACGAAATGGGATGGGATGTGACCTGCAGATCGCCGGAAACGAAAAAAGTGTCGCATTCTTCTTGGAGATTGCAGATTAATTCGAAGAAATGGCTAGAGTGGAAGACGTGGTGCGTGGACCGTGGTGCGTGGGTCGTGGTGCGTGGGTCGTGGACCGTGGGTCGTGGTGCGCGGGTCGTGGTCAGCGACGAGAAGCGAAGCTATGGAGGGCGAGATGGGAAGGATGGAGAGCGAAGAGAGGGCATCGGCGCGGGAGAAGTTGGACCGGGATCAGAGGCACTTTCGGATTGCGGCCCGGAGGACGGCGTCGCATCCGGAATGGCTGAAGAGGGTGCGGACGGTTTTGGGCGTACACGCGACAGAGATCGCGCGGAAGCTGGAGGTAAACAAATCGGTGATCTACCGGCTGGAGAAGAGCGAGGACCGGAAATCGATCAGCCTGCGGGCGATGGAGAAGGCGGCGGGGGCGATGGACTGCCGGGTGGTGTACGCGATCGTGCCACGCGGGGGAATGACGCTGATGAAGCTGGCGGAGAGGCAGGCGTGGAAAAGAAAGCTGGGGAAAGACAGGGAGTAACGCAGCAAGTCGGCAAGTCAGCGAGTTAGCAAGTCGGCGAGCCAGCGAGTCAGCAAATCAACGGGCCAGTAAGTCGGCGGGGCTGGTAGGCGTGGAGAGAGGGCGGAGGGGTGAGGGGGCGTGCGGGAAGGGTGTGTGGCTGCGGGGTGGGGGTGGTTAGGGCGTTTGCCGGGACCAGTCTGTACGGGCAGCCTCGAAATGCGCATTGGGCTGTTATCGCTCAACTGCGAAAGCCGTCCCATTTGCTTGCTGGTACTCGAAGTGTCTGGCGACGACGACTTCCGCTGTCGGGCCCAAGAAGCGCCTATTGTAGATATTGCAGTAGTATGTTCGCAACGATATGTTCCTCGAAAAGCTGCTCAGAATTGTTACGCCGGTCGGCGAAGATGACCAGGGATTTCGCGCATGGTCGGAGCAATCCTCGTTTTTGGATCTTCTAGCAGAGCAGCGCGAAGGCACGTCAACGATTCTCTATGGGGCAAGCTTCAATCGCGGTGGTCTGCTGATTCAATCGATCCTTGTCCCCTTGGAAGACCTCATAACTGTGCCTCCTGAAGACATGATGCACTGGAATTGGCCGCTTGATTCTTGGTCATGCGGGCTTGTTTACGGCGGCGGGCATCCTCCGAGGGTGGAGTATAGCCAGCCTCTCGAAGGCATCGAGCCAAGTGGTTTTCGACGAGGTCAACAACTCGTATTCCATCGATCCTTCCAAGGCCGCACGGTCGACAAACAATACTACGAGATTGCGCAGTTTTTGACCCATGCTCACGATCTCCATTGGACACCAGAACGGCGGGCGTGGTGCCGCTTCGATAAACATGGAGATGTGGAGGATGTCATCACATTGAAGGAGGGGCCAGAGCATTCCGGCAATGAAAGTGCTACCTGCATAACCATCAACAGAGATGTTTTAGAAATGCAAATGTCAGCGACTGCAAGTGCTCTGATCCAGATGTTCGATGTGACGAGCGTGGGTCTCAACTTCGCTAGTTGGCAAAAAGGGGAGGACAGTTCCGCTCAGGATCAGGAGCTCGACCTTTACTTCCGTTCCCACCGTGAAGGGCCGAACGGGAGTTGGATTCGCGGCATGCAGGTAATCAGACCCCGTCTCAGTTCCGAGGGATTCGGAAAATACCTGTACGAAAAGGACAGGCAGCCGAAGCAATACGTTTCCTTCATCACTCAGGATTGGAAGAACCAACGCGTTGCAGAGGTAAGTTGCGCTCCAAATGCGATGGCATCGTACTTCGATGAAGGCTCGCCGCTGCCCTTCCAAACCTCACCGGTATTCTTTAACGCAGCAGTACTCGACAAATACAAGGCCAATCCAGACAAGTATTCACTAGAGGATCGTACCATCTCCTGCAGGAACGCTTGGCATCTTTCGACCTACGACGTTAACGAGGCGGGACAGGTTCACACGTACATCACATATCTCGGTGATCTGCCATATTCGGAGCAGCTTTACTGGAAATCGTTTAACGAAGAACCGAGGAGCAGCATCTCGCAAAGGGCCTTCGCGACTGACTTCAAGGGTGAGTGCTATGAGGGGCCGGACCCGCTGCGAGATCTACAAGCCAGTCTGACCGAACTGCATACATCCCGTGTCAAGTGGTTTACGCTGCGAGAGCCAGATCTTGCCAAACAGTTGCATTATCCACTGACTTCTTCAGCTAAGGCATGGGGCGACATTCTTATCGCATTGGCGAAACTCGTGGTTGAAGGCCTTGAGAAGAGATTCTTCGAGGAACAAGCCAAGAGCAACGGTGCAAACGGAGATCCCAAATGGGGTTCAGTTAGGTGGGTACAGGAAGCAATGAAATTCTCTGGCGCATCTGATGAGACTATCGACGAGGTGATCGCCCCTCTCCGCATAGTCCAGGAGCTGAGAACCAAACTGGGCGCTCATAGCGGTGGGAATGAGGCCGCAAGTATTCGCGCTGATCTTTTGCGCAAACACAAAACACCGCGGTTACATATTGAGCACCTCTCTGGTCAATTAGTGCGATCGATGGATCTCCTGCGGAAATTGTGGCAGCAGGCCTGAGATCAAGAATAATAATCAAACGCAGCCCTGAGCCGATTCTCACTTGGCGCGAAATCGCCAATGCGCTCAATGAGGCTGATTACTACCCAAAAGTCAGCTTTGGTACACGAATTCGGCCGGGTGTCTTTTGTTGCTGCGGACTGTTTCGTGAGGCCGGTTGGCGGGCGGGTTGCGGCGGCGGTCGTTCAAGATTCTGTTGAGGTGAGTTTGGCGTCCCAGAAGTTCGCAGCATAAGTGGAAGCCTCGAAATGCAGGTCCCCATTCGACTCGTTCGCTGCGGCGAACTCGCTCAGGGCAGGCTTTCGACTCCGTTTGGCCGAAAAATCGGCCAAACGTCGCTCAGGATGACAGAGTATTTTTGATGCGAACTTCGGAGACGGGACGCTGGCGGCAAAAACAGGAGCGCGTGCCCAGAAGGCGCCCAGGTGGGGCAGCAGCCGGGTCAGCGACGGTCCCACCCATTTGGCAGAAAGCGCCAAATGGATGGGGCACGGGCGGTCTTTTTGCGGGCGGGGCGAGGGACGTCAAAAAATAGGCGGGAGATGGGTTGTCAAATGGCATAGAGGGCGGAGATGGGCGTAAGTGGTTGAAAAAATAGGCGAAATTTTCTTTGGGGGAGATTGCAGGTAATTTCCGGGGAATCGGGTAAGCTGAAAGCAATTCAACCGAAATGAATGTGGATGAGGGGACGGCCGAAGAGGCGTTCCCGAGTTGCTACGGGGTGCGTTCCCCACTCTAGCCACAAAAACAGAAACGTGGCGAGGGTGGGGCACCCGGCTGGCAACGGAGAGAAAAAGAGAGCGAAGGGCAACTCGACGAGAGCGAGTTGCCCTTTTGCTTTTTCGCGGAGTGAAAAAAGCGAGGGACCAGGGGCTGGCGACGAGGGAAGAGGAAACGACGGACGGGGGACAAAAAGACAGGGAGCAGGGAGTAGCCAGCAGGGAGTAAAAAGACGGGGACTGTGGACGGTGGGTCTATGGGCAGATGCAATCTGGACAAAGAAGAGAAGGGAAAAAAGGTCGGGCTGGTGACGACGCCGGCGAAGATGGGCGGCCGGGAGACGGCCGCGGCGGGAAAAGGCAGGAAGGCCGCCGCGGCGGGCAGCGGCGGAAAGACGACGGGGAGGAAAAGAGGAAGGCCGGCCACGGCGAAGAAGCCGAAGCGGGAGACGAAGAGCGAGTCCGAGAAGGCGGCGGAAAAAGCCGCAAAGGCGGCCGAGAAGGCAGCGAAAGAGGCTAAGAAAGACGAGGAGATCAAGCAAAAAGGCAAGGGCGCGAAGAAGGCTCTGCGGCACGCGGTGAAGGCGGAGGTGAAGAAGAGGCGCGAGAAGATCGCCGAATCGCTGGTGGACAACGTGGAGCTGGGCGACGTGCGAACGGCGACGCTAGTGATTTCGCTGATTGAGAAGAAGAAAGACGGGGACGAGGAGCCGGAGGGGCCGAGCATGGCGGACCTGCTGACGGCGGAGCCGGAGTGGAACGAGGAGATGGAGGCGAAGATGTTGGCGAAGGAGAGAGAGAGGGCGCTGGCGGCGATGAAGGCGCCGCTGGAGTTGACGGCGGGAAAGAGCGGGGAGTGAGCGGGGTGAAAGAGTGAAGGAGTGAAGGAAGTGAAATGGCGGGCGGAAAGTGGTAGCTTCTAGCTACCAGCTTCTAGCTGCAAGCTGTTAGCAGCTAGCTTTTGACGATTCGCTCTTCGGTGTTCGCACCGGGCGGACAATTTATAGAAACAGCCTTCGAACAGCATTTCAATTTTTCCCAACAGATCGCTTGTTGTTTCGGGCAACCGGAGTGTGCCGGTGCGCCCGTCCGTGAGGCGGGATAGAGAATCCCCGCGGAGAGCGGAGACGTTTGACCGGATCCCACCTTAGGCGCAAAGACAAGTACGCGCCGAAGGTGGGGCACCCAGAAGAAGGATGCGATGGGAAGGAAGCTCATGGGAAACGGATGGCGGAGAGTGCGGCGGACGTTGACGTTGGTTCCCGCCCTGGCGACAAGAACAAGAGCGTCGCGAGGGTGGGGCACCCGTATCGTGATTTGGATGCTGGCGACGGGGCTGACGGCAATGGCGCTGGCGCAGGCGGTGTCGACGACGACCGTGCAAGGGACGGTGTACCTGGCGAACGGTCAGCCGGCCGGAGGGTCTGTGACCATCAGCTGGCCATCGTTCGCGACGGCGACGGGTCAGGCGGTGGCGGCGGACGCGACGACGGTGACGATCGGGGCAGACGGTTTTCTGAGCGTGAATCTCGCGCCGAACGTGGGATCGACGCCTTCGGGAGAGTACTACACGGTTATTTTCCACTTGAGCGACGGCGAGACGAGTACGCAGTACTGGGTGGTTCCGGCGGCGGCGCAGGCGACGCTGGCGGCGGTGCAGGCGCAGGTGATGCCGGCGGCGCAGGCAGTGCAGACAGTGAGCAAGGCGTACGTGGACCAGGCGATCGCCGAGCTGAGCCAGAGCGCGCTGTCGGCGACGGGCGGGACGCTGACGGGGCCGCTCTATTTGAGCGGAGATCCGACGCAGCCCTTGCAGGCGGCGGACAAGCACTACGTGGACACGCAGACGGCGGCGGCAGAGGCGAGCGCGTGGCCGGGGCTGGTGCTGCGCGCGGACGAGTTCGCAGGGACGGACATCGGGGCGAGGATCCAGGCGTGCGTGAACGCGTTGAGCGCGACGTACGGCGGGACATGCGACGCGCGGAACTTCACGGGCAGCCTGACGATGGCGTCGAATCTGACGATCGCGACGGGGAACGTGGCGGTGCTGCTGCCGTGCGCGACGATCACGACGGCGAGCCAGATCGTGGTGACGGCGGGGACGCGGAACGTGGCCCTGCGGGGGTGCGCGCTGCGCGGCGGGTCGCAAGCAAGCGGGAGCACGGGCGGGACGGCGCTGGCGTATACCGGAACGGGCGCGATGGTCGAGGTGGGCGACCCGACGTATGCGACGAACACGCCGGGGTTCCACATGGACAATATGGTGATCAATACGACCGGAGCGACGAGCGCAACGGCCGAGGGGCTGGCAGCGTACCGGACGCAGGAGATGGATGTAGAGAGCGTGTACTTCCTGGGCAACCAGAACCAGACGGGCATGACGCTGGATGGGACCGGGAACTACACGGGAGGGACGTTTCTGGACGATGAGTTTGGCGGGTTCGGGACGGCAGTGAACGCGATCGGGCACCAGGCGGGCAGCACGACGGCGACGGACTGGATGAACGCAAGCACGTTCGTGCGGCTGCACATCGACTGCCCGACGTCGAGCGGAAACCCGATCAGCGGGACGATCGGAATCAATCTGCAACAGGGCGACGGGAACACGTTTACGGGAGGAGACGTCGAGGGATGCGGAACAATGCTGCATTTGGGACCGAATGCGCAGAACAACACGATCGTGGGGCTGCGGAACGAGAACTCGACGAACCAGGTGGTGGCGGACGCGGGAAGCGCGTACAACAACTGGATCACGGGCGGAACGATGTTCAACGGCAAGCTGACCGACAACGGCACGCGCAACAGCTTCCTCGATACATTTCACCGGAGTTTCAACGCCTTGAATGGTGATTGGTACGGGAGCCAGACGGACGCAACGCTGACCAATCACTTCCGGCTGGGGAATGGAGCGGGTAATGAGCGCGGACTGCTGAACGAGATCCAGACCGATTACGGGTACCGGTGGATTTACGGGTTCAGCGACGCGGCGGGTGGGCAGCAGTTGTATCAGTTGCAGGATCTGCTGAACAACGTGTACCGGCTGCAGATCCAACAGTGGAATAACGGGCAGAGCAGCACGAACAACCAGACGGCGCTGAACGCGGCGGGAACGGGGAACGTGTGCTTCAACTGCTCGGCAAACTCGGGCACGGGCGGAGTGACGTTCGCGAGCGGCGGCGCGTCGCCGGCGGCGGTGGCGACGGTGGACAGCCAGGGCGACGGCCAGTTCGTGGGAAACCTCGAAGTGGGCGGGACGACGCAATCGGCGGGGAACCTGACGGTACGCAACAGCGCGGATGCGCAGATTGGCCTGACCCTGTGGCCGGGACTGACGACCAGCCAGAAAGGGGTGGTGACGTTCAAGGACTGGAACGGGAACAGCCAGTGGTTCCTGGTGAAGGACACGAGCAACAACTGGGCGTTGAACTCGGCCGTGGGCGGGCTGGACAGCTTCAAGGCGTACCAAAGCACGAACAGCGGAGACACGTATATCGATGCGAGCAACTCGACGGGGCACATCCGGCTGAATTACGAGAGCGGAGCGGGAGCGGAGACGGACATCTACTCCGGACCGAGCGCAAGCCTGGACGCGGCGTTTGTTGCGCCGAATGCGATCAAGTTTCCGGGGCTGGCGGCTACGGCGGGCGACTTCTGCCTGCAGATCGACAATTCGGGATACATCACGAACACCGGATCGCCGTGCGGGGTCGGATCGGGGGGAACGACGGGAACGATCAACTCCGGAAGCACGGGACAGGTCGCGTACTACACGACGAACGGATCGGTGCTGGGCGGGACAAGCGCGGTTCCTGTCACGTCGGGCGGGACTGGGGCGACGAGCGCGAGCGGCGCATTGGCGAACCTGCTGCCGGGAGCTGTGTCGGACGGGAAGAACGGCGTCGCGCTCACGGGCAACGTGGCGGCGGCGGAGAGCATTCCCGCCACGTCGCCGTACGCGGACATCCGCAAGTACGGCGCAGCGATCGACGGAGCGACGGACATTGGCCCAGCGGTGCAGAGCGCGGTGAGCGAATGCCCGAACGATAGCGGGACGGGAGGAAATAGCTGCGTGGTTCTTCTGCCCTGCGGCGGGGTGGGCTGCTACTGGAGGACGCAGACCCATATTGAGCCGCCGAGCGACAAGTCGGTGGTGGTGAAGGTGCAGGGCAAAATCCAGATGGGCAACACGCTCCAGGTCTATCCGGAAATTGTGATCCAGGGGGACGGAGGCGGAACGCCGACACAGTTCCAGAACGTGGGCTCTCCAGGCCAGATTCTGGGCGCGAACGTAGCCGGAACGCTGGGCACGGCCATTGCCTCGACGAATACCGCAGTGAGTTTCACGCCGACATTCACGAGCGGGAGCATCGGCAACTTTTCGACCACATATCCGACCGACTCGTGGATCACGGTCGTCGATCCAGTGACGGTGACGACGACGGGGACGGTGACGCGAACGGCGTATTCGAGCGGAGCGAACGTGTCTGCTACGCTCTCGGCGTACACGCGGATTGCGGCGGGCTCGACAATCACCGTGACCGGATGCGCGGATTCAAGCTTCGACGCGACCGGCACATTCGTGGTCTCCGCGAACTTCCCTGCTCATACAATTACGTGGCCGGAGCCGAGCGGGGCAGCGGGAACGACGACTGGATGCACGATTGCGGGATGGAATCAGGATAGTTTCGAGACCGTCAATATCAGCGCCGTGGGAAGCTCGACGCTGACCGCGAGTTTCATGAAGGCGCATCTGGCGACTGCCCGGTGGGGAATGGTCGGCGTGGCGATGCCGCCCGCCGTAGGCCCCTTCGAGATGGACTCCATGACAATCAGCGGCGCTCCAGGGGCTGAGTTTGCAGCGCAAGACCTTGCCCAAATGACGCTGATTGGAGACGGATTCAGCGCCTATCCAGCAGTCACGTCGATTGCGGCGGATTTAAGCTCGATCGACTCGATGGTGCGGGATTCCAGCTTCAACGGGTCGCTTGCGAATTTCTGGACTTGCGCCTCAGCCGTAAATTGCGGCGAGCCGAGTTATTCTTCGGGAGCCGCGCGATGCACGCATACGGGGACCATAGGACTGGAAGGAAACTGCGCGGACACGGCTTTTCGGGACAACACGTTCTACGGCGGGTTTGAGATCGATGGGGCGAACGAAGTACAGGCGAGACCGCCCTATATGTATCACACTGAGTTCCGGCAGTCATCGGCAGATGGAATCGTGATCGATAATCGCTATGGAAGCGGCCCGCTTGAGGACGAGTTTCCCATTCTCGAAGACAACTCAATCGGCGCTCCCGATCTGTGCTTTGTGGGGGCCACGGATGGGTTAAGCGGTGACGGAGTGGGGTGGGTAGACATTCA
The DNA here is from genome assembly GCA_963804155.1 of uncultured Acidobacteriaceae bacterium. Classification (GTDB taxonomy): domain Bacteria; phylum Acidobacteriota; class Terriglobia; order Terriglobales; family Acidobacteriaceae; genus Telmatobacter. The sequence goes on from CAWDPG010000007.1 coordinate 324,163, forward strand.
TCCGTTTGAGCCAAACGACACTTATTGCCTTGTCGATCCGAACTTTCCCGGCTTGGTGAACGGATTCGCTACCGAGAGCATGATCCTGCCGATCGCGCGGTACGGATATCCGACTGGCACGTTCAATTCGCCCGGACAGATTCTCACCGAATTCCATGGCGAGGATGCGGGGATGGGGCCGAGCGTGGTTCCGTTTGCGACGGCTCCGGCGCTAACGACCACTCAAGTAGCGGCGGCTTGCACGTCGCTGGGAAGCTGCACCACGAAGGGCGTTCTGGCGCCCGACGGGACAACGAACGCAATCGAGATCGACGCAGCGAGCGGTGGAACGGCCCAAGCGGTGGCGGCTGCAAGTCCCTGGGAGAATATCTACACCGGAGACTGGATTCTTTACGGGGCCAAGGAGCGGAACGGGACCGGGCAAACCGCGCCCGGAGGCTGGTACGGGTCTACTGGAATCAACATCGCCAACATAACAGGCGAGACGCTGCTCGGCGGGGCGCCTTTCACCTACCAGATGCAATTCAGCGCGAACGAAGGCTGGCATACTGTCGTTGGCTTGGCGGAAGTCTCGACAGGCGACGGCGCGTCGCATCCAGTCACGCTTAACTTATGGCCCGGTCCTACCGCCGGGTCTGGCAATCAGTTTTTCGATTGGTTCCTGATCTATGTCCCCGGCCCGAACAATCCGGCCTATACGGGCGTGACGGCGGACATGGTGGAGCAGTGGCGGCGGGAGTTGCTGCACGGGACGGTGCCGCAAAACTTCAATCATCCGGGCGTGGCGGCGACGCTGGAGCCGATTGCGACGCCCGCACTGGAGATTCTGAACCCGTCGACGGGAGCGATTGCGCCGATTGGGACGTCGAACCTGGCCGACTGGACGGACAGCGGCGCGGCGAACGGCGCGGTGCCGATGTGGAACGCGACGACGAGCCAGTGGACGCCGGAAACGCTGCCCAGTAACGTGAGCTCGATCAACGGGACGAGCGGAGCGTTCACGTTCGTGGGGCCGGGGATCAACTGCTCGGGGACGACGTGCACGGTGGCGGGCACGACCGCGAGCGGGAACGTGCAGGCGGGAAGCCAGTACAGCCCGGCATACTACAGCCAGAGCGGCAGCGGAACGACGGTGAGCGGGGTGACGCCGTTCACGGGGTTGGGGTACTGGTCGGCGAGCGCGGCGCCGGCAGCGGCGACAGCGGCGCAGATTGTGAGCGCGATCGGGTCGACGCCGGTGGCGAATGCGACGAGCGCGACGAGTGCAACTTCCGCGACGACGGCGACGAACTTCTCGGGATCGCTCGCGGGCGACGTGACGGGAACGCAGAGCGCGACGACGGTGGGCAAGATCAACGGCGGCTCGGTGCCGGCGAGCGCGGCGGTGCTGGGGACGAATGCGAGCGGCCAGCCGGCGGCGGCGACGGCGCACAGCGAGAGCCTGCCGCGCACTTGCGCGACGACGAACAGCGGAAATGCCTACTCTTGCACGACGTCGCCGACGTTCACGGCGGCGTCGGGCGACACGGTCTCGATCGACTTCAACGCCGCCAACACGGGATCGGCGACGCTGGCGGTAAACGGCGCGGCTGCGGCAACGATCAAGAAGTGGGGAAACAGCAGTGGGCTGGCGGCAAACGACGTGCTGGCCGGTCACTGGATCAGCGCCACGTTCGATGGGACGTACTGGCAACTGGAGGGGCAACTGGGCAACGCCAACGCCACGCAGGTGAACGGCGCGAGCGTCCCAACGTCGTCGGCGGCCAACTGCACCAACGCGAGCAGCCAGATTGTGGCGTGCTCGACTTCGGGAAGCGGGAACGTGGTGCTGGCGACGAGCCCGACGCTGTCGGCACCGACGGTGAGCGGGACCCTGGCGGGGGCATCGGAGACGCTGAGCGGGACGTTGAGCGTGACCGGAACGCAGACGCTGGGCGGGGCAACCACGATGCAGAGCAACGTGACGCTCGAGAACGGAGCGAACGCGAATCAGACGCTGGCGATTCAGCCGGGATCAAGCGCGGACACCGTGGGTGCGGTGCAGTTCAACAACTACGCGGGGACGGCAAAGTGGCAGGTGCAAAAGGACGCAAACAACTACCTGCGGGTGACCGATGCGGCAAACTCTCTGGACCGGGTGATCCTGCCGCCGAACGCGAACACGACGATCAACGCGGGAGCGGGGGCGAACGCGGTGGTGATCAACAACACGAGCGGATCGGGGACGAGCGGGTTCATCGTGTACGAAGGCGGATCGAATTCTTCGACCGCGGCGTTGCAGGTGACGGGCAGCGGGAACACGACCGCGACGGGCTTTTTGCAAGGGAAGTTCATCATGGGGTCGGGCACGATGACGATGGGGGCGGGCGCGGCGGCGGGGACGAGTCCGTCGATTGCGTGCGCGACCAACCACGTGTGCGACGGGGTGAGCGGAACGGTGGCGCTGACCACGGGGACGAGCCCGACGACGGGAACGCTGGCGACGCTGACGTTCCCGAATACGCACACGAACCAGGCGAATTGCATTGTGGCGACGCAGAGCGCGACGGCAGTGATCACGACGAATACGTGGACGGAGAGCACGACGGCGATCACGATTACGGCGAACACGGCGCCGACGGCGTCGACGGCGTACACGATCAAGTACTGGTGCGGGAGCTACTAGGGCCACTTTCCCAGGTCTCAAAAGCGAGGGGCACCCACACACAAGATTGCGGCGCGGGCGGGGCTTTGGCGATGAGCCGCCGCCCATGAGCAGGGAATGCGCCGCCGACTGGCGCGCGGCCGGGGCAGCCGCGCGCCAGATTTCTTGCCCAGGCACAGGCGCTGACAGGATCGCGGGGCAGGATGCAATTGAAGGAAGAAGCGACGGAAGCGGAGATTGAGTCGGCGCTGGAGCTGCCGGTGTGGAAGGTGCGCAGAGAGAAGCTGAGCCGGAAGGAGCTGGAGAAATTTGGGCGGATTCTGGATAAACGGCCTGAAAGCCTGGGCGGGCGCACGGTGGGGATGCGGCTGGCGGAAGAGCTGCTGGTGGTGAGGGGGCGCGACGGGCGGCCGGCGAAGCTGAAGGCGAACGCGGTGCAGCAGGCGTTCGAGAAGCGGCGCGGAGAGCGGAACATCGTACTGAAGGCGCGGCAGATGGGGTTGACGACGTGGGTGGCGGCGCGGTTCTTTCTGAAGACGATCACGCAGCCGGGGACGCTGACGCTGGAGGTGGCGCACACGCAGGAGGCAGCGGAGGAGATTTTTCGGATCGTGCACCGGTTTGCGGACTGGCTGCCGGACCGGCTGCGGAACGGGCCGCTCAAGACGGCGCGGTCGAACGTGCGGCAGATTGTGTTTCCGGAGATCGACGCGCAGTACCGGGTGGTGAGCGCAGCGGACCGGAACGCTGGGCGCGGGATGACGGTGCAGAACCTGCACTGCTCGGAGTTGGCGCGGTGGCCGGGCGACGCGGCGGAGACCCTGGCGGGCTTGAGGGCGGCGATGGCGCCGGACGGCGAGCTGACCATGGAATCGACGCCGCTGGGGGTGGGCGGGTGCTTCCACGAGGAGTGGCTGAAGGCCGACGAGACGGGGACGGTGCGGCACTTCTTCCCGTGGTGGATGGAGATGCGATACCGCGCGGCGGCGGTGGACGAGGCGAGCCTGACAGAGGAAGAGCGGAAGCTGATGGCGCGGGAAAAGCTCGACCTGCGGCAGATCGCGTACCGGCGGCAGATTCGGGCGGACTTTCGCGGGCTGACGGCGCAGGAATACGCGGAGGACGCGGAGAGCTGCTTCCTGGCCAGCGGCGAGTGCGTGTTCGAGCTGGCGGCGGTGGAGGCGCGGATGAAGGCGGCTCCGGAGCCGGTGAAGCGGCGGAAAAACGGGGAGATGGAGATCTGGCTACCGCCGGTGAAGGGCAAGGAGTACCTGGTGGCGGTCGATCCGGCGGGAGGCGGGAGCGAGGGCGACTACTCGGCGGCCGAGGTGCTGGAGATGGAGACGGGGCTGCAGTGCGCGGAGTTCGCCGGACACCTGGGCGGGCTGGAGCTGGCGAAGTTGGTGACTGGGCTGGCGGAGGAGTACAACGGCGCGTGGCTGGTGGTGGAGCGGAACAACCACGGCACGGGCATATTGGCGCTGGCCGAGACGGCGTGCAAGTACAGGCGAATCTATATGCAGGGCGGGCAGGCGGGTTGGCTAACGACGAGCGTGAGCCGGCCGGCAATGCTGAGCCGGCTGGGCGCGGCGCTGGTGGAGGAGCCGGAGCTGTTCCTGAGCCGAAGGCTGCTGGGAGAGTGCCGGAGCTTTGTGCGGCTGCCGAATGGGAACAGCGGGGCGCAGGCGGGAACGCACGACGACCGGGTGATGGCGATGGCGATGGGGCTGGCGGCGCGGGCGGAGATGGGGGGGCAACGGGGCTAGCCCGGCTGCGAGCCGGGGCGAAAAGCAAAAAGCTGTCTTCCCGGTCTTCCCTGCCCCCTGGATTGCGCGACGGGGCGAATCCCCCTACAATATGGAGAGAGAAGAATTGCAGGAAAGGTCTGTATTTTCAGCGATGCCAAAGGAAAAGATTCATCCCAATTATGCCGCGGTGCGGGTGATGTGCGCTTGCGGAAGCAGTTTTGAGACGCGGTCGACCCACAAGGGCGACATACACGTGGAAATTTGCTCGGTTTGCCACCCGTTCTTTACGGGCAAACAGCGGCTGGTCGATACGGCGGGTCGCGTGGAGCGGTTCCGCAGGAAGTACGCGAAGAGCGACAAGGCGATTGCAGCGGCGGCCAAGTAACCGGCTGCGACGGATTCGTGGAACGGGCCTCCGCCGCGGCGGAGGCTTCCGTTTGTCTGGAGAAAACGCAGCAGACGTTCGCTGCGTGCGGACCTCATGCCAAGACGTGGATTTACGGTGAAGAAGCACTGGGACAATCCGGTGGAGCACGCGATGCCCGCTGCGGCGAGGGTGCCGGCGGAGGTGCGGATCGGAACGGTCGCGGTGCGGCCGGCGACGGTGCTGGCGCCGATGGCCGGAGTGACCGACACGGTGTTCCGGCGGTTCATCCGGCATGCGAGCCTGTTCAGCAGAGATCAGAGATCAGAGATCAGAGATCAGGTAGGGAGCGAGGGAGCGGCAACCGCACGGGTCGAGGCAACGATCAGCAATGTGGAGTCGGGGTGCGGACTCATCATGACCGAGTTCACTTCGGCCGATGGGTTGAGCCGGATGCGGGAGGCGAAGCGGCGGCGGTACCTGACGTTCTACGACGACGAGCATCCCATCGGGGCGCAACTGTTCGGCTCGAATCCCGCGACCATGGCGGAGGCGGCGCGGATCGTGGAGGAGACGGGATTCGACACGGTGGACCTGAATCTCGGCTGCCCGGCGAAGCGCGTGGTGGGATCGAACGGCGGTTCGGGCTTGCTGCGCGATCTGCCGCGGATCGGCGAAATCTTTCGCGCCATCCGCAAAGCGGTGACGATTCCCTTCACCGTAAAGTTCCGCATGGGCTGGAACGAGAGCGAGATCGTGTGCGTGGAGCTGGCGCGGATGGCCGAGGCCGAGGGGCTGGACGGGCTGGCGCTCCACGCGCGCACGCGCGAGCAGGGCTACAGCGGTCAGGCGCAGTGGGGCTGGATCGCCGAGGTGAAGCGGGCGGTGCGGCTGCCGGTGATCGGGAACGGAGACATCCGCACCCCGGAGGACGCGGCGGCGATGGTGGCCGAGACAGGGTGCGACGCGGTGATGATCGGCCGGGCGGCGCCGGCCAATCCTTGGATCTTCCGGCAGATCGCCGAGTACACGGCGACGGGACGGTACGCGCGGCCAACGACCGAGGACCGCTACCGGATGATCCGCGCGTACTTCGAGATGCTGTTGGCCGAGGCGGAAGCGACCAAGGACCTGCCGCGCGATGCGCGGATGGGCGATCCGGTGGGGAAGATGAAGCAGTTCGCCACATGGTTCACGCACAGCGTGCCGGGCGGGGCGAAGTTGAGGGCGGCGATCTACCATGCGCGGACGGGGCCCGATGTGCTGGCCGAGGTGGAGCGGTTCTTCGTGCCGCGGATCGAAATGGGTGAAGGGGCAGGAGCGGAATCGGAACCGGAGGGCAGCGAAGAGGATGCGGCGGACTTCCCCGATGCGGCGCTGATCTGCGACTAGTACCGTGTCCGTCAGGTTTCGTGCTATCCCAGGTCCCAAAATCGGGACCTGGGGCACCCTGGTTCATTCGGTCCATCGTGAAATCGCGAAGACACGGTACAAGGCAGCGCCGTGCGCCCGCCAAGTTTTTCGGCAATCGGATGTAACTTGTCCCTTCATAGCCCCGTATATATCCAGTGACGGCAGGCGATCCGGAACAAGGTCCGGACCATGCCGCGGCGCGCCCTTTGAAAAACACAATCGATGCCGGCGAATTCGACCGGCTGGGGAATTCTCCCCGTTTGACAATTTAGGCGACCTGCGGTACATCTTTGACTATCGGTCATATTTGGTTAACAGGCGGATATGAGGACTAGTCACACAAAGAATCGCAAGGCGACGGCAGGGGTACGGCAAAAGGCAGCCGCGGCGGCGACTCCTGCCATGGGACGGCGCGAGCGGCGAGCCGCGGAGACGCGACTGAAGCTGTTCCGCACTGCGCTCGAGCTCTTCGCCGACCGCGGGTTCCAGAACGTCACGGTCGAGGACATCACCGAAAGTGCGGACGTCGGCAAGGGGACTTTCTTCAACTACTTCGAGAGCAAGGACCACGTGCTTGGCGTGATGACCGAGCTGCAGATGGCGCATGTGCGGGAGGCGGTTGAAGCCGCGGCATCGAGCAAGTCCGGCATCCATTCGACGATGCATCGCCTGTTTCTCGGTCTGGCAAGAGAGCCGGCCAGAGCCCGGATTTTGCCAGAACCGTGATCGGAGCCTTCCTGGCCAGCGGCCTGGTCCGAGAGCAAATCGAGCAGCAGATGGCCGAAGGCCGGCGGATGACCGCGCGCGTAATTGCCGAGGGACAGAGGCGCGGCGAGATCGACCCGAAGCTGAAGAGCGCGGACACCGCTCTTGGGATGCAGCAAATCCTCCTCGGGACCGTTCTGCTCTGGTCGCTGCACGGCGAGCCGGAGCTGAAGACCTGGGTGGAAGGCAGCTTTCGCCTGTTCTGGCGGGCGATAGCCGCAAAAGACAGCGAGCGGAAACCATGAAATCGAAGAAGCATGTTGTCGCAACCGTGTTCCTGACTCTCGCGCTGGGCGCGGGGCTGGGAGGGGCGCTCGGGCAAGCGCAGGCACCCGCGCCGATCCGCCTCACGCTCGAGGAAGCGATCGAGAAGGGGTTGCAAGCCAACCTGAACGTGCAACTGGCCAGCGCACAGGTGGACAGTGCTGCGGGTACGCGCGAGCGGCGGCTGGCAGCCGCCTTGCTGCCTCGCGTGAGCGGGGAAACCTATGCGAACGTGCAGAACCGCAGCCTGGCGGCGTTTGGCATTTCCCTTCCCGGCCTTCCGCAGGTGGTGGGACCATTCTCGAACTACGACTTCCGCCTGTACGCGCAACAGAACGTGCTCGACCTGACGGACTACCGCGGATTGAAGGCCAGCGAGAAGGCGCTCGACGCGGACAAACTGAGCTACGAGGACGCGCGCGACACGATCGTGCGCGCGGTGGCCGCGCTCTATCTGAACGCGGAATCGGCCGCGGCGCGGGCGGACGCGGCGCAATCGCGAGTCACGGACGCGGAGGCGCTCTCGAAGCTGGCCAAGGACAAGCACGACGCGGGAACGGCGACGGGAGTGGACGTTCTGCGGGCGGAGGTGCAACTGGCGAACGACAGGCAGTCGCTGCTGGAGGCGCAAAACCAGGTTCAGCAGGCATTGCTGGAGCTGGCGCGCGACATCGGCATCGATCCGGGCACGCCGATTGCGCTCGCAGAGACGCTGGGGTTTCATCCGCTGGCCGGGCAGACGGCCGAGATCCTTGTGCCCGCGGCCCTGACGGCGCGGGCCGACTACGAGGCGCTGGCTGCGCAGCGCGAATCGATCGTGGAGCAGCAGCGCGCCAATCGCGCGCGCCTGTATCCGAAGGTGAGCATCAACGGGAACTACGGCGGGATCGGGCGAAGCATCGGCGGCGTCCAGGGAACGGGGATGGTTCAGGGGCAGATCGACATTACGCTGTTCGATCGCGACCGCAATGGCGAGGCGGATGAGCTGGCGGCGCAGTTGAAGAGCGTGGATAGTCGAATTGCCGATTTGCGGCGCGGGATCGAAGAGGACGTGCGGCAGGCGCTGCTGAATCTGGATTCGGCGGGGCAGCAGGTGGACGTGGCGAGCCAGGGGCAGGAGCTGGCGAAGCGCGAATTGCAGATGACGCGCGACCGGTTCGAAGAAGGCACGGCGAACAACGTCGAGGTGATCACGGCGCAGGATGAGCTGGCGCGCGCCGAGGAGAATTACATTCTCGCCGAATCGAGCTATCAGGATGCGAAGTTCGCGCTGGCGCGCGCGCTGGGCGACACGCAGAAGAATATTTTGGCGTTTGCAAAACAGTAATGGTGTTCGCCGCGTGGGCAAGCACCGGAGTTCGAGGCAGAGGTTGGCCATGAAGAAACGAAGGATCGTGATACCGATCGTGCTAGCGGCGGCGGTTGCGGCGGGATTCTATTTCTACCCGAAGTTCGCTCGAAAGCCGGCGCCGGCAAACGAGCTCACGCTCTCGGGGAACATCGAGGCGCACGAGAGCCTGGTGAGCTTCAAGGTGCAGGGGCGCATCGACGAGTTGCCGATCGAGGAGGGCCAGGAGGTGCAGGAAGGCGCGCTGCTGGCACGGCTCGAGGATGCGGACTACCGGCAGCGGGTTCGCGCGGATGAGGCCAGCGTGGGAGTGCGGCAGTCGGACCTGGCGCTGACCCTGGCCGGCACGCGCGAGCAGGAGATCAAGGCAGCGCAACAGAACATGCTGGACGCGAAGGCCGATCTCGAGGAGAAGCAGATCGACGCCGATCGCGCGCAGAAGCTCTTCGCCAAGGACGAGGCGACCGCGCAGGAGCGGGATCTGGCGGTGACGGCCGTCAAGCGCGCACAAGCGGCTTTTGAGGCTGCGCAGCAACGCTACAACGAAGCCGTGGAGGGCAGCCGCAAAGAGGACATCGCGATTGCGCAGGCCAACCTGAAGCAGGCGCGGACGAATCTCGGGCTGTCGCAAGTGGATCTCGGATACACCGTGCTGCGCGCGCCTTTTAGCGGGGTGATCACGGTGCGCGAGGCGGAGCTGGGCGAAGTAGTTGCGCCGGGGACGCCGATCGTGACGCTGGCCGATCTGGATCACGTGTGGCTACGCGCGTACGTGGCGGAGACGGACCTGGGGCGCATTCGCTGGGGCCAGGAGGCGACGATCACGACCGACACCTATCCCGGCAAAAAGTACCACGGGCACATTTCGTTCATCTCGCCGTCGGCGGAGTTTACGCCGAAGAGCGTGCAAACGACGACGGAGCGCGTGACGCTGGTGTACCGCATCAAGATCGATCTCGACAATTCGAACCACGAGCTGAAGCCGGGCATGCCCGCGGACGCGCACATTGCTTTGGGCGCGGCAAGTTCGAACTCCGGCGGAGCGGCGCCCGGCGGAAAATGAGCGAGCCAACCCAACCCGCGATTGTGGCCGACGGCCTGAGGAAGACGTTCCCCGGCGTGTGCGCCGTGGATGGGCTGAGCTTCGACGTGCGCGCGGGCGAGATCTTCGGGCTGGTGGGGCCGGACGGCGCGGGAAAGACGACGGCGCTGCGGATGCTGGCGGGAATTCTGCCGCCGGACGCAGGCCGCGCGTCGATCGCCGGAGTGGACGTGGTGCGCGACCCGGAACGCGCCAAGCTTTCGTTGAGCTACATGCCGCAGCGGTTCGGGCTGTACGAAGAGCTTTCGGTGGACGAGAACATTCGCTTCTATGCGGATTTGTTTGGCGTGAAGCGGAAGGAACGCGAGTCGCGATCGGCAGAGCTGTTGCGCGCGGCGGGGATGAGCGAGTTCCGCAGCCGCTTCGCGGGGAAGCTTTCGGGCGGGATGAAGCAGAAGCTGGGACTGATCTGCGCGCTGATTCACCGGCCGAAGGTAGTGCTGCTCGACGAGCCGACGACGGGAGTCGATCCGGTGTCGCGGCGCGACTTCTGGCGCATTCTGTACGAGCTGCTGGCGGAGGGCGTCGCGATTTTGACGTCGACGGCGTATCTGGACGAAGCGGAGCGGTGCCATCGTGTGGCGCTGATGCACCAGGGCCGGCTGCTGTTCTGCGATACGCCGGACAACCTGAAGAGCAAGATGCGTAAGGGCGTGGTGACGATCGTCTCTGCCGATCCGCGTAAGGTGCGCGACGCGCTGAAGGGCGCGGAAGGAATCTCGAGCCTGGTGCTGCATGGCGATGGGCTGCGGGCGGTGGTGGACGACGGGCCGCGGCGAGTGGCGGCATTCGAGACGCAATTGCGCGGCGCGAGTGCGCCGTTCGACACGATCCAGCAGGTCGCTCCGACCATCGAGGACTTGTTTGTCGACGCCGTCGGCGCCGAGGGGGCTGCCCATGAATGACAACGGCAGCTCGGTCGAGATCGAGGATCTGGTGAAGCGGTTTGGCGGCTTCACCGCTGTCGACCATATCAACCTTTCGGTTCGCAAGGGAGAGATCTTCGGATTTCTCGGCCCGAACGGCGCGGGCAAGTCGACGACGATCCGCATGTTGTGCGGACTGCTGCGGCCCACGTCGGGCCGCGCGCTGGTTGCGGGTCTCGACGTGGCGCGCCAGCCTGAGGCGGTGCGGCAGAACATTGGCTACATGTCGCAGAAGTTTTCGCTCTACAACGATCTGAAGGTGATCGAGAACATCCGGTTGTTCGCCGGGCTGTATAGCGTGGAGCGCGCGGAGTTGGCGGGACGCATCGCGTGGGCGCTGGAGATGTCGCACCTGAGGGACCAGGAGAATCTGCTGACGGGGACGCTGCCGGGGGGATGGAAGCAGCGGCTGGCGCTGGGCTGCGCGGTGCTGCACCGGCCGCCGATCGTGTTTCTCGACGAGCCAACGTCGGGCGTCGATCCCATCTCGCGGCGGCAGTTCTGGGAGTTGATCCACGAGATGGCGGAGCATGGCGTGACGGTGTTCGTGACCACGCACTACATGGAGGAGGCAGAGTACTGCAACCGGCTAGCGCTGATCTACCGCGGCAGGATCGTGGCGCTGGGTACGCCGACGGAGCTGAAGCAGAAATCGATGAAGGGCGAGCTGCTGCTGGTGGAGTGCGCGCCGCTGGGCGCGGCGCTCGATGCGCTGCAGACGGCGCCGGGCGTGCTGGATGCGGCGGTGTTCGGCAACGCATTGCACCTGGTGGTTCAGAGCGCCGATGAGACGGAGCGGCAACTGAAGGACTTGCTGGCGCAGCGCGGCGTCACTCTGAATCGCACAGAGAGAATCCGGCCTAGCTTGGAGGACGTATTTGTTTCGCTGACCACTGAGCGCCGGGTAGCGCAGGAGCACGCGGCATGAGCTGGCGGCGGCTATGGGTGATGGCGCGAAAAGAGGTGGTGCAGATTCTGCGCGATCCGCGGAGTCTGGCGATCGTGATCGTGATGCCGGCGATCCTGGTGATTCTGTTCGGCTACGGTGTGAGCCTGGACCTGAAGGGGCTGCCGGTCTATGTCTACGACCAGGATGGCAGCCAGCAGAGCCAGGATCTGCTGAAACGGTTTCAATCGAGCGAATACTTTCACGTCGCGCGGGTGGTGAACAACTACCGCGAGCTGACCCGCGCGCTGGACGACGGCAGCGCGAAGATGGGGATCGTGATTCCGTGGGACTTTTCCGAGAGGCTCGGCGAGGGAGGCACGATCCAGATCCAGGCGCTGGTGGATGCGACGGACGACAACTCGGCCAACGTGCTGGTGGGCTACACGCAGGGAGTGGTGCAGGGGTACTCGGCGGAGGTGCAGACGGAGTTTCTGCGGCAGCGCGGAATCGCGATGCAGACGGCGCCGATCGACGTGGAAACGCGCACCTGGTACAACGAGGACCTGGAAAGCAGCGCGTTCATCATTCCCGGAGTGCTGGCGCTGGTGATGTCGGTGATCGGGGCGTTTCTCACGTCGCTGACCATCGCCCGCGAGTGGGAGCGCGGAACGATGGAGCAACTGATCTCGACGCCGGTGAGCGCATCGGAGATTCTATTCGGCAAGCTGGCGCCGTATTTCGTACTCGGCATGGGCGACACGATCGTGAGCGCGCTGATCGCGATCTACTGGTTCAAAGTGCCGTTCCGCGGATCGTTCGTGACGCTGCTGGGCAGCTCGGCGATGTTCCTGGTGGTGGTGCTGGCGATGGGATTCTTCATCTCCGTGCTGGCCAAGGGGCAGTTCGCGGCCAGCCAGATCGCGCTCCTGACTACGTTCCTGCCCGCGTTTCTGCTCTCGGGCTTCCTGTTCTCGATCGATCAAATGCCGGTCGTGCTGCAGGGTATCACGTACATCGTTCCCGCGCGCTACTACGTGTCGGTGCTGAAGAGGATTTTTCTGAAGGGCACACCGGCGGCGATGCTGTACGGAGACCTCGTGCCGCTGGCGATCTTCGCCGTGCTGCTTGCCGTGCTGGCCACGCGCTCATTCCACAAGAGGCTGGCTTAGGAGGAAATCGATGCTGGCGCGGATGAAGCAGATGATGATCAAAGAGGTAATCCAGGTGCTGCGCGATAAGCGGACGCGCTTCATTCTCATCGGGCCTCCGATCATCCAGATGCTCGTGTTCGGGTACGCGGCGACGTTCGAGATTCGCCACGTGGCGACGGTGGTGGTGGACTACGACCACAGCCAGGAGAGCCGGGACCTAATTTCGCGATTCACGTCGAGTCCGTACTTCGCCGTCCAGCGGCAACTGGACAATTCGGCGGAGCTCTCGAACCTGATCGACGAAGGGCAGGCGACCGTCGGGTTGCAAATCAACGCAGGCTTCGCACAGGCGCTGCGCAAAGGCCAGCCGGCGCCGCTGCAGGTGATCGTGGACGCAACCAACTCGAACAGCGCACTGATCGCGGCCGGATACATTACGCAGATCGCCGGCGGCTACGCCGAGGAATATCAGAAGGACCGAATCTCGCGGACCGCCCCGCAACTGGCGCAGGTTGTGCCGTCGATTGAGCTCGAACAGCGTCCCTGGTACAACCCCAACCTGAGCAGCCGCTGGTTCTTTATTCCGGGGATCATCGGCAGCCTGACCGTGGTGCTGGTGATTACGCTGACCGCGTTCGGGGTGGTGCGCGAGCGCGAGATCGGGACGCTGGAACAGATCATGGTGACGCCGATCCGGCCCGCGGAGTTCATCCTGAGCAAGACGCTGCCGTTCTTCGCGATCGGGCTGTTCGACGTGTCGCTGATCGCACTGGTCGGCTCGCTGTGGTTCCGGGTTCCGTTCCGCGGACACTTTTCGGTGCTGCTGCTGGGCTCGGTTCTGTTTCTGGTATGCATGCTCGGCGTGGGGCTGCTGATTTCGACCGTTTCGTCGACGCAGCAGCAGGCCATGGTGACGGCGTTCTTTTTCATCATGCCGACGATCGTGTTCTCGGGCTTCGGATTCCCCATCAGCACCATGCCGCAATGGCTGCAATATATGACCTACGCGAGCCCGCTGCGCTACTTTCTGGTGGTGCTGCGCGGAACCTATTTGAAGGGCGTGGGGATGGACATTCTGTGGCCGCAGATGGCGGCGATGGCGGGGCTCGGCGTGGGCTTGCTGACGGTCGCCATCCTACGGTTCCATAAGTCGCTGGATTGATACCCCGGACGAGAACAGACTTGCGGCGGAGGCAGGAAGGATCCTGCCGCGCCGCCGCAAGAGTTGTTTCGTGCCGTGTTACGGGATGTTGGTTCGGAATGGGGCGGAGGCAGCGCCGGCGTCGTTATTGACGACGACATTCACGTCACCCTGCACACCGGGAGGCACAGTGGCAACGATTCGACCGTCGGTCCAATCGCCGGGAGCGACTACACCCGCCGCGTTGCCGATCGTGACTGAGCCATGCCCTTGTTGCGCACCAAAACCAGCGCCGGTAATGGTGAGCTGCCTGTTGGCTGCAGCCCACTGGGCGGCGTTGATCGTCGGCGTCGCGGTCCCTGGCTTTGCTCCTCCGTTGTCCGGAGTCTTTTGCGGCGTGCCCTCGCTGGCTGCCTTGGCGCCGAAGTAGAAGCCGGTGATCGCGGTCAACGTTCCGGCGAGCAGCATGATGAGTTTGTCGGCGATGTCGGGAAGGCCGGTCGGGGCAAAAACAATGAGGTGGAATGCAGCGATGGCCAGGGCCAGAACGAGCGTGATGGCAATCAGCCCTCGCGTCAGGCCCGTGAGGCCGGTTGGCCCCTGATCCATTTTGCCGAGGAGGGCCGCGACGTGATCCATCGTTGCGTGATCGGGGAGCTTGTCGAGAACGACTTTGCGTTCCTGGTAGCTCCTGCGGATGTCATAGATGGTGCAGATGAAGGGGAGCGACACGAGAAGCAGCACGTAGAGCAAGAGAAGGTGCAACTGTGTGTGAGATGGGGCCTGCTGCGGCGCGTTAGGCAGCGCGGAGTCGGTGAAGGTCAGCTTGCCCACTGCGAGAGTCGTATTGTCCTTGGCGAGGATATCGACGTCGACCTGGCCCACGGTCTGAAGGTCGGGGAGCTGTACGGTTAGCTTGCCATCGGGGCCCGGCGGGTTGACCGGGATGGACTTGGCCCCGATGACAACGTTCGCGATTTGATCCTGGTGCGGGACGCTCTTATCCAATGCGATCGTGATGGAGGGTGTGGCGCCCTTGCGGATGCAATCGGGGTTGATCGTGACGAGCTGAGGCTGGTCGGCGTGGGCAGCGGCGACGGGCGCCAGCGCTGCGGCGAAGACGAAGGCGGCGAGCGAAGCAAGGCAACGCTTGGTCATGATTCCTCCATTGGGGATGCTGGCGAAGGCGACGGTACCTGGGGATGAGCTGTCTTCGACAGCGGGACCACTCCTAAGGCGGGAATTCAACAGGCGGAGCGGATTCGCGAATAGGATACGCCGAATTTGCCGCAGGGGGATTGGTTTTTCCACATTCGGGCACGGAACGTGCACCGGGTGCGCGAGAGGGCCAGTGCATTAGGCTGGAAAGCGGAATGAGCAAATGCGCGATCTGCGATGACGTGGGCCTGGTGCGGGTGATGGATGGGGCCGGACATTGGGTGAGCCGGCCCTGCGAGTGCCAGGAGGCGGAGCGGGAACAGCGGCGGATCGAGGCGGCGCACGTTCCCGCGCGCTACAAGGAATGCACGCTGGACACGTTCGAGATTTACCACGGATCCGACCGGTCGCTTTCCGAGGCGCTGCTGACGGCGCGGCGGTTCGTGGACGAGTATCCGGCGGGAACGGCGGGCAAGGGGCTGCTGTTTACCGGAACCATGGGCGTGGGCAAGACGCACCTGGCGGTGGGCGTGCTGCAGCGGCTGGTGCGCGAGCGCGGAGCGAGGGGCTCTTCTGCGACTACCGCGAGCTGCTGAAGAGCATCCAGAACAGCTACAACCCCGAGGTGCGGACGACGGAGCTGGAGCTGCTGAAACCAGTGTTTGCCGCCGAGGTGCTGGTGCTGGACGACCTGGGCGCGCAGAAGCCCAACGAGTGGGTGTGGGACACGGTGGCGCTGATCCTGAACACGCGATATAACGACCGGCAAACCACGATCATCACGACGAACTACGCGGACCTGCCGGCGGCGGCCGGGGAGTTGAGCGGCCCGGAGCGGGCGGCGCGCGAGCAGACGCTGGGCGACCGCATCGGCGACCGGATGCTGTCGCGGCTGGCGGAGATGTGCATCCGCGTGAAGATGGCGGGCAAGGACTGCCGGCAGACGGGGATCAAGCGCGCGCGGTTCGGGTGAAGGCAGCGATCCGCTTTCAGCTATCAGCTTTCAGCTTCCGGGCGTCGGATAGCAGCTCTCATTTCGAGCGCACCGCAGCCGCTCCGAGAGCGGCAGATTCCCCTCGACCAAAGCCGGTCTCTGGCTGCGTGAATTCATTCCGCTTGAGGTTCGTGCGATCCCAGGCTAGGCGCAAGAACAACGACGCGCCGAGCCTGGGGCACCCGGCTTCGGTGGCCGGTTCACAAAGAACGGGGGACCTTGGGCACCCAGACGTTGATACAACAACGCGCGGTCAAAGAACTACCGGAAGAGCCAGATACTCCAGAGCAGCACAAGCATGGCCGCGATGGTGAGGACCTGGTAGACCCGGCCGGCCAAGCGGCTGGGCGGCGATGCGGAGCGAGCGGAGGCGGGCGGCGAGGTGGGGACGGCGAGAGGGGAGGGATTCATCGGTTGGCCAGCCTTTCAAATGTTTGCTGCAAGGGTTACGGTGCAATCGAGGGCCCGGTTCCTTTTGCTGTGCGCGTACGGCTGCTGCCCGAGCGGCCGGGGATTCTTGCAGCCCGCAGCTCGCCGGCAGTCGCGTCTATTCTGAATCTTTTGACGCGCAAGTTCCACCCCCGATTCGTGGAAAAGAGGGGGAATTGACGAAAAGTTAACGGGGGTGTGGAAGAGCGCCGCAATGGGACGCGCGCGCGGCGCGTGCGGAATCGAATGAAGTCCGCGATCGAGCCGAAACAGTTGTACAATTCTGGTCGTGAGCGCAGGCCCTCAACTTGTTCGTCCCGCCGAGCCGCCGGAGCGGAACTGGCTGCCGTCGATCGTGGCCGCATCCGTGGTTCTGGCGGTGGCCGTTGGGTTGGTTTGGTTCTTCGGGCGCGGCAAGCCGGCGCCCGCAGTGACGCCGATTTCGGCGGCCACCGATCCCTACGCGGGAAGTCTGGCGATCGGCGACCTGCACATGAGCGAATCGGCCAACCTGGCCGGCGGCAAGTCGACCTACCTGGACGGCCAGATCGCGAACAACGGCAGCCGGACGGTGACCGGAATCGGCGCACAAGTGCTCTTCCGCGACCCGGCGCACGAAGTGGCGTGGAATGTGACGCAACCCATGATGCTGATCCGGACGCGCGAGCCGTATATCGATGTCGAGCCGGTTTCGGCGGCGCCGCTTAAGCCCGGCGACAGCCGGGAGTTCCGGCTGGTCTTCGACAACGTGCCGCAGGACTGGGACGGCGCGTTCCCCGAGATCCGGATCGTACACGTCGACTCGAAGTAGGGTTGGCGAAGAGCGTGGGACGGCTACCCAGCCCGGCGGCAGGGTAGAAACTACGCGAAAGTGCAAAAATTACGTGGCAACAGATGTTTACAGGGGGCAAAATGGCCCCTTTTTTGCTCTGCACGCCTCATCGCACTCCTAGTGATTTCAGTCAGATACAAGTTCTCCACCGGAGGCTGCCCCTTTGGCAGCGGTCTTGCTCTTACCAAGGGCGAGCGAGAGCAACGCTCATCCCGCGGAGCAAAGTTCGAAAGCCGCGAACCCAAGAGGTTGGATCCTTTGAAAAACTTTGCGACTGTTTCCCTTTCGGTTCCCCGCCAGCTGGCAATGATTGCGCTGGCATCTGCGATCGCCATCCCCGTGTGGGCGCAGGATCAAGTATCGACCGGGATATCGGCCCAGAGCACGGCCCAAAGTAGTCCCGCGCCCACCGCGGCGGCGCAAGATCAATCTCTCCCCGCAGTTCAACCCCTGGCTCCGGCGAAAGAAGGTTTCTGGGGCCGCGTGAATCCCTTCGCCCGCAAGAGCTGGGTGAAGAAGCAGACTGACCCGATCAACGACCGGCTGAGCGAGTTGGACGAACTGAACGCAAAGAACGCGCGCGACATCCAGGACGTGGACGCGCGGGCGCAGGCGGGCATTCGCCGGGCGCAGGCCTCGGCCGAGACAGCCAACCAGTTGGCGATGGTGGCCAACACCAACGCGCAAAACGCCAACACCGCCGCGCAGCAGGCGTCCTCGCACGTGAACCAGCTGAACGGCACAGTCAGCGGACTCGATCAATATCGCCAGGTGACGGACGTGGAGATCGCGTTCCGCAACGGAAACCCGGCGCTGACAGCAGATGCGAAAGATCAATTGGACGCGCTGGCTTCGAAGCTGGCCGGCCGCGAGGGCTACATCCTGGAGATGGAAGCGCACTCGCCGGCGGCAGGCTCGACCGGCATTCAGAGTTCGGAGCGCCTGGCGGAAGCCGTTAAGCGCTACTTAGTATCCGAACACGAGATTCCCGTCTACCGCATGCATTCCGTAGCCCTCGGCAATGAGGCATCGACCTCAGGATCTGGCACAGAAGACCAGAAGCCGGAGCGGGTACGGACCAGTACAGTGCATGTGCGGTTGATGGAAAACAGTTTGGCGGCCCGGACAGATTCGACACCCCAAAGCGTTTCTGTCGCAGCCGGCGCGGAGCAGCCGTAATATCGCGGTCCTCCTCCCCCGAGGCTCTGCCTCCCGTGCCGACGGTTACCCCACCGTAGGCCGCCAACAAGCTCTCGCAACGCGAGAGAACCAAGGCAACTTGGCCCCCGAGAATCGGGGGCCGTTTTTTTTTGGAGACAGGAAGCAAGGGAACAAGGGAGCGAGGGAGCGAGAAACCGCTCTGGGATAGGACGCAGGTTCGACCGGTTCCAAAGACGGACTCACTGAGTTATAATAATTGTTATAATGTCCCGCGCGGAGGGGCAAATCGTGAAGCTCAAGGTGACGACGGTGGGCAGTTCGGCGGGGATCGTGCTGCCCAAGGAGGCGCTGGCGCGGTTGCGCGTGGCGAAGGGCGACTCGGTGTTCCTGACCGAATCGCCGGATGGGTTCCGGATCACGCCGTACAATCCGGAGTTCGAGGAGGACATGGCTCTAGCTCGCGAGGTGATGCGCAAGCGGCGCGACCTGCTGCGTGAGCTGGCGAAATGAACGATCCGGCATGGAGATGGATCGGGGAGACCTCTGTCCTTGCCATTCACGACGCACAGGTTGCGGAACACGGTGGCCTCGCAGGGGTCCGCGATATGCCGTTGCTGCTTTCGGCATTGGCACGGCCGCAAAACCTCGCCGCATACGGAAATCCCGACGTCGCCTATCTTGCTGCTTCCTACGGCGTCGGCATTGCCCGGAATCACGCATTTCTCGACGGGAACAAACGAACGGCGTGGGTGGTCGCCGAGACCTTTCTGCTTAAGAATGGACACGAACTGACGGCCAGCGACCGCGATGGAGTGGCGACGATGCTGGCTGTGGCCGATGGGAGCCTTTCCGAGCCGGAATTTGCCCTCTGGCTGCGCACGTACATTAGACCGCGCCAGACGGGATGAGCATAGCGCTAACCTCTGGCCGGGAGTAAAGCGCCCGCTCGTGATTCCCGCCTATCGCGAAGTTCCCGTATTTATCGTCAAGATCCTGCTCCGTACTTCGGGCATGATCCGGGAGCGGTATTTCGAACTTCTGAAGAACGCCTGAGGCACATCGCCCCGCGCAGCACTTGGGAAAGAGCGATCCACGCTACAATGCGGGTTAAGCAGGCAAGGAGGCCGATATGGGAGTTTTGACGCGCAGGATTCTTCTCGCGGTCGTGGGGCTGGCGTTTATGGCCGGCATTTCGAAGCCGCTCGTGGCGCAGGGAGCGCCGGCGCAATCGAGCGAAGGGCAGCCGTACACCATCGAGTACTACTACAAGTGCCAGTGGGGCCATCAGCAGGAGTTCTTCGACCTGTTCCTGAAGAACCATTGGCCGCTGCTCAAGAAGATCCAGGCGACGGGGCGAATCGTGTCGCTGAAGATCGAGTCGCCGGCGTACCACACGATGGAGGACGAGCGCTGGGACTATCGCGTAACCATCGTCTACAAGAATTCGACCGTGGCGACGAGCGCGAACCCGGACGAGGACGCGTTCAAGAAGGAGCTGTGGCCGGACCAGGCGACCTACACACGCGAAGAGCAGGGGCGGTTTGAGATTCTGCTGGCGCACTGGGATCTGCCGGTGACGGATGTGACGCCGAAGTAGCGAAAGACAGGGAGCAAGGCAGCAAGGGAGCGAGAAAGCAGGGGTCAGAGGTCGTCGCGCGCGCGCCATTGGCGGACGAGATCCTGAGCGGCTTCGGGCCAGGTGGGGAAATCGAACTGGAATCCGGCGTCGAGCAGGCGGCGGGGGACGGCGTAGCGGCTCTTGAGGATGAGTTCCGGCTCCTTGCGCAGGAAGAACATGCCGAGAGCGAGGAGCGGCGCGGGAGCAGGCAGGCCGTTGGGCATGTCCCACGCCTCGCGGAGCGCGGCCATGAACTCGCGGTTGGGGAGCGGGTTGGGCGCGGCGAGGTTGACGGGGCCTTCGATCTCCTCGCGATCGATCAGAAACTCCAGGGCGCGCGCGTAGTCGGTCTCATGAATCCAGGAGACGATCTGGCGGCCATTGCCCTGCGTGCCGCCGAGGCCGGCCCGAACCAGGCGCGAGAGGACCGCGAAGACACTGCCCGGCGCGGGGCCGAGAACAAGCGCGGTGCGCAGGGCGATCTTGCGCGTGCGCGGCGACGGGGTTGAGAAGAACGCGGCCTCCCAATTCCTGGCCAAGTTGACGATCCAGGTCCACTTCTCCGGCGCTCGGCGGTGCGCCGAGATTGGCTCATGGCCGCCGAGTTCTCCGGTGGCCTCGTCCATGGGATGGTGCAGAGTGTGACGGTAGATTGAGGCCGTCGAGGCATTCATCCAGACGCGCGGAGGATTGGCCAGGGTGGCGAAGGCGCGATTGAGCAGGCGCGTGGGACCGATGCGCGAGTCGTAGAGCTCGCGGCGATTGCGAGCGGTGTAGCGGCAGTCGATACCGCGGCCGGAAAGGTGGATGCAGACGTCTGCGCCTTCGAGGGTCTCGACCCACGGCCCGAGGGTCTGGCCGTCCCAATGAACGGTCTGCCAGGGCGCGGTGTAGGGCCCGCGGGTGAGCACGGTGACGTGGCAGCCGCGCTCCTGAAAGGAACGCGCCAACATGCGGCCAATCTGGCCGCTGCCGCCGGGCAGGACGATGCGCAAGGCTCGGGGGCTGGGGAAGCCAGAAGTGCCCATCCAATCAGCGTAACGCGCCGGCGGGCGCCTGATCGCTTTTTATTGCGGGGGCGGGACGGGGTAATTCGCCAGGAAGCGTCGCCGGCGGGCGGCCTGGACCTCGTGGACGATCACGACAATGATCAGGATGAAGACCAGCAGCGGGCAAAAGAAGATCCAGGGCGAGAAGATGACGCGATCCTGGCCGATGGAGACGGAGTTCGGCGCGCGGTAGGAGCCGAACATGGCGACGACATCCTTGTGAACAGCGACGTTGTCGCCCAGGCGTATGGCGCCGAAGAATGAGACCAGGTCGCCCCCGATGGAGGAGTTGTCTTCGGCCGTGACCTTGCCGAAGAAATTGACGACGTCGTGGCGGGCTTCGCCGTTCAGATGCACGCTGCCGAAAAAGACCACAATGTCGCCTTCGACCGAGCCCTCGACGTGCACGCTGCAGAAGAAGCAAACAGCGTCGTGGGTTGGAGAGTCGGGCGTGACGTCGATGTTGCGGAAGAACTGGACCTCGTCGTGGCTGGCATGGGCTGGTGCGGAAAAGGCCGCCATGGCGCCGGCGAGAAGGCAAACGGCAAGAAGTCTCTTATGCATACACCGATCCCCCGTTCTTGGCAAAGGATACGCTAAAAGGCCGGCCGCGGTTCCCGGAAAAGCTCAGGGCGGGGTCAGCGCCCGGGTCCACTCGGCGGCCGAGTCGACCAGGACGTCGGGAGGCGTGTCCATCAGGTTCTGGGGGCCGAAGCCGAAGGCGCAGCCCAGCGACCAGGCTCCGGCGTTGCGCGCCGTCTCGACGTCCACCTTGCTGTCGCCGATCATCACGGTTTCTTCGGGCGCCGCGGAGGTCTCTTCCATCAGCGAGCGCAGGCCGAGGGGGTCGGGCTTCTTCACCGGGAAGCTGTCGCCGCCGTAGATGTGGAGGAAGTAATCGGCGAGGCCCAGCCCCTCGCAGATGCCGCGCGCCGGACGGACGGGCTTGTTGGTAAGCACGGCCATGGTACGCGAAGGGCTGCCGGGGGCGTTATGCAACTCATTGAGGGCCTGGAGCGCATCGAGCACGCCCGCGTAGGCATAGGTGAAGTCGAGCTTGTGCTCGCGGTAGTACCTGAGAAAGAAGTCGTAGGCTTTGGCGAAGAGCGGCTCGCCGACCCGGTCGAGGGCCGTGTTGCCGGCCAGGGCCAGCGCGCGGCGCATCAGCATGGGCGCGCCGTTGCCCACAAAGCCGGCGATCGTGGGGTCGGGCAGAGGGCCGAGGCCGGCTTCCTGGAGGGCCGCGTTGACGCTGTTGCAGAGGTCCTGCGCGGAATCGATCAGGGTACCGTCGAGATCGAATACGAGCAGCTTGAGGCGCTCCACGGGGATGGGGCGAAGGACACGGATCATCTTCCTTCCAGTTTAGCGGGCAGAGCGGGCGGGTTGATTACACTAGGCCAGGAAGGCGAATCAAGGGAGATTGCTCGATGAACAGGCGCTTAGTCCGGGCGGCGACGGCATTCGTGCTGGTGTGGGGAATCGGCGGGCTGGCCGCGCAGCAGGCGCCCGCGCCGGCATTCGGCAGCAACGCCGCGGCGGAGCGGATTCCGAACCTGGACGCGCTAAAGAAGGAGCTGAAGCAGTACCACGACTGCACGTGCACGTGCGGCTGCCTGGCTCACGACATCGACCGGCAGGCCGACCGCGCCATCGCGTTCCTGCGCCAGAGAGCGGCGCGGCGCAAGGCGAACGAAAAGCTGGCGCTGATCCTCGACATCGACGAGACCACGCTCTCGAACTACAAGGAAGAGCTGGACAATGACTTTGCCTACATCCCGGCGGTCTGGGATGCGTGGGTGGAGACGGCGCAAGCGCCCGCGATTCCAGGCACGCTGCGGCTCTACAAGGAGGCGCAGCGGCTGGGCGTAAGCGTTTTTTTCATCACCGGCCGCATGGAAACCGAGCGCGCCGCCACGGAGCGCAACCTGCGCGGGCAGGGGTTCGACAACTGGCAGCAACTCACCATGCGCCCGGTGGATCACGGCTCCCAGACCGTCGGCGAGTTCAAGGCGGTGGTCCGCGGGCAAATCGTTGCCGGAGGGTACACGCTCGCGCTCAACGTGGGCGACCAGTGGAGCGACCTGAAGGGCAAGCCGGTGGCCGAGTTCTCGGTGAAGTATCCGGACCCGTACTACTTCGTTCCGTAGCGTGGGCGGCGGTCGCGCGGGATCAAGATCTCTGACCGTGTCAATTTGTTCCGTTCGAGGTTCGTGCGATCCCATGGTTAGGCGCGAAAACAAAGGCGCGCCGAACCTGGGCCACCAGGACGGCCTTCCGACTTCTCGGCGAGCTCGCGCGTCACCGGGTTCCGGTGCAGGCACTTCAACTTCTCCGCCGGCTTCTCCGCCGGCGGACCGTTGGCGCTCAAGGGCACCCAGCCCCCTCAACTTGACCGGTTTGTAAGCAGGCCTATTTGCTTATCGGTAAACATCAGAACGGCCGATTGGGCTTTGTCGATGTAAATTTCAAATTCGCCGATCACATCGGAGACCGGTTTCGCGCGAAAGTTGTTCAATGGATAATACCCGTTGACGTGTAAATCGAAGCCGTTACACACAATCGAGGCGATTTCCAGCCCGATTAGCGACGGACTCATCGTTGCCATATCGAATCCGTATTTGAATGCCAAATTCGTCTTTTTGGAAACAGTCACACGGTCGGTATTGGTTGATATTGCCACTGCTTTCCCCTTCCTGTTTGGCGTGTTGGCTGGTGGACCATATCCCGTGCGCCCTTTCCCCACTCAATACTAAGAGCACCCCAGATCTTGTCAGAGACGCACGCTAGTACAAACCCCTCCCCGGCTTGAACGGGGACGCAATGCTCACCGGATCGTTTGGGAAACCAAGGCCCTCAACGAGCCATCTTGACGGTCAATCTTACACGTTCCCGTATTGTGGGATGTGGAAAACCGTCCGTTCTACATCGCCCCGGTTCGCAGCTTGGACAGTCAGCCGGGTGCTGCGTGCCCCAGGTCCTCACACTCATCCGGATCTGGGGCGCCGATTCATTTTAGGGATGGCCAGACCGGCCACTCACCCGTCGAGGCAAAGGATGACCACAACCTCTTCCCACCCTGACAAGTTAGGGTGGGGCACCCAGATGTTGGTACGACAACGCGTGGTTGTAGAACTAGTGGACGCGGATGCTGCCCGAGCCAGTGCCGATGTGCACCAGCGGCCCGCCGCCACCCACGTCACCTCTCAAGTGGTGGTGTTCCTCCGACCCGTGCGACAAGATCTCGCGATCGCAATGAACGCCGCCGGAGCCGGTCCCGGCGTCGAGCGTAAAGCTCGCGTTGCCGGTCCAGATTTCGACGCTGCCCGAACCCGTGGAAATATGCCAGGGCGCGGCCGGAATTCCCTGCGCCTTGATGTTGCCCGAGCCGGTATCGGCGCGCAGCCCGCCGTGCAGGTTCGTGAGGTCGATCGAGCCCGAACCGGTAGAAGCCTTCACGTCGCCGGAGCCGGATTGCTGGGCATCGATATTGCCTGAGCCAGTGCCTGCCGAGAATCCACCTTGCAGGCCGGTGGCGCGGATGTTGCCCGAGCCGGTGCTCAGCTTGGCGTTGATGCCCACGCCGTCGTCGGTCACATTGCCCGAGCCGGATGCAGCGTCGAGATATGAATCG
The DNA here is from genome assembly GCA_963804155.1 of uncultured Acidobacteriaceae bacterium. Classification (GTDB taxonomy): domain Bacteria; phylum Acidobacteriota; class Terriglobia; order Terriglobales; family Acidobacteriaceae; genus Telmatobacter. The sequence continues at coordinate 348,793 of CAWDPG010000007.1, forward strand.
GCCGGCGCCTGAATTTCGTAGTCGATGCCGATGTTGTTGAAATGCTCGCGCGGCGACTTGATGCGCACGATGTTGCCGGTCTGCTCGATGGGCGGATTTGCCGCAATCTCGCGGACCTGTTCGTCGCTGCCGCCCCAGCCGGACTTGACGCGGCCGAAGACGTGCACATGACCGGCAGGACCGACTGTGAGATGAACGTTTCCGGAGCCGGTGGCGACCGACAGGTCGACTCGCCCGCTCACGGTCAAATCGCGCTCGAACGTCGCTTCGGCGGCGCGGGCCGGAGCCGCCAACGAAACCGATATCGCCGCCAGCGCCGCGGCGGCAGCCAGAAGATGCTTCATCCCGATCCTTCCCTTCTGTCGCACAACTCTTGTCGCACACTCGTCCCGTAAGAAGATTACGCTGCCGGCGCCGGGCGGGTTCCCGGTAAATGCGGCGGCGGGCGGAGTTCCGTGAGTTTTCCGGCGCTGCGCAGCGAGAGGCGCGGCCAAGGCCAGAGGCCGGACAGCGGCAAATGCTATCCTCACACCCAGATGCACGAACTGCTGCTGGTCAAACCGGTCGCCGTGGCCCTGCTGATCTTGGCCAACGCCTATTTTGTGGCGGCGGAGTTCGCGCTGGTGTCGATTCGCGACACGCGGGTGGAACAACTGCTTGAGGCGCGGGTTCCGGGCTCGCGGGCGGTGCGGCGGCTGCAGCACAACCTGGACGACCTGCTGCCCGCAGTGCAATTGGGCGTGACGCTGTGCTCGCTGGCGCTGGGCTGGCTGGGCGAGCCGCTGGCGGCGCAGTTTTTCGCGGGGTGGATGGGCCGGCTGCCGCACGCGGAGATTTACGGGCACGCGGCTGCCGTCACGCTGGGCTTCGCGCTGATCACCTACTTTCACGTGGTGGCTGGGGAGCTGGTGCCCAAGGGGCTGGCGCTGCGGCGGGCCGAGGCGCTGGCCGTGGCCATTGCGCCGCCAATGCTGGTGTTCATGGCCGTGACGCGGCCGGCGGTGCGGCTGCTGAGCCGGTCGGCCGCGGTGGTTTTGAAGGGCTTCGATATCCACACCACCGAGCGGGCCGCGTCGATCCACTCCGCCGAGGAGCTGAAGCTGATCGCTACCGCGGCGCGGCGCCTGGGACTGCTGCCCGGATTCCAGGAGACGCTGGTGCACCGCGCGCTGGAGCTGGGCGACGTGCCGGTGCGCGAGATCATGACGCCGCGGCAGAAGATCTACTCGCTGCCCTCGAACATGCTCTTCGAAGAAGCCTGCCGGCGAGTCTTCGGGCGCAATCACTCGCGCATTCCGGTCTACGACGAAGCCCGGGGGCCGGAGTACATCGTGGGCGCGGTGTATGCGCGCGACCTGGCGCGGTTGCTGGCCTTCCGCTCGTTTCCGGCGGCGCCGGCCGCGCCGTTGGACCAGCTTCGCCTGGCGGCGATCATGCACGATGTGCTGGTGGTGCCGGAAACCAAGTCCGCGCTCGACCTGCTGGGCGACTTCAAGCAGCATCGCCGGCATCTGGCGATCGCCGTGGACGAGTACGGGTCGACGGTGGGCCTGGTAACCGCGGAAGATGCGATCGAGCAGCTTGCGGGCGAGCTGGAGGACGAGTTCGATACACCGTCGCAGCCGGTGCAGAGCCGGGCCGGCGAGGCGGTGCTGATGGACGGCGGGGTGAACCTGCGCGACCTGGAAACGCAGATGGAGTGGAGCCTGCCGCGCGACGGCGGCGTAGAGACCCTGGCGGGATTCATGCTGGCGCGCCTGGGCCACATTCCCGAGCCCGGCGAGTGGGTAATCTTCGAGGACCGGCGGCTGACGGTGGTGGAGATGGAAGGGCGACGCATCGCCAAGATCCGCGTGGAAAAAGCCGCGCCGCCGCAGGATAAGGGCTAGCGCGCGGGAACAGCGCCACCAGGGTTCGCCGTGGAGTTACCTCCGCTGGCTCCTTTTGCCACTCGTTCATGCAAAAGTCGAGCGCATCGACGAAAATAGAATTGGATGAATTTTCCAGAAAAGGGTGAGGAACGCTTGGCGCCCGAGCAGAACGAAGCAAAGAAGTGGACAGCGGAAGAGTTTGAGCGGCTGGTTTTGGACGGCAAGCCGCGAGTCGTGGTGCTGGATTGCGACGGAACGCTGTGGAGCGGCGATTCGGCATTCGGATTCATGGCCTGGTCGCTGGACCAGGGACTGGTGTCGCGCTCGACGCACGACTGGATCGACACGCGCTACCGCGACTACCGTGCGGGAAACGTGAGCGAAGAGGCCATGTGCGGCGAGATGGTGCAGATGTACTCCGGGCTGCGCGACGCCGAGTTGCGGGCCGCCGCCGCGCAATACATGGGCGAATTCCTGCCGGGACGCGTGTTCGCGGAGCTCGCCGCGCTGGTTGAGAAGCTGCGGCAAGCCGGGGCCGAACTGTGGGCGGTGAGCTCGACGAATCGGTGGGTGATCGCCGAGGGCGTGCGCCAATTCGGTATTCCCGAGGAGCGCATTCTGGCCGCCGAGGCGCGCGTCCAGGACGGCGTCATCACCGGCGAATTGATCGACGTGCCGACCGGTCCGGCAAAGGCGGCGGCGCTCCAGCGGGTGGGTCTGACGGCCCCCGACGCGGTCTTCGGCAACTCGCTGCACGACCTGGCGATGCTCGAAATGGCGCGCCATCCCTTCCCGGTGAATCCGTCGCCGGCGCTGCTCAAGGCGGCGGCTACGAAGGGCTGGGGCTACTTCAGGCCGCAGACTGCCGAGGGCGTCGAGGCCGGAGTGGACGGCGAAGAGAGTATCTGATCCCGGCCGATCCCGCAAAGTAGCGAGCGTTGCGGCGGATTTCCCGAGTTGCGCGGCGGCGCATACCTGCTCGAAACAGCGGCTTCTTTTCTCTCGGTTACAATCGATGAGGTGAAGGAGAATCCCCCAAAGACCAAGGCGCACACTCCCGGTCCCGCGCTGCGCTTTGTTGCGGCCGCGCTGATTGTGCGCGGCGGCCAGGTCCTGATTGGACAGCGGCGCGCGGAGCAGCCCATGGGATCGCTGTGGGAGTTTCCCGGCGGCAAGATCGAGCCCGGCGAGAGCGCGCAGGAAGCGCTGGCGCGCGAATTGTCGGAGGAGCTGGGCATCAGCGCCGTGGTCGGCGCGCCGGTGACGCGCATCCGCCACAACTATCGCCGCGGCGGCGCCGTGGACCTGCAGTTTTTCGCGGTGCGGGAATTTTCCGGCGAGATCGACAACCAGATCTACCAGCAGGTGCGCTGGGTGAAGCTCGAAGACCTGACGGGGTACGAGTTTCTGGCCGCCGACCGCGGGCTGATTCGGGACCTGGCGGCGGGAAAGCTGCTGTAGCCGGCTCCGGCTGCAGGGCTCGAGAATTCTCAAAAAACACTGCAAGATCCGGAACTTTTCGCGTTCCCAGGGCATTACCGCGTGTAGAGAGCGCATGCGGATGCTTATGGTCGACGTTTTGCCGATTCCCGGTCTAGACTCAATGGCGAACAAACCCAGCCCGATGAGCAGCCCGACCTCAAACGACGCTGCACAGATGCGTGCGGACCAGAGCAGCGACGAGCAGCTGATGACCGCGTTCTCGCGCGGCTCCGGCGAGGCGTTCACCGAGCTTTTCGCGCAGTACAGGCAGCCCCTGTTCGGGTATTTCTGGCGGCGCGTGGCCGACCGGGCGCAGGCCGAGGAGCTGACGCAGGAGACGTTTGTCGCGGCGATTCGCGCCGCGTCGCGCTACGAGCCGGGGCAGGGTTTCGAACCTATTTGTATGCGATTGCGCTCAACTTGTTGCGCGGTTATCGCAGGAAAGCGGCGTTCCGCGCTACGTTTTGGGGTTTGCCGAAGGAACATGAAGAGCCCTCGGCCGAATCCGGCCTCGACGAGCAGGTGCTGACGCGTGAAGCACTTCGGCAACTGGACGGAATGGACCGCGAAATCCTCCTGCTACGCGAGTTCGAGGAGCTGAGTTACACGGAGATCGCAGAGCTTTTGCATTTGCCGGTGAACACGGTCCGGTCGCGCCTGTTCCGGGCGCGGGCGGCACTGCGCGAGTTGCTCGAAGCCCGGAAGCCGTCGGCCACCATGCAACCGCGAAAGCAGAAGGAGACGATATGAGCAACGCAATGGCACATCCGTTTACAAGCGAAGAGATGATGGCTTTTTGCGACGGCGAACTTTCCGCCGCGGAGATGCAGACCATGAACGAGCATATTGCGGTTTGCGCCGCGTGCGCCGAAGAGGTGAATCGGTTCCGCCAGAGTTCGCAAGTGCTTTCGCAGTGGAAAGCACCTGGCGTCTCCAGCAGCATGAATGCTCCGATTGAAGAGCGTCTGCTGGGAACGGTTTCCGCACGCAGCCGGCGCAACGCATCAGCGCGTTCCGCTTCCGCGGGCGGCCGGCGATGGAGGCCCTGGGCAATCGGGGGCGTCAGCGCCGTGGCAGCCCTGCTGCTCGCCGTAATCGGTCTTTCCGTGCCGCATTTTGTTCAAACAGCAACGGACCGTTCGGAACATAAACTCTACTCGTTCGCGCAGCCAAGCGAGAGCCCGGCCGGCGGTGACGGGAATGGACAAAATGTGACGGCCAGTTCCTATACTGAGAGCCGCGACCAGCGGCCCCAGGCTGGGGCAGGCGTGATGGCGCTGAATCAACTGACTGCTCCTGCACCAGGCAATGCCGCCCCGGCTGCGCCTGCGGCTTTGAATACTCCGCTCATTGCGCGGTCGGTCAGCTTGCAGATCGTGGCGAAAGATATTCCAGCCTCCCGGTCGGCGCTTGACTCGATCCTGGCGCGCTATCACGGCTATGCCGGGGAAATCACAGTCAACACCCCATCAGATGACGCGCCCAGCCTGAAGGCGACACTGCGGATTCCGGTAGCGAGTTTGCCGGCGGCGATCGGCGATCTGCGGAAGCTTGGCCGCGTAGCCAACGAATCGGAGTCGGGTGAAGACGTAACACAGCAGCATGTGGACCTGGATCAGCGGCTGAAGACCGCTCGCGATACCGAGGAGCGGTTCCGCAGCATCCTCCAGCAACGCACGGCGAATGTGAGCGACGTTCTTGAGGTGGAAGAGGAAATCAGCCGCGTGCGCGGCGAGATCGAGAGCATGGAGGCCGAACAGGAGAACCTCGAGCACCGCGTCGACTATGCCAGCATCGATCTTTCGGTGACCGAGGAGTACAACGCCACGGCCGGTACGGGGTCGGCGCCGCTCTCCGTGCGGCTGCGCAACGCATTCATCGCCGGATATCGCAATGCTTTGGGAACAATCGTGGGGATCTTTCTCTTTCTCGTCGAATATGGCCCGGCCATTCTGATCTGGCTCGCGATTCTCGCAGTCCCTGTGGTCCTTCTGCGCAGGCGATATCGGAGGATTCACGCGAAAATCTAATCGGCTGTCACTGGCTAGTTGTCACTCGCTTGTAGATGGAAGCTGATTCCCGGTGCCCCGGCATTATCCACACGGCATGGTGAGCGTGATTCCGATGACGCTGATGCTGGTGGCCCGGGCAAGCGCGGCATCTCACCGGAGATGGCGATCCGGCTTTCGCAGGTCTTTGGCGGCAGCGCGGAGAGCTGGATACCGCAGCAGGCTCAGTACGATCTTGCGCAGATTCCCGCGGGACGCATTCGGCTCAAGCGGCTGACCGTGGCGTGACTGCCTGCGGGGAAATGGCTGTGCAAACGAACGTATTCTGCAGAACTGATTGGATGCCTGGAGTTCTCCAAACTCCAGGCATCAAGAACTGAAGCAACGACTATCGTACTGCTTGTGTTAGTCTTGACGGCGGAAAATGCAGGCCGCTTGCATCTGTTCCATCCGCTCTCCGCGCGCTGTCTGTGCGCATCTGGACTTCGTTATGTAAGAGGGAGTTCCCGTGCTCGATCGAGACAACCGGTTTTTCAGATTCTGTATTGCTCTTTGTAACAAGAGCAATGTGAGGGACTTCGTATTTGATGGCTTTCTGGGCGCATTGCGCCCGGAGTATCCAACCGGGAATCTCCCTGGCGGTTTGGATCGGGAAGCCATCGACAAAATCCTTGCCCAGTTCAGTCAATTTCACGAAGCGCGCCTGGAAAAGGTGGCCGCTTTCGCCTCGTCTTATAACTTCTATTGCCCTGCCCTCGATGTGAGGGAAGTATTGAACTGGATGTCAAGAAAAGGAATCGCGGATTCCGATTTCGAAAAGGTATTTCGAAGGTGGAGAGAGACGACCGCTCCGCCCGCCGGATCGGTTTCCAGCGGGAGAATCGGCACGGAGGACATGTCACTGACCACTCCATTTAATATGCCCCTGATTCAGAGTCTGACTATCAAGGATCCGATTGAGAATCCGTGGGAGAACTTCTTATCCGACCTTGAAGAGTTCGAAAAAGCAATTCGATGGGTTCGGTGGGGTGCTCGAAAATCGAAAATCAGGACTGCCTGGCGCGGAGGCATCCGCAGTCTGCCGGAGGTGGGCGTTGCACTCTTGGCCCAAATCTTTTGGATTGCTCTGCCCTGGGTGGTTTTCGCGGTGATCGTTGCGATGTGGCATTCGGTCGGCGCCATTCGAGGAATAATTTTCCTGCAATTCGCCGGGATTGCGATCGGCATCACGGCTGGAGCGGCTTTGCTGATATGGGGATTCGTCAAGTTGTCGACCGGGGGCGGGTCGGCGATCGATCGCCGTCACGAATGGAGGGTTGTGACGCGGAACGGGAGGCCTGGCGGAAGAGTGGGGCCGGCGACAATGAAAGATCTTTACGAACATACCCATGGCCACGGAAGCTGGGAACGGCGTAATTCCCGTCGAAGCGCGACTGGCGGGGTTCTGGCGGTCGTTGTTTTCTTTGCCTGCCCTCTGCTGGAGATTCCTTTTCTGGAGCAAGCCGGGGTTCACGGCGTTAGCCCGATCGTCGGTTATTTCTTGATCTACCCGTTATTGCCGCTTGCCGTGATCGGAGGACTGATTTATTGGCTGAATAAAATCAGCCCGCCACTCAAAATCCAGTGACAAATCCAATATGAAAACGGGGAACAAGGTGAGCCAAGTGTCCCAGGTCTCGAGTCTGAGACTTGGGTCTCCCACCGGATGCGCGGTCCTCAGTGCCCCGGCATCATTCCCCACAGCATCACCAGCGTCATTCCGATGACGATGATGCTGGTGGCCCAGGCGATCCAGTTCCAGAGGCGCGAGTTCTTGTACTTGCCCATCAGGTCGGTGCGGTTGATGAGCAGGAGCATGAGGATGATGACGACAGGCAGCAGAACGCCGTTGAGGACCTGCGAGAGAATCGCTACATTGATCAGCTGAGAATCGGGCAGGAGCAGAACGGCGAGCGCGCCGCCGGCAATCAGCAGCCCGTAAAGCCAGTAGAAGAACGGCGCTTCGCGGAAGCTCTTGTCGACGCCCGACTCGACGCCGAGACCTTCGCAGACGGTGTAGGCCGTGGAGAGCGGCAGGATGGACGCGGCAAAAATCGACGCGTTGAACAAGCCGAAGGCGAAAAGGATGAAGGCGTAGTCGCCGGCCAGGGGGCGCATGGCTTCGGCGGCGTCGGCGGCCACCTGGATGGCGCCCATGCCGTGCACGTAGAGCGTGGCCGCGCAGGCCACCACGATGAACCAGGCGATGAGATCGGTGAAGAAGCTGCCCACCACAACGTCGAGGCGCGAGGCGGTGTAATCCTTGACGCGAATTCCCTTCTCCACGATCGACGATTGCAGATAGAACTGCATCCATGGGGCGATGGTGGTGCCCACCACGCCGATGGCCATGTACATGTATGCCTTGTCGCTCCAGACGGATCGGGCGGGCAGCTTGACGGTGGCCCAGAGCGCGTCGTGCCAACTGGGCTGCGAAAGCACGCCGGCAAAGATGTAGGCGATGTAGACCAGCGAGGCGGCGAGGAAGACTTTTTCAGTGCTTTTGTAGTCGCCGCGAACGACCAGAAACCACACGAGTAGGGCGCAAACCGGCACGGAGATGAACTTGGAGACGTGGAAGAGGTGCAGAGAACCGGCGATGCCGATGAACTCGGTGACCACGTTGGTGAAGTTGACCACGACGAGCAGCACCATGAGGACGACCGTGAGGCGCAGGCCGAACTCCTCGCGGATCAGGTCGCTCAAGCCCTTGCCGGTGACCACGCCCATGCGGGCGCACATCTCCTGCACTACGATGAGCGCAAGAGTGATGGGAATCATGGTCCAGAGGAGGGTGTAGCCGTATTGGGCGCCGGCCTGGGAGTAGGTGAGGATGCCGCCGGAATCGTTATCCACGTTGGCGGTAATGAATCCGGGGCCAAGAACGGCCAGAAAGAGAAGGATCCGGATTCGCCAGCGCTTCCACATACCGGTGCGAGTTCCTATGGTGGAGTCATTGCAGCCTTATGTGATTGGAAAAAAGATTCCTCCCTGACCATAACAGGCAAGGCCTGAACGCGCGAAGCCGGAGGCGCAAATTATTCGCTGGGCCGTCCCATGCAAAAGGGGTGGATTCCCCTTCAGGAAGAATCCACCCTTTGCACACTCAAAAAACCGCTATTGCTGCGATCCCGGCTAGGCCGTAGCCGCCAGCTCCGGCTCCCGCTCCAGTTCCGGTTCCGTTTTATCCGCACTCAGGCTCAACAGGCTTTCCACCACGTCCGCCGCGCCGTAGCTCTGGCGGCCCGGCGCGAGGAACCGCGCAACCGTATTCAGGTCGTCGCCCACCGTCACCAGCGCCGGCTCAACCGAGCCGTCAGCGCGCGCCTGCTCGAGCCCGATATTCGCCATGAGCGAGTTGCACAGGCATTTGCGCCCCACCGTGTCCTCGATTTTGCCGCCCTTGGCCAGGTAGTTTTCGACCGGCTCCGCCGAACAGCGGTAGCCGATCTGGTCCTCGCCCGTCGCATAGGGCTCGCGCAGATAACCCAGATCGCAGACTCGCTTCCGTTCCTGGTAAATATTGAACGCCGAAGTAGTGCCCTCGAGCTGGGCCACTTTGAACGGGAATCCCGTCGGCGAGGCCAGCGCATCGGTAAACACCTGGCCTGTGCCTGCAATCGCCTGCTCGATCAGGCGCGCTTTCAAGTCGGCCCTCAGGCCCGATTCCCGGCTGAACGCAAAAGCGGTTCCCACCTGCACTCCCGCCGCGCCCTGATCGAGGGCCTCGCGCAGCTTCTCCGCGCTGCCAAAGCCGCCGGCCAGCCAGAATGGAACACCGAGGTCCCGCAGATCGGCAACGTTGACCCGGTCGCGCTCGCCATACACCGGTTCGCCGGCGGCGCTGAGTTGCAGCTTGCCGCGCGGCGGCGCATTGTGACCGCCCGCGGTTGGGCTTTCGTTCACAAACCCGTCCACGCGCCCGTTGGCCCGCCGCAGCATGGTCGCGGCCAGCGTGTTCGACGAAACGATGGCCAGAAACCTGGGCCGCTGGAGCGCCGGCAGCGGTCCCTCCGCGTAGTCGGCCGGATTGAGCTGCATCTGTGTGTCCAGATTCAGAAACTGCCCCTGCGCCGCGCCAGTCACAGCCAAGCGGTATTCGGCTGTCTGCTGCGCGGCAAAAGCGTCCAAAACGCCGGGAATATGCAGGGGGATCCCGGCGCCCATCAGCACGTAGCCCACGCCGGCCAGCATGGCGCCATAGAGCGACGCCAGGTGCGGCAACTGCACCTTCTCGAGGAAATTGACGCCGACGGAATTCCTGTGGCCTTCCCGCGCCAAAAAGACCTCGACGAAGTTGCTCACCATGCACAGCTCGATGAGCTTACGTAGATCGCGCTTCTGGTGCATGGGCAACGGCTTGTAGGGCGCGCCGGCCGGCTTGCCGCCGGGCACGAAATACTCCTGCCAAATGCGTTTTGCCATCTCCTGAAACGGAAATGCGTCCAAGCCCCGGCGCATGTGGCCGCCCTGGTCGCCGTCCGCGAGCCGGCGCGCGAAGACCGAATCCAGCGCCGTGCCGGATACGACGCCCAACTGGCCGAGTTTTGAGACGGCCTGGGCCAAGCGCCAATTCGACACGCCGACGCCCATTCCGCCCTGAATGATTTTGGGAAGTTGCACCATCTATGAATTGTTTCACAGATTCAGATAAATCCGCGAGTTCGATCCGAGATTAGGCAATTTTCCGGCAAAATGTGAGCAATTCTGCTCACTTTGGGACAAACGCACCACGATGCTCGAACTCAGAGGCATATGCCAGTCTTTATCGGCGAGCGCCTCCGTTGAGGTGGTCGCGGGAAACGGGCGAGGCTCTGAGCCGACGATTTTGACGATCTGGCGGAGGGGACAGCGGCGATTATTGGCGATTTCGAGCCTGCTGAAGCGGACGGCCAACGCGATTTTCCGCTATTGATCCGGCCCATAAAGGGTGACACGCTTTCCCACCCTTTTCCGCAAAATGCGCGGAAAAGGATGGGGCACGGGCGCGGTATTTTCGGGCCGGATCAATAAGGCCCGGTTCCGAGACCGTTTCGAAACTCGTTTGGCGACTGTGCGCGGCGAAAATCTTCTTGGGGCCGCCACAAGCAGCCTCATCGACAGACATGCAGATAAACTGTACAGATCAACTGTCTATCTGCTATAGTCTCGTTATGGTAGAAACGTTGTCGAATCCGGACGCCGCACTTGCATCCAAGCTTGCGGCAGAGTTGCGCACCACCTTGGGGCATCTAAAACGGAAGCTGCGACGGCACGGCGGGCGGCACGACCTCACATCGTCTCAGGTCGCAGTCATTCTTCGATTGGAAAAGGACGGTCCGGCGACGGTGTCGAGCCTCGCCAGGGTAGAGGGGATGCGTCCTCAGTCAATGAGCGCTGTTATCGCTCCGTTGGAAGAAATGGGGTTTGTGGCGGGAGCTGCCGACCCGAACGACGGGCGAAAAACGCTCATGTCACTGACAAAAGCCTGCAAGAAGTCGATCGAGGACGGGCGTGCCGCTCGTCAGGACTGGCTGACGCAAGCGATCCTGCAGAAACTCTCTCCACGAGAACAGAAGAGGGTGTCTTCAGCCATACACCTGCTTGCTCGACTCACTGAGGACTGACCGCCCTGCCGCGAATCGGCCATCCAAACTTCATTCACTCACGACGAGGAGCGCCTAACAATGAACTGGATCCATCTCGTGTCCTACTTTTTCGGAGGCCTGTTTCTGGCCAATGCCGTGCCGCATTTCGTCAGCGGCATTATGGGAAAATCCTTTCAGTCACCGTTCGCAAAACCTTCGGGGAAAGGTCTCTCGTCCTCGACCGTGAATGTTCTCTGGGGGTTCGCGAATTTCGTCTTCGCCTATCTGCTTCTGCTGCGAGTCGGACACTTCGATCCGCGATCCATCGCCTGCATCGCGCCGCTTGCGGCTGGCGCACTCCTCATCGGCCTCTTTTCGGCACGGCATTTCGGCCAGTTTCACGGAGGTAACACCCCGGAGCGCCCATGAGGAATCCGCTCACCAGAGCTTTCCGCGCTCTGGAGAACTTCAACTTCCGCTTATGGACGGCAGGCGCTCTGGTATCGAACATCGGGACCTGGATGCAGCGCGTGGCACAAGACTGGATCGTGCTGACGCAACTGACCCACCATGACGCGACTGCCGTCGGCATTGTCACGGGCCTGCAGTTCGCTCCGCAGTTGCTGTTACTGCCCTGGAGCGGTTTGGCAGCGGACCGTTTCAACCAACGCAGGATGCTGATGCTGACTCAAGCATCCATGGGTGTGCTTGCGACCGCGCTGGGAATGCTGACGATCTCAGGCTACGTCCGGCTTTGGCATGTGTATGTGTTTGCCTTTGTCTTTGGCGCCGCTGCGGCGCTGGATGCGCCAGTGCGGCAAACGTTTGTTGGGGAGCTGGTGGGCGACGAACACCTGCCCAATGCAGTCGCACTCAACTCGACCTCGTTCTTCGCCGCCCAGACGATCGGCCCGGCTGCGGCCGGTCTGGTCATCGCAAAGGTCGGGACCGGCTGGGCATTTGTTCTGAATGGGCTGTCCTTCGGCGCTGTCCTGCTCTCCATGGTTCTGCTGCGCGTGCAAGACCTAAGGACAAACGCGAGAGCTTCCCGAGGACCCGGTGGGTTCATCGAAGGCCTCCGTTATGTATGGGCTCGGCCGGACCTCCGATCCATCTTAGTCATGCTCTTTCTGATCGGCACATTCGGCTATAATTTCCCGGTATTCATCTCCACCATGGCGGTGAATGTCTTCCATACCGATGTGCGCGGATTCGGTTTGCTTTCGTCGATCATGGCGATCGGCACAATGAGCGCAGCGCTTCTGGCGGCCGGGCGCGGCACGCCAAAGTTTGGGACGCTGCTCCTCGGCGCCGGAGTTTTGGGAATCGGTTGCACGCTTGCCGCGTTCTCTCCTGGATACTGGTGGTTCGCTGCGGCTCTCGCGGTGATCGGAGTGGCGGCCCTGACCTTCACGATAGCGACAAACAGCATGATGCAGCTTTCGACCAAACCAGCCATGCGCGGCCGGGTGATGGCGATTCGGGTGGGCGTGGGGCTCGGGGGAACATCGTTGGGGGCTCCCATCGCCGGTTGGGTAGCGAATCATTTCGGGCCGAGATGGTCGCTCGGCACCGGCGCGGTTTCCGCATTCCTCGCAGCTTTTGTCGCGGCCCTGACGATGGCGAAACCCGCGACTGCGCCGCCAGACACCTAGATACATCCTCGACGCCTGCTCCTAGCAGAAGCACGAGATCTCAACATCGCCGAACGGGTGTGACGTTTTCTCTACGCGGCAAGATCGTGGCCACGGAGTTTCGTAACAGGCTCGTTCTTTTCCGCACTCTGATTGAAGCCCTATGGCGCGGTTAAGGCCGCTTCCTCTCGTGGCATTTGCCGGAATCTTGCTTATAGCTTTTCGCGCAGGAAGGCGATGACGCGCTCGGCCTGCACGACGCCAACCATGCGGTTCTGCAGGTCGACGACGGGCAGCGCGTGGAGGTTGTACTTGTCGAACATCTCGGCCAGGTCGTTCTGGCGCATGTCGGCGGGGCAGGAAAGGACAAGGGGCTCGGCCAGCACGCTCAGGTGCGTCTCGGGCTGCGCCATGACCAAGCGCGCCAACGGGATGGCGCCGCGCAGGTTGCGCTTCTCGTCGAGCAGGAAGATTTCGGTGACGCCCTCCGGGTCGCCGTCGAAGCTGCGCAGGGCCTGCACGGCCTGGGCCACCGTGGCGTCCGTGCCGAGGTAGACGAACTCGGTGGTCATGCAGCCGGCGGCGGAGTCCTCGTCGAACTCCAGCAGCTCCTCGACCTCCTGCCGCTCTTCGGGCTCCATCTCTTCGAGGATGGCGTCGGAGCGGTCCTCGGGCAGTTCGCCGAGCAGGTCGGCGGCGGCGCCGGGGTCCATCTCCTCGACGATGTCGGCGATGCGCTCCTCGTCGAGCTTCTCGAGCAGGGCCTTCTGCAGCTTGGGCTCGATCTCTTCCAGCGTCTCCGCAGCCACTTCTTCGTCGAGCGAGGTGAAGACGGCCTCGCGCTCGGCGGGGGCCAGCTCTTCCAGAATGTCGGCCAGCTCGGAGGGGTGAATGTCGGCCAGGCGCTCGTGCTCGATGCGCAACTTGACGCGGCGCGCCGGGTCGGGCTCGATGACATCGACAAACTGCCAGGGAATGGCGCGCGGGCTAAACTTGCGGGAGACGGAATCGAGCCGGGTGCGCGGCAGGATGCCCTTGAAGACGCGGCGGAACGCGCCGCGCAGGCCGACTTCGACCTCGGCCACACGCAGCAGATGCACCGCGCCCTGTTCGGCCCATTCCAGGTCCACGTCGTTCACCCGGACCACCTTGCGGCCGTTGATGTCGATGATCTGGCGGTCGACGAGATCCCGCTGCAGAAAGAGGTAGCTGCCCTCGTCCTTGAGCGGAACGAGGGCATCGGCGGAGCGCAATTCGAGCGCGCCGGCCGGAGTCTCCATGACCTGATGCGAGGGCACGAGGCAGAGACCGGTGCGCGTCTTGAGCACCAGGCCCGCCACCTTGCCGCCGTCGGGTCCGGTGGCGACAACAATGTCTTTGAGCTTGCCGCGCAGATGGCCCTTGGCATCGGTCACAGGGGTGCCGAGCAGCGCCGTGAGGCTGACGCGGACCTGGGCGCGCGGTTCGGTTCGCATCTCCATGGGATGAGTTTAGACCTTGGCGGGCGGGTTGCGCCGGCAGGGTGGGACGATCCATCCCCGAAAAGAGGGAGTTTGCCCGGCCGCGGTTCTTGACACAATTGAATCCAGACTTGAAACTGCTGCAAGGTCGATGCTCGAAGGGGGTGGGATTCTTGAGACCCACTCCGGTGGAGGCGGAAGGCGGCCGGTGACGGATTGCAGGAAATCGAAGCTGAATTTCCGGCTCAGCTCCACCATGGAAAGCGTCAGCAAGGTGGAGGCGGCGGCGGACGAGCTGGCCGCCGGGGCGGGCCTCGACGAGGACCAGCGCTTCCACGTCGTCATGGCGGTGCGCGAGGCGGCCATCAACGCCGTGCTGCACGGCAACGAGTACGATTCCGCCCGGCCAATCGAAGTTTCGATCGAGAACACGGGCGTGGACCTGGTGTTTGTCATCGCCGACCAGGGGCAGGGGTTCGATCCCCAACGAGTGCCCGATCCGCTGGCGGCCGAGAACCTGCTCCGCGGCACCGGCCGCGGCATCTTCCTGATCCGGTCGCTGATGGATGAGGTACACTTTCGACAATTGCATCCTGGGACCGAGTTGACGCTGATCAAGCATCTGGCGCCAACCTGCGGGAGAACCTAGCGAGCGGATGGGGGGACGGCAACCCTGTGCGACGATCCCGGACCTGAAGTTTTCCGCAAACCGGCGCAGGCAGAGATGCTATAACCAAAGTACGGACAAGGAGGGCTTTTCCGTGGCACTTGCGATTGCATCCCGAGAAGTGGACGGCGTCACTGTATTGGAACTCAGCGGGCGAATCACCCTGGGCGAGGGCAGCGTACAACTGCGCGACGCCATTCGCGACCTGATCGGCAAAGGGCAGAAGCTCATCCTGCTCGATCTGGGCGAAGTGAACTACATCGATAGCTCGGGACTGGGCGAGCTGGTGAGCGCCTACACGTCGGCCAAGAACCAGGGCGCGAGCCTGAAACTGCTCAAATTGACCAAGAAGGTCCACGACCTGCTGCAGCTCACCAAGCTGTACACGGTCTTCGACATCTACGACGACGAAGCCAGCGCCATCGCTTCGTTCAAGTAGCCCGGCTTAAGAATCGGCGCCGAGCCAAACCGGCCATCCCGCGCCCGTGGGATGGCCGTTTGCGTTTGTCTCGTCGGTGGAGGCCCGAGCGGCAGCAGGAACCTAGAAGTTCACCTTGGGCACTTGCTGCGCGGCCGGGCTGGCGGTGAAGTAGTCGTTGTTCTGGTGGAAGCCGGCCATGCCCGCCCAGATGTTGTTGGGGAACTGCAGCACGAAGGTGTTGTAGTCCTGGATCGCGTCGTTGTACCGCTTGCGCGCCACGCTGATGCGGTTTTCGGTGCCCGAAAGCTCGTCCTGCAGGCGCATGAACTGGTCGCTGGAGCGCAGTTGCGGGTAATTCTCGGTGAGCAGCAGCAGACGGCCAATCGCCCCGTCCAATTGGTTGTTGGCCGCGATCTTCGCCGCCGGTCCCTGCGCGTTCAACATCCCGGCCCGCGCGTTGGCGATATCGCCAAAGACCGTGCTCTCCTCCTTGGTGAATCCCTTCACGGTCTCCACCAGGTTGGGGATCAGGTCGGCGCGCCGCTCCAGTTGCACGTCGACCTCCGACCAGGCCGCCTTGACGGCCTGGTCCTTGTCCACCATCGTGTTTCGGGCATGGACAAAGCTGAGACCAGCAAAAGCCGCCACCAAAACAACCCCGCCCAGCAGAACGCCCAAAACAGCCAGCGTAATTCCGAGTCCTTTACTCATACAGTCGATATCTCCTTGGTGAGACAAATTTCTAGCTCTCAGCTTTCAGCTCTCAGCTTCTTCTCGTCGGCTTCGGACTGCGCGGCCGAAACTGACGGCTGAGAGCTGCTTCACCAGCTTCCTCCGGCGCCGCCGCCGCCAGTTCCGCCACCACCGAATCCGCCGAATCCTCCAAATCCGCCGCCAGAGCCGCCTCCGAAACCACCGCCGCCCATGCCGCCTCCGATTCCCGGCCCGCCAATCCAGGGCCCTCCGCGCCAGCCGCCGCGGCCCCATCCGCCAAAGAACAGTCCAAAGCCGAAGAGCATCCGGAGCAGCGAGCCGCCCCCGAAGAGGATCAGAACAAGAATGAGCAGAATGAGCTTGCCGATCTCAGGGCCCTGGTGCACTACGGGCTGGCTGGGAGCCACGGGCTCGTCCTGGTTCAGCGTGACCTTTGCGTCGTCGGCGATCACCTGGGCCACTTCGCCCACGGCCAGCGTCACCGCGCCGTCGTAGTCGCCCGCGCGCAGGTCCGGAACCATCTCGCGGCCTATGTCGCCGGTTTTGCCATCCGGCAAGATGCCTTCCAGCCCGTAGCCGACCTCGATGAAACGCTTGTGATCGTCGACTGCCAACAAAACCAGAACACCCCGATCCGTGCCTTTCGATCCGATCTTTATCTTGTCGTATAGCTGGGTGGCGTAGTCCGCGGCATCATCCCCGTCCAGCGTGTGCACCGTGACCACGGCGATCTGGGCGTTGGCCTGCGAGTGGTCGAGCTGCTGGCAGATCGAATCCAGGCGCGCAACCGCTTCGGGCGAGAGCACGTGGGCGAAGTCGCTCACATAATCGGTGGGCTGGGGCAGGCTGGCGACGCTTTCGGCGCGCGCCGCAACGGCGGCAAACGCGGAAAAGGCTGCCAAGAGCAGCGCGAATGCGGCCGAGCGAACGGGGAAAAGGCCTTTCATCTATCTCAATTGTACGGGTACGGGGCCGGTGAGGTTCCCCAGGGCAGCAGGCACTAAACTGGGATAGAAATGAGCCAGAATCCGCTTCCCTCGCCCCCGTCCGCGCCGAAAGTACCCACCGAAACCAAGATCCACGGCGTCGTGCTCGCCGACGACTACGCGTGGTTGCGCGACAAAGAGAATCCCGATGTGACGGCCTACCTCGAAGCCGAAAACGCCTACGCCGAAGCGGTGATGGCGCCGCTGGCCCCCCTGCGCGAAACGCTCTACGAAGAGATGCTGAGCCACATCAAGCAGACCGACGTGTCGGTTCCCTACCGCGACGGCGCGTGGTGGTACTACTCGCGCACCGAGGAGGGCCTGCAATACGGCATCTTCTGCCGCAAGCGCGGCACGGCCGCCGGCCCCGACGCGGACGCGGCGGAAGAAGTGCTGCTCGACGGGAACCGGCTCGCCGAAGGGCACGCGTTTTTCTCGATCGGCGCCACCGCGATCGCCGACGACGGCCGCTGGCTGGCGTACACCACCGACACCAGAGGGTTCCGCCAATACACGCTGCGCATCAAGGACCTGGCGAACGGCGAAACCCTCGTCGGCGAGGTGGAGCGCGTGGGATCCGTCGTCTGGGCCGCGGACAACCGCACGCTGTTTTATACGGTCGAGAACGAGCAGCAGAAGCGCCAATACCAGCTATGGAGACACGATTGCATCGAGCAGCCCTCTCAAGATGTATTGGTCTATCAAGATGACGACGAGCGATTCAACCTGGCGGCGGGGCGCACGCGGGACCGCAAATACATCGTGCTCGAATCGGCCAGCCACACGACGACAGAGGCACAGGTGTTGCGCGCGGACTCGCCTGCCGGCAGCTTCCGCATGATCGCTCCGCGCCAGGACGAGCACGAGTACTCGGTCGACCACCGCAACGGCCTCTGGTTCATTCGCAGCAACGACCGCGGGCGGAACTTCCGCCTGGTGACCGCGCCCGAAGATGCGCCGGACCGCGCGAACTGGACCGAGCGGATCGCGCACCGCGACGCAGTGATGCTCGAGGACGTGGACCTGTTCGCCGAATTCTTCATCGCCTGCGAGCGCGAGGACGGGCTGCCGCGCCTGCGGCTGTGGAAGTTCGCGGGCGAGGACGCCGAGGCCGCGCCGGCCGGCGAGATTGCCTTCCCCGAGCCGGCCTACAGCGCGTATCCGCACATCAACCGCATCTTCGAGACGAGCACCTTCCGCTACGCCTACCAATCTCTCGTCACGCCGAGCTCGGTGTACGAGTACGACGTCTCGGCGGGCGCGTCCACGCTGCTCAAGCAGCTGGAGATTCCCGGCGGGTTCGATCGCACGCTCTATGCGAGCGAGCGCATCCACGCCACGGCGCCGGACGGCGTCGAGGTTCCGGTTTCGATCGTGTATCGCAAAGACAAACACGAGCCGGGCCGGAATCCGCTCTACGTCTACGGCTACGGATCGTACGGATACTCGCTGCCGCTGGGCTTCAGCTCGAACCGGCTGAGCCTGCTCGATCGCGGTGTCGTGATGGCCTATGCGCATATCCGCGGCGGAGGCGACCTGGGCAAGCCGTGGCACGACGCCGGCAGGATGCTCGCAAAGCGCAACACGTTTAGCGACTTCATCGCCTGCGTGGAGCGGTTGACCGTGGCGGGCTACGGCGATCCCGCGCGCGTGGCGGCCGAGGGCGGCTCGGCAGGGGGATTGCTGATGGGCGCGGTCGCGAACATGCGGCCGGAGCTGTTTCGCGCCGTCGTTTCGCACGTGCCGTTCGTGGACGTGATGAACACCATGCTCGACGCTTCCCTGCCCCTCACGGTGCCCGAGTACGAGGAGTGGGGCGACCCGAACCAGGAAGAGTATTTCCGCTATATGTTGAGTTACTCGCCATACGACAACTTGCACGCGGCAAGTTATCCGGCGATGTTAGTCAAAACCAGCCTGCACGACAGCCAGGTAATGTACTGGGAGCCGGCGAAGTACGTGGCCAAGCTGCGCACCATCAAGACAGACTCGAATCCACTGCTGCTGGTGACGAACATGCAGGCCGGGCACGGCGGAGCGAGCGGGCGCTACGACTACCTGAAGGAAATCGCGCTGGACTACGCGTTTGTGCTGAGAGAGTTGGGAATCGTGTGACGGCCTGCGCCGCAGGGCTGCTCAGTCGGCGCCCTTCAGCTCGGCCAGCGTCTTCTCCAGGCTGGCCGCGTCTTCCACGTTGAGCGACTGTAGTTCGGGATCGATCTGCTTAAGCAGGCCGCAGAGCACCTTCCCAGGACCTGTCTCGATGAACAGATCCGCGCCCGCGGCTTTGAGCGATTGCTCGCAATCCACCCAGCGCACCGCTCCGGTCACCTGGCGGATGAGCGCGTCGCGCACGGCATCGGCCGTCGTGACCAGGCCGCCGGTGACGTTGGCCGCCACCGGGATGCGCGGATCGCGGATCGCGATGCCGGCCAGCACCCGCGCCACCTCCTCCTGGGCGGGCTGCATCAGCGCGCAATGGAAGGGAGCGCTCACCGGCAGTGGTACGGCGCGGCGCGCGCCTTTGTCTTTGCAGAGAGCCGAGGCTTTCTCGACCGCCGCGGCAGCGCCGGAGATGACTGTTTGACCGGGCGAATTCAGGTTGGCCGCCTGAACGACGAGGCCGGTTTCGCGCGCGGCCTCGGCGCAGGCCTCGGCCACCAACGCGGGATCGAGCGAAAGCACGGCCGCCATGGCGCCCTGGCCCGGAGGAACCGCCAACTGCATGGCATGGCCGCGCGCCTTGACCGCGCGGACGGCATCGGCAAAGGAGAGCGTTCCGGCGATGACGTGCGCCGACCACTCGCCCAGCGAATGGCCCGCCGCCAGCGCCGGCTCGACGCCTTGCCCGGCCAGCACGCGCGCCACGGCCACGCTCACCGTCATGATGGCCGGTTGCGTATTCTCGGTCAGGCGTAGATCGGCCTCGGGCCCCTCGAAGCAGAGCTTGGAAAGCGGGAATCCGAGCGCCGCGTCGGCCTCGGCGAAGGTTTCGGCCGCCACGGGAAATCGCTCGGCAAGTTCGCGGCCCATGCCAACGGCCTGCGAGCCCTGCCCCGGAAAGAGAAAGGCAATCTTTTTTGACATTTCAGTGAAATTCTATCGCGCCGCACGCGGATGCCGTCCCGCACCACGCATTGGGGCAAAGCGCCGGCACTCAGTTCCAGCGCTTCTTGTCGTTGGCGTCGTCGTCGATCCGGCGGCCCTTGCCGTCGAACTTCACGGTGCGGCCCTGCTTGTTCATGTAGACCTCGAACTTGCGCGCGGCGCGGCGGCGCTTCCAGCGGTAATAGCGGTTGCGCAGGCCGTACCAGCTTTCGCTCAGCCCGAAGGAGACGCCGCGCTTCGGCGCCGTGCGCACGAAGGCCACTCCCGCCAGCGCTCCGCCGAGCTGAGCAAACGCGTACATCCGCTCCTCGCCAAAGAGCATGGCCACGGCGATGAGGAGGTAGACGACCACCAGGTAGCGCGCCTTGATGCCGATGGGCAACGGAAAGAGCATGAACTGCATGTCGCCGTAAAGCAGCCCGATGGCCGCAAGCAGGCCGAAGATGCCGCCAAAGCAGCCGTACAGCGGAACCGGGCTGCCGAGAAGCGCGGGGGCCAGCGTAACCGACAGCGCGTAGAGAACCAGCGCCGCCGCCGCGGTTCCCAGGACCGAAACCGCGTACAGGCTCATGACCCAACCGTCGTTATGGAAACCCTCGAGGAAGCCCGCAAGAAACCACAGCGAAAGCAGCTCGAAGAGCGTGCCCCATAATCCGGGATGAACGAAGCTGTAGGTGAACGGCTGCCAGAAGAACCCGTGAAGGAAGAGGCCCGGATCGAATTTCGACCAGCTCTGCAATGGGTCGCCCCAGGTTGTGGCCGCTTTGGCAACCAGCAGCGCAAAGTAGGCGATCAGGTTGATGAGGATCAGCCTGCGCGTGGCGCCGCGAAATTCGGGGAAGGCAAGCGTGCTGGAGCCAAATCTTGGCATCGTGAAATCAGGGTAAACGCTTCGACGCGCCGGTGTCATGGCCGCCGGGACCGGGCAACGCCGGCGGGCGGGCTCGCCGGGGCCGCGACGCACTCTGCACCGGGCCTGAGGCACTTCAATCCTGCTCCGGAAGCGCCCCGTCCGAAGCCGGTTCGACAGGCTTGTTCCCGGCATCAAATCAGCCAGCCCGGAGGAACATCCGGGCCTCTTGACCTGAGGGCGGGTTCTCCCTAAAACTAGCGATGGCTGTTGATTCCGGTTTCTTTATCCCGGAATGCGAATCGGGTTGGAAAGTGAGGAGGCTACTATGCCCAGCTGCCCTGAGTGCGATACTGAACTGGACATTGAAGTCGACGAAATAGAAGAGGGCGACGTGATCGCCTGCGAAGAGTGCGGCTCGGAATACGAAGTGGTTGGCGTCGAGCCGCTGGAGTTGGCGCGCATCGAAGAGGGCATCGACGTAGAAGAAGATGTCCTCGAAGAGGAAGAGGAGGAGTAGGGATGAACCGGACCGTCCTGCTGGCGGCTGTTTTGGCTCTGTTGGCCCTCGGAGCGATTTCTGCGGGGCCGCGGGAGACGCTGCTTGCTCCCGCCGCGCAGGCCCAGAACATCGGCCAGCGCACCGTGTCGGGCACCGTGCTCGATGCCGGCTCGGCGCCGGTCTCCGGAGCCACGGTCTTCCTCGAGAACCAGAAGACCAAGGCCATCCGCAGCTTCACCTCGATCGCCAACGGCCACTTTCATTTCGCGCAGGTGGATATGAGCACCGACTTCGATCTCTGGGCGGAGAAAGACGGCAAGAAGAGCGCGGTGAAGACGGTCAGCTCGTGGGACGCGCGCAAGGACTTCATTTCGGATCTGAAGCTGAAGTGAGTGGGCAGCGCAGGCCAGCCGCGCGCGGAGCTCGCGCCGCAGCCGCGGCTGCTCGGGCGCGAAACCGCGCGACGGGCCTTACCCTTCCAGCTTCTTCGTCACCAGCTCGTTGAGCAGCGCCGGGTTGGCCTGCCCTTTCGAGGCGCGCATCGCTTGGCCGACGAAGAATCCCACCAGCGTCTTCTTGCCGGCGCGGTACTGCTCCACCTGCCGGGGATTGGCGGCAATCACCTCGTCGATCATCCGTTCGATGGCCGCCGAGTCGGTGATCTGCTGCGGCTTCTCGCGCTCGTAAACCGGGCCGAAGTCCTCGCTCTTCTCGAAGCAGTGGTCGAAAAGCTGCTTCATCTGCTTGGAGCTGATCTTACCCTCGTCGAGCAGGTCGGCGGCGATTACGATGCCGGCCATGGTCACTGGCGATTGATCCAGCTCCAGCCCCAGCGCCTTCAGCCGCCCGCCGACCTCGCTCAATAGCACGTTGGCCACGCGGCGCGGGTTGCGCGCCGTCTTTGCCGCGGCCTCGAAGCGGTCGGCGAATTCGCGCGAGGCGGTGAGGGTGTGCGCGTCCCGCTCCGCCAGTTCGTACTCGGCGATCATGCGCGCGCGGCGCGCCTCGGGCAGCTCCGGCAGTTTTTTCCTGGTCTCGGACAAGAGTCGGCGGAGACGACTACCGGCGGCAGATCGGGCTCGGGAAAATAGCGGTAGTCGTGCGCCTGCTCCTTGGAGCGCATGGAGTAGGTGCGGCCCTCGTTCGCGTTCCACAGGCGCGTTTCCTGCACAATGTGCCCGCCCGAGTCGATGGCCTCGATCTGGCGCTCGATCTCGTATTCCAGAGCCGCGCGGACGAAGCGAAAGCTGTTTACGTTCTTCACTTCGACCTTGGTGCCGAATTTCTCCTGTCCGCGGGGCCTGACGCTCACATTCGCGTCGCAGCGGAGCGAACCCTCCTCCATGTTGCAGTCCGAGACTTCGGTGTAGAGCAGAATCTCCTTGAGCCGCGTGAGGTACTCGAAGGCCTCGTCGGGGGTGCGAATGTCGGGCTCGCTGACGATTTCGATCAGCGGCGTGCCGCAACGGTTCAGGTCGAGATAGGTGTGCGTGGCGGAGTCGGAGAAGCCTTCGTGGAGGCTTTTGCCCGCGTCCTCTTCCATGTGCACGCGGGTGATGCCGATCTTTTTCCGGCCGCCGTCCGCCGTCGGCACCTCGATCCAGCCGTGCTCGGCCAGCGGCTTGTCGAACTGTGAGATCTGGTAGCCCTTGGGCAGATCGGGATAGAAATAGTTCTTGCGCGCGAAGATGGAGCGCTCGCGCACCTCGCAGTTGAGCGCCAGCGAGGCCAGCGCGGCGAACTCGACGGCCTTCGCGTTCAGCACCGGCAGCGCGCCAGGCAGGCCCAGGCAAACCGGGCAGATGTTCGTATTGGGATCGGAGCCGAAGCGGTTTGCGCAGCCGCAAAAGGCCTTGGTGGCGGTGAGCAGTTGCACGTGCACTTCGAGGCCGATCACGGGCTCGTACTTCGCGAGGATATCGGCAGGACTGGCTGTTGCGGGCATATTTGGATTTTAGCGCGAGGTGCAAGCGCGTCGTTTCTTCGGGTGCGAGTGGCCCGCTCATAGCCCGATTGCCTACAATCGGAAGCGCAAAGGCAAAGCCGTCGCACGGCGTGTACGAGGCGGCGATCGAGAACGGAGAACATCCTTGAATAGAAGAAACATTTTTGAGACCTTTTCGGTCGCGGCCCTTCTGGCCGTGGTTCTCGGCGCGGGCATCGCGCGCGCGCAGCAGGCGGCCGCAACACCGGCGCCAGCGGCGCAGACAGCGGCGCAACCGGCTGCGCCGGCGCAGACCTCGCCCTCTGGTCACCCCAACAATGCGTACTGGACCGAACACGACAAGCAGCTTCTCGTGGATTTCGGCGGGCTGGCGCGATACAAGGAGGCGAATACGATGCTGGCTGCGCCGAAAGCGGGCGAGGAGCGTGTTGTTTTTATGGGCGATTCGATCACGGACGGCTGGAAGCTGGACCAGTCCTTTCCCGGCAAGCCCTACATCAATCGCGGCATCGGCGGGCAAACCACGCCGCAGATGCTGGTGCGCTTCCGGCAGGACGTGATTGACCTGAAGCCGAAGGTTGTGGTGATTCTGGCGGGGATCAACGACGTCGCCGGGAACACGGGGCCGATGACGCTGGAGCAGACGGAGGGGAACATCGCGTCGATGGCCGAACTGGCCCGGGCCAACGGAATCCGCGTGGTGCTGTGCTCGGTGCTGCCGGCATTCGACTTCCCGTGGGCGCCGGGACTCGCGCCCGCGCCGAAAGTTCTGGCAGTGAACGAGTGGCTCCGGAAGTATGCCGCCGAAAAGGGCGACGTGTACGTGGACTATCACTCGGCAATGAAGGACGCGCGCGACGGACTTCCGCCTGCCCTGAGCGCCGACGGCGTGCATCCGCTGCCTGCCGGCTACGCCATCATGGCGCCGCTTGTAGAGGCGGGAATTGAGAAAGCGTTGAAAGGCGGGGAGTAGGGAATAGCCAATAGGAAGTAGGGAGAGGCGTTCGCAGCTCAGGGAGATTCAGATCCAATGCAAATGAGTTGCCTGTCGGGCGCCCTACTTCTGCGCGTCCTGGAACTCCTCGTACCAAGCCATCTGAATGGCCTCGAGGCGCGGCTCGTTCGACTTCGCCGGATCGTCGGCGAAGCCTTCGAGTTCCGTCACGAACCGGTGCAGATCGGTAAAGCGGACGGTGAGCGGGTCGACGCCGGGGAACTTCTCCGCCAACTGAATGCCGATTTCTTCGGCGTCGGTCCAGTGAATCTCGCGCTGCATTTAAGCTCCTTGCTCTACTTCTGCGTCGCGACCGCCAGCGGCTTGCCTTCGCTGACGTAGTTGCGGTTCCAGCTCGGGATTTCGACGACGTAGTCGCCGGGGCGCTCGATCACCGTCTGGCAGCCGAGCCGCGAATTCAACTGCCGGTCAGCCGCCATATCGATCCGGTCGAGCTCGTCGTCTTCCGCTTCGCTCAGGCCCTCCGCGCCTTCCTTGATCCACAGGTGGCAGGTGGTACAGGCGCACGAACCGCCGCAGGCGTGGTCGAGAAACACGTCGAAGTTCTCCGCCACGTCGAGGAACGACATCGGCTTGCCGTGGCGATCGTAGGGCAGCGTGCCGAACTCGAACTCCACCGTGCGGCCCTCGGGAAGAAAGGTGACGCGGACCAGCTTGTCGGGTGGGATCTCGTTCTTTGCTGTCTGACTCATCACCTTCGTATTCTCTGTGCTGGCTTGCTGACTTGCTGACCAGCTGACTTGCTGCTACTTGAACTCCGCCGGCGCAAAATCGTGCGGAGCGGTCACCGTTTCATCCAGTTCCTTGCCGGCGTCATTCATCGTCTTGCCTCGAATCGCGCTCGATACCGCCGCGTCCATCATCAACTCCGCAAAGCGGCGCGTGGCCTGGTCGAGCGCGACGACAGCCTGGCTGATCGCCTGCAGATTGTTGGTTTGTTTGACGACGACGAGGCGGTCGCGCGCCGCGGCGATGACCGCCTGCTCCTCGGCGCTCAACTCGTTCCACGCCGGGTTCTGCGGCGCGCGGCTGACGGCGGCAAGAATCGTATCCGCCTCGTTGCGCGCCTCGATGAGCAGCCGCCGAGCAAAATCTTCTTCTGCATGATCGAAGGAATCGAGGATCATGTTCTCGACCTGCTCGTCGGTGAGGCCGTAGGTTGGCTTGACCTCGATCTCGGAGGCCTTTCCGCTGCGCTGCTCGCGCGCGGAGACGTGCAGGATGCCGTCGGCGTCGATGAGGAAGCGCACCTCGATGCGCGGCAGGCCGGCGCTCATGGGCGGAATGCCTTTGAGGTCGAAGCGCGCCAGCGAGCGGCAGTCGGCAGCCAGCTCGCGCTCGCCCTGCACCACGTGGATCGCGACGTTGGTCTGCCCGTCGACGCCGGTGGTGAAGAATTCGGTGGCCGAGGCGGGGATGGTGGAGTTGCGCTGGATGATGCGCGCCACGGTTCCGCCCAGCGCCTCGATGCCGAGCGAGAGCGGCGTCACGTCGAGCAGCAGCATCTCTTCGGTGGCCTGCGACGCGCCGGCGAGGATATCGGCCTGCACCGCGGCGCCCAGCGCAACCACTTCGTCGGGATTGAGATCGGTGTGCGGCTTTTTGCCCCGCGCGCCGAGATGGAAGAGCTTGTCAACCAGCGCGCGCACTGCGGGAATTCGCGTCGATCCGCCGACCAGAACAACTTCGTTGATTTGCTCCGGGGTAACGTTGGCGTCGGCCATGGCCTGCCGGCACGGGCCAATCGTACGCGCCAGCACAGGCTGGACGACCTGCTCGAAGACTTCGCGCGGAATCTCGCGCTGATAGCGCGCGCCGTTGGGCAATTCGATGTCGAACCGGGCGGATGGAGCGGCCGAGAGACGAATCTTGGCGTCGATGGCGGCTTTGCGCAGCGCCTGCACCGCGCCCGGGCTCTTCCGGAGGTCGACGCCGTGCTCGGCAAGAATCTCGTCGAGGGCGATAGCCACCAGCAGATTGTCGATGTCGTCGCCGCCCAGGTGCGTGTCGCCGTTGGTGGACTGCACCTCGAAGATGCCGCCGCGCAGCTTGAGAATGGAAATATCGAAAGTTCCGCCGCCGAGGTCGTAGACCGCGATGGTTTCGGCTTTCGCGCGGTCGAGCCCGTATGCCAGCGCGGCAGCGGTAGGCTCGTTCACCAGGCGCAGGACGTCGAGGCCCGCCATGCGGCCCGCATCCTTCGTGGCTTGGCGCTGCGCGTCGTTGAAGTAGGCCGGCACGGTGATGACGGCCTGCTTGACTGGCACGCCGAAGAATCGCTCGGCGTTGCGCTTGAGCTGGCGCAGCACGTAGGCCGAAATCTCGGGCGGCGTAAAGCGCAGCTCGCCCAACTGGATGCGCGGGACCTCGCCTTCCTCGATGTCATCGGCCAAGCGGAACGGAAAGTACTTCCGCTCCGCGCGAACTTCCTCCAAGCCGCGGCCCATCAGCCGCTTCACGGAGTAGATGACGCGCTCCGGCGTCTCGATGAGCGCTTTGCGCGCGCTGTTGCCCACGGTGACGGTCGGCCGGCCGCCGCCTGCCGCGATGGGATCGAGCGCGACGACCGACGGCACCAGGTTCGATCCGTCGACTCCGGGAATGACTACTGGCTTGCCGCCCTCCATGTAGGCGACCAATGAATTCGTGGTTCCCAGATCGATTCCGACGATGCGCGATTCCGCCATTCCCTTTTCTCAGGCTCCTAAAACTTCGATGACGTCGCGGACCAGATTGCTCAGGTAGCGCCTGCGATCGAGCAGCGCGGCCATGGCGCGCTGCGCAGCCGGGCGCGCCGCCGAGTCGCCCGCATCCCAGATGGCCCACTGCGTGCGCAGATCGCGGTCGACCGCGTCCACAAGGGCTTCGAACTTCTCTTTGGCCGCGACGAGAGTCTGCTTCCGTTCGGGATCGTCGCGATTCACCCGATTCGAGCTCCGCATCTCTTCGAGCTGCATGTTGAGGTCGAAGACCTTCTCGAGCAGGTCGGCCGGCACATGCGAAGGATTTTTGCGGGCGGCGCCGTTCGATGCGGCCTCCGCCGCGGATTCCCCAACCTCCGCGCCCTGGAGCTTAAGCAGATATTCGGTGCGGCGCAGCGGATCCTTCAGCGTGCGATATGCGTCGTTGAGCAGCGCCGTGTCGGCCAGGCTCCACTGCTTCTCGTCTTCTCCGGCGCGGGCAAAGCGGTCGGGATGCAGCTTGCGGCTGAGGCGATGGAACTCGTTCTCCAGCGCGGCCAAATCGATGTTGAGCTTGGGCGCCAGTCCAAAAACGGAGAAATAATCGCCGCCGCGCGGCGGCTGAATCTTGCTGCAATGCGGGCAAAAGAGGGTGGATTCGTTGTGCGCGACGGAGCAGGACCAACAGGAAACCGGAACCGCGGAATCGAGAACTTTCAGCATGAAACGAACCTTGCTCAACCTGTGACACTACACAGAAAACGACGTCCCGCAGCCGCAGGAGCGCGTGGAGTTGGGGTTGATGAAGTTGAATCCCTGACGCATCAGCGTCTCTTCGTAGTCCAGCGTCATGCCGTGCAGATAAACGAAGCTTTTGGGATCGATAAAGACGCGCACACCGTCGAAGGTAAAGACGCGGTCGCGCTCGCGGGGATGGGTGTCGAAGCTGATGGAGTACGACAGCCCCGAGCAGCCGCCGCCCTTAACGCCGATCCGCAAGCCGCCTTCGCCGGGTGAGATTTTCTCTTTGACCAGAACCGCGCGGATGCGCTTGACGGCGCGCTCGGTCAGGTGCAGGCCGTACGTGGGAGGCGGCGCGCCCGCTGAGCCATCCATGGGAGGCTCAGGCTCCGCCGAGATCAGGTTCTTCGAAGGCTTTGAATCGATTGAGACGATGTCTGCCATAATTGCCGGCCCCTTATCCGCCGTTTTGCGGATCTACTTTCCGGTCGCCTGCGGAGGCTGCTCCGCGACGCCATTCTTCTTTCTCCAGTCGCCGATGGCCGCGCGAATCGCGTCCTCGGCCAGCACCGAGCAGTGAATCTTGACCGGCGGCAGCGACAATTCCTTCACAATGTCGGTGTTCTTGATGTCCAGCGCGTCATCGACGGTGCGGCCCTTGATCCATTCGGTGGCCAGCGACGAGCTGGCGATGGCCGAGCCGCAGCCGAAGGTCTTGAACTTGGCCTCTTCGATCACCTGCGTCTCGGGATTCACGCGGATCTGCAGCCGCATCACGTCGCCGCACTCCGGCGCGCCCACAAGACCCGTGCCCACCTCGGCCGAGTTCTTGTCGAGCGTGCCCACGTTCCGCGGGTTGTTGTAGTGGTCTACGACTTTGTCGCTATATGCCATGGTTCCCTGTTTTCCTTACGCGGTGCGCGCATTCCTTCTCTTTTTTGATTCGGCTGGTGCGCCCGCCGATGCTTTCTCGTTCCCTTGTTCCCAGCCTTACTTCGCCTGCCACTCCACCTTCGCCAGATCGATCCCTTCCTTTGCCATCTCGTAGAGCGGCGAAAGCTCGCGGAGATGCCGGACGACGCTCACGACCTTAGCCGCCACGTAGTCCACCTCGGCCTCGGTGTTGAAGCGTCCCAGGCCAAAACGAATGCTGCTATGAGCCACATCGTCACCCAGGCCCAAAGCCTTGAGCACGTAAGAAGGCTCGAGGGTGGCCGAGGTACAGGCCGAGCCGCTCGATACCGCTACGTCGTTGATGCCCATCAGCAGCGACTCACCCTCGACGTACAAAAAGCTCATGTTCAGATTGCCGGGCAGCCGATGCTCCATCGAGCCGTTCACGTGCGTGTAGTCGAGTTCGGACTCGATCTTTGTCTTGAGCCGGTCGCGCAGGGCTTCGAGCCGGCAGGTCTCTTCCGCTATCTCGGCGCAGGCAATCTCGCACGCCGCGCCCAGGCCCACGATGCCGGGAACATTCAGCGTGCCCGACCTCATGCCGCGCTCGTGGCCGCCGCCGTCGATCTGCGCGGCGATCTGCACCCGCGGATTGCGCCGCCGGACGTAGAGCGCGCCCACGCCCTTCGGTCCGTAGATCTTGTGCGCGGAGATTGAGGCCACGTCGACGAAATCGTCGATGACGTTGAATGGAACCTTGCCCAGGGCCTGCACCGCGTCGGTGTGGAAGAGGACGCCCCTTTCGTGGCAGAGCCGGCCGATCTCGCGAACGGGCTGCAGCACGCCGATCTCGTTGTTGGCGGCCATAATCGAGACCAGGATCGTCTTCGAGTCGATGGCGCGTTCCAGGTCTTCCAGGTCAATGATGCCGTCGGCCTTCACCGGCAGAAACGTGACGCGGCAGCCGGCCTTCTCCAGGCGCTTGCACGTGTCCAGCACCGCCTTGTGCTCGGTGACCTGCGTAATAATGTGGTTTCCGCGCTCGCGGTACATCTCCGCGATGCCCTTGATGGCCAGGTTGTCGCTCTCGGTGGCGCCGGAGGTAAAGACGATCTCCTTGGCCGTAGCGCCGATGAGCTTTGCCACCTGTTCGCGCGCCGCTTCGACGGCCTTTTCGGCTTCCCAGCCAAAGGAGTGGTTGCGGCTGGCCGCGTTGCCGAACCTGGCCGTCAGGTACGGCATCATGGCCTCCAGCACCCTCGGATCCAGAGGCGTCGTGGCCTGATTATCCATGTAGATGGGCAAACAGACGCCCTCCGGCGCTTCCACTTGATTTGACCCCGTGCTCATGCCCTTCTACCTCTCGTTACGGTCCCGCTCGCCGCTTGCGCGGGCGGTAAGAACTCTCTATTTCGTTAATGTCACCAGCGCGTCCTGCGTTTTCGCTGGCGCATGTTCTTGATCCACCAGATCGGCGATGCTGATGCTCTTCAGAACTCCCGCGATCGTCTCGTTGACCCGCGCCAGCGGCTCCTTGATGGTGCAGTTCCGGGTCATTTCGCACGACTTGGCGCCCTTGAAGCAGGAGGTGATGAACAGCGGCCCATCGATGGCGTGGATCACCTCGAACGCCGAAATCTGATGCGCATCCCGGGCCAGCGCGTACCCGCCGTTGATTCCCGCGTGCGACCGCAGGAGCCCGGTCTTGGTAAGCCGCTGCAGGATCTTGGCCAGAAGCTGCGCGGGAATCCCGTAAGCGTCGGCGACGTCCTTGGCGCTCAGTGCGGGCGACTCCGGGTGCTCGGCCAGACACTTCAGGGCCATCAGCCCGTAATCCGCTTTCTTGGTGAGCTTGAGCATGAGATATACGACTGGATCGGTCCGTGTTTAGTATACGTCCGCTCGAATTCCCCTTTCAAGTCCGCGCCTGGGATCGCCGCTGCGATTCGGGCCAGAGCTGTCGAGCGCGTGACCGCTGTCACGTCGGCGGCCTGATTGGCATTACTAGACTGGCTCATCGTTCCTGGAGGATCGTGGGAGCGCGGAAACGAAGATGTTCCCGCGTCGCGCTACCGAGCAAGGATGCGGCGTGCTGCCGGCGCAGCCCGAAGCTGCTGGTTTGACCTTGCGTAACCGGCTCAAAATCCATGGCTTCGGGAGGATTTGGGGCCAGCCGGGAGATTGCAATGAAACGCTATACTTCATGGTTCGTTCTGTCCGCCTTGCTGCTCGCGGCCTCGGCTCTGACTGCGGCAAAAGAGAAGGATCAGGCGAAATACAAGGTTGTGGAAGTGAAGCACCTGACCAAGGCCGACAACGTATCGCTTTCGGCCGACTATCTGAACCTTGCCTATGACGATCTGCGCGAGGAATTGGCCAAACAGGGCGTCTTCGGGACCGTGGTTGCGGATGGCGGAACGATTTCCGATGCCGACGCGGCGGACGCGGTCGTGCTGGACTGCAAGATCACGGACTACAAGACCGGGGTCTTGATGCCGCCATACATCGTCGTGGACGTCACGCTGTCGAGCCGCGGCGACCACAAGGCGATTCAGCAATTCACCACCGGGAAGCTGCCCCTCAACAATGGCGGGCGCGTTTCCCCGGACGATGTCAAGGCCAAGAATACCGGGCGCTTTCTGGCGCAGGAGATCAAGCGCAATCTGAAGTAGTGCGCGGACGCGTCGGCGGAAGCTGCCGCTCTAGCCTTGCGTAACCGGCCTGAATCCAACACGTTGGGAAGTTTCTGAACCATCTGAAAGGGATCGATGAATCGCTCTGTTTTGTGGTTGGCCCCACTCGCCCTGTTGTTCACGGTTTCGGTTCTGACCGCGACCAAAGGGAACGCCCAGGCGAAATACAAGATCGTGGAAGTGAAGCACCTAACCACGGCCAGCGACATATCCGTGCCGGCCGAATATCTAAACGGCTCCTATGACAGCCTGCGCGCGGAACTGGCCAAAAAAGGCATCTTCGGGACCGTGGTCGAGGATGGCGCGCCGATCTCAGACGCCGACGCGGCGGCCGCGGCCGTGCTGGAGTGCAAGATCGTCAAGTTCCATAACAACAGCCTGGAAGGCGGCCATGTTCAAGTCGAGGTTACGCTGTCGAGCCGCGCCGGCCATCAGCTGATTCAACAGTTCGTCACCCCGGAGATGCCAACCAATGGCGGCAGTTGGAGCCACAAGGCCATGGTTACCGGGCACGATTTGGCGGACCAGATCAAGCGCAATCTGAGGTAGAACGCGGGCCTGTGGCCGCTGAATAGCCGGGGACCGGAAGATTCAACAAAAATCGGTTTGCATTCGGGCAAAAGACGGCTACAATCGGGCGGAAAGAGCATTGATAGCGATTTCCGAGCGGCTATTCCCGAATCCGGCGCAAGAAACTTCCGGGTTCCCCAGCAGCAGGTCCAGGCCGTTGGGGCAGGAATCCCGGGTGGCGTGGCAATGGGCTTTTTTCGGTGGCAGAACCGGCCCGGCCCCGAGGGCCGGACGGAAAGGCGCCCAACCGGAACGGCTATTGGCAGCTCTGGAAGCGCAGAGGAGTCACTAGGCTCTGAGAAAGATGGCAACCGCCTGCAGACACCCCAAGGTCCGGATTGTTTCCCGGCACGATGACACCGAGTATGTCGAGTGCCTGGAGTGTGGCGAGGTCTTCGATTCCGAAGAGTTTCGCGACATGGAGATTGAAGACACGGCTGGAACCGAAGATCTCCCCGACGATTCGTAGACCTTGACTCGAGGTTCCGCGCGCGGGGCAGTCCGTCACGCCCTCCGCTGTTCCCTTGCCCGATCCCTATTTTGTGGCGGCTCCGTTGCCTGGCTGCGCGGTCGGGCGGCACGAAACGGCCCACGCGGAGTCAGGCGCCCGAGGCAGGCAAGCGGAGTTGCGGCTGGCGGCGGGTGAAGGAAAAGCCGCGCCCTACCGCATCCACTGCGCGATCCAGGCGGGTAGCGATCCGGCGACATTGAAGAACATGTGCAGCAGGACCGGCAGCAGGAGACTCCCTGTCTTCTGGCGGTAGTATGCCGCAACCAATCCCAGATAGACGGCAGAGACAATAATCGGCGCCGCGCCAGCACCCATCTTCGGAACCAGCGCCAGATGCATGGCTCCGAAAAACAACCCGCTGAGAACAACGGGAATGCCGCGCCGCAGGCGTCCGGAGGCCTCCGCGCCCACCGCGTTCTGCAGGAGCGTTTGCAGCAATCCTCGCGTCAGAACCTCCTCACAGATGCTCGAATAAATCCAGACAAAGACGACGAATTGCAGCTTGGTCAGCCCGAACGTGGCTTCCGCGCCATGCCCGCTTCGCGCTGCTGCGACGCTGAGCAAACCCGCGGCCAGAGCCGGCACGAGGCACAAAAAGAAGCCCAGACTGGGCTTGAATTTGCCCCACGTGAACCCGAACTCCGCCAGCCGTCCTTTCGAGAACCAAATCATGAGGGCGGTGCACAGCACTAGATAGATCGACTGCAGCACGAAGCTGCCGGGGGTAAAGCCGCCGCGAGGAAGATGAATGAAGCGACTTGCCCAGAAAGCCGCTAGAAAAGCCGCGGCGGCGATGGCCAGCGCAAGAAGAGATTTGAATGCAGGACGAATTAGGTTCATTTCCCCGCCTGATTGTTAGTGGAATGGTTACCGTTGCCCGCCGGAGCGGCCGTGCGGCGCGAGACCACCCACGCGTAATGAAAGCCCGAGACCACCGTGAGGACGATGGTAAGGTCGAGCGCCGTGGCGCGGGTGAAAGTCACCCAGGGCGCCGCAGTGAGCTGATGCAGCAGGACGGCCGCGACCGCTGCAATCTGGGCAAGGGTATTCGCCTTGCCGTAGATGCTGGGATGGAACTCCCGGCGGCCCACGGTCGCGTAAAGCAGCGCCGCGACCAGCAGGATGCCCACATCCCGGCCAAACACCAGAACCGTCACCGTGACGGGCATCAAGTTCTTGTGCAACAGCACCAGGAAGAGCGTGCTGAGCAGCAGCTTGTCGGCCACCGGGTCGAGATACTGGCCAAACATCGATCGCTGCTTGAGGATGCGCGCCAGCGTGCCGTCGAGCGCGTCGGTGAGCCCGGCGGCTACGAACAGCGCGAAGCTCAGCAGGTAGTGCTCTTCGAGGATCGCCGCCACCAGAAACGGCGCCAGGCAGATGCGCATCAGCGTGAGCAGGTTCGGCGCGGTGCGTAATGGGTTCAGTCGGTGGTTCTGTGCTTCGGGCATAACGAACGAGGGGGTTTTCTCCCGTCACCGATGGTACAGCATGGTCCCCGCGCCAGGCCGCAACCATCTTTCGCCGCCGGGATGCGGAACCGCGCCGTCAGACCTCGACCGGCAGCTCCGCCGCCAGAATTTTCATCGGAGTGAGCCCGCGCTGGCGCAGGGCGCGCAGACTCAACGCGTCGTGGCGCTTGGCCAGGCGCCGTCCGTTGTGGTCCACCACCAGGCGGCAGTGGTACCAGGCGGGATCTTTGTATCCCAGGGCGTGGTTCAGCAGAATCTGTCGCGCCGTCGACTTCAGCAGGTCGGCCCCGCGCACCACCTCGGTGATGCCCATTGCCGCGTCGTCGGCCACGCAGGCAAGCTGGTAGCTGGGCTCGCCGTCCCGCCGCCACACCAAGAAATCTCCGAAGTCCCTGCCCGCCACGAATCGCTGCGGCCCCAGGTTCCGGTCGACGAACTCAATTGCCTCGCCGTCGGGAACGCGGAAGCGCCAGTTGGTGTTGCCCGGCATTTCGGGTTCATCGGATGTAGGCCCGGGCAGCCGCGGCGTTCCGCCCAGGAACCGCCTGCAGGTGCCGGGGTAGAGCGGCTCCTCGTCGAGGGTATCGAGCTTGCCGCCTCCGCTCCCGGTCTGCGCGCGCTCGTGCGGCGCGCCGAGGGCTGTCTCCAGGTCCTTGCGCGAGCAGCGGCAGGGGAACAGGCGCCCCGTGCGCAGCAGCTTTCGCCAGACTTCGAGATAGAAGGCGCGGCGCTTGCTCTGCAGATAAGGGCCGAACGGTCCGCCCTTGTCCGGCCCCTCCTGCCAGCGGATTCCCAGCCAGCGCAGGTCGTCGGTTGCCGCATCGGCATAGACCGGGCGGCTGCGGTCGGGGTCCAGATCCTCCATGCGCATCACCAGCGTGCCGCCGGCCTCGCGCGCGCGCTGATAGGCCGTCCAGAAGGTGCGTGCGTGGCCCACATGCAGATAGCCCGTGGGCGAGGGCGCCAGCCGCCCGCGATAGCCCGACGCCGGCGATGAGGGAGTACTCGCCATTCTGAAGTCGAGTGTAGCCAGCGCGATCTGCGGGGCATATGGCGGGTTTGGTACGTGAGGCAGGGAGCAAGGCAGCAAGGGAGCGAGGGAGCAAGCAACGAACTGAGAGAACGCGAGGACGAGTAGCGATCGATCTGCCCACCACGCGAGAGAGGCGTCTTCCCTAGTCCCTAGTCCCTAGTTCCTGTCTTTCCGGCTTCCAGCGCAGGATTGGTTTGCGTGCGGCCTGCACCTCGTCGAGCCGCGAGACGCGCGTGGAATGCGGCGCGGTCTTCACCAGATCGGGATTCTCTTCGGCCTCGCGCGCGATCGCGCGCATGGCGTCGATGAACAGGTCCAGCTCCTCGCGGGACTCGCTTTCGGTGGGCTCGATCATCAGCGCGCCATGCACGATGAGCGGGAAGCTGACCGTGTAGGGATGGAAGCCGTAATCGATGAGCCTCTTGGCGATGTCGCCGGTTTTGACGCCGCGCGCCGCCTGCCGCTTGTCGCTGAACACAACCTCGTGCATCGAGGCCGTCTGGTACGGCAGCTCATACACGTCTTCGAGCTTCTTGCGGATGTAGTTGGCGTTCAGCACCGCGTCTTCCGTGGTCTGGCGCAGGCCGTCGGGACCGTTGGCCAGAATATACGCCAGCGCGCGGATGAACATGCCCGTGTTGCCGTAGAACGCGCGCACGCGGCCGACCGACTGCGGCCGGTCGTACTCCCAGCGGTACTTCGTACGGTTCTCGTTTTGGACCAGCACCGGGAGCGGAAGGAAAGGCTCCAGAAACTTTTTGCACGCGACCGGTCCCGAGCCGGGCCCGCCGCCGCCGTGCGGAGTCGAGAAGGTCTTGTGCAGGTTCAGGTGCATCACGTCCACGCCGAAGTCGCCGGGCCGGGCCTTGCCCACCAGCGCGTTCATGTTTGCGCCGTCCATGTAGAGCAATGCGCCCTTGGCGTGCAGAATCTCGGCGATCTTCGCGATCTGGCTCTCGAACCCTCCCAGCGTCGAAGGGTTGGTGAGCATCAGCGCGGCGGTCTCTTCGTCCACCTGGCGCGCGAGAGCATCGAGATCGATGCCGCCTTCGGCATTCGACTTCAGGTTCTCGACCGCGTAGCCGCAGATGGCCGCCGTGGCCGGGTTGGTGCCATGCGCCGAGTCGGGAATCAGGATCCTCTTGCGCGGATTGCCCCTCGACTCGTGCCACGCGCGCGCAAGCAGGATGCCCGTGAACTCGCCGTGCGCGCCCGCCGCCGGCTGCAAGGTGATTGCGTCCATGCCGGTGATCTCTAGCAGGCATCGTTGCAGCAGGTCCAAAACCTCTAAAATACCCTGCGCCAGCGGCTCGGGCCGGTAGGGATGCGCCTCAGCCAGCCCCTCGATGCGCGCGACATGTTCGTTCACGCGCGGGTTGTACTTCATGGTGCAGGAGCCCAGCGGGTACATGCCGAGATCGATGGCGTAGTTCCACGTGGAGAGGCGCGTGAAGTGGCGGATGATCTCGATCTCGCTCAGCTCGGGCAGCTCCGCTGGGGCGTCCCGGTGCGCCGCGCCGAGCAGGGCCTTCGCGTCCGCCGCAGGCACGTCGAGCGGCGGCAGCTTGTAAGCGCGTTTGCCCGGCGACGACTTCTCGAAGAGCAGCGCCTCGTTCTGCGTCGGATGCGGGCGGACTTTGCCCAACGTGCGGGGATACGCTGAAGTTGTCATTCAATCTGCCCCTGTAAGTTCTTTTGCGATTGCCAGCGTTTATCCCTCTGCGATGGAGTACGGATTTCGGGATTTCGGGCCATATTTACTTTCCATCAAGTGCCAAACCCATAAGCCGTAGAAGTACCCAGCAATGGGCCAGACTACAACTTCGACAATCAAAAGCCGCCAACCAAATGGCGCTTGAATCACGCTGACAGAGAAAGCCGTCATGAAAAGGAACATAAAACCGCTCCACCACAGCACACCTCTCAAGAGAATGAAGTGCAGCTTTCCGTGAGAGCGCGCCCTTGTCCACTTTTCGCGCCGCTTCTCAAAAACTACAACTTTGTCTTGCCTGCGTAGATTGGCCATAGCCAAACCTTCCTCACATGCGCACGATGCTACGCCTCCACCGCCCCGCCCGCCATCACCTTCGCCGCGGTATCAATCTGCTGGCGCGTCACCACCTCCGTCGCGCACCAGAGCGTGCAGTTCGCGAGCTCCGGATACCACCGGCTCAACTCGATGCCGCCGACGATCTTGTTGTCGAGCAGACGTTGGCTCCAGGCCGCGGACGCTTCGTTCGTCTGCAGAACGAATTCATTGAAGCGCGGCGCGCCCGTAAAGCGCAGCTTCGCGCCGGGCTGCGCAGCCAGCGTCCGAGTCGCGTAGTCGGCCTTCGCCAGGTTGTGCTCGGCCAGTTCGCGCAAGCCTTCCTTGCCGTAGACAGCGAGAAAGATCGTCGCCATCAGCGCCACGAGCGCCTGGTTGGTGCAGATGTTCGAGGTAGCCTTCTCGCGTCGGATATGCTGCTCGCGCGTGGCCAGCGTGAGCACGAAGCCGCGATTCCCTGCCCCATCGACCGTTTGCCCGGCGAGACGGCCCGGCATCTGCCGCACGAACTGTTCCTTCGCCGCGATGACGCCGCAAAACGGTCCGCCATAGCTGAGCGCGACGCCGAAAGATTGCGCTTCCATGGTGACGATGTCGGCCTCGACCGGCGGGCGCACGATGCCGAGCGAGACGGCCTCGGCAATCGACACGATCAGCAGCGCGCCCTTCGCGTGGGCAATCTGCGCGATGGCCGGAATGTCCTCGATGACGCCGAAGAAATTGGGGCTTTGCACCAGCACTGCCGCGGTTTCGTCGGTGACCGCGGCTTCGAGCGCCGCGAGATCGATGCGGCCCGTTTTGGCATCGTAGCCCACGAGCGCAACCGGCATCTCGCGGTACTGCAAATAGGTGTGCAGCACCTCGCGATACTCGGGATGCACGGTGGCGGCAACGACGGCCTTGTGGCGGCCGGTGACGCGCATGGCCATCAGCACCGCCTCGGCTGCTCCAGTGGACCCGTCGTACATGCTGGCGTTGGCCACGTCCATGCCGGTCAACTCGGCGATCATCGTCTGGAACTCGAAGATTGCCTGCAGAGTGCCCTGAGCGAGCTCGGCCTGGTAGGGCGTGTAGCTGGTCAGGAACTCGCCGCGCTGCACCAGCGCGTCAATGATCACGGGCCGGTAGTGGCGATAGGCGCCCGCGCCCAGGAAGCTGGCGTAGTCGGTCGCGTTCTTCTGCCCGGCGGCGCGAAAATACTCGACGATCTCGCTTTCGGCCTGCTGGCGCGGAATGTCGAGGTCGCGCGCAAGCCGGAACTCGGCCGGAATCGAGGCGAAAAGCTCGTCGATCGATTTCGCGCCGATCTCGGCGAGCATCTGCCGCCGCTCATCGTCCGATTTTGGAAGGTAGCGCATCGCCTAGCTTCCAGATTCTTCGGCGATAAGCGCTTCGTACGCCGCGGCGTCGAGCAGGCCGGACACCTCGGCGGGATTCGAAAGCTTGACCTTAATGATCCAGGTGCCGTGCGGGTCCTGGTTGATCTTGTCGGGAGCGGTCTTCAGCTCCTCGTTCACCTCAGTCACCTTGCCGGTGACGGGCGAAAAGAGGTCGCTGACGGCCTTTACGCTCTCGACCGAACCGAAGGTGGCGTTCGCCGTCACCGTGTCGCCGACCTTGGGCGCATCGACGTACACGATGTCGCCGAGAGAGTTCTGGGCGTAGTCGGTAATGCCGATGGCGCCGATGGCTCCATCGACCGAGATCCACTCGTGCTCGCGAGTATAACGATAGTCCGTGAGATAGGGCATGGGGTCTGCTCCTTGAGAAAGACTGCGAAATCCAGTCTAAGACTTGGCGCTCGGAGCCGAATGAGGAAAAGGAGTCACCCCATGACGACGACCGGCTGAAACAGCGTGCCGGCCACGCGCCGCGCGATGCCAACCATCTCGCGCTGGCTGGCGAAGACCTTGACCATCGGCGCCTGCGTGAACTCCGGCAGGTTGGCTTGCGCGCCGTTGCGCAGCCGGCCCAGCGCCTGGCTGTCGCCGGTCACCGAGGGCATCTCCGGCAACAGAGCCCGCGGGTGCAAACACAGGGCCTCCAGCCCCTCCGCGTTCCCGGCCAGCGCCT
This sequence comes from uncultured Acidobacteriaceae bacterium, assembly GCA_963804155.1. Classification (GTDB taxonomy): domain Bacteria; phylum Acidobacteriota; class Terriglobia; order Terriglobales; family Acidobacteriaceae; genus Telmatobacter. Next base: position 387,778 of record CAWDPG010000007.1, read on the forward strand.
CCAGTTCTTCGAGCGTGTGGGCCTCGGCCAGCGTGAAGGCTCCGGCCCGCGTGCGCCGCAGCCGGCTCAGATGCGCCCCGCAGCCCAGATCCTGCCCCAGCTCGTGCGCCACCGAGCGCACGTAGCCGCCGGAGCTGATGTCGATGGCGAAGTTCGCCTCCGGCCCCTCCATCGACACAATCTCGAAAGCATCGATGCGGACGCGGGCCGGCTTCAGCTCCACCGGCTTGCCCTCCCGCGCCAGCTTATAGGCGGGCTTGCCGCCGATCTTCTTGGCGGAAAACGGCGGCGGCATCTGCTGGGTTTCGCCGAGGAAACGCCCGGCGGCCGCCCGCACTCGCTCCAGCGTCAGCGTCCCGGCCGCTTCCGGCCAGCGGTCCGGCCCGGCAGGCTCGCCCTCGGCGTCATAGGTGTCGGTCGCGAATCCGAAGCGGATCGCCCCCGTATAGCTCTTTTCGTCGGTGGAAAAGTACTGCGCCAGCCGGGTAAACTTGCCCATCAGCAGCGGGAGCACGCCGGTGGCCATGGGATCCAGCGTGCCCAAATGGCCGATCGACCGCTCCCCGGCGATCCGGCGCAGCCGGTTGACCACGTCGTGGCTCGTCATTCCTCCCGGCTTGTCGATCACCAAAAGTCCGTTCACTTCATCACTTTAGCTGGCAGAACTCCTCTTGCCAACCCGCCCGAATCGGCCCAAGCTAGAGGAAGAGAGATGACGCACGAACTCGAACGCGCGCGAAAGGCGCTGCGCGAGCTCGGAAAATCGTTGAAGAGCTTGCCCGGCGACCCTCCAGCCAGCAGAATCCACAGGCTGCGCACCACCGCGCGGCGTGTGGAGGCGATGGCCGCCGCGCTTGCGCCGGGCGACGAGAAGAAATCGCGGCGCCTGCTCAGATCGATCGAGTCGGTGCGCAAGGCGGCCGGCAGTGTGCGCGACATGGACGTGATGCTGGGCAACGCCCACCGGCTGGCGCGGTACTCCGCCGGCGATTCCCTCACCCGGCTGGCCGGGCATTTCGAGATCGCGCGGCAGCAGAAAGTCGAGGCGCTGGAGCGTCTGCTTCACCGGCGGCGCAAAGCGGCGCGCGGGGACCTGAAGGAGTACGCCAAGCTCATCCGAGCCGCGCTGCATTCGGCGCAGGGCGATTCATCCGGGGATGGCCTGCCCGGCCCTCCGCCCGAGAATCTCCGCACGGCCGCGACCGACGTTGCCCGGGAACTCGGCTTATGGCCGCCGCTCGACGCCGAGAACATCCACGCGTTCCGCCTCAAGTTGAAAGAGCTGCGCTACATCCTGCAGCTTTCCGCCGACTCCGATCCGGCTTTGATCGACGCCCTGACCACCGCGCAGCGCCGCATCGGCGACTGGCACGACTGGCAGCAACTGGAGGGGGTAGCGCGCGCGGTGCTGGTTGGCGAAGACGACGCCGCGCTTCTCGCGCGGATCGATCGGACCGTCAAGCGGAAATACGAACGGGCGCTGGCCGCGGGCAACTCGCTCCGCGAAAAGTATCTGACGGCGCCCCCGCCAAACGGGGCCTGAGGCGCGGCGTCCGGCCGGGCAAGAGTGGTTCCCAGTTCCATAACTCTCGAGCCCTCGCAACAGAACTTTACATCGCTCGCCACTTTCCCGGCCGCGCGTCTACACTGTCAGTACTCCACCTCTCTGTATCCGAACTGCTCGTTGATTCATTCAATGAGGAGAAGCACGTGAAATCGACCTTCCGGTCGCCGCGATTTTTCGGGATTTCTCTTTGGTTTCTCTCGCTTCCGCTGCTTTTACCCGTCGCCGCGCCGTCGCAGCAGTTCACGCGCGATGAGCTCGCCGTCAGTATTGGATTGCAGACCGTCGGCCAGCAAACCTGTGTGCCAATCGGAGCGGGTCCGCAGTGCCAGCCGGAAACGAATCACTATGCCTATCCTTCACTGCCATCGTTCACTTACTCGCGCAACCTTTCGCCCAGCCTCGCCCTGGAAGGCATGGTGCAGCCCACCTCATTCTTTCTGGAAACCAATTCCCTTGGCTCCGGAAGGCAGATGCTTGCCCTGGGGGGCGTGAGAGCGGGCTGGCGCGGCCAGCGTTGGGGCCTCTACGGCAAGGTGCGCGCCGGTGTCGCGGGCTTCAGTTGCGGCACATTCGACTACGATCCGTCTGCATACTCCGACTGCACGCGGCAGACGAACTTTGCCATGGAGTATGGCGGCGTGGCCGAATACCGCCTGCGGCCGCGGTGGGCTCTGCGCGTGGACGCGGCGCATCTGATGATTCTCCAGTTCGATCAGGTCCTGGCTCGTTATTCGAACGGACTTCCCATGGAGTACCGTGGAGGCGCAACACTGCAGCACTTCGACGCGCGCGTGGGCATCACGCGCAGCTTCGGACGCCTCGAGGAAAACACGCCCGAGCGCGTCCCGGACAAACAGGCGTGGGATTTTGGTGCGCTGTTCGCATTGCAACCGCGAATCTTTCCCGACTTCCAGTACTTGAATGCTTATCCCACCTGGGGTGTGTGGGGCTCGTGGAACTTCAGCCGGCACGTTTCCTGGGACTCGGTGGTGATGCATTCGGGAAGAAACTCCGGCTTTACCGAGTGGATAGATTATCAGGCCGGGGGCCGCGCCTTCGAGGCGCTCACCGGGGTCAAACTCGGAATCCGCCGCGACCACATGGGCTATTTTGGCGAGCTTCGCGGAGGAACCATCACCTTCGGCGAGACGGAGAAGCAGATTGTGGAGACAGCGCCCGGCGTTCCCAATTTTAACCGGGGAATGTTCACGAATCCGGTCTTGAACGCGGGTGGCGTGCTGGAGGTGTATCCGTCGCGGCACACGATTCTGCGCTTCGATACCGGCAGCGCGACGATTTTCTATCTACCGAAGAACACCAAAGAAATCTTGCTCAATTCAAGTACGACGTTCTCGATTCCCAGCGAACAGCAGACCACGATCCTGATGAGCTTTGGAGCAGGCTTCCGGTTCTAGATCCCAACGCTCAGGCGCGCCCCGCTTACGCCCCGCCGCTGGCCGGCTGGCGCACCAGCGAGAGGAATTCCGCGCGCGTTTCTTTGTGGCGGAAGCAGCCGACCATGGCGCTGGTCACCGTGGACGAGTGCTGCTTCTCGATGCCGCGCATCATCATGCACAGGTGGCGCGCCTCGATGACCACCCCCACGCCCTGCGGCGCGATCGCGTCCTGGATGGCGTCGGCGATCTGCCGCGTCAGCCGCTCCTGCACCTGCAGCCGCCGCGCGAACACCTCGACCAGCCGGGGAATCTTGCTCAGGCCGATGACTTTGCCTTTGGGAATGTAGGCCACGTGCACCTTGCCGAAGAACGGCAGCATGTGATGCTCGCACAGCGAGAACATCTCGATGTCCCTGACGATGACCATCTCGTCGTAGTCCACATCGAACATCGCCCCGCGCAGAATCTTCGCCGGGTCCTGGTCGTAGCCCTTGGTCAGGTAGGCCATCGCCTTTTCCACGCGCTCCGGCGTCGTGCGCAGCCCGTCGCGATCGGGGTCCTCGCCCAGGCGGCTTAAAAGCTCACGGTACATCTCCTGCGTGCTGAACCCGCTCAAGCCCTCGTCCGGCTCCGCGGCGCTGCGAACTGCCCTGGTCACAATCATCGGACGTGCCATTCTCTTCAACCTCCCAGCGAATACTCAAAGGAATTGTTTTCCGTCTCTTCCACTCGAACCCGGTCCAGCTCGCCCGCCGGAATCGCATCGCGCAACAACTCAAAGATGGCCTTACAGAAATTCTCGGTCGTGGGCACGCGTTCGGCAAACAGCGGGTCGAGATTCAGGTTGGCATGGTCGAACCGATCCAGGACCCGCTCACTCACCGCCCGATCCAGCGCCACCAGATCGACCACCATCCCTGTCTCCGCATCGACCGTGCCGCCCACCAGCACCTCGACAACGTAATTGTGCCCGTGGCCGTGCTCGTTGTTGCACTTGCCGTACGCGGCGCGATTCTCCCCGGCCGTGAGCGCTGCCGTGTGTAGCCGGTGGCTGGCGCTGACCATGTAGCGCCGGCCAAAGTACGCCTTCACGCTTCACCCCGGTACTCGGCAAAGATCTCCGGCGTCTCGTACACGCGTATGCGGCTTAACCGCGCGCCGCCCACGGCCCCGCCCGAACCCCCGTTCGAACGATTGATCGCCGGCTCCAGTCTCTTCCATGCCGCAATCGCGATGTTCTCCGTGGTCGGAATCGCCCGCGCGAACTCAGGCGCGTCCAGGTTCAGGTGCTTGTGGTCGTACGCATCGAGAACTTCGCGCTCGATCACGTCCCTCAGGCCCTTCAAATCGACGACGAACCCGGTCACCGGGTCCACCTCGCCCGCCACCGTTACCTCCAGCGTGTAGTTGTGCCCGTGCCCGTTGCGATTGGCGCAGCGGCCAAAGACCTGCCGGTTCTTCTCCTCGGTCCAGGCCTCGTTCCAGTAGTAGTGCGATGCGGAAAACGTGGCCCGTCGCGTCAGGAAGATCATGCCGATCCCTCACTTAAGAGATTCCGCAGTCGGGTCAAGGTTTCACGAAACCGTAGCGATTTGCGCCGGATCGAAAAACCCGGCCGCCAGCCACGATCCGCTCAAAAAACCGGCATTTCGCCGTGGCGCGAGACCAGTCAAGCCGCATACTCCCGCCCCTTCCAGCTTACGCGCTTCAGAATCCGGTGCTGAAACCAGCTGCGGTAGAGCAGGAACACGAACAGCGGCAAGCCCAGCGGCGCAATCAGGCATTCAACGACAGGAAAGTTCGATTTCGCTACCCGCGAGTAGAACCGGAAGATCGTCCGCAGCCACAGCAGCGCCAGAATCCAGCCCGCGCCCAGCCACTCAAGCCCGTGCGCGCCCAACCGCGCGTTCCATAGCTCGTAAGCCAGAATCGGCAGCCCGAAGAGCAGCAGAAAATCCACGGCCCGGAAGACCGCGAGCGCCAGCGCGTTGTCGAAGAGCAGCTTCAGGTTCTTGGTCCAGCCCTCGATCATCGCCCGCGTGCTGCGGTACATCCGCGCGGAGACGGCATCGTCGGCGTAGCGGAAGCGGAGGCCGACTTTGCGCCGTTTGGCCAGGAACGCCAGCTCCACGTCCTCGAGCACCTTATCGGCCACGCTGGGGTGCCCGCCCAGCTTCCGGTACGCCTCGCGCTCCACCAGCAGGAACTGCCCGTTGGCCGCCGCGATGCGCTGCGCCGGGTCCGACACCTTGGCCGGCGGATAGGCCAGCGCCAGCTCGCAAAAGACCAGCGGCATCAGCGAGCGCTGCGCCAGCCCGCGCACAATCTGCCGCGGCGAGTAGCTCAACATGCCCGCCTTGTGCCGCTCCGCCTCGTGCATCGCCCGGCGCAGGCCGCCCGGCTCGTGCACCGTGTCGGCATCGGTAAACAGCAGCCAGCGTCCGCGCGCCCGCCGCGCCGCCGTCCAAACCGCATTCGCCTTTCCCGTCCAGCCCGGCTCCAGCTTGCCCGCCTGCATCACGGTCACGCCGGCAAAGCCGCGCGCGATCGACCCCGCAATCTCCGCCGTCCGGTCGGTCGAGCGATCGTCCACCACGATCAGCTCCCAGTCGCGGCCCAGCTCGAAGATCTCCTCCGACTGGCTCACCAGCGACTGCAGGCACTCGCCCAGCGAGTCCTCTTCGTTGCGCGCCGGAACGATCACCGTCAGCTCGATCAGCTCTTCGGGCTCCGGCTGGTCGAAGACAGTCCCCGACACAGTCTTGCCGGCCCACTCGCGCCAGTCCGCCGCCGGAGCTCCGCCGCCCGCGTCGGCCAGCCCCAGTACTGGCGTGTATTCCGGCTTCAACCTGCCGCCCCCGCCGCGCTCCAGATCATCCTTGCTCATCGCGCCTCACCGTTTTCTTCATGCCCCGTCGCTCCGTATTATAAGGAGGTGCGGTTCCCTCGTTGCCTCGTCCTGGCGCTCTCCCTTCCCCTGGCCCTCGTGCCGGCGTGCAACCGCGGAGCGCATCCCGCCCAAACCGGCAAGGCCGCCCCCGACTTCACCATCTCCGACGGCACGTCCACCGTTCACCTGGCCCAGTACCGCGGCCAGGTCGTGCTGGTCAATTTCTGGGCCTCCTGGTGCATGCCCTGTGTCGCCGAGATGCCCTCGCTCCTGGCTCTCCACCATGAGCAGCCCAATCTCGTCATCCTCGCCATCAGCATCGACGACGACCCCGCCGCCTATTCGAGCTTCCTCGTCCGCCACCACATCGATCTCATCACTGTGCGCGATCCGGACCAGACCGCTGCGAAGCTCTACCACACCGATATGTGGCCGGAAACCTACGTCGTCGACCGCCAGGGGATTATTCGCCGCAAGTTCGTCGGCCCGCAGGAGTGGACCAGCCCGGAGATCGTCAGCTACATCAAGAGTCTTTGAACGCCTTTGGGCCATCGCCGTCCGCTCGGGCGAGAATCCGCGACGTGTGGATTCCGCGGCGACCGCAGGACACGATGTCTCGGGAAGCGCAAGCAGATCGCAGACGCCGCGCCCGCCCGCTCCTTGCTATGCTGGTCTCATGACCACGGTCGACATCGTTTATCGCTTCGCCGCGCCGCCCACCGAGCAGGTGGCGCTTGCTCTGGCTCGCGTGCGCGACGTCTACGGCATCCGGCATCTCGCCTTCGATTGCAGCGCCCATACGCTCCGCGTCGAGTTCGACGCCACGCGCCTCAACGCCGCCGCGGTCACCAAGCTCGTCCGCGAAGCCGGCCTGGAGATCGCCGAAGATCTGCTGCTGGTTTCCGCGCCCGCGCCGGGACCGGCCGCCCCGCCCGCCGCCTGACCGGCCCGCGTTGCGCCGCCGCTCCAACCTTGGTACTCTAGGAAAGGTTTGCCGCAGGGCTTCGTCCTGAAGCCCTCTGGTGTGCGCCCGTAGCTCAGCTGGATAGAGCGACTGACTACGAATCAGTAGGCCGGGAGTTCGAATCTCTCCGGGCGCACCATTCAACCCACAATTTCACTATCCCTTGCAGCCTCTGCGCCGCTTTCGCTATCTGCGGCTAATTCTGGATTGCGCCCAATTCTGCGCCCACCCAGAGAATCCGACGGAAACGGCCGCTCCTCGCTTTTCTCAAAAGCTCCCCGGTTTGTTACCGAAGGCTTCGGAGCCCGCAAGCGCGCCCTTGCAGGTGATGAACTTGTAATCTCCGAATGGGCGGTCACCCGCGACGGACTACCATGTTCATTTGGGCAAGGACAACCGGATCGGAGGATTCCAATGCGTTTTATGCTCAGCGCGCTATTGGCGTGCGCTTGCACTGCGGGAATGGCGCAAACAGCAAACCAGGAGGAAGTGAAAGCCCGTCTTGACCAGGTGGCAAGCTCGTACACGGCAAACAATGCTTTTATGGGAACCGTGCTGGTGGTCGACGGGGATCGGGTTCTGCTCGACAAAGGCTACGGCATGGCGGTGTTGGAGTGGAACATCTCCAATACACCCGACACAAAGTTCCGCCTGGGTTCGGTCACCAAACAGTTCACGGCGGCGCTGGTTCTCCTGATGCAGCAGGACGGAAAACTCAACATCGACGACCCGGTGAGCAAGTACCTGCCGGATGCCCCGAAGGCGTGGGAGAAGATCACCCTCGCCAACCTGCTTGGCCACACCTCCGGGATACCCAACTTCACCAGCTTCAAAGAATTTGGCGCGTGGGCCGCAAGCGCCCACACCTGGGATGAAGAGTACGCGTTTTTCAGGGACAAACCGTTGGACTTTGAGCCCGGAACCAAATTCTCGTACAGCAATTCGAATTATGAAGTCCTGGGTGGAATCCTGGAAAAGGTCAGCGGTAAGAAGTACGGCGACCTTCTGCGCGAGCGCATCTTCGGCCCACTCGGCATGAACGATTCCGGGCTCGACAGCGATGATCTGATTCTGCCCAGGCGGGCGGAAGGTTACATGCCGGGGCCGAAAGGCCTGAGCGTTGCGCGGTCCGAGTCGATGTCGGTGCCGTTTTCCGCCGGATCGATCTACTCCACCACCGGCGACCTGCTCAAATGGGAGCACGGTCTGTTCGAGGGCAAACTGCTCTCCGCCGATTCTCTGAAGGCGATGACGACGCCGGGCAAAGGCGATTATGGGCTGGGCGTGACGATCCACAGCGAAGACGGCGTGAAAGTAGTGGAGCACGGCGGCGGAATCGAGGGATTCAACAGCAACCTGATGTACGTGCCGGACAAGCGCATCTGCGTGGTGGTGCTGGCGAACGTGAACGGCGCCGCGCCAGGGCAGATGGGCCAGCAGCTTCTCGACGTTACGCTGGGAAAGCCCGTCGTGTTGGCCACCGAGCGCAAGGCCGTGCCGATCGCAAAGGAGGATCTGGCGAAGTTCGTCGGCGTGTACGACCTGATGCCGAACTTCTCGCTCACCATCGCGCAGGCCGAGGTTGGGCTGACAGTGCAGGGATCGGGCCAGCCCTCTCTGCCGATCTTGTACCAGGGCGTGAAGGATGGACACCCGCGATTCTTCATTACCGCCGTCGGTGCGGAGATCGAGTTTGTGCCGGACGCTGCGGGTGCAATCCAATCGCTGATCCTTCATCAAAACGGAGCCAACATGCCGGGCAAGAAGCACTAAGGAGGATCTGCACGCGTCGATCGGTGAGGCCATTGTGTTTGAAGCGAGCAAAAAGCCCTCTCCCCGGTGACCGGGTAGAGGGCTTTTTGGTTGGGACGAATATTAGTCGTCCAGGTCGGCGTTCGCTTTAGGCGCCGGGCGCTTGAATTCGCTCGGGGGGCGAACCGTCTTCTCGCCGGGGTAGGGGAGCTTGAAGCCGGTGGCTTCGTACCAGTTCAGGTGGTTGACGGTATCCGGATCTTCGCAGTCGGGCTTGTGATAATTGCCGGCAAAGATCTGCGCCTTCTTCTTGAGCCAGGCGGCCCTCAGCATCTTGACCGCCGAGGTATCCGTTGACTTGGATGCGGTGGTTGTAACGCCGTCATCCAGCGCAATCCCGTTGGCCACGTGCGTCCACGGCTTGAAGTTCTCCGCGGGCGGCTCGTCGACGAAGGCCGTCTTCATCGGCGAGGCCACCAGGTCGTTCTGGTTCATGGGCGTCAGACCGAGGATCTGCTCGATCGTACGGGTCATGTTGACCTGGGAGTAGTAAGTGGAGTCCGTGAATCCGCCCTGCTTGACGTATGGGCTGATGATATAGCCCGGACTGCGGTGACCGTCGACGTGGTCGACGCCGTTCTGCGCGTCGTCTTCCTCGACGAAGATCGCCGAAGAGGACCACACAGAGCTGTGGCTGATGATGTCGACAAAGCGGCCCAGGGCCAGGTCGTTATCGGCCTGCATGGCCTGCGCGGTCGGCTGCCCGCCGGTGTGGTCGGAGCTGATCCACATAATGCTCAACTGGGGCACCGTACCGGCCGCCACGTCCTTGGCGAAGTCCTGTTCCCAGACATCGGCGCGGTACTGGTCGGGAATGCCCAGATCGAACTGCGGGTAGTTCTGGACCGTGTTTTTCATTACGTCCGGGAGCGGGGAGTACGAGCCGATCGAGTTGTAGTAATAGAGCTGCTTCTCCTGGCCGGACTCGAACTTCTGCGTGTCGGCGTAGAACTGGCTCCAACTCGGCTCGCAAGCGATCGTAATATAGTTGAGCGGCGGGGTGAGAGTTGTCGGGTTGCAACCCGGAACGCTGAAGGCATTTTCCTCGATGTACTCGCCGTAATTCTTCATCTTGATGCCGGCCTTGACCGCCAGGTTGTACAGGTTGCCATTCTTCTGATAGGCAATCGCATCGCCGCCGTTGGAGGGATAGTCGCGGACCCAGTCGGGCGACTGGATGTCGTCGGCGTAGGGCGCCATGGCCTGGAGAATCCAGTTGTGACCGTCGGCCGACTGCCGGCTCGGGTCGTAGAAGTTGTCGAAGAGCGGGAATCGCTCGACCAGCGCATGCGCGTTGGGCGTGACGCTGCCGTAGGTTGCGTTGTCGCCGAAGACCGCCAGGGAGGCGTCTCCATTGCCGGCGGCCACGTCGCCCAGGATCTGATCGTAGGTGCGGTTTTCCCGGATGATCAGGAATACGTGCTTGATCTTCGAAGGATCGCCAATCCTCTCCGGGATTACGGCCGGCCGGGCAAACCGGTTGCCGCCGGCGGCCGACTGGATATTCTCCTCCAGATCCCAGTGGTTGTTCTCGAAGACCTGCTTCGTCATCTCCATCAACTTCTCGAATTTCGGCACGGGAACGATGCTGACGGTTCCAAGGTCCTGATGAGTGTTGAGGCCGGTCGCGCCCTGATAGGTTCCCTGCGAATTATCTGTCGTCGGCGCGCCGCTCACGGTTTTGAAGGGGTTCGGGTTGCCCGTGGTTCCCCAGCCCTTGTCGTTGGCAACCAGCAGCGCGTTGTCCACCGTGTCCAGCACAACCGAGCTCGGCGCATAGCCGACCGGGATCATGCCCATGACGGGATTCCACGCGCCGTCCTGGAGGTTGACCACGGCGATCGCGTTAGCGTTGTAAAGCGCGACGTAGGCGATGTTGTTCTTGGCATCGACGGCGATCGAGTTCGGGCCGGCGCCATAGGCAGACTTGCTTTCGCCGGGCACCGAGATCGGGAGCCCAAGGTTGATCGTCCGCACCACTTTGTCGATGGCCGTGTCGACCACGGAGATGCTGTCGCTATAGGCATTGGCGACCAAAAGGTTCTTGCCCCAGAAGGCCATACCGGTCGGGTGATGGCCGGTCGAGATGCTGCCGGTGACCGTAAACGAGGCCAGGTCGACCACGGAAACGGTGCCGGTGGCCGTGGTGCCCGTCGGATTTTCAGCCACGACCGGGGTGCCGTCGGAGTAGAGCTGGAAGTCGCTTTTGGTAGCAATCCGTCCGGCTTCGTTGGAGACGTAGGCGGTCTTGCCATCCGGCGAGATCGCGACGCTGTGCGGGACGTTCCCGACGCGGATCTGCGCACCCTCCACGGGTGTCGCCGCGGTCAGGTCGATCTTGGCCAGCGTATTGTTGACGTCCAGCACGGCGTAGGCGGTCTTGGCATCCGGCGAGATCGCGATGCCGGTGGGATAAGAGGTGCCATACGAGTAGGTCCAGGCGCAGGGAAGTGCAAAGCTGCCCGTGGTCCCCACAGGGCCGGGCAGAACCTGGCCGGTCACCGGAAACGTGACGGACTGGGTGCAATTGACGGTGCTCAGAACATTCGTAGAACCGACTCCGGCGACCGAGATGGTGCTGCCGGCCACCGGAACACTCACGTGGGCGTAGTCTGTGAGCAAGCCCGTCGTCGCATTGACGCTGGCGATGGCGATGTAGCTGCTGTCCTGGCTGAACAGCAGATACTTGCCGTCCGGAGTATAGGCGATGCCGTTGGCGCTGCCGTTACTCGTGCTGAATGGTTTGTAGGTCTGCAGGATAGTGCCGGTCTTGGTGTTGAAAACCGTGACCGCCTGTGGGGCGCCCATTTGAAGGACGGCGGCGGTGTGATTGCCCGTGGGGTTGAGCGCGATGGCCTTGGCGCGGGTTGTGGTGCCGAGGTTGACCTGGGTGCCGGCGGGGGTGATGATCGTGCCGTCGCTAACGACGAACGAGCCGTTCGACTGCGGACCGGGGGTGTACGTCGGGAACGGCACGGACTGCGCCAGCGCCGCAACGCTCATCCCCGCCGCCAGCAGGCCTGCGAGCAGACGATTGATCTGAGATCTATTTCGAGACATCTGTGTTCTCCTTTTTGCTTGGGTTTCTTTTCTCACGCAACCGGGAATCGGCTGCCGAACATGGAGTCACTTCAGGAAGCGGAAATTCATGAACGGTTGGGGAAACGATGGCAGATCGAATCAACCACTTGCGGTTCATTCGACGATCGGCACGCCGGCGTGCCGGGCCTTGGGACGAGACACATTAGACTGGCCGATACTTTCATTTCTCGATTGCAGAACGTGGCGAAACCGGGGACACCAACGAGCACAGTCTAAGGAAGCGGAAATGGCGCGAGCATGACGCGAGGATTACAGTTTTGTCATCGCTTTGCAGCGGCGTGAATGCGCAGCGTGACGATCGTTCCGCGGCCGGGTTCGCTGGCGATTTCCGCGGAGCCGCCGTGGAGAGTCATGATGCTCTGCACAATTGCCAGACCCAGTCCGGTGCCGCCTGAAGCCTTGGAACGGGACGGATCGACCCGAAAGAAACGATCGAATACCCTGGGCAGCGCATCGGCGGGAATTCCCGTGCCCGTGTCGGAGACGTCGATACGGATTGCCTCGCCGTCGGCCGCGGCCGCCAGCTTCACCGTGCCTCCCGGCGGCGTGTGCGCGATTGCGTTCGAGACCACGTTGCTCACCGCACGCAGCATCAGAGCGCGATCCAATTCGGCGGTGATGGGCTCGGCGCTGGCCGCGGTAACCAGAGCGATCCCGCCCTCCGACGCCGAGGCTTCGTAGTACTCCCGCACCGTGCCAAGCAACTCGCACACGTCGGCCTTCTGCCGCTCGACATGCTTCAGCGGGCTCTCCGCGCGGGCCAGAAACAAAAGGTCCCCGATCAACTCCGAGAGCCGCACGGCCTCTTCCAGCGAAGATTCCAGCACGCCGCGGTACTCATCGACCGTTCGCGCGCGCGCCAGCGCGACTTCGGCTTCGCCGCGGATGTTGTTGACCGGCGTTCGCAAGTCGTGCGCGATATCGGCCGAGAATCTCGAGACCAGCTCAAAGGACTCATCGAGACGATCCAGCATCTCATTGAACGTCCCAGCCAACGATGCCAGTTCCAGAGGATAGCCTTCCGCCCGGATCCGCTCGCGCAGATTCGTCGATGTGATTCTTCTGGCGGTTGCGGCGATCTCCTCGACGGGGCGAATACCCTGGCGCGCGATCCGGTATCCAACCACGGGAAAAAGGACCGATGTGGCCAACAAGATGGCCCAGAACCAGAGCCGGTAGCGCGCCAGCAATGCTTCTTCCTGGGAAATGTCGATGGCGATTTGGATCGTATCATTGCCGGCATTCAGCCTGCCGACCGGGGCCGCGGCGCTGGCAACCCGAAATGCCTGGCCCTGCTTGCCTATCATCGAAATCGAGTGTTCGGGGCGACCCTGGGTGCGACTGACGAGTTCCGCGAGATCCAGTTGTTCGGTCATGCCCGGCGTCGTGAGTATCGGCACGCCATGCTTATCGAGAAGACGAATGTAAAACTGCTGATAGCGCCGCGCCGCGGACTCGAGTTCAATCTCTTCGCGCAGACCATCCTCGTCGTCCGGGCGCTCCTGCAACATGGTGCGAAGTACGTGCAGCTTGTCGGCGAGAAAGAGATCGGTGCTTCTGTCCAGCTCCGCCCGCAGGACAACATAGAGGCTGGCTGTGCCCAGCAGCACCAGCAGAAGGCCTGCAAACGAGTAGGCGGCCGTCAGACGAAAGGCCAGGGTTCTGCGCAGACGGCGCCTGGCCGGCGGGTTACGATTCGGCTTCAAAAACATAGCCCGCGCCACGAACGGTGTGAATCAGCTTGACAGGAAAGGGATCGTCGACTTTGCCGCGCAGTCTACGCACGTTCACGTCCACGACGTTGGTGTCGCTGTCGAAATTCATGTCCCAAACCGTTTCCGCGATCAGCGTCCGCGACAGCACTTCGCCGGCGCGCCGCGCCAACAGGGTAAGGAGCACGAATTCCTTTGTCGTAAGATCGATCTTCCGTCCGGCGCGCGTGGCGCGGTGGCGCAACAGGTCAATCTCCAGATCGGCCATGCGGATCGTGTCCTGCGCCCGCGGGGGCGACCGGCGCAGTAGCGAGCGCACCCGCGCAAGGAGTTCGGAAAACGCGAAAGGCTTCACCAGGTAATCGTCTGCTCCCAACTCGAACCCGTGCACGCGCTCGTAGACGGCATCCCGAGCGGTGAGCATCAGAACCAGCGCCTTCCGGCCCGCCTCGCGCAAGCGGGCTAGCACGTGCCACCCATCCTGGCCGGGGAGCATGACATCCAGAACGATCAGGTCGAAATCCACTTCAACGGCCAAATGCAAGCCCTCCAGGCCATCCGCGGCAACATCCACAACGTAGCCGGCTTCGCCCAGGCCTTTCTTGAGGAACTTGGCAGTCTTTGCTTCGTCTTCGATAATCAGGATTCGCAATGCGAACTCCATTTACCCGACGGCCGGCAGGGCCGCCGCGTGGATTTGCGGGTCTGCATCAGAATTGAAGCCGCAGCGCGAACTGCATCTCGCGCGGGGTTCCCGATCCAACCGGGGTTACCGGCGAAACCGTGTTCACCGTATTCGTAATGGCGCCGAACCCCGCCGGGCAGCTCGCAGTCGATGAAGATGTCAAGTCGCACGCAGACTGCGGCTGGCCCAACTGCGGGTGATTGAAGACGTTGTAGAACTCCGCGCGGAACTCGAGTTGTCCCTTCTCCGGCAGCGGAATCACCTTGGCGGCGCCGAGATCGATTTGCCAGGTGCCCGGGCCGCGAACCAGATCGCGCGGCGCGGTGCCGAATTCTCCGGCCGGATAGGCAAAGGCTGCCGGATTGATCCACTCCGCCACCGTTCTGCCTCCCGGGGGAGTCAGCGAGACGCCGGGGACCAGGTCGGGACGCTGCGCGCCGGAGGCCCCATCCGCCGCGGTGTAGCTGGAGGGCATCAGCACATTCACCGGGAAGCCGGTGCGAGCCAGCGCCGTCGTGGTCAGTTCCCAGTTACCCGCAACGGCGCTTGCAATCCCGGGCTGGTTCAGCATTGGCTTGCCCAACCCGAAGGGGAGCTGATAAACCGCATTGCCATTGAACCCATGGCGGGCGTCCCAGGCGCCGCTGGCGGTATCGCAGGCTTGGCACAACGGATTCTGCGGATCCACCTCGTCGCCATCGCCGCTGCCGTTTGAGCCGTTGTCGATCTCGTGCGACCACATGTAATTGGCCGTCACCAGGAGGCCGCGGGAGAACGAACGCCGCATGGCCACGGAGAGACCGTTGTACGTGCTCATGCCGACTGAGCCGCGCCAGCCGATGGCGGCGGCAAAGGCCGGATATTGCGCAACCCCCGTGGACGGGTCGATCAGGTTCACCACGTTGGTCTCCAGCAGATGCACGCCGTGACTTCCCAGGTAGGAGACCGTGCCCACGAAATCCGCCGGCAGCTCGCGCTGTGCCGAGAAGCTCCACTGCTCGACATACGAGTCCTTGCGGTTCCGCTGTTCGGCATTCGGTGAGATGGTTCCGGCGCCGAATGTGACCGGATAGGAGAGCGGCGAGCTCGAGCTGCTTGTCGCCGAATAGGAATCGACTTCGTTCTTTGCGGGCAGATTCTGATCGTCCAACTGTCCGTCTTCGTGGTAAATGCCGAATCCACCCCGAATCGCCGTCTTGCCGCCCATCGGCGTCCAGGCGAAAGCCACACGGGGATCGAAATCGCCGTAGTTCTGCTGGCCGAAGCTGGTGCCCGCGCCGCAGTATCCCTGCGCTCCGCAGGTGGCGAAGTCGAAGGGGTCGGCTTTTCCGTTCTTCTCGTCGAAGAGATCGAAGATGGTGTAGCGCAGGCCCAGGTTCAGGACCAGATTCCGCCGCCACTTGTACTCGTCCTGCGCGTAGACGAAATAATCGTTCTTGCGCAATCCGTTGACCGGCAAGGCGCCCGTCAGGCTGGCTTTCTTCACGACATTGTTCGCCAGATTCTCCACCGTGGAAAACGTAATCTTTCCGTGCTGCCCGTATTCCTGGTTCAACTGAATGGCGCGGATCTCCACTCCGGCTTTGAGGGTATGCCGGTCGTGAACCCAGGTCACGTCGTCGATCCCGGAAAACGAGTTGCCCACGTAAATGCTGGCGTAATCGTAGTTCTCCGTGACAAATCCCGGCCCAGGACCGGTTGCAATCGCAATCTGATAGATAATCCCGGAGTCACTGTAGTTGTACTGGTTGGAGGTCGAGCGATTGAAGCCTGCCTTGACCTCGTTCACCAGGCGGGGATTGAAGACGTGCAGCAGTTCCAGCACGCCATTGACCGGCGCCGAAACCTTCTGCTGCAAGTCCGTCGCGGAAGCCGAAAGCGGCTGCGTATCGACCGACCGGTCGTAGCTAAAGCGCAGAAAGCCCGTGGTCTTTGCCGAGAAGTGCTGGTCGAGCCGCAGCATCGCCGAACTCTCGTTGACCACCTGCGTACACTCGCACGTCAGCAGGTCGACGTTCGAATCGCTGGTTGCGGTCAGAAACGCTTTGGCCCCGGCTTTCGGGTATCCGTTGACGATCGCGTACACGGGCGAGCTGCTGGGAATTGTTGCGATGAGCGACGCGCTCGGTACGTCGCCGCTCACCGGATAGCCCCAGTTCTGCCGATAGGCTTCGGACGCGAGAAAGAAAAACGTCTTGTCGCGTACGATGGGGCCGCCCAGCGACCCGCCGAACTGATTCAGGCGAAGCGGCTGCTGCGCTTCGCCGTTGGAGGCCCACACCGGCAGCGGCGCGTCGAAGAAATCGTTGCGCAAGTACTCGAACAGGCGTCCGTGGAAGCGGTTGGTGCCCGAGGGCGAAGTCACATCCAATTGGGCGCCGCCCGTTCCGCCAGCGTCGGCGGTCGACATCAGCGAGTCGACGCGGAACTCCGCGATCGCGTCCAGCGGAATGGCCAACCGCACCCACTGG
This sequence comes from uncultured Acidobacteriaceae bacterium, assembly GCA_963804155.1. Taxonomy (GTDB): domain Bacteria; phylum Acidobacteriota; class Terriglobia; order Terriglobales; family Acidobacteriaceae; genus Telmatobacter. Next base: position 404,378 of record CAWDPG010000007.1, read on the forward strand.
CGCTGTGTCTGATTCACGATGTTGGTGGCATCGACGCCGTCGTAGGTAAAGTTGCTATCGTCCAGGCCGCGTCCGGCAAAGCGGACCGTCCGCTGGTTGCTGCCGCCGGTGTCGATTGCGCCGGGCACGAAGGCCGTTAGCGCCGACCAGTCGCGGCCGTTCAGCGGAACTTCATCCGCCTGCTCTCTCTCGATCAGGCCGGTCACCGCGCTGGTGTTACGGTCCATCAGCGCCGAGGCCGACGAAACGTTGACGCGCTCCTCGCCGCCCGCAACCTCCAGCGTCGCATCCAGGGTTCGTGTTCTGCCAATCACCTGCTCCACATCGACAAACTCCAGCTTCTTGAAGCCCTCATGCTCGAAGGAAACGGTATAAATGCCCACCGGCAAATCGGGAATGTTGTAGTTGCCGCTCGAATCCGATACGGTCTCGCGGCGCAGTCCGGTCGCGCTCTCGACCACCGCGACATGCGTCTGCGTCAGCCGGCGGCCGGAGGACTCAGTGACCGTGCCGCTCAATCCGCTGCGATCCACCTGCGCGAAAGAAATACTGGCAACAAGAAAGACCACACTGAATGCGATGAGAGGCCGAAGGCTCCGAAGCGCGGCGCGCCATCCGGTCCGATCGGCACTCCGATTCGACTGACTATGCATACAACCTCCAGAATTGAAAATCGGGTTTCGGGCGATATCCTATCCCCGGTACGGGCAAGATTCTCCCGGCGCCGGTCATGCCGCGCTTGTTGCGTTCATTCCTGCCGCTATCCTGAAGTCGCGTTTGGCCCCGTTGCTGTGCAGGTCTTGGTTACCCTGTTAAGAACCGGGGCCCCTTCCGAACTCCTCCGTCGGCGCACAGGCAAGAGTTATCGGGTGCACCAGGTTCCGCACTGTGCCATGACATCCGTAGGCCGGCGCAATGAGCTGGAACGCCATATCGTTAATGACCATGACAGTTTTGTAATTCGCCGACGGCTATAGCCGCATCACATCGCGATGAATCTCCTGTCAAAAGTTGGATGCCAATGCGTTTGACCTGGCGATTTGTCATACTTCCGGAAACTGAACCCATCGGGAACCGATCACGACTGATGAGTGTGCGTTGATCGAGGTCGGCCTGCGGAATTCGGTCTGCCTTCGCAATTACCCTCTTGGATCCTACAGCGTGATTGGGGTCGCCGCATCCCCCGCCAAGCCGTCGCCGGCGGTCGACCTGGTCACCGGAACAACGCGAGCCGGATCGACCGGGACGGCGATCGCCGCCGGGTGCGTCCGCCGACGATTGCGAACACGATCTTCGCAACGCGATCAGTGCACGTCCACCGTCCGATCCCCTTCGTATTCCATGATGTGGAAGTAGCCCTCCCATCCGTTCCATTCCACCGGGGCGGGCAACGGCGCCATGGGATCCTTGAGGTGGTTTGCATAGGCCTGCACCAGCTCCCGTGTGCGATGCACACCGGTCAACCAGTCGCCGCGATACCAGTTCTTCCATCGGCCATACTCGGCGGCAGACATCGATTGCTGAATGCTGTCGAGAGCCGCCAGCGCCTCATCGATTTCGCGCCTGGCTTTCTCCGTCTGGCCGGTATTGTCGTCGTCAACCGCCCGCGCCACGTCGAGCAACATCCGGTTGCTCTCGCGGTTGATCGCGATCATGGTGAGCACCTGGGCCTGGTAGTAGTTGCGCCGCGCGGGATCGACCAGGCTCTCTGCCGCCACGGCCTTGTTCCACACCGCATCCCACCGCGGCTGCGCCGCCGCGCAGTTCTCGATGTCCGCGCCGCGCATGGCGCGCAGCGCCGACACCATTCCGGGGCCTTCCACGATGGGTTGCGCCCATTTGGGCGACTGACCCGGCAATATCTCCGCCTGATGCCCGCTGAGCCGGTCGAGAATCGAGTAGCGCGCGTCGGTGTGGTAGTGCTGGTCGCCCACTAGCCGGGGCGCGAACTGGCCCCCACCGGGCGCCGGGAACGCTTTCTGTAGTTCAGGAGCCGCGAAATACAGCTTGTACACCTCTTCCAAGGCGCTGGCTGATCGGGCTCCAAACTCCTCTGTCGCCCAACGACGATAGTAGGCGCCATCGCTGTCGCTGGCCTCCTTGGGCGCGCCGCCCCAGCCGATCTCCATCACCGCGCGCGCCGTCATGGCCACCGGACGAATGTCACTGGTGTTGATGAGAAGAAAGCCGGTGGCGCCAGCCTGGATGTACCGCCCCAGTTCCGATTGGAGCTTCTTGACCGGGACCATCTCGGAAAGCTGATTGGTGTGGAAGTTCATCATGGCCACGTGGATGTACGCGCCCTGGCCGGCCGCCACCTTGCCGCCGTCCAGCATATCCCCGTAACCGACGTCGGCCCACACCAGCGTGACCTCGGGCGGAATCTGCAGGTACCCTTCCCGCATGAGGCGATCGCCTTCCTGCCACAAGTTGGTGATGAAATGCGCGTTGGGGTAGCGCGCGCGAACGATCTTCATCTGTTCCGCGATAGCCTGGCTTACCCTCTGGCCCAGCAGCGGGTCGTTGTTGCGCACGCTGGGATCGAGATCGGCGTAACTCTCGTCGGACAGGCCACGCAGCCCCACGGTCCACAAAATTTCGTCGTCGGGCCGATACGTGGCCACCGCATTGGTCCAGGCGCGCTCCAGGATCTCCGGGTGCGTCGAGAAATTGTAGGGAACATCCTTCGGCCAGCGCGCCACGTTCACGCCCAGCGGTGTGGCGTGATGCTGATTCACGATGAGGCCGCGCTCCGTGGCGGCATGGATCTGCGCGTCATCGGGAAAGATCCAGCTCCCCGGCACGATCATGTTTCCTTTCAGCCGCAGGATCGTTTCAAACACCCTGTCCCACGCCTTCAAAGAGATCCCCGTCTGCTCGCCTTTCGCCGCGGGCATCCAGCCGGTCAGCAGGTCTTCGTCGTTGATGAAGAATCCCCGATAGCGAAAGACCGGGCTCGGATAGACCTGCGCGAAGTCCGCGGGCAGCTGAATGGATTTGCGCTTCTGCGGTTCTTTGTCCGTCCACAAGTACATCGGGTCCACGCCCAGCACCTTCTGCGAGAACTCGTAGATGGCGTAGATCGTGCCGCGCGCATCCGCGCCGGAAAGACACGCCACCTGCTTCGCCTTTCCCTCTGGCGGTGCACGAACGATCGAGAATGCAAAGGCCTCCGTGCCCGCGGCTTTGGCGCAGCCGGCTCCCGCGGGCAGGTTTGAACCTTGCGCGATCAGAATCGCGTCCGGGCCGGCATCCTCCAGCCGGCTTACCAGCCGCGGCGTCTGCCCAAAAACCCTGGCCAGGTCGCTGCGCAGATCCGTCGCCGCGCGGTGCACGGCGGCCGGCTCCTGCGAACTCACCACGATTGTGACCGCCCCATCGATCGTCATGGGCCGTGTCTGGGCATTGGTTGCCGCCGCAAGCGGCGCGATGCAGAGCGCCGCCGCGGCCATTGTGCGCATTGTGAAGCTCGACAAAGTATGAAGTCGCAACATGGGATCTCCGATTGCAGAGTTTGCGGTGTGTCTGTTTGAATGCTCGTTTCAATTCGTGGACAAGAGAACCTCCGCGCAGCCCCTGGGACACACGGCCGGCATCTTTCCTACTGGCCGCAAGCGGCGTTGTGCGCCCTCGGCATGGCCACGAAGGTTATGCTCTTCGGCGCAAAAATCAAGGTTCCGGCATGCGCCGCCTCGCCTTTCAGTTGGGGCAGCGAGTCGTCGCCAGCAAGCTTCAAATCGACGCCATTCAACTGGACAACAGGATCGGTGAGTTCTTTTGCCGTCAGCGTATAGAGCTCGGCGTTCACCGGTACCCCGAGCGATTGCGCATCGGTCAGGCTGGCGTTGATCGCCAGCAGCACGACGCCTCCGGAATGATTGCGCATGCAGTGCGCGTACAGATGAAGGCTTGCCGCCGGAGAGGCGCCTGCGTCGAGAACGGTTGTTCCCATCAGCTTGCGCCACAGCAGTGCGGCCCAGTAATTCGGGCGCGGTTCAAAAGTACCCTCCTGAAGGAGGCCGTAATCGCTGGACGCGAGCGTGTTATGAAGCTGGACCTGCACACCGCGCCGGGCTAGATCGCCAAGCTGATTCAGATAACGAAAGCTGTCGGCAAACGTAGAAGCCCAGCGATCGCCTCCGCAGGCCGCTTGCGCTGTCTCGGTGTTCCACATCGGCTTGCCGGGCATGAAACGGTCGCGAAGCGCGGCGTAGAATTGCTCGCTCCGATCCCCGCGCGCAAGCCAGTCTTCGCTGAGCGCCGCCGCAAGACTCGTGTTGGCCCCAAGGCCATTGATCGAGCAGCGGCTGGAGACCGCTCCGTACGTATGGTAGGCGAAGACATCGAAAACCGGGGCAGCGGCAAGAATGTCCTCGGTCTTCATGATTCGCACCACGGACGAATTGATGAGCGACTCCTCGCCAACGCTGTCCGGGCCAAGGACCAGCGTCTTCGGAGCTGCATCCTTTACGAATGCGCGAAAGGTTTCCAGGTCTTTCCCGTAAGCTGCTGCATCGTATCCCTTCGGCGCACCGCCCATTTCGGGGATCGTCGGCTCGTTCATCAATTCAACAGCGGCGATGGTTCCATGGTTGGCTTTGGTGAAGTCGAGAATCTGCTTCGCCTGGGCAGGCGTCCATGCGCCCGAGGCATCGCGCGTGCCGGGGCTGATGGCCAACGATGTCACGATGGGAGCATTCACCGCATTGGAGAAGTCGATCACTCCCTTCCACTGCTGGCGAGTCAGTACGCCCTTGAACCCGTCGGGCGCATGCTCCGGCGCCGGGCCGTCCGAATTCTGGAAGAATGTCGAATTTGCCCAGGTTCCGCTCACGCGCACATACGCGGGCCCAAGCGCGGCGGCCAGTTTACGCAGCCGGGAATTGTAGAGGTCGATCGGCTTTCTGTATTCGTAAAGCGATGCCGGCAATCCTGCGGGCTGATTGCCGCCGCTTTCTCTCGTCCCCGCCGTGCTGTCGTAGGGCTTCCAGAAACGCCCGCCGGTCACTTCCACCATTTCCACGTTGTACGACTGGAATCGCTCGTCGATCGTGCCTACGCGCGGCATCCTGGCCGGATCGACGGAAGAGGCTCGCGGCGTTGCCTGGCCGGCAAGAACCGGCGCCAGGCAGAGCGCCGCCGCGGTCATTGTGAAGCTCGACAAAGTGCGAAATCGCGACATGGAATCTCCTTTACAGAGTGGGGCGGGTTATCGAAATGGTTGTTTTGATTCGTGGGCAAACAGAGCTTCCATCGATGTTCCGAAATGCACCGCTGGCGCCCTTCCAACTGCTTACAAGCAGTGGCGCGTGCGTTGAATCGCTCCCTCTTATCCCCGCGGGAGCGCCAGCCTTCCGAAAGCCCTGCGGCCAAAGCTTTACCGAATCCTTTGTGCCCGCTAGCTCGGCCATTGTTTCCCCTCAAACTTGCGCTCTGCTGGGCCCGAATACCTCACTGCCGCTCCGCCCGCAGATGCGCGATCGCTCGCTCCAACTCCGGGTCCGGCCTCAGGCGGTCTGCTTCTTCCAGGTGACGCAGCGCGTCGGGGAGGCGGCCGGGGATGCCGGAGAGCGCTACGCCGAGGTTGAACTGCGCGTCGGCAAAATCCGGTCTCAGCCGGACGGCGGCTTCGAAGTGGGCGATGGACTCGGGCTGACGCTCGGGAAAGCTTGAGAGCGCGACGCCCAGGTCGTTTTGCGCATCGGCATCGTTGGGGTCGATCCGCAAGGCGGCTTCCAATTCGGCGATCGCGCCGGAAGAGTTGCCGGCCTTCAGCAGCGCGATGCCGCGACTGCGGTGGGTTTCGGCCGAGCCCCCGGCTTGGGCCGCGGCCAAATTGTGGCGAGCTTCGTCGTAATCGGGGTCCAGCCGCAGCGCAGTCTGGAATTCGGCGATGGCTTCGGGCACGCGTCCGGCCTCAATCAGGGCACTCCCCAGATTGTTGTGGGGGATGGGGGCATCCGGAGCCAGGAGAATAGCCTCCTGGAATTGCGCGATGGCTTCGGGCAGTCGGCCGGCCTTGGCCAGCGCGCTGCCGAGGTCGGTGTGCGCGGGCACGGAATCAGGATCGATGCGCACAGCGGTTTCCAGATACGAAACCGCTTCGGACAGACGCCCCGGCGAGGCCATGAGGTAATTGCCCAGGTTGTGATTGGCCACGGAATTGTCCTCCGTGACTTCGAGTGCGTACCGGAACAGGGTCTCGCTATTGCGCCAATACCCAACCTGAACCCAGGTCAGCGCGGCGCAAGCCAGGCAGGCCGCTGCGGCCAGGGGGACAGCCAGCACCTTGGCCCGACCCATTTCCAGAACCTCCGCTGCACCCCACACCAGCATGATCAGAAGGCCCACCATGGGAATGTACATGTAGCGGTCGGCGCGGGCCTGGCCACCCGCCTGCACCAATCCGATGACCGGAACCAGCGTCACCACGAACCAGCCCCAACCCGTCAACAGATACGGCGCACGGCGGCGCAGCACGATGGCGCCGGCGGTGACAGCGGCCAACAGAAGTCCTGCGGCGAGAAGCGGGAAAAAAGCGAAGCCGCGCGGATAAGGATAAAAAACCGCCAGCCGCGACGGCCAGAATGTTTTGAGGATATAGATCGCATAGGAAAGCGTCGCGTTTGCCAGGCGGGTTTCGAGCGGCAGAGCTTTCACCGCGCCGGCGTGTTCCTGCACCAGGTAGGTGATGGCGGCGGCGGCGCCCGAAAGCGCCAGCAGCGGAAGTTTTTCCCAAATGGCTTTACGCCACTGCTTCCTCAAACGTGCGAGCGGCCAGTAGTCCAGCAGCAACAGCACGAACGGCAGCGTGACCACCATCGGCTTGGCCATCAACCCCAGGCACAAGCTCAAAACCACGGCCAGATATCGGCCCCAGCCTGGACGCTTGGCATATCGAACGTAGGCCCATAAGGTGAGAAACCAAAAGCCAGCGCTGAGTACGTCTTTGCGCTCGGCCACCCACGCCACGGACTCTACATGCAGTGGATGCAACGCAAATAAAAACGCCACCAGCGCGCCGCGCCAGCGCGTGCCCGTCGCCCGCTGAAGAAAAATGCACAACAGAATGGCCGCCAGCGCGTGCAGCAGGACGTTGTGCAGATGGTGCCAGCCGCTTTTGAGGCCAAAGAACTGGGCGTCGAGCATGTGAGAAACCCAGGTCACTGGGAACCAGTTGGCAGCGTCGCGCGAGGTCAGCGCCCATGCCATCCCCTGCGCGGTTAGCCCCTGCCGGACGTGCGGGTTGCCGGTGGTGTAATCGGGATCGTCGTAGTTGACGAAATCGAAGTGCCGGACCTGGGCGTAGACCGCGAACGTCGCCAGCAACAGCGCCAGATAAATCGGCACGTCGAAACGCAAGCCGGCGAAGGCGGCTGGCTTTTGCGGTTGCACAGGCGGCTTGGCTCTGGGCTTGGTCACGGAAAGCTCATTTTATCTACATGCGAAAGCAGCCGGCCGTCGCCGTCGCACCTTCGGGACACGCCGACTGTGGTTTTGCCGTGACCGGCGTGAAAAGGCCAGCCATCGCGGAATGCGATGGCCAGCCCATGGCTCAAAGAGCGCTAAAGAAGCTGTTGCACCGCGACCCTGCAATGAGGGCCGCGGATGCAACGTTGCCTCAGAAGCGCAACGTTCCAGAGAGTTGCAGGGCCCGGCCGCCGCCGATCCCGTTGATCCCGGTGCCGCTGCCCACCGTGCTGGTGACCTTTCCAAAGGTTCCGGTGGTGTTGAGGCTATTGCCCGGGCTGGCGAACTGCGGCGAGTTGGTGAGCTGGAAGGCATCGCAGCGGAAGTCGAACGTCCAGTTTTCGTGCAGGACGAAGGTCTTGAACAGCGATGCATTGTTCTGAATGTATCCCGGCCCGCGGTACGCGTTCCTGCTGACATTGCCGACGCTGGTCCCGTACACCAGGGAGCACGCGGTCCCCACGGCGCCGGTGCAACCCGTCGGCTGGGAGAAGACGCTGGTATCGAACCAGTTGTTCGCGCTCCCCACGCCATGCAGAGCGCGGAAGCCGCCGGTGATGTTGGACATCTGCTGCTCACCGGAGGTATTGATCGCGTTGGTGCCGCCGGCGGTAACGTTGAATGGCAGGCCGGAGTAGGCGGAAACCACTCCTGAGAGCTGCCAGCCGCCGAGGATGGAGGCAACCGCGCCGGTGTTCAGCCACTTCTGATGCGGCCCGAAGGGCAGAATCCAGTTGACGCTCTCCTCGAAGTTGTAGCGGTGGTCGAAGTCGGTCGGCGCATAGCCGTGGCGCTGATCGAGCCAAAACAGAACGTTGCCGTCGTCGTCGCCGCCCGTCGCGTAGTCCAGGCCTTTGCCCCACGTGAACGACGTGGTCAAGCCCAGGTCGCCGGTGAAATGACGGTTCAATTGAGCCTGCAGCGAATCGTAGTTCGTCGAATAGCCCAGGAAGTCCTCGGTCACCGACGCGGTTTTCCCGAATGCGATGTAGAGCGGATAGCCGGCCGATCCCTCGTTCAGCGCCGGGGCCAGGTTGATGTTCTGCCCCACGCCAAGACGCGTGCCGTGATTGCCTACGTAGCTCAACTGCATGTTGAACTGCATCGGCAGTGCCTGCTGCACCGCGATGTTCCACGAACTGACATAAGGGTTGTGGTAGTTGGCCGGAATGTAGAACTCCGACTGGGACAGGAGAGACCCGCTGGCGGTAATGATGCCGTTCGAGGGAATGGTGACCGCAACCGGCGCCGGGAAGCCGCACGCAAAGCTGAAATAGGTTTGCGTGGCGGAGCATCCGACTGTGGCAATGTTGAGCGTCGCCGGCATGTACGAGTTGGCTGCCGTGTAGCCGTTGTTGGCGCGAACGGGATAGTTGTACGCGTAGGTATTGTCCTCAAACGGCGTATAGCTGATGCCGAAGCCGCCGCGAACCACGGTGTCCTCGCTGACGCGGTAGGCAAAGCCGACGCGCGGCGCGAAGTAATCGTAGTGGGTCTGCATGCCCAGGTTGTTGGGATTGCTGCCCACACCGGCGATGACCAGCGTGTTGTTCGTCGGGTTGTAATTGGAGAACCCCTGCGCGGTTCCGGGCGTGGCCGGAGGATAGAGCTCCCAGCGGAGACCCAGATCGAGGGTCAGTTTCTGAGAGACCTGCCACTTATCGCCGCCGAAGGCGAAGATCCACCACTGGCGGTACCGCGGGAAGTAGGTGTTGATGTCGCGGCCGACGGTGCTGGGCACATCGAGCAGGAGGCTGGCCATCTGGTTGCCGATATCGGTGGAAATGCCGCACCCGTTGCAGGAGGTGGTCGACTCCGAGAAAGTGATGGCGCCGCGCGCGCTGTAGGTTTGGTCCTGCAGCAGGTCGTCGTGAATGCGCCGCACGTCGGCGCCGAACTTGAAGGTGTGGTTGCGGACAATCTTGGTCCAGTGGTTTACCGCATCCACGTTGGTCTCCGCGCGTATCCAGGGCAGGGATGTGGAATAGCCGATGAGCGGATTGGAGTTGAAGTCGCTCATGTTGATGGCCACCTGGCCGCTGGTGAACTGGCTGATGTTGACGCCGGGGATGCCGATGTTCGTGGCATCGCTGGAGCCATAGTCGCTGGGAGTCGCGCTGTTGCCGTAGTGGGCCACGCCGAAGCGCGCTTCGGTCAGCAGGGTGCTGGAAAACGCCCGATCGTAATTCAGGCCGGTGCTGTACACATGTTGCGCTCCCGTGCCTTCGAATGCGCTATTCGCGGGACCGCCTCCCGTGGGCCCCCACATCGGCGCCTGGTACGTGGTCACGTCCTCGCGCTCGTAGCGATAGCTCAGATGGTCCTTGGGAGTGACCTGGTAGTCGATCTTGGCGTCGTAGCGGTTGGTGGTCTTCTGGAAGGGCAGGTTGGGAGAGGCGTAGTCGTTCGCGACCGAGGAAGTAGCCCAGGTCGACGAGCTCCCGTAGTTGGGCGCCTTCAAGAGGTCCATCAGCTTGATGGCGATGGGATCCACTGAAGTTGTCACCCCTTCGTTCGCGGCAGCCGTAGCGTTGCACGGAAGCTGGTTGTTGGGGTAGGCAGTGCGGCTCTGGCCGGAGGAGGTTCCCGTGGCCGGATCGTAGATCTGCCCGGCCGTGATCGTACCCGAGGAGTTCTTTTTCAGCGCCCCGCTCAGGTCGATGTATCCCGAGCTGTTGCAGGTGTACCAAGTGGGCGAGGGAATGGTGATGGTGTAGTTGTCCGCTTCGTGATCGGGCGAGCGGAAGAAGTCCCCGAAGAAGAACAGCTTGTCTTTCTTGATGGGGCCGCCCACGGCGCCGCCGAAGTAGTTGTAAGCGATGTGGCCCGTGCTGGCATTGAAGTAGGCGCGTGCATCCAGGTCGTTGTTCTGCACGTATTCGCTCGCCAGGCCGTGGAACTGGTTGGTGCCCGACTTGAGGATTACGTTGGCGACCGTGCCGACGGCGCGGCCCAGCTCCGGTTCATAATTGGAGGTCGCCACGTCGACGGTTTCGATGGCCTGTTCCGGCGGAATCATGATTTGCAGCAGACCGGTGCGCTCGTCGTCGTCCACGCCTTCGATCTGATAGCTGTTGCCCACGCGCGGCTGGCCGTTGACCTCGGTCTGAATCGAACTGGCGGCGTTAAAGAACTGCGAGTGCTCGAAGATCGGCGGGCCCACGCCGGGAACCAGGGTGAGAAGAGACTGGAAGTTCTGGTTCACCATCACCGGCATGGAGCTGAGAGTCTGCGCCTCAATGTTCGCGCTCACGTCCGCGCGGTCGGTCTCCATGATGGGGGGCGCTCCAGTAACGGTCACCGTCTCAGTAACGCTGCCCGGCTGAAGGGCAATATCCACGCGGGTGGTGGTGTTCACGGCCACATCGACGCCGGCCCGGGTTTCCTTCTTGAAGCCCTGGGCCGAAATCGTCACCGTGTAGTTTCCGGGGGTGAGATCGGGAAACGTGTAGTTGCCGCTTCCATTGGCGATGTCGGTGTGCGCGATTCCGGTGGCATTCTCGAGAATGGTTACGCTTGCCTTGGGGACAACGGCGCCGGTGTTATCGGTTACCGTTCCCACCAGAGTGGCGGATACTGCCTGGCCCCACAGCGCCTGCGAGAATCCAAGCACTAGAAGGGCGAACATTGCGATAAGGCTTTTCGTCGTCTTGATTCGCGTCATCGTGGTGTCTCCATAACTGGTTGGGTTCCGGACCACGACGACCGGCCGTTCCGTCGGGGCCCAAGAAACTGGCTTTGCAGCGTCTCGTAGCGGACGCGCAGGCCACGGATTCCCTTCCTTCCGGAAGGTCTAGATTCGATGTGCGCGTCCGGCTCGGCGCTTTCCTCCTTGTCTCAATCGCTCTGGCCGCGTCCGGTCTTTCAAAAGAGCTTTCAAAGCGCACAAGAACTTAGAACATTTCTCCCGATGCACATCCAACCTTCCAAGCGGCATTCACAGTGCGCCGCCGATGGCGGATGTCCAAACTCCGCGCATTCTTGTCTTTCAGTGGATTCTTCGCAAGGGCGATACAGTATGCTACGTGCGGTCCTGCCAGCAGGAAGGCAGGCCCTCCTCGGGATGCGTCAATACCCCCCGAAGATACCTCTCCTATCTATCTGAAAAACAAACACTACGAATCGAGCTCCTGTCCTGCCGGGTGCAGCCCCCTGCGCCGGCTTGGTCTGTCTGCTCAGGTCATGACAACGCGGCATGAAGGGGTGTATGCTACCCCTCTGTTAGGGTGTTCGAGGACCGGCAATGACTGAAGGTCTACGCGTGTCGGAGCGCCTTGCGTTCATTTCCCCAGGGAATCGCACCCTGGTTCTCAATGAACTGGAGGCAATTCTCTCGAGCTACCATTTCCGAGGCAGCAAGCGCTACCCGGCGCTTCTGAGCTACGTCGTAAATGCCGCTCTCGACGGCCATTCCACCGATCTGAAGGAACGCACCCTGGGTGTCGAGGTCTTTGGGCGCGATCCGGATTACGACACCGCCGCCGACCCCGTCGTGCGCATCAGCGCCGGCGAGGTCAGGAAACGGATTGCCCAGTACTACCACGAGAACGGACACCCCTCGCCGGTACGCATCGAGCTCCCTCTCGGTTCCTACATACCGGAATTCGAGTTTCGGAAAGCCGAAGCGCACGCCGATGCAGCGGATGTCGACGGGGTGAAACCGGTCGAAGCTCAGGCCGGCGCGCTCAAAGGGAAGCGCCGCCTGCTCATCACGCTGCTCGGCCTCGGCATCGTAATGCTTGCGGCCGGCGCTTACGCGATCGTTTCGTATCTCGGAAATGCGCCTGCCGGACTTTCCGTTCAGGATCAGTTTTGGGGGCCGTTCGTGAATTCACCGGGGCAGGCGGTGATCGTGATCGGCCTGACCCGCCCCGATTCGTTGCCCCCCGCCACGTCAAAGACCAGCTTTGAAGAAAACAACAACATCCCCTACCATCACGTGTCGATGGCCACGTCGATCGCCATGACCCATGTGGCCGCCGAGCTTCGGACGCATGGCAAATTCTATGAGATCAAGGACGCTCCCGACACCAGCCTGACCGACATTCACTACCACCCCCTGGTGCTGATCGGGGGCCGGAACAACGAATGGACCCTGCGGCTGGTCGCACCCCTGCGTTTCCATATTCAGACCGTGCCAATGCCACAGATTCAGGACTCACAGAACCCGCAAAACACCCAATGGACGGTCGATGTCTCTCAACCCTACACCTCGGTGACGACCGATTACGCGCTCGTGGCGCGATATTACGACTCCACCACCGAAGCGCCGGTGGTCGTAATTGCAGGCCTCGGGCCTTACGGCACAGAGGCGGCAAGCGAGTTTGTCGACTCGCCCGAGTACCTGGCGCAGATCGCAAAGAAGGTGCCCGCCGGATGGGAAAAGCGGAACCTCGAGCTGATCCTCAAGACACAGGTAATCGGCGATCAGGCCGGGCCGCCCGTCCTCATATCCGCGTTCACCTGGTGAGCCGCCGGGGCTACAGCGGTTCCAGAGTTGGAGTACCAGGAAGCCTCTGAGGCAGCGCGTCTCTTTTCTTAAGAAAGAGACCCCTTGAACCACGCTGGCTATGGCACATGGACTCTGGATCCGAGTTACACGCCGCTGTATGCCGAGAAACCGCCGTCGATCGGCACCACCACGCCGGTCACGAACGCCGAGGCCGGCGAAAGCAGCCACAGCACCGCGCCGAACAGGTCCTCGGGCTCCCCAAAGCGCGCCATCGGCGTGTGCGCCAGGATCGTCTTGCCGCGCGCCGTCAGCTCGCCCGTCTCCTTGTCGGTCAGCAGGAAACGGTTCTGGTTGGTCAGGAAGAAGCCCGGCGCGATCGCGTTCACGCGGATCTTCGCCGAGTACTCCTGCGCCAGATGCACGGCCAGCCACTGCGTAAAGTTGCTCACCGCGGCCTTGGCCGCCGAGTATGCCGGAATCCGCGTCAGCGGCCGGAAGGCGTTCATCGACGAAATGTTCAGAATCGTCCCGTACCCCTGGGCCGCGAATTTCTTTCCGAAGGCCTGGCTGGGCAGAATCGTCCCGAGAATATTCAGATCGAAGACGAAGCGTAGCGCGTCGGTGGGCAGATCGAAGAACTTCAGATCCGCGCTCGTCGTGGCCTGCGGCTTGTTGCCGCCCGCGCCGTTCACCAGGCAATCCAGCTTGCCGAACTTGGCCATCACTTCCTCGGCGGTCTTGGCCACGCCGTCGCGGTCCAGCACGTTGCACTGGAAAAGCGAAATCTGCTTTCCGCGCTCGCCCAGGCTCTCCGCCAGCGCCTTGCCCGGCTCAATGTTGATGTCCAGAATGGCAACCTCGGTGCCGCAGCCGACCAGCGCCCGCGTCAGATCGGCGCCCAGCACACCGGCGCCGCCGGTGATGGCCACCGTTTTCCCCGTGAAGTCGTACATCTTCGCCAGTGTTTCCAGATCGAACGAACCCTGTTGCGCCATTGTCATTCCTTCTTTTCCGCTTCCCTTCCGGGAAAGCTGCATGCAAACCGAGTATAGAAAGCCCTGGTGGTCTGACCTGTGATTCCTGTCACCCGTCGCGAATTCTAACTCGCCGCCCGCATCTCCCGCGGCGCATGTTCCCGCCGCGAACTCCGCCGCGCCTTGCGCCAACCGGCGATGGATCGGCTAAAGTTAGATAAAGATAACGTTCAGAAGGGTTGTTTCCCATGCTTCTCGAATTGACCGTAATGCCGAAGGGAAAGGGCAAACACGCGGGCGATGCCGCCGCCGATCTGGCCAGAATCATCGGCGCCAGCGGACTGTACCATCAGACGAAAAATAGGCGGACCGTTCTCGAAGGCACGTGGGACGAACTGATGGCCGTGGCCAGGAAGTGCCACGACGAGGTTCTGAAAAACAATCGCAAAATCGTCACCGTGATGCGCGCCGTGGACGGACCGGATTTGAGTCCCTGCGCGCATGCGCCGGGCGATTGCGCCGCCATCAAGGAACTGCTCGAAGACGACGGCGACTGGCTGATGCTCTGAGGGTTGGCGCCAAAGCGAAAGCGGAGCGACCAGCGCTCCGCTTCCCTGCTCCTCAATTCGTTCCGGGCATCAATAAATCCGGAAGTCCACTTCGACAGTAACAACGACAGCCACGGGTGTTTTGCCGTCCTTCATCGCCGGCTTGAATTTGTACTGCCGCACCGCTTCGATCGCCTTCTCGTCCAGCCCCATTCCCAGCGCCCGGGCGACATGGACGTTCTGCGGGTTCCCCTGCGCGTCGACGATCAGCGACACCAGGCAAATGCCCTGGTACTTGGCCCGCCGCGCCTCGTCGGAGAACTCCGGATCGACGCTGTGAATCACCACCGGCGCTGAGATTCCGCCGCCAATCTGGTACACCCCGCCGCCGGCATTGCCGCCGGAGCCGGGTCCGTAACCGTTCCCATAGCCCGATCCCAGACCGCCGCCTCTGCCCGATCCCATCCCCGCGCCGCTGCCCGTCCCGGCCGAGGCCAGGGTCACGTTGGTCGACGTGTGCATGCCGATCATCGGCATGCTGTTGTCGGGCAGTTGCAGATCCTTCTGTACATTGATCGCCGGAGGCTCCGGCAGCAAGGGTTTCACGATCGTTTGCGGCTGCGGCGGAGTGATCGGATCCTTCATCTTCTCCGGCAGCCGGCCCTTGTTGGCCTCGACGGGGTTGCGATCGCCGCCGCCGCCGCCGCCGCCCGCCTTGATCTTCGACTGCGGACCCTTGTAGTCGCCCACGTCGATGTTGGTTGCCTGCACCGGCTGGTTCACGATCTTGCGCACCACGTGAATCCCCAGCCAGATCGCCAGCAGCAAGACCGCGATGTTGAATGTCGTCGAGATTCCGATGGCCCACGGGTTCGCTTTGACCGCCATCCGGTCGGGCACCGGGATCGGCTTCGAGGTCAATTGAAGGGGCGGCAACTTGACCGGGAAAAAGACGTCCCGCACGCTATCCCAAAGGCTCGCCCAAACAGGCGGCTCATGGAAAGCCTTGCCGAAAAATGCATCCAGATCGTGACCCGGCTCTGGAATTGCGGCTCCCTGGGGGTTCGTCTCTTCCGGTTTCAAAGAATCATTCGCCATAAACGCAGATTGCCCGATTGCCGGCGGCGGCTCGGACCCGATCGGGCCCCTGGGCAGGCCTATCGATCTATTATGCTTGACCGCGCCTGTCTTTGTCTCGGCGTCCGCGCCCGCCTCGCGCCCGGCGCTGCCCTCCAGGTTCGCGGATTCCGCCAGCTTCAGCGCTCCCATATCCAATAGACGATGATCCGTCGCGGTTAGTTATCCCGAAAACTCTTATCGGGCGATTTACACTGGTCCATGAACAACTTTGCACCAACGAACGGAGTTCCGATGTCCCCTGCGCCGGAGTTGAAGGCGACCCTTACTCTGCCCCAGACCGCCTTCGCGATGAAAGCCAATCTGCCGCAGAATGAGCCTCTTCGCCTGGCTCGCTGGGCCAACCTTGGCCTTTACGAGCTGCTGCGAACAGCCGGCCGCGGACGCCCCGTCTATCTGCTCCACGACGGCCCTCCCTATGCCAACGGTCCCATCCACCTGGGCCATGCGCTGAACAAGGGCCTCAAGGACTTCGTGGTCAAGTCCAAGACCATGGCCGGCTTCGACGCCCCCTACGTCCCCGGCTACGACTGTCACGGGCTACCGATCGAGATCAAGGTGGAAGAGAAGCTTGGCCGCAAAAGGCTGGAGCTTCCGGCGGCGGAGATCTTCAAAGCCTGCCGCGAATACGCGCAGAAGTACGTCGACCTGCAAACCGCGCAATTCCAACGGCTTGGCTGCTTTGGCCGCTGGCAAAAGCCCTACCGCACCATGACCCGCGACTACGAGGCGCGGACTCTGGAAGCCTTCTACGGCTTTCTCGAAAAAGGCTTCGTCTATCGCGGCCTCAAGCCGGTCTACTGGTGCATCCACGACCGCACGACGCTGGCCGAGGCCGAGGTCGAGTACGAGAACCACACCAGCCCCTCGGTCTACGTGCGTTACCCGCTCACCTCCGATCCGGGCGCCATCGCTCCCGCGCTCGCCGGCCGCAAGGTCTCGACCATCATCTGGACCACCACCCCCTGGACCTTACCTGCATCGCTGGCCGTCGCCTTTCACCCGGACTTCGAATACGTTGCCCTGGAGGTCGAGTCCGGCGAGGTCTACATCGTTGCCGCCGCCCTCGCCGAACAGGTGACTGCGGCCTGCCAGCTCGGTCCCACAAAGGAACTCGCCCGCTTCAAGGGCGTCATGCTCGACCGCGCCACCTTCCAGCATCCCTTCCTCGAGCGCTCGATCCTCGGCGTGCTGGCCACTTACGTCACCGCCGACACCGGCACCGGCGCCGTCCACACCGCGCCCTCCCACGGCGCCGACGACTTCTATACCGGCCATCGCTACGGCCTGGACCCCACCTGCCGCGTCGATGCCGGCGGGCACATCCACGTCGATCCAGCCTCCTGGCCCTTTGCCCAGCCGCCCGCCTACGACGGCCTGAACGTGTGGAAGGCAAACCCCGTCATCGTCGCCATGCTCGAGGAGCGCGGCGCGCTGCTGGGAGGCTCGCAGCTTGAGCACTCCTATCCCCACTGCTGGCGCTGCCACCATCCGGTCATCTTCCGCGCCACCGAGCAGTGGTTTATCTCGCTCGAAACGCCAATCAAGACCGCGGACGGCCAGGAAAAAACCTTTCGTCAGCTCGCCATCGAGGAGATCGACAAGGTGGTCTGGGACCCGGCCTGGGGCAAGGAGCGGATCACCAACATGATCGCCACGCGCCCCGACTGGTGCATCAGCCGGCAGAAGATCTGGGACGTGCCGATTGCCGTGTTCCTGTGTGAGCACTGCAACAAACCAATCATCTCCACCGAACTGAACCGCGCGGTCGTCTCCCTCATCGAGCGCGAGGGGATTGAGGCTTGGCGCACGGACGCCGCGAATGCGCTGCTGCCCGCAGGCTCGGTTTGCGTTCACTGCGGAGGCACTCAGTTCCGCAAGGAAACCGACATCCTCGACGTTTGGATTGACGCCGGCGTCAGTTGGATGGCCGTCTGCGAGTCCGATCCGGATCTGAGCGCTGCCTACAAAGCCTTTCAAGCGGGAACCACATTCGTTTCGACGGCCGCGGAAGCTGGCAGCGAGACCATGTGTCAGGGCACGACTTCAGTCGTGCCGAAGCAGACAGGGAAGAACGAAGGGGCTTTAGCCCTTGCGGTCACGCCGGAGGTTTTATATCTCGAGGGCGGCGACCAGCACCGCGGCTGGTTCCACTCCGCGCTGCTCACTTCGGTTGCGCTGCGCGGCCGCGCGCCGTACTCGCGCGTCGCCACCGCCGGCTGGACCCTCGACGAGCAGGGCCGCGCCATGTCCAAGTCGCTCGGCAACGGCGTCGATCCCGTCGATATCGCCAACCGCATGGGAGGCGAGATCGTGCGCCTCTGGGTCGCCTCCGTCGACTTCCGCGAAGACACGGCCGCCAGCGAAAACTTGATGGCCCGCTGCGCCGAGATCTACAAGAAGCTCCGCAACACCTTCCGCTTCCTGCTCGGCAACCTGAACGGCTTCGATCCCGCCCGCGATCGCGTGCCCGAGGCCGAGTTGCTGCCGCTCGACCGCTACATGCTGGCCCGTACGCGCGAGCTTACAGAGAAGATTCTCGGCTGGTACGAGACCTTCGAGTTCCACCGCGTCTACCAGGCCGTGAACGAGTTCGCCATCGTGGACCTGAGCGCCTTCTACCTCGACGTGCTCAAGGACCGCATGTACACCTTTGCGCCTACGAGCCATGCGCGCCGCTCCGCACAGACAGTGCTCTGGCAGATCACCGAGGCGCTCGTCCGCCTCGTTGCGCCGATCCTAAGCTTCACCGCCGACGAGGTCTGGGAGCATCTGCCTGCCGTCGAAGGCCGTCCGGCGAGCGTGCACCTGGCATTGTTTCCGAAGCCGGAGGAGATCTTCAAAGAAGACACTACGGAGCTACTAGGTGAATGGAAGGTTTTGCTTAAGGTTCGAGACGAAGTCTTGAAAGGGCTCGAAGAAGCGCGGCAGGACAAAGCGATTGGTAAGGCACTGGAGGCAGACGTAGCAATCGCTGCGAGCGAAGAAATAGACAAGCTTCTGAAGAAATATGAATCGGGCCTGAAAGAGCTTTTCAATGTGTCGAAAGCTGAGATAGTGCCCGAGAGCGATGATGTCAGCGATGGTCTCGATTGGGAGACGGAAGGCGAGGAAATTGAAATTCTAGTGAGCCAAGCCTCCGGCCACAAGTGCGCCCGCTGCTGGAACTTCATGCCCGAGGTTTCCAGCTACGGCATCTGGCAGAACGTCTGTACGCGCTGCCAATCGGCCCTGCATGAGATGGGCATCGAGCCCCCGCAACAGGAGGCCGAACAGTGACCTGGCTAAGAAACTGGCCTCGGCCCCGCCGCCTGCCCTGGCTGCTTCTCATCTCCGCGCTCATCGTCGCCGCCGACCGGCTCACCAAGACCTCGGTCGTGCGCCACATCCCCATCGGCGGCGCGGTTCCGGTCGCGGCCCATTTTCTGAGTATTACGCACCTTGCCAACTATGGTGGGAACTTTGGCGTCTTCGCGGCCGCCGCTCAAAGGTCATCGGCGGTCCAATGGGAACTGATTGCCCTGAACGCGCTGGCTATGCTCGTCATACTGGCAGTGATAGTGCGCTTCGGCGACCGCTTCTCCCGCACATCCGTTGGCCTGGCGCTGGCTTTTGGCGGCGGCTTGGACTGCCTCCATGACCGCATCGCTTTCGGCGCAGTGGTGGATTTCATCGAGGTTCATGTCTTTAGCTATCAGTGGCCCGACTTCAATCTCGGCGATATTGCAATCGTGACTGGCGCGTTTCTTATTGCGTTAGATTACCTAATGTCGAACGCCAGGATCGTGCAGCCGCAAACTCCAGAGGCCGCCCAATGACCTGGCCCCGCCCTCGCCGCCTTCCCTGGCTGCTCCTCATCTCCGCGCTCATCGTCGCCGCCGACCGGCTCACCAAGACCTGGGTCGCGCAGCACGTCCACATCGGCGGCGCAATCCCGGTGATCGATCATGTCCTCCGCATCACCCATTGGACCAACGAGGGCGCGGCCTTCTCGCTCTTCGCCGGAACCGCCTCGCCCAACACCGTGCGCTGGGCTCTGGTCGCCTTCACTCTAGCGGCGGCGCTGGTCATCTTCGGCGTCCTCGTCCGCCTGGGCAATCGCATCACGCTGGTCACCGTGGCGCTCGCGCTCATCCTCGGCGGCGCCCTGGGCAACGTCCACGACCGCATCGCCTACGGGTCGGTCATCGACTTCATTGAGGTTCACATCTTCAGCTATCACTGGCCCGACTTCAACGTCGCCGATTCCTCGGTCGTCACCGGCGCCTGCCTGCTCTTCCTCGACTCCCTGCTGCCGCGCAAAAAGCGCGAGTCCTGATGCTTCTCAGCCCCGGCCAGCGCCGCACTTTGGCCGGTATAATTGGTCGGACCACTTAAGCTCTACACGCGGAGTCGCCAACATGACGCCACAAGACGCAACCGTGCGCCCAGCCGTTGAAACCACGGCGCCTGACGGACGCATGACCTACCAGCGCTGGGCGATCTGCGCGCTGCTGTTTTTCGCCACCGTGATCGCCTACGTCGATCGCGCTGTGATTGCGAATCTCAAGAACACTCTGGAAAGCGTCATTCCGGGCCTGAACGACTTCAAGTACGGGATCATCACCGTTGCATTTCAGTTGGCCTACGGCATCGCCATGCTGGTGGCCGGCGGCCTGACCGACAAGCTGGGGACGCGCAAGGCGTTCGCCATCGCCATCTGCCTGTGGAGCGTTGCCGCCATGCTGCCCGGCTTGGCGTTCTCCGTCGCCTCGTTCGCGCTGGCCATGTTCCTGCTCGGCCTGGGCGAGGCCGCGAACTTTCCCGCCTGCATCAAGACCGTAGCCGAGTGGTTTCCCAAGCGCGAGCGCGCCTACGCAACCGGAATCTTCAACTCCGGCGCCAATGTGGGCAACATGGTGGCCCCGGTTGTGGTCACGGTAATGGTGGCCTTGTTCAGCCAATGGAGCTTTCTGGGGCCGGCAAGAGCCTGGCGCGGAACCTTCGTCGTCGCGGGTTCATTAGGCTTTGTGTGGCTGGTTTTCTGGCTCCTCTTCTATCGCCGGCCGGAGGAACACCGCCGTGTCTCCCGGGCCGAACTCTCCCTCATCCTCAGCGACCCCGGCGAGCAGATCGCAACCGTTCCCTGGAGCCGCGTGGTGCCGTGTAAGGAGACGTGGGCCTTCGCCGTCGCCAAGTTCCTCACCGACCCCATCTGGTGGTTCTACCTGTTCTGGATTCCGCCGTATCTGCAGACCACCTTCCACTTGACCCTCAGGCAGAGCCAGGTTCCGGTCATGTTGGCCTACGGAATCTCGATCGTCGGCAGCGTCGCCGGCGGCTGGCTCTCGGGAGCCCTGATCGACCGCGGAAGAACGCCCAACGTGGCCCGCAAGGGTGTGATGCTGCTCTGTGTGGTGTGCATTGCGCCCATCTTCGCCACGCCATTTGTTCATCATTTGTGGCTGGCAGTGGCGTTGCTGGGCATGGCCACAGCCGGTCACCAGGGATGGTCGGCGACCCTGTTCACCTTGCCCTCCGACATGTTTCCCAAGGCCGCCGTAGCCAGCGTCACCGGCATCGGCGGCATGGCGGGAGCCGTCGGCGGAGTATTGCTTTTGTTCAGCGCGGGCGCGATCGTCCAGTTGACGCAAAGCTTCGTGTCTTTGTTCGTCATTGCCTGTCTCGCCTATCCTCTGGCGTGGCTTGTTGTCCATGCCATCGCGCCCCGGCTGGCGCCGGCTCGCCTTCGCGAGTCCGGTGCGTCACAATTGAATTGACGGCCGCCGGCCAAGCGCCGCGGCCGCTCCCCCCAGGATCGGCCAAATTCGTCCGAATTCTCGGCCCGGCCGTTCCCGCTTTAACTTCGCGAGGGTTCCAATGAGAGATCGCTGTTCCCTGTTTCCGGTGCGCGCGGCGATGGCCGCCGCCGCGGCGTCCGCCATCGTCTTTTTCCTTTCCTGTTCGCCCGCCGCGCATGCGCAGCGCCTGCCCTCCACGGTCGTTCCCACCCATTACGCATTGAAGCTCACGCCCGATCTCAAGGCCGCGACCTTCTCCGGCGAGGAATCGATCGACGTGACCCTCAAGGAGCCCACGAGCTCGATTACTCTGAACGCCAACGAACTCGCCTTTCAATCCGTCTCGATCGCATCCAACGGCTCCGAGCAGACAGCTAAGGTCTCGCTCGATACCGCCAAGGAGCAGGCAACGTTCACCGTTCCCGCGGCTATTCCCGCGGGCAGCGCGACTCTCAAGATCCGCTTCACCGGCATCCTGAACAACGAGCTCCGCGGCTTCTATCTCTCCAAGACCGATCGCCGCAACTACGCGGTCACGCAGTTCGAATCCACCGACGCGCGCCGCGCCTTTCCCTGCTTCGACGAACCGGCCTTCAAAGCGACGTTCGACGTCTCGCTGGTCGTTGATGCCGGCGACACCGCGATCTCCAACACCCCCATCGCCGCCGACACTCCCGGCCCCGGTGCGGGCAAGCATACGCTGGCCTTTGCAACCACGCCCAAAATGTCCACCTATCTCCTCGCCTTCCTGGTCGGCGACTTCAAATGCATCGGCGGCCGCCAGGACGACGTGGATCTGCGCGTCTGCTCCACTCCCGACAAGGTCGCGCTCGCCCCCTACGCGCTGGAGGTCGAAAAGTACGTTCTGCACTACTACGACGACTACTTCGGCATCCATTACCCGCTCAAAAAGCTCGACCTCATCGGCATCCCCGACTTCGAAGCCGGCGCCATGGAGAACTTCGGCGCCATCACCTTTCGCGAGACCGATCTGCTGATCGACCCCAAAACCGCCACGATCGACGCCAAGAAGGACGTGGGGCTGGTCGTTGCGCACGAGATGGCCCACCAGTGGTTCGGCGACCTTGTGACCATGCAGTGGTGGGACAACATCTGGCTCAACGAGGGATTCGCCACCTGGATGGAATCCAAGCCCATCGCTCAAATGCATCCCGAGTGGAACATTCCGCAGATGGTCGCCGCCGGGGAGCAGGACACGCTCAACACCGACGCGCAGCCCACCACGCGCGCCATTCGCGCCAAGGCCGAAACACCAGCGGAGATCGAGCAGATGTTCGACGGCATCGCCTACGGCAAGGCCAGCGACGTGCTCCTGATGGTCGAGAACTACCTCGGCCCGGAGACCTTCCGCAAGGGCGTGCACGCCTATCTCGCGGCCCACGAGTACGCGAACGCCACCGCCGAGGATTTCTGGAACGCGCAGACCGCTACCAGCCACAAGCCCGTCGACAAGATCATGTCGTCGCTGGTCGAGCAGCCGGGAGCGCCCATCCTCACCTTCGGCCCGCCTGCCGGTGGCAAAGTTCCCGTCGCCCAGAAGCGGTTCTTCCTCAGCCCGTCGATCGCGCCCGACCCGGCGCAGAAGTGGACGCTGCCGGTGTGCTTCAAG
This sequence comes from uncultured Acidobacteriaceae bacterium, assembly GCA_963804155.1. GTDB lineage: Bacteria > Acidobacteriota > Terriglobia > Terriglobales > Acidobacteriaceae > Telmatobacter. The sequence continues at coordinate 427,369 of CAWDPG010000007.1, forward strand.
ACCGCGGCCGCTCCGGACTGCGAAATCCTGACGCCCGAAACAACGAGTCTCAAAATCCCCGGCGCCGGCCTCTTCTTCTCCAACGCCGGCGGTATGGGTTACTACCGCAGCGCCTACGCGCCCGCGCAATACAAGGCTCTGGTGGATCACGCCGAGTCCGGGCTTACGCCTCCGGAGCGCATTGGCCTGGTCGGCGACGAGTGGGCGCAAGTGCACGCCAACAAGGCCCCGGTGGGCGACTATCTCGATCTGGTCGCCGCGCTCAAATCCGATCCCAATAGCGATGTCGTCTCCATCGCCGGTCAGCACGTGGGTGCAATCGCATACCAGGTGGCATCGACCAAGGAAGAGCGTGACAAGCTGGCCGCCTGGGTTCGCCGCAACTTTGCTCCCGAGTACGCTCGGCTCGGCCCTTCGGCGCCCGGCGACTCACCCAACCAGCGCGAACTGCGCGCGGAGCTCTTCTCCCTTCTTGCCGATGGGGGCCACGATCCCCAGGTCGTTGCAGAGGCCAGCCGTGTTGCCGGCCAGGTCCTCTCCGATCCCGAGTCGGTCGATCCCACGCTTGCCCAGGCCGCTCTCGGAGTCGCCGCCGAGAACGGAGACGCCGCGCTATTCGACCGGCTGCAAAAGCTCTACGAAACCTCCGAAGATCCGGATACCAAGGAACGGTCGTTGCGCGAGCTGATGGAATTCACGGATCCCGCCCTGCTTCGGCGCGCCCTCGAATACTCGGTCACGAGCAAGGTCCGCAACCAGGATGCGGCGATCCAGTTCGCCATCGGCCTTCAGATTCCCGAGAACCGCGACCAGACGTGGGACTTCGTCAAGTCGCACTGGGATCGGATCCAGGGATTGCTGACCCCTGAATTCGGCTCGATGCTGGTCGGTTCGTCGGGCAGCTTTTGCACCGCCGAGGCGCGCGACGACGTGAAGAGCTTCTTCGCCGCTCACCCCGTCCCCGCCGCCGACGTCTCCCTCAAGCACGCCGTCGAGTCCATCGACGGCTGCATCGAGCTGCGCCGCCTGCAGGAGCCGAACCTCAAGGCCTGGCTGGCCGCGCAGCCCGGGTCCTAGGCCGGACCAATCGGCGGAGCGGCTGCGCTCAGATTGCCACCGAAGGCTGCTATCTTGATTGTGAATGCTCAAAGCAACAAAGGGCAGACACCTGTGTACCTTGCAATCGTAGTCCTATCGATGTTTGTGCTCCCGATTGGATCGATGCTCATGGAGCATCTTCACTCACCGGGCGCGGCTTCGTGGGCCATGCTGGCAGGAAGGTGGTTCGTGTTCTGGGGTGCAGGGGTACGGCTGCTGGGGGCCGGACTGCGCCAGTACTTTCAACCGAAATTCACCGCCGTAGAAATCTTTCGCATGAAGACAGAGGAGGCGCTGCCCATCATTCGCGAACACGGCATCGGAAACTTTGCCGTCGGCGTGGCCGGAGTTGCGTCGCTGTGGGTCCCCGGTTTCATTGTGCCGGTAGCTCTGATTGCGGCGATCTTTTTTGGCGTCGCCGGCGTATTCCACGTCGCGGCAAAGACGCGTAGCATGAACGAGAACATCGCGATGGTCAGCGACTTTTGGGTGGCCCTGGTCCTCGCTGCTTACTTGATTCACACTTGGGCTTAACGATGCACGAGCTTTCTATCGCGGCCAGCATTGTCGAGACGGTCACCGAATCGGCCGCCGCCTATCCCGGCGCGCGCATCAAAGCGGTGCGCCTGCGCGTGGGAGTGCTGGCCTCGGTCGTCGAAGACTCATTGCAATTCTGCTGGGAGCTGGCCACGGAAGGCTCGCCGCTGGCGGGCGCCGCGCTCGTCATTCAGAAGATGCCCGTCGTCGTCCACTGCGACGGCTGCGGCGCGGACTCTGAGATCGCCGACCTTCAAAGCTTCCGCTGCCCGTGCTGCGGAGAACAGGCCGCCGATTTTCTCGGGGGCCGCGAGCTCGAAATCGAATCCATCGAGCTCGAAGAGCCGGATCCGGCAGAAGCGCCGATCGGTGCGGCGCAACAAGTTGAGGAGCGCATATGACCACGCGAATCGTGGAGCTGCGGCGGGGAATCCTGAAGAAGAACGATGAGCTGGCGGCGGGCCTGCGCGAGCGCTTCACGTCGGCCGGCGTTCTGGTGCTGAACCTCGTTTCCAGTCCCGGCACCGGCAAGACGGCGTTCCTCGAGCGCACGCTGCGCGAGCTGCGCGAACGCGGCGCCAAGGCCGCGGCGCTGGTAGGCGATCTCGAGACCGACAACGACGCCCGGCGCCTGGCCGCGAGCGGCGCACCCGTGCGACAGATCAATACCCACGGCATCTGCCACCTGGATGCCGAAATGGTGGGTAAGCATCTCGACGCCTGGGAAGGCGTCGCGCTCTCCGGGCTCGAGTACCTCTTCATCGAGAACGTCGGCAACCTGGTTTGCCCCTCGAGCTATGACCTTGGCGAGCGCATCCGCGTGGTTCTGCTCAGCGTGACCGAGGGCGAGGACAAGCCGCTCAAGTACCCCGGCCTGTTCAACTCCGCCGACGCCGCCGTCCTCACCAAGATCGATCTCGCCGCCGCGTGCGATTTCAACCGCGAGCTCGCGCTCAGGAACATCAACGAGATTCGCCCCGGAATCCGCCTCTTCGAAACCTCGGCCAAGACCGGCGCCGGCATGGACCAGTGGCTGGCCTACCTCACCGAGCAGACGCGCCGCGCCTGAGTTTTCCCGCCGAACGAGGCAGCTCGCGCTAGCCCGCGTTCGGCGCTTGCACTCCGGCCCGCAGGCACGGCTTCGAACGCGGTTGACCGCTCCGCGGCGAAGGAGTATCAAGGCTAGATCATGCCTCGCACCGTTCTTTCCGCCGCCCTGATCCTGACCGCTGTTTGGGGCTTCCGCCTCGCTCCCGCGCAGACCCCCACGCAGGCCCCCGCGCAGCCTCAAGCCGCTCCCGCCGCGCCGCCAACTCAGTCCGCCAACCCGGCCAGCGAGGGCCGCCGGCAGTTGAACGATTCTCTCGACGGCATCGCGTCGCGGGACGAAGCGAGCCGCGCCGCCGCCGTCGCCAGCATCGCAACTCGTGCCCAGGCCGAGGCGCGCCAGGCCAAGGTCCGCAGCCAGGTTCTCTCGCTCATCGGCACTTTGCCCGAGCGCACGCCGCTCAACGCCCGGTTCATGGGTGAGGCCCAGGGCGACGGCTTCCGCATCCGTAAAGTGATCTTCGAGAGCCAGCCCGGCTTCTTCGTCACTGCCCTGCTTTACGTTCCCGTGAGCGAGGCCGCCGGCGGCAAGCGGGCCGCAATTCTCACGAGTCCCGGCCACGGACCTAACGGCAAGACGAGCGACGCGCCCCTGGCCGCGCTCTTCGCCCGCAACGGCTTCATCGTCCTCTCCTACGATCCCATCGGCCAGGGCGAGCGCCTGCAGTACCCCGACCCCGCCAAGCCCGGCGCCTCGCTGGCCGCAGGCTCTACCGGCGAGCACGGCGAAGCCAGCCTGCAGCCCATGCTGATCGGCGACACCTTCGCCCGCTACGAGATCTGGGACGCCATGCGCGCCGTGGACTTTCTCGCCTCGCTTCCCGAGGTCGATCCGCACCGCATTGGCGCCATCGGCTGCTCCGGTGGGGGAACCATCACCGCGCTCACCTCCGCGCTCGATCCACGCATCGCCGCCATCGGCACGGCCTGCTACATCACTTCCTTCGACGCGCTGCTGCCCGCCCTGGGCCCTCAGGACGCCGAACAGTCCTCGCCCGGCTTCATCGCTTCCGGCCTCGACTTCGCCGATTGGATCGAGCTCGCTGCCCCGCGCCCGTACGCCGTCATCTCAACCTACTCCGACATGTTCCCCTTCGCCGGCGCTCGCAGCTCGGTCATCGAGGCCCGCCGCTTTTATTCCCTCTTCGATCCCGCCAGCGCGGGAACGCCTATCGGCATCGCGCCTCCCTCCGTTCCGCCCACGCCCACCGCTCCCGCTCTCAACGCCGACACCACCAACCAGGTTTCGCCGGCCGCCCGCCTGCAGTGGATCACCGGCCCCGGCCCTCACGGCGCGCTGCCGCCGATCATGGGCAATATCGTCGGCTTCTTCCTCCGCAATCTGCAGCCGGACGCGGATGCGGACCATCCCTTTATTCCCGCCGGGAACCCGCGGCAGGCGTATATGAGTTTGTTCACCGGGCTGCAAAAGGACTCGTTTCAGGTCACGCCCACCGGCCAGGTCGCCACTAGCTTCCCCGGCGCGGCCACCGTGTCCACGCTCAACAAGAAGCGCGCGGCGCGGCTTGTCCCCGCGCATCGCCCCGTCATTTCGTTTTCCCGGCTGCAGGCCCTGATTCGTGAGGCCACCGGCGCCGAGGCCCAGCCTGGTACAGCAAAGTTCGACGCCGCCCTGCTCGCCGCCAGGAGCGGACCGCTGGCTCTGCCGTCCGCCGGCGGCCTCGAGCTCGAAGCCGATCTCGCCGTTCCCTCCGCGCCGGGCCGGCATCCTGCCGTCTTGCTGCTGGTTCCGGACTCCATCCACGGATCCGATGCGTCCGCCCGCGCCAATCGGGCGAAATTCGACGCGCTGGCCGCCCAGGGCAACATCGTCCTGGCCCTCACGCCCCGTCCATCGCCTCCCGGCACTGAAGCGATGAAGGCGCCGATCCTCGGACCGTTCTATCTCCTCAGCCTCCGCGCCGATCTCGTCGGCCGCACGCTCGTCGGCTTGCGCGCTGACGACGTGCTCCGCGCAGTCGATTACCTCGCCGCCCGCTCCGACGTCGATCCGGCGCAAATCTCCGCCCAGGCAAGCGGACACATGGGCCTCGTGCTGCTCCACGCCGCAGTCCTCGACCGCCGCATCCTCCGCGTCGAAGTCAGCCATGTGCTCACGAGTTACCGCAGCCTTCTCGATGCCCCTATGCCCCTCGGCGCGCCGGAGGACGTGATTCCCGGCGTCCTGCGCTCCTACGACATCCCCGACCTGGAGCGCGCGCTCAAGCCGCGCCTCACCGAGAGCGACCCGCTGAAAGGCGACGACGATCTGAGCCAGGATTCGACGCCGCTCGCCTCGCTCTCCGGCACGGCACCATGAGAGGACGCCTCGGCTCGACTGGGCGAAAGATCGGCCGCGCGACCGCATCCCGGCCAACAACGTCCTACGCCGGAACGCTGCCGCGGATTGCGACCTTCCTTCCCTCGCCGCACGACGTGTAGATGCTCCGCACAAGCTCCAGCGCGCGGTATCCCTCCACCCCCGACGACACCGGCGGCCGGCCCGTCCGGCATGCCTCACCGAAGTCGGCCAGTTGCCGCTCGAAGGGCGTGAGCGATATCGCCATCGGGTCTGATGCCCCCGACTTGGCCTGCCGGGAGATTGGCGCCGCCTCGCCCTCGTCGTCCCGCACGTCCCACGCCGTCAGTTGGTCACCGGTCACCGTCGCGCTTCCCTTCGTGCCGTGAATCTCGATCCGCTCCGGATAGCCCGGCCACAGCGCGGTCGCCGCCTGGATCACTCCCGTCGCTCCCGAGGCGTAATGCAGCACCGCGCACACCAGGTCCTCGGACTCGATCTTGTGCGTGGCGCCCAAGTGCCAGTAGCCAAACACCTCGTCCACCGCGCCGGCCAAACTCAGCAGCACGTCCACCTGGTGAATCGCCTGGCCGATCAGCGCTCCGCCGCCCTCGCCGGCCCAGCTTCCCTTCACCGGCCGCGCATAATACTCGTCGCTCCGATGCCACTTCACGATCGCGTCGGCCTCCAGGATCCTGCCCAGCCTCCCTGCCGCCAGCGCCCGCTTCAGGAACAGCGTCGAGTCGTCGAAGCGGTGCTGGCTCATCACTCCCAGTTGGATTCCCGCCTCGCGCGCCGCCTCGATCATGCGCGCCGCGGTCTCCAAATCCACGGCCATCGGCTTCTCCACCAGCACGTGCTTCCCCGCCCTGGCGCCGAGCTCCACGGCGGCCAGCCGGTAACCGGGAAAGGTGCATACATCCAGAATGTCCACGTCCGCACGCCGGCTCAGTTCCTCCGGCGTGGCCACAAACTCCGCGCCCCACTCCCCGGCGAACGCGCGCCCGCGCTCCTCCGTGCGGTCCGTGACCGCCGTGACCCGGTCGCCGATGTTCCGGTATGCTTGCGCGTGCTTGCGCGCGATCCCGCCCGCGCCGATGATCCCGACTCTCATTTGCGTATCCGGCTCCGCATCGTTCCCGCCAATTGTCAACTGGGCCGGCTTCCTCTCTATGCGCGCGCGGGAACCGTTCTTGGACTCGTCCGCTCGCCTCCGCGCACATGCCGCGGCGTGAAATCCGCCTGCTGGAACAGGACCTTGTGCAGCACCAGCGCCGCCGCGCCTCGCAACCGCGCCGCGTCGCCGTCCATGGCCGCCACCACGCGCGGCGTATGATGCGTGAACGACTTGGCGATCAGTTGGCTCTCCAGCAGCGGACAGATGCGCGGCCACAGCGCCGTGCAGTCGCCCACCACGATGATCGCCTCGGGGGCAAGGCCCGCGGCAAGCATCGTCATCCCTCGCGCCAGCGATGTCATCATCTTGTCGATCGAGCGCAGCGCGCGGATGTCGCCCTGCAGGGCCAGATCGAGCAACTCCTGAAACGAAGTCAGCGCGCTCTCCGGCGCCAGTTCGCGGTAATACCGCAGGCCGGCGCGGTTGGAGGCGAACGTCTCCCAGCAGCCCACGTTGCCGCAGCCGCACACCGGGCCCGATTCCTCCATCGCCATGTGGCCGAATTCGCCCGCCATGTCGTCCCGGCCGCGCATTACGCGCCCATCCACCAGCATGCCCGCGCCAATGCCCTCCGAGACCGACACCACCAGAAGGTTCGATGCGTCGCTGAAGTTCCCGAACCATCGCTCCGAGAACAGGCAGGCGTTGGCCGCGTTCTCCATCTCCACCGGAACTTCCAGCGCCCGCTCCAGCTCCGCGTGCAGATCGATCTGACCCCAGGGCGCGTTGGGCGAGAACAGCAGGCGATGCGTCTTTTGATCCACGCGGCCCGAGACGCTCACCCCCAGCCCCTGAAGCAGGCGATCGCCGTAAGCCGCGCGCAACCGGCGCGCCGCCTGCGCAATCCGCGCAAGCGCCGTACTGGCCTCCTCGGCCGTCGAGCCGGCATGGAGTTCGTAGGCTACCGAATCCCGCCCCAAAATCTTGCCGTTGATGTCCACCACCGCCAGGTTGGCCTTTCCCGGCCGCAGATCGATGGCCAGCGTCACGTGCCGGTCGTTGAGCGTCACGAAGGTCGGCCGCCGTCCCCGCGGCAGCCGCCCCTGGCTCCCCGGCACCACCCATCCTTGGTCGATGAGCTGGCCGATGATCACAGACACCGTGCTGGGCTGCAGGCCGCTCATCCGCGCCAGGTCCGCCCGGCTCACCGGCTGATGCAGATGAATGGCGTGCAGAAGGATGTCGCGGTTGATCTCTCGCGCCGTCTCGCTCGAAGCGACTGCGTGGTGGGGGCGCGCGCCTTTATCGGTTGTTCGCATTTTTCAAGGCCTTCTTCATGATTGCGCGCTCCCGTAGGCGCATCCACGGCTCCCCATCAATATATCTGAGACGGTGGCCGTTGGCGCACTCGTGCGGCTGCTTCGACGGCGCGGTTCAGTGCAAAAGAACACGGCAGCTCCCGAAAGAGCTGCCGCGGAAACGAACCGAAGAAAGGTTAGAAGGTGATGCGTCCGCTAAACTGCATCTGGCGTGAGCCCGCGTTTGTCCCGAAGGCCGCGACATTGAAGGCGTTGAAGTTGGTGATGTAACCAAACGTGCCGCTGCCGACAGTCGTGTTGGGGGCGTTGAGCCACGGGTGGTTAAACACGTTGAAGGCCTCGAAGCGGAATTGGAATGCTGCTTCGCGCCAGATTTGGAAGCTCTTGACGAGACTCGCGTTGGTCTGCGTGTTGCCGGGTCCGCGGAATTGGTTGCGACCGGTATTCGGAATCACCGGCGCGGCCGCCGACTCAGTTGGGCTTGAGAATACGGTTGGGTCAAACCACGGCTTGCCGCCACTGACTGGGCTGCTAGCTTTCTGGGCGTGGCCACCCAACTGCTTATAGGAACCCGTGAGTTGGGCGTACGTGGCGCCAAAGCCGGGAGCAAAGCCTCCAATCGTGTTGCTGTTCGCGTTGACCGAGAACGGGAAGCCGCTGAAGTGGCTGAACTGCCCGCTCAATCGCCATCCGCCGATGAGGGCGCCGGCCAGGCCGTGGTTCAGCCACATCTGGCCGGGCCCGAAGGGCAGGCTGTAGACGCCCCACACCTGCAGGTTGTGATGTTCATCGAACCCAGCCGAGCCGCGGTTGAAGCGGTACATGGAGGGATAGTTGAACGTCAATCCGCCTGATCCCGATCCGGCGCCGTTGTCCTCGAAGTCGATGGCATGCGAGTAGGTGTAGACCACGCCCAGGGAGGAGTTTTTGCCTGCGTTGCGCGTTAATTGCGTTTGCAGCCCGTTGTACCCCGAGCTGAAGATCGGCAGGTTCATCGTGATGCCGCCCGTGTTGTAGCAGGTTCCCGAGGAAGCCCCGGCGCACCATTGCTCGTTGATGATCGTGTTGGCCTGGAAACTGCAGTTGCCGGTCAAACCAGTGGAAGGATTGTACTTACCGGTGGGCAGGCAGGGTGAGGAAGCAGTCGGAAAGTTGGCCGCATTGAGATAGCCCACGCCGGCCGGCTGGCGAACGAAGTGGTCGCCCACATAGCCGACGGTGCCCACAAAGCCTAACCCGATGGTCCGCTGTACAACCAGGTTCCAGCTTTCGATGTAGCCACGGCGGAAGTTCTGCGGAACCGTATTCGTCGACCCTGCGATGGGCAGCGATGCGAACCCGGTTGAGTAGTTGGGAGCTTGCTTGGCCGAGTTCGGGATGCCATACGTAAGCGTCATCGGCGCATTGCCATTTGCCGGATCAACGGTCATTGTGAAGTTTCCGGTTCCCTGGTAGTTAGGCGCCAAGTCCTCGGGGAACGAGTCGCGCAGGTAACGCATGGAGTCCGGATCGGTCGTCAGGCCGAAGCCGGTGCGGATTACCGTCTTTTCGTTCAGGCGGTAAGCAATGCCCAACCGGGGCACGATCTGTCCCCATCCAGCGCCGATGCCCCCGCTCCGCGGGTTCCCATTGATGCCGCCCACTTCCACGTTGGCCGACTGTGGCAATTGGGGAAGCAGAACGGATGCGCCGGTGTGATCGCGATACGGGGCCGGATAAACCTCATACCGGATGCCGTAGGTCAGTGTCAGCTTGGGAGTCACCGTCCACGTATCCTGCGCATAAAGGCCATGTTCGGTCCAGCGCAGGGCGTTGGGATTGTAGACCTGCGAAGGGTCACCAATCGAATTGCCCGTGCCGTTGTTGGGCAGGCCCAGCTGGAAGTCGGCAAGTGAGTTGTACCCGTCGATGGCGCAAGAAGCGGTTGTTGCCGTCGCAGGGGTGCCGCAGCTCATGCCGCCCTGGAAAAAGAAGCCGCCGCGCGGAACGTTGGGTTGCCCGCCGCTAGTGGGCTGGAAGTGATTGAGATCGAAGTGGTAATACGTGTAACCCGTCTTGAAGGCGTGCTTGCCCTTCAACCAGCTCACGTTTACGTCGCCAGTAAACTGGTTGTCGCGGAACTCGAAAGGGTTGGACCCGTTGGCATTGCCAACGCCGGTAAACGTCGTGAGGTAGAATCCCGGCTGGCCAACATAGTTCAGGCCAATGCCGTTCGTCCCCGGAATCTTCAGCGTGTTGAGGCCGTAGTCGCCCAACGCCACGTCAAGCGTCGACTGCGCGAACGTCACCAGGCGGGTGTAGCCGAAGTCGGCGTCGACGACGAGGTTTTGGTTGATCACATGGCTTATGCCCATTCCGGCGTTCTGGCCGCGGCCGCCGACATCGCCCGGCTGTCCGCCGTCAGCCGCGGGACCGCCTGCGCACGCGTTGCTGCCCGTGCAAGGCGTGTCGCCCAGCACCTGTGGATCGATATCCGAGTACGGCGTGATGCCGTACTTGCCGAAGACTTGAGTGTTCTCGTTCGGAATGTAGGTAATCTTCGAGTCCGACGCGTTGCGGCTGTAAGCGACGGTCGACGTTGCCTGATAATCGTTGAGCATCACGGCGCTCAGCAGGCTCGCGCTCGGTGTGGCGATCGTCTTCGAAATGGCGGCAAGGTCCTGCATCATGATCCCGCCCGCAAGTGAAATTCTCCCGGCGGGAATGGTGTTGACGCCTGTGCCGGTCTCGCCATATTCAGCGGTAAACGTGGGCCGGCACTGATATTGCAGATATCCGTTCGTGTACGAGGTATCCGGGCTGGGACAGAGCGCGGGGTTGACAGTGCCTTCCCAGCCCGTAGCCTGTGGCAACGGATCGTAGAGCGTCGCGACTGAGGCTGCTTCGGAAAAATTGCCGCCGTTCATCAGCGTGTCGGGAACGGTTTCGGGAGCGGACGCCAACGAGCGCTGCGTAATACGGTCGAAGTTGGTAAAGAAGAACAGCTTCTTCTTGCCGGTAAGAATCTTCGGGATGTAGACCGGCCCGCCGATGTTTCCACCGTATTCCTGATTAATGTTTTTGGGGACCGCCGGCTGCACCTGCGGAGTGTTGAGGTAAGCGCGCGCATTCAGCACCGCGTCCTGGTAGTACCACCACCCGCCGCCATGGAAATCGTGGCCGCCGCTCTTGGTGGTTACGCGGACGGAAGCGCCGCCAGCCTGCCCTTGCTCGGCGTTGAAATCGTCCGTGGTGACGGTGACGCTTTCCACCGCGTCGGCCGGCGTGACGTAGGCGATGAGGTAAGGCAGCCATCCGTAATAATCGATGGCGCCGTCAATGCGCGTGGTATTGCCGTTGTAGGAGTTGCCGTTCACGTTCACCGACAGGGCGCGCGAGGGGTTGCCTCCAATGGAATTCTTTTCCTGTACCTGAGCAGCGCCGGGAATCAGCGTGTAGAGCTCTTCGTAATTGCGGCCCTTCGAGGACGTGATAGGCAGCTGCGAGATTTGTGTCTGGTTGATTTCGCTGTCGACCTCGGCCGTTTCTGTCTGCAGCTCCGGAGCCGCTTCGGTGACCGTGACCTGCGTAGAGACAGACGCCGGTTGCAGCGCGATGTCTATGCGTAGCTGTTGGTTGACCGATAATGAGATGTCCTTCTGCGTAAAACCCGCAAAGTTTCCCGTCCGCGGCACTGAAAGCGTATAGGCGCCCGGCAGCACATCGAGAAGGGTATAAGCTCCCTCCCCGTTGGCCTTCCCCGTTCTCACTGCGCCCGTACTTTGGTTGGTGATCGTCACCGGCACATTGGGGATCGCGGCTCCGGTCTTGTCCGTAACCGACCCAGTCAGCGATCCATATAAGACTTGCGCATTCGCGGCGCTGCTCACCATCAACAGCGCAAGAAACGCGATCGCTCCCGTGATTCCTCGGATCGCGCACACAAAACCCTTTGAGTAATTCCCTGGCCTTCCTGACATCACTCACCTCCGGCATTTGTGTTGATGTTTTGAACGGCTTCACATGGCCTGTTGAGTCCTGTGAGTCGCTCCTTCAGTTGCAAGGCAACTCTGTTTTCGTGCTTGTCGAAAGCAGTCTGCTGCGCCCTGCGACAATATTTGATTCGCGTTGCGAACTATAGTTTGGATCAATCGCCACTGTCAAGACAAAAAACGGCCATTTTCACGAGAAAAATCGGTTTTCCAAAGAACCCCCGCCACGCGCAACCTTCCCATCCGCGGCGCTCATCCGCATGTAATATACATATTTTTATTATACTTACATCTACATCCCGGCCCACCGCTTGCGGCCGGCTCGTCTCGCCGGAGCAGTTGCGCCTCCACGGAATTCCCTTTCGGGCTGCTTTGTTTGAATGGCGAAATTATCATCCGAAATGTCGCCGATCCACGCCCTCTAGCGCCCCACAACTCCTGCCTCGAGGGCCGCTCCTCTGCTGCTGTCTTCGCGCCTCGACCATCATGCCCCTTTCCGCTCCCGCTACACTCTTGTTTGGAGATTCATCATGATCCCTCTCGCCGCATCGCGGCCCGCCCTTTTCGGCCTTCTGTGTTTTCTCTTCCTCAGCCTGCCGCTGGCGGCGGAAACTGCAGCCGCATCGCCCGCCGATCGCGGCGCCGATCTCGAACTCGTCGTCGTCCTCGCCCGCCACGGCGTCCGCTCGCCCCTCACCCCGCAAGCCGACCTGGATCGCTTCTCCGCCGCGCCCTGGCCCCACTGGGACGTGGCCCCGGGCATCCTCACCGCCCACGGCTACCAGTTAATGAAGCTGTTCGGCGCCTGGGATCGTGCGAAATTCTCAGGCCTTGGGCTTCTTGCTTCCAGCGGCTGCGCCGACGCCGCGCACGTCACGATCCTTGCCGACACCGACCAGCGCACCCGCGCAACCGGCAAAGCCCTCGCCGAGGGCATGCTTCCAGGCTGCCCGGTCGCCGTCCAATCGCAGCCCGATGGCCAAGTCGATCCCCTCTTCCGTCCGCTCGGCGCGGGCATCGCTCATCCCGACACCGCGCTCGCCGCTGCCGCCATCGCCGGCCGCATGGGAAACGACATCGATCGCCTCACCGAGGCCTACCGCCCGCAGTTGGCCGCGCTCGATCGCGTTCTGGCCGGCTGCGGCCGCCTGCCCGCCAACCCGCATCGCACCTCGATCTTCGACGTTCCCGCCAGCCTCAAGCCCGCTTCCGGAGATCCTCCGGTCGCCGCGCGCGGCCCTCTGATGACCGGCGCCACCCTGGCCGAGAACCTGCTCCTCGAATACACACAGGGCCTGAGCGACGCCGACACCGGCTGGGGCTGCCTCGACCAGCCCACCCTCCGCGAACTGATGCAACTCGACGGCGCGCATTGGGACTTCGGCGTCCGCACCCCTGCCATCGCGCGCATGGTCGCGTCCAATCTCCTCGAGCACATCCGCAGGACTCTGGAGCAAAGCTCGACCGGCAAGCCCGTCTCGGGCGCGCTCGGCAAACCCGGCGATCGCCTTGTGATCCTCGTCGGCCACGACACCAACATCGCCGCCATCGCCGGAGCGCTCGGCGTCGATTGGGTGCTCGACGGCCGCGTCGACGATACGCCTCCCGGCGGCGCTCTGGTCTTCGAGCTCTGGCGTCCGCGCGGCGGCGGTGAGCCGTACGTGCGCCTTGCCTACACCGCCCAGACCCTCGAGCAAATGCGCAAATCGCTGCCCCTCACGCCGGCCAACCCGCCCGCCGAGGCGCCGCTCTTCGTCCCAGGTTGCAGCCGCGCCGATCTCTCCTGCTCCTGGACCGGTTTTTCCGCCGCCGCGATCCACGCCGCCGATCCGGCCTGGATCGGCGCCGCCCCTTAAGCGGCGCCCGCTTCCTGCATTAAAATTGTTTCGCGCTCGATTTCGCGGTCCGGAGGAATCCTATATGAACGCCGTCGTGAAGATTGCCGCTTTGGGTCTGCTCCTTGCCGCCGCCACCCTGTCCGCGCAGCAGAACGACTTCGCCAACCTGCCGCCGGGCCGTTCTCCTCAGGAAATCGGTAAAGCCCTCGCCGAGCACTTCGTCACCAGCCCGCACCAGTACACGGCCACGATTCATTACTCCGAGGTGGGCGCATGGTACGGCGCACTCACCTTTGCCGCCCTGACCCACGACACCGATCTGCGCGACCGGCTTATCAGGAAGTTCGACCCTCTCATGCCCGGCGGCGCTGAAGCCGCCCGCATTCCCGTGCGCCGTCACGTCGACGATGAAATCTTCGGCATCGTTCCCCTCGAGATCGCCATCCAGACCAAAGATAAGAAATATCTTGACTTCGGGCTTTCCTTCGCCGACCGGCAGTGGGAGAATCCGCAGCCCGACGGCCTCTCCAGCGAGACGCGCTACTGGATCGACGACATGTACATGCTCACCATCCTCCAGCTCGAGGCCTATCGCGCCACCGGCGACAAGAAGTATCTCGACCGCGCCGCCAACGAGATGGCCGCCTATCTCGACAAGCTGCAGCAGCCCAACGGCCTCTTCTATCACGCGCCCGACGTGCCCTTCTTCTGGGGCCGCGGCGACGGCTGGGTGGCCGCCGGCATGACCGAGATGCTCCGCGATCTGCCCGCCGATCATCCCCAGCGCGCGCGCATCCTTGCCGGCTATCAGCTCATGATGGCCGGCCTGCTCAAATACCAGACCCCCGACGGCATGTGGCGTCAGCTCATCGATCGCCAGGAATCGTGGGAGGAATCGTCCAGCACCGGCATGTTCACCTTCGCGCTGATCAGCGGCGTCAAAAACGGCTGGCTCGACGCGGCTACCTACGGCCCCGCCGCGCGCAGGGCTTGGATCGCTTTGACCGGCTTCATCGATCAGAACAGCGACATCACCAGCGTCTGCGAAGGCACCGGCAAGAAGAACGACCTGGAGTATTACCTCGAGCGCAAACGTCGCACCGGCGACTTCCACGGCCAGGAGCCGGTGCTGTGGGCCGCCTCCGCGTTGCTCCGGTAGTGGCGCGGCCGATCTGGCCTTGCAGGAGTGCCGTTTTCTGAGACCTCGCGCCAACCCGAGAGACGCGTCTCATTCGATGAAACAGGGAACGGACGAGGAGGCCGGGGGGGTTTCCTCTTGTGGTTTACTGGCTACAGGTTCAGGGGGGTCCACTGTGAACAGACGTGAATTTGCCGAACTTCTACCGGCCCTGATGACGACTGCCGCACTTGGCGCTTCTGCCGGCGCACAGCAGACAACCTCCGGCGCGCTTCCCGGAGCCGATGCCAAAATCGTCTCTGGCGTCTTCGGTGCTTTCAATCCGCCGGAGCAATTCACCGGGCGGTCGGCGCACAGCTTCCTCCGGGGAATGCTTCCCAACGATATCGGCTTTGAGATGCACGTATCCTATCTGGCTCCCAATGCAGAGCATGAGCCGGAAGAAAAGCACCCTCACAGCGAGATCTGGCTCATGCGCCAGGGAACTGTGGAACTCCATCTCAACGGCCAAACTCATGTGCTCAAGGCGGGCGATACCGGAATCGCGGTCGCCGGGACTCTCCACTACATCAAGAACATTGGCTCGGATGTCGCCTCTTACTTTGTGGTGAAAGTCGGAAACGGGCCGCTGGGCCGTTGACTTCGATCACCGAGGCGTATTTGTTGAATTGCCTGCAAGCCTCGCACGATATCGCTTCGCTTCTTTTCGGTACCTCGTCTGAGAGGAGCGTTCCTCGGCCAAGACCGAAGCATCCCAGCGCGGCATCCTCTTCAGTCCAGCCTCGTCAGGAACGCATCCCCTTCAACCGGTTCCAGGTGCCGCGCGATATATTCCGCCATCGCCCGGTCGTCGCCCTGCGGCCGGATGCGCACCCAGTAGCTCTTCTCGCCGGGAAACTCGATCACGTTCGAGCCGGGGTACTTGCGCAGCAACTGCTCCTTCAGCTTCAGCGCCTCGTCCTCGTCGTGGAACGCGCCGATCTGCACGCACCACCGCCCGCCGGTCTCGATCGGCTTCGGCGTCTGGTACACATCCATGCGCACCAGCGCCATCCCCGTCCGGTACACGCCCACCGCCTTGGCCGATGCAATCGTCAGATCCAGCATCCGGTCCACAACGAACGGCCCGCGATCGGTAATGCGCATCGCGCTCGACTGGCCCGTCTTCACGTTTGTCACCACCACCAGCGACCCCATGGGCAGCGTGCGATGCGCGGCCGTCATCGCCAGGTCGTCGAACACTTGCCCGTTTGCCGCGCGCCTTCCTTTATATGGCGCCGTGTACCAGGTCGCGTAGCCCTCCTCGCTCAGGATCGGCCGGTGCGCGGCCACAAAGTCCAGATCCTCCTGGCTCACTCCTCCCGGCGGCACGGGCGTCACCGGAATTCGCGTCACTCCCGCGCGCGTTCCCGGCGCTGGCCTCGGCGCAACCGGAACCGGCTGCTCCTCCGGCGCTGTCGCCGCTGACGGAGCCACTCGCGTCGCTTCCTTCTTGTGCCCGCACCCGCTCGCTCCCAGCAGCACCGCGGCCAGTCCCGCCGCGCACACCGCCCCGCGCCAGGCTGATTTGCGATCCATCGCTCCCCACCCGGCCGCACAAGTCCCAGGAGTCGCACGGGCACAGCCTGCAGCACCGGCCCTGCCCGCCGCGCGAATCCGCATTCCTGGGTCGGCTCTCATCCCCGCGCAAACCGGTCCGTTGGCGCGGATCAATGCCCCAGCGCGCGCCGCGTCGATCCCGCTCTGCCGCCCGCCGATGCTCAAGGCCGCGGCTCTCCGCTCTCGTTCTTCGGCGGATTCGGCGCCGCCCCGGTCGCCTGTCCCGCCGGCGGCGTCGCCCGCTGCTCAATCCGGTCGGCCAGGTTCCGCAGCGTATCCGCGGCCGTCCGCATGGCCCCGATGGACTCCTTGCGCACCTGCGGAATCACTGCGTCGTTCACATACGTAATCGCGTGGCGCAGCTCCATCTCGATCAGCTCCAGCGCTTCGTCGATCCGCTGACCCACCGTCGGCGGCCCGCCCCACCCTGGCATGTTCGGCGTGCTCATAATCGGTCCCCTTCCCTTGCGCTCCTAATATAGATAACCCATCCAAAGTCTGCGCGACGCGCTCCGCCCCGTCAACGCCCCCATCCTCCAGGGAACCGCGGGAATTACTATTGACGCCAGCCAGACTCTTCCGCATGATGGGCGTGAGCCCTCCCTACCCGGCCTGCTTGCATGCGGCAGCCCCTGCTGTTGTGGCGCCCGATTCTTGGCCGCATGGGTCCTTTTGCTGCCGCGTCGCGCTCGAGCCTGGAACGCGATCAGGCCACACAATTCCCCGGTTTCCGGGGGAAGATCGCTGCTTCCGGAGGCGAAGAGGAATCGCACGGATTCAATTTCTTGGGCCCCTACCGAAAATGTGAGGTCTCAACTTCTTGGCAAGCGACGCGCTCTACCGCCTCCGATCGAAATGCGGCAGCTCCTGCCCGGCGGCCCGCGGCGTGGGTCTCTTCTGCCTGCCTCTGCTCGCATCGGCGCTGATCCTAATCGCAGCCAAACCCGCAGAGGCGCAGGCCAGCCAATCTCAAGCCGCCCAGCCTGCCGCCCCGGCTCCGCAGGCCGAACCCTCGCCGGCCCGGAACCCGTCCGCAACGCCCACGCAATCGCCTTCACCCGCTCCCGAATCGAACCCGCCAGCCAAAGCCGACGGGCGGCTCGATCCCTGTGCCGTCGAAAACGCCGGCCCGTCCACGGCCGCCACGGGCGGTTCGCGGACACCCACAGTCGCCGGCGCGCACGGGTCCTCTCCCGCAGTCGGCTCAACCGCCGTCGAACCGGCCCCCTGCAACAAACGTGTCCCGATCGTCGATTGGTATAAGCGCTTTCTCACCGGCCCCGAGGTCAAGCGCTTCTCGCCCGCGCAGAAACTTCGCCTGGCCGGGAAAAATCTCCTCGACCCCTTCAACCTCGTCACCGTCTTTGGCGGGGCTGGCATTGGGGTCGCCGCCAACTCCCACACGCCCTACGGCCCGGGCTTTCCCGGATGGGGCAAGTTGTCCGGGGTCAACTTCACCCAGGACATGACCGATCAGTTCTTCGGCACCTTCCTGGTTCCCGCCATCACCCGCACCGACCCCCACTACCATCGCCGTCCCGACATGCGCATTCTCCGCCGCGCCCTCCATTGTTTCGACCAGGTCTTCTGGCAGCGCGCCGACAACGGCAAACGCACCTTCAACTACTCTCAGATCGTCGCTCCCATCGCCGACATCTCCATTTCCAACCTCTATGTCCCCGGCCAGCAAACCCGCTTCTCCGCCGACGCCAAGCGCTACGGCATCGATCTGGCCAACGCGCCCATTGAAAACCTCATCACCGAGTTCGTCCCCTCGATCGCCAGCCGCATCCACACCCATGTGGTCTTCGTCCAGCGCATCATCAACCGGATCGCCACCAACCCGCCGTAATCCAAAAAGGCTCCACCCGAATTTCGCCCACCGACCGGCACCGCTCTAACCCCCGCCTCGCCAATCACTTGCCCCGAGTGTCGGCCCCCTTGCGCCCCACCCCGTTCGCCGTCCCCAATTCCCCATTCAGGCCCCCATTCCGCCATTCGCTGCTCTCTCCTTGGGTTGACCAGCCTATCAAATTACTCTTGGAATGACTTTTTAGCCCTCCCCGCTCCCCCAGAGCTGCCGGGCCTGAGCAGGGCCAGCGATCGAACCTGGCCCTCAATTTCATCCAACCGAGGAGCTTGCGATCATGTCCAAAGCCGTCAAATATGCAGAGAAAGCCGCCACTTACGCCGCCAAGGGAGCGTGGGTTGTCTTTGAGCGCCTGAACCGCATCAGCCCCAACCCCTCCTTCACGCCCAAGTGGAGCGACAAGCCCCTCCTGAAGAGCTGGCAAAAGGAGAAGCCGCCCCTCGGCTGGCCGCGCACCACCGACTCGCTCTGTCCCAAGTGCGTCCCCGAGATCCGCAAGCAGATCATCGACGGCAAGCTGCCCCACGAAGTCCTGCTCAACGAAAAAGTCGGCGAAATCAAGGCCCAGATCATCGAGCGCGACGGCCAGATCCTGATGGTCAAGGACTGTCCCAAGCACGGCCATTTCGAAGACGTGATGTCGATGGACCCAGCCTTCTTCAAGCACCTGGAAGAGAGCTTCCCCGGCCGCGACATGCGCGCCCACGGCGCCGGCGACCAGAACCTCCACCACCACGGCACCTCCACCGTCACCCACGGCCGCGGCTCGGTGCTCACCATCGACCTTACCAACCGCTGCAACATGATGTGCGATCCCTGCTTCATGGACGCCAACCAGGTCGGCTTTGTCCACGAGCTCACCTGGGACGAGATCAAGACCATGCTCGACAACGCCATGACCATCAAGCCCAAGCGGCAGATGAGCGTTCAGTTCTCCGGCGGCGAGCCCACTCTCTCGCCCTACTTCCTCGACGCCGTCGCCTACTCGCGCAAGGTCGGCTTCAACTCCGTCCAGGCCGCCTCCAACGGCATCGAATTCGCCAAGTCCAAGGAGCTCTGCCGCGCCGCCGCAGAAGCCGGCCTGCGCTACGTCTACCTCCAGTTCGACGGCATCGGCAACGCCGCCAACTCCCACCGCAAGGTCGGCAACCTCTTCGACGTCAAGCTCCAGGCCATCAACAATCTTCACGAGGCCGGCGTCGAGATCGTCCCCGTCACCACCATCGTCAACGGCATCAATAACGAGCAGGTGGGCCGCATCATCCAGTTCGCCCTCGACAACCCCAGAAAGATCAGCTTCCTCAGCTTCCAGCCGGTCAGCTTCACCGGCCGAGACGAGGAGATCACCGACGAGCGCCGCTTTGCCCAGCGTTACACCCTCTCCCACATGGCCCACGACATCAAGAAGCAAACGGGCATGGGCGAGCCGGCCCGCGACTGGTTCCCCATCAGCTTCATGAGCACCTTCTCCGACTGGGCCGATCTCATCCATGGGCCCAACGCCGAGTGGGGCCAGCTCTCCTGCGGATGCCACCCGAACTGCGGCATCGGCATGGCCGTAATGATCGACAAGCACACCAAGGAAGCCGTTCCCGTCACCGCCTTCCTCGACATGGGTCAGGTGGCCAAGGACCTGGCCAAGGTCAACGACGCCGCCCGAGGCCGCTGGCTCTCGGTCATCGGTCTCGGCCTCTCGCTCTTGCGCAACTACGATCCCTTCCAGGCGCCCACCCACTTCAAGATCTCCGACATGCTCAAGAAGATGGACAAGACCTTCAACGCCACCGGCAAGAATTACGGCTCGGTCAAGGGCGACCGCACCATGGAAGACATCCAGAAGCGCCGCCAGGACCGCTGGAACTTCCTCTTCATCGCCGGCATGTGGTTCCAGGACCTGTTCAACTACGACTTCCGGCGCACCGAGCAGTGCATCATCCCCTACGCCACCCAGGAAGGCGAGATCAGCTTCTGCGCCTACAACACCGGCATCGGCTGGCGCAACATCATCGAGAAGATGCACATGACCGCCACCCTCACCAAGTGGTACGACGAGCACGGCCGCCACGAGATCTTCGCCGGCGGCAAGAAGGTGGCCATGAGCCACGTCGGCCACGACCTCGCGCTCAACATGGAGCACGTGAACGCCGAGGCCAATCACACCCTCGACGATCTCGGCATCGCCAAGAACGCACGCGAGGAAAAGATTCGCGCCCGCGACGAGAAGATCAAGCAGGACGCCGAGAACGCCCGCATGGCCAAGCTCTACCAGGAGCACGTCCTCGGCATCAAGACTCCCGAGGGCATCGTCTCGCTCGACTCGATCGCCCCCGCCAAGCCCGCCGCCAAGAAAGAAGAAGGCGAGCTCGTCGCCGGCGACTGATAGGGTGCCCCACCCTCGCCGCGCTCTTGTCTTTGCGGCCCAGGTGGGGTAGCGTATCAGTCAAGGTTGCTTGGGAACCTGCCTTAATATCACTGGCCCCTTGGTTCTCTCAACACAAAGGCCGTCCGCGCTTGCGGACGGCCTTCGTGCGTCTAGCCCCAGAAAGGCGGGACTGGCTTAGCCCCATGGATTGACGTAATATATGAACCTCCTTGAATTGTCCGCTGCCGCGACAGGAAACTTCAGTTCCACTGATGGATTCTCGCGTGCGCTTTAATGGCTGCACAGTAACCTGTGGGAGGAATGACGTGGGAACAGCTTTTTTTGCGGTGATCGCAGTGGGATCGTCCGTTGCTGCGACTTACCTCGCTACCAAGTATTTCGGAATAGTCAAGCGTTTCAAGCCTATCCTCTCCCTAGATGAGGAAGCTGCGCGACTCCGGAATGAAATTGACCACAACCGGTCCGAAGCCGCGCTAGAAATTGAGCAATCCAAGGCGGATGCTGCAGAGACAGTGCGTGCCGCGAAATCCAAGGCGGCAGACCTCAGCAAGAGCTATACCCAAGCAAAGGAGATCTACGACCGTCTCCAGCATGAGATTTCTCTGCTACAAGAGGACTCAGAGGACCTGTCGTTTGGGCTCTATAAGCCTCATTATGCTTTCGATCGCGCCGAAGAGTACAAAACGGCACTGGAAAAAGTCTACGCCGATAAGAAGGCGTTGATCCGAAACGATCTGGCTGCGTTCTATTCCAAAGAGTGGACGGTAAACAACAGCAAGCGAGAGGGCCTGCGGATGACCAAGCATCAGGTCAAACTCATGCTGCGTGCCTTTAATGGTGAATGTGATGCCGCCGTTGCAAAGGTAACCTGGAACAATGCAACGCGGATGGAGGAGCGGATACTGAAATCCTTCGACGCCATCAACACCCTTGGAGAGGTCAATAAGGTAAGCATCACACCGACCTATCGGGATGCGTGTCTTGCCGAGCTCCGCCTGACCCACGAATACGAACTAAAGAAACAACAAGAGAAAGAGGAGCAGCGCGAAATTAAGGAACAGATGCGCGAGGAAGAACGCGCCCAAAGAGAGTTCGAGAAGGCGCAGCGTGAAGCGGCATTGGAGCGTGATAATGCAGAAAAAGCGTTGGCTTCGGCCCGGGAAGAACTGAAGAAGGCATCTGGAGAACATCTCGACGCCATTCAAGCCAACATACTGGACTTAGAGCAAAGAATCGCTGACGCGCAGGCCAAACAAGATCATGCGGTCTCAATGGCCCAAGTGACAAAGTTGGGCCACGTGTATGTTATCTCCAATGTGGGATCATTCGGCGAAGGCGTTTTCAAAATCGGACTGACGCGGCGGCTCGATCCGGAAGATCGTATTCAGGAACTCAGCGGCGCTGCCGTTCCTTTTGGTTTTGACGTTCATGCCATGATTTTTTCCGACGACGCACCTGCCCTGGAACTGGCTTTCCATCAGAAATTTACCGCGAATCGCCTCAACCTGATGAACCCACGCAAGGAATATTTTCGCGCCTCATTGGACGAAATTGTGAGCTTCGCTGAATCACAAGGCGTTAAAGTGGAATTCACGAAAATCGCCGAAGCCCGACAGTATCGAGAGAGTGAGGCCATGCGCTTGCGAGCCCTTCAACAAGGGGAACTGGCCAAGCCGACCGAAGACGCATTTCCGGCGGCAGTCCTGTTGGGAGTGGACGAAGATTAGCTCCGTGGTACCCGTGCGCCCCAGTTCACGCTTCCGGAAACCGGGAAAACCGGATGCTTCACCACACTTCCAGCTTGAAATTCCGGTACTCCCGGATCAGCTCGAAATCGGCGCGGTTCGACGTAATCAGCCATGCGCCATGGGACCGCGCCGTGAGCGCGATCAGCACATCGAAATGCAAGTCGCGCAGCTTGTCCGGCTCAAAGCCTGTGTCGTCGCGTATCTCCGCTAGAAGATGTCCCGATTCAAGCCAGTTGCTTGCCGTAGGGGACAGAATCGCATGGTTCCTCTCGATTGCGCGGAGCGTCGCTCTCTCTTCAGGCTTGGTCGCTCCCCTCCAGAGCTCGGCGAGGACCACCGAGCAATTCCGGATCAGAAGGCCGAAACCGGCCATTCGCGCCGCATGGCGGTTCGTCCGCCAGTGATCGATAAGAACTGATGTATCGAAGATCGCGAACTCACTCATCGCTTCCCGCGAATTTCAGCTTCCCGCCGGTCCGTGCCATCAGCTTCTTGAAACGATTGAGCGCGGCAATCTCCTTGAGCGCCACATGCACGGCTTCGGTGCGGGATTTGACTCCCAGCACGCGCACAGCTTCGTCCGCCAGCTTGGTGTCCAGTCGAATCGATGTCAGGGTCGCAGGCATCTCTCATCTCTCCGTTGTATATACAGACTATCTCGAATGTATATATGCGTCAAGCCGCGACTCTCCGCACTTCGCACGCCCGTCGCTTGCCTCACCCTCTCTTCCCAAGCAAGCAATGCGCACCCCGCCCCGCCCCGGTTTATCATGATCCTGCCCGCACACCCGTTCCCCGGAGGCGATCCCATGACCCGAGAACTTTCCCGCTCCGCCCGCAACCCCGGCCGCCGCGAATTCCTCAAGGCCGGCGGCGCTCTCACCGCCGCCCTGCTCGCCCAGCCCGCATTCGCCTCCGAAAAGACCCTGCCGGCTCTGCCCTCGAACCCCAACACTCCCGCCGCCATGCCCACGCGAAACCTTGGCAAGACCGGCTACAAGGTCGGCATCTTCTCTCTTGGCGGCCAGGCCGCGCTCGAGAAAGCCGATAACTTCGACGCTGCGGTGCCGATCGTCGACCGCGCCCTCGATCTCGGCGTCAACTATATTGATACGTCCTCCATCTACGGCGGTCCCGAGCGCTGGAGCGAGCAGTACGTCGGCAAGGTCATGGCCCGCCGCCGCGGCCAGGCCTTCCTGGCCACCAAAACCAAGGAGCGCACCCGCGACGGCTCCCTGCGCATGATCGAGCGCTCGCTCCAATTACTGCAAACCGATCACGTCGACCTCTGGCAGCTCCACGACGTCGGCACCATGACCGACGTCAACGAAATTTTCGCGAAAGGCGGCGCCATGGAAGCCCTGCTCGAAATGAAAGAGCAGAAGGTCGTGCGCTTCCTCGGCCTCACCGGCCACTATCGCCCCGACGCCCTCATGGAGGGCATCCGCCGCTATCCCTTCGACACCATCCTGATGGCCATGAGCGCCGCCGACCCGCACCACTTCAGCTTCAACGCCGACCTGCTTCCTCTCGCCGTCGAGCGCCAAATGGGCATCATCGGCATGAAGATTCCCGGCCGCGGGCGTCTTCTCTCCAACTGGACCCCGCAGCCCCTCGACGTGCAGAAAAAAATGTGGGAAGGCATGGTGCTGGCCCCCACTCCCGGCACGCTCACCATGCGCGAGGCCATGTTCTACACGCTGTCGCGCCCGGTCAGCACCGTCATCGTCGGCTGCGACTCCGTCGCCCAGTTGGAAGAGAATGTTCAGATCGCGCGCGAATTCACGCCGCTCAACGACGCGCAGGCAGCAGCCCTGGTGGCTCGCGCCGAGCCCGTCGCCAAGCCCGCGCTCTTTTTCCGCTTCTACGACCGGCCCTGACCGCGCGGCTGGCGCCGACTCGCCCAAAGATCCGATCTTTCCACAGCCCGTATCGGGTACCATGTCCCCATGACCCCCGAAAGTCGTGGGAAGCGTCCGGGCGCAGGCGGCGCTCCTATGCCCGAGCCGCGTAAACAGAGCCGCACTGCACGGCGCTGTCGATTCGGACTCGCCCTGGCGGCGTTCCTGCTCCTTTCCGCTTCGCTCCCGGCGCAGCGGCCCGCGGCTCCCGTCCCTTGGCAGGGCACTCTGCGCGATGCCGGGGGTGCGCCAATCCACTACGCCGCAATTCGCCTCACCCGCGACGGCTCCAGCTTCGAGGTGGTCACCGGCGCCGACGGCGGCTTCCGCTTTGCCGCTTTGCAACCCGGACAATACACGCTCTCGGTTCAAGCGCCCGGCGTCACGGCCGCATTTCCATCGCCCATCGAGATCTCCAAGTCGACTCCTTCCGCGATCCTCACGCTCTCCGGTGGCCAGATCTCCGTCGCCGCTCTACATCCGGCCGGCGCTGCCGCTGGCCAGCAGCACACCGGCGATGCGAGCAGTCAGCAGCAGACCGGCGCCACCGGAGGCGAACAGCTCTCCAGCGCCGCTGTCAGCGAGCTGCCCCTGAACAAGCGCGACTTCAGCCAGTTGCTGCTGCTCGCCGCCGGCACCATGACCGACACCAACGGCGGCACGAACTTTACGCAGCAGTTCGCCATCAACGGCCAGCGCGGTGTCGAGGCCACCTTTGCGTTGGACGGCGCAGACATCAGCGATCCCGAGATGGGCGGGTCCACCTTCTCCAACTTCAACGTCGACGCCGTCGAGGAAATCGAGTCCAGCTCCGGCTGGATGCCCGCCGAAATCGGCCGCGGCGCCTCCGGCTTCACCAATATCCTCACCCGCTCCGGCGCCGCCGGCTTCCATGGCTCGTTCTTCGAGTTCCTGCGCAACTCCGCCCTCGACGCCCGCAACTACTTCGACCACCCCACGGAGGTCTATCCCGGCCGCATTCCGCCCTTCCGCCGCAACGAGTTCGGCTTCACCAACGGCGGCCCCGTCCTGCTTCCGCATCTCTACGATGGCCGCAAGCGGACCTTCTACTTCGCGCAATACCAGGGCTTCCGCCAGGCGCTCGGCACCACCCAGGTCATGCCCGTGCCCACGGCCGGCGAACGCGCCGGCCTCGATACAACGGCCTACTCCGGCGACACCCTCACCGTCCCCGTCGACACCGGCATCGCCGCCGTCCTCAAACGCTATCCTCTGCCCAACTTCACCGCCGGCGCATTCGGCGAGCACACCTACGCCACGCCCTCGACCGTCATCACCAACACCAATCAGTACTCCCTGCGCATTGACCAGAAGTTCAACGCCAAGAACCAATTCTTCGCTCGCTTCGCCTTCAATAACATCACCGGCCCCACCACCAATCCCGACCAGACCGCCATCGACCCTTCCTTCGGCCAAATCTATATCGACCGGCAGCGCAACGTGGTCGGCACATGGACGCTCACCGCATCGCCCCGCCTCACGCTCGTCTCGTCCGTCGGCATCGAGCGCTCCACCCCCGGTTTTGCCACCACCAACTACACCGATCCCGCCATCAAGTTCATCGATGGCCTCTTCGAGCCGTTCAACTCCGACGCGGGTACGGTCATGCAGGCCTACGGAAATCTTTTCCAGGGCCGCCAGCTCCTCAACTTCACCACACGCCGGCACGCATTCAAAGCCGGTTTCGAGGCCCGCCTCAACCGCGACACCACCTACTTCGGCTTGAGCCCCAACGGCGAATACGACTTCGGAGGCGGCGCGGCCTACGCCACCGAGTTCATCCCCTCGGCCAGCGGCACCCACGACATTCAAGTGGGCGACCTGCTGCCCGACACTCTCTCCAGCTTCCTTTCCGGAAGCCCTTTCACGTATTGGCGGGCCGTCGCTCCTCCCTATTTCTCCAACGGCGACCACATCGGCCCCGCAGCCATCAATCGCAACAACTTCAGCTTCTTCCTTGAGGACACCTTTAAGCTGAACCGCCATCTGACGCTCGATTTCGGCCTGCGCTGGGACTACAACTCGCCCATCGGCGAGCGCGCCCACCGCACTGCCACCATCGTCACCGCCAACGGCACCCAAACCTACGTCATCAATCCCCAGCCCGGCTACAGAAAGCAATGGAACGCGTGGCAGCCGCGCCTGCAAGTCTCCTGGCAGGCCACCCAAAATCTGCTCGCGCGCGCCGGCGCCAGCATCATGACCATCCAGCCCAACATCTGGCAGGACAATCTCCTCACCGGCTCCACGCCCTTCGCCGTCTATCCCCGCCTGCTCTCCGCCTCGGCCGCGCCCATTCAATACGGCTTTCAAATTACGCCGGCGATGTTGCCATCTGTCTACTCGACTTCCGGTTCGGTCATCTTTCCCGCCCTCAGTACCCGCCAAGTTGCCCCCAACACTCCGATGGACGTCAACCGCTACGAGCAGGACCTCGCCGCTCTCACGCCGGGCGGCCCGGTCAGCGCGCTAACCCTCAGCGGCATCGACCCTTCCTTCGGCAACGCCACCCTTTACACTTGGACAGCAGGCCTGGAACGTAAGCTCGGCGGCCTCACCGCCGATGCAACTTATGTGGGTACGGTCGCCGAAAAGCTCCCCACCATGACCTTTCCCAACGCCTATTCCGGCGCTTCGCCGGCCTTCGCCCGCTACACAACCTTCGACGCCTCGGGCAACGTCAGCGGAGGCTTCGGCTACGAGAGCGACCTCATGGCTGTCGCGCACTCCTGCTATCACGCACTTCAGCTCTCTCTCTTCGGATCCGTCGCTCACGGAGGGCCGGGAATCCAGGCCGGCTTTACTTGGAGCAAGTCCATCGATGACACCAGCGGCGTGATTACCGCGCCCGGTCCCCAGAATCCCTTCGACTACCACCCTGAGCGCGGCCCTTCCGCATTCGACGCCACCACTTCTTTCAGCGTCAGCGCCGCTCAGGATCTGCATCTCGACCGTGCCGCCTTCCTGCGCTTTGCTTCGCGCAAGCTCACCGCCGGCTGGGAGCTGTTGAGCATCTCCTCGATTTCCTCCGGCTCGCCCTTCACCGTCTACTCCGGCATTCAGCAAACCGGCGCCGGCTCCAACGGCGTCGACCGCCCCGATCAGATTGCCGTCCCGCACCTTTCTACGGCCCGCAAGGTCCGCGAAGACTACTTCGGCGAGGGCGGCAATAACGGCTCCGCCTTCTTCTCCATTCCCATCCACGTCGCCGGAGGCACCGGCCCCAACCAGGGCCGTTTCGGCACGCTGGGGCGGGACACCTTCCGCGGCCCCGCCTATTACGACTTCGATCTGGCCGCCATCAAGGACACGCCCTTCGGCAAACGCAAGAGCGGCGCCGAGCGCGTCGACCTTCAGTTCCGCGGCGAGTTCTTCAATGTCTTCAACATCGTCGACATGGGATTGCCGTCGAATATCGTCGCCGGCTCGGGCTTCGGCATCGTCAGCCATACCGCCGGCAACTCTCGCCAGATCCAGTTCTCGCTCAAGATCATTTTTTAGGCCCGCCCGCGCACCCGCCCCGCCGCGCCGCGCGTCCGTCCCGCCGCGGCAAGTGACTTTCGTCACGCCGCAATGGACCTTCCGTGCAGCTTCGCTTCGAAGGCGTTTCGCTGTACAATCCCTAAAAGGCCCCGCGACTGTCCCCCACGGTCGATCTGGCTGGCGGAGCCAGTAGTTATAGGTGTCCCGATGACCGTGCCCCGCGAAAAAAACGAGCCGCTCAAGCTGCCCATGATGCCCATTCGCGACATGGTCATCTTCCCCTACATGATGACTCCCTTCGTGGTCGGCCGCGAGTCCAGCGTCCGCGCCCTCGAAGAGGCCCTCAGCGGCGACCGCAAGATCTTTCTCGCCACCCAGCACGACGCCTCCATCGACGAGCCCAAGGCCAAGGACATCTACCAGGTCGGCTCCATCTGCAACATCGTGCAAAGCCTCAAGATGCCCGACGGCAACATCAAGGTCCTCGTCGAAGGCGTGGAGCGCGCCAAGTCCCTCGAGGTCACCGACCGCGACGGCTTCTTCGTCGCCTCCCTCCGCACCGCCAAGCACGACTTCGAAATGACGCCCGCCGCCGAGCAGCTCATGCAGCGCGTCACCGGCCTCTTCGAGAACTACGTCAAGCTCCAGCAGTCGCTCAACTACGAGACCATCATCGCCTCCGTCCGCATGGACGAGCCCGCCAAGCTCTCCGACACCATCGCCGCTAACCTCCAGCTCGGCATCGAGGAAAAGCAGGAGCTGCTCGCCATCTTCGATCCCGCCGCTCGCCTGGCCCGCATCGCCGACGTTCTCGACGTCGAAATCGAAAAGCTCGACCTCGACCGCAACATCCAGTCCCGCGTTAAGCGTCAGATGGAGCGCGCGCAAAAAGAGTACTACCTCAACGAAAAGATCAAGGCCATCCAGAAAGAGCTGGGCCGCGGCGAAAAAAGCGAGTTCGACGAGCTGCGCAAGAAGATCGAGACCGCCGGCATGCCCAAGGAGGTCCTCGACAAGGCCATCCAGGAGCTCAAGAAGCTCGAGGCCATGCCGCCCATGTCGGCCGAGTCTACCGTCAGCCGCAATTACATTGACTGGCTCCTCGCCGTCCCCTGGAAGAAGCGCTCGAAAGAAACCCGCTCCATCGATTTCGCCGAGAAAGTTCTCAACACAGACCACTACGGCCTGGAAAAAATCAAGGAGCGCATCCTCGAGTTCCTCGCCGTTCGCCAGTTGGTCAAGAATCCCAAAGGCTCAATCCTCTGTTTCGTCGGGCCTCCCGGCGTCGGCAAAACCTCGCTCGGCATGTCCATCGCCCGCGCCACCGGCCGCAAGTTCGTCCGCCTCTCGCTCGGCGGCGTGCGCGACGAAGCCGAGATTCGCGGCCATCGCCGCACCTACATCGGCGCCATGCCCGGCCAGATCATCCAGCACATGAAGCGCGCCGGCACCAAGAATCCTGTCTTCCTCCTCGACGAAGTCGACAAGATCTCCTCCGACTTCCGCGGCGATCCGGCCTCCGCCCTGCTCGAAGTTCTCGACCCCGAGCAGAACGTCACCTTCCAGGACCACTACCTCGACGTCGACTACGATCTCTCGCAGGTCCTCTTCGTGGCCACGGCCAACGTGCTCCACACCATTCCCGCCGCGCTCCAGGACCGCATGGAGATTCTTCGCCTTCAGGGTTACACCGAGCAGGAAAAGCTCGAGATCGCGCGCCAGTACCTCATCAAGAAGCAGCGCCAGCAGACCGGCCTCAGCGAAAAGAACATCGTCTTCGCCGACGACGCCGTCCTCGAGATCGTCCGCTTCTACACCCGCGAAGCCGGCGTGCGCAACCTGGAGCGCGAAATCGGCAACATCTGCCGCAAGGTCGCCCGCAAGGTCATCAAGGCCGGCCTCAAGCACAAGGAAGAGATCACCGCCGCCAACATCGTCGACTTCCTCGGCGTGCCCAAATTCCGCGACTCCGAGGCCAACGAAAAAAGCGAAGTCGGCCTCGTCACCGGTCTCGCTTGGACCGAGGTCGGCGGCTCCATCCTCATCACCGAAGTTCAGGTCCTCGACGGCAAGGGCAAGCTCACCGTCACCGGCCAGCTCGGCGACGTCATGCAGGAGTCGGCGCAGGCCGCGCTCAGCTACATCCGCGGCAAGGCGCAGCAGCTCGGCCTAGCGCGCGAGTTCTACCGCAGCGTCGACCTCCACCTGCACGTGCCCGAAGGCGCCATCCCCAAGGACGGCCCTTCGGCCGGCATCACCATGGCCACCGCCCTCGCCAGCGCGCTCGCCAAAATCCCCGTCCGCCGCGACGTCGCCATGACCGGCGAAATCACCCTCCGCGGCAAGGTCCTCGCCATCGGCGGCCTCAAGGAAAAACTTCTCGCCGCCCTCCGCGCCGGAATCTTCGAGGTCATCCTGCCCCGCGCCAACGAGAAGGATCTCTCCGAGCTGCCCGACAACATCAAGAACGCCATGAAGCTCCACTTCGTCGACACCATGGACGAAGTCCTCGCCCTCGCCCTCGAGCGCCCGCTTCCCGCCCCGCTGCCCGCCGAAGCCGAATCCCTCGCTGCCGTCCCTCCGCCCGAAGTCCCCGCCAACCTCCCCGCCCCGCAGTAAGCGTAGCTTCCTGAATCCGAATTCCGTTGTCCTGCCACAAATGCGGGTGCCCCACCTTCGCGAGTTCGAAGGACGAGCTAAGGTGGGATATCTATAGCTCTTTACAAATACCCCGTTCGCTCTTCGACAATTCCGAGGTCAACGCCCTCATCGGGTCCCGGGTTCCGGGTGCCCCACCTTCGCGGGTCCGAAGGACAAGCTAAGGTGGGATATCTATAGTTCTTTACAAACCGCCGATTCGTTCTACAATCCCTGGCATGACTCAAGGCCTGAAGCGGTTTCAATCCACGGGCGATCTTCATTTCGTCACGTTCAGTTGTTATCAGCTTCGTCCTTATCTGGCATCTCCTTGCGCGCGCCGGCTCGTTGAAGAGACCCTGGAACGGATGCGCCTACGCTACAAGTTCTTTCTGATCGGCTACGTCGTCATGCCCGAGCACGTGCATCTTCTGCTTGGCGAGCCTGCAGATGGGCCACTCGCAAAGGCTCTTCACGCACTCAAGCTCTCAGTCTCAAAGTTGTCGAGGCAGCATCCGTTCTGGCAGGCCCGCTACTACGACTTCAACGTCTTCAGCGGCCATAAGCAGATTGAAAAGCTTCGCTACATGCATCGCAACCCGGTGAAACGCGGTTTAGTGGAACGGCCGGAGCAGTGGCAATGGTCGAGCTTTCGTCATTACGCGACGGGCGAACGCGGCGTGGTGGAGATTGAGTCGTTTTGGACAGCCGAGGCTCGGGAAAATACAAAGCAGATAGAAGACAGTAAGAAACTCTAGATATCCCACCTTAGGCGCGATAAAGCCGCGCCGAAGGTGGGGCACCCGGCGCCATACACTTTGCAGCCAGGACAGTGGCTCTACTTGTCCCCACTCTTCGCTCGCGCTCCCTTTATGCCCAGTCCAATAAAAACCAAACAGGACAAAGCGATCAGTACTTGGCTCATGTCGAAGGCGCGATCAGTCCAAACAGGGTCGAGATCAAACGCAAAGGCCACGGTGCCAAGTGAGATGAGTACGAGGCTTGCTGAAACTAAAGCCAGACCTGTCGCTGTACCTTTTGTAAGGATCTTTTTGCGCTTTGCCAACGGGAAGTAGAAAACGACCGGTAGGACCACGAGAAACGCAAGGAGAAGATAGACACCTCGATTCTGTCCCAAACCGCGCGCGATGTGCAGGCCGAAGACGAGCCAAAGGGCGATCATGCACCAGATAGCGAACGCCGCTACGATAATCAAAATGCGCCGCCGGTACATCTCCATCACCATTTCCTCCAGGACGGCGATATCCCTATCTACGGCTTCTTATCCACGGTCTTTCTGACCCCTGATCCCTAGCTCTTCCAGCGCATCGCACGCCGTCTTCACGCCGTTCTCCCGCGCCACTTCCTCCGCCACGCTTCGCGCCTGCTCCTCGAACTCCGGCTCGGCCAGCATCGCCCGAATCTTCCGCGCCACGCGGCCCGGCTTGTATCCCTTTCGCTGGATCACCCGCGCCACGCCCAGCCGCCGCATCCGCCGCGCGTTGTCCGGCTGGTCGTGCGAGTAGGGCATGATCAGCATCGGCCGCCCCGCGCGCAGGCACTGCGCCGTGGTCCCCACGCCGCCCTGGTGCACCACCAGCGACGCCCTCGGAAACAGCTTCGAGTACGGCGCATACTCCGCCACGCAGATCGACTCCGGCAGCTCCTGTTGCGGACGGTTCCGCGGGTCCGTCCCCACCACCAGCACCGCCCTCACGCCCAGCTTCTTCGCCACCCGCGCCGACTGCTCGTAGAAGTCTCCCGCCGCCAGCACCGCCGCCGATCCCAGCGTAAACACCACCGGCGCCTCGCCCGCCGCGAGGAACTTCTCCAGATGCTCGGGCAGCTCCGCGTTCCCCGACTCCGCATCGTAGTAACAGAATCCCGCGATCAGCACATTCGCCGGCCAGTCCTTCTGCTTCACGCCCAGCTCGCGCGAAAACAGCGCCAGCACCAGCTCCGGCGAGTGCTTGGCGTCGAACAGCGGATTCTTGCCCTTCTTGAGCCCCAGTTCCCGCCGCAATTCGTAGACCGGCTCCGGCCACTTGCGCGTCACGAACCGCGCCAGCCGTTTCATCGCCCGCCCCATCCCCTTCAATTTGTCCGCGCGCGCCAGCCTGGGATACGGCGGCAGCACCGGCGGATCGAACGCCGAGAAGAACGAGAACGGCGCCAGCACGTAGCTCGCCCACGGAATCCCCGTCACCTCCGCCACGATCGGCCCCGCGTAGTTCAATTCGCCCAGGAGCAGCAGGTCCGCGCGCTCCGGCTTGGTCGCCGCGTCCAGCAGGTCGCCGTACGTCTCGCGCAGCACCGGAAACAGAAACTCCCTCAGCCCCGTCTCCGTCCCCTTCTTCACGTCGTAGATCATCTCCACGAGCTTGGTGTTCTCGGGATCGATGTCCGGCCGCAGCGCGTGAAACTCCAGACCCAGCGGCGCAATCCTCGTCCGGTACACCTCCGGCAGCGCCATCACCGGCACGTGTCCCCGGCGCCTCAGCTCCAGTGCAATCGCAATCAGTGGGTTGGTGTCCCCGTACGTCCCGATGTTCGACAGAACAATGCGCAATCTCGACTCCCCAATGCTGGAATCAACCGTAAATCTGAGAGTAAAGCATCGGGCCCGTGATTCACGCCGCTGTCAGCCAATGAGGAATAGCTTTGAAAGGTACGGCTCGAAGGTTCCAACGGAGGGAGCAGGGGCCTTCAGGCTCCTGATTCCGGCGCATCAAGCGTTCGGCCTTTAGGCCCGGAGACGGCTTTGTCTGCTTCGCTGTCGCACCTGCCGTTCACGCACGCTGAATCCCCGCGTGCTATCCTTGCCCCGTTCAGATTCCTCATGGAGCCCGCCGTGCCCCGTACATCCGCCCTTCGCCGCCTCGCAATTTCGCTCGCCGCCGCAATGCTCCTCTGCGCCGTCGCCGCCGCGCCAACCCTCCTGATCGCGCAGCCGGCTCCGCAGCCCTACCACGTCATCGACCACTGGACCATCGGCGGCGATGGCGGATGGGACTATCTCCTCGCCGATCCCGGCGCCCATCGCCTCTACCTCGCCCACGGCCAGCGCGTCGATGCCGTCGATACCGCCACCGGGAAGCTCATCGGCTCTATCACCGGCCTCCATGGCACCCACGGCATCGCGCTCGACCCGGCAGGCAAGCTCGGCTACATCTCCGACGGCGGCGGCAACGCCGTCGTCGTCTTCGACCGCGCGACTCTCGCCGCCGTCACCACCATCCCCGCCGGCCAGAATCCCGACTGCATCCTCTTCGAGCCGGCCACAAAAACTGTCTGGGCCTTCAACGGCCGCTCCCACTCGATCTCCGTCATCGACCCCGCCACGCGTTCCGTCGTCGCCACCATCCCGCTCGACGGCAAGCCCGAGTTCGCCGTCGCCGACGGCCAGGGCAACGTCTTCGACAACCTCGAAGACAAGAGCCAGATCGTCCGCATCGACGCCCGCACCCGCGCCGTCACCGCCACGTGGCCCGCCGGCTGCGATTCCCCCTCCGGCCTCGCCTTCGATCCCGGCGGCCATCGCCTCTTCCCGGTCTGCGACGGCAAGAAGATGTCCGTCATTGACTCCGCCAGCGGCAAGCTCCTCGCCAACCCATCCATCGGCGACGGACCCGATGCCGCTGGCTTCAGCGCCGCCCACTCGCTCGCCTTCGCCTCCTCCGGCGACGGCATTCTCTCCATCGTCGACGCCGCCGCTCCCGGCTATCCCACCATCGAGAGCCTGCCCACGCAGCGCGGCGCGCGCACCATGGCTTACGATCCCTCCACCGATCGCGTCTACCTAGTCACCGCCGACTTCGGCCCGCGTCCCGATCCCACGCCGCAGAACCCGCACCCGCGTCCCGCGGTCGTCCCCGGCTCCTTCACCGTCCTCGTTGTGGGCCGCTAACCCCAGCCACCGTCCATGAGTCGCAGACCTCAATTCCGTGCCCCATCCTTCGCGATCGCCCCAGCGAGCGCGAAGGGTGGGATCGCACACGGCAAACGAACCGCCAACAACTGATCCCTGACCCCTGATCCCTGTTCCCTGCTCTTATGAAGCTCTTCCTCGTCCTCGTCGCCGTCGCCCTCCTCGCCGGCTCCCTCTATGCCGATTACAAGTGGCGCCAATGGATCTCCGCCCGCCGCCACGACCGCTCCGATCGCTCCTGATCGCTCCTGATCGCCGTCCACGGTTCACGGTTCACCGTCTCTAGTCCTCCGTCTCCCGTTACAATACCTTCAGGGAGTCGTCCAACCGCTATGTCCTTTATCGTGACCTCGTTGCCCGCGCACCCGGCCCGTACCCGCTCCATCCGCGCCCGCCGTATCGGCCTTCCCGGCGCGCTTGCTTTCGCGCCCGCCACCCTGCTCGCCGCCGCGCTCGTCTCCGCCCCCGCCGCATACGCTCAGTTCGGCGCGCCAGAAACCACCGCGGTCCACGACGCCTCCGCCCTCAAGCCCCCGGCCGGCGCTCGCGTCGCCATCGTCGAGTTCGCCGACATGGAGTGCCCAGACTGCGCCCGCGCCAACCCCCTTCTCAAAGAAGCCTCGGAAAAGTACTCGATCCCCTGGGTCCGTCACGACTTCCCGCTGCCCTACCACGCCTGGGGCTTCCAGGCCTCCGTCAACGCTCGCTTCTTCGACACCAAAGGCAAGAACCTCGGTAACGACTACCGCGACTACGTCTTCGCCAACCAGATCTCTATCGAGACTCTCGGCCAGCTTCAGGACTTCACGCAGAAGTTCGCCGCCGCCCACGGCATCGCCCTGCCTTTCGCCGTCGATCCCATGGGCCGATTCACCCAGCAGGTCAAGGCCGACTACGCCCTCGGCCAGCGCATCGGCATCGAGCACACTCCCACCATCTGGGTCGTCACCAACGCCGCCCACGCCGCGCCCTTCGTCGAAGTCGTCGACCGCAGCAAGCTCTTCCAGCTCATCGACGCGGCCCTCGCCGAAACCCGCCGTTAGCCGCTCTACGTTTGCCGCGATCCCGCTCTTTCCGCCGCGGCCTGCGCACATCCTCGCCCGGCAGCGCCCGGCCCGCCATCCTCCGGCTCCGCCCTCACCCGCCCGCGTGCTCCGCCTCGCGCCGGCGCAGCCTCTTGGTACAATTTCCAAGACTCCTCGTCGAACCCAATGCGCATTTTCTTCCTTGCCCCTAGCCCGTTGATTTCCGCCCGCTCGCGCCGCTCCGCCGGCCTTGCTCTCTGCCTCGTCTCCATCCTCCTCCTCGCGCCCTCCGCCCACGCCCAGTTCGGCGCGCCCCAAACCATCCAGGTCCTCGACGCCTCCGCCCTCCACCCGCCCGCCGGCGCACGCGTCGCCATCGTCGAATTCAGTGACCCCGAGTGCCCTGCCTGCGCCCGCGCCAATCCCCTGCTGATGCAGGCCGCGACCCACTACAAGATTCCCTGGGTCCGCCACGACATCCTCATCCCCGGCCACGTCTGGAGCCCCGTAGCCGCCGTCTTTGCCCGCTGGTTCGACTCCAAAAGCCCCCGCCTCGGCGACGACTACCGCAATCAGGTCTTCGCCAACCAAGCCTCCATCGAGACCCGCGACCAGCTCGGTCAGTTCACCGATCGCTTTGCCCAGAGCCACGGCATCTCCATCCCCTTCGCCATCGATCCCCAGGGCAAGCTGGCAGCCGCCGTCCAGGCCGACTCCGACCTCGGCCGCCGCACCGGAATCGTCCGAACCCCCACCGTCTTCATCGTGATCGCCAACTCCAAAGCCGCGCCCTATATCCAGGTCCTCAACATCGATCAGGACCTCTACCGCGACATCGACCAGGCCCTCGCCAACGTCCGCCGCTAGTACGTTTCGTCCCGTCCGCCGTCTGCCGGGTGCCCCACCTTCGCAAGTCCGAAGGACGAGCTAAGGTGGGATATCGATAGCTCTTTACAAATACCCAGTTCGTTCTACGACAATCCCGCGGTCTACCAGCTCCTCGCGTTCCGGGTTCCGGGTGCCCCACCTTCGCGAGTCCGAAGGACGAGCTAAGGTGGGATATCGATAGCCTTTTACAGTTCTTCCCATCCCCCGCCCTCTCCACGCCCCCCAAAAACACCAACGGCGTCCGCCTCCGCGAACGCCGCCCTTGTTCTCTGTTCTCTGTTCTCTGTTCTCTGTTCTCTGTTCTCTGTTCTCTGTTCTCTGTTCTCTAGTCCCTAGTCCCTAGTCCCTGTATCTTCACCAGCTCCTGCCCGCCCGGCGCAACCATCCGCGGCTGCGGCGCCCTCCAGTGGTCGATATAGCTGATCCGGTGCACGCATCCGATCGTGCAATGCGGCGCGCAGCTCTTCCCCGTCAAAAACTCCCGCTTCACGTCCGCCGTCGTATACTCCGCCACCGGCACGCCCGGGTGCCCCCTCTGCTGCGAGCAGTAGTGCACCAGCCCGTCCTCGCACACATACAGGTACCGCGACCCCGCACGGCAGCGCCAGTCGTTCGCCCGCCCCTCGGCAATCGCCTCCTGGAACTTGTCGAACTGCGCGTAATTCGTCTTCTTCCGGTCGCGCATCTCGTGGTACACCCGCGCCTCGTCCGTCTTCAGCGGCTTCACCTGCCCGTCCCCGTCGTGAATGATCCCGATCGTCGACTCGAACCCCAGCTCCAGCGCCCGCCTCCCAATCACCAGCGCGTCGTTCGGATCGCGAATCCCTCCGCCCACCACCGAGTTGATGTTCACGTGGAACTCGGCATACTCCGCCAGCATCTCCAGCCGCTTGTCCAGCGTCTTCAGGCTCTTCTTCGACACCTCGTCCGGCTCCAGGTTGTCGATCGAGATCTGCATGTGGTCGAGCCCCGCCCGGTTCAGCCGCTCGATCCTCTCGGGATTCAGCAGGAACCCGTTGGTGATCATCCCCGCAATCGCGCCTGTCCGCCGGATGCGCCGGATAATCTCGTCCAGCTCGGGATGCGTCAGCGGCTCCCCGCCCGAGATCCCGATCATCGCCGTCCCCAGCCGCCCCAGCGCGTCGATCCGCCGCAGCATCTCCTCGAGCGGCACCGGCTCGCTCACCTTGTCGTATTCGTTGCAATAGGCGCAGCTCAGGTTGCAGAACCGCGTGGGAATAATCTGCACCAGCACGGGATGCGAAGTGTGCGCCAGCGCGCGCACCACCATCCAGTACTCGCGCACCTTCCGCGTCGTCCTCTTCCACAGCCCTCTCGGCGTCGATCTCCGGGGAATACCCATCAATACTATTGAATCACAAGGCGCGGAAGAGGAAAAAATCAGACCGATTCCCAACCTGGATCGCCGCTCCGTCCCAAAGCGTAAAGGACGTCGTCAGGAGCACACAACGCAAAGTAAAATATGCGCATGGCTAGGGTTCTGCAACTGTTCCCGGAATTCGAAGAGGACTTCGAGCCGGATCTTTCCCAACACTCAAGAAACTTGTGCGAGATCATTGTCGGCGATGCTCGGCAGATTCTGGCCGGGTTCCCAGAGGGCCTCTTTCAGACGGTCGTAACCTCCCCGCCTTATTGGGGCCTTCGAGACTACGGTGTGGAAGGCCAGATCGGCGCGGAAATGGATGTCGACACCTACATCGCGAATCTCGTGGCAATCTTCCGCGAAGTGCGGCGCACGCTGGCGGCAGATGGAACATTATGGCTGAACATCGGCGACAGCTATACGAGCGGAGGCAGGACATGGCGGGATGAAGATGCTAAGAACAAAGGCCGGGGGATGTCTTACCGCGCTCCCACTCCAAATGGTCTCAAGCCGAAGGACCTAATCGGAGTACCGTGGAAAGTTGCGTTCGCGCTGCAGACGGACGGCTGGTACTTGCGCTCCGACTTGATTTGGAACAAACCGAACTGCCAGCCGGAGTCTGTCAAGGATCGGCCAACGCGCTCTCACGAGTACGTCTTCCTTTTCTCAAAATCGGAACGCTACTACTACGACCACGAAGCCATTCAAGAGCCGGCATTGGACACGCGCCAGCGACGCAAGAACCGGAGAAGTGTTTGGAACATCAATACTGAGCCGTATGCGGGTGCACACTTCGCCGTCTATCCAAGGTCGCTTGTGCGCCTCTGTGTAGCGGCCGGATCGAGAAAGGGCGACAGGGTTCTCGACCCATTCTTTGGTTCCGGCACCACGGGCCTAGTGTGCAACGAACTTGAGCGTGAGTGCACAGGCATTGAGATCAGCAAGGAATTTGCGGACCTAGCTAGGAATCGCCTTCTCAAAGGGCGTTGACTCAAACCGCCAATTGGCATGGACGACGCATAAATCCTTTCTTATCTTCTTGACTTGTAGTTTTCGCTCCGTGCCTGCATCGAAATAGAGAGCAAATTTCAGCTTGCCTTCAGTGTCATATACGTTGCCGTATCCCGGCTTGGGAGCCTGACGGCTCCTTTCCTGTGTGACAAGCTCGGCGTCCGCAGCCTCCAACAGAAGTGCCTTTGGTATCTCGACAAGCTCATAGAAGTACAAAGCAGGCCCGGGAAGGAGGCTGCGGAATTGGAAGATTCGTTCATAGCCGCGCATGTGCGCCAAGAACATGTCGCGAAGAAGTGGGAGCTTCCACGGACCCCTGCCAAGCTCCATAAACTTGCTGATGTGCAGTGAATTCTCTCGAATGCTTGCGTCGGCTTGGGTTTTGAGGCTTACTGGAATGCCCTTGATCGTTATGTCATGACCGCGATTTGTCCTGTTTTCCACCAGCTCGGCTTGGACTCCCGCGCGATTCAACGATCTTTCCAAGGCGAACTCAAAGCGGTCCTTACTCAATGCCTGCCGACTGAAAGCATGGTGTATGCGGAGAGCATCACCTAACATTTCGAGAACCGCCGGCGTGACGAGATCCGAATCCTCCTTTCGATGGAACTCATGAGGAAGATGGAACTGCCGAATTACCGCGCCAACCCAATCGAGCTGAGACGGTGTGAGCTCCACCAGAGCCTGCGCAAGAGATCTAAGCAGTTTCAAATCATCGGCCATAACAGCCCATTGTAGTGTCCTAAAATAGAACACTACCCGCCAATGCTCGAACCTGAACCGCAACAGGCAACCCTGCGGGCGTGACCCAGGATTGGGCGGTAGTCCAGTTCCCGGAACGTAAATTCACCGCGAAAAGCGGTGCCCCAGAGCCTGTCCTGAGCGAAGTCGAAGGATCCACCTTCTGAGACCCGGGAACCACGAAAGCCCAAATCTCAGCGAACCGGGTGCCCCACCCGGGTGCTTCTGGGCGAGCGCCTCTGTCTTTGCGCCTAAGGTGGGATAGCTCCATCGATGGTTTCTTCTATGGTCCTTTATCGGTTGGTTTCCCGGCCCCTGATCCCTGCACTCGAAGTTCACTCCACGTCGTGACGCGAAGCATGGTCGGCCGCGCCCCTATCGGTTGAGCATCTCCCTGCGCGATTCGTCGATCAGACGGGGAACATCGTCCTCGCTCAGGCCCAGCGAGCCAGCCCGTTCCCGCCCATACGCCTTGAGCCGTTGCCACTGCTCGTCTTTGATGTAGCGATCCACGGCATCCGCGACCACTTGGCTCACAGTCCGGTTCCTGGCGCGCGCAACTCTCTCCAGCTCCGCCATTAGGGAGACGGGGATGCTCGGAATTTGCGCCTCACCGGTCGCCATAGACTCATTTTGAACACATCGTTGGGCAAACACAAACCCGCCGCGGCAACCGAGACTCGGGAGCCGCAATCGCCGGCCCGCCCGCTCGCCCCCAGCCTCACCCAAAAACAAGGCCCGAGCTGGTAAGCCCGGGCCAGGAAAGGGAGAAACGAGTCACACTTGACAATGAGATCGTAGCCTGAAGAGGCCTCAGGAAACCGCAAACCGCCTCCGGCCTCCATAACGGCCGTACCTTCAATCAGTTACCGACGGGCCATCGGCGCGTGGCCCGGCTCCCGGACGCGGATTCGCCGCAACAGGGGGCGCCCACGTTGCCTGGGGTCGCGAAGCGGGGGGCGAGCGATTGGCGCTCGCTGGGGTGGAGATCCCCTTTGGGACCTGGGAACCCCGAAAGCCAAACATTCAAGCCTAAAACTGGACACTCACGAAACAATTGTGCGGCGCCTGCGCAATCAGCGTAGTGTGAGAGATAGAGCGAGCACCCTTCTCCTCTTTCAGGTCCCCTGAACTAAGGCAGTCTATCTGAAGCACCTCCCCTCTTAGCCCACGATTTGCATCGAGGGTTCTACATGATCGTCTCAAAAGCCCAAGTACATCCGAAGCCGAACAAAGTCGTCTTTGTCGCTCCGCAAGCCTCTCCCGCCGTGTCCGACCCCGTTGTCGCCTCCGCACCGCGAGGCTGCGCCTCGCAAGACCAGATCAGAGAGCGAGCCTTTCAGATCTTCGAAAAGCGCGGCAGCAAGCCCGGCAACGACATGCAGGACTGGCTCCGCGCCGAGCGTCAGATTCTGGCGCGCTGAAGCAGCCGCACTTCAATTGATGGTGATCCGGCCGAATGGCTGGAAGGGGAAGTTGTGGGCTGCTCAATCTGCATCGATCTCGAACGCGCTCTGGTGAGCAGGCACGGCGAATACATCGGAGCTTGCTCCGGGGTGCTCCGCCGCTTCAGCTCGAAGTTTGCGGCCTATGACCTGGTCGAAATGGAGCGCGCACGCAGCGAACTGGAGGCGCACCGCTCCGTTTGCGTCTCCGCCGTCGCCGCGCCGGCCATACAGCATTCCCTGCCCCCTGCTTCCTGATCCCCTGGCTCTGTTTTCCTGTCCCCATTGCAGTACTTTTCTACTGCAAATGCAGTCGACTCCCCACTGCGGCGACTGACCCCTGACAGCGAGCAACAAGCTAGCAGCTAAAGGCTCGCCCCCAGTAGTATTCTGTGACCGCCGAGGAAACCATGAATCCACCAACCCTGCATTACGACTTTGCAACTCAGATCCTTGCCAGCAAGGAATTCTTCGAGCGGTCAACCCGGGTCCTCGAAGAGGCCGACTCGGAGTTCCGCCCGCACGACGACATGATGACCGTAGCGCAGCAGGTCGCGCACGCCGCGCAGACTCTCGACTGGTTCATCGACGGCGCAACGCGTCCAGAGGGCTTCGACCTGAACTTCGAAGAACAAGGTAAGGCGCTCGAAGAGGTGAAATCGCTCGCCGAGGCGCGCCGCCGCTTCGATGCCGCCTGTCAGCGGGCCGTCGACTTCCTGCGCTCCCGGACGCCGGAGGAGCTGGCGAGTCCGCTTCCGCCGGGCCCCGTGATGGGCGGCGCGCCCATTAGCGATATCGTGTGGTCCATGGTGGAGCACACGGCGCATCATCGCGGCGCCTTGACCGTCTATTCGCGGCTCCTGGGCAAAGTTCCGCCCATGCCGTACGGCGGCTGACGTCGAATGACCCCTCCGCCGCGGCGGAAGACCCGGGACTTGCTGCTACAGCGGTTCCAGAATTGCTGTACCCAGGAACCACTGCTGTTGAGTGGTGTTTTCCTCAAGAAAACGCCACCTTTCGCCACCCTCAAAAGGGCACGTGAATTCTGGAACCGCTCTAGCAGCTAGGAGATGGCTCCTGCCCCTATACTGTCCCCGTGAGCCTTCCCACTAACGATCTCGTGGCCCTGCTCATCGCGGTCAGCTTCGCCGCCGGCCTCAACGTCTACGCCACGGTCGCGACCCTCGGCTTGCTGGGTCACTTTCACGCGATCGACCTGCCCCAGTCGCTCCACCTGCTTACCGGCTGGCCCATCATCGCTGCCTGCGCCGTGCTCTTCGCCGTCGAATTCTTCGCCGACAAGATTCCCGCCTTCGACCTGATCTGGAACGCGCTCCACACCTTCATCCGCGTTCCCGTCGCCGCGCTCCTCGCCTGGCAAGCCACGGCCAATCTCTCGCCCGGCGAACAGCTCGCCGCCACTCTCTTGGGCGGCCTCATCGCCTTCCTCGCTCACGGCGGCAAAACCGCCGTCCGCGCCGCCGTCACGCCCTCGCCCGAGCCCTTCTCCAACATCGCCCTATCGCTCGGCGAAGACATCCTCGCCGTCTTCCTCACCTGGCTTTCGACCGTGAAGCCTTACATCGCCGCGGCCATCGCCGCCGTCTTCATCGTTATCCTCATCCTGCTTATCCGCTGGGTCTGGCACGCCATTCAGTCTCTCTTCCGCCGCCTGCAGCAGCTCCTCGCCCTCTAACCACTGTCCCTACTTCCCTAGTCCCTACTCCCGGCCTTTCTACTCCCTACTGGCTACTCCCTACTCCCTGTTTTCTCATTCCCTCGCTCCCTCGCTCCCTTGCTCCCTCGCTCCCTGTTCCCCGCCGCTATACTGTCCCCCATGGCGCCCCGCTCCGCTTCCCCGCGCAAGTCCTTCGCCGCGATCCTCGAGCCCGACGGCACCGCGCTCCGCTGGGTCGTCGCACGCCTCCCCTTCGACATCGCCAAGGCCTGGCCCCAGCGCAACGGCCGCCGCGTCCGCGGCGAAATCCAAGGCTTCGCCTTCCGCACCACGCTCTTCCCCGATCCCCGCGGCTCCGGCCACATTCTCCTCGTCAACAAGCAGATGCAGTCCGCCGCCAACGCCCGTGTCGGCTCCCGCGTCCGCATCTCGATCGAGCCCGACCTTGACGAGCGCCCCATCCTGCTGCCGCCCGAGCTCGACCGCGAGCTCTCCGCCGACCGCAAGCTCCGCCGCTGGTTCGACACCCTCAGCGACTCCATGCGCCGCGAGATCGGCAAATGGG
The DNA here is from genome assembly GCA_963804155.1 of uncultured Acidobacteriaceae bacterium. GTDB lineage: Bacteria > Acidobacteriota > Terriglobia > Terriglobales > Acidobacteriaceae > Telmatobacter. The sequence continues at coordinate 470,100 of CAWDPG010000007.1, forward strand.
CCGCCGAGCCCAAATCCGCCGCCAGCCGTGAAAAGCGCGCCCAACGCATGGCCGAGCGTCTCATGCAGGCCATGGAAGGCGAAGCCGATCCACCGCCCGTCCTCCGCGCCGCCTTCACCCGCAACCCGGCCGCCCGCGACGCCTGGCTCGCCCTCACCCCCACCCAGCGCCGCAACCACCTGCTCGGCATCTTCTATTACGAGACGGCCGAGGGCCGCGAGCGCCGCGCCGCCAAAGCCATCGAAGACGCTCTCGCCGCCGCGAAGCGCAAAGCCGGCCCGCCCCGCGAAGGCCTCTAACCCCTTCATTCCCCGGCGGTTACTGCCGCGCGTTGCCGCCAATTTGTCCTCAATCCACCCCACAACACAACTTTGCGGACCACCCCGTGTTCCATCCGAGTAACAGGAGGAGAAACGAGAAACCGCAACGCGCTGACTGGCCTTCGCGAGCGGTTTTGGCGTCTAATAAAGAGAGATGACGATCGCTTCCGTCCGCACGTTCTTCCCGCAAGCCACCGCCGCTGCAACCGCCGACGAACTGGTGCATCAGGAGAATCTCGCCATCGCCGAAGGGCTCAAACGCCAGAAGGCCGGCCTGCTCGACGAACTCATCGTCCGCTTCCAGCACCGCCTGATGCGCTATCTCCTCTTTCTCACCGGCAACCGCGACACCGCCGAAGACCTCTTTCAAGAGGTTTGGATGCGCGTGCTGGTCCGCGGCAGTCAGTTCGATGGCCGCTCCCGCTTCGAGACCTGGCTGTTCACCATCGCCCGCAACCTGGTCATCGACTACCGCCGCAAGCGCACCATGAGCAGCCTCGACGAGCTGATCGACGGCGACACCGAGGACGACCGCGCCATGACCTTCGAGGTCGCCAACGGCGAGCCCACCCCCTTCGACCGCGTCGCCAGCCTCGAGGACCGCGAGAAGATCGCCGCTGCGCTGCTCGAGCTCGACACCCTGCACCGCGAAGTGCTCGTCCTCCGCTTCCACGAGGAACTCTCGCTCGAAGAGATCGCCAAGGTCACCCGCGCCCCGTTGTCCACCGTCAAGTCCCGCCTCTACCGCGGCCTCGCCATGATCAAGCCCCGCCTCGACTACGCGGCGCCCCGCTTTCAGGAGGCGGTGTGAGAATGGCTGAATTCACCGCCAATCGTGCCGCCGCTCCGGCTCCGGCCCAAACCCCGGGGCCCCCTGCGGCTAACGCCGACCTTCTCTCCGCCCTCGCCGGCAAACAGGCCGGCCGCGATCGCGCCGTGGCCGACCACACTCGCCGGGTCGTGTCGACTTCGCTCGGCGTCATGCGGGATCAGAACGCCACGCGCCGCCGCACCCGTTCCATCGCCCTGGCCGCTCTCGTGCTGGCTCTGTTTGCCTTTGGACCGCTCGGCTGGCACGCGGCCGACGATCTCATCGGCGGCGATCGCATCGGCGACGTGACTGCCCAAACCAGCCTCTGGGCCTGCATCCTCTTCCCCATCATCCTGGCCGCCTTCCTCGTGGCCGGCTGGTCGCGCAACAAAGACTGATCCGCTCGCCAGGTCCCGCCGGCGGTTCTCCGGTTGCGCCGGTCGAAGCCGCCAATGCCAAGCGGCTTTTCCCCCAAGGAACGGCCGCCCTGCACGACACCCGAAACCCCTCCTCCAAACCGGAGAACCGCCCGAAAAGTTGCAGCCGCCCCCTCCCCGGCAGGCAACTTCTTACGCCTCTCGTCCGTCCATTCGATAGAGGGGCCGCGCTGTCCCCGTATGCCTTTGTACGTCCCTCTGGGAGAGGGAAGGCTTATGACCGATCCGCAATCCATCCGCGTCAATGAAGAAGAGCGCCTGATTCCGGTCTGGTCGATCGTTGCCGCCGCCCTGGCATTTGTCCTCGTCGAGTACTATTTCTGGATCGTCGCGCAGGACCAGCACCACCATCCGCCCGGACCCCTCGGTCTCCGCATCTACTTCAACCTCTCCTGGGGAGTCGTCGCTTCCCTCTACTTCCTCATGATCGGCTACATCAGCAAGGACGCGCCGCGCCGCGCCATGAGCACGCGCTTCTGGATGCTGATCTGCCTCGTCGGGCCGCCCGGCATCGGCGCGGTCCTCTACTTCCTCCTCCGCCAGCCGCCCGTCTCCCGTTGCCCCGCCTGCGGCACTCACGTCCAGGGCGACTTCCACTTCTGTCCCCAGTGCAACTATCAGCTCTCGGTCAGTTGCGGCAACTGCTTCCGCACTGTCCGCGCCACCGACACCTATTGCACCAACTGCGGCCATTCGCTCGCCGCCGACAACACCCCCGCCCGCCTCCGCACCCTCAGCGAGTAGTGCGTGCGAGCAACGGGCGCACCACTTCCCGCAGATGCGGGTGCCCCATCCAAGCTCCGGTTGGGTGGGGGATTAACTCGCCACTGTGCGGGTGCCCCGCCTTCGCGAGTCCGGAGGACGAGCTAAGGTGGGGTATCGATAGTCCTTTACAGTTCTTCCTGAACCTCGCCCGCGCCCCATCCTTTTCGCGCTCTTAGCGAAAAGGCGGACTCCACCAACTCCACTAACCCCGCTGCCTCGCCTGTTCTACAATCGACTTCTTGGCATCCGCACCCATTTCCGCGCTCATTGTCGACGACGAGCAACTGGCCCGCGATGAGCTCCAGTACCTCCTCGACTCGTTGGGCGGCGTCAATGTCGTCGCCCACGGAGCCAACGGCATCGAGGCCGTTGATCTGATCGAGAAACACCATCCCGATCTGGTCTTTCTCGACGTGCAGATGCCCGGCCAGGATGGCTTCGCGGTCATCCAGCGCCTCATGGAGCGCAGCCGCACCCACTCCGCCAAATCCGCCGCTGGCTCTGCCGCTCCCGGCGCCGAGCCGTCCCCCGTCCCCTTGCCGCAGTTCGTCTTCGCCACTGCCTACGACCAGTACGCCGTGCGCGCCTTCGACGTGAACGCCGTCGACTACCTGCTCAAGCCCTTCGACCGCGCCCGCGTCGCGGCAGCCGTCGAGCGCGCCCGCGCCCGCATCGCCGCCAATGCCGCTGCCCCTGCCGCGGACGATGCCGCCGTCGATTCCCAGCTCGACCGTCTGCTTCGCCTGCTCAACCGCCCCCAGCCCCAGGAACCCTCGCGCCCGCCCGCCAAGCTCATCGTCCAGGCGCAGAGCCGTCTCCTCCTCGTCGATCAGGCCGACGTCTGCTTCGCCTCCATCGACGAAGGCGCCATCCGCATCGTTACCCGCGCCTTCGAGGGCCAATCCAAGTGCCGCACCCTCGAGGAACTCCTCGAGCTCCTCGATCCCGCCCGCTTCTGGCGCGCCCACCGCGGCTTCGTCGTCAACATCGATCAGATCCGCGAAGTCATGCCCTGGTTCAAATCCAGCTACCAGCTCCGCATGAACGACAAGCAGCAAACCGAGATCCCCGTCAGCCGCGCCCAAACCAAGCGCCTCCGCGAACTGTTCAACCTGTAGTCCCATAAACAACGGATTTGCAAGCGCGGGTCTTCCCGACTTAAGATGCGCTTACCGTATGCAAGGCCATATTGTGTCTGCTGATACCGAGGATCCGGCCGCGGCCGAGTTCAACGATCCCCAAGTTAGAATCTCGGTTACGGACCGGCGCGTCTGAAGGAGCCTAGAAAGGCATGGGTGCTTGGCGATGGAATTGACCGAAAGACAGGAGCAGGCCGCATTCGAGAATGAGGTCCGGAGGGTGGCCCGGGAGCTCTGGCCTGAAGCGCAATACCAGGGATCCGAAATCACAGACGGCAGGGAGCGTGATGGCGTATTTCGCACCGAGGACTGCATCCACCTTGTCGAAGCTACTGTGTCGAGATCAAAGAGCAAAGCAGAAGAAGACTCAAGGAAGCTCGCAACGCTTTCGAGGAAGCTCCAACTGAAAACACCTGACAAGGCAGTTAGGAGCTGGTTCGTGACTAGAAATGAGCCGACCGCAGAACAGCGCGAGGCCGTTAAACATCAAAGCCAGAGCCTCAACCAAGTTATAACGCCACTGTCATTTTCCCAGTTTCAATCTAAATTAGTGGACGTCGGATCGTACCTAACTCTGCGAGCCAGCTACGCTTTTGGTAGCGTCCGAGACCCCGACACCGGGAAGGCCGCAACAAGAGACATCAAATATATCCCTCTCGATCTCCTACAGCGCGACAGCCCGCGCCTTTGGCGAATCGATGAAATCCGAGAGAACCTCCTCACCGGAACACGCTTCATGTTCTTGGCCGACTATGGCGCTGGAAAGAGCATGACGCTGCGTGAAGTTTACCGCGACCTTTGCAGGCTGTATTACGCGAACAGAACTACCAGATTCCCTGTATACATCAACCTCCGGGATCACCTTGGCCAAACAGACCCCTACGAGGTCCTGGAAAGACATGCACGCAGCATCGGGTTCCCTCACCCCTCCCACCTTGTCAGGGCCTGGAGGGCGGGCTACGTCGTCCTTCTACTAGACGGGTTCGACGAGCTAACCACCCTGGGCATACAGGGCCTATGGAAAAAGTTGCACGACCTTCGCTACAGGGCGATGGAAGTCGTCAGGCGATTTATAAAAGAGCAGCCGCCAGATGTTGGAATTGTGCTAACGGGGCGCGCTCACTTCTTCGACAGCGACAAAGAACGCAGGAACGCCCTGGTGGGTTCAACCCAGTTCGTCGAAATCAACCTGAGCGAGTTCAACGACGAACAGATCAAGAACTACCTTAAGAGCCGTGGCCTTGAAGGTATGGTGCCGAACTGGATGCCGTCGCGCCCGCTTCTAGTTGGATATCTTGCCGCGTCGGGCGTCCTTCAGAAAGCCCTTTCTGGGCGCGATTCAGAGAGCGGGATGCTCACAAACGACCCCGCCAAGGGCTGGGATTACATCCTAGATCGTGTGTGCGAGCGCGAAGCGGAGATTGAGGCGGGGATCGACGGTCCGACCGTCAGGCGCATTCTAGAGCGTCTCGCCACGATGGCTCGTCAGGGACAAAGCGGCCTTGGACCGATTTCACCACAGAACACAATCGCAGCATTCTCAGAAATCTGCGGATACCAGCCGGACGAAAAAGGGCTGATCTTATTGCAGCGCCTGCCTGGCCTCGGGACCGACCGAGCCGACGAAGGAACACGAGTCTTTCTCGACGAGGACTTTGCGGATATCTGCCGATCCGGTGACGTTTTGGCCTACTTGATTGACCCGTTTGGGACCGCCCCCGAAATGTTCCGAGGCGCAGACCGTTCGATCGGCGGTTTGGCGGTTGGCATTTTGATAATGAGGGCCCAAGGGCTCGGGTTTTCAAGCGGCAATATCATTCCGGCACTGAGACTTGCATTAGAGGCCGAGGAAGCATCAGCCCTCGTTTTGGACCTCGTCCGGCTTTCCATGGAACTTGGATTCCCCGTCGCAATGACCGTGTGTCTTCGCGATGTGTTTATTCCGTTCCTTGAGCTTGGCGAGAAGATCAACGATTGCTCAAGTCTTAGGTTTCGGGAGTGCCTGATCTCATGCATCGCGATCGATTCAGGAGTCAGTCCATCCAAGCTTCCTCGGTTCGAGGAATGCTTCATTGAACAGATTGAAGGAAGATCGTCAAGAAAGGACCTCCCAGAGGGTGCATTTGATGCAGCCTGCACAATCGAACATTTTTCTGAGGCACCCGACACTACGAGTGCAATATCCGATATGGATCTGCCCCAGGCAGTGAGGGTCCTTCTAACGATCCTGAGAAAGGTCTATCTCCAGAGCGGCTCGGGGAGGAAAGAGAACGCCCTATATCGCGGCCTGGATCATAACAGCCGAAGACTAGTAGCCCCCGTCCTGCATTTGTTGCAAGCTGAAGGTATCGTCTCTCGCTACAGAAGAGGCGGCCTAGATATGACAATCTGGGTACCGGACAGGTCGAAAACAGACCGAGTTCAGAGAATCATAACCTCGCCTCGAACATGCAATGATCCTCTGCTAACCAAGGTAGAAGAGATCTGATGAGCAGGATCGATCTCAGCATAGACCGCTCCGCCACCCAGGACCCCGGAGCCAGCACAAGGCCTCCAATGAACGGGGCTGCGTAATGCCCACCTGATGAGAAATCGCGCCCTGAGGCGTTCCGTGCTACTCCTACACGCTGGTTGGGGCCAGGACGTTCTGCTGCCCGCCCCAACGACCGAGCAAGATTAACCCCACCCCCGCCGCCACCGACAGCCATCCCAGCACATTCCCCGTCCGCGTATACAAGGTCGCCACCTGCTCCGCAACCGCCGCCGTCACCACCAGCGTCCGCCCCGGCATCTCGCTGCTCGTCGTCTCCGCCAGAACGCGCCCATACGGATCGCTCACCGTCAGCAGCCCCTCGCGCGACGCGCGCACGATCGTGTACCCGTTCTCGATCCCCCGGAAAACCGTCGTCCGCGCCTCCAGCCACCCGTCCAGGTACGCGAAGTCCCACGCCGGCACCAGCATCGCGTCCGCGCGCCGCTTGCCGTACTCCCGCCCTAGATCGGCAAAGTGCATGTCCTTGCAGATCGCCAGCCCATACTCCCGCTCGCCGATCGCGTGCACCGTATAGTCCGCGCCCACCGCGTAGTGTTCCCGCCGCTCCGGCGGAGCCATGTGGTGCTTCTCGTAGCTCGCCGCTAGCCCGCCGTCCGGCCCGAACAGCCACTCCCAGTTCGTCGGCTGGCTCCCGTCGTCGATCCCCACTCCCGCCTCCAGCCACACGCGATTCTGCCGCGCCGCTTCGCTCAGCCGCTGCTTCTCGCCTTCGGCCTTCGCCGGGGTAAACACGCCGATCTTTTCCGGCAGCACAACGATTTGCGCTCCCTGCCCGGCAACCTCCGCCACCCGCCGGTCGTACTCCGTCAAAATCTTCTCCGCATACTCTGCCGATGCCCGCACCCCAATCGGATCGTCGATCGACACAATCCCGAACGTCGTCTGCACTCCGCTCACCGGCTCATGCAGTCTCCACTCCCCGTACGCCATCGCGGCCATCAGCAGCCCCGCCGTGATCCCGTACGCGATCCATCCCCGCCGCAACTTGCGCCCATAGGCCATCGCCAGCGCCAGCGCGGAGGGAACCAGCGTCACCAGGAACAGCACGCCCGCCGTCCCAAACAACGACGCCACCTGCACAATCGCCAGCCGGTCGCCCTGCGAGTACGCCAGGCTCCCCCAGTTCCCGTCGGGCAAGAGAGCCGCCATCAGCGTGTCCACGGCCACCCATAGAACGGGATACACAAATACCGCCCACCACGCCGTGTAGCGCACAACGACTCGCCGCGTGGCGAAGATCAGAAACGCCCACAGCAGCGCCTGCAAGGCCACGGCGACAAATACGGCCCTCAGCGGCATCACCAGCCGGTAATAGTGAAAGTTGACGCTGGCCCCGATCGCGCATGCGCCCAGCACCATCCACCGCGCCTCCCGCCTCTTGAACCCGAGCGCGATCGCGAGCAGCGGAACCGGCGCCAGCCAAACCAGCCACCAGACCGGATCGAGGTCCACCACAAAGCGCAGCAGCCAGCCAGCCCCCACCGCCGCCGCGATCCCGATGAGAATACGACCGATCCTCGATTTCATCGAACACCTTCATCGCTGGCGCCAATGCCGTTGTCAACCGTCAAAGCCCGCTTCAGCGGAGACGCGAACCGTGTTAAGTGCTTCTCCATCAGCCTGTTAGACCCGCCGAAAAATCGTTCACTCCCGTTGCGGAGTATTTCCGCTCTCCGGCGCACAATCGACTCATGGACCAACCAGAACTTATCCCCACCGAAGACCTCTTTCGGCGCTTCTTCGCCTCCCGGACGGCAAAGAATCGAAAGGCATCCTACCCCCCACCCCCCTATACCCCTCCCGGGTATCAAAACGACTCGTTCCGCAGCCTAACTCGTTCGGAATCAATAACGGCTCATCCAGAAATACCAAAAACCGCGCCGATTTCCGTCGCAAATCGTCGCCAAAAGTCCAAAGATGAGCCCCATTTCGGGGGTTTCGTCGCCAAATTGCCAACTCGCCGGCTTGCTGGCCCGCTGACTCCGCTAGCTCCGCCAACTCCGCTAGCCCCGCTGACTCGCTCCCAGATCCCTGATCCCTGATCTCTGATCTCTGATCTCTGATCTCTGATCTCTGATCTCTGTTAGTCGTACCGCTCGAACACAATCTGCTTCTTATGCCAGCCAAATCCGGCCAGCAGCTCCCTCACGCCCGACACCATGAAGTTCAGCCCGCAAATGTAGCAGTAGATGTCGAAGCGCAGCTCGGCTGCTGGAGTCGCCGGATCGACCGCCGGCGCAGGCAGCGGTTGACCCAGCCTCTTCGCGCGTTCCTCGATGATCTTCTGCACGGGCGCCTGCACGTGCCCGCGCAAGCCCATCCAGTCATCCTGCGCGCGGCTCAGCGTGGGCAGGTAGTGGAAGTTCGGCGCGCGCCGGGCCAGCGCCTCGAACTCGTCCTTGTAGTAGATGTCGGTCTCGTGCCGCGTGCCGTACACCAGCCAGATGTCCTTGCCCTGGCTGCGGTCGCCGCCGCCCTCGGGAAACAGCCATTGCAGGTACGCGCGCATCGGAGCCACGCCGGTCCCGGTCGCCACAAGAATCGAATCCGTGATCGGCTCCTCGAGCACGAAGTGGCCGTGCGGACCGTGAATCTGGATCTTTGCTCCCACGGGCAAATCCGGAAGATCCGCCAGGTGATTGGAAAAGAACCCCTCCTCGACGCGATTCACGCACAGCTCGAATTGGTTGCCCTTTGGCGCCGAAGCAATCGAATAGGCGCGCGTCTGTTGCTTGCCGTTCCCGTCCTGCGCCACCGCCGACACAAACTGCCCCGGAAGGTGGTGATAGCTGTCTCGCCCTTCCACCTCGAACAGAAAGTGATAGCATTGCGCAACTTCCGAGATGCAGTCCTTGCGCGCTAGACGCGCCGTATCGAGCTCACGTGCCACGGAGTTTTCCTCGCTTTTTGAGGGAAGTTGCGGCGCCCCGGCGATGGTCACAGGGAAGTTCGGGGATCGCCGCGTTCCTGCTGCGATTATAGGCCGCTTGGTTCTACTGTCGCCACGCCCGGAGTCGCTCGCGGCCTTTACGGCGTGCCCATCACCGGCACTTCCAGCGCCGAGTCGTGTCCCGGCCCCGAGTAGATTGTGATGGTCGCCGCCCGGTAGTCCGCGGGCTTGGCCTTCATGATGTTGGGCACGAACTTCTGCGGATTGCGGTCATAGAGCGGGAACCACGTGCTCTGAATCTCCACCATTACCGTGTGCCCCGCCTTGAAGACATGGTCCACGTCGTGCAGCGAGAATTTGTACTCGCGAATTGAACCGGCCGCCAGCGCCGCCGGACGGTCGAACCCCGCCAGATACCGCCCGCGGAAGATCTCGGCATTCGTCATCAGTTCATACCCGCGCATCTTCGGATCCGGGTCGTCCTCCGGATATTCGTCGATCAACTTCACCACCAGATCGTCATCCGTGCCCGTGGTCGAGGCAAAAATGTCCGCCACCACCTCGCCCGTGAGCGTCAGGTCCTTCGTCAGCACGGGCAGCCTCCACACCGCAACATCCTTGCGGCCGGTCACGAAGCGCTGGTCTTCGACGAGCCAGTTGTACCACTCCGAGCCTTCGCTGTACGTCGGCTGGATCGGCCGGTGACGGTACGGAACCGGATTGGACGGATCGCTTGTGTACGATGCCGTCGCCTGCGCCGTCGAACCGCTCCAACTCAACAACGTCGAGCCTTCCAGATGCAGCCTCGTTGTCCGCGACTCTACAGGAGGAAAGTGCGAGTAATTCTGCCACGTGTTCGAGCCCGTCTGGTAGCTCGCCGCGTCGCTCAGATCCCAGCCCGCCTCGCCCTTCAGATAGTGCGCGAAGAACTTCGCCTCGATGCGCTTGCGGAACTCCGCCCCAATCGGCTCGCCGAAGTCCAAGTTGCCCAGCCGCCGCGACGAAGACGACCAATATCCGTGCCGCCACGGCCCCAACACCAGAAAGTTCTCGTGCTTCGTGTCCTGCGGCTCCAGCTTCGCGTACTCCTCCTGCGGCCCGTACATGTCCTCCTGGTCGTAGTAGCCGCCAACCGTGAGTGTCGGCACGGTCACGTTCTTGAGTTCATGCTCCACTCCGCGCGATGCCCAGACCGAATCGTACGCGGGATGATCGAGAAAGAGCTTCCAGGTCGGAAGTATGTGCGTGCCCGACTGCTTCACGTCCCGCGCGAAGCTGCCGCGCTCCAGAAAGTAGTCGAACCCGTCCACGGGAAGACCCGCCGCGTTCTTGCCGTAATCCACGTTGATCTCTTCCTTCGTCGCTTCCAATCCCAGCACGTAATCGTATCCGTAGCTCTGGCGGAACGCGCCGTTGTGGAAGAAATCGTCACCCATCCAAACGTCGATCATCGGCGCCTGCGGCGAGATCGCCTTCACTGCCGGTTGCGGATCGATCCCCGCCATCGTCGCCAGGAATCCCGGATAGCTGGTGCCCACCACGCCCACGCGGCCGTTGCTGCCGGGCACATTCGCGATCAGCCACGCCACCGTGTCGTAGGCATCGGTGCTCTCGTCGGTCGCGCTCCGGCCGTGGTGATCCGCCAGCGGCCGCATCATCACGAACGTTCCCTCGCTCTTGTACCGTCCGCGAATGTCTTCGGCCACGAAGATGTATCCGTCGCGCGCCAATTCTGGCCGCTGGGCAAAGAACGACGCCCGGCTGGTCCGGTCGACTCCGTATGGCGTGCGCTCCAGCAGGATCGGCAGCGGCTCCGCGATGTCCCCGGGCCGCAGAATCACCGCGTGCAGCTTGATCCCGTCGCGCATGGGAATCATCGCTTCGCTCCGTACGTAGTCGTGAAAGACGCGCCGCACGGGCTCGCCCGCGCGATGGTAGACAACGCCCGGCTGCGCGGACAGGAAGAAACTCTCGCCGTGGCCTGCTGCATCGAGGGTGAAGTCGATGTTGGTGTCGAAGCCCGGAACGCCGAAGACCGTCGCCGAGAGCGGCGTGAGTGCGGTGGGGACGTTGCGCTCGGATTCAAGCGTGAGCTTGCCATCCTCGACGTAGACCGTGTAGCCGCCTCCGCCGTCCGGGTCCTTGTATTCGCCGGCCAGAGCTTCCGTCTGCGCCGCGCCTGACGGTTGCGCGGCTTGCGCGGCCTGACCCGCCAACGCCGCAGGCGTCGAAATCGACGCCACACAAACCACCAAGCTCAGAAAGCGCCGAAATAACAAATCTCCATCCTCCGCGGATCGTTCCAAAATCAGACCACAAGCCCCTAAACCTGCTGGCTCGCCGACTCGCCGGCATGGTTCAATGCCCGTGCCTCGGACGATGTTCGTGCCCGGCGGCCATCTCTTCGAGCGGTGTCACGCAACCGTCCAGGGCCTCGCACCCCATGTGCTCGAACTGGATCGTCGTGTGGTTGATCTCGAATCGCTTGCGCAGCAGCGCATTCAGATTGGCCAGAATGCACGCGCTCTCCGACGGCGGAATATCGGCGATGGTCACATGGCAGGCCAGCGCGCGCGAGTGCGATCCCAGGCTCCAGACGTGCAAGTCGTGAACGTTGACCACGCCCTCGACGGATTCCATTCCCGCGCGGATCTGGCCCAGCGAAATGCCGCGAGGCGTCCCTTCCAGCAGAATGTTCAGAGTCTCCCGGACGATGCCCGCGCTGGACCAGAAGATCAACGCGGCGATCAACAGTGAGAGCGCCGGGTCGATCCAGTCCCGGCCGGTCAGCAGAATGCCCGCGCCGCCCGCGATCACTGCCGCCGTCGAAAGCGTGTCCCCCGCCATATGCAGAAAAGCGCTGCGCAGGTTCACGTCTCGCGCCACGCCCCACAGCAGCGCGGCGATCGCGCCGTTCATTGCCACTCCGGCAGCGGCCACGATCATCATGGTCCGGGGCTCGACCGTCACCGGGGAACTGAGCCGGTGCACGGCCTCCGCCGCGATCCATATCGAGATAGCGATGAGCGTCGCGGCGTTGACGAACGCGGCCAGCACGCCCGCGCGCTGGTAGCCGAAGGTCCTTGCATGGTCCGCGGGCCGCGACTGGAGATGGACCGCTACGAAACTCAGCAGCAGCGCCAGGCAATCGGAGACGTTGTGTCCCGACTCTGAAAGCAGCGCCAGCGAATGGGCGCGCAATCCGGCAACGAACGTCACCACAACGTAGGCCAGCGTTGCCGCCAGCGAGATCCGCAGAACCAGCGTTGTCCGGTTTGCGCCCTTGCCCATTGGCGCCGCGTGTAGATGCATACCGATAGTCTAACTGGATGCTGCACGGCCCGAATAGGGACGCCGGCTCGTTGGCGCCAGGTGCGGCCAATACGATCCGGCCATCATTCCGGCCGCTTGCCGGCTCGAAGGTGATCCGTGTCCAGTGGATCGGGATCTTCCGGAACAGGCAGTTGCGGAAGCCCCTGGCGAAGTCCCGTCCAGCCCTCCGCCACCACAATGCTGTTCTGCGGATTGCCCGGCTGATAGCGCACGCTGCACGGGAATCCGGCCCGCACCTCGGCTACGTCCAGCACATCCCGCAACGCGGAGATGTCCTGCGAACACTCGTAGTCCACGCCGGCGATGCGGTAGTTAAACAGCAGCATGGTCAGTGAGCCGCCGTCCGTCGCTTCCACATCGTAGATATCCAGCAGCATTCCGTCCACCAGCCGCCCCGATTGCACCAGGAACTGCCGCCGGGCCCGCTCGAGCTCCTCCGCGGTGGGCCGCTTGCGCAGCACCAGCCACCCGGCAGCCGTGGCCGCCGCGGCAGCGGCTGTCAGGCCGCCAATCATCACCCATTGGTCTGAATTCAACGGCGTCTTCCCCGCGCGACTCCGCTCCCAGGGCCCCCAACTTGAGAATACCGCAGTGGGAAGCGCGTTGCGCCGCGTCCGGGCCGCATCGATTCGCGGTCTAAGCCGGTTGCCCCGCGACCGCGCCATGCCCGCGCTCCAGCGGTTCCAGAGTTGTTGCTCCGAGAAACCGTTGCGGCTAAGTGGCTCTTTCCTTGAGAAAGAGCCACCTTGAACTACGCCAGTGAGAGCACGTTCACTCTGGAACCGCTCTGATGACCTATACTCTAGGTTGCATCGCGTGCGCGATTCGCCTTGCCAATCGCGCTTTTCCGGGGCCTTTCCTTCGGGTTTGGCCGGAAGGTTCAGAATGAAAGATCGTACCCAAATCCGCTCCACGACCGTCATCTGCGTGCGCCGCAACGGCCAGGTCGTCATGGCCGCCGACGGACAGGTGACCTTCGGCGATCATGTGCTCAAGCACTCCGCCAAGAAGATCCGCCGCCTCTTCCAGGACAAGATCCTCGCTGGCTTCGCCGGTTCCACGGCCGACGCCTTCAACCTCTTTGCGCGCTTCGAGACCAAGCTCGAACAGCACGCCGGCAACCTGAACCGCGCCGCCGTCGAGTTGGCCAAGGATTGGCGCACCGACAAGATGCTGCGCAACCTCGAAGCCCTGCTCCTGGTTGCCGACAAGGCGCAGACCTTCCTGATCTCCGGCTCCGGCGACGTGATCGACCCCGACGAGCCCCTTGCGGCCATCGGCTCCGGAGGCAGCTTTGCCACTGCCGCCGCCCGCGCCCTGATGGAGAATACCGATTTGGGCGCCCGCGAGATCGCCGAAAAGGCCATGAAGATCGCCGGCGAAATCTGCATCTACACCAACGACAAAGTTACCATCGAGGAATTGAAGGACTAGCGGACCGCATCCGCCGATTCTTGCCCATGGCCATCTACCTTCCCGCATCCGCCGAAGAACAGGATCTCTCGCTCGACGAGCTGACCCCGCGCGAAATTGTGTCGGAACTCGACAAGCATGTCGTCGGCCAGAAGGCCGCCAAGCGCGCCGTGGCCATTGCGCTGCGCAACCGTCAGCGCCGCCAGAAGCTGCCGCCAGACGTTGCCGACGACATCATGCCCAAGAACATCATCATGATCGGCCCCACCGGCGTCGGCAAAACCGAGATCGCGCGCCGCCTCGCCAAGCTCACCAACTCGCCCTTCCTCAAGGTCGAGGCGTCGAAGTTCACCGAGGTCGGCTACGTGGGCCGCGACGTCGAATCCATGATTCGCGACCTGGTCGAGATCGCCATCGACATGGTGCGCGAGGAGCGCCTCGAAGAAGTGGAGGATCGCGCCGAAATGAACGCCGAGGAGCGCCTGCTCGACGTGCTCCTGCCTCCTCCGCCCGCCGCGCCCCACAGCCAGGATAGCCAGCTCTCGCTGCCCGGCGCCGAGAGCCATCAGCGCTCCCGCGAAAAGCTCCGCCAGCAGTTCCGCGAGGGCAAGCTCGACGACCGCATGGTCGAGATCGACGCCCGCGAGCGCAACCTTCCCCAGTTCGGCATCATCTCCAACCAGAGCCCGGAAGAGATGGAGATGAATCTCAAGGACATGCTGCCCAACATCTTCGGCGCCGGCACCAAGAAGCGGAAGATGAAGGTCGCCGACGCCTTCGACTACCTCGTTCAGGAGGAGGAGGGCAGGCTGATCGACATGGACGCCGTCAATCGCGCCGCGGTGGAGCGCGTCGAGTCCAACGGCATCGTCTTCCTCGACGAGATCGACAAAATCGCCGGGCGCGAATCCGGCCACGGGCCCGACGTCTCGCGCGAGGGCGTGCAGCGCGACATTCTGCCCATCGTCGAAGGCACCACCGTCAACACCCGCTACGGCATGGTCCGCACCGACCACATCCTCTTCATCGCCGCCGGCGCGTTCCACGTCTCCAAGCCCAGCGATCTGATCCCCGAGTTGCAGGGCCGCTTCCCCATCCGCGTCGAGCTGCAATCGCTCACCGTCGACGACTTCCTGCGCATCCTCACCGAGCCCAAGGCCTCGCTCACCAAGCAGTATTCGGCGCTGCTTGAGACCGAAGGCGTGCGCCTGGAGTTCGCGCCCGAAGCCCTTCGCGAGATCGCCGAATTCGCCTTCAAAGTCAACGAGCAGACCGAGAATATCGGCGCGCGCCGCCTGGCCACCATCATGGAACGCGTGCTCGAGGACATCAGCTTCCTGGCGCCAGACGTGGCCCGCCGCCCAACCGACGAAAAAGCGGCCGCGGCGCTCACCGGCGCCATCCAGGATGAGTCGAGCGCGCCTCTGCCATTCGAGGAGCGCATGACCGCCTCCGGCCCCGAAAAGGTCTTCCTCGTCGACGATGACTACGTCAGGCAGATGGTCGCGTCGATCGTCAAGGACCACGATCTGTCCCGCTACATTCTCTAAGCCGCTCCCTTGCTTGCCCGCAGCGCGGCGACTATCTCCGCGGTGCTGCGCACCCGCCCCATGCGCGGAAAGATGCGCTGCACCGCATTCGCATGGCTCTCCGCCGTACGCCCCGTCATCGCATCCTCGGCAAACACCTGCTCGTAGCCGAGTTCATATGCGTCGCGGGCAGTGCTCTCCACGCCAAATTCAGTGGCGATTCCGCAGAGAACGATCGTGTTCAGCCGCCTGCGCCGCAGTTGCAGGTCGAGGTCCGTGCCGTAGAAGGCGCCCCACTGGCGCTTCAGGATCGCGATGTCTCCGGGTTGCCGGTTGAGCCCGGGAATCAGATCGCTCCAACCCGGCGGCATCGCTCCCGATGCCCGCATGGGCTCGTCGGCCGTCACTTTCAGTGCGTCCCCAAAGTCCGGCGAGCGCCCCACGTGAACCAGGATCGGCTGCGCTCCCACGCTTCGGGCGGCATCGAGCAGCGCGACGCAGTTTGCAATCACGCTCTCACTCGAATGAGGCATCCCGGACAGCCCCGCAATGCCCTTTTGCAGATCGATCACGACAATTGCCGTGCCATGGGGTTCAAATGTCAGTTGGCTCATGCGTTCTCCTGTTTCTCGGTGTCCATTCGAGCGAGTCACCCGATGGCCCTCATCGTGGAAGGTTTGTGCCGTCATAGCCAGTTTGCGCCAACGCTGTCGGCACGGTAAAATGAAATGGCGTCAAGACCTGCCAAATCGTCGGGGAGTGGCTCAGCCTGGTAGAGCACCTGGTTCGGGACCAGGGGGTCGGAGGTTCAAATCCTCTCTCCCCGACCATTAAATCCCGCAAAATCGATAAACTTGACTGCCGCGGAGTTTCGCCCAATCCGCGGCCGGGCTCATCTGCGTCCAATCAGTTTCTTACTCCTGCTGTTGCCCATTCGCGCGTCCCGCCAAAACCGGCCAAAGGAGCGACTCGCGCGTGATCCCTGGCGCGCCGCAACCGAGCAGAAACAGCACGGTTCCCGGCAGAGTTCCCGCTGAATCGAGCCGTGTCGCGCCAGCCTGCCGCAGCCGGCGCCAATTGACTCCGCTCAAGCAAAGCGTTCGATTGAAACCGGCTTCGATTGACGGCGGATCCGATCGTGCCGGCCGAAAGATTCAATCGGAATTCTTCACCTCGAAGGGCACAGTGAGCTGCGCGCGATCGCCGCTCATAGTCGTGGCCGTGATGGTCATCTTATAGTGGCCGGGAGGCGCCACCACACGGCCTTTGTCGGTGAAGAAGTCGGTGGAGACGGTCAGGCTGTCGTCCTGCGACAGTGTATTGGAGAAGTCGACAACCGAAGTGGCCAACGCACAGGCCGCAGTGCTCGGCTCGACCGAGCACGATAGATGAACCCGGCCGGAGTAGTCCTGAGCGCGCAACGCGATGACGCTGGCCACCGACGATCCGGCGTTCACCCGAATCGGCTGCCACTGGATGGACGGCGCGGGAATGGTGGGAATCTTGTACACCCTCACGTAGTCCACCAGCATTTCCGATGGACTGGGCGTGGTTGCGTCGGGATTGCCCGGCCAGTCGCCGCCAACAGCCAGATTCATTATCAGGAAAAACGGGTGATCGTAAACCCATTCGCCGCCTTCGGGCAGATCGTTGGCGTCGCGCACAAAGAAGATGTTGGCCGGGTCGTCGACATAAACCTGGATCATGCCCGGCGACCAGATGATGCCGTAGGTATGGAAATTCCCGTCGTCGACGCGGCCGCCGTTGGGCAACTTGAAATCGCGCAAGAGGCCGTTGCCTCCGTAGTAGCGGGGACCGTGCAACGTGGAACGGATCACCGTGGGACCGACGCCGTTGGTGCGCTGTGTAAGGGAAACGTTCTCCGCGATGGTCACCGAGCCAGACGCCGGCCAGCCTGTCGTCCGGTAGTCCGATCCCAACATCCAGAAGGCGGGCCACAGACCGGTGCCGACAGGCATCTTGATGCGCGCCTCGATCCGGCCATATTCAAAGTCCTTCAGGCCGCGGGTGGTGATGCGGGCCGACGTCCAGGTCCCGTCGGCTTTGCGCTCGGCACGCAGCACAAGGTGGCCGCTCCCGTCAAGAAAGGCGTTGGGGCGGCGCGGATCGCAACCGGCCGGATTGGCTCCGCGCGGCGAGCAGTAGCTTTCAACTTCGTGGTTTCCCCACCCCTGATTGCCCATTTCGTCATGGCTTCCCGTGTCGTAGGTCCATTTCGAAGGATCGGGAAGCTGCTGCGAGGCTCCATCGAACTCATCGCTCCAGACTGGATCGCCCCAATGGAACGTCTGTGCAGCGTGCTGCGCCACCTTGCCTTTCCTCAACCCCGAAAAATACCCCGCGAAGAATACCCCGGCAATCACCGCCAGAACGAGCGCGGCCTTCAGGATTGCGCGCCGATTTGCACCCCTGGTGCTCGCCGGCGTCGGGTGAGCGGCTGCGCCATCGTTTTCCGCGGCATCCAGCGAAGCCTCATCGGGCTGGCCGGGCACAGTGCCGTCGGCGCTGGGGCGCACGAACTCCGGAACATAATGCCCCAGTGGCAGCACGATCTGAAGCGGATGGTCTCTGCAGTCCGTTTTGTAGAGTTCGCGAAGCTTCTTGCGTAGCGAGCGCGCGGTTACGCGGACAATGGGATCGACGTGAGAGTCGAAACTCGCTTCCTTGCGGCCAAGAGCTTCGACCGCGATCGTGTATTCCCGGATCTCGTCGGTTTGGCCCTCGAAATACTTGTTGCAGATGAATTGGAGGAAGCGAACCAGGCTGGTGGAGCGGCTAATCTCCGGATGGCTGAGGATGCGCTCCAATTCCTCGCGCTCTTCACGGAAACGATTGGAAGCGTTTACGGAAGGCGGCGCTCCGGCGGACGCAGATGCCTCCGCGCTCTCGATTCCTTCGCATGATGCGTCACGCTGCATCCCCGATTACCGCGCCATCCCAGCGACACACAACGATCAGAAGTCCGGCGTTCCCCGCAACGGTGCCTTTCACTGCGGAAGCAGCGGGCTCCCGGCCTCTGTTTTTTGTACGCAGGAATCATAGCATTTCGAGAAGGGCGAAGAAAGGCTGGCCTCCGGCGCGGAGCAGCGCGGAGGCCGGCGGTTATGAAACTCCGGCCTCGTGGAATAGGATCGAGATCGCGTCCTGAATTCGCAATCGATGCAGCCGCCCGCTTCCGCCTACGGTTTGCCGCCCGCGGCGTGTTCGCCGTCCAGCCGGTAGACCCGCACGTAATCGACCAGCATGGTCGTGGGAAACGCCGTGGTCGCATCGGGATCACCCGGCCAGTAACCACCGACGGCCACATTGAGCACGATGTAGAAGGGGTGGTCGAAGACCCAGGGCTGTCCGGCGGGCACGTTGCCCGCGGTTTGCGTCTCGTACAGGATTCCGTCCACGTAGAAGCGGATGGTCCGCGGCTCCCACTCGATGGCGAAGACGTGGTAATCGTCGCTGAACCGGGCCTGGTTGGGCAGTGTGTACACCCCGCCCAACGGATTGCCCCCGGAATAGCCCGGTCCGTGCAGACTGCCGTGGACCTTCGACGGTTCGTTGCCCACGTTCTCCATGATGTCGATCTCGCCGCAGGCTGGCCAGCCGATCTTGTTGAAATCGGCGCCCAGCATCCAGAATGCCGGCCAGATTCCCTGCCCTTTGGGCAGCTTGATGCGGGCTTCGATGCGGCCGTACTTGAGCTCGAACCGGCCGCGCGATTCGATGCGTCCCGAGGTGTAGGGTCTGGTCACGCCGTCACGCCCGGTGTACGGCTCGCGCCGCGCGGTAATGGCCAGCGATCCCTCCTGCTGGTGGATGTTCGACACGCGGTCGGTGTAGTACTCCCGCTCGCGATTGCCGTATCCCGAGCCGTCGTTGACCACCGCCCATTTCGCCGGATCGGGCCTGCTGCCGTCCGGGCCGTTGAACTCGTCGCCCCAGATCATCTCCGGAAACTTGGCGGCTGAATCGCCGTTCTGCGCCCGTTGCGGATCGGAGCCTTGCCCGCACGCGGCCGCCATGAGGTTGAACGCGGCAAATGCGCAGAAGAGTTTGCGCCTGAATTTGAACATTGCTTCCATCCCTTATCTTTCGTGCCGGGAAGCTTGCGTTGCTCTCCCCTGCGGCTCACTGCATCAAGTACTCTTGCACTGCGGACCCTATGCCCATGAAGCGTGAGCCCTGAATCCGGGAAATCTCAATTGGTGTAAATCCGCACGTAGTCGACCAGCATCTGGGAAGGAAACGGTGTGCTGCTGTTCGGTGATCCGGGCCAGGAGCCGCCTACTGCGAGATTCAGAATGATGAAGTTCGGTCCGGTATCGAACGGCCACGTTGCGCCGCTCAGGCTGCTAATGCTGGAGGGTGTGTAGGTGACATAGGGGCTGCTGGGGTCGTCGACATAGTAGGCGACGCTGCCTTTGCTCCAGATTGCGCCATAGGTGTGCCAGCCGGCCGCGGTTTCGCCGGAGGGAAAGTCGTACTCCGTACCCAGATTGCTCCCGGTAAAGCCGGTGCCGTGAATCGATCCCTCGTTCCAGTCGGGCGAACTGGCGGCGTTCACCCGCTCCAGCACGTCCATCTCGCCACACGCCGGCCAACTCACCGTCGCCATGTTGTTGCCCAGCAGCCACGCCGCCGGCCAGAAGCCCTGCGCTTCTGGAACCTGCGCCCGGAATTCGATGCGCCCGTACTGGAAGCTGAACAGGCTCTCTGTCTTGAGCCGCGCCGAAGTGTAGACACCGCTCGACGGCTCCTCGGCAACGATATGCAGATAGCCGTCGGTGCCGACGTAGGCATTGGGCGCGGAAGTTGTACACGGAGACACCGACGAACCCCAGGCGCAGTAGTCCTCCAGTTCGCTGTTGCCCCAGCCGCCTGAGCCGGCGTCGTAAGTCCACACCGAGGAGTTGGGTTGGGCGTTGGCACTGGTGGAGTTCGAAAACTCGTCGCTCCAGACCAGAGTTCCCGAAGCGATGTTGAGGGTGAATGTCTGGCTGGTCACGGAGCTGTTCGTGTCGCCCGAGGCCGCGGCCATGGCGTTGACCGTCAGGTTCGATGCCACCAGAAACGGCGCCTCGTAGACCGGCGAGGAAGTCGTGGGCGCGGTGCTGTCCACGGTGTAATAGATCGTTGCCCCGGAGGTCGTCGACGAAAGGCTCACCACCACTGCCCCGTTCAACGCCGCGGTTGTGGTGATGGTGGGCGCCGCGGCTTGGGTGCTGGTGGTGGTCGTGGAGCTTGAGCCGCCTCCGCCCCCGCAACCCGCGAACAACAGCAGGCTGGCTTGCAAAACACATCGCATCGAAAGCTGCAACGGATTCAACATCGGATCGTCTTTGCCTTTGGCTTCGCCCATCCGCTGTTCTCTCGTTCGCCAGCAGATGGAGACGGGTGAAGGAACCCTCCGGGCGGCCTGGCTGCTGCTGCCCGGAGAGGCTGGTGGTTAGCTAGAAAGTGAAGCGTGCGCCAAACTGGCCGATGCGCCCGCCAACGCCGCCGTAATTGAGAATCTCGCCGAAGGTTGCGTCAGCCTTGTTCGTATCGGGCCCGGCCAGTGCGTCGCGGTTGAAGACGTTGAAGAACTCGATGCGCAAGGTCAGGTTATAACGCTTGTCTGCTCCCGCGGTCAGGCTCTTGTGCAAAGCGAGATCTTCGGTGGCGGTGCCGGGATTGCGCACCTGCTCCTGATAGTTCCCCGCCGTGCCCAGTTGGTTCGCAGCCGGATCTGCAAAGCAGCTCTTGTTCAGCCAGACCTGGCCGAGCTTCGGGCTGCCATTGGTCAACTTGCAGCCGGAAACCAGATTGACGTAGATTGAGTTGAATCCCGGATAGCTGTTCGTGGAATGCACCGATATCGGCGTTCCGGTGCTGTAATGGAAGTCGCCGTCCAGCGTCCAACCGCCGATCAGCTCATCCATGTGCGTGCTGATGTTGGACATCAACATCTTTCCCCGGCCAAAGGGCAAATCATAGATCACATATCCCTTGACGATATGTGTGATGTCGAAGTCGGCGATATCCTTGGCTTCGTCCTTCAGATCGTAAGTATTTTGCAGTGGGCCGGTCCACCATGGCTCCTGGAAGTCCGAGTCAACGTCACCGTGGGCGCGCGACCAGTTATAGCTGGCTTGAAGGGAGAGTCCCTTTGCCGCGCGTCGCGTTACGTTGAATTGCAGGCTCTTGTAGTCGGCATTGCCCAAAGGCGATCCCACAGAAAGCAGCGGTCCGGTATAGCCTGCAAATACCTGCGGGTAGGGAACAAGCGCGACCAACGGGTACTGGTCTCCGCAGGAACTCCACGCAGCGCAGATTACGCTCATGCTTTGCGGAGTGGCTCCCGTGGCAACATAGTTCTGCCAGTCGGAGATCTTCGGCTGATCGTGCTGGAAGAATCCGCTATGCAGGTGCGTGCTCCAGCTCTGAATCCAGTTCACGTCCAGCTTGGTTACCTTGTCCAGCTCGCGCTGGACCCCAAAGTTGTACTGCCACGTGTTGCCCGGCGTCAGCGAGCGCGGATCGATGCTGATCACGTCGGAGGTGATGTACGTCGGGCTTTGCGCCCCGGTCGTGGTTGGAGTTACCAGCGTCGGGTTATAGCCGCTATCCCAATTGAAGCTGGCTTCCTGGGTAATATTGTGGAACCCCACGTCGCCGGCTTGCTGATACGGAACGCCGCCCCAGGTGTTCATGTTCAGTGGGGTAAAGAATATGCCGCCGTTGCCGCGCACCACGGTTTTGTTATCCAGCTTGTAGGCAACGCCGATATGCGGAGCGTAATTGTAGTAGTCCTGACGGCGTTCGAAAGACTGACTGCCGTTCTTCAGATACTCATACGTACCCATCAAGCCGGAGACCGGGTTCAAATCGTTCAGTTCGAAGCTGGACCAGTGGCCGTTCTTCTCCTTGTAGGGATTGTTGAAATCCCAGCGCAGGCTCACATTCACCGTCAACTTCGAGTTCACCGTGATGTCGTCGCTGGCATAGAACGAGAGGGCTTTGCGACGTCCGTACTCGTTGTCCGGGTTGTTGCTTTCGGCGTTGTAGACATCGCCCAGCAGGAAGCTGGCGAAGGCGTTGCCCACCAGATTGTAGCCGCCCCAGTTATACCAAGCTCCGGCGGTTGTGGACGGGTCAAAGATGATCGGGTAGCCGCCCATGAACGTTCCTACGTCAGTGTGGTAATTGAACTGCATGGCGCGGAACTCGGCGCCCGCCTTCACGTTGTGGTGTTTATGGCTCCAAACCAGTTGATCGCTGTAGATGAAGGTGTTGCCGGCATAGTAGTCGTTGAATTGGCTGCCGATATTCGAGAAGCCCCATCCGTTCTGGTAGTTTCCACCGTTGGTGTACATGCCGGTTTCAAAGTAGATCAGCGGGAAGTTGCCCGCGGCCTCCGTTACACCGCCGGCCAGGCCCAGGGCACTGTCCCACTTGCCAGCCTGGGATGTTGCCATGCTGGGATTGCGGAAACGGTTGAAGGTGGCGTAGACGGTGTCGACCAGGTTCGGCGTGATAATAATCGCATCGCTGAGACGCGCACCCGGAGCCGTGGTGTTGTGCCAGTATGAGTTGGCCAGCGCACCGCCATACTTGGCCGTTGGCGACCACGCCCCGCCCTGATCGGCGTTGATGCGCGGATAGTCATCCCAGTAAAACGACCCGGCGACGTGCTGCTTCGCGTTCGGGTTGTAGTCCATCTTGATGCTGCTCTGCGTATTGTGGAACCAGGGATCGGGCTGGTAGGACGGGCCTGCTTCGTTGGCAGTGTTCGTCGAAACCGGCGAGTAATACTTGTGGTAGAGCTGGAGAATCTCGGCAGTTGTCTTGCTGATCATGCTGGTGGGAATCTGGTTGTTGACAAAGACGCATCCCGTCGCCGGGTTGAAAATCGCTCCTTGATAAATTGTCTGGCTGCAGGGGTCCGTGGCAATGGGATTGCCCTTGGACAGCACTGCGCTCATATCGGCATACGTCAGCACGTTGCCGCTCGAGTCCAGGCCCATCATCGCGTTGGTCGGAACAGTGCGCGAAAGTGGCCCCAGATTCCACTCCGACTGCATGTAGCGCTCGAAGGAGCCGAAGTAGAACAGCTTATTCTTTATGATTGCCCCGCCAAAGCCGCCGCCCCAATCGGAGAGTGTCTCGTTCAATGTCAGATAGGCATTTTTGTTGGTGGGATCCTGAATGGCATCCAGCTTGTTCCATGCGCTCTCGGCATCCAGGTCAGCCGAGTGCATGAAGCCGAACAAGCTACCGTGATAATGGTTTGCACCCGACTTCAATTCGTATTTGAAGACCCCGCCGCCCGAGCGGCCCGCGTCGGCGCTAATGCCCGACGTGTCTGCCTCGAATTCCTGTACGGCTTCCATGGGAGGCTGCGACTCGCTGATGTAGCCGCCCAACTGCGAAACCGCCGAGGTGCCGTCGATCAGCACTTCCTTGGACAACGCCATGCCGCCGTTAATGTGCGAGCTGTAGTCTGTGCCTTCCACGCCTGGCAAGTATGCAAACATGAAGTTGGAGAGATTGCGGCTGCCCTGCACGTTCAAGGGAAGTTCGCTCACCGCCTCGTTGTTCAGATTGGCGGAGAGCGTTGAATCTTCGGTTTGCAGGATCGGAGCCGCGCTGGTGACTTCCACTGATTCGGTCGCCCCGCCAACCTCGAGCACGGCATCGATCTCTGCAACCTGGCTGGTCAGCAGGGTAATGCCCTTGCGATCCAGGGTCTTGAATCCGGATCTGGAAAAGCTCACAGCATAGTTGCCGATGGTCAGGTTGCCGACCCTGTATAAGCCGGAGCCATCGGTGATTGCCGTCTTTACCTCATTGGTTCCCAGGTTGGTTATCCGGACCTGGACGCCGGGCACCACGGCAGATGACGCGTCCTTGACCGTGCCCGTGATCGTGGCGCGGTCGGACTGAGCCAACAGCGGTGCGGCGATTGCGCATGCCAGTAGCCCAACTGTGGCTAGGATCCTCTTCAATCCCATGATCCATCCTCCCTCAAATTTGCGCATTGCTTGCGGTTCTGTATTTCTCCTGCCCTCGCTGGTTTCCCTCGCTTCGCGCTGCCGGAGCAGTCGATGCGTTCCACTCGGGCGCAATAAAACCCAACCGCATTGAATGCTAGGCCGATGAAGATTGAAAACGTAATTGGCGGTAAATTTACGGGTGCGCCGAAGCGCCGTGGAGGTAACTCCGAACGTGCTTCAAGCCGGGTCTTTCGCCTTTGCAACAAGGCCCTCCGAGACTTTAACGGCGGTCGGCAAAGGCTCTTCGATCGAGCCCGGAAAGAGCTGCCCGGTCCCGGAATTTACTGAGGGTGGAGCCTTGGGGAATTTACGGGTAATCGTGCTGTAATTTCGGCGGGGATTTACGGTAAATCGAGCGGCTCGTCGCGATCCGGCGCAAGATGGCCGGATTGGAATGGTGGAGGCGGCGGGAGTCGAACCCGCGTCCGAAATCGCTGTCAGCCGGGAGAGTTCATGCTGTGTCCGATTCAATTGAGTTCGCTGCCGGCGCTTAAGAACGGACAAGATGCGCCGGAAACTAGTCCGATGATCTCGCGGCTAGGACACGGACCGAGCCCCCACCGCCAGCCTGCTGTGCGACGCCCTTTCGCGGCCCACAGGCGAAGCCGCGGAGGACGGCTGCTTAGTTAATTAAGCAGCAAGTGCCAGTTCTTGGTTGGCAACTTTAGTTTTGCAGGCGATTACGGGTGCCCACACCCCGACATGCCTCCCATGCCGCAATCGATCCCGTCGAAACCGTGACGCCCCCACTCTTTTCGACACTCATTCGATGATCGAGAAGTGCCGGCGGGTGCAAGCGCGGAGCCGAATGGCTCGTGCTGCATTCATCTATTCTACGCCGAATCGAACTCCGGCGATGCCGCCGGCCTACTGCTTGCTGAGGTCGATGGATTCGTACTCGTGGCGGGCGATGCCGGCGCGGATCTGCGCAGGGGTCCAGCCAGCCTTGGTCTTGTCGTAAGCGTAGAAACCCTCGGCGGCGCAAACGTCGCACTCCGTGGAGTGTGTGGTCTCGTAGCAACTGTGCAGGCTGGTGTGGCCCAGGGCGCGGTCGCAGCGGCAATTGCAGGGCAACTGATAAATGACCGCAGGGATCTGCGCCGCGAGCTGATAGGCGCGCACCTGCCAGTGGTAACGGAAGTTGGGCCCGGTCAGTTGCTTGCCGGAGAGGATGGGCGGCAGCGCGTGGATGCTGAGTGGGGCGGAGGGGTGGTAGGCGGGAACGTCGTCAGCCGGGTTGGACCACTGCGCATAACTGGCCGCAGTGATCGCGAAGACGGTCAGAGCCCAGACCCAGCGGCTTTTGAACAGGCGCCTCATCGGATTCCTCTGCTTCCATAGTAAGGCAAAGTCCGAAATCCGCCGGCTCGGATGGTGATCGCGCGGCCTTCGGAGCCGCCCGGCAAGAGATGACGACATGCCCTATCCCTGTGAAGAGATCCTCGCCCGATCAGGCCGGATACACCAAGTCCGGGGCAGTTGGCCTCAAAATGAGGCCTTTCGATTTCAGAAAGCGGGGCTCATGGGGTCCCATAACTGAATAGTTACGGGGGGTGCCTCCCCCGGTTCCCGAAAGTCAAGTGCATTGGTTTCATGGGGTTAGCGGAAATAAGGTCCGCCAACCGCCTGATTCCAGGCGACTTAATCGCAGATATATCTCCGCAAAGGAGTTAGAGGCAGCTATCAGGTCTCAGCTTTCAGCTCAGGCGGACGAGCGGAGTCTGGGTCGTTGGTCGGGTGAGCGGGGCTGGATCGCCCGGAATGACGATCCGGCCCAGATGCCCGATTGCCGACTCTGAGACAAGACTAGCAAACCGCAAGAAATAATCTGCATGGAGATATGGAAAGATGGGCGAGATCACAAGTAGTTATAAATAAACGGCTTAGATTGATGCAGGACGTTTCGTTTGGGCGGCACGGGGCTTGACAGGCCCTGAAGGCGCCAGCGTGGGGCTGGACATGGGGGACGGCGTGGGCGGGAGCTCGGCGCGATGTGAGCGAATTTCAGCGCACAAAAAAAGACGGCACGAACGTTCTAGCTGTTCGTGCCGGGAGGCCAGTGACGCAAACTTCTCCCGGTTTGGAGGAGTGTGTCGTTCACCTCCACAACCGGAATAAATACACGATAGCATAGATACAGAAAAATGCAATACAAAAATCAAAATCCTTCTGTTTACATTCTGCTCAACCTTTCGATGGAAATTCGAGCGGGCGGAGTGCGGATTCTTCATCACCAAGAGAACTTTTGTGCGATTCGAAATGTCATTTTCCGCCTGCTGCGACAGCCCTGTTTCTCTGCAAGGTGCTTATTTGTAATTAGTTAACTTACCTGTTCCAGGTGACGCCGCCCGTAGCACGCTGAATCAGGACCGGCGCCGACGCCGTCTCCCGCAGGCGCGCAGACCGCGCATGGCACGCAGGGCGGAAAATGAGATCGCGCGAAATCGTCCCACAGGGTGGTAAACACATCGAAAATCCGGAATTCCGGAGGGGATTTTTCGGACCCGGACCCGCGTCACGCCTGAAATGCGCATTGAAGCTCGAGCGGACGCCGATTGGCACCGTTGAAATTAAGGCTTGGCATGGCCGCTATATACTGAACGGAAATTCAACACCGGGAGGCGAAGCGCCAGCCGGCGGCTGGCGAGCGCTCAAAGGGTGTGGAGCGCATTCCGACCGGGAAAGTGCAAGGTGCGCCATGGAAGCGGAATCGACGGAAGCGGGCGTCAGCCCTGAATTAGCTCGAGTAAGCGCCGAATTGACTCAGAGTCTCGACGAGCGGCATCAGATCCGAGAGCAAGAACTCGAGCGGCTTCGCGGTCTCGCTACGCCAGAAAGCCCGGCGCCGTCTGCTCCAGAAACTTCGACATTGCCGCGACCGAGGCGCGCAGTTGCCCGATCTGCTCATCGTGATCTTTCAGCAACTGAAAAGCGATGGACAAGAATTGTTTTGTTTGCCCTTCTGATTGCGTCATTTGGAATCTCTCTCCTCCGGCACGAGTGAAATTCTCGCAGCCCGCTCCTCCTCCACACAATCCATCGGGCGATAGCCCAAGTGAAAGCTGCGCGAGCGACGGCCCATGCGGGCGCGCCGCGCGCGCAGGAATTCTACCGGCATTAGCCGGCCAGTTCCTGCACCTTACCCGCCAGTTCGAAGTCCTTCTCCGTGAGGCCGCCGGCCGAGTGGGTGACGAGGGCCAGCCGGACGCGGTTGTACCGGATGTCGATGTCGGGGTGGTGCCCGGCCTGCTCGGCGAACTCGCCGACGCGATTGACGAAGGCGAGCGCGGCGCGAAAATCGGGTAATTGGAAGGTCCGGACGAGTTCTCCGGACTCGATTTGCCAGCCGAGCAGCGCGGCCAGGCGCGATTGGGCGGCCTGAGGGGAAAGGATAGGCATGGGGTGACCTCCTCCGGTGGAGATTCTACAAGGGAGCAGGCAGCAAGGGAGCGAGAAAACAGGGGGTTGGGAATAGAAAAGGGACAGGGAGAACAACGGAACAGAAAGTAGACTCCGGACCCGCGCCTGGGGCTATTTTTTGCCCGATTATGCGGGCTGATTCAGGATGCAGCCTCGGTGCGGGCCATGTCGAAGGTGGAGAAGCGCATGTGCTGGCCGCTGATCTCGGAGCGCAGCTCCTGCCAAAGCTCGTTGGGAATTTTGAGGAAGACCTCGACGACGGCGGGGTCGAACTGCGTTCCCGAGCAGCGCAGGATCTCTTCGCGCGCGGCGTCGAAGCCGCGAGACCTGCGGTAGGGACGGTCGCTGGTGATGGCGTCGAGGGTGTCGGCCACGGCGAAGATGCGTGCCCCGATGGGAATCTCGCGGCCGGCGAGCTGGTTGGGATAACCGTGTCCGTCGAAGTGCTCCTGGTGGCAGAAAACGATCTCGGCCGCGCCGGCGAGGAAGGGGATCTTCCGGAGCATGTTGTAGCCGCGCGCGCAGTGCTCGCGCATCAGCTCCTGCTCTTCCGGGGAAAGACTGCCGGGCTTGCGGAGAATTTCGTCGGGAATGGCCATTTTCCCGATGTCGTGGAGGAAGGCGCCGCGGGCGATGATCTTGATTTCCTCGGGCGGAATGCCCATGGCGCGGGCCAGGGCGATCGCATAGGCCGTGACGCGCTTGGAGTGGCCTTCGGTCTCGGAGTCCTTCAGGTCGAGAGCGTCGCCGAGCGCCTCGAGTGTGACGTCGTAGGAGTGCTCCAGATCTTCCATGGCGTGATGCAGCATCTCGGTGCGCGCGCGCACCATTTTCTCCAGGCTCTCGTGGTAGCTCTGCGTCTCCTCGAGCGCCTGGCGGTGGTTGAGCGCGCGCTCGACGGTGGAGAGCAGTTGTTCGCGCTCGAAGGGCTTGAGCAGGTAGTCGTAGGCGCCGCGGCGCATGGAATCGATGGCCACGCTAATGTCGTGAACCGCGGTGACCATGACGACGGGGAGGTTCGGCTGCAGTGCGTGGATGCGCTCCAGCAGGGCGATGCCGTTCACGTCGGCCATTACGATGTCGGTCAGCACAAGATTGAAGTTGTTCGTTTCGAGCGCTTCGATGGCGTCGCGGCCGTCGGCAGCCTGCTCGACGGTGTAGCCTTCGCGCTCCAGCGCGGCGGCGACCATCGCGCGCACAGGGGCTTCGTCGTCGACGACAAGAACCCGCGCCGGCTTGCGCATCCGCGTGTCGCCGTCGATTCGGGGGTACCCCGCGGGGCCCGTTGTCTTCGCTTCTGACAGGCTCAGTGCCAAACGATCGCCTCCGTCCAGCCGGTGCTTCCGCGCAGGTCCTGAAAAGAGGGAATGAACTCCAGGTTCCTACCCATCTGCGCGCCCAGCCCGTTCAAATCGAGAAAAAGCCTTTGCGCCACGGCATCGAGAGACGGGGCATCGGCAAATCGTCTTCCGGAACCGCGCCGCGCGGCCCGGATGCCGTGCGTTTTCCCGTTTCACGACCTCGGCCAAGCCCGAAATCCGCGCTGCCCGCTCCGATTTCGATCGAGGCCACCAAGGGCGAAAAGGCATTCAAAAATAACAATATATAGCCTAAGCGCCGGCACCGCCGCTGACCAGAAAGAGCGCGCGGGCGGCAACTCTTGTGCTGAGGGTAACATCCGGCCCAACCTGTCTCAATCACCCGAATGTTGCAGCGGGTTGTGCCCGGAATGGGCGGTTCCGGACGGCGGTGCGGAAGCTCTTCGAAGCGCGACGAACTCTAGCTCTGGCGCCGTGCGCGGCGGGCCGCGGCCCACCCTTCCTTGGTGACCTGCTGGGCGCGGCTGACGGCCAAAGCGTCGGCGGGCACGTCTTTGGTGATGCACGAGCCGGCGCCAATATACGCGCCGTCGCCGACAGTGATGGGCGCGACGAGGCTGGTGTCGCTGCCCACGAAGACGCCGTTGCCGATCCGCGTGGGGTGCTTCTTCGCGCCGTCGTAGTTGCAGGTGATGGTTCCGGCGCCAATGTTCGCGCCTTCGCCGATTTCCGCATCGCCCAGGTAGGAGAGATGGTTGGCCTTGGAGCCTTTGCCCAGGCGGGTTTTCTTCATCTCGACGAAGTTGCCGAGGTGAGCGTTCTCGCCAACTTCGCAGCCGGGGCGCAGATGGACGTATGGGCCGATCTCGGCGCCGTCGGCGATCGAGGAAACCTCAAGCATGCAACTGGGACGAACGAGGACGCGGTCGCCGAGGGTGCAGTTTTCGATGACGGAGAAGGAGCGGATGCGGCAGCCGCTGCCGACGTGCGTCGCACCCAGCAACTGCACGTATGGCTCAATGACCGTGCCCGGCGCGACCTCGACCTCGGGATCGATGACGCAGGTTTCGGGGCGGTAGATGGTGACTCCGCCAATTGCCAGGCGCTGAGCGGCGGCCTGCTGGCGCGCGCTGAGCCGGGCGGCCTCATCGGCGCTGGCTGCAATGAAGGGCGGCGTCGCCGCCGGGTCTGACTTCGTACTCATTGTGCATTCTCCTGCATTCTCCGCGGGCGTCGTCCGCGGCGGTCTGGTTGCGCTGCCCGAGCCACCGCCAGCCGGCTATTTTGCTGGCGCTCCGGCTGCGGCTGGCGGAGCCGCCGGGCGCGGAATCGTGATGTCAATCGGCGTGGGCGCGCCCATTCCGAGAGCGTCGAGGCCCGGCTTGATTTCCGGCCCATTGCCCACGACGAGCACGGCGAGCTTGCCGGGGTGAACGTATTTCTTCGCCGCCGCAGAGACGTCGGCCAGCGTGACCTTTTCGAGCGCGGCGCGGTAGGTCTCGAGATAATCCGCGGGGTAGCCGTAGAACTCGAGCCGCTCGCGCTCGGCCAGGATCTTTTCCTTGGTGTCGTACTTGAAGAGAAAGCTGTTGAGGATGTTGTCCTTGGCGCGCTTGATTTCGTCGTCGGTGAAGGGTGCGGTGGTGAGGGCCGCGATCTCGGCCTGCGCCTCCTTGGTTGCGTCCACCGTTGAGGCGCTCTTGGTGAGCACTTCGACGTCGAACGATCCAGGGTGGTCGTAATCGAATCCGAGCCCTCCGCCGACCGCGTAGGCCAGGCCGAGCTGGGTGCGGATCTTCTGGAACAAGCGGCTGCCGAAGCCGCCGCCGAGAACTTGGTTCATGACGACGATGGCTGGGAGGTCGGGGTTGCGGCGGTCGACGCCCAGGCCCACGATCTGCACGTTCGACTGGTTCACGTCTTCCTTGTCGATGAAGTAGAGGCCGGGCTTGGGGCCGGGGAACTCGTCGTGGCGCGCGGGCTCCGCGGCGACCGGCGGAAGGCTCTCGAACGCGCCGCGGATCTTGGCTTCCATCGCCGCGGAGTCGAAGTCGCCGATGATGCTGACGATCAGCCTGCCCTTGAGCGTGCGGTCGTGCCACGCCTGCAAGTCGGCCAGCTTGACCGCGGCGATGGTGGTCAGCTCCGGCTGGCGCGTGTAGGGACTGTTCACGCCGTAGACCAGCTTGGCCGACTCGCGCCCGGCGATCTCGTCCTCGTCGTCGTTGCGGCGAACGATCGAGGTGGCCTCCTGCTGCTGGGCCAGGTGCAGCTTCTCCGCGCTGAACTTGGGATGGAAAAGCATGTCCATGGCAAGGGAAAAGACCTGGTCGGCGTCGCCTTTCAGCGAATCCCAGGAGAGCGCGGTCGAATCGTCGTCGCCGTCGGTCTCAATGTGCGCGGCCTTGGCTTCCAGCAGATCGTCCATCGCGTCGCCGTCCATCGAGGCGCTGCCGCTGGTGCGCCAGGACTCCTTGTAAAGGTCCACGAGTCCGGCCTTGGCCGCATCCTCGTCCCGCGAGCCGCCGGGAATCAGGACCGAGCCGTAGACGAACGGGAGTTCGTGGTCCTCCTGGAGGAAGACGACGATCCCGTTGTTGAGCTGGATGCGATTGGGCTGCTGCGGATGAAACTCGTGCAGCGGAGGAACAGGGATTTGCTCCCAGGGCTTGGATTGCTGGGCGTTCCCGCTCGCGGCAACTGCGATGGCGGCAAGCAGGGCCGCGGCTAATAAAGAAGGCCTCCTGCTACCCTGCGCGCGCGCTATCCCACCCTTTCGCAAACGGCGCGAAAGGATGGGGCACGGAGGCCGATGCTCGTCCGGCTGACCACTGACCACTGACCACTGACCACTCTTCGGCTTCATTGCGCGCCTCCATCGTTCTTCGCGGTTCCGGCGGGCGGCTCGGTGTCGATCTCCGCGCTGGTCCGGTTCGAGGGCACAAACACATGGTTCGCCACGCGGCGGATGTCTGCCTTGGTCACTTTGTCCACGCGGTCGAGTTGCAAAAAGAGCTCGCGCCAGTCGCCGTAGCGGGTCTGGTACTCGGCGAGCGAATCGGCGAGGCCCTGGTTGTCGGCGAGGCCGCGCAACAGGTCGGCGCGGGTGCGCGTTTTGTACATCTGGAGTTCGGCGTCGGTCACGTCGGCGGTCTTCAGCTTCTCGATTTCCTTTTGGATCGCGTCGCGCATCTCCGCGTTGGTATGGCCGGGGAGCGGGAGCGCGCCGAACCAGAAGAGGGCGGGATACTTGCCTCCCGGGAAGGGACTCTCGCCCACCGCGGCGGCCGCGATCTGCTGCTGCTCCACCAGGCTGCGGTAAAGCCGGGAGACGTGCCCGTTGGAAAGAATGTCGCTGATGGCGTCGTAAACCGCATCGTCCGGATCGCGATAATCGGGCCGGTGATAGCCCTCCAGGTAAATCGGCTGCGTCTGCTCGCGGATCACGACCGACTTCTCGGCGAACTGCGGCGGCTCGACGGTGGTCATTTCCTCCGGCTTGGGGCCGGCGGGCACGCGGCTGAAGTATTTCTCGAGCATGGGCAGATCGGTCTTGGGATCGACATCGCCAACGATGGCGACGACGATATTGCCGCCCACGTAGTACTTCTTGTGGAAGGCCATGGCCTCGGTGGCCGTGATCTGGCCGACCTCGCTGGGCCAGCCGATGGAGCTGCGGCCGTAATTGTGCGCCACGAAAGCGGTGGCCGCGAACTGCTCGAAGAGCCGCCCCTCCGGATTCGAGTCCACGCGCATGCGCCGCTCTTCCATCACCACGTCGCGCTCCTTGTAGAACTCGCGCGGAACCACGTCGGCCAGGCGGCTCGACTCCATCCACGCCCACAGCTCCAGGCGGTTCTCGGGCATCGACCAGAAATACTGCGTCTCGTCCAGCCCCGTGTCCGCGTTCAAATCCTCGGCGCCGTTGGCCTCGGCGACCTCGGTGAACTGGTTGGGGATGACAAACTTCTCGGCCTCGGCCTGCGCGTCAACGAATGCCTTCTTCAGCTCGGCGAGTTTCTTTTCGTCGCGGCCCACCGGCTTCAGGAATTCGGCCTCGTAAGCGTCGTTGGCCGCTTCCACCTTATCGAGAGCCACTTTTTCGGCCGCGTAGTCCGTGGTGCCGATCTGGCTGGTCCCCTTGAAGGCCAGATGCTCGAACATGTGCGCAATGCCGCTCTCGCCGGTCGGATCGTTCACGTCGCCGGCGTCGATGAACGTGGTGTAGCTGAAGACCGGCGCCTCATGGCGCTCGCAAAGGATCAGCGTGAGCCCGTTGGGCAGCACCTTGACGGTGGTCCGTTGCTCGAAGCTCTTCAGATCCTGGGCCTGCACGGCGGCGCAAAGGACCGCGGCGGCCAGCAGACCCGTCAAGACCCATGGGCAGAATCGATGTCGCATCCGATCTCCTTCTTTTACGCGGCCGGATCGACGCAGCCGCTCTCTTTCAAGCTATTGCGCGCAGGCGGGTGCGTCAAACCCTTGCAGCCCAGAGCGGCGCAAATTCATCAAACGCTATAATCGGAGGCATGGCGGCGAGCACAGAGCCCAATATTCCCGCGGCAGCTCAGGAAGGCGTGACCGGAGCGCCGGACGCTGCAGCGAAGCTGCGCGCGCTGGAGGCGCGGCTCGCCGGCCTTGGAAGCCTGATGGTTGCGTACTCGGGTGGCGTGGACTCGGCGTTTCTGGCCGCGACGGCGCACCGCGTGCTGGGCGAGCGCATGTTGGCTGTGCTGGCCGACTCGCCCTCTCTGGCGCGCCGCGACCTGGAGCAGGCCGTGGCCTTCGCGCAGTCCAAGGGAATGCCGCTCCAGGTGGTCACGACCGACGAGTTGGACAAGCCGGAGTATGCGCGCAACGACGCCAACCGCTGCTTCCACTGCAAAGACGAGCTCTTTTTGGTTCTGGAGAAGTTGGCCGGCAGGTTGGGGTTCGCGCACATCGCCTATGGCATGAACGCCGACGACACGCGAGACTATCGCCCCGGCCAGCGCGCCGCGGAGCAGCACGAGGTGCTGGCGCCGCTCGCCGAGGCCGGGCTCACCAAGCTGGAAGTGCGGGCGCTGGCCAAGGCCGCAGGCTACCCCCTGTGGGACCGGCCGGCAGCGCCGTGCCTTTCGTCGCGTGTGGAGTACGGCCGCGCCGTGACGCGCGAGGTTCTGGAGCAGGTGGAGCGGGGCGAGGTGAGCCTGCGCCAGTTGGGCTTCCGCGAGCTGCGCGTGCGCCATCACGGCGAACTGGCCCGCGTGGAGATTGCCCGCGACGAGCTGCCCCGCGCGCTGACGATGGAAATGCTCGACGCCATCACCGCGGCGCTGAAGCAGGCCGGATTCAAGTATGTGACTCTCGATTGCTCCGGCTTTCGTTCGGGTTCCTTGAACGCGGTTCTTCCCGTTGAGGTTCTGGCGCGGCGGGGCGCATAGTTTCTGCTTCCCTTCCCCGGCCTGCGGCAAGTTAGAATCTGAGAGCGATGCGGATCGGTTATCTGGAGTGCTTTTCCGGGATCAGCGGCGACATGCTGCTGGGCGCGCTGGTGGATGCGGGCGCGCCCTTCGACGTGCTCGCCGATGCCACGGCCGCCCTCGATGTGGGCGCGCGGCTGGAGCTGCGCAAGGTGAGCCGCGGCGGTCTGGCGGCGGTGAAGGTGGATGTGCTGACCGAGGGACCAGGGAGATCAGAGAACGCGCACGGACACGAGCATTCGCACGGTCACGAACATCACTCGCATGAGGCCGAGCCGGCGTCGCACCCTGCGCACGTGCACCGGTCGCTCTCGGCGATTCTCTCGATCATTCAGGCGGCGCGGCTGAGTGACTCGGTAAAGCATCGCTCGGCCCGGGCGTTCCAGTTGCTGGGCGAAGTGGAAGCCGCGATCCATTCGATTCCTATTGAGAAGGTTCACTTCCACGAAGTCGGCGCGGTCGACACCATCGTCGACATTGTTTGCGCGGCGGCCGGATGCGAGGCGCTGGGCGTGGATCGCTGGATGGCTTCGCCCTTGAACGTGGGAAGCGGGACGGTAAAGTGCGCGCACGGCACTCTGCCTGTGCCTGCGCCGGCCACCGTGGCGCTCCTGGGCGATGCGCCGGTGTATGCCGCCGGGCCGCCGATGGAACGCGTAACGCCGACCGGCGCGGCGGTGCTGCGGATGCTGGATGTTTCTTACGGTCCGTTGCCCGCCATGCGCATTGCGGCGCGCGGCTACGGGGCTGGAGGACGCGACACGCCCGGCGAACCGAACCTGCTGCGGCTGCTGGTGGGCGAAGCAGCCGACGAACCCGCGGGAGCCACCGAGCCAATCGCCGTCATCGAGGCCGTGATCGACGATTCGACCCCGCAGTTGCTGGCCTACGTGAGCGAGTTGCTGCTCGAAGCCGGCGCGTGGGACGTTTACCGGACCGCAGTGCAAATGAAGAAAGGACGCACCGGCGTGCAGATGACCGTGCTCTCGAGTCCCGAACGAATGCCGGCGCTGCGCGATCTGCTGCTGCGCGAGACGACGACCATCGGCCTACGCTGGCGGCTGGAAAACAAGATGGCCCTGGCGCGGGAGTTCGACGAGGTTGAGACGCCGTGGGGCAAGGTGCGGATTAAGATCGCGCGCTGGCCGTCGGGCGATGTGGCGAATGCTTCGCCGGAGTTCGAGGACTGCCGCAAGATCGCCCGCGAGCGCGGAGTTCCGCTGAAGCAGGTGATGCACGAGGCGATGCGGGTGTACGGCGGCGCGAAGGCCGCGGGAAACACGGGAGGGCGCTGATGGATCGCTCGCGCATCGAAGCGCTGTTGAACGAGGTTCGGGAAGGCCGCACCGGCGTGGCCGACGCGCTGGAACGGCTGCGCACGTTGCCCTTCGAGGACCTGGGCTTCGCCAAGGTAGACCATCACCGCGCGTTGCGCACCGGAATGCCCGAGGTGATCTTTGCCGCCAGCAAAACTCCGGCGCAGGTGGCGGCGATCTTCGCGCACATGGTTCAGGCCGGCGGCAACGTGCTCGCGACGCGCGCTTCTCGCGAGGTGTTCGAAGCCGTCCATGACATGGAGCCGCACGCGGAGTACCACGAAATGGCGCGGGCGATCACCTTGAAGCAAAACGAGCCGGTCGCCGGCAAGGGAACCGTGGCCGTGATCTGCGCGGGGACCAGCGACCTGCCCGTGGCCGAGGAAGCCGCAGTGACCGCGCGGCTGATGGGCAACGCCGTGGAGCTGGTGGCCGACGTGGGTGTGGCCGGAATCCACCGCCTCCTCGCCCAGCAGCAGACGCTCCAGTCCGCGCGCGTGCTCGTCGTCTGCGCCGGGATGGAGGGCGCGCTGCCGACCGTGGTCGGGGGCCTGGTGAACGCGCCGGTGATTGCCGTTCCCACGAGCGTGGGCTATGGTGCATCGCTGGGCGGAGTGGCCGCGCTGCTCGGCATGTTGAACACATGCGCCCCCAACGTTTCGGTAGTCAATATCGACAACGGATTCGGCGCGGCGTGCATTGCGTCGCTGATCAATCATCTGTAACTCTCCATGGCGGTTAGCGCGACCTGCGCGCGCCGGCGGCGCCGAAGAAGCCGACGGCGCGGGAAAACGTGATCTGCATCACTGTTTGGCCCTCGTCCCAGCATCGATCATCGTCCTTTACGGCTTGACTTCCGAGGAATGCTTGCGTGCACGCGCGGGCGGAGGAATCGAGTGACCGGGTCCCGATGGCAGCTGTTGCGCAGGCTCTCGCAGATCTTCTTTCTGCTCTTGTTTGTGTGGCTGCTTGCCTTCACCTCTCTGCGCGGCATCCCCGGCGCCACCAGCGACATTCATCTGCTTGCACCGGTTCGGCTGTTCTTTGAGTGGGACCCGCTGGTCGCCCTCGCCAACGCCATCGCCGGCCACGCGCTCTACCGCGGCCTGCTGTGGAGCCTGATCGTCCTGCTGCCAACGCTGTTTCTCGGCCGCTTCTTCTGCGGCTGGATTTGCCCGATGGGCACGCTGCAGCACTTTGTGGGCGGCATGAAGTCGGAGGCCAAGCGCGGCAAGCAGCGTATCGAATCGAACCGCTACAAGCGCTGGCAGACGATCAAATACGTGGTGCTGCTGGCCGGGCTGGTGGCCGCGGCATTCGGGTCCATGGCCATCGGCCTGCTCGATCCCTTCAGCCTGCTGGTGCGGTCGATCGGCCTGGCGATTCTGCCGGGGTTCAACCTGGCGGTGCGCGCGATTCTGGAGCCGCTCGAGCAGAGCCACGTTACCGCAATCGCATCGACGGCCAAGACGGTCCATATGATCCTGGCGGCCCTGGTTCTCGACCTCCGCCAGGCGCACTTCGCGCAGGGGCTGGTGCTGGGAATTCTGTTTCTGGTGATTCTGTTTGCCAGCCTGCGTGTCACTCGATTCTGGTGCCGGGCGATTTGCCCGCTGGGCGCGCTGCTGGGCGCGGTGTCGCGCTGGTCGGTGCTGGGGCTGCACAAGGATCCCGAGCGCTGCAACAACTGCAACCGCTGTCTGCTCGACTGCCAGGGGGGCGACGATCCCATCGGCGGCGCGCCGTGGCGCAAGTCCGAGTGCCTGATGTGCATGAACTGCGTCGGCAGTTGCCCGGACCACGCGCTCACGTTCCGCTTCTTCCGTAAAGAAAAGGAAGTGGCCTCGCCCGACCTGGGCCGCCGCAGGACGATCGCCGGCCTGGCCGCCGGCGCCGCCGCTGTGCCGCTGATGCGCGCCAATACCGGCCTGGGCAAGAGCCGCCACGAGCGGCTGCTGCGGCCGCCAGGCGCGCTCGACGAGCCGGACTTCCTGTCGCGCTGCATCCGGTGCGGCGAGTGCATGAAGGTGTGCCCCAACAACGCGCTGCATCCCACGCTCGAAGAGGCAGGCCTGGAGGGATTGTGGTCGCCCACGCTGGTGCCGCGCATCGGCTACTGCGAACCGAGCTGCGTGCTCTGCTCCGAGGTGTGCCCTACGGGCGCCATCTGGCAGCTCACGCCCAAGGAAAAGGGATGGGTGGTTGGCGTGGGCGCCGCACAGAACCAGCCGGTGCGGCTGGGCACGGCGTTCTACGACCGCGGGCGCTGCCTGCCATGGGCCATGGCAACCGAATGCATCGTCTGCGAGGAGTGGTGCCCGGTGTCGCCGAAGGCGATCTACGTCGAGGAGGCGCAGGTGGTAGACTCGGCGGGCAACACAAAGACGCTGAAGCAGCCGCGCGTCGATCCCAGCCGCTGCGTGGGCTGCGGCGCGTGCGAGTACGCCTGCCCGCTGCAGGATCGCCCCGCCGTTTATGTCACGAGTATTGGCGAAAGCCGTTCCCCCAGCAGCCAGATTTTACTCAACAGAAAATGAAGGAGAGCGCTCCGTGAAATTCAATTCTGTGGGATGGATGCTGCCGGTATGGTGTGGAGTCTTCGCGGCATTGATGGGCTCGCTGGTTGCCGTCATATCGTCAAGAGGACGCAAAATGAAATGATCCAGACCGCTATCGGCGAAAGCC
The DNA here is from genome assembly GCA_963804155.1 of uncultured Acidobacteriaceae bacterium. Lineage (GTDB taxonomy): Bacteria > Acidobacteriota > Terriglobia > Terriglobales > Acidobacteriaceae > Telmatobacter. The sequence continues at coordinate 508,543 of CAWDPG010000007.1, forward strand.
GTTCCCCTTCGAGCCAGATCTTGCTAACCCGAAAGTGAAGGAGACTGCGTTGAGAAGTTCTTGGCCAGGAAGTTGGAAGTCAATTGTCGCGGTGCTCGCGATCGCGGCCATAGCCGCGGGCGTTGGGTGCAAGAAGAAGGCCGCCGATCCGTTCCCGGCGACGGGCGCGGTGGCGGGATGGGAAAAGACGGGCGACACGCGCGTCTATGCCGCAAAGGACCTGTGGCAGTACATCGACGGCGACGCCGAACAGTACCTGAAGGCCGGGGTGGTGACGACGTCGACCTCGGACTACAAATATCAAGGCCAGCTAGAGGCAACGGTCGATGTGTTCACCATGGGCGATTCCGCGGGCGCCAGGAAGATTCTCGAGAACGGGCAGTCGAGCGACGGCAAGAGCGTGGCGGTGGGCGACGCGGGCGTGGCCTACTCGCAGAGCGTCATCTTCCGCAAGGGGCCGTACCTGGTGCGCATTGTCGCCTATGACGATTCGCCCGGCGCGCAGCAGGCGCTGATTGCGCTGGCGCACGGCGTGGAAGCCAAGCTTTAACAGGCGCGGCCGGAAATCCGGCTGCGGGAAGAATAGAGGGAGCAGGAATGAAGAGCCGCAGAGAATTTCTGAAGGAGGCAGCCACCGGCGCTGCCCTGCTGGGTTCGGCCGCGGCGGCCGACAAGCTGGCGCTGGCGGGAATCCTCGACGCTCATGCCGCGCAAACCGCGGGCAAGTCGAAGGTGGTGGTCGCGCGCGACGCGTCGCTGCATGGCTCGAGCGCGCAGCTGGACGAACAGCGTGTGCTGAATCTGCTCGACAAGGCCATGGCCGCATACACCGGGCGAGAAAAACCGGTCGAAGCGTGGAAGAGCGTGATTCCGCCGCAGATTCTCGCGGGCCAGACGATCGGCCTCAAAATCAACGGGCTGGGCGGGCGCGGCATCTCGACTCACGCCGCGCTGACGCTTGCCGTCGCCGAGCGCCTGCAGCAGGCCGGCGTAAAGCCTGGCAACATTCTGGTGTGGGACCGCAATGCGCGCGATCTCGGAGCGTGCGGTATGACCGTGAATACCGATCCCAGCCGCGTCCGCTGCTACGGAAGCGACGTGGCCGGGTACGAGGACGAGGAATCGTCGTGGGGAACAGCGCGCATCCGCCTGGCAAAGATTTTGACCCGCGAGTGCGCGATGACGATCAACCTGCCCATCTTGAAGGATCACGAACTGGCCGGCGTCACCTTCTCCATGAAGAACATGTACGGCGTGGTCGACAAGCCGTTCCTGCTGCACGCCGACGGCTGCAATCCCGCAGTGGCCGATTTGAACTGCATTCCCGCGATTCGCGAGAAGGTGTGGTTTACGATCGGCGACGCCATCTCGTCGGTGTACGACGGCGGGCCGGGGTTCCATCCCGAGCGGCTCTGGTACCCCAACGCGCTCATCGTGGGCCAGGATCGCGTGGCCTTGGATCACACGGCGTGGCAGATGATCGAGCGCAAGCGCGCCGAGGTTGGAATGGCGACGCTCGAAGCAGTGGGACGGCCGGCAAAGTACATCGCGACCGCCGCCGACAGCGCACACAAGCTGGGCACGAACGATCCGCAGCGCATCCGGCTCGTGGAAGTTTAAGGCCCGGACCTGTCGAGGAGAGGACATATGACCGGCGAGGCCGACAATCCAGAGGCAGGCGCGGCGAAGCCCGCATCGGGCATGACGCGGCGCGAGGCAATGCTGCAACTGCTTCGCGGGTGCGGAGTAGCCGCGGGCGCGGCGGGCGCGGCATATTGGCTGAGCCAACGCAGTGCGCGGCCCATCCCCGGCCAGGCAATCCAGGCGCGGCGCGATCATCGCATCGCCGCCGATGCCCAGTGGCCGCAGATCACCGTCGTCCAGAACGGCGAGCCGCGCGCGCTCTTTGCCCGGGCAATCGCGAACCTCGGCGGAATGGGCCGCTTCGTCGCCAGGCAGGACGTGGTGGTGATCAAGCCGAACATCGCCTGGGACCGCACGCCGGAGCAGGCGGCAAACACGAATCCCGAACTGGTGGCGGAGATCGTGCGCCAGTGCTGGCAGGCCGGCGCAAAGCGCGTCGTCGTCACCGACGTGAGTTGCAACGAAGCACAACGGTGCTTCCACCGCTCGGGCATTCAGGCCGCTGCGAAGGCCGAGGGCGCCGAGGTGATTCTGCCCGATCCGGACCATTTCCGCGAGGTGGATATGGGCGGAGTGGTGCTGAAGACCTGGCCGGTCTTCGCGCCGTTCCTCGAAGCCGACAAGGTCATCAACGTACCCATCGCCAAGCATCACGTGCTCACCGGCGCCACGCTGGGCATGAAGAACTGGTACGGGATTCTGGGCGGCGAGCGCAACCGGCTGCACCAGCAGATTCACCAGAGCCTGGTCGATCTGGCCAGCTTCATGCTGCCCACGCTTACCGTGATGGACTGCTACCGCGTGCTGGTGCGCAACGGACCCACGGGCGGAAATCTCGAAGACGTGGAGCTGAAGAAGACGCTGGTCGCGGGCACCGATCCGGTGGCCATCGACGCCTACGTCGCGAAGGCGTATTGGGATCTGGACCCCGAGAAGATACCGTATCTGGCGATGGCCGCCGCGCGCGGCCTGGGGACGGTGGACTACGCGTCGCTCAAGCTAAAAGTGAGCCAACTGAGCTGAGACGGTGCCCGCTTCGTTCCGGCACAAATACGAAGGCCGTCCGCGATGGGACGGCCTTTGGCAAAAGATCGGTTGACGGTCAACCGCCAGGGACGATCAGCCGGCCTTCTCCAGCAAGCAGGGCGACAGATCGCGGCGCTCGACCATGTCCTTGGTGATCTCGAGGTCGCGGACACGCTTGTTCGAGGGCAGGTGGTACATCAGGTCGAGCATGAGCTCTTCGAGGATCATGCGCAGGCCGCGGGCGCCCACCTTGCGCGCCATGGCTTCGCGGGCGATGGCCCATGACGCTTCCTGCGTGAAGTGCAGGCGGACGTTCTCGTACTCGAAGAGACGCTGATACTGCTTGAGGATCGCGTTACGCGGCTTGGTGAGGATGTCGATGAGGGCGGCTTCGTCCAGCTCGTCGAGCACGGCCATTACCGGCAGGCGGCCGACGAACTCGGGGATCAGCCCGTACTTGATCAGGTCCTGCGGCTCGGTCCGGCGCAGCAGTTCGGTGTCGCGGTGGGAGCGCGTGGTGGCCTGGTCGGCGTCGGCGTCGACGGTGCGGAAGCCGAGGGCCTTCTTGCCCACACGGCGGCCCACGACGCGCTCCAGGCCGACGAAGGCGCCGCCGCAAATGAACAGGATGTTGGTGGTGTCGACGGCGGTGAATTCCTGGTGCGGATGCTTGCGGCCGCCCTGCGGCGGCACGTTGGCCACCGTGCCTTCGAGAATCTTGAGCAGCGCCTGCTGCACGCCCTCGCCCGATACGTCGCGGGTAATGGAGGGATTCTCGTCCTTGCGGCCGATCTTGTCGATTTCGTCGATGTAGATGATGCCCTGCTGGGCGCGGTTCACGTCGCCGTCGGCGGCCTGGAGCAGCTTGAGGATGATGTTCTCGACATCCTCGCCCACGTAGCCGGCCTCGGTGAGCGTGGTGGCGTCGACGATGGCGAAGGGCACGTCGAGCATCTTGGCCAGGGTATGGGCCAGATAGGTCTTGCCGCATCCCGTGGGGCCGATGAGCAGGATGTTGGACTTGGAGAGCTCCACGTCGCTGGTGCGCGAGCGGTTCATCTGGATCCGCTTGTAGTGGTTGTAGACGGCGACGGCCAGCTTCTTCTTGGTCTGGTCCTGGCCGATGACGTAGTCGTCGAGGAAGCTCTTGACCTCGGTGGGCTTGGGCAGATGGCCCGCCGTGGTGGCGGGAGCTTCGCCGCTGCGGTCGTCCTCGAGGATCGAGTTGCAGACCGCGACGCATTCATCGCAGATGTAGGCGCGGGGGTAGTCGCTGGGCGAGGAGATCAGCTTGGCTACGGCGTCTTGCGACTTGTGGCAGAACGAGCAGCGCAGCGCTTCTTCCGGTCCCGTGCGCGTCTTCATCATGTTGGCTCTCCAACGACGAGTTTAATCCAAATCCCCCGGACCCGCTATGCGCGCGGCCGGTCGATAATTTCGTCTACGATCCCGTATTCCTTGGCTTGTTGCGCGTTCATGATGAAATCCCGCTCGACGTCGCGCTCGATCCGGTCCAGGGGCTGCCCGGTGTGCCGGGCCATCAGGTTGTTGGTGATTTCGCGAATGCGCAGAATCTCGCGCGCATGAATGTCGATGTCGGTAGCCTGTCCGCTCAGGCCGCCCATCGACGGTTGATGGATGAGAATACGCGAATTAGGCAGCGCGAAGCGCTTGCCCTTGGTCCCGGCCAGAAGCAGAAACGCGCCCATGCTGGCGGCCTGGCCGATGCAGTAGGTGACCACGTTGTTCTTGATGAACTGCATGGTGTCGTAGATGGCCAGGCCCGCGGTAATGGAGCCGCCCGGCGAATTGATGTAAAGCGAGACGTCTTTCTCGGGGTCCTCGCCCTGCAGGAAGAGCATCTGGGCGACGATGAGATTGGCTACCTGGTCGTCGATCGGGGTGCCAAGAAAGATAATGTTGTCGCGCAGCAGACGGGAGTAGATGTCATAGGCGCGCTCGCCCCGGCTCGTCTGCTCAACCACCATGGGAATCAATGCCATTCTTTTTCCCGCTCCTCGTTGCCACTTCCCGCTATCGTTGGTATCGGCTAATCGGCCCGGAATTTCCACACCGAAGGTTGCCCTGCCGGGTACGGTTACCCGGGAAGGCGCTCGTACAGAATCGATGCCGTCTTGTCCCGCCGCAACTGCTCCCTGAGCCTAGCAAGCCCGCCATCCTTGGTCAATCGCTCCTTCAGGGCATCGATGGGCTCGCGGGACTGGATCGCGGCGATATGCAATTCCTTGTCCATTTCCTCGTCCGAGACGGTGATATTTTCTTCGCCGGCAATGCGGTCGAGGAGAATCTGCGTTTTCACTTCGGCCAGCGCGCTGTCGCGCTGGGCGCCGCGCAGGCGGTTGAAGTCGAGCTTGCGCATCTGGTCGGGCTGCATTCCCTGCGCCGCCAGCGCGCGCAAACCGCGTTCCAGGCGCGTGTCCACCTGGTCCTGGACCAGCGACTCCGGAACCGGAAATGCGAACTTCTCAACCATCGCGGCGAACAGGCGGTCCTTGGTTTCCGTTTCCACGTTGCGCCGCTTGCGATTCGCCATGTACTCGCGGACGCTCTTCTCCAGGTCGGCGTAACTTTCGTAATGTCCCAGTTCCTTGGCGAAGTCGTCGTTCAGGTCGGGAAGCGCGCGCTTTTTGATGGCCTTCACTTCGACTTCGTAGGCCACGGTCTTGCCCGCGAGCCCTCCGCCCTGGTAGTCGGCGGGATAAACGACTTCGACCTTCAGCTCCTGGCCGGGCTTGGCGCCGCGCAGAGCGGTCGTGAACGCCTCGACCGTGTCTTTGCCGCCGATCTCCACCAGCGTGTCCTCGCCGCTGACGGGCTTAGGCTCCGGCGCGCCCTCGGCCGCGGCCGGGTCCTGCACGATTTCGCCCTTGTAGCTGATCTGCGCCCAGTCGCCGTCTTTCAGGCCGCGATCTTCCTCGACCGGCTCGATGGTAGCGCGGGACTCGCGCAGTTGCTCGATCTCGTGCTGGAACTCTTCTTCCGTGATTTCGACCGCTGGCTTATCGACTTTGACGTCCCGGTAGCCGTCGATCGAGAACGGTGGAATGAACTCGAAGACCGCCTTGACGTGGAGCGGCGAGTTTTCGTCGACGGTCAGCTCGGCGATCTGCGGCTGACCGACAGGAAGAATCCCGAGCTCGTTGACGGCCCTGTTGAAGCGCTCGGGCAGCAGCGTGTCGATGACTTCCTTGCGGATCTCGGCGGCAAAGCGGCGCCGCACGATGGTCTCAGGCACCTTGCCGGCGCGGAAGCCGGGAATCTTGGCGTATTTGCGATAGCTGTTGGCCACTTTGCGCCAAGCCGCAGCCACCTCTTCGGCAGGAACGTCGATGACCAGCTCGCGCGTGCATTCGGGATTCAGAACCGGGCCGTGGGCGTGGTTGTGGGCCTCTGCGGCGGCTTCGGGTTCGTGGTCGTGGTCGTGATCGTGATCGTGATCGTGCTGGGTGTCAGCCGTTTCCGGATTGTTTTCTAGGGTGCCGCTGGAACTCAACTTGTGTCCTTCCGGGCGCTTGCGCCGAATCGAGTGGGGCTGCGCGCTGCCGTTCGCGGGGATTCAGCGCCGCCTTGCCAATCATTACCTCGTCTTATGGTACGGGGGTTTACAGTGAGGGGTCAAACCGCCGGACGGTACGAAAAGACAGGGAGCATCGCGAAAGACACGTTACCGTCCGGCGGATGGGGCGCCGCGCGGGTCACCGATCGGCCGCTACGGCCTGACGCCTCGGTGCATTCACCGCGGCACGCGGAAAGAACCCGGCCCTGCCCGCTATTTCTCGGCGGGCTCGGGCTTGCGAACGTAGGAGATAAAGCGGGGATGGGCGGCGCCAACCCGCGCAAAGTTCTGGCGAGCATCGCTCAGGCTCAGTTGGCCGTTGACCGTGAGGCGGACCTCGGAAGAGTCGGGATCTTCCTGGCCGTCGTCCTCCCACCAGCAGACCGGACACAACTGCATCGCGCCCGGTGCAACCAGCGTCTTGTATCCGCAACATGGGCAGCGATAGCGCGCAGGCAAGGCTCCCCCCTCACGAGCCTTTGACGGGAAAGATCGGCCGTAAGATTACAGGACCGGGAGCGAATATTGCGATTCAGAAGCGAAAAACGAGGCCGGTCGAGAAACGGGCGTGGGTGCCGTCGGAGGGCGACTGGTTGATGGCCGCGATACGGTCCACCTGGACGCGCCAGGCGAAGAACGGCGCGATGGGGCCTTCCACGCCTCCGCCAAGGACGTAGCCGAGCGCGCCGCCGGAGACCGGGGTCGAGCTGCTGCCGTTGGCCGAGTGTTCGCCGCCCACCAGGAAATGCCCGAAAACCTTGTATCCGGCTGTACCCAGCGAGAGCTTGGGACCGAACAGAACCGCGGTAGTGCGGGGTACGGCGGCATCGGCGCCCATCCCGTAGCGGGCCACGTCGCCTTCGATGCCGATGAATCGCTTCCAGCGAACCTGGCCGTCCAGCTCCCAGCCGTTCAGACTGCCCGCGTTGGAATAGAACGTGTCGTTGCCGGTGCGGCTGTACCCGAAGCTGACGTCGCCTTTGCTGGCCGCGCGGGCGGGGGTTGCGGACGAGAGCAGGATTGCAGCGATGGCGAGGATGAATGAGAATCGCAGAGCCAATTGGGGGATTGGCATGGGGGAGTTTCTCCTTTCGGCCGAAGAACGCCTTCTTGAAACAGCATGACGCTTAACCGTCTTCGGTTGTTTAGCACACACGCGAAGCTGCAAGTTGCGGTCGACAAAGTGTTCGATTGCGCGAGCGGCCGTTACGTCACCCCAATCAGCCAGTTGAGGCGGGCCAGTTTCTGGCACCGTGATAGATCCGCAATATCTGAACCGCCGTGCTCGTGATCCGGTAGACAATGATGTAAGGCATACCGGAAACAACAAGCTCGCGCGTGCCAGGAATGCTTCCGATCCGGCCTCTACCTGGGAGAAATCTGAGGCGATTGGCTTCGTCGAAGAGGGATTGGGCAACTGCGTCCGCAGCAGCGGGCCGGTCCCTTCGGATGTATTCAGAAATCTCCTCAAGGTCTTGAGCGGCAGATTCGGTCCATCTAACTTCGTTTGGATCCGGCATCTCAGATCTTCAGGATCTCAACACCCGCTCGACTCTCTCCCAGACTTGACCTGCTGTGAGGAGTTCACCGCGTTCGGCTTCGTCGATGCCTTTCTGCACCTCAGCGCGAAAACGCGCATCTTCTGCGAGATAGCGATCGACGGCCTCGCGTGCGAGATCGTCGACTCCGCGCCCGGCCTGTGCAGCGATCTCGGAGAGCCGGGCTTCTTGCTCGGATGTGAGCTGAACCGTCATGGGTTGAGATTAGGATGGTTTCGGGCGAGTGTCAATTCGCACCGCCTCCAGCACATCAGCCTTCTTCGGCTTCGCGCAACCGCGCAATCACTGTGAAGTCTTCGAGCGGGTTCACGTCGCCGTTGATCTCGCCGTGGGTGGCTAGCTCGCGCAGCAGGCGGCACATGATTCGGAGAGACTCAAGCCGCTGGTGGGGGTGCGGGAATCACGCCGAGCTGTTGCATCAGGCCCATGGTGTCCATCAGGATGCGGCTGTCCGCCATCTTGCCATCTTCCAGGCGGTCGATGACCACTCCCTTGACCTCGACGCTCGTGCCGGTGGCTGGAATTCCGAGGAATGCGCCACGATGGGTGCCGGTCCACACGAACCGGGTGACAACCTTGTCCCCCTCAGCCACCATTTCCTTTACGGCCCAGTGCATATCAGGGAACGCCAACCGTAGCATGTGGATAATTGCCTTCAGGCCTTCCCTTCCTTGCTCCTGCCCGGGAAGAGGATCGAGCTCCACGAAATCTTCTTTCACCAGATCATTGGCCCGCTCCAATCGGCCTTGGCTGAGGACATCTTCAATAAATGCCCGAATCACTTCTCTGTTCGGTCCTGGCATGCTTGCGTCTCCTCGATAGGAATTAGCCTTCTTCGGCTTCGCGCAGTTTGGCGATCACGGTGAAGTCTTCGAGCGTGGTCACGTCGCCCTTGATCTCGCCGTGCGTGGCCAGATCGCGCAGCAGGCGGCGCATGATCTTGCCCGAGCGCGTCTTGGGCAGAGCCTCGGTGAAGCGGATATCGTCGGGCCGCGCGAGCGAGCCGATCTCTTTCGAGACCCACTTGCGCAGTTCGTCCTTGAGCGCGTCGGACGGTGGGTTGCCGCTTTCCAGCGTGACGAAGGCCGAGATGGCCTGCCCTTTGAGGTCGTCGGGGCGGCCCACGACGGCGGCTTCGGCCACCTTGGGGTGCGCGACCAGCGCGGACTCGACCTCCATGGTGCCGAGCCGGTGTCCGCTCACATTGATCACGTCGTCGACGCGGCCCATCAGCCAGAGATAGCCGTCGGCGTCCTGGCGCGCGCCGTCGCCGGTGAAGTAGCAGCCAGGCACGTCGGACCAATAAGTCTTCTGGTAGCGCTCGGAATCGCCGTAGATCGTCCGCGCCATCGACGGCCAGGGCTTGCGGATGACCAGCAGCCCGCCGTGGCCCGCGGGAACGGCGTGGAAGCGGCCCTCGGCGTCGGGTTTGGTGACGACTTCCGGCTGGATGCCGAAGAATGGCCTCGTGGCCGAGCCCGGCTTGGTGGCAATAGCGCCGGGGATGGGCGCGACCATGATGGCGCCGGTCTCGGTCTGCCACCAGGTATCGACGATGGGGCAGCGGTTGCGCCCGATCTTCTCGCGATACCACATCCATGCTTCGGGGTTAATGGGCTCGCCGACCGTGCCGAGCAGGCGCAGCGAGTCGAGCTTGTATTTGTCGACAAACTGGTCGCCCCACTTGATGAAGGCGCGGATGGCCGTGGGCGCGGTGTAGAAAATCGTCACGCGATGGTCGTCGACGATCTTCCAGAAACGCGAAAAGTCCGGCCAGTTCGGCGCGCCCTCGTACATCAGGACCGTGGCGCCGTTCTGCAGCGGGCCATAAACGACATACGAGTGGCCGGTCACCCAGCCGATATCGGCCGTGCACCAGTAGATGTCGTCGTCGCGCAGGTCGAAGACGATGCGCGAGGTCAGGTAGGTCTGCACGGCGTAGCCGCCGGTGGTGTGCAGCAGGCCCTTGGGCTTGCCGGTCGAGCCGGAGGTGTAGAGGATGTAGAGCGGGTCCTCGGAGTCCATGGGCTCGGCGGGGCACTTGGGCGCGGCCTGGGCGACCAGATCGTGCCACCAGTGGTCGCGGCCCGGGACCATCGTGACCGGCGAGCCGGTGCGCCGGTAGACGACCACGTGCTTGACCGTGGGGCAGGCGGGCATGGCCTCGTCGACCGTGCGCTTGAGCTGGATCAAGTTGCCGCGGCGGTAGCTCGCGTCCTGCGTGATGATTGCCACGCAGCCGGCGTCGGCCACGCGGTCGGCGATGGCGTTGGCGGCGAACCCGCCGAAGATGACCGAATGCACCGCGCCGATGCGCGCGCAGGCCAGCAGGGCGATGGCCAGCTCGGGCGTCATGCCCATATAGACGGCCACGCGATCGCCCTTGCCGATGCCGAGGGCCTTGAGCGCGTTGGCGAATCGCTGCACTTCGGCGTGCAATTCGGCATAGGTGAGGCGGCGGATCTCGCCCGGCTCGCCCTCCCATATCAGCGCGGTCTTCTGCGCGCGCTCGCCCAGCGCATGGCGGTCGACGCAGTTATAGCTCAGGTTGAGCTTGCCGCCGACGAACCACTTGGCCCAGGGCAGGTTCCACTCCAGAACCTTGTCCCAGGGCTTGAACCAGTGCAACTCCCGCGCCACGCCGGCCCAGAAGGTCTCGGGATCCTCGATGGACTGCTTGTAGAGGGCTTCGTATTCGGCGAGCGAGCCGATGCGGGCACGGGCGCTGAACTCCGGTGGAGGGGGAAAAACCCGGTTTTCGCGCAGCGTGGAATCGATATCGAGATTGGCGACGGCGGGAACCGGCACGGAAGCCATGCAAAATCCTCCAGGGAAGAAGCCAGACAGCCTGCGGCATGGGAGCAGGCGGGAAAGATGCCGCGTAGATGTAATGTAGCGAGCGGGAGGCAGGAGAGGCAAGTCCGCGGGCGAGCAAGCCGACGGACCGGCGCCAGCCCAACGTGCTGCCGCATACGGGTTCCCGAAAATCTTTCGCGGCCCTCTTGACAGCGAATTGGACCGGGGCTATATTTAGACAATTGTCTAATTAAACGCGAGGCTAATTAAGCATGAGCAGCAACGCGGCATTCAAGGCGTTGGCGGACCCCACCCGGCGGGAGATTCTTGCGATTCTGCGCCGCGGCGAGATGACGGCCGGTGATCTGGCGGAGCGCTTCGACATGACCAAGCCCTCCATGTCGCATCATTTCGCCGTTCTCAAAGAAGCCGATCTCATCACCAGCCGGCGGGAGGGCCAGCAGATCTGGTACGGGCTGAACACCACCGTAGTGGAGGACCTGATGGCGTGGACCATGGGCCTGCTCGGGGACAGCAAACGGAAAGGAACGAAATAGCCATGACGCGCAAAGTCTTCGTCTTCGAGATTCTGTTGGTTGCGGCGGCCATCGCCGCCACGGCGATCCTGTATCCTCACCTGCCGGCCAGGGTTCCCACGCATTGGGGTATTCGCTTCCAGCCCGACGGCTACAGCCCCAAATGGGCGCTGTATCTGTTTGGCCCCGGCTTCATGGCTGCGGTGATGGCGATGACCTGGCTGTTCCCATGGCTATCGCCGAAGAGATTCGCGATCGATAGCTTCTGGCCGACCTATCACCAGGTGATGTTGTTTGTTTTCGGCATGATGACCTACCTGTACGCCGTGATCCTTTGGGCGGACTGCGGGCGCGCCATCGATATGGGCCGGGCGGTCCTGAGCGGTTTGTGCCTATTCATCGCGCTTTTCGGCAACTTAATGGGGAAGCTGCGGCGGAATTTCTATCTGGGGGTGAGGACGCCGTGGACCCTCGCGAGCGAACGCGTCTGGAACGCCACGCATCGCTTTGCGGCCAGGATCACCGTGGCTGCCGGCTTGATCGGCCTGGGGCTCACGATCATGGGCCTGTATATCGGGGCGATCGTGGTTCTGCTGGCTGCGGGACTGGCCTCCGTAGCCTATTCGCTTGTGTATTACAAGAAACTGGAGCGGCGCGGAGAACTCGACGACGGCCTGGCCCATGGCGAAGGAGCGCGATGAAGGCGCCCTCGCGCGAACGCTCGCGGCGCTCGCATTGGGCGCGGGTTGCCGCGCAACTCCCGGCGCTTCGAGAAGAAATACCGCAAAGCCAGCGTGCTGATACGCTCCCGATCTGCGCGGGCCGATATCAAAAAACAGAACTTTGCGACTCGCGCGGACGTAATCCTTCTTGGCAGGCACTCACCACGGGCCATTGTTTTGTCGTTTCCTTGAATTCAACCGCGACGGTGCAAGTCAATCCGTGCCGCTCACCACACAGATTGGAAAATCGATGAAGAACGCAATCGGACTCAAACTCGCAATCTTGTCCCTGGCCGCCCTGGCGCTCGCGCCGCTCTGCCGTGCGCAATCGCAGATCGTTGGCGATTGGCAAGGCACGCTCAGCGCCGGGGGCGCGCAACTGCGCCTTGCCCTGCACATTTCCGCCGCCAAGGATGGAACCCTCACCGCCACGCTCGACAGCCTCGATCAGGGGGCCATCGGCATTCCAGTCTCTTCCATCGAATTGAGAGAGACCCAGCTCACTCTCGGCATTCCCGCGGTCGGCGGCACCTACACCGGCACGGTGAACAGAGATGCAACTGAGATCGACGGCACGTGGTCGCAGGGCCAGCCGCTAACGCTCAACTTCAAGCGCGCGCCCGCAACGCCGGCTCCGGCGACGGCCAAACCAGCGGCGCCGTCCGACATCGACGGCATCTGGATGGGTGCGCTGGATACCGGCGCGATCAAGCTGCGCATCGCATTCAAGATCGTCAACACACAGGACGGTCTGACGGCCCAGATGCAAAGTCCCGACCAAAGCCCCACCTGGGTGCCGGCAACCGACGTCAAACGCGATGGTGCCGCGTTCATCATCGAAGTGAAGGGAATCGGCGCCACGTTTGAAGGCAGAATCGCCGCAGATCTCAATTCCATCGACGGCACCTTCACGCAGGGCGCGGCCAAACTTCCGCTGCAGCTAAAGCGCGTCAAAGACGAGTCCAGCCTCGAGCGGCCTCGCCCGCAGAACCCGGTCAAGCCGTATCCCTATCGTGAAGAGGACGTGACCTACACCAACAAGGCGGCGGGCGACACACTCGCCGCCACGCTGACCGTTCCGCCCGGCCAGGGGCCGTTTCCCGCCGTGCTGCTGATCGTCGGCTCGGGACCGCACGATCGCGACGAGAGCCTGATGGGCCACAAGCCGTTTCTGGTGCTGGCGGACTATTTAACTCGCAAGGGCATCGTGGTGCTGCGCGCCGATAAGCGCGGCGTGGGCAAATCCACCGGCAACCTCGAAGCCGCCACGACCGCCGATTTTGCCGATGATGCGCAGGCCGGAGTCGACTACCTCAAGACCCGGCCGGAGGTCGATCCGCACCGCATTGGCCTCATCGGCCACAGCGAGGGCGGCGTCATCGCGCCTATGGTTGCGGCCCGTGACCACGACGTTGCGTTCATCGTTCTGATGGCCGGCACCGGCGTCCCCGGAGACCAGATCATCGTCGAGCAAGGGCGGCTGATCGCCGAAGCCGGCGGCGCGAGCAAGGAAAAGGCCGACCAGAGCGCAGCCCAGGAGCGCGAGGTGCTGGCTCTGGTGGAATCGGAAAAGGACCCCGCGGTTCTCGAAAAGGATCTGCGCGAGAAGCTGGCGGCCGATGGAGTGCCGGAGGCCCAGATCGGCGCATCGGTAAAGATGGCCTCATCGCCGTGGTTCCGCTACTTCCTCACCTACGACCCCGCCGCGACGCTGCGCAAGGTCGCCTGCCCGGTGCTGGCCATCAATGGGGAAAAGGACCCGCAAGTTCCGCCCGCGCAGAACCTGCCCGCCATCCGCAAAGCGCTCGAAGATGGAGGCAACAAGCACTTCGAGGTGGACGAGTTGCCGGGATTGAACCACCTGTTCCAGACGGCCAAGACCGGCGCGCCGAGCGAATACGGGGAGATTGAGGAGACCATGTCTCCCGTTGCGCTCGACAAGATGGCAAGCTGGATTCTGAAGCAGTAGCGCGGCCTCACGTCGTAGGCTTCTTCGTCTTCGCCGGCTTCCTTCCACATCCTCAGTCCGCGGTCGAGCCGGCGAAACGAAGATGGCGGCGGGTCGAAGATGCAGTGAGTGTACGTGCTGTACACTTGCTTATGTACATCTATGCTACAATCACAAATCATGGAAGTGCCAATCACCCAATTCCGGCGGAGGCTCTTCGATCTGGTCAACCAGGCCCTCGATGGGAAAGAGGTCTGGGTGTCCCATAAGGGCCGCAGGGTCCGAATTGTGCCCGAGGATGCTCCTTCGAAGCTGAGCCGGGTGACGCCGATGGACATTATTGCCCCCGGCGTGGACATTGACGACGATTCCTGGAAGATTGACATGATGCGCGATTGGGAACAGAAGTGGGACCGTCGGCTTGGCCCCGTCCCAAAGTCCGTGCGGAGCGCATCGGCGAACGACAAAGTTGTGGCGCGCAGGCCGCGCCGTAAAGCATGATCGCCTACCTCGACACCAACGCCGTCGTCCGGCTCGGTCATGGCCGGCTGCGCGCCATCGGGCGCGAGGCCTCCCGGCTGATTGCACGGGCAGAGTTGCTGATCTCGCCCATGGTGCTGCTGGAACTTGAGTACCTGTACGAGATCGGCAGACTCCAGCGTCCGGCGCGCGACATTCAGCGAAAAGTGGAGCATGAGCTCGGAGTCAGGCTGTGCGACCTACCCTTTGCGGACGTGGCGAGAGCGGCGCTCGATGAGAAATGGACGCGCGACGCCTTCGACCGGATGATCGTGGCCCAGGCGAAGGTAAACGGCTTCGCGCCGCTCATCTCCTCCGACGAGATGATCGCCGAGCATTATCCGCGGACCGTGTGGTGATCGCGCGCCCCAGTGGCGAAAAGCCCTGCTCACTGGAGCAGGGCTTTCGGTTGAAGCGGATCGAGCGTCGCCGGATTAGTGCGTCTTGATCACCTCGCCGGACGAGGCGATCTTGGCCTCGGCTTCGGAGATGACGCGGAGGGCCTCGTCGTATGCCTCTTCGCTTTCGCCGGCTTCCTTCCACAGCTTCAGTCCGCGGTCGAGCTGCTGCTCGGCGCGCGGCACGTCGATCTCCTCGGGCTTGAGCGCGTCGGAGGCCAGGATGGTCACGCGGCCCGGCAGCACTTCGACGAATCCCCAACTCACGTTGTAGCGGGTCACGCCGTCGTCGCCGCCCGCGTCCGACCCTGCCGCGCCGTGGACGATGACATCGCCCGCGCCCAGCTCGGCCATCAGCGGCGCGTGGCCGTAGAGCACTTCCATGTACCCGGACTTCGAGGGCAGCTCGACGGCGTCGGCGTCGCTCTCGAAGAGCGTGCGCTCGGGAGTCACGAGGCGGACGCGGAGTTGGTTGTCGGATGTCGGTTCAGCCATAACCCACTTCTCAGTTCACAGTTCACAGTTCGTAGTTTCCGGTTCGTAGCTCGATTCGCTGTGAACTACGAACTGTCAACTTCGTTTACACCGTCGCTTTCAGTCTCTCTGCCTCTTCCAGCACTTCCTCGATGCCGCCCTTCATGTAGAAGGCCTGCTCGGGCACGTCGTCGTGCTTGCCCTCGATGATCTCCTTGAAGGCGCGCACGGTTTCGGCGATCTTGACGTACTTGCCGGGGATACCCGTGAACGTCTCGGCCACGTGGAACGGCTGCGACAGGAACTTCTGCACCTTGCGCGCGCGAGCCACGGTCAGCTTGTCGTCTTCGGAAAGCTCATCGATGCCCAGGATGGCGATGATGTCCTGCAGATCCTTGTACCGCTGCAAGATGCGCTTGACGCCCTGCGCCACGTCGTAGTGATCCTGGCCGACGACGCGCGCGGTCAGAATGCGCGACGTCGAGGCCAGCGGATCGACGGCCGGGTAGATGCCGAGCTCGGAAAGCGGGCGGCTCAACACGGTGGTGGCGTCGAGGTGCGCGAACGTGGTGGCCGGAGCCGGGTCCGTCAAGTCGTCGGCGGGCACGTAGACGGCTTGAACAGATGTAACTGACCCCTTGCTCGTCGAAGTGATGCGCTCCTGCAGCTCGCCCATTTCGGTGGCCAGGTTGGGCTGGTAGCCCACGGCCGAGGGCATGCGGCCCAGCAGCGTCGACACCTCGGAGCCGGCCTGCGTAAAGCGGAAGATATTGTCGATAAACAGAAGCGTGTCGGCGCCTTCGACGTCGCGGAAGTATTCGGCGACAGTGAGCGCACTCAAGGCCACGCGCAGGCGCGCTCCGGGCGGCTCGGTCATCTGGCCGTAGACCAGAGCGCACTTCGAATCTTGCCAATGCCCTGGCTTGATGACGCCGGACTCGGTCATTTCGAGCCACAGGTCGTTGCCCTCGCGGGTGCGCTCACCCACGCCGGCAAAGACGGAGAAGCCGCCGTGGTTCTTGGCCACGTTGTTGATGAGTTCCATGATGACGACGGTTTTGCCCACGCCGGCGCCGCCGAACAGGCCGATCTTGCCGCCCTTCAGGAAGGGCTGAATGAGATCGATGACCTTGATGCCGGTCTCGAACATCTCCTCGCGCGTCGACTGCTCGTCGAAGAGCGGCGCGGGGCGGTGGATGGGCATGCGCGACTTTTCGCCCACGGGGCCGAGCTCGTCGACCGGCTCGCCGATGACGTTGATGACGCGGCCCAGCGTCTCCTTGCCCACGGGCATGCTGATGGGCCCGCCGAGGTCGACGGCCTTCATGCCGCGAACCATTCCGTCGGTGGCTTCCATGGCCACGGTGCGCACGCGGCCCTCGCCCAGGTGCTGCTGCACCTCGAGGATCACGTTGATGGGCGTGGGGACCTTGAAGCCCTCGTCGGTGACGCGCAGCGCCTGATAAATGGGCGGCATGGTGGCTTCTTCGAACTGAACGTCTACGGCCGGGCCGGAGACCTGAATGACTTTGCCGATGTTTTCTGCCATGTTTTGCCTTCTGAAATCTGAACTTCCCGTTATTCCAGTTCCTTGTGCAATTCCAAACAATACTGATGCGCTACCGTATCCCTGCGAAGGTCGCCCTGCTCAAACCACTCCCACTCATCTGCCGTCTCGTGCAATTTCCCTTGCTGAATCAATCTCTGTTTGACCACCTTGATTCGTGCTGATTCGGCACCCATGAAGCACATGGTCAGTTTGAGGTAGGTCCGTTCGTCCTTTATCGTTCTGGCCGCTTTTTCTGTAGCGTCCACCGCTAAATCCGTTTGCTTTCTGCGAATTTCGAATTCCTCATCGCTCAGTGAATCTGCATTTTGCAACGCATCGATTTGTTGAAGCGCGACTTTGGCCGCTGCGCGTTCGCCTTTCGTGAGCCAGCGCAATTCAGCTTCATACCAGCCGAGAAATCCCAAGGCCAAAACCGCAACTACAATGCCGAAAACCGCGAGAATCTTCCGTGTGGTTCTCTTGCTCCAGATCTCGTACCGCAAAAGCTCACGGATCTTCATTTCCAATCCCTACAAGGCGGCCGCTCCCGAAACGATTTCGATGATCTCCTTGGTGATCGCCGCCTGGCGCACGCGGTTCATGTGCAGCGTAAGCGCGTCGATCATGTCGGAGGCGTTGTTGGTTGCCGAATCCATGGCCGTCATGCGGGCCGCGTGCTCGGCGGCCACCGACTCGGTCATGGCGTGGAACAGCATGGAAAAAATGTACTGCGGCAGCAGGTCGGCGAAAAGCTCGCCGGCGGGCTGCTCGTAGAGGTAGTCGACGTTGGCGGTGCCGAACTTCTCGGCTTCCTCGTCGGCTTCCGTAGTGTCGGCCGGCTCCAGCTCGATGCCCGCGGAGATCGCGGCCTGAGCGCGGCGCTCCTTCTCTTCCTCGGTCAGCTCCACGGCCCCGGCGATCTGCGGCGCGCCCAGCTCGATCAGCGGCAGCAGCCGCTCGACCACCAGCCGCTGCGCGATCACCGACTTGAATTCGTTGTAGACGATATAAGCGGCGTCGATCTCCTCGTGCACATACCGGGAGACGATGCCGTGCGCGAGCTTCTCGACGCGCGCCGGCTCCAGGCGCACCAGCAGGCCGGGGTGGTCTCCGGTCAGCTCGACCTTGCCTTGCCGCGGCCCGCGGGCGAAGTGCTTGTGGCCGTGCTCGTCGGTCTGCTCGGCGTAAGCGGCCACGGGATAGCGGCGGCGCAACTGGTCGCGGCCCTTGCGGCCCACAGCCTCGATGTCGATCTCCAGATCCGGATTGCCGTTGATGAACTGGTAGGCCGTCTTGAGGATGTTGGCGTTGAAGGCCCCGGCAAAACCCTTGTCGCCGCTGACGACGACAAGCAGGATGCGCTTCTCGGGCCGCGTGAGGAACAGCGGATGCGAAAGGTTGCCGGTGGTGTCGTCGATGAGGTCGACGCGGCGGGTGAGCGACTGGAGCACGCTCACGATCATGCGCGCGTAGGGCCGCGCCGCCAGAGCCCGCTCCTGCGCGCGGCGCAGCTTGGCCGCCGAGACCATCTTCATGGCCTTGGTGATTTGCCGCGTGTTTTTCACGCTGCGGATACGACGCCGGAGATCGAGAACATTCGCCATTGCTTTACGCCGTTGCGGCGGCTAGTTCCGCCTTGCAGTTCGCCGAGTACTCCTTCATGGCCGCGTGCAGCCGGCTGCGAAGGTCGTCGTCGAGCTGTTTCTTTTGCGTGAGGTCGGCGATGAGCACCTGCTGCGAGGCAGAGAAATACTTGTGCAGGCCGTCTTCGAAGGCACGAATGTCCGCCACCTGGAGATCGTCGAGATAACCCTGCGTGCCGGCAAACAGAACCACCATCTGCTGCTGCCAGGTGAGGGGGTGGAACTGCGGCTGTTTGAGCAGCTCGGTGAGGCGCACGCCGCGGGCCAACTGCTTCTGCGTGAGCGGATCGAGGTCGGAGCCGAACTGCGCGAAGGCCGCCAGCTCGCGGTACTGCGCCAGATCAAGCTTCAGCGTGGAGCCCACCTGCTTGACCGCCTTGATGGCCGCCGAGAAACCGACGCGCGAAACCGAGAGGCCCACGTTCACGGCCGGGCGCACGCCGGAGTTGAACAGGTCGGTCTCAAGGAAGATCTGGCCGTCGGTGATCGAAATAACGTTCGTCGGAATATAGGCCGAGACGTCGCCGGCCTGCGTCTCGATGACCGGCAGCGCGGTCAGCGAGCCGCCGCCCCTGGCTTTGCTCATCTTCGACGAGCGCTCGAGCAGCCGGGAGTGGAGATAGAAGACGTCGCCGGGATAGGCTTCGCGGCCCGGCGGGCGGCGCAGCAGCAGCGAGATTTCACGGTACGCCATGGCGTGCTTGGAGAGATCGTCGTACATCACCAGTGCGTGCTTGCCGTTGTCGCGGAAGTACTCGCCCATGGCGGTGGCGGCGTAAGGCGCCAGATAGAGCAGGGGCGCCGGCTCCGAGGCCGATGCGGCCACGATGATGGTGTGGCCCATGGCGCCGTGCTCGGTGAGCGTCTGCACCACCTGCGCGATCGACGAGCGCTTCTGCCCGATGGCGCAGTAGATGCAGATCAGGTCGTTCTTGGCGTTGTTGATGATGGTGTCGAGCAGGACGGCGGTCTTGCCCGTCTGGCGGTCGCCGATGATCAGCTCGCGCTGGCCGCGGCCGATGGGAATCATGGCGTCAATCGCCTTCAGGCCGGTGGCCATGGGCTCGCGCACGGGCTGGCGGTCGATGATGCCGGGGGCGAGGCGCTCGACCGGCAGCATCTCGGTGGCCGCGATGGGCCCCTTGTCGTCGATGGGCAGGCCCAGCGCGTTGACGACGCGACCGATCAAGCTTGGGCCGACGGGGACGGAGAGAATCTTGCCGGTGCGCTTGACTTCGTCGCCCTCGCTGAGCTCGGTGTACTCGCCGAGAACGACGCAGCCCACCGAATCCTCCTCGAGCGAAAGCGCGAGGCCCGCGATCTCGTGCGGGAAGCTGAGCAGCTCGCCGGCCATCACCTTGTCCAGGCCGTGAATGCGGGCAATGCCGTCGCCGAGCGACGTGATGGTGCCGACCTCGTCCACCTGAACCTTGGCGTCGTAGTTCGCGATCTGCTCGCGAAGAAGCTGCGTGATTTCGTCTGCCTTGATTTGAGCCATTTGTTATTCCCTACGGTTGTCAGTTTTCAGTGGTCAGTTGTCAGTTGCCGATTGCCGAGGCGTCCGAATCGATCGCTGACTGCCGTCCTTGCCTGTGGATCTAACCACCAAACACCGACTGCTGAGTAACCGCTCTCCGTTCGTCCAAAATGACTGACAACTGATCACTGACAACTGAAAACTTGCCGGCCTCAGCCGGCGGTTAGTGCCTCTTTCAAACGATCCAGGCGGCCGCGGACGCTGCCGTCGTAGACCGTGGAGCCGATGCGCACCACGGCGCCGCCCAGTATGGATGTGTCGAGCTTGAAGCTCGGGTCGATTTCGGCGCCGGCCAGCTTGGCCACCTCGGCCACCAGCGACTGGCGATCTTCGGCGCCGAGTTCGCGCGCGGTGACGATCTCCGCCGGGCGGATTCCCATTTGCTCGCGCAGAATGCTGCGGTAGGCCGCCGCCACTTCGGCGACGTGGCCGATGCGGTCGTTCCGGATCAGCACCGCCAACAGGTTGCGCAGTTCCTTCTGCAGGCGGAGCTTGGCATTCAGCTTGTCGAGAATCGCCACCTTCTGCGCCACCGGGATCGCCGGGTTGACGAAGAACGCGCGCAACTCGGGGCTGCCTTCCCATGTGGCCAGAAAATCCGCAAATTGACCGTCGATTGCCGCGCTCGATAACTTGGCGCTGGTAACCACATCGGCAAAGGCGCTGGCATAGCGGGCGACGAAGGCTGGCATCAGTTCTTCCCTCCCTTGCCCGCGGCCTCGCCGGAAGCTCCGGCCACGAACTCGGCGATCAGCGCGCGGTCGGTCTCCGCCGAAAGCGATATCTGCTTGGCCGCCCGGTCGATGGCCAGATCGGCAGCGAAGTGCCGCAGTTCGCGCCGCGCCTGGTTGGCGGCCACCTCGATCTCCTGCTCCGCCGCGGCCACGATGCGCGTGCTTTCCTCGCCGATCGACGCCTTGATGCGCTTCTCGTCCTCCAGGCCGTCCTGCTCCACCTGCGCGCGAAACTTCCGCATCTCCTCGTCCAACCCGGCCAGCTTAGCCTCGACAGCGCTCAGGCGGGCCTGGGCGTCGGCCGTGGCGTCGCGCGCGGTTCCGAGATCGTGCTTCAGCGTCTGCGAGCGTTTGCGAACGATCTTCGGCATCATCCGCCCGAGCGGAATCGCGATGGCGAAAAAGATAATGGCGAAGTTGATGCCGACCAGGATGTCGACCGTGGTGTCGAGACTGAGGTGCAGCATGCGGGCCATCGACTGCACGACACCGGAATGCAGAAAATGCTCTTCCTGGTCGCTGTCGGAGGATTTCTCCGCCGGGGCCGGGCTCGTGGAGGGCGAAGCCGCCGTGGCCGGCGATGCGTTAGCGGTGGGAGCCTGCGCCTGGGCAGCGGCGCGGACCGGCACCAAGGCCAGGGCCGCAACCACGGCAATCAACAGGCAACAATGCGAGAGAACCAGGGCAAAACGGGATTTCGGGGGGAGATATTTCAACGGGACCCTCCGGCAGCGAGCGGCAGAACGGCGCGGACGGCCTGGCCGGCAAGTTCCGATACCGAGGCCTCGATCGCCGTGCGGGCATCCGCAACCTCGGCTTCGAGCGCCGCTTTGGCCTGGCGAACCTTTTCCCCGGCGGCCTTGCGGGCGGTGTCGAGCGCGGCGTCGCGCTCCCCGCTCCACTGCTTGACGCGCTGCTCGCGCAGCTTGTAGACGTCGGCGCGGGCCAGCCGCAGCCGCTCGGCGTACTCAGCGGCCTTGGCCTCGGCCTCTGCGACCGCCTTGCGGGCGTCTTCCATGGCCCCTTCGGTCAGGGCGCGGCGCTTGGCCAGCACAGCCGTCAGCGGGCCCTGCACCAGAAACTGGTAAGCGATAACCAAAACGACAAAGAGGAGGGCCGTCGGGATCGCTCCGATTAGAAGCTCTCCGAGTTGTTGAAAGATGTCGTGCATGGGGGTACTGGGCCGATGTGCCTATTCAGGTTCGATTTTCGCAGGTGGAACCCTATTTTGTATCAGGGGCAGGCCCCCAAGTCAACGCGAAGGGGGCAAGTTGGGACCCTGTTGTGACGTGAGTCACGAATCGGGAAAAACATTCAAAAAAGGGACTTGATTTCGACCGAAACGAGCCTACACTGGAGCTACCACCTAGACCCGGTCCAGGGTCCAGCGGGCAGCCGGTTTTGGGAAGACCTTCCACTCCCAGTTCCGGCGGCCCGCTTCTTAGTTTTTGGGCAGCTTTCAGCCTTCAACCCTGAGCTTTCTTCTTACGGCTTCGCCCCCACCGCCGCCTTGTCTACCGTCAGCAGCCCCTGCCCGCGCAGCCAGATCTCCAGCAGGTTCGGCCACTGGTCCAGCGCCGGATCGCCCTTGCCCAGGCCGGTGCCGTGCCCGCCGTTGGCGAAGATGTGCATCTCCGACGGCACGCCCGCCTTGACCAGAGCTTCGTAGAAGGCCAGGCTCTGCCCGACCGGAACGGTCTGGTCGGCGAACGTGTGGTAGATGAACGTGGGCGGCGTGTTTTTCGTTACATAGAGAACGGGATCGAATTTGGCCCGCAGCGCTTCGCACTGGTCCATCACGTTCAGGATCTTGCAGTAGGTCAGGTGCGAGGTGTCGCTGGAGATGGCGTCGATCCACGGATAGCCGAGGACCAGGAAGTCTGGCCGGCTGGATGCCCGCTCGATCGGATCGTCGGCGTCGGGGTTGCCGGGGACGAACTGCGTTCCGGCGAGCGCCGCCAGATGACCGCCGGCCGAAAAGCCGATGACGACGATGCGGTTCGGGTCGATGTGGTAGTCGAGAGCGCGGGCGCGAACCGTCTGCACGGCGCGGCGGGCGTCGAGGAGCGGAACCGGCAGCAGATACCCGTTCGAGCTGAGCCGGTAGCTGAGGACGAAGGCGCGGAAGCCGCGCGCGGCGAACCAGTCGGCGATTTCGCGGCCCTCGAGGTCGCCGGCCAGATTCACGTATGCGCCGCCGGGAAAGATAATCACTGCCGATCCGTTCTCCTGGCCCTGCCGCGGGTCGAAGACGGTCAGCGCGGGGATGTCGTTGCAGCTCTCGCCCTTGGCCTCGGGCGGAGTCCCGTTCCACAGGCGGATGGTGTGGATGCCGAGGAAGGCATTGTCCGTACCGGGCGTAGCGCAGTCGGCTGTTTGCGCGCGGGCAGCGGGGACAGCCAGCGATGCGGTAAGCAGGAATGCGAAAAGTCGCTTCATGGAAACCTCGACGTCGTTCGCGAGGATTATAACGGCAGGGAATAGGGAGTAGGAAACAGGAGACGCGCCAAGTGCCAGCGCGGTCTGCCGGAACTCCGAGCTGTTCTCTGTTCTTACAGCCACATCGCCGTATGCCCCGGACAGAGCCGCGCGGCCTGCGTGCAGAGTGTCTCCGCCAGCTCCAAACCGTACCGCGCGAAGTAGTACGCCGCGCCGTGGACCCGCTCCTGCAGCACGCCGCCGGGATAGAGGGCCTGGAAGATCGATTCGGCGTGGCGCCCGAGCGTGGCTTCGCGCTGGAGCTGGAAGTTGGCGGCCAGCGTGCGCAGGCGGCTCATCTGGTAGCGCATCTTGCCGGCCGCGGTCTCGGCCGACTGGCCCAGCCCCTTGTCCTGCGACGCGAGCCACGCGACCAACGCGTCGAGTTCGGCGTCGAGGGCGCTGCCCGCGGAAGCGAGACGCTCCCTGGTCTCGCGCGGCATCGAGCGCTCGGCCAGCTTTTGCGCCAGCGCGGACGCATTCTCCTCGCCGAAGACCTGTTCGAGCGTCAATTCATGCTTGCGGAGCAGGTTGGCGGCCGAGGGCTCGATGAGCGTGGCGGAGAAGCGCGCGATGGGCGGCGTCTGGCGGCCCAGAATGCGCTCGAAGAGGACCGTCGACTGCGCCAAGTAGGCGATCTCCGCCGGGCCGCCGACCTGTGCGCTGGTCGAGAACAGGTAGTCCTGGAACACGGGCCGCAGCAGCGCGGCGGGCGAGATGCGCTCCGGCTCCGCATCCAGAATTCCGAGCAGATCGGCGGTCGAGAAAGTCTGCCGGTCTGCGTGCCAAAGGCCGTTCGGCTCGGCGGCGGTCGGCGCAGTGCGGCGCAGCGCAAGCCGCGCGCCAGTCTTTTCGTCGATCAGGAACAGCACGCTCGATTGCGGCGCGACGGCCACCTGCGCGTGGTACCCGGCGGCTTCGAGCGCCTGGCTGCGCTCGGCGAGGGCCGCGTGAAACTCGTCGGCGCGCTCGATGGCGGCGCGCAAAACCGGCGCGCCCAGCCGGTGGAACTCGCGGCCGGCAGGGTCCACGATGAGCAGGCCCTGCGCGGCAAAGAGCTTCGAGTAGAGGTCGCCGAAGGTCTGGGCGAAGGTGCGGCCGGGCCGGTACGCGGCAACCAGAGTCTCGGCGGCATCCGAAGGGCCGAGCAGCTCCGCGGCGCGCTCCGCCAGCGAAGTAATGGAGTCGTCGAAGACGATGCTTCCGGCCGGCACGGCGGACTCGGGCGCGGAGGGATAGACCAGCCGGGCCAGCTCGCGGCCGGCGGGAAATGCGACTTCGCTGACCTCGGCGAAATCGTGATCCTCCGTGGCAAGCCAGAAAACACCCACATGGGGGCTGCCGCACGCAGTGCCCCGCCGCGCGCGGGCGATCGCCGTCGCAGCCTTGAAGGGCGAAAAGAGCGGTCCGCCGAACAAGCCCACTTGCTGGCCGGTCAAGACGGTCCCGGCGCCCGCCGCGAGGGCTGCAAGAGCAGGCGCGGCAGCCGCGGACGGATTCTGTGCGGCCAGCAGCCGAACCAGTTCCGGCCGGTGCGCCGCACTCGCCGGGCCGGCCCGCTCCAGATCGTCCGCGGGTAGAAATGCCCCGAGCTTCCCGGCGCAAAAATCCAGGAAGAGGCGGCTCTGGCCCGGTAGTACGGCGATCGGAGTACAGTCTGCGGTCAAAGATTCGTTCCCGTGGGCGATCCGTTCCCCTGCGACCCGCTCTGCCGGCGCAGCGACGGATCCGCGCAAATTCGGTGTGTATCGCTCAATTAAAGGATGCCACGGCAGGCCGCGCCGATGCAGGACCGCCGTGCAATTCACGCCCCAATGCGTATACTCGTGTTGAATCGCGCTCCACGAGCGACGCCATCCAGACGAGGTTGAGATGCCAGGGAAATCGGCCAAGAAAACAGCGAAGACAAAGGGGAAGAAGGCAGCAAAGCGTGCGGTCGTCGAGCGGGCCACGGTCCTCAGCTCCGAGGTCGTCTATCAGGGACCGCTGTTCCGCGTGCACCACGACACGGTCCTCGAGCCTGCGGCCGCCAGAACGAGCGCGAAGTGATTCGCCACAACGGGAGCGTCGTGATCCTGGCCCTCGACAAGTCGAAGAGCAAGAAGGATCCGTGGGTGGTGATGGAGCGCCAGTACCGCCACGCGGCCAACCAGTATCTGTGGGAGCTGCCCGCCGGCAAGATCGACGAGGGGGAAAAGGCGCTGGACGGCGCCAAGCGCGAGCTGATCGAAGAGACCGGCTACCGTGCGAAAAAATGGCGTCCGCTGGTGGAGTATTACGCCAGCCCCGGCTTTCTGGGCGAATCGATGCAGGTCTACCTGGCCGAAGGGCTTGAGGCCGGCGAAGCCCAGCCGGAGGAGGACGAGCAGATCGAACTCCGGCTGGTGAAGCTCTCCGAACTGGTGAAAAAGATCGAAAAAGGCGAGATCAAAGACGGTAAAACGCTGACCAGCATCCTCTTATACCTGCGAACGAGCACCGCCCGGCACAGGAAATAGCGCAAAAGGAACCCAGCCTTACCCAGGACCCGTCGCCCCCATGGCGCGGCCGGCAAGGCCTCTCTGTCTCGCAATGTGACACTTGCGGAAACAAATCAACCTTTCATCGACTTCTCGCGTCATAAGAAATGTCGGTGGGAAATTCCCCATGCTAGCCCACCGGTTCGTCACAAAAGCAAAGGCAACAAAAGGAAGGCAGGAACCTGTGGCTCAGTACAAGGGAAAGGTCAAGTGGTTCAACAACGCCAAGGGCTACGGATTCATCGGACGGGAAGACGGGCCGGATGTATTCGTTCACTATTCTGCGATTCAGTTGGACGGGTACAAAACGCTCAAAGAAGGCGATGAGGTCGAGTTCGACATCGTCGAGGGCCAGAAAGGCCCGCAGGCGGATGCCGTAGTCCGCAATCGGGATACTGCAAGCGCCCCGAGCGCCGCTTAGGCGCGAATAGGGCCCCGGGCGTTCCCGTAAGACCGCCGCCCGGCGGTGCGGGTGAGTTGTGCCCAGAAGTGTCCCCAATATCACAACGCAGAGCCTCGCTCACGGGGCTGTTCTGCGCCAGGACGGCCCGCGAGGCGCTTCAGGCTGAGCTGGGCCTCTGGCCTCCCGGCATGCGGATCATCGATACTGCGGTGGGAGGGCCATCCAAATGGACAACAAGACCATGGCCCGCCTGCTGGCCGAGACCGCCGACCTGATGGAGATCGACGGCGCCGACAGCTTTCGCATCCGGAGCTACCGGCGCGCGGCCGAGGCCGCCGAGCAGACGACCGTGGACCTGGCCGAAGCAGCAACCGATCCCGCGCGGCTGATGCAGATCGACGGCATCGGCAAAGGAATGGCGGCCCGGCTGCAGGCCATCGCCTCGACCGGATCGCTGCCCCAGCGCGACGAGCTGTTGGCCAAATACGGCGCCGGAGTGCTCGAACTGCTGAAGCTGCCCGGCATGGGGCCAAAGACCGTGGCGCTTCTGTGGGCCGCTGCCCAGGTCGCCAGCGTTGACCAGCTTGCCGCGGCAATCGAGACAGGGCGGCTCGACGGCCTGCCGCGCATGGGCGCCAAACAGATCGAGAAGCTGCGCAAGGGGATCGACGACTACCGCCGGAGCGCGGGCCGCTTCCGCATCGACGTGGCCGGCGAGGAGGCCCGGCGAATTGCGGCCTACTTGCTCGAATTCGACGGCATCGATCGGGTGACCCCTGCCGGCTCGCTGCGCCGCGGGCGGGAGACGGTCGGCGACGTGGATCTGCTGGCGACCGGCCCGGCATGCGATCCCGGAAAGACAGGCCCGGTGGCCGACTACGTAGCCGCCTACCCCGATATCCACAACATTGTCGCCAAAGGCGAGAACAAAGTGAGCTTCAACACCGGACAGGGCCTGCAAGTGGATGTGCGGCTGCTGCCCACGGCCTCCTACGGCGCCGCGCTGCAATACTTCACCGGCTCCAAGGCGCACAATGTGGCGCTGCGGCAGCGCGCGCTCCGCATGGGCTTGACGCTCAGCGAGTGGGCGCTGGCCCGGCTGGATGACGGCTCGACCGTCGCGGCGGCGACGGAAGAAGAGATCTACGCCGCTCTCGGCTTGGACTGGATGCCGCCGGAGATGCGCGAAAACCTGGGCGAGATCGACCTGGCCAACCACAAAACTCTTCCAAAACTTATACGGTCGGAAGACCTCCGCGGCGACGTGCACATGCACACCACCGGCAGCGACGGCCGCAACTCGATCCGCGAGATGGCCGAAGCGGCCATCGGGTGCGGCTACGCGTACATTGCCATCACCGACCACTCGAAGTTCCTGGGTGTGACCAACGGCCTCGACGAAAAGCGCGCCCTCGAGCAGATCGCAGAGGTGCGCGCCGTGGACCGCGCCATGGAGGGCCGGATTCGCGTGTTCACCGGCATCGAGGTCGACATCCTGGCCGATGGCTCGCTGGCCCTCGACGACGAGGTGCTGGCGCAGATGGATGTGGTCATCGCCAGCGTGCACTCGCGCTTCGAACAGAGCCGCGAGGAGATGACCGAGCGCGTGCTCAAGGCCATCGAGAATCCTTGCGTGCGCATCCTGGGCCACCCGACCGGCCGGCTGCTGCTGCGCCGCGAGCCCTTCGCGATCGATATGGCCGCCGTGCTCCGGCGCGCCGCCGAGCTGGGCGTGGCCATGGAGCAGAACGCCGCGCCCGAGCGGCTGGACCTGAACGACCGCGACCTGCGGCTGGCCAAAGAAGCGGGCTGCAAAATCGTCATGTCGTCGGACTCGCACGACAGCCGAAACCTGGGCAAGATGGACTACGGCCTGAAGCAGTTGCGCCGCGCCTGGCTCACCGCCGCCGACGTGCTGAACACACGGGATGCAAAGGGCTTTCTGGCAGGGCTCCTACAGCGAAAGTAACGCCGGACGGTGACCTCTGACGCGCGGGAGAGAGACTGCGGGTTCGCCGCCGCACCGGAAATCGTGGCCCGCCGCACCGGCTTCGCGATAAGATAGGGCGAATCGAGGTTGGGAGCTCCATGAGCCTATTGCAGCAGGATTCGACGGAACTGGACGATGCAGCGCGCGGCGAGTCGTTGACCCGGGGCACCAGCCATGTGGCCATCGCGGCGATTATCGCAACCCTTGTGGTCGGCGCGGCCATTGCAATCTATGTGATTGCGAGTCAGAAGCCGCCCATCGCCACCGGAGAGATCGAGGCCGTCTGGGCGCATCCCCAGCACACCGAAACATCCGGGCTCGACGCCAATGGGGCGCCCATGCCCAAGCGCGTCGCCGACCAGATGATGATCTTCGCCAAGGTCAAGCTGCACAACAACACCGATCACCCGCTGTTTCTCGCCAACGTGTTGACCAATGTCACGCTGGATGACGGCATCCACTCCGCCTACGCGGCCAACAAGGGCGACTACGACCGGATTTTCGTCGCCTACCCGGACATGCCGGTGCCGCACTTGACGCCGATCTCGCCGCTGGACACCACGATCGACCCCGGCCAGACCGTCGAGGGAACCTTCGTTTCGGCTTTCATGATGACCAAGGAACAGTGGGACGCGCGCAAGAAGCTGGACTTCACCTTCAGTTTCCGGTATCAGCCCAACTTCGTGCTCGCGCCCCAGGTGCCGATTACTGAGCAGTAGCCGGCGCGGGTGCGCTCTTGGGCGTCGACAGATAGCCCGATATCTGGTTCTTCGAGTTGATGTTGTTCACCACGATCTCGAATAGAGCCGGCTCCTTGCCGCTGTAGAACTGCAGCGGCTCGTTCACGTTCCGGTCCCGCTTCTCGTACACCTTGTCGTCGGCGTACACGTCCAGCGTGAACTTGCTCCGCTTGGGGTCGGTCCTCTTCAATTCCAGCGTGACCGTGCCTACGGGCTTCTTCTGCCCCCTGGTCAGGCTGAATTCGTAGTAGTTCCGGTCGCCCTTGTGCTCCAGCAGCACCAGTTCGTCGTGGTTGCGGGCAATCACGCTGTTGGTGCTCGACAGGTCGCCGCGCACCGACTGGAGCTGGCTGATGGTCGTCGCCAGGTCGGTCTGCGTTTTGCCCAAGTCGGTCCTGACGCCGCCGACATCCGACTTCACGTTCGTCAGGTCGCTGGAAACCGCGTTTACCTGCTGCGCGGTTTGCCTCTGCGCGTTCTCCAGCCGCTGGCTGTCGGCCGTCTCGCGCTGGATGATCGCCTGCGCGCGCTCGTCCAGTTCCTTCTGCGTCAGGCCCAGTTTATTGCCCAACTCGTCGGTCGCGACCCGCAGCCGGGCATCGGTCTCGCGCAGTTCCGCCGCCAGTTGCGTGTTCTGCTGCTTGGTGTCGGCCAGCTCGGCCTGCGCGGCGCTCAAGCGGGTCCCCAGCGTAAAGCACCAGATCAGGCTGCCAATGGCGGCCAGAAGGGCAACGGCGATTGCCGCCAGCAAAGCGCCGGAGTAAGTTCGGGGGGCATCATCAAGTTCGCTCATTTCTTACCTTTCCTCGACGGGTGGTTTTCTTTCTGCCCACCGCGCCGGTTGGTTTGGCGGCGTCTTTCCCGGTTAGACGGCGCACCAAGGCAAAACTGTTTCATCCGATCCGGAAATCCCAATAATTCACGATCTTACAGAGGGAGCGCCTCCGATGCCAGCCCGGGAATCCCGCTGGGCGCTTCCACCCTATTACAGGATAAATCGGATAGACGGAGCCTGCGCGCCTGCCCGGCATCTTTCGCCGGGCGCGAAGCCCTTCAACCCCGCCGTCCCATCCTTCGTGACAACCACGCAACAGCTAAGCTATAAAAGTCTTAATCACCTTTCAGTGCCGAGCCTCTTCCCCGGCCCGGGAGTCGAGTCCATCGGCCAGGTCAACATCGCACGACAGGAGAGGCAACGTCTATGCCGGCTGCTACCGCGGGAAAGGGTCTCGAAGGAGTCGTGGCTGCAAACTCCGGGATTTGTTGGATCGATGGGGACGCCGGAATTCTCTCCTACCGCGGCATCGACATCCACGAATTGGCCGAGCACTCGACCTTTGAAGAGACCACCTACCTGCTGTGGAACGGTCTGCTGCCCAACGAGTTGGCGCTGCGCGAGTTTACGGCGCAACTCACCCTGGCGCGCTCGCTCGATCATCGCGTGGTCGACATGATGCGCACCTTTCCCACCACGGCCACTCCCATGGAAGTTCTGCGCACCGCCGTCTCGGCGCTCAGCTTCTACGACGCTGACGAGAAGGACAACTCCCACGACGCCAACGTGCGCAAGGCCTACAAGCTCACCGCGCAGATCGCCATGATCGTGGCCATCTACGACCGCATCCGCAAGGGCAAGGAGATCGTGCCCCCCGACCGCTCGCTCTCCCATGCCGGAAACTTCCTGTGGATGATGAACGGCGAGAAGCCCTCGGAGACCGCGGTCAAGACCATGGACATGGCCCTGGTGCTCCACGCCGACCACGAGCTGAACGCCTCCACCTTCGCCGCCCGCGTCATCGCCGCCACCCTTTCCGACATGCACTCCGCCATCACCGGCGCCATCGGCGCGCTGAAGGGTCCTCTCCACGGCGGCGCCAACGAGGGCGTGATGCGCCTCTTGCTCACCATCGACAAGCTGGGCGCCGACCCGGTCGAATACGTCAAGAACATGCTCGCCGCCAAGCAGAAGATCTCCGGTTTCGGCCATCGCGTCTACAAGACCGAGGACCCGCGCGCCACCCATCTGCGCAAGATGAGCGAACAGTTGGGCCGCGATTCCGGCAACCCCAAGTGGTACGAGATGTCCCGGGCCATCGAGCTCCACATCAACCAGGACAAGAAGCTCAACGCCAACGTCGATTTCTACTCGGCTTCGACCTACGCCACCCTGGGCATCGATATCGACCTCTATACGCCCATCTTCGCCATCAGCCGCATCTCCGGCTGGGCAGCCCACGTCATCGAGCAGCTCGACGACAACCGCCTCATCCGTCCCCGCGCCGAGTACATCGGCCCCACCTATCCCGCGCCCTGGATTCCCATCGATCAGCGGCTTTAGGCGGCATAACCCACGGCTCAAGAGGTTCCAGACTCAGACCGTTGGCCGGGTGCGATCACCCTCGTTTTCTATCGTTCCGGGCGTAGCCCAATCGTTGCGACCGCACTTCAGCGATTAATCGAAGCTTCTGTCATCGCCGGTCAAGCGGCCGATCAGCCAATCGATCGCCTTGCCCTCGTCCTCAATATCGATGCGAAGCCGCGCCGCCTGGAGCGGCAGCGACGGAGCCAGCGATTCGGCCAGCGCGCCCAGCCGCACGCGATCCTTCTCCGTCGTGACCAGCGCCGTGGCCCCGGCGGCGCGGGCTTCGGCGGCCAGCCGTTCGAGGTCTGCCGCGGCGTAGCGGTGGTGATCGCCGAAGGCCGTCCGCATAGCGAGCTTCACTCCGGCTCGCTCCAGGCCCTCGAAGAACTGGTCCGGCCGCGCGATGCCGCAGAAGGCCGCAACCGGGCCTTCGAGCGGCGGAACCTCCATGCGGCGCCGTATGCGCCAAACGGTTCCCTGCCAGCCGCGCGATCTGAGCTCCGATTCGACTTCGGGCTCGTCCGCCGGAATCGCGATCGCGGCCGCGCGCTCCGCCGCACGCAGTGCCTCGCGCAGATTGCCCGCCGGGAGCAGACGATCGTCCAGATCGCGCCGGCTCACAAGCAGGATGTCGACGTCGCGCGCAAGCTGCCGGTGCTGGAAGCCGTCGTCGAGCAAATGCACGCCGGCCCGCAACCTTGCTCCCTCGCTCCCGAATCGACCCGCTCCCTTGCTCCCTTGCTCCCTCGCTCCCTCCGATTCATCCGCCTCTGCCATCACGCCGGCTTCATAACGTTCCGTCGCAACGTACACCGGCACGTGCGCTTCGCGCGCGATCTCGAGCGGCTCGTCGCCGAACATTTCTGCAGTGCCGTCGAGGCCGACCAAAAGTGGAAGAGCGGAGCTCCGCCGGCCGTAGCCGCGCGATAGCACGTCCACATGCAGGCCGCGAGCCGTGAGCGCCCGGGCGAGAGCGATAGTGAGCGGCGTCTTTCCAGCTCCGCCGGCAGACAGATTGCCGATGCTCACCACCGGCCAGCGGAGCCGCCGGACCTTCTTCAGCCCCGTGCGCAACTCGAGCTCCCGCAGCGCGAGGCCCAGCCGGTAGACCGGAACCAGCGGCCAGAACAGCGGGCGTGCGGCGCGTGCTGCCCTCACGGCGTGCGCTCCTGAACCGCGCCGGCAAGCAATTCGCGAATCGCCTCGATGCAGCGGTCTGTCGCCCCGGCCTGACGGTCGAAGACCTCTTTGGCGCGCGCGCCCATGGCCTCGGCGGCTGGACGGTTGCCCAGTAGATCGATGAGCACCGTCGAAAGCTCCTCCGCCGTCGCGATGCGGAGTGCGTCGTGGCTGCGCATCTCGTCCATGATGGCGCGAAAGTTGTCGTAATACGGCCCCATCGCGATGGGCACGGCGAACTGCGCCGGCTCCAGGGGATTGTGTCCCCCTGCGGGAACCAAGCTGCCGCCCACGAACGCCACGCTGGCCAGCGCGTAAACCGAGGCCAACTCGCCGATCGTGTCCAGCAGCACGATTTCGCCAGGGCGGAGCGGCTGGGGCGATGTCTGAACCGTCTGGGTCTCCTGCGCCCAATCCGACCGCTTGCGCCACGAAATTCCGGATCGATCGAGGAGCGCCGCAACGGCGCTGAACCGCTCCGGATGGCGCGGCGCAAGAACCATCGCCAGTTGCGGATCGGCGGCAAGCAGCCGCGGCCACGCTTCAAGCAGCGCCGCCTCCTCGCCCTCCAGCGTGCTGCCGGCCACAACGAGCCGCAGGCCGCCGGCGATCGATCTCAGCACCCGCGCAGCCTCCGATTCCTGCGCCGTTCGCACGTCGAACTTCAGGTTGCCCGCCACCGCCACGCGATCGGGACGGCAACCCAGAGCCAGCAGGCGGTCGGCATCGGTCTGGCTCTGCGCCAGCACACGGCTCAACCGCGAGAGAAAGCGCCGCCACAGTAGGCGCAGCTTGCGGTAGCGCGGCCACGAGCGGTCGGAGACGCGCGCATTGACGACGGCAACCGGAATCTTGCGGCGGTAGCAACCGGCCAGCAGGTTGGGCCAGAACTCTGTCTCGGCCAGAATCAGCAGGCTCGGCCTAAGCGCGTTCAGGTAGGCTCGAACGGCCCAGGGCACGTCCAGCGGGCAATAGAACACGCGGTCCGGATCGAAACGCTCGCGGGCCAGCGCCTGGCCGGTGCGCGTGGTGGTCGAAATGACCACCGAGTAATCCGCCAGTTCGGCGTCGAGCGTGCGCACCAAGCGCGTGATCGCCAGAACCTCGCCCACCGAAACCGCATGGAGCCAGATCAGCGGCCGCGAGCCTGCCTGAGCCGAGCCCCGCGCCAGCCTCCTCGGAACGCGCCCCAGCCGCTCCAGTAGCCCTTCGCGGTATTTGTGCGTTGTGGCCATGCGCCACAGCCACCAGGGAGAGCCGGCAACCAGCGCAACAAGCAAAAGGACGTTATAGAAAACAAGGATCATAGGCAACCGAATCTGTTTTGTGCCGGTCTAATCCTAGAATGATACAGTCGCAAGCGATGAGAGTTTTGCGCCGAGCTCCGTTCTTTGTGCTTTGGCTGGCGCTGCCGGCAACGGCCAGTGAGCACGCGCCGCCTCCCGTCCAGCCGGCCACTTCGTACCCGGCCGTCGAAATCCACCCCGACGAGCACGTGGCCATCGCCGTCGAGCCCTTCGACACCAAGGAGAAGGAATCGATTTTCCGCGTCGACTACCTGGCCCACGACGTAATGCCCATCCGCCTGATCGTGACCAACCTCGGCAGCCGGCCCATCTCCCTCTCCGACGCGCGCATTCTCTTCGAGACCGCCGACGGCGACCGCATCCGCGCGGCGGAGCCCGAAGACGTGGAACGGATGATGACCCGCAAGGAGCGCGAGGGAAGTCGGATTCCCATGCCCGTCCCGTTGCCGCCGATCCATGTGAAGGCCAAGGGCAGCATCAAGGAAATCGAGGACGACTTCAACACCTTCGAGTACTCGGCCCTGGCCGTCGAGCCTCACACCACGCGCGCCGGCTTCCTGTTCTACGACGTCTCGGGGCTGACCAATCCGCTGGTGGGCGCCAAGCTCTACCTGCACAAACTGCGCGATGCCGACGGCAACGAGCTCTTCTACTTCGAGGTTCCCTTCGATAAATATCTCCGCTCGAAATCGAGCCAGATGAACTGAGGGCGGGCCCGCGACGGGAAACCGCATCGGATGGCGGTGACTTGGCACTCGAAAAATGATATTGCATGTGATATGATCGGATCGTGCGAGCGGTCCTGGATACGTCGGTGCTTGTGGCGGCGATTCGCAGTGCGAGGGGCGCTTCGCGTGAGCTTTTGAGGATGGTAATGGATGAGGAGCTCAAGCCGCTCGTGTCCGTGCCTCTCGTTCTGGAGTACGAAGCCGTCCTGACACGACCGGAACATTTGACGGAATCCAGCTTCGATCACAAGACGGTGATCTCGATTGTGAAGGCTTTTTGCACCATCGGCGAGCCGGTGCACATCGCGCGCCGGTTGCGGCCGCAATTGGTAGATCCGGACGACGAATTCGTTCTCGAGACTGCATACCACGGAAAGACGGAAGCGATCGTCACGCTGAATACGCGGGACTTCCTGGCCGCGGCAAGACGGTTCGGGATCGCGGTATTGAGCCCTGGCGAGGCTTTGGAAAGGATGAAACGACTGTGAGAACGAGCAACTTTGCCCTGCGGCTCCAGCCCACGCTGATGGACG
Source organism: uncultured Acidobacteriaceae bacterium (assembly GCA_963804155.1). Taxonomy (GTDB): domain Bacteria; phylum Acidobacteriota; class Terriglobia; order Terriglobales; family Acidobacteriaceae; genus Telmatobacter. The sequence goes on from CAWDPG010000007.1 coordinate 543,444, forward strand.
AAGCCAAGGCCTTGGCCAAGGCGGAAGGCGTCGCGCTCAATCAGCTGATCAACGTCGCCGTGGCCGAGAAACTGGCCGTGACGCGCACGCTCGAGTTCTTTGCGAACTACACGCGGGACGCGGACGTTGCCGGCGCCCGCAAGCTGCTCGCCAAGGCGCGGCCGGACAACCCTCCCATGAAGGGCGACGAACTGCCGGCATCGTGGAAGAAGCGCCGCGCTGGGGCCGGTGGCGGGCGGCGAGCGCCGGCGGCTACTCGTAGTAAGTAGCCGTAGTCGTGTCCGTCTCCCAGATGGTGCAATCTTTCACGCGCACGCGGCCCGAGGTCATCTCGGCGAGCTGCCGGTTCGTCTCGTCGTAAAAATACTTCGCCATGTTCTCGGCCGAGGGATTCAGCACCGTGAAGGGATCCAGATCGTTCAGCATCTGGTGGTCGATGCGGTCGATGACCGGGCGCAGCACCTGCTTGAGCAGCTTGAAGTCCAGCAGCAGTCCGGCCTGGTCGAGCGTGGCGCCGGCCAGCGTCACGCGGACCTTGTAGTTATGGCCGTGCGGGTTCTCGCACTTGCCTTTGTAGTTGCGCAGATAGTGGCCGGAGGAAAAATCCGCCTCCACGGTGACTTCATACATTCGCGTTGACTCGGTCCCGTGCGGATGGATGCGCCGCACACATTCATTCTAATTTGATTGGCCGCGTTACGGCTCGCGGCGGCCGCGCCGCCTGCGCCGCGCCTCTTCGCTCCGTCGGTCCACTTGCTCGAACAGATTGCTCAGCACGCCGACGAGCGCCGAAGCCAGCGCGCCGAGGACCAGCAGCAGCGCCACCGTGCGCCACAGCGAGCCGTTGGCGGGCAGGCCGGGCTGAAAGCTCGAAGGCACCAGCATCATGCCCGCGGAAACGAGCGCGAAGAACCCCAGCGTGGTGGCGAGGATGTAGAAATTGCGCGACATAAGCTTCGATGGATCGCGGATTGGGTCTGGCCTGATGCGATTCTACTCGGATGGCGGCGTCCCATCTCTCCTCAGGTCCGATGTGCCGAAAGCCTGTCTCGCCCCGTGGCGAATGTGAAGCACCACAACTGTCTTGCGTTTCTCCAATACGCGGTAGATCACGCGATAAACACGATGTGGCCGATGGCCGTACAGGATGTGCCGCAGCCGGGGCGCCTCGCGCGTCGCGGGCCAGAGGTACGGCTGCTTCTCCAGATCGAGGATCGCCTGCTTGAGTCCCGCATACCATTTGCGCGCCGCGGCGGAACTCTCCGCGTCGATTTCGCGGTAGAGCGCGGCGAGGTCGCGCTCGGCGCGGGCCGCGATGTTAACGAGATAGGCCACGCACGGACTCGAATTCGCCGAAGAACTCCCTCGCCGGGCGGGTTCTGCCCTCGCTCGCGTCCTCCAGGCCTTGCCGCACGCCCTCTCGGGCGTCGGCGCGCGCCGCGACATCCAGCAAACGCTGGTACGCTTCGGCATCCTGCACTACTGCCGCGGCCTTTCCGTTCACCGTCAGCACCAGGGGCCGTTTGCTCTTCTTGAGGCGCTTCATCATGCCCGCGGAATCGCGCCGGAACGCGGTGAGCGACTGAATGTCGGTTACGATATTCACCATTGGGTTCGCCATCGAAGCACCTTATTCGGTGCCTCCAGCATACAGCATCCGCAAGTAGCAGCGCGAAGGCAAGTGCGCCTTCGGCGTTCAGCCGAACAGTTCAGCAGTCTCGATGACAGATACTCCCGCTTTCGCGAATTCCGCTTCGATCGCCTCGACGGACCCGTTCAAATCGATCGCCCGGCAGGCGTCGCGCAACACAAAGGCCGGCAGGCCCAGCCGCCGCGCATCCAGCGCCGAGTAGCCCACGCAATAGTCGTAAGCAAGACCCGCCAGGAAGACGCGCCTGAGGCCTTTCTTGCGAAGGTAGTCGGCAAGGCCGGTCGGTGTCGTGCGGTCGTTCTCGAAGAACGCAGAGTAGGAATCGATCTGCGGGCGATAGCCTTTGCGCACGGTCAGCTCGGCCCGCGAAAGATCGAGCGCTGGGTGAAACTCTGCGCCGCGCGTGCCTTGAACGCAGTGCGGCGGCCACAGGGTTTGCGCCCCGTACGGCAGATCGATTGACTCGAACGGCTTCCGGCCGGGATGCGAGGACGCAAACGAAACGTGATCCGCCGGATGCCAGTCCTGAGTCAGCACGATGTGCTCGAACTTCGCCGCCACGCGCCGGATGGGCGCGATCGCTTCGTCGCCCTTCGCGACCGCCAGCGCCCCGCCGGGGCAGAAATCGCTCTGCACGTCGATGACGAGAAGAACGTCGTGGGCAGCGATCTGCATCGGGACTCCTTCACCGAACCTGGAATGTCTGCTTGCGCTCTGCGTCCACTCCCCCGCAGACCCCTTCATCTCGTATTCGACGTGGGCTCGGGCAAACGCAAGGTCATGCTCTTCAAGGCAAAAAAGTAAACGGTGCTAGAGTCACTGCTCCCTGCCGGCTCATCCACTAAGATCGCGCGAATGCCCTGGGCCATCGCTTGCTTGCCGCAGTAATCGCCAAATGTCGTCACTTCGTCGCTTTCAAGGAGTGCGTATATTTGTGCGCGATCGGCACGGAGCAACGCCACCATGATCGCATAATGTTCTCTTCCGGGCACGGTGTAGACAACGAAGGTGCGCCCGTCAATCAGATCCTCTGTCGATTTCACTTTGGCCCCCTCGGGAAGGACCGCAACGATCCCTTTCTCATACGAGAGCGACACCTGGTCCAAACGATCGCAGAATTGAAATTCGTGGGCCAAAGTTAGGGGAGGGTTTTGCTGTGCTCTTCCCAATGTTCCATTCTGAATCTCGAAGGATACCGGACCCCCTTTGTATTGGAGCAATTCCCTTTGGCCGGCGCCAGACTCTACCCAGACGTCTCCATCCGAATAAGCTGTGATCAGTTCGTCCGAAAGGGCAAACTCCCCGTTTTCGGCTGAAATACCCCCAAGCCTCACCAAACCATTGGATGCGGGTTTCTGCGAAGTTGCACACGTGACGAATAAGAGAATAGAGAGTGCGGCAAGTCGCCTTTTCACTGCCAGCCCCTTTCTTTCCCGGTCCTTGATTCTATGCCAGAAGCACCTCGATGCCATGGTCTCGGAGCAGCGCGGCGTACTCCGGGGCGAGCTCCGCATCGGAGACCACGCAATGCGCGGCGCCGAGCGGCGCCACGGGGATCATGCCGCCGCGGCCGAACTTGGTGTGGTCGCCCACGATGATCACCCGGCTCGCCACCTCGATCATTCTCTGCTCCGAGCCGACGACCAGCGTGTTGTTGTTGCTGAATCCGTGCTCGGTGACCCCGCCGATGCCCATGATCACCGCATCGGCGCGGATGGCGCCCAGCATTTGCTCGCAGAACGGGCCCAGCATGACGCGCAGCCGCGGATCGAGGTAGCCGCCGGTCAGCGTCAGCTCGATGTTGCGCAGTGGTTCCAGTCCTTCGGCGATGGGCAGCGAGTTGGTGACAATGTGCAGCGATTTCGCGGCCAGCTCGCGGGCCACGGCGGCCACCGTCGAGCCGCCGTCCAGAATCACCGTCTGCCCGTTCTCGATCAGTCCCGCTGCGAGCCGGGCGATGCGGCTCTTCACGTCGCTCATCCGGACGCTCTCGATCGCATAGTCGAACGCGCGATTCGGCGCCTGCTCCACCGAGACCGCGCCTCCGTAAACCCGCTTGAGCAGGCCCGCCTCTTCCAGGATGTCCAGATCGCGGCGGATGCTGGATTCCGATGTGTCGAGCTCGCGGCAGAGAGTCTCCGAGTCGATGAAGTCCCTGGACTCGAGCATCTGGCGGATTCTCAGTTGCCGTTCAGCAGCTTTCATCGCCCGTCCGCGTTGCGCCTGATCCCCTCGTTCCCCGCTCCCGTGTTCCCTGCCGGGGTCCCGGCGGGCGATTTCTGCCCGCTACGCTCCCTTGCTCCCTTTGCTCCCTGCTCTACCGTGCGATCGCGTCCATCACCGCGTCGGTCACCGACTTGACCAGCGATTCCAGGTCCGCGCCGCCTGCGCCACCCGCCGGTCCGTCGCACGGCGTCGGCTCCAGCGCGATCGAGTTCGGCACTTCTAGATCGGAGAGCTGGCACTCCTTCATGCGCGACGCATCGAAGCGAATGTCGGGCAGGCCGAGCTTCTTCTTCAAGGCCAGCAGGTCCGATCCCTTCTGCTCGGAGATGTAGGAAAGCGGAACGCCAAGCTGCGCCGCGTTCATCAGGGTCCAGCAATAGGTGTCGAGGACCTCGGCATACCACTCGGCGTGCGTCACCGTGTCGGCCCAGCACACGATCCCGTGATTCGAGAGCAGCACCGTGTTGTGCTGCTTCACGTAGGGCAGCACGGTTTCGGCAAACACCTTGGTGCCCGGCGTTTCGTAGGGCGAGATGGCGACCTTGCCCACGAAGACCTCGAACTCCGGAATCACCAGGTTCGGCGGCACGCGGCCGGTGATGGCGTAGGCCGTGGCGTGCGGCGGATGGCAGTGCACGACCGCCTTCGCCTCTGGCACCGCTTTATAGATCTCAAGGTGCAGCAACAGTTCGCTGGTGCGCGGCTTGGCGCCCGCAATCTGGTTGCCTTCCAGATCGGTCATGCCGATGTCCTCGGGCGTCAGGTCGTACTTACTCACCAGCGTCGGCGTGCATAGAACCTCGTTGGGCCCGATGCGATAGGAGATGTTGCCGCCGTTGCCGTCCACAAACTGGCGCATCCACAGCTTGCGGCCCACACCGCAGATCTCCTTCTTGATCGCCTCGGCCTCAGGCGTCGTGTAGAGACGGCGATTGACGGGCGCCACGCCGGCAGCCGCGGCTGGGGCCGCGGAGGACGCCGGCGCCGCGCTTTGTCTCGCCGCCGCCTCGCCCGCCACCAGCTCGATGCCGTGCTGCTGCAGGAAGTCGCGGGCCGAGGGCGTGACCACGCAGTTCGCCCCGGCCAGGATGCTGCCGGCGCCCGAACTCAGCGCGTCCTGCACGTCGCGCATCGCAATCAGCCTTCGCCCCGTCAGATCGATGCTCTTCTGTCCGTTCTTCACTTCTCCCCCTCGGATCCCATCAGGCTCTCTCTTCCTTCACGTCAACCGAATCGACAATCAGCGCCAGATACGCATCCACCGGGACCGGCGCGGGCCAAAAGGGATTCGACGCCTCGCGCCCCTCGGTGAACGCGACCATCTGGCCCGTGGCCGCGCCCAGTTCGTCGACCGCGATCAGGGCCTTCCCCCCGCCGCGGCCGTTCTTCGCGCGCAGATTCTCCATCGTCACCGGCTCCAGGATGGCCAGCGTCCGCGAGCGGAACGACTCCACCGCCGGAGTCAGCGTGATGTGCCCGCGAACGATGCCCAGCCTCATGCCCTGCTCCCTTGCGCGTTGCCTGGTTGCTGAACCGCATCCACGATCCCCACCACGACCATCCGCGCCGGGGTGTTGTTGCCCAGCTTCTCGCGCGCGATGTCGCCGTCGGTCGAGATCATCACCGTGGCGCCGCGCGCTGCGCCCAGCCAGTCCACCACGACGTTCGGCTCCGCTGCCGCCCTGCCGTCGGCCTCCAGCCGGCGCGCAACCAGAAACCGGCACCCCTCCAGCGTGGAGTGCTTGGCGGTCGCCACTACGGTCCCCTCAATGCGCGCAAGAAACATCGCCTGTTCCCTGTTCTCTGTTCCCTGTTCCCTGTTCCCTGTTCCCTGTTCCCTGTTCCCTAGTCCCTAGTCCCTAGTCCCTACGTCCTTGTCTTTCAAATAATGCGCAGCGCATCCCCCACCACCATCTGCCGCTCGCGCGTGAACGTCAGCGGCGTCGTGATGCCCTCGCCGGTCGGCGTTGCGATGGTGTGGCTGAAGTAGCCCGGCCCGCCCACGCCCAGCGATGCCGGCGAGGCCGCGTTGTGAATGAACAGCGTCGTGTTCATCGCCCACGCCATTTTGGTCGCGGTCTCCACGTTGTTGGTGTGGATGATTGCCGTGTGCCGGTATCCGTGCTCGGCCTTCACCGCTGCGGCGATGGCCGCGTTGGAGCAATTCACGCGCACCACCGGAACGAACGGCATCATCTGCTCTTCCACAACGAAGGGGTGGTCCTCGTCCGTCTCTCCGAACAGCAGATCGGTATTCGGCGGAACGCGCACGCCGGCCGCCGCGGCCAGCACCGCAACGTCCTTGCCCACCAGGTCCTTCTTCAGGTGCGCGCGGGCGCATCCGCCCCCGCCGCCCTCGAAGGTGAACGCCGCCTTGGTCAGCCGCTCGATGGCCGCGGCGTCGAGCTGGAACGCCCCGGCGCGCTTCATCGCGGCGATGAACGCATCCGCGACCGACGCGACCACGAAGACTTCCTTCTCGCCGATGCAGAGCAGGTTGTTGTCGTAGGCTGCGCCGGCAATGATGCACCGCGCGGCGCGATCCAGATCCGCCGTCTCGTCAACGACCACTGGCGGATTGCCCGGCCCGCCGGCGATCACCCGCTTGCCCGTCTTCGCAGCAGCTTGCGCCACTGCCGCGCCGCCCGTGCAGCACAGCAGCGCAACCTTGGGATGATGGAAGATCTCGTTGGCGGCTTCCAGGCTCGGCTCGACAACGGTCGTGACCACGTTCGTCACGCCCAGCTCGCGCTCGAACTCGCGGTTCCACAACTGCAGCGCGTACTGCGCCACGTTCTTCCCCGACGGGTGCGGCCCAAACACCGCCGTGTTGCCCGCGGCGATGATGTTGATCGCGTTCGACGCCATGGTGGGCACCGAATGCGTCACCGGCAGCATCATGCCGATCACGCCCCACGGCGCGCGCTCGATGACGCACAGGCCGGAGCGGTCGCTGCGCGCGTCGCTGCGCATGGCCTCGACGCCCAGCACGTAGCGCATGTTCGTGAGCTTCTGGATCTTGTGGTCGAGGCGGCCCACCTTGGTCTCTTCGAGCTCCATCCGGCCCAGTTCCTCGCGGCGGTCGTTGCAGATGCGCCGGATGATGTCGATCAGCCGGCCGCGATCGGCCAGGCTCATCGCCGCCACCTTCTTCTGCGCCTCGTAGGCCGCGTCCACGGCCTCGTCCACCGTGGCGAAGACGCCGTCGCGCGCCGCCGCCGTCCGGGCCGGGGCCGCCTGCTGCGCCGCTGCCGGCTCGATCTGCATGCGCAGACGCGCCACAACCTCCCGGGCAATCTCCGCAATCACCTGCTGCGAGACTTGCTGTTGCGTTTGCATCGATCCCATCTCCCCATCCAGCGCCCGCAGGCTCTAGGGTTTCGCCACCGCCGCGCCGCCGACCTCGATGGTGTCGACGATTCCCACGATCACCGCATCGACGGGCGCATCCTTCGTGGCCGGCGTCAGGCGCGCCGAGCTGCCCTGCGTGAACAGCACGCATTCGCCCACGCCGGCTCCCACGCTATCCACCGCCACCACCGAGCTGCCCGAAATCTCCAGCTTCCCTTCCCGGTTGATGTAGGGCTGGATCAGCAGCAGCTTCATGCCGCGAAACTTCGCCAGCTTCTGCGTAGCAACGACATTGCCGATTACTTTGGCGATAAACATGCCGACTCACCTCGTGCGCCGCGGCGCATCCGTTCGCGCGCGGTTACTTCGGCAGCACTGCGCTAACCGACTCGTGCGGGCGAGCGATTACGTGCACGCTCACCACTTCGCCGGCCGCGCGGCCCGCGCTGGCGCCCGCGTCCACCGCCGCGCGCACCGATCCCACGTCGCCGGTGACATACACCGAGCACAGGCCGCTGCCGACCTTCACCCAGCCCGTGTACTTGACGCTGGCTGCCTTCAACATCGCGTCCGTCGCCTGCACCAGGGCCACCAGGCCCTTGGTCTCGATCATTCCAATCGCTTCATTCGCCATCTGCGTTCTCCCTGCTCCCTCGCTACTTCAACATGCTGTCGACAAGCGCATCGTGGGGCCGCGCGATCACATGCGACGACACCAGTTCGCCCACCACTTTAGCCGCGGCCGCGCCCGCATCCACTGCCGCGCGCACGCTGCCCACGTCTCCGCGCACGATCGCCGTCACGTACCCGCCGCCGATCTGCACCGTCTTTATGAGCTCCACGCTGGCCGCCTTCACCATCGCGTCGCTCGCTTCCACCAACCCGACCATGCCTCGGGTCTCGATCAATCCGATTGCCTGACTCATCTTGTCTCCTTCAAATGCCGGTTCTACGCCTTCTTCGCCGCCGTCTTGCTGTTTTGAACGAAAGACGGCAGCTCGTCGTGGGGCCGTGAGATCACTTGCACGCTCACTACCTCGCCGATTCGCGATGCCGCTTCCGCACCCGCGTCCGTAGCGGCCTTTACCGCCGCCACGTCCCCTTCAACGAAAGCCGTCACCAGACCCGAGCCAACGGTCTGCCAGCCGGCGAAGGACACGTTTGCCGATTTCAGCATGGCGTCGGTCGCCTCAAAGAGCGCGACCAGGCCTTTGGTCTCAATCATTCCCAGCGCTTGTTTCATCGCTTCCTCTCTTGTTCCGTAGCGTTACTTCACTTGCGTTCCTCAAAGTTCTTACTTGGTCTGAATCACCTTGAATCGCGCTGTCATCCTGAGCGGAGTTTGGCGCGCTTTTCGCGACAAACGGAGTCGAAGGATCTGCGGTTGCTTTTCGGCAGGCTTCAGGCTCACCACTCTCGCCGATTCCGTCACTTGAACAGCTCCACGTCCTTGGTCAGGTGCAGACCGCATGCGTTCGCCTCGTCGGTGTCCATGTGCACGTTGAGCTTCGACGTCGGATCGATGCGCACATGCACCTGGTTGAACGTGACCCCCGACGGCCCGCCCACGCGCAGCTTCATCCGGTCGCCCTGCTTCACGCCGAAGGTCGCCGCCTCGTCCGGATTCATGTGCGCGTGGATGGCGGCGCGGATCACGCCCTCCTTCAGCTCCACCACGCCCTTGGGCCCGACGATCACCGCCCCCGGCGTGCCCTTGATGTCGCCCGAAAGCCGCACCGGCAGATCGTTGAACCCCAGCATGATGGCGTCGGTAAAAGCCAGCTCCACCTGCGACTGCTTGCGCATCGGCCCCAGAATGCGCAGGTTCGAGATGATGCGGCTGCGCGGGCCAACAATCGTCACCGTCTCCTTGGCGGCGAAGTTGCCTTCCTGGAAGAGCGGCCGGTCGAAGGTCAGTTCCGTGCCCGGCCCGAACAGCACATCCATGTCCTCGCGGCAAACGTGCATGTGCCGCGAAGAGGCCTGCACCACGAGCTCCGGCGCCTTGCCCTTGCCGCCGCGGCCCAGATACTCGAGCGCCACCTGGCGAACGATGCGCTCCACCGCCGCCCTGTCGATCGATCCCGGATTCACTGCGTTTACCATAGCTCTTCTCTGTTCTCTGTTCTCTGTTCTCTGTTCTCTGTTCCCTAGTCTCTAGCCCCTCAGTTCCCGCCTTCTGGCTCCCTTGCTGCCTTGCTCCCTTGTTTCCTGCTTCTCACAACCACTGCCACCGTCTCCCGCGCCACAATCGACTCTTCGTTGGCTGGAATAACCAGAATCTTCACCAGCGAGCGCAGGGTCGAGATTTCGCCCTCGCCCTTGATCGTCTGGTTCGCTTCTTCGTCGAGTTCGACGCCGAAGGGCGCGAGCCCCTTCAGCACCGCCGCCCGAATCTCCGCGCTGTTCTCGCCGATCCCGCCGGAGAATGACACCGCGTCGACGCCGCCCAGTTCCAGCAGAAACGCGCCCACATAATGCCGGATGGCGCGGATAAACACATCCAGCGCGAGCCGCGCCCGCTTGTCGCCCTTCGCCGCCGCCTCGTTCAGGTCGCGCAGGTCGCCGCTCGTGCCGCTGATTCCGGCCAGCCCCGACTTCGCGCCCAGCAGCGCCGCCATCTCGTCCGGCCCCAATCCCAGCTTCTTCATCATGTGCAGCACGGCGAACACGTCGATGTCGCCCACGCGGTTGTTCTGCGGCAGACCCGACTGCGGCGACGCGCCCATGCTCACGTCGATCGCCACGCCCTTGCGGAACGCCGCCACGCTCGAGCTGCCGCCCAGATGGCAGGAAATGTGCCTCAGATTGTTGCGCCCCACGAGCGCCTGCACCCGCTCGCTCGCCGAGCGGTGGCTGGCCCCGTGGTACCCATAGCGCCGGATGCCGTGCTCCGTGCGCCACGCGTAGGGCACGGCGTAGGTCGTCGAGGCCTCGTCCATGAAGCGGTACGGGAACGGCTCCATCACCGCCACCAGCGGCACGCCCGGCAGCTCCTGCCGGAACGCCTTCATCGCCGCGATGTACGGAGGATTGTGCGCCGGCGCCAGAAACGAGAACTCCTCCATCACCTTCAGGAATTCGTCGTCGATGATCTGCGGCGCGTTCAGCGGCCCCGTCACCACCGCCTTGAACCCCACCGCCCCAATCTCGCTCAGGCTTGCGATCGCCTTGCCCGGCCCGGCGATCTCGCCCATGCACTTGCGGATCGCTGCCAGATAGTCCGCGCACTCGCCGCCCGGCTGGCCGATCCGCTCCACCCGGCCCTGGGCCAGAACCGTCTCGGCCGGCGCAGGCGCGCCAGGCACAGCAGTCTCCGGGATCTCAAGCAGCCGGTACTTGAACGAGGTGCTTCCGATATTGGGGATCAAGACCTTCATTGTTGAATGTTCTTGATTGTTTTTGGATGATACTATATATTGTTTTCCAGAGTCAATCGCATATTTTGGCGGAATCTGAGGTAGAACCAATATCATGACGCCAAAAACAGGCAGTTCCGGCCCAGGATCAGCCAGCTTTAGCCCCTCCCTCGACCGAATCGGCGAGCTCGGCATCGTCGGAGCCGGCGGCGGCGGCTTCCCCACAGCCGTCAAGTTTCGCGCCCAGGTCCCCCTCCTGATCGCCAATGCCGCTGAGTGCGAGCCCCTCCTCCATAAAGACAAGGAGCTGCTCCACCACTACGCAGAGCCCTTCCTGCACGGCATGACGATCGCCATGCAGCTCGTCGGCGCGCGCCAGGGCGTCGTCGGCATCAAGGAGAAGTACCACGACATCATTGCCGAGCTCGAGGCCTCGGCCCCGGCCGGCATCCGCATCGTGCCGCTCCCCGACGTTTACCCCGCCGGCGACGAGTTCATCCTGGTGCACATGGTCACGGGCCGCGTGATCCCGCCCGGCGGCCTGCCCAAGGACGTCGGCGCCGCCGTGGCCAACGTCGAGACCCTGATGAACATCGGCCTCGACCGCCCGGTCACGCACAAATATCTGACCGTCGCCGGAGCCGTCGCCGAGCCGGTCACCCTCCGCGTTCCCGTGGGCACGAGCATCGGCGAGGTCATCGACGCGGCCGGCGGCCCGACCGTCCCCGACATCGGCATTCTCCTCGGCGGCGTCATGATGGCCCGCCCGGCCGCCGATCTCAGCGTTCCGGTCACCAAGACCACCGGCGGCATCGTCGTTCTGCCTGCCGATCACGCGCTCATCCGCCGCCACAACGCGCCTTGGGTGCACGTGGCCCGGATCGGCCGCTCGGCCTGCGACCAGTGCCGCTTCTGCACCGAGTTCTGCCCCCGCTATCTGCTCGGCCATCCTATCGAGCCGCACCTGGCCATGCGCTCGCTGGGCTTCGCCGAGGGCGCCGACTCCATGGTCGCCGGCACCCTCTACTGCTGCGAGTGCAACCTGTGCACCCTATTCGCCTGCCCCGAGGATCTGGACCCCAAGAACGTCTGCGTGCAGTCGAAGCCCGTGGCCCGCGAGCGCGGCCTCACCTGGAAGGGCACGCCCGATTCCGTCGAGCCGCATCCCATGGGCGAGTTCCGCCGCGTGCCCACGCGCAGGCTCATGGCCAAGCTCGGCCTGGGCGAGTTCCGCAACGTGGGTCCGCTCAGCGGGCACATATTCGCGCCGCGCAAGGTGACGCTTCCGCTCAAGCAGCATGCGGGCGCGCCAGCAGTTGCAACGGTCAAGACCGGCGACCGCGTGCGTGTAGGTGACCTCATCGCCGCGCCAGAGACGGGACAGCTCGGCGCACGCATCCACGCCAGCATCGACGGACGCGTCACCGTCGAGTCCGGCGCGGTGGTGATCGAGGCGTAAGAGACAGGGAACAGGGTTTAGGGAACAGGGTTTAGGCGGCGACTGACGGAGTTTGGGTGCGGCGAAGGGCTTGTAAGACGCTGTAAGACACGGCACGACGCGCGCACGACGGCGCAAGACGCGCGGGCTGGCGGCGCAGGACGCGCGTAAGACGCGGGGTCGACTGTGGGTGACGCCGCAAGACAGAGCGCCGGCAGCGGAGCACGTACAGCCGAGTTTGTCCGACGCGAACCGCGCGCCGGTAAGACGGCGGTTGACACCAGCGCAGTTCCTAACCCGACGGAACCAACAAAGTTCTCCTTCGGCGGTTTTGAGTCTTTCTGCAGAGGTTTTCACGTGGCGACTGAAATCAATTCGATTGGACTGATTGAACTATCGAGCGTGGCCAACGGATTCGTGGTCGAGGACCGGATGCTGAAGGCGGGCTCGGTCCGTCTGCTCTTGGCCCGCTCCATCTGCTCGGGAAAATTCCTCATCGTCGTCGCCGGCGACGTCACCAGCGTCCAGGCCGCTCTCGAGGCCGGCGCCCAAGCTTCCGCTGCCTCGCTCATCGAGCGCCGCCAGATCGCCCGCGTGCATCCCTCGGTGCTCCAGGCCATCTCGCAGACCGTCGAGGTCGATCCCGCTCAGCTCAAGTCGATCGGCGTCGTCGAGACCTTCTCGGCGGCCAGCATCATCGAGGTCGCCGACGCCGCCGTCAAGTCGGCCAACGTCACGCTGCTGCGCGTCCACCTCGCCATGGCCCTCGGCGGCAAGGGATTCGTGGTCATGGCCGGCGACGTGGCCAGCGTCCAGGCCGCCATCAATGCCGGCTCGAAAGCCGCCGCCGAAGACGGAATGCTCGTCGGCCGGGGCGTCATCGCAAACCCCTCGCCCGAGCTCTTCAAGGAGTACATCTAGCGGCCAGTTGTCAGTTGTCGGTTAACAGTTGTCAGATCTCAGCGAATAGCCGTCAGATGTTCTCTGTTCTCTGTTCTCTGTCTTACCCCGTCTTGCATCCCGCCTTCGGTGCTGTGGATTTCGCGTCCCGCCGTTATTTTCCAACAATTTGATGAGACGGAATCAGATTGTCTGATTGGCCAGCGTTTTGCTTACAAGCGCGCCTTTCCCTAGCTTTTGTCCTTTCTCTCAAGCCATCGGCCACCCCAGGGAAACGGCCCGAGCGCCGCGTAAGACGCTCGTAAGACGTCCGAGAGAAGCCTTGGCCTGCCTCTTGCGACCCTTGCCCCGCTCCTCGGCACATTCCCTTCGTTCCGCCTCACGGGGCGGCGCAACCTCCCGCCGAACGCCCCGCGAGAACGCCTTCGCGGCGGTGCGTTAGTATTTTGGGGTTGGCTTTGCAAATCGTTTTACCAGAGGTTCTACGATGACCAAGCGCGGACCGCTCTCGACCCACTTGAGCTTCAACGCCCAGCACTCGCCCATGGGCGCTTTCATGAGCTTTACCTGCGGCAACTTCGGCACCCGCGGCGGCATCGGGCTGGAGATCGGCCAGCCCGGCGACCAGGAAGTCTTCATCGGCTTCAAGGAGGGCGACCGCCACTCCGGCGCGACGCTGAAGTGCCTGCCGTTTTACGTGGGCGCGGTGAGCCGCGCGGCCGACGCCTTCCTGGTGGAGCAGGCCGGCCCCGCCGAGCAGAACGTGAAGCCCGACGCCGAGCCGTTCAAGGACGGCGAAATCCAGCGCTCCTACGGCTGGGCCACCGACGAGTGGCGCGCCCAGGGGCTCACGTTCACCGTCTACTCGCCCTTCTGCCCCATCCCCGACCCCGCGCACGACAGCGCGGACGCCATGCGCAAGGGGCTGCTGCCGGCCATCGTCGCGCGCCTGGTGCTCGACAACACCGGCGGCGCGGAAACCAGGACCGCCATGTTCGCGCTGAACCACGCGCGGCCCGGCGAGCGCGTCATCGAGGACGGCCTGGGCGCAGGCCGGCTCGGCTTCGCCTTCCGCCGCGAGGCTGGCGCCGCCGCCGAGCTCTACGACGTGACCGACGGCGACGGGTCTGCCGCCGCGGCCGAGCCCTTCGTCTTCATGCGCTGGTCGGCCTCCGACGGCGTGCGCGAGCAGCACAACCCCGTGCACCTGCTCGGCTCCTGTCCCGGATTTGGCTTCGAGGTTCCGGCGGGCAAGAAGTACGCGCTCACCATCGCGCTCGGCTCCTATCTCGAAGGCTTCCGCACCAACGGGCTCGACGCGAAATTCCTCTACACGCGCTACTACAAGAGCCTGCCCGAGGTGCTGGGCGCCGCGCTCGACCGCGCCGGAGAGCTGGCCGCGACGGCCGAGGCCCTCGACGCCGAGCTCGACGCCGCCCATCTCTCCGACGACCAGCGCTTCATCGTCGCCCACGCGACGCACAGCTACTACGGCTCGACGCAACTGCTCGAAGTCGACGGCGAGCCGCTGTGGGTGGTGAACGAGGGCGAGTACTGCATGATGAACACGCTCGACCTCGCCGTCGATCACGTCTTCTGGGAACTCGACCGCAACCCGTGGCTGGTGCGCAACCTGCTCGACACTTTTGCGAGCCTCTACAGCTACACCGACGAAGTGAAGGTCTATAAGTCCGAGATCGCGATGGCCGCGCCGCTCGGCCAGATCGATCCCTCGCAGGCGCCGCCCGCGCCCGACGAGGCGCAGCTCACGCGGCCCTACGACACACGCCCCGGCGGCCTCAGCTTCTGCCACGACATGGGCGCGCACAACAACTTCTCGCCCAAGGGCCGCTCCAGCTACGAGCTGGCCAACCTGACCGGCTGCTTCAGCTACATGACCCAGGAGCAGCTCTGCAACTGGATTCTGACCGCCGGTTGCTACGTGGCCAAGACGCGCGACCTCGAATGGCTGAAGCAGAACCGCTCCGTCGTTGAGGCCTGCTTGGCCAGCATGATCAACCGCGGCGGCGACGTGGGCTTCGCGCAGTACGACTCGACGCGCACCGCCGGCGGCCAGGAGATCACCACTTACGACTCGCTCGACCACTCGCTGGCGCAGACGCGCAACAACGTCTACATCGCCGTCAAGAGCTGGGCGAGCTACCGCGCGCTGGCGCTCTTGTTCCGCGAGCTGGGCGCGGCGGCCGACCAGAAGCGCGCCGAAGACCTGGCGGCGAAGGTCGCGGGCGTCGTCGCGGATCAGGCCGTCGATGGCGTGCTGCCGGCGATCTTCGAGAAGGGCAACCCGGGATATGCGTCGCGGATTCTGCCCGCGGTGGAGGGCTGCGTGTATCCGCTCTACTTCGTTCGCACGGGGTTTGCGGGCATCGCGCTGGAGGAGGTGTTCGGGACGGAAGCCGAGAAGCGGATGTTCGACGCGCTCAAGGAGCACACGCGCCGCCTGCTGCTCGACCCCGAGCGCCGCAATCTCTTCGCCGACGGCGGCATCAAGCTGTCATCCACCAGCAACAACTCGTGGATGAGTAAGATCGCCATCTTCCTACACGTCGCGCGTCGCGTTTTCCATCTCGACCAGGACGCCAAGGTTGCCGAGGTCTTCCGCCACGCCGACGCCGCGCATGTCAAGTGGCAAACCGAGGGCAGCTCCTTCTGGGCCTGCTGCGACCAGATCGTCTCCGGCGAAGGCAAGGCCAGCCGCTATTATCCGCGCATCGTCACCAGCGCGCTGTGGATGGAGTGACGGCGGTAGTTAGTAGTTAGTAGTTAGCCGTTAGTGGTCAGTTATTAGAGCGTGTTTCAAAAATCGGTTTTGTAATAAGGGCACGGCTTTAGCCGGGCCGAAAAATGCTATAAAACACGGGGTTTTAACCCCTGAGGGATTCGAGCCAAATCCGCCGGGACATTTTTGAAACACGCTCGAGCAGTCATCCCGGGTGCCCCACCTTCGCCGGGTTCTTGTCTTTCCGGCTAAGGTGGGATCGGCTACCGGCTACCTGCCGTTCCCTGCTCCCTGTCTTTCCGCCGCCAGGTCCCCCGGATGGCCTCCGCTGCCCTGGCGAGAATCCCTCTCTTGTCCTCGTATTCGATCGTCGCGCCCAGGCTGTGGCCGTAGAGCACATCCTTCACGATCGCTTCGATGGCCTCGACGCTCCAGGCGGGATGAGTCTCGATGGCATCCCAGTGCGCTCCGTCGGGTGTCTTCCCTCCGGCGACGAAGACAGTTGACGGCGCATCGAAAAGTTCCCGGATCAGCTTTTCCCTGCTTCGATCGCGAAACTCGAAACTTCCCTTCCCGTCTTTTACGGTGATGACGCAGTGCAAGCGGCTTTTATCCAATACAAACTCTCCGCCGCTGGGCTTTATAGCCCCGCGGGGCTTGATCCCGTAGACTTTCACGCGCATCGCCGCCCCCTCCGGAATCGCCGAAACCGCATTCTTCTTGATTTCGAAAACGTTCCTATTTTATGACCACGACGCGCCGCCTGCGACTCCCCCTCGCCGCCGAGTGGTTTCGGCGCCGCGGGCCGATTTTGTCCGATCCGCTCTTGACGAAATGAAGTCGCCGGATTCTGCTTCGATGTGTAGAGATATTCCGGCGCTCGAAATACCGGCGGCTGGGGCGGAGCGGTTATGGTGAAAGCGAGCCGCGGGGGTTCATCTCCGATTCCCGCTTTCCGAGCGCCGGCATCCGCGCGGACGGGATCGGACTTTGAGTTTGGCCGCATCGGGCTGCGTAAAATGGTATGCATCATTGTGGCTCTGCGAAGTTCGTTTGGAGTTCTGGTCTTTCCAATCATTCCGCGATCTGGTCCACTCTATGGAAAAACGATCGTCAATAATTGTTCTCGCCGGGGCGATTTTGCTCCTTGCCCTCATGGCTGTGCTTGCCGACGGGGCTGTGCGACGTGAATCCGTCACCTTCGACGAAGTGGCGCACATCGGAGCAGGCGTGAGTTATTTGCAGAAGCTGGACATGCGAATGAACGAGGAACACCCTCCGCTGGCGAAGGTGCTGGCCGCGCTGCCGCTTGTCGTTCGCGGCGTGCACGCCGACTATTCCCACGTGTCGTGGACGTTCAGCGGCAGCGGAATGTTCAAGCAGTTTCTCGGCGAATGGATCTTCGGCGACTGGCTGGTTGCCCGCTGGAACGAACTTCTGCCAACGGTCTTCTGGGCGCGGCAGCCCATGCTGTTGCTGACACTTGTTCTGGGTCTCGTTCTGTTTCTCTATGGCTCTCGCCTCGGCGATCCCTGGGGCGGACTGCTCTGCCTTTGCGCTTACGCGACCATGCCGGTCATGCTCGCGTTCGGCCCTTTAGTTCTGACCGACATCGCCGTCACGTTGTTCGTCGTGCTGACGTTGTGGGCTTTTGCCAGCATGTGGCGGTCTCCATCGCGCGGGACGATTTTGCGATTCGGCCTCGCCCTTGGCGGAGCGCTGCTTTCGAAGTTTTCTGCGGGACTTCTTTTCTTCTGTTTTGCCGCCTTCATTCTCAGCCTCCGCTGGCGTCCGGCGCCGGAACAGCCTGGAGACAAAGCAGAGCTTCGGGCCTGGCGCCGTTTGCGATGGCGGAGTCTGATCAAGGGCATCTTAATCGCTGCACTGGCCGTCTATGCCGTCTACTTTGTCCTCTCGTGGAATGAGCCAACCGACTCACTGGGTTTTCTCGGACATAACATGGCGGCCCTGCTCCTGCGCAGAGCGCTCATGCCGCCGTGGATTTACCTGCGTGGTCTGGCCATTTTCACGTTCACCGCCAAGCCGCCGGCTTACCTTCTGGGGCACTGGTACCCGCACGGCGTGTGGTTTTTCTTTCCGGTTTTGTTCCTGTTGAAGTCCCCGCTAGTCTTTCTCCTTTTGCTGACTCTCGCCCTCGCAGTTGCCCTCGTTGCGAGGTTTCGTCCGGTACGCCTCGCCGTGATTCCTGAAGGGATGGAGTTGCACTGGCGGGCAGTGTGGGTTTTCCTTCTGATTTTCACCGGCGCGTGCATCCTGAGCCGATTCCAGTTCAGCATCCGCCACTTCTCTGTTTCCATAGCGATGCTTGTGCTGTTGCTGGCGCCGCTGCCGCGAGCCCTGAATCGACTGCGGAGTTCGGGCTGGCCTTTGGCCCGCGCCGGCGTCTGGATCACGGTCGCGCTGGCGCTGGCGTCGGTTGCGACAGCGGTCCGCGCCTATCCCTACTATCTTCCCTTCTTGAACTCGTTAAGCTTTGGCCGTCCCGCCTACGACTTGGTGGCGGATTCCAATCTTGACTGGAACCAGGGCCTGCTCCAAGCCGGGAATTTCGTACGGCAACGCGGTCTGAACCACGTTCTGATCGATGCGTACGGGTTTTCGGATCCCACGGTGTATGTTCCTGAAGGGCAATTCTGGAATTGTCAGGAAGCTGCGCCGAAAGATGGCGGGCAGTGGGCCATTGTCTCCGTCAACCTGATCAAGGAAAGTCACAACTGTACTTGGCTGCTGCAGTATCCGCATGAAGAGCTGGCGGGCGGCAGTATGTATGCTTTTGAACTCCCGGGCGTGATCCCTGCGGCGGGAACTGCTGGCGGTCCGCCGTTGCCTGAGAACTATCGCAGATTCGCAAACGCTCCTTTTCCCGGAGACATCCGGCTCATCTGGCTCAACTGCATCCGCGATCCAGAACAGTTGGAGCCCACCTGGGACCGCTTGATGAAAATGGGGGCGGAGATGCAGAGACAAGAAAAAAGCTCGAAGGCTACAGCGAAACCAGAGTGACTGTATCCCGAAGCCCCTGCACTCAAGTCGACGCGACCAGCAGGGAGCGGCGACCCTTCACGGAAATTAACAGGTCACACCAACTCTGGTTTCGCTCTAAACGATAGAAACCGGGATTCGACGCTGGAATCCGCTAAGCACCGGGATTCTCGGTCAGAATCCGAAATGTCGTTTCCTGCGCTCCGCAGGAGATCATCCGTTTTTTTGTTTTTTCTCGATCCCTTGTTCCCTCGTTCCCTGTCTTTGTGTCCCTGTTTTTCTGCTCTCTATTCCCTGTTTCCACGTTTGCGCAGACAAGATGCGACGCTTTTTGCCATTTCCGGCGACCTGCAGGTCGACAAAACACGGTCAAATAGGCCCTGCAGGTCGTCGGTTTCGCCTCTCTCAAAATGCGTCGTTTTTCCGGCTGAGTTCCGCGCGCGATTCCGTACACCTGTAGGTCATCCGTTTTCGGGCTTTTTCTCTTCCCCCGTCTCTGTTCCCTGTCTCTCTATTCCCTACTGGCTGCTCCCATGAACAGTTGTCTCCTTATTGGTTGGTTTTGGCCTGTTTCCGAAGGCCGGGACAAAGTTGGGGAAGTCCTCGAACACCGAGCCGTTCTTGAGGGTGCGGTAGATGATTCCCAGGGATTCGCGCGCTGGCGCGATGTTGGCCTTGCCTCCCTGATTTGAATCGGGATCTCCTCCCCCCGAGCAGACCCCGATTCATCCAGCGCCACCCAACCTCAGCAGCCCTGGAACTTTGAGCAAAACCAGAGTCCCCGCGTCCTGCCCGGCATATTCCAGGGTCGCCGCTCCCTGCTGGTCGCGTCGACTTTAGCTCAGTGGCCCCTGGGACACACCGGCTCTGGTTTTGCTGTCGCCCCGCGGACACGGACTCTTGGGTCCATTCGTCCGCGGGGCCGCGCAACCCGGCGTTCTCCCGCCGAAACCCTACTGCTCGGGTTGCGCATCCTGTTCGGGATGCACGACGCGGTAGCTCGCGCCGCCCTTCGACCAGACCAGCAGTAGAATGTCCTTGCCCGCCGGCGCCGCGTGAACCTGGTTCACGAAGTTCTCCGCGTCCTCGACCGGATGCCGGTTCACTTCGAGAATCACGTCGCCGGGCGCCAGCCCCGCATCGTCCGCCGGGCTCCCGGGCCGCACGTTCTCCACCGCCGCGCCGTGCACGCGCTCCGGCACGTTGAGCTGCTGCCGCAGTTCGGGCGTCAGGTCGGCCACCTTCACGCCCAGCCGCCCGCGCTGCTCGCCCGGCCCGGCGTTGCTCGCTTCTTCGCTCGTGTCCTTGTGGAACTCGCCCACCGTCACATGAAGCGTCTCCGGCTTGCCGTCGCGCAGAATTCCCAGGTCGATCGCCGTTCCCGGCGCGGTTTGGCTAACCGCAACCTGCAAAGCGCGGCCGTCGTCGATCCGCTTGCCATTCAGCTCGCGCAGCACATCGCCGCTCTTCAGCCCCGCCCGGCTAGCCGGCGAATCCGGCGTCACCTGGCTGACGATCGCGCCCGTCGCGTCCGGCAGGTTGAAGAATCCCGCGTTGTCCGGCGTCACGTCGTTCATCGTGATGCCCAGGTAGCCGTGGTGCACCGTGCCGTTCTTGATGATCGAATCGGCCGAGGCCTTCGCGATCTCCGACGGAATGGCGAACCCCGCCCCGGCAAACGATCCGCTGTTCGAAATGATGAACGTATCGATCCCGATCACCTCGCCGTGCGCGTCCACCAGCGGCCCGCCCGAGTTGCCCGGATTGATCGCCGCGTCCGTCTGGATGAAGTCGCCCGGCTTGCGCAGGTCGTCCGAGTAGGGATTGGGCCGGTTCAGCGCGCTGACGATGCCCCGCGTCACCGAGAACTGGAAGTACCCGAACGGGCTCCCGAAGGCCAGCACCGTCTGCCCCGGATGCAGCTTCGTCGAGTCGCCCCAGGGAATGCTGGGCAGGTTTTTCGCGTCGATCTTGATGACCGCGATGTCGTTCAGTTTGTCCACGCCCACGACCTTCGCGTTAAACACCCGCCGGTCGTTCAACGTGACCCGCACCTCGGTCGCGCCATCCACCACGTGGTCGTTGGTCACGATATATCCGTCCGGCGACACGATCACTCCGCTGCCCACCCCATGCTCGATCTGCGGCTGCTGCTTCATACCGTTGCCGTTGGGGCCGAAGAAGAATTGCCGGAATCCCGGCGGCAGATCCTGCGGGTTGATGCCGCCGAATCCAAAGTTCTGGCCGCCGGAGCCATTCCCGCGTCCGTTGCCTTCGTCCTCGCCCTGGTCGTCGGGCGAGACACGCGAGGTGACCGACACGTTGACCACGGCTGGAGTCACCCGCGCGGCCACCGCCTCCACGGCATTGTCGAGCGCCGTCAAAGCGGAGACCTGTGAGTCATCGATTGATCCCGCTGCCGCCGCTGCAGCGTGCACCTGCAGGTGGTCGAATGCAAACGCGAGAACAAACAGAACCGTAACAACAATCCCCGCCGGCACTGCGACCTTGTTGACGGCTCTGCCGGCCGTGGAAGCCTTCATCTTTGCTACTAATGATTTAGTTACTGCGAACATGTTCTTCCCTCCGTTGGGTTTGATTTCCTTGTCTTAGAGTTCGAAGACCAGCCAGCCGCCGTCGACAGGCGGCGCGGGCAGGCGGCGGAAATGCGAATCTGTTGTGCGGGGCGTTCTCGCGCCTGACGTGGGCGGCGCAGGCGGTTGGTTCGCCGGGTAGACGGCGAAGATCCACCGCGTGACTGTGATCCGCACGGGCGGCTCGGAGCTTCGCTGATCCGCGGCTGCGGCGCGCGGCCCGTCGCCCTCTGCGCCGATGTCATAGTCCGCCACGGCTCGCGCAGCTTGTCTGGGCGTCTCTTCCCACGCGGTGAACACAACGATCTGCGGCTCTGGCGCTTCCGCCGATGCCGTCATCTGAGCCGCCGTCAGCTCCGGCCGCGGCGCGCTTCTCGAATATGCAACTTCCGCATCGGAGCCTGTAGCGGGCCGTTTCACGGACCGGCTCGGCGCAGCGGCTATCGGCGCTCGTACATTGCGGCTGTCAGGCAAAATCGCCTTCGTCTTGACCGAGCGATAGCCCGGGACGACGACAGGTAATTGGCTGTCTGCGTTTTGCGCGCGCTCGCCGCTGCCCGGGCTGTCCTGCGCCTGTACGGCCGTAGCCGTCTGCGCATCCGCGCTTGGCGCGGAAACGAAGGCCACGATCCGCGGGCTGCGCGCCAACTCAATTGCCCCGGCCAGCAGACCGCAGGCCACAACGGCAGTGAGGGCCCGAGCGGCGGCGGGATGGAGGGTTCTTTTGTTCCACAGAATGCTGTGCACGCGGCGCACCAGCTCCGGCCGGCGCTCGAATGCTCCCAGCGATAGCGCGTGGGCGCGGCGCAGCAGGTCGCGCCGTTCCAGTCCGCGCTCGGCTACGCTGGCCAGGCAGGCCGCATAGGCGTTTGGCGCTTGTGTCCTGCTCACTACTCCTTCGTCGCAGGCCATCTCCCGTTCGCGGCAAAGGCGGCGCTCGATCCAGGCCAGGGCGGGATTCAGCGGAAAAACCGCCAAGGCAAGTTTCTGCGCCAGATTGCTCCAATCGTCGCCCCGCCGCAGGTGCTCGGCTTCGTGCAGCACCAACTGCTCCAGCTCCTCCGGCGTCAGCCGGTCGAAGAGCCAATCCGGGATCAGGATGCGGGGCGCAAAGAAGCCGACAACGCAGGGCCGGTCGAGGCTGCTGGCCGTCGAGATGGCGATGCAGCGGCGTGCGGGTGAAACGCGATCGAGCAGCAAGCGGAGACTCCCGCCGGGTTCGACCGGCGTCGCGCTGTTCAAGAGCCCGCGCAAGCGAATCAGGTGTCCGCCAAGCTGCGCAACGCGGAGCGCCGAGAGGGCCAGCCACATCGCCGCGATCACGAATCCCCAGCGCGCATCGAGCTGGAACCATGCCCCCTGCAAGTGCGCGCCGGCCGGCGCAGGCGCCGCCACGCCCGTCCGCGAAGCTGGAGCCAGCCAAGGCAGGAACGGTAGCCCGGCCGCGACCGCGAAGCCCGCGGCCCAAACAAAGAACCGGTATGCGGCAGAGACGCGTGGAGCGAGCCGCAGGCAGAGCGCCAAGGCGACGGCCACTGCCGCTCCCTGCCAGAGGGCCGTGACGGCCGTCGGCGCAGCGGCCTGCGCGAACGCCGCTCCGAGCCGGCTGGCAGCATCGGCAAGCGTCGCGCGAACGGCATCGGCCATGACGATTCCCTGCATCTTCTAGTTGCTCTCCTTGCCGGGCGCCGCGCCGCGAATCGCTTCCTTCAGCCGGCCCAACTCCTCGGCGCCGATCCCGTCGTCGCCCAGCAGAGATAACACCAGTTGCTCGCGCGAGTTGCCAAAGAACCGGCTCAGCACGTTGCGCACCTCCGACCGGCTCGCCTCTTGCTCAGCCACGCACGGCCGGTAGACGAACGCCCGGCCCTCCTGGCGGTGTGTGACATAGCCCTTTTGTTCCAGGATCCGGATGGTCGTCAGCACCGAGTTGTAGGCCAGCCGCTCCTCCTCCGGCAGGGCGGCCACAAGATCGGTCACTGCGGACTCGCCCCTCCGCCAGAGGAGCCTCATCAGCCTCAGTTCAGCCTCGGTCAGCGTGTTGGATTTCTTTGGCGGCATTCTTAAGTCTCTGATTCCATGGAACAAACCACACCTGCGGTCCATTCGCACATTTCAATAGACGAGCAACTAAAGGATTAGTTACCTGCTGGTCAAGAAATTCCCGCAGATCCCCGAAGGCTTGCTCCGGCCAGATCCCGCCCAGCTACCCGGCACCGGCGCCCAAATCGTCTCCGCAAAACCGGACCTGTGCTACGATCCCTGCAAGCGTTCACGCAATCGTTGTTTCGTCCGGAAATCCATGCGCCTGTGCCGAGGGTTCTTCCTTCCGGCAGGCGCAGGTCAGCGCCCGACACAGAACTTTAGCGCGGGACCCCGTTCGGGTTCCGCGGCACAGGGGACCGCATGAACAGCCAGTTACGGCCATTGTCTCTCGGCGAGATCCTGGACCGGACCGCCGAACTCTACCGAACTCATTTCCCGCTTTTCGCCGGAATCGCGGCCATCTTCGCCGGAGCGATGCTGGCCGTCCAACTGCTCTATTTGCGCTCACTGATGTTGCTCGGCTACCCGAACATCATGGCGAACTGGCGCTGGGGCACGGCTTCACTCGCAGTGGTGGAGGCGCTGGCGATGCTCATGCTCGCCGGGCTGTCGATCGTAGCGAATAACCGGGCGGTCGCCTGGGTTTATCTGGACCGGCCAGCGTCGATCCGCGCAGCGGCAAAAGGCGTACTGCCTCGACTGCGAACCTACTTGTGGCTGATGACGATAACGGGCTTCCGCGCGTGGACGCCTCTGGCCGTGCTATACATTGCGTTCTTCGCAATCGTGTTCGCCGCATTGCCGCATGATTTCATGACCAACCCGGCGGCCGCGCAGGCTGCCGGACAGCAGAATCCGGCGGGCATCCTGGCCGCGGCGCTTGGCATTCTTGTCCTTGCGCCGTTGTTCATTCTGGCGACGGTGTACGGCGTGTGGATGTCGCTTCGCTACTCCCTCGCGGTGCCCGCGTGCGTGGTCGAGGAAATGCCTGCACGGCGCGCCATCAAGCGCAGCATCGACCTCAGCCTGGGTTCCCGGGGGCGCATTTTTGTCCTCGGCTTACTGGTCTACGCAGTGCGGCTAATCCTGGGGATTTTGTTCGGCTTTCCCATCATCGCTCTTTCCGTCAAGCATCCGGGCCATCCGCTGCCAGTCGGCTGGATGATCGTGCAGCAAATCGGCGTGTTCCTATCGAACACATTCATCGGTCCCATCTACGCCACGGGCCTCACCCTCTTTTATTACGACCAGCGCATTCGCAAGGAAGGCTTCGACATCGAATGGATGATGCAGGCCGCGGGCCTCGCGCCGCAGCCCGAACTGCCGGTGCTGGAACAAACCTAGGGTCTGCCTGCGCGGGCAGATCCACGGCAAGCGAGTACAGCCATGAACGAGACACCCCGGCCCTCTACCCTCGGCGAGATTCTCGATCGCACGGCGCAGATCTATCGCCACAGCTTCTGGCTCTTCGCCGGCATCGGCGCGCTGCCGATCGGCGTGATGATCGCAGCTTTGGTGCCGGTCGGCGTCGTATGGGCGTTCATCTTCAAATCGGTAAATCAAGGCATGAGGCCGGATGACTATCAACAGGTAGGCCTCCTCTCCGTCGGGGCGGTTGCATTATTCCTGGTCGCAATCCCCGCCTACATCGCCGCCGCCATCTTCTCCATGGGCGGCCTCACGCACGCCGCGGTCGGCGCTTACCGCGGCGAAAAACCGACCATTCGCGGCGCGCTCGCGAGCGTGCGGCCGTGGTTCTGGCGCTATCTCTGGTACGCCATCCTGCAGGGAATCTACGTGGCGCTGATTCCGATCGCGATTGCAGTCGCCCTCGCCGCTCCTTTGTTCTACCTGCTATCGCAGTCCGGCGAAGGAGTTGGGGCCGGCGTCGCGGCCGGCTTTCTTGTCTTCCTCGTCTTCGCCGGCGCCGTCGGCGCGATCGTCTGGCGCGGACTGGGCTACTCCATGGGCTTTGCCGTCTGCGTGGCGGAGCAGAAGACCGCCTCGCAGTCCTTGAGCCGCGCGTGGCAACTCAGCCACGGATCGCGCGGGCGCATCTGTGTGATGTTTCTGCTGGTGGCTGCGCTGGCCTTCGCCGTATCGATGGCTGTCTCCATCCCCTTCCTCATCATCGTCGCCATCTTGGGTGCACAGGGAAACCCCGCCGAGCCCTCGACCGCATTCATTGTGGCGGAAATCGTCAGGGTCGTCGTCGATTTCACCATCCAGGCGCTGCTCGCCCCCGTCTCCTGGATCGCGCTCGTGCTCTTCTACTTCGATCAGCGCATCCGCAAGGAGGGCTTCGATATCGAGTGGATGATGCAGCAGGCCGGGCTTGCGCCCCCGCCGCCCGGATTCGCGCCCGCCGGAATCCTCGGATTGGAACCGCTCGGACCGGTTGCGCCTCCCAGCGGGGCCGCGGGCATTTCGGCGCCAGCCGCGCCTCCTGATACCGTGGAAGAACGATGAGTTGCTCGCGGCCTCGATCCGTCGGTTCGATCGGCGCGGCGTCTGCCGCGCTCTTTCTCGCCGCGCTGTCGCTGGTCTTCGTCGCGCCTCGTGTCCGCGCCCAGCAGGTCGCCGTCGACGCAGGCTTCCGCGATGCGAGCATCGACGATTATGTAGAGCACCTGCACAAGCTTGACGCGCTTGTGGCTGCGTGCCAGGCACAGAGGGCGGCGGCCGGTTCCGCGCAGGGCGCGGCCAAGGCCCACCGTCCCTCTTCGCTCGACTTTCCCGCCTGCGATCTCACCCAGGTCGGTCTCGACGACCGGGTGCAGTGGCCCGCCGGCGCCGGCGCCCAGCCGCGCGAAGTCCGCTACGATTGGCTGCGTTCTGTGCTCGAGCGCGCCGCCAAGAAAGACGCCGCCCCGAAGACCGATGTTCTCCGCGCCGTCCCACGCGCGAAAACGAAACCAGCCACGATCGACCCTCTCTTGACCCAGGCGCGCGACCGTCTGCAGGCCGACCTGAAGCAGGCGTCGGGCACGGCCGCGCCAAACCCCGACTACGCCGGCGAGCGGCAAGCGCTGAACGCCATTCTGGCTCAGAAAGCCTACAAGGGTGTGGCCGAGCTTTCTCCCCGCGAGCGATTCCTCGAGTGGTTCTATAACCAGCTCGACCGGCTCCTCGCGGGCCTGTTCCGCATCGGCGAGCGCGCGCCGTGGATCGGCCTGGCGCTGCGCATCCTGCTGATCGCCGGAGTCTGCACCGCCCTGGTGCTGCTCCTGGTCCGCATTGAGCGCCGGGGCCGCGTCCGCCTCACTCCCGACGTCGAGCCCGCCCCCGGAGCGCCTTCGGCGCGCGAATGGCAGTTGTGGCTCCGCGACGCGCAATCGACGGCGGCAAACGGACAGTGGCGCGAGGCCATCCACTTCCTTTACTGGGCCTCGATTTCACGGCTCGAGTCGCGACGCCTGTGGCCGGCCGATCGCGCCCGCACTCCGCGCGAGTATCTTTCTCTGCTCGCAGGCTCCGATCCGCGCAGGCCGGCGCTGGCGGAACTGACTCGGGAATTCGAGCGCACATGGTACGGCGGGCGCGCGGCGGCCGCGCCGGACTTCGATTCCGCCCTCAAGCAGGCCGCGGCGCTGGGGGTAGCAGCGGAATGAAGCTCCTCGCCACCCTCGACGCCAAGGACCGCAAGCTGCTCATCGGCTGCCTCATCACCGTCGTCGTGCTCGCCGTCGTCACCGCGTTTTTCTCGCGCGACGAGAACCGCGACGACAACCCCCTGCCCAGCACCTATCTCACCGGCCGTCACGGCGCGCGCGCGGCTTTCGAGATGCTGCAGGCGCGCGGATACGGCGCCGTTCGCTGGGAACAGCCCCTGAGCGATCTGGCATCGCGCGCCGATGCGCAGACCGTCGTCATCTTCGCCGCGCCCACGATCGACACGCCCGAAGACCGGAAAGCCGTCCGCGATATCGTTGGCCGTGGCGGCCGTGTTCTGGTTACCGGATGGTCCGGAGGCATACTCGCGCCCGATGGCGACGTCCGGCCGCCCACAAAGTTTTCCTCCGCGTGCAAGCTCGCCGCGCAGGGCCTCGACTCGCTGGCTGACTCGGGCGAAGTCTGGATGTCGCCCGACTCAACCTGGGGCCTGGACCGTCCGCCGGACCGCGTCGAGTACAACTGCGCCGGCGCTCCCGCCGTGGTCGAGTACGCCTCCGCCAAAGGCCAGGTCGTCTGGTGGGCCAGCTCCACGCCGCTCGAGAACGGATCGATCGGCCGCGCCGATAACCTGAGCCTCTTTCTGAACTCGCTCGGCCCGCGCGATGGCCGCCGTTTCTACTGGGACGAGTCGCTCCACGGCGAGATCCACTCCGATTGGTTCTACGCGCGGGGTCCCGCACTGACCATGCTTTTGTGCGGGCTGGCCGGGATCGGATTGCTGGTCCTCTTCAGCTTCAGCCGCCGCCGCGGACCGTTGCGCGATCTGCCCCGTCTGCCGCGCACCTCTCCCGTCGAGTTTCTCGAGGCGCTGGGCTCGCTTTATGCCGAGGCCGGAGCTTCGGCCACAGCCGTCGATCTCGCCTGGGAGCGATTTCGGCGCAGGGTAGGCGATTGGTGCGGCCTGAAGGCTGCGAAGATGAGCGCGGCGGAAGTGGGAAGCGCGCTGCGCCGACGCTTCCCGCTGGTTGCCGCGGATCTCGAGAAAGACCTGGCGGATTGCGAAGCGGCCATTAAGGACGACCGGCTGGCGCCCAAGCGCGCCCTGGCGCTGGTGCAGGCGCTGAATCGGTATAGCGAGGCGCTGGACGCCGCGGCGCGGCCCGGACCGGCCGGCATACAACGAGTTTGAACTTCAACCGGCCTGAAGCAAATTGAGCGGCAGGCAAGGAGAACGGAATGACCGACGAACAGAATGTGGAACAGGGCGCGCCGCGGCGGAGTGCGGCGCTGCCGGCGACGCAGCAATTGCTGGCCCACGCGCGCGCCGAGTTGGGGCGCGTGATCGCGGGGCAAAACGAAGTGATCGGCGAGGTGCTGGTCGCCGTGCTCACGCAGGGACACGCGCTGCTGGAGGGGGTGCCCGGCATCGCCAAGACGCTGATCGTCAAATCGGTCGGCCGCCTGCTCGGCCTTGGCTTCCAGCGCGTGCAGGGAACGCCCGACCTGATGCCCGCCGACATCCTTGGCACGACCATCTTCAAGCCGGGCGCGGACGCGTTCACCTTCCACGCCGGCCCGGTCTTTACCGATCTTCTGCTGGTCGACGAGATCAACCGCATGCCGCCGCGCACGCAGGCGGCTCTGCTCGAATGCATGGAGGAGCGGCAGGTGACGAGCGACGGCGTGCGCCGCACGCTGCCCGCATGGTTCACGGTCTTCGCCACCGAGAACCCCATCGACTTCGAAGGCACCTATCCCTTGCCCGAGGCGCAACTCGACCGCTTCCTGCTCAAGATCAAGGTCGGCTACCCCGCCCCCAGCGAGGAGCGGCAGATGCTGGAGCGGCACCACGCTGCCAGCGCCGCGAGCATCCTCGACGAGGCCAACATCCAGCCGCTGGCCACGGCGACCCTCATGGACGCCCGCGAGGAGATTCGCAGGATTCGCGTCGAGTCCGATCTCTACGGCTACATCCTCGATCTCGTCCGCCGCACCCGCGAGTGGCCCATGCTGGCGCTGGGCGCCAGTCCCCGCGCCGCCATCTGCCTGCTCCGCGTGGCGCAGGCCTTCGCCGCCTTCGAGGACCGCGACTACATCCTTCCCGACGACGTCAAGCTCGCCGTGCTGCCCGCGCTGCGCCACCGCATCCTGCTCAAGCCGGAGGCGGAGCTCGAGGGCTTCGACGCCGACCGCGTGCTCGGCGATGTCGTGGCGTCGGTCGCGGTGCCGCGGGGGTAGGATTGGAGTAGGATAAAAGTAGTATGAAGACAAAGACATCCATCACGCTCTCCTCGCCGCTTCTCATCAAGATCGACAAGCGCATTGGCAAACGCGGCTCCCGTTCGGCCTATATCGAGAAGGTGCTCAGCGACCACTTTCGCGATTCGGCCCGGCGCGCCATCCAGATGCGCGACCGGGAACTCATCGATGCCGCCGCCGATCGGTTGAACGAAGAGGCCGAGGATGTCCTGAGGTACCAGGCGCCTTACCTGTAACAGCCTGGGTATTTCACTCGTCTCGCGACGGGGAAGGTTCTTTCGGGTGTTCGTTGCCATGAAAAGAGGCGAACTTTATCTTGTCGGCGATCCTGCCGGCGACCCGAAGCGGCAGCGGGTTTTCGTGATCGTCAGCCACCAGGGGCTCATTGACTCGCGATACTCCACCGTCGTCTGTGCTCCGATCTATTCTTTCGGCGAGGGTCTTGGGACTCAAGTCGCCGTCGGTCTGGAAGAGGGCCTGAAGCACGAAAGCTGGATCATGTGCGATAACCTCGCAAGCATTCGCAAATCCCAGCTGACTCGATATGTGGGAACTCTTCCGGCTGCGAAGATACGAAAACTGAACAATTCCCTTGCAGTGGCTTTGGATTTGCCCATCGAAGTCCGATGATCTCGCCTTCGCTCCATCCCGATCCGGTGCGTGCGGTTTGCCAGCCGCGCGGCCGTTTTGCGTTCGGCCTCACGCCGCGCGCCATCTGGCTGCTGGTTGCAGGCTTTCTGCTCGCGCTGCCGGGATTCTTCCGCCCAACCTGGGGCTTCGGCATGCTGGTCTGGGATGGGTTGGTTCTGCTGATCGCTTTTCTGGATGGGCTGCGTCTGCCCGTCCCGCGGCAGATCGCGATCGAACGCTGGTGGAGCAGCGCCCCGGCACTCGACGGCGAAACCGAAATCGAGCTGGCCGTGGAGCACACCGGCGAACTGGTCCTGGAGTGCCGCCTCGTGGACGACCTGCCCGACGCGCTCGTAGCCGCGCCCGCCTCGCACAGCCTGCGCGTTTTTCCGCGGGTGCGTGCATCGCTGCGCTACAAGATCGAGCCGCGCGAGCGCGGCGACGGTATGGCCGGAGCCGTCTACATCCGTTACAAATCGGCGCTGGGGCTCGTGGAAAAGTGGGCCGTGGCGCCGCTCGCGCAGAAGGTCCGCGTCTATCCCACGCTCCGCCAGGGCGAGGACCAGGAGATCTTTCTCGTCCGCGGACGCCAGATCGAACTCCAGCTCCGCCAGGTGCGGGAGCGCGGCCTGGGCCGCGACTTCGAAAGCCTCCGCGAGTACCTCGAGGGCGACGACCTGCGCGACATCTGCTGGACGGCGACGGCGCGCCGCGGCCAGCTCATCACGCGCCGCTACCAGACCGAGCGCAGCCAGGCCGTGTGGATCGTCCTCGACGCCGGTCGCCTGCTTCAGGGCAGAATTCTGCGCGGCAAGGGCGAAGTGGATCGTCGCGGCCACTCCAAGCTCGACTATGCCTGCTCGACCGCCGTGGCCCTGGCGCAACTGGCGCTTTACTCCGGCGATCGCGTGGGCCTGCTCGTCTACGGCCAGCATGTGCAGCAGCGAGTGCTTCCCGCTCGCGGCCCGGCGCATTTGCGGCAGATCATTGAGGCGCTCTCGCAGGCGCGCGCCGAACCCAGCGAGGCCGATCACCTCCGCGCCACGGCCGCCTTGAACCGCTGGCAGCCGCGCCGCGCGCTCGTCCTCTGGATCACCGACCTCGCCGAAACCGCCATGCGCCCCGAGGTCATCGACGGCGCCATGCAGTTGCTCCACCGGCACGTGTTGCTCTTCGTCGCGATGGCGCAGCCGGATGTTGCAGCCATCGCCAACGCGCGGCCCAGAACCGTCGAAGAGATGTTCCGCTCTTCGGCCGCGCTGGAGCTGACCTCGCGCCGCGAGCGCCTGCTGGCCCGCCTGCGCGAACAGGGAGCGCTCACCCTCGACCTCGATCCCGCGCAGCTTACTTCGGCGGTTCTGAACCAGTACTTGAAGGTGAAAGAGCGGGCGATGGTGTAGCCGATTCGCGGGCAGTGGCGAGGCCTTTTCGCGAATAATCCGTTGACAGGGAGTGAGGAAGCGTGTAGTTTATAGACTACGATCGCCGATGATGGAACTCAAGCAGACCGAGCTATTCCGCAAGTGGCGAACGAAGCTCAAGGATCAGCGTGCGCGTGCCCTGATTGCTTCCCGTCTGGATCGGCTCGCATTTGGGAATGCCGGCGATGTGAAGCCAATCGGCCAGGGCGTTAGTGAACTGCGAGTCGATTACGGTCCCGGTTACCGGGTCTACTTCCAGAAGCGGGGAAATACGATCATTCTCTTGTTGTGCGGCGGGGACAAACGGACACAAGATCGGGATATCAAGACGGCGAAACGCCTGGCAGCGGAGTGGAGCGAAGAAAATGGCTAGGAAATTGACGAATTACGATCCTGCCGATGATCTTGGATCGAAAGAAGCCATTGCCATCTTCATGGCAGAGGCATTCAAGACCAACGATGCCACCTACATCGCCCATGCGCTCGGCGTCGTGGCGCGGGCTAAAGGAATGTCGGAGATCGCCAGCCGGACGGGCTCTCTCGCGAACAGCTCTATCGCTCGTTCAGCGCCAAAGGAAATCCCACGCTGAAAACCACCCTGGCCGTCATG
The DNA here is from genome assembly GCA_963804155.1 of uncultured Acidobacteriaceae bacterium. Classification (GTDB taxonomy): domain Bacteria; phylum Acidobacteriota; class Terriglobia; order Terriglobales; family Acidobacteriaceae; genus Telmatobacter. The sequence goes on from CAWDPG010000007.1 coordinate 575,287, forward strand.
AAGGCTCTGAACATCAAGCTGACCGCTAAGGTTCCGAGAGCGGCTTGACTCCCGCCACCGGCCGGAACAGCCACACCACCAGCAGCGTGAACAGCAGTCCGCCCACGGTGAATTTCAGCCACACCGGCGCGGCCGACGGCGAAAAGAATCCCTCGAGCGTGCCCGCGATCACCAGCAGCGGAATGATTCCGGCGACCATGCGCGTGGCCTCCGCGCCGGCCTGCGCAATCGAGTCGCGCCGCCGGTAGAACCCCGGAAACAGCACCCCGTGCCCCAGCCGCAGCCCGGCCGCCCCGGAGAGAACGATCGACGGCAGCTCCAGCGAGCCGTGCGCCGCGACGAAGCTCCAAAGGTCCACCGACATGCCGTGCTGCGCGCAGGATACGCCGATCACGCCCAGCAGCAGCCCGTTGAAGAACATCGACCACACCGGTCCCAGCCCGAAGACGATTCCGCCGGCGAAGGCGATGAAGCACACACTCAGGTTGTTGGTCATGATGGCGCTCGATGCCGCCGGCGCCACCGCCACCAGCGAGTGCGTCCACATCTCGTGCCGTTCGATGGTCTCCACCATCTCCGGCCCCAGCATGTGGCGCATGAACTGCGGCCGCGCCAGGGTGAGCACCGAGCCCAGCGCCGCTCCGCTCACCAGGATCAAAAGCGACAGCAGCACATAGCGGATTTGCCGCTGGATCAGGAGCGGATAATCGTCGCGCAGGAAGGCGAGAATCCTCAGGAAACCTTTGCGCCGGCTGGAATAAATGATATGGTGGGCGCGAGCCAATAACTGGTTGACGTGTTCGGTGTAAGTGCGGGCAGTCGGGTCCTGCCGGAGCGTGGACAGGTCGCTGGCCACCTGCCGGTAGAGCAGCGCCGTTTCGCGCAGCTCCTCGCGCGAGAGGTTCCTGACGCCAACCGCGCCGGCATGGCCCAGCAGCGCCCCCAGGCGGTCCCAGTACGGGCGGCGCTTCGCCAGCCACTGATTGGAGAGGACGATTGCCATGGAGCCGATTGGAGACCAGCTTAACATCGAGACCCCGGAACTCGTAGCCATTGAGATGCCGCTGGCCGGAATCGGCAGCCGGTTCATCGGCATCCTCGTCGACTCTCTCATCATGGGCGCAGCCTTCGTCATTCTGATCCTCCTGGCCGCGATGCTCCTCCCGGCGCTGAGCTTCTTCGGCGATGCTTCGGCCAACTGGGTCGTGGGCATCTTCGTTCTCATCCTTTTCCTTTTGCAGTGGGGCTACTTCGCGCTCTTCGAGGCCTTCGCCAACGGGCGCACGCCGGGCAAACGAGTGGCCCGGATTCGCGTCATCCATCAGTCCGGCCGCGGCATCACGTTCGTCGAGGCGCTGGGCCGCAACCTGGTCCGCTTCGTCGACTATCTCCCCAGCTTCTATGCCATCGGCGTCGTCACCATGTTCGTCACCCGGCGTCATCAGCGATTGGGCGACCTGGTCGCGGGAACGCTGGTGGTGCACGACCGCGAAGCCGATTCGCCGGCATGGAGCGCGAACACCTCGCGCACCTTCACCGCCCCGGCATTCGCCCCTCCGTCCGGCGCGGGTTTGTCCATTGCACCGCCAGGGTTCCCGCGGACAGGTCTTGGTCCGTGGGGTGGCCAGCCGGTGTCCCTACAGACAGGTCCTGGTCTGTGGGGTGGTCCGCCGCACCTGCGGGTTCTGCTGCCGGCGCCCGCGCTGGCCCGCCTCTCGACATCGGACCTCGTGGTGCTGGAAGGCTTCTTCGCGCGCCGCCTGGACATGGATCTGTCGACTCGCGCCGCGCTCGCTGCGCGCATCGCCTCGGCGCTCTGCGCCAAGTCCGGCCTTGCCATTCCACCCGATGTGAGCGTCGAGACCTTCCTCGAAGCCGTCGCCCACCAGTTCCGCGAGATGGGCCGCATGAGCTAGAGGCCGTCAGCGTGCGCCGGATGTACTCGCCAAAGGTAGGTTTCGCGCGGTAATTTGCTCCTTTCCGCACGCGAGCACCCCGAAGGCCGGGGTATAGTAAGATTTGCCGGTAGGCCGGCAACGGCCCGCATCCCGACGTGCGCGCCGGCGCGATTTCCCGATCGACAGCCCGGCCCATCTTGGAACCCCGCCGGGCCCGCAACGGAACAGGAGAGCACGAACATGGCCAAGAGCGTCAATAAAGTCATCCTTCTGGGCAACGTAGGCAAGGACCCCGAGATTCGCTCCACCCCCAACGGCGTGATGGTGGCTAACTTTAGCCTCGCCACCAGCGACCGCTTTCAAGACCCGCAGGGCAACTGGCAGGACCGCACCGAGTGGCACAATCTGGTCGCCTTCAAGCGCCTTGCCGAAATCGTCCGCGATTACGTGAAGAAGGGCTCCAAGCTCTACATCGAGGGCAAGATCCAGACGCGCAGTTGGGAGGACAAGGAGACCAAGGCCAAGCGATATAAGACCGAAATCCTCGTCAACGATCTTTCGCTGCTCTCGGCGCGCGACGACGGCGGCGCCTACAGCCGCTCTTCGAGCTCCTCAAACGCCGCGGTGAACGAAGATCAGCGGCGCCCCGCCGGCCCGGATGACTACTCGCAGGCCGCCGAAATCTCCGACGACGACATCCCGTTCTAGTGCGCCGGTCGGAATCGCGCCGATCGCGCGGGGCGATTGGGGAAACTCCGCGACAACCGAGGCTTCGGCTCGCCCACAGGGAGGTTCCGCATGAAGAGACTTTTCGTCGTTGCCCTGCTTGCTTCGGGTCTCGCGTTGCCGGCGCAGGAAACGCGCTGGGAGGTCAGCCACGCCACCGGCAACCCTGCCGTCGACTCCAAGCCCAACAGCCCCGGCGTGCCCGATGTGTTTGCCGTCAGCGGACCCCTCGAGCGGATCGTCGTGCTGCGCTTCAAATTCGGAACCGACCTGCTCGACGGGCTCCAGAAGATGATCGCCGAGCAGAAGATCAAGAACGCCGTGATCCTATCCGCGTTCGGATCGGTGCGCGGCTACCAGTTGCACATGGTGTCGAACCGCGACATGCCGTCGAAGATTCTGTTCGTTAAAAACCCCACCGCCCCGGCCGACATCGTCGGCATGAGCGGCATGGTCATGAACGGCCGCATCCATCCGCACATCACACTGGCCACCGGAGACAAATCCTTTGGCGGCCATCTCGAGCCGGACACGACCGTCTTCACCTTCGCTCTCGTCACCCTCGGCGTGCTCGACGACTCGCTCGACATGAGCCGCTTCGACGACTCCAGCTATCGATAAAGCGCGCGGCCCAATCGAGGTCAGTGAATCGAGCCGCGCCCCGGCCGAGGAGCGTTTTCCCCTACTTCCTGGTCCCTTGCTCCGTCACCGGATCGTTATCCCGGTCCGTCACCTCGGCCAGCGCGGCGAGCCTCTCCGCCAGCTCGTCCGTCCAGCATTTTTCCGGCGCGCGCCAGCTCCAGTTGCCGGCAGCCACGGCGGGCGTGTTCATGCGCGCCTCGGAACCCAGCTCCAGCAGGTCCTGCGCGGGCGCAATCGCCATCCGGGCCACGCTGGCCTCGACGGCGCGAATCAGCGGCCACACGGGCCGATCCTCAACCGGCCCCACCAGCGCCTCGACGGCCTTCCGTTCCGCCTCGCTGGCCGTCTTCCACCATCCCTGCGTGGTGTCGTTGTCGTGCGTGCCAGTGTAGGCCACGGTGGCGGGCGTGAAGTTCTGCGGCAGGTGCGTGTGCGCGCCTTTGTTCGAGAACCCGAATTGCATTACCTTCATCCCCGGCATCCCGAGCCCCAGCCGCAGCGCGTCAACCTCGGGCGTGATCACGCCCAAGTCCTCCGCCACAAACGGCAGCGGTCCCAGCGCGCTCTCGATTGCGCCGAACAGCTCTCGCCCCGGCGCCTTGATCCACTCGCCTTTGACGGCTGTCTTCTCCTTCGCCGGAATCGCCCAGTACGCCTCGAAGCCGCGGAAGTGGTCGAGGCGCACGATGTCGTAGAGCGCGGCGGCGCGGCGCACGCGGTCGATCCACCAGTCATATCCCCGTCTGGCGAGCACATCCCAGCGGTAGAGCGGATTGCCCCAGCGCTGCCCGGTCGGCGAAAAGTAGTCGGGCGGCACGCCGGCAATGCGAATCGGCTTCAGCTTCTCGTCGAGCTCGAAGATCTCGGGATGAACCCAGACGTCGGCCGAATCCATGTTGACGAAGATTGCCACGTCGCCGAGCACACGAATTCCGTTCTCCGCGGCCGCCTCCCGCAGCGCGTTCCACTGCCGCGCGAAGGCGAACTGCAGCACGCGCTCGATGGCCACGGCGTGCTGGTGTTTCGCCTCAGCCGTCGCCAGCGCTTGCGGATCGCGCCGGCGCAACGGCTCGGGCCACTCGGTCCACGCGCCCGTCTCGAATTCCCGGCGCAACACGGCATAAAGCGCGTAGTCGTTCAGCCACGCGGCTTCGCCCCGGCAGAAATCCTCGAAGTCCTCCCACTGGCCAGCGAGGGCGTCCGAGTCCAGGCCCTTGTCGAGAAAGTTCCCCGCGGCCTCGTGGAGCAGCGGCAGCTTCCGCCGTTCGACGGCGTCGAAGTCAACCTGGCCGGCCGGTCCGGCGAGGCCCGAAACCCGCGCGGCCTCGATCCAGCCCCACTCCGCGAGAACTTCCAGGCTGATCAGCGACGGGTTCTCGGCGAATGCCGACGCGCCTGCGTACGGCGAATTGCCGTAGCCCGTGGGGCACAGCGGCAAAACCTGCCACACATGCTGCCTGGCGCGCTTGAGAAAGTCGACGAACTCGTGCGCTGCTGGCCCCAGGTCGCCGATGCCCCCTTGCGAAGGCAGCGAACTGACGTGAAGCAGGACTCCGCTCGATCGTTGGAATTCCATGTTGCCATTATCATCGGACGAATCGGCGTTGGTCCTCAGCCCGGTGCTTTCTGAGACACTATTGGGCGTGACCCCGCAGCGCAAACCATCAGGGAGCCTTCCGAAGATGATCCGCCTTACCCGTGCCGTCTTGTTTGCTTTTGCCTTGGCATCGATCGTGGCCTTTCCGGCGCTTCAGGCCGCCGCGGCCCCAGCCCCTCCGCAGCCCCTCGTGCTCGCCTCCGGCTGGCGTCTGCAAGACGTTGCCAAAGTCCCCGAGGCCGGCGCGCAGGTCTCCTCCGCCAGCTTCGACGCGAGCGGCTGGTACGCGGCCACGGTTCCCGGAACCGTTCTGACCACGCTGGTGAACGATCACGTTTATCCCGAGCCGCTCTACGGCGAAAACGAGCGCCCCGAGATCATTCCCGAAAGCCTGGCGCACACCTCCTACTGGTACCGGACCGTGGTTCGCGTTCCGCGAGCGTACCGGAACCGCAGTGTCTGGCTGAACTTCGACGGCATCAACTACTCCGCCGAGGTGTGGGTGAACGGCGCGCAAGTTGGCACGATACGCGGCGCGTTCGTCCGCGGCATCTTCGACGTGACCGCGCATGTGACGCCGGGCCAACAGGCGGTCGTGGCCGTCCTCGTGACGCCGCAACCGCATCCCGGCGTGGCCCACGAGCACACGATCCAGAATGGCGTCGGCCAGAACGGCGGCATCACTTCTCTGGACGGTCCCACGTTTCTGTGCACCATCGGCTGGGACTGGCTGGACGCCGTGCGCGACCGCGACACCGGCATCTGGCAAAAGGTGACTCTCTCCGCGACCGGGCCGGTCGTGCTTAAGGACCCATTCGTCACCACCGATCTTCCGCTGCCCAAAACCGATTCGGCCGACGTCGCCGTGCAGGCAACCGTCGAGAACACGACCGGCAAGACGATCGCGGGGGTGGTCCGCGGAACCATCGAGAACATCGTCTTCGAGCAGCGCGTGACCCTCGCGCCGCACGCCACGCAGCAGATCTCGTTCGACGCGAAGAACACTCCGGCGCTCCACATGGACCATCCGCGGCTCTGGTGGCCGAACGGATATGGCGCGCCGAATCTCTATCGCATGCATCTCGAGTTCCGCGCCGGCCACTCGGTCTCCGACTCTCACGACCTGGACTTCGGCGTCCGCAAGATCAGCTACTCGGTTCCCGGAACGGACACGCTCACCATCTCAGTCAACGGCGTACCGATCTTTATCCGCGGCGGCGACTGGGGCCTCGACGAAGCGCTCAAGCGCATTCCGCGCGAGCGGCTCGACACTGAGATTCGCCTGCACCGGCTCGCCAACCTGAACCTGATCCGCAACTGGGTCGGCCAGAGCACCGGCGAGGACTTCTACGAACTCTGCGACCAGTACGGCATCCTGGTGTGGGACGAGTTCTTCCAGCCGAATCCTCTCGACGGCCCCGATCCCACCGACATGCCGACTTACGTGGCCAACGTGCGCGACAAGGTTCTGCGCTACCGGAACCATCCCTCCATCGTGCTGTGGTGCGCGCGCAACGAAGGCGATCCGCCGCCGGAGATCGACGCCGCCCTGCGCCAGTCGCTCGCCGAGCTCGATCCCACGCGGATTTACTGGCCGAATTCGACCGACGGCCCCGGCGTCCGCTCGCATGGCCCCTACTTCTGGCGCACGCCGCGCGAGTTTTACACCGTCACCGACGATTTCTTCAAGACCGAGACCGGCTCGGTCTCGGTGCCGACGCTAGAGTCCATCCGCGGCATGATGCCGGAGAAAGACTGGGAGACGATCGACGACGATTGGGCCGCGCACGACCTGGCGAAAGGCAATCAGCACGGCGACATCTACCTGGGCCAAATCGCGGCTCGCTACGGCGCCTTCCGCAACCTCGCCGACTTCGTCCGAAAAGCGCAGATGGCGAATTACGAGGCCTACCGCGCCATGTATGAGGGGCGCAACGCGCTGCTCTTCCATCCCACCACGGCCGTCATAACCTGGATGAGCAATCCCGCGCAGCCCAGCTTCGTGTGGCAGCTCTACCACTACGATCTGGAGCCCATGTCCTCCTACTTCGCCGTGATGCACGCCTCCGAGCTGGTGCACATTCAATTCAACGAGGCCACCGGCCATGTGCAGGTCATCGACAACAAGCCGGAGCCTGTCACCGACGCCATCGCGCGCGTCGCCGTCTACAACCTCGATGGCTCGCTCGCGTACGATCGCTCGTCGAAGCTCACCGCGGCGCCCGCCGTCGCCACCGATCTCGGCCCCATCGATTTTCCGGCGAATCTTTCCGCCGTCCACTTCATCAAGCTGGAGCTGCGCGATTCCGCCGGCCAACTCGTCTCAACGAACTTCTACTGGCGCGCCCAGCCGGACAACCCCGACGACCTGACCGCTCTGAACCAATTGCCCATGGTTACGCTGACCGCGACGGTAACGGCGGAAGATCGCGAAGCTTACGTCAACGCCCCGCGGCTGCTCCGGGTCACGCTGCACAACCCCACGAAGAACATCGCTCTCATGGCGCACGTGCAGCTCCGCCGCAAGTCGGGCGCGCGCGTGCTGCCGGTCTTCTATAGCGACAACTACGTGACCCTTGTGCCGGACGAAACGAAAGTTCTCACGATCGACGCCGCGCAGGCCGATTTCAACGGCAAAGACACCCTGATCGTTGTCGATGGATGGAACGTGACCGTCGCGCCAGCCTCGTTCCCCGGCGTCTCGGTCGCGCCGAACGTCGACGCCCAGCCCGACCACTCGCCGGCGACCGGGTTGCCCATCGCAACCACCGGGCTGCGGTGACGGGTGGCAGGGGGCCGAGGGACACGAGGACGCATGGGGCGATAGGACGGCGCGGGTGACTGGGACGGCGCCGTCCGCAGTTTCTTGCTCTCGAAGTCAGCGTCCAGCCTGAAGTCCCCGGTGGCTGGGTTAGCGATTTCGTGCCAACCGGCCTTCGCGAGAACTTCAATTTCCAGATTGCCGTCGATGCGCGCATTGCCGGGGCAAAAGAGATTAGTATTCTTTTCGCTGCAGCACCAGCACCGAAGCGTAAAGCAAAGCCCCGGCCGCCACCAGCGACGTCAATACCGGAGCCCAGGGCAACGGCGCAGTGACAGGGTATGAGATCAGGCTCATGCCTCGAAGAGGGCTCACCCTCGCAATCACGTCGATGCGAGATTGCAATAAGAACACTCCAGCCCACGCAATACACGCGCCCAGGAATTGCCACGCCTCATCCAGCACGCAGGCCAGCAGAACCGACAGCGCATATGCGGGAGCTGTACACACAATCGCTCGCATAAGATACATCAGGATATGCAAAGAGTCGGTCGCCGCCGGCATTCGAAACAGCGTGTATCCCGCCATGATCGCCACTAGAACGCACGTCAGGATGGCGCCAAATCCAGCGCGTACAAAAAGCAGCCGCCGGCGCGAAACGGGGAGCGACAGTGTGAACAGCATCGAGCCATGAAACCCCGATGTTCCGGCGTACAGGGTTTGGGCATTGATGCCGGCGCCCGCCAGGAAAATCGCCGTAAAGACGGAGAGAAGCACCGACTCCAATTGAAGGCCAAACCACTGTCTCGACGCGGGGACCGCCCCAAGTCCCGGAATCCATTCCGGCATAAACCAGAGCAGCACGATCGATCCGAGCGCGAAGATGAAGCGCCACCGCGTTTCAAGCCAAGCCTTGTACCAAAGCATCACTCCCCCCTTACGTGATCCAGGAACAGTTCTTTGAGCGTTACCGGGTGCACTTCCACCGAGGCCGGCTTGAGTTCGCGCGCCTGTTCCAGAACTCGATCGACATCCAAATGCACCAGGATCGATGCGGTCCGGCCGCGGCGACGCAAATGATCGACTCCTGGCAAGTTGGCGAGTTCGTGTGGCGGCTCCCCGTCAAAAACCAGCACGATGCGCCGGTATTGGGATTTCAGGTCGTCGAGCACGCCGTCGATCACAGCCAGGCCCTCGTCGATCAGGCAAACGCGATCGCATATCTGCTCCACTTCCGCCAACTGATGCGACGAGAAGAAGATCGTGGCCCCGTCGCTTGCCGCCAGATCCGCAAATGCTTGCAGCACTTCCTCCGTCACCGCGGGGTCGAGCCCGCTTGTTGGTTCGTCCATGATCAGTAACTCCGCGCCGCGCGCCATCGCCAGCAGCAGCATGAGTTGCGTGCGCATTCCCCTGGAAAGCTTCGGCATAGCCCTTCCCGTGGGAAGCCGGAAAAGTTCCAGATACTTTTCCTCCAGATCCCGCCGCCAACCCGGAAAGAACGCGCGCGTAAACCGTATCGTCTGGCCCACGGTCATGTAGGGATAGAGTTCCTTATCCTCACTGACAAAAGCCAGACGGCGCCGCGCTGCGACGGCGGAGGCTTCCGATTTCACCGCTTTGCCAAACAGGACGATCTCTCCGGCATCCGGCCGAAGCATCCCCAGTAGAAGTTTCAGGGTCGTGGTCTTCCCGGCGCCGTTGCGGCCGAGAAATCCGTAGATTGACCCGCGCGGTACCGCAAGATCGAGGCCGCGCAGGGCCGGCGTGCCCGCGTAACTCTTTGAGAGTCCGCGAGTTTGGATAACGATGTCGTTCAAGTGCGCCCCCGTGTTTGGGTTGCGTTGCCTTGCAACCGCGAAAGTTCGTCTTCAAAAACCCTGCGCAATTCCGGTTCCGACAGCCCGCGTGCCGTGCCTTTCTCCATCGCATGACGCAGAACTTCGCCCGCCTTGCGAATCTGCCGGATCTTTTCAGAGGATGCCTTTGGCTCCGCTATAAACGCTCCCGAACCGTGCCTGACCTCGATAACGCCTTCGTGTTCCAGTTCACGGTAGGCTCTGGCCACAGTGTTGGGATTCATCGCCAACTCTTCGGCCACCTTTCTGATGGTGGGCAGTTGCTCGCCCTCACGGATGGCGCCCGTATCCACGGCATGTTTGATTTGCTCCATCAATTGCAAATAGATGGGCACGCCGGAAGATGGATGAACGCGTAATTCCATGTGAGTGTCTAGTACAGTAATACACTAGACTCTTGGCCGAGTCAAGGGCGCAAGATTGAAATTTCACAAAGGCGTGACTGTTTTCGAATGGTGGTTCCGCTTAGCCGCTTCGCGGATAGCGCCAACATGCAAAACGCGTCCATCGAGAGTCTCTGCTGGGTTTCTTCCCGATTCCGTTCGGATTCGCCGGCCAGGAAACGCGCAAGCAAAAGGCCCGCAACCACTCGGCTGCGGGCCCTCGTCTATTCTGCTTCGCCTGTCTTACTGGCCTGGCGCCAGCGGATTCTGGTCCTTGGCGTTCATCCGCACCAAGTTGTGCTTCTTGTAGTCGTTCCAAACCTGGCTCGCGAACACTTCGAAAGCTTCGTTGCGCCGCTCGTCGAGCATCTGCTCCCGGGTGCGGTCGAGGTTCTTGGCGATCTCGTCGGCCGTAGGCTCCTGTTTGTCCAGGATCTTCGCCACAACGCCCGTGCGTCCCGCGTTGATCGGTCCGCTGATCGCGCCGACGTTCATGTCGAACAGTTGCGGCGCCACCGCGCCCACCGCGCCGAAGTCAGGAACCTGTCCGTTTTCGGCCACCAGGTCGCTGGTCTTCATCGTCGCGCCCACGGCCTTCGCCGCCTGGGCCAGATCGTTCATCGACTTCGCCTTGTCGGCGAGGTCCTTGGTCTTCTGGCTCAGCAGCACCGGGAGCTGCTCCTGGCGGTAGTCGTCGAGCACATGATCTTTCCAGTCGGCAAACGCCGGAGCGTGCGCGGGAACGATTCCGGTCACCTGGAAGACGGCATATCCCTCGCCGGTGGACGCCGACTGCGGCGGATCGCCTTGCTTGGTCTCAAATGCCTTGGCCAGAATCTGGGAGCTGTCGGCGAGGGCGGCAATTACGCCCTGCTTCTGGAGCGGCTGCGTCGTCACCACTTCCAGATGATGAGCGGCGGCCGTCTTCTCCAGGCCGTTCTTGACCGCCTCGCTCGTCAACTGCTGCGCGTAGTTCGACTCCGCCTGCGCCTCGGTGTCGCGCTCGAGCGCCGCGGCAATCGTGGACTGCACTTCGTTCAGCGGCTGGGTGTGCGCATCCTGCCGTTCCTCCACCTGCACGATGTGGTAGCCGAAGCTCGTCTTCACGATCTGGATGTCGCCGATCTTCTGGGTAAAGATGGCCTTGTCGAACTCCGGCACCATCTTGCCCGGCTGCGCAAAGCCCAACTCGCCGCCGGAGTCCTTGCTGCCCGGATCGTCGGAGTACTTCTTGGCCAGATCGGCCCAGCTCCCGCCCGCCTTCAGTTGCTTCAGAACCATGTCCGCCTTGGCCTTGGCCGCGGCATCGGTCTTGGCGTCGGCATTCGGCGGCACGCTGATAAGGATGTGCCGCGCGCGGGCCTGCTGGGGCGCCGAAAAGTCGCTCTGGTGCTCGTTGTAGTACTGCTGGATCGCCTGCTGGCTGGGCTGCGGAACGCCGCCCGGGATCTGGCTGGCGGTAAACGCGAAGTAGGTCACCTTGCGCTCTTCCGGCACCGCCTGCGCGTAGCGCGCGGCATTCTTCTTGAAGAACGCTTCGAGGTCGCCGTCGGAGGGGTTGATCGTCTTGCGCACGTCGTCGGCGGAGATTACCGCGTAGTCGAACTTGATCCGGATGTTCTGCTTGCGATAGGCGTCGCGGACTTCCTGGTCACCCACGGTTACGCCGCTGGTGATGTAGGCCTCCAGCCGCTGGAGGGTGATTTCGCTCTTGATGTCGTTCTCGAAGTCGGGGACCGGTTCGTGCAGCAGCTCGTCGATCAACTGCTTATAGGCCTCGTCGCCGATGAAGACGCCGTTGGGGTAGAGCCGTTGGCCGACCGCGCCGGTGTGAAGGTAGTGGCGCACGTCGTCGTCGTTGGCATAAATGCCGAGCTTGTGCGCCTCCTGCAGGAGCACGGCTTGCTGCACCAGTTGCTGGCCGATCTGCTGCTCGTAAAACTTGAGCACGATGGGATTCTCGGCCGCCTGCGCGCCTTGCTGGCGCAGCCGGGCCTCGGTGATCTGCTCCACGCGCGCCTGCTTGATCTCGTCGCCGGAGGAAAGGATGCGGCTATACCAGTGCGGATAAACGACGGCGTAGGTGTCGGGCGACGATGAGCCCATACCGCTCAGGCCGGGGATCAGGTACAGAACCATGGTGACCGAAGCGGCGCCGATGATGACCACGATCAGCGCCTTGACCATGCGGTTATCTGTTTGCAGGAAACGAATCATGGATGGATTTCAACCTTCGACTCTCTATGCGCGGACGCGGTCCCGCGCCGGGGGCAGCACGGAATTAGCTGCCTGCGCGGCAAGGCCTGCCGATGCGCAATTCTTGCTCAATGCAACTCTGTCATTATAGACGACGGCCTCCGCGGAGCCGGTCCTCGGGCGAGCGCCGTACCCCCAATCGGCATAGGGGGAGCGGCTAGCCGCTCTCCCCTGCCACACCACCGGACATGCGGGTCCGCATCCGGCGGTTCAAGAAGTTGAGGTCAACAGAGACGGGGTATGCCCAGCCTGTCTGCCCAGGCAAGGTTCAGCACCGAGTTCAAAAGCATCCCGCTGTTGCGCCACCAGCGACAAGAGTTACCCGCCACCTGTGCCGCCACCTCGGAGGATGCTTTCCGGGCCAGCAGTTCCGAGTAGATGGTCTCAGCGCGTTTCCAGTGCTTGAGTTGGATCGCGCGCATCCGATGCCGCATCCACTTGTCCAGTTCCTGCCAGACTCGCGGAGTTTGCGCCAGCCGGAAGTAGGCCTTCCATCCCAACACATAGACTCGCAGCTTTCTTACCACCTCTTCGAGACTGCGTCCGCCCGAACGACGAGTGAGTCGCCGGACACGCTGCTTGAACGTTGCTATAGGCTTGTCTGCCACTCGGCGATTGATCGTGCCGCCGGGAGCCACCCAGAAGCTGTAACCCAGGAACTTGCGCTGGAACACGCTGGCCACCGCGCTCTTGGTCTGGTTAACCTTGAGACGCAGTTGCCCATAGAGTTTCAGCAGCAGAACCATCACCCGCTTGCCCGCCCTACGGCTGCGAACATAAACATTCGCGTCGTCGGCGTAGCGCACGAAGCAGTGGCCCCTTCGTTCCAGTTCCTTGTCTACCTCGTCGAGCAGCACGTTGGCCAGCAACGGTGACAGCGGTCCGCCTTGCGGCGTCCCCATCGCACGCTCTTGAACCACACCGTCCATCATGATGCCGCTATTCAGATAGGCGCGAATCAGCCGGATTATCCCGGCGTCTTCGATCCGTTTCTGAACGCGGTCGATGAGGATGTCATGATTGACTCGATCGAAGAACTTCTCCAGGTCCACATCCACCACCACCCGCCGACCCGATTGCACATAAGCTTGCGCCGCTAAAACGGCCCCATGTGCGCTCCGAGCCGGCCGGAAGCCGTAGTTGTGAAGGCTGAACGTTGGATCAAGGATGGGCTGCAACACCTGAAGCAGCGCCTGCTGGATCAGCCGATCCGTTACCGTCGGGATACCAAGCTCGCGCTCGCCTCCATCCGGCTTCGGGATCGTTACCCGACGCACCGGCTGTGGCCGGTACGTGCCTTGCAACAGTTGGTCCCGGATTGCCGGCCATTCGCTGCGCAACCGGTCAGCAGTCTGGTCGATGTCCAGCCCGTCGATACCCGCTGCGCCCTTGTTGGCCCGCACCCGTTTCCATGCCTGTTGCATGTTCTCTCTTGCCAGTGCCGCTCCGAGCAGCCCTGGCCCCGTGCTCTTCGCTTCATGTCGCGGGCGCGTGGCTTCGTCACTGACTGGATCGGACAGAGCTTCACCCTGTCCTGCTCCAGACCGCTCCGCCGAGGCGGACATCTGACGCATTGCCCTGCGCATCGTCATGCCGTTGAACACTCCTTCTCGTTCGGCCCTTCGGTCACCACGGCGACCTACTGCGACCTTTGCTGACTTCTCGCTCCGGCTCGACACCGTCGCCCTTTCGGGCATAACGCGAGATCTCCCCAGGTAAGAACGCACTCCTTCGCTGCACGACCGCCGGATCTACGCCGCCTCCCCTTGGTCACTAGAGCTTCGCGGTCACGTGCCCGCTCGCCCTGGTCGGCAGCGCCTTCTATCCGGTTCTTGTTCATCGGCCCGCAGTTTCGCTCCACGCTTCCTCCCCACACTCGGTCACCCTCATGCAGTTGCGCTTCGCTTCGCTCGCTGTGACCTGCTTACGGCGGGACTTACACCCGCTAGAGTGCGCCCATGCTGGGCGCACACGCACAACGGGCATCCGCTGTGGCGGATGCCCGTCTCCGTTCCCTGTCCTTCTATTCCCTACTCCCTGTTCCCTGTTCCCTGTTCTTTTCACCGCCAGTAGTAGACCCCGCCCACCAGGTAGTACGGCCGGTAGTAGACCGGCGAATAGGGATAGACGTAGCCCGAATAGTAGCCGTAGCGAGGACCGTAGGGGCCACGCCGATAAAGCGTCGGCCCGCCCGGATAGAGCCCCTGCGCCAACCGCGCGGCCTCCTGCGCGCTCACCGGCTGAACCGTAATCGGCGCGGCGACGTGGAACGTGACCAGCGCTTCGGCGGGAATCCAGACCCGCGGCCCGGGCGAAGCAGCCGAGGCAGCCGTACCGGCCATGACACCAGCTCCCGCGCCTATCGCGCATCCGGCTCCCCGGCCCACCGCGCAGCCGATGATCGTCCCGATCATCCCGGCCGCCACCGCGTTGCTCGCCGTTTGCCCGGCCTTGTTCGGCCCCTTCACCTTGAATTGTTCGGTGTTCAGCGGATAGTTGCGCCCGCCCAGGTCGAGCGAGGTGAGCGCCAGCGCCAGCACCGAGCTGCCGCCCAGCTTGCCGGAGCCAACGTTTTTGGCCTCGGTCACGACGCCATGCACCACGGCTCCGCGCGGGATCGCGAGCACGCCGCCCACCGCCACGTCCTGGATCACCACAAACTGGACCGGCTCTCCGTCCTTGGCTCGCTTGCTGTCCACCGGTTCGCTGGTCCTCACCTGCAAGAGCGTCCCCTCGGGAATCGTGACCGGTCCCCGCGGCGCCTCATACTGCGGCGCGGCTGGCGCAGGCGCGTACTGCGGTGCGTACTGCGGCGGGTATTGCGAATACTGTGGATTCTGATACTGCGGCCTCGCCGGCGGCGCCTGCGGATATGCCCCGCCCTGCTGCGGGTAAGGCTGCTGCTGCGGATTGGTCTGCGGCGGATATTGCTGTTGCTGCGGTGCCGGCGCCGCTGCCGGAGCCTGCCCCTGATTCGCCTGCGCCTGGTCCGGAGCGGGACCCGGAGGCGGCAGGTTCGCCATTGCCTGTTGCGCCGCCGACTGGTCGGCATCCGGCATGTCCGAGCTGTCGGCCGGCAGTTGCATGTTCTGCGCCGCCTGCGCCGGATTGCCGACCTTCAGGTTGTTGTGCACCTTGGTGACGCCGTTGACGTGCGCGGCAATCGACTCGGCCAGTTGCTTCGACGCATCGCTCGAGACGGTTCCCGACAGCGTGACTTCGCTCTGGATCGTGGCGGCGGTAATCAGATCGTTCTTCAGCGCCGCCGACGCATCCAGCGCGTGCACTACGTCCATCTCGATCTGGCCGTCGGTCCGCTGCCCCGCCGGCTGGCTCTGGGACTGCGCCGCGCCCGCGTCCTGCGCCAGCGCAATCGCCGCGCTCAACACGGCCACAACGCCCAATCCCATCAGATGTACGATCGATCTCTTCATCCAGACGCGATTCATCGCGATTTCTCCTCTATCCAGCCGCCGCGCCGCGGTAAAACCACGCCCGGCGAGCGGCTGGCCGAATCCATTTCTCCGGCTCAATCCATTAGACGAGGTTCACCGGAGCCTGTTACTGGCTCTAACCCGGTCTCGGGAGAAAAGTTTCCTACTGGAGCGCCGCGCTCACGGCCGCGCTCAGCGTCTCGAGCCCCGCCGCCAGATCGGCTCCCAGGTGAACCCGCAGCGCCCGGCGTCCGCGCGCCTCAAGCACCGCCAGATCGCCCGCCGCCTGGGCGTCGATCACCACGCCAAAGCTGTACTTCTGGCCGGGAATGTCCAGGTCTACCGCGTGATCCGCCGTGATCTGCAGAAACACGCCGGTGTTCGGGCCGCCCTTGTAGTCCTGCCCCGTGGAGTGCAGGAATCGCGGGCCGAAGCCCAGGCACGTGGCCACGCGCTTGGTGTCGCGCACCTTGTGCCGGAACTCCTGGATCGCCGCCTCGTGCTCCTCGAACATGGGCAGAAATGCCACCGTGGCAAAATAATCGCCGGCGCGGAGTTGATCGAGATGCGCGTGCAGAATCCCGGCGAGGGTCGCGCTTTTCGAGGCCGCCTTGAGCTTCGCGGCGTAGGCATCGGTCGCGTAGAGCGCGATCCCTTCGTCCACCAGGAACGGCTTGCGCTCGGGCAGCTTTCCGGTCTTCTCGTACTCCGCGGTCAGGGCCCGCGTCTCCACCTTCGCCGACTCCACGTCCGGCTGGTCGAAGGGATTGATCCCCATCACCGAGCCGGCCACCGCCGTGGCAACCTCCCAGGTAAAGAACTGCCCGAAGATCTCGTAGAGGTCGCCGATCTCGATGTGCACCACCGGATGGCCGGCCGCCTCCAGCGCCGCCACCTTGGCATCCTGGCTCGTATCCGCCGAGCCCGTGAACTTCACATAGGCGAAGATGCGGTCGTTCCCGTACACATCCGGGGCGCCGATCGTCTCCCGGTCCACCGGCGTGATCCCCTTGCCCTGCTTGCCGGTCGACTCGGCGATCAACTGCTCGAGCCACGCGCCCAGGTCGGCTATCTCCGGCGAAGTAAACAGCGTGATCTTGTCGCGCCCGGCATTGGCCGCCGCGCCCAGCAGCAGGCCAAGTCGCACGGCAGGATTCTCCGCCACTGCCAGCTTGGCGGCGGCCACCGCCTTAGCCGCCTCGTCGAGCAGTTTTTCCGCGTTCAGCCCAGCCGCCGTCGCAGCCACCACACCGAAGTTCGACAGCGCGGAGTAGCGCCCGCCGATCTGCGGATCGCCGTAGAAAATGTTCAGGAATCCATCGGCCTTGGCCACCTGCTCCATCTTCGAGCCGGGGTCGGTGATGGCCACAAACTGGCCGCCCGCGTTCTCCGAGCCAACTGCCCGCCGCATCCGGTCGAAGAAAAACTGCTTCAGGATATTGGGCTCGAGCGTCGATCCCGACTTGCTCGCCACCACCACCAGCGTCTCGGCCAAATTCACCGCGTCGCACGCCGCCATCACCTGCGCCGGATCGGTGGAGTCGACGATGTGCAACTCCGGAAACCCTGGCCGCTGTCCGAAGGTCCTGGCCAGCACCTCGGGGCACAGGCTCGAACCGCCCATGCCCAGCAACAGCACCGTCTGCAGGTCCGCGCTCCTTACGTCGCCGCCCAGCTCTGCGAAGGTCGCCAAGTCCTTCTGCTGGCGCTCGACGATGTCGATCCAGCCCATCCACTGCTGCTCGCCGCTGTTGGTCCACAGCGCCGGATCCTTCTTCCAGAACCGCTCCACCTTGTGGTTGGCTTGCCAGTCGGCGGCGGCCGCGTCCACGACGCCGCGAAGATCAGAGGAAACTGCGATTCGAAAGTTCATATCACCTTAGATTCTGCCCGATGGCGCGGGTTGCGAGGCAAAGAAAGTGAAAAAATCCGCGGCGACGGTTCCTGGTTTTTCACCCGTCGCCGCTATTCGGCCACCGCCGGCCACTTCGGCGTAATCCGGATCAAATCCAGGTTCTCGTCGCCCGTATTCTCCAGCACAAACTCCGGCGACGCCGCCGGCACGGCCACGATGCCCCTCTGCGGCAGCTCCACGGGCTCGAATCCGCCCCCCGCGATCCGCCCCGCCCCGCCCGCGGCAAACAGGTACGCCAACCCGCGTTCTTCGCCCTCTCCGCGCAGGCTCTCGCTGGTCCGGCTGCCGCCGACCGCCATCCGCTCGATGCGAAAGTAATCGGCATCGATGCGCACGCTGCGGTCGCCCAGCTCGCGCGGAGCGATCTTCCCGGCCCGCGTCTTGAGGTGCGTGGCTTCGAGCGATTTTTCGATGTGCAGCTCCCGCCCGCGCCCGTAGTCGTACATCCGGTAGGTGACGTCGCAGTTCTGCTGCGTCTCAAGCAAAATCGAGCCCGGCCAGATGGCGTGCACCGTCCCGGCATCCACATAAACCATGTCGCCCGCCGCCACCGGCGCCGGGTTCAGCTTGGTTTCGAGCGTTCCATCCTGGATTGCATTTTCGATTTCCGCAAGCGTCGTGCCCGGCTTCACTCCCAGCGCCACCTCCGCGCCCGGTTCGGCCGCCAGCACGTACCAGCATTCGGTCTTGCCGCGCGGCTGGCCGTACTTTTGCGCCATCCCGTCGTCGGGGTGCACCTGCACGCTCAGCTTCTCGCGCGCAAAGATGGTCTTGATCAGCAGCGGCGAGTCCGCTCCACGCGCCTGCCCGCCGAGCAGCGCCTCGTGCGCCTCGGCGAACAGATCCGCCAGCCGCTTGCCCGCGTGCGGGCCGGTTGCTACGAGGCAGTCGTCGCCCGTCAGCCAAACCTCGCCGATCGGCTCGCTCTCCGCCACGCGGTCGTACCACGGGCGCAGATCGCGGAAGCCCCACGGCCGCACCGAAAGCCAGGGCTCAATGCCAAACGGCGCTATTGTTATTCCGGAAACACCCACAGAACCGGCCTCCGCGCACTTTACCCCCTCACTTTAGCAGACCGGCGAATCCGGCATTTCACCGAAAGTTGCAGCCCTCCATCACTTTTGCCGTGCTACGCTCGACCTGTTATGCGCCACCCCATTTCTGCCCTCGTTGCAACGCTGGCTTTTCTGGCCGCGGTGTGCCCCGCCCCGGCGCAGACGTTCATTCCCAGGACGATTCAGTTCCAGGGCGCGCCGGAGTACTCCGACCAGGAACTGCTCGCGGCAGCGGGCCTGAAGAAAGGCGTCGTTCTCGGCTACGCCGACATGCAGGACTACTCCAAACGGCTTTTGGACACCGGCATCTTCGCGAGCGTCGCCTTCAAATTCGACGGCCAGGACCTGACCTTCCTCCTCACGCCTTCCGCCGACGTCTACCCCATCCGCCTGGAGAATCTGCCTTTTGCTCCCGGCAAGGACCTGGACGGAAAGCTTCACGATCAGCTTCCGCTCTACCACGGCAAAGTCCCGTCCGGCGGAGGATTGGCCGAAAGCGTTCGCGCGGCCTTCGAGAAGATGCTCGCGGACCAGGGCCTGCAAGCCTCCGTTGTCACCACAACGGCCGCCGACCCGTTTACGCACAAGGTGAATGCGGTCAGCTATTCGATTTCAACGCCGCCGGTCGCGGTCGCCGTCACGCGCATCGACGGCCCATCCGTGCAGCTACAAGCCAAAGTGCAGGCCGTCGCGGCCGAAGCCGCCAAGAATCCCTTCAGCACCGCGGACACGGCAGACAACCTGGTGCGCGCGGTTCAGCAGCTTTACGGCGACCTGGGCTTCGCCGCCGCCAAGGTCCAGGTTGCGCGTGCAGGCAATCCGCTGCTCCGGTCCGGCACGATCGTTGTCCCCTTCTCCATTCAGATCGAAGAGGGCCGGCTCTACCGGGTGACCGCGATTCACCTCCCGGCCGGCACGCCGGTCACGCAGGAAGAGATCGATAAGGCCCTCAATCCCGCTCTCGGCGGCCCGCCGATCGGCGTCAGAGTCCGCTCCATCTGGACCTTGATCTCGGCGAGGTACCACCAGAAGGGCAATCTCGACTGCAAGGTCACGCCGCACGCCAGCTTCAGCGACGCGGACGGAACGGTCAGCTACGACGTGGATGTCGACCCCGGCCCCGTGTATCGTCTGGCCTTCGTCAAGTTCGACAACGTCAGCGACGACCTGCGCACGCTCCTGGTTCACAACTGGGAAATGATGCCCGGCGACCCGTTCGACGAGAGCTATGTGGCGAACTTCATCGTCAACGCTCAAAAGCAGGACCCGGTTTTGAGGCAGTCCCTTGCCGGCGTGAAGGCGAAGTTCGATGCGACGGCGAATCCGGACACGCACGAGGTGAACGTCGTGATCCGGCTGGAAAGGTAGCCGCGGCGCACACGGTTTGCTAATCTTGGCGCAGCATGAACAAACCGGCTGTACTGATTGCCGCTCTCTTTCTCTGTTCTCTTCCGTCGCTCGCGCAGAAGAAGGCGACGCCGCCCGCCCAAAGGAAGGTTCCGCCCAAGGCGATCCGCTTTCAAGGCGCGCCGCAATTTACGCAGGATGAACTGCTGGCGGCCGTCGGCCTGACACCGGGCGCGCGCCTCAGCCCAAGCGACGTGAAAGCTCGCGCCAAGCAGCTCAACGATACCGGGCTGTTCGCGGTGGTCAAGTTCAGCAATGACAGCAAGGGGCTGCTCTTCTCATTGACGCCTGTCAACCAGCTCTTCCCCATCCACCTGGACAATCTGCCGCTCAGGCCGGGCAAAGAACTCGACGACCAACTTCATGCGCGCTTCCCGCTCTATCACGGCCTCTTGCCCGCCAATGGCTCCATGCTCGAAGGAATCCGCCAAACGTTCGAAGAGATGCTGGCCGCTCAGGGCGTGAAGGCAACGGTGAAAGCTGCTCTCACCAGCGGCCTGGGCCCCAAAAAGATCACGGCCATCAATTTCACCGTCGCCTCGCCGCCGGTGCGCATCGGCCCAATCCAGTTGGCCGGCGTTTCGGCCGCGATGCAGGCCAAGGCCAATGCTCTTGTCGCTGGCCAGACCGGAAACGCGTTCGATACCGAGAACACCGCAATCGGGCTTCAGCACGCCTTCGAGGATCTCTACCAGGATCAGGGGTATGCGGCCGTCGAAGTCGCCGTCGCCCAAATCGAGCCTCCCACCGTTTCGGGGCAATCTTCGGATCTGGCCGTCGAGATCCCTTTTGCGGTCACGATCAAGGAAGGCGGAGTCTACAAGCTCGGCACGATCAACTATCCGGCCGACGCGCAGGTCCCGCGGACTGAGGTCGAGAAGGTTTTGTCCAAATACCCGGCCGGCTCGGGAAGGCCGCTCGATCTGTTTCTCCTGGCCGTCCGCGACGCCTATCATGCCAGGGGCTATCTCGATTGCACGGTCGTGCCTCATGCCTCTTTCAACGAGGCCACGCACATCGTGAACTACAGCCTCGATGTCGCTCCCGGCCCGCTCTACCGGATGGCTGCGGTCGAGTTCGACGGCGCCCCCGACGCCATGGCCGCCAGGCTCACTCGCCTGTGGAAGATCGCGCCCGGCGCGGCTTTCGACGAAAGCTACGTTTCGAGCTTCGCGGCGCGCGCGCAAAAGCAGGACCGCACGCTGGCGAAATGGATGCAAACCGTCCTCGCCACCTACGACGTAAAGGCCGACCCGGCTACACAGCAGGTCAACTGCATCTTCCACTTCGCGAAGGCCGCGCCGAGCGGGCGGTAAGCGGACCAGCAAACTAGGATTTCGATGAAATGGGTTTGCTTGCTTCAAAGGGGGAGAGGCTTTCGATTGTGGGGAGACCGAATTCGCCCTCATTGTCGTAGGGATATATTTCCAGCTCGCTTAGCTTGCCGTCATCTTGGAATATCAAAACGCCAACGCTGATTCCGTCGGCTGTTTGTCCTGCAAGGTCGGCTACGATCCGTTCCTTCACCGCGATTACCGCTGGAGCGTCATGCGAAACAACGAGGGAGATCGATGGGCAGCCGCAGTTACATGAGCTTTTCGCCTGCATTCCTTCGATCTGAGGTAAGTATGCCCTTGTTTTCTCGGACCCCTGCTCCAAGGCCCAACGAAGCAGTCTTTCTTCCTCTTGCGTAAGCGTTCTTAGGGCGAGATTCGTCATAGCGCGCCTTCTCATCACCCCGACATATTAGAGAACAAGCAACGGGCGATGCTGCAAGCATCGCCCTTCCACAGTTGGCGGCCGAAGGCCGCGGCTGCCTTAATGGCAGATTACTCCCACTCGATCGTGCCCGGCGGCTTCGAGGTCACGTCGTACACCACTCGGTTGATCCCGCGCACCTCGTTCACAATCCGGTTCGAGATCCGCTTCAGCAGCTCGTAGGGCAGCGGCGTCCAGTCGGCGGTCATGCCGTCTTCGGAATGCACGGCGCGAATGGCGCACGTATACGCGTAGGTGCGCTGGTCGCCCATCACGCCCACGCTCATCACCGGCAGCAGCACGGCGAAGCTCTGCCAGATTTTGTTGTAGAGTCCGGCCGCCTTCACCTCGTTCACTACGATCTCGTCGGCCTCCTGCAAGAGGGCCACCCGCTCCGGCGTCACCTCGCCCAGAATGCGCACCGCCAGCCCCGGCCCTGGGAACGGCTGCCGGCTCAGGATCTCCTCCGGCATTCCCATGTCGCGCCCGATGCGCCGCACCTCGTCCTTGAACAAATCCCGCAGCGGCTCAATAAGTTTTAGTTTCATCCGCTCCGGCAGCCCGCCCACGTTGTGGTGGCTCTTGATGGTCTGGCTCGGCCCTTTCACGCTCGACGACTCGATCACGTCGGGATAGAGCGTGCCCTGCACCAGCCAATCCACGCCGCCGGTCTGCTGCGCGATGCGGTTGGCCTCGTCTTCGAAGACCGCGATGAACTCCGCGCCAATGCGCTTGCGCTTGATCTCCGGATCGGTCACCCCGGCGAGCCGCTCCAGGAAGCGCGCGCTCGCATTCACGGCCACAATGTTCAGCCCCAGCTTGCCGCGCAGGCTGGCCTGCACGTTGGCGAACTCGTGCTTGCGCAATACGCCATTGTTCACAAAAATGCACGTCAACTGGCTGCCGATCGCCTTGTGAACCAGCATCGCCGCTACCGACGAATCCACGCCGCCCGACAGGCCGCAGATCACGTGCCCCGCGCCCACCTTCTCGCGGATCGAGTTCACCGTGGTCTCGATGAAGTGCGCCGGCGTCCAGTCGCCGCGGGCCCCGCAGATCCGGAGGAAATTCCCGATCAGCTTCGGCCCCAGCGGCGTGTGATGCACCTCGGGATGGAACTGGACCGCCCACGTGCGCCGCTCCTCGTTGGCGATCGCCGCCAGCGCGTTTTGTGTGACAGCCACGCGGCGGAATCCCGCCGGCAGCTCCAGCGCCTCGTCGCCGTGGCTCATCCACACCTGGATCGACGGCGGCAGCCCCTCGAACAGGGGTGTCGCGCCGTCCTCGATCGTCACCTCCGCGTGGCCGTACTCGCGCTTGGGCGCCGAGCGCACCTTGCCGCCCAGGTGATGCACGATGAAGTGCAGCCCGTAGCAGACGCCGAGCGTGGGCAAGCCCAGCTCGAGCACGCGCGGGTCGGCATTCGGCGCGTCGGCGTCGTACACCGACGAGGGCCCGCCCGACAGCACCAGACCGACCGGATGATGGGCTTGAATCTCGCTGAGAGGCGCCGTGCAGGGCAGCACCACCGAGAACACATTCTGCTCGCGGATGCGCCGCGCGATCAGTTGCGTATACTGCGACCCGAAATCGAGGATGGCGACGGTCTGGGAGTCCACGCTTCAGTGTGGCAGGGGCCGGTGCGGGATGTAAAGAACTGCCGTCTGAGGAGCAAACAGGTTAAAATGGTGCCGTGGCAGGGAGTATATGGCCGATCAAAGAACAAGCCGGAGAAGTGCTGTCGCCGACGCTGCAGCAGGAGTTGACATGAAGACCGCCGTGAAAACGGCAATGGTTTTTCTCACAGAGTTGATTCCGAGCGCTAGAGACATCCGACTTGAAGAGGTCGAGCGAGGCGGGCCGGGCTGGCAAGTCGTTGTCTCGTACGCGAGTAGTCAATCACCAACTTTTGCGGCGCTCAGAGGCGAAGAAGAGCCTCGAATTTACAAGAAGATCCCAATCGATGGTGACACGGGCGAAGCGCTGTCGCTGAAGGCCTGGAAATAGTGATCTCGTACGTCGACCACTTGATCGAGAGATACCAAACAAAAGGGCTGCTAATTGACTCCAATCTCGCTTTGCTTTATCTGGTCGGTGGGCATGATATCCGACTGATCGGTGATGGAAAATACAACAAGCTCTCCAAATATGAGCTGGAGGATTATCGTCTCCTCGTTAGGCTCAAGAGCATATTTCGGAGAGCGGTAACGACTCCACATGTTCTTACTGAAGTCAGCAACCTGGCCAGCGATCTTCCCGAGCAAACCAAAGCCGCATGCCTTAAGAAGTTTCATGCAACGTTCGTCGAGATCGATGAGCTGCCCATTGCGAGCATGGAGGCGGCGCAATGGCAGGATTTTCATTTTCTTGGCCTGACTGACAGCGGTCTCGCGCTTGTCTCACGCGAGTATCTGATCGTTACCGATGACGCGCGGCTTGTGACGAAGCTGAATGATGCGGGCCTTGAAGCGCTGAACTTCAACCACCTTCGGCTGTATCACCTTTTGGCCAAATAGGCTCGCGCTCATGCCGCCCGCACCCGCTCAACTGCCAGCCGCAGTCCCATGGCCTTCAGAATCGCCGTCAGGCTGCTCAGTGCTGGATTCCCGTCTTCCGACAGGGTCCGGTAAAGCTGCGTCGGATTCAGGTCGGCCTTCTCGGCCACGCTCTGCACGCCGCCAAATGCCTTCGCCATCTGACGCAACACGATCAGTAGTTCGCTCTGGTCGCCGTCTTCGAGGATGCTGTTCAGCAGCTCCACAGCGTAAGCCGGGTCTTCTCGAAGCTGCTCAGCCATCGCCTCATCGTGCGCTCGGTCTCTCATCCTTCGGCCCTCCGCTGCCAATCCTGCCAGTACGCACAGGCTCGATCGATATCCGCGTCCTGTGTCCGTTTATCGCCTCCGGCCAGCAGAAGGACGATCTGCGATCCGGCTAGCGCATAGTAAACGCGATACCCCGGCCCCACATCGATTCGCAGCTCCCAGACGCCTTCGCGGCAGAACCGGTGATCGCCAAAACTGCCCAGCTCGATCCGGTTGATGCGGCGGTCAATCGCAATTCTCGCCTTCGCATCGCGCACGCGGCGCTGCCAGTCCAGGAAGACGTCCTTCCCTTCCCGCGTCAGGTAGTGGCGAATTTCGTACACGTTCCATTTTCGTTTATAAACGAGCCATTGTCAATCCGCCCGGCCGCGCCTCTGCGTCTTTCCGGTGATTGCTGCCCGATTCGAGTCCGGCGTATACTCTCCTTCGAATCAACGGCTCAGTCAAGCGCGCGACATGCCAGGGCATGGGTGATGCCGGCGCGTGCTTTTGAGTTTGAGTCGGGACCGTCGCCGCCGGGATTCGGCCGCGGCGGTTACCCTCAGGGAACGCGCGGACTCGCCGTAAGAGAAAGGAAAGGCGATGTCCTCTATATCTTCGCGTTCTTTGTCACTGTTCGCAGTTCTCCTCCTCACCGCAGCCTCCGCGGCCTGGGCAGAAAAGAAGCCCGCCGAGCCGGTCCGGCATCCGCCGACTTACTACGCTCCGCAGTTGCTGCCCTCGATCGGCGACGCCGCCGAAAAGATCCAGTTCCTCGCTCCGCACATCTCCTATGGCTCGTTTGCCGGGGCCAGCCGCGCGAATGTCGACCATAACGGCGTGCAGATGTTCTTCTCCGCGTCGGGCGTGGTCCAGAGTACGCAGTATTTCTGGTCCTGGACCGGCGGCTACAACGCCCCGGTGTCGACCCCCTACCAATACAACGCCACCTTCTCCATCCTCTATTCCCAGGTGAACTCGTTGCGTTATGCCGACGGCAACGCCTACATCTGCCTCACGAACAATAACTGCGAGGTGCTCAGCACACCCGACATTCCGCAGGACCACATGCTGATGGATGCGCTGCTCACGCTGATCGTGGCCAGCGGCAATACCGATGTGGCCGTAATCGATATGGCATGGGATTCTCCGCCGCAGAAAGAGTTGAAGAAGCTCAAGTTGAGCGACGCGCGCCAGATCAAATTCGTCGATGCCAACACTCCGGGCGACCAAGCCGGCATCCGCCCCGGCGATATTTTGACCGCCATGGAGGGCGTGCCCTACCACCAGAACATCTACGGAGAGATGGCCGCCAAGTGCCTCAAGACCCATCCCGAAGGCTGCACCGTCCACATCGACGCCTTCCGCGACGGCGCGCCGATCAAATTCGAGGTGCAGGTGAAGCCTGCGTTTACGCCGGAGCAGGCGCAAAAGCTCGCGGCCAACGCCGCGGCCCTGGCCGCGCAGGCCAACGGCGCGCCGCAGGCCGCTCCCGCTGCTCCGGCCGCTGCTCCAGCTCCCGCCTCCGGCGTCAAGCTCGGCATCCGCGCGCGCAACCTGAACGACGATGACGCGCGGACCGCCAAGCTGCCCGACACGCACGGGGTATTCGTCGATGCGGTGGACAAAGGCGGTCTGGCCGACACCATGAAGATGCAGCCCGGCGACGTCATCATCGAGATCGGCGGCACGAAGGTGACCGGCCTCGACGACTTCAAGAAGCTGCTGCAATCCGGCTCGGTGACGACGATTACGGTCTGGCGCGCCGGCGCAGCCGTCAAGCTCCAGGTTCCCGAAAGCCTCTGACGCCGATTCATATCCGTCGCAAGCCCAGCGGCGAGGTTGCCTCCTCACTCACGGCAGCTTCGCCGCCTCCGCCACCGGGTCCCAACGATCCTTCCCTGCCAGGAACGCTCTCGGCCGGAACTGCGCCGCCTCGCGCGCGGTGAGTTGATGCGACCACGGCGCCCGCTTCGCCGCATTCGCTCCCGGCCCCGTCGAATGGAACTCCGCGTAGTAGGCCTGCGGCGTCTCCCCGCTCCGGCCCCACAGGTTCCACCCCTCCGGGATCACATCGGCCGGCAGCTCCGTATCGATATAGACGACGCGGGAGAACGGCCGCCACGGCCGTCCCAGGCTGATCGTGTCGCGCGCCGCGCCGGGATCGATCCCGCTCGTCACCTTGCTCGAGACGATCACATAGCCCGTCGTCTGCTTCGGCGAGGTGCGCGACTGCGCCGTCAGATACCCCGGCCCGTTCGAGTGAATCTCCGTGCGGTCGAATACCGCCGCCGCGTTGCCGAAGATGAAGTCCACGCCGCCCTCGATATACGAGTCCACGTAGTACTGGCGCCCGTAGTCGGCAAACAGCGTGTCCTGGTGCCCCAGGAACCGGCAGTGCTTGAACACCGCCTTGTCCGCGCGCACCGCCGCCGCCACCGCCTGCCCCGTGTTGCCGGCCGTGTTCTCGAACGTGATGTTGTCGGCCTCGAACCCCTCGCCGTCGATCTCGACGGTCTCGGTAAAGAACGTCCCGCCGGCCTGCTTGGCGTTCAGGCTGTTGGTGATGACCACGTCCGCCGGAGTCTTCCCCAGGCCCACCAACGTGATGTTCCGGTGGTTCTCGGTCACGATCACCCGTTCGCGGTACACGCCCGGCGCGATCTCGATATAAACGCGCCCCGGCCTTCCGTCGCGCCCCAGCCCGGCGGAGGGATGATGGTCCATCGCCATCTGGATGGTCGGAAACTCCGTCGTCCCCTCGATCCCGGTCTTAACATCCGGCGAAACCCGCACGTGCACATCCTGCGCGTGTCCCGCATTCTGCATCGCGCCGAAGCCGGCCAGGCCCCAGCCCGCCAGAAGCCACGCAATGACCGCTGTTCGCCTTCGCATGAGACAATTCTCTCCTGTCGCGGCGCCCGCTGCGAGCGCATTTCGCGCCGCGGGCACGGCTTTACTGAGCGGATGCACCTGCCGCCTACACGTGACACGCAGCACAGCCCGGTTCGGATCGGCCCTCCGAAAATCCATGGGGTTTGGCGCCGGCGTCCGCTTTGTCCGGCCGCCTCAGCCCAATCCGAAGAGGAACTCTCATGAAGCATTTTTCTCTCATTTCGATCCTGATGTTGACCGCGGGCCTGGCTGTAGCGCAAACGCCCGCTGCGTCCCACCCCAACGACTCCAAGCCTGCCGAACCTCCCGTCATCCGCAGCTTCGATCCCGCTGCCCTGGACCTTACAGCCGATCCCTGCGTGGACTTCTATCAGTACGCCTGCGGCGGCTGGATGAAGCAGAACGCCATCCCCGCCGACCAGACGCGATGGGTGCGCTCATTCTCGCTGCTCCAGCAGCGCGACCAGTACCTGCTGTGGAAGGACCTGGACTCCGCGGCCGCAAGCCCCAATACGCTCCTGCAAAAGCAGTACGGCGACTTCTACGCCTCCTGCATGGACACCGCCGCCATCGACGCTCTCGGCCTCCAGCCCATCCAGCCGGCGTGGAGCGAGATCGCCGGGCTCAAGAACGCCGGCCAGCTTCCGCATCTTCTCGCCCACCTGGAAAGCGAGGGGACGCCCGACGGTTTCTTCAACTTTGGCGTCACCCAGGATGAAAAGGATTCGACAAAGCAGATCGCTGCCGTCCGTCAGGGCGGGCTTTCGCTGCCCGACCGCGACTACTACATCGTCGATTCCCCGCGCTTCACCCAGATCCGCGCCCAGTACCTCGATCACATGAAGAAGATGTTCACCCTGGCCGGCGACACGCCCGATCAGGCCGCCAAGGAAGCCGCCGCGGTGCTGGAGATCGAGACCGCCCTGGCCAAGGCCTCGATGAGCCGCGTCGATCTGCGCGACCCCGAAAAGGTCTACCACATCTACACCGTCGACGATTTCCAGAAGCTGGCTCCCGATTTCGCCTGGCGCACTTATTTCCACGGTCTTCGCATCGGCCGCTTCGATACCCTCAATGTCGCCACTCCGGACTTCTTCAAGGCCCTCGATACCCTCATCCAGAAAGAGCCGCTCGACTCCTGGAAGAGCTATCTGCGCTGGCATGTCCTCCACGGCCAGGCACAGGGACTGTCCAAGGCCTTCTTCGACGAGAATTTCAATTTCTTCGGCAAAACCCTGACCGGGCAGAAGGAGCCCCTGCCGCGCTGGCGCCAGTGCACCATGGCCACCGACCGCGCCCTCGGCGAGGCCGTCGGCCAGGACTGGGTCAGGCAGAACTTCCCGCCCTCGGCAAAGGCCAGCATGGACAAGCTCGTGGCCGCGCTCGAAAAGGCCCTGGGCGACGACATCAAGACCCTGCCCTGGATGAGCGACGACACAAAAAAGGCCGCAGAGGAAAAGCTGGCGCTGATTCGCAACAAGATCGGCTATCCCGAGAAGTGGCGCGACTACTCGAAGGTCCAGGTCGACCGCAGCCAGTACATCGCGAACCTGCACGCGGCCGCGGTCTTTGCAGCCAACTACGACTTCGCCAAGCTGGGCAAGCCGGTTGACGAGAAAGAGTGGGGCATGACGCCGCCGACGGTCAACGCCTACTATGATCCGCCGTTCAACGACATCAATTTCCCGGCCGGCATCCTGCAGCCGCCCTTCTTCGACCCCAGCGCCGATGCGGGGGTCAACTTCGGCGGCATCGGGGTGGTCATCGGCCACGAAATGACCCACGGCTTCGACGACGAAGGCTCGCAGTACGACGCCAAGGGCAACGTGCGCGACTGGTGGACGGCGGCGGACCGCAAGGAGTTCACCGATCGGACCGAGTGCGTGGCCAGGGAGTACAGCGGATTCGAGGCCGCGCCGGCCGAGGGCGACTCGCCGGCTGTCTATCTGAACGGCCATCTGACCCTGGGCGAGAACACGGCCGACAACGGCGGCCTGCGCATCGCCTATGCGGCGCTTCTGGATGCCCTCGCCGCCGAAGGCAAGTCCATCGACGATAAGATCGACGGCTTCACCGAGGCCCAGCGCTACTTCATCGGCTTTGCCCAGGTCTGGTGCCAGAATACCCGCGACGCGGCCGCGCGGCAGGCGGCCCTTGTCGATCCCCACTCCCCCGGCCACTGGCGGGTGGACGGCACCGTGCAGAACTTCGACGCCTTCGGCAAGGCCTTCGGATGCAAGAAAGGACAGCCCATGCTTCCGCAGAGCTCTTGCCGCGTCTGGTGAGCTCCGGCCCGCCGGCAGCATCGTACAATGGGCGTCTCAGGCACCGTCCGCCGCGGTCCGCCGCGGCGGAGGACCAGTGATCGATCCCCTCAGGCAACCCCACGGATTCCTTGGCTCTCATGATGACAACGCCTACCCTCCGCGCGTCCAAACTACAATCGGACTCCGAAACCTCTACTGGCGCGGGAAGGACCGCTGGCCGAACCGCGATGGGCGCCGAAGCCGGCAAAAAACCACTCCTCTCCCGATCTGGAGGGGGAAACTAGGCATAACCCGCCCTCGCCTTTTACAATGCAGCAGGGACTCCATCCCAACCCAGCACTGCTCGGGAACGATTGAACTTGGCGGGACCTGCCCGACCAGGATGAAGGAATAGCATGAAGTTTATGAAATTCGGTAAGGCGCTTTGGACCGGCGCCCTCTCGGCGGCCGTCGTTTTTGGTGTGACGTCTTGCGTGCAGAGCTATTCGGTCGGCTACTTGTACGTGACCGGGACCCTCACCGACTCCACCGGCGACAACGGCATCATCACCGGATACCAGATCGATCACAATACGGGCCGGCTGACGACGATCAATGGCATGCCGGTCGGTTCCGGCGGCGCCAACCCGGTCCGCGCCGTCCTGACTCTGGGCAGCCGGTTCATCTATGTTCTGAACCGCGGCGCCAACGCCTCGGGCAACGGGGACTGCTATGGCACCGGCGCCAATGCCTGCCTCAATTCCAACATCACCCAGTATTCGGTCGGCGGAAACGGCATCCTGAGCCCACAGGAGACCTTTTATACGCAGGGCACCAATCCCTTCCGCATGTTCGCCGACTCGTCGGGTAACTATCTCTATGTCCTGGATCACGACGCCCCGGACAACGCCAGCCCGTCCAGCAAAGACAACTGCGCCCTGGCGCTGGGAACCTCGGTGACCACCTGCGCCGATATCACCGTTTTCAAGATCGACTCCAGCACTGGGCGCTTGTCCCTGGTCGTCAATGCTCAGGTCACGGCAGCCAATGGCTCGGCGCTCACCTATTTCCCGGTTCCGGCCAACCCGGTCGACTTTGTCCTGTCCGGCTCCTATGTCCTGACTCTGGCTGGCACCTCCAGCGCCGCATCCTATCCCTACACCGGCGGCAGCTTGGTCTTCCCTTACGCCTACTCGAGCAGCTCCGGCCAGTTGACATTGAGCCAGAACAGCTCCCAGCCGCTCGGAATTACCGGCGGCACGGCTCTGGTCAACACCGGCGGCGTCCTTTACGTGCTCGATAACCAGTCCATCACCGTCACCTTCAACGGCACTTCGACGACCGCGACGAGCCAGATTCTGCCCTTCACCGTCGGTTCCGGCGGCGCGCTGCAGGCTGAACCCAGCGGCGTGGTGCCGGATGATCCGACCCTCGGCAATCCAACCTACCTGCTGCTGGAAAACAAGGGCAAATTCCTCTATGTGGCCAATCAGGGGAACAACACGACAGGGACGAATCCGGAAAGCGGCATCGCCGCCTACCTGCTGACCACATCGCCCTCGTATCAATTGAGTTTCATCGCCGAAGAGCCCTTCGGATCGGGTTCCGGTCCGCAATGCATCGTCGAGGATCCGTCCGACCAGTTCATCTACGAAGCCAACGAGTATGACTCGACAGTTACGGGACGGGTTGTGGATCCAAACGACGGCGATCTGGGCGGTTTGCGCGTCGTCAGTTCCTACAAGCTCCAGGGACCCGCAACCTGGTGCCTGGTTGACGGGCGCACGGGATAGAAACGTTCCCGCCCGCTGGACCGGCCAAGCCGTGTCCGGCGGGCAGTTCCAATTGCCAGGCCCCGCCGGTTGCGGAATCTGGCCGAAGCGAATGCCGAAGCACCCGCCGGTTGCCGGCGCCGGCGTTCGATGACCAAATCTGGATTTTTGGGGGGCCTGCTGCTTGGCTCCGTCTGACGAAAGATGCGCATGAAGCTCAACAAATCGCGACAGCTTTTGTTGGTCGCCGTGGCCGGCCTCGTTGCCGCCTCGCTGGTGACCGCCTGCTCGCAGTTGACCCAGACTTTGACCGTCGACTTCGTTTTCGTGGCCAGCCCCAAGGCCGCCGGCTCCAACAACTACGGGGAAATCGACGTCTTCGAAATCAACTCCGAGTCGGGCAAAATGCGCCAGATTCCCACCTCGCCCTTTCCTTCTCAGGGCCGAAACCCAGTTGCCCTGGCCGTCTCGACCGACTACGGCAGCCTCTTCGTCGTCAACCAGGACGACAACACCATCGTTCAATTCGCAATCGGCGACGACGGCAAACTTTATCCCTACAACACGGTCAATACGCCGGGCATCTACCCCATGGCGGCCGCCGCCAGCAAAGGCAACCTATTCGTGGTCGACCTTTACGAGCCATTGCCGATCTGTTCCAGCGCCGAGCCCTGCCCCGGCTCCATCGGCGTTTTCCCGCTGACCGCGGCCAGCGGATCGACCCCGACGGCCATCGGCTCGCCGGCCGTCAATTCCGCGGTGAACGGCGAGTATTGGCCTCTCACGCTCTCCGGCGCCAATGCTTCCCACGTCATCGTGCCTACCGCGGTCAATGTCCTCGCCTCGGGCTCCTATGTCTACGTCACCGCCTACGATTCTTCGGTCACCCCGAACGTCGGCTATGTCTTCGGCTTCTCGGTGGGCTCGGGCGGCGTTCTCACGCCGTTGAGCGGCTCGCCGTTCGCGGCCGGCGTCAAGCCCTCGGCCATTGCCAGCGGTACCCCCAGCAGCTCCTCCAGTACTTACGTCTACGTCACCGACTACACCCGCGGCGACGTGCTGGGCTATTCGGTCTCCTCCACCGGCAATCTGACCGCGCTGTCCGGCAACCCGTTCCCCGCCGGCAACCAGCCTTCGGCGATCGCCGTCGACACCGCCTTTCCGTTCGCTTACGTGACCAATTCGCTCGACGCCACCGTGACCGGCTATTCGATTTCGAGCACCGGCGCGCTGACCTCGGTTGGCACCTACACCACCGGCCTGCAGCCGGTCGCTATCGGGATCGATCCCTCCACAGAGCATTTCATTTACGTGGCCAATTTCCTGGGCAGCAACGTCTCCGGCTTTGAGCTCAGCGAGACCAACGGCACCCTTCTTGATTCGCAGTCCTCTCCGTTCGCGAGCAACTCCAATCCCACCGCCGCCGTGGCAGTTCCGCACAGCGGCACCGGGGCTGGCATCGACTAGCAGGAGCCTGCGGATCGTTCCGCTCCGCGCGCCGGAGCTATGGCATCACCCCCGATCTGGCTTTTACAATGAACCCGGGGCAACTGAAACGAGTATTTTCGAGGGACTCGGATTGACCGGCCCGAGACGAAGGAAGCGCATGAAGTTCAACAAATTGAGCCAGCTTTTTCTGGTCTCTGCCGTTGGCCTGGTTCTGGCCTCTCTGCTGACTGCCTGCCAGCTCGTCACCATCGACTATGTGTTCGTGGCCTGCTCGGCCGGCACCGCCTCGGGGAGCGCCGGCGAGATCTACACCTACGCCGTCGATGCCCAGTCCGGCGCCTTGCGGACCGCCTCGCCTACGGTTTCTTCTGGCGGAACGGGCCCCATCGCGATGGCCACCACCTCGGACTACTACAACCTCTACGTTGCCAATCAGGGGAACGATTCGGTGGTGCACTTCAGCATCAGCGACCACGGCATCCTGACCTCCAAGGATTCGATCACCCTGTCCGCCGCTCCCGTCTCGATTGCCGTCAACGCGGCCAACACCTATCTGTACGTGGTTTCGGGAACCTCCTCGGCCACACTGACCGAGTACTCCCTCAGCTCCGGAACGATCGGCTCGGCGGTCGCCACAATCAAGCTCTCGGTGCCGGGTTACACCGGCGACACCGTGGTCCCCACCGGCGTCACCGTGCTTGCCGACAGCGACGCTGTCTATGTGACGGTCTGGGACAAGTCCGCCTACAATCCCGGCGGAAGCACCACCAGCAACGCCAATCCGGGCTGGATCTTCGGCTACTCGATCGGCTCCGGCGGCGCGCTCGCCACGGTTTCCGGCAGCCCCTATCAGGCCGGCGTCAAGCCATCGGCCCTGGCCACGGATCCCGACAGCCGCTTCATCTACGTCACCGACTACGCTTCCAACGAGCTGATCGGCTACACCGTCCTGTCCACCGACGTGCTCGATTTCATGGTCAACGGCCCCTTCAAGACCGGCAACGAGCCTTCTTCGATCATCCTCGATCCGCGCGGCCTCTACATCTACGCCAGCAACTCG
Organism: uncultured Acidobacteriaceae bacterium; assembly: GCA_963804155.1. GTDB lineage: Bacteria > Acidobacteriota > Terriglobia > Terriglobales > Acidobacteriaceae > Telmatobacter. The sequence continues at coordinate 609,203 of CAWDPG010000007.1, forward strand.
CTCGATTCTTCGGTCTCGGCCTACTCCATCACCCTGGCCAGCGGCACGCCGTCCGCATCGGTCAGCGTCACCGGCAGCTCCACGAATGCCACCGATACCGAACCCGTTTCGATCGTCGTGGAACCCGCCGAAGGCCGCTTCGTTTACACCGCCAATTATCTCGGCAATTCCGTCTCCGGCTTCCGCCTCGACCCCGATACCGGCACCCTCAGCCAGACTCAGGCCACGCCCTATCCCACGGGCGCCTATCCCACGGCTCTGATTGCCGTTCCTCACGGCAACCACGCCACCCCGACTGCGCTGAATTAGAGCGCACTCGGCCTGAGACCGGAAAGCCCAGCCGCGATGGCTGGGCTTTCGGCGTTCGTGCTTCGGCTTTGCCGGACTCCACCTGGAACCGCTTCAGCCCCTCAGCACGTTCGTCGCATGCAGCCACTCCCGCAGCTTGCGCTGCGCCGGCTTTTCGATGAAGTGGAGCGCGAAGATGGCAAGGACGACCATCGCCACGTAGCTGATCCAGGGATCATAACCACCCAGGCGGAAGAGATCGAGAACGCGCGTCTGGTGGATGAGGCGCCACAGGTTGAAGTGCAGCAGGTAGAGGCAGAAGCTGGCCTCGCCTACGAACACCAGCGGCCTCACGCTCAGCGCGCGCGCCAGGAAGTTCTCTCCGGCCAGTCCCAGAATGATGCAGGCAAACAGCGGCATCAGCAGTCCGTCGTGGACGATCGCGTATGGCACCAGCGGCCCCAGCATCAGGATTCCGTAGAGGCCGCCGAATCCGATCACCCCCAGACCCAGGCGCAGAAGGCCCTTGCGCTCGATCATCTGGTGCAGGTCGGCCAGCATCACGCCGAACAGGAAGCTGAACACATGCGAATAGGGCGTGTACTTGAGCGCCCACAGCCACGGGCCGTAGCTCCACCGGTCCGGATGCGCGATGCCGTCCGGATTGAACGCCATGTAGAGCGCGCCCGGAATCAGCCCCAGCAGCCACATGCCCGCCATCCTGGCCAGGTGCGGCCCCATCGCCTTCGGCCGCTTCCACTTGGCCGCCCAGGGAAAGATCAGGTAGTAGAACGCCTCGGCCGACATGGTCCATGCCGGCGTGTTCAGGAACGTCGCGATGGCCGGGATCCACCCCTGCAAGAGCAACGGCGTCAGCACGATTCCCGTCCAGAACATCGCATGGGTGTGCGTCGGGTACTCCGAAGGCAGTTGCCACAGGCTCAACAGCAGGCTCAGGAAATAGATCGGGTAGATGCGCGTGAACCGCGCCTCCCAGAAGCGCTTCCGGTCCAGCTCCCCGTTCCGCGCCCGCTCCGCGTAGTTGTACGCCAGCACGAACCCCGACAGCAGAATGAAGTAGCTCACCGAGATGAACCCGGCATTGACCACCGGCGCCAGGGCGATCTCGAATCCCACCCGCCGCGGCGAGAATGGCGTGGGAATCGCGAAATCGAAGTTGAACCACTGGGGATTGGAGAAGTGAAACAGGACGATGTTGATGGCCGCAAAGCAGCGCAACCCCGTCAGAGCTTTCAGCGGCGCCGGTTTGCGTGTCTCCACTTGCAGTTAGACGTCTCCGGAGAAACCAAGGGAACAGGCAATAGGGAACAGGGAATAGAAAAGCGCGGGCGCCTCTGGGAAGCAGGCTGATTATCGTTGGACGAGAAGTAGTTGTCTGTTCCCTACTCCCTATTCCCTGCTTTTTACGCCGTCACCAGCGACCCGACCTTCTCGCCCAGCACCACCCGCCGGATGTTCCCCGGCTGATTCATGTTGAATACAATCATCGGCAGATTGTTGTCCTTGCACATGCTCACGGCGGTCAGGTCCATCACCTTCAGGCCCAGTTGCAGGATCTGCATGTAGGTGATCTGGTCGTACTTCACCGCGTCCTTCACCAGCACCGGGTCGGCGTTGTAGATTCCCTCCACCTTGGTGCCCTTCAGCAGAACGTCGGCCTTGGTCTCCATGGCCCGCAGGCTGGCCGCCGTATCCGTGGAGAAGAACGGATTCCCGGTGCCGGCCGCGAAAATCACCACCCGGCCTTTTTCCAGGTGCCGCACCGCGCGGCGCCGGATGTAGGGCTCCGCGATCTGGTTCATGAACACCGCGGTCATCACCCGGCACTGCACGCCCTGCTGCTCCAGCGCATCCTGTAGCGCGATGGCGTTGATCACCGTCGACAACATGCCCATGTTGTCGCCGCTCACGCGGTCCATCGCCTTGGCCTGCTCGGCCACGCCGCGGAAGAAATTGCCGCCGCCCACCACCAGCCCGATCTCTACGCCCAGGGCGTGAATTTCGGCCAGTTCGCCGGTAATCTCGGTCACCTTTCCGGCGTCGATCCCGAATCCGCGCTCGCCCGCCAGAGCCTCTCCCGACAGCTTCAAAACGATCCGTTTGTACATGCCGTTTCGAGTATCGCACACGCCCACGCCCATTCACCGCCGCCCCGCCCGGAATTCCCACCCCGCGAAATGCCGGCCGCGCGGACATCAGCCGTCCCTTCGGTTTTCTCCATCGCCGTTTCCCGGATTGGCGCTCTCCACGCGCCAATTTCAATTCCGGAACCCGCGCGCGTTTTTTTCTGGCGGACTGCTCCTCCCCGCAACAACCTTCCTTAGACTCGCCTCAGCCGCTCCTCATCGCCACCGGGTGAAAGGCCCTCATGATCGTCAAGACACAATGCAAGGGACGCGCCTTCACCGGAGTCGAGATCGGTCCCTGCAACGTTCGCCGCTACTTCTCAAAAGACGCTTCCGTCATCGAGTTGCATCTGGACCACCTGCTCATCCAGTGCGGCCTGGCTCCGTGCTTCTGGGAGGGGCAAACCGAGATCTGCGATCCCCGCCTTGGCGCCTGGCTGGAGTCGAAGAACTTCAGCGGCCCGCGCGGCCACGCGCCCGTCCCCCTGGCGCTCATCCCCTCCGGCAAGAACTCCTTCCGCCTCCAGCCCATCTCCGCCGCCAGGGCGTCGCGAATCCCGCCCTCGCAAGGCTCATTCACCGCCGGCTGACTCCCAACCCTGCCCCCCGCTCGCTTGCTCCTTCGCTCCCTTCTTCCATACACTCGTCTTGCAATGAACCTCACCCAACTCGAACAAGCGATCGAGCGGCACTATGCCGCTGGCCCCGCCGCGGTCGGCGAATCCACCGCCATGACCGTATTTCTCGAGCTGCGCTCGGCGCTCGAATCCGGCGCGGTCCGCGCCGCCGGGCCCGACCCCGCCGCCGCCACCGGATGGCGTGTGAACGCCTGGGTCAAGCGCGGCATTCTCCTCGGGTTCCGCCTGGGTGCACTCGAAGAGTCCGCCGACCGCGCTCTTTCCTTCGTCGACAAGCACACCTTTCCGGCCCGCCACTTCACCGTGGCCGACGGCGTGCGCCTGGTCCCCGGCGGTTCCTCGGTCCGGGCCGGCGCCTACGTCGCCCGCGGCGTCGTCTGTATGCCGCCCATGTACGTCAACGTCGGCGCCTATGTCGACGAGGGCACAATGGTCGACTCCCACGCTCTGGTGGGCTCCTGCGCCCAGATCGGCAAGCACGTCCACCTGAGCGCCGCCGCGCAGATTGGCGGCGTTCTCGAGCCCATCAACGCCGCCCCCGTCGTCATCGAGGACGACGTGCTGGTGGGCGGCAACTCCGGGGTCTACGAAGGAACCATCGTGCGCCAGGGCGCGGTGCTGGCCGCCGGCACCATCCTCACCCGTGGCACTCCGCTCTTCGATCTGGTCCACGGCACGATCCTGCGCGCCACGGCCGATCTGCCGCTCATCGTCCCCGCCAACGCTGTAGTCGTCCCCGGCGCCCGCGCCGTCGGCAAGGGCAAGGCCCATCCCCAAAGCGAAGCCTGGGGCCTCAGCCTTTACGCCCCGGTCATCGTCAAGTACCGTGACGACAAGACCGACCTCAGCACCACGCTCGAAGACCTGCTACGGTAGGAGCCGCGTGTCCCGCCGAAGCCAAAATCAGTCAACGGACCAGCCCCCAGCGCGTCTAAGACAGGTGAGCGTCCCCAGTCAGGAACCCCTATGAAAAATCGCCCCTCAACTTGCCTCGTTCTCTCGCTGCTCGCCAGCGCCGGCCTGTGCGTTTGCGTCCCGGCTCAGCAGCCGGCCTCCGCCAAGCAGGCCGCCGCCAAGCCACCGGCCCGCCAAGTCGTGCTTCCCGTCACCGTGATCGACAAACACGGCGCTCTCGTGACCAACCTCACGGCCAAGGACTTCACCCTCACCGAAGACGGCCGCCCGCAGGTCATCCAGAGCCTCACCACGCAGGGGAGCCTGCCCTTCCGCCTCGGCCTGCTCATCGAGACAAGCAGGGGTGTCTATTCGGCGATCAACGAAGAGCGGAAAGCCACCGAAAAGTTCATCGATCTGATGCTTCCCGCCGAACCGAACTCCGGATCCCCTGGCAACGGGTCTTCGCCGCCAGGGCAGAAGCCAGCCGCCGCCTCCGATCAGGCCTTCCTCATCCACTTCGACCGCGAGGTCGAGCTGCTGGAAGACTTTACTGCCTCGCGCAGCAAACTCGATCGCGAGATCGAGGAGATGACGCCCACCGCCCGCGAGCGCAACGATCCTCAGGGGCCCGAAACCAGCTCCAGCGACCGGGAAAACGGAAGGCAGGGTGAGGGCCGCCGCGACTCGACGCAGCTCTACGACGCCATCTACCTCGCCTCCGACGAACTGATGAAGACCCAGCACGGGCACAAGGCGCTCATCGTGCTCTCCGGCGGCGTGGACCGCGGCAGCAAGGAGACCATGAACGACGCGATCGATGCCGCCGACCGCGCCAACCTCGAGGTCTGCACCATCTACTTCAAGGGCGAAGCCGAGCGCGAGCCGGGAACCTACCCACAGGGCGGCCACCACGGCGGCGGTTATCCCGGTGGCGGCGGAGGCTACCCTGGCGGTGGAGGTGGTTGGCCCGGTGGCGGCGGGAGCCGCCGCGGTGGTTCCAACGAGCCGCAGGTCGACGGTAAGAAGATGATGCAGGAGATCGCCCAGCGCACCGGTGGAATGTTCTTCGAGGCCAAAAAGAGAGACAACATCGAGGATGCCTTCGGTCTCGTCGCCTCCGGCCTCCACCAGCAGTATCTCCTCGCCTACACGCCCGATCAATCCGGCGACGAGGGCGAGTTCCATAAAATCGTGCTCAAAACCACCAACGCCGATTACACCGTCGAGGTCCGCGAAGGCTACTACAACCCGGACGAAAAATAGCTGGCGGCTACAGCGTTTTCGGTTCAAGTCTCTACGGGGTCGATGCCGCAGAGTGGCTCTTTCCTCAAGAAAGCGCCACCTTGCACAAAGCCGGCCTGTCAACGGATGAACCGAAAACGCTCTAAACCTCGCCGCTCACCAGTCGAACCCGGCGCTCCGGAACGCCCACGCGGTTCGCGAGCTTGCAAAAAGGCCCACGGTTCGCCCGTGGGCCTCTTGCGTTTCGAATGGAAGTCCGGCCTCTACCGGTCCTTCCCGTGATCGTGTCCCTGATTCCCCTGCCCGCCGTGCGATTGCGGCTGCGGCTTGCTTGGTTGCGTGTGGCTCTGCGGCTGCGGATTGTTATGCGTTCCCTGGTTCTGCGGCTGCGGATTGTTATGCGGCGTGCTCACCTGCGGTTGCGGATGCCCGCCTTGGTTGCCCTGACCACTCGGGTGCGCGGCAACGTTTCCGGTATTCGACTTCGAAGCGTTGTAGTTGATCGTGCCGGGGTTCTGATGCGCGTTCCCGCCCATCGGCCGAGCCATTGCCGTGTTGCTCGGGCGCCCATGATTGTTGTTGAAGTAGGACCCGCGGTCCTGCATGGCTGACGCCCGGTGCTGCTCCTGGAACGCGGTCGGCTGCATGTGCTGATCGTGCTCCGCCATTCGTTCCTCCGGCGTCGGCGGATGATTGATCCCGCCCGGCCCGCCGCTGAACGCCACACGGTTGTTGTTCACGATGGTGTTGTGCACATATGTGTTGTCCACGTAGGTATTGCGGATGACAGTCGTGTTCACCCGAACCACCGCGGTGTTGTAGGCAAACACGCCTCCGCGCCACGCGCCGCCGGCAAATCCGATCCCGAAGAACCCGAAGCCGTAGTTCACGCCGCCGTAGTAACCCACGTGCGGTCCCCAGTAGCCGGGGTGCCAGGCGTACAGGCCGGCATTCCAGCCCCAGTAGCCCGGCGTCCACAACGCGCCCACGTACGGCGCAGGCACCCAGGTTCCCGGCACCCAGTAGTAGCCGTCAGGGCCATAAGCCCAGTAGCCCGGCGTCCACATCCAGCCCGGCTGCGGACAAGGCGGCTGCTCGTACACCGGCAGCGCCGGCGGAGCAAATCCCACACTGATGAACACTCCGGCATAGGACGATGCGGGGATCAGACAGACAAGCAGAGCCAGCAACATCAGCCGCGAAAAACGGAAAGATCGCATTGCAAAACCTCCTGTCACTTTGTGGGGATGGGCCTGCGGTTCAGCAACTCATCCAATCTATGGAATTCGAACCCCTCCCGCACGGAGAAGTTGCACGGGAGGGCGTTCTTTTGGGCAGCCTTCGCCGATTCAGTACCGATACGCGAGACCCACACCCACCACGTGACGTGCCTGCAAGTTCACCGGCGTGGTGACAATCGGAGGGCCCACTGCAGGATAGTAGGGGTTCGCGACCCAGATGGATCCGATGTTTCCCGCCACCTGGCCGACGCCGATATCGATGGAAAAGTGAGGATGCTCCCGCTGTGTCACGCGCACGGCGTAGTCCAGCGTTGTGGGCAGATGGGCGCTCACGAGCGGGTACGACGCGGGACTGCAAACGAGCGCGGCCTCGCACTCATAGAGCGCCGCGTTCAACAGGGTGTTCAGGTTCACCGCGGTCTTGGGCTCCTGCGTGAATCCGGCCGATGGCACCGCCACGATTCCATGGCCGACGGGCAGCGGAATGCCCAAACCGCCGAAGAACCGACCGCCAAAGCGGGTGCTCTGGCCGCCGAGACCGAAGATGGTGGCATTAGTGGCCTTCCAGCCCACATTCAGCAGGAAGGGCACGGGGGGTTTCGCCCAGGTTTTGGAGACAGCAACGTACACGTCGCCGCTGGTGTACGACTTGTCCGTTCCCGTCAGCGTCTTGTTGGCCGCGCCCGACACAAAGTGGTCGCCCGTGCGCACCACGCCGCCAACCGCAATACCCGGCATCCACGGGCCGAACTGGCCGTCCCGGAACGCGACGACTTTGCCGTGGAAGACGTTCATGCCGGAGTAGTTCCACAGGTTGCTGAGACCGAGCGGCGTGGCCGTCGTGGTGGGCTGGTCTCCAAACTGATGCACGCTGCGGGTGTAGCCGGCCTCAGCCCGGTTGGCAAAGCCCTCGGTGATGCTGAAGGTCTCAACATTCCCGATGACCGCCGAAGCATTGATGAAATGGAAGCCGACGGCCGGGTGGGAGAATTTTTGCCCCTTCTCCATGTCGACAATATAGGCCGTCGGCGTCAGAAACCCACCCGTCTGGCCTTCCAGCGTGAGGTGTTGCGCAGCCAGCCGGCCCCCCAGCAATACGGCCACAAATGCCAGACAGAACGCTAGCTTCAGAGTTCCAAGAACACTCATATTTTTCTCTCCAGAAGAGCTAGGGCAACCGTGGGCCCGCCCCAACCGGGATTTTGGGGGAATTCAAGACTTTGTAACACAACCCCGGCGGGCTTGTCTCTAAAGAATGGCGCGGTGGTAGACTCAGCCCATGCCGCGCGGTGTCTTTATCACGCTCGAAGGCCTCGACGGATCGGGCAAAACCACCCAGATCAAGCGTCTTGCGGCATGGCTCAACCGCCGCGGCCAGGAGCCGGTCCTGGTTCGCCAGCCCGGCGGCACTCCACCCGGGGACCGCATTCGCGAAATTCTGCTCGACTCCCGCTCCGGTTCCCTGGCCCCCATGACCGAGATGGCCCTGATGTTCGCCGACCGCGCCCAGGCCATCGCCGAGGTGATTCAGCCCGCCCTCAATGCCGGCAAGATCGTCCTCTGCGACCGCTTCACCGACTCCACCGAAGCCTATCAGGGCGGAGGGCGTCAGCTCGGCTCGGAAATCGTCCTCGACCTCCACCGTCTCGTCTGCGGCCGCCTCCAGCCGGACCTCACCCTTCTGCTCCTGCCCGGTTTCGAGGTCTCCCTGGCCCGCGCCCGCCACCGCAACATCCGCACCGAAGCCGAGACCGGCCGCGACGAAAACCGCTTCGAGGCCGAGCAGGACGCCTTCTACCGCCGGGTCTGGGAAAAATACCGCGAGATCGCCGCCCGCGAACCCGGCCGCGTCGTCCTCATCGAAGGCGACCTCACCGTCGAAGAAGTCCACGAGCAGATCGTCGAATCCGTCGCCGAACGCCTGGTCCTGCACATGAATCCCGCCTGAGACTCTCACCCGGGGACACGGAGTATAATTCGCGAACAGTTGACTTCCCAAAAACTCAAGTTCTCAAGCGAGGCTCCATGCGGTCAATCCTTCGTTTCTGTGTCCCCGCCATCCTTCTGCTCGCTGTTCCGCCGGCCTTCGCGGATCGCTCCGATTCCAAAATCGAAGACCAGATCGCGAAACTCCGTTCGCTGCCCGACAACCAGCGGCCCGCGGCCACCATCAAGCTGGCCAATGAGGTGCAGGCCCTTCCCGCTGGCAAGCCAAAGCTGCACATGGCCGGCGAGCTCTCACACCTGGTCACCGAAGGCGACCAAGGCGATGACGCTCTGCAAGCCGTCGCCGACACCCTCGCCAAAGCTCTCGCGGAGACACCCGTCCCAGCCAAGGGCGATCAGCCCCCCATGCCCTACTTTGACCTTGCCCAAATGGTCCGCTACAAGCATGTGAACGTCACTCTCGCCGATCCCCTCTTCGCCAAAGCTGTTCAAATCCTCGCCGATCAGGACGCGGCGATCGAAAAGGCGGACTTCACCCTCACCGATGCCAATAACAAGAAGTGGACCCTCTCTCAGTTGCGAGGAAAGATCGTTCTCATCAACTTCTGGGCGGCAGCGTGCTCAACCTGCCGCGCGGAGATGGCGAACCTCGATGTCATCTATACGCGCTACGCTTCGCAGGGCCTTGTGATTCTCTCCATCACCGACGACGACGCGTTTGCCGTGCGTTCATTCTTCAGCCAGATGAACTATCACCCGACCGTGCTGCTCGATTTCGATGGCTCCGTGCACAAGCTCTTCCACGTCACAGGGATTCCGAGATCCTTCGTCTTCGACCGCGAGGGCAAGCTCTCCGGCGTCGGCATCAACGAGTGCACGCAGATGCAGTTTTACGGAATGCTCGCCATGGCGGGACTCAAGCCGCGATAAAACCCCGCCTCAAATCCCGGTCGGCTGCCAGTCAGTTTCTCAACCAGCGCACTCAAGAATCGCTTCTTACAAGCCGACTTCATGGGACCTATCCGAGGAGCAGCGTGGATTCGGCGGTACTTCCCGATGGGCGATGTCCAGCAGCGATCGCGCAAATCAGGATGACTGGTGACATTCACACCAATGAGTGAACTGCGCGACTGCATGGTTCCGCGTTTGCCCAAACAGAACAGACAAATTGAAGAGGAGCCTCGGAAGATTCCGATTCGCAGTCGCGGCAAACGCGCTTGCGGCGCATCCGCGTGCTTGGCGGAATCTTCGGGCGCATGCTCGCTAGTTTTCAGGGCAACCGGTCGTACATTCCCCTGGCATGCGATGACACGTTTTAGAGGGCGGTGAGCGCGGATGCACCGGCCAGCGGTTCGAGAATGCCACGCCTGGAAATTGTTATCACTTGCCTGCCGGGGCCGCCTTCTTGTGCTCTACGAAGATGTGTGCTTGATGACAGCTCACACACGTCTTGCCTTGCATGAATGGATCGGACTTCAGTTGCGCCACCTGATCGCTGTGACAGGAGTCGCATGTGCTTAACGCCGGCCTGCTCGCGAAGTCCTTTGCTGTTGTCTCGCCATGGCACACGGTGCATTCGACACCGTTGTCGGCATGCGGGCTGGCTTTCCATTGGTCATACACCGCCTTATGGCAGGTGGCACAGGTATCCCCGGCTGGAATCAGCCGATGCATGATATGCGTGGCTTGTTCCTGCTGAGCCATGGCAGGTTGGACGGCAGCAGCCAAAACGAGAAAAACGAACAGGGTGAGACCGAACATGCAGGCGCGGAAATGATTCACGGAAAAATCCTCCTGTGTGCGACGTCACAGTATCAAAACTGCAATGCCCGTCGATCAGTGATCCCTATCACATCTCACCGGAATGCGATCTGCGCACTGGCTGCGAGCCTTTTGCCAAAGGAATGTTCACAAACCTCGCTTGATTCCGCTCATCGTCGCTGCGGTCGTGCAGATTCATGCGCAATGGTGCGCCCTTTCGCCGAATCCGCCCATCGATTCTTTGAGAAATAAAGTGCGCGGCGAAACCGCGATAAAACCCCGCCCCAAATCCCGGTCGGATACCAGCCAGCTTCTCAATCAGTGCGCGCACGAATCGCTTCGCACAAGCCGACTTTCCTGGTACTTATTTAGCGCTTTCTCCTGAAGTTTCAATTAGATAGGATTGCAGGGCAGGAACAGGTGGGAAACCATTTCATGTCTGAGATACCCCTGCGTCGAGTCCTAACGGTTCCACGGAAGATAATGAAAGAGGCTGTAAGGCTCAGAGGAAATCGATGATGACCGAGAACGACATCAGAGCCCGGGCATACTTCCATTTCGAGAACCGCACCGGGAAGAACTGGGAGGACTCGGCTGCAAACTGGAGCCAGGCAGAAGCGGAAGAGGGGGCGTTGGCAACCGCAAGAGCCTTGGACATCAGTGGCGAACTCTTCACGTTTCGGCCCTTATCGCAGATGATTCCACTGCTCGTCGTTCCGTCGATCGACGAAAAGGTCGCAAATGGGGTCATTAGCGCGACAACATTACCCCTAGAGATCAAGTGTCTGCAGATCCTCTGGGTACCCTCCGCGGCGCCCGTGGTGCTACTCAATGACGAAGTTCAGATCATCGTTGAAGGGATTGCACGCAGGGATCTAAAGCCTGGCGATCCCATCTATAACACAGACATCGTCCCCGGAAGCGAGCACCTGGTTCCCCCGACGATCAACGAAGCTCCTGTTGCGTACCTGCTACTCTTTTCAAGCTTCATGGACCTGAGACTTATTTCCGATTTCACCCCCAACACGCCAGACCCGAGGCCTGAGGCCCACATGATGCCTCGATATGAGCTTCAGGAACTTACCGCTCGACGTGATTTCATTCAGGCCAATCCGCCGGAGACATTGCTCGCGAGACTGAAGCAGCTCGGATGGCCGCCATCGCCGACGTATTACCCGACGCTGGTCCAGACGATGGCTCAGCCAAGCGGTGATACGCCTGAAATGATCGCTTCAACGATCATCGATCTCCACGGAGCCGAATATTGGAGAAAGCGCATCGTTCTTTGGAAGGAACTTCGCATCTTTTCGACCCGCACGTCATACATTTGCAAAGCTATCGAAGAATATTTGGAAGGTGATTACGTCTCCGCCATCTACGTGGCTGTTCCACAGTTCGAGGGCCTCATCAATGACTATGTGGGCTCCGCTGGGGGTACTGTAGCAAGCCGATTTCGGGACACGGTGACAGAGTTCAAGCGCCTAATCGAATCGAGGAAGGTGCTTCTATTCCCGCGCTTCGTGCTGAGCCTCGTTGTGGACTTTATCGACAGTGGTAGCTTCTGGAACAACACGAGCACGATCGCCGATCCGAAGCAAGAAGTTAATCGTCATGGAATTGCGCATGGCGTGTTTACCGGCTTTGAAACCCAGGAACTCGCGCTCAAATTCCTTATCCTGATCGATTGCGTTGCGTTCGTCCTCCTTCAGGACCAGTTGGTTCGCGGAGTGCTGAATTAACGACATTGGAGCCGCTCGACCTCCTCAGGCGCGTGTGTCGCCAGCGAGGAGAGCGCCGCGCTGCGCAATTCTGGTGCAGCACGTATGAAGCTCAGAAAAATCTTTCGCTTCGTATCACCGCATTGATGCCGCCATTGTCGAGATCAACGTCCCCGGAATAACTCCTGAAAAACGCCGTTTTCGGCCCCAACCTCAGGCCCCATTTCCATCCGCCAGGGATTGCCCGCGCCCCCAGTCCCCTCCCCCGCCACGCCATCTCGTCGGCCCGCCGCCCCACCGCCCCACCGCCCCGCCATCTCGTCGGCCAACCATCCAGCCCACCGCGCAAAACTTAAGTTTCTACTTGACAATTAGACCCGCATGCACAATACTTAAGCTGCAACTTAATCATTCCCCTCCGGAGGTGCGAATCCATGCCTAACCCAACCGTCGTTCACAGCACATTTCAACTCGAACGCAAGCTGAAGGCATCCCCGCAACGCGTCTTTGCGGCCTTTGCCGACGAGCCAACCAAGCGCCGCTGGTTCTTTGAGGGCGGCACTCACGCCCTCGAGCAACACGAACTCGATTTCAAGGTCGGCGGCAAAGAACGCGCGCAAATGAAAATGGGTCCCGGCTCGCCGGTTGCCGGCAGGACGCTCGTCAATGAGACGATCTATCAGGACATCGTCCCCGATCGCCGCATCGTGATTGCCTACCGGATGACCATGGACGGGAGGCCATTTTCGGCTTCGCTGGCCACCATCGAGCTGCTCCCCGCCGGCTCCGGCACGGATCTCGTCTTCACCCACCAGGGCGCGTACTTCGAAGGCGCCGACGGGCCCGAGATGCGCAAGGGTGGATGGGAGTCGCTGCTCAATAAACTGGTGAAAGAGCTTGGCGAATAAGCGGCAACCCAGCGGCGGATGGGCCAGCGAAGGAGGAAGACGCGGAAGATGAAACGCCGTCCAGAAATCGCCCGCGTCTTCCAGGCGCTCGGGGACCCGACGCGCCGCGCGATGCTTGAGCGCCTCAGCTCCGGCCCCATGTCCGTCTCGTTTCTCGCCGAGCCCTTCGATCTGTCTCTGGCCGCCGTGGTGCAGCACCTGCAAGTGCTCGAAGAAGCTTGCCTCGTCACGACCGAGAAGATCGGCCGCGTGCGCAGTTGCCGGGTTGAGCCGGCAGGATTGCGCGCCGCCGAAGAATGGCTGCGCGCGCGCCGTCCGGAGTGGGATCGAAAGCTCGATCGCCTCGAGCAGTTCCTCGACCAGCCGGGCAAGCCGCGAAAAAAGTGAATCGCAGCTCCCGTCGTCGCGGGCCGGCTTGCTGACTCGCTGACTTGCTGGCTCGCTGTTTACTCGTGTCCTTGCAGCCCCAGCGCCTTCACCACCGAGTCGTCCACTTGCGCCGGTTCCCCCTCCTTCTTCGTCACCACGCCGAAGCCGCCGCGATAGTCCCACATCGCCCAGCCGATGCCGTCGTTCTCGAGCGCCGTGCGCACGTCGTGCAGCCAGTTCGCGCGCGACACTGGGTCAGGCCCTCGATCGGGTCCGCCGCGGATCACTCCGAACTCGTTGCAAGTCAGCGGCACGTGGTTCTCGCGCCCCCACGCCGCCGCATCGTCGATCATTAGTTGAATCCGATGCGCATTCCACCCGTCGAGAAAGTACTTCTGCATGTCGTATTGGTGGACCGCATCGGGAATTTCCTTCATCACCTCCGGCATTGAGCTCTCCGTCGGCGGATACGGAACCCCGTGCGTGTAACCCCACCATGGCACGCTCCACGCAGCTCCCTGGTGCGTGAACTCGTGCGGCTCGTAGAAGTGGAAGTTATAGATCACGTTCCCGTCGGCCAGCGGTTGGAGCGCCAACAGGTCCCAGATGTCGGCCCACATCGCGCCCTCCGCGATGATCGTCTGCCGCGGCGCAACTTCCCGGATGGCCTCGGCCACATGCGCCTGGATTCCCGCCCACCGGTACCCGTCGTAGATCTCCGGCTCGTTCAGGATCTCGAAGAACACCTTGTCCGGGTCGCGGTTGGCATAATGCGCCGCCAGTTGGCGCCACAGCATCGTGAATTTCTCCACGGCGTCGCTGTCGGTCCGCATCCGCTGCTTGTAGTCGTCGCTGGGGTGCACGTCGATAATCACTGCCAGCCCATTCGCCAGCATGGTGTCGACGGCGTGATCGAGACGTGCAAGAAAATCCGTATTGGGTCCCGGAAAATGGTACATCGACGCCGCCAGCGGCGCGGGGTCGATGCTCAGCCGCACGTGGTCGAAGCCCATCTTCGCCATCAGCGCGATGTCCGCGTCGTCGGTATAGGCGTCGAGGTGCTTGTCTGAGTAATCGCCCGTCCCCCCGAACCAGCCCGAAGCATTGATCCCGTGTTTCAGGTGCTGCGCGCGGGCAAACGCTGTCTGCACCTGCGCGGCGCGGTCTTGCGCGGCGGCCGGAACCGCCATTGCGATCAACAACGCGACAAAGCTCAAACGAAAACCCATGGGTTCCCTCCCGGAGACGGACACGGGTAACGATATCACGCGAGGGCCGGCCGGTTCATGACCGCGCGTCAATTCCCCTTGCGGCGATGGCCCTCGTTTCGGCCCACACAAAAACGGCTCCCCTTGAAGGGAGCCGCTTCTGCTCTTTGGGAGAATGGCCTATTGGCCTGAGCTGGAATTATCCGCCAGGTACGTTTCCTGCGCGTAGGTTGTGCGCAGATACTTGTGTGGATTCACCGGCACGTTATGCACGCGTACCTCGTAGTGCAGGTGGGGGCCGGTGGCGCGCCCCGACTGTCCCACGTACCCGATGACCTGGCCGCGGATCACATGCTGGCCGGGAAAGACCGCGATGGCCGAAAGATGCCCATACAGAGTGCGCAGGTCGTGGCCGTGATCCAGCACGATCTCGCGTCCGTACCCCGCCCCCATCGCGGCGTCGGCCACGTCGCCGTCCGCTGCCGCGCGCACCGGGGTTCCGTAAGGCGCTTCGATGTCGATGCCGGTATGGAATGCGCCCTCGCCGTTAATCGGATCCTCGCGCTCGCCGAAGCTCGATCCCACGCGACCTTCCACGGGCCACAGCGACGGCGCGTCGGCCAGCTCCGTCCAGTCGCCGGCAAAGTTGGCGGTCAGCCCGCTTTCCATAGCCCGCGTCACCTGGCCCGACATGGCCTCGGCCCGCAGCGCATAGAACGTGTCGATCGAGTTCGCCAACTGCTGCGGGCTCACCTCGTCGGTCTGCGCCAGCGCCGCCGGCGCAGCGCTTGCCGGCGCGCTGCTATCCGCCGCGGGTTTCGGCGCATCCATCTTGTTCTGCCGCAATCCGTAGAGCGCCGTCACCTCGTTGGCCAGCGCGCCCAGCGACGCCACCTGCACGCTGCGATTGTGCGCAATCTCGGCCATGCGCTGGTAGTTCTGCCGCAGCGTCTCGCGCTCCGCGCGCACCTGGTTGTAGCTTTCGGTCTTCAGAAGCATGCGCGTATACGATCCGGCCAATCCGACAATCGTGAACGCTCCCACGATCGCCGCCACCAGGAACCCATACGCATACTTCAGCGGAAGCGGGATCTTCCGCACTTGGCCGTCCTCATCCCTTGCAACGAACAGTATGTAGTACCGCTTTTGTAGCATCATTTCCAACAATCCATAGCGGTCCAACCGGTTGCGTTGACCTAAATTCGGGGGAAAGTCTCTCACGCGGGCATCGTAGCCCGCCCAATTACACGCAGCCCCCTAACGGGGGCGGTTACGAGAACGTCTCTCCACATTATCAAAGGCCGGTTTGGCCGGTCAATGAAAAGCTGGAGAGGGCATTACCGAGGGCACCATCGCCAAATTGCACTTCCTGGAGGGCAAGTCTCGCGCTAACCCGCATCATATCAACGTTCAACGTCGCGAGGCCCCTTCCAGAAACCATCGGCAGGACCGCCGATCGCCTTGAGCCCAGCCCCCGTTTCGGCGTGCAGACGCCCCTCGGTCCCGGGTATCTTATCCTCAGATCATGCCTGCACCGCGCAATCGGCCCAAGTCCGCCGCCCCCGGCGAGTTGACCCTCCTCGCTCGCATTCGCGCCCGCGCGGCCCAGACGGCCCATCCGGACCTTCTGCTGGGCATCGGCGACGACTGCGCCCTCCTTCGCCCCGACCCCGGCGACGACCTGGCCGTCACCACCGACCTATCCATCGCCGGCCGCCACTTCCGTCTCGACTGGCACCCTCCTGAGTCCGTCGGTCACCGCACCCTGGCCCGCGGCCTCAGCGACCTGGCCGCCATGGGCGCCCGTCCCATCGCCGCCTTTCTGTCGCTCGGCCTCCCGCCCGCACTCGTCCAAAGCCCTAAAGCGCGGAGCGCGCGTGAACCCCGCACCGAACCCCACCCCGCGCCTTGGATCGACCGCTTCCTCGACGGCTTTCTCGCCCTCGCTCATGCCCACCGGACGGTTCTCGCCGGCGGCGACCTCGCCGAGTCTCCCGTCGCGCTCGCCGACATCGTCCTCACCGGCGCCGTCGCACGCGGCAAAGCCCTGCTCCGCTCCGGCGCTCGCCCCGGCGACCTTCTTTACGTCACCGGCGCTCTGGGCGGCTCCGCGGCAGGCCTTGCCCGCCTCAGCCAGATGGCCCAGGCCCTCGCTCGATCCCGTTCCAAAGCTCGCTCGTCCGGCCTTCCACCCATTCCCGCCCATCTGAAAGCGATGCTCGCGCCGCACCTCTACCCGCACCCGCGCATCGCCCAGGGCCTCTGGCTCTCCGAGCACTCCCTCGCCACCGCCGCCATCGATCTCAGCGACGGCCTCTCCACCGACCTCGCCCACATTTGCGAAGCCTCCAGCGTGGCCGCCGAGCTCGACCAAGCCTCCCTGCCCATTCACCCCGGCGCAACCCTCGCCCAGGCTCTCCACGGCGGCGAGGAGTACGAGCTCCTCTTCACCGCCTCGCCCGAAGCCTCCATCCCGGCCAGCATCGAAGGCGTCCCCGTCACCCGCATCGGCCGCATCGCCGCCGCCGCCCCCGCCGGGCCCCCGATCACTCTGCTGACCGCACAGGGCGCAAAAGCTCTCCCTCCCAGCGGCTGGGAGCATTTCACCTGAGTTCAGTCCCGTATTTGGGTCTAGTCAGTAGGAGTGACCGGCTCGGCTGCGCGCGCCTCCAGAGTTGCCGTACCCCAGCTTGTTTTGGACCGCGGCTGCTTCTTGTAGCGCCGGTCTCCTGACCGGCTGTCGTGCGGGCGTCCACGCCCGCACTCGCCCGAGAATCATTGCGAAATCACGAGGTCAGAGCACTAGAGCAAATCTCCAATAGGTGTAGAGCAGCATTGAAAGGGCACGACTTCAGTCGTGCCGAAAAGAGGCTGGAAAGAATCGGGGCTTTAGCCCCTGAGGGAAGTCTCCTCCCTCTATACCATTCGGAGATTTGCACTAGCTTCCGCCCTACTCCCCGTCCCGCTGCGCCCGCGCTTCCCTCACCATGTTCAGGAACCGCCGCGCAAGCTCATGGATGCGGTCCGCCTGCCGTCGCTCCATCGCTTCCCTCGGCAGCAGCTCGCCGCCCACCCCGATGGCCTGCGCCCCGGCCAGAATGTAATCGAACGCCGTCAGTTGATTCACTCCCCCGGTCACAATCAGCGGAATCTGCGGCAGCGGCGCCTGGATCGCCCGCACGTAGTTCGGCCCTCCCGCCGTCCCCGCCGGGAAAATCTTCACAAAATCCGCGCCCGCATTCCACGCCGCGATGATCTCGCTCGGCGTCAGCGCTCCGGGAAACACCACCACGTCCGCCTGCTTCGCGCAGGCCACCACCGCCGGCACAAACCCCGGGCTGGTGATAAACCGCGCCCCAGCATCGATGCACTGCCTTGCTTCGTCGCAGGTCAGAACGGTTCCCGCGCCCACCACCATCTCCGGATACCGCGCCGCAATATCCGCGATCGCCTCGTGCACTTTGGGCACCGTCACCGGCACTTCGAGCACCGGAATCCCCGCCGCCATCAGGGTCTCGGCGGCAAACCGCGCGTGGTCGGCCAGCTTCACCCGCGAGCACGGCACAATGCCCGTCTCGACAATCCGCTTGCGAACTTCCTCGCTCCGCATTGCAGCTCCTCAGGAAGAGATTCCGGCTAACGAAGCATCATCGCCGCGAACTGCGCTCCCGTCAAGCCGCACCGGATTTCGTCGCGGTGAATTTCGATCCGTGGCGCCGGCACCCGGCCCCGCCGCCTACCCGCGGCGCGCCGCCTGCAGGATGGCCTCCGCAGTCTCTTCCGGCGTCAGCCGGTCCACGGCGATCGACACGTGCGCCATCCGGTAGAGCGGCAGTCGCCTCTCGTATCGGCTTGCCAAGCCCGCCTCGTCGGCCAGCACCGGCCGCAGATGCTCGGTCCCGCGGCAGCGTTCGAGTGTCGTCTCGAGCTCCACTTCCAGGTGGACCAGCAGCGTCTCCGGATCGTCGAGCAGCAGAGCCCGAGTCGCCGCGTCCTCGATCGCGCCGCCGCCCAGCGCCAGGATCAGTCCTTCGCCCGCGGCCAGCCGCCCGATGGCCGCCCGCTCCCGCACGCGAAAGGCCGCCTCGCCCTCCCGCCGGAAGATCTCCGGAATCGTGTACCCGGCCTCGGCCTCGATGGCGTCGTCCGCGTCGATGAAACTCCAGCCCAGCCTCGCCGCGACAATCGGCCCGACCGTCGTCTTCCCGGATCCCATGAATCCGGTCAGCACAATCCGTCTCGGCCGCCGCGATCCGCCTTCTGCCCTGGCTTCTTTCTCAAGCGCCTCATCCATTCGTCCCAGTATAGGAGAGCCAAGACAGTGCTCGGTTGTCGGCTGTCAGTTGTCAGTCGTCAGTTATCAGTTATCGATCGCCAGTTGTCTGCGTCCCAAGCCATCGATACTTGTTCTTATCTGTTCCCTGTTCCCTGTTCCCTGTTCCCTGTTCCCTGTTCCCTGTTCCCTGTTCCCTGTTCCCTGTTCCCTGTTCCCTGTTCCCTGTCTTTACGACACGGCCATCACCATGGCGCCGGCCGCAATCAGGACTCCTCCAACGATCGCCATTGCGTTCAGCTTCTCACCCAGCAGCAGCCACGCAAATATCATCACCAGCGGCACGCTCAGCTTGTCCAGCGGCGCAACGCGCGAGGCCGGGCCCATTTGCAGCGCGCGGAAGTAGCACAGCCACGACAATCCCGTGGCCAGCCCCGAGAGGGTGAGAAACACGAGCGTGCGCCGGTCCAGCGTCCGCAGCTCGCCGTGTTTGCCCAGCGCCAGCGCGATCGCCCAGGCAAACACCACCACCACGCTCGTGCGCACAGCCGTGGCCAGGTTGGAGTCGACGTGCGCCACGCCCACCTTGGCCAGAAGCGCCGTGGCCGCGGCAAATACAGCGGAGAGAATCGCCCATCCGATCCAGCTCATGCGCATCAGCATACGCCTTTGGCGCCGATTCATCGCGCAGCTCGCGCCCGCATGTACACTGGGAGCCATGGAGCCTGGCCGCGCCAGCAATACCGCTCTTCGCGCTGCCCTCCGCCGCGCCGTTCACCAGGTCCTCGACCTTCCCCCAATCCTCAACGATCCCATCGCCGTGCCGCTCCTCGGCCAGTACTTTACCTACGAGCCGACCCGCGAGGCGCATACCGCGGCGCGCGCATTTCGCGCCTTCATGGCCGCGCGCAGCCGCTACGCCGAAGACCGGCTCGCCGAATCCGTCGCCCGCGGAGTTACTCAGTACGTCATCCTCGGCGCGGGCCTCGATACCTTCGCCTATCGCAGTCCTTTCCCCGGGCTCCGCGTCTTCGAAGTCGACTTTCCCGCCACGCAGCATTGGAAGCAGGATCTCCTTGCCGAATCCGCCATCGTCCCGCCCGCCAACCTCACCTATATCCCGCTCGACTTCGAGCACAAAACGCTGATCCCGGCACTGGCCGAGGCCGGCTTCGACGCGGCGCGGCCCGCGTTCTTCGCCTGGCTCGGCGTCGTGCCCTACCTGACCCTCGACGCCTTTCGCGCCACCCTCCGGGCCATCGCATCGCTAGCTTCCGGCTCCGCCATCAGCTTCGACTACGGCCTCCTGCCCCATTCGCTCCGGCCGCACCGCCGCGCCGTCTTTACCGAAGTGGCCCGGCGCGTCGCTGCAGCCGGCGAACCCTTCCGCCTCTTCTTCAGCCCCTCCGAACTCGACGACCAGTTGCGCCACGCCGGCTTTTCCCGCTTCGAGCAGTTGAACGCGGCGCAACTCAACGAGCTTTACTTCGCTGGGCGGTCCGACGGCCTCAAGCTGCCCACTCCCGGCCTCGGCATGTTAGCCACGGCTTGGGTGTAGTGCAGCAATCCGCCGCGGCAATCGGCGCTATAGAATTGCCTCATGCGTCCGCACGCATCCTCGCTCGCCGCTGCCTGGGCCGCGCTCGTCCTGTTGCCCCTTGCCGGCTGCGGCTATCACACGCTGGGCGCAGCCACGCATCTGCCGCCCGGCGTTAAGACTCTCGCCGTACCCGTCTTCGCCACGCGCACCGAGGCTAACGGCACCGAGCAGGCCATGACCGAAGCCGTCCTCCGCGAGTTCGCCGCGCGCACCCGTTTCCGCGTCACCCCCGACGCCGGCGACGACGCCGACGCCGTGCTTCACGGCACGATTCTGAAGCAGGCCACAACGCCGCTCACCTACAACGCCTCCACCCAGCAGTCGTCCAGCTTCCTCATCACCATCGTCGCCTCCGTCACCCTGACCGCGCGCGACGGCCGCGTCCTTTACCAGAACAACAACTACGTCTTCCGCGAGCAGTACCAGTCCACCACCAACCTGCCTACCTTCATTCAGGAAGACCCCGCGGCCGTCCAGCGCCTCTCCCGCGAGTTCGCACGCCAGCTCGTCGCCGACATCCTCGAAGGCCTCTGATTCCCCTGCCCGCCCGCTCAACTCTTGATTCCTGCCGAGATTTCCTTGGTGGCTGGAACGCCGCCGGCACGGTATTCTGAACGCGCATGGTGTGCGCAGCAGCTCATCATCCAGGCCGGAGGCGAAAAGAGTGAACGGCTCGCGTTGGGGGGCGGGGTTTTCCGCGGTTGCCCGCTTCGTCGCCGAGATCGACGCCGCAGCGTCCGGCGCGGGCAAGCTTGGCCCGGGTTACGTTCTGGCCGGCGACGAACTCTTCCTTCTCGACCGCTGCCGCGCCGCCGTCCTAAAGGGCTTCGTCCCCGCCGACCTCCGCGACTTCTGCCTTTCCGACCTCGACCTCGGCTCGACCTCCATCTTCGAGGTCCTCGACCGCGCGCAGACGCCCTCGCTCATGGCGCCCTTCCAGGTCATCTTCGTCCGCAACGTGCGCCAGCTCTACACGCGCGGCGCCAAGAAGGACGAATTCGCGGCCCTCGACCGCTACTTCCAGTCGCCCAATCCGCAGGCCTTGCTTTTGTTCGTCGCCGATTTCCTCCGAATCCCTGCCGACGCGCGCCGCATGGATCTCGACGACAAGAACCGCTTCGAGCGCCTGAGGGAAACGCTCGGCCAGCACTGCGGCAT
Source organism: uncultured Acidobacteriaceae bacterium (assembly GCA_963804155.1). Classification (GTDB taxonomy): domain Bacteria; phylum Acidobacteriota; class Terriglobia; order Terriglobales; family Acidobacteriaceae; genus Telmatobacter. The sequence goes on from CAWDPG010000007.1 coordinate 630,598, forward strand.
CGTGGAACTCGCCCGCGTCAACGAGGAAGACGCCATGCGCTGGGCCGTCGCCAAGGCGCAGGAAGGCGACTTGCGACTGGAGCCCGACGCGGCCCGCGAGCTCGTCGACGCACTCGGCGCCGATATGATGCTGATCGCATCGGAGCTCGAGAAGCTGCTGCTCTTCACCGCGGGGCGGGGAAAGATCACCCTGGGCGACGTCGAGACCATGGTCCTGAGCGCCAAGCAGCGCACTCTCTACGAGCTCACCGACGCCATCAGCGCCCACGACCGCGTCCGCGCGCTCGCTCTGCTGCAAGGCCTGCTGAACAGCTCCGACGCCGGCGAGGACGCCGCCATCGGCCACCTCTACATGCTGGCCCGCACCTTCCGCCAGATGCTCGTGATTCTCGAAAAGAACGTGCGCGACTCCCGCGCCATCTGGCAGGCGCTGTGGCAGGGCTTCCGCATGCCGCCGTTCGCCGCCGACGACCTCATCCGCCAAGCTCGCCGCTACAAAAGCCGCCGCGAGCTCACCCGCGCGCTTCGGCTCGTGGCCCGCGCCGATCTCGAATTACGCTCCTCGCCGCCCGACAAGCGCCTGGTCCTCGAGCGCCTCGTCTACGAGCTCGCCGCCGAGCCCAAGCCCGCCCCGGCCGGCTGGAACACGCTTCAGTTGTCCTTCGAGTCCTGACCTTCGGCCAGCCGCTCCCCGACCTCATCTCGGTGCGACGACGATGCGTGCCCCGTCCAGCCAGCGATCATACGCCCGGTCTTCGCTCTCCACGTGCGCGATGTGCGACTCCCACAGCAGCCCCATCGGCTCGCGTGTCAGCGCGTTTTTTTCGTCCTTCCAATACACGCACAGCCGCCGGATCTGCTCCATCATCCATTCGTGCCGCATGGTGTGCAGGCCAAGGCCGGGATAGCGGCTCGCGGTCATCATGGCTTCCTCCAGCAGGAAGTGCGAACGAACCAGCCGTTGCAATTCCCGCAGATGCCGAAGCTGCCGGCCCGGGTCCGCGTCCCTTGCCGCGTTGAAGTTGATGGCCAGCATGATCTCGGCGATCTCGCGGTGATCGCGATCGATCAATTGCACTCCCAGTTCCCCGCCGTGGGTCGTCGGATTCATTGCACATCTCCCCCCTCGGCCTTTCGTGGGCCGATTGAATGTCCGCAAGACAAAGAGGCATTCCAGTATGGATGAGCATCGATCCGTCCCGGCGAAGAGCCGGTACAGTGCTCACGGCGCGCCGCGGACCTTAGCCGGGCGTGCCGGTACTTGCGTTATCGGGCGAGTGAGAGGAAAGTTGAGGTGGATTCGCAACGCGTCAGTCGATGCCGTGCTCCCGCAGCCACGGCCCGTAGTTCTGGTCCATCTTCTCGATGTGAATTAGAAATCCCTCATGGAGTTCGCAGAGCAGCGGGCGCAGCGGAATCAATTCGCCATATTGCAGCCGGTGTTCTGCCTGCAGAATTCCGGCCAGAATCCGGTGGTGCTCGGCGCGGTGTTCCGCCAGGTCCGCAAACCCCGTCTGCTCCATCAGTTGCTCCTCGCTGGAGAAATGCATACGCGTGAATTCGATGAACTGATCCAAAAGCTCGCAGATCTTCTCCCGCCCCGAGCCGCGCACCAGCGCCAGTCGTAGCTCGTTGATGGCATCCATCAGGATGCCGTGCTGGTCGTCCATTGCGCGAATTCCGACCGAGCAGGCCGAACTCCAGGTGAGAAGAGTCACATGAGCCTCCACGAATGACTAAGGAAGCTATCGGCCCGCCCCGCTCCGGCTTGACGCACGATCTAGGCCTTCCGGTGACCAAGGTTTGCGCTTCTGACCATCGCTCGCCGGGCGCACAATAGATTCGATGCTCACTCCGGCCAATATTCTCGCCGCCCTGCTCGCGCTCGTCCCTTTCCTCGCGGTCGCCTTCTTCCCTCTGCCCCTGGCCGCGCGTTTCCGCGCCCTCCCCGCCTGGGCGCAGCTCGCCGCTCCCACCCTCCTCTGCATTCCGTATGCGCTGGTCGCCTCCGCAGCCGGCGTCTTTCGCGCGGAGTGGCTCCTCCTCTACGCCGCTCTGCCGGTCGCCATCGCCCTGCTTCTCTGGCAGGCCGCCCGGATCGATCCCGGCCAACGAGGCACGGGTCTCGACTTTCTCGTTCTCGCCGTTCTCGGTCTCGCCGTCGACCTGCGCTGGTTCGAGCGCGCCTGGCCGCCGCATCTCGCCCTCTTTAACAAGGTGATTCTCCTCGATGCGGGTATTTATGCATTCGTCCTCATCCGCCAGCTCGACGGAACCGGCTTCGACCTCCGCCTCCGCGTCCGCGATCTCGGCATCGGCCTACGCGAAGTTCTCTTTTACACGCCGCTCGCACTCGCACTTGGCCTCAGCCTCGGCTTTCTCCGCGCACACGGAACCTGGCCCGGCCTCGGCCCCATCGCCGGGGCATGGCTCTTCACCTTTTTCTTCATCGCTGTTCCCGAGGAGTTGTTTTTCCGCGGCTGGTTGCAGAATCTGCTCGAGAAGCGCATCGGCCGCAACGGTGCGCTGCTCCTCACCGCCTGCCTCTTCGGCCTTGCTCACTTCAACAAGCGCACCGCCTTTTTCAACTGGCGCTACGTGTTGCTGGCCGCACTGGCCGGCATCTTCTACGGCCGCGCCTGGCGCGATCGCCGCCGCGTCGCCGCATCCGCGGTCACCCACGCCACCGTCGACGCCATCTGGTCGCTATGGCTGCGGTAGACGATCCGCATGCTGCGCGTGCATGTGCGGCCGGTACGTCAGGTACCCCAACCCCACGCGCATGTTGTGGTCCACCGGCCCCGGGATTGTGATTGCCATCGTGATGCCGAGAATGGCGTGCGCCATCATCAGCGGAATCAGGTTGCGATAACGCAGAAACAGCAGGCACGCCGCAGCGCCCCACAGCAGCGTGGCCGGCATCAGGACGGGATTGGGCGCGTGCGCCGCGGCAAACATCGCTGCCGCCGCCAGCGCCGCCCATCGCTCGCCCGGAATCACTCGAAGAAACCGCAGCAGGAAAAACCCTTGCAGCAGGAACTGCTGCACGCAGGTCCAGACGGCATACCCGGCGTAGGTCCTCACGAATTCCAGTGGCCCCTCCGGCTCCGGCAGGGTGTGCATTCCGGCAGCAATCGCAATCGCCGCTCCGGCCAGCGCCAACGCCGCGCCGACAATCCACATCGATCGCCCCAGGTTCGCCCGGCGCAGACCCATCGCTGCCCATCTGTCCGGTGAACTCAAGAAAATGGCGGCGATCCCCACCGCTGCCACCACCCACATCGCGCGCTGCAGTGGCCGCGGCGTCCACTCCACAGCCAGGATCAGCCCGTACGCAACCCCGATCTCCGTCCAGTCACGCAGCCTGCTTCGTTCGGATCCGGGTTGTCCCTTGCCTCGCGCGGAATCTGCGGCCCCATCCATGCCCCCGATGCTACCTCCCTCCGCGCCACTGGCCCGATTTCTCGCGCCCATGCTCCCTTGCTTACTTGCCGGCTACTCAAGGATCACTTCCGGCTCCGCCTCGTGTCCGCGTGCGGTCAGCGTGATTGCTGCCGCCAGAATCAGCGCGCCGCCCAGCCACGCAAACGGGCCCAGCTTCTCCCCCAGCAGCTCCACGCCCAGCACCGACCCCAGAGCCGGCTCGATATTCAGAAACACACCGGCACGCGACGCCGGCACGTGATGAATCCCCCAATTCCAGAGCAGTGTCGTCGTCGCCGTGCACAGCAGCCCGCTAATGGCCAGCGCAATCCACGCCGTCGCGCTCACGTGCGCGAACGGCATCGGCTCCATCCGTTCATGCGTCCACGGCGCGAGGATTTGCGCACCCACCATCCAGACCGCAAGCATCCCCGTTCCCACACAAATCGTGTACGCACTCACCACTGGTGGGCTGTGGGTCTGCATCAGTTTTTTGCTCAGCAGAATCCAAGCCAACGCCACCACCAGCGAGGCAATTACCAGCAGGTCGCCCGCAAGCGTCGGCGTCTCGCGCCCGGTCGTCGCGCGGGTTCCACCCAAGGTCACCATCGCCGCGCCTACCGTCGATCCGCACAGCGCCAGCCACCCGACCCAGTCCAGGTGCTCCCCGGCAAAGAGGCCCGCGCCGCCGGCAAGCATCACAGGCATCACGCCGACCATCAGTGACGCGTGGCTCACCGTGGTCAACACCAACCCGTGAAACTGCAGCAGAAACTGCAACGGAACGCCAAAGGCTGCGACCAGAAGCATCGTCCGTATCTCGCCGGCCGTCAGCCGCACGCGCCTGGCCGCCATCACCGGCGCCATCCCCAAGCAGGCAAACAAGAACCGGTAGAGCACCATGTGCTCCACGTTCATCTCATCGAGCGCCAGACGGCCCCAGTAGAACCCCGTACCCCACAGCGTTCCGGCCAGTGCGCATGCGCCGTAGCCAAGAAGCCGCACGCTCCCGCCGTTTCCCCGTGCAGCGTGCTCCCGGCCGTTGCTGGCGCTCTCTTCCATTCTTTCTTTACTCTCGCACATGCGCCTGCGCCGCGATCCCACCCACGCCGTGCACCGCACTGGTTCATACCGCGGGTCTCCCGACCAAGCCGCCGTTACGACTGCAAGCGCCTACGGCCGCACCTTCGCCGCCGCACCACCTCTCGATTCGACCACCGCGGGCGCCCCATCGTCGACGCGAACTTCGCGTTCAGGATGGGCTTCGACTTCCGCCCCCACCCCCGCATCGGCGAGAATACTCCTGGATGGCGAAAGACATCGGTTTCGTGCGGGCAAGCCAACGGCGCGGAGCCGTTCTGCTGCTTGGCTCCGCGCTGGTCCTCGCCGCTGCCGTCGCGCCCGCGCAGCGCGGGTTTGGCACTGCATCCCAGACTGCGCCGCCCGTCAAGGAGCGCACGCTCTCCGATCGCTTCCCCGACAAGCCGTCTCTGCCGCCGGACTTCACCATCCCCGTCGAGCCGCTCGGCTTCGTCGCGCCCGGTCCTTTCTTCCTCGGCTCCAGAAACTCCCTCGCCTCGCTGGACTTCCTCGGCGAGGACCGTCTTCTGTTCACCTTCCGCGTTCCGGGCCTGCTTCACCGCGATCTGCTGAGCGGCCAGGACAGCGACGAGCGCCAGATTCGTGCTCTGGTCCTCTCACTTCCCCAGGGCGCCGTGGAAGCCGAGGCGTCCTGGACCGTGCACGACCGCGCACGCTACCTGTGGCCCCTTAACGACGGCCGCTTTCTGCTGCGCGACCGCAACACGCTCTACCAGGGCGACGCCTCGCTGAAGCTCAAGCCGCTTTTCGACTTCCCCGGTTCCCTGCTCTGGCTTGAGTTCGACCCAGCGCAGCAGCTTCTGGTCACCAACTCCCGCGAGCCGGCAGCCAAGCCCGCAACATCCGCGGCCTCCGCCGATCGGTCCTCCTCGGCAGGTTCGACGGCCTCTCAGGCCCTCAACCCCTCCACCGCTTCGGCCGATATCACCACCGACGAGGACGCCGAATCCTCCGACGCGCCTCCCGACCTCGTCGTCCGCATCCTCCGACGCGCCTCCGGTCAGGTGATGCTCGTCAGCCGAGTCCGCACCGCCGTCCATCTCCCCATCAGCTCGCAGGGCTATCTGGAGAACCTCCGCGCCGACGGTCCCAACTGGCTGCTCAACCTGAGCTACTTCACCGGCGGCTCCAAGCTCCTTGGCCGCGTTCAATCCACCTGCGAGCCCGACAACCAGTTCCTCACTGAGCAGTTGATTCTCGTCTCGGCCTGCGGCCCCACCGAAGAAAGCACGCTCGTCGCCCTGACCGCCGCCGGGCAGACTCTGTGGATCTCGCGCGCCTCGCTCAACGAGGTCTGGCCGCTCCGCGCCGTCGCCGCCAACGGCTCGCGTCTGGCCTGGGAGACCCTCGACACCACCCACTCCGTCGATTCCCTTGAGCCCATCGAAGGCGGAGACATCAAGGAGCAGTCGGTCGCAATCCTCGACGCCGCCACCGGCGACATCGTCATCGTCTCCCCCGTCAGCCCCATCCTCGACGCCGGCGGCAACGTCGCCATCTCCCCCTCCGGCCGCCGCGTTGCACTGCTCAACGCCGGCGCCATCCAGATCTTCGATCTGCCCGCGCCCCCTGCCCCGCCAACCACTCTCCCAGCACCCACCCCCCGCTGACTTGCTGCCTCGCTCCCCAGTCTCTATGTCCCTGTCTTCCTGCCCCAGTCTTTCTATTCCCTATGCCTTGTTTTTCGCGCCGAAGAAGGCTTCGACGTCGGTGATGGTCTGGGTGATGCGGTAGGGCGGCAGCGACTGGAGGAAGATCTGGCCGTAGCGCTGAGTGCGCACGCGGGGATCGAGCAGCACCAGGACGCCGCGGTCTTCGAGCGAGCGGATCAGCCGGCCGAATCCCTGCTTGAGCGTGAGCACGGCCTCGGGAACTTGGTAGTCGAAGAAGGGACGGCCGCCCGATTCTTCGATGGCCTTCATGCGCGCCTGGACGACGGGGTCGGATGGCACGGCGAAGGGCAGCCGGTCGATGATGACGCAACTCAGCGCTTCGCCCTGCACATCGACGCCCTGCCAGAAGCTCGAGGTCCCGAAGAGGACGGAGTTGGGCGTCGAGCGGAATTCCTCGAGGAGGGCTTTGCGCGGCGCCGTGCCGTGGAGAAGGATGGGGAAGTCGAGGACGGGGAGCAGTCGCTCGTAGAGGGCGCGCATCTGCGCGTAGCTGGTGAAGAGGCAGAAGGCGCGTCCGCGCGTGATACGGAGGACGCGCTCGATTGTGCTCGAAGCCTCGTCAATAAATCCTGGCGTGCGCGGGTCGGGCATGTTTGGCGGCAGGTAAAGTAGGGCCTGCCGGTCATAGCGGAAGTGCGACGGGACGACGAGTTCGCGGCACTCGGTGAGGCCGAGGCGGCGGCGCAGATGCTCGAAGCCGCCCTGGACGGTGAGCGTGGCGGAGGTGAGCACGGCGGTGGGGATCTGGTCGAAGACGAGCTCGTGGAGAAGCTCGGAGACGTCGATGGGCGTGGCCTGCAAGAACGTGGTGCGGGCGCCGCCGCGGGAATGTCGGGCACTGCGCGCGGAGGTGTCCGATTCGGATGGATTGGCGGCGCCGGCTCCGTGACCGCGGCGCTCGATCCAGAAGACCATGTTGGAGGCGTTGGACTCGAGCATGAACTCGAGGTCGGCGCGGAGCGCGGCGGCGCGGGCCTGGAGGCCGGGAGCTTCGTCGGCGTCGCTGACGCGGTCGAGCTCGGCTTCGAGGATCTTGAGAGTGGCCGCGACGCCGTGGTAGAGGTCGCCGGAGGATTCGAGGAAATCCTGGCGGTCGGTGAAGGGATGGCGGCCGTCGCCGGAGACCGGCAGGGCAGAGAAAAAAAGGCGTGCGCGCTCGCGGAGCTGCTGAATGAGGGTGACGAGCTCGAGGTAGCCGGTTTTGCCGCGCAGGAGGACATCGGCGTCGCGGGCGAGGTCTTCGAATCGGATGTTGGAGAGCGAACGGCCGAAGTACTGCGAAGCGACCTCTTCGAGCTCGTGGGCTTCGTCGAAGATGACGGCGGCGGACTCGGGGAGGATGCCGGCGTCGGGCGCGGAGGCTGCGGCAAGGCGGACGGCGGTATCGGCGAAGAAGAGGTGGTGATTGACGATGATGAGGTCGGACTCGAGGGCGCGGCGGCGCATCTCGGTGATAAAGCAGCGGCGATAATCCGGACAGGTTGACCCGAGGCAGGCTTCGGAGCGGGCGTCGAGCTTCTGCCAAAGGGGGCTGGACTCGGGCAAGCCGGAGAGCTCGGCGCGGTCGCCGGTTTCGGTCGTCTGCTCCCACTCGGCGATCTGGCGGTACTCGTCGATCTCTTCGAGTCCCGACAAAATGGGCTGGTCGCGAAGGGCGACGAGCTTGCGGCGGCAGAGGTAGTTGGCGCGGCCCTTCATGTAGCAGACGTGGAGATCGCCGAGGAGGGCCTCGAGAAAGGGCACGTCGCGGAAGTAGAGCTGGTCCTGGAGGGCCTTGGTGCCGGTGGAGACGATGATGCGCTGGCCGGTGCGGAGCGCGGGAAGCAGATAGGCGAGAGTCTTGCCGGTGCCGGTGCCGGCTTCGACGATGAGATGACGGCGCTCGGCGAGGGCGCGCTCGACGGCTTTGGCCATTTCGTACTGACCGGGGCGGTGCTCGTAGGGGAGCGGGGAGTTGGCGAGAATGCCTCCGGGCGCGAAGAACTCGTGGAGGGTGGGTAGCGCGCGGGATGAGGAGGCGGAGGAGGGCATGAGGGCGCACTTTCCATGATATGGGCGAGGGCCGGGGAGCAAGTCAGCAGGTCAGCGAACGCAGCCCTCCCACCCATTTGGCGAACAGCGCCAAATGGATGGGGCTCGGAGGGCAGCGGGAGATGACCTGCAGGTATACGGAATTGCGCGCGGAGCCCGGTGCAAAGAATGACGCATTTTGAGAGAGGCGAAAATGACGACCTGCAGGTGGACGAAACGGGGTGAAATGTGACCTGCAGGTCGCCGGAATTGGCATTTTTCGTCGCATTTTCGATGTTGAGCGCACTTTTTCGTGGAGTCGGGGCGGCCAATGCGTGCCGCCAGGGACTCAAGCGAAGCCCTTTGACGTTCGGGGAGCTGAAGGTTCATCGCTGAAAGCGCAGGCGCGGGTCGGACTGGTTTCAACCCGCTCCGTTCGGGAGCCGCGGCGCGCCTCCGCTCGGACGCCGCGGGGCTTCGGCATTCTCCGGCAACGGCGCCGAGGAAGCCGGGTGCGCGAGCCGGCGCCTGCCGCCGAACGGCAAGGCGCCCGAGCCCCGAGGACGCGCGATGCGAGGCGCAGCCCGTCAGCAGCAGCCTATGCCGTGCGGCGCCGGCCCGTAGCTGCGTCCCGGACGGCCCCGAAGAACAGCGTGCGGTGCAGGGAATCCAGGTGCGGCAGCAGCTCTGCAACCTCGGCCAGGAACGAGTCGTCCAGGATCGAGGTCACCTCTTCGTCGCGGCGGCTGCGGGCGTCGCGAACCAGTTGGCGCACCTCGATGTTCAGCGCCTTGGCCAGCCGTTCGAGCGATCCCAGGGTAGGAACCGCCTTGCCGTTCTCGATTTTCGAGATATAGGTGCGCGGCACTTCCATGCGCGCCGCCAGTTGCCGCTGGCTCAGGTGGCGGGCCCGGCGCATTTCGCGGACCTGCGTAGCCACCTGAAGGCCGGCTTCGGTCGTATCCGGGACCGGCGGGGTCGTGACCAGACGCGGAGCCAAGAAAACGGGCTCCTCGATGTCGAGGGGTCTGTGGCACTTTCTGCAAAGGGAGTTGTTGGTCCGGTACTGCATCAGCCGGCAGTACTCACACCGCACCACTTCGCGTGTTTCCACACTGACTAGAGAAGTAGCCATTCGGGATGCGCGGAGTGCCAGAGCGTTGGACTCCGGGTGCATCGATGCACCGCGATTGGTGTTACTCTCGACGATTGGAACCATAATTGTCAAGTAGAAATCTGGGGGCAATCGGAATAATTCCCCATAACAACCCGAAGAAACCCGGTGAACGACGAACCATAATCGTCAACAGGAGCGAAAATGGAAGGGCAAAACTCGCCATATGGACGGGAACGTGCTTGGGAGCTGCTGACCGAGTGGACCGCGAGCGAGAGCCTGCGCAAGCATGCGCTGGCCGTTGAAGCCTGCGTGGCGGCCTGCGGCGAGCGGGAGGCGGACCGATTGGGGCTCAAGGGAGACGCCCGCGCCGCGCTCGTGAACCTCTATTCGACCACCGCGCTGCTCCACGACTTCGACTACGAGCGCCATCCCACGGCCGAGGAGCACCCGTTCGTGGGCGTTCGCGAGTTGGAGCGGCAGGGCTGGCCCGAGGAGCTGCGTACGGCCATTCTGGGCCATGCGGAGTACTCCGGTGTGGCGCGCGCGTCGCACCTGGCCAAGACCCTGTTTGCCTGCGACGAACTGGCCGGCTTTCTGACCGCGTGCGCCCTGGTCAAGCCGGGCAGGACCATCGCCGAGGTGGAGGCGCGCAGCGTGCGGAAAAAGATGAAGGACAAGGCGTTTGCCCGCGCTATCCACCGCGAAGACATCGTGCGCGGCGCGGAAGAGCTGGGCGTCGATCTCGACGAGCACATCGGCTTCTGCATTGAGGCAATGAAGAAGCGGGCGGCGGAGCTGGGGCTCTGAAAGCCGCGGTTATTTTGCGCCGGACGAAGTGCTGTTTGGGACGCAGTTTCCGGTTGTCAAACCGGGGGGCCGGAGAGCAAAATGTGTCAATCCCACAAAGGGGTCACACGCGCACTGCGCCTGCCGCTTTCCGGTTATGCCCCAGAACGCCGAAGTTACGCTCACTCCCGCCTTCGTTCCGCTGCAGTTGAGCGGGCGCGAACTCTATGCTGCCCTGGAAGCAGAGCAGCGGAGCCGGAAGGCGCACGTCAGGGCCCTATCGAGAGAGCTGCAGGCGGAGCGGCGCGCGCGGGCGCTGCGGCGGCTGGCCGGTCTCTGGCCCGTGGCTGCTGGCCTGCTTATCGGCACTTTTGCCCCCGCGCTTCAGGCGATTGCCGCGGCCCGGGCGCCCTGGGCGTTGACTGCCGTCTTTCCCTTCTACGCTCTGGCCAGCCGGCCTGAAGTCGGGTCGTGGGGCGAGTTCGGTCGATCCCTCCCTGCACTGATGCTCCACGCCCAATTCCCCCTGGAGGGTCTGTTTGCCTGGACGTTTCTGAGGCGCCGCGTGACCGTCTTCGGCGTCTGCGGGCAGGTCTCCTGCTTCCACGCCCTCGGCGCGCTTCAGCTTTGGCTGCTGGCCGGCGGGTTGAATCGGTTCCTGGCGGGCTAGTCTGGTGTCCCAGAAGTTCATTGCATTCATCGAATGCGCCAAATGCAGGTCCTTCGACTCAGTTTGGCGCAAACGACGCGCCAAACCTCGCTCAGGATGACTGAGCATTTATGAAGGGAACTTTCGGGACATCACACTAGCGGACGATTCGCTTCTGCCAGCGCGCTCCCGCGCCGCCATCGTCGGCGATCCGCCGAGCGAACTCCGGCTGCCGGTTGTAGCTGTAAATCCAGCACTCCAGCGTGCCGCCTTCGCTCAACTCCACCGTTTGCCGTTCGCGGATGTATTCGCTGGTTTCCGGCGTGCTGGGGTCGAAGCCCTCGTAGCCGTCAAGCTGGTGCAGGAAGCTCTCATCTTCCGGCAGCTCCATCACCGTGCCGGCAATCCGGCTCGTTGATGCAGGATCGGGCACGGCGCCCGCGTAGCGGCCCAGATCGTAAAGCGTGCCGCGGATGAAGCCTTCACCCACCGGCCGCAGCTTCGCCGCCAAAGGCGCGATCTTTGCCGGAGCGAGCCCCGGCTGCAAGGTTCCGTAAGCCAAGAGATACTGAGTCATAAGAAAAGGGGAAGTGCACTCGACTCCCAGGCTCCACAAGCCTCGTCATGGAAGCAAGTTCCGTTTTCTGTCCCCTGTTCCCTATTCCCTGATCCCTGTCTTTCGCAGCTCGGCCACGATCTCCGCAGCTGCCGCGCGCGCCTGGACCTCATGGTCGGGCGGAAAGCTGATGGCGCCCACGCGGGCGTGCCCGCCTCCGCCGTAGCGCTCGCAGATCTGCGCCAGGTTGACCATCCTGGCCGGATCGGCCTTGGTCCAGGGATTCGATCCCACGGCCACCTTGGTGCGGAAGCTCGACTTCGACAGGCCGATGGAGTACGTGGCGTGGGGGTAAAGGTAGTAGGGGATGAACTTGTTGAAGCCCTCGAGCGGATAGTCGCTGATATCGAAGAAGATGGTGCCGTCGCGCTCCTCGGCGCGGCTGCGGATCAGCTCCAGCGCCAACTCGTGACGCTCGAGCAGCGGCGGCAGCAGCGGCGCGACGAAGGGCTGGGCCAGAAGCCGGTCCAGCGGGAGTTCGGTCAGCAGCGGAATCAGGCGCGGAATGAAGCCGGGATCCTCGGTGGCCTCGATAATCAGGGTCAGCTTCATGGCCGGGGCGGCCATTTCGACGGCGGCTTCGGGGCTCTCGTACTTGGCGCCGTCGACGATGTCGGCCCAGCGGATGAGCTCGGCGACGGGAGCCGTGTCGAAGCCGAAGTGCGTTTTGGCGATATAGGCCAGGAAGCTGGTGCACGAGGTATACGTAGGATCGAAGAACTTGCGCACCGCGCACTTGGGGTCCTGCTGGCAGGCGAGGAAGTCTTGATGGTCCTGCTCGGTAAGAAAGGCCGAGAGGTGGTGGTCGAACCACCATGTGATGCGCGGCGAGGCCGAGTACTTGAAGTCGACGATGGCGTTTTCGTCGCCGGTGAAATCGCTTTCGTCGAAGAGCGCTCCGGCGCGGTGCACCAGCCCGTGATACTCGTAGATCGCGTCCGGCACCATGCGCTCGCGGTGGAATCGCGTGAAGAGCGAGGCGCTGCAAGCTCCGTCGAAGCACTTGTCGTGGTAGAAGACGCGAACTCGCAAGACCCGGAACCCTCCTGGGGGCGGAAAGTGAAAACACCGGAACTGTACAGCATCAAGGCATTAGCCGATTGTGTCAAGCGCGACTGTCTTCCGCTCCGTTCAGGATGACACGTCGATGGGGGGCGCAGGGTTGCTCGCCGGGCTTGGGTTGGGGAGGAGTTTGGGGCTTGTGGAGGAGCGCGGGCGGGAACGGATCAGCCGAAGTCGGGGTCTTTGCCTTCATCGGCGGCGCGGTATTCGTCGCCGAGCAGACCCTGGCTGGGTCGGCTGTCGAGACCCTGGCCGATGAGGAGGGTTTCTTCGGGGCTGGCGGCGGATTCGACGCTCCGGGCACTCTTCAGCAACCTTTTGCGGACTTCGGCGGCGCGCTGGGCGGCTGCGGCGCGTTGGTTGCCGGCAGCGTAGGTGTTGATGGGATTGTGGCCGATGGCGGAAGGGTGGATGTGCATGGAACCCTCCGGTGGACAAGAGGGCAATTCGAAGGCCGCGATGCCGGCGCGGGGATAAGAATTCGCTCACCGAGAGATCTGTTGCGGGCGCCGCAATCCCCGGAGGAATCGCGGGACGCGCGCTCGAGCTGCGAGCGGACAGTACACTGATGAAGCGGCGAGTTGTGAATCGGCTCGCCGCCGGGGAGAGCGGCTTTGCCGACGAAGCACAGATTGGGAGCGACAGCGAGGGCGGACGCCGCGGCGCTGCCGCTGGTGGCGATCGTGGGGCGGCCCAATGTGGGCAAGTCGACGCTGTTCAACCGTCTGACCGGGACGCGGCGGTCGATTGTGGGCGACGAGCCGGGGATTACGCGCGACCGGATTTACGGAGAGTACGAGTGGGCGGGGCGGCGATACCGGCTGGTGGATACGGGCGGGATCGTGCCCGACGATCCGGAGCTGATTCCGGTGGAGATCTATGCGCAGGCGCGGGTGGCTCTGGAAGAGGCGGACGCGGTGGTGATGGTAGTGGACGCGCGGACCGAGCTGGCGCGGCCGGACTACGACCTGGCGCAGTTGTTGAAGCGCGGAGGCAAGCCGCTGTTCCTGGCGGTGAACAAAGTGGAGGGCGAAGGGCTGGCGGCGGAGGCGGAGAATTTTCGCAGGATGGGGATTCGCGAGGTGTTCGCGGTCAGCTCCGAGCATGGGCAAGGGATTGGGGATTTGCTGGATGCGATTGCGGAGGCGGTGCCGGCGGTGCAGCAGGTTGGCGAGTCAGCAAGTCAGCGAGTCAGCGAGTCAGCAGGCCGGGAGGCCAGCCTGGATCCGATGCTGGCGAAGGGCGAATGGGGCACACCGGGGAAGAAGACGGAGGCGGTGGGCCCGTGGCGGATGAGACCGGCGACGATCCGGCAGGCGAGAAGAGAATTCGCACGCATGGTGAGTATGAGCAGCGCGAGACGGCGGTGGCAATCATCGGGCGGCCGAATGTGGGCAAGTCGACGCTCCTGAATGCGCTGACGGGGACGACACGGGCCATCGTGTCGCCGATTGCGGGAACGACGCGCGACGCGGTGGACGAGGTAGTGGAGTTCGAGGGCAAGACGCTGCGGTTCGTGGACACGGCAGGAATCCGGCGCAAAGGCAAGACGAAGCTGATGGCCGAGAAGCTGAGCGTGGTGATGGCCCGAAAACACCTGGAGGCTGCGGACGTGGCGCTGGTGCTGATCGACGCGACCGAGGGCGTGACGGCAAGCGACGCAACGATCGGAGGATACGCGCACGAGAGCGGGCGCAGCGTGATCCTGGTGGTGAACAAGTGGGACCTGGTGACGACGGGACGGAAGGACGGAAAACCGCCCGCGGACCGGGCGGTTTTCGAGCGGCAGTTGCGTGTGGCGCTCAAGTATCTCGATTACGCGCCGGTCATTTTCCTGTCGGCGCTGGAGGCGATCGGGCCGGAACGGAAAGGCATGACGCGCGTGCTGCGCGAGGTGGTTGCGGTGGCGAACGAGCGGCGCAAGCGCGTGTCGACGGGGGCGATGAACCGGTTCCTGGAGCGGATCGACTTCCAGAGGGCGCCGGTGCCGATGGCGAAGCGGGTGAGGATCTTTTATATGACGCAGGCGGCGGTAGCTCCGCCGACGTTTGTGCTGTTTACGGATCGGAAGGTGAAGCTGCACTTCGCGTTCGAGCGATTTTTGGAGAACCAGATCCGCGAGGCGTTCGGATTCGAAGGAACGCCGGTGTGGATCAAGGTGAGGGCGCGGAACGCCGGGAGCAAGGACTAGGGAAGAGCGGAGTCGCTTCGACTACTGCTGGGCGGGCGCTGGTTGCGAGGAAGAACTGCTGTCGGCGGCGGGCTGGGAGGCGGCGGGGCCGAGCTGGCGGATGTGGACGCTGGCTTCGGTTTCGGGGACGGTGCCGTCGTTGGCCTGAATCTGAATGGGCTGGCCCTGGATGAGGATGCGCACGGTGGCTTTGCCTCGGGCGGGAACGACGACGCGCTGGGTGACGGAGGTCTTGGCGTCGCTGGAGATGGTGACGGGAATTTCTGTGGCGGCGTAGCCGGAGTTGGAGAGGTCGGCGGCGACGAGCCAATTGTCGCCCTCGGTGTGGGAAGGAAAGACGCCGTCGATGGAGATGTCGGGCAGGCCCTTGTCGGCGTCGACCCAATCGGAGAAGAACCAGGAGAGATCGCGGCGGACGCCGGCCTGCTCGACGAGTTTCTCGAAGACGCTGGCGCCGGAGTTCGCGCCGAAGCCCTGGGCGGCGTCGTCGGCAGGCGAGTAGGCGCGCAGAGCGGCGGAGAGCGCGGGGTCGCCGGCGAGCGAGCGCAGCATCCAGAAGACGTAGGCAGCCTTGGTGCGGTAGTAGACGGGTGAGATGGCCTGGGAGAGCGGCTGGCCGGAGCTTTCGCCGGGGCTGGAGGGCTCGGCGAGGGCGAGGGCGGTGCGGCCGGATTCGAGCGATTGAAGAGCCTTGTCGCGGCCCGACTGCTTTTCGACCCAGAGAGTGCCCATGAAGTGGGCGACGCCCTCGGAGAGCCAGGCGCGGGGCGAAGACATCCAGGCGTGGGTGAGGGCGTGGGCGAGGATGCCGTCGAGCTGATCGGCGGGAAGCTGGCGAATGGACGTGACGAGGAGGGCGCCGGTCTCGAAGGGCGCGTCCTGGGGGTCGGGCAGGTCGAGGATGGTGAGCTGAGAGCGTGGCGCCTGGCCCAGCCAGCCCTGGAGGAATGGCGTGACGTAGGCAGCGGCGGAGGACCAGGCTTCTACAGCGGGCGCATCGGCGGGGAGCGCGTAAAGGTAGGTATTTGTGGCTGGGTGCGCCGTGCGGACGGCAAGGAAGAGGCTGGGCGCTTCGAAGCCGAGATTCGGCAAGTCGGCGGTGGCCGTGGCGATGCCGGGGACCTCGGGGCCGGCGCTGTCGGGCTCGGTGATCGTGAGGAAGGCTGGATGGCCGTTGATGAGGGCGACGGTGGGCGCCTGGCCGTGGGGGAATTCGTCGGTGATGCGAAGGCGGAAACGCGCGCCGGCCATGCGCAGCTTGTGCTCGCCCATCTCGTCGAAGACGCGCGCGCCGTCTCCGAGGATGACGGGAACGCTGGAGACCGGGTACCAGGCAACGTTGCCGAAGCCGCGCAGGCCGGTAAAGTCGACATCGATCGAATCCCAGTCGGAGTGGAGGGCGACCTCGCCGGGAGTGCCGATGGTGAGCAGACGCTGAGCGGAGAGCGGGATAGCGCCGGAGTAAGTGACGTCGAGCTGGAGCGATGCGCCGGACGCGAGCGGGGAGGCGAGCGGGACGGCGGCCTCGTGAAGCTGGCCGGTGTGGTCGGTGTCGGAGTTGAGAGTGGCGACGGTGAAGGAGAGGTCGCGGCCGGCCAGGCGGATGCGCTCCCAGGCGAGGGACGAGGAGATTTGAAGCGGGAGGTGGGCGATTGGGGATTTGCCGTCGTTGCGCACGGTGAGGAGAGCGCGGACGGCGATCTGCTGGACGGTGGGACGGAGATGCACGTCCATGTCGAAGGCGGTGAAGGTGACGGCCTGGCGCTCGTCGTCGGTGGCGACGGGTGCGGAGACGGGCGTGCCGCCGGGGCGAGCCTCATCCGTGGCGGGCGTGGTGGTCTGGCCGTTGTCGTCGGTGGAGCGGGAGAAGATGACGGCGCCGTGGGGCTGCTGGTCCTGCGGTGCGGCGGGCGCGGTTTGGGCGGACAAGACAGACGCGGCAAAACCGAGTGCGAAGGCGGCGGAAAGACCCGCGGCCCGCGCGGCGATGATTGGGTCGAACTTCATGAGCCGAGGCCTTTCTGCTTCTTTGGTTTGGACGCGGGCGACGACGTGGTGAGAGCGTTTGTGGCAGCGGCGAGCGAATTGGCGGCGGCGCGGCGCTGGCGGGCGGCTTCGAAGAGCACGACGGCTCCGGCGGCGGAGACGTTGAGCGAACTGACTCCGCCGGCCATGGGAATACGGAGCAAGTGATCGCAGGTGCGGCGGACAAGATCGTGCAGACCTGCGCCTTCGCGGCCGAGGACGACGACGAGATTGCCGGTGAAGTCGAACTGGTCGTAGTCGGCGGGGCCGCGCTCGTCGAGACCGACGACCCAGAGGTTGCGGCGCTTGAGGTCTTCGAGGGCGCGAACGAGGTTGACGACGCGGGCGATGCGGAGGTGCTCGGCGGCGCCGGCGCTGGCTTTGACGGCGGCGGGACTGAGAGGTGCGGAGCGGCGCTCGGTGAGGAGCACGCCGTCGACCCCGGCGCCGTCGGCCACGCGAAGGAGCGCACCGAGGTTCTGCGGGTCCTCGACGCCGTCGAGGGCGAGGAGGAGGCGCGAAGCGGCGGGGCGGGCCGCGGGCGGCGCGAAAAGATCTTCGAGAGCGAGGAATTCCTGCGGGCGGACGAAGGCGACGACGCCTTGGTGCGCGGAGTTGTTGGCGGCGAGGGTGAGCTGCTCGCGGGGCTGCTCGATGATGCGGATGCGGGCCTGGCGGCACTCGGCGACGAGACGCTCGAGGCGGGCGTCATGGCGCTCGCGGGCGACGAGGATGTGGTCGAAGCGGCGGCGGCCGGCCCGGAGAGCTTCTTCGACGGGGTGCAGGCCGTAAAGAACGTCCATGGAATTCAGTGTAGCGAGATTGTGCGCTATGAGGACAGCTTGGCGCTGGCGAGGCGATTGAGGCTGACGCCCTGTTCAGCGGCCTGCACGGCCAATGAGCGATGCACCTCGGGAGGAATGCGCACGCGGAATTGTCCACTGTAATGCTTGACGGACAAAGGGGTAGGAACCAACTCGCCCGCATCCTCCATTTCCTTCACCGCCGCCCGCACGGTTCTGCGAATTCCGGCAAGCGCATCTTCTGGAGTGCGCGCCAACCAGGAGAGGGAGGGAAACTCGGCGCAAAGGCCGACGTGTTCCCCGTCCTCCGCCGACCAGGTGACGCGATAGGTGTAGCGATCAGCTTTGGGATTCCTTCTCGGAGTGTGCTTCATGCTGAATTCCTTTGAGTTTGTCGATGGCAGCAAGAACCTGACGAACCTGATATGCCTTGGCCTTGCCTTTCTCCTCTTGAATGTTGACGCGCGGGTCGCCTGGCCAGGGGGTTTTGAACACTGCGTGACTGGTGCCGCGCTGGCGAGGCTCGCCGAAGCACTCCACGCATAGTCTAAACAGGTCTCTGAATCGAACATTCGTGGGGGCGCGACGCATCGCTTCGAGGATCTTCTTCGAAGTTGCCATGCCTGCTCTATGGTATCACTATTGGCACCATTCTTTAGAGCTAATTTGGTGGCAACATTTGCGAGGGGCGAAGGGCGCCGTTCGCGACGCGGCGCCCGGGCAACGGCGGATCGGAAGCTCAATCGTCAATGGAACGGCTACACGAATGCGCCGCCTGGCGCCTGCTTGCCGAAGAAGGCCGGAGCCTTGACGGCGCCGCGATGGCGGGAGTCGACCTGAAGCGTGAGAGTCTGCTGCTTTTTGTTGCGCAGGACGGTGACCTGCACGGGCTTGCCCTGGTTGGAGCGCAGGGCGCGGTCCCAGTCGGCGGAGGTGCTGATGGATTCGGGGCCGACCTTGAGGATGACGTCGAAGGCCTTGAAGCCGGCGGCGGCGGCCTCGCTCTTGCGCGCCACCTGCTTGACCATGAGGCCGCCGGAAACGCCGAAGTACTCGGCCATCTGCGAGGTGAGCGGCTCAACCAGGGCGCCGACGTTGAGGGTGCTGGTGAAGAGGGACATGTGGAAGCCGCTGGAGATGGGCGCGTCAGAGCCCATGATGCCCATGGTGGGCGGCGGAGACGGCGGCGCGACGCCGTCCACATCGACGCCGATCCTGGACCAGATTTCGTGCTCCATGGCCTTGCGGTCGACGAGCTGGACGGCCAGCGTCTGGATGTTGCCGTCGCGGCTGATCACCAGACCGACCTTGTAGCCGGGCGGGATCTCGCGGAGCGCGCGGCGCAGTTGATCGGCGTTCTGGATGTTCTGGCCGTTGATGGCGAGGACGACGTCGTTGACCTTGAGGCCGATCTGGCCGGCGGGCGCGTCGTGATCGATGAGAGTGATGACGGCGCCGCGGACCTCCTTGAGCCGGAGGGCCTGGGCCTTGTCGGCATCGACATCGGCCACGTCGACGCCGAGGTAGCCCGGGGTACCGGCATTGGCCAGCATGGGGCTGGGCTCATCGAAGAGCGGCGCGATCTGAAACGCCTGGGCGCGGACCAGGCGCGGCGCGAAGAGCAAGCCGGCGGCGGTGATGGCCAACGCGGCAAGGGCGAGCTTTCTATCGAATTTCGGGTACGGCCTCAAAAGGTGCTTCATGGTATTTCTCCCGGTGGTTCATCGTCCGGCGTGCGCTCTGAAGAACGGCGCATTGGCCGGAGGCATAGGCAACGCTACTGTATCTCCGGAACCCGGCTCAGAACCTGCCGGGAAACGTTCCGGATCTGGGGATTCCGGTCGGAATTGGAGACCGAATAGAGGACCTGGCGGACGCTGGTATCGGCGTCGACAGGCTCCAGCAAGCTGATGGCGGCGGTCCGGATGGCCGGATCGTTGTCGTTCAAAACGGCTTCGAGAACAGCGTCGCGGACGCGCATGTCGTCGGCCACGTACGGCTCGAGGCCTTCGAGCGCCTTCTCGCGAACCTTGGCGCTGCGGTCGTAGCGCAGAGCGACCATCAAAGCATCGCGGATGCCGGAGGGCTGGCAACTGTGGCCGGCGCGGCACTCGGCCGCCAGCAGGGCCACGGAGTCGTCGCGAACGCGCGGCGAGGAGGCGTCCTCGGAGGCCAGCATGAGCAACTGGCGAATGGATGGGTCGCTGAGAGATCCCTCGATCTGGCGCGGAACGAGCTGGTTGTAGCTGACATCGACGGTCTCGCCGTTGGGCTGGCTGACGATCGAGGAGATTCCGGCGACGTTGGCCAGCTCGGGCAAAGGCGCGGCGGGCTGAACCCGGGCGCCGGCAGGTGCGGCGGCCTGAGCCGTGGTTGCTGTGTGAGCGGCGCGGACTTGCGCGAACTGGTAGCCGCCGAGAACGCCGGCGCCGGCGCCGGCCAGGAGCAGCAGCAATGCGGCGACGGGCGCGGCCTCGAGGCTGGCGAAGTTGCTCACAATGCGCTCGCCCATGCGTTCGTACCAGTGCTTGGGCGGCAGAGTGTCGAGCGCTTCGTCGAGACGCAGGTGAGCGCGGGCCACGAGATTCGGAGAGGGCTCGGCGGCAGGGTGGGCATCGGCGAGCACCTTAAGCGCCAGAATCTGCGCGCGCTCCCGCCGGCAGCGCTCGCAGCCAGCCACGTGGCGCTCCAGCTCGTGGACCTGGTCGTCGGGCAGCTCTCCGTAGGCCGCTGTCACCAACCGTTCCTGTGCCAATTCGCAATTCATCATGACGTCCTCTTAGCCTCTTAAAAGCAGCTACTAGCCTTTAGCTATTAGCTGTCAGCTCGCCGTGCAAAGGCCGAGCTTATCGTTTTTACTCGCGGCTCATCGCGTTCGATGGATGAGTCTCGTATTACTCCCCCAAAAGATCCCCGCCGGGAGCCAATGGCTAACAGCTACCTCAGTTCCGCCAATTGTGCGCGCAACTTTTTGGTTGCGCGGAAGAGGGTGTTCTTGGCGGTCTCTTCCGTGGTGTTTAGCATTTCGCCGATGGTGCGCAGGCGAAGTCCCTGATAGTGCTTCAACTCGAAGACCATCCGCTCGCGCGGCGTGAGCTTGCCCAGCGCCGCCTGAATCTTCTCGCCCAGCAGCTTGCGGTCCAGCTCGCGGGCGGGATTGGAAAACGACCGATTGTCGGAAACCGAAGCCAGGATGTCGATCTCGTCGCCGGTGCGGTCGACCACCACGGCGTGGTCCTCGCGGCGCGTCTTGCGGCGGCGCAACTGGTCCAGGCAGAGGTTGGTCACAATGCGGTAAATCCAGGTGTAAAACGAGCACTCGAAGCGAAAGTTCCCGATGTACCGGAAAGCTTTCAGGAAAGCGTCCTGGTAGATGTCCTCGGCGTCCTGCTCCGAGCCGGTGAGGTGCAGCGCCAGGCGCAGGACCTGATGCTCGTACTGGCGGACCAGCGCATCGAAGGCGGCGCGGGAACCAGCCTGGGCCTCGCGGATGAGGTCCATCTCGGCAGCGCGATTCTGCAGCCGTTCCTGTGCCCGGGACGCCTCCTCCCGGCTCGCCTCGCCTATTGCCCTGGTCGCAGCCATATCTGGAGAGGATTGTACCCTCCGGCCGGCCGGCCAAGCCAAAACACCAACCGCCTGCTCCAGAGTCATGGAAACGCCGATTGCGTCGGTCGCCATCGCCTCTCCGATTGGGGAAAGATGCTGGTTCTATACAGAGAATTGACGTGGAGGGACGGGTTTGGTCAACGGAAAGCAGGTACTAAAGGCACATTGGAGACAGGGACCAAGGGACCGAGGGAACAAGGGAACGAGGAAAGAGCGGGGCGAGCGGAGTTGGCGGGGTCGGCGGAGCTGGAAGATCGACCGGCGCCACGGGCAGGGCGGTGGATGCCGGTACACTGGAAAGCGATGAACGGGAATCTATTTGACGGCGTGAATGACGAGCAAGGACAGGCGGGCGGCGTGTGGTTCACGGCGCACTGCGATGGCGGGTCGAGGGGAAATCCTGGCCCGGCGGGGTATGGAGCGGTGGTGGAGGACGGCGAAGGCCGGATTGTGGCGCGGCTGAGCGAGTACCTGGGGCGGCAGACGAACAACTATGCCGAGTACAAAGGGCTGCTGGCGGTGCTGGAGTGGGCGGTCGCTCATGGGGCGCGGCGGCTGAGGGTGGTTTCGGACTCGGAGCTGATGGTGCGCCAGATGAAGGGCATCTATAAAGTGAAGAATCCGGGGCTGCGGCCGCTGTGGGAGGAGGCGCAGCGGCGGGCGCAGAAACTGGAGGGGTTCGAGATGCGGCACACGCTGCGCAGCGGGAACAAGGAGGCGGACCGGCTGGCGAACGAGGCGATGGACAGAGGGCAGGGAGCAAGGCAGCAAGGGAGCGAGGGAGCGAGAAAGCCAGGACGGGGGAGTAGCAGGGGCTAGCGGAGTGAGCAGGGTTGGCCGGTGGGGGATGAGATGGCGGTTCGAGAGATGCGACGGAACAAGCGGGCGGTGACCGAGGCGGAGGCTCGCGAAATTCTGGCACGGGCGGAGCATGGCGTGCTGGCGACCGCCGGAGAAGACGGCTGGCCCTATGCCGTGCCGCTCAACCACGTGCTGATCGGGGACGCGCTCTACGCGCATTGCGCACTCGAGGGGCACAAGCTCAACAACATTGCGTACCACGACAGGGTGAGCT
The DNA here is from genome assembly GCA_963804155.1 of uncultured Acidobacteriaceae bacterium. Taxonomy (GTDB): domain Bacteria; phylum Acidobacteriota; class Terriglobia; order Terriglobales; family Acidobacteriaceae; genus Telmatobacter. The sequence goes on from CAWDPG010000007.1 coordinate 652,738, forward strand.
ACTGCGCGGTGGCGAGCGCGACGGTTGTGCCGTCGATGCTTTCGACTCTGTATGAAAGCGCGATCGTGTTCGGACGCGCGGCGCTGGTGACCGATGCCGATGAAAAGCGCCGGGCGTTGAAGCTGTTGACGGAGCGTTTCTGCGGAACGAACGAGGAGACGGACAGGCAGTTCGAAGAGCATATGCGGAAGTCAGGGGATGGCCGGGACACGGCGGTGATCCGGATTCGGATTGAGCGAATCACGGGGAAGGCGAATCGGGAGTAGCCGGTTGGCGAACACAGAGGTGGATCTACCGGCGAATGAGGCGATGGACAAAAGGCGGGGAGTTGGGAGTTGGGGATGGGAATCTTGATCGGCTGGAGGACGGAGCGGTGAGGGGCATTTGGTATCTGCTGATCGCTGGAGCAGTCCTGGTACTCGGCCGGGTTCCGGTTGAAGGACAAAAGACGACACCTCATCGCGAACAGACGGACTTCAGCGCCGAAGACGAAGGCGTAAAGCAATCGGTCTCGATCCCAGATTCTGTACTTGCGATTCTCCGCCAGGACAAGTTTGTCCGGGATGTGTTGGAAAACGAGAATGTTGCTCCGGATAAACTTCCCGCATCGTGGCTCTCCGCAGCAGAGGTTCAGCTTGGCGGTCTGGGCGAGAAGGACCTGATTGTCGAGGGAGAAGGGCCGCTGCGCGGAGCCAATGTGATCACGTTTTGGGTCTTCGTACGCAACAGCCAAGAGTATGTGCTTGCACTGACGATTCCCGCACACGATCTCATCGTCAAGAAGTCCCGATTTAACGACTACAGGAACATCGAGACCTTGGGAGCGACCGCCGTCACGGTCACGACAGTTTTCTTTCGTTTCGACGGACACCGATACAGGCAACACGCAGCGAGGACGGAAGACATCAAGTAGGGGCCTGCAGAAATCGCTGCGCGCGGACTCCGGTCGCTCAGAATGACAGACACTGTGAGCGTGCAACCTGTTCCCTGTTCCCTGCCGTTCAGGCTTTTCGGCCCAGGTCGTTGCGCCAAGCGTGGCCGTCTCTTTCGAGGAGGCGGTCGGCGCAGTCGGGGCCCAGGAGCCGGCGAAGTAATTGGGAAAGACTTCGGGATTCTTTCCCGCCCAGGCCTGAAGGATGGGCGTGTAGAGGGCCCAGTTGAGCTCGACGCCGTCGCGATGGGAGAACAGCGTCTGGTCGCCGAGCAGGACGTCGAGGAGCAGGCGCTCGTAGCCGTTGGCGCTGGACTTGCCGAAGGCGGTCTCGTAGTTGAAATCCATGTTGACGGGGCAGACGGCCATCTGCGGGCTGGAGGGGACCTTTGCGCCGAAGCGCAGAGCGATGCCCTCGTCGGGCTGGATGCGGATGGTGAGCAGATTGGGCTGAATCTCGTTGCAGGGGCCGGCCGAGGCGATGCGGTTGAAGATCAAGAGCGGCGGCTGCTTGAACTGGATGCTGATCTCGGTGGCGCGCTTGCGCATGCGCTTGCCGGCGCGGAGATAGAAGGGGACGCCGGCCCAGCGCCAGTTGTCGATGGCGAGGCGCAGCGCGGCGTAGGTTTCGGTGCCAGACTCGGGATTGACGCGCTCCTCGTCGCGATAGCCGATGACATGCTCGCCGGAGACGATTCCGGGACCGTACTGGCCGCGAACCGCGTTGAGGATGGGAATGGGCGGCATTGCGCGCCAGACCTTGAGCTTTTCGCGGCGGACGGCGTCGGCTTCGAAGCTGGAGGGCGGTTCGAGTGCGACCAGAGCGAGCAGCTCCATCATGTGGTTCTGGACGACGTCGCGGAGAGCGCCTGCCTTCTCGTAGAACGGACCGCGGCCCTCGACGCCGAGGGTTTCGGCGACGGTGATCTGGACGTGGTCGATGTAATTGCGGTTCCAGATGGGCTCGAAGATGCCGTTGGCGAAGCGGAAGACGAGGAGGTTCTGCACCGTCTCCTTGCCCAGGTAGTGATCGATGCGGAAGACCTGGCTCTCGTGAAAGACGGCGTTGACTTGGCGGTTGAGCTCGCGGGCGGAATCGAGATCGTGGCCGAAGGGCTTCTCGATGACGACGGCGACGCGGTCCTGCTCGGGCTGCGCCATGCCCTGCGCGCCAAGGTTCTGGATGATGGGGGTAAAGAACTCGGGCGCGGTGGCGAGGTAGTAAATGCGATGACCGCCGATGCCCTTCTCTTTGGCGATGCGGTCGAGCTCGGCCTTGAGCGCGGCGTAGTGCGAGGCGTCGTCGAAGTTGAGGGGGAAGTAGCCGATGTGGGAGACGAAAGCGTCGAGCCTGGGGTCGGAGGCTTCGGCGCCGCCGAATTCGACGATGCCGGAGCGCATGTCGGCGGCGAACTCGTCGCCGAGGGCGCGGCGCGCGACGCCGACGATGGCGAACTCGCGGGGCAGAAGGTTGGCCTGGAAAAGGTGGAAGAGAGCCGGAAGCAGCTTGCGCTTGGTCAGATCGCCGGAGGCGCCGAAGATGACGAGGATGCCGGGGTCGGGGATGCGCTCGGAGCCCCTGGGAACCTGCGAGAGATCCTCGGGGCGGACTTGCATCTGCATCGTGGCCATGGTTTAAGCAACCTCCGGCGATGGGAAAAACAGCTCTTAGCTTTTGGCCATTAGCCATTAGCTCTTAGCTGCCAGCCATTCGCTTGGAGCCATTCACCTGACTGCTCGCGCTCCTGTCGCCACGGTTTCTCTGCGTTGGCGCAAAGCGCGCACAAGCTAAGAGCTAAAGGCTAATAGCTAGCGGCTCGTCTTAGCCCTTCGCTTTGGCGAAGCGCTTGTTGACTTCGGCCCAGTTGACGACGTTCCACCAGGCAGCGAGGTAGTCGGGGCGGCGGTTCTGGTACTTGAGGTAGTAGGCGTGCTCCCAGACGTCGTTGCCGAGGATGGGATAAAGGCCCTGCGAGAGCGGCGAGTCCTGGTTGGCGCTGGTGACGATCTTGAGCTTACCGCCGGTGAAGACCAGCCAGCCCCAGCCGGAGCCGAACTGCTTGGCCGTGGACTCGTTGAAGGTTTTCTTGAAGGTGTCGAAGTCGCCGAAGTCGGCGCTGATCTGCTTGGCGATGTCGCCCGTGGGGTGGCCGCCGATGCCGGACGAATTGGCCGGGCCCATGATGCTCCAGAACATGGTGTGGTTGGAGTGGCCTCCGCCGTTGTTGCGCACCGCGGCGCGGATCTCTTCGGGGACAGCGTTGAGATCGGCGATGAGATCGTCGACCGACTTGGCGGCCAGCGCGGGGTGGTTGGCCAGAGCGGCGTTCAGGTTGTTGATGTAGGCCTGGTGGTGCTTGTCGTGGTGCAGATGCATCGTCTCGGTGTCGATGAAAGGCTCGAGGGCGTTGTAGTCGTAGGGAAGCGGCGGTAATTCGTATGCCATAGGGGAAATCTCCTCCGTTCGGATTGTACCCGGTGATGTTGGTCGGCGTGTGAATGGTGCGCACAGTCGGCGCGTCTAATGAATGGATGCGGGAACCGGGGGTGCGGGTTCGGGAAAGTTCGGGGATAACGTTCACGGATTGAGATGAATAGGGCCGGGCGGGCGGAATCGCGGCCATGCCGTGGCAGAATGCATCGAGAAAGGCGAGCGAAGATCAGAGAGCACAGCGGCGGGCGGTTACCGGCGAGCCGCCGATTCTTCGCGAGGCTGGTTGCTGCGGGAGCAAGCTTCTTCGACAGGGCGAGGGAGGATGGACTAGAATTCCGCGCGGACCGAAGTTGCGTGAGCCGATGAGCCGTTTCTGTCTCCCGTTTGCCGGCGGCAGCGGGTGCAAAAGCGAAATGGAACGAGCGAAGGACGGAGTTTCTATGGAAGCGAAGCACATAAGGCACAACTACCTGGCGATTCTTGCCGCGGCGGCGGCGTGTGTTGCATTTCTGCTGGTCTGGTACGAGATTTTTCTCGACACGTGGCTCAAGGCCATCGGCCACGACCGCATCTGGCTGGCCAGCACAGGCGTGAGCTTCGGCCTGCAATGCGTGACGGCGCTGGTGGCGGCGGCGCTGGTGGCGGTCGTCATCTCCGGCTTTACGCAACTGACCGGGCCGCAGACCGCGGTGCGGGGCATGAAAGTTGCCGCCGGCATGTGGCTGGGTTGCGTGTTGGGCATTCGCGCTATCCAGAGCATCTTCGAGGTGCGCAGCTATTCGGCGTTTGCCGTGAGTGCCGGGTTCTGGCTGCTGGCGATGGTCATGATGGGCGCGATTGTGGGCGGGTGGAAGGCGAAAGACGGGGAATAGGGAGTAGAGAGCCCTGGCGCGCCGCTCGGCGCGTGGGCCGTGGCCGGCGCGGCGGTGGAAGGATGCGGGAAGCGCAGTCCCGCTATTCCGGCGGGGGATAAAACGGCAACTTGTCGTTCTTCTGGTTGGCGCGGCGCACGGTGGCGTCGTCGAACAGAAGCGCCGGAGCAAGAACGGTGACCGGCGGATCGCCGAAGTAGTTTGCTACCCACAGATCCTTTCCCGCAGCTTCGACGCTGGAGCGAAGGGCGCGCTGGTCGATGTCGTCGAGGACGGCGCCGCGCACGAGTTCGCGCTTGCCGTCCGGGCTGACGCGGTAGAGCAGACGCGGCGTGCGCTTGCCGCCCATGGTTTCGACAAAGTAGACGCTCTTCAGTTCGCGGTCTTTGGCCATCTCGAGCAGTTTCCGGTTGAGCTCGTCCGTCGAGAGTCCGTTTTCCGCGGTGATTTTCAGGACGCCGATGGTGGGGCGCGCAGGGCCGGTGATGCCGGCGCGGCCGTGGCCGTTCGATTGAGGGAAGTCGCGGACCGGCTCGCGGCCGATGAGGTAACTGTCGAGGCGTCCGGCATCGACGAGCTGGACGGCCTGCGCCGGGACGCCTTCGTCGTCGACATCGTAGGCGCCCACGAGGCCTCTTCCGTTGAGCGTTTTGAGACTCGGATCGTCGACGGCGCTCAGGAAATCGGGCAGGACGCGCGCGTGGAAGCTGGAGGCGAATGGGCCGTTGGTGCGGGCCTCGGTGCCGAGGGCAGGACGCGTGGCGGCGACCGCGGAGGCGAGTAGATCGCGGAGCGTGTCGGCGGCGGCATCGGCCGAGAGGAGCAGCGGACCGTGAACCTCCTCCTCGACAAGCGGCGCCTTGCGGAGATCGGCGAGCGACGCGATCTCGTCGAGTGCGTGCCGGTTGAATTCGGCCTCGGAGTCGAGGTCCGCGGGCGAAACGCCATTCGAGGCATAGGATCGGTCGAGCTTCATGCCGTCGGGGGCCTGCGTGCCGGCGGCGAAGGACTCCTGGACCTCGGTGGAGGATTTGCGGACGATGGTTCCCTCGCTGGTGACGAGCCATGTGGTCGTGGCGCGCGCGTGGAAGCTCGCCGAGGAATACTGGATGTCGCGCTCCCACCCCGCGGACGAAGACCTATCCGCGGGGACTCCGGTTCGATTGGCGCTGACCGACACATCGCTGCGGTAGAGGCCGCTGGCTCGGGCGACGCGCTGGTCCCACGCGTTCTCGTCGAAGCGCAGAGCGATGGGATCGGCGAGCGAGATGACGGGCTTCTCGTGGCTGAAGTCGTCGGCCTGGGGCGGGGTCTGGACTTCCTTCAGTTCCGCCTGCTTCTGCGCGTAGGCAGCGAGAGCGGCTTTGTATGCCTGGTCGGTGACGGTCCAGAGGGCGGTGCGGAGGGCAATGGGATCGTTGTCGAGGCCGGCGATCTCGATGGAGCCATCGCCGCGGCCGCCGGAGCTGTCGGTTTTGTAGTCGCCGACGCGGACGGTGACGCGGGCGACGCGCTGGTGGGCGCGATCGGAGCCCTCGCTGGCGCCGAACTCCGCCTTGACCTCGAAATCGTCGACCTCTTCGATGCGGTACTGGATGAAAAAGGGCTTGGCGAAGCCCGGCAATTGCAACTGGCTCATGCTGCGATCGAGCTCGACGAGCATGGCGCTGAGGACGGGGTCCTTTTCCGCGTCGGCGCGGGCGGGTTGGGCGGAACAGGGACGCGGCGCGCAGAAGATGAGCACGAGAGCGGCGAATGCGATCGGAATGATGCGACGAACAGGGCTCATTTCGCCTCCCGGGATTTCTGTAGGTTGGCGCCTTTTTCTGTTCCCTGATCCCTGATCCCTGTTCCCTGTTCTTCCGCGCCAGGGATGGGCAATATGGGCGGGCGCGCGCTGCCCTGCGGCTGGCGCTGCGTCTCGATGGTGCTCAGGAGCATGGCGGGAGCGACGGCGCTGACCGGGATGGTGCCCGATTCGGCGCCGCACTGGCCGTTGAAGACTTCGCTCTTGTCGCCGGTGGCAATAATGCTCTTCATGGCGGCCAGCGGAGTGCCGACAATGCTGACGCCGCGGACGAGCTCGTCGGGGCGGCCATCGGCATAGACGCGCCAGACGACGAGAGGAATGACCTGGAAGGCCTGCGGCGAGGCGCGCTGCGTGACGGCGAAGCCGGAGGAGATGTCCTCGAAGTAGAGGCCGTAGGGCTTGCCCTGCTTCTTGGCCTCCTCGATCAACTGCTTGCGCAGATCTGCCTCCGGAACCGTTTTGGCGGAAGTGACAATCAGGTTGCCCTGGCGGCCGGTGGGAACGTGGCCGGCTTCGGCGCGGCCGTGGCCGTTCGACGCGCTGAAACTGGCGATGGGCAGCCGCGACATGAGGAAGGTCTTGAGAACTCCGCCCTGAATGAGCTCGACGCGCTGGGCTTTCTGGCCTTCGTCGTCGTACTGGTAGCTGCCGCTGAGCCAGGTGCTGCCGAAGGTGGCGAGGGTCGGGTCGTCGGCGACGGAGAGGAATTCGGGCAAGACCTCTTTGCCGACGTCCTTGGTGAAGGTCTGGCCTTCCTCGTCGCCACGCTGGCGCTGGCCCTCGAGACGATGGCCCAGGACCTCGTGGAAGAAGACGGCGGCGGCGCGGCCGGAGAGGATGGCGGGTCCATCGAAGGGCTCGGTGACGGGGGCTTTACGCAGCGCCTCGAGGCTGCGGCCGAGCGCGCGGATGGCGGCTTCGAGGTTGGCCTGTTTGGGCAGGCCGTCGACGGTTTCGGCTTCGAAGGTCTGCTCGCGGAAAAGGTCCATTCCGTCGTCGGCGCGGGTGACGGCGATGGCCACGAGGCGGGCCTGCCGCTGGGGGGTGACGATTTGCGAGCCCTCGGACGAGGCGAAGTAATCGGTCTCGCTTCGCGCCGTAAGGACGACTGCGTTCAGGTAGACGCCGGGAAATTCGCGGAAGATGCGCGAGAGCTCTCGCACCCGCTGTTCCCATGCCGCGCGATCGATGGCGACCGGCGGCGCGGTGGCGCCGATGTGAGTCTGCGGCGATTGCTGGCTGAAGTCGGGCGAGGTGTCTTCTTCTTTGGCCCGGACCTGGGCCTCGGTTTTGACGCGGAGGTAATTGTCGAGGGCGCTACCGTAGCCGGTGTTGGTGGCCAGCCAAAGCGAACGTGCGAGGGCTTGGCGATCGTCGCCGAGGGGAAGTTGCAGGCTGTTGACGGCGGAGGAGCGGTGCGTGCCGTGCGTGTTGTCGAGCCCCGGCGAGCCGACGCGAACCTCGACATCGGCCAAGCGCGTGCGGCTCGCGGAGCTGTCGACCAGCGCGCCGTACTGGGCGCGGATGGAGACGACGCTCCGGTCGCGGACCGTGTAGCTGAGGAAGTAGGGCGGCAACTGCTGGTCGGCGGAGGCAGGCGAGGCAGGGACCGCGCCGCCGGCGGCGTCGGCTGGCGCGGATGCCTGGGATGGGGCGCTGGCCTCCGGAGCGGCTGGGGAAGTGGACGCGGACTTGCCGAGCGAGGTAAAGGCGCGGTGCAGCTCGGCGGTCATGGCGTCCAGAACGACGGGCACGGGCTGCTGCGCGCGGATCGGGGCGGACAAGGAGAACAGCAGAACGGCGGCGGCCGTGAACGAGAGTGAGGGGAGTCGAGTGTTCCAGCGTCGCGGTGCGGCGATAGAATCGATTGGCGTGAGGCTCAGGGACTTTGGGAAACGCATCTGTTTGCTCGATTGTCTCAGAGTCGCCCAAAGATAGGAGAGTTCCGATGACTTATCTCCGCCGATTTGTACTTGTAATCGGCCTGTCCGCGTTCGTCGCCGGAGTAGTTTCCGCGCCGCTTTCCGCCCAAACCACCGGGTCCCCGGCTGCTCCCGCGCCTACGGTGAGCGCTGCTCCGGCACCTACAGTTTCTGCAACACCTGCGCCTGCACCGGCGAATCCGCAGCAGGCGTACACGCTGCCGCCGGACAAGCTAGCCAATGCGATTACGCTGAACCGGATCCGAAACATCCTGGAGATCGGCGGATCGGTCTGGGGCATTGTGTTCGTGGGTCTGCTGCTTGCTTTCGGCGCGTGGGCCGGGCTGGAGCGATGGGTGCAGGGCATCACGGGACGGCGCTGGGTGCAGGGACCGGTGTTCTTCGCCGCGTATTTCGTGATCACCGCGCTGGCCAGCTTGCCGCTGGATCTGATTGGCCACCACTATGAACGCGCGTACGGGATCAGCGTGCAGGGGTGGGGAAGTTGGTTCTGGGATCTGGCTAAGGCGATGGCGCTGACGCTCCTATTCGGCACGCCGATTCTGCTGCTCTTCAACTGGATCGTGCGGAAGTGGCCGAGGCGGTACTGGCTGGGCCTTTGGGTGGTCACGCTGCCGATTCTGGTGTTCGCAATCTTCGTATCGCCGTTTCTTGAACCGATCTTCTACAAGTTTGAACCCCTGGCAAAGAACCACGCGGGACTGGTGACCGAGTTGGAGAAGGTGGTTGCACGCACGGGAACAAATATCCCGCCCGATCGCATGTTTCTGATGAAGGCCAGCGTGAAGAGCAACGGGTTGAATGCGTACGTTTCGGGGATCGGGGCCACTAAGCGGATTGTGGTGTGGGATACGACTGCGGGGCGCGTTCCCGACGACGAGGTGCTGTTCATCTTCGGCCACGAGAGCGGGCACTACGTGCTGCGTCACATTCCCAAGATCATTGCCGGTTACGCTGTAGGGCTGTTTTTCGTGTACTGGGCGTGCGCGGCGTTCACGGCGTGGCTGGTGAAGCGGTTCGGGGGGAAATGGGGCGCTCAAGAACCGGCATCACGGACAGGACTCATGGTGCTGCTGTTCGCGATCTCGATCGCGAGCTTTCTGCTGGAGCCGGCGAGCAACGCCTTCAGCCGCCACTTCGAGCATCAGGCCGACGTGTACGGGCAGGAGGCGATCCACGGCATCGTGGCGGACCCGCAGATGACCGCGGTGGCCGCATTCAATGCGCTGGGAGAGGCGTGGCTCGAGGACCCGAATCCGAATCCGATCATCGAGTTCTGGCTCTACAACCACCCCAGCGTGCAACACCGCGCGAATTTCGCGCTGCACTACGATCCGTGGGCCAACGGAGGGTATGGGGAGTTCTTCTACAAGTAGGGAGCAACAGAGCGAGGGAGCAAGGGAGCAAGAAAGCCAGAAGGAGCTCGGGGCGGCGCGTGCTCGCGCGTCAGTCGAGCAGATCGAAGATGCCGGCGGCGCCCATGCCGCCGCCAATGCACATCGTGACCATGCCGTAGCGGGCCTTCCGGCCTTTCATTTCCTGGAGCAACGTTGTGGTCAGTTTTGCGCCGGTGCAGCCGAGCGGGTGGCCGAGCGCGATGGCTCCACCGTTGACGTTGACGCGGGCGGGGTCGAGCGAAAGAGCGCGGATAACGGCGAGGGCCTGAGCCGCGAAGGCCTCGTTTAATTCGATGAGGCCGATGTCGCCGAGGGTGAGGCCGGCCATTTGCAGGGCCTTGGGGATGGCGGTGATGGGGCCAACGCCCATTTCTTCGGGCAAACAACCGGTGACGGCGTAAGCGATGAGGCGGGCGAGAGGACGAATGCCGAGCGAGCGGGCGTAGCTCGACTCCATGAGGACGGCGGCGGCGGCGCCATCGGAGATCTGCGAGGAGTTGCCAGCGGTGATGGTTCCCTGCGCGTGAAAGACGGGCTTGAGCTGGGCGAGGGCCGTGGCGGAGGTGTCGGCGCGGGGACCTTCGTCGGCGGAGAATTTCTTTTCCTGGACGCGGGGCTTTTTCGGCGGATCGTCGGGCGTGGCCGTGGTGACGGTCACGGGAACGATTTCTTCCGTGAAGCGGCCGGCGGCCTGCGCGGCGACGGCTTTCTGGTGGCTCGCGAGGGCGAAGGCGTCCTGATCGTCGCGGGAGATGGAATAGCGGCGGGCGACACGCTCGGCGGTTAGGCCCATGGTGAGCAGCGAGTCGGGGTAGTTGGCGGCCAGCCATGGATTGGGGCAGGGCTTGCCGCCACCCATGGGGACGAGGCTCATGGATTCGACGCCGCCGGCGACGACGACCTGCGCGGCGCCGGAGCGGATGCGGTGATCGGCCTGGGCGATAGCTTCAAGGCCGGAAGCGCAGAGGCGGTTGACGGTGACGCCGGGAATTTCGACCGGAAGGCCGGCGCGCAGGATGGCCCAGCGGGCGATGTTCCAGCCCTGCTCGCTTTCCTGCTGGGAGCAGCCGAGAATGACGTCGTCGACGGAGCTCTTGTCCAAGCAGGGAACCTTGTCCAAAACCCCGCGCAACGCAGTTGCCGCGAGGTCGTCGGGGCGGATGGTGGAGAGCGCTCCCTTGGGGGCGCGGCCAACAGGCGTGCGAACGGCGGCGACGAGAACGGCTTCGGCCATGGGAGGCTCCTGGGCGGGTCGGCAAGCCAGCAGGTCAGCGCCCGTGCGGCCGCAGATAGGATGCGCGCCGGGTTGAGGCAAACCACTGGCTCTGGACGCGATGCTAATCCTCGGTATCGAGGAGCGTCCAGACGCTGTGCGAATAAAAGTGATAGACGGTGCGCTGGTCGACGGCGGAATCGGCGAGGGCGTCGTGGTCGAGGCGCGCGGGAGGATGCCTCATGCCAATCTGCGCTTCGTGAACGGCCTGGGGCGAGGCGGGATCGATGGCCCAGTTGAAGCCGAGGACAGGGCTGACGCCGTGGGATTGGAGGCGCTCGGTCTCGGGCGCGGTGGCAAGGATGGCGGGGTCGCCGTTGCCGCTCGAAAGGAAGACCAGGAGCGAGACGGCGCCGTTGGCGGAGCAGAGGACGGCCCAGTCGGAGGAGCCGGGGCGCTCGAGGCTGGCGTGAACGACGTTCTCGGGTTGGCGCGCCTCGTAGGTCTGCGGGATGCGGCAGCCGCGGCGGGTGAGCGCGTCCTGAACAACGGGCGGGAGCTGGGGAAAGGAGTTCACGGGCAGATGGCGGATGAGATAGGGGGTGGGGCGGCCGTCGACGACGACCTGGCCGGAGGTGTTGAGTGGGCTGGTTGGAGACGCCACTTCCTGGCTGGCGGCACTAAGGAACGTGAGTCCTATGCCGATCATCCACGTACAAGCGATTTTCCGCCGGACTTGCATGCGACCTACTTCAGATTCAGTGCAAGTTGAACCGCTATCGCTGCTTCGACTCGTGCGATGTCTTCCCCGTTCAGATCGCCTACTCGACCTCCGAGCCGCTGCTTGCTCACGGTTGTGAGCTGATCTGCCATCGCCTTCCGCTTTTCGCCGTTCAGCGATACAAATGCTTCTCCCGGATAAAGACGCTCCGTATTTGAGGTGATTGGAACCACCTGCACGCGGTTCAGATAGGTGTTTGCGGTGTTGTTTGAGACAACGATCGCGGGGCGGGTCTTCTTGATCTCGCCTCCTAAGCTGGGTTCGAAGTCGACCCAAAGGACATCTCCGCGTTCAATCGATGTCGCCAATCAGCCCCTCCACCCATTCTTCCGCTTCGGCTTCGCGCGTTCGATCAGCCGCCATCTGTCGATAGCCTTCCGCCAAGGCCGTCTGCGTTTCTCCTTCTTTCCTTTTGGCAGCTTCCAGAACGGCTTCCTCGAGTTCCTCAGGCACTATAAACCACGCAGGGTTTCCCCGCGACTGAGGAGTGCCCTTGTTATTACCGCTATCGCCGTTCCATCGGATGCCGACGGCAGGCGAACCTCCCCATCTCAGACGAGCGACCGACCAACTCGATTCGACCGGCCCCTTGTCGAAAACAACATCGACCGAGCTGACTTTGTCTTTGGGCGAAAGAACTGTTTTTGGGTCGTGATACATGATCACTCTCCTCTGGTAACGAGTCTCTCATACATACATACGTATGTCAATTCCGCAACGGCTTGCTGGTTTTGAGGGTGAAGGCGATGCGCTCTTGCGTTTTGCGCTCGCCGCAGAGGGAGAGAAAGGCTTCGCGCTCGAGGTCGAGGAGGTACTGCTCGGTGACGAGCGTGCCGGGGGTGATGCGGCCGCCGCAGAGGATGTGCGCGGCCCAGCGGGCGACCTTCTGGTCGTGCTCGGAGGCGACGCCGGCTTCGCCCATCTGATAGATGCCGGTTTCGAGCGTCGCTAATGCGGCGGCGCCGGGCGCGGGGATCAGCGTGCGCGGCTGCGGCGGGGTGTAGCCGGAGCCGGCGAGCACCGCGGCCTGGGCTTTGGCGTCGAGTAGCAGGCGCTCGCGATTCATGGTGATGCGGTCCGCGGCGGAGAACAGGCCGAGGGAGCGGGCATCGGCAGCGGAGGTGGAGACTCTGGCCATGGCGATCAAGTCCAGCGCGCGCTTGAGGGCCGTGGCGAGCTCCGCGGATTGAGCGATGCGCGCGGGAGGATCTTTGGGGTCGGGAGGCGCGAATGCGGAGACTGCGTCGAAGGCGCGGAGCAGCATCTCTTTGGTGCCGCCGCCGGCGGGGATGAGGCCGACGCCGGCCTCGACGAGACCGATCGTCGTTTCGGCGTGGGGCTGGCGGCGCGCGGCGTGGAGGCAGATTTCTGCGCCGCCGCCGAGTGCCATTCCGAACGGCGCGGCGACGACCGGGCGCGGACAGAACTTGATGGCCGATGTCATCTGCTGGAAGTTGCGGATAACCTGGTGGAGCTCGTCCCACTCGCTTTCCTGCGCGAAGAGCAGGATCTGCATCAGATTTGCGCCCACGGAGAAGTTGTCGCTGTCGCCCGAGACGACGAAGCCCTGGAAGTCGCGGACCGCGGCGGAGGCGGGATCGAGAACGGACGAGATAAGAGAAAGCACGTCGCCGCCGATGGCGTTCTTCGGCGAGTGCAGCTCGATGCAGGCGATGCCGTCGCCGAGATCGACGAGCGACGCACCGGGGTTGGTGCGGATGGGCGCGCTGACGCGGCGAAAATCGGCGACGCGGGCGTGGCCGGGAACGGCGGAGATGGGAACAAGCTGCGCCGTCGAGGGCAGGAAGCAGGCGGTGCGATCGGGCGAGTACCAGCTGGTGCGCGAGGCGAGCAAAGCGTGCACGGGAGCGCCGATGGGGAGACCGAGCGACTTCATGCGGGCGACGGTTTCGGCCACTCCGGCGGCATCCCACAGTTCGAAGGGGCCGAGCTCCCAGTTGAAGCCGTTCTGCATGGCGGCGTCGATGGAAGGCGCGTCGGAGGCGGCTTCGCCGATGCGGTCCGCGGCGTAGTTCCAGAGCGAGGAGAGAAAAGGCCAGAGAAAGGCGGCGGCCTTGTCTTTGGCCGGGTCGGCGGCGAGAAGCAGGCGGAGGCGCTCCGGGAGCGTGGCGGCGTTCTTCGCCATGTCGAGCGAAGGCAGAGCGGGCTTTTGGGCGGGCCGGTAATCGAAGGTGGAGAAATCGAGGACGAGGCGCTCGTCCTTTCCGTCGGCGCCGCGGACTTTCTTGTAGAAGCCCTGGCCTGTTTTATCGCCGAGCCAGCCGCGCTTGAGCAGCTCATCGAGAATGGACGAGAACTTGCCGCCGATGACGCCCTGGGGGAAGTTGGCGACGATGTTGGCGAGGATGTCGAGGCCGACGAGATCGGCGAGGCGGAACGTTCCGGTGCGGGGAAAGCCGATGGCGGGACCGGTGAGCGCATCGACTTCTTCGATGGAGAGCGCCTGCTCGAGCATGAGGTTGGCGGCGAGGAAGAGGACGAAGATTCCGATGCGATTGGCGATGAAGTTGGGCGTGTCGCAGGCGAAGACGACCTGCTTGCCGAGGAGGCGATCGGCGAACGCGGAGAAGGCGGCGACGGCGGCGGGATCGGAGTCCGCGGTCGGAATGACTTCGACCAGACGCATATAGCGCGGCGGGTTGAAGAAGTGCGTGCCGAAGAAGCGGCTGCGGACGGCAGGCACGGCGGCGGCGAGGCGCGCGATGGGCAGGCCGGAGGTGTTGGTGGTGAGGAGCGCGTGCGCGGCGAGATGCGGCAGGACGCGGGCAAGCAGCGCGGCCTTGATCTCGAAGTTCTCGGCAACGGCTTCGATCACCCAATCGCACTCGGCGAGCCGGCGCAGGTCGTCGTCGAAGGTTCCCGGCGCGATGAGGCGGGCGAGCGACGGCTCGAAGAGAGCGGCGGGCTTGGATTTGGCGAGCGCATCGAGGGCAGCCAGAGCTAGCGATTTCTCTCCAGGCTTTGGAGCGAGATCGAGGAGAAGAACCGGGATGCCGGCGTTGGCCAGGTGGGCGGCGATGCGGGAGCCCATGGTTCCGGCGCCGAGAACGGCGGCGCGGCGGACGAGCAGCGGGTTGGAGCCGATTTTCGGGACGGAAATTGCAGTGGGGCGGGTCGTGCTCATGCGGGGTCTCCGATTGCAGAGGAACTCCTGGCGCGGTCAACGATCCCAGGTCTCGGAATCGACGCCTGGGGTGCCCGCGCAAACGCAGGCCAGCATACGCAAGGCGGCCGCGCGGGGTCAAGGAGCGCGGAGATCGAGTTGGATCGGGCCGGGATTCAGTACTTGATTTTGTTGGGCGAGGCGATCCAGGCGTTGAAGCTGGCCCGGGCCTCTTCGCCGAGCAATTGCGCTGAGCGGAGCGTGCGCGCGGCCGAGTCTTTACGCAGTTCGCCGTAGAGGAACGCGTCGTCGAAGCCGGCCTGGGCCGCATCGGCGGCACTGGCGCCGTAGTAGATGGCATCGAGGCGCGACCAATAGGCGGCGGCGAGGCACATGGGGCAGGGCTCGCAACTGGTGTAGAGCTCGCAGCCGGCGAGGGTGAAAGTTCCAAGAGCCTTGGCGGCGGCGCGAATGGCGTTGACCTCGGCGTGAGCCGTGGGATCGTTGGCGGCGGTGACGGAGTTGACGCCTTCGCCGACGATCTTGCCGTCGCGCACGATGACCGCGCCGAACGGCCCGCCGCGAGCTTCAACGACGTTTTCGGTGGCCAGCGCGATGGCGCGGCGCAGGAACTCCGGGTTGGGTTGGCCGGGCATAAGGGGAGAATCCAACTCCTGGGGAATGGGCAGACAGCTCAAGTATGGCACAGGGCCGGAACCGGCCGCGCGCCGGGGACAGGCCACGAACAATGCCGGAAGTAAAATCTCCTTATGGCCGGGGCGGCAACTCTTGCGGCGTTGAATGCGCGCATCGTGGCGTGCGCGCAGTGCCAGCGATTGCGCGCGCATTGCGCCGAGGTGGCGCGGAAGCGGCGGCGGGCTTATATCGATTGGGAGTACTGGGGGAGGCCGGTGCCGTCGTTCGGCGACCCGAAGGCGCGAGTGATGGCGCTGGGGCTGGCGCCGGGAGCGCACGGCTCGAACCGCACGGGGCGGATGTTTACGGGCGACGGATCGGGCGACTTTCTGTTCCCCGTTCTGCACGCCGCGGGGTTTGCGTCGCAGGTAGAGGCGCTGTCGCGCGATGACGGGATGAAGCTGACCGGGCTGTGGATCGGCGCCGTGGTGCGGTGCGCGCCGCCAGGGAACAAGCCGGCGCCGGACGAGTTGCGCAACTGCGCGCCATGGCTCGACGAGGAGATGCGGTTGCTCGCGAACCTGCGCGTGGTCGTGTGTTTGGGCCGGATTGCGTTCGACGGGCTGCTGGCCCATGCGATGCGCACGGGGAATCTGGTGGGGCGCGCGGGATTTGTCTTCGCGCACGGCGCGGAGTACACGCTGCCGGGCGGTTTGATCGCAGTCGCCAGCTATCATCCCAGCCTGCAGAACACCAACACCGGCAAGCTGACGCGCAAGATGCTGCTCGACGTGTTTCGGCGCGCGCGAAAACTCGCCGGTTTGTGAAGGCCGCGCGGCGGCGAACCAGATGCCTTGAAGAAAGGTTGGGGAGATGAGAGAAGAAGCGGTGGATCGGCTGGCAAAACAACTACTGAAGGATGAGGCCCTGGACGCGATCGGTCCCCAGCCGGTGAGGGAGAAGAATCCCGTGGATCACTGGTCGCCTGCTGTGCTGATGGAGCGGGCGGCGTATCTGCGCAAGCTGGCGAAACACGGAGATGGATCGGCGTCGGAGACGCTGAAGGAATTTCCGCAGCATTGCGCCATGCTCTCGTTCCGCAGCCGGGATGGCGAGGCGGAGGTGCACGAGCGGTTCGCGGACCTGTTCTGTGTGCTGGCCGGAAAGGCCACGCTGGTGACGGGCGGAGTCGTGGCCGGGGCGCGAACCGCGGCGCCGGGCGAGACGCGCGGATCGTCGATCGAGGGCGGCGCGCGGCAGGCGCTGCGGGCCGGAGACGTGGCCCACGTGCCGGCGGGCACTCCGCACCAGATGCTGGTGAAACACGACGACACGATTACTTGCCTGGTGATGAAGATTCAGGAGGTTGTGTAAGAGCGGGCGGGTGCACAGGCGCCGTGCAGAAGAGATTGGAGCGGGAGACCGGGATCGAACCGGCGACATTCAGCTTGGGAAGCTGACGTTCTGCCACTGAACTACTCCCGCCCAGGTTGAGGCGGAACCGACAAAAGGAAGTATATACCAACCCGAGGAACAATCCCGGCCCATGCACGGGAGCTGTCTTCCCGTTCGGATCGGATCGCCCCGGAAGCACGCGTGCCCCGGCTGAGGTCTCTCGTCAGGCCAGGCTCCGGCCGGAAGAAGCGCCGGGTGCGATGTTCTCGCGTTCTTCCGATTGCGCCAGGGCGGCGGCGAACTGCTCCGCCAGAGCGGCTACCCGCGGCGGGCTCATCACTTCGAAGTGCCGCCCTCCGATCAGGGTGTGCGTGAACGCGCCGCGTGTGATCCTCCGGCTCGGGATCCCGGAGACCCCGGCAACAGTCAGCAGAGAATCCCGGGCCTGCCAGGACCAGACCGGGGCTTCCGGAGCCTCAATCCGAACCTGGTTCAACAGAACCGTGTGGCGGATCATGCGGCGGAAGATTTCGCGGCTGCCGGAAGCGCCGGACTTGCCGCCACCCAGATCGACCCCTTGAAGGGTGAGCCAGTCCTGGATCATGCTCAACTGCTCGTCCTCGCTGGACGCCGCAACGAGGCGCGTGGCGAGTTCCATCGACGAGTCGGCGAGCGCTCTTGGGGCATCTGCCCGCGCGGCGGCCCTCTCGCCTCCCATCCAGTCAAAGATCTCCGCGATCATGTTCTTGATCACTGTCTCCCGCGGGCAATCGGGGTCGAGGGCGGTGAAGGGCGCTTCGATGGCCCCGATGAACGAGACGGATCGTCCGCGCCGCTCCAGTTCGCTAGCCACCGCCAGGGCAAAGATGCTTCCTGCCGAAAAGCCGGCGATGCGAATCGGTCCCTCCGGTTGCAGGCCGCCGACGATCTCCGCATAGGCGCAGGCCAGCGCTTCCAGCGAACCCCACTCTTCCTGGCGCCCTGCGAGCATCCGCGACTGAATGCCGTAGACCTGGAGTCCCTCGGGCAGCAGCGCCGCCAGCTCGGCATAGATCTCTGCGCCGCCACCCACCGGATGGATGAAGAAGAGAGGATGATCGGCGTCGCCGGAGCGAAGCAGGATGGCCTGGCCGGTGCTTTCCGGAGGCACGGCGCTTCCCTTCTGCGATGCGGCCGGCGCGGAGTCGCCCAAGCCATAGCTTTCTAGAACGATGGCCGCGAGGCTGTCGACGGTGGAACTCGAAGAGATTGCGCCAGTCGGCAGCGAGACGGCGAAGCAATCCTCGATGCGGTTGATCAGCTCGAAGGCCATCAGCGAGTCCAGGCCCATTTCGTTCAACGGCCGGCGGGCGTCGATCTTGGCGGGGTCGGTGCGGATGATTGCCGCCGCAGTTTGGCAGATCAGCGAAGCGGCAACTGCGAGCCGTCCGGCGGGAGCGGTGGATCGAATCAGGGCGCGGAAGTCCCTGCCGCCTTGGGCCTGGCTTGCGCCAACCGCGGCGGCCACCTCGGAAAAGCGGGGAGCCGGCGCACCGGCGATGAACTTCTCCCACTCGATCCGCGCAAAGCCGATCTGAGCGGCATCGCATTCGAGCAGCCGGCCAAGCATCGCGGTCGCGTCGGCCGGCGCGATGCCCTGGACGCCGTGGGCCGCCAGATGATCGGCGACGCCGGCGTTGCGGGCCAGCATGCCGACTTCCTTGATCGCTCCCCAGTTGACCGCGAGGGCCGGCAGGCCGAGCGCGCGGCGGTAGTGGGCCAGAGCGTCAAGAAAACAGTTGGCCGCGACGTAGTTGGCCTGCCCCGGCGTGCCGAGCAACGAAGCCACCGACGAGAAGAGCACGAAATAATCGAGCTTGAGTTTCCGCGAGGCCCGGTGCAGGTTCCAGGCGCCGGCGGCTTTGGGCGCCAGCACGCGCGTCATGCGCTCGGGCGTCAACTGCGCCAGGATGCCGTCGTCGAGCACCGCGGCCAAGTGAAAGATGCCGCGCAGGGGGCTCTGCCCGCGGCGATGCGGCGCATCAAGAGTTCCACCTGCCGTTGGTCGGAGACGTCGATTTTGCTCACCGTGACGCGAGCGCCCGCGCGGCGCAGTTCGGCCACGGCGCGCCGGACCTGGGGAGTTGCCGCCCCGGCGCGGCTGGCCAGCACCAGATTCCTGGCCCCGAGCGAAACCATCCGGCGCGCAACCTCGAGGCCGAAGCCGCCCAGCCCGCCGGTGATGAGATAGGCGGCGCCAGCGGGAAACCGGACCGGATCCTGGGGAAGCTTGCGCAGCGGCTGGATGCGATCATTGGCGGCGGTGAGGACGATCTTGCCGATATGCCGGGCCTGCGCCATCCGGTGAAAGGCCTCGGCGGCCCGCGAGAAGGGCAGCACGGTGTGCGGCAGGGGCTGTAACGCCCCGCGGCGAAAGAGCCGCATCAGGCCGCGGAGCAATTCCTCGACCTCGCCGGGCGCGTCGGCAAAAATCTGCCCCATATCGATGACGTGCATCGAGACGTTGTAGCGCAAGGGCCGAAGACCGATGGCGGTATTGGCGTATACGTCGCGCTTGCCGATCTCGAGAAAGCGGCCGCCGGGCGCCAGCGCTGAGAGCCCCTTCAGGATGGCGTCTCCGGCGAGCGAATTCAGCACCAAGTCGACGCCGCGGCCGCCGGTCGCGTGGCGTACTTCGGCGGCAAAAGCCGTGGAGCGCGAGTCGAAGACCTGGCGCGCGCCGAGCTTGCGCAGGTAGCGCCGCTTTTCCTCGTTGCCGGCGGTGGCGTAGATCTCGGCGCCCGCAAGCCGCGCGATCTGCATAGCGGCAAGCCCCACGCCGCCGGCCGCGGAATGAATGAGGACGCTCTCGCCGTGTTGCAGCCGGCCCAGCCGGTGCAGCGCATACCAGGCGGTCATGAATGCGACCGGGATGGTGGCCGCTTGTTCGAAGGAGAAGTTCGCGGGCTTGCGGACGGCGCAGGATGCGGGAATGGTCCGATGAGAGGCGAAGCAGCCGGCGCCTACGGCAATGACCTCGTCGCCCGGCTTGAACGCGGTGACTTTGCCGCCCACGGCGGTTACGCGGCCGGAGCACTCGTCGCCCAATAGTAGATCGCGGTCGCGCTCGATGGGGTAGAGGCCGAGGGACTTGAGGATGTCGCGAAAGTTGATGGCCGCGGCCTCGATCTCGATTTCGATTTCGTGGGCCGCGGGACGCCGGCGCGGCGCCTCGCACCACGCCAGCTCGTCGATGACTCCCGTGGAAGGAATCAGCAGCGAGTAGCCCATGCCGCGCTTTGGCTGGGGACGCGCGGCAAGCGAATCTAGGGAGCGGTGCGCGATGCGATTGGCGAGACGCGTTTCGCCGCGCCATGCCACCTCGGTCTCGCCGTCGTCGACGGCAATTTCCGGCCAAAGGCGGCTCGCCGGCGCTCTGGCCTCCCGGTTGCCGAGATCGACCAGGCGAACGTCCATGCGCGGAAACTCCGACGCGATCGTTCGGCCCATGCCGATGGCCGGCGATTGGGCGACTGCAACCGGCTCCCCTGCCTCGACGCCCTGAGCGCGGCGAGTGACGATCCAAAGCGGCGGCGTGCAGCGCCGATCCGCCAGAGCATGGACTGTCTGCAGCAGGCTGTGGCAAGTGAGCGCCTGCGCCTGCTCGAAGAGCGGGCCATCGAGCTCCTCTGCGGGCGCGGCATCGAGGCTCCACAGGTGCACCGCTCCGGCCAGTGCCGGGCCTTCGGCGCCTCCCGCCGCGAGAATCGCGCCTAGATCGGCAGCCAGCCGGGAACTCAGCTTTGTTTTTCCGTCTTCCCCGCAAATAACATACGATTCGGCGGCCAGCAGGTGCGGCTCGGCGCCGTGCGCTCGCAACCGCGCGGCCAGATCTTCGGCCACTCCCGAGCGGTCGGCGAAGATCAGCCATTTCCCCGCCAGGTTGCGCTGCTGCTCCACGCCATCGGAGGCGGCAAGCGGCTTCTCGATCCACCTGGTTTCATACAGCCATTCCGCCGGATCGTTGGCTTTCGCCTTGCCGGTTCCACGCACCGTCTGCGTGCGGACGCCTTCGACGACGAGCACGACGCGGCCGGACTCGTCGCAGATCTCGAGGTTCCAGGCGGCCGAGCGCAGGCTCATCCGCACCAGCGTAGCGTGGCAGTAAACCGTCGTTGCAGGCCGCTCCCGTAGGACCAGACGATCGACGCCCACGGGCACGAAGGTTTGCCGGCTGTCGTTCTGGGGCGCGGCAAAGAACACCGTCTGGATGCAGGCGTCGAGGAGCGCCGGATGCACCTGGAATCGCGCGGCGGTTTCGGCCAGCTCGGGGGGCAGTTCGATTTTGCCCAGGGCTTCCTTATCGTTCCGCCACACTTGCCGGAGGCCGCGGAAGGCCGGTCCATAGTCGAATCCGTGCTGGCGGCAGATGGAATAGATCTCCTCGTGGCCAAGCGTCGCGGCAAGCGAGTCCTTCAGCCGGTCCAGGTTCACCGCGGCCGCGGCCGCGCCTGCGTGCGGGCGGACTTTAGCCGTGGCGTGCAGCGTCCAGCCGGCATTCTCCTCGCAGCGGCGGCCGGAGAGACGCAGCGACGAATCCACCGGCGAGTAGGCGGTCTCGAGCTCGACCGTCTCCTTGCCCTCGGGCAGCGCCAGCGCCTCTTTGAACTCCACGTCCTCGACTTCGACCGGCAGAGCACCGAACTGATCGACGCCGGCTTCAAGCGCGGCCTCGATGAACGCTGCGCCCGGAAAGAGGATGTGATCGAGCACGCGATGTTCGCGGAGCCACGGGCTTGCGCCGGTATCGAGCGCCGCATTCCAAACCGGCCCCGCGGCATCCACTTTGCCGGCGAGGAAGAAATGCGCGCTTGCGTCCAGCCGCGCCGAGCGCGCGCTCCGCGTCTCGCGCCAATGATCCCCGTGCTGCCAGGGATAGACCGGCAGGGCCACATGCGCGGATGCTCCGGGATAGATCTTCGTCCAATCGATGGGCGCACCCGCCGTATAGAGCGAGCCGAGAGCGCGGAGCATGGTCTCCGTATCCGGTTCCTTGCGCCGCAGCGAATAGAACGCCATGCCTTGGGCCGAGCGCGCGGCCAGCGTCTCGGAGATGGAAACAGTCAGCGCGGGGTGGGCGCTGAGCTCGAGGAACAGCTTGTGGCCCTGTGCGCTGAGGCTGGCGATGGCGTCGGTGAAACGCACCGGGCGGCGCACGTTACGCCACCAATACCCCTCGTTGAAGTCGCCCTCCCGGAAGAGAGCGCCGCTGACGGTGGAATAGAGCGGGATGCGCGGCGCGGAGACTTCGACCCGGCCCAACGATTCGAGTAGCTCGTCCTTGACCGCATCCATTTGATGGCTGTGGAAGGCGTAGTTGACCTTGAGGAAGCGGTTAAAGACGCCGCGGGCGTCGAGTTCTTTCGCGATCCGTTCAAGGGGCCCCGGTTCGCCCGACAGGGTGACCGAAACCGGGCTGTTGCAGGCGCCAACTTCCACATCCCCGCCAAACGGAGCGACAAGTTCCATGGCTTGCTCTGGACTCAGGGCCGCGGCCAGCATGCGCCCTTGATCGGACGCCGCGTTCATGGTGCGGCCGCGATGGAAGATGACGCGCGCGGCCTCGGGCAGAGTGAGCGCGCCGGCGACATAGGCCGCCGCCGCCTCGCCGACGCTGTGGCCGACAACGGCTTCGGGCTCGACGCCCCAGGAACTCCACAAATCGGCCAGCGCCGCCTGCAGGGCGAAGATCGCGGGCTGGGCAATAGCCGTCGAGTGAAGCCGCGACTCCTGCTCGCCCCGCTTGAGTTCCTCGATCAGCGACCACGACCCCAGCTTACGGAAGATCGCGTCGCACTTTTCGATGGTCTTGCGGTAGACGCGCTGCTTCTCGAGTAGTTCGCGGCCCATCGCCCACCACTGCGTGCCCTGGCCGGAAAAGACGAAGACCGGCCCGGCGTTTCCGATCCTTTCGCCGGACACCATGGCCGGCGAGGATTCGCCCGCCGCGAACTCGCTGAGCCGCGCCGCAAGCTCCCGGCGCGACTCGGCCACGGCAAAGAGCCGGTGCGCAAAGGCGGAGCGGCGCGTGGCCGCGGCTCCGCACAGGGACCAGGCATCGCAGTCCTCCTTGGCCAACAAAGTGCCGTAGTTGGCCGCCGCCTGCCGCAGCGCCTCGGGGCTGTGCGCGGCCAAAGGCAGCAGCAGCCGGTCGAGCACGGGCGGCGCCGCTTTGACGCGGCCGTTCCGCGCGGGCGCGGCTTCCAGGATCACGTGCGCGTTGGCGCCGCCAAAGCCGAAGGAGTTGACTCCGGCAAGCTGAGAGCCGCCATTCGGAAAGGGCTCGAGCTGCTTCACTACGCGGAGCTTGAGTCCCGCGAAATCGATGTGCGGATTGGGCGTGCGGAAGTGCAGGTTGGGCGGAATTTGCTTGTGCTTGAGGACCAGCGCAACCTTGATGAGGCTGGCGATGCCCGAAGCCGCCTCGAGATGGCCGACGTTGGTCTTGACCGAGCCGATGAGGCAGGGCGCGGTTCGTCCCTCGCCCAACGCCGCGCCCAGAGCCGCGGTCTCGATGGGATCGCCGACGGCCGTGCCCGTGCCGTGAGCCTCGACATAGCCGATTGCGCCGGGCGAGATTCCCGCCGTCCGGCAAGCCGCGCGGATCAGCTCCTCCTGCGCCTGCTGGCTGGGAACCGTGATGCCGTTGGTGCGGCCGTCCTGGTTGGCTGCCGTGGCGCGGATCACGGCATAGACGCGGTCGCCGGCCTTGAGCGCCGCGCCCAGCGGCTTCAGGATCACCGCGCCCACTCCCTCGGAGCGGACAAAGCCGTTGGCGCTGGCGTCGAAGGCCTTGCAGCGCCCATCGGGCGAAAGCATGGACATGCGGCTGAAGGCCACGAAACTGTTCTGGTTGAGCAGCGCGTTGACCCCGGCGACCACGGCCGATTCCGAATCTCCGCGCCACAGGCTCTGGCAGGCGATATGGCAGGCCGAAAGCGCCGAGGAGCAGGCAGTATCGATGGCCAGGCTGGGACCGCGAAGATCGAAACAATAGGAGATGCGGTTGGCGGCAATGCTGAAGGCGCAGCCGGTCGCCGAATGCACGTCGGATACGTTCTGGCCGCCGCTGGTGTACTGCAGGCTGGCGTAGTCGGAGGTCGAGATGCCGACGAAGACTCCGGTCCGGGAGCCCCTCACCTGCTCCCACTTCTGGCCCGCGTCCTCGAATGCCTCCCAGGTGGCTTCGAGCAGCAGCCGCTGCTGCGGGTCCATGGCGTCGGCCTCGCGCGGCGAGATCCCGAAGAACGAGGAGTCGAAGCGGTCGATATGGTCGATGAAACCGCCCCATTTGGACGCCGATTTGCCGGCCCGTCCTGGCGACGCATCGTAATGGGCGGCGATGTTCCAGCGATCCGCGGGGATCTCCCGGATGGCGTCCGTCCGCGCGCAGAGCATGTTCCAATAGGCCTCAGGGGAGTCCGCTCCCCCAGGCAAACGGCAGCCGATGCCGATGATTGCAAGTGGTTCGTTCAATCTCGTTCGTTCGCTTTCAAGGGATAGGATTCAAACTCTAAACAAAGGGGACGGGGGGTGCCTGGAAAAGGTTTTTGGCGGCTGCAGATTCGCGGCAACCATGTCCCACGACGGAGAGCGAGGCTCTCATGCTTGCGAGCCTCCGGTCTCTCCATACGGTACGCCGCCTCTTGCGAAAAGGGTCGAGCAGATGAAATGTCCTGCGCACAGCCCGCTTCTAAACGAATCCACAGTCGCTCGTCGATCCGCGAGCAAATTTACCCCGCGCCTGGAAGGATCAGGTGCCCCGAATGAGCCGAGCTGTTGCAGGAAGGATACAGCCTGAGAAAGTCGACCGGCAAGGCGGACACCGCGCGGCCCACTCGGCACAACCGATGCAGGCGCCGGCGCCGCGGATGGAGCATACTTTTGCTGTGCGCGGAATCTTTCGCTCGATCCTGATCGTTGCGGCATGGGGAAGCGTGTGCGCCTACTGCCAGACCGGCGCGCAGGCATGGCAGAGCGCCGTCGACCGCGCTGCGCGGCAGGCGCCCGAGGCCAGGATCGTCGTGCTGGATATCGCCACCGGGCAGTTGGCGGCGACTCACCGCCTCGGCGATGCGGCGCGCACGCTGGCCGCTCCCGGCTCTACGCTGAAACCTCTCGTGCTCTTTGGGCTGGTGGGCGCGGGGCGCTGGAATCCCTTGAGCCGCGTGGCCTGCAACCGGAGCCTCGTGGTCGCCGGGCGCCGATTGGCGTGCACGCATCCGGCGGCGCCTGCATTCGACGCGCGCGAGGCGCTGACGTGGTCGTGCAACTCCTACTTTGCCGCGGTGGCGCGAACGCTGGCGCCGGGTGAATTGGGCCGTCTGCTGCGGCCCACCGGATTGCTCGGCGCGACGGGCCTTGCCCGCGAGGAAGCAACAGCCGAGTTTCGCGAGCCGCAATCGGCCGATGCGGAGCAATTGGCCCTGCTGGGAGTGGAGGGCGTGCGCGTGACGCCGCTGGAGTTGGCCGCGGCCTATCGCTGGCTGGCGCAGCAACTGGCCGCGCATCCCGATTCCGCGGCGGCGCGGGTGGTGAGCGAGGGGCTTGAGGATTCGGCCAGCTTCGGAATGGCTGGACCGGCGAGCCTGGGCGGCGTCGAGATCATGGGGAAGACGGGAACGGCCGCGAGCGCTGCGACGAGCCAAACGCACGGATGGTTCGTGGGCCTGGCGCCGGCGCGGAATCCGAAAGTGGTCATCGCCGTCTACTTGCCCGCAGGCCGCGGCGCGGATGCGGCGCGAGTGGCCGGAGAGATCCTGGCCCATGCGCCAGTGGAGCGGCCGTGAATTGGCGGTTTGTGGCTGGGGCGCTCGTGAGCCTGCTGGCCGCGGCCGGCTTGGCGTTGGGCAGCGCGCAATCGCCGCCGCGGCAAACCGCGATGGCCGAATCTGCGCCGCCGGCTGCTCGCACCACCGTGCGGGTGGGGATGTGGACGCTTTGGCGCGACCGGGAGCTCGAGCTCTCGCCGGCAGGCGCAGGCCGCGGGATCAATCTGCGGACTTGCGCGGATTGCGCCGCGCTCACACTCACGGGAAGCGCGCGAGTGGACGCCGAGGAAGACGGCGTGCGGCTGACGACGACGGCGCGATCGGGAAAGACAGGACGGCTCCAGCTCACCGGCCCGGTCACGCTCACGGCGCACGGCGAGACGGTGACGCTCGAAAATCCAGTCACGATTTCCGCCAAGGGCGGCGTGCTCGCGATCGCGGTGACGATGCCGGTGGAGAGCTACGTGGAGCGGGTGGTCGAGAGCGAGAGCGGCCCGGCGGACAGTGCCGAGTCGCTCAAGGCGCTGGCCATCGTGGTGCGGAGCTTTGCGCTGCACGAGGCGCACGGGCACGCCGAGTATGACCTGTGCGACTCGACGCACTGCCAGCTCCTGCACTGGAGCGGGCCCGGCGAGCGGCGGGCCGCGGCGCACGCGGCGGTGCTGGCGACAGCAGGAGAGACGCTGTGGTTCCGCGGACAAAAGGCTCTGGCTTACTTCGGAAAGGACTGCGGCGGAAGAACGGCGTCGCCGGAGGAGATTTGGCCTCGCGCCAAGCCGGTTCCGTATCTGCCTTCGCTGCCGGATCGCAACTGCACGGGCGACGGCGGGCGCGAGTGGGCCTCGGAGATTTCTCTCGCCGAGCTGACGGCGGCTCTGGCCGCGCACGGGCTGGCCGCGCCGGGCTGGCAGAGCCTGACGGTGGCGCGGCGCGGCGAATCGGGTCGCGCGGTGACGCTGCGGATCGACGGGCGCGAGATCGACGCCGAGGAGTTCCGCCTGGCAGTCGGCGAGTCGCTGGGATGGAACCGCATCCCAAGCACGTGGTTCGAGGTGAGCCGGCAGGGCGACCGGTTCGAGTTTCACGGCCGCGGATGGGGCCACGGCGTGGGTTTGTGCCAGAAAGGCGCGGCGGCGATGGCCGCGAACGGGCGCGCCGAGGGCGAGATTCTGGAGCAGTATTTCCCCGGCGCGGAGGCCGCGGATGAAGCGACCGGGCGCGCGTGGAGGCGCTTTGCGGGCAGCGGGTTTGTTCTCGAGTCACTCGACAGCGCGGACTCGGCAACCCTGCCCGATCTGAGTCGCGCGCGAGCCGAGGCGACGCAGCGATCGGGGCTGAACTCGACGTCGCAGTTCACCGTGCGCACTTTCGCCAGCACGCAGGCTTTTCGCGAGGCCACGCTGGCGCCTGGATGGGTGGCGGCATTCGACGAGGGCGGTTGGATCGGAACCCAGCCGCTACGCACGCTTGCGTCGCGGCATCTGCTGGCCGGAACGATGCGCCACGAGTTTCTGCACGCGCTGGTGGAGGAACGCGCCGGGCCCAGCGCGCCACTTTGGCTGCGCGAGGGGCTGGTAGAGGTATGGAGCGAGCCGGAGAACCATGCGAACGCCCAGGCGGCGCGGCCGACGATGAAGCTCGACGCGATCGACGCGGCGCTGGCGCACGCATCGAGCGAAGCAGAATCCGAGGCCGCGCACCGGGCCGCCGCATGGTACGCCGCGCAGTTGCTTGCGCGATCCGGCCGCGCGCAGGTGCTCGATTGGCTGCGCTCAGGCCTTCCCGCCGGAGTCGTCGCCTCCCTCGGGCAGCGGTAGCTTGACGGAGTCCTCGTCGAGCGGGCCGCCGCCAACCGGCGCCGGCACCAGCGACTCTTCCTCCGGCTCGGTCTTGCGGCGCGGAACGCGGCTCAACAGCACCGCCGCCCAGGCTAGCGTCAGAACCCAGCACACGACCGCAAGCAGGAACGCCCCAGTGAGCTTGAGGGCGATAGCCCACACCTGATGCGTCACCGTTCCGTGCGGCATGCCGGAAAAGAAATGGCCGGGAAGCGCGACGCCGACGAGCGCGGCAACAACTGCCGCGAGCCACCAGCGCCAATTGAGCAGGAGCCGGATGAGCTTTCGCCACGGCAGCCGCCAGCCCCACTGCGCCGAGGCCAGGGCGTGCGGAATCACCTTGGCCGGCACAACGATCCAGCGGAAGATCCAGACGAGCAGGGCGAGCCAAGTTTGAATGTGTTCGTAGGTAAAGACCCTTGACCGCGCATTGGCATCGAAGCGCGAGTTCAGATAGCCCGCCCACAGCGGAACCTTGTCGTCGCACCAGTCGAGCACCCACCAGGCAAGCCAGGCAACCGCAATCCAGACCAGGAGCGTGACCGTGCCCATCGCCAGCGGCGTGCGGCCTTCGCCCTGATTCACGAGCTTGCGCATAGTTCCGGCCTGCAGGAGCAGCAGCAGGGCGAGCAGCACGAGAGGAACGAGCAGCGTCAATCCAACCTGCCAGGCGTACTTGTCGGGCAGGCGCGTCCACGCAACGCCGGCAAGGACGAGGAGCAGGGTGGCCCAAAATTGGGCCGCGACCCAGGCAAGGCTCGCGCGGAGGCGGCGAAACAGATCGTTGAACGGGTTTGTGGCTGCAACATCGGTCATGGCTGCACCTCGAGCGTGGCGGGATCGGTGGTGGTTTGAACATTGGTCTGGTACATGGGACCGGCCTGCGCGGGACTGATCTGGAATTTGCCGGGGTTGTCGACCTTGAGGAGGTAGACGTACTCGGTTCGCGGCCCGAAGTCGGTGTTGAAGAAGGCCGCGCGGTCGTCGTGGAATTCCTTGCGCGTGAACCAGTCGGCCCACCAGTCAGGCTTTTGGTTCAGCGTGTACAAACCGGTCTCGGGCAGGAACTCCGTGCCTGCCGGGATGGGGTCCTCGGCCTCGAGATACTTCCAACTCGTGCCGTTCAGGGCCAGCTTGACGGCCACAATGTCGCCGATGTGCACGGGGCCTTTGAGCGGAACCAGGTCGTAGGTGATGGGATCGGTGGGCTTGTCCTGCCGCTTCTGGAGCAGGTAGTAGTCGCGCGTGATGTTGAGCGCGAGTTGGCCCTGCTGGAAGGACCTGCGGTCGGCGGAGTACCAATCGCTCTCGGCCGACCAGTAGGTGATGCCGTTGCCGGATTTGCGGACAGTCACCTGGCCGCCGCCGCCGACTTGAGCCGCGGCAACCTTGATCTGCCATGGCGGCGAGAATGCGTCTTCCGGCCCGAAGTGCCGCTTGCCGACGCTGGCGCCGTTTACCAGCACCTCGACATCGGAGGTGTTGGCAAGCTCGCCGCTCAGCGCCAGGTAATCGGTGAGGCCCTGAATCACCATCGATGTCTGCTTGGTCGAGTACCAGTAGTCACCGTCGCGATGTTCGGCGAGCCAGCGCGCGGCCTTTGGCATCAACCCGCTCGAGCGATCCTGGCGGATGAGCAGCTTGAGCGCGAAGGCCGTCGTCTCCGGCGAGGTGTCGTTCCAGAAATCCATCATGCCGTCGTAGTTGCCCTGCCAGTAGGCGTCAACGTCGGTTGTGTGGGCCTTCTTTTCGAGCAGCACCGCCGCGTCGTGCGCTCTGGAATCGCCGGCGGCATCGAGAGCCAGCCCGATGAGCGCCAGGCCCTCGTCGCTCAGCTTGTCGCGGTCGTCCCAGGCTGCGTCGAGCGCGTCCTTCGGCGCGCCGCCGGTAGCCGAGAGCGCGTAGACCACGTAGGCGCGCAGGTCGGGAATCATGTTGGGATGCGCTTTGAGCGTGGCGATGAGCCAGGCCCGGGCCTTGTTTGCCTTGTCGCCGTCGACTGTGTAGCCGGCGGTCTGCGCCTGGCCCAGTCCGCTGACCACGTAGGCGGTCATGAAGGCGAGGCTCGGATCGTCCTGCCACCATCCCCAACCGCCATCGTCGTGCTGGTAGCTGTAAAGGCGCTCCAGACCGGCCTGCACCATGTCGTTCAGCGTCTTCGGATCGACGGGCGGCTTGAGGTGCAGTTTGTCGACCGCCTGCGACACGATCACGTCGGGCAGGAAGCTCGACATCGTCTGCTCGGTGCAGCCCCACGGATAGCTGGTGAGGTAGTCGAGCGCGTCGAAGACGGTTCCCGCGACGGAAGGCGCAACCGTGACGGTGAGCCCGCGCGAGCCGGCGTCGGATGCCGCCGGGTAGCTGTAGGACCACTGATTCTGCCCCGCGCCCGAGAAGACCACGCCTGCGCCCGCAGCCCGCTGTTTGACGCCGAAGGGCAGCACGGGCAGCGTCATCTGGAGCGCGTCGGATTCTTCGTTGGTGAGCGCCTTCGCGGTCACGACGGCATTGCCGGTGACGCGCGCCTTTACGCGCCAATCCACATAGCTCTCGCCCTTGGCGGGAATGTTCACCTTCTGCGTCTGGCCGGTCAGCACGTCCACGCCGCTCACGTCGAGCGCGACGGTCACATCTTTCGCGCTCTCCAGGTAGTTATGCGCAATCACGCGCAGCACCGTCTCGTCGCCCTGGCGGAAGAACCGCGGCGCCGCCAGGCGCACGATCAGGTTCTTGCGCACGAGCACGCGCGTGACCACCCCGCCGCCTTTGCCGTCGTCGGTCATGGCGCGGATGGTGGTGCGCCACGTGGTGAGCGCGTCAGGGAAGTTGAACTCGACGTGCGCGCGTCCGTCGGTTCCGGTGCGCACGGTGGGATTCCAGTAGGCCGTATCGGGAAAGGCTTTTCGGACCTTGGGAACAACCAGGTCGGAGCCCGGCTTCACTTGCGCCATGCGCGGGTGGTAGAGGCCGTTGGCCGCCAGCAGCGGGCTCTTTGTTCCCGCCTCACCTTCGAAGTAGAACTCGAACGAGGTCTGCGGCTGGAGATAGACATATCGCTTGGGATAGAAGGAAGCAACGATGTCGGGGGTGGTGTCGGGCCGCACGGAATAGAGGGCCTCATCCACAACGCCGAAACTCAAGTCGGCCTGGACGGGTTTGCCCGCCGAATCCACGGCCAGCACGTTGAAGCTGGCATTGTCGCCCGGCTCGTACTGCGTTTTGGCCGGAGTGGCCGTGATGGTGAGCGTCCGCTCCACGAGCGGGACCTTGAGACTCTTTTGCGCGGTCATCACCTGGTCGTCGTGGACGACGATCGCGGTGACGACGAGATTGGGCTGCGCCTGTTGGGTGATGGGCACGTCGAAGGCCACGCTCGAGCCCGTGGCGTGAATCACGCGCCGCGATTGCACGCTGTCGCCTTCGGTGGCCACAACCGCCCACGACTCTGACAAGCCGGTCACGAGCAACAGGTGCGCGGTGTCGCCGACGCTGTAGGTCTTCTTGTCGGCGACGATTTGCGCCTGCGCGTTGGGCTGGTATGCCTCTCCGGCGCCGTTCCAGATCCAGATCCACGTCTGGCCCTGCACGGTGCGGCTTTCCGGGGTCTGGGCAGTGGCGGTTACTTCGAAGTCGCCGTTGCCGCTAATGGGCAGATCGATGAGCGCCGTTCCATCGGCGCCGGTCGTCGCGTCCTTGCTGGCGACAGCTTTCTCGTTCCGCTCGTGGGTGACGGAGTCCCAGGTTACGAGGGTAGCGGCGATGTGCACCTGCGTCCGCACCGGCTTTTGGTCGTAGTCCTGCGCCGTCACCTTGACCCGAGCGGGCTGGCCGGTTGGGATGACATAACTTGTCGGCTCCACGCTCACGCGGAAGGATCCGTATGTGGCCAGCACCGAGGAGTGGCCGGCGACCTCGCGGTTGGCCGCATCGGTCACGCGCGCCTCGATGCGATAGTCCTGGTCGTTGTGCTTGCCGTCGATCGCCGTGGGCAGCGTCACCGTGAGGAGGCCGTTCGCGTCGAGCACGCCCTGGTGCTCCTGCTGCTCGGTCTCGCCCCACGTGGAATCGGACTCATCCGAGTCGGCGGATTCGTCGGATTCGGAATCCGCATCCTCGCCGTTCTCGTCCTCCTCGTCCTGGTCCCACCAATAATGAGTGGACGTGTGGACCACGTAGGTGACCTTGGCGCCGGAGACCGGCTCGCCGAAGAAGTAGCGCGCCTCAATGGTGGCCTGGATCGAGTTGCCCTGAAGCACGCGCGACACCGCCGGCTTCACGGTCACCTGATACTCCGGCTTCTTGTACTCCTCGACGTAGAAGCTGCCGCTGCCGTCGATTTCCTGCTCCGCGAATTCGACGGAGTAATAGCCCAACGCTGCGTCCGATGGCAGATCGATGTCCTGCGCTACCGTTCCGTGCGCGGACAAGGCCAGTTGCTTTCGCAGCACGTCCTTGTCGTCGGGACCGTGCACGACGAGCGTGACCGTCTGCGGCCCGGGGAGCACGAGGGTGTCGTTCTGCTCGCGGCGCACGATGCCCTTGATGTGGACTGTATGCCCCGGCCGATAGACCGGGCGGTCGGTATAGATATAGGAGCGCTCCTGCGCGGCATTGTTGCCGGTGAAGCTGTAACCCCAGGGCGTCACGATGGCCGCGTCGGCTCCGTGCCGGGCAAGAATCCACACATTCTCGGGCTCCGCGCCCTGCGCGCCGCCGCGAATCTTCATCGTCAACGAGGCGAGGCCGTCGTTCGATGTTTGGCCCGACGACTGGAGCTGCCCGTTGGCCCACAGCGCAACGTCAGCCGAGTCGACCGGCGCGCCGGTCTTGCGGTCGGCTACAAAGAGATCGGCCTCGCCGTTCCCGGTGCGCGCGACGACAGCGATCGATGTGACGACGGCGACGGTATAGGCCTTGTAGGTTCCGTCGGTGGCTTCGATCAGGTACACGCCCGCGCTCAGCCCGTCGATCGGCAACTGCTGCGTCTCGCTGACCAGCGCCGGCGGCGTCTCGAGCTTCCATCGCGCCACGAGTTGGCTGGAATTGAGCAGGGGAATCTGCGCGAACTGCGTTGCGGCGACCACCTGGCTGCGTTTGCCCAGCTTGCCCTGCTGCTCGCGGAAGCTGTCGCGCGCCTCGTCGGTGAACTGGCCGCGGAAGAAGCGCCGGATCAGCCACCAGAGATGGGCCTTGAAGTCGTGCAGGCGCTCGACCCAGGTACGCTGGTCGATTTGCTCCTGCGGCGCGTAGCTCTGCACGCCGAAGCTGTGCGGGTCCTTGAGACCGGCGAAGAACTTCTCCGCGTCGCGCACCTTGTACACGCGGAACTCCAGCTCCGGCACGTTGCGGGCGAAGAGCTGAATCTTGACGCTCTCGCCCGGCGCGAATGTCCGTGACGTGGAAAGCGAGAACGAGCGCGGCGCGTCAGCTCCTGCTGCGGGAATCGCGGCAGCTGCGGCGAGAAGCACGAGCAGTGCGGCAGAGAGCGGTATACGCAAGATTCGAGTTCCGTGGATCATGAGGTTCCTCGCAGGATGTTCCATCGGTAGACGCCGAGAAAGTTGGGGTTGCCGGGGAGCGGCCGCCATTGCGGCTGGGGATGGCCGAGAAGTTCGGAGAGAAGGACGCGGCGAAGTTCACCGGGTTTGTTGTGATCCGGCCCAGTGTCGTAAACGACCTCCGTCACCGCG
This sequence comes from uncultured Acidobacteriaceae bacterium, assembly GCA_963804155.1. Taxonomy (GTDB): domain Bacteria; phylum Acidobacteriota; class Terriglobia; order Terriglobales; family Acidobacteriaceae; genus Telmatobacter. The sequence goes on from CAWDPG010000007.1 coordinate 685,612, forward strand.
CCGGCGCGGACTACGATCATCGAATGCCACGGCGACGACTGGCCGAACTGGCGGTAGAAGAGCAGATCGCCGGGCAGCGCCGCGCGCACATCGCGGCTGACAAAGAAGGCGTTGCGCTCGACCAGGGTTTTGGCGTCGGCAAACTGCGCAAATGCGCCGTTCGACACATCATCGGGTTCAAATGCGCCGGGCCGCACGCGGAACAGCGCCGTGCCGAGCGGCGAGTGCGGATAGCTCCAGGCGCGAATCTCGCCCGGCGGCGCCTGAATCTCGATTCCGCTCGTCTGGAACCAGCTTTCGTCGTGGCGCTTCAGCGCTTCGCGATAGGAGTATCGGAGCAGGCTGGCGCAGTCGGCGATCTCCGCCGGCACGTCGGCTGGCGGGCGAGCGGCCTGGGCCTCCGCGATTCGCGTGAACCAACGGCGAAAGGCCGCCTGGTCGGCCGGATCGGTCAGCCGCAGGAAGTCGGGCGTGCCGTCGCCGAAGCGATCGCCCCAGGACGCCGCCGGCCAGCTCTGGGCGAGCCGAACCGCCTGAGCGCGAACCGCAGGCACAGAGCGAAGGAGCCGTCGCCCGCCGGGAACTGCCTCGCAAAGAAAGAGGGCGGAAACCGCCAGCGCGGCCACGACTGCGAGCGCAATCAGAGATCGACTGGGGCGGCCGATTGCCGCCAAGATGCCGACGGAAGGTCTGGCATGCGCGTTCACGGGAGGGCGAGAAAGGTGGCCGCCCCCATCCTACGTCAAATCCGTGGATTGTGCGCATCTTTTGAATTGCGGAGCGGCGGACTTGTGGCGAAACCCGGGTTTTGTTACGATCTCCTTACGCATGGCCCGCATTTTGCCAAGCCGTTCCTGTTGTCGCCTGTCGAACATCTTCGACGGGTGTCCCCGCTAGTCTTCGATCTTCCCTGCACAATCGATCCAGAAGACGCACCCGTAGCTGAATGCCGGGTTTGTCTTCACGCGCACCGGCCCTCAGCGTCCCCGCCAGAACAGAGAGGTCACAATGCCGGTCGCCGAAAGCGAAGTCGTCAAATTAGTATCGTCTGCCCGCGCAACAATGCCGCAGCAGCTGAATCACTTGCGCCTGCTTGAGGCCGAGAGCATCCATATTCTGCGCGAGGTGGCGTCGGAGTTCGAGCGGCCGGTGATGCTCTACTCCATCGGCAAGGATTCTTCGGTGATGCTGCGGCTGGCGCAGAAAGCCTTCTATCCCGGGCCGATTCCCTTCCCCCTGCTGCACATCGACACCGGATTCAAATTCGCCGAGATGCTTTTGTTCCGCGACGAAATGGCGCGCCGGGTGGGCGCGGAGTTGCTGGTGTGGCGCAACGAGCCGGCCATCGCCGCGGGAACGAATCCCATCGTGCTCGACACCAAACGCTGCTGCGGCCTGCTGAAGACGCAGGCGCTGCTGGACGCGCTGCGCCACTACAACTTCGATGCGGCCTTCGGCGGCGCGCGCCGCGACGAGGAGAAATCGCGCGCCAAGGAGCGCATCTACTCGTTTCGCGACACGGCCGGCCAGTGGGACCCGAAAAACCAGCGGCCGGAGCTGTGGAACCTCTACAACGCGCGCATCCATCCCGGCGAAAGCATCCGCGTATTTCCGCTTTCGAACTGGACGGAGCTGGACGTGTGGCATTACATCCACGAAGAAAAGATTCCCGTGGTCGATTTGTACTTCGCCAGGGAGCGGCCGATGTTTGTGCGCGGCGAGGCTCTGCTGCCTATCGAGCAGGACTTTGTAGCGCGGCCGGGCGAGAAGCCGCAGATGGTCAAATGCCGGCTGCGTTCGCTGGGCTGCAGCCCCTGCACGGGCGCCATCCGCTCCGACGCCGACACGATTCCCGGCATCATCGCCGAACTGATCTCGTTTCGCTCCTCCGAGCGCGCCAACCGCGCAATCGATCACGACCAGGAAGGCTCGATGGAGATCAAGAAGCGGGAGGGCTACTTCTAGATGGCGACCCTCACGGCTCCAGCATTCTCCATCGCGGATTTCCTGGCCGCCGAGCGCGAGAAGGACCTGCTGCGCTTTTCGACGGCAGGCAGCGTGGACGACGGGAAATCGACGCTGATCGGGCGGCTGCTCTACGACACGCAGTCGGTGTACGAGGACCAGATGCGCTCGATCGAAGGCAAAGGTACAACCGCGCCGGGGCAGATCGACTTCGCGTTGCTGACCGACGGTCTGCGCGCCGAGCGCGAGCAGGGCATCACGATCGACGTGGCGTACCGCTATTTCTCCACGCCGCGGCGCAAGTTCATCATCGCCGACACGCCGGGCCACGAGCAGTACACGCGCAACATGGCCACAGGCGCTTCGACGGCCGACGCAGCGATCGTGCTGATCGACGCCAGCAAGGGCGTGCAGATCCAGTCGCGGAGGCACGCCTATATAGCGTCGCTGCTGCGCGTGCGTCACGTGCTGGTTGCCGTCAACAAGATGGATCTGATCGGCTACGAAGAGGCAGCGTTCCGCGCGATCGAGGCCGATTTCGGCGCAGTGCTGGATCGGATTTCCGCCGACACCGGCACGCCCGTCGAGGCGCACTTTGTCCCGGTAAGCGCGCTGAAGGGCGACAACGTGGTGCGCCGCGCCAAGGATACTTCGGGCGCGATGCCGTGGTACGAAGGGTCGTCCCTGCTGGAACTGCTGGAGCAACTGCCCTCCGCGCAGGACACGCGCAACGAGCCCTTTCGCTTTCCCGTGCAGCGCGTGCTGCGGCCCGATCGTGCCTTCCGCGGCTTCGCGGGACGGATTGTCTCGGGAACTGTCCGCCGAGGCGACGAGATCGCGGTCTTCCCTTCGGGGCGCAGGGCGAAGGTGGAGCGCATCGTAACCTTCGACGGCGACCTGGACGAGGCCATCGCTCCGCTCTCGGTCACGCTGGCGCTGGACCGGGAAATCGACATCGGCCGCGGCGACCTGATCGCCGGAGCCGAATCGGCGCCGGCGGTGACGCGCGGCGTAAAGGCGTCGCTGGTGTGGATGGATCGGTGCCCGCTCGACCTGAACCGCCGCTACGTGCTGAAGCACACCAGCCACAGCGTGCCCGCGCTCGTCGCATCGATCGATCATCGCGTGGACCTCGCCGCGCTGAAACGCGAGCCGGCGGCGACGCTGCGCATGAACGATATCGGCGCGGTGTCGCTACGCCTGCTGCGGCCCATCGCCGTGGATCTTTACCGCGACAATCGCGGAACCGGGGCGCTGATTCTCATCGACCCCGAGACCAACGCCACGGTGGCGGCCGGCATGGTGACCGCAGCGCAAGCACAGGCCGCCGGCGGTGAGGACGACGAGACCGGCGCCTGGGGACGCGTGACCGCGGGCGAGCGCGAAGCGCGCTGGGGGCATCGCGGCGGCGTGCTGGAGTTGGCCGGGCCCCTGGATCTGATCGACGCCGTCGAGCGCTCGCTTTTCGCCGTGGGCGCCGTAACTGCCCGCATCGACGCGGGCGAGCGGACTTCTCTCGAGCATCTGGGTCTGCTCGACGTCGTCGCCGATCTCCAGACACAGGCGGGCCTGATCATCGTTGTGGCGCGGCCCGGCGAGGACGCGGTGTTGACGGCGAGCGCCGGCGGCCAGGAGATCGCGCTCGACCCAGACAACAGGATGCACGCCGTGAGCGCGGTGCACGAACTGCTGCGGCGCGCGGGGATCTTCCTTTCGACGGAAGGAGCGGATTTGTGATGGGAGTTGCAGAGATTGCAGCGGAAGTAAACGCGAAGCTGGACGCGGTGCGCGCCACACTGGCGCGCGAAGTGGCGGGGACAGGCGATGCGTGCATCACCTGCAGCTTCCAGGCCGAAGACGTATTGCTGACCAGGCTCGCGATCGCGATCGATGCCAAGATTCCGGTCCTCTTTCTCGACACCGGCTACCACTTTGCCGAGACGTATGAATATCGCGACCGCATTGCGCGCGAGTGGGGGCTGAACCTGATCAACCTGCTGCCGGAAAGGGCCGTGGCCGAGCAGGAGGCGGAGCACGGGCAGCTGTACCGGTCGGCGCCCGACCGCTGCTGCGGGCTTCGCAAGGTCGAGCCGCTGTTCAAGGCCGTGGCCGGTTACCGCGTGTGGCTGACTGGCCTGCGCCGCGAGCAGGCGAGGAGCCGCGCGGCACTCGAGGAGTCCGCGATGTTCTCGCTGCCCGGCGGCAGACAGGTACTGAAGCTGGCGCCCCTGGCGAATTGGTCGACGCGCGACGTGTGGACCGCGTGCGAGCAGCTTGGGATTCCGCTGCTGCCGCTCTACGAGCGAGGCTACACGTCGATCGGCTGCGAGCCGTGTACCACGCTGCCGCTCGATCCCAACGATCCGCGCTCGGGCCGCTGGGGCGGCCGCAAGGTGGAGTGCGGAATTCACATTCAACCAGCAAGTCAGCAAGTCAGCGAGTCGGCAAGTTAGCCAGCGAACGAACGACGCGCACTCCATCGCCGATTCGTGCCGGGAAACCAAAGGATAAGGATGCCGTACGTCATCGGATTCTCGATCGCGTTGTTCATCGCGCTCACCGGCGTAGGCGCCGGGACAGTTACCGTTCCGGTGCTTGTGCTCTTCCTCGGCGTGCCCGCGCCGGTGGCCGTGGGCATCGGGCTGATGTTCTCGACGGCGGTGAAGCTGATCCTGGTGCCGGCGCAGATTGCGCGGCACAACGTGGCCTGGCGCACGCTGGGCTATATGCTGCTCGGCGGAGTGCCGGGCGTTCTTGTCGGCTCGCTGTTCCTCAAGCATCTGGTCAGCGCCGGCTCGGAGAACCTGCTGAATGCGATCCTGGGAGCGATTCTGGTGAGCACGGCGGCGTGGCAGCTCTTTTACTCGTTCCGTCCGATGCAGCAAAGATCGGATGCGCGGGACCGCAGCCCGCTGCTCTCGTGGTTGATGTTCCCGGTTGGAGCGGAAGTGGGCTTCTCTTCCGCTGGAGCCGGCGCACTGGGCAGCGCGGCACTGCTCAGCCTGACGCCGCTCCAGCCGGCGCAGGTGGTGGGCACTGACATCGTCTTCGGCTTTCTGGTTTCGCTCATTGGCAGCGGCGCGCACTGGTTCTCGCAAGCCACCAATCCCGAGCTGCTGCTCCAGCTCATCGCCGGCGGCGTAGCCGGGGCCATTGGCGGAACCCTGCTGAGCACGCGCATCCCGCGCCGGCCGCTGCGCTTTGCTCTCTGGGTTTGGCTGCTGATCCTCGGCGGCCAGTTCCTCTTCAACAGCTATCACGTGTGGGCTGCCGAACGATCGAACAAAAAGGGAGACGCGAGTTCGCTGAGTGTTTCCGCAGTTGGCGCTAACCGCAGGCCGGACAAGCGCTGAGGCGGCGCCGCACCGATCCGCCGTTACAAGCACACCCCAGGCCGCGCCCAACATTGAGCATTTGACCCGCCTCTCTCTCCGCAGACGCCCCGATTCGTGTCATGGCTGACACAACGCGTCAAAAGAGACACGAACGCTGAGCCGTCGGCGCCTCACAAATCCTTTGTTTTGTTCAGAAGAGATCTGGCTCGCTCCGTGCACAAGTCGAGCATGAGAACTCCGGTACGGAGCCGACATGCTCTTTCCCACGGTTGAATTCGCGCTTTTCTTTCTTGCGGTGCTGCTCATCGAGTGGAGCCTGCATCGCTGGAACTTGCCTCACAAACTCTTCTTGCTGGCTGCGAGCTACGTGTTCTACGGCTTTTGGGACTGGCGCTATGTGCCCCTGCTGTTCGGCATCTCGCTGGTCAGCGGGCTTGTCGCTCAGCGCATTCAGGCAAGCATTACGAGGAAGTCGAGCAAGCTCTGGCTCCTTGCCGGAGTCGTCGTTTGTCTATCGACGCTCGGTTATTACAAGTACACGGCCTTCTTTCTCACGACCGTTCTGAATGCCTGGGCCCACGTCGCCCGTCCGCCCAGGTTTCGCATTCCCGAGCCCCTGCTGCCTCTGGGCGTATCGTTCTTCGTCTTCCACGCCATTTCGCTCATGATGGATGCCTACCGGGGCAAGCTGAAGCAGCGGGTGCGCCTGCACGACGCGCTGCTCTACGTTGCCTTCTTCCCGCAACTCATCGCCGGCCCCATCCTGCGCGCGTCGAACTTTCTGCCGCAGTTGCGTGTTCCGCGCGATCCCACGGCAATCCGCGTGAATCGCGCGCTGCTGCTCATCGCGGCAGGGCTTTTCAAGAAAGTGGTCATCTCAAACCTGCTGGCGACCCGGCTGGTGGAGCAGGTATTCGCTGCGCCGCAAACATTCAACCGCGGCGATGCTTTGCTGGCGATCTACGGCTACGCGGCGCAGATCTACTGCGACTTCTCCGGCTACACCGACATCGCCATTGGCTGCGCAATGCTGCTGGGCTATCGGTTCCCCCGGAACTTCAACGCCCCGTACACCGCCATCAATCCGCAGGACTTCTGGCGGCGCTGGCACATCTCGCTTTCGAGCTGGTTGCGCGATTACCTCTACATCCCGCTGGGCGGCTCGCGCGGGGCCGCGTGGCGGACCTATTTGAATCTGATGATCACCATGCTGCTGGGCGGCCTATGGCATGGCGCTGCGTGGACCTTCGTGATCTGGGGAGCGCTGCACGGTTTCTATCTGATCGTGCATCGCCTGTGGTGTTCGATCTCCTGGACGCCGTTGCTTCGCCTGCGGCAAACGGCCGCTTGGCGCTGGACGTCGCGCCTCCTGCTCTTCCATGCCGTGTGCCTGGGATGGGTCTTCTTCCGGTCTCCTTCGTTTGGGATTGCCTTTGCAATGCTCGGCCGCTTGGCGGCGCCGGGCGCAGTCACGTTGGCTACGATTCCAGTGGTGCTGGCGCTGTTTGCCGGGCTGGCCGGGCAGTTCCAGCCCCTGCGCTGGCGCAAGGCGCTTGAATTCGAGCTTGGCCGCTGGCCTGCCGTGGCGCGGGGCGCCGCGTTCGCCGTGGCCATTTTTGCCATCGAGGTGCTGGGCCCATCCGGCGTAGCACCCTTCATCTACTTCAGGTTCTAAGATTATGCGCGCGACACGATTCAATTCGCTTGCTCAACTGGCCGCGGTGATGGCGGGGTTTGCGGCCGCCATTCTGCTGCTCGAGTCGGAGGCGCTGCTCACCTGGGCGGATCGCCTCGATGTCGGCCCGGAAAGATCCCGCGCCGTACAGATCGCGACGGCCCTGCACAAGACCCTGCAGCCGCTCGGCATTGAGCAGGTGCGCCGGGAAAGCCTCAGCGGCCTCGACCGCCTTGGCTGGACCGACGATCCGGCACGGCTTCTGGCGGCAAAAGAGAAGTTTTCGATCGGCGCCGCCGGTCCGGCCTCTCCGTGCGTTGCGGGTACACGCGTTCCGAACCCGGGCGCCTCCAAGGCACCCGCTCCGAAGATTACGGTTCCCGTCGCAGCCAGCGTTCCCAAGGTCACACCGCTGGCGCCGCTGCCGTCTGGAGCGCTGGGGAAGCCGCGCGTTGTGGCGCTGGTCGGTGACTCCATGATGGCCGTCGGCCTGAGCGACGTCCTTCTCCGCCAGACCGCGGGCAATCCGAATCTGCGCGTCATCAAGGCGTTCAAATCCGGAACCGGCCTGGCGCGGCCCGACGTCTTCGATTGGATCGAGGAGTATCCGGCCATGATTGGCGCCGAGAAGCCCGACGCGATCATCGTTGCCATCGGCGCGAATGACGGCCAGGGTTTTGTCGAGGAGGGCAAGACCCTGCCCTATGGCAGCGACGCGTGGGTCCAGGTCTATCAACAGCGGACGGCCGACTTTCTGAATCTCCTCACGCAGGATGGCGCGCATGTGGTTTGGGTGGGCCTGCCGCCGATGAAGTCCGGCGCCTACAACGACAGGACCGCGGAGATCAACCGCATCGCGTACAGCGTAGTCAGCCAGAATCCCCTGGCGACGTGGTGGAACCCTCAACCCTATATAGGAGACGAGGCCGGAGGGTTCATCGATCTCCTAACCGCTCCCGATGGCAAAACGACGCGGATTCGCGCCGCCGATGGCATTCACCTCTCCGACGAGGGCGCAGCGCTGCTCACACCGGCGCTGATCCAGTGGATGAATCCAGCTCCGCCGGTGAACACCGCGCAGCTTGCCCCGCAAGATAAGCCCGCGGCCGGCCCGAGCGCGCGGCGGCGCGAGCGGCATGCACGAACAGCGCGCCCGTAAGAACATTCACCAATTCCCAACTCCATGCAGTGTCTGTCTCGCGTCGCTGCTCTGCAACAATCCGCGCGTGTCAGACCGCCCACAGTGTGTGTGCGATGACACGGCGGCGGAGTCGATAGCGACGCGCAACTCCTTTGCAATCAATCCGCTCCGATTGGCAAACCCCTTGCACTTCTTCCCGGCGTACGAGGTTGAGATCAAGAAACACTCGGGGGAAGCGATGAAGGCAACGAGGCAGAGCGGATGGGCGATGACGGCGATGATGGCGGCAGTTTTGACGATGCAGTTGGCCGCGCAGACAGCGACCCAGCAGGTTGCGGCGAATCCGGCAACAGCGAACCAGCAGGCGCCGGTCGCGGCGAAGCGGGTGATCGTGGTCAGTCTCGAAGATCGCAAGCTGGCTCTGGTCGAAGACGGCAAAGTGGTGAAGACCTACATCGTCGCGGTCGGCAAGCCCTCGACGCCGAGCCCGGTGGGCACCTTCACTATCGCGCGCCGGGTGATGAACCCGACCTACTCGCACGATGGCCGCACCGTTCCGCCGGCACCGAACAACCCGGTGGGCTCGCGCTGGATGGGCTTGAGCATTCCCGGCTACGGAATCCACGGGACGAACGTGCCGAGCTCGATCGGTAAGGCCGCATCGCACGGATGCATCCGCATGGCGAAGGCCGATCTGGAAGAGCTCTATCCGATGGTGGCCGTGGGCGACACCGTGGAGCTGATCGGCCAGCGCAATGAGGAGACGGCGCAGTTGTTCGGCGACGGACAGACGCCGGCTCCGGCTGAGACACAGTTGGCCGCGCAATCGGCGAAGCCCGCGCCAGCGGCTCAAACGCAGCAAGCGACGGCGCAGGTTGCGCCAGCGACGGCTGAGCAGACCTCGGCGAACGCCCGCACAACAAGCAGTTCTGCTCCCACTACCCTGGCGGCTGCTGCGGCCCTCACGCTTGCCAGCTCTCTGTGAGAGGAGGTCCGCGATGAACTTGCTTACGAACGCGATCGCAGGGTTTGAGGCCGCGCTGTTGCCCGTAGCAGCGGCGCTGCTGCTCGAAGAGTTGACCTACGGAGGACTGGTTCGGCTGCTGCTGGCTCCGCGGCCGAAAGCCGGAAAACCGAACGAGCCCAATCACCGGAATGGAGGCGGGAAATGCTCGCATTGAAGCTGTTTTTGACGGTTGCGGGAGCGCTGATGATGGCTGCCGCGTTGGCGATTCCCCTGGTCGGTCTTTGGCTGCGCTTGCAGGCCACGCGCAAGAAGGCCGGCGCGGACGAAACTACGGACGAAATCCTCACCGAACCAAAGGAGATCCGCTGGGGCCGATCGGTGGCGCTGGCGATCGCCGGTTGCCTGCCGCTGCTCGTGGCGGCCAGCATCGTGGTGGTGCCCAGCGGCATGGGCGGCGTGCGCATCAGCCAGATGAGCGGCACGATTCCGGGCACGCTCTATCCCGGCGCGCACTTCGTTACGCCGCTGGTCGACAGCGTTGAGACCTTCGACCTGCGCGACCATCTGTACACGGCGGGAGTCTCCGGCCAGGACGCGAAGAAGACGCCCACAACCACCGGCATGAACGTGCAGTCGCTGGAGGGGCTCAACATCGGCCTCGGCGTCACGGTGCGCTACCGGCTCGATCCCAACAAGCTGGGGAGCGTGCAGGCGCACCTGCCGCAGCCGGCCGACAAGGAGATCGTGCCGCCGGTCGTGGCCAGCGCGTGGCGCGAATTAACGCCGCAATACACCGTGAAGGAGATCTTCTCGACCAAGCGCGAGGAGGTGCGCGCCCGGGCCGCCGAAATCATCACGCGCAAGCTCGCAGCCGATGGCATCGTGGTGGAAGAGGTGATGCTCTCGGACATTCAATTGCCCGACGAGTACGCGAAGGGCCTGGAGGGTCTGCTGGTGAAGGAGCAGCAGGACGACCAGATGAGCGTGGACACCGACATCCAGCAGAAGCAGGTGAGGATCGCGGAGCTGGAGGCCGAGGCCGACGCGGCGCAGAAGGTGAAGGCAGCCGAGGGCGATGCGCAGTCCAGGGTGGTGGAGGCAAAGGGCGAGGCGGACGCGATGCAGTACACGCTGCCGCTCAAGGAGAAGCAGATCGAGCAGAGCAGGCTGGAGGCCGAGGCGCGCAAGCAGACGACCATCGAGACCGCGGAGGCCGACGCGCAGGCCAAGGTCATCGACAGCAAGGCCGAGCTCGAGCGGCGCAACCTGCTGGCCGATGCGGAGGCCAACCGCATCAAGGTGGTGGCCGCGGCCAACGCCGAGCGCATGACCAGCGAGGCAACTCTCTTGAACAGGTCGCCGCTGCTCATCAACAAGATCGTGGCGGAGCGCCTTTCCGACAAGATCCAGGTCGTCATGGTTCCCTCGGACGGCAAGTTCTTCTTCGCCAGCGACGTGTTCAAAGCGGCGGGGAGCAACCCGATCGTGAAGCAGGAGATGGACAGCGAGCAGGCGCAGGAGCCAGCCGCCGGCCATTGAGTACGGTGCGCTGCGGGACGGGGGCGCGAGCTTCCGTCCCGCGCGTGCGCGGCGCGACGCCTGCCGCGTGGGTTCGAGCGCGGCAGAGTTGCGGCAGCCGCAAAGGATATAATCCGCGCAAACGGAAAAGCGGAAGAAGCGATGAAGGCAATGAAGCGAATCTGGCTGATAGCGGCGCTTTGGGGGCTCGCGGGAGTCGCGACATGCGGGGCGCAGAGCCCGTGGGAACAACCCGCCGCCGACCTCGCCGAACAGATCGCCGGAATTCTCGGACCGGGACCGGCGCACCTGACCATTCGCAATCTTTCTTCGATCCCGAGCGACGAGATTCCCGCCATCCGCAAACTGCTGGCGCAGGATTTGAAGGCGCACGGAGTCGTCCTGGCGGGTGCGGACAGTGCAAACAGTATTCGCGTGACGCTGAGCCAGGATTGGCTGGACGGTCTATGGGTCGCCGAAGTTGTCGAGGGGAACCAAACGCAGGTGACGATGATCCGGGTGGGTGTACCGCACGGGACCTCTTCTGTGGCAAACGCGATGGAACCGATCACGTTGCGTAAGCAGCTCGTTTGGTCAAAGAGTGCGATGAGTCCGCCTTTGCCCGCACTGATCGAGGACCCTGTTCTGGCTGCGGTGGGTACTAACGCAGGTTTGGTTGTACTGACCGAAGACGGAGGCGCGGTCTACGCGACATCTCTTGGCGGGTGGGCGTTTGTTAGGCGCTTTCAGTTCCCCGAACGAACCTCACTCCCCAGAGACCCTCGCGGGATCTTGATCTCGTCTGCAGACGGCAACGGCTTTACCGCCTTCACCGCAGGATTGGAGTGCGCGGGAAGCTACGCAACTCCAACAGACCCTGCCGCCAAACCGCGCGACGGCTGGACATTCCAATGCCACGCAAGCGACGACCCCTGGCCGCTATCCGGCGGAAACACAGCAAGTGGTGCACCGAAGATCAGCGCCTTCTACAACGCCGCGCGCAACTACTTTACCGGCGTGGTCACCCCGAGCATGGGCGTCGATCTTCCGCCGTTCTATGAGCTGGCCATCGTTCCGCGTGCGGCTGGCTCCGGCGCGCTGCTCGTCGGCGGCATCGACGGAAAGGTGCAGCTCGCCGAGAACAATGCGCTTCATCCCGTCGCCGGCACGCGCGACTGGGGCAGCGACTTCGCCGTTCTCGACGCCGCCTGCGGCGCCAGGCCCGTCGTCGTCGCGTCGGGATCGGGAGAAGCCGCGAACGACAGCCTGCGCGCCTACTCGCTGCCTGCGCTTGAGGCCGTCCCGGCCAGCGCGCCGCTCGCTGTGGACGGAACCGTGACCGCACTCTGGACCGCGCCCGACGGCAAGAGCGTTCTCGCCGTAGTGCGGAATGCAGCAAACCAATATGAGGTGGACCGTGTTACGGCGCTTTGCAATTAGTTTCTTTTTAGTCTTGATTGCGACCTGCGCCTGGGGAAGGACGCGGCCTCATTACGGCGGCACGCTGCGCGTGGAGACGGAGGGCGACCCTTGGCGAGTTCCCGGCGGCTCGGCGCGACGGCTCGTTCTCGACGGCTTGACGGCGCTGAATGCGAACGGCGCAGTGGTCCCGGCCCTGGCTGAGGAATGGCGCTCCGAGGACAACGATCATCGTTGGCAGTTCCGCCTGCGTCCCGGCGTTCGCTTTCACGATGGCTCGCCGCTCACCTCGACAGCCGTCGTGATGTCTCTGAACCTTTCCTGCACGGCAAGCTGTCCGTGGACCTCGGTTCGCGCCGTCGGCTCCTCGGTCGTCTTTGTTGGCGATTCGCCGATGCCGAACCTGCCCGCACTCCTCGCGGGCGACGAGTTCCTGATCGCGCTCACGCGAACGGCCGACGGACAAACGCCGTCGAACCCCATCGGCACCGGGCCGTTCCAGTTCGCGTCCTCGACAAACGGCGTGCTGACGCTCACCGCGAACGACAGTTGCTGGCAGGGACGGCCGTTCCTCGATCAAATCGAACTTGGCGCCAACCGGCCGATCCGCGACCAGTGGCTCGACCTGAGCGTGGGCCGCACCGATGTCGTCGAGGTTCCGGCAGAGCAGTTGCGATCGGCGCAGCAGCAGCGGCTCACCGTCGTGGTGTCGCCGCCGGTCGAGCTGCTCGCGTTGCAGGCGCCGGATTCCGGAGCGCTGGCGAATCCTATGTTGCGCGCGGCCATCGCGCAAGCCGTCGACCGCAGCTCTTTGTTCAACGTCATCTTCCAGAAGCAGGGCGAAATTACCGCCAGCCTCCTGCCCCAGTCGCTCACCGGCTACGCCTTCCTTTTTCCCGCGGACCGCGACCTGAACAAAGCCAACGAACTGCGCGGCGGGCTGACGGCGCCGCCGCTGACGATTACAGCGGATGGCGACGGAACCATGCAGTTGGCGGCGCAGCGCATCGCTCTCAACCTACATGAAGCGGGATTCAACGTGCAGGTCGTGAATGCCCGCGGCGCGCCCCGCGCGGATCTCGTGCTGCGCCGGTTGCCGCTCGAGGGCGCAATTCCCGCGGATGCGCTCGCCATCCTGCTGCGGGGCGCCGGAGTCAATGCTCCGGTCGCGGGCCTGAATCCCAACGCACTCTTCCGCGCCGAGCACGACGTTCTGGACCTGCACACCATCGTTCCCCTGCTCGATCTTCCGCGCGCGTTTGCGGTCGGCGGGCGGGTTCGCGATCTGCGTTTGCGCGCGGATGGGACGCCGGACCTCGCCGGAGCCTCAGTGGAGGACGCACCGTGAGCCTACGGCAAAAGCTGCTGCTGCTGTTCTCGCTCACCGTGGCCGCGGCGGTGGCGGCGGTGGCGTGGACCGTTCTGGTGCGCATCCGTCACGTCTTCGAGGTGCGCGATCAGGAGGAGACGGCGCTCTTCGTCAGCCAGTTCCAGCGCGAGTTCCAGCACCGCTCGGCGGAGGTAGCGGCGGCGGTGAGCCGCCTGGCGGGGAGCGAGCGGACGCGCGCCATGGCGTTCGAGCTGGCGCAATCGGGCGACACCGCGCCCTATCTGACCGAGGCGCAAGCGATGGCCCAGGATGCGCAGCTCGACTTCCTGGAGATTGTGGGCGCGGATGGCAACGTGGTCAGCTCCGCGCAGTGGCCGGCGCGGTTTGGCTATCCCGAGCCAGCCGCGGCGAATCCCGCGTCGACGCCGTTCCTCAAGCGCGAGGACCTTCCCGACGGCTCGTCGGCTCTGGGGCTGTTCTCGGTTCATGCCGTTGGCGGGTCGGCGGTGCGGTTGATCGGCGGCGAGCGGCTCGACCAGAGCTTTCTCGCCGATCTTCCCGTCGCGCCGGGAATGCAGGTTGGCCTCTACAGCGATGCGGGAGCCACAGCGACAAACGTGGTTCTCGGCGCAAGCGCTGCGACGGCGACTGCCCCCGCGCCCAGCGCCTTCGATCCCTCGCGGCTTCTCGGGCCCAATGGCGGCGTTCCCGCCGCGGCTCACTATCAGGCCCTCATCGACGCCGCACGCAAGACCGGGCAACAGACGAGTGCGATCGTCGATCCGACAGGGCGTCGCGAGGACAGTCTGAACGCGACCGCGATCCCGCTCAAGAACCAACAAGGCGACACGATGGCGGTGCTGGTCGTCGCCCTCTCGCGCGGCGGCATGGTCGAGGCGCAGCAGCACATTCGCGCCATCGCCTACGGTGTAGCCGCCGGCGGCATTCTGCTGGCCATCGCGTTCAGCCTGTGGATCGCCGCGCGGGTCTCGCGTCCCATTGAGCAACTGGCGCGCGCGGCCGAGCAAGTGGCCGGCGGAAACTGGGACGTGCGCGTGCCGGGGCGCGGGCGCGACGAAGTGAGCGTGCTGGCGCGCAGCTTCAATCACATGACCGAGCAACTCGTCAGCCAGCGCGAGCGCCTGGTGCAGAGCGAGCGCGTGGCCGCGTGGCGCGAGCTGGCGCGCAGGCTGGCGCACGAGCTCAAGAACCCGCTTTTCCCGCTGCAGCTCACCGTCGAGAATCTGGTGCGCGCGCACGACCTGCCGCCGGCGGAGTTCGAGGAGGTCTTCCGCGAGAGCACCGCGACCCTGGGAACGGAGATCGCGAACCTGAAGACGATCATCGGGCGCTTCAGCGACTTCAGCAAAATGCCCAAGCCGGAGCTGGAGCGGATCGACGCCAAGGACGCTGTCGAGCGCGTTCGCGCGCTTTATGAGACCGCGGCCAATCGCGACGCGACGATTCAGTTCGCAATCGACGTCGCCGATGCGCCGATGCCGCTCAGCGCCGATCCGGAGCTGCTACACCGCGCGCTCTCGAATCTGGTCCTGAACGCCATGGACGCCATGCCCGCCGGCGGCACGCTGACCATCTCCGCCCGGCCGATCGATCAAAGCATTGAGCTGCGCGTGGCCGATACCGGCCAGGGGCTCACGCCGGAGGAGTGCGAACGATTGTTCACTCCGTACTACACCACCAAGCAGCACGGAACCGGGCTCGGGCTTGCGATTGTGCAGTCGGTGGTCGCCGACCACGCCGGCACGATCGCCGTGGAAAGCCGCGCGGGCGGCGGCGCAACGTTTATCATTACGCTGCCAAAGGCGGGATCATGAGCGCAAAGGCGAATATTCTCATCGTCGACGACGAAGCCAACACGCTGGCCTCGCTGGCGCGCGCCTTCCGGCTGGCCGGGCATGAGGCGGTGGTGTGCGACAACGCGGAGCGCGCGCTGGCGCTGGCGCTGGCGCAGCCCTTCGACCTGATCCTGAGCGACGTGGTGATGCCGCGGCGCGACGGCCTCTCGCTGCTCGAAGACCTGAAGAATGCCGGCGTGGCCGCGCCCGTAGTGATGATGAGCGGCCAGGCGCACATCGAGATGGCGGTGCGCGCGACGCGGTTGGGCGCGCTGGACTTTCTCGAGAAGCCGCTTTCCACCGAGAAGCTGCTGGTCACGGTCGAGAACGCGCTGAAGCTGACGCGCCTGGAAACCGAAAACCGCGATCTGCGCGCCCGCGTGGGCAAGCACACGCTGGTCTTCTCCGGCGAGACGATGCGCCGCGTAATGGCGCAGATCGAGCGCGTGGCCGCCAGCGAGACGCGCGTCTGCATCTACGGCGAGACGGGCACGGGCAAGGAACTGGTGGCGCGCACGCTGCACGAGAAAAGCCCTCGCGCGGCCGGGCCGTTCGTGACGCTGAATTGCGCGGCGGTTCCGGCGGAGCTGATTGAGAGCGAGCTTTTCGGCCACGAGAAGGGCTCGTTCACCGGAGCGGCGCAGCGGCACACCGGCAAGTTCGAGCAGGCGCACCGCGGAATGCTGTTTCTCGACGAGATCGGCGACATGCCCGTCGCCATGCAGGCCAAGCTGTTGCGTGTGCTGGAAGAGGGCGAGGTGGAGCGCATCGGATCGGACAAACCGACGGCCGTGGACGTACGCGTCGTGGTGGCCACGCATCGCAATCTCGAACAGCTGGTCGAACGCGGTGAGTTTCGGCGCGATCTCTACCATCGCGTGGTCGTCTTCCCCGTCCAATTGCCGCCGCTGCGCGCACGGCGCGAGGACCTGCCCGCGCTCGTGGAGCACTTCGCTCGCCAGGTGAGCGCGCAAAACGGATGGAAGCCGGCAGCGTTCTCTGCCGCTGCGATCGAGGCCTTGCAGGAATACGCGTGGCCGGGCAACATTCGCGAACTGCGAAACGTCGTCGAGCGGCTGCTACTGCTGGCCGGCAGCGAAGTCGGCGCCGAGGACGTGCGCTTGGCGTTGCCGGTCTCGCCCGCCGCGGCAGGCATGGGCCAGAAACTGCCGGGGATCGAAGGCGCGGCGAGCGGGCCGCTGGCGCAGCGCGTGCAGGCCTTTGAGCGGGCGCAAGTGCTGGCGGAGCTCGAGCGCAACGGTCGCCAGATCACGCAGACCGCCAAAGCGCTGGGGCTCGAACGAAGCCATCTATACAAGAAGTGCCAGCAACTGGGAATCGACTTGCAGAACCTGCCGCGCGGCTGAAGCCCTCGGCGCGCAGAGTGCGGAAACTACTACGCCGTCTGGATCAGAACGGCGCTCAGGGCCGGAACATAGCAACTGATCGTTGAGCCGCTGGTGGACAGATCGTAAGCCGCGGACGGGGCGAAATCGCCATTGGCATCGATGGTGGCGCCCTGAATCGTCACGCCGGAAGTTGCCGAGAGACTCGGCCCCTCGGCGCCGGAGGAGAGCTGGGTCATGGTCATCAGCGAAGCGGAGGAAACGCTCTTGGGCATGGAGACGCTCAACGAGAGGTTCTGCGTGGCGTCTTTGTTGACGACGATCAGATTCACGTTCCCGCTGGCGCTCTTCACCGCGTAGGCCGTGGCATTGATGCCGCCCGCCGACAGGCTGGTTTGGTAGATCGTGCCCTGCCCGGCAAGGGTGAACAGCTTCATGCCGTAGAACAACGGACGGGCTTCGATGACCGCGCCGGAGTTGTCGGCAATGGGAGTGTAGCAAGCGGAATCGCCGCCGCCGTGAAGGTTGACTCCGGCCGCTCCGCCCCGCGCGCAGTTGAACAGGAAATCGAGGATCCAAAGCGAGGACGCATAGGCGTCGCTGACGCCTTCGGCGCCGCCATCGTAATAGGAGTTGCATTCTCCGATCCGGAACGGGACCCCGATGGAACCGGCGCCGGAGTTGAGCAGGCTGAGGCAACTGGACAGATTTGAATCGGAAGAGATGAGGTTGGCGGCAGTAGCGCTCGATGATTCCCCGTTTCCGCGGTAGTAGTGCTGCGTGAGCAGGGAGAATTCGCTCTCGGTGACCGACTCGCCGAAGGGCACTGTCCACGTGGAAACATTGCCGCCGGAAGCGGGTCCAGTAATGGAAACGCCCGGCGTAGCCGCCAGGATCGCGCTGCGAAACTCCTTCCAAAGGGCCTCGAACTGAGTCAGCGACCAATTGCCGGCAAAGTAGCTTCCCGAGGCGCCGTAACCGTCGCACTCATTTCCGATTTCGATGCCCACCAGCGACGAGCCCAGTTGCTCGGCGGCGTAGGCCACCTCGGCAGCAGCCAGCTCGGGTGTGGTCGCCCCGGTGGCGGCGCCACCCAAATTGATGCCGTAAATGCACTGCCACCCCGCCTTCTTCAGGAAGGCCGCCAGCGCGTCCACGTCGGAAGGAGCAATCTGGCCGGCAGTTTGGCCGGGACCGTTTGGCGTCCAGATGCACCGATCGACGGAGTTTCCGCCAATCCGCACCACTCCGGCGCCGAGCAGTTGAAACAGGGCGATCAGATCCGAGTTGGAGCCGGTGAACAGCGGCTCGTAAATAACCGACTTCTCGTAGGAGAGGCCAGCAAAGCCCGAGCCGATCACGCCCGCCTCAATGGCCGAGACGGTCAGCGACGCCTGGGTAATGGCGCCGGAGGGCGTGGGCTGCGAATCGGTGGCTGCCTGTTCGGTGGTCGTGCTGGCCGCCGCGGTCAGCGCTTTGTTGCAACCCGAAAACAGAACCGTCGTCGAGAAAGCGGCGATCCCCATCAGCAGTTGACGGCGGGTGGGCTCGGAAAGAGGAGTATTTGTGAACATTACGGTAACCGAAGCGATGGATTCGCTTCTTCAGATTTCAGCCCCAATTCGGTCCCGGCACAACCCCAATTGGTACCCGATAAGACCGTTATTTTGTAATCACTTACAGTAATGTTACCGGGCGATTACCGATACCCGGAAACTAGGATGACTTCCGTGGGACTCGCCGCCTGGTTTGCGCGGTCTCTCCGCCGCGAGCGTCTCCCGTTCCTGCCGGCATTGCCCGAACGAAAACCCCGGAAGCCGCCTGCTCGTGAGGATCGGAGCCGGTTGGATTATGGGAGTCGTTTGAGCCGAGGGGTTGCCTCAAGGAGGTTGCACGTTTGTTGTACGAGCCCGAACCTTCGTGGCACTGTCAATCACCCATCGGGGCAATAGAGCCAGGTTACTAACGCATATATCTTCCGGATCAAGGTGCCGATGAAGAAGGCCGGGCGGCTACCGGTTCCCAAAAAGCTAGACCGTGAACGCCACATCGAGGATGGGTGTCTATGTCTGCCGAGGCCGAGCAGTTTTCGGAAACGAATGTCCCTGGCGCAGAAAAGCATCACCGGGCCAACGAGACAAACAGCGCGGTTCAGGACCTTCCGGCCGGCGAAGATTTGCGTCTATCGCCGGCGTTGCGGATGCGCGAGAACTCGCTTTCGCCGCGCCCATTCCTGTTTTCGTCGCGGAGAGCCTGGATCGTCCTGGATTTTGTTCTCGCACTGACGGTTGGAGCTTTCACGCATTTTCTCTATGGAGACGGCCCGTCAACGCTCGGTTCCAGCTATCGGTACGCGGCCTCGGGACTACCCTTCGCTGTCTTTGTCCTGTTGTTGGCCGCTCTTTCCGGCTTGTACCAAAAGAACGCCAACTCGTCGGCGTTCATTCAGCTTCTTCGCATCCTGTCCGCCGTGGTGTCGGCCGGACTGGGGCTGCACGGCCTTCGGCTGCTTTGGGGAATTGGCACGCTTCCGTTCCACCTAATTGTCGTTCGATCGGTCCTTGCCGGGGCGGCCATGTTCCTAAGCCGCGCGCTGTGGCGGCGGCACAGAGATCGCCTCTATCGGCTCGATATCGCGTTGCGGAACTTTCTCCTGGTCGGCACCGGCGAAATCAGCCGCGATGTATGTCTGTATCTGACCTCGCTGCGGTATAGCGGCTACCGGTTCAAGGGATTCGTTTCGCTATGCGAACCCGGTGAGCGCGTGGCGGTCGACGAAGACGAAATCGCCGGCGAAATCGACAATGTGATCGAAATCGCCCGGTCCAGGTTCATCGATGAGATCATCTTTTCCCGGCGCCCCTCGACGCCCGGAGTTCTCAGCCAGGTGATCCGGCAAGCCCGGACGATGGGGATCTCGGTGCGGCTGATTCCCAGCCTTACCGAGACGCTGGTCGACCGCACCGACGTGCAGTATATCGGCGACCTGCCGACGATCGATGTCTTTCAGGCCCGGCGGCGCCCGCTGGCGCTGTTGGCCAAGCGCGCAATCGATGTCACGCTCGCCTCCATCGCGATGATTGTGCTTCTGCCTGTCCTCGCGGCCATCGCCATCGCCGTCAAGGTGCAGTCGCCCGGCCCGCTGCTCTACGCGAGCAAGAGAGTCGGCCACAAGGGCAGGGTCTTCACCTGCTACAAATTCCGCACTATGATCGATCGCGCCGAAGCGTTGCAGGAGCAACTGGCGCACATGAACGAGCGCAGGAGAGTTCTCTTCAAGATCTCCAACGACCCCCGTGTCACGGCCCTGGGCGCATTTCTCCGCAAGTACTCGCTGGACGAATTGCCCCAGCTTTGGAACGTGATTCGCGGCGACATGAGCCTGGTGGGCCCAAGACCTTCGCTGGGCTCCGAGGTCGCCCAGTACGAGGCCCAGCATTTGCGCCGTTTGGATGCCGTGCCGGGGATCACGGGGCTATGGCAAGTCGAAGGCCGCCAGGATCCATCGTTTGAGAAATACATCTCTCTGGACAGCCAGTACGTAAACCATTGGTCTCTGCAAATGGATTTGAGAATCATGCTCCGCACGATCGCCGCCGTGATCCGCGGAACGGGCAGTTAAGTTCCGCTTCCCGGTTGAATTCACCAAGCCGTTATGCCGATAGTCACAGGAGCCAAGAGCTACGAAAATGGCCAGCGCATCTCACATGTCGAGCGACGCTCTGGACGCGGTTCGCGCCCCGGCCGGGATCTGCTGGGAGCCGGCGCCAAGGCTCGACATCGGCTCCATTGCCGTCGACGAGTACTCCCAGGCCGCTCTGCTCGACGAAGTTTTGCATCACGCGCTTTACGGCAAGACCACGCGCCAGGTGGTGACTGCCAACGCGCAATTCTACGTTCTGGCGCAAAAATCCTGGAGGTTTCGCGAATGCGTTCGCCGCGCCCACTACATTTGCGCGGACGGGATGCCGATCGTCTGGGCCTGCGGCACCCTGTACGGCGAGCATGTTCCGCGCATCGCGGGGGTGGGCCTGATCGAGAAACTGTGCCAGCTCGGCGCCGCGCACGGGCTTCGCGTATTCCTCCTCGGCGGCAAGCCCGGAGCGGCGGACCTCACGGCCAACATCTTGAAGAAACACTATCCGGGCATCCGAATCGCGGGCATCGATTGCCCGCCATTGGGCTTCGAGCGGAACCCGGAATCGTTGCCCAAGGTCCTGGAACACATCTCTGCGGCAAGGCCCCATGTTGCATTCGTTGGACTGGGCGCTCCGAAGCAGGAGTTCTTCATTCGCGATCACATCCGGCGCCTGAACGTGCCTCTGGCCATCGGCGTCGGAGGCAGTTTCGAGATTCTCTCCGGAATGCTCGAGCGCGCCCCGATGTGGATGCAGTCGAGCGGCCTGGAATGGGCCTTCCGCCTGTCGCAGGAGCCCTCGCGGCTTTGGAAGCGATACCTGATCGGCAACGCCGAGTTCTTGTGGCACATTTTGCGAGCCCGGATGACGCGGGCTTCGAAGAATCGGGGCGGCCCGGCGGTGGGAAGCAATTGGAATGCCCCCGCGGATGGCGAAGGCGGGTGATTCCGGGATTGAGTTTTCGGCCCGGCGGCGGGCCGGCGGTGCACGCAGAAGCTGTTCGTATTTCGCGCGAAGAAACAAACGTTGCCGGCGAACCCGGTGACAAGCTTGTCGACTTAAAGAAAAGTGCAGGTGTGAATCATGATTCAGCAAACCTTCGTGAAAAAGCTCATCGGTGTGGTCCCCTTCCTGGCATTGGTGTGCGGCACGCTGGCATGGGGCCAAGTGCAGCCCGCGGCAATAAAGAGTTCCGGGCTCAACGTCTTTGCCTCCTTCGGTGGTTACCGGACCCATGTCATCAACGACACCTACAATGCGCTGGGCATTGACGGTGGCTTCTATGTGCAACGGTCGGCGCGGCTGGGTTTCGAGGTCCGGGGCGGATCGTTTTCCATGTACGCCCGCTACTCGCAATCGCCGGTAACGGCCGGGTATCGCACTCAGATTCCCGGGCCCAGATGGCACAGTTGGCTGTTCTCCGGATATTTCGGAGGCGGCATGTCGCTGTCTCAGGATGCGGGGCCGCATTATGTGCCCAAGCCCGCGCAATGGTCCCCGTGCTGGCAGGCCAGCCAGGGATTGACCATCGATATGGGCCCATGGAAGTGGTCGCCTTACGAAGCCACATGGACCAGTACTTATACGCCGTTGAGAACCCTGAGCGCGTACTCGCTCAAAACCGGTGTTGTCTACACATTTTCAAGAAGCCGGCGCCTGCCGTAGGCGGGAGATAGAACGCTGTCAGCGCCAACCAGGCTGCGTAGGTGGGACTTCAGGTGAAAACGCTTATCCAATCGAACTCGAATGCGCCGGCGCACCGGCACAACCGGGAGTTGACTCTCGGCGATTTGTGGGACCTCTTTCTGCGCCGCAAAACCGCGATTGTCATTCCCCTCGTCGCCCTTCTGGGCGCCGCCGTCCTGGTGTGCATTTTCAGCCAGCGGCGCTATACGGCGACGGGCCAGCTTCAGGTGCAGAAGGAATCGATGGACGGCCTCGGCTTGTCGAGCATGATCGGCGATGCTTCCAGCGCCACCGACGCCCTGGACTCGAACATCACCATCCAGACCGAGGCTTCCATCCTTCAGTCGGACACGCTGGCGCTGCGCGTCATCAAGGACCTGAACCTGGAATCGACGACGGATTTCCAGCCCCATTTCAGACCGCTGAGCTGGATTTCGGGGCTCATGACTCCCGCCGGGTCGAAGGACCCGGCGAGCGCCTCCCTCGAGGACGCGCCGAAGCGGCGCGCTCACGCCTTGGCCGTCTTTTCCAAGAATCTCAAAGTGAAAGTGATGCCGGGCACGCGCCTCATCGATGTTTCCTACTCCAACCCCGACCCGAAAATCGCGGCGGCCGTCGTCAATCGCTTGATTCAGGCGCTGGCAGACTTCAGTTTTCAGACCCGGTATAACGCAACATCCCAAGCGTCGGAGTGGCTGGGCGGCCAACTGTCGGATCTGCGCAAGCAAAGCGAGGATCTGCAGGCAAAGGTGGTTCAGTTGCAGCGCGATTCCGGCGTCTTCACGCTGGGAGGCGGCACCGAAGCGGACGGAAAACCGCAGGCCGGAACGGGAATCTACTCCAGCGTGCTCGACCGCTTGCAGCAGGCTACGGCTTCTCTCACCCAGGCGGAGTCCAATCGCATCCTCAAGCGGGCCATCTACGAAGCCGCGAAATCGCGCGACGCGGAGCTGATCTCCGGGCTGGCGGGAAACGCGGGAACCGCCGGTATGTCGTCCGGCCTGGCGAATTCCCTGACCCTGATTCAGAATCTCCGCCTCCAGCAAGCGTCGTTGCAGGGCCAGCTCAACGAGCTGTCGGCGAAGTTCGGTCCCGCTTACCCGAAGCTGGACGAGATCCGCAGCAACCTGGCCGCGATCGACAAGGCGATTCAGGATGAAAGCGCGCGCATCGAGGAGCGCGCCAAGAGCGATTTCGTGGTCTCGGAGAAGGTCGAGGACGAGACCGCTCCATCTTCAACCAGGAAAAGCAGGACGCCGACCGGCTGAACAACAAGGCCATCGAGTACATGATTGTCCGGCAGGAAGCCGAACAGAGCCGCGGACTCTACGAGACCCTGCTGGCCCACCTCCAGGAGGCCGGAGTCCTGGAAGGTCTGCGTTCATCGAACATCAGCATCGTCGATCCGGCGCGGGTTCCGTCCAAGCCATCCAAGCCCAATGTGCCGCTCTATCTGGCGGTGTCCGTTGCCGGCGGACTGCTTCTCGGCTGCGGCGGGGCCATCGTCGTGGACCTTCGCGATAACAAGATCCGCGATCTGCGCGAACTGGAGGCGGAAGTCGGGAAAGCGCCAATCGGCATCCTTCCGGTCTTCAATCTGGCGCGCGGAAGACTGCCGTCAAAAACCAATGCCGAAGACGAGCTGCGCCTCGCAAGCCGTTCGCCGCGGGTGCTGGCGCTCGACGAGCCCAAGTCCCCCTACATCGAAGCGCTGCGCGCGTTGCGCACCTCTCTTCTGCTCTCCCGCGGAGGAGCGCCGCCTCAGACGGTTCTGGTAACCAGTTCGGTTGCCGGCGAAGGCAAGACCACGCTGAGCGTGAATCTGGCGATTCTTCTCGCTCAGCACGGCAAGAAGGTCCTGCTGGTCGACGCGGACCTCCGCCGCCCCATGCTGCATGAGATCCTGCGCACCTCGCCGAAACGCGGCCTGAGCTCCCTTCTGGCCGGCCAGAATCAGGAGGACTTCGCCGGCGATCTGTTCCGCTTCGAGGAGGTGCCGGGACTGCGCGTTTTGTGCGCCGGCCCGCTGCCTCCCTATCCCTCGGAGCTTCTGGGTTCCGATCAGATGCGTCTCCTGCTGGAGAAGTGGCGCAAGGAATTCGATTTCATCCTGTTCGACGGCGCGCCGGTTCTTCCGGTAACGGACTCCGTGATTTTGAGCGATCTGGCGGACGCCAAACTTCTCGTCGCCCGGTTCGGATTGACGGAGCGGCAATCGGTGGAGCGGAGTTACACGCTGCTCAGCGGTGTCCGGGCGTGCGACACCCGGGTCAGCATCGTCGTGAACGCGGTGGAGCAGAGCGGCAATCCCTACTACCAGTACTACGGATACTCCCGGTCCGCGTACCACCATTCGGCTACGGCAGGCATGGCATGAGAGGCCCTATGTTGAGTTCATCGATCCGTCCGTTCGCCGGGTTCGCAAGCGCCGGTTTTCTGCTGCTCGCCCTCGCCCTCTCGCTTCCCGCGGCGGCGCAAACCGCTAACGAGAGCCTTCTCATCGGCCCCGGCGATCAGTTGCACGTTCAGGTGGCCGATACTCCGGAAATGGAGCAGCATCCCCGGGTCACCGATGCCGGCGAGGTTCCCATCGAAGGCGCGGGAAACGTAAAGGTCGCGGGAATGACGCCGGCCGAGGCCGGGATCGCGATCCAGAACCGGTTGATCGCCGCCCGCTACATGCGGCACCCGGTGGTTCTGGTCACGATCGAACAGTACGCCACGCAGATGGTTTCGGTTCTCGGCGAAGTCAAGGCGGCGGGGGCATACCCCATCGGCACGCCGCGCTCCATCCTCGATGTGCTGGCGCTCGCCGGCGGGCTCAATTCCGTCGCCGACCGCAACATCCTCATCGAGCGCCATAGCGATCCGGCAAATGTCGCTCACTACAACTACTCGAACGATGCGGACAAGGCCGTGGGCCAGGCAGGTCCTGGTTCTTCCCGGGGACACCGTCATCGTGCCCAAGGCGGGCATTGTGTACGTCCTGGGCGACGTGAATCGCCCCGGCGGCTACCCCATGGCCAACAACGACTCGAAGATGACCATGCTCGAGGCCATCGCGCTGGCCGGCGGCTTGACCAAAACCGCAAAGCAGGGGCGGGCCCGGTTGATTCGACAGGCCGGCGACGGATCGTTCTCCGATCGGAGGATCTCGGTCGGCGATCTTCAGGAAGGCAAGATTCCAGACATCGCCATGCAGCCGGGCGATGTTCTCTATGTGCCTTTCAGCTTTGGACGGAATCTGGCGGTGCTGGGCGCCGGAAGCATTGCGGCTGCGGCGACCTCGGCGGTGGTCTACGCCATTCCGTAGTTGGATCGCGGTGGAAGGATCGAGGCTTTGGCTTGAATCGAGTTGGCACGGGAATGGAGCGATGGCGTGAATCGGTTTCCCATGGTGAGTGTCGTGATCCCGACACGGGAGCGTCCGGACCTTGTGGTTCGGGCGGTCAAAAGCGTCCTCGCACAGACCCTCTCGGCGATTGAAGTCATCGTCGTAATCGATGGGCCCGAGCAAGACGATCGCACTGCGGCCGATCTTCGCGCCGCGATCGAGGACGATCGCCTGTCCGTCGTCAGTCTTCCGCACCCGGTGGGGGGTCCGAGGCCCGGAATGTCGGCGTCAGAATGGGCCGCGGCGAGTTCGTTGCATTGCTCGACGACGACGACGAATGGTCCCCGAACAAACTGGCCCGGCAACTCGAACTGGCGCGGAAGTCGAAGGAATCTTTTCCGGTTGTCACCTGCCGCCTGATTGCCCGCCGCCCCACAGGCGACGAAGTGTGGCCGGCGCGCCCCATAGGAACCCGCGAATCGATGAGCGAGTACCTGTTCTGCCGGGAAGCGTCGATCCGCCAGGGCGAGGGCTTTATTCAGACATCCACGCTGCTGGTCCCGCGCGCCCTCCTGCTGGAGTTGCCGTTCACCCCGAATCTTCCCCGGCACCAGGACTGGGATTGGCTCATCCGGGCTTCGGTTCACCCGGGAGTGGAGTTCCTGTGGGTGTGGGAGCCCCTCGCGATCTACCACATCGACCGCGGCCGGAAATCCGTGAGTGCGGGCCGGTCTTCGTCGGCATCCGAGAACTGGGTGGCCCGCAATCGCCTGGTCACTCCCAAAGCGAAGGCATACTTCTACGCGACGCAGGTCGCCGCTCTGTGTAACACGCCGGCTACCTTCTGGTCGGTCGTTCGCGGCACCTTGGGTTATCCGCGCGCCTTCCTGATCGCCATGGGTCTTACCCTCACGCCGCGCGCTCTGGTAGATCTTCTTCGGCCAAGGAGGACCCTAACCCGTGCTTAAGGTCTCCTTGATCGTCGCCACACTGGGCAATCGGTCCGACGACCTGTCTGCGCTTTTGCGTTCGCTGATTCCGCAGGTCCGATTCATCGGCGAGGTCATCGTCGTCGATCAGCATCCGGACCCCAGCCGCCTTCCCGCTCTTCTCGGCCCATTCCGCGATGTCCTGCCCATCCGCCATTTGCGGAGCGAGCCCGGTCTGTCGCGCGCCAGGAATCTGGGGCTGACGTTCGTAAGCGGCGATCTGGTTGCGTTTCCCGACGACGACTGCCTCTATCCCGAAGGCTTGCTGGAGTGGGTTTCCGGCTGGTTTGAGACGAACTTCGAGTACGACATTCTGGCGGCCGGTGTGAAAGACACGGCTGGCGTCCTGAGCGGGAATCGCTGGTTGCAGGATTCCTGCAACATCAAACCGCATAATGCGTTTCGCACGACCTGCTCGGCTTCTCTTTTTCTGTGGACCGATCTTGCACAATCCGCCCGCTTTGACGTGCAACTGGGGTTGGGATCCGGAACCCCGTACGGCAGCGGCGAAGACACCGACTACGTGCTCCGGTTGTTGCGCCGGGGAGCAAGGGGCCGCTTCGACCGCAGCCGCCATGTTGTCCATCCCCGCCGGGACATGTTCAGCGTCAGCGCCTCCGCGCCCCGCGCTCAAGCCTATGGCTTTGGAATGGGCCACGTGCTGCGCCTGAACTCGCTGCGCGTCCTTTGGATGAGCTTCCTCGCATACAACCTCGCGCGGGCCGGGCTGGTTCTGCT
The DNA here is from genome assembly GCA_963804155.1 of uncultured Acidobacteriaceae bacterium. Taxonomy (GTDB): domain Bacteria; phylum Acidobacteriota; class Terriglobia; order Terriglobales; family Acidobacteriaceae; genus Telmatobacter. The sequence goes on from CAWDPG010000007.1 coordinate 712,549, forward strand.
CCGCGGGAACTTCGAAGGCGCCGGTCTTTGCCTGGCTCAGACAAAAGGGCTGTGGAGCGGATTCCGGACGCCTGCTTTCCTGCCCGCTTCGACTCCTTCGGGCCCCGGCAGCACGCCACTTCGTGACTTTACCGGCGCGGGCGATCATCAGCTGATCCAGTTCCCGCGGCCCCGGGACGCTCAACGCCTGGAACATCCGGCGCAGGCCGTCTTCGAGGCTGCGGCAAGTCCCGATACCAGCGACTCGCTTGCCAGAGCACACGTCAGGAGTTCATCGGGCCAATGGCAATGATCGGCTACAGCGCGGGCACGGCGTGGCAGGTTGAACAGAGCCTGTCCTGCGAGCAGCCGCGTGAAACTTCGGTTTGGGAAGAAGCCAGCGCGTGGGTCGCTTTGTTGCCCACCGTTTTTATTACCGCCCGCGGCGTGATTCAGGACGATTCCGGTCCGGCTGTCTTCCAATTCACCGCGACGGAGGCGGACCCCACTTCGCACAGAGTCGCCAGGCTGGTGTTTTCACTGATCGTCCTGCTACTGCTGTCGACGCGTTTCCGCAGCATCCTGGCCGCATGCAAAGGGTCGAAGCTCCTGCTGCTTCTTCCAGTTTTTGCGTTTCTGTCGATTCTGTGGTCGCAGTATCCCGGGGCGACTTTGGTCGGTGCTCTGAACCTGCTGGTGACTACGCTCTTCGCCTTCTATCTCTACGTGCGCTATCCGGGAGACAGGCTCATCTCATTCCTCACCTTCGCGGCGTTTATCGCCCTTGCGCTTTGTGTATTGACGGTCACCGTATTCCCCAACATCGGCATCGATCCCCGCTACGACGATGCGTGGCGCGGCATCTTCGGCCACAAGAATGCCTGTGCGGCGAGTTGCGTGTTGTTTCTGACCGTTGGCCTGAGTGCACGGACTCGGGGGATTGCAGAGCAGTTCATTCGCGGGTCTGTGATCTTGCTGTCGCTGGTCTTTATCGTGATGAGCGCTTCCAGGCAGGGGTGGCTTCTGGCGGCGCTCGCAATCGCTCTCATCTACGGCCTCCGGCTCGTTGTCCGGATCCGCTCTCTGGACCGGCTGCTGTTCCTGCTGGTTCTTTCAGTCCCGCTGTCGTTGGCGGTTTTCTATATTCAATCCAATTTGAACCAACTTCTGCTCGCGATGGGCAAAGACCCCACCCTGACGCAGCGCACGATCATCTGGGAGCAGGCGCTTCTTTCCATCGCCAGGCGGCCGCTGCTCGGATACGGCTACTCAGCCTTCTGGTCCGGGTTGCATGGAGAATCCATACAGGCGGTGCTCACCACCGGGTGGTCGGAAAACCAGGCGCAGAACGGGTATCTGGATCTATTGCTTCAGCTCGGCATCGCCGGACTCATCCCTATGATCGTGGTGTTCGTGCGCGCATTTGCGCAGGCCACCGCCGCCATTGAGCACAAGGCGCTAAACAACGCCGTTCTTTGGGCCATTGTCCTGCTGCCCCTATTCCTGGTCGAGAACGTCGGCGAATCGTGGCTGCTCATCCCGGTCGGAATCCCCTGGCTGTACGCTCTCGTTGCGCTCCTGATTCTCAGCCGTCCCGATCGCCATGCGGAGGAATTCTGATGCCGCTCGTGTCGATCCTGATTCCGGCCTACAACGCCGAGGAGACGATCCTGCGTACGCTCGATTCGGCACAGGAGCAGACCATCCGCGACATCGAGATTCTGGTGATCGACGATGGCTCGACGGACCGCACGGCGGATCTGGTGCGGGGCCGCGTCCTGACCGACTCGCGGATTCGCCTGCACTGCTTCAGTGAGAACAGAGGACCGGCCGCGGCGCGCAACGCCGGGCTTGCCATGGCCAAAGGCGAGTGGATCGCTTTACTCGACGCGGACGACACCATGTCCCGCGAGCGCCTGGAGCGGCTGCTGGAAGCGCCTTCGGCCCAGGATGTGCTCGTCGCCGACAATCTCGTTCTGTACGATCGTCACGCCGGCAGGGTGGTGAAGCTCGGAGTCGACCCCGCCCTGCTCGGCTCCGGGCTGCGCCTGGACTGCGAAGGCTTCGCTGCCCGCTGCAAAGGCAACCAGCCCGATGCCGTCGACTTCGGCCTCCTCCAGCAGTTGATCCGCGTCTCCCACATCCGGGCGCACGGCATTTGCTACGACGAGCAAAGCCGTTACGCCGAGGACTTTCGCTTTACCCTCGATGTTTTGCTTGCCGGCGGAAGCTATCTCATTGTTCCGGAGGCCTATTACCAATACACCGAGCGATTCGGCTCGATCTCGAAAAAGCCCTCCGGCTTGAGCCGGACCCTGGTTCAGCGCGACCGGCTCGAGGAACAGACGAGAGCCATGGCCAAGGATCCGCGCTACGCGCGCGTGGCAACTCAGTTGAACCAGCGAGCCGACGCCATCCGGCGAGCGGTCAAGGCCGCGGAGTTCGATCGGCGCTCACGCCTCGGCAAGCTCGCTACCCTCCCCTTCGCGCTCGTCGATCGCGACATGCGGGACCATTTCAAATTGCGCGCCCGCGCGCATCTTCGCATCCTGCACCCTTCGCACTGGATGAAGAATTCCCTGCTCAAGGACTCGTCGAACCTGTGCCTCGGCCAGAGCCTACGGCTGGCTTTGCAGGCAATCTACTTTCTCTTCATCGCCCGATCGCTGGGGCCGGCGCAATACGGCGCCTTTGTCGCGGTCACGGCGATGACCAGCATCGTCTCGCCCTATGTCGGCCTGGGCTGCGGCACCCTCTTTCTGAAGAATGTCCGCTCGGGGAAACGGGGCGCTCCGCTGTGCTGGGGCAACGGGCTCGTGGCGACCCTGGTCACCGGGCTTCTGCTTTCGCTTGCGCTTTGCGCGCTTTCGCACATCTGGGCGCCAAGAGTTCCCCTTGCCCTGATCGCGGCAATCTGCCTCTCCGATTTGATCCTGGTCCGCATCATCGATCTTGCTTCTTTCGGGTTTGCCGCATCCGGCAAGATGAGCAAGACCGCGGTTCAAAACACCACCATGAGCTTTCTGCGCGTCATCGGGATCGTGGTTCTGGTGGCATGCTACCGCCATGTCGCGATCGCGCAATGGGCCTGGGTATATCTGGCCACCAGCATCGTCGGCGGCGCCTTTGCCCTGCAGCAGGGGAACGCTCTGTGGGGCGTGCCGCGGGTGTCGTTTCGAGCGCTGTGGCAGGACGCCCGGGAAGGCACGTTCTTCTCCATCAGCACCTCGGCGCAAACCGTCTACAACGACATCGACAAGACCATGCTGGCGCGGCTTTCGACATTCTCCGCGGCCGGCGTCTATGCCGCTGCCTATCGCATCATCGACACCAGCCTGACGCCGGTGCGCGCTCTGGTGTCGGCCGCATACCCGCGATTATTTCGGATCGGCACCGAGGGGATCGACGCAACGTATGGCTACGCCAAGAGCCTGATTCGTAAGACTGTGATCTACGGCGCAGCGGACTTTCTTGCTCTCCTGCTCATCGCGCCGCTTTTGCCCTATATCCTGGGGCCGAAATACGCCAGTGTGGCACCGGCGATCCGTTTACTTGCCCTGATCCCCGTCATGCGATGCGTCCACTGGTTTCTTGCCGACGCTCTTTCCGGAGCCAATCGGCAGATCCTGCGGACCATCGTGCAGGTGGGCGTGGCCCTCTTCAATTTTGGCCTAAATCTCGTGGTTCTGCCCCGTTGGTCCTGGGTCGGAGCCGCCTGGACCAGTCTGGCTTCCGATGCCGTGCTCATGATCGCGGTCTATCTTGCGGTGCAATGGATTCGCCCAGCCAGGGCTGGCGGAAAGCCGCTCAAGCAACGGAGCCGCTGCGGCTCCGCGGCCTCTGCGCCCGGCCAGGTTCGAGTCCCGGCGGCGATCGCGCAGGCTTCGGCCCGCTCTGTATTCACATCCAGCGAATCCGGCCCCGCATCGCCGGGCCCGATCCGCGGCGCCTTTTGGGGGGACTGATTCCATGCCGACCGTCCTCATTTTTCGCGAACGCCTCCTCGCCCCCAGCGAGACGTTCGTCGTGGAACCGGCACGGCACTTGCGCCGCTACCGCCCTGTCCTCGCCGGCCTGCGCCGCACCAGCCCCGCCCTTCATCATCCGCTGCAACAGATCCTGCTCCGCGACGGACAAGGGCCCATCGACAAGCTCGCCGCCAGTCTCTATCGCGGTTTTCCCGTGGCGCCCGATTTCTTCCGGCGTCTCGGTTCCATCAATCCCTCTCTCATTCACGCGCATTTTGCCATTGACGCCGTGCAGGCGCTGCCCATCGCCAGGAAGCTCGATCTGCCCCTGGTGGTTTCTCTGCATGGCTTCGATGTCACTTCCACCGACCGCGCTCTCCGGGTGAGCCGCTCCGGCCGCCACTTTCTGCGGCACCGGGAGCGCCTGTTCCGCGAGGCCGCGGCGTTTATCTGCGTCTCCCGGTTTGTTCGCGACGCCGCGCTGAAGGCCGGATTCCCCGAAGCCAAACTCCACGTCCACTACACCGGCATCGATTGCGAGCGCTTTCCCGCCGCCGGTCTGGCGCGCGATCCCAAACTCGTGCTCTTTGTCGGCCGCCTCGTGGAGGTGAAAGGCTGTGAGGTCCTGCTCCGGGCGATGGCCCTCCTCCGGCAGCGCGATCCGGATGCCCGCGTCGAGATTATCGGCGATGGGCCGCTGCGCCAGAAGTTGGAGGCGATTGCCGCTAACCTCTCGCTCCGCGCTTCCTTCCGCGGCGTGCAGAGTCCCGAAGAAGTCCTGCGCAGCATGGCCCGCGCCCGCGTTCTTTGCAACCCCAGCATCACCGCATCGTCCGGCGCCATGGAAGGATTCGGCATGGTCTTTGCGGAGGCTCAGGCCGCTGGCACGCCGGTCGTGAGTTTCTCTGTAGGGGGCATCCCCGAAGCCGTCGACCACGGACGGACCGGCCTGCTTTGCCCGGAAGGAGACGCCGGCGCCCTGTCGGATTCCATGCATGCGCTTCTTGAGGACGATGCGCTCTGGGCGCGCATGAGCGGAGCGGCACGCGAATGGACAAGGGAGCGCTTCGACATCTCCAGGCAAACGGAAGGCCTCGAATCGCTGTACGACGATTGCGTGGCGCATCGCCGGCGCGCGGGATCCACGCTCGCCGATCCGGACAAGTGAAGTGCAGACGGTCTGCCTGTTTACAGGTGTACCTTAACAAAATCTGTCCAAGTGGGAACCATGAATCGGGGTGTGAATCCCTGTTTTATCACTTCGCCAGCCGGGTGCAGTGAATGATAACTACAGCAGCGTTCAGTGCAATTCGACGTTAGCAACAGAAGCGGCGCGATGTTGAAAAGCACCAGTGGGTTTTTTCGTCGAATGCAACACTACTCTTCAGCTTGATTGAAGCAATCTGTTGAACGCTATAGCTGAGGTCTTGAGTGCAGTCACCATGAAGCAACAACTGTTCAAAGACCCCTTCAGCGGTGAGTTGTCCACAGTGATAGCAGCAGAACGTGTAATGTTTGCGCCTTGATGATTGAGCGTAGAACCATCCCGGAATACTGAGTTCCAGCAACAATTGCGGATTGGTATTCACGAATTGTTGGACTCGCTCAACTATCCAAGGGGCACCTGATTTGTTCAAGGGGAGCGGATACCCTTGACCATCATCTTCAACAGGCAGTTCATCCCAACAGGTTGTTCCTCGCTCCATAATGGAAAAAATGTCGAAGTCTCGTCCGCAAGCCCAACACCGCGAGAAACGGTAAATCAAGATGTTATGGAATGTAGTTTTTCGCTGCTTGGCGCAATGTCTGAAATGACCCTTCAACAGGGAGATCACAGCTTCACGCATCTTCATTGGATGACTTCCAATACAAACTCTTTCATCGGAAAATATCGGAAACAACGGTTCGCTCGAACCGACTGGTGGCAACGCATTTAACGCACCAGACCCGTAAAACCAACAGCCTCGCACATTGTGGGCAGCGTAAGCACTTTGTCTTCTCTGAAGTTCAATGAGCGTTATGGGGGATAGCTGAACTTCAAAGGCAACTTGTACCGTGCGCCGCGTGGCCATCACATCCGCTCTCCACGCACCCTCAGGACCGCTCATTTCAACTTCCGCATCCCACCCTACTGCTCGAATAGCTTCAGCAATGACACTCTTGAAATACAGATGCAATTCCGATTCTGGCCCTGATGTGCAGGTGTCGGGCTTTCTAGCATGTACAAAATGCCTTGTACCGCGATTGCTTACACGCATGAAGCCTTTTGTTTTGCAGCAACAGAGTTCAATAACCGGCTTCGAGACTTTAAGAGCACTCCACTGTTCCGAACTGAAACGAGTAGCGTCTTTGCGCTCACCGTTAACAAAAGCTGTCAGGGCCATCGCGAAAAGATTAGCACTGTCTTTTTGCCGCACGTTGCGTTGGAGGTACCCGAGGATACCCTCTTTCGGTCGTTTTCTGACAGAATGCCTAAAACTTCCTACAGTCAAATTGCGCTTGGGGGAGCCAGAGGGGACGGTCAGAGACAGAAAAGGCGCAAACAGTTGCAGATCAAGTCATTGATTTTTAAGGAGGATAGTCCAGATTGTAAATATCCCCCGGCAGAGCCGGGGGCTTTACGGTGTGAGCCGCTCAAAGCGGCTTGAGCGGGGTCGCTAACGCGGCCCCGACGTGATTGGGGCCGCCTTACGGCGGCTATTTCCACATTCGCAGTTGGTCCAGGCGCTTGTCCTCAACTTCTTGATTGCGGATGTACTCGCGAATCGCCGTTTCATCACGCCCCACCGTCGACACAAAATACCCGCGCGCCCAGAAATGCTGGCCTGCGAAATTCTGCTTGTGCTCACCGTAGGTCCGCGCCAGGTGAATCGTGCTCTTGCCCTTGATGAAACCCACCACTTCCGACACCGCATACTTGGGAGGTATCGAAAGCAGCATATGCACATGGTCCGGCATAAGGTGGCCTTCCAGCACCCGGCTTTCCTTCTGCTCGGCCAGACGCCGAAAGACCTCTCCCAAATGCTGCCGAAGCCCTTCATACAGCACTCGACGGCGGCATTTGGGGATAAAGGCTACGTGGTATTTGCACTCCCATACGGAGTGACTTAGACTCTCCAATTGGTCCATCCAGATTCTCCTTGATGTGTGCTTTGGTCGGCTCACATCTGGAGCTTCTTGGATGGACTCCCGGAAATGTCAAACTGCTACTGCCACCCCGGCAGAGCCGGGGGATCTCCTCTCCCTTTAGACGACAATAGACGGTCGAAGATGAATGTAGATTGAGGGTAGACTTTGGCCTATTGGCTGCCCCCCAGGGATTCGAACCCCGATATGCTGATCCAGAGTCAGCTGTCCTGCCATTGAACGAGGGGGCAATCCTCGGGAACTCACCGGTGTGCCGTTCGGGCCGGACCGGACCGTGAGCGCACAAAGCCAACACTTAATCTTAAGGGGGATTCCCGGCCGGGGTCAACGTAGGCGGCGCGATCGGAGATCGGCACGGCACTCCGGAGCCTTGCCGATTGAGAGCGGCCGGCCAACGCCTTCAGGGTGGAAGAACCGAAGCCCAAAGTTCACAAATCTTTCAAGTTACCGCAACCCGCGGTGGTTCGGTTTCCGTCCAACCTGAAGGTTGTAGGGCCTTTCCGTTGGCAATCTTCCCTGATGTAGAATCGACACTTGAAGTGGAGCTAACCCTCAATCTCGGTTGGGCGGCCGTGGCAGGGTGGATGCTGTGGGCGTGGCTGCACTTGGGGCCGCGCACAACACTGGGCCGCCGCGCGCAGTTCGTCGCGCTTGCGGTCGTCATTCTGATTTTGCTGCCGGCCATCTCGATCACCGACGACCTGATGGCGGCCCAGAATCCCGCCGAAGTCGACTGTAGCGTGCGTCGGGATCACGACGGGGCCAGTCCTCACTCGATGGCTCCTCTGGCGGCTGTGCTCCCTCTGCCCGCGTCCACGGGTTTGTCGATTGCCATTGTGCGCATGGCCGCGCCAAGCAGTCTCTTCGCCCCTTTCATGAAACCGCCAGCCTTGGCGTCGATTGAGAATCGCCCTCCTCCGGCTCTCTGATCTGTCCGTTCCGCTGGTTCTTCGTTGTCAACCGTTTACCCTCGCATGCTCACCGTGCAAACCACGGCGCAAAGGCCTTCTATGAAGCGGATTCTCTTTTCCCTGTCCGCCGGAATCGCGGCTGCGATCGTTGCGCTCGCGCCAAACTGTGTTTCGGCTCAGCAGGCCCTGACGTGGGATCAGGTCAAGGCCAGGTTTGAAGCGGGCAATCCCGTACTTCGGGCCGACGCCGACAGCGTGGACGAGATGCGGGCCGAAGAAATCACGGCATACCTCAGGCCCAATCCGCAGTTGACGACAACCGTGGATGGAACTCAGATCGCCCCTAACGATGGTCATTGGGTGCCGCTCGCCGGAACATTCGTGTCTCCCAACCTCAGTTACCTGCACGAGCGTGACCACAAACGCGAGTTGCGGCGGGAAAGCGCGCAGGAAGGCACGCGGATCTCCGCATCGCAGCACGAGGACCTGAAGCGCAACCTCGAATTCACGCTGCGCACGGCATTTGTCCAGACGCTCGAGGCCAAAACGGTCGTGGAGATGGCCAAGGCGGATCTTGACTACTACGACAAGATCATCGAGATCAGCCGCACGCGTCTCAAGGCCGGTGACCTGGCCCAGATCGACTTCGATCGCATCAAATTGCTCCGCGTTCAATACGAATCGGAGCTGCAGACGGCGATCGTCAACCTGCGCACTGCCAAGATCCAGATGCTGCAGCTCTTGAACGATCGCACGCCCCTCGACCAGTTCGACGTAACCGGAACATTCGATTTCTCGGAGTCGCTGCAGTCTCTCGACGAGTTCCGCCAGATCGCGCTCGACACGCGGCCTGACTTGCAGGCGGCGCTGGAAGCGGCTCGGCAATCGGAAACCAATCACAAGCTGGCCGAGGCCAACGGCTCGACCGATCCGACACTGAGCGCCTGGTACACGTGGAATGCGTCGAACAACAATCCCAATGCGATCCAGACGCTGGGCGCCGGCGTGAACATTCCCCTGCGCATCTTCGACCGCAACCAGGGCGAGAAGAAGCGCACGCTGATCGACATCGAGCGCAGCAAGGAGGCCAGCGAGGCCGCGCGCGCGCAAGTCTTCTCCGATGTCGACACAGCGTATGAGCTGGTGCGCAGCAATATCGAGATGCTCAAACCGTACAAGGCCGAGTACAACGATGAGGCGCTGAAAGTTCGCGACACCGTGACCTACGCCTACCAGCATGGCGGCGCTTCGCTGATGGACTTCCTGAACGCCCAGAGCGACTACCGCCAGGTGCAACTAGCCTATGTGCAACTGATCGGCGCCTATCTTACCGCCGCCGGACAACTGAATCTTGCCGTCGGACGCGAGGTGATCCCATGACGAAGAATCCCATTTTTGCCGCTGCGTGCTGCGCGGCTGCGTTGGTTCTGCTGGCAGGCTGCGGAAAGAAGTTCGATCCCGCCAGCGGCGGCGCCTCCCCGGCGCAGGTCATTGAGACCGGCAACCCGGCCATTGTGAATGTCGACCATCCCGAACAGTTTCCCCTGGTGGCGGCGGGCCGGATCGACGAGCCGGAAAAGCTGAACGTGACCGGATCGGTCTCTCCCGACGTCTCGCGCGAGATTCCGGTCATCTCCGTCGCCAACGGCCGCGTGGTCGATATCCGCGCCCGGCTCGACGACAACGTGAAGAAAGGCCAACTGCTGTTCAGCGTGCAGAGTCCCGACGTGAGCGGCGCCGTCGATGTGTACCGGAAGGCGGTGGCCGACGAGCAGCTCGCCGACAAGGCCTACCTGCGCGCCCAGGATCTCTACCAGCACGGCGCGATCTCTCAGGCCATGTTGGAGCAGGCGGAGGACACCGAAAAGGATGCCCAGGCCGATTTGACGGCGGCGGACGAGCAGCTGAAGGTCCTCGGCATCAACCCCGAGCATCCCAGTTCAGTAGTGAATGTGTATGCACCCACCTCGGGCGTGATCGTCGCGCAGAACATCACCAATTCGGCGGCCGCGGGCGTTGCGCTGTCGGGCACGGCCACGGCCTTCACCATCGCCGACCTGAGCACGGTGTGGATTCTCTGCGATGTCTACGAGAACGACCTGCCCAAGGTTCATCTCGGGCAGGAGGCGCGGATCAAGCTCGCGGCATACCCCGACAAGCTGCTCTCCGGCCGGGTAAGCGACATCGGGCCGGTGCTGGACCCCACGATCCGCACCGCGAAGGTGCGCATTGAAGTCGCCAATCCCGGCATTCTCCGCCTGGGGATGTTTGTTACGGCGACGCTCCAGAGCCGCACCGCCGTGACGCACTCCGCGGTGCCGGCCAGCGCCATTCTGCACCTGCACGACCGGGAATGGGTCTTCGTTCCCGCCGGACAGGGACAGTTCAAGCGCGTTGAGGTCGCCGCCGGCGACATGCTCCCCGGCGGCCAGCAGGTGGTTCTGTCCGGCGTTGCCCCCGGCCAGCAGGTGGTGAAAGACGTGCTGAGCCTTGAGGCGGCGGCGGAGGCGCAATAGACAATCCGGGATCTCTCAAATTCCGAAGCAACAGAGGCAATCGAATTCGTCAGGAGAGACCAGCTTGCCAGTCGCCGGCAAACCGTAGATAAAGATCAATCTCATCGCCTCTCCCAGCGTTGCTATTCTTCGCGCAACACCTCGAGCGGCCGCAGGCCGAGGATTCTGTAGCTGGCGATCCAGCCCGTGGCCGTGGCCAGCACCGCGGTTCCCGCGAGCGCCGCGAGCCCTGCCACCCAATCGATGGCAAAGGCAACATCGATCCGGTGCAGCAGGATGTGCGCGAGCACGTTGGCGAAGACCGCGCCTACCGCGCCCGCCAGCAACCCCAAAACGCTGAACTCCACGCTGAAGGTGCGCACGATGCGCATCCGCGTGGCGCCCAGCGTCTTCAGCACCACCGCCTCCTGCATGCGCCGGAAGCGCGTGCTGGCGATGCTCGACGCCAGTATCGTCAGGCCCGCGAGAATCGAGAATCCGGCGAGCAGCCGCACCACGAACGTGATCTGATCGACGACGTCCTCCACGCGCTCCAGCACGTCGGCGATATTGATGACGGTGATCGTGGGGTAGGCCGAAAAGAACGCCCGCTCCATTGCGCCCACCTGTTTCGGATCGATGTGCAGGCCGCCATACCATGTGGAAGGCTGGCCGGAAATCAACCCCGAAGGCAGAAGAAACTGCATCCGCGCCGCCAGATGCTGGCCGTCTGCCGAGAAGATCGCGGCCACCTTGAGGGTGCGCGCCGATCCGCCTGTGTCGAGTTCCATCGTCGAGCCGAGATTCAAATGCAGGCGCTTGGCCACGCCGTCGCCCACGGCGATCTCGGCCGCGTTCGCGTCCTTCCACCACGCGCCCTGGGTTACCTTGTCGCCTTCCGGCGGCGCATCGGCCCAGCTCAACTCGGCGCTTTCGAGCATCCGCCGCGGATAGTGCTGGTCCTTCATCTGCTCCACCGGCTGTCCGTTGATAGAAATGAACCGGCCCATCACGACCGGAATCAGGCTGACCTGCTGGCTCACACCCGGCTGATGCGCGAAGAACGTCTTGACGCCGTCGACTTCGTCGGTGCGGACATCGATCAGGAAGACGTTGGGCAGGCTCGGCGAAGCGGTCTCGTGCAGGTCGCGCAAAAGCCCCTTCTGCACCAGGTAGACGGTAAAGATCAGCATGACTCCCGTGCCCAGCGCCGCCAGCACCGCGGCGGATTGGTTGCCGGGCCGGTAGAGGTTGGCGAGGCCGTGGCGCAGCGACGAAGGCAGTCGGAGGCGCGTCGCCCGCAGAAACAGGCGAAGCACCCAAAGCGCAACCGCCGCCAGAATCAGCAATACAACGAGCGTGACAGTGAACAGAAACGCAAACCACGCTCCCACTTTGGGCGAATCGGAAAGCGCCCACGCGATGCCGCCCAGCGCGGCCACCACCGCTGCCGCGATGCCGAGTTGCAGCCGCCGCGCCCACCAGCGGGCGAACCATGCCGCGATTCCTCTGGGGCCCTGTTCAACCATCCTCCGCAGCACCAGCACCGGCCGCACCGCGCGCACGTCGAGCAGCGGGGGAACACAAAAGAGCAGCGTCGTCAGCAGGCCCGTCGCCAGGCCCGCCAGCGCCGACTGCCACGGGAAGTGCAGAATCACATGCACGGGAAGCAGCCTGCCAAACGCGGCCGGCAGCGCGGCCATCAAGCCGACGCCCGCGGCAACGCCCAGCAATCCGCCCGCGAGGCCCAGGCCCAACGTCTGCAAAAGAAAGATGCGCAGCAGATCCGCCGAGTCCGCGCCGACCGCTTTCAGAATCGCCAGCATATCCATTCGCTGTTCGAGGTGGGCATGCATGGCCATAGCCACGCCGATAGCACCCAGCACCATCGCGACCAGGCAGATCAAGCTCAGGATCGAAGTTGCATTATCGAGTCCGCGCGTGAGCGCGGGATTGCCCTCGCGATAGTCCATCACCTGCGCGTCGGGCAGTGCGGCCTCAAGCTGCTTGCGTACCCCCGCCGCCTCTGCGTCTTCGGTGACTCCGCGCGGCGGCTTGTCCGGAAGCTTGACGAGCAATCGCCGGGTCGCCCGGCTGCCCGGCGCCAGCAATCCGGTGCGCGCAAGCGACGCCTGCGAGATCATCACCCGCGGCCCCAGCCCCATGCCCGCGCTGATCCGATCGGGTTCCTGCTTCAGCACCGCCGTGATGCGAAAGTCTCTACTGCCCAGCCGCAGCGTGTCGCCCAGGTGCGCGTTCAGCCGGATGAGAAACTCGTCCGCCACCACGGCGGAGTCGCCCTGAAGCGCCTGCACCAGTGGCATCGAGGGCTCCAATTCGGCGGTTCCATAATACGGATACTCGGCGGGATCGACGGCCTTGAGCGAGACGAGCAGCGGCGCCGGAAACGAGCTCACGGAAGCCATCGAAACGGACTCGGTGACCCACGTGGAGCGGATCGCTCCGCCGCCTTGAAGCTGAATCGCAGCAATCTTGCTCTGCTCGTCGGCTGTCGGCGCGCCGAACATGCGCGCACTCAAGTCGCCGGCCAGCAGCGAGCGCGCTTCGGTGTTGAGCGTGTCGCGAAAGCTGTCGCTCAACCCGCGCACGCCCACCAGCGCAGCCACGCCGATCGCAACGGACAAAACGACAAAGCCGAACTTGCCGGGTGCGGACTTCAGATCGCGCCAACCGATGGCCGCGGCGCGCTTCCAGCTCAAAGCTCGCTTGGCCATTGCTCTCCTTGCGCGGAAGTGGAATCCGGCGGGAACGGTCCCGGCTTCGAGTCCTCCACGACCAGGCCGTCCTTGAGCACGATCTTGCGGTCGGCGCGGCTGGCCACGTCGGGATCGTGGGTCACGAGCACCAGCGTCGTTCCCGCCTTGCGCTGCCGTTCCAGCAGAAGATCGAGAACCATCCGGCCGTTTGTGGAATCGAGGTTTCCGGTGGGCTCGTCGGCCATTACGATGGGCGGCTGAGCCACGAAGGCGCGCGCCAGCGCCACGCGCTGCTGTTCGCCGCCCGAGAGCTGCACGGGATAGTGATCCATGCGCTCCTCGAGGCCGACCTCGCCGAGCAGCCGCCGGGCCGGCTCCAGGCCGCTTCCCTCCAGGTTGAGCTCGTAGGGCAGCAGAACGTTTTCGAGAGCCGTGAGCGTCTGGATGAGCTGGTAGGACTGGAAGACGAAGCCGATCTTGCGCCCGCGCACCGCGGCCAGCTCGGTTTCCGCAAGATTGTGAATGGGTACGCCGTCGATCCAGATCTCGCCCTCGCTGGGCGTATCGAGCCCTGCCAGCAGCCCGAGCAGCGTGCTCTTGCCGCTTCCGCTCGCGCCCACGATGGCCACAAACTGGCCCGCCGGAATCTCCAGCGAGATTCCGCGAAGAATGTCCACGCGCCGCGCGCCATTCTGGATCCACTTCTTCGCGCCTTTGACCTGAATCAATTCGCCCTCCCGTTCCTTGCAGTGTAACGTGCCGCTGGTTCGCGCACTCCGCAGCGCCTCGCGCGCGGCTACACTATATACGTGGACGCCCGGCGCGCGGTTCTGGTCGCATGTTTCTCGCTGATCTTGGCTGCGCCGCTTCGTGCCGCCGGCCCGCCGCTGCTGGTTTGCTACGGAGACAGCATCACCGCCGGGCTCGGGCTTCCCTACGGCCAGTCCTATCCCGACTTCCTCCAGAAGCTCCTCGACGCCGGCGGATACCGGTACAAGGTCGTCAACCAGGGCACCAGCGGCGCCACAACCAAGGACGCGCTCGCCAGCCTGCCGTTCGTGCTAAGCCACCATCCCGACATCGTGATCGTCGAGTTCGGAGGCAACGACGGCTTGCGCGGCCTGCCCGTGGAGCAGACACGCAGCAACCTCGACCAGCTCCTGACGGGCCTCGAGAAGGCGCATGTCAAAATCCTGCTCGCGGGCATAACGCTGCCGCCCGACTACGGCCCGGACTACATCCGCTCCTTCGACCAGGTCTTCCGCGATCTCGCCGCCAGGCATCGCGTCGCTTTTGTCCCCATGCTCTATCGCGACCTGATCCACGTCCCCGGAACGATTCAGGACGACGGCATCCATCCCACTGCCAAAGGGTCCCGGATCATCGCCGATACGCTCTTCCCCGTGCTGAAACCGCTGCTTCGCAAGGGACCGTGAGCCGGTTTGTGGCCGAATAGACTCGTCAAAGACCGACAAAAAAGCGAAGAACATGTGCCGGCCGCGGAGAAAGAACTGAAACTGTAGCGAAACAAGACAGACTATTACTTCGATGGAGACGGCCGATATCTGTCCGAATATTTAGAAGCCACTCATAATCCAGAAAGATTCCAAGTTGTTCGCACAACTTGGCGATCGAATTCGCGGGACCGGCACTCCCTCCTCGCCTCGCATCTACGCGCCAAGGTTGCCGTTTCCCGATTCTGGAGATCCCATGGATCGAGTGGCCGGCGCCGCGGCGTTGACGGTTTTCTTCTTCGCCTTCCCCATCATCGTTTGCGCACAGGAATCGTCGCAGCGCGAAGCCGACGCTCCCGCCGCCGCCGACGCTGGCTCTGACTCCGCACCCATGCCGGCACGGCCCATTGCCGCTTCGGCTACAACCGTCGAGGTGAAGGCCACGTTGAACGACGTGCACACCGCGCTGGCGCCGGTGCCGCAAATCGCCGGCGAAGAGATTCGCTCCTCGGCAGGAACCTACGGCGACGTGTCCCGCTACCTGCAGGTGTTGCCGGGAGTCGTGTGGAACTCGGACCTGTCCAACGACGTGCTCGTGCGCGGAGGGCACCCGGAAGAGAACCTGTTTGTGATCGACGGCGTGGAGTTCGCCGGCATCAGCCACCTGGCCTTGTCGGGGACCACGGGCGGATTCACGTCGATGATCGATTCGACGGCGGTGGGCGGCATGGAGATGCGCCCCGGCGTGTACGACGCATCCTACTCCAGCCGGCTCTCGTCGCTCATCGAGATCCGCACGCGAACGCTGGGCGAAGCGCGCCAGCAGCGAATTTTCTCGCTTGGCATCTCGGGCGTCGGCGGGCTTTATCAACGCGAGCTGCCCGGCTCGGGAACGCTTCTGCTCTCGGCCCACCGCAGCATTCTCAACCTCTTCACCAACGACATCGGCATCAACGGCGTTCCCACCTACTCCAACGCGCTGGTGCGAGTCGACTTTTCTCCAGGCAGCCGCGACAGCGTCACGCTTCTCGGCCTGGCCGGCGCCGACTCGATCACCATGACGCCATGCCCAGCCGATCGCGCCGTCACCAGTCTCTACCAGACCCAATACACCGGGTGGCGCGAAACCGGCGCCTTGACCTGGAAGCACGCCTACAATACGCATGTTGCTTCCGACCTGACGGCCGAGTACGGAATCGTGCGGCAGGACATCGGCCAGCAGCAGCAGCTCGGCTACCTGGTCGAGAACGGACACAACACCTGTGCGCCGGCGTCCACGGAGTCAACCTACACTGAGAACTCGCGCAACCAGTTGCCGCGCGTGAACTACACGCTGCGGGCCGGACTGGGCGCGTGGCTGCTGACCGCCGGCGGCGCCTTCAGCCTGCTCGCGCCGGACGACTCGGTTACCCAGCCCATCGGCCAGCTTTCTCCCTTCTCGGCCAGCACAACCGCCACCGATGCGGTGAGCTTCCACCGCCATTTCTCTTCCGGCGAGGAAGCCGGTTTCCTGCAGGCCGAGGGCACTTTGGCCAAGCGATGGAGCGTGCTGGCCGGCACCCGCGCCGAAGGGTTTGCCATTGACGGCAGCTACGCCCTCGAGCCCCGCGCTTCCATCCTGTACCGCCTGAACGGGCGGCAGAGCATTCATGCTTCCTGGAGCCAAGGCGCGCAACTGCCTCCCGCCATGGACCTGGTAAGCTACTCCGCCAACCATGCGCTCCCGCCGATCGGGGTCCGCCAGATCGCGGCCGGCATGAGGCTGTGGCAGGGCGGCTGGGGCACGCTCGACGCCGAGGGCTATACCAAGCAGTACCGCCGCGAGCCCGTCTCGACCGAATTCCCGCAACTCATGCTCTTCAATATGGTCGACACGCTGGGCCAGTCCTTCGTCTGGCTGCCGCTCAACGGCTCGGGCACGGCCAACTCGCGCGGCCTGGATGCCGTGTTGCGCACCCACTGGCGCGATCGCGCCACTTTGCAGCTTTCCGCCTCGTTCTCGCATTCCGATTACCGCGCGCTCGACGGCCTCCGCCGCACGGGCAACTTCGACACTCCGGTTTCGGTCAGCGCGTTGACCAGCTTCCGCCTCCCCGGCAAAATTCTGCTCAACAGCCGGGAGTCGTTCACCAGCGGCCGCGTCTACTGCCCGTTCGACACCGCGGACTCCCTGGTCCAGGATCGCGGCATCTACGACCTCAGCCGCATCAACGCGGTGCGGGGACCGGCCTACAACCGTCTGGATGTGGAACTCGAGCGCAGATTCCGCTTCTCGAGGAGCGATCTGGAGTTGCAGGCCGGCGCGGAAAACGTGCTCAACCGCGGCAATTTGCTGGGCTACGTGTGGCTGCAGAACTGCGACGCTTCATCGGCTTGCCTGAATTCCCAGGGCCTGCCGATCCTCAAGGTCGACCAGATCCAGCGTTTCCCGGTTCTCAGCCTTCGCTACCGGTTCTGATTCCGCGGCCGGGAAGTACAGGCGCGGAAAGCCCTCCTCGCGGCGCCTGCGCCGCGGAGCACTTGGGCAAGGGGTGCGGACGGATTACTTCTTCTTGGCGGCCTTCGCGGTCTTGGCGGCCGGGGCCGTGGTCGCCAGAGCCTTCAGACGTGCATTCAGCCGGCTCTTGTGGCGCGCAACGGTGTTCGAGTGGAGGACGCCTTTCTGCACGCCCTTATCGAGCGCCGAAACCGTCGCCCGGTACTGCGTCTGGGCGGCCGTTGCGTCGCCCTTAACCAGCGCTTCGCGCAGCGCCCGCAAGCTGGTTCGAACCCGCGTGCGGTTGGCGCGGTTCACTTCGGTCTTGGTCTCGGTCTGGCGGGCGCGCTTCAGCGCCGATACGTGATTTGCCATGATTCTGCTTCTATCTCCATGCCTGAACCTCAGGAGAATCCGGTCCTGTCTTCAGGGGTTAGTGATGCGGGTAGAAGGCAGCTCGAGCCGCATCCCTCGCAATTTCTTAGTGTACGGGAAGCACGGGAACGGGTCAATCGGCTGGAGCTTGAAAGACGCCGCTGCAGGGGCGGCGAATCCGCTTCCGCCGCCGCCGATCGTCCAGCCGGAACGTGCCGCTTGCCGTGCCCGGCGCCGGTTTGACCGCGTTCCGGCGGCCCGGTATACTCGAACTTGCGTCAAGCGGGAGTAGCTCAGTGGTAGAGCATCGCCTTGCCAAGGCGAGGGTCGCGAGTTCAAGTCTCGTCTCCCGCTCCATTCCGCATCGCCCCGGCGGGTTTCGGCCGGCCGCAGAGCGGATTGGGACGATCCGCAAACGGTGACGCAGGCAGCCCGAGGCGCGGTACCCAAGTGGTAAGGGAGAGGTCTGCAAAACCTTTATGCGCCGGTTCGATCCCGGCCCGCGCCTCCAAATTCCCCCACCGTCAGCACCCTCTCAGTCCTTTTGCAGCAACTTCAGCCCGCCTTTGGGACGTGTTTCGCCCACGTCGAGCTAGGATTGTGCCATGACCGGAATCGAAGAGAAGGATCTCGTCCAGCAGTTCGCCAGCGACAACTACGCGGGAATCTGCCCCGAAGCGTGGCAGGCCATGGAGGCCGCCAACCGCGGCCACGTCACATCCTACGGCGACGACCCGTGGACCGCCAAAGCCGCCGACGCCTTCCGCGGCCTGTTCGAGACCGCCTGCGAGGTGTACTTCGTCTTCAACGGCACGGCGGCCAACTCGCTGGCGCTGGCTTCGCTGTGCCAGTCGTATCACAGCGTCATCTGCTCCGACCAGTCGCACGTCGAAACCGACGAGTGCGGCGCGCCGGAGTTCTTCTCCAACGGCTCCAAGCTGCTGGTGGCGGCGGGCGCGGAGGGAAAGTTAACGCCGGAGGCCATTCGCGAGCTCGCCACCAAGCGCAGCGACATTCACTACCCCAAGCCACGCGCGGTCACCGTCACGCAATCCACCGAGACGGGCCGCGTCTACACCCTGGCAGAACTCCGCGCTATCTCCGGGGAATGCCGCTCGCGCGGGCTGTCGCTGCACATGGACGGCGCGCGCTTCGCCAACGCCTGCGCCAGCCTGGACTGCTCGCCGGCCGAAATGTCGTGGAAGAGCGGCGTGGATGTGCTCTGTTTCGGCGGCGCCAAGAACGGCATGGCGATCGGCGAAGCTGTGCTGTTCTTCGACCGCGCGCTGGCCACCGATTTCGACTACCGGTGCAAGCAGGCGGGACAACTGGCGTCGAAGATGCGCTTCCTCTCGGCTCCGTGGGTCGGCATGTTGGAGAGCGGCGCTTGGCTGCGCAACGCCGCGCACGCCAACCGCTGCGCGCGGCAGTTCGCGGCGCACGTTGCCTCGATTCCCGGCGTTAAGATTGCGCAGCCTGTCGAGGCGAACGCGGTGTTCGTCGAAGCGCCGGAGGCCGTGCTCAATGGGCTCCACGCGCGCGGATGGAACTTCTACACCTTCATCGGTGGCGCGGCGCGCTTCATGTTCGCTTGGGACAGCGACCCCAGCCGCGTGGATGCGCTGGCCTGCGATCTGCGCGAATGCGCGGCGGCGCGGCCGGCCTGACGGGTCGGCGGCGCTCAAGCGCTCAACTCACCGGAACTCCTATTGCTCTACGGCTTCCCACTGGCCCGACTGCGCCGAGCGGAAGATGGCCTCGATGACCGCCATATTGCCGATCGAGTCCTCGAGCGGCACCGGAACCTCGGTGTTGTCGCGGATCGCGCGCGCGAAGGCGTCGCCCTGCAGCGTGTATTGATCGCCGGTCGCGAACGTCTCCGTCGTAATGCCGCTGAAGGTGAGGTCGCCCGAGGAGTCGATGGACAGTCTCGTCGGCCGGTCGTTGGGCGCGTTGAATGGAATCTCGATCTCCATGCGCCCGCGCGTGCCCAGAATCTGCACCCGCTGGAACGGGATCGACTGCGTGCTGCAGGTAAAGATCGCATGGCCCGATGGGAAGTCGAGAATCGCCGACGCCAGCCGGTCGGTGCCCATCTGCGGATCGCGGTCGATGAGCGCAACTACCCGCCGCGGCTCCTGCCCAAAAACGAAACGCGCGGAGTGAATGCAGTAGCAGCCGATGTCGTAGATCCCGCCGCCGCCGGTTTCCATCCGGTTGCGGATGTTCGCGGGATTGACGTTGAAATAGCTGAAGTGGCCGTTGACCGCGCGCACCTCGCCGATGCGGCCCTCGTCGAGCAACTGCCGCACGCGCAGCCACTGCGGCGCGCTGCGGATCATGAAGGCCTCGCAGATCTTGACGCCGGTGCGCTCGCGCACCCCGATCAGCGTTTTCGCTTCGGCCACGGTCATGCTCAGCGGCTTCTCGCAGAGCACGTGCTTGCCGGCCTCGGCGGCCTTGGCTGTCCAGGGAACGTGCAGTTGATTGGGCAGCGGGTTGTAGATGGCGTCGACGTTGGGATCGGCGAGCAGCTCCTCGTAGGAACCGTAGGCCGTGGGAATGCCGAGCGCCTTCGCTGCCTCGCGGGCTTTATTCAGATCGCGCGAGGCGATGGCGGTAACCGTTGTGAGTTCGCCCCGCTGCATGGCGGGGATCACCTTTTTGACACCGATGTTGGCAGTGCTGAAAACGCCGAAGCGAAGTTTCGTTGCCATACCGGCATGATACAGGCCGCGCGCGAACGGCCAGCCGCGATGGGCGCGGAGCCTGCGAGTCAGTCGGGTTTCACGGCCATGGCGAGCGCCTCGGCGGCGTTCGGGGCCACCCGGACCAGCCCGCGGTTCCTCGTCTCGATGAAGCCGGCCGCGGCCGCGAAATCCAGAAAAGCCAGCAGCCCGTTCCAGTAATCCGCCGTGTTGACCAGGATGCACGGCTTGGCGTGAATGCCGATCTGCGCCCAGGTGATGGCTTCCAGCAGTTCGTCGAGCGTGCCGTAGCCCCCCGGCAGCGCGAGAATCGCGTCGCTCAGCTCGTGAATGCGCGCCTTGCGCTCGTGCATGGTGGCGACGATCTCCAGCGAGGTCAGGCCGTTGTGAGCGATCTCGCGGCCCTCGAGCGCGCGGGGGAGCACGCCGATGACTTCGCCTCCCTCGGCCAGCGCGGCGTCGGCCATGACCCCCATCAGGCCGCGGCAGGCTCCGCCGTAGACCAGGCCCAGCCCGGCTTTGGCGATGGCTGCGCCGAGCGCTTCCGCCTCGGCGCGAAAGGCGGGGTTCGTCCCGAAGGCCGACCCGCAGAAGACGGCGACGCGGCGAAGAGAATTCCCTGAGCTGGTCATCGTTCTTCCAGAATACCGGGCGGGGCAAGCTTCGGGGCACATCTCCGTGCCGTTAAACCGGCGCGGCACTCACACGATGAGATTTGTCCGTGCGTGCTAGTGCGCGCCGCCCGCCGTCACCTCCAACTGCGTGTGCAGCGTGGCCGTGGAGTCATCCCCGAACCAGACATCGAAGCCCCCCGGCTCGACGACCCACGTCTTCGACACCGGGCTCCAGAACTTCAGTTCGTCTTTGCCCAGGGTGAAGGTGAGCGTTTTGGTTTCACCCGGCGCGAGGGCGACCCTGCGGAACCCCTCCAACTGCCGGACCGGCCGCGACGCCGAACCGGCCCTCTGATGAATATAGAGTTCTGCTACTTCGTCGCCCGCCACGCTGCCGGTGTTCGACACATCGACCTTGACCTCGGCCGATCCATCCGGAGCAATCCGGCCCGCGCTCAACTGGAGATGGCTGAAGCTGAACGTGGTGTAGCTCAATCCATATCCGAAGGGATAGAGCGGCTTCGACAAGAGATCCCAGTAGCGGGAGGTGAAGTTCGGTGAATCCTCCGGCTGGTGGGTCAGGTTGTGATTGTAGTAGAGCGGCTCCTGCCCTGCAGTGCGCGGCCAGGAAAGCGGCAGCTTGCCGCCAGGATTCACTGCGCCAAACAGGATGTCGGCGATGGCGTTTCCGCCCTCGCTGCCGGGGTACCACGCCACCAGGATGGCGGGGATGTGCTGGCTGGCCCATTGAATGTCGAGCGGCCGCCCGCTGAGAAGAACCAGAACCACGGGCTTGCCGGTTGCGGCCACCGCTTCGAGCATCCGCTCCTGGATGCCCGGAAGGTCGAGCGTTGCTCGCGATGCCGCTTCGCTGCTCATCGACGCGCTTTCGCCCATGGCGACGATTACGACGTCCGCCTGCCGCGCCGCGTCCACGGCCTTCGCAATCCACGCGGCTTTTTCATCCTCGGAGGGTTCGGGCAGGACCGGAGTGTTGCGCATCCGGTCGAAAAATCCCGGGATGATCTTCGACAACGGCGGCCCGGCGACCACGTCGATCCGCGCATTGGGAAGCGCGTTCTTCAGCCCGTCCGCAACAGTCACTGCGTGCGTCTTCACGGAGTCGCCGAAGAGCCCTTCGACGGTCCAACCGCCCAGCATGTCGCTCGGCGCATCTCCGAGCGGCCCGATCAGAGCCACACGGGCGATCGACCGGCTGAACGGCAGAACGTGATTGTCGTTCTTGAGCAGCACCATGGATCGCGCGGCCAGCTTTCTTTCGAGATCGCGGCTCGACGGGCGGTCCAGCATCGCATCCACCTTCGATTCGTCCACAAATGGATGCTCGAAAAGCCCGAGGCGAATCTTGGTCTCAAGCAGGGGCAAAACCGCCTCATCCAGATCGGCTTCCTTCACTTTTCCTTCCGTCACCAGTTCGGGAAGATTGCGAACGAAGGTTCGGCTGGCCATGTCCATGTTCACGCCGGCGGCAAATGCGCGCAGCGCGGCATCTTCCGGATCGCGCGCGAAGCCGTGCGTCACCAGGTCCCCGGCCGCCATCGCGTCGGTAACGACAAACCCGCGGAACCCCCACTCCGTGCGCAGAACGTCGTGCAGCAACCAGCGGTTGCCGCTCGCCGGCACGTCGTTCAGGTCCATGTAGGCGCTCATCAGGCTGCCGACACCGGCATCGACGGCGGCGTGAAACGGAACCAGGTACACGTTGCGAAGCAACTCCTCGGGAATGTACGAGGAATCGTAATCGCGCCCGCCCTCGGCCGCGCCGTAGCCGGCAAAGTGCTTCACGCAGGCCAGCACACTGTGCGGCCCCAGCTCCGTTCCCTGGAAGCCCTTCACCTGCGCACGGGCCATGGCGGCGCCCAGGTAGGGATCCTCGCCCGCGCCTTCCACAATGCGCCCCCATCGCGCATCGCGCGCGATGTCGACCATCGGCGTAAACGTCCAATCGATGCCCGCCGCACGCGCATCCTCCGCGGCGACATGCTGCGCCTGCTCCTCTACCTCCGGATCCCATGACGACGCCATGGCCAGCGGCACGGGAAAGACGGTCCGGTAGCCGTGAATCACGTCGAAGCCAACCATGAGGGGGATATGCAGCCGCGATTTGTCCACGGCCAGATGCTGCAGGCGATTGATCTCCCCGGCGTCGGCCAGCCAGAGGATCGATCCCACCTGTCCGCTCACGATCGCATCGTCGGGCGCCTTGCCGACGAATCCCCCGAGCGGGCGGCCGGAAACCTGATTCAACTGGCCGACCTTTTCTTCCACGGTCATTTGCTTCAGGAGGGCAACGGCGCGTGCGTGGACTGCTTGTTCGGTGGGCGGGACGGTTTGCGCCTGGATGGCGCCGCAAGACAGAAGCACAACTGCGAAGACAAAAAGTGCAAACCAACGCTGACTGTGCATACGGACGAGCTTCCTCCACTTGCTTTTCAACTGCGCGCACAATTCTAGCCACTTCAGCACGGAATTGGATACCTCGCGACGGAGCCGGGACTTTTCCGCTTCACACCCTGCCCGCGCCGGCTGGAGTACGATGTTGGCAATCGGCGGACAGGTGCGGATTGGAATGCCTCCGGCAACGCGGAGGGTTCGCCGGCGGAGGGAATCTTGGAAAAGGAAGGCTGCGGAAAGAACATGCAGAAGATCCGGGTGGAGCAGAACACGTTCATGGGATGCGTGTGGTTTGGCGCATGGCTGTTCACGATCGGCTACCTGCACCTGAGCTTCTGGAGGGGCGTGCTGGCCATCGTGTTGTGGCCGTACTACATCGGCGCCCACGCCAGCGCGCTGATGCATTGATTGCTTTGGGGACAAATCCGGCTCGGGCCGGCTACCGCCTCGAGGCCGTGCGACGCGGGCGAGATGCATCGCTCACGCCCGCGGTAACGGGAGCCCGTTCGAACCGAAGCGCTCGCCTCGCTCAATTCCTCAGCAACATCGTGAGGCCGTGCGCGTTGTCGAGACCCTTTGAGGCCAGCAGCTGCTGGCAAACCGGCACAAACTTCTGATTGTGCTCGAAGTGCTTCACGACCACCTGCACGGTCTCGACCACGTCGGCGACCGAAAATGCCCCTTTGCGGCAACCCGCTACGCCGATCAGCAGCCCTTTGATCAGCGCGAATTCGGTGATCAGAAGCGCGTACTGTCTCACTGGTTCGAACGCCGCTTTGCTCGTGAACAGTTCGGCGCCAAAAGGGAACTGCGTTCGGAAGACCATGTTCAGAATCAGGTTTTCCAGCATGTGCGGGTGCTTGTCGAAGAAGGGCGCGTAGAAGTCCCGATAGCCGGCGGCGTACGCCGCACTTCGCTCATCGAACGGCAGGTTCTCGCCTCCAATCCCTTCCAGAAATGCATTCCAGCATGAAGCAAGCCGCGGACGGAGCTCCCCGGCGCGGATTTTCTGTTTCACCAGTCCCAGAACCAGATCCAGTTGAAGAGGATTGTTGGCGGCGATGGTGTCGATTGAAGCGCGTAGACTCCCCATTGCGATCGCCTGCGTAAAGCCGGTCTCCAGACCGGAGAAATTTCCCTTCGCCCCTTCGCGGATGACGGTCTCCAGGCGTCTGGTGAACGTCCCGAGCAGAAACAGCCGTTGCCAAAGCTCATAGTTGCGATTCCGAAGCAGGGCGACCATGAACTCGCGGACCGGCCACAGATAGTTCAATGGCGAAGTCTGGCTCCCGGCCGGTCGTCCCATCTCATGAATTCGGGCTCCGCATCGCCGAGGAGGTTCTTGCTCGTCAGCACGATCCGCGCGGCTTCCGGGCAGGAAAGCGTCAACGTCGTCTCATCGAAACCGTCGATCTTAAATGACCTGCGGGGAAACTGAGTGCAGACTTGCGAAAGATAGTCCTCCCCATACTCCACCTGAATTTGACACAAGCCGTCGCCATTGTGCATCGGACATCTCGTCGACGGCGGCAACCGCATTGACGCGTATTCCGCCGGTTCCGATCCGTCCGCGTTCCTCGGGGTCAGCAGTATATTCTCGTCGATCAGCGTGCGCAGGGAACCAGCGGGAATGCTTTGATATTTCTCATAGGTCTCCTTGTCGATCGACACCGCCCAGCCGTTGCAGCAGGAGTCCTCGCACGCGGCGGCGATGCAACGGAACTGCTCGATATATCGGGGGCGAACGATCTTCGCTTTCCTCAATTCCTGCTCCTCCTGGCGGATAAGCCGCCGGGTTCGGCTGCCGGCGGCAGCGGCAGGGCGACCCTCCGAAGGCTCAGAGGGATTGCTAGCAATCGGCTGGCCAGTATTTTCTCAGAGAATCCTCATCGAGATGCGGCCGGAGCCTGCGGCGCGAGCGAAGCCAAAGTTCTTTCGCGAGGCAGCGCGGCAAGCCCGCCCCTCAGGAGGTCTGTTGGCCGCCGGCAGGCGGATATTTTCCGCTTGCGCCTTCGGCGGCGACCACCATTCGCTTCGACTTGCGATAGACATTGGCGACGGCCAGCGTCCAGAGCGGGACATAATCGACTCCGGGCACCAGCTTGGCGAGAAACGACGGCGCGAACTCCCAGTGCCAGCCAAGAAGCAGCGCCAGCAAGGCGCCGACGCAGAGATCGAGAATGTCGTCGGCGGGCGAGGCGGCGCCCTCGACGAAGAGAGGGAAGACGGCGAGCTGGAAGATGTCGGCGGCGACGGCCACAAAGAACGCGGCTTTCATGCGCGGCCCCGCGGAGATGGTGACAGCGCCCGGGTTGGCATCGGTCCGCTTCGGCATACCTTTATCAGCCTTCATTTCCCGAGCTGTCTTGTAATCCCGGGTCTTCTCATAGAACTCTCTACGCTCAAATTAGACTTGGTCCTCTAGGCATTGGCTGGCGTCACCTCTGTGAGGATCAGGCCGGCGGCCCAACGTACAAGGTCGTCATTCGTACCAATCCAGAGTACGCCTTCGTAACCGGTGAATACGGCTTGGATGCGAGCGCCGGGAAGGCCGACATTCACAGTCAGCCGCGCAACGTTTACGGCTTGTACTCCCATAAGTCGTTGAGACCGGTGAAACTTGCGCCCGTTTCGTCGATATTTCCGCCGAAGAGCCAGAGATTTCCCGACGAATCGGTCCAGGTCATGGCGCCGTATCGCGCCCCTGGAGCGTTCCCTGAGGCAGCCGTTCCCTCGGTCCCATAAGTCCCAGACTGGTCCGCCAGCTTCGATCCGGTCACCCAGGTCCATTCTCCGCCGCTGTACTTCCATAGATCGCTGAGCGTTCCAGCCGCTCCGGTCGAGTCTTGACCTGACCCTCCAAAGAGCCAGAAATTCCCGGAAGCGTCCGTCCAGCCCATCGCGCCTTGTCGGGCACTTGGACTGTTGGTGGTCGACGCCGTGCCCTGTGTTCCGAAGCTGCCGCTCGAATCGATCGCTTCCGAACCGCTCATCCACGTCCATTCGCCTGAGGTTGGGCTATACCTCCACAAGTCGTTGAGGATTCCTACATTGGCGACGGAATCGTAGCCATACCCGCCGAAGAGCCAGAGATTCCCTGCTGCATCGGTCCAAGTGACCGAAAGAGCTCTGGAGCCGGGGAGATTGCCCGAAGAAGCTGCTCCTTGCGTCCCATACACCCCATTCTGGTTTCCAGATTGCGTTCCACTCACCCAGGTCCATTCGCCTGAGGTTGGGTTGTACTTCCACAGGTCGGTCAAGAAACCCGATTCCCAGTAAGGAACCCCGTCGAAGAGCCAGAAATTTCCCGCTGCATCGATCCAGGAAGCAGCATGATATCGTGCCGTGGGTGCATTGCCGGGGTCAGCCACGCCTTGTGTCCCGGAGCTCCCGCCTTGATCAATCACATCCGATCCGCTCACCCACGTCCACTCGCCTGCGCTGTACTTCCACAGATCATTGAGACCGCCAAAGGACGCAGGCGTGTAGCCTAATCCTCCGAAGACCCAGAGATTTCCCGACGAATCAACCGATCCGGAGGCATCGATGCGCGCTCCGGGAATATTGCTGGCAGAAGCAGCCCCCTGCGTTCCGTAGCTTCCAGGCTGGCTGATTCGATTCGATCCGTCCACCCAGGTCCATTCGCCGCCGCTGTACTTCCACAAATCGTTAAGCACATCCGTTGAACCGGCGGAATCGACGCCATACCCACCGAAGAGCCAAAAATTCCCGGCTGTGTCCAACCCGGAAACAGCGAAGGTTCTGGCTCCGGGGAAATTTCCGGACGCCGCAGTCCCCTGCGTCCCGTAGACACCAGCCTGGCCTGTCGCGTTCGATCCACCCATCCACGTCCACACGTCGCGGAGCGTAGTGCAGCTCACCAGCACGTTGGAGATATTTGCGCTCGCGGTTCCGCTGCCATTTGTCACCGCACAGACCTGACTCGGGTTGGAGGGCTGGGTAAGAACAGTGACCTGATAAGTACTGCCGCTGTCAACTGCACCCGAAAAAACAAAGCTTCCATTCGTACTGATAGGCAAGTTGTTGGCCCCATTGTTCTGCAACACAAGCCCTGAGCCAGACAATCCGGAAACCGTACCGCCAATCGTGTAAGTAGACTGGCCTTGAGTGGTACCACCGCTACCATCGCATCCCGAGAAAGTAATTGCAGCCGTGGCTGCCGCCACGAAGACACACAACGGCATTCTCTTTCGCGTCATGGATATCCGTTTCTGGTGATGGCGTTCTTGAATTGGCTACCATACTAGTCGATGCAGCCTGCCATATGGACTGCGATTCGCCCTTTTATCCGGGATTTCCGTCATGGTTTCCTGGGCGGCCCGGTTGTAAACACCTGGGCCGTCTTCGCGAGTAATATTCAATGACTGCTCGAAGATCTTCGTGACTGAGGAAGTGAAGCCGGGCGCAAACCGGGTGGTCATTGGAGAGGTGACGCGGGCGAAATATTCCGGCACTCGCGTTGCGGTCGCGCCGGCGGCGGCGCTGGCGCCTACAGCGGTTCCAGAGTTGCTGCACCCAGAAGCCACTGAGGCAGAGTGGCTCTTTCCTTAAGAAAGAGCCACCTTGAACCACGCTGGCTGTGGCACATTAACTCTGGAACCGCTCAGTCGCGCAGCCAGATCCCCAGGGCGGTGAGGCCGCTGACCAGCAGGGGGAACCAGACCTGCGCGGTCCACGGCACGGGAATCAGGAACAGCACGTCGGAGTCGAAAAGAGACGTGGGCCAGCCGATGGCGACGCGCAGCCAGATGTAATAGAAAAAGTCCCAAAAGGCGAAGGTCCACAGGAACGCAACGAACTTTCCTTTGATCTTCTGGCCGGCGAAGAGAGCGACCGCGGCGAGCATCAGGATGGTCGCCGCTTCGCGGAAGCATTCGATCCAGATCAGCGCCGCGGGAATGGTGAGCGCCTTCTCCGGCGGTCCCGGCCAGAGCCCTGCCGCCGCCCGCAGATAAACCACGACCGCCGCCTCCACGAATCCGAAGGCGACGCCGAAAAGCGCGGCGGCGAGAAGCCGCCCCTTGCCGACGCTCAGTTTCTGCCATACCGACATGAACCAGGGAATGGCTGGCACGAGGATCAGCAGGTTCACCCACCACGGCTTGGCGAGCAGAATGAAGCCCGGCATGTTCTGAGTCTACGACCGGCTGTCAAGTACGACTTGAAATCGATACCCGGGCTGACTTGGCTGGGCGGGATTGCGCTCACGCGCGGCCAATCTTCTCGATCTCTCTCTGGATGGCGAGCTGCTCGAGCGACCCAAGCGGCAACGAAAGCAACAGACTGATGCGCCGATCGAGGATGGAAAAGGCGTCGCGAAAGGCGCGTTCAATTTCCTCAGGCGTGCCCGTCGCCGCGGCCGGATCGGGAACTCCCCAATGCGCGGTCATCGGCTGGCCGGGCCAGAAGGGGCATTGCTCCTTGGCTGCGTTGTCGCAAACCGTGAAGACAAAATCCATCTTCGGCGCGTCCGGCGCGGCGAACTCGTCCCACGATTTGCTGCGCAGGCCGGCGATGGGTATGTGCGCAAGCTCAAGCTGCTTCAGCGCCTCGGGCCGGACCGTCCCAGACGGATGGCTGCCGGCGCTATAGGCAGTGAAAAGGCCTCTGCCCTTACGGTTCAAGACGGCCTCAGCCAGAATCGAGCGGGCCGAGTTCCCGGTGCAGAGAAACAGAACGTTATAGTGTTGGGCCACTTAATCCTCCAATTGTCGGTACTCCTCAGTCCGGGAAGGCCGCCACAGCCAACCGCTCAGAAGACAATTGCTCAAGCGCGGACTTGCGCGTACCGCACTGGAGCAGGCGCACATGGCGCCCTCCTTAAGAGGCCGTCTCCCGGCCCGCGACCGTCTGAGCCCCCGGGAACCAATGCCGGGTCTGGTTGCACGCCTTGCACACTGAGAGCATCACCGGCACCTCGACCAGGACGCCTACCACCGTCGCCAAGGCCGCGCCGGAGCCGGGCCCGAAGAGCGCAATGGCCGTGGCCACGGCCAGCTCGAAGAAGTTGCTCGCCCCGATCAACGCACCGGGCGCGGCCACTGAGTGCTCTACCTTGAACCATCGCATCAGCCCGTATGCAAGCGATGAATTGAAATACACCTGAATAAGAATCGGGACCGCTATAAGAACCACATGGAAGTAGCGTCCCCGGATGTTTTCCGACTGGAACGCAAAAATCAGGACCAGCGTGGCCAACAGCGCGATCACGGTGACCGGGCTGAGCCGTGGCAAAAACACCTCGTTAAACCACTCCCTGCCATGTGCGCGTGTCAGCCATAGCCGCAGCGCAACGCCGACCGTCAGCGGGATAACAATGAACGCGGTAACGGAGTAGAGGAGCACGTTGAATGGAACGTCGAGGGAGGACGCTCCGCGCACCAGGAACCGCACGATCGGCGCAAATAGGAACAGCATGATCAGGTCGTTCACAGAGACCTGAACAAGCGTGTAGGCAGGATCGCCGTCGGTCAGGTAGCTCCAAACGAACACCATCGCGGTGCAGGGCGCAGCAGCCAGGATGATGCAGCCCGCGATGTACTGGTCGGCGTCCGCCGCGCTGATCCATGGCGCGAAAAGATGTCGAAAGAACAGCCAGGCGATCAGGGCCATCGAGAAGGGCTTAACAAGCCAGTTCACAAACAGCGTGACGAGCAGCCCTCGGGGCTTCCGGCCAACGTTTCGGATCGCACCGAAGTCGACCTTCATCATCATGGGAATGATCATCAGCCAGATCAGAACGGCGATCGGCACATTGACCTGGCTCCCCTTCCCGAACTCCATCACGCGAAGCTGGCCGACGATGGACGGGACGAACTCCCCGAGGATCAACCCCGCGACCATGCATAGCCCGACCCAGACGGTCAGATATCGTTCAAATAGGTTCAGACGCTTTGGAGAGGCAGCCATGGCTCCTTCTTGCTACTCTTTGTGGATCGTTCTTTAGGCCCGGCCAGACTTCGCGGCCTTGTTCGCGACGAGGGCCGCAGAACTGCTCATATCGCCGGAACCGCAGCAGCCGGACGCGCAGCAGGCAGGTTGCGGTTTGACGGCGCGAATGAATGCGCTCACGAACTTGCCTTCCACCTCGGGCGCGATGGCATCGACATCGATGCCCGCCTCGGCGAGCGGCTTGCGGGCGTCTTCGACGCTGTAGACGCGCGTCGGCTCGACGGCGACATCGGAAAAACCGGCCGCGGCCAGCTTCGCGCGGTAGTCCTGCTCCTCGAGCGCCCCGGCCATGCAGCCGACCCAGAGCAACATGCTCTGGCGCACGGCGTCCGGGACCGCGCCGCGCACTACGACGTCGGAGACCGCGAAGCGGCCGCCCGGTTTGAGCACGCGAAAAGCCTCGCGCAGCACGCGGTCCTTGTCGGCGGACAGGTTGATCACGCAATTCGAGATGATGACATCCACCGAATTGTCCGGAAGAGGAATATTCTCGATCTCGCCTTTGAGAAACTCGACGTTCTCGACGCCCGACTTACGCTGGTTCTCGCGGGCCAGCGCGAGCATGTCGTCGGTCATGTCGAGGCCGTAGGCTTTTCCGCCGGGAGCCACGCGGCGCGCGGAGAGCAGCACGTCGATGCCGCCGCCGGATCCGAGATCCAGCACCGTTTCGCCGGGCTTGAGCTCGGCAAGCGCGGTGGGGTTGCCGCAGCCCAGAGAGGCCTGCACGGCTTTCTCGGGAATCAGGCCCTTCTCGCCGTCGCTGTAGAGATTGGTGGTAATTGGATCGCAGCAGCGAAGGCCGGGATCGCAACAGGACTTGAGGCTGCCCGATTGCGCCACGGCGCGGGCTGCGCTGCCGTATTTCTGTTTCACTTGTTCTCTGACGTCCGTTCCGGCGGCCATAGGCCCTCCTCGTATATGCTTATGCGAATATATTATCGTGACTCACATCTGTCAAGGCGTATATTTGGAAATATGGCGCGCAACCCGAAACCCTACGATCTGGCGGCGCTGTTTGCCGCTTTGGCCGACCGCACGCGTCTGCGTCTGCTGAACCTGATGAACGGCCGCGAGGTGTGCGTGTGCTACTTCGTCGGGATTCTCAAGCAGAGCCAGCCGAAGGTGTCGCGCCATCTTGCGTACCTGCGCCGGGCGGGAGTGGTGAAGGCGCGGCGCGAGGGAAAGTGGATGCACTACCGCATCGAGCGGCCCGCCGATCCCGGCGCCGCGGCGATCCTGGAGGCAACACTGGCCAGGCTTGGCAGGGACCGCGAAATGCTGGCGGATCGGGTGCAACTGGATCGGGCTTGTTGCAGGCCGGAGCGGTTCGTGACGCTCGCTGGCGCGCCGCTCCCGGCCGATTTGGGGCCCGATACCCGCTGATGCCGGAAGCGCAGGGCGGATGGCCGTCCTGCGCAAGACCGAACCCGCATGCGGTGCACGTCTTGGGACTTTTCCAGAGCGGGGCTTCTGTGGCATAGTTGCACCCATGGGAAACAAGGACAGAGGAAAGAAAGAAACGAAGAAGGCTCCCAAGCCGAAGCCGAAGGTGGAACCGGGGCGCAAGCGCGAGCTCTTTGCGCCGCCCGCGCCGGCGAAGTAGGCCTGCGCTCGCCGGGTTGACTCGTGCAGCGGGCCGCGGGGCCTGCGCAGGGGGAGTGTCTGCGGGCCGCCGGGCGCTCGGAATAAGCTCCGGCTTCACATAGGCCCGAAGCGCCGGCGCCCCAATGAGCCGGCCAGACGATCGAACCCGCGGATCGCCGCCCGAGGTTCCGCGAAAGATCGCTTCAACAAGAAGGCCATCCCAAACGGGATGGCCTCTTTGCTAAGAGCAAGCGACGGACGCGCGCTTACGGCTGCGAGGCGCCGCCGGGGGTTGCCGAAGCGCGGGCCTGAGCCTTCTGCGCCAGCACCTTGTGCACGTTGTCTTCCAGGGCCTGGGCCTCGGGCATGTAGGTGAGCGCCTTCTGGATCGTCGGATCCCAGTCGGCAATCACGCGCAGGCCGGCGATCTGCCCGAACTGAACGGTCACGACGTCCTTCTTGATGCGCGCCTTCACCCAATCCTTGTCGGCATTCAGGTCGGCTTCGCTCCAATCGATATTCTGGCCGGCAAGGTACTTTTTGAAGTCTGCGAGCACGGCTTCATCCACCTGGAAGTTCTTGTCGACGGTGTGCGTTGCCAGATAGACGGGCGCGAAGCTGCCGGCGCCGACGCTGGGGGCCAGAATGTTCTTATAGAGCAGTTCGTCCTGGAAGCGATCGGTCTTGGGCTGCTCGATCTTCTCGTCCGGAGTGATGCCTCCGCCGCCATAAACGGTGCGGCCGGCGTCGGTCAGCTTGACCTCGCGGTTACCGGAGTCGGCGGGCTGCCCGCCGCCGGCGTGGTTGTAGTAGTCGTAGAGCGAAACTCCCTCGTAGTTGCGCTGGATCAGGCGGCCCGACGGCGTGTAGTAGTGATACGTGGTGAGGGCCAGGCCCGTGTCTTCGCTCAGGTTGTAGACGGTCTGCACCAGGCCCTTGCCGAAGGTGGTCTCACCCACAATCAGGGCGCGGTCGTGGTCCTGCAGCGCGCCGGAGACGATCTCGGCCGCTGACGCCGTGTCGCGGTTCACCAGCACGACGATGGGGAAGCTCTTGCCGTTGTTGCCGTGCGTGGCCACATAGTTCTGGTCGGAGTAGGCGCGCCCGCGCTGGCTTACGATGGTCTGGCCCTTGGTCAGCAGGTGGTCGCAGACGTCGACGGCCTGGCTCAGCAAGCCGCCGGGATTCTCGCGCAGATCGATCAGCAGCCCCTTCATGTCGCCGAAGCCGTTGATGGCGTCCTCCATCTCCTGGCCAGTCGTCTCCTGGAACTGGGTCAGATGGATGTAGCCGATGCCGGGACGAATCTCGAACTTGAGATCGATGGAGGGGTGAGGAATCTCGTCGCGGATCAGGTCGAAGACCAGCGGCTTGGGCTGGCCGTAGCGGTTCATCGTGACCTCGACGTGAGTTCCCTTGGGACCCTTGAGGGCCTTGGCCACCTGGTCGGAGGTCCATCCGTCGGTAGACTTGGCGTCGACCGCGTCGATCCGGTCGCCGGGATGAATGCCGGCGCGGAACGAGGGCGTGTCCTCGTAGGGAGTGACGACATAGACCCTGGCCTTGCCGTCGGCGTCGTTCTGCTGCTGGATGACCATGCCCACGCCGTAATAGTGGCCGCGTTGGTCTTCGCGCATGCGCGCGTAGGCCTTGGGATCGTAGAAGTGCGAGTGCGGATCGAGTACCTGCAACATGCCGGGGATGGCCCCGTCGTAGATCAGGTCGTCGGCCTTGTCGGGCGTGACCGGCTCGGCGTAGTTCTGCTCCACCAGCGCATAAACGTCGGTGAACTGCTTCAGGTTGTCGCGGAGCTGGCTCTCGTCCTGCGAGGATTGGGCGCCGACGCGGCGCTCCAGAACGGTGCCGGCCACGGCGCAGACGGCAAAGAAGAGAGTTACGGCAAACACAGCGCGGCGGGCGCGGGAAGTCATCGGCAAACCGAACCTCCGGACGGCGCAACCACCCGGCGCCTGGCGGCGGACTTCCGATCGCCCGAGAGCGAATCCGCTGTCCGCTGGATTGCCGCTCGATAAAAATTAGCCTTGCCCGGATGCGGCAAGGCCTCGGTGATGGAAGAACCGCTCGCGCTGAGCCGGCGAGCCCGTCTTCGGCTAAAGTATAGCACTCGAATGTTTGACGCGCACCGGCCGGGCGCGGTAGCGTGCCGCGCCAACATACAACATCCGTGGGATTACCTGGGAGATCACAGCCGACGACGACGCCTGCCATGCCGGCGCCGGTCCGGAGCTTCTCTGCGCCCGCGTCTCCGCTTTCCGGTTCTGCTCCCCGGGGATTTACAATGGCGTCTATGGTTCAAGGGGCAAAACGCCACGCGCCCGCCACCGGGCCGGTAGCCGATCCTATGACTTTCAGACTTTTTCGCATTTTCGCAGCGGCCGTGTTCGGCATGGCGCTGCTTGTGGGCGGCAGCCTGGCGCGAGGCCAGGCGAACCAACCCGAGAGCCCCTACGGCGGGACCACGGTCGAGGACATCATCGCCCGGGTCAACGACCAGATCATCACCCAGTCGGACTACGAGCGTGCGCTGGACGAACTGAACCAGGAGGGCCGCAAGAACGGCGAATCGCTGCAGGAGATGGCGGGGCCGCGCAGGGACCTGCTGCGCAACCTGATCGACCAGCAACTGTGGCTCTCCAAGGGCAAAGAGCTGAACATCACCGGCGAAACCGAACTGGTGAAGAAGCTCGATGAGATCCGCAAGCAATACAACCTCGAGTCAATGGAGGACCTGGAGAAGGCGGCCAAAGAGCAGGGCGTCTCGTTCGAGGACTTCAAGGCCAACATCCGCAACCAGATCGTCACCCAGGAGGTGATGAGGCAGGAGGTTGGGGAGCACATCGAGATGACGCCGGGCGAGGTGGAGCGCTACTACGCCCAGCACAAGCAGGACTACACGCAGCCGGAAAGCGAGCGCTTGAGCGAGATTCTCATCTCCACGGGCGAGGGGGCTCGGACGACCCGGCAAAGGCGGCGGCCAAGGCCAAGGCCGACGACATCGAGGCACGGCTGCACTCGGGCGGTGACTTCGCGCAGTTGGCGCGGACCTTCAGCGACGGCTCGACGGCCGCCTCGGGCGGCGATCTGGGCCAGTACATGAAGGGCCAGTTGCCCAAGGCGCTCGAGGACAAGACATTCGCCCTCAATACGGGCCAGTACACCGAACCCATTCTGACCCGGCAGGGCTACATCATCCTCAAGGTCGTGCAGCACACGCCGGGTGGGCCACGCCCTTACAAGGATGTCGAACAGGACGTGGAGCAGGCGTTCTATATGAGCAAGATGGAGCCGGCGATCCGCGATTATCTGAGCAGGATGCGGGACGAGGCCTTCATCCAGATCAAGCAGGGATACTCCGATTCCGGAGCCACGCCCGGCGAACTGCATTCCAGCATCAGCTTCAGCCAGTACGTGCCGCCGGCGCCGAAGAAGAAGGGCAAAGTTGAGCGCACGCGGTTCCGCGAAAGCACGCACACCTACCGGCAGAAGCCGGGCGCGGCGCCAGCGCCGGCCCAAACGCCTGCCGAGGCGACGCCTCCTGCGACCGCCACGGCGACCGCGCCGCCCGCCGCGGCCCAGCCGCCGACCGAGCCGCCTGCCCAGGCGCCTGCCCAGGCGACACCTCTTGCGACTGCCACGGCGACCGCGCCGCCCGCCGCGGCCACTCCGGTTTCCGCGAAAAAGAAGAAGCACAAGAAGTCGAAGGACGAGGCAGCCGTAGAGAAGCCGGGCAAGCGGGAGAAGATTCGCTATGGACAGGCGCCCCGCGCCACGCTGCCCTCGGCGGCCAACAACGCCAACACCGAAAACGCCGGCGCGCTGCCGGAGACCGCTTCGAACGCCGAGCAGCCTGCGAATCCGCTGGAGCCAACCGCGCCGACAACGAAGACTCGCTTTAGCCAACGGGCGAAGGCGCCGAAGCCGGCCAAGACGAGCGGCGAAGCGCAGTCTGCCGCTGGGCCGGACGCCGGCGAGGTCGCCGACCGTCAAACGCAGTCGGCTCCGCTGGGCATCGCCGGCGACACCTCCAACAAGAAAAAGAAGAAGGCCGCCAATGCCGCGGCGGCTGAAAAGACCCGCCTGGCCAACAAGAAGAAGAGCGCGGAGGAGTCCGCGCCCAAGCCCGTGCAGCAGCCCACGCCGATTGCTCCGGTGCCGGGCGCGCCCGCTCCCTCGGACCATCCCTCAGCTCCGCAGCCGCAGCCGGATGCGCAGCCCACGGGACAATAGCGCGGCAGTTCAGATAAGGCGACCAATCAAGCCGGGCCTGGGATTCAACTCCCAGGCCCGCCGTGTTTCTGCAGTCGCAATTCTCCGCCTCGCCGCGGAAGTTTTTTGGTTCTGCCGCCGATTTGCGTTAATCTTCTCGGCAGAATGAAAGACATCTACGTTGGCGATCTCATGGGCTTCGACGAGGGCCGCCCCTTCGACAGCTTCTTCCTCGTCCTGAACAAACAGCAGCGCACAACGAAAACCAACAAGCCGTACCTGAACCTGATCCTCGGCGACAAGACCGGCCAGATCGAAGGCCGCGTGTGGGACCCCGGCGATCCGCGCATCGCGCGGGAGTTCGAGCGCGGCGACCTGGTGAAGGTGCGCGGCAGCGCGACGAAGTACGACGACCGCATGCAGGTGAAGGTCGATCAACTCCGCAGGGCGATGCCCGGCGAAGCCGACCGCATGGACATGCTGCCCGCGACCACGCACGACGTCGGTGAGCTGTGGGCCGCGCTCGAGGCCAGCGTCGCGAGCCTCAAGAATCCCGACCTGAAGCGGCTGCTCGAAACGATGCTCGCCGATCCGGCGATCTCCGCGGCGTACCGCGTGGCGCCGGCGGCGCGGCAACTGCATCATGCGTGGCTGGGTGGGCTGCTGGAGCACGTGGTGAGCCTTCTAGGCCTCGCCGACCGCGTGGCCGCCCACTATCCCATGCTCGACCGCGACCTGCTCGTCACCGGCGTGGTCCTGCACGACATCGGCAAGATTCGCGAGCTGACCTGGGAGACGGGCTTCGACTACACCGTCGAAGGCGTGCTGCTCGGCCACATCCAGATGGGAGTCGATCTCGTCGAAAAGACCATCGCCGGGTTGCACGGCTTCCCTGACCGGCTGCGCACTCTGGTGCTGCACATGGTTCTGGCGCACCACGGCAAGCTCGAATTCGGCTCGCCCAAGCTGCCCATGATTCCCGAAGCCCTGGTGCTGAACTTCCTCGACGATCTCGACGCCAAGATGCAGGCCATGGCCAGCGAATTCGAGAAGTCGGCGCGCGAGGGCCGCGCCCCTGACGAGCTCACCGGCAAGGTCTGGGCGCTCGATCAGCGGCAGTTGCTGAATACCAAGGCGTGGCTGGAGAAAGATCGTCAGTAATCGGCGACAACGATCAAGCACCCGTGCCGGTGATTCTGCGGCGATATGCCTCCGGCGTCTCAATGACAAACGCCGTCTGCCCAGCCAGAGCCAACAAATCCTCGTCACCGGTCACCAACACGTCGGCTTTGCCGCAGTAGGCGAGATCGAAGAAGGGTCGATCCTTGGCATCGTGGCAGAGCACTGGGCACGAGTTCGCGATTTCAACGACCTCGCAAAAAGGGATATAGCTATACAAGGCTTCCAACTGTTCGTCGACGGAGAGCTGGAACTTCCGGTAGGCGAGTATTCTCTTGAGCTCCTGCGCCGTCGCGCGCCAGACGAGCGGGATGCAATTTCCGGCTTGCCAATGACCGACCAGCCAGCTCAATCTGCCATGGGTAAACAGGAGCGCGGAGAGGACTACATTCGTGTCGAAGACGACGCGGAGGACAGGCTTTCCGGTCATTCGGTCGAACGCGCCCAGGCAATGGCGTCTTTCACATCCTGCTCGGTGATGCCAAGACGGGCCAGTTTGGCCCGCACTTCGTCCAGGCCGTTCGGCCGCAGTGGCTTGAGCGAGATTGTCGCGCCATCCGTGCTCACGTCGAAATATTCAACTCCGGAGAAGTTCTTGACCACCGCCTTGGGCAGGGTGAGTTGATTCTTTACGGTCAATTTGGCCAGCATAACACTCCCAGCGTAAGGAAGTAAGGAAACAAGGAAATCTTATTCCATTGTTTCCTTACTCCGCAAGCCAACCTATTGATCTTTAATGGGCGGAACCTCGGCCAGGTGCCGGAATTCTGGAAGCGCGTCCGATCAAGCGGATGGTAGAATCCGCAACGGTCGCAAGAAGGGGCACGGGGCGTTGGTTCACACCTGCGCGACCGTTGGCACAAGCTTCCCGTCCCCGCAACATGGGAGAAAGCAAATGACCGATACGCCTGGAACCGATAGAACTGGCAATCCCGCGCCGCTGGGCCTGATGGGCTTCGGCATGACCACCGTCCTGCTCAATCTGCACAATGCAGGATTCATTGCACTGGATACGATGATCCTCTCCATGGGCATCTTCTACGGCGGTCTGGCGCAGGTGATTGCCGGCATCATGGAATGGAAGAAGGGCAACACGTTTGCCGGCACGGCGTTCACCAGCTACGGGATGTTCTGGCTTTCGTTTGTTGGCCTTGTGACCTTGCCCAAAGCCGGGCTGGGTCTCGCGGGACCCTCGGGATTCAGCGTCCCTGCCTACCTTGCCCTGTGGGGCGTCTTCACCCTCGTCATGTTCATCGGCACGTTCAGGCTGAATCGCGCGCTCCAGGTCGTGTTCGGGTCCCTCACCGTGCTGTTCTTCCTGCTGGCTGCGGGCGATGCACTCGGCAGCGCGTTAATTGGCAAGGTTGCCGGCTGGGAAGGCCTGTTCTGCGGAGCGTCGGCCATCTATGCGGCCCTGGCGCAGGTGCTGAACGAGGTCAACGGCAGAACCGTTTGGCCGATCGGGCCCGTGGCGAAAAAATAGGTCGCGGAACCAAAGTCAATCCCCGAAGCTCAGGCTGGGTTTGAGTTGGAGGGAACGCGTGCTTCGTTCATGCGAGATGCCCGGCGCACGCGACGAGCGGAGTCTCAGGTAACAAACCAATCCCACTGCTCCTGGGTGAGCGGGACGACGGAGAGACGGCCGATCTTGAGCAGCGGCGACTGCGCCAAGAGCTTTTCGGCCTTGATTTGGGCCAGGGTCTTGGGTTGCTTCAGGCGCTTGCCGGCCTTGACGCGGACAATTGGCGCCTTGGGATCGGAGGCGTCGACGCTCAGAACCGTGCCCGTGCCCACGGCGGTGCGCTCGTCGCCGGTGTGGTAGAAGATCCATTTCGTTCCCGGCTTCATCTCGCGCAGGTGTTTTACGGCGGTGGGATTCGTCACCCCGTCCCACACCGTCGCGCCGTCGCGCACAAGGTCGTCGAAGGAGTATACGCCAGGCTCGGATTTGAAGAGGAAGTAGCTCATCACAGTGGTCAGTTGTCAGTGGTCAGTCAATCGGCGAACAGTAGCCGAGCAACGTTGGATGCGCAACAGATATCGCAGAACCGCCGTAGAAGTTGCTCTTCTGTTCCCTGTTCCCTGTTCCCTGTTCCCTGTTCCCTGTTCCCTGTTCCCTGTTCCCTGTTCCCTGTTCCCTGTTCCCTGTTCCCTGTTCCCTGTTCCCTGTTCCCTGTTCCCTGTTCCCTGCCTTCTCACTCCCTGCCCTTCTTCTTGATCTCGATGTTCAACCGCTTGATCTTCTGGTTCAGGGTGGAGAGCGGGATGCGGAACTGCTCGGCGGCTTCGGTCTGGTTCCAGTTCGAGCGCTCGAGTTTCTCCACGATGATGCGGCGCTCGATGACTTCGAGAATATCGAAGAGCGAGGAGTTGGGGTTGTGCTCCAGGAGCGCGTCCTGGAAGCTGCGGCCGGTGATGTGGCCGGGGAGCAGCTCGGCGCCGATGACGGGGCCCGAGGAGAGCACGACCCCGCGCTCGATGGCGTTCTCGAGCTCGCGCACGTTGCCCGGCCAGTCGTAGTCGATGAGCGCGCGCATGGCGTCGTTCGACAGCTTGCGCGGCGCCAGGTTGTTCTCGTTGGCGTAGAAGTCGAGGAAGTGCTGGACCAGCAGCGGAATATCTTCGCGGCGCGCGCGCAGCGGGGGCAGATCGACGGTGATCACATTGAGGCGGTAGAAGAGGTCCTCGCGGAACTTGCCGTCGCGCACGGCCTGGCGCAGATCGATGTTGGTCGCGGCCAGGATGCGTACGTCCACCTGAATCTCCTGAATGCCGCCCAGGTGCATGAAGCGCTTGTCCTGCAGCACGCGCAGAATCTTGGACTGCGTGTCGAGGCCCATGGTGGCGATCTCGTCCAGGAACAGCGTGCCGCCATTGGCCACTTCGAAGAGGCCCTTCTTCGAAGCAATCGCCGAGGTAAATGCGCCCTTCACGTGCCCGAAGAGCGTGGACTCGAGCAGCTCCGAGGGCATGGCCCCGGTGTTGATGGGAACGAAGGGCTTGTCCTTGCGCGGCGAGTTGGCGTGAATGGCTTTGGCGATGATCTCCTTGCCCGTGCCGCTCTCGCCCTGGATCAGCACCGTCGACCGGCTGGGCGCCACCTGCGCCACCAGGTCGAAGATCTTCAGCATCAACTCGCTCTTGCCCACGATGTTCGCGAAGTTGTAGCGCTGCTTGAGGGTGCGCTTGAGCTGAAGGTTCTCTTCCTCGGCGCGGCGGCGGGCCACTGCCGAGCGGATGTCGGCCAGCAGCTTCTCGTTGTCCCATGGCTTCTGGACGAAGTTCTCGGCGCCGGCGCGGATGGCCTCGACGACGTTGTCAACAGTGCCGTAGGCGGTGATCATGATGATGGGCAGATCGGGCTGGCGCTCCTTGAACTGGGGCAGCAGCTCGAGCCCGCTCTGGCCCGGCAACGCGAGGTCGAGAAGAACCAGATCGAACGCCGACTGGTCGAGCTGGCGCAGCCCTTCTTCGCCGTTGCCCGCCGTTTTGACGGAGTAATTCTCGAGCGACAGCAGCACCTCGAGCGATTCACGGATGCTGGCCTCGTCATCGACCACCAGGATGGACGCGGCGGGCGAGGCGCCCTCTGCGGCCGACGCGGAAAGCGCCCCGTTCACGGAATGTGCCCCTTCGGTCGCGGACTCAGGCATTGACTGTGTTCCTCATCAGGGGAAATTCGAGGTGGAAAGTCGTGCCAGAACCGACCGAGCTTTCCACGTTGATTTTGCCGGCATGTTCCTGGATGATGCCGTATGAGACCGACAGGCCGAGGCCGGTTCCGCGCCTGTCCCCCGGGATGTTCTTGGTGGTGAAGAAGGGATCGTAGATGCGCTTCAGGTGCTCGGGCGCGATGCCGGAGCCGGAGTCGGAGACCAGCGCCTCGACGTGCCCGTTTTCGAGTGTGGCGATGCGCAGCCGACCGCCGCCGGGCATGGCCTCCTTGGCGTTCAGCAGGAGATTCAGGAAGACCTGCTGCAGCTTGCCAGGGTTGCCGTGGATCGGTGGCAACTCGTCGGCAAGATCGAGATCGACCAGGATCTGCGCGGTCTTGAACTGGTGCTCCAGCAGCGAAAGCGTGTCGCGAATCACCTGGTTCAGATCGGTGGAGCGGAACTCGGTGGTCGAGGTGCGCGAGAAGTTCAGCAGGCCGTTGGCGATCTCGGCGGCGCGGAAGCTCTGCTGCGTGATCTTGTCCAGCACCGGTCCCAGGCGCGGGTCGCCGCGCAGTTGCTTGGCCAGCATCTGCGCATAGGAGGAGATGACGGCCAGCGGGGTGTTGATCTCGTGCGCCACGCCGGCGGCCAGCAGGCCGATGGAGCTGAGTTTGTCGGACTGGGCGAGCTGCGTTTCCAGCGCCACGCGCTCGGTGATGTCGTCGACCAGCACGATGCGGCCCACGGGAACGAAGTCGCGCGAGAGCAGCGGCGCGATGGCGATGTTCGTGGTGCGCAACTCCCCGGCGCACGTCGTCAGCCGGAACTTGTAGAGGTGGTGCACGCCCTGCTCGTTGCGGAAGCCTTCCATGGCCTCGATAAACTCCGCGGGAAAGACGGAACCGAGTGCTTGTCCGATGGCTTCGGCGCGGCTCAACGCGTACATGGCCTCCATCTGCGCGTTCCAGCTTTCGATGCGGTCGCCGAGGTCGATGGCGAAGATGCCTACGTTAATAGACTCGACAATATTTTCGTTGAATTCTTTCAGGCGTTCGAATTCGGCGATCTTTTCTTCGAGGCGGGCGTAGAGGCTGGCGTTCTGCAGGGCGATGCCGATGTAGCTGGCCAGGGATTCAAGCAGCTCGACGTCTTCGCTGGACAGGAAGTCGCCGCCCAGCGTGCGGCCCAGGCCGATGACAGCGATGGTGCGGCTCGCGGCGGCGCCGTCTTCAAGGCGCACCGGAGCCACGCGACAGGGCAGATAGTAGTTCAGGTCGAGCAGCGCCGCGGTGCGCTGCTGCTCCGGCGGCAGATGCAGGACCGCCTGGGCATTCTCGAAGAAGATGTGCGAGTGATCCCCGGCGCGGTCGAAGTTCAGGAAGCCGAGGTCGATTGCGTCCTGCGTAGAGCCGATCTCATCGGGCAAGCCGTGCGACGCCGCCAGCCGCACCCGTCCCGACTCGTCGGCAAGGAACACAGCCACACGAGCCACCAGCAGCGTGCGCGGTAGCTGCTCGACGATGGAGTTGAGCAGCGCCTCGAGGTCGGTCTCGGAGCTGAGTCCGCTGCCGAATTCGACCAGCGCCCTGCGGTAGTCGTAACGATGGCGGTCGAAGGCCCGATCGACCCAGCCCTGAATTCTGCGCTTGAGGGGATCGAAGACGGCGGCCGTGACCAGGATTGCGATGACCAGCGCCGACTCGCGCATGGTTTCGGGCATGCGCTGATGAACCACGAGGGCAATGAGCGCGATGATGCCGAAATAGCCGCCCCCAATGAGCGCTACCGACAGCGTGTAGGCCACGCCGCGCTTGAAGATCAGGTCCGTGTCCATCAGCCGGTAGCGCACAATCGCCCAGGCGAAGGTGAGCGGCAGGAAGATCAGCGACAGCCCGGCCAGATTGGTCAGCAATTGCGGCGGATTCAGATGCAGCAGGTAAGGAATCGCGTAAAAGAGTGTGAAAGGCAAAACCGCCAGAAGCGTGCCGCGCGTCACCCACTTCAACTGCTGCCGCAGCAGCGGCGTGGTGGCCCGGCTATAGCTGCGCAGGAACAAGAGCGCGGCCAGCACGTAGAAGAGGGCGTCGTATGCGGTCGCGATCTGGTCCAGACGGTCGAGCAGCAGCTTGGTCGCCTCGCGGGTTCCGATCGACCACAGCCACAGACCAAGCAGGCAGGCGCCCGGCGCATACACCGCTGGCAGAAGCCAGCGCCGGCGCAGGCGCTTGAACCGCTCCTCGGGGAAGCTCAGCGCGAAGTGCAGGAAGAGCGCGGGCTGCAGCGCCTCGGCCACCACGTTGGTCCAGAAGACGGTCCAGTCCAGAGTGTCGAGCTTGGTGGTGAACTTGAGAGCGTAGAGCGCGAACGAGACCAGGCAGAAGAGATAAAAATGCATGGAGCGGGGCGCGCCCCAGCGGCGAAAGAGAACATAGAAGCCGATGATGAGATAAATCAGGCCGATGATGCGCAGGCCGTATTCCAGGCTGTGATCCAGCGGCTCGGGGATCACCTTGACCGGCGTCTCTAGCGGAATGCCGTCTCGCGTGATGGTGTAGTAGACCTGACCGTAGGGGCCAGCGGCGTAGAGAGCGCGCTCCAGGTCGGCAACCCGCGTGACGTCGGTAACTTCCTCGTTTGGCGATTCGCTGACTCCCGTCAGCAGGTCACCCACCTGGATGTGGGCGCGCTGGCCCGGCTTGTCCGGCAGAACCCTCTCGGCCCTCAGGCCGCCTTGGGCCTCGCTCCACCAGACGCCGTCGTCGGGCTGCGGATAATTCCGCTGCTCGAGGAGATTCAGCACCGCCAATACGAACAGCGCTGCTGTGGCCAGGGCCAGCAGCGTGGCTTGCACGCGGTTGAATAGGCTGGTCTCCATGTGAGGGAGTTCTTCTACGTCAATCGCTTTGCCTGCACGTCGGTTGCCATGCAGGCAGTCGATCGCGGTTAGAGCACGGCGATTCGCCAATCATTTGACTATACGTGTGATATGGACTTGCGGTTCGGGGAAAAGGTCAACTCAGCGTGAAGTAGATCACACCGAAAGTGCAAAAAACTAGAGGGAACATCCCGAGAAGAGAATGGATCTATGAAAAATTGTAGATTCATGACCCGCT
The DNA here is from genome assembly GCA_963804155.1 of uncultured Acidobacteriaceae bacterium. Lineage (GTDB taxonomy): Bacteria > Acidobacteriota > Terriglobia > Terriglobales > Acidobacteriaceae > Telmatobacter. The sequence continues at coordinate 756,539 of CAWDPG010000007.1, forward strand.
TTGAGTTAACTTCTGATCCTCCCGAGTTCTGACGGCTCGGCTCACCCACTCACCGGCGTTTCTCTCCGGCTCATCCCTGCCCGTAACTGGCCTTCGGACCGTGCTTTCGCTGGTAGTGGTGTTCGAGAACGTACACCGGGATCCCGGCCTCGGGCGCTCCAAGCAGCACGCTGCGGAAGGCCATCCGGGCGATGTACTCGAGGACGTCGGCGTGCTCGACGGCCTCGGCCGCGTCCTTGCCCCAGGCAAACGGCGCGTGGCCGGCCACCAGCACCCCGGGAACCGCGACCGGATCGAGATTGCCCGTGCGGAAGCGCTGAACAATGACCGCTCCGGTGTTTCTGACATAGGCTTCCTCGACCTGCCCGGCGGTCAGCGGCTCGGTGACGGGAACCGGGCCGTGAAAGTAGTCGGCGTGGGTGGTTCCCAGGCACGGGATGGGGCGGACGGCCTGGGCCCAGGCCGTGGCGAACTCCGAATGGGTGTGTACGATGCCGCCGATCTGCGGAAACTCGCGGTAAAGCAGGGTGTGCGTGTCCAGGTCGCTCGACGGGCGCAGGCGGCCTTCGACGATCTTGCCGTCCAGATCGGTCACCACCAGGTCGGCCGGGGTCATTTTGGCGTAATCCACGCCGCTGGGCTTGATGACCACGAGCGGGCGCGCGCCGGAGCCGTCAATACCCAAACGACTTATGCCGCTGGCGTTGCCGAAGGTGTGAGGCGCGAGACCGCGGCGGGCGATCTCCCGGTTGGCGTCGAGAACTTGTTCGCGGAGCGATTCCAGAAGCATGGTCATTTGCGAATAGAGTAAATCCACGGCCGGGTGCGGAACTCTGGAAATTCCTTCCCTTTCCGCTCGCGCCGAGCGGCCCCTGCCGCGGCGATTCGCCAAACAGCGCTCCAAATTTACCGTGCGGTAAACTGGAGATAGTCACCAATCTGCATTGATGCACCTGATTGCGGGCCCTCTCGCGGACCATCCAGCGCGAGAGCGTGGAGATTTGGCCATCGGCACATTGATTCATCCTGTTCTTGTCTCTTCCTCCGGTTTTGCCTCCCGGCCCGGCGCCTCTGTCCCGGCATCCGGCGTCCGGCAGAAGGCAGGCAGCCGTGGCTGACGCTTCCCTTCCCCGCCTGGCGGGCGCGGCGCCCGGCGCCGGCTCGACCCAGGCTATTCCGGTTCCTTCCTCGCCCGTGAACCTGGCCATTCCCCCCCATCGCTGGCTGGTCGCCATCGCCGTCATGTCGAGCGCCGTGATGCAGGTGCTGGACACGTCGGTCGTCAACGTGAGCCTGCCGCACATCGCCGGCTCAATGTCGTCCAGCCCCGAAGAAGCCACCTGGGCGCTGACCAGCTATCTGGTGGCGAACGCCATCATTCTGCCCATCACCGGCTGGCTGGCGGCGGTGCTGGGCCGCAAGCGGCTGCTGCTGCTGGCCGTGACCGGCTTTACGCTCTCCAGCCTGCTCTGCGGCCTGGCCCTCAATCTGCCCATGCTGATCGTCTTTCGCGTCGTGCAGGGCCTGACCGGCGGCGCGCTCCAGCCGCTGTCGCAGGCCATCCTGCTCGAGGAGTTTCCTGGCAGGGAGCAGGGCAAGGCAATGGCCTTCTGGAGCCTTGGAATCATCGCCGCGCCCATCTTTGGGCCCACCCTCGGCGGCTGGATTACCGACACCTGGACCTGGCGCTGGGTCTTCTTCATCAACCTGCCGGTGGGCGTGCTCAGCCTGCTGCTGATCTCGGCGTACATTTACGATCCGCACTATCTGCGCCGGGTTAAGATGGGCGTCGATGCCTGGGGCATCGGCATGTTGACCGTAGGCATGGGCGCTCTGCAGATCATGCTCGACAAGGGCCAGGAGAAGGACTGGTTCGGATCGAACATGATCTGCGTGCTATTCGTGGTCGCGATCGGCGGTCTGGCGGCCTTCGTGATTCGCGAGCTGCGGGCGAAGGAGCCGATCGTGCACTTCAAGCTGCTGCGCTCGCGCACCTTCGCTTCCGGCGTTGTCCTGGTCACGATTATGGGGTTCGTCTTATACGGCAGCCTCGTGCTGTTGCCGCTGTTCATGCAGACACTGCTGGGCTGGTCGGCCACCACGGCGGGAATCTGGAACAGTCCGCGCGGCATCGGCACGGCGCTTTGCATGCCCCTTGTGGCTTGGCTGCTGGGCAAGGGATGGGACGCGCGCTGGATGCTCGTCTCCGGCTTCACGATCATGGGCCTTTGCTTCTTCAGCTACGCGCGCATGACGCTCCAGTCCGGCACCTGGGACATCTTCTGGATTCAGATTATTCAGGGATTCGGCCTCGGCTTCCTGTTCGTGCCGCTGGCCACTCTAACCATGAGCCGCATCCCCAAGGCGGAAACCGGCTACGCGACGAGCCTCTTCAGCGCGGTGCGCAATGTCGGCTCCAGCATGGGCATTTCCTTTGTTACCACCATGCTGGCGCGGCGCAGCCAGTTTCACCAGCAGGTCCTCGGCGACCACCTCACGCCTTCAAGCCTGATCGGCCAGCAGGCGCTGGCGCAGTTCGCGCCGTTCCTGGCGCATCAGGGATACGACCGGGTCACGGCAACGCAGAAGGCCGGAGGGCTCATTTACCGGCTGCTCGGCCAGCAGGCGGCGCTGCTCAGCTACGCGGATGCCTTCTACCTGATGGGGATTCTCATCCTGCTCAACATCCCCGTGGTGCTGTTCATGAGCCGCTCGGAACACGACCGCAACCCAACCAAGGAAATCATGGTGGAGGCCGGCTAGAGCTGCCGCCGGCACTTCACCCCCGCAGCCAGTACGGCTTCGGCGCCACCGCGTTCATCTCCCCGAACTCGCTCGCGCTGAGCCGGAACGCGGCCGCGCTCACATTCTCTTCCAGGTGTTTCACTTTGCCGGTCCCGGGAATGGGCAGCACCACCGGCGAGCGCGCGAACAGCCAGGCCAGCGACACCACCGCCGTCGAAACCTCTCGCGCGGCGGCGATCTTCTCCACCACCTCATTCGCCTTGCGGGCCTGCGCCATCGGACCCCAGGGAATAAACGCGATCCCGTTGGCCGCGCAGAAATCCAGCGCCAGGTCCCACTCGCGGTCGCTGAAGCTGTAGCGGTTCTGCACGCTCGCGATGGGCGCGATCTTGCGCGCGCGGTGGATGTGCTCGAGCGTCACGTTCGAGAGCCCCGCGTGGCGGATCTTGCCCTGCTCCCGGAGCCGCGCCAGGGCCTCCATCGAAGCGTCGAACGACACCGCCGGGTCGGGCACGTGCAACTGGTAGACGTCGATCCGCTCCAGGCGCAGACGCTTCAGGCTGCCTTCCAGCGCCTGCTCGATGTGCGCCGGGCTGGCATTGTGCTGCCAAACGCCGGGGCCGTGCCGCGTCCAGCCGGCTTTTGTCGCAATGACAAGATCCTTGGGGTACGGATAGAGCGCCTGGGCGATCAGCTCTTCCGAGACATCGGGCCCGTACGAGTCGGCGGTGTCGATGAAGTTGACGCCCAGCTCGACGGCGCGGCGCAGCGTGGCCAGCGCGCCATCCACATCGGCCGGCGGACCCCAGATGCCCTGCCCGGTGATGCGCATGGCGCCAAAGCCCATGCGGTTGACGGTTAGATCGCCGCCCAGAGCGATGGTTCCGGCCTGCGCGGCGGGCAAGACTCCAGTTGGCATTGCGCTACCTCCTCACACCGTCACTTCCCACCCCGGCTCGTAGGTGCGCGCCCAGTACTTCATGGCCTCGGCGTCGTCCCGGATGTGCGCGGTCTCCGGATCGAGGTGCAGTACACGGTCCACGAACCAGGCGATGTTCGAAAGCAGCAGCATGGTAACGGAGACGTTGGCGGTCTCGATCGGCGCGTGGAGCTTCTCCTCGCCCCGGATGGCGGCGATGAAGTTGGCGAAGTGGGCGTCGGTCATCGAGTCCGCGCCAACGATATCGGCGGTAGACGTTTCGTGTCCGGTGCGGTACTGGTCCGTCTGGTTGCCCTTCCAGTCAAAGACGTCGTAGCCCGCGCGGTCGACGATCACCGAGCCTTTGGAGCACAGGATGAGCGAGCCGCGGTCGCGGCCGTAGACGCGCATCCCCTGGCGGGAATGGCCCTCCCAGGAGAGCGCTTTGTCCGCGTACTCGAAGTTCGTAATCAGCGTGTCGGGGAACTCCCAGTCGTCCTTGAACTGGTAGCGGCCGCCGCTGGCGGTCACGGCGAGGGGTATCCCGGCCTGGAGCGCCCAGAGGCAAATGTCCACTTCGTGGGTGCCGTTGTTGAGCGTTTCTCCAGTGCCGTAGCGGCGCAGCCAGTGCCAGTTGTAGGGATGAATGTTGTCCTTGTACGGGCTGCGCGGCGCCGGACCCTGCCAAAGATCCCAATTCAACGTCTCCGGCACTGGCGCGGGCTTGCCGATGCCCATCGATCCCCGCGTGTTGGCGTACCAGGCCCGCGCGGCGTAGGCCTCGCCGATCAGCCCGTCGTGAATCTGCCCCACGATGCGGATGGTGTGCGGCGCCGACCGCTGCTGATCGCCCACCTGCACCTGCTTTCCGTACTTCTTCCGCGCCTCGACCAGCAGTTCACCCTCCCGCGGATTGTGGCTCGACGGCTTCTCGACGTAGACGTTCTTGCCGGCCTTGAGCGCCAGGACGGCCAACGGCGTGTGCCAGTGGTCGGGCGTGGCAATGGTGATGGCGTCGACCTCGCTCGAGGCCAGCGCGAGGCGGAAATCGGTGACCGCCTTCGGCGCGTAGCCCAGCGCCTGCCCCGCCTGCCCGGCGAATTTGCTCAGCACGCCGGAATCGACGTCGCAAAGATAGGCCACGCGCGCTCGTTTGCTGTTGGCCGCCAGCGACGATAGATGCGCGTGGCCGCGGCCGTTCAGCCCGGCGATGGCGAAATTCAGCCGGTCGTTGGCGCCCAAAATCTGCCCGTAGCTCTTGGCTGTGGATGCCAACGCCGAGCCAGCCACGCCCGCGGCCAGTCCGTTCACGAATTCTCTGCGCGAGATCATTTCCGTTTTCCTCCGTCCGGTCTTCGCTTTCCCCTTCCGGCCTGCGGCTCCGGCGCCGCCTGGTCCTCCGCCAATGCGAAGCCCCATTGCCGCAACCGATTATATCGTTGCGATTGCGACGCAGGCAGGCGGCGCGGGCCAACCCCGGCAAAAGTGGACTGTTCCCCCACGGCAGGTGCGGCCAATCTCATCGGAGAACAACCGATCGACGCACCTTTTTCTCCCGGCCCTGCCTCCTGTGCCAGCCGTCACAGGCGCGAAAATAGAGGCTGGGAGCTGTAAACTTGCGCCGGTTGAAACCGTCTACCAAAACGATGGCCGCAGGATCAATAGTGAAGCCCATAACCGTGGACTCAACGGCGGAGCTTGCGGCGCGCGAGTTCGAAAAGGTCGTCGAACGGCATCGCCCGCAGATCTTTCGGTTCCTGATGGCATCGCTGAGGGATCCGGATCTGGCGGAGACGCTGACCCAGGAGTGCTTCCTGAAGGCGCACCGGAACTGGAGACGATTCCGCGGCGATTCGAGCCCGATGACCTGGTTGATGCGCATTGCCATCAACCTGCAGAAGGACCACTGGCGCAACCGGCGCCTGCAATTCTGGCGGCAGACGCAGGCCGGCTCGGTGGACGTGGACGAGGCCAGCGACTGGCTGCCGAACGGGGAACGGAATGCCGAGCAGCAGTTGCTGGCGCGCGAGCAGGTGGCGCAGGTTTGGAAGGCGGTCGAGAAACTGAGCCAGCGGCAGCGAACGGTGTTCTTGCTGCGCTACATTGAGGAGCGGGAGTTGTTGGAAATTGCGCAAGACACCGGCCTGAGCGAAGGCACGGTGAAGGCGCACCTTTCGCGGGCTGTCGCCAGAGTGCGCGCGGAGTTGAGAGGAACACGATGAACCTGAGGGATCGATTGGCGGGAGAGGTCGAGGATCCGGTCGTCACCGAGGCCCTGGCGAACTTCAAGGCCAGCGTCGACGCCTGGAGCGAGGCAGCGTACAGCCGTCCTCGAGTGGGCGCGCGCACAGTACGGCACACCTGGCGGCTGGCGGCAAGCTGGGCGCTGGCGGTAGTGATTGCCGCCGGGACCCTGACGGGCTGGATGGCCGAGCGGCATCACCGGCAGGAGCTTGCGCGCATTGCCGCGGAACAGGCGGCGCAGAAGGCCGCGCAGCAGCATGCGCCGCAACAGCCTGCGGCGAAAGAGCAATCCTCCAAGATCACTGCGGCGGCAGACGACGAGAATTTGCTGGCATCGGTTGACAGCGATATATCGCGAGAAGTCCCGGCGGCGATGGAGCCACTGGCTCAACTCATTGACTCGAACGGGACCGGACAGGAAACACAGAAGAGGGCGGGAAAGGTTCCCTTGCAGAACAAGGGTGGAGAACAGAAATGAAGACTGCACGGCTGGTTTTGGCGTTAGCGGGAGTTCTGATGGCGGGAGGATGGGCGGTCGCGCAAGGGCCGGGCGGCGAGGGGATGCCGCCGGCGATGGCGCAACACCGGCCTCCCATGGAGCAGGCGTTCGGGCTGGCTGGAGGTCAGTTCTGGAACAACCCGAGGCTTGCACAACAGTTGAACCTGACCGACGATCAGCGCAAGGCGATGGACGGTATCCTCCAGGATCATCGGATGAAGCTGATCGACCTGCGGGCCACTCTGGAAAAGGCCGAGGTGGCGATGGCTCCGTTGATGAAGGCCGACACACCGGATCGCGGGGCAATCGAGGCGCAGATCGACAAGGTGGTCGCGGCTCGGGCGGAGCTGGAAAAGGCCAACTCGCGCTTTTTGCTGGACCTTCGCTTGCAGTTGAAGCCCGATCAATGGAAGCAACTGCAAACACTGCAGGCCAACCGCATGGCGCGGGACGGAATGCGCCAGCACGGTCCGGGGCAGTGGGGGCAGGGCGGACCGGGTCCCGGCGGACAATTCCAAGGCCCCGGTGGACAGTTCCGCGGCCAGGGCCAGCGCTTCCATGGCCAGCAAGGGCCTCCGCCACAGCCGGATGCGGCTCCGCAACCCGGCGCGGCCCCGCAGGCAGCTCCGGCTCCCGCCCAGACGCCGGCACCGGCGCCGGGAACGGGCCAGGAACAGTAGCCACGCTGAGGATGGCGGCCGCCTCGTCGCGACCGCACCAGCCCGCAGCCTGAAACACGGGCCTTTGGCTTGGATTCAAGAACAACGGGACTGACAGAAACTCTTTGGGGCGGTAGGGGATTTTCCTTCTGCCGCCGTTTTTTTGTGCGCACGAACCGCCGTCGATTGGAACCGCACGGAGCCCTTCGATTCCGGTCCGTGCGACGCCCCGTCTCCCCGGTTTTGTACCATCAGGAGTTGAGGAGCGCCCCTTGCCGAATCTTGCCGCTGCCGATTGGCTCATCCTGCTGATCTTCGTCTTTTTCATGCTGATGGCTGGTTTTTCGCTTAAGCCGGCCATCGCCAGCAGCGCGGATTATCTCCAGGCCGGGCGCAAATTGCCCGGCTGGCTCTGCGGGCTGGCCTTCGCCGCCGCCGGCCTGGGCTTGCAGGCGCCGGTCGCGCTGGCCGCGGCGGGAGCCCGCTACGGCTTTCAGGCCGTTCCCTTCGCCATCCTGGGCGGCATTCTCCCCATGCTCTTTCTTGCCCTCTTCCTCATGCCGCTCTACCACGGCTCGAAGGCCCGCACCCTGCCCGAATTCCTCGCCCTGCGCTTCGACCGCAAGACGCGCGCGCTCGCCGCCTGCCTGTTTCTGCTCTCGGCCGTCGCCGGAACGGCGCTCTCGTTGTTCGTCATGGCGCGCGCCTTCGCCGCGCTCCACATCTTCGATGTGTCTCTGCATTCGGCCAGCCTCGGAGCCGGCGGCGCATTCGCCGTCATCCTGGCCATGCCCACGGCTCTCGTGCTCGTAATTGTTCTGTCGGGCGGGCTTGGCAGCTCCATCTACTCCCAGGCCATGCAGCTCTTCCTCGTCGCCGCCGGTTTCCTTCCCGCCGTTCTTCTCGGCCTGAAGCAGATCGGCTGGGACGGGTTGAAGGCCGCGGCCGCTTCGGCCGATTCAACCATTGCGCGCGACTTGAACGGCGGCAGCGCGTCGGGCGTCCCCGGATTTCTGCTGGCGGCCGGACTGGGACTCGTCTTCGGCGCCGTGTTCTGGTGCGCAGACTTTCGTGTGCTGCAAGCGCCGATGGCCGCCAGCAACGTTCCCTCGGCCCGTCGAGCTGTCCTTGTCGCCGCCGCGCTCTGGCTGCTGCTTCCGCTCCTGCTCATTCTGCCGGGCATCGTCGCGCTGGCGCTGCCCACCCCGCGCACCACCATCTCCGTCCGCAGCGAGAACGGCGCCATCCTCCACGAAATCACGGTCGTGCCTCCGGCCGTGGAGCAAGGGCAGGGGCTGGTTCCGGCCATGATGGATCCATCCTCCGGCAAGCCGCTTCGCCGCGCCGACGGGCGCAACCTCCTCGACGACCCGCTGGCCGCTCCCAACGTGCTCGTAAATTACCTTCCCATGGGTCTGCTGGGACTGGGAATTACCGCCCTGCTTGCCTGCCTGATGAGCGGCATCTCCGCCGGTGCCACGGCGTTCAGCTCCGTGTTCGCCTGCGATCTCTACCAGGCGTTCGTCGCGAAAGACGCAAGCGACAAGCGGCTGCTCCTGGTCGGCCGCATCGCCGCCGCGTCCGCTCTCTTGCTCGCCTTCGGCGCAGCCTGGGCCGCCTTTGCCTGGAACTGGAATCTTGAGAGTCTCGCCGTCGCCTTGGCGAGCATCAACGCGCCTCTGCTGGCGGCGATTCTGCTTGGCGTCTTCTGGAAGCGCGCGACCGGCCACGGCGCATTCGCGGGCATTGCCGCCGGCTTCGCGGTCACTCTCGCGCCTTCGGCGATCCTGCTCTTCGCCGGTCCCTCCGCTGGCGCGCGCAGCGCATTCATCGCCGCACTCACGCAACTCCACGGCAGGAACGGTCTGGCTTTTGGCTTCTGGACGATCGTTGCGGGCTTCGCCGTCTGCTTCGTCGTGGCTGCCGCCGTCAGCGCGTTCACCTGGCCGCGGCCGGAAGGCGAGCTGAACGGGCTCGTCTATCCCCTCGCGGAGCGGAAGCCGTCCAAAAAGTCCTCGTCGGAGCGGCCGGAGCTGATCGCCGCGGCCATCCTTCTCGCGGCAATTGCACTGAGCTTGATATTTCTTTGAGCGGAAAGGGACAACGATGTTTTACGATGCCCGCATCTCGATCGGAATGCTCTTCACGCTGACCGGAACGGTCCTGACGGCATTCGGGCTGGCCACGCGCGACCACCCGGATGTCTACTCGAGGAGCCTCGGCATCGACGCCAACCTCTGGTGGGGGCCGGTGCTGCTCCTCTTCGGTATTGTGGTGCTGGCGCTGGGCCGCCACGGCCAGGCGCGGCTCGACAAGGCAGCGGGCAGGGGAAAGGAACCGGCGAGCCGGAATGCGTTGCCAAAGAAGATGCGCAGCCGCTGACGGCCCGGACCCGGAAACCGGCGTCCGCGGCAGCTCAGCCTTGGATTGGAGAGTACGGATCGATGGTCAACCGGAAGTTTGGCGCGTTGCTGGGCGCAGGCACATTGCTCGTGGCGTTCGGAGGGGTTGCTTTTGGCCAGGAGCCTGCAACAACTGCCGCCAATGCGGCGCCGCCGCAGAAAACCGAAATGCACTTGGTGCAAAAGGAGATGTTCGTGCCCGCGCCGCTAGCCTTTCCGCGCGGACTCGATGTCCTCGAGGTCTATTTCACGCTGCCGGGCAAGCATCCTCTCGTCGTTCTCACGCACGGGACCGCGGCCGACCCGGAGACGCGGGCGCGGGTGACGCCGTGGGCGCAGATGCTCCAGGCGCAGTGGTTCGCCCGGCGCGGCTATGTGGCCTTGGTCGTGGTGCGCTCCGGCTATGGCCGTTCGGGCGGACGCCAGGACTCGACGGCCGGTGGCTGCCGCGCCGGCTACGGGAGCTTCCAGGATGCCGGTGAAGCCAGCACGCGGGACCTGCGCGCGGTGATGGATTATGCCAGGAGCCTGCCCGAGGTCGACACTTCGACCATCCTGAGCGCCGGCGTCTCCACGGGCGGCTTCGCGCAGGTCGCTCTCTCCGCCGATCCGCCGCCCGGATTAAAGGCCGCGATCAGCTTTGCCGGCGGCCGCGGCGGCGACGGCCACGAGAACAACTGCAATCTTTCCGGGGTGGTCGACGCCTTCCGCGGCTTCGGCAAGGAGGCGCACAAGCACGGCGACCTGCCCATGCTCTGGATCTACTCCGAGAACGATCACTGGTTCCCGCCCGCCATGGCGCGCCAGTTCGAGGCGGCATATACCAGGTCCGGAGCCTCGATTCAGTTCCTGATGGCGCCGCCCGACGGCAACGACGGGCATCATCTCTATATGCATATCGCCGCCTGGTCCGACGTTGTCGATGCGTTTCTCAAGGCCCACGACCTGCTCCCGCTCGGCGATCGCGTTCTGCCGGAGCCGCAACCGCCCAACATCCCCATGCCGTCCGCATTAAAGGACTCCGACGCCGAGACCTGGCGGCGGTTCCTGCTCGCTCCGCCATTCAAGACGCTGGTGGCGGCCGAAAACGGCGCACTCTGGATTTCGGGTGCGGGCTTCGATCAGTCCGTCGCCGACGATGCGGCGAAGGACAAGTGCAAAAACGGCGGCGGCGCCCACTGCACCATCGTCGCCCGCACCCCCGGCGTGAACTGAACAGGGTTCGCTCTTTTTTAGCTATGGGAGGCGGGAACCTGTTCCCTGTTCCCTGTTCCCTGTTCCCTTGTTCCCTTGCTCCCTCGCTCCCTGCCTTCTTCACTCTGTCGACGCGCTGAAACGCATCGTCCGGTAGTCGAAGGTGTAGCTCTTGAGCTGGTCGAGGGCGTCGATTCCCAGCACGCCGTACACGTCGTCGTGCGCGGCCCCGCCGACAGGCCGCGGTAGAACGGGAATGTAGTGCAGGCGAATCGTCGTCCCGCCGACGGCCAGCGGCACCGTCTCGGCGACATAGGCCGATTGCGCCTCCGTGCCCATTCCGGGGAACGAAACGCTCTCCATCTTCTGGCTGTTGAACTCCGCGGCGTGCTCGTCGAACCAGCGCGAGGTCAGGTACGTTTGCTGGCCCCCGGCGTCGATCTCGAACATCCGGTCGTCGTTTGCCGCCTGCCCGCCGCCACCGCCTGATGCGTCCTGCGCCGCGGAATCCGCGCCCGCCTCCTGCGCCCGGCCCAGCGCCACGATGATCCGGTCGCCGTCGAGATAGAAACGCGCGCCGGTCGTCAGCCGATCGTCCGCGTTGCCGGCTGCGATCTCCTTTGCCGGCCGCACTTCGATGGCGTTGTCGCCCACCGTCAGGCTGCCCATCGCGGCCAGCGCTGGGTAGCCGAGAACGCCTTCCACCTTGTAGCCGGCATGGGGAAAAGCGTAGTCCGCATCCTCGAAGACGAATGCCGTCACGTTGTGCAGGGTGAGCCGCCCGCCGATGGTCAAGCGCGGAATCACCGTGACGTGAACCGGTATGGGGCGGCCGGTGAGCGTGTGGATGGTTGCGGATTCGGCGGAGACGTTCAGGCCGGCCTCCTTCGCCGTGGAACGCGCGATCAGGTTGAACGGCGCGGTGGGATCGAGCATCCAGGTGCGCGAGCGTGCGTCGACAAAGACCGGAACGTCGATCAGGCCCAGCGGATTGATGCTCACCTGCAAGCGGAACGGCTCGCACGGATCGGCAGTCGCCGGCGGATCGTTCTTTGCCAGCGGAAGCAGCTTGAGCGGCATCTCGATCTCGTCCAGCTCGTCGGCGCTCAGGCGCGCGTGCAGCCGGCTGTCGAGCGCCTGGTAGGCCTCGCCGGCCTTCGCCCAGTCGCCCTCGCGCAGATAATCTTCAGCCAGCGTCTCGCGCAGCAGCTTTTCCTCGTCGGCGTCGCCGCCCGCGCTCACCTTCCCCACCAGCGGCTCGAGCAACTGGATCGATTGCCCGGGATTGTTGTCCCGGTTGGCCAGGATGCCGCGATAGAACTGCGCCTGCTCAGCCGAAAGCTGGCCGAGTTGACCCTCGACGCTCGCATATCGATGATCCGCGAGCAGGTTGCGCAGCCGGGCATCGGTCGTCAGGCCGCTCGCGGTCCCGGTGCGCAGTTGCGCGTCCTCTCCGGGCTGCTGCGCCGGTGCGCCAGCCGGGAATTCGCTGGCAGGCGGGGCGGGCGCCGCTTGCCCGGCAGCCGGCGGCGCAGCCTGCTCCGGTGCGGCCGGCGCGGCCGATCGTTCGGCCGTCGATTGCGCCGGCTCCTGCGCAGCGCTCGGCGCCAAAACCCCGGCTGCCGCTATCGCCAGCGCCAGCCCCGCCAGCAGCCGGCATTCGATTGCGCCTGCGTTGTGCCCGCCGCTTCTTCGCGCGCCTCGTGACACTCGTTCCATTCTGCAATCGACCTTACCAGAATCGCGCGGCCGTCTTCCTTCGCCGCCCGCCAACCGGCGCCTTTATTGATCCGGCCCAAATGTAATTGAACAGGGTGCCCCATCCTAACCGCGCTTTGTGCGGTTAGGGTGGGAAAGCACGATGGAGATCTTTTTGGCCGGATCAATAAGACGGTCTTTACGCGATTCCAGATAAACTCGAATCAGGCGATGAAGCGCAAGACGATTGCACATTACGAGATTCTGCGGCGGCTGGGCGCCGGCGGCAGCGGCGTGGTCTACGCGGCCAACGACACCCTGCTGCAGCGGCCCGTCGTGCTCAAAATGCTGCACACCGGCCAGCTCACCGCCGACCAGATGCGCTCCACCGTGCTGCGCGAGGCGCGCCTGGCCTCGGCTATCGAGCATCCCAACGTCTGCGCCATCTACGAAGTCGGCGAGAGCGGCGAGGAAGCCTACATCGCCATGCAGTTCGTTCCCGGCCAATCGCTCGACCATTTGATCGCGCATGGGCCCGCCAACCTGCAACTGGTGCTCTCGGTCGGCATTCAGATCGCCGACGGGCTCCAGGCCGCGCACGCGCTCGGCATCTTTCACCGCGACCTCAAGCCCCAGAACGTCATGCTGACCGACGGCGGCCTGGCGAAGATTCTCGACTTCGGCCTGGCGCGGCGCCTGGCGCCGGAGGATGCCAACTTCGATCCCGCCAAGCCGTCCGCCAAACACGCCGTGACAGCCACCCACACCGCCCGCGGCGGCACCATCCGCTACATGGCCCCCGAGCAGTTCGTCACCGGCCAGTCCAGCGTGCAATCCGACGTCTGGGCTCTGGGCGTGATCCTCTATGAGCTGGCCAGCGGCCGCCATCCCTTCGCCCGGCCCGACGCCGAGGACTTCCAGGCGATTCGCGCCATCCAATTCCAGGAGCCGGAGGATTTGAGCGCGATCGTTCCGGAGATTTCTCCCGAGCTCAAGAGCGTGATCGCCGCCTGCCTCGAGAAGAATCCCGGCGCGCGCACGGCCTCCGCCGCCGAAGTGCGCGAGTCGCTCAAGACCATCATGAAGGCGCTGCGCATCGAGACCGGGAGCATTCCCGGCGACGCCGCAGCCAACCTGCCGGCGACCGGCGCCGAAGCCGAAAAGCGCGCCACCGGCCTGCTCTCTCTGCTCGCCGAGCGCTTTCGCGAGTCGGCCGGCGAGCAGAAGACTCAGAACTCGCTCGTCGTGCTGCCCTTCGTCAACCTTGGCGCCACGGAGGCAGCTCCACTCTACGGCTATGCCCTGGCCGACGCCATCGGCGCGCGCCTGGCCCGCATTCCCTCGCTCGTCGTGCGCCCCTCCAGCGCCCTGATGCCCTTGGCCGGCGCCCAGCCCCTGGCGCAAATGGATCCCCTCGCCGTAGGCGAGAAGCTGCTCGTCAAGTTCGTCCTCGCCGGCAGCTTTGTGAGCTCCGAGAGCGGCTTCGACCTCAACTGGCAGTTGCTCGACGTGGCTTCGCAGAGCGTGCGCTCCGGCGGATCGATTCGCGTGCCGTCGCTCGATTTGATCGCCGTGCAGAACGAAATCTCGAACGAGGTTTTCGCCACCCTGCAGGGCGCCGGAGGCGCGGAACGCATCGACGCCGCGCGGACCGGCCCCAACACCGACGGCCAGCGCGCCTCGACGCGCGAGCCGTCGCTTCCCGAACCCGTCAGCGAGCGCTATCTGCAGGCCCGCGCCCTGCTCAGCTCGTTCATGGTGCGCACCGGCTCGCGCGGCGACCTCGATCGCGCCCATGCGCTCTTCACGAGCGTGGCCGCCGCCGATGCCGCCTTCGCCCCCGGCTGGACCGGCCTGGGCATCGCCGAGCTGCAGTATGCGCGCCACGGCTTCGGCGGCCAGATCCACGTGATGCGCGCTCGCCGCGCCTTCGACGAGGCGCTCAAGCTCGATCCGGCCTCCACCGAGGCCAACCTCTATCGCATCTATATGCTCCTCTCGCGCGGCGAAAAGGAGTCGGCGCGCCACGGAGTCGCCAGCCTGCTCACCAGCGCCGCCAACGACTGGAACGTGCACATGGTGGCCGGCCTGGCCCTGCGCGGCGACGGCATGTACGACGAAGCGCTCGCCGAGTTCAGCCGCGCGCTCAAGCTCAACCCCGCCAACGCCGCCATTCTCTACAACCACCGTGCCCGCGTCTACCACTACCAAAACCAGATCGAGTTGGCCGGCGACGAGCTCGAAAAAGGCCTGGCGCTCGAGCCGCGCCATCCGCTCTTGCGCACCTCGGCCGGCTACCAGCAGATGCGCCTCGGCAACCTCGACGCCGCCATCCAGATGCTCGAGAACGTCATCGCCGACGACCGCTCCATGCGCATCGCCGTGCCCACGCTCGCCATCTGCTATGTGCAGTCGGGCGCGCGCGACCGGGCCGCGGCGCTGCTCGAAGACGACACCCTGGCCGCCGCCGAGGCCGACAGCGAGATGGCCTACCGCCTGGCCACCTACTTCGCCGCCGAGGGCGACTCCAGCGAGGCCCTCCACTGGCTGCGCCGCGCCATCTATCTCGGCAACGAAAACTATCCCTGGTTCCAGAAAAATCCCGCCTGGAACAACCTCCGCACCAACGCCGACTTCGAGCGCATCCTCGAGGACCTCAAGAAAAGCTTTCGCAAAAACCAGAAGACGTGGAAGCGATTGCTCGAAGAAGTGCCAGCGGATGGTAAATGAGGGTTCCTCGGCAAGGTGATTGCGGGGGTCAGGGCGGGCCACTCGCCTGCCAATAGGGGCTGAATGTCAGAAAAATATCTTCCCCCGGCGGGCCGGAAGAGGTGTTCTTTCTCGACATGCCCTTTTATAGAACCCACCCAAAGGACAACCCGGAACTCAACGAGTTACACCCCTGATTCCAGCGCGGAAGATCCGTGCGAACACATAGACTGCGGTTCCAATGAGCAACGTGATCGGCACTAGCACGACGAACGGCGCGATTGGGCTCGAAAAGTGGGGAATCGCCTTGGGAAGCAGAAAACAAGCAGCAATGAAAAGAATGAAAAGCCCCCATCCGACAAGCAACGCCCTTCCAAGGAATTTGATCACGCTGCTGCCCCCTTCGAATCGTGAAGTTCGTGCATTACAGCGGGGAGGTAGACGAACAGATAGTAAGGCACCGCTCCATAGGGTAATCTCAAAAGCAACGCGAAAAACCAGACAGTTTTCCAACGCCTTGATGAAGTGTCGCACTTTATCCAGTGGAGCCACATCCCCACCAGGAGCGACGTAATCCCGAGCGCACCCGTAGCTCCAGCAAAGGAGAACGCTCCCCGCTCAGGCTGACTGAGTTCAACCAAATGTAGTTTCAGGCTCCACAGCAGCACAATCGTTCCAACCGAGAGGAGCGCCGAGATCCCAAGGAAGATAACTGCCCTCCAGTTGTATAACAAACGGTGACATTCGATATCGGAAAGAATCATCAGTAAGCACCCCCTCTTTCGGGTGCGGAGCTATCCCTGCCGGGTGCCCCGGGTCTCGATTTTGAGACCTGGAAATCAACGACCTCGTGTTGGCGTCGCACTATCGCCCCGCTGCCTTGGCCAACCCGTCATACTTGCTTTCCAGCCGGTTGAAGACCTGGTCCGGATCGAGCCCTTCGGAATCGTCGGCCACCGCTTCTCGCCAGAGCTTAGGAAGAGCGCACACGCCTTGCCTTTGCAAACTGGCTGGCGGTCCACTGGTTCGCGAGTTGTGAGGGTGCGGGCCGTTCATTTCCTGTTTATAGCACCCGTTTATGCGGCTGGCAGACCTGCTCCGGGCACATCCGCGCGAAGCTCTGCTTTCACCTCTCTCCCGCTCGCCGCTCAAACGCCCGAAGGAATCGCCTCGCCCTCCATCCACGCCAGGCCGTGGCGCTCGTAAGGCAGGTAGACCGGATCCCAAACATAGTCCAGCAGCCGGTTTCCCAGCGCCGTTTCGCCGGGCAGCGGCGAAAGGCCCTCGGCAATGGCCTGCTTGGCTACCGCCTCGGCCACCACCAGGCTCACCTTGCGAGCATCGGCGATGGGCGGCAGCAGCGGGGCGTTGCGGTCGGCTCGCGCCGGCGAAACCGAGGCCAGCGCCTTGGCCGACGCCATAATCATCGCGTCGCTCACGCGCTGGGCATGGGAAACGAGAATACCCAGCGCGAGGCCGGGGAAAATGTAGGAGTTGTTCACCTGCGCGATGCGGACGAGGCGGCCATCGATCTCGACCGGCGCAAAGGGGCTGCCCGTGCCCACCAGGGCGCGGCCCTCGGTCCAGCGCAGCAGGTCGGCCGGCGTGGCCTCCGATTTCGAGGTCGGATTGGAGAGCGGAAAGATCACCGGGCGCGGCGTGTGCCGGGCCATCTCGCGCACAATCTCCTCGGTGAACGCTCCGGCCTGCGCGCTCACGCCCACCAGCACCGTCACCTTGGCGTTGCGCACCACGTCGAGCAAGGAGATGGTGCAGGGGCCCGGCCCCGGCGCCGTGAGCTTCCACCCGGCCACATCCTCGCGCGCGCGCATCATGCGCACCTGGCCGGGCCGCGCGCCCTCGCAGCCCTCGATCAGCAGGCCATGCCGGTTGAAGGAGTAGATGCGCTTGCGCGCCTGCGCCTCGCTCAGGCCTTCTTCTTTCATGGCCGCCACCAGCAGATCGGCGATACCGATGCCTGCCGAGCCGGAGCCGAACATTGCGATCGTCTGCTCCTTCAGGGGAATGCCCGTCGCATTCACCGCGGCCAGCAGCGTGGCCGTCGTCACTGCGGCCGTTCCCTGGATGTCGTCGTTGAAAGTGCAGAGCCGGTCGCGGTAGTGCTCCAGCAGGCGCGCCGCGTTGTCGCCGGCAAAGTCCTCCCACTGCAGCAGGATGTGCGGCCAGTGGTTCCCGACGGCGCTCACGAATGCCTCGATGAAGTCGTCGTATTCCTGCCCGCGGATGCGGCGGTGCTGCCATCCGATATAGATTGGATCGTCCAGCAGCGCCTGGTTGTCGGTGCCCACGTCCAGCAGCACCGGCAGGCAGTGCTCCGGCGGGATGCCGCCCAGCGCCGTGTAGAGCGCCATCTTGCCGATCGGAATCCCCATGCCGCCCGCGCCCTGGTCGCCCAGGCCCAGAATGCGCTCGCCGTCCGAAACCACGATGCAACGCACGTCCTCGAAGTGCCGGTCGGTCAGAATGCGGCCGATGCGATCCTTGTTCGGATAGCTCAGGAACAGCCCGCGCGGCTTGCGCCAGACCTCGGAGAAGCGCTGGCAGCCCTCGCCCACCGCCGGCGTGTAGACGATGGGCAGCAGCTCTTCGATGTTGTGCGCAATCAGCGAGTAGAAGAGCGTCTCGTCGTTGTCCTGCAGGTCGCGCAGATAGGCGTATTTTTCAAAGGCCGAGCTCAGGCTGCCGAGGTGGCGCTGGCGCCGCGCGCGCTGGTCATCGAGGGTTCCAATGTGCGGCGGCAGCAGGCCGTGCAACGCAAAGATGTCCCGTTCGCGTTCCGTGAAGGCCGTGCCTTTGTTCAGCCGTGGATTGGTCAGCAGGTCCAGTCCGTGAAGCCGCGTGCGAATTACGGAGTTCCGGCGGCGTTTCTGCGAGGGGGATTCGGAGCTCATTGCGATGGTCTCCTTCTTGCGCGATCTTGCTTTTTGATCCGGCCCTCACGCATGAGACTTGGGTGCCCCATCCTTTCCGCGCTTTTTGCGGAAAGGGTGGGAAAGCACAGTTTCACCAACTCGGGCCGGATCAATGACGGCGTTTCCATGTTAGCGGAGTTCCATCGATCCGCCGCAAGAAATCAGGCCCATCACGCCTGCCACGGGTCGAAAACAGGAACGCCGGTGCGCTGGAAGTGGGAGACGTTGCGCGTGACGACGGTCATTCCGTGCACCAGGGCCGTTGCGGCAATCAGCGAATCGCGGTACGAACAAGGATCGGGTACGTGCAGAGCGGCACATCGCTTCGCGATCGCGGTATCGACAGGCAGAATCCGGCCTGCGAACGACCGCATTAAATATCCCTCAAGCCACGCGCGCAGCACAACCGCCTGCCTCGGATCGGAACGCTCCTTCTGGAGCACGCCCATCTCGATCTCAAGAATGCTGATCACGGAAAGGTAAAGGCTAGATGGCGCGACGCTCCGCGCCCAAGCGGCGACGCGAACGTCTGGATCGCGATTCCTCCTAGAACGGAGCTCCGACACAACGTTGGTGTCGAGCAGGTACATCAGGACAGATCGGCGGGCACAGGAAACTCGTCGCCTCCGAGCCGCGGCGGCTCAAAATCGATCTCCGCGGCCTCCGGCATCGCCAGCATATCGATGATCGACTTGCCTTTCCCGTTCAACTCTTGGTACTTCTCGATCGTCAGCAGCACGTGCGCCGGCCGCCCGCGGTCGGTGATAAACACCGGCCCCTTTCGGGCCGCGCGCTTGGCGCGGCTCGTGTGCTGATTGAATTCCCGGCTCGATAGGGTCGTAATCGCCACGGCGCGCCTCCTTGTAGCAACGTAGCTACATTTTAGCACGATCCCCGCTCACTCGAACGTCAGCAGCACGATCTCCGGACGCGTGCCGACGCGCATCGGCGGTCCCCACGTTCCCGCCCCGGTCGAGGTGCACACCTGCAGCGATCCAAACCGGTGCAATCCGCTCGTGAATCGCCCGAAGACGCGCCGCGTGAGCCACGTGAACGGGAAAAACTGCCCGCCGTGCGTGTGGCCCGAGAGCTGCAGGCTGAACCCGGCCTGCTCCACGATGGGCAGCCGCGTGGGCGCGTGATTCAGCAGAATCGCCGGCCGCGTGCGGTCGGGCCGCAGGCCATCGAGCACCGCCTTCATGCGAATGATGTGCGTGGAGTCGCGGTAGAGCACACCCGCGATCTCGACTCCCTCCACTTCCACGCGCTCGTTTGCCAGCACCCGGATGCCGGCCCGCGTCACGGCCTCGATGTACTCCGTGGCCGCGGTGAATTCCTCATGGTTTCCGGTCGAGAAATAAATGCCGAGCGGCGCGGCGAGCGACCGAAAGGGCTCCAGCAGCCGGTCGAGATTGCTATGCGTGCCGTCGAATAGATCGCCGGGAACAAATACGATGTCCGGCCGGAAGCGCATGGCGTGCGCAACCAGCCGGCGGCAGAAGCGCGCGCCGTTGATCGGCCCCAGGTGCAGATCGCTCATCAGAACCGCGCGCCGGCCGCGCCACGACGCCGGCAGATCGGGGATCTGCACGGTCATGCGGCGAATGCGGAGAATGCGCGCGTTGAAGAGTCCGTAGATTCCCGCCAGAGCCGCCATGGCGTAAATCGCCGCGGCCATGGCGGTGCGATACGCCGCGGGTCGCGCGGCCAGGTGCGAAAGTTCCAGCGCAAACCACGCCAGCCACGCCAGGCACGACGCCCAGAAGAAGAAACTGAGGAACCCCAGCCATGCCGCCGCAAGCCAATAGAGCAGCCGGACCGCGGCGTTCGAGAAACGGAACGAAACCAGCGACGCGGCGACGAAACTGAAGGCCAAAACCAGAGTCGCCGCGCGCAGGCCTGCGGCCGCGGCGGGCGTGAGGCCCGTCCAGAACGCGATCAGCGTGGAATAGACGAACCAATGGCCAAGAAAAAGAATGCTCTGGATGATGAGGATCGCCAGGGCCGGCCAGGCTTTCAAATCCGGGTCTCCTTCAATCCATCATTGCATGAGCCGCGCCGGGGTTGTCCCAGGGCGCCGGAGCGCGCCGCGTGAAACAATCTTTTCATGATCGGCGCCGCCAACAACGCGCTGGGAATCTACGTCTCCGTCCCCTTCTGCCGGTCGAAGTGCACCTACTGCAACTTCGCTTCGGGCGTCTATCCGGCGGCGGACCACGGGCGTTATGTAGAGCGTCTGATCCAGGACCTCACCGGCGCGCGTGCCTGGGCTGAAGCCCTCGGCGCCGAGCTGCCGCGCCGCGCCGACACGGTCTATCTGGGCGGCGGATCGCCGACGCTTCTTTCCCCGGAACTGCTCGGGCGGCTATTTGCTTCCCTCCGCGCCGCGTTCGACGTCGACTCGGACGCCGAAATCACCATGGAGTGCGCGCCGGGACAGCTCCCGGACGCAATGCTCGATGCAATCGCCGCCGCGGGCGTCAACCGCGTCAGTCTCGGCGTGCAATCGTTCGTCGACAGCGAGGCGCACGCGAGCGGCCGCCTGCATGACCGGGCAACCGTCGAAAAGGATATCGGGCGCCTGCGCGCGGCCGGCATCGCGAACCTCAACGTCGACCTGATCGCAGGTCTGCCCGGCCAGACCTTCGCCTCCTGGGAGCAGTCGCTCGCGGCGCTCATTGCTTCCGGCGTCCCGCATGCCAGCATCTACATGCTCGAGGTGGACGAGGACTCGCGGCTCGGCCGCGAATTGCTCGCGCACGGCTCGCGTTACGGCGCGGCGCTCGTGCCCGGCGACGATGCCATCGCGCGCCTGTACGAGCGCGCGATCGAGCGCCTTGAGGCTGCTGGCCTGCTCCAGTACGAAATCTCGAACTTCTCGCGGCCCGGTTTCGAGTCGCGCCACAACTTGCGCTATTGGCAGCGCCGCCCATATCTTGGCGTCGGCCTCGACGCCTCGTCGATGCTTCGGGCGGCAGGCTCCGCGAATCGCACGGCGCTCTTATCGGAGCCTCGGAACGTGCTCCGCACAACAACGACTGACAATCTCAGCGCTTACCTCGCCGGTCCGTCCATCGCCGAGTCGTCCTGGCTTTCGCCCGAGCGCCTGCACGAGGAGGCATGGTTCCTTGGCCTGCGCACGAACGCCGGCGTCAGCGTCCCGGCGCTGGAGCGCGAATTCGGCCGTGCAATGGTCCAGCCGTCGCTACAAACGGCCGCCCGCCTCGTCGACGACGGCCTGCTCGCCCGCGACGGCGATTCCATTCGCCTCACCCCGCGCGGCCGCCTGCTCTCCAACGATGTCTTCCAGGAATTCCTCGCGCCGCAAGCCGCGAAGGCGCCGTGACAAGAGAGAAATACTGACGCTCGACCCGCATTGGTCCGCCGAGATTCGCAACGGACGAACACAGGCGGTCTCGGAGAAGAGTTTTCTACCACACCAGCAGTTCGTCCCCCGACGTCGACGATAGAAACTTGACCGGCGATGCTTCGTCGTCGGGCGAGCAGCCGAAGCACTGGATCGATTCCGGCCCCGCGGCCTTCGCCCATTCCAGAGCCTTCTCGGCCTCGCGCAACACCACCACCGGCGAGCGCCCGCGGCTGTTGGAGATGCCGAAGCACGCCGACAGGCGGATTGCCTCGCCTGCCACGTGGAAGGGAACGGAGAATACCTCGTTCCGCAGCCGCTCCGCCAGCACCATGGCGCTGGCCGTGCTGCATGCCGGCAGCGCGATCAGAAATTCGTCCATGCCCGGCCTGCCCAGCAGATCGTAGCTGCGCAGCAGCGCGCCGGCCCGGCTCGCCACCTGGCCCAGCATCTCGTCGCAGGCGTCCACTCCCAGCCGCGAGTTCCAGTGCCCGAAGTCGTCCAGATCGAACAGCACCAGCGCCATCTGGCTGTTCATCCGCTGCACCCGGTCGGTCTCGCGAAACAGCATCGCCAGCATCGTCTCGCGATTGTAGACCCCGGTCAGCCGGTCGAACTGCGCGCTCCGAATGGCCGCTTCGCGCAGCGTCTCCAGTTCCCGCGCCATGCGCTGGTTCCGGATCACCCTGTCCAGCCGGAGCTGCCAGTAGGCGAACTCGGCGGTGCGCGGGATCAGGTCGTCGACCGCCCCTCCCGTCAGCAGCTCGACACACTCCTCGGTGACGCCGTCGGCAATCAGAACAACCGGAATCGGCCGGCTGTCGGCCTCGGCGCTGACGGCGGCAATCAATTGCCCGATCGGCATCCCGGGCAAATTCTCGTCCAGCAGAACCAGGCCTGGCGGATCTTCGCCGGCAATCGCAGCCAGCGCGCCTTGCGCCGTCAAAACCACTTCGACCTGCGCACCGGCAGCTACCAACACAGGTTCTACGGCGCCCAGAAGAGCCGGGTCCGGGGATGCAAACAGAAAGACGGGAGATGAGTGCGAAGGCATCCGTGCGTGTCCTTGTCTGCCATTATCGGCCAAGATTAGAAGAAATTCAGAATCCGGGCCCCGATTCCCAGCCTGCGCGGATGACTTTGGTGTGTCTTCGTCGGCTCGCACCCACCGTGTCCGCCTCGGGACACGGCATCTATCCGCTCCTTGGCGGCAGCCGCCGCAGCGAGTACGGTGTCTTCGTGATTTTGGAATGGACCGAATGCATCTGGGTGCCCCAAGTCCCGATTTTGGGACCTGGGTTAGCACGAAACCTGACGGACGGGGTACCAAGTCCGCCGGCTAATCGACGAAGTCCACCTGGGGCGCGATGGGGATCACGCCAGCCTCGTGGCCCAGCTCCAGCAGCTTGCGGATCGCCTCGCGTCCGTCCGCGCCGTAGTCCATTGTGCGTTCGTTCACATACATGCTCACGAACTTGCTGGCCATCGTCGTGTCCAGGTCCCGCGCGAACTGCATGGCGTATTCCAGGGCCTGTTCGCGGTGATCGAGCGCGTGCTGAATCGAGTCGCGCAGTGCTTTTGAGACGATCTTGTGCACATTGGGGCCCAGCGAGCGCCGGATGGCGTTGCCTCCCAGCGGCAGGACCAGGCCCGTTGTGTCGCGCCACCACACGCCGAGGTCGAGCACCTTGAACAGGCCGCTGCTCGAATAGGTCAACTGGCCTTCGTGAATGATCAGCCCCGCGTCGTAGGTCCCGGCAAGAATCTCCGGAATGATCCTGTCGAACGGCACCACGACGGTCTTTAACCCCGGATTGAAAATCTTCAACGCCAGGTACGCCGTGGTCAGCGTGCCCGGAACCGCGATGCGCAGGCTGCCCAGGTCTTCGGCCTCCAGCTTGCGGCTTGAAACCACCATCGGGCCGTAGCCCTCGCCCACGCTGCCCCCGCAACCCATCAGTGTGTAGTTCTGCTGCACGTACGGATAGGCATGAAAGCTGATGGCGCTCACGTCGTAGAACGCCTCCTCCCGCGCGCGCCGGTTCAGCGTCTCGATGTCGCACAGCGTGTGGCTGAACCGGTAGCCGGGAACGCGAACCTTCTGTGTCGCCAGCCCATAAAACATGAAGGCATCGTCGGAATCGGGGCTATGGGCGATGGAGATCTCTACTGGAACCGCGGGGAGGTTGGCGTCCTGGGTTTCGCTGCACACGACAGGGGAGATCCTTTCGGCAACTAATAATTCAATCGATACGGCGTCCGGCTGACGGTGAAGATCTTACTTCCACCCGTCCTCCGGCTGCCTTGACGGCCCGCCCAAACGGCATTCTCACGGCCTTGCTTCCTGGTCGGACTCCTCGACCGGCCCCGGCGCCGCTGTCTGGCGGCCCTTGAGCCGCGCGCGGTGCAGCCAGATGTGGCGCGCCACTCCCGCAGCCGCAAACAGCAGCGTCCCGAGCGAAACGAGAAGTACAATCATGAGCCAGCGCATGGGACGGACTCACCCAAGAATACCAGAGCGCCCCCGCGCTTCCGGCAGCCTCGCTTACGCTGCCGGCCCCTCCGGGGCGCGCAGGCTGTCGCGCAGCCACTCGAGATATGCGCGGCTTCCAGCCTCCACCGCGAGTACCAGAAACTCGGGAGTCTGATAGGTGTGCAATTCCTTGAGCCGCGATTCCAGCGCGGGCAACCGATCGGCCGCCGTCTTCAGCAAAAGCAGCGTCTCGGCCGACGATTCGATCTGTCCTTGCCAGCGGTAGATCGAGTGAGCCGAAGGAAGAAGCGTGGCGCAAGCGGCCAGGCGCTCCTCGACCAGCGTGCGCCCCAGCCGAGAGCCTTCTTCGGCGCTTGCGACGGTGGTCAATACGATGCGCGCGGACGGTGTTGTTTCAAGCATGGCAGGCCCCCGGAACCAAGCAGATGCTGCCAATACTGTATGCCGAACGGCTCGCGTTGCGCGCGGGCTTCTCAGGCCGCCGCCCGATTCGCCGCTTCCTCCAGGTCTTGTTGCGCCTTGGCCCGCAGGTATTCCTCGTGGAACCGCCGCCAATCGGGCAATTCCTCCGCCAGGCCCAGCGCCTCCACGTATCCCTGATTCAACTCTCCGTCGCGATTCATCGCCGACGGGTCGTTGGCGCTGGCGATCGCGTCGGCGCAATGAACCGCGGTGAGCGCGGTAAACTGGTTCTGGCCGCTGACCGGCGGAGTGTGGTGGAACTCGACCGCCTGCACAATCGGCCCCGGCAATCCCCACACGCTCATCAGATAGGCTCCGATCTGTTCGTGCGGGCAGCCGGCGCAATCGATCTCCAGATTCCGGAAAGGCTGGGGGTGCACTTCCAGCGTCTCCAAAACCATCTGGTACTCATTCGGCATCTCCGCCAGGAGCACGATCTTGCCCACATCGTGCAGCAGCCCCGCGGTAAAGCTCTCCTCTGCCACCGATTTGGTCCCGGTTTTCGCCACCGCGATGCGGTGGGCCAGCGAAGCCACGGCCACGCTGTGATCCCGCAGCACCGGCAGGTACGTTGCCGTCGCGGCGTTGCGGTCGAACTGAGAAAACACGTGGATCGTCAGGGCTAGGCTCCGGATCGTCTCCGCTCCGATCAGCGACACCGACTCGTGCAGGCTCGACACACGCCCGTGCGCCGCGATAAACGCCGAATTGGCAAGCTGCAGGATCTTGGCCGCCATGCCCACGTCCTTTGAGATGATCTCCTCGATCTGCCCCAGCGTGGCGTTCTCCGAGCGCAGCGCCGCCGTCAGATCGTTGTAGAGAGTCGGCACACTCGGAATCGACCGCATCTGGGCCACAATCGAAGCCAGCGGTCCGTCGCGCAGCAGGTCGCGGCGGGTGAATGCCTGGCTCAACCGCGTCTTTAGCTCCTGCACGTTGCAGGGCTTCGACAGAAACTGATGCGCCGGCGAAATCGAACGCAGGATCGTCTCCTTCTTCGATTGTCCCGACAGCACGATCCTCACCAGATCGCCGTGCGACTCCTTCACCATTTCCAGCAGTTGCGCGCCGTCCATCGACGGCATCTGCATGTCGGTAATGATGGCGTCGAAGGACTCCCGCCCCAGCGCCTCCAGCGCCGCCGCCCCGCTGGTCACAAAACGCATCTCCCACTCGTTGCGCATGGACCACAGCGCCCGGCGAAGGCCGTCCAAAACCATTGGCTCGTCGTCGACAAACAACAGGCGTTTCGCCATCATTCCTCCTTTTCAAGGCCGGCGCCATCGATGGGCAGTTGAATGGTGAACGTGGTCCCGCGGCCCGGCTCCGTCTCGAACCAGAGCTTTCCCTGGTGCTTCTTCACCACCACGCTGTGCGAGAACGCCAGCCCCTGGCCGGTCCCGGTGCCCACCTCCTTGGTGGTGAAGAACGGCTCGTAAATGCGATGCTGGATGGCTTCCGGAATTCCGGTTCCAGTGTCGCTGACCGAAACTTCGGCATAGCCTTCGAGCCTCCGCGTGCGGATGGTGATCCGGCCCTTTTCCTTTTCCCCGGTCTTGGCCCCGATGGCGTGCGCCGCGTTCACGATCAGGTTCAGAATCACCTGGTTGATTTCTCCCGGATAGCAGCAGACCGGCGGCAGCGTTTCGTCGAGCTCGGTCTGGATCTCCGCCACGTACTTCCATTCGTTGCGTGCTACGGTGATCGTCGAAAGCACACCCTTGTTCAGGTCGGTGTTGGTCTTGGTGTCGGAATCGGGATGCGAAAACTCTTTCATCGCGCGCACGATATTCGCCACCCGCCGCGCTCCGTCGATGCTTTGCGCGATGGCCCGCGGAATCTCCTCGATCGCGAAATCCAGGTCGCACCGCCGCTCCGACTCGGCGATTTGCTCGGCAATTTCCGGCGTCAGCCCGCAGAGACTGCCGTGGACCGTGGCTCGGTACAGCTTCAGCAAAGGCGCCGCCGCTTCCCACGACTCCATCAGAAACGTCAGATTGTCGGTCACGAACTGCGCCGGCGTGTTGATCTCGTGCGCGATCCCCGCCGCCAGTTGACCGATCCCTTCCAGCTTCTGCGCCTGGCGCAGCTCGCTCTCCAGCGCCCTGCGCTCGGTGATGTCCTCCTTCACCCCGAGAAAGCTGGTGATCGCCCCGTTCGCGTCGAGAATCGGCGTAATCACCGATGCTTCCCAGTAATACTCGCCATTCTTCTTCCGGTTGCGGAATTCCCCGCGCCATTCCTGCCCCTGAACGATCGTGTTCCACAGCGCTTTGTACGCTTCGCGCGTCGTATATCCTGACTTGAGGATCCGCGGGTTCTTGCCCACTACCTCTTCCAGGGTGTACCCGGTGATTTGCGTGAATCGTGGGTTCACGTACGTCATGTTGCCCTTCGGATCGGTGATGACCACCGACACCGGGCTCTGTTCCACCGCCGCCGATAGCTGGCGAAGGGAGTTCTCTCTTCTCTTGTGTTCGGTGACGTCGCGAAGGCTGTAGACCCGCCCGAAATAGTTCCAGCTCTTGTCGATCACCGATGTCGAATACAGGTAGAAGATCCGCCCGTCCTTCAACGCGACCTCGCCGTTCCATGTCTCCACCGCGTGGGCGTCCAGATACCGGAGCTTTTCGAGGATCGCTTCCGGGTCCTCGAGAAACTGCAGAATATGATTGAGCAGCGGCCGGTTCTGCGCCTCATCCAGGATTTCCTTCGGCACCGAGAAGAACTCCATGAACCGCTGGTTGATCAGGATCCGGCGGTCGTTCTCATCCACCACCAGGATGCCGTCGATCGAGGAGTTCACCAGCGCCTCCAGGAACGCCGTCTTGGCCTTCAACTCCTGCTCGTTCCGCTTCCGCTCGGTGATTTCGCGGTATGTCCAGAATCGCCCGTAGTACTCTCCCCCATGGCCTTTGACCGGTGACGAATACAGCTCCAGGGTCCTTCCGTCCTTCAGCTCCAGTTCGTCGCGGCTCTTCTCTTCGGGATGTGCGTAGAGATGATCGAGCAATGCCAGATAGGCATCCGGGTTCTTCATCTGAAGGATCATGTGCTCGCGCACGGGAATCTGGTCAGGATCGGCCAGCAGGCTGTCCGGAATGCCGAACATTTCGGTCACTTTCCGGTTCTCGAGGATGCGCCGGGCGTTCGGGCCAATCACCAGGATGCCGTCGATAGCGGCGTCGAGCTGCGCCTCGAGCAGTGCGGTCTTCTCCTGCAGTTCGGCCTCGGCTTGCTTGCGGCGCGTCACATCGGAGAGCAGACCGTCGGCGTACGCCATTCCCGCTTCCGTTCGAGTCCGCAGCGCCCTGATGTTCACCCACACACTGGCCCCGTCCTTCGCTTCGGCGCGAAGCTCTTCGTCGAACGGATGTCCGGAGACGAAAAGTCCCTCCATTGCGTCTCGCAGCCGGGCTCGATCGTCCGGATGCAGCCTGGCCTCCAGAAACGCCTCGCCCCCGGCGCGGATTTCCTCCGAGCTGTAGCCGAGAAACTCCTCGACCTTCGGGCTGATGTATTCGATGCGATGCTTGCGGTCCACCGTCCACGAGATGTCGGGCAGATTGGCCAGGATTGCTCGGACCTTCTCTTCGCTTTGCTGCGACGTCGCCGCGGCCTCCTTCTTGACCCCTCGATCGGAGCTCATCCAGGCCCCGGCCAGCGCAGCCAGCACGGCCGAGACCATCGCCGCTGCGGCGATTAGCGCCACTTCGCCCTGCGGCGCCCTGCCGTGAAGAATCGCAGCCGGAATCAGCGCCGCCCCCAGCCATACCGGCGCCAGCGCATATCGGGCGATCGTGCTTTTCCAGGGCCGTCTCACGGGCGTTCTCTTCCCTTTCGGCGCGAAGCGCGCAGGCACGCGAACGCAGAACTCCGGCTGGCGCGGCGCGCCCGCGCCTGCCGGGGCGCCACACATCCGCATCCGTTATCGGCTCGGAACGTTTCGGCCATGAGGCGCTTGCCCGCAAAATCTCTCTTCCCCGGCCCCGCCGGTCCGTCCTGCAATCCCGGGAAGCGTCCGGGCCTCTGGTCTTTCGCGCGACCGCGCCGCCGGCGGGCCGCCTCATTCTTTTCCCCGCTTTTGCCGATGAACCGGCAAGGGAGTGTTGCGGCTGGAGCATTTCTCCTCAGGGTGTGCGGGAGTCCGGAACAACCTGGTTGCCGCGAACACCAGCGAGCGGCAACGTTCAGTACATCTGGTCGCTCTGCATCATCGGGAGAATTGCCTTACACGCGGAGAAATGTCCCGTGAACGAAAAAATCCTCTTTGTTGACGACGAAGCTTCCGTTCTCGACGGCTACCGGAGAGTCCTGCGCCTGGAATTTTCCCTCACCACCGCGCTCAGCGGAGAACAGGGCCTGGCCACCATCAAGGCCACTGGCCCCTACGCGGTCGTCGTCTCCGACATGCGCATGCCCGGCATGAATGGCGCCGAGTTCCTGGCCCAGGTGCGCCAGCGCGCTCCCGATTCCGTGCGCATCCTGCTCACCGGCCACGCTGACCTCGACTCTGCCATCGACGCTGTCAACAAGGGCAATATCTTTCGCTTTCTCACCAAGCCCTGCGAGAAGCAGGTCCTCGTCGATGCCATTCACAGCGCCCTCGAGAAATTCCGCGAGCGCACCGCGCAAAAGGATCTGGTGAAAAGGGCGCAGTTGGTCGCGCGCTCAAAATCCGAGTGGGACAATGCCGACATCCAGCCCGTTGAAAAGGCCGACGGTCCCGCCGGCCTCCCGGGCCCTGACGAGGCCCGCGCCCACCTCGCCGAACGTTTTCATGTCGATCCCCACTGCTTCGCCCTCATCGTCAAGCTCAATCTGCTAACCACTGTCGAGGAGCGCTACGGCGGCGAGGCCGCCACCCGCTACCTCGGAGAGGCCGTGCAGTTCCTGCTCCGCGCCCTCCAGCCCGCCGACCGGCTCTTTCACTGGAGCAAGGCCGTCTTCCTGGCCGTCCTCGAGCGCCAGGTCTCTCCCGGCGCTGTTCGCATGGAGGTCACACGGCTCCTCCAGGAACCTCCCCAACATGTGCTCGATGTCAACGGCCGCCGCACCATGATCGCCATCGCCACCAGCTTCGATCTGCTCCCCGTGGTCCGCTTCAACAACTTCGACGAGATGCTCGCCGCCTTCGACGCCATGCTCGTTGGAAAGCTCTAACCCGGCCGCCAGCGCAATCTGCGAACCAGCCGCGCCGGGCTCGCTCTGTAGCGCCGGTCTCCAGACCAGGGTCCCCGGCAAGCGCGTTTTCCGCTTGCTGGGGTGGGAGACCGGCTGTCGTGCGGGTCTCCAGACCCGCACATGCCGGCACTGCAAAGGAACATCTTTATGCGGTCATGGTCTTAGCGAACCAGTTCCGCAGTGACCGCGATCTCCTGGCGCCGTGTCGTGCCTGGAACGTCGAGCGATCCGAGAACCATCGGCTTGCCTAGCGTCACTTCCGCCGTTTCGTTCAATATGGTCTGGTGAACCACCGGATCCTGCGAAGTGGCCGCGGATTTTTCCTCCGCCAAGCTCGATTGTTCGACCCTGGCGCGCAGTGTCGGCCCCTCCGGCGAACCGGACACCAATGTCTCGATGCTCAGCCCCACATCCTGGTATTGCACCTGGGTGCCGTCCTTCGGGTCCCCGCTGGCGGAGCCTGTCACGATCGGCACGCGGTTGCCTTGCTTGAAGTTCGACTTCTGCCCCACGACGGCGAGCAGCACGAATTGTTGCGATCCTACCCGCTTGCCGCCGTCCAGGTCTGTAATGGTGAAGGTCAGCCGGTAAAGCTGCCTGGGCCGGTCAAGTTCGGCAATCAGCTTCCTCGCCGTCTCCATCTCTTCGGCCGTGGCGCTTACTGTGATGGCATTCTGCGATTGAACGCCAAAGAGCCTGGCCCTTGGCAGTGCGTTGCGCAGATCGGTTTGAATTTCGTTCAGGTCATTCTGTTCAGAGGCATTCGTCAGAAAGAACGTCTGAACGGTTTCCGGCGCGGCTGGCTGCGCGGGTTTTGCATCGCATGGCTTTGACGTGTCCGGGGTGGTCTGCGCGCCAGCGTGCGGCGCCAGCGCGAAGGCCAGCGCAAGCGCCGCAGCCGCGGCCATGCCGCACCTTCCGGCGGCGATTCTGCTCCATTCCATGGTTTCCCCCTCCGAGTGATCCGAAGAATACCTTGGCGTGCGTCTCGATTGTCTCCAGGGCCTCTTCTATATCCACAGACGCCGCGCCCGAATTTCCGCTCGGCGATTTTTCCGCATGATTACGACAGGCAGCCGTGCCGTGTGCTATTTTCTGCGGTGCGGCGTTTGCGGTTTCGACCCGGCGAGTTGCGCGCCGCTTGCCGATCCGCGCCCTGTGTTGCAGTATGAACTTTGCGGCTCTATCGGCTCCAGAGGAGGTCGGCAAAACGATGACCACAGCAATCAAGTTTGGCACTTCGGGATGGCGGGCCATTGTGGCCGACGAATTCACCGTGGCCAACATCCGCCTGGCGGTTGCAGGCATTGCCGAGTATGTCAAGACCCTCCCCGCTCCCCATCGCGTGCTCGTGGGACGCGATCCCCGCTTCCTCGGCGAGAGCTTCGCCGCCGAGGCCGCGCGCGTGTTCGCCGCGGCCGGCGTCACGCCCATCGTGATCCCCGACCCCGCGCCCACTCCGGCCATCGCCTACGCCGTCCGCACCCTCAAGACCTCCGGGGCCATCAACTTCACCGCCTCGCACAATCCGCCCGAGTACAACGGCATCAAGTACTCCACCCCCGACGGCGCGCCCGCCCTGCCCGAAGCGACAAAGCAAATCGAGGCCGCCGTAGAACGAATCGCAAGCTCCGGCGCTGCCATCCCCAAGGCCGAGCCCCGGCCGGCGGCTTCGAGACCGTCGATGTCAAGCCCGCCTTCCTCAAGCGCCTTGCCGAGCTCGTCGATCTCAAGGCCATCGCCAAATCGGGAATCAAGATCGTCTACGACCCGTTCTGGGGTGCCGGCCGCGGCTATCCCACCGACCTCCTTCGCGAGGCCGGCGTCCACGCCGAATCGGTCCACGACTTCCGCGACGTCCTCTTCGGCGGCCACGCTCCCGAGCCCTCCGACGAACTGCTCGGCGACGCAAAGAAGAAAATGAAGGAAGTCGGCGCATCGCTTGTCATCGCCACCGACGGCGACGCCGACCGCTTCGGCATCGTCGACGCCGACGGAACCTTCATCCAGCCCAACTACGTCATCGCCCTGCTCTTCGACTACCTCGTCGAAACCCGCGGCTGGCGCAACGGCGTCGCCAAGAGCGTCGCCACCACCAACCTCGTCAACGCCCTCGCCGACCACCACAAGGTCCCGCTCTACGAGACGCCCGTCGGCTTCAAATACATCGGCGCGCTCATCGACCAGGACAAGATCGCTATCGGCGGCGAAGAATCCGCCGGGCTCACCATCCGCGGCCACGTTCCGGAGAAGGACGGCGTCATCGCCGGCCTGCTCGTCGCCGAGATGGTCGCCACCCGCGGCGCCAGCCTCGGCGCACAACTCAAGACGCTTTTTGGCAAGGTTGGTTCCTATTACCCGGTTCGCGAGAACTTCCACTTGACCGCACAGCAAAAGGCCGCGTTCACTGAGAAGTTGAAGGCCGATCCGACGGAATTGAGCGGGCGCAAGGTTTCGCAAATTGTTCGCACCGACGGGCTCAAGCTCATCCTCGACGACGGCTCGTGGGTCTGCTACCGGCTTTCGGGCACCGAGCCGGTGGTTCGTGCCTACACCGAGGCGCGCAGCCTGCAGAATATGCAAGCCCTGCGCTCCGCCGCCGAAAAGTTCGTGCTGAGCTAGTGCCGTGGCTTCGTGATTTCGTAATGGACCGAATGAACCTGGGTGCCTCAGGTCCCGATTCTGGGACCTGGGATAGCACGAAATCGGCAAGACGCGCTCCTGGGGTCACCGCTCGGGAGCGGTTTGTGTCAGGGCACGGCTTTACAGTTGCCGTTGCCCCCGTCCTTTCCGCGGTCTTTGCGAAAAGGGTGGGTGACAACAATAGCTTGTCATCCTGAGCGGAGTTTGCCGCGCTTTTTGCGGCAAACGAAGTCGAAGGACCTGCTGTTGCTTTTCGGTTTGTGTCAGGGCACGACTTTAGTCGTGCCGCGGACGGTGCAGCAGAAGAATCGGGGCTTTAGCCCCTGAGGGATACCTTTCACAGCTATATTCGAGACTGCATGCCAGAGAACGCACAACCCGGGACCAGGACGCCGCCCGCCAGGCCCGCCTCGCTGCGCGAATGGGCGCGGGCAAGGGCGGAGCGCCTCTGGCGTCCCGCCGGCACGTTCGTCGCCGTCCTCCTCGCCCTGCTCGTCACATGGCATGTCATCTACGGCCAGCACGGCCTCAGCGGCTGGCTCCGGCAGCGCGCCGAGGACCGCGCCCTCCAGCAGCAGATCAAGGACATCGAGCAGGAGAACGCCCGGATGCGCGACCGCGTCCAGCACCTCCAGTCCGACCCCGGCGCCATCGTCCGCGAAGCGCACGAGAAGCTCCACTACACCAAGCCCGGCGAAGTCATCGTTACCCTGCCCCCCCAGCCCCAATCCCCGCAGCAACCCCAGCCCGGCAAATAGGCCCTCGCTTCCTGTTCCCTGTTCTCTGATCCCTGTTCCCTCGTTCCCTGTTCCGTCACCGTGCCCCATCCTTTTCGCGCTCTTCGCGGAGAGGGTGGGAAATCGAACCCCTCCAAGGTTTGTGTCAGGGCACGATGTCAAGCCCTTTCCCGCCTCCACCCGCTACAACCCGCTGAAAAGAAACGCCAAAAAGACCACCCCGGCATTGCAGATCATTTCTGCCCTCCGGCGCATACTCATTCTATGAGCGCTCTAACCGAATTTCGTCGCGGCCCCGCCCCCGTCCCACACGGCGTCCGGAAATTAATTAAAGAAATTTTTTCAATACCCCGGTGGGGTATATTTCAGAAAATAACTTCCCTGGAATCAACAGACGCATTTCAAAATCGTGCCCAAAAAAGGCGCAAGTCAATGATAATTATTTAGGCAACGGTATTGTCAAACCAGTAACCCATTTCCCCGACGAGACTTGCCCGGGTTTACATATGAGCCAATCTCCCATGGGGTAGAGGACAGGAAGCGTGTAACTGATGTTTAATCAACTACTTACAAGTGAGCCTCTATGTCTCTGTTCCCTGTTCCCTGTTCCCTGTTCCCTGTTCCCTGTTCCCTGTTCCCTGTTCCCTGTTCCCTGTTCCCTGTTCCCTGTTCCCTGTTCCCTGTTCCCTGTTCCCTGTTCCCTGTTCCCTGTTCCCTGTTCCCTGTTCCCTGTTCCCTGTTCCCTGTTCCCTGTTCCCTGTTCCCTGTTCCCTGTTCCCTGTTCCCTGTTCCCTGTTCCCTGTTCCCTGTTCCCTGTCTTTAGAAGTCGATATGCGCCCGCACCGTCGTCACGTACACCGGCCCGCGGTCGGTGTTGTACCCCGGATGCGCGATCTGGGTCCCGCCGAGGGTCGCAAACCAGCCGCGCCAGAGATGGGCGTTGTAGTACCACTCCAGGATGTCTTCGCGTCCGTAGGTCAGGTTGCCGTCGCCCAGCAGAAATCCCAGCCCGCCGTAGTGGAGGTAGTTCTGATGGTCGCGCTTGATCGCATTCGAAACGAACGCCGCGCCCACCTTGTCGTTTGCCCTGTGCCACTCGCGGCCGCCGTAGTCGCCGCCGAACTCGATCGTCTGCCCCACCTCGGTGTAGGCGAACGACTCGTGCTGGTCCTCGTCCCAGCCGAAGCGCCCGAACAGCCGCAGGCTGTCGGTGACCTCCTGCTCGGTGTTCAGCCCGAACCCGTATTTCACCGCTCCGAATTTCTCCGTCGCGATGATGTCCGGTGTCGGCGTTTTCCCGGCAAGATACTCCTCGACCGACTCGCGGTAGTCGCCCATGTGCGCGTGGTTCACGTAGCTCAGCACGCGCATCGCTCCTGCGCGTTTCGGGTCCAGCAGCTTCGCCAGCAGCCCCTTGCGCAGCTCGAACTCCCAGTTCTGCCCATTGGCGCGGCTCAGCGCCCAGTCCAGGTCGATTCCGTTGGCCACCGTCGGCATGGCGGCGAAGGCGTAGCGCGCCGACCACACGCGGTCGTCGTACTCCAGCACGCCGGCCATCGTGTAGCCGCGCGTGTCGGCCGCGTAGTCCCACGCTCCGTTGTTGTCGATCGTCCAGTTGGTGAATTGCAGATGGCTGTCCGATCCCACCGCGTTCACGTCGAACGTGTCCGGCAGGCCCATTTTCCCGATGCGAATCTCGAAGCGCCGCACCGGCACCTTGGTGGCCAGCGCCAGCGGCCCGCGCTCCTGGTCCGTCGTCTCATCGGTCAGCCCGATCGTCTGGTGAATTTCGCCGCGCGCAAGATACGGCTTGGTGCTCAGGTTGGGATTGCGCACCACGTCCAGATTCGTCTCGCCCGCCAGCCCCAGCGCGTCGGAGATGCCTCGTCCGCCGGCATTCTCAACGTCCACGATCAGGTCGGTGTTGTACCGGGAGTTCGGATGCAATTGATAGCCGAGGTAGAGCGTACCCACCTCGGAGGCTTTGGTCTCGAAATCGTCGATCAGGCTGTTCGGTCCCTGGTAGGGCGAGCGGAAATGCCCGTGCATCTGGAAGATGCTGTTGGCTTGCCCCGAAATCCAGTAGCGCGTGTTGTCCGGGTGCGGCGCCATCGACAGAACCGGCGTGGCCTCCGTTTGGCGGCCCGCGGGATCGGCGGCGGAAGAATCACTGCCGGAATCTGCGGCCGGGCGATCCGGCTGCGCCACGGGCAGCTCGGCAACTGCGATCGGCAACGCAGCATTGAGCGCTGCCCCAGCCCGCGGCTCGGGCGCCGAAGGCAAACCGCCTCCCGTCTGCCCGGCAGCCGGCAGGCCCGCCGGGAGCAAGACAGCCGCCAGCGCGGCGGGCGCAAAAAAGAGCGGGTTGGAGCGGCGGGCAGGCATGGAATAATAGGAGTGCTACTATACCCCCACTCGGTTAATACCATACCGGGGGTGGGTATAGTCAAGAGGAGATCCACGATGCCCCAAAACCAGCGCGAGCAGTTGAAGCTCTTGCAGCGCGTGCGTAAGCTGCGCGGACAGTTGGACGCGGTGGAGCGCTCGCTCACCGCCACCGAAGACTGCGGAGATCAATTGATGCTCCTCGCTGCCGTCCGCGGCGGCGTGAACAGCCTGATGGCCGAGGTCCTCGAAACCCATATCCGCTTCCACCTCGTCGACGGCGCCAAAGAGCAGATCGCCCCCGAACTGGCCGAGGATCTGATCGATTTGGTGCGCGCGTATTTGAAGTAATCTCCTTCCGTCCCGCGCAATCCGCCGGATCGCCTCGCTTCGGCGGGCGCGCACACCGGCGGCGGCGCTCATATCCATCGTATCGGCACGCTGGCGTCGAATTGTGAACGCCGGTTGAATCCGGAGCAGCCCGCTTCGGCGCTGCAGCGCCGCGGCGCAGTTCGATCCCCAAACCGCCGCCACTTTACGCGACTTGGCGAATCTCCGGCAGTTCCTCGCTGATAAAATGAAAAGAGCGGTGCGGCGCGATTCACCGCTTCCGATTTCCCACACCAACCTAGCGGCCCCAGCGGCCGGACTCGCGCGAAGGAATCCTCCCCTGTGAGCCAGACGATCCGAAATATCGCCATCATTGCCCATGTGGACCATGGCAAGACCACGCTCGTCGACGCAATGCTGCGCCAGGCCGGCACCTTCCGCGCCAATGAGCAGGTGGCCGATCGCGTGATGGATTCGAACGAGCTCGAACGCGAGCGCGGCATCACCATCCTCGCCAAGAACACGGCCATCAACTTCGAAGGCGGAAAGATCAACATCGTCGACACGCCCGGCCACGCCGACTTCGGCGGCGAGGTGGAGCGCGCGCTGGAGATGGTCGATGGCGTAATGCTGCTGGTCGACGCGGCCGAGGGCCCGCTGCCGCAGACCCGCTACGTGCTCTCGAAGGCCCTCGAGGCCAAGCTGCCGCCCATTGTCGTCATCAACAAGATCGACCGCCCCGACGCGCGCCCGCAGGAGGTTCTGAACGAGATCTACGATCTCTTCATCGACCTCGACGCCGAGGAATCGCAATTGGAGTTCCCGGTTCTCTACGCGGTCTCGAAGGACGGCACGGCGACCACCGATCCCGCCAAGCCGGGCGCCGATCTGCAGCCATTGTTCAAGGCCATCGTCGACAACATCCCGGAGGCCACGGGCGACCCCGAAGGCACGCTTCAGATCCTGGTCACCAATCTCGATTACTCCGACTACTTCGGCCGCATCGCCATCTGCCGCGTCTTTCAGGGCACGCTCCATGTGGGCGACGAAGTCAACATCTCCAAGCGCGACGGCTCGCTCTACAAAACGCGCATCACCAAGCTGTTCACGTTTTCCGGCCTCAAGCGCACCGACATCGAGGAAACCACGATGGGCGACATCGTGGCCGTGGCCGGCGTTGAAGGCATCACTATCGGCGAGACGATCACCAGCGTCGAGAATCCCGCGCCGCTACCGCTCATCGTCATCGACGAGCCGACCATCGCCATTCAGTTCAACGTGAACACGTCGCCGTTCGCGGGCCGCGAAGGCCAATATGTGACCAGCCGCAATCTGCGCGAGCGCCTGGAAAAAGAACTGCTCACCAACGTTTCGATTCGCGTAGAGGAGACGGGCTCGCCCGACGCCTTCAAGGTGCTGGGCCGCGGCGAGCTGCAGCTCGCCATCCTCATCGAGATGATGCGCCGCGAGGGCTACGAGCTGATGGCCGGCCGCCCGGAGATTGTCACCAAGGTCGTTGACGGCGTGCGCATGGAGCCGGTGGAACACCTGACGATCGACGTCCCCGAGCAATTTACCGGCGTGGTGATCGAGAAGCTGGGGCCGCGCAAGGGCGAGATGACCAAGATGCACAATCACGGCTCGGGGCGCGTGCGCCTGGAGTTTCGCGTGCCCAGCCGCGGCCTCATCGGCCTGCGCAGTGAGATGCTGACCGAGACCCGCGGAACCATCGTGATGAATTCGCTCTTCGACGGCTACATTCCCTATCAGGGCGAGATTCCGCAGCGGCCCACGGGCGCGCTGGCCGCCGACCGCCAGGGACTGACGACCAGCTACGCGCTGAACGGCTTGCAGGAGCGCGGACGGCTCTTCGTGGGGCCGGGCGTCGAAGTCTACGAGGGCATGATCGTCGGCGAGCACGCGCGCGACAAGGACCTCGACGTGAACGTGGTGCGCGAAAAGAAGCTCACCAACATGCGCGCTTCGACCGCCGACGACGCGATTCGGCTGGTGCCTTACACCACGCTCAACCTCGAGCAGGCCATCGAATTCATCGCCGACGACGAGTTCGTCGAGGTCACGCCGAAGTCGCTGCGCCTGCGCAAGAAGATCCTGCAGGCGAACCGGCGGCCCAAAGCCTGGGAAAAGGCAGAGCAGACCGCGTCCTGAGACTCGCCCATCACCGCGACTAACCGCGCGAAGCACCTACTCCGGCAATTTCGCGTCCAGCACTTCCTGCGCGCGCTGGGCGCGCCACGCAGCCAGCCGCTCGTGCAGCGCGGCATCGTTGAGCGCCAGAATCTCCGCCGCGAAGAGCGCGGCGTTGGCTGCTCCCGGCTTGCCGATTGCGAGTGTCGCCACGGGAACGCCCTTCGGCATCTGCACCATCGAGAGCAGCGAGTCGAGTCCGTTCAGCGGCGTCGCCGCAATCGGCACGGCCAGCACCGGGATGAGCGTTTTGGCGGCGATCACGCCGGCCAGGTGCGCCGCGCCGCCGGCTCCGGCGATCATCACGCGCATCCCCTGCGCGGTGGCCTTCTCGACGTACTCGAAAAGCTGATCGGGAGTCCGGTGCGCGCTCAACACCCGCGCCTCGTGCGGAATCCCCAGCTCGCGCAGAATCTCAACAGCAGGCAAGAGCACTTCGTAGTCGCTCTTGCTACCCATCACGATGCCTACCAGCGGTTGCTCGCTCATGGGCTCATTATATGGAAAGACCAAAGCCTGTCGGAGCCAGGGTATTGTGCGGAAATCGGCGTTTGTCCGCTCTCGGCGCCAAAAGGGGATTACGCTTTCCTTTCATTGCCGCGAATCGCGCCGAAGGCGCAGTTCGCCCACCGCGCCGCGCAGGTGTCAGTGCCGGTGCCACGCCTCGACGGTGACTTCGACCACGGCGAACAACACGCTGACGGCGGCGAGAAATCCCTTGGCCCGCTGCCAGTTCTGCTCATGGCGGTCCATGCGCCGCTCAAGTTCCGCCAATCGGCCGCCGTTGCCGTCGCCCATCAGGCCGGCCATCTGCGATTTGAGCACGCTCAGATCGCTCAGCACCTGGGCCTCGAATTCGTTCATCATGCGCATTCACCTTGCTCCATTGTGCGATCGGTGGTCGGGGATCGGGAAAGCGTAGCGCGCCCAACGGCAGACTTGCTGACTCGCTGACCTGCTGACTCGCTCAGCCGCTTAGCGGCAGATTGATAAACAGAGCCGTCGAGAACTCCGAATAATTGGGCGGCGTGGAGCCGTCGTACATCCGAATATAGAATCGGTCGCTCGCCGAGACGCGCGAGAAGGTCAGATTCTGCTGCGATCCGCGCGTGACCAATGCCGGATCCTCGCCGGCCATGAAGGCGCAGTCGCGCAGCCGGATCTCGAATCCGCCGCCAGTGGGCGGCGCCACGCCCGTATTGACCGTCACCGTGCTTCCGCTCAGCGCCGTAACCGTAAGACCGTTCAGATTGGCGAGAACGGTCGGATTGGCCGCCGCCGGCAGCCATGTATTCACCGGAACGGTGGCGCTGGTCTTGATGGCCAGATCGTCGGCCCAGTCGTTGGCAAACGCAATCTCGTACTCCACCAGGTCGGGAGTGCTGGCGCGATAAGTCACCTTGACCGTGCGCACCACAACCTGGGCGTCCAGATTCGTCGAAGGCGCATTCAGCAGAAGAGCGTCCCCCGGCCACACGTCCGCGGCGAAGCTCGTCCGGCTGCCCTTGTAGGTTCCGCTCCACAGAGCGCTCACGCTGGTTGCTGCCTGCTCCATCACCCATGCCGCGTTGCGGCAATCTGCCGAGCTGCGCGCCGCCGGGCGGGTGACTGAGCCGATCCATGCGGCCACCGCGGGCGAGCCGGCTGCGGCGAGCGCCTGCTGGTTGGCGGTGTTCACCGCGCGCCCGACTGCCCGGCCAATCGTGCGGTAGCTTACCGCGATCTGCTCGCCGGCAACCGGAGTGTAGCCGGAGTAGAAGACGAGCTTGCCGGTACGCTCCAAATGACACTCCGCGGCTTCGCCCGTTGTGCCGACTCGGCGCGTGTATGCGCCGCCGCCCGGCGGTGTGCTCACAACCCAGCCCGAGCCCAGGTTTGTCAGGCTCACGGCCCGAATGGTTCCCACCAGGTTGATGCTGCTGGCCGGCACAGCCATGCAAGTCCCCGCCAAGTAGGTCACTGCTCCGTCGTAAAGCGTAACCGGAGTTGCCCCGACGCCATCGACAAACTCCTGGACCTCCATCTGGATTTTGCCCGGAGCGACGAGCCAATCGCCTCCCGCCCCGATCGGGCCGCTGTCGCCGAAAGCGTAATAAACGGCTCGCTGGCGCTGGCATTCCGGACAATGCACGCGGACGCGAAGCGTGTATTGGTTGGCGGCGTTGATCGCATAGGTGGCTCCCGCCGCCGCGCCCTGCACCAGCGGCTGCAGGGTCACGGCGCCGGTTCCTTGCTGCGCGGTCACCTGGAATCCCGCGGTGCAATTGGGCGCCGTTTCGTAATTGGTGAAGAACCCCGCAACGATGCCCGTGCTTCCCGCCGACAGCGTCACACCCGAAGCCTCGAACAGCAGCGAGCCGCCCATCTCGATCGGGTCGAGCCACGTGAGCAACGTCTGGCCATCGACGCCGGTGCCGCCGTTCATCGCCAGCCCTGCCGCGCCCAGCGTGAAATAACCGTCTCCGCGCGAGACGCCCCAGAGAGTCTCGTTGATTTGCGACTCGTTGAACAGCTCGTTGATGACCGTCGATTTGCTGGCCGCCAGGAAGTAGGGATCGGCCGCCAGATCGAACTGGGTCGTCACGCCGTCGCCCAGGAAGTACTCGGTAACGTAGGCCACCGGCTCGTCTTCGCCGCATACGGTCACGTCGTTGGCCAGCGCCCGCTTCGCGCCTGAGGTGAGCGAGAGGCTGGCGAGATTCAGGCTGCCGTCGGTCTCGTTCAGCGGATGCACCGTTGTCTGGACGGTCGAAAGGCCGAGGGCGCCGCTGAGGGCTCGATACGCCGCCCGCGCCATGCTCGCCGCCTGTCCCGCGGTCTTGCTCCAGTTCGCGCCTGGTTCCGAGGTGAAGGCTCCCAGCGGAGTATTCAGCGAAATTTCCTGTGTCGCGAGCGCCGCCGATCCGATATGCGTCACCAGGGCCGTGAGCAAAGCCCCCACGTTTTCCCCGGCGATGTTGACGCTGGGAGGCATCAGCATCTGGTCGAGCAGGATCTCGTCGCTCACCGCCTCGATCGCCGTGCGGTAGCGCGGGCCTTCAATGCCCACTCCCGCGTACTCCGGCATTGGAGTGGCCGCGATGTAGCCCGTGAAATAAACTGTGCCGTCATCGCCTGTCACGGATATTGTCTGAAACCGGGTGGGCGCGGCAAGACTGCCATTGGCCGGCAAGCTCAACCATAGCTCGCAAACCGACGGCTCGTTCAACCTGCGCTCGATCGTAATCGGACGCACGGCATCGAGAGCCGCCGTCGAGTCCAGCCCTTGAATCAGAATTTTCATTGTCGCTCTCTAACCAGGTGCGTTGGATCCTTCGATTCGAGTTACACGAACGCGTTGGCCGCGGGCAGGAAGCTCCGGTAACACACAATCCGCTCGCCATCCATGGGGTCGCTGACCGGCAACGCAAGGAACTGTCCCTTGAGCAGCACCCGCGACTGCCCGCCCTGATTCTTCGCGTTGAGCGGCATCAGCGCTTCCTCGGCTCCGGTCATGGCCTGCAGCCTCGGGTAGTGAAAGAAGACTCTCTCCCCTTGACTCCCTTGCATCGCGAAGAGCGCCGACCACTCCTGGTAGAAGCTGCCGCCTTCGCGATCCACGAACCCGGTGACGGCCTGCACCTTGGCGCCCGCCGCGGGAGTGCCGCCGGGAAGCGGCTCGGCCAGAGTCAGCGCCGTCGCCGTCACTTGCGAAACCAGCGCGACGTTGAACGTGACCCGCCGAACATAATCCACATCCGCAAGCGCCTGGCGCACGTAAGCGCCCGCAACCGGCGAGCCGATAAACCCGGTCTGCCCCGTATAGTCCACGTCGACCGCGACGATCGCGCCCGCCGCGAACTTCGCGGCATCCGCTGTCACCAGCACGATCGACGTGCTTGTCGAGCCGCTTTGCGGGACCACTGCAGGCACAGCCTGCGCGCCATCGGCCGCCAAAGCCGCGCCGCTTGCCGGCGCCAGCACATTCATGTGTTGCGATCCCGTTGCCAGCGCCATCGTCAGCTTGGTCCAGCTCAGGAACCGGAAGCTCACTTCCGCCTGGACGGTCTCGCGCACCTGCTCCAGCGTGGAGGCCGGAATACCGGTCAGTAATGGCGCCGTCTTGCTCGCCGGTTTCCGCACGAAATCCAGAATCCATCCCAAACTAATCCAGGGGGGGGTGGGGGTGTCGAGATTGAATCCGCCTTGTTGCGACGGATCGAAGAGCACGGGTGTTTGCGTGGCGCGGTTCACCGGCGCAAAGTATGCGCGCACTCGCCGCGTCACCGGCGCGGGAGCGGAAAACCAAGTCGAGGCCATTTACTCCCCCTGTTCCTGGTAGCTGTAGACCATCACGCTCGCGCTCCGGCTCAACTCGTCGCGCTGGACGACGACCGGGGCGAACGCGGGCTCGTCCCAGAACACCTGCGTCAGCATCGCCGCCGGCGGCGTGGCGGCGTAATCGAGCTTGGGCGTGTAGAACGGCTGAATCATTGCCATCAACTCCTCGTCCATCTGGCTCAACGCGCGGCCGCGGTCCAATCCGCCGAAGCTCTGCGTCCCGCAAGTCTGGTAGGCGATTTCGCATTGCTCGGCCACCATGGCGCAGGCCAGATCGACATCCACGGCCATGCTCAGCCAGCGCAGCACAAACACGTCGCTGGGAAGCTGGCTGAACGGCGCTTCCGCTTCTTCGACCAGAATTCCCGGCCGCACCGCGCCGCGCAGCAGGATCGTCCGCTCCGGGTTGATCGCCGTCAGGCGCGTGCGCAGCGCCATATAAAACGAATCTTTCGCATTCTGCATAAGAAGACAGGAAACAGGGAACAGGGATCGGGGATCAGAAGAACAGTCCCCAATCGCGCTTCCTTGCTTCCCAATACCCTTTCCGGATCACGGTTCACCGACGATTGGCCGCTATTTGCCGCAATGGGGAGCGCCATACGTCGAATATGACCCCGGTTTCCTGTTCCCTGTTCCCTACTCCCTATTCCCTGCTTTTCTACACCGCCTGCTGTCGCGCCTCGCGCAGAAGCAGCCGGAAGAGATACACCTGCCCGAACGCCTCATTGGAGGCGACCGACTCGATCAGATAGTCCTGCCCGCCCACGGTGACCGCCAGTGTCATGGCAAAGAGGGCCTGCGCTGAAGCCAGGTCCAGCGTGTTCACCTGTTGCTCCACGCTCGTGGCCGACACCATCAGCTCCCACTTCGACTCTCCGCCTTCCTTCCAGCTCGGGCGCAGCTTTCGCAGCACCACCGGGCTCACCGGAACATCGGCGAAGGCGGTCGCCACCAGTCCTACCTCCGACATTGCCGTATCCGTGTTCGCGCCCGTCACGCGCAGCAGGGCTGTTGCTCCTGCCGCGCTTCTCAGCAGCGCGTCGGCCAGCATCTGCGGCGCCCCTCTCGGGTTGCGCGGCGCTGTATCGCTCATCGCTCACCCCAGCCTGTTCGCGACGTACGGGTTCAGCCACGCCTGCACCGTCTCGTCGATCAGCGAACTTGAGAAGTACTTCACTTGCATGGTGTCGATCCGGCTCATGCTCGCGTTCAGCGCCGGCGTAGCCTGCGCATTGCGCACGATCTGCGCGCACGCCGTCTTCACGTCGTCGCCGATCGTCGCCAGACCCGCGGTGTACGTCACCTGCACCTCGTTGTACGGCAGTCCGAGGACGTTCCACGGCAGTGTCAGCTCCCCTGTATTCGGGTCGAAGTCCACTAGGCTGGGATCGATCGACGTCCATTGCCCCGGCAGCGAGAATGCCCACGCGATCTCGAACATCGGCTCGTGGAGAATCTCACCGCGCCTGGGCTTCGCGTAACGGCCCTCCAGGCTCACGATCGGCGTCGTCGCCGGCGCCAGCGGCGCCAGCGGCAGATAGCTCAGCATCACCGTGTGAGCTCCGGTTACAACGCGCAGGCGCTCGGCGTACTGGATAACGTTCAGGTCCGGCCGCCGGCAGTAGCTGTTGATCAGTGCGGTCGCGGCGGTGATCCAGTCCGCCGAGGTCCCGGCCGGCAATCCGTAGTTCGTATAATCCGCTGGCTCCAGATATGCCATCGCGTTTCCTTTCACTTCCAGTTCATTGTTCGTAGTTCGCAGTTCTCAGCCCGCGCCGTGCCGGCGCAGCGGTTTCTCCGCGCGCGACAAATTGCGAACCGTGAACTGCGAACTGTGAACTGTCATCCCTATCGGTCGACCAGCACCTGGTAGTGGGCGAAGTTCGCGCCCTTCACCACCGGAGCGCCGAACTTGACAGCGACATACTGGTGCGTCAGCGAGTTCGGCAGGCCGA
This sequence comes from uncultured Acidobacteriaceae bacterium, assembly GCA_963804155.1. Lineage (GTDB taxonomy): Bacteria > Acidobacteriota > Terriglobia > Terriglobales > Acidobacteriaceae > Telmatobacter. Next base: position 800,629 of record CAWDPG010000007.1, read on the forward strand.
GCTGGAAGACGCGCGGAGCCGGATCGCCGAGCCAGTGGTACTCGATCAGGTCCTCGGTCACGATGTAGGCCGGAAGCACCGCGGTGCCGCTTCCCGGCGTGCCCGTGTAGGGCAAACTCCAGTCGGGAATCAGCGGCAGGTCGCCGGCCTGCGTGGAGAGCATCTTCACGCGGAATCCGCCGGTGATCTGGTCGGTGTTCAGCACCACGTTGTACTCGGATTTCATTTCCTGGTCGATCAGGTCCAGCAGCACGGGGTTGGCGTAGACCGCCGTGGGCCGCACCTGGTAGCCGTTGTTGGCCACCATCTGCGCCACCGTGGTCTTGATGGTGTCCACGATCTTCATCGAGGTGCTCACGGTCACGGTGTTGCCGCCGGCCGCGATCTGCGCCGCGCAGCCCATGTACTGCGTGGTCGTCGGTGCGCTCAGGCTGGTGTCGTTGCCCTGCCACAGGGCCACGTCGTGCGCCACCATCACGCCGCTCACCGTATCCACCAGGTCCTTGGCCTGCAGGTAGGCGAACTGCTTCTGCTGGTCGCCCAGCTCGATGTCGAACAGGTTGTAGTTGATCTGCGCCACGATCGCCTTCAGCGGCACGCTCAACTCGATCCGCGTCGGGCTCACCACCGTGGGCGAGATGCTGCGCGGATTCACGAAGCCGGCCGTGCCCGGATTGGGGATCGCCGTCTCCTCGAAGAACCGCGACGGATGCCCGGTGGCCGGTACCTGCTTGATGCGCTGTCCGAAGGGGCTCGATCGCCTGCAGATGTCGAAGATCTCCGTTTGGTACAGCGGAACTTCGATGGCGCCTGGCCCGATGTAGTCTGCTGCCGCATGAATATCTGCAAAAGTTGCGTTCATAGGCTTCTCCGCCCCCTCCATGGGGCCATTCTCAGCTGCTAGCTTCTAGCTCTTAGCTGCTAGCTTGTCTGTGCCATCTCTGGCGTTAGTGACTCATATCCCGGCAGCAAACTCGCGATCTTCTCCATGCCATCGCGTTCCACGCACCGGTTTCCTGTGCGCCTAAAAGCTAGTAGCTAGAAGCTAGTAGCTGGAAGCTGTCTTTACGCGATCGCGCCGGCCCGCAACAGTTGCGTCTTGACCGCGATGCGCTGTTCCAGACTCAGCCCGTTCAGCGCCGCGTCCAGCGCGCGCACGTCCACCGGGCCATCGCCGATGCCGTGCTTTGCCAGCATCTCCGCCGTTGCGGCGGGAATGGTGCGGCGCAGCGGGGTCAGTACGTTTTGCGCCGAAGCCGCCTTCAGTTCCGCCAGTTCCCGTTCGGCCGCGGCCAGCTTCTCGGCCAGCTCGGCCTCCCGCCGGCTCTGCTCCACGGTCGCCGTAATCCTCTCCACCTCTCCCGAAAGCGCGCCCTGGCGTTCTTCCAGCCAGTTGAGCGCCTTCTCCAGCGAGGCGGTCGCGGCCTCCAGCCGCTCCAGAATGCACTTCTCGTCGTTTTCCATGTCCTTCCTTTCCTGTCTCCGTGAATTTCGCCCGAACCCCCGGTTCCCCGAACAACAAAAAAGGCCCCGACCCCGGAGCCTTGTCGCTAACTTGCTAACTTACTCACTTGACGGCTCGCTGACTCGCCACCATCCTGGGTGCCCCAGGTCCCCCGTACTTTGGGGACCTGGGAACCACCGCCGCTGACGCGCTAGCGCCGCCAACTCCGCTAGCTCCGCTAACTTCGCTAAATCCGCTGCCTTTCCGCCATCCGAAAGCTCGTCGCCCGGTAAGCCGCCTTATCCCGCAGCAGAACCGCCGCTCCCGTGAAGGTGACGCGCGTCAGCTTCCATACTTCGGCCCTCATGTCCTCGACGCGCGCGTCGGCCAGTTCGTAGCTCATGCCCAGCGACTCCGCCGCGTGCGCAGCGATTGCCTCGGCCACCTCGGGAAAGTCCCGCGCGTACAGATACCCGCGCACCACCAGCCGCGGCCCGATGACGTTGGCTTCCGTCAGCAAACCGATCTTGCGCCGCGCATCGTGGCCGTCCCATCCGGGGCGGTAGTCCACGGCCATCCCCAGCAGCGAGGGCAGCGCCTTCTCCGCCGCATCCCGCGTCAGCATCACGCGGTGACCGCGGGCGCCGGCCGGCGCCCGGTCGCTGGCCGCATTCACCACCGTCAACACTCCCTCGAACGGCACCCGGTTCGGATGCTTCTCTACATGAGGGAACTCCATCGCCATCGCTTCCATTCGCATGTCCGCTCGCTCCGAAAATGCAGGGAATAGGGAGTAGGGAACAGGGAGTAGAAGGCCGGCCCGACCGATGCACGCTTCCTCGCATTCGCTCCCCTAACCAGCGAAACATCCCTTGTCTGTTCTCTGTTCTCTGTTCTCTGTTCTCTGTTCTCTGTTCTCTGTTCTCTGTTCTCTGTTCCCTGTTCCCTGATCCCTGTTCCCTGATCCCTGTTCCCTGTTCCCTATTCCCTAATCCCTAATCCCTGCTCTTCCGCCACCAGCGCCGCCGTGTTCTGCCCCAGCGGCGCCAATCCCCGCATCGCCCGCACCTCGTCGACCGTCAGCACGCCCGCCTGCAGCAACTGCACCTGCACCTGCAACTCCGTCTGCTCGTCGCGCGCGCTCAACTCGTTAAAGACGAACTCGAACTCCCGCCAGCCGATGCACTTGGCGAAGAGGTCGCGCGTGATGTGCCCGGCCACCAGCACGGCCAGCGGCGAGATGGCTCCGCGGAAGGCCTCGTCCGCCATCTCCGAGGCCGTGGACTGGTTCACGTCGGCCTCCAGACCCAGCATCAGCGGCGGCAACCCGAAGGCATTCGCCACCATCCGGATCAGGAACTCCTGCCAGGCCAATCGCAGATCCGCGTCCGTTCCCTGCGCGAAGCGCAGCACCTCCGGCTTCTGCTCGGTCGACAGCAGCGGCACCCTTCCCGTGCCCTCGATCTCGTCCTGCCACCAGCGGATCAGCCGGTCGTGCTGCGTCGGCGTGGCCTCGTTCAGCCACAGCGCGTACTGGGCCACCGCGTTCGCCGCCAGCTTGCCGGCGAAGCGGTGCGCGCTCAGGAACTGGTTCACCGTTTCGAACGCAACCTCCAGCGGCCCCAGCCCGAAGGGCGTAAAGCTGCGCGGGTTCATCCGGATATACATCAACTGCCGGTCGAGCAGCTCCACGGCGCTCGATTCGAGTTGTCCCGGCATAGCCTGCGCGTAGCGGGGCGTATCTTCCTGCCCGTCCCACCTGGCGTTGATGCGGATCGACGCCCCGTCCACCGGCCACAGCATCGCCGGCCGCTCCGCGTCGCCGGTCGCCTCCATCTCGATGGCCCCGAACCCGCCCGTCAGCGCGTCCTCGATCGCCTGCTCCATCAGCGTGCGAAAGCTGTCGCAGTCGTTCGGCTCCTCCAGCACGCGCCTGAGCGCCCTCAGCTTACGCACCGCAAACGCCACCTCCTCCGCCCTCACCCCGCGGCGCACCCGCACCTGCCAGTCCATGGCCGCGATGCGGTCCTTGATCACGTTGATCGCCCGCCGCACCACCGGCGTCTCCGCGAACCGGCGCAGGTTCATGGGCGTGGGCTTGGGCAAGTGCCGCCCCGGAAACTGCACGGGGCTCAGGATCGCGGGCAACGCCAGCGTCTTCCGCTCCGCTTCCGCCCCCGCCTCAATCCGCTCGCCCCGCTCGCCTCGTCCACTCTGCATGGACTCGACGCCATGGCGCGCCTGCCGCCACATCTGCCGCAATTGCTCGCTGACCTTCACGCGCACCTTCCTTCAAAAGCAAAAAGGCATGACCCGTGGGCCATGCCTCTTCGATTGATCCTTCTCCGGGTCCGGCGCTTCCGCTTGAGCCTCTCGCTCAACCGGCGGCCCCGAAGCCCTGTCATCCACTTACAAGATCGATCCTACCGCGAAGCCAGATAATTATCTGCAAACTTCGGCAAAAATATTTTCTGCACTTGCGCCGGCGTCCTCTTGCATTGAGAAAAATAGACTTAGAACCTGATCTTACCCTCGATCTTCGCTTGGATTGGGCTAGGCTGAACCGTGGATCCGCCTTGACTGAGGAAGGAAGGCAATCGAAATCGGAGGACAAATCGACCGATGCACCGGCCGGGGAGCGGTCATTTGTCGCCTCGCGCCCAGCGCCTTGCCGTGGAGATGTCCCTCGGCGGAAGGTTCCACTGCGGACCGGTTTCAACGCGCTGCGTTCCATCGCCAGGACCGGTTGCGGTTGCCCCATCCTTTTCGCGCTCTGGGCGAAAAGGATTGGAGCCCTCATATTTCACGGCCCTTCGCCTCCATCCGGTCCGCGGAGCGAGTGCGCCGAAGGATCTGGGTCCGCTTTCTCGCCGTTGCTTCGTCCTTTCGCGTCTTTTCTGTTCTTTTTGTAAAAGGGTAGGAAAGCGAAAAGGCTGGGTACGCCAATTCTGGAACCGGCTTAGCAGCCCGTGGTAAAAGTCTGGCTTTGAAAGGGCACGACGGGGCGCCCTCTGGGCCTCGTGCCGCAAATGCCCAAGAATCAACGCGGCTTTAGCCGCCGAGGGATGGTCTTCTCGAAATCTCAACTTCTGCCACAGGCTGTTAGGGCGAGACGAAACCGGAGTCTTCCCGGAGGGAAGACAGGAAAATAGCCCCGGATGGAGCGCAGCGCAATCCGGGGAAAGCGATACTCAGGATCGACCGCAGCCCCGTAAGGGCGCGCGATGTTTCTATCGCCTTTGATCCACCTTCGCGCGATTGCCCTGCGGGTTGACTGTGTACAGCGGCCAGGTGGCAGGCCAACGAGCCAACCGGCCGGACGGGCTGCGCCGCAGTGGCGGAGGGCGATGGCGCGCCACGCAGCAGGCAGACTCTACGGCTGTTGCCATAACAGCGGCGCTCCGGGACCGATCCACGCAGGGCCATCGAAACGCGCTTTGGCCTGTTGGCAACAGTTGACCGTTCGCGCTGCGGAAAATCCCAGCACACCGCCTCCCGCATTCTCTTGCGCGTGCCAGCGCTTTGTCGATGCCGCCCGGTGGCAAAGTAGAGATGTCTTCAGCGTCCAGTGTTCTGTCTCCTTCGCTGCTGGCTTGCCTTCATCATTTCGTCCAGATCCGCCACCGGCCGTATCTCGATCGGTCCAAGTCCATACTTAAAGCCTGGAAGCTGCGAGATGAGCTGAATGACGTGATTGAGGTCGCGCGCCTCAAGGATTTGAATGCCGCCGAGCTGTTCCTTGGTTTCCGCATAGGGGCCGTCGGTCGTCGCGATTTTTCCGCCCTTCCAGTGCACGGTCACCGCCGTGTTGACGGGTTGAAGAGCTACCTCGGAAACAAGGTGTCCGTTGGCGCGCAGATGGTCATTGTGCTCGAAGCAATCGTCGAGCACTGTGTGCCGCTCGTCCTCGGTCATCCCTTCAAATCTTCCTGGCTGGATGTATCCCAAACAGATGTATTTCATTTTTCTTCTCCTCTTCGTCCCGGGCAGGAGCTACAGCAAATCCTGAGATGCTGTAGCCCGAAACCACAATGCTGAAGTTGACGCGACCATCAGGGAGCGGCAACCTTGCACCACACTCAAAAGGACACACCTTCTCAGGATTTGCTCGAGCGGCGTAGCTTCGCGCTGGCTCGTTGCGTGGCCCCTGCGGACAGGGCCCCCCACGAACGGGTCTTTGTTCGTGGGGATGGGACAGGTCTTCGTCCGTGGGGTGCTTCATCCCATGGTCAAGACGGTGCATCTTCCGAAGTCGCGGCAGGTCAGGCTATGTCGTTGCTCCCTTCGGGTCCGGCATAAAAAGAAGCTCGCGCACCTCGCCCGATGCACGGCAGGCGACGGCGCCCTTCATCGCCCATGCCATCGCCTCGTCCAAATTGGCGCATTCCAGAATCCAAAAACCGCCCATGTGCTCTTTGGTCTCGGTGAACGGCCCGTCGGTGACGAGCACCTTGCCGTCAGGCTGCGCCCGCAGCGACTTGGCGTTGCCGGCCGGGGAAATGCCGCAGGCGAACTTCCTGGCGCCGGCAGCAATCAATTCGCGGTTGAGCGCGTGGATCTCCTCCATCATCGCCGCGCTTTCGACGGATGGGTCGTAGTCGTCGGGGCGGTAGACAGCAACCAGATACTGTGGCATGACTCCTCCTTGTTTTCCGTGGTTTGTTCCCGATGACTCGTTTCCTGTTCACTCAGGAACCGTAAATCATCGTTCTTTTGCCCTATAGTCGTCGGGGAGACGGAAAATCGACAGCTATCCCAATTTTTATTTCAGCTGCCGGGCTTTGCCCAAGAATTGGGGCAGGTGACCCACTCATCCTGGCATCGGGAGCTGTGCCCCGTTCATCGCGGCCTTATCGCGATGAGCGGGTCCTCGGCAAAGTCCCAGCGGAGTTACGATAGCACCATGCCATACGGCCTGAAGCGGTTCCAGAAAGCCGAAGCGCTTCACTTCATCACGTTCAGTTGCTTCCACCGTCTTCCTTTCCTTGAAGCGCCGGGACTCAAGGAGACGTTCGAGGCCGTTCTGGAACAGACCCGCGCACGTCACCAAGCCAGGGTCTACGCTTACGTCCTGATGCCTGAACATATCCACTTGCTGATCAACGAGCCGCCGCTGATCCTGGTGGCGCAGTTTCTGAAAGCGCTCAAGCAGATCATTTCACGCAAGCTGCGAGGCGATCGCCGGCAGTTCTGGCAGGACCGTTATTTTGACGCGAACATCTATGGCGAAGCAGCCCGGTCCGAAGTGATCCGATATATCCACCAAAAACCCCGTAAAAAGGGGACTGGTCGCATCCCCCGAGCAGTACCGATGGAGCAGCTTCAACCACTACGCTACCGGAATCCGGGGAATCGTTGAAATCGAGTCGGAGGGTACGGCAAGAACTCGCGGCCCACTCATCGCGATAAAGCTGCGATGAATGGGGCACAGACTTATCTATTTGCGAAGCGCAGGCGGGTGGCTGGATCGATGGGTGGGCCACCTGCCGGTATGAGACCAGGGCCACCCGCCGTGTCTTCTATAACCATCGCTTGCATGTTCTGTTCTCGGATGTATGCGTCCCGGTAGTGAAGCACAAATCGATAGGCATGCCAGGAGGGGGGTAGAAGTCTGACTTGTCGGGTTCCTGCCGTTTCAACTCGATGACTTCGGAGAACTTGGTCTCTTCACCCTGATGTACGAAGTCCTTCATCTGAAGGACCAACTCAGGACTGTACCAACGTTCAATATCCTGGACGGGCGATTGCGTACCGTCGTGCAATTTCAGACCGACGATGGAAAGGCCGGCGGCGCTCGCCGGACCCAGCTTCACACAAGTAGCAGCAGCTACATACTGCCACGGAGAACAGAGGTTCGCAAAGTCTAGCGGCTGGGCAACAACCCTCATGCGCATGTATCCGCAATACACCTGTGCACGGCGTCCTGCGGGATCGGGCACTTCGACCCATGTAATGCCGCAGTGAGAGACCGGATCATTGATGCTGACCGTCTTACTGCCCGCACCGAACGGACCGCCCAGCGGCGTCTCAGACCGCTCCCGACCTTGGGAGTCGCGCTCTTCCGTAACAGTCATCGCCCGTGTTGGATCACCAATGATCCAACCTGTCTTCGAGACACTTGCGACGAAGGGAAGGTCGCGCACCGGAGCAGGTTCCCACTCAGGGGCGATATTGTCGCTTTGGGGGTACCAGGCCGCCGGGAACTTATCCGAAGGTTGGGCAAAGTCCAGCGTTTCGCCTGCTTGCTGCCCGTGAACCGCGAGCGAACTCCAGGCCAGCGCAAACAAAAGGGTTTTCGACAGGCGTAGCATACTAACGAGAACTCCTTGTCGGCAATTGTATTGCATAGGCGGGTGGCGGGTGGCCCCGGTCCCTCGCTTTTGGGGACCGGGGATGGAAGGCAGGCGGCCCACTCATCCCGGTATCGGAAGCTGTGCCCCGTTCATCGCGGCTTTATCGCGATGAGCGGGTCCTTCGCTGGAATGTGGGGACGGACGGGACGGACTCCGCTATTCCCTGGCGATGCCCCACCGGACATTCTTTATTTCAGCTGCCGAATCCGCTCTTTCAGGAATTGCCGCTCCGGTTCCTGTTGAGTCAGCGCCAGAGCTTTCTCATAAGCGGACCGGGCCTCAGCGGTCCTGCCGAGCCTGCGGCACATATCCGCGCGGGCTGCATGCGCCAGGTAGTAATTTGCCAATTCGCCCTGTTCCAAGACCGCGTCGATCTGCGTCAGACCGGCCTCTGGACCATCACGCATGGCAATGGCCACGGCACGATTGAGATGGACAACCGGCGAAGGCTGAATTCGCACCAATTGGTCGTAAATCGCAACAATCTGCCGCCAGTCGGTCGCAGCGGCCGATTCCGCCTCCGCATGAACGGCCGCAATCGCAGCCTGCAGTGTGTAAGGGCCGAAGCGGCGGGACTTCAGGGCTTTCTTGAGCAACGCCACTCCCTCCGCGATCTGCTCCCGGTTCCAGAGCGAGCGGTCTTGATTTTCGAGCAAAATCAGTTCTCCGGCCGGAGAGGTTCTCGCGGCGTGACGGGATTCCTGGAGCAACATCAGGGAAAGCAGGCCCAGAATCTCCGGCTCTGGGACTTCCGGCTCTGGCCGAAGTTCGGTCAGCAACCGGCCCAATCGAATCGCCTCGCCGGTGATCTCGGCCCGCGTGACCTCCGCTCCCGCCGCAGCCGAGTAACCCTCGTTAAAGACGAGATAGATGACCTGAAGCACAGCGCCCAGCCGCTCCGGCAATTCCTGCGGCGTCGGCACCTCGTATGGAATCGGTGTCTCTCGAATCTTTGCCTTGGCGCGCACGATGCGTTGGGCGAGCGTTGCCGGCGGTACCAGAAATGCCCGGGCAATCTCCTCCGTGGTCAGGCCGCAGATTTCGCGAAGAGTGAGCGCGACCTGTCCTTCCGGAGGCAGAGCGGGATGGCAGCAGGTGAAAATCAGACGGAGGCGATCGTCGTCGATCTCTTCATCTCCGCTCAGAGCGTCCCCGGGCGCAGCGTGATCGACGCGCGATTCCATATGGGCAACAAGATCTCTCTCGGCTCCGTCGAAGCGCGCGCGTCGGCGTATCGCGTCGATGGCCTTGAAGCGGGCCGTTGAAATCAGCCACGGGCGTGGCTTCGCCGGAATGCCGGTCAGCGTCCAGGACTCCAGAGCGGCAGCGAACGCCTCGTGCATCGACTCTTCGGCCAGGTCCAGGTCCCCGAGGAGGCGCACGAGCGAAGCCAGAACCCGGCCCGATTCCGACCGGTAAAGAGTCTCAATGGTTCTGCTGAGTTGTTCGGGCACAGGCGGCATCTACGCCAAACTAGCAAATGGAGGGTCTCGACACAACTGCGCTTAGGCTTCAACTGCCCACAATTCATCGGCGTACCGATCTCCTGCACGTCGTCAATCAGCGCATGATCGCCAAGGCACTCATCGAGGACCGGATTTGTAACGAAGTCGGCCTCTTTCCGGGGATTCGATTGGGTTTGACGGCCGCGGCGGCCCGGAGGCCGGGGTAAAAACCGTATCCCGCAGTCGAGATGCGACGAAAAATCGCATTTCCGTGCATCTGTAGGTCATAAAACCACCCATTTCGTCCACCTGCAGGTCGTCGGTTTCGCTTTTCTCAAAATGCGTCGCTTTTTCGACCGCGTTCCACACGCAAAATCGTGCACCTCCAGGTCATCCGTTTCTACTCCTCGTCCCTATGTCCATGGTCCCTACGTCCCTCGCTTCTCGACCCTGCCCCCCGGTCCCTGATCCCTGTCTTTACACGCGCAGTTCCCGCCGCGCCGTCTCGGCCACGCGGCCCATATCCGACGTGGTCAGAACCCGGATCTGGTGCTCCTCCATCGTCTCCACGCCGAAGCGATAGAGCTCCAGCCGCTCCGGCTCCTCCTCGGTCGCGCCCACCCGCGCCGCCGGCTCGATCACCGCGGTCAGCTCCAGTTGCGCCTTCTCCACCCGCTCCACGCCCTGCCTGAGCGCCGCGGCGGAAAACGCCAGCACCTTGGCCATCTCCAGCCCGGGATCGAAGCTCACCGCGTGGAACATGCGCACGATCCGGGCCCCGCGAACAGGTCCTCGTTCGCGGGGTGATGGATCCCGTTCGGCCGGTACCCCACGTCGATGCGCAGCGGATCGCCCGCCCGCGTGTACTCCGAGGCCGCGATTTTCTTCCGCAGCAGATCCCACACCCCCGCATGCTCGAACTCCGAGCGCATGCGCGCATGGATGGCCGCCCGTCCGCTCAGGCTTGGGCGCCGCTCCCGCGCCGGCGGCTCCACGTAGAGCTTCATCAGCTCTTCCATTCCCGCCGGCAGGCTTTCGGCCAGGTAGGCCTTGGCCTCGGTCATCTGCACGTTCAGCGAAAGCGACTCCTCGAGAATCCGCATCAGCTGCCCGCCCGGCTCCACCAGGTCCGTTCCGTCATTGCGGCCCGTTCCCTCCTGGAGCCGCCGGCGCAGCTCGCTCTCCATCCCTTCGAGCAGCGCGGTGTCGGCATCGGGATCGAGACACCTTACCCGGCGCCAGTCGCGCGTGAAGCGCACCTCCGCCCGCGGGTTCCCTTCCTCGCGCAGGATCACGCCGATGTGCACATATTCGTTCCGCACCGCGTCCGGCACATACCGGAGCAGTTGAAATTCGCACGCCCGCCGCTCGTGTTCGCCGCTCATAATCGCAGCTTTCAGCTTCTAGCTTCTAGCTCCTAGCTCCTAGCTGCTAGCTCTCGGTTGTCAGCTTTCAGCTTCTAGCTCCGAGCCCACAGCTTCCATCCATCATCTCTTCGCTCTTCTTCTTTCGCCTTCAACTTCCGGCGCACCGCCTGAAACAGTCCGATGGACCCCACTGCCCTTGCCCGAACTCCCCGCCGTTTGTATCAGCACGACAAAGCTAAGAGCTACCAGCTAGTAGCTGTCCCTTCAATTCACCCTCATCGTACCCCATCGCCTCTCTCCCCCATCCCCATTCTCCTCCTCTCCCCTTTTCTCTCCCCATTTTGGAAACGGTCTCCGGTCCGACTTCCCGAACCCCTCCACCAATTCCCGGATCCGGCCGCGCCGCGCCAGCAGCTTCTCCACCAGCGCTTCCATCTCGCCCGGATCGCCGCCGTACCATTCGGGCGGGACTTCGTTGGCTGCGGTCCAGAGCGTTTCCTCGGGGATGACTTCCAGGCGCGAAAGCCAGGGCTCGAACGAGTCCCATCCTGTGACCTGCAGGTATACATCGTTGCGATAGTAAACGCCGCGCAGCGGAGCGTCGTCGAAGCGCCACTCGCCGGCGTGAAAGCAGTAGCCGAAATCGATGAACACGGCCTTGTAGCGGCGCTCGCGCTGTTTTCGGACAAAGACCGCCTGGCGGCCGTTGGCGTTGGCCGTCCACTTGTCCAGCGCCAGGATGCCGGCGAACTCGCCCGGGTTCTTCAACTCCGCCATCTGCTCCTCGGGCAGGTAATCGACGACCTGTCCGGGCATCGTTCCGCCGGCAAAGCGCGACCCGAACTGCAAGCCCGGCTGGCAACGGACACGCGCCCGTCCCAGATCGATCTCCAGCTCCGGCGTGTTCTTGATCAGCCAGCTCGAAACATCGACCAGCTCGCACTGCGGCACCGACAGGCCCACCGCCGCGGCCAGGCGCGAGGCCAGAAACTCGTTGGCCAGCACGCGGATATGCTGCGGATTGTTCTGGAACTTGACCACGTAGACGCGGCCGTCCGCGCCCAGCATCAAGTGCCCCTGCGCGCCGCCTCTCATGCGCCGGATGTGCTGTACCGCCTGAACCGCCACGGAGTCCCCCGAGTCTTGTCCCGAATTCTACAGCAGGCTCCAGCCGCCAAGCCGTCGGAGATCAGAGGTCAGAGATCAGAGATCAGGGGTCAGGGTCGAAAAGCGAGGGACGTAGGGACTAGGGACATAGGGACGAGGAGTCGAAACGGATGACCTGGAGGTCGACGGAATTGCACGCGGAACTCGAAGCAAAAAGTGACGCATTTTGAGAAAAATGAAACTGACGACCTGCAGGTGGACGAAACGGGTAGTTTTATGACCTACAGATAGACGGAAATGCGACTATTCGTCGCATCTCGACTGCGGAATACGGTTTTTCCCCGGCCTCCCGGCCACCACGGCCGCCAAGCCGAAGCGGATCCCTGGAAAGAAGCCCGCATGCCGTTACCGAGCTCTCCTCGATGAGTCATTCTGCGATTTGGCGTTAAGCGAGAATCACTCCTGGCTACATCGGCGTTTGCGGGGACTGATCCTGGGCCGATGCTGTAACCATAGGCCAATCAATAACGTGGAGAGCGGGTGTCAGTGCCCATGACATTTCTTGTATTTCTTACCGCTGCCGCATGGGCAGGGATCGTTGCGCCCAACCTTCCGTACTTCATTATTTTGGAGCGATTTTGTACGCTGCTCCTTAGTCGCATCATGTTTCCAAGGGAATTCAAGTCCGATCCCAAAGCGGAGCCGCTTCGACCCTGGGCTAATACAAATCCCGTACCACTCGTCGGCCCGGTGAATATACTTGCGCCGTTCACAATGAGATTGAAGACTACGCCAGGCTTCCTCTACCGCGTCTTGATTGCAGTGGACGATTACGCCAGTAGCGGGCACAGAGCGGAGACTCATGATGAAGTTGTGCGCTTTCCCGTCGTGTTCAAATCGGGCACTCGCCTCATCGATTGCCTCAGACAGCTTCTTCGTTGCCTCCTCGTTGCACGACAGGACCGTGAGGGCAAAATCGAGTGTTTCTAGCGTCGGCCTCGCCTCGATCTCCCTTAGAATCTTCTCTATCGTCGACCCAGCGAGATGAGTGAGAATGCCGTCCGGAGTGCGTTTTCCCGGTATCCCTTCGCGGCGAACGGTCATCGCAGCGTCCAGATCACATGAGATGTCGTCACCAAGGTGAACGAAATCGTATTGCTCCTCTAGCCACAAACCCCGCTTCAGGTGATAGGACAAAGCCGTCATTTCGTCTGGAACATGGAGCTTATCGAAATATCCGCTCCGGCGGCGCAGGTAATCTACGAACCAGAGCGGCGAGTCGAGCATCTCGGTCATTGCATCGATTGCAAATATGTCAGTGACAACCGGCGGCCGGATTACATTCGTGCATTCATAACGCAAGAATTGCCGCGTCTGAAAAGCCAAAGCCGGATATGCTTCCGAAAGAGTTGTGATTATGAAAATCTCTTTGAGAGCCGGGATCTTGAGAAATTGTCCAGTGCTGTCGCGAAATTGGAGGGTCGGATTCAAAAGAGCTAACGAAGACTCGCGACCTTGGTCATATGCCTTTTGAACCGCCTCCTTAAAGTCGGATCTGATCTGCCCGTCGTTGCCCGCTCTGGCTTCAAGAGTTAACTTCTTCGATTTTGCCTGGACAACTATCGCGCGATTCCCAAAGAATGCCAAGACATCGATTTCGGGGCGTTCTTTCCCCTTTGATTCCAGGATTTTCACGCCTTTAAATACCCGTTTCTCGCCAAAGACTTGTGCCAGTCTCACCCGGACAAACTCTTCTGCAAAGCGACCACGATCTATACCCGCGGTCTCTTTATATTGCGGATCATCAATCATCCAGTAGAAGGGTGATTCGTAAAGTGATTGCATGAGACTGTGATGTGAAAACAATATAAGGGCGCCAGATTCGCGCTCGATTAGTGGCGTTGCAGTGCACGCATTGAAATCATGCAGCGACAGAAACGCGCTGTTGCGATCGCTACCCGGCAGAGCAAAGGCGGATAGCACGCGCTTGACGACACCTACATCAATCCCGCTCGCGTGCACAATCTGATCGGGCGTCACGGAAAAGCCTTCCAGAACCGACCACTCGGAAGGAGGCTTCTGCCTCAGAGTCGCCGACAGGTCGGTCAAGTTTCGATCTTGCAGTTCTGTGAAGCTTCGGGCGACACGGTGCGCTTCGTCGATGGAAAAACCCTTATGCTGCTTAAGCCACGCGCTGTCGGCTGCATACTTAGGCAGAGCGAGGTCGCGAAGCTGGAAGGCATAGGCTGCTTCACCCGAATAAAAAAACGGCTCCCGGAGAGCGCTTCCATAGGCGAACGGATCAAGGTTAGTGTCCTTCACCTTTTCTGAATTGAGTTGGCCGAAAAGCGCGCTGGACATTGATGTGTGGAGCTCTTTCATCAGTCGCTGTGTCTCATTGATGTATCCCTGAATGGTAGCCGGGTCTGGAAGAGTGAAATCGATCGGGCGCTTCACCATCAGGCCGACGAGGGTCATTATTTCGTTGCGATTGAGTCGCTCCCATGAATGCATCTTCAGGAGGTCCTGGCCCGAGAGCTCGTCACCGATCGCGATGAAGTTGTCATTGAAACAGATAGACGCCAGCGCATGGATGTATCCGGGCAGCACACAAAGCTTTCCGAGTTCGTCGAAAATAGTCTGTTCGGTTTTTTCCATAATGCCGCCGTCGCTAAAGGACTGCGTCCCCAAGTCGGGAACAGTGCTCTGCCTTATGCGATGGGCCCAATTTACACCCAACAGTTCAGCGTGGCTCTACATTCTTTTGGAGCATCTCGGCCAATGCTCCTGCAAAGCACATATTGCTCCTCAAAAGTCGGCTAGCGCCCACTGATCCGCCCGGGCATGATTCTCGGCTGCCGCCATTAGACCAAATCACTTGTCCAGATCGGATGCCGGCGTTTGTGGTGGATCGGTGCCGGGAAACGCGCTTGTCGTGACAACAGCCGCAGAACCCGCCTCCTGCGTGCCGCGCCGCCGCCCACCGCCGCCGCAGCGCAACCGCCCGGACGGCTGGCTCGCTGGCCTGCTCCCTGGCCGTTGCGCACGGTCGGCCCGCAGGGCAATCGCGGGAAGGTGGATCAAAGGCGATAAACGACATCGTGCGCCCCTACGGGGCGCGGGAACGCACGGGCGATGCTTTCCCCGGATTGCGCTGCGCTCCATCCGGGGCTATTTTCCTGTCTTCCCTCCGGGAAGTCTCCGGTTCCGTCCCACCCCAGGCGCAAAATCAACGACGCGTCGAGGGTGAGGCGCCCAGCGAGAAAAACCGCTCCTCAGGGGCTCAAGCCCGAATCCGTTTTAGGCGCTGTTGCGGCACGAGTGAACTCGTGCCCTGATACGAGCCAGGGTTCGCGATATCCCGCCTTGGCTCAGGAAAACCGGAGCGCGGCGAGGGTGAGGCGCCCGGCGAGGAAAACCGTTTCTCGGGGGCTAAAGCCCATAGACTTTGATCCTCCCATTCGGCACGAGTAAACTCGTGCCCTGACACGAGCCAGGGTTCGCGATATCCCGCCTTCGCTCAGGAAAACCGCAGCGCCGCGAAAATGCAAACCACGCATCGGGAACCCGGCCGATTGGATACGCAGCTCGCTATAATCGAATCACGGGCAAAATTCCGGCTCACCATCGTTTCTATTTCTTACCTGAAATATGGATCTTTAATGTCTGGTGCGGAAAAGGCGTCCATGTTACTGTCTAGAACCGTTCGCGACGGCTGGACTCGGCGCTCTTTTCTGTCCGCACTGCCGCTGCTTTCTTCTAACCTGTTTGGGGCCAGGGCCGGAGCTCTGCAATCGCCTCCGTTCGTTTCCGCGGCCAGTTCGCCGCCGGCGCCGGGTGCGCAACGCGCGGCCGTCCTTACGCCCGGGCTCAGCCGGCCGCCGGTTGAGTTCGAGGATGTTACTGCTGCCGCCGGCATCGACTTTCGCCTCAGAAACTCGCTCAGTCCGCAGCGATACTCCATCGAAACCATGCTCGGTGGGGTTGCCGTCTTCGACTACAACAACGACGGCTTGCTCGATATCTTCTTCACCAACGGGGCAGCCATCCCTTCCTTGGAGAAAACCGACCCGAGTTACTGGAACCGCCTTTACCGGAACAACGGAGATGGCACCTTCACCGATGTCACCGAACGTGCCGGCGTCAAGGGTGTTGGCTACTCGATGGGTGTTGCCGCAGCGGATTACGACAACGACGGCTTCGTTGACCTTTACGTCGCCGGAGTCAACAGCAATCAGCTTTTGCATAACAACGGGGACGGCACCTTTACCGATGTCACCGAACACGCAGGCGTCAAGGGCCTGGTTCCGGGAACCGGCAAAGCGTGGGCCATAACCGCCGGATGGTTCGACTACAACAACGACGGCCTACTCGACCTTCTTGTTGTCAATTACCTCGATTACAACGTCGCCAACGCGGCGCTCTGCTCAATCGACGACGCGCGCACCTATTGCTCGCCGAATAACTTCGCCGGCACGCCGAATATCCTCTACCGCAACAACGGCGACGGCACATTTACCGACGTATCGGCAAGCTCGCACGTGGGGCGAACCATCGGCAAGGGTATGGGTGTCGCATTCGCCGACTACGACAACGACGGTTTCACCGACGTTTTCATCTCCAACGATACCTGGCCGAACTTTCTGCTGCACAACAACGGCGACGGCACATTTACCGATGTGGCGATGGAAATGGGGGTGGCTTACACCTCGAATGGGAGAGTCGTGGCCGGCATGGGCGCCGAATTCCGCGACCTGGACGACGACGGATTGCCCGACATCTTCCACACTGCAATGACCGGCGACACCTTCCCCTTATACCGGAACTCCGGGGACCACTTCGACGACCTTACGGAGTCATCGGGCATCGCGGCATTCAGTCATCGGACCACTGCCTATGGCACGGGCGCCTTCGATTTCAACAACGACGGCCGCAAGGATCTCTTCATTGCCAGCGGCGCAATTCTCGACAACGAGATGGAGGTCCTGCATCGCCCGACCCGATTCCCGAACAGCATCCTTCTAAATCGCGGCGGAATGACCTTCAGCGACGTCAGTGCGACGGCCGGAGAAACCTTCCAGGCGCCCGGAATCCATCGCGGCGCGGCGTTCGGCGACTTCAATAACGACGGAAGAATCGACGCCGTGGTCACCGCGATCAACGAGAGACCGCGGCTGTTTCGGAACGTGACCGAGAATGGCAACCATTGGATCATTCTGAAGCTGATCGGAAAGCGGGCCAACCGCGACGGAATCGGCACCAAAGTGAAGATCACTACCAGCCAGGGCACGCAGTACAACCACGCCACAACAGCGGTCGGCTACAGTTCCTCGAGCGACAAGCGCGTCCACTTCGGATTGGGCTCCGCAGCCACGATCAACAAGATTGAACTCCGGTGGCCGAACGGCGTGCGCCAGGTTCTTACCGATGTAAAGGCCGATCAGGTGCTTACGATCGTGGAGAAGGAATAGAACCGCGCGCCGATCGTCAAGCTCCCCGGCTTCTTCAATCGCGCACCGCAGCCGGCACGGACGACTCCTCCACTTTCACGATTTGATCCACGGCGGGACGATCGATGCGCTGCACGATGGCGCTGGGCCAGCGGATCTCCACGTGATCGATCTTTGTCTCGCGGCCCAGACCGAAATGCACACGCCGGTCGCTCGACGACATGAACCCCACGCTGGTCGTAGCGTGGTTGTAGATCTTTCTTCCCGACGCCGTCACCACCTCGATCGATGCGCCGATCCCGTCGCGATTGCTCTTGTGCCCGCGCAGATCGAACATGATCCAATGATTGCCCGAGAGCGCGTTATTCCTGAGGATGCGCGGCTTCTCGCCCAGCGAAGTTACAACCAGGTCCAAGAATCCATCGTTGTTCAGATCGACGAATGCCGAACCGCGCTGATAGCCGGAAAACGCGAAGTCCGGGCCCATCGTCCCGGTCACATCCAACAGGGTCTTCCCACCGACATTTTGAAACATGGTGTCGTGCTGCTTCGATGTTGCGGTCAGGTTATCGACATCTCCGTTGGCGGAATAGATATCCTTCCAGCCGTCATTGTCGAAATCGATGAACCCGATGCTCCATCCCGAAAGATTGCGCGAAAGCTGTCCCAGCTTAGTGCTCCAGGTTACATCCGCAAAGGTCTTGCCCTGTTCGTTTCTTAGCAGCCCGAATACCTGGCCTTGCAGATCGTTGTAAAGAATGTCGACAAAACCGTCGTTGTCGAAATCCTTCGCATCCGACCCCATGCCTGAAACGGTCTCGCCCTGCATGTTGTACGCCGCGCCCACCTCCAGCCCGACCTCCTTGAAGGTTCCGTTCTGTTGATTGATAAAGAGAAAGTTTGGCTCAGTGTCGTTGGCCACGAAGATGTCCATCCAGCCGTCTCCGTTGAAATCGGCGATCGAGATGCCCATTCCTTTGCCAAGCGCTCTCCCGATCCCGCTCTCTTCTGTCACATCTTCGAACTTGCCATGACCCAGATTGCGGTAAAGACGGGAGGCGACGCTTTTGTATTCCGTCGGGCTACAGTATTCCTCGCGGTTCTGGTCAGCCATACACCGCAGGTCTGTCTCCGGCGTCCAGGTTGTGTAGTTGGTAACGATCAGGTCGAGCAGGCCGTCGTTGTCGAAATCGAACCACGCGGCTCCAACGCTCAGTACCGTCTCAGGCTTGCGATCAAGTCCTGAACCGGCGGTCACGTCGGTAAACGTACCATCGCCGTTGTTGTGATAAAGAGCATTTCTTCCCGCACTGCAAAGGAAGAGATCCTGGTTGCCGTCGTTGTCGTAATCTGCTGCTGCCGCACCAAAACAGAAGCCGAGGCGCTCGCCCGTCAAGCCGGCCTTCACCGACACGTCCTCGAATGTACCGTCCCCCCGATTGCGCAAAAGGCAATTCCAGAAGGCCGGCGACGTCTTGGCAAGTTCCGGAAGCTTTGCACCGTTGGTGAAGAACAGGTCCATCCAGCCATCATTGTCGTAGTCGATGGCTGCGACGCCTCCGCACATCGGTTGCGGGAAATACTTCCTGCCCGTGAAATCATTGTTGGTCCGGTAGGAGAAATTCGAGCGATCCGCAATGTCGGTGAACCAATAGTCGTGAGGCGCGAATCCTGCGTGCGCGGCCGCCTGAGAAACCGCACGCTGGAGTGAAACTGCGGGAACCCCGGCCGCGAGAGAGCGTAAGAAATGTCTTCGTGTCACCGGAGCCATGAGGAAGCCGAATCGATGCCTTTCAGAAGAGGGTAATGGAGTGCGTGGTTCGAGTCTATGCGAGATGCGCGACCGGCGGCAATCGATCCGCTGCGCCGCGAACCGCGTCTCCCATGCAGATCATTCCTCGATCTCGCCAAGAAACACCCCAAACGGCGCCAGATGCACCGCATCGAGGGAAGGAACATCTTCCTGGCCCGGTGATTTGAGCAGCGTCTTTACGTGGGGCGCCTCGATTTTCTGTCCGGGCAGATGAAACGCCGCGGTCTGATCTTTGGCCGTGAAGTTGCAGATCGCGACCACCGTGTGGCCGCTGGGCGACTGACGAAGCCAGGCCAGCACATCCGGGTTGCCGGCATCGAGGAGCACTTCGCCGCCGTCGTGCAGCGCGGAATTTGTCCGGCGTAGCGCGATCAAGCGCTTATACCAGTTCAGGATGGAATCCGGATCGGACGCCTCGGCTTCTACGTTCGACGTCTTGTAGCTTTCGGGAATGGGAAGCCACGGCATGATCTTCGGCGCGGTGAAGCCGGCATTCGGCGAGCCGTCCCACTGCATCGGTGTTCGTTCGCCATCGCGGCCTTTGTCTTTCGGCCATCCGGCCAAACCCACGGGATCCCTGACCTCCTCGCGCCGGGCGGGCGGCGTAGTCACCATGCCGATTTCCTCGCCCTGGTACAGCAGCGGCGTCGCCCTGGAGGCAAGCAGCACCGCTGCCAGCACCTTCGCAATCTCAGTGTTGTGCGCGCCGTCGCCGTATCGATCCATCGAGCGGGGATTGTCGTGATTGTTGAAGACAAACAATGGCTGCGACCCATGCAGCCCGGTCTCAGCTTCCCCTATGTACCGGCGGAACACCGACGCATCGAAGGTTTTCGAGAAACCGAGCAGCATATCCATGGCCAACTGAAGTTCGTCGTGCGCCGCGCCTCCGTACCACTTGTCGAGTTCCGCCGTCGAGGGCAGATAGGTCTCGCCTACCAATATCCGGTCGCCGGGGTATTGTTCTACCAAAGCGCGCAGATGTCTCGTGACCATGTGATCTTCGGGAAGATTGTCTGTAAAGTTGCGCGCCAGGATTGGGTCTCCATACGCGTTCATGCCTCCGACCTCCGGCTCGTCGCGCAGTTGTTCATCCTCGAAGAGCGATGGAATGGCGTCCAGACGGAATCCCGCCACACCGCGGTCGAGCCAGAATTGCAGAACCTTGTCCATCTGCTTTATTACTTCGGGGTTCCGCCAGTTGAGATCCGGTTGCTGCTTGTAGAACGCGTGATAGTAGAACTGATGGACCGCGGGCACCCATTCCCACGCGGACCCGCCAAACACCGATCTCCAGTTATTGGGCGGAATGCGGCCCTCGTGACTATCCGGCCCGCTGCCCGGCTTTCCGTCGTTCCAGACATACCAATCGTGTTTCGCGTTGAGCCGTGAACTGGCGGCCTGAAGGAACCACGGGTGTTTGTCGGATGTGTGATTCAAGACCATGTCAATAACTACCCGAAGATTGCGTTTGTTGGCCTCCGCGATCAGCCGCTCCATGTCGGCCATCGTGCCAAACTGCGGATCGATCCCCTCGTAATCGGAAATATCGTATCCAAAGTCGACCTGAGGCGAGGGATATATGGGAGAAATCCAGATTGCATCGACGCCGAGATTCTTCAGATAGTCCAGCCGCGAAATGATGCCGTCGATGTCGCCAATTCCGTCGCCGTTCGAGTCTTGAAACGAGCGCGGATAGATTTCGTAGATTACCGCATGTTTCCACCATGGGTCGGCGGAGCCGGATTCCGCGGCGATTTCCTGCGGCGTAGCCTGGGCCATCATACTTGCGCGGGAACAGCCCAGGCCCGCGATGAACAATACGATTAGTCTGGCGCGAGTTTTTATCTTCCAAGTCATGTCTTCGGCTCCAAATCGTGCAATCCGGCTCTGAAAGGTCAAGCGCCTCTGCGATTGAATCGGCCGCGGAACGAATGCACACTCTGTCGCGGTTCGTTTCACATGCCAAACAATCGCTCCGCTTTATTTCATGGTTTTGTTGAGGAGATGCAGGCCGCACCGCGCTACTAGGGAATTGACATTGCTACCGCCTGGCCCTGGTATACGATCTCGCGGTCGATCGATGGGGTTAGGTCCGGGCCCGCGCCATGGTTCTCCCGCACAACCACTACGTGGAACGTGCGCTGCTTCGCCATTCCCGGAAAGCTGCCTTCGCGCGCGCCAAAGATTAACTCCCGAGCTCTATCGTCCCAGCGGATCGAAACCACCGAGCGCTCATTCTTCTCGTAGCCATAACCGTCTCCCGCGTCTTCGTATAAGTCGAAGCGCCCATCCGCTCCGGGATAGATGCGAAGTTCGATCGGGTTGCTGGCAGCCTCACCCGTGTATTCGATGTCCGGTCCCAAAGGCACAATGGACCCGGCTTTCACATAGAGAGGGATTCGATCCAGCGGAGCGGGAGATTCGATTCGAGTCCCGCCGGCGGTCATTTTCCCCGTCCAGAAGTCGTACCATCCGGCGGCCGCGGGCAGATAGAGCGAGCGGCTCACCGCATCTTCCTCGGTGACCGGACTTACGAGAATGGCCGGGCCAAACATGAATTGATCGCCGATGTTCCAGACCTTATCGTCGGTCCGCCAGTCCATGACCAAAGGACGCATGATGGTTCCGTCGCCGTCCGTCACGTTCCACGCCAGGGAGTAGATATAGGGCATCAGCCGATAACGGAGCTTGTCGTAACGAATCAGAGTTGGAGTAATCTGGCCGTAACTGTATAGCTCATTGGTATCGTTTGCGCGCAGCCCGTGAGTGCGGAAGATGGGACAGAAGACGCCGAACTCGAACCACCGCAGGTAGAGCTTCCGATATTCCGGATCGGCAGTATTTTTCGGGGGGTTGGGCCATCCGTATCCACCGATATCCGTCGTCCAGTAGGGCATCCCCGAAAGCGCGAAGTTAAGCCCGGCCGGAATCTGCCGCCGCAGCGAGAGATAGGTACTGTACACGTCGCCCGACCAGATGAATGCGCCGTAGCGTTGAAGACCGGCGAAACCGGATCGCGAAAGCAGCACTACCCGCTTGCTCTCTGTCGTGTTTCTCCAGTGCTCATAGACGTTTCCGGCGTGCATCAACGGATAGATGTTCGTGTAAAGCGCCCCATTGCCGATGGCGAGATGCTTGTCGGCGAGCACCGCGTCGCTGTGCCCATCCCGCATGCCCAGTTCCGGCTCCGAACTGTCCAGCCAGAAGGCATCCCACCCTTGCGCGAACACCTGGCCGACGTGATGGTTCCAGTAGAAGTCCCGGGCCGCGGAGTTAGTTGGGTCATAATCGGTCGTGCCCGGAATGATATATCCCTTGCTTTCCATCTCGACATAGTTGTTCGACTTCGGATCGAAGACGGCCCAAACGCTGACCATGGCGTGGATGTGCTGCTCGTGCAACCGATCGAGCGCGCCGCGAACATCCGGATATAGGTTGAGTTTGAAGGCCGGGTCTCCCTGGCGCTCCCACCAGGTCGCGTCCTGAACAATCCCGTCGATGGGGATGTGCTGCTTGCGGTATTCGCCGGCCACCTTGAGCAGTTCGTCCTGGCTCGCGTAGCTATTCTTCGACTGGATGAATCCGTAGGCCCACTCCGGGAACATCGGGGCATGCCCGGTCATGCTCCGGTATTGGCGAACGATGGCGTCAAATTCGGGCCCATACACGAAGTAGTAGTCGATGGCCTGCGCGGCGGCAGCCGAAAGCTTCATCTCGGTGGCAAAGCGATTGTCAAACTCCGATTTTGCCGCGGTGTTCCACAGCAACCCGTAGCCTCTTGTCGAAACCAGCAGAGGAACCGCAACATCGGTATTCACTTGCGCCAGCGGAACGGTTGTGCCGCGATAGTTGAAGACACCGCTCTGGTGCTGTCCCAGCCCATACAGCGCTTCGTCTTCTCCGAGTGGATAAAAAAGATCGCTGACTGCGTAGAGTTGCTCTCCGTTTGCCACCACCGGTTGGTAGCTCCGGGGACCGAGCGGAAACTCCTGCAAGAGCCGGCGATCTTGCTCGTCGGTAAAACGCAGGCTGCCCGTGTATAGCGAAATCAGCACCTTGATCGCGCCCGTATCGAGGGTCGCGGCGTAGGGATAGTCCTCGTCGAAATCCGCCAGGTGGTCTGGCTTTTGCTTGGGGAAGGTCAGAGTAAAGTGCTTCGCTTCACAGGGCCCTACGAGCCACGGCTGCTGGGGCGTCGCGCCTTCCGCCGTTCCGCCGGGGCTGGAAACCACATGCACTACCGTCGGGCCGCATACGGTAAGGCGCAATATATCGCGTCCGGTCTTCACCACCACCTGGTCACGGTCCTGAACCACGGTTGCGCTTAACGGCTGCGATTGCGCGCGCGCTCCGTGCGCGCACAGGCTAATGACGGCAAAGGCCAACGCACAAGGATATGCCTGGCGGAACCTTCTCATTTCTCACTCTCTCCTCCGGCGCCTTCCCGCCGGTCGCGATCGTGTCCAATCCAATAAACCGCGCCCGGCGCGCCGTGCACTTCAATGCGCGCATGCCTTAATTCGGGCGTATTTCCAACGTCCGCGTCAGCAGACGTTCTTTGTCCTGACCCGATTTTCGAATCGTCTCCACCTTCTTGGCTTGTTCGTCCGCCCTCGGGTCCTTGGTCCGCAGATACACCGTCAGCAATCGCTCGTTGCTGAGATAATCGTTGGGACTGATCTTCACCGCCTTGAGCAGCGCACTCTCCGCCGACGCGTAGTCCTTCTTGTCGATGTAGACCATTCCCAGTTCCGCGTACGCGTCGCAGATCGACGGGTCCGCGGCAAGCGACGCGTCGAAGTGCGCCGCGGCTTCGTCGAGCTTCCCATCGCGCAGGTCCATGCGCCCAAGAAACAACTCGGCGCCTGCCCGCATCTCGGGCCTGCCGGCGACCAACTGCAACTCGCGGCGCGCGTCGTCGTAGCGGAAGCTGTAGAAATACGCCACCCCGAGGGCCAGCTTCCCCCTCGGATCCTGCGGCCGCAGCGTCTGGAATTTCTCAAAGTAGCGTGCCGCTTCATCGGAATTGTTTGCCTGGATGAGCACGGCGCCTAGCGCATAGTTATAGAACGCGTTCTCGGGATTCAACTGCACTGCTTCCTCCAGCGACTTTTTTGCGTCGGGAAGCAAATCCATTTCCACGCAGATCATCCCGAAAAAGAAATGCACCGCCGCGTTCTTCGGGTCCAGATCGCGCGCGTGAGCGAGATACCCCAGCGCTCCTTGGCGGTCTCCGGAGTCGTAGGCCACGCGCCCTAGTTGAAACAGGATCTCCGCCGACTCGGGCGCCGTCTGAAACGCGCGCTCCAGGATCGCTTCCGCATCCTTATACCTGTGCCCGGCGTCGTACAAGGCGGCCAGTTGCATCAGGACCGCGGGCGATGCCATATCCCGGCGTGCAGCTCCCTCGAGAAACAGGAGCGCAACAGCATTCGACGGGTGAGCCGCCAACGCGGCTGCCACGGTGTCGATATCCTCCCGCGCCAGGTCTTCGCGGCCCAACAGCTCAGTACACTCCGTCGTGGCTTGCCGGTCTTGAACGAGCGCGATGGAGTCCGCCAGGCGCAAGGCAAGTACCTGGGTTCGCGCCCGCGTCGCCGCGGGAAGCCGATTCAGGTATCGTTGCGAGCTTGAGAACTCTCCCAGTTGGTTCGACAACCACGCCGCCTGGTAATTCGCTTCGACATTGTCCGGCTCAAATCCCAAAAGTCGCTGGTAGAGGCGCAGCGCGTTCTCCCGGCTGTGCGGATCCGTGGCCGCGTGTTCCTGGTATAGCCGGCCAAGATTCAAGTACGCACCGGTAAACCGCGGCGCCAGTTCAATCGCTCTGCTAAAGGCCCGCTCTGCGCCCGCGAAGTCTCTGCTCTGTGCGTCAATGACGCCGAGGAAGTTATAAAGCCGCTCATCCTGGGGTTGTTCTTTGAGCATAGAGTCAACCTCTTCGCGCGCCTCCTCGAGATGGCCCGACTGAATTGCCTGCTGAATCTGTTGCAGCGGTGAGTCTTGTGCAGCGCCTGGAGCTTGCGAATGCAGCGCGACAGGCCGGGCCGCAATCCACGCGGCGATGCCGCCTGCAAAACACGCAATCAGTGCAATCTGTTGAACGTTCTTCATAATTCGGTCCGCAGCGGGCACGACCCTTTCCGCCGGCATCAGGTTAGCTGGTGCACGTTGAGCGGTCAACGCAGTTGAAATCCGCTCCTGTGCTCCAACCTGTTCCTGCCGCCGTCCAGAGCCTCGCAGTCACGCTCCCGCGCCAAAAGGCAGCGGCAGAAGCGTGACTGGAGAGGTCTCGGCCTGCTACAAAGCAGCCGGAAGCAGAGTTAGAAAGTCAGCCTCCCGGCGACCTGGATGTTACGAGGCGATGTTACATCCCCGTTCCATATGCCAAAGCCGCTGCTGCCGATGTCGGTGGAGAACGCGCTGGTGCTGGTGCTGAAGTTGTTCCCCTGATTCTGGAAGACGTGCCAGTTCCAGATGTTGAATGCTTCGGCCCTCAACTGGAAGCCGACACGTTCGGTAATCGCGATGTTCTTGTCCAGCGCGAGGTCCTCGTTGTGGTACGGGAACCCGCGCAAATTGCTCACACGCGATCCAGCGCCGGCATAGTAGTTAAACACGCTCGGCTGCTCGAACGCCGCCGAATTGAACAGGGATTTTGCCGGATTGAAGTTCTTTTTCGACTGCGCAAGCGGGTTTGCGCCGGCGATGATGGCGGGAACGCACTGTACATCGAACTGTGACGGAACATTGCACGTGCTGGAGCGGAAGTAGAACGGGGGCGCGCCATTGATGTGCAGCGCTCCGCTGGTCTCCCAGCCGCCGGCCAGACGGTCGGCGAGCGATCCGCTGTTGAGCCATTTCTTCCCGTGACCGAACGGCAGGTGGTAAACATAGGCGGCGGTAAAGGCCTGCTTGATGTCCGAAGTGGCAAGTCCCCAATTGCGCCAGCGCTGATACGGCGAGAAGAGCCGCCGAATTCGTTGCCGGGCTGAGTCGTATCCACGTTGGTCAGTAACTTCGAGAACGTGTAATCGACCAGCACATAGCCGTTCTCCGTGGCCCTCTTCTCTACCTTCACCTGTAAGGAGTGATACTCCGAGATGCCCTTGTTCTCGTTGACTGCGTGAATGTCGCCGCAATACTGCGGAAACGGCAGCAGCGCCTGCGCAACGCTGGCGGAGCAGCCGGTCATTTGCGACTCCCATGCGGTGTAGGGGGCCGATACTCCGTCCAACGAGGTCGCACTCGAACTGAACTCATCATTGAGTTTACTGCCCATCGAGAGCAGGCCCGGATTCAGCGTGTTTGGCGAGGCGATGTAGGAATAAAGATGCGTTCCCCTGTTCCCTGTGTAGCCGGCGCTCGCGTAGAGATTGTTGGTGATCTGGCGCTCCACGACCAGGTCCCACTGCTGGCTGTACGGCGTATGGTTGGAGTCGACTGGCCGGTAGAGGGGTCCGCTCTGTCCGTTCAGATAGCTGCTTTCGATGAACGGAGGTTTGGTGTAGGTAGTCGGCAGGCCCGAGCTCAGCACGAACGCCGCCTGAAGCCCGCCCAGCGAACTGGAGAACGAGGGGTTGGCATCGAAGCCATTCGTCGATACGCCCATGCCCCACCCCGGATACTTCGCGTCACTATAGAAGATGCCGTATCCGCCGCGGACCACCGTCTTGTCGTTGAGCGAATAAGCAAATCCCAGGCGCGGAGCAAAGTCGGTGAGAACGACTGTCTCGGGATACCGTTCGCCATAGCTGGCGGTGCCCCACTCCTTTCCAGCGAAGGCCAGCCGCCCCGGCAGGTCTCCGGCATCCGTGTTCAAACCTGTCGGATCGAAGAACGACATCTTGTCGTGTTTCTCGGTCGATGGCGGATGCAGATCCCAGCGCAAGCCATAAGACAGCGAGAGCTTGGGAAATATCTTCCACGTGTCTCCGGCATGAAGCACCGCAACATATTGGCGGGGATTGTAGACGCCTCCCTCGCCGTACACGGTGGCCGTTCCGGAATCGACCTGCCCCAAAAGGAACGCGGCAATCGGGTTGCCGCTGACCACACCTGCCAACCCGGTCTCTCCCCTGGCAAAGCTGAACGAGCCGCCGGGGGTGCCGCTGCCGCTCTCGTTGATCGCGATGCGGCGATACTCTCCGCCGACCTTGATCACATGGGCGCCGTGGCTCCACTCCAGCATGTCGTTCCATATGTTGATATTGCTCCAGCCTGTCGAGCCGCTGGAACCGTCATAGGACTCGAAGCCGTCGCTGAAGTTGATCTTCGCGGTGTATTGGGGATAGGGCACGCCCGCAATCGTCGGCAGATCCGAGACGTATTGCTGATTTGGATAGTCTTCCTTGCCATTACCAGCGCGGGTCAAACCATATGCAAAGTGATTGAGCAAGGTCGGCCCGAAGGTATGGTCTTCGTTCAACCGGACCATCGTGTTGACGCACGCGCCGTTGCAGGCCACCTCGGTCGAGAGCTGCGCCGGAAGCAGCGTTTTCACGCCGCCCACATAGCTCATCCGGTAGTAGGACGCGCTGAAGTGGTCCTTGTCGCCGTAGTTCTCGTCGATGCGCGAGTCGATGGTGTCCCGATTGCTATAGATGGTTGAATTCGAATGGTCTGGTGTGTAGTTGTCCAATGCACCGGACGAGGTCGGCGTCGGCAGATACTGCAACCATTTCGTCGCCAGCGAGCCCGTCAGCCGTGAATCCGTCGAGCAAATCACGTTCGGCGTCTTGCCGTCGCAACCCATGAACTGCGACCGGGTCACGGTGCTTCCGCTGACAACCGTCGTGGCCGGATCGTAAACCGGAATCAGATTCCCGCTGCTGTCGACCCAGTCGGTGAAATCGCCGGCTCTTTCCTTGGCCGAGGGGATGGTTAGGACCGGGCGGCTCGGACTCCCCGCGGAACGGTATCCCTCCCAGATGGCGAAGAAGAACGGCCTGCTTTTGGCTGTCTGGATTTTCGGAATCCTGATGGGGCCGCCGATCGACCCGCCAAACTCATTTTCAATGTCCGTCGACCGGACGCCGCCGGCGCCGTACGATGCAGCGTTCAAATCGGTGTTCCGTAAATAGTCGAAGGCCACGCCATGGAACTTCTCCGTTCCCGACTTGGTCTCGAGAATAATGCTCGCCGCCGCGCTGTTTCCGTACTCCGGCGCGTAGTTCGACGTCAGAACGTTGATCTCTCGGATCATATCCGGACTTTGCGGAAAATCCGTGGTCAAATTGAACATGCCGCTGCCGCCTGAAGCATAGGCAATGCCGACACCGTCCAAGATCGTTTCCTGTTCGTAGGCCAAACCGCCATTCATGTGCGAAGTCGTGGGCGTGTTGTTCGGCGAGCTGACGCCCGGCATCAGGGTCACAAGGCCGCTCATGTTGCGCGGACCGCCGGCCACGATCAATGGAAGGCTCTCCAGCGTCGCGGGTGGAATGCCGCTGCCCAATTGCGCGTTTTCCTGGTCGATCTGCGCTGCGTCGGCATACACGTTCACCGTCTGTGTCGCGTTCCCCATCTTGAGAGCGAAGTCCACACGGGCGTTTTGTGTTCCGGCCAGCTCGATTCCATCGCGAACCATCACATCGAAATGGCTGGCCGTGACGGTGATCTTGTAGCGGCCGGGCTGCAGCAAGGGAACGACGTAATACCCTTCGGCGTTCGATTGTGTATGGTGTGCAACGCCGTTGTCCTGGTTGACGACATCGACTGCCGCGTTGATAACAACCGCCCCGGACGGGTCGGTGATGAGGCCGGATACCTGCGCGGCTTGGTTCTGCGCAAAGGCGACCACCGTCGAAATGCAGGCTGCAACAACGACCGCTGTCACAAATCTGATCGCGCTCTTCCACGCGACACATGAAGATAAATGCACTTGCGCCTCCTCCTTGAAGTTGCTTTCGGTCGCATTCTTCAATGCCCCAACCTGGGATCTTGAATGCGACGACCACCCTAGCCCCCTTTAGCAGGAGCTGTCTCGGGGGATTTCCCGATTTGTAAGTGATGTTTCTCTGATCGTTGCGACGAGGGATTTGGCTCTCGTAAGTATCTGATATCAATAGTTTTGATACCGGTCCTCGGAATTTCCTCGGCAGCATCGGGCCGCGGGCGCCCGCCAGGACGCACTTTCCTGGGAGCCATCCCTACCAGAAATAGGTCGCCTCGACCTTCGACGAGCCGGGATGCCCGTCGATGACTTCCGTGCTGAGCACGATCTCCATGTTCTGCTTTCCGCCAGCCGACCGCGCCGCCTGGATCAGCTCGGTCAGTTGCTTGGGGTCGGTGACGAATTCGCCCGCGGCAATCGTGGCCCCACTTCCGATTCCAGCGATGACGACGACCCAGTTGCCGGTGTCGTCATCGAAGAATCGTGCGACGATCGCGTAGTCGCGATAGCTGCTGGCTGCCTGTTGGACGCTGCGATCGGTAAGCCATTTTGTCTGCCCCGGATTGGACGAATCGATAATCTGCTGCCTCGTAAACGCCGCGTCGTTCCAAAAGCGAAAGCGCAGCCGGTTGGTCAGGTGCAGAGTCCAGGCATTATCCCATGCGCCGATCAAGACAACCGGGCCCGCTCGCAGATCGTTAAGGTTAATGCTCCCTTCGCCCTTGAGTTGATAGGCCTTGTTATGGGCCTGCAGAATACCGGTCACTCGGATCAGGGGTTGCAAATCGTCGAGCACAACCGATGGCAGATTCACTTGAAGAGGAATCATCCGCCTCGGGTCATTTGCATCGCGCAGAGTAATTTGGTTGTTCTGCAGTTGATCGGCCAGGCAGACAAGAACAGGCTGACGGGTGGCGAGAAGCGGTTCCCAGAATGAATCGACCGCAGACCGCTGTGCCGCCTTCCAGAGGTAGGCCGAGACCGCTCCTCCGATCAACAGCAGAATCAGGATTGCGGTGGAAAAGATCCATCCGCGAGTCGAAACGCCCTTTCGATCGATATCCGCCTTGGAGCTTCGCTCGCTCCCACTTGTCACGGACGATGGTATATGCAACCCGCCGCCGAGGCTCTTCGAACCAGCGACGTGTTCGGCATCCCGCGTGTCCGATCGGTCGTGTTCAAGATCCGTCAAGACGCCCGAAGCCTCACCGTCTCCTGCCGTCGAGGCGGCGGGGTCTTCCACGGCAAGGAGATGATGGGGCCGCTTTTGCGAAGCGTCTGGTTGTCCCCCGCCCCCAACTCCAGTGACCGATGCGACCAGCCTGTATCCCGATTTTGGAATTGTCTGGATCACCTGCGGAGATCGCGGATCGTCCCCAAAAACACTACGAATCTCCGAGATGCACCGGACGAGCGCGTCGTCGCTGACGAACGTGTCCTGCCAGAGGCTCTCCAGCAGCCTATCCTTGGATAGAACCTCGTTCGGGTGGGTCGCCAGTTCCACCAGTACCTGCATGATTTTGGGTTCCAGGTGGCAGACTTTCCCCCCCTTTTCCAGGGAGTTCGCCTGTGGCCGAACCAGCCACCCATTGACCCAAAATTCGCTCTGCATCGCCGCGAACCTCGCAGAACCTCTATCCTGCTCCATTAGCTCAATTTCAACACTACGCTCCTGATCTCAATCACCGTCCTGTTTCTAAGCGTACCCGGCAAAGCCGGACAAAAAAGCATCCTGGACTTCCATCGGGAAATCCTCGGCGGAAAATATTGGTTTTCCCGCTTTCCAATCGTCCATTCTTCGATGATCCGCAACGTCTGTCAAGGGACACTCTCTTCCAATACAAGTGAGCCTGAAGGGCTCGGCATGAGGGTTGACCGAATGGGATGGACCCGTGAGAATGCCCTAATTGTCCGCACACCGGATGCGACCAGAATGTGTCCTGGCAAACGCCCTTACGGCGGCGAATCGTAGTGTCTGAGGGAAAGCAAAAGGGATCCGTTCAAATCCCGATGAGAGAATTGCTGGAGTCTGAAGCAAGAACGAGAATCAGAGGATTTTCTCTGGTCCCTTTATGACGCTAGATACCGGCGAGGTCAGCCGAATGCAAAACACAAACGCAGCAGATCTCTGTATGCTATTGAGTCTACAGATTCTATGGCGGAGAGAGGGGGATTCGAACCCCCGGTACAGCTTTTGACCGTACAACGGTTTAGCAAACCGCCGCCTTCAGCCACTCGGCCATCTCTCCGCTACTCACACTGGATTATACCGGAATTCGCGCTCCCGCTGCCTGCCAGTTCCGTACCTCTCGCCTCCAATCGCACCGGGATTTCCGTCCCGGATCGCGCGCCGCCCGTTGTACCATTCAAAAATATGCCCCACATGCTAACGCCTTCGCGCAGCAAGATGCGCCTCCTGCCCTTGATTGCCGCCACCTATTTCATGGTCTCGGGCGGCCCCTACGGCATCGAAGACATCCTCGGCGGCGCGGGCTACGGCTGGGCTATCGTCATTCTCCTTGTACTTCCCGTCATCTGGAGCCTGCCCACAGCTCTCATGATTGGCGAACTCGCCGCCGCTATGCCTGCAGAGGGCGGATTCTACGTCTGGGTTCGCCGCGCCCTCGGCCCCTTCTGGGGCTATCAGGAGAGCTGGCTTTCGCTCACCGCCAGCATCTTCGACATGGCGCTCTATCCCTCCATCTTCGTCCTCTACCTCGGCAAGCTCGGGCCCGCGATCACACCCCGGCTCTACGACTTCTTCCGCCCTCTTCAGTTCCTTTTTATGCTGGTCGCCTCAATCCCCGCCGATCGGCTCAACTATCTCCTTTCCCTCGCTGTCGTCGCCGTCTGTCTCGTGTGGAACCTCCGCGGCGCGCCCCGCGTCGGCGACGACTCCGTTTGGATGTTCGCCCTCCTCCTCGCGCCCTTTGCCGCCTTCGTCATTCTCGGCTTCTGGCACGGATTCACCCTGCATCCCGCCGTCCATTGGGGCCGTCCGCCCGCCGGACCCGACTCCGACGCCACCCTCTCCACCGCCATCCTCGTCGCTCTCTGGAACTACATGGGCTGGGACAACGCCTCCACCGTCGCCCGCGAGGTCGAGCACCCCCAGCGCAACTATCCCCGCGCCATGATCGGCGCCACCACCCTCACCGCCATCACCTATATTCTTCCGCTCGCCGCCATGGCTCTCGCCGGACTCTCGCCCGAAGGCTTCACCACCGGCTCCTGGGTGATCGCCGGCCAGTCGGTCGGCGGCACGCTCCTCACCTGGGCCATCGTCGCCGGCGGCGTCATCTGCGGCATCGGCATGTTCAACGCCCTAACCATGAGCTACGCCCGCCTGCCCATCGCTATGGCAGCCGACGGCCTGCTCCCCCGCGTCCTCCTCCGCCGCAACAGCCGCGGAGTCCCTTGGGTCAGCCTCCTCGCCTGCGGCATCGCCTGGGCTCTCGCCCTCAACCTGCCCTTCGAGCGCCTCATCTCCATCGACCTCATCCTCTACGGCTCCGGCCTCATCCTTGAATTCATCGCCCTCATCGCCCTGCGCCTCCGCGAGCCCAACCTGCCCCGCCCTTTCCGCGCCGGCAACTTCGTCTCCGCCTGCCTGCTCGCCGTCGGACCTACCCTCCTCATCGCCTACGCGATCTACGTCTCCCGTGGCGAGACGCTCGGCGACCCGAGCACCATCGCCGCACAGGTGCCCTCTTTCTTTGTCTCTGCCTTTGGCGCCGCGGGAAGGGCAGTGCTCGCCTTCCTCGTCTGGCTCGCCAACGTCTCTTCTCTGCTATTTGCTTCTGTGATCGCCCTGCTCGGTCCGCTCTTCTATTGGTTCACCGCGCGTCCGCTCGCCCGCCGCCACGCCCGCGCCCAGGTCGCCGCCGAACCCGCCCCCGAGCCCGCAGCCGAATAGCGCCCACTCTCCAACCCCCGCGCCTTCGCCACGCCAACCCGCCGCGCTTCCGTTCCTGGCTTCGCTAACTCCGCCAACTCCGCCAGTCTCGTTGACTCGCTGCCTCGCGGGTGCCCCACCTTCGGCGCGTTCTTGTTTTTGCGCCTAAGGTGGGATATCCCTATCTATAGTTCTTTATGTCTTTCTGTTCCCTGTTCCCTGTTCCCTGTTCCCTGTTCCCTACTCCTACTCCCTGTTCCCTGCCTTTTTCAAACTGCTTGATCGCCGCCGCCACCCGGTCCCGCGCGTACGCCGCATCGTGCCAGCCCTTCATCTCCACCCGCTTGCCTTCCAGGTCCTTGTAGATCGAGAAGAAGTGCGTAATCTCCTTCAGCATGTGCGGATAGATATCCGTGTAGTTCCAGATGTTCGCGAACCGCGGATTGTTCTTCCCCACCGCCAGAACCTTCTCGTCCAGAATCCCCTGGTCCAGCATCTCCAGCAGCCCGATCGGCCGCACCTCCTGCACGCATCCCGGAAAGCTCGGGCTCGGCACCAGCACCAGCACGTCCAGTGGATCGCCGTCGTCGCTCAGCGTCGACGGAATGAACCCGTAATCTCCCGGATAGTGCACCGGCGAATGCAGGTTCCGGTCCAGCTTGAACACGTGCAGTTCCTTGTCGTACTCGAACTTCTGCGTCCCGTCCTTGGGAATCTCCACCACCACCCGAAACACCTCCGGCGCGCGCTCGCCCACCGGCAACTCCAGATAATTCACCATCGCTTGCCTGCTCTCCTTGGGGAATTCCGCTGCTGACTCGCTGTCTCGCTGTCTTCTCGTCCCCTCGTTCCCTGTTCCCTCGTTCCCTGTTCCCTGTTCCCTGTTCCCTGATCCCTGATCCCTGATCCCTGATCCCTGATCCCTGATCTTATAATTTGAACATGAAGGCGCACGTCTACGTCACTCTGAAGGCATCGGTCCTCGATCCGCAGGGCCAGACCATCCACAACGCTCTGCGCAAGATCGGATTCGCCGATGTCGCCGCCGTTCGTCAGGGCAAGTACTTCGCCCTATCGCTCGCCGACTCGCTTTCCGCAGCCGACGCGCGCGCCCAAGTCGAGCGCATCGCCCGCGAAGTCCTCACCAATCCCGTCATCGAGGAATACTCCTACAAGATCGAGGAATAAGGAAGATCGCACGAAAGATTTCGTGCGATCTTCAGATTGCGCTGCGAGAAGCGCAGAGACCCGCCACGACGAGCGAGCGGATTTCGCGCAGTTGCGCGCAAAAACACTCGAGGAGCGCGAAATCAAAATTGTTCAAAAACGGAATTGTGAAACTGTGGAGCGAGTCGCCGCAGGAGATTGATTCTGCGCGATTTCGAGGAAGGTTTACAGTGTCACAGATTCTGTGAGCCTGTGCGCCGTGAGATTGTGGAGGGCTTGTTGATTGGTGCGGAAGGAATTGCGGGAGTTCACCGATTCACAGGTTCACAGGAGCGATTTTTTGAGGGGGGGGTGGGGGCCAGCTCCTAGCTTCCAGCTTGTGGTGCGGAATTGGAGGTGGATTCGGGCTGGGTCGGGGTAAAAAATTGCTTGTTGATGCGGGGATGGGAGGGCAAGATCTGGAGGAGATAGGCAACGGCTTTGGAGACACTGGTTCCGCGCTCGGCAGCCCAGATGCGGGCCTGGCGATAGGTTTCGTCGGGGACCGATACGGTGATGTTCTTCATTGGGTCTGCCTCGGATTCTGGTCGGGTTTCTGGGCCTCTTTATCGAGGAACTTCACGAGATGTTTTACTTCGGATTCGGTGAGATTGGCCCAAGAGTCGGGCAATTTCTTCGAATTCGCGCTGCTGCTTGCGGCGGCGAGCGCGACCTGCGCGGCGTAGAGGAGTTTGCCGCCGTCCCTGTCTGAGATTGCGCCCAGGAGAATGCCGTGGGTGACGCAGGCGACGAACTCCTGACAGTTTTCGCGGTTGTCGAGGGTGGGCATGGCGGCGCGGTAGGCTTCTCCCGCTTTGCGCGAGGCGCGGAATTCGGACTGTTCCTCGGTCAGAACGGAACGATAGACCCGTTTCCACGCTTTGCAGCAGCGCGCGACGGCGGGGTTGGCCAGGGCCGGACTGGATTCGCCGAGTTCCTTCAGCATGGTTTCGGTGGGTTCGTTTGGTGCTCTCAGGGACATGGGGTCCTCCTTCGGAAGACAGGGAACAGGGATCAGGGGTCAGAGATCAGAGAACAGAGATCAGAGCCCAAATGCCCGTGGACGCCTGTCTGATTGCTTTTCTTGATTGTGCGCCGGGAGGGGATAATTATCTGCAAATTGGCGGAAAAGAATTTTGCGAGTGTTTTCAGTGGGTTACGGGGAAAATAGAGAGGGTGAGGCTTGCCGTACAGGGCGAGGCGGCGATTTCGACGACCGTGAATTTTGGTCGGATGTTAGGGCGCGCCCGCGGTGGTAGGGGCGGCAGCGCGGTGCTGTTCGATCCCTTGGTGGATTCTTTGCAGAACGCGTAGTCCGCCGGAGACAGGACTTGGACGCTTACCGGCCAGCGAAGTGTTCGGATATACTTCTCCCGATTCAGGAACCGCCATGATCGACGCTACAGTCGCAACTGCAGCCGCGCAAAGATCGCTGTCCAACGGCGACTGGATTGCCATCGGGACAGCCGTTGTAGCTATTGCGGCCGCCATCTTTGGATACTTCGGAACGCGAATCAGTCGAAGGGCTCTCCATCGCGACCTGGCGAGCGAACCGGTGATCCGGAATCCCCCACGAGACGCAGAGGAGCTTCCGGAACGCTGCGTGAAGTCCCGTCAATCGAAGGACGGGCTGGAACGCCTTGAGCCATTTATACTTCGCCCCGACACTTCCGAGTTGCTGGACGATGTTCCGATGCGGCTGGTGCTGGTTGGGAGATCGGGGATAGGAAAATCGAGATTCGCCTACGAATTGGTGAAGCGACTTCAACGAAACACAGCGAACCGATCCATTTGTTTTTCGCAGCGCAGTGTTCCTGTCGATAGCCCCCTAAAGGCGCTGGGGGAAACAACGCCGCACCATTCCATCGTATTCATCGACGATGTTCAACCAGGTGCAGCTGGAAATCACGACTTTGCGAAGCATTTCAGTGGATTGATTGAGCGTTTATCCAAAGAGAGTGGACGTCACCCAGATTCCATCAATGTAATCCTAACCATCTGGCCCGAGTATGTTGAGTGGCTAAGCGCGGAGTTGAGCGCTTTGGGCGGTTACAGATTCGTAAACATGGACTCTCCGACGGACGATGAGAAGGAGCGGTACGTTCAAGGAATCATTTCCCTTTTTCACCCTTTGACGCTGGAATCCGGGGCAAATCACGAACTGATTCAGTCATCGACCTACGGCGAACTCTTTGAGACTATTCGCCGGATACATAACCATGGGATTGAGCGCCCAACTGCCGGAGATGTTTCCAAATGTCGTTCGGAGACATGGGAAGACGAGTTAAAGAGCTTCCCGCGCCGTGAACGATTGCTTCTGATGGTTCTTACGGCTCTTTATCAGTTTAATCTTGACCGCAATTCACGCGCGGTCTGGGCACTCTATTCGTTGGCAGCTCGAGGCGCGGCCGGTGGCAGGTTGTGCTATAGCGGGGAGACAACGTTCTCCCGAAGGGCGCCGCGCCGATGGGCGGCCATGGTTTTCAGCCGGATTCGACCTTTGCTGCTTCGCTTCGCGGCGTATGGTCAGTACGAATTCCGAAAAGCTATCGAGTCGTTAGTAGCGAAGAATTATGTAAAGACGCCACAGGACCTCATCACAAGCGACAAAGAGAGCGTACTAGCGCTCAACCCCGGAGAGGGCAGCTATCACGAAGAGCTGACCGCGACAGTAAAGGCGTTCGAAGCCGCCTGCCTGGCAGGGGATCCTTTGGCCGCGCGCGAGGGATGGGTTCCATGGCTCGTCGATATCGGGGAGCTTCTTTTCAAGTTGGCCCAGTACAACGAGTCGATCGATCTCGACAAATGGCTCTTTGCTCTCGATGAGGAGCGGATACCGAGACCGGACGGGAAGCCGGTTTGCATTTTCTATTCGACTCTTCTTCACTTT
This sequence comes from uncultured Acidobacteriaceae bacterium, assembly GCA_963804155.1. Lineage (GTDB taxonomy): Bacteria > Acidobacteriota > Terriglobia > Terriglobales > Acidobacteriaceae > Telmatobacter. Next base: position 837,497 of record CAWDPG010000007.1, read on the forward strand.
ATCGGTTTCAATTCGTGGAACCGCGATAAAGATCCTTTCACCGCCGCTTATTACTATAGTCAGGCCGTGGCGTCCGATCCCGAGAATGTAAAAGCGATGCACGCGCTGGCTAATGTGTATCGCGCCTGGGGAAGAAATTACGACGCGTTTTCTCTTTATCGAAAAATCATTGGACTAAGGCCAGACGATTGGATCACGCACAAAACCCTGCTTGAGTTGTATTTGGAGTTCCACCTCAGCAGACGAGTGAATTGGAGCGACGCAGTAGACTCTTACGAGCGGCTGAAGGTTTTCTACACCTCCGGCCCGGAACCTGGAATCGCAGCGTCAATCGGTGTCGTTTTAGCTCGTGTCGATGCTGCAGCCATCCTATGGGCAAGCCCGCCGCTGAGCGAGGCCGAGAGGAACGCCCGCTGTGCAAGCGTAGATTCCCTGTTCCAGCGCGCCATCGCTCAAAGTAGACCCAACAATCTGGCGGCGTCGAAATTGTATTACGGCATATTTCTCTACGAGGTATTGAGGGAGCAAGATAAGGGCATTTCCGAATTGGAAGATGCCCTCACATGCCTTTCAAAAGTGTATCCAGGAATGAAAAGGGCGCACGAGCTAATTAGCCGACAGATTGTCCGCAAACTCATCGCGTGCTACGAGGAGCAGGCGGAGGCCAGGCCGGCTGAAGCATCCAGTTTTGAGCGCCGGATCACGGAAGTCGTTGGCACGTCTCGCGAGGTTAGAGTCTCACGCTTCTATGCGGCGCTCCGGACGGAACGGAGGGGCTTGTGGAAGCGGCTGCCCAGAGACAAGTTCTGGCCAGAAGTGGAGCGTATGTCCAAGGCCCTTTCCGATTGCCTTACGCATGGCGCAGGCACGTCTGAGCTGCTGCAAGACGCTCGTATTCACGAGGCCCTTGGAGATCTTCTCTGGTGCGCGGACCGGATAGCGAAGAGGCGCAATCTTCTGCCGGGAAGGCCCGCCGAATTGGGCAAGCCAAGGGATAGATTTGCCGACTGCCTGGGAGTGTGCGAGAAGATTTCGCAGGAGGAAGATGGCGTACGAAGCCGGGCGATTGAAAAGGCAAAATACATTCTCAAGTTGTACGATGCTTTGGGTTCCGGCCAGCGTGTACCCTTTCCAGAAGTAGACGAGGACGGGGATGAGCAAATGGTGGATTCCGCGGCCGACGGATTAGGATTTCTCGGCCGCCGCTCGCGGCTCTACAGCGGTATTGCCAGGCTCCTGATCAAAGCCGAGTTTCAGGAGGCGGCTATCTGCGTGCTTGAAGCATCGGTTGCCGAGCATCCGCGGAATTGGGGAGAACGGTGGTTAATGGGGCGGGCGTACGAAGAGTGCTATCGGCTGAGGGAGGCGTTCGATAGCTTTTGGGCGTCAGCAGAAGGCCTGGACAACACGCTGTCTTTCGCTTATTTGCGGAGCATAGTGGATGGATGGCGCGAACCCATCGCGCTGGACCCGCCATTCAGGTTGGGTGCGGTTCCTGAATGTTTACGCTGGGATTACGAAGAGCACGGCTATAAGTTCAAAGTGTTTCAATCGGAAATTCCAAACGGCGAGGCGTATCCTGCGGGCGCGGACGACGATACCGTTGAATGGTTAGGTGATGTCTTTCACCAGTGCGCGATGCTCAAAGCCGGGATAATGGGAGCAGGATGGAACGAAGCCGCGGTTCGGGAGCTCATGGTTCGTTGTTCACGCCGGGTGTACGAATTGGACCCGGAAGGAAAGCTGAAGCTAAGGAATCTGACTGACTACGCGTACGACCTGATGGAGAACGGGGAACTTAGCCAGGCGCGCGCGATATTCGAAGAGGAATGCAGGCTGGCCACAGAACGGGGGTTACGGCCTTACTTCTCCATGTGGTTCATAGGCGAATGCATCCGGCGTTCGCGAGGGTTGCTTGACCTGGAAAGCTCGTCCTATTTTATCAAGTCGGCAGTTCTGGAGGGATATGTCAAACCGAGTGCGTACAATCCTCTGAAGGGAAAACTGGAAAGCTACCCTGGGGGCGGCGAGGAGCTAGGATCATTATGTTTACGCATTTATGAAGAGGATCCCCAATACGAGTCTGGTTTGCTGATCGAGAACATTGTCCCAGTGTGCCTTGATGGCATATGGGAGAACAAGAGCATTCTAAGCGAAGCGATGTTGGACAAGTTCGTTAGGTTTGAGCGTGATCACCCAATTCGTGAGGCGGCGGAATTGGCGGCAGTCGCGTTCCAGAGAAACAAAAAGAATGTGCAAGCTCTTTTTTATTTTGAGAAGCTTCCGGATCTCAACAGTATTCCGCTGTATGTCTTGATTTCCTATTGGTGGTGCTTGAGACGGCTCGGGCACAACCGATCAGATGAGGTTTCGGATGTGCTCCGGTCTCGTCAGGGGCAGCAAGAAGTCGCGCGCGACACGGGGCACGCCAGAATTCGTTCGCGGTCTCAAGTGAAGCCGGAATTGCGGACTGACGAAGATGCCAAACTGCGCTCGGCTGAGTTCTGATTCTCTTCTTTCCACTGCGTCTTATCTAGCTCTTCCTCTCATCCTCCCATTTCCTTTCCCTTTTGTGTCACTGCTTTCCAGAGGCGAGTCGCTTAGAATCGAGGCGTGCGCGGAATAGCCGGTTATGTCGGGGAGAAGAAGGCCGTTCCAGCGATCATCGCGGGGCTAAGGCGCCTCGAATACCGCGGCTATGACTCGACGGGGAATGGCGGTCCTAATCCCACCCTGGCAGCAACGACAACTGCGCGGCGAAGTTGGGGCGCCCCCCGATAATCGGAAAGTAAACTGGGACCCTCCCGCCCGATCACCGGGGATCGTTTTCCGGTTGTTTTATCTCCGCGCCGGCACCTAGGATCGAAGCAGGCCCTTCGTAAAGTTGCCGGAGGATGCGGCGGATTGGCCGCGAGAGAGGGAATCGATTGATCCTATCGTGCGATCCAGGGCGCCACGCCTTCCTAATCCATTTCGGACCGCGCCGCCAATTGAATGCGCTCGACGAGGTTGCTTGCCGGTGCGAGGGCGCGCTGGTGGAGATTGCGCTTGACCGTGCATCGACCCCGCCGACATTGGTCGCCATTCACTTCGTCAGGCACGGTTTTCTGCTTCCGTTTGTCAACCCATCGGACAAGTTTTCTACGAGCGACTTCCATCTATCGCACCGGGTCAGCGGAGAGCGCTACAGCTTTTGCTTCAAATTTGAAGCCGCTGGGTCGCACAGATTCGAAGCCTTCCCAGGGCTGACAATCCTTACCTCGGACCCTCCCGAGTGGCTGGTCCAGGACAAGAAGAAACCGCTGCTCTGCGGCTTCGAAGTCGACAAGAACCTTCTGCGGCTTGAACTGGATCACGACGACTTTACTTTTGAGTTTGGAACCGATTTGCTCAAAGATGTGAGCGTCCAACTGTTTGTGGATCGCTCCGGGGACCGACTAGGGCTGAACGACAAACCCATTTGACGACAGGCCTTCGGCGTTTCCCAGGACTTCCGCTGCGCCGCACATCGCTCCACAAAATGAACGACGGCCCAGGCAGATCGCCCAGGCCGCCGCGTTGTACCGACTTCACTGGACTAAGGCCATCGTGCTGCCACGATTTCCCGAGCATTTTTACATGCTCCAAAGCCTCGATCCTTCAATGGCGCTGCCCGTTCGATCGGGCTCTTCGAGCGGCCTAGTCGTCGCTCCATTTGAAGTATGGCCATCCTCGGTCTCGGACAATGGCTGCATTCACCGTAAAGAATGCGATTGCGGCCCAGCGACTGTTTCTTTCTCGCAGAGGCAACCTTGGGTTCTGTGGCACGATGCCTAATCCTCAGTCACTTCACGAAATGTAGTGAGATTGGGATTTCTCCGCATCTTTCTGGCAGCGGCCTCCCTCACCGTCCGCCATCAATCTAGCGCCAGATTGACGAAGAGTCAACGAACTTTTGTTGCAGAACGCCGCGCCCGCCCGTCTGCCGCGTTACGTCGGTAAGGCCGATCCATTCTGGCACCGGCGCAATCGACCCCGGACGGTTGTTCCGTACGTTCCCGGCTGCCCGGCGCCCTTTCCATGCTTTTATCGCTTCAGCCCGGTGCATCCTGGCGCCAGTGTGCGAGCGACGATCATTCGGGTGCGGTTCGGCTCTCGCGCCTGAGGGTTTGGCCCAGCCGCGCGAGAGTGGCCGCCAGAGCTACGAGCGCAGCAATCCACAGTGCGAACGTGAGTGTGACTGCCCATCCGGGCGCCTGTCCCGCGTGCTGCAATTGGAAGGGCAGGAAGTTCCAGCAGGTGATGTGCTGCCAGGCCCAGGCGTCGTCGAGCGGCAAGAAGCGGTAGAGCCCCCAGTCGTGTGTTTTGCCCAGCGCGAAGCCGGCGATATTCTCAAAACGCAGTGGCACCACCCACACCGGCCGCCGCATCGCCGCCACCTGATACTCCTCAAGCGAGAGCCAGAAAGCGACCGACGCGGCCTGCACCAGAAGGGCGATTGCACAGATGGCCGCTCCCGCCCGGAACAGAGCGCTCCCCAATTCGCGGCGATGCCGGATGAGCAGCGGTACGGCCAGCAGCACAGCGAACTGCACGGCCGTTGAAACATAGCGATCGCCCCATGCAAAGTCCCCGGCCCACACAAAGTAACGCGCATAGAAGCTGACGTAAACCAGCAGCATTGCAGCCATTGCGATTTGATACGCCCTCACGGCGGGAGTGAAGCGCTTCCACGCCAGGAGCATCAAGAAGACTGTGACGATCAGCAAAGGATCGAAGAGAAAGATCGATTTCTCGGGCGAAAAGAATGCCCCGAAAAAGTCCGTATGGAACGGCCCGGAGAACGGAAAGTTTGCTGGCAGCGATGGGTTGCGCTGCCGCATCTCAATCGCCGTCAGTCCCATGTAGGTCGTCCAAAAGGAGCCGAAGCGATAGAACTGATAAAGACGGTCGAGGAAACCGAAAAGGATGTAGATCGGCGCAGCAATAGCCAGGTACTCGCGGCAGCGGGCCCAGAGCGCAGGTCCACGCAGCCCCTCGAACAACAGCACCAATAGAACGAAAAGGCCTCCGGCCATCAGATCCATGCCCGTTGTGATGCGAGTGAGCAAATTGAGCCCGAAGGCGGCCGAGCCGATGGCAAGCGAGCGCCGGCTGGCGGTACGGACCCACTCGAACTGAAATGCAAGCCCGGCGATTGTGAGCAGAAAAATGTAGTTGTTTTCCTGCAGAATCTGCGTGTAGTGCAGGTGCGTCGTCGCCAATAGCAGCGCCAGAACGCCGGCAATCACCTGTTTGCGGCTGAATCCCAGCAGCGCGAGAAACCGCGCACAGACGAGCGCAGTGACAACATTCAAGAAAACGCTCACCAGGTAGCAGACTACAATGGCGCGAACGGCGGGATCGTTGCCGTTGTAGTCGGCGAAGATGGGCAACTCTTCGATCAACTCGCCCGCGATGTCGGCAGGCAGAAAGAGCAATGACTGGCCGATACCGTAGAAGCTCTGGATTTTGCCGTTGCGCCCGCGTACGCCGAAATCCGGATACTCGTTTGGGAATACGGGCGGTTCCGAGGTCCAGAGCGAGTGCGCCGACTGCAGGCGATGCTGGGCGTCCGATGTGCCCAGATCGCCGGATTGGACGACGATGGCGATCAGGGCGGCGGCGAGCGCGAGAAGAAAGAGCGGCCGAGTGAACCAGTTTCGCACGCGTGCAACAAGGAGCATGATTGCAGTGTAGTGCGTCATAAATGGAACTAAAAGGAAACGGCCGATCGCTTGGGTGGTGAAACCGGGATTCGCGATTGCGCGTTGCCGTGGAGGCCTAAATCAAGCGCAGATTGTTGGGGAGATCCCTGAGCATGGCCTCGATATGGGGGTCGTGCGCCGGCCGGGAGTAGACCTGGGTGTAGCAGGCTTCAAGCCACGCCCGCACATGGGCGCTCTCCACCGACGGCGGCAGCGCTTTCTTGTAGACGAGCAGCTCCATCGGCGGCGGCGCGGCGGACGAGACCGGCGGCATGAGATATCGGAGCCCCTCGATCTCCCTGCATCCCAGCTTGCGGTAAAACGACATTCTCCGCGCCCGATCGGCGGCGTCCTGGCAGGGAACCTGGCCGGAGTCGACTTCGACGAGCACGAACCGCGCTGCAACCTCCGCGCTGGCCACCACGGCGCGGAAGAGTCGCCCTCCGATGCCCCGATTCCGCGCCTCGCCGGCCACGGCCATGTACTCGAGCAGGCAAGCGTCGGAGCCGGAGAAGCACAGGACGATGGAAAAGCCCAAGACCTTTCCCTTTTCCGCGGCGACGGTGAACGAATAGTCCAGACGGTCGGCCATCGACCTCAATGTTTCGACGCTCTTTCGCTCGCTCGGCGGGTGCGCGTCGACGTAGATCTTCGACAGGTTCTCAAAGTCCGGGTCCGAACTCCCCTGGAGCCTTCGTATCGTCATGAGACGGATATTCCTCAAGAATCCGCAAACGAAATCATTGTAGGCTTCAAGCGCGGCGGACTTTCGCCGGAATCGGATAATCGGATTCGCGCTTTTGCCGCGCTCCACGGGCTTGGCTCCGGATGCAGAGTCCTGCTGCGATGCGCCGCCGCCGCGCCCGGTCGTGCTCTAGGATGAATCTGTGGGGATCCTGCTGGATATCCGCAATTTCGCGGTGCGGTTTGGCGCCGTGGAAGCGGTGCGCGGCGCAAGCCTGGCGGTGGCGGAAGCGTAGAAAGCCCCGGGGGTTCTCCGGGCCGCGGATTCAACGGAGGGTTGCACGATGCGAGGTTCGGCTCAATTTCTGCTTTCGGCGCTGGCGGCGGGACAGTTTCCCCGGCCGGGCGCGCCGGAGATCGCGTTTCTGGGCCGCTCGAACGTCGGCAAATCGAGCCTGCTGAATGCGCTGGTAGGGGCCAAGGCGGCGAGGGTCTCGTCGACGCCGGGACGCACGCGCGCGATCAACTTTTTTCTGGTTTCAGACGAGCGCCGAAAAAGGGAGATGGTTTTCGCCGACCTGCCCGGCTACGGCTACGCGAAGATCTCGAAGTCGATCACAGCGGAGTGGCCGGCGTTCATCGAGCCCTATCTGGCGATGCGCGAAACGCTCGCGCTCTGCATCTGCCTGGTGGACGCGAACGTGCCTCCGCGGCCAAATGATCGACAGCTCGTCGAGTGGCTGCGGTCCGTGGGCCGCGCGTTTCTGGTGGTCGCCACGAAGGTGGACCGGCTGAGCGGCAACCAGCGCGCGCGAAGCCTGGCCGAACTGCAACGCGGGCTCGACGTGGACGAGGTTCTGCCCGTATCGGCGAGGACCGGCACCGGGATCAAAGAGCTTTGGCGCCGCGTGGAACAGGCGAGCGGCTGGGATGAGACAGCCTAGTACCGTGTACATCAGGTCTCTTGCTATCCCAGGTCCCAAAATCGGGACCTGGGGCACCCAGGTTCATTCGGTCCATTACGAAATCACGAAGACACGGTACTAGCTCGATCCGGCTGGTTCTTTTGGCGCGAATCGATGCTCCTCACCTTCGCCGCCGCAAATCGATCGAATCTCAACGGCGCGTCCGATCTCGCCGTGCTCCACGGCGTTCCGCACACGGGCGATGAAGCGCTCCGCGAACTCGCGGCGCGCCTCGAGGATGCGCAGGCCTTCGGCAAGGCGGCCGAGATAGCGCGGGGCGAGGCGCAGCCATCGGCGGGCCGCCCAATCGTCCTCGTCGAGACAGGCGAGCGCAATCTCGTCAAGCTTGGCGAGTTCTTTGGGGAGCGGCGAGTCGACGCGCCAGATGACGACAGCCGGGATCCCGGTGAGGTCGAACTCCGTCTCCTCTCCCTCTTGAAGCAAGAGCGCTTCGTGGCGCTGCGCGATGTGCAAGTCGCGGCGCAGCAGGTCGGGCACGACGCCGCGCTCGATCATTTCGCGCTCGACCTCAGCGGGCGCGAGCGCCACGCAAACCGCGACGGTTTCGCGTTTGCGAAGCTGATTCTTAAGGATGCGCAGGGATTCGTCGAGCGAGTTGACGAGGAAGTCGGCTATGCCGTCGCGAAGGGCCTGCTTTTGCGCGGCGCGATCCGATGTGGCCGCGAGCGTGGCGGCTCCGGCGATGTTGGCCGCGGCGGCCAGCGCACGACCTGGGTCATCGAGTTCGCCGGCGAAGAACAGCTTTCCGGCCAGACCTGTTTCCGGGCTTGCGAGGCGGGATTCGGCGAGCGCCGCGTAGGCGCGCGCTCCGCGCGAGACAAAGTCGAAAGCAGCCGGGGATGGGGGTTCGAGCGCCAAGACTCTATCTTACCCAGTGGCGAGAGCGGCCGGTTCCACCCTGGCCGTAAAGACAGAGACGCGCAAGGGTGGGCGCCCGCGATCCGGTTGAGGCGTCCTTAGTCCTCCGGGCGGTCGTGCCAGTCGCGCTTGCGCACGAAGAAGATGAACTCGCCGGGCTTGGCCTCGAAGTCGGTCTTCCCGCACTCGTTGGGCGCGACGATGCCGTTGTGCAGGATCAGCGACACCGGATACCAGATGTTTCGCTCCTTGTCGGTCTCTTTCGCCGCGTCGCAGTTGATGTAGGTCGACATTCCCATCTCGTAGGTGGCCTTGATGGAGAATTCCTTGGCATCGGCGGGAAGGGTCACCAGCACGGTCCCGTCGTCGTCGATTTTCACCCACTCGTTGTGCACAGTGTCGCGCCGATCGACGAGCACGAGGAAATTCGAGGCCTTGACGGGCAGTCCGGTTTTGGCATCGCGCACCTGAACGGAGACGGTGTTCGCGGTCTGCGCGTGCAGGCCGGCGCAGAGGGCTGCGGCGAAAGCGAGGCGGGAGAAAGCGCGGATTGCTGACATCGGTATCGACCTCGGTCCTGCGGATTCGGAGCCAGACTCGAGAACCGCCGGCTGGAGCCGGCAAAGGACCCGTCCCCGGCTGAAGCTCACACCCATTTTCGGACAGAAACGGCGCCGCGCAAAGGCGTGCGCGGTTACGAAAGTGGGAGCAGGAACGCGATTCACCAGGTGGAGTAGGGCTGGCCGTCGGGGCCTTGCTCGTCGGAACCCGAGTGAACGTCGCTGATGCCGGGCTCGGTCTCGTCGAGCGAGTACATGGCGTCGCTGGTTTCGGTGACCCAGGTATCGTTGTGGTGGGTCATCGGATCCTCGGGGATGACCTTCAGGTAGCCCTCCTGAACCAGGTCGTCGAGCGACTGTGGGGCCTTTTGCTTGTCCATGGTGTAGGAATCGATGGCCACGCGCATGGTCTGCAGGTCTTCGCGCAGGGCCGCCTCGCGGGCGCTTTTGACGGCGGCGGCGAAGCGGGGAACGGCCAGCAGCAGCAGGATGCTGATGATGGCCAGCACGACCATCAGCTCGATGAGCGTAAAGCCGGATTGGATGCCGCGTTTGCGCATTTCTTTGAGCCTTTAGCTCTCAGCTCTCAGCCTTCAGCTTACTCGTGGTCATGCAAGCTTCGTAACGTTCATCTGAAGCGCCTGCCGTACTGCTCGATTGCCCGAACTGAATCAAACCGAGAGCCGAAAGCCGACGGCTGACAGCTCGCCTTTCTCACCACGTTGAGTACTTCGTTCCGTCCAGGCCCGTGCCCTGGGACTTGGAATGCACGTCGAACACACTTTGCCCGCCAAACGAGTCGGAGTCGGGATCGTCCTGCATCGATCGCAGCCCCCAATCGGTGTCGCCGGTCATGGGGTCCACCGGAATCTTTCTCAGAAACTTCAATTTCTTGCCCTGCACGTCGACGCCGTTCACCAGCGTCTCGAGGTCGGGCGGATAGTTCTGGCTGTCGACCTTGGTCTGGAAGGCTCCGCGGTCGGCCGCGTCCTTGTACTTGTCGATGGCGTCGCGCATCATCCAGAGATCGTAGCGCAACTCGCGCTCCTTCTCGCGCTTGACCTGGAAGCGGACGAGGGGCACCGCGGCCGTGGCCAGAATGGAGAGGATGGCAACGGTGACGATGAGCTCGACCAGCGTGAGGCCCCGCTCATGCGCCCTACGGACGAGGACCTGTCCGTGGGGACCCTGCTCGCCGCGGCGGACCGGAATGGGAGGATGAAGGCTCATCGGCTCTGCCTACTTGACGACGATGCTGGTTTGCGCGCTCCCCACCTGCACCTGCTGCTGCGCGCTGTCGGCCATCGAGGCGCGGGTGATGGACAGATTGCTGGTTCCGGCGGACTTGGCCTGGAACGAAAGCACGCAGACCACGCCCGAACCGCTTACGCCATGGGTTCCGGGCGGGCGCGACATGCCGACGATGAGGGTTCCCGGCGGCTGGTCGGCGTGAATGGGAGGCGCGGCCTGTCCGTCGCGGCTGAGCAGGTCGCCGGCCGAAACGTTGACCAGCATGAGCTTCGCCGGGTCGTAATGCAACTGCAGGGCAATTGAAGCTATGTCGGCGGCGCCGTTCAGTACGATCGGAACCTGGAAGTTGGCGCCGGAAGCCGGCGGCGCGGCCGGGGCGTTCAGCATGAGGCTGGGACCGGCGGCGGCTGGCGCGGCCGGAACCGCTGCGGAACCCGAAGCCGGCTGCTCGGCGGCTGGCGCGGCAGTTGACGGTGCAGGCGCGGCGGGAGGAACGGCCGCCGCGGCAGGCACGGTGCTGGGCGAAGGCGTAACTGCCTGGGGCGTGGGCGCGGGCGGCGGAGACGCGGTTTGCGGTGCTGCCGGCGGCGCAATGTTAGCTGCCGCAGCGGCGCGCAGTTGCTCCAGCATGGCGGGAGCGGCGACGATCGCGCTCTGCCCCGGAACCGTGCCCACGGTTGGCTGCTCCGGCGCCGCGGGCTTCGCGGCAGGCGGAGGCGCTGGTGCTGCGCCCTGGTCCGTGTGACGAAGATCGATCGACTGACCCTCTCCGGTGTCGATCACGCGCAGATTTTCCTGGTCCAGCGTCTGCGAGCGCACGATGTGCGGCACCACGACGAACACGATGTCGTCGTCCTGGATGGTACGATCCTTGGACCCGAAAATGTACTTGAGAATGGGAATCGAGCTCAGGCCGGGGATGCCGGTCCAGTTGTTCTCTTCCTGCTGGTTCTGGATGCCCCCGAGGATGCTGGCCTCGCCCTCGCGCAGGCGGATGGTCTGGTCGACCACGCGCTGGCTGATGATGGGCTCGGTAACGCCGCTAATGGTTTCGGTTCCGCTCTCGGCGGAAACTTCGATCTTGATCTTGAGCGTGACGTCGTGGTCGTAGTGGATGCTGGGCGTCATCTCGATATTGACGCCCACGTCCTGATATTGGAACTGGGTGTTGACCAGCGAACTAACCAGCGCCGAGGAGGCGCCGGTCTGATACGACCCGGTGGCGATGGGAATCCGCGAGCCGATCTTCATGCTGGCCTTCTGCGCGTCGGTGGCGCGGATGCGCGGGCTCTGCAGGACCTTGGTGTTGTTGTCGGTCAAGAGCAGATTCAGAGTGGCCGAGCCTACGCTCATGGCGAAATCGGTGGAGTTGAGATTGGCCATGGTGTAGAGAGTGGGGGTGGTTTCCGAGCTGCTCGATGAACTGCTCGATGAGCTGGTCGAGGTGCTGCAACTTCCCGAGGACACGCAGTTCGGCTGCAGGCTGACCCCCACGCTCGAGGGCCACGAGATGCCGAGTGTGCGCTCCCAGTTCTTGCTCACCTCGAGCACCGCGATGTCGACCACCACTTCGCCGCGCGGCTTGTCGAGATTGTCGATGAGCTGCTGCGCCAGCAGAAGCTCGTCGGGGGTGCCGCGCATCACGATGGCGTTCTGGCTCTGCACGCCGTAGACCTTGGCGTTGGGCATCACGTTGCGCAGCGCGGTCTGCACGTCGTTCAGGTCGTTCTGCTGCCAGGCGTTGGTCAGATAGAACGTCTGCACCGCCTCCTCTTCCAGCTCCTGGCGCTTGGTGCGCGAATTTTGCGCGATAAAGATGGTGTTGCTGGTGACCGGCCGCCAGAAGGTATTGGACATCACGCCCACGATGCGCAGGGCGTCGAGCAGCGAGACGTTGTTCAGATCCACCTGGACGCGCTTGGCGTTGAAGTCGGGGTCGAACAGGACGTTGATGCCGGCGGCCTTTCCGATCGCCAGATAGACGGTCTTGGCGTCTTCGGCCATGTGCAGCGAAAGCGGCTCGTTGGTCAGCGGCTTGAGCGCGGCCGGCGCTTGAACCGTCTCCAGTTCCAGCTCGGCGGCGCTGGCCCCGGGCATGCCGGTTTCGGGCTTGGGGGCGCTCACCCCCTGCCTCTGTCGAACTCGCGCGATCTCCTGCTGCGCGGCCTCGTTGGAGGGGTCGATCTCGGCGGCATGGAGGAACTCTGCCAGCGCCCCCTGAAGGTCACCGGCGGCGTCCAGCTTGCGGCCCTTGTCCACGTGCGCCGCCGAGGCGGTCATCCGCACGCGAGCCAGCGCGATCTTGAACCGAGCGTCTTTGGGGTCCTTGTTGTAGGCCTTCTGGTAAAGGTCGAAGGCGGTATCGTAGTCCTCGCGCGCCTCGGCGTTCTGGCCGTGCTTGTAATCCACATTCGGCGACTCGGCATAAAGCCGGGCCGAGGACAGGCCGAAGGCGGCCGCCGCCGCGACGACCGCGAGCGCGAGAGCGATTCGCGACACCGCGGTTGCGGCGCTCGACGGCGCGATTGCGAATAGAGCCCGTGCGGGCTTGCGATTCATACGACTCCCCGGCATTGCCTCGAGTCCACCCTTCGGCGCCGCGGCCCGCCCTGGCAGGCGGGCGTCCACGTCTCGGGCCAAGCTCCCGATGCGATTCATTCTGCCGATCTTCCCGGAAAAACGCTCCCTCATTCTAGCAAAGCCCCGCTGCTGCCGATTGAAACTCGCCGCAACCGGCGCATTCTCGCCGCCCGGCCCCGGCCCCATCCGTCCCGATGCTACGATGAGAGTTCGAGGACGCTTGCCCGTGCCCCGCCAGACCAGCCATATTGTCACGCCCAAAGGCGTTGCGCCGGCCCCAAAATCGGCCAGGCCCCGCGACCCCGTGGCCAGCGGCCAGCGGGACGCCGCCACCAATCGCGCCGCCGGCCACAATTATTTTCTCCTCGAGAAGTTCGAGGCCGGCGTCGCCCTGCGCGGCACCGAAGTCAAGTCCATCCGCCAGGGCAACGCCAACCTCAAGGACTCCTACGGCCTCATCAAGGATGGCGAGGCGTTTCTCCTTAACATGCATATCGGGCCGTACTCCCACGGCAACATCGCCAACCACGACGAAACCCGCACCCGCAAACTCCTTCTGCACTCCGGAGAAGTTCGCAAGCTACTGTCCAAGACGCAGATCAAGGGCCATACGCTCATCCCCACGCGGCTCTACTTCCGCAATGGGCGGGTGAAGTGCGAACTGGCCCTGGCCAAGGGCAAGCAGGACTGGGACAAGCGGGAGACCGAGCGGCGGCGCGAGGCCGACCGGGAGGCGCGGGCGGCGATCAAGGCGAACAAGCATAGGAACAGCCGGTAAGAACAGCTATCAGCGGTCAGCTTTCAGCTTGATGATGCGAGAACGCGGGTCGGGCAGCCGCGATTGACCGGAATCAGCGAATGACCGCGACTTCGATGCCGAGATCGAGGTTCTTCCAGGCGGCGTCGGTGGTGTAGACGGCAGCCTTGCGCTGGAGGCCGAGCGCCAAGCATGCGCGGTCGCCGAGAGATAGGCCGTAGGGGCGGGTTTGGGCGATCAGCTCACCGGCGATGCGCGCCTGGGCTTCGTCAAAAGGGACCGAAGGGCAGCGGGCCTCGGCGATGTGCCACCAGGCAAGCGCCTCGTCGATTCCGGCGGAGACCAGCTTGGTCTGCACCTCGGCTTGGTTCACCGCGCTGATGATGGCGCGCGACAGACAGGCGGCGACGATATCCGCCCCCGGCTCGCCGCGAATCAGCGCCATCAGAGCGGATGCATCGAGGACGGCCAGATTATCCAAGCCACTCCTCCGTCTCGCGGCGCGCCTCTTCGCGGCGCTCGGCAATCAACTCGTCGGAAAGCCGGCGATTGCCGGGAATCAGGGCGCGCATGCTCTCCTGAATGCGCCGGATGCGCGCCAACTGCGATTCGACCTTCAGGACGTCTCCTTCAAGGGTCAAGAACAGTGTGTCTCCAGGCTTGATTCCCATCTTTTGGCGGATCTCGGCAGGGATGACGATGCGGCCATTGTCATTTAGCCGTGACGTGACATTCCAACGCTCACTGACATTATCTGGTAATGCAGCAGGAAATGACATATCGATAATTTATGCCAAGCGATTATAATATGTCAATTCATTAGATAGTGACATCCTAGATAAGCAGCTCTCTCCTCCGGGGCGCTTCGCCCTCGCGTTTGCCACAACCCCAGCCCTCCGTGAAGAATAGGAACTATGCGGACCGAACTCTCCTTTGCTCCGATCTCTGAAGTTGCAACCGAACTGCTGGTTGTCCTGGCCGCCGACACCCAGACCGAAAAAGGCCCCAACGCCAAGCCTCAGCCCACTCTGCTCACGGCCGATCCGGCGGTTCTGGCTGCCGCGGCGCTGGTGCTGGGGACCGGGGAGTACAAGGCCGGCGCCAACGAGACGGTGCTGTTGCACGCTCCGGCCGGGCTCGCCGCCAAGCGCCTGCTGATCGCCGGGCTCGGCAAGCTGGGCAAAGCCACCGTGCACTCGGTTCGCGATGCTGCCGGGACGGCGGTTCGCTTCGCCAAGCCGCGGGGAATCCGGGAGCTGACGCTGGCCGTGCCCGAGAACTTCTGCAAAGGTCCGCTCCACGCAGTGGCGAGGGCGGCGGTTGAGGGAGCCTTCGTGGGCGACTTCGACCCGGACACGTACCGCAGCGAGCGCAAGGATCAGAGCATCCAGTCGTTTACCCTCGCCGTTCCGGCCGACGCGGACCGGGCAGCCGTGGAGGCGGCCTTCACCGAAGGCACGATCCTGGGCGAAAGCCAAAACTTCACGCGCTCGCTGGTGAACGAGCCGGGCAACAAGCTGACGCCGACGATTCTGGGGCAGCGCGCGGCGCTGATGGCGCAGGAATTCGGCCTGGGATGGGAGGTTCACTCGACCGAGAAGCTGCGCGAACTGAAGATGGGCGCATTCCTGAGCGTGGCGCAGGGATCGGCGGAGCCGCCGGCGCTGATCGTGCTGCGCTACGAGCCGGAGGGCGTGAGCGAGGGCCCAATTCTCGGCCTGGTCGGCAAGGGGATCACATTCGACTCGGGCGGAATCTCGATCAAGCCCTCGGACAATATGGAGAAGATGAAGTACGACATGGCCGGGGGCGCTGCGATGATCGGCGCCATGCGGGCCATCGCGCTGCTGAAGCCGAAGGTGCGCGCGATTGCGATTGTCTGCGCCACCGAGAACATGCCCGACGGCAAGGCGCAGAAACCGGGCGACGTGCAGACCGCAATGCCCATGGCCCCGGATAAGCCGGGCAAGACCATCGAGATCGTCAACACCGACGCCGAAGGCCGCCTGGTGCTGGCCGACGGGCTGACCTACGCGCGCCAGCTCGGCGCCACGCACCTGGTCGACGCGGCAACGCTGACCGGGGCGATCTCGGTCGCGCTGGGCAAGTCCACGGCCGGCATCTTCTCGAACGACGAAGCGGTTTACGGCAAGTTCAACGAGGGGTTGGCCGTGTCGGGCGAGAGGTTCTGGCGGATGCCGCTGGGCGACGAGTATGCGGAGCTGATCAAGTCCGACATCGGCGACATCAAGAACACGGGTGGGCGCTGGGGCGGAGCCTCGTCGGCCGCCGAGTTCCTGCACGTGTTTGCGGAGGACACACCCTGGATTCATCTCGACATCGCCAGCGCGGCGTGGGTTGAGGACTCGCGCCCGTACATCGCCAAGGGGCCGAGCGGGATCGCGGTGCGGTCCATCGTGGAGTGGGTGCGGAGCTATTGATCGCGCGTCGACCCCGGCCGCTCGGGCGCCGTCCATGATTGATTCCTATATTGATACGCTGCCATTCCCTCGCTGAGGTGCGAGGGTGGCGAGCGGCCCCGTGCCTTTGGCGCGGCCGGTTCTGCTTCTTTTCCACATTGGGGTTCCCTCATTGCCGCAGAAGGCGGTGAAGTTGAGCCGGTTTTCGCCGATTGATGAAGGTGAGCACCGCGGGCAGCGGTGGGCCCGCGATCAGGCGCGAGCTCACGCGCCAACGAGCCGTGGGAGTTGAGCGATTGCCGGAGAGACGCCGTATGATCGACCGCACCGAACTGCTTGAATCCACGCTCGACGGCTTGCCGGACGGCCTTGCCGTGTGCAGCGCGGAGCAAGAGGTGGTGTTCTGGAACCAGGCCGCTCAGGCCATCACCGGTTTCGCTCCGATCGACGTCGTGTCAAAGCCGCTGCCGGAGGGACTGAGGCCGCTGTTGTTCGAGCAGAGCGCGAACGCTGCGGGGCGCGAGCCGGTTGCGCCGGAGGAGGGCCGGCGGGCGCTGGTCCACCCGCTGCATAAGCTGGGCCACCCGGTGCCAGTGATCGCGCGGGTGCTGGTCCTGCGCGACGGACTGGGCGGGAGGATCGGCGCGGCGGCGTTGTTTCATCCCGCCGAAAGCCTGGATGCGCTGCCGCACGGCGCGGCCGGGGACGCAGGCGTGGAGGCGAGCCGGGCGGATTTCGAGGAGCAACTGCAAACCGAGTTCGACGATTTCTCGCGCGGGGGTCCGGCGGTCGGCGTTCTGTGGGTCGGCGTCGATCAGGCGCCATGCCTGCGCAAGACGCACGGCGCCGCGGCCTGCCAGGAGATGCTGGAGAAGGTTGGGCGGGCGCTGGCGCACGGGTTGCGCCCCACGGAGGAAATCTGCCGCTGGGGCGACGATGAGTTCCTGGTTCTGGCCCATGAACGGAATGCTGAGATGCTGGCGGCGCACGCCCAGACGCTCGCCGGGATGGCGCGGACGGCGGACTTCCGCTGGTGGGGCGACCGCGTCACGCTCACCGTTAGCATCGGCGCGGCCCAGGCCAAGGCCGAAGAGGGCGAAACGTTGGCGCGCCTGCTGGAACGAGCGCGCAAAGCCATGGAAGAAAGCAGCCGGATGGGCGGCAATCGGGCGACCCTTGCGGACAACGACTCGCAGCCCGCTCCAGCACCCGTGGAGGCAACGACATGCTCGCCATCATAGGAATCGTCGTCGTTTTCGCCGCCATCATCGGGGGATTCCTGATGGAAAAGGGACATCTTGTGATTCTCTTTCAGCCGGCGGAGCTGCTCATCATTGCCGGTGCGGCCTCGGGAACCCTGCTGGTAGCCAATCCCGTCCGCATCCTCAAGGACATCGCCGCCGGGCTGGTCGCATCGCTAAAAGGATCGCCCTTCACCAAGGCGCGCTACCTGAACACCCTCAAGATGATGTACCAGTTCCTGAACAAGGTGCGGAAAGAGGGTCTGCTGGCAGTGGAGATGGACGTGGAGAAGCCGGCGGAGAGCACGATCTTCAAGGCCTATCCCGACTTTCTGGGCGACCATCATGCGCGCGAGTTCGTGTGCGATACTCTGCGCACGGCGATCACGGGCGGCGTGGAGCCGTTCGACATGGACCAGATGATGGAACAGGACATGGAGGTGCATCACAGTGCGGCGGTGCAGCCGGTGGACGCGCTCTCGACGGTGGCCGATGCGCTGCCTGGCCTGGGAATCGTCGCGGCGGTGCTGGGCGTGGTGATCACGATGGGCGCACTGGGCGGTCCGCCCGAGGAGATCGGCAAACACGTGGCCGCCGCGCTGGTGGGAACGTTTCTGGGCATTCTGCTTTGCTACGGGGTGGTGGGGCCCCTGAGCGCCAACATGCGCAAGCAGGCCGACGATCACAACGACTATCTGCACGTGCTGCGGGTGCTGCTGCTGGCATTTCTGAAAGGCTCGGCGCCGATGATCGCGATCGAGCTGGGGCGGCGCGCCATCCCCGCACACGCCCGGCCCAACTTCGACGAGATGGAGAGAACCTGCAAGAACAAGGGCAGCGAGGCGGCGCAGGCTCAGGCGGCAGCGGCGTGAGAAGCAGGGAGCAAGGGAGCAAGAAGCTGAGAAGCCGTGCGCAGACTGCAGGTTCGGCGTTTGAGACCCGACGGAGAGATTGATCCGGAACCAGGATCGCGGCGCTGGGATCCCGGGTCGTTCGGGGGCAAAAGGACGGCATGACGGCGAAGGCACAACCCATCATCGTGATCAAGAAGAAAGGCGGCCACGGCGGCCACCATGGCGGTGCGTGGAAGGTGGCCTACGCGGACTTCGTTACCGCCATGATGGCGCTGTTCATCGTGTTGTGGCTGATGAGCCAGAGCGACGCGGTAAAGAAAGCGGTGGCCGGATACTTCAACGATCCCAAGGGAACAGCGAGCCTGCTGGGCACCACGATGTCGGGCAACGGCGTGAACACGACCACCGTGGCAGACGAGAACAAGCAGAAGCTCCAGGAGCTGAAAGAAAAACTCGAAAAGGAGATCGAGGCGCAGAAGGAACTGCAGAAACTGAGCAAGCAGATTGAAATCACGATCACCCCCGAAGGCCTGCGCATCGAACTGCTCGAGGGCAAGGACGGCACGTTCTACCAGAGCGGAAGCGCGCAGTTGAGCCCCAACGGGCAGGCGCTGCTGGCGCTGCTGGCGGCGGAGTTGAAAACGCTGCCCAACCAACTGCTGATCGAGGGGCACACGGATGCGGCGCAGTATCAGCACGGCGCCAATTACACCAACTGGGAACTTTCCGCGGACCGCGCCAACTCGGCACGCCGCTTGCTGCAGGCAGACGGGGTGCGCCCCGACCAGGTGACGCAGGTGCGCGGCTTCGCCGACCAGATGCTGCGCGACCCAAAGGATCCGTACGACCCGTCGAACCGGCGGATCACCATTCTGGTCAAGAACCGGGGCGACGCTCCGCCGCCGAAACTGGATCATGCACAGGTGGTGGGAGGGGGCCAAGGCCCAGGCGGAGAAGGAGCCAAGAACGGCCCTCAGACGGCGGCGCCCACACCGGCCGCTACTCCGGCAACGCCCGCGACAAGCGGGCAATCGTCTCCGGCCAAGCCTGCGGCCGGAACGCCGGCAAAGACAAAATAGCGGCACGACCGAGCTTGCGTTAATCTTCCCAGAAGATCACAGCGCGAGCCGGAGGAATGGTGTAGTCTGGTGGGCGGGTCAGCAAACGTTTACCGGAGGGCAGGTTCCATGGCTATCGTCGCCGGGGTCGATTTCGGCACACTCAGCGTTCGCGTCACTTTAGTCGACAGCAAGAAGGGTCCAATTGGGACGGCATCGGCCAGCTATCCACTGCACCGGCGCCGCGAGGACCCCAACCACGCCACGCAGGCCCACGCCGACCAGATGGCGGCGCTGGCCGCGGCTACAAAGGAAGCGCTGAAGAGCACGGGCATCGATGGCGGCGAGGTGGCGGCCATCGCGCTCGATACGACGGGATCGAGCGTGATCCCGGTGGCCGAGGGGCTGGAGCCGCTCGACGAATACTACCTGTGGTGCGATCATCGCGCCTTTGCCGAGGCCGAGGAGATCACGCGCAAGGCGCACGAGCTGGATTTCGAGGGCATCGAGTGGTGCGGTGGCGTGTACTCGCACGAGTGGGGGTTCGCCAAGCTGCTGCATTGGTTGCGGCACAACCCGGAGAAGCGCACGCGGATGGCGACGGCGCTCGAGCACTGTGACATGGTGGCGGCGACGCTCGCCGGCGTGACCGACGTGAACGCGCTGAAGCGCAGCGTGTGCGCCATGGGCCACAAGTGGATGTGGAACCCCAAGTGGGGCGGTCTGCCGCCGGAGGAGTTCCTCGTCGCCGTCGATCCGCTGTTCGAGGGCGTGCGCGCCAAGTTGGGCGGAGAATATTTGACCAGCGATCATCTTGCGGGCCATCTCTCGGCGAAGTGGGCCGAGGCGCTGGGGCTGCGCGCGGGGATTCCGATTCCCGTGGGAGCGTTCGACGCGCACTGGGACGCGATCGGCGCGAACATCCGCGAGGGCGACGTGGTAAACGTGGTCGGCACGTCGACGTGCATCATGGCGATTGCGCGCCAGGCGGAATTGATTCCCGGCGTGTGCGGCGTGGTGCCGGGCAGCGTGCATCCGCAATATATGGGCATTGAGGCGGGGCTGTCGGCGGTGGGAGACATCTTCGACGCGATCGCGAAGCGCGCGGGAACGACGGTGGCCGCGTTGAGCGATGGGCTCGACGCGTACAAACCGGGGCAGACGGGCCTGCTGCGGCTGAGCTGGGACAACGGCGACCGCACGGTGCTCGTGAATCCCGAGCTGGGCGGCGTGACGCTGGGCTGGAACCTGGTGCACACCGCGCAGGACGAATTGTTCGCCGCCATCGAGGGCACGGCCTTCCACACGCGCATCATCCTGGAGCGGATGGCCGAGCACGGCGTGCGCATCGACCGTGTGATCAACGCCGGCGGAATTCCGCAGAGGAACGAGGTGCTGAACCGCGTTTACGCGAACGTGCTGAACAAGCCGGTGCTGGTTCCGGCGGGGATTCCGACGAGTCTGGGGTCGGGAATCTTCGCGCTGCTGGCGGCCGGAACCTACAAGACGATCGAGGAAGCGCAGAACGCGGTTTGCCTGCCGCTGCGCGCGGTCGAGCCGGATCCAAAATCCGCCGCGGCCTATGAGCCGCTCTACCGGCACTATCGCGACGTGTACTTTGCGCTGGGCAAGCGCGACGCCGCTCCGATTGCGCTGGGCAAGGTGCTGCCGGAGTTAAGGAAGATCGCGGCTGAAGCGCACAAGGCGGACTGAGGGTCGAAGCGGCGAAGGCTGCGGCGCGCCGCGGCGCTGCTTGCAACTCCGCGCCGCCCGGTTTACCGTGGTGTAGCCATTTCAACGAGCCGGGGGCCGTGTGTCCAAATCCTTCGTGCGTCCATTCTTGCCCTGTCTTCTTTTTGCCTTCATCGCAGCCGCGGTTCCGATTCGAACGCAGGCGCCAGCGGCAACTGCACCGGCCGCTCCGCCGTCGAGCGCGCCCGCAAGCCCGACAGCGAGCCCGTCTGCCGACCCCTGGCTCGCGCCGTCCTTCTCCGTCGATCCCAAGGCGCTCTACGAAGCCGCGTCGGCGGTGCCTGTGCCGGACGGAGCCAACGTCGTCGAACTCGTGGAAGACGAGACCTACACCTTCGACGAAGAGGGCCGCATGGCTCACACCGGGCGCTTCGTCTACAAAGTGATCACGCAGAAGGGCACCGAGGGGTGGGACGCGTTGACGGTCGGCTGGGCGCCGTGGCATGAAGCAAGGCCCATCATCCGCGCGCGCGTCATCGCACCCGACTTTACGGTGCACACGCTGGACCCGAATACGATTACCGAGGCGCCCGCGCGCGGCGGCGACTACAAAATCTACAGCGACGACAAGCGCCTGCACGCGCCGCTTCCGGCGATCGCGCCTGGAGTGGTGGTGGAGGAGGAATTCTCCCTGAACGAAACCGCGCCGCTCTTCGCGGAGGGGCGTGTGGGGCGCATTGAACTGGGCCAGGAGAGAGTGCCGGTGGCGCACAGCCGGGTGGTGTTCGACACGCCGGCGGCGCTGCCGCTGCACACCGAGCTGCTGTTGCTCCCCGACCTGAAGCCAGCGCGGAATGAGTCCGGCGGCCGGGTGACTCTGACATACGATGTGGGAGCGCTCGAAGGCATCGAGCCACGCGATCCGTATCTTCCTCCGGATGTGGTCCGCTATCCGACCATCGCATTTTCGACCGGCGCATCGTGGCAACGGGTGGCGGCCGAGTACGGGAAGATCGTGGATAGCCGCGCCGCACCGGCGGCCGTGCAGGCGACCGTGGCGCCGCTGATCGCCGGGAAAAAATCCGCCGCCGAAAAGGAAGCGGCGATCCTGGATTATCTCGACCGCGAGGTGCGGTACACGGGGATCGAATTCGGCGAGGCGGCGCTGGTGCCGCACGATCCGGCCGAAACGCTGGCCAAGAAATACGGCGACTGCAAGGACAAGGCCACGCTGCTGGCGGCCATGCTGCGCGCGGCCGGCATTCCCGCCAATGTGGCGCTGCTGAATGCCGGATCGTGGATCGACGTTCCCGCCGATTTGCCCGGCATGGGCATGTTTAACCATGCCATCGTCTACGTGCCCGGCAAGAACCCCCTGTGGATCGACGCGACCGACCGCTACGCGCAACTGGGCCAGGTGCCCATGGGCGATCAGGGACGGCTGGCGCTGATTGCGGATGCGCGCACGACCGCACTGGTGAAGACGCCGGAGTCGACATCGAAGGACAACGGCCTGGTGGAGAAGCGCGAGTTCACGCTGACCGACAACGGGCCAGCGAACGTGGTTGAGATTACGCAGCCGAAAGGCATTTACGAGTCGGCCTACCGCTCCTACTACGCCGACAAGCCCGATAAGGACACGCGCGACGGCCTGCGCGGCTACGTCAGCGCGGAGTATGTGTCGGACGATCTGACGAAAGTGGATCGCACCGATCCGGCCGATCTCTCGAGGCCGTTCGAACTGACCATCGCCTGTGAGAAGGCCAAGCGCGGGTACACGGGTCTCGAAAACGCGCAGGCGGCGATTCGCGTGGACCGGCTGTTCCAAATGCTGCCCGACGATCTGAAGCGCAAAGACGACAGCGAAGAGAAAAAGAAGGACACCGGTCCCGACAAGCCGAAGAAGCCGCGTACGGCCGACTGGTGGTTCAATGCACCATTCAGCATCGAGTGGAATTACCGCCTGATCCCGCCGGCCGGATTCATTCCCAAGGAACTGCCGAAGGACGCGTCGATTTCGCTCGGCCCCGCGCAACTGACGGAGAGCTTCTCGGCGGACAAGGACGGCGCGGTGCAGGCGCATTTTGTTTTCGACACCGTGAAGCGGCGCTACACCGTAGCTGAGGCGACGGCACTGCGCAACCAAGTGGCCGATCTCATCAACGGCCCGGCGATTCTGGTGAACTTCGAGCCGCAGGGAGCGGCGCTGTTGCGCGACGGCAAGGTGAAGGAGGCGCTGGCCAGCTATCGCGCGCTGATTGCCGGCCATCCCAATTCGGCCGTGTATCACCTGCAAGTGGCCAACGTGCTGCTTGAGGCCGGTATGGGCGAGGCGGCGCGCAGCGAAGCGCGCCTCGCGGTCAAGCTCGATTCCAACTCGGCGATTGCCGAACGCGTGCTGGCCGAGATCCTGAAGCACGACCTGGTCGGACGCAACATGCGCGCCGGGAGCGATATGACCGGAGCGGCCGACGCCTATCGCGCGGCCATCAAGCTCGATCCCGACGACCACGCGGCGCAGGGCGACCTAGCCATTCTGCTCGAATACGACTCGGTCGGACGCCGCTACAGCGGCCAGGCGCACATGAAGGAGGCCATCACCGAGTATGAGGCGCTGGGCAAGGACAAATTGGACGATCTGGGCATTGCCGACAATCTGGCCTTCGCTCTGTTTTACGGCGGCGACTATGCCGGCGCGTACAAGGCCGCGGAGGCGCTGAATCCGCAGCCGAAGGCGCTGCTGGCGGCGAGCATGGCGATGATCCAGGACAGCAAAGCGGGCCTGGCCGAAGCCAACAAGCGATCGACCGACGACAACTCGTTCAAGGACACTGCGCGCACCGCCGGCGAGATGCTGATGAACGCGAGGCAGTATCCGCAGGCGGCGGACTTCCTGCAGGCGGGCGCGGCCGGCGACGATGCCGCGCGCACCCTGGGCCTGGCCAACATGCTGCGCGGCGCGCGGCGCCACGAGGACGTGAAGTTTGCCAACACGCCGGCGGATCTGGCCAGGCGTTTCGCCCTGGTTGCCTTCGATTTGAATCTGACCGAGGCGAGCTTCGATACTCTGCTCAGCCGCAATGCGCTCAAGGTAATGAACGCGGAGGATGCGGATGAGCGCAAAGAAGCGCTCGAGGCGCCCGGCAAGATGAACAGCGCGCTGGCTCGCGAGGACAGTTCGCTCGATGTCACCGAAGACATCATGCTGCAAGTGATGGATCCCAAGGGCGAGGGCGACGACGCCACCGGCTACCGCGAAAAGATAGAGAACCTGAACGGCACGACGACAACCGTTTTTGTGGCAAAGGAAGACGGGCAGTACAAGCTGCTCGACACGCTGGACAAGCCCAACTCGATTGGCCTGGAGATGCTGGACCGCATTCAGGCCGGCGACCTGAAGGGAGCCAAGGCGCTTCTGGACTGGCTGCGCGAGGATCAGCACCTGGAGGGCGGCGACGATCCGCTGGGCGGGCCGGTCTTCCCGCGTTTCTGGAACAAGGGCGCCGCAGCGGATGCGCGCAGGATGAAGCTGGCCGCGGGGGCGATCCTGGTAGGCACGAAGCCGACCGTGGATCGGGGCGTTGCCGTCCTCGAAGAAGGACTCAAGAGCGCGGCCAACGATCGCGAACGCACCAACATTCAGATCGCGCTGGCCAACGGCTATCTGCTGCAGCAGGATTTCTCGAAGATGCTCGGAGTTGCATCGGAACTCCTCAAGCAGGTGCCCGAATCGAAGGAAGCCTTTGTCGACAACGCTTTCGCGCTCATGGGCCTGGGCCGCTACGACGAAGCCATCGCCCTGGCCGACGAGCGCCTGAAGCTGCTCGACAACGACACCGATGCCCTCAACATGAAAGTGCAGATCGAGGCCGATCGCGGTAACTACGCGGCGGCCAGCGCCTGGGCGAAGAAACTTGCCGATCTGGGCAACGCAGACGCCATGCTGCTCAACAATGTCGCCTGGAATGCGCTCTTTACGGGCAAGGTGGAACAGTCCGACATCGAGAGGGCGATCCACGCGACCGAGATGCAGAAGGACGCCCCGAGCATCCTCCACACGCTGGCCTGCCTCTACGCCGAAGTGGGAAACACGAAGGACGCGCACGACGTGCTGCTGCGCGCCATGGACGACTGGGATCTCGACGAGCCGAACGACGAAGTGTGGTACGTGCTGGGGCGCATTGCCGAGGACTTTGGCGAGCGCGAGATTGCCATTGCCGACTACCGCAAGCTGGAAAAGCCGAAACAGGTGTTGGGGATTCCGACTTCGACCTGGCGGCTGGCGCAGATGCGGCTGAAGGCCATGGGCGCGGAGGAAGCGCCGGCGGCCAAATAGCGAGCGGCTGGTTTCGCTTCACTGCTGCTGCTGCATCATCTGCTGCATGTCGAGGAAGGGAAGCGCGGGCTCGGGCGGCTGTTGCGCGCGCTCGACCAGGACGCTCCAATCCTCCGGGATGGGCAGCGTGCGGTCGAGGGCCGGCGGTTCGTCGCTGGCTTCGACCTTGACGGCCACGTAAAGCTCGCTCGCCGTTTTGCCGCGGAAGACGCCGTGGGTGGGAGGAACGTCGGCGTAGTCGCGGCCGACGGCGGTGCGGATGTGGCGATGATGGGCGATGAGGTTGTTGGTGGGGTCGAAGCCGACCCAGCCCAGATGCGGCATCAGCGCCTCGACCCAGGCGTGCGTGGCGTCGGGCGTGGAGCGGTCGTGATCCTCGCTGCCCCGATATAGGTAACCCGAGACATAGCGCGCGGGAATGCGCACGTGGCGCAGCAGCGCGATCATGGTGTGGGCGAAGTCCTGGCAGACGCCCTTGGCGCTGAGGATCGCCTCGTCGATGGGCGAGTCGACGCGCGTGGAGCGGGGCACGTAGTCGAAATAGTGAAACAGGCGCTGGTTCAGCTCCAGCACCAGGTGCAGCGGATCGTCGCGGCGCACCACCTCCATCTTCTTCGCCAGATCGACGAGCGCCGGAGTCTCGGCGGCGAACTTGCTGGGCAAAAGCATCTCCCAGTAGTCGCCGGCTTCGACCATTTCGTCCAGGTCCTGCCAGGCATCGGGTGAGAGAAAATGCGGGATGTCTGGCAGTGGTTGCTGCTCGATCACGGATTCGGCGACGATGACGAGCTGGTTGTGCTCGCCGGGAATGTCGAAGTGCTGCACGTTGTTGCCGAGGTGGTCGCGGTAGCTGAAGACGCGGCAGCGCGGGCTGACGGAGAGCGAGAAGGTGAGGCAGTGCTGGCTGGAGTCGGAGCGCGGATGCATACGCGTCTCCATGATGCTCTCGCTGACGGGCTGCGAGTAGCGGAAGCGCGTAAGGTGGCGGATGGCGTAGAAGTTCATGGTTGCTCCGAAGTGCAGCCGGCTGGCGGCTGTGGGTGCTACACCGCCAGCGCGGATTGAATCGAGTAGTGCACGTAATAGCGGTAGATCAGCTCGTGAATGGTCAGGCACTGCTCGCGGACTTTGTGGAGAAATGCAGCCGCATCGCCGGAGAGAATCTCGCCGATGGTCGTATAGCCGAGCATAGCGTGGAGCTTTCCCATGCCGCCGGTGAGCAGGTCGGGAGCGCGCCGGCCGCCCGATTGCTGAATCGCCATGACCGCGTCCCTGACGCCGTCGACACAGTAGCGGATGGCATGGGGAAAGTCGCGATTAAGAAGCAAGAACTCGAGCACGCGATCGGGAGACAGATCGGCGGTGTAAACCTGGCAGTATGCCTCGAACGAAGTGCAGCAGCGCAGCAGGCCGACGAACTCGAGATGCAGGTTGGCTGTGCGCTCCTGCGACGAACCCTGAAAGAGGTCGCGCTCGAAAACCTCGAGCAGAGTGGCCGTGGCGTAGGCGCGCTCCAGATAGCGGCCGAGGTGGATGAACTGCCAGCCCTGCCCGTGAATCATCGTAGTATCGGTAGTGCCTTTGAACAGATAGATGCCGTCGATGACCGATGCGAGCAGGTCGCTGGCGCTGGAGCCGAATTGAGCCTGCGCGTGCGGCGAATGGATGTGGTGGTAGAGGCGGTTCAGGCGCTGCCATTGCTCGGTGGAGAGCTCCTCGCGCGCCTGGCGGGCGTTCTCGCGCGCGGCGTCGACGCAATAGATGATCGAGGCCGGGTCGAGATGATCGAAGACCAGCTTGCGCGCCATCTGGTCGAGAGAGCCTTCCCACATCATGCCGTCGGGCTTGCCCAGCGCAGCCATCATGCGATGCCAGCGGGATTCCTCATCGAGGCCGCCGGTGTCGAGCATGAGGGTCATGTTGACGTCGAGCTGGCGCACGGTATTCTCCGCCCGCTCCAGATAGCGGCTCATCCAGTAGAGGCTGTCGGCGACGCGCGATAGCATCGTGCTCCTCTCTCTCCCGGCCCGAGACTCAGCGACGAAACTTACTCCAGAACCCATGTGTCCTTGCTTCCGCCGCCCTGCGACGAGTTGACGACCAGCGAACCTTTTTCGAGTGCCACGCGCGTTAGTCCACCGGGCACGATGTTGACCTTGTCTCCGAACAGGATGTAGGGCCGGAGATCGACGTGGCGCGGCTCCAGCCGGTTGCCGATCAGGCACGGGGCGCGAGAGAAAGCCAGCGTGGGCTGGGCGATGTAGTTGCGCGGGTTGGCCGCGATCTGGCGCGCGAACTCCTCGCGCTGGCGAGCCGTGGAATGAGGGCCGATCAACATGCCGTAGCCGCCGCTTTCGCCCACGGCCTTGACGACCAGCTTGTCGAGGTTGGCCAGGACGTGCTGGCGGTCACCCTCCTCGCTGAGGAGGAACGTCTCGACGTTGGGCAGGATGGGGTCCTCGCCGAGGTAGTACTTGATCATGCGCGGAACGTAGGCGTAGACGGCCTTGTCGTCGGCCAGGCCGGTGCCGAAGGCGTTGGACACGGTGACGTTGCCCGCGCGATAGGCGTTGAACAGCCCGGCGCAGCCCAGCGCGGAATCGCCGCGGAAGGCGAGCGGGTCGCTGAAGTCGTCGTCGACGCGGCGATAGATGACGTCGACGCGCTTCAGGCCGTCGGTGGTGCGCATGTAGACGATGTTGTCGTGGGTGACCAGGTCGCGGCCCTCGACCAAGTCGATGCCCATCTGGCGGGCGAGATAGGTGTGCTCGAAGTAGGCCGAATTGTAGACGCCCGGCGTGAGCAGCACGATGCTGGGCTCCGGCCGGCCTTCGGGAGCCAGAGAGCGTAGCGTGGCCAGCAGGAGCTGCGGGTAGTGCTCGATGGGGCGCACGCCGTAGCTCGCGAATAGCTGAGGGAAGGTGCGCTTCATCACGCGGCGGTTGGTGAGCATGTAGCTGACGCCCGAAGGCACGCGCAGGTTGTCTTCGAGGACGACGAACTCGCCGCTGTCCAGACGCAGCAGATCGCTGCCCACCACCGCGATATAGACGTTGCGCGGCACCTGAAGACCGCGCATCTGGCGGCGGTAGTGCCGGCAACTATAGACCAGATCGCGAGGCACGATGCGGTCGGCGAGGATTTTGGCGTCGGAGTAGACGTCGCGCAGGAAAAGATTCAGCGCGGTGATGCGCTGGGTGAGGCCGCGCTCGATGCGGTCCCACTCCGGGGCGGTGACGAGGCGCGGAAGCAGGTCGTAGGGGAAGATGCGCTCGGTGCCCTCTTCGCGGCCGTAGACGGTAAAGGTGATGCCCTGGGTGAGGAAGGAGAGATCGGCGGCCTGCTTGCGCCGCTGGAGCTCGCCCGTGGGCAGGCCGACCAGGTTGTCGGCCATGGCCCGGTAGTGCGGCCGCAGCTCGCCCGTCGGCTCGCGCATCTCGTCGTAGGCCCGGTCGAGCAGATAGTCGCCGTACAGCGGTTCCAACTCGACTGGGTGGCCTGCGCTCATATCGATTGTGCGGTCTTTCGTCGCGAATTCAGGCGCGGGCAGCCAGCTTGCGGTAGTCGGGGAAGATGCGCGCAATCCGAACGATTCCGGCTTCCGGGCAGGCTCCGCCGCGATCCTGTTTCCCCGTTTCTAACATGGGGGACATAAAGGAGCCATCAGGAACGGCGGCGAGCGCCCGGCTGAGTGCGCGAGGAAAGCAGCGGCGCGACACTCGCGTGCCGCACCGCCGGCTTATGCCCGGTCAGTTGACGATGGTGCATCGCGGCCTCAGGCCGGAACCAGTTCTTTGACTCCGGGCTTGGGCACGCTATTCACCGTCTTCAGGATGCGCGAGACGATCCGGTAGGGATCGGCCTCGGAGTTGGGACGGCGATCTTCCAAATAGCCCCGGTAGCCATTCTTGATGAAGTTGACAGGCAGCCGGATAGAGGCGCCGCGATCGGAGAGCCCGTAGCTGAACTTGTCGATGGCCTGGGTTTCGTGGTGGCCGGTCAGGCGCAGATGATTGTCGGGACCGTAGACCTCGATGTGCGCGGCGATGTTGTTCTCGAAAGCCGCCATCAGGCCATCGAAGTACTCCTTGCCGCCCACGTCGCGCAAGTGCTTGGTGGAAAAGTTGGTGTGCATGCCGGAGCCGTTCCAATCTCCGCGGATGGGCTTGCAATGGAGCTGGAAATCGATCTCGTACTTCTCGCACAGGCGCGCCATCAGGTAGCGGGCGGTCCACAGGTCGTCGGCGGCCTTGGCCGAGCCCTTGGCGAAGACCTGGAACTCCCACTGGCCCTTGGCGACCTCGGCATTGATGCCTTCGTGGTTGATGCCGGCGGCAAGACAGAGCTCCAGGTGCTCCTCCACGATCTGGCGCGCGATGCTGCCCATGTACTTGTAGCCGACGCCGCAGTAGTACGGTCCCTGGGGAGCGGGAAAACCTTGTTCGGGAAAGCCGAGCGGCCGGCCATCCTTGTAGAGGAAATACTCCTGCTCAAAGCCGATCCAAAGGTCGGGGTCGTTCTCGATGGTGGCGCGCGCATTGGTGGAGTGCGGCGAGCCGTCGGGGTGCATCACCTCGCTGAGAACGATAAAGGCATCTTTGCGGCTGGCATCGGGATACAAAGCCACGGGCTTCAAAATGCAGTCGGAACTCTTACCTTCGGCCTGCATGGTCGAGCTGCCGTCAAATCCCCACAGGGGTATATCGGCGAGAGTGGGCGTTTTGTCGAAGCTCTTGATCTGCGTTTTGCCGCGCAACTCAGGAACCGGCTTCTTGCCGTCGAGCCAGATGTACTCCAGTTTGACCTTTGACATAGATCTCCTCTCGCAATTCGTATGGATTTTTGGGGCAGCCTCGCGGCGAACGCGCGCGGCCGATCGGGGAATCAATTTCAGATTAACCTGTGTGCGATCGATTCCCATAAGGACCGCATAAGGAACAGAAAAAATCGCCCGGAAGCGATGAATGGGCGGCCGCGCAGGGGCGCGCGCCGCGCCCCCGTCTCCGGTGCGATACTCTGGATGGCGAGGAGAATCCGGCTCACGATGCAACCCATACAACGCGCGGCTCTTGCCGTCCTTGCGGCGCAACTGCTTGCCGTGCCCTACGCGCTCAGCCAGCAGCCCGCCGCACAGGCCCCCGCCGAGGACTTCGTTCCCGCCCACTACACGAAATACGAGTACCGCATCACGATGCGCGACGGCGTGCGGCTGTTCACGGCGGTCTACGTGCCCAAGACGGCTGCCTTTGCCGACGATCCGGGGCCGTATCCGTTTCTGATGGAGCGCACGCCCTACAGCGTTGCGCCTTACGGCGAGGACCGCTATCCCGCGCGTCTCGGCCCTTCGGACGAATTCGAAAAGTCCGGCTACATCTTCGTCTACCAGGATGTGCGCGGGCGTTGGATGAGCGAAGGCGTGTTCGCCGAGATGCGGCCGCACATCGGCGAGAAAAAGTCGCCGCAGGACGTGGACGACTCGTCGGACACCTACGACACCGTCGAGTTCTTGCTGAAGCACGTGCCGAACAACAACGGCAAGGTGGGACTCTGGGGCATCTCCTATCCGGGCTTCTTCACTTCGGCGTCGATCGTCGACTCGCATCCGGCGATCGCGGCGGCCAGCCCGCAGGCGCCGATGACGGACCTGTTCATGGGCGACGACGCGTATCACGGCGGAGCGTTCATGCTGGCGGCGAACTTTGGCTTCTACGCGCCGTACTTTCACCCGCAACACAATCCCGTGCCGCCCAAACCCGAAATTCCGCCCGATTTCGGCACGCCGGACAATTACCGGTTCTTTCTGCAAGCGGGAAATATCGCCGCACTCGACAAGTATTTCGTTGCCGCGACCTCGCTGTGGGACGACCAGTTCAAGCACGACACCTACGACGACTACTGGAAGGCCCGCGACCTGGAGCTGCACATGAAGAACGTGAAGTGCGCGGTACTGGTGGTGGGCGGCTGGTATGACGCCGAGGACCTCGAGGGGCCTTACCGCACGTTCAACGCCATCCGCAAATTCAATCCCCAGACGCCGGCCACGCTGGTCGAAGGCCCCTGGGTGCACGGCGGCTGGGCGCGCGGCGACGGCGACCGGCTGGGCGACGTGCAGTTCAACGCCAAGACTTCGGAGTACTTTCGCGCCAACATCCAGTTCCCGTTCTTCGAGAAGTACCTTAAGGGAAAAGGCAAGACGCTGCCCACGGCCGTGGTGTTCGAGACGGGGACCAATGTGTGGCGCCGCTACGATGAGTGGCCGCCGAAGAACGCGGCGCCGAAGACGCTCTACTTTCATGCCGGCGGCAAGCTCAGCTTCGATCCGCCCACCGAGGAGAAGAGCTTCGACGAGTACCTGAGCGACCCCAGCCATCCAGTGCCTTTCGTGGGCTACACCACCGACAGCGTGCCGCAACGCTACATGGTCGACGACCAGCGATTTGCCAGCTACCGGCCCGACGTACTGGTGTACGAAACCGATCCGCTCACCGAGGATGTGACGATTGCCGGCCCCATTTCGCCGCATCTCAAAATCGCCAGCTCCGGCACGGACTCGGACTTCGACGTGAAGCTGATCGATGTTTACCCGGACGAAGATCCCCGAGCAGATGAATCTGGCTCGCGGCCGGACAAGCACGTTCTGGACGGGCCGCCGGTGCACATGGGCGGCTATCAGCAACTCGTCCGCGGCGAACCTTTCCGCGCCAAGTTCCGCTCCAGTTGGGAGAAACCGGAGCCGCTGGAGCCGGGCAAGCTGACCGCAATCGACTTCACCATGCCCGACCTCTACCACACCTTCCGCAGCGGCCATCGCATCATGGTCCAGGTCCAGAGCTCGTGGTTTCCGCTTACCGACCGCAATCCCCAGGTCTTTACCGATATTCCCTACGCCAAGCCGGAAGACTTCCGGAAGGCGACCGAGCAGATCTACCACCAGAAAGACGCGCCCTCGGGCGTCGAAGTGCTGGTGATCCCGCAACCGTAAACGCGCGGCGCCTCAGGGCGGCCGCGAACCGAAGAGGATCCTATGTCAATTCGCGATTTTCGGAATGTGTTCCTGTTCTCAGTTGCCGCGCTCTTTGCACTCGCGCCGCTGGCGCGCGCCGAAGAGGGCATGTGGACGTTCGACAATCCGCCGCTGAAACAACTGGCGGACAAATACAACTTTCACCCCACGCAGGAGTGGTTCGATCACCTGAGGCTTTCGAGCGTGCGGCTCAACGACGGCGGATCGGGCTCGTTCGTGAGCGCCGACGGCTTGCTGCTGACCAATCACCACGTGGCGCGCTTTCAGTTGCAAAAGAACTCGACCGCCGAGCACAACTACCTGCGCGACGGCTTCTATGCCGCGACGCCGGACCAGGAGATGAAGTCGCCCGACCTGGAAGTGAACGTGCTGGTCAATATGCAGGACGTGACGGCGCGCGTCGAAGCCGCGGCCAAAGGGATCGCCGACGACGCCAAAGCGCTGAAAGCGCGCGAAGCCGAAATCGCGGCCATCGAGAAGGAGAGCAAGGACAAAACCGGCCTGCGCTCCGACATCGTGACTCTCTACAACGGCGGCGAGTATTGGCTGTATCAATATAAGGCGTACACCGACGTGCGCCTGGTGTTCGCGGCCGAGCAGCAGGCGGCGTTCTTCGGCGGCGATCCGGATAACTTCACCTACCCGCGCTACGACCTGGACATGGCCATCTACCGCGTGTACTCGGACGGCAAGCCGTTGCACACGGAGAACTACCTGAAGTGGAGCGCAAAGGGCGCCGCGCCCGGCGAACTGGTGTTCGTCTCCGGCCATCCGGGCTCGACTTCGCGTCAGGACACCGTAGCCGAATTGCTGATGGAGCGCGATGTGCGCGATCCCGCAGTCGTCGCGTACCTGCAACGCCGCATCGCCGCGGCGCAGGAGTTTGCCAAGCTGGGGCCGGAGCAGGCCAGGCTGGTGGGAAGCACGATCTTCTTCCTCCAGAACAGCCTGAAGGTCTACGTGGGCCGCGTTGAGGCGCTCTCCGATAAGGCCATCCTCGCCAAAAAGCAGGCCGAGGAAGACGATCTGCGCGCCAAGGTGGCCGCCAATCCCGAATGGAAGAAGGAGTTTAGCAACGCATGGGACGAGACCGCGAACGCGGTCGAACTCGCCAAACCGGAAACCAAAAAGCAGGTCTTCCGCCGCGCCGACAGCCAGCTCTTTTCGCTGGCCATGGAGATCGTGCAGTACGTGACCGAGACCAAGAAGCCCGACGGCGAGCGGCTGCCGCAGTTCCACGAGGCGGGGCTGGATTCGCTGCGCTACCAGTTGCTGTCTCCGGCGCCGATCTATCCCTCGACCGAGAAGATGTTCATGGCCAATGCACTGAATCTGGCGACAGAGAAGCTGGGTGCAAACGACGCCTGGGTGCAGGCGATCCTTCAGGGCGGCGACATCGACAAGACCGTCGCTGCGCTAGTGGACGGAACCAAGCTCGCCGACCCCAACTTCCGCAAGAGCCTGCTCGATGGCGGCGAAGCGGCGGTGGCGGCGTCGAACGATCCGATGATCGCCGCAGCGCGCCGCGTGGATCCGGTGTGGCGGGCGAGCTACCAGTACCGGCGCGACAAGATCGAGAGCGTATTCGAGGCGGCGGGCGAGAAGCTCGGCAAGGCCCGCTTCGCTGTCTACGGCAAGATCGCCTATCCCGACGCCACGTTCACCCTGCGCCTGAGCTACGGCACAGTCGATGGCTATCCGTATAACGGAACCGTCGCGCCGCCCTTCACAACGTTCTACGGGCTCTACGATCGCGCGGCGAGCTTCGGCAACCAGCCGCCGTTCGACCTGACTCCCAAGGAGGCCGCGGCCCGCGAGAAGATCGACCTGGCCACGCCGTTCGACTTCGTGAGCACCAACGATATCACCGGCGGCAATTCCGGCTCACCGGTGGTGAACCGCCAGGGCGAACTGGTGGGGCTGATCTTCGACGGCAACATCGAGTCCCTGGCCGGCGACTTTGTTTACGACGGCGCGAAGAACCGCGCCGTGGCCGTCCACTCCGCCGGCATGATCGAAGGCCTGCGCAAGATTTATGGAGCAGACGCACTGGCCGACGAACTCGAAGGCAAGCACTAGAGCGGTTCTCCTGTTTGTGTATAGCGGAGGGCGCCCCACCTGGGCGCCCTCTGGGCACCGCGCCTTTGTTCTTGCGGCTAGGGTGGGATTCAAAACACCCGCTCTATAGCAACAGGAGAAATGCTCGAATCGGAACGGTTCCATCGTTTCTTTGCCTTCGCTGGCGTCGTTCCAGTGGGCTCTTTCTTCAGCAAGGAGCCACTTCGCATCGGTGGCTTCCGGGTAGGGCAACTCTGGAATCGCTGCAGGCCCAACCGGCAACAGAAGGCGGGAGCGTCGCGCTTCCGCTTCTTGTTTGCGTGTTCGTCGAGCGGCCGGCCGCAAACGCGGGCCCCTTGCGCTCACTCAGAGATCGCGATTGGCCGTACAATCGTTAGAAAGGCCGCGGACCGCGGAGAGGTGGCCGAGCGGTTGATGGCTCCGGTCTTGAAAACCGGCATACCCGAAAGGGTATCGGGGGTTCGAATCCCTCCCTCTCCGCCATAGAGTCTTTATAATCAATAACTTACCGTTTATTTTCAGCCGGGCCCACATTTCGGGCCGAATTTCTGGATCTTGCGCGTAAAGGATGCCGGAGAGAATTCTCCCCCTGCTTCAGTTTCCCGATAATTCCCCGCGATTCTCTGAACTCGAATCCGGCGGTCCCTTTCGATCGATGATCCGCCCGGAAAGAAAGAGTTTCGAAGCCGCTCTCTGCGGCGAGATATAGTTTCTGATAAGCCAAATTTCTAGGAAGTCAGCGTGCGAGCTAAATGCCGAGACCGAAGTCTGCGTTGGGCGCGCCTGTCCGTGAGCGGGAGGTGAACTACCTTCCGAAGATGCGCACTGCTCACGTTCAACTCTATCCTTGACGTTTTGAATTTGAACTCCCGCGAATTGAGACACTTTCAATCGCAAGAACATTTGCGACCAAGTGTTCTGCAGAATGGCGGTGGCCTGCCCGGCGACACCGACACCAGGAATTCCTGCGGTTTTTCAAAGAGATCAACGCGAATCTGCCGACTGGATTCGACGTTCACTTGGTGATGGACAATTACGGCACGCACAAGGTGAGCCAGGTGTAAGCCTGGTTAGCCCGCCATCCGTGGTATCACGTTCATTTCACTCCCACCAGCGGAAGTTGGCTGAACCTGGTAGAACACTTGTTCGCGGAGGTGACCGAGCGATGTGTTCGGCGTGGTAGTCACACCGCTGTCCGGACCTTGGAGAAGGCGATGTTGGATTATCTCGATCAACGAAACCGCGATCCTAAACCTTTCGTGTGGCGCGCAGATGCCTACCTGATCCTCAGAAAGGTCGAACGCGTTTGTAAACGCTTTTCTGACTCAGGACACTAGCTTGGAGCGTGAGATCTTTCGCATCATCCGCGAGCGGGATCGAGCAGCTTGGCCGGTTTGGCGCGAGGCCACCACCGTCTCCCCATTCGCTCACTTCACCAAACATCTATGCCGTGACGAGGCCGCTTTCCTCGCCGCTCTCAAACAGCCCTGGAGCAACGGCCCCGTCGAAGGTCATGTCCACCGCCTGAAGCTCATCAAGTACTCCATGTACGGCCGCGCCAAGTTCGATCTGCTGCGTCTGCGCGTCCTCCACGCAGTCTGAAATCCAGCCTCCAATTGCACGGTGGATCTCCGGGCACCTTCACCAAAAGTGACGAAGAACCACTTTTACTCCACCACGCGCCTGCGCTCACGTGCCGGTTCGTGGTCTATTTTTGCCCCACCGCGTACACTTGCTTCCAATAGACCGAGTATCGTTCGTTCAGGATCTGATAGAGCGGCTTCAGGTCCGTCTTGTCGCTTTGCTCCACGGTGTGGAAGAGCAGATCGGCGAAATCGTCTTTCTTCACCCAGAAGCCCGAGGCCGGCGCGTGGAACTCCGGCAGCGGCAAAGGCGGCAGGCGGTCCATGTCCGGCCCCTGGTTGGCGTCGATCATGTCCTGGCCGAGGCCGGCGCGGCCTTGGCATGCGGCGAGCACCAGCGGCCCATACGCCAGCGTCGCCAGCTCCGGGCTGCCCGCTACCGGCTCCTGGCGCAGCGCCATCGGCAGCGTCACCTCGATGCGGTCTCCGTTCTTCCAGGTCCGCTCCAGCACAAGATAGCCGTCGCTTCCCTTTTCCGCATTTTCCGGCTGCCCGTTGACGCTCACCGTCACGCGCTCAGCCCAGTGCGGCGCGCGAATGCGAACGCCAAAAGAAACCGGAGCCTCAGCGAACACGGTCAGCGAGGTGCGCTCTTCCTCGGGGAAGCGCGTGTCCTGCACCAGGCGCGCGTGTTTCTCCGGCCAGCTCACCTCGGAGGCCACGAACTGGTTCACATAGACGCTGCGGTCGTCGTGGAAGTAGAGCGTGTCGACCAGCTTCGCGTATTCCTCGGAGCCGGTGCCGGTGCAGCACCAATTCGAGTCGAACTGATCGCCGAAGGTCTTCCATCCGCCGGAAATCGTCGGCACGTAGTACATCAACATGCCGTCGACGTTCTGGGTGCCGGCGCGCACGTTCCACAGCAGCCGTTCGTAGTAGTCCATGAGGCGCGCGTCGGGCCGCCAGCCGAAGAGATGGCGCGTGAGCTTGAGCATGTTGTAGCTGCAGCAGCACTCCTGCCCGCCCGGCGCCAGGTGCGTGCCGCAAGTGTCGGGCTCACTCCAGCCCTCATCGTTGTTCGAGGTGCCGCCGGGCGCGAAGGTGTGGTGATCGACAACCGTTTCCCAGAAGAATTGCGCAATCGATTTATAGCGTTCGTCGCCGGTGAGCTCGTAGCCGCGGGCCGCGCCAATCACCTTGGGGATGTTGGTGTTGGTGTGCAGCCCGGCCAGCTTGTCCTGGTGCGCCGCCAGCGGCTCAAAGAAGCGCTTGTGCTCGAAGCGATACCCGGCGTCGAGGTACTTCTTGTCGCCGGTGATGGCATAGAGGTTGAACATGACTTCGTTCATGCCGCCATGCTCGACCATTTGAATCCGGGCCAGCTCTTCGTCGCTGAGCGGAGCGATCCAGGCAATCGCCCAGTCGGCCATGCGCAGAACGGTCTGGAGAGCGGTCTGGCTGCCGCAGTGCACGTACATGTCGAGGTGACCGGCCATGATCTTGTGATAGGTATAGAAGGGCGCCCAGACGCGTTCGTGATTCTTCAGCCGGTCATAGACTGTCTCGGGATACGCGCCCAGATAGCCGTTCCGCTGCTGGCAATCGGCGAGCGCCGCCACCAGCGCCTCGGCCTTGAGGCGCAGCGAATCGTCTCCCGTCGCCGCGTACATCAGAGCGCAGGCGGAGAGATAGTGCCCGCCGGCCAAGTGGCCGCGCAGCTCGCAATCCGGAGCCTCCCATCCGCCGAGCGGCTTGGCTGACCCGGACTTGCCGGCGGTGACCTGGAAGCTATAGAGCAGCCGGTCGTTGGGCAGCATGTAGAGGTACACCCGGTTGCGCTCCTGCATGTCCTTGAGCGGCCCGGAACGCAGCCGCACCTGGGTCATGGGAAACGGCCGCGCGGCCCACGCGATCTTCTCGTATCCCGCATGGTTGTTGGCGCCGGCCGCGTCGACCACGGGGTCCTGCCCCAGGGCCCACACGCCGCGCGGCAATAACGCGCTGGCTCCAACCACTGAAGAAGTTCGCAAAAAACCGCGCCGTGTCCAATGCATTCCGCTCATCGCTTTTCTCCCTTACTGTGGTTCCACTATCAAACGTACAGTCGCCGATTTCTCTCCCAACGGGATTGCGTAGGCTCCCCGCACAATCGAATACGTGCCGGCGGGCGCAATCTTTCCGACACCGGCGATTCGGGCCGGCTGGTCAATGCGCAGCAGCGCCGTGGACGTAAAAGCATCCGCGGGCGCGAGCTGAATCTCCACCTCGCGGGCCGCAAGATCCAGCGTCGCCCGCTCGATCTGTCCGCTGTCGAGCGTGAGCCACAGGCCCAGCAGCGCCAGGTACAGGCGCTGGCGGAAACTATCGCGCGGCTCGACGGTCACCCTGTCGCCACCGCGGCTCAGATTGCCGCCGAAGGCCAGCCAGCCGAATTCCGGATCGTCGGTCACGAAGACGCCCGTCGCCCAAGCGTGGCCGAAGAAGTTCGGACCGTAGTCTCCGGTGTAGGCGTCGAACTTCATCAAGTCGGGGTTGCTGTGGAATGCCACCGAGGCGCATCCCCGCTGGTCGATCCCGGTGAGCGCGCCCATGGTTCCGCCGTAGCCGATGCGGAGCAGATATAAGTCGGCCGGATCGCGGCGATAGGCGTCGAGCACGGGGATTGCGTTGATCCCCGAGCCGTAGTGATGGAGCTGCCGCTCCAATTGCTGGACCTTGCCTCCGTACAGGAAGTCCCAATAGCGGCGGGCGCTGCCGTTATAGCCCCAGCTCGGAATGGTGGGCATGTAGCCGGTGATCGCGTCCAGCGTCTGCCGCGCCTTGTCGTCCATCCCGAAGAAACGCGTCCACGCGTAGACCTCTTCCTGCCCGGTGGAATCCCAGGGCATCTCGCTGCCGAATGGATAAGCGAGCTTCTGCCACGCATCGGCTCGTGCGCGCATCGCAGCCTCGAGCTTTCCGGCTTCTTCCGTCATGCCCTCGCGGCGCAGGTCCTGGAGCACGGCTACGAAAATGCCGCCCTCCATCTGGCCGAACTGCTCGAGATCGGGCGCAAAGCGGGTCATGGCCATGGTTGTTTCGTAGGCCTGCGTCAGATACCAGCGCCAGTCGTGGTGTGTGGTGAGCCCCTGGTGATCGCGCGCCAGCCGGTAGAGCGCCCAGTATGCGGCGACGACGTGTGGATAGTTGAAGGAGCGGCCAACGTCTTCGCTGGCTTCCTGGTTCCAGCTCTCCCAGCTTGACCAGTCCATGTCGCCGCGATAATAGCCGGCGGGCATTTTGTCCGGCTGGTAGTAGAAGAGACTCTTGCGCACGCCGAATCTGTTTGGCCCATCTTTGAATTGAAGGCCTCCCCAAAGGACGCCATCGACGAAGTCCTCGAGCTGGGCGACCTCGTGCGGATCGGGCTGGCCGGATTCCTTCATCGCCGCCGCCAGCCAGGAGCCGGCGCCCGCCTCGTCGCTCAGCCCGGCGATCCAAACGCGGCTGTCCTGGGTGACGATCGCGTTGGCCTCGCAGTCGTAGCTCATCACCGACGGGCTGCGATGGAACGGATCGACTTTCGCGTCGAACCACTGCCTGGTAAAAAGAAACCGACCGAGGTCGTTCACCGCCTCGGCCTCGGGCTTGATGACGCGATATTGCACCGTCTGTACCAGCCCGTCCTGATACGTGACGGTTAGCCGCGCCCGGCCCCACTGCCTGCCGCGGACCGAGTAGCGCTGCCAGCCGTGGGGCGTCGTGCCGCCGGCTGTCACGTCGATAGCTCCCTGCGGTTCGACAGCGATCGTCTTCACCGGGCTCGGCGATTTCAGGAACAGGCTGCCGTCAAGATCCTCGGGCAGGATGTAGCCGGGCACGCCGACGGCGACGGGGCGCTGGTTCTCGGCAAGCGTTTTCTCGATTGCGCGAATGGAGGGAGCTACCAGGAAGAGAAGTCCGACTGTGCGCTGCTCGCCTGGCTGCAACACGATACTCGTCGCGGGATTCCAGGGCTCGGCGTCCTTCCACTCGTTTTGCTGGTAGGCGGCCGAAACCACCATCCATTCGTAGAAGCCTTCGAAAGTCATGCTGCGCGGCGTCAGGTCATGAAAGAGCTCCGCCTTCGGGTCTCTGCGATGCAGCCCGGCGATGGGGCGGTAGGCCTCAAACGGCGTATGTCCGTCGGGAACCACAACGAGCGCGGGCCCCTGGCC
The DNA here is from genome assembly GCA_963804155.1 of uncultured Acidobacteriaceae bacterium. Taxonomy (GTDB): domain Bacteria; phylum Acidobacteriota; class Terriglobia; order Terriglobales; family Acidobacteriaceae; genus Telmatobacter. Next base: position 877,382 of record CAWDPG010000007.1, read on the forward strand.
GTTCAGCCGCGTCACTTGCACGTAGCCGGCATCGAGGGCGATCGAGGGATCGGAAAAGCTGCACTCCGCGTGCGCCTGCTCCAGATCCTTGCCGCTCAGGATGTTGTCGAAGATGAGTGGAATGCCCAGTGCGCCGATTTCGATGGCCTGCTTGCCGGGATTCTTCACGGTGAAGCGCAGCGCCAGCTTGCCGTTTTCGACAGACCAGCTTCGCTTCACCTGCAACGGCAGGTCCGGGGCAAAGGTAGGCGCGAGATCGGCGCTTTCCAGTTCACCGAGAGCCAGCGGCAGCTCGGTCACAGGGCGGCGCGAAAAAGCGGTCGAGTAGCCGCGCCACTCGCTGGTTCCCACTTCGCGCAAACGCAGATCCAGGTCGCCGAGATGATAGTAGCCGTCGATGGAGCGGGCGGCCAGAAGCTCGCCGGGCGTGAAGTCGAATTGCGGGGCGGCCTTCGGCTCCAGGGCCGCGGCGGTTCCCGAGGAGCGCACCAGGCGCAGCGTCAGATCGGGGGTATCGAACTGCGCCAGCCCGCGGTCGAGCATGGGACCCATCCGGGCCTCGCGGCCAGCCGGTTGCGGCTGTCCGACGGCGGAAGAGGCGGCGGCAATCAAAAGTCCGGCCAAAGCCAGGAAGATTCGTCCTTGCATGAGCCGCATGGTATCCCTTCCCAAGGAGGATCCGCCATCGATCAAATGTCCCATTCCAGCCGGAGAGGCAGGGGGAGACCGGCAGCGCGGATTGTATCCAAAATCGTATACAGATTGCCGCGGCTTTGTCTAGACCGGCTCGTGATCGGGCCACTGCGCCGCTGCGTTCCGCCGCCACACCAGGTAGACGGGGATGCCAGCCAGCACCAGCGCCAGCCCCGGCCAGGTGTATTGCGGGCGGTAGCGCAGGAGCGCCAGGCAGATTGCGCCGGACATGAGGAGGTATAAAGCCGGGAGAACCGGGTAGCCGAGGGCTTTGTAGGGCCGCTCGGCATCGGGCCGCTTGACGCGCAGGACAAAGAGTCCGGCGATAGTGAGAAAGTAGAACAGCAGCACGGCGAAGATAATGTAATCGAGCAATTGGCTGTAGGTGCCGGAGACGCACAGCACCATGGCCCAGAGGGCCTGAATCGCCAAGCCGGCAACCGGTGTCCGGTAGCGGGGATGGAGGCGGCCGACGGCGCGGAAGAAGAGCCCGTCGCGGCTCATGGCATAGTAGACGCGCGCGCCGGCCAGGCTCAGGCCGTTGGCGCAGCCAAAGGTTGAAATCAGGATGGCCGCGGCCATCAAGCGCCCTCCGATCCGGGGAAAGATCTGGGTCAGCGCCGCGGCTCCCACGCGATCTTCGGTGGCGTATTGGATTCCCCGGGCCAGGACCGTGGCGCCGTTGGGATCGCCATGCAGCGGAAGAATCATCAGGTAGGCAGCGTTCGCCAGGAAGTAAGCGGTGAGAACAAAGCCGGTGCCGAGGATGAGCGACAGGGGAAGATTCCGCCGCGGCTGCTTCACTTCACCGGCGGTGAAGGTGATGTTGTGCCAGGAATCGGAGGAAAACAACGAGCCCACCTGAACGACCGCCAGCGCCACCAGCAGATTCACCATCACGATGGGTCCGCCGGCGCCGACCTGCATCGAGTGAAGCGTGGACCAGCCGGCATTGCGCCAGAACTCAGAGAAGTTGTGGCCGAAGTTCGCCGCGATGGCCTCGGCGGTCCGGCCCACGGTGAAGCCGACGACGATGAGAGCCGCCAAGGAAAGAGCCTTGGCCACGGTGAACACGTCCTGAACCAGCGCGCCCAGCTTGATCCCGAACACGTTGATGAGAGCAAGCACGGCCACGACGGCAATGCCGACGAGATTCGCGGTGCTGACGCCGATCTCCATGTTGCCGAGCACCATCGGCCCCAGCCGGACGGCAGGAACGTGGGCGATGTGCCAGAGCCAGTGCGTACTGGAAATGGATGGAAAGAATACGCCGGCGAACTTGCCGAAGGCGACGCAGACCGCGGCAATGGAGCCGGTCTGAATGACCAGAAAGAACGTCCAGCCGTAGAGGAAGCCCCAAAGGGGCCCGAGCGACTCGCGTAGATAGACGTACATTCCGCCGGCCTTGGGCATCATGGCCGCAAGTTCGCCATAGCTGAGCGCGCCGATCAGTGTCATGACGCCGGTGATGACCCAAGTGGCGAGAAAGAGGGCGGGCGAGCCGACGCCGCGGGCGATGTCACTGCCTACGATGTAGATGCCGCTGCCGACCATGGAGCCGACCACCAGGGCCGTGGCGCTGAACAGGCCCAGGCCCTGGGTCATCGGCGCCGTCGTGCGGCGGAGCTGCTGTTGTGCTTCGACTTCCGATGCCGTAGATGTTTTTTTCAGAACGGCCTTCCCTGGGGGATTTAACCATGGATCGTTTGTGCCGGCCGGCAAGTGGGATCATTGTATCTACTTTTGTATATTTCTCCCAAGAGGCTTGTGCAGTAGGCTCTTTGTCATGCCGGAGAGGCTGGGACCGTCCGGCCGTTTATTAAGCATTTGCATGTCGCGCGATAGGAGCTTTCAGCGTAGAATGAACCCACCGTATGCAATTTTGTAGACAATCGTATGTCCCATCCTGAGCTGCCCCTTCGCATTGAGGTCATCGACTCGCATACCGCGGGTGAGCCAACCCGATGTGTCATCTCGGGCGGCCCGCATCTCGGCTGCGGCCCCCTGGCAGAGCGCCTGGAAACTCTTCGCAATCATCACGATATCTACCGCCGCGCGATTCTGTGCGAGCCGCGGGGGTCTGAGGTTTTGGTCGGCGCCATCCTGGTCGAGCCAGTCGATCCGGCCGCGGTCGCTGGCGTCATCTTCTTTAATAACGCGGGCTACCTGGGCATGTGCGGACACGGGATGATCGGCGTGGCCGCCACCCTCCGGTATCTGGGCCGCATTGGCGTGGGCGAACATCAGATTGAGACTCCGGTCGGGCCGGTCACGATTGCGATGGCGGAACAGGGAGAAATCACGATCTCGAACGTCGCGGCCTACCGCTATCGCAAGCAGGTTCCCGTTGAACTGCCCGGTTACGGCGTGGTGCGCGGCGATGTGGCCTGGGGCGGGAATTGGTTCTTTCTCGTTGAGGAACACCCTTTCAACCTCACCCTCGCCCACGAGGAACAAATGACGGACTTCTGCTGGCGACTGCGGCGCGCGATGGCGGAGCACGGAATTACCGGAGACAACGGCGCCGAGATCGACCATATTGAGCTGTTCACCGCCGCACGCGACGCCGCCAACGACAGTCGTAACTTCGTTCTTTGTCCAGGCAAGGTGTACGATCGCTCGCCATGCGGCACCGGAACCAGCGCCAAAATGGCCTGCCTTGTAGCCGACGGCAAACTGGCGCCCGGCCAACTTTGGCGGCAGGAAGGCATCCTCGACAGCGTTTTCGTGGGCCGCGTGGAACTCGACGGGGACCGGATCCTGCCCTTCATTACGGGTTCGGCGTACGTGACCGCGGAATCCTCTCTGATTTTTCAGTCCAACGATCCCTTCCGCAACGGAATTCCGCCCTGGGACGAAACAGCAAAATGAGCGCCCCGACTACCTTCGATGTCGCCATCGCCGGAGGCGGCATTGTCGGCTGCGCGTGCGCGCTGGCTTGCGCGCGGCAGGGTCTGCACGTGGCGCTGGTGGAGCGGGACGCTCTGGGCAGCGGAGCGACCGCGGCAGGCATGGGCCATCTCGTCGTGATGGACGACTCCGAAGCGCAGTTCGCGTTGACCCGTTATTCCCTGGAGCTGTGGCGCGAACTGGATCTGCCGTCGGCAGCGGAGTACGCACAGACGGGAACGCTGTGGATTGCCGCGGACCGCGAAGACATGGAGGACGCGGAGCGGAAGCTGGCTAGCTACTCCGCGGGCGGAGTCACGTGCCGGCTCCTCACTGCCAGGCAATTGGCAGAGGAAGAACCTAATCTCGCTGGCGGATTGGCCGGAGGTCTGCTGGTCCCTGATGACGCCGTCGTCTACCCTCCCGTGGTGGCTATCGAGCTGGCGCGTCGCGCGGAACTGCTTAGAGCCCGGATCTTTGTGGGCCGCTCGGTGAAGGCGATGGGGCTAGGCACGATGCTGCTCGACGACGGAACGGAGGTGCGCGCCAGCCGGCTGATTCACGCGCTGGGCGCCGACGCCACCGACATCCTGCCCGATCTGCCGATCCGGAAGCGCAAGGGCCACCTGGTCATCACCGATCGCTATCCTGGATTTGTGCGCCACGAACTGGTGGAGTTGGGCTACCTGAAAAGCGCCCACAGCACCTCGGCCGACTCGGTCGCGTTCAACGTGCAGCCGCGCAAGACCGGCCAGTTGCTCATCGGCTCGTCACGGCAGTTTGGCGCGGAGCACACAACGGTGGATCAGCCCATTCTGAGTGCGATGCTGGCCCGTGCGCAGCGCTACCTTCCCGGCGTGAGCGGCTTAAATGCGCTTCGCATCTGGACCGGGTTCCGTGCCGCGACGCCGGACAAGCTTCCATTGATCGGCCCGGTTCCCGCGGATCCGGCATTGCTACTGGCCACCGGCCACGAAGGCCTGGGTATCACGACCTCATTGGCCACGGCCGAGCTGATCGCATCGGCTCTCACCGGCGCCAAACCCCCGATCGCGCCCGAGCCGTACCTGCCCGGGCGGTTCGGCCAAACAATCCCCTTTCTATCCGCGCCTGAGGAGAAGCTATGAACTGGACTGGCGTAATGCCTGCGATGACCACCGCGTTTCATCCGGATTCCTCCATCGATCGCGCGACCGTGGCGCGTCACGCGCGGTGGCTCGTCGAAAACGGCTGCACCGGCATCATCTGCCTTGGCTCGCTTGGCGAGGCTTCCACGCTGAGCTTTGCGGAAAAGAGCGAAGTTCTGGAAACGGTGATCGTCGCTCTCGGCGGCAAGGCCCCGGTGGTTGCGGCAATATCCGCGTTGTCGACCAAAGAAGCCGTGGAGTTGGCGCGCGCGGCGCACTCGGCGGGCTGCTCCGGACTCATGATCCTGCCGCCCTACGTGTACAAAGGCGACTGGCGCGAAACCAAGGCCCATGTCGCGGCGATCTTCGCGGCCACGCCGCTGCCTGGCATGCTCTACAACAACCCAGTGGCTTACGGAACCGACTTTTTGCCCGGGCAGATTGCCGAGCTGGCGAGTGAGATTCCCAACTTCGCCGCGGTGAAGGAGTCATCGACCGATGTTCGCCGCGTCACGGCGATTCGGGCGCTCCTTGGCAACCGCTTGTCCGTGATGGTCGGCGTGGACGACTCGATCGTGGAAGGCGTTGCGGCGGGCGCCGTGGGCTGGGTGGCCGGATTGGTGAACGCTCTACCGCGCGAGTCGGTGGAGCTGTTCCGCCTAGCCAGCGCAGGCAAGACCGCTGAGGCCTTCGAGCTCTACCGCTGGTTTCTGCCGCTGCTGCGCATGGACACGGCGCCCAAGTTCATTCAGCTCATCAAGCAGGTGCAGCAGGAGGCCGGTGTCGGGTCGGCTCGCGTTCGGGCGCCGCGCATGGAGCTGATCGGCGAAGAACTGGCTGCTGTGCGCAGCGCTTTCGCGGATGCCAAGGCCAGCCGTCCCGCGATCGCCAAAGCCAGTACGCCTTTCATCCTCTAGCCTCTTGCCACCCGGAGATTCGGTGACCCCGGCCCGCTTGGGCCGCGTCGAGGCCTATGAGGACGTCAACATGGGGTGGCTAACGTCCTCATACTCGGTGCGCCGGATGATCTCATTTTGCAGGGCGCTGGTCAGGTCGCAAAAGTAATCGCTATAGCCAGCAACCCGCACGATCAGGTCGCGGTACTTCTCCGGCTCCGCTTGCGCGGCGCGCAGGGTGTCGGTGGTGACCACATTGAACTGAATGTGATGTCCCCCGAGGCGGAAGTAGGAGCGGACCATGTACGCCAGCCTGTTGAGACCATCCTCGCCTTCCACCAACCGGGGCGTAAACTTCTGGTTCAGCAGCGTTCCGCCGGTGCGAGAATGATCCACCTTGGCCGCGGACTTCAGCGCCGCCGTCGGCCCTTTCCGGTCCGCGCCCTGTGTGGCCGAAATGCCGTCCGAAAGCGGTTCCCCGGCACGGCGTCCGTCCGCCGTGGCTCCGGTCATCGAGCCGAAGTAGACGTGGCACGTGGTTGAGAGGTAGTTGACGCGGTAGCATCCGCCCTTGGTGTTCTTCCGTCCATCCACCTCATCGAAGAAGGCGTCAAACAGATCCACATAAATGGCGTCTGCCCAGTCATCGTCATTGCCGAACTTCGGCGTCTTGTTCCACAAGGTCAAGCGCAGTTTTTCCCGGTCCTCGAAGTTGCACGCCAATGCTTCCAGCAAATCGCCCATCGGGATCGCTTTTCGGTCGAAAACATGGTGCTTGATCGCCGCCAGGCTGTCGGCGCAACTCGCCGGCGCCACTCCCATAATGTATGTGGTGTTGTATCTTGGGCCGCCGTCGTTGTAGTCCTTGCCTTTGGCGATGCAGTCGTCGACCAGCAGGGACAGAAACGGAGCCGGCATATACTCGGCGTAGAGCCGCTCAATGACGTTGTTGCCCCGCACCTTGATATCGACAAAGTAATGCAGTTGCTCGCGGAAGGCCGCGAACAACTGCTCGTAGGAAGAGAATGCGCGCGGATCTCCGGTCTGCTTGCCGATCGTCTTGCCGGTGCGCGGATCCACGCCGTTGTTCAGCGTAATCTCCAGCACCTTTGGGAAATTGAAGTATCCGGTAAGGATATAGGCTTCCTTTCCGAAAGCTCCCGTCTCCACGCAGCCTGAGATTCCGCCGCACCGCGCCTCTTCGGCGGACTTCCCCTGCCGCATCAGCTCTTCGACAACCTTGTCGGCGTTGAAGATCGAGGGTTGTCCCCAGCCCTGGCGCACGATTTCCATGCCCCGCCTCAAAAACTCATCCGGGTTCTTCTTGCTCAGTTGCAGATTCGAAGATGGCTGCAGCAAGTGCATCTCATCGATGACATCCAGAATGAGATAAGTAACGGCGTTCACGCCGTCCGAGCCGTCGGGCTTCAATCCTCCATTGTTGATGTTTGCGAAATCCGTGTACGTGCCGCTTTCCGCCGCGGTCACGCCAACCTTTGGAGGCGCCGGCTGATTGTTGAACTTGACCCACAGGCATTCCAGCAGTTCCTTGGCTTGGTCCCGGCTTAGCGCGCCGTCTTCCAGATCCTTGCGGTAGAAGGGATCCAGATGCTGGTCGAAACGCCCAGGGCAAAACGAATCCCAGGTATTCAGTTCCGTCACCACGCCCAGATGGACGAACCAATAAGACTGCAATGCTTCCCAGAAATTGCGCGGTGAGTGCGCGGGCACACGGCGGCACACCTCCGCGATCTTGTGTAACTCCGCGCAGCGGGCGGGATCGGTTTCCGTTCCGGCTAGCTCCTCGGCCTTCTCCGCGTTGCGCTCCGCAAACCGGATCACGGCATCGGCCGCAATGGCCATGGCGCGCAGTTCATCTCTCTTCGCCGAGGCCTCCGGATCGCCGAAGTAATCCAGGCGCGATAACTGGAGGTCGATCTCGTCCTTTAACTCGAGAAGTCCTTTGCGATAGATGACATCGCCCAGCACGGTGTGTCCCGGCGCGCGTTGTTCCATGAATTCGGTGAAGATGCCGGCCTCGTACGCGTTCTTCCACTCCGGAGTCATCTCCTCAAAGATCAGATCGCGCATCGACCGGCCTTCCCAGTAAGGGATCACCTCGTTGTGCTGCCTCTGGCGGGCGTTCTCGTCCACGGAGTAGGAGATCTTCTCGCGGGAATTCAGGATTTCGAAGTCGTCGAGACTGTGACAGCAGAGTTCCGGGAAGGTGGGAGCGCCGCTGGGCGCGGGGCCTCGCTCGCCAACAATCAACTCCTCCTTTCCGATATAGATTTCCTTGTTCTCCATCAGGTATTGAAGGGCGCGAGCGCGGCGGATGGGAACCGAAGCCGTCTTGTCCTGCCGGTAAAACTCGGTGACAAGAGCCGCTCGTTCGATCGAAAGCCACGGCTTGGTTTCCAGGGTCGCTTTTCTCAGTCTGCGTACACGCTCGTTCATGTCAGTCTCCAATTCTCACATGAAATCCGTCGCGCCTCAGCCGGGCGGCGATTGTTTCCATCTCTGCCGTTGTGGGCGGGACTGCGCCTTCCATGTCGCCGGACAGATTCATCCTGCGATATTTGCCGCTACCCAGTTCGTGATAGGGAAGGAGATCTATCTCTCGAATTCCGAGGGGAGATAGGTACTGGGATAGAGCGTCCAAATTCTCGTAGTCGTTGTTGAAGCCGGGGAGGATTGGAACCCGCACCCTGATCGCGCTTCCACCCTTTGCTAACATCGCCAGGTTTTGCAGGATCAAGTCATTGTTCACACCGGTGAGGCTCAGATGCTTTTCGCTGTTCATCAGTTTCAGATCGTAGAAGAACAGATCGACGTGTTCGCTGACCTGGCGCAGGACGTCGGGAGCGGCAAATCCACAAGTGTCGAGAACGGTGTGGAACCGCCGAGCCTTGCAGGCCGCCAGCAGTGCTACAACAAAATCAGCCTGCTGCAGAGGCTCGCCGCCTGAGATCGTAATGCCGCCTCCGGACTCTTCGTAGAACACTTCGTCCTTCAGCGCCTCTGCCAGCACTTTCTCCACCGTCATCCATCGGCCCACAAGTTGGCGCGCGGTGCTGGGGCAGGCTTCGACACATTCGCCGCAATGCAGGCATTGTTCGGGGTGGTTGTTGAGTTGCGCGTCCAGTGCGCCGTGCGGACACGCGAGAACACAATCGCCGCAGCGAATGCAGCGTCCGCCAAAATAGAGGATCTCCGGCTCGCTGGATTGACTCTCCGGGTTGTGACACCAGCGACAGCGCAGAGGACAACCCTTGAGAAAGACCGTAGTTCGAATTCCCGGGCCATCGTGAAGCGAGAAACGCATGATGTTGAAGACCAGGCCTACGGGCGGAGCCGGGAGTGGTTGGCCTTCGTCCGTCTGTGCGCCGTTTTTGGGCGGGCTGTCCATCTGATGCAATCACAAATACAAAATAGTATACAACATTTTGAACCACTCGCCACCGGCCGACCTACACGGGAGCACAGCATTGGATATGTCTAATTCCAAACGGCAGACAGGCAGTTTCCGTGAATGCTGCCCATTGACTGCCGCATATTGCCGATTCATGTCTGAGGCTACCAACTGCCGCGCTCGCCAAAAACGTCAATGACCTTTTCCAGCCGCTTGCAACCATTCTCCCAGTTGACGGTGAGCGCCCGCTCGAGGCGATCCGCATTCCCCTCGACCAGCGCATCGACGATCTCCTCGTGCTCCTTCACCGAGACGTGAAGCTCGTTGATGATCGAGCTGGAATAGAGCCGCCAATAGCGCTCGGTCTGGGGTTCGATGGCCCGATGCATCGCGTTCAACCGCGGCCCTGAACCGGCCGCGACAATCAAGCGATGGAACTCATGATCGAGGTCGAAGATGGCAGGACCGTTGAAGCCCCGGTCGCGTGCAATCTGAGCCAGCTTTTCGTTGATCTGTTTCAGCTTGACCGCCAGTTCGTCGCGTTCTGCCTGGGGCAGCGCCGCGGTCCGGCGTCCCGCCAGTCCCTCGATTCGCCCGATGATGGGATAGAGCTCGTTGGCGTCCTCTTTGGTGAGCGGCGCGACGATCATGCGCGACTTGCTATTGCTCTTGTATTCGAGGACGTAGCCTTCGCGCTGCAGCAGATAGAGCGCGCCCCGCACCGGCGTCCGGCTCATGTTCAGGTGATCGCACAAATCGCCTTCGACAATCCAGGTGCCCGGCGCCATGCGACCGTGCACGATCAGGTCGCGGATCTGCTGGAATGCCGTGTCGACGCTGGTGCCGTGCTCGGCCTTGGCTGATCGCTTCTTTAACCCCTTGGCTGCTTTTATCTTTGAAGCGGCCATAGTCCTTCGCTTTCTGGCCACGAATTGCGGCACGGTTCCCTGCCGGCCTCGCTGGTGAGAGTCCGCTTTGGCACTCTGAAGGCCGCGCCGCCCTGAGCCCACGTATTGCAGACAGGATACACGGTTGCATCCCTAAATTCATCGCCGGGCGGAATCGCCGAGGCTCAGGCGCAGGCGTCGCGAAGTCCGCCATTTCGCGCGGGACTCGCAAACCAGAAAATGGCAGACTGGGGACCCCTGCTGCCAGGTACCCGGAAAAATCTGCCGCATCCACAATCTTCCGGGATGCGGCAGAAAGTTGAGCATCGGTTTCCGATCAGAACTCGACGTTGGCGCGGAACTCGATAATACGTGGTGAGTTCGTGGCAACGCTTGTTGCCCAGCCGTTGTTTAGTATGTACCCGGCCGCGTACGACGGATAACCGCCCCATGAACCGGAGGTGCTGCCGAAGACCGGGTGATTCCAAACGTTCGTTGCTTCGGCCTGGAGCTTGAACCGGATGGCCTCGAAAATCGGAAACGCCTTGGAGAGCGACACGTCGTTGTAGAAGGCATGCGGCTGATACAGATAAATCGGATGCACCGCCGTACCGGGTGTGGTGTTGGGCGAGAGGTAGCTGGAGTTGGCGCCGCCGGAACCATCTGAGGCGGCCAGGTACTTGGGATCGATCAGCAGGGCATAGATAGCGCCGGGCACGCGATGGACGCCAACCGCTTTCTGCAACTGCGAAACCGTCACGCCGTTGAGGACGATGCCGCCGTCGCCGTAGTCGTTGTAGGTGAGGTTGGCGCTACTGAGCTCCACCGGAGTGCCCGTTTGGAAGGTGACGATGGTGCCCACTGTCCAGTCGCCAAGCAGGCGGCTGGCGAGGTCGTTGCTGTTCAGCCACTGCTTGCCTTTGCCGAAGGGCAGATCGTAGGTGCCGGTGAAATGGAAGACGTGACGGATGTCGTACTGAGCCGGCCCGTAGGCCAGACGCGTGTTGCGCAGCGTGATCGTATCGGGCCAGGCGCACCAGCCGTCGTATCCGCCGCAGGTTACGCCGCCTGGGCCGTTGGTGTTCACGCCAAAGCCCAGCGTGTGGCTCCAGGTGTAGTTGGCGTCGTACTGAAGACCATGCCATTGTCCCTGGCGCAAATCGACTTGCAGCGAGTGGTAGTTCGAATAGCCGCCCGCGGTCATGTACTGCGTTTGGTAGCCGGCCGCGAATGGGTTGGCCTGGAAGAAGTTGATCGGTTTGCCGGCCCCCGCTCCGCCGGTGTATCCCGCGTTGTTGACGCAGGGCGCAAAGGACGAGCCGACCAGGTTGCAGAAGTACGTTGTTGTCCCCGAGATGCCCGCCAGCGTGTCGGCTAAGGCGCCCGCCTGGCCCGTCTGAAGATCGTTGATAAAGGTCCCGTTGTTGTAGTCGGCCAGCGGGATGCCCGCGCCGCCCGAGGCTTCGCCGGCGAAGGCCGCGTTCATGATGGGCAACGCTCCCTGCCCCGACAGCCCGTTGTTGGCAAAGCTGCAAGTGCCGCTGTTGGCGCAACCGGGATTGGCCTTGATATAGGCGTTCAGGTTAGCCTGCGCCTGCTTGAACTCGGTCAGGAATCCGTTTTCGAAGATGTTGACCTCGTTGGTGTTGTTGTTGATCCACTGGTGCAGGTTGTGGTTTCCGGCATAGCGGATCTCCAGAACGCGAGTTCCGAGCTGGCGCTGAATGCCGAAGTTCCAGCTCATGGTGTAGGGCTGCGGGATGTGCGCATCGATGCCTGTGACTCCAGGGGTACCGCAGCCAGGGCAGTTGCCTTCGAAGGTGAACTCGGACTCTGGCGCCGTGGCCTGGTAGGTTGCCGGGGCGAGAAGATAGGACGGCATGGTGTTGCCCAGCGATAGCGATCCAGGGGAAAATGTTCCGGTCGTTCCGGTGTTGTTGGCGTTCAGCGCGAAACTCTGATAGAAGAACGAACCCTGGTCGGAGATGTTGTTCCAGTAGTACTGGTATGGCTCGGTGAAACGGCGCAGGCTGAAGCCGCCGCGGATGACCGTCTTGTCGCCGCCGGCAAGCTTGCTCAGCAGGCCGTCGGCAGTTTTGGGGTTCCATGCGAATCCCATCTCCGGTTGCGGCGTGACATGGTACGGCGCATAGGCCTGGGCACGCGCGACCAGTGTTGGATTGGAATTACCATTCAACGTCCCGGGACTGAAGAGGCCCCAAACTGCTGTTGGCCCAAAAACGGAACTCGGATCGGCATTATGATAGGCGCCGGTCTTATCGGTGCTCTGGCCGGTAAAGTCCCAGCGCAAACCGTAGTTGACCGTAAACGTCTGAGAAAGGCGGAACGAGTCCTGGGCGAAGAAACCCCAGGCCAGCGTCGCTTCGTCGAGGGCATAGGAGTGGATGGTTCCCGGCTGCGAGTACCCGCCAGTTGCGGCGTTGTATGTGTCGCTCCCTCCGACGCCGGAGATGCGGCCGGTCAGCGTTGCATAGAGATTCAGCGCCTCGGTCAAGCCGCTCGAGCTGGCGCAGGGCAGTGTGCCTGTCCCATCGCACGCTCCGCCACCCGTGGTTCCCGAAGTGGTGAACGCGTTGCTCGCCGGATCGCCCGCCGCGATACCCAGGCTGTAGGTGGGGAACCCGGCTGGCGGGTTCCAGTAGTGATCCTGTTCGTGGTAGCCAGTCACGCCGAATTTGAGCGTATGGCGGCCCTTCTGATAGCTCACGGCGTCGTCGATGGTGAAGGCCGGATAATAGGACGTGGTAGGCAGTTGGTACGACTCTCCCGAACTGGCCAGCGCCCAGCTGACGGTTGGCTGCGACGCATAGAGGGGCTTGGCGTTATAGGCGAACAAGTTCACGTCGTAGAGGAAGCCGATCTTGAACTGGTTGATCAGCCGCGGGGACACGTTCCAGTCGACCGAGTACGAGGACGTGTAGTTCTTGGTCTTGAAGCCGGCCACCATGTCGCTGAACTTGGATCCGGGGAATGGAGCGGCGTTGGCGCCGGGCTGCACGTTGTACGTCATGTTCCAGGTCAGGCTCATGCGCAGCTTCTCGGTGGCGTTGTAGTCGAGCCGGACCGCGGGGAAGTAAGTGGTGTTAGTGTTCGAGTTGTTCCAGTAAACCGTGTCGATGTTTGGGTCGGACCCGGTCGAATTCGTGCCCGAAGTAATCGCCGAATTAATGGCGCTCAACTCTGTGCTCACAACCGAATTGACCGCGCCGGGCAGGCTGGTCGAATAGGCGTGCGCGATGGTGAACACGTTTTCGGTGTAGGTGTTGCCGTCGGTTCCGGTGTATGTGAAGTTGCCGCTTTGCGCCGCCTGCGTCAGATAAGAGTTGCTGGCCGTAAAGGCGCCAGGAATGTATTGTTCGGCGTAACTGCCAAAGACGAACAGCTTGTTCCTGAGGATCGGTCCGTCGAACGAGGCGCCAAAGTCGTTGTAAATCTGCTTGGCTTTCCGCGTAGCCGTCGCGTCGTTGGCCCAGGAGTTGGCATTGAGCCCGTCGTTGTGGAAGTTGTCGAAGGCCCGCCCATGATAATGGTTGGTCCCGCGGCGGGTAACGAAGTTCGACTGCATCAGGGCCTGGCCGAAGCCCTGGTCGAGATCCAGTTGATCGGTTTGCACCGTCATCTCGGAAATGTCTTCGATGCGCGGCGTGACCGCCGGCTCGGCGTTGCCGAACATCTTCATGCGGCTCGAGGAACCAATGGTTCCGTCGATGTTGGTGCCCTGGCTAATCATCGGCTGGCCGTTCCACTCTCCGACGCCGCCATTGTCGCCGCTGTATCCGGGCGTATATGTGGCCAATGTGGTCAAATCGCGGCCGGTCAGCGGCAGATCCTCGATCTGCTTCATATCCACGACCGTGCCGATGACGTTGGAAGTCGATTCCAGTAGCGGAGCCGTGCTGGCGTTGACTTCAACCGATACTGTCGATGCGCCGACCTTCAGCACCGCGGTCACGTCTGTCGTCAATGCGGCGTGGACGGTGATCTGATCGACAACTTCGGTTTTGTAGCCGGCATGAGCCGCCGTCAACTTGTAGGTTCCGATGGGGAGATTGACGAAGGTGTATCCGCCTTCCTCGCTGCTGGTCGCCTTGCGCGTGTCGTTGGTGGCCTGATCGACCAACTGCAGCGCCGCACCGGGCACGACGCCTCCGCTGGCGTCGGTCACCGTGACGGCGATCGTACCCTGGGAGCCCGATTGCGCCCAGATGATTCCGGTTGCCGCGAACAGCATGAATAGCGCCGCCGTGGCACACAGCATCCTGAAGAACCTCTGCGTCATGATTCCCTCCATTTTCCTGGCCTTTATCCGTTGCGAATGACTTTGTCTGGAAAACCTATTGCTGCCGCGCACCCCGGCGGCTTTTCATGCCGGCTGCCTGGTTCACCGGCTCCGGGAAGCAGGCGAGAAAACGCATTCCCGAATCCAACCTAGCACCGAATTATGAATGCAATTTTGTATTTTTGGCAAGAGAAATCGTCGCCGATTTGCCAATTCCCTGCAGGCAACCTCGACCGCCGATTCGGGGCCAGAGCGGTTTCCTTACACAGAGGCGCCTTCCAAATCATTGATTCATCATCTTTTATCTGGATCTTGCCGGCCACTTGGCGGAAGCTGGTTCCAGTCCGGAGTCTTCTGGCCCAGCAAGTTGCTAACGAAGAAGTCCATTAGTTTCCGCTCTCCGTACCGGCCTCCCGCTCCGTGGTCCCCGCCAGGAACAAAGAGGAGCTCGAAATCCTTGCCGGCCTTGATGAGCCGGTCGACGACCTGGAGCGTCGACGATGGATCGACGTTCTTATCCATCTCCCCCATCACCAGCAGCAACTTCCCTTTGAGCCGCCAGGCATTGTCCACGTTCGACGATTCGGAGTACCACGGCCCCACCGGCCATCCCATCCACTGTTCGTTCCACCAGATCTTGTCCATCCGGTTGTCGTGGCATCCGGAGTTCGCCACCGCCGCCTTGTAGAACTCGGGGTGAAACAGCAGCGCTCCCATGGCGCTTTGTCCGCCCGCCGAAGTGCCGAAGATGCCCACCCGCGCGATGTCGTACCAGGGATACCTGGCCGCCACAGCCTGATGCCAGAGGATGCGATCCGGGAAGCCGGCATCTTTCAGATTGCGCCACGCTACGTCGTGAAAGGCGCGTGAGCGGTTGTTGGTGCCCATGCCGTCGATCTGCACCACCACGAAGCCCAGCTCCGTGAGCGGCTCGACCCGGGTGGTAAAGCTCTTGGGCACGAACGAACCTTGCGGTCCGGCATAAATGTCTTCCACCACGGGATACTTCTTGTTCGGATCGAAGTTCGCCGGGCGCCGGATCACGCCCCAGATCTGGGTCTTCCCGTCGCGGCCCGCAGTGTGGAAGGACTCGGCTGGCCGCCATCCCGCAGCGCGCAACCGCGTATCGTCGGCCGTGTCGACCGTCATCGCAAGGCTGGCATCCGCCGCGCGGTGCAGTTCCGTCACCGGAGCCAGGTCGAGCCGGGAATATGTGTCCACGTAGTACTTCCCGTCCGGCGAATAACTCAACGTGTGGTCGGCTTTGGCCGGGCTTAGCGGCGTCAGCCCCGTTCCGTCGAGCCGGATCTTGTACCCATGCACGTAATAGGGATCTTCGTCCGGGTCCATGCCGCTAGCCTCGAAGTAAACCTCGCGGCTGGCTTCGTCGACGCGGTCCACGGCGTGCACTACCCACTCGCCGTGCGTGATCTGCTGCTCCAAGGCGCCGGTGTGGCCGTTGAAGAGATACAGGTGCTCCCAGCCGTCGCGCTCCGAGGCCCAAACGATTTCCTTGCCATCGTCCAGACTCTGGCGGAAATGCTTGCCGTGGTCGAACTGGTCGCGGGTCAGCGGCTCGTAGTTGATGAACGTGTTGCTGGTCTCCTCGATCAGCGTGCGTGCCCGGCCGCTGGCCGCATCCACTTCGATCACCCGGTACACCTGGTGGCCGCGCTGGTTGTATTCGAGGGTGAATCCGCGCGAATCCTTCCACCACTCGAACGGCGTCAGTTCGTAGGGATTTGCAAACAGCGTATTGTCGATCGGCAGTTCCTGCTTGGCATCGATCTGGAAGAGCACCGGCTGGTAGAGCGCCAGCACATCGCCGGCCCTGGGATAGACCATCGACGAAAGCTTGGGCTGGAGCTGGTCGGCCGGCGACGACTCGACGTAGTAGACCTCCCGCTTGTAGCCGGGACGGATGCGATACGCAGCGAGGTGTTTCGAATCCGGGGACCACAACAGCGTGTCGAGCGCGTAGTAATTGCCTTCCGATCCGTCCTGGCTCAACAGGACCGTCTGCTTCTCCGCGTCCGCGGCTTTCGCCCCGGCCGGACGCGCCGCGACGTTGTAGTTCTCGACGAACGCCAGCCATTTGCCGTCGGGCGATGGGACCGCATGTGCGTCGCCGTTGACTGCCGGCGGAGTCGAGTCGTAACCGCCATCGTCGGCAGCGGGCGGAGGCGCGTCAGGAGGCGGCAGCTTTGCGCACGTATAGGCCGCCAGGTCGCAGCGCCAGCGGTCCGTTTCGTGCTCGAACGCGAACGCGGTCCCGCCCGGCTCCATCTCGACGCTCTCGATCGGCAGCGTCTGCGCCGTAAACGGCTCGCCCATCGCCTTCGTGAGCGCAGCCGCCAGCCGGTCGTGGTCGAAGGCCGGCTGTTGCGTCTGCTTTTCCGCATCGACCAGCACGAATTCATGCCCGTCCGAAATCGTTCTGCGATAAACGAAGCGCTCCGTGCCCTCGATCCACTGCACGTTATCGGGCAAATGGACCACGAGTCCTTTATATTTGTCGCGCAGATTCAACGCGCGCTCGTAGTCGGCGGGCCCGGGCTGCGCCATCAGCATCGAAGGCAACATAAAGGCCAGCCCGAGAACCGCGGGCAGAGCCGCACGCAACTTTCCTGCCAGATGCGAGACAAAGAACCTCGAACCGCGCCGATCCAACATGGGCTGTCTCATCGAAAAAGTCCTTTCAATAAAAGTCGTACGCCCGGTCTTGCATGATGGGCGCTTGGCCCTCAACGCTTTGGCGCCCCGGCGTCGACCACCGCAGCGCCGATCGTCCCGGTCTTTGCCGGAAACGCCGGCGGCCT
The DNA here is from genome assembly GCA_963804155.1 of uncultured Acidobacteriaceae bacterium. Classification (GTDB taxonomy): domain Bacteria; phylum Acidobacteriota; class Terriglobia; order Terriglobales; family Acidobacteriaceae; genus Telmatobacter. The sequence goes on from CAWDPG010000007.1 coordinate 894,405, forward strand.
TGCTCCCGTCATCTGCCATCCATAGAGGAACTCCGCAGCCGCTCCGCAGATGCGCCCCTGGCAGGCGCCCATCCCGCAACGGGTATGCAGCTTGGCTTCGCGCCAGTTGCGGCGCTCCGCTAGCTCTCCGTGCATGACGTCCTCGCACCGGCAGACGATCGTTTCGGCGGCCGGCAACCGGCTCAATTCCGCGCGCGGCGCAAAGGCGCGGTCCAGCTCCACTGCAAAGCTCTTCCACCGGCGCTGCTGCCGCAGAAGTCTCTGGGCTCTGTCCTCGCGCCCCGCGGCCGCGAGCCCGGCAATCTGGCCCTCCACAAGCGCCTTTTCCATTCCGCCCACGCCGGTCAGCTCGCCCACGCAAACTATGCGCGCCACGGAGCTCTGCAGCCACTCGTCCACGGCGACCGTGCACGCCTCGATTCGGCATCCGAGCAGCCGGGGCAGCTCCAGGTTCGGCACAAGGTGGAATCCGCAGGCCAGCCAGTCGCAGGGGATCGTCCGCTCCTTGCGTCCGTTCGTCACCGTCACGGATTCGACGCGGTTGGCGCCCTCGGCCCGCTTCACCCACCATCCGGAACGGTACGCGACGCCCAGCGTACTCATCAGGTATCCTGCGCCTTCGATCAGCTTCGACGACGCACCGAGCGCGGTCCATCCAAAGCCGCACAACCTCAGCGCCGGCGCCTGCTCGAAGATGCCCTTGACCTTCGCGCCGGCCCCCGCAAGTTTTGCCGCAACGGTCAAAAGCAGCGGACCGCTCCCCGCCACGACGACTCGCTTCCCGGCAGGATCGAGGCCTGCTTCGATCAGTGCCTGGACCCCACCCACGCCCATCGCGCCGGGAAGCGTCCAGCCAGGAAAGGGCAGGAACCGTTCGCGCGCTCCAGTCGCCAAGATCAGTCGTTCGAACTTAAGGTCACGGGATCCCTCTTCGCCCTCCAGGCGCAGCAGGCTGGGAGACGGAGCATCGACAACTTCCCACCCCCGCCACACCGCGCACTCCGACGCCGCCAGCCGCTCCGTCCACGCGATAAACTGCTTGCCGTGCGAATGCTCCTTCGCCGTCCCGGTGCGGAGCCCTCTCCAAATCTGCCCGCCCAGGGCCGCATTGTTGTCGAGCAGGCAGACGCGCTTTCCCGCTTCCACGGCCACTGCGGCCGCCGCGATTCCTCCCGGGCCGCCGCCCACCACGACGACATCGAATGCCGCGCTCATTCGGTCACCGCCACCATGCCGGGAGCGCAAATCACCTTGCAGGCGCGCCGGTGCGCCACGCCGTCCACGGTCATCCGGCACTCCATGCAAACACCCATGCCGCAGAGAGGCGCGCGCGGCTCCCCGCGCACCGACACCCGGCACGGCTCACCGGCCATGATCGCCGCCGCGGCCAGGGTTGTTCCTTTGGCCACCAGGAGGCGCTTGCCGTTGAGCGTGATGGGAATCTCCCTGTTCTTCAACCGAAGCTCCTTTCCTGCCCCTGCCCGGCAAGCGATCCTCTGACGGCTCAAAAAGTCCGGGGACCCGTTTCAATTATTGCGTACAATTTTGTATATCAAGAGTTGCGCGAAAAGAAAAATCTTTCGCTTGTCTCAAATCCGCCTCAAGGAGTTCATCCGTGCGCCCGATCCTGCCCGCTCTCTCCAGTTGCCTTCTCGTTTTCGCAGCGATGTCGCCACCCCTGGTTGCGGGGCGTCAACCCGCGACCGCTCCGGCCCCCAGCCCAATGCAGGCCCTCATCGAACGCTACGCGGTCGACCGCGGCACGCTGGCCAGCGTCTACACGGATCCGTTCTCGCCCGCCACGCGCGAGCGCATGGCCCGTTTCGATGCGGAGACCCAAAAGCAGTTGGAAGCCATCGACTTCGCGGCCCTCGACCAGGAGGGCAAAGCCGATTATCTGCTGATGGACAACTATCTGACTCGCGCCAGCCACGTGCGCGCGCTGGAAGACGATAAGTGGAAGGCGGCCGAGCCGCTGCTGCCCTTCACGCCAACGATCTTCGCTCTTGAAGATGCCCGGCTTCGCGGCGACCGCCCCGACGGCGAGACCGTCGCCGCTCAGTTGAACGCGATCGGTGAAAGCATCGCGGCCGAGCAGAAGAGGCTGGAAGCCGGTCCGGACAAGGACTCCGCGGCCCCTGACCGCATTGCCGCCTGGCGCGCGGCCGATAATCTCGACCTGCTCCGCGGCCAGCTTCAACACTGGTTCGCGTTCTACGACGGCTACGACCCCGCGTTCACGTGGTGGGTGGCGCAGCCATACAAGCAGGCCGACGCGGCGATGAAGGACTACGCCGATTTCCTGCGTCAGAAAGTTGCCGGCATCGCGCCGGGCGACGAGGCCACGGTAATCGGCACGCCCGTGGGCCGCGCGGCGCTGGTGGCAGGGCTTGCCGACGAGATGATCCCCTACAGCCCCGAGGAACTCATCGCCATGGCCAAAGAGCAGATGGCCTGGTGCAAACAGCAGATGCTGCTGGCGAGCCGCGAGATGGGTTACGGCGACGACTGGCGCAAGGCGCTGGAAAAGGTGAAGAACTCCTACGTGGAACCGGGCCGGCAGCCGGAGCTCATCCGCGATCTGGCGGTGGAAGGCGAAGAATTCGCTGTCAAGAACGATCTGGTGACCGTGCCCCCTCTGGCCGCCGAAACCTGGCGCATGGAAATGATGACGCCCGAGCGGCAGCTCGAAAACCCCTTCTTTACCGGCGGCGATACGATCACCGTCAGCTATCCCACCGATACGATGACCTTTGAGCAGCGCATGATGAGTATGCGTGGCAACAACCCCAGCTTTTCCCACGCCACCGTTTTCCACGAGCTCATTCCGGGCCACTGGCTGCAGGAGTTCATGACCGCGCGCTACCGCCCCTACCGGCAGCTATTCGATACCGGCTTCTGGGCCGAAGGCAACGCTTTCTACTGGGAGATGATCTATTGGGATCGCGGCTACGACGCCACACCCGAGGAGCGCATCGGCGCGCTGTTCTGGCGCATGCACCGCTGCGCGCGCATCATTTTTTCTCTCAGCTTTCAACTTAACCAGATGACCCCCGAGCAGGCCGTCGACCTGCTTGTCGACGAAGTTGGGCACGAGCGCGCCAACGCGATCGCCGAGGTGCGCCGCTCGGTAGATGGAAGTTACGATCCGCTCTACCAGTGTGCCTATCTGGTTGGCGCTCTGCAGTTCATGGCCTTGCACCGCGAACTGGTCGACAGTGGCAAGATGACCGATCGCCAATACAATGATGCGATCCTGCATGAAGGCAGGATGCCGGTGGAGATGCTGCGGGCCATCCTGACCAGTCAGAAGCTCACGCCTGACTTCAAGGCATCCTGGCGTTTTCTGGACGAGCCGGGGGCATCGCAACAGCCCGTCGAGCAGGGATCGGATGCTGTGCCACGCCAAAACTCCATCCGGACGAAATAATGGCCGGACTGGCGAGGCTCGCAGCGGGTTTCGCAAAGGATTCTCAACTCGGATGGGGCGTCCGGTGAACACGATTCGTCACGAAGGCACTATCAAGTTGACTGAGAATGGTCGGCGGGCACCACTCTCCCGCAGTTTTTCATTGACTCCGAGGGGATTTTCGCAGAAGCGGCTCAGGCGGCAAGGTCGTAGCGATGATGCAGACCGCCAAGACGTGGCATTGATACAACCTTGCGACCTATGCCAGTGTTGTTTTCCGCTTCACGACCCGCAGGCGTTCCCTTCGCCAACGAAAGATGCGTTCGGTCATCGTGATAGTAACGGACGTAATCACTCATTAGGTGTTTGAGATGCCGCTTGTTCAGGGCGATCACATGGTCGAGCAGATCCCGACGGCAGTTGCCGACCCAACGCTCTGCGATACCGTTTTGCCACGGACTTCGAAAGCTGGTCCGTTTCGGCTGAATGCCGAAGCTCCTCGCCGCATCGATCATCTCTGCGTTGAAGCTGGAACCGCGATCAAAGATCAGGTAGCCGGGCACAGAATCATAGGGAAAGGCCTCACGTAGTTGCTGAATCACCCACGCGCTGGTAGGGGACTTAGTCACGTTGAAGTGCAGAATGCTCCGCCGGTCATGCGCAATGACAAAGAAGCAGTAGAGAACGCTGAAGGTGTGCGTCGGCACGGTGAAGTAATCCATTGCTACGATGGCTTCACGATGATTGCTCAGAAATGCCATCCACCGCTTCGCCGGCTCAGGACTCCTTTGTGCTTTCCTCATCCAACGCAGTACGGTTCGCTCGGAGATATCGAAACCCAACATCTTCAACTCACAATGAATCCGCGGCGCGCCCCAGGTGGGATTCTCCGCAACCATGCGAAAGATCAGTGCGCGCAGCTCCTTGCTCGCGCGTTTTCTTCTCTCGCAGCTCCGGTGACGGGAGAGCCATTTCTAATACAGCTTGAATCCGGCACGATGCCAGCGAACGACGCTCTCCGTTTGGACCGGATCAATGCCTGCTTCCACCCGAACCAGAATCGACTTAAGGCGATTCAGAACAGTCGGTCCGGAGCGTCGAGATGCGGCCGTGGATATCTCTGTTTCAGAACAGCGAATTGTTGCCTCAGAGCCAAGTTCTCCAGGAGGAGGTCACGATGAGAGCAGACGAGGCCAACAAGCGCCGCAAGCAACAGCCCTAAAGATCGGAGCATGGACCAGTTGTATCAACAGGGCCGTGGCGCCTCCTGTCCCTCAGCCTGATCCGGCGGCGAATCAGGGAAAGCAATTCCCTGTTATTCCTCTGATAATTCCCTGTTCAGTTTGCGAGCATAGAGGGTGCTTCCAGAGTATATCCTCCTTAGTATCAGCTTGATCGGAGGTTCCTGCTGTCAGATTCGGCCGCCACAATGAAGAAATTCCCTGTATTTTTCCCTGTTAGCGGGGAATTTGGCGCGGAGACGGGTTCGCTGGAGACTGCGTCTACCGCCATGTTATTTATATTCAACAACTTAAGCAACTAGAACCAGTAAATTCTGGCGAATTACCCCGCAGTTTTGCAAGATTCCAGATCCCAGTCGAAGTGGAGAGCCTTCTCTTTCTGGGCCGATTTGTGGCGATTTCGGCGCTCTTCTCTGAAGGCATTTTCGGCAGTCCCCTTTCGAAGTGAAATGGAACTGGAGAAGTAGTGTCCAGAACTCTTCGCACTTTCGGTTTTCCTTGGAACTCAGGAAGGTTGTTGGGTTGAGGTTGTTTTGCTTCTGGTCCCCATGGGGATCAGAAGCAAAGCCGCTCAAGCGATGGGCACTATAATCGTCCTGATCTCCCCTCTTGACCTGCGTGAGGAGTGATCCTTGAAGTGCCCACGACCTTTTCGGTGGGCCCCTGATGAGTGTGTCTAAGCAGCCTGAGAGGATTGATTGGGTAACGTCAGGGCTAGGTTCCAGAGCTGGAGTTACTCGATACGGCTGATGGGGCACCTGCTGACCCGCTTCCTATTCCCTGTTCCCTGCATTCTCGTCCCCTCGGTCCCTTGGTCCCTAGTTCCCTTGTCCAACTTCGTTTCAATTCCCTATTCCTTACTCGCTATTGGCTACTCCCTGTTTTTCCCATTTCTCTTCCCCCTTCGTGTCACGTTCGCCTTGCGGCGAGTCGCTTAGAATCGAGGCATGTGCGGAATCGTGGGTTACGTCGGCGAGAAGAAGGTCGTTCCAGTGATCATCGAGGGGCTAAGGCGCCTGGAATACCGCGGCTATGACTCGGCGGGGATTGCGGTGGGGCATCCCGGGAGCGAGAAGCTGGAAGTGCGGCGCGCGGCGGGCAAGCTCGGGAATCTCGAAGAGGTGCTGAGGGAGCATCCGCTGGACGGCACGTTCGGGATCGGGCACACGCGGTGGGCGACGCATGGGCGGCCGACGGAGGAGAACGCGCATCCGCACCGCGACTGCACGGGGCGGATCGTGGTGGTGCACAACGGGATTGTGGAGAACTATCTGGACCTGAAGCGGGAGCTGACCGCGCAGGGGCACAAGTTCGTCACGGAGACGGACACGGAGATTATTGCCCACCTGATCGAGCAGGTGCAGAAGGACGCCGAGGCGGCGGGCACGCCCGTGAAGCTGGAAGAGGCGGTGCGGCGGGCGGTGAAGCGGCTGACGGGGGCGTTTGCGCTGGGCGTGCTGAGCGCGGCCGAGCCAGACAAGATTGTGGCGGCGCGGCTGGGACCGCCGGTGATTGTGGGTGTGGGCCAGGGCGAGGCGTTTGTGGCCAGCGACGTGCCGGGGATTCTTCACCACACGCGGGACGTGTACTTTCTGGCCGACGGGGACATGGCGGTGCTGACGAAGGCTGGCGTGACGCTGACGGACTTCGAAGGGCAGCCGATCGAGCGGAAGCTGATCCACGTGCAGTGGGACCCGATCCAGGCGGAAAAGGGCGGCTACAAGCACTTCATGCTGAAGGAGATTTGGGAGCAGCCGCGGGCGATCCGGGATACGACGCTGGGGCGGGTGAGCCTGGACTCGGGGCGCGTGTTCCTGGGGGAGATGGAGATTGGCGACGAGGAGCTGAAGCGGGCGGAGACGATCACGATTGCGGCGTGCGGGACGAGCTGGCACGCGGGACTGACGGGCAAGTACATGATCGAGCGGCTGGCGCGGCTGCCGGTGGACGTGGACTACGCGAGCGAGTACCGGTACCGGGATCCGATGGCGGGGCCGGAGACGCTGGGGCTGCTGATTACGCAGAGCGGCGAGACGGCGGACACGCTGGCGGCGCAGCGGGAGATGAAGGGGCTGGGATCGAAGACCGTGGCCATTTGCAACGTGGTGGGGGCGGCGGTGGCGCGGGAGGCGCATGGATCGATTTATACGCACGCGGGGCCGGAGATTGGAGTGGCGTCGACGAAGGCGTTTACGGGCCAGTTGACGGCGCTGTTCCTGCTGGCGCTGAAGCTGGGGCAACTGCGCGGGAAGCTGGACAAGGGGCGGTCGGTCGAGCTGATCGAGGAGCTGAGCAGGATTCCGGCGAAAATCGAGCAGGTGCTGAGGGACCGGTCGGCGCAACTGGAGGCACTGGCAAAGGAGTTCTCGACGTCGCGGGACTTTTTGTACCTGGGGCGGGGGATTCATTTCCCGATTGCTCTGGAAGGCGCGCTGAAGCTGAAGGAGATTTCGTACATCCACGCGGAGGGGTACCCGGCGGGCGAGATGAAGCACGGGCCGAACGCGCTGATCGACGAGACGCTGCCGGTGGTGGTGCTGGCGACGCGCGACGAGGCGGATCCGGCGTCGAAGCTGCGCTACGAGAAGACGCTGTCGAATATCCAGGAGGTGACGGCCCGGAGCGGGCGGGTGATTGCGGTGGCGACGGAAGGGGACACGACGATCGGCGGGCTGGTGGAGCACGTGATCGCGATTCCGCCGGCGCCGGAGCTGCTGAGCCCGCTGATCGAGATCGTGCCGCTGCAGTTGCTGGCGTATTACATTGCCGTGCGGCGGGGGTGCGACGTGGATCAGCCGCGGAACCTGGCGAAGAGCGTGACGGTGGAGTAGGGCGAGACCGTTGAAACCAACTTGTAACGGGGCGCACCGGAGCCACTGCGTGAGGCTACTGAAGAACTCCTTCGGTGTGTGTTTTGTATCAGGGCACGACTTTAGTCGTGCCAAAAGAGGGCCAACGGAAGAAAGGGGGCTTTGGTGTCTGCGTGAGAACGCCGTTTAGCCCCTTGCAGCGTCGTTCTCCGGCTGAGGCCTTGCCGCCGGCAAGGCGAGATGCGGTTTCAGGCTGCGCGCAAGACGTGCAGCCGGGTGATGTTGAAGGCCAGGGTGGCGAGTGTGAATTCGTTGTTTACGTTTTGCAGTCCACGGGTGCGAAATTGGCGTATACCGCGTTGTTGTTTGAGGACTCCGAAGACCGGTTCGACGATCGCCTTGCGCCGCGCGTAGGCGGCCTCGCCGGCCGGACTTCGCAACTTGGCCCGCATGCGGCGGTGGGCCGGGGCGCAGGCCCGGGTGCGGCAACGCAGGCCCAGGTTCAACGCCCGCGCCATATTCGAGTCCGGGACATAAGCATCGATGTTGCGCTGTTCCATCCGGTTGAGGTTGTCGACGGAAAAGAATCCGCTGTCGGCCAGAACTGCGCCGGGCGGCGCGCCGCAGCGCTGTTCTACCTGATCGAGCAGGGGCTGGAGCGAATCGTTGTCGGTCGCGTTCTGCGTCACCCGCTGGGCGACGATGAAGTGATCGTCGGAAACCGTAATATCCGCCGCGTAGCCGAGCACGAACTTGTCGCCGCGCTGGCGCAGAAAGCGCGCATCCCGGTCGGTCCGCGACAGCTTCTTCAGGCCGCTTTTCTTCAACCGCTCCAGCCGCCGCGGCATCTCGGCCAGGGCCCGGTTCAGTTCTCCAATAGCCACTTCCAGCCCGCCCGGCTCCTGGTCGTCGCGATCGGCGGCCTTCTGCCATGTGCGTACTTGCCGCCTCAGCCGCGCCCGCGTATCGCGCAGCGCCTGCTCGCTGTCCACCCGATCCTTACTGGCGTTGGCTGCGATGCGCGTCGAATCGATCGCCACCCGGCCCAGCTTCACCATCCCCTGCTGCTGCGCCCACTCCAAAACCTGCGTGAACGCGTCGTTCAAGGCCCGCGCCTGCCGGCGCCGGAACGCGCTCAGCGCCCAGTTGTCCACCCGCTCGCCGCCCGCCAAATAGCGGAACGCCAGGTCTTCGACCAGCCGCCGCTCCACTTGCCGCGCGCTGGTGACGCCCAGCGCGTAGGCGTAAAGCCACACCCCCAGCATCAACTGGGGCGCGTAAAGCTCACCGCCCTCGGCCGAGTAGCTCTGCTCGAACACCCTCATATCCAAACGCTCCACAACTCCGCGGACGAAGAAGCAAAGATGCCCCTCGCCCAACTCATCCCGCACGCTCGGCGGCAACAAATACGCCTGATCCGGGCTGTACAACTTGAATCGCGACATACTTCTCTTGTCGCCCAACTCCGCAGTGAATTACAAGTGCCTTGTGTAGTTCTCACGCAAACACTTTAGCCCCGCGGGGTTGCCTGGGGGTCGAGCGGTAGGAGAGGTTCATAATGGCCAAAAAGAACGGCCGCATTGCCGAGGGAGCTCTCGCAAACACCAAACCGATCAGCGGCCCACAAATCCGGAAAATACGCTTGCGCGCAAAGCTGAGTCAGGCTGTGTTCGCCGGCTATTTCAATCGCGCACCGAGCTATATCTCACAGCTGGAGCGAGGGACGCGGCAACCTGGAGGTTCTGCGCTAGTGTTGTTGAATTTGATCAAGCGCAAGGGATTTGAGGCGATTCTGTAGATTCGGATTCTTCCACATCCAAGAAATCGTCGAGCTGCACCCGCGCAGACAGTGGACCGGCAAGTTTTTCGCGGTTCCCCAAACACAACGATGGCTGTGTTCCGCGAACTCTTCACCGGCACAAAACATCGGGCAGGCCGGGAACAGTTCGTTTAGTGAATGACCTTGCCCAGCGCCGCAATGCGTGCGTCCAGAGCGCGCACCTGCTCCAGAATCTTCAGGATCTTGGCCAGCGCCTGCTCGGAGGGCGTGGCGTCGTCGATTTCGAGCACGGGAGTCGCTTCCGCTTCCAGCCGCTCTTTAATGGCCGTCAGCTCACCGATCCAGTCTTCGAACTCGCCCTGTTCCATCAAGGCTCGCGCATGCCGTCCCACCAGGTTCATCCGCCGGTTGATCTCCTGTTCCAGGACGATCAGCTTGAGCAGGGGGGTTGGCAGCTTGGAGATATCCGGCCCCCGATCCGGGGGCTTCAGTTGCTTGATCCCCTCTTCGACGCCGCCAAGGCGCTCAAATTCCTTGGGCCATGCAACGCGGTCCTTCTGGCCGTGAGCGGCTAACCCTTTTTGCTCCAGATCTCCCAGCACCCGTTCGAGGTCATCGAGGCGCTTGACGATCGCGTTCACCCGGCGGGCGCTCACTTTTCTGCCGTCGATCTCGATTTCTTCGGCCTTGGTTCTCGCCAACTCATCCTGAATGGCGGTGTTGGTCTTTCTCAGCTTCTCCATCTCCGTTCGGCACTCACCGACCAGGTTGACGAACTCCCGGCGGGAGGGCGTCATATCATCCCTGGGCGGCAGTAGCAGATGGCGAAGACGGCGGATGTCTACGTAGACTTCCTGGCGCTCAAAGGGCTGATGTTCGAAGCCGCGCTCGATGCGCTCCAGCAACGCGCCGCATTCTGCCGAGACCTCGGCCGCCAGGAAAGGATCGAGCAACGGCAGCATGAGAACGCGTCCTTGCAGCTCGCCAAACTGGTTCCGTAGCTCCTCTGCCGTGGGTATGGCCGTGGGGTCGAAATCGACATGGATGGGGCTGCGCAGAGCCTCGACCGGCCGGGGCGACGCTCCTCTCTCGCCTTCCACGAGCCGGTAGATCACGACATCGCCGCGAACCTGGTTGTCGGCCGTGACCTCGAGGGTGAGCTCGACCGGCGAACCGGCTCCGGCTTCCGCCGGGATATTCTCGATGCGCACCGTGCCCACAGGATCTTGCTCCTGAAACAGCTTCAGCGTGATGTTGGGATTGCTGTTGGTGCGCTCAAAGTTCGCGCAGCACTTTGCGGGCAGGGCCACGCCCTCTTCGGCCAATGCAACCATGCCCCTGGCGGTTTCGATGTAGAGCGGGCGCGGCAGCACCGTGGTCGAGCCCGTGATGCTGGCCGGGCCGTGTCCATTCTCTGTTCCCGGTTGCGATAACGGCGTGTAGGCGATCGCAAACTTGTGTTCGGCGACCGTCTGTTCCCTGGAGTCTCTCAGACACAGCGTGAAATCGTTGACTCCCTCGACGGGCAGATCGACGTCTTTGAACAGAAAATAGCCGTTCTTGCCCAGCGGGATGGGCGGCGGCGGACTTCCGGAGCTCCTCTTCAGCGCGACGGACATCGCGCCATCGGGGGGGTGGCCATTGCCGTTGAGCAGAAACCGTCCCGCCACGTGCACACGATCCAGGACCGACGCTTCCGGAGTCTCGCGCTCGATGGAATACTCGCCGAGATTCTCTCCGCGGGGCAGCACCATCCGGGCGTGAATCGCCGCGCCGGCTCCCACGCATAAGTCTGGATTGAACAGCTGCATCTCCGCGGTGGGAAACGCGGCTTTGAGGCTTTCCCTGACCCACGGTCCGTAGCTCGACCCGCCCACCAGCAGAACCTGATGCAGATCCTGAGCCCGGGCATTGCCCTTTTCCAGGGCGCGCCGGCAGCAGTCGATCACTTCGTTGAGCCAGGGTTGAATCACGGCGACAAACTGCTGGCGCGTGACTCGTTCGTTGATCTGGATGGGCAGGCCCTTCTCGTCGACCAGAACGTCGCGCACGCGGAACTCGACTGCGTCGGTATCGTTCCTGGCTTCGGATAGCTTGATTTTGACGTTTTCCGCGATGCGCAGCAGGCGGGCCAGCCGTCCGCGATCTCTGGGATCGCTTTCGTCCAGTTGGACGGTCCTGCCCTTTTCGGCGAGGCGCGCCCGGACCAGGCGAACCAATTCCTTGTCGAAATTGTAGCCGCCGAGCAGGTGGTTCCCATCGAACGAGCGAATTTGTATGACGCCGTCGATGCGCTCCATGTAGGTAACATCGAATGTGCCGCCGCCCAGATCGTAAGTGAGCATGCGCAGAGGATCGCGGGCATCGGTCCGGGTGTACGCCAAAGCGGCGGCCGTCGGTTCCATCAGCATCTGCTTGGGCAGAGACATGTCGAAGCCCGCTTCCCGCGCGGCATCCCGGGTTTCCTCCACGGCGACGCGATCGAAGTAGGCTGGATGGGTGACCACGGCGCGCGCGACCGTGCATCCCAGAGCGCGTTCGGCGGATTCCTTCAAGTAGCGGAGGAACCGGGCGGCCACCTCTTTGGCCATGACGGTACCCGTCGCCAGCGGAATTTCCTCCAGCGTTCCGATCTTGCGCTTGGAGAACATGACCGGAGCAAACCCGTCCTCGGCCTTTTGCAGCGCCTCGGATCCAAACAGCCATTCCTCGGGCCGATCCGGGTCCTGAATCATTACCGAGGGGAACGTGCTTTCGCCGCAGGGCGATGGGATGACCGTGACATCGCAATCGCTTAAATAGATCCCCGGACCACCTGGATAGTCCGGGGTTAATTCCACGTTGCCGTCAACGGCCACGACACTGAATGTAGTTCCGAGATCGATACCGATGTCCATGTTTATCTTTCTTTCCTATCTGGCCGTGGGTTCACAGAGTCTCAATGCTCACCTTGCGCTGGATTCTTTCGATTCTCTTGCGCAGAGTTTCGGATGGTCCGAGATAACTCTGGATCTGCGCCAATGCCTGCTCTTTGGGCGTGTCATCGGAAATCTTGTCGATTTCCGCTGCCATGCGGTCGATCTTGCGCGCGCAATCCTCGCAGTGCCCCTCCCAGCGCTCCGCATTGCCTTCTCTCAAGCGCGCATCGCGTGCCGTTTTCAGAGATGCACGCAACCCTTCGACGATGCGCTTGGCCTGGGCTTTGAGGACCGCGGGCGGCGGCGTTTCCTGCTGCGTTTCTGGTTTCGATCCCTCGGCCGCGCGTTCGATATTGTCGTGGATCCTCTGCAGGGTTTCGTTGGCCGTGACCCATTTCTTGTTGTTCTTGGTTTCGCAGGCGTCCTTGCCGGCGGTCTCGACCCGGTCCAGTTGAGACGAGTAGGCCTTGAGGGCGTTGTTCTCCGGGCTGGCGGCGAGCAACTCGCGGCATTCGGCCAGGAGGTTGTCGAAGTCGCGCCGCGGAGGATCCATGTCATCCTCCGGCGGATCCACGATGCGCTCCAGTTCCCTGATCCGCTCGTGCAGGATCTGCCGATCCGGCGACTGTTCTTCGGTGATCTTCTTGATCTTTCGGACCAGGTTCTTTCCGGATCCCGCGAGACGCGCGCGATCCTGCGGCGGAGCGTGAAGCAAGTCCATCTCCAGACGGTCCCTGAGCTCGTCGAACTTGCCCAGCAGTTCGGCCAGTTCGGGAATCACAACGGGCGGGAATACGACGCGCACCGGCCCTTCCTTGAGCACCGTCTTGCCGTTGGGAGCATAGACCAGCACCTTGCCGCGCATTTCGTTGAATTCGGTCACCTCGGCGTCAACAACCACCATGCAGCCTTCGCCAGCTTCTTCGGGAATATCCTCGATGGACACCGCTCCGACTTGCTCGTTATCCAAAAGGATCGGAATTTCCTCAGTCGGGCCGTCAAATACTCTGCGCAACCTTGCTTGACACTTTGCCGGAAGTGGAGCGCCCTCTTCCGCCATTTTCACCATGCGCTCCGCTTTCAGGAATAAACAGCGGGGAAGAACCGGTAAGATGCGGCCATCGGAGGTCCCGGATTCGCTCGTGGATTCGTCGTGAAAGACGATCGTGCCCTCCACCGGATTCATCAACTCGCTTCCATTCTCACTGACGGTGATCTTGAAGCGGGACGGCGATCCGTCCTGCAAAAGCTCGACCTTCTTGAAGATGAACTGTCCCTCGGCGCCAATCTCGGCCGGCCCCGACAGGCTGCCGTCAGGCGCTTCGAGATGAATCTGCAGCTTGCGGCACGCTTCGGGCGTCAAGTCCGATCCCGAACTGGGGCAGACGCTGCCTGAAATATTGACCGTGGACAGCACGCTGCTGGACTGATAGTCAAGCGAGAGCTTGATGCGATCGCTCTCGATCGCGGGAGGGGCGAACTGCGCCATCCAGAGAGCGGCGCCGGCGGCGACACAATAATCGGGGTAGTAGGGCTCGCCGACTACCGATCCGAATTCCCTGGCGACTGCATCCGCCACCCACTTGCCCCGCGTCGATCCGCCCACCAGCAGAATCGCGTGCAAATCCTCGGCCCCGATCCCAGCGCCTTCCAATGCATTTCGGCAACACTTGATCGTGTCGCGCAAGCGATCCTGGACCAGCGCGGCGTATTGTTCCCGATTGATCTGGCCCCTGAATTGCACCCGTTGCCCCTGGTTGTCCACCAGGAAATCCACCTGCACCGGCACGGTGGCTTTGTCGGTTCTCTGCTCGGCAAGTCTGATCTTCACAGCCTCGGCGATCTGCAGCATCCTGGCCCTGCGCCCCTTGTGCTCTTCGTTGTCCGGGTCGTAGGGGATGATTTTGCCCTTTTCCTTCAGTTGATCCAGAATCCATTGCACAAGGGCGCTATCGAAGTCGTAGCCGCCGAGAAGATGATCGCCGTCGAATTTCTTCATCTGGATGACGCCGCCGATCTTCTCCATCACGGCCACGTCGAAGGTGCCGCCTCCCAGGTCGTAGGTCATCACCCGAAGCGGATCGCGGGTGTCGTTCAACGTGTATGCCAGGGCGGCCGCGCAAGGCTCCATCATCATCTGCTTGGGCGTCACGTTCAGGCCCGCGTCCTGAGCCGCCTTCAGCGTCTCTTCTCTCTGGCCAGGATCGAAGTAGGCCGGATGGGTGACCACCGCGCGGCTGACCTTCTGACCGGTCACCGTTTCCGCCCACTCCTTCAAGAAGCGCAAAAAACGCTCGGCAACCTCCTTGGCCGTAAAGCCGCGCCCGTTGAGCATCAGCGTGTTCGTGGTCCCGATGCTGCGCTTGGAGAACATGATCGGAGCCTTACCCTCTTCGGCCATCTGCTTGGCTTCGTCGCCGAACACATACCGCTCCGGCTCGTCCGGATGCCACCAGAAGGCGGAAGGAAAAGTGAGGTTGCCGTTGGCGGAAGGCAGGAGGGTGACGTCAATCTCCTGCAGATACTCCGCGCCGGAATACCCAGGGGCCAAATCCACCTGGCCCTTGACTGCAATCACGCTGAATGTGGTGCCGAGATCGATGCCGATGTCCATATTGGTTCTCTCCGAGTAGGCCGTTCAAAAAGCATTCTTGAAAAAGCACCCGCGCCATTCAGCACGGGCAAAACCGGGTCCGCGGAATCGCTCCGCTTGAGCGCTCAACTTTCGAAAACGATGTCCAGCGCCAAATCTTCGGGATCTCCCGCTTTGACTAGTCCAAGCTCGTCCCAGGCAGGCAGCTCGACGGCTTCTGGTCCGGGGGCGGGCGTGAACCAGAAGAAAGCCGCCGCGTGACGCAGCGGGATGGGATCTCGCTTCAACGGCAGCACGGCCGCCTGATTCAGGTTGTCGACCAAGGCATTGACTTTGTCCTTATTGTCCCGGGGCGGCTGGGGGTGAATCAGGAGAAGTTCTTCGGCCAGCGAGTTGGCTTCCAATAACTGGCTCGTGGCATGACCGACCTGATGCACATCCACCTCGTGACCGCAGGCGCAGAGGACCTTGTTTCCCGACTCGATCTCTTTCAAGATCTCCTGACTGGTCTGGCTGATCTCCCGCCGCCGGGTATTCGGCCCGACCCGCAAGACAGAAAAACAATTGCAGGTATAAGGCGACTTCTTTCCTTGTTCCCATTTCAAGGGCATAACGCATTTCCTTTCCAATCACGGCGATGGTTTATTGTTTGGCGCCTGCATTCCTCAAGAGCCAAGCAAGGCCCGCTTCAGCCGTTGTGCTGCTTCTCTTTCCTCGCGCGTACTGGCCAACTGCTCGAACTTCTGGGAATCCTGGATGGCGCCCATTAAATTCCGCGCGCCGGCTCGTGCCTGAGCGCGCAGAAAGTAGATGGCGCTCACCTCCGGGGCTATTTGCGCGGCCTCATCGAGCGCTTGCGCCGCCTCGCTGAACCGGCTGCCTTCCATGGCCGATTGCGCCTTCGTAAGAAGGCGGTTGATCGCCGCGGTCGACTGTCCCTGCTTGATCATCTCCTCCAACTTCGCGGCGGCTTTGACGTCGTCTGGCGTTTTCGCGAGCGCGGTCACTGTTTTGGCGTCGCGCCTGGCTTCGTCGACATGACCCAAAGCCATATGCGCCTGGGCGCGCAGGAAGAAAACGCTATCCACGCCGGGCGCCTTCCTGGCGGCCTCGTCGAGCGGGGGCAGGGCTTGCTCGAAGCGGCCCGCCTCCATGCTCTGCTTTGCCTTGTCCAAGAGGCCCTTGATGGCGAGTGTCGCCTCTGCCTGCTTGATCATTTCCTCTAGACGAGCGGCGGCGCTGATGTCGTCTGGGGTTTCCGCAAGAGAGATCACCGTCTCGGTATCGCGCTTGGCCTCGGCGACGTGGCCCAACGCCATATGGGCCTGGGCGCGGAGGAAGAAAATGCTGTCCGTGCGAGGCGCCTTCCGGGCAGCCTCGTCGAGCGGCGCAACAGCTTCCTTGAAGCGGCCCGTCTCCATGCACTGTTTTGCTTTGCCCAGCAGCTCCCGGACCACGTTTGCCGTCTCTGCCTGAACCACCATCTCTTTCAAGTTCTCGACGTGCTTGCGGTCCTCGTCCGACTTGGCAAGGCTGGCCACTTTCTGAATATCCTGCCGGGCCTCGGCGATCTTTCCCGTCGCCGCCAGGGCCTGGGCGCGCAGGAAGAAGACGACGTCCATATTCGGCGCTTTCCGGGCAGCCTCATTGAGCGGCGGCAGCGCGTCGTTGAACCGATTCGCCCTCATAGCCTCCTGGGCCTTATCGAGAAGCGGCCGGATGTTCCCCATCTCCTCCTTTTCGGCGACCATTTTCGCCAGCTTCTGTCCGGCCTGGATGTCGGAGGGCGACGAATCCTTGTCCAGGAGTCCCTGGTAAAGGATCAGATCCCTCTTGGCGTCCGCAAGATGGTCCAAAGCCAAGTGGGCTTGCACGCGCAGCCAGTAGATGCTGTTGTGCATTCCCAGATTGTCCGCCGCCTTCGCCAGCTTCTCCGCCGCGTCGAGCGATCGCACTGCGTCCTGATACCGGCCCGACTCCATCGCATCCTTCGCCGCCGGCATCAGCTTCAGGATCGGGATATCCCGCTGAAACTCCTTCAACCTGCCTAGCCACTGGTCGGCTTCCAGGTCGTCGAAGTCCGGCTCGATGCTCATGCCTTTGCCACAAAGGTCCTCCGCGGCATCGAACGCCGACAAGCGCACGTATGCCTGGGCCAGAAACAAGGATGCGACCATGCTCAAGTCGCTTCGCTGGCGGACCTTGTCGCAGTAGGATTTGGCGTCCGCGTCTTCCTTGACGGCCTTCTCGCGCGCCACGTACGCCAGGGTCTGTACCAACTGCCGGACATGAACCTTGCGCTCTTCGTCCTCCGGACGGCATAGGCTCACGGCGCGTTCATAAAATTCGATGCCCTTTTCGCGTTCGTCGAGCGCGCACAGATCGCCGCCGCGGCCGTGGTACCACCGCGCAAGATCCTCGCGAACGCTCTCCTCGAGCTGGTCGGCCACCGCGGCGAGCTGATCGAAGAACACGCGCCAGGCCTCCGCGTCCTTCTTCTCCAGAAGCAAGAGCGCCTTGCGTTTTGGATCGCCTTCGCCCATCGCTTGCCAGGCAGTGTTCCTGGAGCGCTGAATTCTCCGCTGCAAGCGCAGCGCGTCCTCGAGGGCGGGCAAGCAGCCGGGATCGAAATCCAGGTACTCGACGATCGCTTTCTGCCCCTTTGACAGCACCTCTTCGCGCAGTTCGTTCTTCTGCCACACCTCGTCCGGGACGCATTTGATGTAACGGTTGTAGGCGGCGCGCTGGGCTTCAGCGCGCTGGCCGGCGTCGAACGGCGACTTGTGGACCATGGAGATGTGAAACTTCGCCCTCGATTTCCGTTTCTGCCGTGTTTCCTCATCCAAAGCGATGTCGTAGTGAACGGCCAGGATCATCTGGGGAAACGCGGCTCTCAGCTTATCGATCGCATCTTGCCGCGCGGTGCCGGCGCAGGCCTTTTCGGTCAACCGGTCCCAGAAGACATCCATTCCGTGCAGCCGGTGCCAGTAGCCCATGGCCGCCGCCCAATCGGCATCGGACTGCGATGGATTCGGCCCCGCTTCCAGATCGAAGGCTCGGGCATGGTGCATGATCGCCAGATGATGCAGGATCAGCGGGTCGCTGTCGAACAGCTGATGCTGCTTGCTCCAAATCTCAAACGCCTTGGGAGTGTAGACGAGCTTGGTCCATCCCATGGGCCCCATTTCCAGATCCGCCAGGGCGATGCGGTCGGGATTGATGGATGAGTTGAGATAGCCCTGCAGATCGGCCAAAGCCGCCATCACGTTCGACGCACATGCGTGCACATCGATTTCGGGGTTGGCGATCGTCGTCGTGGTCGTTGTCATAGCGAATACGTCCTTCCTGTGGGACGTGCTTTGCGGCGAAGCTCGCCGGCCGTGTTGCGAAATCCGGCGGCCTGCGTGCGCTTGCCTTGCGCTTCGCGAATTGCCGCCAGGGTTTCGTAGACCGCGGGATCCTGCGGTGCCAGGCTCATCGCCATCCCGCAGGCATCGTCGGCCTCTTTGAGGCGTCCGGATATTCTGGCGAGCGCACTGGCCCGCATCAGCAACGCCGCCACCGATTGCGGCGCGGTCTGGAGAATTTGGTCCGCGATGGCGAGCGCTTGCTCCGGTTTCTCCTGGCGGATGAGGGCCGCGGCATCGCCCAAACGCATTTCGTTCGTCTTCGGCTGCATCTCCGGCGCAGCCTGCGCCATCCGCGGCTTCTGCGCCGCGCCAATTACTTCCCGATCCGACTGCGACAGGACTCCGCCTTTTTCGATGTAGGCGTCAATGGCATCGAGCAGCAAGCGCGCGTTCGCGAATCGCTCCGACATGTCGTCGGCCAGACACTTGTTCAAGAGCAACTCGATCTGGGGATGCGCCCCGGCCAGATCCTGGTTGATCTCCGAGGCCGGCGGGATTCGCTTCTGCCATTGGCCGGGCGGGAGGTTGTCTTTGCCGCAGATCGGCCATTTTCGCGCCTCGATGTGGGCCTGGGTATACCCGTCGGAATCGCCGCGGCCCAGCGCTTCCAGCCCGACATTCTGGAAAGGATGCTGGCCGGTGAGCAGTTCGTACCAAATAATGCCGACGGAATAGACATCCGCCGCGGGACCGCCCATCAAGCCGACCAGTTTCTCGGGCGCATCGTAGGCGATGGTGCCGCCACGAACGCCCAGGGGCATGCGCGCCGCCAGCCCGAAATCCACAAGAACCAGGCGCGAGTCCTCGGTCAGCATGACGTTTTCCGGTTTCAGATCTCCGTGAACCGCGGGGGTTTCGAGAGCGTGCATCCAGGCCAGCGGCGCCAGCAGCTCCCTTAAATAACGCAGCGACAAGGAAACCGGCATGCCCCCGGCATAACGGAAGCGATAGACCTCGGACCGCAGAGTTTTCTTGCCGGGGATCAATCGCATGGACATGAACGCGCGGGGCGCCGGGGCCGCGACGATCCCCATGTCGTAGACCTGCACCAGGTGCGAGGCGATGTCGAGCGTGGGATTCTCGTCGAGAAGCCCGAAGACCAGCAGAGCGTCGTTCAGAATCTCGCGTGCGTTTTGCGCCGTGACCACGCCCTCGGCAAAAAGCTTGAGGGCGACGTTGCGAAAGCCGCGGCCGAAGAGCAACTGCCGGGCGCGATAGACTTCGCCGAAAGACCCCGCGCCCAGGAAGTCGGAGATCTCGAAGCGGTCGCCGAGCACGGTTCCTGCCGCCAGATGCGTGCGCTGCGGTGTGTCCGGGGTCGTCATCACGCAATCTCCAAACAAATTCCGCATTGCCCGTCCGCGGTGACGCCGTCCTTGCCGAGCGCGACGGCCAGCAGACGCGTCGGCAGCGGATCGCCGCGCTCCTGGAAGGGAGAAAGAATGTCGATGGCCGGGCTGATGATGTAGGTATTGACGGCGCGCGGCGCGCCCCGCGCGCCCTGGTCCATCGCGGTGTCGAACGTGAATCTGGCCAGAATGTCGCGAACGTCTTCCGGGATCTCGATGGTCACGCCGCGATCCTCGAACTGAGGCAACTCCTTCTTGAGGACCCCGTCCACGATCTGGCGGCAGGTGGCGATCGAGAAGGGCACGAAGGTAATGCGTTCATCCACGCGGCCCAGGAATTCCGGGCGAAAACCCTTCACGGCCAATTCGCTCGTGGCGGCCTCGAACAACTGATCGGAGAGCATCTCGGGGTTCTGCAGCGAATCGGGATTCTCCTTGACGTGCTTGCGCAGCCAGGTCTGCCCCGCATTCGAGGTGAGAACAATGATGCACTTCCGTCCGTCGCGAACCGGCCCGGCGGGATCGGAAATTTTGCCTTCGTCGGCAAAGCGCAGAAGGGCGTCGAATACGGCGATGTCGGCCTTCTCGATTTCGTCGAAGAGAACCACGCACTCGGGATGATCGCGCAGCCCATTGGTCAATTTCCCTTCGCCGTAGCCGACATAGCCCGGCGGAGAGCCTATGAACATGTTCATGGATTCCTTGGTATTGAACGTGCCCATCTCGAAAAACAGCATCTCGTCCTCGCTGCCGTAGACGTAACGCGCCAGCTCCTTGCCCAATTGCGTTTTCCCCGTGCCGGTGGGCCCCAGGAACAGGAACACGCCGGCGGGCCTGCTGCCGCGCGTAATGCCGAAGCGGAATCGCGAGATCCACGGCGAAATCCTGGCCACCGCCGTTGGCTGACCGAAGATGGTTCCGTTGATCCGGTCCTGCATCTCCTGCAGGCTGAAACGCTGCAATGGCGCCGGCTCTTCCTCGTCCGATTGCGCCTCCGCCATGTAGTCGGCGACCGCGGCCAGATTCACGCCGTCCTGCTTGGGCATGAGGCGCGCCAACTCATGCTCCTGCTTGGCCAGGAAGGCGCGGTGAATGTCGATCTCGCCGATTCCTTTCGCGTCGCGCTCCTGAGACAATTTGGCGGCTTCCGTCAAGACCCCGATCACGGAATCGAACACCGCATCCCTGGTGAGCGCGAACGTGTCGTTCCGCTTCCGCCCGGGCTTCGTCAGTTCGCGAGTGAGGGCGGCATGAAGGTTCTTAACCGTCACCCCAAAATTGGCGAGCGCGGTGGCCAGGGGCCCGGATGCGTTGCCCAGGATCGAGTAAAGGAGATGGCGCGTCGTGACCTTGGTCTTGATGCCCATCGCCGCCATGTCTTCGCGCCAGCGCTTGCAGAAGGTGCGGCCGTCTGTAGAAAACAGTTCCAGCCGGAGTTTTCCGGCAGGCGCTTCTTCGAAGATCGCTTTACCGGAAGACGATTGAGGCGGCTGGATCCTTTTCGCCAGCATTTTCTTGAAGCGCCCCAGGCCGTCCTTCTCGCGATCCATTACGTCGGCGAAGAAGTCGCTCATGTCCTCCCCGGCGCACTCCAGCAAGGCGAGCGTCACTTCCAGCTCGGAGATTCTGGCGCGCTCATTGTCGCGGGCCAGGGCTTCGGCGCGGTCGAGCATCCGCAGCACGGCGGGGGAAACGGTTTCCGGAAGAAGGTCGGAGGGCGGCGGGCCTTTGAACTCCTTATCCAGGTCGAAGGCCGCTTCGATGTCGTCGATGAAGTTTTCGGCCTTCATTCCCTGCGTTTCGATGAATTCGATACGGGCCGCCGTCTTCATGGGCGCCTTGAGCAGCAGGTAGAACCAGTCCCACAATTCGACGCGCTTGTGCTGGTGCTTGCCCGCCTCCACGAGAAGATTGGCGCCTGCTTCACCCGGGCTGTTGCCCAGCAAGCTTGCCATGGTCGTGTCGAACGCCGCGAGTTGCAATCCGTTGTCGGTCAGAAGCATAAGTGCTCCTTCAATCTCTCCATCGTTGCGCTGCCATTCTATTGACCCGCCGTTATGAGCCATTGCCGGACCTCTGTGAATCGATCCGCTCCACCAGGGCGGCCAGGTTATTGTGGATTCCCTTGATCCGCTGTGCTACCGCATGAGCGGGTTTCCTCAGATCGGCGGCGGCGGCCCGGGCATCGGCAAGTTCGACAATCAAGCAGACGTAGGGATCGGACATGTCGGCAATGCAGTCGGGCAAGCGGTCGCCGGCCAGGCTCTTCCAGTCGCTTTTGGAGAAACGGATGAGAGCCGCGGGCACCCAGAGGTCGCGTCCCCGCACCGGCAGATCGTCCAACACCGGCTCCAGAATCGAGTACTGCTCGACGTAAGTGTCGTCCGCCTCCGCGGCCCAGGCGGCCAGGGCGCTGAGAAGCAGTTTCTGCTCCTCGTTCCACCCCGTGCCATCTTGGCTCAACGCCTGCAGGAGGGCTTCCGCGGCCAGTCGGCGCTGTTGAGCCGTCTCCGACCAAAGTTGAGGCAAATAACTGAAAGGCGGAACTCCCAGCGGCTGCGAATCGCGGATCAGCGTGTCCAGCGAACCGGTGCTCTGCACCTGCAAGGCCCGCTCCACGATTGCGCCCCACAGTGCGGCCGGCGAATCGCCGCGATCTTGAGCCAATGGGATCAGAGCCCGCAAACACTTTTGCAGCTTTTGGCAGGCCTCGGCACTCGTGCCATCCTGTGAAATGCGCGTTAACCAGCGCCAGGCAGTCAAAATCAGGCGCGCCTGCGCAAACCAACGCGGCAAGTTGGCCAGCGCCAGCGGAATGTCGAGCGTTTGCAAAGCGCGGGCGGGATCGTTGGCGCGCAGAAACCGGTGAGCCAGAAGTTGACGCCAGATCACACTTTCGCCGCCTTCGCCAAACTCCTCACTGACGGCGCGCTCCCGTTCAGGAAGGCCATCGCCGGGCGCGTACATCAAGTCGTGAAGAGTCGCGTACGGTTTCCACCAAGCGATCTTTGCTGCCCCTGCCGCTTCGGAAACTTTTGGCGGCAAGCCGGCTCCCGGGCTCGGCGGAGTTCCGGTCGCCCGGAAAGAAGGATACGCCGTCTCAATCAGGATCCTTCCCTGACGGACCGACGCGATCGCGTCGCCCGGATGCGAGGCGAGAATCGCCGCGTGCAGCCGCTCGCTCTCCTCTCGATTGCCTCGCCGTTCCTCCAAGGCGGCCATGAGTCTCCAAGCGGGCAATGCGTAGGACGTTCCCGCGAAGATCAGGTTGGCGTCCTCCGATTCCAGCCACTGTCGCGCCTCGCTTAACTTGCCGCGCCTCGCCAGCAGGAGCACTTCGGCGTAGCGGACGCTCGGAACATGCTCCGGTGCTTCAGCAATCCAGCGGGCAGCATCGTCCAGGGAACCGTCCCGTAGAGCCAGCAGAGCCAGTTGTCCCCTGGCCGCGCCGGCGCATGGACCGTCCAGGAGAGACTCAAAAGTCCCCGCGGCTTTGCCGTCATGTTCTTGTGCCTGCGCCACACCCAGCCAAAAGAGAATGAGCGGGAGCCACCAAACGGTGGCGAGAGAACCGACTGAGTCGAGGGATCGGATGAGTTCGAGCAACTGGCTGGCAGCCGCTGCCGGTTCCCCATTGGCCAGCGCACTTCGGGACCGCGCAAAATCCAATTCCAGCGCCATTTCACGCCGGGCGTGCTCGCCGCAGAGTTCGCCCAGTTCCGCGAACGCGTCCTTTGGAGGAGCGTAATTCGCGGGAAGATCTTGATTCCGATAGTTTAGGATGCGCGCGGTGAGCAGAGGACTTGGCGGCAGGCCCTGGTTCAGAAGTTCCATGGCATGAGACTCGTCTGCGGAAAGTTTGCTATCGAGTTTGCCGTAGTTGTAGCACCAAACGACCATGAACCACGCGACGGCAGGCGAGGCTAAAGGAATCCGGCGCAGGATAGCTTCGAAATCGGAATTCCAGCAGCACAACTGAACCAGGCGGCTGAATAGCCATACCGCCCAGAGCGGCGCGTGCTCGGGAACCGTGTAGCGGAGCGTGTCCTCCCTTGCGCTTTCGTCCCCCCCAAGAAAACGCACGGCAAGCGTAAGGATTTCTCCGGCCGCGATCAGCGCCGGGAACTCGCGCAAGAAGGGATAGGCCAGAGCAGCGGACACGCGGGTCCGCAATTGGTTCCACTCGCCGGCTGATTCTACCTGGCCGGTAACTGCCCGCAAAGCGTTGGCCAGCGCGAACACCGGCACACGCACGGTGTTCTTTTCCCCCGAAAATTTGGGCGACCCGGCCAGCAAGCGCGCAATTTGCGCCACAAGACGTGCTGGGGCATAGGATTCCAGGTCGCGATTCTCCAGGCGCCGAAACGCGCTCGTGTAACTGCGATCGATATGAATTTCCTTGAGGGCCAGGTTCACTTCGGTCCAGGGCAGCCACGCGGCGGCGGTTTCGGGAGGTAACAAGGGGATGGGTCTCTGGCAGTTCGGACAACGCGTACCCAGCTTCTCCGATCCCCTGAAAGATTCGACAGCCGCCTCACAGTGACCGCAATAACGCTTGAAGAAGGGCAGCCGACGGAGAAGTGGTTCCACCAGATTCTGCAACTGGGAAGACAAATCCGCGCATTGGGCGATACGCTCGGCGCCGAGGGCGGCAAGCTCGGTGAGGGGGGACTCAATTAACTGGATCGAGAGATCCAGCTCCAGCAGATCCCCGGCGCTTACGGCCTCGGGCAACCGCGCGATCACGTCCTCAGCCACCATCAGACTGCCATGTTCGTGCAGGTTGCGTTGGAGCCGCAACCGCTGCCACCGCGGCTCATCCGGTATCGCTGCCGACCACAGTTCTTCGGGTCGTGCGCGGCCAGGCTGGTGCAGCATGGAACGAGTCAGCAGAAAGACCGCTTCCGGATAATCCGGCACGATCTGCAAAGCCTCGCGCGCCCGGGCCTCCATGCCCGCCCAGTCCCGGTCCCACTCCGCCCCGCGACCCAACGCGATCACGGCATCGGCCTTCATTCCCGGGGCGAAGTCCAAATGCTCCGGTGAGATTCGCTGCATCCAGGAATGGGCCTCGCTGAGCGACGCGAACAGCGCCGGACATTGCCATTGAATTACCGCGGCCCGCACGCGGGGATCGGCGGTAAGCGAGGCGTGCGCCGAATCGGCAAGGCCAAGCCGCAGTTCCCAGGTGAGGTCGGTGTAGACCACGCGCAATGTCTCGAGAACCGCGCCGCCAAAATCCGCCGCAAGCGCATCGGACAGGAAAAGTCCGGCCTGGTTTTGATAATCGAGAGAAGAACGGCTTTGTTGCAGGCGCTGCATCAGATCCCAGCGCAGGGCCAGCCGCTCCGTGCTCGCCGGAAACATCCGATCCAACTCCGCCAGCTGGCGCATGCCATCGGCGAAAGCGCCGGTTTGCAGATCCGACCATGCCAAAAAGAGCAGGATGTCTTGCAGTGTGGATTTACGCTTGGGTTTCTTATCGTTCAGGTTCCGCTGCAGACCCGGCAGTCTGGCAGCCAGCGCAGTCCGGAGCTTGCCGGAGTTTGGCGACCGCAGGGCAAGCCACAGGTTCAGACGCGCGCGCCCGAAACTGGTAAATCTCCAGCAGAGCCGAGCCGGAAACGACACTTTTGCCTGAACAGGAATGAAAGGCGGGGGAACTGCATTCCCCAGTTCGCGCCTCTGCGACTTGCTTTCCTTCACGGTGCTCATATCCTTCCAAATCCTCTTGGGTAAAGGTGTGTCTTCCGATCCTGGCCCGCTGCCGGCATGGTTATCCTTAGCTCGAACTCTTCTGGCCGAGCCAGGGCGCCCGAAAAACCGCGGCGCCGTTCATCGCCCAGCCGCCCTTCCTTTGCAGGCAAGCGCAATGCCCCGCGCGAAGCCGTGAATCACCCTGTCTGCTTGCAGAGTTTGCGCACCCGCACGCCCTGTTGAATCAAGAAATCCATCGCCGCTCCAGATCCCTCCAAACACCATGCACGCAGCAGATGCTTATCGCCGATGGCGTCGCTGCCTTCGCGATCCGAAATTGTTTCCGCTTCAAGAAGAACCTTGAGCAGGCTGGTAGACAAAGACGACCAGCGCGGAATCTCCGTGCCAGAACCTTGATCCGCGGAAGGCAAGGCGGCATAAAACAACTCCGCGAGATGTTCTGCGTCGCGATCCTGCCGGCGAAGCTCTTCCGCAAAGTACGCGCTGGCCGACAATAACCCGTAAAGCAAATGCCGGTTCCCGATGGTCAAGTATCCTCGCTGCTTGGCGAAATCGAACGTCTCATCCAGGACTCTTTGGCCGCTTTCATCGAATCGGCCGGTATCGAAGACGCCGCCGTCGAGAAACAATCGGGTGGTCAGCATACGCGGAGGCACGCCGTGCTGAAGCAGCAGACTGCCTGCCGATCCGCCGCCGTTTCTTACAAAAGCGCGAAGCAGGTCCAGTTCTTCGACTTTTCTTGTCTCGCCCGCAGCTTCATCCTGGGCGCGCGACAGAATATCGCTGACGTTTCGCGAGCAGGGGACCGGCTCGCTTGCGGCGTCGAAGGCCAATTGAGCGGACGGCTCGGCAGGCAGCCCCGCGTCCAGGGCGAGTCCGATCCCCAGGCGGCGAAGCGCGGCCGCCAGCGAACCGGCCTGATCGGCGGCCATGGCCTGAAGCAGGTGAATCGCGCTCACGCCACCCATCCCAGTCTGGAGTCCGCGCATTGCCGCGCCGGTCAGAATCGCCCAGGCTTGCTCGGAACACATCGATGGGGTGAGAGTTCCCACCCCGCCAATGGACTTTTGCGCCGCGGCGGCGAGCCACGGGTCAAGGTCGTCCGGAGCGATTTTCAGCTTACGCAGTATGGTCCACGCGCTCCCCTGCGCTTCGCGCGCAAAGCCGCATACCAAGCCAAGTTCGGTGACCTTCTCCAGTCCCTGCGCCTGGCATGTCTCCTTCGCCCGGCGAAGAATTCCGAGGACATGAGGGCTGATATCGACCTGCGCGCTGCCCTTCCTGGCCGGCCGCAATGTTTCTCCGCCGGTGTTGTCCGCGTCCTTCTCGCCGTCTTTGAGCGCCGCCTTGAACGCCTCCTCCAGGAGTTGCAGAACGCCATGCCGCTCCAGTTGCTGGCGCAGAAAAGGCTCCGCTCCCTCCACCAGCGCGGCAAAGAAAATCGCCGTCGACACTCCCTGGGATGCTGTTCCGTAGGTGAGGGCCTGCTGAAGAATCTTGATGGCGGAGGCATCGAATTCCGAGCGGTCGAACCCTGCGCCGCTCAACCAGGCATCGAATTCATCGACCTTTAACTCCAGGGAAAAGCGGGGGTCTCCGTACATGACAAAACAGGCCCACGATGCTCCGCAGTTCTCCAACCCCTTCACATGAAGGCGTGCCTGGCGCATGGATTCCCCGGCCGAGGCGCCGTTCAGGAACTCGGTGTAAAACTTCTTGGCGAAGGCCGCGGCGCCGCGACTCGGCGTAGCGTAGAGCGACCCGATCACCATTTGTGTCCCGGTCGATAAGAAGGCTTCAGTGAGCCCCTGGACGACTTCGCCGGAGTTGCAGCCATTCAGAAATGCGATGGCGGGAGTGCGAACATGAGCCTTGATGGCGCCGGAGGTAAAGTACCGCGAACCGTGCAGGAGAAATCCATATTCGCGAGATTCCTCGTCGCGGCCAATATGCCCGGAATAATGAACGATGTCGTAGTGCGAGGCGCTCAGGCATTCCAAAACGTGCTCGAAGGTCGCATCCTGCTCGGCAAGATAATCGCATGCGATCCCCTTCGCTTCCAGGCTCTCCTTTACCGAAGCCGCCTCGCTGCTGGCGGTTGGAAGGTCGCCGGTGGGGTTGGCGATAATCAGGCATTGCCAGGTATCGTTGTTGCCGCGGGGACGCCATTCCGGCCCGCGGGCGCGCAGGCTGCGGCCCATTTCGTAGCGCAGGCCCAGGAAGTCGGTTCCGTCGTGCAATAACTCCCAGGGAATTTCGGGAACATTGGTTGCCACCAGCAGGGCGGTCTTGAGATCGCAGAGCGGTTCCCGGATGAATCGGGCCTCAAGCTGGCCCAGGGGCAGGATTTCATCGAGCAGTCCGCGGCCGGAGGCGATGAGCGGGTCGATCCGAACCACTTTGGACCGGCGGCTGAGGCCCCCTTCGCCGGCGTTCCCCTCAACCTCCGCTCGAATCCGCCCGGAAAGGGCATCGACAATCTGTGCCTGCACGCGCACTTCCGCATAGGGCATCCGCGCGAGCGACAACTCGTTCACCGATTGCTGAATCAGCTCCAGGCTCATCGGCCCATTCCCATAGAGCGCGGCGTTCAGTGTTGCAAGCGGCTTCACGCGGTTCACCTCAATTCGCCGGAAGTTCCAACCCCTGCAGTCTTGCTCCTAGTCCGGTTCTTTCCGTTCCACGGGCGCAAAGAGAATCATGAATTCGCCGGGCTCCCGGAAAAACTCGGTCCTGTACTCGCCGCTCTCGCTCCGGAGCAGTTCCAGCCGAAGCGGGCGCTGCTTCCCGAGTTTGTCGATCACCACAATTCCCGGGGGCAAGCGGTCCGCGGGCCAGCTTTGAAGGGTTACCGTCACCTTGTTATTCTCGTCAACTCCGACTCTGACATCCGGCTTCTCCACCGACAGGACAGCCGCGCCCGGCGGCTTTTCGGGCGTGCCGGCGGCATCGGGCGCCTGTCCGCGGCTGGCGAGCAGGGGCTCGAACCGGATTCCGCCAGGCGCCACGAACTTGCGCAAAGACTGTGTGACGATGCGAATGCCCGAAGCCGCGACGATCAATTCCAGACCCCCATCCGCCGCCTGAGCCACACCCTGGCGCCAGCGTCGGAGCCGCTTCGCCCAGTCCGTCCCCTCCTGCTCGTCCTCTTCCGCCTGGGCCAGGCCGAGAACCAGGGCCTCGCGCCGCACCGCCTCCCCCATCGATTCAGGCGTCCACGAGTCCAGATCGACCAGGGTCTCGAATACCCGGCGAGTCTCTTCCGCGCATGCTTCGCAAGCGGCGAAATGCGCCTCGATCGCTTGCATGCGGGCTCCGGCAGGCGGAGCCGGAAGTAGTCAACGAGCTCCTCCGAAGTGGGGCAACCGGACGCAGATCCATTCGTTTTGTTCCCGATCATCGCTCGTGCCTCTCGCCAATCGCCGCTGACTTACTTCAGGTTCTTTGCTAGCTTGACCACGCGCTTTTCCACATTCACGCACCACATTCGAATATCCTCCGTGGGGGGCGACGTGCGGAAATACTCGCATAACCGCCCCTGGCAAATGGGCAGCTCCCAGATCTGCTTGCCGCAATAAAGATCCCGGGTGCTTCCGTGCAGGGGAAAGGCGCGCAGAACGATATTCATATCTCCGCGGAGCGGCTCGAACATGCTGTAAATCAGATCGGGCCGCAATTCGGAGCGTTGGGTCCATTCGCGCTCCAGCTCCGGTTCAATGGCCGCCAGAAAAACGCCGCCCAGCTCGCAGTCCGCGCCCAGCTTTCTCTCGGAAAACCTTGCATCGGCCAGGCGCGCCGGCTTGTATGCCAGCGTACGGCAAAACAGAAAGACCATGCGCTCATTTGGGGCGCCGGCCTCCCGGCTGCAGACAACCCTGGCCAGACGCTCCGCCCGCGCAAGATGGATCCCGGCCCTGGTTTGGTCGATCAGCCTCGTTTCAACAGTCGGATCGCCGGACACGGGCTCCGGGTGTTTATCGGGATCGAAGTTCTCCACTTTTTCCAGGTCATCCGCAAGCGCGGCATATTTCTCCGCGGCCCGATGAAACACAAACACCCGCAGAAGCCCAAAACTGCCCTTGTCCGGATCGACTCGCGCCATATACCCGTCCAGGTCTTTGAACGCGTCGCTGGCCACTTCCTCCGCGTCTTCCGGTTTCCTGGTGGTTCGCCGCGCGATCGCCATGACCCCTGCATAGTGGCCCTTGAACAAGTCTCCAAAAGAGGCGTCGTACGATGCTCGATCTTCCCGCAGCCTGGCCTCCTGGCAGGCGATAACAAGCTGCCGGTCGCGTTCCTTGTCTAGCGGCATCGGTCGAGCTCCCCTTGCGTGCCATGAGTTGGCGCGCTCCAATCCGTCAGCCTTCGTGGAATTGTCTTTAAGAAATGATTTGGGTCCCGGAAACGCCCTTCTGCGCCGCCTGGCGGAGTCCGGAGGGGGCGTAAAACCGCCAAGATTGTCACAGTGGATTGGTGAGAACGAATCATAGCATCCGCCAAATGGGCGAGGCAAGCCAACCGCGCAATCGAATCGAGTCATGCTAAAACCCTGCTGCAAGGTACGAGCCTGGGCCTCCGGGCGGGGCGGGGCGCGGGGGGCTTCCCCTGCGGTGCTGGCCTGGCTGGGCCGCTTGGTTTTGGGCCGCGCGAGCCTCCAATTAGCCGCTTTTCGCGCGATCCGGCTGTGGGGAGATCACCAGACCCCCAGTCGGCCGAAAGCGCGGACGGAGGCCTGGCGCGCGGGGGCGGGGACGGGTGTTGAGACCCGTCCCCGCTCTCGTCTAATGGTTGAGGTGCAGTTGCAGCTCCCCAGGCTCGCCGGCCTGCTCCAGGGATTCTGCTGGCCCGTGCGCGGCCCCTGCCTGGGGGGCCCGGCGCGCCATGATGCCCAGGGCGATCACGACGCCCACGTCGCAGAGGATCCCGAACACGGCGGCGCCGTCCGTCGACCCACCCGCGGCTCCGATGACCAGTCCGATCAGGAAAGCGGCTCCAAACCCGAACACCAAGGGAAGCAGGGCACGCGCCCCCCAACCTTTCCTCCACGCTGCGATAGTCAAAGCAATTTCCAGGATCAAAAGCATCGCGTTCTCCTTTCAATCGGGAATGCGGTTGCAGCAGCCATTTCTCGCCAAAATTCTTTGGCGGGCTCGAACCGGCCCTAAAAAGGGGTGGCGGAGAACGACAACCGTGGAAGCCGCCGGTCAGGTTCCCGGCTCTGTGCTTCGACGGGCGAGGAAGCGCAGACGATCGTTGTATATAGATAGTTCCCTACGGTGCCCCATCCGCGCGGCCGAAACGGCCAAAGTCCATTCATCGATTCCCCTCGGCTTTCATGGCTTGTATGCCCGGCGATTTCCGGGCTTCGGCCCGAAACCTTCTTCCTATAAGTCCTCCCTCGAATATTTCTGGCGAGAATTTCTGGAATTCACGGCATATCCAAACAGATCGCACGTCGGGATCACGATGCGCGACGGGTTCAGCCCGCGCTCCGACGCAGCTGAAACATGCTCCACCAGTAAGGAGGACGAAAAATGAAATCGGGACTCAGTGGAATGGCAGTCGCTCTTCTGGCTCTTGCGCCGCTCACTGGGTGCGTGCAAGGTCCCTCCTGCAACACCGTCACTGACGGCGCCGGTACGCCGTCGCTCGCGTTCACCCACGTGCCTGGCCTGGGCAGCACGGACAACCTGAGCGGCCAGGTCGCGCACGTGGCGCCGGCTGACGACTATGTGGCTGTGTACATCCACGTGGGCACGCAAGGCTGGTGGATCAAACCCACATTCGCCGATCCGAAGACCACCCTCGCGTGCGATGGCAGTTGGACGGCCGACGTCACGACAGGCGGCGACGACACCCAGGCGGATACCCTCGTGGCCTTTTTGCTCCCGGACGATTTCACTCCCCCGGAACTGGGCGGCGAGGCCGATTTGCCCCAAACGCTCTATACCAACGCCATCGCGGATGCGAGCGTGACCCGCTGATGGCAGCGGCGGTAACCACCGTGGGGTAGGGAGCCGGGCCGGCTCCCGGCATGAGACCGGGGATGCGGGCGGCTTTTCGAACTGGTCACGCCCTAAGGCGCTACGGCATGCCAAACCAAGCGTGCCGTAGCGGACACAAGCAGTCGTTTGAGGCCGGTTTATGGGGATCAGAGTCAATCTCGAAGCATCGCTCCGCATCCTTTTGCACGATACCCGTCTGTTGCGGTCTGCTCTGGAGGCCCAGGTCGTGCGCCTGGAACGGATCGAGCTGGACCTCGTGACCCTCCAGCGTGCGCTGTTCTCCGCCTCCGGCCACAAGCCTCCCGCGCCCGGCGTCGGCCAGGAAGTCGCCTACAACCTGCGTGTCGATCCGCGACCCAACGGATCCTCCGCGTTTTCTATCGATGGCGGCGCCGAATTCACTCTGCCGCCCCGGTTAGCCGAGGTCTTTCAGTTCATCGCCTCGGGCGAAAAGGACAGCGCCGGAGACGATCCGCTGGTCGGCTGGCGCAACAGACCCGATATCAAGGCATTTTTGGAGCAGCGCACGGGAAAGAGCGTAAGCGCCGGCTACGTGAATAGCCTGGTGAACCTCCTCCGGAATTCGCTGGGCGGCGCCGGTTACGAAAGAGGGCTGATCCAGACGCATGGGCGGCTCGGTGTCCGGCTGGCTCTCAAGCGAAGCGCCCAGGGATTGACTGCACCCGCAACCGCAAGATGGCGGCCGGATGCCGACCCGGAATGACGAGGCAGAACTCGCGGGGGCGGAGGCGCCGGCCGGCGAACAGCATCAATGCAGCCTGGACTGGCGCCGAACAGCGCCGCAACGGAGGGCCGGGATGTTTGCATCGCGCCGGAACGTGACCGGCAGTAATTGCGGTTGATTCCGTTCGCGAATATCCCGCATGTTTTCAGCCTCTTGATTCGAAGAGGCGATCGGCGGGCTCGAGTGATTCCTCATCGAGCACCAAGGGGACGTACGGTAAGTCAACGAGGGAGGTGAGATTCGCAATGGCTCATCTTTGGACGCGGGGCACAAGCGGCTGGGACGCGCAGATGCTGGACGACGTGGGGATCGACGTCGCTGCGCTTGCCACGAGTTCCGCGCCAGAGGTCCTGCCCGCCAAAAAGGTTGCGCGGCTGTTGCGGACCGACTCCGGCGGATCGAAACTCTGGGCGCTGATCGCCTCGGGAGACTGCGATGTGCGGGTGAATAGCCGTTCCGTGTCCGCCGGCTTGTGTGTTCTGTCCGATCGCGACGAGATTCGGATCGGCGCCGAGGTGCAATACTTTTCTACCGAGGCGCTGGCCGCCGTGGTGGCGTTTCCCGCCTTCGATCGGCCTGTGTTCTGCGGCCGATGCCGGCAGCAGATTGAAGCCGGCGCGCCAGCCGTGTGTTGCCCGGGTTGCGGCATCTGGTACAACCAGTCCGCCGATCTTCCCTGCTGGACTTACTCCGAAAAATGCGCGTTCTGCGGCCATCCCACGGCTCTCGACGCGGGCTTCACCTGGACGCCGGAGGCTGACTGATGCCGAAGGAGACAAATCACGTTGTTGTGGCCGGCGCGGGCGGCAACACCGGTTCGCACCTGCTGCCGCATTTGGCGCGCATGTCCTGGATCTCGCGCCTCACGCTGGTCGATCCGGAGTTCTACGAGCCCGCCAACCTGGCGGTTCAGAACATCGATCTTCTCGACGTTGGCCGGCCCAAGGCTAAGGCGCAGGCGGAAAAGTTAAGGCGCATCCGGCCGTGTCTCGGCGCTTCGGGCCTGGATGTGGTTGCCCTCGAGCAGCGCATCGAAGATGTCCCGCGCGGGCTGCTCAAGTGCGACCTGATCGTGAGTTGCCTGGACAGCAAAGCCGCCCGGCAGCACGTCAACGAGCTGGCTTGGAGGCTGAACTCACCCTGGATCGACTGCGGGGTGCTGGGCAGCCAGAACCTGGTCCGCGTGAATGCCTATGTTCCCGCGCCGGACTCGCCGTGCCTGGAGTGCTGGTGGGGCCACGACGAGTACTCCGTCCTTGAACAGGAGTACCTGTGCGGCGCCGGCGGCGGCGCCACCCATCCCACGATGTCGTCCTCGGCGCTGGGCGCGTTGGCGGCTTCGCTGATGGTCATGGAAATCGAAAAGCTGCTGCACGGCAAGCGGGCGGATTCGGCCGCCGGAAGGCAAGTGATCCTGGACGCGGAACATCGCAAATTTCAGGTGACTGCCGGCCGGCGTAACCCCTGCTGTCGCTTCGATCATCGCAGTTGGGCGATTGAGACCTGGAGATGCCGGCCCGATACCACGACGGTTGCGGCGGCTCTGAGCGCTTTGGGCAGCATACAGGTGGAGGGGCACCGTTTCACTTGCGAGCTGACTTGTCCCGGTTGCGGCCATCGGGAGAAGTCGCTGCGCCTGAACCGGCCTCTGGCGCGATGCCCCGAATGCGATCGCCGGATGGCGACTCCCGGCTTCGGCTCGCTGGAGCGCATCGACTTCGCGATGGCCGGCGAATACGCGGACCTCACCCTGGCGCAGATCGGGCTGCGCGTGGGGGACATTGTGAGCGGCGGCAACCAGCATCGATGGATCCTGGAGGCGGCATGAACGAAAACCAGTTTGGCTGCGGCGATCCCATCTATGAGCGGTTCATGCAGCGTCAGTTGGAAGAAGGCATGGAACTGGCGCGGTCCAGCGACCTGCTGCGGCTGCACGTCCCGGCCGCGGCCCCGCCTCATTTTGTGGCGGAGTTTCTATGCCGTGGGCTGACCCGCGAGGGAGAAGGCGAGATCCGGGAGGCCAGCGAGTTCCACGTGGGCATCTGGTTTCCGCCCGACTACCTGCGCCGGGCCGATCCCTTCGAGATGTTGCGCGTGTTCACGCCCGGCGTCTGGCATCCCAATGTAAGCCGCGATCTGCCGCTGATCTGCATCGGGCGGCTCACGCCGGGCACCACCCTTGTCGACATCCTCTATCAGCTATTCGACATCCTCACGTTCCAGAAGTACAACCCCAGGGAAGACGATTCGCTGAACAAGACCGCCTGCGCCTGGGCGCGAGAGAACCAGGATCGCTTTCCCATCGACCGCCGTCCCCTGAAGCGCCGGCTGCTGAATCTGGAGGTGCAGTCCTTATGAGGCTCACCAACGAGGCTGCCGCGATCGCATTTCGCGCGCTCAACAAATGCTCCAGCGAATTGGAGCCGGATGGTCCCTGGCGCTGGCGGTGCGCGATCGAGAATGGCACACGACTGCCCATTGCGGCTTCGCTGCAGGAAGGCTTTCTTCACCTCCGGTGCCGCCCGGCCGAGATACGTGAGGGCGCCTGCACCCCGGAAGACGCTGTGCTTGGGAACAACACCCTGCCGGGAGGCGTGAAACTGGCGATGTGCGGCGCGAGCAACGCCCTGAATCTGGTCACCGACATTGCGGTTGTCGATGAAAGGCAATTGCTGGATCGTATACGGTGGGCGCTCGACGGCTTCCATGACGGACATCTGTTGCTGACGTCTCCCGAGTCCTTCCACAACCGCGCGGCCGCGCAACCCACCGTCTCCGCAGCGGGACTCGGTGAGCTGTTGCGCGAAGCCTCATGGCCCTCCACGGAGCGCGGCAGCAACGACTTCTCCGCGGAGCTCGATGCAAACACGGCATCTCCGGCCAGAATCCGGATGGGTGCAATCGGTGTTGTGTTGAGCTCGGAGCTGGCTCGATCCAGCGCAGCCGCGGAGACATCCCGGCAGGCGCTGACGGTTTTCCTGCTTACGGCCACGAATACGCTGCGCCTGGCGCGCGCGTACGCAGAGAAGGTCGATGGCGGATTGGCCTTCGGTGTGCAGGTCGATCTTCCCTGCGCTCCGGCCGGCGAAGAGATCGACCATGCCTTGGCCGCGCTCTCCATCGCCCACCAGATGTGCGCCAGGGAGGCGAGTGTGCTCCTCAATGAGGCGACAGCCCGGTGCTACCTGGCTGCACGCGATCTGTCAACCATCAACCACCACCAATCGAAACAGGAGAACTGACCATGGGAAATCCCGAAACAACACTCGAAATTCCACTGGAGATCAGCGATGTCTCCGGGCAGAAGGTCTTCTCTGTGGCCAATGCGCCCACCGGCAACACGATCGGCGAACTGGTCCACGAAATGATCGGGAAGATGAACCTTCCGCGCAACGACGCCAGCGGCGCTCCATTGGCCTACCAGGCCAGATCGGAACGCGAGGGCCGGCATCTGCACGCCTCCGAACGCATTGGAGACGCCCTGCAACGCGGAGACCGTCTCACGCTGCAACCGAACATCGACGCCGGGCTGCTCTGATAGCCGGCCCGGGACCAGGACACCACGATGGCTTTGTCATTCCCATATCGCTTTGCGGTCGTCCTATACGGCGAGGACGAGACCAACCTCGGCGCCGTGCCGGCGAAGCGCGACTGGGAGCTGGAACACGAATGGACGCGCTTCTACTTCCAGCGCCGAGGCCAGTTGGGCCTCGACGGCAATGGAAGCGCGTCCCAGGTCATTCCACTGTGGGAGCGCACACTGGGAGAACCGTATTGCCGGGGATTCCGCATCCAGATCGAGGCGCCGGGCTGGCGGCCGGTGGCCTTCGATTTTCCCTATACCCACTTTCGCGATTTCGCCGCCGCGGCGGCCTCCCGGTTCGTCGCGCAAAAGAAGCTGCGCGAGGGCGAACTCTACTCCTATTTGGTGGTCGCTCACCCGGCGCCGCCTGAGCCGCCGCCCGTGGGAGGGCTCGCGGTCACTTGCGCCTCGCCGGGCGTGCCGGCACGGGACGCCTCCCTCAAAGACTTTCTTGCCCGCGCCACGCCAAGCGGCGTAGTCGACACCGACGATATGCCGGTATTCGTATCCCGCCAGGTTCTTGAAGAGGCGGCGGAACGAACCCATGCCGAAGAAGGAACGGAGACCGGCGGAGTTCTGATCGGCATGTTGTGGCGCGACGCGACTGCCGGTGAGATTTTCGCCGAGATCACCGCGCAGATTCCCGCCGAGCATACCAGCGGCAGCAACGTGAAGCTGACCTTTACTCCGGAAACATGGAGCTCCGCCGCCGCTGCCTTGCGGTTGCGCAGACGCGGAGAAACCTATCTCGGTTACTGGCACTCGCATCCGGTGCGCGCGTGGTGCAAGGGCAAGGACTGCACAATCGAGGCGCAGAAGACGTGTCATCTGGCCAGGGATTTCTTTTCCGCCGACGACGAAGCCGTGATGCGGGCGGCCTTCCCGAGCGCCTACAACATCGCCATCGTGGCGAACGATACGGCCTTCGCCGATCTGACGTTCAGTATGTTCGGCAACCGCGAAGGCGTCACGCAACCCAGGGGATTCTATGTTCTGGAGGAAAACAGTGGCACATAGAGAAGCAGAGCAGAGGAGCCTTGCCGGCAGCCTGCTGGAAGAGATCGCAAACGCCGGCGGCTCGCGGCCGCTCGACGAGCGGCTGCAGGGCCTCGCCCGCCTGCGCGAGAGTGGTATGGAGCCTCCCGCGGTCATCGATCGCTTTCTGGTTGAGAGAATTGCGAACCTGCAAGGGACGCTATCCACCGTTCAGGAGCAGCACGGAAGGCTGCACGAGCTGATCGGGAAATTGACCGCGCCGCCCTATTTCCCGGCCATCTTTCTGGCCGCGGCAAATACCGCCGAAGTGCAGGGCGCCCTGGTGCAGATCGGGGACGAGCGGCGCATTGTGCAACTGGGAGAGGAGGTCGAGCTGGAGCAACTCGAGCCGGGCGACGAGATTCTCCTCGGCAGCGAGCGCAACTTCGTAGTCGCCAAATCCGCGAGCCCCAGTTTCCTTTCCGGCGAAGTGGCCGCTTACAGCCGCGGCACCGGCGATGGCCGGCTGGTGCTGCGTATTCACGATGAGGAACTGGTCGTCCTGCCCAAATCCACATTGTGCGCCGCCGAATTGAAAGCCGGAGACGGCGTGCGCTTCAGCCGCGCGGCGGGCCTGGCCTTCGAGAAGATCGAGTCCTCGAAGGGCGAAGAGTATTTTCTGGAATCGACTCCCAGCGACACATTTCACGAAATTGGCGGCCTCGATGGCGAGATAGAGTCGCTTAAGCGGTTGTTGACTTTGCACATGTTTCACTCGTCCACGGCGGCAAAATACAGAGTTCCGCGCAAGCGGTCCGTGTTGATGGAGGGCCCGCCGGGCAACGGAAAGACCAAAGTGGCAAAGGCAACTTGCAACTGGCTCGCGGGCATGTCGCGGAGCGGCCGGTCCCACTTTATCAACGTGAAGCCCGGCGGACTCAATTCCAAGTGGTATGGCGAAACCGAACAACGGTACCGTGACATCTTCCGCATCGCGCGGGAGGCCGCAGCCGCCGAGCCCGAGGTGCCCGTGGTCATGTTCTGGGATGAGGTGGACGCCATCGGGGGAAGCCGTGGCGAGATGGTTCATCGCATCGACGACCGCATGTTGAACGCCTTCATGGCCGAGTTGAACGGCCTGGAGGATCGCGGCAACATCGTGATTCTGGCGGCGACCAATCGCCTCGATTCTCTCGACCCGGCCCTGCTGCGGCCAGGCAGGCTGGGCGACCTGGTGCTGCACTTCCCCCAGCCCCGCGGCCAGGCGGCGCGAGCCATTCTCGCCCGGCACTTGCCGTCCGATATTCCCTACGTCTCGAATGGCGGGGGGACGGCGGCGGCGCGCGAAGCATTGCTCGATCAGGCTGTAGCGCAGTTGTTCGCGCATAGCAGCGATACGGAGTTGGCGGACCTCACTCTGCGCGATGGCAAGCACCGCCTGGTGCGCGCCGCCGATCTGGTCAGCGGCGCGCAACTGGCCGCCATCGCCCAGGCCACGCTGGAGCGCGCCTGCGTTCGCGAAGCGGAGGGCGGGCCAGCGGGAATCGCCGCCGCGGACATGAGCGCCGCGATCTCGGAGTTCTTCGCCTCCGCACCACGCGCGCTCACTCCGCGCAACGCGCGCAATTACCTGCGCGATCTGCCGCAGGATGTCGACGTGGTTCGCGTCGAAATGGTCGAGCATAGAGCGAGGCCTGCGCACCGCTACCGCATGGAGGCGGCGTAATTATGGGTAAACATTCCTCACTGGACCCGGCCGCCCGCGCTTTTCCCAGGCTGACTGGCGCGGATATCGAGCTGGGCAACTTCATAGCCGGAACCGACGAGCCCGGCGGCACGGGCTTCGAAGCCTCTCGTGCTTTGCTGGCCGAAATCAAAGGTCTGCCCATCCACCGGAGCAGCCACGCGGAATACTGGCGCCCGGCGTCTTACACGACGGTTCCGGCTCCGCGCGCGGAGGTCAATGCCCGGCCAGGAAACTGCATCGCCATCGGCGATTCGGCCTGGAACGCACAGGAGATCGGCCGCCGCTTCCTTCCCTGCAATGGGGCCTCGGCATATATCGATCTGAATCACCTCGAGTTGTGCCTTCCGGAAACGATCGGCGCATTCGACCATGTGGCTGCCTGGCATGGACTTCTCCGCCTGGCAAGAGGCGCTCTCGAGCGCGCCAACCAGGGCCGGCCCGCCGATCGGCGCATCAAGGTGCTGGTCAATAACAGCGACGGCCAGGGAAATTCATATGGCAGCCACTTGAACTTCCTGATCAGCCGGCGGACATTCGACAATATCTTCTGGCGCAAGGCGCACTATCTTCAGTTCCTGGCGTCGTTTCAGGTCTCGAGCATTTTGCTGACAGGGCAAGGAAAGGCCGGTTCCGAGAATGGCCGGCCCGCGACGCCCTACCAGATCAGTCAACGCGCCGACTTCTTTGAGACTCTGCAGGGCATGCAAACCACCTACAACCGGCCCATCGTGAATGCGCGCGATGAAGCGCTGTGCGGTTGGGGAAAGAGCAAAAGCCCCATGGCCCCCGCGCGCCTGCACGTCATCTTTTTCGACAGTGCCCTGGCCCAGGGGTCCTGCCTGCTCCGGGTCGGTCCGATGCAACTGATTCTGACGCTGCTTGAACTTGGCCTGGTCAACTCGCGCCTGATTCTGGACGAACCGCTCGAGGCGCTGCATCGCTACAGCCACGATCCAACACTGAAGGCGAGCGCCGAGCTCATCTCCGGCGAATCCCTGACGGCGCTGGAGTTGCAGTGCGCGTACCTCGACGAAGTCAAGCGTCACGCCGCGCAAGGCGTTTTCCGGGAGGTCGTGCCCCGCTTCGAGGAGATCGTCGCTCTCTGGGAAGACACGTTGAACAAGTTTTCCCAAGGCGATCTGATGGCCCTGGCGCCGCGTCTCGATTGGGTAATGAAGCTGATGGCCATCGAACGGACCTTGGGCGCGCACCCCGATCTCGACTGGGACTCGCCGGAAGTCAAGATGATCGATCAGCTCTATTCGAGCCTCGACGACGACGGTTTGTATCGTGCGTATGAGGCCGGCGGTTTTGTCGAGCAACTGGTGCCGCCCGAGGACATCGATCGCTTCATCGCCAATCCCCCCGCCGACACGCGCGCCTGGACCAGAGCCATGCTGCTCAGGCGCGCGTTGTGCGACAACGTGGATGTCGAGAGTGTGGATTGGGACCGAATCACGTTCAAGATCCCCGGCCGTCATGCGTGGCCGGCTTACCGCACACTCGATCTGGCCGACCCTCTCGGCTTCACGCAGGAACAGGCGCAACCGGTTTTCGACAGTTGCGAGGATTTCGGGGACCTGCTGGACGAACTGAAGTCGCTTTCCTCCGGCGTCGCGCCCTCTTCGGCTCTCATCGCCGTCAACTGACCACGGAAAAGGAGAACATCGCTATGCGGTTTTTAGAGAGATTGAATCACCAGCATCAAAACAACGGAGGCGGTAGCGACAACTCCGCCAGCGACGATCGTCTTCTTGAGGCGCGCGCCGAGGGAGACCGGCTGCTCGCCGCCGGCGACGAGGCCATCCGGCGCGCGCTGGCAGGCAGCAACTCCGAAGCATTCTTGCGCGCGGGCAGGCAGCAGGGCGGCCAATAGCCATGGGGGATCGCCTTTTCGGCGTTGAGACCGAGTACGCCATCAGCGGAATGCAGGGACAGGAGCCGGCCGATCATCTGGCGATCATCCGGCCCCTCCTGGATCTGGCGCACACCACTCTGCGCAATCTTCAGGATGGCAGCTCGTCCGGAATGTTCATGGAGAACGCCGCTCGGCTCTATCTGGACAGCGGAATGCACGTGGAATTCGCGACGCCGGAATGCGCCAACCCCTGGGATGTCGTGCGCTACGTCGAAGCCGGAAACCAGATCCTTCTCAATCTGATTCAGAAAATGACGGAAGAGCGCACGCCCGAGATTCAGACCGGCTGCTACCGCGTCAACGTCGACTACTCGGGCACCGGCGCCACGTGGGGTTGCCACGAATCGTATCAGCATCGAATGCCTCCGGATGGATTGCCGCTCGATCTGATCCCTCATCTGGTTACGCGCACCGTCTACGCCGGCGCGGGCGGATTCGATCCATTCTGCGCCGGCCTCAGGTTCACCTTAAGCCCGCGCGCCGCTCACATCGAGCGCGTCATCTCTTCGGACTCGACAAACGATCGTGGGATCTATCACTCCAAAAACGAGCCCCTGTGCTCCGGATACAATCGCCTCCACGTTCTTTGCGGCGAAAGCCTCTGCTCCCAGTTCGCCATGTTCGTCAAGTTCGGCGCCACTTGCTTGGTCGTCGCCATGGCCGAGGCCGGCCTCGGCCCAGGCAGCGCTGTCCAACTGGATTCGCCTCTCGCCGCCTTGCGCGCCGTAGCCGGCGATGTGACCTTGAAGAGCCGCTTGGAGATGAAGAATCCATCGCGAACGATGACCGCCATCGAGATCCAGCGGCACTATCTGGCGATGGCCGAAGCCCATTGCCGCGAGGCCTTCATGCCGGCCTGGGCGCCGCAGGTTTGCGAGCAGTGGCGGCGCGCGCTCGATCTGCTCGATGCCGGCCCTGGCGCGGCCGCAAAGGTTCTTGACTGGCAGATAAAGCTGGCGCTCTTTTCCGGCCATGCCGCCCGCCGCGGTCTGGCCTGCTCCCGCCTTGCCTTCTGGAACGCCGTGGTTGAACGCATCAGTCAGGCGCTGGGCTTGGCGCCAAACGTCAACCGAATTCCGCTGGATCTGCTTCTCTCGCCGGAGTCGCCCATTCCCTCTGTCGTCCGCGGCATCGAGAAGCTGCTGCGCAAAAAAGGCCTTTCGTGGGACGAACTGAGACAGTTTCTGGCATTGCGCGCCGAGTTCTACGAGATCGATACGCGTTTCGGGCAACTTGGCCCGCGCGGCATCTTCTCCATGATGGAC
Source organism: uncultured Acidobacteriaceae bacterium (assembly GCA_963804155.1). GTDB lineage: Bacteria > Acidobacteriota > Terriglobia > Terriglobales > Acidobacteriaceae > Telmatobacter. Next base: position 935,871 of record CAWDPG010000007.1, read on the forward strand.
GCGGGCAACGTGCTCGATCACCGCGTCGGCGGCATCGACAATATCGAGCACGCCATCCGGAACCCGCCCAGCAAAGGGCGCGCCGCAATCCGCGGCGCGGTCGTCAGGCGGCTTGCCGGAGACCTGGAAGGTAACTGGTACTGCGCCTGGGATCGAATTCTCAGCAGCAGGCACGGCCGAGCTCTCGATTTGTCGAATCCATTCACGGAGACGGAATTGTGGCACGACGTGCCCGCTGGCAGGAACGAAGAATTCTAGTTTCAGCCCGCGCCTGGGCGGCCGCCATCGGGCCGGCTTGCAACGGGGCGCCGGCAGCGCAAATGCGGGGAGGCCGGAAAAACAAATGACGAGTAAAGCCAAAATCGAACCCTCTCTCGGCGCCAGACTGAAGCGCATGCGTCTGCGGCTGGAACTGCCGGACCCCGATACGCTGACCGTCAAACGCGTCCCGGCAAGCCGCCGTTCCTTCAACAAGGCTGCGACCAATTTGCTCATTAAACGCTCCACCCAGGGGATGCCGTGCCTGGTCTGCGTGGATGAGGATCTGGACTATATGGGCTCCGACGAAGCGCTGGCTCAGGCCTTTGCGGCCGGACCGACGCAGCAGGGCTGGCGAATCCTCGCCTTGAGCGGCTCTCTGCGCGGCGATCTATCCGCGGCGCTGGAGTATGCCCTCGGGATTCTCGGCGCGGACGAAGAGTCCGGCGACGCCTCCGCGGCTCCCATTGCGGCGGGCAGAACACTGCTGGCGGCCTGGGCGGAGAATGTGACCGATGCCGTCGCCGCGGCGCCAGCGGCGGTCACGCTTTTCCGCGATGAAGCCGTGGAGCAGCTTGCGGCTTGCGCCCTTGGCTGGCAGGGCCGGATGGCGCTCATCCTGGGCGACAGCGGCACAGGCAAAACAAATCTCCTGCACGGAGTCGCGAAATTGCTCGCCCCCCATCGAAAGGAACTCCTGGCGGTGAACATGGGATCGTTGATGGCCGGCACGCTCTTTGAAAGCGAGCGCGAGGCGCTGCTGGCATCTCTTCTGCGCGAGGCCCGGAACTCCGGGTCCGTGCTGGCGCTGGAGCAGGCCGAGTGGGCGCTGCTGGGCGTGCCCCGCGGCCTGGCGCTGTTGCGCGAGGCCCTGGACCGCGGCGTGCGTCTGATCGCCACCAGCACCCCGGAGCACGAGGGGCACTTCTCAAAACACCCGCTGGCAGCTCGGTTGGAGGTGGTGGCGCTGAAAGAACTTTGCCCAAGCGACACGCGCCGCGTGCTGGAGATGCTGCGCCCTTCGCTGGCCGGCCATCATGGCGTGGCGATCGATGCGGAAGCGGAGCAGGCAGCGGTCGAGCGCTCGCTTTCGATGGACGGCGCGCTGCCCGGCAAGGCGGTAAAACTGATGGATGCCGCGGCCGCACGCGCCAGGCTGACGGGCGGCGACAAGGTCACTCTGATCGATGTATACGTGACTGCATCCAGAATGCTGGGCGAGAGCGTCTAGCACCGTGCCTTCGTGCTTTCGTAATCGTCCGAATAGACCTGGGATAGCGCGCCGCCAAAATCCGATGCGGAAAAGTGATCCGATGTGTTTGCGATTGACGCACGTTCATCCTATCTTCCGTCTCCTCAATTCCTTGGCCGGATGAGAGGGATCGAATACCGGGGTGATTGATTGCCGCCGCACGATTCATGGGAGCATGGGTGACGAGGAAATGCGCGCCAATGGCCGAGCTGCTGTTTGGGGTAGAAACCGAGTATGCCATCAGCGGAACTTCTCCGCAAGGCGTCGTGAGCCGCGAAGTGATTCTGCGCGATCTGATGGAGCGGGCCGCGCGGCAGCTCATCCATTTGCCCGACCTGTTCTCGGCGGGAGGGATCTTCCTTCAAAACGGCTCCCGATTTTATTTGGACTGCGGTCTGCACCCCGAAATCTGCACGCCGGAGTGCACCAACCCGCTGGATGCGGTCCGCTACATTGAAGCCGGTCACCGGATTCTGGGCCGGTTGGCCGCCAGTGTCGAATCCGATGGCGCGCCGGGTACGGAGATCATGTGCTTCCGCTGCAACGTGGACTATAGCGGCAGCCAGTCGACTTGGGGATGCCATGAATCCTATCTGCACCGCATTCCTCAAAATGAGCTGCAGCCGGAGATCGTTCCTCACCTTGTATCGCGGTTGATTTATACGGGGGCGGGCGGCTTCAATCCGTTCTCGCGGGGGTTGGAGTTCACTCTCTCGCCGCGCATGGCCCATTTCCGCCGGGTCGTCACCGAGCGCTCGACCAGCGAGCGCGGAATCTGGCACTCGAAGACCGAGTCGCTCAGTTCCGGCTATGGGCGCCTGCATGTGCTCTGCGGAGAGAGCCTTTGCTCGGAGACCGCGGCCTTCCTGAAGGTAGGCGCCACTGCGCTCGTCGTGGCCCTGGCGGATGCCGGGCTTGCTCCGGGCAGCAGAGTGCAACTGGCGGATCCGCTTGCAGCGCTGCAAAGCGTGGCCGGAGACGTGACCTGCAAGAGGCCCTTGCAACTCGTAGGCGGGAGGAGCATCACGGCCATTGCGATCCAGCGCCACTACCTGGAACAGGCTGAGGCGCATTTGGACGACGGAATTTTGCCCGAGTGGGCGGCGGAGGTCTGCCAGCGCTGGCGGAAGATTCTCGACGACCTCGAGGATGCGCCTGGCTCAGTGGGACAGACGCTGGATTGGGGAATCAAGCGCGCTCTCTACGCCGATCGCGCACGGAGCCTGGGCATCGGCTGGGATGACTTGCCGTTTCTGAATCAGGTGTTGGATCAGTTCGTTCCCGCCCTGTGCGCGGAAAACGGCCGCGGCAACGCTCTGTCGCTCGAAACGGCGATCGCGGCCGCCAAACGGATGCCAAGGCGGCTGGCGGGGATTCAACCACTCTTGCGAGCGCATGGGGTGAGATGGGAAGACCTTCGGACGCTCTTGAATTGCCGGGGGCAGTTCTTCGAGATCGACACCCGCTTTGGCCAGTTGGGGCCGAAAGGGATCTTCCACACGCTCGACCAGGCCGGCGTGCTGAATCACCGCGTCGGCGCAGCCGAGAACGCTGAGCAGGCGATGCTGGAGCCGCCTGCCGGCGGCCGGGCACGAATCCGGGGTGAGGCCATTCAACGGCTGGCGGGAGCAGGCAATGCGAAATGCGACTGGCAGCACGTGATCGACTTTACCGAAGGGCAGGTGCTGGACTTGTCCGATCCATTTGCCCGCGAAGAATCGTGGGGCGCGTTGCGCGGCGAGGAAGGCCCCGGCGGACAAGAGCTGCACATCACGGGCCCCCTGTTCGGCGCGGATGGCGACCAACCATACAGCCGCGAGGGGAACTGCTATGAGCGCAGAAGGGAGGCGCTGGATCTCTACCAGAATGGCGACTACTCCGGAGCTGAGGTGCTGCTCCGCGGGTTGGTGCAGGAACAGTTCGAGGTGGCCAGCAATTATTGCCACCTGGCTCGCGTCCTGATCCTGATGAACCGGGACGAGGAGGCGCGGCAGGAGATAGGCCGGGCATCGCACAACCTCGAAGGAACTTGCGCGTATGTTTTGCCGCGCGTCCTTTTCTTTCAATGGGTGTTCGCGGTTCTGGACGGGGTTGACAGCGCCGCCATAGCCATACAAATGAGAGATGCGCTGCTCGAGCCATACACCAACATGGAGTGGACGATACAGCCCATGCTCGATTTCCTTCGCCCGCGGTTGGGCGAATCGAACTTCCGGTTTTTCGTGGCGCTGGCCAGGGCGCTCAGCTATTCCGGCGCTACGGCCGTTCTCGAGGAGTTTCCGCAGTGGCGCGGCGAGGCCGTCGCCAACGAACTGCTGGGCATGTGAAAGCTGAGCGCCTCTACTTCGATTCGCCGGTCAATCCCAAAGCGGCATGCGGCCAGCCGTTGTCCCAGGTGAGCGTGGAGATTTGAAGCGCGGGCTTGCCGGTGATGGCGTCATAGGCGTGGAAGACCATGATGTCGTCGCTTGAACGTTGGAGGATCGACTGTCCTCCGGGTCCCAGCCACCGGCTGTTGCCTGCGAGCAGTTGCGTGCCGCCGCCCAGGAGCATTGGCTTACCTTGCGCATCCACGTAGGGGCCGTTGACATGGGTCGAACGGCCCACCATGATGCGGTAGGTGCTCTGCGTGCCGCGGCAGCAAAGATCGAAGGAGACGAACAAGTAGTAGAAGCGATCGTGGCGAACAATGAACGGCGCTTCGATCGCCTCCCAGTCCGGGGGCAGGCCGGGCTTGGCCGCCTCGGCGTTCTCCGGCTTGGCCCGCGACGCCAGCGAGTAGAGCTTCGCGTCCGACGCGTCGAGCTTGCCCGTCACGGCATCGATCCGGCGCATCTTGATCCCGCTCCAGAAACTGCCGAAGCTCAACCACGGCCGGCCGTTCTCATCCAGAACGATGTTGGGATCGATGGCGTTGAAGTCGTCCGCCTGGGCCGAGGCCAGAACGAGACCCTCGTCTTTCCAATGGTACGCAGGGCTCGCGGGATCGAGCGTTACGTTGGTCGCCAGCGCGATGCCGGACGTATTGACCCCGAATGCGGAGTAGGCATAGTAAAGGTGATACAGACCGTGAAAGTAGGAGATGTCGGGGGCCCACAGTTCCTTGGTGCGCGGGCTTGCCTGACGGATCCACGCCGGAATCTCGTCGAAGATATGGCCGCAGAGTTTCCAGTCGGTCAGGTTCTTCGAGCAGCGCACCGCAAACTGTCCCCCGCCGGGAGCGAATCCCGTGGCGAAGACATAATAGGCGCCGTTTTCAAAAGCAATGGAAGGATCGTGTGTAAAAGGATAGTCCCCGCTAAGAGAAAGCGCCTGGGGCGGTTGGCTGAAAACAACCGGGGTCAGCGCGAAAAGAAGTGCGGCCGCAAGAGTGCGGATGGATACCATTTGAGTCGCTCCATAACCGTAGAAGAAGGAACACGAAGACTCGGCGCCCGGTGCGCGCGGCGATTTGTTCCGTGCATCGAAAGACCGGACGCGGAAGGTTCCGCCTCCGGCGCGGCGCGGCGGACGCGAGAAGCGGGAGAAGAGGTCTCTCGGGTTCATTGAAGATATGGCCAGCCGTCGGAGGTAAAGCCCAGCCGGTTGATGCCCAGCGTGGGTGTTCCATTGTTATTGCCGTCGTAGTAGTGGTAAACGAAGGTCGGCAGGGACTTGGTGCCGTCGCTGCCGGTGTCGGTGAAGACGCTACCCCCGCCCGGCCCATAGATGTTGCTGTGCGAGCTGATCAGAACGGTGCCCCCGCCGGAGGTCAAAGCGATACCGCCGCGATCGACGAACGGCCCGTTCGGCGACGTCGCCCGGCCGACGATTGTCCGGTAGGTGCTGGAGATTCCGTTGCAGCACACGTTGATCGGCGCGAAGTAGTAGTAATACTGCGTGCCGCTGAAGACGTAGGGATAAATGAACGGTCCTTCTTCACCGGCGCTGCGATAGGCAACCTTGGTCCAGGTGCTGGTGGTGCTGGAGACCGGAAAGCCGACGGTCGCCGAGGAGGTTGCGGTCGACGGAGTCTGCAGCTCCAGCACGCGAATGCCGTCGGACCAGGAGCCAAAGACCAGCCACCAGTTGCCGCTGGCGTCCTCGAAGGGCGCCGGATCGATCGCGTTCCAGGTCGTGCCCGCGGTAAATCCCCAGGGATTCGTGGCAGGGACGGCAGTGGTGGCGTTGGTCCAGGACACGATCGGATAGCCCATATTCGTCCACGGGCCGTACGCTGTGCTGCTGGTGGCCAGGCCAATCACCGCTTCCGCGCCCGTAGAAGGCTCGTAGGGTATTGCGTAGTACTGGTAATAGGTTCCGTTGGCGTAGAGAAGGCTCGGCGCCCAGACGTCGATGTTGTTGCCGCCGTTGTCCGAGGGCGGCGTCTGCAGGCCGGACCAGGAAGCGAAGTCCGGCCCAATGATCGGGCAGTGGCTGTCGTCGGTCAGCCAGTAGGTGCCCTCGGCCTGTGTGCAGGCTCCGTCTGGCGTGGAGAGCGTTGTGTAAGTGAAGGTGCTCAGATCGGTCGAGTAGGCGATGGTCTGGTGCGTGCCATAGAGCCAGTAAATATGCGACGACGGGTCCTGGAGCATGTAGGGATCGTGCACGTAGATCCCGGTTCCGGAGACCGTGATTGGGGCGGGGTAGGCGGCATTTCCCGTGCTGGTCAGAGTCCACTCCTGGCAGGTACAGCCCGGGCCCGATGAGCTGCGCGCGCCCTGGTCGATAGTGGCCGACGTGGTGGTCCCAGAGTTCGCGACCTCCAGAAACAGGCTGCTATTGCCGTTGCGGATCAGGTAATTGCCGTCGGTGAGCTTATAGAACAGCCAGAGGTGATCGTTGGTCCCGTTGTCGGAGTACTGAAGCGCCTGCGCTCCCGCGGAGGTAGAAGCATTCAGAATGCCCAGCACCTGGTGGGTGAGCATGTCTTCGATGTTGTAGTCGCCGTTGCCCATGGGCATGAAATGCCAGTCGATGTCGCTGGTGGTCGTGCTGGACGCCTCCTGCACCACGTTGGTTCCGGCCGTCTGGCTCTGGCCGGAGATGCCCAGCACCATGCCGCTAACGGCATTGGTCAACGTGTATTGATTGGTGTCGTCGACTGAAGTCAACGTGCCCATGTCATAGGTGTCGCCGCCGCCCCCGCAACTACTGCCGGTGCAACCGGTGCTCCCGCTGCCGCCTCCACAGCCGGAAGTTGCCAACACAGTCCAGAACGCGACCAGCGCCACCGCTGCTGAAAACCGAAAGATCATTTGTAAAATTCCTGTCCCTTGATCGATGACTTCACCGGACGCCTTCCGGAAATCTGCAGGGAGGCGCATGGAGAATGGGGCGCGGCGGTAATCGCTTATCGCCGCGCCGGTTAGGGTTGAGTTTGAGAATCTGCGCACCCGGGAAACGGCAATTAGAAGTTGAGTTTTAACCGGAATTGCGAGCTTCTCCCTCCCGCCAGATCGCTGCCGATTTGTCCGTCATTCGTGTCGCCGGCGTACATATCCGATACCGGGCGGGCCCAGTAGTGGCGGTTGAATACGTTGAACATATCGGCTCGGAATTCGACGTTGATCCCTTCATGCACATCGAAGGTTTTGCCCAGCCCCATATCCTCGCTCTTCCACGTAATCCAGCGGATATCCGCCGAGTTGCGCGGCATGGTGCCGAACGTCCAAGGATTGCCCTCGCCTGACGCTCCGGTGCCATTCGGGTCGCGATTGGCGAACAAGTTTGGATCGTAGAAGGCGCTGCAATTGAAGTAACCGGTTTCGCAAGCGGTTGTGTACGACGTTGAACTGAAGTTCAGAGGGTTTGTGAACGCAGAATTCTTAACCGATTTCCCCGCGACACGGTCAAAACGCACACTCGAGTTTTTGCCCGGAATGCCGGTGGCGCCATAGATACTGATTGGCTGGCCGCTCTCGTAGTGCAGAATCCCGCTATAGCTCCAATGTGAGATCAGCATATCTACCGGACGCGAAGCATTGGCGAGGAACTTCTTGCCCTTGCCTAGAGGCAATTCGTAGATGTAACTCACCGCAAGGTTGTTGGGTGTATCTTCGCTGCTGACGCACTTTTCAGCCCGCAGGTTTTCTGGGTCCTGCACGGCGCCGCCGTTCTGCAGCGTGCTCCAGTAAGGCTGAATCACGTCCGCATCGGTGAGCGTTTTCGAGAAGGTGTAGGACGCCAGAATATTCAGGCCATTGCTGAATCGCTTGTCCAGTCTTGCCTCAAGCGCTTCATAGGTGGACTGTCCCAGGTTCTGCAGATAGCTGTCCATGTTGATGTACTCGATCTGCGGGAAAGGCCTTAGAGCCTGGGCTTCGCTGACGCCCCACGCCCAGGTGCAGGTGGGGGGGCCAGCCTGGCAGGTGAAGTTGGAATAGGGTTCCATCGCCGGCCCGCTCCAGCCCAATGGTCCGGGAGCGGCTGCCCACCAGTTGAGCCAATCGCCCAGCGCCATGTCCTTGTCCGGCATATCGTTGAAGAAATCGAGCATCGCGTGCAGGTGCGTCGCGTGATTGCCCAGATAGCCGACGGTGACTGTGGTGTGCGGGTCGATCTCATACTGCGCTTCCAGAGCCCAGTTTTCAACCATGCCGGGCCGTCCGTTGGTCGGCGCTACGTAGTCGGCGCTGGTGCTGGTGCCGTCCAGTTGGTTGGCATTGAGGTCGGGGGTCGTGGACAAGGCCTGCAGTCCGCTGTCGAGCGGCACGCCGTCGAGAGGATCGATGGTGTAGAGGTTGCCCTGCACCGTGAATCCCTGCACCGTACCCTGGCCGTAGTCGGCATAAACCAGCGGGCCATAGTAAACGCCGGCGCTGCCGCGCAAGACAGCCTTGTTGCTCAACACGGGCGGCTGCCACGCAAAGCCTACGCGCGGCTCGAAGTCTTTCCTGTAGACCTTACCCCAGGTTTCGTTCTTGCTTCCGTTGCGCCCCGAGCCGACGCCGCCAAAGACCAGCGCGCCCAGCGCCTGCGGATATTCGCCTGAACCGGTTGCAGCGTCGGGCAGGGTCGGATCCCAATTCGCGGTGTCGCCGTCCGCTTCGTGCCGTGGCGTCTCATAGCTCCAGCGGACGCCATAGTTGATGTTCAGGTGTGGAGTTGCCTTCCAGCTATCACCCGCAAAGAGCGCGCCATAATGCGAAATCCAGCGTGGCGCATGCAGGTCATTGAGGTTCGAAGCCAAGCCGGTTTCGCCGATCAGGAAGGCGGCAAAGGAATTGCCATCCTGTCCCCAATAGTCTTCGTCCGATGCGGTCTGGTTATCCCAGAATTGAAAGCATCCCGCATTTCCGGCGCACGTGCCGCCGATCCGGCTGACCCAGGAGTACTGGTGATACTGCCCCTCGCCGCCGAACATGAGGTTGTGCGCGCCGTGCTGCCAGTGGAGCACGTTATTCAGCGCGACGGTATTGTCAACGTCGGTCGAATCCTCCTGCTGTCCCATACTGTCGAAGGTGTTGCCCGGGTCGTTGTAGAACTCGAAGACGGGGAAATCGTCGCTGAAGCCGTTGGCAATGCCGAACGTCTGGTCCCAGTCGGTGCCCATCTTCGAAGCTTTGGACTTGTTGATGTTGTTGGAGCGGTTGCCTCCCACTGTCAAGGAGTTGACGATGTGTGGGGTGACGGTCCAATCCCAGCCGGCGCGCAGATACGAGCCCTTTTGATCGACCGTTCCGCAGCAGGTCTGAATGGGCGGCGGCAGATTCGAGTTGCCGCCCGAGTCGGTATTCTCACGCGATTGCAGGAATGCCCATATCTTGTGCTTGTCGCCAAGGTTCTGATCGAATCGCACGCTGTAGGCCGTATTGTCAATCGTGCCGCGCGAGCCCGGACCGTTATACACGTAGTTGTAGACGCTGCTGCCTGAGACTTCCTGCTTCGCCAGAGGCATCAGGTATTTGCTCAGGAACGTGTTCGCGACGCTGCTTACGCGAGTGATCGGAATCTGGTTGGTCGGCGTGCCCGAAACGACCGGAGCCGACGGGTAACCGGTTACCGTCTGCCCGAAGCCGGCATAGCGGCAGGGCTTGCTCGTGTTGTCGTACTGCGGATCGAAAATTTCCCCCGGATACACCGTCTCGCCGCAAGGAGACGTGCCCAGCGCGGTGGTGCCCAGAAGCGACGAAAAGTCGAAATACGAGCCGTTGCTGCCCAGCTCGGCCGGTGTCGGCAACATGCTTGTGATCGGACCGCCGTAATTCTGATGCCACTGTTCGAAGTTGAAAAAGAAAAAGCTCTTGTTGTGGCCGTTGTAAAGGCCGGGTATAAAAATGGGGCCGCCCGCATTGGCTCCATAATCGGCCTTGGTATCGGCCGGCTTCACAAGCTCTTCTGCGCGCGTCGCTCCGGTCGTTTGAAAGGCTTTTCCTTTCTGGAACCAATCCAACGCATCGAATGCGGCGTTTTTGTAGAACATGTACGCCGTGCCGTGATAGTTATTGGTGCCGCCTTTGGTATTGAAGTTGGCCAAACCGCCCGTGGTGCGGCCTTCCGAGATGGGAATGTTGGAAATGCTGATGTGAAATTCGTAAACCGCTTCCATTGACGGATTGACGACTCCAAAACTATCCGAGCCGTTTTCTTCACGGTTGGTCGTGATGCCGTCAAGCAGGAAGTCGGTGCCCATCTCCTGGCCCCCGGCGATTTTGATCGTGTCGGTGCCATCCGATGCCTGGCCAAATCCGGCTACGCCCGGAGCCAGATATTCAAGAGCTTCAGGCGAACGGAAGCCGCCCACCGACAGGGGAAGTTTGTCCACCTGCTCGGGGGAAACCTCGGTGTCGATTTCAGAGGACTCGGTTTCAAGCGCTGTTTCACCGGCCACTACGCTAACGGTTTCCGTTGCCGCGCCAACGGCAAGGTTTACATTGAAGGCCGTTGTTGCTCCAACAGCGATCACCACATTGTGGTCGACCACTGTCTGGAAGCCCGTGGCTGTTACCGTTGCTTCGTATCGTCCCGGACGGATCGCGGGCAGGCTGTAATAGCCGCTGGTCGCGCTGACTGCCGAGTAGACTGTTCCTGTGTCGACTCCCTTGAGCGCGATTTTTGCGCCCGGCACGGATTTGCCTGCCGGGTCAAGTACGGTTCCGGCAAGGGCTCCCGTATCCAGCTGGGCCAATGCCGTTGTGGGGATGCCCACAAGCAGGCTCAGCAACGTCATCCACAGCCATGTGCGTGCAGTGGACCATCGCTGCGGTCTGCAGAATGCGCGCCTCTGATTTCCAAGCTGTATCATTTGCAATTGCCTCCAGTTGTAAAGCCGCCGATCGGGGGTCTTCTCCCGTGGAGCTTGTTTTTTGCCGCCCCCGTTTCAATTGCACCGTATACTTCGGTGCGAACCTGATGCAGGCGGCAGATTGCATCGGGTTTCTGCCCATCTCTCCGCTCAGTCTGTTTCGTTGGTGAGATTCTCTGTCTCGTCCACCGGCAGATCTGTTCGTTTTGTTGGAGCGCGTCCTCCGAGTAAACGCTTACCTTGGTTCGCCTTGCTTCCCCTGCCTTGTCGCCTCGCCGCTCGTTCCACATCCTCCCGCAACTTGCTTAAGTGGCGGTCCTGGCGCCAGCGGCTGCCGCGCCAGACCAAAGGGCCCTCATGGGGTGTTCGCCATCATCGCAGCCCGTTCCGGATCTTCAACCGGAAGTTCGGTCCGTTTGTGCACCACGTTCGCCACCAGGCTTTCGTGCCGTGCCTGACCGGCCGCTCTCATGCGCAGGAAGTTCTGCATCGCGGCCTGCGCCTGCTGCGGATCGTGGAGCTTGTGATAAATCTGGGCCAGTTTGTAGTAGGCGCTCATGGCGCGGTCGTTCGCCGGGTCGGCGGCGACGGCCAGCTCGAATTCGCCGATGGCATCCCGATCCCGGTCCAAATCCATCAGCCCGTCGCCCAGGTAAAAATGCGCATCGCTCAGGGTGGGGTCTGCTTTCAGCGCCTGGCGCAAAAACTGCACGCCCTCCGCCGGATTCTGGTTCCGCACCAGCAGACAGCCTAGTTTGTACATCGATGAGGCGGAGTTGGGATCGATCTCCAGTTCCTTCCTATACTCGGCCGCGGCGGCGTCCGGATGCGCGGCGATCCAATCCTGGTCGCCCAGCTCCTCGTGCAATCCCGGCTGCGTGGGCGCCATCTGGACGGCGGATTTGAACTCGTAAATCGCTTCTTCGTTGCGATGGGCCTGCGCGTAAGCCTCGCCCAGAACCTGGTGAACGCGCGCCGAATCGTGATTGAGGTTGTACATGGCCTCGTAGGAGGCATTGGCCACCAGCAGATAAGCGCGCCCGCGATGGTAGAGGATGTCCACGTCCTTGGGGTCGAGCTCGTAGGCCTTATCGAGCGGCGCAATGGCGGCTTGGGGATCGTTTTCAGCCAATCGGCAGACTCCAAGCCACATGAATGCTTTGGCGCTGCCGGGGTCGAGGTGCGTCTCGCGTTCAAGCAGCGTTTCCGCATCCTTGAGCCGATTCTGGCGGTAGGCAACGATTCCCAGGAAGAGGTTGGCCCCGCGCAAACCGGGCTTGAGCTTCAATGCCTTCTCCAGCGCCGTCCGTGCATTGTCCAGTTCGCCGGCCTGAAACGATGCCAGACCAAGGTTTAAGTACCCCTCGGCAAAAGCCGGGGAGATGCGGATCACCCTGGTGTATGCGTCGACCGCCGCGCCGAAATTGCCCGCCGTCATCGCCTGGGAGCCCTGTTGCATGGCCTGGCCGATCGCCGGGTCCGGCGCCGTCTGTCCCGTAGCACTCAAAACCATGCCCAGCACGGCAACTCCAGTCACAAGGCACAGATGCGCGCGGAAGCATCCTCTGGGCGAGCCCTTCGTCCTTGGACCCTTGGCGGTTGACCCGAACTGGTCGGTCGGCGAGCGGATGGCCGGACTCCTCAGCATCGTATCTTGGCACGCCCTCGATCTCGTCGCACGCCAGCCGGGAAAGGCCCGGATGCCGGATAATTTGCCAGCATCGCAAAAAGAAAACTGACGCGACGAGCCCTGGATGTGCCGAACAAAAAACACCGAGATTTCAGCACCAATCGTGCGGACTTGTCACGCAAATAACGGCTAGGCGGAACGTTATGCGAGATCCTTATTTGTTTTCATATAGTTAGGGGGAAACCGCCCGTCCGGGGTGCGGACCGGCTGGGGACGTTACACGGACCAGAACGCGCACTTTCACCGATGGTATAGTAGGGAACTGGGAGAATCTGGAGCACGATGTTGCGAGGCGGGCGATCCGCGCTTGGGGAACCGGAGATGTTAAGTCCGGAACAGGAAGCGCTCGTGTGCCAGCACCTCGAGGAAATCCTGGCGAGCCATGCGTTTGCGGGCAGAAAACGCACGCAGGATTTCCTTCGCCTGATCGTCAGGCATGCCCTGGATGGTGAAATAGACAGCCTTCGGGAACGCATGATCGGCGCGGAGATGTTCGGACGCCCGGTCAGCTACGATACCGGCAACGACTCGGTAGTGCGCGTCAGAGCCAACGAAGTCCGCAAGAAACTGGCTCAGTTTTACAGCGACCTCAAAGAAGAAAATCCCGCGGTCCACATTGAATTGCCCAGTGGATCTTACGTGCCCAGGTTCCATTTCGAGTCGCAAATCGGAATTGCATCCTCTGAAATCGAAGCGTCCGAAGCCGCGCCTGCGGAGCATCCCGTGGCCTCGCCGCTGGATGGGCACGTCCTTTTACAGGACGGGGAAGCCGGCGGGCACACTCCAGTTGCCAGGCCAACGCGGGGCCGATGGTACGCTCTGGCCGGCGTCCTGCTTGCATGCATCCTTGTTGCGCTGCTTCTGTTTGTGAATCTCAGGAAGAAGCCAAGCCCCTCAGTCGCTTCCCGGGGGATTCACTCCATCGCCATCCTGCCTCTGGAAAACCTTTCCGGCATCCGAGAGCAAGACTACTTCGCGGACGGAATGACAGAAGAGTTGATCAACGACCTCGGCCAGGTCTCCACGCTGCGCGTCATTTCCCTTACCTCTTCTATGAGCTACAAGGGGACAAAGAAGAACCTGCCCCAGATTGCCCACGAGTTGTCGGTGGACGGAGTTGTCGAGGGCGGCATATTGCGCGACGGCAACCAGGTGCGTGTCAGCGTTCAGTTGATCGACGCCGGAACCGATCGCCCCATTTGGGCCCACACCTATGTTCGGGATCTGAACAGCGTTCTTCCCTGGCAAGGAGAAGTCGCCGAGGCCATCGCCGAAGAGATCAGCACCGAGGTGACGCCTCAGGAGCAGGCGCGCCTGGTCCGCAAACGGAGCGTGGATCCGGAGGCGCAGGACTTCTACCTGCACGGAATTCGGCTGCGCGAAGCGGATGAATGCAAAGATGCGATTGACTTTTTCAATCGAGCCATCGCCAGGGACCCCGCCTACGCTGAGGCGCACTCCGCGCTGGCCAGTTGCTACGGCATGCTGGGCGAATCCGGACGGATGCCCTATGAAGATGCATTCAGCCGGCAGAAGGCCGAAGCGCTGAAAGCCATCGAACTGGACGAGTCCTTGTCCGAAGCTCATGCCGAGCTGGCCAACACCGCGATGACCCTTGACTGGGACTGGCCGACTGCGGAAGCGGAGTTTCACCGCGCATTGCAACTGAATCCGAATTCGGCGCCCAGCCACGAGAAATACGCGTTCTACCTGGTTCGAACGGGTCACATTCGGGAAGCGGTAAATGAGATCGAGCGAAGCCTGGACCTGGATCCGGTTTCAGGAAGCACCTTCCACGCCGAGGGGTTCATCTACTACTTCACGCGCCAGTACGACCAGGCGCTCACCGTAACCCGGACCGTGCAGGGCCTCAAAATTAATCTCACCGATTGGAGTTTTCTGCTGGGCGATCTTTACGCGGAGAAGGGAATGTACCAACAGTCCATCGGCGCATTCCTCAAGTCCGGCGACGGTCCATATACCCTGGGACACCTGGGCAACGCCTACGCGCGAGCCGGACAGGTCGCCGCAGCCAAAAGGTGCATCTCCGAACTCCAGCAGCGGGTCAAGAAATATGGCGTCGGGCGATACGAAATCGCCCTTGTCTACGCAGGGATCGGCGACAAGGACAGCGCATTCGCATGGCTGGAGGACGCCTATCGGGCGCACGATGTCGGGCTCGTCTACTTGAAGGTCGATCCGTGTCTCGATCCTTTGCGCTCCGATCCGCGCTTTGACGATTTGCTGCGGCGTGTCGGTCTGTCGCAATGAGCCCCCTCGTCCGCCAAAACTGTACCCGGCGGAGCAAAGACAGACCACGATGCGGCACGGGCGCACCGGGTTGTGGCGGAGCAAAAGCGGTCCACCTCACCGGATCGGCGATCCAGGGACAAGCAGGTCCCTTATTGATCCGGCCCGAAAATACTGCGCCCGTGCCCCATCCTTTTCCGCGCATTTTGCGGAAAAGGGTGGGAAAGCGTGTCACCCTTTATGGGCCGGATCAATCAGTACCGCGTCTTCGTGATTTCGTAATGGACCGATTGAGCCTGGGTGCCCCAGGTCCCGATTTTGGGACCTGGGATAGCACGAAACCTCACGGACACGGTACCAGCTCTTGCGAAAACTGCAAGCAGAAGTCATTCCGGTGCGCTGAAGCCTGAAGCCGGCGCTGCCTTTTTTGCGCTCCGCGACCAGAACAGGTAAACCGGGACCCCCAGCAAAACCAGGATCAGGCCCGGCCAGGTGTACTGCGGCTTGTAGCGCAGCAGCGCGGCGCAGATCCCCGCGGCCATGACGATGTAGAGGGCCGGCAGGAACGGATAGCCGAAGGCCTTGTAGGGGCGCGACGCGTTGGGCTGCTTGATGCGGAGCACGAAGAGGCCGATCAGCGTGAGGATGTAGAAGACCAGCACGGCAAAGATGATGTAGTCGAGCAACTGGCTGTAGGAGCCGGAGACGCAGAGGAAGGTCGTCCAAATGGCCTGGACGACGAGGCCTGCGGCCGGCGTGCGGTAGCGCGGGTGCAGCTTGCCGACGGCCTGGAAGAAGAGGCCGTCGCGGGCCATGGCGTAGTAGGCGCGCGCGCCGGAGAGGGTGATGCCGTTGGCGCAGCCGAAGGTGGAGATTAGGATGGCCGCGGCCATCAGGTAGCCGCCGACGCCGGGGAAGATCTGCTGCAGAACCGCGGCGCCGATGCGGTCTTCTGAGGCGTGCTGGATGCCGCGCGCGAAGACAGTGGCGCCGTTCGAGTCGCCGTGGAGGGGCAGGACCATCAGGTACGCGGCACTGGCCAGAAAATAGACGACGATCACGAATCCCACGCCGAAGGCGAGCGAGAGCGGGACGTTGCGCCGCGGATTCTTGATTTCGCCCGCCGTGAAGGTGACGTTGTTCCAGGCATCGGCGGAGAACAGCGAGCCGACCTGAACAACCGCCAAAATCACGATCAGATTCACCAGCACCGTGGGTCCCTGCACGCCGACCCGCACGGGATGCAGCGAACTCCAGCCGGCATTGCGCCAGAACGCGCTCCAATGACTGCCGAAGTTGGCGGCGAGGGCGAGCGAGTTGCGGCCGGCGGTGAAGCCTAGGAAAATGAGGCCGGCGAGCGAGAGCGCCTTGGCGACGGTGAAGATGTTCTGCACCAGCGCGCCGAACTTCATGCCGAAGGTGTTGATGGCGGCAAGCAAAAGGACGACGACGATGCCGGCCAGGTTCGCGGTGCTGATGCCGATCTCCATGTTGCCCAGGACCATGGGGCCGACGAAGATTGGCGGCACGTGGGCGATGTGCCAAAGCCAGTGGGTGCTGGAGACCGCGGGGAAGAAGACGCCGAGAAATTTGCCGAATGCGACGCAGACGGCGGCGATGGTGCCGGTCTCGATAACCAGGAAGAGCGTCCAGCCGTAGAGGAATCCCCAGAGGGGGCCGAGCGACTCGCGCAGGTAGACGTACTGGCCGCCGGCTTTGGGCATCATGGCGGCGAGCTCGCCGTAGCTGAGGGCGCAGATCAGGGTCATAACGCCGGTGACGATCCAGGCCGCGAGGTAGAGCGCCGGAGAATCGGTGCCGCGCGCGATATCGCTATCGACGATAAAGATGCCGCTGCCGATCATGGAGCCGACGACGATGGTGGTGGCGCTGAAAAGGCCAAGGCTCTGGAGCATTTGCGGGCCCGCGCCGGAGCCCGGCTGTGAAGTGTTTTGTTGAACCAAAGTGATCTTCCTCGCAGGTTGTTCGCGGGCGCGCCGCGCGGTCGTCCAGGCGGGGTGTGCGCCGGCTAGGGTACTCAAGATGTAGATTTTATTGCGCTCGGGTGACTTAAGCCTCCTCAGCTGATGGGACGCACCATAATTCCACGTCCCTGATCCTTCATGAAACCGTGTGGCCAGTTGTCCCAACAGGCGGTGTCGTAGTGGGGAGCACTCGCATGCTGAATGCGAGAAAGGGAGGCTCCGAGGGTTGGAAAAATCGATTTATCCGCCTTGCGGGAAAGCGTATACTCGTACCGTTCGGAATCCGGCTGCGGAGTCGGCGCGAAGACTCTACCGCGAAGCGGGGGTCCGGGTTCGGACCGGCGGGCAGGGTTTCAACCGGGGGGATTTCATGAGGATTCGTATGGCGCTTCTTAGCGTGGCAGCGTTGTCAGCGATTTGTGCGGTGGTGACAGCTCAGCAAGCCGGGCCGGCCGGCCGGAACGGCTGACGGCGACCGTCGATACGCAGCAGACCGGCGCGCCGGTCTCGAAGTACGAGTACGGAATGTTTATCGAACACATCGGCAGCACGATGTACAGCAGTCTCTGGGCGGAGATGCTCGACGACCGGAAGTTCTACTTCCCGATCGTATCCAAGGAGCCGGAAGACGCTGCTCGCCAGCAAAGCAATCCGTTCCGCATGAGGCTTCGCACATGGCAACCGGTCGGCCCCAACGAAGCGGTGGCGATGGACAAGGACAAACCGTTTGTGGGAGAACAGAGCCCGCGGATCGAACTTGACGCCGCGACGCCGCACGGAATCCGGCAGTCGGGTCTCGGCCTTGTGAAAGGCAAACAGTACACCGGGCGGATCTATCTCCGTGGCACCCCGGGCGCCAAGGTAAAAGTGTCGCTGGTCTGGGGTCCGAGAGAGAACGACCGGCAGACTGTCTCGTTCGCTGCGCTGACCAACGAGTACAGGAAGTTCCCGCTCAGCTTCACGGCGAAGGCCGATGCGGACGACGGCGCCATCGAGATCGCCGGAACGGGCAAGGGCGATTTCCATATCGGCACGCTTTCGCTGATGCCGGCAGACAACATTGAGGGATTCCGTGCCGACACGATTCCGTTGATCCGCCAGATCAAATCCGGCTTCTGGCGGTACGGCGGCAACTACACCTCCGGGCTGATCTGGTACCACACCATCGGCGATCGCGACCGGCGACCGCCCGATTTCGACTACGCCTGGAACGCCATGCAAACGAACGATCTGGGCATGGACGAGTTCATGACGCTGTGCAAGCTGATTGGCGTTGAGCCGTACATCAGCGTGAACGCGGGCTTCGGCGACTCACACTCGGCGGCGGAAGAAGTCGAGTACATGAACGGGGCGGTCACAACGCACATGGGAGCGCAGCGTGCGAAGAACGGCCATCCGGAGCCGTACCACGTGAAGCTCTGGAACATCGGCAACGAGCCCTGGGGATCGTGGCAGCTCGGCCGCACCGATCTGAAGTACTTTGTGCTCAAGCACAACGAATTCGCGAAAGCGATGCGCGCGGTGGACCCGTCGATCACCCTGATCGCATCGGGCCTGATGCTGGAGGATTGGTTCCTGCCGGGAGACAAGCGCGCCAAGTACGCGGGAAACCTCGGACCCTTGTACGGATCGGATCTCGACTGGACAGGCGGCTTTCTCAAGAACTGCTGGGGGAACTTCGACGGCATCTCCCAGCACTGGTACGCGCAGCCGGGCAGGCACTACGACCTGGATCGCGCCAGGAGCCTTCCGCCGGATGCACCGAGCGACGATGCGTATGTGAAGGTGGACCAGACACTGCTCGAGTGGGCGCGCTATCCGGCAAATATCGTGCATGGGCAGGCCGAGGAATGGCAGGGCTACCAGCAGCGCTTCCCGGAGATGGTGGACAAGAAGATCTTCCTTTCGATCGACGAATACGCGTACTTCGGCGCGGGCTTCGGCCGAAGCACGACTCTCAGGCAAGCTCTCGCCTACGGCATGATCTTCGACGAGATGCTGCGCCACACGGACTCGCTCACGATGGCGGCGCATACCATGGGTACCTCGACGATCGACTTCAATCGCACGTCGGCGGCTTTGAACCCGCTGGGGCTCGTGTTCAAGATGTACGCGGACCACTTTGTCGGCTCCATTCCGGTCGCGCTTTCAGGAAATTCGCCGCAGCCCGCGCCCAAGTATCCGCCGGGAGGCGACCAGCCGAAGACCAGCTCCGGCAGCCCGACCTACCCGCTCGACATGTTTGCCGCGCTCACTCCGGATCGCAAGTTCCTCCTGCTTGCCGTCGTAAATGCGACGGAGTCGGAGCAGAAGTTCGATCTGAACGTGAGCGGCGTGCGGCTGGCTGGCGCATCGACGCTCTGGCAGTTGACGGCGAAGGACCTGGGCGCTGCTAACCACGCCGGCCAGGCGCCACAGGTGGAAGTGAAGGAGATTGCGATCGGGAGCGTGCCACAGACGGTCCCGGTGGCGCCGATCAGCGTGAACATCTATCGTTTCGCCGTGGCGCAGTAAGTTCGCACGCCGGCCGTAGCACAGGGGGTGGTTGGATTTCTGGTGCCCAGAGGGGGACTTGAACCCCCACGACCGGTAAGGGTCTGCGGATTTTAAGTTGATCGCGAACACCGTAAACCTATGAAAAATAAGGGAAATTGACCGTAATCTAGCGACGGTATATCTCCCTCAATAATGGGAGGTTAGCGTAAATCAGCGTAATCGAGCCGAACTGACGGGTGTACTCCTAGTGTACCTCGCTTAGTGAACTGCACATAGCAGTTGATCATTCGAAATGAACCTCTTCGCCGCCATCACTTCACGTGTTCGAGGTTGAGTCGATGAATAGAAATCGAGTTCGATAACGAGGCGAAATGCCGTCATCCTTTCGTTGTCAAAAAAGCTGACGAAAGGATTCTGAACCGAATTTATCGCAGCAGGGCTACGATTTGCCGCCACATTTCAAATCAGGATGCGCTTGGATCTCGTACGTTTTCAAATGGGTGGTTGTGGGTGCTATTACGGTTTTTGATTCTCATTTCTGGCCCTCTTGACAGAATAAGCTAACCGAAACTCGGCGCTATAAGCTAATATTTGTTCGGCAGCAAAAGCTAAATGGAGTCCGCTATGCCGACGTCCGCCGAAAAACTCGCCCAGTCGCTGGAAGTGTTGGGCAATCTCCAGCAACCGGGAGGCAAGGCCGCACTCCGCGCTAAAGATCTATCGCGAACCCACCGTGAGCGCTTGCTTACCAATGGCTTCCTGCGGGAGGTCATCAAGGGCTGGTACATACCAAGCCGGCCCGAGGATAATACTGGCGAAAGCACGCCGTGGTATGCGTCCTTCTGGAAATTTTGTGCGGCGTATTTGAATGATCGTTTCGGAACGGCATGGTGCCTCTCGCCGGAACAATCACTCTCGTACCTGGCAGGCAATCGTACCGTCCCGCGCCAGCTCATGGTGCGCTCGCCCAGAGCTCGCAACCGGATCACCGCTTTTCCGCACAATACGTCATTGTTCGATGTTCGCGCCGCACTTCCCAATGCGAACGATTTGGAACTCCGCGACGACCTACGGCTCTTTTCGCCGGAAGCTGCTCTGATTGCCTGCTCTCCGCGTTTCTTTGCCAGCAATCCGACGGATATTCGGGCTGTTCTACTGACGATGCGCGACGCTTCCAGCCTTCTTCGCCGGTTGCTTGAAGGCGGTCATTCAACCATCGCTGGAAGGCTTGCGGGCGCCTTCCGTAATTGCGGCCGAGAGCGCATTGCGGACGACATTGCAAAGACGATGACTGCTGCCGGGTACGAGATTCGCGAAAGCGATCCGTTTGCCGACAAACCAGGGCAGTTTCTCTCGGTGCGAGAAGCGTCCCCGTACGTCCAAAGAATTCAATTGATGTGGCAGAAAATGCGAGCGCCCATCCTGGAGTTGTTCCCTCAGGCGCCAGGCCGTCCGCGCGCCGTTCAGGCATATCTGAAGCGAGTGAATGACGCGTATTTAACGGATGCGTATCATTCGCTGTCCATTGAGGGGTATCGGGTTACGCCGGAATTGATTGAGCGAGTACGTACCGGTGCTTGGAATCCCGACGCCGACCCGTTTGATAGAGAGCAGCGAAATGCAATGGCGGCCCGAGGGTATTGGCAAGCCTACCAGGCAGTTCTAGATAGCGTTCGTAAAGTGTTGCAGGGCGAGAATGCGGGCGAAGTGGCGGGCCACGATCACGGCGCTTGGTATCGTGAGCTTTTTGCTCCGAGCGTTGCCGTGGGACTCTTGAATCCAGCCGATCTGGCGGGTTACCGCAACGCACAGGTTTATATCCGCAATTCAATGCACGTACCGATGAACTCGGACGCCGTGCGCGATGCGCTACCGGTTCTTTTCGATATGCTCCGCGAAGAGCAAGAGCCCGCCGTCCGAGTTGTTCTTGGACACTTTCTCTTTGTCTACATTCACCCCTATATGGACGGCAACGGACGCATGGGGCGCTTCCTCATGAACGTGATGCTGGCCTCGGGTGGGTACCCGTGGACAGTGATCCCGGTCGGAGCGCGCACGGATTATATGTCGGCTCTTGAACAGGCTAGCGTTCAGGAGGACATCGTGCCCTTTACGCGTTTTCTCGGTGGACTCGTCGATAAGAGCCTTCGCGGGGAACCGTATCCTCCCCTGCCGTAATCACCGGCTTCTTCGCATTGGCCAACACTGAACCAGCTCAGGATGAAATACATGAGTTCAAAGCAACAACGCGCGGCAAAGGGCAAGGAACATAAGGTCTCCCAAAATGAAGGTTGGACTGCCCTGAGTTGGGACGATCTGACCGAATGGGCGGGCTCGCGCTCTGTTGAGCGGGGCAGAGCCTATCAGAGGCAAGCGCGCGTCCATGACCTCGCGATCTCGGAAGACGGCTGGCTGCTGGCCACGGTCACGGGCGGAGAGCGCTACGCGGTGACAGTCTGGTGTGAGCAATCCGCGAAAAAGGGCGGCGCTCTATATTCGCGCTGCACCTGCCCGGTGGGCGCCAGCGGCTGCAAACATGCAGTTGCAACAGTGGCCGAATATCTTGAGAGACTGGGCGAGGGCGCGGAGACTCCGGTGGCGAACCAGAGCGATGAGCGATGGGAGATGCTCGCCGGCGAGAGCGGCGAAGAAGATGACGACGATGAAGCGGACGATCTCGATATGGATTCCGAAGACGATGATCACGAGGAAGTGTTCTATGTCCACCGGCATCGGCATCCGGAGGTCTCTGGAAGAAAAACGCTCAAGGTATCAGACGAAAAGATTCGGAAACATATCGAAGCCAAGAGCCGCGAGGAGTTGTTGGAGTTGGTCTGGTCGCTGACCGAGCGCTTTCCGGAACTGCGTGAGGAGTTCCGCGATCGCGTGGCCTTGGGCGAAGGCGATGTGGACCGCCTGGTGACCGAGGCGCGGAAGGAACTCCGGCGCGTCGCCTCCGAAGCAGGCTGGAGCAACAGTTGGACGGGAGAGGGAAATACGCCGGACTATAGCCGTCTCAAGCATCGTCTGGAACGTTTGCTGGAACTAGGGCATCCCGACGCTGTTGTGCGGTTGGGGCCGGAGATCATGAAGCTTGGCAATGAGCAAATTGAGCAATCGAACGATGAGGGCGAGACTGCCGAGGCCGTAGGCGAATGCATGCCAGTGATCTTTCAGGCCGTCGCCGCATCGAGGCTCACACCAACACGCAAACTGCTCTTTGCCATCGATGCACATTTACAAGACGATTTCAGCATCATCAACGATTCGACGAAGGTCATTTTTGAAATTCCTGTCGATCCGTCCATCTGGTCGGAAGTCGCCGATCAGCTCGCGTCGCGCTTTTCAGCCAGAACCAAGGGAGACGATGCGTATTCGCGGGACTACCACCGAGACCAAATCAGCAACTGGTTGATTGAGTCTCTGAGTAAGGCCGGGCGCGAGGTCGAGATTATAGCTATCTGCGAGCAGGAAGCGCGCGCCACCGGAAGTTATGAGCGTCTGGTCAGACGCCTCATCGATAAGAAACTGTACGAAGAGGCAGAGCGCTGGGCCGCCGAGGGAATCGAGAAGACAGTGGCAAAACTGCCGGGCATTGCGTCGAGTCTCGGCAAGCTAATGGGCGAGATGGCGATTCTGCGCAGACAGTGGGCTATCGCCGCGGCCCACGCTGCTTGGGAGTTCTTCGAACATCCCAGCCGCGAGAGCTTCCAGCAACTGCTGAAGGCTGCCGTCAAAGCAGGATGCAGGGAAAGCGTTCGCAGCATCGCGCTCACTTTTCTTGAGACCGGCGTCTCTCCATTACCGTCGTCAAAAAACGCAACCTTCACAAAAAGCAAGGCAAATGCAGAATGGCCGCTGCGGGTGCCAGCATATCTCTTGCCACTGTTGAGCAAGGAATCCGGAGTGCGCGCGGCCGGAGACCCGCATTTCGATGTGTTGATCGATATGGCCATCGCCGACCGGCGGCACAACGACGTGCTCCGATGGTACGATGCAATGCAGGCCGGGCAGAAGCACCGAGGAAGCCCGGTGTGGTATGGCTTCAACAACTATGGAGATCGCGTTGCCGCTGCGGTGGCGGAGTCGCATCCCGAACGTTCGCTCGCTATCTATCGCCAGCGCGTCGACGATCACTTGCCGCATGCGAGCGCTTCAGCATACGAAGCGGTTGCGGGCTACCTGCGCAAGATGCGGCCCATCCTGCAAACGCTCCATCGCGAACCCGAGTGGAACGGATTGCTCGCGGACATTCGCTTGCGCTACAAGAACCGGCCCAAGTTCATGGAGATTCTCGACAAACTGGATCCCAGACCAATTGTGGAGCAAAGGAAGGCCCGGCGGTAGATCGGCAGAGTGGGCTGGCGTGGTGCGCTAGGGATAATGCAATGACAGAAGGCGGGGAAACGCTATTTCCAAAACGCGATCTCGAAGAAGAGAACCGGCTTCTTCGCATGGAGATTGAGCGTCTGAAAAAGATATTGACCGCCCATGGCTTGCCTACCGCTTCTGCGCTTATCCATTACCCCGCAACTCCACCGCCAGTGGTCCTTCAACAGCCGGAAGACCGTCAAGAGCGAGCAAGACAGCGCATTGCTCTCTTCAGAAGCTTGTTTCGCGGGCGCGAAGACGTTTATGCAAAACGTTGGACCAGCACTGACGGCCGTTCCGGATATTCGCCAGCAGCTCTGATGGACTGGACCGCCATTCATTTAAGTAATCCAGAAAACCGTGAAAAGGTCGCCCGTCAGACTCGAACCTTTCTTCCACTTTCCGATGCTGTTGTCGAAAACCACCTTTTCGGCAAGGAGACCATTGGCGTATATCCCTTGCTACCTGACGAGACCTGCTGGTTTCTCGCTGTCGATTTTGACAAACAATCGTGGCAGGAAGATGCCCGCGCCTACCTCGACACGTGCGCCGGGATGGGCGTTCCTGCTGTTCTGGAACGGTCGCGCTCAGGAAATGGAGGACACATCTGGATTTTCTTCGATCAGCCTTTGCCCGCTGTGACCGCGCGGAAGATGGGAAGCGCAATCCTTACGCGAACCATGGATCGGAGGCATCAACTCGGTCTCGATTCCTATGATCGCTTCTTTCCGAACCAGGACACAATGCCTAAAGGTGGCTTCGGCAACCTTATCGCTCTCCCTCTTCAATTCGGCCCGCGGAAACAGGGTAACAGCGTTTTCCTCGATGCCAATTTCGCTCCATACCCGGACCAATGGGGCTACTTGTTTCCCGTCCAGAGACTGCCTGCTTCCACTGCGATAACAATCGTCGAGGAAGCACAAAGCAAAGGCGACCTGATTGGGGTTCGCATGAGCCTGTGCGATGAAGATGAGTCGAAAGATCCATGGACACTGCCCCCATCGCGCCGCAGAGCGGATCGCCCTATTGAAGGCCCATTTCCTGAATCTGTGAAGATCACACGCGCAAATCTCGTTTACGTCGATAAGCAAGGACTGCCGCCGGCGATGATCAATCGCATTCTTCGGATTGCGGCATTTCAAAACCCGGAGTTCTACAAGGCGCAGGCTATGCGGCTTTCCACCTTTGGCAAGCCTCGCATCATCTCCTGTGGTGAGGACTTCGCTCGACACATCGCCGTGCCGCGCGGCTGCGTAAGCGAAGTTCTTGAGCTGCTGAAATCGCACGGCATACGGCCAAAAGTTCACGATGAACGTAATTCTGGCACCGCACTTGCGATAGAGTTTCGCGGGCAACTCCGCCCGGATCAAGAAGGCGCAGCCGCCCAGATGGCGGAACACGATGATGGAATCCTCTGCGCTCCGACAGCCTTCGGAAAAACAGCGGTTGCTGCATGGCTCATTGCGCAACGCAAAGTTAACACCCTTGTTCTTGTTCATCGCCGTCAATTGCTCGATCAATGGCAAGCGCGGCTGGCGATGTTTCTTGATCTTTCGCCGGAGTCGATTGGCTCAATTGGCGGCGGCAAGGTTAAAAGAACTGGCATCGTCGATGTCGCCGTAATTCAGAGCCTTCGCCAGAAAAGTGCTGTGCAGGATTTCGTCGCTGAGTATGGGCAGGTCATCGTCGATGAATGCCATCACCTTTCGGCATTTACCTTTGAGCAGGTGATGCGTGCGATCAAGGCGAAATTCATCGTAGGCCTTACGGCAACCCCCACAAGGAAAGACGGACATCACCCCATCATTCAGATGCAGTGTGGGCCTATTCGTTTTGGCATGAATGCCAAGGCAATGACTGAGACCTCGCCATTTCAACATGTCGTTTCCCCACGCCTCACGACATTCCAAATGCAAAGTGGGGTCGCTGATGCCACTATTCAGGACATCTATCGCGCTCTTGCTCAAGATGAGGCACGCAATGATCTAATCGCCTCTGATGTGCGAGCTGCCATCAGCGATGGCCGCTCTCCCCTCCTACTCACGGGGCGGACCGACCATCTGCTGCAACTGGCTGACATGTTGAACGGAGCAGTCGAGCACGTCTTTGTTTTGAAGGGTGGCATGGGAAAGAAACAGAGGAAAGCGATCGATGAGGCCATGAAAGCAGTCCCCAACGGTGCGCCACGCCTGATTCTTTCAACTGGAAGCTACATCGGAGAAGGGTTCGATGATGCTCGCCTCGATACGCTTTTTCTGGCAATGCCAATCTCATGGAAAGGAACTCTTCAGCAGTACGTCGGCCGTCTGCACCGCCTCCACGACGGAAAGCGAATTGTCCGGGTCTACGATTACGCCGATATTCGTGAGCCAATGCTGGCCCGTATGTACGAGCGCCGACTGAAGGGCTACGCAGCCATAGGGTACGAACTGGTCTCAGTTCCCCCTGGGGACAACCAGTAGCTTACGCTCGACCCGGCAGGTGAAAACTGAGGCCATTGTGAATCGCCGGGAAGGCCGGAATCCACAAATTCAGTCCGCAAATCATCTCGAAATCAAGCGTAATGTAGAGAACATGCAGGCCGCGCTGAAAAATAGCCCTATACCAACCATTAAGTCTTTTATTTAAAGGAAGATACTGGCTGTACCCAGAATTGTACCTCGAAATCAAAAGACGGAGCACAATAGCAGATTACGCTCCTAGAAACTGCCGTCAAGTTGCTTATTATCAATATGTTGAAAATGGTGCCCGGAGGGGGACTTGAACCCCCATGGGATTGCTCCCTGCGAATTTTAAGTCCGCTGCGTCTGCCAATTTCGCCATCCGGGCACGCCTCTATATTATGGGACGAATCCAGCCTCTTAGGGCGCAGATTTCCCCTGTCCGCCAACAGGCTCGCGGATCGCGAGACGCGGGAGAATCCGGTGATCTTTCCACAACTTGCCCCGGAGCGCAAACCCTCGTATCATCCGGCAAGAGTAACCACCATGAGTGACTTGGAAAGCAAGACCGGATTGCGAGTGAAGGGCCGGCTGATGTCGGCCTCGGAGATTGAGCGCACGCTGGTGCGCCTGGCCCACGAGATCGTGGAAAAGAGCAACGGCAGCGAGGATCTGGCGCTAGTGGGGATCAAGCGCCGGGGCGTACCGTTGGCCGAGCGGCTGGGCAAGCTGATCTCGACCATCGAGAAGCGGCCCGTGGACACGGGCGTGCTCGATATCCAGTTCTACCGCGACGACTTAACGACGGCCGGCGCCCGGCCGGTGGTGACGCCGGGGGCGGTCGGCTGCGCCGTCGAGGGCCGCGACATCGTCATCTGCGACGACGTGCTCTTCACCGGGCGCACCGTCCGGGCCGCGCTGGACGCCTTGTTCGATCACGGACGGCCGCGGCGCGTGCAACTGGCCGTGCTCATCGACCGCGGCCACCGCGAGCTGCCCATCGAGGCCACGTATGTGGGCAAGCACGTGCCGACCAGCAAGCGCGAGATCATCGAAGTGAAGTTTCTGGAGGTTGACGCTACCGAAGAGGTGCTCCTGGTGGAACGCCCAAGCGAATAGACCTTCGTGCTGCCGAGTGCCCCGGCGCAAGGCGGCGCCGAGGCAAAGGGCTGGAAAAGCACGATTGTTCCGCCTGCGCGGACCCCGCGCGCTACTGCTCGACTACAGCGGTTCCAGAATTGCCGTACCCCGGAACCACTGCTGCTGAGTGGCGTTTTCCTTAAGAAAACGCCACCTTTCGCCACCCTCACAAGGGCACGTGAATTCTGGAACCGCTCTGAAGGCTTCGCATGAACCTCGCAACTGCCACGACTCGCCGCCCGTTGACTGCGCCGCCCATCCCCGCATCGCCGTTTCCCTACAATCCCGGCTCGCTGCTCTCGGTGCTCGACCTGACCGTGGACGGGGTGAGCCGAGTGCTCGAGCGCGCCACGGAACTCGAAAACGATGACCCCATCGTTCGCGACCACATCCTGGCCAAGCGGCGAATCGCGCTGTTGTTCTACGAATCGTCGACCCGCACCCGGACCAGCTTCGAGCTGGCGGCCAAGGCGCTGGGCGCCGACACCACGCTGGTGTCGAACCTGAGTTCGAGTATCGAGAAGGGCGAGAGCCTGAAGGACACCGGCCTGACGCTGCGGGCGCTGGGCGCCGAGGCCATCGTGCTGCGCCATAACTCCTCCGGCGCGGCGTGGTTGCTGGAGGAGGCGACGCGGCTGCCGGTGGTGAACGCGGGCGACGGGATGCACGAGCATCCAACGCAGGCGCTCCTGGACCTCCGGACGATCCTCCAGCACCTGCAGCCGGGTGGCTGCGGGGTCGGACCGGAGACGCTGAGCGGAGTAACGGTGACGATCGTGGGCGACATCCTGCATAGCCGGGTGGCGCGGTCGAACATGCTGCTGCTGCCGCGGTTGGGCGCGCGAGTGCTGCTGTGCGGGCCCAGGGAGCTGCTGCCGGAGCAGGCGGCGCGGTCCGGCCCTGGCATCGAGATTGAGCGGGACTTCGACGCGGCGATTGCGCGGTCACAGGCGGTGATGATGCTGCGCATCCAGGCGGAGCGGCTCGCCGGGCTGCAACTGGACCTGGACGAGTACAAGGCAAGCTACCAACTGACAGGCCAGCGGCTGGCGGAACATGCGCCCACGGCTCTGGTGCTGCATCCGGGTCCGATCATCCGTGGGCTGGAGATCACGGCGGGCGTGGCCGACGGCCCGCAGTCGGCGATCCTGAAGCAGGTGACGAACGGAGTGGTAATCCGCATGGCGGTGCTGGAGCGGGCCCTGACCGGAGACAATGGAGGCTTCGCATGACGACGCTGGCGATCTGCGGAGGACGGCTGGTGGACCCAGCGGCGGGCGTGGACGCCGCCAAGGACGTGCTGCTGAAGGACGGTCGCGTGGCGGAGATCGCCGGGCCATGCAAGCTGAAGGGCAAGAACGGCGCGGAGGTGCTGGACGCGACGGGACTGGTGGTGGCGCCGGGGCTCATCGACATCCACGTGCACCTGCGCGAGCCGGGGCAGGGCTACAAGGAGACGATCGCGACAGGGACGGCGGCGGCGGCGGCCGGCGGATTCACCAGCGTGGCGGCGATGCCGAACACGACGCCGGTAAACGACTCACCGGAGATCACGCGGTGGATGCAGGCGCCGGAGCGCGGCGCGCAGGTGCGGGTGTTCCCGATCGCGGCGGCAACGCGGGGATCGAAGGGCGAGGCGCTGACCGACTTCGCGGCGCTCAAGTCGGCGGGCGCCGTCGCAGTCACCGACGACGGGCGGCCAATCCTGAAGGATGGGCTGATGCACGAGGCCCTGGCGGCAGCGGCGCGGGTGGGACTGACGGTGATTCAGCACGCCGAGGACACGCGGCTGACGCAGGGCGCGAGCATGAACCTGGGCCCGGTGTCGTTCAAGCTGGGGCTGCGCGGAATGCCCGCCGAGGCAGAAACAAGCATCGTCGAGCGCGACATCCGCATGGTGGCGGAGCTGCGCGAGGCGCATCCCCATCTGCACGTGGCGCACATTTCGACGGCCGGAGCCCTCGCGGCGGTTCGGCAGGCGCGGCGCAACGGGCTGCGCGTCACCTGCGAGGTGGCGCCGCATCATTTCCTGCTGACTGAGGAGCACGTCGGGCTGTACAACACGCACGCCAAAATGAATCCTCCGCTGCGCTCGGCGGCCGACCGCGACGCGATGATTGAGGGAATCCTCGACGGCGTGGTGGATGCGATCGCGACCGACCACGCGCCGCACGCGATGCACGAAAAAGAAATCGAGTTCGATCTCGCGCCCAACGGAGTCATCGGCCTGGAGACCGCGCTGGGCTTGAGCCTGCGCTGGCTGCACAAGGAGTGGCGGCTGCCCCTGGGACGTGTGCTGAGCCTGCTGAGCGCGCAGCCGGCGGCGCTGCTGGGGCTGAAGGGCCGCGGAACCCTCGCCGTGGGCAGCTTCGCCGACGTGGTTGTCTTCGATCCCAAGGCCGAGTGGACCTACCGCGCGACGGAGTCCAAATCGAAGGCCAAGAACACGCCGTTCGATGGCTGGCCGATGCTGGGCAAGGTGCGCTGGACGGTGAGCGAGGGACGGATCGCGTACGCCGGCGCGTAGGCAAGCTCCAAGTTGCCTGTTTGCCAATGGCTGGCCGTCAGCGCCCTCCTGCCGAAACCTCTCGACGGCAAATTGGTTCTTTCGCAAAACCGTCATCGCAAAAGGGCTTCAGTGACTCCATCGTGGCTGTACCCGCAAGCCCCTGAGGCAAAGCGGCTCTACCCTGAAGCGCCAGGCGCCGTTTTTGCCTGCTCGGAATTAAATCGCCCTACTCTTCCCTCGCCTGGAGTAAATTCAGGGCATCGTTCGGATTCAGCGGACAAGGAGCGAAAAGCCATGAGGCTCGGGCTGGCGGCGCGAGTTGGACTGTTGGCGTTCGGCGCGATGCTGCTTGCCGTTGCGCCTGCGCGGGCCCAGCAGCATATACGGCTGATCCCGCAAATGGGGTCTGGCGGAATCAGCTCCGTGGCCTTCTCCCCGGATGGCCGGTCTGTGCTCACCGGAAGCCTCGACCACACCGCGCGGCTGTGGGACGCGACCACCGGGCGCCAGATTCGCTCCTTCACGGGGCATACGGATGCGCTAACCTCCGTGGCCTTCTCCCCGGACGGCCTTTCCGTGCTCACCGGAAGCTACGACAGCACGGCGCGGCTCTGGGACGCGGCCACCGGGCGCCAGATTCGCTCCTTCACGGGGCATACAAATTCGGTGACATCGGTGGCCTTCTCGCCGGATGGCCGGTTTGCGCTGACCGGAAGCCTGGACGCGACAGCGCGGCTGTGGGATGCGGTCAGCGGGCGGCAGATTCGCATCTTGACGGGGCATATGAATGCGGTAACCTCAGTGGCCTTCTCCCCGGATGGCGGTTGGGTGCTCACCGGGACCTTCGACAACGATGCACCACTGTGGGACGCGGCCACCGGCCGGCAGATTCGCGACTTCGAGGGGCATACCGACGAAGTAACCGCCGTCGCCTTCTCCCCCGATGGCCGCTTCGTGCTCACCGGAAGCTTCGATGCCACGGCGCGGATGTGGGACGCGGCCACCGGCCAGCAGCTTCGCGTCTTCGACGGGCATCTGTCCTGGGTCGACTCCGTGGCCTTCTCTCCCGATGGCCGTTCTGTCCTCACCGGAAGCATGGACAACACGGCGCGGCTGTGGGATGCGGCTACCGGGCAGCAGAGTCGCTCCATCGCGGGCATACCGACTAAATTCTGATCCGGGCCAAAGGCGATTGAACAGGGTGCCCCATCCTCTCCGCGAAGTTTGCGCAAAGGGTGAGAAAGCACAATGCAATTCTTAGGGGCCAGATCAATAACCTCCGCTTCGATCCCAAACCCGTCTGGACCTGCCGGACAACCGAGTCGAAATCGAAGACCAGGAACGCGCCGTTCGACGGCCGGCCGATGCTCGGCAAGGTGCACTGGACGGTGAGTGAGGGACGGATCGCGTTCGCGGGCGCGTATGCGGCAGGTCCCACTTCGCGATTGAGGCCCTCGGCGCCCCTTCGCCGGTTAGCCCGGTTCCGGGCGTCTGTGGCCCGGAGCCTTTCGCGAGCGCCCAGTCAAGACGGCTGCTTTATAAGCCTCTTCATTTCAATCGTTTCCGTTTGCGTGTAATTTCCGCCTTCCGGCGCATACTCGTTCCATGAGTGCGCGGCAGGACCGGATCGCCCGAGACGCTTCAGACCGCCTTCGGACCGGAAATCTGCGCTCCACGCAGGAGAAATTAAAATTTTTCCAATACCCCAGGGGGGTATATTTCCAGAGCTAACTCCTTTGGAATTGACATACCGATCCGAAAATCGCGGCAAAAATGGTCGATTTTTGCAGCAGATCGGGCAGTTTTCGGGCCTTTTTGACGCTTTTTTGCGTGGCCCGCGGCAAGCGCAAGCCCGTCCGGACACGCCGGTCCGCCCCGCCTGCTCCCTCCCGGCGGCAGGCACGGGTTCACCGGGATTTGGCAAGCAGCCGTTTCGAGATGCCGCAGCAGATTTGCATATTGTGAATAAATTCCTGCTCGTCTGGATATGAATTTGACGATGTGAAACGATTTTTCTTGGAACGCATTGTGATCATCACAGAAGTACATCGTCTGGAAGCGCATTGTTTCCAACTCTCAACCGTTAGTTGGACTTGGTGACGATCACAATCGAAAGATCGGGCGGGCAGTTCATGTGCCGGAAATGGCGCGGAATGAATGGATTGTGGCCTTGCAGGGGACGTTCCACAGGGCTACACTCCGGGCAGAATTCAGTGAAACCCGACCTGCTGTGCCCTGTTCCCCGCGGCGTTGGCTGCGGCGAGGTGGCGCGCGCTCTCCATCGGGCACGATGGCCGCGACCGCGCATTGCGGGGGCTCGGGCTTGCTGGAGGGGGTGGCAAATGAACAATTGGGTTCGGCTCGCCGCGATCGTGGGACTGGTCGCGTGTGGCATCGTTGTCGTCGCGTTGGGTTTGGCGCGGCACGATGCCGATCTGTTGGCGCCGGTGAACCTTGTGTTGCTGGTCCTGGGGGTGCTGGTATATCTGCTGCCGGCGGGCCTGGCCATGTACCGGGACTGCAAGGCGACGGCGTGGATCGTGGTGGCGAACGTGCTGCTGGGATGGACGGTCCTGGGATGGTTTGCCGCGCTCGGATGGGCAGCAACGGGGCGGATCCGGGAGCCGGGTCATCCGATTGGAACGCCCCCGGCGCCGGCGGTACCCGTTCACTGAGACAAGGGACAGGGAACAGAAAAACCGCGCCGTAGGGACCACGGTATTGGCGGCGGCCTATTTGTGTGCGTTGAGCAGGGCGCGGAGGTCGCGGGTTTCGAGGATGGGTTTGGGCGGTCCGAAGCGGGCGACGAGGAGCATGGCGCGGCCGATCTCGTCGGTGGAGAGGATCTGGTTGGGAAATGCGCGGCGGAGCACAGGTAGGAGCGGGCGCAGGATCGCGTAGGAAATGCGGTACAGCGTGGTGCGCGAGCGGACGCCGAAGCGGGGCCCGATGAGGCCGGGGCGGAACATGCACGCCTTGAGGGGCAGGCGGAGAAGCGCGTTCTCTGTGCGGCCCTTGACGCGCGCCCACATAAAGCGTCCGCGCTCGGTCGAGTCGGTTCCCTGCCCCGAGACGTAGACGAATGTCATGCCGGGATTGAGGCGGACAAGGGTCTCGGCGGCGCGGAGGGTGAGGTCGTAGGTGATGCGCCTGTACTCGTCCTCGGTGAGTCCGGCGGAAGTGACTCCGAGCGTAAAGAAGCAGGCGTCGAGGCCGGTGAGCTGAGACTCGATGGGTGCATAGTTCGTGAGGTCGCCGTGGACGATCTCGCGGAGCCTGGGGTGGGAGACGCCGGTGGCCGAGCGGCCGATGGCGACGACCGATGCGACGCCGGGGTCGAGGAGGCACTCGCGCAGGACTCCCTGGCCGACCATGCCGGTTGCGCCGAAGATGAGGACGTTCATGGGTAGGTCTCCGTGGTGGTGCGCTACAAACATTGTGCGACACGGGGCGGGGGCACTCGGGATGGCGCAGAAGTTAAGGCCCCTTATCCATCTTTGAGCCTGGTTCGGCCCGGCAGAAGTCATGCCCTGACACAAACCTCCGAAACGAGCTGTCCCACCCTGGTCGCAAAATACGCGGCTAGAATGGGACACCCATGAAGACGGGACACGCGACGACCAGTTCTAAAAGGTGATGTGAATGGCGAGTTGGGCGCTGCGCGGACCACCGCCGCCGAGGTGCGGGTTGCCGGAGACGTGGCTGTTACCGAAGACATCGATGCCGAAGCCGGGCAGGAGCGGGTTGGAGAAGTTGGGGTGGTTGAAGACGTTGAAGAGGGCGGCGCGGAGTTCGACGTAGAGGTCTTTCGCAGCGGCTAAAGCACAGATTGATTTGGTACGCGCCAAGGACCCGACCAAAGTCGTGCCCTTGGTATAAAGCGCATCGAGCCGAATTTTTGAGCAGCCCGTAAAGTCGCACCCTCGCTGCAAAGCCCAGACGATGCTCCTAATACCGGGGGAGAAACAATATGCGGTCTGCTGTCGCTGAGGCTGGTGAAGGCGCCGGGCTCGGGACGGGCGGGTTCAACCACCTGAGGCATTTGCTCGGCGCGCCGCCAAGGCATCCTGTGACGGGGAATTGAGGATTGACGGCCGGCGCGCCGAGATGGTGCTGGCCGGCCCGTGCGTGGCCCCGCGAGGTCCGAGAAGTCAAAACTCGCTTCTCGATGCCTTTCATCCTACATGTCATCAATCAGTTACCGGTCTCCAGACCCCGATTTTCACGGCGATAATCCGAAAACAAATTCCGCCAGCGACACAAATAATTCACATTGCGACAAAAATAGAAATTGACAGGCACTATATCGCGCTATATTGTGTTCGCCTATGAGCGTTTTCGATCTATTTTGTCTCAATTAGCTGGACTCAAGAAAGGTCAGCGCTCGAAATCAATGAAGTTAGGCGCGAATTGGACTTGCGCCCTGGCATGGCCAGAGATCAAGGGTCCTGGCCGGACATGGCTCAGGTCATTTCGGACTGTGAATCCAAATTCAACCTGCGAGAGGAATATCGACCATGTGTTTTGCGGCAATTTGTACGAAGCACGCGCCCAAGATGGCTTGCAGTTTGTTCCTTCTTGTTTTGGCCTTTGCGCATCCAGCCTTTGGCACGACTTACTACGTGAACTGCAGTGCGTCCTCGAACGGCACTGGCACCGAATCCAGCCCCTGGAACAGCCTCACTGGTCCCAACGCGACGACCTTCGATCCCGGCGATTCGTTGTTGTTCAATCGCGGCACGACCTGCAGCGGAATTCTGGAACCACAAGGCTCCGGCAACAGTTCCTATCCGGTCACGATTGACGCATACGGGTCGGGAGCGCCGCCCATCCTGAACGGCGGCACCTCGAACGCGGAGACGCTTCTTCTCTGGAATGTGCAGTACTACACGGTCCAGAACCTGGAGCTCGAGGGCAGCACAAAGTACGCCTTGCTGCTCTACAACTCAAGCTCCAACACCACCTACAGCGGTTTCAACCTGAACAACCTGACCATCACCGGAATCAACCATGTGGCCACGACCCGCGGCGATTCCGCCGGCATCTTCGCCTACGCCGGCTCCACAGGCGGAAATTTCAGCAACATCGTGATCAACGGAGTCACCGTTGAGAACACCACCGCATCGGAGGGGATTAACCTCGAACCTTACTACACCACCTCCAGCCCCCCGTACATGACGGGCGTGGTCATAGAAAACAGCACTGTCCATGACGTGTACGGCGACGGCATCGTGGTCTATCAGACCAGCGGGGCCGTGCTCAAGAACAATGTGGTTTACAACACCGGAGAATGCTCCAGTTGCACGGGCAGCACTCCCACCGGGTTGTGGACCTGGTACTCCAAGAGCGCGACGGTCGAGAACAACGAAAGCTACGGCAACAAGACCTGGACCGCATCCAACTCCGATGGCGGCGATTTCGACATCGATTATTGGAGCACCAACGCCCTCTATCAGTACAACTACGGCCACGATTCCCAAGGGTACTGCGTCCTGGCGTTCGCCTATTCGACGACCGTCACCGAGGCCAGCAATACCGTTCGCTACAACATCTGCGCGAACAACGCCACGAAAGACACCGGCATTGGGGAAATCTGGCTGTACGCCGAATCGAGCGGGGCGTTTAACGGCATCCAGATTTACAACAACACGCTCTATGTCAACGGCGTCTCCGGAACCTATGGGATCTACGATGAGGGGGCCTATACCGGCAGTACGGCGAACTTCATCAAAAACAATATCATCTACTCGACCATGAAATACATGGTCGACGCCACCAAGTCGATGACGTTGGATTACAACTTGTATTACAACGCTTCGGCAAATGGATATCAGTTCATCTACAACGGGAAGACATACACCAGCTTCTCGGCCTATCAATCCGGCGCCAGCGAGGATGCGCACGGATTGAACGAGAACCCCGAGCTGAGCGGCGTCGGATACGACTCGGCCGGAATGCCGACACTCAGCAACGGCTATTACGTTCCTGAAAGCGGATCGCCGGTGCTGGGCGCGGGAGTGAATGTCTGCTCGCCCACGACGGCGTGCATTACCGGAAGCATGGGCACGCTCGACTTCTATGGGCAAACGCCTGGTTCCACCCATAACATTGGCGCGTACGATTAAACCGCACGGGAGAGGCAGACGAAATGAAACGGACGCTTTTGGGCTTCTTGGTCCTTCTCTGTCTCTGCCTGTCGTGTAGCCGCAGGCAGCCAGCCAGCCTTCTTGCGCAGGAGACCGGCGGCGCCATACCGGACTTCACCGCCGCGGTTGCTCGCGGCGGTTCATTTCATATCAGCGAGCACCGCGGGCGAACGGTGCTCGTTGCATTCCTGCAAACCCAACCCGACTCGGGCGCCGGCAATCCATCGCGGGCGCTCGTGCCGCTTTTGTTGAGCATGGACCATCAGTATCGCAATTCCGGCGTGGACGTCATCATCGTCGACGCCACGGCATTGGCGATGGAAAAAGATGCGAGTCAGCATCGAACGGCCGCCTCGAACGCTCCAGGGATGGATCGGCTGCTCAACACAAGTTATAACTGGAACCTTCCGGTGCCGCTGCTTGCAGATCCCGCAGGCAGTGTCGCGCGGATCTGCGGAGTCAGCAGCGCGCCGACCGTTCTGCTCGTGGACCCGGGCGGCCACATTGTCCAGCGGTGGATCGGCGCCCAGCATCCCGCCTCTGTGGCGGCTGGAATTCAGCAGCTCGTGGGAGGCCCGATGAAGGACCGTCCCCCACTGCAGTGAG
Source organism: uncultured Acidobacteriaceae bacterium (assembly GCA_963804155.1). Taxonomy (GTDB): domain Bacteria; phylum Acidobacteriota; class Terriglobia; order Terriglobales; family Acidobacteriaceae; genus Telmatobacter. The sequence goes on from CAWDPG010000007.1 coordinate 972,241, forward strand.
CGTGGATGGTGCGCTCCGGGAGATTCCCAGCAACCTTTTCGCTCAATTCGCAATCTTTCCTGGCGCCATTTGCCATCATTTCGGAACTGTTCTTGGTGCATTTCTCAAGGAGTCGCAACCCTTTATGCGTTCTGCGACCATTTGGGGATCGAGCGACACGTTTTAAGCGACCATTCGCGGAGTGTCCGCACCATTAAGACCAACATTTCTCTTGGTTTCACGCGCTTTCGCGCTCCGGCCCAGAAATCGACGGGCGCGCAAGGCGGTATGCTGGGATCAATCCGATGAACATGAGCCACGGATTCTTCGACTACTTGCTGTTTGCGCTGCTGCTTGCAGTGCCGGCGATCGAGCGGTGGTGGACCTGGCCGCTGTATCTGGAGCGGCTGAAGACGGGTGGTCCCGGAGTGCGCGCGGGGTTCTACCGCACGCTGATTGTGGAGGAGTGGATTCCGGCGGTGTGCCTGCTGGGATGGTGGGTGTGGAAGGCGCGGCCGTGGAGTGGGCTGCTGCTGGCGGGATCACCGACGCCGTGGAAGATGGGCGTAGCACCCGGGATGCGGCTATGGGCTGGGCTGGCGTATGGGTCGCTGATGATCGTGCTGATGGTGATGCAGAAGAAGGCGCTGCTGGCCAAACCGGAACGGATGGAGCGGGCGCGAAAGGCGCTGGCCTATGCCGAGCCGCTGCTGCCGCACACGGAGCTGGAGCGGCGGCTGTTCTGGGGCGTGTCGTTGACGGCGGGGGTGACGGAGGAGCTGTTCTACCGCGGATTCCTGGTGTGGTTTCTGATGGCGTGGATGGGGCCGCTGTGGGCGGTGCTGGCAAGCTCGGCGATCTTCGGCGCGGGACACATCTATATGGGCTGGGCGCAGGCGCCGAAGACGGCAGTTGTGGGGCTGGTGCTGGCGTTTGTGGCGCTGGCATCGGCGTCGCTGTGGCCGGCGATCCTGCTGCACGCGGCAATGGACTGGAACTCCGGAGAGCTGGGGTACAAGGCGCTGGGAAGAACAGCTTCTAGCTTCTAGCTTTCAGCTCTCAGCCTTCAGCTTTCAGTTGTCTATGGTCAGTGGCCAGAGGGCAAGAGTGTTGGTCCGCGAGCCGTGCCGGCGGTCAGCGTTTGCGGTAGAGGATCTGGAACTCGTAGCCCGGGTTGGGGGGAAAGAGCGAAGCGGCGTGGCGGAGGCGCTCGGCGAGGGAGGGCGCTGCGAGCAGCGGGTACTCGCGCTCGCGCAGGTCGTGGTAGTCGACGTCGACGGCCAGCGAGAGCATGTAGATGGCGAGCGCGTCGGAGAACGAGGATTCGTAGAAGGCGAGGCGGGAGCGCTCGTCGATATTGGCGCTGGGGGATTTGGCGCCGGAGTGGGGCTCGAGGGCGCGGCGGCGGGTCTCCCATGCGTCCTGGCTCGTTTCGCCGCGGACCTGGGCCTCGGCCTGCGACCAGGCGATCTCGGAGAAGCTCTCGGGGACGCCGGCGGCTTCGACGAAATTGTGCGAGACGTTGATGAAGAACTCGAAGGCCAGGCCGAAGCGGTCTTCGGCGAGGCGCGTGGAAAGGAAGACGGCCTCAGTGGAGCCGAAGCTGGCGTTGCGATGGCAGACGGCGCGGTCGCCGAGCTCGACGGTATAGGCGGGAGCGACGAGGTTCTCGCCGGTATCGGCGATGGCAAGGGGAACGAAAAAGTAGGCGCGGGAGCTGAGCGCGGGCGCGAGCGCGGCGGGGACCGCGGCGACGAGGCGTTCGATCTCGTCGGCGGTGACGCGGGTCTCGCCCCAGGCGGCGTAGCGGAGGCCGTTGGGCGCCGTAAGCATGGCGACCTGCGTGGCCACCTTTTCGGCGTGCCATAGCTCGATTTGTGCCGTGCTGGCCATGAATTTGTATTCTAGCCGAGAGAGGTGGGGCTGAGATGACGCAATCGGAGCAGAACGGGCGGGGGAGGACGGTATTCGGGTTCCCGGTGGAGGGGTTCAGCCTCTTCCAGGGGCTGCTGCTGGCGTTTGCGGGGGCGTTTCTGGCGTTCTTCGCGGCAACCTGCGTGGCGATCTTCGTGCTGCTCGGGTGGAACGTGCTGGGCGGACACACGGTGAGCTACGCGGACACGTACCGGTACGTTGGGCTGCCGGCCGGACTGCTCGTGCTGGGGTTGGCGCTGCCGGGGTTCGTGGTTGTGTGGGTGCGAGCGAAGACGAGAGGAACGAAATAAGGCAGAAAGGCCAGCGCGTGAGCGCCGGCCTTTTTGCTTTGCGGATTCGAACGGTCAACTGCGTTCAAGCGTTGGAAGCTATTGATCCGGCCCAAAAAGTGATTGAACAGGGTGCCCCATCCTTTCCGCGTAGTTTGCGGAAAGGGTGGGAAAGCACGATGCAAATCTTAGGGGCCGGATCAATGAGTTCCGGCGACGCGCCGGCAGTCTCACTGCCCCGGCGTCGCCACCGTCAAGTTGAACGTTCCGGAAGTGGTGAACGTGCCGAAGCCCCCGTCGTTCATGGTTCCGGTTACGGTGACGGTATAGGCGCCGGCCGGAGTGCCCGGACTGGAGATGTTGTACTGCCCGCCGCTGCCTCCGCAACCGCCAAGGCCCAGGAAAAAGACGAGCAGCGCCAACACGCTCAGCGAGGCGAAGAGACGGCGGCGCCGGAAGCCAAGCGCCAACAGCCCGGCCAGCGCCAGCGTCCCGACTCCACCCCAGGGTTTCCGTGCTGGCGTGAGAGCCGCCTTCTGGAGCGTCGGCCCGGTCGTGTAAATGGTGAGTGTCGTCGAGCCGGAGAGGACGCCGGTCGTGGAGTTGTAGCTGGGGCTGATGGCGGACGACCCGAAAGCGCAGGCCGCGCCCGACGGCAAGCCGGAGCAGGCGAGGTTCACATTCGCGTACCAGTAGTTGGTGAAGATGGCGTTGGTGGAAAACACTATTGAAGTCGACGGGGTGCTCTGCCCCGCCGCCACCGTGGCCGAAGGCGAACTGGGCGACAGCGTCATGGTGATCACCGAGACCGTGTCGGCCATCGACGCCGAGCCGGAGTAGTTCGTGTCGCCCGAGTAGGTCGCTGTAACGTTGTGCGTTCCCCCGGCCAGCGCAGTTGTGCTCAACGTAGCCTGCTCTTCCCCGTCCACCGCCGTGCCCAGCGACGCCGTGCCGATGGTTGCGCCCGCTCCATTGTTGGCCGAGGCATCGGTGAAAGTGACGGTCCCCGTGGGAGCCACGCCATTGGAATCCCATGTGATTGTCGCGGTCAGCGTGATCGGAGTGGGGGCGTAAGTGAAGCCATAGCCGAGGCTGCCGCCGCTGATGGTGATTGCCGTTGGAACTTTCGTGCCGACCGTGATGTCGACCGCGCCGGAAGAATTCGGGAGATCGTTGGCATCGCCGTCGTATTGCGCGATGAGCGCGTGCAGGCCGGCCGCGCCGAAAGTGACGGGCAGCGTGGCGGCATTCCCCGATAAGGTCACCGTACCGAGTTTCGTTTCCGGAGTCGTGCTGGTGTCGTAAATGTCCACGTTGCCGGTGACAGAAACTCCCGTGTCGATAAGTTCGCTGCCGGTAACGGTGAGCGGGATGACGCCGACCGACAGGTTCACCGTCGTATTGACCGCCGGGTTGGTGTGATCGGGAGTGAGCGACACAAGGACCTGACTCTTATTCACCACCACGGTGACGGGCGCGGAGGTGCTGGCCAGGAAGCTGGCGCCCGCGGCAGGCGAGGCCGCGACGATGTGGTGCGTACCCGCGCCGAGCGTGGCCACCGTCAGGCTTGCCGCCGCACCGTTTGTCACGAAGGCAAAGCCTTCCCCTACCTGCGGCAAGCTCGCGGTTCCAAGGGTGGCGGCGCCGTCGGTAAGCGTGTATGTGCCGGGAACGGGATAGGCGGAGCCGGTGTTGACGCCGTAAGCCGCAGCCGTAAGAGTGACAGACGTGCCATAAGTGACCGCTCCGGTTGCGTTGCTGGCGGCCTGCATCGTGGTCGGCTCGGGATTGACCGCGAGAGCCACCGCGTTCGAGTTGGCGGACGCAAAGTTCGTGTCGCCGGCGTAGTGGGCGGTCAAGTTATAGCTGCCGCCGGGCAGATTAATCCCCGAGGCTGCACCGAAGGTCACCGTGCCGGTGCCTGTCGCGCCGAGCGTGATCCGATCCACACCTTGCGAACCTGCCAGCAGCACCACGTCTCCCGAGGGGACCGTCGATCCGCTCGCGGCGACCGAAACCGTAGCCGTGAGGGCATCACCGTGGGTGATGCTGGTGACGCCTCCGGTACTGAGGGTGACAGTAGCCGTGCCGCTGCCCGTGGTCGGAAGCCAGTTCGTCACGAGCTTGTTCACGTCTACCGAGCCGAGGCCCGTGGCCAAGTCGTAGCCGGTTGTCGCCTCGTAACCCACCAGGACCACGTCCCCGCCGGGGCAATACTCGAGGATGATTTCGTTGATGCAGTTATCGGGGACTTTGGTATCGCCCACGGTGGTGTCGTGGAAGGGCGAGGTTTCGCCCGCCGCCAGCTTGTAGTAAACCGGATTGGGATTCCCCGAGCCGCCCACGACGTTGGCCTGCTGGTTGACGAGCGCCTGGATGCCGGCCCACGTGGGCGAAGCCAGCGAGGTGCCGATCAGTCCGAGCGCCTCACCCTGCGAACAATCCGTGCCATAATCGGCTTCGCAGACCGCGTAGGCCAGGTCGTCGCCAGCGACAAGCGAGACGTCGGGCACATCGCGCGCGCCGTCGGCCGGAACACCGGGGCCGGTCTGCCACGCCGGCTTGGTGAAGTTGATGGAGAGTCCGCCGCCGCCAGCCAGCGGGCGCCCGTCCTCCGGGTTCTCGTAGTCGTTCCAGGCCGTCTCCGGGATGTAACCGGTCGCGGTGTAGCTGGGCGGGGGAAAGTAGACATTGGGGTCGGGCATGACAAATTCCGTGCCGCCCACGGAGACGTTCCACGGCGAGTCGCCAACCGCGTTCACGCCGTAGCCGGCGCTCAAGCCGGTGTACCCGCAGGTGTCGCCGCCCCAGTCGCCGGCGGAAACGAAGTGGCTGATGCCCTCTGCCGCGCCCTGCTCATAGGCCAGTTTGTACATCGCGACCGAGTTGCTCAAATACGTGTCATTCAGGGTTTCGCAGCCTCCGTAGCTGAGCGAGGTGATCGGCGCGATGTCGTTGTCGACCGCGTAGGCCGTGGAAAGGTCGATGCCCTGGTTGAAATCAGTGGAGCCGGTCACGATGACATCGAGGGTCGCAGCCGGCGCGAGAGCGCCCGCATACTCCACGTCGGCGATGGCTTCGGTCTCATCGCCACCAACTAGACCCGGATCGGTTCCGTTCACGATCACGTTGACCGTGGCCGTGGGAAGCCCGGTGAGTTTGCGGAAGTCCGCCACGTCCTGGACGACAATATTGCTCTCCTCGATGAGCGCGATCGACTGGCCCTGGCCCAGTACGTTGGCCTTCTGCAATGGCGCAGCGTCGTAAATGGCCGCCAGATCGGCCGGCCCGGTCAATGCCGACTTGCTGATATCGATCTGGGGATTGGGCGCAAGATGGTACATCGGCACCAGTTGGTCGAAGGAGTTCAGGCTGGCTACGCCGCTCACCGCCGGCGCCAGCGCCGAGGGAATACTGGCCGCTTTGGCGTTGGCAACGTGCGTCTTTCCGTTCACGCTATAGCGATGCATCTCGGTCTGGAACGCCGACTCCACCTGCGCGCTGGTGCCGGTGAAGAGGATGAACAGGCGTCCGTTCGACGGCTTTTCGACGGTGAAGCCCTGCGATTGCAACCAGCCGGAAATCTTTGCAGTGTCGTTCGCACTGGGGCCGAAGCGCTCGCCGAATTCGGCCGGCGTGAGCCACTGGTGGTACTGCGGTGAATTGGGGTTTTGCTGATTCAGGAGCAACTGTTGCAAGTCGGCTTCCTGAGAGGCGCTGCGCTGGAGAAGCAGGACCATGCGATGGAATACCTGTGTGCCCGCGACTCTACCCAAGTCGTTCTGTTTTGTGGCCAGGGGATGCACGGGGTTGGTGAGCGTGCGCTGCGCGGCGACGATGGGCGAGGTGAGGCGGTCGGCAGGCTCGGTCTGCGAAAAACCCGGAACGGCGCTAGCCAGAACTACGGCGGCCACGGAAGCAAATGCAAGATAGCGGTGCTGCATGAGCGCTCCTTGAATGACGATGAGGACTTGGTTTGGGCGGATACGGTGATTTACGGAACAGCGCGCGTTTGCGAGGTCAAGGCATGTCACCGCGCCCGTACACCACAAACGAAATCCTGTCCGCGGGGGCCCAGACTCCGCAGGCCGCGTTGAGCTTGGGATCGCCGGTTCGGGAAACAGCGTTTCCTGAACCCTGGATTTCCTTCTTGCACCCTAAGACGGCATTATTGTACGTCTGCGTTGCCTGACCGCGACATTGGAGAGCGCTTTTTGATCGCGGGAGCGCCGCCGGTCCGCTACAGCCCGGCGGGCTTCGGATTCGCGGGGTCGAATTTGGCAACCTGGATCTTGCGGGCGAGGCCGAGGCGGGAAAGCAGCCAGATGCCCCAGAAGTGGGGATCGAACTCGTACCAGGCGAGGCCGTGGCGGGCGGAGACGGGATGGGCGTGGTGGTTGTTGTGCCAGCCCTCGCCGCCGGTGACGAGAGCGACCCACCAACTGTTGCGCGAGTCGTCGCGAGTTTCAAAGCGGCGCGAGCCCCAGAGGTGCGTGGCGGAGTTGACCAGCCAGGTGGCGTGCAGGCCGAGCGTGACGCGGAGGAAAACTCCCCAGAGGACCATGCCGATGGCGTTGACGGGGCCGCCGAACACCCAGCCAAGGCCGAAGAGCAGCAGGCCGCTGACAGTGATGGGAAGCCAGTGGTATTTGCTGAGCCAGACGTGGACGCGGTCGCGGCGAAGGTCGGGGACGTAACGCGCCAGCGCCTCGCTCTGCGCATGGAGTGGCGCGCCGAAGATGACCCAGCCAGTGTGGGCCCACCATCCGCCTTCGCGGGGGGTGTGCGGATCGCCTTCCTGATCGCTGAGCTGATGGTGGACGCGGTGTGTGGAGACCCAGAAGATGGGCCCGCCCTCGAGCGCAAGCGTGGCGCAGAAAGTCATCAGGTACTCGAGCCAGCGGGGCGCCTGGTAGCCGCGGTGCGTGAGCAGGCGGTGATAGCACATGCCGATGCCGACGTTAATGGCGAGCACGTAGAGCGCGGCCATGACGATGAGGCGCGGCCAGGAGAAGAGAAAGAGCGCAGCCACTGCGCCGAGATGGAAGGCAGCGACGACCAGGAGCGTGCCCCAACTGAGTCCCTGGCTGACGGAGGCGGCGCGGCCCATGTTGATCTGGCGGTGCGCGGGAAGGTCGTGGGACGTGCGCGGCGGCGCGGCGGCCGGAGCGTGCTCGGCCACGGCAGGGATGGAGCTGGAAAGAGATTCAGTTGCGCCTGAGGAGGGCGCGGTCAGGGCAGATGCCATCTTGGGGAAGTTCCTTCAACCAGTGGCAGAGTGCCCACTTGTCTGATTCGATTGTATCGGAGAAGCGGAAAGTGTGGGAGGGCGGGAATGGCTCTTTTGTGGGGGCGGCTATAGCGGTTCCAGAGTCGCTGTACCCAGAAGCCACTGAGGCGAAGGGTCTATTCCCTTAAGAAAGAGGCCCCTTGAACCACGCCAAGGTGGGCAAATGAACTCTGGAACCGCTCTAATTGCCGGTAGGAGAGGCGAAGGACTGGACGCCGCCGAGGAAGATGCGGGTGGCCTGGCCGCGGAGGACGCGGTAGAGCGCGAACTGGCGCTGGGAGGCTCCGCGTAGCTCGAAGAGGAGGTCGCCGCGATTGTCGGCCAGAGCGTCGACAGCGTCAATGAGCCTCATGCGCGGGTTGGCGTCGAGGTGCGCCGCGTCGGTGACCTGCTTGAGGAGCACGGCGACGCCGCCGTAGAGGTCGGGCTGGGCGATGAGGGTGACGAACTTCTCCTGCGCGCCGACGCCGGCCGTGTGCGCGGAGAGGACCATGGTGGCGCCGGAGCCGTAGGCAAGCTCGAAGACGCGGAACTGCTCGACGAGAAGCGGAGCAGGCGGCGGAGGGGGCGCGGCGGGCTGGGCGGGCTTGCGCGAGGAAGCGGTTTTGTGCACGGGAGCGGCCGCGGGTGCGGGCGGCTCAGCGATGCCCAGCGCCTCGCGCGCAAGATCCTCCATGGCAGACTTCATCGCAGCCTGATCGTCGGGGTTCGCCCAGGAGTAGTTCCAGGCGTGTACGGGGCGAGTCTTGGGGTCGGAGACGGCGACCTGCTGGCGCATGTCGACGGGAAGGCCGATGAGGGTGGGCAGGACATCGCCCGCAGCGCCCGCCGGCTTGCCGCGAAAGAGACGGGGGCGGCTGGGATCGGAGAGCGTCTCGACGTTGTCGACGTAGGAATCGTCTTCGCCTTTCTTTGCCTTGCGCGCGGGCGGGGCAGGGGCGGAGGACGAAGCGCTGCTTGCCGAGCTGTCGGCCGGCTTGTGCAGCACGGGACGATCGGAGTCGGGCGGCGGAGCGTTGGGATCGGGACTCGTACCGCCGGAGCTGCCCGAGGAAGCATCGCCGCTCTTGTGGAGGGTGGGACGGTCGGCGTCGGGAGCCGGCGCGTTGGAAGCCGAACCCGTGCCGGAAGCGGAACCCGTGCCGCTGCTGGAGCCAGCGCCTGAGCCTGAGTCTTCGGCGTGATGCTTGCGGTGCAGGATGGGCGTGTCGCTCTGGGTGTCGTTGTCTTCCCAATCGACCTTGGCGACCTGCGCCGGCTTGGGCGCGGAGAGGGGCTTGCGCTTGCCGATCCCGACCCAGGAACCCAGTTGCTGGCTGGCGCTCGAAATGTCGAAGAGGCCGACGGGGTTGCCGTCGTCGAGGAGCTGGTACTCGACGTCGGTCTGAAGGGCGAGCGGGGCGGGTTGCGACAGGTAGATGCCCGCATCCTCGAGGTCATGGCCGGCGGTGATGCAGATGGGAACGAGGCGGCTGGTCTTGGGGTTCTGTTCGTCGCCGGTCCATTCGAGCACGCCGACGGCGCGAAGCTCGGGCGCGTTGTCGTCGGGCTTGGCGATCTGGCCGGGGTATTGGGCGGAGGCGTGGGGCGCGCAGACGAGCAGCAAGGCCAGGGCTCCCCACCCTAGCCGCAAAAACAACGACGCGGCGAGGGTGGGGCACAGGCGCGTGACCGCGGCCGTTATCCACAAGCGGGTTGTAGGGCGCGATGGCACTTTGCGATTCCCTCGACAATAATCAGATGGGACGAGCCCCCTTTGGTTCGCACTTCCCTTATTGAGGATATTCCCCATGAAACTGAATGCGAAAGTGGCCGACTTCACCCTCCAGACGGACGAAGACAAGAAAGTTAGCCTCTCGGATTTTGCCGGCAAGCCGGTCATCCTTTTCTTTTACCCTAAGGCCGATACGCCCGGCTGCACGATCGAGGCCTGCGGCTTCCGCGATACGTTCAAGAAGCTGCAGGCGGCGGGCGCGGTCGTGCTGGGCATCAGCCGCGACACGCCAAAGGCGCAAGCCAAGTTCCGGGCGAAGTACGACCTCCCCTACACCCTCCTTGCCGATGTAGACGAGAAAGTGTGCCAACAGTTTGACGTATTGAAAGAGAAGAATATGTACGGGAAGAAGGTTTGGGGCATCGTGCGGACGACATTCGTGATCGGGCCGGACCAAAAGCTGCTGCACGTTTTCCCGAATGTGACGCCAGCGGGACACGCGGAGGAGGTGCTGGCGCTGCTGAAGGGACTGAAGCGGAGTTAGCAGGATTAGCGGAGCTAGAGAGCTGGCGAACTTGTGCTCCCGGCCGTTTTGTCTAGAACGCGAAAAGGACGGAGAACGGCGGGAGCAGAGCGGATGTTGTGGGGCGCGACAAGAAAGAGCAGATGCCGGGGCGGCTGATGGAGCGCGCGTTCTTCGAGGACGCGCCGGAGCGGGTAGCTCCGCGGCTGCTGGGGAAGTTGCTGGTGCGCCGGACGCGCGGCGGGGTGCTGGCCGGGCGGATCGTCGAGGTTGAAGCGTATCTGGGTCCTCACCACATGACGCCCGATCCGGCGGCGCATTCATATCGCGGATTGACGCCTCGGAACCGCGTGCTCTTCGGCCCCGCGGGTCATGCGTACGTCTACTCGATCTATGGGCGGTACTTCTGCATGAACATCTCCTGCGAAAAAGAGGGCAAGGCGGGGTGTGTGTTGCTGAGGGCGCTGGAGCCGGTCGTGGGGCTGGAGCAGATGGCGCGGAATCGAGGGCTCAATGCGGGCGAAGCACCGCGAGAGCTGACCAGCGGGCCGGGACGGCTGTGCCAGGCGCTGGGCTTGACGCGGGAGACGCATAACGGGCTCGATCTGCTCGATCCGGATTCACCCTTGCAGGTGCGAGACGACGGCGCGCTTGTGGAGCGCGCGCTGGTGTCGCGGCGGATCGGGATTCGGCAGGCGGTTGAGCTGCCGCTGCGCTTTGCCGTGGCCGGAAACGAGTGTGTCTCGGGGCCGAAGAACCTGCTCGGAAGAACGGTTGTTCGGGGCCGCGGGAGCCGCAGGTAGACTGAAACGGTAATTAACCCGGGGTCTGAGACCAGACGCCGAGAGGAACCCTGCACGTGAAGCTCACTTCCCTTCTGCCACCGGCCGCCGCGGCCGGCCTGATCGCTGCAGCTGTGCTTGCCGCCATCCCCGCGGTGCAAGCGAGGCAAGATTCTGCCCAATCGCCAGCGCCGAGCGCGCAGACGGCTCCGGCGGCGCCCTCGGCGGGCGCGCCGCAACCGGGCGCAGCGCCGGGCGAGCGGCCGATGCGCAACTATCCCGCGCCGACGAATCTGAAGGTTCTGCCCAAGAACCTGACCGGGCGCGAGGTGCACGAGATCATGGAGAAGTGGGCCGGATCGCTGGGCGTGCACTGCGACACGTGCCACGTGGCCGACCCCAAGAACATCGGGCCCAACGGGCATCCGCGGCTGAACTTCCCCGACGACTCGAAGCCGGACAAGCAGATCGCGCGATTGATGTACACCATGACCCAGCAGATCAACGCGGACACAATCAGCAAGGCGATGGACCTGGACCCGGACGAGATGGGCGCGCCGGTCACGTGCGGGACATGCCATCGGGGGCACAAGATGCCGGAGGAGTTCGTGATTCCGCCGGAGGGGCCGCCAGCCGGGGCGATGCCGCCGGGAGAGCCGCCGCCGGGAGGCGGGGCTGCACCGTCGGCACACTGAGTGGCGCGTTGTTCGGGCGCGCATGTTCGGGACGGAATTACACTGGCACGGTATGCGGTTGTTCGTGGGGATTCCGTTGGCGGATGCTGTGCTGCGCGAGCTTGCAGCGGTAGTGGCGCGGCTGCGGAAGGCCGAGGGTGCAGGACGGCCCGGCGCCATGCGCTGGACCGCGCCCGAGTCGTGGCACATCACGCTTCAGTTCCTGGGCAATGCGACAGAAGAGCAGTTCGAATGCCTGCGGGCGCGGCTGGGCGAGGTACGGAGCGCGCCGGTTCCCGCGCGATTGGGCGAACTGGGATGCTTCGATCGCGCGGGCGTGCTCTTCGCCGGCGTGCAGGTATCGCCGGAACTGGCCGAATTGCAGAAGCGAGTTGCGGCGGCTACAAGCCAGTGCGGATTCGCGGCCGAGGCCCGGGTGTTCCATCCGCATATCACGCTGGCGCGAGCGAAAGGCGAGGGACGCGGGACGGGACTGCGCGAGCTGCAGGGCAAAGTGGCCGGCCAACCGGCGTTTGCGGGGTTCACGGCGCGGGAGTTTCTGCTCTACGAGAGCCATCTGGGGCCGGGCGGGGCGCAGTACGAGGTGCGGATGCGGGTTCGGCTGGAAGGCGGCTGAGGCCCGATGGCCGGGGCAAATCACTGGTATACTGAAGATTCGGCAACACGATGGCGCGCGCTGCGGTGTGTGCCCCGGCCGCCGGAGCGGCGCACGAAAACACAAGAAGAAACTGGAGTTCGACGATGGCACAAGTATGCGACATTTGCGGTAAAGGGCCGGTCACCGGAAACAACATCTCGCACGCGCACAACCTGACGCGGCGACGCTGGAACGTGAACCTGCAGGTGGTGAAGGCGCTGGTGAACGGCGCGCCGAAGCGGCTGCGCGTGTGCACGAGCTGCATCAAGGCCGGCAAGATCGCGAAGGCCTAGATTCAGGCTGATCGGGCCTTTGCGGTCCCACCCTTTCCGCGATGAAACAGCGGAAAGGATGAGGCAACCAAATCGGAAGAACAACGAAGAACCCCGTCCCGAAAAGACGGGGTTTTGTTGTGCGCGAAATCATTCGCCCTGGCGGGTGAACGTAAGCGAGGCGGAGTTGATGCAGTAACGCAGGCCGGTGGGGTGGGGGCCGTCGGGAAAGACGTGGCCGAGGTGGCCGCCGCAGCGGGCGCAGGTGACCTCGACGCGCCTCATGCCGAAGCTAAGGTCCTCGTGCTCCTCGACGGCCGTGGAGTCCGCGGGGAGCATAAAGCTGGGCCAGCCGCAGCCGGAATCGAACTTGGCGCCGCTTAGGAAGAGCAAAGCGCCGCAGCCGGCGCAGTGGTAGTTGCCGGTCTCGTGATTCTCGGTGAGCGCGCCGGTGAAAGGGCGCTCGGTGCCCTTCTCGCGTAGGACGCGATACTGCTCCGGCGTGAGAGCGGCGCGCCACCCGGCGTCGCTGCGGACAATCTTCTCGTGTGAATCGCTCATGGGGACCTCCTGGGTCGAGGACGCACTTGCCCGGGACGGAGGACGCGCCGGAATGCGGGGAGACCGGCACCGGTCCGGGGCAGCGCAGGCTCCTGCCTCCTAATGGATGCTCATGGCGGCGCGGCGATGCGGCCACGCGCCGCCTGCCGGGCAGCGCGGCGGTCAGGCTTCGGCGACGAGCTCGATCTCGACGAGCACGTTGCGGGGCAGGCGCGAGACCTCGACGGTGGTGCGAGCCGGAGCTTCGCCATCGGACTCAAGATACTCGGCGTAGACGGCGTTCATGGCGGGAAAATCTCCGAGATCCTTGAGAAAGACGGTGGCTTTGACGACGCGGTCGAGGCTGGTGCCGGCCTCTTCGAGGATCGCTTTGAGGTTCTCGAGAACGCGCTTGGTCTGCTCGGTAATGCTGCCCGGGACGACCTGGCCGGTGACCGGATCGAGAGGAATCTGGCCGGCGGTGAAGACGAGATTGCCCACGCGCACGCCCTGGGCGTAGGGTCCGATCGCCGCGGGCGCGCCATCGGTGGTGACGATCGATCGTGTCATAGCTCGATTGTATGGCGAATTGACCGGTTCTGGAGAAGAACCGTGGAGGCGCCGCGCGCGACTGGGCGGTTTGATGCGGGGGGATGGGATTCTCGGGTTCGATCGCGGCCGGAATGCACCGGGGAGGGCCTTCCCTCAAGGAGGTCAAGCGGATCGCCGCGGGACACAACTCCAGCTTCAGGAAGGCAGAAGGGCAACCCGCGAGGGGGTTGCCCCTGAGCTGCCACAATTCCCGAGGTGCGCCGCCGGACGAACCGGTCTAGCCGTGAAACGCGGCCAGCAGAGCGCCGCCGAACCCCATGGCCAGAAGCCAATACGCGGCGTTGATGGCAAAGAGATTGGCGCGCCGATTCTCGGCAATGTGCTGCGCGAACAGCGGAGGCGCCATGAAGCCGAGCCAGCAGACGACGCCGAGCTTGAAGCCCGCGCTAAAGACCGTCGCATTCGCCAAATTGATGATGTGCAAGAGCACAAAGCTGAGAAGCAGGCAGGCAAGAAAGGCGGCGACCAGGGTAAAGACCCGGCTCTTCGGCTTTTCTCCCTCCGCAAAGCCCACGAGCTTCGTCCACGACTTGCGAAAGAGAAGGCCGTACCAGAGGAATCCCAGCAGCCACTGGAAGACCGCTGCAACAAGGACCGTTACGAACTGATGCTTCGTAAGAAGCAACAACAGCAGAATCGCGGAGCAGTTGAAAACGTGCATTCGTGAATCCTCCACAACGAGATTGAAATTCGGCTCCCGCGTAAAGAAACCCCGCCGAGCAGGGCTCGCCGCTGGCCGACGTGACAGGAGTCGCCGCAACCACTCTGCTGCAGCGACGAATGCCGAGTCAAGGGAATTCGGGAATCCGGACGCCGCAAAGATAACTCCCCAAAAGTTGCAGAAGGCGGCCTGGGCGCGATGTCAGCGGCGCTTCAGGGCCTCGAGTTCGTCGAGGGTTCGCGGCCAATCGGAGCCGAGCAGGCGGGAGAGGCTGCGGTCGGCAAGAACTTTGCCGCCGGTCTGGCAGGCGGGGCAGTAGTTGGTTTCGTTGTCGGCGTAGCGGATGCGCTGGACGGGACTGCCGCAGCGCGGGCAGGGCTGTCCGAAGCGGCCGTGGACGGACATTTCGGGACGGAAGGCGGTGACGCCCTCCGGGAATTTCTTTCTGGCCTCGGAGGAGAGCCGTGCGATCCAAAGCTCCAGCGTGGCGCGGGCGGCGGCGAAGAGCCGCTCCCACTCCTGGGGCGCGAGCTTGTGGGTGAGGGCGATGGGCGAGAGTTGGGCGGCATGGAGAATCTCGTCGGAGTAGGCGTTTCCGACGCCGCTCAAGAGGCGCGGATCGGCGAGGGCGCGCTTGAGGGTGCGGTTCTCCAGGCTGAGAGCCGCACGAAACCCATCCAAGTCCAGGGAAGAAATCTCGACGCCGCCAGGATCGATGTCGCGAAGGGCCTGCTCTCCGCGGAGCAGGTGCAGGGAGGCACGGCGTTTGGAGCCGGCCTCGGTCAGAACGAGCGAGCCGGAGGGAAAGTCAAGGGCCAGGAGAGCCTGGCGGCCGGTAAGCTTGGCGTGCGGCGGGCGCCAGTGAAGGCGGCCGGCGATCATGAGGTGAATGACAAGCCAGAGGGTGCTGTCTGCGCCTCCGCCGGGAGCGCCTTCCAGACCGATGGCGATGCGCTTGCCGATGCGGCTGAGGGCCTGCACAGTGCGGCCTTCGACGGAGGCGATGGGCGGGTCGGCGGTGCGGAGGACGAAGACGCTCTGCAGGCGGACGCGCTCCAGCGTTGTCCCGATGATGCGCGGCTCGAGCGCGACGAGGTAGGCGGTAATGTCGGGAAGCTCGGGCATTGAATCCAGATTGCGGCGGAGCCGGGCGACCGCGCAACGAATTTCTTCCGGAAGCCCCTGTACGTCTCACCCCCACCAGTTGGAGAGCAGCGCGGCGAAGAGGCGGCGACCGAAAAGGACGGCGATTCGCCCTTTCCGGATTCAATGCGCGTCTGATCCGGATTATCCGCGCGTCTGATCGGGAATGGAAAGCGGGGATGGAGTCCGGGCGAAGAGAGACTTTTCGGGCATCAGAGGAGGACGGTGTTGTCGATCAGCCGCGTTGGGCCCACGCACGCGGCAACGGCGAAGAGCGTACCGGGCGCAGCGGTTTCGACGGGCTCGAGCGTGGACCAATCGACAAGCGCGATGGAATCGATGCGGACTTCGGGCTGGGAAGCAAATACTCGGTGCGCGGAGGCGAGGAGAATATTGGAGCGGCGCTCGCCCTGGGCGACGAGCGACTCGACTTGGCGGACGGCGCGACTGAGAACGAGGGCCTGGGCACGCTCGGCGGGGCTGAGGTAGGCGTTGCGCGAACTGCGGGCGAGGCCGTCGGGCTCGCGAACGATGGGGCAGACGACGATCTCCGTCCCAAGGCGGAGGTCGGCGACGAGGCGGCGCAGGACGGCGACCTGGGCGGCGTCCTTCTGGCCGAAGAAGGCGCGGTCGGGCTCGGCGGCGACAAGCAGCTTGGCAACGACGGTGGCCACGCCGCGAAAGTGGCCGGGGCGGGACGCGCCGTCGAGGCGACGGCTTAGGGCCGGGACTTCAACGAAGGTCGAATCGGGACCGTTGGAGTAGAGTTCTTCGACCGAGGGCGCGAAGAGAACGTCGGCTCCTTCGGTCGCGGTGAGGACGCAGTCCGCGTCGAAGGAGCGAGGGTAGCGGGCGTAGTCCTCGTTGGGTCCGAACTGCGTGGGATTGACGAAGAGGCTGACGGCGACATGCGTGCACGCGGCGCGCGCAGCGCGGATGAGCGAGGCGTGGCCCTCGTGGAGTGCGCCCATTGTGGGCACAAGGCCTATGGTGCTGCTGCCGGCGCAGCGGGCTGCGCGGGACCAGTGGCGGAGTTCGTCGACGGAGCGCAGAACCTGCATCAGGACCTTCCCGATCTCCGCCTCAACTCTTCGTGCGAACTATGAGGCGCCTCCGAATTCGCGTCGGCGGGCTCGATGCGGGTCATTCTGAGTGTGGTTTCCGGCATGTGATAGCTCTCGGCGTCGGAGGGGAAGGCACGGTGCTCGACGTCTTCGCGGTAGCGCTCGATGGCGGAGCGGAAGAGCGCGGAGGCTCCGGCGTAGCGGCGAACGAATTTTGCGGGCGGCGCGAAGGTGAGACCGACGAGGTCGTGGAAGACGAGGATCTGGCCGTCGCAGTCGGGACCGGCGCCGATGCCGATGGTGGGAATGGGCAGCGCGGCGGTGATCTCGGCGGCGGCCTCGCGGGGAACGCCCTCCAGAACGATGGCGCCGGCGCCGGCGTGCGCGAGCGCGAAGGCGTCGGCCTGAAGCTGGAGCACGGCGTCGGCGGTGCGGGCCTGCACGCGATAGCCGCCCATCCGATGCACGCTCTGCGGGGTGAGGCCGAGATGGCCGATGACGGGAATCCCGGCTTCGGCGAGGGCACGAACGAGCTCCGCGCGCGGGCCCTCGAGCTTGACGGCTTCGGCGCCGGCCTCCTTGACGAAGCGGACGGCGTTGGCAAGGCCCTCCGTGACAGCGCCCTGATAGCTGCCGAAGGGCATGTCGGCGACGACGAGGGCGCGGCGCACGGCGCGGCGCGCAGCGCGGGTATGGTGGAGCATCTCGTCGACGGTGACGGCGAGCGTGTTTTCGTGGCCCAGGACGACCATGGCGAGCGAGTCGCCAACCAGGATGAGGTCGATGCCGGCTTCGTCGGCGAGCCGCGCGGTTGGATAGTCGTAGGCGGTAAGCGCGGAGATGGGCTTGGCCTGGCGCTTCATCTCGGTGAGCGCGGGCACTGTGACTTTGGGGAGGGGAACGCCGGGCCGCGGAGGACACGCGCCGGCGGGAAACTCGGTGAGACTCATGATGGGCTCCAGTGCCGCTCCGACTAACTCAGGATGCGACCCGAACAAGAAAAGTATACGCCCCGGTGAGATGGGCCGGGAGGTTGCCGGCTCGGAACCGCGCGACGGTGCGAACAGACGGGCCTGCGGCTTAATATTTGAAGGACGCCCAAGATGCTATAGCGATCGGGGACGAGAGCGGGTGTAGGCATCCGGCTGGAAAGCACCGTCAATCAAGATGGCGGGCGGGATCGCCGTCGCGCGGAGGAGAGAATGGCTTACGAACTGGCGATCGTGCTGCCCACATTCAACGAGAGCCGAAACGTGGGCCCGATGGTCGATCGCCTGCAGAATGCGCTGGCGGGCATTCGCTACGAAGTAATCTTCGTGGACGACGACTCGCCCGACGGCACGGCGGACGTGGTGCGGCGGCTGGCGGAGAACCGCGACAACGTGCGGGTGCTGCAGCGGATCGGGCGGCGGGGGCTGGCTTCGGCGTGCATCGAGGGAATTCTGGCCGCGGCGGCGCCGTTTGTGGCGGTGATGGACGCCGACATGCAGCACGACGAGAGCGTTCTGCCAGAGATGCTGCGCCGCATTCGCGAGGAGAATCTCGACCTGGTTGTAGGCTCGCGGAACATGGCCGGCGGGAGCATGGGGGAGTTTACGCGCTGGCGCGTGAAGTTGAGCCAACTGGGCACGCGGCTGAGCCTGGTGGGCTCGGAGCATGAACTGAGCGACCCCATGAGCGGGTTTTTTTTGGTGCGCGTCGGGACCTTCGAGCGGTTCGCGCACCGTCTCTCGGGGATCGGATTCAAGATTCTGCTCGATATCGTGCTCTCGGCGGGGCCGGGATTGCGCATCGGCGAGGTGCCGTACCGCTTCCGCCTGCGCGAGCACGGCGAGAGCAAGCTCGACATGCTGGTGGGCCTGGAGTACTTCGAGTTGCTGGTCGATAAGTACTTCGGCGACCTTGTGAATGTGCGTTTCGTGCTCTTCGGCATGGTGGGCGCGCTGGGGGTGGGCGTCCATCTTCTGATTTTGCGCACGCTGCTCGTGCTGGGTGGGATGAAGTTCGCCACCGGCCAGGCGGTGACGACGTTCACGGTGATGATTCTGAACTTCGTGCTGAACAACTCGGTGACCTACCGCGACCGGCGGCTGAAAGGGTTGAGGTTCCTGGTGGGGCTGATCACGTTCTGCATGGCCTGCGGACTGGGCGTGGTGGCGAACGTGGCGATCGCCAACGAGGCGTTCCATCGTGGAGTGCCGTGGGTGCTGGCGGCGATCACCGGACTGCTATTCTCGGCGGTGTGGAACTTCGGCGTGACGTCGATGACGACGTGGCGGCAGGAACGGCGATCGAGCGAACGGCGCGCCCGGGAGCGATTGAAGGCCAGTGCGGTCGAGGCCGGACAAAGCGGCGAAGGGGAGCTGCCGGCAAAGACGCTGTGAGAGACAGGGATCAGGGAACAGAAGGCGAGCGAGCGCCCGGTGACGCGAAGCGGTCCGGGCCGCGATGCCGCAGGCAAAGCCAGGCCCAGGTTGCCTGCGCCCCAATTGCCGCCGCATACTGGCAAGCAGCATGATTTCCTCCATGGCGACCGGGGTATATGCCGGCTTGGGCGCCGCTGCGGCAGCTGGCTTGGCAGTGGGCGCGTATGCCTACGCCTCCCTGTGGCCGGGTTCGCGGATCTTCGGCACGGCGCTGATCGCGCCGAAGCGGCCAGGCGAGCTGGCGCTGACCTTCGACGACGGGCCAAATGCCGCATGGACGCCCAAGCTGCTTGAGATTCTGGCGGAACACAACGTGCGGGCAACGTTCTTCCTGCTGGGCAGCCGGGCGGCGGCGAACCCGGAGCTGGTGCGGCGGATCGCGGCGGCGGGACACCTGATCGGAGGGCATTCCTGGTCGCATCCCAGCCTGGCGCGAAGCTCGCCGGCTCGGATTCGGGAAGAACTTAAACGCACCCAGGAAACGCTGGAACGGATCACGGGCGCGCCGGTGAAATTCTTCCGGCCACCATTTGGCGCGCGGCGGCCGGCGGTGTTTCGCATTGCGCGCGAAATGGGGCTGGAGCCGGTGCTGTGGAACGCGATGACTTCGGACTGGGACAATCCCTCGGCGGATCGGATCGCCGACCGGCTGGCGGAAAAGATCGCGCGGCTGGAGCAACACGGTTACGCGGCGAACATCGTGCTGCACGACGGCGGTCATCTCGATCTGGCGGCGGATCGGGCGTCCTCAGTGGCAGCAGCCGCGCGCCTGATCGAGCGCTACAAAGGCACGCACCAGTTTGTGACGCTGGATGCGTGGAACTGAGAACGCCGAATACCGATCAGTGCGCAAGGGAACGGAGCGCCCAGTGCGCAGCCTCGATCGTGGCCTGGACGTCGGCGTCGGTGTGAGCGCAGGACATGAACGCGGCCTCAAACTGCGAGGGCGGCAGCCAGACGCCACGGTCGAGCAGGGCGCGATGGAAATGGGCGAAGGCCGCGGTGTTGCTACGGGAGGCGCGGGCGTAGTTGCTGACCGGGCCCTTGGTGAAGAACCAGGTCCACATGGAGCCGACACGGTTGGTGGCGAGCGGAATGCGAAGCCGGGCGGCCTCCTGGGCGACGCCTTCGGCCAAGGCCTTGGAGGCCGCTTCGAGGCGCGGGTACACCTCGCGGGCGTGTTCCTGGAGATAGCGGACGGTCGCGAGCCCCGCGGCCATGGCGAGCGGATTGCCGCTGAGCGTTCCGGCTTGGTAGACCGGACCGAGCGGCGCGAGCTGATCCATGAACTCCCGCTTGCCGCCGAAGACGCCGACCGGCAATCCTCCGCCGACGATCTTTCCCAGACAAACGAGGTCGGGTTCGAGACCGTAGAGCTCGCACGCTCCGCCGAGCGCAACGCGGAAGCCGGTCATGACCTCATCGACGATGAGCAGGGCGCCGTGGCGCTCCGTGAGCTTGCGCAGGCCGGCCAGGTATCCGCGGGCGGGGGGAATGCAGCCGGCATTGCCGACGATGGGCTCGACGATGACGGCGGCGACAGAGTTGGGGTGGGCGACAAAGGCGGCCTTGAGGGCGCTGAAATCGTTTTGATACGAACTCAGAACCGATACATCGGTGGACTGGGAGGCGAGGGCGTTTCGAGCCGCCTTGAGGTCGTTGTAGGGCAGCGCGAGAGTGAGGCGGGCAATCTCTTTGGGAACACCGGCCGAGCCGGGGATGCCGAAGGTGGCGACGCCGGAGCCGGCCTTGACCAGCAGACCGTCGGAGTGACCGTGATAGCAGCCCTCGAACTTTACGACGATCTTGCGGCCGGTGACGGCGCGCGCCAGGCGGATGGCCGACATGGTGGCCTCGGTCCCCGAACTGACGAAACGCATCTTCTCGATGGCGGGATAGCATGCCGCAATGCGCTCGGCCAAATCGCCTTCGGCGGCGGTGGAAGCGCCAAAGCTCGTGGAGTTGCGCGCCGCGCGCTGGATGGCTTCGACCACGGGCGGGAAGGCGTGGCCCAGAATCATGGGGCCCCAGGAACCGAAGTAGTCGATGTACCGATTGCCGTCGACGTCGTAGAGGTAAGCGCCTTCGGCGCGTTCGATAAACGGAGGATCGCCGCCAACGGCGCGGAACGCTCGAACGGGGGAGTTAACGCCACCAGGGAAGAGCCGCTCGGCTCGCTGTTGCAATTCCTGAGAGCGAGCCCGGTGGCGGGGTGACTTTATCGAACTCATGCTGCAAACAGTATAGTTCCGGCGCGCAAGCCAACTGCAGCAGGGTTCGGCCTGAATCAGGACTTTTCGGCGCCGTTCTGTCCGAAGCGGCGAGAGCCGTGAAAAGCCCGGAAGTTGAAGCACACCCCAAGGCAGAGCAGAAGTGCGAGCAGCCCGGCGAAGAGAGCGGGGTGGCGGGCGCTAAGTCCCCGGCCGAGAAGCGACAGGCTGACGGAAGTGTACAAGCACACATTCCCTGCGGCGAAAACGATGGCGGACCGGGGATCGAGCCGGCGCTTTCCGAGGGCGATCACTCGAGTTTCCTCCTTTCGCGCGGCTGGAGCACGGACGCGCGGCAAATCGCTCAACAAGTCAGGACGCAGACTGGCTCTGGCGGCAGCGGCAGGCGCGGCGGATACCGAAGAGGTTGACGCCGATGGACATGCCAAAGAATAGCCCCGTGAAGCCGTCGATCCACGGGTGCTCGCCGGCGTGGTGCCGCATGAAGCCCAACAACAGAACAGCGGCGACCAGAGAAAGGTTGGCGATGACCATCATGCGACGGGTCTTGGGATCGCGTTGGTGAATCGGGACGCACATATTCGGGTCTCCTTTTGCCGTCAGGCGTTCAAGCGATACCAGGTGAAGAAGCTTCAATCCTGCTCCGGATCGCTGCGAGGTTGCATTGCGCGTTTGGCGCAGATACGGGCGAGTTGGAAGATGACCAAAAGATCGATGGAGGCGCCGAGCCCGGCGCAAACTCCCCGGCAAAAATCGTCCGGTGCGGCAGTCAAATGCAGAACCGACAAGAGCGCACTCGGCCAGCCGGCGGCGCTGGCGAGGTCGATCTGAGCAACGAGGAGCAGGGCAATGAGAAACGGCAACGATTTCTTCAGACTGCAGGTGTCAAGCGTAAACATTGGAGTTCCTTTCAGGGGCGAGAATCGCAGCTGCCGGCGCGGCGCGTGGACCAGAGAAGCAGACTGATCGCCCAGCCGATCAGCAGGAAGCGCAGGCCGTCGTAAATCGCCGGATGGCGATGGCCGAAGCCATCCTCAAAGATCGTGAGCATGAGGCCAGACGAGAAGAGGCAGAGACAGCAGGCGGCCAGAATGCGGCGGGACTTAGGATCGAGTTGACGGCGACGAAGCAGGCACATAAAAAGCGTCTCCGAAGAATCTAGTTTCTGAAGCGGTATCAGCGCATGAGGGCGATTTTTGTCACGCCCATTGCATAGATCACGGCAATCAGATCCCAGGGCACGCGATGCTCGACGAGCACGTGATATTCGAGCATCACGAAGGCGATGAGCATACCGATGATGGCCGCCGCGCTGGTCGAGCGGCGCTGGTGCTCGCGAAACCGCTCGTCGGCGACCTGATCGAGCATGAGGATGCGGCTGAGGATGGGATGGGTCATGACCGACTCTCCAACTGGAAGATTTGATCGGTGGTACAGGAAAAGATGCGGGAAAAGGTGAGGGCCAGCTCGAGCGAGGGCACGTAACGGTTGCGCTCGATGGAGTTGATGCTCTGGCGGGAGACGCCTGCGGCTTGAGCCAGTTGCTCCTGAGTCCAGCCCTGGGCGATGCGGAGTTCCTTAACGCGGTTTGTGATGGTCTGGGCCATGTAAAGCTGACTTTCCAAACCAGAGTAGCCCGGATCGATTTGGATGCCAAGCTGGCTTTCCATTTCGTCTTTCCAGGCAGGATGCGGGGCTGATCCGGGCGGCGGTTCGGCCACGCGGCGCATTTGTGGGAAATGCAGCGCACAAATGCTGCTAGAATTTTGGTTTCCGGCTGCTCGGCGCCGAAGCAATCTGCCTGAAAAAGAAGGCCCGTACCGTGCCCCAGGACAATGCACCGAAATCCGTGACCTACGCCGACGCGGGCGTGGACCTGCGCGCCGGCGGCCGCGCCAAGGAACGCATCAAGTACCTGGCGCAGAAGACCTTTAATCGCAACGTGTTAGGCGGAATCGGCAGCTTTGGAGCGCTGTTCCGGCTGGACACGCAGCGGTGGAAGAACCCGATCCTGGTGAGCTCGGCCGACGGGGTGGGGACCAAGTTGAAGGTGGCCTTCGAGCTGGGGCTGCACCAGACGGTGGGCGCCGACCTGGTGAACCACTGCGTGAACGACATCGCCGTGCAGGGAGCGATTCCGCTCTTTTTCCTCGACTACCTGGCGACAGGCAAGATCGACGAGGACGTTGTGGAGAGCGTGGTCAGCGGGTTGGCCGACGCCTGCAAGGCGAACGGGTGTGTGCTGATCGGCGGCGAGACGGCGCAGATGCCGGGATTCTATGCCGACGGCGAGTACGACCTGGCCGGGTTCATAGTGGGCGCGGTGGACCGCGACAAGATGGTGACGGGGGCGACGATCAAGCCGGGCGACGTGCTGATCGGGCTGCCCTCGACCGGGCTGCACACCAACGGCTACTCGCTGGCGCGCAAGCTGCTGTTCCAGGTGGGCGGCTACAAGCCCACGCAGTACGTAACGGCGATCAAGGAGAAGGCCGGCGCGGCGCTGCTAAGGACGCACCGCAGCTACCTGCACGTGATCCAGAAGCTGGTGACGGCAGGGCTGACGTCGGGCATGGCGCACATCACCGGCGGCGGCATCACCGAGAACCTGCCGCGCATATTGCCCAAGGGCGTGACGGCGCAGGTGGAGATCGGATCGTGGCCGGTGCTGCCCATCTTCGAGCATCTCAGAGAGCTCGGGAACATTCCGCAG
This sequence comes from uncultured Acidobacteriaceae bacterium, assembly GCA_963804155.1. Taxonomy (GTDB): domain Bacteria; phylum Acidobacteriota; class Terriglobia; order Terriglobales; family Acidobacteriaceae; genus Telmatobacter. The sequence continues at coordinate 995,727 of CAWDPG010000007.1, forward strand.
GAAGAGATGATGCGGACGTTCAACATGGGCATTGGGCTGATCGCGGCGATTCCGGCGGCGAAGTTCACGCGGGCCAAGAACCTGCTCGACCGGTCGGAAGAGAAGTTCTACGTGGTCGGTCGCATCGTAAAGGGCGAGCGCCGGGTGCAGTACACATGAGCGAAGGCGCGGCGGGCGAAGGCAAGAACCTTCGCCTGGGGATTTTGCTTTCCGGCCGCGGGTCCAACTTTCTTGCCATCGCCGAGTCGATTCGCGCGGAGCGGCTGAAGGGCGCGGAGATCGCCGTAGTGATCTCGAATGTGGCGGAGGCGCCGGGTTTGGCCAAGGCCCGCGAGATGGGGCTGCCCACTGCGGTCTTTGTCTCGAAAGGCCGCAAGCGCGAGGAGCACGACGCCGACGTGACGGCCTGCCTGAAGGCGCACGGCGTGGACTTGGTTTGCCTGGCCGGCTATATGCGGCTGCTATCGAAGCAGTTTGTAGCCGCGTTCCCCCATCGCATTCTCAACATTCATCCGTCGCTGCTGCCGGCGTTTCCGGGGCTCGACGCGCAGGAGCAGGCGTTCGATTACGGCGCGAAGGTGACGGGCTGCACGGTGCACTTCGTGGACGAGGAGTTGGATCACGGCGCGATCGTGGTGCAGCGTGCGGTTCCGGTGCTTGACACCGACGATGCGTACTCGCTGGCGGAACGGATTCTGGTCGAGGAGCACGTCGCCTACACCGAGGCGATTGCGCGGGTGGTGAGCGGGGAGTATGAGGTGCGGGGCCGGAAGTACGTAAAGACAGGGAGTAGCCAGTAGGGAATAGGGAGTAGAAAGCGCCGTGCACACCCTTGGAAACCAGCCCGTGTGCGGGATGTCAAGAGGAGTAGCGCACAGATTTGTTGTAACTAGATTATTTTTCAACGACTCACGGCATGGCGCAAATTGCAGGGAATTTGCCGTGAATTTCTTACCCTAACAATAGCCAGACAAATCGCGGATGTGCATCGCTCGGCGAATGAGTCCGCCCTCCCCCAGTGCGAAGGGCGCCGGAGCGGTGGACCGTTTTTGTCTGACCGGAGGAGCTCTCGGCCTGGGCGGCTGGGCCGGTGACGGAGGCCGCCGGGCTGAGAGCTGCTTTCCGCTGCTTTGCCGGCAGTCAGGAAATACCGGCAGGTCCGAGAAACCGAAATCAACTGAATCCCGCTCGCCGCACGTGAAAATGCGGCACGAAGGAGCCTGTGTATGAATTTCTTCTCGAATATCTGGAAAAATCCGAAAACGTCGGCGGCGGGGCTGCTGATCGCGGTCTCGAGCGTTGCCGGAGTGCTGTCGCAGCAGGGCGTGACGCTGGGCAAGGTGGGAACGGGCACGGTGGTGTCGCTCGCGAGCGCGCTGGCTACCGCGCTGCTGGGGCTGCTGGCAAAGGACCCCGATGCGGCAAGTCAGCCAGCCAGCCAGTCAGCAAGCCAGCAGGCAAAGCTGAGCGTGTGGATGCTGATTGCGCTGCTGGTTCCGCTGCCGTGGATGCAGGGCTGCTCCGCAACGACGGTGGCGCAGAACATTGTGAACTGGACGCCTTCCTTGCAGAGCGCTGTGGCGACGGTGGATTCGACCGCGGCGCTGCTGGCGCCAGCCGATGCGCCGATCTTTGCCGCGGCGACCGTGGGCTTCGACGCGGCCAGCAACCTGCTGGTAGCGCAGGCGAAGGCGTATCTCGCGAATCCATCGGCCGGAATATTGGCCCAACTGCAAAGCCAGGTGGTCACGTTCCAGCAGCAGGTGAACACGGCGCTATTGCAGGCGGCGAAGATCGTGAATCCGGCGAGCCAGCAGCATTCGCTGGCGGTAATTCAGGGAGTGGCTACGATCGTGAACGCGATCCTCGCGCTCGTCGCGTCGATCTCGAGCAAGGCGCAGGTGGCGGCGATGGCGTCGCACGTCACGGTAACGCTGGCTCAGGTTCAGCCGGTTCTCGACGACTCGCGCGCGGCGGCGATTGTGGCCGAGCATTACGGCGAGCCGGTGGAACTGGCGCGCGCGCAGGTGGCGCTGGCGGAACGGGCAGAGGTGCAGGCGGGATTCTGAAAGACAGTGGCTAGCGGTCAGTGGTTAGCAAAATGGTGCGATGTCCTAGGTCTCAGAATCGAGACCTGGGACACCCCGACGGTGTGTCTCAGACGAATTGTTCGAACCGCGTGATCGATCTCGCCTTTCCGCGGGAAGGCGCAACAGTTCTGCTTCCCTGCCCTAGGTGTTCGTCTCCCGCGCTTCTCCCAGAATCAACTTGAGCGTCATCTTGCGCTGGCCGCGGACAATGGTGACGCTGATGGTATCGCCGGGCTGATGCTTGTCCATGATGGCGGTGATGTCCTGTTGATCGGCGATTTCATGGCCGTCGATGGCGACGATGAGGTCGCCGCCGAGCATGATGGGCTGGTTGCCCACGTAGGCCTGCTGATTGCCGCCGCGCAAGCCGGCGCGCTCCGCAGCGCTGCCGGGAAGGACGCGCTGGATGAGGACGCCCTGATCGGCGGCAAGACCCATCTGCGAGGCGAGGTCGGGGCCGATGGCATAGGTATCGACGCCCAGCGCCGGCCGCTTGACGCGCCCGTAGCGGAGCAGATCGGCGAGCACGTGCTTGGCGGTGTTGATGGGGATGGCGAAGCCGATGCCGGAACTCTGGTCGGCGCCGTTTGAGGCGATCATGGTGTTGATGCCGATGACCTCGCCCGAAGAGTTGAGCAGCGGGCCGCCGGAGTTGCCGGGGTTGATGGCGGCATCGGTCTGGATGGCGTCCTCGATGGGCGCGCCGTCGGCATTCTTGATGGAGCGGATGGAGCTAATGATGCCGCGGGTCATGGTGCCGCTGAGGCCAAAGGGATTGCCGATGGCGTAGACCTTCTGGCCCACGTTGAGCTGCGAGGAGTCGGCCAGCGTGACCGGCTCGAGATTGGGCGCTTCGATCTGGAGCAGCGCGAGGTCGTGGGTCTTGTCGGTGCCCACGACGTGCGCCGAGTAGCGGCGCTTGTTGGAGAGCTGCACCTCGATGCCGCGGTTGGCGCCGGCAACGACGTGGAAGTTGGTGAGGATGTGCCCGGCCTTGTCGAGGATGAAGCCGGAACCTTGTCCCTGCTGCGGAACCGCGCCATAGAAGAAGTCGAAGACCAAGGTGGTCGAAGTGATGTTGACCACTGAGGGCAAAACTTTCTTGTAGATGGCGATGTTGTTCTGCTCTTCGGCGTCGTAGCTGGGCGCGGCGTGCGCCTCGGTCAACTCGAGCGGGGAGTTGGAGCCGCCGGAGGCGCCGGGACCGCCAAGCATGGGGCGGCCGTCGACAAAGTGGAGCGGAAAGTGCGTGGTAATAAACCAGAATCCGCACAGCAAAAGCAAAACGATGATGAGAATGCGGCTCAGCTTCATGGATCGTGAACCCAAAAGACCTTCCCTGGGCCGCAAAAGGGCCCTTCAATTGTTACGGCGGCGGCCGAGCGAAGTTCCGCGCGAAAAGGAGCGGCCGCCCCTCATCCTATTTTAGAGACAAGTTCTGCCCGGAATTGTTGCTCCCGGCCCTGCTGGCCTCGGCGAGGCGCTGCCAGAGAGCTTGGACCTGGGCGCGCAAAGCGGCGATATCGCCCGAATTATCAAGAACATAATCGGCCTGGGCAGCTTTTTCGGCGTCGGGAACCTGGTGCGAGAGGCGCGTGCGCGCGTCGGCCTCAACCGCCGCCAAGGCTGCGGCCCCAGCCGCGCTGCCGGCGCTCGCGGCCAGAATGCGCGCGGCGTAGCGGGCGATCTTGGTTTCGTCGGGCGCGGTGACGACGATGACGCGGTCGATGCGGCGGCGCCATTCGGCGAGCACGCTGTCTTTATCGCCGCGGGCGAGGGCGTCGCGGACCACTTCAAAGATGAGCGCCGATTCGATGACGGCAACGGCGGCAGGATCGCGGGCGAAGACCGAGTCCATCCAGCGCTGCTGCGCCTCGATGGCGGGTGGATGAACGATGGCGTTCAGCTCCGGCAATCGTCCCTCGCGAAAGGCGAGATCTGCGAGACGCGCGCGGTTGAGACGGCCATCGGGGCCCACGACCTCGGTGCCGAAGTGCGCGACGATGGCGTTGTAGACCGGCTGGCCGGGCTCCATCAGCGCGCGGCCCAACTCGTCGGCCTCGATGACGTGGGCGCCGAATTCGCGCAAGAGCGCGGCGACGGTCGATTTGCCGCTACCCAGGCCGCCGGTGAGGCCGACTCTCAACATAGACTTGTGGACCTCTGATGCAATCCAGACTTCAGCCCGCCGATGGCGCAGGCGACTCCGGCTCTCCGCTCGGCTTTAGACCTATATTCTCCATCACTTCCAGCGCGAATCGGGCGGAAACCGTCGCCGGCCCGCCGCCCATCTCGATTCCTACCTCGATGGCCTCAAAGATCTCCTCGAAGCTGGCGCCGGATGCAGCGGCCTGTTCGATGTGCCACTGCATGCAGGACTCGCAGTCCTTGACCACCGAGATTCCGACGGCGATGAGTTCCTTCTGTTTCTTGGGCAGAGCGCCATCGGAATACGCGGCCGATTCCATCTCCAGGAAGCCTTGGTAGACTTTCGAGCCGAGCGCCAAAAGACGAGTGTGCGCCTTCTTCCGGCGTCTCGACATCTCTTCGAGTTTGTTTATCTCGGGCATAAGGTTCTTCATTCCTTGCAGACGTTAGGCCAGCCCAAAGCGTCTCCACCTTGGTCTGTCCCCTTCATTTGGCCGGCGTCTCGATTCCCCGCCTCATTTGGGCGGCGCGTACGGTGTTGGCCATGAGCATGGCAATGGTGAGCAGGCCGACGCCGCCGGGCACGGGCGTGTAGGCCGAGGAGAGCTCGAAGGCTCTGGGGTCGATGTCGCCGATGACGACCGAGCCGCGCCGGGCGAATGCGGCTTCTCGTTTTTCGTTGCCTTTGAAGAAGCGATCGAATTCCTCGCGCGTGCTCAGGCGGTTCATGCCAACGTCGATGAGCGTGGCGCCGGGCTTGACCATGTCGGGCGTGATAAAGCCGGGGCGGCCGATGGCGGCGACGAGGATGTCGGCCTGGCGCGTGATCTCTCCGAGGTTTCGGGTTTTGGAATGACAAATCGTCACGGTTGCATTCTGGTGCAGCAGAAGCATGGCGACAGGCTTGCCGACAATGTCGCTGCGGCCGACGACGACCGCGTGCCGGCCAGCGATGGGAATCTGGCTGCGCTTGAGAATCTCGATGACGCCGGCGGGCGTGCAGGGCGCGAGCGTGGAGCGGCCGGCGAGCAGGCGGCCGGCGTTCGCGGGGTGGAAGCCGTCGACGTCTTTCGCGGGATCGATGGCCTCAAGGAGGGCCTTGGCGTCGACCTGCGCCGGGAGCGGCAACTGGATGAGGATGCCGTCGATCGAGTCGCGCGCGTTGAGCTCGGCAACGAGCGCGTGCAGTTCGGCGGTGGTGACGGTATCGGGCGGAGTGATGAGGTCGCTCGCGAGGCCGAGCTCGGCGCAGGCCTGCACCTTTCCACGAACGTAAATCTCCGATGCCGGGACGTGGCCCACGAGCACCACGGCCAAGCCCGGCTTGACGCCGCGCGCAGCCAACGCGCGAACCTCCTCCGCCACCTCCTGCTTGATGGCAGCAGCAATGGCCGCGCCGTCGAGAATCTTTGGCATTCTGCTCTCCAAGGTTCATGGTAGCGCGGGAAGGGGACGATCATCCCGAGTGCCGGGAGCGAAACACAGGTGATTTCGATCACGTCCCGCCCGCCCCGGAACCCGTGCAAAGCCAGGGTCACTGCACGCCGTTGCCATCCTGTGCCGCGAGGGCTGCCTGTCCGGGCGGCGGTTTGCCGCTTCCAAGCCGAATTCCCTTCGTCTGAGACCGGACAGAGGTTATCTAAATGGTGAATTTACAACTAACATGTGATGTTGCTTGCCCCAAGTTGGGAATCGCGACGAGAGAACCGGGTGTATGATGAACCTGCATTTTAGCGCACAGTTTAAGAGTTTCTGTCCTGCGAGTGGAGTCCTTCGCGGAGATTCTTCGTGCGAGAAAGTCCATGCCAAGACCGGTTACAACCATCGCAATCGATGTTGCGCCGCGAAGGCGCAGGAGGGATCAGTATGTTTTGCCGTAAGTTCTCGTGGCCGTTATTCGTATTTCTTGCCGTTTCGTCCGTTGCCATGTGGATTGGCCTGGCTGGTTGCGGAGCCCATACGAACCCCGTCAGCGTGACGGTTGCCGCTGCGGCGAGCACCGTGGATGGATCGGATACGACCACGCTCACGGCAACCGTCGCCAACGACAAAAACAGCGCGGGCGTGACCTGGAGCGTGAGTGGCGGCGGAACGTTGTCGAGCGAGACGACCAGTTCGGCGACCTACACGGCGCCTGCGGCCACCACCTCGTCACAGTCGGTGACGATCACGGCTACATCGGTGGCCGACACCGCCAAGACAGGGACGGCAACGCTGACGATCCCGGCCGCACCGGCGGTCACCTCCACGAGTGCAAGCCTTGTCGGCGCGGTAGGAACGGCCTATTCCGTGCAACTGCAGGCCAGCGGCGGCATCTCTCCCTATACATGGGCACTGGGCAGCGGCACGACGCTGCCGACTTGCTTAACGTTGAAATCGAGCGGCATCATCACCACGGCATCTGGGACGGCGCCAACTGCGTCCTGTGCGGGGACCTACTCCGACCTCACCTTCAAGGTCACCGATTCGGGCACGCCGACGGCCTTGAGCGCGACCTCCTCGCCGTTATCCATCGCGATCACCGCGCCGACGATCACCTTCCCGACATCGTTATCGCCATCCAGCGTGACGGTGGGCACGGCCTATTCGGCCAGCGCCGCGGCCACGGGGGCACTGGGCACGACGACCTACAGCCTCGTTAGCGGCGCTCTGCCAGCTTCGGGCGACCTGGTTCTGAACGCGAGCACGGGCGCCATCGCCGGAACCCCCAAAGCGGCCGACGTGGGCACCTACACATTCACGGTGCAGGTGGTCGACGCTTATGGCGACTCGGCGACCTCCGGAAGCTTGAGCATCACCGTTAACGCGCCGACGATCACCTTCCCGACATCGCTATCGCCATCCAGCGTGACCGTTGGCACGGCCTATTCAGCCAGTGCGGCGGCCACGGGGCCGGTCGGCACGACGACCTACACGATCGCCAGCGGCGCTCTGCCGGCTTCGGGCGACTTGGTTCTGAACGCGAGCACGGGCGCCATCGCCGGAACCCCCAAAGCGGCCGACGTGGGCAAGTTCACCTTCACGGTGAAGGTTGTCGACGCCTATGGCGACTCGGCGACCTCCGGAAGCTTGAGCATCACCGTCAACGCGCCGACGATCACCTTCCCGACATCGTTATCGCCATCCAGCGTGACGGTAGGCTCGGCCTATTCGGCCAGCGCGGCGGCCACGGGGGCGGTCGGCACGACGACCTACAGCCTCGTTAGCGGCGCCCTGCCGGCCTCGGGCGACCTGGTTCTGAACGCGAGCACGGGCGCCATCACCGGAACCCCCAAAGCGGCCGACGTGGGCCCCTACACCTTCACGGTGAAGGTCGTCGACGCCTATGGCGACACGGCGACCTCCGGGAGCCTGAGCATCACCGTCAACGCGGCCGCCACAATCACGTTCGGCACGGCGCCGACCGCGACCGCAACGGCGGGTGTTTCTTACTCGAGCACCTTGTCGGCCAGCGGCGGCGCGGGCTCGCTCACGTACAGCATCGTCAGCGGCTCCTTGCCCGCCGGGTTGACCCTGACGGCGAGCACCGGCGCGATCGCGGGCACACCTACCACGGCGACTGGCTACACCTTTACGGCCCAGGCCGCGGATAGTTACGGCGACACGCCGGCAACGCAGGCGTATACGATCACGGTCAGTCCGGGTTCGGCGACCCACTTCACGGTCGCGGTCACTTCCACGACGCCGGTCACAGCCGGAGGGACGGTGAGCTTCACCGTTACGGCGCTGGATGTGGACAACAATGTGGCCACGGGGTACACCGGCACAGTGGCCTTCACCAGCACGGATTCTCAGGCGTCGCTGCCCAGCGCATCGGCTCTGGTCAGCGGAACAGGAATCGGCAGCTTCTCGGCAACGCTGAAGACGGCCGGCAGCCAGACCATCACGGCGACCGACACAGTGACCACGACGATCGCCGGAACGTCAGCCGGCATTACAGTTAATCCCGGCACGGCGACCAAGCTCGCGGTGACGGCGCCATCCTCGGTGACAACCGGCGTGGCGTTCAACTTTACCGTCACGGCGAAGGACGCCTACAACAATACCGCGACCGGCTTCGCGGATTCGGTTCAGTTCACCAGTTCGGACGGCTCCGCGGTACTGCCCAGCGCTTCGGCTCTGACCAGCGGGACAGGCACCTTCTCGGTGACGCTGAAGACCACCGGCAGCCAGACCGTCACGGCGACCGATGCGTCGAACGCGTCGATCAACGGAACTTCAAGCACCATCAATGTAACAACCGCGCTCACCGTCACCACAACCACTCTGCCGGCCGGCGATGCGAACGCAAGCTATTCGCAAACGCTAGCCGCGGCGGGCGGCTCGGGAACCTACTCGAGCTGGGCGATCACCGCCGGCGGCAGCACCCTGACGGCGCTCAATTTGAGCCTGAACACGACGACGGGCGTGATCTCCGGCACGCCGACCGCGTCCGGAACCGCCAGCTTCACGGTGCAGGTGACGGACTCCAAGAGCGCCACGGCATCGCAGCCGCTCACGATCACGATCAACAGCGCGTTGTCGCTGCCCACGCCCGATCCGAGTTCGCTGCCCTCGACAGCTTATGTTGGCGTGGCCTACAACGGCGGGAACGGCGGAACGATCACCGGCTCGGGCGGCAGCGGAAACCTGTCCATCGCGGTGGACACAGGACTGCCCTCTGACGGGTTGAGCGGATCGCCGAGTGGCGCAGTGTTAACCGTCAGCGGAACGCCGGCCACGGCGGAAACCGTCACCTTCAGCGTTACGCTGACCGATACGACGACCAGCAACAGCATCACACAGACCGGCTACAACATCACCGTCAGCACGCCGGTCGCGGTCGGGCTGCCCACGCCAAATCCCAGTTCGCTGGGGTCGGCCGTCGAGGAGCAGAGTTACACCGGGGCCATCAACGCCTCGGGCGGCGTTTCTCCCTACACGTGGACGATCAACGGCAACTCCGTGGGCTCGTCCGGCTACTCGCTGGGCAACGGCACGCTGGCCGCGTACTCGACCGGCGGCAACACGCTGTCGATCAGCGGCATTCCAAGCGCGACAGGCACGGTGACGCTGACGAACGTCAAAGTGGTCGACGCCGCGAACAGCAACGCAACCAACACCTACACCATCACGGTGAACGCCACGGAGCCGCTGACGATCACCATCAACGACGTGCCGCAGGGCATGGTGAACATGCCGTATACGTACGCCGACCTGAACATCACCGGCGGTCAGAGCCCATACACGATCACCTACTCGAATCTGCCTGCCGGGCTGGCGCAGTCGAGTACGAATTCCTACGAGGTGGTCGGCACTCCCACATCCACGGGGACGACGGTGACCGTGAAGGTGACCGACAGCGCCACGTCGCAGAATGTGGCCAGCACGACCTTCAGCCTGCCGGTGGTGGCCGAGACGACCGGAACCAACAACAGCAAGCTCAAGGGCCAGTACGCCTGCTACGTCCAGGAGTACTGGGACGGTGGGGTCACCGGAGGCAATGGCACCAGCACGCTGTACCGCGGCGGCGTGGTCTTCGCATTCGCTGCCAACGGCAGCGGCAGCATCACGGGCGGCGAAGTCGATTCCAACTCACCGCACAGCGGCTACCACAGCGCGAGCAGCAATGGAGCGGCGGGCGGCACATATGCGGTCGGTTCCGACAATCGCGGCTACCTGAACCTGACGGTTGGCGGCAGCAACGCGGCCCTCTTTGCGCTGGCCGGAGGCAATCTGAACAGCAGTAGTCAATTCACCGAGTTCAGCATCCAGGAGATGGATGACGTGGGCGCCGACCCCAGCGGCAATTGGAGCGGCGGCCACTGCTACCAGCAGAACACGACCGGCCTTTCGGGCAGCCAGGCCAGCGGCGGGTACGTCTGGGCCTGGAGGGGCGAGGACAGAGAAGGCAACCTCGAAGCTGCGGCCGGATCCGGGCAATTCAGCGGCGGGAACCTCTCCGGGATAATGGACATGGTCGACGATGGGGTCTATCAGGGCGATGTGAGCATCATCGGCACATACACCACAACGGACTCCTACGGACGCATGACGATGAACGCCGGTCCCACAATCGCCGAGGAAAACCCCTCTGTCATATACCTAACCAACAACTCCGTCGGCGAAGGCGTGTTTATGGCCGCGAATCCGCACAACGCGGCTAGCAATGCCGATTTCGATATTGGCGAAGTCCGGGCGCAGAATGCGGCGCACGTGGCGGCCAGCTATCCGATCAATGGGCCATTCGTACTCTATATGTCGGGGCTGGACAGCGACCTGTCGTCCTACAATGCGGAGGTTGTGCAGGGTACGGGCAGCTCCTCGGCGGCATCCTTCACCCTCCATGCGGACATTTCAAACAATGGAGGCACGATCAAGAGCACGTGTCCTAGCGGAGGCGCCTGCCCCTCGAGCTTGACCTACACTGCGAATTCCAGCACTGGCCGCACCACGCTCACCGGGCAGAGCGGGATTGTCTTTTACGTCTACGACACCAACTCCGCCGTTGCGCTGTTCGGGGATACCGGCGGCGGCAGCAACACACAGAACTTGCTGGGATGGATGGAACCGCAGACCGCCCCGAGCTCGGGCACGTGGACGGTAAGTGACCTTGCCGCCAATCTCTTTATGTACAAGGTGATAAACGGCGACGTCAATCTCAGCCCGAATAACACCTCCTTCACAATCGACAGCAGCGGCGCCTTCACCTCTTATGCGGAGGACGACGGCGGCCAGCAGCAGGCCGACTGGGACGAGGGTTTGTGCGGGGGCGGATCTGGTTGCGGCGGAACTGTTACAGGCGCCATCGTTCCGGACACCACCGCCAACGCGACAACCGGCGCGCTGGGCCTTGACCCGAACGGCACGATTGGCGTCTTCGACGCCCAGGGGACGCAAGGGAGCACAACGCAAACGATGGCTTATTGCATCGCGATCAGCGTAGACCAGGCAACGAACTCGAGCACCAAGGGCCACTTCGTGTGCCTGGATGCGTCGAGTAAGCACCCCGCGCTCAGCATCGGCCAGGAGTAGGCGTCGCACTTGCTGAATCGCCAAGCCCCGCCTTCGGGCGGGGCTTGTTTTTGTTGCGCCGCGGAGCTTTGACCCGCCGGGCGGACCGATCGCGATCTTCAGGGCATGGAAGCCTGCGGCGAGAATGGCGCAGAACCCCAAGCGTTGCCGCGCTGCCGGTTGGCCCCTCCTCGCCGAAAGGCGCCTTCCGGCCTGTCACATCTATTTGTGAGCTATCTCACATACAATCCCACACTGCGCGCCTAGCTTCGTGGAAGTCAGAAGTGCGCCAAATCACAACTGAGTCCGAATTGGCCGCTTCCGGCAGCAGCTCAACGGAGATATCGCCTGATGAGCGGACTGAAAGACGCAGCACATCTGTTCCGATTTGCGGGGCTCTTCGTCGTCGCGTTCGTGGTGTTTCTGGTGGTGCGCGGGTATGTGGTTCCGAAGACCTTCGGGCAATACGGGCACTATCGAGGAGCGGCGATCGGCGAAATTGCAGCGCGCCCGGTGAAATTCGCCGGGCACCAGACCTGCGAAGGCTGCCACGCGGACATGGCCGACACCAAGACCAAAGGCAAGCACGCGCACGTGAACTGCGAGGCCTGCCATGGGGCGCTGGCGGCGCACGCTGATGACCCCATGTCGGTGACGCCGGTGAAGCCGGACACGGCGGTGCTCTGCGTGCGCTGCCACACGGCAAGCGCGGCCAAGCCCAGCGGGTTCCCGCAGATTGATCCGGCGGACCACATGGGCGGAGCGCCGTGCGAGACCTGCCACAATCCCCACAGCCCGGCCATTGGATCGGACTCGGGCTCGAGTTCCGAGGCGGGAGGTGCGAAATGACGATCAGCCGTCGTCATCTGCTGGTTCTTTTGCCCGCGGCGGCCGTGGCCTGGAAGTACGTGCTGGCCGGCACTCCGGAGGACGCGCCGAATTACGCGATGAGCGAGCACTGGTGGGGCATGCTGATCGACATCCCAAAGTGCATCGGCTGCGGGAACTGCGTGCGCGCCTGCCAGACGGAGAACGATGTGCCGGATGGGTTCTTCCGCACCTGGGTGGAGCGGTATCATCGCACGGACATCCATCTGGAGAGCCCCGAAGTGATTTCGCCGGACGGCGGCAAGGAGGGGTTCCCGGCGGTGAAGGCAGGCGCGGAGGGGGACTATTTCTTCGTGCCCAAGATGTGCAACCAATGCGCGGACTCGCCCTGCACGCAGGTGTGCCCGGTCGGCGCGACGTTTGTGAGTCCGGACGGCGTTGTCCTGGTGGACCAGACCTATTGCCTGGGCTGCGCCTATTGCGTGCAGGCTTGCCCGTATGGCTGCCGGTACATCCATCCCACGAAGAAAGTGGCGGACAAGTGCACCCTCTGCTACCACAGGATCACCAAGGGGCTGACGACAGCCTGCTGCGAAGCCTGCCCGACCGGCGCGCGGCAACTGGCCGACTTGAAGAATCCCAATGATCCGATTCACGCGTTCCTGAGAACGCACAGCGTGCAGGTGTTGAAACCGCAGATGGCGACTGGGGCAAAGGCTTTCTACAACGGGTTGGATGGGTCGGTGCGGTGAACGATAGCTTCTAGCCCCTAGCTGCTAGCTTTTAGCCGCAGATTGAGGCGAGAAGCGGAAGCGATTGGAACGGGCACGAAAAGCTAGAGGCTAGGAGCTAACAGCTAGGAGCTGTTTCTATGAGCGGTGTTGAAGGCTATATGTATCCCAACGAGGCGACTCTGTACTGGAGCGTGCTGATCGTGCTGTACCCGTTCATCACGGGGCTGGTGGCGGGCGCGTTCATTCTGGCGTCGTTGGAGCGCGTGTTCCGCGTGGAGGCCGTGAAGCCGACCTACCGGCTGGCGCTGTTGACGGCGCTGGCGTTTCTGCTGGATGCGCCGCTGCCTCTGCAGCTCCACCTCGGCCATCCGGAGCGCTCGCCGGAGATGTACTTCACGCCGCATAGCAGCTCGGCAATGGCGATGTTCGGATACGTGTACCTGTGGTATCTGATGGCCGTGCTGGTGTTTGAAATCTGGCTCGACTACCGGCGCGATATCGTGCTGCTGTCGCAGCGGTCGAAGGGCCTGCTGCGCCTGCTCTACAAGATCATGACACTGGGATCGAGCAACATCAGCGAGCGCTCGCTGCACATCGACGACAAGGTCGGCTGGATTGTGACGCTGGTGGGCATTCCCTCGGCGTTCCTGCTGCATGGGTACGTGGGCTTCATCTTCGGGTCAATCAAGGCCAATCCGTGGTGGTCGTCACCGCTGATGCCGGTGGTGTTTATTTTCTCGGCCATGGTTTCGGGAATCGCCGCGGTGATGCTGCTCTATATGGCGGTCACCAAGCTGCGCAAGCAGGCCATCGACATACGCTGCGTGGATACGATCGCGATGTACATGTTCTACATCTTCATCATCGACTTCAGCCTGGAGATGCTCGACCTGGTGCATCGCATCTACGAGGCCGACGAGTCTTTTCGCAGCCTGGATTTTATGGTGCACACCCGGCTCTACATTCCGCACATCGTGATCCAGATATGCCTGGGCACCATCACTCCGCTCGTCCTGCTGTTCCTGACGCAGATCGTGAAGCTGCCCGAGAAGGTGCGCAAGCGGCTCTATGTTCTTTCCGGTTGCCTGGCCCTGGTGGGCGTTTTTGCGATGCGCTGGAACGTGGTGATCGGCGGCCAACTGTTCTCAAAGAGCTTCCTGGGTTACACGACCTACAAAATGGACCTGGTGACACGCGAAGGCCTCTTGGTGGCCGTCGGCCTGACCATCTTGCCGCTGCTCTTCCTGTGGGGGCTGGTGAAGCTGCTGCCGCCGTGGCCTGAGAAGAGCCTTCATGAGGCGGCCGCGGGCGACTGAGAGCGACGCCTCAGGCGCAGGGGCGGGTGCAGACCATGGGCGATCTTCCCGAACCAATCGACCGGCTCGAAAAACGTATCGAAGCGCTGGAGCGGCGGGTACACGCGCTGGAACATCCGCTTGCCGCGCGTTGGCCGCGCCCATCGCCTGAGCCGGAACAAACATCAACGCCGCAGCCCGCAGAAGCTGCATCGCCGGCAACGGCCGGAAGCGTGTTCCCGGTGCTGGGCCGGGCGCTGCTGGGCATTGCAGGCGCGTATGTGCTGCGAGCCGTAGAAGAAACAAGTTCGCTTCCGAAGCTGGCCGTTGCGGCGGCCGGAATCGTTTACGCGTTCCTGTGGCTCGCGTGGGCGGCTCGGACGCGCGGGCCGCAGATCGCGAGCGCGATCTATACCGTGACATCGGCGCTCATTCTTGCTCCCATGGTCTGGGAGCTGACCTTGCGCTTCAAAGTGTTTCCGCCGGCGATGGCCTCGGGCATTGTTTGCGCTTTTGCACTTGCAGCGGTTGGCCTGACCTGGAAACGCGATCTCAAGCCCGTGCTGCGAACCGGCTGTGGAGCGGCGGCCGGGCTCGCGCTGGCGCTGGCCGTTGCCTCCCACACTCTGATGCCTTTCGTCATCGTGCTTCTGATGCTGGCGGCAATCTGCGAATTTGCTCCGCAAATGGAGAGCGTGCCGGAGGTTCGCGGGCTGGTGGCGCTCGCTGCCGATGCTGCGATCTGGATCTTGATCTATATTTACTTTGCTCCCCAAGCCGCAGGCGAAGACTATCCACCTTTGGCGCGAGTTGCGTTGCTTGCTCCGGGTTTGGCGATCTTCCTGCTATTCGCGGCAAGCGGCTGCTGGCAGACGCTGAGGCGCGGCCGAAACATCTCTGTCTTCGCGACGGTCCAGACGACGATTGCGTTTCTGCTGGCTGCTGTCAGCGTGGCGGACTTCGGGCCGCAAGACAGCACCGTAATTCTGGGCATCGTTTGCCTGGCATTGGCCGTGGCAGTGTATACCGTGGTCTTTACGGTCTTTGAGCGCGCCAAGGAACGGCGCAATGGCGCAGTCTTTGCCGCGTGGGGCGCGGCGCTGCTTCTGGCCGGGAGCTCTCTTTGCCTGCCGCCGTTGCCCACGATTGGCGTGCTCGGCGCGGCCGCGGTTGCGGCCACAACGATCGGCAACAGGAAGGCCCGCCTGGCCTTCGAGATCTACGGAATCGTGTTTCTGCTGGCCGGCGCCGCGGAATCGGAATTGCCGGGTTTTCTTGTCGGCGCATTGGCTGGGACACCGCGGGGCGCGCCGCCGGCAGGCGTTTGTCTGATCGCGTGCTCCGCGATTCTCTGCTATGCGTTCGCGAAGCCGCGGGAGGGCGAATCCTGGCCGCTGCAAACACTTCATCTTGGCTTTGCCGCGCTGGCGACCGCTGCCGTGGCTGCGCTGCTGGTGGAGGGGCTCATGGGGCTGGCCGCGCTCCGTATTCAGCCCGGCGCGCATCATCTGGCATTCATCCGAACGTTGACGCTGTGCGCTGCTGCACTGGCGTTGGTCTTTGGCGGAGCGCGCGGGCGGCGAGTGGCGTTGACCCGGCTTGGGTATGCGGTAATGGCTCTGGTCGCGATCAAACTCGTCGCCGAGGACCTGCGCAGCGGCCATCTGGCGTACATTGCCGCCTCCATCTTTCTCGTGGCACTCACGCTGATTGCGGCGCCGCGCGTGGCGCGCGCGAAGCAGAAAACGTAAGGCGAAGCGCGATCGCGAATCGAATGCATTCTCCGCGCCCACCCAGCTACGCTGCGGCGGACGCGGAGAGTATGAGCGCGGCGCCGATCAGCGGTAGATATCGGGGCGAGCCGTCGGCGGTTCGTAGATCGGATGCGGCTTCACGAAGTGGCTCTCCTCGCCGCGCAGCTTCATCTTGCTGATGTGCACGTCGTAGCTGGCGGCAGGCAGCAGCGACTCGAGCACGAAGGTCTCGGTGTTGCCGCTCTTGAGCTCGCGATAGCGGTAGACGCCGACTTCGCTTTCGCTGTTTTCTGTGCCGCCCGAGGGCGCGTCAAGGAAGTGCTGCGCGTCGGCCACGCTGGGCGCTGGATGGTCGCCGCCATCCGTCAGGCTCTCGGCGGCGTAGGAGCGGACCAGCTTGGTCCAATAACGCGCGAGCAAATCGGTATTGGCGAAGAGGTCGGCCCAGATGATCTGGCCGCGCACGGCGACCACGACGCCCACGGCATGCTCGTCGCGCAGCTTGGCCAGCACCTGCTCGCGAGCCTGCATGACGGGAGCGGCGGCCTCATCGACCTTCTGGCTGACGGCAGAGTCCTGCATGGCCTTGGCGTAGCTTGTGGTGCCGAGGCTGCGCTCATATCCGCCGCCGGCTGAGGCCATCGGCGCCGCGGCGACCTCCATTTGCGCAATTGCGCCGTGCACCGAATCCCAAACCTGCTGCTGATCCTGTGCGGCCATGGCGCGCTCGCGCACGGCGGGCTGGACCATGAAGCTCCGGGCGGCCGATTTGCCCGCGGAGCCGAAGGTGGCCGAGCTCTCGGTCCAGCGGCCGGGCTCGATGCAGAAGACCGAGAGGTCGATGGGATCGGCGCCGGCGGGAACAATGCGGTCCTTGGCGATGATGCGGTCCTGCTTGCCGCCGGTCACGATCTCGCCGGCCAGCAGCAGCAACGGGTGTTTGGAGTGGTTGACGAGGACCAGCGTGTTGACTTCGTCGCCGCTATTGAAGTTCTCCGAGCCGCGGCCTCGCGAACGCACCAGGCCGCGCGCGCGGCCCGCTTCGGTCACTTCGACTTCGCCGCTCTTCAGGCCTTCGTCGAGGGTGATGAACGGCGTGTCGGCGTTCGACTTGCCGTCGGCCTCGACCACCGGGAACAAAAGCAGGTTGCCGCTCTCGATGGGAGCGAGCACGCGGTAGGGACCGGCGCCGGTCTGCGCGGGCCCGCCGGCCGCCTTTACGCCCTTCCATTGCTCGAATCCGGCGAGCGCAACAAAGATCGCCGCCACCAAACCCAATCTGCCAAGATTCTTCATCGGTCTCCTCCTCCGGTCCGCGGTCGTTTGCTGCGGCCATCGACCGAAGAACGGCGGGTGGGCGGGAACTTGCATGGATTTTTTGTGAGAGGAGGCTGCGGCGCGCTGTCGATCCGGCGACTCGAAAGTCCTTGACAACGTCTAAAGGAATGGACGGATTGAGAAAGCACCCGAATGGCGCCATCGGAAACATTGGCGAGTGCGGCCGAGACGGCGCTTCCGGAGCAGCCGGAGGCGCTGGACCGGGCCTTGCTCGAAGAGCTTTGGCGCGAGTGCGATGCAGGTGGGTGGGGCCTGAGCCGGGAGGAATTCGAGCAGATCCTGCTTGAGGCGGGCACTGCGCAGAACTTCGGGCTGGCAGAGGACCCACGCGCTTCACGGAAGCAGAAGGCAGCCTTCTTCCGCGGGCTCTGCCTGAACGACCTCGTGCTGGCGCGCGCCTGTGCTAAAGGGAACGAGCGCGCCTGGGAGCACTTCATCGCCATCCACCGGCAGCCGCTGATTCGAGCGGCCACGGCCATCACCGGCAGCGAGACGCTGGGCCGGGAGCTGGCGGATCAACTCTATGGCGAGCTGTACGGAATGACCGAGCGCGACGGCGAGCGGCGCTGCCCGCTGCTTTCGTATCGCGGGCGGGGATCGCTGCTGGGCTGGTTGCGGACCACTCTGGCGCAGCGGCACGTGGACCATCTGCGGCGCAACCGGCGCCTGAAGCCGCTCGACGACCCGATGGAGGAGATGGATGCTCCGGCCCCCGATCCCGCGCCGGAAACGCCGGCCGCCGAACTGTCGCTGCTCGAACAGGCGGTGAAAGAGGCGGTCGAGACGCGGGACGCCGAGGAGCGGTACCTGCTGGCGGCTTATTATCTTGACGGGCAGACGCTCTTGCAGATTGCGCGCGTGCTGGGCGTGCACGAAGCTACGGTGAGCCGCAAGCTGAAGCGCGCGGCCGAGGATACAAGGAAGCAAGTGGTCAGGAATCTCGAGCGCTGCGGGTTGAGCCGGCGGGCGGCCAAGGAGGCGCTGGGCGCGGACCCGCGCGATTTGAGCTTGAACTTGAAAAAACTGCTGCAACAATCGCAAACCGAGGCGTTCCAGGAACAGGAAGCGTCATGAAGCTGGCGGCCCAACACGAGATTCATCCCGATGCGGAGCGGCTGAACGCATTTGCCGAGCAGGCGCTTGCAGAGCGGGAGCGCGGCGAGGTGCTCGCGCACCTGGCCGTGTGCGGGCGCTGCCGCCAAGTGGTTGCGCTGGCGCGGGAGGCGGCGGAGGCTGAGGCGGCGCGCGTCGTGCAGGGTGAGGCGGGCCGGCCAAGCCCCTGGTGGAGAAGCTGGGGGCTGGTGCTGGCTCCTGCAGCGGCGCTGGCAGCCGCCGCGGCGGTGTTGGTGGCTGTGCATGTGCGCCAGGCGGCAGAGCGCGAGGAAGTGGCGAGGGTCGAGTCGCAGGACGCGGAGCGGAAGCCCGACGTGGTTGCTGCGCCTGCGCAGCCGCACACAGTGGCGACCGAACCGGCTCCTGCTGTTCCCGAGGCAAAGCCCCAAAAGACTGCGGGCGCGGGCGGAGCGGCAGGCGAGCGCGCGGGAGCAGGCGCGGCGCAGCAGGAAGCTCAAGCCCAGTTTGTCGAACCGCCGGAAGGCGTGACCGCGCGAATGCCCGCTGGCAGGGAAGGGCAGGAGAACGATCGCGCGATGGCGGCGCCGGTCGAAGCGCTGGCTGGGTCCGGCGCCCCGCCCGCGGTTGCCGCGTATCGGCAGGAGCAGCGGAAGCAGATCGAAGCGGAAGCCGTGCAAGAGCGCAGGTTGGCCGCAAAAGCGCGCCCGCCGGAGAGCATGCACGGCGCAATGAACGGCGGCCAGGGGAACACCGAGCAGGTGACGGTGACAGCCGGGGTGCAGAATCTCGAGACGCGGCCGGGAATGTCGGAGGGCTACGTACCGCTGGTCCGGTTTCGCTCCTCGGTTGACGCGACGACGAACCCGTCTGCCGTTCATCTCCCCAGCAAGCTGCCCGCCGCGTCGGTCGCAACAGCGGGCCGGGTCCTCGTCGCCATCGACAAGGACGGCGCACTGTTTGTGAGCGAGGATTCCGGAGCGACCTGGGAGCCGGTCGTGAAGCAGTGGACCGGCCGCGCCGTGACAGTTCGGCGGCGGGTCGCGTCAGGCGGCAACCCGGAAACGGCGCCGGAAGCCAAATCTCCCGGACCGGAAAGCGAGGCGGGCACGGGCGCAACGCCTTCGCCAGCAGTAACATTTGAAATTCTTAATGACCAAGGGTTCGTTTGGGCGAGCGCGGACGGGAAATCCTGGATCGCGGAGTGAATTCTGTCCCTACGCTGGTCATATCGGTGCGAATTCCCCTATTGAAGTCCCGATAATTGCCGAAAAAGAGGTTGCGGGATGCGCTCCGCTGAGCCGGTTCACGGCGAGCGGCGCGGGCGCAATTCTTCTCGCTTGGCGCGATCGCGCCGGAGCGAAACGGAGCTGGCGCGGTGGCAGCGGTGGGGATGGACCAACGAAGCGGAACAAAGACCACGCTGCCGTGGGCCTATTTGCGCCTTCCACCGTTTCCACAGGTCGCTGTCCGGGTGCTGCAACTGGCGGGCAACGAGAGCGTGCAACTGCACGAGTTGTGCGACCTGATCTCGTCCGACCCGGCGTTCGCCAGCGAAGTGCTCACGGTCTCGAATTCCCTGCTCTACGCGCCGCGCTATCCCTCGACCACAATCATGCAGGCCGTGTCCGTGCTTGGCGCCAATACCCTGCAGGGCTTGTGCATCACGGTGGGGGTACGCGCGTATCTGGGCAAGGCCATGAGCTACCCGGCGATGCGGAATCTATGGCGGCACAACCTAGCCTGCGCCCTCATCGCGGAGCGGATCGCCGGGACCGGCGCGATCGACAAGAACGTCGCCTACACCTCGGCAATTCTGCACGACGTGGGGCGCATGGCGCTGGCGGTGATCCAGCCCAAGGGTTACGCGGCGCTGCTCGAAAAGCACACCGGCGCGGCGGCCTCGATGCTCGACGCCGAGCGCGAGCTGTTTGGCTGGAACCACTGCGAGGTGGGGCGGCAACTGGTGAGCGGATGGAAGCTTCCCGGCAGCTTTGCCGCCGTGGTTGCGGAGCATCACGAGGAGCGGCGCGCGGACGGCGAGTGGGACTTGACGGAGCTGGTCAAGATCAGTTGCGCGCTGGCTTCGGCGGTGGGCGTTGCCGCGTTTCCGGGATGCGAAACGATCCCCTACGGCGACCTGCTCGGCGCGCTCCCGGAGAGGGAGCGCGAGACGATCCCTCCCAAGTCGGAGACGCTGGGCAAAGAAGTGGCCGAAGCCATCCACGCCATCGAGTCGGTGTGAGTTTTGGGCCTTGTCTTTTGACTCCAGCGCCGCGTCAGCGGCGAAACCGCGGACCGGGGCTGTCTTCTGTGAAGTCTGCGCCTAGACCCGCATCAGCTTGCGTTGCAGTTGCTCCAGCGTCTGGCCCTTGGTCTCGGGGTACACGAACAGCACCACGAGGAACTGCACGGCGGTCATGGCCGCGAAGAAAACGAACGGCGTGGCGGTGCTCATGCGGTTCACCACCACGGGGAACATCTGCGCGATGAATGCGTTCATGAACCAGTGGCTGGCGCTGCCCACGCCCTGGCCTTTGGAGCGCACCGAGGTGGGAAACACCTCGCCGATATAGACCCAGATCACGGACCCTTGCGAAAGAGCGAAGAAAGCGATGAACGCGACGAGCAGCCACAGCAGCGCTCCAGGATGCGTCTGCGTACCGAAGACCCAGGCCACGCCCGCGAGGCAACTGGCGCAGCCCGCGGCGCCGATCAGCAGAAGCGTCTTGCGGCCGAGCTTGTCGATCAGCGACATGCCCACGAGGGTCATCAGGAAGTTGGTGGCGCCGATGGCGATTGCCTGCTGGTCGCTGGAAACCTGGCTGAAGCCGGCCGCGGCAAAAATGTTGTTCAGGTAGTACAGAATGGCGTTGATGCCGGCAAGCTGGTTGAACGCGCCGATGGAGATGGCGAGGAACAGCGGAAAGCGGTACTTCCATTGGAAGACCGGCTCGTGGGCCGTCGCATGTTCCTGGACCACAGAGGCGCGGATGTCTTCGAGTTCCGCCTCGGGATTGGGATCGCCCATCGCCTTGAGAACGGCGAGCGCTTCATCGAACTGGTTGCGCGAAGCCAGCCAACGCGGGCTGCGCGGAATCCCGAAGAGCAGCGCCAGGAAGACCAGTGCGGGCGCCGCCGCGATCCCCACCTGTAGGCGCCATTCCGCCGCGCCCAGGTGCATGGTGCGAATCGCGTAGTTCGAGATGTAGGCCAGCATGATGCCGAAGACCACATTGAACTGGAATGTCGCCACCAGCCTCCCGCGCCATTTCGCCGGGGCCAGTTCGGCGATGTAGACCGGGCCCAGCACCGAGGAAGCGCCAATACCCAGCCCGCCGACGAAGCGGAATGCGAGGAATGACGTCCAGTTCCAGGCAAGCCCGCATCCCAGCGCCGCCGCCACATAGAACAGCGCCGTGATGCGCAGCGTCTCGCGGCTACCGAGCCGCTGGCCCACGTGGCCTGCGCCCAGCGCGCCGATCACCGTGCCCACCAACCCAATGGCCACCGTGAACCCTTTGTACTGCGGGCTCAAGCCGTACAGGCGAACCAGCGCATCGATGGCGCCGGAGATCACGACCGTGTCGAAGCCGAAGAGCATGCCTCCCAATGCGCCCGAGAGCGTGGCCCGGAACAACCTGGAGTTCAATTGCATCGTCGATCAACCCTCAATTCCCAGACCATGCTACAAAGCGGCGCTGCGTCGGGCAATCCGGCGCTCGCAGCGAGCGCGCCCGGCTCTCACGACGAGGGACGGGGACGTCGATCGCGCGCCCCGCCCGGTTGCTAATCCGATGGCTTGGAAGGGGACTCACCTTTGGGCAGCACGGCCAGAACGCGGCAGCGGTGCTTGTCGGCCGCGCTCCAGGCCAGGGGCACTTCGCTCTCCATGCAGGCGCAGTCGCCGGCTTCGAGCACGTCGTGCATGCCGCCTGAGTCGAGCCGCAGCTTTCCTTCGAGCACGTAGATCACCGCGCCGGTCTCGTGGAAGGCATTGATGGCCACGTTGGAGCCACCGGGCGGGAATTCGACGATCTGCGCCACGAGACGAAAGCCCTTGCCCTCGGCGTTCAAGGGCATCACGTGGACTGTGTCGGCGGGGCGCCGGCCGTTCTGCAGGTGTGCCTTGCGAGTGATGGAGATCGCATGGCGCGTGGCGTCGCAGAAGAAGTAGCTCATGCTCACGCCGTACACGCGGGCGATGTTGGCCAGCGTGGGCAGCGTGGGAATCATGCGGTCGGTCTCGAGCTTGGAGAGCAGTGCGGTGGAGAGACCGGTTTCCGCCGCCAGCCGCGAAAGTGTGAGCCGCTTGGCCGTGCGCAGGGAACGCAGCTTGAGGCCGATGCAATACGGCTCCAAGGACCATTGGGCATACGAAGCTGCCTTGGACATGCGGGACTCCGAATTGTGGTCGAACTTGTGGACCAGTCTACGCCAAGTATGCCGACAATGCGCGAGAAACCGCACTGAAACTGCGGATTTGCCCGGGAGACAGGCTGGCAGCGCGCGACAGGATCGGCTTCCTCATCGACTCGCGATAATGCATAAAATGTGAATAGACCGCCATAGGGAGAAGACCCGGCTGCGGCGGCAAAGCGAAGAGAGGCGGTCCAGACCATGACCCCCATCCCCCGGCATCGATTTCTGTCGTTCCCCAGTCGAACCATCCAAATCACAATCCTCGTTGCCGAGCTTGCGATGGCACCCATTTGCAAGGCGCAAAGCAAACCGGCTGCGCCGAACCCCGCGCCCGACGTTCTGGTCCTGAGCAATGGCGACGTTCTGCACGGGAGGTTCGTCAGCGAGACGGCAGGCAAAATCACGTTCCATAGCGATCCGCTGGGAGATATCGCCGTTCCCTGGAGCGAGATCAAAGAGCTTCAGGCGACGGAGCAATTCGGCGTTCTCAGTTCAGCGATAAAACTGCGCGGCAAAAAGAGCGCAGGGCAGATTCCCGTGGGCACGCTCGAAGCAACCAGCGAGGCCGTGACGGTGCACCCGGCCCATGGCGCGGCCACGGCGCCGATCCCCGTGAAGAACGCGCAGTACATCCTGGACGAGGCCACGTTGAACAAGCAGGTGGTTCACCAGCCAAGCTTCTTTGCGGGATGGAATGGCCCGGTGACCGGCGGAGCCACGCTGGTGAGCGCCACGCAGGACCAGTACACGGCTTCGGGGGCGATCGGATTGGTGCGCGTGGTACCCACGGTGAGCTGGCTGAACCCGCGCGATCGCACATCGCTGGACTTCAGTGGGTCGTTTGGCAAAATCACTCAGCCTGGTTATACCAACCCCGGGCCGCCGCCGACCGCAGTAGCAGCCGTGATGACGAAAACAGCGATCTACCATGCGGGCGCGGAGCGCGACGAGTATTTCTCGCCGCGGTTCTTTGCCCTGGGCCAGACTGCATTTGACCACAACTACGGCCAAGACCTTGATCTGCAGCAAATTTACGGCGGCGGCATGGGATGGACGGCGATCAAGACGCCAAAGCAGGAACTGGACCTAAAGGCGACCTTGCAATATGAGAAGCAGGAGTTTATTAGCGGCGCCGCGGGTACGAACCAGAACCTGGTCGGTTCCACGTTTTCGGCGGCCTATGTACTGCACCTGAAGCAGCTCACCTACTCCCAGGGACTCGCATTCATCCCCGCCTACAACAACTCAAAAGCATACTCGGCGAACGAGACAAATACTCTTGCGTTTCCCGCCTACAAGAGGCTGAGTTTCTCAGTGGGAACGCTAGACAGTTATTTGAACGATCCGCCGGTATCGTTGCCGCCCACGAAGCCGAACTCGTTGCAATTCACGATGGGGATTTCGTACGCGATCAAATCCAAGTACTGAGACTTCCTGCGCCCCGACAATCTTGACGGACGGCGAAGTGCCGGGCGCTGTTTCTTCGATACGATCCGCTGCTCCGGCGCACGAACGACGGCCAGTTGAGGACGGATTCACCCGGCGCAATGAAAAGAAGCGCGCCCGATCATCAGGCGCGAGAATTGGGAAGCCTGGCGCAAAAGGCCAGCGGCCAGATACTTCTCCGCCATCGCGCCGCTGCCGGTCGCAGGCGGACGCCATTGTCCAACGGACATCTAGATCTTCACGAAGATCTTCTTTCGGTAAAGCAGCCAGACCGGAACGAAGCAAGCCGCGGCATAGGAAACTGAGAAGGCGAAGGACCTCCAGCCCGGATCGGGGATCAGGGCAAAGACGTGGTCGTTGAGAAGGGTGATCGGATCGGTCTGATCTCCGCCAACGGTAATGGGAATGAGGCTGAGGGCAGTGCCCAGCAGCTCGCTGATCATGTAAGCCACGATGGCGTTCGATCCGAAGACCAGCCACGGCCAGGCCAGCGCCTTGCTCCAGCCGGCTTTGCCCCATCCGCGCAGCTCCGCGGCCCAATAAACCAGCGCGAAGACCAGCAGAGACCATCCGCCGGCCGCCAGCACGTAGGAGCTGGTCCACATCTTCTTGTTGAGCGGGAACCAGACCGACCACAAATAGCCCGCCGCAAGGCAGCCTGCGGCGCCCAGAGCGAGGCCGAGCAGTTTGATCTTCGGATCGCGCCCGCCGCCGAGCCAGAGGCCGGCCAGCAGCCCGAGCAGAGCTGTTCCGACGGCCGGGATGTCGCTCAAAAGCCCCTCGGGATCGCGCACATCGTGCAGCGGCGCTTCTTCGTAGAGATGGCCCGGCATCAGTTGCCGGTCGACCCAGGCGACGATGTTCTGGTTCCGATCGAGCAAAGAAATTTCGCGGCCCGGAACCCCGGCGCCCGGCACCGGAACCCAGCGCACCAGAATCCAGTACCCGATGAGCAAACAGGCAAAGAGCGCGATCTTCGTCCAGACGCGGCGGTCCCACAAATAGAACAGGCTCACGACGAGGTAGCAGATGGCGATCCGTTGCAGTACTCCGTAGATGCGCAGATGGTCGAGATGGAAGAACGGAAAGCCGTTCACAACGATCCCGAGGAGAAACAGGATGGCCGCGCGGAGCACGGTGTGAAGGGCGAGCCGGACGCGCGAATCGCCGCGCTTGAGCCGCGCCCGCGTGGAAAAGACGATGGAGACGCCCACCACGAAGAGAAACGTGGGAAAAACCAGGTCCGTGGCAGTCATGCCGTTCCACTCGGCGTGGTGCATCTGACTCCATGCGCCATCGTCGGACGTGTTGACCAGGATCATGAAGGCGATGGTGAGGCCGCGCAGGACGTCGAGCGAGAGCAGACGCCTGGAGGCAGAGGTGGGCGCGGAATTGGTCATAACGGCAGAACCCGGCAGAAGAAGATGAACCTACCCTAAGCGAGGAGGCCCGCGTTCGCCAAGCCGGAAATGGCGCTTGTGTTTCGCCTTGCGGCGAGGGAGGCGGCGGATTGTCCGTTTGCCCGAGACTACAACGGTTCCAGAGTTGCCAGACCCAGAAGCCACAGAGGCTATGGCACTTTGACTCTGGAACCGTTCTGCCGACCTGCGCGGATTGGAGTGCGGACGGGCACAAAGAAGCCCGGACCGAGTGGGGTCCGGGCTTCTTGGCGTTGCCCCTGCCGGGCCTTCCTGTTCCGGCAGCGTGCATTGCGGTTATCGAATCTGTAGGGTGAGTGTCGTTGTGTGCGTCAGGCCACCGCCCGTTCCGGTGATCGTGATCGTGTACGTACCGGTTTTGGTACTGCTAGCGGCAGTGAGCGTGTAGCGCGAAGTGCCGGACCCCGGCGCCGCGATCGACGCTGGGCTGAAGCTGCCAGTAAGGCCCGTGGGCAATCCAGAAGCGGAAAGGGCGACTGCCGAGTTGAAGCTGCCGGAGACCGTCGTGGTCACGGTCGCGTAACCACTTGTCCCGCGGCTCAGCGAGCCCGAACTGGGCGAGATGGCGATGGTGAAGTTGGCGGCGACTGGAGCCGTCACCGTGAGACTTACCGTGGTGGATGACGTGGTCGTGCCCGAGGTTCCGGTGACGCTGATCGAATAGGTGCCGGCAGTTGCGCTGGACGAGACCGTGAAGGCCAGCGTCGAGGTGCCGGTCCCGGTGATCGAGGCCGGGCTGAATCCGACGGTGACGCCCGTGGGCAGTCCCGATGCCGCGAGCGTTACGGCCGAACTGAATCCGCCGCTCACGGTGCTGGTGACGGTCGTGGATCCGGTGCTGCCCTTCACAACAGAAACCGATGTGGGCGACGCACTCACGGTAAAGCCCGCGGTGGCCGCGGCGCCGGCCAGCGCGTTCAGCAGGCCGGAGCCGTTGGGGCTGCCCCAGCCGGTGACCAGATCGTATCCGGTCGCGGCGGAGTAGCCGTTGCTTCCGCTGGTGATGTCGTGGAAGTCGGTTTTGTAGTTCGAGCCGGCGCCGATGGTGTACAAGGACGGGTTGATGAAGCCGAGCTTCCCATTGCCGTTGGCCACCGACTGCTGGTTGACGAGCGCCAGGTAGCCGGCCCACATGGGCGCGGCAAAGCTCGTGCCGCCGTATTCGTTGGCGGTGCAGGTGGTCCGGTCGGCGCAGACGTAGAAAGTGAAGTTGGCGTTGGCGGAAACGTCGGGGCCGTTGCGATAGATTGTCGAGCAGCTCGCGCAGCCGGCGGCCGCAGCCGTCTGCCACGATGGAATAGCGATCTTGTGCGGCGAAATACCGCCTCCGCTGTCGGACCACGCGGTCTCCGAGGCCCATGCTCCGGCCGCGGCCGCGGTCGACAGATCCGTTCCTCCGACGGTGGTCACATAGGCGTCGTCGGCGGGGTAGGTTTCGGACGCCGTGCCCGACGTGGTCCACTTGGCGCTGTCACCGGCCGCCTGGAACAGGTTCTGGCCCTGCGCGGCAAATTCCTTGAAGTATGGATCGTCGGTGCTGGGGTCGGCGGGGCTCCAGGTCCACGAAGAGCTCAACTGCGCGTTGAGCGGGCTATGCGTCGCCATGGCATTGAAGATGGCCGAATCGGTCGACCCGATGTACACCACCAGACTCGACAATCCGGGCGCCATGCCCAGCGCCTGCGTCATGTCGAGAGTCTGCTCGGTGTCGTCGCAGCTCGGGTACACGCAGCTCGTGCTGGTTCCGTCGACTGACAGCAGCGTAACGGGCACGCTGTTGGTTTGCTTTGCGTTCGTGTAGTAGGCGGTCAGGTCGGCGAGATCGCTGCCGTAATACTCGAGCAGGCCGAGCGTCTGGCCGCTGCCGGCTAGCGTTCCGCCATAATAAGCCGCGCGCATATCGCTGCCCAGGAACGAAGCCGACGGGCCGGAGCCGGTGGTCGCGCCGGACTTGGCGGCGGAGCCTTCCGGCCGCTTGTCGAGGCCGGCAGGATGCGGAAGCGAGTAGTTGTCGAGGCCCGAGACGTGCCAGAGCGAGAAGGTCAGGTTCGTCGTCGGTTCCCGGTCGGGCGCGTAGAAGCTGCGCGACTCGGTGGGGTGCTGATAGAGGCCCATCTTCACGTTGAACGCCTTCTCGACGTTGGCCACGCTGCCCGACACCTGGACGTTGACGCGATTCGGCGACGTGCCCGTTACGGCGAGCCCGTTCTCTTTGGCGAAGTTAACCACCGCATCGTACTGCGCCTGCGTGGGCCCGAACTGCTCGGTGAACTGCTCCACGGTAAGGAACTGCCGGTAGCTCGGGCTGGCGGGATTGTAGAGGTCCTTCAGCAGTTGGTCCAGCTGGTCCTGGTTGCGAAGCGGGAGCGCGATCGTCAGGTTCATGGTTTGGCTCGATGGAAGGCGGCCCAGCGACGGCGCACTTCCGTCCTGCGTGGCGGTACGCACGTGATGCGTCAGCAAAGACTGCGCCCGGCAGACGCCGCCGGCAATTGTCAGACAGACCGCGATCGAAAGCCCGTACTTCACAAGTCCACGGAACATACTTTCTCCTTTTTTGCGGCTATAGAACTCACTCCCAATTTGGCGCAGAAGAATCCGCACACGCCATCGAGCGGGCGTTTGCAGGCAGGATTGTCGAGCCTCTGCGACATAAGGAAAGATTGCTTATTTTATGAATGCGCCCCGGCGGACGCGGACCTCGTTTTTTGCATTCTCCGATAGGGAAATCGCCGGTGTCCACAGAAATCGGATCGCCGGCACAGGACTTTCTCATTACTTTTGTGGGATATTGGCTGTTCACCCACCCCGGCACCCGGCACGGTCGGCCCCCTCTGTCGCTCCCTCCCCCTCCGCTGCTACACTCCCCATTCAGGTTATTTCCGCAAATCAGTTGCCATGATTCGGAGGCTGCCCGTGCAAGAATTCCAACCCTTCGTTCCCGCCAGCGAAAGTCCCCGCGAATTTACCTTCCGCGCCGTGCTGCTGGGCTCCATCTTCGGCCTCATCTTTGGCGCCGTGACCGTGTATGTGGGCCTGCGCGCCGGGCTCACCGTGGCCGCCTCCATCCCCATCGCGGTCATCTCCATCAGCTTTCTGCGCGACAAGGGCAAGGTCTCGATCCTGGAGTGCATCATCGTCCAGACGGCGGGCAACGCCGGCCAGTCTATTGCCGCCGGCGTCATCTTCACCCTTCCCGCGCTCATCTTTCTGGGCTTCGATCTCGAGTACTCGCGCATCTTCATGCTGGCGCTCATCGGCGGCTACCTCGGCGTGCTGTTCATGGTGCCGCTGCGGCGTCCGCTCATCGTCGAAGAGCACGGCAACCTGAAGTTCCCCGAAGGCACGGCCTGCGCCGACGTTTTGATGGCCGGCGCCAAGGGCGGCGCGTTTGCCAGCCGCGTCTTCTTCGGCCTGGGCCTGGGCGCTCTCTACACCTTCTTTCAGAACAAATATCTCTTTGGCGCGTGGCCAAGTACGCCGGAGTATCAGCCGGACTTTGGCGCGCAGCACGTGCTGAAGGGCGCATCGATCAAGGCCGACGCGACGCCCGAGTATCTCGGCGTGGGCTACATCATCGGCGCGCGCACCGCGGGCACCATGGTCGCGGGCGGTGTCTTTTCCTGGCTCGTGCTCATGCCGCTCATTTACTTCTTTGGCAAGGATCTGCCGCATCCCATCTATCCCGGCACCGTGCCCGTATCGCAGATGGGCCCCAGCGACCTGTGGATCACCTACATTCGCCCCATGGGCGCGGGCGCAGTGGCCGCCGCCGGACTCATCACGCTGTTCAAGACACTGCCCACCATCGTCGGCGCGCTGCGCTCCGGCTTTGCGCAAATGCGGCGCGGGTCGGCCGTCACGGCCGAGCCCATCCGCACCGAGCGCGACCTGGCCATGAGCACGGCGGTTATCGGCTCCATCGTGCTGGTTGTCCTGATGTTCTTCTTCCTCTGGTTCAAGCCGGTTCCGGGTGCGCAGGTGAGCTTGTTCGCCAACCTTGCCGCGTCGGTTCTCGTGGTCGCCTTCGGCTTCCTCTTCGTCACCGTGAGCTCGCGCATCGTGGGGTTGATCGGCAGCTCGGCCAATCCCATCTCCGGCATGACCATCGCCACGCTGATGGCCACGTCGGCCATCTTCCTGGTGAGCGGCTGGACGGCGCCTGCCTTCGGCGCGCTGGCTGTCACCATCGGCGGCGTGGTGTGCATCGCCTCGGCCGAAGCCGGCGACACGTCGCAGGACCTCAAGACCGGCTTCATCGTCGGAGCAACGCCGAAGTCTCAGCGCTTCGCGTTTCTCATCGGTATCGCGGTCTCGACCATCGCCATCGGCTTCACGCTGCAGCTGATGAACACGAGCCTGCAAACCTTCCGCGCCGCGCCGCAGGCGTGGGACATCGCCGCCTCGCACCCAGGCGTAGAGGTTCAGCGCGACACGCACGGGCTCATTGACCAGTTCCCCGTCGTCGCCGCCGACAACTCCAGCGCCGTTCATCACAAGAGCGAATACGTCGTCCTAAACGCCATCGGCTCATCGGAGCTGGCCAACGGCAAGTATCTCTACTCGCCGGCGACGGGCCGCATCGAGGTGCGCTGGATTCCCGGCATCGGCAGCGAGAACGCCGCCGCGCCGCAGGCGCAACTCATGGCCACGGTCATCAACGGAATTCTCAGCCAGAAATTGCCGTGGGGACTGGTCATGCTCGGCGTCTTTCTGGTCATCGCCGTCGAACTGCTCGGCATTCGCTCGCTGTCGCTGGCCGTAGGCGCCTACCTCTCGATCGGGACCACGCTGGCGATCTTTATCGGCGGCGTGATGCGCGCGCTGGTGGATGCCGCGGCCAAGCGCTCCGGCGAAGCGGAGGATGGCGACGTCTCGCCGGGCTCGCTTTACGCGTCCGGCCTGATCGCCGCGGGCGGCATCGTGGGACTCCTCGGCGTCGCCCTCCAGGGCTACGAAATGACCTTCCACAAATCCAATCCCATCGGCTGGCCGCACACCTTCCTCTATAACCCGTGGGTGTCGGTTGCGGCCTTCGCGCTGCTGGCGTATTCGCTCTACTACTTCGCGAGGAAGCCGCTGAAGAAGTAAGCGCGGCATCCCAAGCAGCAATCTGTCATCCAGAGCTCCCTTCTCCTTTGTCCGCGGCGGACAAAGGAGAAGGGAGTCGAAGGATCTGCGGTTGTTCTTCGGCTCCGGAACACGCTTTCAGATCGTGATAAAGTAAGTACGCGAGGCAGCGCATGAAGCCCGGCAGAAAGTTCACCGTCGTGATCGAACAGGACGAGGAGGGCTATCTCGTCGCCACCGTCCCAGCCCTCCGCGGATGCCATACGCAAGCCAAAAGCCTCGACACCCTGATGAAGCGCATACGCGAGGTCATCTCCCTGTGCCTCGAAGAAGAGAAGAACCCTCCCGGCGCGCTTGAACTGGTTGGCATTCAGCAAGTCTCTGTATGACGCGCCTTCCACGCATCAAGGGCAAAGAACTCGTCCGCGCTCTCGAAAGAGCAGGCTTCACCGTGGACCGGAGCCGCGGGAGTCACGTATTTCTCCGGCACCCCGACGGCAGGACCACTACAGTTCCCCTGCATTCCGGCGAAACGATTGGTCCAGGTCTATTGCGAGCGATCCTGCGCGATGTCGAGCTGTCTGTCGACGAGCTGGCGGGCCTGCTTTAGGGCGCGGGCCTACTGCCAGGACAACCCTGCGCCGCCACGATCCCGGAGTGGCGTGGCATTCCGCTGCTGGCGTTTTCGCTGTATTACCTTGCAAGGAAGCCGCTGAAGAAGTAGCTAGACAGCGGAGGGCACGACGCGTCCCGGAAGAGGCACCTTTGGGGCCTCTCTGGCCGTGTGGCGGCGATATCGTGTCTGCATGTTGCCCTGTTCGCCCTTCAGTAGCCCTCTCGCTGGCAGTAACTTTCCGAGCGGTTTTAAGAATGAAAGCGTGGTAGAATTCCGGCCATCCCCGAGGAATGCCTATGAGCACTCGCAAGAAACACGCGCCATCCGCCCCGCCATCCATCCCAAGCCAGAAAGGGGGGACCACCGCTAGCCCTCTGGTGTTCATCAGCCATGACAGCAGAGACGCTGATCTCGCCGAGGCATTCTCAAACCTGCTAACGGACGCCAGCGGCGGTATCTTGAAGTCATTTCGTTCATCGGACCGGAAAGGAACAGCCGGGATCGAATACGGGCAGGAGTGGTATCAGGCCATCATGCAGAAGCTCGACACAGCTACTGAT
Source organism: uncultured Acidobacteriaceae bacterium (assembly GCA_963804155.1). Lineage (GTDB taxonomy): Bacteria > Acidobacteriota > Terriglobia > Terriglobales > Acidobacteriaceae > Telmatobacter. Next base: position 1,027,531 of record CAWDPG010000007.1, read on the forward strand.
GTCGTTGCGCTCTTAACTGCTCGAAGCGTCAATCGCCCCTGGATTCTATATGAAACAGGAGTTGCGAAAGGCAAGCTCTCTGCGACTGACCGGGTGCTGGGGATTGCCCTCGGAGTAAGTCTTGATGAAGCTGCCACAGGGCCGTTCGCCCAGTTCCAGAACTCACCGGACGAGGAGGATGCGATTACAGGCCTCGTCCTGCAACTTATCCGACGACACCCAGAAGCCGCACCCCGTGAGGAGGCGGTTCGAAGGCAAGTTAAGGCGTTTCGTGAAACCGTAGCCTCGCTCCTTAAGAACCGGACGGACGTGGTCGCGAGAGCCCCGGCGCGACCGGATGAAACATCTGTTGCAAAGTTCTTCGAAGAGATCAAGGTGCTCGTCGGCGGCGTTCAAGGTAGCGTTGCAGAACAACTAGATGATCTTAGGGAACGCGGCCTCGGAAGGCGTAGGCGCTTCCATCCAGGAATGATAGAAGAGCTTCTGCATCATCCGGCGTGGAGGGAGATGCGCGGAGCGGAAGGGCTCCCAATCCTTGTCGCATTCAGCCTAGTACGCGAGGAGTTCCCTTGGCTTTATGAGCTCGCCGCCCAGCTCTACCGAGCTATCGGTTCGGGCGACCCAAGAGCGACTGAGGACGCGCGGAGGGCGCTTATGGGCGCGGTCGAGATTTCGACGCACGGACCGTGGATGTTTGGTCTCATTCGTGGCCCAGAAGATGAGGAGGCGCTTCATTTTGTGCGCCATTTCTCCCGCGAGATAGGCCATTTGACAATGAAGCCAAAGCGAACTGCTAAGCAAGAACCATCAAAACAAGAAAAATAGCCGCCAACTGCAGCCGGCTGGGCGTTCTAGGTTTCGGCCTTAAGACCTGGGATTAAGAAACTGCTCACCCGACCACGCGCAGCCTCCCACCTTGCCTGCTCCTGCAGGCAGCCCAGGGTTCACGCCACAAGCGAGACCTCGCCTTGCCGCCCGCGGGCCGGTTTCACGCTGATCTCAACGTCCTGGCCGAGAGCGGCGAGGAAATCCATCAGGCGCTCGACCGAGAAGGAGCCCGCGCGATTGCGCATCAGCGCCGAGACGTGCGGCTGCCTGATGCCGAGAATTTTGCCGGCTTCGTTTTGGGTGAGGCCGCGCTTCCGGACGATGCGGTAAATCTCCAGCGTGAGCCTGGCCTTCAGCAATTCCTGCTCCGGGTGAGGAATTCCAAGATCGGCAAAGACGTTTCCGCTGCTCTCTTCCGCCCCGATGGGACTTTTCGCTCTTGTGCTCATACTAGTTTTGCCTCTCTTTGTGCAATCGCCCGGCCTCGGCCAGCCGCTGCTTGATGAGATCGAGATCCTGCTTGGGCGTCGCGATGCCGCGTTTGGACTTCTTTTGAAAAGCGTGCAGCACGTAAACTGCTTCGGAATAGCGCACCGTGTACACGGCGCGCCAAGTGCCGCCCTGATCTTGGGCGACGATCTCAAGCACCGAAGCCCCGCCAAAGCCTTTCAGCGGTTTGGCCGCCGGATCGGTTTCCCCTTGCTGTGCCGCATACAAGGCCACGCCCATCTCGCGCCGGACCTCGCGCGGAAACGTCCGCAGGTCCCTCCGGCTGGAGCCGAGCCAAACGAGCGGGCGCACCAATTCGTCCATTTATACGAAAATACGTCTGGTCGTATATCCGCGTCAAGCCAGCCGGCGTCTCAGGTCCACCAGTTTCCCTCCGCTACAATAGTGAGAACCGCCCGCCAGTGAAGAATCCTTGTTCCGCCGGGCGCGTCCTACCATCATGCTGACCGATACCCTTCCCGAAGCCCTGACTTTCGACGACGTCCTGCTGGTGCCCGCCTATAGCGAAGTGGTGCCTGCGCACGTAAGCACGCAAACGCAACTGACGCGGGAGATCGTGCTGAACACGCCGCTGCTCTCGGCGGCCATGGACACGGTGACGGAGTCGCGGATGGCCATCGCCATGGCCCAGATGGGCGGCATCGGCATCGTGCACCGCAATCTGTCGATCGCCGAGCAGGCGGGCGAGATCGACAAGGTGAAGCGGTCGGAGAGCGGGATGATCGTCGATCCGGTGACGATCGCGCCCGAGAAGACGATCGGCGACGCGCTCGAGATCATGCGCCGCTACCGCATCTCGGGCGTTCCTGTGACCAAGGGCAAACGCCTCGTGGGCATCCTGACCAACCGCGACCTGCGCTTCGAAACGCGCACCGACATTCCCGTAGGCGACGTGATGACCAAGGACGACCTGATCACGGTGGCCGTCGGAACCACGCTCGAAGAGGCGGAGCTGATCCTGCACAAGCACCGCGTGGAGAAGCTGCTGGTGGTCGACGACCAGTACGATCTGAAGGGCCTGATCACGGTCAAGGACATCCAGAAGAAGTTGAAGTATCCCAACGCCAGCAAGGACGAGAAGGGCCGGCTGCGCGTGGGCGGGGCGATCGGGGCGACGGGCGACTTTCTGGAGCGCGCGGCGGAGTTGATCCGCAACCGTGCCGACGTGCTGGCCATCGACTCGGCGCACGGGCACTCGTCGCGCGTGCTGGAAGCGGTGCGCGAGGTGAAGAAGCGTTTCCCCGGCGTGGCGCTGCTGGCCGGCAACGTGGCCACATACGAGGGCGCCTTGGCGCTGATCGACGCCGGCGCCGACGCCATCAAGGTGGGCATCGGGCCGGGATCGATCTGCACCACGCGCATGGTGACCGGCGCGGGCATGCCGCAGATCACGGCGATTGCCGAGTCCTGCCGCGCGGCGCGCGAGCGCGGGATCCCGGTGATCGCCGACGGGGGCATCAAGTACTCGGGCGAAATCACCAAGGCCATCGCCGCCGGAGCCAGCTCGGTAATGATCGGCTCGCTGTTTGCCGGCGTGGACAAGAGCCCGGCGAGACGATCTTGTACCAGGGGCGCAGCTTCAAGAGCTATCGCGGCATGGGCTCGCTGACGGCCATGAGCCAGGGCTCGGGCGAGCGCTACTTCCAGGGCTCGGCCGACTTGGCCGAGGCGGAAAGCGGAGTGACTGACGTAGTGCAGCGCGAGCGCGGCAACGAGAATCGCCTGGCGAAGTTCGTGCCCGAGGGCATCGAGGGCCGCGTGCCGTACCGCGGTCCGCTGGAGGCCATGGTGTTCCAGCTCGTGGGCGGATTGCGCTCCGGCATGGGCTACCTGGGATGCGCCACCATCGCGGAGTTGCGGGAGAAAGCGAAGTTCGTTCGCATCTCCGGGGCCGGCCTGCGCGAGAGTCACGTCCACGACGTGATCATCACCCGCGAGGCGCCCAACTATCATGTCGAGTAACCGGCGCGGCTGGAAGTTCTGGATCAACGCTTGGGGGCCGGTGGCCGTGGGAGTCGCGGTCATCGTTTTGGAGTCGACCACGTGGTTCGGTGCCGACCACACCAGCCACCCATTGCGTTGGCTCTTCGAGGCCATCTTCGGCCCAGTCGGCGATGCCCGCTGGGCTGCGATCCACCACTCGATTCGCAAGCTGGGACACTTTTTCGGCTATGGAGCGCTGGGGCTGGCATGGCTGCGCGCCTGGTGGATGACCCTGCCCCGCTACCGGTTCTTCTTCGATGCCGAGTTGGCGATTGCCGGCACGGCGCTGGTGGCCACCTGGGATGAGTGGCACCAGCACTTCTTGCCGAACCGCAACGGGTCGCCCTGGGACGTGCTGCTGGATTGCTGCGGGGCTCTGGTTATGCAGTGGGCGGTTTACATGTACGTGCGGCTGTTCCGGCCCCGCGTGCTGGGCGAGCGGGATTGACGGCCCGCGCAGGCGGGCAGAAAGTGCCGCGGCCCGGAATTCCACAACCGCTCGATTCGTGTGCCCACGCTTTCCTCAAAGTCTGATTATCGGATCCCCGCCAAAGGCTCGGGAAATCGTCTCGATCCCAGGCCGGGTCGTATCCTGGCGCCACCAGCAGCGGAATTGCCGCTCTGCTTTCGGGAAAAGAGCCGCCTTCCGGCGCCGCAACCGCAGCTTCATTCAGAGTTTGATGCCGCACGGCGGGGCCCTTACATGCGTAATGCATTTGTCATACGATTTCCTTGCTTCCCTCGGACCTACATGCTAAGGTGGGTTCGCTCAAGGACTTGCGCCGAGCGAACGCCGCGCATGCCGAGGCGGGAACCGGCTCATCGCGAGCCACTGCCCTTGTTGCCGCAAGCCTCTTGTGGGGTGAGAAGCGATCCATCAAGGGGTTTGGGACTCACGGGGGCGAAGCCTGCCCGGAACTCGATTCCCGAAGCCCACCAATATCCTCCCGGTCCTGCCGGAATGGCGGGAATCTGCCGAGCCTTCCCGTGCGGCAGGGCCGCGCTGAGGCACCAGCAAAAATCCGCGTTCTCCAATGAGGGTTCTCAGGCCACGATCGCGCACCATCAGCATCCGGATCTCCGAAGAGGAGTTCTCTGCGCTGCGGCAGATTTGCGTTGCGTCGGGCGCACGCAGCCTGTCGGACATGGCGCGCGAGGCCATGCGCGGCCTTTTGAGCAAAGCGGGCGGCGATAACGGCGGAGACGGCGCCAGGGATGAGGTTTACGCTCAAATGAAGGACCTGGAACAGCGGGTGGAGAAGCTCAGCAGCGAGGTCACGCTGCTCAAGGCGGACCGGAACTCCTGAGCAGGGTGTTCCGCCCCGGCCGGTCGGCCTGGAAACGGAAGCAAACCGGAGCGGAGAGCTCACAATCACGATGAACACGAAGGTTCTTGCTTTTCTTCTCTTGCCGGGCGCGCTTTGCGGCGCGCAGACGGCCCCAACGGCTCCCGGAGCACAAACAGTTGTGTGTCCCGCCGGCCCTGGGCCGGTCCCGGAAGGCGCGGCCGAGTTGTGCCCTCCTGCCTCGGCGGCAGCGCCCGCGACGGAATCGACGGGGGTTCCTTCCGGGACCATGAACGGCGCGGGGACCGTGCCGCTCGGGACCGCGACCACCTCGCCGGGGACCGCTCCCGAGCCGACGGTCATCGTCCCGCTGCCCTATAAGGTTGTCGGACCCATCACTACGCGAACGGAATTCGAGACCTTCGCCGAGGACGAGGCCGGCCATCCGCTCCCGGTGTTTGGCAGGAAGCTGTTTGACACGGCGCCCACAACCTTCGCGCCGCTGGATCGCGTTCCCGTTCCCGCGGAATATGTCATTGGGCCGGGCGACGAGCTGCTGATCCACGTTTGGGGAAAGATCGATCTGGACACCCGTGTGATTGTCGATCGCAACGGCCAGATCTTTGTTCCCAGGGTGGGGAGCCTGACCGTGGCCGGACTGCGCTTCGACCAGCTCAGCGGCTTTCTCCACTCGGCAATCGGCGCGCTCTACAAGGACTTCGACCTCAACGTGACCCTGGGCCAGCTTCGCTCCATCCAGGTCTTCGTTCTGGGCAGCGCCCGCCAGCCGGGTGTCTACACGGTCAGCTCGCTCAGCACGCTGGTCAACGCGCTGTTCACCTCCGGCGGGCCGTCGGCGACCGGATCCATGCGGCGCATCGAGTTACGGCGCGGCGGCAAGACGGTGAGCGAGTTCGATCTCTACGACCTGCTGCGGCAGGGCGACAAAACGCACGACGCTCCGCTGCTTCCCGGCGACGTGATCTTTATTCCGCCGGCCGGGCCGCAGGTGGCGCTGATCGGCAGCGTGAACGAACCGGGAATCTACGAGATCAAGGAAGGCGAATCGCTGGCCGCGGCGCTGGAGGATGCGGGCGGCGCGACGAACCTGGCCGACGAGGACCGCGTCTTGCTGGAGCGCATCGAGAATCACGCCAGGCGGCAGGTCGAATCGTTCGCCCTGGACGCGGAAGGGCTGAAGCGGACGCTTCGCGACGGCGACTTGCTGCGCGTTTATCCGCTCTCGCCGCGCTTCGACAACGCAGTGACCCTGCGCGGCAACGTGGCCCAGCCGGGACGCTATGTGTGGCGCGAGGGAATGCGCGTCACCGACCTGATCCCCTCGCGCCAGTTCCTGCTCACCCGCGACTACTGGAACCAGCAGAACTTTCTGGTTCCGGAGAGATTCAGTCATCCCTTCGGCCTTTCGCCCAGCCAGTTCAATCCGCAGACTGGGATCTATGCGCAGGTGGGAGTGAATCCGCAGACGGGACAGCCCGTGCAGAGCGGGACCAATGTGCAGCCTGGAATGAATGCGCAGACGGGAACCAACGGTCCGGCCGGGATCGGTTCCCAGCCGGGAGGCCCGCAGCAAGCCGGAATCAATCCGCAGAGCGGCGCGAATCCCCAGGCCGGCATCAATCCGCAAGCCGGTCCCGGCGTGCAGACGGGGATCAACTCCCAAGCGGGCGCCAACGCGCCAAACGAGATGACCTCTCGCCCTGGGACCGGATTCGAGGCAGCGCGGAACAGCGAGGAGATCAACTGGGACTATGCGGCCATCGAGCGGCTCGACGAGCACGACCTGAGCACGCGGCTGATCGCGTTCAATCTGGCCAACGCCATCGACAACCCCGCCTCCCCGGACAACCAGACTCTGCAGCCCGGCGACGTGGTCACGATCTTCTCCGAGAAAGACATTCCTCTCCCCGTCGACAAGCACGCGGCATTCGTCCGCGTGGACGGTGAGGTGAATGCGCCGGGCGTCTATCGCCTGAGTCCGGGCGAAACGCTGCGGGACCTGGTGAAGCGCGCCGGCGGCTTGACTCCGCACTCCTATCTCTACGCTTCGCAACTGACGCGCATCTCGACGCGACGCGCCGAAGAGCTCGAGATCAAGCAGTCGACAACGCAGATGCAGAGGGATCTTCTGGCGCGCAATGCGGCCGCCTCCACCGTTGGCGCGGCCAACAGCGCGGAGCAGCAGGCGCAACTGAACGCGCAGCAGGCGTTGATCGCGCAGCTTGCCGCGGTGCAGCCCACGGGACGCGTGGTGCTGGCCATGAAACCGGACGCCGGCAGCGTCGACGACATTCCCGCGTTTCCGCTCGAGGACGGCGACGCCTTCTACATTCCGCCGGAGCTCAATACGGTGCAGGTTTCCGGCGCCGTCTACAACGAGAATGCATTCCGCTACGAGCAGAAGAAGCGGCTGGTTGCATACCTGAACGATGCCGGCGGCCCGACGCGGCAGGCCGACACCAAGCGCATCTTCCTGATCCGGGCGGATGGCACCGTGATCAGCCGGCAAACCCGCGGCGATTTCTGGCGCTCGGACTTCGACAAGACCACCTTGCTTCCCGGAGACGCAATCATCGTTCCGCCAAAGCTGAAGGGGCCAAGCTCGTTCATTCAGCAGTTGCCTTATTTCACTCAGATTCTTTCGCAAACCGCCTTGACCGGTGCCGTGCTTGGCACGGCCTACTGAGGAAACAGCGAGCCATGATGGAACAGAACTCAGAGATCCCGGCCGAGCAAGCGGCTCCGCACGCGGAGCTCGATCCGGAAGAAACCAAGCCGGCTTCCCGGCTGACATTCTTCGGCGCGCTCACCCAGTTGGCGCGCGGCAGACGGCTGGTGGCCGTGGCAGGCGGAATCGGGATGCTCCTCGGGATCGTGGTGAGCCTTGTGCTGCGGCCGCAGTACACGGCAACCACCCGGATCATGACGCCGCAGCAGACGCAATCGGCCGCGTCTCTCCTGATGAGCCAACTGGCGTTGAATTCCAGCGTCCCAAGCCAACTGGCGGCGGCGACCGGCGGGACGACGCTGAGCCTGAGGAATCCCAACGAGCTTTACATGGGCCTTCTCGCCTCGCGGCCCATCGCCGACGCCATCGTCGACAAGTTCGGCCTCATGGACGTGTATCGCGCCAAGGACCGCACAGCGGCGCGCAAATCCCTGGCCGACAATACCACGATCGCGTCGGAGAAGAGCACTCTGATCTCGATTTCCGTGACCGACACGGACAAGAGCCGCGCCGCCGCGATCGCCAATGCCTACCCGGAGCAGCTTCGCTCGCTGACCAAGACCATCGCGGTGACCGAAGCTTCGCAGCGCCGGCTCTTCTACGAGCAGCAACTAAAGGACGCGAATGACGATCTGGTCGCGGCGGAGCTTGCCTTCGAGCGGATTGAGAAGCAGAAGGGGCTCATCCAACTGGACGCGCAAACCAAAGCTCTGATCGCATCGCTCGCCGATCTGCACGCGCAGGTGACGGCCAAAGAGGTTCAGCTCGAGGCGCTGCGCTCGTACTCGACGGAACAGAATCCCGAAGTGCAGTTGCTGGAGAGCCAGCTCGCGTCGCTGCGGGATCAGGAAACCCGCATGGGGACGCGCGGCTCCGGTGGGGCCGCAGGCATGGATCTGGAGGATGTGGCCGGCGCGGGCTCGGAGTACCTGCGCGCGGAGCATGAGTTGCAATACCGCCAGGCGCTATACGATCTGCTGCTCAAGCAGTACGACGCCGCGCGCTGGGATGAGGCGAAGAACGCGGCCATCGTCCAGGTGGTGGAGCAGGCGGTTGCGCCGGATCGAAAGTCCGCCCCGCACCGGCTCGTCATCGTTCTCGTCTTTACTCTGCTCGGGTTGCTTGGCGCGTGGCTGTACGTGCTGGGACGCAATCTGGCGGCGAATCATCCGCGGATTCTCGAGTTGCTGGGCGAATTCAAGTCCGTCCCGGTGAACGACTAGTTTTTGGCGGAATCCGGACTCGAGTGTCCTGCGCCGGGCCTCGCCGGGCTCCCGTCGCGTCCGCGGACCGGAATTGGAGACAGGCAACGTTACACCATCGCAAACACCTGATCTGGTCCTACGTCTCCACCTCGGGCGCAAACGCCCTTCGCGTGGGCCTGGGCGCGATCTCCGGCCTGATGGTTGCACGGCTGTTGCTGCCGCTCGGGCGCGGGGAGCTTGCCGTCCTCCTCTATTTCCCCACCCTCATGGGCGCGCTATTCAGCCTGGGCGCGCCGCAAGCGGTCACCGCGCTCCTCTCCAAAGGCGAAGAGGACGCGCAGGAGGTTCTGACTACCGGGTTCCGGCTCGCCGCGGCTCAGGTACTCGTGGCGGTTCCGCTCTTCATGGTCTGCGCGCCGCTCACTCTCACCGGCGACAACCGGCATCTGGCTCTTCCGGTCGCCATCTGCTGCGCCAGCGGCGCATTCACGATTCTCGTGCCCTACTTCAACGCCATGGCCTATGGCTTGAAGCGATTCAATTGGGTCAACGGGATCGTGCTTGCCGGGCAAGCCGGATATGTGGTTGCACTCGTCGTTCTCTGGGCACTGGGCGCGCTGACGGCTCTTCACGCCGCGCTCGCGGCTCTCGGTACGCAACTGGCGCAGTGCCTGCTCCACCTTATCCATATCAAGCCGCGATGGCTCAACCGCGCCGTGCCACGCGGCGCGTACCGCCGTCTTCTCGGCCTGGGATTGCGATTCGCCGCGCCCAGCCTGGCGGCCGTCCTGCTGCTGAATGCGGATCGCGCAATCCTCATCCGCACCACGACGCTCGAACAGATCGGTTTCTACGCCATCGCCTTCGCGGTCACCATGCCAATCACCATTACCACCGAGGCGTTCACCCAGATCGGCTTCGTCGAAGTTTCAGCCGCCGAAACCGCCGAAGCTTCTCTGGCTCTCATGCTGCGCCGGTTCCAGATGGCGCAGGTCGTCGCTGGCGTGAGTTTTCTCTTGGCCTGCGTGCTGATCGGCCCGGTCATCCGGCTGGGTTTTGGCAGGGCATATATCAGCGCAATCCCCGCCGCCTATCCGCTGGCGCTCGCCATGTCGCTTAGAGCCATGACCAGGACGCTCGAGAACAATCTCCGCGGGCTGCGGTTCGTTTTGCCGGGCACGCTGGGCGCCGCGATCAATCTCGCCGCCCTCGTTCTTCTCAGCGTGCTCTTTGTGCCGCGGTGGGGAGCGCTCGGCTTCTGCTGCGCGTGCCTGGCGTCAGAGGCGCTTTATCTGGCCTGCCTGGCGCTGTACCTGGGCGCGCAGCAGGACGTCAGGCAGCAATCGTTGTGGGGCCTTCGGCCCAGCATCGTTCGCGCCATGATGCTGGCGTTGGCCGAGCTCTTCCGGGAGCGGCTCGCTCCGGCGAGCGGCGAGGAGGCCGCGGAGGGCCGATGCTGAATCGCGAACCCATGCGGCATTCCGTTCCCTGGCGCTGGATCCTGGTGTCGATTGTCGTGCTCGCCACCGTGACCCTGTTGGTGCGGCGCGATCGCCTTGAAACTCCCGGCGCAGGCTTGCTCGCGGCTGCCCTGCTGGTTGCTTCGTCTGCATTCCTGCTCCGCGCGGCGGCCAAGACCGGCAGCCTGATGAACAGCTACACCCTTGTGCTCGGAACGTTTCTCGCCGTCTATCCGCTCTCCGCGTTCGTGCACCTCACGGGTTCGGACTACGTGTCGCTGGGCTTCTACAACATGGCGGCTCTCGACCCCCATACCCAGGCCCATCACGTCTACCTCTCGCTAGCGCTCGTTTTTCTGGCTCAACTGGCATTGGCGTGGGGACTCGCGCCATTCCGGTCCTCGCCGCGCAGAAACGGCCCGCGGGCAGTCCGCATGCGGCCGGCATTGCTGGTTCTCTCCGGCATTGTGTTCACGCTGGTGGGCGCTGCCGGCACGATTCTGCTCTTTTCCGCGTCCAGCGAGCCTCTGCAGGATCTGGCCACCATCGACCGCACGAAAGAACTCGAAGCCGGAACCGCACGGTTTGTTTTTATGTCGGAATGGCTGTCCTGGGGAATCGTCTTCTTGCTGACCGCGTTCCTCGCCTCGCGGACCAGCAAGCGTCGCCCGGGACTCACTCTTGTCGCGCTCACCGGCGGGTCGGCCTGCATGCTCCTGAATCTGCTCTGGACCGGGAATCGCGCCGAGAATCTGCTCGCCGTCCTGCCGTTGTTGTTCGCGGTCAGAAAGCTCCGCCCGCAACTCTTCCGGCCCTTCACGGGCATGGTTGCTGCATCCGTGGCGGGAGTGATCGTGTTTGAAACCGTCGCGCGAACGACTCTGCTGCTCTCCACCGGAATGGACCTGCTGGTCGGGACCGGAACCAGCGCCAGCCAATTCGTCGCCAATCAGTTTGCCGGCGTCTTCGACTGGCAGATGGGCCGGTACCCGACGATCGGTCTGGCCTTCGACATGGTGAATCGGTACGGCCACGCCTTCGGCTCGACGCTGCTGCAGGGCCTGGCGATGACCGTGAATGCGCCGGCTACCTTGCTCCACGGTTCGATCAAGGTTCCGGAGCCAGAGGCGATGACGGCGCTGGTTGGGCAGTACATCTACGGCGATCCGACGGTCAACGGCGCCGTGCCCGGCACTCTCGCTGAACTTTACTTCAACTTCGGCGCTCTTGGCGTCGCGGGCGGGTTCTTTGTCATCGGCCGGATCGCAAAGGCCTGCATCTCCGTCGCTCATTCCTCCCCGGAGATGGGGTCCCGGCTCTTTGCGTTTTATGTTCTGACTCTGCTCTGCGTTTGGACAATCCCGATGACCGCAACCCTCGGCGTATATCTTCTGGCGACCAGAGGCCTCCCCATCCTGGTCTTCTGCGCAATCGAGCAGACTCTGATTCATGCGGCCAAGCCCGTGCCGGTGGCGGCCGCGCATCCCGCGCTGCCCTGACGCTGGGGCGCGGCTTGACTCAAGCAGGTTCGGTCCATGACGACGCCAGGCAGCAGTGAGGTTCGGTCCGTTCTCTTGGTCCGCTCGGCGTTCGGAGAAATCTACGAGCCCGCGTGGCTCCGAGCGCTGCGCGATCTTGGCGTCGAGGCCGAGCTCTTCGACACTCACTCCTATTTCCCGCCGAACCTGGTTGGCCGCATCGAACAGCACTTTCTGGCCGGGCCGCATATCGGCAAAGTCAATCGGCTGGCCGTGGAGCGAATCAAGGAGATGCATCCGGACGTGGCGCTCTTCTTTCAGGGCCACCACTACCGCGCCGAGACGATTGCCAAAGCCGCGCGACTAACCTTCGCCGCCGGCTTGCACTGCGACGATCCCTTCGGAAGAGGCGATCGAACAGAGTATCGCCTTCTCAGGAAGGCGTTCCCGGAGTACGACGCCTACCACGTCAACCGGCAGTGCAACCTGGCCGAAGCCGCCGCATTGGGAATCGAGCGCGTGCGCGTGCTGATGACGTATTTCGTTCCGTGGCTTCACTATCCGTGCGCGCTCTCAGCCGACGAGCAGCTCCTGTGGGGTTCCGACGTTGTGTTCGCCGGGCATATGGAGCCCGATCTGCGCATCGATTGCTTCGCGCGGGCGGCGCGGGCCGGGATCAAGTGCAGGATCTTCGGCGACAAGGCGGGGTGGAAGTCGGCCCTGCCGCGCGATGTTTATGAGAGGGTCAAGCCGATCTCCTTTGCCTGGGGCGCGGACTACCGGCGGGCGCTTTGCGCGAGCAAGATCGGGGCCTGCTTCTTCAGCAAATGGAACCGCGACCAGTACACGAACCGATCCTGGGAGATTCCGGCCTGCGGCGTCTTTCTCCTCTCCGAACGGACGCCCGCGATGCAGGAGTTTTATCGCGAAGGCCAGGAAGCCGAGTTCTTTGCGACTCCGGAGGAGTTTCTCGACAAGGCGCGGTTCTATCTGCAAAACGACGGCGCAAGAAAGCGCATTGCCGCAGCCGGGTACGCGCGCGCGATCGCCTCGGGCAACGATATCTACAGCCGGGTGAGACAGTGGCTCGCCGACGTCGCCCAGTGGCGGGCTGAAAAGCAGAATCATGGGTAAGCCGCAAATAGGGACTACGCCCTCGCTGCGAGTCGGTTTCCTGACCTACGATCTGCAGCGCAATACCGAGGATGCGCTCTTCGAGGTGGCGCGCGCGGCGCCGCAGTACTCGGTCAAGGCTTTCCCACTCTACAAGCACGGCGATCAGGATCTATCGCGCGTGGCCTACCGCCCGGCAACTGCGCGCGGAAGACACCTCGGGGTCAACGTAAAGGGCAGCACGCCGGAAGGGCTGGTCTCGAATCCGGAGTGGGCCGTGGGCCTGGCCTGCGCCCGCGAATCCGACGTAGTTGTACTGAAGGGGCTGCTGGGACTCGGCGCAATTTGGTGTGCGTTCTGCGCCCGCCTCCTTGGGCGCGCCGTGGTCTCGACCAACCAGGCGCTCCCGGTCAAGTGGGAGAGGAAACGGCGCTGGTGGATCCGGCTCGCGAAGCGGCTGCTGCTTCGCACGTGCTGCGTTCACATCGTGCAGAATCCTGCGGCAATCGAAGTGCTCACGCAGGTTTACGGTTGCGCGCCTGACCGGCTGGTCTCCGCTCCCTACGAGGGCGGAGCCGCACTGTTTTGCCGGATCCTGGATGGCGCGGCGAACGGTCGAGGGGCGCGGCGCGATCCCGGTTGGGGCTCCGCCGTAGTTTTCCTCTATGCCGGAACTCTCCATTCGTTCAAGGGCGTGGCAGACATCGTTCGCGCGGCCGCGCTGCTCCCGCGCGACGCCTCATTCCTGTGCGTCTTCGCCGGGCCCGAGGTGCCGGAAAGCAAAGATGGCGCGACGATCGAGTATTTTCTTCAGCTCGCCCGGTCCAACGGAGTCGAGCATCGCGTCCGCTTCCTGGGCCCCGTCGCGCCGGAGCAACTCGCGGAACTCTATTGTGCGGCCGATGCTCTGCTGCTGCCGACGCATAAGGACTGCTTCCCCAAGGTCCTGGTGGAAGCGGGCCTTGCGGGCAAGCCGCTGGTGACCACGACCGCCTGCGGGTCGGCGGGCCTCGTCGTCGAGGACGGCGTGAACGGATTCGTCATCGAGCCGGGCGATATCGCCCAGTTGGCGCAAGCGATGACCAAACTTCTCGATCCCGAGCTGTGCGTTCGGATGGGCTCGTTGTCCCGAGGGATCGTCGACCGGCATTGCGACATGAATCTCGAAGTGCAAGGGTACATCCAGGCGATCGAGCGCGCCGCGGAATACGCACACTTGAGAGGCAGAGTCTAGCTCCGCGAGGCCGTTCCCGCCGCTCAGCAGATGCCGCACTTCGCGGCCCAGATCCCCGCATGTCGAACTCCGCGCACCGGCTATCCGTCCTTTCGAACTCCATCTCCCGGAGCAACGGCGGAATCTCGGACGCAATGCGCAATCTGACGATTGCGATCGCCGGGCAGCGCAGATACTCGCCCACGGTGTTCGCCGCGCGCGACGCGTACACGAGCATCGACGCGGCGCTATGGAGCAGCATTCCCACCAGCACCTTTCCGTCTCGCGGTTCGCGGATCTTCGGCTACGCGCCCGGACTGGCGGCCGCCCTGGAAGCGAGCCAGGCGGAGATCCTGCACGTCCACGGCATCTGGACCTATCCGTCGATCCTGGCTCCCCGGTGGTCGCACGGCGCGCGCCCCTATCTTGTCAGCCCGCACGGCCTGCTCCGGCCCTGGGCACTGCGCAACTCGCGCTGGAAGAAACGCATTGCCGCGGCGCTTTACGAGGATCGGCATCTGCGCGGCGCTGCCTGCCTGCACGCGCTGAACCGGGCCGAGGCGGATTCGTTCCGCGAGTACGGGCTGAAGAATCCAATCTGTGTGATCCCGAACGGGACGGAGCTGCGGCAGGATGCAGCCATTCCGAAGCCGCGCGAGCGCCGTTCGATTCTCTACATCGGAAGGTTTCATCCCTCGAAGGGACTGCGCAGCCTGCTCGAGGCCTGGAGCGCCGTTTACCGCGAAGCCGAGGCGGGCGGCTGGCGCTTGACGCTCGCGGGCTGGGACCAGAACGGCCACCGTGCGGAACTGGAGCGGTTTGCGGATCGCCTTCGGATTCGCTCCGGCGTCACATTTCTCGGCGCGCAGTTTGGCGCGGACAAGGATCGCTGTCTTGCCGAGGCCTCGGCCTTCATTCTCCCCAGCAAGAGCGAGGGCCTGCCGATGAGCGTTCTCGAGGCGTGGTCCTGGCGCTTGCCCGTCCTGATGACTCCCGAATGCAATCTGCCGGAGGGCGCCGAAGCCGGGGCGGCGATTCCGATGGCGCCGGAAGCGGACAGCATCGCAGGAGCTCTGCGGCGGCTCTTCTCCCTGACGGATGCGGAGCGCGACGCCATGGGCCAGAACGGCCGCTGTCTCGTTGAAGAGCGCTTTCAATGGCCGGCCATCGCGCAGACGATGACCGACGTGTACGACTGGCTCCTCGGCCTGGGGCCGAAACCAGCCTGCGTCGTGGTCTGAGAAGACCCGCCAGAAAAAGGAAGTTCCGTGCAAGCATCCGAGAGTCGATTCGAAGCTTCGGCTGTTCCTGGGGGGATTCCTTCGCGCGCGCGAATCGTCGTCATCAGCCAGTTCTTCGGGCCCGATCAATCCGCGGTTGGACAGTTTCTGGCGGACTTCGCCGGCGGCGCGGCGGAAGCGGGTCACGACGTACACGTGATCTGCGGGGATGGCGCGTACGCGGCGAGCGATGCGGCCGGCCGTCGCGCTGAAGAGCCCGCGGCAACCGGGGACAGTCAATCCCAATCCGGGCACGGAAGCGTCCGCATCACCCGCGTCAGAACCGCGGCGTTCTCGCAGAGCCGCATGAGAAGGCTCGTCTCCTACGCCACGTTCTATGCCGGCGCGGCGTGGCAGGCGCTGCGAATTCGCAGACCGGACGCCGTCGTGACGCTCACCGCTCCGCCGGGACTGTCGTGGATTGGCTGGCTGATGCAGAGAATTCGCAATTGCCGTCACGTGGCCTGGGAAATGGACCTGTATCCGGACATCGCGATTTCGCTGGGAATTCCCGTCGCCCGATGGACCGCGGCATTTCTCGATTTTCCGCGGCGCCGCGCGGATGCGGTCATTGCGCTGGGCGATTGCATGAAGTCTCGCCTCCTCCAGCACCGGATTCCCGAAGAGCGAATCGTCGTCGCCGAAAATTGGGCGGATGGGACGATTGTTTCTCCGCGGCCTTTTCCGGCGCCGCAACCGCTACGCATCCTCTACTCCGGAAACCTGGGGTTGTCGCACGACGTTGCGACGATTCGCGAAGTGATGGAGCGGCTGGCCAACCGAACCGAGCTGCAGTTTCTCTTTGTCGGCGGCGGTCTGGAGCGAAGAAGACTGGACGCCTTTTGCCGCGAGCGCGGAATCTCGAATGTCTCGTTCACGGGTTACGCCCGCCAGGAGGAGCTTGGAGCGAGCTTGGCCGGATGTCACGTGGGGCTGGTGACACAGAAGACAGCGACGCTCGGCGCGGTTGTTCCCAGCAAGATTTATGGGTTGATGGCCGCAGCGCGACCCGTGCTTTATATCGGTCCCGCCGCCGCGACGCCCGCCCTTCTCATCCGGCGATTCGATTGCGGATGGCAGTTCGAGTGCGGTGACGTCGAGGGAGTCGCCGCGATTCTCTTGCGCCTGCTTCAAAGCCCCGACGAAATTCAACGAAAGGGCCGGAACGGCCGGGCGGCCTTCGAGGCCAATTACGACAGGCCCGCCGGAGTGGCGCGCGTGATTCGCGCTCTGGGTCTGAGAGCGGCGCGGTGATGCGGTGGGCCAGCGCGAAGCCTCTCGTCCCTGTGCCGCCGGACGCAAACGGCTCGGTGACGAAGCGGCATGAATGAGCGGGTCCTGGTGACGGGCGCCGACGGATTTGTCGGCGGCTTTGTCTGCCGCAAGCTGATCGATGCCGGACTGATTCCGGTGGCCGGTCTGCGAACCCTTGCGCGTTGGGCACAGCTGCAGCAAGCCGTTCCGGGCCTGAGCGAGATTTCCCTTCTCGGGGACCTGAGTGCCGCAGGCGACTTGCAGAACCGCCTGGCGGGTGTGTCGGCGGTCGTGCATTTGGCCGCGAACACCCGCTCGCTGACCGGGGACGCCGGCGCGCTGCGGGAGTACCGCCGCGTCAACGTCGAAGGCGCCAAATCGATCGCCCAGGCTGCCGCTGCGGCAGGCATTCGCCGGTTCGTTTTTGTGAGCACCGCGAAGGTTCACGGCGAGGCGACAGCCGCGGCGCCCTTCACCGAGGACGCGCCTGCCAGCCCCGCAAGTCCGTATGCGGTATCGAAGTGGGAGGCCGAAGAAGTTCTCCGCGCAATCGCGGCCAGGGATGGAATGGAATTGGTCGTCGTTCGTCCGCCGCTTGTTTACGGCCCGGGAGTCCGGGGCAATTTTCTGCGGCTGATGCGGATCGTGGATCGCGAGTGGCCATTGATTCTTCCCCGAAAACCCAACTGCCGCAGTTTGATTGGCGCGGAGAACCTCGCCGATTTTCTGGTCCGCTGCGTCCGCCATGGCGAAGCCGCCAATCGCAGCTTCCTCGTAACGGACGGCGAGGACCTCTCGACCCGCGAGCTGATCGCGCGGCTCGCGCGTTTGCTCGAGCGGCCGGCCCGGCTGCTCGCGGCGCCGGAAGCTCTGATCCGATTCGCGGCAAAGCTGGCCCGGAAAGAGGATGCCGCCAACAAGATGCTGGAGTCTTTTGTCGTTGATTCGAGCAGGGCGCGGGAATGTCTGGGATGGGCTCCGCCGGTTCGTCTCGACGAGGGGTTGTCGGCGACGGCGCGGTGGTTTCGGCAATCCAAGCTGGTCTGAGGAGCGAAGGTTTCTTTGATGGCCCTCTTCGTCCTTGTCTTCGTCATCTCCGCCCTTGCGACGGCCGCGGTGCGTTTCTACCTTCTCCGGCGCGGCATCATGGATCGTCCCAACGCGCGGAGCTCGCACGCGATCCCGGTTCCGCGCGGCGGCGGCATCGGCATCGTTGTTCCGTTTCTGTGCGCGGTTGTCTGGTTGCTCTATCGGCAAGCGATTCCCGTGGGGCTGGCCTGGGGGCTCGTCGGTGGCGGCATCGCGATCGCCATTGTTGGCTTCCTCGACGATCGCTTCGAGCTGGCCGTCGGCCCGCGGCTGATCGTTCACCTGATCGCGGCGGCGTGGGCCGTCCGGTGCTTCGATGGCGTGAGGCCGGAGTTCTTCGCGGGAAGCGGCCTGTGGCCTTGGGCTGGCCGCGCGACTGCGGTTCTGGGTCTGGTTTGGCTCACCAATCTTTTCAACTTCATGGATGGGATCGACGGCCTGGCCGCAATGGAGGCCGCAACCGTCAGCGGCCTGGCGGCGTTCCTCGTCGATCGCGGCGGATTGCCTGGCGATGCGCAGGTTTGCTGGATGCTGACCGCCGCGGCCCTCGGCTTCTTGGTCTGGAACTGGCCGCCTGCAAAGGTGTTCTTGGGCGACGTCGGCAGCGGCTTTCTGGGATTCGCGCTGGGCGTGCTGGCGCTGTTCTCGTCGCGCGACGGCGCGACGCGGATTTGGCCTTGGGTGATCCTGCTCGCAGCCTTTCTCGTCGACTCAACCGTGACCCTTCTGCGCCGGATGCTTTCCGGAGAGCGCTGGTACGAGGCTCATCGCAGCCACGCCTATCAACATGCCGCCCGGGAGTCGGGCAGCCATGCCAAGGTGACGCTGGCCGTCGCCGCCATCAATGCTGGATACTTATTTCCGTTGGCCTGGTGCGCAAGCCGCTACCCCGCCTTTGCGCCCGCATTTGCCGCCGCCGCGGCCGCGCCACTGCTCCTTCTTGCCCTTCGCTTTCATGCCGGCTGTCGAGAGCGCTTGGGAAGGGACGCCGCCCGGGATTGACGAGATGAGCGTCGGCTCGGGACACTGATGTCTAGGCGGCGCATGAGCCAGATCTGCCGCGAACCGCAGACTTTGCCCAAGGGCTTCTCCCGGACTGCTGGTTTCCGAAAAGCGAGTTGAAGAAGATGCGCAAGGAACAGAATCTTCTGTTGCGGAACAGCGTCGTGCGCCGGATCGCCATCTGGGCTACGGAGATCGCCATCTTCGCGGTCTCGGCCGCGGCGGCATTCCTGCTCCGGTTCGACTTCAGCGTTCCGCCGTACTATCTTCGCTATCTCCCCTGGGCGCTGGCAATCTGGCTGCCCGTCAAGATCGTCGTGTTCCGCGTGGCCGGGCTCGACCGCGGTCTCTGGCGGTACGTGTCGGCGACCGACTTGATCCGGATCTCAACGGCGAACCTGATCGCGTCGGGTCTGGGCTATGTTCTGATTCATCTGCTGGCGCCGGCCGGATTCCCCAGATCGCTCTACGTGCTCGACTTCATCGTTTGCCTGTCGGGCACGGGCGGCTTTCGCCTTGCGGCGCGCGTCACCGAGAGCATGAGCGCCCGCGCTCGGAGCGCAGGTGGGCCGGAGAAGCGCACCCTGATATACGGCGCGGGCGATGCAGGAGTCATCCTGCTCAGGGAGATCCATAACAACGCCCGGCTGGCCTATCGCGTGTGCGGCTTCATCGACGACGATCCGGAGAAGCTGGGTTTGCGCATCGGCGGCGTCCCGGTGCTCGGGACGGGCGATAAGATCGCGCCGCTCGTCGTGCGGCACAGAATCGCGATGGTTCTAATCGCCATCCCCTCCGCTAGCGGCGCGGAGATGACGCGCATCCTCGAGTTGTGCCGCGGCGCCGGAGTCGAATCCAAAACCGTGCCCGGCCTGGGCGAGATGATCGAAGGGCGCGGCCTGGCCGGCCAGATCCGCGAAGTGGCGGTCGACGATCTTCTGGGCCGCACGCCGGTGCATCTCGAAGAGGATTCGATTCGCGGCACGCTGAAAGACAAGGTCGTGCTCGTCACCGGCGCCGCGGGGTCGATCGGCTTCGAACTCTGCCGGCAGATCGCGCGCTTTCATCCGGCCGCCATCGTCGGATTCGAGATCGCCGAATCCGCGCTGTTCGAGATCGATCGCGAGATGAGCCAATCGTTCCCGCAGGTTCCGTTCCATCCCGAGATCGGGAGCATTCAGAACCGCGATCGCCTGAACGAAGTCTTCCGCCACTACCGGCCCGCCGTCGTTTGTCACGCCGCCGCGTACAAGCACGTTCCCCTGATGGAATCTCATGTCTTCGAGGCAGTCGAGAACAACGTATTCGGAACCTACAACGTGGCCACCGCTGCAGCGGAGCACGGCGCCGAGGCCTTCCTGCTGATCTCTTCCGACAAAGCCGTCCGCCCAACTAACGTGATGGGCGCCACCAAGCGCATCGCCGAGCTGCTTCTTCTGTCGCTCAAAGAGCCGCGCACCAAGTTCGTGGCCGTGCGTTTCGGCAACGTGCTGGGCTCCAACGGCAGCGTGATTCCGATCTTCAAGAAACAGATCGCCGCCGGCGGACCCGTGACCGTCACGCACCCTGACATGCGCCGCTTCTTCATGACCATCCCCGAGGCCTGCCAGCTCGTCTTGCAGGCGCTGGCTATCGGCGAGGGCGGCCAGATCTGCGTTCTCGACATGGGGCAGCCGGTGAAGATCGTCGACCTGGCGCGGAACCTGATCCTGTTGTCCGGATTCAGGCCCGAAGAGGACATCCGGATCGAATTCACGGGAATGCGGCCCGGCGAGAAGCTCTACG
Source organism: uncultured Acidobacteriaceae bacterium (assembly GCA_963804155.1). Lineage (GTDB taxonomy): Bacteria > Acidobacteriota > Terriglobia > Terriglobales > Acidobacteriaceae > Telmatobacter. The sequence continues at coordinate 1,047,766 of CAWDPG010000007.1, forward strand.
AGGAACTCAGCACGCTGCTCGAAGACACAGTACCCTCGAAGCACGACAAGATCCGGATCTTCGTCGGCAACGGTGTTCCCGCCGCCGACATTGACACCTGGCTCGCCTCTCTTCACACCATCTGCGCGGCACGCGACGCCGGCCGCTTGGTCGTCGCGCTTAAAGAACTCGTGCCGGATTACAGCCCCAGCGTTCACCTGCTCAAGCGAATTACCGGGCAGGAGCAAACGACCGGCGCGGCTGTGCCCCTGAATTGATTTTCGCGGCTGCACAGGCCTAACTGGCATCGTGGCGCGCTGCGCCGCTGCCCGCCAAGCCGCCCTGGAACAAACCCCATAGATTATCAAATTCTCCGCTTCCCGCCTTAGGACACTTGGACTCTGCATCCTGCAGGGTCCCAATTCCGAACTTCACTCGCATAAGTGATTCTCGCGCGCGATTCTCTTCGCGACGCCGGAGGCGTATTCTGTCCGATTGCCGGCCAGACGGCTCGCCGATGCGCGGAAGATCGGCGCGGAAGATGCCTCGCAACTGAGCGTGGGATATACTTGGCCTGTTGCCCCGACTGCTTCCCGGCTTTGTTTCGATCGTGCGATTCCCCGCGGCATTGCGATCCTGAGCGTCTCGCAGAAAGACGCGCACCTCGCATCCGAAGCGCTTTTGCTTCCGGATGCGGGATCGGCTTCCGCCTGGGCCCCGTCGCACTGGAGCGTGCAATGTTCGAAAGCCCGTGGTGCGTTCTGCACGTCGTCGCCAATCATGAGAAGCGGGTCGTGAAGCATCTGACGGCGCGCGCGTTCGAGCACTACCTGCCGCTTTACCCGGTGCGCTCGAAGTGGTCGGATCGCGTGGTCAACCTCGAGCGTCCGCTCTTTCCCGGATACGTCTTCGTCCGCTTTCCGCATGAGGCGCGGATTCCCGTCGTGAGCACGCCTGGCGTGCTGCGCCTGCTGGGCGATGGCGCGCGCGACACGGTGAGCGCCTCCGAGATCGAAAGAATCCGCGAAGGGCTGGCGAGCGGCTGCATCCTGCGCCCTCATCCCGTTGTCTCGGTGGGAGAGTGGGTTCGCGTGCACCGCGGCGTATTTGCGGGAATAGAGGGAATTGTGACGGAACTCCGCCGCCAATGCAAGGTCGTCATCGCCCTTGCCGCAACCCGGCAATGCTTCTCGCTGGAGGTGGACTTGGACGACATCGAGGTTCTGCGCAAGCCGGTCGGCAGGGAAATTCTTGCGGAGACCCCGAGAAGCGCGCTGAACGGCTAGTACTAAAGTTGCAACTAACAGGTTGAGGCGAAACTACTGTCGTGCCGGCGGCTGGGCAAGCAGCTCCCGCACCCTGCTCTCAATGACCTTCGGATCGGTTTCGCCGCGGAAGCGAGCGCACACGATGCCATCGCGATCGATTAGGAACGTAAGCGGAAGCCCCAGCACGCCTCCGTAGCGCGCGGCGAGGCGTTCGTCGCCCATGGCGTTGGGGTAATTCAGCTCGAGGCGCTCGGTAAGCTGGCGCGCGGGCGCCGTGTCATCGTCCATTGAAATGCCGATCACCTCAAACCCCTGCGGCCCGTACCGCCGCTGCCAGACGGCAAAGACGGGCATCTCCAGTTGGCAGGGCGCACACCACGTGGCCCAGAAGTTCAGCAGCACCACCTTGCCGCGAAAGCCCGAGAGACGAAGCGGCTGGCCCTTGAGGTCCGTGAGCGAGAAGTCGGGTGCTTTCTTCTTCAGCAGATTCTGAGCCGAGAAGGCTCCATGCGCCGCGCAGAGCGCTACGAGCATCCCGATGGCTCCGGCGAGAAGGCTGCGGCGCAATGCGCAGGTTCGCGCCGCACAGGCGGCTCTATCGCCCGCTTTCAACGGGGAACTCCTTATTCACCCAATCGTCGCCGAAGTTATCGGCTAAGTAGAGAACCTTCACGTGCGTGAATCCCATGCCGTTGAGAAGCTGATAGGCGGGACCGACATTTGGGCAGCGGTTCCACGGGCAGCAGCCGCAATAGAGGACAATAAAGGTCGCGCGCGGCAACGAGGCAACGCGTCCGCGCAACTGTTCGACGCCCTCGCTCTGGGAACCGGGCCCCGCGTACTCCGCGCCGGGAATATGCGCCTGTGCAAACATCATGTGCGAGCCAACCTGCAGAATGAGCGGCTTCTCGACGCCTCGCGCGTGCAGAATTCGGTTCAGTTCGTCGGGCTGGATGAGCTGCGCGTTGGGAACGGTGAGCGCGCTGGTCGGCGCCGGCGCCGCCCACTGGGCGGCAGCAAGGGATGGGCCGGCGACAAGACACAATAAAGACGCGGCGGCAATCGGAACTACTGTCTTCTTAACACCAAATCGCATGGGACCGTTCTCCGCATCCAGTGTAATGCGGGGCGGTGGAGATGATAGCGCGGGAGAGTTGGCGCACCAGCGACGGGCTCGGTAAAGAGCCGCATTAATTGAAAACGCCAGAGACCGAAGCCTCTGGCGTCTCAATCTTGACGATCTTGTAGTACAACCGGCTGTCGCGTCCCCCGGCTCCCCCAGCGGCGAACCTGCAGCTCTCGCTGCCATTCCTTCCACTGGCTGTGCCGGCTTGCAAAACCTTCAGCTTGCGCCGACTGCTTTGCACTCCGGCTCGACCGGCGGCCGACTTCCCCGGCTCGGATCGGCGTGGCTTCGCTCAGCTCGATCAGTGGTGAACCTCCGACTCGCATCGGCTGTTCCGCGCTTCCGATCGACCGGCGGCGATCCATTCGGCTTGCGCCGAACGATCCCTCCCCCGGCAAGGCCGGCGATCAACTGCCGACTCACACCGAGTATTGATTCTTCAGCTCGGCCGGTTGAACAACCTCCGGCTTTCACCGGCTGTTGTTGCGGCCTCGGGCTTGCACCCGCTGCCGCTGCAACCACCAGCTCGCGCTGGCCGTTGCCCCCTTTGGCCAAACCGGTGGTGAACCTCCGACTCGCATCGGCTGCTGCACCTTCCGGCTTTGCCGGTTTCACACCACCCGGCTTGCGCCGCGTGGCCCTACCTCCGGCTGGGCCTTCGATGCGCCCCTAGTTTCCACCGAACCTTGCATCGCCGGCATAGCCGTCGATGAGTATTCGATTTCCCCCGGTTCGCGCACCCTCCGAATCTGCCAGTCAAACAACTTCCGGCTTTCGCCGGCTTTTGTATCCTCTGGCGCGGCCAGCGATCCCTCTCGGGCTTTCGCCCCAGGTTTCACCCTCTGGCTGGGCTGGCGGCGATCTTCCGGCTCTCACCGGCGTTTCGTTCCACCAACCATTTCGGCAACCAACTCCCGATGCCCCACAGGGCCATCAGTTGAATGAGACAGTACGTCCGTTCAATCTGTGGATGCAAGTGCAAAAATTCAATTAATTTGTGGATTTCACCAGGGTTGGTGCACAACGAGGTTATTTCGGAGCCGGAGAGCAATGCCAGCCGGTTTTTCGAGCGCAGAAATGGCGCCCGAGCCCGTCAATCGGCTTGAAAAAGGCGCGGAAGCACGTTGAAAGGCCGTTGACGAGGACAGTTTGCACTCAGGATCTCGGCAAACTCCGATTATGGATGGGAACCGAAATCGCGCTCGGCTGTGTGGCGGAGATGAAGTGCCACTTGGCCGCTGTAATACTGCACGATGCCGGAGCGCAGCAGCTCTTGCGGAGACTCGTCCCCGGAAAAGTCGTAGAGCCCCAGCGCGATCATGCTTCCCAGGATGCTGATCGCCAGCGATGCAGTCATCCATCGGCGGAATCGGGCGAATCTCTTGAGCGACGCCTCGTCGGTCACAGTGAGATACAGCCCTAGAAGAGTCAGAAAATCGATCTCCGGATAGAACTCCAACCTGTAGCGGTAGATCATCCAAGCGAGCGCCAGCATGAGGAGGCAGGGCGCGAGCAGGCCCAGCGAAACAGCCGCCGCCCATCGCCTTCGATTCGACAGGCCCCGGGACCGATGCGTCCAGAGCGCAACTGCCAACAGAACAATAAAGCAACAAGGGAGCAGATCGGTAAGAAGGAACGAGCCCGGCGGCAACTCGATCACGCCGATTAGTCGTGTCTGCGTGTTCTGAAAGAGGAGTTGGCCTCCGGGACCTTGCAGCACCCAGACCGGAAAAAAGTAGTACATCAGGCCGAAAGGAAGGCGGCGGAGATTGAAAGCGCCATACCTGTGCAGGGTGGGCAGGAAACCCGGCCAGACGTTTCGCTCCAGATAAAGATCGTAGTTGGCGAAGGTCGCCGGATTGCCCCAGCGGAAATAGTTGACGGCGCCGGCGGCAGCGATGAAGGCGGCAAGGATTCCGAGAGGAATCAGCATCCGCGGTTGCGCGAAGGTTCGCCACGACAGCCGGACCGGCCCCGAAGTCCCCTCTGTCTGACCGGCACTGGGATCGATCGCCAGCGCGATCAGCAGCAGCACCGTGGCCAGGATGAGGCCTACGCCCGCCGTAACGCGCGTGAGGAGGGCCAGGCCAGCGCAGGTCGCCATGCAGGCGAGGGTTGGCACATCGAATCTGCGATTCGCAATGCCCTTCACCGCGAGATAAACGAAGACGGCGCCGAAGGCGTACGCCCAGAACATAACCTCCTGGTAGATCGAATCCTGCAGATAGGCGATCGTGCTACCCGCCAGCACGACATAAGCGATGGCCAGCCCGATGGCCCAACCGGCGCCTGGAGCGTTCAGTGCATGTCTCCGCACCAGAAGCACGGCACGGATCTTCGCCATTCCGGCAATGCAAACGGCTGCCAGGCAGGACCAGAAGGTCACATCTGTGTTCAGCCGGCCGGCGATCCACAGGGGGAGGCGCAACAATGCACACCACACGCCGAAGTACGAATAAACGCGGCCATCGCGCAGAAACCCTTCCTCGTACACAACGCCTGGATCCACGTCGAAACGCCCGTGGAGCATGTAATCGAGCATGCTGTTGAAGGTGAATCGCAGAGGATCGAAGATCGCCAGCCGCCACGAAACGGCGAGCAGTGCGCCGGACCAAAGCAGCATGAAGACGAGCAGCACTATCTGCAGCTTGCGGTCGTTGCGGAATAAGCGAAGTGCAATGCCCTTCAAGCGTCCTGTTGCCGCGGCTTTCTTCGCCAGGCCGCGCCCTTCATCCGGCATCGCGTGCGCTTTGTCCTGGCTCTCGCCTCTCCCGGCCATGGCCGAATCATAACAGTCGGGGAAACAGCGGACCGCGGGGGCTCAATCGCCGCTCAGGATTGCGTCGATCCGCGCCAGCTCCCCGCTGGAAAAGGCGGGATTGGCGAGCGCGGCTACGTTCTGCTCGATCTGTTCCACACGGCTGGCGCCGATGAGCGCCGACGTCACTCGGCCGTCGCGCAGCACCCATGCCAGGGCCATCTGCGCCAGCGACTGCCCGCGCTGGCCGGCGAGCTCGTTCAAGGCCCGCACCTTGGCCAGCCGGTCCTCGTCGACATCGCGCTTCTTGAGGAAGCCGTGCGGCTTGGCGGCGCGCGCGTCGGCGGGGATGCCGTTGAGATACCGGCCGGTGAGCAGTCCCTGCGCCAGCGGGCAAAAGGCGATGCTGCCCACGCCTTCGCTGCCCAGCACGTCGAGCAAACCGCGCTCCGGCGCGCGCTCGAACATCGAGTATTTGGGCTGGTGAATCAGGAGCGGGGTCCCGAGCTGGCGAAGAATCCCGGCGGCAGCGGCAGTCTGCTCGGGATTGTAGTTCGAGATCCCGGCGTAGAGCGCCTTGCCGGATCGCACCGCCCGATCGAGCGCCGACATCGTCTCCTCGACCGGCGTCTCCGGATCGGGGCGGTGGGAATAGAAGATGTCGACATACTCCAGGCCCATGCGCTTCAGGCTCTGGTCGAGGCTGGCGAGCAGATACTTCCGCGAGCCCCAGTTGCCGTACGGGCCGGGCCACATGTCGTAGCCGGCCTTGGTGCTGACGATCAGCTCGTCGCGATAAGGCCTCAGGTCGAGGCGCAGAATCTCGCCGAAATTGCTCTCGGCGCTTCCCGGAGGCGGGCCATAGTTGTTGGCCAGGTCGAAATGCGTAATGCCGAGATCGAAGGCGCGGCGCACCATCGCCCGCGAATTCTCGAAATCGTCGACGCCGCCGAAGTTGTGCCAAAGGCCCAGAGAGATGGCAGGCAGGCGGATGCCGCTGCGCCCGCACCGGCGGTACTGCATCGAGTCGTAGCGACGCTCGTCGGCGGCGTACAAGGCAGGCTCCTTCAAGAGATTCTCCTGACGGATGCTATCGCATTTCTCCCCATGATGTGTAGGGATTCAGAACCGCCGGGTTGCCGAAAATACCTGCGAGCGGCAACCTTCAATACCGGTGGCCACTAGACCAAATCGGGAGAAATGCCTTAGCTCAAGATTCCGCGGACCGCAACTTCCTTGCGGCCGTCGCTGGGCGGAGGCACAACGCTGCCCTCGATCGGCACGCCGTCGACGGACAGCGCGATCCGGTTTCCGGCTCCCTGGCGTTCGATCACAATCTTGTAGGTCACTCCGCGGAAGATTCGCGTGGCGGTGAATCCGGGCCAGTTCGATGGAATGACCGGAGCGATCTCAAGCCCGTCGTAGGTGGGCCGGACGCCGAGGATCCATTGCGCGATCGCGCAGTAGTTCCACGCCGCCGTGCCCGTCAGCCAGGAGTTCTTCGCCTCGCCGAAGGCCGGCGCATCCTTGCCGGCGATCATCTGTGCGTAGACATAGGGCTCGCAGCGGTGCACGTCGCTGATCTCTTCCCGCGCCGAAGGGTTGATGCGCAGGTAGTAGTCGTGCGCCTGGTCGCCGTGGCCCAGCCGCGTCTCCCCGATCATGACCCACGGATTTACGTGGCAGAAAACACCGGCGTTCTCTTTGTATCCCGGCGGGTAGGAAGAGATTTCGCCGAGATGGAGGTAATAGCGGGTGTAGGCCGGCTGATGCACCACGATTCCGTGCTTGGTGGCCAGATGCTGGCCCACGGCCGCCAGAGCCTTGGCGGCGCGCCCATCGTCGATGCCGATGCCGGCCAGCGTGCAAAAGCCGTTCGACTCGATGAAGATCTTGCCCTCCTTGCACTCCTTGGAGCCGATTTTGTGCCCAAAGTGGTCGTAGGCCCGCAGGAACCACTCACCGTCCCATCCGTGCTCGCCGATGGTCTTCTCCATCTTTTCGACCTCGACGAGATAAGCGCGGGGATCGAGGCCGCGATGGGCGGCGATGGCGGCAAGCTGGCGGACTGAATGGACGAAGAGGCCGGCGATGAATACCGACTCCGCCACCTTGCCGTCTTGATTGGTCGTGGTCTGGAACGAGTTACCGGGCGTATCGGAGAAGCAGTTCAGGTTCAGGCAGTCGTTCCAGTCGGCGCGGCCGATCAGCGGCAGCCCATGCGGTCCCAGGCGCTCCAGCGTGTAGCGGAAACTGCGCTCGAGGTGGTCGAAGAGCGGCGCCTCGGTGCCGGGCTTGTTGTCGTAGGGCACCGCCTCGTCGAGGAGGCTCCAGTCGCCGGTCTCTTTCAGGTAGGCCGCAACGCCGAGGATCAGCCAATGCGGATCGTCGTTGAATCCGCTGCCAATGTCGTTGTTGCCGCGCTTGGTCAGCGGCTGGTACTGGTGATAAGCGCCGCCGGTCTCCATCTGCGTGGCCGCCAGGTCGAGAATGCGCTCGCGGGCGCGCGCCGGCACCATGTGAACGAAACCCAGCAGGTCCTGGTTGGAGTCGCGGAAGCCGAGGCCGCGGCCGATGCCGGACTCGAACAGCGACGCCGAGCGGGACATGTTGAACGTGGCCATGCACTGGTACGCGTTCCAGATGTTGACCATGCGGTTGGTGTGAACGTCGGGCGTGTCGACCTGGAAGATGCCCAGCAGTTTGTTCCAGTGCTCGCGCAGGCACTCGAAAGCCCGATCGGCCTCCCTCGCGCTCAGGTACCTCGCGATCTCCGGCTTGACCGTCGCCTTATGGATGATCTGCGAGCCCGGCGGGTCGAACTTCCGGTCCGGCGCGTTCTCGTGGTAGCCGAGGACAAAGACGATCTGCCGCGACTCTCCCGCGGCCAGCTCGAGATTCACCTGGTGGACGCCGACGGGCGCCCAGCCATGGGCGATGGAGTTGGTAAGCTGCCCGGCAGCCACGGCGGCCGGCGCATCCCAGCCGCGGTAGGGGCCCAGAAATGCGTCGCGCGCGGTGTCGTAGCCGGAGGCCGGCTCGGAGCATGCGAAATAGGCAAAGTGGTTGCGCCGCTCCCGGTACTCGGTCTTGTGGTAGATGACGCCGTCCACAACCTCGACTTCACCGACGTTGTAGTTGCGCTGGAAGTTGGTGGCGTCGTCCTGGGCGTCCCACAGGCAGAACTCGACGCCGGCAAAGACCGAAACGCGCGCCGCCGCGGGCCGCCGGTTGGTCACCGTCAACTGCCAGATTTCGAGGTTCTCGTTGAGCGGAACGAAATAGCGCGTGCTGGCCTCGACGGCGGCGAATGTGGAGCCGATCGTCGTGTAGCCCATCCCGTGGCGGCAGCAATAATCCTCGGCGGCGTGACGGGTCGGCTGCCAGGAAGGCGACCAGAAGGCGCCCGACTCCGCGTCGCGAAGGTAGATGTACCGCCCGCCGCAATCCAGAGGCGCGTTGTTGTAGCGGTAGCGGGTCAGGCGGCGCAGGCGCGCGTCGCGATAGAACGAGTAACCACCCGCGGTGTTGGAGATGATGCCAAAATATTGCTGACAGCCGAGATAGTTGATCCACGGAAGCGGCGTGTCGGGCCGTGTGATGACATACTCGCGGTTTTGGTCGTCGAAATACCCGAACTTCATGTCCTGTTCCTTTTCCGAACCAGAGAAGAGACGCGCTCTTCCCGCAAGAACGTACTGAAACGTTTTTGCAGAGGAAGAACTGATACTCTTGAAAGCGAAGCGCGATTATACCCGATGGGCCTGAAGGGCAACAAGGGAATTCCGGCCCCCTGGATCGGACCTTGACCGGGCCCGTTGCCGGAGTTTGCGGCGATGTGAGAGACTGGTCCGGCTCTCCCCCAAAACAAGGCTGTTGCAGCGAATCGAGACCGAAGCTATGGCGCGCTCATTGACCCAGAATCCGCGGAGATTTGCTGGCCGCCCGGTGCGGCTTCTCACGCTCTTCGCCGCCGCATTGGCCCTCTCTCGGCCCCCCCTGCTGTACGGTGCTGGAAGCCCGACGCCGGCCATCAAGGTGGACCAGGTGGGCTACCCATCCCTCGGCCCCAAGATCGCTATCGTCAGTGCGATAGGTAAAACCTTTGAGATCAGGCGTTCCAGCGACGGGGCGGTGGTCTTCCGCGGCCAACTCGGGCCCGTCGCGCTCGATCCCCTCACGGGTGATACGGTCCAGGCGGCCGATTTTTCCGGTCTCCGCAAACCGGGAAGCTACTACATTGACGTGCCAGATGTTGGGCGTAGCTGGACGTTCGCCATCGCCGGCAACGTCTACCAGCGCGCCTACTATCTCGCCATGCGCGGTTTCTACGGGCAGCGCTGTGGAATGGCTGTGGATCTGGGGCCGGAGTTCCCCGGCTATTCTCACCCCGCCTGCCACTTGCACGGCGAGTTTCATCCCAGTTCCGGCGGCTCCGGGCCACGCGACAACATCGGCGGCTGGCACGACGCAGGCGATTACGGCCGCTACGTCGTCAATTCCGGCATCGCGACGGGCACAATCCTGTGGACCTGGGAGGTCTACGGCCCGCGGCTCAAGCCAATTTCGCTCAAGATTCCCGAAAGCGGAAACGGCACGCCCGACATCCTGAACGAGGCGCGCTGGAATCTAATTTGGATGCTGCAGATGCAGGACACCGACGGCGGAGTCTGGCACAAGCAGACTAGCGTTGATTTCTCCGGCTTCATCGCTCCCGAAGACGACAAGTTACCCAGCGAGGTGATCGGGACCGGCTCTGCTCCCTTCAAAAGCACCTGCGCAACCGCCGATCTGGCCGCAGTCGCCGCCATCGCCGCCCGCGTCTACAAGCCCTTCGACCCGAAGTTCGCCGCGGATGCGCTCGGCGCCGCACGCCGGGCTTGGAAGTGGACCGAACGGTATCCCAATGTGACCTTCAGGAATCCGCCCGGTGTCGCCACCGGCGGGTACGGCGACTCAAACTGCGCCGACGAGCGGTTGTGGGCCGCGGCGGAGCTTTGGCGCACCACTGGCGAGGCCGCCTACCATCGCTTCTTCCTCGACAACTACGCTGCCTATCTGCCGGACCTCGATTCGCCGCCCCTCGAAAACTGGAGCACGATGGCCCCCATGGCCTTGCGCAGCTATGCGCTCTCACGGCGGAAGGACGCCGATGCCAAGGCGCTGGCGGCCATCCGAGAGCGCATGTTGGCTGCGGCGCGCGCTATCGTGGAGCGTACATCCGCCAATCCGTACCACGTGAGCATGAAGCCGGGTGATTTCGTCTGGGGCTCCAACGGAATCGCGGCGCAGTACGGCATGGACCTCGAGATCGCCAACGCGATCTCGCCCAACCCTGATTTTGCGAATGCCGCGCGCGACAATCTGCACTACCTGCTGGGGCGGAACACGTTCTCGCTCTCCTGGGTAACGCAACTCGGCGAGCACTCGGTCCAGCATCCTCATCACCGGCCCAGCGGCGACGGAAAGCAGCCGGGGCCTTGGCCGGGACTGTTGTCTGGAGGGCCCAATGCGAAACGGCAGGATGCCATTCTGGCTGCGCTGCCAAACGACCTTCCGCCAGCCAAGATCTATGCCGATGACACCGGTTCGTACGCCAGCAATGAGATTGCCATCAACTGGCAGGCAACGCTCGTCTTTCTGCTTGCCGCGCAATTGCGCTAACGCATTTTCGAACCCGCGCTCCGGCGGCGCCGTCCGTGCGTGGCGGTTGAAGAACTAAGAAAAACGTCGATTCTGGGGGACTCAATGCAGCTTCACGCTTTGGATATCGCAATCGTTGTCGCGTATATGGTCTGCACGGTGTTGATCGGCTACTGGGTTTCAAAGCGCGCTTCGCAGAATATGCAGGCCTACTTTCTGGGCGGCAACAAGATGCCCTGGTATGTGCTGGGCATCTCCAACGCCTCGGGAATGTTCGACATCAGCGGCACCATGCTGCTGGTCTACTGGATGTTCATCTACGGCCTGAAGAGCGTGTGGATCCCATGGCTGTGGCCGACCTTCAACCAGATCTTCCTGATGGTCTACCTGTCGGCGTGGCTGCGCCGCTCCAAGGTGATGACCGGCGCGGAGTGGATCAAGACGCGCTTCGGCGCCGGGCGAGGCGCGCAACTGTCGCACATGATCGTGGTGCTCTACGCGTTTGTTAGCATCATCGGATTCTTTACCTACGGCTTCAAAGGCATCGGCAAGTTCGCGGCCACGTTCCTGCCCTGGCATTTGTCGCCCAACCAGTACGCCCTCATCCTGATCGCCATCACGGCCATCTACGTCATCAAGGGCGGCATGATCAGCGTGGTCATTACCGAGGTGGTGCAGTTCGTGATTTTGGCCATCGCCTCATTTGCCGTGGGCATTATCGCCATGGTCAAGGTGGCTCCCGGCACGCTGCAGAAGATGGTGCCCGCGGGGTGGGATAACCTCTTCTTCGGCTGGAATTTGAATCTGGACTGGTCCACACTACTACCCTCGGCCGGCGAAAAGATTGCCCAGGACGGATACGGACTGTTCGGCTTCTTCGTCATGATGCTGCTTTTCAAGGGGGTGCTGATTTCAGCGGCCGGCCCTGCGCCCAACTACGACATGCAGCGCGTGCTCTCTTCAAAGAACCCGCGCGAAGCCTCGATGATGAGCGCCTGGGTCAACATCGTGCTCACCCCTCCCCGCTACTTTCTTATCATCGGCCTCACGGTTCTGGCCGCCGTGTTTTTCAACAGCAACATCAAGGCCATGGGCCCCAACATGGACTTCGAATTGGTGCTGCCCATGGCGCTGGGGCGATTCGTTCCTGTTGGCCTGCTGGGCTTTCTGATAGCCGGCCTGCTGGCCGCCTTCATGTCCAACTTTGCGGCCACCGTGAACGCCGCGCCGCCGTACTTCGTCAACGACATTTACAAGCGCTTCATCAACCCCAACGCGAAGCCCAAGACTTATGTGCGCCTCGCCTATCTCAGCTCTTTCGTTGTGGTGCTCATCGGCATCCTGATCGGCTGGAACGTCACCTCGGTGAACTCGGTGGTGCTGTGGATCGTCTCCGGGCTGTGGGGCGGCTACACGGCATCCAATGTCTTGAAATGGTACTGGTGGCGTTTCAACGGATACGGCTACTTCTGGGGCATGATTACCGGCATTACCTCCGCGCTGGTGCTGGCGTTCCCCGGTTTGCTGGGCAATGTGCCCGCAGTTAAGAGCTTCCTGGCCGTGCATCCCGTCAATCTGGATGTCACGATTGTCTTCCCGCTGGTGCTGGCTCTTTCGCTCATCGGCTGCCTTGCCGGCACGCTGCTCACCCGGCCCGAGGACGACGCGGTGCTCATGGACTTCTATCGTCGCGTGCGACCGTGGGGATTCTGGGGCCCGGTCTACCGCAAGGTCCTCGCCGAAGATCCAGGCTTCCAGCGCAACCGGGACTTCCCGCGCGATATGTTCAACGTAGCCGTCGGGATCGTGTGGCAGGTGGCGCTTGTGGTCCTTCCCATGTATATCGTCATCTGGGAACTGCGGCGCGCCGCCATCACGCTGGTGATCGTTCTGGCCACGTCGGCAATCCTCAAATTCACCTGGTATGACCACCTGCAGAGACGCGAGACGGAAGAAATCTCTCAATAAAACGATTTAGCAGATGGTTGGTTGTGACCGATGGCCCCTTGACGTGTTACAACAAGGGAAATGGCCAGCAAGACGAAGCCGCGACGCGAGCCGAAGCCGGGCCAGCCGGTGAGTTTGCGAATCCTGGGCGAATACCTGGACCTTTCGCCGGCCACCATATCGCTGGTGCTGAACGACGCGCCCGGAGTGCGCGCCATTCCCCAGGAAACGCGGGACCGGGTGAAAGAGGCGGCCGCCAAGTTCGACTACCGGCCCAGCTTCTACGCGCGGTCGCTGCGCAAACGCCAGACCTATTCCATCGGCGTGCTGGTGCCTGAGTTGAGCGACAACTACACCACGCAAGTGCTTGATGGCGTAGAGGAGTCCCTCATCGAGGAAGGCTATTTTTACCTGACCGCCAGCCATCGCCGAAAGCCCGACCTGATCGAAGAGTATCCGCGCATGCTGATGGAACGCTCGGTGGAAGGATTCATTCTCATCGACACCGTGCTGAAGCACGGCTTCAAGATCCCGGCAGTGGCGGTTGCCGGCCATCGCGAGATCCCGGGAATCACGAATGTCGTTCTGGACCAGCGACGGGCAGCTGAACTAACCCTGCGGCATCTCCACCGGCTCGGTCACCGGACGATTGCATTCATGCGCGGCGGTAGTCACAGCTCCGACGCGGACGAACGGTGGGAGTGCCTGCAGGCCGTGGCCGGAGAGCTTGGCATCGCGGTACGGCCGGAGCTGACAGTTCGCCTCAGCCTTCTTGTGGCCACGCCTGAACTGGGCTACGAGCCGGCCTGCGACCTTCTCAACCGGAAGGTTCCTTTTACCGCCTTGGTCTGCTACGACGATGTCGCCGCCATCGGCGCCATCCGGGCCATACGCGACCATGGGCTCCGCGTGCCCGAGGACATCTCCGTCATCGGCTTCGACGACATCCCGAGCGCGGCCTACCACAATCCCAGCCTGACCACCATCCGGCAGCCGCTTCGCCAGATGGGCAGGACCGCGGCGAGTTTGCTCCTGCGCCGGGTCCGCGGACAGGTGACGATCCCTCCCGTGCAGCCGGTGTTGCCGGAATTGTTTATTCGCGAGTCGACGTGTCCGCCCAAAGAGAAGCGCGATCGACCGGTCCGCGGCTGAAGGAATTGCCGGCATCGACGGCGAATCGATCAGGCGGCGTGAGCTGGTCAGGGAGCGCTTGGGTAGAATGCGGCGTCCGGTATGCGGATTTGATTGCCTGCGGAGCGTTCATGCTGCTATAGTCCGGCTGAATACGGTTGATTCCCGGCTAGCGGATGGCGCCAGGAATGCTGTTTGATGGATAAGTCAAAAGAAACATTCGGAAGCGGGGACTGCGTGGCCCGCGGCTCTTCACTTTCGGGATTTCGGCCAGGGCGCGAAAGACGAGTTGTTCCTGGAGTGTACGAATTTGGCGAAATCTGCTGCGAATCAACCTGCGAGCAAAGCGAAACACAGGACGTTGACCTTAACCGCTCCCCGCAAGCCGACCATGAGCGACGTTGCACGACTGGCTGGCGTGGGGACCATGACCGTTTCCCGGGTGTTGAGCGGGACGGTTCGCGTCTCGGCGGATACCGCGCAACGCGTTCTGACTGCCATTGAACAGCTCAAGTACCGTCCCAATGTACTGGCGCGCGCCTTCCGGGGCCAGCGGAGCCACTCCATTGGCCTGATCATCCCTTACCTCTACGATCCCTTCTTTGCCAGTTGCGCGCACGCCATCACCACCGTGGCCAAAGAGCACGGCTATTCGGTCATCATCACCACTTCCGGCGAAGATCCGGAAATCGAGTACGCCGAGGCGGATGGGATGTTGCAGCGGCACGTGGACGGACTGCTGGTGATTCCTTGCCAATTCCGGCAGACGCGAATCGCACGGGCGCTGGTTGGCAAGACTCCGGTTGTGGCATTCGACCGGCCGGTACCCGATGCGTCGATCGATACCGTCCTGGTGCAGAATGCGATCGGAGCGCGGCGCATGGTCGAGCATCTCATCGAGCACGGTCATCGGCATATTACCTATATCGGGCTCAGCCGCAGCCTGTTCACCATCAATACGCGTTTCCTCGGCTATCGTCGCGCCATGCAGGAGGCGGGACTGGAATCGTGCGCCATCTTCGACTGCACATCGGAGGAGTCCGCGGCGGAGATTCTTAAGACGAAGCTTTTAGGGGACAGTAAACCAACGGCGATCTTCACGTCGAATACTCTGGCCACGCGCTATGTCCTGGGCGCAATTGCACGCCTTGGGATCCGTGTTCCGAACGATCTTGCCCTTGCCGGCTTCGACGACTTCGATCTGGCCGAGTTCACCTCGCCGCCCCTCACCGTGGTCCGTCAGCCCGCACAGGAGATGGGACGCGTGGCAGCAAGCCTGCTCTTCGACCGCATTACGCGCGGTGAGACACCCCATACCGGCAACCGAATCGTTCTGCCGGTGGAACTCGTGCTGCGGCGCTCGTGCGGCTGCAAACACCGCACGCCGGTCGTCATCCACTAGGGCGGTTCGGCGGGCTTCCTTTCTCACTGAACCGCGATCGTCTGTGAAGCCAGGTTCCAGCCGCGTAGGCCGATTGCCGGTTTTGCGTCGCCGCCAGGGTAGGTTGCGGTCACACTCCGCTCCTCACCCGGCAGCAGCGAGAAGTAATTCTCGCTGTAGTAGGCGGGCAGGATGCGCAGGTCCGTCGCGGCATCCACCAGCGTGAGCTTGATGAGAAGCGCCGCCTTGGATCCCGTGTTCCTGACCTTCACCGACACTTGCCGTTCGCCGCTGGCCGGCGTCGCCGCAGCCGAGGCCGAGATTGCCGCCTGCGGAAGCGAATTCAGCTCGCGGAGGCTCGCTTCGTTGGCCGACCACCAGTAGAAGTTGTTGCTCACCGGCACGTCCTTCTCGTCGCTCACCTGCAGCTCAACGAAAATCGTGTGCCCCTGGGCCAGAGCGCTCAAGTCGGGCTTGGCCACAGGCGTGCGGTTGTCGGCGGCAGCCAGGACTTGGTTTGTGGCTTCGCTCAGTGTCTTGCCGTCCAAGCTTTCGACCAACGTGCGGACCTTGTAGGAGCGCGCCTCGCCCAGGTTGATCAGGTCCACCGAGCCATCGGCCAGATTGAGCTGCGCATGAACCGGCTCGCACGCCTTTTGCGTGCCATAGAAACTGGATTGAGTGTCGTAGTCCCAGCTCAGGAAGTTCCATTCCATGCTCGGCCAGGCCGGCTGCGTCATCCAGATCATGCGCGCCGAGTTGGGCTGCCAAAGATGCGCGGCAAATCCTTCGAAGATGGCCCGGTGGCCCACGTAGTCGAGCATCTGCGCCTTGCGCTCGAAGTCTTCGAGGCTCGCCGGTGCGCCGAACTCCGTTTCCATGTGCGATATGAACGGCTGTACTGCTCCGTTCCCGCTCTGGTGCCAGTCATGATATGCCCAGGTGTCGCTGATCGGCCAGCGGTCCGGCTCGGGAATGAACGATTTCAGGCTCTCCAGTGTGGGCACGCTCGGGATTCCCAGCTCGACGCTGAACCCTCGGTTGATGCGGTAGTAGGCTTCGAGCGGCTGGAACTGGTACGGGCCGGAGTTGCGCAGGTTCACCTGGTTCGAGCTGCCCGTGTAGTAGCGGGTGTGGTCGAGAGTGCGCACCAGGCCTGCCAAGCCATCGTTGATCGCCGGCTGCGGCATGCCTTCGTTGCGCCCGCACCAGACCACGATCGAAGGATGGTGCCGGTAGCGCAGGATCGTGTCGCGCGCGTTCTTCAGGAACAGCGCGGGATCCTCGGCTTCGAGGTTATAGTTCTGGGTCGAGTCCCAGAAGTCGTTCCACACCATCAGTCCGTATTTGTCGGCCAGCGCGTAGAAGCTCTCCTCAGTGTTCTGGCCCATCCAGTTGCGGATGATGTTCACGTGCGCGTCGCGATGCAGCCGGAAATAGGGCTCCAGGCGCTCCACGCTCACCCGCTTCAGCATGTCGTCCATGCCCCAGTTGCCGCCCCGCGCCGCAATCCGCACTCCGTTCACCTTGATCACCAGGTCTGTTCCCGGCCATCCTCCGTCAACCGGCCGGATTGACGCCGTGCCGTCCGCTCCCGGCTCCAGCGTCTGAACCCAGGAGTGCCGCATCCAGTCGGGCAGCGTCTCGCCCGCCAGGACTTGGTTCGGCGTCCAGTCGTCGATCTCCCGGATTCCCTTGTGGGTTCCGTCGATCAGCGGCAGCGCCTGGTCGTAGGTTCGGCTGGGCAGGACCTCCACGCGCCGCAGATGCCCGCTCGCGTCGAAGAGCGAAAGCTCGTAGCTGACTTCTCTCATGCCAAATTCAATCTGCTTCGACGCGCTCGCCTTTCCGCCCGCCGCGAACGCGACCTTGAGCTCATGCAACGCGGGTTCGCCGTAGCCATTCGGCCACCACAGGCGCGGGTTTTGAACCTTGAGCTGCGCAAACTCCGCGGGCTCCAGCCGGACAACCGTCTCACCGGCCGCCAGATGCACGTGCTTGGTCACCTTTACGTCGTCGAAGCTGGTGGTCAGCTCTCCGTCGACCGCCGCGCCTCCTGTGTTGGTTAGCGGCGCCTCGATCTCGATGTCGGCCTCGCTGCCGTCGGCCTTCGGCAGCGTGGTGACCACATTCAGATCGCCGATCTCAACCGACCCCGTCGCCGTCAGCGTCACATCCTGCCAGATTCCGGTGTTGCGGTCGCGAATGCCGGGAATCCAGTCCCATCCCTCGGCAGCGGCAAAGGTCGGCCCGTCCAGTACTTCCATGCCCCCGTTCTCGCCCGGACCCGCCTTGATCGACTGCTCATGGGCGATGCCGGGGTGCGGCGGCGGAGATACCCGTACCGCCAGCGCGTTCTCGCCCGGGCCGGCGATGCCGGTCACATCGAACGTCCCGCGCAGGAATGCTCCGGTGAATCCGCCCAGCTTCTTGCCGTTCATCCAGACCTCGGCGGCGTAGTTCACGCCCTCGAAGGTCAGCGTCAGTCGCCGCCCACGAGCGCCCGCCGGCGTCCTGAACTCCACGCGGTACCAATAATCCTGATGGGCGAGGCTCTCGGGGATGGCGAGGTTGTCGAGCCCGTAGTCGGGGTCGGGATAGATCCCCCGGTCGATCATCGTGGTCAGCACCGTGCCTGGCACGGTCGCCGCAAGCCAGTCATTGTCGGCAAAGCCTGCTTTCGAGATCTCCTCGCCCGCCGCCTTCACCTGCGGCGCCGCGGCCAGCCGCCAGCCGCCAGCGAGCTTCCACGGATTCGCGCCCGTCAACTGGCAGCGAAGGTCCTCCGCGCGCAGCTTCTTCTCCACCGGCTTCAGCACCTCGCCCTGGCCACGCGGCATCGACGACGGATCCTGCGGTGCGCTGTACCCGGCTTGCGCTCGCGTCTGGACCGGCCAGCGCTGAGACGCCTCCTCATAGGTCGGCAGGCTGAAGTCCGGCGGCGCCGCGGCCATGGTCTTTATCTGTTCGGCCGTCAGCGCTTCGCGGTAGATTCTGAGCCCGGCAATCTTGCCGCCAAAGTGAGTCTCGGCGATATCCGCGATCGGCGCGGGCGCCATTTCAAGCTCCGCCGCGACGCTCCCCTGCGCCACCGTTTCCGTGGTCGCCCGCTGGCCGTCGGCGTAGAGAATCACCCTCTCGCCGTCGCTGACCGCGGCGGCCAGGTGCCACTTTGCCGGGTCGAGCTGGCCTTCCCCAGCGAGAAGCCCAGCCGGGCTCTGTCCGTTGCCCAGCCACAGGGCAAGCCGATCGCCGTCCAAACCGACATAGCGCGCATCCTCCCCGCCCGGATCGCCTATGCCTGCCAACAGCGCCTTGCCCTTCAGCGGCTCCGATAACTGGAACCAGAAGGCCAGCGTCCACGGCGCGCGCCCCGCAAGCAACGGATCTTGCATGACCGGCCCGTTCGAACCCTGCTGATCCAGTGCTACCGCAGCCAGACCGTCGAACGAGGCCCACGGAGAAAGCGGCTTGCTCAGCCCCGGTCCGTCCGCAAGAAAGACCGCGTTGAAGGGGCCGTACGCTCCTGTTGGCGCCGCCGGCGCTTGTGCGATCAGCGCGGAAGGCGCCGCGGCAACAAGAATGACAGTGATCGCCGCGATACGGACTAAGGTCGATGAGATCGGCCGGGTTTCAACTTCCGATGCAAACAGGCTGAACTGTGTCATGGCTGAATCATCCTCGGGAACCTCTGTTCGGGCCGTCACGAGCGGCGCGTTCTGACGGCTCGGCGCGCCGCGAATCCTGAGCATTGAGGCGCGAAAAGCCGCCGCTGTTCAGATAAATCGATTTTCATGAAGGGAACGATATCATTTCTCGCGTCTGGTCTTTTCCGTCGGCACTCGCTCGATGTTTCGATTCAGAAATCATCATAATACTCCAATCGCTGAATTATTGCGGGTATGCTCGAGTTTCGAACAGACTTTTCTTTGCGATGCCGGTCTCCTTACCGTAATCTGTGATACAAATGGTAACAATCCCACTCGCACCGGGATGGCTCTCATCTATGCGCCCAGGCAGCGCGCGCGATGGCTAATGCAGTGCAAAGTTCCGTGCTGGCGTTCGATGTGGGTGGGAGCCACGTGGCTGCTGCCTTGTGCCGGGAGGGGGATTATCGTCTCGGTCCCGTCGCCAGCGGCCTGCATCCTGCCGCTCACTCCTGCCAAGCGTTTCTTGACCTTCTCCGCGATCTCGGCGCGCGGGCCGGAGCTCCCGCCCAGGGTGTTATCGGAGCCATGCTCGCCGTGCCCGGGCCCTTCGATCTTAAGGCCGGTGTAAGCCTGATGCGCCACAAGCTTCCTTATCTCTATGGAGTCGACCTCAAGAAGGAGCTGGCAGCCCGCTTCGACTGGCAGCCCTCACAGGTTCGTTTCCTGAACGATGCCGACGCATATCTTCTGGGTGAGGTCGGTGCGGGAGCGGCGCGTGGGTTCCATCGGGCCGTCGGGCTCACTCTGGGCACGGGGATCGGCTCGGCATTTGCGGTCGAGGGCCGCCTTGTGACCTCCGGTCCGGGCGTGCCGCAGGGCGGCGAGATATGGAACCTTCCCTATGGCGGTGGAATCGTCGAGGACTTCATCTCGTCGAGGGCGATTATGGGGAACTACGGGCGCCGGACCGGCGTGAAACGCGAGGTGGTCGACCTGGCAGCGGCGGCCCCAACCGATCCGGCGGCTGAAGAGTCGTTTGAAGAATTCGGACAGCACCTCGGCACAGTGATTCGGACGTTGCTCGCCGATTTCCGCGCCGACGTGATTGTGCTAGGTGGCGGTATTTCCCGTTCGCCGCAGCTGTTCCTGCCCGCCGTCGAGGCCGAACTCGCCGATTCTCCGGCACAGTTGTGCATCTCCGCGCTCAGGGACACGGCCGCGCTTGTCGGCTGCGCCGTTGCGGCCTTCAAGTCCTCCGACGGCTCGCCGGATGCCGGCAAGTCCGTCCCCTTGTCGGGAAGCGCGGCTTAAAGGCGCGCCCGCCGAACTCCGACTACTGCACAAACGTCACGATGCTTTGCGCCGGAAGCGTGTAGCTGAACTGTCCGCTCGAGACGCTGACCGCGGTCTGCGCCGCTAGCCCGCCACTCGAAGTGGTTTGGTATGGCGTCAGCGAGGTCACGCTGCTCCCGTTGTTCAGCGTGAATGTCAGGTTCTCTGTCGTTGCGTTGGCGTTAATGGCCACAATCGCATAGTGGTAGGGATAGGAGATACTGCCCGTGTAGTTATACGCCGAAAGATAGACGCCAGAGAGGGGATTGGCCGTGGCTGACACGCGCACAAAACCAGGCTGGATGAATTTCGAGAATTGCCCGATGGCGTAGCCGTAGTAAGTTGGCGCGGGCTGCGCACTGGTGCCACAACTATTGCCGGACACCCCTGTGCCGTCGGTGATCAGACCGTAGTTGACAGTGTCGCAGTCGTCATTCCAAATCCACCACCAGACATAGGCGTTGTAGTAGCCCGTCGTCATGCCGTTGTGGATCTCCTCGGCCATGGTCAGCGCATCCCCGATGGCCGGCTCCGATCCCGCCGGCGAAATCGAGTGCTCCGTCATCCAAATATCCTTCCCGTCCGCAATCGCCGTTGAATAGTAGGATGGCGAGACGCCATAGAGATGCCCGCCGATAATCGAGACATTGCCCACCGCGCTGGAATCGGCCAGCGTCGGGTTGGATTGGGATTGCAGAAACTGAAACGACTCCGGCATGATCAGCTTCGTGGTGATCGGGTTCGTTGCGCCGTTCGCGGTCAGCGAACCCACCCAGGTGTCCATCTGCGCCGCGGTCCAATAGCACGATTCATAGGTCACATCCGCGTAATCCGGCTCGTTCTGCATCGAGATCGCGTACAGGTTCACGCTGTTGCTGCCGAAGTAGCTGACGAAGTCCTCCAGATAAGCTGCATAAGCGGCGTAGTTCGAGGAGAGGAGGTAGCCGCCACATTCGCCGGTGGTGCCGCAGCCGCTCGTGTACGGTTGGCTCGTCGAACTCGTCTTCATCGAGACAGGCGGCGTCCAGGGCGACGCGAACACAATCGCGTTCGCATTCGCCGTGATGGCCTCCTGGGCATTCGTCAGCTCCGCGGCCCAGGCCCCGTTGGTGGGAACCCAGTTGTTTGCGGCAGTGCCTGTGGGATCGATGCGCACCCGCAGAATGCTGAGGCCGAGACCGCTCGATTGGTTGAACAACGCCGTAGCCTGCGCTGTGCTCAAGGCGCCCAGCCATGCCGTCGAGCCGCCAAAGCCTCGGATCGTCTGATAGGTTGTCCCGAAGTCCACGGTCACCTGATTCGGATTCGCGCCGGTCGTGAAGGTCCACACGTAATTGGAGGCCAGTGGCGCCTCGTTGGCGCTCTTCGCTCCCGTGGTGATGGTTGCCGTATACGACGTACTGTAGGCCAGCGACGAGTTGGGCGTGAAGGTCGCAGTCGAAGTGCCGGTATTGTAGGCGACCGACCCTGAAACGCTCGTGCCACCCGCCGTTGCCAGCGTAAACGTGGTGGCTGTGATGGTGCTTGAGTCCATCGGAATGCTGAAGCCCGCCGTCAGCGCATTGCCGACGTTCACGCCGGTCGCGCCGCTGGATGGCACGGTCGAGGTTACGGTCGGCGTCGGAGCCGCCGCAGTGGTAAAGCTCCATGTGTAGTTCGCCCCAAGCGGAACTTCCCCGGTACTCTCAACCCCCGTGGTCGCCGTCGCCGTGTAGGTCGTGCTGTAGGCCAGGTCCTGAGACGGCGTGAACGTGGCGCTCAATGTGCCCGGGGTTACAGTGCCCTGCACCGCCGTCCCGCTCTGCGCCACGAGCATAATGGTCGAGGCGGTGAGCGTGGAGGTGTCCATCGCCTCGCTGAACGTGACTGTGATGGCCGACGTAACGGCAACGCCGGTTGCACCGCTTGTGGGGGTCGCTGCCGTCACCGTGGGCGCGGCCTGGCTCACCGTCACGGTCACCGAGCCCGTCACAGCGTTGTAGTCCGCGGTGTCGCCCGGCATAAAGGTCACGCTTTCGCTCTCGGTCCCCGCGCTGGGAACCGTAGAGGATGTCGTCCAGGCAAACGTTCCGCTGACCGAAGCTGTACCGCCGGTCAACGTCGAGTTCGACAGTGCTTGACCGTAGGTGATTGCGCTCGCCGTCGGCCACGCCGACACCGTCGGCGTCGCTTTGTTCGCGGTCACGCTTGCCGTGCCCGCCACCGTGTTGTAATCGGTGGAGTCCGTCGGAGTGAAAGTCACACCTTCACTCGTAGTCCCGGCTCCGGGCGCGGTCGAGGATGTCGTCCAGGCAAACGCCCCGCTCACCGATGCCGTCCCTCCGCTTAGCGTCGACGACGCCAGCGTCTGCCCGTAGGTAATCGCGCTCGCCGTCGGCCACGCCGACACCGTCGGCGTTGCCTTGTTCACGGTCACGCTCACGGAGCCCGCTACTGTGTAGTAATCCGTAGTATCCGCGGGGGTAAAGGTCACGCCCTCGCTCTGGGTCCCCGCGCCGGGCTCTGTTGAGGAAGTCGTCCAGGCGAACGTCCCGCTCACCGACGCCGACCCTCCGGTCAACGTCGATGACGACAGCGTACTGCCGTAAGTGATCGCGCTCGCCGTCGGCCACGCAGACACTGTCGGCGTGCTCTTCGACGATGTCGTAGTGCCGCCCCCGCCCCCGCACCCCGAAAACACCAAGGCCACGCCCAGCAACCACCACGCCGAACGAATACGCAACATTGCCTTCTCCTTGAACCGTCCAGACGGCAGGCTCGCCCTCGCCGGCGTTCCCGACACCGGGAAGAAGTAGTCTCCCCGCAAGTGGATTGCGGCTCATTCTCGGATTTCGCGCCAACGCAAGTTCGATGCGTCAGGCGCGCCCCCCGGGCAGGGATCAGCTCTGGCTTCTTGCAGACACCCAATGGTAAATCAATTTATTTACCCAAGCAACGGCGCGCAGCCGGCGACCCAGCACCACGGAAAGCGCCCAAAGACACGTCACGCCCCTTGCGGGGCGCGACGTGCGATGCCGTGTTTGTGCGGCGCGTTACTTCACCGTGAGGTTGATGTAGAACGGCAGAGAGACCTGGTTTTCCGTGCCATAGACCAGAATGCCGTTGTCTACTGTCGATCCACTCCCGGAAACGATACAGTTATCGCCCGAGGCGCCCGGTTCAGAAACGCACAACGTGCCCACTTCGTCTGCGGTAATCGTCACTGCGTAGGTTCCGGAAGGCGTGGTCAGCGTCGACCCCGACGTCAACGTGGTCGTGCTGCAAGCCGTGATTCCGACTGCAAGCGCGACGCCCACGAACATCAGGAGGACCATCAGCAGCATCCGGCCTTTCTCAAAAGCCCTGCGCCGGAAGAAGAGCCCGATCATCCCGAAGCCGAAGATCGCGGCCAGCGCCACTGAGCCTGTACGAACGTTCTGGCTCGTGGTGGTGGTGCCCGCGGAAACATCGGTGTAGAAGGTCACCGTCGCTAGTCCCGGCGTGCATGAGGCGGTGCCGTCGGCAATCTGCGTTGTCGTCGCGCTCGATGGACAGGTGATGTCTACGGCGTTGGGCACGCTCGGGTCGGGAGTCGGATAGGTGAACGAGCACTGCGTGTGCGCCGGCAGATTGTCGCAGGCCAGCGAGACCGGGAAGTTGGAAGCGTTCAACTGCGCGTTCTTTCCGGCAATTCCATAACCCAGCCTCGAGGTGAGCGTCAGGCTCATGCTGGCCGTGGATCCGGCCGTCACACTCAGCGACGGAGCGGCGGTCAGCGACGCTGAATTGCCGGTCTGGGTAATCTGCACAACCGGTCCCCGAACAGACTGGAGCACGGTCGACGTCGACCCGGTCAGGCCGGTGAAATTCGAATCCCCGCTATACACCGGATAGATGTAGTGCGTGAAGATCACCGGCGAATAGTTGACGCCCGAGGGCACGTACCACAAGCAGGTAGTCGGGAACGAGGCCTGGGCGCCTGTGGCCGTGCCGGCGTTCTCAATCGTCAGTACTCCGGAACCCGAAGAGTTCGGACATGCCACACCCGAGTATCCGCTTGGGCTCGTGTAACCGGCCAGGATGCAGGTTGCCGTGCCAATTCCCGTGCTCGAGGTTCCTGACGGGCAACTGGTCACGTTATCCATTACGGTGAGCGTGCCCGTGGGAACGCCCGCTGCCGTGTTCACCGTCATGATGAAGTTATATTGCCAGGGCGTTTCCGACCCGTCGTACGGAACTGTGCCGGCGCCAGTTCCAGCAGCTACGAAGGGCAGATCCAGATCCGTAGTGTCCTTGGCAAGATTGGGCACTGTTATGCCGGTAACAGCGGACTTCGCCACCGTAGCAGTCAACGTTCCGGTCGATCTGCCGTAGACTCTGTCGCCGCCGTAGGCCACGCTGAAGGTGTCGCTGCCAGCCGACACTGGCGCCAAGGTGAATGTAGCCTTCCCGCTGGAATTCAGGGTTGCGGTTGCAGTATTGGTCTGGGCGGTGATCGTCGGAGTCGAGTTGACGATGGTTACGCTCCAGGACGGATAGGAAACCGTGACCTGTCCGCTGGGAACTCCAGAGCCGCTCTTTGGCGTAACCGTCACCGTCAGCGGCGTATTCACGACCTCGGCCGAACTGCTCACGCTGATCGCAGACACAGAGTTGGCCAGCGCGAGGCCCGTTCCAGTGGCGGCGATTGTCACCGGGGTGTTGATGGCCGTGCTGGCAATACCGATCGTGCTCGTCAGCGTGCCCTGCTCGCCGGCGCCTGGATCGAAGGTGACT
The DNA here is from genome assembly GCA_963804155.1 of uncultured Acidobacteriaceae bacterium. GTDB lineage: Bacteria > Acidobacteriota > Terriglobia > Terriglobales > Acidobacteriaceae > Telmatobacter. Next base: position 1,072,736 of record CAWDPG010000007.1, read on the forward strand.
TCCAGCGTGCAGGATTGACCGACCGCGATCGTGCTGCCTTCGCAGGAAACATCGGACGGTGTGAAGTCGACCGAATTCGAGCTCGTGTATCCGGTGACGGTCAGCGCCGTGTTTCCGGTGTTTGTCACGGCCGCCGTTGAATTGGTGGAAGACGTCAGGGTTGCCGGTGTGGGCAGCGTGAGTGCTCCCTTGGTGCTCACCAGGGTGACACTGCTGCCTGCCGGCTGGACAAGGTAGACGTTGTTTGCGCGGTCAAGCGCGACCGATGATGTACTGGTCACCGCCGAGGCAACTGCGGTTTCGCTGGCGGGAGCCAGTGCGCCACTCAGATAAGGAATCCTGATCGTTCCGCTGGCCGAAGTAATATAGACCGCCCCGGAAGGATCGACAGCCAAGCCCGTGGCGCCGCTCAGGTTGTTCAACAAGGTCGTGGGCGTGCCCGAGCCGCCAGTCAACTCGAAGAGATTGACCCCGTCAATGACATAGAGATTGTTGCTCGAATCCACGGCCACCGCCGAAGGAGCGGTAAAGCCGGTGGTCAGGTTGGTTTGCGCCTGCCCCAGATTGGAGGAAGTGTAGGCGCCGACGTTGCTCAACTTCACAACGCGGGCGTTGCTGGGATCGGCGATGTAGAGATTGCCCAGCCCATCCGCAGCCAGTTGCAGGCCGCTGGTCCCCAGCCCGGTCAGCAGGGTGGTCTGACCCGATGCGCTCAGGCCGCTGGCTCCAAATGGCACCTCGTACACGCTGCCCGTGCTGCTGTCGGAGATAAACGCGTCGCCAGCGCCATCGATGGCGACACCGGCCGGCTTCGTGAGGCCGGTACCAACAGAGACGCCCGTCGAGGAGCTTGTGGAACTCGAGGCAAACTTGAGCACCTTGCCCAACCCTGGATCGGCAACGAAGATGTCGCCCGCGGCGTCGGTCGCAATCTGCGTCGGAGTCGAGAGGCCGGTCCCGATTGAGGACTGTGCCCCCGGAGAGACTTGGACGTTCGCGCCTGTGCCAGTGCCATGCAGCATGATCGAAGACAGAACGTTGTTCTTCGCGTCGAGCATCAGCAGCTTTGCTGAGATGCTGCCCACGTAAGTCGGGGTGAAAGATACCGTCTCCAAACAGCCTTTGCCGGCCGCGTAAGCAACTCCAGTAGTGCAGGTGCCGCCGGTAATGGCGAAATCGGGTGTTGACACACCAGCCTCGACGATGGCGAAATTCGCGGGCGTGGCGCTGCTGTTAAATGCGAACGCCACGTTGGGCCCGGTCGCGACCGCTGTGCCCACCGCCGACGAGCCATACTCGGCATAGCCGATTCCGACCTTGGCCACATCACCCAGGCTATTGCTCTGGGTCTGCGTGGTCGGAACATAGAGGATATTGCGCGTCGCGTCGAGCGAAACCTCGCCCTGGGCGGGTGTCGAAGTCACCTGAACTGCCTGGGACGTTTCCGGCGTTCCAGAAGGATTCGGGACCATGAAGACGCCTTCCTGCGCATCGCTGATGTACAGGTTTCCGGCCGCATCGGTCGCCACGCCTCGCACCGCGGGCAGGTTCGGGTCCACGCGGGTCAGACCGGCATCCGTCTGGAGCTGGCCTGCATTTGTGACCGTCGCGGGGACTTCAAGCACGCCAGGGAGAGCGCCGGTTTGGGCGTAATCTTCAACAAAGTAGACATTGCCCTCCGGATCCTGAGCAATAGAGACCGAGCGCTGCTGCAAGCCTTGGATCGGCTCCCAAACCACCTCGTTCACCGTGGGATTCGTCCAGGCGTTATTGACTGCCAGGCTGAAAATGAAATAGCCGTTGGTCTGCGTGCCGATAATCAGGTTGTCGCTATTGCCAATCGCAATCGCCCAGGGCTGGAACCAGTATGGCCATCCCGTTCCACTCACCGTGCCGATTCCGTACTGCGCCCAGGCCTCGGACTCTCCGCCCGATCCCGAGTTGGTGCACATCTTCGTTGTCGCGTTGCTGGGGCTAAGATCGTTAGACGCTCCATCGGTGAGGCCGGTCCAATTGCCCGCCGTCGAGTTATACGGAAACATCACGATGCAGTTGTTCCAGTTGGCTTCCAGGTAGATATTGTTGCCGGGATCGATGGCGATGCCGGGGTTCTGGTAGCCGCCCGCGAGACCATCGATGCCGGATATGGAAACAGCCGCGCCTCCACCGACGGGGAACTCGTACAATGCGCCGTTGGCGTAGTCCACAACCCACCAGTCGCCAAACGAGTCGATCGCCGTCTGCTGAATGGCTCCCCAGCCAGTGGGGTGCGACAGTCCGGCGGGGGCGCTGGCCGTCACCGACGGCGAACCTTGGCCGATGGCTTTTCCGGTCAGGCAGAGGCTAAACAGCATCAGCGCAAATGCAAAGCCGGCGAGCCGGCGCAGTACGGTGAACGACGTGGTGGCCATTGCATTCCTCCCGAAAAGAACTCGTATCCGACTTCCGTAAGCGGCCTAAGCACACTCGCGGGCTGAGGCTTTCGTCTTTCTTCGGCTTTCCGGGAGCCGCCTCGAGCTCCCGGAAAGCGCTGTCTCTTCCCCGCTCTCCGTCCGCTCACCCTACTCGACAGTTAAGGGCAGAGTGAACATCGGCGTGGTCAGCGAATTCTGCTTCAGCGAACCGGGATCGTAGGTGATGATCTGCACGTTGTACGTTCCCGCCGGTGTCGTCACCTTGGGTGCCGGCGGCGACGTAGAGTAACCAGCGTTGGTGCAGGCCGAGATGCCCATGAGCAGCCCGGAGAGCATCATCGCGACGCAGATCACAGCCATGAACCGATAGAGCCTCTTGCGGCCGGCGATTAGCCCGGCCAGGCCCAGCCCAAACAAGCCTGCCAGCGCCCAGGGCGACTGCTTCACGACGGAGGATGTGGTACCTCCGTTGACCGCCACGTCCGTGCTGATCGTCACCACGATCGTCGAGGCAACCGCGCCGCTCGCACCCACCGACGTAGTCCCCGTGGATGTGTCGCCGTAAAGGAACGTGCACTCGGAGTACTCGGGTAAAGTGGTTGAAGGCGTGGTCGTGGCGAGTGTTATGGGAGCATCGGAGGAGTTGCACTCCAGGCTTACGCTCCCGCTGAACCCTACCAACGGCATGAGCGACAGAGTGACCTCAACCGGCGTTCCCGGAGTAATGCTGGCCGCCGTCGTAGGCCCGGTGATCTGGACGCTGGGACTGATGACGTAGAACGTCGCCAGAGTGACGGTCTCCGGGGCGTAGTTCACATCGCCGCCATAAACCGCCGTCATGTTGTATTCGCCTTCGTTGAGGTTCTGCAACAAGAACGTGGAGATGCCGCTGCCGTTTAGCCCGATTGCGCCGTCAACGCCCTGCGTTGTGTCCGCCGGGGTCCCATTCTCCTCGAAGGTTACGGTGCCTGTCGGCGTGCCCACCTTCGAAGTCACGACTGTCGAAACATAAACCGGGTAGGTCCAGTGCACATAGGTGTTGCCGGCCCATACCGTCACGTCGGCCGCGGCGGCCGCGCAGTTGGACGAAGTAGCCCCGGTCAATAGCGTTGTGTAATTCAGACAACTGCTGTTGGTTACCGGAACTCCGAAGGTGATGGTCGGAACCGCCCGGGCGATGGTGAAGGTGGTCTTGGCGGCGGCGCCTGAGAAGCACGGTGTCGATGTCGAGCAGGTGTTCTGCGTGGAGCCGGCTGTGCCTGCGCCGCTGTAATCCGCGTTGACGGTGTACGTTCCGCCAAGCAGGGCGCTGTAAGAGAATGTGGCCACACCGGAACTGTTCAGCGTTACGGTCTGCTTGGGCTGATTGCCATTGGTGCTGCCCACGGATAGCGTCACAGTTCCCGTCGGGGTGCCGTAGCCCGTGCCGGCAGTCACCGTCACGGTGATCGTGTTGCATCCTGGATACGTTGAGCCCGCGCAATTCGAGCTCGAACTGACAACGGGAGTCACCGTAATCGCGGCCGTGGCCGCCGGCCGGAGGTCCTGAACCACCGTGCCCGACACCGCCAGGTTGAGGCCGGAAGTCGCATTCACGGCGTTGGTGACGACGTTGATCGAGGCGCTGGTCGCGCCCGCCGACGGCGCTTGCAGGATCATGCCGAGGTAGCAGCCGCCGCCCTGCGCAACGCTGGTGCTGGAGCTGCAGACCGGCGAGTTCAGCGTCGCGGCCGCAACCGTGTAGTCGCTGGCGCTGGTGCCGGAAACGACATCGACCGTCGGGTCGTCCGAGATCGTCAGCGACTGGTTGCCGAGGTTGAAGATCTGCGCATCCACCTCAAACGGGACGTTGGGATTGATCTCTCCCTCAATGTCGAAATTGTACGTGCCGGTCAAGCCGAGCTGCGCTAAGCCAGTGGCCGGGGTCGAGCCCGAGGACTCGCCGGAGCCATAGATCGCATAGGCGTTCTGCGACCCGTCCAGCACAACGCCGATGGGCGCGGCCGAACTGCCGCCCAAGCCGCTTGTCACCTGGACCGTCCCGTTGATATTGACAGTGCCCGTGGACGCGCTATACGGAATCCAGCAGAGGCCGGTGCAAGTCGACACACTTCCCGCCACAAAGATCGAGCCCGAGGGGTCCACAGCCAGGCCGGTCACACCGCTCACGCCGCCGGTAATGACTTCGCTCAAGCCGCCGTAAGGCATCGAGATTTCCCACAGGTTCTTCCCGTCCGCCACCCACACGTTCCCCGAGCTGTCGGTCGCGATCGCCGACGGTCCGGTGAAGCCCGCGCTGGAACCCAACGTGACGTAACTCTCCCCGGCTCCGGCGATCAATAAGGCTGTTTGCGGATTCGGAATCTCGACGACCTGTTTGTTGGCCTTGTCGGCAACGAAGACATCCCCTTCCCCGTCGACGGCCAGATTGAGTTGGCTCCCCAGGCCTGTCACCAGCGCCGCCTGTTCCGACGGGACCAGGGCGCCATTGACAAAGGGAACGATGTAGACGGTGCCAGCGTCGCCGATGTAGACATTACCGACGCCGTCAACGGCCACGCCGGTGGGATTTGTAAGGCTGCCGCTCTTGCTGACGACCTTGCCCGATGCCGGGCTAGTCACGCCGGCAGCATACTTCTCGATGGCCTTCAAGGCATAATCGGCAACGTAGGTGTTGCCCCAGAGGTCAGCCGCCACCTGCAGCGGCTCGTCCAAGCCGGAAGCGACGTACTCGACGGTGGGCGACGCAATCGCGGCGGCAGCCGCCCCCTGCCCAATACCGGTGAGGTAGGCGTTGCTCCCGCCGATCACATCGCCGCTGGAGTCGAGCGTCTGTAACTCGCCCTCCACGGCGCCGGCCATGGTGGTGCTCAACTGGACATAATATGGGCACCAGCTGTAAGTCGCCGTCGTGGTCATGCTTGCGCTGAAGGCAGGATACGAAGTTCCGCCCGTGCAGGGATTGACTGGATTGGTCGTGGAACTACTCAGCGTGGGATAATTGGCGACCGTCGTAAAGCTGGCGTTGCTCGGCTTCGCCAAAGTAAAGCTGGCCGGCGTAGTGGCCTTGTTGAACATGTAATAGATGGCCTGCGTCTGGTTGACGGTAGCCGTGGCGGAAGTCGAGCCGCTGGCGCTCGCTGCAATCGTGCTCGAGGAGATCTCGAACGCCGTGCTGCTTAAGCCGGTTCCCGAAACGTAGAAGCTGAGCCCATTCAGCACGTAAAGGGGGTCGGTGGACTTTGCCGAAATCGTAACCAGCTCGTTTTCCGTAAAGGAATTGTTGGCCGTCAGCGTCAATGTGCCGCCGCCCGACCCCTCGGAGTAGGCGGTAATCGACACGGCGGTCGAACCGCCCACCGGAGTCGATCCGAGATTGAGCGCGCCGGGCTTCCACACCACGATCGACGATTCCAGGCACGTCGCGTCCTCGGTCGCGGTGTCGGTGGTGTCGCACGTCGGCCCGTTTACGCCAGCCGGCGCCCAGTTCGAATACCAGCTCGTGGCGATCCAAAGCAGCCCCCTCGGATCGATCATGGGCGCCCATCCTGCGGAGAGCGGGGCAACCATTACCGTATCGGCCCACACCAGCATCGGGCTGGTCGGCGTTCCTTCGTTTGGCACCATGAAAATGCCATCCGCCAGGCCCCCGTAAGAGGAGTTGTTTTCGTTGGAAAAATACAGGTCCCCTTCTTTATCGAAGTAGACGCCGTCGATGCCGTCCCAGCCGCCCTGGTCGATCCGCGTCAGCGACGATTCGGAACCCGCGCTATTGCCCGTAAAGGATGTGCCGGCGGGAATCTCGCGAATGCCTTGCACATTTGTGGGATAAGAGCCGGGGTTCTCGATAAAGAACACGTTTCCGGCATGGTCGACCGCGAGGCTGGCAACCATCGTCTCCAAGCCTGTCGCCACCGCGGTCACGTTGGTTGCATCGCCGGCCTCATCCACTGTGTACTTGAAGATCGACTCGGTATCGGAGGTGCTGACATAGAAGGTGACGCCGTCGTCGGCAACCTGCAGATCCTGAGGCGGAATGGCCACGGATTTGCCGCTGCTGGTGTAGGTCGGTCCGGCCCAAATGTCCGCGCTGCTGGGAACCCAGGTTCCCGACGATGAGTTATAGGGGATCCGGCAGAATTCGACCGACGCCCCATAGCGGTCCGTAATATACAGGTTGTCCCACTTATCGAAGGCAATGCCCGAGTTCCAATACGAGCCCTTATACTCCAGCAGTGAGCAATCGGAGGCGTCTTTATTGGATGGCTCGGGCCCCATGATCTCGGTCGGCGTCGACGCGCCCGGTGCCAGGTCGTAAAGATCGCTGGCGGCGGAATCCAGGAACAGGATATGGCCGTGCAGAGGATCGACCTTCATGGAATAAATCTGAGTCCAAACGCCGGTCTTGCCATGGCTAAAGGGAATGACCGAGCCCACCGAGACCGGGGCCGGCGCGCTTATCGGCAACTGCGCCTTGGCAGCGACGCACGGCAGCAAGCCGGCAACAAGAACCAAGCACGCGATCCGTGCAATCCGACGAAACTTGACTGCAGATTCGATGGCCATACATTCCCTCCAAAAACTCAATCCGAAATCCCTTTACGGACGGCTTATTCACCGGCCCAATGCGCGGTTACGGCAGAAGGCGGATGCCGTACTTTTTTGTCTTGCTCACCGGCTGGCCCGCCCCAGCCAGCCGATTGCCGCTCTTGCATTGGGGGCCTCTGTCAGTTCGAGGGCCCCCGCTGGATCAGAACTTGAACTTCGCTTCCAGTTCCACCAGCCTGTTGCCAACCTTGATGTTCGCGATGCCGAAATCCTGGTAGCTGAGCATGCTCTGCGTCAGCGCCTGGCCATCGACTCCGTTCTGGAAACCGAGATTCAGGTTGTTCGTGTTGTTATTGTTGAATGAAACCAGCGGATGGTTGAATACGTTGAAGGCGGCCATGCGCAATTCAAGCGTCCTTCCCTCGCCGGCGGTGAATTCCTTCATCACCGTCATGTCGTTGTCAAGATACGCCGGGCCGCGCAGGTAGGGCAGCCGGTAGACCCCGTTGCTTCCGGGCGCCGATGGAGAGAACGCCAGCGGATTGATGAACTGATGCGTATGCGATCCACCCTTGGGGCTGACCCCCTTCACGAGGTTGGGCATCAGCTGTACGTCCGGCGTGCCCAGCCACACAACGGGGTTCATATAGGTGACGCAGTAACCGTCGATGCCGTAAAGCGATTCGCATTGCGCTTTACCCTGCTGATCCGCCTGGGTCGCGTTTGTAACCTCCACGGCATTGGCGAATCCGCCGTATCCCCAGCCGAAGTTCTCGCCGTTCTCCGACGGCAGCGGGAAACCGCTCATGACTTGCGTGATCCCCGAGACGCTCCAGTCGTTGGCCAGCTCGGAGATCCACCAGGTTCCGCCCTTGTAGCGCTTGCCCAGACCGACAAAGTAGTGAATGTTGAAGACCTGGGTGCGGTCGTAAGGCACCGGGTTGTAGTCGTTGCGCAGGTTGACCGGATCGACAAGCTGGTTGTTCCACGTCGCTGCGGTCGCCAGGTTCTTGGCGAAGGTGTAGTTGGCGCCCCAGGTCAACGGGCCCGTCGTCTTGTTCCATTCGACCTGAGCACTGTTGTAGTTCGAGTAAAAGTTGTGCTTGAGCTGATAAATGTGCTGATAGAACGGGTAGGGCCGATAGAGATCGTACTCCGGAGTGCCCAGCCCGCCGATGCCGTCGATCTTGGCATTGCCGTAGATCGCGGTCAGGTCGGAGGGAATCGCGGAATATGTCGGATCGATATAGAAGAGGTTGTCGCTTGCACCCGACATGTTGGGGTTGTTGTTCGTCGGACAGCCGGTCTCGATGCCGCAGATGATGTTGCGGTCGGAGGCGTTGTTGTAGGTGCTGCCGTTGTACGACCCCAGATTGATGCTGTGGTTGCCCACGTAAGCAACCGCCAAGTGCGAAGGCCCGAAGTGCAGAAGCTTGATTCCGGGGATGTTCTCGTCGATCCCGCCGTTGTATTCGTAGTAGATAGGCCGCTGCGTATCGGTCGGAGAAAGGGTAAAGGCATTGAAGTCGGGCGGCAGGATGACCGACTGGCTGTCGATCATGTTGTAGGTCAGCGCTCCCACCATGTTGGTGGTTTTGTATCCCTGAGCCGTACCCGCGGCCATGGCATAGGGATTGAACTGCTCCTGGTTGCGGTACACGCCCCAGCCGCCGCGCAGGACCGTGTTGCCCTTCCCAAAAACATCCCAGGATGCCCCGACGCGGGGGGTGACAAAAATCGTCGCCGGCGAGTTGACGGAATTCGATACTCCGGTCTTTTGGGCATACCAGGCGATGCCGGGGTTGGCGGAGGTGCTGCAGTCGCGCGTATACCCGTTGCACTGAGAGGTGTACAGGCTGTCGGAGAACGTAGCCAAGCCGTTGTTCTTCAAGTCCGTCCAGGGGCCCAGATGCTCGAAGCGCGCGCCGAAGATCGCGGTCAGGTTGTGAAACTTCATCGTATCCATGGCGAACCCGGACACGGTCATATAACGCATGTCGACGACCGGCATGAAGTTGGCCTGAGTGAAGGAATCGGCGTACCCCTCGAACATCAAGGCGGTGGGGTTATAGCAGCTTCCCAGGTACGCGGCGCCGGAGTTGCGCAGGTTGCCCTCCGGGTTGGGGTTCACGCAGCCGTTATACGGCGCCTGATTGGTCGACGAATACTCGTAGTACGAGTTTTGGACGTTGAAGGTGTATTCGCCTTGAGGATAGGCGCCGATATCCGCGATGCCGTTGTAGGTGCCCGTCTCCCAGTAGGCGCCAAACTGCAGGAAGTGGTTCTTCAATTGCCAGCTCACGTTGTCCTGCAGGATCGGATCCACCTTCTTGGTGTGGAGCCGGTTGTTGTAGAAGCCGCCGGGCATGAGCACATTCGGATAGCCGTTGCTGCCTCCGCTGTTGATGGCAGGCACGGCATAGTCGTCGTTGTTCTTGTACATGCCCAGGTAATTGAACCCCAGGCCGCCATTCCCCGCGATGTCGAACCGGTCCACCCCTGCCGGATTACCCAACTTGCCGGGGAGGCTGACGAACGACATTGCAGCCGAAAACTCGTTGGTCACGCTTGAGCCAAAGATGCGGGTGTAGCGCGCAGACAGGATGTTCGATATGTCGCCCGTGGTGACGTCGCCAGGATAAGGCACTCCGCCGGTCGGGAAGTAACCGTATGCGACCGGATCCTCGTCGATCTCTCGTTGCAGTCCGTAAACGAGAAACAGGTTGTTGCTGGGATTGATGTTGTATTGCAGCGTCGCCCGGAACACCATCCCGTTCTGGTTCTGCTGGAGCTGCTTGATGTAGTTGTAGCCGAAGGGATTGGTGAATGGGTCGGCATTCGGCGCCGGGAACCAGTTTACGAGCGCCACGCCGGCGCCGTTCTCGTAGGGAACAGCGTTGTTGTTGTTCACTGCGGTGCCATTGGGCAGGAAGCTGTCCACATAGCACATAGCCAGAATCGCGTTTGGATTGGCGTTGCCGTCCGGGCGGTTGCCGCAAAGCTCGGCGTTGAGCGAGGTGGCGCTGAAATCGCCCTGGCGCTCGGCCATCGTGGGCACCCACGCGGAGATGGCCTGCTGGTTGGCTTCAAATGTCTGGTTGTAGTATTCGAACCCCGCAAAGAAGAACAGCTTGTCCCGGTTGTGGTTGAAACTCGTGAAGGGAAGAAGCAGCGGGCCGCTGACCTGCGCGCCGGGATACAGGTAGCGTCCATCCGGGCGCGATTGGCGCAGGTAATTGTCGTACCAGTCGTTGGAGTTCAGAATCGTGTCGCGGGCTACGAAATATCCTTCGCCGTGGAACGACGCGCCGCCGGTCTTTGTCGACGAACTGATCAGCGCCGGGCCTTTCGCAAACACGGCGCCGTAGGAGGAGTTCGAGGCCTTGACATCCTGGACCATCTCGATGTTCATCTGCTGCACCGAACCCGAGTTGGTGGCAATATCGGTGAGCGAGACGCCGTCGGAAACCAGCGCGATGCCCGACGTGCCTGCGCCGTTGGCGACATACGCCGACGTCGGGCCGCTCAGGCCCACCACGGCGTTGTTGTATCCCGGCCGGTTGAACAGGCCCTGATCGCCGGTCGACATCGCGTAGCCGGGCAGCATCTTGACCAGTTCGCCCACGTCACGGCCGACGATGGTGAGGGTGTTCAGGTCTTTGGCGGTGATGATGTCGCTGCGCTCACCGGTGTCGAGCGCGGCCAGGTTCGATTCCACCTGCGCCTCGACCGTGACCGCCGTGGCCGCCGCCGAGGCGACCTTCATCTTAATATCCGTGTAGCTCAACTGGTCCCCGGGACGCACTGGAAACGGCTGGGACTGCCAAGTTTCGAAATTCGCGGCCGTGACCTTGATCTGGTAGGTCTGGCCGGGAATAACGCTGGCGAATGCAAAGGCGCCATCGCCGTTGCTGGTCGCGCTGCGCGCCACACCCGTCGCCTGGTTCGTCAGAGTGACGACCGCCTTTGGGATGACGGCGCCAGTCGAATCCGCGACGATGCCGGTCACGTTGCCTGTCGCCTGGCCATGAAGCGCCGTTTGCGCCAGCAGCAGCACTGTCGCCAGCATTACCAGCAACGAGGTTGTCGGCCTGTTCCCTGAAAAGAACTTCATAGTAGTCCCCCCGTCAGCTACATTCCGTTTGTGTCTTCGACACCCGGTTCCCCAGTCGTTGCACCGAGCTCAAGTCCCCGCACACTCCCCTTAGCCTTTCGGTGCCACTTAAGCCTTTGAGTGTTCGGACGCAGATTCTCGTTCTGCATTGATGACAGGGAATTCTGATGCTTGAGGTTGAAGTCTGTCAAGTGAATTCTTTCTGAGTTTTTCCATGATGGGATCGATACCGAGCTTTCCCCGCGTTTTTCACTCCCCGGGGTCGCGGAGAGGCCGTTCCGAGGCGGCCGGCGGCGGGGTGCTGGCCGTCGGCCACGTGGCCTGGGAGGCTGAGCTGGAGGCTGCGATGGCGACGCTCTCCACCGAGGCTGTCGACCCGGCCTGCCCCCTCCGCGGCAGTGAGCGAGTCGGGAGCGCGCCCGCCCCATTCAGGCCGCATAGGACTCAATCTTGGCAAGAGGAAAAACGTTTCACGCAACCACTCGTTTTCCCTTCGGAATTCCGGCTGTGCTCGCCCGGCCGGCCGGCGGTGCCGCGTCCCAAGGGAGTGTGGCCGCCGGCTCATCCCGCTGTCCCCTCGCGCGGGCGAAGCGCTTATTTCGCCGGGCAAGGGCAAGGGGGTGCCGCGCAAGGTGCCTTGGGAGTGTCTCTTGCGGGGCACAGCGCTTGGTTGTTTTAGGGTGCCCGGGGAGAAACAAGCCGCGGCCATGATTTCGTTATCACGAATTGCCGCTCAAATGCGCCCCGAACACCGCAAATCGCGGCGCTGAAACACCGTCCCGGCACAGGCTTCCTGCGGCCCATTTTCTCGACCTTCGACGCCTGTGAATTGCCCCGGTGGACCGCGTTCCCGCCTGCGGCTTGAACCGCGCCGCGGCCTCACCACTCACAGGCCCGTTGAGATGTTGCAGTGGTTACCCGGTTGCCTGTTGGCAAGGCCGCGAATGCCCGGGGCTCTTCGCTCAGGGAAAAGCTCCCACGCCGCAGCATCGCAATTGCCTCAATCGAGCTGCACCGGCCGCTCTCAGTCCCTCAATCCGGGATCACCAACAGCGTGATCGACTGCGCCGGGAAGGTATAGCTGATTGTGCTCGTTGTCCCGCTTCCCGTAGGCGGCGTCACGGCGACCGCCGTTTCCTGGACGATCGCCGTCAGGTTGGCGTTGCTGTACTGGTAAACCGCCGCCGTCGTCCCGCTTGCCGCCGAGAAGTTTTCCAGGCTGATGGTCGAAGTCAGCGAACCGTAGGTCTTGTTGATCACCATCACCGTGATGGCGCCGTCCGCGGTGCGCTGCGCCCCGTACACCGCAAGCTGGTTCTCGGCATCGGCGCCCGACAACGCACTCGTCGCGTAAAGATACGTGTCGCCAAACGTCGAGTTGTTCCCGTCGTAGTTGCGGTACATGGCGAAGGCGTAGTTGCCCGGACCTTGCGTATTGAAGGCTTGCGTCGGCCAGAACGCGCCCATGTCTAGTCCCTGCCGCCCGAAGATACCCAGGATGTCGGCCTGCACAACCGCGCCGTTGATCGACTCCAAGCCGCCGAAGTTGTACTCGTCGATGGCGGTTTTCGTGCCCGGATAGTCGTTCGCCACCCATTTCTGCAGCATGGGAATCAGTTCGGGCGCCTGCGCTGGCGGAGAGCAGCTCGTCGTGTAGTTCGAGTCGGTCAGGTAGTTCGGCTGCGTGTCGTTGGAGTCGGTGTAGGTCGAATCCCAGAAGACGCGCGTCCCATTCATGCGCGCTTCCTGCACCTGGGTGTCGCCCGCCGTGGTAAAGGCCACTGAATTTCCGTTGTAGTCCGGCGCAAAGTAGCCGTGGATGTCCAGGTAGTCGAGCAGGCGCATGTTGTAGTAGGACGATCCGGAGTACTTGGCGAACTGCTGCAGGTAGTACTCGATCAACGGCACACCGCCGTGCGCTTCGCGGTCCGTCGGACCGCTCCACGGCTCATAGCACGGCCCCGTGCTCCAACCGTTCTCGATGTCCTTCTTGGAGTAGAAGTAAGCCATCCAATAATCGATCACCGGCCCGCTGACCAGTGCCGTCGGATCGGCGGTCTTGATGGCCAGCGCCGTGCCGATGCCGTTATTGGTCACCTCGTCGTAGGTGAAGGGGCTGGGATGCACGTCGCGGTGCACGGCGTCCCACCAGGTCGGCTCGTTGTCCAGGTCCCACATGGCCACGCCTTTGCCGCTCGAGCCGCTGCCGTAGCCGGTCACAATGGAGTTCACCCAGCCTCCGGTCCACGTCGCATCCGCCCACGCCGATGTCACAGAACCAGGCTCCGGAACCGTGCTGGAAGTCGGACTCGCCGAAGCGTTGGCGATGTTCGGCGGTGTTTCCTGAATGCTGGTGATATCCGGGATCTGCGTGGAGGAGGTGCCGCTGTTCCCATTGAGATCGGTGCCACTGGTCAGAACCCCATTGCCACAACTGCCGCTAAAGCTCTCCTGGCTGGGGAATTGCGATTTGGTGAAGCTGCAAGCATATTCCGTGCTGTTGGCGACCCAGCCGTTCACGGGCACCGTTCCCAGCGCCGCCGCACCCACGCTATCCGCACCCTGGAAAAACTGAGTGAAAGTGGAGCTTGAGCTTGCGTTCGGGAACATGCTCCCCCCGCCATAGAAGTTTTCGAAGTACCAGTCGCTGGCCGAATTCGTCATGTTGTTCTGGTAGTTGTAGCGCGACGTGGCGTCTCCGCCCCATCGGATCAGGCCCGGATTGGCGGTCTTCTGCGAAGCGCTGTCCATCCCATACCCGTTCACCCCATAGATATACGGGCTGATTGTGTGCGGGTTCTCGCTGCTGTTGCTGGGCGTTCCCACGTCCACGGTCAGCGCCGGGCCGGCCGCCGTTGTCGGCGCGCTGAGGGTCACGGTCGCGCTGCCGCTTACCGATGTGTTTTGGGTGCTGGTCGCGGTTACGGTCACCGTCGCTGGCGCCGGATACGGCGTGTTATAGAGCCCGCTGGAACTGATTGTGCCGGGGCTTAGGGAGCTGCCCGTAGGCACCGCCACCGACCAGGTCACTCCGCTCGAGTAGCTGCCTGTGCCGCTCACCTTGGCCGTGAACTGCTGCTGCGTTCCGATGGTCGCGGTGCTCGGCGTCACGGCGATCGACGTGACCGCGGAATAGTTGTAGGTCGCCGTCACCGTTGTGGCGGCGCTCATGCTCACCGTGCAGGTCGATCCGCTGGTCGAAGTGCAGCCGCTCCACGAGACGAAAGAGTAGGTGCCATTCACGGCGGTCAGGGTGACCTGGCTGCCGGAGTTGTAGGTGAGCGTAAAGGGCGTTGTGCTGCTGCTCACGGAGTTGTTGTCCGCCGGGCTGGCATCGATGGTCACGCCGCTGGAAGGCAAAGTCGAGTCCACGGTGAGCGTGTAGGGTACAGCGGCCACTGTCACCGATCCCGTTCCAGAGGTGTTTGAGTACATCGACGAACTCGCGGTATCCGGTGTGTAGTTCGAGGTCAGGGTATCCGTGCCCACGGCCAGTTTGTTGGCAGGAATGTTGAATGTGGCGCTGCCGCTGGTGAGGGTGGTCGCCGAGCCGGTGTAGCCCCCGCCGCTCAGCGTCACGGAGCCGGTCGGCGTTGGATTGCCGGTGCCCCAGGCCACGGTCACCGTCACCGAGAGCGATTGCGTAACGGAAATGCTCGACGCGTTCGGAGTCACCGTCACCGTGGGCGTCACCAGGCTGACCGACACGGAATTCGTCCCTGAGGCGGTCGCGTACGTTGCGGAGCCCGATGTGTCCGGCGTGTAGGCAGCGCTCAGAGTGTCGGTTCCCACGGCCAGCGATCCGGCTGGAATGGTGATCGTGGCGCTGCCGCTCGACAGCGTGGCCGCCGAGCCGGTATAGCCCCCGCCGCTCAGCACCACGGAGCCCGTCGGCGTCGCGGTGCCCGTGCCCCCGCTCACAGTCACCGTCACACTCAGGCTCTGCGGAGCAAGAACGCTCGCGGAGGCCGGCGTTACGGTCACTGTCGGCGTAATCTTGTTCACAGTCACGCTGACCGAACCCGTCACCGTGTAGTAGTCGGTCGTATCCGTGGGCGTGAAGGTCACGCTTTCGCTCGCCGTCCCCGCGCTTGGCGAAGTCGACGCCGTCGTCCAGGCGAACGTGCCGCTCACCGATGCCGTGCCTCCGCTCAACGTCGAGCTGGCCAGCGTCTGGCCGACTGTGATCGTGCTCGCCGTCGGCCACGCCGTCACCGTGGGCGTCGTCTTGGTCGTTCCGCCCCCGGTGGACCCCCCGTTGCCGCCTCCGCACGCCGCCATCCAAAGCCCCGCCAGAATGATCAGTCCCGTCGCCGCTTGCCGCCCCATCCTATTCATCGCCCACCCTCATTTCTCTTCATCGGCAGCATCGGCGCCCGGCTTTTCTCCCCAGCCCTGGCCGAATCTCCGGCCCTACCCCACAGCCTCGCGCGAGTGTCAGCCATCCTACCATGGCGATCCGCACAACTGCCTCACCGCAGGCAGTCGGTTCAGTACAGCCCAACCAGTCACACCGCCTGCACCGCTCCGTCTGCCCACGCCGGTTCGGCGTCTTCGCGCCGGTTTCGTCTGAATAGACGCCGAAACCGGCGCCCGGCTGATCCCGTCTGGCCGTTTGGCTTGCCAGCCCGACCGGCTGCTTTCGCGGCTCGTTGAGCCGCTGCGCGACCACCGTGCCGCCGAGCCAAACCGGCCCCGAAAAAGCTCCCCGCCTGCGGGGAGAGTTCTCCCCTTGCGGGCATCCCGCCATGTGCCGAACCCATGGGACGTAGATAACGGTATCATGGTTCCACGCACGGACGCGATCCGGGCGCTTTTCCGCCGAACTGGCAAAACAGTACGAAAGGCACTTTTCCAACCGATATCCCCATGCGGACGACGGTGTTTCCCCGCATTCAGGCTCTGCGGCGCCGCGCTGCCGCCGCCCATCCCGGCCTCGGTCTAATTCGCTTTACTCAAACGTTTTTCACTTGACAAGGGCAAATTTTGTCGAGTACGGTGTACCGTTATCAGATTTGTGTGACAATCCGCGCGGAGTTTCAAAATCGGTCGACTTGCGAGTACTGCGTGCGGTGGGGTTCCGGGGTTCACCTGAGGTGGGTTTTGCAGGATTCTTTTTCCTGCGCGTGTTTGCCCGGCCTGTTCCGCAATGGAGCGGAGGCAGGGGTTTTTGCTGCCCGGGTTCGGCGCGGGGTTTTGCGCGGGCACGAATGGTGTTTTGACCGGAGCGGCAAACCGGAACAAGCCTCGAGTCACGCGGGCATCCCGAGAGACCCGTGTCGGATAGGTCTGGGAGTCCAAGAGGCAGTCAATGGTTAATCAAATAGAAGTGGGCTGCGCCTCCTCGCCGAGAGCGGATTGCTTGAAGCGAAACGGGACGCAACCCTGATGCAGGCAGAGGACGATTCGGGACCTACCGGACCGTAGCACATACCCATTCCGGGGACGAGAAACAGATCGGAGGAGAAGGAATGCAAATCACTTTGAACAGATTGACGAGTCCAGTGCGGTCCTTAACGGCGGGAACATGGGTTATCCTGTTCGCCGTCCTGGCCCTTTGCCTTGCTGCGGGTGCCCACGCGCAGCTACCCATTGCCGTCTCCGGCACGCCCACGCAGTTGGGCGCGCTCACCGGCGGCGGTTGGGACGGTTCCCAGGAGCCCATCGGGGGAACATTCGTTGTCGGCCTCAATGGCAACGTCCTGGTCGGTGACGGATATTCATCCAACTTTCTTCAGATCACCCCTTCCGGGACGGATACGACATTAGCGTCCGGCGTGGGTGCCTCAAACGCCGCGCTCGACAGCTACGGCAATCTGTATTTCGGCGGCAATTACAACGCCAACGTCTACAAGGTCCCCTTTGTTTCAGGCGCCTATGTGGGCTGGACAACCGCTCCGACCACAAACTGCCAGGGCGGCAATTTGGATACGACCCCCTGCATCTTCGCCCCCGCGGTTTCAGCCTACATGAGCGGAACCCTCGCCGGGTCGGGAAACTCGGGCTATGCCGGCGTCGCCTTCGATGCCAGCGGTAACTTCTTCTTCGAAACCAACACTCTTCCCGGCACCGATCCCGACACGATCTTCGAATGCAACACGACGTGCCTCGCCAGCTCATCCGCCACTCCGACCCTGATCTACAAAGATTCGAACTCGGTGGGCGCGTTCGGGATCGATCCCTGGGGCAACATCTTCTTTGTCGATGGATCGAACGGCTCCAAGGGCGTGACCAACCTGAACGAGATTCCGCTTTCTTCCGGAACCTATGCCTCTTCCCCCACCGTCCTGGAGTCCTACACCAACGCCGTGAGCTGGAGCAACGGAATCAGCGGCATGACGATCTCCGGTACCGGCACGGTGTACTTCACCACCAATGGCGATGGCATCTTCGCCATGCCCAACACGAAATCGGGTGGGCCCAAGGTCAGTAGCATCTACATGGTCTCCACGCAGGGCGGCAAAGGCCTTGCGATCGACTCTCACGGCAACCTTTACGGAATTCCTTATAACAGCGGCGACGTCGTTTCCTATATCCCGCTGAACAACTTCTCGCTGACTGCGACGACCATCGGCGGCACCGCATCGACGGTATCCGTCAACGTGTTCGACAGCGCCGCGACCTGCACTCCGTCGTTGACCGAATCGGCGGTTGAGTTCGGCGTGGCGACCACCGAGTTCAGCATCACGCCCGGCAGCAGTTGTTCGGCCGAGCTTGGAACCGGGAACGGAACCTTCAGCCCCGCGCTTTCGTTCACCGGCGCCGAAACCTCCGCGACCGTCACCTTTAGTCCCACCGCGGCCGGCGAGCGAAACGCGGCCTTCGTCATCGCCGACTCGGCCAACAGCGCCAGCGGCACCGCCGCTCTGACTGGCGTCGGCGAGAGTGCAGCGGGCAATGTCGATCCCGGCGTCATCACCGGATACACGACCGGGCTGACGACCCCGGCAGCGATCGTCGCCGATCCGGCTGGCGATGTGTTCATCGCCGACTCCGGCGCGGGCAAAGTCTACGAGATCGCAGCGGGAACGAGCACGCTGGTCTCGATCGGCTCTGGATTCACCAGCCCCTCGGGCTTGGCCTTCGACGCCAGCGGCGACCTGTTCATCGCCGATGACGGCGTGCCGGACGTGGTTGAGATTGCGAATACCGGCACCACAGGCGCATTCGCCGCGGGAACGCAGTCGCAAGTCGCCGGCCCTAGCGCCGCTCCCGGCGGCGTGGCGCTGGCCAGCGCCACGGCCTTGGCCGTGGGACCGGACGGCACGGTCTACCTCGCCGACCCGACCAACAAGCGGGTGGTTTACCTCAATCCCATTACTGGCCAGGCGGGATTGACCCTCGCCACTTCGGCGAACGGCATCACCACGCCTGCGGGCCTCGCCGTCGACTCGTCGGGCAACCTCTACGTCGCGGACTCGACCGAGAACGAGATCTTCATTTTTGCGGCTGCGGGGGGAATCTCGACCGTTACCCCGCCGAGCGTCACCACCGCCTCCGGCGTCGCCGTGGATGCGTCGGGCAGCCTTCTGGTTTCCGACTCCACCTCCGGCAATATCGTCCGCATCCCCAACATCAGCGGGTCTCTGAGTACTTCCAAGGCGCTCGTCACCGAGGCGCTTTCCTCGCAGGCCTCTTCGCTGTGGGCGGACACGCTGGGCGACTTGTACGTCGCCAGCGCCGGCGGCAAGGCTGCCTATGCCATCCAGCGCACAGCAGCTTCGGTCAACCTCGGCACGGTCCAGGACGGCGTCACGAATTCCGCGACGGTGTACCTGGAGAACGCCGGCAATGAGACCGCAACCCTGGCGAGCCCCATTCTTACCGAGCCCTCCAACACCATGTTCACCCTCGCGGCAACGGGCACCAACGGCTGCACCAGCGGATCGACCGGGCCGGCCGGAGCTGCCTGCACAATCACAGCCACCTTCGCCCCCACGGTTGGGACCGCGGAAGGCGTCCAGTCCGGCAGCGGATCGATCGACGTCACGATCCCAGCGGTGACCTTCACCGTGAACCTGACCGGCACGGCGACACCGTCGGCGATCCTGGCACAGACCATTTCGGGCTTCAGCCCCACGACTCCGCTCCAGGTCGGCCAGCAGACTGCCTTGTCGGCCACTGGCGGCGACTCCGGCAATCCCGTCACCTTCTCCATCGACACAGCTTCCACATGCGGAACCTGCGTCACCCTCAGCGGAACCAACAACGCTACGCTGACCGCGGTCGCGGCAGGGTCGGTGACGATCGACGCCAACCAGGCGGCCGGCACCAACAATGGCAACCAGTATGCCGCGGCAACCACGGTCAAGGCGACCGTCGTCGTCGAGAGCACCCTGGTGGCGTCGGACGTGCCTGCGCTCCTGATGAACGAGATCGTCTGGAGTTACCAGAGCGGCGCCTTCACCGACGGGCAGAATCCCGCCGGCGGAAGCTTTGCCATAACGCAGGACGGCCAAATTGTCGTCGGCACCAGCTATGACAACGAGGTGGACTTCGTCAATGCCAGTACCGGCGCCTTGACTAGCCAAGTGAAAATCAGCGGGCCGGGCGGGTTGACGATCGACAGCAGCAATAACCTGTACATGTCGCATCTTTACGGCCCGTCGGTTTTGAAGATCCCGTACGTGAATGGCGCTTATGCGACCTTGAGCGACACTTCTCCTGCGAATTGCACCGGCAGCGATACGGCCTTGTGCACGTTCGCCTCCGTACCCAGCGGCGGAGTCAAGGCCATCGCCTTCGACCCGTCGGGCAACTTCTACATGGTCACGGTTCCTGCATCGCCGGGCACGAGCGCCATCTACGAGTGCGCCGCCAGCTGCCAGACCGGCGGCACCGGAACTCTGGTCTACTCGGATGTGAATTCGGTCAGTCAGATTGCTTTCGATCCCTGGGGCAACATGTTCTTCACCGAGGGTGTCTACACCAGCTCGACCAACTTCGGCAACCTGAACTCCGCCAGTTCCAACTTGAACGAGCTGAAGTACACGTCGGGAACGGGCTTTGCCTCGACGCCGACCCTGCTTCAGACCTTGACCATCGCCTCTCCCGGCAGCTACGACAACCAGTTGGACGGCGTGGCCGTAACTTCCACCGGCACAATCTACTATGCCACCCAGAACGAAGGGATGTTCGCCATCCCCAATACGGAAACAGGCGGACCCGACACCGCGCATCAATACGTGGTGTCAAGTCTGGGCGCAAAGGGAATGGAGCTCGACGCCAACGGCAACGAGTGGGTGGTGGTCTATCACTCCGGCGGCGATAACCTTGGCGAAGCACTGATCGGCGACTTGACGACGCCCAACGCACAGTACGATGGCGCCGCGGTCAACGCCTCCGCCACTGTAGTTGACAACGCCTTCGGCTGCGGAACGGCTGCGGCCCTGGCGATCGCCTCCACCAACTCGGAGTTCGCCGCTACGGCGGGCACCACCTGCTCCTCCATTTCGGCTAATTTCTCCACTGCGGTTTCCGCCTCCAGCTATCCGGCGACCATCACCTTCACGGCGACGAAGCCGGCTACTCAAACCGCAACGCTGACCGTTTCCGATACCACCAACGGCGGCGTAGGAACCGCGACGGTGACCGGCTACGCCTTGACGACGCCGCAGACCCTCACCTTCACTGCGCCAACCACAACCACTGTCACCTATACGCCCGGCATGACGATCACGGTCAGCGTGACCAACGGCGGCTCGAACCAGGCGGCCGTTTTCACGGTCGATTCGAAGAGCACGGGCGCCGGAACCTTCTCCAGCACCACGGTGACCGGCACCACTTCCACTGCGACCTTGACCGTGACGCAGGCCGGCAGCATCGTGATCGACGCCAACGAAGCCGGTGGCCTGGTGAGCGGGGTCTACTACGACACCGCGACACAGGCCCAGTTGACGCTCACCGTCAACACGGCTTCGCAGACCATCGTCTTCCCGCAGCCCACCACACCGCTCACTTATTCGTCCGGGCTGACGGCCTCGCTGAGCGCCAACGGCGGAGCGTCGGGGAACGCGGTGGTCTTCACCGTGGACTCCACGAGCACGGGCGCGGGAACCATCTCCGCCTCCACGCTGTCCAACGGCACCTCGACGGCCACGCTGACGGTGACCGGGGCCGGCAGCATCGTGATCGACGCCAATCAGCCGGGCAACGTGGACTACGCGGCAGCGACCCAGGTTCAGCAGACCATCGTCGTGAACCAGGCCACCCAGACGATCTCGTTCAACTCGACTACGAGCCCGTCCCCGTTCCACTACATTGCATCCTGCAGCGTGACCTCGCAGTGCGCGATCGTCACCTTCTCGGCCACGGGCGGCGGCACCAACAACGCCATCACCCTGAGCACCGACAAGAGCAGCGCCGTGCAGTGGACCCTGTACGGCAGCTCGACGAAGAGCGGGACAACGACGGCCGAGGTCGAGCTGCCTCCGGGACAGTCCCTCACTTATCCGGCCAGCCTGGTCATCGACCTGAATCAGACCGGCAACACTAATTACCTGGCGGCAACGCAATTGCCGATCACCATCAGCGTCCAGGCGCCGCTGCCCACGCAGACCATCACCTTCAGCCAGCCTCAGACGCAGGTTGTGGGCACCACGCTGACGCTGGCGGCAACCTCGACCTCCGGCTTGCCGGTCACCTACGCCTCCAGCACAACATCGGTCTGCACCGTCAGCGGCTCGACGGTTACATTCCTCTCTTCGGTCACCACAACCAGCGCCTGCACGATCACCGCAACCCAGCCCGGCGACAACATCTACTATGCCGCCGCGGTGCCGGTATCGGTGACCTTCGCAGTCAATCCGGCCGGCGAGAAGCCGAGCATGACGATCGGCCTCTCGCTGTCCTCGCTGACCATTGAGCCCGGGACAATCGGGCTGACCCAGATCAGCCTCGGCTCGGTGAACAACTTTGCCGCCGGGACGGTCACATTCGCCTGCAGCGGGTTGCCAAGCGGTTACTCCTGCAGCTTCAACCCCGCGTCGTTAACCGCGTTTGCGCCGAACAGCTCGACTGGCGTGCCCACCGGCACAACCGCAGCCACGACGCTCTCGGTATCGACGCCCTCTTCGGCAGCCATGATCCGGCACGATTACCGGCCGATCTTCCCGGCAACCCTGGCAGTGGCCCTCTGCTTCCTCGGTATCCGGAGGCGCAACCGGCTGTTCGTGCTGCTGATGCTGGTTGTTCTGCTTGCCGGGTTCGGCATGCTCTCCGGCTGCGGCGGCTCGTCGAGCAGCTCGACCGGAACGGCCACAACCTCGTCGGTCACCGTCAGCGCCACTGGCGGAGGCTCGACGGTTTCCTCCACTTTGACGGTCATCCTCGAGTAGGCTGCACCGTAAACCTCGAACACTTCCGGGGCCTCTTCACCGCTTGGTGGAGGGGCCCCGCGGCTTTTGTGCCCCTCATTGCCGCGCCGTTCGCTCCAAATTTGCCCCGCGACAGTTCCGGGGTTGCTACACTGGGAAGTCACTGAGGCGAAGCGGCTCCTTCCGGAAACAGCGAACCGAAATGGCGGCAGGAAGGCGTAGAGAATCCCGACCCGCTCGAATAGGCTTAGGGGGACGGTCGCCCGCTCTCCCCTGCCACACCACCGGACATGCGGGTCCGTATCTGGCGGTTCGGAGAATTGAGCTGGGTTGCGAACAACAGGCGCGGAAGGCCGAGCGAGTCGAAGTTGGCCAGCGGAAATGCGATATTCATGGCGGGACTGTCGGCGATACGCCATGAACCGAGCGGACTTGCGGCGGTTTGCCGAGCCAGCTTCTGTCCCACTTGATGTACGCACAGCCTGCGGAACCGCACTGCGCCGGGCTTCCATTGCTTCCAGATCATCGACCGCAGTCTGCGCCGGTGCCACTGATCCAGCGTCTCCAGCACTGAAGGCGTTTCGCAGAAGCCGAGGTAGGCTTTCCATCCGCGAAGATGGTCGGCCAGTCTGCTCGTCATCTGCTCGATACTGATGCCCCGTGTCCGGCTGGTCAGTTCCCGCAACTTCCGCTTGAACCGAGTCGGGGCCTTACCGTCGATGCGGCGTTTCGGTCCTCGTACTTGAAGCTGAAGCCGAGGAACCTACGTTCCACCGGCCGAGCCACAGCGCTCTTCTGCTCGTTGGCCTTGAGCTTGAGCCTGTGCGTGATGAAGCAGGTAGTACTTTTGCTTCACCCGCTCCCCGCCCGCCGGCTGGGCCGTAGATGTTGCAATTGTCCGCATAGCGCGCGAAGCAGTGGCCGCGCCGCTCCGGTTCCCGGTCAAGTTCGTCGAGCACGAGGTTCGACAACAGTGGCAATAAAGGCCCGCCCTGCGGCGCTCCATCATCCACCGGACCCGCCGCCAGTACTCCATCACACTCGCGGCGAGCACTGCCCGGATCAGGCTGAGCACCCTCTTGTCGGCGACCGACGCGCTACGGCGGCCATCAGCCAGTCGTGATTGACCCGGTTCGAAGAAATTCTCCAAGTCCAGGTCCACCACCCAGACGCGGCCTGCGGCGACATACTGGCGCGCATTGGCCACGGCCTGGTGCGCCGCACGTCCAGGATGGAACCCGTGACTTTGTTCGGAAAATCCCGCGCCCCACGTCGCACAGGTTGCGGCTTGTAGGTCCCACTCAGCAGTTGTTCGCGGATGGCTGGCCAGCGTTCCTTCAGGGAGCCGGGCAATTGCTCGACCGTCATGCCGTCGATGCCCGCACTGCCCTTGTTGGACTTCACCCGCTTCAGAGCCCGCAAGCAATTCTCCCGCTCGCAGACCTCTTCCATCAGTTGTTCATCGTTCCCGGCCGGGCTTTCGGTCATGCGTTTCGCCGTGCGCGTTTCGGTCCCTTCGCCAGGATCCCACGGAGCTTCACTCCGCCCCTCCTCGCCAAAGGCCAGCCGAAGCTGGATTTTCTGCCGCTTGCCGCGCGTGGAGTCCCGTCGCCTACTCTCGGCATCCAGCCGTTTGAGCCTTCCAGTCGCCGTAGCGGCTTACTCTGCCAGCTGCTGACTTCTGCCGCAGGGTCGGAGCGCATCGCTGCACCCTCAGTCCCGATTCCTGGACATGCGACAGATCTCCCGAGGTAAGCTCAACCGCCTTCCACCCACACCCGCCGGATTCACAGCCAGCGCTCTTGATGGAGATAGACTTCGCGATCCATTGCCCGCTCGTCGGGCGCCGTATGCCCGTTATCAGGTTCTTGCCCATCGGCTCGCGCTTTTGCTCCACCTTGCGTTCAGAAACCACCTCGCGATGATCCCTTGGCGCTTCGCCATCACTTCCCCTCCATCAGGATGTGAAGAGGTCTTGCACCTCCAAGTTGTTGAATGACGCTCGGCGCACCAACAAAAAGGCCATGCCGTAAGGGCATGGCCTTTTGTTTGGTATTAATGCCGGCGATCACCTAATCTCCCACACAGTCACCCGTGCAGTACCATCGGCCCAGCGAGGCTTAACTTCCGTGTTCGGGATGGGAACGGGTGATCCCTCGCAGTATGGTCACCGGCAAACTTGGATGGCGCTTGGCGGATGGTTTTCCGCAGCGAGCCGCAGCATCTGCTGATCCCGGATTGTTCCGCCCGGGCCTGGCAGGGAAGCGGCCAGCAAACTGGCGCCAACAAGACTTTCGCGCGTCTTCAGGGGCTTTAGCCCCTGAAATCATTTGCCGTCTCTTCGGCACGCGACCTGGGGGGTACCCCGGTCGTGCCCTGACACGAAGCGGCAGACGAATCACGCGGAACGAAATGGATTGGGGTACAAGGCTAGAAGAGTGTCCGCCTGAACTGCGCGGAGTTAATTCTATGGTAAAGCCGAACGGGCGATTAGTACTGGTAAGCTACGCGCATCACTGCGCTTCCACACCCAGCCTATCAACCAGATGGTCTTTCTGGGCCCTTCAGGGAGATCTCATCTTGGGGCGTGCTTCCCGCTTATATGCATTCAGCGGTTATCACAACCGAACTTCGCTACCCAGCCGTGCCCTTGGCAGGACAACTGGAACACAAGAGGTTCGTCCATCCCGGTCCTCTCGTACTAAGGACAGCCCCCCGCAAATCTCCTACGCCCACAGCAGATAGGGACCGAACTGTCTCGCGACGTTCTGAACCCAGCTCACGTACCGCTTTAATAGGCGAACAGCCTAACCCTTGGAACCTTCTACAGCTCCAGGATGCGATGAGCCGACATCGAGGTGCCAAACCAATGCGTCGATATGAACTCTTGGCATTGATCAGCCTGTTATCCCCGGCGTACCTTTTATCCGTTGAGCGATGGCCCTTCCATACAGAACCACCGGATCACTAAAGCCTACTTTCGTACCTGCTCGACTTGTTGGTCTCACAGTCAACCACTCTTATGCTTTTACACTCGACGGCTGATTTCCAAACAGCCTGAGAGTAGCTTCGCGCGCCTCCGTTACAATTTAGGAGGCGACCGCCCCAGTCAAACTACCCGCCTAACTATGTCCCTCTCCCGGATTACGGGAGGAGGTTAGAGTCACAGCACTCGCAGGATGGTATCTCACCGTTGGCTCCTCCGAATCCGAGAACCCGGAATCAAAGCCTCCCATCTATCCTGCGCAGCGAGAACCATAACCCATAGTTAAGGTGTAGTAAAGGTGCACGGGGTCTTTCCGTCTAGCTGCGGGTAACCGGCATCTTCACCGGTACTACAAGTTCGCCGAGCAACTCGTTAAGACAGTCGTACGATCGTTACGCCATTCGTGCAGGTCGGAACTTACCCGACAAGGAATTTCGCTACCTTAGGACCGTTATAGTTACGGCCGCCGTTCACCGGGGCTTCAATTCAAAGCTTCGCTTGCGCTAACCTCTCCTTTTAACCTTCCGGCACCGGGCAGGCGTCAGCCCCTATACGTCGTTTTCGACTTAGCAGAGACCTGTGTTTTTGTTAAACAGTCGCCGTACGCGCTTCACTGCGGCCCGCTTGCGCGGGCGCTCCTTCTCCCGAAGTTACGGAGCCAATTTGCCGAGTTCCTTAACGAGCTTTCACTCGAGCGCCTTTGGATATTCTCCTCGTCTACCTGTGTCGGTTTGGGGTACGGTTCCCTTTGTTCTCCTTAGAGGTTTTTCCCGGCAGCGTGAAATCAGCAGCTGAATCCCATACGGGCCTGCTTTGCGCCTCACTGTTGCTCTGGTGGATTTGCCTGCCAGCGCCAGCTTACGCGCATCGACCGTCATAGCCATAGGACGGCCTGCTTATCCTTCTGCGTTACCCCATCGTGATATCGAACATTGGGAGGTCCGGAATATTAACCGGATGTCCATCATCTACGCCTTTCGGCCTCGACTTAGGGACCGCCTAACCCTGAGCGGATTAACCTTCCTCAGGAAACCTTAGACTTTCGGCGCGGAGGGTTCTCACCTCCGTTATCGCTACTTATGCCGGCAGGGTCTCTTCTCAACGCTCCACTAGTCTTCTCAGTCTAGCTTCGCCGCAGTTGAGAATGCTCTCCTACCACGCGCGGCTTGCGCCACGCATCCGCTGCTTCGGTGTACGGTTTGAGCCCCGTTGTATTGTCGGCACCGGACCGCTTGACCAGTGAGCTATTACGCTTTCTTTAAAGGATGGCTGCTTCTAAGCCAACCTCCTGGCTGTCTGAGCGTTCCGACTTCCTTTCCCACTTAACCGTAACTTGGGGACCTTAGCAGGCGGTCTGGACTGTTTTCCTCTCGACGATGACGCTTAGCCGCCGCCGTCTGACTCCCGGACTGGTTGTCGCTGGCATTCGCAGTTTGGTTGGATTCAGTAAGCCGGAAAGCCCCCTAGTCCATCCATCTCTCTACCACCAGCGCAAATCATCCGAGGCTAGCCCTAAAGCTATTTCGGAGAGAACGAGCAATCACGGAATTTGATTAGCCTTTCACCCCTACCCACAGCTCATCCGAGCTTTTTTCAACAAACACCGGTTCGGTCCTCCAGTGGGTGTTACCCCACCTTCAACCTGGCCATGGGTAGATCATCCCGCTTCGCGTCTATTCCTGCCAACTGGATCGCCCTATTCAGACTCGCTTTCGCTACGGCTCGCTTGAAGCTTAACCTTGCTGACAAGAATAACTAGCCGGCTCATTATGCAATAGGCACGCGGTCAGGCGTTTCCGCAGCTTGCGCCGCGGACATAGCCCTCCCACTGCTTGTAGGCACACGGTTTCAGGTACTTTGCACTCCCCTCGACGGGGTTCTTTTCGCCTTTCCCTCACGGTACTGGTTCACTATCGGTCAGAGACGAGTATTTAGCCTTGCGGAATGGTCTCCGCAGATTCAAGCAGGGTTTCACGTGCCCCGCCTTACTCAGGTATCCGCTTCGAGTCTGGACTATTTTCGCCTACGCGCCTATCACGCTCTATGGCTCCCCTTTCCAGAGGATTCGGCTAACAGCCAGATTGGTAACTCTACTGTTGCGGACCCTACAACCCCCGAAACACCGAAATGTTACGGGTTTGGGCTCTTCCGCGTTCGCTCGCCACTACTAGCGGAATCGAGGTTTCTTTCTTTTCCTTCAGGTACTGAGATGGTTCACTTCCCTGAGTTCGCTCTAACCCACCTAT